>CP053450.1:0-4123950 GCA_013285505.1 Planctomycetota bacterium | reverse complement strand
CGTGCAGCCCGGCCCAGAGGCCCTCGGAGGGGCGGCGGACGACCGCGATGCGGCCGCGATGGTCGCGGACGATCACGGACGCAAAAAAGAGCGGTTTGCGGACGGCGGGAGTCTTGGGCGTGGGGATGCGTCCCTGTGAGCCCTCGGCGAATGCGCGGCAGCTGTCGCGCAGCGGGCAGTCGGTGCACCGGGGAGCGCGGGGGGTGCAGACCAGGGCGCCGAACTCGATGAGGGCCTCGTTGAGCAGAGAGGGCGTGGGCTTGGTGCGCGGGGCGGCGGCGTGGAGTGCCTCGGCGGCTGGACCAGGCCAGGGCGACGGCGTCGGGGTGAAGGCTCGGGAGCTCGCGTCCTTCGAGGCGGAGCATCACGCGGGCGACGTTGGCGTCCACGGCGGGGGTGCGTTCGAGGAAGGCGAGGGAGGCAACGGCGCCCGGCGGTGTAGCGGCCGATCCCGGGCAGGGCAGCGAGGCGGGCGGCGGCGCTGGGGAACCGGCCGTCGTGCTGGTCGGCGATCGCTCTAGCTGCGGCGTGGAGGAGGCGGGCGCGGCGGTAGTAGCCCAACCCCGACCAGAGCGCGAGCACCTCGGGCTCGTCGGCCCGGGCGAGCGCCTCGACGGTTGGAAAGCGGTTGACAAACTCCTCGAATCGTTCGATCACCCGCGAGGCCTGGGTCTGCTGGAGCATGAGTTCGCTGACGAGCACGCGGTAGGGGTCTCGCGGCGAGCCCAGCGGGCGGTCCCGCCAGGGCAGGTCGCGGGCGTTGGCCCGGAACCAACGCAGGAGCGCACGGGCGCGCGCGCGGTCACGGTCGGCGGTGGTGGGGCGGGCGCTGGCTGATTTGTGCGGCTTGGACACGCGTGTCGATAGTAGTGACGCACACGGGGGCGCCGGTGGATGTAGACTGACGTGTCCGGAAACGACTGGGACTGGCAACGGAGCGGGAGCCAACTCTGGAAACGTGGTCACGCATCATGGAACTCGTCGAGCGGCTCGGGTCGTACTCGATGCCGTCGATGGTGTTCGAGCTGGTGGTCATCTGGCTGCTGGTGCTGCTGGTGGTGCGCTTCGTGGAGGGGACGAGGGCGGCCGGTGCCCTCAAGGGGACGCTGGTGCTGCTGGTGGTGGCGACGGTGGTCGTCCAGATCATCGGCGGGCGGGACGCGTTCCCGAGGCTTGCCTATCTCTACGAGCGCGGGCTGGCGGTGGTGGCGATCGGTCTGGTGGTCGTGTTCCAGCCCGAGCTGCGGCGGGCGCTGGTGCGGCTGGGCGAGACCTCGCTCTTGCGTGGGGACACCAGCGGTGTTTCGGCGATCGTCGAGCCGCTGGTCGATGCGTGCGGCTATCTGAGCAAGTCGCGGTTCGGGGCGCTGATTGTCATCGAGCGACAGGTGGGGCTGCGGGGGTTGATCGAGGGGGGCACGGTGCTCGACTCGGTCCTCAGCGCCCGGTTGCTGCAGACGATCTTCTTCCCGGGCACCGCCCTGCACGATCTCGCGGTGGTGGTCAGGGGCCGGGTGATCCACGCGGCCGGGGTGCAGCTGCCCCTGGCGGATCCGACGGACATGCCCGACCGGACACTGGGTTCGCGTCACCGGGCGGCGGTGGGGCTGAGCAAGGAATGTGACGCGCTGGTCCTCGCGGTGAGCGAGGAGACCGGGGCGATCCGGTTGGTGGAGCGCGGCAAGCTGGGCAACCCGCTCACGCTCGACGAGTTGCGGGCGGAGCTCCTCCGACGGCTCGGCGAGGACGGCGCATCTCTGAGCACGGGCCGCACCGCGGCGGAAACGGCCGAGGAGTCGGCCGAGGCGGAAGGTGTCGAATGAGCGTGCGGGTCGAGCGGCTGAAAACCGGTGTTCTGGTCACGCTGATCGCGGTGCTGATCTGGGCGTTCGCGGAGGGGCAGAGTCTGCGGTCGCAGCGGACGGTGGTCGAGCTCGAGTTCTCGCCGCTGTCCAACGGGGTGTGGTCAACGCGGGTGGTGGACGGTCAGGACTGGCGGAGCCGGGTCGAGGTGCTGGTCGAGGGCTCGGTCACGAGCTTGGACTCGCTGGAGTCGATTCTGCGCGAGCCGGTGAGCTTCGAGCCGGGGATGGAGGGCCTGCCGCGGGCGACCGGCGAGCACACGATGGAGCTGCGTGAGTCGTTGCGTCTGCACCCGGAGTTCCGCTCGCGGGGGTCAGCGTGCTCTCGGCCGAGCCGGCGACGGTCCGGGTGCACGTGCAGGAGCTGACGACGCTGAGCCTGCCGATCCGGATCGAGGCTCCCTCGGCCGAGCTCGACGGCGTGGCCGAACTGGTGGGCGTGAGCGAGTCCACGGTCCGTCTGCCGGCCGAGATCGCGTCGGGCGCTGGAGCCGGGCGCGGCGTGGATGGTGGCGCAGGTCGATCCCTCGCAGCTGGCGGCGTTGCAGGAGGGGGTCCGGTCGATCCTCAGGGTGCGTCTGGTGCCCGGGCCCGTGCTCGACAGGGACTCGGTGTTCAGCGTCGAGCCGGCCCAGGTGGATGTGCGGCTGACGGTGCGGTCCAAGACCGAATCGCACGTGCTGGTGTCGGTGCCGGTGGATCTGCGGCTGCCGGCGGGCGAGCTGGGTCGGTTCGATGTGACCATCCCCGCGGAGGACCAGGCGCTGTCCAATGTCACCGTGAAGGGGCCGAGCGAGCTCATCCAAAGGATCAAGGACGGCCAGCTGGTCGTTCGGGCCTACATCCGGCTGACCTACGAGGAGCTGGAGGCGGGCGTCACGAGCAAGCGGGCCGAGTTCTCCGGCTACCCGGTCGCGCTGAGCTTCGAGGTCGAGAACCCCGAGGTCAGCGTCGAGATCCGCAGGCGTCCGCCCGGCCCGAACGGCGGCGATGACGCGGGCGGGGCTCCGTAACCGGGGATACCACTTGCATATTCTGGCGGAGGGCCGGGCGAGTTCTTCGGCCGGCGTGGTCGCGAACGGCCCGCTTGGAGAGACTTGTGCGGAGGTAGCGTCTACCGTATGGACCCCCTGCGTGGGGCGGGCGCGTGGCGAAGATCGCGGCGGCCCGGGAATATGTCCAGCAACGATTCGTGGGTGCGGAAAACCGCCCTCACGGGGTAATCCGAGGGCACCGACGTGAAGATCAAGACCGACGAAATCGCCAGCGTGATCAAGCAGGAGATCGAGCAGTTCTCCGCAGAACTCGAGATCTCCGAAGTGGGCCGGGTTGTGGAGGTTGGCGACGGTATCGCCCGCATCTACGGCCTGAGCAAGGCCATGGCCGGTGAGCTCGTGGAGTTCCAGACCAGCGCGGGCGCGGTCATGGGCCAGGTCATGAACCTGGAAGAGGACACGGTCGGTTGTGTCATCTACGGCAACTACCTGAGCGTCAAGGAAGGCGACATCGTCAAGAGCACCAGCCGCCTGCTCGAGGTGCCCGTGGGTGAGACGATGCTCGGCCGCGTGGTTGACCCGCTCGGCCGCCCCCTCGACGACGGCCCGGCGCTCGAGTCGAGCGAGTCGGCGAAGGTGGACATCATCGCCCCCGGCATCGCCGAGCGTCAGCCGGTGCACGAGCCGCTGCAGACGGGTATCAAGGCCATCGACGCGATGATCCCCATCGGCCGCGGCCAGCGCGAGCTGATCATCGGCGACCGCAAGACGGGCAAGACCGCCGTCGCGATCGACGCGATCATCAACCAGAAGCAGTACTGGGGCACCAAGGACGCCGTGGTCTGCGTCTATGTCGCGGTGGGCCAGAAGGAATCGACCGTGGCGGGCGTTGTCGAGACGCTCAAGAAGCACGGCGCGATGGACTACACCATCGTCGTGAACGCGGCCAGCTCCGACCCGGCCCCCATGCAGTACATCGCGCCGTACACCGGCTGTGCGATGGGCGAGTACTTCATGTGGAGCGGCAAGGACGAAGGCAAGACCCTGAGCAGCGGCAAGCCGATGCCCAAGCACGCCCTCTGCATCTACGACGACCTCTCCAAGCAGGCCGTCGCCTACCGCCAGCTCTCGCTGCTGCTGCGTCGCCCGCCCGGTCGTGAGGCGTACCCCGGCGACGTGTTCTACCTGCACAGCCGCCTGCTCGAGCGGGCGACCAAGCTCTCGGACGAGAACGGCGCCGGCTCGCTGACCGCGCTGCCCGTCATCGAGACGCAGGAAGGCGACGTCTCGGCGTACATCCCGACCAACGTGATCTCGATTACCGACGGCCAGATCTACCTCGAGCCCGAGCTGTTCTTCGCGGGCGTGCGTCCGGCGATTAACGTCGGTATCTCGGTCTCCCGCGTGGGTGGTGCGGCCCAGGTCAAGGCGATGAAGAAGTTTGCCGGCTCGCTCCGGCTCGACCTCGCGGCCTTCCGTGAGCTCGAGGCGTTCGCCCAGCTCGGCACCGAGTTGGATGCCGCGACGCAGCGTCAGCTGGACCGCGGTGCGGCGATGGTGGAGCTGCTCAAGCAGCCCCAGTACGTGCCGCAGCATGTTGTCGATCAGGTCATCTCGATCTACGCCGGCACCAAGGGCTACCTCGACGACGTGGCGCTCGACAAGGTCTCGCAGTTCGAGACCGATCTGCTCGACTACTTCCAGTCGAGCGGCAAGCCGATCTGGGACGAGATCCACGCGAAGAACGCCCTGGACAGCGATCTGGAGAAGAAGCTCGCCGACGCGATCCGTGCGTTCAAGAGCGGCTGGAAGGGCTGAGGCCGGACGCGGGTCCGGGAAGTGCCCGTCTGATGCAGTGCTGATGCAGTCTTGTCACCGCCCGTGCCCTCACGCACGGGCGGTGTCTTTTGGTGATTTCGATTGGTTCAGCCCGCCTCTGCCGGTAGCATGCGTCGAGAAACTAGGAGGAGCAAGAGATGTCGTTGCAGGAGCTGACAGCCGTGGCGGTGGTTCTCGGACTGGCGGGTGTGGCCGGTGCCCAGACGATCGATCCCTATTACGAGTGCGCGTACCGGTTTGTGGATCTGGGCACGCCGCCGGATGTGCCGGCGGCGCTCGGTGGTTTGGTGATCAAGGCAGATGACCCCGACACACTGTTGATCGGCGGGTCGGCCAACGGGGCCGCGGCCAAGATCTACGCCGTGCCGCTGATCCGAGACGCCGAGGACCAGATCGTCGGATTCGGCGCAGCGTCGGTGATGTTTGCCGAGGCACCGAACATCGACGGCGGGTTGTTTTACGGCCCCGATGGGGTGCTGATGTTCTCGCGGTACAGCTCGAACCAGCTGGGCCAGATCAAGCCCGGTTCGAGCGTGATGGACAAGAGCGTCGCGCTCACGCCGCTGGGGTTCTCGTCGTCGGTCGGCGCGATGGCGATGGTACCGGCGGGGTTCCAGGGCGAGGGCCGGCTCAAGGTCTTCCCCTACAACTCGAGCCGCTGGCACGACGCGGAACTCCTCCCGGACGGGTCGGGCACGTTCGATGTGTCTGGGCCGCTGAGCGACATCCTGCTCTCTGGCGGGCCGGAGGGCATTGTGTACGTCGAGGCGGGGGCGTCGCTGTTCCCCAACGAGAGTGTGCTGATCAGCGAGTATTCGAACGGGCGGATCGCGTCGTACCAGGTTGACAGCAATGGCGACCCGATCGCGAACACGCGGCGGGACTTTCTGACGGGCCTGTCGGGCGCGGAGGGCGGTGCGCGTGATCCGCTGACCGGGGACTTCCTGTTCTCGACGTTCGGCGGCGGGAACCGCGTTCTGGTGGTGCGTGGGTTCGATCCCGAGTGCGAAGCCAACTACAACGCCGACTGCGTGGTCAACACGCAGGACGTGCTGGCGTTCCTGAACGACTGGGTGATCGGTGATCCGAAAGCCGACTTCAACGGGGATGGCAGCGTGAACACGCTCGACGTGCTGTCGTTCCTGAACCGGTGGGTCGCCGGCTGCTGAGCCCGGTTGAGCGCGAGTCCGCCGCATCGCATGTTGAGATATTGAAGCTGTGAGGCCTCCCGCTCGCGCGGGCGGGGCTTGCGCTGACTTGGCCCGCGTCGGGAGAGAGTCGTGCCGGGCGAGGATTCTGGCCGTTTTTGCCGAGGTGGTGCTTGGGCGAGGGGGCGGTGGCTGCTAGGCTGGCTTCGCAAACTGGTGTGAGCGGGCTGGCTTTCTGCTGTCCGCGCTGGGCCGTTGGAGGAACGGTCCAGACGCGATTCCGTCACGCCGGCTGAGGAGAGCTGAGGATGTTGCGTTGTGCGA
This sequence comes from Planctomycetota bacterium, assembly GCA_013285505.1. Taxonomy (GTDB): domain Bacteria; phylum Planctomycetota; class Phycisphaerae; order Phycisphaerales; family UBA1924; genus PNC22. Next base: position 4,117,782 of record CP053450.1, on the reverse strand, counting down.
TGGTGTCGTTTTTTGGCGCGGTGGGTCTGTGCGGCGGGGTCGCGACGGCGCAGCCGATCGAGTGGCTCAACCCGGCGGACGGGGGCTGGGAAAGCCCGGGCAACTGGGCGGGCGGTGTTGTACCGGACCAGCCCTCGCACGAGCCGGTGCTCGGGCTGACCGGTGCGTACAAGGTGACGTCGACTCTCCCGTTCAGCGTCGGGATGCTGACGATCAGCAACCCGGACGTGGTGTTGGAGTTTTTGAGCACGACGCGTTCGATCTATGGAGATCTGCGCAACGCCGGGACGGTGCAGCTGGCCCGGGTCTTCGTGGAGTTTCACGACGCCGACCGGCGGATCGAGGGCCCTGGTGAGATCGTCTTCGGGGCGGCGCTGTTTCCCAGTGAATGCGGGCTGGTCGCCGAGGGCGTGCTCGTCACGCAGGCCGCGGGGCACACGATCCGCGGGAACGGGCGCATGACCAACGAGTCCGAGTTCGTCGATGCGATCGGCGCATTCCGCAACCGTGGGTTGATCGTCGCCGATGATGCGGCGGGGCCGGGCCTCGAACTGCACAGCGTCACGCTCGAGCAGATCGGCGAGGGACGGATCGGGGCGGACGGCGGGACGCTCTTCCTCACAAGCAACACGGAGACCCAGGTCGTGGAGACCACGGTCGTCGGCGGCGAGTTGTTCATCACCAACGGCGGATCCGTGCGCATCGGCAACACCAGGAGCGTGCTGCTGTCCGATCTCACGATCACCGGGCCTCTGGTGATCGATGAGGCTGACCGCGAGCTGCGGCTCGGCGGCTCGATCGATCTCCAGGGGCAGATCTCGCTCAACCCGAGCGGGACGGCGAGCAACACCGAACTCAGCCACTCCCTGGCCACCACGATCACCGGCAACGGTGAAATCGTGCTTCGGACGAGCGGCCCGAACGACAGCGTCTTCGATTCCGGTGCCCTCTGCACGATCGAGCCCGGGATTGTCCTGCGGGGTTCGGGCGATGTCTTCGCCAGTTCCGCCGGGGTCGTGAACAACGGCGTGATCGTCGCCGACGACGCGGCCGAGGCCCTCGTCCTCCGGGGCGACTTCTCCGGCTCGGGGCTCTACGGGGCCAACGGCGGGACGCTCGTGCTCGACACCACCACCGACCTCGACGGGTGCACGCTCACCACGCAGGGCGGGGGCGTCGTTGTGGTGGATGGTTTCGTCGACTTTTTCGGCGGGCGCAACGAAGGCGAGCTCGAGATCCTGCCGGACGCGCAGCCGCAGTTCCACGGCGACTACGCGAACAACGGCACGATCTCGCAGCCGGTCACCGACAACGGCACCGAGCTGGTCAGCCTGCGGGACGGCGCGACGATCTCGGGTACCGGCGTCATCGCGTTCGGCGACGAGTTCTCCAGCGGGCTCCACGCTGTCGGCGGGCTGGCCACCATCGGCCCCGAGCAGACCGTGTTCGGCGAGTACACGCTCGACGGCGACATGCTGATCGAGGGCACCCTCGAGCCCGATGGCAGGGTTGAGATCGACGGAGACGTCGAGCTGGCCCCGAGCGCCCTCCTGCTGATGGATCTCGGGGACGGCTCGGGCGTCGACGACAATATCAACCTCCGGTTCAACAACGGCTCGCTCACGCTCGGGGGAGCGCTGGTCCTCTCCCTCGAAGACGGCCTGGTCCCCTTCGACGGGCAGCAGTGGCGCCTGATCGACGGCGAGCCGGACAACGAACTGTTCGGGTTCTTCGATACGGTCGTGCCGCCCGACGGGCCTCCCGGATTCGTGTACGCCGTCGAAGTCGTCGCCAGCGGCCTCCGCGTGATCGCCACCGCCGCCTCCTGCCCGGCCGACTTCAACGGCGACGGCTCGGTCAACACGCTCGACGTGTTGGCGTTCCTCAACGCGTGGGGCGCGGGCGATCCGTCGGCGGACTTCAATGGCGACGGCTCGGTGAACACGCTCGATGTGCTGTCGTTCCTGAACGCGTGGACGGCGGGCTGCTGAGCAGGATCGGAAGGACCTCGGCCCGAGTGTGAACCCCACGATGCAGTCTGTTCATGCACCGAGGCGGGTGCAGGATGTCTGCAATATATGAACGGGGTGATTGCGTCGGTCACCGATTTCTGTATCCTGAGAACGGACAGAGGTTGTTTCCACGCATGTGCAGCAACAGGGGACCGACAAATGAAGACGAGTCTGTGCGTAATGCTGGGGCTGTTCGCGATGTTGGTCGGATCGGTCGCGGCCCAGGAGGGCATGCGTTGTCGGGGTCGTGACTATGTCGGCTTGTACGACGCTCCGGCGAGTGTGCGGCTGATGGTGGTGCGGGACAATCTTGCGGTATCGGCGAGCGGTCTCGGAACAGCGGCTCTGCTCGATGTGACCGATGTGCTTTCGCCTGTCGTGCTCTCCACGTTTGAGACTCCCGAGAGTGTGTGGAGCTTTCAGTTTGTCGGCGAACGGGTGTTCGTGTGCACAGCGGAAGAACTCCAGATCGTCGATATCTCTGACCCGGAGCATCCCGTCGAGCTCGGGGTGTTTCCCGAAGGTGTGCGACAGGTGTCGGTGCAAGGTACGCAGGCGTATGCCCTCGTGAACGGCTTTCATCTGGCACTCATTGATCTCGCGGACGAGAGCAATCCAGTGGAGATGAACCGCTGGCGCCCGCCGGACTATGTCACGGATCTCGAGTGGATCGGTGACTTTCTCTATACGTCCAGGTCAGAGGGTGGCATCGACATCTACGACGTCAGCGTGTGGTGGAATCCGCGGCGAGTTGGTTCGCTGGACTCCGAGCGATCAGGTGGCGAACTTCGCACCGATGGGCAATCGGCGTATGTCCTCGGCGGTGGATGGTTCCGTGCATTTGATGTGTCGAATGTCGAGCAGCCCGTCGAACTCGGTGCGACAGCTGTCCCGTACCTCGGTTCATTCGTCATTCGGGGGTCAAGGCTGTATGTGGCCACATACGACGAACTCGAGATCTATGACATCTCCGCCGAAGGGGGGCTCGACTGGATCGGCTGGTACGAGGTGGATCGGTGGCCGAGCGGTGTTGCGCTGCGCGGCGACTACGCGATCGTCGGGGGCGACGAAGGGGGCGGGTGGATTCTGGATGTCTCAGATCCGAAGCTGCCACCGCAGACCGTTCGTGTTCCGTCCGGGATGCAGGCGAAACAGGTTGCTCGAGAGGGAAGCCTGCTGTGCGCCGCGCTCGGCGTGAACGGTGTCAATCTTGTGGACATGACAGACCCGTGGAACCCGGTCTCGCTGTCAACGATTGACACTCCGGGGATCGCGACCGGCGTGGCGATCGATGGGGCGATCGTCTGCGTGGCGGACATGATCGAGGGCATGCGTGTCATAGACATCTCGGAGCCGGATGAGCCGATGATCATCGGGTCCGTCCGCACCGGAGGAGACGCGGCGACGATCGCGTGCGCGGGGCACGCGGCATTCGTCGGGAAGAGGACGTCGAACGTGATTGACGCGATAGACATCTCCGAGCCCAGTGCGCCGCGACGGGTCGGCGAGTTTGAGGCTCCTCGGCGGCCGTTGGGCATGGTCGCCCGCGGCGACCTGCTCTACATCGCCGACGGGTTGGCGGGACTGTTGATCGTGGACGTGTCCAATCCCTCTTCACCGACGCTGATCGGTTCGCTCGATACACCGGGCACGGCGTACGGCGTGTTCGTCGAGGGCGAGCGGGCACTCGTCGCGGATGGCGACGGCGGCGTGCAGGTCATTGACGTGCGCAATCCGCGTGCCCCGGAACTCGTCGGCACCGTTGCGACAACGGCCGCCGCGTTCTCTGTGGCGTCCGAAGGAGATCTCGGTGTCGTCCTCGAACTGACCCCGGTGCTTGAGGCGATCGATCTGTCGTCTCCGACGGCACCGACAATCGTCGGCTCGCACCGGGTCGAGGGGCAGGCAGGTGTCGCGCTCATGGGGAACGCGGCCATGATCGCGGGAGGATCCCGCGGCCTGCAGATCGTGAACACGAGCGACTGTCCGCCGTGCGACGTTGATTTCAACAACGACAGCGTGGTTGACAGCCGGGACGTATTGGCGTTCCTGAACGTGTGGGTCGCTGGCGACTCGGCAGGCGACTTTAACGACGATGGTGAGGTCAATGACGCCGATGTGATCGCATTTCTCGGCGCGTGGATGGGGGGTTGTTGACGGTCGGTCGGGCTGCCTGCTCACTCCAACTCGCGGATCCGCACGTTGCGCCAGCGCACCTGCAACGGGTCGGTCCGCCCGCCGACGCCGTGGACCTGGAAGCCGATGAGGCCCGAGGCGTCGGCGTCGTCGATCAGGTCGGCGACGGGGACGTCGTTGATCCACGTGCGGATGCGGTCGCCGCGGGCCTCGATGCGGTAGTGGTTCCATTCCTCTGCCCTAAACGGCGGTTTCGCGGCCTGCTGGGGCGTGGGCTGGGCGAGCCACCCGCGCCGGGCCTCGTCGTAGATGCCGCCAGAGAAGCCGCGGGCGGTGGGGTCGATCTCGACCTGGTATCCGAAGACCCGATCGCCGTCCTTGACGTGCGAGCGGATCTGCACGCCGCTGTTGAGCTCAGGATGGACCAGCACCTCGAACTCGAGCACGAAGTCCGCGTACTCGCGTTCGGTGCAGAGGAACGTGTTCGGGGTGTTGGGCCGGGTCTCGCCGACGATGGCGTTGTCCTCGACCGTGTAGGCCGCGGCACCGCCGCGGGTGACGAAACCGTCAAGCGTCTTGCCGTCAAAGAGCGGCGTCCAGTCGCCGCCGGCCTCCGGCTGGGCCGAGGTCTGGGCAAGGTGCAACGGGCGCGAGAAGCGTGAGCAGTGCGGCGAGGACGGCGTGCAGAGAAGCGTGCAGGATCATGGCGTTCCTTCTGTGTGGCGGGTGGGACTCGCGGCAGACTACGGGATATCCAGCAGCTCGGCTTCGGTCCAGGGGGTCGCGCGGTCGGCGGTCTCGGCGCGGACGCGGGCGACGGTATCGGGTGTGACCGGGTCGGCGTCGTTGCCGAAGCCGCGTCGGATGTAGGTCAGCAGTGCCGCGATCTCCTCATCTTTGGCGAACGGGGCCGCGGGCATCTGCAGATCGTACAGCGTGCCCTCACGCTCGATCGGCCCCTGCAGGCCCTGCAGCAGCACGCGGACCGCGCGGCTCTGCGGCCCGGTGGCCAGCGGCGAGTCGGCCAGCGGCGGGGCCTGGCCCTGCATGCCGCGACCGTCGAAGCCGTGGCAGGCGGCGCAGGTGTCAAAGAGCTGCCGCCCGAGCATGTAGCGGTCGAGGTTGGCCCCGGCGAGGGGAGTGGGGCGGTCGGCCCCGTCGTCGTGCCCGGGCCAGCGGAGCCGGGCGTTGATCGCCGAGGCGGTGCCGTGGAGCTCCCAGAGGCCCGAGCGGAGGGCCGCGGACCACGCGGCCGGTTCCTCGCCGAGGGCGAGTGTGCCGGGCTTGTCCGAGTCGAGCTTGAGCATCGTGGCTGCACGCTCCAGCAGCGCGCGCAAACCAGCGATCGGAGCGGAGGGTCTCGGCCGTGAGATCGAAGTAGCGGGTGCGCTGGGCTGCCGAGCCGCGGAGACTGGTGTCGGCGAGTTCGGCGAGCGCGGACCTGAATCCCGAATCATCACGAGCGGGCGAGCCGGCCAGCTGTGCGAGCGCGATGACCTCTCGCTCGTGCAGACCGGAGAGCACGGCGGACCGCATCATCGCGTCGTCGGCGTGGAGCAGCAGTGTCCGGGCGAGCCGCGTCGGTCGCGCGGGGCATGCGTGATTCGCCGAGCGCAGCGCCGCTGCGAGCCGCACCGAGCGGTCCTCGTCGCGGGTCAGCGCGTCGAGCGCGGCGATGGCGCGGTCGTCCTCGGGCCAGTGGCCGAGCAGGCGGGCCGCGGTGGCACGGATCTGGGGCTCCCAGCGGAAGGTCGCAGCGAGCGTGTCGTCCGGCGTGAGCAGGCCCATGCCTTCGAGCGTCCAGAGCGCACGGACGCGTTCGGCCATGCCCGATCGTGGGGCGGCCAGAATCTCTCGCAGCGCCGATGCGGTCGAGGGGATCCGACGCTCGACAAGCAACCGCTGGGCGTGGTCGGCGAGGAATCCGGAGCGCGAGCCGAGCAGCGAGACCAGCCTCGCGTCGTCGGCCTGAGAGAGTCGCGGCGGGTCTTTCTCGGGGGCGGCTGCGGGCCTCACCCGCCAGATTCGCCCCATCTCGATTGGCATCTCGAGGCCGCGCTCTTCGACCTGCTTGCGGAGGAAGGTGGTGACGTAGGTCGCGTGCTGGATGACGCCGCGGTACATATCGATGACATAGAGCGAGCCGTCCGGCGCGACGGCCGTGGCGACGGGCCGGAAGCGCTCGTCGGTGGAGGTGAGGAACTCGGTGCCGTCGTAGGCACGGCGGCCCTTGGGGACGCCATTGTTGTCGTCGAGGATCGTCCGCATCAGGCAGTTGCCGGCGGGTTCGCACGTGAACGCGTTGCCGTAGAAACCGGGACCGAGCAGCGACGCCCGGTAGATGATCGGGCTGCACGCGGCCGTGGTGCGGGCGAGCGTGAAGTCGTCGCGGAGCATGTGGTCCTGATAGCCGCGGTTGATGCCCGGGTTCATGCGCGCAGGATGGACGGACTTGTCGTCCATGACCTGGTGATTCATGCCGCGGACGCCGCGCTGGTTGGCGTTGCGCGAGGCGTAGTGCTTGGGGAAGAGATCCATGCGGAGGACGTCGGAGTTGGGGCAGTAGTAGAGGCGTCCCCAGTCGTCCTGCGTGATACCCCACTGGCCGTGGCCGGGGGTGCGTCGGCTGTCGGTGACGGTCTGACCGTCGAAGCGCAGCTCGATGTTGTGCTGCGAGAAGTGGATCCAGTTGTCCAGGCCGTAGAGCAGCCCGTTGCCCGCGTGCTCGGGGTTGTCAAGCCCGCCGAATCCCTCGAAGACGGTGCGGACATCGTCGGCGGTGCCGTCGCCGTCGGTGTCTTTGGCGAAGAGCAGGTTGGGCGGTGCGAGCACCAGTGCGCCGCCGTAGCACGGCAGCACCGAGCGGGGCAGCACGAGCCCGTCCAAGAACGTGGTGGACGTGTCGAACACGCCGTCGTTTGTGGTGTCTTCGAGGATGACGATGCGGCTGGTGGGAATGAGCTCGTCATTGCCGTCGATGTCGGTCATGTAGCTCTGCATCTCGACGACCCAGAGGCGGCCGTCCTCGTCGAAGACGGCCGAGACCGGGGCGATGATCGTCGGCTCGCTCGCGGCCAGCGTGATCGTGAAATCCTGCTCGGCGAGGGCAAAGGTCGCCAGTGCCTGCTCGGGGCTCAGCGCCGGGGCCTCGGGGATCACCAGGCTCTCGGGCAGATCCGGTTGAGGCTCGCCGGCGTGGTCGCCCCGCTGGGCGAGGGCCGCGGGGGCGATGCAGGCGACGATCAGGGCAACGGCTCGGCGGGTGGTGGGGTATCTCACAGCACCGCGAGTCTAGCGACTGAGGGCGGCCTCGATGGCATCGCGCATGGCCCCGGCCACCGCGTCGTAGCCCGTGGCCGAGAAATGCACGAAATCCCCGGCCATGCGGTCGGCGCGGGCCACGCCCTGTTCGTCAACCAGGAGCGGGGTGATGTCGAGCCAGTGGACCCGCTCGCCGTCGGCGAGACGGCGGACGTGGCGGTTGACGATGTCGCCCCGCGCCCGCAGGGCGTCGTCGGGCCGCTCTCCGCGCGGCGGCACACTGACCAGCACTACCTCGGCGCGCGGAGCACTCGCGCGGAGCTGCCCGAGCACGGCCTCGATGCCGCGGATGATCTCCTCTACCGAATCGTGGGGGAGGTTGTTGGTGCCGATCATGAGCGTGATCACCTCGGGGTCGCAGCCGTCGAGCATCCCGTGCTCGAGCCGCCAGAGGACGTGCTGCGTGCGGTCGCCGGAGATACCGGCGTTGAGGATCGGGCCGAGCGGTTCGAGGTGGGTTGCGCGCGCAGAAGCGCCGGCTCCGCCGACCTGACGCCCGCCGCCGGCCCAGCTCTGGGTGATCGAGTCGCCGATGAGCACGAGCTTCGGGTCGAGCTCTCCCGCGGCCCGCTTGATGTCCTCGAACTGGTCCATCCACGACCGTTCTCCCCAGCCCGCGGCCTGTGAGCGGGTCTCGGGGTTGGGGACCGATGTAGTTGTCGCAGCACCGTCGGTTCGGAGCTTGGCCGCGACATCGCCGGGGCGCTCGATGTCCCGGCCGGTTGACTTGTCGATGGACAGCTGCAGGCCGGTCTCGTCGATCCAGGCGTCCATCGCGCGCGCAAGCTCGGCGACCTGGTTGGGCATCTCCGCGGCGAGGTCGCGGGTCTCGCCGAGGTCGTCGGCGAGGTTGTAGAGCTCGAAGCGACGCCCGGCGTGGAAGTAGATGAGCTTCCAGTCGCCCTGCCGGATGCTGGTGAACGGCCAGATGCCCGGGCCGGATGCGCCCCACTGGTGCGGCTGGGTCCAGCCGAGTGTGCGGCCGGCGTCGAAGAGCTCCGGGCGGTCGGTGAGGAGCGGCGTGAGGTCGCGCCCGTCGATGGCAAGATCATCGCCGGGCCCGTGATCTGTCTGCAGCCCGGCGAGACTGATGATCGTCGGGAAGAAATCGTGCGAGATGATTGGGGTATCGATGACCGCGTTGTTCCGTGCGGCGGGGCTCATGTCGGTGACGCCCGGCCACGCGATTATGGTCGGCACGCGCGTGCCGCCCTCGTGCGCCGAGCCCTTGCCGCTCCTGAGCGGCGCGTTGTGCGTGTGGGCGGTGTTGCCATCGGGCGCAGCGCCGCGGGCGTGGGCCGACAAGCCGCCGTTGTCTGAGGTGAAGATGATAACCGTGTTGTCGAGCTGGCCGGTCTCTTCGAGCGTGGTGAGGAGTGCGCCGAGCGCGGCGTCGTAGGTCTCGACCATGCTGGCGTAGGCGCGTTCGCGGCTGTCGAGGTCGGGGTAGTTGGGCTCGTACCGCTTGTTGCCCATGATGGGCGCGTGGACGGCGTAGGGGGCGAAGTTCATGTAGAACGGCTCGCCCGCCTCGACCGAGTCGTAGATCGCGCGAGACGCCTCGATCGCGAGGGCCTCGGTGAGGTAGATGTCGTGGCCGTGGTAGGCCTCGAGACCGGGGATGTCCCAGACGCTGGGGCTCGAGTGGGGCGGCTTGCCCTGCCGCCCGGCGACGGTGAAGTGGTCGAGCCCGTAGTAGCTCGCCGGCCCGCCCGAGGCGTGCCCCGCGATGTTGACCGTGAAGCCGAGAGTGGTCGGGTCGCCGCCGGGCGACTTGTGCACGCCGAAGTGCGCCTTGCCGACATGGATCGTGCGGTAGCCCGCGTCGCGGAGGATCTCGGGCAGCAGGTCGTGCTCGCCCGGCTGCAGCCCGTTGAGGTTCCACGCCGGCGCGGCGATGTCGTCACGCTTGACGGAGGTGTCGGTGTCCTTGTGGAGCGTCCAGTACGTGATGTGCGTGCGCGCGGGGGCCTTGCCGGTGAGGATGCTCGTGCGGGTGGGCGTGCAGACCGGCGCGCTCGCGTACGCGTTCGTGAACTTCGCACCCCGCGCAGCGAGGGCCTCGAGATGCGGCGTGCGGTAACGGTCGTTGAAGGGCGTGCGTTCGGTGTGGAACGGCACGGAGGTGTCCTGCCAGCCGAGGTCATCGACGATGAAGAGGATGATGTTGGGGCGCTGCTGTGCGCGAGCAGCATGGGCCGCGGCGAGCAGCAGAATCGCGGTCAGCAGAAGCGGAAGTTTGGAAATCATCCTCGGAGCATACAGGCACGCTACCTCGGACTCCAGAACCAGGATCCCTCCGCGCCGGTGGGGTCGGGAGCACCCGCCCACGCCCCCTCGCTCGCGCGAGGGGCTCTACTCCCCCGTGATGTCGCGGCAGACCATTCGTTCGATGCCTCTGGACGCCTTGGCGAGATCGCCGCTGAACACATCGCCGGTGGAGGCGCTGCGGTACTCCCACTCCCACGGGCCCTCGTCCGGCACGCGCGGCACGAAGCCGTCGTAGACGCGGATCGTGTACAGCGGCGAATCCGCGCCGGGGCGTCTGACAGTCAATACGAGACGGTCGACCTGTTCGGCGCTCACGCCGTTGACCGCCCACATCCACGAGCCGCCCGCGTTGTCGCCCTGCCGGACCGTCACCGGCCAGCCCTCGTAGCACGCGGCGTCGGGCGCGGTCGGATCGATCCACCGCGGCCACGCCTCGAACGTGATCTCCCGTGTGCGGGGGTCGAGGCGGATGATGCTGTAGCCGGGAGCCTTGTCGTAGAGCCGCGGCGGGCTCGGCACCGGACAGCACGGGGTTGGCTGCCGCGAGCATCGTGATGCGGTTGCCGAAGCCGTCGAGGTAGTCGCCGGTGTAGCGGGGAGCACCCTCCTCGCGGCGGGCCGGTTCCTCCGCCGGGAACCATCGCCGCGGCCAGGTGTTGGCGATGGCGGGAGCCGAGAACGAGTACCCGGCGTCGCCCCAGTCATCCAGCCCGTGCCGGAAGAGTGTCGCGAGGTGCTGGTCGCCGTTGAGGTGGAAGGCAAAGCCGCGGCGCATGGCCTCGACGGCGCGGTGCCGCGCCGGCTGCGGCCAGCCGTTGGTGTCGGCGTCGGGGCTGGGCATATCGCCCGGCGGATATGCACCCGGCGCAAGCCGCGCAAGGCCCGGGACCACGCCGTCACTCTTGGCCGACGCTGGGATGGTGTGCGCCCCGGCAAAGGGCGACTGCGAGAGCAGCACCTTCATCCACGCGCCGCCGGACCAGTCGGCCGCCCAGTCGTGCAGCATGTGCTCCTGCTGCGCGCCCAAAAGCGGGACCTCTGGGTCGGTCGGTGCCGTGCGGGCGTCGTATCCGTCGGCCTGAGGCCAGCCGTTGACGTACTTACCCTCGGGCGCGGCGATCGTGGGCGAGGCCTTGAACATGCGGTCCGACACCACGGCGAACGAAACCCCCGCGTCGTTGATGGTGGTCGCGTACGTCGTGTACCCGTCGCCCACGACCGTGTCGATGCGCGGGGCGGGCAGGTGCGAGACCAGCGTGCGGTGCACGGCATTCACGAACCGCGGCGGGTGCTTGTAGCCGCCCGCGTCCTGCGCGCTGATGCCGGGCCGGGCCTTGGCGTGCGTGCCGCCCGCGCCCCACAGGTTGCCGTGGTAGACGTCGTGATCGTCGGGCAGGGTGATCGTGGGGCGGTCGCGGGTGAGTTCGCCAAACTCCCAGCACCAGCGGCTGAACTTGTAGAGATAGTCGAGGCACACAAAGTCGGCGTTGCGGGCGTCCACCGGCGTCAGATCACCCTCGTAGATCTGGTCGCCGGAGAAGTAGAGCATGTCCGGGTTGTGCGCGCGCACGTGGTGGATCAGGTCAGTCGAGGGGAACCACAAGCCGCCGGAGTTCCACTTGAGCCCCCCGGTGTAGACCTTGCGGCAGGTCAGAGAGCCGATGACGTACTCACGCCCCGCAAGATCGGGCGTCGCGCGGAAGGCGCCGGCGTAGACGCCGCCGCGCGGACCGCCGGCGGTCGTCGGCTCGGCAAAGCGGACCTCGTAGGGGATATCGCGCGAGGTGTCCCACTCCGGGAGTCGGAAGTGCGCGGTCCAGCTGTCGGGCTGGATCGGGGCCGTGGTGATCCGGCGCCAGCCGTCGTCATCCACCCAGAGTTCGGCCTGCGGCAGCGTCGCGGTGTCGGTCCCCGCGCCCATCGGCAGCAGCGGCGGGAACTGCGCGGTGATGCCGAGGCCGTGGATGCCGCGGGTGTACATCGTGTGGAGAACGGGGCCGAATGCGCGCGCAGTATCGACGCGGACCAGATCGCCGGCGATCGTGAGATCGTCGAACCAGTAGCCGGTGGGCGAGCCCGCCGTGCCGCCGGTGGCGGCCAGCGCGATGGACCCGTCGGCGAGCCCGTGCTCGACCTCGGCCGTGGCAAAGTGCAGGATGGTGCCCGCAGAGTCGGCGACGCTGGCCGCGATGCGCGATCTCGCCTCGCCGCGCCCGATCCGCACGGTGAGGGTGTATTCCTCGGGCAACGCCTCCGGCGCGGGCGCGTCGGGCGTGGCGATGCTCGGGGCGATCACCGGGACCTCGTCCGGGCTGACCGGGCGGTTGATCGACCACAGCGGGGTGTTCTCGAGTGGCTGATCGTTGCGGCGGATGGTGACCGACCCATCGCGGGCGACCAAAACGTAGAGGCCCCCGTCCTCGGCGGGCACATGGTGGACCTGCGCGGTGAGGCGGTGGTCCACGTGGGTGCCGCCGGCGCCGAGCAACAGGCCGGCCGCGGCATCGGAACCGGGCTGGGCGTCGGGGTCGATCTGCCCGAGCCGGACCGAGATCTCCGCGCTCCCGGGTGTCTCGCCGAGTGCGTGCGTGAGCAGGTGCGCCGTGCGGAACGGCATGTTCCTCCGGGTCTCGGTGCACTCGAGGCGGGAGTCGGCGACCCGCCAGTCCTGCAGGCGGTTGGCCCAGAAGTCGCGGCCGATCCACACGCGGTCGGGCGTGGTGTCGAAATCGAGCGTGGTCTGGGCGGTGGCGACGGGCGTCGGCAGCCACACGCAGCACGCAGCGAGGAGAGGGAGCAACCGGGGGATTTTCAGTCGGCGCATCGGGAGGGCCTTTCGGAGAGGGGTCAGAATCCCGTTGTACAGGCATCCGGCCATCGATGACAACCGGGTCGCTACATTGGTGGCATGAAGACACGATCAACAGCGTGGATGGCGTTGGTTCTCGCGGCCGGCGCGGTGGTGCCCCTCGGGGCGGGTGTCGCGTCCGCACAGGACGCAGACTGGGTGTGGGTCTCGGCAGAGGCGACCGCCGGTCAGACCGCCCACCTGCTGCGGGGCTTTGCGGTTGAGGGTGATGTGGCCCGGGCACCGCTCGTCGCCACGTGCGACAACCACATGGTGGTCTACGTCAACGGTGTCGAAGTGGCCCGGAGCGACGAGTGGCAGTCGCCCGTGCGGGTGGATGTGGCCGCGCACCTTGTGCCGGGGCGGAACGTCGTCGCGGTGGCGTGCCGCAACGACGGAGGCCCGGCGGGGCTCGCCCTGCGGCTTGATATCGTCGGCGAGGACGGCACGACCGAGCGGGTCGTGACCTCCGACGGCTGGCGCGGGAGTGAGGATGCGCCCGAAGGCTGGGAGCAGCCCGGCTTCGCGTTCCTCCGGTGGCCCCGCGCGGTGGTCATCGGCTCGACCTCGGAGACCGGCTCGGTCTGGGGCGCGGTGATGACGATGCGCGAGGCGACACCGGCGGAGAAGATCCAGCTCCCGGAGGGCTTCCGGGCCGAGTTGGTGCACTCCTCGCAGGCGGGCGAGGGCTCGTGGGTGAGCCTGACGCTGGATGAAAAAGGCCGCGCGGTGGTCTCACCCGAGACCGGCGGCCTGTTGCGGATCGCCCGGACCGGGCCGGGAATGGCGGCGGTCGAGCGGCTGGACGCCGATATCGGCATGTGCCAGGGGTTGCTCTTTGCCTACGACGCGGCTCTACGCCAGCGTGAACGAGACGCCCGACCGCCGTGGCGGGCTGCACCGGCTGCGCGACGCCGACGGCGACGGGCAGTTCGAGACCCACGAGGTGCTGGCCGACTACCCGGCCAAGGGCGAGCACGGGCCGCACGGCCTGGCGCTCGGGCCCGACGGCATGATCTACACCGTCCACGGCAACCACACGCCGCTGGTCTCGAAGGTGGACCGTGAGCGTTCGCCCTACCGCAACTGGGCGGAGGATCAGCTCCTGCCGCGGCTGTGGGACCCGCGCGGGCACGCCAACGGCGTGATGGCCCCGGCGGGCACGGTGCTGCGGACCGACAGGGACGGCGAGGTGTGGGAGGTCGTCGCCGGCGGGCTGCGCAACAGCTACGACATCGCGTTCGCGCCCAACGGCGAGCTGTTCACGTACGACTCGGACATGGAGTGGGACATCGGTCTGCCGTGGTACCGGCCGCCGCGTGTGGTGCACGTCGTCGAGGGCGGCGAGTACGGCTGGCGGAGTGGCTCGGGCAAGTGGCCGGACTGGTACCCCGACAGCCTGCCGCCGGTGGTGGACACCGACCTGGCGTCGCCGGTCGGCGTGGCGTTTGCGAGTGCGGGGACGTTCCCCGAGCCGTGGGCGAGCCGCGTTCTTCGTGGGCGACTGGGCGTACGGCCGGATCGCCGCGGTGCATCTGACGCCGGACGGGGCGAGCTGGAGCGGCGAGTACGAGACCTTTGCCCTGGGCCTGCCGCTGAGCGTGACGGACATCGCGTTCGACGCCGAGGGGGCGATGTGGTTCACCACCGGCGGCCGCGGCACGCAGAGCGGGCTCTACCGGGTGACCTACGAGGGAAACCAGCCGGCGGGCGAGGCGACGGTGCTGCACGAGCTGACCCCGGGGATGGAGTTCCGGCGCGAGCTTTCCGGGCTGCAGGAGGAGAGCGCCGACGCGCTGCGGCTCGCGATCGAGCATCTGGAGGATGCCGACCGCTGGATCGCCTACCAGGCGCGGCTGCTGCTCGAGCGGCACAAGTCGATGTACATGGACTTTGAGATCGTCGGCCGCACCGAGGCCGACAACGCCGCCGGTGCTCTCGCGGTGGCCCGTGTGAAGGGGGCCGACCAGCCTGCGCGCGCTGGCGTACGCACTCGGCAACGTCCCCGAGGGTGACGACACCGCCGCGCTGCTGCGGGCCATCGGCGTCGCCATCGCCCGCGGGGGTCCGCCCAGCGCGCCGCCGATCGGGACACGCTCCTGCGCCGGTTCGATCGGCTGTACCCCACGGGCGACGCGCGCAGCGATCTGGTGCTGGCCGAGCTGCTGACGTCGCTGCGAGCGCCCTCGATCGCCCAGCGGCTGCTGCGAGAGATCGAGTCTGCGCCCCTCGCGCGAGGCCAAGCTCCACGCGGCGCTGTGCCTGCGTCTGGTCGTCGATCAGCTCAGCGCAGACGAACAGAGCCGCTACTTCGCGTGGGTGCACGACGCGAGACACCTCAGCGGCGGGATGAGCCTCGGCGGCTACGTGCGCGCGATCGAGCGCGAGGCGTTGGAGCGGCTGAACGATGAGGATCGCGCGCGCGCAGACGCAGCTCGCCGCACTCGAGGCCGAGGATGTGGCGCGCCCGAACCGGCGCCGTCGAGGCGGTTCGTCCAGCGTTGGAACGTCGAGGACGCGGCCAGCGCGGTCGCGGGGTCCGGCGGCGAGCGGTCGATGACGCGCGGGGCGTATCTGTTCAGTGCGGCCCGGTGCATCGAGTGCCACCGCTACGGCGGTGTCGGCGGGGCGACGGGCCCCGACCTGACGGGAGTCGGCCGCCGGTTCTCGACGCGGGACCTGCTTGAGGCCATGATCGAGCCCTCGGCCGTGGTGAGCGATCAGTACAAGGCCTCGGTGGTGACGCTCAAGGACGGGCGGGTGCTGACGGGCAGGCTGCTGCAGATCACCGGCGGGCGGATGGACGTGCTGATCGATCCCTTCTCTCTGGCGGTGGAGTCGGTGTCGCCGGGGGATATCGTGAGCGTCGAGGATGCGCCGTTCTCTCCGATGCCGCCGGCGTTGCTCGACACGCTGACCGCGGGCGAGATCGCGGACCTGGTGGCGTATCTGCAGGCGGGCTCGGAGTAGGCGGGTCGTCCGGCAGCGAGGCGTGTGCCGGTGGGCGGCAGGGTTCCTGACACCCCGCCGCGCTGCGAGCCCCTTCCGCGAGGTTACCCTCGCGGCTCTGTCAGATCCGCCTGCGTGAGCGCGCCGCAGGGGTCTGGGGATTTGGCGCGGTGTACGCTCCTTCCCGCGGGGGCGTCTTCGCGGCTCGGTTGGCGCGGTCGGTTGGGAGCAGCAGATGTCATTCGGACTCGGGCATGGTCGGCAGCTTGACCCCGCGATGGGGGTGGTGGGGCTGAGCGAGGCCGAGATGCCTGCGCTGCCGGACGCGATCGCGACCGACCCGAAGGCCGGATGGCTTGAGCCGCGGGAGTGGTTCGCCGATCCGTCGCTGCCCTTCGAGATCGAGATCGGGTGCGGCAAGGGCACTTTCCTCGTGCAGCAGGCGATGCTGCAGCCGGACGTGAACTTTCTCGGGATCGAGTGGGCGCGCGAGTTTGCGTGGTACGCCGCGGACCGGGTGCGGCGTCGGCGCGAGCGGGGTCTGCTGAACAACGTCCGCGTGCTCAACACCGACGCGACGAGCTTCGTTCGCTGGCGGGTGCCCAGCGGGATCGTGCGGGTGGTGCATCTCTACTTCAGCGACCCGTGGCCCAAGACGCGGCACCACAAGAAGCGGGTCGTGCAGGACCGATTTCTCGGCGAGGTGTGGCGGGTGCTGGCACCGGGCGGTGAGCTGCGGGTGGTGACCGATCACGACGACCTGTGGGCGTGGGATCAGGAGCACTTTGCCCGGTGGACGTGCGCGCAGGGGTGGGACCTGCTGCGGGGCTACGGCGTGGAGCCGTCGGACGCCGGGCCTGACGGATCCGGGCCGTTTGTGCAGGGAGACTTCGACCGCCCGGAGAGTGCGGGGGCGGATGAGCTGGTGGGGACAAACTTCGAGCGGAAGTTCCGCAGGGCCGGGAAGGGCTTTCACGCGGGTGTGTTGCGGAAGGTGGGGGGTTGGGCGCGGTGTACCAACAGAGCCGCGCGGGTAACCTTGCGGAGGGAGCGTGCGGCGCGGTGGGGTGCCGAGCCCCGTTCCGCGTGCTCACGCACTCGGCTCTGTCTTGTCGGAGCCGCGAGGGTGACCTCGCGGAAGGAGCGTGCGTTACCCCGGAACGCCAAGACCCGTTCCGCGTGCTCACGCACTCGGCTCTGATGGGGACCGCCCCTACGATCGTCCGTGCCGAACACTGTGGACATCAAGCGAGCGGTGGTGCTGCTCTCCGGCGGGCTTGACAGCGCGACGGTGCTGGCGATGGCGCGGGACGCCGGGTGCGAGTGCCACTGTCTGAGCGTGGACTATGGCCAGCGCCACCGGTGCGAGCTTGAAGCAGCGAGAAGGGTCGCAGCACAGTTCGGGGCGGCCTCGCACCGGACGGTCTCGGTCGATCTCCGGGCCATCGGCGGCAGCGCTCTGACCGCCGAGATCGACGTCCCCAAGCACCGCGACGAGCGGGTGATGCAGGCAGACATTCCGGTCACGTACGTCCCGGCCCGCAACATGGTCTTCCTGTCGATCGCGGTGGGGATGGCAGAGGTGGTCGGCGCGGGGGATGTCTACGTCGGTGTGAACGCGGTGGACTATTCGGGGTACCCCGACTGCCGGCCGGAGTTCATCGAGGCGTTTGCGCGCGCAGCGGCGCTGGGGACGAAGGCGGGCGTCGAGGGCGAGGGCGTGGGCATCCGGATGCCGCTGGTGGAATTGAGCAAAGCCGAGATCATCCGGGCCGGTACGGGCCTGGGCGTGGACTACGGGCTGACGGTCTCCTGCTACGACCCGGACGGCGAGGGGCTGGCGTGCGGGTCGTGCGACTCGTGCGTGCTGCGGCGGCGCGGGTTCGAGGCGGCGGGCGTGGACGACCCGACCCGCTACCGGCAGGGTGCGATGTGAGCGGGGCTTCGCTGCTGATCTCCGAGACGTTCGTCTCGCTCCAGGGCGAGGGGAAGCTGACGGGCGTGCCGAGCTGGTTTGTGCGTCTGAGCGGGTGCAACCTGCGGTGCGGCTGGTGCGACACGCCGTACGCGAGTTGGGACCCGGAGGGCGGCAGGCAGGCGATCGCGGCGGCTCGTGGACGAGGCGTCGTCCAGCGGCGTGGGGCACGCGGTGGTGACCGGCGGCGAGCCGATGATTTTCGGCGGCGTCGAGGCCCTGTGCGCCGGGCTCCGCGGGGCGGGGCTGCACGTGACGATCGAGACGGCGGGCACGGTGTTCCGGGACGCGGCCTGCGACCTGATGAGCATCAGCCCCAAGCTGGCGAATTCGACGCCGCGGGATGGCGACCCGCGCGACCCGCTCGGGGTCTGGCGGGAGCGTCACGAGGCGCGGCGGCTGAACGTGAAGGCTCTGCAGCAGCTGATCGACCGCTATGCGGACCGGCAGCTCAAGTTTGTCGTCAGCGGGCCGGGCGATCTGGCGGAGATCGAGGGCCTGCTCGGCCGGCTCACGGGGTGGGTGCCGGCGGATGTGCAGCTGATGCCGGAGGGGACGAGCGTGCCCGACCCCGAGCGGGTGTCGTGGGTGGTGGAGGCGTGCGTGGAGCGGGGATGGCGGTATTGCCACCGGCTGCATGTGGAGTTGTTCGGGGACCGGCGGGGGACCTGACCCTGACCCGGGCGGGGGCGGGGGCGGGCCGGCGGCGGGGTCAGATCCCGGGTCATACCCTTCGGGGTTATGAAATACCGCATCTGCAAGTCGTTTGAGGTCGAGAGCGGGCACATGCTGCTCAAGCACCCGGGGCGCTGCCGTTACCCGCACGGGCACACGCGCCGGGTGGAGGTGGTGCTCAGCGGGGAGCGGCTCAACGAGAACGACATGGTGTGCGACTTCAAGGCGATCAAGCTGGCCCTGGGGGCTTTCCTGGATCGGTTTGACCACGCGCTGGTGGTGAACGCCGAGGACCCGCTGCTGCAGGTGCTGCAGGAGGAACTCAAGGAGCGGGTGATCGTCTTTGAGGGGGAGGACCCAACGACGGAAGTGATGGCCAGGCGCATCTATGAACACCTGAACCACCAGATCGCGGCGGGTCGGGAGTTTGTCGACCCGGAGGGGACGCGGTACCGGTTGCCGCACGATCTGGTGCTGGAACGGGTGCGCGTTGGGGAGACCTCGACGAGTTGGGCCGAGTACGGCCTGTAGCGGAAAGGAAAATCAAGGATGAAGCTGACGAACGTGTGGCGGACGGGGGTCGCGGCGGGGCTTGTGCTGTGCGCGGGGCTGGCGATCGGGACGGTGTCGCCGTGGGGCCCGAGCGGAGCGGCCGCTCAGCCGGAGCGGGAGTCGCTGGTCGTCGATTCGGCCCAGCTTCAGGAGGATCTGCACCAGGCCCGGGGGCTCTCCCGGGCGTTCCAGCACGCGGCGAGCCTGGTGGAGGACTCGGTCGTGCACATCACGACCAAGAGCAGCCGCGTGGCGTCGGACTTCTTCGGGCGGCGGGTGCGTCGGCAGGCGTCGGGGCTCGGCTCGGGCGTGGTGGTGAGCGAGGACGGGTACATCCTGACCAACAACCACGTGATCGAGGACGCGACGGAGTTGATGGTGCGGTTTGCCGGCGGGCGGGAGTATGAGGCGACGCTGGTGGGCGGGGATGCCCTGCGGGATATCGCGGTGCTCAAGGTGGACGCGACGGGCCTCCAGCCGGCGAGGTTCGGGGACTCAGAGTCGATGGAGGTCGGGGAGTGGGTGCTGGCGATCGGCAGCCCGTTCGGCTTTGACCGGACGGTGACGGCGGGGATCATCAGCGCCAAGGGGCGGGGGCTCGGGATCGTGAGCGATGAATTCAAGGATGCCGAGCAGTTCATCCAGACCGACGCGGCGATCAACCCGGGCAACTCCGGCGGGGCGCTGATCAACCTCGACGGCGAGGTGGTGGGGATCAACTCGGCGATCTTCAGCCGGACGGGCGGCTCGGTAGGGCTGGGGTTCTCGATCCCGATCGAGCTGGCCAGCGCCGTGTACACCAACATCGTCAACGACGGGCGGGTGGACTTCGGCTGGCTCGGCGTCGAGATCGACAGCACGGGCGACGCGGTGCGGGTCGCGCGGGTGCTGGAGGACAGCCCGGCGGAGAGTGCCGGTCTGCGCTCCGGCGACCGGGTGCTGCGGTACCAGGGGCGGCCGGTCACGAGCGGGTCGCAGCTGATCCGGTCGATCCAGTTCACGCCCCCGGGGAGCGACGCGGCGCTGGACGTGATCCGGGACGGGCGGCCGGTCGAGCTGCGCGCGAGATCGTGTCGCGCACCGACGCGGAGGTGGAGCGGTTCGGCGGGCAGGAGATCGTGTCGCTCGGGGTGGTCGCGATGACCGCGACGCCCGAGTCGCTGGGCACGGGCACCGGCACCGAGGGGCTCGGGGTCTACATCCTCGACATCACACCGAACGGCCTCGCGGCCCGCGCCGGCCTGGCGCGCGGGGACATGATCGTCGCGGTCAACCGCCAGCCGGTGCGGACGGTGGACGCGATGGTCGCCGAGCTCGGCAAGGCCGGGCGGGCGGTGCGGATCGACCTGCAGCGGGGTAAGGAGCGCGGGTTTACGACGCTGCGGCGGTAGGGACCGGGGGAGCGTGTCCTTTGCTCGAGGACTCGCTCAGACCACGGCACCCGACGCGCTGCGGCACGGGGCAGCTGCGCAGAGCCTTCGCTGACCCGTGGCACCCGGGGGGGCGTGGCCTTCGTTCGAGGACTCACTCAGACCACGGCACCCGACGCGCTGCGGCACGGGGCAGCTGCGCGGAGCCTTCGCTGACCCGTGGCACCCGCGGGCACCCCGTTGTCAGTGGGTGATGGTGTTGATGTCGATGGAGGTTTCGACCTCTTCGGGCGGCAGCAGCGGCTCGGGCTCGATGTACTCGCCGGTCCAGAGCATGCCCGCGACGCGCTTGGCGTCGGTGAGGATCATCAGCAGGGACGGCAGCAGCAGCAGGACGAGCGCCGTGGCGGAGATGAGCCCGCAGCTGATGGTGATGGCCATCGGGATGAGGAAGCGTGCCTGGAACGACTGTTCGAGGAGCATGGGCAGCAGGCCGCAGACCGTGGTGACGGTGGTGAGCATGATCGCGCGGAGGCGTGCTTTGCCCGCGGCGATACAGGCGGCGTAGGTCGGCATGCCGGCCTCGCGCATCTTGTTGAAGAACTGGACGAAGATGAGCGAGTCGTTGACCACGATGCCGGCCAGTGCGATGAAGCCGATCATCGAGAGGAACGTGAGCCGGAACCCGAAGAAGATGTGCCCCCAGATGACGCCGACGATCGCGAACGGCACGGCGGACAGCACGATCAGCGGCTGGGTGTAGCTCTGGAAGAGCCACGCGAGGGTGATGTAGATCATGCCGATCGCGATGATGAACCCGGCGGGCAGGCTGCCGAAGGCCTCCTTCATGTCCTTGGAGGTGCCGCGTTCGACGAGGCGGACACCGGGGTGGGCGGCCTCGAAGGCCGCACGCTCGCCGAAGACCGTGCGGGTGACCTCGTCGGCGTTGATGACCTTGTCGTCGTTGTCGGGCGCTGACGGTGACCAGACGCTGCCCGTCGAGCCGACGGACGGTGGCGTAGGAGCGGGCCATCTCGACGCTGACTACCTCGGGCAGCGGCACCGGCACGCCCTCGGGCGTGAACAGGTGCATCGCCTCGATGGCCGCGAGGTCGCGGCGGAAGTCGGCGGGGAAGATGACGCGGATGTCGACGTCCTCTTCCTGACCGGCGAAGGTGAAAGGTTCGAGCCCGTAGACCGCGCCGCGGACCTGCTCGGCGACGTTGGCGATGGTGAAGCCGAGGTCGTTGGCGCCGTCGCGGAGGTTGAAGCGGAGCTCCATCTGGCCCGCGTCGCTGTCGTCGGCGATGTCGTAGACACCGTCGTAGGCGTTGAGGCGGTGGATGATGTCGTTGGTCGCGGCCTCGAGGCGGGCCGGGTCGTCGCCGACGAGCCCGATGCTGATCGGCGGGCCGGCGCTGCCGCCCTGCATCTCCTCGAGCCGAAAGCTCTTGATGCCGACCAGCTTGCCCTCGAGGGCCTCGCGCAGGGCGACGATGATCTCGTCGCTCCGTCGCTGGCCGTTGGCCGAGCGATCTTCGACGGCGGTGAGCTCGAGGATGATCTGCGCGAGGTGGGGGGCGGAGGACTCGCCGTTGCCCTCGAGGCTGGAGATGCCGCCGACGATGGCCCAGACGCTCTTGACTTCGGGGATCTCCAGCGTCGCGGCCTCGATGTCGCGGACGTACCGGTCCGTGACGCTGGTGGGCGTGCCGACGGGGAGCCGGAGCTGGCCGTCGATAGTCTCGCTGTCTGAGCTGACGAGGAACGCCACACCGAGCCGCCCGCCGGCGACCATGCCGACCGAGGCGATGACAATGGAGAGGGCGGCTGCGACGGTGATGTAGCGGTAGCGGATCGCGAGGCTGAGGAGCCTGGCGTAGTGGGGCAGGAGCAGGCGGTTGAAGAACGCGTCGCGGCCGACATCGAAGCGGGCCTCGAGGCGTTCGAATCGGCCCTGTTTGTGCGAGTTCTTGCGCTTGTCGGCACCGCGGAGCGAGTGCGACATGTGGACGGGGAGGATGAAGAGCGACTCGATGAGCGAGAGGAGGAGCGCGGCTGCGACAACCATGGGGAGCGCACCGAGCAGATCGCCCATGCGGCCCTCGACAAGCGTGAGCGGGAAGAAAGCCAGGACTGTCGTGACGACGGTGCCCACCACGGGCCAGGCGACCTGGTTTGCGCCGCGGATCGCGGACTCGTCGGGGGGCTCGCCGCCTTCATGGCGCGCGACGATGTTCTCGGCGACGACGATGGCGTCGTCCACGAGGATGCCGACCACGATGATGAGGCCGAACATCGTGAGTAGGTTGAGCGTGATGCCGGTGAGGCGCATGAGGACCAGCGTGCCCGCCAGCGCGATGACCATGCCCGTAATCACCCAGAAGCTGACGCGCCAGTTGAGGAAGACGAAGAGCACGAGGAAGACGAGGGTCGCGCCCTGCAGGGCGTTGCGGGTGAGCAGCTGCAGGCGGCCCACGATGAAGCGGGCCAGGTCGGTGGTGATCGCGATCTCGCCGGGCATCTCTTCGGCGGCGGCGCGGGAGAGGCCGAGGTCGTAGGCGGTCTGTTTGGGGATCTTCGACCCCGGAGGCTGCAGCTTCGCGGCGAGGCGGTCGAATCCGTTGAAGGGCGGGGGCTCTCCCTGCAGCCCCGCGGCGTAGGCCTTGACCAGCTCGGCCATCTTCACCGCGTCCTGCTCGCCGACCTGGAAGACGGTGAGTGACACGGCGGGCTTGCCGTTGAGGCGGGCGCGGATGTCCACGTCCTTGAAGCCGTAGGTGACATCGGCGACGTCTTCGAGGTGGACGATGTTCTCATCGTCTGCCTTGACGACCAGCCGGCCGACGGTGTCGGCGGTCTCGTCAACACCCGGCGTGCGGATGCCGACGTTGGCGGTGGCCGAACGCACGGCACCGGCCGGGGTCTCGATCATCGCGGCGCGGACGCGGTTGGCGATCTGCGGCAGGCTGAGGCGGTGTTCGAGCGTGGCCTCGGGCCGGACCTCGACGGTGATCTCGTCGGTGCGGATGCCGCCGACGGTGATCTGGCCCATGCCCGGGAGGGTGCGGAGGTCGTCGCGCATCTGGCGGATCGCACGCTTCATGGTGCGCTCGTCGCTGTCGCCGTAGAGCGAGATGATGATCGCGGGGAGGTTGGGCTCGAGCTTGTCCACCGTGATGCGTTCGGCGGCGTCGGGCAGGTCCTGCAGCGCGTCGATCTCGCGTTTGACGTCGGCGACCGCGGCGTCGATGTCGGTGCCGGACTCGAACTCGACGCTGATGGTCGCGGCCGACTCGTTGACGGTGGAATTGATCTCCTTGATATCGCGGAGATCACGCAGCGCGTCCTCGATCTTGGACGCCAGGGCGCGCTCGACCTCGTCGGGCGCGGCGCCCGGGTAGGGCGCGGCGATCAGCACGGTGGTCGGGTCGGCCTGCGGGAAGAACTCGCGCCGGATCTTGGCGCCGAAGATCACGCCGCCAAAGAGCAGCGCAAACATGAGGAGATTCGCGACGACCGGCTTGCGCACACCGAAGGCGGGGAGGCTCACCGGGTGGCTCCGGCGGCTGCTTCGGCCGTGGCGGCCCGGGTGGCGATGGTCACGATCTTGCCGTCGATCATGACGTCGAGATTGGTGACGATGATGGGCGCGCCGTCGGGGATGTTGGCGGTGTCGAGCACGGTCCACTGCTGCTCGATCGCGTCGATCTCGGGGTGAGTGCCGGTGGTGTGGAAGACCGCGCGGACGTCGGTCTTGCGGGCGGTCCACGAGCCGCGGTCGTTGGGCACGGCGACGTAGAGCACGCCGTCCTGCACGGCGCGGCGCGGGACGAGCAGCCGGTCGGTCTCCGGCGCACCGGTAATGGTGCAGACGACGAACTGCCCGGGCAGCAGCAGGGTCGTGGAGTCGTGACCGGCGCTCTGGAAGCCCGCGGCGTCCTGGGTCACCTCGATGAACACGGTGATCGAGCGGCTGCCGGGATCGGCCTCGGGCGAGATGCGGCCGACCCTGCCGGGCCACGAGTGCGTCGCCGGGCCGTCCGGGCGGAGTGTCGCGGCATCGCCCACGCGGACGTAGCCGAGGGCCGAAGCGGGGATCTTCAGCGGCACCTCGATACGGGAGATATCCACCAGCCGCGCGATCGGTGCCCCGACGTTGACGAACTCGTCGGTCTCGACGCTGACGCTCTCGAGTACGCCCTCGAACGGGGCGGTGATGGCGGTGCGGCGGACGTTCTGCTTGGCGACGTCGGCGTCGGCGCGGGGCGCGGTCGAGCGTGGCCTCCAGCGTTGCCCGACGTGAGGGGACGCGTTGGAACTGCTGGCGGATCGTGGAGACCTGTGCCTCGAGCGCTCGGAGGGCCTTGGTCCGGCGGTCGATCTCGGACGGGGTCGCGGCACCCCGCTCGAGCGCGGCGTAGGCCTGACTCAGCTCGCGGCGTTCGATGGCGGCCTGCTCTTCGGCGATCTCGAGCTGCTCCTGCCACGCGGCCTCGTCGATCTTGAGTGACTCGAGGTCGGCGAGGGCCTGGGCGACGAACTGGTCGGCCGCCCGGGCGCGGGCGAGAAAGTCGGTCTGCTCGATCTGGACGATCAGGTTGCCGGCCGCGACGCGGTTGCCCGGCTCGATGGCGGCGGGGCGGTCGACGATGCGTCCGGGCACCTCGGCGGCGAGGTTGGCCGAGTTCATGGCGCGGGCCGTGCCGTAGCCGGACCAGACGCGGTCCACGTCGGTGCGCGTCGCGGGGACGGTGCCGACGACGAGCGCGGTGGCGTCACCCTCGGCGCGCGGAGGGAGAGATGGCTTGGTGGCAAAGAGTGTCAAGGCGATGGCGGTGCCAACCAGCAGCACCGCGGCACCGATGGCAACGCGGAGGAGGACCGAGGTCACTTTGAGCATGGGCTTGGCGGCCTTCGACGACATCGGCGTGCCTCGGAGTGGGGGGAGAAACCCAACTCTAGGCGGATGCGGCCGCGGGGGCCCCGACTTCGGAGGCTCAGCCGAGGTCCACGATGAAGTCGCCCAGCAGCAGCGTGGCGAGCGTGACGACGACAATCCCGATGATGTTCAGCCCGAAGCCGGTGCGGGCCATCTGCGGCACGGTGATGCGGCCCGAGCCGAACACGATCGCGTTGGGGGGCGTCGCCACGGGAAGCATGAACGCCAGCGACGCGACGATCGCGGCAGGCACAACGAGCTTGAGCGGATCAATCCCGAGGGCGATGGCCGCGGCACCCAGCACGGGGAGCAGCGCGGTCGTGACCGCGGTGTTGCTGGTCAGCTCGGTGAGGAAGATCACGAGCGTGCAGACCAGCGTGACGATGAGCCAGAGGGGGAGCTGGTCGAGGCGCACGAACCCGCTGCCGATGAACGTGTCCACGCCGTTGGTGCTGATCGCGGCGGCGAGGCTGAGGCCGCCGCCGAAGAGGACGAGCACGCCCCACGGCAGCCGCTGGGTGGTGTGCCAGTCCATGGCGAACGAGCGGCGCTTCAGATCGACCGGGATGCAGAACAGGAGGAGGGCGGCACCGATGGCGATGGACGAATCGTTGAGGCCGGCCAGCGGGACGATGCCGTGCTTGGCACCGAGTGAGGCCAGCAGCGGGCGGGTGAGCCAGAGCACGACCGTGCAGCAGAAGACGATCAGGACGGTCAGCTCGCCGCGGCTGGGTTTGCCCAGAGCGCGGAGTTCGCCCTTGAACAGCCCCCGCCCGCCGGGGATGGTGCGGAGCTTGACCGGCTGGCTGACAAAGACGAGATAGAACCAGACGAGAGGGAGCATCACGAACGCGATGGCCCCGCCGAGGATGAGCCAGTTGGCGAAGCTGATCTCTTTGCCGAGTTCGCTCTGGACATAGCCGCGGAGGATGGCGTTCGGCGGCGTGCCGATCAGCGTGACAATGCCGCCGACGGAAGAGGCGTAGGCCACGCCCAGGAGCAGCGTGGAATCGAAGTTCGGATCGGGCGAGGGGGAGTCCTCGCACGCGGTGCCGGCCGGGGCGTGCTGCATCGCGACGAGGGAGATGACGCTCAGCGCGATGGGGAGCATCATGACGGCGGTCGCGGTGTTGGAGACCCAGGCGCTGAGCATGGCGCTGGCGATCATGAAGCCGGCGATGATCCGCCGCGGCCCGGTGCCGACGATCAGCAGCGTGGTGAGGGCGATGCGCTTGTGCAGGCCCCATTTCTCCATCGCCAGGCCCAGCATGAACCCGCCCATGAACAGATAGATCACGTCGTTGGCGTAGGGCGAGGCGGCGTCCTTGATCCCCATCGCGCCGGTCAGGGGCAGCAGCACCAGCGGCAGCAGCGCGGTCGCGGAGATCGGGATTGCCTCGGTGAGCCACCACACGGCCATGAGCACGCCGACGGCGGCCGTGGCCCGGCCCGGCTGCGAAAGCCCCGTGACCACCCCCGTGGCCTCGTCAACGCCCGCGTGGGGCAGCAGCACGTAGGCGACCGCGGCGAGCACGGGGCCGAGCACGAGGCCGATCAGGGCGACACGGTCGGCGAGGGTGCGGGGCTGGTCGGCGTGGGGCGGCATGGGTGCAGGCTACACGGGCGGTGCGGTGTTGGACAGCGTCGCGGCGGGTCGGTACGCCGGAACGGGAAGGCTCAACCGGTGCTCTGCATCGCGGCCGCGAGGGCGTTGATGCTCAGGAGCATGAGCACCTGCAGGCCCTGGCGCTCGGGCCCGGGCTCGGTCTCGCGGCAGCGGTGCATGAGCTCGATCTGCAGCGTGTTGATGAGGTCGGTGTCGGGGTTGCGCTCCCGGATCGACTGCTGGATGATCGGGTTGTTGTCCAGCAGCTCGGTCTGGCCGGTGACCGAGAGGATCGCGGCGCGCGCGCGCTCGAACTCGCTCGCGACCAGCCCGAGCGTGTCGGAGCCGGGGCGGCTGTAGGCCTTGGTCACCGGCAGCCGGGCGCGGGCCATCTCCTGCTGGGCGTTGTCGATGAAGGTGCGGAAGGTGGTGCCGTCGCGGTAGGCGACACGGCAGAGCTCGAGGCGTTCCGGATCGTTCAGCACGAGCGACTCGAAGGCGGTGCCCAGGCCGAACCAGCCGGGGACGTTGGCCCGCATCTGCGTCCACGAGAAGACCCAGGGGATGGCGCGGATGGTGTCGAACGTGAGCGTGGTGCCCGGGCGGGAGAGCGGCCGCGAGGCGATGGGCAGCTCACCGATGTGCAGCACCGGCGAGGAATCGAGGAACCAGGGCCAGAAGTCAGGGTGGTCGATAAGGGTGCGGTAGTGCTGCATGGAGGAGTCGCTGATCGCGTCCATCAGCGTGCCGAGCGGATCGGCGGAGCCGTTGGCCGCCGGGGCGGGCTCCGGCGTTGATGCGCTCGCAGCCGCCAGCAGCGTGGCGTTGACGATCTGCTCGAGGTGCCGCCGGGCGATGTCCGGCAGTGTGTAGCGGAAGGTGATGACCTCGCCCTGTTCGGTGAAGCGGATGCGCCCCGAGCGGCTCTCGGGAGGGGCCGCGAGGATGGCGCGGTGGGCGCGGCCGCCGCCCCGCGCCACGGTGCCGCCGCGCCCCGTGGAAGAAGCGGAGCGTGACCCCGGCGTCGTTGCACGCGCGGGCCAGGTCGGCCTGGGCCCGGTGCAGCCGCCAGTTGGCCATCCAATACCCGCCGTCCTTGTTGCTGTCGGAATAGCCGAGCATGATCTCCTGGAAGTTGCCCCTCGCGGCGAGATGTTCGCGGAAGACCGGATCGACGAACAGCTCGCGCATGAGCTCGCCCGACCCGGCGAGGTCGCGGACGGTCTCGAAGAGCGGGGCGATGTCGAGGTCGCTCTCCACCCGCGGCCCGCTCTCGGTCTGGACACGCCGCCACAGGCCGACCTCACGCATCAGCAGCAGCACCTCGAGCAGGTCGGACCTATCGCTCGTCATGCTGATGACGTAGGAGCCGATCGCGTTGGGCCGCACGGCGATGGTCTCGGCGAGCAGCTCAAAGACCGCGAGCAGCTCGCGGGTCGCGTCCGAGAGGGTGGCCCGGCGGCTGAGCAGCGGGCGGTCGAGCCTGAGCTCGGCGTGGAGCAGATCGAGCCGGGCCGACTCCTCCAGCGTGGAGTAGTTGGTGTGCACGCCCGCGGCCGCGAGCATCTCGGCGACCGCGGTCTCGTGCACGCGGCTGTGCTGGCGGATGTCGATCGCCGCCAGGTGCATGCCGAAGGCGCGGGAGCGGACCAGCAGATCGGCCACCCGGCCGCGCGACGCCGGCTCGTCGAGCCCGGCGTGGAAGAGGGCACGCTGGATGAGGTCAAGATCGGCGTGGAGCTGCTCGGCGGTGTAGCCCGCATCGCGGCACAGCCGCTCGCGCATGTGGAGCAGCTTGACCCGGAACGGCTCGTGGTCAAGGTGGCGCAGACTCTCAGGATCGATCGGTGAGTCCGCGGCCTCGGTCTCGAGGCTGGCCAGCAGCTCGGGCAAGATCGGCACCCGCCGGCCGGAGACGCTGAGGTCCCGCCGCAGATGCTCGATCTCGATGGTCCAGAGCTCGCGGGCGTTCTGGTGCAGCAGCCCGAGCGTCTCGCGGGTGATCGCCGCCGTGACGTTGGGGTTGCCGTCGCGGTCGCCGCCGATCCACGACCGGTAGCGGATCGGGGTGATCGGTGGCGCGGCTTCCTGCGGCTCGCCGGACTCGTCCCCGCCAAAGGCCTCGGCCAGCGCGTCGTCGATGTCGCGGGCGATCGTCGGGACGGCGTCCCAGATGATGGTCGAGAGGTGGTGCAGCCCGTTCCGGACCTCGTCGAGCACGTCGAGACGCTGCGCGCGCACCTCGTCGGTCGCCAGCAGCAGGGCGAGCAACTGCCGGGCGCGGCTCTCGTTGCGCGAGGTCTCGGCCGGCGTCAGGTCGGGCGACTGCCGGCCGGTGAGGCACGCGGCGATCTGCCGCTGCTTGCTCAGCACCGCCCGGCGGCGGGTCTCGGTCGGGTGGGCGGTCAGCGTCGGCTGGATGTCGAGCCCGGCCAGCAGGGCCCGGACCTCGTCACGGCTCTTGCCCTGGGCAGCGAGCGCGAGTACGGCCTCGCGGATCGACTCGGGGCGCGGGGTCTCGCTCTCCCGCTCGCGTCGGCGGTTGACCCGGGCGATGTGGATCTGCTCGGCCTTGTTGCGCAGATGGAAGCGGATCGTCAGCCGCTTGAGGATGTTCTGCATCTCGTCAGGCGGCAGATCGCGGAGCGGGCGCGCATCCGGCGCAGCCGTGCCCTCGAGCATTTCTGCCGCAGCCGAGCGCAGGGTGTCCTGCAACTCGCTGGGCGGGTTGACCTGATCGAGCAGACCGTGGAGCCAGGCAATGTCGTTTTGGAGGGCTTGTGGCATCGGGGAATCGTATGGGTGGTCACGGGACCGGCGCGTAGGATGGGGCGTGGAACACTACGAAGTCGCGGTAATTGGTGCCGGCCCGATCGGGCTGGAGATGGCGGTCGCACTCCAGCGTGCCGGGGTGCGGGCGGTGCAGATCGAGGCCGGGGCGATCGGCTCAACCATGGGCTGGTGGGCGCCGGGGACAAAGTATTTCTCGAGCCCCGAGCGGATCTCCATCGCCGGCGTGCCGCTGGTGGTCGAGCACGAGGAAAAGGCGACGCGTGAGGACTATCTCCGCTATCTGCGGCAGGTCGCCGGAACGTTCCGGCTCGATGTCCGGACCTTCGAGCGGGTAGTGGGGGCCGAGCGGGCGGGCGGGGGCTTCGTGCTGCGGACGGCCAAGAGCCGCACACGGCGTGGGCGGCCCGGCCGAGCAGCATCGGGCGGCGGGGCCGGTTGCGACAGGATCAGTCCCGGCCGGAGGGAACGAGTACCGCGTGGCGAAGGTCGTGCTGGCGATCGGCAACATGCACCGGCCGCGGCTGGTGGGGGTGCCCGGCGAGGGCCTGCCGCACGTGAGCCACTATCTCGGCGACCCGCACGACTACTACGGACGCGAGGTGGTGATCGTCGGCGGGCGCAACTCGGCGGTGGAGGCGGCGATCCGGCTCTACCGCGTGGGGGCGCGGGTCACGATCTGCCAGCGTCGCGCCGAGCTGGAGCGGGACCGGATCAAGTACTGGATCCTGCCCGAACTGGAGTGGCTCATCAAGAAAGACCAGATCGGCTGGCACGGCGGGGTCGGCGTGCGCGAGATCACCGAGAGCGGGGTAGTCGTCGGCCCGGTCGCGGGCGGCGGGGACGCGGTCTCGGTCCCGGCCGACGCGGTGCTCCTGCTGACCGGCTACGACCAGGACCCCGAGCTGTTCGGCATGCTGGGCGTGGAGCTGGAGGGTCCCGAGCGCCGGCCACGGTTCGCCAGAGAGACGATGGAGACCAACGTCCCCGGTGTCTTCGTCGCGGGCACCGCGACCGGCGGGAGCCAGCAGCGGTCGAAGGTCTTCATCGAGAACTCACACGAGCACGTCGAGCGGATCGTCCGAGCGATCGCGGGGCGGGACGTGGACGTGCGCGAGAAGGCCGTGTTCGAGGGCAACGAAGAGAGCTAGCCGGCCTACACCGGCGTCCCCGCCCGCGCCAGGTGCATGAGCGCGCGGAACGAGCCGCTGGCCTCGGGCGATTCTTCCGGCGCGTCCGGCGGCGGTGTGCGGAGGGTGTAGCTGCCGTCGGGGTTGAGGTCCCACGCGCGTTTGTGGTCGCGCCCGAGGATGCCGCGGAGGGCGGCCAGCCGCTCGCGGGCGGCGCGGTCGTAGATGGGGACGATCGCCTCGACGCGATCGTTGAGGTTGCGGTACATCCAGTCGGCCGAGCCCATGAACCAGTCGCCGTCCGCAGGGTTGTCGTGCCCCGCGCCGAAGTGGAAGATGCGCGAGTGCTCCAAAAAGCGGCCGACGATCGACCACACGCGGATGTTCTCACTCAGCCCCGGCACCCCCGGGCGGAGGCAGCAGAAGCCGCGGACGACGAGGTCGACCTGCACGCCCGCCTGCGAGGCCTCGTAGAGGTGCTCGGTGATCTTGATGTCTTCGAGGGAGTTGAACTTGGCGAAGATCCGGGCGGGCTTGCCGGCGCGGGCAAACTCGATCTCCCGGGCGATCAGCTGGTCGAACCGGCTGCGCATCGTGGTGGGGGCGACGAGCAGCTCGTTGTACTCGGTCTGCGCGCTGCGCCCGGTGAGCAGGTTGAACAGGCTGACCACGTCCTCGGTGATCCGCGGGTTGCACGTGAGCAGCCCCAGGTCGGTGTAGAGCTGGGCGGTGGCGGGGTTGTAGTTGCCGGTGCCGAGGTGGGCGTAGCACCGCAGCCCCTTGGACTCGCGCCGGACCACCAGCGAGCACTTGCAGTGCGTCTTGAGCCCGACCACGCCGTAGGCGACGTGGACACCGTGCTTCTCGAGCTGCCGGGCGAAGCGCAGGTTCTTCTGCTCGTCGAAGCGCGCGCGCAGCTCGACCAGGCACGCAACCTGCTTGCCCCGCTCGGCGGCGCGGATGAGCGAGGCCACAAACGGCGAGTCACGGCTGGTGCGGTAGATGGTCTGCTTGATCGCCAGCACGTCCGGGTCCCGAGCCGCGGCCGACACAAACCGCTCCACGCTCGCCTGAAACGACTCGTACGGGTGGTGCAGCAGCACATCGCGTTCACGGATCAGGGCAAAGATGTCCGCCTCGTCGTCGGCCAGCACCGCCGGGACGACCGGCTTGTAGTGGGACAGCTTGAGGTCCGGGCGCTCCAGGCCGGTGATCTCGAAGAGGTCCTGATACTCCAGCGGCCCGGGCCGGGCGTAGACATCGGACTGCTCCAGATCGAGCTCGTCGAGGATGAGCCGCACGATCTGGCGGCTGGCGTCCTCAGGCACCTCGATGCGGACGGCGTTGGCGAAGCGTCGGAGCTGCAGCTCGGCCTCGACGTGCTCGTAGAGATTGTCCGTTTCGTCGCCGTGGGCCTGGATGGACGCGTTGCGTGTGAGCCGGAACGGTGTGACCTCGTGGAGCGTCATGCCGGGGAACAGATCATCGAGATTGTGCCGGATGATCTCGTCGAGCGGGACGAGGTAGACCTCGCTCGCCTCGGGGTTGATGCGGACAAACCGCGGCAGCACGTCGGGGATCTTGATCCGGGCAAAGTGCCGCTCGGTGCGGTCGGCCGAGCCGACGAGCACGCCGAGGTTCTCCGAGAGGTTGGAGATAAAGGGGAACTTGTGCCCCGGATCGACCGCCAGCGGCGTGAGGATGGGGAACACGTTGTTGCGGTGCCAGTCGTCGATCCACGCCCGCTGCGCATCGTCCAGATCGGTATAGGTGAGGACGTGGATGCCGGCATTGGCCAGCTGCGGCATCACGACCTCGAGCCAGATCCGGGCCTGCTCGGTCTGCAGCTCGTTGACCATGCCGCGGAGCTCTTCGAGCGACTGGGTCGGGCGGCGGCCGTCCGGCGCGGGGGTCTCGATGCCGCTGAGAATGAACCGCTTGAGCAGCCCCACGCGCTTCATGAAGAACTCGTCGAGGTTGCTGGCGAAGATCGCCAGGAACTTGATGCGCTCGAGCAGCGGGAACGACTCGTCGTTGGCCTGGGCGAGCACGCGCCGGTTGAACTCCAGCCACGAGAGATCGCGGTTGAAGAACCGGGGTTCCTCGGTCGTGACAAGCGGGCCGGCGGTGGGGTGTGTGGTCGTCAAGGCGTCAACTCATCCGTTCATCTGTGGGGTGCGGGGGGTGATAGGTCACGGCGCAGCCCGGCGCCTCGGTCACGCGGCAGGCGGCGACGCGGGCGTCGGGCGGCAGGACGCCCGCCAGGGCCCGCTGCGTCGATTCGGCGACGTGGCGGGCGACGTGCTCGGCGGTGGGGTTGACGCGGTCGAACGGCGGCGTGGCGTTCAGGTCGGCGTTCGCAAACGGCGAGACCACCTCCCGCAGCGCCGCCTCGACCGCGTGGAAGTCGCACAGCAGCCCGTCGCCGTCGAGCGAGGCGCCGGCGAGCGTGAGGGTGACGCGCCAGTTGTGGCCGTGGTTGGGCTCGCGGACGCCCCGCATCACGATCGCGTGCGCGGCGCAGAACTCGGTCTCAACCGTCAGGTGGTACATCGGGTGAGTATAGAGGAGGGCGGCCTGCGCGGGGTGGTCCCCGCCGGGTTAGGCTTGGACGAGCCGCGACTGTTCCTGCGCGGCCGGAGGATCGGACCGATGAGCGATGCGCCCGTTGATGCTGGGGGTGAGTGGGTGCCGGGGGATCGTGGGCGCGAGCCTGACGCCGGACGTGGTCGCGCGCTACGCCGGGGCCTTCGGCGGCTGGCTGCGCGCAGAACGGGGGCAGGCGGGCCCGGGTGGTCCTGGGGCGCGACGGCCGCGCCGGCGGGCACGTCGTCCAGCACGCCGCGATCGCCGGGCTCTGCGGGGCCGGGTGCGACGTCGTGGACCTGGGCGTCGAGATGACCCCGACCGTCGGGGTCATGGTGGACGAGCTCGAGGCCGAGGGCGGCATGATCCTCACCGCCAGCCACAACCCGCAGCAATGGAACGGCCTCAAATGCCTCGTCCGCGAGGCCGGGGCCCACGGGGCCGCGGCCTGCGCGCCCGACGCCGCGATGGCCACCGAGATCGTCGAGCGGTTCCGGAGTGGCGCATCCGGCTGGCAGGCGTGGGACGGTGTCGGCTCCTACACCCGCCAGCGCGACGCGGGGCAGATCCATGTAGCCCGGGTGGTCGAGCGGTTCGGCGAGGACGTCCTCGGCGCGATCGCCGCCATGAAGCCCGCGGTCGTGCTCGACTCGGTCAACGGGGCGGGGGCCGACGCCGGGCGGATGCTCCTCGAGCGGATGGGCTGCCGCGTGATCCACCTCGGCGCAGATGAGTCGGGCATCTTCCCGCACACCCCCGAGCCGACGCGGGAGAACCTGGCCGGCGCCGGCGGCCTGTGCGAGGCGGTGCGCCAGCACGGGGCGATCGTCGGCTTCGCCCAGGACCCCGACGCCGACCGGCTCGCGGTGATCGACGAGCGCGGGGAGTACATCGGCGAGGAGTACACGCTGGTGCTCGCGGCCGGCGAGGTGATCGACATGGGGGTGCACGGGCGAGAGCGCCGGGCCCGGCACGTCGCGGTGAATCTCTCCACCAGCCGCATGATCGAGGACGTCGCGGGCGAGTTCGGGGTCGAGGTCGTGCGGACGCCCGTCGGCGAAGCCCACGTGGTCAGGGCGATGAAGGACGCGGACATGGTCGTCGGCGGCGAGGGCAACGGCGGGCTGATCTGGTCCGGCGTGACCTACGTCCGCGACTCACTCAGCGCCATGGCGCTCGTGCTCGGGGCGATCGTGCGGAGCAACCGGCAGGTCAGCGAACTCATCGGCCGCGTGCCGACCTACGCCATCGAGAAGCGCAAGGTCGAGATCGCCAGCCGCGAGGAGGCCGGACCCGCCGGCGAGAAAGTCGCTGCCTGGGCGCGCAACGGCGGCGGCGGTTCTGGTAGCGGCGGCGGGGCCCGGGTGGACACGCAGGACGGCGTGCGGGTCGATTGGGACCAATGCGCCCAGCGCCCGGCGGCGGGGCCGCGTGGGTCCACGTCCGGGCAAGCAACACCGAGCCGATCATGCGCCTCATCGCCGAGGCCCGCAGCGTCGAGGGGGCCGGCAGCCTGCTGGACGAGGTGGCGGGGGTCATTGCAGGGTGATGGGCGTATACTCGCCTCCTATGACCACCCCCCAGAAGACACCCCCCCAGAAGACCCCAGTCACCGCCGGCAACGAGCGGATTGACCTCGTGCCCGGCATGCGCGTGCGCGTGACGCAGCAGGTGGTGCTGCAGTCCAAGCCCCACACCACGACCGTTGAGGGCGTGGTCCAGTCGTTCGGCCAGCAGAAGACCGGCTCGTGGTTCGCCCACAGCGAGGACAACAAGCTCTGGATCGACCGCCTGCGGCTCAAGCTGGACGACGGGGAGATCGTCTGCTGCAACCTGGACAGTCTGTCGCGGGTCGAGGTCGTGGGCGAGTAGACGGGCAACCGAGAGAGTGCTGGCGTTCCGCCGGGATCGGTATGGCGATCCCGGTGTCGTTGTGCGCGCAGACCGGGCGCTCGCGCCAGCCGCGGCCTGACTTTCCAAAACTTTTTTGACGCTTGTGAGGCAACGACTTGCGCGGCATCGGCCCGCAGCCCGGGCTGTCCTTGCGCGCATGTGAGGGGCGGGGGGGTTGAGTGAGGGCGTGTCGCGGACCGGCCCGGTCAACGTGAGGAGGTCGCAGATGGCAGAGCGGACGGACAGGGCAGTCGGCGAGAACGTCACCGGGGCCGGCGGCGGAGGGCCGCGGCGGGACGGGCTCTCGCCGAGCGAGGTCGAGCGGCTCCTCGCCGCGCACCAATCCACCGTCCGCCCGCGGCTCGACCTCATGTGGCGCTATTACCGCAACCCGCTCACACTGACCAACGCCCAGGGCAGCGCGGGCAACCCGACTCCCGCGGCCTACGACATCGGCCAACGCTCGGGCCTGCCGGCGAGGCTGGTCGGGCGGGCCCACGCCGGCCTCGACGACCGCGCCCGATCCCGCGAGATTGTCATCGAGAACGACATCGCCTGGCGCATCCACACCATGGTCGACTTCATGTTCGGCAAGCCCGTGCGGCTGGTCAGCACCGCGCGGGACGAAGCAACACAAACCCGCATCGAACGCATGCTCGACGCCGTCTGGGAAGGCTCCGGCGGCATTGCGCTCCTGCAGGACATGGCCCTGCTCGGCCACGTCTACGGCCACGTCGATCTGGTGCTGCGCATCGACGAAGCCCGGCTGCGGTCGCTCGCACAGACCGCCGACGCCGCCGACCCGTGGCACGTCCGCGAGTGCATCCGCGTCGAGGTCATCGAGCCGACCCGGGGCGTGCCGGTCGTGGCCGAGGGCGAGTGGCGGGAGCTCGCCGCCTACATCATCCACGCAGAACGCGAGAGCGACCCCGAACAGCACCGCCGCGGCCCGCTCGGGGAGTGGCTCGAGAGCTGGCGGCGCGGCCGAACCCACGGGCCCGAAGCAGGTTCCACACCGGACGGCATCACAGAAGTCATCGAGAGCACCAGCCTCCGCGTCTACATCGACGGCGAGCTCGTCGAAGAGCGCGAGCTCTCGCTCACCGGCGGGCGCGTGCCGGTGGTGCACGTGCAGAACGTCGCCCAGCCCTTCCGCTACGGCGGGCTGAGCGAGGTCGAGCCGCTGATCCCGCTG
Source organism: Planctomycetota bacterium (assembly GCA_013285505.1). Taxonomy (GTDB): domain Bacteria; phylum Planctomycetota; class Phycisphaerae; order Phycisphaerales; family UBA1924; genus PNC22. The sequence continues at coordinate 4,081,531 of CP053450.1, read as the reverse complement.
CAGGACGAGCTCAACACGCGGCTCAGCGATCGGGCCAGCCGCGTGACGCTCCAGAGCTTCAAGATGTACCTGGCCAAGGGCATCGAGGGCTTCGAGACCATGCCCGTCGGCCCGGGGCAGATCTGGAGCACCGACAACCCCGACGCCAGCGTGTCGGCCTTCGGCGGCGACGCCTCGAGCCCGAGCGAGGAGTCGCACATCCGCGAGGTGCGCGACGCGATGGACAAGACCTCGGGCGTGCCGCCGCTGGCAACGGGCGTCGTGCAGGGACGCGTGGGCAACCTCTCCAGCGCCAACGCCCTCAAGATCACGCTCGTCGGCCTGCTGGCCAAGACCGAACGCAAACGCGTCAGCTACGGGCGCGGGCTCGAGGAGATGAGCCGGCTCGTGCTCACCGCACTCGACGCAGCCGGCGTCATGGAGACCGACCCGCGCGACCGCAGCTTGCGGCTGGTCTGGCCCGACCCCCTGCCCACCGACGTCGTCGACGAGACCCTCGCGGCCAAACGCAAGATCGAACTCGGCGTCCCAACAACGCGCGTGCTCGACGAGCTGGGCTACGAGGCGAGCGACCCGGGCGTCGTGTAGCGGGGCTGTCACTGGGGTGTGCAGAGAGAAGCCGGCCGGGCCGGCGCAGAGAACGCAATCGGAGGTGCGAGATGGAAGCGATGGAGTCAGCGGCGGTGGCCGGAGTGCAGAGCGAGACCGGATGGGACGACGCCGAGGTGCTGGACCGCGTGGCACCCGAGAACGCCACACCGGCCGCGGGCCCGGTGCCCGCCGGATCCGACGACCCCGAGACACCTGATCCCGAGACACACGGGCCCGACACACCCGGGCCGGGCGACGAACCGGGGCGCACCGCCCGAGCCCGCCGACGACGCGGAGTGGCGCCAGCGCGCCGCAGCCGCGGAGCAGCAGACCCTCGCGATGGCCGACCGCCTCGCCGCCGTCGAGGCCGCGGCAGAGGACCTGCGCCGCATGGTCGGCGAGGGCGAGCGGGCGCGACAGATCGATCGCGAGCTGCTCGTCGCGGGAGTCGCCGATCTCGACACGGCCCGCACCCTGGTCGAGGCACAAATCACCGACGGGCGCAACGGTGCTCGAGGCCGTGTCCCGCGTGAGAGAACGCAAGCCGCTCCTCTTCGCCCCGCGCGGGCGGAGTGTGCGGGCCACCACGGTGCCCGCGGGCGACCGGGCCAACGGCGGCACGATCGGCGATATCGCGGAAGCGGCGCGCGAGACGGGGGACCGCCGAATCCTGCTGCGCTACCTGCGGATGCGCCGCGGGCTGAACAGCTAGGGCCGAGCGGGCCGGGCCCGACTGGGCAGGATCAAACAGCGCAAGCGATGAGACACAGAGAACGCGCGTGCCGCGTGGTGCGGGACGCGAGATGGGCGAAGAGCCCGGGGGCACGTGATGCCGGGCGGAGGAATCGGAGAAGGAGGACTAAGCATGACTTTCAGCGGCAAGGCGACGTATTCGGCGGGGGCAGAGCTCCCGGAACTGGCAGAGGACGTGAGCGACATCATCGGGATCGTGACCCCCTACGAGACGCCGCTGCTGGCGCACCTCGGCGACGCCAGACGACCGGCCATGAGCACGGTGCACGAGTGGATCGAGGACTCGCTCCTGCCCAACTTCGACCGGCTCAACCAGACGCTCTTTGACCCCGACCCCGAGACCGACACGACGCTCATCGTGGATAGCGGCACGCGTTTCCAGATCGGCGACCTGGTCCGGCCCGACGGGTTCACCGAGGTGATGCTCGTCACGGCGATCACGGGCAACCAGATCACCGTCGTGCGCGGCTACGGCGGGACGACGGGCGCGACACTCGTGGACGACCTCAAGCTCCACATCATCGGCAACGCCGCACTCGAGGGCGCGGGGGCGCCGGACGCCCGGTTCGTCGGGCGGTCGCGCAAGCAGAACTTCACGCAGATCTTTACCGCCTCGGTCTCGGTTAGCGGCACGATGCAGGCGGTGCGGACGCACGGCATCGCCGACGAGGTGGACTACCAGAAGCAGGAACGCCTGCGCGAGCTGCTGCGAGACCTGGAGAACACGGTCATCAACGGCGTCTCGCCCGCGGCCGACCAGCAGGGCTCGAGCACCGTGCGCCGCTCGATGAACGGCATCGGCGCGATCGTCGCGACCAACAGCTTCGCCCCGGGCACCGGCGGCTTCCCCCGACGGCGGCGGGGCCAGCGGCGACGGCCTGACCGAGGCGCTCATCAACGAGGGCCTCAAGCGGATCTGGGAGCAGAGCTCCGGCGCGGTGGACACCATCCTCGTCAACGGCAACCAGAAGCGGGCGTTCAACCAGCTCATCGACGCGCAGAGGCACTACTCGGCCAACGACGACAAGTACCGCAGCATGGTGAACTTCTACGAGAGCGACTTCGGCGTGTGCAGGGTCGTCGTCTCGCGATGGGTGCCGAGCGACGCGGTCTTCCTGCTCGACAGCTCGCGCCTGCAGGTCATGCCGCTGCAGGGACGCAGCTTCGGCTACAAGCCGCTCAGCACCACCGGCGACTCGGTCGAGGGGCAGGTCGTCGGCGAGTACACGCTCGAGATGAAGAACGAGGCGGCCCACGGCGTCATCCGCGGCCTCAGCCTCGACGGCAACTGATATCGCGCCGCCGGCGAGCAGCCGGCACCACGAGTGTTGTCGTGCGGGTGGGGGAGCCCGCGCCGACACGCCCGGCCGGGTGGAGACAGCCGGCCGGGCTTTGGACGAGGGACAGGACGCAACCCAGAGAGGAGATCGGGATGTTTGCCACAGACAGAGACCTGCTGGTGCTCGAGCCCAGCGTGGTGCGGGACATCGGCTGGGTGGGGCAGCGGCTGGTACAGGGCACAGGCGACGTGGCGGGCACGACACTGTCGATGACCAGCCAGGATGTCGGCTTCGACGAGGCGGGTGTCGAGGCGGGCGGCGTCGTGGTCGCCGGCGGCGTGGTGTACGAGATCGTCGAGCCGCCTGAGCGAGAGCACGCTGACGATCTCGCGGATGCGCCCCGATGCAGACGGCCCGCTGCGCATGCCGAGCTCCGTGAACGGGGTGTCGGTGGAGGTGCCGACCTTCGGGCCGCAGCTGGCGATGGTGCACGGGCAGGTGCTGCGGATGCTGGGGGTCGAGCCGGAGGGCTCGGCGGGTGTCGGTGTCATCACCGAATCGAGCATCGCCAACCCGGAGGCGTTGGTGCTGCTGGAGTCTCTGGGGGCGCTGCACCTGATCTTTACCGCCGCGGCCGCGCTGGGCAGCAACAGCTCGCCCGCCGCGTTCAAGGCCGGGCTCTACCGCGACCGGTTCGCCGCCGAACGCGGCCGGGTGGCGGCCCGAGTGGACACCGACGGCGACGGCGTGGCCGACGCGACCCGCCGGCCCAGCGTGGTGCAACTGGTGCGGGCGTGAGAGAACTCCGGGTCTGTCCCGAAGCGAGAGGGAGTGCGCGATGCTGATTCTGAGCCCGAGGACGGTGCGGTTCGGCGGGGCCGAGTGGGAGGATGTCACCGCGGTGATCATCGACCGGCAGGCGAAGCGCACCGTGACCGAGTGGTCCGACCTTGGGCCGCACACGGTGCTGGCCGACGCGCCGGAGCAGCTGGTGACGGTGCGGGTGGTGCAGCAGGTGGCGCGGGACGATGTCGGCACACCCGTGCCCGGCGAGTCGGCGGAGCTGGCCTTCGCGACCGCCCCCGCCGGCGGCGACTCGCCGCGGCGGCGGGTGAGGGCCGAGTGCGTCGTGACCGACGTCACCCACGAGCTGAGCCTTAGAAACGGCGCGGTGCGGACGGTGAAGCTGGTCGCGGTCTCGAGCGACGGCGCGACAGACCCGGTGACGGTCGAGGACGCGGACGGGATTGACTGAGGGCGCTCACGCAGAGCCGCAGAGCCCGCCGAGGAGTGTGCATCGGCCTCGCCTTTGCGTCTCTGCGCCTCTGCGTGAGCCTTGTTTCGGAGACGAGCACGATGTCGAGTGCATTCAAGGGCAAGGACCTCTTCGGCTCGGGGCCGCACCGGTTTGCCCAGGGGCGGCAGGGGCAGGTCATGCTGTCGTGGATCTCGCTGGGCACCACCCAGCCGGGCACTGTGGCGATCGGGCTGACCGAGCTCGACGTGCTCGTGACCGGTCGGCTGGTCGCGGCGAGCGAGTCGGCGCTGTGGACACTCCGTGACGCGATCGCCGCGGAGCTCGAGGAGTCGCCGACCGAGGGCACACTGATCGACCTGCACGGGCACCAGTGGACCGAGATGACCTTCATCGACTTCCGCGAGGGGGACCGGACCGACCGCGGGCGGGTCGTCTCGCTGGCCTACGAGGCGGTGTTCCGGCGGATCCGGGAGTACTAGCCCGCGCACCGAACAGCCGGCGGGGTAGACTGAAGCGATGCAGACCGCGAGCGGAACATGGTGGCGGCGGGGCACGGGCCGGATCGGCCGGGGTGTCGTCGGTTGCTGCGGCGCGGCGTTGGTCGGCGGCCTGCTCGGTGCGGCCGGGTGCGGCGGGCTCCCGTCGTGGGACTGGACCGAGCCCCTCACACCGCAGAACGATGCGCGGCCGGGCTACAACGCCTTCGCCCCCCATTCGGTGCGTGTCTTCCCGCTGACGCGTCTCGGTCGGGACGAGGCCGGCGAGCCGGCGATCGTCTGCCACGTCGAGCTGCGCGACCGCTGGGGTGACCCGGTCAAGGCCCTCGGGCAGTTGCAGGTGCAGCTCTACCGGCCGATGGAGGGGATCGACAAGGGCACGGCCGCGCAGATCCTCAAGTGGGATGTCGCGCTCGACGACGAGCGGATCAACGCCCAGAGCTTCGACCCCGCGACGCGGACCTACCGGCTGGTGCTGGTCGGCCTGCCGGCGTGGATCGGCGAACGGGTCGATCCGCCCGCCGAGGGCGAGAACCGCCCGCGAGCGAGGCTCGAGGTCCGCGCGGTGTTCCAGACACTCGGCCCCAACGGCGAGGAGCGGGTGCTTAGGGACGGGATGGTGCTGGGGATCTGAGAGAACCTACACGGCGTTGTCGCGAGCGTACGAGCCCCGAGCGCAAGCTCGGGATACGTCAACGCTCTCGGCGGACTTCTGCAACCCGAGCTCGCGCTCGGGGCTCGTGAGGTTCGGATCTACTCGTCGGTGATGATCCCGAGCTGCTGGTACTTCTCGCGGTACTTGGCCGCCAGTTTGGTCTGCTTGTTCTCGAGGTCAATCGCCCGGCCGTCGATGAAGGCGAGCTCGACATTGCTCAGCACGTCGAGGGGGTGGCCGGAGGTGACGATGAGCGTCGCTGACTTGCCGATCTCGAGCGAGCCGAAGGTGTCGGCCACGCCGAAGATCTCGGCCGCGCCGAGGGTCAGGGCGTGGAGCCGCGTCGTCGGCGGGCAGGCCGTGGGCGACGGCCAGAGCCGCGGCGTAGTTGAGGTTCCGCTCGTGGGCGGTGTCGTCGCCGGCCATGAAGCTGTAGAGCACGCCCGCGGCCTGGAGCTGCTGGGGACGCTTGTAGAGGTCGTCGTAGGGGGAGTCGTCACGCTTGGGCATGCGGAACGAGGTTTCGAGGATGACCGCGGCGTCGACCTGCTTGAGCCGCGTCGAGGCAGAGGTGCGAGTCGCGGCCGCCGACGATGACGGGGCGGAGGCCGTGCGCGGCCGCGAAGTTGAGCGAGCCGGTGATCTGGTCGTAGTCGTTGGCGCGGAAGAAGGTGGGGAGCTGTGGCGGGCTGGAAAGCCCGCCCCCTGCGCGCTCCGCCGTCCGGGGGCAGTACGGCCTTGACCGCCTCGTAGCGGAGATCGGTGGGGAGGGCGTCGCCGTTGTCGCGGGCGGCGTGGTAGGCGACGGCGTTGTCGAAGAAGGCGTCGAGGGCGGCGATGGCGCGGTCGTAGCCGGCGGTCTGATCGCCTTCGGACTCTTCCATCCACCACGCGCGGAAGGGGCGGGAGAGGGGGAAGTTGATGACTAGGCCGGCGTCCTGTTGGACGGCCATGTCCTCCCAGGTCCAGCCGTCGAGGCGCATCAGGGAGGCCCGGCCGGGGATCAGGCCCATCGGCTCGTCGCCGCTCAGGCGGAGGCTGGCGGTCGGGAAGACGCCGGCGAGGAGGATGCCGTTGGAGCGGGTGACGGGCAGGAGTGTGGAGTCGGGGTTGACCGCGACGGCGGCGCGGACCTCGGGGCTCATCGGGCGGGTCTCGGCCATGTCCTGCGTGGAGCGGACGGCCTGGATCTCGGTGAGGCCGAGCTGGGAGTAGGGGCTGATGAGGCCGGGGTAGACGTGGAGCCCGGCGGCGTCGATCTCGACGACCTTGGTGCCGGGGGCGAAGGCGGCGACCATGCCGGTGTCGAGGATCTGGGTGATCTGCCCGTCGGCGAAGACGATGCCGCCGCGTTCGACGGTGTCGCCGGAGACGGTGTGGATGGTGGCGCCGTTGATGTAGACGGTGTGGTCCTGCGGCGGGGCCTTGTGGCCGAGGTCCTGGGCGCTGGCCGGGGTGGTGCCGGTGATACCGAGAACGAGGAGGAGGCTCACGCAGAGGCGCAGAGGCGCGGAGAGGAGGGCGGGGACGCACCGGCTAGAAGCCGGTGCCACGGTGGAAGCCGGTGTCACGATGGGGGCCGGTGTCGTGGGGGAGAGGGTCTTCATCGGTTGCCTCCAAACAGGAGTTCGGTCGCGCCGCAGTCGCCGCACTGGTGGTCGGCGGGGTTGATGCCGCGGAGGTAGAGGTTCATGTAGTGCTGGGTGCGGGCGGTTGCGAGCATGCGTTCGCGGAGCGAGCGGGGCGGGTCGTCGTCGGTCATGTTGTCTTCGGTGTCGGTCTCGTTCGGCTCTTCGGAATCGTCGCCCTTGGGCTTGGCCTTGGGCGCGCCCTTGGTGAGGATCTTCTGGGTGATGCGCTGGCGGTGGGCGGCGTTCTGCTCGCGGAGTGCGGCATCGCGCGCGAGGCTGAAGTATTCGCGGCCGTCGATCCACGTCGCCTCGCACATGCTGAAGCTGCTGAGCGGCTCGCCGGACCAGACGGCCAGGTCCGCGTCCTTGCCGACCTCGATCGAGCCGATGCGGTCGCCGACGCCGAGCTGGATGGCGGGGTTGATGGTGACGAACTTGAGGGCGTCCTCCTTGCTGAGGCGGCCGTTGGAGTACTTGTACGCCTTGCCCGCCTCGACGTGCATGCGGCGGGAGAGCTCGTCGGAGTCGGAGTTGTAGCTGGTCAGGACTCCGGCCTCGCTCTGCAGCGGGCCGGCCTGGGCGATGGCGTCCTGCACCTCAACCTTGTAGGCCCACCAGTCGCTGAAGAGGCTGGCGCCGATCGCGTTCTCGCGGACGGCCTCGGCGACCTTGTAGACCTCGAGGCCGTGCTGGAAGGTGCCGATGGTGAAGCCGAACTCTTCGGCGACGCGGCAGAGCATGAGGATCTCGTCCTGCCGGTAGGAGTGGCAGTGGATGAGGCGGTCGCCGGCGAGGATCTCGGCGAGGGTGTCGAGTTCGATATCTCGGCGCGGGTTGCTCGCAGCGGCGTATTCCTGCGCGGCCGTGAACCGATCCCGGATCAGCGTCTCTACACCCATCCGCGACTGCGGGTACCGGGTGCGGTCGCTCTGCCAGTTGGACTGCTTGACGTTCTCGCCGAGGGCAAACTTGATGCCGGGCTTGGCGCCCTCCATATGCATGTCGTCGGGGTGGACGGCTCCCCAGCGGACCTTGTTGGTCTGGGTCTGGCCGCCGATGGGGTTGGCCGAGCCGTGCATGTTGTTGACGGTGGTGACGCCGCCGGCGAGCTGGCGGTACCAGTTGATGCTGTCGGGGTCGGTGACGTCCTGGATGCGGACCTCGGCGGTGACGGCCTGTCCGGACTCGTTGACGCCGCGGCTGATGCCGGTGTGCGAGTGGGCGTCGAGCAGGCCGGGGGTGAGGTGCTTGCCCTCGAGGTCGATCATGACGGGGTCGTCGCGGGTGCCGATGTCGATGGTGCCGGAGCCGACGCCGACGATCTTGCCGCCCTCGATGGCGACCCAGCCGTTCTCGATGGTGCCGTCGGGGCCGCTGGTCCAGACGGTGGCGTTGTGGAAGATGGTGGTCTGCTGCGGCGGGAGTTCGGAGATGGCGTAGGGGCCGAAGGGGTAGCCGGGGAGGGATTCGGGGGGGAGGTCGGTGTTGTCGTCGGCGTCTTCGGAATCCGACGCTTCGGAAGCCTCAGCGTCGGCGTCCGTGACGGCATCGGTGTTTTCGTTGCTTTCGGGTTGGCTCCTCGCTTGCGCTTCGGGCTCTGTTTTGGCGGCGGTCCATTCGAAGGGGTTGCTGGTGGGGTCGAGGCCGGTGCCGCGGATGGTGCCGTCGGGGCCGAGGATGCCGCTGACGACGTAGGTGCCGGTGCCGTCGTCGGTGTCGTCTACGAGGAAGCTGATGATGTCGCCCTGCATCTTGACGTTGCGGGCCTTGGCCTCGTTGGCGTCGTCGCCTTCGCCCTCGATGGTGGTGACCTTCTTGCCGTCGATGACGATCTGCATCTGGAAGAACTCGCCGACGCGGAAGGTCCACTCACCGTCGAAGGGCGGGGGCGGGCTGTTGATCTCGTGTCGTGCGCCGTCCACCCAGACGTCGAGGATCCTGGCGTCGTCGGCCTCGGGATCGAACAGGTCGCCGGAGGCGACGACGAGGTTGGCGAAGCCGCCCGGGCTCGACGGTGCCCATCGACTCGCCGACCCCGAGCATCGCGGCCGGGTGGGTGGTGAGCATGGCCAGGGCGCGGTCGGGCGCGAGGCCGCCGAGCTTGATCGCGTCGTGCAGGTTGGCGTGGAACTTCTCGCCGCGGCGGAGGCCGTCGGCGGTGAGCCGCGACGTGGACGCCGATTTCGTCGAGGCGGCGGGCGTTGGTGGGGGCCTGCTCCCAGGTCATCAGCTCGCGGAGGTCGGTCGAGTCGGCCTTGCCGATGGTGTCGATCTCCGGGGTGTCGGGAAAGGTCAGCGGCAGGATGTAGTGGGGCTGGAAGCCGGTGTTGCCCTCCGGGCCGACGGGGATCGCGTCGAGGCGGCGGAACTCGGTGCCGGTGCCGAGGATGATGGGCAGGCGGTCGAACTCGCGGGCGACCTTGACGGCACGGAGGCCCTCGAGCTCGTCGGCGGTGCGGAAGACCAGGGGCATGTGGTTGTAGGTGTTGCGGCTCAGGGCGTCGAGGGCGGAGGGCTTGGCGACTTCGGCGGCGGTCGCGGGGTCGCCGGCGTTGAGGCGCTGCGCGTCGCGCCAGTCGGCGTCGCTGAGTGTCTGTCGCATGAGCGCGATGACGCCCATCTGCGAGTTGGGGTAGCCGCTGAACTCGCCCCGGTTGCCCGGCGTGCCGCGGCCGGAGAAGCTCATGGTCTGGTAGACGTCTTCGCGGTAAACCGGCGGGCGGCCGAAGGCGGGGTCGGCGGGGGCCTCGGCGAGGCTGACCACGGCGGCGCGTCCGGCGAAGATGCCGCCGTTGGGCGCGATGGCGGCGGCGGTGAAGCCGAGCTTGCGGAGTTTGCTGGCGTCGCCCGAGGGCACGCCGCCGGCGTCGAGTGCGGACCGCTGCGGCGTGACGCCGGCGTTCCAGTGCGCGCCGGGGCTGTTGATGTCGGGCCGCGGCGCGTCGATGGGCAGGTGGGCGTCGATAAAGCCGGCGTAGATGTGCTTGCCGGTGAGGTCGTGGACCTGTGCGCCGGCGGGCGCGGCGAAGCGGACGGTGGACATGTCGGAGATGTTGACGATGCGGTCGCCGCGGATCTCGAGGATGGCCGACTCGATCGTGCTGTTGGGTCCGACATGGACGGTGGGCCCGAGGAGGAAGTGCCAGTCGGGGTCGGTCTGGCGTGGGCCGTTGGGCTGGGGGTCGAGGGGGTTGCCGGTGTTGTTGCCGGACTGGGCGAGGGCCAGCGGCGAGGCGGCGGCGAGCGTCGCGGCCAGCGCGAGCAGCGAGCGGCGGAATGCACGGGGATTCATGGTCGTCATGCGTGCAGCGTAGCAGACCGGGCGGGGTTTGCGGACGGGTATGATCGGGCGGGCAACCCCGCTCGGGGTTTGCCCGCATCGGCCGGCGGCCGGTCCCACGGAAGATCGCACCGGCTGGAAGCCGGTGCCACTGCATGCACGCGGCAGAGAGAGGGCGAGACGATGACGAAACTGATCGAGGGCAACGCGGTGATCGGGCAGTCGGGCGGGCCGACGGCGGTGATCAACCAGTCGATGGTGGGGGTGGTGCAGGGGCTGCGGGCCAAGGGCGCGGGCCGCCCGGGGCACCCGATCAAGAAGATCCTCGGGATGCGGCACGCGGTGAGCGGGCTGGTCAAGGGCGACCTGATCGACCTGACCGACCTGTCGCACGACCGGCTGGAGCGGCTGGCGAGAACACCCTCGGCGGGGCTCGGCTCGACGCGGGACAAGCCGGACCAGGCGTACTGCCAGCGGATCTTCGAGGCGTGCGAGAAGCACGACGTGCGGTACTTCTTCTATATCGGCGGGAACGATTCGAGCGACACCTGCCGCATCGTCAACGAGCTTTCGGCGGCCCGCGGCTACGAGCTGCGGTGCTTCCACGTGCCCAAGACGGTGGACAACGACCTGGTCGGCAGCGACCACACGCCGGGGTTCCCTTCGGCGGCCCGGTTCGTCGCGACCGCGTGCATGGCTGACTTTCTCGACAACATCTCGCTGCCGGGGATCAAGATCAACGTGGTGATGGGCCGGCACGCGGGGTTCCTGACCGCGGCCAGCGCGATGGCGCGGCGGAGCGACCGGTACGAGGGCTCGACCGACGGGCCGCAGCTTGTGTATGTGCCCGAGGTGCCCTTCGACACCGAGCGTTTTGTGCAGGACGTGGCCGAGATCTACGACGCCAAGGGCCGGTGCCACATCGCGGTGAGCGAGGGGATCGGCGACAAGGACGGCAACTCGATCGGCGCGACGCTGATCCAGAACGCGCAGACCGATGCGCACGGCAACGTGCAGCTGTCGGGATCGGGCGCGCTGGGTGATGCGCTGTCGAACCTGCTCAAGGAGAAGCTCACGCCGACCGGCGGCACCAAGCTGCGGGTGCGGGCCGACACGTTCGGCTACATCCAGCGGTGCTGGCCGGACGCCTCGCCGGTGGACATGGCCGAGGCCCGCGGGTCGGGCCGGTTCGCGGCTGCGCTGGCGATGTCGGGCGATGTGGACGGCAGTGTCGCCATCGAGCGGGTCAGCCCCATCGGCGGCGACCAGCCCTACGCGGCGAGGTTCAAGCGGATCGAGCTCTCGGCGGTCGCGGCCAAGACGCGGCACATGCCGGCGGAGTTCATCAAGGGGCACAACGACGTGTCGCCGCTGTTCCTGGACTATTGCCGCCCGCTGGTCGGGCCGCTGCCGACCTTCGAGCGGTTCTAGATCGTGACGATGGGGTCGGAGGCGACGGCGTCAGGCCTCGTCGGACGGCTTCCTGCGACGCCGGTCGGGCTCGGTGACGGTGTCGGAGACGCGGACGCGCCGCCGGGCCATCTTGCGGAGAGGTGCCGGCAGGTCGAGCGGGTCTCTGGGGTGCTCGTCGAGGTAGAAGCCCTGGGCGGCGTCGGGCAGCTCGGCGAGGCCGGCGCGGATCGCGAACCGGGCGAGGTCTACACGGTTGCCGGCGCGGAGCTTCTGGCCGAGCCGGTCGCGGTGACGCTCGATGGTGCGGACGCTGAGGTCGAGCCGCTCGGCGATCTCGGCGTGGGTCATGCCGCCGCCGAGGAGGATGAGCACGTCGAGCTCTCGCGGCGAGAGGGTCGCGAGGATGCCCGGGTCGTGGGTCTCGAGTTCGACGACGTCGAGTGTCTCGTCGGCCAGCAGCTCGGCGCGCTCCCAGGCGTGCATGCGGCGGGCGATGATCAGGGCGAACGTCTGCCCGTTGCTTCCCTGCACGGGTCGGACGGTGACGAACTGGCGGATGCCCTGGACGAGGCTCTCGTAGGCGACGCCGCGGCCGGTGTCGCAGACGCGGGTGAACAGCCGGAGCCGTTCGTCGATCGCGCTGGTCGATGCGGCGTCTTTGACGGTGTTGCGTGCGGTGTTGGCCGCGCCGGGGTCGCGACCCTGCCGGACGGTCTGCTGCCAGCGGAAGAAGCGGTTGGAGAGTTCGTTGGCGAAGTGGATCTTCCCGTCACGGTCGCAGACGGTGACGGCGGCGTCGGCATCGGCGCACAACGCTCTCCAGACGCTTTCGTCGGAGACGAATGCCGGGACCTCGTGATCTGATTGGGGATTCTGCAACTTCGGGTAGAGTCTATCGCTCGTGCCGTTGGTGAGAGTAGAGAGATTCATGAACATCCTTGCGTGCGAGGAGGAACTCCCGGCAGCCGCGGAAGGGGCTGGCCGAGAGGCGAACGCGTGCGGAGTGGCCAGCAGACACCATGCCCGCTGGGGGTTTCTACGCGCGTGGAAACACGGATATCGTTTTGCCGCGGCCCAACAGAATCGTCGTGCCGGAACTCGCTTTCTTCGTCGAAAGCTGCGAAGTCATACGGCCCGGAATCGGTCCGCGTCCAGAACTGGTTCGCTGATTCGTGCGGTGCGGTTGCATGCGCCGGGAAAACGCGTATGTACCCCCACGCATATGAGAAGCGGATGTCGTTAGAACGGTCCGACGCGACGTGCGGGGAGATGCGTGTTGTGCAGGAGCGAAAGGCGGCCGCGTTCTTGTGCAGAACGCGGCCGCCGTGTGTTGGGAACGGGGATGTTGCTCAGGCGCGCGCGTAGGTGAGGTGCATGGCCTTGCGCCACTCGCCCGGTGTGAACTCGAACGACATCTCCATCTCGTGCGAGTTGTCGTCGTGGAGGGTGATGATCGAGCGTTTCTGCATGGGCTTGCCGGTCTCGGGGTTGGTCATCGAGCCGAGCATGGTCCAGACCTTGCCCGAGTCGTCGACCTGCCCGTGCTCGGTCTGGAAGAAGGTGCAGGCGTTGTCGATCCAGAGGCCCTCGTAGCGGTTGTCGACGGTGTTGTAGCCCCAGTAGCCGCGGCCCTCGAAGTTGGGGAAGGGGCCGTCGGTGGCGTCGCCTTTGTAGGACTGGTGGAGGAAGCGCCCGCCGAGGTCGAGTGTGTTGGTCATGGTGCCGGTGGAGACCATCGGGTCTCCCGGGCCCATCCACATGGTGACCTTGGCGTGGAAGGTGCCGACGAAGGGCTTGAAGCGCTCGTGGGCTTCGGTGATGGCGCCGGAGGCGGTGCAGTCGGGGGTCGTCGTGTCGCTCGACATGCTTACTTCCTCGTGTAGGTGATGGTGCCGGACTTGTGCATTTCGCCGGTCATGGGGTTGGGCTCCCAGAACTCCATCGTGGTGTTGTCGGTCGAGACGTCCTTGATGATGTGCTTGACGGGGGCGGTCTCGGGGCCTTCGGCGCCGGGGTAGACAGCCTCGCCGGTCCAGGTGAGGGTGTCGGTGTCCTCGTCGTAGGTGCCCTCCATGGTCATGAAGCCGGTGCCGAAGTTGTCCATCCAGACGTTGACGAACTTGCCCTTGGTCTTGTCGTAGCCGATGGCGCCCATGCCCTCGAACTCCATGCCCATGAAGTCGGGCATGGTGAAGTGCTGGGTGACGTAGCGGCCGCCGAGGACGGACTGGGCGACGGAAGTGCCGTGGCCGGTCATCGGCTCGGGTCCGCCCATGGAGAAGCTGGTGGTGCAGTCCCACTCACCGGTCATGTGCTTGAGCAGCTTGTGCTCCTCGACCGGGGCGGCCCATTCCTGCATGGCCGCCATCATCATCGCGGGGTCCATCTCCAGTTCCGGCTGGGTGTAGGAGGCGTTGACGACCTGGCCGGTGAAGGGCGAGGTGGGCTCGACCGCCTGGGTGGGGGTCGCGTCGAGGGCGCGGGTGGCGACGACGCCGGCGACGAAACAGCCGGTGCCGAGAAGGAAGTACCCGCCGAGAGCGGAACCGGTGCAGCAGCGCATGGACATGGGTGAATCTCCTGTGAGTGACGCAAATTGGACACAGATGCCAAAGACCGGAACCCCACGTCGGCACGCGCCAACCATCCGGTCAGGTCCCAGAAGTTTACCGGGATTGCGAGCCGGACTCGCAGGAATCTCGCAAACATATGCGTTTTGTTCGGTACGCCGAGGAGCGGCTGCGACGGTCTGCGGGCCGCGAAATACCGTAAGCCGAGTATTAGCAGGGCTTTACGGATACCCGCTCGGCGATGGACAGGCCGAAGGCGTCGAGTTGGGGATATTCGGCGTCGCTGTTGGTGAGGAGCCGCATGTTGCGGATGCCCAGCGCCCTGAGGATCTGCGACCCCGTGCCGTACTCGAGCGTGGCGTGGGGGATCGAGTGGATCGGGGCGTCGGTGGTGTCGGTGCCGAACGGGCGGCTGAGGCGCTGGCTGAGGGCCTCGCCGACGCCGTGGGGGCGGAGGTAGATCACCGCGCCGCGGCCAGCGTCCTGGATCATCCGCATCGACTCGCGGAGCATCTGGCCGCTGGAGGTCTTCGAGCCGGGGGCCCCGGCGGTCGAGAGGTCGTCGAAGATGTCGCCGAGCAGGTCGCGCCGGTGGACGCGGACGAGGGTCGGCTCGTCTGAATCCACAGGGGCACCGTCGGCCCCGAGCCTGCCGACATCGCCGACGGTGAGCGCCAGGTGGGGCAGCGGGTCGACCAGCGAGCGAAACGCGAAGCAGTTGAAGGTGCCCAGCGGGGTCTCGATGGGTGTGCCGCCGGTGGGGTCGAGCCGCTGGATGAAGGGCTCGTTGGAGAGGCGGTGCTCGATGATGTGGCGGACCGAGCACATCTTGAGCTTGTGGGTCTTGCAGAAGGCCTCGAGGTCGGGCAGGCGGGCCATTTCGCCGTCCTCGCGCATGACCTCGATCCCCACGGCCGCGGGCTTGAGGCCGGCGAGCTTGCAGAGGTCGACCGAGCCCTCGGTCTGGCCGATGCGGACAAGGACGCCGCCGTCGCGCGCGCGCAGGGGGTTGATGTGGCCGGGCCTGACGAAATCACCGGGGCCGGACTTGGGGTCGAGGGTGAGCTTGATGGTGCGAGCCCGCTCGTGGGCGGAGACGCCGGTGGTGAAGCCGTGCTTGGGGTGGCCGTCGATGGAGACGGTCAGGGGCGTGCCGCGGACGGAGGTGTTGACCGGGGTCTGGGCGTGGAGGTCGAGCCGGTCGCAGTCGGCCTCGGTGAGGCTGATAAAGAGGTATCCCGCGGCCTGGCGGACCATGAAGGAGATCGCCTCGGGGGTGACGAACTCGGCCGCCATGACGAGGTCGCCCTCGTTCTCGCGGTCCTCATCGTCGGTGAGGACGATGATGCGGCCGGCGCGGAGTTCGTCGAGGATTTCGCTGATGGGGCTGAACACGGGCGGATGGTAGGGGCGTGCGGGCGTGGGTGGCAGGTGCCGCGAGCTTTGCGAGCATGGCACCGGGGCGGGACACTCCGGGTCCCGAGCACCGCCGGCCGCGTTCGCCGCGTCTTGGGCCTTACTCGATCTCCTCCGAATAGGTGATGAGGTAGTTCACCAGATCGTCGGCATCGACCGCCATGTCGAGGTTCGTGTCGGCCTCCGGCTCCCCCGCGGCCCAGGCGGTGGCGAACGCGGCCGCGTCGGCCTCGGTCACCGCGCCGTCGCCGGTCATCTCGGCCAGCGGGCCGGAGCAGTTGATGTCGATGCGGTGGACATAGCACGTGCGGTCGCCGGTCACCGGGTCGGCGGAGTCGCGGGCGATGTACGCCGCGTAGATCGTCGTGCCGTCGGCCGAGACGGTCAGGTTGTGGGAGTCGCCGAGAAAGCGGTTGCCGCCGAGGTTTTCCACACGGATGCTCCGCGGCGTGAGGCGGTGCTGCGTGACCGATTCGTTGCCTGTGCCGTAGTCGACGATGCGGGCGTAGTAGACATCGACCAGCTCGACGCTGTCGGTGCGGTCGGGGTCGTGGCGGTTGTCGTAGAACATGAGGTTCACACCGCCGCACGAGTCGATCGCGATGGCGGGGACGAACTGGTCGGCCCCGTTGGTGCCGGCAGGCGTGCCGAGGAAGGTGTCGGCCAAGTGAAAGAAACTTGTTGCGCTCGGCGGCGGGAAGGCGAACTGGCTCGCTTCGGCACCGATGCTGCGGGCGACATAGAGGTCCGTGTTGGTAGAGCCCCGCGATGCTCTCGCGCAGAAGGCCACGTAGACCTCGTCGTTGTCGCCCGCCACGGGAAGCACCGCGACGCTCGGCAGGTGCTGCTGGCGGTCCACACCGCGGGGCGTGTCCCCGGCTCCCGCACCGCCGGCGACCGCCGGTGGCGCGACCGTGACATCACCGATCCGCAGCGGCGTGGGGAACGCCGCCCCGGGGTCGGGCTTCCAGTCCGCCCCGTCGTCTGTATAGATCGCAAAGGGCAGACCATCGTTGATGCCAACTCCGGCTTGGGACCCGCCGCCGACGAGGACCGTGCGCCACCGGCCCACCCGCGCGGCGGCGTTCTCGGCCGCGCGCGCATCGATGAACCTGAGAAACGTCGGCACGCCGGCCAAGTCAGATACGGGCTCGAAGCTGTGTGTGCGCGGGGCGGCGATCGCCCAGTCGTTCATGGCGGGCCAGATCGCCCGTGCCCGCACCAGCCCCGCCTCGGTCATCGCCGAAACGACGATCGTCGCCTGAGCCCCGGGCTGCTCCTCCACGCCGACTTGCGCTGTCCACCACTCCTGCCCGGGGTTGCCGACGCGGGCGGGCGGGCTGACCACGATCGGGCTGAGCTGGCCATACGCGGCCGCCGCGCACGCGCAGAACGAAGCGGCTCATCCACACGAGACCACTCACTCTGTCGAGACCAAGAATTCGGTGCATCTGTCGATCCCCCGCGCGGCCGGCCCGCCGCATGCAGTGTACTCGCCGCCAGCTTGACGGCCAAGCGAATCCCGCTCGATGTGTCACCGCGCCGTAAGCCGTGCCCTGTTCCGTCGCCGGCCTCCCTTCCTTTCCTAAGTATCCACCGCGCCTCATCGACAGGGCCGTCCGACAATACCCTTCGTGGCGAGTCTCTCCCGGTGTATGCTGACGGCATGAGCATGGCTCGACTCACTTTGATCGCCGCGACTCTCTTCGGCGGGGCAATGCGTGCCTGCGCCCAGCCGAGCTACACATGGCAGGCCTACGACATGCACTCCGCGGTAGGGTGGCGGTCCGAAGGGCTCGGTATCTCAAGAGATGGTGCGGCAGGCGACTTCCGATGGAAGGACAAGCCGGAGTTCTCCGGCGCGTCGCTCTGGATGGGCAGCGAGGCCATGTGGCTGTTGTTGAACGAATCGGAGGATTCCATTTACCTCCCGGGCATCCACGGTGCCGATGCCGACAAACAATGCGGATACGACACGGTGGACGGCCTCACCTACGCGGCCCTCTGGTTCGGTACACGGGATTCGGTCGTCCATCTGCACCCGGGCGACCCGTACTACACATCTGAGGTCCGCGATGTATCTGGCGACATGGCGGTGGGCAACGTTTCGATCCGTGGCAAGGACCACGCGGCCGTCTGGACCGCCGGGGACCCGCCCGTCATGGTCGACCTTCACTACGGTTCGGCGAACAGTTCGTACGCCCGTGCCACTGACGGCCGCTGGCAGGGCGGAAACTCGGGCCTCAACGCCGTGATCTGGAAGGGCACGCCCGAGAGCATGGTTCTGATGAACCCGACGGAGCCCGGGCTCTATGTGCTCGTCGGCATGGCCCTAAACCCCGACGGCGTCGGCACACAGGTCGGCACCGGCATCATCCGCGACCAGTTCGACAACATCCGCGACCACGCTGTCCTCTGGCACGACACGCCCGAGAGCTGGATCGACATGCACCCGCCGTCTTCGCCCGGCACCAACTCCCATATGTGGGGCACCACCGGCGGCGTCCACTGCGGTGAGGTCGCCGGCCGCGCTGGTATCTGGTTCGGCGACGATCCCGACAGCTTCCTCGACATCCACCAGTTCATCGACCCCCCGCCGACCGGGGCCTCGCGAGCCGTCGATATCGATGTCTACGACGGCAAAGTCCACATCGCCGGACGCGCGACCTACGAGATCGACGGGCAGGTGCAGACACACGCCATCGTCTGGATCGGCACGCCCGACGGGGGGCGGCCGCGGGGGGAGGAACAACCCGAGAACGGGGCGTCGTCGAGCCGGAAGAAGACCGCCGCGGGCAAGACCAACCACCCTTGACCGGCGGCGGGTGTCCCGCCCCGGGGTGCGATGGCTGCGGGCTTAGTCTTCTGATTTTTCCTCGATCACCCAGTCTTCGTTTGCTTCCGCCGGGGACAGCTCGGTGATGGGGGTGAAATCGAAGCGGCGCATCTCGACCGGTACGCCCTCGGCCTGCACCGCGATGTGGCCCTTGCGGGCGGTGCAGTTGAAGCCGTCGTTGACCAGGTCGCCGTTGACCCAGACGCGGACGCGGTTGCCCAGGCATTCGATGACCATGCGGTTCCACTCACCGGCCGGGTTCTCGCTGTCGTCGGTGAGGTTGAGGACGCGTCTGGAGTCGCCCTCGCTGCCGCCCCAGGTCTCGGGCGCGCCGGAGCGGCGTTCGGCCATGTTGTCCACGGCGATGTTCTCCTCGATGCACCAGAAGTCGCCGGCGTTGCCGGTGTACATCTGGACCTCGATCGACTGGGGGAACATGGCGTAGAGGGCGCGGCTGGTGGAGGCGTGGACGAGCACGCCGCAGTTGCCGGGCTTGCCGGAGAACCGGTACTCGATATCGAGCCGGTAGTCGGCGTAGATCTCGTCGGTGATGAGGTGCCCCTCGGGCTTGCCCATGCTGACGAGCATGCCGTCGCGGACGACGAAGCTGGACGGGACCGTCAGGTCGGTGTCGGCGGCGGGGACATCGGCGTGCCATCCGGCGAGGGTTTCGTCGGGAATGAGCGAGCGTGTCTGGTCGTCGTCGCCGGTCTGGCCGAGTGCGGCGGGTGCCGCGAGCAGCAGGGCGGCGGTGCTGAGGGCGAGGAATCGGCGGGTGCGGGGCATGGCGGGTCTCCGTGGTCGGCGGGGTTCTGCGGTCCGGGGTGGGCTCCGGCGGGGCATTCTATATAGATGCGGCCGGGGGGCTCGGTGTTCCCGGCGGGTCGGGAGCTAGGATGACCACCCCAAGACCCGCCAGCGGAGAGGACCCGGATGACCGAGCAGCCGAGCGATTCGATCACGACCGTCAGCACACCCGGCACGTCCGCGCCTCTGCCCGGGCAGGGCACCGGCGGGTGCGGCGGCCTTCTCGTGGGCGTGGTGCTGCTCATGGCGGTCTGCGTCGTGTGCACGGTGATCGGCTACATGATCGTGCACGCGGCTGAACTGGGCCTAGCGGCCGACCCGCCCGGCGGCCCGCCCCCGCGGCCGCGAGGCTGGCGTCCGGGGCACCGCCGGGGGCAACACGCGGAGAAACCGAGCCGGAACCACGCGGCGACGGGGGCTGAGTCGGGCCCGGCTTCGGCGCGTCCTGAGGTTGTGAACTGAGGAGCATCCACCATGTCCTGGGGCATTTTCTTCGGCTGCATCGTCATCATCATCGCGCGCATCGGCGATGTGTCGCTGGGCACGCTGCGGACGGTGGCGGTGGTCAACGGCCACCGCGGGCTGGCGTGGCTGTTCGGGCTGGTCGAGGTGGTGATCTGGGTGTTCGCTGTGTCAGCGGTCATCACGCGGATCCAGACCGAGCCGGCCTACGGCATCGCGTTCGCGATCGGGGCGGCGACGGGGAGCTACGTCGGCGTGACGCTGCAGCGGTGGCTGCCCTTCGGCGAGCAGGTGGTGCGGGTGTTTACGCGCAAGGGCGAGACACTCTTCGACGAGCTGCGCCGGTTGAACTTCCGCGTGACCCGGTTCGAGGGCGCGGGGCGTGACGGGGCGGTGACGATGCTGTTCGTGCAGGTCCGCCGCAGACGCACGGCGGCGGTCGTGCGCGCGGCGCGCGAGGTTGACCCGTCGTGCTTCTACACCATCGACGACATCCGGGTGGCCAACACCGCGACGACGACGATCGCGAGGCCGTCGCTGCAGACGCCGGCGCCGCCTGCGCCGTGATGGGTCGCATCGCACGCCGGTCAGGGATCGTTGATCTGGCTCGTGATGGTGCTGTCGGTGATCTTGGCGTCTTCGGCCAGCAGGAAGGCCTTGCTCAGGATGACCGCGAGTGTGCGGTCGCCCTCGAAGGGCAGGTAGAGCTTCCGCGGCGTGGTCGGGTCGGCGCGGCCGGGGACGATGCAGAGGTACTCGTCGTTGGGCTCCATGAGGATGTTGCCGGAGCCGAGGTGGATCTTGTAGGTGCGGATGTCGCCTCGGACGGTGAGGAACTTGCCGGCGAGCGTGCAGCGGTCGGCGATCTTGAGGCGCGGGATGAGGCGTGAGAGAGTGTCGCGCCGGGTCTCGGCCGTGGCCGAGAGATCGCCGAAGGAGTAGGACCACCAGTAGTCGCGGTGTGCACCCTCGGGGCCGCCGTCGTGCCAGGCGGGGTTGTTGCCGACGCTGGTGACGCCGACGAAGAGGTCCACATCACGCATGATCTCGCTGAAGACCAGCGGGGGGATGGACTCGAGCGGCAGCGGGTCGTCGTTGGTGCCGGTCGGGCCGTAGGTGCCGTACCCGCCGCCGCCGCTGGCGTGGATCGTGCTCACAGCCGCGTCCTGCCTGTAGAAGCGGACCTGGTCGGTGACGAGGTGGTTGAAGACGCCCGTGTCGTTGGTGTCCAGGCCGTACTCCTCGCCGGCGCCCTCGATCCAGAACTCGGCGCGGAGCTTCCACGCGGCCAGCGTTCGGGTGGCGGGGGGGTATTCATCGTCCACCAACAGGCGGAGCTTGTTCTTCCAGCGGCGGGCGGCGCAGAGGGCGTTGAACTGGTGCTGGCGGAGGATGTGCGCGGCGTAGCGGTTGGAGTAGACGTTGGTCGTCCGCTCGGCGTCGGTTAGCAGGTAGACCTCGCGGTGGGCCTGCTTGAACGGTTGGACGATCTCGCGGCTCTCCAGAAACTCGCGCCACGCGAGGATCTCGTCGCGTTCTGCCTCGAGCGGGTGCCATAGGCGCACGCGGGTGCGGGCCTCGTCGAACGCGACCGGTTCGGCGTCGGGGCCGACGAGGGAGTCGCCCTGCCAGAGGGCCGAGATTGCGCGCATCGGGGTCCCAGCGGCCGCCCTTGCCCGGGGCGAAGCGCCAGAGGAGCCGGCGGGCGATGACGCCGACGAGCGGGTGGTCGAGGTAGCGCTCGCGCCAGGTGGGCAGGTCCCAGGATTTGTCCTCGAGGAAGAGCCCGTCGATGCGGTCGCGCTGGGCGGGGAGCATGGCCCCGATGTCCTTGGCCGCGGCCTTGAGTTCCTTGATGTCGTCGGCGTGGGTCTCCTTGATGGCGGCGGGGACGGACTTCTGGGGCTTGCCGTCGGGTTTGATGAAGCCGAGCACGGGCTTGGCCATGCCGCGGAGCCGCAGCTCGGCGGTGTAGTCGCCGAGGGTCTCGCGTCGGAGGCCGACCTCGGTGAGGCCGTAGGCGGGCACGGCGAGCTCTTCGATCTCGTCTCGCGGCAGGCCCTCGCGTTCGGCGGCGGCGGTCAGGGCCTTGTCGAGCAGCTTCTGGGCGGTGCCGAACTTGACCTTGACGCGGAGCAGCGCGAGCTGGCCGAGGGCGTCGCGTCCGGGCATGTGCCCGAGGGCGTAGACCGCGGCGTTGCCGATCTTGACCGCGCGGGGACCGATGCCGGGGACCTTGCGGTAGCAGGAGAGGGCGAGGCGGCCGAGTGCGCGGGCGAGGTCGGGATCGGGGATGGTGGAGGCGATCCAGCAGAGGCCTTTGAGGATGTCGGCGTGGGATTCATCGATGAGGTGGGTGGCGTCGGGCTCCCAGTCGTGCGTTCGCTGTTGTTCGGCTGTGCGGGGTTTGTCGACAAGGTCGAACCAGGCGCAGATCAACCGGACGACGACGTCGGTATCGATGGGTGCGCGGAGGGCGTTCGCGGTCTTCGCCCATTTGGCCGAGGGCTTTGCGGCCTTCGCTTCCGCGGCATGCTCCAAGAGCGAATGCCAGAGGTTGCTCGCGGCCGCATCCATTCCGGCGAGGTCATCGAGTGCGCGATCCGCCCACGCTTCGCCTCGTGCGATGAGGTGTTCGCTCGTGTCGCCCGCGAGTTTGGCTAGTCGCCGGCGGAGCGATCTTTCCTCTGCACTCGATGCCGCTATCCGTTTGCTCAGGCCCTTGCGGATCAGAGCCTGCAGTCGATCGCTGGAATCGATCCGATCCGCGTTCGCTTCGAGTTGGTTCAGGATGCCGGATTCGAAGTAGGCGATGCCGGCTCGAAAGCGCCGGTCGATCTGGTGGGTGATGAGTGCCTCAAGTCCCGAGTCTGTCCACTCCAGGGCGCGACGAAGCAGGTTGTGGATTATGGAGATCGCGGTCCACCAACGGTACAGACGGCGGTTCTTTTCCGGCCAGCGACGGTCGTCCCACCCGCCCTGGATGGTTACCGCATCGGCGTAATCTCCGAGCGCAGGAAGGCGGCCGAGACAGTAAAGCACGAACGCCGCCTGATCCGCACGGCTGAGTGACCTGACATTCTCGAATCCGGGAGATCGTCGTGCTGCGTCGAAGTAGCTGAGCTCTCGAACGCCATCGCTGACAGCCTCAAAGAGTTCGTCGAAACTGGGATGTTGCTCCTTCAATGTCGCTCACCCGCCCACCAACGGCACCATCCGCAAGAACGTCACCCCGCTCCCTGCGCGCAGCGTGACCTCGTCGTCGAGTTCGCCGGCCTGCGTGTCGTCGATGAGGACGAGGAAGCCGTTGCGCTCGTACGCCTCGCACGCGGCCTTGAACTGCCGATTCCAATCGATCTCGCGTGGCGTGCGGAGTTTGTAGCCGTTGAGGGTCTTCTCGGCGTCGGTGGGCTCGACAAGGCCGCGGAAGTGCTCGGAGCGGCGGCGGTTGTAGTCCTCGACCTCCTGATAGACCCGCGAGCGGATGATCTCGCGGACGGTGACGTGCTCGGTGAGGAAATCGAGCACGAGGCCGCCGTCGGCGTGGCCGGTGGTGGGGTCGGAGTGGTGGCCGGAGTGATGGTCGGCCGGGCGGCTGCTGTCGGCCCCGAGGGTCTCGTCGCGGACGGTGACGGTGGGCATGGTGGTCCCCCTTTCTGGGGAGCCTTTATACAAGAACCGCGGCCGCGGATCAAACTTATCTCACAGCCGCGCCTGTCGCTCCAGCGACGTCCGCCTCGATCACCCACGCGTTCGACAGGGCGTTGTCAAACCGCTCGAAATCGTGGAACGTCCACACGACCTCCTTGTCCTTGGTGATCTCGACCAGCTGCGGCTGGTCAGGCCCGGCGTGGCAGTTGCCGATGACGATGTTGCCGGACTCGAGCACCTGCAGCGTGGTGACCCACGCCAGGCGGATGCCGGGCAGTTCGTCCTGGGTGACCTGCCAGACGATCTCGCCGCCGGGGCTGACCTCGAGGACGCGGTGGCCGTTGCCGGTGCCGATGAGGGTGTTGCCGTTGTCGAGGCGGATGGCGCTGAAGACGGCGTTGCCCCAGGCGTCGAAGCCGTGGCCGCCGGCGCGGTCCTTGCCGAAGAGCGGGACGGCGAACTCCCAGACGACGTTGCCCTCGGTGTCGTACTCGCGGACGACGCCCTCGCCCTCGTGAGCCGCGAGGAAGGTGCCCTGGGGTGTGGGGCGCACGAGGCGCGTGTCGCGGTGGGGGTCGTTGCGTGAGAGGGTGAACTTGAACTGGTGGTCGATGTTGCCCTCGGCATCCACGAAGATGAGCCGGCCGGGGCCGGACTCGGCGATCATCGTCGTGCCGTCGGGCATGCGGGAGAAGGCGTGGACCTCGACGGGGCCGTCGGCGGGGCGGCGGTTCTGCCGGGCGGCGTCGTACTCCCAGACGGTCTCGCCGGTCTCGGGGTCTACTTCGAGGATGTGCGTCCAGGAGTCCTGAAAGAGGATGTGGCCCGAATCGAGGACGTGGAGGTCGTGGATGGCGCTGATCGGGTGCTCCCAGGTGATCTCGAAACCGGGCGCAGAGTCACCCGCGGCGTCGGTGGCCGGCGCGAGCAGGGCGATGTGCCCGGCCCACGGGTCCGCAGCGAGGATGTGGCGGGTGTGCTCGGGCGGAGCGGGGGGTGTCGGGGTGGTCTGGGCGATGGCGGCGAGACAGACAGCGGCGGTGGTGAAGATCATGCGGGCATCATCGCCGAGAGATGGCGTGGGGGCAAGGGGCAGAGGAGAAAGTGGTGGTAGGCGGGACCTTTGTGTGGCATGCCCACGCTTCGTGGGCATGTGCTTTGATCTCGAAATGTCGCGGAACTCCATGCCCACGAAGCGTGGGCATGCCACACGAAGCAGTCTGCAACTCGGGCCCGGCGTGCTGGCCTAGCTGCGCCACTTCTTCGTGGCCACCCCGTTCTCGAACTGCACATACGACGAGTGCTTCTTCTCGCTCGAGCTCTCACCGTCGAAGACCAGCAGCACGCTGCCCTCGCCCGAGCGGCGGACGACGTAGTCCCACCGCCAGATGCTCGAGCCGTCTTCGAGGTCGGTCTTGCTGGTCGGCTCGCCGAGCGTGGCCTCGACGAAGGAGGGCGTCGATTCGCCGACCTTGACCCGCCCGAACGTGTCCGACGCGACGTAGTTGCCGGTGTAGCTGACGTGGTTGTCGCTGGAGACGATCGAGCAGCCGGCAAGCGTGGCAGCAGCGGCGAACACGAGGGCGGGGGTCAAGACAGCAAGAGCGCGGCGGGGCATGGCGATTCTCCGGGGTGGTGTCTCTCTCGTTGGGAAGCCTACCGCGCCGGTTTCGATGTGCCAATGCCGGTCGTAGGGTGCCACGGGTCCGACGCTGCTTTGAGAGGCTGCCCCGTGCGTCGTCTCGGCACGGGGCGGTCCCGCAGAGCCGGGCCTGACCCCGTGGCACCCGCACGGGAGCCATGAACTCCTGCGCCCATCGCAAGAGCCGCAACTCCGCAAGTGCGCCGAGAGCCCGGGCCATCAGACAGGCCCTAGGCTGCGGGCATGACGGATCCAATATCAGGGCGGATCGCCCGCATCGAGGCCGGAGATGACCCGCAAGCGCTCGGCCGGCTCCGGACGGGCTGGGCGATTCTGTCGAACCAGCAGCCGGAGGGTGTGACGGGTTGCTGCATGCTGCTGCCGAAGGTGCCCGCGGACTTGCTCGGGGACTCGGGCTGTGGGGCAACGCCCGCCCACCTGAACGACCTGCCGCCCGCAGCCAGAGCCGCGTTTCTCGCGGATGTGGCGTTGCTGGGGGACGCGGTCACCGAGGCGACTGGTTGCGAGCGGCTGAACTATTTGATGCTCTGCAACCATGTGCCGGTGCTCCATGCGCACATCGTGCCGCGGTTCGCCGATGAGGACCCGGAGAAGCGTCTGGGCGACCCGTTCGCGGCGTACGACTTCCCGGGCGCAAGGCGGGCCGATGCCCTGAGCGCCCGACCGCGAGCTGCACGCCCGGCTCGCCGCGGCGTTGGTGCGGTTGGGGGCCGAGCCGGTCGTGCCGTCGAGGTAGCGCCCGTGGCGCGAGCACGAGAGCGAGGGTGCCACGGGTCAGACGCTGCTTTGAGCGGCTGCCCCGTGCGGCGTCTCGACACGGGGCAGTCCCGCAGAGCCGGGCCTGACCCGTGGCACCCTCGGCGGCTACGGTCACGGCATGACACACATGACACCCGAGAAGTGGGACGGGACCTGCGACTATGTCCGCGAGGTCTTCGGTGGGTTGGCCGAGCCTCTGGATCAGCAGCTGGACACGCTGATGGACCGGGCGGTGGCCGCGGGGCTGCCGTCGATCGCGGTCTCGCCGGATGTTGGCAGGTTGCTGATGGTGCTGGTGCAGCTGGCCTGCTCCGGCACCGACCGGCCGGTGGCGGTCGAGGTGGGGGCGGCTCGGCGGCTACTCGGGGCTCTGGCTGGCGCGGGGGCTGGGCGCGCAGGGCAGGCTCATCACGATCGAGCCCGAGCCCGAGCACGCGGCCTTTGCCCGCAGCGAGTTTGCGCGCGCAGGGATGGGCGATCGGATCGAGCTGCGCGAGAGCACCGGGCTGGAGGAGCTGCCGCGGCTGGTGGAGGAGCTGGGCGACGGCTCGGCGGGCGTGGTCTTCCTCGACGCGATCAAGAGCGAGTACCGGGGCTACGCCGAGCACGCCGCGAGGCTGCTGCGGCCGGGCGGGCTGCTCATCGCCGACAACTGCCTCGGGGCGGACTGGTGGATCACTGACCCCGCCGGCAGCGACGCGGGCCGCGACGCGGTGGACGCCTTCAACCGGTGGATCGGGTCGCCGGGGAGCGGGTTTTTGTCCTGCTGCGTGACTAATCGGGAGGGTCTGGTGGTGGCGCAGAAGGTGGGGTGACTGCGCAGAATTGCATATGCAGCCCAAGAAACTATTGGCAAATGAGTGGCAATCTGCGTGTAAGCCGGTCGGCGAACGGAACTTAGGGGCTCTGGCGAATCCGCAACGTTGTTTGGCCCGTGCTGCGCTCTGGCGGCGCGAATCAATATTTCTAGAGAAAACCCGTCAGGGCGCTTTGTCTGAGGGGATCCCGACATTAGAGTAATTTCCCCGTGGGGGTGAAACCGTCAGTGCCGGGTGTGCCGGCGGGGATGGTTCATCAGGTCGCGCACCGGGACAGGAAACGGCACTGCGCGGAGGAGATTCGAGATGAAGAGGTACATTGGATTGGGTGTTGTGGCCTGCTTCGGTGCGGTCGCCGCAGCGGGGCCCGTGTTTGAGCAGGGCTTTGAGACCGACACTGCGGGTTGGTTCGACAACAGCAATGGCTGGAACGGCCAGGTCAATCGGGTCGCCTCCGGCGGCGGCACGCTCGGGCTCACTTCCGCCAGCGGCGGGTTCCATGCGGAGTTCAGCGAAGCCGGTGATGGCACCTCTGGCTTCACACGATTCGACGGGTATCGCTCCGTCTTCGGTGCGGGATTTACCGCGGAGAACAAGGTCTACTTGGACACCGGCCTCGCCGGGGGCGCCGGCTTCGATTACACGGTCGCGGCCAACGACCAGTCCGGCAGTCACCTGCAGGACTTCATCTTCCACGTGTCCAAGGACATCTCGACCGGCAAGCTCCTCGTGGCCGGCGATAACAACTCGTACGGTTCCCCGCGCCAGGACATTGAGACTGCGTACAGCAATTACCTGGAGGTCACCGCCTCCGGCTGGTACACAATGCAGCACGTCTTCCGCGACGCCGGCGGCGTCCTCGAGGTGGACATGAATCTCATTGACGCCGGCGGCACCGTGCTGTTCACCGAGACCCGCAGGGATAACGGCAACCTTATCGCAACGGTCGTCGGGGGCAACCGGTACGGCTGGTTCCCGTTCATCTCTAACATGACCGTCGGCGTGGACGACACCACGCTGACGCTCGCGATCATCCCGCTGCCCTCCGCGGCGGGCCTCGCGCTCGTTGGCCTCGGACTCGTCGGTACGCGTCGGACGCGTTCGGTCATCGCCTGAGTCTGCGGGTTCAATACCGTTTCACGCGACGCTGCCCGGCCGGTCCGGGCAGCGTTGTCTTTTTGCACCCGCCGCTCTGCCGGGAGGCGTGCAGGCATCGCGGTGCCGGGCCCGTAGAATCCGCTCATGAGCAGATACGACGACTTCCAGGCGTTCCGGTCGAGGCTGAACGAGCGGATCATGGGCGACGACGCGAAGCGGGGCACGCACGCCGACGGCACGCCCCGGTGTGGGGGGACGCTGGTCACCAAGCGGTTCTTCCAGCTCGACGGCAAGGCGTACGAGGCCGGGGCGCTGGATGAGAAGACCAAGGAGCTGCTCGGGCTGGCCGCGAGCATGGTGCTGCGGTGCGACGACTGCATCGCCTACCACATCGACCAGTGCGTCAGCGCCGGGGCGAGCGATGAGGAGTTGTGGGAGACGTTCGACATCGCGCTGATCGTGGGCGGGTCGATCGTGATCCCGCACCTGCGGCGGGGTGTCGAGTTTCTTGATGAGTGCCGGGCGCGGCGCTGAGCGCGGGGTGCGCCTCGACCCGGCACTCGGGCGGACTATTGGCTGCTTGCGGGCCTGAGCACCAGCAGCACGGCGGCCGCGAGGAGCGCCAGCACCGCCCCCGCGCCCGAATGCCCACGCCGGCCCCAGCTCGTGCCAGAGCACCGCGGCGAGGATGGTCGCGGGCAGGGCGAGGATGCCCGTGACAAAGTGCAGCAGGCCGTAGGCGCCGCCGCGTTTGGCGCTCTCGGGCTGGAGGTCGGCGATGAGCGCGCGCTCGGGGCCTTCCATCAGCACCGAGACCAGGGCGTAGGCGGTGAAGATCGCCATGCTCCACGTGGGGTGGCCGCCGAGGGCGAACGCGGCGGTACCGGCGTACACGCCCGCGTAGATCACCCACGACGCCGCCAGCAGTGGCACGCGTCCGACCCGGTCGCTCAGCGTGCCGGCCAGCGGCGTGCCGAGGCTCTTGACCACGTGCAGCAGCGCCCAGAGCAGCGGCAGCCGGCTGATCGCCAAGTGGGGCTCCATGCCGAAAGCGAGGAACTGCTCGTAGCAGATGCCCAGCAGCAGCATGTCGCTGGAGTTGGCCAGAGCGAAGAGCGCCGACGCGACCAGGTAGCGGCGCAACCCCGGGGCTCGCGTCACGCCACGAGGCCCGCAGGCCGAAGGGGGCGCGCAGCTCGCGGCCGGGGCTCGGCGGCACCTCGCGGATGAAGAAGACGATGACCAGCACCGCCGCGAGGCCGGGGATCGCCGAGAGCAGGAAGAGCTGGTTGGTCGAGACCGCATCGAGGGCGAGCAGCCCCGCGGCGGCCAGGCCGCCGACGAGCGCGCCCGGCGTGGTCCATGCCGCGCTGCACGCCGAAGGCGCGGCCGCGGACGTGCGGGCCGATCGAGTCGGCGATCAGGGCGTCACGCGGCACCCCGCAGCCCCTTGCCGAACCGATCGCTGGCGCGCAGCGCGCCGACGGCCAGGCCCGAGGTGGTGAAGGCCAGCAGTGGTTTGGAGATCGCGGCAAGGCCGTAACCGGCGAGCATCCACGGCTTGCGTCTGCCGGTGCGGTCGGAGAGCGAGCCGCTGTAGAGCTTGGTGAGGCTGACGAGCGATTCGGCGAAGCCCTCGATGAGCCCGAGCCCGAGCACGCCGATGCTGAGCGTGCCGAGGTAGAACGCGGGGAGGATGCCGTAGATCAGCTCGGTCGAGGCATCGGCACAGAAGCTGACCCACGCGGCCGCCCAGACAACGGTGGGCAGCTTCGAGCGGGGCGGCTTGGGCATGGCATGAGCGTAGCGATCCTGCTGCTCGGCGCGGGCCGGCGCGAGCGTCCCGGCGGCTGGTGTGTCGGCGTACGCTGCGTGTGCGACGCGTGAGACTGGGAGGGATCCGAATGCCGACAGTGCTGGGAGTTCACGAGACGATCCTCTACGCGACCGATGTCGACGCGACGGTGCGGTTCTACGCCGACGTGCTCGGGCTGGTGGTGATGGAGGAGTCGGTCGGCGGCGTCGGGCGCGGGCTGCGGCTGCCGGGCGGGGCGGTGCTGCTGATCTTCAATCCGGAACTGGCCGGCAAGCCCGGCCGCGTGGTGCCCTCGCACGGCGCGACGGGACCGGGACACATCGCGTTTGCGATCACGCCCGATTCCTACGACGCGTGGCTGGCCCGCTTGCAGGTTCGCGGCGTCGAAATCGAGAAGGAGATCGAGTGGCCGGGGCCGGAGGGCGACCGCGCGCGGTCGATCTACTTCCGTGATCCGGCGGGCAACTCGGCGGAGCTGATGTCGGGGGACTACTGGAAGCACGTCGAGGCGGAGCGCGACTCGGCGCGCGGCTGAGAAGAAATCTCTTTTGCGGCGGAACACTTGACTTGGCTTGCGTGTCGGAGAGAATCCCGACCCGTCATGTTGTGACATGACATCCCTGTGGAGCATGCCGTGTTGTTTCTGCAACACATATCGGTCAGCGAATCTCTGCCGCGAATGTGCGGCCGGGTGTGGCTGCGCGATGCCCGCCTCGGGTCTGATGCCGCCGGCTGATCGGCCGGCACTCCCTTTCCACCGTGTGAAATCTGATGAACGTGATGTTGCTGCGCAGCGCGAACGCTGTCGCACGAGCAATGAAGTTGTGTGATGCCATGAACAGGAACAAGGACAAGAAGGTGAGAGTCGTCCGGCAGGTCCGGGCCGACGATGTGTGCGTGGGCGACTACGTCGTGGTCATGCACGAGAGCTACGACTTCATGGCGTGCGGCTTCGGCGCCGACGGGGTCCGGGTCCAGAGGGTCACCGTGCTGCCCAACTGCACCGAGGCCCCCGTGCGGATCGAGTCGGTCTGCGTGCCCTTCCTGATGGTCCGGTCCGTCGGCGGCAAGTGCTCGATGGTCGACATGCGGCGGGTGCAGCTGGCGACGGTCTCGGGCCGGTTCGGCCGCGCGGCGTTCGCGGCGATGGGGTCCAAGCGGTCCCGGAAGGCGAAGAAGTCTCGCAAGAAGTGACTCGGGGTCGTCCCGCGCCTCTTCCACAGCGTGATCGAGAAGACACACCCCGGCGGGTGCTACGCGCCGGGGTGTGTCTCGTGGGTAAGAAGGAACCCGGCGACCCCGAGCCTCCGGCCGAGACGCACTAGACTCCCGCCGTGGCGCAGAACGCACCAGAATGGACCAGTGAGCACGCCCGCGGCACCGCGGCGTCGATCGTGCGCCGCCTCCGCGAGGCCGGCCATGTCGCCTACTTCGCCGGAGGGTGCGTGCGCGACGAATTGCTCGGGCTCGACCCGGTCGATTACGACGTCGCGACCGACGCGCGGCCCGACGCTATCCAGGCGATGTTCCGCAAGACGGCCGCGGTGGGCGCGAGCTTCGGCGTCGTGCTCGTCAAAGAGGCCGGCGGCGTGGTCGAGGTCGCGACCTTCCGCTCCGACGGGCCATACACGGACAACCGGCGGCCGGACCGCGTCGAGTTTGCCGACGCCGCCCACGACGCCGAGCGGCGGGACTTTACCATCAACGCCCTCTTCCTCGATCCCCTCGCGGCCGAGGACTCGGCGAGCATCCACGGCCACGTGATCGACCACGTCGGCGGCATGGCCGACCTGCGGGCCCGCGTCATCCGGGCGGTGGGGGACCCGGAGCGCAGGCTGGCCGAAGACCACCTGCGGGCGCTGCGGGCCGTGCGCTTCGCGGCACGGTTCGGCTTTGCGATCGAGCAGGGCACCGCCAGCGCCATCCGCGAGCACGCGTCGGATCTCGAGGGCGTGAGCCGCGAACGGGTCGGCGACGAGCTCCGCCGGATGTTCCTCGCCGAGACCCGGGCCGAGGCCGCGGGTCTGCTGGATGAGCTGAGCCTCGACGGCGTCGTGCTCGGCGTGGTGCCGACGGCGGCACGGGGCTCGGCCCTGGCGGGGCTGGCTCCGGGGGAGTTTCTCGGCGAGCCGGTGGCGGTGTCCTTCCCCGCGGCCCTGGCGGCGCTGGCGTTTGACCGGGGGAGGCCGAGTCGCTGGCCCAGGTGCCGGGGCTCGTGCGGCGGTGGCGTCGGGGGCTGTGTCTGAGCAACGAGGAGTCGGCCCGGCTGCGGGACGTGCTCGGGGGCGTGCTGGAGATCGAGGCCGACTGGGCGGCGGCCGGGGTCGCGTCCCGGAAGCGCCCGGGCGGCCGCACCGTGGTTTGCCGACGCTCTGGCGGTGCTGGAGGCCAGGAACGGCAAACTGGGCAATGTGGTCCGGACGGATGTGGGCTCTCTCGCGGGCGACGGGATCGGGCTGGCGCCCACACCGCTGATCGACGGCAACGACATGCTGGAGGTCGGCATCACCCCGGGTCCGGTGTTTGCTCGGGTACTCTCGTCGGTGTACGACGCGCAGCTGGAGGGCCGGGTTTCGGGCAAGCCGGAGGCGCTGCGGCTGGCTGCGGAACTTGCCGGAGGCGGGAGCGTCTAAGCTGTGAGTCTGCAGACACGCGGGCGGGGTGTGCCATCCGGAGGCAGCCCGCGAGACCCACGGGAAGGTTCACGAAAGAGGGCATGATGAAGACACAACGCAATCGGGTTTTGGCGGCGGCGATCGCGGGCGTGCTCGCGGTGGCTGGTGCTGTCGGGGCCACGGGGATCGGCGCTTCGGTTGCGGCACCCGTGGCGGTCTCCGCCGGCGACCCGCCGGACCAGTTGGTGTTCAAGGACGGGCGCGTGATCAAGGGCCGCGTGCTCGAGGAGACCGAGACCCAGGTCCGGTTCCTCGTCATCGTCGCCGGGATCGAGGGCGAGCAGACGTACAACAAGGCGGACCTGCTGGCGATCGACCGCGGCCCCGAGGACAGCGGGACCAAGGCCGCGACGGTGAACGCCGACAACGGCGACGACGCCGACCGCCCGGAGCCCGCCGTCGATGCGAGCGCCCCCGCGGTGTATGTCGTGAACATCGAGGGCTACTTCGGCCGCGACATCACCCCGACGGCGGTCCGGCAGATCGCCAAGGACATCGTCAAGCACCGGCCGCAGTACGTGATCCTGGCGATCGACAACGCCTGGGGCACGCTGGGCGGGCAGGAGTTTGGCGACGATGTGAACCAGTTCGACCAGCTCTGGCTGACCGAGGACATCGAGCCGATCCTGACCAAGGAGCTGCCCGAGACGCTGGGCTACAAGCCGCAGTACGTCGCGTGGGTCAAGAACGCGATGGGCGGGGCCGCGTTCCTGCCGCTGAACTTCAAGACAATCTACTTCTCGAGCGAGGGCCGCATCGGCGGGATCGGCCGGCTGGAGGAGATCTTCGGCTCGACCGGCGACGAGCGGGTGCGTGAGAAGCAGTTCTCGCTTCGCCTCGGCCACGCCCGCGGCATGGCGCTCAACGGCGGCTACGACGCGCGGATCATCGAGGCGATGGCCCGCACCGAGTACGTCCTGAGCTACCGCATCGACAACGGCAAGCCCGTGCTCATCGAGGGAGAGCCCAACCCCGACCTCAACGAGGTCATCCTCACCGACGACGGCCAGGGCGAGAACGAGGACACCATCCAGGAACGCGCCCGCGGCCAGGGCAACGACAACCTGACCATCACCGCCGATATCGCTAAGACCATCGGCATCTCCAAGGGCACCGTCGACGACCTCGACTCGCTGCTCTTCGAGCTGGAGATCGACCGGAACTACCGGCTGATCGACGCGCGCGAGGAGCGCATCCGCGAGCAGTGGACGCGGAGCGTCGAGAACGCCGAACGCCAGCTGCGAGACCTGCGGCAGGAGTTCGACGAGATCCAGGTCGCCGGCGAGCGGCGGGAACGCCAGGCCGCCCGCTCGCGCCAGATCGCCACGCTCCGCAAGATGATCTCCATCCTCGAGCGGTACAAGGAAGTGATCGGCGTGCGGATGTTCCGGATGCCCCCGCAGGGCATGTGGGATATCCCGACCATGGAAACGATCATCGAGCAGATCACACAGGAACAGATGAAGGACCGCCCGTAGCACCGTCCATCACCACACGCCGCGTGGCGCAGGCCCGCGGCACGAACACAGAAAACCGCACCCAGACCACCCGCGCCACACCAGCGCGTGCAATGAGAGGACCTGTCATGAGATTCTTCGGTTGGACTCAACAACTGGGCGGGATGGCGGCCGGGCTTGTGCTCGCGCTGGCGATGCTGCTGGGCACCGCCACCAACGCCGTCGCCGGCGACAAGATCTACCTCAAGGACGGCCGGGTCATCGAGGGCGAGATCGTCCGCGAGCTCAGCGGCTCGGTCTGGATCGACTACTCCATCGGCGGCGTCTCGCAGTCGGGCGCGTTCTTCGCGGCCTCGACGATCGAACGCATCGAACGCGACGCCGACAGCACCCCCGCAGGCAGCGACCCCGTCCGGGCCGCGGCCGAGGACTCGCAGAAGCTCCCGCCCAAGCGCCCGGCGTGCCCCGCGGCGTGGTGATCACGCTCGAGGGCATGGTCGGCGTGCAGTTCGCCGCCCAGCCGCTGCACAACTCCATCGAGTGGCTCGAGGACAACGAGATCGACATCGTCGTCTTCAAGGTCAACTCCGGCGGCGGGTACCTGCTCGAGATCCCCAAGATGCACGAGGTGATCCACGACGAGTTCAAGCCCCGCTTCCGCACGGTGGCGTGGATCGAGTCGGCCATCTCCGCGGCCGCGATGAGCTCGCACATCCTCGAAGAGATCTACTTCATGCGTGACGGTAACTACGGCGCCTGCACCGGCTGGTCCGGCGCGCTGGTCGCCGTCGAGGGTCTCGAGCTCGAGAAGGTGCTCTACATGATGGAGCGGGTCTCGGCGCAGGGCAAACGCGCCCCCGAGATCATGCGGTCGATGCAGATCGAGGACCCCCTCAGCTACAACCGCAACCAGGACGGCGAGATCACCTGGTACAACACCGACGAGGGTGAGTACATGGTCAACCCCGCCGGCCGCATCCTGACCTTCGATTCGGCACAGGCCGCCGAGTGCAAATTCTCCAAGGGCACCACCAACGACCTGAACACGCTCACCACGATGCTCGGCTACAACGAGATCGAGTGGGTCGGCAAGGAAGTCAGCGGCGAGATCTTCCCGATCAGCCAGCCCGAGGCCGACATGCGGGCCTGGCGCGAGGGCGTCACCAAGGCCGAGGAGCGCATGGGCTCCTACTTCCAGAAGTACGGCACCGCCGTGCAGAACGCCCAGGGCAGCCAGGACCTCAAGCAGCGCGGGTCCTTCGTGGGCCTCGCCCGCCGCCACCTCGCCGTCATCCGCAGCGTCGCCAAGAACTACCCGACGCTCGCCTACGTCAACGGTCTGTCCGACGACTGGTTCCGCGAGCAGGAGCGCATGCTCCGCGACCTGCTCAGGCCGTAAGCCCGTCAAACTCAGGTCCCGCCGCCTGAATCGTGAACTCCTCACAGAGCCCCGGGCCCGCCGCCCGGGGCTCTTTCTCTTCGCGTTCCCTTTGCGTTCTCATGGCGGCCCGAGCCGCTGGCCGCGCTTCTATGATCGCGCCTGATCGCCCGCTTCACCTTTCCGCACCCCGCCCGCCGGGCGGCACAGGAGGACCAGATGCCCACACTCGACACCAGCTTTGTCCCGGCCGAGATCGACGCGACCGATTGGGCCAACATCGAGCCGCTGTTCGCCGCGCTGCGCGACCGCCCGGTCGAGAGCGCCGCCGATTTCGAGCGTTGGCTGATCGACCGCTCCGAGCTCGAGGCCGCCTGCAACGAGGCCGAGGCCAACCTCTACATCTCCATGACCTGCGACACCGAGGACGCCGACGCCGCCGGGGCGTTCACGAAGTTCCTCGAAGAGGTCTCCCCCAAGATCAAGCCCGCGGCCTTCGAGCTCGACAAGGTCGAGGCGTCCTACTTCGACCGGTTCGACATGCCCGAGGACCGCTACCTGGTGATGCGCCGCGCAACCCAGGCCGCCGTCGAGCTGTTCCGCGAGGCCAACGTCCCCCTGCAGACCCAGATCGACAAGCTGGCACAGAAGTACCAGACGGTGACCGGCGCGATGACGGTCGAGTTCGATGGCCGCGAACAGACCATGCCGCAGATGGGCAAGTACCAGGAGTCCAACGACCGCGCCGTCCGTGAGTCCGCCTGGCGCATCTGCGCGGAGCGACGCCTGCAGGACAAGGACGCCATCGACGAGATCTTCGGCGAGCAGGTCAAGCTGCGGCAGCAGGTCGCCCGGAACGCGGGCTTCACCAACTACGTCGGCTACGCCTTCCGCTCGATGCTCCGGTTCGACTACGGCACCGAAGACTGCTTCGCCTTCCACGACGCCGTCGAAAAGGCGGTCGTCCCCTTCAACCAGCGCCGGCTCGAGGAGCGACGCGCGACCCTCGGCGTGGACACCGTGCGTCCCTGGGACGTCGCCGTCGATTCTAAGGGCCGCAAGCCGCTCACCCCCTTCGACGGCGGCGCAGCTCATGCAGAAGGCGATCGCCGCGTTCGGCCGCCTCGACCCGCGCCTGGCCGACATGCTCGGCGAGCTCGGCGACGGCAGCGAGTCCCGCGGCTCGCGCGGCGGGGCGTGCCTCGACCTCGACAGCCGCAAGGGCAAGGCCCCCGGCGGCTACCAGTACATGCGCGACCGCATACGCCAGCCCTTCATCTTCATGAACGCCGCGGGCCTGCACCGCGACGTCGAGACCATGGTGCACGAGGCCGGCCACGCCTTCCACTCGCAGCTCTCGCGAGAAGACCCGCTCGTCGGCTACCGCCACGCCCCGATCGAGTTCTGCGAGGTCGCCAGCATGGCCATGGAACTCATGACGATGCAGCACTGGGGCGGGCCCGACGGCTACTACCCCGACGAGGCCGACCTCGGCCGGGCCATGCGCAAGCAGCTGCAGGGCTCGGTCAGCCTGCTGGCGTGGATCGCCACCATCGACGCCTTCCAGCACTGGATCTACACCAACCCCGAGCACACCGCCGACGAGCGCTGCGCCCACTGGCTCGAGCTCGAGTCGCGCTTCGGCGGCGGCGTGGACTGGTCGGGCTTGGACGCCGAGCACCGCTGGCTCTGGCACCGCCAGCCGCACCTCTGGGGCCACCCGTTCTACTACATCGAGTACGGCATCGCCCAGCTCGGCGCCCTGCAGCTCTGGCTCATCTCGCTCGAACAGGGCGAGCAGGCCGCGATCGATCTCTACATCAAGGGCCTCTCGATCGGCGGCAGCCGCCCCCTGCCCGAGCTGTTCGAGTCAACAGGCCTGGCCTTCGACTTCGGCGCCGAAACCGTCTCGCGCCTCGTCGAGCGCGTCGAGGCCGCGCTGGCCAAGCTGCCCGACTGAACGATCCCGCCCGGGCACACGCCCGATTCATGCAACCCCACGTTCTGCCACCGCGGCCCGCGATCAGCGGGCCGCGGTGCTGTTATGCCCGCGCCACCGTGAGCGGTGCCGGTCGGTGTCGCTTACCCCCTGAACAGGAGTCCAAACGGCATCTCGCCCAGACCAGAAGGAGCCCACCGATGACACGCACCACCACCAGCCTGCTCGCTGCCTCGATCCTCGCGGCAACCGCCTGCTCCAGCCTCGCCCAGACGGGCGTGCCGCGGGGCGGCAAGGAGATCACCGTCGGCTCCGGCTCCGGCCAGTTCCAGCTGAACCTCCGCAACGACACCGGCCTCTGGGTCGAGGACATCACGATCGCCGTCTACAACGGCTACAGCCAGTTCGGGCCCAATGTCACCACGATCGATGTCACCGACATCAACGGCGACAAGGTCGACGACAACGGCAACGGCTCGCTCGAACAGGGCGAGAACGACACCAGGAAGGACGGCGGCGCGTCCAACGTCGTCAAGAGCATCTTCGACGGCGACAGCCTCCGCCCCGGGCGCATCATCACCGTCAACGTCGAGCTTGACCGCAGAACCAGCTCCAACACCCGCGTCATGGTCAAGTTCTCCAACTTCTCCAACGGCAAGCACTGGGATCTGCTCGCCAGCGCCGACTTCTCCGACGGCAACTACGAGTGCTTCATCCCGGTCCTGCCGGGCGCACCGCAGGTCGAAACCGTCATCAACAACGGCTCCAACGACTTCGTGTACGACCTCGTGATCCCGGTCAACCCGCAGAACCCGATCATCGACATCCGCCTCCCCGAGGACTACTGGAACAGCATCGTGTTCCCCGAGCAGGACGCCATCATCATCCAGCTCGACCCGCCGCTGCCCCCCTTCAACGCCCTGGACCTCGACCTCGAGTACAGCCAGCCCTTCTACCTCCCCCAGGACAGCTTCGACCAGCCGATCTTCGTGCTCCCCGGCCCGCCCCCCTGCCGCGCCGATCTGAACGAGGACGGCGTCGTCGACACCCGCGACTACATCGAGTTCCTCAACCTCTTCAACATGCGTGACCCGGAGGCCGACTGGAACAACGACGGGCAGATCAACACGCTCGACTTCCTCGCGTTCCAGAACGAGTGGGCCGACTGCCGCTGAGCCACCCACATCCACCCCCGACCATCCACTCTCTCTCCTCACACACGCGAGCGGACGGGCCACGCCCCGTCCGCTCGCCCCTGCGCGATCCCGCGGCAGGATGGGCAACCTGCGGCTTCTGGCGAACGCAACGGGCATGATCCAGAGCGTGAGGGTCCCTCTTTCTCACACAACGGCGTGAGCCATCCGCGGCACTGTCGCTGACAACGTGAACCGTACCGCTCACCCCGTTCTGACCAGAGACCCGAAAGGAACACGCCATGAAGACCCGCACCAACATCAAGACCCTCGCCGTCGTCGCCGCCTTGGGCCTCGCCTCGGCGCTCGCCCACGCCGGCCCGGAGGACCAGTTCACCAAGTACCCCGTCGGCATCTCGATCGCCGGCGTGTCCGTCGGCGCCATCGCCGACTCCGGCGGCACCACCACCATCAGCTTCGAGGACGCCAAGCGCATGCAGTTCCTCGACGCCGCCGGCGACCCGATCGGCACCCCCGACGGCACCCAGCGCATGGGTGGCACCGGCGGCGGCTCGGTCACCTGCCATATCTTCCGCGACGTCGCCGTGACCGTCCAGCCGCGCAACGCCGACGGCACCGCCAACGGCCCCGCCCGCACCATTACGGTCACCATCTTCGTCCCCAAGAAGCCCGGCGACCAGACCGGCGGCAACGACGCCGAGAAGACCAAGAAGACCAAGTCCGTCCCCACCAAGATCGGTGCCAACGTCTGTGGCGCCACCATCGACGGCCACAAGCTCGACTTCACCGACGTGGCCACCAACGTTCCGACCAAGAACAACCGCTCCACCGGCTGGCGCCAGGCCGACGGCGGTGGCGGCAACGGTGGTGCCGACAAGCGCGCCCCCATCCAGGAAGACGACAACTACGAGGACGAGGCCGTCTTCGAGCCCCACCTCGACAACCTGCTCATCAACGACGTCCCGATCCAGCTCGTCCAGCTCAACCTCGCCCCCGTCTCCTGCATGGGCCAGCAGGCCGCACAGCAGCTCGGGCTCGAGATGATGGGCCCCGAGGTCCTCGACTTTGAGAACCACCAGATCCTCTTCCACGCCGGGCTGACCGACATCCTGCCCGACCAGCAGAACGAGCTGATCCTCCCCATGGGCCGCTGCCTCGTCGAGATCCCCACGCTCGGGGGCGACCCCGTCGTGCTCGAACCGGTCCGCGTCTTCGTGCTCCCGCAGGGTGACCCCTGGCTCGTGGCGCTCGGCGGCAACGCCCTCGTCCCGCCGCAGACCAGCATGTGGCTCGACTCCGACACCCACCAGCTCTTCTGGGACTTCGACTTCCGCTGCCCCGGCGACTTCAACGCCGACGGCGTGGTG
Source organism: Planctomycetota bacterium (assembly GCA_013285505.1). GTDB lineage: Bacteria > Planctomycetota > Phycisphaerae > Phycisphaerales > UBA1924 > PNC22. Next base: position 4,042,307 of record CP053450.1, on the reverse strand, counting down.
AACACCCTCGACGTGCTCGAGTTCCTCAACGCTTGGAGCGCCCAGCTCCCCGAGGCCGACGTCAACGGTGACGGGCTCATCAACACCCTCGACGTGCTCGAGTTCCTCAACGCCTGGACCGCCGGCTGCGAGTAAGCACCGCTGCAAGCCCCTGAAGCACACCCAACCCGCGGCCGGGCTCGAGAGAGCCCGGCCGCTCCTTTCCTGAAGCGCGTGAGCGGCAAGCCCGGGCATCGCTCGCAGAGTGGCCGGAGCGCCCGGCCGAACGCACTCCGACGCAACGAGGAACACACCAATGAACGCCACCCCACGCATCACCACGCAGCTTCTCAAGCCCGGACTGCTCACGCTCGCGCTGCTCTCCGGCCACGCCACGGCACAGAGCGGCGACGCGTCGAACTCAAACATGGTCATCGGGGCCGACACCACGACCTACCTCAAGGCCGAGGGCACACTCCGCGTCGACGGGGCAAACAACGACGACCACCTCTTCGCGATCCTGCCCGTCGCGGGAACAAACTGGGACTTCGAGATCTGGACCGAGGGCCGGTGGCAAAACTGGGGCATCCAGAACCTCAACCTCGCCCTGGAAGGCACACACATCCGCGGCCCGCACCGCGACGATGTGGACCCCAACCCTCTCCCCTTCATCACCCTCAGCAGCACCCGAATCGGAACCGTGGACATCAGGTGGGGCAAGAAGGCCGTCGTCTCCTTCGGGAGCTCCGTTGACCACAACGCGGGCCAGTCGCCCCACAAGGACTGGTACGGCCTCTTCTACAACCCGGTCGCACTGGACGCGGACCCGGACAACGGGCTGCCCCGGCGCGTGAGCGGCTGGGCGGGACTCATCGGCATGCACCGAGGCCACGAGGCCGCGCCATTCGATCCCGGGTGGGAGACCTGCGGCTGGTCGGACAGGTCCGGCGCCAGCGCTGCGTTCGATCCGGACACCGGCACGCTGACGCTGGCCATGGCCGCGATAGACATCGCCGACCGCGACGGCGGACGCACACGCTCCATCGACCCGCGCTACGGCGACGACCCGGTCCTCGGCGTACAGACCGAACTGGTGCAACTCCGCCTGGTCGGATTCGACGATGTGCACGGCGAGCACGTCTTCCGCGGCGGCGAGCTGTACTCGATCAACCCGGACACCGGACTCCGCTTCGGCGGCACACTGGGAGAGTTCCGCGTCTCCACCACGCTCGACACCGAGTCAATGGGCGCGTGGGGCGCATTCCAACCCATCGCGCTGGTGGACCCGGCAGAGGACGCCGACACAAGCTCAGCATGGGCCGACGATTTCTCCCGCCGGGCGTGGCTCGGTGAGGGGCTGGACGAGGACGGCCTGGCCCGGCTGCGCTACCCCGTGCTCTCGCTGACGACCCCGCTCGATCTGGTCGAGGCGACTGATGGCTTCACACGCCCCGCGCTGGTGCCCGCGACGATCCTGCTCACCGTCGCCCGCGGCCAGCCCGAGCAGTGCCGCGCCGATATCAACGGCGACGGCGTCGTCAACACCCTCGATGTCCTGTTCTTCCTCAACGCCTGGAGCGAGCGGCGGCCCGAGGGCGACTTCAACGAGGACGGCGTCGTCAACACCCTCGATGTCCTGTTCTTCCTCAACGCCTGGAGCGAGCGGCGGCCCGAGGGCGACTTCAACGAGGACGGCATCGTCAACACCCTCGACGTGCTCGACTTCCTCAACGCCTGGACGGCCGCCTGCGAGTGACGGTCCGAGTGCCCCCGTGCCGTGGTCTGAGTGAGTCCTCGAACGAAGGCCACGCCCCCCCGAACGTGGCCTTCGCCGTCAAAGCACGGCTCAGACCACGGCACCCCGACGCCATCCCCACGGCACCCCGCGCCGAGCGTGTTGGAAACAGCGCGGGTGTCCCTCCCGGACGCCGACACTGAGCGAGTCTTCGAGCGAAGTGTCGGATGGCGGAGAGGCGGATGTGTGCTGGCGCGTCGAATCCGACGATTCGCAGAGCCTCATCGTCGGCGTCCCGGGGGACGGACCGGGCGTGCGGGCGCCACGCGGGCGCACGGAGATATCCTCCCCCCATGCCCGACTCCCCCAACCACCTCACGCCCGAGCAGTTCCGCGAGCTCGGCCACCGCATGGTCGACTTCCTCGCCGACTACCAGGCCTCGGTGGGCATGTGGCCGGTCAAGAGCCAGGACAAGCCCGGCGATGTGCTCGCCCGCCTGCCCGCGTCGCCCCCCGACCGCGGCCTCGGCGACGCCGACAAGCCGACAGAGGCCTGGGGCGAGGTATTCGACGACCTCACCAAGATCGTCCTCCCCGGCCTCATGCACTGGCAGCACCCCTCCTTCTTCGGCTACTTCCCCTGCAACTCCAGCGGGCCCGCCGTGCTCGCCGAGCTCTGCAGCGCCGGGCTCGGCGTGCAGGGCATGCTCTGGCAGACCAGCCCCGCCTGCACCGAGATCGAGACCCGCATGCTCGACTGGATGGCCGAGATGTTCGACCTGCCCGAGCAGTTCCGCTCGACCGCCGACAACCACGGGCTCGGCGGCGGGGGCGTCATCCAGGGCACCGCCAGCGAGGCCACCCTCGCAGCCCTCATTGCCGCACGCCAGCGCTGGCGACGCCTGCGCACCGAACGCGCGCGACTCGAGGCCGAGTCCGGCGAGATCGGGCTGGTCGCCGAGGCGGTCGAGCAGCGCTTCGCGGTGATCTGCTCCGAGGGCGCACACTCGTCGGTGGTCAAGGCCGCGATGATGGCAGGGCTGGCCGAGGGCCCCGACGACGACGAGCGGGTCTGGACCATCAAGGCCGACGCGCAGGGACGGATGGACATCGCCGAACTCAAACGCGTCCTCGAAGAACGCAGCCTCGACCCCGCCAGCCCCACACCCATCGCCTGCATCGCGACGATGGGCACGACCGGCGTGGGCGCGATGGACGACATCGAAGCGATCGCCGAGGTACTGAACTCGTGTTCTCATGCTCAGGAGGGCGGGCTTTCCAGCCCGCCGGGCTACAGCCCATCCATCTGGCTCCACGTCGACGGCGCCTGGGCCGGCAGCGCCCTGGTTTGCCCCGAACACCGCGCCATGGCCGCCGGGCTCGAGCACGCTGACTCGCTCTGCATCAACCCGCACAAATGGCTCCTGACCAACTTCGACTGTGACCTGTTCTGGACAAGCTCCCGCCGCGACCTGACCGACGCGATGAGCATCACGCCGGAGTACCTCCGCAACGCCGCGAGCGACAGCGGCAGCGTGATCGACTACCGCGACTGGCATGTCCCGCTCGGCCGGCGCTTCCGCGCGCTCAAGCTGTGGTTCGTCGTGCGCCACTACGGGGTCGAGGGGCTGCGCGCGCACATCCGCGAGCACGTGCGCCTCGGCGAGATGCTCGAGCGGTTCGTCAAGTTCGACGACCGCTTCGAGCTCGTCGTGCCGCGGAGCCTCGCCCTGGTCTGCTTCCGCGTCGCCGGGCCCGACGACCTGACCACCCGGGTCATCGACAAGGTCAACGCCTCCGGCAAGACCTTCCTCTCGCACGCCAGCTGGCCCGGCCCGGGCGGCACACCCCGCCCGATCGCCCGCTTCGCCATCGGCGGCACGCACACCGGCGAGGCGCACGTCCGGAAGGCCTGGGACCTGATCGTGCGGACGGTGGACCAACTGCGGTAGACTTGGGCGACGGCACCCGGACCAACACCCGAGCGAGAACCCACGATGGCGATGACATGGCGATGAAACCCTTGCACAAGCTCGGAACCCTGCTCGCCGCGGCCGCCGCCGCGTGCCTGACACTCGGCGGGTGCGCCTCGGCCGTCGATCACTCGGGCCAGTTCACCTTCGCCACGAACGACTACACCGCCGCGTTCGACACCACCCGCGATGTCCTCCGGTCCTACCGCCTCGATCTCGACCGCATCGACGCCGCGGCGGGCGTCATCTCGACCGCGCCCGAGTTCTCCCCCGGCCTGCTCCAGCCGTGGAGCCCCCTCCAGACCGGCCTCGGCGATGAGTGGGAGGACACGCTCAACCACCAGTCCCGCGCCGGCGCGTGACCTTCGAGCCCGACGGGGCCGAGAGCATGCGCGGCTCGGTCTGGGTGACGGTCCTGCGCGAGCAGCGGGCCGGACGCCGGCTCGACAGCGAGACCGTCGGTGGCTCGACATTCACCGTCGATCCCCAACTCCGCGAACGCCACTCGTCGGTCTACCTCGTGCCGATCCGGCGCGACCCCTCGCTCGAGGCTCGGCTGGCCAAGCGGATCGAGGACGATCTGCGCGCGCAGCTCAGCACGGGCGACGAAGGCGACGAGGCCATCCCGGACGCCCCGGCCTCGGACGAGACCGCCGCGCCCGAGTCAGAGTCGGTCGGCCAGTGATGTAAGGGTCGAGCCCGCGCCCGCTCGGCAGCCAGTTCAGCGGCCGCGCCGGAACCGGCTGATCGCAACCGTCCCGATCACCCCCGCCAGCAGCAGCAGCGGGCCGGCGTAGGCGATCATGTCCCGCTTCCAGAACACCACGCCGCTGATAAGGATCGCCGTCCACATCATCCCCATCGAGAGCACGCGGGCACGCCTGGGCATCACCGCGTCTCGGTCGAGATATCGGACGTAGGGCCGGAATATTGCCTGCTCACGCAGCCAGCGCTCCATCGGCGGGCAGCTCTTGGCAAAGCACGCGGACGCCAGGATCAGGAAGATCGTCGTGGGGATGCCCGGCAGGAAGATCCCGATCGTGCCCATGCCCAGCATGGCCACGCCCACGGCCGCGAGGGCCCAGCCGCCGGGGCTCCATGCGGAGACGGTGGCCCTGCGTAGCCGCGAGATGCGGGCAGGACGTCTCGGGACGGGATGGCTCTCTGGTCTGCATTCCTGTTCGGAGGGTAGGCGGGGCCGGCCCAAAAGCCACCGGCCGGGCGTACCCTTCAGGCCACTCGGCGGGAGTCTGGGACGGGCGGAGCCCGTTCGCGACCCCGCGGCCGCCCGAAGAGGAGCCGATCGACATGACGGAGCGCAACAACCAGCCCTCGACGGGTCATACCCCCGGACACTCCTGGGACGGCAAGCTCAAGCCCGAGCACCGCGTCCTCATCATCGGCTCCGGCCCGACGGGCCTCGGCGCGCCGGCGTGCGGCTGAAGGAACTCGGCCACGACAACTTCCTGATCGTGGACCGCAACAGCTACATCGGCGGGCTGGCCGCGAGCTTCACCGACGAGGCCGGCTTCACGTGGGATATCGGCGGCCACGTGATGTTCAGCCACTACGACTACTACGACAAGCTCTTCGACACCCTCATGGGCGACGAGTTCAGCCTCAACGACCGCGAGAGCTGGGTCCGCATGTTCGACCGCTGGGTGCCGTACCCCTTCCAGAACAACATCCGCTACCTGCCCAAGCAGGCGGCGTACGAGTGCCTCTCCGGCCTCATCAAGGCCCAGACCGGCCAGGGCAAGGTCAAGAGCCACAAGGACGCGACCAACTTCGGCGAGTTCATCGACGCGGTCTTCGGCGAGGGCATCGCCAAGCACTTCATGCGTCCGTACAACTTCAAGGTCTGGGCCCACCCGCCCGAGATGATGAACAAGCAGTGGATCGGTGAGCGCGTCGCCGTGCTCGACATCGACCGCGCGCTCAAAAACGTCGTCCTCGAGAGCGACGATTTCGGCTGGGGCCCCAACAACCGCTTCAAGTACCCGCTCAAGGGCGGCACCGGCGAGTTCTACCGCCGCATGGGCGAGAGCATCCGCGAGCACATCGCCCTCGACCGCACCGTCAAGTCGATCGACGCCGGGGCCAAGGTCGTCACCTTCGCCGACGGCACCACCGAGAGCTACGACGTGCTCATCACCGCGATGCCGCTGGACGTCCTCTGCAAGGACATCCTCACCGGCGACGTGCCCGACACCCTCCGCACCCGGGCGTCCGAGCTGCGCCACTCCTCCGGCTACATGATCGGCATCGGCATCAAACGCCCCTGCCCCAGCACCAAGAGCTGGATGTACTTCCCCGAGAGCAACTGCCCGTTCTACCGCGTGACCTACCTGAGCAACTACTCGCCCTACCTCACGCCCGACCAGAGCGGCGGCAACGCGACGCACTACTCCCTGCTCTGCGAGGTCAGCGAGAGCGAGCACAAGCCGGTGGACAAGGACCGCGTGATCGAGGAGACCATCACCGGCCTCGAGAACGCCGGCCTGCTCGAGCCGGGCGAGCGCGACGACATCTGCGACACCTGGCTCTACCGCGCCGAATACGCCTACCCGACCCCGGCGGTCGACCGCGACGCGATCCTTAGCGACGTGATCCCCTGGCTCGAGGCCCGCGGCATCTTCAGCCGCGGCCGCTTCGGCATGTGGAAGTACGAGGTCGCCAACACCGACCACACCCTCATGCAGGGCGTCGAGGCGGTCAACCGGCTGGTGGAGGGCGAGACCGAGACCACGATCGGCATCGTCTACGCCGCGACCGAGGACGGACGCGAAGCCGCCGTCCACGAACGCCCCGCCCACGCCGGCAGCGGCGAGAAGCGCCTGGCGGGGCAGGCGGTGGAGGCCAAGAACGCCGCCGCAGCCGCGAAGCCGTAGCGCCCTCGTGTGGCATGCCCACGCTTCGTGGGCATGGCGTCCTCTCGCCAGGTCGCAACACATGCCCACGAAGCGTGGGCATGCCACACACGAATTCTCCGGGATATGCCGCGCAACCGCACGGTGTCGGGTGCCACGGGTCAGCGGAGGCTCTGCGCAGCTGCCCCGTGACTCCGGGCCACGGCGACCGGCGCGAATCTCGCGCGATCGTGGCCTTCGCTCGAGGACTCGCTCAGACCACGGCACCCTAACCTGTCGACCATTGTCGCTTGCTGTCACTTGTTGAGGCGGCATCGCCGGATCTTCGGCTTGAGAACTTGGGCAATTTCGCCTAAGTCCAGCCCTCACAACCGTTTCAAACAAACCTCCGCGGTTGCTGGCATTCTCGCCGGGGTGGCGCACACTGTAAATGTCCGGTGAACAGTGCTGGGGTTGTCACCTCTTGGGGAGGGGACGGCGTCGGTGTAGCAGCAAGCCGCGGGCACGGGCCCGGCGGCACCAGAGAGGAATTCGTGGGCCCCTGCCCGCGGTCTGTATGAGCGCGCTGAGCCGTCAAACCGAATCGCCCTTCCGGGTGCTCGACTGGGAGCCCGAGGTCGCCCAGATGCTCGACGAGCATCACCTCGTCGCCTGGTCGAAGGCGGCGCGGCGTCGGGTCGATTTCGCGGCCTGCCTCAGCCACTTCCTCACCCTCCAGCCCGATACCGAGGTCCTGCCGCTCTTCGGCAAGTACATCACCGACCTCGACTCCTTCTGCCACCAGCTCGAACGCATCCTGCCCGGCGTGCCAATCCAGCGGCGGATCGACGGTCCCGAGGGCGTTGTCGCGCTGCTGCGGTCGCGCCACACCTTCCGCTTCCGCCCGGCCAGCCGGTTCCGTTACTACATCTGGAACGACGCGGATGTCCTGCTGCGGGCCGACCACAAGCTCTTCGGCCAGCTCGTCGATGCGCTCTCGGGAGTCGCGGCCGAGGCCGAGTACGCCAGCGATGAGCTGCTGCTCGTCCAGCGGGCCGTCATGATCGGCAGCCCGATGCTCGACCTCTACGGCGAGAACCCCAACGGCCAGTTCCGCAGCTGGTACGACGACGGGCTCGGCGACCCCTTCTGGGGCGTTGTCACCGGGGTCGACGCCCCGCCGGTGCTCCGCTACCAGATCGACTTGCTCAACAAGTAAGCCGTGTGGTGGGCGCCAGAGGCGAGGGCCGGTGGGCGATTGGCCCGGGCCTATCCTCTCTCCATGCTGCGCATCATCGGCGGAAGCCTCAAACGTCGCAAAATACTCACGCCCAGGGACGCCGAGACGACCCGTCCGATGCCCGAGCGGGTGCGGCTGTCGATCTTCAACCTGCTGCGGGGCCACACCGAGGGTGTCGAGGTGTTCGACGCCTTCGCCGGCTCGGGCTCGATGGGCTTTGAGGCCCTGAGCCGCGGGGCGACCTACGCGACATTCATCGAGCGCGACAAGAAGGTCGCGGCCCTGATCGAGGACACGGCCGACGACCTGGGCCTGCTCGACAAGTGCGAGATCGGGATCAGCGACGCGCTGGGTGCGGGTGCCCTGGCCCGCTGCCCCGAGGGTGTGCACCTGATCTTCTACGACCCGCCCTACCCGCTGGTGCTCGATCCGGCCCAGTGGCCGCGGGTGCGGGACCAGCTCGCCCGGTTCATCGGCAAGCTCGACGAGACCGGCTACGCGGTCTTCCGCACGCCCGCGCCGTTCTATCACGAGGAGGCCGGCCCCGAGCCCGCCCCCGCGCCCAAACACCGCAAGCGCAAGCCCGTGGACGCCGAGACCGAGATCCTCGAACTCGATGCCGAGCTCAACGACGAGACCGCCCCGCCGCCCAAAAAGCGGGTGGATGTGGACCTGAAGCTGCCGGGGGCGCTGGGGCCCGAGACGCACGAGTACGGCACGATGGCGATCCATCTCTACATGCGCGACCCGGACGCCGCGGCCCCGGAGTAGACTCTCGGCGTGGACGCGCACGGGGACTTGCTGGACGGGCTCAACGACGCGCAGCGCCAGGGCGTGCTGCACGAGGGCTCGCCGCTGATCGTCCTCGCCGGCCCGGGCACGGGCAAGACGCGGCTCATCACCCACCGCGTGGCGCACCAGATCGTCGAACGGGATGTTGACCCCTCCACGATCGTCGCGGTGACGTTTACCAACAAGGCCGCCGGCGAGCTGCGCGAGCGGCTGGCCGATCTGGTCGGCCCTTCCGCAGCCGACAGCGTGCACGCGAGCACCTTCCACGGTTTCGGGCTTCGGTTGCTGCGCCGGTTCCCGGATCTCTCCGGCATCGGCGGCTCGCCGGAGATCATCGACAGCGCCCAGAAGCGTCGGCTGCTGCGCCGCCTTGCGACCGAGCACAAGATCTACGGCACGCTGCTGGCCCTCGGCGCCGAGGCCCTGCTCGACGAGGCGGGCAAGGTGATCGAGCTCTGCCGCCACAACGCGCTGTCGCCGGAGGCGTGCGTCGCATTCGCCAAGACGTGGGCCGAGCGGCTCGACGCGGGGCAGGGCTCGGACGGCGGGCCCGCCGACGCGGACACCGTCGCGGCCCAGCGGGAGGAGCGGGCGAGGTTTGCCGGGCACGCGAGGATGTACGCACTCTTCGAGGGCGCCTGCCGCGAGCGGGGGTGGCTGACGATCGACGAGCTGATCACGCTGCCAACCCGGTTGCTGCGCGAGCACGAGCGTGTGCGGGCGGTGTGTCACAGCGAGTACCGGCACTTCGTGGTCGACGAGTTTCAGGATGTCAACCTCGCGCAGATCGAGCTGGTGCGGGCGCTCGCCCCGCCGGAACGGCACCCGGACCTCGTGGTGGTGGGCGACGACGACCAGGCGATCTACGAGTTCCGCGGGGCCGACGACCGGGCGTTCGCGCGGTTCGCCTCGCTCTGGACCGACGCGACGACGCTGGCGCTGACCGAGAACTACCGCTCGGAAGCGCCGGTGCTGGATGTGGCCAACGCGGTGATCGCGCGCGCAGATGAGCGGTTTGCCCCGGAGAAGCGGATCGAGCGGGCCGAGGCGCTGCGGGACGCGCCGACCAAGGCGGGGGCGTGTGTCGAGGTGGTGCAGCTCGAGCGCGACCCGCAGGCGGGGGATGTGATCGCGTCGATGGTGCGGCGGGCGCTCGCGGCCGCGCCGGAGGGGGCGCGCTCGCGCATCGCCGTGATTGCGCGCACACACTCGGAGCTGGACTCGATCGGCGAGGCGCTCGAGCTCGAGGGCATCCCCGTCCAGCGGCACGCCCAGCGCGGCGTGGCGGATGACGACGGCGTGCGCGATCTGCTGGCGTGGATCGAGCTGCTGGTGGTGCCGCAGGCGAGCTGGGCGGTGCAGCGGGTGCTGAGCCGGCCGCCGCTGGGGGTCGATGTCGCGACGCTGGCCTCGTGGGAGCGGGAGTTCCGGCGGGCGCGGCGGCTGGCGGTGCTGGGGGTCGAGCCCGACGGCCCCTCGGACGGCGCATCGGACGCGTCGGCACGGCGGGCGGCCGGCGCTGGCGACTATGCCGCGTGGCTCGAGGCTCGCGCCGCCGACGACCCGCAGATCGTGAGGTTCGCCGGGCTCCGGGCCGAACTGCTGGCCCAGTCGCACCAGGACCCCGCGGCCGACATGGTGTGGACGATCGCGACGCGGTTCGACCTGGTGCACACCGACCTGCTGGGGCCGCGGGATCGGGCCCAGCGGGTGGAGCGACTGGTGCGGGTGGTGCGGTTTGCGCGCGCGATCCAGCACCGGCTTGATGCGCCGGGCGACCTCGCGTCGTTCTGGGCCTACTTCAACGATCTGGACGAGCGGGACCGGTCGTTCGGCGCGATGGGCGAGGAGATGATCGGTCGGGATGAGGACGCAGACGAGCGCGCGCAGAACGCGGTGCAGCTGTTGAGCGCGCACGGGGCGAAGGGGCTGGAGTTTGATGTGGTGTTTGTGCCGCGGGTCAACCCGCCGCACGGATTCCCCAAGACCGCCGGCGGGCGGGACGGTCTGTCGCTTCCGGAGGGGCTGATCGATCGGCTGGGGGACGAGCGGGACGCCAAGGCGCGGTCGCGGGCCGAGGAGCGGCGGATCTTCTACGTCGCGGCGACGCGGGCCGAGCGGCGGCTGGTGCTGCTGACCAAGAAGACCAAGACCCGCAGCAAGAGCGAGCACTACGCCCAGGAGCTGCTGTTCGACGAGCCCGGGCTGATCGTCGCGCGCGAGCTGGACGAGGTGCTGGACGCGGGCGAGGGTCGCGACACGCTGACGCATGAGGCCCCGGCGGGGGCGGGCGCGGGAACTGCGGCGGCGGGCGGCCGACGCCGAGCGGCGTGCGGCCCGGGCCGAGGCCGCGGCGGCGCTGGACGGGGTGGATGCGCCGGGGGCCGACCCGGACGCGATTGCGCGCGCAGTTGAGCGGTTCCGTGCCGCGGCGGCGCGGACGGCGGTCGCGGCGGTGTTTGACGCGACCGGTGAGCCGCCGGCGTGGGCCGGCGGCGAGGGCGCCGAGCGGGTCGGGGCGAGGCTGGCGGCGGGCGGTGCCGCGGAGGCGGCGGGGGGGCGGCCTTTGTGCCCGCGCCCATGCAGGCGCCGATCGATATCAGCTTCACGATGCTGGATCAGTACAGCCGCTGCCCGGCGTGTTTTTACATGCGGCAGGTGCTGGGGCTGGGCGAGGCGCCGACGACGGCGCTCTCGACCGGCGGGATGATCCACCAGGCGCTGGAGTGGTACGGGCGGGCGTGGCGCGACGCGGATGTCGAGGGGGACGACCCGCCGGACGCGGGGGCACTCGCGGCGTTCGGGCGGCGGCTGTTTGATGCGCAGCTGCGGGCCGGGGGCGAGGGGGATGCGGCTCGCGGCCGACGAGCTGCTGGCGATGCTGGCGCGCGCAGGAGATGATGGAGGCCAACCGCGCCGAGATCCTGGAGATCGAGCGGAAGATCGTGATGCCCTACGAGGTGGACGGCACGGCGCACCGGCTGATCGCCAAGCTGGACCGCGTGGACCGGATCGACGCGGGCGTGCGGATCATCGACTACAAGACGGGCGGGGCGAGCAAGGCCAAGCTCGAGCCCAGGAAGGACGACCTGCAGCTGGGCATCTACGCGATGGCGATCCGGCACGAGATGCCGGAGGTGGGGGGGGTGGCCGAGTACTGGATGCTCAGGACCGGCGAACGCGGCGTGATCGACCTCGACTCGATCGACGAGGCGAAGGTGCGGGCGTCGATCGACAAGGCGGTCCGCGGCATGCTCGAAGGCGAGTTCCCGCAGGGGTCGGGCTATTCCTGCAGCGGGCTGTGCCGGTTGCTGGTTGCGGGCGGTGGTGGCGACGCGGGGCCGGCGCGGTCAGGGGGGCGACGTCCCATCGGAGTGAGCCCTCTGTCGCTGCGAAGCCTCCGCCTCGTGCGGTCGAGTAGCCCTCGGGCGGCGTGATGGTGAGCGACGGGCTCGGCGTGACCCGCCAGTCTCGGCCCGTCCCTAGTGGGTCGGTGAGTTCGATGCCGCATTCGGCGAGGAGGCAGCCGTTGAGTGCCAGGCCGTTCTGGAGTTCGACCGTGCCGAGGGCGCCGATGACATGGATGAGGCCGGTGATCTGTGTCGCGTAGCTGTCGTTGAGCTGCGAGTCTGAGGAGCCGCGGTAGGGCGTGTGGGCGGGGTTCAGGTTGAGCCCGAGCGAGCTCTCGCTCAGCGAATCCGAGCCGGTCCGGATCGATACCTCGGAGTCCACACCGGAGGTTTTGACCAGGATCGTGGGCATGTTGGACCGGCCGGGCTCGATGACCACATCGTTGAACTTGATCTTGGCGCCTATGCCCGCGTCGATCACCAGCGTGCCCACGATCCTGGAGTTGTCGAGCTTGAGCTGCTGCCATGCCGGCACGGAGAGGAAGTAGATCCCTTCGGCGTTGGCGGTGCCGTACGGGTTGGCACCGGCCGAGAGCAGCCCGGGCTCGAAGGTGCCGTAGTGGGAGGTCCACGGGATGGTGGTGGACCGGGCTTTGTAGAGATCGAACACCGATGACGACGGCATCTCCCTGGGTGTTGCGAGGGAGTCCCGGGTCCCGGAGATCGAGCCCGTGCCGGTGATGAGCCCCGCCTCGACATCGCCGATGATCGCCACCGAGTTGTGGAAGGTCCCCATGGCGCCGAGCGGTGCATCGGGCGAAACGAGGCTCGCCGAACTGGACCCGGTGAGGACGTACTTGCTGGTGTAGAAGCCCATCTGGAGCACATCGAACGGGGAGCTTCCGCTCTCGGCGAGTTCGACGCTGAGCGTGCGGCTTGTCTGGCCGACGACCGCCGTGCAGCGGACCCGCACGGGGTCGGTTGGATCGTCGAAGAGGTCGCCGTCGGTCTCGTCTTCCAGTTCCCAGGTGTAGCTCCCGCCGCGGAAGCCGCCGCCCTGCAGGAGCTTGCTGGTCACATCGGGCGAGCTGCCGTAGACGGTGCGCCACTCGGGTGTCGTGGCGATCAGCTGGAGCAGGTGGTCGAGGCCGCCCTGGGCGATGAGTGCGGCGTCGGAGGCGTCGCGCTGGGCTGTCGAGGCTCGGATCCCGATGCGGCTGGACTCGATCGCTGTCGCCGCGAGGACGGTGACGATGATCGAGAGCGCGAGCACCAGCACGTACGCCGAGCCGCGGCGTGTTGTCGGGCGTTTCTGTGGTGTGTCCGGTCTTTGCATCGCTAGTTCCTCGGGCGTCCCAGTGTGGCGATGCCCATCCGCCTGGGCGATGACCCGTCCTCGAACCGCACCTCGAGGTCAACGAAGGTGACGACATCGGTGTCCGAGGCGTACGAGGCCTGGTCAACCAGGCCGTTGGCCGAGCGCAGCCCGCGCACGACGGTCGTCTCCCCCGAGGGCGAGGTGGCCATGACCGTGATCCGCTTGAGTCCGGTCTCGGTCAGGCTCGTCAGGGTGGTGTCCACCGGGCTCACCCATTTGACCGCGACGCTCCACGCCCAGCCGGCGGTGCCCTCGATCTCGGTGCCGGTTTTGCCGGTGAGATTGCCGCCACCGGACTCAGAGAAGCCGTGGTAGTCGTCCACATCGTCCCAGGTGGACCGGTTGGCGGTGGCCTCGCCCTCCAGCCCGAAGGCGGGGGTCACATCGGCCTCCGGCTCTTCGTACCGGCACTGCCGGATCTCGTCGAGGAGCGTCCGCGCGAGGCTGCGGCCCTGGAGCGCGCGTGTCGCGGCGAGCGCGTTGGTCGATGCGGCGGCGTGGACGCGAAGTGCGCCCGGCGATCACGACGCTCACGATCACCATGGAGATCGTGGCCTCGACCAGCGAGAGCCCGCGGCGGGCGCGTGATGAGTGTTTGGGCGTCTGCACGGCGGTCTACTCCGGGGGCCCGAGGGTGGTGTAGGTGCCGTAGACACGGAAGATGGCGTCGTCGCCATCGGCGGCGCCGGTCCAAGTGTCCTTCTTGCCCGAGTTGCTTGAGACCTGGTGGGCCCCCGGTGTGAGGCTGTCGGTGTCTTTCATAATGCCGAGCTTTACGCCGCTAATTCCCTTTTCATCGGTGCCCACGACGATGGCGATCCGCTCCCCGTTGCTGAGGTCGGGCAGGCCGGAGAAGGCGAACTCTCGCCACGCCCACCCGGTCGTCCAAAGATCCGTTGTGAAGGTCACCGACCCGAGCGAGGCTTCCGATGGAGTGCCGTTGGGCTCGGTGTACCGGAGTTGGAGGTAATGGGGCTCGGCCCGAGCTCTCGCCAACACCATGAAACATTCCACGCGGGTGATCGTCCAGCTGAGCGTGTTGGAGGGCAGCGTCGGCTCGAACGTCTGGGCGGTCCAGATCTTGTCGTCTACGGTATTGCCGTTGTTGGACTCGATGTCGTTGGCGACCAGAAGCACCTCCGGGCTCGTGACCGGCTCGGGGACCGCAGCACCGCCGGAGCCGGTGAAGGAACTCACGGCGGCGGTCAAGCCGAAGTCCTGCACGCCCGTTGCGATCGTCTCGGGCGTCGCGCCGTTGATCGAGCGGGTGAGCGAGGAGGGGTTGGCGCCGACGATCGAGTACTCGATCTGTTCCGGCGCATCATCGGCATGGACGCCCCGGTTGGGGACGCTGAGGGTGATGGTGTCCGAGCCGTTGAAGCGCAGATCGAGCGCGACCTCGATGTCCTGCCGGAGCTCGGCGAGTGCGACATCCAGTTGGAGTTCACGCTCGGCGCGGCTTCGTTGCGAGGTGATGTCGCCGGTGGTCAGGATCATCATGCCCATGAGCGCGCCCATCAGCACCGAGAAGACCATCAGCGACATCATCATCTCGACGAGCGTGAAGGCCCGGTGTCGGGGCGGACGGAGCTGTGCGGGTGCGGCGGTCACTTCCTGTAGATCCTCCCCGACGGGTGCTCGACCACGAGCGTCGCCTGGTAACTGCCGGAACTCAGCTGCACCTCGCCGCCGGTGTCCGGGAGTCCGTACCCGTTGAAGACGATCGTGGAGTCGCCACCGAAGTCCACCGTGTCGATCGAGACCTGGTAGGGATCGCCGGAGAGCTCGACCGTGAGCGGGTCGCCGGAGAGGCGGAGCGACTCGGCGTCCAGGAGTGTGTAGCTCGAGGTCGAGCCGACGACGGAGAACACCACGCGTTGCGCCGCGCCGCGGGTGCGGGCGAGGGAGCGGGAGTGCTCGAGGTCGTTGGTGAGGCGGGCCGCGGCCGACTCGATGCGTGTCCGCTGGATCGAGTTCTGCATCCGGGGCATCGCCATGGCGCCGACGGCGGCGAGGATGACCATGACGATCACCAGCTCGACGAGCGTGAAGGCCGCGGGCGACCACGGACCCACCGCGCTCTGCGCCGACCGAGCCCGACGCGCGCGCAAAAACCGGTTTGGGTGCGGATATGACGCGGACATGGAGATCCTCTTCGGCTCAAACCGCACCCGAAGCAAGGAGAACCCCTCGCTGAGGCGCTGGAAGGCTCTTGGAGGCGAGTTTTCGGAGTTTTGGCGGGCGGAGCGAGCGATTCTCGTGCCCGCGGCCTTGCCGGGCGACGGGCGTTATCGGGTTGGGGCCGACGCCCGAGGTTGCTCGCCGGGACCAAAACGACCAACGCCGCAAGCGATGAGGCTTGCGGCGTTGCGTTGAGTGGAGGCGAAGAGACTCGAACTCTCGACCTCTTCCATGCCATGGAAGCGCTCTACCAAAACTGAGCTACGCCCCCAACGTGGGTATGTCGCCGGGCCGGTGGGCCCGAGCCGCGAATGGTAGGAAGCCTGACCGGGCCGTCAAGCGGCGGCGGTCGGGGCCGGGCAAGACTGTGATCGGCCCGATCGGCTCCCGAATACAGCGAAACCCGGTTCGGCGGGGTGTTCAGCCGGTGGGGGGTGGGGCGGGCGTCCGCTCGGGCGCGAGGAGCCGGGCCGCGGCGTCGCGGACGTGTTCGACGGTGATGTGGTCGATGCGGCAGCGGTCCGGGTGCTCGTCGGCGAGCTCGTCGGGTGCGAGGGGGGCGGGGCCGACCTCGCCGGCGGCGATCCTGATCTCGCGGGGGGTGCTGTGCCGCGGGCCGGGGGCTCGGGCAGGATGGTCCAGCGGGGGTCGGTGGGGCCGAAGAGGGCGATGGTGGGTGTGCCGAAGGCGGCGGCGAGGTGGCGGGGGCCGGTGTCGTTGGTGATCAGCAGTCGGGCGCGGGCGAGGATGGCCTTGAGGGAGGCGAGGGTCTGGCCGTGCTCGGCCAGGAGGACGGGGTCGGCGGTGCGGCAGGCGTCGCGGAGCCGCGTGGGCGACGTCTTCTTCGCCGGGTCCGGAGTTGACCAGCACCCGCAGGCCATGGTGGGTGGTGAGGTGATCGGCGATCTCGGCGAAGCGTTCGGCGGGCCAGCCGCTTGGCGGGGTTGTTGGCGCCGGGGTTGAGGACGGCGAAGTGGGGCGGCCCGGCGGCGTTCGGTGCGTCGCGGCGGGCGTCGATGCCGGCGGAGGCGAGCACCCGGGCTGCGTGGTCGCGGTCGCTCTCGCTGAGCGGGAGCTCGAGCGCGGCGTGGGGCGGCAGGACGCTCATTGCGTCGTGGAGCTCTTCGAAGGGTGGTGGGGGGTCGCCGAGCAGTGCGCGGCCGGCGGCGAAGTAGTAGGCGCAGGCGGGCACGGCGGCCCAGCGGCGTTTGCTGATGCCCTTGCTGGAGCGTTCCGGGGCGTGGAGCCGGTGGGTCAGGAGCAGGCCCCGCCCGTCGCGGTCGTAGCCCACGCGGCGGGGGATGCCGGCGATGCGGGTGGTCAGCGCGGTGGAGAAGGAGTTGGTGAGCAGGAGGGCGGCGTCGAAGCGGAGTGGGCGGACGCGGGCGGCGACGCGCTTGGGGCCCATGACGCCGGATGCGCGCTCGATGATGATCTCGTCGAGGAGGGGTGTGCCCTCGAGGAGGGCCGCGACGCTGGGGCGGGCGAGCCCGGCGATGAACGACCCGGGGAGCGCATCGCGGAGGAGGCGGAGGGTGGGTGTGGCCATCACCACGTCGCCGAGCCAGGAGGGCAGGACCACGAGCAGGCGTCCGGGCTTGTGCGGCGGGCGCGGGGTGGGGGGTTGTCGGCGGGGGTGCTCACGGCGACCGCAGGATACGGGCGGCTACGGCGGCGAGGTCGGGGAGTGTGCCGTTGGGGCCGACGCGGATGCATCGGGCCGGGTCGATGCCGGCTCGTTGTCCGGCTTCGACGTCGCGTTCGGCGTCGCCGATCATCCAGCTGGTGGCAAGATCGAGGCTGAGGTCGCTTGTTGCGGCGAGGATCATGCCCGGCTGCGGCTTGCGCCAGGGGTGCTCGACGTTGTAGGGCTCGACGACGCCGGTGGGGTGGTAGGGGCAGTAGTAGGTGCGTTCGAGGAGTGAGGAGCCGGGTCGGTCGGGGTCGGGGAGCAGCTCGGCGACGCGGGCGTTGGTGGCCTCGACATCGGCGATGGTCGCGCCGCCGCGGGCGACCGAGCCCTGGTTGGTGATGACGACGAGGAGGAAGCCTGCGCGGCGGAGCTCGAGGCAGGCGGTGTCGACGCGCGGCAGGAGGCGGACCTGCGCCGGGTCGGCGAGGTCACCCCACTTGCCGGAGAAGGCTTCGTCTGGCAGTTCGGCGTTGGCGATGAGTGTGTCGTCGCGATCGAGGAAGACGGCGGGCCTGGTCATGGCCGGAGGGTATCGCGCGGGGGGCGGTCAGGGCTGATCGGGGTCCGGGGAGTCGCCGAGGGGTTCGATACCCCAGAGCCAGGCGATGTTGGCCAGCTCGACCCGGGTGCGGACGTGGAGCTTGCTGCCGAGTGAGACGCGGTGCCGTTCGACGGTTTTGACGGAGCGTTGCATGGCGGAGGCGATCTGGGCGCTGGAGTACCCGCTGGCGATGCCGCGGAGGACAAAGAGTTCTTTTTGCGAGAGCGACGCGAGCGGCCCGCACTTCTCGGCGGAGATAGAGATGGTCTCGATCTGCGGCTCTGGGTTTCGGGTGGGTGTCCACCTGGCGAGCGTGAGGAGCAGGGTGTTTGCGCCGGACGCGTCGAGCAGGCGGTAGGTCGCCAGCGTTCGCGCGCCGGCGAAGGGGCCGTCGATGAGCACGGGCTGGCCGAAGAGCAGTGTGCGTTTCTGGGCGTCGCGGTGGACATCGCCGACGGCGGGGGTGAGGAAGCGTGTGAGCGGGGCGCTGATGACGGTGGAGGGGTCGGATTTGGCGAGCAGGCTGGCGCAGGCGGCGTTGCACTCGAGGATGCGGCCGGTGCTGTGGAGGACCGCGACGGCGCAGCCGGTGTCCGCGGTGAGCGCATCGAAAAGGACCGTGCTGGTGCCTGTGCGCCAATCCGGGCGGCCGACGGCATCCGGTGGGTAGTCCTGATTGATCTGCGCGTTCATCGAGTCCCTCACGACGGTGCGTGGTGCGTGCTGATCCCCACTGCTGGGTTAGCCCGGTCATGGGCGCGGGACGTGACAGGAATTGGAAGAAAAAATCTGCGCAGCGAGAATGGGTGTGTTGCAGTGCAAAGCACCGGGTTTTGCCGCGGGGCTGAGGCTGCCATGAAAAAGGCACGCCAGGGGGCGTGCCGGTGAATGCATTGGTGGTAGTGGAGGGGGTGTCAGGCGATGGTGATGCCGTCGTCGAGGTAGACATCCTGGATGGCGTGAAGCAGGCCGGCGCCCTCGCGCATGGGACGCTGGAAGGCCTTGCGTCCGGAGATGAGGCCCATGCCGCCGGCGCGCTTGTTGATGACGGCGGTGCGGACCGCGTCGGCCAGGTCGCTTGCGCCCTTGCTCTCGCCGCCGGAGTTGATGAGGGGCACGCGTCCCATGTAGCTGTTGATGAGCTGGTAGCGGCAGAGGTCGATGGGGTGGCCGCCCTGGCCGTTCTCGTCGGAGCCGGAGAGCTCGGTGTAGACCTCGGTGCGGAACTTGCCGTAGGAGGAATCGCCGGAGTTGAGGGCCTTGTACCCGCCGTTGTTGGTGGGGAGCTTCTGCTTGACGATGTCGGCCTGGATGGTCGAGCCGAGGTGGTTGGCCTGCCCGGTCAGGTCGGCCGAGCTGTGGTAATCGACGCCGTTGACCTTGAAGGCGCTGTTGCGGAGGTAGCACCAGAGGACGGTGACCATGCCGTAGGAGTGGGCCTCGGCGAACATGTCGGAGACGTACTGGATCTGGTCGCCGGAGTTCTCGCTGCCGAAGTAGACGGTGGCGCCGACGGCGCTGGCGCCCATCTCGAAGCACTGGCGGATGTTGCCGAAGGGGATCTGCTTGGCCTGGTTGGGGTAGGTCAGCAGTTCGTTGTGGTTGAACTTGACCATGAAGGGGATCTTGTGGGCGTACTTGCGTGCGACCGAGCCGAGGACGCCGTAGGTCGAGGCGACCGCGTTGCACCCGCCCTCGATGGCGAGCTTGACGATGTTCTCGGGGTCGAAGTACTCGGGGTTGGGCGCGAAGCTGGCGCCGGCGGAGTGCTCGATGCCCTGGTCGACCGGCAGGATCGAGACATAGCCGGTGCCGGCGAGGCGGCCGGTGTTGAGGAGCCGCTGGAAGTTGGCCAGCACGTTGGGGTTGCGGTCGCTGTGGCTGACCACCCGGTCCACAAAGTCGGAACCGGGCAGGTGCAGCGAGGTCTTGGAGACGGACTTGGACTCGTGGCCGAGCAGGTCTGCGGCGTCGGCACCGAGGGTGTCGCGGACGTTGATGGTCAGGTCGGGCATGGGACGGATCTCCTTGGCAGACAATAGTCGCGCACTCGGTGTTTTGGGTGCATCTCACGCTCGCCGGGCCTCAAGAAAGCACGCTTCCGGGAGTTCCCGGGAGAGCCCCGGACGGGCCAGCGTGACTCGGCGGGGCCCGCGGCCGGGCGGTCGGGACGCACGGGGCGGCACGCCCCTGAAAAACAAAGGGACACGCGATGGCTGAATCGCGTGCCCCGGTGGAACCCTCAACGTACTGGGCTCCGAACATGGCGGTCGAGTCTTCGGGTCGGATTACTCGGGGAGGATGACCCGGTCGATGACGTGGACGACGCCGTTGGCCGCGTCGATGTCGGTCTTGACCACGCGGGCGTTGTCCACCCGGAGCTGGCCGTCGGCGATGTCGATGACGACCTTCTGGCCGTTGAGGGTCTCGGCCATGCCGGCCTTGACCGCGTCGGCGGCGTAGACGCGTCCGGCGACGACGTGGTAGGTCAGGATCGACGCGAGCTTGTCCTTGTTCTCGGGCATCAGCAGCGACTGCACCGTGCCCTTGGGCAGGGCCGCGAACGCCTCGTCGGTCGGGGCGAAGACGGTCAGCTCGGTGTCGCCGGTGAGGGCGGGGACGAGGCCCGCGGCCTGTGCGGCGGTGAGCAGCGTGCTGAACATACCGGCGCTCTCGGCGACCTCGGCGATGTTGTCACCGGCGGGCAGGATCACGCTGTCGATCACGTGGATGATGCCGTTGGAGCACTCGATGTTGGCGGTCACGACGTTGGCCGCGTCGATGCTGACGCCGCCGTTGCTCGTGGCGAAGTTGATCCGCTGGCCGTTGAGGCTCGTCGCGCCGGAGAGGCGGGTCACGTCACGGGCGCTCAGCTCGCCGGAGACGACGTGGTACTTCAGGATGGCGGCGAGCTTGTGCTTGTTCTCTGGCTTCAGGAGCGACTCGACCGTGCCCTTGGGCAGCTTGGCAAAGGCGTCATCGGTCGGGGCGAAGACGGTGAAGGGGCCGTCACCCATCAGGGCCTCGGCGAGCCCGGCGGCCTTGGCCGCGGCAAGCAGCGTGTTGAACGCGCCGGCCTTGGAGGCGGTGACGACGATGTTGTCGCCCATCTCGGTGTGGGCCACGGTCATCACGGTGCCGCTGGTCGCGTTGGTCATCTCGGTCTCGCAGGCGGACGCGGTGCTCGAGGAGCACTGGCCGACGGCGGTGCCGGCGGCGGTGGTGAGGGCGAGAAGAGCGGTGGTCATTCGGGTGTTCATTTTCTGGTCTCCTTGGCTTCCGGTGTTCGCGGATTTTGGTGTTCGACTCGTTGTCTGGTCGTCCTGGTTCAGTCCTGCAGGTGGACGGCCGGGGAATCGCGGCCGGTCCCGCGGCGGATGCACGGTGGGCCCAGAAAAACCCGGCCGGCAGGAAACCCGGCGACGGGGTGCATCTGTCTGAGCCCCGGGCCCGATTCCCCGGGTGGCTGAGATCTGAGGTTTGTCTGATGACCGCTGTGGTATCATGTATGCATCCGCTGACGGGGCTCTTCTGGGGCCCGATCCGCGAAACCCGCCCGACCCGACCGACCCGACTGAGGAGAACGATGAGCACCGCCGAACCACTCCTTGACCGAGTTGCCGCGGGCGGAGAAGACTCCGCCGAGGCGCTGCTGGACCGGTATGGCGGGCTGGTCTGGTCGCTGGCGCGGCGTTTCTGTGCCGACCGGACCGAGGCCGAGGACGCGGTGCAGGAGATCATGGTCGAGGTGTGGAAGAGTGTGCGGCAGGGCCGGTACGACGCGAGCAAGGGATCGGAGACGACCTTCGTCGCCACCATCGCCAGGCGTCGGCTGATCGACCGCCTCCGCCGCCGCCGGCTGAAGACCTCGGAACTGGCGATGGATGTCGCGTCGCCCAAGGCCGCGTCGGCTCCGGCGGACGAACTGACAGAAGAATCCCGCGCCGCGTGCGAGGTGCTCGAGCGTCTCTCGGAGGCGCAGCAGACGGCGATCCGCATGGCCGTGCTGCACGGGCTGACGCACGAGGAGGTCGCCGAGGCGACCGGCATGCCGCTCGGTACGGTGAAGACGCATATCCGCCGGGGGTTGATCAAGATGCGCGAGATGTTGGTCGCAGCAGGATCACAGGCTGGCACAGCCGGAAAGGGGGCGCTGTCATGAACCACTCCATGCACGATGACCGTCTCCTCGAACTGCTGGCCGACCGCGAGGTCGAGAGCCTGAGTGACGCCGACCGCCACGAACTGGACGCGCTGCTCGCCGAGACGCCCGACGCCGACGACGGCTCGATGGAGCAGGCCGCGGTGATGGCCATGCTCGGCTCGCTCGGCGTGGCCGACGAGATGCCGGCCGAGCTGCGTCGTTCGACGCTCGCGGCGATTGAGGTTTCCGACACATCGACGTCCGGGACGACGCCCGTGCCCGCGGCGGCCGAGGCGCCGCTCCGCATCGCGGGCACGCCCGCCGATGCTCCGGCACCCCGCGTGTCGGTGATCGCGTGGTCGGGCTGGATCGCCGCGGCCGCGTGCCTTGTGGTCGCGGGTCTGACGGTGCTGAACTCGCCGCGTCCTCTGCCCCCGACCGAGGCCCGCAGCCGCTTCCTGCAGACCGCGTCCGACGTGGCCGTGGCTAACTGGGGCGACTGGGACAACCCGGAGCAGCCCGGCGTGACCGGCACGATCGAGTGGAGCGAGTCGGCGCAGAAGGGCTACATGACCTTCGAGGGGCTCGCCGTCAACAACCCGACGGTGGAGCAGTACCAGCTCTGGATTATCGACGAGCGCGGGATGGAGCAGCGCATCAGCGGCGCGATCTTCGACGCCGACTCCGAGGGCCGCGTGGTTGTCGAGGTCGATCCCGCGATCGAGGTCCACAACGCCGCGATGTTCGCTGTCACGATCGAGAAGCCGGAGGGTGTCTGGAACTCCGACATGTCCCGCCGGGTCGTGATCGCGGAGCTGAAAAGCTAGCCGGCCGGGTCCTCTCGCACAGAAAGCGCACCGCCATGACTATCCGTATCGAACGGTCGGGCCGGGGGTTCCGGCTCTCGGCCGAGACCCGCCTGCCGCGGCCCATCGACGAGGTCTTCCCGTTCTTCGCCGACGCCCGCAATCTCAACAAGCTCACCCCCGCGCGGGTGCGGTTCGAGATCCTGACGCCGGGTGAGATCCCGATGGCGACGGGGACGCTGATCGACTACCGCATCCGCATCCGCGGCGTGCCGGTGCGGTGGCGCACCCGCATCCGCGACTGGGACCCGCCGCGGGGCTTCGTGGACGAGCAACTCCGCGGGCCGTACCGGTGGTGGATCCACCGCCACACCTTCGAGCCCGACGGCGACACGACCATCGCGCGTGACGAGGTCGAGTACGGGGTCCTCGGCGGGTCGCTCGTGCACGGGCTGTTCGTCAGGCGCGACCTCGAGCATATCTTCGCGTACCGCGCCGAGCAGATGGAGCAGGTCTTCGGCCGAGCCGCAGACGCCGAGGCGTTCTCATCGCGAGAACCCGTCACGGTGTGAATCAGCCGGAGCGCCAGCGCTGCGCGATCGGCACGCGCCGGCCTGTCCCGAAGGCGACGGTGGTGACCTTGATGCCCACGGGCGTCTGCTTGCGCTTGTACTCGTTGATGTCGATCAGCCGCGTGATGCGGGCGACGAGGTCGCGGTCGAAACCCGTCTCGCGCACGATCGAGGCGACCGCCTGCTTGCGCTCGACGTAGCGATCGACGATCTCGTCGAGCACGTCGTAGGGCGGGAGCGAGTCGTCATCGCGCTGGTCGGGCGCGAGCTCGGCGCTGGGGGGCTTCTCGATCGTGCTGATGGGGATGGGCGGCGTGGCGAAGCCGGCCTCGGCGGGGTGGGCGTTCATCCAGCGGGCGAGGGCGTAGACGCGGAGCTTGGGGACGTCACTGAGCAGCGACAGCCCGCCGTTCATGTCGCCGTAGAGCGTGCAGTAGCCGACGGCGAGTTCGCTCTTGTTGCCGGTGGTCAGCAGCAGGGCGCCGGTGCGGTTGGAGAGGGCCATGAGGATCGTGCCGCGGGTGCGGGACTGGAGGTTCTCTTCGGCGATATCCGGCAGTGCCGACCCGAGCGCACGTTCGTCGATAGAGGCCAGCGCCGGGTCGATCGACTCGCGGAGGCCGTCGAAGGGCGGGGCGATGGGCACGGTGATGCACCGGATGCCGAGCCGCTTGGCGAGGTCGTCGGCATCGGCGAGGGCATGATCGCTGGAGTACTTGCCCGGCATCGCGACGCCGAGGACGTTCTCCGGCCCGAGCGCCGCGACGGCCAGAGCGCAGGTCACGGCAGAGTCGATCCCGCCGGAGAGGCCCAGCAGCACCTTGCGGTGCCCGGTCTTGTGCAGGTAGTCACGCCCGCCGAGGACCAGGGCGCGGAAGAGCAGTTCGTCTTCTGACTCGGTCAGCGCGGGGTCGGCGGGCACGTCGCGGCCGCTGTCATCGCTCGCGGGCGCGCGCGCTCGCAGCATCGGGGACATCCACCACCGTCACCGCGTCCTCGAAGCCGGGGCCGAAGCCGAGCGGCCGCCCGCCCGCGCCGAAGGCCGCGGCGTGGCCGTCGAAGACCAGATCGTCGTTGCCGCCGACCTGATTTGTCGCGAGCACGTTGACGCGGTGCCGCGTCGCGTGGGCGATGAGGATGTCGCGGTGCCGCCTGCCCTTGCCGAGCACGAAGGGGCTGGCCGAGGGGCTGATGATCGTCTCCGCACCGGCCTCGACCAGGGCCGCGACGGGATCGGCGTCGTGCAGATAGCGCGAGGCGAACCCCGCGTCCTCGCCCTTCCAGAGGTCTTCGCAGATCGAGAGCCCGACGCGGCGTGTGCCGCCCGATGTCGGCACGTCGATCACCACCGCCCGGTCGCCCGGCACGAAGTAGCGGCGGCTCGTCGAAGACGTCGTAGGTGGGTAGGAGGCGCTTGTCGTAGTAGTCCACCATCGCGCCGTCGTAGTAGGCCAGCAGGCTGTTGGCGATGCCGCTGCCCAGATCGTGGCGTGCGTCGGTGCGGTCAACCGGGAGCGGGCAGCCGAAGACGAGCGTGAGGCCGGCCGAGTGCCGCTCGCCGAGAGCCTTGGCCGCGTCGGCGCACGCGGCGACGAAGCCCTCGTGCAGAAGCAGGTCGCGGGGCGGGTAGCCGCAGACCGCAAGCTCCGGGAACACGACCAGCTCGGCCCCCTGCGCCCGGGCGTCGTCGATCATCTCGGCCATGCGGGCGGTGTTGCCCGCCAGGTCGCCGACGGTCGGGTTGAACTGGATGAGAGCGGTTCGCATGCGGGTTGCAGGAGGGTATTCGCTGCGGCTGGCGCGGGCTCGCGGCAGTCGATCACTCGAGATCGGTGGTGTCGGTTTCCGAGGCGTCGGCGTCGTGCGG
Source organism: Planctomycetota bacterium (assembly GCA_013285505.1). Classification (GTDB taxonomy): domain Bacteria; phylum Planctomycetota; class Phycisphaerae; order Phycisphaerales; family UBA1924; genus PNC22. The sequence continues at coordinate 4,017,207 of CP053450.1, read as the reverse complement.
CCCGCCCGGGCGTGCGGTCTGGCGGAGCAGCTTGTCCGGCCGGAGCCACACCAGCCCGGCCGCGGCACCGGCGACGAGCACGATCGACTCGGTGCCGGTAATAAACAGTGTCAGCACCGTGAGCGATCGGGCGACCTCGTCGGCGGTCTGCCCCGTCGAGGCGGCCAGCCCGAGCGTGCCGGCCATCCAGACCGTGCCGGCCTCGCGAGCCGCCGAGCATGCCGAAGGGGCTGAGCATGCCGATGATGTAGTAGGCACTCGCGACCAGCACCGCCTCTTCCCAGCCGAAGGCGATGCCGACGATCGAGCCGGCGACCACGAACCGCGCGGACATCACGCCCAGATCGAGCAGGCGGAACGCGACGCCCCCGGCCATATCAACCGGCGAAGCGCCCATGTCCGCGGCCGTGTGCATCCGCTCGAAGTGGTCGGTGCGCGCCAGGCGGCTGACAATGGGCAGACGGACGCCGTCGATGACCTTGTGCAGGCGGGCGAGGCCCGCTTCGCCGGAAAAGAGTCTCGAGACCAGCACCAGCGCGGCGCACAGCACGGCCGCGCCGCCGAGGCAGACCGCCCACCACGTGGCGTCCAGCCCGCGTCGCCAGACGCTCGCGCCCATCGCGGGCACATAGGCCGCGAGCATGACGGTGAACATCACGCCGTACCACGCGCCGATGGTCAGCAGCGGCACATTGTCGCGCCGGTTGTTGATCGCCACCCGCGTGAGCGTGCCGATCTTGAAGGGCAGGAAGGCCAGGAACGTGCACAGGGCGTTGATCGCGATGTGGTCGATCGCCCGGACCTTCTGCACCGGGCGCAGCGTGATCCAGAACAGCATGCCGTTGATCAGGAGCGTCCCCGCCGAGAGCCGCCAGCAGCAGCGCCACCTGCCCGACGCTCGCCTCGCGCAGGCGGGCGAGCTGCTCGCGGTTCTCATCAGAGAGGGCCACACGCACGCACCAGCCCATCAGCGCCAGGCCGATCAGGAACCCCACGCTCTGCAGCACCAGCCGCAGCACGCGCCGGGGGCGGGGCGTTGCCTCGGTGGTGGTGCCGACCGTCACGGCGTGCCTTCCGGGGCGAGCCGCACGAGGTAGCGGCGTTCGTCGGGCCAGACCATCTCGGCCCCGCCGAGGTCATCGGTGAAGGCCCGCAGGCTGTCGGGGGTGACGTCGGGGTCGTACCACCCGCTCTGGTGCAGACGGCGGAGCTCGCTGTCGTTGACCAGCACCCAGCCGATGCCCTGCGCGCGCAGGCCGCGTGCGATCGCGGCCGCGTCCGCGGGCGTCTCTCGCAACAGCTCGCCCAGCGGCGAGGTGTCGTAGGTGGTGTGGTAGACCACGCCGGGGCCGAAGTAGAGCGGCGTGCTGTCGCCGACCAGCAGCACGAGGCCGTCATCCTGCGGGCGGGTGTTGCACCAGCCCGCAGCACTCAGGTACGGGTCCTCGACCTCGCGGTCGGTAAACGCGGCCGGGTAGACCGGCAGGCCGATCCCGGCGTTGCCACCCTGCTGCGAGGCGTAGATACCGATCACGAAGACCGACTGAGCCGCCACCACAAAGCCCGCCAGCAGCGCCACACCACCCCGCCCGTCCGGCCGGTCGCCCGCGAGCGTGCGGAGCCTCGCGATCGCGAGACCGACAACGGTTGCGCCGAGCGGCAGCAGCGGCAGCAGGAACCGCGACTGCAGGTGCGTGAAGGCCAGCCACGCGACGACCTGCGCGAGCAGGCACGCCGCGAGCAGGAATCCGGTGATGTGGAGCCGCGTTCTGGACAGCAGCAGCACGACGATCGAGCCGAGCGTCAGCACCGGCAGCAGCCCCCATTGCGGGTTGGCCAGCCCCCGGAACCGTTCCACGGCAGGAGAGCCCGGGGCGGCGGTCGGGCTCGACCAGAGCAGCGTGCGGAGGCGGTCGGCGACCGAGCCGTCGAAAGTGTGGGCGGCTCTGGTAGCGGGCGAGCTGCTCGCCGGTCCAGTGGGCCGAGCCGAGCAGGTCGCTGGCGAACGGGAAAACCGGGTTGCCGCCGTGGAGGGCGTTGCGGACCAGCCACGGCGCAAGCGTGACCAGCCCGACGACCGCGCCCGCAGCGAGAGCGGGCACGAGCGTCTTGCGCGCGCGCGGCGTCGCGACGATGAGCAGCAGCCCCGCCGGGACACCGACAAAGAACATCGCGGTCGGCTTGAAGCCGCAGGCGACGCCCACGAGCAGGCCGACGAGCGCTCCACGTGAAACAGGCGACATCCGCTCCTGCGCGCACACCAGCAGCACGCCGGCCAGCATCGCGTTCACGCCCGCCTCGTTGTAGGCCAGCGAACCGGTGACCACGGCCCAGGGCGTCGCGAGGGTGAGGCACCCGGCCACAGCGCCGGACCAGCGGGCAATCGGTTCGGTGATGTCGGCCCGCAGGGCGAGGCGCGTCGTTGCGCGCGGTGATCCATGCGGTGGCGACCACGAGCCCGGCGTGGAGGCCCTGGCAGGCGAGCAGGCGCCAGCCATCGCCGGCGACCAGGCCGCGGTCGAGCGGTGCGAGCGTCAGTGCGCCCAGGTGCGTGAACGCCGACTCGATGTAGCCGGGCAGATAGGAGTAGACGTTGTGCTCAACGGGGGTGATCCGGCCGGAGGCGAGCCACTCCTGCGGCAGCTGCAGGTGGTAGCTCAGGGCATCGAACCCGCCGTATTCGGATCCCCACAGCCAGCCGGGTGGCATGAGTGCGGCGACGACGAGCACCGCGGCTGCGGGCATCGCCAGCGCCGCGATAACTATCTGCCCGGGACCGAGCCGTGCGGGCGTTGTGCCGGGACGGCTCGCCCGGGCGATCTGCGCCAGCAGCAGCCCGATGCCGACGACGCACGACCCGATGGCAGTGACGCCGTTGAGCAGGCCGAACACGCCGAGGAGGTGGCTCAGCGAGACCATGATCGCCACGCCGACGGCGAGCTGGACGGGCACGCTGTCGGGGGAGTCCTTCCAGAGCCGGCGGAGCGGCCAGGCGAGGCCGCAGGCGGCGAGGAGGTAGACAAGGCCGGGCCAGAGCGAGCCGAGCTTGAGCACGAGGCTGCCGAGGGCGACGATGGGCGAGAGGCTGGAGCCGAGCAAGCTGACGACCAGCAGCGAGGCGGCGAGGGCCAGCGCGAGCAGGCCGGGGCCTCGCCAGTGGCTCGCGGACGGGTTGTGCGGCTGTTGGGCCTCGTTTGCGCCGGTCATGGGCGGGAGTCTACCCCCGGGGCCCGGTGGTCGTACCATTGGGCGATGAGCCCGCCCGCAGAGAGCACCAACCAGACCGGCAACGAGTTCGAGATCCGGATCGAGGAGCCGCTGTGCTCGGTGTTCCGGCGCAAGCTGCGGGCCGAGGGGCTCAAGTACACGCCCGAGCGCGCGCAGGTGCTCGACGCGATCATCCACTTCGACGGGGTGTTCGAGGCCGAGCGGCTGCTGGACGATCTCAAGACCAGCAGCTTTCGCGTGAGCAAGGCGACGGTCTACCGCACGCTCAAGCTCCTGCAGGACGCGGGGATCATCCAGCGGGTGCTGAGCCAGGACGACCACGCGAAGTACCAGTTGGTGTACGGCTCGACGCCGCGGGATCAGCTGGTGCGGCTGGACACGGGCGAGGTGCTCGATCTGGAGCTGCCGGAGCTTGTGGAGCTGCGCGACAGGATCTGCCGCGAGCACGGGTTGTCGCCTCAGGGGCACCGGCTGCAGATCTTTGCGGTAGGCAACGATGAGTGAGCCTTCTGACCTGATGCTGGGCTACGAGCGTCTCAAGCAAGCAGATGCACGTGGTGCGGCGGAGGCGTTCTTTCGCGTCGTCCATGCGGGGATGTGCGAGGCCGATGTCGCGGATGCATATGTGGGTCTTGGTGCCATTTGCAATCTCGTTGAACCGAGCTTTGATGGCGGGCACCATGGTCTGGGTTTCTTCGCGCTTGCGATGGTTCACGACCCGAGCAACATGGATGCGGCGACGAACATTGTTCGGACGTTCTCGTCAGACGCTCGATCGGGACACACGGATCGTCGGCTCCGGGATTGGGCGAGTCGCAAACTCGGACAGATCGACGAGCAGGCTCCCAACTCCACCGAATGAGCCGCATCCATTAGTCGCTTGTGCTATGCACGATGTGGCCGTTCTAGGACTGTCGGACACACGCACGGCTCACTGAGCCGTGGCACACAAGGTCCGGGAGTTATTCCACTTCGTCGAGGTCGCGCTGGTCGAGCGGGCGGCTGATCTCGTGCTGGCCGCTGAACCATTTGTAGAGATCGGCCATGCGGGCCCGCTCGCTGGCGAAGGGCCAGCTCGGCGCGTCGGCGGGGACGTGCTCGCCGGTGACGGGGCAGGTGGTGGGCGTGCGGGGCGGCAGGGCCATCTCGCGGAGCGCGGCGAAGGTGCCACGCGATTCCCAGGCGCTCGGGCAGTCGAGTTCGACGGCGCGGGAGTCTTCGCCGGTGGTGCGGAGGCGGAGTGTGGCGGTGTTCTCGGTCGGCAGGGCGTCGGCGATGCGTTCGGGCCACTCGATGAGCATGATCGCCGAACCGTCGGCGAGGCGGTCCCAGCCGAGGGCGTCGAGGTCTTCGGCCGAGGTCAGGCGGTAGGCGTCCACATGGACCACGGGGGGCTCGGTGTCGGTGGCGGGCGGGTATTCGTTGACGATGACGTAGGTCGGGCTGGAGACGAGGGCGGTGTCGATGCCGCGGGCGTGGGCGATGGTGCGGACGAGCGTGGTCTTGCCCGCACCGAGATCGCCCTCGAGCGCGACGGTGTCGCCGGCCTGCAGGACGGCGGCCAGGGCGCTGCCGAGCCGTGCGGTGTCGTCGAGATTGTCGAGTTCGAAGTGCAGGAGCATGGTGGAACGGTATTCACCGGGGGGCGGAACGGTATTCACCGGCAGGGTTTCGGGTCATGCGCCGTGGTCCCAGCCGAGCGATTCGGCGTCGTGCGGCTTGCCGTAGGGGTCGATGATGGTCGCGCCGGGCTTCTCGCCGGGTTCGCAGGCACGGACGATGCCGATGGGGCCGTGCAGCGGGGGGTCGAGCGTGAGCGGCGGATCGGTGATCTCGGGGTGGCGGGGGTGAATGGCCATGAGCAGTTCGTAGTCCTCACCCTCGCCCGCGGCCTGTGCCCAGTCGCGGGCGCGGTGTGAGACGGGGAGCTTGGCGGCGTCGATCATCAGGCGCATGTTGGAGGCGACGCCGATGCGCGACGCGTCGCGGCCGAGGCCGTCGGAGAGGTCGATCATGGCGTGGACCCGGCCAGAGCGTGCGGCCGCGTGTCCCGCGGCCAGACGCGGCTCGAACCGCAGGTGCCAGCCGGAGTCGAACGAGCCGCCGACCTGACCGGTGAGCCAGAGTTCGTCGCCTGCGCGCGCCGCAGCGGAGGATCGGAGACATAGAGCCCCTCGCGAGCGAGGGGGCCGGGCGTGGCGCCGGTTGTCGCGCCGGGCGTGGTGTCGTCGGCGCGTCCCCCGGCTTGCGCCGGGGGCTCTCTGGCGTCTGCGCCCCATTCGCCCGACGACGGTCGTGGTGATGGAGAGCGGCCCGGGTCCGAAGGCGATGTCGCCGCCGACGATGGGGCAGTGCCAGTGGTTGCCCCACTTGTGCAGCGCCTCGGAGAGCTCGCGGCCGTGCTGGTAGCCGTCGGGGAGCAGGCCGGTCGCCAGCCCCCAGCTCGGCTCGCCGCCCATCGCGGCAATATCCGAGATCGACCGCGCGACGGCCTTGCGGGCGATCAGGTCGATCGGTGTGCCGGTCTCGAAGTGGCGGCCCTCGACGAGCTGGTCCACGGTCAGCAGGAGTGTGTCGCCGGAGGGCGTGCGGACCACCGCGCAGTCGTCGCCGGGACCGACGAGGACATCGCCCGCCCCGGCGTTGATGCCGCCGGAGAGGGTGAAGATGTGGGCGAGGAGGTCTGACTCGTTCATGGGGGATTGTTGGCGGTGGTGGGTGCCCCGGAGCGACCAGTTTTTGGCTTTCGCCCGCACTCCGGGCAGGGGCTGTCCGGCGACAGGCCGCGGAGGTCGTAGTCGCAGAAGTGGCAATGGCCTTTGTGGAACGCTGGCCACCACCGGCCGACGGTCAGGCCGGCACCAATAAAGAACACACTCAGTGTTGTGGTTCGGATGTACCAATCTCGCGGAGATGTGAAGCCCCAGCTGGATCCCAATGGTGCGATCTGACCCCGCATGATCGGAGTGCAGTCGGCGCAGGTGCACCAGCCCTTGGGGGCTCGCAGCCGCTCCGCGAGACTCTCGATGTCCGGCCACGCCACGAGCAGGGTGTGCGTGCCCAAGAACACTCCTGTTCCGAAGAGCATAATGCGGAGTCGGAGCCGGATGGCATGTGGGATTCTGAGCACTTCGCTCTACTTTACGGGGCGATCCGGTTCGCGGGTCGTGCGTCGCGATCATTCTGACAGATGCAGGCGTTGGTGAAGGGATCGCGGCTACCTACTCTCGGCTCCGGAGGAGCCCTGACCGTTGCCAGGGGCGAGGGAGGCGCAGCCGAGCGCTGCCCCTGGGTTGGGGTGCCATTTTCCAACCCGCTCCGGAGGAGCGGAGGGAGTTTTTTCGGGCGTGCGATGATGGATGCTTCCGCCGCCCCTCCGGGGCGGAGTGATGTGTGGTGCGGGCTCCCAGGGGCTTCGCCCCTGGCAACGGTCAGCGCTCCTCCGGAGCGGGGAATACACCAAGCCTCACGGTCCGCCAACAATGCCCCATATGGAACCCATCAGCGTCTTCGATATCTTCAAGATCGGCGTCGGGCCGAGCAGTTCGCACACTCTGGGGCCGTGGCGGGCGGCCCAGCAGTTTGTCGGCAAGCTCCGGGCGCGCGGTGAGTTTGCGCGCGCGCGGCGGGTCCGGACCGACCTCTTCGGCTCGCTGGCCAAGACCGGGCGGGGGCACGGCACGGGCGTCGCGGTCATCCTGGCCCTCTCCGGCGAGGACTACCGCACGTGCGACACGCACGATATCGAGGGCCGGGCCAGGGCCATCGCGGCCTCGGGCAGGCTCAGGCTCGGGGGCGAACACGAGATCGATTTCGTTACCGCCGAAGACCTTGCCTATCACATGGATGAGCGGCTGCCCTTCCACACCAACGGCATCCGCTTCACGGCGACGCTCGACGACGGGAGCGAGGTCACTGAGACGTACTTCTCCGTCGGCGGCGGGTTTGTCGTGCAGGAGCAGCACACGCTCAGCGAGCACCGGCAGGTGACGCTGCCGCACGGGGTCGAGTCGGCGGCGGCGCTGCAGCGGCACTGCGACGAGCAGGGGTGGACGATCCCGCAGCTGGTGATGGCCAACGAGGCGGCGTGGCAGGACGAGGCGGCGACGCGCGCGCGTGCTCGAGCTGTGGCGGGTGATGCAGGAGTGCATCTATCGCGGGTGCCACACCGACGGCACGCTGCCGGGCGGGCTGGATGTGAAGCTGCCGGGCGGCGCGCATGAACCGGGCGATGCTGGGCGACGACCCGACGAGCCGCTCGTCACGCCCGATCGAGGACTGGTTCAAGCTGATCGTCAAGAGCACGAGCGATTTCACGAGGATCAACCGGTGGGTGAGCACGTTTGCGCTGGCGGTGAACGAGGAGAACGCGTGCTTCGGGCGGGTGGTGACGGCGCCGACGAACGGGGCCGCGGGGGTGATCCCGGCGGTGCTGATGTACTACTGGTGCTTCTTTGAGCAGTCGGACGAGGACGGGGTGGTGGACTTTCTGCTGACGGCGAGTGAGATCGGGAGTCTGTTCAAGAAGGGGGCGACGATCTCGGCGGCGATGGGGGGGTGTCAGGCGGAGATCGGTGTGTCGAGCGCGATGGCGGCTGCGGGGCTGGCGCACTGTCTGGGGGGGACGGTGGCCCAGTGCCTGATGGCGGCGGAGATCGCGATGGAGCACCACCTGGGGATGACGTGCGACCCGATCGGGGGTTTGGTGCAGGTGCCGTGCATTGAGCGGAACACGATGGGGGCGATCAAGGCGATCACGGCTGCGAATATCGCGATCGGGAGTGACCCGGCCGAGGCCCGGGTGACGCTGGATGATGTGATCCGGACGATGTGGGAGACGGCGCAGGACATGGGGACGAAGTACAAGGAGACGGCCGAGGGGGGGCTGGCGCTGCATGTGAGTGTGAAGGTGGTGGAGTGTTGAGGGTAAGTCTTCGGTAGACTGTCCCGGTGATCACACCCATCCGGTTCCAGTTTGTTCTCACTCCAAAGATGCTCCGGGATGTCGAACTGACATTGTCCGAGCATGGGGTATTCGATTCAACTCTCAAGGGTGAGCAGGCCCGGCACCACCGTCGGGTACTCCTCGTGGCACCGCTCTGGTTCTTTGCGGTCGTTGGAGTGGTGGCGATTCTGAGCGAGGGGTTTGGTGCGCCGGGGTGGGACGGGACCGTGGTGGCGCTGGTGATCGCCTTTCTCGTGGCGGGTGGGCGTCTGGCTGCGGCTGCGGATCTAAGAATCTCTCGACAGAGATTGCTTCGCCGGTTCAAGCACAATCGAGTGTATGAATTGACGAACTCGGGGCGGATGACGGTGACGCTCACCGAGCGTGGCATCACACGATCGGGCATGCTCGTTGAAGAGAGCATGGAGTGGCCGATCGTGGCACGGGCAGAGTTGCTGGGCGACTATCTCGCCGTCTTTGCCTTCTCGCAACAACTCGTCGTTATCCCGGTATCTGCTTTGCCCTCGGGCATTGCGGCGGCAGAAGTGCTGGAGGGGATCCGCCGCCGGCTGAAGGCGTCCGGCGGGAAGGCAGAGTCGGTGCGGCGGTATCTCGCGCACGCGGAGCGGGCGTGTCCGGGCTGCGGCTATCCGCTCAAGGACATGCCGGAGCCGCGTTGCCCGGAGTGCGGGCGAGAGTTTCGGTTCGAGGATGTGTGAAACGTGCGATTGTGCTCAATGGCTTCCGCTCTTGGCTCCGGAGGAGCCCTGATCGTTGCCAGGGGCGTAGCCCCTGGTAGGCAGCCCCCTGTGGAATCCCGCTCCGGAGGAGCGGCGGAAGCGTTCAACATCGCGGGCCGAACAGGCACTTCCTCCGCTCCTCCGGAGCGGGTTGGGTAGTGGCACTCCAACCAGGGGCAGCGGTCGGCTGCGCCTCCCTCGCCCCTGGCAACGGTCAGCGCTCCTCCGGAGCGAAAGGCACAGTGCCGATCGCAAAGCTGGCGCCACCGGGAAAGAAGGAAGACGCTCTCCTACACCGACGCCGCCTGCTTGTTCAGCATGTCGCTGAAGCGGTGTTCGTGGCGCTGCTTCCACTCGCCGCGGTGGTAGGCGTCGGAGGCGAGGATGGGGAAGAGCGAGGCGATCTCGCCGTAGACCATCTGCTCGTGGACGACATCGACCTTGCCCCAGCTGCACGCCTCGCGGAGGGTGGAGCCGGAGAGGGCGCCGTCGCGGCTGTCGGCGACGGTCATCTGGATGGCGTACTTGTGCATGGCGACGTTGCCGCGGGCCTTGCCGCCGGCGCGGTCGTCGAGGAGTTCCGCGGCGACGACGATGTCCTGGGCGAAGTTCTTCGGCACGCCGCCGCCGAGCATGAGCAGGCCGCTCTCGGGGTGGGCGAGCTTGATCTGGGTGACCTCGTGGAAGTCTTTGCCGGAGTCGACGGTGATGGGTTCCTTGCCCTGCTCGGCGCGCTCGACGCGGTGGAGCACGAGGCCGAAACCGGCGGAGCAGTCGCTGAAGGCGGGGCAGAAGATGGGGACGCCCTTACGGTGGCAGGTGGCGACGAGCGACTCGGCGTCCGGGTGGTTGTCGGCGAGGTACTTGCCCATCGCCTCGATGAGTTCACGCGAGGAGTAGGCCCCGGCGGGGAGGGCGTCGAAGATCTTCTGCGTGGTGTCGTCGCACTCGCGGAGTTCGTCCTCGTCGATGTAGGTGTCGTAGATGCGGTCGATCATGAGGTTGCGGAGGGTGGTGTCGTCGACGGGCGGGGCCTCGGGCGAGCCGGGGGCCATGTAGTGCTTGAAGCCGAGGCCCTCGAAGAAGTCCTGATCGACGATGTTGGCGCCGGTGGAGACGATGGCGTCGACCATGTTGTGCTCGACGAGGGTCATCAGGGCCTTCTTGAGGCCGGCGGAGACCAGCGAGCCGGCGAGGGTGAGGATCACGGCGCAGTCTTTGTCGGCGAGCATCTGGGAGTAGATGTCGGAGGCGCGGGCGAGGGTGCGGGCGGTGTAGGCCATCTCGCGGTAGCTGGTGACGACCGGGCGGGCGTCGAACTTGGTGATGTCGATGTGTTTGATGGGGTTGGCGAGCAGTTCGCCCTTGGTCCATTGGGTGGTCGGCTTCATGGATGAGACCTCTCTTGCGTGTGGCTCTCGTGTCGCCCGGCCCCCCTGGCGGTGTGGTGTCGTGAGATCAAGCGTCGGCCCGGGGGTGGCACGCCGATGCAGGGTTGTCATTCTATCGTGCAGGCGTCGGCCGCCGCGGGCTATTCGAGGTAGGTGTACCCCTCCATGCCCTCGCTGTAGAACTTGAGCAGGTTCTTGGCCTCGCGGACGCTCAGTGTGCGGTTCTTGACGGCTCGCTCGACCTCGCGGCGCATGGCCTTGACCAGCGATTCGGGGTCGTACTGGACGTAGGAGAGGACCTCCTTGACGGTGTCGCCCTCGATGACCTCGTCGATGTTCCAGTCGCCGGCGCCCTCGGACTCGTCGAAGGAGACGTGGACGACGTGGGTGTCGCCGTAGAGGTTGTGCAGGTCGCCCAGCACCTCCTGGTAGGCCCCGAGCAGGAAGATCCCGATGTAGTAGGTCTCGCCGGACTCAAGCTTGTGGAGCTCGAGGATGGGCTTGGAATTCTCGCGTCGGTCGATGAACTTGTCGATCTGACCGTCGGAATCGCAGGTGATGTCGGCGAGGATGCCGCGGCGGGTGGGCTCCTCGTCGAGCTTGTGGATCGGGCAGATGGGGAAGAGCTGGTCGATGGCCCAGTGGTCGGGCAGGGTCTGGAAGATGGAGAGGTTGGCGTAGTAGATATCGCTGAGGCGGCGGGGCAGGTCGATGAGGTCGTCGGGCAGCTCGCCCTTCTCGCGGGCCAGGTCGAGCACCCGCTTGCCGATCGTCCAGAAGAGTTTCTCCGAGGCCGAGCGGATGGGCAGGCTGAGGTAGCCGAGGTTGAAGAGGTTCATGGCCTCGTCGATCGCCTGCACGGCGTCGTGGTAGATCTCGACGAGGTTGACGCGGGGCTTCTCGATCGCCTCGTAGGCGTCGATGAGTTCGAGCACCGGCTGCGGGCGCTCGCCCTCGGCCTCCAGCAGCTTCTTGACCGACTCGGCGTCGGCGTCGGTGGGGAAGGTGCTGGCGCCGAGCACGTCGAAGACCAGCATCGAGCAGTGGCTGACCATCGCGCGGCCGGACTCTGAGAAGATGCGGGGGTGCTCGATGTGGTTGGCTTCGCAGGCGCTCTTGATGCGGTAGACGATGTCCGCAGCGTACTCGTCCACGGTGTAGTTGACGCTCGAGGGGCTGTTGGAGAGGCTGCCGTCGTAGTCGATGCCCATGCCGCCGCCGACGTCGATGGTGTCGAGCCCGGCCCCGAGCTTGGTCAGCTCGCAGTAGATGTGGGCCAGCTCGTTGACCGCCGCCTTGATCCGCCGGATGTCGCCGACCTGGCTCCCGATGTGGAAGTGGATCATGTTGAGGCAGTCGGCCATGTCGTGCTTCTTGAGGAACTCGACCGCGCGGAGCAGCTCGGTGGCGGTGAGGCCGAATTTGGAGCGCATCCCCGCCGAGCTCTCCCAGCGGCCGACGCCCTTGGCGCTGGGCTTGGTGCGGACGCCGATGCGGGGGCGGACGCCGTAGGCCTCGGCGTGCTTGACGATCAGCTCGAGGTCGCTGAAGCGCTCGACGACCGGGATGACGTGGCGGCCGAGCTTGCCGGCGAGGATCACCGTCTCGATGAACTCCGAGTCCTTGAAGCCGTTGCAGACGATGGGCATCTCGGGCAGGCCCTCGGTCAGGGCCATGACCGCGAGCAGCTCCGGCTTGCTGCCGGCCTCGAACCCGAATCCGAGGTCGGCCGCCGCGTCGCGGAGGTCCTCACACAGGTGCCGCTGCTGGTTGACCTTGATCGGGTAGATGCAGGAGTAGTTGCCCTTGTAGCTGTGGTCGGCGATGGCGTTGTTGAAGGCCTTGCGGATCTCGCGGAGCCTGTGGCGCAGCACGTCGGTGCAGCGGATCATGACCGGCGTGCCGATGTCGCGCTCGGCGAGGCCCTCGACCAGCTCGTGGAGGTCGATCTGGCGGCCGGGGTCCTGCTCGGGCTGGACGACCAGGTGGCCGAGCTCGTTGATCCCGAAATAGCCGCCGCCCCACGACGGGATGCCGTAGAGCTGCAGCGCATCGGCCGCGGACCAGCCGTCGGGGGTGGAATCGGCGTCGGCCGGTGTGACAGCCTCACCCGCGTTGGGTTGTGCAAGTCGTGTCATGGGTCGGTGTCCGGTCGTGGGGGCCCGCGGGGTGTGGCCCCGGGGCGGGTGCGATCGCTGACGTTTGCTCGCCCGGCCCCTTCGCCCGCGGGTGCCTCCCGAGCCCCCGCAGCCGACCCATGCCGAGGAATCGCCGCGGGGAAGTATTCGGGGCCCGGACCCCCGGGGCAAACTGGGCTGCATCAGTCAGATCCGCCGACTCGCTTCCCTTCGCACGCGTTTCTCCGTGCCGGCCAGGCCCAGCATACCCCGATGACGAGCGTGCTCAGGAGGTTTCGTGACGCCAGAGGCCACCAACTATCGACCGGTGCCGAGGACAAGCCGCACCCGCATCCTGCCGGTTCCGGGGGCGGGTGTACTGCCAGCACCACCGAATAGCACGCCAACACGCCGAATGCGATGAGAATTGGAACCGCCGCGCGGCGCAACGGCTCGCCCGTGACCAGGAGCCAGATTGACCCCCCCGCAGCCAGCAACTCGGCGACGGGTATCGCCCACGTGGCTGCTCCAAGGCCGACCGCCGGGACGACGCCGTGCGCCTCAAGGGCGGTGCGAAACTCCTCGGTGGCACCGATCTTGCCGACAGCGGCGGCGGCGAGCCACAAGGCGAAAGCCACGAGGACAAGCGAGCTCGCGCCGATTGGTGTGTCGATTCGAGAGGCCATCATGAATGCCTGTGCCTGAGCCAAGCCCCAATACCCAGCAGTATCGCCAGCAGTCCCGCCCCAGCGATAGCCCCCCCGGTGAGCCAGATCGAACGGATGGACTCCTTGATTGGCGTGGGCCGGAGTTCGGGATGTGCGTCCGCGTACTCCGCTGTGACGACCGGCACTCGATCTCGAACGCGATCACCCTCTCGCCGGGTGCGCATCTTTGCGAACACGGCTGGTCGGCTGAAGCTCTGAGAGCCCTCCGGCACGAGCGTGAACGCTGAGAGGCGAAACCCGCCCGATTGGGAGACCACCTGGAATGCCTCAGATGACTCTGGCGCAAGGTCGTACTCGCGCGTGCGGAGCCTCGGTGCATCCCGGCTTGGTGTCACGGGATAGGTATAGGTCAGCACGGCAAGATTCTGATCAAGCTCATAAACCGCTGGGCGTAGCACCGAACCGCCGCCGCTCCACCGAGTCACCTCAGCATTCGGCAGGTCGTCGGCCGCCGGGAACCGCAGGCCGCGAGGAAGCTCGAAGGTCACGGACCATCCCCCGGACTCTTCGTTCTTCGCGATCTTCGCGTCAACTGTTTCATCGCGGAGCAGCGTGAGAAGGCCGATCTGTGGGAAGTAGGCGTCGAGGCGGTAGGAGTGACCCTGCCCCCAGTCTGGCTGTTCGACCAGAGCCGCGCCGATCGGGTCGTTGCTGTAGTGCCCTTCCGCGTCCCTGCCAACGAGCCGCTGTTGAGAGGGGTCCGACCGAGTGAAATACCAATGCTCGGTGCCGAACTCATAGCCCACACATGTCCAGTAGCCGTGCTCATCCAGAAACACAGCGTGGACTCCGCCGGACTGCGGCATCTGCGCCGCCAACTGGTCCGCCAGCGACTCGCGGGAAAGTACTGTGCGGCCCTGAAAAAGATCCGTCCTGTGCAGCGGCCGAATGTGCCATGACGACAGCCCAGACACACCATCGCGCCCAATCTCGAAGGACTCTCATATGTATCCTCCCTCGTAGGTCGGGCTCAGGGCCCGGGGGGAACGACCGTGAGATCGCAACAACTTGCCCCTGTGGCTTTCCTGACCAGCACTCCCGGGTTGACATCCCAGTTGTCGTACCCATCGGTATAACAACAGAGCCCCCCCTCCGCACAGCCCACGGATTGCAATCCGTCCGGGTCGTCCTCGTCGCAGTCCTGGATGAGGACGTCTCCCAGATCGCCGCAATGGGCTTGGCCGGAATTCACCAATGGGCCATACTGCCCGCAACCAGTGTCAACGGTCTTCGTCCAGGTCTGCTCACAGACGTTGGCACCCGGGGTGCAGAAATCGTCACCGCTTCCACAGCCCGTTTTCTTCGGAAAGTAGCAATCCTCTCCGAACGCCAGAACGGCGAACGCGCCGAGCCCGACCACGGATGCGAGTATTCTAAGATGCTCATTCATGATGCGCTCATTTCTTTGTATCGATGAGACGGCTCAATGGAGTCGATCCAGGCCATTTGAGCCAGACCAAGTCGCCAACACCGGGTGGCCCACCCAGTACTCGAAAAACTCGTGCGCGAGAACGAAGTCGGTACACCGGTGCTCGGAAACACTCCCGTCACAGAACGCGATCGGGGCGAGCGGGCGGTCGAACGGTTCCCAGGTCCAGAAATGTTCCTCCCCGTTCTTCGCTTGGACCCAGCGCACAAGCATGCCCTTGGAGGAAGGGAACGCAACCTGCGGCTGACGAACCGACTTCGCCTCGGCAAGTTCGAGAGGCAGGACGGCGCCCGGCTCCATCTGCTTCCATGGATGCACGAGGGCCCCGGACATCGCGAACCGGTGATGCCCTCTCTCGCGGGTGCCGTCAGGATCGATCTGCGCTTCGGACGTGATGTAACCTTGGGAGACGATCGGAGAATCCCAGTCGAGCATCGAGAGTTGCACGCTCCAATGGGCGATCGGATAGACACCGTCTGAGTCGCCAGCGTACGCATCGATAGCCCGTGCGCTGCTGCGAACGGCGATCGTCGTGCGCAGGGACTTCGAACGCTCGCGAGCCTTCCCGAGAGCTGGCATCAGCAATCCGATCAACACAAGAATCACGCCGATCGAGACGAGCAACTCGACGATGGTGAATCCGCTGGCTCTCGATTCCTGTCCCATGCATATTACATTAGCAAGGGGGGGGCGGGCTGCAAGGCCCTGATGCCGGAGTTGCAAAGAGCTTGCTCCTCCCCGGGACGGGCGAGAATGGCGTGAGTAATTCTGCCTACACTCCCGCCATCGTTCCACTCCCCAGCACCTGCTCGGCGTAGTCGTTCATCGAGTCTCGCAGCTCCTCGAAGCTCTCCAGCACGTAGAGCACCGGCTGGTAGTGGTCGATTTCGAACGGGGTGTCGCAGACGCGGTCCATGTCGAAGGGGCGGCGGTCCACATCGTCGCTCTCGAGGGCGTGCAGGCTCTCGCCGATGCTGGAGATCAGGCCCGAGCCGTACAGCTTCACCTTGCCGTGCTCACGGATGAGCCCGAACTCGACGGTGAACCAGAACAGGCGGCCGAGGCGTTCGATGTGGTAGGGGTCGTCGCAGAGCAGGGCGGCCTTGCCGTAGGTCTGAAGGAACTCGGCGAAGACCGGGTCGGCGTGCAGCGGCACGTGGCCGAAGACGTCATGAAAGATGTCAGGCTCTGGCAGGTACTCCAGCTTCTCCTTCGGGCGGATCACGATCGTGGTGGGGAATTGCCGCTTGGCAAGGCAGGCAAAGAAGGCCTTGGCGGGGAGGTACCCGGGCACCGGGCGGCTCTGCCAGCCGGTGAGGGCGGCAAGCCGCGAGTTGACGTACTCGACCTTGGGCACGTGGTCCTCGTCCAGCCCGAGCTGGCGGACGCCGTCGAGGAACACTTCGGAGGCCTGCTCCTCGAGCAGTTCCATGCGGCGATCGACCAGCGTGGCCCACACGTTGTGGTCCTCCTGGGTGTAGCGGTCGAAGTGCTGGGTGCAATAGAAGGTCTCGGGGTCGATCTCGTTGGCGTGCTGGAAGGCCGCGCGGTCGGCCGCGGCCTGGGCCCGGGCGAACTCTTCGCCGTCGATCACATCGGTGTACCTGATGTCCGCTCGCATGGTCAGCCTCCCGGGTGGCTCCGACAATGCTGGAGCACCCGTCTGTATTGTACGGGGCTCTTGTGGCACGGGATGACCCCGGGTAGGCTGGTCGCAGGCTGCGGGGTTAGGACACCGCCGCGGCAGGGAGGACACCCCATGGTCATCGATCCGAAGCTGTACGAGAAGGTCTCCGGGCGGCTCCGCCGACCCGTCACGCCGGCTCGGCGAGGCGGCTCGCCAACAGCGCCCGTGCCCAGAGTGAGCGCGACGAGCTGCCCAAGGGCGTGCGCGGGGGCTTCCGCGTGATGCGGATCCCCGGCGTGTTCGCCCAGTTCTGGCTGATCAGCCGGCTGCTGAGTCGGCACAAGCCCAGATAGGCGTTCGCCGCTCTCGGCGATGGTTTCAGGCATCGGCGCGGAAACCGCGCCACGCCTCATCTTCGGTGATCGCCTGTTCCGGCGAGATGGCGTCCTGCGCGCGCATGTCGGCCCGCCGCCTGGCGGTCGCGGCGAGGATCGAGTCCTCCGGGTCGGACCTCACGATCGGGACATCCGAGCCGAAGAGCAGCGAGCTGCCGGGCGTACACCCGGCGTCGATCAGCTCGCGGAGGGGGAGCACCCGGTCGAGCCGGTCGGGCATGGCGTTGCGGAGGGCCTCGATGTCGTAGAGGAGGTGGCACGGCTGGACGCTGGCGATCACGCCGAGCTCGGCGAACCGGGGCACGTCGGCCTCGTCGATGATCTCGGCGTGCTCGATCCGGAAGCCGCGTGCTTTGGGCCGGACGGACTCGATCGCGTCGAGCACGGCCCGGACCGCGCCGTCGCCGATGGCGTGGGCGGCCAGCGGCAGGCCGGCGGCGTCGCACTGGCGCACGGCGTCCTCGATCTGCCGCGGCGTCATCATCGGCGTGCCGCGGGGGTGGTCGGGGCGGCCGTCGGCGTAGGGGTGGAGCATCCACGCGGTTCGCGAGTTGAGCGTGCCGTCCACGAAGATCTTGGCCCCGCCGAGGCGGAGGTGCGCTGACTCCCACTCGGCCCGTGTGGCGAGTGTCGCGTCGAGGTCTTCGACGAGGGGGAAGAGCACGACGCTGGTGGCGCGCGCGCAGGACAGCAGCACGGTGCGGAGCACCGGCCCGAGCCAAGGCTGGGCCTTGAGGTCGTGGATCTCCTCGAAGCGGCCGAGCGCTTCGAGTGCGGCGGCGAGGATCCTCGGCCGGTGCTCCGGGGCGGGCTCGGGCGCGGCGTTCCAGACCAGGAGTGCGGCCGACTCGTAGACCGCTCCGGTGGGTTGCCCGTCGGGCGTCCGCTGGATGATCCCGCCGGGCGGGTCGGGCGTGTGGCGGTCGATCCCGGCGAGGGCGAGCATGGCGGAGTTGGCCAGCAGCGCGTGGTAGTCGAAGCACCACGCCAGCGCCCGGCACGTTGCCCGTTGCCCGGTCGAAGGCGGGCAGGTCGGGCCAGGCGGGGTCCGGCCAACTCTCCGGACGGGCACCCTGCCCGAGCAGGCAGGGTGCGTCGGTGGAGTGTCCGGAGCGCTCGGCGAACGCCGCGAGCAGTTCGTCGGCCGAGCCGCACCCGGAGAGCTCGAGCATCTGCTGCGAGCGGCCCAGTTGGTAGAGGTGGGCGTGCGCCTCGCGCAACGCTGGGGCCTCGGCGCGGGAGAGGGCTGCCGCGGCCGGTTTCATGCCTCCGCCCCGGCGGCCAGCCTGGCGATGGCCTGGTTCGCTTCGTCGAGGGTCGTGGCGTGCTCGTCGAACTCCACACGCACGATGCCGAAGCGCGCGCACATCGATACCGTCCGGGTCCACACCGACCGCGACCGGCTTGGGCACACTGGTGCCGGCATGGTGTCGGCAGATCTCGGCGAGGCGATGGGCGTCGGCGTTGAGCCCGCGGCAGAGCGCCGGCTCGTGCTCGGCGAGCGGGTCGATCAGCTCGAGTGCGTCGCTGTCGAACGCCTCGCCGTGGTAGCGGAGCGCTTCGATGGTGGCGACGGCCCATCGGGCCTCGCGTGCGGCGCCGTGGTAGACCTCGTGCCGGATCTCGGCCGCGGCCGGCGGCGCGTCGGTGACCTCGATCGACAGCAGTGCGGCGAGCCTGGGGTCGTGCTCTTCGGGGATCATGAGCTGCGCCTCGGTGACGTCCTCGAGTTCGCGCGGCATGGGGAAGACGAGCTGGCCGCGTCGCCGGTCGAGGACCCAGAGGACGGGCCGCACGGTGTCGGCGTCTGCGAGCAGATGTCCTTGCGCAGCGGCCCGGAGCGAGCGGACGGCTTCGGCTGGTGTGGAACTCATGCCAGAGTGTTGCGTGGATCGGGCGTGCGTGCAACGCCGCGGCCCAAAACGTGACGCGGGGCCGGCATACGCCGACCCCGCGAGAGTGACTGGGCAAGCTGTCGCTCAGCCGGTGGCGCCCTTCTTGGCGGCCTTCCGGCGAGTGGACTTCTTGCGGGTGGCCTTCTTGCGAGTGGCCTTCTTGGCGGCCTTCTTGCGGGTGGCCTTCTTCTTGGTGGCCTTCTTGCGAGTGGCCTTCTTCTTGCCGGCCTTCTTGGCGGTCTTCTTCCGGGTGGCCTTCTTGCGAGTGGCCTTCTTCTTGGTGGTCTTCTTGGCGGCCTTCTTGCGAGTGGCCTTCTTCTTGGTGGCCTTCTTGGCGGTCTTCTTCCGGGTGGCCTTCTTGCGAGTGGCCTTCTTCTTGGTGGCCTTCTTGGCGGCCTTCTTGCGGGTGGCCTTCTTCTTGGTGGCCTTCTTGGCGGTGGACTTCTTCGCGGCCTTCTTGCGGGTCACCTTTTTCCTAGTGGCCTTTTTAGCGGCCTTCTTGGTCGCCTTTTTCCGGGTGGCTTTCTTCTTCGCCATTTGTGTTCTCCTTCGGATCACATGCACCTCGGAGCCGACCTACTGCCGACAGGAACGACCATCGCTCCTTCCCGAGATACTTCGACTATCGGGTCAACTTTGTGCGTGTCTTGAGTCAACACGCGGTGTCTGCTCGTTGCGCATCGTCGCGATCACGCTGCGTTCATCCGTTCTGACCGCGCGTAGTGTGCGCGCATTCGGTCCGCTTTGCAAGTCAGACGGTTCCGTCTGTGCGGATCAGGCGATCGTGTGATGGTCATCAGATGGGTGTTGCACGCCGCGCTGCGGCGGTGCATCGCGCGCTGCGTGAGCGCTCGCGCGGATGCGCCGACACACCGCGCACCAACACCTCGAATCGGAAGATCAACACGCGTCGCGACGCTCAAAGCGCAACCGACAGGCACGCCGATCGACTCGTGGGCCCCGCATCGTGTCGAAACGCGCAAAAGTGGCTCGGCGCGTCAAGAACGCAGCATGTTCGTGCACGTACTCGGCATGATCGATGCTATTTCGCGTGCGTCGGAGTCCTCGCTCGGACGCGTTGCAGGGCTCCGGAGCCCGATTTCGTCCGATACACTGCTCCATTCAACGAGCGCGCTCGCCCTTCGCTCCGGCGGTCGCGCATCACGCTTGCGAGGCCGCGCATGACCGACATCTCCCAGTTCACACTCACCAATCAGACCCGCGTCGTTGTCGAGTCCAACCCCGGCGTGCAATCCGCGGCGATGGTCTGGCTTCTGCCCGCCGGAATCGCCACCGACGCGCCCGATCGCGTCGGACGGGCGTCGATGTGGTCCGAATTACTGCTCCGCGGCGCCGGAAATCTCGATTCACGGGCCCAGGCCGATGCGTTCGACCGGCTCGGCGCGGGCCGATCGACGGGCGTCTCGAGCCGGTTCCTGTCACTCGCGACGACCGTGCTCGGGTCCAAACTGCTCGAATCACTGCCGCTGGTGGCCGACATGGTGCGGCTGCCGCGGTTCGAGGACGCCTCGATCGAACCCACGCGTCAGCTGTGTCTGCAGGCGATCGAGGCTCCAGGACGAGCCCGCGGAGCTGGCGGCGCTGGGGGCGAAGGCCCGCCATCTCGCCCCGCCGTTCAACCGCCCGACCGACGGCGAGACGGCGGGGATCGAGGCGCTGACCGGCGATGAGTTGCGTGGGCAGTGGCCCTCGGTGGCCGCGGCGGCGAGCTCGATCATCGCGGTGTCCGGGCGCGTGGACGCTGCCGAGCTGGAGGAGGCGCTCGAGACGCTGCTCGGCGGCTGGCGTGGTCTTGCAGAGGAGCCCACGCCGGCGTCGGCACCCCCGCGCGGCTACGACCACATCGAGGACGAGACCAATCAGGTGCAGATCGTGCTGATGCACGACGCCCCGGCCGAGCCCAGCGAGGACGCCGTGCTCGAGCGGCTGGCCGTGCGTGTGCTCAGCGGCGGGATGTCTTCGCGGCTGTTCACGGAGGTGCGGGAGAAGCGGGGCCTCTGCTACTCGGTCCACGCCCGCTACTCGACCGATCGTGACTTCGGGCTCGTCAGCGCCAGCGTCGGCACACAGCCGGACCGCGCGCAGGAGTCCCTCGATGTGCTCGTCTCCGAGATGCAGCGCCTCAGCACGCCCGAGGGCAAGATCACGCCCGAGGAGTTCCGTCGCGCAGTCGCCGGTCTCAAGTCGGGCCTGGTCTTCAGCGGCGAATCGACCGACGCCCGGGCCTCGGCAGCGGCGCACGACCTGTTCCGGCTCGGCCGGCCCCGCTCGCTGGCGGAGATCGCGGCCGAGATCGATGCGGTCACGCTCGACCGGCTCAACGCGTACGTCGCGTCCCGCCAGATGGGCCGGGTCACGGTGCAGACCCTGGGGCCCGAGGCGCTGACCGTGCCCGCGTCGATCCGCTAGGGCCCGGCGGCGGCGGCCGAGAGGGTGCCGTTTGAGGCCAGACCGGTTCGCTACACTCACCGCGCATGCTCCAGCGCGCCCAAGCCCCACATCTGGCACTACGTGCTCCTCAGCGGCATCTTTGCGCTGCTGGGGTGGTTCCTCGTGGTGCCGATCCTGCTGACGGTCCGCGGCGGGTTCGCCGCCGACCCGGCGACGGGCACCGGCTTCACGCTCGACCACCTGCTGCTGGTCTTCCGCGACCCGCTCAAGATCGAGGGGCTGGCCAATTCCGGCATGATCGCGGTCTGCACGACGCTGCTCTGCATCGTGATCGCCCTGCCCCTGGCGCTGCTCAACGCCGGCTACAGCTTCCCCGGGAAGAAGTGGCTCAACGCGGCCGTCCTGGTGCCGCTGATCCTGCCGCCGTTTGTCGGGGCGATCGGGCTGCGGGCGATCATGGGGCGTCAGGGGGCGCTCAACGCGGTTTTGGGCACCGATTGGGACGTGCTCGGGGAGGCCCGGTTCTGGGGGGTGGTGGTCGCCGAGGCGCTGCACCTCTACCCCATCATCTATCTGAACGCGACGGCGGCGTTGGCCAACCTCGACCCCGCGCTCAACGAGTCGGCGGAGAATCTGGGGTCGAGCCCGCTCCGCCGGTTCTTCCGGATCACGCTGCCCCTGATCCGGCCGGGGCTGTTCGCGGGCGGGACGATCGTCTTCATCTGGTCGTTCACCGAGCTCGGCACGCCGCTGATGTTTGATTTTTACACGGTGACGCCGGTGCAGATCTTCTTCGGCCTCAAAGAGGTGGAGAACTCGGTCGAGCCCTACGCCCTGACGGTGGTGCTGCTGGCGTGCTCGATCCTTCTCTATGCGGGCGGGCGGATGCTCTTCGGCGGGAGGGCGCACGCGATGTACTCCAAGGCGAGCCGCGCCTCGGCCGAGAAGCCGCTGTCCGGCACCATCGGCTGGCTCGCGGCCGGCGGGTTCATCGCGGTGAGCTTCCTGGCGGTGCTGCCCCATATCGGCGTGGTGCTGACGAGCCTCTCTGCGCCGGGCACGTGGTACCGGTCGGTGCTGCCGGACGCGTTCACGCTGGAGCACTTCGGCGTGGCGTTGAGTGACCCGGCAGCGACCAGCGCGATCCGCAACAGCCTCGTGCTCTCGTTCGCGGCGATGGTGCTGGATATCGGTGTGGGCGTGGTGATCGCCTACCTGCTGGTGCGGACCAAGGTCAAGGGCCGCGGGCTGCTCGATGCGCTCTGCATGCTGCCGCTGGCGGTGCCGGGGTTGGTGATGGCGTTCGGCTATGTCGCGATGACGCTGGCGTGGCCTTTCGGTCGCGACCTGGTGATCGGCGGGACCGAAGACCCGCTGCTGACGATCCCGCCGCTGCTGCCGGGGGTCTTCGAGGTGTTCGGATCGGACCCGAACCCGTTCCCGCTGCTGATCATCGCCTACGCCGTGCGGCGGCTGCCCTACATCGTGCGGTCCACAGTCGCGGGCCTGGAGCAGACCTCGGGTGAGTTGGAAGAGGCGGCGGTCAACCTGGGCGCCTCGCGTCCCAAGGCGGTCGTCAAGGTGATCGTGCCGCTGATCATGGCCAACCTGATCGCCGGCGGTCTGCTGGTCTTCAGCTTCTCGATGCTGGAGGTGTCCGACTCGCTGATCCTGGCGCAGAAGGCCGAGCACTACCCGATCACCAAGCAGATCTTCGCGTTCAGCGAGATGCTGGGGGTGGGGCAGTACGTCGCCAGCGCGATGGGCGTGTGGGGCATGGCGCTGCTCACGGTGACACTCATGGGGGCGTCGCTGCTCCTGGGCAAGAAGCTCGGGTCGATCTTCCGCGTGTGAGGTCGGTCCGGCATTTCGACGAGCCCCGAGCGCCAGCTCGGGAACGTCCACATCTCCCGGAGCACGGCGGCGGGCCGAGTGTTGGCATGACCGGCGTGCAGGCCGTTCGGGCCCGAGCTTGCGCTCGGGGCTCGTCGGGGTGGAGATCGAGTGCGCGACCGGGGCGCGTAGAATTCCCGGTGAAGAACGCGTCTGCTTCATCCCGGCCGCTACTCGCGGTGAGCCTCGGCGATCCGGCGGGGATCGGTCCGGAGGTTCTGGTCCGGGCCCTGGCCGATGAGCAGGTCCGCGGCGTGGCCCGGTGGCGGGTGCTTGGCGTCGGTTCGGCGATGCACAAGGCGGCCGAGCTGGTCGGGGTCGAGCCCTGCTGGTGGCGCGTGCCGCGGGGCTCGGAGCTGCTCGAGACCACCCGCTCGCACGACGTCACGCTGGTGGATTATGAGGAGAACGGCGAGGCGATCGTGCTGCCGCGGGGCCCGTCGAAGCGGGGCGGCGAGCTGTCGTTCCGGTTCGTCGAGGACGCGATCGCGATGGCCAGGCGTCCGGCGGACAACCCCCTCCACGCCGACGGCATCGTCACCGGGCCGATCTCGAAGGAGGCGTGGGCGCTGGCCGGGCGGGGCAAGTACCCGGGCCACACCGAGCTGCTGGCCACGCGGTTCGGCGCCAAGCGGCACGGCATGATGTTCGTCAGTGACCACCTGCGGGTCATCCTCGTGACGGCGCACATCCCGCTGATGGAGGTGCAGCACGCCCTGACCATCGGCCGCATCGTGGACACGATCGACCTGGGTGCCGAGGCGTGCCGGAGCCTGGGCATCGAGCACCCCCGCATCGCGGTCTGCGGCCTCAACCCGCACGCCGGCGAGGGCGGCATCCTGGGCGATGAGGACCAGCGGCTGATCGCCCCGGCGGTCGAGCTGGCCCGGCGGAGCGGGGTCGACGCGAGCGGGCCCTTCCCGGCGGACACGATCTTCCGCGAGGCGATGCCCCGCGCCGGTTCGGGGGGCAGGCCCGCGCGGTACGACCTGGTCGTCGCGATGTACCACGACCAGGGGTTGATCCCCGTCAAGCTGCTGTTCCGGGACGAGGCGGTCAACGTCACGGTCGGGCTCGGCGCGGTCCGCACGAGCCCGGACCACGGCACGGCGTTCGACATCGTCGGCCGGGGCGTGGCCGATCCGGGGAGCATGCGTTCGGCTATGCTGCTGGCCGCGAGGATGGCCGTCTCCCGCGCGGCGCGTCGCGCCGCGCACTGACGCCCCTCCGGAGAAGCGGCGATGACCAAGCTCGACCTTGAACAGTTCGAAACACACATCCGCATCCGCCCGCTGCGGATCGAGGACTTCGACGCCCTGATCGCGCTGCAGAAGCGGTGCTTCCCCGGCATGCACACGTGGGAGCGTGAGCAGATCGAGAGCCAGCTCCGCCACTTCGCGGAGGGGCAGCTGTGCGTGGAGTACGAGGGCGAGATCGTCGCGACCTCCTCGAGCCTGATCGTGGACTTCGACGACTACGACACGTGGCAGGACTGGAAGGCGATCAGCGACGCCGGGTACATCCGCAACCACAACCCGGCCGGCGACACGCTCTACGGCATCGAGATCATGGTGGACCCCGACTACCGCGGGCTGAAGCTCGCCCGCCGCCTGTACGAGGCGCGCAAGCAGATCGTCAGAGAGCACAACCTGCTCCGCATCATCGTGGGCGGGCGGATCCCCGGCTACGGCAAGCACGCCGACGAGATGACCGCACGCGAGTATGTCGAGGCCGTCGTCGGCAAGCGGCTGTTCGACCCGGTGCTGACGGCGCAGCTCTCCAACGGGTTCTCGCTCAAGGCGCTGATCCCGGGCTACTTCCCGTCCGACACCGCCTCCCGCGGCTACGCGACGTTCCTGGAGTGGACCAACCTCGACCACCTCCCGAAGGGCACCCGCCGGTTCCAGGCGGTCCACTCGGTGCGGCTGTGCCTGATCCAGTACCAGATGCGCCGGGTCAAGGACTTCGAGGAGTTCGCCAAGCAGGCCGAGTTCTTCATGGACCTCGCCAGCGACTACAAGAGCGACTTCGTGCTCTTCCCGGAGCTGTTCACGACCCAGCTCCTGTGTCTGGTCGACGCGGTGAGCCCGTCGGAGGCGGCCCGAGGCCTCGCGGCGTTCACGCCGCAGTACCTCGAGCTGTTCAACGACCTCGCCGTCAAGTACAACGTCAACGTCATCGGCGGGAGCCAGTTCGCCCTCGAGGACGAGCGGCTCTACAACATCGCCTACCTGTTCCGGCGGGACGGCTCGATCGACAAGCAATACAAGATCCACATCACGCCGAATGAGGCGCGCTGGTGGGGCGTCGCGCCGGGCAACGACGTCCGGGTCTTCGACACCGACCGAGGCCGCATCGCGGTGCTGATCTGCTACGACGTGGAGTTCCCCGAACTGGCCCGCATCGCGGCGGCCAAGGGCGCCCAGATCCTCTTCGTGCCCTACAACACCGACGAGCGGAACGGGTACCTCAGGGTGCGGCACTGTGCGCAGGCCCGGGCGATCGAGAACCAGTGCTACGTCGCGATCGCCGGGTGCGCCGGCATGCTGCCCTTCGTGGACAACGCGGACATGCACTACGCCCAGTGCGGCGTGTTCACGCCGTCGGACTTCCCGTTCGCCCGCGACGCGATCGCCGCCGAGAGCATGCCCAACATCGAGACCGCCGTGCTGCAGGACGTGGACCTCGAACTGCTGCGACGGAACCGCATCCAGGGCACGGTCCGCCCGTTCACCGACCGGCGGCTCGACCTCTACGGGGTGCGCGTGACCAACCCGGACGGCACGGTCACCGAGCACTAACCCCCCGGCCCGCCCCCGCCGGAGCAGCCCAGAGGAGCGACGATCTCCACCCCGACGCCCACAGGCCTGACCCCCGTTCGGCGCCGGCTGCTGTTTGCGTGCCTGTATTTCAGCGAGGGTGCACCGATCGGGTATGTGTGGTGGGCGCTGCCGGTGCGGCTCCGCGACGCGGGGATGCCGGTGGACAAGGTCACGGCGATCACCTCGCTCCTGGTCCTGCCCTGGGCGCTCAAGTTCCTGTGGGCCCCGATGGTGGACGCCGTGCGGACGCCCGTGTGGGGCCTGCGGTCGTGGATCCTGTCGGCACAGTTCCTGATGGGGCTGCCGCTGCTGGCCCTGATGGGGGTGGACCTCGCGTCCTCGGTCGGGCTGGTGACGACGCTGCTGGTGGTGCACGCGTTCTGCGCCGCGACGCAGGACGTCGCGATCGATGCGCTGGCGATCCGTACCACACCGCCCGAAGAGCGCGGCTCGATCAACGCGTGGATGCAAGGGGGCATGCTGTGCGCGCGCGGGATCTTCGGCGGGGCCTCGCTCTGGGCCGAGAAGTACATCGGGGCCGGCGCCGTGCTGGTCTGCCTGGTGCTGGCGGTGTGGGGCTCCGGCGTGCTGCTGCTCCTGGCGGGGCCGATGGACACCCGCGCCGCCAACCGCGGCGGGCTCGGCGCCAGCGTCCGGGCGATCGGCCACGCCCTCGCGCGTTTACGCGCGCGCAGCACCTGGCTCGGGCTCGCCTTCGCGCTAGTCGCCGGAACAGCGTTCGAGATGGTCGGCTCGGTCGGGGGCGTCATGCTGCGGGACCGGGAACACCCGACCGATCTGGTCGGCCTGTTCTTCGCCGCGCCTGTGCTGGCGGTGACGATCGCGGGCGGGTTCGTGGGGGGGCAGGCTGGCCGACCGCTTCGGCCGCGCGCGCGGCCGGGTGGAGCGTCGTGCTCACCGCCGTCGCCGTCGCCGCGCTGGCCGGCGTGGTCGCGCTGCTCCCGGCGGGCGGGGGCGGCGGGATGCTCTCGCCGGAGATCCTCGGCCTCACGGCGGTCTACGCGATGGTGGGGGCGACCACCGCGACCTCGTACGCGGTCTTCATGGACCTGACCGATCCGGAGATCGGGGCCACGCAGTTCAGCGCCTTCATGGGCGCAACCAACCTGTGCGAGTCGTGGTCGGCGCGGGTCTGCGGGCGGGTGGCCTCGGTTTCGGGCTATCCGGCGGCGTGGCTGCTGGGGGCGGTCGTCTCGCTCGCGGCGGTCCCGGTCCTGTGGGCCATCGCCCGGTCGCTACGCCGATCGACGCCCGGCGGGTGAAGCGGGGGCTCGCCCGGCCATAGACTTCGCGGTCCCGCGGCGTCACCGGAGTGGCGCACCCCGCGCGGGACGAGCCACCGCCGCAACACAACGTCGCAAGAGGCCCCCCGATGAGCGCCCCCGGTGGGACATCCGCGCTGCCCGACGGCCGGCATCCCCTCGTGGAGATGTTCATCATCGCTGCGCCCTCGGTCGTGACGATGGCCAGCTACACCATCATGCAGTTCGTGGACGGCATGATGGTCAGCCAGATCCAGCCGCCCGACCCGGTCTACGTCGCCGCCCAGGGCAACGGCGGCATGGCCGCGTGGCTCGCGCTCAGCGTCCTCATGGGCGTGCTGGGCGTGGTCAGCACGTTCGTCTCGCAGCACTTCGGCGCGGGCCGCCCCGAGCGCGGCAGCGCCTACGGCTGGTCGGTGCTCTGGATGTCGCTGGTCTGGGCGGTGATGCTGATCCCCTACGGCCTGCTCCTGCCCACGATCTTCCGGTGGATGAACCACCCGCCCGAACTGGTCGCCCTCGAGACCGAATACGCGCAGATCAACATCATCGGCGCGTTCTTCATCCTCGCCTCGCGGGGCATCGCGCACTTCTTCTTCGGCCTCCACCGGCCCGCGATCGTGATGGTCGCGGCACTCGCGGCCAACGTCATCAACGTCGTGCTCAACGCCGTGCTGATCTACGGCACGGCCGGCCCGCCGGAGGCCACACCGTTCGCCGGCGTCTTCCAGTCCGTCGCCGAGACCCTGAATGTGGCACCGATGGGCGTCGCCGGGGCCGCGTGGGGGACGATCGTCGGTGCGCTGATCGAACTCGGCATCCTGATGGCCGTGTTCCTCAGCCCCTCGATGAACCGGCTCTACCGCACCCGCGCGGCGTGGAGGCCCTCGGTGGCCCACATGCGCGATGTGCTCAAACTCGGCTGGCCCGCCGGGGTCATGTTCCTCAACGAGATGCTCTGCTGGGCGTTCCTCATGGCCTACATGCTCGCGGCCGGGGGCGCGGCCAAAGCGAGGCTCCTGGACCTGCCCCCCGACCAACTCGACGCCGCCGTCGAGTCGGCCAAGACCACCGCCAACACCGCCGGCTGGATCGCCCTGCGCTACATGCACCTCTCGTTCATGCCGGCCGCGGGAATGTCGATCGCCGTGGCCACGATTGTGGGCAAGTGCATCGGCATGAAACGGCACGATCTGGCCGAGAAGCGGGCGTGGCTGGGGGCGTGGATCACGGTGGGCTATATGGGGGCGTGCGCGCTCGCGTTCGTGGTGTTCAGGGAGGACCTGATCGACGTCTTCGTGCCCGAGTCGCTCAAGGAGACCGACCCCGAGGCCGCGGCCGCGCTGCTGCGGGTCGGCTCGCTCATGATCATCGCGGCCGCGGTCTTCCAGGTCTTCGACGCCCTGGTCTTCACGATGAGCCGCCGCCCTGCGCGGCGCGGGCGACACCCTGTGGCCCGGCGTGGTCACGGTCGTCGCGTCGTGGACGTGCGTGGTGGGGCTCGGCTACGGGCTGCTGCGGCTGGCGCCGCAGCTCGGCTCGATGGGGCCCTGGATCGGCGCCAGCCTCTACCTCATCGTGCTGGGCATCCTCATGACCGTCCGCTTCATGCGGGGCAAATGGAAGTCCTTCGACGTGCTCGGGACCTCGGCCGGCGGCCGTCTGGAGGACCTTGACACCCTGCCGGCCCCGACCGCGGCCCCGACCGCGGCCCCGACCGAGGCCCCAGCCGCGGGGATGCCGGGCGAGGCGTGATCCCGAGGGATCGCGCGTTGGCTCTCACCCCGGCCCGAGGCACCCTCCTGGGGCACCATGGGCCTCGGCAGGCCCCCACGGGCCCCGCTGGAGCGTGCCCGACGACCGATCTATAGTTGTTGCTGACCGAGGACCACCAGAAACCACCAGAAACGCGACGGACCCGCGGGAATCGCCCGTGGGGCCGAGCGCGGAACGCTGCAGCGAGGAGCTTCGATGTCGAACGACCCACTGGACATGATGATCGGCGTTGAGTCGGCCAAGCGCGACGCCGAGGTCGCCCAGAAGCACACCGACGCCGCCCGGGCCGCCGAGGCCGACGGCGACCGTGAACTGGCGATCGCGGAGTTCCGCAAGGCCGTCGCGGCCGACCCGACCAACGCGGCGGTCGTCTTCCGCCTGGCCTACCTGCTCGACCTCACCGGGCACGACGAAGAGGCCATCGACCTCTACGAGCGGGTCTGCGAATTCAAGCCCGCGCCGATCAACGCCCTGATGAACCTCGCGGTCCTCTACGAGGACAGCGGCTACTACATCAAGGCCGAGCGATGCCTGCGGCAGATCCTCGAGACCAACCCCAACCATGCGCGCGCAAGGCTGTTCATGAAGGACGTCCAGGCCAGCCGCGAGATGATGGTCGAGGAAGAGCAGGACCGCGACATCTTCAAGCGCAAGGCGCTGCTCGACACGCCGGTGACGGACTTCGAGCTCTCGGTGCGCGCGCGCACCTGCCTGAAGAAGATGAACATCCGGACGCTCGGCGAGCTGCTCCGCTACACCGAGGCCGAGCTGATGAGCTACAAGAACTTCGGCGAGTCGAGCCTGCTCGAGATCAAGCGGATGCTCTCGGCCAAGGGCCTGCGTCTCGGCCAGGGCCTCGAGGACGCCCACCGCGCCGCCCGCCGGGCGATCATGGAGAAGCTCAAGAACGCCGGCAAGGAGGCGGTGCTCGGCAAGCCGGTCACCGACCTGAACCTCTCGGTGCGTGCCCGCCGGGCCCTGCAGCTGCTCAACATCCAGACCCTCGGCGACCTGGCCAGCCACACCGAGGCCGAGCTGATGGGTGTCAAGAACTTCGGCGCGACATCGCTGGTCGAGGTGCGGGAACGCCTGCACGAGAGCGGCCTGTCGCTGCGGACGCTGGAAGAGGACGAGATCGTCTGATCGCGGCCTGAGCGGACCACTCTGCCACACCCCACAAGCCCTGTGCGCGCGCACAGGGCTTTTCTTTGCGCGATCAGGTCTCCGACCCGCCCTCGGTGGCATCGCGGACGGTGCCCTCGTCCCGCTCGCCGGACTTGTGGAAGCCGGTCCGGGCCTCGGAGTACCGCTGCGGCGAGATCTTGAGATCGGGCGTCTGGCCCGCGACATGCTGGGCGTGCAGGTGCTTGAGGAAGGGCACGCACCAGCCGCAACCGGTCCCGGCGTCGAGGCACTCGGAGATCAGCGAGGCGACCGGCGGGTCCTCACGCAGCAGATACCCCCGGATCTTGCGGAGCGAGACGCGGTAGCAGAGGCAGACTTGGTCGTCAGGGTCCATAGGGAAGGGTAGGGAACGCCCCGCGGCCCGCCGGAGACTCAGCCCAGGACGAGCCCGTCGTGGGCCAGGGCGATGCCTTCGGGCAGGTCCTCGTTGGTCTCGGCGTGCGGCAGGTTGTGGCTCATGTGGACGAACCAGGTGCGTCGGGCCCCGACCTGTTCGGCGATCTCGACCGCCTGATCGAGCGTGAGGTGGGTCGGGTGGTGGCGGTGGCGGAGGGCGTCGAGGACGAGGGTGTTGAGGCCCTCGAGCTGAGCCCAGGTCTCTGGGGGGATCGCCGAGACATCGGTGCAGTAGGCCAGCGGGAGGATGCTGACCGCGTCGGACTGCACGTCGGTCTGGGCTTCGGCCAGAGTGTCGGTCAGCTCGTCGGTCGGGTCGAATCGGTAGCCGATGACCGGCAGCCGGCCGTGCAGCAGGGCCAGCGGCGTGACCCGCAGGCCGAACAGCTCGAACGGGTGCCCCGGGCGGACGCGGTTGGGGATCAGCGTCGCGACGAACGACTTCTGGATGTTGCTGGCCTTGTCGAAGATGTGGGCGAACACGCGGCGGATGCCATCGGTGGTGTGGGCGTCGGCGTAGACGTCGATCGGGGCGTCCATCACGACGTTGAAGCGGCGGACCTCGTCGAGCCCCCAGGTGTGGTCGACGTGGTTGTGGGTGAGGAGGATCGCGTCGAGCCGGTCGAGCTGCGCGCGCAAGGCCTGCTGGCGGAGGTCGGGACCGGCGTCGATGAGGATGGTGCGCTCGGTGCCGCGGGGGTCGGTAAACCGCAGCACGCCGCTGGTGCGGAGCCGCTGGTCGTGGGGGTCGTCGGACCGGCAGACCGCGCACGAGCACCCGATGGCGGGGACGCCCGAACTGGTGCCGGTGCCGAGGAAGGTGAACCGCATGGGGGCAGCGTAGTTCGCGTGCTCAACCGGCGTGCGGCCGGGCGGCGGGCGGCCTAGTCGTCGTCTTCGTGGCTGCGCGGCGGATCAGCGGGGTTGGTTCGGGCCGCGTCGGTCTGGAGCCCCGAGCTGCGCGCCGGGACACCGAGCCCGTGCTGGTAGACGATGGCTCCACCGGTGTGGCCTGTCCAGCCGACCCAGCCGGCGACACCCGCCCCGGCCGCGACGGATGCGATCCCCACGCCGATCTGCAGCTTACGCTTCCGCACGGCGGTGAGCGCGACCAGGGCGCCCGCGCCGAGGGGCCACATCCATCCACCCTCGCCGAGCGATTCGTGTCTGGAGATCGCTTGTTCTTCGGCGGCGGTGAGGGCCTGGGTGTCTTCGATCTGCTCTTCGGACTCCTCGCCCGCGCCGGCTGCGAGCCCGGCTCCGGCCGAGCCAGCGAGGAAACAGGCGACCGCCACCCACCGCAGGGTCTGGTTCTTGAATCGGGTGGCGGCGAGGACGGCGGTCAGCAGGAAGCCCACGAGGCTCAGGACGATCGGGAAGTGAACCAGCACCGCGTGGCGTGCGTGCGGGTCCTGCAGCGTCTGCATCATCTCGGACAGCATTTTGTTCTCTTCCAAAACGGCGTGCTTCGGGCGGGGAACCGTTCCCCGGCACACCTATTATTCGAGACAAAAGCATCCGAGTTGCGACGGAGTGGGATGAAACTATCAAAAGAGAACGCGTTGCAGGAATGATTCAGCAGCCGGCGTTCCACGCGTTGAGGAAGTCCAGGACGTCCAACGTGTTGATGTCACCGTCCCCGTTGAAATCGCCGGCGGTCTCGCCGTCGTTCCAGGCGTTGAGGAAGGCGAGGACGTCGAGGGTGTTGACATCGCCGTCGTCGTTGAAATCGGCGGGGCAGCAGTCTCCCGGGTCGACCGCCTCGTCGGTGATGCGCAGGCTCCACGCCGAGAGCTTCGGGTCGAAGGTCTGGGCGAAGCCGCCGATGAACTCGAAGGTCCACAGGCCCTCACGCGGCAGGCCGTCGAAGGCGCTGAGCGGCTCGTGCGGTCGGTAGGCGGGTGGTGACACGACGCCCTCGAACCGGCAGCAGTAGTCGCCGACGGTCTCGATGTTGGGCCCGGCGCCCTCGTCGTCCAGTGTGATGTCGTAGCTGAGATTGACAAAGCCGTCGGAGTAGGCCGGGTCTCCCGGCCGGTCGATCACGGTGACGGTGACTCCGGCGTGGCTGATCCTGACGGTGGTCTGACCGATGCGGAAGTTGTCGCGGAGGGCGAAGTCCACATCCGCGATGATGCCCGGCTCGGTCACCAGCACGGTGTCGGTGAACGTGGCGTCGCTGAAGAGCCGCTGCGGCGGGTCGTAGACGACGCCCGCCTCGACCGTGTCGGCACCGTCGCACTCGTCGGGGATCCCGTTGCCGTTGCAGTCCTGGCTCGTGCCGTCGGCGATATCGCACGGGTCGGGGATGCCGTTGCCGTTGCAGTCGGCCTCGCACTCGTCGGGGATGCCGTTGCCGTCGCAGTCGTCCTCGCACTCGTCGGGGACACCGTTGCGGTTGCAGTCGTTGCTTGCGCCCTCGGTGATGTCGCAGTGGTCGTTGATCCCGTTGTTGTTGCAGTCTCGGTAGATGAACCCGAACACGGCGAGCCGATCGATGAGCCACTGCTCGTCGTCGTCGTCGATGTCGCCGTCGCCGTCGAGATCGATCGGCGAGGCCATCCATGCGCAATGATCGTCGTGGTTTACCTCGGCGTCGCCGTTGACATCGCCGGGGATGATCATCCGGCCCAGCGGCGTCAGCAGCACGGCGTGGCCGGAGGACGCGGTGACCTGCAGATTGTCGTTGATGCCGTAGGCGTACGCGGGGTCGAACACCCCGTCGAACTCGTCGTCCAGCTGCGAGGACAGCACGTAGACCTGATCCTCGTCGGCGAGGTAGATCCCGCCGTCCCACCCCGGGCCGAGGCCGATGGTGATGTCGCCGTGTGTGTTCATGGCGAAGCCGGAGTCCCACGGGCTGCCCGGGACCGGCACGTGCCATCCCGTGTCGGTGTAGCGCACCCAGTTGGCCAGCCTGCGGCCCGCGCCCGTCGGAGTAGGGGCGGCCCGCGCGCCCGACGAGCCAGCCTCGGCTGTTGATGCCGGTGAGCGTCAGGCTGGTGCAGTCCGGGGGGATGCTCATCTGCGTGAGGTTGCCGTCGAGGTCTCCCACGTAGGTGCCGCCGACCATCTGCCCGGCGTCGTTGAGATCCACGGGGAGTGCGGGGAACCCGAACTGCTCGAGCTCTCCGGTGTGCACGTCGTACTTTGTGACGGTGCCGAAGACGTTCTCGCCCTGCTTGCCCAACGCGATGCCGTTGTTGTTGACGACGAAGAGTTTGCCCTCGTCGAAGCCCTGCAGGTTGCCGACGTCGCGGGTCTCGAGCACCTCGCCGGTGACCGTGGAGAACCGCCAGATCACCGCGGTGATGGCGTAGTCGTGGACCCCGTACACGCCGCCGCCGACGATGATGATCTCGCCGTTCTCGTCGCGGTCGGTCAGGTCCATGGCCTGCGTGGCGGGGGCGCCGTTGACCAGCGGCAGTTCGACGACGCCGTGCTCGACGGTGTAGATGAACGCGTGCTGCAGCCCGTTGTCGAGGCCCACCTCGCCGACGGCGTCGCCCGCCTGGTTGATGGCGCGGAACTGGCTGCTGAGATACAGGTTGCCGGGGTAGGACGCCTCGAGGGCGGGCCCCATCGTCCGGACGTGGTACAGCGGGGGATCGGCGAGCCCGGGCACCGCGCACAGCGCGATCGCGGCGAGGCCTGCGGAGAAGTGGGCGCGGGGTGTCATCGGGCGTCTCCGGGTGTTCGAGTTGCGCGGCTCAGCAGCCGGCGTTCCAGGCGTTGAGGAAGTCCAGGACGTCCAGCGTGTTGATGTCGCCGTCCTGATTGAAGTCTGCGTTCCCTTGATCTGCGTTCCAGGCGTTAAGGAAGGCCAGGACGTCGAGGGTGTTGACATCGCCGTCGTCGTTGAAGTCGGCCGGGCACGCGTCGCCCAGCGGCATCAGCACGAACGCGACGCCCGTGCCGAAGCCCGGGCCCCAGTGGCCGTCGCCGATGATGACGCCCGCTTCGCTGATCTCGACGGCGCGGTCGAGGATGAAGTCCTGCGGCAGATCGACGAGGTCGTTGAGGTCGCGCATGCCGTTGGTCTCGTCCCAGATGAAGGCGCGGTGATCGGCCCAGCCGTCGGTGGCTGCGGAACCGACCATCGAGCCGGCGGAGTTGAGCCCGTAGGGGATCACTCGGTCTCGGTCGCCGTCCTTGAGCGCGGGCAGGAAGGTGAAGCCCGCGGCCTCGTCCCACAGCCACGCCGAGGCGAAGGTGCCGTTCCAGCCCTCGCCGGCCACCTGACCGAGGTCGTTGATGGCGTGGGCCTCGGTGATGCCGGGCCCGTCGCCGACCAGCATGGAGTGCAGGTCGACCCACTCGTCGGTGCCCGCCCGGTAGAGGAAGGCCTCGAAGTCGCCGCAGGAGCCGGTGAAGCTCGCGACGCCCACCATCTCGTCAACGTTGTTGATGTCGCGGCCGACGTCGGCGGAGGGCACGAACGCCTCGAGGTTGACCGTGTCAGTCGCCTCGGACCACATGACCGCGCGACGCTCGTAGCGGCAGCCGCTGTAGAAGCGGTAGGTGGATGTGCCCGCCACGACTCCCGAGTCGTTGATCGACGCGCCGCCGACCGATCGGTCACCCGGCACCGCCGACATGAAGCGTGTGCGCCCGTCGGCGAAGTAGATCGCCGACCCGGCGAGGATGTCGCCCCGCTCGTTGATGTCGCTGTATCCGGACGGTTCCTGGTTGACCACCGGGCCCCCGTCCGGCGTCCACACGTAGCCGTGGTAGGTGGTGTGGGAGTTCCCGTTGGAGTCCTGGGTGGTGTAGGTCATGGTGCCCACGGCGGTGCCCGAGTCGTTGACGCCGGAGAGGTACGCCTCGGGGATGCCGAACTCGGAGAGGGCCTCGATGACGTGGATCTGATACTCCTGCGCAAGAGCGGCCGTGGAGCAGCAGGAGAGCAGGGCGGAGAGGGTGATGGTGCGCGCGCGCATGGGTGATCTCACAATCTGGTGGTGTCTTGGTCTAGCAACCGCCGTTCCAGGCGTTGAGGAAGGCGAGGACGTCGAGGGTGTCTACGGTGCCGTCATCGTTGAAATCGGCGGGGCAGGCGGAGAGCGGCACGAGCACAACGGCCCGCTCGGGGCTCCAGGTGCCGTAGAACCCGCTGGCGATGATCCAGCCGTTGTCGTTGATCACGCCGCCGAGGTTGACCTGCTCCTTGCCCCCGTCCAGCGTCCAGAGGAACGAGCAGTTGCCGCTGAGCGGGGTCGCGCAGCCGGTCACCGTGTTGTGGTTGTTGATCCCCGAGGCCCTCGAGACCGCGAGGGCGTAGTTGGTGTCCCACGGCTCGATGATGTACGCGGTGTACTCCGGCTGTGCCGAGGCGAGCGTCGAGCATGCGCCGATGAGTGCGAAGTATGCCAGGCGGCGGTGGAGCGTCATGTGCAGTGTCCTTTCAGGCGGTGGCCGCGGCCGTGCCGCTCTCGCACGCCGCCCCGCGGCACGAGGGTGGTCGAAGCGCGCGCGCAAGAGTGCTTCGTGGGATGACAGCCGCCCGGGCGGCCCCCGGGCTCACCTTACTGTTTCAGAATGTCCGGATGCAAGAACAATGCCAGCGGCCGGCGGCATCGCTCGTGGGGCGGTGCCGCCGGCCGCTGGCCAGACATGGCCGGGGGCGTGGCAGTGGGGTGGCGGCTGCTGGCCAGCCGGTGCGTCAGCAGCCGGTGTTCCACGCGTTCAGGAACGCCAGCACATCCCGGGTGTTGATCTCGCCGTCGTTGTCGATGTCGGCCAGCGGGTGGCCGGCGTTCCACGCGTTCAGGAAGTCCAGGACGTCCTGCGTGTTGATGGTGGTGTCGCCGTTGAAGTCGGCAACGCAGACGGTGAGGGCGGCGGCGTCGCTCGGGGTCTGTGCGCACCCGTTGTCGGCCAGGCAGTCGTAGTCTCCGGCGTCGGCTGCGCGCGCGCCGGTGATGGTGAGCGTGCCGGTCGTAGCGCCCGAGATCACCGATCCGAAGCCGGTCGGGCCGTCGTCGAGCGGGACGCCGTCGCGACGCCACCGCAGCGTTGCGTCCTCGTAGCCGGCCGCGACCGCGGCGTCGAGCGCGACGGTCTGGCCGAGCGTGGTCGAGACAGCCTCCGGATGGAGCGCGAACCACGGGGCGCGGGTGTCCGACCAGCGCGCCAGCCCCGGGGCGACGGTGTCGCCCGCGACGGCGAAGCCGCCGGTCATGAACAGCTCGGACTCGAGCACCGCGAACTCGCCCACGCCGCCGTCCACGCCGCCGCCGACGATCTCCCATTCGGTGCCCGTCCAGCGGGTGATGCGCGTGTTGGATTCGTCATTGAAGATGAACTGGCCGCCGGCGTAGAGCTGACCGTTGTAGACCACGAGGGCCTCGACGCCGTGGTCGGGCAGGCCGGCACCGAGGGCTGTCCATTCGGTGCCGTCCCAGCGGGCGATGTTCGCCGCGGGGGTCCCGCCGGCGTGGGTGAAGGAGCCGCCGACGATGAGATCGCCCTCGAAGATGGTGGCGGATCTTCCTCCGGGCAGGATGCCGCCGGTGAGGCCTCCGCCGAGCGGGTGCCACTGCGTGCCGTCCCAGCGTGCGGTGCCGTTGGCGGCGGCGTTGCCGGCGATTGTGAACTCACCGACGGCGACGAGATCGCCGAGGAAGGGGACGAGCTTCCAGGTGCAGCCGAGCCCGCCGGTGAGACCGTCGCCGAGGGCGGACCAAGCGGCGCCGTCCCAGCGGGCGATGTTGTTGGCGGGCGTGCCGCCGGCGCTGGAGAAGTCTCCGCCGACGATGAGGTTGCCCTCGAAGGTGGACATGCAGAGGCCCGACGTGACGAACCCGCCGGCGAATCCGGAGCCGAGGCCGGTCCACATCGAGCCGTCCCAGCGGGCGATGCCGCGGGCGGGGTTGCCGTCGGCGGTGGAGAACCAGCCGAGGGCGTGCAGTTCGCCGTTGTGGATGCCGGTGTCCCAGACGAGTTCGTTGAAGCCGAGGCCGATGTTGCTCCATTCGAGGCCGTCCCAGCGGAGCACCGCCGAGTTGCGGGTCCCGTTGCCGATATCGGCGTATCCGGTCGCGACGAGGTCGCCCTGGAAGACCTCGAGCCCGCGCGGCTCGATGTTGAGCGGGCGGCCGGGGAAGCTCCGCCAGCCGGCGGTGCTCCAGAGGGCGGCGCCGCGGGCGGTCCGGCCGTCGGCGGTCTGGAAGTTGCCGCCCACGAAGAGATCATCGCCGAAGGTCTGCACGGCGTTGACAAAGCCGTCCACGCCCGCCCCGAGAGACTCCCACGCGAACCCGTCCCAGCGAGCCGCGTTGCCGGCGCTCTGGCCTCCGGCCGACTGGAACGATCCGCCGACGTAGAGATGGTCGTCCGTGCTGTCGAGTGCGAAGACGGTGCCGAACACGCCGTCGCCCAGGGGCAGCCAGTCGGTGCCGTCCCACGAGGCGATCTGGTTGACCACGGCGTTGCCGATGCTCTGGAAGCGGCCGCCCGCGTAGAGCCTGCCGTCGTGGGCGTGGAGCGAGAAGACGACGCCGTTGGCCCCGTTGCCGCCGACGCTGCTCCAGTTGGTGCCGTCCCATTTGGCGATGTGATCGGTCTGAGGTTGGTTGCCGGCGCTGGAGAACTGGCCGCCCATGTACAGCTCACCCTCGAACGACTCGAGGGCGTTCACGGCAAAGGCGGCACCCGCGCCGAGGGCGGACCAGTTGGTGCCGTCCCACGCGGCGACGTGTTCGGCCGGCCCGGCGTCGGTCCGCGTGAACGCGCCGCCGACGATGAGCTTCCCGTCGTAGACCGCCATGGCCTGGACTTCGTTCTCCGAGAAGTCGCCGAAGACGCCCCCGCCGGGGGAGGTCCACGTCGTGCCGTCCCACATCGCGATGTTGCTGACCGGGACACCGCCCGCGGCACCGAAGTGGCCGCCGACGACGAGCTTGCCGTCATAGACACCAAGGGCGGAGACGCGTTCGAAGATCGTGCCGTCGGTGACGCCGCCGCCGAGGTTGGTCCACGTGGTGCCGTCCCACGCGGCAACGGAGTTTGCCGGCGTGGTGTCGACGGCTGTGAACATGCCGCCGATGACCAGCAACTCGGGCTCGGGCCCGTCGCCATCGGGGTCCCAGCGGGTGGAGGCGAAGACGATCCCGTTGGTGCCGGGGAAGCCGAATCCGGGTGTCTCGACCCAGTCCGGATCACACTGGGCGCTGGCCGCGGGGACGGTCAGGAGCGATGCGGCGGCCAGTGCGCCGGGCACCATCGCCGCAAAGGAGCTCAGGCGTGAGTTCCGCGTCTTGAGGGAGGTGTGCGTCTTCATGCATGCACGGTATCGGGAGAATCCGCCGCATCGCCCAACCGATTGGTGGGTGCGTGCCGCAGCGAACGCGGTCGGCCTGGGCGTGGAGCGGCTCAGCAACGAGAGCGGGGCGCCCGGTTTTCCGGAGCGCCCCGCTTGCGGTGTGTGGATGGGGGGGTGTGTCAGGCGCGTCGGCGGCGCGCGCAGGCGGCGAAGCCGCAGAGGCCGAGCAGCCGCGGCCGCGCCGGGGGCGGGCACGACGAGCGAGATGTTGTCGATCGACACATCAAAGCTCGCGGCACCGAAGAAGAACCCGGGCAC
The DNA here is from genome assembly GCA_013285505.1 of Planctomycetota bacterium. Lineage (GTDB taxonomy): Bacteria > Planctomycetota > Phycisphaerae > Phycisphaerales > UBA1924 > PNC22. Next base: position 3,978,364 of record CP053450.1, on the reverse strand, counting down.
CGCCCCGGTGATGTGGAACTCGTCCACGCCGGCCAGCACGGTGGCGAACGACGCCCCGTTGGGAAGGATCGGCTCGAAGGTGTTCTGGTCCTCGTCGCCGAAGCCGATCCAGCCAGCGGGCAGATCGGTCTGCGTGGGGTCGTCGATAGTCACCGAGAGCGTGGTCCAGTCGCCGTGTGTGGCCTGCGAGATCACGGCTAGCTCGAAGAAGACCCCGGAGGGACCGCTCGGACCCTGGATGTCGCGGTCGATGAGCTTCATGCCGATGGGGCGGCTGATCGGGCCGTTGAAGCCGGACAGCTCGTCCACTCTGACATCGAAGCTAAACGTGATCCCCACGAACGAGGAGTAGTCGCCGAGGAACGCGTCGTTGCGTGGCTCGCCGTTGGCGCCGGTGCGGAGTTCGTTAAAGAACAGATCCGGCGCGAGGTGCCGTGCGCGGCCGTCGGGGTTGCCGCCGGTCGATTCGAACAACGCGTTGCCCTGGAATCCGCCGTTGTCGCCGCCGTCGAACCCGACGACGGTGGAGAACGGTTGGGCGAGGGCGGGCACGCCCGCGGCGAGTGCCGCGACGGTGGTCATGACTGCGGTGCGGTTGGACATGCGAATCTCTCCTGCGAATCTGGACCGGGCCGTCGGCCCGGAACGTCGCGGCCCGGCGACACAGCCGTGGCCGTCGTCCGCCGGAAGGCTAGGGCGGCCCCGGGCAGCCGGTCGCGGCCGCGACGGGGTCCCGGATGCCTAGCAGCCCTGGTTCCACGCGTTGAGGTACGCCAGCACGTCGAGCGTGTTGATGTCGCCGTCGTTGTTGAAGTCCGCCTCGGGGTCGCCGGCGTTCCAGGCGTTGAGGAAGGCCAGCACGTCCAGGGTGTTCACCTCGCCGTCGCCGTTGAAGTCGGCCCGGCAGGATGCGTCGGGGTTCCAGATGACCATCGTCTCGGGGCGCGTGCCGGGCGTCTCGATGATGTCGCCGTTCTGGGTGAGAGTGCCGTCGGGGTTGAGGATGAAGGAGTAGAGGCCGTACACATCGTCGGTCGCGGTGGACTCGTCGGTGATGAAGACGAAGCCGTGAGTCTCGACCACGTCGCCGATCGTGCCCTGCAGGCCGACATCGAAGCTGTAGCCGGTGGCGGTGAGCGCCCCGTCTTCAGGGTCGATCGCGAACGTGCGGACTGTCGCGTCGGTGCCGTGGCCGGCGATGAGGTAGTCGCCGTTGCCCGCGATGCACATGTAGGCGGGCGACTGCCCCGGGCTGTTGTAGGGAGTCGGGTCGACATCGGTCGAGCCGTCGGGATTGACATCGAAGCCGAGGATGTTGCGGCCCGAGCCCGAGATGCCGCAACCGGCGTACATGCGTGTGCCGTCGGGCGACAGCTTGATATCGATGGTGTAGAGCCCGGCGAAGGTGTTGTCGAGGAGCGACACGGTGCGGTCGGGGTGAACGCCGTAGGCGCGGACTGCGTTGCCGAACGAGTCGTTGGCGTAGAGCACGGTGCGGTCGGCGTTGAGCTCGATCGCCGTGAGGAAGCCGCCGGGCGACTCAGTGTCGAGGAGAGTGAGTGTCGGCGTGGGCGACTCCTGGTAGTCGTACACGCGGAACGAGCTTGAGCCGAAGACGGACGAGGCGACGGCGATCGTGTCGTTGGCGATCCACTCGACGGCGAGAGGGGAGTCGGGGATCTGGAACGTCGCGACGCTGCTGAGGGTGCCGTCGGGGGCCACCGCGATGATCGTGAGGATCTCGGTCGAGTTGGCCGTCGCGTGGGTCAGCGCCAGCCGCGAGCCGTCGGGGCTGACGGCGATGTCGGTCGGCCAGTCAGAGACGTCGAGCGATCCGACCTGGGTCGGCCGGCCGTCGTCGCCGATGCGGTAGGCGATGACCGAGTCGCTGACGTTGTGGACGAGGAAGAGGGTGGGGAAGTCGGTCTGGGCGGTGGCGGTCGGGGCGGCGGCCGCGAGGACTGCGAGGCCAACGAGCGGGGTGCGGAGTATCCGGGCGGTCATAATTCGTCTCCTCTGGGAATCCAGAGACGACGCTACCGGACACGCTCGGCCGATGCAAGATCCACGCGAGGTTTTTGGGTGAACCGCTAGCACCCAGCCGTCCAGGCGTTGAGGAAGGCCAGCACGTCGAGCGTGTTGATGCTGCCGTCGCGATTGAAGTCCGCCCTCGGGTCGTCTGAGGTCCAGGCATTGAGGAACGCGAGCACGTCGAGCGTGTTCTCGCTGTCATCCTTGTTGAAATCGGCGGGGCAGTAGATCTTGAACTGCCGCATCATCTCGTGGTCCTCGTGCTCGAGGATGTGACAGTGATAGGGGTACGTGCCCACGTAGTCGTCAAACCTTGCGATCACGCGGGTGATCATGTCCGGCGGGCAGTCCACCGTGTCCTTCCACCCGTCCTCGTCGGGTCGGGGCGGGATCGGATCCCCGATCGGCACGATGTCGTCGCCCTGCACCTCGAAGAACTGCCGGTCGACTACTTGGAACAGCACCAGATGTATGTGCATCGGGTGGGAGATTGCAGACCGGTTCGCAAACTCCCAGACCTCCACCGTGCCCAGGTCCGGGTTCTCCGTGATGTCGTCCCACAGCAGGCCGTTGATCAGCCAGATCGATCCCGCGCACGCATCGTTGAATCTGCGGAGTTCGAACAGGCGGACCTCCGCCGCGTCGGCGCGTTCGAGGCGCTCGATCTCTCGGAGAGTGCCCGGGAGCGGGTCGGTGTGCCCCGTGTCGGGCCCAACGACAAACTTCATGATCTCCGGGACCACGCCCACACCCGGCTGACCGGGGTAGGGGGCGGGCGCAGAGTTCGTGAGGATGATCTCCGTCCCGGGCGCGTAGGGCTCAAAATCCACCACGATGTCGTAGCGCTCGCCAGTCAGCATCGTCAGTTGGGTGACGGTGACCGGTGCCTCGAGCAGACCGCCCTCCGTTCCGATCACTGTGAATGGATCGCCCGTCGACAGCGCCAGGGTGTACACGCGCGAGGTCGAGCCGTTGAGCGCGCGGAAGCGGTACTTGCCCCGGTCCACGTTCAGGTACGGCCACACCATACCGTTCACGAGCAGCGTGTCCCCGAAGAAGTGATCCTTCCACGTGCTCGGGTAGACGAACTGACCGGTCGTGCGATTGAACGTCCGGTCCTGCACCGCCAGGCCAATCTCGTACGGGCCGCGAGGCAGGTTCAACGCATTCTCGACGTCGTCTCGCAGCAGGTAGAACCCCGCCATCCCCATGATCACGTTCAATCGCGTGATGCCGAGCGAGTGGTCGTGGTACCACAGCGTTCCCGCGTCCTGGTGGTTGGGGTACACGTACTCCACCATCTCACCGGGCAGGAACCAGTCCTCCGGGTACCCGTCCACGTCCGCCGGTACGTGACCGCCGTGCAGGTGCGTCACGATCCGCGGCTCGTCTCCCGCGCCGTGAGGGCACAAGTCCACGTCCAGGAAATGGTCCGTCCTGAGCTGCCCGTTCTCGTCCCGCAAGTCGTTGATCCAGCGCACCGTCACCGGCAGGTCCTTCGACGCCAGGATAGTGGGGCCCGGGTACGTGCCCTCGTAGGCCCACACCGTCGTGGGCGGCAGGTCGCGGTGGAGCTGCTGTGTCGTCTGCACGACCGCAATGTCGTACGTCGCCTCGCCCCCGGGGTTACCGATGACCGGCTGCGCGATCGGCGGGATGGGGAGCGCATCTACGAAGGGCACCAGCGGGCACGGATTGCTCAGGCAGTCCGTGCCCGAGCCCTGGAACAGCCCATTCTGCAGTGCGCATTCGCCCTCGGAAGTCTCCACGCAGGAGCCGTCCGGCAGGCAACACGCACCGTCCGGCTGCGGGCAGGGGTTCGGATCGCAACTCGTGCCGCCACCCCCGAAGACGCCGCCGCTGGACATGCAGTCCGACTCGGTTGTGATCACGCACGTTCCGTCGCCGTAGCAGCATGCCCCTGCCCCGGGCGGCGGGGTGAAATCGATCACGAGGTAGGGCCGACGTCCGCTGTCGGCGATGTCGCGGCTGTCAAAGCGTTTCGCCGTCTTGTCCTCCGACTCGTTCCCGATCACCACCCAGCCGTGATTGGTCAGGGCGTCGTCCGCCCACATCTGCACGTCCATGATGATGTCAAACGACGTCCATGAGTAGAACCCGTTCTGCCGGGCAACAACCGTGGAGGCGCTCGGTGTCGTGTCGTAGTCGCCGCCGGCGTTGATCCAGAACCGGTCCGGATGAAAGGTGTGGATCCACGTTGCGTCACCAGGGGCCGAAGGCGCTCCGCCACCCTCCTCCCCGTCCGCATGAGAGGAACCCTCGCCCCACCTCTGATCCGCACGATGGAGGCTCACGATCTCGTCGTTCGCCTTGGAGCGCGACAGGTTCATCCACAGTGCGGCGTCCTCGATCACCGAGCCCTCGGGAATCACGCTCAGGTCGAACCAGAGCACCGCGCGACGGCGCAGACCCGTGTCCGTTCGTCCGGCGAAGAGATGATCACCGGCACCATTGCTCAGCGAGCCGTCCGCATCCTCGTACAGCGTGTTGTCCTGAGAGGGGTAGACCACGATTTGGTCCGCGATCGAGACGACCGGTGCCACAAGCAGTGTCGCGGTGACAAGAGCGGTGAGCCGCGATCGACCCTGCAAGGGGCGTTGCATCCGGTTGCGCATGGCCATTCTCCTTGAGCAGGCGTCAGTGCTATAAAAGGAGTGTGCGGTCCGATTTGAATCTGCACAAGGGCGTATTGTCGCGCCCCGCAAAGAATCGGGCCTTGCCGATTGCGGCCTATTGCAAACAAAGCCATTCGGCGAAGGCGATCAGCACCCGCCCGTCCAGACATTGAGGAACGCCAGGACATCGAGGGTGTTGACACTGCCGTCTTCGTTGAAGTCCGCGGCCTCGTCGCCGGCGGTCCACGCGTTGAGGAACGCGAGAATGTCCTGCGTGTTGACGGCGCCGTCGCTGTTGAAGTCGCCCGGGCAGTCGGGGAAGACGCGGACGATCGAGCCGCTGCTCGGGCGCCCCTGATAGCTCACGCCGTACTGGATATCGAAGCTGCTCAGCTCAAGGTCGATCGTCGAGGGCTGGTCCGGCGAGAGATCCTCCACGAACTTGAGGTTGATGTCGCACCCCCGGTCGTGCCAGTTGCCCATAAGCGAGGTCTCGAAGCCGCCGGTCTCGATGGTGATGTTGAGGTCATCGGCGGCGTACCCACCCCACGGGACCGAAAGCTCGGTGCACACGCCCCTGCCGTTCTCAAAGTCGCCCGGGGAGAACGTCCAGGTGAACGTGCCGACCAACTGGCGTGCGCTCTGCCCGCTGTCTGGCTGGAGCCAGACGTTCTGCAGCTCGTAGGTGTAGGTCTGGTTCTGGGCGTGGGCGACCGGCGCGAGGGCCGCCGCGGAGACCGCCGCGAGCACCAGCGGCAGCATCGGGCGTCGGGATTGGCAAGCGGTGATGGTCACGGGCGGCTCCTCCTGCGTAGGTGAGTGGATGTGGCGTTTGCGTCCGAACGCGGCACACGCGATCGCGTTTAGCACCCCGCGGTCCATGCGTTGAGGAACGCCAGAACATCGAGGGTGTTGACGCTTCCGTCTCGATTAAAGTCCGCGGCGGCGTCGCCCGCGGCCCAGGCATTGAGAAACGTCAGGACGTCCAGGGTGTTAACGTCGCCGTCGCTGTTGAAGTCGGCTGCACACCCCGCCAGGTCGAACAGATACGCCGAGCCGGTGTTGGCTCCGTTCTCGATATCCGACTGCGGCGAGCCCGCCACCACCAGGCCGCCGGCGATCGCGATCGAATGGCCGAAATGATCTTCGGCCGCGCCGTCGGAGGGCACGAGCTTTGCGGTCTGCGTGCCGGACGCCGCGTCGAACACGTAGGCCGCTCCCGAGTGGGCGCCGTTGTCGTCGGTGCCGACCGCCCCGATCGCGACGATCCCGTCACTAATGGCGATCGATGTGCCCAGGTAGTCGTTGGCCACGCCGTCGTCTGCTGCGAGCATGTGCAGCTGGCTGCCGCTCGTGGCGTCGAACAGGAATCCGGCCCCCGCGCTGAAGACGCCGTCGGTGTTCTGCTGGTGCGCGCCCACCGCGACCACGCCGCCATCGATCGCGATCGACCAGCCAAACTGGGCGAAGAGATTCCAGCTCTCCGGGAGCAGCTGCACGACCTGATCGCCGCTGGCGGCATCGAACACGTAGGCGGTGCCCGTGTGCTTCCCAAACTGGCCGCGGTACGGCTCCCCGACTGCGACCAGGCCGTTCTCTATCGCCACCGAGCGTCCGAAGTAGGACCACGCCGCGCCGAACGGCTCGGGCAGGAGCTGCGAGACCTGATCGCCCGTCGAGGCGTCGAAGACGTACGCGGCCCCGAACGCGAAGTACCGCAGGTCGGCACCCACGGCCACGAGACCGTCATCGATAGAGACCGAGACCCCGAAGCCGTCGCTGGCTCCACCGTCGTCGGCGAGAAGCTTGGCCAGTTGGGTCCCTGTCGTAGCGTCAAAGAGGTACGCCGAGCCGGAGTTGAGGCCGCGGTCGTCGTCACCCCTTGCACCAACGACGACGAAGCCGTCCCGGATCGCGACCGCGCAGCCGAACTCATCGCCTGCCTCGCCGTCATCGGGGATGAGCTTGGCGAGTTGGACGCCGGTCGCAGAATCGAACAGGTAGGCCGCGCCGGAGCGGTCGCCGTTGTCGTCATCAGCGACCGCGCCAACGACGATGACGCCGCGGTCGGCAGCGACAGCGACGCCGAACATGTCGCCGGCTTCGCGATCGTCGGCGAGGATCTTGAAGTCCTCGTTGGTGGGCTGGGCGTGGGCGATCGTGCAGGCGATGCACAGCAGGGCAGCGGCGGACAGTGGGTTATGGATCGAGGGGAATCGGGGCACAACTATCTCCTGCAGGGATAAGCGGGTGATCTGCACTCCACTCAGCACCCGGCGGTCCAGGCGTTGAGGAAGGCCAGCACGTCAAGGGTGTTGACGGTGCCGTCATGGTTGAAGTCGGCCGCGGCGTCGCCGGCGGTCCAGGCGTTGAGGAACGCGAGCACGTCGAGGGTGTTCACACTGCCGTCGTCGTTGAAGTCGGCGTCGCAGGGCGGCGTGTCGGTGCTGGTCCAGAGGATCGCGTGGGTCAGTCCGGTGGTCGGGTTGTAGCCGTACCCGCCGACAACGATCGAGCCGTCCGGTTCGATGTCCATGCTGGTGACGCCGCCGCTGGCGTAAGGCGAGGGCAGGAAGGGGAGCAGGTCAACGAACCGCTCGGCCTGACCGGCCCACACGACGGGGTGCGAGCCGTCGGCGAACTGGACCGTGCCGAGCTGCAGCCCGCCCTCGCACGCGTTGACGCTCGCGCCGACGGCCCCGATCGGGAGCAGGTCCACGTAGTCGTCGGCCGAGCCGTTCCACAGCAGCGGGTGGCTCTGGCCGCCAAACTCGGCGAACCCGACCTGCTGGCCGTCCTCGGCGTCGGCGATCCCGCTGCGCGATGCACCGGCCGGGTGCATGCTCGAGTAGGTGTCCCTCGACCCCCGCCACCGTGCGGCCTCGTTCCGGAAGGGGAAGTCGGTGAGCACGCCGCCGTACTGCGCATCGCCGTCGATCCCGGTGATGCTGCTGGAGCGGAACCCGGAGGGGTGCAGGTCCGCGGGGTGGGTCTGCCCGGTCGTCGTCCAGAGTGCGGCGTGGTACCAGACGTTACCGCTGTCGTCGTCGTTGGTGATGCTGCCGCCGATGTGTGTGTCGCCCACGTCCGAGGCCGCGCTGTATTCCCAGCCGCTGGCCTGCAGGTTCTCGTGCGAGGCCGCGGTGCCGTGCCATCTCGCGGCCTGGCGCGAGTAGCAGGTCGTCCACTCTCCGCCGACGCGGCACGAGTAGGGCCACCACCACCAGCCGGCCTGCGTGTCGCCGTTGGTGGCGTTGATCGAGCCGCCGACCGAGGTGCCGGGGGTGACATCGACCGCCGAGCTTGCGGTCCCCGACCAGATCACCGGCCGCGAAATCTGGTACATCGTGTCGTACAGAGGGATCATCTTGCTCCCCGCGCCCACCTGTTGGCCGCCCTCGACGCCGTAGACCACCGAACCCTCGGTCGCCCACGCGGGATGGAGCACGGTGACCGTCCACTCGGTCGGCAGGTCGGGGGTGAGCCGCACGGTGATCCGGGCGACATCGCTGCGCGTCGTGCCGCAGGAGTTGGTGGCCTCGACGTGATAGTCGGCTGCGTCCTCTTCGGCGACGGTGTCGATGCGCAGGGTCTCGGAGAACGCGCCGAAGACCTCGCTGCCCCAGTCTGTCGGGCCGTCTTCCAGCGCGATGCCGTCCCGGAACCAGCGGAAGGTGATGGTGCCCCCGCCGATGGCCGCGGCACTGAGCGAGGCCCGCTGCCCGGTCCATGCGGTGAGGTCCGCCGGCTGGGTCGAGAAGATCGGGCACGGCGTGGTGTAGATCTTCTCGCAGGCATCGGTGCCGCCCGTCGGGGTGATCCCGCCGAGCACATAGATGAAATCGTCATCCCCGAGTGTCGCGCCGAAGCTCATGCGGGCCTGGGCCATGCTCGGACCGGTGCTCCAGGCCTGGCCCTCGGCGTCGAGGACGTAGCAGCTGCTCACGATGGTGCCGCCGCCGACCGGACCGGTCTGTCCGCCCATCACCCACACGCGCCCGTCGGCACCGAGCACCGCCTTGGCATCGGTCAGCCCGACGGGCAGATCGGGCACGGCGGTGTCGCTCCAGGTGTCGGTGGCGATGTCGTAGCGGGCAACATTGGCCAGCCGTGCCGTCGCGTTGGCGTCGTAGCCGCCGATGACGAGGATGTGCCCGGTGCTGTCGGCAACCGCGCACGCCCCCGCGGCCGGGGTGGGCATCGGGGCGATGACTTCCCACGTGTCGAGCGAGCCGAGATACCGCTCTGCATAGCCGGAGTTGGGGGTGCCGGAGTTGGCCGAGGGCCCCGGGCCGCCGCCGAGTGAGTACACGCGTCCGCTGCTGTCGGTGCACCACGCGAAGTAGTCGTCCGGCGCACCGCTGCCGCGGGGCGCGAGCCGGCCGCTGACGCCCTCGACGATGTCGTAGTGGAACGGGTCCGGCGGGTTGTCGCCGGGGTCGCCGGGGTTGTACCCGCCGAAGATGAGAATCTGGTTGGTGTCGTCGATGCCGCCGCCCTGGCGGATGAACCCGCCGACGCCGTCGAACTCGATCTGGGCGACCCAGTTCGACGCGCCGGGGTTGAGCGTGTGGACGCTGCCGTCCTCATCGCCGCCGTTGACCCAAGGCGGGCCCCCGAGGGCGTAGAGCACCGAGCCCACATTGAGCCCGATCGCGTGCTGGCGGCCGGTCTGGCTGGCGGGGAACGAGGGGGCACTCTGCCACTGGGCGAGTGCGGGCGTGGCGGTCAGCGCGAGGAACGCCAAGGTGGCGCGGACGGAATTCGACATCTGCAGTACTCCAAACGGTGTCGCCCGGTGTGTCCGGGCCGACTCACGAAGGTCTTCTGCAAATGCTATGCCAAAAGCGGATAAATTGGTAATGAATCAGCCTGGTGCCCCTCAGCACGCCGAGAGGGTGGTTTTTCGAACGACTCTGCCGGGCTGCTCAGAACGATTCGAGCGCGGGCTGGCCACGCGCAACCACCACCACCTGGCCTGATCTGGCCACACTCAGCACCCCGCGTTCCATCGGTTGAGGAACTCGAGCACGTCCTGGGTGTTCACCGTGCCGTCGCCGGTGAAGTCGGCGCTGTCCTCGCCGGCCACCCACGCGTTCAGAAAGGAGAGCACGTCGCGGGTGTCGATCGCGCCGTCGTGATTGAAATCGGGGATCGGCATCAGATTGCCCTTGATGATGTAGACCCGGTTGCCGCTGCCCGCAGCCCCGAGGATCTCGGGAACGCCGTCGCCGTCGGTGTCGCCCATGCCGACCGCGTCAAAGCCGAGCTGCTCGTTGGTGCCGCGGGCGGTGGTGATGGTGCGGAGGACCGAGCCGTCGCACCCACTGAAGATGTAGACGCGCCCGATGCCGCTGCCGCCGTTGAGGGTGTACGCCCCGACCGCGAGGTCGGCGTGCCCGTCGCCGTTGACATCCCCCGCGCCGCGCCCGCACCCCAGCCCGGCGTTGGACGGCGCGTCGTAGTTGAACAGCTGCGAGCCGTCGGCACCGGAGAAGACATACGCCCGGCTGTCGGCGTAATCGCCGACGTAGATATCCGGCGTGCCGTCGGCGTCAAAGTCGCCCGGCCCGCCGACGAAGAACTCGCCGAACTGCACTGCGGTGGCGTCGGCCAGCAGCGTGTGGATGACCGAGCCGTCGGCGCCGGAGTAGACATAGCAGGCGCCCTTCTTCGCGGCGCCGCCCTTCTTGGCGCTCGCGGCATAGTCGGGCACGCCGTCGTGGTCGATGTCGCCGACGCCCGACATCCCGCTGCCGAGCTGGTCGTTCGCGGCCTCGCCCTGGTGCACGCGGATGACCGAGCCGTCGGCGCCCGAGTGCACATACACGCGGCCGGCGTTGGTCCCGCCCGCGTCGCCGTCGGTCTTGGGCGCGCCGACGATGAAGTCGTCGTGCCCGTCGCCGTCGATGTCGCCGACGCCCGCGACCGCGTGGCCGTACCACTCACCGATCTCGTCTCCGGTCACCGAGAGCAAGACCGTGCCGTTGGCGCCGGAGTAGACATACGCGTTGCCCGCCGAGGAGCCGCTCTGGTTGCCCTGCCCGCCGCCGAGGATGTCGTGCACACCGTCGCCATCGACATCGCCGGCGTCGGCCATCGAGTAGCCGAGGCTCGTCGAGGGCAGGGGCCCGTCGAAGCTGAACAGCAGGTCGGCGGTCGCGCCGGAGTAGACATACAGCCGCCCCGATCCCGCGCCGTTGGGTGTGGCCAGGCTCGGTGCGCCGGTGATCCAGTCGCCCACCCCGTCGCCGTTGATGTCGACAAGCTCGCTCACGGCCCACGCAAAGCCGCCGCCCTCGCCGTCAACGATGTGCAGGGCGGTGGCGTCGGGCTCGAGGAACTGAGCGTGGCAGGTAGGTGCGGCCGCGGCAGACAGTGCGAGCAGAACGAAAGGCGTGAGAGTGCGCATGGATGGTCTCCGAGTGGGTACGTCGTGGACGTGATGTGCGGTGTGGGCCAGGCGTGTGTCGCGGCCCGATCGACGCAACATACGAAACGCCCCAAGGCGAAACTGTCATGATCCTGCCAAACTGCAGATTCTCCGCCGACCAGCCATGAAACCCGTGTGCCGACCCGGTCAGCCAGCGTCGCGGGCCGGGCTCAGGCCAGGCCGCTTCGCGCGATCCACGAGAGCACATCCGCGTCCCGAAGCCGCTTGGGCGGCACACCGAACCCGCGGCGGAAGTTCTCGGTGAAATGGCTGTGCGTGCAGAAGCCCAGCCGCACCGCCAGCATCGCCAGGTCACGCTCGCCCGCGAGCACGGCCTCGGCCGCCTCGCGCAGCCGCAGCTGCGTCAGGTACTGATGGATCGTCACGCCGAGCTGCTGCTTGAACATCCGGCACAGATGGCTCGGCGATACGCACACGCGGCGGACGATCTCGTCGAGCGACCACGCAAAGCCCGGATCGGTCGCCAGCAGCTCACGCACGTCCTCGACCGTCCGGCGGCGGCTCCGCTCAGTCTCGTGGCGCGACGGGCGGGCACGGGTGCGTCCGTGCGCGCGGGCTTCGGCCGCCAGCAGATCACGAACTAGCGTGATCGCGGCCTCTTCGGCCAGCAGCGACGAGGCGGGCTCGTCGTGCACCAGCCGGTGGCTGAGCGCCTGGTGCCGCAGATAGCACCCCGCCGGGCTCGGCCCGTGGTCGAGGTCGAACGGGCGGTCGGGTTCGGTGGAGACCGACGCCCTGCACTCCCGCACCAGCTCGTGGGCGTGGTCCCCCTTCAGCGCGATCCACACCGCGCTGTCGCCCCGGTCGTGCAGCAGACCGCGCCGGTAGGGCTGCCCGTCGTTGTAGTACATCACCACATTGCGGTCGGCCAGCACCGGCTCGCGGTCGGCCTGGTGGATCCGCACAGGCACGGAGGGGAACACCACCACCGTGCCGTTGATGATGTTCTCGGTGTGCCAGTGCGGCTCGTCCGGCGCGCAGACAAAGTGCCCGATGCGGACGGTGGCCGAGTCAAAGAGGATGCGTTCGCTGGGCATGGTGGCGCTCGGGCCGCGTGCGTGCGGCGTCCCCCCGACCTGACCAGTCTACCGCCGGGCCGGGCGCAGGCTGCACCTTCCCGACGAGCATCCGCAGATGACCGGCCCGATGGCCGCTACTTCAGCGTAAGCGCCTCGCCCGCCGCCAATTCTCGGACGGTCACGCCCTGCGGGGCAAACCCCGACGCGTCCTGCCGCAGCAGGCCGAAGGTCTTGTAGTGCATCGGCACGACGAGCGGTGCCGCGATCATCTCCGCGGCCCGGGTCGCCAGCTCCGGCCCCATCGTGTACCGATCGCCGATCGGCACCATCGCGATGTCGGGCCGGTAGATCTCGCCGAGCATCTTCATGTCGCCAAACAGCCCGGTGTCGCCGCAGTGGTAGACAGTCTTGCCGCCCAACCGGACGACCGCGCCCATCGGCTGGCCGAGGTAGCGGCCGTTGCTCGACGAGGAGTGGAACGCCTGCGTGAAGGCGACCCACCCCCACGGGGCCTCGATGCGCCCGCCCGGGTTGCCGTCCTCGATCTGCCCGACGCCGAGCTCCTGCAGATACTGCCCGACCTCGAAGCTGCAATACACCGTCGCGCCCGTGCGCTTGGCGATCGCGACCGTGTCGCCGATGTGGTCGTCGTGCCCGTGCGTCAGGACGATGGCGTCGGCCTCCTGCTCGTCGGCCTTGATCCCCGCGGCCTCGGCGATCGGGTTGCCGGTCAGGAACGGATCGATCAGCACGCGCGCGCCGTCGTGCTCGAGGGCAAAGGCGGAGTGGCCCAGATACGTGACTGTGGTGCTCATGGCGGGAGTCTATCGCGCGCAACGACGCGAGTGCCACGGGTGGCTCGTCCACCCGTGCGGGGTGTGCAAGTTCCCGGGCACGCGTGGACAAGCCACACGTGGCACAGAAAGAAATGCGGCCGCCAGCCCGATCCGCCGCAATAAAAAAAAGTCCCTCGCGCGAGCGAGGGGACTCAAGGAATGCAAGTTGTCTCACGCCCCCCTCGCTCGCGCGAGGGGCTCTATCGCTCGGTCACGCGCCCTGCGTGCTCAGGCCGCGGATGCTCGCCTCGCGCCGGACCAGCTGCTGGTTCTTCGATGCGTCCTCGGCCTCGGTGAAGTTCTCGCCGAAGCGGAACAGGCGGAAGCTGTTGGCGAACACGAAGATCTCGCCGGCGAAGTGGTAGAGGCCCGCCTCCCACACCTCGAGCTTGCCCGTCGCGGCGATCACCAGGCCGATCAGCACGATCACGATCGACGCCGCGATGTTCTGCGCGATGATCGTCCGCGTCCGCCGGGCCAGCTCGATCAGGAACGGGATGCGGTCGAGGTCGTCGGTCATCAGCGCCCACGCCCGCCGAGTTGGTCGCGATGTCAGAGCCGGAGAGGCCCATGGCCACGCCGACATCCGCGGCCGCGAGCGAGGGGCCGTCGTTGATGCCGTCGCCGACCATCATCGTGCGGTAGCCCTGATCGACGAGCTGCTTGATCTGCTGGTGCTTCTCTTCCGGCAGGCACTCAGCCTCGATCGCGTCCACGCCGACCACCTGACCGACGCGCTTGGCGACGCTGAGCCGGTCGCCCGTAAAGATCGCGATGGTCCGAACGTCCAGCTCACGCAGGTGATCGATGATCGCCGCGGTGCCCGGCTTGACCTTGTCCTCGAGGCCGACCGCGCCGAGGTAGCGACCGTCACGCAGCACATGCACGCTGCTCATGCCCTCGATCTTCTTCTCGACCTCGGCCATCTGGCCGGAGACCTCGGGGGCCAGCTCCCGGATCCAAGTCGCACGACCGGCGCACAACTCGCCCATGCTCGTGCGGGACTTCACGCCCCGCCCGTGGATCTCTTCGTAGTCGTTGCTGCCGTCGATCTCGACCCGCGCCTGACGGGCGGTGCGGATGATCGACTGGGCGAGCGGGTGGTTGGAGTGCTGCTCGCCGTTCGCGGCCGCCGCGAGAAGCTCGGCACCCTCCACGCCCGCCGCCGGGGCCAGACGCGAGACCTCGAACCGGCCCGTGGTGATCGTGCCGGTCTTGTCCATGACGATCGCGTCTACCGACGCGGCCGCCTCGAGATAATTCACTTCCTTGATCAGGATGCCGACCCGTGCCGCGGAGGCGAACGCCGCGACCGTCGCACTCGGGCTCGAGAGCAGCAGCGAGGCGGGGCAGCAGACAATCAGCACGGTGATCGCCGTCAGTGTGGCCTCGCTCTGGGTGTCCGGGTTCTGGCTCATAACAAACCAGACCACACCCGCGACCGAGAGCGCGACAGGCACAAAGAACCGCGCAACCTGCTCGATGAGCACCTGCCGCGGCGACCGGGTGTCCTCGGCCTCGCGGATGAGCTGGCTGACCTTCCCGATCGTCGTCTCGTCGCCGACCAGCGTCGCCCGCATGTCGAGCGGCCCGGTCAGGTTGGTCGTGCCGGCGTAGACCTCGTCGCCCTCTTCCACCTCGACAGGCGCGGCCTCACCGGTCAGCGAGGCCTGATTGATCGTCGTGCGGCCCGTGACCACCCGGCCGTCCACCGGCAGGTTCTCACCCGGGCGGACGCGGACGATGTCGCCGACCTTGACCTCACCGAGGCTGACCTCTTGCTCGACGCCGTCCACCACCACACGGGCGGTGTCGGGCGTCAGGGCGATCAGTTCCTCGATGGCCCGGCGGGCGCCGAAGGCCGTGCGGTTCAGCACCGCGTCGGCCACCAGCAGGATGAAGGCCAGCCAGCCGGCGGTTTCGTACTTGGTCGCCGCGATGGCCGCCATGATGGCGATGGCTGCGAGCGTCGAGCTGCTCGGCGCACCGCGGCGGATCTCTTTCCACGCCAGCACGATGAGCGGGAAGCCCAGCATCACCGCGGCCGCGGCCGCCGGGAGCTGGGTCACCAGCGGGTGGGTTACGTCCATCCACAACGCGGCGCGGGAGGCGATCAGCAGGATCGCGCCGAAGAGATAGAGCACAATGCTCCGCTCGTCGGTCTCACCGTGCGAGCAGGCGACCATCCGCCCGTCCTCGTGGTCGTGATCATGATCGTGATGATGGTGGTGCGCGGCTGAAGCCATCGGCGGTCGCTCCCATCGGAGGGCAAGGGTGAGCAGGCTCAGTCGGGCAGTCGCCCGGAGAGCCCAATGGTTGTTTCGCGGCCGTCCGACGACAGCCGATCGTTCCCCGGACCAGAACAGCCCGGGCGACGATGGTATGCCCGCGAGCGCGGGGTCTTGGCAGCTTCCGTACGGGCGTTCTGCCCGGGCGGTTCAGCCCCTATCCTCGAAGAGCTCGATCACGAGCACCACCCAGAAGATCCGCCGGGCAGGCACGGAGCGGTATGCCGACATCATCCAAACAGAACCCAGCCGTCAGCATCCTCGGGCTCGGCCAGATGGGCCTCGTCTGTGCGAGCCTCCTCGCTCGTACCGACGCCGGTGCCGAGACAGACCCCAACCGGCCCACCGTCCGCATGTGGGGCCACAACCTCGACGAGGCCGGGGCCCTCGCCCAGACCCGCCACAGCCGCCGGCTCGAGGGATTCACCCTGCCCGACACCGTCCGCGTCTGCATCGCCGACGCCGAGGCCCTCGCCGGGGCCGACATCATCGTCAACGCCGTGCCGGTGCAGTTCATCCGACAGGCGTGGACGCGGATCCGGGCCCACGTGCCGCCCCGGGCGGGCGTCGTCAGCGTCTCCAAGGGCATCGAGAACGAGACCCTCCTGCGGCCCACCCAGATCGTCGCCGATGTCCTCGCCGACGACCCAGACGCCCGTCCCCGCCCCTTCGCCACCCTCAGCGGCCCGACCATCGCCGCCGAGCTGGCCCGGGGCCTGCCCGCCACCATGATCGCCGCCGGCGACGACCCGGCCTTCGCCGACCGCGTCCAGCAGCTCTTCAGCACCAGCTACCTGCGGGTCTACACCAACCCCGACCTGCTCGGCGTCGAGATCGCCTCGGCCACCAAAAACGTCATCGCCCTCGCCGCCGGCGTCCTCGACGGGCTCCAGGCCGGCTACAACGCCAAGAGCCGCCCTGCTGGCCCGCGGGCTGGCCGAGATCGCCCGCCTCGGCACCGCCATGGGGGCCAACCGCGAGACCTTCTTCGGCATCGCCGGCGTGGGCGACCTCGCGACGACCTGCTTCAGCCCCGAGGGCCGCAACCGCTCCTGCGGAGAGGCACTCGGCAAGGGCCAGAAGCTCGACGCCTACCTCCGGGAGTCGCCCTTCGTGGTCGAGGGTGTTGCGACAACCCAGTCGGTGATGGACCTGGCCCGCAAGTTCCGCGTCGAGATGCCGATCACCGAATCGGTCTACTCGGTCCTCTTTGAGGGTGTGGACCCGATCACCGCGATCGGCAAGCTGATGAGCCGCGAGCTCAAGCAGGAGCGGGTGGGCTAGCGACCGCGGGCGAGGGGAATTGCCCACGATCCCGCCCGCCGCGGGCCGCGCAGAAACCGCCGATCCGGCCGCCCCGGCACTACTGTCGATTCGCGCCCAATCCGGCCGATAGTCCGCACCAAGACACGCTGCGTCGTCCCCGCTCCGAGCTGCGGGCGGTGTCGCAGCGCCAGGAGCCGCCATGGGATTTCCCGCACCAGCCCCCGCCTCTGCCGATGTCGGCGTCGTCGGCCTCGCGGTCATGGGCCAGAATCTGGCCCTCAACATCGCCGACCACGGCTTCGCGACCGCCGTCTACAACCGGACGGTCAGCGTGACCGAGGCCATGCTCGCCGAACACCCCGCCGGGTCGTTCGGCGCCGGCTACCGGGGCCGCGGGCCGGGCTCGCTGGTCCCCGCCGCCGATGTGGCCGCGTTCGTCAAGAGCCTCAAACGCCCGCGAGTGGCGGTCATCCTGGTCAAGGCCGGCGGCGCGACCGACGCGGTGATCAACGCCCTCGCCGAGCACATGGAGAAGGGCGATGTCATCGTCGACGGCGGCAACGCCCACTGGGACGACACCGCGAGGCGCGAGAAGGAACTGAAGGACCGGGGCCTGCTCTTTGTCGGCTCCGGCGTCTCCGGCGGCGAACTCGGTGCCCGATTCGGCCCCAGCCTCATGCCCGGAGGGGATCAGGACGCCTGGGCGGCGCTCAAGCCCGTCTGGACCGCCATCGCCGCCAAGGTGGACGGCGCGACCGGCAAGCCGATCGAGGGCGAGGCCCCCGGCCAGCCAGTGGACGCCCCCAACGCCGAGGCCTGCACCGCCCACATCGGCCCGGGTGCCGCGGGGCACTTCGTGAAGATGGTCCACAACGGCATCGAGTACGCCGACATGCAGATGATCGCGGAGGCCTGCGCGCTGCTCCGCGGCGTGCTGGGGCTCCGGCCCGACCAGATGGCGGAGGTCTTCCGCGAGTGGAACACCACCGAGCTCGACTCGTTCCTCATCGAGATCACCGCCGACATCCTCGCCCAGACCGACCCTGTCACCGGCGACCCGTTCGTGGACATCGTTCTTGACGCCGCCGGCCAGAAGGGCACCGGGCGGTGGACCAGCGAGGCGGCCCTGCTGCTGGGTGTCCCCGCGCCCGACCATCGCCGAAGCCGTCTTTGCGCGCGCAATCAGCGCACAGAAAGAGCTGCGCGTGGACGCCTCGACCGTGCTCCGCGGCCCGGCCCACCCCGAGTTCAAGGGCAACCAGGACCGCTTCATCGAGGCGGTACGCCGGGCCCTCTACTGCTCGAAGGTCTGCGCCTACGCCCAGGGGTTCGCGATGATGGCCGAGGCCTCCCGCGAGTGGGAGTGGGGGCTCGATTTCGCCTCGATCGCCAGCATCTGGCGGGGCGGGTGCATCATCCGGGCCCGCCTGCTGCACACCATCACCCAGGCCTACACCGGGGCCGGTGACCTGCCCAACCTCCTCATGGCGCCGACGTTCGTTGAGCAGATCGGCGAGTGGCAGGACGCGTGGCGTGAGGTCGTCGCGAGCGCCGCGGCCATGGGCATCGCCGCCCCGGCGTTCTCGAGCCGCCCCTGGCCTACTACGACGCGCTCCGCACCGCCAGCGGTAGCGCCAACATGATCCAGGCACAACGCGACTATTTCGGCGCGCACACCTACGAGCGCACCGACACCGGGCGGGGGAAGTTCTTTCATCTTGACTGGCCGCACCCCGAGCGTCCGCAGCACGAGGCCTGACCATGCCGAGCGACCGTGCGGCCACCGCCGCCCCCCCAAGACCCCTCCCTCACGCAGGCCGCGACGCAGCCGGCAACCGCCGGCGAGCGCCCCCGCCGCGCGCCCGATCCGTCCGGTCGAGGTGCTCCCCACCGGGGCGATCCGCACCGCACGCCTTCTGCTCCGCCCGCTCGCCGAAGACGACAGGGCCGAGTTCATCCGTGTGCTCCGCGCCAGCCGGCAGCATCTGGAGACCTTCAGCCCGCTGCACATGCCCGACGAAACCGACGATCAGGTCTTCGAACGCCAGCTCGCGCTCACCATCGACGGCGAGACTCGCGGCAAGGCCTGCCGGCGCGTCGTGATCGACCGGGAAGGCTCGATCGTCGGTGCGTGCAATCTCAACGCCATCCGACGCGGGCTGAGCTGGGAGGCCGACGCCAACTGCTGGCTCGCCGCCGGTGCCGAGGGGATGGGGTACGCGACCGAGGGCATGGTCGGCCTGCTGCGGCACGCCTTCGCCGATCTGCCCGACGGGCTGGGCCTCCACCGCATCATCGCGTGGATGCAGACCGACAACACGCGCAGCGAGCGCATGATCGAGCGGCTGGGCTTCGAGCGCGGCGGCGCAGAGAAGTCGTTCCTGCACGCCGGCGGGCAGTGGAAGCTCCACGAGAAGCTGGTCATGACGCCGGAAGGGTTCGCGGCCCGCCTCGCGGGCTAGGCCTCGCTCGGGGAGATCATCGACATCGCCTCACGCAGCAGCCCGATCGCCCGGGCGGTCTCCGGGTGCGCCGCGGCGTCCGGCTCGGCCAGCGAGATCGCCCGTTCGCACCGTGCCAGATGTCTGGCCACCGTCTCGGGCCCGCCGTCCGATCGGTACCCGATGTCGCACAGGTTGTCGTAGGCGTCGGCGAGCTTGACCAGCCGGGCCCGCCAGTCGGCCTCGCTGAGCCGCCGGTCATACTCAGGCTCGCGGCTGTCCTCGCGCAGCAGCATGTTCTTGCTCAGCGCCGCCACGATCTCGGCGACCAGCGGGCCGAACTGCTTCTCGATGTCGTCGAAGTCGGCGGGCGTGTCCTCGATCGTGTCGTGCAGGATCGCCGCACAGATCGTCGCGTCGTCGGCGTGCTCGAAGAGATGGCGCACCGTCATCGCCACACGGAACGGGTGCGACACGTAGGGCGTCCGGTGGTCCTTGCGCACCTGGCCGGTGTGCAGCCGCGCCGCGAACGCCGCGGCCCGTTGCCAGAGCGCTCCGGCTGGTGCGTCTGAGCCTTCGGGCCTGCTCACACCCCGTCCGTCCGGCGCACGGCGCTCAGGGTGCACTTGGCGGGGTCGCCGCCGTGCTCGTCGAAGAGCACCAGCTCGTTGACGCCGTCGGCCGCCAGCCACGACCGGGGCAGCAGGTACTCGTGCTGCGGCGGCACGGCCTTGCCCTCCGACGCGACGAAGTAGCGGCCGACGTGCCGGCCGTTGAGGTAGAACTGCCCCTTGCTGAGGCCCGCGATCGTCAGCGCGACGTTGCGGTCTGCCTCGGGGGTCTCGAACTCGGTGCGGAACCACGTCGGCCCCTTGGGCGCGGTGCCGCCGACCGGGTCGTAGGCGGTGGGGCTGGGCATCTCCCACTGGGCGAAGGCCCAGTCGAGCTTGCCGCCCAGCGTGTCCTTGCCCTCGAAGAAGTTGGTGTTCTTGCTCATCTCCGCGAGCACGTTGGCAACATCGGCCTCGCTCACGCTGTCGGCCGCGATGGTCAGCTCGAGCGTGTTGTTGCCACGGTTGAGCGTCTCCTGATCGAAGACCAGGTCGTTGTCGGCGCCGGGCTCGAAGAAGTGGACCGGCTTGTCGTTGAGCATCACCAGGCCACGCACCGCGACATCGCCCATGCGGACGAAGATCGGGCTCTTGCGCCGATGGATGAACGACCACGAGACCCGCTGCGGATGCGTCACGTCACCCCGGCGGACCTCCCACAGCGGCACGCGGTAGGAGAGCAACTCCACCGGGGCGCTCTCGACGATCTTCGAGCGGCCGGCGCGGAACGCGGTCAGCTCGTACCAGTCGTCGCAGAGCCCCTTCGGCGGCTTGAGGTCCTGCCCGCCGGCTGGGCGGCCCAGATTCTCGGCGAGCACGACCATGGTGTGGTCGGTCTTCTTGAGCTGGATGGTCAGCTCGCCCGACGCGCCGGGCCCGCGCCCGAACATCCCGACGGGCTCGGTATCGAGAAACACCGAGAGCCGGTCGGCCGACTTGGGCGAGGCGATCTTGACCCGCTTGGGCGTCTGCGAGCGGAACCGCATCCGGTACCAGCCATAGCCGTACGGCGCACCGAGCTCGCCGAGGTCGGCCGGGCCCGCGATGGCCGCGTAGCGTGCGCTCGAGCCGTCTACATATTCCGCGGTGCCGGCATACTCCCAGTCGGTCTCGAGCGCACGGCTCGGGACGGGGCGCTTGGCGTTGGTCTTGGCCTTGAGCACCTCGACCTTGCCGTCGGCGCCGACGCGGGTGTACTTCTTGTTCCCGGCCGCGGCGATCGGTCCGCCCGACTCGTCGAAGCCGGTCGCGCCGACGCAGACACAGTCGTCACAGATCTGTACCACGTCGAGTTGTTCTTCGCTGGCGACGACGACCTGCACGCCCTCGTGCTCGATGATGTCCGGCGTCTTGCCGCCGGGCACGGTGACCTCCAGCGGCGAGCCGTTGATGCTCACCAGCCCGACCGAGCCGCTCGGCCCGAAGCAGACCAGCGTGCTGCCCACCGTCGCGAACGCACACAGCGAGCAGAAGTCGAGCGTGGCCCGACCACCGAGCAGGACGTCGAACACGCACCACGACGTGCCGCACGTGCCGATGGGCACGTCCAGCGAGGTGCCGTCGGGCAGCAGCAGCGTCGAGACCGGGGCCGCCTTGCCCCGCTTGCCCTTCTGCCCGAAGAGGAACACCACCGAGCCCTGCGTGCCGCGGATGGGCACGACCGTCACGCCGCCGCTCATCGAGGGCGCGAGCACCACGGGGCGGTCGTCGGGCTCCAGGTGCGCGAGCACCCGACCGAAGCGGCTGGCGAACATGGTGAGCCGCCGGACCACGCTGAAGGCGGGCGTGTGCTCGCCGTCGGCCTTGACCAGCGCGCCCGTGGTCGTGGCGGGTCGTGATGTAGCCGTCCATCGAGTGGGGCATCCGCCCGCCGCCGAAGCCGAACGTCTGCCCGCCCGCGAAGGGGTTGAGCACAAACTGTGCGGCCCCGGCAAGCGCCTCGGCCGCCGAGCGGACGGCCGCGTCGGCGTTCAGGGGCTCGGGCTCGTCCTGGCCCCAGACCATCGGGTCGCCCAGGCGCAGGTCGGCGATGAGCCGCGGCGCGCGAGGGTGCACCTCGCTGAGCTGACGGGTAATGGACAGCAGGTCCTCCGCGCCCGACCAGCACTCGATCTCCCCCTCGACCGACTGCCACAGGCCGTTGGCGTTGATGACCGGCACCGTCACCCCGGCTTCGCGGAGGTAGCGGAGCAATTCACCCAGATACGCCGCCGCCTGAACGTCGTCGCCGCAGCTCCACCCGTGCTCGTTCTGCACGAGCAGAATGGGGCCGCCCTTGCCCGGGCTGTCCACCTGCAGGTCCTTCACCTGGCCGACCAGCGCGGTGAGGTACCGCGAGCACGCCTCGAGGAACGGCCCGTTGCCGCGTCGCGGCTCGACCCCCTCCTTGGCGAGCAGCCACGCCGGCAGCCCGCCCGCGTCGTACCCCGACCCGACAAAGGGACCGGTGCGGAGGATGACGTGCAGGCCCGCCTCGCCGGCGAGCTGGACGAAGTGCCGCAGGTCGTTGTCCCCCTCAAAGTCGAACTTGCCCGGCCGCGGCTCGTGCCGGCTCCAGACCGCGGGGGTCTCGATGGCGTTGAGCCCGGCCTGTTTCGCGGCGGCGATCCGCCCGGCCCATTCCGACCGGGGAAGCCTCGCGTAATGCACCGAACCGCCCACAATCCACACGCGACGTCCGTCGAGCATGAAACTCCGACCGTCGTAGGTCACCTGTGCCATAGAGGCTCCGTAAGGTATTCGTTCGTCAGATCCCCGCGACGACGAGCCTCCCAGCCCACCATCCCGGCAGTGAAAGTTGAACCTCAACAGTAGGAGCGACATGGTCCAACTGCAACGCGCAGGTGTGAAGAGCGGTACCCTCTGCTCTCAGGCGGCCTCCCCGGCATCAAAATCGGGCGGTCACCGGCCCCGAACCACAACCCGATTCGCTCACGCGACACGGAGGAACGCTCGTTGAACCCCCCCGCACGACCATGCCCCGCCCGGTCCCGATTTCTCCCCACATGCCTCCGGGCGGCCTCTCTGGCGGTCATCGCGGGGGCTCTGGCCGCCCCGACGGGCTGTTCGAACGGGATGGAGCAGATCGACCGCCGCCTGGCCAAGGTGCTCGGCGAGTCGTCCGCCCGGTCCAACCTGACCACGAGCCCCCGCGTGGCCGAGCCGGGGAGTGTCCCGGACCGACGCAGCGGGCTCTATGAGGAGACCCCGGCGACGAGCAACCCCGGCGCCGACGAGCTCCAGTACGAGGAGCTCGACCGGGGAGAGCGGGGCACCCCGCAGGTGGTCGAGGGCCTCAACACGCGGCTGCGAAACTTCGCCCTCACCGCCGGCGGCATCGGCGCCGACAACGTGCTGACCATCTCGCTGCGCGATGCGCTCCGCATGGCCCAGCGCCAGGGGCGCGAGTACCTGTCCGCGGAAGAGGAGTACATCCTCACCGCGATCAACCTGCTCATCGAGCAGCACCGCTGGGGGCCGCGGCTGTTCAACGACACCACCGTCGGCATCAGCGGCGACGGCGACGAGGGCCGCTTCGAGAACACGGTGGACGTGGTCAACACGCTCCGCGTCACGCAGCGTCTGCCCTACGGCGGCGACGTCGAGGCCCGCTGGGTCTGGAACGCCGCCGAGCAGCTCCGCTCCAGCGTCTCCGGCCAGTACCAGCAGTCGTCGGCGTTGGTACTCGACGCGAGCATCCCGCTGCTCCGCGGCGCGGGGATGGTCGCCAGAGAGGACCGGATCCAGCGCGAGCGCGACGTGGTCTACGCCGCCCGCGACTTCGAGGACTTCCGGCGTGAGTACTTCGTCTCGATCGCGCAGGACTACTTCAACCTGATCCAGACCGTCAACGGGCTGCAGAACCGCTTGCTGCAGATCAAGAGCCTCGAGCTGTTCGTTGATCAGCAGCAGGCGCTCTACGAGGCCGGCCGGCGCACGGAGTTCAACGTCAACGAAGCCAGGAACGACCTGATCAACGCCCGCAGCTCGCTGGCGAGTTCGCGCGAGCAGTACACGCTGCAGATCGACCGGTTCAAGGTCCGCCTCGGGATCCCCATCGAGCGGCCGGTGCAGGTGGTGGGGGCCCGCATCGAGATCGCCGAGCCCTCGACCACGATCGAGGCCGCGACCGCCTCGGCCCTCAACTATCGACTCGACCTGCAGAACCGGCGCGACCAGTACGCCGACTCCGAGCGCGGCGTGATCAACGCCCGAAACAACCTGCTGCCCGACCTCGACCTCTCCGGCGGGCTCCGCGTTCCGACCGACCCCGACGAGCGCGTCGGCCAGTTCTCCCTCGACCCCGACGAGACCTCGTGGGACGCCGCGATCACTCTCAGCCTGCCCCTCGACCGACGCATCGAGCGGCTCCAGCTCCGCCAGGCGCTCGTGCGGCTCGAGCAGTCCCGCCGCAGCCTCGACGAGTTCACCGACAACGTCGTGCTCGAGGCCCGCCGGCGCGTGCGCGAGATCGACCTGGCCCGGTTCCGGCTCGAGCTGGCCGAGGCCTCGGTGCTGATCAACGAGCGGCGTCTCGAAGAGCAGCAGCTCAAGGCCGACGAGGTGGACACCCGCGACCGCCTGAACACCGAGTCCGCGCTGCTCAACGCCAAGAACGCACGCGACCAGGCCCTCACCGACCTCCGCATCGCGATCCTGAACTACCTCGAAGCGATCGGCCAGCTCCGCGTCTCGCCGGAGGGCACCATCGACCCTCTGCCCGGCATGGAGGTCACCATCGAGGACATCCCGATCGACTTCACGGCGCTCTTCGCCGACCAGATCTCCGACACGAGCGTCGAAGAAGAGATGTACCCCGACGACACGCCGTTCGAGGAGTGACCCCCGCCCGCCGAGGGGCCGCTACCGCTTCCCGCGACGGGTCTCGTCGATGCGCCGGATCTGTTCCTCGAGCACGCCCAACTGCTCGCGGACCTGCTCGAGCCGCCGCCGCATCATCGCGCGCCCGCCCGCGTCCAGGTTCGGACCGCCGATCAGGTTCTCGATCCGTGTGATGTCGTCGAGCACCTGCGAACGCTCGTTCCGCAGGATCGTCAGCTGCAGCACCAGATCGGCGTCGCCCATCAGCTCGGGGTCCTCGAGCGTCACGGCGCGCGACGCGTCCAACGCCGCCAGGCGTGTCAGCGAGAGATCCGCCGTCTCCCGCGGCTGCCCGCCCACCAGCAGCCCGCTCGGCGCATCGCTCGAGGCGTACACCGACAGCCACGCGGCCGACCCCGGCTCCGGCGCGTCGCCCCCGCCCGCCTCGCCGCCAAGCTCGACCGGCTCCGGCCGGATCGGCGTCCCCAGCAGCGTCGCGACCCCGCCCGGCTCTGGCGGAGAGACCACGCCGCGACGAGGTCGCTCGCTCTTGGCGTCGCGGCACCCCGCAGGTTGCCGAAGCTGCCCAGCGGCACCGAAATATCTAGGATCTCGCCGCCCCGCTCGACCGTCAGTTCGAGGTGCTCACCCGGCGCGTGCGAGAGGATCGCCGCCCGCAACATCGCCTGACGCGACAGCGGCACGCCGTCGGCGGTCAGGATCCGGTCGCCCGGCACCAACAGGTCGGCCGCCGCGAACCCCGCGACCACGTCCATGATCCGCACCCCGCCCCGGTCGTCCGGCGGGAAGCTGATCCCCAGCGCTGCCCGGGGCCCGCGCGCAAAGACCTGCAGCGCAAGCTCGTCGAGCCGCAGCCGCTGCTCCGGCGAGAGATCCTCGCGGCTGCGCCACGCGTCGATCTCCACGAGATCCAGATCGCGACGCTCGAGCAACGCCACCAGCGCCTGCTGCCTCGCGGCAAACACCGGCGAGTCGAGCCATTCGACCATCTCCTCGACCGGCGGCCGGGTGTCGGGCAGGTCGTCGCGCTGGGCCGACGCTGTCGTCCCCGCCAGAAGGACCACCAGCGCAAAGCAAGAAATCGTTGTGGTGCTCTTGATCATGCCACAGACAGTGTCGTCGATCCGCCGGCCCCAGGCAAGGCCGATGCGCCATTCGGCCCCGGTCCCGAACGAGCCAACCCGGCCTACCCGGCCCGGGCCGAGCGTTTCGCCAGCGATTCGAGCTTCGACGCGTTCTCGATCAACCACGCCGTCTTGCGGCACACCATCCGCAGGAAGGGGCCCGGGTCGCGCCCGGCAAACGTCCCCGTCGCCGCCACCGGGGCGACCACCTCGCCCACCAGCGCCGCGCCCATCATCGCCGGCAACGACCGCAACCCCGCGCCGATCGCTTCCGGCCCGTACCCGCGCAGGAACGCCGCGAACCGGTGAGCGTCCAGCCCGTCCGGCCAGTCGTCGGGGTTCACGCCCACCCGCGTCATCGAGAACTGCAATGACCCCGACGCGATGTCCAGCAGCACCGGCCCGAGCCGGGCCCCGTCAAAGTCCAGCACCGCCGCCACCGTCCCGTCGCGGAAGACCATGTTCCCCGGGTGCCAGTCGGCGTGCAGCATCTGTGACTCGCTCGCCCCCCGCCATCGACGGCCGCAGCCGGTCAAAGACCTCCCGCAGCCGCCGCGCGTCCCGCGAGGCCACGCCGCGTGCGGCGATCTCGCCGAGCTGCGTCGCCACCAGATCGTGCTGCCCCGGCGTCCACGCCGGCGAGGGCCAGCGGGGCCGGTAGTCGCGCACCAACGCGTGCAGCCGGGCCAGCTGGCGCCCCGCGTCCTCGCACGGCCCCGGCGTGCGGTCGAACGCCTCGCCTTCGACAAACGCGAACACCTCGTACACCCGCCCATCCAGCTGGGCCATCGAGTTGTTCCCGTGCCGCGTCCCGATGATCGCCGGCGTCGGAAAGCCGGCCGCGTGCAGGAAGAGCTGCAGATCGTGCGAGCTGGCGACCCGCGACGGGTCGTCCCGCCCGCGCGCGCGCCGCTTGATGAGATACTTCCCGCGTTCGGTCTCCAGGATCGCCTTGGGCGACTGGCGGCTGCCCCGGTTGAACGCGTACACGCTGCGCACCGCCCCGAGCTCGTAGAACGCGCACACGCTGGCAAGCTCGCCCGGGGCCAACACCGACCGGGACTGGCCCGGCAGTGCAGCGCCCGCTGACGCGGCCTCGGATGGATGGCGGGGCGTGGGCATCGCGTTCCCGCTGCGGGCGCTACTCGACGTTCTGCACCTGTTCCTTGATGCGGTCGATCGTGCCCTTGACCTCCACGATCAGCCGGCTCACCAGGCTATCGGGGCTCTTGCTCGCGATCGTGTTCGCCTCGCGCAGCATCTCCTGGGCGAGGAAGTCCATCGTCCGCCCCACCGGCTGCTCCTCGTCAGAGGCCAGCATCTCGGTGAACTGCTCGATGTGCCCGCCCAGACGGCTGATCTCCTCGGCGATGTCCGTCTTCTCCGCGTACACCGCGATCTCGCGGATCATCTCCACCGGCTCGACACGCAGCTGCGCCTCGCGGAACATCTCCTCCATCCGCAGCCGCAGCCGGTTCTCGTACTCGGCGATCACCCGCGGGGCCTGCTCGCGGATCTTCGCCAGACGGTCGGCGATCAGGTCGCGGTGGCCCTCCAGCTCCTCGTTCAGCAACGCCCCCTCGCGACGACGCATCGAGAGCAGATGGTCGCACGCCTCGCCCACCAGCCCGACCAGCAGCGTCCGCGTCTGCTGCAGGCGGTCGTCCTCGTCGGTCGGGTTTTGCAGCACGCCGGGCAACGCCAGCAGCGGGGCCAGATCGATCACCACCTCGCCGGTCTGCACCGCTTTCGACCGGCGGAGCTGCTCGACGTACCGGTCCAGCGCCTGGTGGTTCACCTCCAGCGCCGCCGAGGCCGAGGTGTCGGCGAAGCTGACCGTCAGCGTCACGCTGCCCCGCGCGATGCGGTGCCGCAACGCCGCCTCCAGATCGGCCTCGAGTGCCTGCAACTGCTCGGGCAGCCGGATGGACGCCTTGAAGTACTTGTTGTTCAGCGAGCGCAGCTCAACCGCGTAATGCACGCCATCGACGTGGCGGGAAGCCTCACCAAACCCTGTCATGCTGCGGATCACGGGACGAACGCTCCTCGGCCCTGCGGCCGTTGGTAGAACTCAACTCGGTCCCACCAGCTTAGCGTCCGCCGCCGTCGGTGCCGCCGTCGGTGCCGCCGTCGGTACCCGCGCCCGAACCATCACCGGCGCCCATCCGCGGCACCGCCGGTCCCGCCGTCCGTCGCACCATCGGTCGCGGCCGGGTCATCGACGGTGCCATCCGCACCGCCCGCCCCATCGCCCACACCGTCGGCCGCCCCGTCCGCGGCACCATCGACCGCGTCTTCGATCACATTCCCGGCCTCGTCGAGCACCTCGGCCGCGGACGCACCGTCCGCGTCGGAGCCCGCACCGCCCTCGCGGTCTTCCGGCGTCGCCACCTGGTTCGACGTCGCCGCGGCCCCGGTCCCCGTCGGCGCCACGCCCGGCGCCATAAACAGCACCAGCCCGACCGCGATCGCCAGCCACAGCACAAAGAACCCGATCGTCGCCATCGTCAGCGCATCGCCTGTGCGCGCCAAACGCCGTCTCGCCGCCAGCACCGCCGCCGCCGCCGAACGCACCGGACAGCCCGCCGCCCTGCGGCCGCTGGATGAGCACGGTCAGGATCAGCAGGACCGAACAGAACAGAAAGAGGACGGTCAGCGCCCCAACGACGACCTGGCTCGCGCCGAGGGTCAACATGCCGAGAGTGAGATCCAGAGAGAGGTCCATGGTGCGTCAAGACTCCCACCGGCGTCCGGGCCGCCGGTCCGGCCCGTCGGGGGCCGCGTGATCATTCGGAAGAAGCCCCGGGCTCTTGCCCGAAGCAGGGCCGAAAGTCTAGGCGGGGTGGCACCAGAGCCACCGCAAAGCGGCCCAACGCGCCAGCGTGGGCTCTGCGCCTGCTCATGGGGGAGCGCTGCTCAGGGGGAGGGGGGAGTGGGGGGGGGGAGGAGTGCGGCTTGGCCGGAGAAGGCGGTTGGCCGCCGAGCAAGCCGCTTTCCGGCCCCTCAGAGGCGGATTCGTTCGTCTCTCCGCCGTCCACGGCTCGGCTCCGGAATCGCCTTGCATCGCCGTCCCGATACGCCGATACTGGACCACCAAAGGGGCGATCGCCCGACCGCCACCGTTCGATCACCCGATTCCGGAAACGCCACGAGAGGGACAGTCATGTACCGACTTGCATTCGCCATCGCCGTGATGAGCGTTGTCGCGACGGTGCTCGCTCAACACCATGAGGTCGCGAAGCTTCTGTCCGACGACGGCGCTCCGGGCGACAGGTTCGGCTATTCCGTCGCAATCAGCGGTACCACGGCGGTTGTTGGAGCTCACGCAGACGATAACGACAACGGGAGCGGCTCCGGGTCGGTGTACCTCTTTGACACATTCACCGGCCAGCAGATCGCCAAGCTCGTTCCCAACGACGGCGATCTGTTCGACAGCTTCGGTATCTCCGTCGCGGTCAGCGGCACCACGGCCGTTGTTGGGGTGCCAAACGACGATGAAGCCGGCACCAATTCTGGTTCTGCATACCTCTTCGACACGGTCAGCGGCGAGCAGATCGCCAAGCTCATTCGGTTCGATGGTGCGGAGGACGACAGATTCGGCATTTCCGTCGCGATCAGCGGTACCACCGTCGTTGTCGGGGTGTACAAGGACGACGACAGTGGCGTCGACTCCGGATCGGCGTACCTTTATGAGGTGGGGACGTTCGTGCCGATCGCCAAGCTCGTGCCAGATGACGGTGCGGCGGAGGACAGATTCGGCATCTCCGTCGCGATCAGCGGCACCACTGTTGTTGTCGGGGCGGACAAGGACGACGACATCCACAGCAACGCCGGTGCTGCGTATCTATTTGACACGGTCACCGGCCAGCAGATTGCCAAGCTCCTTCCCAGCGACGGCTGGAGGGAGGATCGGTTTGGTAATTCCGTCGCGATCAGCGGCACCACGGCGATCGTGGGAGCATCTCGGGCCGACACCGACGACGGTCTCGGTGCGGGATCGGCCTACCTCTTCGACACGGTCACCGGCGAGCAGATCGCCAAGCTCCTTCCCAACGACGGCGCTGAGCACGACCGCTTTGGTATCTCCGTCGCGATCAGCGGCAACACGGCCGTCGTTGGGGCTGACTATGACGATGACAACGGTATCTACTCCGGTTCTGCGTACCTCTTCGACACGATCTCCGGCCAGCAGATCGCCAAGCTCCTTCCCGCCGATGGCGCGGCGTCGGATCAGTTCGGAGGGGCCGTCGCGATCAGCGATACCCGGGCTGTTGTTGGGGCTTGGGACGACGACGACATCGGCTCGGCGTACGTCTTTGACGCAAGCCCACCCTGCCCCTCGGACCTCACCCACGACGGTCTCGTCGACACCCGAGACTTCCTCTTCTTCCTCAACGCCTGGACCACCAGCGACCCCGTCGCCGACTGGAACGGCGATGGCACCGTCAATTCCCAGGACTTCATCGCCTATCTGAATGACTGGGTCGCGGGCTGCTGAGGGAGTGCCGGCTCCGGCTCACGCCCGACCCGCCGCCTCGACAATGGGCCCAAAGTCCGCCCCCTTCAGGCTCGCCCCGCCCACCAGCCCGCCATCGATGTCAGGCTGGGCAAGCAGTTCCGCGGCATTCGCCGGCTTGAGCGACCCGCCGTAGATAATCCGCGTCGCGTCCGCGGTGATCGAGTCGTAGAGATCCTCCAGCACCGCCCGGCACCGGGCGTGGGCCGCCTGCGCGTCCTCCGGCGTCGCCACCTTGCCCGTGCCGATCGCCCACACCGGCTCGTAGGCGATCACGACCCTGGCCATCTGCACCGCCGTCACGCCGGCCAGCCCCGCCCGCAGCTGCCGCTCGTTCACCACGTCGGTCTGCCCTGCCTCGCGCTCTTCGAGCAATTCGCCGATGCAGAGTACGCACGTCATCCCCGCCTCCAGCACCGCCAGCGTCTTGCGGTTGATCAGCTCGTCGGTCTCGCCCAGCACGTGGCGGCGTTCGGAGTGGCCGGTCAGCACGTCGGTCACGCGGCAGTCCTGCAGCATGCCCAGCGACACCTCGCCGGTAAAAGCCCCGCCGGGCTCGAAGTAGCAGTCCTGCGCGCCCAGCGCGACCGGGGCACTCCCGATCGCCTCGCCCACCGCCCACAGATACGGGAACGGCACAAACACCGCCACCTCACACCCGGGGTTGGCCTGCGCCGAGGCCGCGACCTCACGCGCCAGCGCCGGGCCGGTGACCCGGTCGGTGTTCATCTTCCAGTTGCCGCCGACGTAGGGTTTGCGAGGCATGCGCGTCTCCGAGGCGTGGTTCGGTCTTCGGGTAATGAGCAAGGCTAGCGCCGCGGGTGAGTGCCGGGCTGCGCGCGCCGCGGCAAAGTCAGCCCTCCGCGAGCCGCCGCGTCACGCTCGATGCCTTCTCGGCCATCGACTGCGACCGATCCGTCCGCGTGCCGATCTGCACACACGTGTGCACCCGCGGCGAGCCCATCTCGTGCACCACCTCGTGGCAGCGCTTCACGGCCGCGAACACCGCGTCCCACTCGCCCTCGACCCCCGTGCCGTTGGGGTGGAGCTGATACGTCAGCCCTGCCTCGTCAAGCACCCGCTGGCAGGCCGCGATGTACGGCGAGACCGAGACGCCGGTGCCGATGGGGATGAGTGTGAAGTCGATGATGGTGTGCATGGGGGAGGGTAGGGCTGGAGTGGCCCCGGCGAGGCAGAGTGTGCCCGTGCGGAGCCATCGATCACGAGCACCCATGCGGAACTCGATGGCCAGTTCAGCATATAACTATCTACTCGTCGTGGGGAATCAAGATGTCATATGCATGGTCTCTGCCGCTCGCATTCGCTGAACATACGACTCCGATCCGGGTGCCACGCTTTCGATGCACTAACACCGGCGTGGTGATCCCGACCTTTCAGGATTGGGAGGCACTCCGCGAAACGCTGGAGGGCATTCTGTGTTGCCGACCTCGGCCGCGCCTGTTGGTTGTCATCGATGACAATTCTGAGGACTATGCGCCGACTTGGCTCGGACGGATGCCCGTCATTCGCATCTGGTATCCCGGAAACCGTGGGCCGAGCTTCGCTCGGAACGTGGGCGTGCGTCGTCTGAGGCGCCAAGGTGCGGAGTGGGTCTATTTTACAGACACTGGTTGTCTGCGAGCGCCTTGGTTCTTCGATACGATCGCATCGGCTACGTCGGCGCGCCAATGTGTAGCAGTAGCGGGACCGGTTGTAGGCGAATCGAGATCGATAGAACTCGATCCCATCAATAGCTATATGACCACCGAAGGCATTCTGAATCCTCCAATGGGTACGGATGGTCAGCCCCAGTCGGTCGTGACGGCCAACGCTCTCGTCTCCATGCGTGCAGTGATGTCCGTAGGTGGATTCGATGAGACTTACCCGTTCGCGGCAGGAGAGGACCTTCAACTGGGAATTGATCTCTTGCGATGTGGTTCGATTGCTTGGTGTCCAGATGCGGTGGTCACTCACCGATTCGAAGAGTGCTTAGTCGACTTTCGAAAGCGATTTGAGCGATATGGGCGAGGCACCTGCCACTTGGCATGGCGCAACTCGCTCGCGATACACAAGCCATCACAGATTGTCGCAGTCAAGCCGGAACTACAAGCGCTCGCCGATCTGCAGGTAGCCGCGATGTCTGCGGGATATCTTTCCCACTCAGAACGAGTGCGGTTATCTGCGCGTTCGACTCGGTTGATCTAGCCCTGCGGCCCGCTCGCCCTCACACTATCCCGCATCTCAAACTTCGCGTCGTTCTCGCGGAACATCTTGGCCAGCTTCTTCGCCTGCGCGTCGTACGCGGCCCCGTCCTTCCACGTGTTGCGGGGGTGCAGCACCTCGCTGGGCACGCCCGGCACCGCGTCGGGGATGGGCAGGCCGAAGATCGCGTCGGGGGTGAACTTGGTCTTGGCGAGGCTGCCGTCGAGGATCGCGTGCACCATCGCGCGGGTGTACTTCAGGCTGAAGCGGTGCCCCGTGCCGTGCCCGCCGCCGGTCCACCCGGTGTTCAGCAGCCACACGTCCGAGCCGTGCTTGGCGATGCGGTCGGTGAGCATGCGGGCGTACTCGGTCGGCCGCCGCGGCATGAACGGCGAGCCGAAGCACGCCGAGAAGTTGGGCACCGGCTCGGTCACGCCCGCCTCGGTGCCCGCCAGCTTGCTCGTGTAGCCGTTGATGAAGTAGTACGCCGCCTGCTCCGGGCTCAGCTTGCTGACCGGCGGCAGCACGCCGAACGCGTCGGCGGTCAGGAACACCACGTTGGTCGGGTGCCCGCCGATGCTGGGGATCACCGCGTGCGGGATGAAGTCCACCGGGTAGGTCACCCGCGTGTTCTCGGTGATCGAGCCGTCGTCGTAGTCGGGCACGCGGGTGTCGTCGTCGATGACGGTGTTCTCGAGCACGCTGCCGAACCTGATCGCGTCCCAGATCTGCGGCTCGCCCTCCTGCGAGAGCTTGATGCACTTGGCGTAGCACCCGCCCTCGAAGTTGAACACGCCGTTGGTCCCCCAGCCGTGCTCGTCGTCGCCGATGAGGTCGCGGTCGGGATCGGCGCTCAGCGTCGTCTTGCCCGTGCCGCTGAGGCCGAAGAACAGCGCGACGTTCTTCGGGTCGTTCGTCGCCACGTTCGACGAGCAGTGCATCGGGAAGACACCCTCTTCCGGCAGGTCGAAGTTGAGCGCGTAGAAAATGCTCTTCTTGATCTCGCCGGCGTACTCGGTGCCCAGGATCACGACCGTCTTCTTGGCCATGCTCTGCGCGATCAGCAGACCGCTCTTCATCCCCAGCTCGGCCTGCTCGGCCTCGGTCAGGTGGCGGCGGCCGGCGTTGATCACGGTCCAGTCGTGCTTCCAGCTGCCATCGCCCGCGTCGCTGGGCGAGCCCTGCCGGATGAACAGCGTGCTGGCAAACAGCGCGTGCCACGCCTGCTCGGTCACGACCTGCACGCCGAGGCGGTGGTCCACATCAGCCCCGGCCCAGCCCTCGAAGGCGAACAAACGGGGCTGGTCGTTCAGATACTCGACCGCGATCTGGTGGGCCCGGTCAAACTGCTCGGGCGTGATCGGCTGGTTCACCTTGCCCCAGTCGATCTTGTCGTGGATGTCCGGCGTGTCCTCGAGGTACTTGTCCTTGGGCGAGCGGCCGGTGCGGTCGCCGGTCATGCAGACCAGCCGCGCCGTTGGCCGCCAGGCGGCCCTCGCCGGCCGCAATCGCGTGCTCGATCAGGACCGCCGGAGCAAGATTCTTCAGACATCGTTGTGCGGAAAGGTCCAGCGTTGACTTGTTGGCAAACTGCGTCACAGCGTCTCTCCCTGCGTCAGGGCCCGATCAAACAGGCAAAAATGGGACCTCAACGGTAGGAGGGCCCCCTGCAATCCTCCAGCCCTTCGGGCGGTCCGACCACAGAATCACCAGACCCGGCGCGATTGACCGCACGGCGGGGAGGCTCATAGTCTTCTCGGCTCGGCGGGCACGTTCCCGCCAGACGGCGGCTGTAGCTCAGTTGGTTAGAGCACCAGGTTGTGATCCTGGGGGTCACGGGTTCGAATCCCGCCAGCCGCCCTTCCCCGTGCCGTGAGGCCCCTCTGCGGGTGCCGCGAGCCTCACCGGGCCCGTCCGCGGCCCACCCCGGCTCTCCCACAAGCCCCCCAATCCGGATCAGCCAGCCACATCAGGCCGCCGCTGCGTGCCCCGCCGGCACTTCTCCCGACACCCTTCAGCCGCTCACGGACGCACCGGACCCCGCCGGATCGCCGGTTTGGCCGGCACGAAATCCAGCCAGTTCAGATTGAACTGCTCGTTGGCGGTCCCCGTGTTCACAAACCGCACCACGTGCTCGCCCTTGAAGACCGGGAACGGATCGGACTGGATCGTCCGCCAGGCCTGCCAGCCGTTGGTGTCCGGCACCGTCAGCTCGCCCGTGCGATCGACACCGTCGATCTCGATGCGGAACCGGCCGCCGGTAGGGGACGACACCCGCGCGAGCAGCCGGACCGAGGTGCTCTGCGCCGCCGTGACGGTGTACTCGGTCCACTCACCCTCGCGGATCCACCCGATGTTGAACCCGCCCTCGCTGCAGGCCTCGAGGTCCACGTCGGTGTCGTTGCGGTAGGCCCCGCCGTTGTTGCCGGCGTCGGAGTCGGCCCAGGCCTGCCCGGGCGCCGCCCTCGTCGAAGTCCTCGGCCTGGATGAGCCCGGGCACCGGGTGCGGTTCGCCGCCGAAGGGCGACTGCTCGCGCGCGCTCACCCGCACCCAGTCGATCTCCATCGTCTGCGGGAACTGCGTCGTGTCGTCCGGCGGCCCGGGCCAGTTGCCCCCGACCGCGACGTTCAGCAGCATGTGGAAGTACACGTCGAACGGGGCGCGGTCGTTGTCCGGGGCGTTCTCGCTGAACCACGCGCCCGAGCTCAACGAGTGGAACAGCTCGCCGTCAACGTACCAGCGGAGCTGATCCGGCTCCCACTCCATGGCGTAGGTGTGATACTGCAACGACAGGTCGAGACCGTTGGAGAAGCTGTTGCCGTTGCTGCGGTTGTTGGGCCACTGCCCGCCGTGGTGGATCGTGCCGTGCGACTCCAGCGGCACATTGACCGTCTCCATGATGTCGATCTCACCGCCCGCGGCCCAGCCGCCGTAGGGCGAGTCCGTCGGCAGCATCCAGAACGCGGGCCAAAGACCCTGCCCGCGCGGGACACGGATCCTCGCCTCGAACCGCCCGTACCTGAAATCGGCCAGTCCGCGGGAGCGCAGCCGCGCAGACGTGTACCGCTTGCCCGCGTAGTTCTCCTCCCGCGCGGTGATCGTCAGCTTGCCGTTCTGCACCCTCGCGTTCTCGGGGCGATCGGTGTAGTACTGCAGCTCGTTGTTGCCCCACCCCGACGGCAACCCGTACGCCGTGCCATCGCCGATCATGAACTCCCAATGCTCGGGGTCGAGCGCCGACCCGTCGAACTCGTCCTGCCAGACGACCGTCCAGCCCGATTGGGCAAACGCCAGCGGGCAACACGCCACCGACAGCGCGGCGACAACGACATAGCGGAGCGTGGGATGCATGCGAACTCCTCGGGGTAAAGGCCGCCCCGAGCATACGCGAGAGCACGCGTTCAACCAAAGAAACACCCCCGCGTCGAGCCCGAAAGCAACGAAGGTTCGAGGCAAGCCTGTCCCGGAATATTCCGGAACAGCAGGCCCGCCGGCCACGCTCGCGCCCGGTCGCCCGCCGCCCCCGCGCCCCCTTCGCAGCGGCCCCGTCAATCGTCTTCGGGCGTCGGGCTCACGAGCGGGCCGCGGGTCGTCTCCATCGTGCCGAACGGCATCTTCGTGCTCGTCCGCACCGGCACGCCGAGATCGTCAATCACACTCGTGACCTCGAACCGCCCGAAGCCCGGGATGTCCATCGACTGCCGGAACACGCGGCGGGTCTCCGCGTCGGCTCCGGTCCCGGACGTCTCGTCCGGCAGCCGCGTGACCGTGTTGGCGACCGTGGACCACTTCCAGTTCGGGAAGCCGAACGAGTAGCCCTGGAACACCCGCGATTCGCCGACTTGCATCTCCAGGTGCGGCAGCACGCAGAAGTCGCTGACCATGGCCGGGCCCGCGATCAACGCGTCCTCCGACAGCGCGAGTTCCTGCCGCTCGCCCGCAGACTCGGCGATCAGCGTGTCCCCCTCCCGCCAATAGCGGCTCGTCGTCGGCGAGTCACCCAGCGTGGTGTACGTCGCCTCCGCGAAGCGCCCCGCGTCGTCGGTCGTGATCGTCAGCGCGTAGGGCATCTGCCCGCCGCCCTTCGGCTGGTTGTGCACCGACAGGTGATACACGCCGTCGGCGCGGGTGATGCGGAACGACTCGGTTCCCGCAGCAAACCCGCCGAAGGTCATCGCGTAGACGCCGCTGGCAACCGGCTCTCCCGGCATCTCCTGCGCGAGCAGATCGAACCCGCCATCGACCAACCCCTGCTCGCCCGCAGCCGCGCGCGCGGCGTCCTCCAGCAACCCGTCGAGCGCCGCCCGGTCGAGATACTCACCCCGGTGCACCACGGCGCTGATCGCCCGCGTCGCCGCGATGTCCTCAAGCGGGTTTGCGGTGACCAGCAGTAGGGTCGCCTCAACGCCGTCCTCGATCGTGCCCAGACCGCCCGGCCCGTGGAGACCGAACAGGCGCGCCGGCGTGATCGTGGCGGAGCGCAACGCGTCGATCGGCTCCAGCCCGCTCTCGACCAGCAGCTCCAGCTCCCGGTGCAGCGAGTATCCCGCGATCACGTTGGGGTTGCCGAGGTCCGTGCCGGCGATGATCGGCACCCCCGCCCGGTGCAGCACGCCGACGAACCGCCGCATCCCCGGCACCTGGGCCTTCATCGCGCGGCCGTACTCCGCGTAGTTCCCGCTGGCCCAGAACTCCCGCATGTTCGCCGGGACGTACCTGAGCATCGGGCCGTCCGTCTCGGCCGCGTACTCGACAATGCCCTGCATCACCGCCAGCGTCGGGCACTGCACCACACCGCCCGCAGCAAACGGTGCCGCGATCTCGGCGAGATCGTCGTCGCTCAGCGTCTCGAGCATCGCCCACGCCTGCGACCTTGCGACGAAGTTCCGAGACCCGCGCATCGTCGGATCGAGCCGCGCCGCGAGCAGGCCGTCAAACCCCGTGAGGTGCTCGATCGTGCGGTGCCCCGCGCCGATGGCGTCGCCGACGCCGACCGCCAGCGGCACGTGCCCGACCATCGCCAGCCCCTGCGCGCGCCTCGTCCGCGATCGCCAGATACACCTCCGGCTCGAGCCGGCTGTAGACCTTGATCTGGTCCACACCCGTCGCCGCCAGCTTCCGCACCGCCGCCCGGCCCTCCTCCGGCGTCTCGCAGACCTCCGAGAACGGCCAGATCGGCGGGTTGCCGTCGATGATCGGCCCGACCGCCAGC
This sequence comes from Planctomycetota bacterium, assembly GCA_013285505.1. Lineage (GTDB taxonomy): Bacteria > Planctomycetota > Phycisphaerae > Phycisphaerales > UBA1924 > PNC22. The sequence continues at coordinate 3,940,885 of CP053450.1, read as the reverse complement.
ATCCGCGGCGAGCGCGCGCTCCCGGCGTTCATCTCGTCGCGCAGCGTCAGAGTCTGTGCGGCATAGCCCCCCATGTCGCGCACCAGCGCCACGCCGTGCGCGACCATCATCGGGTGCGTCACCTCCGGCATCATGTAGTGCACGTGGCTGTCGATCAGCCCAGGAATGGCGTAGAGCCCGGCCGCGTCGAGCCGGCGGGCCCCCTCCGGGACCGCCGCATCGGTCCCCTGCACCGCGACGATCGTGTCGCCGGAGACGACGATCGTCCGCCCCGGCACGACCACGCCCCGCTCGACGTCCACGACCGCGACATCGACCAGCGCGAAGATCTCGGCATCCTGCTGCGCCCCGGCCGGAAGGGTGAGTATCGAAAGGGCTGTCAGGCACCACGCCACGAATCGGTTCAGCATGATCGGCTCCCCGGGCCCGCAGGAGGCGGGGCCGCGGCCGGATCATACCGGGCGTGTGGTGACGGACCGAGAGCCGGAACTACGCCGCGAGGCTGTCGCCCGGCTCGTCCTTGAGGAACCGTTCCTGCCACCGCTGCGGGCGCACGCCCGACGGCGTGTTCGGCTGCTCGCGCCAGTCCTCGGCGTTGCGGAACTCGATCTCGGAGGGCATGGCCTTGCGGTAGCCGAGCAGACGCACGACTTCCAGCACGTCCGACCAGCTGGGGTAGGCGACGTTGTTGGCCTTCTTGAACGAATCGATCGCGACCAGGAACAGGAACTGCTCCTTGGTCATCTCGCCCTCTTCGGCGGCCTTGACGAAGTCGCTCAGCCGGCGGCCGGGGCCGCGTCTGCGTGCGAAGCTGTTGGCACCCTCCGGCGCGTCCTGTTCGTCGCGCCTGTCGGGCGCCGGAGCGTCGGTCAGCGCACGCCGGGCGGCAGCGGGTCATGGGGTTTGGCGTCGGTCCGGTCGTCGGCGTCGTCTCGGGCTGGCATGGCTCTCTCCCGGCCGGCCCGTGGTCAGGCCGGCGTTACAGATCGTCGTCCATGTCATCGTCGAGGTCGTCGTCATCGTCGTCGTCGTCGTCGCCGAATTCGTCGAACTCGTCGTCGGCATCATCGTCATCATCGTCAAAGTCGTCAAAGCCGTCGTCGTCCTCGTCCTGGTCGAGCACAAGGGTGGCCGTCCCGCCCGCGAACGGGTTCTCGTCCCACTCCTGCTCGGGAGTCGCCGTCATTCCCAGAACGTCCGTCAGTTGCTCAGTAGCCATCGCTGTCTTCCTCATGCGCTATCGGCCGACTCTTGCCCATCGAACCGCCTGATCTCACTCCGTCCGGGCGGCCCGCTCCTCTGTGTACGGGGCCCGCGTCCGTCCCGAACGCCCGACCACCGATCGGCGGTACACTACTACCGCTTCTGCCCCTGTCAAATGGGGCGCGGAGGATAGGCCCCTCCACGCGGAAGTCGAGCCGTTCTCGGGGGGGACGCGACGCCCCCCGGCCGACCCCCGCTGCTGCCCATTCGTCGGTCGATCCCGCCCCTGTTCCCTCGTCTTCTTTGCGGAAAGTCACGCGCCCATGACCCCAACCAGTTTCGACGCTTCCGACACGCCGCCGATGGACCCCCTCGCCGGGATTCTCGCGGTGCTCCTCCCGGGGGCCGGGCACTGGTATCAGGGGCAGGTCCGCCGGGCGCTGCTGGTCGGGGGGGCGTGCTCGGGCTTTTCCTCGGTGGGCTCCTCATCGGCGGCGTCGATGTGGTGGATTCCCGTCAGGACCGGCTGTGGTTCCTCGGTCAGGCCCTCGTCGGACCCGTCGCCTTCGGCACCGACTATGTCCACCAGAACGTGCTCAGGGGCATCGACCCGGCCACCATGCAGCGTCGAAGCCCCCTGCCCGGCGAGGTCAAGGACGCCGAGGGCCACTGGGTCCCCGGCCCCGCCGGCTCCTCGCCGCCCTTCTCCAAGAGCCTCGGCAAGATGAACGAGATCGGCACCCTCTACTGCACCATCGCCGGGATGCTCAACCTCATCGTCATCATCGACGCGGCCTTCCCCTCCGCCGGACGCGTGCGAAGGAGGGCCGCCTAGATGCTCGCCTCCCTGCACACCCTCGTCGCGGCCAACGCCTGGCCCGGTCTGGCCACCACCCTCGCCTGGCGACCCTTCCTGGACCCGCTCGACCTCCACAGGCAATGGTTCTTCCTGCTGGTGCCCCTGGCGCTGGGGATCGCCGTGACCTACCGCGGCGTGCGGGTGAACACCTTCGAGAAGTACTGGATCAAGACGCTCATCCTCACCGTGCAGATCGTCCTGGCCATGATCCTGCTCGGGGCGGCGTCGTACCTGTTCATCCAGTTCGCGGTCCCCTATCTGCTGCCGATGCCCGACTGATTCCGCCGTCCGGCCGCTCACAGGTACGCCCCCCGCCTGGTCTCGAACCGGCGGTCCAGCGACTGGACCATGTACCGCAACGCATCGGCCGCGTGGTCGAACCCGTCTTTCTCGGGCGAGGTGCTCTCGGGCCGGTCGGCCGGGTAGTGGTACCGCTCGAGGCACTCGATCAGGTGCGTGCACCGGGCGTGCACGAAGAGCTTGGGTGACGGGTCACCCCCGCCCTCGTCCGCGGCCCCGCCGCCGGCCGCGGGACGCAGCCTGGCCCGCACCATCATCAACCCCTCCTGCGTCCCTGCCCGCGTGTCGCGGACGGTGAGCCCGGCCTTGCGGAGCAGCGTGCTCGGGCTGATGCCGGTCTGGTCGTTGCGCTGCCGCCCGGCGGGGTCCACGCCGATCCACGCCGGCGCCGAGTCGAGCCCGTCCACGCCGGGGCCCTCGAGGATCGCGCGGGCGTGCTCGTCGAGCACGGTCTCGGCCTGCACCCGCTCGGCCAGCACCCACAGCGCGTCGTGCTCGTCGTGGACCGCCCAGAGCACGACGGTCGGGGCGCGGAATCCGAAGTCCATCCCCGCGATCAGCCTGCCGCGGGGAGGCCGCCACGCGCCGCCGTCGCCGACCACGTGCACCGCCTTGTCGAACTCCGGGAAGACCGCGTCGCTGCGTCTCGGTCTGCGGCAGAGCATCTCCGACTCCCACGTCGCCAGCCCGACGCGCCCCTTCATCCGCACCGCGTCCTCCACGCGGATGTGCCCGCCGGCCCGGCGCGAGCCATCGCGGTTCTTGGCCCGGCCCTTGCACTCCGGGCGCAGCAGACAGGTCTCGCACGGTCGGTCGTCGGCGCACACCTCGAGTGCGTCCACCACGCCCCAGCGGAAGAGCGAGCGCCCTCCCTCGCGGGCCTCCTGCACCACCGCGTGCATGAGGCCGTAGGGGCGGTGCATGGTGCTCAGGCACTCGATCGAGCCGCGGACCTCGATGGTGCGTCCGTCGTCGAGTGTGATGTCGGTCGAGTGGGTCACCAGCTGGGCCGCCTCCCACACGTCGCGGTCGAACATCTCGACCTCGTCGCACCGCAGCTTCTGCACGCGCGTGCCGCGGACGCTGGTCTCGCTCTGGGCGAGGATCTCGACCGAGCTGCCGTTGGTCAGGCGCAGGCGGCGTTCGGTGATGCGCCCCTCGACCATCGTGTCCAGCGGCGGCTGGGAGAAGAACGCGCGGAGGTGCGCGTGCATGCGTTTGGACTGCTCGAGCGAGCCGCCGAGAATGCGGACCTCGATCCCCGGCTTGAAGACCAGGTCGAGCAGCGTGGCCACCGCGCCGAGAAACGTCTTGCCCCCGCCGCGGTTGGCCCAGACGACGCAGTCGAGCGGCGGCTCGCCGGTCTCCTCCCCGTCGTCGTGTCGGGCGGGGAGCAGCCTCCCGCCCTCGAAGAAGACGTGCGCGAGGTAGGCGAACGGCGCCTGGTGGCCCCTGATCAGCGGCCGCCGGGCGATCGTCAGCCCGAGCGTGTCGCTGAGCCACGCGTGCAACTGGTCGTGCGAGGTCGGGAACCGCCAGCCGTGGTGCCGCGAGTCTTCGTGCTCGGGTGCGTCGTGCGTGTGGTTCTGGTCGTTGCGGTGAATCGCCATCGTCCCCCCTTGGTGTGTGCGGTGGCGGGGGGACGCCGGTGTGTGGTGTGGTGATCGCCGCGGGTGCGGCGGCCGGTACGGGATGGTCGGTCTGGTCGGTCGGTCTAGTTGGTTGGTCTGAGGCCGGTACGTCAATCGGGCGCGAGGCCGGGATCGTCCAGCCCGAGTGCGCGGCGGAGCGCGAACACGCGGTTGCCGTCGATCCGGCGCAGCGCTCGGAGGATCTGGCGCCGATCCCGACCTGTGACGAAGAACGTGATCGGGTGGGGCAGGTCCCGCACGTCCGGCGGCGTGGCCGGGGTCGGCGGCGAAGGGGCGGGAGATACGGGTGCGTCGGGTCGCGCGGTGGTCATGGTGTGCTCCTCGTGGTGTGTGTCGTGTGGGTGGTGTGGGCGTACGCGATCGGCGGCTGGGCCGCGTGCGTGGCTGCGAGCAGGAAGACCGCCAGCGGGTCGGCGTCCCGGTGCCGCCGGGTGCTCTGGGAGTTGTTCGCCCACGTGCGGGCCTCGCGCCCGAGCCACGAGTGCCGCGTGAGCACGCGTGCCGCGGCCTCGGGTTCGAGAAGCTCCCACGCCTCGACGCCGACACTGGCGAGCGCATCGACGAACCGGGCGTCGCGTGCACTCGGCGGGAGCGGGTAGGCCGTCATGCCCGCCGTCGCGAAGAAGGGGCAGAGATGGCCCATGGAGGCGACGGCCTCGGTGCAGGGCGTGAGCGCACGGTCGAGATAGGCACGGACCAGCGAGCGGGCGACGCCCTGCCCCCGGAACCGCGGCTCGACGATCACCCGTGAGATGCAGCGGAGTGTGCGGTTGATCTCGAGCGCGTCGCGGTGTTTGTCGCCGGTGTCGAACAGGCCGGGCCACGCGAGCGACCGCCAGGCGCCGTTGAGTGTCGGCATGCTGACCACCAGCATGCCCGCGAGCCGGCCCTCGCCGTCGCGGGCTGCGAGGATCGACGGCCGCCCTTCCGCGTCGCGGGCGATGGTCGCGGGCGGTCCGCCCCGGTAGTGCAGGTGCGCGGCGCGTGGTAGTCGTCCGGCCCGCCGGCAGTTACGGCGCAGGGCACGCAATGGTCGGCGTCAGGAGCGATCGGTGCGGGCATCGCGGGTCTCCTCAAAGGGTGCCTGGAGTGCGAGATCGGGCAGGAGGGACGATGCGAGATCGTCGTGGGCGGTGGCGCAGACCACGAGCACGCCGGGGTGGCCCGATGCCCAGCGGCGGAGCGTCCGCGCGACGCCGCGGGCGGTGACACGGTCCAGCGTCGAGCAGAACTCGTCGAGCACCACGAGGCTGCGCGCGCGGCAGTGCGTTCGGGCCATGGCGAGGGCCAGCCCGAGCCTGAGGCGCTGCCCGTCGGAGAGTTCGGCGACAGATCGCGCCCACAGCCTGGGCTCGGCGAGTCCCGCGGCTGCGAGCGAGCGGAGTACCTCGGGGAGCGGCCCGGCGAAGAGGTCGAGCATCGGTCGGTCGCCGGGGGCGTCCCGGAGCAGCGCGGCCCCGTCTACGACGGGGGTGGTGGCGGTGTCGGCGATGGCCCGCAGCAGCGTGGTCTTGCCGCACCCGCTGGGGCCGGTCACCAGCGCGATCGACCCGCCGGGGAGCCGCGAGCACCCGGTCTGCCGCGGCTTGTGGCGGTGGTGGGGGCGCGGGGCGGTCGGTGCGGCGTGCGAGCAGGCCGAAGGGCGCGAGCGCGCGGAGCAGGCGGCCGGAGGGCGGCGAGGCGCAGTCAACGATGGGGATGCACAGGTTCACGGCTTCACGCTCCCGCTGACGGCGTCGCAGATCGCGTGCACCGCGTCGAGCTGGCGCCGGACGGTGTGGAGCGAGACGTTCAGCCGCTCGGAGGCCTGCCTCGTCGAGAGGCCGTGCAGCACGCACGCGGTGGCGATGCGTGTGCGGGTCGGTGTCCAGGTGTGGCGGAGCCGGGCGACCACCTCGAACCGGGGCGAGAGCAGGCGCTCGACGAGGCGGTGCAGGCGGTGGCGGAGGGCCCGCGGCACGCGTTCGTGCCCGGGGATCTCCCTCCACATCGCGGCCAGGTCGGAGATCGGCCGCCCGTCGCGGAAGACGCCCTCGACGAGGTAGCGGTCCGGCTCGGGCAGGAAGGCGGCCCGGTCCACGAGCGTCCGGGCGACGTCCCGACGAAAGCCCTTTCTGAGGTCGAGAGAGGGGTTTTGGGCCTCCTGACGGTCGATGGTGGGTGATCCGAGCATCGCGATTGTGCCTCCTGGCGGTCTGAATCCGGGTTGCACGCCGCTCCGCGGCGTGGTTCTCGCATGGTTCAATAGATATTGAACTCTGCCCCTATATTCTCCATCTCGAGTACAATGTGCAAGGTCTTTGTATGGTATAGTCACAAACTCGCGCGCGCTCGTGGATGTCGGGGGCAGATTGTGCTTCTGACGGAGGATTTCGGATGTCCGGTTCACCCCTGGAGAGAGCCACCGCCCGGTTGGGGGAGGCGTCGCGCGCGCGCCGGCGCGAGCTGGGGCTCAGCCTCGATGTGCTCGCCGAGCGGGTGGCGTGCTCGAAGAGCTATCTATCGGCGATCGAGAACGCCCGGTGCGGGCCGCCGAGCGCGGCGATCCTCCGGCGGCTGGAGGCTGCGCTCAACACCGAGCCGGGGCACCTGACGCGGCTGGCGGATCTGCAGGCGACGCCGGGGCCGATCCGGCGCGAGCTGCAGGAGCTGCAGCGGCGGCAGCTCGCGGCTGCGCGGGTCGCGTCGTTGTTGCGGGAGGCGCGGGGGGCGTCGGGCGGCAGCCCGGGGCTCGACGCGGCGTACCAGTCCGGCGAGCTGCGGACGCTGATCGACCGGCTCAGCCCGCCGGGGGAGCAGGGCCCGACGCCGGTTGCGCTGCCGCTGGAGGTGCCGGTGATCAACAGGGTGCAGGCGGGCTACCCGCGGGAGTTCACGGACCTGGGCTATCCGGCGCGGGTGGCGGATGAGTATGTGCGGTGCCCGGATCTGTCGGACGCGGACGCCTTCGCGGCCCGGGTGGTGGGGGACTCGATGCAGCCGGACTATCGCGAGGGCGACATCGTGGTCTTCTCGCCGGCGCGGGACATCCGCAACGGGTCGGACTGTTTCGCGCGGCTTGCGCCGGACGACGAGACGACGTTCAAGCGGGTGTTCTTTGAGAGCGGGCCGGCGTCGGAGGAGTTGATCCGGCTGCAGCCGCTGAACCAGTCGTACGCCCCGCGGACGCTGCCGCGGGAGCAGGTGGTGGGGCTGTATGCGGCGGTGAGTGTGCAGCGGCCGATTGGGTAGTCAACAGCCAGCCACCCAAGCATTGAGGAACACACCCAGGTCGTCTGCATCCACCGTGCCGTCACGGTCCCAGTCGGCGTGCGGATCTTGCTTCGCCCAGTATCGCAGATAGACAATCACGTCGCGGGTATCGGTCACGCCGTCGCCGGTCAGGTCGGGGAAGCAGGTGCTGAAGACATACGCCGCCCCCGCGAGTTCGCCGTTTGTATCCTCACCGAGCGCACCTATGACAGCGCGGTCGCCAGATAGCACGAGCGCAGAGAACAACCCGATAGCAGATTCGGTCGCGTTGTCGACGAGGTGAGTGACCTCGAACCCCGATGTGAGCTCAAAAACTGAGGTGCGGCCTGAGTATTCCCCGTCCTGCCGGCTGAGCGGGGCTAAAACGACAGCCGTTGTGTCTTTCACTGCGACCCTGTGTCCGAAATTGTCTCGCTCGTAACGGTCGGGCGGCACAAGAGTCGCGAGTGGAGTTCGAGTTGGGAGGTCAAACAGATACGCAGCACCTGGGCCGGTTGAAGAAGACGGCGAAGGTGCACCGACCACTGCCGCGGCACCGTGCAGTGCGACCGACCGGCCGAAGTCTTCTGCCGGTCTGGCGTTTGGTGACAGAAGCTTGGCGTCCTGTCTCCCTGTCAGCGCGTTGAAGACGTATACCGATCCTGCGTTTTCACCGAACTCGTTGTCGTCGGCCGGAGCACCGATGAGAATGGTCTCCCCGTCGATCGCCAGCGCGGATCCGAACTCCTGGAACGGGACACCATCTTCGGCCAGCAACTTGAATATCCGCACCGGCCGCTGCGGGTCAGAGATGTCGAAGACATATACCGACCCGGATCGTTCGCCCAGGTCATCGTCCCGGTAGGCCGACACCACCGCCACCGGTCCCGCGGCCGCGACCGTCCAGCCGAAATTCGCGCCGTCCGACCCTTCGTCCGGCAGGAGCGTTGTGAGCTCCACCGGCCGGCGAGGGTCGGAGATGTCGAAGAGGTACGCCGCTCCGGAGTTGGCACCGTGCTCGTCGCGCAATGGTGCCCCGATAAGCGCGATGTCGCCGGTGATCGCCACCGCGAGCCCAAACTCGTCGACCGAGTGCCCGTCAGCCGGGTAAAACCTGCTCAACTCGCGTCCCGAAGCGAGATCGAAGAGGTACGTGGCCCCAGAGAGAAACCCGTTGGGGCGGTCGCCGTACGCCCCGATCAGGATCACGCTGTCGTTCATGGAGGCCGAGCAGCCGAAGTACTCCCTCTCGCCGCTGTCTTCGGGCAGCAGCTTGAGCAACTCGTGGCGTTGCGCGTGCGCGATCTGAATCACGGGGGTCAGGCTCAGGACCATGGCGGCGAGCCCGGCGCATCGGCTGGCTTGTCGCGGCATGAGCTGATCTCCCCGGGGTCTCGGTCTTCACCCGGCAATTTACTGGGGGCCCCCTCCCAAGTCAACGAAACCGACTTCTGAGCCGATTGGTCCCTTGGAAACCCCCGCTGGGGCTCTGCGTACAGGCTTCGGTTGGGAATCGTGGGCTCTCGCACCCCACCCCACGTCGTGCTAGCATGAGGGGCGCAACCAGACCCCGGCAGGAGGAACGCCCGATGGCGAAGATGTTCTACACGATCGAGGAAGCAGCCGAGAAGCTCGGCAAGTCCGCCGAAGAAGTCCAGCAGATGGCCGACAGCGGGCAGCTGCAGGAGTTCCGCGACGGCGACCGCCTGATGTTCAAGAAGGAGCAGGTCGATCTGCTCGGCGGCGGCGGCGAGGACGACGTGCTCCGGCTGGGTGAAGACCTCGAGCCGTTGTCGCTCTCCTCGTCCGGTTCGGGCAGTGCGCTCGGGCTCGACCAGCCGAGCGACTCGACCGGTATCAGCATCTTCGACCCCGACGAGACCGAGACGGCCGACCCGTCGGCGCAGACGCAGGTCACCGACTCGGGGATGGACGCGGGCTTTGAGCTCGACTCGGCAAGCTCGGGTTCGGGGCTGCTCGATCTGACCAAGGAGGCCGACGACACGTCGCTCGGCGCCGACCTGCTCGACGATGTGTACGGGCAGGACACGATGGGCGCGACCTCGCCTGCGGGTGAGAGCGGCATCATGGACGGGCCCGCGGCGCTGTTTGAGGGCACCGAGGGCGAGGCCGACGCGGCCGCGGCTCCGGCGGCGGCGATGGCGCCGATGCTCGCCGAGGCCTACGACGGCGCGTGGTCGGGTATCGGTGGCGGCCTGGCGCTGGGCATGGCCCTGTGCCTGGCGTTTGCGATCTCGGTGGTGATCTTTGCGATGACGGGCACTATCGCGCCGGTCAAGGACATCATCGGCGGACAGTTCTACGCGGTGGCCGGCGGCATGGCGGCGGTCGTGGTGATCTTCGCCGTGGTGGGCATGGTGCTCGGCAAGAAGAGCTGAGCGGGTACCACATCTGAGAACTTTCTGAGCCCCTCGTGCATGCGAGGGGCTTTTTCGTGTTCTGATGGCTTGGAGCCACGCGCGAGGGGGCGGCCGCTCCGAGTGTGACAGCGGGTCTGCGGTTTGGCGGGGGCTTTAGTCGGCCGCGTCGCGGAGGGAGTACGACCCGGCGGGGATGCCGGCTTCTTCGAGCAGGGAGCACCGCGCGTAGACCGGGCGGTCCGGGTTGCTCACCTGGAAGGTGCAGGCGAAGACGCCCTCGATGTCGAGGTGCCGGAAGTCGCGCTCGGCGAGCCACGAGGCCGGCAGGTCTGCTCGACGCGCCAGCTCCCGCCGCGCGCCCGAGCGCAGCAGCAGGTCGAGCGACACGTTGGCTCGCTTTGGGTCGCCGGTCGGATCGTCGTTCGGGGCCGCGACGAGTTCGACGGCGACGGGTGTGTCGGTGGGGGTGTCGGCGTTGGCGCCGAGGCGGCGGCGGACGCGTTCGGCGAGGGCCCACACGAGCGTGACGGTCCACGTCTGCTGGGTGCTCGGGGCGACCGGCTGCCGGGGGCAGTCCACGCGGACCGGGCTGGAGGCGGTGCGGGTCATGCGCTGGTCTTGCTCAGGATCTCGGCCGCGGCCTGCAGGCCCTCGCCGTTGGGGCTGATGAACCGCTGGCCGACGGCCTGGACGATCTCGAAGAACTGGAGCAGTTCGTCGAGGCGGAGGTTGTGCTCGCTGGCGTCGCCGCCCATGCCGCGGGTGAGGTCGCGGATCTCGAAGAGGGAGGCGAGCAGGGGGTCGACCTCGCGCTTCATGCGTTCGCGGACGACGGCGCGGAAGAGGGTCCAGACGTCCTGGTCGGCGGAGAAGTACTCCTTGCGGTCGCCGCGTTTGTGGGCGCGGGAGACGACGCCCCACTCGACGAGTGCGCGGAGGGACATCGAGGCCGAGCCGCGGGAGATCTCGAGGCGGTCCATGACGTCGTCGGTGCAGAGCGGGTCGCCGGCGATGAAGAGGAGTGCGTGGACCTCGGCCATGGTGCGGCTGATGCCCCAGGCCGAGCCCATCTGGCCCCAGGTCGCGATAAAGCGGTCCTGGGCCTCGCGGAGGGTGTCGGGCTGGGGGTTGGTGGGTGCCATTGCTGAAGTATGGGGTGCGGGGGTTTGGGAGTCAATAGGGTTTTCAGAAATGATTGAAAGAAGCGTGCTACACCAGCAGGTCGAGGATGCCCGCGGCTCCAAGCACGCAGCTCACCACGCCGTTGAGCGTGAAGAAGGCCATGTCGAGGCCCGCGAGGCCCTTGCGGATGAGGACGAGGTGTTCGGCGATGAGGAGGGCGATCGCCAGGGCGGTGGCGGCGGCGAAGATGGGGCCGAGGCGGGGGTCGCTGCGCCAGGCGAGGACGAGGCAGGCGGAGGCGAGGGCGTGGAGGGCGCGGCTGACCCAGGCTGCGCCGCGAGGGCCGAGGGCTGCGGGGATGCTGGAGAGGCCGACCTCGCGGTCGTAGTCGAGGTCCTGCAGGGCGTAGATGACGTCGAAGCCGGCGACCCAGCAGAGGACCATGCCGGCGAGCCACCAGAGGGCGGGGGTGGTGGAGAGTGCTGCGGGATCGACGGCGATGGCGGCGCAGATCGGGGACGCCGCGAGGGCGCCGCCGAGGAAGACGTGGCAGAGGGCGGTGAATCGTTTGGTGAAGGAGTAGAAGCCGATCCAGAGGAGCACGGGGACGGCGAGGATGGCCGGCCACCAATTGGCGAAGAAGATGCCGAAGAGCGTCGTCGCGGCGACGAAGAGCGCGGCGCTGGTGGCGGCGGCGGCGAGGCCGTCGCGGGGGGTGAGGCGTCCGGAGGCGAGTGCGCGGCGGGCGGTGCGGGGGTTGGCGGCGTCGATGCGGCGGTCGGCGAGGCGGTTGACGAGCATGGCCCAGGTGCGCGCGCAGACCATGCAGACGACGACGATGGTGAGCTTGCCGGCCAGTGCTGCGGGGGTATCGGACGCGGGGCGTGCGAGGAAGACGGCGAGCAGCGCGAAGGGCAGGGCGAAGACCGAGTGGGCGAGTTTGATATCGGTTGCGACGAGGCGCGCGACGGCGATGGCGCGCGGGAGGGGTGGGGCGGGTGCGCTTGGGGCTTCAGGCGGTGCGGGCGGTGCGGGCGGTACGGGCATCGGGGCAGGGTATGGCGGTTTGTGGCCAGCGGGGCCGGTGACGGCTCGCAGCACGCTCATGGTGGCGGGCTTTGCGGTGAATGCGGACGCGCCGTGGTAGAAAAGTGCAGAAGGGTCTCGGCTCCCCTCGCGGCTGCCGAGACCCTCCCGCAGGAGACCAGAATCGAAGACACCGTTCTGTACGGATGGCGCGGGGTCTCGGTTCCCGTGTTTCGTGCGGGATCGACCGGTGCGCCGGGTTCCGTGCAGTGGCAATGAAAGAGCCCCGGACCTGTGTCCGGGGCTCTGGGGTGGGGCGGGTTATGGGGCTGGTTTAGCAGCCGGCGTTCCAGAGGTTCAGGAAGGCGAGGACGTCCTGGGTGTTGACGCTGCCGTCGCCGTTGATGTCGGCGGAGGGGTCGCCGTTGTTCCAGGCGTTGAGGAACGCGAGGACGTCCTGGGTGTTGACGGTGTCGTCGCCGTTGAAGTCGGCGATGCAGTCCTCACCGGCGGCGAGTCCTTCGTAGGGGACGTAGACGAAGTTGAAACCGGTCTGGCCGGGGTTCTCGTTGACCAGGTCAAAGCCGGCGACCTCGAAGGTGCCGTCCTCGCCGGCCTCCCAGGCCATAGCGAAGGGGCCGTCGGTGCCGGTGAGCATGAGGACGCCGTCGGTGCGGGAATCCACGCCGGGGACGGTGATCTTGGTGACGGGGAATCCGAAGGTCTGGTCGGTGCCGGAGGAGACGGAGAAGCCGCCGGTGCCGCTGACGGTGTTGCCGCTGGCGTCGATCTGTCCGGCGACGATGCCGGGGGTGGAGTAGGGGAAGTGGACGTAGCCGTAGTCCCAGTCGTTGCTGGGGGCGCCGCCGGAGGCCTCGAAGGCGGCGAGGGTGTAGCTGGAGCCGTTGGGGGCGGCGCTGACGATGCGGTTGTTGTTGTCCCAGTTGATGGCGATGATGACGCCGTCGACGCCGGCGGTGCCGTCGACGGGCTGCTCGGTGGTCTCGCCGGAGAAGACCTGCACGTCACCGGCCTGATCGAATCCGGCGTCGGTGGGGAAGTAGGCGACGGCGAAGTCGGCGTTCATCTCGCCGCCGGCGAGGGAGGCGTTGTGGCCGTGCATCTCGCCGTTGTCGAAGCTGACGGTGTGCCAGCCGCTGACGCCGCCGGTGCCGGTGTTGTCGCGGATGAACTCGGAGGCGGAGGCGAGGTAGACGCCCTCGAAGCTGTCGAGGCCGTTGTCGATGCGGGCGGGGTGTCGTGCGTTGAAGAAGGCCAGGCCGACGTCGCCTCGGTTGTCGCCGACGGGCGCGGAGGGCGTCGGAGCCCATTTCACGCTCGGCGGTCATGTCGCCGTTGCCGTTGTCGGGACGGATCTCGGTGACGGCGATGCGGGCGGCGTGGGCGACGTCGAAGCGGTCGAGGTAGGACCGGTCGGGGGTGCCGGGCTGGATGTCCACGCCGGTCTTGAAGAAGGCGAAGTGGAAGGCGCGGTCGTAGGAGGCGATGTCCTGGAGGCCCATGCCGGTGATGTCGCGGCTGGTGATCGTCCAGCCGGTGGCGTCGGGGGTGACGAAGACGGGGTTGTCGATGGTGTTGCCGCGGAACTCGGTGGTGGGCGTGAGAAGGAGGGTGCCGGTGGAGGGGCTTTCGCCGGCGATCTCGATGCGCCAGGTGCCGTTGGTGTCGGGCTTGCCGACGAGCTCGCAGGTAAAGTCGCCCTGGCTGAAGAGCTTGTCGCCGGTGCCGGTGATGACGCCCATGGTGACGCCGACGGTGCCGCCGGGGATGAAGACGAAGCCGACGGGGTCCTGTTCGCTGGTGTTGCCGTTGGAGCCGTTGTCGTGGTTGTTGAGGACCGCGGTGCCGTCGGCGTGGTGGAAGATCTGCACGAAGTTGTCTTCGTTCTTGGCGCCGGTGCCGAGCATGACGCCGTCGCGGCGGACGTCGATGCCCTCGAGGCGGACGCCGAACTGGCCGGTGGCGGCGTCGATGAAGCCGTTGCCGGTGCCGGGGTCGCTGAAGGTGTTGTAGAGGGGGATGAGGGGGCTGCCGACGAGCTCGTCGATGACGCCGCCGTTGGTGCTGTTGTAGGCGGTGCCGGCGAGCCAGCCGTCGCCGATGGGGAAGAAGCCGAAGGCGGGGTTCCAGTTGACCTCGGCGCCGCTGGGCGAGCCGTGGACGGCGATGAAGTAGGACGAGCCGGAGCGGGCGCTGCTGGTGGTGGCGTAGTAGGGATCGGGGCCGACGCAGGCCTCGGAGAGGCGGGCGTCCTCGTAGTTGCCGGTGATGAGCACGCCTTGGTTGGAGTCGTCGCCGGTGCCGAAGTCGAAGCCGTAATCGCCGCGGTTGCTGGCGGCGTCGACGACCGACCACCCGGCCGAGCCGGTCAGGTAGGTGACGGTGACGGAGGTGTCGTGGTTGTCGCAGTCGTTCTCGGCGACGTTGGCGGCGCCGTGCTCGACCTGTGCGGCGGCCTGTCCGGCGAGCAGCGCGAGGGCGGCCGCGGTGATCTTGGTCATGTTCTTCATGGTGGATCTCCTCTGTATCTCGGGAAGGTGAGCCCAGGGGGACAGACGCGTCCCCGTCGGGCGGTGGTGATGGGTGTGGTGGTGGTCAGCGTTTCTCGACGCTGGGCGTCGAGTACCAGGGCAGGGGGACGCTGTCGCTGGTGCCCCAGGCGTCGATGAGTTCCTGCTTCTTGGCGTCGGCCTGGCCTCGTGAGATGTTGCTGACGTGGCCGTCGGTCCAGGTGACGGCGCTGGAGGTGGAGTGTCGGAAGTACTCCTGCTCCCAGTACTGGCGGTCGTCGGTGTCGTTGCTGTTGTCCCACTGGTCCATCTGGACGAGTGTGTCGCCGTTGCCGTCCATGACGACCTCGGAGCCGTCCTGGAACATGATGATCTCGGCAGGGAACTCGATGGTGCCGAGTCGGCGCGGGGCGCGTTTGCCGTTCTGGCGGCCGAAGAACATCCGGGTGACGGTCTCGGGCACGCCGTCGAAGCCGGGCGTGACGCCGTTGAAGCAGTAGCTGGACCAGAGGGTGTAGGGGTCGTGGGGGAGTGCGCCGCCGTTGCGGAAGGCGGCGACGGTGAACTTGGCGTCGGGGCAGCTGGTGGTCTCCCACGCGGGGATGGGCAGGGTGTCCTCGCCGACGCCTCCGGTGGAGTCGAACATCTCGTCGGTGAGCTCGGCGCCGAGGCGGTCGTCGTAGAGCTGGGCCCAGTAGACCTGGTTGTTCTCGACGGGCTTGAGGAGGTAGAAGCGGCTGCCGAAGAGCTTGCGGAACCGGAGGGCGTTGTTGTCCCAGCCGCCGTGCCAGTAGTCGTCGTTGTCGAGGGCGTATCCGAGCAGCGCCTGCCCGAGGGAGCGTTGCTGGGTGTTGCACTTGAGCTGCCGCGCGGAGGCGCGGGCCTTGCCGAGTGCGGGCAGGAGGATCCCGATGAGGAGGGCGATGATGGCGATGACTACCAGCAGTTCGATCAGCGTGAAGCCTCGACGGGTGTCGGTGCGCATGCGGTGCTCCGTGGGTACACGTGGGTCTTGAGGGTCGCTTCCGGCTCGCGCCGAGCCAGGACGCGGAGAAGGTAGACCGGGGCGTGGTTTGCCCGGATAAACGTTCTGCCAAGACTCGGTGCGGATTGTGTTGACGCGGCGTGGGCGTTCTGTTGGCGTACCGTTGCGTGCCTGCAAGCCGGATGATCCATCAGACCGATGAAGAGCACACGGAGCCACACCCGCTTATGACCCCCGAAACCTGCACAGAGAGTCAACGCCTGCTCGAGGAGGCCGAGCAGAAGGCCAACTGGAAGCGTTGGGGCCCCTATCTGCCCGAGCGCCAGTGGGGCACGGTGCGGGAGGATTATTCAGACCACGGCAACTGCTGGGACTATTTTCCCCACGAGCACGCGCGGAGCCGCGCGTACCGGTGGGGCGAGGACGGGCTGCTGGGCTGGTGCGATCGGCAGTGCCGGCTGTGCTTTGCGGTCTCGCTCTGGAACGGGAAGGATGGCATCCTCAAGGAACGCCTCTTTGGCCTGACCAACGACGAGGGGAACCACGGCGAGGACGTCAAGGAGGTGTATTTCTACCTCGACTCCACGCCGACGCACTCGTACGCCAAGGCGCTGTACCGGTATCCGCAGCGGGAGTTCCCGTACGACGATCTCGTCGCCGAGAACGGCAGGCGCGGGAAGGACAAGCCCGAATACGAACTCACCGACACCGGCGTCTTCGAGGGCAACAGGTTCTTCGACGTGACGATCGAGTACGCCAAGGCGTCGGACAACGACACGCTGGTGGAGATCACTGCGCACAACCACGGGCCGGAGGCGGCCGACCTGCACTTGTTGCCGACGGTGTGGTTCCGCAATACGTGGTCGTGGGGCGCGCCGGAGGAGGGGGTCGGCGAGAAGCCGCGGATCTGGCAGGAGACGCCGGGGCGGGTGCTCTGCGAGCACGAGACACTGGGGCGGTTCGCGGTCGATTTCGGCCCCGGGTGCGGCGGGGCGGCTGGTCCTGAGGGGGATGTGCCGGAGCTGCTCTTTACCGAGAACGAGACGAACTTCGAGCGCATCTTCGGCTACGCGAGCGCCGGGCCGTATGTGAAGGACGGGTTCCAGCGTCGCGTGGTCGGTGGCGAGACCGGCGCGGTCAACCCCGCGCGGCACGGCACGAAGGCCGGCGCGTGGCACCGGCTGCGGGTCGGGGCCGGTGAGAGTGTGACGGTGCGGGTGAGGATCCGGCCGGCCGAGATCGAGCCGCAGGCCGACGACCTGGCCGGCGCGTTCGATGAGGTCATCGAGACCCGCCGTCGTGAGGCGGACGAGTTTTATGCGCACAAGATCGGCGAGCATCACTCGCCCGAGCAGCGGGCCATCAGCCGGCAGGCGTTTGCCGGGTTGCTGTGGGGCAAGCAGTTCTACCACTACGTGGTGAAGGACTGGCTGGCGGGCGACCCGAGCCAGCCGCCGCCGCCGGAGTCGAGGCGTCTGGGGCGTAACCACGACTGGTCGCACCTGCACAGCCGCGACATCCTGAGCATCCCCGACACGTGGGAGTACCCGTGGTTCGCGGCGTGGGACACGGCGTTCCACATGGTGCCGATGGCGCGGATCGACCCGGACTTTGCCAAGCGGCAGCTGGTGCTGATGCTGCGTGAGTGGTACATGCACCCCAACGGGCAGATGCCGGCGTACGAGTTTGCCTTCGGCGATGTCAACCCACCGGTGCACGCGTGGGCGTGCTGGCGGGTGTACCAGCGTGAGCTGGCCGAGGGGCGGGGCGACCGGCTGTTCCTCTCCCGCACGTTCCAGAAGCTGCTGCTGAACTTCACGTGGTGGGTTAACCGCAAGGACCCGCAGGGTGAGAACATCTTCAGCGGCGGGTTTCTGGGGCTGGACAACATCGGGGTGTTCGACCGTTCGCAGCCGCTGCCGATCGAGGGCAAACTTGAGCAGGCCGACGCGACGGCGTGGATGGCGTTTTTCTGCGGCCACATGCTCTCGATGGCGATGGAGCTGGCGATCCACAACCCCGCCTACGAGGACATGGCGTCCAAGTTCTTCGAGCACTTCGTGCACATCACCGACGCGATGAACACGCTGGGCGGCACCGGGCTGTGGGACGAGAAGGACGGCTTCTACTACGACCGCATCCGCGTGGGCGACACGGGCATGCCGATGCGGATCCGCTCGCTGGTGGGCATTCTCCCGATGATCGCGTGCGAGATCCTGGAAGAGCGGGTGATCAATCAGCTCCCGGGATTCGCCAAGCGGATGAATTGGTTCCTGGAGAACCGGAGCGATCTTGCCCGGCATACGACGTACATGGAGCCGGACGGGCGGCCCGAGCACGCCTACCGGCTGCTGGCGCTGCCCTCACGCGAGCGGCTGGTGCGCATGCTCGGCTATCTGCTCGACGAGAAGGAGTTTCTCTCGCCCTTCGGCATCCGGTCGCTCTCGAAGATCCACGCGACCGAGCCTTTCATCATGAAGCTCGACGATCAGGAGTTCCGCGTGGAGTATGCGCCGGGGGAGAGCCCGACGCAGATGTTCGGCGGCAACAGCAATTGGCGCGGGCCGATCTGGTTCCCGATCAACTACATGATCGTCAAGTCGCTCGAGCGGTATCACCGGTTCTACGGCGATGCGCTCCAGGTCGAGTGTCCCACCGGATCGGGCAACATGATGAATCTGTGGGACGTGTCCCAGGAGCTGCGTCGGCGGCTGGCGAGGCTGTTCGAGATCAACGGGCAGTCCAAGCGCCCCTTCCTCGGCGGCGAGCAGCCGTTCGTCGACTCGGCGGGCGAGGAGATGCTCTTCTTCCACGAGTTCTTTCACGGCGACACCGGCAAGGGGCTGGGCGCGAGCCACCAGACCGGCTGGACGGCGCTGATCTCGTCGATCCTCGCGGGGACGAACGTGCGGACCCCGCCGCGGGCGACGGCCGCGCAGACCTAGGGCCATCGACGCAGCCGCTCTCCTGAGATTCTGTTGATGCGACGGGCTACACGGTGCCGTAGAGCCGGGCGCCGGCGTGGCCGAGACCGGGCAGGAGGAAGCCCAGCTCGTTGAGCCGCCGGTCGATCGAGGCGGTGTAGATCACCAGCTCGGGCTCGGCCTGGTGGATCAGGGCGATGCCCTCGGGCGCGGCGACGAGGCACATGAGGCGCAGGTCGGTCGCGCCGGCCTCACGCAGCATGCGCGCCGCCGCGGCCGCGGAGCCGCCGGTGGCGAGCATCGGGTCGACCAGGATCACCGGCCCGGCGTCGAGATCGCTGGGCAGCTTGTTGAGATAGGCCTTGGGCTCGAGCGTGCTCTCGTCGCGGGCCATGCCCAGGTGGCCGACGCGGGCCTCGGGCATGACGTCCATCACGCCCTCGGTCATGCCCAACCCGGCGCGGAGCACGGGCACGACCGTGACCGTCCCGGCCAGGCGCGTGCCGGTCATGCGTTCCAGCGGCGTGTCGATCTCGACCGGGGCGTGCGGGAAGTGACGCGTGACCTCGTAAACCATGAGCCCGGCGATCTGGGTCATCAGCGCGCGGAACGCCCGCGAGCTGGTGGAGCGCTCGCGGAGCCACGTGAGCTTGTGCTGGATGAGCGGGTGGTCGAAGACCACGACGTTGGCGGGCGAGTCGGGCATCGGCCCAGCCTACCACGAACGGGGGGCTGCGAGCGTCGGCACGCGGGGCCTCGGTCTGTGCTACAACACCGCCATGGCGACACCGAAACGAGGCGTGCCCGGCCGCGAGGCGTTGGACCGAGCGGCGGCTCGAGGCCGCGATCGCGCAGGCCGAGAAGTCACTCGCCGAGGGGGGCATCCCCATCGGCGCGGCGTTGATCACTCCGGCGGGGGAGGTCGTCGCCGCGGGGCACAACATGCGCGTGCAGTCGGGCGACCCGACGGCGCACGGGGAGATGAGCTGCTTCCGGGCGGCGGGCCGCCGGCGCGACTGGCACACACTGACGCTGGCGACGACGCTCTCGCCCTGCGCCATGTGCTCGGGGGCGACGGTGCTGCACCGCATCCCCGGGTGGTGATCGGCGAGAACCGCACGTTCCAGGGGCGCGAGGACTGGCTCGCCGCGTCGGGGGCGGAGGTGGTCGTGGCCGACGACCCGCGGTGCATCTCGATGATGGTGCAGTTCATCGCCGAGCACCCGGACCTCTGGAACGAGGACATCGGCGTGCCGGGCGAGTGATCACCCGGGCGGTCTCGATTCAGGCCGACTCGATCGAGAGGCTGGCGACGGTGACATCGTCGTCGAGGGCGTCGGCCCCGGCGTGGGATTCGACTGCCTCAAAGAGCCGCGACACGTCGTCGGCCGCGGACTGGCTGGGGCGGAGCGCGTCGATGGTGCGGGCGTGGCCAAACTCCTCGCCCTCGCGGTCGCGCTGTTCGGCCACACCGTCGGAGAACAGGATGATCCGTCCGCCCTCGCCGAGGGTCAGCGCCTCGTCGTGGTAGGGGGCGTCCGGATCGACCCCGAGCGGCAGGCCCCCGACCGTGCGGAGCGGGGTCGGGCGCAGACTCGGCCGCGGTGCGCACCAGCCAGTGCCCGTGCCCGGCATCGACGAACCGCACCGCGCGCGCCCGGGTCGATGACCGCGACCCACAGCGAGATGAACCGCCCGCCGGGCAGCAGGGGCGAGAGCTCGGGACCGATCTCCTGCAGCGCCGCGGCCGGGCTGCCGGTCGATCGCAGCGCCGCGTTGAGCATCGTCTGCGTCGTCGCCATCAGCATGGCCGCGCCGACACCCTTGCCCGCGACGTCGCCGAGGTACACCCCGACCCGCCCGTCGCCGAGCGGGAAGATGTTGAACAGATCGCCCGCGACAAACCGCCCCGGCTTCATGCGGACGCTGTAGCGAACACCCTGCGCGACACCCTCACCGGCGGGCATCAGCAGACGCCGGGCCTCGGCCGCCGCAGCGACATCACGCATGATCTCGCTGTTGATCCGCTCGAGCGCCGCCCGGCGCTGGTTGGCCAGCGCAAGCCCGCCGATGCGGCACAGCGCCTGGCAGAACGCCGCGGCGTCCGGCTCGACGTGGGCGTCGTGCCGGCGGTCGTCCAGATACAGGAACGCGTCGATCGTCTCGCCCAGCGCGATCGGTGCGCAGATCGCCGCCTCGATGCCCAGCCTCGCGATCGACTCGCCGTGGTCGATCGGCGCGTCGTGGCTCAGCCGCGCGACCTGCCCGTCCGCAGCAGCCTCGATCAGGCTCCGCGAGAACGGCTGCTCGGAGAGCACAAAGTCGCCCGACATCGAGAGCAGCTCGATCTCGTCACCCACCATCCGGAACACCGCCGCACGCGGAAACCCCGTGCCCTCCCTCGCGGCCTGGGCCAGCACGGCGGCGAGCGGCTCTTCGAGCGTCGCGGCGTAGATATTCGCGGCATAGTCAATCAGCAGATCGAGCCTGCGTCGGGCCAGCGACCGCAGCTCGCGCTCGGGGATGGCGTCCACGCGCTCCCCGGCCGCGAGAAAGCCCGACGAGCCGTCGAGCGTCATGCGCGTCGTACCGACCGACGTGCCGAGCTGCGCCCGGAAGGTCCACGGGCCGACCGAGACCAGGTCGAGGTCGTGCACGGGCGTGGGCGTGTCGGGCGCGATCGCCTGACCGTTGATCAATACGCCGGCCCGGCTGTGCAGGTCGGTGACGTGCCAGATGCCGCCCTCGCTGGTGAGGGTGGCGTGACGCCTGGAGACCGACGCGTCGGGCAGCTGCACATCGCACGCGACGCTCCGGCCGATCAGCGGCGAGGTGCCGGAGGGCACATCGATCGCCGCGACGGGCGGTCCCTGGACCGGCAGGAAGCGGATGGGCGGGGCGTGTGGCGGGGTGGACATGGTCGGGCGAGCCGGTGCTGCCTCCGCGAGAGGGGCGTCGATCGGGGCTGGAGAATCCGAGACCTTACCGGCTCGACACGTCGCGTGCCTCACCGCACCGGAGCGTGGCCTCGAGGAACCGCACATCCGCGTTGTCGACCACGCCGTCGAGATTGGCGTCGGCCGGAGCGGCGTGGATCGCGTACAGATCCTCGAGATCGAACGACCCGTTGGCGTCGATATCGAGCGGGTGGCGGTCGTACACGAGCACCACCCGGCCGACCGCCGACTGCCCTGAAGATGCGGTCACGCGGTAGGTCATGACGTCGAACCCCGAGGCCTGCCCGTCCGGACGGAGCAGGCGGTAGGGACCGTCGGGCCCGGCCACGATCGCCGCCTGGGCCGGTGCGTCGATGATCTCGAAGGTAAGCGCGTCGGACGCGTCGTCGAACAGGTAGGGCACGGAGACGAACGCCTCGGTCGCGTCGCCGACCCACACGGTCGACTGGAACACATCGGGCACGCTGCCGCCTGGTGTGCCCTCGGTGTAGTCCACCGAGACCCGGATCGGTGCCGAGCGGACGCGCATCCCGTCGGCGAACAGCGCCTCGGCGTGGATATCGGAGTCGCCCGCGCCGAGCTGCACACCCGCGACCTCCAGCGTGGCCTCGCACCCGCTCGCGGCCGCGAGCACCCGGTCGTGCTGCACCAGGCGGATCTCGACCGGCGCACCCGTGCCCCCCGCCACCGACCGCGCGTCGAAGACGAACGTGGTCGAGAGATCGCCGCTGGTGCCCGAGACGCTCGCAAGCTCGGCCGAGCGGCCGTGGTTGTTGATGATCAGCTCGCCCTGCCAGACGCCGAGCGATCGGATGGTGGACGTGTCGTAGCCGAAGACGCGGAGGTCGTGCCAGCCGTCCTCGAGCTGCGTCGTGTCCACTTCCAGCGGCAAGGCAAAGTCGGCGTCCATCCGCCGGTTGTCTACGACCACCTCGTAGTCGAACACGAAGTTGCCCGGCTTGTCGGTCTGCCCGGTGGGGCTGATCTCGACGCCGCCGGAGGCGGGGTCGGTCGGTGGGTCCTGCACTGTCACCGTGACCGGGTAGTCAAAGAGCCTGCACATCGGGTCGCCGTAGAGCAGGCCCTGGAACGGCGTGAAGTTGAGCGCACGGAAGATCGACTCGCCCATGCTCGCGCCCTGGTGGTAGTAGACCATCGACCGGGCGTGGGTGAACTTGCCGGCGTAGTTGCACGGCTCCTCGACCGCGCCGACCGAGGCGGTCGCGCCCTCGCGGATCCAGTCCGAGATCTTCGTCTGGTTCTGGTTGTCGAACATTGCGCCGTAGCTGGTCAGGTGGTCGGCGTACGCCCCGGGAAGAATCGTCATGTTCGCCCCGGGGATGTCGAGCACCGCGGCGCCGGTGAGGACGCACAGCACGTCGTCCTCGTTCCGCGGCATCTGGCGGAACTCGTGGCTGCCCGCCCCGCCCTGTGACTCGATCTGCGCGATCACGTTGTTGAACGTGTTGTGACGCGGTGCGGAGCGGGTCTGGTCGGAGGTCTCGCAGAAGTAAAAGGTGCCCGCGGGCCGCGTGAAGTCCGCCGCGACCGAGCGGTCGACGTTGTCGAGGATCTCCTGCAGCGTGTTCCCGCGTTCGCCGGTGTAGCCGAGCATCGCGCCGATGTAGTACCGCTGGGCGTTGGGGTCCGAGCTGGGGCTCCCGGCGAAATAGGTGGTCTCGCTGTCGAACCGCACCATGGTGAACGTGTTGCGGGCGTACCGGTTGTTGAAGTTGGAGCTGACGCCGCCGAGCACCTCATCGGCGACAAAGGCGGTCGAGTAGGCCCCGGAGATCGAGAAGCGCCGCACCGGAGAGCAGCCGTCCGAGACCAGCCCGGGCGCATCGATATAGAACGGCGAGCCGGGCATCAGCACGATGTAGTCGGCCTGGTTCTGGATGCCGCGTTCGGCGATCAGCGTCTCGAGCGCCTTGAGGTTCCAGGCCACGAAGGCCTGGTAGTCGTCGGCACCCGGCGAGAAGTAGAGCACGTTCTCGGCCGGCACGTTGCGCGCAGCGCGGTAGTAATTGGCGACGTACATCGACTCGGCGTTGAGCGGGTCGGCGATGATGATGATGTTCTCGCCCGAGCCGCTGGCCAGCGTCTGTCCGGCCGCGGCCGCCAGTGCACAGGCCGCCGATGCGACGAACCGTCTGCGGATGCCAAAGCTCATGCATGATCTCCCGGTCACTCTCGTTCACCTCTCGCTCCGGATGTCTCCGGAGCCCCTCACCCGCAACAGTGTAGATCGGCACACCGGCCCGCCCAAACCATGTTCGTCCGAGAACCGGGCGTGGATCGCCGTCTGCGCTGATTGATGCCGCGGTGCGCCGGACTGCCGCTCTGTATCGGCACACTACTCGTCCGGATCGGTCGATCCGTCCGAGGCGGGCTCAATCGGCCCGTCTGCCGCTCCAGTCGGCGGTGAGGGAGCACGGGCCGGACGATCCTGCCGAACGGTGAACGGGTCAGGCAGCGGGGCCAACCCGAACGACGCCCGAAGCTGGTTCTGTCCCAGAAGCAGGCCGCCGAGCATCTCGCGCGGGAAGACCGTCGAGGTCCCGTCGGCCCGGAGCACCGCCACCGAGCCCTGATAGGGCTGGCCCCTGACGCGCGGGTCCCACGCCTCGACGACCAGCCACAGCCCCGGCGACGGGTCGGCGGGGTCGATGCCGTGGTAGGTGAACACCATGTCGCCGAAGCGGTGCGCGACGACGTCCGGGCCGATCGTCCCGGCCGCCGCGGCGAGCGCAGCCTGCCAGCCCTCCGGCGTGAGCGAGTCCCACGCCGACAGCGGGATCGTGTCGATAAACACATCCGACTCGGTGGTGGTGTTGGACATCACGTGGACAAAGCTGAATTCCGAGATCCGGCTGTCGTTGAGCAACTCCGCCGCGTGGGCCGGCCACGCGCCCCCGGCTCGCCGCCGCACGCAGCGGTAGCCGGAAGTCGTCGACGCCAGCAGTAGACGTGCCGGTCATCGCCGCGAAGTTCGCGGCACCGATCGACCGCGAGATGCTCAACGCCGTGAACCCGAACAGCGCCACCACGACCACCACCGGCAGCACCGCCACGGCAATCGCGGCCCGCAGCCCGCTGACCTTCTGCGCCGCCGACAGCGCGATCCCGGCCGCGATGATCCAGCACAGTGTCCCGATCCATCCGAAGTAGAAATTCAGACAGGGGATAAGCACGACGACGTTCGGGCCGCAGGTGTAGCACAGCGCCTGGGCCGTGCGGCCGAGGCCCCCCTCGGTGGCCCCGCCCAGGCGGAGCATGCCGTGCGCCGTGAGCACCCAGAGCCCGGACAGGATCACCAGCGCGATCACGCCCCCGACGAACATGCCCGCGAACGCACCCAGCAGGCCGAAGTTCACGAACGCGGCTCAGCAGCAGCGCCGGGCCCACCAGGATCGCCGCGAACGCCAGGTGCACGATCCCCGCGTATCCCCACGCCTGCTCGGGCGGGCTGTCCACAGGGGTTGACCGCATCAGCCATCGCGGCGAGCACGCCCCGTGCACCATCGTGCCCAACAACCGCTTGCGCAGCCGTGCCTGCCGGTCGAGCCACGGGTTGACATCCGCCCGGGTGCGGCGGCTCGTCGAGGCCGTCCGCGGGGTGCAGGACCATCGTGTCCATCTCGATCTGCTGCCCGCACCCGACGCAGACGAACCGTCGCGGCTCGAGATGGCCGTCCGGCCCGGTGCCGAAGTAGCGCTGGTCGCAGTGGGGGCAGCAGAAGCAAACGGAGTTCTTGGCGAACCGGAACTCAGACGGCGCAAACCCCGTGCCGCACTCGGGGCACTGGCCCGAGCGCAGGTTCCACAACGGGTAGCTGCAGTGACGACAGTTCATACGCCGCTCAGATCAACGGGGGCCGGTCACTCCCACGCCTCGACCGACTCGCGGATCCTGCGCCTGCTGAACCAGATGAGCACGAACACCGGCCAGATCGCCAGGAACAGCCACTGGACGAACACCATCACACCGCCGGCGCCCTGCGCGAATGTCCCGAAGGTGGCGGGCATCTGCTGGGCCACCTCGGCGTTCTCCTGCATCGCCTTCATCTGGGCCTGCACCACAAGAAAGCCAACCACTGCGGCGACCGTGTTCGAGATCAGGTCGAGACACGCCGTGCCGACCAGCAGCCCCCGCGCCGAACGCTTCCGCCTCAGCAGCATGATGCCGCCGACGAGCATCAGGACCGAGATCACAAGCTCGAGCAGCATCACCCCGCCCTGCATCACCGGATACGGCATGCTGTTGGACACTTGGAGTTCCATCTCGGAGGCCTGCTCTTCCGGGACCAACGACAGCAGCGGCTCGCTCAGCAACAAGAACGCCCCGCCGCACGCGCCGCTCAGCACACCCAGCGAGCCGAAGATGATCGAGATCACCCCGATCACCGTCGGCCACGTCTCCGGCGGCTTGACCGGGACAAAGTCACCCTGCGTCGTCGGCGGGGCGGCAGGCGGTGCGGCGGCGGGTTCCACGGGGTCGCTCATGGTCTTACTCCGAGAGATCGCGCCATCCTACAGGCTGACGGCGGCGCGCCGCTCTCCGGACCGCGCCGCGGGCCCCGGAGCGAGCACTGACGGCAGAATCACGCGACCAGACCGCCTCGTCGGGGCTCAACCCCCAAGAAAGCCCCGTCCCGCTTGCTTGACTATGCAATATGCGTATAATAATGCGTCATGTCCGGCAGAGTACGAAGACAACAGGTGATCGCCGAGATTCTCTCCCGCCGCCCGGTCGCGAGCCAGGAAGACCTGCGCGCCTGCCTGCACGACCGCGGGATTGGGGTCACCCAGGCGACCCTCAGCCGCGACCTGCGGGAGATCGGCGCCCTCAAGACCATGCGCGGCTACCAGCTCCCCTCGGAGAACGGGGCCGGAGCGCTCGGCGGCACCAACGGCACCCCGAAACCCTCGCCGCTCTCGCGGGCGCTGGCCGGCTTTGTCACCTCCGTCGAACCGGCCGGCAACATCATCGTGCTGCACACCGGCCCGGGCCACGCCCAACTGGTCGCCCTTGAGATCGACCGGGCGGGCATGAGCGGCGTCGTGGGGTGCCTCGCCGGAGACGACACCGTCTTCCTCGCCGTGACCGCGATCCCGCGCGCGCGCGAAATCACCCGCGAGATGCGCCGCATGGCCGAGCTGATCGACCCGAGCGGGGCGCCGCGGTGATCCGCTGCGCGATCGTCGGGGCCAGCGGCTACACCGGAGCGGAGCTGGTCTCGATCCTGCTCCGCCACCCGCACGCCGAGGTCGTGGGCATGTTCGGCTCGTCGCGGGGCGATGCACCCGCCCGCTGCTTCAGCGACCTGCACCCCCGGTTCCGGGGTGAGTGCGACCTGCCGATCGAGCCCGCCGACACCGACAACATCCTCGCCTGCGCGCCCAACGCCGTTCTGCTCTGTACGCCGCACGAGGCCAGCGCCACGATCGCGCCCGCCCTCCTCGAGGCGAGCCCCGAGGTGGTGGTGCTCGATCTCTCCGCCGCGTTCCGGCTGCCCGAGGCCGGCGACTACGACACCTTCTACGGCTTCACCCACCCCGCGCCGGAGCGTCTGGCCCAGGCGGTCTACGGCCTCGTCGAGCGGGCGGGGCACGAGCTGCAGGCCGCACGGCTGATCGCGGTGCCCGGGTGCTACCCGACGAGCGTCATCCTGCCGCTCTCACCGCTGGTCGAGGCCGGCGCGATCGCCCCCGGCACGCGTCCGATCGCCGACTGCATCAGCGGCGTCTCCGGCGCGGGTCGCACGCCGGGCGAGCGGAACATGTTCTGCGAGGTCAGCGTGCAGCCCTACGGCGTGTGGACCCACCGGCACAACCCCGAGATCCGCACCCACTCCGGGGCGGATGTCGTGTTCACCCCGCACCTCGGCCCCTACGAGCGGGGCATCGTCAGCACGATCCACGTCGAGCTCGCGCCCGGGTGGGACCAGCAGCGGGTGCGCGCACCTCGAGCACACCTACGCCGACGCCCGGTTCGTCCGCGTGCTGCCGAGCGGCGCGTGGCCGAGCGTCAACGGCGTCCGCCACACCAACTTCTGCGACATCGGCCTCGCGGCCGAGGGCGGCCATCTCGTCCTCGTCAGCGCGATCGACAACCTCGTCAAGGGGGCCTCCGGACAGGCGGTGCAGTGCATGAACGTCCGCTTCGGCATGGACGAGGCGACGGGCCTGCTCGGCAAAGCCGACTCCTCGGTCGGCGCGCGGGGTGCCGTCGTGACCGCCGGGCCCGTGGTGATCAAGCTGGGTGGGGCAGCGGCTCGATGATGCGCGCGCCTCGGGCCGCTCTGGGACGCGATCGCGGCACTGACCAGCGATTGCGCCGGGGGCGTTGTGCTGGTCCACGGCGGCGGGGCCGCGGTCGATGCCCATCTCGCCCGGCTCGGCATGACCAGCGAACGCCGAGCCGGTTTGCGTGTCACGCCCGCAGAGCAGATCGGCGAGGTCGTCGCGGTGCTGCGGGGGGCTGTCAACACGAAGCTCGTCGGCCTGCTTTGCGCGCGCGGTGTCGCGGCGGTCGGCCTGGGGCTCTCCGACGGCGGCGCGTGCGTGTGCACCAAGCACGAGCCGGAGGGCGTGGATCTCGGGCGCGTCGGGACGGTCGCGGGCGAGACGGACCCGGCTACGCCGCGGCCGACCCGCGGCGGGCTCTGGCGCGAGCTGCTCGCGACCGGGCACGTGCCGGTGCTCTGCTCGATCGGGCTGGACTTGGTGGGCGAGCCGCTCAATGTCAACGCCGACGACGCGGCCTCCGCCGTCGCCGACATTCTGCACGCCTCGCTGCTGGTGCTGCTGACCGATGTCCCCGGCGTGCTCGACGCCGACGGCTCGATCATCGAGTCCACCGATCGCGACGGCATCGAGTCTCGCATCGCCGACGGCACGATCGCGGGGGGCATGATCCCCAAGGCCCGCGCGGCCGCCGCGAGCGCAGAGGCCAGCGGCGTCCCGACGGTGATCGCTTCCTGGAAGAACCTCGACGGTCTCGCGTCGCTCTCTGCGGGCGGGCACCCCGGCACGCGGATCACGCCGCGACGACGAACGCCGGCGGGGACACACGCCTGATCGTTCCGCCCTCGGAGGCGACGCCCATCCACGATCTGTCGGGAAGGTGCACGCCCGAGGCTCTCCGGACCGCCAACAACCGAACGCCCGAATCACGAAAGGCAGACGCCATGCCCGTCACACCCAGCACGCCCACCCAATCCGCGACCGTCGAATTCCTGCAGGAGACCGAGGCCGACATGCCCCCGAAGACGCCCTCGCTTGCCAACCGTGACCTGATCTCCATCAGCGAGCTGTCCGCGGCGGAGGTCGGCCAGATCTTCGCAACGGCTGCGCACATGAAGCGCGACCTGACGCCCTACGCCGGCTCGCTGGCGGGCCGCTCGATCATCGCACTCTTTGAGAAGCCCTCGCTCCGGACGCGCATGACCTTCGAGACCGGGCCGACCAAGCTGGGCGCACACGTCATGTACTTCGACCATTCGCAGCAACGCATCGGCCAGCGGGAGAGCGTGAAGGACTACGCGCTCAATCTCGAGCGGTGGGTGGACTGCATCGTCGCCCGGGTGTTCGAGAACCGGGTGCTGCGGGAGATGGCCGAGCACGCCTCCGTGCCGGTCGTCAACGCCCTGTGCGACATCGAGCACCCCTGCCAGGCGCTCGCCGACTTGTTCACGCTCACCGAGAAGTTCGGTGACCTCGGCACGAAGCGCCTCGCCTACGTGGGCGATGGCAACAACGTGTGCCATTCGCTGATGCTGCTGTGCGCCAAGCTTGGCGTGAGCTTCACGGCGGTGACGCCCAAGGGCTTTGAGCCGCAGTTCTCGGTGGTGCGCGATGCGCTGCAGGACGCCAAGGCGACCGGAGCGACGATCACGCTGAGCCACAAACCCGAGGCCGCGGTCGGGCACGACGCGGTCTACACCGACTGCTGGGTCAGCATGGGGCAGGACCACCAGAAGGCGCTCCGCGACGGCGTGTTCGACGCGTACCAGGTCAACGAGGAGCTGATGGAGCGGATCGCGGGCAAGGGCCACGACTGGCCGCTCTTTATGCATTGCCTTCCGGCGCACCGCGGGCAGGAGGTCACCGACGACGTGATGGACTCGCCGTGCTCAGTCGTGTTCGATCAGGCCGAGAACCGGATGTGGGTGCAGAATGCGCTGCTGTGGCACACGCTGGCCAAGACGCCGCTCGCCTGAGCCCGAACCGGCCGGGGCTTACTCGTCCTTCTTCTTCCCGCCGTCGATGAGGTCCTTGAGCAGGTTGCCCGGGCCCTCTTCGAGCAGCTTACCCGGCGCGAGCAGCGAGTCGACCGCGTTCTTGCCGACCAAGTCGACCGCGATGTCGTTCTTGGGGCTGGCGATCATGCCGCTGGTCCTGATGGGAAGCTTGGCGAGATTGCCCACCAGCGGCAGCGGCAGGTTGGAGAGCCCCGGCACCGCCTCGGCGGCGAACGCCCCGGCGGGGATGAACGTGAGCACCTGCAGCTGCCCGGCGGGCAGCGTCCCGCTCCCGCCGTTGGCGAGCTGTCGCGGCTTCGAGCTCAGGTTGATGAACCCCTGCGTCTCGATCTTGAACTCACCCAGCGGCAGCGCATACGGCTCGTAGCTGACCAGTCCGTCGGCCATGGTGATCTTCAGCGGCGGCATGCGGCGGCCGACCTCTCCCGCGGCCCGGAGCTGGGCTACCGACAGCACCTTCTCGAACAGCCCCGCCGTGCCGAACCTCGCGGTGCCGACATCCACGGTGAACTTGCCGTTGAGGCGGTCCATGTTGCCGTCCATCGGTACGGCGATCGGCGTCTCGAAGATGATCCTCGCCGGTCGGTCGTCGGTGGTCTTCTCCAGCGAGGCCAGCATCGGCAGCGCCTTCTGCAGGCGTTTGGTTGCCGCGCCGGTGATCCGCGTCGCCTCGACCACGCTGGTCTTGTCCACGATGAAGAGTCCGTCGCTGACCTTGCCCCGGATTTCGGCTCTGGCGAACGGCGCGGTCGCGGTCGCGAGCAGCGTACCGCCGCCCAGACCGAACTCGTCGGCGTTGATACCGAAGTCCACGACCGGGCCGAGCACGTCCACCAGCAGGCCGCCCTGCCGGGCGAACGAATCAACAACGGCGGTCGGGATCGGCGCGAAGCCGCCGTCGAGCGTGATCCGCGCGGTCTTTGGTGTCAGGTTGCCCATCTCGTCGGCAAACGAGGCGATGCGCCCGGTGACCCGGCTCTTCTCCGGCGTGACCTCCGGCTCGGCGCCGATCTTCATGCGGGGCAGCCGGAGGTCGAGACCGATCTGGTCCGGCGTCGGCCCGCGCCCGACACCGACCTGCAGCCCGCCGACACGGATGTCTCGACCGTCGCTGAGGCGTGCCGCCAGATCGGGCACCGTCGCGGTGAGTTTGGCGAGGAAGACGCCCGGCTTGAACGGGCCGGCACCGTCACCGACGGCCAGCGCGAGCCGCTGGACGTCGAGGTTCACCCTGGTCTGCTCGGTGAAGGCGAACGACAGGGGCGGTCCGCCCGGCGTCGCGCCGAGGACGTAGGTGTTGGCCCAGCGCGGGCCCATCTGCCACGAGGCCTGGATCACGCCGCGGGCAAACACCGCGTCCGAACTGAAAGCGATGCCGATCGGGGCTTCGGTCTTGAACCGCGGCCCGGTGATATTGAATGTCGCGGGCGTGCCGCCGCGCACACGATCGAGGATCTCACGGGGCTTGAGCTGTGCCGCGACATCGAACCGCTCGCCGATGGAGCCGGCCACCAGCGCGGGCTTGCCGAGCAGTGTGTCGATCCACGTCCCGTCGATCTGCGAGAGCGTTAGGGAGATGGGCATCTCTCCGACCGGTGCGGCGTTGGCGACCCGCGTCGATACGTCGCCGAGCAGCCCGACGATCCGCGAGCCCCCCGCTGCGAGGATGTCCCCGGCGACCGAGGCCCGAACGTCGCCGCCGGCATCGGTCATCACGGAGATCGGCGCGACGAGCGTCACACCGAGGCCCTTGATCGCCACCGGCGGGATCGTCATCGGGGCCGGGGCGTCCGGTCCCTCGCCCTTCGGGAGTGTGAGCGCGGCCAGCGCCGCGTCGAGCGTGACCGTGGCGTTGATTGTGCCCTCAGAGCCGAAGTCCGGCTTGTACCCCTCGCCCAGCGCGACGCCGAAGGATTCGTTGAGGACGAAGCCGATGCTGGCCGTCTCGCGGAGCGTCGGGGTCACCGGCGCGTCCGCGGCGAACACCGAGGCAAGGTGCGCCGCCACGCGCGGGGTGATGCCGATCGAGCCGTTCGCCCGATCCAGAGAGCCGAAGTCCGACCGCAGCCGGCCGCTGAGCTTGGTGCGCGAATTCTCGCTGCTGAGCTCGAGCGTGTACAGGAACGTGTCGGCCCGCACCTTGGTGGGGCCTGTGGTCGCGATGACATCAAACGTGCGCCCCAGCCCGTCGCGCGTCAGCAGCACCATGTCGAGCGGCTGGTCACCCACCTTGATCATGCCGCGGGGCAGCAGCCGCGCCAGTGTCGCGGGGATGTTCCTGAACTCGGTCGAACTGACCGGCACCAGATCGCCGATCGAGAGCACGCTCATGGGGTCTGCCGGGTCCGCGGGTGCCGCGAGGAACAGCCCGTCGAGCGTTGCTTCTGACTTCAGCGTGAACGCCTGCTCGTCGTGGCTGAACTGCCCGTCGATCTGCACGCGGGGCACCGCGCCCGACGCGGCCACGACCGACGCCTGCAGCCGCGGGACCTCGACGCGCTGCCGCTGGGCGATCTTGCCGTCGGCATCCGCCAGGCCGATGTCGGCCGCGAACTCGGTCAGCGTGGCGGTGATGTCCGCACCGATCTTGTCCGGACGCACACCCCCGGGCCCCATCGGGACATCGAGCCCGGAGACGACCAGCCGCAGCGTGCCGCTGGGCCGGACGAGGGCCGGTCCGGAATTGCCGAGCACGCCGGACAGGGTTCCTCCGGCGGAGCGATCGACGATGGTGACCGACTCGCGCGAGCGGAGACGGTCGGGCTGGACGAGCAGTGGGGCGGTGATGTCCACGCTCCGCGAGCGGAACGTGAGGTCGAGATTGGTGGCGTTGTCGCCCACGGTCGGGTTGGAGGCCGCGAGGACGACGATGTCGCCCGTGGGCCCGACATCCCGCGTCAGCAGCAGGCCCTTGTCGCGGTAGAGCGAGCCGAAGACCGCGTCCACCGTGTCGAGGGCGAGTTTCTCGACGCGCACTTCGCCGCGGAGCGAGGGCAGGCTGTCGGTCGCCGGGGCACCGGACGCATCGAGCAGACCGGCGAGCGTCATGTTGATCTTCGCGGCCGCGAGGGGCTTGCCGTCGAGCGTGCCGGTCATGTCGCCGACCACGGTCACGTCGTCGGCCACGTCGTCGGTCGCGATGCCGATACTCAGGCGTTCGAGCCGGTAGTCACGCAGCTCGGTGTCTCCGGCGAGCTGCACCTTGCCGGCGGCGTCGAGGACGGCGATGTCCGCCTTTGCGCGCACGCCGCGGAGATCGAGCCCGTCGGGGCCCTTGAGCCTCGCCAGGTCGATCGCCAAATCCGACATGCTGACGTTGACCTCGGCCCCGCGCTGCACGCGCACGCCGTGGGCGGCGACGAAGCGGTCCACGATCGGGGCGATGGTCGCGAACCTGCCCCTGACACCCTCGCCCCGTGTTGTGATCCACTGCCCCTGCACGACGAGGGCCGCGTCGAGCTCGGCCTTGGCCGCGTCGAGCGTGAGGTCGATGTCGTAGGCGCCGGACGTGTCGGTATGGCTCGTGGCGTTGAGCGTCAGGTCGAGCCGCGGCCCGATGTCGTTGGGCAGATCGAGCCGCAGCCCATCGGGCATCATCGCCCCGAGCGCCGCGACGAACGGCTGGAGGATCGGTGTCGAGAACCCCTCGACCCGCACGCCGCCCTCGATGTGTTCGGGCACGCCGCTCTTGAGCGTGCCGGTCGCGTCGGCGAGCCCGCGCATCGCCAGATCGATCGAGACATCACCCGCCGAGTCGCCGTCGATCGTCGCGCGCGTGCCGCCGGTCAGCGTGACGGTCTCCATCAGCGACGGCACATCGACCGCGAGGTTGAGCGGCTCGAGCTCGAAGGCGGCGGTGCGGACGGTGTCGCCCGTGGGCAGCTCGACCGTGCCGGTCGCCCGCGTCGTCTCGATCTTCGCCGCGGCACTCAGCCCGGCCAGTCCGCCCGACAGCGGCAGCGAGAGCCGATCGACCACGAGCGTGAGGTCGGGCAGCTCGGCGATGGTCACGCCCGGCTGGGCCCGAAGTGCCTCGGCGAGCGACGGCACGAGTGTCGCGAGCGCGGACGAGTCGATCGAGACCCGTGTCTGGTCGGTGCGGCTCGATCGCCCCGGCGCTGTAGCGGGCGCCCGATGGTTGCCTCGATCGCCGGGGCGGTCAGCGCCATCGCCAGGTCCGCCGTCGCGGCATCGATCGTGAGCGCGCCCTGCGGCGTCGGTCAGGTTGCTTACTGTTACTCGCAGGTCCAGCTTGCCCGACTCGGCGAGTGAGCCGGCTGTCTTGCCGGTAGCGATGGGCCCCTCGATCACGAGGAGTGCCGGCGAGCCGACGGCGAAGTCCAGCGAGCCGGTCAACGCTCCGAGCCTGATCGCGCCGATCTCGCCGCCGGTCTGCGCGGCGATGGCCACGTCGGTGTAGGTCACGCGCAGCCCGTCGAGCACCACCGATGCCTCGAGCGACCGGGGCAGCGTGACGGGCTCGCCGCCGCCCGAGGGCGTCGAGGGGCGCTGAGGCCACCCCTGGGCTCGATCGCCCGCTGCAGGTTGGTCGTCCCGTCGGCGTCTCGGACGATGGTCGCGTTGCCCCCCGACGAAGATCACGCCGAGGTTGCGGGAGCCGAGCGCGAGGCCGAGGAGGCCGCGGTCGATTCGGACCGAGACATCGGCGACGTCGCCGCCCTCCGGGTCGGCGAGCGTGACGGCCGCGCGCTGGCCGCCGAACCACGCAAGGTCCAGCGAGGCGACCGTGGCCTGTCCCTTGATCTTGTCGTTGATGGCGTCCTGCACCATGGGGCGGGCGATCGGGCCAGCGATCGTGGGCGCGAGCGCCACCACGACCAGCAGCAGGATCAGCAGCACCGCGCCGACGATGACCAGCCGGCGGAAGAGCCGCCCCTTGCGGCGCGGGGTGTCAGAAGATTCGGTCGAACGTGCCATGCAGCCCTCGCATCAGGAATCCGTGCGGCCCATCGGACAACCGCCGGGCCCCCTAAAGGTATGCGCCAGGTGGTTGGGGGTTCCGACGGCCCCTCGCAGCGATGTGGATGCGGACCGGACGGTGATCAGACGTCGTCGATCTTCGCGACCTGCCACTCTTCGAGGTTGATCGGGGCCTGGCGGCCGAAGATCGTCACCAGGACGGTGATCTCGCCCTTCTCGGGGTTGAGCTCGTCCACCGTGCCCTCGTAGTTCTCGAACGGGCCCTCGGTGATCTTGACGTGCTCGCCCTTCTCGAAGCTGAGCTTGATGACCGGCTCGTCCTCGGGCTTGCGGCTGTCGCGGAGCATCTTCTCGATCTCGTGCGACTGCATCGCGGTTGGGCGGCCGGCGGTGCCGACGAAGTCGCCCACGCCGGTCGTCTCCTTGATGAGGAAGAAGACGTCCTGCGGGATACGCCCGTCGTCCTCCAGCCGCATCTCGACGAAGACGTAGCCCGGGTAGAGCTTGGTCTCGGTGATGCGCTGCTTGCCGGCCTTGATGGTCTTGGTCTTCTCGGTCGGCACGAGGATGCGGCTGACCAGGTGCTCCATGTGCTCGATCTGCACCTTGCGGAGCAGGGTCTCCCGCACGCTCGATTCCTTGTTCGACGCGACGCGGAGCACGAACCAGTTCATGCCCTCCTGCACGATGGGCTCGTCACCGTCGAGCAGATCGACCTTCTCGTTCGGCTTGCCGTCCATCGCGGGCACCGGCTTGGCCTCGGTGGTGGAGTCCGTGGGGGTGGTCTCGGCGTTGGTGTCGGTGGTGTGTTCGTCGCTCATCGTGCGGTCTCCGCCTCAGGCGTGAATGTCGAGGGACGCGGTGCCCCGGTGATGCCGGGGCCGTCGTGGACGGGGAAACGAACGCGAGAACGCCCGTCTTATCGCTGCAGCACATTGATGGCGACAAAGAACGTCTGAAACGCCATGTCGACCAGGTACAGCATCCCCGCGATCAGGAAAGACGCGGCGATCACGACCCATGTCGAGCCGAGCACCTCGCGTCGGGTAGACCAGTTCACCTTCTTCATCTCACCGTCGGTCGCGATCAGGAACTCGCAGCTCGACGGCTTGGAGCCGATGAAGACGAAGATCAGCACCGCCCCGACCAGCAGCACCAGACCGGCCG
This sequence comes from Planctomycetota bacterium, assembly GCA_013285505.1. Taxonomy (GTDB): domain Bacteria; phylum Planctomycetota; class Phycisphaerae; order Phycisphaerales; family UBA1924; genus PNC22. Next base: position 3,905,339 of record CP053450.1, on the reverse strand, counting down.
CGCCGCCCTGCAGATAGAGCTGGTCCACCACAGGGATCGTCAGGACCGAGCTGATCCCGGCGTCGAAGCCCTCGGCACGCAGCGCCTGCAGGTCGGAGGGCACCACGCCCTCGTTCAGCGCCGGGTTCTCGAGCGTGACCTTGGGGGCAAACTCGCCGGGCATGAAGGCCTTGACCTGGACCGTGCCCACCTCGACCAGCTCGCCGGTGGTCTCCGACTCGCGGAGCCCCGTCAGCGTCTCGCCCGCAGCCACGGTGCCGTCGGCGTTCTCCAGCGACATCGTCCACGCGGCTGGTCGGCAGGGTGATCGCGGCCGTCTCACCCCAGACCCACGCGGCGGTCGCGAGAACGAGCACGCCGAACGCCACGGCCGAGAGCGCCCGAACCCAATAGCCCTGACCCGATTTGTAGATGCCTAATGCCATGCCGGTGTTGCCCGCCTTGAAGCGATTCCCCGCCTCGGTGCAGCGGCCGACCGGGCCGGAGAGCCCGACCGTCCTGTCCGCTGGTGTTCAACACGCCGGGGAGGAATCGAACCCCCAACCTGCGGATTTGGAATCCGCTGCTCTACCAATTGAGCTACCGGCGTTCCGTTCGCGGCCAGCCCCCGGACACGGCGCCGATTCTTCACAAACCGGCCCGAGCAGTCCGACGACCCGCCGGGTTACTTCCTCTTGATCTTGTGCAGCGTGTGCTTGCGCAGGCGGGGGCTGTACTTCTTGAACCCCTCCTTGATCTTCTCGTCGATGCCGCCCTTGACGTTGATCGATGTGCGGTAGTTCAGGTCACCGCACTCGGTGCACTGCAGCCAGACATACTCGCGGGCGAGTGCTTTCTTCTTTGCCATCGTCGCCGTCCTCTTTCAGAGAAGGTGCCCACCAGAGAGCACGTTCCGTTCGTGAAAGCCGGCCCGACGGGATCTCCCCATCGGGCCGGGTTGTTCTGCATCGTTTCGCCGCGGCCTCTGCCGCAACGTTCGCGATTCAGCCCGACCGCGTCAGGCCCGAATCACTCCAGGATTTCGGTGACCGTGCCGGAGCCGATCGTGCGGCCGCCCTCGCGGACCGCGAAGCGGAGGCCGTTCTCCATGGCGACCGGCTTCTCGGCCAGGTTCACTTCCATGGTCACGTTGTCGCCGGGCATGCACATGTCCACGGCCTTGCCGCCCTCGCCGAGAAGCTGGACAACCTGTCCGGTCACGTCGGTGGTGCGGAAGTAGAACTGGGGCTTGTAGCCGGAGAAGAACGGCGTGTGGCGGCCACCCTCCTCCTTGGTCAGCACGTAGACCTGGCCGCGGAACTTCGAGTGCGGCTTGATCGAGCCCGGCTTGCAGACGACCTGACCACGCTGGATCATGTCCTTCTCAACGCCGCGGAGCAGCACACCGACGTTGTCGCCGGCCTGGCCCTGGTCCAGGGTCTTGTTGAACATCTCGACGCCGGTGACGGTCGTGCTCATGCTCTCGTCGGCGAGGCCGACGATCTCGGCCGCGTCGCCGACCTTCATCACGCCACGCTCGATACGGCCGGTCGCGACCGTGCCGCGGCCCTTGATGCTGAAGACGTCCTCGACGCTCATCAGGTAGGGCTTGTCCACCTCACGCGGGGGCTCGGGGATGTAGCTGTCGAGCGCGTCGAAGAGCTCGTCGATCGGCTTGCAGATCGCGTCGTCGCCGGGGTTCTCCAGCGCCGCCTTCGACTGGCCCTTGACGATCGGGGTGTCGTCGCCGGGGAAGTCGTACTTGCTGAGCAGGTCGCGGATCTCCATCTCGACAAGCTCGATGAGCTCCTCGTCGTCGACCAGGTCGACCTTGTTCATGAAGACGACCATGTGGGGCACGCCCACCTGACGGGCCAGCAGCACGTGCTCGCGGGTCTGGGGCATGGGGCCCGAGTCGGCCGCGACCACCAGGATCGCGCCGTCCATCTGGGCGGCACCGGTGATCATGTTCTTGATGAAGTCGGCGTGGCCCGGGCAGTCCACGTGGGCGTAGTGACGCTCGGCGGTCTCGTACTCGACGTGCGACGAGTGGATCGTCACCGTCTTGTTCGAGTCACGCACGGTACCACCCTTGGTGATCTCCGCGTAGCTCTTGCCCTCGCTCAGGCCCTTCGCGGCGGCGCGGGCCACCAGCGCGGCTGTCAGGGTCGACTTGCCGTGGTCAATATGCCCGATCGTCCCGACGTTGACGTGCGGTTTGGTTCTTTCGAAAACGCCCTTTGCCATGGCAATGCCTCCAGCTGTCTCGGCGGCCGAACTCGCTCGGACCCGCGCGGGCCATCTCGGCCCAGAATTGACTTCATCTTCCCGTCACGGCGACACCGGTCACACCGGCGCAGCTGAGACGCCACGATGATCGGCCCCGACGCTCGGAAGCCAGATCCACAAACTGTATCCCTCCACGCCGCTCGGTTCCCACCGTGGGGCGACGAGGCTATCGAATCAGGCCCGCTCCTACCGCGCGATACCCGACCGAAAGAGCCGCTGGTGGGATTTGAACCCACGACCTCACCCTTACCAAGGGTGCGCTCTACCACTGAGCTACAGCGGCGATCACCGCCCAAAAACGGGCGGAGCAACGATAGTACCCGCCACCCCCCCCCGGTCAATCAAGAACACCGCCCGCCTGCATCATCCGGCCCACCTCCCCGGTACCCTCTCCAACCGGCGAGAGGCCCGCCGATCGGCCTCCGGAGGTCCAGATGCCCAACCGCCCCGCCCACACGCTCCTCAGAGCCGCCGCCCTCGCCCTGCTCGCGACGGCATCCATCCCAGGCCTCACGCTCGCCCAAAGCACCACCCCGCAACAGCCCCCGGAGCCCGTCGCGGCCGTGTGGGAATGGCTCCAGGACGCCCCCCAGGCCGAAAGTGACGAAGCCCAGGTAAACACCGGCCCGGGCTCGGACGCACTCGACGCGGCTCCTCCCCGAGCTGGCCAGGGCCCGGACAGAAGATCTCATCCGGGCCGGCCTCGCCGCCCGGCTGCAGGCCCAACTGGCCACCCTGCCCCCAGAAGAGCGAGCGGCCCTCATCGAGTTCCTCCGCGAGCACGAAGCGCTCGCGACCGAGCTGGCTTTCCTGATCCTCCCGCAGGACGACCCGGCCGCGGCATACCGGGTGCTCGCCCGGCTCATCGAGGCCCACGGCGAGCAGGTCGCCGAGTTCGCGCCGCTCACCGCCGCGATCTGCGTGGTGCACGACCAGCCACGCCTCCGCCACGTCAACGAGAACGCCGTCCCGCTGCTCGACGCCGTCGAGCTCTTCGCCTACTTCGCCAGGCACGAGCGGACGCTGCACTTCAGCCTCTCCGACACCCCCGCCTCGCAACTGATCTTCCTCGTTGACGCCAACGGCACGCTGGAAGAGCTCGACTGGGCCCGCCGATACCGGCGCGACACCAACCTGGGCAACCGGTACCAGGAGATCGAGTACGACGACACCGGGGTGACCGGTGTCAAGCGTCTGACGGCCGGGGGGGAATTCACGCTCCAGAAGATCCGTGAGCTCGGCGGCATCTGTGCCGATCAGGCCTATTTCGCGATGACCGTCGGCAAGGCCAACGGCGTGCCGACGTGCTACGTCTCCGGCCGCGGCGGGGACACCTCGCACGCGTGGCTCGGGTTCCTCGAGAAGGCCGGCCGCAAGGGCGCCCGCTGGAACTTCACCGCCGGACGCTACGCCAGCTACGAGGACGTGCAGGGCAAGGTCACCGAGCCGCAGACGTGGACCAAGGTCCCCGACGCCAACATCTCCATCGCCGGCTACGCCACGTGGTTCAAGCCCGAGGCCCGGCAGCAGTCGGCGGCGCTCACCGACGCCGCCGTCCGCCTCGGCGTGCTCGCGTGGCAGAACGGTGGTGCTCGGGCCGTCAACGCCGACCTCACCGATCGTCAGCTCGACATCCTCGAACAGGCCATCCGCGCAAACCCGGGCAACGTCCGGGCGTGGTTGCTCGCCCGCGACCGCCTCGCCGTCGAGGGCATGCCGCTCAGACAACGCGAACGCTGGGCCCGCGAGATCGATCAGCTCGCCGGCCAGACCAGCCCCGACTTCGCCTTCGAGATGCTCGAGCCGATCTTCAACGCCGAGGCCAGCCCGCGCGTGCGCTACAACCTGTGGGACTGGGCCGCGACACGCTTCGGCGACCGGCAGGACCTCCCCGCGCGGGCCCGCCTCGCCCAGGTCAGGATCCTGATCGAAGAGGGCAAACCCGCGCCCGCCTACGAGGCCGCCAGGGCGATCTTCGAGCAGTACAACCGCGGCGGCCCGGTCGCCGTCGAGGCGCTCAAAATCGCCGAAAGCCTCCTGGAGCAGCGCGGCGACACCAAGGCGGTCCTCGAGCTGTACATGTGGGCCTTCGACCAGCTGCGCTCCCCGGGAAAGAAGCGCATCGAGTTCCTGCGGCAGTCCACCTGGTATCAGGTTGGGACCCGCTACCTCGAACTGCTCGACGCCGCCGGCGAAACCCGCCGTGCCGCCGTGCTGCGACGGCAACTCGGCCTGTAGGGCGCGAGACACCCCGTGCCGAGGCCAGTTCCGAGCTCAGTTCCGAGCTCCGCAGTCAGCGGCGCAGCCCCGATCCAGCATGGACCGATAACCGAGGCCAGACCCCCTTCCCTCCACGGAAAGCGATGAGCCGGGGGTCCGCGGCCGCTGTCCCCCCGCAGGGGCGATAATCTGCTCTTTACCGGACAAAACTGTGTAGAATCACCAGTTTCAGTGGTATACTTTGGTCCCCCACCCCGGGGAGTCATGTGGAGACCCGGCCCCGGCAGCGTTTGTTGCGGCCAATCGAGTATTGAGAGAGAAAGGACCCCCATGCGTAAGACAGCCATCATCGCCGCCCTCGCCGCCGCCGCCGGCACCGCCGCCGCCGGTCCCGATCAGGCCCCCAGCGTCAGCTACTCCGTCAGCGGCACCTCGGGTGCGTACGTGCTCGACTTCAGCGTCGGTGCCAGCTTTGACGACCAGATGGGCATCTACTTCTTCGGCGTCGTGGTTGACACCGGCCGCAACATCGCCGGCAGCCCCGCCGGCTGGGATCCCAACGCGTGGTCGTCGTGGGACAACTCCCCCTACGGCGGCAGCAGCACCATCTACAACAACATCTGGATCGACAACACGGTCGTCGGCATCCAGGACGGCCAGACCCTCTCCGGCTTCCAGGTCAACTACACCGGCGCGTCGGCTCCCGCGAGCGTCGATTGGTACGCCTTCGGTGCCAACGGCGACTACACCGGTTCCGACCCCTTCTTCAACAACACCGCCAACCCCGGCTTTGAGGGCACGGCCTTCATCCCGGCCCCCGGCGCTCTCGCGCTGCTCGGCCTCGGCGGCATCGCCTCGATCCGTCGTCGTCGCTGATCGACTGATCTGACACACGATTCGACGCACCCGGCGGCCCTGTGGCCGCCGGGTGCTTTTTTGCGGCACCACTCGCTCGCACTGCACCACACCCGCGACCGCGCCGGCCAAGGGCGAACCCACTGCGCGGGCGATGCTGATCCTGGGCATCGCCAAGCAAGGGCTCGGCGAGCCCGAGCAGGCCGAGTCGTTCGGCCGCCGCGTGGCAGCAGTCAGAGCGTCTCATGCAGCATCGGCACGAGGTGCTGAATGTCCCGATCCTCACGGAGTACTTCAAGCGGCTCGTGCGCGAGCCCGCCACCGAGTTCCGCCGCGTCATCAGGTTCCTCGGCCCCGGCTGGGACCCGGCCTGTCTCAAGTTCCACGCGACCGCCCGGACCGTTCGGGCGCTCAGCGACGACCAGGTCAACAAGCCGCTCTACACCACGCCGATCGGGCGGCACGCCAACGACGCGGCCGGTCTCGGCAGGATCGCCTTCCCCGCCTACACCCCCCGTCCTGACCACCGCAACGGCCCCTCGCCTTCCACCGACGCCAGAGGCCGCGGCGGGGCATTTCGCCGGGTTTCCGCTTGGCGGTGCGCGTTCCGGTCGATAGCGTGCATGCGGGGACCCGCTCGCCACTCGGCGACATCCGGAGGAGAAGACTCATGCGACGCTCTCTGCTGTCCCTCGCCGCGGCCGCCGGGCTGGCCGCCCCGGCCGGCGCCACCTGGTCCATCATCCTGATCGACACCCGCACCGGCGAGATCGCGGTCGCCTCGGCCACGTGCCTGACCAGTTTCGACCTGCAGGCCGGGACGCCGGTGCTCATCCCCGGCATCGGGGCCGCGACGGCGCAGAGCTCGGTGGACCAGGGCGGCTACAACCGCGTTTTCATCCGCGATCGGCTGCTCGAGGGGCTCGACCCGGGCGAGATCGTCGCGCAGCTCGAGGGCTTCGACTCCGGGCACCAGACCCGCCAGTACGGCATCGCCTCGGCCGACGGCGGCACCGCGACCTTCACCGGCGACCGCGCCGGGCGCGTGGGCCGGCGGCGTGACCGGGCGCGTCGGCGATGTGGTCTACGCCGTGCAGGGCAACGTGCTCACCGGCGAGCCCGTCGTCGGACAGACCGAGCAGGTCATCGTCAGCTCGATCAGCAATGGGCTCGACCTCCCCGGCACACTCATGCTCGCGATGGAAGAGGCCCGCCTCTACGGCGGCGACGGACGCTGCTCGTGCGACAACGGCGGCGCCGACGACTGCGGCTCGCCCCCCGACGGCTGGGACCCCGAGACCGGCAAGAGCGCCCACATCGCCTACATGCTCATCGCCCGCACCGGCGACGGCTTCGGGTGCAACTCGATCTACAAGGTCGGCCGAAACGCCTACGGCGTCGCGACCGGCGACTTCGACAACGACGGCCTGCCCGACGCCGCGGTCTCCTCACGCAACGACTCGCTCGTCCGTGTGCTCGTCAACAGCGACCTGAACCGCGAGTACATCACCCTCGGCGCGGTCGAACCCGTCTTCACGCTCAACACTCCCAGCGGCGTGGAGACCGCCGACATCAACCGCGACGGCAACCTCGACATCGTCTACGCCGAACGCGCTGGCGCCATCGGCATCGCCCTCGGCGACGGCCGCGGCGGCTTCGCGTTCCCCTCATTCCTGAGCGCAGACGAGGGCTCGACCTGGCTGGCAATCGCCGACCTCGACGGCGACGACTGGCCTGACATCGCCGTCTCCAACGACAACGCCGGGACGATCGCCCTGTTCACCAACGACGGGACCGGGCGCGTCGAGCGCACCGCGACTCTCGCGGCCGGCACCGGGCCCGACCGCATCATCGCCGCCGAGATCGACGGCGCACCCGGCCTCGATCTCGCCTGCATCGATGTGGACGAGCAGCTCCTCCGAGTCTTCGCCAACGACGGCGCTGGCGCGTTCACCGAGTGGCGCACCATGCCGACACTCAACACGCCCCACGGCCTCACCAGCGGCGATTTCGACGGCGACGGCCGCACCGACCTGGCCACCGCCGAACGCATCGGCCGGTCCATCAGCGTCTATCGCCAGACCGACGCCGGGGTCTTCGAGACCGCCCGGCTCGGCGACGGCGCGACCTACACCACCGTCGCCGCCGCGGACCTCAACGGCGACGGCCTCGACGACCTCGTCGCCAGCGCCCGACGCCCCCTCGCGCCTCACCGTCCTGCTCGGTGTGGACGGGCGGGACCCGGCGACCGAGGGCACCTACCGCACCGCCTCGCCCAGCAACGACCTGCGGCTGGCCGATTTCAACGGCGACGGCTTCCTCGACGCCATCCACAACGTGCGGCAGTCCGGCGGCATGATCGTCGTCCCCGGTCTGGATCCCGCGCTCGGCAACGGCTTTTTCAATGACGGCGACGGCTGCGCGACCGCCGACTACTTCATGGAGTTCAATATCGCCTTCCAGACCCGCGAGAGCCCCGACCCCGTTGACCAACTCCAAGCCCTCTTCGACACCTGGCGGGCCGATCTGGTCGGTATCACCGACGCCGTCCGCTCCGCGGCCGACCTCGCCACCGACCGCCTGCCCGTCGGCTCGGCGACCACCCTCACCCTCGAACCCCTCGACTGGCAGGACAATCCCCTCGGCCCCGGCCTCACCGTCTTCGCCCGGCACGCCGAGGGCTCCGACGGCCTCACCACGATCGCGGCCGCGGCCGACCTGGGCGACGGCACCTACCGCATCGACATCAGTGCCGCCGATCTCCCGGCCGACTCCCGGGGCCACGACACCATCGAGGTCGTGGTCGAACACCCCGACCGGCAGGTCGTCCTCATGCCCTCCCTCGGGCTCACCCTGACCCGCCCGGTCGCGGACTGGAACACCGACGGCGTGGTCGATGCCGCGGACGTGGACGCGTTCGTGCTCGACTGGCGCAGCCGCGACCCGTCCACAGACCTGACAGGCGACGGCGCCATCGATTCTCGCGATCTGATCGCGTTTGTTAGGGCTTGGGCAGGGCAATAACGCCGATTTCGTGCGTTTGGCTGGACATCACCCCATCCTTTCGCGCAAACTGTGCGTATCGCCTCCCGACTCATCGGGAACACATCTTCTGGTGGCACCGAACACGGCCGAAGACGCTGGTTCTACAGAACCCGGCGTGTGACAAGCGGTTGTGCCGAGATGCCACGCCGGCTCGTCCACGGCAGCGAGGGGTTGCCGTCGGTCATATCCGAGAGCCGGGTCCGGATTCAATCGCGGTTATCGCGGAAAGCAGGAGGAAAGTATGCGGAAGGCAATTGCACTGGCGGTGCTGCTCGGGCTCACCCCCGCTCTCGCTTCGGCCCAGATCGACAACGCGGGCGTCCGCGACCAGGTCGCCTCGGCCCTTGAACTGTCCGACTTCTCGATCCAGCGACTCGATGTCCCCGAGGGCAACGTCGAGTTCGCCACCGACATCACCATCGGCGGGCTCGACTACCAGGTCGTCGTCACCCCGCACTCGTTCCGCAGCCCGTCGGCCACCGCCATGATCGGCGTCGGCGGCGAGATCAGGCAGACCGAGCTCCCGGCTCCGCTGACCGTCCGTGCCGAGTTTGACGGCGCCGCCGACATCCGGGCCGCGGGCTCGCGCAAGGGCGGCGGCCTCCACCTGACCATCTCTCTGCCCGGCCCCGACGGCCACCACATCTGGACCGTCCAGCCGCTCTACGACGCCATCCCCGGCAGCGATCCCTCGCTCCACGTGGTGCACCGCGCCGACGACATGGACATGGACGAGCAGCACACCTGCGGCGTGGCCGACCACGACCACGGGCACGTCGAGCAGGGCGATCTGGACGGCGGCAGCGGGCACTCCCGCGCCTTCCTCGTCTGCGAGCTCGCCTGCGAGGCCGACTGGGAGTACTACGGCCGCAACGGCAACAACGAGGCCGACACCATCGCCGACATGGACAACATCGTCGCCCGGTGTGCCGCGATCTACGAGGGCCAGTGCAACGTCACCTTCCAGATTCCCTACTACCTCATCTGGACCACCTCGAGCGATCCCTACACCTCGTCCAACCCCAGCACCCGGCTCGGCCAGATCCGCAGCTGGTGGAACTCCAACCAGGGCGGCGTCCACCGCGACCTCGTCCACACCTTCACCGGTATCAACGTCGACGGCAACGTCATCGGCATCGCGTACCTCTCCGCGGTCTGTGGCAACAGCGGCTACGGCATGGTGCAGTCGCGTTACACCGGCGGCATCAACGCCCGCACCGCCCTCTCGGCCCACGAGATGGGGCACAACTTCTCCGCCGGCCACTGCGACGGCAGCGGTGATTGCCACATCATGTGCTCCGGCCTCGGCGGCTGCAACGGCCTGGGCAACCCCGCCTTCTTCGGCACCGCCAGCGCAAACCGCATCGGCAACTACGCCGCCAACCGCCCCTGCCTCGACGAGGCCGGCATCCCCTACCCCTTCCTCGAACAGTGGGACTCCACCACGATCGACACCTTCATCTGGACCGAAAACTCCGGCGGCGAGGTCAACGCCGACGCCGACAACGAGCCCAGCGATCCCTACTCGCTCAACCTCGACAGCGCCGACTCGATCGCCACCGGCGACATCGATCTCTCCGGCCTCAACCAGCCCACCTACGTCAGCTTCTACGCCCAGCACAAGGGCGTCGAGCAGGGCGAGACCCTCGTCGCTGAGTACTACGACATCCTCCAGCAGTGGACCGAGCTGGCCGTCCTGACCTCCGACGGCACGGACCAGACCGACTTCACCTTCGTCAACGCCGAGGTCGGCCTCTTCGGATGGTGGGACGGCTTCCGTCTCCGCTTCCGCACCACGGGCTCCGACGGCACCGACGACTGGTACGTGGACGACATCGCCATCGCGCCGTTCGCCGGCAACGCGATCCCCTTCCACGAGCCCTTCGCGGACGCCGACTTCAACACCTCCACCAACTGGGCCGAGATCAACGGCGCGACGGTCTCCACCGACGCGACCAACGAGCCCTCCGATCCCTACTCCATGAACCTCGACGGCACCGATTCGGCGACGAGCTTCAACTTCCTGCTCGACTTCGACCAGTTCCCCGTCTACCTCAGCTTCTTCGCCCAGCACAAGGGCGTGGAGAACGGCAAGCAGCTCGTCGTCGAATACCTCAACGACTCGGGCTCGTGGCTTGAGTTCACTACCCTCACTTCCGACGGCACCGACCAGGGCTCGTTCGAGTTCCACCAGGACTCGCTCATCTTCGACGCCTACCACGAGGGCATGGCCTTCCGCTTCCGCGCCCTGGGCGCCGACGGCACCGACGACTGGTACATCGACGACATCCGTCTCGGTGACGAGTTCACGCCGCCGGACGACTGCATCGCCGACTTCAACGGCGACGACACCGTCAACACCCAGGACGTCCTCGCCTTCCTCAACGCCTGGAACAACGGCGACCCCTCCGCCGACATCAACGGCGACGGCAACGTCAACACCCAGGACGTCCTCGCCTTCCTGAACCTCTGGAACGCCGGCTGCTGAGCCCGGCCTCCCAAGCGCCTTTCTTCGCACCACGCCCCCGGGTCACGCCCGGGGGCGTTTGCGTTTTTCGTGACCGCTTCGCGCCGCCTTGCGAACCCCCCGCCCGGCGGTACCATGCGTGACGGAGACCATCGAACCATGCACACACCACGCACAACCCTCGTTCTTCTCGGGATCGCCGCGACGCTGGTGCTCGGCTCCTGCGGCCGCAACGACGGGGCACCCGGCAACTCGACCGCCGCCGGAGACGATCCGCAACTCCTCCGCGTCGCCGTCGTCCCCAAGGGCACCACCCACGATTTCTGGAAGAGCGTCCACGCCGGCGCCAAGCGGGCCGAGCAGTCGCTCGAGGGCGTCGAGGTCACCTTCACCGGCCCCGAACGCGAAGACGACCGCGCCCAGCAGGTCGCGCTCATCGAGAACCTCATCTCGGCGAACTACGACGCCATCGTGCTCGCCCCGCTCGACGACACCGCGCTCGTCGCGCCCGTGCGCCTCGCGACCCGCGCCGGCATCCCCGTCGTCATCATCGACTCCGGGCTCGACGCCGAGGTCGGTACCGACTTCGTCTCCTTCATCGCCACCGACAACCAGCAGGGCGGCCGCCTCGCCGGCCAGCACATGGCCACGCAGCTCGAAGGCACCGGCCGCGTGCTCATCCTCCGCTACCAGGAGGGTTCGGCCAGCACCCGACTCCGCGAGCAGGGCTTCGTCGAGGCGATCACCGAGGCCGACGGCATCGAGCTGATCGACCCCGGCCGCTACGCCGGCGCCACCCGCGCCACCGCCCAGGAAGCCGCCGAGAACCTCCTCACAACCTACGACGACATCGACGGCATCTTCTGCCCCAACGAGAGCTCCACCTTCGGCATGCTGCTCGCGCTCCGCTCCCGCGGCCTCGCCGGTGATGTCCGTTTCGTCGGCTTCGACGCCAGCGAGGGACTCGTCGAAGCCATGGCCGCCGGCGAGATCGACGCGCTCGTCGTGCAGAACCCCATCCGCATGGGGCAGCTCGGCGTGCAGGCCGCCGTCGAGCACCTCCGCGGCACAGCCCAGGAGCCGCGCATCGACACCGGCGTCATGCTCATCACCCCCGAAACCATGGACACGGCCGAAGCCCGCGACCTCCTCAGCCCCGACTTCACCCGCACTCGACGGCCCGTGACCAAACCCGCCACCCAACCCGCCACCAAGCACGTGTCCGCACCCGTGAACCCGCCCGTTCCCGCACACCACCGGGCGTTCTCCCACGCCGCGGCACTGCTGCGCCCCTTCATCGCGCTCATCGTGGTCGTGCTCGTTTTCTTCCTCATCCAGTGGCACAAGCTCGGCTACACCACCGACCCGGCAACCCTCGCCAATATGGTCACCCTCATGGACCTGCGCACCGTCGCGATCCAGACCATGATCGTCGGCACCGCCGCCATCGGCATGACCCTCGTCATCGCCTCGGGCGGGCTCGATCTCTCGGTCGGCTCGGCGGTCGCGGCTCTGCAGCGTCGTCGGCGCACTGGCCATCAAGGACGGCTGGCCCATCGCCCTCGCCTCGGCCGCTACCGTCCTCGCCGGTGCCGCCTGCGGCCTCTACAACGGCGTCCTCGTCACCGCCCTCCGCATCCCGCCCTTCATCGTCACGCTCGGCACGCTCGGACTCTTCCGCGGCATCGCCAAGTGGATCGCCGGCAGCGGCCCGGTCTCGGCCGACCCCGGCTGGCTGGCAGAGTTAGTCAGCCCCATCCCCCTCTGGCGGTGGTCCGTCGTCGCGCCGGGCGTCTGGCTCATGCTCGTGCTCGCGTTGCTGATGGCCCTGGGCATTCGACGCACCGTCCTCGGCCGCCACGCCATCGCCATCGGCTCGAACGAGACCGCCGCCCGCTACGCCGGTGTCAACATCGCCCGCACCAAGATCGCCGTCTACGTCGTCGCGGGCGCCTTCGTCGGCCTGGCGGGCATCCTGCAGTTCGCCCGGCTCACGCAGGGCGACCCGACGATCCGCGTCGGCCTCGAGCTCGACGTCATCGCGGCCGTCGTCATCGGCGGCGCATCGCTCAACGGCGGCCGCGGCTCCGTCCTGGGCGCCCTCGTCGGTGCCTGCATGATGGCCTACATGAAAAACCGATGCGTGAGGCTCGGCTGGCCCAGCTTCGTGCAGGAAATGATCGTCGGCCACATCATCATCATCGCCGTCGCCGTAGACCTCTGGCGCCAACGCCGATCCGCCTCGCGATAGCTCTACGGTGCCACGCAACGCCCCCGCCCCAAAACAGAGCCCGAAGCGCAAGCGAGGAGCCCCGTCATCCAAAAGAGGCCCAACGCGCAAGCGTGGGCTTGACCGAGCAGAAGGCAGGAACGCAGAGCACGCAAAGTCGACGCAGAGCACGCAGAGAAGCAGAAGTGAATGAAACGGAACGACCTGTGCCACGGGTGGCTCGCCCACCCGTGCCGCGTGTGCATGTACCCGGCCACCGGTGCACTATCCACTCACGACACAACGCCTCAGGAAGACACACGCCCACCCGTCGCACGCCAGAGCGAAACGATCTGCCCCGGCTCCAACGCCTCCGCCCGCATCGTCGGCTCTATCCCCTTCGGCCACGCGGTCTCCCGACCGAGCACGCTCCCGAGCTGCTTGCGCCGCTGCGCAAACACCCGCTGGCAGAACGCGCCGAACGCGACCGGGTCGCCGATCCCGTGATCCGCCCGTCGCTCGATCGCCACCATCACGCTCGTGATCTCCGGGCGCGGCCAGAAGCACTCCGGCGGCAGCTTCGCGATCAGCCGCACCGTCGCCAGCGTCTGCGCCGCGACACTGATCCCGCCGTACGCACCCTGCCCCGCGCGGGCCGCGAGCCGCTCGCCGACCTCCTTCTGGATCGTCACGTACATCCCGCGGCACAGCGGGTGCCCGGTCAGCAGCGCCAGCATCAGCGGCGTCGCCGCCCCATAGGGCAAATTCGCCACCAGCGTGAACGGTCGCCCCGCGACCGCCCCGACAATCTCCGCCGAGACCTCCCGCTTGTGCGCCAGGCAGTCCCCCTCGATCAGCGTGAAGCGATCGTTCGAGCCCAACCGCTCGCGCAGCAGCTCCGCCAGCCCCCGGTCCAGCTCGCACGCGATCACCCCGCACCCACGCTCCAGCAGTTCCTCGGTCAGCGTTCCCGTCCCCGGCCCGACCTCCAGCACCAGGTCGCCCGCCCCGACGCCCGACTCGTCCACAAGCTTCCGCACCAGGTTGTGGTCGATCAGGAAGTTCTGCCCGAACCGCTTCCGCGGGCTCAGGCCGCGGGATTCCAGCAGGGTCTTGATCTCGGCGAGCGTCTGCGGCATCTGGTCACCACTCCCCGCGCAGCACCATGCCGATCGCCTCGGCCACGCCCTCTTCCTCGTTGCTCGAGGTGTGCCGGTCGGCGACAGCCCGCACCGACTCCACCGCGTTGCCCATCGCCACGCCCAGCCCCGCGCCGCGGATCATCGAGACGTCGTTGACCTGATCGCCCACCGCGACGATCCGCGCGTGGTCGATGCCCCGCTCGTCGGCCAGGTGCCGCACGGCGTTCCACTTATCTGCGCGCGCATCAAAGCACTCCAGGATGTGCGCCACCGCCCCGCCCGCCCAGTGTGTCGCCTCGTTCGGCGCGACCACCGCCGGGAAGTTGTGCACCGTCACGGTCTCGTCAAACTCGGCCAGCACCGCCCGCTCCAGCGATTCCAGCTCACTCGCCGCCGCACACACCCCCACGCGCACGGTGTGCTCCGGGTGAGGGTCGCGGGCCACATCCGTCGCCAGACGGATGCTGACCTCCATCTCCTCAAACCACCACTGCGTCACCGGGTCGAGCGTCAGCTTGCGGCTGCCGGTCACCACGAGATAGTCGTACCCCGACGCGTGCGGGTCCTTGAGCACCAGCACCGGGTGCCCGCTCTCCAGCAGCAGATCGGTCAGCCGCTTGGTCAGTGTCGGGTGCATCGAGAACCGATGGATGGTCGTGCTGGTGGCAGGGTCCGCGATGATCGACCCGCCCGCCACGATCACCGGATCGGTCTGCCCGATCGCGTCGATCGCCTCACGCGACTCGGCCAGCCCCCGCCCCGTGCAGACCACGACCAGCATCCCCGCCCGCCGCGCCGCCCCGATCGCCTCGGCCACCGCCGGACGCACCTTGCTCGAGCGATCGAGCACCGTGCCGTCAAGGTCGAGCGCGAGCATGTCGTAGCGTCGTGTCATGGCCCGCAAGCGTAGGGGCAAAACGGAGCGCAACCGCCCAAGACGCAGAGAGCCCCCCGCGCGAGCGGACGGAACCTCCGTTCCCACATTCGGAAAGCCCGCCTATTCCCCGCCGAGCCGCCGGCACCCCGGCCCGAACGCGATCACGTTCTTGCCCAACCGCTTGCCCTCGAGCGCGAGCTGGTCGGCCCGCTCCAGCAACGACTCGGCACACGCCCCGTCCCACGGGAACGTCGCCAGCCCGCCGGAGACCGTCAGATGCCCCGGCGCGTCGTCGCCCAGCTTGCTGAACCGGGCCTCCCGCAACAGCAGCTGGAACCGCTCGGCGATGTCAAAGACGCTCGTCGGGTGGTGGCTGTCCGGCTGGCGAGGGCCCTCGGGCTCGTAGAAGATCACCGCGAACTCGTCGCCGCCGATGCGGCAGACCTTGTCGGTCGGACGCACCGCCGTGTCCAGCAGTCGCACGCACTCGGTCAGGATCTCGTCCCCCGCCGCGTGCCCGTGTTGGTCGTTGAACCGCTTGAAGTCGTCGATGTCGAAGACCATCAGCGTGAGCGCGCGCCGGTGACGCTTCGCCTCGTCGATCGCCGTCGGCAGAAAGTCGTCAAAGAACCGCCGGTTCCACGCCCCAGTCAGCGGGTCGCGGAAGGCCAGCTCACGCAGCCGCGCCTGCTCGTGCTCCAGACCCAGCCACGCGCCGAGCCACTCGGCCGCCGGAGCCAGCGCCGCAGGCGCCAGCGTGTCGCTGCAGAGCGCACCGCACACCGTGCCCGCCACGCGCACCGGTGCCGTTGACCGCGGCACGCCGCCCGAGCCGGCCTCGGCCCCGTCGGCGTACCGGACATCACCGAACCCGTCCTGCGCGCGCAGATGGTCCATCGCCGCCGCCAGCACCGGCCGGCCCGCGGTCACAGTGCGGAGCAGCTCCAGCTCGTGCCCGGTCTCAAACGCCGCAGCCCGCGACCCTCGGGCCGGAGCCAGCTTCGGCTCGATCGACTCCGACGGGGCCAGCGTCTCGCAGGACGGTACCTCCGCGGCTCGCCCCGCCGTTTCGGGCACGCGCCGGGCTTGCCCACCGTTCGCGACGGTCCCGTCGGCCAAAAACGCCCGCAGCGCCGCGGCGTCGGTCGTCGGGCCGATCCGCCCGTCGTAACCCGACGGCGTCGCCTCGCCGTTCCGCGCCAAGTACAGCACACGGACCTCGGGGTCCACGCGCCGGAGCCCGGCCAGGAACTCGCTCAGGTCGCCGACGCGTCCGGACGCCCCGCCGCCCCGCGGCTCAGCCCCCGGGTCCACGATCACGACCGCCCGGCCCGGGTGGGCCGCGTCGAGCGGGTCGGCCAACTCACCGATCGCGTCCACCGGCGTGCGCGCACCAACTCCACGCTCGGATCGCTCCGCAGCCCCGAGTCGAGCCCGGTCTGCCCGACGAGGATCACCCGCAGGTCGTCAAGATGGTCGGAAACATCAGTCATGCCTGAGTATCTCTACTCCTCTACACCATCATCGGGTTCGCACGGGGTCGGTCTGTGCGACTCTCTCGATGATTTCCACGGGTTATCCGGGCCTGTCAGCCGCCCTGATCGGCCAGCAGCATCTCCAACTCCTCCGGTGTGAGCACCGAGCGCGGGGCCTGCTGCTCGGAGTCCTCTTCCGGGGCGGCCGGCTGCGGCGTCTGGCCGGTCTTCCCGGCCAGTTTGAGCGTGGGGGGGGCCGATCCAGCGCCGGGTCCCGCGGCCGGGGAGCCTCCCGGGACGCTGCCGCGACCCGCTCCGGGCCTCACGACCACCTCGGCGGCGGGCTCGATCGGGGGCAGCGGGGCCATCGGTGCCAGGCGGGGGCTCTGCGACGCCCGGTAGGCCCAGCTCCGGGCGTCGGGATCGAACCGCTCCAGCGCCCCGCCGGATCGCCTCGTGATCGCTCAGCCGCTCGGGCTCGACCAGCACCAGCACCCGTCCCCGGGCACCACGGTTGCGGGCCGCCAGCAGGCGGGAGAACGCGTCCAGCGGCCCCGCGGCGTCCTCGTGGCCGATGGCTTGGCGATCCAGCGCATCGGTGAGCCGCGACAGGCACGTCCCCGTCGGACGCTCGCCAGACCACCGCGTGCACATTCGGCCCCCGGGCGTTCATCGTGGTGATCCTACCACACCCGGCGCGCGCGCCACGGCGAACTTGTCGGCGCAGGGGGCAAGATGACGCGGGAGTGCGGCGTTATCGGCGTAATCGCCACTGCGCGGCCGCTGCGAGCCGATGGTGAGATCTGGCGAGGCCCCGTCGGGCTCGGTGAAGCTGCAACTCGGACCCCGGAGGCCCGGTACACCCATGCGACCCACGAATTCGTTCTCCGCCCCGGCCCGGTGCGGGCGTGGGGCGACTCGCGAGCGATCACCGAGTGTTTCCAGCGCGGGCCCGGCCCGTACGACAGATCCGTGCCTCGGGGGCCCTGCCCCCGCGGCGCGGTGCCGGCCATCGGTGTAACCTGAGACCTGACACGGCCTCTCGCCCTCTGCGTGGGACCCGGCCAAGGAGTGACCCCAGTGATTCGCAAGACCGATTGCTCACCAGATGCTTCCCCCCGAAGGCGACACACCGCTGCGGTGATCGCCCTCGTCGCCGGCCTGGCTGCGGCTGGCCAGGTGTTCGCCCAGGAGGGCGGCGTGCCCGGGGCCGACGGGGCCGCCCAGCCGGCGGACGACACGGTCGAGTTCAGCGCGTTTACCGAGCCCGTCGAGCTGATGACGCTGGTCGATTTCATCGCGACCGAGCTCGACATCAACGTCTCGACCAAGGGCACCGTGACGGGTGAGGTGATGTTCAACGCCAAGCAGCAGGTCCCGCGCGACCAGCTGCTCGAGCTGCTCGAGGCCCTGCTCTCGCAGTACAACTATTCACTGACGCTTGACCCGGTCGGCTTCTACATCATCCAGCCCTCCACCGAGGTCGTGCAGAACTTCGACGGCGAGTTTGCCACCACCAAGATCATCCCCACGCCGAACATCAAGCCCACCTCGCTCAAGGCCGTGCTCGACCCCGGCTCGGTCGGCGGCGGGCAGGGTGCCAACCGCATCGCGTATGTTGACGACCTCGGCATCATCGTGATCACGGACACGCCGCGGCGTGTGCGCGCGCTCGAGGAACTCGTCGGCAAGCTCATCGACGAGTACCAGCGGGCCCGGTTCACGCGCATCGACCTCCGGTACGTTGCGGCGCAGGCCGCCCGAGAGCGTGCGGTCACGCTCGTCGGCCAGGGCAACTCGCTGAGCAGCACCAACCCCGGTCAGGACCAGGCGGTCCAGATCCCCGGCACCGCCTCCTCCATCGACAACCTCGCCGACCGGCTCTCGATCGATCCCTCCGGCAACGCTCTGCTGTTCCGCGGCACCGAGGAGGAGATCGCGCAGGTCCGCACGGTCATCGAGCTCATCGACGTGCCCACGACGCTGACGCCCAAGGAGTACAAGGCCGGTGCCAACGCCGCGATGATCGCCGATATCGCCAGCCAGCGCGGCCTCGGCGAGGTCATCCGCCTCGAGGACACCAACCAGCAGACCAACCAGTTCCCGCAGTTCGGCGGCCGGTTCGGCAACCAGCAGCAGACCCAGCAGCAGAGCACGCTCGGCGGCGGGTCGGCCATGATGGTGGACCCCGTCCGCGGCACGATCCTCTATTACGGCACCGAGGAGCAGCAGATCCAGCTCGGGGCCCTCATCGAGGCTCTCGATGTCGAGTCTGAAGAGATCGTCATCGAGCGGTACGCGGTCAAGAACATCGACGCGACCGAGCTGGCCGACCTGCTCCAGGCGATCATCGAGAACGAGTCGGCCAACGACAGCCCGCTCCTGCCCGGGGCGCGCAACAACACCGGCGGGCAGGGCACGGCGTTTCAGCAGTTCTTCCAGAACCAGGACGGCGGCTCGGACAACGCCTTCGTCGGCAACGCCGACAACTCGTTCGTCACGGCCCACGAGCCGACGAACGTTGTGATCGTCAAGGCCCCGGCCAACCTGCAGCGGCAGTTCGCCCGCATCATCGGCGAGCTCGACGTCCGCCGGCCGCAGGTGTATCTCGATGTGAACATTCTCGCGGTCAGCGACACCAAGGACTTCCGCCTCGCGGTCGAGGGGCAGATCAACGTCGGGCAGTTCTCGACGCAGACCGCCTTCGGCCTCGGTTCGGTGGGTGACACGGGGGCCTACGGCGACCCGAAGCTCCCGCTGCCCGGGCTCGGCGGCTACAGCGCCTCGCTCATCAAGAGCCAGTACGTCCCGCTGATTCTGGACGCGGTCCAGACCGACACCGACGCGCGGATCCTCTCCTCGCCGCAGCTTCTGGTCAACGACAACCAGGAAGCCACGATCAACAGCATCGAGGAGCAGCCGACCACCTCGACCACCTTCGGCACGAACACCGACTCGACCAGCTTCTCCGGCTACGAGTCGGCGGGTACGTCGCTGACGGTGACGCCCAGCATCTCCGAGGCGGGGTATCTCCGCTTGCAGTACGAGATCGAGCTGTCCAACTTCACGGGCAGCAGCACCAACGGCGTGCCGCCGCCCAAGACCACCCGCAACGTCAGCTCCGAGTCGGTGACGATCCCGACAGACGCGACGATCGTGGTCGGCGGCATCAAGGTCACCGACACCCGCAACACCGTGATCAAGGTGCCGCTGCTCGGCGACATCCCGATCCTCGGCCTGCTCTTCCGCGACACCAACAAGATCTCGAGCGATCAGGTGCTCTACATCTTTATTACGCCGCGGATCCTCAACGACCGCAACTTCGCCGACCTGCGTCTGCTCACCCGCGGCCCGCAGGAGTTCGCCGAGCTCGACCCCGACCTGCCGAATTTCGAGCCCACGGTGATCGAGCTGATCAACACACCCACATGGGCGCAGGACGACGAAAACGTGCCCGTCGACCCCGCCACTCTCGAAGAGCCGCTGATCATCCCGCTGACCGACGAGGAGGACGACTCCGGCGTCGTCCGCCGCTCCGGAGAGACCGGCTGATGGCAAAGGGTCCGCTGGCAAGATTCTCGCGATCCGGCGACGCCGCGTCGCCCGCCACTCCCGCGAGCGGTGGTGGTGGGGCGATCACACTGGACGAGTCGGCCCACCTTGCCGAGCAGCTCGGCGGCCTCAAGCTCACCCCGGACCAGCTCCGCGTCTTCCGTCACGCCGAGGGCTCGGACACCGAGCCGTGGGACGTGATGCTCTCGCTGCTGGCGATGGACGAGCAGCAGGCGCTCACCAAGCTCGGCGAGCGCACCGGCCTGCCCTTTATCAACGAGCCCCGGCTGCAGGAGTCGTCGAGCAATTTCTACGAGTCGGTCCCGCCCGAGCTGGCCCGGCAGCAGCACGTCGCCGGGCTGTCCAGCGACGGGCACTCGATGACCGTCGTCACCGCCCAGCCGCTGCAGCCGGCGGTCTTCAACATCATCGAGGACCTCGTCGGCATGCCGCTGCGGATCGCGCTGACCCCGCGGGCGGCGGTGGCCAACCTCATCAACCGCGGCTACGAGCAGCGCGGCGACCTGGTGACCGAGATCATCGAGGAGATGCCGCTCGACGCCTCGGCGATCGAGAGCGTGGCCGCGGGCGTGAGCTCGTCGACCGACCTGCTGGGCCTGGCGCGCCAGACCCCGGTCATCCGGCTGGTGAACATGATCCTGTTCGAGGCGCTCCGGCGCCGGGCGAGCGATATCCACGTCCACCCGCAGGAGAGCAAGCTGGTCATCCGCTTCCGTGTGGACGGCATGCTGCACGACGTGTTCAGCCCGCCGATGTCGCTGGCCGCGGCGATCTCCAGCCGCATGAAGGTCATGACCGAGCTGGACATCGCCAACCGGCACAGCCCGCAGGACGGCCACACCTCGGTGCGCATCGGCCAGAAGAAGATCGATATCCGCCTGTCGTGCATCCCGACGGTCTACGGCGAGCGGCTCGTGCTGCGGCTGCTCGACCAGAGCCAGACCCAGCTCAGCCTCGACCAGATCGGCATGGGCAAGAAGATGCAGGCCCGGCTGATGGACCTGGTTGACCGGCCGACGGGCATGATCCTGGTGACGGGGCCGACAGGTTCGGGCAAGACGACCTCGCTCTACGCCGCGCTCGGCAGCATCGACCGCACCAGCCGCAACGTCATGACCATCGAGGACCCGGTCGAGTATCACCTCGAGGGCATCAGCCAGATGCAGGTCAACGTCAAGCGCGGCGTGACGTTCGCGACCGGTCTCCGCGCCCTGCTGCGTCAGGACCCGGACGTGATCCTCGTCGGTGAGATCCGTGACCAGGAGACGGCCCAGCTGGCGATCCAGGCCTCGCTCACCGGTCACCTGGTGCTCGCGACGCTCCACACCAATGATGCGCCCAGCGCGATCCCGCGTCTGATCGACATCGGGCTCGAGCCCTACCTCATCACGTCGTCGCTGCTGGCGGTGCTGGCCCAGCGGCTGGTGCGGCGCACGTGCAAGGTCTGCGACGGCAGCGGGCAGGACCCGGAGACACGCGGCAGCGGGCACACCGAGAAGTGCGAGAACTGCTTCGGCACCGGCTACCGCGGGCGGCTTGCGGTCTACGAGATCATGGCGATGACCGACGAGCTCCGCCGCCTGACCGGCGAGCGTGCCGACGGCGTGACGCTCTACGAGACGGCACAGGCCGCGGGCTTTGAGCCGATGCGCGTGGACGCGGGCGAGAAGGTCGCGCAGGGGTTCACCGATCAGGCCGAGGTGTACCGCGTGCTGCACTGAGGCGGTGTGGCATGCCCACGCTTCGTGGGCATGGAGTGGCATCGAGAGGTCAACGCACATGCCCACGAAGCGTGGGCATGCCACACGACGGATCCCGTTGGGCGGTGCGGCTACAACAGCGTCCCGCTTAAGACCGCCGTCGCCACGACCAGATAGATCACCAGTCCCGATACGTCCATCAGTGTCGCGACCATCGGTGAGCTGATCGCGGCCGGGTCGAGCCCGAGGCGTTCGAGCAGCAGCGGGAACACCGACCCCAGCAGCACGCCCCACACCACGATCGACAGCACCGCCAGCCCGACCGACAGGCCCACGAGCGAGGCGTGCGTCGTGTCGGCCATGCCCAGCAGGTTCAGCGACAGCACCAGGAACCACGCCAGCACACCGAGCACACCGCCGAGCACCAGCCCGACGAGCGTCTCGCGCTGCACGACCTTGCGCCAGTCGCCCGGCTCGACCTCGCCCAGGGCGAGGGCACGGATCAGCAGCGAGGCCGCCTGCGTGCCCGTGTTGCCGCCCGACGAGATGATCAGCGGGATGAACACGATGAGCACCTCCGCCTTGGAGAGTGCGCCCATGAAGTGGTCGAGAACGCCGATGGTCAGGACCTGCATCACGAACAGCACACACAGCCACCCGCCGCGTTTGCGGATCATGTCCGTGAGGCCGGTCTGCATGTAGGGCGCTTCGAGCGCCTCCATGCCGCCGAGCTTGTGGATGTCCTCGGTGGCCTCTTCCTCGGCCACGTCGGCCACGTCGTCGAAGGTCACGATGCCCAGCAGCCCGCCGGCCCCGTCGATCACCGGCAGCGCCGTGCGGTCGTACTTGGCCATCACCCGCACCGCTTCCTCGCGGTCGTCGGCGACATCCAGGCTTACAAACCGACCGTCGCAGAGCGATTCGATCGAGTCGTCCGGATCGGCCAGCAGCAGGCGGCGGATCGGCAGCTCGTCCAGCAGCTTCAGCCGCTCGCCGACCACGAAGACCCAGTTGATCGTCTCGGCGTCACGCCCGTGCTTGCGGATGTGGTCGATCGCCTGCCTCGCCGACCAGTGCATCCGCACCCGCACATAGTCGGGAGTCATCAGGCGGCCGACGCTGTCCTCGGGGTAGTTGAGGATCTGCTGGGTGATCCGCCGGTTGGCCGGGCTGAGCTTGTTGATGAGCTTCGACGCCGCCTGGGCGGGCAGCTCGTCGAGGAACGCCGCACGGTCGTCCGGCTGCAGCCCCTCCACGAGCCGCAGCGTCCGCTCGTCGCCGAGCTGCTCGATGAGTTCTTCCTGCCGGTCGGGCTCGAGGTGCGTGAACGCCTCGGCCGCGGCCTCGCGGTAGAGCAGTCGGAAGACGATCGCGGCCTCCAGCGGCTCCATCTCCGAGAGCAGCTCGGCGACGTCCGGGGGGTCCATCTCGCGCAGGGCCGTCCGCAACTCGGTGAAGCGTCGCTCGGAGATCGCCTCGCGGATCACGGGCTCGAGGAGTTGGACGGTGGATCCCATGCGGCTGGATGGTACGCGGGCCGGTCAAACCCGCCGGTCGGGGCAGGCGGGCCCGTCCGGCGCGGGGCCGGGTGTCCGAACGACGGACATCCGGTGATTTCACCCGGTCAAAATGGGTGACGGAGGAATGGGTAGAATTCCGAAGTCGGAATCCGGACCAGACCCTACCGCACGGACGACGGTCGCGACCGATCGCTCCGGAGACTCTCGTGGACCACACCCCAACGCCGATCCCCGACGACCCGGACGGCAGCGCCGCGACCCGCGACCCCGCGACCCCGGGGGAGAGGCCCGGCCGCACGGCGAGCGTGTACCGGACGATCCGCCGGCGACGTGCGAGTCGGCGCCGGTGCCCGACCCGCCGTTCAGGCTCGACCAGTTCGAGGTGCGGCGTTTGATAGGCCGGGGCGGGCAGGGCTTTGTCTACGAGGCGTTCGATCACGACCTCGACCGCAGCGCCGCGCTCAAGATCGTGATCTCCCGCGACGAGGGGCGGGTGGCCCTGAGCCGGTTCGAGCAGGAGGGCAAGTCGCTCGCCCGGCTCAAGCACCCGAACATCGTCACGATCTACACCAGCAAGTCTACGACGATGTTCGGCGATGCGCCGGCGCGGTACTTCGCGATGGAGTACCTCCCCGCGGCGATGCCGATCACCGAGCACGCCGCGCACCACAAGCTCCCGATCCACAGGCGGGTCGACC
Organism: Planctomycetota bacterium; assembly: GCA_013285505.1. Classification (GTDB taxonomy): domain Bacteria; phylum Planctomycetota; class Phycisphaerae; order Phycisphaerales; family UBA1924; genus PNC22. The sequence goes on along the minus strand of CP053450.1, from coordinate 3,881,290 downwards.
TGATCCGCTCGCTCTGCCTCGCCCTCGAGGCCGGGCACCGCAAGGGCGTCTTCCACCGAGACATCAAGCCGCCCAACCTGCTGGTGGACAACCGCGACGTACCGCGGGTGATCGACTTCGGCCTGGCCGCGGGGCCGAGTGTGCGCGACGACGCCCAGCGCGCGCGAATACGGCACGGCGGTCGGCACCCCCTGTTACATGTCGCCGGAGCAGTTCAGCGGCGACCCGGACCTCATCGACGAGCGGAGCGATATCTACGGCATGGGGGTCGTGCTCTACGAGTTGCTCACGGGGCAGCTGCCCTACCCCGTGCTCGGCAAGCACTGGCGGGAGGTCGGGGAGATCGTCCGCGAGCAAAAGCCCGATCCGGCCCGGAAGTACCGCGCGGACCTCGACCGGCACCTGGTCGCGATCGTCGAGAAGGCGCTGCAGAAGGCACCGCGCGCGCGCTACACCTCGATGCAGGAGTTCGCCGACGACCTGGGGCGGTGGCAGGCGGGCGATCTCCCGATCGCGTGCACGCCCGGCCCGGTGTCGCGATCAGTGTCGGTGGCGCGGCGGCTGGCGGTCGCCAAGCCCAAGCTCGTGGCTGCGTGCTGTGTTGCCGGGCGCCGTGCTGTTTTCCAACGGCGTGAACATCGCGGGGTTCAGCGACCAGATCTCGCTCGGCCCGGTGTTCGAATCCGGCGCGGCGCGGGTGCGGCCGGGCGCTGGGTTCTGCGCCCATGGCCTTCGCCGCGGTCCGCGGCATCCAGATCGACGAGCAGGGCGTCCGGAGCCTGGTCGAGCAGGTCGGGATAGAGGGTGTCACGCCGGGCCAGATCGCGACGTATCGGCCTCTCCACGGCTATCTGCTCTCCAAGCTCGCCGAGGCGAGGCCGAGCGTGGTGGCGATCGATATCGCCTTCGCCGATCGGGACGATCCGGGCGATGCCGCGATGGTCGAGGGGATACAGACCCTCCGCGACGGCGGGTGCCAGGTGGTCCTCGCCCTCTACAACTGGCCGAGCCAGACCCCCGACCCCGTCACGCTCGACACAGACATCCTCGCCGACCACCCGCGCGGGGCACCCACGGGAGAGTTCCTCCGGACCGGCTGGCGGCTTGACACCGCGGCCAGGCTGCCGGGTGACGGGCTGGCCAGCCCTTCGTTCGCTCTCGCGGCGGTGGCGGCCAAGCGGATGCCGACCGTGCCCTACATCGTGCGGATCGATCCCGCCCGGGCGCAAGTCGTCCTCTCCCCCAGCACCACGGACATGAGCGTGGGCCGCGCCCTGCGGACCGAACACCGGCTCGGCGTGTCGTTCGTCCGGTTGGACGCCGGCGTCGCCGGCGTCCTGCCCCGGGGGACCGAGGTCGCCTACTCGGTGCTCGATGTTCCACCGGTCGAGGCGATCGACGAGGCGACGATCAACATCGCCGATCTCCCCGGCCTCACACCAGGACAGCTGAGCGAACTGTTCTACCAGCGCATCGTGGTGGTCGGGCAGTCCGTGCCCTTCGCCGACCGGGTGGTGCACCCCTCGGGCGGCACCGTCGAGGGGTTCAAGGCGCAGATGGTCGCGATCGAAGCGGCTCGCCCGGAGCAGGATCGTGCGCCAGGCCGACCCCTTCCTCCGGGTGCTCTCGGTCGTTGGGGGCGCGATCCTCGGGTTGGCGTTCGCGTTCGTCGGGCCCCGCGCGGCGTGGATTCGGGCGCTGGTCTTGACCGCCGCGGTCGTCGCGATGGGCGCCGGCACCGTGACACTGCTCGCCCTGGGGTTCGGTTTCCTCGGCCCGCTGCCCGTGGCCGCGGCCATGGTGCCGGCCTTCCTGGCGGGGATCTGGGTGCGTCGCGTGCGGTTGAACAGAGGATTCCACCCGTGGTCCAACCGCACGCCGGCCGGGGGGCACCCGTGACCAAGCCGCGACGAGTGAGCAACGACTGCACTGTCCTGCGCCCGCTCCGGACGCACGATGAACGAAGGGAAACAGATCTATGACGTCCAACGGCATACCCGTCCCCGGGTCCAACGGTGAACTGGTCTTCCCCATGCCCTGGGAGAACTACGAACTCCCGCTCCGTCAGAGCGGCGCCGATCCCAAAGAGGTTGACATCGAGTACAGCGGACAGACCAAGATCAAAGCCGTCTACGGCCCCGACCCGGACTACAACGCCTTCCCCGATCCCAACGACGGGATCGGCCACTCCGAACTCGTCCACGGCAGCAACGGCTGGCACCTCTACGGCGGCTACGTCTACCTCACCGGGCACTGGAACTACATCGAGAGTCTCCGCACGCGCACCGTCACCTGGGGCACCGGCGTCGTCGCACGCATCGCACCCCCGTTCTCCGGCTCGGGCATGCTCGCGGCACGCGACCAGGTCTTCGTGCTCGACGGCGATGTCTACATCTTCCCGAAGAACGGGACGGCCGCCGCCCCGATCGCCGTCTCGACCGGGCAGTACATCTACGCCACCGGCACCGCCCCCAACATCGTCATCCACGGCCCCTACTCGATCCCGACGTCCACCACGCCGCCGCCGGTGGACGCCGAGCAGATCTACAACTTCCTCGCGGCGGTGCAGGCGGCGCTGCCCAACCCCTGAGCACGAGGCCGTCCCCCGTGTCCGCTCACGCCCCCATCGGGTGGATGTGCTTCCGCGCGTCCGTCCGCTGGATGATGTCGCTGACGCCCTGCTGATTGAACCCCTTGAACCCGTCGTTGCGTTCGAGGTTCTCCAGGTGCGAGCCGATCGTGCCGCTCTCGCGGATGAACCCCGCTTGGTGCTCGTCCAGCGCGCCAGACGCGACCAGCCGGTCGAGACGCGCCGGGTCCACCGTCCACCACTCACCCTCGGTAAACGCCTGCCGCAGGTACGAGAACGTCGTGAACGGCTGCATCGTGTTCACTCCCTCCTTCTGCAGCTGCTCCCGCAGCGCGTGCCACGCGAATTGGCACTCGAGGTGGTGCATCCCCGCCTGCAGCAGGCTCTCACCGTGCATGCCCACCCACAGGCCGATCGTGCCCAGCTCGTCGCGGGCCCTGAGCGTGCCGTGGGCAAAGTCGCCGGTCAGCTCCTCGGCGCTCATGTCCACATCGGCGAAGATCACGATGCCCGTCACCGGCTGCTCGAGCACCTGGGCCCCCCAGCCGGCCTCCTCGCCCGCATAGAACCGCTCCCGCAGGAAGAACCCGAGCTTCTCGAAGACCGCGATGACCGCGCCGTAGTTCTCGCGCGAGCACCGGTAGGTGTGGTGGTCGTGGTTGGCCCAGCCGAGGCCGAGGATGTCCTGCCGGCTCTTCTGCGCGCGCGCCGCGCGGTTGCGACGCATCCAGTATTCGCGCTCGGCGGCGAAGAACAGGTCGCACGCCCAGTCCACGCCCAGCAGCGAGACCGCCTCATCCACCAGCTCGTTCAACCGGGCGAATCCCTCCGCGTCAGTCGCGAAGTTGCGCTGCCGCCGGCGGAGACGCTCGAACTGCCGCTGGGCCTCCAGCCGCGCCGCCAGCGGATCGCTGACGGGCTCGAACCCGCGGTACCCGTGCCGCTCGACCGCCCACAGCTCGGCCCCGGGCGCGACAAACACCTGCCCCCACCGGAACCGCGATCCCGGCTCGCCCTCCTGCCGGAACGTGTTGTCCACCGCGTTCGCAGCACAGACATCGGCGAGCGAGTCAACCTTGATGCCCACGCGCTTGCGGACCGCCGGTGCCAAGCACGATCGCCGGGAAGATCGCCCCCGGGTGCTCGAAGCACGCGGCCGCACCCGGCCGCTCGATGGGCGTGAACCCGACCGACGCCAGGCGCGCACAACTCGTCGGTCGCCGGCACCTCGATGAAGTCCACCCAGTCCTTGAACCGCGTCCCGGCCTCGTCGAGCATCCGCCCGGCCAGGCACGCCGCGGCGGGGCAGTCGCCGAGAAAGCCCTCCAGCAACTCATCGACGAGCCTTTGGGCGTCGGGCTGCGGCACCCACTGAAAGTTGAGGGGTGGGGGGTTGTGGCGTCGAGCGGGGTGGTCATGGCGGGCTCCGTGTGGGTCGTGCTAACCCCAAGCCTAGCCTGCGTGCGATCACTGATTCGAGCCCGAGATTCGGAATGAGATCCGTTTCAGACCCCGGCCTGCATTCGCCGAAGAATCTCTCCCGCCGAATCGGGCATCTGGCGTTGATCGAAAGGCCCGAGCAACTCCGAACACAGCGTTCGCCACTGTCTCTCCATGACGCATTGGGTCATGTCAAGTGGCCAGCGGATGGCCCATATCTCACCGGAGTCGATAGCCTCGAGGGTGTCCTGATCGGCGACCTCAATGGTTCTCAGGCATTGCATGTCCAGCGCGTCTCGAAGACGTTGTCCGGGGTGGGATCTGAACAGGGCAGCGTAGAGACAGGCGATACCGAGTTCGTGGAAGGCGGTTGGCCCAGGTTCGTTCCGCGCCGGAGCCTGCCAGCGCAGATAGGCAATGGCGTGTGCGCAAATCTCCGGCGACAGGCGTGTCGCGCCCTCGGTGAGGGACCAGACCGTGTCCGCATCAGCTTCTGTGCATTCGTCATCATTCGGATCCGCCACCCACGTGAGCAAGACCCATGCGGCAAAGCACTGCCACGGGGCGAAGCCATCTCCCCAACGGGCGAGTGCAAAGACTTCCCGCGGCCAACTCAACCCGGCTTCGGCGGTGCGGCCCGACATGACCTCACTGGGTGGCATGATGCCGGTGTCCCGGATCTGCCTGCAGCAACGCTCGCTGAACGGTCCGCCCTCAAAGCCTCTGTTTGTGACGACCTCAACGTTCTCGTCAGTGAGGAATTGCCGTAGCGCGAGCCGCAATCCGTCCCGGCTCGGTTCGGCCGCGATCCGGAGGAGCGGTGCGGGGTCTGGTTGTGATCGTGACGCTGCCAAAGGGCGGTCCTGTCCCCTCGCTGGTGTCGCTACAGCGGCAAGCCCCCCAACCCCCTCATCCCCACCGGCTCCCTCGCAAAGAACGGCTCGCCCGCCGCCGTCCCGATCCGCGACCCGAAGAACCGCGTCGCGCCCATCACCCAGTCCACCACCGGCCGGTTCTTCTCGTTGATGCCGAACTGCGAGTGGTAGGCCCGGATCGCCAGTTCCTTCTTGGCCTCGCACCCGGTGACGTCAAAGACAAACGTCGGCTGCGGCGTGATCCGCAGGTGCGTGCAGAAGTAGTAGAACAACCACCGCGGGTGGCAGGGCGGGGCGTAGTCGGCGATCCTGGCTTCGGGGTCGTCCGGCGTCAACGCCTCGGGTACGGGCATCTCCAGCCCCGTCAGCTTCGCGTCAAACCGCGCGTCCTCGACGATCCGCGTCACCGCGAGGTGGTCCGGGTGGGCGTCCTCGAAGTAGGGGACGAAGATGATCTCGGTCCGGTGCGCGCGCATCACGCCCGCGACCTTGTGCCGCGCCTCGATCGTGTGCTCGACGAACCGGTTCCGCAGCCCGAGCTGCACGCGCCGGACGGGCCTGCCCTCGGGGAACATTGCGGCATCCGGAGAGAGTGCCGCGGCGGCGGCGTCGGCCTCTTGCGCGCGTCTCGGGGTCGCCGAAGGGTGTCGGCTCGCCGTTGGTCATGTCCAGCAGCAGCACGTCGTGCCCCTGCTCGGCCAGCCGGGCGATCGTGCCGCCCATGCCGAGTTCCTGATCGTCCGGGTGGGGCCCGACCACGAGCACCTGCGCCATGCCGAGCTCCTCGTGCCGCGTCTAGCGGATGTCGTCCTGATCGACCATGACCAGCCCGATCATGCGGCTGTCGCCGTCGACGATGGTCTCAAGCTGGGCGTGCATGATCTTCTCCGGGGCCTTGGTCGCGAAGAACCCGCCCGCCCGGAAAGTCTCGCCGAATTCGTCGCGGAAGTCGTAGAGGTCGAGTGTGAGGGTCTGCCCGGCCCGGAAGCCGTCGATCGGCCGGCTGAATCGCCCGTTGAGCCAGACCGTCGAGGGGCCGAAGCTCCGGGCGGTGGTGTTGGTCATGGTGATGCGGGTCTCCGGCCGGCGGATGACCTGGATGTCGAGCGTCTCGGTCTGGGCCAGTTCGGCGGGGAAGGGCCGGTCGTAGGGGCCGACCGCCTCGTCGGCCAGCCCGGTGGGCAGGGCGTTGCAGGCCGGCAGCACGCCCGCGGCGCCAATGGCCAGCGTTCCCACGCAGAGCATCTTCGCCACAGATGAACACAGATGGACACGGATGGAAGACGTTGATTGGCTGTTTTCAGGGTTGGTCATGCCTCTTGTCCATCTGTGTGTATCTGTGTTCATCTGTGGCTCCATCCCGTCTACGGCGGCGATCCGCGGCGTTCTCGCCATCGGGCGTGCATTCCTACGATTGCCCGATGGGATGCACCAGCAACAACGCCACCCCGCCGGGCCCGGCCGTCGCGCCCGGAGCGGAGGATATCGACCCCCGCCGCGTCGCGGAGCGGTTGGCCCTCGAGCACGGCCTGGGGGGCATGGACCCCCGCGTGGCGGCGTTTGTGCCCGGTTTTGATGCGCCCTTCTTCCAGGCGGGCCTGGCGGGCTATTCCGACGCGGCCATGCGGATTGTCGCCCGCCGGCATGGTTGCCCCTACTGCGTGACCGAGGCCCTGCTCGACCGCACGCTGCTGGCCGGCGGCCGCGGCTTTGCCAAGGCCGACCTCGGCGACCTGCACGACAACGTCCCCGGCGGGGCCGAGGACGCCCCGCTCTCTGGCCAACTCATGGGGTCGGACCCCAAGGAGATGGCCATCGCCGCCCTCAAGATGGCCGAGCAGGGGCGGAGGCACGACCGCGACTACCGCCGGCTGGCCTACGACGGGGCCACGACGCACGACCCCTCGCAGCGGCCGGCCCACCTGCGGCTGCCGGGGGGTGAGCAGCTCGGGCGGGTGGCGGTCGAGGACGATCTGCGCGCAGCACGCGCCCGAAGCCGCCGGCCGCCGAGACCACCGACTCGTTCGCCTCGATCGACGTCAACCTCGCCTGCCCGGTCAAGAAGATCAGCCGCAAGGCCCGCGGCGGGCACTGGCTGGCCGAGCCCGCCGGCGCGATCGCCATGCTTGAGGCCGTCCGCGAGGCGGTACCCGCGGACATCGCCTGCACGCTCAAAGTCCGGCGGAGCTTCGACGACACGCCCGACATGATCGAGGCGTTCTGGAAGATCGTCGATGCCGCGTACTCGATGGGGTATGCGTGGGCGACGATCCACGGGCGCACGGTCGAGCAGAAGTATGTCGGCCCCAGCCGGTGGGACCTGCTGCGGCAGATCGTGCAGCAACTGCGCGCGCAGCACCCGGACTGCATCGTCTTCGGCTCCGGCGATGTGTGGGGTGTGGGCGATATCTTCCGCATGGTTGAGTTCACCGGCGTGAACGGCGCGAGCGTGGCGCGGGGGTGCATCGGCAACCCGTGGATCTTCCGCCAGGCCCGCGACCTGCTCGCCGGGCGCGAGCCCCTGCCGCCGACGGTCGCCGAGCAGCGGGCGGTGCTGGAGGACCACTTCGAGCTGGCGCTGGCGGTGAACGCGTCGTGCCGCAAACCGGAGGTCTACACCGGCCGCGTGATGCGGAAGTTCGGCATCCGCTTCGCTGAGCACCACCCGCGGGGTGAAGAGGTGCGGGTGCGGTTCACACGGGTGACAAGCATGGAGGACTGGCGGGCGGTGCTGGATGAGTGGTACACGCCCGACTTTGAGCCGGAAGGCTGAACGCAGAGGGCGCAGAGTCGACGCAGAGAACGCAAAGGGAAAGCCGGGTCAGTTTCTTCCTACCGTCCAGACGCCTCTCTCTGCGTCCTCCGCGACTCCTTTGCGTGCTCTGCGTTCTCCTAGAATTCCGCATGACCACGCTGGAAGCCGTCAAGTCCGCCTGGCTCGCCGAACTGCGCAAGCAGAAGCAGTGGGCCGAGCACGCCGCGGGGCAGGTGCCCGACGACAAGCTGCACACGCCGATCGCCCCGGGCACCAACCCGGTCTCGATCATCATGAAGCACCTCGCCGGCTCGCTCCACAGCCGCTTTGCCGACTTCCTCACCACCGACGGCGAGAAGGACTGGCGGAACCGAGACACCGAGTTCGCCCCCGGCACCGAGTCACGCGAGGAGATCCTCGCAATCTGGAACCGCGGCTGGCAGACCGCCCTCGACGCGGTCGAGTCGCTGAGCGACGCGGACATGGCGCGGACGGTGACCATCCGCGCCGAGCCGCACACCGTGCCGCTGGCGGTCACGCGGGCGATCGCCCACTGCGCCTACCACACCGGCCAGCTTATGCTGATCTCGCGGATTCTCGTCGGCAACGAAGACTGGAAGTGGGCAACCATCGCGCCGGGGAAGAGCGAGGCGTTCCGGCGGGAGATGCGGGAGCGGCACGGGGAATGACTGGAAAAGTGGACTATCCCAAAAGAGTGCCAATGAACAGAAGAGTGGCAATTACTGCCAAAACAAAACCGAGTGTGGCATACCAACCCTGCAACCGAATGACACGGTAGCAAATGCCGCCGACGACAACAGACGCGACGAGTGCGAGTGGTGGGGTCCACCACTCAAAGGCGAAGAACCCGATGATCAAGAGACCCAGTTGGAGAAACATGGCAGACGTTCCTGCGGTGAGATAGATGTTCCTCCACAATCCCGGAACGGGCTGTGATCCAAGACTTCTGGATGTACGAGCGTAGTCAATGCCCGCAAGCATTGTGAGTAGGGTTGCTGATAGGTAGAGGGCCATCGCCATGTGGTGTACCTCGTGTCGGCTGATCAACACGAATCAGCCTTGACTCTTTCAGAAATCAGAAACGACAAATCCGTTTCGACTGAACACCGGACTCGTCAAATCTGCCCCACCCAACCCTCCTCCGCCACTTCCTTCCACCGCTTCCTGATCGCCTCGACCTTCTCCGGCTCCAGCGGCCCGGCCGACAGCAGTTCGGCGTTCTGGGCGAACCGCGCCGGGTTGGTGGTGCCGACGATGTTGGTGTGGACGCCGTCCATCGCGAGGACGAACCGCAGCGCGGTGCCCGCCGGGCCGTCCGGCCCCTCGTTGTCGAGGTTGTCCTTGCCCATGAAGTCGTACTCGAGCTTCCGCATGCGGTGCCAGTATTCGTGGTGGTAGCCGCTGCTCGGCAGCTCGTCGTAGCGCCACACCGCGTTGCCGATGCCGCGCTTGACGATCACGCCCATGTCCAGCTCGCGGCACAGCGGCAGGGTCAGGTCGATCGCCTCCTGATCGAACACGCTGATCGACGTCATCAGTGTGTCAAACTTCTTGGTCTCGATCGCGTACCTGGCCGCGTGCGAATCGCCGCTGTAGCCGATGAACCGCGTCTTGCCGGCATCGCGCGCCTTCTCGAGCGCCTCGATGACCTCACCCTTCTTGAGGATGTCGATGTTGCACGAGTGCAGGTGGACCAGGTCGACATAGTCGGTCTTGAGCCGCCCGAGGCTCCGATCGATCGAGGCGGTCACGCCCTCGGCGCTCCAGCCGTCCACGCCGTCCGGCGCCCAGTGCCCGACCTTGGTGAACAGGTAGTAGTCGTCGCGCCGGTGGCCGATGGCGTTGCCGACGAGTACCTCAGAGTCGCGGTAGCACTCGGCGGTGTCCACCGCGTCGAGGCCCTGATCGAGGGCCGAGTTGAGCAGCTGGTCAACGCGCTCCTGCGCCGTCTGGCCGTAGCCGACCTCGGCCCCGCCGAAGCCGAGCACGGTCACGTCCATGCCGGTCTTGCCGAGGCGGCGGCGTTCGAGCCCCATGTAGCCGGTGCCGAGGTTCCTGCCGCTGGCTGTTCCCGCCATGCCGATCACACTCCCCGCCGCGAGTCCCGCGGCCGTGGTCTTGAGAAAGTCGCGTCTGGTCTGCTCGTTGTGCATAAACATCGTGGTGCTCCGTGTGGGGGTCCCCGGGGGCAGCATACCAGCCCCGGACCGATTCACCACCCCCCCGTCCACCCCGCACCCGCCCACTCACTCACCCGCCCACGCAATCACCCTTCCGGGTTAGAGCCAGCGCATCTTCCGGAACAGGAAGTACTCCAGCACCGCCAGGCCCACCATGATCACGCACAGCCCCGCGAACGCCCACGGCGAGTCGGCCCCCGGGATGCCCCCGACGTTGACACCCAGCAGGCCCGTGATCAGCCCGAGGGGCAGAAAGATCGCCGCCACCAGCGAGAGGACGTACATCGTCCGGTTCATCTGCTCGCTGGCCGTCGCGGCCATCTGCTCCTGGATCAGCGATGCCCGCTCGCGGAGCAGGTCCAGCTCCTCGACCTGCCGCGTGATCTCGTCGGCGATCTCCCGCAGGCGGAGCCGGTCGCTATCGCTGAGCAAGGGGGTCGGCTCGATCGCCAGCCGCGCGACCATGTCCCGCTGCGGGGCGAGATAGCGGCGGATCGTCATCGCCTGGCGCCGGGGCACCGCGAGCTTGCGCCGCAGTTCGGGCGTGACACTCTCCAGCATCGCCTCGTCGATCTCGTCAACAAGGTCCTGCTGGTTGTTCACCACATCACGGATCCGGTCGGTGATGGTGTCGGTGAGTTGAACGAGGATCTGCCCCGGAGTCTTCGGGCCGACGCCCTCGAGCAGCCGCGTCTGCATGTCGGCGAGGGCGAACACGCGCCGGCCGCGGAGCGCGATCACGCGGTGCTCGTCGATCCACAGCCGAACGCCGACCATGTCGTCAGGCGTTGCCCCGGGGTTGAGGTTCACGCCGCGGAGCTGGATGAGCATCCCGTCCTGTGTCCGCAGGCACCGTGGCCGGGTGTCCTCGGCGAGCATCCCGTCGCGGATGATCTCCGGCAGGCGGAAGGTCTTTTCGAGCCACGCCTCGGCCGAATCGTCGTTGCGGTCGAGCAGCACCCAGAGCGACTCGCCGTCCGGTGCCCAGCCGCGGACGCCGGCGACATCCAGCGGGCGGGCGCCCCCGGCCCCGTTGAGAGCGATCCCGAAGTACATGCCCTCCACGGCCGCGTTCTCGGCGCGGGGGGCGGGCTTGATAGCGTTCTGCGGCGTGTCGGATTGATCGGGGTCCATGGCGGGGCAGGTTACCCGCTCGCGGCCGGCTTCGGCGCAACCTCGCCCGTCTTGGGCTCGGCGGCCTTGACCTCGGCCGGATAGACCACCCGGCCGTGGTAGCTCGAGGCGAGGCTCTTGGAGACGGCCTCGACGATCGCCTTGAGCTCGGTGAGCGTCAGGTCGCACTCGTCGAACTGCCCGTCGAGCAGGCGCTTGTTGGCGATCTCGCGCACGAGCTGGTCGATGCGGGCCGGCGTGGGCTCGGTGAGCGTGCGCGTCGCGCTCTCGACCGCGTCGGAGATCATCAGGATCGCGACCTCCTTGGTCTTGGGCTTGGGGCCGGGGTAGCGGTACTCCAGCTCGCGCGGGTTGTCTCCCCGCTCGGCGTCCTCGGCCTGCTTGCGCGCGCGGTGGTAGAAGTACTCGACCAGCGTCGTGCCGTGGTGGGCCTCGATGAAGTGCTGCAGGCACTTGGGCAGCCCGTACTCGCGGGCCATCTCCATGCCGTCCTTGACGTGGCCGACGATCACCAGCAGGCTCATCGCCGGGCTCAGCTTGTCGTGCTTGTTGGGCCCGCCCTGCTGGTTCTCGACGAAGTACTCGGGCTTGTTCATCTTCCCGATGTCGTGGTAGAGGGCGCCGGCGTAGGTCAGCAGCGTGTCGGCCCCGACGGCCGAGGCCGCGGCCTCGGCGATGGTCGCGACGTTCAGCGAGTGGTTGTACGTCCCCGGTGCCCGCTGCTGCAGCTCGCGGAGCAGCGGCTGCTTGGGGTCACGCAGCTCGATGAGCGTCATGCCGGTGGTGATGTCGAAGGTCCGCTCGACCAGCGGCAGGATGAACAGCACGATCGCGCCCACCACGATGCCGCCCACGCCGGCCCAGAAGGCGTCCCAGAGCGTCTGGGGGATCACCGCTTCGACCATCGGGCGGTCGAGCGTGAGCACGAGCAGCGTCGCGACCGAGAGCGCCACACCGGTGTAGAGGCCCATCCGGATGAGCGTGTCGCGGGCGCGGATGTCGTGGAGCTGCCAGATCGCGACCGTCACGCCGGTCATGATCAGGCCGAGCATGCCGATCGGCTGGTCGAGCGCGACACACGTCAGCACCGCAAGCAGGGTCGAATAGGCCAGGCTCACCCGCTGGTCGTAGGCGATGACCAGGATCGCCGCGACAAATACTGCGGGCATCACCGCGGTCACGGTCAGCATCGCCGGTGCGGCGGCCGTGCCCACACAAGCGACCGCCAGCGCCGCGGCCAGCAGCCCGGCGATCCACGCCATCCGCGAGACTTTCTTTCGCAGACGCGGGCAGAACAGCACCGCGTACATCGCCCCGCCGGCCGCGACGGTGCCGGAGGCGGTGACGATCCCGATCCGGCGGAGCCACACCTGCCACATCGAGGCGTTCTCGCGGAAGGCCTCGAGTTCCGCCTTGCGCAGCTCGACCTGCGCGGGGGTCAGGACATCACCCCGAGCAAAGATAACGGCGCCAGTGGGCCACTCGTTGACGCGTGGCTCGACCGCGAACGCGGCCTCGTCCTGGGCGAGCTTGGTCGCGGCCTGGTCGAGCCGGTAGGTCGGCCGGGCGTTGACCACCAGCCGCGAGATCACCACCTCGCGCAGGGCCTCGTCGATACGAGCCTGCGCGCACAGACTGAGCAGGCGGGTCCGGTGGGCCTCGGTGTTCTCGGCGTTGAGGGCGGTGTCGCGGTGCACGATCGCGACCTGCGTGCTCCCGCGCCGCAGCTCGAGCTGGGCGCTCAGGCCCTGGCTGATCCGCTGCCACGTCTGCGCGTCGAGCACCGGCGTCCGCTCGTAGAGGTCCATGAGCCGGTCGATCTTGAGCAGGTACGCCTCCGTGGGCTCACCGTCCGCCGACTGGGCCTGCACCGCCGCGAGCCCCTCGGTGGTCAGCCGGAACCGCGAGCGGATGCCCTCGTCGATGTCCTCGAGCCGCGTCACGTTCGCGAGGGTTCGGGGCAGGCTCTCGATGGACGAGCGGAGTTCGGCCTGGAGTGCCTCGTCGGACTGAAACACCAGCGTCGCCTGCTGGCGGGCCTGCTCGCGTGCCGACTCGGTCTGCTCGAGGTCGATCACGCGGAAGCTCACCCGCACCGTCCGGGTCTTGTTGGCGACGCGTCCGGCGGTGATCTGCGGCTGCTCGTGGGCCCAGGCCGCGATCAGCCCCGTGCCCAGCCCGAAGAGCAGCGTCACCACCAGCCCCCACGTCACCGACCGGCTCCGGAACACGTCGGTGAACCGGGCCATGGGTGTGCCGCCGCCGCCGCGGCCGCGCAGGTTGCGCGCGCCCGCGCCGCGGCGTGGCCTTGCTGCCGGTCCGGGGGCCCGCCTTTGAGCCGTTGGGTTTGGAGCTGTCTTTGGCCATGGTGTGTTCAGCGCGGGCGGCGGTCAGGCCCCGTCGGTCGCGTTTGTCTCCTGGGCCAGGGCTTCGCGGTCTTCGTTCTCCGCATCGGTGAGGGCGCGGTGGAGGAGTTCACGCTGCACCGCCTCGAGGTCGGTGTCGCCGTAGGCCTCGATGATTTTCTGCACAAGGCTGTGCCGCACCACGTCGGCCGCGTCGAGCGTGACGGTCGCGACGCCCCCGACGCGCCGGAGCCGCCGCGCCGCGTCGATCAGCCCCGACTCCATCGGGTCGGGCAGATCGATCTGGGTGACATCGCCGGTGACGATCATCTTCGAGCCGTGACCCATGCGGGTCAGGAACATCTTCATCTGGCCCCGCGTGGTGTTCTGGGCCTCGTCGCAGATGATCATCGCGTCGTTGAGCGTGCGCCCCCGCATGTAGGCCAGCGGCACGACCTCGATGACGTCGCTGTCCATGAACCGGCGGATCTGCCCGTAGTCCATCATGTCGTTGAGCGAGTCGAACAGCGGGCGCAGGAACGGGTTGACCTTCGCCTCGAGCCCGCCGGGCAGGAAGCCCAGCTTCTCGCCGGCCTCGACCGCAGGGCGGGCGAGGATCAGCTTGGCCACGCGCCCGGTCTTGAGCAGGTGCACCGCCGCGGCCACCGCGAGGTAGGTCTTGCCCGTGCCGGCCGGGCCGATCGCGATGGTCAGGTCGTGATCGCGCACCGCGTCGAGGTAGAACTGCTGGTTGACGGTCTTGGGCCTGACCGGGCGGCCTCGCACATAGACATCGAGACGACCGTCCCACGGCGAGAGCGCGTCGGGCGGCGGGCTGGTCATGTCACCGGGCCCGAGGCGCGAGGCCGCGACGGCCTGCTCGGCGATCATCTCGAGCACCTGCTGGCGCGAGGGCGAGCCGCGCTCGGTCGCGGTCTTGGAAAGCTTGTCCATGACAGCCTTGGCGGCCGAGACCGAAGCGGGGTCGCCCTGGATGCGCACCCAACCATCGCGGGCGGCGATGTTGACGCCCAGTGTCTCTCGGATCATCTTCAGGTGGCGTTCACCCGAGCCGACGACCGCGAGCCCGGCAGGACCCGGCGGGATTCGTACCGTAATGTCCAAGGGTGTTCCACTCCGCATCGGGTCAGTCGGGCCGACACACATGCCGGGCCGCCGCTGCCGATCGTTCCGCGTGCCAAAAGTCTATCTCGGAAGTGAGGCCGAAACCCATGCGAAATCCAGTCTCTTGTTGGGGATCTTTCAGGATATCGGGCGTGGCGAGGGGGCTTTGCCTCTGCCTCGTGGTATCTCTGGTCCCGGGAGCGGCCCTCTGGGGGTGCGCCGGGCCTGCTGAGGGAGTGCAGCCGGCCCGCGGCGTGGCCCCCTCGGCGACCAGCCCGGTACAGACGACGATCGTCGCCGACTGGGACGACCTGCAGGCGGCGGTCGGCTTCGCCCTAAGCCGCACAGAACTGGTCAGGGTCTCCGTGCTCCGTCCCACCGAGGACCGGGTCGAGTTCCGCCTCCGCTCCTCCCGGGACGAGCCGGGGCTTCTGGTGGCGACCCGCGAGGATGAGTGGTGCGGCGGCGACCCCGTCACCATGACGCTGACCTGCACCGTCGGGCGGTTCGGCGATCCGGCCCGCGAGCAGCAGTTCCTGGAGCTGGTCGCAGAGCGGCTCGGGCAGCTTCGGGGTGTGGAGGTCGCGCCGATCAAGCGGTGACGGACCGGTCAGGATGCAGAATCGGAGTCCGGGGTGTCGTCGTCGTCGTTGGGTGCGGGCGGCTCGAGGCAGTCGGGGAGGTCCACGGTCATCGTCGTGCCCTGCTGCCAGACCGACTCGACGCGGATGGTCCCGTTGAGCGCGCGCAACGCGTGCTTGACGATCGCCAGCCCGAGCCCCGTGCCCCGCCGGCGTGGTGAGCCGGTGCGGGCCTCGTCCACCTGGTAGAACCGCTCGAACACCCGCTGCTGCTGGGGCAGGGGGGATGCCGATCCCCCGATCGATGATCTTGAGCCGGAGGGTGGCGCGGCCGGTGCCCGGCCGGACGCCGTTGCCGGATGCCGCCTCGGCGGGCACCCGCGAGGCGACCACTCGCACCGCGGTACCCTCGTACGCGAACTTGATCGCGTTGTCGATCAGGTTCCGCAGCACGAGGCGGATGAGCTTCTCGTCGGTCCAGATGTGGGTCTGGTCAGGATCGATCTCGAACGCCAGCTCGATGCCCCGCTTGGCGCAGGACGTGGCGAACAGCTCGGACAGCCCCGAGGCGATGTCGCGGAGATCGGTTCGGACGATCTCGCACTCGGTCTCGGGCGACTCGAGCCGCGAGAGATCGAGCAGATCGCGGGCGAGCTCCTCCAGCCGCTCGGCGTTGGACGAGATCATCGTCGCGAGCTTGGCCTGCATCGCCGGGCTCTCGTTGCCGATCTCCATCATGGTCTCGGCCGCCGTGCGGATCGACGCCAGCGGCGTCCGCAGCTCGTGGGAGGCGTTGGCGACGAAGTCGGTCTTGAGCTGCATCGCGATCGCCTGCTCGGTGACATCGCGGAGGGTGATCACGACCGCCGGGGGATCCTCGATCGCGAAGGGCCCGCCGGAGATGGGTTCGGCGGCGATCTCGACGATCCGCGGGCCCTCACCGGTCAGCAGCCGGGCCTGGGCCCGGGCGGCCTCGCCCCGGCGGGCTCCGGCGACCGCCCGGAGCGCGCGCATCGGTGAGCAACTGCTCGAGCGGCTCGCCGACCACCGGCCGGGAGGAGCCCGGCGCGAGCAGGCCCATGGCGCTGCGGTTGGCGACCACGACCATGCTGTCGGCATCGCAGGCGATCACGGCCTCGTCGGTGGCGTCGAGGAGGGCACGCAGGGCTCGGGTTTCTTCGGCCCGGACCGTCAGCTGCGCGCAGTCTGGCGGAGAGGCCGTCCCCGTGGGGCGCGTCGTCCTCCGAGGGAAGGACGGATTCCAGTTCTCGGACTGTGGCGTCGAGGTCGCTGGCCTGCCGGCCGCCGCGTTCGAGAGCCCGGAGGCCGATCCAGGCCGCGGCACCGATGCCGAGGGTGGCCGTCGCGACGACCCACCACGCCGCGCCCCCGAGGGCCGCGCCGAGCCACAGCGCGCTGATGGCCATGGCCAGGAGCGTCGCGACGAGGGTGGTTGGCGGTCGGTGGGGGGCGGGTCGCATCGGCTACATCTATAGACACGGCGGCCGCGGGTGCGCCCGGGCGGTAGCCGATCAGGCGTCGGCCGTGGTGGAGGTCGCGGTCTCAAGCCGGTACCCCACGCCCCGGACGGTCTCGATCATGTTGCCCGCGTCCCCCAGCTTCCGGCGGAGGGCGGTGACGTGGACGTCGATGGTCCGCGGCGTGACCCGGACGCCGGGGCCGATCGCCTTGTGCATCAGATCTTTGCGGCTGAGGACGGAGCCGTTGCCCTCGACGAGGCAGGCCAGCAGCCGGAACTCCGTCAGGGTGAGCTTGACGTCCTCGCCGTGCACGGTGACCCGGTGGGTGTCGGTGCGGATGAGCACGGGCCCGGCCTCGAGTGTGGTCTTGCGGTCGGAGTCGGGTGTGGCACGCCGCAGCACGCTCTCGATCCGGGCGAGCAGGACGTTCAGCGAGAAGGGTTTGGTGACGTAGTCGTCGGCCCCGGCGGAGAGCCCGACGACCTCATCGGCTTCGGCGCTCTTGGCGGTGAGCATAATGATCGGTATATGTGCGGTGGTTGATTCCAGCCGCAGGCGTTGGGCGACCTCTGTCCCGGCGAGTCCGGGGAGCATGACATCGAGCAGGATGAGGTCGGGGAGGAGTTCCTTGGCCCGCTCGAGCCCGGCGCGTCCGTCGTGGACCTGGTGGGGCTGGTACCCGGCCCGTTCGAGGTTCATGGCGATGAGTTCGGCGAGATCCTGCTCATCTTCTACTACAAGGATGGTGCGGGGGGCTGCCATGGAGGGTGCTCGCAGTGGGTGGCGGCATCGTCGGGGCGGAACGGCGGGGGAGGTGCCGGTGCCAGTTTTGGCGGTTTCCGCGAATGTTGGAGGGTAGGGAGTGATTTTTGCGAGGCCGTGCGGGGGGCCATTCGGATTGCGCAAAGACCGCTGCAGGCGTATCCTGCGCTATTCAGGACACACCTGACCGCAATTTGGTAAAAAATCTTGGTGGACAGGTGGAGTTTGCAAGTAAATACTAGCGTTCGCCTGTTCGAGGCGCCGATAATTCCGCCTTGCCCCGCCGGATGGGCGCGTGGAACGGTTCCACCGCCGACTGGACAATCGGAAATGTCAGGTCTAGAAGTTAGTCCTTGCTCAACCGGGAAAGGCCGAACAGCCGAAGGTATCGGAACTCGGCGGAGTCGGGTTGAGTGAGACGGACCCCGAGGGGTCAAAAAATCAGAGTCTTGCACGTCGCTCTCACGGTGAGAACGGCGCATCGCAAATGCAGGTCAGTTGGACACGTAAAACCACGGGACGCAACCTCTTGTACAGCGCGTTCCCAGCCCTGTGAGAAGGAGTCTTAGACATGAATCGGACCAGGATGCTTGCTCTGCTCGCTGGTGCGGCCATGAGCGCTGGCGTTGCCAACGCTCAGACCGCCAACAACTCGGCTCTGGAGCGTGAGCTCCTCGCCGACGCTGGCGCCCGCGCCAGCTTCCAGGCCGGCGGTACCGCCGGTCACGACGGCCAGTTCTTCATCGGTGATGCCTCCGGCAACAACCGTCTGGAGATCGGTGGCTACACCCAGTTCCGCTACACCATCAACAACCGTGACACCACCGCCCCCGACGAGGACACCACCAACGGGTTCGACATGACCCGCACGGCCCTCGAGTTCGGCGGCAACGTCGGCAACGAGAACCTCGGCTACTACATCCGCGGCTACTTCGACACCGAATCGGACGGCACCTTTGAGCTCGCCGACGCGTACGGCACCTACACCTTCGACAGCGGCGCGACCGTCATTTGGGGTCAGTTCCGCGTTCCCGTGACCCGCGAGTGGATGGTCGATGACCGTTACCAGCTCGCCGCGGACCGCTCCGTCGTTGACGACACCTTCACCGGTGGCTACACGCAGGGCATCGCGATGACCTACGCGACCGATAACTTCAAGGTCGTCGGTTCGTTCAACGACGGTGCCGGCACGGCCAACACCGCCTACTACAGCGCCGCCGACAACGACTACGCCCTCACCGGCCGCGTCGAGTTCAAGTGGTCCGGCGACTGGGCGCAGTTTGACGACTTCACCAGCTGGCGCGGCACCGAGGGCTACGCCGGCATGATCGGTGGTGCGGTGCACTGGGAGACCAGCGGCGACACCGACGCCACCCCCGGCGGCACCACCGCGGGCGCTGCTGGCCCCGGCGACCTCTTCCTCTACACGGTCGATGCCAGCCTTGAGGGCAACGGCTGGAACGTCTTCGGCGCGTTCGTCGGTCGCACGATCGACCCCGACTCCTCCTCCAGCTCGGTCGACGACTTCGGCGCGGTCGTGCAGGGCGGCGTCTTCGTGACCGACAACTGGGAGCTCTTCGGCCGTTGGGACGGTCTCTTCCCCGACGACGACACCACCTCCGGTGACGACTACCACACCCTCACCTTCGGTGCCAACCACTACTTCTTCCCGGGCTCGCACGCCGCCAAGTTCACGGCCGACGTGCAGTTCAGCCTCGAAGACCAGAGCGGCGCCTCCGCCGTGGCTGGCTTCGCCACTCCGGATCAGTCGACCGGCCTCCTGCCCGCGTCGGATGACAGCCAGTGGATGCTCCGCCTCCAGATGCAGCTCGTCTTCTAATCGAAGTCGAACTCCATCAGATCTGATTTGATCACGACCGGCCGTCCCTCTGGGGCGGCCGGTTGTCTTTTTTTGCACATGGTCCGGTCGCGCCGTCGGGCCCGTGCCCGCTGATACCACGGGTTGGTCGCCAGTCTTCGCAGAGTCTTGACACAATCCCACTGGAACGTTGGCGAACTCTGAATAATCTCTGGCTCCTCTTAACCAAACGGTCGCTGGTTGTGAGGGTTCCTCATCGCGGCCGCTGGAGACACACCAGTGCAGAACCTGACTCTCATCGTGGGATGCGCCGCGTCGATGATCGCCGTGCCGGCCCTGGCCAACCCGACCGACGCCCTCAGCCGGGAGCTTCTCGCCGACGCCGGTGCGCGGGCGAGCTTCCAGTCGGGTGGCACCGCCGGGCACGACGGCAAGTTCTTCATCGGCTCGGCCGACGGCTCGAACCGGCTGAGCATCACCGGGCAGGCCCAGTTCCGCTACAACTTCAACACCCGTGACACCACCGCGCCGGACGAGGACATCACCAACGGCTTCAACGCCCGGCGTGTGAAGCTCGGGTTTGAGGGCGTGCTCGCGGGCGACTGGGAGTACAAGATCGTCGGCGCGTTTGACCGCGACGGCGGCGCGTTCGAGCTCGAGGACGCGATCATGAGCTACGAGTTCGACAGCGGGCTCGAGCTGACGTGGGGCCAGTTCAAGGCGCCCTTCCTCCGCGAGGAGAACATCTCGAGCAAGTACCAGCAGGCGGCGGACCGCTCGGTGATGAACGAGACGTTCAACCAGGACCGCTCGCAGGGCGTGCAGCTGGCCTACGCCGCGGACAACGTGCGGTTCACCGGGATGGTGTCCGACGGGTTCAACACCGACAACACGGCGTACTACACGCCGGCCGAGTCTGACGTGGCGCTCACGGGCCGCATCGACGTGAAGTTCGGCGACGCCTCATGGAAGACCTACAAGGACTTCACCTCGTTCCGCGAGGGCGCGACGGGCGGCATGGTGGGCGCGGCGGTGCACTGGCAGACGATGGGCGAGACGGCCAACACGACGACCTTCCCCCCCGGCGGCTCGGCCCCGACCGACATGGACACGCTGACCTACACGGTTGACGGCAGCTACGAGGGCGGCGGGTGGAACCTCTACGGCGCGTTCGTCGGCCGCAGCACCGAGACCACCGGCTCGGCCGACTACGACGACTTCGGCGCACTGGTGCAGGGCGGCGTGTTCGTGACCGAGGCGACCGAACTGTTCGCCCGGTGGGACGCGGTGCTCCCCGACGACGACCGTGCGGCCGGTGAAGACTTCCACACGATCACGTTCGGCGCGAACCACTACTTCTTCCCGGGCTCGCACGCCGCGAAGCTGACCGCCGACGTGCAGTGGTTCCTTGACAACCAGACCGAGAGCGGCGACATCGTCAGGGTCAACGAGGGCATCGGGCTTGCGCCGGGATCCGAGGACGACCAGCTGAGCTTCCGCATCCAGATGCAGCTGCTGTTCTGATCGACGGGGTCCGACGATCCCAACATGTCAACTTCTCGCAGGCCGGCCGCTCCCTCTGGGGGCGGCCGGTTGTGCGTTTGCGGGGGGCTACATCCGTTCGACCGTCGGCAGCCCCAGCACGCCCAGCCCGTCCTCGAGCACGCGGGCGGTGAGTTCGCAGAGCCGCAGGCGTGAGCGGCGGACGGTGTCGTCCTCGGTGGAGAGCACGGGGCAGGCGTCGAAGAACGAGCTGTACGCCCCGGCGAGGCTGTAGAGGTAGCCGCAGAGCCGCATGGGTTCGAGCGCGGCCGCGACGCTGCGGACGGCGCTGGGGTAGCGGAGCAGCTCGAGGGCGAGCGTCTTCTCCGCCGGTTCGGCGACGACGATCGGGGCGTCGGCGTGGTCGAGCCGCGACGCCGCGTTCGGCGGCCTTGCGGAAGATGCTCTTGGTGCGCACGAGCGCGTAGAGCAGGTAGGGGCCGGTGTTGCCCTCGAAGGCGAGCATTCGGTCGAAGCTGAAGACGTAGTCCTTGATGCGTTCGCTGGAGAGATCGGTGTACTTGATTGCCGCGATGCCGACCGCCTCGGCGATGACCGCTCGCTCAGCGTCGGGCAGGCCGGGGTTCTTGCTGTCCACCGTCTTGCCGGGCGCGGTCGATCGCCTCGTCGAGCAGGTCGCTCAGGCGGATGTTCTCCCCCGAGCGGGTTTTGAAGGGGCGGCCGTCCTCGCCCAGCACGGTGCCAAAGGCCGCGTGCTCGAGCACGGAGGGCTGGCTGGCGCCCGGCTTGGTCGCGTATCCCGCCTTGCGTGCCGCGGCGAAGACCTGTTTGAAGTGCAGGCTCTGCCGGGCATCGACGGTGTAGATGACGCGGTCGGCGCCGATGGTCTGGACGCGCCGCTTGATGGCGGCGATGTCGGTGGTGGCGTAGAGATAGCCGCCGTCGCCCTTGCGGATGAGGCAGGGCTCGGCGATGCCGCCGTCTTCCGGGCTGTCGAGCCGGACGACCAACGCGCCGCTGCTCTCCTCGGCGATGCCGCGGGCGACCAGATCATTGACGACGGTGGTCAGTTCCTCGGCGTAGCTGCTCTCGCCGGCGCTGTCGGCCTCGGTGATGCGGGTGTGGAGCCGCTGGCAGGTCTTGAGGCACGCGCCCATGGTGACGGCGTAGATCCGTTTCCAGATCGCGTGGACCGCCGGTTCTTGGGCTTGCAGGGCGACGAGCGTCGCCTTCGCCTCGGCCAGGTGCTCCATCGCCTCGTCGTGCATCGCCCGCAGCTCGGCCTCGATCTTGGGGCCGAGGTTGTACTTGGCGACAAGCTCAAGCCCCTTGCCCTGCCCGCGGCATTCGTGCTGGGCGAGCTTGTAGAGCCGGTCGAGCTCATCGAGCGTGAGGTCGTCGAGCGAAACCCGCCCGGCCTCGGCCTCGCTCTGCAGCTTGCGGGTGACCATGGCGATGGGCAGGCCCCAGTCGCCGACGTGGTTCTGGCGGACGACGGTCTCGCCGAGGCGCTCGAACGTGCGCGCAAGCGTGTCGCCGATGACCGACGAGCGGAGGTGGCCGACGTGCATCTGCTTTGCGAGGTTCACGCCGCAGACATCGACCACGACGGTGGTGGGGGACTCGGGCGCCGGCAGGCCGAGCGAGGGCGAGTCGAGCCGGTCGAGCAGGGTGCCGATCGCGTCCTGCTGCAGGCGGAAATTGATGAACCCCGGCCCGGCGATATCGGCCTCGGTCACCGGCTCGCAGAGGTCGGTTACGTCGATGTGTTCGACGATCTTCGTCGCAAGGTCCCGGGGCTTCATGCCCAGCCGCTTGGCCAGGGGCATGGCGGCGTTGCACTGGAAGTCTCCCAGTTCGGCGCGCTTGCTCGGTGAGATCATCGCGTCGGCGTCGTCCGGGGCGTCCGGGGCCGCGGCGGAGATCGCCGCCCGGACACGCTCGCCGAGCAGTTCCACTGGGTCGAAGGTCTGATGGGTCATAGGGCGGATGGTAGGTGGTGTGCCCCGCGACGATGCGGCCGCCGGTGCCTCATTCGTCGGCCCATCGGCGGAGCGCCTCGTCCATCGAGTCGGCGACCTCGATCAACCGGGTGCTCGGCAGCAGCCCCAGCGGGTGATCGATGCGGATCACGCGGGCGTGCTCGATCGCGGGGATCGCGAGCGTGGCGAGGCCGTCGAGCCGCGACGGGGGCCGCGGGCTGGGTGTCACCGGGGGCCGATCGCGGCTGGATCAGGATGATCCCGTCGGGCGCGAGCCGCAGCACGTCCTCGTTGTGCAGCGGCATGAAGGGCGAGCCCTCGGTGATCGCCGGCACACCGCCCGCGCGGAGCAGGAGCTCGTGGTGCGCCGAGCCGGGGCCGATGGCCGCGACCGGGGAGGTGCCCATCAGCAGCAGCACGCGGCCGTCCCACACCGGCTCGGGGCGCGGCGCGGCGATCAGTTGATCGAACCGCTCGACAGACTCGGCCGGAGTGGCGGCCGGGAACAGGTCCCGGAGACGGGCCGCGGTGCCGGCGATGTCGTCGAGGGAGAGCAGGCGGAAGTCGTGCAGGGCCCACTCGTGCCTGGCGGCCAGATCGGTGAGCCGGGCGGGAAGCTCGCGGGCGCCCCACTCGGTGAGGACGTGCGTCGGGGCGGCGCGGAGCAGGGCCTCGTAGTCGAGCCCGGTCTGGTCGCCGCAGACCGGGAGGCTCTGGTCGAGCACCGTGTCCCAGCCGTGCCGGCCGACCACGTGCTCGGCGAGGCCGAGGTCGGCGAGCATCACGCCGAGCGGCTGGGGAGAGCACGACGATGCGCGGTGGCTCGTCGTTGTCGGGTTCGTCAGCGGTGGCGACCGGTTCGACCGGCTCGCCGCGGCGATCACAGCCCGCAGCGCAAAGCAAGACGCCGCACGCCGCGGCGACGAGCAAACTCCACACCCACACGAGGCTAATTCGGTGCGTCGGCATGGCTTATCTCGCCGCCTGGGCGAAGGCTCGCTCGATGTCGGCGCGCAGGGCCGCGAGCGAGGAGGGATCATGGAAGAGGAACGACCACGTCCGGTCGTCCATGATCTCGGCATCGTGGAGCTGTGCGGCCAACCTCGCGGCACGCGCGCGCAGCGCGGTGAGCTCGTCGGCGTGCGACCGCACCGCGGCCTCGCGGAGCTCGTGCATCTCGCGGTAGAGTTCGCGGCGCTCCGGGCTGTGCCGGGGGAGCGCGTCGATCCGTGCAGCCAGCTCGCGTTTGGCTTCGCCGCGAGTCTCGTCGCCGAGGAGGGCCGGGTCGTGCGCGGCCCGGTGGGCGAGAGCCCGGGCGCTGGCGATGGTCTGTGGGCGTGGCGTCTGGTGCTTGCCGGGCAGCTCGCTGAAATCCAGCCGCAGCGTGGCGGTGGCGACCACGGAGGGCGCAAGGTCGGTCTCGCCGAGCCACGACTCGAACCACCGCTCGGTGACACGGTCGTAGCCGGTCTGCGCGCGCGTCGGACCCGGTCTCGCTGGCCCCGCCGCCGGTGCCGTGGACGAACAGGTCGCAGGCGTGGCGGCGGAGGAGCCCGGTCATCGGCAGGCCGCGGAGGACGATCGACTCGTCCGCGAGGTCGGCGAGCCGGTCGCTCGTGACGGTCCGCCAGGGCCCGGGGCGTTCCGGCGTGGTGGTGCGGCTCCCAGAGCGGGAGTTCGATGGCGCCATCGGTGATGGTGAGCGCGCGCACGCCGGAATCGGGGAACGCGGCCGCGGCCTCGTTGTAGAGCTGCGCGCACCGGGCGGGGTCGTCCCGCATGGCACCGACGAGCTCGGCAAACGCCGGAGTGCGGTGTAGATCGGTTGCGAAGAATGAGGGCACCGGTGTCTGTTCCGCGGCCGACTCCGTGCCCGCGAGCGCCTCCACGCACGCCGTGTGCAGTTGGCGTGCGAGCGACGGCTCCGCGGCGTGACTTGCCAGCAGCTGCGCGAGGCGGGAGAGACCATCCCGGACCGTGGCGAGCGCGCCCGTCATTCGGTGCCAGCGGCCGCGCGGGGCGCTGGGCCGCCGGGGGTACCTCGGCGGTGCCGAGCAGCACTGTCTCGCGCGTGAGGTGCTGGGAGTCGTCGGGGGAGCCGGCGAGGGCCGGGTAGGCCACCGCGGCACCCGCGCCAGGAGACTGATCGACGACGACCCATGCGCCGGCCGCACCGGCGCGCGCAACAGGCGCGGATCGAGAGATGCTTGGCGAGGATGCCCGGGTGCCAAAGCCCCGGCTGGTGCCCGCCCATGACGACGGACCGGTCCGTCGGCAGGCCGAGCATCTGGCGGGTGGTCCGGGCGGTGTCGCTCTCTGGAGGCCGGCGGAGGAGCCGGGCCCAGGCTGGTGCGTCGGGTTGGAGCAAGAGCGAGCGGTTGCCCGTTTCCGACACCGCGCTCGACGGGACCGCCGCCATCATGCGCCCGAACAGGGACACTCGGCCTCGACCAGCGCTTCTTCGGGCAGCCGGTCGGCGCAGTGGATGAGCTCGCAGTGCAGCACGCGGCGGTAGTAGCCGAGCCGCACGTCGGACTGGTCGAGCGCCGCGCCGAACGACCGGTTCGGGTCGTTGTAGATCAGCCTCGTGGGGATCTCGAGCACGCGGAGCCGGTTGGCCGCGGCCTGCACCCAGAACTGCATCGGGAACGCGTACCCGTCCTCGTCGAGTGCCAGCTTCGACATCGCCTCGACGCGGTGGGCCTTGAAGCCGCAGAAGGTATCGGTCAGCAGCGTGCCGCCGACCTCGACGAAGCGGTCGCCGAGGCGGTCGTTGATCTCGCGGGTGATGGTGGCGTTGACGGCGCGGCGGTCCTTCGGGGGCGCGTCGTCCTCGGGCTGCTCCACGAGGTAGCGCGAGCCGCTGATGATGTCGGCGTTGCCCACCGCGGCTGCCGCGACAAAGTCGGGGATCGCGTCCGGCTCGTGCTGCTCGTCACAGTCCATAGTGATGACCCAGTCGTACCCGCCGCGGGCGGCCGCCTCGAAGGCGTCGCGGAGGGACCGGCCATAGCCGAGGTTGGTCGGGTGGCGGATGACCTGGATGGGCATCTCGCCGGCGATCTGGTCGAGCAGCTCGGGCGTGCCGTCGGTCGAGCCGTCGTCGATCACGAGCACGTCGTGCCCGTGGGCGAGCACTCGGGCGAGGACCTGGCGGACATAGGTCTCTTCGTTGAACACAGGGATGGCGATCAGGGTGCGCATGTGGACTTCTGCTCCGTGCGGCCGGGTGTGAGGGCCGGCGTGTCCTGAGGCAAGGCTAGGCGGGACCCCGGCGGCACCGGGATGTACCCACGATGGTCGGGTGTTGTTCCCCGGAGGTGCCCGAATCCGGCGATGCGGGCGATTTGTCAGCACGCCGGCGGGGTTTGTTCGATACTGCGTCCATGCGCGATTCGATCTGCCGTTGCTGTTCCTGCGCCCTGGTCGGCGTCCTCGCCCTGTTTGCCGGGTGCACCGGGGGCGGGGGGCCGAGCGGGCCCGTCGTGCCGGTGCTCTCCCAGCCGGTCGTCCTCGACGGGGACATCAGCGAGTGGTCGCCCAGCGTCGTGATGACCAGCGACGAGTGGTGGATCTACCTCCGCTGGAAGGTGGCCGGCCCATCGCAGACGCTCCAGGCTTCGGACGAGCCGCTGAGCGTGTGGCTCGATCTGGACACCAACCCGGCGACCGGTCTCCGCCCGGACGCGCCGCGTGGGGCGACACGGTTCGGGGTGGACCTCGAGATCGAGTTCTCGCCGATGGGCGACGACGGGCCCGGCCACGGTGTCCGCCTGACCGGGCACACGGCCGCGGGCGCGCGCGCAGTTTCGCACGACTCGATCAACTTCAGCTTCTCTCCGACCTACGCCGGCGAGTGGTACGAGGGACGCATCTCGCGGTCGGGCCTGGCGCGGGCCGGCCTGCCGACGCCCCGTTCGGGGGCCCTGATGACCGGGATGCTGGTGCTGCGCAACAGCGAGGGCGCGATCGTCGGGCAGAGCGAGCCGTTCGAGGCCGAAGCGACCGCGGGCAGCCCCGTCCCGCCCCGCGCGGACCTGCGCCTGCCGCCCAAGCCGGCCGACGGCGTGCGGGTGGTCTCGTGGAACGTGCTGCGGGGCAAGCCGATGGAGGACACCGGGCCCTTCGCCCGCGTGCTGGGCGTGCTCGACCCTGACGTGGTGCTGGTGCAGGAGTGGACGAGTTCGCCGCGCGAGATCGCGGCGTGGTTCAACGCGAGCGTGCCGCTGGAGGAGGGCCAGTGGGAGGTCCGTACCACCGGCGGCTGGGGGGTCGCGGTGGTCTCACGGTTCCCGCTCGAGCCATTCGGGCACGACGACCTGTATCTGGAGGGTGAAGAGGACGCGGTGCGGTTCGCCGGGGCGCTGATCAACACGCCCGTCGGCTATCTCGCGGCCGCGAGTGTGCACCTGAAGTGCTGCGGCACCGCCGGCAGCAGCGAGGACCAGAAGCGCATCAGCGAGGCCGGGGCGATCAACCGGTCGATGCTCGAAGCGCTCTCGGTCGAGCCGGTGCAGATGCGGATCATCACGGGCGATCTCAACCTCGTGGGGTCGCGCCCGCCGCTCGATGTCCTGCGCAACGGCCTCGACGCCGACGGGAGCGACCTGGAGATCGCCGACGCCCGCGTGCTGGGAGATGCGGCGTACACCACCTGGCGCGAGGACGGGAACGCCTTCACCCCGGGGCGGCTCGACTACGCGGTCTATTCCGGCTCGGTCGTGCGGCAGGCGCGGGCGTTCGTGCTCGATGCCCGGGTGCTCAGCGACCGGGCGTTGGACGCCGCCGGTCTCGACGCGACGGACACCGACGCGAGCGATCACCTGCCGATGGTGATCGACCTGATGCCGAACTGAGGGTCGGCGGGCGCCGGGCGGGCCCCGCTTTAGTGGGGGCTGACGCGCGAGAGCAGCTTCGAGGGCAGGGCCAGCGACATGAGGCCGGCGACCGCCAGCAGGGCCGCGGTGATCGCGAACGCCGGTGTGAGGCCGAGGGTGTTGATGAGCAACTGGGCGATGGGCGGGCCGATCGCGGCGATGCCCCACGCGCCGCCGAGCATCAGGCCCGAGGCCAGCGCGGTGCGGTGGGGGAGCAGCCGCTGGGCGAGGGCGATCGTGACCGGCACGACACCGGCGTAGCCCACGCCCGTCGCGATCGCCAGCACGAAGGCCGCGGGCATGAGCATGGACACGATCCCGAGGCTGTCAACGGCACCGGGGGTGTAGGGGAAGGCCAGGACCGCCAGTGCGCCGACGATGGGCACCGCGACGATGGCCGCCTTTTCGTGGTGCGTGCGCAGGAACGCCCCGGCCAGCAGGCCGCCGCCGGCCATGCCGATCTGCATTGCGCCCCTGCATCGGTCCGTTGAGCTGGGCAGCGCTCTCGCGGAGTGCGGGTGTGAGTTCGGCCGCCGCCTCGCACGAGCACCGCCTGCTCGGTCCAGCGGATGACCAACTGCACCAGCATCATGTTGACGGTGAAGCGCAGCACGTTGCCGAGATAGAGCACGCCGATGGCGAACCACCGCGCCTTGGACTCCTCCTCCGACCAGCTCAGGTGCTGGGCGGCGGCGGTGTGGTGGCGGTGGGGGACGCGCCGGATCGCCCACGCCAGCGCCAGCGCGGTCACCAGGCCCGGGATCACCAGCCAGATGTAGTTGGGCAGCCCGAACTGCCGCTGCATGAAGGGGCTCAGGTTGTTGCCCAGCACGCCTCCGGCCATGCCGGTGAAGAAGAAGAGCGAGACGCCGAGCGAACGCTTGCGGCCGGAGAGCTGCCCAACCGCCGCGGCCGCCGCGGGATGGAACGCGCCGATGCCCGCGGTGCCGATGACCTGGATGATGAACAGGTGCCAGAAGTTGGTCGCCTGCCCGACCAGCGAGATCGAGATGACGGCGGTGGCCAGCGCGAGGGGCGAGAGCATCCGCGTGTCGAATCGGTCGCCGAGCCACGCGACGAACGGCTGGACGAGCCCCGAGCACACCGCCCCGGTCGAGAGGATGATCGCACCCTCCCGCGGCGACATGTCGAGGCGGCCCTCGAGCACGCTGAGGATCGGGATAAAGAGGAAGCTGAAGAAGTCCGTGACCGTGTGGGCGCCGAGGATCGTGGTCAGGCGCTCGCGCCGGGCGGGCACGCCCTCCCGGCTCGGTGAGGCGGTGTCGGGCAGATCGGCTTGGAGAGCGGGTGTGGTCATGGGCAATCTGGGGCGGTTCTCGGCCGCGGGCGGAGAGGGGGAGCGTATTCGCGGCCGGGCCCTGAAAGGGTGCGAACAGACAAAATCGCCGTTGTGGTGCGGAACCGGTTCGGGTAGGGTGTTCGAACCGGCTCGCGGGGGCGAGTGCTCGGACACGGGCCCGGGCTGATGTTGCGTACACCCAGAAACGAGGGGTTATTTATGCGTTTGAACAAGGCGCTCCTGGCGTGCTTGACGGTCTCGATGGCCGCGGGCGGGATTTTTGCTCAATTGCAGCCGGAGGGCGACCTGCCCCGCGAGGGCTACTACGCAGAGCGGTACGACGGCGACAAGGCGATCCGCGTGGAGGCCCGCACCGCCCGTCAGTTGCAGACCGTGCTCGGGCTGTCGCGGACGGTGCTGTCGGAGCGCGTCGGCTTCGGCCGCGGCGCGATCGAGGTCGTGATGAGCGAGGACAACCTCGCGGCCCTCGAAGAGCTCGGCTTCGACGTCGAGATCCTGATCGACGATGTGCAGGCGGCGATCGACGCCGAGCGCGAGGAGATCGAACGTCTGCGCGCGCAGCGGGACATCACCTGGTACGAGACCTACCACCCGCTCAGCGAGATCTACACCTACATCGACGACCTCGTCACCGACAACCCGACGCTCGCCTCGCAGGAGGTAATCGGCCAGTCGTTGCAGGGTCGCGACATTGTGGGCATGCGGATCACGGCGCCGGGCGATCCTTCCGGCCGCGTGCAGGTGGCGATTAACGGCTGTCAGCACGCCCGCGAGTGGGTCAGCCCGACCACGGTGCTGTTCGTCGTCGAGGAGCTGCTCAACGGCTACGGCAACGACCAGCAGATCACCGATCTGATGGACCGGGTCGAGTTCGTCGTCGTCCCGATGGTCAACCCCGACGGGTACAACTACACCTGGACCAACTACCGCCTGTGGCGCAAGAACCGGCGCAACAACGGCAACGGCACCTTCGGCGTCGATCTCAACCGCAACTGGAGCTACCAGTGGGGCGGGTCGGGCTCCAGCGGCAGTGGCAGCAGCGACATCTACCGCGGCCCGTCGCCCTTCTCCGAGCCCGAGACCACCATCGTCAGCGACCACTTCCAGAGCCTGCCCCGTGCCGCGGCGCACATCGACTTCCACAGCTTCTCGCAGCTGATCCTCTACCCGTGGGGCTACACGTTCGATCAGCTCCCCGAGCCGGAACGCACGATTTACTCGAATCTCGCCGACGACATGTCCGCCGCGATCCAGGGCGTGCACGGCTCGTACTACCGGCCGCAGCCGGCGTCCGATCTCTACATCGCCGACGGCATCGCCAGCGACTGGAGCGCTTCTGAAGACATGTGGGGCTTCACGATCGAGCTGCGTCCGGACGAGAACTCGGGGTTCCAGTTCGAGCTCCCGCCGGCCCAGATCATCCCCACGGGTGAAGAGAACCTCGAAGCCCTGATCACGCTCGCCGAGTTCGTGGCCTACCCGATCCGCTTTGCCTTCCCCGACGGCGAGCCGACCATCGTCGAGGGTGGTGCCACCAGCGAGCTGACCGTCACGGTCTCGGCCAGCACGGGCAGCATCGACTCGGGCAGCGTCTCGCTCTTTAGCCGCATCGGCTCGAGCGGGCAGTTCATCGAGACCTCCATGGTCTTCGCCGGACAGGACACCTACACGGGTGACCTGCCCGCCGCGGCCTGCGGCGACACCATCGAGTGGTACATCGCGGCCTCCACCATCGAGGGTGCCGACGCGACCTACCCGCGGGCCGGTGCCGCGGGGCCGGCGTCGGCCGACGTTCTCGACCTGGCCTTCGCGATGCTCGACGAGGCCGAGTCTGACAACGGCTGGACCGTTGGGCGCTTCCGGCGACGACGCCACCACCGGCGTCTGGAACCGCATGAACCCCGAGGGCACCGACGCCCAGCCCGAGGACGACCACACCCCCCCTCGCCCGGCACCGACTGCTGGGTCACCGACGGGCGGGCCGGCTCGAGCATCGGCACCTACGACGTGGACGGCGGGACCACCACGCTGACCAGCCCGTCGATGGACGCCACCGGCGGGCTCGACGAGCCCATCGCGGTGCTCAGCTACTGGCGTTGGTACTCCAACGACCAGGGCAGCTCGCCCAACCAGGACTCCATGCCCGTCGAGGTCTCCTTCAACGGCGGGTCGTCGTGGACACTCCTAGAAGATGTCTCCGAGAACGCCAACGCGTGGGTCTACCGCGAGTTCGTGCTCAACGACATCGCGACGCCCACCGCCGATGTCCGCGTCCGCTTCCGCGCACGCGATCTCGGCGACGGTTCCATCGTCGAGGCCGGCGTGGACGATGTCGGGATCAGCGTCTACGGCTGCCAGTACCGTCCCGGTGACTACAACCGCGACGGTGATGTCAACACCCTCGACGTGCTCGACTTCCTCAACGACTGGGCGGCCGGCGACATGATGGCCGACTGGAACCACGACGGCGAGGTGAACACGCTCGACGTGCTCGAGTTCCTGAACGACTGGAACATGGGGTGACGCGGCACTAGAAACGCGGTGAATCCGCCGGCCGCCCTCGGCCGAACAACCAGGTCCTTTCCGCAACGGGCGGCATGCATTGACGTGTCGCCCGTTGTGTGTCTAGGCTCCAAAGTCCCGGAGTTTGCCCGGGATCAGAGTCCGGGAGAGGAGGTCCGGGCGCAGGGGCCATCACCTTTTGACAGGAGTATCGCACATGTCCGCACAGGACCTCATCGACAGCCTCAACGATGACCTCGCCTACGAGCTGAGCGCGGTGATCCAGTACCTGACGTATGCCGCGAAAGTCAGCGGGCCGAGCCGCCCCGAGCTCAAGGCGTTCTTCGAGGCCGAGATCCCCGACGAGACCGGGCACGCGCAGTATCTGGCGGGCAAGATCGTCGCGATGGGCGGCAACCCGACCACCACGCCCAAGCCGGTGCCCGAGGCGACCAGCGCCAAGCAGATGCTCGAGGAGATCCTCAAGGCCGAGACCGAGGCCCACGACCGCTACGCCGCTCGGGCCGCCCAGGCCGAGGCTCTCGGCATGAAGGGCCTGCAGGTGCAGCTCGAGGACATGGCCCGCGACGAGAGCGAGCACCGCGACGAGACCCAGCGCATCCTGCGTCGGTGGGAAACGGACTGAGCCCCGCCGGCCGGCGGACCGGGCCGGGTCCGCGGGAGGCCCCCTCCGAGCCCAAAAACACTAACCGCCCGGTGCGGATAACGCACCGGGCGGTTGAGGCTAACAGGGGATACAGGATTTGAACCTGTACTAACTGAACCAGAATCAGTCGTGCTACCGTTACACTAATCCCCTTCGGGTCGCGGGTGAATGCTACCCACGTGCGCCCGTCGAGGCAAGTGCGGCCGTGCGGCCCAATTCCGGTGCCGGTCAGGCCTCGCGCCACTTGGCGCCGTTGGCCGGCGGCGTCTCGCGGATCGGTGTGGCCCGGCCGTACTTCGAGGTGGGCCTGCCCGGCTCGGAGCGGGTGCCGTTGGACGCACCGTTGGAATGCCCGTTGCCGTTGGTCCCGTTCGGTGCCGGGTCGGCGTGGGCATGATCGGAATCTGTTAGTGATTTCCCGGGGCCGCCGGGAGGATCGTCAGAAGGGTCCTCGTCGTCGAGCCGCCGCTGGCGGGCCTCGTCGATCGAGCGGTCCATCTTCCCCAGGAGTGACTTGACCCGATCGAATGCGCTGTCTGTCGGCTGCATGTGGACCTCCCTGCTGGAGGCCTATCGGCCGAACCCGGGCCCCGCTTGGCCCGCACTCACTTTCCCTCACGCCGAGCCCGGCAAGCCGTGGCGGTTGTGCGGGTTGGCCAGACTCCGGCGTCCGGCTACGCTGACTCACCCCCTCTTGGAGACCACCGCATGGCGACCGTCACAATCTCGAACGTCCGGAAGTTCTACGACAACGTCGAGGCGGTGAAGGGGATCTCGCTCGACATCGCCGACGGCGAGTTCGTCGTCCTGGTCGGGCCCTCCGGGTGCGGCAAGAGCACGACGCTCCGCATGATCGCCGGGCTGGAGGAGATCTCCGAGGGCACCATCGCCATCGACGACCGCGTGGTCAACGATGTCCATCCCAAGGACCGCGACATCGCGATGGTCTTCCAGAACTACGCGCTCTACCCGCACATGACCGTCGAGCAGAACATGGCCTTCGCCCTGAAGCTGCGTAAAACCCCCAAGGCCGAGATCGACCGCCGCGTCAACCAGGCCGCGGGCATGCTGGGCATCGAGGAACTGCTCAAGCGCAAGCCCCGCCAGCTCTCCGGCGGCCAGCGTCAGCGGGTGGCCGTGGGGCGGGCGATCGTCCGCGAGCCCAAGGCGTTCCTCTTCGACGAGCCGCTCAGCAACCTCGACGCCAAGCTCCGCGTCACCACGCGGGCCGAGCTCAAGGCCCTCCACCAGCGCCTCAAGACGACCACCGTCTATGTCACACACGACCAGGAAGAGGCGATGACCCTAGGCGACCGCATCGTTGTCATGGCCGCGGGGATCATCCAGCAGCAGGGCACGCCCTTCGAGGTCTACCACGCGCCGGTCAACCGGTTCGTCGCCTCGTTCATCGGCACGCCGCCGATGAACTTCGTCGAGGGTGCTCTGGCCGGCGGCGAGGGCGGGCTGCGGTTTGTCTCCGGCGACAGAGAGATCGAGCTGCTCCTGCACGACTCCCACGCCGCCCGACTCGAGCCGACCGCCGAGGTCGTGCTCGGCCTGCGGCCGCAGGTGATGGCGCTTGTCCCCGCGGCCCAACGCGGCCTTACCGTCACCGCCAAGGTCGTCGTCGTCGAGCTGCTCGGCGACCAGATGGACCTGACCTGCACCGTCGGCAGCCACACGATCGTCGCCCGGGTGCGGGCCGAGCCGGGCATCACCCCCGGGCAGACGGTGCACCTGACCGCCGAGCGCGAGCGGCTGTGCTACTTCGCGCCCGGTGTGTTCGGCGCGAGCCTGCTCGCCGAGGCCGGGGCTACGGTGCCCGCATGAGAAGCTCCAAGCGAGGCCACCACGACGAACACCCGGCCGCGTGGGGTGCACCGGGCATGGTGCAGGCCCGAGAGATGTTCTGGCAGAACGTCACCCGCGAGATGCTCACCTCGCTGGCGATGCAGCGGGCCCGCCTGGTCGGATTCGCCGAGACCCAGCGCAGGCAGTTCATCGCGCAGGGCAACCCCGACCCCGGGCCGATCAAGGACCTGCCCGGGTTCGACGGCCGCGTCGCGGTGGTCACCCGACACGGCGACCGCATCCCGATCGCCGACATCACGCCGCTCTTTGCCTGCTCCATCGGCGGCAGCTCGCAGGCCCGGGCCCTCTCAGAGGATGTCCAGTGCACCGTCTTCCAGATCCGCACGCCCTCGGGCGAGGTCTACACCTTCCCCGTCCACGAGATCCGCGGCGTGCACGCACTCTCAGAAGAAGCGATGCAGTCGATGAAGGATGAATCGCAGGGCGGCAAGGACGGGGCCGAGGGCGATGTGCCCTTCGGCTTCGCGGCCTTCACCTCGCTCTCGCGCGAACTCGAGGCCAAGCAGTCCGACGGTGAGCCAATGGACACCGAGACACCGACGGACGCACCCGAAGATTGAGAGCCCGCGAGACCGGGCTATCGCCCGGCACCGTACTGATCGGTACCCGCCTCGTGCGGGTGCTCATCGAGCCCCTCGGCCTCTTCCCGGGCGAGCCGCTCGGCGATCTCGTCCTCGGTCGCCAGCTCCTTCTCGCTGTGCGCGACCACCGAGGCGACCATGCAGTCGCCCGTGACGTTCACGCTCGTGCGGCACATGTCGAGGATGCGGTCCACACCCAGGATCACCGCGATGCCCTCCAGCGGCAGCCCGACGGCCTCGAGCACGATCACCAGCATGACGATGCCTACGCCCGGCACGGCGGCCGTGCCGATCGAGGCCAGCGTCGCGGTCAGCACGATCGTCAGCTGCTGCCCGAAGCTCAGGTCCATGCCGTACATCTGCGAGATAAAGACGGCCGCGACGCCCTGATAGAGCGCCGTGCCGTCCATGTTGATCGTCGCCCCGACAGGGATCACAAAGCTGGTCACATCCTCGGAAACACCCAGCCGCTTCTCGACGCACTCCATGGTGACCGGCATCGTCGCGCCGGAGCTCGACGAGCTGAACGCCAGCAGCTGCGCCGGGCTGATCGCCTTGAAGAACCGGCCGTACCGCACCGGCGTCAGCAATCGCAGCACCGCGGGATAGACGACAAACATCATCAGCGCCAGCCCCAGCACCACCGTCATGCAGTACCAGGCGAGCTGCTTGAGCAGGTCGATCCCGAGATCGGCGAGCTTGTCGACCAGCAACGCGAAGACCGCGTAGGGTGCGAGGATCAGCACGATCTCGACGATCTTGATGATGACATCCGTCATGCCGTCAAAGAACGCGATGAGTGGGACGGCCTTCTTCTTGGGGATGAGCGTGAGCGCAACCCCGACCAGCAGCCCGACCACCACGACCTGCAGCGTGTTGCCGT
This sequence comes from Planctomycetota bacterium, assembly GCA_013285505.1. GTDB lineage: Bacteria > Planctomycetota > Phycisphaerae > Phycisphaerales > UBA1924 > PNC22. Next base: position 3,845,994 of record CP053450.1, on the reverse strand, counting down.
CGGCCATCGCCGCGAAGGGATTGCTCGGGAAGATGTCGAGAAGCACGTCCCAGGTGCCCCGATCCATCTGCGCCTCGGCGCTGCCGACCTTGGCGGTGGCCTCGGCCTCTCCGCTCAGGCGGAGGTCCTCGCGCAGGGTCTCGTCGAAGCCGCCGCCCGGGCGGATCAGATTGGCCGCGGACAGCCCGATGGTGATCGCGACGGCGGTCGTCACCAGATAGATCCCGACGGTTTTGGCCCCGATCCTCCCGACTTTGGAGATGTCGTTGAGACTCGCGACCCCGGCCGCGAGGCTGAACAGCACGATCGGCACCGCGATGAACTTCAGCCCGTTCATAAAGAGCGCGCCAACAAACTTGTTCAGGTTCCTGATAAACCGCGCGACGTGGGCCAGCGGGCCGGGATCCTGGTTCGCTTCGATGGTCGCAAGCTCGAATGCCTCGATTTGTGCCTGATTGAGCTGGTAGGGGTGCAGTCCTGCGAGCTTGGGATTGTCTGGGTCGAGATCTTGCACCCTGTCCACGCCGTCGGGGAGTACTGGTACCTCGGCCTCCTTCATCCCGACGAAAGCGGTCGGGTGGTCCACACCCATGCCGTCCCACGTCGCCGCCGTCCACATCGTGTTAACGGCCAGCCCGACCACGATCCCCAGCACCAGGCCGATCAGGATCTTCCAGTGCAGCGCGAGTCTTGTCTTGCCTGTCGCCATGGTGGTCCTCGGGGGCTCGATCGGTGGTCTGTCGGGTGCCGGCTCGGTCTGCTGTCCCGGTCTGCCTCGGCTCCGGGAGCCGCGCGTCGTCCGCACGCTCAACGCCGCTCCGCCCGCACGAGACCGCCCGCACGGCCGAAACGGCCGTGACACACGATACCGCAATCCACATCCGCCCGTGGCGCGACTCCTACCATCACCCGATGCCGACCCGCCCCCGCTCCAGCCGTGCCCAGTTCACCGATTATCTCTCGAAACGACGCAAGGCCGGTCACCTCGACCGGGTGATCGACGCCGAGCTCACCACGCCGCAGCAGCGGGGGGGCAAGCCGGGCGGACACGGCAAGAGCCGCACCGGCGGCCGCAACCGCTCCTTTCGCTCGCTCTTCGGCGCGTTCTGGCGGCTCATCGGCCGCGGGCAGGAAGTGGTCATCTTCGCGCTGATCACCAAGACCATCACCGCGATCCTGGCACTCGTCCCGCCCGCGCTGATGGGCCTGCTGGTCAACGAGGTGCTCAACACCCCGGCCGCAGCTTCGGGCTGGGCGCTTCTGCTCCCCGACCGCGAGACCATGCTCTGGATCATCGCCGCCTGCATGCTGCTGGTCGCGCTGGTTGGCACCGGCGTCGGCATCGTCGGCCGGTGGATGCTCACCCGCACCACCCGCGTCCTCGCGGCCGACACCAAACGCCGCGCCTTCTCCCACGCCGCGACCCTGCCCCTGCACCGCATCCACCAGCTCAAGAGCGGCGGGCTCACCGCCCTGCTCCGCGAGGACGCCGGCACCGTCGCCGACCTGACCTTCGGCATGTTCTACAACCCCTGGGGCGCGATCGTCCAGATCGTCGGCACCCTCGCCATCCTCGCATGGATCGACTGGCCGCTGCTCATCGGCGGCATGCTCATGATCCCCATCGTTTTCTACACTCACCGCGTCTGGATCGCCCGCATCCGCCCCGTCCGGCGCGACATCAAGGCCGTCACCATGCAGGCCGACAGCCACGCCACCGAGACCTTCGGCGGCATGCGGGTCGTGCGGGGCTTCGGCCGCGAGACCGCCGAGAGCCGCCAGATACACCCGCCGCAACGACCTCGTCGCCCGGCAGGAGATCTACGCCTGGTGGCTCAGCCGCGGCATCGACATCGCCTGGCAGATCTTCATTCCTGCCGCCAGCGCCGCGGTCGTGCTCTACGGCGGATACCGCGTCATCAGCGGCGAACTCTCCCCCGGAGCCGTCGTCAGCTTCTTCGCCTACCTCATGATGCTGCTCGGCCCGCTCTCCACCCTCGCCGGCACCGCCGCGTCGGTGCAGACCCAGCTCGCCGCCCTCGACCGCGTGCTCGACCTGCTCGCCGAGTCGCCCGAATTCGTGGACGACCCCGAGGGCGATCGCATCGCGCGCGCGCAGGTCAAAGGCCGCATCACGCTCGAAGGCGTGACCTTCGCCTACAAACGCCTCCGCACCAAGGCCGAGCAGGACAGGGCCGAAGAACAGGGCGGCTCCTCCGACAGCGAGCCCGTGCTCCACGAGATCGACCTCGATGTCATGCCGGGTGAGACCGTGGCGCTCGTCGGCCCCTCGGGTGCCGGCAAGACGACGCTCTGCAACCTCGTCGCCCGCTTCTACGACCCGCAGCAGGGGGCGCGTGCTGCTCGACGGGCGCGACATCCGCGAGATCGACCCCCGCAGCTATCGCTCGCTGCTCGGCGTGGTCGAGCAGGACGTCTTCCTCTTCGACGGCTCGATCGCCGACAACATCGCCTACGCCCGCCGCGGCGCGACGATGGACGAGGTCATCGCCGCCGCCACCGCCGCCCACGCCGCGGAGTTCATCGACAAGCTGGAAGAGGGCTACGGCACGCTCATCGGCGAGCGTGGCGTCCGGCTCAGCGGCGGGCAGAAGCAGCGCATCGCGATTGCGCGCGCGCTCCTAGCCGACCCCGCCATTCTCATCCTCGACGAGGCCACCAGCAACCTCGACTCCGAGAGCGAGGCCTTCATCCAGGCCAGCCTCCGCGACCTGACCCGCGACCGCACCACCTTCGTGATCGCCCACCGCCTCAGCACCGTCCGAGACGCCGACCGCATCGTCGTGCTTGACGACGGCCGGATCTCGGAGGTCGGCTCCCACGAGGAACTACTGGCCGCCGACGGGCGGTACGCCGCGTTCCTCGCCCGCCAGCTCGAGCCGGACCAGCCCAAAGGCCTCGGCGAGCCCGCCCGGGTGGAATAGAGGGGGATCCGGTCCGATTTACTCAGCATGGACGGCTGATAGCCGTCTATCCTCACCCCAACGACCGTGGCCGGTGTGCCGCGGCTCACACCACAGGAGACACCCATGAAGACCCTCTCTCGCGCGCTCATCCTCGCCCTCGGCGTTTCGGCCTTCGGCCTTGCCGGCTGCCAGACCACCGGCTCCTCCAAGGTTGCCGGAGACGCCTGCTGCGCCGATGCCGCGTGCGACGGCAGCTGCGAAGGCGAGGCCGCCGCGACCATCTCGCAGGTCAGCAACGACACCTGCCCCCTCAGCGGCGGCCCGGTCAAGGCCTCGGCCCGGACCGTCTCCTTCCAGGGTCAGGAAGTCGGCTTCTGCTGCGGCGGGTGCGCCGACAAGTTCGACGCCATGAGCGACTCGGACAAGATGGCGACCCTCGCCAAGTAAGCCCTCCGAGCCCCGTTCTCACCCCCCGCGTGCCCGCGAGGGCGACCGAGAACCTCTCGGGGCAGTCTGGGTAAGCCGCCCCGCGGCCTCTGCGCGACCAAATCCGGCCGTTCCTATTGACGCAATGGGCGTCTTCAAGGATGCTGGGGCCGTGGAGGTGTCGCGATGGCTGCGCTCAGAATCCTCGAATCGACCCCCAAACCGCTCGCCGCGGCGCTCTGCGCCGCGGCGGCGTGCTGCGCACCCGCCATCGCTCAGCCGTTCTTCAGCGTCGCCAACAACGGCCCCAGCGGCCTGCTCGGCGACGTGATCTACGAGAACAGCGGGGTCGGGTTCCCCGTGCCCATCGGTGGCGGGCCGGGCATGGGCCTCGGCCGCGCCGGTGACGAACTCATCGGCCTCGCGCCCGTGGTCGTCGATCTGGCACCCGGGCCGGGCCTGGCAACCAGCGACTTCGTGATCTGCTTCTCGGTCGATCCCTTCGCTGTCGGTGTCAGCCGCTTCCGCATCACCCAGCAGCATCTCTTCCGCCAGGCGCAGAACAACCAGGAAGCCGGCGACGCCTTCCTCTCGACCGAAGCCCTGCGTCGCGGCGTCGGCGTGCTCCCGCCGCCGGCGAGCATGGGGCTGGACAACAACGCCCTCGCGGTCAACCAGTCGCCCAGATACCCCAGCGACTTTGCGCTCGCCCCTTCCGCCGACCCGGGCACGTTCGTGCTCCCCGACACCCCCCTCGACGACATCGCCGCCACGCTCAACCCGCCCGACGCCACGCCCCCGTCGGTCTTCTTCACCCTCAGCGGCGAGAGCCCGTCGCACCCGTTCCTGCCCGGGCCGGACAGCGGCGCCACGATTTTCCTCGATGTGGAGATCCAGGTCGGCGGCACCGAGTCGGTCTTCGCCCAGCCCGGCCAGATGGGGCTGGACATCCTCGACGAGATCGACGGCCTGATCGTCCTCGACGACAACCTCAACGGCATCCTCGACGGGACCGACGCGGTCTACTTCAGCCTCGCACCGGACTCGCCGACGCTGCTCGCCCTCGGCCTGCAGCCGGGCGACGTGCTCGTCTTCGAGAACGGCAACCTCGCGCTCTTCGCTCCCGGCACCGTCTTCGGCCTCGCGCGCCGGGCGACAACATGAACGCCCTGGACATGGTCCCGCTGGTCAACGGCTCGGCCGAGGACACCATCAACGCCATGGTCGCCTGCCCGTCCGACTACAACGGCGACACCGTGATCGACACGCTCGATGTGCTCGCCTTCCTGAACGTGTGGGTCCCGCGTGACCCTCGAGGCGACTTCAACGGCGACGGCCAGATCGACACCCTCGACGTGCTCGACTTCCTCAACGCCTGGGCCGGCGGCTGCTAGAACCCCGCCAACGGCCCCGGAATCGGCCCCCGCCCCCTCCCGTTACGCGAGGTCTTGTGGTAGACTCCGTGGTGAGGTTCCTCCCGTGGCGGTATCCGACGAAATCCTGCAGAACGCCAACGCTGGCGACACCGCGGCCATCGCCGCCCTGCTCAAAGAAGTGGGGCCCCGCGTGCGCGCGCGCATCGAGCCCAAGATCGGCAAGCAGTGGTCAGGCCTGATCGAGGCCGACGACGTCATGCAGGTGAGCTATCTCGAGGCCTTCGTGCAGGCGACCAACATCGTGATCAAGGACGAGGCCTCCTTCGTCGCCTGGCTCACCCGGGTCGCCGAGAACAACCTCCGAGACGCGGTGCGGTCCTTCGAGCGCGCCAAACGCCCCGACCCGCGCAAACGCGTCACCGGCCCGGTCAACGAGGATTCGTACGTCGGCCTCGTCGAGGTGCTCGGCGTGACCACCACCACCCCCAGCCGCGCCGCGGCACGCAAAGAGGCGGTCTCGATCATGGACCGCGTGCTCGCCAAGCTGCCCACCGACTACGCCAAGGTCGTCCGGCTCTACGACCTCGAATGCCGCCCCATCGAGGACGTCTGCCGCGAGCTCGGCCGCTCGACCGGGGCGTGCTACATGCTCCGTGCCCGGGCCCACGACGCGGCTCCGCGACGCGATGGGCACCGCGTCCCAGTTCTTCAGCGTGTCGTAGGTGCTCGCTCCGGGCAACCGGCGCACACTTTTTCGACATTCCCGAGTGAGTACCCAGTCTGCCCGTCGCTGTCCTCTTCAGAGCACCATGCCCGACGACCCGAACCAACACGACGCCCCCGGCGATGCTGCGCCCCCGGACCGACCGGGGGCGGCCGGTCCCTCCCAGCCCCCGTCGTCCGACGATGACCTCATCGCCGCCGCGATGCTCGCCGCCGGTGCCCGCACCGACGGCAAGCACCCCGAGCCCGACCTGCCCCCGCCCGACTACTTCCCGGGCTACGTGATCGCCCGCGAGATCCACCGCGGCGGGCAGGGCATCGTCTACCAGGCGGTCCACAAGACCACCAAGCGCAAGGTCGCGATCAAGGTCATGATCGAGGGTGTGCTCGCCAGCACCCGCGAGCGCACCCGCTTCGAGCGCGAGGTCGAGATCCTCGCCCAGCTCGACCACCCCAACATCGTCGATGTGCTCGACTCCGGCTCGGTCGAGGGCCGGTTCTACTACGTGATGGACTACATCTCGGGCTCGACGCTCGACGTGTGGATCAGCCAGCACGACCTGCCCATCGATGAGGTGCTCGGGCTCTTTGCCAAGATCTGCGAGGCCGTCAACGCCGCCCACCTCAAGGGCGTCATCCACCGCGACCTCAAGCCCGCCAACGTCCGCGTGGACGCCAACGGCAACCCGCACATCGTCGACTTCGGCCTCGCCCGCATCGCCACCGGCAGCCTCTCCGACGACGACCGCCTCATGACCCTGACCGGCCAGTTCATCGGCTCGCTGCCCTGGGCCAGCCCCGAGCAGGCGCAGGGCATCCCCAGCATGATCGACGTCCGCACCGACGTCTACTCCCTCGGCGTCACGCTCTACCAGATGCTCACCGGCCGATTCCCCTACCAAGTCGCCGGCAACATGCGCGACGTGCTCGACAACATCCTCCGCGCCGAGCCGGCCCGCCCCAGCACCGTCCGCCGCCAGATCAACGACGAGGTCGAGACCATCGTCCTCAAGTGCCTCAGCAAGGAACGCGACCGCCGCTACCAGAACGCCGGCGATCTCGCCCGCGACATCGCCCACTACCTCCGGGGCGACCCGATCGAGGCCAAGCGCGACAGCGGCTGGTACGTCCTCCGCAAGACCGCCCGCCGCTACCGCGGCGCCGTTGCCGCCGCCGCGATCATCCTCCTGATGCTCGTCGCCTTCGCTGTCGGCATGAGCATCCTCAACAGCCAGAAGGCCCGCGCCCTCGACGATCTCAACGCCGAAGCCCGAGCCCGCCTGGCGATCATCGAGGAGCTCCAGCTCTGGCTCGAGGCCCCCGACCCCACGCTCGGGGCCGGCAAGGACATCACCATGCGCGAGGTCGCCGACCGCGCCGCCGAGCGGCTCGACGCCGAATCGCTCGCCGACCAGCCGCGGGTCGAGGCGTCGCTCCGCACCATCATCGGGCGCACCTACTTCAACCTCGGCGAGTGGCAGAAGGCCGAGCCGCAGCTCCGCCGTGCGTTGGAGCTGCACGAATCGGTGAGCGGTGCCGACAGCCAGGACGCGATCCAGACCAACCACCTGCTGGCCGTGGTGCTGCGAAACACGGGCGAGCTCGACGAGTCACAGGAGCGGTTCGCAACCCTCCGTCCCGCGGTCGAGCGGGTCTTCGGGCCCGACGACGAACGCACGCTGCAGATCCTCAACGACATCGGCCAGCTGCACAAGATGCGCCGCGAGCACCCCGAGGCGATCGCGCTGTTCCGGACCGTGCTGGACCGTGTGGACCGCGGCGCGACGGTCAAACCGGAGATGCTCGCCGTCGTCCGCGGCAATCTCGGCGAATCTCTCGCCCAGACCGGCGAACTCGACGAGGCATCGGTCATGATCGCCGCCTCGATCGAGGCGATGACGGTGGCCCACCCCGAGCCGCACCCGGACACCGCCCGGGCCCGCGTGCGCTACGCGGCCCTGCTGCAGGCGACAGGCAAGACCGCCGAGGCCCGCGCCGAGCTGGAATCGGCGATCACCATCTTCGACCAGACACTCGACGCCACGCACCCCGACGCGCTCGCCACCCGCCTGCGTCTTGCGACGCTGCTCGAGGCCTCCGGCGACGCGGCCGCGGCGATCGAGCTCTTCGCCGCGATCGTCAGCGCCGGCGAAGCCTCGCTGCCCGCCGAGAGCCCCATCCTCGCGTGGTACCGCCATCTCTACGGCCGCGCACTGCTCAACGCCGACCGGCTCGACGAAGCCCGGCCGCTGCTCGAGCGTGCTGTGGAGGGGCTCCGTGACGCCCAACACCCGCGCGCACCCGACGCCATGCGGACGCTGTTGCGTCTGTACGAAGCGCAGCAGGACGAGACCAGGGCCGCGGAGCTGCGCGCGCAGATCCCCGACACGGGCGGATAATCCCGGCAGAACGCAGGCTCAGAAGATCAACGCCGCGAACCCAACGAGAATCGCCACCACCGCACAGCTCGTCGCGATCACGCCGACCGCCACGACGCTGCTCTTTATGCCGCCGATCGCCTTGACCACCTCGTTGACCCGGTCGGTCTCGCGGGCATCGATCCGCTCGACCGCCTCGCTCAGTCGCTCGGTCGCTGCGGCTCATCCCGCCCATCATGTCGCGGAACTCGACCAGCGAGCCCACGAGCTGCCGCTCCGATTCCGACGACTCGGCCAGCAGGCCGCGGATCTCCTCGAGCCGGTCGAGCGTCCCGCGCTGGCCCTCGGTCAGCGCCTCGTCGCGGTCGCGCGCGCCAGCGACACCGCCTCGAGCGCCTGCTGCACCGAGTCCTGCCCCTCGCGCAGGTGCGACAGGTCGTCCGCGGCCTGCGGGAACCGCTCGGCGATCTCCGCCATCCGCCCCGACCGCTGCCCCTGCTCGTCGAGATGCGAATCGACCTTGCGGACGATCCCGAGCACCTCCTGGTAGTTGCGCTGCAGCTCCGCGATCAGCTCCTGGCGCGACCGCGGCGGCTTGATCTCCGGCAGCGGCTCTCGCCCCGGGTCAAAGCCCTCAAGCTCATCGTCGGGGTCGTCGTCCACGTGCAGATCAATCGAAACCGGCGGCGTCACGCGCTCCGGGCGTGCCGGCTTGGCAGGCCCCGGCGCGGGTGCCGCGGGCGGGGCCGAGGCCGCGGGCCGGCCGCCGCTCTTTGCGTGCTTCGGTGAAAACAGCTTTGCGAATACACCCATCTCCGGCTCCCTCCTGGACCTCTCGGCCGGCATCCTCCGGCGACACGCACACGCGCAAGGTAGGGCACCCGGGCCGGTCTGGCAACGGTTCCCCCCAGCGGCCCCCGCCCGGGCGAGCCGTCATCGGCGCAAGTCACCGGGAATACACCGATTGCACGCCGCCCACCCTTGTCGCCAGGGCCGATTCCCTGTAGATTCGACACCATGCCCGCGACCGAAATGGTGACCCCCCGTTGGATGCGGGGCCGATGTGCCCTCGCCTGCCTCGCCGCCACAGCGAGCGTGGTGGCGTTCTCCGGCGGCTTCGGCGCCGCACCCGCCCCGACCGAGCCCGACGCCGCACCCCGGTTCAACCGCGACGTCCGGCCGATCCTCTCCAACCACTGCTACCAGTGCCACGGCCCGGACTCGGCCGCCCGCAAGGCCGGCCTCCGCCTCGACCGGCGTGAAGACGCGCTGGCCGCCCTCGAATCCGGCCTCCACGCCATCGTCCCCGGCGATGCCGAGTCCAGCGCCATCCTCGCCCGGGTCACCCACGCCGACCCCGAGCAGGCCATGCCCCCGCCCGAGATCGGCAAGGACCTGCGCCCCGAGCAGATCGACACCCTCCGCCGGTGGATCGAGAGCGGCGCCGAGTACGAGCCGCACTGGTCGTTCGTGCCGCCGGTCCGCCCCGCCGCGCCCGAGGTCAGCGCCGCCAACACCACCTGGCGCACCAACCCGATCGACCGCTTCATCCTCGCGACGCTCGAGGCCGAACGCCTCGAGCCGTCGCCCCGCGCCAACGCGCCGAGACCCTCCTCCGCCGCGCCAGCTTCGACCTGACCGGCCTGCCGCCGACGCCCGAGCAGCTCGACGCGCGCGCGCCGACACCTCGCCCGACGCGTTTGCGCGCGCCATCGACCGGCTGCTCGCCTCGCCCCGCTACGGCGAGCACATGGCCCGGCAGCTGGCTCGACGCCGCCCGCTACGGCGACACCCACGGCCTGCACCTGGACAACGCCCGCGAGATGTGGCCGTGGCGCGACTGGGTCATCGAGGCGTACAACGCCAACATGCCCTTCGACCGGTTCACCGTCGAGCAGCTCGCCGGCGACCTGCTGCCCGAGCCCACGCTCGACCAGCTCGTCGCGACCGGCTTCAACCGCAACCACGTCTCGACCAACGAGGGCGGCGTCATCCTCGACGAGGTGCGGATGAACAACGTCGCCGACCGCATCGCGACCACCGGCACCGTCTGGCTCGGCCTCACCCTCGCCTGCGCCCACTGCCACGACCACAAGTTCGACCCCATCCTCCACGACGAGTACTTTGAGCTCTTCGCCTTCTTCAACAACACGACCGAAAACCCGATGGACGGCAATCGCGTCGACTGGGCTCCGTTCGTCCGCGTGCCCAGCGACGAGCAGGCGGCCGAGCTCGCCGCGATGGACGAACGCATCGAGGCGATCAAGGCCGAACTCGACGGCCCCTCCGCCGAGATCGACGCCGAGCAGGAGGCCTGGCGCACCCAGGCCGCGGCGGACTGGAACACCGGCTGGCGCGTCACCGAGGTCGCCAGCGCCACCTCCAGCGGCGGCACGACACTCCGCACGCTCGACGATCACTCCGTCCTCGCCGAGGGCGAGAACCCCGACCGCGACACCTACCAGATCGTCACTCGCACCGACGCGACCGACCTCTCGCTCTTCCGCCTCGAAGCGCTCACCCACGACAGCCTCCCCCACAAGGGTGCGGGCCGCGCCGACAACTCCAACTTCGTCCTCAGCGAGCTCGAACTCGAAGCACGCCCCGCGGGCGACGACAGCGCCGAGTGGACGCCAATCCGCCTCGTCGCCGCCGCGGCCGATCACCAGCAGATGAACGGCCCCTACCCCGTCACCGCCACCATCGACGGCGTCGTCGGCGCGGCCAACGGCTGGGCGGTTGACGGCATGACCCGCCGGGAAGACCGCGTCGCGGTCTACGCCACCGCCGAGCCCTTCGGATTCGCCGGCGGCACCGAGCTGCGCACCACGCTCCGCTTCGAGACCCACTTCCCCCGCCACGCGATCGGGCGCGTCCGCCTGGCCGTCTCGGGCGGCGAGGCCCTGCGGGAATCGGTCCTGCCCGTCGGCCTGGGCACGTGGCACGCCGCGGGGCCCTTCCCGGCCGCCGACCGCAACGCCGCCTTCGCCGAGCCCTTCGGCCCCGAGCTCTCACTCGCCGACACCATCGATACCAGCGCCACCTACGCCGACGACATCGTCTGGGTCGCCCACCCCGAGTGGACCGACGGCCAGCCCTACGACCTCGAAGGCGGCGTCGCCGCGACCTACCTCACCCGCACCATCCACGCCGGCAGCGCCCGCACCCTCACGCTCTCACTCGGGAGTGACGACGGCATCAAGGTCTGGTGCAACGGCAGGCTCGTTCACGAGAACAACGTCGCCCGCGCCGTCGCGCCCGATCAGGACAGCATCACCATCGACCTCGACCCCGGCGAGAACCACCTGCTCCTCAAGATCGCCAACTACGGCGGCGGCTTCGCGTTCTACTTCAGCACTGACGAGAGCGCAGGCAGCGACTCGCTCCGCATGCTCCCGCTCATCCTCGCCGACGCACTCACTGATGAGCAGCAAACCACGCTCCGCCGCTACTACCGCAGCACCCGCTCGCCCTACATGCGCGACCTCGCCGCCGAGCTCGACACCATCACTACCGAACGCGACGCATTCCAGGCCATGCTCCCCCTCACGCTCGTGATGGAAGAGAACGAAGAACGCCGCCCCACCCACCGCCTGCACAGGGGCGACTACGCCGAACCGCGCGAAGAGGTCTCGCCCGGCATCCCCGACGCCTTGCCGCCGATGGCCGACGACCAGCCGCGGAACCGCCTCGGGTTCGCCCGCTGGCTCGTCTCGCCCGACCACCCGCTCACCGCCCGCGTCACCGTCAACCGGCTCTGGCAGCAGATGTTCGGCACCGGCCTGGTCAGGACCGCCGAAGACTTCGGCAGCCAGGGCGAGTGGCCCAGCCACCCCGAGCTGCTCGACTGGCTCGCCGTCGAGTTCGTCGAGTCCGGCTGGGACGTCAAGCACATGCTCCGCCTCATGGCCACCAGCCAGGCCTACCAGCAGCGAGCCGCGGTCACACCCGAGTTGCTCTCGCGCGACCCCGCCAACCGCCTCCTCGCCCGCGGCCCGCGCTTCCGGCTGGCCGCCGAAGAGATCCGCGATCAGGCCCTCCTCGCCAGCGGCCTGCTCGTCGGCACCGTCGGCGGGCCCCCGGTCAAGCCCACCCAGCCCAAGGGCCTCTGGTTCGACGTCGGCTACACCGACAGCAACACCGCCAACTTCACGCCCGACGCGGGCGAGGCCCTCTACCGCCGCAGCATGTACTCCTACTGGAAGCGCACCAGCCCGCCGCCCAACATGGTCGCCTTCGACGCCCCGACCCGCGAGGCCTGCACCGTCCGACGCTCCCGCACCAACACGCCCATGCAGTCCCTCGTGCTGCTCAACGATCCGCAGTTCGTCGAGGCCTCCCGCGTGCTCGCCCGACGCGTGCTCCGCGCCGAATCACACACCGACGCGCAGCTGGCCATGGCCTTCCGCCTGCTGACCTCCCGCTCGCCCGACGCCGCTGAGCTCGACGTCCTGCGCGAGCTCTACGAGGGCGAGCTGGCCCGCTACGCCGACAACACCTTCGACGCGCTGCGCTGCTGGCGGTGGGGGCCGCACCCCGCGATGAAACGCTCGACCCCGCGGCCCACGCCGCGATGACCAGCGTCGCCAACGCCATCCTCACCCTTGACGAGGCGATCAACAAGTGAGCACCCACCCCATGGACCCGCACTGGGAGCAGCGAGTGCTCCAGACCCGCCGGCAGTTCTTCGGCCGCGCCGCGTCCGGCATCGGTGCCGCGGCACTGGCGTCGCTGCTCAACCCGAGCCTCGCCGCCGGCGCGATCGGTTCCGGCGGGGGCGATCCGCGCGCGCAGGGTGTCCACATCGGCCCGCACTTCGCCCCCACCGCCAAACGCATCATCTACCTCTTCCAGTCCGGCGCACCCTCGCAGCTCGACCTCTTCGACTACAAGCCCAAGATGCGGGAGTACTTCAACACCGAACTCCCCGAGTCCATCCGCATGGGCCAGCGCCTCACGACCATGACCTCCGGTCAGGCCAGCTTCCCCGTCGCGCCCACCGCCTTCAAGTTCGCCCAGCACGGCAACAGCCGCGCCTGGGTCAGCGACCTGATGCCCCGCACCGCCTCCATCGCCGACGACCTCTGCTTCATCAAGAGCGTCCACACCGAGGCCATCAACCACGACCCCGGCATCACCTTCATGCAGACCGGCTCGCAGATCCCCGGCCGCCCGAGCATGGGGGCGTGGCTCAACTACGGCCTCGGCGCCGAGAACGCCGACCTGCCCGGCTTCATCGTCCTCATCAGCCAGGGCAGCGCCCAGCGCGCCAGCCAGGCCCTCTACTCCCGCCTCTGGGGCACCGGCTTCCTCCCCAGCGAGCACCAGGGCGTGCAGTTCCGCGGGGCGGGCGACGCGGTGCTCTACCTCTCCAACCCCGACGGCGTGGACCGGCAGGGCCGCCGCCGCGCCCTCGACGCGATCGCCAAACTCAACGCCCGCCAGTTCCAGCGCGTCGGCGACCCCGAGATCAACGCCCGGGTCGCCGCCGGAGAGATGGCCTTCCGCATGCAGACCAGCGTGCCCGACCTCACCGACCTCTCCGACGAGCCCGACACGACCTTCGAGATGTACGGCGAGAATGCGCGCAAACCCGGCACCTACGCCGCCAACTGCCTCCTCGCCCGACGCCTCGCCGAACGCGGCGTGCGCTTCATCCAGCTCTACCACCGCGGGTGGGACCAGCACGGCAACCTGCCCAGCGACATCCGCCTCCAGTGCGGTGACACCGACCAGGCCTCCGCCGCCCTCGTCATGGACCTCAAACGCCGGGGCCTGCTCGAGGACACCCTTGTGGTCTGGGGCGGCGAGTTCGGGCGGACGATCTACTCCCAGGGCGCGCTCAGCGAGACCAACTACGGGCGAGACCACCACCCGCGCTGCTTCACCGTCTGGATGGCCGGCGGCGGCATCAAGCCCGGCATGACCTACGGCCAGACCGACGACTTCTCCTACAATGTCGTTGACAAGCCCGTGCACGTGCACGACCTCAACGCCACCATCCTCCACTGCCTCGGCATGGACCACACCCGACTCACGTACCCCTTCCAGGGACGCGATTTCCGACTCACCGACGTACACGGCCGAGTGGTCAAGGACATCCTCGCATGACACGACGTCGTCAGCCCGCCACCATCCGCCTCGCCGCGTGCCTCGCGGTCGCGCTCTGCGCCACCGGGGCCATCGCCGCAGCCACCAGCCAGCCCGCCGCCGCGTCGAGCCTGATCGACAACCTCCCGCGCGCGCTCGGCCGCACCCACCCCATGCTGGTGCACTTCCCCATCGCGCTGCTGATCGCCGGCGTGCTCTTTGAGTTCATCGCCATCGTGGTCCGGCGCGACCGCACCAAGCCAAGCGTCGCCGGGCTTGCCTGCGTCACCATCGGCGCGGCTCGGCGCCGGGCGCGCCGCCGCGTGGGCCGGCTGGCTCAACGCCGACCTCGAGACCCACGGCCGGGGTGTCGCCGACCTCATGGAAACCCACCGCTGGCTCGGCATCGTCGCCGCGTCGCTCGCGGGCGTCGCGGCTCATCGGCGGCCTCATCGGCATGACCGGCAAGGCCCGGGCCATGACCGCCGTCTACCGCATCGCGCTCGTCCTGGCCGCGGGCACCGTCGGCGCTGCCGGGCACTGGGGCGGCTCGATGGTCTACGGCGAGGGCTACCTCACCGAGGCCCTCTTCCCGGCCCCTGCCCCCGAACCCCCAAGCGCCGAGACCCAGCTCGCCGAACTCGCCGAGCTCGAGGCCTCCGGCACCGTCCTCACCGTCGACTTTGCCACGCAGATCATGCCGATCCTCGAGGCCAGCTGCATCGAGTGCCACGGCCCCAGCAAGAAGAAGGGCAACCTCCGCCTCGATTCGCGCATGTACGCCATGGACGCGCGGGACGCCGACGAGCAGGTCTTCCTCCCCGGAAACGCCGCGGACAGCGAGTTCATGTGGCGCGTCACCCTGCCCCACGACGACCCCGACCTCATGCCCCCCGAGGGCGACGGCGACCCCCTGACCCCCGAGCAGATCGCCCTGTTCGAGACATGGATCAACGAGGGCGCGGTCTGGATCGATGTCCCGGTCGCGGTCGCCACCGAGGCGAAGACCGACACCACCACGCAGAACGCGCCGCCCGCCCCGCCGCCCTTCGTCTTCGACGAGGCCGCGCGCGCAGCAGGCCGCCGGGCTCGACGCCCTCCGCCAGCGCGGCGCCGTCGCCAACCGCCTCGCCTCCGACGAGCCGTGGGTCGAGGTCCGCTTCGACCTGCTCGGCGAGAGCGTCACCGACGCCGACCTCGCCCTGCTCGAGCCGCTCGCGCCCACGCTCGCCTCGCTCCACCTCGCCGGCACCTCCGTCACCGACGACGGCGTCGCGGCCCTCGCCGACTTCCCGCGGCTCGAACGCCTGCACCTCGAACGCACCGCCACCACCGACCGCGGTGTCACGCACCTCGCCGGCCTCACCCAGCTCCGCTACCTCAACCTCTACGGCACCAACGTCACCGACGACGCCCTCGTCACCATCGCCAACCTGCCCTCGATCGAGAGCGTCTATCTCTGGCAGACCGAGGTCTCGCCGCAGGCCGGCGCACTGCTGGCCGCCCTCATGCCCGGCGTGGTCGTCGATCTCGGCCTCGCCGTCGAGCCCGCCGTCTTCTCCGCCGAGGACGAGACCAAGGCGGCCGCCGAGTCGGAGCCGGAGCTCGCGTCCGAGGCCGACGACGCGGCCGCGGCCGCCGACCCGACCGAGCCCCGCATCGACCTTGCCTCGCTCCCCGGGTGCTGCCGCGCCGCGGCCGAGAAGGGCAACGAGTGCGACCACCCCTGCTGTGTCGAAGCGCGCGCAGGGCGAGATCTGCGCCACGTGCGCCGGGAACTGACCGTGCCTCCGCGAGCCGACAACCGACGCCCCCGAGCCGCCGCGCTGGCTGCGGGCGTGCTCGGTGCGTCCGCACTGCTCGGCACGCTCGGCCTGACCGGCCACACCGCACCGGTCTACACCACCGCCGCCGACGCGTCCCCGCCGGGGACGCCCGCCGTCGATTTCGCCCGCGACATCCGCCCCATCCTCTCCAACAACTGCTTCCTCTGCCACGGCCCTGACCCCTCGTCCCGCGAGGCCTCGCTCCGCCTCGACACCCGCGACGGGCTCTTCACCGCGCGCGACGAGAAGAGCCAGGCCCCCGTCGTCCCCGGCGACCGTGCCGCCAGCCCGCTCTGGCAGCGCATCACCGCGACCAACCCCGACGACCACATGCCCCCGCTCGACTCGGGCAAGTCGCTCACCCCTGCGCAGCTCGACACCATCGGCCGCTGGATCGACGCCGGCGCGCCGTGGAAGAACCACTGGTCGTTCGAGCCCCCGCTCGAGCACACGCCCCCGGCCGTGCAGGACGAGTCGTGGCCCGCTTCCGACATCGACCGCTTCGTCCTCGCGCGACTCGAGTCCGAGGGCCTCACCCCCTCGCCCCGCGCCCGACCGCCCGACCCTGCTCCGCCGCGTCAGCCTCGATCTGACCGGCCTGCCGCCGACACCTCAAGAGGTCGAGGCGTTCGTCAGCGACGACGCCCCCGACGCCTTCGAGCGTGTCGTCGATCGGCTCCTCGCCAGCCCCCGCTTCGGCGAGCGCTGGGCCCGCGTCTGGCTCGACCAGGCCCGCTACGCCGACACCAAGGGCTACGAGGCCGACCGCTCCCGCACCATCTGGCCCTACCGCGACTGGGTCGTCCGGGCCTTCAACGACGACATGCCCTTCGATCAGTTCGCGATCAAACAGCTCGCCGGCGACCTGCTGCCCGACGCCACCGACGACGACCTGCTCGCCACCGCCTTCCACCGCAACACGATGAACAACGACGAGGGCGGCACCGACGACGAGGAGTACCGCGTCGCCGCCGTCAAGGACCGCGTCGCCACCACGTTCCAGGTCTTCAACGGCCTGACCATGGCCTGCGCCGAGTGCCACACCCACAAATACGACCCGCTCACCCAGACCGAGTACTACGAGGCGTTCGCGTTCTTCAACCAGTCGGCCGACGCCGACCGCCCCGACGAGTCGCCCACGCATTCCTTCGGCACACAGGACCAGCAGGCTCGCCTCGACGCCCTCCACGCCGAGGCCGCAACGCTCGAATCCCGCCTCGAGAGCGCGATCGAGTCCGCCCTCGCCTCACCGCTCGAGCCCGACGCGACGGCCTCCTCCTCGACCCAGGCCGCGACATTCAGCGAGCCGGTAGACCTCTACTGGATCGACGACGACACCCCCGCCGGCGCGACGCTCATGACCGACGGCGCCCCCTCGCCCTGGCGGTGGATCACCAGCGACGAGCACCCCTCCGCCACCGGCGGCCGCTCGCTGCTCCGCTCCGGCGCCGCCTTCACCCAGATCTACTTCGACACCGCCCCCGTCCCGATCCAGCTCCGCGAGGGCGACCGCCTCGTCATGCACGTCTGGCTGGACGAAGCCGACCCGCCGCTGGAGATCATGCTGCAGATCCACACGGTCGCCTCCGGCTGGGAGCACCGGGCCTATTGGGGCCAGAACCTGATCACCTTCGGCACAGACGGCACCGGCGCACGCCGCAACCTCGGCCCCCTCCCCGCCCGCGGCCGGTGGGTCCGCCTCGAGATCGACCCCGCCCAGCTCGACCTCGCACCCGGCGCACTGATCGACGGCCTCGCCCTCAGCCAGCACGCGGGCACAGTCCGCTGGGACGGCATCGGCCTCGTCTCGAAACACCTGCCCGACACGTTGTGGCAGCAAAGCTTCGCCTCGTGGCGTGACACGATGCGCGCGCAGGACGCCCGCGGCCTGCCCGAACCGATCGCCGAAGCTCTCCGTGCCGACACGCCAACGCCCGAACAACTCGACACCCTCCGGCGCCACTACGCCCAGCACTTCCACGCCCCGACCCGCGCACTCACCCGCCCGCTCACCGAGACCATCGCCGCCGTGCGCGCCGACGAGTCCCGCGTCCGCGCCGCCATGCCCACCGTACCGGTCATGGCCGAACTCGCACCGGACGCCCGCCGCACCACCCACCTGCTCTCCGGCGGCAGCTACCTCTCGCCCGATGCCGAGGTCTCAGCCGGCGTGCCCGAAGCGCTGCACCCCTTCCCCGAAGAACTCCCGCGCGACCGCCTCGGTTTCGCCACGTGGCTCGCCAGCCCCGACAACCCGCTCACCGCCCGCGTCACCGTCAACCGCTTCTGGGAACGCTTCTTCGGCCGCGGCATCGTCGAGACGCTCGAAGACTTCGGCGCACAGGGGCAGCACCCACCCACCCCGAGCTCCTCGACCACCTCGCCCTCACCTTCGTGCGCGACGGCTGGAGCGTCAAGGAACTCTGCCGCCGCATCGTGCTCAGCGAGACCTACCGGCAGGCCTCGGACGCCTCACCCGAACTGCTCGAACGCGACCCCCACAACGCCCTCTTCAGCCGCGGCCCGCGCTTCCGCGTCGAGGCCGAGATGGTCCGCGACCAGGCCCTCGCCGTCGCCGGGCTCCTCAGCCCCAAGATGTACGGCCCCCCCGGTCTACCCACCCCAGCCCGACGGCATCTGGCAGGTCGTCTACTCCGGCGAACGGTGGATGACCAGCGCCGGCGAGGACCGCTACCGCCGCAGCCTCTACACCTTCCTCCGCCGCACCAGCCCGTATCCCTCGATGACCACCTTCGACGCCGGCAGCCGCGAGGTCTGCCTGCCGCGGCGCATCCGCACCAACACACCGCTGCAGGCCTTCGTCACGCTCAACGACCCGGTCTACGTCGAGGCCGCCCAGGCCCTCGCCCGCCGCATGATCGACGAGGGCGGGCCGATCGCCTCCGAGCGCGTCGCCCGCGGCGTCCGCCTCTGCCTGTCGCGCGAGCCCACACGCGAAGAGACCGACGTCCTGCTCGACCTCGTCGCCGACGCGTACATGCACTACCGAGACCACGCCGCCGAGGCGCGGACCTTCGCGACCGACCCGCTCGGCCCGCTGCCCGACGGCCTCGACCCGGCCGAGGCCGCGGCATGGACTGTCGCGGCAAACGTGCTGCTGAATCTCGATGAGTTCCTGACGAGGAAGTGAGGCTGTGAGTTTGCGAGTTGCTACTGGTCGAGCGGAAGTCGGGTATGCCTTGACGAGCCCCGAGCGCGAGCTCGGGAGAACGGCAGAGGCCCGTGCCCGCCTTGAGAATCTCGACCTCCATCCCGAGCTTGCGCTCGGGGCTCGTAGAGCCAATCCGGCGCCGAGCCCGCTGCGTGCGATTCCAGAGACGCCGACCGCATGAATCCCCTCCACGAACACTACCGCTGGGTCAGCCGCCGACACTTCCTCGGCCAGTGCCGCACGGGCCTGGGCGCGATCGCGTTGTCGTCGATCCTCGGCAGCACGGCCGCGGGGCGCTGTCGCCTCCGGTCCAGACTCCAACCCCAGCGCCGACAACCCCTTCCTCCCCCGCCCGCCGCACTTTGCGCCCAAGGCCAAACGCGTCATCTGGCTCCACATGGCGGGCTCGCCGCCGCAGCACGACCTGCTCGACCACAAGCCGATGCTGACGAAGCTCGACGGCCAGCTCTGCCCCGAGAGCGTGCTCGAGGGCGAACGCTTCGCCTTTATCAAGGGCCACCCCAAGATCCTCGGCTCGCCCTACAAGTTCGCAAGGCACGGCCAGAGCGGCATCGAGATGAGCGAACTGCTGCCCAACCTCGCCAGCATCGCCGACGATCTCACCATCGTCCGCACCATGCACACCGACCAGTTCAACCACGCCCCGGCGCAGCTGTTCCTCTACTCCGGCTCACCCCTGCTCGGGCGGCCGAGCTTCGGCTCGTGGGCCACCTACGGCCTCGGGTGCGATTCGGCCGACCTCCCTGCGTTTGTCGTCCTCGTCTCCGGCGGCACCACGCCCAGCGCGGGCAAGAGCGTCTGGGGCTCCGGCTTCCTGCCGAGTGTCTATCAGGGCGTCCAGTGCCGCACGTCAGGCGACCCCGTGCTCTACGTCTCCGACCCGCCCGGCATGCAGCGCTCCACCCGCCGCCGCAGCCTCGACGCCCTCCGCGAGCTCAACGAGCTGCAGCACGCCGAGGCCGGCGACCCCGAGACCCTCAGCCGCATCAGCCAGTACGAGCTCGCCTTCCGCATGCAGGTCTCCGTGCCCGAGGCGATGGACATCGGCCTCGAAGACAAGAAGACGCTGGAGATGTACGGCGCCGCACCCGGCGAGACGCGCTTCGCCAACAACTGCCTGCTCGCCCGCCGCCTCGCCGAACGCGGCGTGCGTTTCGTGCAGCTCTTCGACTGGGGCTGGGACACCCACGGCACCAACCCCGGCGACGACATCGTCACCCAGCTGCCCAAGAAGTGCCGCGAGACAGACAAGCCCGTCGCCGCCCTCATCAGCGATCTCAAGCGTCGCGGCATGCTCGACGACACGCTCGTGGTCTGGTCAGGCGAGTTCGGCCGCACCGCGATGAACGAGGAACGCAACGGATCCAAGTTCCTCGGGCGCGACCACCACCCGCACTGCTTCAGCATCATCATGGCCGGCGGCGGGCTCAAGCCGGGCTACGTCCACGGCACCACCGACGACCTCGGCTGCCGCATCACCGACAAGCCCGTCCACGTCCACGACCTGCAGGCGACCATCCTCCACCAGCTCGGCCTCGACCACACCAAACTGTCGTACCGATTCCAGGGACGCGACTTCCGCCTGACCGACGTCCACGGCAACGTGATCAACGACCTGCTCGCCTAAGACCACGAGCGGCGACGACTGCGCGCGCAGAGACCGCACCAGCCCCGAACGCGTGCGAATCGAGAACGAGCCCCGAGCGCAAGCTCGGGATACGCATTCCGTGCCCGTTCGATTGAGCGATGACACACTCCCGAGCTCGCGCTCGGGGCTCGTAGGTCTTCGAGCAATCTTGTTGCGCACGAGACGCGTCCCCGTACCGCTCACGCCGCGACGCGCGACGCCTCGTCCTTCCGCGGCATGACCAGCGCATCGGCCGTCCGCCGCACCACCAGCGCCGTCAGGTCGTCCCGCTGATTCAGCGAGCCCGCCTGCGCATCGACATCGGCCGCGAGAAGCGACACCGCCTCGTCCACGCCGAGCGAACGCTTGGCGATCTCGCCGAAGTGCGAGATGTACGCCTGGTTCGCCGCGACGCTCTCCGATTCCGAAGCCGGGTCAGGGAACACCACCTCGAACCCGTCGCTGTAGAGCATCAGCGTCTGCCCGCGTTCGAGCGTGAACGTCCGCTCGGTGAAGGGCGCTCCGGGGAACACCCCGAGCAGCGGCCCGTCGCCCCCGTCGATCTCCTCGGCCGACCCGTCCGCCCCCAGCACGATCGACGCCGGGTGCCCCGCGCCCGAGAGCGTCACGGTGCCCTCCCGCGTGTCCACCACGCCGCAGACGGCCGTCGCGAACCGGTCCCCGGTCTCGTTCTCGATGCAGAGTTCTTCGTTGAGCCGCGCCAGCGTCCGGGCCGGAGAGGCCAGCGGGTGGTCCTCGCCCTCGATCGGGTTCTGCCGCAACGCCCGCCCGAGCACCAGCGTGAGCAGCGCCGCCGGCACCCCGTGCCCCACCGCGTCGGCGACCATAAAGGCCACACGCGAGTGGTCGATCGGCACCACGTCGTAGATGTCGCCGCTGACAAACCCGCAGGGACGGAAGAACACGCCGAACTCAAAGCCCGGCACACTCGGCATCTCCCGCGGCAGGAACCGCCGCTGCACCGCGCCGGCCAGCTGCAACTCATCGTGCAGCCGCCCGATCTCGCCGCTGAGCCCGGACTGCGACGCCCGCGCCACCCGCAGCTCCGTCCCCATCAGGTCCACCGCCGCCTGCCTGACCATCAGCGTCAGCAGCGCCGTCGTCACCCGCGCCGAGTCGGCGTCCAGCCGCTCGACGGCCACGCCCTGCGGCTCGAGTTCCACACGCAGCCGGTCGGCGTCGCCCGACAGCATGAGCGTCGGCGTCCGCGCCCCGATCAGCCGGTCGAGCGTCTGCATCAGCGTCGGCCCGGCCCGGTTCGCCTCGGGGCACAGCAACACCACGACCGTGTCCGGCGCGAGCCCGAGCCCCTCGGCGTCGCTGAGCCGATCGGCGAAGGTGTCGAGCGTCACCGCCTCACACGCCGGGGCGTCGCCCGCGCGGGGGCCAGGCCCGCGCAATCTCCGCGCACCACCACGCCGCCCGCTGGGCAGCGTCGGTGTCGGCGGCGATGACAACCCTGGCGTGTTGCAACGGGGGCTCCAAGCCCACGCGTCCGCGCGAGCCTCCGCCCCCGTTATCGGCTCACCTGGCCCGCGCCTTCAGTCCTTTCAGGTCGTTCAGGTCGATCAGGTCGCCCTCGGCGATATCCAGCTCCTCCAGCATCCCCCCCGCCAGCTCGATCACGAACTGGGCCGGATACCGGCTCGGGTACCGCTTGAGCCGCTGCTCGTACTTGTCCGTCGAGGGGACCCCCGTCTCCGGCTCGGTCTCGGGGTCGCGCGGGGGCTCGGCCGGCATGTGGTGCATCGCCGTGATCCGGCCCGAGGGGTCCAGGAAGATGATGTCGATGTCGATCGGGCAGTCCCGCATCACAAACCGCTGGTCCGACGCCCGGGGGAAGACAAACAGCATCCCGCCGTCCGGCTCGATGAACTCCCGGTCGCTCAGCCCTTTGAAGCGGGTCGCCCCGTCCAGCGCCAGCTCCAGATGGAACACCCGGCCGTCGATCTTCACACTCTCGACGTTGGTGTCGGCGTTGCCCGAGGGCTTGCCGTTCTTGCTGCACCCGGTCATCGAGAGCACCCCCGCCAGCAGCATCAGGCCAACCAGCATCACGAGCCTTGTCGAAGCCATCCGTCGTCCTCCTCGGTGAAAGTCACCCGGTCTCTCGCCATGCTAGCGAGATCAAACCCCCCGCAGAACTCCGCCGCCGACATCGGCACCCGCTCCGCGGCTACCCCGCACCACCAGCCCAGCAGTCCGATCACCCGCTCGGCCGCCACGCCCGTCTGCTGATACGTCGCCAGCCGCGTGTCGCCGTGGCGTTTGGCCAGCCGCCGGCCGTCCCCGCCCACCACCAGCGGCAGGTGGGTGTAGGCGGGCTCCGGCCCCAGCCCAAGAGCCCGCATCAGCAGCAGCTGCCGGGCCGCCGAGCCGAGCAGGTCGTCACCCCGCACCACCTGCGTCACGCCCTGCCGGTGGTCGTCCACGACCACCGCCAGTTGATACGCCGGCTGCCCCCGGCGCGTCCAGACCACGAAGTCGCCCACATCCCGCGCCGGGTCCTGCCGCTGGGGCCCGGCGCAGGCGTCGTCGAACGCCACCGGGCCCGGCGGCGTCAGGAACCGCCAGTTGGTCGTCGGATCATCAAACGGCCGCGGCCCCAGATCCGCCGGACGCAGCCCCGGCGGGAAGCGGTTCTCGCCGCCCTCCGGCCCGCCTGACGGCCCCGGCGCGCGGTCCCGGCCCTCCCCGTCGTGTGGCGCGCTCGCGGCCGCGTCGATCTCCGACCGCGTCAGCTCGCACGGGATACACCAGCCCCCGCGAGGCCAGCGCCCCCATCGCCTGCTCGCACGGCCCCAGGTCCTCCGACTGGATGAGCGGTCCGATATCCCAGTCAATTCCCAGCCAGCCGAGCGTCCTCACGCACGCCTCGATCGCCTCCGGCTTCACCCGCGGCCCGTCCAGATCCTCGATCCGGAGCACGATCCGCCACCCCTGCCGCCTCGCCAGGGCCCAATTGACCAGAAACGTCCGCGCGTTCCCCAAATGCAACGCCCCCGTGGGCGAGGGGGCCAGCCGGGTTATGCCGCATTGGGGTGGCGGTGGGGGGGAGAACGGTTCGATCGAAGCATTGGGCATGGCGGTGGCGCGATGATACACTCCGCCTTCGACCCTCTCGGGGGCGAACCGGAGGATTCCATGGCAGAGAAGTTCAGCGAAGAACAGATCCAGGCCGAGCTGACCAACTCGCCGGAGTGGTCAGAGGTCAGCGGCAAGATCCAGCGGACGTTCCAGTTCCCAGACTTCAGGGCCTCGATGGCGTTCGTCAACGGGCTGGCCGACTACGCCGAGCGGGCCCAGCACCATCCGGACATTCTTATCCGATACAACAAGGTGACAGTCAGCGTCAACACCCACGACGCCGGCGGCATCACCACCAAGGACTTCGCGCTGGCCCAGGAGGCCGACAAGCTCTCCGGCGCGGTCGCCGCGGCCTAGAAGGCGTCTGGCGTGGCCCAACGGCCCGCACGATGCCCTGCTGCCCGTTTCCCTATCGCAATTCCACAGACCAGTACGCCTCGTCGAGGAACGCCTTCCACGAGCGGTACTTCTCGTTGCCCAGCCGCAGCGTGATCAGCGGGTTCCGCCTCGGCCGGACCGGCTTGCGGATCAGCTTCATCCGCGCCTGCTCCGGCGTCCGCCCGCCCTTCCTGGCGTTGCAGGGCACGCAGGCGCAGACGAGGTTCTCCCACGTGTCGCCGCCGCCCTGCGTGCGGGGCGTGACGTGGTCGAGCGTGAGCTCGTTGGTCGTAAAGTGCGAGCCGCAGTACTGGCACTGGCTCCGGTCCCGGGCGAACAGGTTCCGCCGGTTGAGCTTCACCCGCTGGGCGGGCAGCCGGTCGTAGCCGAACAGGCGGATGATCCGCGGCACCGCGATCTCGGTCCGCACCGTCCGCACCCAGTCGTGCTGCTCCGGCTCGTACTCCCGCCGGAACTCCGAGACCTCGGTCCACGTGGCGAAGTCGTAGTTGACGTA
This sequence comes from Planctomycetota bacterium, assembly GCA_013285505.1. GTDB lineage: Bacteria > Planctomycetota > Phycisphaerae > Phycisphaerales > UBA1924 > PNC22. The sequence goes on along the minus strand of CP053450.1, from coordinate 3,821,425 downwards.
CTGCCCGTCCTCGATCGAGATGATCTCGGCCATGTCGCGGCAGAGCATCGCGAACGCCCGCCGCACCGTGATCACCCGCACCGCGACATACAACCGGTTGAGCACCAGCACCCGCGCGTCCAGCCCGTCACCCAGCGCCACCACACCGCCCGCCCCGGCCATCAGCGTGGCTGGGTGGTCCTCCGAGGGTCGGTCCGACCCGGGTTTGGCTGTGTTGGCTTTGGACTGACGGGACATCGCACACGCTCCAGCGGCGGGCACGACCGGCCCGCGATCGTCTCTATACATAGAGACTTTACCAGCCCGGTGCAAGCCCCGCCAGTCCCGATCGTGGAGTTATCACGCGTGTGAGACCCACTTTACACAATTCCAGCGCTTCGCCGTGTCGTCCGGCACATCGGAGGCCGGGCCGGCCGCTCAGTGCCGGAACCGCCGCACGCCGGTCGTCATGCAGGTGATCCCGTGCTTCTCGCACAGCTCGAAGGTCTCGCCGTCGCGCTTCGAGCCGCCGGGGTGGACGATCATCGCCACGCCAGCGTCCGCGAGGATCTGCGGCCCGTCGGGGAAGGGGAAGAACGCGTCGCTCACGACCACCGCACCCTTCGCCCGCTCGCCCGCCTTGGCGACGGCGAGGTTGCACGAGGCGACCCGATCCATCTGGCCCGCGCCGCCGCCGAAGAGCGCGCGCGCCGTGCTCGCCGATCGGGCCACCGATGGCGACGGCGTTGGAGGAGAGCGCCCCGCACCGCGGCCTCGATCACCTCCGCAGCCCGGAGCATCGGGGCGGTGGGCGCCGGGCCGGCCGCGTGCGTCCAGGTGCCGCTGTCCGGGGCGGTGTCGTCGGCCGCCTGCGCGAGGTAGCCCCCGGCGATCGGGCGGATGACACGGCGACTCCCGTGGGTCGATGCGAGTTCGCCGGTGCGCAGCAGCCGCACGTTCTTCCACCGCTCCCGCAGCATCGCGAGCGCCTCGTCGGTGTAGCCCGGCGCGATGACCACCTCGAAGAACCGGTCGGGCTGGCAGAGTCGTTCGGCCGCGCGCGCATCGACGGTCGTCCCCGTCGCCGCGATCCCGCCGTAGGCCGCCATCGGGTCGCCGGCAATCGCCAGATCGAACGCCTCGGCGAGCGTCACCGCCGTCGCGGCCCCGCACGGGTTGGTGTGCTTGATCACGCAGGCCGCCGCCCGCTCCGGGTCGAGCGCCGCCATCGCGATCGCCAGCTCCAGCGCCGCCGAGGCGTCGAGCAGGTTGTTGTAGCTGAGCGCCTTGCCGTGGAGCTGCTCGGCCCCCGCAACGATCGGCCCGGTCGCGTTCGAGTCGATGTAGAGGGCCGCGGGCTGGTGGGGGTTCTCGCCGTAGCGCAGCTCGCCGGCCCGCCGTGCCTGGATCGTCAGCACGCGGGGGAAGCTCTCGCCCTGTTGCGCGCGCAGATACGAGCTGATCGCCCCGTCGAAGGCGCAGGTGCGTTCGTAGGCCGAGGCCGCGAGATCCATGCGGGTCGCCAGCGTGGTGCCGCCGTGCTCGCTGAGTTCGCCGAGCACCCGCTCGTACTGGTCGGGATCGGAGATGACGGTGACGAAGCGGAAGTTCTTGGCCGCGGACCGCAGCATCGAGGGCCCGCCGATATCGATCTGCTCGACCGCGTCCTCGAGTGTCACGCCTGCGCGCGCGATCGTGTCCTCGAACTTGTAGAGGTCGATGCAGACCAGGTCGATCGGCTCGATCTCGTGCTCGGCCATCTTGGCAACGTGCTCAGCGTTGTCGCGGACGCCGAGGATCCCGCCGTGGATGGTCGGGTGGAGCGTCTTGACCCGCCCGTCGAGCATCTCGGGGAAGCCCGTGTGGTCCTCGACGAGCGTGACCTCGAGCCCGGCGTCGCGGAGTGTGCGGGCCGTGCCGCCGGTCGAGAGCAGGTGCACGCCGTGCCCGGCGAGAGCCCTGGCAAACTCGACGATGCCCTGCTTGTTGCTGACGGAGAGGAGTGCGCGGCGGACTGGGGCGGTTTCGGTCATGTCGGGAGGGTAGACCGAGCGCGCGTGCGTCAGGCGTCGTCGAGCAGCGCCCGCGCAAGCCGTGCGGCACCGTCGACCGGGCCAAGCCCTGCGAGGGCATCGCGCATCGTCGCGCGGCGGCTGGGGCTTCGCAGGAGTTCGAGCACGATCGTGCCCGCGTCCGCCAGATTGGCCGCGGCGTCGATGGCGTCCTTGGCGACGACCGCCCCGCCGGCCTTGGCCAGCGGCTCGGCGTTGAGCCGCTGGTGCTCGTCGCGGTGGTAGGGGTAGGGCATGAAGACCGTCGGCACCCGGTTGGCCCAGACCTCGGCGACCGAGCCGGCCCCGGCCCGGCTGACCGCCAGGTCGGCGGCACCCCAGCAGTCGCCCATGGCGTCGAAGAACTGCTCGACCACGGCGGGCACACCGGCCCGCTCCCACGCCTCGCGCCACGGGGTGTTGTCGGATGCGCCGGTCTGGTGGATGGCTTGCCAGCCGCCGGCTCGCAGATGGTCGGCGTGGGCCTCGGCGAAGGCCGCGGCGAACTCGTTGACCGTCCGCGACCCCTGGCTCGCGCCGGTCACCAGCAGCACGGGGCGGTCGGGGTCGAGCCCGAGCCGCCCGCGGCAGTCGCGGGCATCGCCCGAGGCCAGCGCCGCCCGACGCACCACGGGCGGGATCCGCTCCCAGCCTGCGCGCGCAACATCGGCGGTGGTATAGATCGACGCGGCCCGACCGGCGATCCACCGGTTGGCCTTGCCCGGCGGGGCGTCCTGGTTGAGCAGCACCAGCGGCACGCGCTCGGCCCGGGCCGCCTGGGCGACTGGTGCCGCGACGAAGCCGCCGGTCGCCAGCACGCGGACGCGCGCACTCGGCTTTCATCTTTTGGATCTGCTCGCGCGACGCCCGCACCGCGCCGCCCCAGCTCGTGATGAACTTGGCCAGCCGGATCGGGTGCCCGCTCAGCGGCTTGGCGGGGATGGCCGAGTGGGCCACGCCCGCGGCTGCGAGGATCCGCTCGTCGATCTCGCGGGTCGAGCACAGGAAGACCGACTTCACGCCCGGCTCGATCTCGAGGAGTTGTTCGAGGACGGCGAGTGCCGGGAACAGGTGCCCGCCCGTGCCGCCGCCGGCGAAGACGACGCCGAGGGTGTCCGATGCGGTGCGCGCGCTCATGAGGTGCTGGCCGCGGGCTCTGGGCGGCGGACGCCGATCTTTGGCTCGCGGCGTTCGAGCGCGACGGCGGGCTCGTCGTCCGAGGCTTCGTCGGCCTCGGCTGTCTGCGGCTGCGTCCGGTCCATCGCGGCCAGCAGGCCGAGGCAGCCGGCGGTGAGGATCCACCCCGTGCCGCCGGAGCTCATCAGGGGCAGGGCGATGCCCTTGGTCGGGGCCATGCCGGTCACGACGAAGAGGTTGATCACCGCCTGCAGGCCGATGGTCGCCATCACGCCGAAGCCGAGCAGCTTGAGCAGCCGGTCGCTCTCGCGGCGGACGATCGAGAAGCCGGTCAGCAGCAGCACGACATAGAGCGTGATGACCAGCGTCGCCCCGGCGATGCCGAGTTCCTCGCAGACAACGGCGAAGAGGAAGTCGGTGTGGTCTTCGGGCAGGTAGCCGAACTTCTGGAACCCGTGCCCGAGCCCCCGCCCGGTGCCGCCGCCGCCGGCGATCGCGGCCATCGACTGGATGACGTGGTAGCCGGTGCCCTGCGAGTCCTGGAAGGGGTCGATGAAGGCCATGATCCGCTGCACGCGGTAGGGGCTGAGGACGATCGCCATGACGATCCCGGCGAGGCCGACGGGGACGAAGATGGCCAGGTGCCAGAACCGGGCCCCGGCGGCGAGGAGCAGGAGCCCGCAGGCCGCGGCGATGAGGACGCCGGTGCCGAGGTCCTCCTTGACGATCGCCACGCAGACGACGCCGAGGGCCAGGAGGGCGGGCATGAGCCCGCGCCAGAACCGGGGCATGTGGGCCGCCCGGACGCTGCCGTACCAGGCGATGAGGGCGATCATGCCCCACTTGACCAGTTCGGAGGGCTGGACCGACTGGCCCCCGATGCGGACCCAGCGGGCGCTGCCGTTGGCCGAGTGCCCGATGCCGGGCAGGTAGACCGTCGCGAGGATGGCGAGCAAGCCCAGCACGCCGAGGATGAGCGTCCGCAGGCCGGCCTGTGGTGTCGGGTCGCGCCCGACCGAGGCCGTCGCGAGCTTCGAGAGCTGGCGGATGGGGAGTATGGCGCAGAGGGCCAGTGCTGCGAGGGCGAGGGCCATGTAGAGGGTGGATCGGCTGGTGAGGATGGACTCTGCGGTAACGCCGGGGAGCTGGTTGCCGTTGCCGTCGACGGGGGCGACGGTCATGAGGGCCGAGTTGACCATGACCACGCCGAGCGTGAGCAGGGCGAGGGCGCAGAGTGTGATGATCTGACCGGGGCGCAGCATGACCGGGAGGGGTTATCGGCAGGGTGGGGTCATGGGCTGGAAATGTTCTGCGGGCCCACTCGGAGCGGCGGGCGGCTCATCTGCCAGGAGCCTCTTGTGTGGCATGCCCACGCTTCGTGGGCATGGGCTTCGGCCTGATTGCAGGGATCCATGCCCACGAAGCGTGGGCAAGCCACACGAAGTCGCCCGCGGGCACCAAGATCGCAGAGCCGATCTTGGTGGCACAGTGCGGGGTGTTGCTCTCGGGCCGCGGCACGGGTGGGCGAGCCACCCGTGGCACAGGGGTTCGGTGCGGGAACGTGCGGGCCCGGGGTCAGTCCTCGTCGCCGTCCTTCTTGAGGGCCGGCATGTTCTCGAGCACCTCGTCGATGAGGCCGTACTCGAGCATCTCCTTGTCGTCGAGCCACTTGTTGCGGTCGCAGTCCTTCTCGATGGTCTCGGGGGTCTGGCCGGTGGCGTTGGCGTAGATCTTGTAGAGGCGTTCGCGGAGGCGGAGCATCTCGCGGGCCTCGATCTCGATGTCGGTCGCCTGACCCTCCATCACGCCCGAGAGCAGCGGCTGGTGCATCAGGTTGCGGGCGTTGTGCAGGGCGTAGCGCTTGCCCTTGGCGCCAGAGCAGGCCAGCAGCGAGCCCATGCTCGCGGCCTGTCCGATGATGTAGGTGCACACATCGGGGGCGATGTAGTTCATCGTGTCGATCATGCCCAGGCCGGCGGTCACGCTGCCGCCGGGGCTGTTGATGTAGAGGTGGATGTCGGCCTTGGGGTCCTCGTTGGCCAGGAACAGCAGCTGGGCGACGACGAGGCTGGCGACATCGTCCATGACCGGGCTGCCGAGGAAGATGATGCGGTCCTTGAGCAGGCGGGAGTAGATGTCGTAGGAGCGCTCGCCGCGGGCGGACTTCTCGATGACGATGGGGACGAGGTGGCCGGACATGGGGGTGAATCCTTCGGGGGGTAGGCACTAGGCGGTCGGCACTAGGCACTCTGGTCTTGCGTCGTTGCGTTCGCGGGTTCCTTCCGGCACCGGTGCCTCGCGGCGGGTGCCAAACGCCTCACCTCGCGACGTTCGCTTCCTTGGGCGGCTCGGCGAGCACTTCGTCCACGAGGCCGTAGGCGACGGCTTCCTCGGCGGTGAAGTACTTGTCGCGTTCGGAGTCTTCCTTGACCTGCTCGATCGACTGGCCGGAGCACTGGCTGATGAGCTTGTTGAGTTCGGTCTTGGCCTTGATGATCTGCTCGGCCTGGATGCGGATGTCCTCGGCCTGGCCGGTGACGCCGCCGTAGGGCTGGTGGATCATGACCTTGGCGTGGGGCAGGATGAACCGCTTGCCCTTGGTGCCGGCGCAGAGCAGGACGGCGGCGCCGGAGTAGGCCCTGCCGATGCAGTAGGTCGAGACGGCGCTCGACATGAACCGCATGGTGTCGAAGAGGGCGAGGGTGTCGTCCACCGCGCCGCCGGGCGAGTTGATGTAGAGGCTGATGTCCTGGCCTCGCTTCTGGTTCTCGAGGTAGAGCATCTGCATCATGACCCGGGCGGCCGAGGCATGGTTGATCTCACCGATGAGGAAGACGATCCGGTTTTCGAGCAGGAGCTCGTCGATCGTCATCTCGCGGGTTCGCTGGTAGGAGACGCCGGCTGCGGGCATGGGTTCAATCCTTTGCTCATGGCCCCGGAGAGCGTGTGACGGCTCCCGGCGCATCGGTCTTGGGCGCGGCGCGGCCGCGTTTCGGCGGCATGGTAGGGGTCGGCCGGGCGGACGGTCCCGGCCGAGACTCCCTCTGCTCTGATCGGTCGGAACGGTGGGGGGCTTTGGCGGGATTGCGAGGTCGCCGGAGGGCTCCTACGATCGGCCCACTCGCCGGGGGACCGGAACCCGGCCAATCCAGGAGGGCGCGGTGCAGACCGCAGTAGTCAGCGACATTCACGGCAACGCCGAAGCCCTCCGCGCGGTCCTTGCGGATATCGACAGCAAGGGCATCAAGCGCATTCTTTGCCTCGGGGATATCATTGGTTATGGCCCGGAACCCCTGGCCTGCGTGGATCTTGTGCGGGTCCACTGCGAGTGGACCCTGATGGGAAACCACGACTTCGCGGTGCTGTACGAGCCGACCAATTTCAACGCCCCGGCCGAGCAGGCGGCCTACTGGACCCGCGAGCAGTTCGATTCTGAGCCCGACGCCGCCCTGAGGGCCGCGCGGTACGAGTTTCTCGGCAGCCTGCGGGTGCGGGTGGTCGAGCAACTCGGCGAGCACCCGCTGCTGGCGGTCCACGGCTCGCCCCGGCGGCCGATCAACGAGTACATCTTCAAGAGCGACCCGATGGAGGCCCCCGACAAGCTCGAGGCGATCTTCCGGCGGGTCGACAAGCTCTGCATGGTGGGGCACACCCACGTGCCCGGAGTCTTCACGGACGAGCCCGATTTTTACCCGCCCGACGAGCTGGGTGAATTCTCCTACCGGTTCAACGCCGACGAGAAGGCGGTCATCAATGTCGGATCGGTGGGCCAGCCCCGCGACGGCGACCCGCGGGCGAGCTATGTCGTGCTCAGCGACGAGAAGGCGGAGTTCTTCCGTGTGCCCTACGACATCGAGAAGACCGCGAACATGATCCGCCAGCACTCCCAATTACATGAGTACCTGGCCGACCGCCTCTACGAAGGCCGCTAGGCCGCCTCACTCCCAACGCGACGATCGCCGAGTCATCATGCCAGGACGCCCCAACAAGCCCCTCCGTCTTCTCCTGCCGATCGCGCTCTTTGTGATCGGGCTGAGCGTGCCGATCGCCGTGGTGATCAACACCACCAGCAAGAGCAACTCGGCCAAGGCCAGCAAGCCCGCAGCACAGACCGAGCAGGTGACGGGCCAGGCCGCCGAGACGGCGGGTGAGAAACCAGCCAGCGAGTCTCAGGCTGCGGAAGGTGCCGCGGGGGACGCACCGGCGGATGCCTCGCAGCCGGCCGTCACGGAGGAGGCCGCGGGCCAGCCTCAGGACGAGCAGGCCGGTGAGCAGGCCGGTGAGCAGGCCGGCGACCCGGTTAGCGAGGCGGGCGCGGGAGAATCGACGGAAGCACCCGCGCAGCCCGCGGCGGCGGTGGCTCCAGGCGCGTTCGTCGTCGAGGGATTCGCCGACGACCCGCTCGCGACCGACTTTGCGCCGCTGGGCCAGCTCGGGCTCAAATCGCCGTTTGCCATGCGGGTGGAGTTTTCGCATCTGGGCGCAGGCATCAAGGCCATCCGCCTGTCCGACGAGTTTGATTCGGTGCAGACCGACCGCGCGGCCAGAGAAGGCCCGGTCCCGCCGGAGAATCATGTCGCGGTGCAGGAGCAGATCGGCAACGACCGGTTCATGCTCGTGCCCTTCTGTGCGCTCGGTGTCGAGATCAACGGCACGCTGGTGCCGATGGTCATCGCCGAGGGCAACCTGCCGGCGTGGCGGCAGGTCAACGCCGACACCCCCGGGAAGTTCGAGGCGTACCTGCTCGACAGCGACGGCGAGCGGGCCTTCCGCGTCGAGCGTGAGTACCGGCTCGAGCCGGGCAGCCACGACATCGTCGTGCGCCAGCACGTCGAGAACCTGACCGACACCGCGTACACCATCCGCTGGCGGCAGTTCGGGATGGTGGACCTGTTCAGCGACAGCGGCTACGGCGGCGACAAACGCCGCGTGCGGTTCGGCTATCTCTACGACGCGCGGAGCGACCCCTCGCGGCAGTTCGTGGACGCGACCAAGTTCCTCTGGAACCGCAACAAGCTCACCGGCGAGAAATCGGACAAGAAGTACCCCGACGGTAAGATCTGGACCAACACTTACAGCGAGGAGCAGGACCTCACCCTCGTCTGGTCGGGCGTCACCAACCGCTACTTCGGCGCGGTCGCCCACCCGCTGATCGACCCGGCCGACCCCGCGGCCGGCCTCGAGTTCGACACCGTTGAGCGCGTCGATCGCGTGCTGCTCGACAACCCCGACGCGATGGTCCTCAGCTACCACACGCCGGCGTCGTCGATCGCACCGGGCGCGACCAACGACTACGACATGGGGCTCTACGCCGGGCCGCTGAACAAGAGCATCATCCGCGGCGAGTCGATGCTCTCGCGGCTCGGAATCGACAAGATCGTGGTCTACAACTTCGGCGGGATGTGCGCCTTCTGCACGTTCACGTGGCTGACCGGCCCGCTGCTGGGGCTGCTGCGGTTCCTGCACTCGCTGACCAGCGATTGGGCGCTGGCGATCATCCTGCTGGTGGTGTGCGTGCGGACGATCCTGCACCCGATCACCCGCTGGTCGCAGACCAAGATGCTGGTCTTCGGCAAGCAGATGCAGAACATCGCGCCCAAGCAGAAGATCCTGCAGGAGCGCTACAAGGACGACCGCCAGCGGCAGCAGCAGGAGATGGCCAAGCTCTGGCGCGAGGAGGGCATCAGCCCCGCGGGCTTCCTCGGCTGCCTGCCGATGTTCCTGCAGAGCCCGGTCTGGATCGCGCTCTACGCGACGCTGTTCTTCGCCAGCGAACTGCGTCACGAGCCGGCGTTCTTCGGTGTCTTCCAGGCCCTGACCAACAACGCCTGGCCCTTCCTCGCCGACCTCGCCGAGCCCGACCGGGCGCTCTACTTCGGCTCCCGCGGCATCAAGCTGCCGCTGTTCGGCACGATCAACTCGATCAACCTCCTGCCGCTGCTGCTGGGTGTCGTGTTCTACCTGCAGCAGAAGTACCTGCAGCCGCCGACCTCCGGCGCGATGACGCCCGAGCAGCAGTCGCAGCAGAAGATGATCAAGATCATGATGGTCGTCATGTTCCCGCTGGTCATGTACACCGCCCCCAGCGGCCTCGCGCTCTACTTCATCACCAACTCCACCCTCGGCATCCTCGAGAGCCGGTGGATCCGCGCCCACGCCACCGCCTCCGGACGGCTCGACGAGGGCAACCTCAAGAAGAAGCCCAAGAAGGGCGGCTTCATGCAGCGGCTGCAGAAGCTCGCCCAGGAGCGCCAGCAACAGCAGCAGGCCCAGCGCGGCATGAGCGCCAAGCGCATGCCGCGGCAGGGCAAGGGCGAGGCCCCGCCGCCGCGAACCTACAAGAAGCCGCTAGCCGCACCGAGAAAGTCAGGGCGCGATGGCCTCACCCCGCACGGACACGCCCAACGGCGACACCATCGTCGCCTGCTCGACCGCGCCGGGCCGCAGCGACCGGGCCGTCGTCCGCGCGAGCGGGCCGGGCGTCGCGCAGATCGCCGGCCAACTGCTCGACCCCGCGCCCGGCCGGCCGGGGCGCGACCACGACATCCGCGCTGATCGGCGGCCGCCCCTGCCCCGCCCTCGCCCTCCGCGCCCGTCGCCCCCGCGAGCTACACCGGAGAGGACACGCTCGAGGTCGTTCTCCCGGGCAACCCGCACCTTCTCGAGCGGTTTCTCGATGCGTGCTGCGCGATCGAGGGCGTGCGCCGCGCCGGCCCCGGCGAGTTCAGTGCGCGGGCCTATCTGCACGGCAGGCTCTCGCTCAACGAGGCCGAGGGAGTCGCCGCGCTCATCGCCGCGCGCTCACGCGACGACCTCGACGGGGCCCGGCGGCTGGCGTCGGGCGAACTCGGGCGGGTGTACCGGGCATGGGCGGACGAGCTGACCACGCTCCTTGCGCTGGTCGAGGCGGGGATCGACTTCGTGGACCAGGAGGACGTGGTGCCCATCCTGCCGCGTGATCTTCGGGAGAGGCTCGAGCGGCTGCGCGTGGAGATGGCCCTGAGATCCCGCGGCGGGATCGCGTCGTCGGCGGACGGGCTCGAGCCGCTGGTCGCGGCTGGCCGGCCCGCCCAACGCGGGCAAGAGCACGCTCTTCAACGCGCTGCTCGGGCGCGCGCAGTGTGGTGGCCGACGAATCGGGCACGACCCGCGATGTGCTGATCGAGGTGTTGCGCCTCGACGACGCCGTCGGCGCGGGGGTCGCGGTGCGGCTCGCCGATCTGCCCGGTCTCGACGCGGACGCGCCGACGGCCGCCGCCCGGGCCGCCCAAGCCGCGGCCGTCGAGACCCTCCGGCTCGCCGACGCGGTGATCGCTTGCGACCCGTCGGGGCGGTTCGACATTCTCGATCTCGGGATCGGTGACGATGTCCCGGTGCTGCGGGTGCGGACCAAGGCCGATCAGCCCCGGCGCGACGGGGCGGATGCGCCCGATGTCGAGGTCTGCGCCCTCGACGGCTGGCACTTCGACGTGCTCAAGCGAGGGATTGCGGACATCGCCCTGCGCGCGCCCGGCGGGTCGTGCGCGGTCGCGTTCGCGCGGCACAGCCGGCAGATCGCCGGTGCTGCGGAGGCCATCGGGCAGGTGGTCGGGGAAATTCACCCCGAAGACGCGGCCCTCGATTCGCCGGAGCTGCTCGCCGACGGCCTGCGGCACGCCCTTGACGCGCTCGAGCAGATCCTCGGGCGAGTTACACCCGATGATGTGATCGGCCGCGTCTTCGCGACGTTCTGCGTGGGCAAATAGTCGATTGAGGAGTCCGCTATCGGGACTGCGCCGCGGCGTTGAGGAACACCTCTGCCCATCGCTCGGCGAACACCCGCACGGCCTCGGCGGTCGCCGCGGCGTCGACGCCCCAGCAGCAGGCTGCGGGGTCGGCCAGCTCCGGGTCCAGCAGCACGACGAACCTGTCGTCGACCGCGAGCACGCTCGGCAGCTTGTCGGCGAGAAAGGCCGTGAGCGCGTTGGCCTCGGGGCGGCCGACCGAGATCGTCGGTTGCGCGCAGCCGCGTCGGTGTTGAGGTACCACACATCGGTCATGACCACCGGCGCGAGGGGGTAGCCCTCGGGGAGGCGGGCGGTGAGGGCCTCGCAGAGGGCGACGGCTGTCGGCCGGTCCTCGACCTCGGCCCGGATGTGGGCGCCGACCACCACGGGGAGGGCCTGCGTCGGGTCTGTCGGATCGGGGGGTGGGGGCGGGTGTGGGCATCCGGCCAATGTACGCCGCGGGTGGGGCGGGCACATTCTTTCTCACGGCCCGAGCGCGACCACGACGCGACCGAGGCGGCCCGAAGGCCGCCGGGTCGCTGGAGGAGATGCTGACTCGGATGGGGCCCGCCGCTCGGAAGCGCGGGCCCTGACTGAGGGGTATACGGACGCGCGTCCTCCGTGGTTGCTGAGATTCTCGGACCTTTGTGCCCGGAAACTGGAGTGGCCTGAGGCGATAAGTAGTTGTGTGAAAGTGGTTTACGTCAAAGTTACTGGTCTGAGGATTCGCGGGATTCTGCCCGGTGGCGGAGAGATTTGAGGGAAAACTCGTGTCTGGAAGCCCGCGGGCGTGCCGGGCGCGCGGGCGATGGGGCCTGGGGCCTGTCAAGGCGATTTGCCGGCAAATCGCTCGCTCGGACCCGACCAGCGTCACGCCAGGCACACGCGGCAGCACCCCGCGGACCGCTCCGACAGGCACGGCGTGCGCGCCGGGGCGTGACTCTCTCGCGCCGCGATGGACCGGCTGGTGCCGGCGGTCGATCTCTGCAGAGCACGCGGGTGGGCCGCCATTGAATGGGGAGGGAGCGACGATGCACGCAAGGCTGGGAGACGTACTTGTTCGGATGGGGGTGCTGACGGCGGCACAGCGGGACGAGGTGCTGGGGCTGCAGGCGTCGAGCGGGCGGCCGTTCGGGGCGTTGGCCGAGGAGATGTTCGGCGTCTCGACCAAGGCGATCGAGCGGGCCTGGGCTGCGCAGTACAGCGAGATGGTGGGCCAGGTCGATCTGGCCAAGGAGCGCTCGGACACGGTGGTCCACGAGCTGGTGGAGCGTCGGCAGGCGTGGCAGTTCCAGCTCCTGCCGCTCCGCTTTGAGGACGGGCACCTGCTGATGGCGACCACCGAGGAGAGCCTGCCCCGGGCGATGCGGTTCGTCGCGTGGGCGGTGGGGGTGCCGGCGTCGTTTGTGATCGCTGACGAGAACGCGTTGGTGAACCGGCTGCAGGCGGCCTACCCCATGCCGGGCGGGATCGACACGATTCGGGCGCTCCGGCAATCGGCCTGACGGGGCACCCTCGAGCCTCATCTCAGGGCCCTACGGCCCGGACGGGCCGGCGCTACGATCGGGCTGCCCATGCCCGACCCAACCAATGACACCCCGACGGCCCCCCCGCCCGACCGCGACGAGCTGCGCACGGTCTCCTTCGTCAGCCTCGGCTGCCCGAAGAACCTTGTCGACTCTGAGAAGATGCTCGGCACACTCGCCCAGGACGGGCTGATCCCGATCAGCTACGACCCCTCGCAGCACGACTGGGAGCACGACGACGCGTTCGGCGTGGAGGGCAAGTCGAGCGACGGCGACCGGGCGGCGAGCCCGGACGACCCGGGCATCGAGCCGGCCGACGTGGTCGTGATCAACACCTGCGGCTTCCTCGAGGCCAGCAAGGACGAGTCGCTCGGCGTCATCCGCGACGCCGTGCGGGCCAAGAACGCCGGGCTGGTCAAGCGGGTGGTTGTCGCGGGGTGTCTCGTGCAGCGGCACCGGGCCAAGATGCTCGAGTGGGAGCCGGGCATCGACGCGATGGTGGGGGTGTTTGACCGGGACAAGGTGGTCGAGGCTGTTCGGGGCGTGCCCGCGGCGCGGCAGGAGACCATCGGGACCGACGGGCAGCCCAAGTACTGGATCGCGGGCAACGCGCTGCAGGCGGCCAAGGACCGGGGCATGGCGACCGTCGGCCTGACCGTGCAGGGCAAGGACGGCAAGGGTGTTGGGTATTTCGAGGACGACTCGGCCCGGCTCCGGCTGACGCCGCGGCACTATGCGTACCTGCGCATCAGCGAGGGGTGCAACCAGAAGTGCGCGTTCTGCACGATCCCCAGCATCCGCGGCAAGATGCGGAGCAAGCCGATCGACCGCATCGTCGGCGAGGCGCGCGAGCTGATCGCCGACGGCGCGTTCGAGCTGAACCTGATCGGGCAGGACACGACGAGCTATGGGGACGACATCGGGATTGGGTGGTCGCCGCACCGGCTGGGAGCCGGTGCCACTGAGGCAGAGCGGACGCACCGGCTGGAAGCCGGTGCCACGGGCGGGCTGCCCGCGATGCTCGAGGCGCTGGATCAGGCCGCGGCCTCGACTGGTGCGCCCGTGTGGCTCCGCCTGATGTACGCCTACCCCAGCAACTTCCGAGACGAGTTCATCGAGGCGATCGCGGACATCGCCTCCCGCGGCAGGCTTCTGCCCTACATCGACATCCCGCTGCAGCACGCTTCGGACCGGATGCTGCAGCTCATGCGGCGGCACGTGAGCGCCGAGCAGCAGCGCGAGCTGATGCACAAGCTGCGCGACCGCGTGCCGGGCATGGCGATCCGCACGACGTTCATCTCCGGCTTCCCCGGCGAGACCGAGCAGGACCACGAGCAGTTGCTCGAGTTTGTTGACGAGATCGGATTCGACGCTGTCGGCGTCTTTGAGTATTCGCGGGAGCCCGGCACGCCCGCCGGCACGATGGAGCTCGACCCCGAGCTGGCGGTGCCGGCCGAGGTCAAGAGCCGCCGCAAGGGCGAGATCCTCGAGTTGCAGCAGGGCATCGCCTTCGAGCAGGCGGCGTTCGTCGCCGAGCAGTTCGACGAGGCCGACCCGACCAACACCGGCCAGCCGCTTCGATGTGCTGATCGACCGCGACACGGGCAACGAGGTTGTGGCGACGGCGGGCGTCGGGAGCGGCGGGAAGCTCTATCAGGGACGCACGTATTTTCAGGCACCGTCGATCGATGCGGTCACGTTCGTGCAGAGCCGGGCGAGGCTGAGCCCGGGCGAGCTGGTCCGCTGCGTGATCGTGGGCAGCGACGGGTACGACCTGATCGCCCGGCCCGTAGACGAGGTCGAGAAGAAGCTGAGTCTGAGCGTGCTGCGGTAAGCACGCGGCCACATCAACTCTCAACCATTGGGGGACACCTGATGCACACACGGACCGAGACGCTGGCGTGGATGATCGACGCTTCCAAGCCGCTGGCGATGCGGTACTTCGCGGGCTTCGACGACTCCAACCGCGCCGCGCAGGCCCCGCTCCTGCCCAACCACTTCGCGTGGACGCTCGGGCACTGCGCCATGACGATGCAGCGCGTCGCCGAGCGGCTGGACGGCGAGGGGCTGCCGGAGTCGGACTTTGAGGTCGGCGCAGAGTTCGCGGCCGGATCGCCGCCGACCCGGTTCGGTACCGAGAGTGTCGCGTTCGGATCCACGCCGGTGGGGGAGGCCGATCGTTATCCGGTCGTCGCGCGGTGCGTGGAGGTGTTCGAGGCCGCGAGCGATCGATTGTCTGAGGCAGTCCGCTGGGCCAGCGAACAGCGGCTCAACGCCGAGGAGCCGTGGGGTGCATCGACGCTCTCGATGGCGGCATTGATCGTGCGGGTCAACTCGCACAACTCGATGCACACGGGGCAGCTGGTGGACTTGCGGCGGGCGCTGGGGTTGGATCGGGTGATTGGCTGAGCGTGGCACCGGCTTCCAGCCGGTGCGTGCGGCGTGTCCCCTCGCTTGCGCGAGGGGCTCCATGGGTCAGGCGGATCGCGCGCTTTGAGAGAGTGCTAGACCTTGACGCGGTCGCTGGTGGCCTTGATCTCCGGCACGCGCTCGGCGGCCATCTCGGCGTAGTCCTGCAGGGCCGCGACGTCCCAGTCGCCGGCGCGCATCGCCTCCATCGCCCGCAGCATCGCCCGCGCGGCGGTGATGGTGGTGACCATGGGGATGCTCAGCCGTACGGCGTTGGCCCGGATCTTGCCCTCGTCGGTGCCCCAGCCGGTGCGGGTCGGGGTGTTGATGACCATGGCGATCTGCCCGTCGGCCATGAGGTCGAGCACGTTGGGGCGCGCTCCGACACCGATCTTCTGCAGCACGGTCGGCTTCATGCCGTGGCGGCGGAGTTCTTCGCCGGTGCCCTCGGTCGTGAAGACCTTGTAGCCCATCGCCAGCAGCGAGCGGGCGATGTCGATGATCTCGGGCTTGTCGCCGGAGCGGACGGAGATGAAGACCCCACCCTCGCGGGGCGGTTTGACGCCGGCCGCGAGCATGGCCTTGAGGTAGGCCAGCGGCATGGAGAGGTCCATGCCCATGACCTCGCCTGTCGAGCGCATCTCGGGGCCGAGCACAAAGTCCACGCCGGGGAACTTCATGAAGGGGAAGACGGGTGCCTTGACGGCGAAGGTGCCGGTGTCGGGCATCTCGCGGACGTTCTGCTCGGCGAGGCTCTTGCCCATCATGGCCTTGGCGGCGACGCTCGCCCAGGGGACGTGCTTGGCCTTTCCGACGTAGGGGACGGTGCGGCTGGCGCGGGGGTTGACCTCGATGACGTAGATCTCGCCGTCCTTGATGGCCAACTGCATGTTCATCAGGCCGCAGACGTTGAGGGCGTTGGCCATCGTCCGCGCGATGCCGCGGACCTCTTCGACGAGGCGCTTGGGCAGCGACCACGGCGGGACCGAGCAGGACGAGTCGCCGGAGTGGACGCCGGCGTGCTCGATATGCTCCATGACGCCGCAGATGATCGCCTGGTGTGCGGAGTCCTTGTCGGCCGGCGGCAGGCTGTCGGTCGGGGCGAAGTCGCCGACGACATCGACATCCATCTCGGTCGCGCCGTCGAGGAACTTGTCGATGAGGATGGGGGCGTCGTCGAATCCGGTGAGGTCGAGGGCGTTGGTGACGTAGTGGCGGAGGGCCTTCTCGTCGGCGCAGATCTCCATGCCGCGCCCGCCGAGGACGTAGCTGGGGCGGACGAGCACGGGGTAGCCGATCTGTCCGGCGATGGTGATGGCCTGCTCGTGCGAGCGGGCGATGCCGCTGGCGGGGCGTTTGAGTTCGAGGCGTTCGAGCAGGTGGTCGAACTGGTCGCGGTCTTCGGCGAGGTCGATGGATTCGACGCTGGTGCCGAGGATGGGTGCCCCGGCGAGCACGAGGCCGCCGGCGAGGTTGAGGGGGGTCTGGCCGCCGAACTGGATGATGAGGCCTTTGACGAGCGACCCCATCGATTGAAGGTGCGTCGTTGCTCTCTCAACCATCGCGCTGTGATCATCGAAGGCTGGAAAGGCATCCGCCAGATCAACTTCATGGATCCGCGCTGCCCCACCCGGTGCCCGAGCGAGATCGATTCGCCAGCATCGGTCATCGTCGGTGATTACGGTGAATCCGAAACCGGGCGAGTGAGGCCCCGATGCGTCGCCGTCAAGCTCCTCGATGTAGGTTTGGGTCTGTTTGGTCACAACGGCTCGACGAAGGCCACGCGAATCGAGGGCCTTCGCGATGACCTGCCGTTGTGAGGCAGTGGTCGGCGCGGACAGGTCTGGCGCGTCGATGACGCGACCACCGCCGAGTTTCTCCACGACATTCAGCACATCCTCCAGCGTCAGCGGCTCGAAGAACAGCAGGTCGCTGGTGTCGTAGTCGGTCGAGACTGTCTCGGGGTTGTTGTTGATCATCACGCTCTCGTAGCCCATCTCGCGGGCGGCGAAGGCGGCGTGGACGCAGCAGTAGTCGAACTCGATCCCCTGGCCGATGCGGTTGGGCCCGCCGCCGAGGATGATGACTTTCTGCGTGTCGGTGAGTTTGACCTCGTCGTCGGCGGTCGCGAGCGGTGCGGGGAGAGGCTCCTCGCTTGCGCTTCGGGCTCTGTCGTCGTCGGCTTCGTCGCCGAGCATCTCGACGGGTGATTCGTAGGTCGAGTAGTAGTAGGGGGTGATCGCCTCGAACTCGGCCGCGCAGGTGTCCACGAGCTTGAAGACCGGCTCGATGCCGAGCGACTTGCGGTGCGCGCGCACCTCGAGGATCGTCTCGGAGGTGATGTGCCGCTTGTACAGGTTGGCCAGCTGCGCGTCGGAGTAGCCCAGCTGCTTGGCCTCGAAGAGCACCTCGCGGGGCACCTCCTCGAGCGAGCTGTAGGCGCAGAGTGTGTCCTCGAAGGCGACGAGCTGGTGCATCTGGTCGAGGAAGAAGGGGTCGATGCGGGTCAGCTCGTTGACTCGCTCGACGCTCCAGCCCATCTTGAAGGCGTAGCGCACGAAGTAGAGCCGCCCCTGGCTGGGGACGGTCAGCTTGCGGGTGAGCGTGTCGATGGGGATGGGCCACTCGATCGGCTGGCCGTCGGCGGTGCGCAGGCCGGTGTCGCTGACCGACCCGGTGCCGGGCCTGGCGCCGGGTGAGAAATCGAGCACGAGCTGCTGCTCTTCGACGGCGCGCATCGCGGTGAGCCACTTGTCGTTGCGGTCGAGGCCGAAGCCGAAGCGCTTGACGTCGAGCGAGCGGATCGCCTTCTGGAAGCTTTCCTTGAAGGTGCGTCCGATGGCCATGACCTCGCCGACGGACTTCATCTGCGTGGTGAGCGTCTCGTCGGCCTCGGGGAACTTCTCGAACGTCCAGCGGGGGATCTTGGTGACGACGTAGTCGATCGCCGGCTCGAAGCAGGCGCTGGTGGTGCCGGTGATGTCGTTGCGAAGCTCGTCGAGGGTGTAGCCGACGGCGAGCTTGGCCGCGATCTTGGCGATGGGGAAGCCCGTGGCCTTGGAGGCCAACGCCGAGCTGCGGCTGACCCGCGGGTTCATCTCGATGACGACGAACTCGAAGGGGAGTTCGCCGCCCTCGGGGTTGGGCTCGGGGTTGGGGTTGACGGCGAACTGCACGTTCGAGCCGCCGGTCTCGACGCCCACGCCGCGCATGATCGTGAGGGCCGCGTCGCGGAGGACCTGGTATTCCTTGTCGGTGAGCGTGAGGCTGGGGGCGACGGTGATCGAGTCGCCGGTGTGGACGCCCATCGCGTCGATGTTCTCGATCGAGCAGACGACGATGCAGTTGTCGTTCTTGTCGCGGATGACCTCGAGCTCGTACTCTTTCCAGCCGATCAGCGACTTGTCGATCTGGACCTGGCCGATCATCGAGGCGCCCAGGCCGCGGCGGACCAGCTCGGCGAACTCCTCGCGGTTGTAGGCGATGCCGCCGCCCCAGCCGCCGAGCGTGAAGGCCGGGCGGATGATCGAGGGCAGGCCCAGCTCCTCGAGCGCGGCGTAGGCCTCGTCCATCGTGTTGACCGTGCGCGCGTTGGGGGTGCGCAGGCCCGCCTGGTCGCACACCTTCTGGAATGCCTGCCGGTCCTCGGCGCGGTGGATCACCTCGCGGTTGGCGCCGATCATCTCGACGCCGAACTCGGCCAGCGTGCCGTTGTCCCACAGCTCGCAGGCGCAGTTGAGCCGCCGTCTGCCCGCCCAGCGTCGGCAGCACCGCGTCGATCGGTGTGCCCAGCTCGCGTTCCTTGACCAGGATCTTCCGCACCGTCTCCGGTGTGATCGGCTCGACGTAGGTGCGGTCGGCGAAGGCCGGGTCGGTCATGATCGTCGCGGGGTTGGAGTTGACCAGCACGATCCGGTAGCCCTCGGCCCGCAGCGTCTTGCACGCCTGCGTCCCGGAGTAGTCGAATTCACATCCCTGACCAATGACGATGGGGCCGGACCCGATGAGGAGGATGGTCCGGATGTCGGTGCGTTTGGGCATGGGAGCTCCAGGGCCGTGCCGCCTGGCCCCGGGGTTGACCAACCCCACCGGGCGCAAACTCCACAAGGGTAGACGCAAACCCGGCCCCAGCCAAGCGGCGGCACGAGTGATGTGCCTGTCAATTGCGCGGCAGCAGGAGTGACATCCTGTCTGGCAACCCGTGTGGCATGCCCACGCTTCGTGGGCATGTGGGCCTCAGGCACCTTCCATGCCCACGAAGCGTGGGCATGCCACACACTTCACTCTGCCGGGATGCCGAAGAACCGGGTCGTGTTCGCGTTGATCGCTCCGTGGAACTCCTCCCACGATTCACCCCGAAGTTCGGCAAGGGCCTCGGCGGTGTGCCGCGCATACCCGGGCATGCACGGGCGTTTGCCCCGCATGGGCACCGGGCTCAGGAAGGGGGCGTCGGTCTCGACCATGATCCGGTCCGGCGGCACGAGCAGCGCGGCCTCGCGCACTTCCGGGGCGTTGGCGTAGGTGACGACCCCAGTAAACGAGATCATGGCGCCGAAATCCAGGCACGCGCGGGCGTCCTCGGGACCGCCCGTGAAGCAGTGGAACACGAACCGCGACGGGTCGAGCGAGGTCTCGCGGAGACGCGGGATCAGCGCATCGAACGCCTTGCGGCAGTGCAGCACGACCGGCAGCGACCGCCCCCAATAGTCGTGCGACGCCTCGATCGTGGCGAGCTGTTCTTCCAGCGTCGTGGTCTGGACCTCCAGCAGCGGGCGGTCGTAGTGCTTGTCCAGCCCCAACTCGCCCCACGCCACGCACCGCTCGCCCTCGGCGATGCGGCGGAGCCTTGCCCAGTCGTGCGGCCCCTTGTCGGCGTAGAGCGGGTGCACGCCGGCGCTGTGCCACACCCTCCCGTGGAGCTCGGCGATCAGCTGCGCCGCCTCGGCGTCGGGCACGGTCGTCGAGATCGTGATGCACCCGTTCACGCCCATGCCGCCGGCGTGATCGAGAGTCTCCTCGACGCGGCTGGCAAAGTCGGGGAAGGTCAGATGGCAGTGGGTGTCGATCACGGGGCGGCCTCGGTGTCGTCGCCCGTGGGTGCCGTCGCCGGGCCGGTCGCCGGGCCGGTCGCCGGGCTGGTTGCCGGGCTGGTCGCCGTTTGGGGCTGGATCGACGCATGCAGCGCGCGCACCTCGCGTTCGACGCGGGCCAGCGCGGCGTCCGCCCCGTCGGCCATCAGCTCGTCGTAGGGGATCGGCTCGCCGAAGCGGACACGGATCTGCGGGGCCCGCCAGAGCTTCGGGCCCGACCGGTGCCGGGGCCAGGCCTCGAAGGCCCCGTCCACGGCCGCGGGGATGACCGGGCACTTGGCCCGCTTGACCAGCACCGCCACGCCCCGCTTGAAGGGCTGAACTTCGCCGGTCTCGGTCCGCGAGCCCTCGGGGAAGATCATCACACACCGGCCCATCCGGAGGCGGCGGATGATCTCCTTGATCGCAGCCGTGTCCGGTCCCTCCTCAGCGACCGGGATCGAGTTGAGGAACGCGAAGAACCCGCCCAGGTGCTTGTTGGCAAACAGGCCCTGTCGGGCGACAAAGTCGATCTGGCGGTTGTGGATGCGGCAGCCGATCGCGGTTGGGTCGAGGTACGACTCGTGGTTGGCCGCGATGAGCACGGGGCCTTCCGCGGGCACGACGCCCTTGTTGTGCACGCGCAGGCGGTAGAAGACCGTCAGGACGACCTCAGAGGCGAACTGAAAGAACCGCCACGAGACGATCTTGGGGACCGAGGATCCGGGGTGTTTGCGGCGGAGACCTTCGAACATGGGCAGAGTGTAGAAAGCTGCGCACGCCTGCGCGCTCACCGCCGGTCGGTCGGGGTCAGAGCTCGATGCGGGCGCGGACCTCGTCCTCGAGCCGCTGCACGACCTCGTCGCAGGACAGGTCGGAGGTATCGATCACCACCGCGTCGTCCGGGCAGATCAGCGGGCCGTCCTCCCGGGTCGAGTCGGAGTGGTCGCGGTCGATGATGTCGGCCAGCAGCTTCCGCTCGTCGGGGTTCTTGCCCTCGGCCCTGAGCTGCTCGGCCCGCCGGCCGGCCCGGACCGCTGGGTCGGCGTCGAGGAAGAACTTCACGTCAGCGTCCGGGAAGACCACCGAGCCCTGGTCGCGCCCCTCGCTGACGAGGCGCGGGTGCTGGTTGGCGATGATCCGCTGCTTGCGCACCATGTGCTCGCGGAGCTTGCCGATGCCCGCGATCGGCGAGACGATCGCGGTGACATCCGCGTCCCGGATGCGGTGGTCGATCGGCTCATCCCACGCCAGGATCGTCGGCGGGTCGATGGCCCAGTCAAAGTGCAGGTCCGCCGAGGCGACCTTCGCGACGATCGCGTCGATGTCCTCCCGGTCGATGTCGAAGTCGATGACGATCGCGGCCGCGGCGCGGTACATCGCGCCGGTGTCGAGGAAGTCGAGCCCGATGCGTGCGGCCAGCTCACGGGCAACCGTGGACTTGCCCGTCCCCGCCGGCCCGTCGATGGTGATGATGGTGTCGCGGTCGGGTGGCACAGTGAACTCTCGACGGGTCGGGGCCAGAGTTGTCGTCGCGGGGGTGTGCATGTGCAACCTCGTCAGGCGGTCTGCTCCATCGCTGCTTCCAGCGCGTCGCAACTCTGCCTGATGCCCAGTGTACCAGCATTCCCCCGATAGTCGATCGCCAAAGTGCCGTCGTATCCCACGGAGGCGATCGCCGCCACCATCGCGTTGATGTCGTAGGGCACGTGCGTGGGCGGGTCTACGAGCTGCTCGAGCAGCGCGTCGAGCTCCTCATCGCCCGTCGATTCGGCCGCTGCGGGCTCCTCCGGCTTGTTTTCGGGCTCGACAAAGTCGATCGTCGAGGCGGAGACCGCCCACGCGTACGGGGCCAGCCGGCGAAGATACGCGATCGGATCCGCCGTCTTCGAAGCCGTCTCAAAATCAGGATACGTCCCGATCCGGAACCCGCCGACCTTCTTGATCAGCTCGCTCACACGGTCGGGGTCCTCGGTCAGGCCCTCTGTCGGGCTGATCAGGATGTTCAGCTCACGCCGTTCGGCCTTCTCCGCCGCGAGACGCAACCGCTCGACCGCCATGTCGAACGCCTCCTCACTGTCCGGGCCCGCGATGCCGAGCGCCAGCGAGTTGCACCCCAGCAGCCCCGCGGCCTCGATCAGCCGCATGATGCGGTCCTCGGCCTGATCGCCGCGCTTCGGCGTCGTCGCCGCGAGATTGATCGGCGGCTCCACCAGCACCAGACACGCACAACCCGCCCGGTCCGCCGCGTCACGGAAGTTGGTCAGCGTCGTCCGGTCCGCGCCCTTGAGCAGCGAGGTCGAGACGTTCAGCCCGCTCAGCCCGTACTCGTCGCGCACGACCCGGGGAACCTCGGCAAGACCCCGGGTCGAGAGGCTCCGGGCGACAGCCGGCGAGGAGAGTGTCAGCGTAAGAAGCATGGGGCGGGAGAACCTCCGACGAGCCGCGGCGGGGAGACGAGCGAGTGGACTGTACCCGGCGGGGTCGGCACAAGCGATCGCCCGGAGCCCCGATGTGAACGGTCGCGCCGGTGGGTCCCGGAAAAAGACGATCGGCGCGAGGCGCCGATCGTCCGGAGGGGAGAAAGCCGGGTTTCCCCGGCGACATCACCCTACCTGAGACCGCACCGGGGCGTCAAGCCGCTGCCCCAACCCGGCCGGGGCCGCGCCCCTCAAACCTCCCCGCCACCTCCGCCTAACATCACGGCACGCTGCGGGGACGCGCCGCAGCCGAACTGAGACGCCGCAGCGAGGATCCCCAGATGGCAACCCCCGACGATCGCGTGTACGCCGAGACCCACGAATGGCACAAGACCGAGGGCGACATCGTGACGCTCGGGCTGACCAAGTTCGCCGCCGACCAGCTCACCGACGTCACCTACGTCGAGATGAAGCAGCCGGGGTACGCGTTCCACGCCGGTGACCCCATCGGCGAGATCGAGAGCGTCAAGACCACCAGCGATGTCTACTCGGCCGTCGCCGGCGAGATCCTCGAGGTCAACCACGCCGTGGTCGAGAACCCCGGCCTGGTCAACAGCGACTCCTACGACGCCGGCTGGCTCGTCAAGATCAAGGTCTCCGACCCGGCCGGCCTGGCAAACTGCGTCGACGCCGCGACCTACGACGCCAACCACGCCGAGTAAGGCCTCACCCAGACTCCGAATCCGCCGCGGCTTCCGGGCCGCGAGCCTCCGAAGCCCCGGCCGCCGCGTGCCCCGCGGCGCGCGCCGCCTCCGCCGCGCCTCCACCGCCCCGTGCCAGAAGAAGCCGAGGCCCAGCAGGATCGCGGGCATCGTCAGGCCCACCATCGCGGCCCGCGAGTGGAAGAACGTCCACGCCCACACGCCGACCGCTGCCATCACCAGCCCGCCAAACCGGGGCCTGCGCCACGCGCCCAGCGCAAGCGACCACACACCGAGGCAGAACGCCGCGCCGATCACCCACCCCCGCCACGGCTCGCCCACGACCGACGCGAT
This sequence comes from Planctomycetota bacterium, assembly GCA_013285505.1. Classification (GTDB taxonomy): domain Bacteria; phylum Planctomycetota; class Phycisphaerae; order Phycisphaerales; family UBA1924; genus PNC22. The sequence continues at coordinate 3,798,013 of CP053450.1, read as the reverse complement.
CACGAATGTGGACCACAGCGACGCCCAGAGCATCGCGGCCAAGACCAGCAGCAGGCGCGCAAGCCCCCTCAGGCGGCCGGCCCTGACGGGCCGCGGGCGGACTGACTCGGAACGGTGCTTCATCATAGCTAGCATACACTAACATTGGGCAACAGGGCAAGGTCCTTTCACGGATTGGTGCCGCGAGACTACCCCGGTTTCCGCCCGACTAGACTCCCGGACCATGCCCCGCAGCTCGATCCCGCAGTATGGCAAGCCGAAGGGCCGGACGGTCCACCGATTCGCGATGTACTTCGCCGGTGTGGCGATCGGCCTGATTCTGGTGGGGGTTCTTAAGCAGATGCGGCAGATCATGGCCCCGCCCCCGCAACCGACGCCGCAGGCAACCGGAAGCACGGCACCGCCCCCAGCACCGGCCGCCGATCCCGCCCCGTGAGCGGGACGGCGAAACAGACCCGGACAGATCCCCAAACTTTGTCGCCGCGGCTCCCTAGCATCCGCCCCCACGGAGGAGCGAATGCCACAACGCACCAGCACGCCCGCCCGGACCGACAGCCCGGAGGGAATCACCCCGGCCCGTCCCGGCACCCATCCCGCCAATACGCCCGCCAACACGCCCGCAACCAAGCCCGCAGCAATGACCGAAGCCAAGCCCAACAAGACGACCGCAAAGAAAGCGCGGACCTCCAAGCCAAAGCCCAACCTCGCGCCCAAGGCGGGCAAGGCGGTCGCCAAGAAGACGGCGAAAAAGTCGGCCAAGAACACGACCAAGAAGACCGCCAAGACGACGACCCGGAAGTCCTCGAAAGCGACGACGGCCACGCCGTCGCCCGAGCCGCGCGCCTTCGACCGCGCCATCCGCGTCCGCGGCGCCCGCGAGCACAACCTCAAGAACATCGACGTCGAGATCCCCCGAGACCAGCTCGTCGTCATCACCGGGCTCTCCGGCTCCGGCAAAAGCTCGCTCGCCTTCGACACCATCTTCGCCGAGGGGCAGCGCAAGTACATGGAGTCGCTGTCGGCCTACGCCCGCCAGTTCCTCGACCAGCTCAAGAAGCCGGATGTGGACGAGATCGAGGGCATCCCCCCGACCATCGCCATCGAGCAGCGCTCCGCCAGCAGCAACCCCCGCTCCACCGTCGCCACCACCACCGAGATCTACGACTATCTCCGCCTCCTCTACGCCCGCTGCGGCACGCCCTATTCGTGGGCACCCACCAAGACGAAGAAGGACGGCACCATCACCGCGCGTTCCGGCGTGCCCATCACCGCGACGGCGGCCAGCCAGATCGTGGACCGGGTCATGCAGTTCAAGGCCGGCTCGCGGATGCTCATCCTCGCCCCCATCGTCCGCGGCATGAAGGGCTTCCACAAGGACATCGCCGAGAAGCTCCACCGCGACGGCTGGGCCCGCGCCCGCGTCAACGGCACCATCACCGACCTGCGCGACGCCCTCACCGCGGGCGACGAGAACCCGCTCGGCCTCGGACGCTACGAGAATCACACCATCGAGGCCGTCGTGGACCGCCTCGTGCTCGACCCCGAGTCCCGCCAGCGCCTCGCCGAATCCATCGAGCAGGCCCTCCGCCTCGGCGACGGCTCGGTCATCGTCAGCCTCGAGACGCCCGATCCGGAGAACCCCGACACCCCGGTCTGGACCGACCACGCCTTCAGCGAGAAGTTCGCCGACCCCGAGCACCCCGAGTACGCCCTCGAAGAGCTTTCACCCAGGCTCTTCAGCTTCAACTCGCCCTTCGGCGCCTGCCAGACCTGCCACGGCCTGGGCAACCTGCTCGAGTTCGACGAGCAGCTGGTCATCCCCGACGAGTCCAAGAGCCTCGCCGAGGGCGCGGTGGCCGCGTGGGCCAAGAACGGCCCGGTCCGCGCGTGGTTCAACCGCAAGCTCCGCCGCTTTTGCAAGTCGAACGGTGTCTCCTTCAGCGCCCCGGTCAGCGAGCTGACCGCCGCCCAGCGACAGGTGCTGCTCTACGGCGAGGCCAACTCCAACGCCAAGGCCAGCCGCTCACGCAAACGGGGCGCGTCCAAGCCCTTCGAGGGTGTCATCCCCAACATCACCGAGTGGTGGGGGACCACCGAGAACCCCTCCATCAAGGAGTGGCTCAACGGGTTCATGTCGCAACGCCCCTGCCCGGAGTGCCACGGCGACCGGCTGCGGATCGAGGCGCTGCACGTGCAGATGTCCAGCGCGCACGCCGCGGACATGGCCAAGGGCGGGTCCGACACCGTCATCGGCCGCCCGCGCAGCGACGGCACGATGCTCAACGTCTCCGAGCTGTCTCGCCTCACGATCACCGATGCTCTCGCCTTTGTCGAGGGCCTGACACTCAGCGCCGAGCAGGAACGCATCGCCGAGCCCATCATCCGAGAGGTCGGCAACCGGCTCCGCTTCCTCACCAGCGTCGGGCTCGAGTACCTCTCGCTCGACCGCCGCACCGCCACGCTCTCCGGCGGCGAGGCGCAGCGGATCCGCCTGGCCACCCAGGTCGGCTCCGGCCTGGTCGGGGCGTGCTACGTGCTCGACGAACCGACGATCGGCCTCCACCAGCGCGACAACGACCGGCTCATCCGCACCCTGCGTCACCTGACCGACATCGGCAACACCGTCATTGTGGTCGAGCACGACGAGGACATGATCCGGGCCGCGGACCACGTGCTCGACATCGGCCCCGGCCCCGGCGTCCACGGCGGGCGCGTCGTCGCCCAGGGCACTGTGCCCGAGCTCTGCGCCGTGCCCGAGTCGATCACCGGCGACTACCTCAGCGGCCGCCGGTCGATCGACGTGCCCAAGGCCCGCCGCAAGCTCAGCGAGAAGAAGGCGCTGGTCGTCAAGGGCGCGCGCGCAAACAACCTCAAGAGCGTCGACGCCGCGTTCCCCGTCGGCGGCATGGTCTGCGTCACCGGCGTCTCGGGCTCCGGCAAGAGCACGCTGGTCAACGACATCCTGCTGCAGGCCCTCCGCAGGCACCTCAACGGCACCAAGGTCGTGCCCGGCGCCCACACCAAGGTGAACGGTCTGCACCATGTGGACAGGGTGATCGAGGTGGACCAGAGCCCCATCGGACGCACGCCGCGGTCGAATCCCGCCACCTACACCGGATTCTTCGACGATGTCCGCAAGATCTTCACGCAGACAAAAGAGTCCAAAATCCGCGGCTACAAGCCCGGTCGGTTCAGCTTCAACGTCTCGGCCCAGAACGGCGGCGGCCGGTGCGAGGCCTGCCAGGGCCAGGGCCTCAAGAAGATCGAGATGCACTTCCTCCCCGACGTCTTCGTCGAGTGCGAGATCTGCAACGGCAAGCGCTACAACCGCGAGACCCTCGAGGTCACCTACCGCGGCAAGAACATCGCCGACGTCCTCGCCATGACGGTCGAGGAGGCCGTCGGCTTCTTCGAGAACCACCAGAAGATCGTCCGCTTCGTCCGCTGCCTCCACGAGGTGGGGCTCGACTACATCACCCTCGGCCAGCCCAGCACCCAGCTCTCCGGCGGCGAGGCACAGCGCATCAAGCTCGCCACCGAGCTCGGCAAGGGCGTCCGCGCCGACGGCACCGGCACCGGCGAGCGCACGCTCTACATCCTCGACGAGCCCACCACCGGCCTGCACTTCGAGGACATCCGCAAACTCGTCGGCGTCCTCAACCGCCTCGCCGACGCGGGCAACACCCTCGTCGTCATCGAGCACAACCTTGACGTCATCAAGTGCGCCGACTGGATCGTGGACCTCGGCCCCGAGGGCGGCGACCGCGGCGGCAACATCGTCGCCACCGGCACGCCGGAGAAGGTCGCCAAGACCAAGGGCAGCTACACCGGGGAGTACCTCAAGGCGATGCTCAAGTAGCGCCTACTCGTCTTCTTCGGGATCCTCATTGTCTTTGGCGCTCTCCAGGAAGAACCGGCCCAGCGCGCCCAACGCCGACCCCGAGCCGTCATCCTCGTCGGTCTCGGTGTCCGTCGTGTCGATCTGCACCCCGGACTCGAAGTCCACATCCTGGATCTCGAGCGACTCGATCACGATCTCGCCGCCATAGACCCGGGTGATCTCGGTCGTGCGCAGCGCGAGCGCGGGATTCGGTTTCAGAACGAGCGTGGCGTCGGTGATGTCCGCCTTTCCGATCGAGGCGGAGAGGTCCGTGGACATCATCCCCGGAGGGAACGGCGACGCGGCGGCGGTGCCGCTCCGCGGGGCCCGCAGGACCGGGCCGAGCGCGACCTGCTTGCCCCCGACCCGCAAAAAGGCGTCGAAAGCGATGCCGCAGGGGACGGCGCCGCCCTGGAGCGAGATCTGCGCCTGCCGCCCCCCGAACCCGGCGTCGTACACCCAGCCGGAGACCGGGGACAAAACGTCGCGGATCTCGGCTTCCAGTTCTGCGGTCGGCTCGATGACCTCGATCCCGGCCTCGTCGGTCGGTGTCACGACAAAGCGCGAGGTGAGCGTGACGATGTGCTGCGCGGCGTCGTTCTCCTCGCTCTGGTTCTCCCAGCCAAAGCCGGAATTCATGTCCACCTCTTGGCCCCGGACGCTGAGCACAAGCCGCAGCTCGTGGTCGCCCGGCGCGATGTCGTCGGGCAGACCGAGCATGGGGACCTCCCCCATCTGCATCGACATCGTCATCCCCATCCCCCAGGGCGAGGAGTCGCCCGAGACCATGTCGGCCCAGATCGGAAACCCCGCGCCCATACTCTGGTTGGGGATCGCGTAGTTCAGCATCGAGAACTCATCGGTGACGCCGGGCGGTACAATCTGCGGCTCCAAAGGTTGTCCATCAAGAAACGCCGAACTGATGAAGGCCTGCGCAAAGACCATCGAGCCCGAGCTCAGACGGATCTCCTCGTGCGAGATCTTGATCGGCAGCGGTCTGCCCATCGCGATCCTGGGCCGGACGTCGCACGCCAGCGACACGCACTGGTTGCGGAAACGCTGCATCTGTTCGTCGGTGACATCGCCGTCGAGATTCACCATCTCGATGAAATCGCCCCAGTCCTCCGACCACGGGCGATCGGGATCGCCCTGGATCGCCAGCGCGGTGTCCACCACACGACCGATCGTGGCGCTGTCGAGCTTCCCCGCCTGCCGGCGCTTGGAGAACTCCTTCGCGACCGCCGCGAGCGTTTGGGCGTTGTCGCCCTTGGCCTCCCACAGCAGAATCCCGGTCGGCTTGTAGCTGTGAATGTCGGCCCCCGTGAGCACGGCATAGACAGTGACACAGATGCCCGAGAGCGGCAGCAGGATGAGCACCGCGCCGATCGACGCCACGCTCCACATCCGCCGCCGCTGACCGATCCGGACGGGCGCTGTCCCGCTTGAGCCCCGCCCCGCACTCCGGGCACGTCACGCCATCGGGGAGCGTCCCCGACAAATCGAACCCGCACCCGCGGCAACTCGGATGGCGGTTGACCCGCCGCCCGCGAAGCCCGAAGGTCAGCAACGCGATCCCGATCACGATCGCGAGGAACAAGCCGAGCAGCATCCGTCCAGCCATGGTTCACCCCCTGGAGCCCGCGCCGATCCGCGACGGAGCAGAGCGGTTCGCGCAGCCTACCGCCAACGGACGTTCGGGCCAAATCTCCGGCCGTGGTACAGTGGAGCAATACAGGAGGTTGCCATGCCGCACCGACTCGTTCTCCCGCTCGTCCTGACCGCCCTCGCAGCCCCCGCCCTCGCCCAGCCGACCGGCACCCTCCTCGTCCTCAACAAGGCCGACGACACCGCCCAGTTCATCGCCCAGCCATCCGGCGAGACCGTCGCCACGCTGGCCACCGGCGACGGGCCCCACGAGGCCGCGGCCTCGCCCGACGGGCGTTGGGCCGTCGCAGCCAACTACGAAGACCGCACCGCCAACACCCTCACCGTCTACGACGCACGCACCATGCAGCCGGTCCGCACCATCGACCTCGGCGAGTCTCGCGCCCCCCACGGGCTGGCGTTCGTCGGCGACTCAACACACCTCGCCGTGACGTGCGAGGGCTCGGCGCAGCTGTTGCTGGTCGATGTCGAGGCTGGCACGGTCGAGGCCCGCATCGCCACCGAGGCCCGCGGCAGCCACATGGTCGCCGTCACGCCCGACGGCGCGCGCATTCGTTGCCAACATCCCCGACGGCACCGTCAGCGCCCATCGACCTGACCGAGCGCAAGCTGCTCGGCGTGATCCCGACCGGCCCCGGCGCCGAGGGCATCGACATCACGCCGGACGGCCGCGAGGTCTGGGTGGCCAACCGCGCCGCCGACTCGGTCAGCGTCATCGACGCTCAGACGCTCGACGTGATCGAAACCGTCATGTGCGCCGGCTTCCCCATCCGGTGCAAGGCCACGCCCGACGGGCAGCGGGTCCTGATCAGCTGCGCGACCGCCGGCGAGGTCGCGGTCTTCGACCGCCTGTCACGGGAGGAGACCGGCCGCGTCACCGTGCTGGACCGGGGCGAGGGCGGCGACCTCGGGCCGATCGGTGTCCTCATCACCCCCGACGGCACGCACGCATTCGTTGCCAACTCCAGCCGCCAGGAGGTTGTCGTGATCGATCTCGGCACGCTCGACGTGATCGCCCGCCTCGAAACGGGCAACGTGCCCGACGGCCTGGCCTTTCTCGCGCGCGCGCCGGATGTGGTCCCACTCGGCGACGGCCCGGAACCGGATGTCGAGGGTGCCACCGGGCACTAGCCCGGCATCACGCCGGGGCCTTCTCCCCCGTCAGCTTCTCGTACATCGCGTCGTCGATGCCCAAGTACTCCCGCATGTGCCGGTCGTACGCGGCCTCGTCCTCGTCCTTCGACAGGTCCAGCCGCAGCTCGTTGATGACCTTGGTCCCCTGCCGGATCCAGTCCTGGAACGTCTCGTCCGAGACGTTCTCGTAGATCCACTGCCCGATCGGCCCCTTGAACGGCGGCCGCTTCATCTGGTGGCCCGGCTTGCTCGTCACCGTGCAGACGAAGGTCCCGGCGGGCAGCTCCGGCTCCGGCGCGGTCTCGACCTCGGGGATCGGCTCCCCCAGCGACTCGAGCAGCTCGACGATCGCCTTTTTCGGCATTAGGTCGCCCTTGGTCGTCGCGACGTGGAAGCCGTCCAGCAGCACCCGCTTGGCCTGCTCGGTGTCCCCCGCCGAGACCAGCGCCGATCCGGCGAGCTGGTAGGCCTTGCTGAACCCGGGATTGAGCTGGAAGCACTTGGTGTAGGCGGTGGCCGCGTCGGCAAACCGCTCGGCCTGGGTGTACGCCCCGCCGAGCGAGAAGTGGGCCATGTCGTTCTCGGGGTCCTCGCGGGCCATCTTCTCGAATTGCGCGATGCGGTCGTCAAGGCTGGGCACGGTTGCGCTCCTGTGTGTACCGGGCCGCCGGCGCCCGGGAGTGTCTGTGAGTGTCCCCCGCAAGCCTAGGGGCCGCGGCTGCACCTGTGCGCGCGCAGGACCGCCCGCCGGGGAGACAACCGGCGGGCGGCGTGAGGAGAGTCGGTCGTGAGGAAACCGGGAGTGAAGAGACCGGGAGTGGGTCAGCGTCGTGCTCAGCGGCGGCGGCGCATCGCCCCGAGGCCGGCGAGGCCCAGGAGGCCGGCGGTCGCCGGCGCGGGAACGCCCGGGACGCGGAAGATCAGGAACTCGTCGTGGTTGTAGCCGCCGAGGAGCGGGTTGCCGCTGCCGCGGGCGTCGTTCCAGATCCACTCGGCGTTGTTGTCGATGCCCGGGCGGGTGCCCCAGATGGTGACGTTGCCGGAGGCGCGGTTGTCCCAGTTGGTCTCCTCGGCGGGGGTGATCCAGACCGAGGGGTTGCTGACCGCCCAGGCGAGCGCCTGATCGACCTCGCCCTGGGTCGGCATCTGGGAGGACGGCCAGACGGCGGGCCAGCTCGAATCGACCTGCTGCAGGTACTTGCCGACCGGGAAGACCTCCCACCGCGGGCCGCCGGTGTTGAACTTGTAGTTCAGCGTGGTGTTGTTGAACTCGCCGAGGAAGCCCTGGGCGACCGAGTGGTCCGAGGCGGTCGAGACGTAGAAGTAGTCGCTGGCGGTCATGCCGGTCAGGGAGAAGTTGTAGGTGGTGCTCCAGCTGCTGCCCGAGCCGACCGCGGCCCCGACGGTCGCGCCGACCGTGCCCTTGTAGGCGTCGAACTGGTTGTCCACGGTCATGCTGACCGACCAGTTGTCGGCGATGGCGGCCGAGGCAGCGAGCCCGACGAGGCACGCAGCCAGGATGCGGGTGGTGGAGGATGATCTGTTCGTGGTCGGCATTGGTCTGCTCCCGTGTTCGTTGTGGGCGAGAGCCCGTGGTGTTGGGGTCGGCCCGGTGTGTGTCCCCGGTGACACACCGGGAACCGATCGGCGGGACGTTCGATCCCGCTATGGAGTCAGCGACACCACCGGCAAAAACTCACGCGACGTGGGGAGATTTTGCACAACGGCACACCCACTGCGTCCGGCGATAAACTGGGGGCATGACGGGCGTTGCCTGGATATGGGTGGTCGTGGCCGTGCCGCTGCTGGCGGCGGGGACACTCTGTGTGGCGAGGTTCGTGCGGGGGGGACCGCTCGCGGGGGCGGCTGCGGTGTCCTAGGTGCTGGTACGACATGGGGGGCGGCGGGAAGAAGTGCCCGGAGTGCGGGCGTGTTGTGCGGTCGGGACGTGACCTGCGCCGGACGCGGCGGCCGAAGCGGTGGGCGGTGGCGGGGTTGGGGCTGTTGGCGCTGGGTGGAGCGTCGCTGGTCACTCGACAGGCGGTGGTACACGGAGCGGTGAGTCTGGTGCCGGATTGGGTGTTGGTGGCAGGGTTGGAGCGATGGCCCGCGGGATCGAGCGTCTACGAAGAGCTCAAGCGGCGGCATTGGGAAGGTGAACTGAGCGTGGGGTCGCAGCGCGATCTCATCCGCAAATCCGCGAGCGCATTTGGAGAGTCCCAGGAGACGATCGTGCTCGAGCGGGCGGCGTTCGCCTTGCAGGTGGCCGAGTCTCTGGGGCAGGGCGAGGCAGAACGGCACGTCAGACCGTGGACCTCCTGGCTGACCGTGACCGACGAAGTGGATACACGCGAGGTGATTCTCAAGCTCTGTGATGCGTCCATGCGGTCACTGAGTACCTCGGTGGCGGGGCAGGCGCAGGCCGCACTGTCTACGTTTGGTGAGAGTTCCGCGATCGGATTCCCGAGAGTCGTTGATCTGAACCTCAAATCTTCTCCTCACCATCCGCTGGCCGGTGGGCCGGCGGTGGCGATGCTTGGTGAAGCACGGCGGCCGTACGGCCAACTACGGGACATCTTCGGGTGGCGCGCGGGTGTGCCCGACTTGTCACCCGATCTCGTCGAGTCGATATCAAATCTCGCAGCCACGAGCGAGTCCCCGGAGCAGTATCGCGACGCGCTGCGTGAGATTCTGGCCACGGGCGGAGCAGAGTCGCGATTGCTCGCGATGTGGATCGTCCGGTCCTCGCTGTGGCCGGACGATGAACTCAGAACGCTGGCTATCTCCCGCTATGACTCCGAATCAAAGACCACCGCAGCCGCGGCGGTGGACTTCGCGGTGTCGGGGCCGCTGGACGAGCCGGCGCAGGCGGTTATTCGGGAGGCGTTGGCGGTGCGCGATTATGAGCAATGGGTGTGGGCGGTCGAACGGCTTGGAGATCGTGGCAAGGAGGCAGCGGTGTTCACCGACGATGTGCGGGCGATGCTGGGGACCAACAAGGCGCTGATGTCGGCCGTGCCGTACTTCCAGATCACCGGCGACGGCGAGACGGCGGCACGGGCACTGCTGCGGTTTCTCAGAGAGGAAGAAAGGGCCGGCGACGGGAGCGTCATTCAGAAACTCGGGCGGATCGGGTGGTTCGACGAGGCGGTGCTGGCCGTCCTGCGTCGACGGCTCGATGCCGACGCAGGGCACACGCGGCTTGCCGCGGCGGCGACGCTGCTGCGGCTCGGGGTGCCGGTGGGATTTGACAAAGCCCAGCTGACCCGGGCCGCAGCGGAAGCCGCGATTGCGCAGTATGGCGGGCTGAACGCCAAGCAGTTCGGCGACTCAGTCCAGTACGGCGAGGCGGACTTTCCGACGGTGATGGAACTCCTCGGAGATTGCCGGGCGCCGGGCGCGTCGCTGGTGGTGTGGGAGGTTGGAATGGCTGGGAGCGCAGCGGCGCAAGCGCTGCCCCGCCTGCGCGAGCTGACCACGAGCGCTGTGCCAAACGTGGCGTCGAACGCAGAATTTGCGATCCGGCGTATCGAGTGGTGTCTCGAGCACGGGGATCCGCCGCCGGCGCCCCGGGACGACAGGTAGCGGACACAAGCCCATCCCGAGTGGGCATCGCCCCACTACCCAGGGCGACGGGTGAATCAGTTGGATTCAACCGCCGAGGCCTCGCGGGCGGAGTCCTCGCGCAGCGACGCCAGAGCGTGCCGAAGCGACCCCTTGGCGGGCTTGGCCGCGACGGCCTCCTCCGGCTCCTCCGCCGGCAGGGCCTGAGCCCTGCCGTTGGCGTCCACCTCGGTCCTCGCCCGCTCGGTGCGGTCGAGCTTGACAGTCACCCGCGTCGAGACGCCCCGCTCCTGCATCGTCACGCCGAAGAGCTTGTCCACCGCCTGCATCGTCCGCTTGTTGTGCGTGATGACGATGAAGTTGGAGAGGTCGGTGAACTGCCGCACGACATCGACATAGCGGCCGACGTTGGCCTCGTCGAGCGCCGCGTCCACCTCGTCGAGCACGCAGAAGCAGCTCGGCTTGCTGCGGAAGATCGACAGCAGCAGCGCCACCGCCGTCATCGTCTTCTCACCGCCCGAGAGCTGGCTGATCGAACGCGGCTCCTTGCCCGGGGGCTTGGCGATCACCTCGACGCCCGACTCGAGCAGGTCGATCTCGTCGGTCTCGACCTTCTTCGGGCCCTCGGGCGTCTCCACGACCTTGACCAGCGGCATGAGCCGCACCTCGGCACGACCGCCGCCGAAGAGCCGCCGGAACATGCCCTGCTGACCGCCGAACTCGGCCTGGATGCGCTTGAACGCCTCCCCGAACCTCTCGCGGCAGACATGATTCAGCTTGTCGATCAGCGTCGTGAGCTGCTCGCGGGCCAGGTCGATATCCGCCACCTGCCGCACGAGTTCCTCGTTGCGGTCGGCGAGCGTCTCTTCCTCTTCGATCGAGTCGAGGTTGACGTTGCCGAGCTTGCGGACCTCGGCGCGGAGCGTGTCCACGTTCGCCGCGGCCTCGTCGATATCGACCCGGGTCACCTCGCCGTGCTCGGTGTCGGCCATCATCTCGCGATACTCGGCGTACTCGCCGGCCAGATCGAGCCCCAGGTCTTCGCGCGTGCGGTCCTCGAGGTTCTCCCGCTTGACCTCGATCTCCCGCCGCGACACCTCGAGGCTGTGCCAGTCGCGGCTCGACGTGCTGGGCGTGACCCCGGGCGTCGATCACCCGCTGGCCGAGTTCCTGCACCTTGGCGTCGCAGGTCTGCACCCGTTGCTTGGCCTCGGCGACCTCGGCCGCGAGCCGGGCCGAATCCGTCAGCGCGACCCTCGCCTGCTCGCCGGCCTCGGCGATCTCCTGCTCGTACTCGGCGGCCCGCCCCCCGGCCTGCTCGATCAGGCGCGTGACGTCCCGCTGCTGACGCTCGACCTCGTCCCTGTCGATCTTGGCCCGGTTGAGCTCACGCCGTGCGGCCGACGCCTGCTCGTTGAGCCGCGAGACATCGACCCGCGCGGCGGCTCAGCCGCTCGGCCATCGCGTCGCGTTCGGCCTGCGTGCGTTCGAGCTCGCGCTGCGATTCGAGAGCGCGTGCTTCCTCGTCGGCAAAGAGCCGCTCGAGCTTCTCGGCCCGCTCGCGGAGCTGCTCCCGATCGGCCTCGATCTTCGCCAGCCGGTCTGCCAGCTGCGACGCCTCGTCGGCCAGCGAGACCCGGTCCCGCTCCAGCCGCTCGCCCTCCGACCGGAGCCTGTCCAGCCGTGCGGTCTCGCCCGCCAGCGTCCGCTGCCCCGCCGCCTGGCGGCTGCCGCAGCGTCGTGGTGCGTTCGTTCAGTTCCGCCGCCTGCGAGTCGACCGACGCGAGCTCCCGCCGCGCCGTCCCGAGCGCCGCGTTCACCTCCGCGAGTTCCTCGCCCAGCGCCCGCCAGCTCGCCGCGCTGCTGCAGCACGCCGCCGGACTCGGCCGTCCCCACCGGCCCCGCGACGATCCGCCCGTCGGCCTCCACCACGCACCCGTCCCGGGTGACCATCCGCCGCCCGGCCAGCGGGCCGCCGGCCAGCAGCATCGCCGCCTCGACATCCGGCACCAGGAACGTGTCGCCCAGAAGCCGGTCGAGCATCGCCTCGATGCGTTCGGGGTTGATCAGATCGGTCGAGGAACCCGGACGGGCCGTCACACCGTCCTGCGCGCGCACCAGCGCCCGCAGCGGCACCACTCGGTCGCCGAACATCCCGATCGTGTCGAGCACATACCGGCGGGGCGTCGAGCCCAGACGCGAGATCGGCACAAACGCCACCCGCCCGCTGAGCGATTCGAACTCCGGGGCCGCGGGCAGGTCGCCCACGTTCTCCACCACCAGTGCCTGCAGCGTCGCGCCCAGCGCCGCCTCTACGGAGGCCGCCGAGTCGCTGTCGGTCTCGATCAGGTCGGCCAGCGGCGCGATCACACCGTCGAAGCCCCCGCCCCGCGCTCTTGCGGTCGAGCACGTCGCGTACCGCGTCGCCCAGCCCCGAACGAGAGTCCACCAGCTCCTGCAGCGTCTGCCGGCGGCTCTCCAGCCGCACGCCCTGCTGCTCGAGCTCGGCCAGCCCCTCCGCCCGGTCGCGCCGATCGGCCGACATCGCGTCCGCCGACGCCTCCTGCGCCCGCCAGGTCGCGTTCGATGGATTCCAGCTCTGTGCGCTGCCGCTCGACCGAGCCCTGCAGCCGCTCCGACTCCGTCGCGTGCGCAGCCGTTTCCTCGTCCAGCACCGAGCGGCGGTCGGCGATCTTGCCGAGCTGCTCCCGGACCGACTCGGCCCGGCGTTCGTCGCCCGTGATCGACGCCACCAGCCCCGAACGCTCGCGGTCGATGCTCGTCGCCGCCGCGCGACGCTCGGCCACCGCCGCCTGCTGGCTGGCCAGCAACTCCATGATCTGCCCGCGCTGCTCGCCCGCGGCGTCCAGCCGACGCTGCGCATCCGCCGCCTGCTCGGCCAGCGCCGCGACCTGATCGGCCAGGTCCTCGGCCGCGACATCGAGCGTCGCCGCCCGCTGCGTGAGGTCCTCGATCCGGGCCGCGTCCGTCTCCCGCTGCCGCCGCAGGTCCGCGGCCGACCGCTCGGCCATCTGCTTGCGCTGCTCGGCCCGCTCGGCGGTGTGCGTCGCCTGCGCCTGCTCCTGTTCGAGGCGTCGCTCGAGATCCATCGCGTCGCCGCGCTCGAGCTCGGCTTCCTGCTTGGCGTGCTCGGCCTCGGCCAGCACGCGCGTCGCCTCGGCCCGGGTCTGTTCGAGATCGCGCAGACGCGAGGTCAGCCCGTCGAGCCGCTGCCGCAGATCGTCGTACTGCTCGAACGCCAGCGCCAGCCGCCAGCCGTCCAGCTCGCCCTTGAGTTCCTGGAACCGCCTTGCCTTGGCCGCCTGTCCCTTGACGATGCGAAGGCGTCGTTCGGTGTTGGCCAGCTGCTCACGCGTCAGCGCGAGGTTCGCCACCGCGCGGTCCAGCTTCCGCTCAGACTCCACGCGGCGTTGCTTGTACCGCGAGATGCCCGCGGCCTCTTCGAAGATCGACCGCCGCTCCTGCGGCGACGCCAGCAGCATCGCGTCAACCTTGCCCTGCTCGATGATCGAGTACGCATCCGCCCCGACGCCCGTGTCGAGAAACAGCCCGCGGATGTCCTTCAGCCGCGCACGCCGGTTGTTGATCAAGTACTGGCTCGTCCCGTCGCGGTACAGACGCCGCTCGAGCTCGACGATGTCCGCGTCGATCGGCAGCGCCCGCTTGCCGCGAACCTCCGCCTGCAGCACCGTCGAGCCGGTGTCGTCCTCCTCGAGGTCGATCTCGACATCCGCCGCGGCGCCGTCGCCTTCGTCCGCGGCCGCTTCCGCGTCGGGGCTCTCGGCCTCAACGTCCGTGTCGTCGGCGTCCGCAGCTTCCGCATCTTCGAGCCCCGAGCCCTCGCTCGGGTCTGCCGCACCGTTCTGGTGTCCGTTCTTCGCGGCGTTCTCGCCGGCGTCTTCGACCTCGGCCCCGGCTTCAGCTTCTACCGCCGGCTCCTCAAACAGCGTCCCCGCGCCGAAGGGCCTGGCGATCTCCGGGTTCTCGAAGGTCAGGATGACGCTGGCCATGCCCGCGGGCTTGCGTCCGGCCGAGCCGGCGAAGATGACGTCGATCATCTCCTTGCCGCGGAGGCTCTTGCTGGAGCGCTCGCCGAGCACCCACTTGATCGCGTCCACGACATTGCTCTTGCCGCACCCGTTGGGGCCGACGATGCCGGTCATGGGGTCGTCGAAGGAGAACTCCGTCCGATCCGCAAAGGACTTGAATCCGTTGAGCGTCAGCCTCGCAAGACGCATCCGCAACCTCCGTGTCGACGCGTCATGGGCAGCCCCAAAGCCGCCGGCCGACGCCGGTCTTCCTGACCACCACCCGCGGCCGCGTCACACCGGGCCGCCGGCAGGCAGCAACAGCGTACCCCATTCCTCGCCGTCGCGCACCCACTATTTCTTCGGATCCTTCGGGGCCAGGGGCACAACCTGCGGCTTGCGGGCCCGCTCGGCCTTCAGATACGACGCGTCCACCACCAGCCCATCGTCCGACTCGGTCGGCTTGTTCCGGTCCGCGATGGTCTCCGGCCGCTCCAGCACCTGCCCCGTCCGGGCCGCCTCGACGAGTTCTGCCATCAGCTTGTCGGTCTCGGTGGCAAACGCCGCCTGCGTCGCCCCCGCGTCGTAGAGCGCGTGCAGGGCCCCGACCACCTCCGAATAGCTCATCCCCAGCCCCGGCACCGGGTCCTCCGGCCGGGGGTCGGCCGCCATGAAGATGATCAGCGAGGGCAGGCTCGGCGAGACCTCGTCCACCACCCGCACCTCGCCCGTCCGATAGTTCTCGTACCGCAGCCGCGCCGGCTGGCCGGCCGAATCGGCGATCACCATGAACCGGTCGTCCCACGCCGACGCCAGCATCGGACGCACAAGCTGCAGATCGCCGCCGAACAGCACGATCCGCGGCGTGCCCTGCTGGGTCACATACACCAGCGGCTCGCCGAACGGCACCACATCCAGCACAAACTTGCCCGGGATCGTCACCCGCTGGATGCCCTGCAGCGTGCTCGAGGGGATGCGGGTCTTGGAGATGATTTCCAGCTCCCGCGGCGTGCGGGCCATGCCGCTCGAGTCCGGCCGCCGGGCCTCGATCGTCAGGAGCCGGGCATACTCGGCCCGCTCGGCCCGCGTCGCCAGGGCCTCGTAGGCCGCGATCCGTGTGGTCAGGTTCGAGGTCTCGATCAGCTCCCGCAGCCCCAGATCGATCGTCGGCCCGCCGTCGATCTCGCCCAGCAGCGCGATCGCCTCGTTCCGCTCCGACGCGCTGCCCACCGCCGAGATCTCCAGGAGCGCCGGGCGCCGTCCGCATGTCCCCCAGCAGCGACCCCGCACGCAACGCCGCCATCCGCACCTCCGGGTCGCGGTGCTCGTAGAGCTCACGCACGAACGGCAGCGACGGGTCGCCCAGCGCCACCAGGCACCACATCATCGACTCTCGCAGCACGTCGTTGGACTCCAGCGCCGCCGTGTACGTCCGCGCCCGCTCCTGCGGGAAATCGCGGTCCACCGGCAGATGCTCGACGATCCGCAGGAACTCGTTCGGGCGGCTCGTGTAGGTCGGCGGCACGGTCAGCCGGATCAGCGAGTCGTCGAAGCCCCGGGCCGAGACCTCGCGGTCCTGAGCCCGGTTGGGGAACCGGGAGTTCACCGCAAACGCGATCTGCCGGGCACGCTGGTGGCTCGGCGTGTCCAGGTTGACCTGGATTCCCATGGTCTCTGAGACCCGCCCGCCCGCCAGCACGCGGCCGACCGTCCGGTTCTCCGATCCCAGCGTGTCGTTGGGGTCCTCGAAGGGGTTGATGAACACCTCGCCGTTGGCCTGGCCGATCTCCATGGTCTGTGCGCCGCCGAACACGCCGGGAGGGCCCAGCCGCATCCGCGTCGTCCAGAGCGAGCCGCCCTCCAGCGAGGTCGCGTTCATCGCCTGCACGTAGACATCAAACTGATACCCCACCGGCGCCCCCTCGCGGGATGACCGCCTGCACCAGCACCACCGCCACGTTCGGGTCGCGGAGCAGCTCGCTGGCCGTCTTCGGACGCCGCAGGATCGGGTCCTCCAGCCGCCGTCCCCTCCACGTTGGCCGCCAGGCCGACGCCCTGCAGCAGCATCTCCCGCTCCATGGTCGCCGCGATCCGCTCATCCAGCAGCCCGCCTCCGGTGCCGTTGAGCCCCACGACCAGCCCGAACCCGCTGATCACGATCGGCTCGCCCGCCGTGGATTGCGCCAGGCTGCCGACCGTCCCCCGCAGCGGGGCGGGCACCGCCCGGGCCTCGACCCGCGGCCGCTCCACCTGGATCTTCTTGCCCGGTGAACACCCGGCCAGACCGGCCACCGCGGCCATCAACAGCCCCCCGGCGACCACGCCCACCACGCCCAGCCGAAGTTTCCTCACGCCGTCACGGGTCATGTGCTGCTCCATGTGTCTGGTCCCTGCATCCGGGCTCCGCTCCGGTCCGGCGGGTGCCGCGGCCGGAGGTCCATCGGGTGTGTCCCTAAACCCTTGTCTTGCAACTGTTTGCATCGTTGCTCGCGCCGCTGGCTGGCCGGTGTCGATCGGCTCGCCGCTCGTGCGGCCGCGTGTATACAAACATGTTCCCACACTCAGAGCCGGGAGGGGGCAGCCCCGCCCAGATTTTTTCAAATTCCGCGGCCTTCGCGCAACATTGGCCCAAGCGGGGGTTTCCAGCACACCCGACAGACTATCCACAGAAAGTTCTACCCCATTTTGGGGTTTCACCCCCTTGTCACCACGACGTGTAGTGGTATGCTCTCGACCGGCTTCCGAGGAAGTCGTTCGGTTTCGGTGGTTTGCCAAATCCAGGAGTTCAGGCCCCCCCGGCCAGTGACTCGACCAAGGGCCTTCCCGCACCACTCGCGAGGAAACCCGACAGTCGAGACGTGATCGGTCTGCCTACAACTCCTCAATATTCGGCAAGCGTTCGGTATTTCTCGCGGCACTCGCCGCGCTCGTGTGGAGCCCCGCATCTCATGCCCGTCCTCTGCGACACCCAGATCCGCGAGCTCGTCAGGATCGAGCCCTTCTCCGCCGCCGAAAAGCGCGAGGGGCGGATCTCCTACGGCGTGTCCAGCTACGGCTACGACGTCCGCGTCGGCACCCGCTTCAAGGTCTTCACCCCGACGCCGCGGCACGGCGACATCTCCGTCGTGGACCCCAAGCGGTTCAGCGACGACATGATGGTCGAGGTGGACACCAACGTCACCGGGCGCGACTACGTCATCATCCCGCCCAACAGCTTCGCGCTCTGCGAGACCGTCGAGTACATCGAGGTCCCCCGCGATGTGCTGGTCATCTGCGTCGGCAAGAGCACCTACGCCCGGTGCGGCCTGATCGTGAACGTCACCCCCCTCGAGCCCGAGTGGCGCGGCAAGGTGACACTCGAGATCAGCAACACCACGCCGCTGCCGGCCAAGGTCTACGCCAACGAGGGCATCGCCCAGTTCGTGTTCCTCAAGGGCGACATGGTGTGCGAGAAGAGCTACGCGGACAAGGCGGGGAAGTATCAGGATCAGGAAGGGCTGACGTTGCCCAAGGTGGATTGAGATCGGGCACTAGGCACTAGGTGAGGATCAAGAAATGGCCACGACAGATCGGTTGGCAGAAGTGCAATCGCTGATAGTTGATCGAGACGCAGATTTCAAATCCGTTTCGTCATTGGCTGTCGAGTTGAAAGAGGGAGAAAAGGTCTGGCCACTTTCCGAACTCAAACTCCTATTCGGCTACGGGCCCGATGAGACAATCTCGCCAGCACTTCATCGAGCAAAGATCTCCGCAGCCAATGCAGACTGGGATGTTAAAGAGCATTTCGTTGATGGGAGTTTGTACGACAATCCTGGCGAGGTCTACGTCACAAAATTTGCGGCGTTGCTGGTTTTGCAAAACGCGGATGTAGAGAAGAAGCCTATTGCACTGGTCCAAAGCTACTTTGCACTTCAAGTCGATCGTCAACGGCTCGAAGACGAGCGTCGTATCCGCATTCGACTTGAGGTTCAGAATGAAAACAAAAAGCTTGCTGGTGTAGCACAGGATGTCGGCGTAGCTGACCTAAAAAAATTTAATGGCGTGGGTATTTCTGCTCTTTACGGCGGAATTGGCGTGAAGCAAATCAAAGCACGCAAAGGAATTCAAGAGACTGGCACCTTCTTGGATTTCATTGGCAGCGAAGAGCTCGCGGCGAACCTCTTTCGCATTACCCAGACTTCAGCAGCGCTGCGGCGACAGTCGGTTCCGAGCGAGTCAAAGGCGTGTAATACGCATTCACGCGTCGCAACCGATGTGCGTGAGACTATCAAGCGGGCAGGCAACACCCTGCCGGAGAATCTTCCGCGTGCGCAAGACAAGATCGATCGTGTCTTGACCGCAACTAAACGAGAGATTACGGGCGGAAAACGAAAGTCGAAATCTAAAATCTAGTCATGATGCCGTAGTCGCTGGGATCGAGTGTGGTAGTTGATTTGCTCTCTGATTTAGATTGAATAGCCAAGGACAAGGCGCATATGAAGGTTGAACGCAAATTCACCAAAGCTGGCCAGGACCCCTTCTCCACCGTCGAGTGGACAACCCGGTCCAGCAAGATCAGCAACCCCGACGGCTCCGTCGTCTTCGAGATGGCCGACGCCGAGGTGCCCAAGTCGTGGAGCCAGCTCGCGACCGACATCATGGTCAGCAAGTACTTCCGCAAGGCCGGCGTGCCCCAGTTTGAGCAGCCCTACGCGCTGCCCAACACCACTTCGGCCAAGACGCGGCGCGACGAGAACGGCAAGCCGATCACCGGCCCCGGAGCGCAGCGCCCGCCAGGTGATCCACCGCCTCGCCGGGTGCTGGCGGTTCTGGGGCGAGAGCCACGGCTACTTCGACTCCGAGGCCGACGCCGAGGCCTTCTACGACGAACTCGTCTACATGATGGTCCACCAGATGTGCGCGCCCAACAGCCCCCAGTGGTTCAACACCGGGCTCAACTGGGCCTACGGCATCACCGGACCCGCCCAGGGCCACTACGTGCCCGATCCCGACACGGGCGAGGTGTTCCTGGCGTCCGACGCGTACACCCACCCGCAGCCGCACGCGTGCTTCATTCAGTCGGTCAGCGACGACCTGGTCTCCCACGGCGGCATCATGGACCTCTGGACCCGCGAGGCCCGCCTCTTCAAGTACGGCTCCGGCACCGGCACCAACTTCTCCAAGCTGCGTGCCGAGGGCGAGCGGCTCAGCGGCGGCGGCAAGAGCTCGGGCCTGATGAGCTGGCTGAAGATCGGCGACCGTGCCGCGGGCGCGATCAAGAGCGGCGGCACCACCCGCCGGGCCGCCAAGATGGTCTGCCTCGACATGGACCACCCCGACATCGAGACCTTCGTGAACTGGAAAGTCCGCGAGGAGGTCAAGGTCGCCGCGCTCGTCGAGGGCCTCAAGCAGCTCAAGAAGAGCGATGAGTCCATCCGCGAGACCGCCGAACGCCTCGACATCAACCTCGACTACGACTTCAACGGCGAGGCCTACGCCACCGTCAGCGGCCAGAACTCCAACAACTCGGTCCGCATCCCCGACGAGTTCTTCGACACCGTGGACGCCGGCGGCACCTGGGAGACCACCTGGCGCACCACCGGCGAGACCGCCCGCGAGTACGAGGCGGGCAAGCTCTGGGACGACATCGTCTACGCCGCGTGGCGGTGCGCCGACCCCGGCGTGCAGTACGACGGCACGATCAACGCCTGGCACACCTGCCCCAACGGCGGGCGCATCAACGCCAGCAACCCCTGCAGCGAGTACATGTTCCTCGACAACACCGCCTGCAACCTCGCCTCCTTCAACGTCCTGACCTTCTACGACGCCCAGACCCAGACCTTCGACGTGGAGAAGTACGAGCACGGCATCGACCTCTGGACGACGGTCCTCGAGATCAGCGTCCTCATGGCCGCCTACCCCAGCGAGGTCGTCGCCGAGCTGTCCTACCGCTACCGCACCCTCGGCCTCGGCTTTGCCAACCTCGGCGCCATGGCCATGCAGGCCGGGATTCCTTATGACTCCGACGAGGCCCGCGCCCCTCTGCGGCTGCCTCAGCGCCCATCCTCACCGGGCGCAGCTACCGCCAGTCGGCCATCATGGCCGGCGAGCACGGCCCCTTCCCCGGCTTCGAGGCCGACCGCGAGGGCATGCTCCGCGTCATCCGCAACCACCGCCGCGCCGCCCACGGCGTGGACCGCGACGCCACCGAGTGGGAGGACCTCCGCGTCCGGCCCGTGCCGATCGATCAGGACCTCTGCGCCGGCGGCACGGTCAACATCGCCAACATGAAAAACCCTCGCCGAGCGCGCCGCCCGCGCCTGGGACGACGCCCTCGCCTTCGGCGAACGCCACGGTTACCGCAACGCCCAGACCACGGTCATCGCGCCCACCGGCACCATCGGCCTGCTGATGGACTGCGACACCACCGGCGTCGAGCCCGACTTCGCCCTCGTCAAGTTCAAGAAGCTCGCCGGCGGCGGCTACTTCAAGATCGTCAACGAGTCGGTCAAGCCCGCACTCACCGCCCTGGGCTACTCCGAGACCCAGGTCCGCGAGATGCTCACGCACATCCTCGGCACCCTCCACCTCGAGGTGCCGCTGCCCAAGGGCGTCAAGGGCGCACAGCCCGGGCAGACCTTCGCCCAGTGGCTCCGCAGCAAGGGCCTGAGCGAGGACGATCTCAAGACCGTCTCCGACTCACTCCGCAGCGTCTTCGAGGTCGGCTTCGCCTTCAATGCCTGGAGCCTCGGCGACGAGACGCTCACCCGCCTCGGCATCGACCCGGCCAAGGCCAAGGCCGATACCGGCTTCAGCCTCCTCCGCACCCTCGGCCTGACCGACGCCCAGATCGGCTCGCTCAACCAGACCATCTGCGGCACACAGACCATCGAGGGCGCCCCCCATATGAAGGACGAGCACCTGCCCGTCTTCGATTGTGCCAACACCTGCGGCAAGTCCGGCGTCCGCTTCATCGCCCCCGAGGGCCACATCCGCATGATGGCCGCGGCACAGCCGTTCATCTCGGGCGCGATCAGCAAGACCATCAACCTCCCCAACGAGGCCACCACCGACGACATCGCCGCGTGCTACCGCCTCAGCTGGGAGCTCGGCCTCAAGGCCAACGCCCTCTACCGCGACGGGTGCAAGCTCTCGCAGCCGCTCAGCAACAAGTCCGACTCCAAGATCGACACCGTCGACCTCGACGACGAGGTGGACGAGCTGGGGGAGTCCGACGCCAAGGCCGAGGTCGCCACGGCCGTGGCCGATGTGGCGGCGACGATTGCTGCGGGTGGTGAGAAGAAGTCCACCAAGCCCGTGGTCGAAGAGAAGATCACGCAGATCGTGCACCGCCCGATGCGTCGCCGCCTGCCCGACACCCGCGAGTCGATCACGCACAAGTTCAACGTCGCCGGGCACGAGGGCTACCTCACGGTCGGGCTCTACGAGGACGACAAGCCGGGCGAGCTGTTCATCACCATGGCCAAGGAGGGCTCGACCATCGGCGGACTCATGGACTCCCTCGGCACCGCGACCAGCGTCGCGCTGCAGTACGGCGTCCCCGTCGAGAGCCTCGTCAACAAGTTCACCCACCAGCGCTTCGAGCCGGCCGGCATGACCACCAACAAGGACATCCCGATCGCCAAGAGCCTGGTGGACTACATCTTCCGCTGGATGGGCATGGAGTTCATCCCCGGCTACCGCGAGGCCAACTCGCCCAAGCGCGCCGGCGACACCAACTCGGCACCGACCGACCGCGTCTCACGACGGGCCGCCAAGCTCGCCGCGAGCGACCGCCGAGTGCAGGACGACGGCGAACCCGTTACTGGCTCGGTCCTGACCTCGTCGGTCATGGTCACCGAGCGGGTGCAGACCCAGGGCATGACCGCCCAGACAACCCAGGCCGCGACCCTCTCGGTCGCGCTCGACAGCGTCAGTGACGCCCCGCCGTGCGACGTGTGCGGCACGATCACGGTCCGCAGCGGCACGTGCCACAAGTGCCTCAACTGCGGCAACAGCATGGGGTGCAGTTGATTCGTTCAGGAGTGTGCAGCAGCATCCGGTCCCTCGCCCGGCGTTCGGGGAGGGTCGGCGAGACAACGGAATGAAGCCGGGGTGACAGGCACGGAGTGACGTGTCACCCGTCACACCCGCTCAGACGGGACCAAGCGGCGAAGACAGACCGAGGGGCGCAAAGCCCCCCGGGCGAGAAAGCCAAGGAGGAACCCCGCTCGCGAGCATCGCGAGCACCGGCGAGGGCCGGACGCCAAGCACACCCCACAACTGCCCCACCAACCGGGGTTCGTCGAGGCGGCGTCTCACGCCGGCTCCGGACCCCGGGCCTCCCAGCCCCCGAGCGACCCACCGACGCTCGGGGGCCTTTTTTTTGCAGCTAACAGCCCGCGGTCCACATGTTCAGAAACGCCAGCACGTCCCGCGTGTCGATCACGCCGTTGCCGTCGATGTCCGCCGAAGACTCACCGGCGTTCCACGCGTTGAGAAACGCGATCACGTCGAGCGTGTTGCCCGCGCCGTCGTCGTTGAAATCGGCCGGGCACACCGACGACGCGATCGCGTCGCCGAGGAGCTTGGCAAACAGCGCCGTCGCCGGCGTGGTGTTGGTGTGCAGGCCGTCGAACAGGATGACCCCGTCCAGCCCGTCATCGTCGGCCGACGACAGCGTGTAGGTGTTCCCGCCGTAGGTGATCGTGGACCAGCCGTTCTGGTCGAGCCAGTCGCGCGAGGCCTGCTGGGTGCCCGGGCCGCCGTAGGCGTCGGTCGAGAGGAACACCCCGTCGGTCGCCCGGTAGAGCGAGAAGAACGCGCAGTCCGGCTCGGTGCGGGCCAGCGACTCGTAGATGACGTCCAGCTCCTCCACGCGCTGCCGCGCGGTCTCGAGCGGCCGCTCACGGATCTCGTGCATGAACGAGCCCACCAGCAGGAACCGCGGCGGCGTGGTGCCGATCCGCGCATACGCCGTCCTGAACCGCTCGATGATCCGCCGCACCCGCTCCTCGATGATGTCCGGCGCCTTGTCCTCTGTGGCGATGTGCAGGATCACCACCGGCGTCCGCTCCCGGTCGAGCGTGGTCACATCCAGCCAGTGCAGCAGCTGCTCGTCGCTGAAGTTCTTCCCGCCCGTGCTCGGGGTGTCGTCGGCCAGCCCCGCAAACGACCACGAACCCGTCGCCAGCCCCGAGTGGTAGTAGCCCGGCAGCGGCACGCCCTCCGCATCGGTGTGGTAGTAGACCGCGCCGGCGTTGATCCAGTAGGTCTCGCTGTCGATCAGCGGGTGCGCAGGGTCCTGCCCGACCATGATCCCCGGCCCCTGCAGGTAGTCGGCGTTGACCGGAAAGTCCGTCGCGATCGCGTTGATCTGCGATGCCACGGTCGCCCGCGGCGCATCCACCCCCGGCGTCTCACCGAGGTGCCACAGCGGCCGCGCGTGCGCGCGCAGATCAAACCCGCCGAACCGCGTCCCGTCCCGGTCCGCCACCCGGACGTGCGAGAGCAGGTTGCTCTGCGTCAGCGGCGCGTAGTAGAGCAGCCGGCACCCCAGAAACTCGCCGCTGTCGCTGAAGTCGGGCAGATCGCCCAGCGAGATCCGGTTGTTGCGGACCGTCTGGGCCTGGATCAGCGGCATGTCCGCCCACGATTCGTCGAGCGTCAGCGTGTCCCGCCCGACCACCTTGGTCATGTCGAACACCGGCAGCGCAAAGTGCTGCTGCCCGAACACCTGGTCGTACTCCACACTCCACAGCCGCGGGTGATCGACATACACCATCCGCCCCGCGCCCCCGGTAAAGTCCGACGCCTCGCCCATCGCGCCGGTCCGGAACGTGGCGGTCAGCGCCGAGAGCTTGCCGATTGGCCACACCATCAGCGAGCCGTAGGGCAGCCGGCTCGTGCTCTGCAGCGTGGCCCAGCTGTCGCCCACCCAGACCGCGCGCGCTCCCGTCAAACAGCACCCGCGCGCGGTGCAGGTTGGTCGCGACCGGCCCGCTCCGGGCCGGATCGTCCGGCGCCGATGCCGCCCCGACCGGTGCCGCGAACGCACACGCCGCCAAAGAAGCGCCGCCGCCCCGAGGGCGGCGGGCGCGGTGTTGCACAGAACTCATCCCGGAGGACTCCTTCTCGGACCTTGCACCCCCGGCCCCACAGGCCGCGGGGCCGTCGGCCTCACAGGCTGCACGGGTCGTTCCACTCGTTGAGGAACGCCAGCACATCGTTGGTGTTGATACTGCCATCACCATTGACATCGGCTCGCGGGTCACGCGCGTTCCACGCATTCAGGAACGCTTGCACATCATTCGTGTTCACCTGCTCGTCACCGTTGAAGTCCGCGATGCACGGAAAGTAGATCTTGTTGGTGTACTGGTTGGGGCGGTTGGCCTGCCCGGAGAGGTACAGCGGCCAGTAGTAGTCACCGCCCTCGCCGCGGGCCTGGCCCATGCCGAGGTAGTCGCCCACGAACCCGCCGCCGAGCCCGTCAAACCGGCTGTCCCACGAGTTGGGCGTCAGGCGGATCTCGTTCCACGTCGCGCCCTCGTCCTCGGAATAGGTGAAGTACGTGTCGATCAGCGCAAAGCCCGCGCTGTCGTTCAACCCGCCGTGACGCGTGTCGTAGAACACCATGCCGATGCGCCCGGTCCGGTCCACCTCCATCCACGGGAAGAAGCAGTCCGCCTGCGGGTTGCCCGCGCCGCCGTTGATGATCATCGGCGTCGTCCAGGTCGTGCCGCCGTCGGTGCTCTTGGTGAAGTACAGATCCGTGTCCCGGTTGCCGCCCGAGACCTGCGTCGTGTCGAAGTACGTTACGTACAGGTTCTCGTTGTTCGGATCGACCGCCAGATACGCCAGCGGCGGCACGCGGAAGTTGCCCGGATAACGCGAGCCGTCCACGCCCCACACGTCCAGCCGCGACGCGGCCAGCGTCGGGCTCGTAAACGACACGCCGCCGTTCTCGCTCTTGCGCAGCAAGATCTGGTTCGTGCTGAACGGCCAGTACAGCACATACAGCGTGCCGTCCGACGCCGTTTGCGGCAGGAATCCCAGACCGCTGCCGAGGTTGACCGGCCCCTGCCACGTCGCGCCCTTGTCGCTCGTCCGCGACACGCCCTGGTTGTACGCGATGTACAGCTTCGATTTGCTCAGGTTGTTCGGGTCCGCCGGGTCCACACCCACCGCCATCCAGCCCTTGTCCACGCCGCCGTTGATGCGGGCCATGACCGAGGGCTGGAAGAACGTGTCGCCCGGGTCCTTACGGGCCACATAGATACCGCCATTGCCGCCAAAGGCCATCGCCCCGGCATACAGCGTGCCGTCGCGGTGGTCGTGGGCCATCATCGGGTCGCCCTCGACGCTGGTCTGGAACGCCGCCGGCGGCCGGATCTCCTGGTCAAACCACGTCAGCCCGCCGTCGAAGCTGCGGGTAAAGACCGACCGGATCTGTGTCCGGTAGTCGTTCCAGCCGCCCACGATGTGGTCCGGGTTGGCGTCGGCCACCGACATGCTCGTCTCGTTGACGCCGGCGCCCGTCGAGTTGTTCGGGTCAACGATGATCTGCGGGCCGACGATCGGCTGCGCCACCGCGCACGCGCCGCACGCCGCCACCACCGTCGCCAGCATGCTCACGCACTGCTTGCTCATACGCATGGGAAAGTCCTCCAAATCACGCCGCGTTCCAGCCGCGGCGGTGGTGTCAGTTGTTCAGCATCGCCTTCAATTGCGGGGGCACGCTGCCGCCAAACTTCTCGGCCAGCAAGACCTGCCGCCTCGCCGCCTCGCGATCACCCTGGTAGTACCGCGCAACCGCCAGCCGCGCGTGCGCCTCGCCGTGCCCGGCGTCGATCGCCAGCACGTTCTCCAGTTCATCCGCCCAGCCGTCGATGTCGCCGTTGCGGTTGATCGTCTCGGCGTACTGCAAACGGATATCCGTCCGCTCCGGCGCCAGCATCGACGCGGTACGCAGCGCCGCCAGAGCCTTCTCGTCGTTGCGCTTGCCGAGCAACGCCTCGCCCAGCTTGTACATCGCCTCGACGTTCGTCTCGTCGGCAAGCAGCGCCAGGCGATACTCACCGATCGCCCCGCTGAAAACGTTCTCCCCAAACAACGCGTCGCCGCGGGCGATCGCCTCGCCGGCATCGCCGATCGGTAGCCCCGCCGCGGCCTCACGGTCCACGACGATCAGCCCGTCCTCGACCGCCAACCCGCGCCACGCCTCAGCAAACCGCAGCTTGCGGAAGTCCTCGGTAGACGTCGCCACCGGACCGGCCGAGCCGACGCCAGCGCCAGAGTCAACACGCACGTCCTGCCCGGAACAACCGGCCAGCCCCGCCGCTCCCGCAGCAGCAATCGCGCACCACAACACATTCATGCTCTTCATGGGTCCCTCTCCTTATGCTTGGGAAGGCTTCCCGCAGCCTAACCGGACCACGCCGCCGCCTGCAAGAGACTCTGGGTAATTCTGCCACTGGTCGCGCACAGTCCACGCCCCGCCCCCCTGTTCAGAGGGAATCCGGACACATCACCCGCGAACGAATTCAGAACGGCACATCCTCGGCATCGTCATCGTCAAGGTCCGGCCCCCCGCCATCGCGGAACCCCGCCTCCGGCCCGCTCCGCGATCCCGGCGCAAACCCCTGATACTCACTCCGCGCCGGCTGCGAGGGCTTGGGCTCCACCTCGTGCCCCGCCGCGTCGCCCACCGAGCCGTAGTCGCCGTAGTCCCCGCCAAACCCCTCCGCCGATCCGGCGTGCGTGTGCGGGTCGTGGTTCTTAAACCGCGTCGTCTTGCTGTCCCACGTCAGCTTCACCGTGCCCGTCGGCCCGTTCCGCTGCTTGGCGATGATCAACTCCGCCAGCCCGACCTTCTCGTGGTTGTCAGGATCCGCCAGCCACTCCTCATCACCCTTGTGGTAGTACTCCTCCCGGTGCAGCAGCGCCACCACATCCGCGTCCTGCTCGATCGAGCCTGACTCCCGAAGGTCCGCCATCCGCGGCCGGTTCCCCTCGCGCTGCTCCGTCCCGCGGTTCAGCTGCGCAAGACAGATCACCGGCACGTTCAGCTCACGCGCGAGCGCCTTGATCCCACGCGAGATCGTCGCCACCTCCACCTGCCGGCTCTCCCGCGACACGTTCGGCGCCGTCAGCAGTTGCAGATAGTCGATGATGATCACCTTCACGCCAAACTGCGACACCATCCGCCGCGCCCGCGCCCGCAGCTGCAGGATCGTGAGCGCCGGCGTGTCGTCGATATACAGCGGCGCATCGTGCAGCTCGCCGCACGCCGTGTTCAGCTGGTTCCACTCGTTCATCCCCATCTGCCCCGTCCGCAGATGGTGCAGGTCGATCCCCGACCGCGCCGAGATCAACCGCTGCGCCAGCGACCCGCGCGACATTTCCAGCGAAAATATCACCGTACCCGCCGGCTCATCCTGCGGCGCACTCCACGGCGTCGCCCCGCCAAACGCCACCTGCTCGGCGATGTTCAGCGCCAGCGCCGTCTTGCCCATCGAGGGCCGCGCCGCCAGGATCACCATCTCCCCCGGCTGCAGCCCGCTCAGCATCTTGTCCAACTCGAGATACCCCGTCGGCACACCCGTCAGCCCGCGCCCCTCCAGGGCCTCCAGCCGCGCGATCTCCTCCTGCAGCACGTCCGCCAGCGGCGCCACATCCCGGATCGTCTTGTCGTGCGAGATCTCGTAGATCTCCGCCTCCGCCTTGTCCAGGAGCGTCGCCACACCGTCCGGGCCCAGCCCCCCGATGTTGTGCGCGTCGTAGATGATCCGCCATGACGCGTCGATCAGCGACCGCAGCCGGTGTTTCGACGCCACCAGCTTGGCGTAGTGGGGGGCGTTCACCGCAGACGGCACCGACTCGGCCAGCTGCTTGAGATACTCCACGCCCCCGATGTCATTCAGATGACCCGCGTCCCGCAGCATCTCCAGCAGCTGCACCGCGTCCCAGCCCTCGTGCTGGTCATACAGCTCCAGAATCGCCTTGTAGATCTGCGCGTGCGCCTCGCGATAAAACAACTCCGGGCCGTGCGCGATGCTCACCACCTCGCCCACCGCCCGAGGGTCCAGGATCAACGACCCCAGCAGCGACATCTCCGCCTCTTCCGAGTGCGGCGGCAGGCTGTCCACCAGCTCAC
The DNA here is from genome assembly GCA_013285505.1 of Planctomycetota bacterium. Taxonomy (GTDB): domain Bacteria; phylum Planctomycetota; class Phycisphaerae; order Phycisphaerales; family UBA1924; genus PNC22. The sequence goes on along the minus strand of CP053450.1, from coordinate 3,769,587 downwards.
GCAAAACCTCCGCGCTCGACGGCTTGTCCGCGTCCCGCTTCCAATTGCGATTCGATCGTCCGTTGCTCTCTGACACGCACACATCCTCCCCGATGGCCATCCTACACCCAGCGCAATTGACACTCTCCACCAACCGTCCCGATCCCGCACCCCGCGGCCGGAATCCACCACACCCCCGCCGCGAATACCCTCCCCCATGACCAGCCTCGACCCCTTCGACACCGAATCCCTCCTCCCCGACCCCCTCCCGGAATCCCCCTTCCCCACGCTGGCCGCCTGGCTGGCCGAAGCCCGGGAGCGCGGCCAAACCCCCAACCCCAACGCCATGACCCTCGCCACCGTCGGCCCCGACGGCCGCCCCTCCGCCCGCATCGTCCTCTGCAAAGACCTCGACCCCGACTCCGGCACCGTCACCTTCTACACCAACCTCCAGTCCCGAAAGGGACGCGAACTCGCCGCCAACCCCGCCGTCGCCCTCGTCTTCCACTGGGACCACGCCGACCGCCAGGCCCGCGTCGAGGGCGATGTCGAGCCCGTCTCCGACGCCGAGGCCGACGCCTACTTCGCCAGCCGCCGCTGGGAGAGCCGCATCGGCGCCTGGGCCAGCCAGCAGAGCCAGCCGCTCGAGTCCCGCCAGATGCTCTTCGAGGCCGCCACCGAACGCATTCTGGACCTCAATATCGACATTGCCGCCGCCGTCAGGGGAGACCCCGTCAACATCCCCCGCCCGCCCCACTGGAGCGGGTTCCGAGTCCTCGCCAGCCGCGTCGAGCTCTGGCACGGCAGCACCGGCCGGCTGCACGACCGGGCACGCTGGGAACGTCCGGATCCGGCCGCCCGGGACGCCACATGGGTCGCCACCCGCCTCCAGCCCTGACCCCCGCACCCGACCCTTCCCCTGTCCGGGCATTCCCATCAAGGGACCGACCAAACCCGCCGATACCCATGGGGGTTCTCACGCACCCGGCCACCGAGGGGGTTCGCCGGGAGTGCGCCAGACAGCCCCGCCGCGAGGCGACGGAGGATCGGCAGAGACGATGAAGGCGCGACGCGACCTCAGCGCGGACGAACTGGCCAGCCTCTACGCCGACCTCGACCGTCGGCTCGGCGGCATCGGTGTCGACACCCAGCCCGGCGTCGCCATGCGCATCCTCGATCTCACCCAGAATCCCGACGCCGGGATGCAGGACTACAGCGACATCATCCGCAACGACCCCGGACTCACCGGGCGACTCATCCGCCTCAGCAACTCGGCCTTCTTCGCCCAGCGCAAACCCGTCACCAACATCGACCGCGCCTGCGTCCTGCTCGGCCTCGCCCGGATGCGTTCCATCGCCCTGGGCTTCTATCTCTCCAAGGCCGCCAGCGCAGACAAGGGCGCACAGATCTCCCGCGAGGTCTGGGGCCAGTCGGTCTACCGCGCATGCCTCGCCGCCGAGGTCGCAAGGCACGTGCTCCCCAGCTGCGCACCCGAGGCCTTCATCATCGGCCTCATGCTCGACGCCGGCATCCCGCTCGCGCACAAGCTCCTCGGCCCCCAGTTCGACCTGCTCTACGAGCAGAACCTCCCCGCCAGCAAGAGCTTCGACCTCGAGTACAACGAGCACCCCTTCACCCACGTCGACATCATGACCACGATGCTCAGGCGCTGGAAGTTCCCCGAACTCCTCGCCAAGCCCATCATGTGGCACCACACCCCGCCGCCACCCGCCGGAGAATCCCGCGAGCCGCTCCGCGTCCTCCACCGCATCGCCTACTACATCGGTGCCGTCACGCTCCGGTCCGACAACACACCCACCACCCGATCGCCCGCAGCCGCGATCGGCAAGATGCACCTCGGCCTCGATTCAGCCAAACTCGAGGCCATCGCCTCACGCTCCAGCGTCGAGTGCGACGCCGTCCTCGAACTCTTCGCCGATGTCGCAGACCCCCTCGAAGTCTCCGACCTCTCCAGCCGCGTCCACCAGCAGCTTGTCAACGTCCTCGACGACCAGATGGTCGACGGCCTCCGCGACGACTCGGCCATCGGGCCGCAGCAGTTCCTCCTCGGCGGGCTCGTCGTCCTCATCCGACCCGAGCAGGACGGGCACGGCGCCGCCTACAGCTACGACGCCGACGGCGAACCCATCTCCAGCTACCGGTTCACCATGTCGTCAGAGTCGCCAAGCTCCATCCGCGCCTCACTCGGCCTCGAACCCGACCCCACTGACGACATCGACGGCATGACCGAGTACCTCAAGATGGTCGCAGCCTGAACACCGCCGCCTGAGCACCGCCGCACAACCCGTCAGAACCGCTTGTGGCCCGGCCGCGAACCCGCCGGACGCACCCCGAGCACCGCCCGCGCCAGTGTCAGATCGATCGGCGTCGTGATCTTCAGGTTCGACGCCTCACCCTCCACCACGACCACCCTCTCGCCGAGCCGCTCCACGAGCCCCGCGTCGTCCGTGCTCGAGAGATCCTCCTGCGCATACGCCCGGCGGAAGAGCTCCGCGCCGAAGACCTGCGGCGTCTGCACCGCCACCAGCCCGCGCCGCGCCAGCGTCGATTCCACCTCGCGCACCCCGGCCCCTTGTCGGCGCCGCCCAGGATGGCGGCGAGCGGATCAGCGTCCGCCTCATCAAGCGGCTCGTCCCCGACGCGCTTGACCGTGTCCGCGATCGCGACCCCCGGCACCACCGCCGCGTGCCGCGTCGCCGCATCAAACACGCGGTCCAGCAGCGCGCCGGGACACACGGCCTCGCCGCGTCGTGCACCGCGACATGCGTCACACCCGACGGCACCGCGTCCAGCGCCGCCAGCACACTCTCCCACCGGTGTGTCTGCCCACCCCGAACCAGCTCCACGCCCAGGATCGACAGCTTGTCACCGTGCCGAAGCTTGAACGTCGCGAACGCGTCCTCGTCGTGCGGCCCGGCCACGATGATCGGCCCGAGCGTCACCCCCGGCCCGTCGTAGTTGGCAAACGCCTCCACCGTCCGATGCAACACCGGACGCCCGCCCAGATCCTCGTCCAGCTTGCTCCGAGGCCCGTCGAACCCGGCCGCCTCCGCATACCTCCGACTGAACCCGGCCGCCGGGATGATCACTGCAATGCTCAGCATGGCCCAAGGCTATCGGGCAACCCGCCGCCCGGTCGCCGCGAGCGCACCCCGGCACCTCCGACCGCCCGACGACACCAACCCGGCCGCGTCCAGCAGCCGCCCAGGTGTTTGCTATGGGCTGTTGCCCCGGCCGCCTCCCCCAGCTTCACACCGAGAAAAAGTAACCTTTCAGAATCCGAGCAACAAAATCCCATTTTCCCCGGAACATCTCTTGGCGTTGGCTCGGCTGCTGGTATCCTGCTTGGGTACTATCACGCTCAGTGGATCCGCGGTCTCGTGGCTCGCTGGGAAGTCTGAGTCGAGTTCACCATTCACGTTTAGAGGAGAGAATCACTATGAAGATGAGCATCGCACTTATCGTGGCCGCGGGTCTCGCGACCGGCGCGTCGGCACAGGTCATCACCGGCTACGACATCGTCGATGCTGCCGAATCGGGCGGCGGCGGCTGGGGCCACACCTACAGCGGCACCATCACCAGCACCGGAACCGACACCGCCAACAGCGTCCCCTTCAACATCGCCAACTACAGCAACGCCGGCTCCGGCACGCTCAACGACGGCGGCACCAACGACGGCACGGGGAACGCCATGCTGTTCGGCCAGACGTCGAACACCCGTCCTTCGATCACCCTCTACCTCGATGGGACCTACTTCATCGACGAGATCACGATCTGGGGCTTCGACGGCGGCAACTCCATCCCCGGCAACATCGACGGCTTTGACGCCACCGTGAACGGCAACACCGCGCAGGTGTTCGGCACCGAAGTGGCCACCAACGACCTGGTGACGGCCCTCGCGGGCTCGGGCCTCGACGGCTTCGCGGCCTCGTCGATCACCCTCAACAACTTCGTGCTCGAGGGCCAGTCCGGCTGGACCGAGGTCTTCTCGATCTCCGAGATCTCGATCGTCGGCCGTCCCATCCCCGCGCCGGGCGCCTTCGCCCTGCTCGGCCTCGGCGGTCTCGCCGCGGCCCGTCGCCGTCGCTAATCCAGCGACCGACATCTCCAAAGTCTGCACGCAGGACACCGGCCGACAGGCCGGTGTCCTGTCTTTTCCTTCCGGCGCCGCGCCCCAACAGCCCGCACCGATCGAGCGCGCAAGCCACCAATCTGCCCCCGCCGATCCCCCAGTTTGCCAATTCACCGCGCGCCACTGGCGGCCAACGGAGAATTCTGCATACTGAGGTGGCAATACACCCGCCGTCGGGTCGTTTGCCACCGGGTCTCGTGGGCAGCGAAGAGGGTTTCAGAAGATGCAAAGTCGTTCCGGTCGCCGTCGCGCCTTCGCGCGTCTCGCTCCGACGTTCCTGCTCGGCGTCCCGCTGGCCGGCACGCTGTGCGTCACCGCCTCGTGGGCCCTCGACGGTCCCACCGCCGCGCTGCCCCCCTGTCCCCGCCCCCGCCGAAAACCCCATCACCGAAGAAAAACGCATCCTCGGCAAGATCCTCTTCTGGGACGAGCAGCTCTCCACCGACGGCACCATGGCCTGCGGCAGCTGCCACATCCCCGGCGTCGGCGGCATCGATCCCGCCGCCGGACGACACCCCGGCTTCGACGGCATCTTCAACACCGCCGACGACGTCACCGGCTCCCCCGGCGTCGTCGCCTCCGACGCCAACGACGAATACCTCCCCGACCAGTTCTTCGGCCTCCGCCCCCAGGTCACCGAACGAACCGCACCCCCCTCCATCATGGCGATGTACGCCGAAGAGCTCTTCTGGGACGGCCGCGCCGGATCCGAATTCCTCGACCCCGAGACCGGCCACGTCATGATCGCCTCCGGCGGAGCCCTCGAGAACCAGGTCCTCGCCCCGCCCATGAGCCCCGTCGAGATGGCCCACGCCGAATACGACTGGCCCGAGCTCCGCTCCCGGCTCACCGCCGCCCGCCCGCTCGCCCTCGCCGAGAGCCTCCCCGCCGACCTCGCCTCCGCGGCTCGCCACCGACCCCACCTACCCCGAGCTCTTCGCCGAAGCCTTCGGCGACGGCGAAGTCACCGCCACACGCATCGCCTTCGCCATCGCCACCTACGAACGCACACTCACCCCCGACCAGACCCCGCTCGACCTCTTCCTCGCCGGCAACAACAACGCGATGACCCAGCGCCAGCAACAAGGCTTCAACACCTTCCTCGGCTCCGCCTGCGCCATGTGCCACTCCTTCCCGCTCTTCACCGACAACCAGTTCCGGAACATCGGCGTCCGCCCCATCGTCGAAGACCGCGGCCGCCAGGAGGTCACCGGCCTCTTCGCCGACCGCGGCAAGTTCAAGGTCCCCTCACTCCGAAACGTCGGACTCCGACCCCGCATGATGCACAACGGTGACTTCACCACCATGCAGCGCGTCTTCGACTTCTACGCCCACCGCAACGGCCAGATCCCCTTCCAGGGCAACATCGACCCCCTCTTCAACGCGCCCATCGCCTTCCCGCCGCAGCAGGAACAGGCCATCATCGACTTCCTCAACAACGCCCTCACCGACCCCCGCGTCGCCAACGAACAGTTCCCCTTCGACCGCCCCGTCCTCCACCAGCAAAAAGCACAGCCCAACCCCCTCAACCTCGGCGGCGGACGACCCGGCTCCAGCGGCCAGCCGCCCGTCATCATCGCCGACCGCCCGCCCTACCTCGGCAACCAGTGGTTCCAGCTCGGCCTCGACGCCGCCCTCGCAGACACCCAGGCGTGGATCGCCGTCTCCGCCTCGCCCCCGCAGAACGGCGAGATCAACGCCGACCAACTCCTCGGCCCCTTCACCGTCCGCGGCTCCGGCACCGCCGGCGGCTTCGCCACCGGACCCAACCCCATCGACCTCGACCCCGCCCTCGACGGACAGGTCCGCTACATGCAGTGGATCGTCGAAGACGCCGGCGCACAGGACGGCCAGGCCAAGTCCGCCGTCGTCCGCGTCACCCTCTTCTGCGGCAACGGCCAGTGCTTCTGCACCGCCGACTTCAACCGCGACACCACCGTCAACACCCTCGACGTCCTCGGCTTCCTCAACGCCTGGACCGCCGGCACACTCGAGGCCGACACCGACCGCAACGGCACCGTCAACACCCTCGACGTCCTCCAGTTCCTCAACCACTGGAACGCCGGCTGCTGACCCCGCCCGTACCGCCCGTACCGCCCGCCCGACACCACGCCCCCACACAAAGCGACCCCCGGAACACCCAAGTGTCCCGGGGGCCGCGCGTTGAGGGGCAGAGTCAAGCGCAGGCGTCCGACCGCCCGCGCCGTGTCACCGACAATCAGTCGTCGTCGTCATCCTCGTCGTCATCCTCGTCGTCATCCTCGTCGTCGTCGTCGTCCCAGTCGTCGTCCTCGTCCTCATCCCAGTCTTCATGATCGTGGTCGGCCTCGTCGTGCACATGCTCGTGGGCCGCCAGCAGCGACTCGAACCGCGAGTCGCCGTGCAGGTTCGCAAGGTCCGGGTCCTCACGCATGAACCCGGCATCGTCGAAGCCGTAATCGATCGCCTTCTCGATCGCCGCGATCGCCCGGGTCTCGTTGCCCATGATCGCGTGGCAGCACGCCACGTTGTAGCTGGCGATCCCCGGCATGAAGTCAAGCTCGGCCTGCCGCTCAAAGGTCCGCATCGCCTCCTCGGTCCGGCCCGTCCGCAGCAGCGCCCACCCAAGCTGCAGGTGGGCCAGCCCGTCGCGGGGGTTCGCCTCGATCTGCCCGCCGCTCCGCTCCGCCAGATACTCCCAGCTCGGCGCCGCAAACCCCTCGAGGATCTCGCGGTCCGCCGCCATCTGCGATACCCGCTCAAACCCGGCCTCGCCACGCACCGCCGCCAGATCGCCGTCGGTCTGCATGTGCGCCGTGTCGCTATACCCGGCCTCGACCGCCGCGCCCAGATACTCCAGCGCCCCCTCCGTATCGCCCCGCAGCGAACGGCAGCACGCGATGTTGTACAGCGAGTTCTCCAACGACTGCCCGGCCTCCGCCGCCGCGCCAAACGCACGCTCGGCACCCCGGTAGTCCCCGCTCATGAACAACGCCGTCGCCAGCTGGTTGTACGCCGACGCACGCTCCCACTCGCCCTTCGGCGTCATGTCGATCAACGCCGCGGCCTTGTCCGCCGCCGACTCGAACTCGCCGAACTCCATCGCCATGTCAAGCTCACGCCGCAGCTTCATCGGCGCCGTCACCGTCCGCACGACCTCCGCAAACCGCGAGTCGCCGTGCAACGACTCAAGGTCCGGGTCCTCGCGCAGCAGCTCGTGATCCGCAAACCCCGCCTCCACCGAACCGGCCAGCATCTCAAACGCCCGCTCGGTCTCCCCGCGCTTCGCCGCCACGCACGCCAGGTTGTACCGGCAGATCCCCTCGTCAAACCCCATCCCCATCGCGGCCTCAAACGCCCGCCCGGCCGCGTCCAGGTCCCCGTTCATGATCAGGCAATACCCCAGCATGTGCTGCAGCTCGGCACACTCCGGCGCCAGAGACGCCGCCGAGCCATACCCGCGGGCCGCGTCGCCCCACGCCTCCTCGGCCATCGCCTTCTCGGCAGAGCCCCACATGTCCTCCAGATCACCCATCCGGGTGACCAACTCCCTGAAGTCCGCCGACCCGCGCAGCGACTCCAGATCGTCGTCCTCCGGCGCATGATCACTGTCGGCATACCCGAGCGCCACCGCCCGCGCCAACGTCTCGAGCGCCGCGTCCTTCTCCCCCGCCAGCGCCAGACAGCACGCCGCGTTGTACACGTGGTCCGCGTCCTCACGCTCCAGCGCACCCGCCTCCATGAAGTGCTCCGCCGCCGCGGCATACTCCTCCGCCTCATACAGCATCATCCCCATGTCGCTGTGCAACCCCGCGTCATCACCGCGGCTCGCCAGCAACAACCCCATCGTCTTCAGCGCGTTCTCGTAGTCGCCCCCGTCGGCAAAGACCTCCGCCTCCCACTCCAGCCGCGCCTCACGCAGCAGCGCTCTCCAGCGGCCGCTCGATATCGCCCGTCACACCCGCCACCGCCGCCACCGCCGGGCCGGACGCCGCCGCCCACGTCGGGGCAAAGACCGCCGTCAACCCCGCAGCCGCCAGAGCCAGCGCCCGCGAACCGCGCCGCGCAACATTCTCGTTCATAATCATCAGAAGTCTCCTTGTAAGTGAGCGTCGATCGTTGTCCACAGCCCCCAGCGCCGTCGCCGGCAGAGGCGAAGCCCCCAGCCGCTCCACCGCATCCAGCAACGCATCGGCATAGTGCCGCCGGTCCTTCGGATACGCCCAGACCACCCAGGCATCACACGCCTTCTCCGCCTGCCGACGCAGCTCCCGCCGCGCGACATACACCAACGGGTGCCACCACAGCACACACGTCACCACCGTCTCCAGCCACGCCGTCCAGTGGTCACGACGCTCCAGGTGCGCAAGCTCGTGCGCCAACACCGCCCGCGCACCCGCGCTCGTCTCCGACTCACCCGCCGGCCACACCAAGATCGGCCGCGCCGCACCCCACACAAACGGCGTCGCCACCTCGCCCGACACCCGCACCCGAGGCGACCGCACATCAAGATCTATCGCCACCCGCTCCACAAACGCACGGAACGCCGGCGAAGCCGCCGAGCCCCGCCGCACCAGCGACCCCACCCGCACCACAACGCGCGCCGTCCGCCACGCCACCACAACCATCCCCGCCAGCCACACCAGCACCGCCGCGCCCACCAGCGCCCGCCGCCAGTCCACGCCGCCAAGCCAGCCCCACACATCTCGACCAACGGGCGCAGCCCCCGCCGAGACGCTCTCGCCCCCCGCCGTAACGGGGAGTTCAGCACTCACCACGTCGCGCTCGCCGGAAGGCGCCACCGGCACAGGCGCGACAGTCTCAGGTTGATTTGTCCTGGCCCGTTCAGTCCCTACTTGATCCGTTCCAATCTGCGCTGCCCCAACCCGCGCATCCCCAACCCGCGCATTCCCAGCCCGCAAATCCCGCCCCCGCTCCACCATCCCCCCGCGGCCCACCATCCGCGTGTCCCCACCCGCACCACGCCGCGCCAAGGTCTCACCACCCCGCGCCGCACCCGCCCGACGCTCCGCATCGCTCGGCATCAGCGTCTGCACCGTCGACGCCGCCCGACCAACCACACGCACCGCGTGCGACCGCCCGTCCAGCAGCCCGTGCCGCGGCAGTGGGGGGGCCACCAGCGCCACCAACACACACACCCAGCACACATGCGCCACCGCCGGACGCTTCGGCAACAACACCGTCGCCCCAACCGCCAGCACCGCAAGCCCAAACGCCACGACCGTGTTCTGTGCAATCCACTCGAGCATGCCCCGCCGTCCTCTCTGATCAGAGTCTCAACCGCACCCACAAACCCACGCCCAAAAACCCACGCGACCGCGCCTCACTCCGAGGCGTCAAGCCGATCCAGCATCGCCCGCAGCTGCGCGATGTCGTCCTTGCTCAATCTGTTGTTCTCCACCAGGTTCAGCATCAGCGGCGTCGCCTTGCCACCGGTCACCCGCGACGCAACCTCATCCAGCTCGCTCGCAAGCACCTCATCCCGCGCCACCCGCGCCGAATACACCAGCGCCCGCCCGTCCTTGCGGCTCGTCACATACCCCTTCTGCTCCAGCCGCGTCACCAGCGTCTGCACAGTCGTGTACGCCCGCGCCCCCTCCGGAAAACGCTCCAACAACCCACGCACCGTCGCCTCCCCGTGCTCCCACAAGAGGTGCAACACCTCCAACTCCGCATCCGCCACTGCCTTCCGAGGTCTCCGAGCCATACACACACTCCCTGCACGCACCACCCCGCGCCCAACCAACGACGCCCAGGCCAGCACCAGCCCCACCATACCAACTACTACAGTCTGTAGGAAGTCAGGTTGACCGATTTCACAACTTTTTCTCCCCCCACCCCACGACCCGGGTGCCACGGGTCAGCAAAGCCTCTGCGCAGCCGCCCCGTACCCCCAACACCCCCCGTGCCGTGGTCTAAGCGAGTCTTCGAGCGCAGGCCACGCGCCCCCCAAACCCCACGCCGCAGCCACCCCCCTCGCACAACCCATTCCCCCACGCCAACGGCGTCCCACAACCCCAGCCCAGGGCACCGCCCTGGGTCCGCTCCCAAATCCCAGACCGAGCCCTGAAAGGGCGTTCCCCCCCGGGTGCCACAGGTCAGCGAAGACTCCGCACAACTGCCCCGTGCCCCCACGCCATCACCCACCCCGCTCCCCATTCAACCGCAACAACCCCCCCAAAATCTTCTCCTCCACCCCCGCCCGCTCCCCCGCCAGCGCATGCCCCTCCGGCAAGCCCCGCCCCGCCCCCGTCTCCACAAACACCCGCGCCCACTCCACATCCCACTCCCCCGCCGGGTCCACCGCCGCATACGCCGCCAGCACCGCACGGTCCAAACGCTCATGCGCCAGCCGCAGCCACGTCGGCCGCTCGTTATACAAATTCGTCAGCGTCCGCTTCTTCAGCCGCGAGTCCCCCGCACACGCCGCGTCAATCGCACTCTGCCGGATCAACCGCCGCGCCTCCTCACCACTCACCGCCGCCACATCCGCAAAGTCATCCGCCGCGTCCACGCCCGCAGCGATCTCCTCAACCCACTCCGGAGGGTTCAACCACCGCTCCCGCTGCACATCCAACTCCCGAGCCGCCTCAGAAATCGCCAGCCACAGGGCGTGCTCGTCTTGCTCCCCCTCCCGCCCCCGGCGGGAGGGGGTTGGGGGGAGGGCTCCTGCTCCTACCTCTTCTCCATCGCTCCCACCCACAGGCTCCGAACCCGGAGACCACGGCAACGGGAACGTCTCGAAGCAGGTAGTGGGGGTGTAGCGCGGGCGGCTCTCCAGTTGAGTGCCCTGCCGCAACGCCCACAACTCGTGCACACAACTGTGAAGTACGCCGAAGAAGTAGTCGTCGGAGCGGGCGAAGGCGAACACTTGACAATCCGGAATTGTGGTGCCGTCGATGAACTTGAACAGACGATGTTTCGTCACCCGCGGAGTCGCGAGATATCGGCCTTGCTGTTCCAGTTGGTCGCGCAGGCCACCGCGGGGCTCGGCGTGAATCCACCAGTTGTCTCGGTAGGATTGACGCCTGTTGTTTGCGCGTTCAGCTTTGACGACAGCCTCTATCCGCGAAAACGCGGCGTCGTATGCTGCCGCTTCCTTCATCGTCCGGTCTTCGCCGAAGTCAATCAGCCACATGCTTCGTGGCCGCCGAGTGATGTCGAGCCCGTTCCACCACGGGCGAGTCACATCGAACGGGCTCTGTCCGCTTGCGGTGGGCGTACAAAGCAACTCTCGGGCCTCCGCCTCGGTGACATCAAACGACCCACCCTTGGTGAGGCCCATCCAGCAGAGGTTTCTATTGTCTCCAAGTCGTGTCGCGCGGCCGAGGTCGACCCCGCCAGTAAGGCTCGGCGAGATGCGATTGACGGGATTCCCGTTCAGGAATGCAGCTTCCGCCTTACCTTCCGACTGGCCCGTTCCGCAGATCATCGAGACGCGGACGGCGGCACCGTCGAGAACCCACTCCCGATCTGCCCAAGCGTCGAAGAGATGGCCGCTATCACACAGTCGTTCGATGACTTGGCGATTCTCTCTGCCCCGAATTCCCTGAGTGGCAAGGAGACCAAATCGCGAGTGTGGCGCCGCCCGGAGCCGATGTTCCATCAGCGCGAACCAGTAACAACACAGATCACTTGTCTTCGTGATCTCAAACGTCGAGTACATGTTCTCGACGTACGCGTCTGGTAGCCCATTCTGGCGAAAGACCTTTGATCCCAGAAACGGCGGGTTCCCAATCACAAACTCCGCCTCCGGCCACCCCGCCTTCCCGCGGCACCGCGCCCCCTCCCGCCACACCGGGATCGACTCCCCCTCCTCATCCTCCCACGCCAAAATCGCGTCCCGGTTCTCGATCGACCGCATCGGCTCCAGAATCGGATCCGACGGCGCACGGAACCCGTTGTCACGCATCCACTGCAGATACCCGATCCAGATCACCACCTGCGCCAACTCCGACGCGTACGGGTTGATCTCGATCCCACGCAACTGCGTCGGACGCACATGCGGGATCAGCCCCAGCCCCACGTCCGCGGAATACGTGATGACCTCCTTCTCCAGATCCAGCAACTGCTGAATCGCCACATACAAAAAGTTCCCCGACCCGCACGCCGGGTCCAAAACCCGCACCCCCGCCAGCCGCTCGTCAAACGCCACCAGCGCCGCCTCGATCTGCTTCGTGTACCACCCCGGTGTCCGCGAACCCTTCTTCCGCGTCTTCCCCGCCCGCGACGCCTCCGCACGATCCGCAACCCACCCCTCACACTGCTCGCGAACCCCATCCCACTCCCGCCGCAACGGACGCAGGATCACCGGCTCCACCACCAGCATGATGTCCTCGCGGCTCGTGTAGTGCGCCCCGATCTGCGCCCGCTTGCTCGGGTCCAGCGAACGCTCAAACAGCGTGCCGAAGATCGACGGCTCCACACTCTCCCAGCCCTTGCCCGCCGCCCGGATCAGCGTGCCGATCTCCTCCTCCGTCAGCTCCAGCGCATCCGACGTGTCAAACAACCCGCCGTTGAAATACGCGATCGGCTCAACACCAAAGTCCCCACCCGTCCGCATCGCCGCAAACAACGCGTCCATCCGCAGCTTCAGCCGCGCCGGGTCATACTTCGACCCCTCCAGCAGCCGCTTGAAAAGATCCTTCGGCAGCAGGTCCGTGTCCTCGGCGAACAGACAGAACATGCACTTCATCAAAAAGTGCGCCGTCTCGTGCGGGTCGTGCCCGCGGTCCCGCAGGCTCTGCGCGATCAGCCCGATCTCCCGGGCCGCAAGCGCCGTCACATCCTCAACCCGCTCCGTCGGCCGCAGGCTCTCAGGGTCAGCAAACACCCGCCGCAGCAGGTCGATGCTCTCCGGAGCCGCCAACTCCTCCAGCGCGATCACGTGCACCGCCTTCGTCGTGCCCGTGAAGTTCGTGTGGATCTCCGTCCGCGCAATGTCAGAGACGATCAGCAGCGGCGGGTTGCCCAGCGCCTCCCGATACTGACACAACTGCCGGTACGCCTCATCCAGAGACTTGTACTTGCCCTTCCGCTTGTACTCCCACGCAAACTTCCCCCGCCACCACACATCCGCAAACCCGCGCTCCCCCTTCGACCCGCGCGAAGCCGCCGCCGAGACCTCCACACCCTTCTCAAACGCATACTCCGCCCCCGTCGCATCATGCGACGCCGGCGTCGGCTGACCAAGCAAACGACACAAATCCAGAAAGTGCTCCTGGCTCGCGGCCCGCTCCGGCAGATCAACCCGCGACCACTTCCTCACAAACTCCTGCGGCGTCATCATCCGCCGATCCTACATCACCAACCCCCCACAAGCTCGCCGCCCCCCACGAGCCCCGAGCGCAAGCTCGGGACCCGGCACCACGCTCCCGGTGCCACTGGGCGACAGCCCAGTGCCCCCACCCGCAGTCCCGCCACCATTCTGTAAACTCTCCCCACCATGAACACCCTCCCCGGCAGCTTCCTCATCCTCCCCCTCGTCCTCCTCTCCATCGCCGCCATGGTCTTCTGGCTCTGGGCCCTCATCGACGCCATCACTAACCCCCGCCTCGACAGCTCCATGCGCCTCATATGGGTTCTGGTCATCATCTTCCTGAGCTGGCTCGGCGCCATCCTCTACTGCGCCATCGGCCGCCGGTAGTAGCTCCAATTCCCCAGAAGCGCGGGCCCTCCACCCCGCCTCATTCACCCCCCTACAAGCCCGCCGCCCCCCCCACGAGCCCCGAGCGCAAGCTCAGGCCTCCCCCTCCCCGCCCCGAAGGGGCGCACGACCGTTGCCAGGGGCCGCCTCCGCCACAGGCGGGTGCGGCCCCTGGAGAGCACCTCCCACCCCACCCCGCTCCAACGGAGCGGAGCAAGCGCACATGTCCATCTCCCCCCCACAAGACCAGCCCCACAAGCCCCCCCTCTCAACTTCCTCCCCCCTATCCACCCCCAGCGCGCGCAACTTCATCGACCTCCACCCAAAACCCCTTGCACCCCAGCCCCCATCGACGAAAATACAGCCGAGGAGGGACACCACATGCAAGCCACACTCCACCGAGCCCCAACCCACACCAACCCCCACACCAATCCCCACACCGCCCCCCACACCAACCCCCCAACCCGACCTCACCCCCCTCATCACCGACTACCTCCGCGCCGACCTCAACCTCCCCGATCTCGCAGCACTCCACGACCTCACACTCACCCGACTCCTCCAAATCCTCGAGTCACCCGCATTCAACAACCTCCTCGACAGACTCACCGCACAATCCGAGCTCCAGACCCGCCGCGTCGCCGCAGCCGCCAAACCCATCGCCCTCCAAACCCTCCGACACACCGCCACACACGACCCCCAACACACCCAACCACTCACCCCCGCCCTCCAGGCCCGCGCCCGCGAAACCACCCGCAAAGCCGCAGCCCAACTCGCCCGCACCCAACCCAGTGCCCGGTGCCGTGGTCTAAGCGAGTCCTCGAGCGCAGCCCACGCCCCGTGCCCCTACGAGCCCCGAGCGCAAGCTCGGGACCCGGTGCCACTGGGCGCTAGCCCAGTGCCCAGGTGCCGCGGTCTAAGCGAGTCCTCGAGCGCAGCCCACGCCCCCCACGCCCCGCAGCAAGGCACCAGCCTCTCCAACCCAGCATCGCAGGCGGGCGGGCGTTCCAGCCCATCCAACACAGAGCCCGAAGCGCAAGCGAGGAGCCCTCTCCTCTCCAGCCCATCCAAAACAAAGCCCGAAGCGCAAGCGAGGAGCCCTCTCCGCAACCCCCCGCACCCCCGATCGACCCCACCAACCCCAACCCACCACCAACCCGAACCCCACCCACCCGACACGCGTACTATCCAAAGCTCTTTGACAACCGGGGCCGATCGGTTTCGACCGGACAGGGAAGGCTTGACGTGGCGCGTCGAGGGGCGTGCTGGCCTCGTAAAAAGCACGCACCAACAATAACTGCCAACAACAGCGGTTATGCTCTCGCGGCCTAATTAGGCTCGCGCAGACCCCACCCCACGCCCGATAGGGCGGGGTCTGAATGACATCGGGCTGGCTCCAAAGCGGCGTCTCGGCGCGGCGGAGTAAGACTGCACCGAGACTTGGCAAAAGGAAAGGGTGTCGCTGCCCGCTCCCAAGCCGAAATCAAACCAGCGAATACACGCGTAGAAGCGTCCTGCTGACTGTCACGGCACGGGGGTTCGATTCCCCCCGGCTCCATTTTCTGCGACATGCGCACTCACGCGCACCCTCACGCAACGCTTTGCACCGGGCAACGTTGCGCGAGACTCGCAAATCACACGATTACGCGATTTGCAGCGCCGTGCGCTCCGATGCCGACGCATGCTGCGTCACATTCTGCGTCACCTTTCGCCCCGTCACCTTCGCCAACACCTCGTCAGGCACCGCGATGGTGTAGTGCCGCGCGCTCACCGTGAGCGTGTGCCCGAGCCACTTGCAGACCAGATACGGCGCGATCCCCTCGTTCATCCACTCGACCTCGCGCGACCGCCGCAGCGTCTGCCACGTCTGGTCCCACGGCTCCACCCCCGCGGCCTCCATCATCGCCAACATCTTCCGACGCCTGCCGCCAGCCGACCGGATGGTCACGAGTTGGTCGTCGTCGTCATCGCACTCGGCGCGCCGCTTCTCGAGCAACTCCATCAGCCTCGGCACGATCGGCACCGTCCGCTGCTCATGCCCCGCGTGCCGCTCGGTCTTGGGCGACCGCACCCGCATCAGCCCAGCCTCCCAGTCGATGTCGTCCCAGGTCAGGAGGCTGGTCTCCGAGGGAGTCCGCAAGCCCGCCAGCCGGGCCAGCCCGATCAGCAGCCTCCACTCGGCATCAGGTGCCGCCGCGAGCAGCAGCTTCGGTCTCCTCCGGCGTCACGTACCGGCTGTTCCTCGTCGGCGTGACGCCGCCCTTCAGGTGGGCGAACGGCGACCGCACCAGCACCTCGCGGTGGACCAACTCCCCGAACATCGTCTTGGCGTTGCCGGTGTGGGTCTTCACCGCGGCCTCGCTCAGGCCCGCCTTGCCCAGTCCCGCCCGCCACCGCGAGGCATCCTCGGCGCTGACCTGTTGGAGCAGCCGGTCCTTGCCGAAGAACGACTCCAGCTTGGTCCTCGTCTGCTCCAGCTTCCGCTGGCTCTCCGGCTTGAGCCCCGCGCGGCTCTCCATGAACATCTCCATCCACTCGCCGAGGGTGCGGCACTGCCTGCCCTTGGTCAGCCCGACCGCCGCGAGCTTGCTGTGGAGCCAGTCGTCGATGGAGCCCAGCCACTCGGAGGTCTCGCGGTCGATGGGTTCGGAGCGGAGTTGAGCGCCGAGGATCGCCTCGACCCGCACACGCACGCTCTCGGCGTACCGCTTGTCCACCTTGCCCAGATGGATCGTCTTGCGGTTGCGTCCCGGGGCGACGAACTGCACCCGCTTCTTTCCGTCCGGCAGTGATGTGACGCTTGCCATCAGCACGTCTCCAGTAGGGCCGTGCGGCCCGGTGGGGACGACTCAAGTGCCGGGGGTCGGCAGAGGCAAGGCGTGCCGCGAAGGTGTTTGCGGGGGCAAGGGGAGGCCCTCAGCCGCGTGATGTCGGCGGCGATGTCGAGGACGGTGTTGGTGAAGCGGTTTGCCATCAGGCGACCTCCTCATCGCCGTCAGGATTTGCAGGATCGCCCTGATCGCTACTGACAGAACCGACAGAAGGGGTGATCGTGGGAGTTCCGTCAGTTCTGTCAGTGACCTCCGGGGGGGTATCAGGAGTTTTGAGGCCGGGGATTCGGGGATTGATCCGGTAGATGACGCCGGGCCGGCCGTCGGTCTGAACACGCTCCTCCCGCAGCCAGTCAAGTTCAACCAGCATTCGCGCAGCGTCCTTAACGTCTTCGGCCGACGCCAGGCTCGCCCAGCCGTTCCGGTACACGCTGCGAAGCCCGAAGCCGTCCTGCACCGAGCCGCTCAGGATGCGCTTCCCGAGCGCCCGGGCCGCGACAACGTCCGGGTTCATCGCCGAGGCGTACACCCTGTGGGCGTGGCTCTCGAGGTAGTCCGCCCACGCGAGTGCCTTGAGCAGGTGCGCCGCTCCGATCGGGCCGCGCCCGCCATCGGCCAGATGACACAACAGCGCCTGCGATGGCACGAGACTCCTGAACTTGGAGAGGTGGCATTCCAGCACGGCTGGAATATCACCCGACCTCAGTCGCGGCTCCAACTCCTCTCGCCACTCGTCGAAGATCTGCTGGGCCTCATCATCGAACCGAAGGAAGGGGATGCCGTCGGCTTCCATCGGGTCGTGATCTGCACCGACGATGTCGGCATCGAGCCTGTCCAGCCCGGCGAACACATCGAACACGGCACGCCGAGCCTCCGAATCCGGGGTGCGGTCCACGTTGACCCAGGCCGACGGAGTATCCGGCCAGACCAGCAGCTGGAACCGCTGCATCAACCCGTCGTCCCCGGCACCACCCTTGACGACCGCTCTGAGATAGTGCTGGAGCGGCCCCGGCTGGATACCGCCGAGGATGGAGACGATCGCCGCCTCGATGTCGATGGTGCCTCGACCGATGCGGTCGTAGATGAACGAACCGCTCCCGTTCCAAGCCTCCAGATAGAAGCTGCGCGCGCTTTCCTGCCCCTCTTTGTCAAGGCTCTTGAGCAGGCCGATCAGCTCGTCGCGGTAGACCAGCACGCCGCGTGGGTTCTCGTTGAGGATCTCTCCGAGCTTCTCGACGGATGAGTCGTTGATGATGAACCGACGGCGTGTCGGTTCCGTCTGGTCCTCGTCGTCGATGGACTCCATGGCCAGGCGGAGTGCGTCTTCGTCGTTCTTGACAGCGTTCCGAATCTTCTCCTGCTTGTGCTTCTGCTTGGCCTTGGCGACCTCCTCCATCGCCGCGATCTCATTGGCCAGCTGGTCGTAGTCTCGCTTGGCCTCAAGATCGAGCTGACGCAGCGGCTTCAGTGCCTCCTGGAGGGCCGGGGTCTTCATCATGCCCGGGCGGCCGATCACAGCACCCCAGAGGTTGGGGACCACGGTCCAGTTGTCGAGGCGCTTGGGCCGGATGCCGAGGCTCCGGCCGACCACCGACGACAACGCCACCATCATCGACACCGCGACGTAGTCGATCGGGCACTGCGTTCGCTCGGCAATGTCCACCGCCCACGCCCGGAACCTCTCCGGGAGCAGGTTCGGGTCGAACGAATCAACCGGCGGCATCGAGTCTGGCAGCGGCTCGGGGAGGGGCCAGGATTCGTCGAGACCCCCCGGAGGCGTACTGCCAGAACTGACAGAAGCCCACGGTGTTGCCTTGGCGATGGCCTCGATCTCGGCCCGGATGTCCTCGTCGGTGGCCCCGCCCTCCCGCCGACCCTCCACGAACTCCACGATGTCGCCCTTCGGCGGCAGGCCGGGCAGGGTGATGACCTTCACCCGGGCAGGGGGGTCGAGCGTCAGTAGAGACGACAGCACGGCCTGGGCGTACTTTTCGCCGTCGTCGTCGTTGTCCCTGGAGATGACCACGGTCGACCCTGCCAACGCTGACCAGTCGGTCTTGCCCGGGGAGTTCGCGCCGTGCATGCTGGTCGTGGAGTTCAGCTCGATCGAGACCCCGTAGTCGGCGGCCTTCTCTCCCTCGTGCACCCACACCGTCCCCGCCCCAGCCAGGTGGGGAAGGCGGTACAGCGGCCGCGGCTCGGGCACCCCCTTCACCCGCCAGACCTCGCCGTCCCGCGACACGGGCAAGATGCGCTTGCCGCCCTCGGCGAGATCCCACCGGACGACCATCGCCACCGCGGCGCCCTCGGCGTCGGTGTAAGTCCAGCAGTTGGTGCGGTGGCCGTGCCGCATTTCAAGTGCTTCGACCGCGGCGCGCGCGGTGGGATAGCTGGTGACCGACTTGGCATCTTCCGTGGGGCTTGGGCGGGCTGTGCCCCCGTTACGTTGCGGCGCGCGGCCGTCTTGGAACGGGGGCATGAGATCGGCGAGGGTCAGCCCTAAGGCCGCCACGATCGCCTCCGGCGCGCAGCCCACGTGGCAGTGCACCAGGGCGCGACCATCATCGCCGGCCGCCACCGAGAAGCTCGGGTTCCGATCATCGTGGGCCGGACAGCGGCAGGAGTACCTGCCCCCGGAGCCCTTGGGGTCGCAGCCCGCCGCTCGGAGCGCGTCGAGCACGGTGGTGAGAGGGTCGTTCATGACGACACCTCCTTCGAGACCTGCTCGCTGAGCCACCGCTCTAGGTCGGCGACGGGGTAGAGGACCACCCGGCCGATGTGGAAGTGGGGGATGCGGTTCTCAGAGGTCAGCGTGGACAGCAGCCGAGGGCTTATGCGGAGCGCCTTGGCGGTTTCGGCCGCGCGCAGCGCGAGGGGCTGGGCGGGAGACTGGATGTTCGTGGGGGTGGGGTGACTAGCCACGGTCCACCTCCCCGGTCTCGCTCGACGCACGTGCCTCGAGAAGCTTGAGGATGGTCGGGAAGTGGAACAGCCAAGTGTGCCCGGCTCGGACGCCCGGCAAGCGACCGGCTTCGGCTTCTTCTTTGAGCCAGACGCTCTTGACGCCGAGGCGTCTTGCGGCAGTTCCACACGTCGTTAGATCGGAAGTCTCATTCATGGTCCGCAAGTCAAGTGCGGCTCCATTGGTCGAGTGTCCGGTCTTTTACCGCGCTGTTACCGCGCAGTTGGTGGTTTGTCGCGCGATTCCCGCTTTCGAAGCTCGGCGAGCGCTATTCGCCCAGCCTCGAGGACGGCAACACCCTTCCGCGATTGGGGCGGGGCGTGCACCCATCGCCATCCATGCAGATCCTTGATTGCTTGATGCACTACTCCACGCCTGTGGGTGGCATCGAGAGCTGACACGATCTGCTCTCGGTTGGGACGCCCGCGAATGCTTTCAGCGTATTCGAGCACCGCCCAGTGCTCGGTGTCTGGGATCGGCTCATCTGGCGTGTCATCTGCTACGACGAGCAGCCTCTCTAGCCGGCCGATCTGAGCGAGTCCCAACTCGGAGACCCGGATCTCTGAGGGATGATGGTTTGCGTCTAGCCGGGTCCGAGCCAGAATCTGATCCCAGCTGACCACCATGCCTGAACGGTGGATCGGCGAGAGCCAAGTATCTCTCGATGGCGTTCTCGGCAGCAACATCCCATCTACACGCCGTGGCTGGCTCAGGTTGGTCTTGGAGACCAGAACGTACTCAAGACTGTCGAGCCGCCGGAGAATGCTGACATCCACGTTCACCGGGAGTTCGTCCACGCCCCACCAGTCCCGTTCGCCGAGACAAAGCAGCGCAGCCGCCTCGGCGGGTAGCAACTCACCGCAAACGGTGCCCTTCAGCCCGGGATTGATCTCGACGGCCGGTGCTCTTGTGCGTGGGATCTGAAGCAGTTCCAGTAGACAACTCTCGAGACAGCCGATGCTCTTCTCCACTGCCGCCGCGACGCCCTGGTCCGGCCACGGGAGTGTGGATCTGGAATCGCCTGCTGGTTGGCCGAGAAACACGGCCTCGACGAGTTCCCGTAGGCCAGCGTCTACCCGCGACGACCATGCTGCGACCTTCTTGCGAGTGGGGAGCGAGTCGTCAATCGGACCCGCGGCAACGGGCAGCCGCTCGAGCAGGTGAGGTGTCGCATTGAGCAAGTGTCGCGTGCAGATCACGGCATGGATGGCCGCGTCGGCGTGCTCATCCTCGTGTTGCTCATGTATGCGATCGGCTTCTTCTTGACTGAGCGCCCGCCCTTGGTACGGGAAGATCCCGCGTCTTACAACCTCCGCGAGCAGTCCATCCGCTTCAGCCCTCTCCAGCACGATCATGTTTGTGAGCAGTTTTCGAGCGTACGGGACGAGTTCGTGGAGCCGTCGGGCGAAGTCTGCGATGGGAGAAGGAAGGGTGTGAGCGTGGAACTCTGCGAGCGCATCATCCGAGGACGAGTCAGTAGGACCCACTCTGGGCTCGGCCGTCTGGCTGTACTCTGCCCACGCGCGCAGGTACGTTGCAATCCGTTCCCCGTGTCCCGCGACTTGGGGATTGGCGACCGAGTAGGAATCTCGGACCATCAAGTCGATCACCGGGCGACCGGAGTCCGGATGGTGAAACCTGATCCACCGGCTGGGCCGTTGTACACCTGCGTCCCCGCTCGGCTCCTCATGGGGCTCGATGATGAACTGGTCGGACCCAATGAGGCCCGCACGCCTGGCCCGTTCGTTGATCGCTTCGCACGCCAGCCCGGGTTCCCCCGCCGGTTCCTTGTCGCAGAGGATGGTCTTCGGATCGCTTCCGACGAGGTCAGCCACGAGTAGGAGCTTCTCGTGGAGCCAAGCCTGATCCTGACCGTTGCCGCCCGCCAACTGTCCCTTGGTCATGCGGACAGGCTATCACGCACCCCCGGCATGGTCCGGACGATCTGTCACCCCGCCGCGAAGTACCCCTTCGGATCGGACAACTCCTCCTTCGGCCGCAGCGTCACGTTGATCCGTGACCGGGCCGAGGGCGTCAGCCCGAACTCGGCCTCCAGCCGGCTCAGGGCCAGGGACAGCTTGTGGACCGAGGCGACCTGCGGGAACTGCCCGAGGCTCTTGATCTTGCCGTTGCCGTCCTTGATGGGGTAGGTCGAGCCGTGCTTCCTGACGAAAGCCAGGGCGGTCTGCCACTCGACCCAGAGCTCCACGTACCGGGCGATGGCGTTGCCGTCCACGACGGACAGCACCCCCATCTGCTCCAGCCGCGGGATGAGCTGGTCCCACGCCTCGGCCGCCTCGTCGCTGAGCCACTCGGGGCGGGGCGGGCGTTCCTTCGGGGGCTGGGGCTCGCCGGTGTTGCGGTTGGCGCGCGGGGGGAACCCCTCAGGCGGAGCTGCTCGGTCGGCGTCGGTCGTGGTCCCCGCTGGCCCATCATGGCCTCCTCGCCCGCGTCCTGCGGGCACCCCCCCGGGGGTATACCAAAACCCGCGCGCATACTTGCTACGGGCACCGGTCGGTCCCACTGCGCGCGCCCGAGGGTAATCGACCCCCTACCCCCTCAGGGGAATCCCTGTTCGGCGGGGGCGGGGGCGGGGGCGGTCCTCCCCGGACGCGTCAGGTTGGCCGCCAAGGGCCTCTCGTTGGCCCGTGTTGGGCGCGGACGAGAACGTGGTAGCGACCGTCCACGAGAGGGAGCGGTGGGGGAGACGCGGGCGCGTGGCGCGGTGGGCGTTCACGGGTGCATTGTACCAGAGATTGCGTGCGGAAACACCTTGATTTGCAGTGCGGATGCGCTGTGCGAGCGCCGTGAGCGGTGCATCGAAACGCACCCCGCGACATGGGGGTGCGTGGACCCGCACGAGAATGTCGCAGAGGAATCCGCAGAAGTTCGAGGAGACAGCCCCGGGCGTTGTGGCGGCGAGCGGTACCGGATACGCTGCGGATCACCGGCGGAGTTACTGTCCCCCCAGTGAGCAACCGGTGGACCGGGTCGGAGCTTGCTCCGGCCCGTTGTCATTGGTGACGAGGATGGGAGGTACCGCCGAACACGAACCGGCGGCGTGTAGACTGCGGCCGATGGGCGGGACGAAGCGCACACGGCGGGATGGCGGCGAGCGGGTCATTGGTCGCCCCCGCAGACCGAACTCATGACTGCGAGCAGATGAATCTGATTATGGATTGGAGTAGACCCGATGCCACACGCTACGTCCGCAGTGCCGAAGCCACCGGCTACCAACATTCTCAAGTGCCGCGACGACCCAAAGCCGGTAGAGTTCGTGCTAGACGGAGAGGCACCAGCCGGAACTCCACAGTTTATGTTGAATGAACATTCAGCGTGCTCATGGGCCAAGTCGGGCGAGCAATTTGGTCCCGATCGTTTGAGACCCCGAATCGAGCCATGGCTCACCGCTCTCTGTCAATCTGAGCACATCTCACTCTTGATCGGGTCCGGACTTCCCAACGCCGTTTATCGACTCGCTTGTGGGGAGTCGCTTCCTGGGATGACTACCGCCGACTTTGGCGTGCACAACAGGGCCATCGAAGCCGAAGCGGCAAGGTCTGCGGCAGCATCAGGTCGCAACAACGGCAATATCGAGGACCAGTTGCGATCAGCACACGAACTGCTTCGGGGCCAGGAGATTCGGGGGCTGATTGATAGCGAGGCCGAGTCCGAAGCATCGGCCATCCGAGGGACGATTGAAGCTGTTCTCGCTGACTTCGCCGACTCGGTCCGCAAGGGCGAGTACGGCCTAGCTACTGCGCCGATCGCTCAGCGCGAGAACGCCTTCAATTACCTCGTCAGCTTTCTCATGAGTTTCGCTAGTCGAGCCGGCACACGAGAGCGGCTGCACATTTTTACTACGAACTACGACCGATTCGTCGAAGCTGGTGCCGAAGCCGCTGGACTGTATCTGCTAGATCGCTTTGTGGGCTCGCTTGCTCCCGTGTTCCGGTCATCTCGGCTGAGTGTGGACGTTCACTACAACCCACCGGGCATACGCGGTGAGCCTCGATACTTGGAGGGTGTCGCCCGCTTCACCAAGCTCCATGGCTCTCTCGACTGGTTCGACTGTGAGCGGACGATTCGGCGTTTCGCTGTCCCCTTCGGGGCGGCGTCGATGACGCCGTTCTTCGAGTCGGTGCCGAACGGTCCTCTCGCGGCAAGACAATTGATGATCTACCCCAATGCCGCTAAAGATCGTGAGACCGCTGCCTACCCGTATGTCGAGTTGTTCCGTGATTTTGCCGCCGCCGCCTGTCGTCCGAACCACACACTTGTCACCTTTGGGTACGGATTTGGCGATGATCACTTGAACCGTGTGATCGAGGACATGTTGACCATTCCGTCGGCCCACCTCGTAATTGTCTCCCACAGTGATCCGCTTGGCCGCATCTTGCGCACGTACGAGCACCTAGGCCGCCACGCTCAGATCACCCTGCTTGTAGGTGATCATGTTGGCGAGTTTCAGACTCTGGTAGACAACTACTTGCCCAAGCCCGCGATCGACCGTACGACATTCCGCATGTCAGAGTTGCTAAAGTCTCGATGGGGAACGAGTCATTCCGAAACCGCTCCTGCCCATTCTCCTCCAAGTGAGGATGCCTCATGAGCCAGACTCCGTTTGACCAGACCGAAGGGCTGCGGATCGGAACGGTGGACTTTGTGTCGCCAGATGAACTCAAGGTCCTGCTCGATATCGAAGCTCCCGAAACTGTAGCATTGAATGCTGGCGGGGTTCGTCCGTTCCCGAGGGTGAATGGATACGTGCTAATTCCCCTCGACGATGGATGCCTGGTCGGCCAGATCGAGTGGCTCACCATAGAGCGTTCTGCATTCCCGAAGCGACGCGGAATTCAAGACTTTGGACTGATCGACCTGCCATATCCGCTGCGAAAGCTCAGCCTCAACCCGCTGGGAACACTGCGACGGCAAGCGGGTGAGGAGGACCAGTTTGAGTTCCGTCGAGGTGCCGACGCTCTACCAGGCGTCGGGGCATCGGTGCTACTCCCCACCGAGAGGCAACTGCGCTCGATTGTGGAGTCGGGCCGACACAGGCGCGTCCGGATTGGCACCAGTCCGCTCGCCGGGGATGCCGAAGTCCGAATCGACCCCGATCGAATGTTTGGTCGTCATCTAGCCGTGCTCGGCAATACTGGTAGCGGCAAGTCGTGTTCCGTCGCCGGGCTTATTCGTTGGTCGTTGGAAGCCGCGAGGCGAGGGCGTGCTGGCGAGTCCTGTCCCAACGCCAGATTCATCGTACTCGATCCGAATGGTGAGTACGCCAAAGCCTTTGAAGGGACGGGCCGTGGTATAAGGTCTAATGTGGTTAGAGTCGGAGACTCAACCAATCCTCTAAGAGTTCCTCTTTGGCTGTGGAACACGGCCGAGTGGGTTGCATTCACGAAAGCCAGCGCAAAGACCCAGCGCCCTGCGCTAATCCAGGCACTGCGATTTGCGCGAGATGGCGATGCGGCCCACGATGCGAAGTCCAATCACGTGATTCGCCGATTCTTGCGCACGATGGTGACTGTCATCCGCGTCGAAATGAATACAGGGTCACCGTGGGGTTCATTTCCCAAGCCCAAGTCGTTCTTCGAGAAGATCGAGAAATGGAAGGAGGGATTGGAGCCAAAGTTGGACGCACTGGCGGGCAACGAAGATGCATCGTTGCGGTTCCTGGTGACAGCGATCGACGAACTCTGCGTGCCTCGCCGGGTAAAGTACCCGCATTGGGATTTCACGCTGCCAGAGGTCGAGGGGCTACTTCGTGCAACCGAAGCAGCTCACGCCGCGTTCGGTGGGGGAGATGCCGATGTGGCTCCGGCTGAAGCAGACACGCCGATCCCATTCGATGCAGACGAACTCCTTCGTTGCGTTGAGGCCGCAGCAGAGTTGCTAAACGTGTCCGAGCATGTGGAAACCTTCATCATTCGCCTTCGCAGCCTACTGTCCGATCCGCAGATGAAGTCTGTGATCGTTGATGAGTCTGGTATCACACTTGACAGTTGGCTCGCCAGTTTCCTCAAGTCGTCGCAGGAAGACGCCCCCTGCGTGACGATTGTGGATCTGTCGCTCGTGCCCTCAGAGATTATCCACATAGTGACGTCCGTCACAGCGAGGTTAATCTTTGAGGCACTGCAACGCTTTCGGAGAACCTCTGGCAGCGTGCTACCAACGGTGATTGTGATGGAAGAAGCGCATACCTTTGTCAAGAGATACAAGGAGGAAGCTGACACGCCCGAGGCGGCCGCAGTGTGCTGCCAAGCGTTTGAGCGAATCGCTCGTGAGGGACGCAAATACGGGCTTGGACTTATAGTATCATCCCAGCGTCCATCCGAACTCTCGCCAACAGTTCTCTCTCAGTGCAACACGTTTCTTCTTCATCGGATCAGCAATGACCGCGATCAGGAGTTGGTGCACCGCTTCGTGCCGGATAATCTCCGCAGTCTGCTTCGTGAACTTCCCTCATTGTCACCCCAAAGCGCGGTGCTGCTCGGATGGGCTACGGAACTGCCTGTTTTGGTCAAGGTAGACCATCTCCCGAAGGAGCATCGCCCGCTTTCGGAAGACCCGGATTTTTGGAGCGTCTGGACCGGTCTGGACCAAGATGGAGGCGAGGTCTTGCGGCCCGCAGATTGGTCAGCCATCGCTAAAGAGTGGCAGTCGGGACCAAGTGAATCGGCGTAGTCCAGTTGGTTGTCGCGCATGGTCCTCGCCGCTCCATTTGTCCCACGCAATCAGATGATGAGGCGCGGGCATCCTGTCTTTGTAAAGTCGGGTGGCGACTGGCGATGTAGAGTTCCGCAATGCTGACACATTCGGCGGCCGTAATGTAAAGCTATATGCTGGCGAACAGTAAGGAGGAGGGCTTAGTCCTCGCCCTCCGCGTGAGCCGGACCGAACTGGCGACGGCGCGACCTCACCACTTCCTCCCCCCCATTTCCTCGACCACCGCCCAGGGAGCGATGTGATCCAGGTATCTTGCCGTCGTGGCGATCGACCGGTGCCCGAGCTGCTTGGCAACCAGAGTCAGCCCCCGGCCGCTCGGCATTCCACATTTGCGACGAGCAGTACCGCTCGCCGCTTATCGCCCCGCCGCCCCGACTTCACTCCGTGTGTCTGATTCCTCGACCGCCGTTGTCTCGTCGTCGCTCGATCCGACGGACCTCTGCCGGCCCTCGCAGGGCTGGGCGGGTTCGGCCGCCAAGCCAGCATCACCCTGCATGCGCATTAACCCAAGGCCTACCGCGCCACCGGAGACGATGATCCCGCCGACTATCAATGCACACCCGATGGCGAACACGGACGCTCGCCAATCTGCGTCCTTCGTGATCATTGCCTGGATGATGCCGCGTCCTTGGGCGATTATGGCGACTCCGGAGAGTGTTCCGACAATCACGACCCATAGCATGTGAGTTTCTCCCTGAGCCACGTACTCCGCTTGTTGCCCCGTCCAACCGAGCAGTCCGAAGCCTGCGAAGATGATTACTCCGAGGTACAGAAGGTCCAGCCCCACCGTGTGCGTCAGGTACTTGGCAAAAGCCATCGTAGGGGCAAACCACAACACGCGAGTAGGCGTGAGAGCCGGAACCGGAATCTTCGAGAATTCCACATTCCGCTCACGTGCTTCTCGTGCTGCTTCCTCGGATCTCATTGCCCCAAACAACCCAAAGCGCTCAGATGATTGCGGATAGCCCCACTCGGCTTCGATGGCCCTCCCCTGCTTCAATAACAGGTGGATCACCGACCGATTGCGGAGTTCCACGATCCACATGCCGACACCGATTCCAAACAGCAACAAGTATCCCGGCCAGCCCATCTCGTGTACTTTTGGGATCAGGAATGCCGCACCGGCAAGAAAGAGACCAGCCGCGGTGAAACGGAATCCGATGACGGTGCCGAAATACTGAGCGAGAGCTGCATACTCGGTGCGGAGGACTTCGCCGCCATCATTCGTATCCTTAGGCCCTGATGCAACCATCATTGAGATACCTCTGCATTGGCAATCGGAGTACGAGCCCAGCATATCACGGGTGGGTATGGTCTGTCACCACGCCCTCCCCCGCATCGCCTCGACCACCGCCCACGGCGCGGTCTAATCGGGGTATCCCGCCGTCGTAGCGAGCTGGCAGTGGTGGTTTGAACAGGAATTCCGATGTCGCGGTGCGCCACGATCAGACCCGGTTGTCGCGGAGCAAGCCCAACTCGCGCGCGTAGTCCTCCAATGTCTGGAGGGGTCCTAGCCGGGTATAGGCTACGAGAATTGCGCCTGCCCGGGACCCAGTACGGTCGGCGGGCAAGACCGCTTCGTCGATCAGCCCGACTGCGGCCATGCGATACACGGCGGCCTGCCGACCGATACCAAACGCATTCAGCATGATGGCCCAACTCGGCTCAAGGTTCGCCGCGAATTGGCGGAACAGATAGAGATCGGCGTACGAAGCCCGCCGAAGTGTCTCCCTGGTCATGCTGATCTTCACAGGACTCGGCCGCTCCCGAACCAGCCACTCGATCGCTCCTTCGTAGAAGGGGAGCTTGGCCCGCTCATCATCCTCAAGGGCAGCCTCGAACATTCCGAAGAACGCATCCTGATGCTGCGCCGATAGCAACTCATGCTCAGCTTCTGCGACTCGCTCCTCAAGGTCCTTCAAGCGGGTATGCAGTGCGCGAATTAGACAGGCCGCCCGCCGAGCGGACTCCTGTTGCCTTCGACCCTTGACAGCGGAGATGATGTCAGTTGCGCCTGCCCCAATGGCCAACCCTGCGGCGGCGGCTGGGCACACCAGACCAATCACCGCCGCGGCCATAACGGACACCGCACCCGCTCCCGCGAGCAGTGCGTCCCCATCATTCTCGGGATGTGCATCGACCATGGTCGCCTCCACTGCGGATGACCGGCGAGAACTCCGACATCATTGGGAACATTCATGCCAAGGTCAGTCTACCCGCCAGATTCCCATTGACCTGGGTCACCCCGACCGCGGGTAGTTCCTGGCAGTGGGTTCGAACCAATGCCGAGATCAGGAGCAGACCACCTTACCACTCCCTCCCCCTCATCGCCTCCACCACCGCCCACGGCGCGATGTGGTCGAGGTACCTGGCCGTCGTGGCGATCGACCGGTGCCCGAGCTGCTTGCTGATGATGCCGATGTCCACGCCCTCGGACCGCAGCTGGGCGGCGTGGGTGTGCCGCAGCCCGTGGGCGTGGACCCGCTTCTGGATGCCCGCCTGCTCGCCGAGGCGGTTGAGGAGCCGGCGGATGTACGAGCTGGTGATCGGCTGGCCCTGCCGGGTGCAGAAGAGCGGGTGGCGGGCGTCGAGGCCGAGGGCGGTGCGGTGGCGGGTCCAGACCTCCACCAGCCGGAACGCCCCCCGGGTCCAGGCCGATCGTCCTGGCCCGTCCCCCCTTGCCCCACAGCACCCGCACGGCCCCCGTGGCGGGGTCCAGGTCCTTGGGGTAGAGGGCGAGGGCTTCGGAGACCCGGAGCCCACCGCGGTACAGCACGCCGATCAGGGCGGTTGCGGTGGCATGAGGGGATTCCCTCGCCGCAGGCGTCCATGAGGGGCGCGGACCTCGGCCTCGGAGAGGACCTCGGGGGGAAGCGGCGTCCGGCGTTGGTGGCGGGGGGTTCCCCTCGATGCTTCGGCGTGGCCATGGTCTTGCTCCGGGGTGCGTGGCAGGCCCGCTCTTGCGGGCGTCGGACACGAGTACCTCGGGGCGGCGTCATGGCTCAAGGCCCTAGGGCGAGGATTCGCAAACAGTTGCGGGTTGTCTTCAAAGCGGACCTGCGGCTGCGACTTCCGGTCGTGTCGCATTCCCCTCATCGGCCACCGACACCGCGGCTGAACGCTTCGTTGAACTAATGAGACAGCGCTCAGGAGCCGTCTTAGTTCGACTGGCAGATGGTCATCACTCCGACGCGACATTGACAGCCGATCGCGCATCTGGCAGACTCTCGTCGCGGCTGGTCGATGGCGAGCCTGCAAGAAGGTGGGGCGGGGGCAGCCGTTCACCCGACCGTCCGGTTCGCACTTGCATCCGGAGGACGCGGCATGTTGACACGATGGCAATCAACCGTTGGGCTCGCGGCGGTGTTCGCGTGCGCGGTCGTGCGACCCGCGTGCGGGCAGCCGGTCAGCGATCCCGAGTTCGTCACGGCGGCGGGCTCCGGCCCCGGCGGTCTCTGGACGCTCCGCTCCGACCATCTCGTGTGGGGGATGCCGCGGCTGACCGACAACCGGCACAACGTTCTCTTCCCCGGCGAATCCGAGCCTCGGCCGGGCGTCTCCGTCCTGGTCCGGGAGGGGTTCGTGGTCGGGCATTACGACCTCTTCAAGGTGCCCGCGTGGGTGAGCGTGCGCTGGACGCGCGAGGACCTCGACAGGCTCCGGGCCGGCAGTTTCGGCCGCCCGTTCGCGCCCGACGAGGAACTGCCCCGGTACGCCCGGGCCGACACCGATTACGACTACTCGACCTCCGCGATGGAACGCGGCCACATGGCACGCCACGAAGACAACGAGGCGTGGGGCAGCGACAACTCCGACGCGGGCTGCCTGATGAGCAATATTGTCCCTCAGCACAGAGACATGAACGGCGAGGCGTGGAACGACCTCGAGGACCTGCACCAGGAGGTGGTCGGGCGGACCGACTTGGGAATCGACGCGGTCTGGGTGATCAGCGGCCCCATCTTCGAGAACAGCGAGCCCGAGTTCTTCGTCGGGAACGACATCGCGGTGCCCGCGGCGACGTTCAAGGTCATCGGCTGGTTCTCCGGCGAGACGTTCCACGCACGCGGGTACGTCGTCGGTCAGGACGACCGGGTCCGCAACAACCCCGCGAACTACCTCACGCCGATCCGGGAGATCGAGCAGCAGACGGGCCTGGACTTCTTCCCCGATCTGCCAGCAGAGCGAGCGGACGCGATCGAGACCGTGCCGCACCAGGAGCCGTGGGGCGGCGCAGAGAGTGAGGACGGGCCGGGCGTCGTGGCGGGCGTCGTCCTCCTCCACTCACTGTGCCCGAACCCGCCGGGCGACGAGAGCATGCATGAGTCAGTCTCGGTGCGTAACCACGGAGCCGTGGCGATCAACCTCGACGGGTGGAGGCTCCGCGACCGTTCCGGCCGGGGTTGGGACCTCTTCGGAGTGATCGACCCGGGGGACGAGCGAACGTTCCTCCGCAACGGCCAGGCGATGGCGATGAACAACTCCGGTCCCGAGTCGATCGAGCTTCTCCGGCCCGATGGCGTTGTCGCGGACCGTGTGGACTACAGCGGCGCGGGCGAGGGTGCTGTGCTGCTCGCAGAGAACCTCAGGTAGCAGGGAGGGCCACTCAGGTGAGCGAGTCAACAACCCCAACGCCGCGGACGCCGCCCGACCCGGAGGGCGGCGGCACCCCGAGCCCGCCGAACGGCACCGGTGAGATGCCTCCCCCAGGGGTGAGGCGGACATCGTCTGGCGGAAGTGGTGCATCGGGGTCGGCGCGCTCATGATGCTCCTCAGCCTCTCGCTGAGCATTCTGGTTCCGGTTCAGAAGGACATGCTGTACGTGACCAACCGTGCATTCATGGCGCTCGGCGGAGGGCTGGTCGCGGGTGGGCTGCTGGGGTTCCTGCACATCGAGATCAAGCTGCTCAAGCAGACCGTGACCGCCGGGGGAGGGCTCGGCGTGTTCGTGCTGCTCTTCCTGGTGAACCCGCCGGGCGCTGACCGCCAACCTCACCGCTCCGCCCGGGCGTAAGGCGGCGCTCAACACGATCGCGCGCGTGGCCGGTCCCGAGGCGAAAGAGATGCACGGCGTCCGCCCGACGCCGTCGCTCGATCGCCTGGTGAAGGAGCTGGGGTTCCGGAGCTTCCGGCACTTCCGCGTGACCGCGACAGACGAGCAGGTCGAGACGCTGAAACACCGGGTGCACGACCTCGGAATCGGCCGCTGAGGCCTCGATGGAGAACGCCATGCGACATAGTCGATTCTGCATCGTGCTCAGTCTTCTCGCCCTGCTGCTGCAGTTCGGGTGCGCCGCCGGGTCGGGTGGATACCCGCGCGCGTCCAGGTATGCCGCGGCCAATATCGACAAGCTGGACACGATGTACTACGACCCAATGGTGCTGGAGGAGTACCACCAGGTCCGGGCGGCGGGGCCGCCGGAGGCGGCGAAGGCCATGCGCGACGAGGTGGTGAACGGCCGCATGGCGTTCATTGACGCGAACTACAAGGCATTCACGCGGCAGTTCATTGTTGAAAAGAACTCGTTGGATACGGGTACGGACGCCGGTGTCATCGGCCTCAACACCGCCGGGGCACTGCTCAACCCCACCGGGACCACGCAGATTCTCTCCGGGATTGCGGCGATGCTGACCGGCAGCAAGGCGTCGTTCGACAAGCACTTCTACTACGAGCAGACGGCCCTCGCCCTCTACGCTGCTATGAACGCCCAACGGAAGACCTGCCGGGCCACCATCGAGATCGGATTGTCCAAATCGGATGCGGAGTACCCGCTCCCAAAGGCGCTCTCCGACCTCGAAGACTACGAGGATGCCGGCACGTTCCCGGGCGGGCTGCAGGCCATCCAGCGTGACGCGAGCGTGAAGCAGTCGGCAGCTCAGGAACGGATCGACGACATCAGCGGCCTGAGTGACCGTGTCCAAAGCGATCTGGAAGTTGCCAGGGAGATCATCGCCGCAAACCCCACCCTCGCCCGGACCAGAACGCTCGGTTGGTACGCCGGCCTCGCTGACGGATCTGCGGATCAACTCGCGGCTCGGATGGGGATCGTCGCGGTGCTACCCGGGGCCGCCCCGGACGAGCTGCTGACGGGCGGACTTCCCGATCCGGTGAAGTGGCTTGGGGGCGACCCGAGTGTCGCGCAAGCGCTCCGGGCGACGGACGAGCAACTCGCCCGCTACATCGCCGGGCTGAACAACCCCATCGGACCACAGCATGCCCCGTTCAAGGGCCGGCTGATCCCCGTGCTGCTCGGGGAGTGAGAGCGGAGCCAATCCCATGCCATACAAGTACCGGACCGAGATTCACCGGAACAAGTCGCAGCAGGAGGCGGAACAGATTCTCCGCGACGCCCGCGACGACCCCGAGTTCGAGCAGGGCAACATGTATCCGGAGGACGACGACGAGTTCACGGTCGTGCTGATCTTCCGTACGGAGCTACCTTGAGCGCCGAACCGCGATGCGCACCGTGAAGGGAGGTCCCAGCCCAGGGGCCGCTGTCAGCGTGTGGTCGGGAGCGCAGGTCGCTCTTTGGCAATCTGCTTCAGGTCATCGAGGGTCGCTGCTCGCTTGGTACGGAATGAGTTCTCGCATCAGAGGGATCGGGCTCTGATCTGTCATGTAGGTGCTTGGTAGCCGGTCGCGTGGCCTGCTCTCCTACGCAATGCGTCTAGAAGGAATTGCCAGTGCCTCAAGAGCCCACTCCGAATGCTAATCCGTCACGATCTGCCTTGCTGTTCGTTCCAGGAATCGCGGGATGCAGTTTGGACCAGAGCCCCCTGGGGCTGGCTGAGCGAATCGCAGTCGCATTGAGAGCCACCGCGCCATCGGGGGCAGCCTTTCATGTTCGTCCAATGGGCGAGATCGCGTACGGGAGTGGCCGCTCAGCGGGTGTGGCCACGATACATCGCATCGCTGAGAACAAGCTC
Organism: Planctomycetota bacterium; assembly: GCA_013285505.1. Classification (GTDB taxonomy): domain Bacteria; phylum Planctomycetota; class Phycisphaerae; order Phycisphaerales; family UBA1924; genus PNC22. The sequence goes on along the minus strand of CP053450.1, from coordinate 3,736,363 downwards.
GAAGCCGTCCTGGACATTTATGCGCTCAACGACGTGCCGGATCTGGTTGCCGAGTTCCATCGGCGCTCCATGTTGTCTCGGCTCGGCGAGGTCGTGCTTCAACTCGGGATCAATGTGTCGAGGGTGTCCAACCTGCGCACCGCTGACAAGGGTTCAACGACAAAGGCGATACTGTTGCTGTGGGCGAGTATGGCGCTGTTTCTTCTGTTCGTGCAGTTCATCATTCTTGGCGTGTCTCTTCTCACAGTGCTTTTGCATTCTGTAACCACCCTAGCGCCAGGGGGAATCTCTCTCGTCGCCGACAGCTCTGCCGTTCCGGCCGCGATCGCGGCGTCGCTGCTGGCATCGGTGAATCTGTACATTGTCCCGCTCTTTCCACAGTCTCTCCGCGCGAGTGTTGCAGACGCAGCGTCGGGATGGCTGGTTGTGATCGGCTATCTGAACGGCCGATACAACAGCGAAGACCTAACGCAAGGCATTACGAGCCTGGTCGATGAACTATCTGGGCATGCAGACCCCCACGCTGCCGTTCATCTCGTGGGGTTCAGCTTTGGAACCGTGCTGCTGCTCGATGCGGTGTTTCGTGTTGACACGAGCCCGCCGCCCCGGCTGGCAGACCTCAACTCAGTGACGACGATCGGTTGCCCGTTGGATGCCCTTTCCGTCTTCTGGCCAGATCACTTTACGGGCCGTCGAGATTCGTATTCCATGCGGACAAACTGGACGAACGTGTCGATCGAAGGTGATCCGATTTCCTCCAGAGTGCTGGATAGGAACGGCAAACGAGGCGTGGCTAGTCGGAGCGACGGCCTGATCCGCCCACATGCCGAAGTGACCCAACGGGACTGGAATCGCGTCGTTCGAGTTGGAGCGATCCGCCAACTGTTATTCGCCGGCTTCCGTCTGCATACCAGCTACTGGGGAAGGCGAGTCAATGAGCCCGGGTGTTGGCTAGCGATCGTGCCGCGTATCTTGCGAGACGATCCAATCTATGCTGGCTCCGGCTGATTGAGGCGTCGTCCTGAGGGATCGAGCAGGCCCCCCTCGCGGGCTCAGACTCTCTTCACGCATCGCATCTCTGAAAGAAGGCCACGCCATGCGAGTACTGGTTGGTCGGCAGAAGGCAGGTCATGCTCGTGGCGAGTGACCATGAACAGTACAGTTCCCCTCCGCCTATCCACCCCGGCCTAGTACGCAGTGGTACCGCAGTCTCTCGGCCTCGATGAGCGGAGCCTACCTCCAGAGTCGCGGGGACGCCCCTTTCGAGTTGCTGATCGAGTGGCCCCTTCGCTGCGAGCTGTTCGACACCCTGAGCGAGGGTCGCAGTATCAAGTAGAATGATGCGTATGACGCCCAAGGCGGTCCAGTCGGTGGCGGGGGCGGTGCTAGGGCTTTCGGTCATCGCCTGGGCCGTCAGCTATGCCGAGACCTCGTGGGTGAGCCTACCCGGCGGCTTCGGCGTGCTGCTGGACAGCGGAGGGCTGTATGTGTCGCGGGGAGTGACCACGCTCGGCGTCTACGGCCCTGGCGTCATCTACAGCAAGCAGGACTTCGTACTGCCCCTCTGGCTGACATTGTCGCTCTCGTTGGCGGCGCTGTGGGGTGTGTGGCGGTTCGGGCTGGAGGAGCGGCGGAGAGAGGTGGAGGGGCGGTGCGTCGGGTGCGGGTACGACCTCAGCGGCACCGAAGGCGTGTGTCCGGAGTGTGGGGGTGAACGATGACGACTCCGCCTTCGACCACCCCGATCCCGCGCCTCGTGCTTGTCGCGCTGCTGACGCTTGGTCTCGCCCTGCTGGCCTACTTCATCTTCGGGATGCCGGTGGGCAGGCCCGAAGTCGGTCTGATTCTCCTGATCGGCGGCGTGTTCGCGCTGAGTCATCTGGTCGTCGTCACACGCCGACGCATTCGGGCGCGAGCAGGCCGCTGCCCCAACTGCGGGTGCGACCTCCGCGACGGTGACGGGGTCTGCCCGAACTGCGCAGATCACACGTGACTCGATTCATTCGTTCTGGCCAAGGCGAAGCTGGAGGTGCTCTACGACTTTGCTGAGTCCTCGTCGTGCCTTAGTCTCGGCCCTCAAGGCGATCCCAGTCCTGAATCTCTCTAGACAAATATTTGAAGTGTTCAGGAAGTCTGGTCGGTAGCGTCAGAGTGCCAGACCAGTAGCTCTCGCGCCGAAGGTCTCGAAACGCCGTATCGGCGTCTCCTGTCAGACGAATCTGCCAGTCTGCTGGGTCGGCGTCGAAGCCGTCGGGTATGCCTCGCACCCACTCAAGCGGGAACACCACATAGAATCGGCCGAAGTGCGCATTCACGCCCGGCGGTACCATGGGATAAACAAAGGTGCCCCGTGCGGCCACGACATCATCTCGTAACACCTCGGCGATTCCCGCGAGCGACCAATCCTCGCCCCCCTGACCGATGTGGCAGCAATACCGGAACATGACCAGCCATGGCCGCGAGCGGTCGTCAACGCAGAACTGCGGCTCCAGCGATTGTTTGATGGAACGTACTGCCTGCTCCGAGTCAAACGGCTCCAACAGGTCGGCCGCGGCCCCGCCGACTTCGATTGTCCTCGCAATTCCTTTCCAGGCCAGTACCTGTGCAGATCGGTCAATGTGGTACGAGTGGCGTTCGGCCTCATCCCGCGACACATCGACTCCGACGTAAAGCTCAACCTCGATGTCGTAGCGTCCCGGAGGAAGTCCAGATGAGCACAACGCGGGCTCAATCTCGTCGGCGGCGAGACTTCCTCGCCCGATTGCATTCACGCGCTCTACGACCGGTGCGTCTTCGACCTGAACAAGTCGCGCGTGGATTGCCACGTCGGATGAGCGGTTCGGTCGAAACAACACGGAAGGCGCAACCAGAAGGCATCGTATCGGCTGGCCCTCGGGCCAGTGCGGATGCGTCAAGACAATCTGCTCCGCCATCTCCGGCTGGGCGTCGAACAGCCGGTCAAAGAGCTGTCGAATCTCTGCGGCCGTGAACTCCCTGCGCTCCAGGCGCAGGAGGACTTCTTGAAGGGCGGGGTCCGTTGCCTCCCAGCGTTTCCCGAGGAAGCTGGATGTTGTGATATCCCAAGCGGCGTCTTCCAGCGGGACCTGCTCAACGAGTTCCGCGGAGGCGATCTTCTGCGCCTGCTGCGCAGCAAGCGGCGCGACGTGCCCCAGAGCGAACAGAGTGAGAATGCAGAGTCGGATCATTCCCACACTCTACCATCTTCGTATCCGATCAAACTGCGAATCGGTGGAAATGTGGTACTGACTCGCTCCGTTGAACCTGCGTCCGACTGAGGCAGCGAGCCATGGCTCCGGCTCGCGCATGGGAGTACGCTGAATGCGTGTCCATGACCCGTCCATCCTGGCCACGGCGTCTGCGCAGGTTGTCCCTGTTCCTGCTGCTCGGGCTGGTGACGACGGCGGGGGTGGCGTGGGGGCTCGCGTTCGCACTCCCGATGCACGCCGCCCACGGTTCAGTGCTGAGGTTCCCCGGTGATCTGCGGACCGTGGAGCAAGGCTCAGACTCGCTGAGCATCATCCCGCACGTTCGGCTTGGATCTGTCCGTCGGGTTTGGTACGAGCAATCGTATCGAACATTCGCACATAGCCGTATGCCGATGTCCGCGTGGGTGTTTGATCAGCCGCGCGGCGAGAGCATGATGGTGCTCTCATGGTCAGCCGGCGGCCCGAGAACTTGGGGAAAGCTCGCGGGTGCACTCCGCAGCTTTCGTGAAGAGGGCGATGTCCGCGACGGGCTCGAAGAGGCTCGGGGTTGGCCCGCGCTGGCGTTCTGGATGGAGTATCGCGGATTTAGCGCCTACGGCAGCGGTGGTCCGCTGACGGTCTTCGGCGGGGTCCCCCTAGAGCCGTCGGTGGCGACGGGAAACACTCGCCTCTTTGGCACGCCGAACGCTGCGACAGTCCGTGCCGTGCCCTATCTGCCCATCTGGCCCGGCCTCGCGTTCAACACCCTCTTCTACGCCCTGCTCTGGTGGCTCGCATTCGCCTCGGTCCGCATGGTCAGGCACAACCGCCGCTACCGCCGCGGGCTGTGCCCCATGTGCCGGTACGACCTGCTGGCCGACTACTCGGGCGGGTGCAGCGAATGCGGGTGGAACCGCACATGACCCGCCGCATCGCCAAACTGACCATCCTCTACCTGCTGCTCGGGCTGGTGGCCACGTGGGCGGTGGCGTTCGGATGCGGGGCCATCGCCGATGTGGAGGGCGCGGCGACCGTGGATGGAACGCGATGGGCACGGCCCGAGGAAAGCGGCGGCGCTAGAGAAATCATCGTGCTTGCTCGACGGGACACCCGCGGCACGACGCACTTTTCGTCATGGGTGCTCATGGACCACCATGGCAACTTCATAGGCCCGGACCGATCCGAACCGACACCGGAGGAAATCTCGACGGGATGGGCGAGCAACGTTGTGATGCCGGCCTTCCTGCGATCGATGCAGGAGCGATCGCTGGACAATCCACTCGGGATGGTACAGATTGAGGCATCCGGCTGGCCCTTTCGGGCGTTCTGGTACGAGTTCCGCCCGGTGCGCTCGGGTCAAAGCATCCATGGAATGAGCGCGTCGGGAGCGATTGAGATCAGAGACCAATCAGTGGAGCGGCCTGTCTTTCGGATGAAGTACCCACTGGTGCTCCCTGTCCGGCCACTTCCGTTCGGCTTCCTCGCCAACACCATCTTCTACGCCCTGCTGTTCGTCGGCCTGCACCAGTTCGTCGGCTGGGGGCGGCGGGTGCGGCGGCGGAGACGCGGGCGGTGCGCAGCGTGCGGGTATGACCTGACGGGTCTCGACGGAGCGTGCCCGGAGTGCGGGAGCGAGCCATGCTGAAGCGGCGGCGCGAACGAGTCCGGCGGGCCGTTATGTGGGCGGCGGGGGCGGTGCTGGTGGTGTCGGTGGCGGCGTGGGTGGCGAGCCTGTGGGCCATCACCTGGGCACCAACCAGTCCTGGCATCAGCGTCGGCCTGGTTCGAGGGTTCTTCTGGCTCCACAATCTCGGTCCGTTCCGAGGTGCTGGCCTGCATTCTGTTGGGTGGGACTGGCCACCGGACTGGTGGTTCGAGGACATCGGCTTTTTCGAGACTCGCCGGTTCAGCACCGGTCTGGGCTGGTCGCTTTACGTTCCGATCTGGATGGCTGCGGCGGTGTCCGGAGCGTTGCTGGTGGGCGCATACTGGAACAACCGTCGCCACGCCCGTAGTTCAGTCGGACACTGCCCCACCTGCGGCTACGACCTCACCGGCATCGATGGGGTATGCCCGGAGTGCGGCGGTGCGTCATGACCCGCCCACGGCCCAGGCTTGTGCATGTCGCCAGGATTGCGGTAGCACTATTGTGCTTCGGGCTTGGTTCACTGTTGATGCTCGTTTGGTCTGTGCTGCTGTGGGATCTGAGCCCTGCTAGTCTGATTACTGCGGCATGGGTCGGGCAACTCTTCGCGGTGGGTGGGTGGACTATGGCGGGCAAGAGACTCAAGCCATTGCTGCCACGGGAAGGATATTGCCGAACTTGCGGATACGACATGACGGGGACCGAGGGTGTGTGCCCGGAGTGTGGCCGCGAGCACGATGGCTGACCGCCGCAGTCCCGCTACCTCTGAAGAGCGGGACTGGTCAGCCGCCAACCGTTCCATTCGGAGCGAGTCGAGGATCCGGCCGCGCGCAGATGTCGCGTCAGCTAAAACGTATCAGTGTGAACGCCGTTGGTGTGGGAGTAGTGGCCACGCTAAGAATGCGACTGCGACGATGGCCGCCACGGTGCACAGTGTGCCCCCAATTAGCACCGCTATTAGACCGCGACCCACCGGAACGTCGTTGGCAATCACAATCCCATAGAGAAACACCGCTGCGAGATACAGCTCCGCCAAAGTGCAGAGGCTGCCCAAAACGCGTCTGCGACCAGGAAAGGGCGAGTACGCCGTGCTGGCGATCGCTCGCTGAATGCGCAATGTCACAGCATGGACTGGTTGGTAAACGCCTTGCAGGGCGAGCGAGACGTTTAGCGTTGCCAGCGGGCTGCCCCACGATACATCGAACATCCAACCAGTCGCTTGAAGGCCTATGTGCAGAAGCACTGCCCCAGCGAACAGGAGGATTGCAAGCAATGCGTGCTCCGACGGCGGTACAGCCCTTTGGTCGGCTCGGCGCGAGGGTGTGTCTCCGACTCTGTCTGGCGCGAGATGCGTTTCTAGAGACGGCAAAACCTTTGCGTAAGCGAGGATGTACGCTATGCCAATTCCTGCTAGCAGCGATGTGACTGCTAGGGGCTGCACGGAGGTCGGGGACCTGAATCGCTCGAAGTCCCTGAACTGCCAAGCGTCCAGAAACAGCTCAAAGTACTCGCCGATATGTTCAAGCAGCGACTCAATGACCACTAGGACGACTCCGCAAACAGCATCGACCGCTGCTAGCAATTGCCACGTAGCACGGCGCAGTCAGAGTAGCGGAACTCGCTGACCGCGAGCAAATGACCAGTGGCGGTGCTTGACCTGTCTCGAAACCACGCAGTCCCGCAACCCCACGGAAGCGGGCCTGCTACCCGGCGTCCCTGGCCTCCGGGAACCGGATAAGGAACTCCGTCTGCCGCCCGCAGCGGGGGCACCGGCGGGGCTCTCGGGGCTCCGGGGCGTCCCGGACGCTCCCGACCGCCACCGGCACGACGACCTCGTAGACGGCCCTCTCGGCCCCCCAGCCGCACTCGTGGCAGACGGAGGCGGTCGCCCCCTCCAGCCGTGCCAACCTACGCGCAAGCGTCTTCGCGGCCATGCCACTCCTCCAGCGTCAGCTCGTGAATCTCCACGACCAGCGACCGCCCGCACGCGGGGCACCGCTGCGGCTCGGCGGGGGTTCCCCCCGCGCCATGAAGACGACCGTCAACGTCCCTCGGCCGCCGCAGGACGCGCACCCGTCGCGGGCGGCCTCCAGCCTCCGGACCCGGCGTGACAGCGCCCTACCCACGGTCGGCCCGCAGCACGATCAGCTTCGAGACCCGTCCGCACAGCTTGCAGCCACGGGCGTCGTCTTGGCGTTCGCCAGCCTTCTCGTTGATGAGGGCCACGCACCCGAACCCGGAGCAGTAGCGGCACGGCCTGGCCTCCCGCTTCCGCTCCAGCTTCCTGACCCGTGCCCAGAGCCTCATGACCGATCCCCCTCGTCATCGCGTTCGGACTCGAGCGTCTCGATCCTGGCCGCCAGATCGTCCAGTTCGATCGACTCGCGGCCGAACTTGAGCATGGCCGTGGCCGCCGAGACCTTCGCGGCGTTGGCGGCGCTGGCGTCGGCCATGACCTTGGCGAGGGTGGTGACGGCCAGCGAGGCGTACCGCTGGGTCAGCGCGATCGCCTGGTCGAACGCCTGACGGCGCGCGGCCCGGTAGGCGACCATGAACCGCTTGTCGTCGTTGATCCACTGGTGGAGCGTGCGCTGGCCGACGCCGCTGGCGCGCGCGGCCGCCGCCACGCTGGTCTCGTTGATCAGTCCGATGATGGCCTGCTCCTGCTGGGGCGTGAGGCCGTCTTCGAGGAACTTGCTACGCACCGCCATGGGCCACCCCCTCGGGCATGACAGGGGAACGCCTTGCTGTACTCCGTGCGCTCCCGCTTAATCTCGGAAACATCTGCAAAAGCAGGCCGGAACGCCTTGCATGTGCCGCGGAATCATGGCTCATGTGTGACACCCGGCGGGGGTTCCGCCCGGGGCAAGGAGAACGCAGATGAGCAACGAACCGACCCGCGACCAGATCGAGGACCTGAAGGCCAACCTCGCGTACCACGAGCACCAGGCGGCGCTGATCCGCAAGCGGCTCGCCGGCGTGCCCGCCGCCAACGGCGTGGCGAAGGGGGACGCCTGCCCCGAGTGCGGCGAGCGCGACGCCGACCGGCTCGAGCAGCTCAACGACGAGGACGGGCAGGTCCGCTGCCTGCGCTGCGACTTCATCTACATCCCGGGCGGCTGACTCTCGCCCCCACGCCGCCGCGCGGGGAACCGTGCGGCGCGCGCTTGCCCGCCGCGATGTGCGGGGGCTCTTGCACCACCAGCCAAGGAGAAGACCATGGCAACGCAGAAGACGACGAAGAAGACCGCCACGAAGAAGGCCCCGACGAAGAAGGCCGCGGCCAAGAAGGCCCCCGCGAAGACCGCCAAGAAGCCCGGGCTCTCGGCCACCATGAAGAAGGTCGCCGCCGAGGACAAGGCCAAGGCGGCGGAGCGGGAGGCCGCACCGGCCGAGGCCGCCACCACGCCCGCGACAACGCCGCGTGCGGCCAAGGGCGGCGAGAAGGCGGCAACGACCGGCAGCAAGCCCAAGGCCGCGACACGGGGCAAGAAGACCGCCCCCGGGGGCAAGGCCAACGCCAAGCCGGAACCGTCGGCCCCGAAGCCGCCTGGAGCGCCCCTCGACGCTGCGGCGCAGGTGCTGGCCGAGGCGGGCACGGAGATGAGCCGCCCGGGAGATGATCAAGGCGATGGCCGAGAAGGGCCTCTGGACCAGCCCCGGGGGCAAGACCCCCGACGCGACCCTCTACAGCGCCATCACCCGCGAGGTCAGCGCCAAGGGGGCCGACAGCCGCTTCAAGAAGACCGGCCGCGGCAGGTTCGCTTCCAACGGAAAGCGGGACTGAGCCGTGCGCGAGGACACCTTCCACATTGATCGTGACGGATCGCTCGTCCGGGCGGCAACGCCACGGCGGGGCAAGCCCTACCGACACCGCTGCCAGCGCGAGACGCTCGAGGCGGTCGCCCACGCCGTCGATGAGGCCGGGGACGCCGGGTTCGTGCTGGAGGAGATTGTCGCGGGCGAGAGCCTGCCCTCCTCGCAGGCGGCGACGGCCATAGCGTTCCTGAAGGAGCGGGGCTGCGTCACCACCGAGGGCAGGCGGGCCTACGCGGCGAGCGGGTGCGTCCACCTGGACGCCATGACCGAGTACCACGCGCTGCGGGAGAATCCCGAGGGCTGAGCGGCGCATCCATCCACCCCCTACGCCTCGGCCCGTGCCGGGGCTTTCTCTTCGGCCGGAGCGTTCGACGCGACCAGCTCCGCCTTGCCGCCGGTGTAGCTCTCCCACCTCGTCCGTATGACATCGCAGTAGGCCGGGTCAATCTCCATCAGGTACGCCTTGCGGCCCTGCTGCTCGGCCGCGATGAGCGTGCTGCCGCTGCCCCCGAAGAGGTCCAGCACCCGCTCGCCCGGCTTGCTGGAGTAGGCCATGGCCCGGGCCGCCAGCTCGACCGGCTTCTCGGTCAGGTGGACCATGCTCTGCGGGTTGACCTTCTTGACGGCCCAGAGGTCGGTCGCGTTGTTGGGACCGAAGTACTTGTGGGCAGCCCCCAACTTCCAGCCATAGAAACACCACTCATGCGCCCCCATGTAGTCCTTGCGGGTCAGCACCGGGTGCTGCTTGTCCCAGATAATCGACTGGGAGAAATAGAACCCCGACGCCTTCAACGCGGGCGGGTAGTTGGCCACGTTGGCGTAGCCGCCCCAGATGTAGAAGGCCCGGCCCGGATCGAGCGCACGAGCCAGATTGCCGAACCATGCGAGCAATAGCCGCTCGAACTCCTCGTCGGTCACGAAGTCGTTGACCAGGGGCCGGTCCTTGGCGCGGAGTTTGCCGCTGGGCTTGCCCTTCGGATTGCCCGTGGGCTTGCCAGCGTGTCCCCGGCGTTGGATGGAGGTCGGTTGGCCGGACGTGGTCTTGGTGAAGGAAGAGACCCCGGCCGCGATGGCGTTGTTGGACCGGGGCTCGACCTTCACGTTGTAGGGAGGGTCAGCGTTGACCAGCTGGACGGTCTGCCCGTCGAGCAGCCGGTCGAGGTCGGCCTCGCTGGAGGAGTCGCCGCAGAGCAGCCGGTGCTCGCCCAGCACCCAGAGGTCGCCCGGCTTGGTGACTGGCTCGTCCGGCGGCTCGGGTACCTCGTCCGGGTCGCACTGGCCCGGGTTGGCCCCGTCACTCATGAAGGCCGCCAGCTCGTCCTCGCTGAAGCCGAGGGAGTCCAGGTCGATGCCGAGGTCCTTGAGCTGGTCCAGCTCGACCGGCAGCAGCTCGGCGTCCCAGGTGGCGATGGCGTTGGTCGCGTTGTCGGCGATCCGGTACGCCTTGGCCTTTTCGGGTGCGAGGCCCTCGGCCACGTGGACGGGGATGCTCTCCAGGCCCAGCCGCTTGGCTGCCTTCCACCGGGTGTGGCCGACGATGATGACGTTGTGCTCGTCCACCACGACGGGCTGGCGGAACCCGAACTCCTCGATGGACCGGGCGATGGCGTCCACGGCCGAGTCGTTCTGGCGGGGGTTGTTCTCGTACGGGGTGATGGCGTCCGGTGCCGTCAGCGTGATCTTCAAACTGGTCCCTTGGGCGGCGAACCCGTGGAGACTCGCGCCCGCTTCCTGCGGGGGCAGTCTGCGCGTTAAGTATATCACCCAGAGAGTTAGATTGAGCGCCGCCCAGCACTGATACTGGACGCACTCTGCGCGCGTGCGAGTAGCTGCCGTTCTGTGCGATTGAGTGCAGTCCGGTACTCATCATGGCGCGAGGTCAGATGTTTGCTCTGTTGTAGACAAATGCGGCCATTGTCCAGCAGACCCCAGGTCGGTCGAAGGAGGTTGCCGCTTTCGTCCGCCGACGTGATACGCTCTCGGCACTGTGCATGAGCCCCAGACTGACCAAGAGCTCGTTGAGGCCATACGCGGCGGCGACAGTTCGGCGTTCGAGGAACTCTATCTTCGGCACCGTGATTGGGCCTTCCGAGTCGCTCTCCGATTCACCCACGACGACAACCTTGCCATGGACGCCGTCCAGGAGGCGTTTCTCTATCTCCACAGAAAGGGCCGGGGCCTGCGCTTGACTGCGAGGTTTACGACGTTTCTGTATCCCGTGGTTCGTCATGAATCGCAGCGCCAGATGCGAAGGGCACGCCGCGGGAATCCCGTGTCGATCGACACCGCAGCCCCGCGGGTTCTGTGGGACCAGCGTGACGAGATCGGCGAAGATGTGCTTGAGCACCTTGCTCGCGCCCTGGCTGCCTTGCCCGACACCCAACGCGAAGTGGTGCTGATGGCCACGGCAGATGGCATGACCCACGGCGAGATTGCTGTCGCCCTCCAGATCCCTCTCGGCACGGTCAAGAGCCGATTGCATGCAGCCATGAAAGCACTCCGATCCGATGCGAGGCTCGCCTCATTCTTCGACTGAGCCCCTGCCACATGAAATCCTGCCAGATTCTTTGAGATTCTGCTGAACCATTTGGTCCCGATGCGCCCTTCACCCTATGGAAACGTCTCATGAAGAACCACGCAGCCGATCATGACGAGCTTTGTGTGCCTCCCGCTCTGTCTGCGGGGCTCAATCGCATCGAGAAACGCCATAGCCCATCATGGGAGGCCGAAGATCGTGTTTTGCTCGCGATTCGGGGGTCGAACGCGGGGCGCGGGCGGCGTGCCGGATGGGCGGTTGGTCTGACGGCTGCCGCGGCGGGCTTGGCTATCTCGGCGATTGTGTGGGTCGGACGGCCGTCCGCTCCGCCCGCTGGGCTCGGGTCGGACCGGTCGGTTGCCGGGGGCGGTTCGGTATTCCCCGAGCCCGGCTCGCCGGTGACCATGCTGGACGCGTTCCGGCTTCGTCTGATGCTCGATGGGGACCGGGTGCCGCCGACCGCCTGGGATGCAGACTCGGACGGAAGGGTGACAGCATCTGACGTTGACGCGATCGCGGCCGCGGCGGTGCGACTCGGGGAGGCGTCCTCATGAAGAGCACGTTTCGAGTGATGATGCTGGTACTCACGGCGCTGCTGGGGGCAACGGCGATCAGTCTCGCGTCAGCCCAGCCGGCGGGGGCAGGGGCTGAGGCGGCTGGTCAGCCCGAATCGGCGATTCAGGGCGTGAGGTTTGGATATGTCGATCTCTACATCGATTCCGGCGAGGTCCCGATGGCGGTCTATCAGGTCGAGTTGCGAGCGACGGCTGGAGACATCCGGATCGTCGGTGTCGAGGGCGGCGACTCGGCCGCGTTCTCCGAACCACCTCGCTACGACCCGGTAGCACTGACTCGGGGGGAACGGATCGTCCTTGGGGAGTTCTCAACCGGCAGCGCCCTGCCCAGCGGTCGCACACGGATCGCGAGGGTTCACTTGCGGATTGACGGTCCGCCGCCGGTGCTCGAACTCACGCTCGCGACCGCTGGCGATTCGGCCGCAGCGCCGATCAATGCGACAGCCTCGTTCACCACATCATTCCAGACGCAGGATGGGAGTACCCCATGAAGAGGTGGCTTTCGGTATCGATAGTGCTTGCGTTCACGGCAGTCACGATGACGCTTGCGTTACTGACAGCGTGTACGACGGCTCCGCGCGACGTGAGCAGCATTACTGCAGAGTCGCAGGAGTTGCGAGGCCAACTCGAACAACTCGAATCCGCTCGTGTCTTTGGGCGGATGGCAGAACCACCAGAGGGAATCTTCAGCTATCCGTCCGACTGGCCGGCTTTAAGTCTTCAGCGGCGTGGCTTTGATGAAAGTCCCGAGATCGACCTCGAAGCCGTGCTGCGATCCAGCCAGGGCGGTGGTGGTGGGTCTTCGCCGTTTTCTGCCGCAGAGAATCACAACATACAGATGCTTGGTGATATCCCGCTGTTGGCAGGCCAGAGCGGCCTCCTCAGTCAGATGGAGGCGATTCGACGAACTGGTCTTGTGCCGCCAGATGACGAACTACTGCGTCGGCTATCAGCCCTGGAGGCACAGATGTTAACCAAGCAGACGGCCGCCATCCCCGGCGCACTACCCTCTCTTGAGGACGAGATCTGGATCATTCAGAAGCCTGCCGATTGGGACGTTGCGACTGCGGCCGACGACACGCCGCGTTCTGGCAGTCTCCTCTGCGGCTTCGTGCCCGACACGCCGACCGACCAGCTCGTGCCGGTTCCCCTCAAACACACCGATGTGCGCGCGCACATCGGCGGGATGATCGCCTCAACCGTTGTCACGCAGCAGTTCGAGAACCCCTACGACAGCAAGATCGAGGCGGTGTACGTGTTCCCGCTGCCGCAGAACGCGGCGGTGAACGAGTTCATCATGACCATTGGTGAGCGTCGCATCCGCGGCATCATCCGCGACAAGGCCGAGGCCGAACAGATGTACGCCGAGGCGAGGTCGCAGGGCTACGTTGCCTCGCTCCTCACGCAGGAGCGGCCAAACGTCTTCACGCAGAAGATCGCGAACATCGAGCCCGGCCGTTCGATCGACGTGTCGATCACCTACTTCCACACCCTGCCCTACCGGGACGGCTCGTTTGAGTACGTCTTCCCGATGGTCGTCGGGCCGCGGTTCAACCCGCCGCCCTCGGAGTCTGTTGCGGCGCGGTCCGGCATCGGGTCGGTGGTGCGTGGTGAGCACGGCACAAGCGGTCAGGACACCGAGGTGCAGTACCTCGCGCCGAGCGAACGCAGCGGGCACGATGTCGCGCTCACGCTCGAAATCGACGCGAGTGTTCCGCTCGGCGACATCGCGTGCAAGAGTCACACCATTGCGATCCAGCGACACTCGGATACTGGCGCAACCGTGCAACTCGCGAGCGAGACAACGATCGCCAACAAGGACTTTGTGCTGCGGTTTGCTCCACGGGTCTCCGAGGCCACGCCGGGGATGATTACCTGGGTCGATCCCGAGAGCGGCGTCGGCTACTTCGCCATGCTGGTCGTGCCGCCGGCGGAGCTCGCGAGCCTGCCGCGGCGACCGATGGAACTCGTGTTCGTGGTAGATGCCTCCGGGAGCATGAGCGGCGCTCCCATTGAGCAGGCCAAGGACGCGGTACGGACCGGGCTCGACCTGCTCGCGACGGGCGATACTTTCCAGCTGATCAACTTCTCGAACACCTCGAGCCAGCTCGGCACCGTGCCGATCGACGCCACTCCCGGGAACGCGGCCAATGCCAAGCGGTACCTGAACCGGCTTGTGGGCTCGGGCGGCACCATGATGCTCAACGGCATCAGAGCCGCGCTTGAGTTTCCGAACGACGGAGAGCGGACCCGGTTCGTCTGCTTCCTCACCGATGGCTTTATCGGCAACGAAGAGGAGATCCTCAATGAGATGCGTCCCAGGCTCAACGGCGCTCACGTATTCAGCTTTGGTGTCGGCTCGGCACCCAACCGGTATCTGATCGAGCGGATGGCTAAGCTCGGCAATGGTGCCGTCGCGTACCTTGGCCTTGAAGACGATGGCGGCGACGTGATGGCCAAATTCTTCGAGCGAGCTGCACGTCCCGCGATGAGCAATCTGTCGATTGAATGGCCAGCGTTGGTGGCCGCGGAGGTGTATCCGGCGAAGCTGCCAGACGTTTATGTCGGCAGGCCGGTCGTCATCACCGGCCGATTCGATCCGGCCACGGCCGACTCGCCGGTTCGATTGGTCGGATTAGCCGGCGATCAGGCGCTCAATCTCGCTGTATCCCGGACACGCGTCGAGGATCAGGCGTTGGCCCGGGGGCTTCGCGCCGTGTGGGCTCGGCAAATGATCGCCGAGATGATGGATGCCGCTGCGACCGAACCCAACCCGACGCTCGCGGTGGATGTGAGGGCCATCGCGCTCGAGCACAGCCTCATGTCGGCCTTTACGGCGTTCATTGCGGTGGATTCCTCGCGGGTTACAGAAGGAACGACCGGCACGACCGTGTCCATGCCGGTCCACGTTCCCGACGGCGTCAAGTACGAGGCCACGGTGCCCAGTGGTGGATGACCGTGGACGTGAGGCAGCGAATGGGAGGTAGGGACGTGAAACGGTACTTGGCCATCGGCTTGGCCATCGTTGTGGTGACGAGCCTCGGGTGTGCTTCGGCACGATATGTGACGCCCGGTCGCGCAGCAGATATGTCGCTGTTCACGGGCGACGCGCGTGACCGTCTCACCGATGCGGGCATCAGGCAGGTGCTCAACCGTCCGCTGCTCGCCCGGTTTCCCACAACGCTGGCGGTTGCGCGCGTGCAGGACGCTGGCTACGTGAGCTTCCGCGTCGATGGGTGGGGCAGCGGGCGGTACAGCGTGGTCACGACCAGAGATGTTGAGTCCGATGCCGACTTGGAACGCCTTGGCCAGTTGGAGGGGCTCACGAGCGCCGCTCGGATTGGGCGGCTGTTGCTCCCAAGGCACCTGCGTTCTGATCTCGACCTCCGCGCCGCCGCGGCGTCTCTTGGCTCCGACCTGTTGCTGGTGTACACGTTTGATACGAACTTTCACACCGAGGACGGGTTTACACCGCTGACTGTGGTATCACTCGGGCTCTTCCCGACAAAGACCGCTCGCGTCAGCACGACGGCATCGGCGATACTCCTTGATACCCGCAGCGGTCATGTGTTTTCCGCGTGGGAGGCGACAGAAGATACGAAACAACTCGCCAACGCTTGGACGAGCAGTTCCGCCGTGGACCAATCACGGCGCAGGGTAGAATCGCGGGCGTGGGAGGGCTTGCTCGACGAGGTTGAGCGGGGCTGGGCTGGCGTGGTGCGAGCGGTATCGAGCGCGCCGGTTCCAAGCTCCATGCCAGACACGACCGCGAGTTGGACGCCCTGGCGATCAGCGCCGCTGCCGCCGGGTCCTTCGTACCAGAGCGGGTCGCCGTGATTGCGAGCCGCTTCGTACCTCGGGCCGCACGGCGAGTTGGTATCGGGGTGCATCCGTGTACACCAGGTCGATCGGCCTAGTGCCGACTTTCTGCATCTCAGTCACTCGAAGGGATGTATGCTGTCGTGTGTACCTCACGCAGCATCTGATAGGCGGGAGTCGGAACTGAACCACCGCGGCCTGGGAACGAGGGCATTGTGATGAAGCGTATCGCCATCATCTGTGCGAGCCTGTCACTTCTGACTACTGCTCTCGCACAGCCGGTCACCGGGGACGCGTTTCGCGATCTACGCGAAGACCTTGAGGCCGAAGCAGAGCATTGGGAGATTCTCCCTGATTCCGCGTATGTCAGCATCGGCAGTCTCGATGAGGGCCGCTTCGGCTGGTACATCTCACTGGACGGAGACATCAGTGCCTTCCTCGACACCATTGGTGCCGAGCCGACCGACGATCGCTTTGGTCAGTTCGTGTCTTGGGCCTCGACCGTTCATGAACGGTTGTTCGAGTTGACCAAGGCGCGTGTCGGCGCTCTCGACTCGCAGTTCAATCCCGAAACTGACTTCGAGTTGAGTGTCTCGGGACCAGTACTTCACGTCGAAGGACTCGACCCCAATGCACCGCGCACGGAGAGGTGGGAACAGCGATGGGCGCGTGTCGCGTTCTACGGCTCACGCCTGCTGAGCGAGCACGGCCCAGACATCGAAGTCGATCGCCCACCGGAAGACCCGACTCGGCTCGAAGGCATTGAAGTCACGGTCGATGTCCGGCTTGACTCGTCAACAATCGCATTCCGAGAGCCCCTGCGTGGCACGGTGCGAGCGACCAACACGGGCGCAAGGCGGATTCCCATCGGATACTACATGCTCGATCGCGGGCTAAGCGTAAGGACGGAAGCTGGCGAGACAATCGAACGATTCTACAAGCAGTTCGGAACGGCGCACTCTCCCAAACCTGCTTGGTGGGTGAGATTCCTTCTCCCGGGTGAGTCCCATGAGGCACAGTTTGTCCTGTACGGCGACCGAGGCGAGGCTGAGTACTTCGGATCAGGCTATCAGATGCCCGTAGGGCAGTATGAACTTGTGTTCGAGGACCTTCTCAACGAGCGGAACATCTCAACGGTGACCGAGCCTGTTCCCTTCAAAGTGACGGGCATCGAAGCCGAGTACAGGGGACCACGCTCTCGCTCGGCCATCGCTACCGGTGATTGTCTCATTCTGTTCCGCGAGGGTCCGTGGCTGGAATGCATCGACCCGTTGACCGGACGCCGCATGGGGCTCATCGAGCGGGATAACGTGTACCTTGGGTCGCTCTGGTCCTACTCCACAGTGTGTCTTTCGCACGATGGCAGGCTCGCGGCGTTTGGATCACGGCGAACCGACCCGGTCGAGTGGGCTGCCTTCTACGGCCCCGCGCTCGGGCTCACTGGCGTTCCAATGGAGGGCGATCTACAGCCAATCCACCAGAACGGCGGAACCGATGTGATCGGCTTCGGAGCAAGCGGCTCGTCCCTTTTTGTCGAGAGCGATCGCGGGATTATCGAGATCTCTCTGGAGAGCGGCGAAGCGATGCGGGTGCTGCCTGTCGAGATGGCTCACCCGCGCGTCTCACCTGACGGGCAGTTCATTGTCTCGACGCTCGACCCGCAGGGGAGATTCGCGGACGGGGCAGGCACCGTCATCGGTGGCGACGGCCTGGAGACCATTGGAGACGGCGCGACCGCACTTCTCACAATCCTCCCGACCGAACATCCCGACGACCTCCGCAGCGTGGCCGTGCCGGAGTTCGGCGAGATGCCCTTCGTGACACTCGGCCTGGATGGGGCCTATCTCGTCCACGGACAACACATGGGTGTGGGCTACCAGCCCTACCGTGAGGGTGAGTCGTCGGTCTTCAGGACCGGCCAAGTCTCCGTCGAGTGCGAGTCCCAGGACGGCACCCTCGTCGCGTTCGGTTCACCGGGTGGACCTGCACACGAAGAGTTCTTCACTCCGCACGACCGCGCCACCACAATCGAGGTGTGGGATGTGGCCAGTCGAGCCAAGCTCTACGAGATCTCTGGGGATGGAGAGCATCAGGAGGCGTTCTTCGTCGGCTCGCCACCCACGCTGGTGGTGCTCATCCGTGATCTGGCGAGCAAGCCCAAGTGGTTCAAAGAGACGGCGAGGCTGTACAACGGACGGACGGGGGAGTTTCAGCGAGAGGTCAGCATCGCGCCGGCAGGTGAGTTCCCGAAGCCCGCCGCCACACGCCCACGGTAGCCGAGACTTGGAGAACACCTAACGATGCTGTGCCCCGCTGTCCGGCGCGGCGAACCCCGTCGTTGGCCCCGTTTGCGGCGTTTAGGCCGGTCGCCCCGCGGTCGCCTCGCCCCGCCGCAACGCCACACGCGGCGTCCACGGGCGTCACTGGGGCCAAGATCGGGATAGGGATGGGTGTGGGGCAAGTACCGATCCCGACAGAAGGCCGCGGCGCGTGCGGCGCATGCGGCGCGTCTGCTCCCTACCCACTCCAATTGGGGGTGGTCCTGAAGCTGGTATGCGAGGGGTTGTACGACAGGTGGAACCCTGTGCGTCACATTCTGCGTCGCGCTTTTGGCGACATACGCGATGGGGCTTTGTTTTAGGGGTAAAACGAAGCATAACCCGGGGGTTCGATTCCCCCCGGCTCCATTTATCCAAGACTTGCGCTCCCGGTCGCACCGGGCGCACGCGTTCACCCGGTTCGGCACCGCCGCTCTCACACTCGCCCCGTGGGCACGTCCACACCGCTCCGGCCGCGGCATTCCACCGGCCCATCGCACAACACAACCAAGATTCTTCGTCCCCCGCGCTGCGCGTCCTTGGTTGGTACGCTGTGCCGATGCCGGAGAGGGTGGACAATGTCGGGCCTGTAGCGAAGGGATTGTACGATCATCTCCTCACCGGGGCCCTGCTCGCGCGGCTCGAGGCGATGGGCGATCCGCGTCTTGTCGAGCTCTCGGAGCTGGAACCGGATGACGCGCACGCGGCGATAGCGCAGCATCTTGAGCGAGTCATCGCGTCATCGCTCTCTTCACTCCGAGGCGAGGCGGTGGCGGCGCGCCAGCATCGCCTCGTCAAGCGATTGATCGACCTGCTGGTACGCGAGTTGGGCGACGACTGGGCCGAGCGGTTCAATCTGGCCGACCCGCTGCGTCGCCTGCTCGCGGTGCACGCCTCGCCGCGAGTGAGTCTGGCTCCTCGCCCCGACACGCCGCTGTCCCGTTCGGCGCTGCTCACCGGTTCGAGATGGGATCCTTCGCTGGCGTCGCAGCTGGCGAAGGAGTTCGCGGGTGCGGATCGGGTCGACATCCTCTGCTCCTTTGTCAAATGGAGCGGAATGCGGCTGCTGCTCGACGGGCTGCGTGAACTGACAGCCACTCCTTGCAAAGAAGGGCCGCGCTTGCGCGTCGTCACGACGTCGTACATGGGTGCGACCGATCCGCGGGCGATCGAGGTCTTGCGGGCTCTGCCCAACACCGAGGTGAAAGTGTCCTACGACACCGAGCGCACTCGGCTTCATGCCAAAGCGTTTGTTGTGCATCGGGACTCAGGCTTCGGGAGTGCGTACATCGGTTCGGCCAACATCTCGCGTGCGGCGCTCTCTGAGGGGCTTGAATGGACGAGCAAGATCAGTCAGTACGAGCTGCCACACCTCTGGCAGAAGGTCGTGGCGGCCTTCGAGGGGCACTGGCACGGTGAGGAGTTTGAGCAGTACGGCGAGGGATCGGTGGTGCGGCTGCGGGATGCGGTCGACCGCGAGAGGCGCCGAGACGGTGCGGGTCTCGACGAGTTGCCTGCGTTTGATCTCCGTCCGTACCCGTTCCAGGAGGAGATCCTCGATGCGCTCGCTGCCGAGCGTGAGATCATGGGGAAGGACCGTCATCTCGTGGTGGCCGCGACGGGCACGGGGAAGACGATGATCGCTGCGTTCGACTACAAGCGGTGGTCGGGCGGTGCCAGGCCGTCGCTGCTGTTCGTTGCGCACCGCGAGGAGATCCTCAGGCAGGCGCTCGGCACCTTTCGCGCTGTGTTGCGGGACCAGAACTTCGGTGACCTGCTGGTCGGTGGGAGCGAGCCGGGTCGGTCGGAACACTTGTTTTGTTCGATCCAGAGCTACAACAGCCGCGGGCTGCACGGGTTGGCACGGGATCGATTCGACTACGTTGTGATCGACGAGTTTCATCACGCGGCGGCGGCGAGCTATCGGCGGCTGCTGGATCGTGCTCGGCCGGGGGTCCTGCTTGGCCTGACGGCCACGCCGGAGCGGGCCGACGGTCTGGATGTGCTCTCGTGGTTCGGCGGAGAGCCTACGGCGGAAGTCCGGCTGCCGGATGCCATCAACCGCCGTCTGCTGTGTCCTTTCCAGTACTTTGGGGTCAGCGACAGCGTCGACCTTTCGGGCCTGACGTGGCAACGCGGCGGGTATCGTGTTGACGAACTCGACCGGGAGTACACGGGCAACGACATCCGGGCGCAGCTTGTGGTCGACAAGGTCTGTGAGACGCTGCTCGACCCGCTGGCCTCCCGCGGCCTCGGATTCTGTGTCAGCATTGCGCACGCGGAGTTTATGGCGGGCTACTTCAACACCCGAGGCATCCCTTCGCTCGCGCTCTCCTCGGGGAGCCCAGCGGAGGTTCGTCGTGCCGCCCGCGATCGGCTCCGACGGCGTGACATCAACTTCATCTTTGTCGTCGATCTCTACAACGAGGGGGTCGACATCCCCGAGGTGGACACCGTGCTGTTCCTCCGTCCGACGGAGAGTCTTACGGTGTTCTTGCAACAGCTAGGCCGTGGCCTCCGTCTGCACGATGAGAAGGAGTGCCTGACGGTTCTGGACTTCATTGGCGCGCAGCATCGGCAGTTTCGGTTTGCTTCCCGGTTCCGAGCCCTCAGCACCGATCCTACCGGGCGGCTTGAGGGCGAGATCGAGGCAGGCTTTCCGCACCTGCCGGCGGGCTGCGTTGTCAGGCTTGAGCGGGTTGCCCAGCGGCGCGTGCTGGAGAACGTGCGGCAGTCTTTGAGCCTTCGCCGGCCGCGGATGGTCGGGGACATTCGGGAACTCGGCCGCCACCTCGGTCGGGCTCCGACACTCCGCGAAGCGCT
Source organism: Planctomycetota bacterium (assembly GCA_013285505.1). Taxonomy (GTDB): domain Bacteria; phylum Planctomycetota; class Phycisphaerae; order Phycisphaerales; family UBA1924; genus PNC22. The sequence continues at coordinate 3,715,622 of CP053450.1, read as the reverse complement.
TGAGTATCTTGACACCACTCCTGACGAGTTGTTCAAGCGCGGGCTTTGGAGCCGGCTGCTCGCCGAGGCGGGCCTCGGCGATGTTCCGGGGGACCCGGACGAGGCTCAACTCGCCAGGGGCATCCGTCGGCTCGCCCACATCGACGATCCGGGGCAGATCCGCTTCCTGCTTTCACATCTGGAGGGCGGCGGGCAGGCGGATCCGTTTGCGGATCGTCGCAGAACGATGTTGCATGTCACGCTATGGGGCCGCGAGGGCGCGTCGATGACTCTTGATGAGGCTGACGCCCGACTCCGGTCCAACGCCTGTGGGATGGCGGATCTGCGGGCGATCCTGGAGTACCGGCTCAACCACACGCGGACGAGGTCGACCGGCGTGCTTCCGCACGCTGCCGGACCGCTCGCGCTGCACGCGGAGTACACGCGTGATGAGATCCTCGCGGGGCTGGGGCACTGGGAGATGCGCCGGCGTCCGGAGTTCCGGGAGGGTGTGCTGCACATTCCCGACCGTCGCGAGGATGTGTTCTTTGTGACACTGCAGAAGACTGAGGCCGCGTACTCGCCAACGACGATGTACGAGGACTACGCGATCAGCGACAGCTTGTTTCATTGGCAGTCGCAGAGCACGACGGCGGCCGGATCTGCAACGGGCCAGCGGTACATTTGCCACCGGGAACGAGGCTACACGCCGTTGTTGTTTGTGCGAGACCGCAGGCATGGTCCGGGCGGCCTCGCGGCCCCGTATGCGTTTCTCGGCCCGGTCGACTACGTGTCGCACAAGGGCAGTCGGCCGGTCAGCATTGTCTGGCGACTCCGCACGCCGATGCCGGCGCGGGTGGCGCGGGTGGCGGTGGGGTAGTCGTATGGTGCGTGCGGTGTTGTCGTCGGGGCGTGAGGTCGGGCCGATCTCCGCGGGCGGTCGCACGCGGAGGTTGTGGCGTGGGCACGCTGCGTGTCGTGGGTGCGCTTCGGGATGCCCGCGGGCTTGGCCGGGCGGCTGAGGAGTCGGGGGTGTGCGGCCTGGTGATCGGCTGGTCCTGCCCGGGTGCGGCAGCGGGGGTGGCGGCCCTCTCGGCCGTCTGCGTCTATGCGGCGGTAGGGGTGTGATCTGCCGCGGGCCGGGCCGGTTTGTGCGTGGTGGGAGCGGAGGGGGCTGCGTCAGCGAACCTGCGGAACACTTGGAGCACGGCGGGCACGGCACGGAGAAACGCGGCGACGACGGTTGGGTCGAAGTGGGTGCCCGCCCCTTCTTCGATTGTTGCCACCGCGCGGTCCACGGTGAAGGCGGGCTTGTATGGTCGTGCGTGGCAGAGTGCTTCGAAGACGTCGGCCACGGCGACGATGCGTGCTTCGATCGGGATGTCGCTCTGGCGTGCTCCGGTCGGGTAGCCGGTCCCGTCCCATCGCTCGTGATGATGGAGCGCGATGTCCGCGGCCATGCTCATCACATCGTTGGCGGGCGTGGTCGGTCCTGCTTTGGGCGGGGGGGAGAGGATGGTGTTGACGAACGGGCTGGCGCCTGTGCCGACATCGAGACGGAGGACCTCCCATCCGATCCGGCAGTGGCCCTCCATGACGGTCCGTTCGTGCGGCTCCAGTGGACCGGGCTTGAGCAGTATGGAGTCTGGGATGCCGATCTTCCCGATGTCGTGCAGGGCCGCGGCCTGCATGAGCTGGTGGAGGGTTGATTGGTTGACGCCGAGCTGTTCTGCGATGGCGGCTGTGGCGTGCGCGACCCGGCAGACGTGTCCGGCGGTCTCTCGGTCGCGAAACTCTCCGGCGATTGCGAGTCGCAGGATCATCTCGGCGTGCGAACTTTCGAGTGCTCTGGTGCGGAGCCGGACCTGTTCTTCGAGGCGGGTGTTTTCGGTTCTGATGTGGTCGTCGTACCGACGGAGGCGGACGGCGCTCCTGAGTCTGGCGACAAGGTCCTCCGCCCGGATGGGCTTTTCGAGGAGGTCAACCGCTCCGGAATCCAGTGCCTTTCGCTTGAGATCGGACTCGGCGCTGCCGGTGAGCATGATGACAGGGATGCGGCTGAGCGTCTCGTCGGCGGACGTGATCCGGAGGAGATCGAGTCCGGACTTTTCGGGCATAGCGACATCGCTGACGACGGCCGTCGGGTGCCACTGGCGCATCGCCGCGAGTGCGTGGGGAACGGACTGTGCGCTTCGGAGCACGAATTCGGTTCGGTAGGGGCGCAGCGCTCGCTGCATCCCGTGGAACACGCCTGGTTCGTCATCGACGAAGAGGATTCTCGCTCCTGTCTCGCTGAGAAGCGTTTGTGGTCCGTCGAGGTCAGCGTTCATGTGTAGGAGTTCCTTCGCTGCGGTTGCGGGCATTCGCGATCGCGGCGGGATCGACATGTGTTCCCTCTGCCTCGGGTGCCTCGGGGGTCGCCGGATCGTGGTCTGCGGCCTGGACTTCTATGAGGCCGCCGATGACGTTTCTCTTCGCGAGGCTCCGCAGTTTCTCGATAACGACGGGTGTCAGTTCCCGGCCCTTTGACAGCAGGAGTTTGGCGTCGGGGGTGCTCACGTCCCGGGCGAGCACCATGCCCGGGCGCAGCTCCCAGGGCGTCAGCGCCTGCTGCAGCGCCGGTGAGCCTTTCTGGTCGGAGCCACCCGTGCCGGGCGTGTTCGTGTCTGCAATGCGTGCCCGGTGCGCGGCTTGAATGATTCGGTCGTCGTGTCCGGCCTGTCGGAGGCGGGTCTGTATGCCGTCCCACGAGGCGTCCTCGGTGCGGAACCGCTCGAGGTCGGTCGCGATGCGGAGCAGTCGGGCGCCGATGATGACGCGTTCGCGCGGGTCGGCGGTGTTGAGTGTGTCGGGGAGGGGGCCGGTCTCGCGCTGTCGGTCGATGATGTCGGCTACATCCGTGAGCCTTGGGATGTTGCGTAGCAGCCGGGCTGCGGTGTGTGCGCACGACTCGAGCCTTTCGTCATCGAGCCATTCGTCCCGCGTTGCGCCCCCCTCCACGACGGTGCCGAGGAGGCAGAGCGACGCGGACAGGGGATACCGCCATTCGGTCTCGAGGCCGAGTTCCTGTGTCAGCGCGGAGACCGTCTTGCGGATTGACATGGCGGCGCGTGCGAGTTCTGGCTCAGAGAGAGCGAGCACCTCGATGAGCAGGCGGACGCTGCCGCTGAGGGTGCCGCGGATAAGCACGCGTTCTGCCACGACGAGTTCGTGCTGTCGGTGGGCTGCCTGCAGCGCCTGATCGAGCACGTCCGGGGTGCAGGGCTTGGCGAGAAACCGGAAGATCCTCCCCTCGTTTATCGCGCGGACGGCGGTCGCCTGGTCGGCGTTGCCGGTGAGCATCATGCAGACGGCGTCCGGGTGACGCAGGTGTACCTCATGCAGGAACGCCAGGCCGTCCATGCCCGGCATCCGCATGTCGGTGACGATCACGGGGAAGGGGTCGTGGCTGTCCAGGATGGTCAGGGCGTGCATCCCGCCTTCGGCGGTGGTGAGCGCGTACCGACGGCCGAGTGCGCGGCGGAAGCCGGCGAGGACGTTTGGCTCGTCGTCAACCATGAGCACTCGCGGCTTGCTTTCGGGGCTCATAGATCTGCCACCCTTTCACACTCACCGAATGCGGCCTCGGACATCCCGAGGCCGCGGAGGATAGCGCCAGACGGGTGATGCCTCTCAACCAGCGCGGTCGGCGCCACGCAGCATCTGGCGAGATGGACGAAGGAGAGGGGGTGGCGGGTGTTGTCGAGTTCGCACAGCTCGGGTTTGGACTGGAACGTGACCGCGTTGACTACGTTGTCCTCGAAGGCCCAGATACCCAGCGCGTAGCCGCCAACGAACTGCTGCGGCGCGCCGAATGTGGCGTCTTCGGTGTCTTGGAGCGGCGAGGCGGTGTTGCCGAATGCGTCGCCGTGGTGCTCGTAATGCTCTGGGTGCATGCGGATGAGGATCGCGCGGCCGATGAGCGAGAGCATGCCGGCGAGCCGGGACTGCTCGATCGTCTCGGCTTCCGCGCCGTTGTTTCGGGCGAGCCGTTCGGCCGCCCTGCCGATCTCGAAGCTGCTCGCCCACAGCGATCGAATTGCTTCGCCGCACGGGTCCCTGGTGTCGAGAGCGTCGAACGCCACACCGCTCAGCGCCACGGCCCGGAGCTGCGAGACTCCGAGGAGGGACACGGCGCTCCGTACGGTCTCGATGCGCCGGGGGAGCCCGAAGAACGCGGAATTGACCAGTTGGAGGACTTTGGCGGCCAGCCCGACATCCCGCTCGATGACGGACGCGATCTGGGAGGCGTCGGAGGCATCGTTGTCGAGGGTGGAGAGCAGGTCGGCGTAGCTCTCTGACACGACGGGCAGGGAGCATATCGCGGAGGCCAGACTGCGCAGCGCGGGCTGGTCGAGGAGGGAGACGAGCCGGTGGCACCTCTCGATGGCGCGGACGAGATCGTGTGGAGTGCAGGGCTTCTGGAGGAACTGGTGGACCGATCCGGTGGATTTGAGGATCTCGCGATGGTCGGTCTGTCCCGAGAGGATGATCCGCCCGGCGCCGGGCCACTCGCGTCGGACGGTGTCGAGGAACTCGACGCCGCTCATTCCGGGCATGCGCATATCGGAGACGACGACGTGTACGCGGGCTGATCGCAGGATGCGGAGTGCTTCGTCGCCGCTCTTTGCGAACTGAATGTCCCAGCAGTATCGGTACGACCTCAGTTGCCGCATGAGGCCGGACAGCACTCTCTGGTCATCGTCGACGAAGAGCACCTGAAAGCTCGTGTCATCGGTCATGCCGCGGCCCTCGCTTGCGCATCATCGATAGGGAGTGTGACGATGAAGGTCGCCCCTTCTCCGGGCGCGGACTCGCACCTGATCGATCCGCCGTGCCTCTGTGTGATGGCGTCCCGGCAGATCGCGAGACCTTGTCCGGTGCCGGCACCCACGTCCTTTGTGGTGAAGAACGGATCAAAGATGCGGCTTCTGATCGAGTCCGGCATGCCCGGACCGTTGTCGACCACGCGGAGTTCTACTGCGTCTCCCAGGTCCTGGGTGGTCACTCGGATGAGGCCTCTGGCTTCCGGGGTCGACTCGGCGGCCTCGCCGATGGCGTCCGCGGCGTTGACGATCAGGTTCAGGATGGCCTGGTTGATCTCCGCGGCGAACCCCTGGACCTCCGGGAGGTCGGCCGCGAGGTCGAGTTCGAGCTCGGCGACGTACTTCCAGCGGTTTCGGCACACGGTGGCCGTCGATTCGATGGCCCTGTTCAGATTGATGGGTTCCTTCTGCGACCGGGCCGGATGGGAGAAATCCTTCATGGCGCCGATGATGGTTGAGACGCGGTCAAGCCCTTCGAGTGACTGCTCGATCGCCAGCGGGATCTCTGTGCGGAGGAAGCTGTAGTCCAGGGATTCCAGGGTTGTGCGGATGCTCTCGCGTCGCTCGTCCCAGCTCTGTGGTGCGGTGTCGGGGTCGAGCTGCGCGGCGTACTTGTCGATGACATCGAGCATGGTGCTGAAGTTGTCCTGGAGGAACCGGATGTTGTCGCTGATGAACTGGGTTGGTGTGTTGATCTCGTGGGCGATGCCGGCTGCGAGCTGGCCGATCGATTCCAGCTTCTGCGCCTGCGCGAGTTGGGCTTCGAGCTGCTTGTGCTCGGTCACGTCCGCGTAGATCCCTATCACGCCGGTCGTCTGCCCGGCGTCGTTGTGGAGCGGGACCTTGCTGAAGCTCAGTGTCTGGACAGCCCCGTCGGCGTTCCGGTAGGTCGTCTCGGCATGGAGCCGCGCGGTGCCTGTGCGCATGACGATCTCGTCGTCGGTGCGGTACACCGCCGACTCGACCTCCGGCCACGGCAGCTCGGCGTCTGTTTTGCCCACGAGATCCTGAACGGAGTCGAGCCCCGCGGCTCTCGCGAAGGCCTCGTTGCACCCGAGGTAGCGCGAGTCTGGGGCCTTCCAGAAGACACGGAACGGGATCGCTGAGAGGATCTCGGTGAGCAGGTTGCGTTCGTCATGCAGATGCGACTCGGACCTCCGGAGTTCTTCCTCGGCCCGTATCTGCTGGGTGATGTCCTGCAGCGAACCGGCGATCCGCACCAGCTGTCCGGTGGCGTCCCGGGTGGCCTCGCCGCGTGCGCGAAAGTGGCGATACTCGCCGGTGCGAGCGCGGAGCCTGTACGTCACGTCGTAGAGCTGTCCGTGGTCTAGATGAGCACTCAGCGCGGCCAGTGTGCGCTCGACGTCGTGTGGGTGTACTCGTTCGAGCCATGTGTCGAAGACAGGAGGAAACTCGGTGTCGTCGTGTGGATCGAACCCGAGGAGCTCCTTGAACCGGGGAGAGTACCAGACTCGGTTCGTGGCGAGGTCGCGGTCCCAGAAGCCGTCGGAGGCGCCGCGGACGGCCCGCTGGAATCGGTTCTCTGCTTGTCGCAACGACTGGGACCGAGCAGAGAGCCCGGCGATCCCGGCGACCACTCCTCCGAGGGAGAGCGTGAGAACGCCCAGCAGTCCGCGGATCGCCGCCTTGTGCTGGAGCAGCAGGGTCGCCTCGGCCTCCGCCCAACTCGCGGGAACAGTGATGAGGGCGAAGAGCCCGCCGCCCGTGACCGTCTCGGCATACACCCGGGAGAGCGCGAGGTACGACTCGTCCCTTTCGAGGAGAGAGTGCTGAGCGTGTCCGGACGCGAACATCCGGACGATGTCCCGCAGTTCATCGGGCGGGATAGGCGGCGGCTCGGCTCCGGAGTTGATTGACTCGTTGAAGAACTGCCCCTGCTCGGTGACGAGGTAGAGGTTGCCGTGTCCGCCAGCGACATAGGTCTGTTCGAGGAGTTCGGCGAGCCGTTCGGAGCGCATCCGTGCGCTGAGCACGCCGAGTTGCTCTCCGCTCACGTCGTCGAAGACAGGGATGGAATGGGCGACGGACAGGCCCGAAGAGTCGAAGTAGACAGGGGTGATCTGGCAGCGTGTCTGAAACTCGAGGGCTTCTGCGCCGATGGAGTTCTCAAGGCACTCTCCGATGATCGGGTGCTGCGCGTAATTGTCTCCTCGCAGGGCTGCGGTCAGCCGCGCGGGGACCGGGCGGCCGTCGGCGTACACCGTGTTGATAGCGACCATCGTCCCCGAGGTGTCGTAGAGCACAACGGCGTCGACCTCTGTCGCGTAGGTCACTGCATCGTTGCAGGCTCGATCGAGGCGGGCCTGGTCGCCTGTGCGGAGGGCATCTACGACGTCGGCCTGTGAGGCGAGCCGGCGCGTTCTCTCCATCGCCGGCCGGACCGCCCGTAGGACATCGGCAGCCGCCGAGCCGGCCTCGGGCACCAACGCTGTCACTGCGGCCCCCTGGTCGCCGACCGCGTCCGGGCTGCTTCGTGCGTATGCGATGGCCGAGGCCATGATCAGGAGTCCAACGCACGCCAGCACAGCGGCGAGGCTGCCGGCCACGATCGGACCGACGCTGCGCTCCCTGTGTTCGAGGCTTCGCTTCCACATTCGTACCACCTCACAAGCCGGGCGTTCGCCCGAGTATGCCGCTGAGAGAGTGCTCAGCATGCTCGAGGATGGGGGTGGCCAGTGAGAGCCTTCGGACACGGCGAAGACCCGATCATCGCGGTCGGGGAACCGGGTGGCCACCCCACACCTCTCGACACTTCCCGTATCGGCACCTAAGTGCGGCGACTCCATGGGACAAAGTACGCAAACGCGTGGTCGCGAATTGGACAGAATGTTACAATGCCATCGGAGCGACGCGTGCGCCGGGTTTCTTGTGTGCCAACGATGACTCGTCGTGGAGTTACAGCGTGATCTGCTCGAGTGGGTTGTGGCTACTTTGCTGTGCTGCGCGCAAGTGGTGTCGTTGTCGCGACAGACCTGTCAACTATGGGGAGTTGTCCTCACGTAGCATGCGTGCCTTCGGGGGCAGGCCACACGAGCCAGATCGGCTTAGTGTTCTTGTGCAGCGTGCCGTGGTCTGGGGCGATGCTGCGACGACTCATTGCTTTGAATTCTCTGCAACGAGTAGCTTCGACGCTCGGCTGCGGAGCGTGCGCCGGCGGGCGGTCTCATCGTATGTGCTCACCCCGTGGCAGACGATTGCGAGCTACTCGAACCGAGCAGTGGTGGCGCATGTTCGCCGCCTCGATGTCGAGCAAGTTGCGGCCGACATCGTTGCAGATGTGTGGGATGTGCCTGTTCCCCCGCTCCTCGAGCCCGACCTCGTCGCCCTCGGGGGTGTGGTCGCGGCCGGTGGCGATGTCGGTCAGCAGCAGGTGTGCCGCGGCCCAGCGGTCGGCGAGCTGCTCGTGTTCGGTGGTGAGCCGCATAGTGGGCGGCGTATCAACGAGTCTGTCAGGAAGACGTTGGGACATGCTGCAGCCGAGCTGAGCCGCAGACTCGCCGGCGGTGAGTCCCGCAGCGGTCAGTGCGTCTTAGGCGCAAGACGTGCGCACCGGACCGAGGGGTTCCCGGTCAAACGGTGAGCCGGTGGCGTCTTGAGGCTACATAAACATCGTGCGATGCTAAGCTGTGCGCAACACCACGCTACGCAACTGAGGAGGCGGTGGAGATGGCGGACAGTTCGAAGACAGATGGGGCATGGTCACCTGAATCGCTGATTGTCAAGTATGTGGAGGGAGTCGCCCTCACGCTGATTGCGATCTGTCTTGCGCTACTCTTGTTTCCATTCTCTTGGAGTCGGCTTGTCTTGGTGGTGATGGCCGTGCTCTTCGCCGCATTGCTTCGGTTCTACGGCAAGCTCGCGCGGCGCAAGCGGCCAATCTGGTACTCCTACGCTGTGCTCATCGCTGTGCTGGTGGCAGGCACTGCGCTGCCGCTCTACGGGGCCAATCGGTTTGTGCTGCTCTCGCCGTCCAACAAGCCGTGGGAATCCAGGTTCGTGGACCTCGCGGCGTTTCAGGGGGAGCAGCAGTCCATCCTGATTGAATCGCACCCGGTTCGGAAGTGGCTTGCGCTGTTGCTGCTGGCAGACTCGGATCGCCTCGTGAGAACCGAGACGTTCGCCGGTGCTGTGTTCTGTGTCCCGAGTGCCTACGGGATCATCACGGTGCGGGAGAGCGAGCACGTGGTCAGCACGACGGTCCCGTACGTGATCAACGGGTCGAGGATCGAGTTCGGTCCCGGAGCACTTGATATCGCTGACAACCCTCTTGGCATGGGCAGGCTCTTTACGATGACGTACATGGACTGGCCGGGCAACCCGCCGTGGCAGTCCGTGCATGTTCCGGACGACTCGGCGTTGGAGGATGCCGCCGTCTACAGCGTGTGGCTGCATCGCCTGCTCTCTTCGCTCTGTGACAACGATCCCGAGACGTGCTTCGCCGCGGCAACAAAAATGGTCGAGTCCGCACCCAGCAGCATGGAGGCGGCGCGCGCCTACGCGCTTCGTTCGGCTCTTGCGGAGGTTGTGCTCATCGGGAACGTCGGCCGCCACCAACGGCTGATAGATGGAGAGCGAGCCCTCGCGGCATACGGCGGTGTCTCCGCTACGCCTGGCGGAGTGCCGGATTGGTACCCCACTCGGGGATTTGTTCATGCGCACCTGCGGGATCTCTATGGGGGTTATGGAGATGTGTTCAAGGAAAACGTCTCGTCGCTCGGCGAGTCGGTTCCGCCCGAGGTACCCCTGTTCCGCCGATCCCCGCAGCGTGACAGCGTCCTCGAAGGTCAGTTCGCGCCGATGACTCGGATTCTCGCGCACTGGAAGGCCGCGGTTGAGGGACAGGATCTGGACGACGCGTTGGAAGACCTCATCATCCGGAGGCGCCAGCCGAGCTTCTTCCGGTCGTTTCGTTCGGAGTGGAACACGCGACCCGTCGAGGAGTTGGTGGAGTTCCTGGATACGACGGACGAGTTGGCACCCGACCAGTTGCAGTATGCCCGCATCGAGCTCGTGACGCGAGTCTTCGTCACGATGCTCGCAGAGTGGCAACAGGCGTTGTTCGGGAGCCAGGGAGTCGAGCCCGTCGATGAATTCAGGGCTGCGGTTGCGCGGGCAGCCGCCGACCTCGATCGGTATGGTCGGATGGACCCCTACTGTGAACGGATTGCTACGGATGCGATCCCTCTGTTGGATCGCCTCGCCGGCATGCTGTCTTCGGCGGCGGTACCCGGTGATGGTGGGGAAGACCAGAGTCTGTCGGATGGAGCCCGTCGTGCGAAGGCTCTGTTCCAGATCGATGACAGGTTCCCCGCGATGTCACACCTCCTGAACACGTTGGAGTCCGGGACGGTGACGATCGTGGCAAGCCAGCCCGTTGGCCCCTGGTGGACAGACGAGGAGAGAGTCCGGTTCCTGAAGCTCGCCATCGATGTGTTCTTGGCGGAGCGTCGAGACTGGTTCGAGCCCAGTCTTGTCGTCAACGATCCCGACGGTGTTCTCGGCGAGCTTCGATCCGGGAACCTCGGCCGGCTGGGTTACGACGCGACCGGCGAGGTGTTCGTCCCCGGCGTGCTGATGGCCCACCTGCTGTTTGAGGAGTCGAAACCCGCTTCGGAAAAGGTTGTCCAGATCCTGGCGGAACAGTTGGCGGTAGACGCGGATCAGCTCCTGAACACGTCGAGTCTGGACTAGCGTCTGGCCATCCTCGCGGCAGGAATGCGGCAGTCCCGCTACCTCTGAAGAGCGGAACTGTCCGGTGGCCCGCACGGTAGACTCCAACGATGCCGATGCTCGTGCTCATTGGGATGTTCTTCGCCCTTGCCGTTTTGTTCGGCTGGAAGGGCCGACGCATCGGCGGTGAGCCCCGCTGTGCCGTCTGCGGGTTCGACCTCACCGGACTGTACTCCGAGACCGAGCGCTGTCCAGAGTGCGGAGGGGCATTGAAGCAGCGGGGTGCCGTCCTCAAAGGGCGTCATGTGCGTCGATGGAGAATGCTAACCATCGGTCTTGTCGGCCTTGCGATGTGCATCTCGATCGGCGTGCTCGCGTCAAGGGGCCTCTTTACCCTGCAAAGTATCGCGGCCCGGCTTCCCTCGGGACGACTCATCGCCTGGTCGGTCGAAGACCCGGGTGGGTGGATGTCAGATGCGTGTGGCTCCGAGCTGTGGCAGCGCATGACTGCCGGATCGCTGGAGTCCGATGAGCAGCAGCGGCTCCTGAACGCGCTGCTGGTTTCTCTCAATCGGAGCGACTGGCAGTCGCTTGAAGGAGAGGGTTGGCATTACTTGAGAGACAACACGGTCTTGCTGCGCGAACTCGCCAGTTGTAAATCTACCGACATCCGTGTTCTCTCGCAGATCGGCGCGTTCCTGTCCGGACGTGCGACAAAGCCCGGTGAGCCCTGGGTGCAGGAGTGGAGCTATGTGCTCAACCATCTGCGGCAGTCGGGCGTCGTCGATGATGCCACCTGGGACGAGCTGGTCGAGTCGCATTGCGCCCCCAGGATCTGGGTGTTCCCTGAACGACAGGTCGCTCCGGGTCAAGAGGTGACGATCGGGATCGACTTCCTCCAGCGAGTCCTAACCGATGTGGGCGAGCATGTCATCGAAGTTCGGTTGCCAGACGGCTCTGACTTTGTACATGGCTGGGGCCGACACACCGAGGGTCGGTTCAAGACGAGGTCCCGAGGCACCCCCGGTCGGGACGCAGGCCATCTGGTACGTTTCACTGCCCCAGTAGCCCCAGGCTCTCATGAGATTGCGGTCCGAGTCTTGTGCTCGAAGTCCGAGCAGGACCTCTGGCATTTGGTGGATGATCCACAGTTTGATGCGAGCGACTGCTTGGTCGTTGAGGATTTGGTAGCGATTGTGGTCTCACCATCTACCCCCACGCCGGACGCGGACTTGGACATCTCGGGATGGCTCGAAGCACACTTGCGGCCCGCAGAGTGGACCAGGGGCAGGGGTGCTAGCGGCGGGCACCTGTATTACGACGCGAAGGTCGCAGTGGGCGACACCGCCGGGTCGTTCTCCGCTTCTGGGGCGATCGAGGTCCTGATCGACGACCAGGACCGCCACGTCTTGGGACAGTTCAGCGTCTCAAGCCTGGAGACTAGCACCAGGCACTCTTGGAGGGGTTCCGGGGGTGGCTCAGGTAGTGGCTACGGCTCTGGGGGTCGTCCCGCCGACGCCGCAATAGAGTTCAGCATCGATCAGAGGTTCGCGTTCCTCGGAGATCGAGTTCGGTACTTCATCGTCTTTGAAGAGGTCACCCTTCCGGATGGCCGCTCCCACAACGGGGAGCAGCCATTAGAGGTAGAGATGTGGCCGGACGCGCTGCGATCAGGGCCTCCCGCGAGGTAGAGCTATTTGCGCAAACGACCACAGTCCCGCAACCCCACGGAAGCGAGCCTGCTACCCGGCGTCCCTGGCCTCCAGCCTCCGGACCCGGCGTGTCAGCGCCCTACCCACGGTCGGCCCCCAGCACGATCAGCTTCGAGACCCGGCCGCACATCTTGCAGCCGCGAGAGTCCTCTTGGCGCTCGCCTTTCTGCTCGTCAACGAGCGCGGTACACCCGAACCCGGAGCAGTAGCGGCACGGCCTGGCCTCCCGCTTCCGCTCGAGCTTCCTGACCCTCGACCACAGCTTCATCGCTGATTCCCCTCGTCCTCGCGCTCGGACTCGAGGGTCTCGATCCTGGCCGCCAGGTCGTCCAGCTCGATCGACTCGCGGCCGAACTTGAGCATGGCCGTGGCCGCCGAGACCTTCGCGGCGTTGGCGGCGCTGGCGTCGGCCATGACCTTGGCGAGGGTGGTGACGGCCAGCGATGCGTACCGCTGGGTCAGCGCGATCGCCTGGTCGAACGCCTGACGGCGCGCCCGCCCGGTAGGCGGCTCCCGCCGAGACCGTCCCCGCCAAGGCGGGGGCGAAGGCTGCCGCCGGGGGCAAGGCAAACGCCAAGCCTGAACCGGCGGCCCCGAAGCGTCTGAGCGCCCATGGATGCCGCGGCGCCGGTGCTCGTCGAGGTGGGCACGGAGATGGGCGCCCGGGAGATGATCAAGGCGATGGCGGACCAGGGCCTCTGGACCAGCTCCGGCGGCAAGACCCCCGACGCCACGCTCTACAGCGCCATCACCCGCGAGGTGGGCGCCAAGGGCGACGGCGATCGCGTTCCTGAATGAGCGTGGCTGCGTCACCCCCGAGGGCAGGCGGGCCTACGCGGCCAGCGGGTGCGTCCACCTGGACGCCATGACCGAGTACCACGCGCTGAGGACCTGCGGGTAGGCCACTCATCCACCACCCTTCCTCGCCCCGGCGTCTGCCGGGGCGTTCTCAGTCGCGGGGATGCGTTCGGCCTTGCTGGAGGAGTCGCCGCAGAGCAGCCGGTGCTCGCCCAGCACCCAGAGGTCGCCAAGACTGGTGACCGGCTCGGCCGGCGGCTCCGGCACCTCGTCCGGGTCGCACTGGCCCGGGTTGGCCCCGTCGCTCATGAAGGCCGCCAGTTCGTCCTCGCTGAAGCCGAGGGAGTCCAGGTCGATGCCGAGGTCCTTGAGGGCGTCGAGTTCGACCGGCAGCAGCTCGGCGTCCCATGTGGCGATGGCGTTGGTGGCGTTGTCGGCGATCCGGTACGCCTTGGCCTTCTCGGGGGCGAGGCCCTCGGCGACGTGGACGGGGATGCTTTCCAGCCCGAGCCGCTTGGCCGCCTTCCACCGGGTGTGGCCGACGATGATGACGTTGTGCTCGTCAACGACGATCGGCTGGCGGAACCCGAACTCCTCGATGGAGCGGGCGATGGCGTCCACGGCCGAGTCGTTCTGGCGGGGGTTGTTCTCGTACGGGGTGATGGCGGCTGGTGCCGTCAGCGTGATCTTCAAGTCGCGTCGCTTGGGCGTCGAGCCCGTGGAGACTCGCGCCCGCGTCGTGCGGGGGCAGTCTGCGTATGCATTATATCATGATTGGTACGAAGACGCCTGCAAAACCAGTGTCGCTGCGGGCGCTGCGCGAGGTGCCTGCCTGCAAGCGCACCGCGATGCACCGTGCCGCACGCGACCGCTCGGCCTTACAGATTCTGCCTCGCTCGCCCCGCAAAATTCTTGTGGCCTCGGCCCCGACCGGCTATCGTGGCCCCGGGTCGGAAACGATCCGAGGAGAGACCACATGAGACACTGTCTGCTGGCCGCCGTTGCCGTCTGTATGGCGTTGGCCTCCACCGCGCACGCCGATCTGCTGGTGGCCGACTTTCTGAACAGCCGCATCCTGCGGTTCAGCCAGAGCGACGGCTCGCTCATCGACGCGAACTTCATCCAGTTGCAGCCCAACGAAGTCCCGTTCGACATGACCCGGGTGCGTGACGAGATCTGGATCAGCGATATCGCCAACCGCCAGATCATCCGCTACTCCCTCGACGGCCAGGCCCGGTTCGGCGCGATCACTGGGTTGTCGGGTGCGGCGGACGGACTTGAGTACGTGCCCGAGCAGGACGCGGTATTCGTAGCAACGGGAAGGGGCTCCGGTCATGCGGTCGACCGTGTGCATCCCGACACGCACACCATCACGGGGTCGTTCCCGGTGTTTGACGCGCTCGATGTGCTCGATGCGGACGGTTCCTTGTTGCTCACCAACGTGAGTGCGGGCCGTATCGACAGGTATGGCTACGACGGCACCTACCTCGGTGTGTTTGCTGACGCAGAAGGGGACACGGGGCTTGAGACACCCTTTCAGTTCATCGGGCAGCCGGACGGGTCGTTGTACGTGGGATTCGGTGGGTCTGGCCCGGAGCCGGGGGGCATCGCGGAGTACTCCAGCAGCGGGGACATTCTCGATGTCTGGCAATCGCCTACCGATGGGTTCGTCGGCATCGGGGCTCTCGAGAACGGCAAGTTCCTTGTCACGCTGAACAGCGGCGGCCGCGTAGCGATCTTCGACCCGGCCATCGGGACGCTGACGCCGGTTGGTCCTGACGATGTGCTCGCCTTCTTCGTGAGCCCTGTGGTGATCCCGACTCCGGGGCCAGCACCCCTGTTGGGAATCGCGGTGATTGTTGCCGTCCGCCGAAGGCGGTGACACGTCGCGCTCTAGGAGCACCGACTACGCGGGCAGCACTGGGGCCACGATCAAAACCGGCGACGGGCTCGGGCAGGAGTACATCGACCGGAACCTGCCGGTGGTGGACCAGCAGCTCACGAAGGCGGGGCTGCGGTTGGCGGCAATGTTGAACGGGGTCTTCGATCCGGCTGAAGCGCAGTAGCACGCGGTCGGCGAGACTGCGATTAAGGTAGACGCAGAGAGGCACGCGGCTGATTTAATTCTGATGCATGACCATTGGAGAGATATGAGCCTGCCGGCGGAAATCGAACGGCTCAGAGCTCGAAGACCACTTGGCAAGAGCGTGACTTTCTCGCCACACAGGCGTCATACTGCGAACCATGATGGTCTTGTGTTCGCCGTTATTCGTAATACTGAAGCGATGGTCGTACATGGGCGGATTGACGCTAATGGCAAAAATGGGTTCGAAGACGGAGAAATCATCGCAGCGAATGAACGCACACGCCCGGAGCAGGGATTTGCGTCTATTGTGATGCCAGTCCTTGAAGGGCAAGATTGGCAAGTTTCAACCATGCCCCCAAATGCCCCTGTGAACGTGTACTGGTTTCCCTTGTCTGCCGAGGACAACTAGATACGAAGCGGTGGGCACGTAGCGTGCTCGCCTCTCGATTACGCGGTCTATGGCTGTCGTTGTGCCGTGAAACCAGAATCTGCGTTTCGAGGCCACAGAAGCCGACCTGGCCCACGAGAGGATCAACTCGTGTCCTGTCATTCCGATTTGGATGAGCGGGATTGACCGAATGTGTCCGCTTGCGCCAGCCCCCTGCGGTCTGAGTCGAGGGGCGATTGGCCGACCTTAACAGCGACGGCTTGGTGGACACCCGCGACCTCATCACCTTCCTGAAACTCTAAGTAGCCAGCGATCCCGTCGCCGACTGGAATGGCGACGGCACCATAAAGAGTCAGGGCCTCCGCGCCTATCTCAACGGCTAGACCGCGGGCTGCTGAGCCCGGCCCAGGGCGGACCGACCCGGTCGTGGCAGTCGGAACGCCGACCGGTCGGATCGATTTCGGCCGGACGTCACGAGTCCCAGAGGTACTCGTCTTTCTCAAAGGCCTGCGAGGCGTTGCCGACGATCAGTGGGTCCGGGCCGTGCACGACGTGCGGGTTCTTGTCGGGGTAGTTGAGGTGTGAGAGGAAGTGCTGCATGCAGTTCAGGCGGGCGCGCTTCTTGTCGTCGGACTTGATGATGGTCCACGGCGCATCCGCGGTGTCGGTGTAGAAATACATCGCCCGCTTTGCCTCGGTGTACTCGTCCCACTTGTCGCGCGACATGGTGTCGATCGCGCTGAGCTTCCACTGTTTGAGCGGGTCTTGCTCCCGGGACTTGAAGCGGCGTTGCTGTTCTGGCTGCGTCACGGAGAACCAGTACTTGAACAGGCGGATCCCGGACCGGACGAGCATCCGTTCGAGTTCCGGGGCCTGCCGCATGAACTCCAGATACTCAAGGGATCCGCAGAACCCCATCACCCGCTCGACGCCGGCACGGTTGTACCAGGAGCGGTCAAAGAAGACCATCTCGCCCCGAGTCGGCAGGTGCTTGATGTACCGCTGGAAGTACCACTGCCCCTGCTCCTGCTCGGTCGGCTTTTCCAACGCGACGGTCCGGGCGGCCCGCGGGTTGAGGTGTTCCATGAAGCGCTTGATCGTGCCGCCTTTCCCGGCGGCGTCCCGGCCTTCGAAGAGGACCACGATGCGCTGCCCGGTCAGCTTGACCCAGTTCTGTACCTTGAGCAGTTCGACCTGCAGTTCTTCCTTGTGCTTCTGGTAGACGGCGGTTTTGATCCGCCGCTTGTAGGGATACGCGCCGCTGCGGAAGACCTCGCGGATCTTCTCGGGGCTGTGGCGGATCTCGGCTTGCAGGTGTGATGCGTTGGGCGCTTTGTGCTTCGTGGTCTTCGGGGTGGCGGCCGCGGGGTCGGTTCCGTTGTGGTCGGCGGGGGGACTGCCGGACGGTGCCGGATCTTCGGGAGTTGCAGCAGGCTCGTGCGGGTGCTGGCCACCCTCGTTGTCGGGGGATGTGGATTCGGGCATGCCTGGCGGACTCCGGTGGAAGAAGGGTGAAAGCGGACATTTTAGTGTATCAATTGGTTTCGCCGGGTCCACGACCGATCCGCGAGAAGTCTCGCGGTCTTTGCGGCGTTTTCGGGCTTGTGGATGAGACCGCGATCGTGTTCCTGAACGATTGGATTGCGGGCTGCTGATCTCTGGCGGTGCCGTCCGCTGAACCACGCCGCGGGGCTTTTGCGGTGGTGCCGGTTGGTTCAGCCTCGCGGCACGTCCAGCAGCATTGCTTCGCCGGTCAGGCCGGGGCCGAAGGCCATCGACGCGATGGGTCCTGTCGTGCCTCGTCGGAGCAGGGCGTCGATCACCCAGAGCACGGTGGCCGAGGACATGTTGCCGTGGGCGTCGAGGACGGCTTGCGATTCGGCGAGGGCGTCGTCGGGGAGTTCGAGCCCGGTGCGGACGGCCTCGAGGATGTCCTTTCCGCCGGGGTGGACCGCCCAGCCGGCGATGTCGGCGGGTGTCAGGCGGTGGGCCGCGAGCCAGGGTTCGAACCACTTACGCACGTGCCGGCGCAGCACGCCGGGCACTCTTGGGGAGAGGTGCATCCGGAAGCCGCGGTCGCCGATTGTCCAGGACATGAGGTCGCGGGTGTTGGGGAAGACCTCGCTGCCGAAGGCGCGGACGGTGGGGCGTCCCGGTCGCCGGCCGAGGATGGCGCATGCGGCGCCGTCGGCGAAGATCGCGTTGGCGACCTGTTGGTCCCACGTGCCGCCGATGTGGTAGTGCAGGCTGCAGACCTCGGCGCACACGACCATGGCCACGGCGTCCGGGTCGGTGCCGACGAACGCGCTGCCTACGGCCATGCCGTTGATCGCGCCGTGGCAGCCCATGAACCCGACGTGCGTCCGCGAGATCCGTGGCGACAGGCCGAGGCGTTCGATGAGGTCGTGATCGAGCCCGGGCGACTCGGCGCCGGTGCACGAGACGGTGACCAGGTGGGTGATGCGGTCGGGGCGAACCTCGGCGGTGGAGAGCGCGTCGCGCGCGGGCTGCGCCGGCGAGGGTGCCGGCGGCGTCGCGGTATCGGGCCAGGCGGGTCGCTGTGCTCGGACCCCTTTCCTGTCCTTCTCCCGGTTGTTCACTCTGGCCTTCACCCTCTCCGTCGTTGGGGGCGAGCAGGTCCGCGGCGGTGCGGGCGTCGGCGAGCACGCTGCCCCGGCGCGAGACCCCGGCGTTGGCGTGCAGCGTGCGGAGACGGTCGGCGTCCCCGCGGGGTGACAGCTTCAGGGCGAGCGCGAGCGAGGCTTGTGCGGTCAGTTGGGTCTGTGGTGCGGCGGTGCCGATGGCAAGGAGTTGGGCGGGTGCGGTCATGCCGGGCTCCAGCAGAGCCGGCGGCTCAGCCAGCCCATCGCCGGTGTCGTGCGGCCCGCGCCGAGCACCCAGCCGCATCGCGCGGGGTGTGCCGCGAGGGTGCACACGGCGCGGCACATGGCGTGTCGGGTGCGGAGTATTCTGGCGCAGGCAGCCTGCCACTGCTTGGCCGGGTCTTCGCCCCGGGCGGCGGCCTGGGCGTGGGGCCAGATCTGTTCGGCGCAGGCCATCGCCCAGCTCATGCCCTCGCCGGTGAGCGGCTGGAAGTAGGCCGCGGCGTCGCCGACGACGAGCACGCGTCCGGCGGCGGGTGTTCTGTGCCGGGTCAGGTTCCCCACGCCGCGGAGCTGTCCCTTGGCGAACTCGGGCGGTTGCAGGTCGGAGGCGGCGAAGATCCGGCGGAGCGTGTCGATCGGTCCGTCGCAGCGCACCGCGGCGGGATCGAGTGCCGCGGCCAGTGACCAGCGCCCGTCGCCCGACGGTGCCGTGCCGACGTATCCGCCGCGGGCGCAGACCATGGTGATCGCGTTGTGTTGTGCGTGCGCGGGGCGCGACGGGAGCAGCGAGCCGACGCCGATCACGCTCTGCTTGCGCACGCGCGGGGCGAACTCGGCGCGTTCGGACAGAGCAGAACCGCCGACGCCGTCGGCGACGACGATCACGCTCGGCTTGAGTGTTTCGGATTGTCCGTCGTGCTCGAGCCGGACGGTGTCGTCGGGCAGCACCTTGGCGGCGACGCCGTCACGGAACTCGGCGCCGCGGGCGATGGCGGCTTCGCAGACGGCCTGGTCGAGCGAGGCGCGCTCGACGGCGAAGTAGGGCATGATGGGCAGGTCGTGGGATACGCCGCGGGCGATGATGCGCAGCGACTCGAGTCGGAGCGAGTCGAGCCGCGGCAGGTGCTGTGTGATGCCGAGGCGGTCGAGCACCTGCATGCCGGCGGGGGCCAGGCATCCGCCGCAGAGTTTTTGTCTTGGGAAGCGGGCTCGATCGACGAGGAGGGTGCGCATGCCGCGGGATGCGAGGATGGCGGCGGTCACGCCTCCGGCGGGCCCGGCACCGACGACGACCGCGTCGTATCGGGTTGCGCCGGCATGGTTTGGTCTCGGTACCACCGGAGGAGCATACGCCAGGGCCAGCGCTTGAGACTTCGGTGGTGCGGAGCCCCGCGCGGCGTGCCAGATCGCGCAGTTCCTGCGGCGTGAAGGCCGCGCGAACGGACTTGACCGCGTCGATATGCACGATTCGGGATCGGGTCGCGAGCCGGGACGCGGCCCACGCGGCGGTCAGCCCGGCGGGGCTGCGGCGGAGATCGTTGATGAGCAGTGCGTGGCCGACGGCGGTCTCGGCGTTCCTGAAGAGCTGTTCGGCTTGCGCGGCGTCGAGGTGGTGGAGGAACAGGCTGCAGGTGACGACATCGAATCGTTGGTCGAACGGTTGGTGCACCGCGTCGTGGCAGAAGAGGTGCATGCGCACGTTGTGGCGGTCTGCACGCACTTGTGCGTGTGAGAGCGCGGTGGTGCTGATGTCGCAGGCGTGGAGTTCGAGCGTGATTCCGTTGCGCGCGGCGCGGCGGGCCAGGGCGATCGGGACATCGCCGGAGCCGGTGGCGATGTCCAGCACGGAGAGTCGGCCGCCGGTGCGGCGGGCGAGGTCTCTGATCGTCGGCCAGAGCAGCGAGTCGCTCCTGGAGAGTGCGTTGAGTCGGGCGAGGCCGCGGAGTGCCGCGGCGTGCGCTCGAGCGTCGAGCTGCGGGTCGTCCATGAGTTCCGGGGTCAGCACTCGGCGCATCAGGAGCGATGGTACAGATGCCCGCCGACACTCTCCCGGTAAACCGCGTTCGCGCGGTCCATTCGCCAGATGGGACATCCGGCGGCCGCGGGCGGATTCCCATGGCGGCGGTTGCGACTTTCGGGGGATGGTTCGGGCATCCCGGGACGCGTGAACTCCCTGAGCGGACAGCAGCGAAGTTTGCCTTCGCTCCCAGCTTCCGCTTGATTTCTGTCCCGGCAGGCGAGATAGTGGATAAATTGATGCACTTGGGGAGTTTGACCTGTCGTGATCTCGCAGACCTCGGAATACGCATTACGGGCTTCGGTCTATCTGGCGGCACGCCCTCCGGAGCAGCCCGCTTCCGCGCACGAGATTGCGGGGGCGACACAGGTACCGGTTGGGTATCTGCAGAAAGTGCTGCGCGTGATGGTTCGACGGGGCATCCTGACGGCCCATCGGGGCACCGGCGGCGGCTTCGCGCTGGCCAAACCGGCGTCAGCGATCAGTGTCCTCGACGTGCTGCGGGCGGCCGGTGCCTCGGTGCAGAGGATCGAAAAGTGCCCCCTCGGGATCGAGGGGCACGCAACGCTGTGCCCGTTGCACGGCATGCTGGATGAGCAAATGGCCCGGACGGAGAGGATCTTCGCCACGACATCGCTCGCGGACCTTGTGATAAGTAAGGGAAATGTTCATACATTTTGCGACCAGGATGATCGACCGCCCACGGCCGTTTCGGTGCAGATTACCGCTCCAAAGCCACCAAAGGGCAATTCTCACTCCTGATTTCCAGATGAACTTGACCACAATATGGTCGATGCATAGCCTAGTACCGCAGTTGTGTATCCGCTTATGCACTACACGCTTCAGGCAGAGACAGAAAGGGATCTGGATGAACAGTTTGAACACAGCGCAGGGCGGGCCAGCCGGACGCCGCGAGCCCGCGGCCGACCCCTACAAGTGGGCCTCGCTCGGCGTGTTGACGGTGTTCTTCGCGACGCTCCCGGTGCTCCTGCTGGTGGTCTACCTCGGCGGCGCATCGACCTCCGAGGTCTCGACCGGGCCCGGCGCGTCCGGACCGGCGATGACCCAGGCCGCTCAGGCGATGCCGGGCGAGAGCGTCTTCCAGAAGGCGTGCGCGGTGTGTCACGGCCCGAACGGCGACGGCGTGCCTTTCCTGGGCAAGCCGCTGCGGAACAGCGAGTACGTGCAGACCCACTCCGACGAGGAGTTGTTTGCGCTGATCGTGGACGGACGGGCCCCCACGGACCCGGCCAACACGAGCGGCGTGCTTATGCCGCCGCGGGGTGCCCAGTCCATCCCGGATGAGTCCGTGCACGCCGTGGTCAGCTATCTGCGCAGCATGCAGGCCGAGGGCGAGCCGTACACCTCGGTGCTGGCGTGGGAGACCAAGTCTGAGAGCGGCGGTGCGCCGGCGGGAACGGCGCTCGAGTTGACCGAGCACGCCGGGTACCAGATCTACGTCGCGTCGTGTGCCGCCTGCCACGGGCAGGGCGCCGAGGGCATCGAGGGTCTCGGGCTGCCGCTGACGACGAGCGGGTTTGTGCGGGGCGAGTCCGACAAAGACATGATCACGTTCATCAAGTCCGGGCGCGCGTCGTGGGACGAGAACAACACGACGGGTATCGACATGCCCCCCAAGGGCGGCAACCCGGCCATCACCGACGACCAACTCCAACTGATTGTGGATTACCTCCGCGCGTTGCAGAAGCAGACGTTTGGCGCCTGAGTGCAACTCGCTTTCACCAAGCCGTTGGGCGTGCGTGCCCACACGGCCCAGACTACAGAGGAAGAGTCATGACACACCGACCACACCGTCCTTCCCGACTCATTCCCACACTGGCCACCCTTGTGGCGTGCGGGCTGTCGTTCTCGGCGCAGGCGCAGTCGATGCGTGATGTCGAGACTGTCGCAAAGGATCGCGGCCTGACGCCGGCGGACCTGGTCGCGGCGGCCAAGACCTACGTCCCCAGCGGGCAGCACGATGAGTACCTGATGTTCGCCTCTGGCGGGCATGCGGGGCAGGTTTTTGTTGTGGGGCTGCCGAGCATGCGGCTGCTGCGGTCGATCGCGGTATTCACACCGGAATCGTGGCAGGGCTGGGGCTTCGGCGTCGGCAACGAGATTCTGGAAGAGGGTTTCCCGAGCGGGAAGTCGAACCTGTGGGGCGACACGCACCACCCGGCGTTGTCTGAGACCGCGGGTGACTACGACGGGCAGTTCCTTTTCATCAACGACAAGATCAACGCCCGCGTGGCGGTCATCGACCTCCGCGACTGGGAGACCAAGCAGATCATCAAGAACCCGCTGACGCTCAGCGACCACGGCGGCACGTTTGTGACGCCCAACACCGAGTACGTGATCGAGGGCGGGCAGTACGCCGTGCCCTGGGGCTCGGACTACGCCCCGATCTCGGAGTACAAGGAGAAGTACAAGGGTTCGGTCACGCTGTGGAAGTTTGACCGCAAGCGCGGCCGGATCGATCCGGACCAGTCGTTTGCGATCGAGCTGCCGCCCTACTGGCAGGACCTCTCCGACGCGGGCAAGCTGGCCAGCGATGGTTACTTCTTCATGAACTCGCTGAACACCGAGCTGGCGACGGGCGGCATCCAGGACAAGAAGCCGCCGTTCGAGGCGGGGGCCAGCCGGAACGCGACGGACTTCCTGCACATCATCGATTGGAAGAAGGCCGAGCAGGTCTACAAGGCCGGCAAGGTCGAGCAGATCAAGGGCTTCCCCGTCATCACGCTGCAGACGGCGCTCGATGAGGGGCTGCTGCACGTGACGCCCGAGCCCCGCAGCCCGCACGGCGTGGACGTCGCGCCCAAGGGCGATTTCATCGTCGTCTCCGGCAAGCTCGACCCGCACGTGACGATCTACTCGATGGACAAGATCAAGAAGGCGATCGCCGACAAGGACTTCTCCGGCAACGACGAGTTCGGCGTGCCGATCCTCGACTTTGACAGCGTGGTGGAGGCCCGCATCGAGGTCGGCCTCGGCCCCTTGCACACGCAGTTTGGGCCCGACGGCTACGCCTACACCTCGCTCTATCTCGACTCGGCCGTCGCGCGCTGGACGATGGGCGGGTCGTACGGCTCGATGTCGCCGGAGCCGGACTGGACGCTCGTCCACAAGACCCCCGTGCACTACAACGTGGGCCACATCGCCGCGGCCGAGGGCGACACGGTGAGCCCGGACGGCAAGTACCTGGTCTCGCTGAACAAGTGGGCGGTGGACCGGTTCATCCAGACCGGCCCGCTGCTGCCGCAGAACCTGCAGCTGGTGGATATCTCCGAGGACGGGACCACGATGCCGGTGCTCTACGACATGGCGATGGGCGTGGGCGAGCCGCACTACGCGCAGATCGTCAAGGCCGACAAGCTCAATTCGTGGGCGACGTACCCCGAGGTCGGCTGGGACCCGCACGTGCAGAACATCAACCCGATGGCGCCCAAGAAGGGCATGGAGCGCGTGCAGCGCAACAGCGACGGCACGGTCGATATCTACATGACCGCGATCCGCAGCCACTTCAACCCCGAGCACATCTACCTGAAGCAGGGCGACAAGGTCCGCTGGCACATCACCAACACCGAGCGCGCCCTCGACGCGACGCACGGGTTCGCGGTGCCGGTCTACAACATCACCGCGTCGCTCGAGCCGGGTGAGTCTGTCACGATCGAGTTCGAGGCGGACACCGCCGGGACGTTCCCCTTCTACTGCTCCGAGTTCTGCTCGGCGCTGCACCTTGAGATGATGGGCTACCTCATGGTGGAGCCCAAGTAACGCACACACCGCGGCGGGCGCGAGAGCGCCCGCCGCGCCTTCCCCCACATCGACACAACCAATCCTCCGGCCGCGAGCGGATTAAGGAGTCAGGCGTGAGCCCCAGCATCATCGAACGAATCGTCGGCCCCCGCGTGGGCCCGGAAGAGACAGCCAGGCACTCACTCCGCTACGGCACGCCGGGGTTCCTGCTGCTGACGGCCCGGGTGCTGCTGCTGGTGTCGCTGTTTCTTCCCTACTGGCACATGGAGCTGCAGGCGCCGCAGTACCCCGACGGGCTGCACATGACGGCGCATCTCAACAGCCTCTCGGGCGATGTCGCCGAGATCGACGGCCTCAACCACTACATCGGCATGCGCTCGCTCTACGAAGCGGCGGAGCTCGAGCGGGACATCGGCGTCTTTCTGATGATCCTCTTCGTCGTGCTGCTCGAGTTCGCGGCGTACATCCACAGCCGCTGGGCCGTCCTTCTGGTCCTGCCCGTGGTGTTCTTCCCCGTGGTGTTCCTCGTGGACCTCCACCTCTGGATGCGGCACTTCGGGCTGAACCTTGATCCCCATGCACCACTGTCAAACGCGGTCAAACCCTTTGTGCCGACGGCGTTGGGGAAGGGCGGAATCGGCCAGTTCGTCACGATCGCCACACCCGGAGTCGGCCTGATGCTCGCGACCGCGGCGTCCCTGGTGCTGATCATCGCGTTGTTCTTCCACCGTCGTGCCTACCTGCCCCTGGTCAAGGCGCAGCGGGCCAGCGCCGCCTGATGGAGTTCCCGATGCGTCTGGTCGCCATTGCCATCCTGTTCTGCCTGCTGCCGTGGTGTGCCATGGCTTCGGAGTCCGGTCCGGACGATTCGCGGCCCATGGCGGAGATCGTCGCGATGATCGCCGCGGCCGAGCCGGGTGCGACTCTGCGGATCCCCGCGGGCACCTACGTCGGCAATCTCCTGATCGACAAACCGATCACGCTCGACGGTGGCGGTGCGGCGATCTTCGACGGTCAGGGCCGCGGCAACGTGATCGAGGTGCGTGCCGAGGGCGTGACGATCCGCCGGTGCACGATCCGTGCGTCTGGCGAGGATGTCACCGGTGAGCCCGCGGGCATCTGTGCGCTCGCCGGATCCGTGACAATCGAGGGCAACACTATCGAGGACGCGCTCTTTGGCATTGACCTGAGGGAGTCGCCGGACTCGGTGGTCCGCGGCAACACGATCACGTGCAAGGACCTCGAACCCGGCCGCCGCGGCGACGGCATCCGCCTGTGGTGGAGCCACGGGTGCGTGATCGAGGACAACACGGTGCGCGGCAGCCGCGACATGGTGTTCTGGTACTCCGAGAACCTGCGGATCTCGCGCAACACGGTCACGGACTGCCGCTACGGGCTGCATTTCATGTACAGCCACGACACGGTGCTCGAAGAGAACGACCTCTGGGGCAACTCGGTGGGCGTCTACCTGATGTACAGCAACCGCATCACGCTCATCGGCAACCGCATGCGGGGCAACCGCGGCGCCAGCGGCTACGGCATCGGGCTCAAGGACTGCGACGACATCACCCTCCGCGACAACGCGATCCTCGCCAACCGCGTCGGGCTGTACATCGACAACAGCCCGTCGTCGATCGGCGCCTTCGGGCGGATCGAGTCGAACATGATCGCCTTCAACGAGGTGGGTCTGCTCGCGACACCCAACACCCACGACATCGTCGTCGTCCAGAACGCGTTCATCGAGAACGAGGAGCCGGCCGCGACGCACGGCCGCGGGCAGCTGCTGAAGAACCACTTCGCCGAGAACGGCGCGGGCAACTACTGGTCGGACTACGCCGGGTTTGATCTCGATGGCGACGGCATCGGCGACCTGGCCTACGAGCCGCGGAGCCTGTTCGGGGCGATGCTCGGGCGTGAGCCGAACCTGCGGCTGTTCGTGCACAGCCCGACGCAACGGGCGATCGAGTTCACCGCCCGGGCCTTGCCCGAGTTCCGGCCCGAGCCGACGCTGATCGACCCGTCACCGCTCGCGGCCCCGCCGCGGGTGGACCTGGCGCTGGCCCCTGCGGCCGGGCGCTCCGTGGCGATGGGCGGCGTCGCCGCGTCGCTGCTGGGGTTGGCCGTGGCGTGCGGTCTGATGTTCGGTCGGGAGCAACGCATGGCGCGACGCCAGTCTGGAGCCCAAGCATGATCCGCGCTACCGCACTCACGAAACGCTACGGCCGCGTGGCCGCCGTGTCCGACGTCAGCTTCGATCTCGCGCCGGGCGGGTCGCTGGCCCTCTGGGGCAGCAACGGGGCCGGCAAGACGACGCTCATCCGCTGCCTGCTCGGCGTGACACGCTTCCGCGGCCGGGCGAGCATCGGCGGCGTCGATGTCCGCCGGAACGGCCGGCGTGCGCGGGCCCTCGTGGGCTACGCCCGCAGGAGCTGGCCTTCCACGACGACGTGCGGATGGGGGCCGCGATGGTGTTCTTCGCCGGGCTGCGCAGCGTCTCGCGAGCCCAGGCCGCGGCGAGTCTGGAGGCGGTCGGGCTGTCCGGCCACGAGCGCAAGCGCGTCCGCGATCTCTCCGGCGGCATGAAGCAGCGGTTGGCGCTGGCGATCGCGCTGCTCGGAGACCCGCCGCTGATCGTGCTGGACGAGCCGACGTCGAACCTGGACGCCGTGGGCCGTGGCGAGGTCGTCGAGTCGCTCCGCGGCCTCCGCGCGGCGGGCAAGACACTGCTGTTTGCGTCGCACCGGCCCGACGAGGTGATCCTGCTGGCCGACCGCGTGCTGGTGATGGAGCGCGGCGCCGTGCAGCGCGACACCACGCCGGCGGTGCTCTGGCCGACGGAGAAGCCGGTGCAGGTCGTGCGGCTCTCGCTCTCGATGGCGCGCGAGGCCGAGGCGGCGGACGTGCTGCGGGAGGCGGGCCACGCGGTGCATCTGAACGGGCTGGGCCTGTGTGTGGCCGTGCCGCGGGACCGCAAGGCCGAGCCGATCGGGGCCCTCGCCCGGCGGCAGATCGAGGTGCGGGACATCGAGGTGCTCGAAGACATCACCCTGCCGGAGGCCCAGCCATGACGACGCTCTCTGCGACGACCGATGTGCCCGCCGCCGCTCCGGCAATGACCAAGGCCCCGACGCTGTCCCGCGGCACGCTCGCGTTTGCGCGTCGTGAGTTCCGCGACGCGCTCGCCAGCAAGTGGTTTTTGCTCTACACCGTCGCGTTCGCGGTCCTGGCGGTGGGGGTGTCGTTCCTCACGCTGAGCGGGGTCGGGTCGCACGGGTTCGCCGGGTTCGGGCGGACCGCGGCCGGGCTGCTCAATCTGATCATGCTGGTCGTCCCCCTGATGGCACTGACCGCGGGGGCCGGGTCGATCGCCGGTGAGCGCGAGCGGGGCACGCTGCTTTATCTGCTCGCCCAGCCGGTCGCGCGGACGCAGGTGCTGCTGGGCAAGTACCTCGGGCTCGCGGCGGCGCTGGTGTGCTCGCTGTGCATCGGGTTCGGTGTCAGCGCGGGCGTGCTGGCGTGGCGGGCCGGCGGCGTGGGCACCGGGTCGTTCGTGCTGCTGGTCGGGTGCACGGTGCTGCTGGCGCTGGGCATGCTGTCGATCGGCGTGCTGATCTCGGTGGTGTCGCGTCGGTCGGCGGTCGCGACGGGGTTTGCGCTCTTCGTGTGGCTGACGCTGGTGTTTGTCAGCGACCTCGGGCTGATGGCCAGCTCGCTGATCTTCAAGCTGCGGGTGCAGGAGATCTTCGGCCTGGCGATCGTCAACCCGCTCCAGTCGTTCAAGATGGCGGTCATCGTGAACCTGAACGCGTCACTCGATGTGCTCGGGCCGGTCGGGGCGTACGCCTCGCACACGATGGGCGATGCGCTCGCCTGGATCCTGATCGCGGTGATGGTCGCGTGGATCGTCCTGCCGCTGGGGTTGGCGATGCTGCTCTTTGCAAGGAGCCGTTCGGTATGAAACGTGCCGCGTCTGTCGCAGTGTCTTTGCTGACGATCGTGCTGACCGGGTGCGGGCGCGGGGCGGCCGACGGCCCGCCGCCGGTCCGGCTGGGCGACTCGGTGTGTGATGAGTGCAACATGATCATCAGCGATGCGCGGTGGGCGACGGCGACCATCGTCGAGGGCCCCCCGCGGCGGCGAGCCACGGCTCTTCGACGACTTCAACTGCCAGGTCAACTACGAGCAGGGGCATCCCGAGCACACGGTGCTGGCGAGGTGGTCGCACAGCCACGCCACGAGCGAGTGGATCACCACCGAGTCGGCGCGGTTCCTGATCTCGCCCGAGCTGCGGACGCCGATGGGCTCGAAGATGGCCGCGTTCGGGGCCGAGTCCGAGGCCGCGGCGGCTAGGTCGGCGCTGCCCGGCGAGGTGGTGGACTTCGCAACCGCGTGGGCGCGGCTCGGCCACGCCGAGGCGCACGCCGAACAGGGGGAAGCAGCAGACATCCAACAGGACAAGGAGCCGAACGGTGGCCCGTAAAATCACATCCGAGATGACGGTCGCACACATCGCCACGACGCACCCCGAGCTGTTACCGGAGTTGGAGCGGCTCGGGATCGACTACTGCTGCGGCGGCGGCCGCCCGCTCGGAGAGGCCGCCGCGAAGGCGGGGCTCGAGACCGAGACCGTCGCGCGCCAGCTCGCCGAGTATCAGCCGCCGGAGAACACCGAGGCCGGCGACTGGACGTCGCGGACGATGACCGAGCTGGCCGACAACATCGAGCACACCCACCATGTGTTCGCCCGCGAGGCCCTCGACCGTCTCAAGACGCTCACCGCCAAGTGTGTCGCGGCACACGGTGACGACGAGCCGCGGCTGCACGAGCTGCAGCACGTGCTCGCTGTGCTCACCGACGACATGCATGACCACTTCGTGCGCGAGGAGCGCGTGGTGTTCCCGTGGATCCGGCGGCTCGAGCGGCCGACGCAGATCCAGGGCGGGCCGCCGTGGAGCATCCGCAGGCCGATCGATTGCATGATCCACGATCACGACGATGTCGGAGAGGCGTTCGCCCGGGTCCACGAGCTGACCGACGACCTCTCCGCCCCGGAGGACGCCTGCAGCACGTGGCGCGAGTGCTACCGGCTGTTCGGCGAGCTCGAGCAGGACACCCACCAGCACATCCACAAAGAGAACAACATCCTCTTCCCCGCCGGGATCGAGGCGGAGCGCCGCCGCATGGCCTCTACCTGAGCCGGGTTTCGCGGCCGCGGACGACCACGCCGGCACCCGCGTGCTGCTCCCGATCGACAGTCCGGTCAAACCCGGGGTCGTCCCGCGTGGCCAGGGCCGTGAAGCGGTTGGGCGTTTCGTCCTGCTCTTCACGGTGCAGCCGCGCGATGTTGGGCAGGCGGCCGACGATGACGAACAGCATCGCGGCGGCCGGGTCGAAGCCCATGTCCAGCAGCAGCCCGGCCGCGACGCCGTCGATGTTGATGGGCACGCGCTTCCGCTGGTAGAGCAGCCGCCCGATCTCACGCACGCTGGCCAGATGCCGGCCGTCCCAGCCCAGCTCGTCGGCGAGTTGCACCAGCGCGCGCACACGCGGATCGACACATTCGTGGTGGGGGGCCTCGCTGTCGGGGCCCGGCTCGCTCTTGTGGAAGCGGTGGCCGTAGCCCCAGATCCGCTCGCCCGCGGCCGCGTGGCGCTCGACGAACCGCTCGGGCGTCTCACCGGAGCGGTCAAGCTCGATCAGCTCCTCCATCGCCCGCTCCAGAGCGCCGAAGTGGTAGGGGCCCAACGCTCCGGCGATGAAGCTGATGGCGCTGGCGGCGAACGGCGCGCGCACGCTCGCAGCAACCCTCGCCCCGTGCGTCGAGGGCGACGTCACGCCGTGCTCGCAGAGCGAGACCAGATAGGCGTTCATCATCGTGCGCTCAGCATCGGTCGGGAAGCGGGCCTGCAGCTGGAAGAAGAGCATGTCGATGAAGCCCGCCCCGTCAACGAGTTCGCCGATCGGGACGCCGCGGGCGAGGATCTCACCGTCCCGGACCAGACTGCGCCCCGTGAACTGTTCGGCACCTCTGGGCGCAGCGGCCGTCTGCGTGGCGTTGGTCATGAGAGCACAGTCCTTTGCTCGCCGGGTGTGGGCGTCGCGGCGTGGTGGTCGAGCAGTTCGGTCCCGAGCGTGGTCAGTGCGCGAGCGAGCACACCGACGGAGCGGTCGAACTCGTCGAGCGCGAGATGTTCGTGGGGCGTGTGGTCGAGCGAGCTGTCGCCGGGTCCGTAGGCGGCGATGGGCGCAGCCCCACACCGGGCCGACCACGTTGAGGTCCGCCGTGCCGGTCTTGCGCTTGGGGCGGGGCGTGGTGCCGGTCTCCCGGATGGCGTTGGAGAGGGCGCGGACGACGGGGTCGTTGCGGTCGGTGGTGTAGGCACGCTCGGCGCCGGCACACTCGATGTGCACGTGCTCGGGCGCGAGGCTGGCCAGTTCGCCGGCCAACCCATCCGGCGCGACCCCCCGGCGGCAGGCGGAACCCGGACAGAATGTTTGCCCGGCTGGTCAGGCCATCGGTGGTGCTGGACATGCTCTGGATGGTGGCCTGGATGGTCTCGAACACCCCCGAACGGTCCCGGTTGTGGCCGGCGACATGCGCGAGCACCCGCTGCCACCACGCGCAGACGAGGTCGCCGGCGGAGGGCTCGCCCGCCGCCGAGTGGGCCGCGGGCAACTCGGCGGTCGCCGTCGCGAGCAGGCGGCCCTTGTAGCCGAGCGTCACACCGTCCCATCCGCTGGGCTCGCCGATGATGCAGGCCCGGGGGCGGTGCTGCGTCGCCAGGAAGCGGGCCCCGGGCGAGCCGGCGGTCTCCTCACCAACCGCCCCGGCGACGGTCAGCCGGACGCCCGTCGGCAGGTGCGCGCCGCGCGGCACAGCATCGCGGCCAGCGGTCCCTTGGCATCGACACTGCCCCGGCCGTGGAGCACGCCGCCGGCGATCCGCACCGGGATGTCGCCGGGCACCGTGTCGATGTGGCCGAGCAGCATGATGTGCACGGGTGCGTCCGCCGGACCCCGGTGGGCGAGGGCGTTGCCCGCCTCGTCGATCTCGGCGGCCATGCCGCGCGCGCGCGCCGTGATGGATGAACACCCCGGCCGCGGCTCGCTCCTCGCCGGAGACACTCGCCGTCGAGACCAGATCAACGAGCACCCGCTGGTCCGGGGTCAGCGCTGTCGTGTCGATCGAGCGGCTCACGCGGGCACTCCCTCGCCGGCAAAGACCGTGCCGACGCCGTTGCGCGCGCGCAATCGCGCCCGTCGCCGCCCGCTCTGCCGATGACCACCCGGGGCACCCCGCCGCGCAGGGCTTCCTCGGCCGCGAGCACCTTGTTCTTCATGCGCCCCGCGTGCGGCGGCGCGGACCTCGTCGAGCGATCCGGGATCGACCCGCTCGATGAGCGACCCGGGCTCGGCCGGATCGCGGAGCACGCCGGGCACGTTGGAGAGCAGCAGCAGTTCGTCTGCGCCCATCGCGATGGCCGTCGCGGCGGCCGCTCGGTCGGCGTCCACGTTGATCGCGATGCCCTCCGGTGTCCCCGCCGGTGGCGTCAGGACGGGCAGGCGGCCGGCGTCGAGCAGCAGGTTCAAGAACGCGCCATCGACCGACTCGACCCGCCCGGACAGGTCGTCGCGGATGATGACGGTGCGGCCGCCCTCGACTGCGCGGATGGCGTTTTGCGCGCGCCGATCCAGATGCCTGCGTCGAGGCCGCTCAGGCCGACGGCGTCCACGCCCGCGCTGCGGAGGCTCTCGACGACGGTCTTGTTGACCTTGCCGCAGTAGGCCATCATGAAGGTCTCGAGCGTCCGTCGGTCCGTGCGTCGGGACTGCTGCCCGCCGGGGCTGGTGATGGTGCGTGGGGGGTGGCCGAGGGCTGCCGAGAGGGTGTTGGTCTCGTGCGAGCCGCCGTGGACGAGGACGACGCGCTGCCCTGCGCGCGCAAGCGTGGTGATCTCGCGGGTGGCGCTGGTGGGGTCGATCCCCTCGCCGCCGCCGAGCTTGATGACAATGGTGGACACGGTGAAGACTCCGAGTGCTCAGGCCGGGTGCAGGCCGGGGAAGGTGAGGCCCTCGGTCTCGGGGAGGCCGCGGGCGATGTTCATGGATTGGATGGCCGACCCCGCGGCCCCCTTGACGAGGTTGTCGATCGCGCACAACGCGATGACGCGGCCGGAGCGCTCGTCGATGGCGAAGCCCACGTCGGCGTGGTTGGAGCCGACGAGTACGCGCGGGTCGGGAAGGCGGTTGGCCCCGCTCCGTTCGGCGACGATCCGCACGAAGGGCTCGGCGGCGTAGGCGGCGCGGTAGAGCTTCCAGAGCTCCTTGGGTTCGACGGGGCGGGTCGGCTCGACATGGACGGTGCAGAGCACACCCCGGACCATGTCGATTGCGGTGAGTGTGGCGTCGAGGTCGAGCTGGCCGAGCGACTGCATCACTTCGGCGAGGTGGCGGTGGCCGGCGGGGCTGTAGGTGCGTGCGGTGCGCGCACCGGGTGGTGCGACCCCGGGCCGGGCTCGGCGCCGGCCTCCGATGAGCCCACCTTGATATCGGCGATCGCGCGGCGGACGAGGCCGACCCGGGCCAGCGGGAGCAGGGCGAGCGTCATGGCGGTGGCGTTGCACCCGACGCCCGAGACCAGTGAAGCTCCCGGGAGTCGCTCGCGGGAGACCTCGGGCAGCCCATAGACGGCGTCGGCCAGCGCCGCCGGCGCGGCGTGGGGCGCGCCATACCAGGACTCGTAGAGGGCGGGGTCGTGCAGGCGGAAGTCGGCCGAGAGGTCGATGACCAGCGTCGCGACGGCGCGCCAGCGGTCGATCTCGGCTGCGGACCGGCCGTGCGGCATGCAGAGGAAGAGCACATCGCACGGGTCGATCTGGTCGGGCGTGCAGAAGTCGCGGCCGACGTGGCCCCGCAGGTTTGGGTGGACGGCGTGGATGGGCTGGCCCGCGAGCTTGCGCGAGGAGACCTGCCCGATCTCGGCCTCGGGGTGCCCGTGCAGCAGGCGCAGGAGTTCGCCCCCGGTGTAGCCGCTGCCGCCGACGATGGAGGCGGTGAAGCTCACGCCGGGACGCTTTCGGTGCTGGCCGCGATGGTGGCGACATGGCGGGCGACGAGTTCGGGGATGTTGACACCGGTCGTGGTGATGCTGTTGCGGAACTCCATGGAGTGGTTGAGTTCGTTGACCAGCAGGCCGTGGCGGGGGCATTCGAGGAAGTCGATCGCGACCACATCGGCCCCGACGGCCTCTGCCGCGGCGATCGAGTGGCGGCGGAGGTCCGCGCCGATCTCGAATCCCGCGGCGGTCCCGCCGCGGGCGGTGTTGGTGACCCAGTGCTCACTCGTGCACGATCGCGGCGATCGGCTCGCCGCCGACGACAAAGACGCGGATGTCCCGCCCCGGCTTGTCGATGTGCTCCTGCACATAGAAGACGCCCTGCTGGACGGAGCCCAGGGTTTCGCGGTGCTCGAGGACGGCCTCCGCGGCGTCGCGATCGTTGACGCGGGCGACGAGGCGCCCCCACGAGCCGACGGTGGGCTTGAGGACGGCGGGGTAGCCGATGGCCTCGACCGCCTCGAGACCGGACGCCGCGTTGGTCGCGACGCGGACGGCGGGTGTCGGGACGCCGGCGCGGAGCAGGGCGATGGTGGTCGCGAGCTTGTCGGGCGCAGGTCTCGATGGCCCGCAGCGGGTTGATGCACCGGATGCCGGAGCCCTCGAGCAGCGCGACGGCGGTGGTGGTGGCGGTGAGGCTGACCGACCGGTCGATGACCGCGTCGTAGGCCGCCCACGGCCCGGGGTCGGCGGGGTCGAAGACGGCCGATCGCAGGTCGATCGGCGTGATGTCGATGCCCATCTCCTCGAAGGCGTCGAGGAGCAGCCGCTCTTCGGCGCGGAGGCGGGTGTAGGTCATGGCGATGCGCATGGTGTGCTCCTGAGAGGGGTGCCGGGGGGGCCGGGATCGCTCATTCGCCCCAGTCTTCCTCGACCTCGGGCGCGAGCTCGAGGGTGAGGGGCTTGACGCGGGTGACCTCGAGCTCGGCGCGGCAGTCGGTGCAGCGGGCGATCTCGCCGGTGAGCGGCGCGCGGCCGAAGCTGACGGGGGCGTCGCACTCGGGGCAGGCGGCGGTGATGGTGGCGGTCCCTTGCATGGCGTGGGCTCCTGAATCGGGGTTTGAATGCATGAAGGCGGAAACGGTCTGCATATGCACAAGAAAAAACACCCCCGGGGTGTCCGGGGGTGCCTGGTGGTCCTGCGAATTGCCGTTGAGCGGTGCTACCTCTCGCCGACCCTCGCCACCATGACAGCCCGGACGCTCTGGGCGTCTTTGGCTTTGGTGGCTTTGGCTTTGGTCGAGAGATGCATGTGCGGAGACTCTAGTTGCGAGTGGACTGATGTCAAGTCGGCTCGGCGGGCGGGGTGGGTTGAGCAATTCTGCGGTCGTTGCTCATCAGCTCTGTGATTCCCAGGCCTGAATGCCATCACTCGCGGTCTCCGTGATCCTCCAACACCTCTCGCTCTACCCGCGCAGTGATGCTCCTGCGCCCGCGAGGCATTGATGGTCACCGCATCACTGCGCGGGAAGAGGGCGGAGATTCAGAGAGAGAGGGAAGGCCGCGAGTGATGGCACCCAACTCGTTGACCGTACTCGGGCCACCCGCCGTCCCAGCAACTTCATTCCACCGAAGCCCTTTGTACGCGCGTACTTTGCACTTTCTCGACCTCGGGGGAGATTTGAAACACTATGGGATTCGGACTAGAAGGCCTGTTCCATACGTCCAATCCACTCACTAAAATCGCGATGCGTCCTAGACCCTCGGCGAATAAGTGAATTATGCAAGCCCCAATCAACAAACTGCCTTGCTGCCGGCGCGATCCCTGCGGCAAGCGACCCATGGACTACTGGTGCACTACGTTGCTGTTGGCCTGGACTCTTCGCCGAAACAACACTGACTCCAGGGCGGTGACCAGGAGCGACACTGAATAGCACACGAGTGTTATCTGGGAGATTGTCCTCAAATGTTCCCCCATCCAAGGCGGTTGCGCAGGCATGCACAAGAAGATACCACATCGGCTCAAGCTCATTGCACATATCGGAATTCAGTATCCAATCATGCCCTATCCGCAGCCGGACTACACCGGTAACTATTTCGTTTAGCCGCACTTGGACGGATTGTCCGATTGCGACAAACTGCTTACTCGACGGGCTTATGACATGTCTCGACTCTACCAAAGTATCTACTTCAACGAGTGCTTTCATCTTACAATCTCAAGTTCATTCCACGGGATGGCCATTAGGAACGACACCATCTCGCAAACTCTATTTGTTGTTTATGGCGGGGTGGCGCCGACCTCGTGCCACCGACCTCTGCCTTGAGAGGTCGGTGCTCCCCTCCCTGATCCGTCGCACGCTCACTTGTACCCCTCCCATCCCGCCCACGCGGCGGGGTCACCCGGCGGCGGGTCGCGCGGAATCTCCTCCGCGGGTGGCCCGAATCCTTGCAGAGATGCACGCACGTCACCGTCGATGCCAACACTTGCGGCCTCCGTGATCCTCCAGCACCTCACACTTTACCCGCGCAGCAAGGCTCCTGCGCTCGCGAGGCATCGATGGTCGCCGCATCACTGCGCGGGAAGAGGGCGGAGATTCAGAGAGCGAGGGAAGGCCGCGAGTGATGGCACCCAAGTCGCGGGTCGTACTCGGGCCGCCGCCGGCTGGGGGTCCACGAATGGAGGTCTGCGGCCGGCGGAGGCACCGACCTCTCAGAGCAGAGGTCGGTGGCACGGTCTTGGTGCCACCCCGGCGGTTCTGTCAGGTATGGCTGCGGAGCCGACGTGGAGGCGGGGCCTCGTGGCGACCCAACCGCAAGGCACATGCCCACGAAGCGTGGGCATGCCACTCACGCGTTGGGGGTGGATCTGCGGCGAGCGGTGACGCGGTGTGCGGTTCGGCTACACTCGGCGGGTCCGCACACACTCGCCCACGGAGATTGTCATGCACCGTTCTGCCTGTTCGTTATCCGCCGCGGCCGCGGCCGCCATGCTCACCGGTTCGTGCGGGGCGCAGGGTGTTGGCTATACCGACACGCCGCAGCTGCCGCACCAGCCCTGGGCGCGTGCACGACGCCGACCGTCCCAACCCGCCGGTGGTCGATCCCGGGCCGGCCCCGGCGCAGCCGGGCGCCGGTGCCGAGCGACGCGGTGGTGCTGTTTGATGGCTCGGGCCTCGACGCGTGGCGGAAGGGCAACGGCGACGCGGCGGCGTGGAAGCTCGTCGAGGGCGGGGCGATGCAGGTCAACGGCACCGGCGACATCATGACGCGCGAGCAGTTCGGCAGTTGCCAACTGCACGTGGAGTGGGCGTCGCCGGCGGAGGTCGTTGGCGAGAGCCAGGGGCGGGGCAACTCGGGCGTGTTCTTCTTCGGGCGGTACGAGATCCAGGTGCTCGATTCGTTCGAGAACCGGTCGTACGCCGACGGGCAGGCCGCGGCGCTCTACGGGCAGTTCCCGCCGGACGTGAACGCCTGCCGCGGCCCGGGCGAGTGGCAGACCTACGACATCGTGTTCGAGGCGCCGAAGTTTGCTGAGGACGGCTCGCTGGTCTCGCCCGCGTACGCGACGGTGCTGCACAACGGGGTGATCGTGCACAACCGGCGGGCGCTGATCGGCGCGACGGGGCACCGCTCGGTGGGGACATACTCGGCGCACGGCCCGGCCGGCGAGATCAAGCTGCAGGACCACGGCAACCCGGTGCGGTTCCGGAACATCTGGGTGCGTCCGTTGCCAGAGCCTGAGCACGCGGCGCAGCACGGCGATCACGCGGCCGCGCACGGGGAGCACGGCGACCACGGTGATGATGATGGGCACGAGGGGCACGAGCACTAGACCATCGGGCGGGGTTCTCGGGCGTTTTCCCCCAGACTTTGCCGGTGGGCCGGAATCCATGAAACTCCCGCCGCTCTCGCACGAATGACTTCGTGACGAGAGGGAGTCCATGCACAACGACATCTTTGCCGAAGACCCGACACGACTGATCGACGCCGCGGACGCGGTGGCTGAGGCCCTTTCCGAGGTGGCCGACGCCGAGACCGGCCGGTGCCCTTATCCGCCGGCGTTGCTCGACTGGCCCGACCGCCCGGCCTGCCTCGATGGCTATACCGCCGACGAGCTGGAGGAGGCGACTCGGTTCCTCTGCCGGATGGGCTTCCTCGTCCAGCAGCCCCTGCACGACGCCGATCAGGCCTGAGTGCCGAGCCGGCCGGGCCGGCGTGACCGCCCCACCTGAATATTCCGGAAGCCCGCGACTTTGCCGCGGCGTGGTTGTGTGCGGTATCCTGCACCGGCGTGCGGTTCTCGTGCGCTGTTGTGAGGAACCTCGACCATGCGACCGTCAACAGTTGTAGCCGCGGGCCTTGCCGCGTCATTGGGAGCGATTGTGCTGCAGGGGCCCGGTGTGTCGGGCGGGCGTTCCGGCGGCGGATCGGCCGCGGAGGCGGATGCTGCGGCGTGCGCTCCGATCGCGGCGATGCTCGACAGCTTCCACGCGGCGGCTGCGAACGCGGATGAGGAGCGGTACTTCGGGCACTTTGCGCCGAGCGGTGTCTTTTTGGGCACCGACCCGACGGAGCGGTGGACGGTGGCGGAGTTTCGGGCGTGGGCGCGGCCGTACTTTGCCGGGGGCGAGGCGTGGACGTATCACGCGATCGAGCGGCACATCGATATTGCGCCGGGCGGTGAGTGCGCGTGGTTTGACGAGGTGGTGCGGAACGCCAAGTACGGCGATCTCCGTGGGACGGGGGTCGTGCTGCTGCTGGATGGTGAATGGAAGATCGCGCAGTACAACCTGACGTTCCAGATCCCCAACGACGACGCGGCTGCGGTGCTCGAGATTATCACGCACGAGGACTGATCGCGGGGATGCCGGGCGAGTGTGGTTCCCGGCGCGGGCACCCCAACGCGCCAAGGGGAGGATGCGTGCGCACCACTCCCCCAAGAGCACGGTCCCTCTCTCCTGCCTGCACGCGTGGTGATCGGCCCGAGCGGTCTCGGCGATCGGCGTGGCTTGATCAGTACTGGCGGATGACCGCCTTGACGATGCCCTGCACCTGGCAGTACTTCACCCGGATCGGCTCGAACTCGGGGTTTGCCGGCTGCAGGCGGATGTGGTCGGCCTCCTTGAAGAAGGTCTTGAGCGTGGTCGCCCCGTCGGGGAGGAGCGCGACGACGCGGTCGCCGTTGCTGGCGACCTGGGTGCGCTCGACGAGGATGATGTCGCCGTCGAGGATGCCCTCGTCGCGCATGCTGTCGCCGTCAACGCGGAGGGCGAACGAGCCGTCGTTGTGCCCCTTGGTCGGGCCGAAGAGGTCCTCGAGATCGACCTCGTCCTCGTCGGCGATCTTCTCGATGGGGTAGCCCGCGGCGATCTTGCCGACGAGGGGGAACCGCATCGGGCGCGACTCGTCGGGGACGGCGATGCCCTCAGCGATCGCCAAAGAGCGTGCCTTGTTCGCGTCGCGGGTGAGGGCGCCCTTTTTGATGAGCGCTTCGACGTGCTCGAAGACTGTGACCTTGCTCACGCCGATCTCGTCGGCGAGCTCCTGCATCGTCGGCGAATAGCCCCGGCGCACGCGCCAGTCGCGGATGAGCTTGAGAATGCGAAGTTGTTTCGGGGTCAGGTTCATGCTGTTGCACCTCCGTCATGCGTGCCCGGGCGGTCGTGGCCGGGGCCCTGTGTTCTTCGCTCCGTGCAGCGGCGGCGCGCTCCGAGAGTGCCGCCATGCTGTCGAGCAGATTTCGTACGTTGCACACCACCTCGGCCTGTTCGTGCAGGCCCCGTGCGGTCGCGGTCAGAATGCCGATGCGTGCGGCGGTCATCGCGACGCCGTGCGTCGGTGCCGAGGCCGACCGGGCCACCGCACCAAACGTTGTCTCGGTCTCGGCCGCGTCCATCCCCGGCACCGCCCCC
The DNA here is from genome assembly GCA_013285505.1 of Planctomycetota bacterium. GTDB lineage: Bacteria > Planctomycetota > Phycisphaerae > Phycisphaerales > UBA1924 > PNC22. The sequence goes on along the minus strand of CP053450.1, from coordinate 3,676,751 downwards.
GATTCGGTGGCCTGGGTCGCGTCCAATGCCAGAGACTCGGGCCATCCGGTCTCCGGGTCGAGGTCCAGCCTCTCGAGCGTGCCCGCGGTGTCGGGCACATAGCCCGCGACAAACGCGCCCGCCCGGCCCGAGCCGGACCAGTTCGCTCAGGCCCAGGCTGTTCAGGCCCGTTCTGCTCCCGCCGTGCACCGCGCTTGTGGCTTTCCGCTTGCGTGTGCTCGCCTTCCGTGGCTTGCCAAACACCATCGCGCTCCCGTGTCATGTGCCGATGCTGCGGTGCTCCGTCCGAGGTCGCTCTCGACCATCTCCCGCTGCGCCGGTCTGTCTGATGGGCTCCGCCCGATGTTCTGCTCATCTCATCTCTTCCGGATGAGAACCAAATCCGATCGTCACGCGGTTCTGTATACCGTCCGTGACCCAAACTATCGGCCTCGGGCCCGAACGAGGGCCAACAAATCCGAGACTTCTGTTCGGAACAAGATAGCCAATCATGGACACAACGGCAAGACCATTCTTGTCAGATTCTGGAAAACTGGGCGATGGGGCGTGGGCAGCCGGGCCATGCCGCTCAAAAACCGACTCTGGGCTATCCGGAGGCCCGTTCGAGGCGGTTTCCGCGCCGGCGGACCGTGCCGCGGATCTCGAGCATGGTGACCGCTGTCCGGACTTCACCCGCCCCGACGCCGAGGTGCACGATGAGTTCGTCCGGCGTGCGGGGCTGGTCCAGGGCGGCCAGGACCCGGCTCTGGAGGTCGGCTCCCGCGGGTGCGGTGCCGTTGGGGGCCTCGGCCGGGTCGCCCTCCCAGAGGTGGGCGTCCGGCGAGGCGGTGGGGTCTGCGTAGCGGGCCTCGTGGGTGTCGTGGAAGTGGTGGCGGGCCGGGGTCTCGAGGGCGTTGAGCACATCGCCGGGGCCGATGGCGATGGCTGCGCCGCCGGAGCGCAGGAGCCTGAGCGTGCCCTCGCTGGCCGGTGAGTCCACCCGGCCGGGCACGGCGAAGACCTCGCGGCCCTGGTCTTCGACGGCGCCCTGGGCGGTGATGAGCGCACCTGAGCCGCGGGCGGCTTCGATCACGACGACCCCGAGTGAGAGGCCGGAGATGATCCGGTTGCGCCCGGGGAAATTCTCCGAGGTGGGGGGTGTGTCCATGGGCAGCTCGCTGACGACCGCGCCGCGGCCGCCGGCGATCTGGTCGAAAAGCCGCTGGTTTTCCGGCGGATAGCAGTGGTTGAGCCCGCACCCGAGCACGGCGATGGTGCGCCCGCTCGCCTTGAGTGCCCCGCGGTGGGCGGCCGAGTCGATCCCGCGTGCGCCGCCGGAGACGATCGTGAGGCCCGCCCCGCCGAGCACGCTGCCGAACCGCTCGGCCTGCTCGATGCCGTAGCTGGTGCACGAGCGGGAGCCGACGATCGCGGCCGGGTAGCGGTCGTCGCTCTCGGGCTTCAGCTCGCCGAGGACATAGAGCACGGCGGGTGGGTCGGGGATCTGCCGGAGCAGCGCGGGGTAGGCCGGGTCGGTCAGGCCGACGATCGAGGCGCCGCGGGCGGCGGCTCGGTCGATCTCAGCCTCGGCTAAGGGGAGGCTCTCGCGGAGGCCCCGGGCGATCTTCGCGGCAGTCACCTTCCCGATCCGGGGGACGCGGCTCCAGCTCTGCGGGGTTGGCGGCGAGCGCGGCGGTGGCCGAACCGAAGGCCTCGATGAGATTGGCGATGCGGCGGGGGCCGAGGCCGGGGGTCATCGTCAGGCGGAGCAACGACCTGGTGTTGTCTGTGAGGGCGTGCAAGGCCTGTCCTCCCCGGGCACCACGGACGCGGAGCATGTTCGCGTCCTGTTCACTCTGGGGCCATGTTACTGCTTTGTGGGGCTGATGCAACCCCTCGGGGGGGGGGTGGGCGAGGGCCCTATTCGGCGGCGCCGAGGTCGGGGCGGTCATCGGCGAACTCGGCCCAGGCCCGGCGGAGTTCGGCCAGGCCCATCGGGGGCACGCCCAGGCTCCGGCGCCTCGCACCGAGCCGGTAGAGCACCTGCCACTGGCGGAGCAGCACGCCCCAGGTCCACCAGACGGAGCGGTCGGGGTCGTAGATATTGGTGGACTCGGCGGTGGTGCCGTTGAGTTCGATGATGCCGAGGTCGCGGGCCGCGGCGAGGTCCTCGATTGAGCGCGCGCGGATGTCGAACCGGCCGAAGTCGAGGCCGTTGTCGCCGTCGGGCCGGGCGTGCTCGGTCGGTTCGGTGCTGCGGAAGGCCGCGGCGGCGCGATCGATCCAGGCTTCCAGCTCCGGCGTCATCAGGTGCATGCCGTCTCGGAAGAGCGCGCCCTGGGCGTGGTTGCCGATGTTGCCGAGCGAGACGGTGTCGTCGCGCTCGGGGATCTCGAGGCGGCGTCCGGCCATGCGGTCGAGCAGGATGTCGGCCTGCAGGCGGAAGCGGGGGTGGCGGTAGATGAGTTGTTCGATGGTGTGCCGGCCGTCGGTTTTCAGACGCGGGAACTCCTTGGCGGTGACCGAGAACACGCGGCCCACGCGTCCGGCCGAGTTGTCACCCGTGGGCGGGTCGGGCTCTCGCACCCAGAGCACGCCGACCTCGATCGGCCCGGGGTGGTACTGCTGGGCGAGCACGGGGCGGGTCATGCGGGTGAGGTAGTCGCGTGCGTCGGCGGGGCTGCGCACGACCTTGACGCCGTAGCCGCGTTGGCCCGCGTCGGGCTTGAGCACGAGCGGGTAGCCGTCGGGCAGCCGGCCGGATTCGATCGCCTGTTCCAGCGATGCCAGCCTCGTGTCGGGGTCGCCGGGCGCGAGCAGGGCGGTGCGCATGACGCCCTCGCCGAGACCCTCGAGCCCGGTCTGGATGCGGTGCTTGCTCTCGCCGACGACACCGCCGCCGGCGCCGATGACGGGGTTGACGCAGGTAAAGGTGAGGAGCCCGCGGTGGCGTGCGGCGGTGGCGAGCAGGCGGATCGCGACCGGGGCGTAGAGGACGGTTGCGGGCCAGAACTCGCGGCGGCGGGCGCGGCCGAGGGTGGCGAGCAGGCGTCGGCGGCCGGACCAGGTGGCGGCGTAGATGCCGAGCCTGACGGCGAGCGGTGCCGCGAGCAGCGCGGCGGCCATGGCGAGGAAGCCGTCGCCGAGTGTGGCCAGGGCGATGGAGGCGGCGGTCATGGCCAGGACGAGTGCGAGGGCGGTCCAGAGCGCGGTGCCGCAGGCGGCCCCGAGCGTGCCGGTGATGCCGAGGCGACGCAGCTGGCCGGTAGCGCGCGGCCTCGTCGCGCCGCCAGGGCTGGAAGCGGGTGCGGAGCATGAGTCCGAGTCGTCCGAGGGAGGCCTCGTGTTGCCAGGAGACCATCGCGGCGGGTCGGAGCTGGGCGTGCCCGGTGGCGCGGCGGCCGCGCCACCACATCCACGCGGTGCGGGCCGACATGCCGCCGGCGAGTGCTGCGCCCGGCGATGCCCGCGTCGAGCCAGACCATGGCGACGGCGAATCCGAGGAGGCCGGCGGCGAGTTCTGCGCGCGCAAGGGTGAGCGCGGCGCCGGCGAGCAGGAGCACCCACCACGGGACGGCCTGCTGGACGCGCTGGGCTGCGCGGCAAAGCGTGCGGCTGGGTCGCGTGTCGGGCGGGGGCGCGGTCGATCGTGTCGCGCTGCATGGGCAGCCCGGCGGTGCGGGCGTTGAGGAAGGCGGCCATATCGGCGGCGGTCTGCTCGGCCTGCACGACGGGCAGGAAGTGGGAGTCGCCGGTGATGATGAGGCGGCTGGGGGTGATGAGCTCGTGGCTTGCGGTCGCGGCCCAGATGGGTGTGAGGAAGTCGTCGCGGCCGTGGAGGATCAGGGTCGGCGCGGTGAGCCGCGACATGATGTCGCGGAGCGGGCGCTGGTCGGAGTCCCAGAAGTTGCGGATGAAGGACCGGCGGAACCAGTGCTCCTGCAGCAGACCGAAGTGGGGGATCGCCTCGCCCCCGAGCACGAGGCCGAGGTAGCCGACGCCGTACTTGATGTGCTCGAAGAGGTAGCTGCCGGAGCCCTCGGACTCCTGCACGCCGACGGAGGCGATGAGGGTGAGCGAGGCGACGCGGTCGGGGGCGAGTTCGGCCATCCAGAGCGCGACGCCTCCTCCCTGCGACCAGCCGGCGACGTGGACGCGGTCGATGCCGAGGGCGTCGAGCAGTTCGAGCATGGCGTGGGCGTGTGCCCGGATTGCATAGGAGGGAAGGGCTTTGGTCGAGTCGCCGAAGCCGGGGAGGTCGGGGGCGAAGACCGCGTAGCCGGCGTCGGCGAGCCTGGGTGCGAGCCGCGTGAAGTTGGTGCCGCTGCCGGGCGAGCCGTGCAGGAGGAGGATCGGGTCGTGGGTCTGTCGTTCGGCCCGGGTGACGTTCCATCGGAAGTACGCCACCTCTTGCGTGCGTCCTTCGACGACGCCGTCGGTGTCGGTGAGCGGGATCTCGACGGTCGTGGCGTTCCGGGAAGTTCCGGGTACTTCGGCGCGGAGCCATTGCACGCCGTGCGAGGCGGCCAGAAGCACGGCGTAGATCACCCAGCCAACGACGACCCGTGAGGGTTTCCGCGGGGCGAGCCGGGCGTTGGGTGAAACTCCGGGCGTCATGTGGGCGGATCCTACGGGCGCGCGTGCACGAATATGCATGGGCCGATCGCGGCGTCTGGTGTGGGGCGGCGGGGTTGAGCCGCGAGAGGATTTGTGTATGCTGAGGAATGAACGGGAGGTGGTTCTCGCCGCCCGAAGGGAGATGCGCCGGTCCGGCGTGTCTGGATGAAGCACTGCCTCGCAACGATGGCGAAGGAGCATGGGATGCCACGACGGGCTCGTTGTCACGGATTCACGCTGATCGAACTGCTGGTGGTCATCGCGATCATCGCGCTCTTGATCGGCATCCTGTTGCCGGCGCTGGGCAAGGCCCGAGCGGCGGGGCAGCAGGTGGTGTGTCTGTCGAACATGCGTCAGATCGGGACGGCAGCGCTGACCTACGCCGACGACAACAAGGAAGAGATCTGGTACGACCTGGAGTGGAACTTCTTCGACGACAACCGCAACGGGCGTTGGGACAAGACGGATCGCCCCGGTCATCTCTACGAGTACGTCAATCAGGCAGACGCGATCGGTGAGTGTCCGACCAACCGCCGGCGCGGTGTCGGCAAGAACGATGAGGACTCTGTCTTCGACGGGGCCGAGTTGAACTTCGACTACTGCATGCAGTCGTACACCAGCGGTTACCGTCTCGGGTCCGACACCAAGGTCGCGTATATCCCGGCAGCCTCCTCGAACCCCGGCATGCAGTTGAGAGAGGCGAACTACGACCAACTCACGTTCTTTGGCAGCGTGCCGATTTTCTGGGAGGAGAGCACGTTCTGGTACAACGATCAGTATCGCGACGGGCTCTGGGGCAATGAGGATCAGGTGACGACGAGGCATGCCAAGGGCGGTCACGTCTGGATGGTCGACGGGCGCGTGGAACTCTTTGTACCGCCGAGCGATGGTGACGAGCCGACGCGCACTCCTAACGCTGACTTTGAAGCCAACGACGTCTTTGCGGGTTCTCGCAACGGGTACAAAAACTACTGGCGAGTCTGGCAGTCGAACGCGAACCGTCGGCCCTATGGGTGGCTCACCAACCCTGTCTCGGGAATCTGAGTGCCAACGCGGGCCGCATCACACGGCGCGCCCTTATCTGACAGAGACACCCACGACCAGCACCACCGCGTGCGCCTCGATCGCCTCGCCGCGGCCGACGGCGTCCACGCCCTCGTGGCTCTTGCCTTTGATGTTGACCTGCTGCTCGTCCACGCTCAGGATGGCGGCGAGCCGTCGGCGGATCTCGGTCTTGCGGTCTTTGAGGCGCGGGCGTTCGAGGATGACGGTGGCGTCGAGGTTGGCGATCTCGTAGCCGGCCTTCCGCACGCGCCACGCGGCCTCGGTGAGGAAGACCGCCGAGTCCTGCGACTCGTGGCGGGGGTCGTCGTCGGGGAAGAGCTGGCCGATGTCCGGCTCGCCGACGGCCCCGAGCAGGGCGTCGGTGATGGCGTGCATGAGGGCGTCGGCGTCGGAGTGGCCGACGGGCCCCCGGTCGTGCTCGAAGCGGACACCCCCGATAACCAGGGGCCGGCCCTCGCCGGCGGGAGCGAGGGCGTCGAGGCGGTGGAGGTCGTAGCCGTGGCCGATGCGGAGGTTGGGGGGTTGGCTGGTCATGGGGCGGGGTGGTGTTTCCGACGCGGGCCTGCGGTTCGGCCTTCAGAGGGAGGCCGGAGTCTACCGATGTACGATGGCGGAGCCCGTGAACCGGGCCGGGACCGGGCCCGTACCCCCGGCGGAGCCGTGCTCCGGGCGCAGGCCCGAGGCGTCGGCGTAGACTAGGACGACGGCGGGGGGATCCCCGTTTGCAGCATCTGCGGCCGGTTCGGCGGGCCGCGTGAGACGACCGACACGGTCCGGGATGCAGTCCCGGCGATCAAACCCGACTCAGTCAGGAGCGACCCGGCCATGGCCAGCCACTTCTTCACCCGCACTCTCGGCATGCTCTGTGTGACCTCCGGTCTGCTCGCGCTCAGCGCGTGCGGCCCGACTTCGGTCTACCGCCCGTTCTTTGACGAGGGCGGCTCGGGGGCCTCGATTGACGAGTACACCTACGTCAGCCGGCCCTACGAGGCCAAGACGGTGACCATCGTGGACACACGCACGGACGAGGTGGTGTGGTCGCTGGACGTCCCCGTGGGTCAGCAGCTCTCGATCAACTTCGACGACAAGAGCAAGAACCAGGACAAGTACATGTCGGGCGAGATGCGCTGGGGTGTGCAGGCGGCGGGCAACCGCTTCGGCACGCTGCGGAACCGCCTGGATGTGCCCCCGCCGCACTCGCGTCGGATTGATGTGGACATCCGCCAGGGGCCGGAGGTGGCGACGGCGCCCCCCGGTTCGGGTAACTGAAGGCCGGACTGAGCCTGTCTGGGCCGGTTTGGGCCCCGACCCGCCGGACAAAAGTCACGTTTGCACGATCTCCCCGCGGTCCTGAGAGGACGCGGGGTGTTTTTCTTTTGCTGAGCCCGCCTGACAGCGTGGTATGCTCGGCGGATGCACTCCACGACGCACGCACCGGGCCGGGGGGCAAGGGCGTTCACGCTGATCGAACTGCTGGTGGTCATCGCGATCATCGCGCTCTTGATCGGGATTCTGCTGCCGGCGTTGGGCCGGGCGCGGGCGGTGGGGCGTCAGGCGGTGTGTCTGTCGAACCAGCGGCAGATCGGCGCGGGGCTGATGATGTACGCCGACGCGTGGGACGGGTTTATCCCGCGCGAGGCGGACGGGGCTCCGGCGGATGCGTGGCCGGACGGCGAGATCTCGTGGCCGCGGGCGGTGCGGCCGCTGCTGGATGAGAACGCGAGCTGGGACACGCCGATCCGCGACCGGTACGAGCGGGCGGAGTATTTCAAGTGCCCGGCGCGTGCTGATGACGACATGCACCAGATTCACTATGTGAACAACGGGCTGCGGTTTACGGCGCCGGGTGTGCTGGCGACGGGGCGGAACGCCTACAAGCAGTGCCACCGGTTGATCGAGTTGTTCCGGCCGTCGGAAAAGGTGTATCTGACCGACTATGCGGTGGACGAGGACGGCTCGAACTGGCGGGATGTCGAGCGCGAGGGCGACGACGATTTCGGCATCGCGATCTTTTATGACGTGCGCATCCGCGGGCATCTGGTCAACCCCAACAACCGGCGCATCGATCCGCGGCGGCATCTCGACGGTGCGGTGGCGTTGTTCTTTGACGGGCACGCGGGGCTGGTGCCGGCCGACGACATCGTCGATCTGGACCTGTGGGACGACGGGGATTACTCGGATTAGTGCGGCGCGAAGCCCGGCCGGCGTGTGTTGCGGGCTTTGGGCGTAGCATGGCGGCATGAACCAGCAGACCATGACGGCGGCGGAATCGACGCGGCAGCACCTGGAGGCGGCGCTAGCGTTTGCGCGCGAGGCCGGGGAGCTGACGCTCGGGTATTTCGGCGGCTCGGCGTTTGAGGTGACCACCAAGCGGGACGGCACGAAGGTGACCACCGCCGACCGCGGGGCGGAGCAACTCTTGCGCGCGCGGATCGAGGAGGCGTTCCCGGAGGACGGCATCCTCGGCGAGGAGTTCGGCGAGAAGGCGTCGGCCAGCGGGTGGCGGTGGGTGCTCGACCCGATCGACGGCACGATCTCGTTCGTGCACGGGGTGCCGCTCTATGGCACGCTGGTGGCGTGTGAGTATCAGGGGCAGACGCCGGTGGGGGTGATCCACATGCCGGCGCTGGGGGAGACGGTGTACGCCAGCGCGGGCGAGGGGGCGTGGCACGTTGCTGGTGCCGGCGCGGCGCCGGTCGCGGCGCGGGTCTCGATGGTGGAGGAGATCGGCGACGCGGCGATGTGCACGACGTCGTTTGAGTACTTCCAGCAGGCGGGGGTGGAGTCGTCGCTCGCGGCGTTGTGCGAGCGGTTCGGGACGACGCGGGGGTGGAGCGATTGCTATGCGCACGTGCTGTGCGCGACGGGGCGGATCGACGCGGTGATCGAGCCGGTGCTGAACCCGTGGGACATCGCCCCGATGCAGGTGATCTATCCGGAGGCGGGGGGCCGGACGACGGACTGGCGGGGGCGCGAGGGTGCGTATAACCCCGACGGTGTCGCGACCAACGGGCTGTTGCATGATGCGCTGCTCGAGCTGCTCTCGTCGCTCGGTCGGGGGTGATCAGGGGCTGAGCGGGGGGTGCGCGGTCCGATAGGGCGACGGATTTTGGAAAAACTGGGCGATCGGTGTAGGCTGCGGCGGCCTGGGGTGCGTATCGGGGCCAGGTTGCAGACCCGTGTTCTCGGGAGGAGTCACCATGGAAGGTCGTCGTTTTGTTGTCGCGCTGGCGCTGGCCGGCGTGGGTGTTGTGGGCGGGGTTGGCGGCGTGGCCTTTGGCCAGGTCGGTTCGGCGCCGGCGTTGAACCATCCCGATTCGCGGCTGCGCGAGGTGCCGGCGGGGCTCGACGATCTTTTCTTCATGCACCTGCAGACCGACGGCGACTGGGTCGCGGATATCGATATCCCGCCGGGGCGGCAGTACCGCGCGTGCACCAACACCTCGAGCCACACCGACGCGGACTTTGGCGGCGGGTCGTTTGTGATTCAGGCGGGGTTTGCCGAAAACGAGGTCGCGGCCGCGAGCTACATGCTCACGCCGGACCAGTTCCCCGTGAAGATGGACCTGATGGAGATGATCTTCGCCACCAGCCAGGCGACCGAGAGCACGACGACGGAGTGGTCGGTGCTGGTGTGGGACGGCCCGCCGGACAACACGCCGGACTGGGAGTTCAACTCCGACGGCCAGATCCTGCCGCACATCGAGCTGCCCCCCGGGACCAACGGCATCAACCTGCAGCTCTCGGTCGATCCGAACGACCCGGACCAGATCATCTTCGAGAACAACGGCGGGACGAACATCATCTCGTTCGGCATCCGCATCGACAAGCACAACGAGCAGACGCAGGACCCCTGCTTCGTCGCGCCGCCGCAGCGGCGCAACGCGTTCCCGACGACGGACATCTCGGGCCTGCAGAGCGCCAGCGGCAACTGGCTCAGGGGCATCAACTGCGGCCCGTTCGGCTGCCCGGCCAACGGCGGCTGGGCGAGCTTCGCGCAGCTGCCGCAGTTCTGCCGCCCGAGCGGCGACTGGGTGATGCGGATGACGTGGACGAGCCTGAACTGCGGCTCGGGCACGGGTGCGTGCTGCATGCCCGACGGCAGCTGCGTGGAGAGCGACGCGGGCAACTGCGCACTGGCGGGCGGCGCCTACCAGGGCGACGACACCAACTGTGTCGATGTGAACTGCCCGGTGGACACGCAGGCGTGCTGCTTTGAGTCCACCGGCGGGTGCCTCAACCTGACCCCGGGCGACTGCCTGAACGCCGGCGGCATCCCCGCCGGGCCGGGCACGCAGTGCTCGACGTACAACTGCTTCCCGATCGGCGCGGCGTGCCTGCCGGACGGCTCGTGCGTGGACGGTCTGACGCCGGACGAGGCCGCGGCGTTGGGCGGGACGTTCCAGGGCGACGGGACGATCTGTCAGGACATCACGTGCCCGGAGCCGGTCGGGGCGGCGTGTTTCCCGAACGGGTTCTGCCTGATCCTGACCGAGGACGAGGCGAACTCGGCGGGAGCGAGCTGGGCGGGCCCCGGCACGACCTGCGACGACCTCAACGGCAACGGCACGGCGGACGTCTGCGAGGCGTGCCCGCCGGACACCAACGGCGACGGCGAGGTGGACACGCGCGACGTGATCACCTTCCTGAACCTGTGGGTGGCCGAGGACGACCGGGCCGACTTTGACGACAACGACGTCATCGACACGCGGGATGTGATCAGCTTCCTGAACGCGTGGACGGAAGGGTGCTGAGCGCCGGGCGACCGGTTCGGTAGCCGCAATTCGGAATCACACAGAGCCCCTCGCGCAGGCGGGGGGTTCTTTTTGCGCGCGCAGATGTGCGGTCCGTGTCCCCTCGCTTGCGCGAGGGGCTCTACGGGCACAAGGATTGCTAGGCGTACTGCTCGACCGGCGGGCAGGTGCAGACGAGGTTGCGGTCGCCGAAGGGGTTGTCCACGCGGGCGCTGGCGGGCCAGAACTTGCTGTCGCGGAGGTCGGGCGTGGGGAAGGCCGCACGCTCGCGGCTGTAGGGGTGGGCCCAGCCGTCGCTGGCGATCATCTCGGCGGTGTGCGGGGCGTGCTTGAGCGGGTTGTCCGCCCGGTCGAGCGTGCCGGCCTCGATGTCGGCGATCTCGCCGCGGATGGAGATGAGGGCGTCGCAGAGGCGGTCGAGTTCGGTCAGGGGCTCGCTCTCGGTGGGCTCGATCATCATGGTGCCGGGGACGGGCCAGCTCATGGTGGGGCCGTGGAAGCTGTAGTCCATGAGGCGCTTGGCGATGTCCTCGACGGTGACGCCGGCGGATTTCTCGAAGCCGCGGCAGTCGATGATGAACTCGTGGGCGACGGTGCCCTGCTTGCCGGTGAAGACCACGTCGAAGTGGCCCTCGAGCCGCTTGGCCATGTAGTTGGCGCTCAGGATCGCGACGCGGGTGGCGTGGGTGAGGCCGTCTGCGCCCATGAGGGCGATGTAGACCCAGGAGATGGGCAGGATGCTGGGGCTGCCCCAGGGGGCGGCCGAAACCGGGCCCATGGCGTGGGCGTCGTCGTTGGAGTTGACGACGGGGTGGCCGGGCAGGAAGGGGGCCAGGTGCCTGACGACGCCGATCGGGCCCATGCCCGGTCCGCCGCCGCCGTGGGGGATGCAGAACGTCTTGTGGAGGTTGAGGTGGCAGACGTCGGCGCCGATGTGTCCGGGGCTGGTGAGGCCGACCTGGGCGTTCATGTTGGCGCCGTCCATGTAGACCTGCCCGCCGTGCTCGTGGACGATCGCGCAGATCTCGGTGATGGCCTCCTCGAAAACGCCGTGGGTGGAGGGGTAGGTGACCATGAGGGCCGCGAGGTTGTCGGCATGCGCTTCGGCCTTGGCGCGGAGGTCGGCGACGTCGATGTTGCCGTACCTGTCGCACCCGACGACGACGACCTTCATCCCGGCGATGACGGCACTGGCGGGGTTGGTGCCGTGGGCCGAGGAGGGGATGATGCAGACGTTGCGGTGCCCCTGGCCGCGGGACTTGTGGTAGGCGGCGATGACCATGAGCCCTGCGTACTCACCCTGCGAGCCGGCGTTGGGCTGCAGGCTGACCGCGTCGAAGCCGGTGATCTGCGCCAGCCAGCCCTCGAGTTGGGTGAACATCTCGCGGTAGCCGACGGTCTGCCCGGCGGGGGCGAAGGGGTGGATGTTGCCGAACTCGGGCCAGGTGACGGGCACCATTTCGGCGGTGGCGTTGAGCTTCATCGTGCACGAGCCGAGCGGGATCATCGCGTGGGCGAGCGAAAGATCGCGCCCCTGCAGCTTGAAGATGTACCGGAGCATCTCCGTCTCGGAGAAGTGCGTGTTGAACACCGGGTGGGTCATGAACGAGGACGTGCGGGCGAAGGCGTCGGGGACATCGAGCCGGGCGTCGGACGCGAGCTCGGCGAGGTCGATGGGCTCCTCGGCGCCGAAGGCGGCGAGAAGGTCGGCGACGAGCTTCTCGTCGGCGGTCTCGTCGAGGGTGATGCCGATCGAGCCGTCGCCGAAGTCGCGGAGGTTGATCTCGCGGTAGAGCGCCGCGGTCATGATCTCGCTGACCTGCCGGCCGGCCGGGGTGACGCGGAGCGTGTCGAAGACGAGGTCTTCGCCGACCTGGTGCCCGAGGTCGAGCAGCCCGCGCCGGAGCGTCTGGGTGAGCAGGTGCACGCGGCGGGCGATCGCCTTCAGCCCGTCGGGACCGTGGTAGACGCCGTACATGGAGGCCATGATCGCCAGCAGGGCCTGGGCGGTGCAGATGTTGCTGGTGGCGCGTTCACGCTTGATGTGCTGCTCGCGGGTCTGGATCGCCATGCGGTAGGCGGGTTTGCCGGTCACATCGCGTGAGACGCCGATGATGCGTCCGGGCATCTTCCGGGTGAGCTTGTCGGTGCAGGCCATGTAGGCCGCGTGGGGCCCGCCGAAGCCCATCGGGACGCCGAAGCGGCTGGGTGTTGCCGACGGCGATGTCGGCGCCCCACTCGCCGGGGGGCTTGAGCAGGGTGAGGGCCAGCGGGTCGGCCGCGGCGACGAGGAGTGCGCCGCCGGCGTGCACCGCCTCGGCGAGCTTCTCGTAGCACTCGACCCTGCCGTCGGTGGTGGGATACTGCACGAGCACGCCGGCGAACTCGCCCTCGATCGCGTCGATGGTCGGCTCGCCCATGACCAGCTCGATGCCGAGCGAGGCTGCGCGGGTCTGCACGACGGCGATGGTCTGCGGGTGGCAGTCGCCGGCGACGAAGAACCGCGAGCGGTTGGTCGCGGCGACGCACATCGCCATCGCCTCGGCGGCGGCGGTGCCCTCGTCCAGCAGCGAAGCGCCGGCGACCGGCAGGCCGGTCAGGTCGCTCATCATGGTCTGGAAGTTGAGCAGCGCTTCGAGCCGGCCCTGCGCGATCTCGCTCTGGTAGGGCGTGTACTGGGTGTACCAGCCGGGGTTCTCCATGATGTTGCGCAGGATCACCCCCGGGGTGATCGTGCCGTGGTAGCCCATGCCCAGGCACGAGCGGAAGACCCGGTTCTTCTGCGCCATCGTGCGCAGCTCGGCGAGCAGCTCGGCCTCGCCGCGGGGGCGGTCGGCCGGGGCGTGCAGGTGCATGGGCTCGTCGAGCCGGATGCCCGCGGGGATGGTCGCGTCGATGAGGGCGTCCATGGACGCGAAACCGACGCGCTCGAGCATCTGCGCCACGTCCCGGTCGTCCGGGCCGATGTGCCGGTGGGGGAACGTATCGAGCGGCTGCAGCGTGCTGGAGGTTCGGGTCGAATCGTGCATGGTGTCCTCGGCGGTCCGGTGCGGGGCGTGGGCGGCTTGTGGCTGGAGTGTGGTCATCGGGGGCTCGCAGGCAGGGCGCGGCACCGGCCGGGCACAAACTCGCCCGGGTCCCGCCGCGTGGGTCCCGATCGTAGCGCGTCGGGCCGGAATCTCTTACTTCTTGTGGCCGATCGGCGCACGCCGCGGGCTCGGCGGGCGGACTCCTTCGCGGCCGTGCGTGCTCCCCGGTGGTGCCCGTGGGGCGGCCGTGGCGGCCCGGCGAGGAACCAATCGGCGGTTGGGCCGTCTGAAGTCGGGTCGGGCGCGCGCCCGGTCCCTAGACTGGCCGAGCCGGGCGGTGCCCGGCCCCCGCCAGCCAACATCCCGCTAGCCCCGAGGTACCTCATGCCGAACCGCCGACCGCACCCGTGTTCTCTCCTGCTGTTGTGCGGGCTCCTGACGGCCCAGGCGGCGGCGCAGGCGTCCTCCGACGTGTCCGATCCGGTCACATCGCTGGGCGAGGCGCCCATCGCCGGCCTGCTCGAGGACCTCGGTCCCGACACCATCCTGTACGACATGCACATCGTCACCCTGGCCAACCCCTTCTTCGAGGGGCGCGGGGCGACCACCATCGGCAACGAGCGTGCGGCCGACTACATCACGTTCCACTTCGAGCAGATCGGGCTGCTGCCGGCGTTCTCGGAGTCCGTCACGGTTGACGGCACCGAGGTCGTGACGCCCAACGCCACCTACTCGCAGCGGTTCGCGCCGAGCGATATGCGGCGGGGGCGGGGCGGCAGCCGGCCCGTTCGGGTGCTGGATTCTGAGGCGTCGATCCGCATCGGCGACGGCCAGTGGGCCACGCTGATCCCCGATCTGGATTACTCCGTCCTCGGGTGCTCCGGCACCGGCGAGGTCGAGGGCGAGCTGGCCTTCGTCGGCTACTCGATCCCCTCCGGCGAGAACGGCTACCTGGGCTACCCGCCCGGGACCGACCTGACCGGCAAGATCGCGGTCGCGGCTCCGCTACGAGCCGCTCGATGCGCAGGGCGCGAGCCGCTGGTCCGACGCCGACGACACCTGGTCGCTCTATGCCCAGCTCGAGCCGAAGATCTCGGCCGCGGCACGGCGGGGCGCCGCCGGCGTCATCCTCGTCACGCCCCCCCGGCATTCCCGGCGAGGACGCGGCACGCCTGGCGACCACGGCCGAGACCGCCTCGGGCGAGTTCGAGATCCCCGTCGTGATGGTGAGCCAGGAGCGGGCCGACTTCCTGCTCGACCGGGCCGACACCGAGGGAAGGTCGCTGCTGGAACTCCGAAAGCTCGTCGATGAGTCCCCGGCGATCATCGACATGCCCGGCGCGACCGTGCGGCTCTCGACCACCGTCGACCGCACGCCCGACATGACCCGCAACATCGGCGGCGTGCTCCCCGGCAAGGGGAGCCTCGCCAACGAGTATGTCGTGGTCGGGGCCCACTTCGACCACGCGGGCTACGGCCAGTACGGCGGTCGCGTGCAGGGGGTCATCCATCCCGGCGCCCGACGACAACGCCTCGGGCACCAGCGCCATGCTGCTGGCCGCGGCCCGCCTGAAAGAGGCCTACGACGCGATGCCCGAGGACGCCGAGGCCCGGTCGATCCTGTTCCTGGGCTTCAGCGCCGAGGAGATGGGGCTGCTCGGTTCGCGGTTCTACGCCGACAATCCGATCGCGCCGATCGAGGATCACGTGTTCATGGTCAACATGGACATGGTCGGCTACGTGCGTGAGAACGTGCTGATGGTGGGGGGGGCGACCACCGCCGAGGGCCTCGACACCTGGGTCGAGCCCTACCTCAGCGAGGCGGCGTTCGACTACCAGCCGCTGCCCCGCGGCGTCTTCGGCCGCTCCGACCACGCCAGCTTCTTCCGCAAGGGCGTGCCCTGCATGTTCTTCTTCAGCGGGTTCCACGACGTCTACCACGCGCCGGGCGATGTCTCGATGCACATCAACCGCGTCGGTGCTGTGCGGGTCTCGACGCTGGCGCAGAAGATCACGATGGCCATGGCCACCCGGGCCGACCGCCCGGTCTTTACCAACGATGACGGCTCGGCCCCGCGGACCGACCGCCCGCCGGAGACCCGCCCGCCCCAGCAGACGCGCGTCCGGTTCGGCGTGCAGCCGGGCTACACCACGGACGGCTCGGGCGTGCCGGTCGAGAACGTTTTCCCCGGGACCACCGCGGCCGAGGCCGGGCTCCAGGCCGGTGACGTCATGACCTCCTGGAACGGCACCAAGATCGGGAGCGTCGAGGACTGGATGCCCATGCTCCAGGCGGCCAAGCCGGGCGACGAGGTGGAGATCACCTTCCTGCGCGGCGGCGAGACCAAGACCGCCAAGGCCACACTGAAGGCGGCGGGCTGAGCAGGACCGGCTTCGGATATTGCAGATTCGCCGGAGGCCGGTGCGGTATGGCGGTGCGTTCAGGGGGTCCTGACGCGCTCTTGACCCCCGCGCATCTTGACTGCGCGGGGTCACCCTGCGAAACTGTCTCATGGCGACCCTTGCAAAAACGTCCACACCGTCCGCTCCCGGGCCGGGCGCGGTTTCGACCCCCGGCGCGGGGTCTTCGCACGCCGCGGCCTCGGGCCAGGGCTCGAAAGTCGTGCTCGAGGGCATTACGTTCGACGATGTGCTCCTGCTGCCGGCCCGCTCGACGGTCCTCCCGTCCGAGGCCGACACCTCGACCCGGCTGACCAATTCGATCCGGCTCAATATCCCGCTCCTGTCCGCCCCGATGGACACGGTGACCGAGTCGGCCCTGGCCATTGCGCTGGCTCAGGAGGGCGGGATCGGGATCATCCACAAGAACCTGCCGCCCGAGGTCCAGGCCCGCGAGGTCGCCAAGGTCAAGCGGTCGGCCAACGGCGTGATCGCCGACCCGGTGACGCTCGATCCCGGCGACACCGTGGGCACGGCCGTCAAGCTCATGCGGAAGTTCAACGTCTCCGGATTCCCGGTCACCGAGGGCGACTCGCAATCCGACCGCCGCTCGGGCGGGCGGGTCGTCGGCATCCTCACACGCCGCGACCTGAAGTTCGTGGAGAGTGAGTCCACGCTCGTCAAGCAGGTGATGACCTCGACCAATCTCATCACCGCCCCCCCCGGCACGACGCTGGCCGAGGCCGAGATCATCCTCAACCGCAACAAGGTCGAGAAGCTGCTGATCGTGGACGACGCGGGCAACCTCGCCGGCCTCATCACCATCCGCGACATCGACCGGCTCAGCCAGTTCCCCGAGGCCAACACCGACGAGCGCGGCCGCCTCCGGTGCGGCGCGGCGATCGGGGTCAACCAGATCGACCGAGCCGAGGCGCTGCTCGAAGCCGAGGTCGATGTCATCATCGTGGACACCGCCCACGGCCACTCCGAGAACGTCCTCCGCACGGTCGCAGCCATCAAGGAACGCTGGCCCGAAGTGCAGGTCATCGCGGGCAACGTCGCGACCGCCGAGGGCGCACGCGACCTCGTCCTCGCCGGGGCCGATGCGGTCAAGGTCGGCATCGGGCCGGGCTCGATCTGCACGACGCGCGTGGTCACGGGCGTGGGCGTGCCGCAGATCACGGCCATCATGGAGGCCTGCCGCGGCGTGGCCGAAAGCGGACGCGACGTGCCCGTCATCGCCGACGGCGGCGTGCGCATGTCGGGCGATATCGCCAAGGCCCTCGCGGCCGGGGCCAGCTGCGTGATGCTCGGCTCGCTCTTTGCCGGGCTCGACGAATCGCCCGGCGAGCTGGTGATCTCCGGAGGCCGCCGCTACAAGACCTACCGAGGCATGGGCTCCGAGGGCGCGATGAACGCCGGCAGCGCCGACCGCTACGGCCAGGCCGAGAAGTACGCCCTCTCCGACAAGCCCAATATCAAGTTCGTGCCCGAGGGTGTCGAGGGGCTGGTCGCCTACCGCGGCCCGCTGGCCGAGTTCGTCTACCAGCTCGTCGGCGGGCTCCGGGCGTCCATGGGCTATACCGGCTGCCAGACCATCGAGCGATTCCGGCAGGACGCGCGGTTCTGCCGCGTCTCCGGCGCGACGGTCGTCGAAAACCACCCGCACGACATCCGCATCACCAAAGAGAGCCCGAACTACACCGTCGAGCACGTTCGGGACTGACGCCGCGCTCGCCGGATGTCGGGTTATCACCCCCGCCCGGGCCGGGAGTGGCCGCGTTTCGGGACCGTCGATCTGCTGAGGATTGCCCATCTTGCCGCGACGAGACCGGATCGGGCTCTGGGCGGCGCGTACAGACAGAAAATGTCGTGACTCGGACACGCGCCGCCACTATCCTCTCGGGTCCAAGTGTGTTTTTCGAGGTCAAGACAAAGAGGAGAGAGACCCATGCGTATTTCCGCCAGCGCTATCGCGCTCATGATGGCCGCCGGTGTGGCCGCCGCTCAGCCCACGATCGACGGCTCGATCAGCGGTGACAACTACGGCAACGCCCGCAGCGTGCAGACCGTGCAGACCGGGTTCGGTGACAACTTCTCCGAGCTCAACGCGGCCTACGCCCGCATCGAGGGCGGCAAGCTGTATCTCACCCTCACCGGCAACATCGAGGACAACTTCAACAAGATCGAGCTGTTCTTTGACTCGGCCGCGGGTGGCGAGAACACCTTCAGCGGCACGCCCGGCAACGACGGCTCGGGCAACATGACCGGCCTGACGTTCGACGCCGGCTTCGCGGCCGACTACCACATGATCTTCCGCCGCGGGTTCGACGGCAGCACCGACCGGTTCGATGTTGACTACGCCGTGCTCGGCACCGCCAACGCGTCGTCCTACGGCGATGTCTTCGGCGGCGGCAAGGAGGGTTCCGGCACCACGGGCACCGGCGCCAACAGCCAGCCCATCGGCGTCGGCTACGACAACAGCAACGTCGCCGGCGTCCTCGGTGGCGATCAGGCCGCCGACCAGAACGCCGCCATGGCGGTCGAAACCGGCCTCGAGATCTCCATCGATCTGGCCGACCTCGGCGCCCCCGCCGGCGCGTTCAAGGTCCTCGCGTTCATCAACAACGGTGACCACAACTACGCCTCCAACCAGTTCCTCGGCGGCCTTCAGGCCCCGCAGGGCAACCTCGGCGGCGACGGCTTCGGCGGCTTCACCGGTGGCATGAACTTCGACCTCAACGACTTCGCCGGCAACCAGTACTTCACGGTCCCGACCCCGGGTGCCGTGGCGCTGCTCGGCCTCGGCGGGCTCGTCGGTCTGCGTCGCCGCCGCTAAGCGACACGCGACTCCGTAATCAGTACCGACTGTTCCGAGGGACGGCTCCGCAGGAGCCGTCCCTCTTTCTTTTTTGAGTCCGCCCGGGCGGCTCCGACCGATGGCGTGATGGACCGAACGGGATCGGGCCGAATCCCGTAATACACTTCCGGCGAATCACGCCGCACGTTCAGGAGACACTCGATGCGCACCGCGAACCCGACCCTCAGCGCCTTCGGCCGGCCCCAGACCTGGGCCGACGCCCACGGCCGCAAGTCGCTGGCCGACACCAACGCCAACGTCATGACCATCGGCGGCACCGTGACCGCGACCTCGATCCTGCTCGGCGTCTGCGTCGCCGGGGCCGTTGTGTCGTGGGGACTGGCGAGCAGCGCGACCTACGCCCACCTGTCCTGGCCGATCGGCATCGGCGGCATGATCCTCGGGCTGGTGCTCGGGCTGGTCATCACCTTCAAGCCCACGACCGCGCGGTTCCTCTCCCCGGTGTACGCCGCGGCCGAGGGGCTGTTTCTCGGCGTCTTCTCGTTCTTCGTCGGCAACGCGGTCGCAGCCAAGACGGGTGCCGAGGCCGGTGCCGGCGGGCTGCAGATCGGGCACACGCTGATCCTGCAGGCCGTGACGCTCACCTTCGCCATCACCGCGGGCATGCTCTTCGCCTACGCCTCCGGCATCGTCAAGCCGGGGCGGGTGTTCCGGACAGTGGTCATGTCCGGTGTGTTCGGCGCGATGCTCTTCTTCGTTGTCGCGCTGATCATGTCGATCTTCGGCAACAACACGCTCATCAGCGTCTACTCACCGACCAACGGCGGCATGATCTCCGTCGGCTTCAGCGTGCTGATGGTGGCGATCGCCTCGCTGGTGCTGGTGCTCGACTTCGAGTTCATCGCCTCCGGCGTGAAAGCCCAGGCCCCCAAGCACATGGAGTGGTACGCCGGCTTCTCGCTGCTGGTGACCCTGGTCTGGCTCTACATCGAGCTGCTCCGTCTGCTGGCGAAGCTGCGCTCGAGCGATTGACAGCTCGGAAGACAGATGCAAAGAACACGCCGCGGCTCACCGAGCCGCGGCGTGCTTTTTGGTGCTTCCTTTGCGTGCCTCCACCCGGCGATCGTCAACTGCGCGGTGTGCGCACGGAGCAACGACACGGATCGGCCGTGTCGTTCGGGTCAGGGGTCAGACCACGCAATCCGACGTTTCCGTCGGTGGACTCCGGTCTCTCTCGGCCGGTGCTCCCCTCTCGCCGCCTCAATGAACCGGCGGGAGGGGATCGGAGGAAACGGGGCGTCAGTCGCGACGACGCCTCGCAGCCGTGAGACCTGCGATCGCGAGCAGCGCGGCGCTGCCCGGCGAGGGGACGAGCATGACGTTGTCCACGCCGATGCTGTTGATGCGATCGTTGATGTTGCCACGAACGCGGAGGTCTTCCAGGTTGCCCAGCACCATCGCGATCTCCGCGTCGGTCGCCGCGACGTTGGTGTCGAGGTGGAACCAGCCGCCCGCCGCGTTCAGCGGCACGCTGAAGCTCTCCCACGCCACCAGCGAGACGGGGTCGAGCCCCACCGCCAGCGACATCGAGGCGCCGCTGATCGTGACGTCCACCGCGTAGTCAAACTGCAGCGGGTCAACGGAGAACCGGGGATCGATGTGCCGACGATCGACGTCGATCGAGCCACCGAACTTGTCGGAGTGGTCGCCGTGGAACGCGGCCGGCGCGACCAGGAACGACGGCATGCCCCAGTTGATCGGGGCCGAGATGAACCCGCCGCCGTTGCCGTTCTGCGAGAAGAACACGGGCGAGCCGGTGGTGGATTCCTGGGCCTCGTTGGCACCGTTGGAGACCACCCAGCCCTCGTCGCTGCTGTCGAACGAACTGGACACGATGTCGCCGCTCGCCGCCGCGGCCAGCCCGGCAACCGCGACGAGTCCCGTCAGATTTGCCTTGGTAAACACTCTGTACTCCTCCCACCCACACGAACAGATACCGATAGCACAACGCGGACGCTCCGCCTGCGCAACGAATCGGAAGGAAAGATGCCACATCTTTCCGGACATGCCACCAAACTCGCGCATTTGGGCAGGAGATCGGGGCTGGCGCGGAGAGACCGCCTGGGCGGACTGGGTGCCCTGGCAATTCGCCGAACGCAGCGTTCAATATTCGTACTTTGACCGGGTCTCTACAGCCGGCGGAGCTTCGTCACCCGCCCGACCTCCACCCACTCGACCACGAAGATGTTGCCCGTGTGGTCGAAAATCGCCCCGTGGGGTGCGATGAACTTGCCGGGGATGAACTTCTCCCGCGGCTCGCCCCGCAGGCCGTAGTTCTCGCCGTCACCCAGATGGGTGATCAGCCGGTTGTCCCGGTCGAAGACCGTGACCCGTGCCGCCAGATCCGGGATGAGCAGGTCCCCCCCGTGTGTGTGGAAGTGGCAGGGCGACCGCAGCTCGTCGGTCACCAGCCCGAGCACCCGCCCCTCGAGATCGAACCGATGGATCCGGTTGTTGGACCGGTCGGCGACGATCAGCTCCGGCTCGGCGTGGCGGGTGTCCACCATCAGCCCGTGCGGGCACGAGACCTGCCCGAGCTGATTGCCCGGCCCGCCGAACGAGCGGACGTACTCGCCCGCGGCGTTGTACTGGTGGATCCAGCTCTTGCCGTAGCCGTCGCCCACGTAGAAGTCGCCGTTGGGCGCGACCGCGACATTGGTCGGCCGGTACTCACCCTCCGAGTTGTACAGCCCGCTGGCCTCCGGAACGCCGAGCCGGAACACGTCCTCGCCGTCGAGGGTGGTCTTGACGACCAGATGGCGGTTCGGGTCGCACAGGTACAGGTATTCGCCGTCCGCTTCCTTCTGCAGGTGCAGGCCGTGGGCCCCGCCCCGGAACTCGGCCCCCCAGCTGGTGACGAACTTGCCGTCGGCGTCAAAGACGACGATGGCGTCGGCGCTGTCGCTGGTGGCGTGGACGGTGTGCTTGATGTAGATGCGTCCCTGGCTGTCCTCGCACACGCCGTGGGTGTTGCCGTAGCGGATGTGCCCGGGCAGCTCGCCCCAGTCGTGGATGCACTCATACCGGTGCTCGCCCTCGCCCAGCACGATCGGGTCGAGGCCGGACTTGTTGCTTGTGCACAAAAACGCGGGCACCCCGGCACCCGCCGCGGCCCCGATCGCCGCGACCGTGCCCACGCCGGCGGTGGCAAGAAACTGGCGGCGGTTCGGCTGGTTGGATGGCGTCGCGGGCATGGTGGGGCTCCTTGCAGGGCGGGTCGGTCGTCGGGCGGGTGTCTGAGACGGTAGATTGACAGGATGCACACGCCAACGCAAGCCGCCCGCCGCGACCCGCGGTTCCTGACCGCCACGACGACCCGATCAGCCACGCTCGCCGCGTGCGTCTCGGTGATCGGGGCGATCGGATCGCTCTGCGCCGCCCAGCCCGCCCAGCCCGACGACGCGCCGGCCCGGATCCGGTCCATCGATCTCGCCGCCGACACCGACCGCCAGACCGTGGTGGACCGCGAGCCCGGGCAATACCTCGGCCACCCGACGACCGTCCTGCTCGAGGACGGCTCGACCATGCTGATCGTCTACCCCAAGGGTCACGGGCGCGGGCCGATCGTCATGCAGCGTTCCGAAGACGGGGGCCTGACCTGGTCCGGCCGCCTGCCGGTGCCCGACAACTGGGCCACCAGCCAGGAGACGCCCACCATCCACCGTGTGATCGACGCGGAGACCGAAGCCCGGCGCCTGATCATGTTCTCCGGCCTCTACCCCATCCGCATGGCCTCGAGCGAGGACGACGGCCGGACATGGACCCCGCTCGAGCCCATCGGCGACTACGGCGGCATCGTCGCGATGGGCGCGGTCGAGCGGCTGGCCGACGGGCGCTACGCCGCGTGGTTCCACGACGACGGGCGCTTCATCGCCGAGGGCGGTCAGCGGTCCGAAGACATGACGCTCTTCCAGATCGAGTCGTCCGACGCCGGGCGGACCTGGTCGAGCCCGCGCACGCTGTGGAAGCAGAGCGACATCCACCTCTGCGAACCCGGGGTGATCCGCTCTCCCGACGGCACCGAGCTGGCGATGCTCCTGCGGGAAAACCGGCGGGCCAGGAACTCGCACGTGATGTTCTCCGACGACGAGGCCGCGACGTGGACGGACCCGCGCGAGCTGCCGCGCGCGCTCACCGGCGACCGCCACACCGGCAAATACGCCCCCGACGGCCGCCTGCTGATCAGCTTCCGCGACACCGCCGAGGACAGCCCCACCCAGGGCGACTGGGTGGCGTGGATCGGCACCTACGACGACATCCGCGAGGGACGCGAGGGGCAGTACCGCGTGCGGCTGATGGACAACCACCACCGGTGGGACTGTGCCTACCCCGGCGTCGAGGTGCTGCCCGACGGCACCTTCGTCGTCACCACCTACGGCCACTGGACCGAGGGCGAGCAGCCCTACATCGTCAGCGTCCGGCTCACACTCGAAGAGCTCGACGAGATCGCACGGGCTGCGCCGGCCGGCGGCGTCGCACGCTGATCCGCCGGGCTCCGCCAGACCCGACTCAGTCGCCCCCGCCCGCGGTCTCTTCCGGGTCGATCAGCCGGTTGGCGAGCACCTTGTCCACCCGGCGGCCGTCCATGTCGACCACCTCGAATCGCCAGCCCTCGATCTCCACCGAGTCGCCCTCGCCGGGCAGGCTGCCCAGGTGGTGCACCACCAGCCCGCCGACGGTGTGATAGATCGAGGGGTCGAACGCCGCCCCAGGCTTCTCGCCGATCCGCTGGAGCAACTCAGACAGCGGCAGCATGCCGTCGATGAGCAACGAGCCGTCGGCCCGGCCCGAGACGCCGGGCTCCTGCCCACCCTCGTGTTCGCCGACCTGGCCCAGGATCTCCTCCAGCAGGTCGGCCAGCAGCACCATGCCCTCGATGGTTCCGTACTCGTCGGTCACGAACGCGACCTGGGCGTTGGCCTGCCGGAAGAGCTCGATCGCGCGGAGCGCGTTGGCTGTTTCCGGCACAAACAGCGGCGGCACCACCACCCCGCCGAGCCCCCCGGCCGGCACGTGGGCCAAATCCAGCACCGACACCACGCCGATCAACTCGTCCAGCCCGCCCGGCGAGACCGGCAGGTGTGTGTCGCGGCTCTCGCGCCCACCCGCCGCAGCTCGGCGACCTCGGCATCCGGCGAGAGGCAGCGGACGTCGCGTCGGGGCACCATGAACGAGCCCACCCGCCGGTCCGCCGCCGCAAAGACCCGCTCGATCACGAGGATCTCCTCCCGCTCGAGCACGCCCGACGACCCGCCCATGCGGATCATGCTGCGGATCTCCTCCTCGCTGACGTTCTCGGCCCGCGAGGGCCCGATGCCGACGGGGCGGAGGATCAGGTTGGTCGAGAAGGAGAGGAACCGGACCGCCGGGCTGCCGATCTTCGCGAGCAACAGCATCGGCCCCGCGGCTCTGCGGAGCGACGCCTCGGGATGCTCCATGGCGATCCGCTTGGGCACCAGCTCGCCGACCACCAGCGATAGGTAGGTAATCAGCAGGACCACCAGCCCGTAGGAGACCGGGGTGACCGCGGCCGCGGGGAGGACGGGCTCGAGGAGCCTCTCCACATCCGGCGCGACCGCCGCGGCCCCGAAAAACCCCGAGAAAATACCTATGAGCGTGATGCCGACCTGCACGGCGGAGAGGAATCCCGTCGGCGACTCGCTCGCGCGGAGGGCCGCCTTGGCGCCGCGGAGCCCGGCCGCGGCGTGTTCGCGGAGGCGGGCCTTGCGTGAGGCGACGACCGCGGCCTCGGAGGCTGCGAGCAGCCCATTCAGGAGAATAAGCACCAGAATCAGTCCGATTTCCAGCATGAGGTCAGGATCCTACCGCCGCCGGGACCCCTCCCGTGCCGCCGCGAGGGCCCTCGCGGGCCGGATCGGGCGAGAATCGCACTTGCACTCGCCGCGGATATGTCCATAATGCAAAGCGGAGATGAAGTTTCTTCAGGACGCGGTTCTCGCGTCCGGCGTCTCCGGTGACAGAAGTGCCTTTCCGATGCCGGCCGTTCGCGGCCAGAGGGTGTGTTGCATGAAGCGAGGGTTCACGCTCATCGAATTGCTGGTGGTCATCGCGATCATCGCGCTGCTGATCGGCATCCTGCTGCCGGCGCTCGGCAAGGCGCGCAAGGCGGCGCGGCTGGGCATCTGCGGCTCCAACCTCAAGCAGGTGGGCGTGGCGGTCAACAGCTACGCGGCCGACTTCCAGGACAAGATCGCGTCGTTCAGCTGGAACCGTGGCAACTACACCACCAAGTTCAACGACCTGCGCAACCCGAGCGACAACGTCGAGGCGTCGATGTTCCAGCTCACCGAGATCATCCGGCTCAAGACCGGCGACGACACCATCCCGCCGCTGCGCAACCGCGCACCCCAGCGCCGCTTCAGCCACGTCGTCGTCGTTGACTACATGGCCGACACGATCCCCGAGCAGACCGCGGCCTGCCCGGAGGACCGCGAGCTCATCCGCTGGCAGAAGGACCCGAAGAACCCGCCGGACATCGGCGAGCAGGGCAGCGAGGCGTACAACATCATGACGCCCTACCGCTCGACCTACCAGTTCGTCCCCGCCTCGTGGGCGCCCCGCGCCCGGCAGCGCGCCGGTGGCAACACCGTCGCGCAGTTCCGGGGCCATCACGACCTGTTCTCGTTCCCCGGCCCGGCCATCCTCGGCGAGCGGCAGATCCGCGAGGTCGCGTTCCCGTCGTCGAAGGTGCAGATGTTCGACTTCTACGACTTCCACGGCGCGGCCAAGGCGCAGTTCTACGCCTACCCCGACGCCAAGACCAACCTGCTCTTCTTCGACGGCTCCGCCCGCTTCTACACAACGGGCGATGCGGGCGAGGGCTGGCTGCCCAACGGCTCGAGGAAGGGCGCCGGCCCCTCGGTCATGGCCTACCGCCCCAACGATCTGTACGAGCCCCCGACGCGCTCGGGGACCGATGCCGATATCGATCTGCCGGGCTATTTCCGCTGGACGTCGGAGGGCCTCTACGGCATCGACTACGGCGGGAGCGAACTTGACTATCGACCGGATTAACCCATATGCGAGGAGCTGCGGCGGCCGCCAGGACGCGGCCCGCCGATCGACGGTGAGTGCAAAAACACGGCAGGAGAGCATCGGGGGCCTCGACCCCGGGCCCCGCGCGAGCGGGGCCTCTGAAAGGACACAAGGGAGCTGAACATGAAAAGGCGTCTCGGATTCACACTGATTGAGTTGCTGGTGGTCATCGCGATCATCGCGCTCCTGATCGGCATTCTGTTGCCGGCACTGGGCAAGGCCCGCAAGGCTGCGCGTCTCTCGATCTGCGGCAGCAACCTCAAGCAGGTGGGTGTGGCGGTCAACACCTACGCGGCCGACTTCGAGGACAAGATCGCCTCGTTCTCCTGGAACGTCGGCAACTACACCACGAACTACGCGGACCTGCGGAACCCCGGGAACAGCAACAACCAGGCGCAGATGTTCCAGCTCACCGAGATCATCCGCCGCAAGACCGGCGACGACACGATCCCGCCGCTGCGCAACCGCGCCCCCCAGCGCCGCTTCAGCCACATGGTCATCGTGGACTACATGGCCGATGTCATCCCCGAGCAGACCGCAGCCTGCCCGGAGGACAAGCAGCTCATCGCCTGGGCCAAGGACCCGAAGAATCCGCCGGACATCGGCGAGCAGGGCAGCGAGGCGTACAACATCATGACGCCCTACCGCTCGACCTACCAGTTCGTGCCCGCCTCGTGGGCGCCGGACAAGGGCACGCCGCGGGTGAACACCGTCTACCAGTACAAGCAGAACCACGACCTGTTCTGGTTCCCGAACCCCAGGTTCGGCGAGCGGCAGATCCGCGAGGTGGACTTCCCCTCCGGCAAGGTGCAGATGTTCGACTTCTACGACTTCCACAGCGCGGCCCGGGCGCAGTTCTACGCCTACCCCGACGCCAAGACCAACCTGATCTTCTTCGACGGTTCGGTCCGCTTCCTCACCACCGGTGACTCCAACAAGAGCTTCCGGCCCAACAACCCCAGAAGCCCGCAGACCACGCTGATGGACTACCGGCCCAACGACCTCTACGAGCCACCAACCCGCAGCGGCGGCGTCGCCGACACCGATCTCGAGACCTACTTCCGCTGGACCCGCGAAGGCCTCCACGGCCTCGACTACGGCGGCAGCGAGATCAACAACAGCGGCGGCTGATAGCGGAAAGCACCTAGATTCTCATCACGTCGGCCCGGCATGCATGCCGGGCCGACGTTTTTCTTGGCCTCCGGTGCCTCCGGGGGCGGCTCTGGTGCGGATAGGCGGCTGCGGCGCGGGTTTCGGCCTGCGCCAGGGGAGTGGGGCGGCGGTTCTCGCCGCGTGGCTACCATGGCCTCGATTCGGGGCCTCCATTCGCGGCCCCAATTCGGGAATGATTTGTATCGGCCCGGTGTTTATGCCGACAGCGGCACCGCCGGGTCTGGAAGGAGAAAAACGACATGCACCGACGCACCCGTCTCGGATTCACACTGATTGAGCTGCTGGTGGTCATCGCGATCATCGCGCTGCTGATCGGCATCCTGCTGCCGGCCCTCGGCAAGGCCCGCAAGGCGGCCCGCCTCTCGATCTGCGGCAGCAACCTCAAGCAGGTGGGTGTGGCGGTCAACACCTACGCGGCCGACTTCGAGGACAAGATCGCCTCGTTCAGCTGGAACGAAGGCAACTACTCCACCAAGTACAACGACCTGCGGAACGCGAACTCCCACGTGCAGGCGACGATGTTCCAGCTCACCGAGATCATCCGCCGCAAGACCGGCGACGACAACTTCGAGAAGCTGACCAACCGCGCCCCGCAGCGGCGGTTCAGCCACGCGGTCATCGTGGACTACATGGCCGACACCATCCCCGAGCAGACCGCGGCCTGCCCCGAGGACAAGCAGCTGATCTCGTGGCAGAAGGACCCGAAGAACCCGCCGGACCTCAACGAGCAGGGCAGCCAAGCGTACAACAACATGTCGCCCTACCGCTCGACCTACCAGTTCGTGCCCGCCTCGTGGGCGCCGGACAAGGCCACCCCGAAGACCAACACCGTCAGCCCCTACAAGCCCAACCACGACCTGTTCACCTTCCCCGGTGGAGCCAGGCTCGGCGAGCGGCAGATCCGCGAGGTGGACTTCCCCTCCGGCAAGGTGCAGATGTTCGACTTCTACGACTTCCACAGCGCGGCCAAGGCGCAGTTCTACGCCTACCCCGACGCCAAGACCAACCTGCTCTTCTTCGACGGCTCGGCGCGATTCCTCACCACCGGTGACGCCAACCGCAGCTTCCGGCCCAACAACCCGAGCAGCCCCGAACACGCCCGCATGGACTACCTGCCCAACGAGGTCTACGAGCCCCCGACCCGCTCCGGCGGCAACAAGGACGTTGACCTCGAGCCCTACTTCCGCTGGACCCGCGAGGGCCTCCACGGCCTCGACTACGGCGGCAGCGAGATCAACAACAGCGGCGGCTGATCCACGCCGTCCCAATGCCCGAATGTCGCCGGCCCGGTGCACACGCACCGGGCCGGTGTTCTCTTTTGACAGCGTCGGTCCGCCTGGTGCCAGGGCCGTGGCTCGCTACCATCCCGCCATGCCGCGCCCGCGCACGCCAGCACTCGTCCCGACACGCTTTGCCGAGCGGGCGTCGCCCGGCGACGCGATCGCCGTCCCGATGCCGAAGACCCGCTCGACGGTGTGGCTCCGCGATCTTCTCGCGGCCTCGGTCTTCGCGCTGCTCACCTCGCTGGCCGCACAGATCGCCATCCCCCTGCCCCCCGACGGCGTGCCCATGACGCTGCAGACGCTGGTGGTGCTTCTCGCGGCCCTGTGCCTGGGCCCGCGCCTCGGCACGGCGAGCATGGTGCTCTATCTGGCCATCGGCGTCCTCGGCGGGGCGATTTTCGCCGAGGGCTCGAAAGGGGTGCTCGTGCTGGTCGGCCAGACCGGGGGCTACCTGCTCGGCTTTGTCTGCTGCCAGCCGGTGATCGGCATGATCGCCCGCCGGCGCGACGGCTCGGTGCGGGGCTGGCTGGCGATGATCGCGGCCGTGCTCGCCGGGAACGCGGTCGTCTTCGCCCTCGGCGTCCCCGTGCTGGCGCTGGTCAACGGCTTTGGCATCGCGCGCGCGCTCGAGGGCGGGCTCTATCCGTTCCTTCCGGGGCTGGCGGTCAAGGCGGTGGCGGCGGTGGCGATCGGTCGCCTGGCCGCACCGATCGCGGCGCGGCGTCCCTGGTAAGCAAAACCCGACACGTTGCAGGGCGGACGATTTCTGCCGCGTGCAGGAATACGGGTTGCCGGGCGTTCGTTTGTCTTGTTGGAGGGCCGGAAACGGGCCTCCCCACAAACCTCTTCGTGCCCCGGTTGCTGACTGTCCCCCCGGCGACCGGGGCCACTTTTTTTGGCCCTACAGCCCGTACTTCTGCTTGTGGACGACGCGGCCATCCTTGAACTTCACGAGGATGCCCTCGGTGGTGTCGCCCCACAGATAGTCCTTGGTGTCGCCCTCGCCGCCCTGCTTCTCGAGCATGCCCGAGGCCCCGATGCCGACGCCCGAGGCGACCTGCGGCTCGCCCGGTCCGCCGAGGATGTCCTCCACGGCGATCAGGTCCATGTCGTTCTCGATGAGCTGGTAGTTGTCGAGGGTGATGGTCTCCTCGCACCCGGCGACCAGCAGGACCGACAAACCGAGTACGAACACGGCGGTGAGGCGGCTCAGTGTGCGGTGCAGCGTCATGTGGCTCCCTTTCAACTCCGGACACGGGCGGGTGAGACTCGGCCTGAGTCTACCACAAGCCGCCAGAAATTGGAGGCGGGAATCGGGACGGGCCGATGGTGGGATGCGCACGCGGGTCGGTTGTGGCCCACATTTGCCGTAGCCCCGTATCCACCCGCCGGAGGTTCTTATGAGTGAGCACGAGTCGCAGATCACCGTCATCGGCCCGGACACCCACATCAAGGGCGAGATGTCGTTCGAACGCACCGCACGGATCCTCGGCCGGTTTGAGGGCCAGGTGACCAGCGGCGGCGAGCTGCAGGTCGGGGCCAGCGCCGAGTGCACCGCCTCGCTCGAGGCCGAGACCGTCATCGTGGACGGCCACGTCGAGGGCAACGTGATGGCCCGCGACCGCATCCAGCTCAACAGCACCGCCCGGGTCACCGGCGACGTCGTCGCCGAGAAGCTGATCGTCGCCGAGGGTGCGTCGTTTAGCGGCCGCTGCTGCGTCGGCCCCGAGGCCGTCGCCGAGATGCGCACCCGCATCGGCACCACCGAGACCCGCCCCATCCCCGAGACCCGGACCACCGACAACCGGACCACCGAGCCCCGGACCACCGAGGCCAAGACCACCGACGGCAAGGCCTCCGCGTTCGACTGGGTCGGCAAGTCCGGCGGCACCGACGAGGAGCGTCAGACCAGCGGCGGCTGGGGCCCGCGGCTCCACGACCGTCGCCGACGGCGCGGCCTGAGCCCCGCCGCGACGAGTGACACTGCGTGACCGCTCCCGTGATCAACCCGGTCGATCCGCCAAGCCGCGTGGTGCGGTGCTATCACTGCACCCGCGACTGCCGCGTGAGCATCCACGCGATGAGCAGCTCGTGCCCGCACTGCCACCGGCAGCTGGCGATCGCCGACATCGTCGTGCGCGCGCGGCACTGGGGCAGCCGGCTGCAGACATGCGGCAAGATCCTCCTCGACCGCAAGGCCGATGTCCGGGTGAACCTGCTCACCGCCGGCGGGGGGGTCGAGGTCCACGGGTCGATCCGCGGCAAGATCGTCTCGTTCGGCCCGGTGACGCTGGGTGAGACCGCGACAATCGACGGCGACCTGCAGGCCCCGGCGGTCTATGTCTCGCCCGGGGCCACCATCCTCGGGGGCAAATTCGCCATCGCCCCGGTGACACCGGTCTAGACCCGGGCCCGGGCCCGTCACGTACCATCCGCACCATGCTCCCCGTCTTCACCGCAGCCACCTTTCTGGGCGCTGCGCTGCTCTTTGCGATCCAGCCCTTCGCCGCGAGGCAGGCGCTGCCGGTCTTCGGCGGCAGCCCGGCGGTCTGGAACACGGCGGTCATGTTCTTCCAGACCGTGCTGCTGCTCGGATACATCTACGCCCACCTGCTGACCACCCGGCTGGGCGCGCGCGCGCAGGTCGTGGTGCACGGCGTGGTGCTGGCGGGCGCGGTGGCGTTGCCCATCGGGCTGGGCGCGGGGCCGGGGCTGGGCGACACGCCCGGTGTCTGGGCGTTGCTGGCGATTCTGGCGATGGGCGTGGGGCTGCCCTTCTTTGCGGTCTCGAGCGCGGGGCCGCTGATCCAGCGGTGGTTTGGCGCGACCGACCACCGAACGGCGCACGATCCGTACTTTCTCTACGCCGCGAGCAACGCGGGGAGCTTCGTCGGGCTGCTGGCCTACCCGTTCCTGATCGAGCCGGCGTTGTCGGTGTCCGAGCAGGCGGTGGGGTGGCGGATCGGGTTTGTGGTGTTCGCGGCGATGGTGATGGCGTGCGGCTTGCGGATGTGGTCGGCAGCGCGGCGAACGGGCCCGGCTCTTGAGCCCACCGGGCCAACCGTGCCGACGGCACCGCCGCCTCCCGTCGCGGCCGAGCCCCGCGGCGGGCGCTGGCGGCAGCGGGCGGCGTGGATGTTCTTCGCCTTCGTGCCGTCGAGCCTGATGATCGGCGTGACGCAGTACCTCTCGACCGACATCGCCGCGGTGCCGCTGCTGTGGATCGTCCCGCTCGGGCTCTATCTCCTGACCTTCGTCGCGGCGTTCAGCCGCGCGGGCGACCGGGTGTCGGCGGTGGCGCAGCGCGTCTGGCCCTTCGCGGCCGTCACGGTGGTGCTGGCGTTTTTGCTCGACGCGCGGCACCCATTCGAGGCGATCGTCGTGCTGCACCTGGTGTTGCTCGTCGCGGCCGGGTGCCTCTGCCACGGCCGGCTGCGGGCCGGGCGTCCGGGTGTCGCCAGGCTCACCGAGTTCTACCTGTTCCTGTCGATCGGCGGCGCGCTCGCGGGGGTGTTCCACACGTTCGTCGCGCCGGCGGTGTTTGACGATCTGCACGAGTATCCGCTGGCGATCGTGCTGGCGTGCGTGGCGATGCCGGCGGCTGCGCGCGCGCCATCGGGCTGGCACCGGCTGCTGTGGCTGGTGCCGCCGGGCGCTGCTCGTCGGCGTCTGGCTCGGGCCGCGGGCGACGGCGATGCAGCCGGACGGCTCGCGCGACCCGTTGCTGCTGCTGACCGCGGGGGTCCCGGCGGCTGCTGCTGTTCCTGGTGTCGGTGCACCCCCGGGTCTTTCTGGCGACGACGGCCGCGTTGCTGCTGGGTGTCGTGGCCCGCGGCGACGGCTCGCGCATCGAACTCCGCGAGCGGACGTTCTTCGGGGTGCACACCGTGCGCATCAGCCACGACGGGCGGTTCCGAGAGCTCAGCCACGGCACGGCGGTCCACGGCTCGGAGTCGCTCGATCCCGTCGCCCGCGGCGAGCCGCTGGCCTACTACCACCGCGGCGGACCCGCGGGCCACGTTTTCGCGACGCTCGGCGACCGCTTCGCACGCGTGGGGCTCGTCGGCCTGGGCGCCGGCTCGATGGCGGCCTACGGGCGCGAGGGGCAGGCGTTCGACTTCTTCGAGATCGACCCGACCGTTGTCCGCATCGCGCAGGACCCCGCGTGGTTCTCGTTCCTGGATTCGTCCGCGGCCGACGTGCGTGTGGTGCAGGGCGACGGCCGGCTGACCCTCGCCCGCGAGCCGGACGGCACGTACGACTGCCTCGTCCTCGACGCGTTCAGTTCCGATTCGGTCCCCGTGCACCTGCTGACTGAGGAGGCCGTCGCGGCTCTACGCCCGCAAGCTCAGGCCGGGCGGCGTGCTGCTGTTTCATCTCTCCAACCGCCACCTCGACCTCGCGCCCTTCGCCGCGGCCGCTGCCGAGAGCCGCGGGGATGGCGTGCATCGAGTCGCGAGATGAACGCACCTCAGAGCAGGTGGCCGAGACAGGCCGCCAAGCCAGCCGGTGGATGGTCGCGTCGGCCGACCCGACGATGCTCGAGCCGTTCGGGCGAGACGTCCGTTGGGAGGTGCCCCGGGTCGCCTCCCGCCCGTGGACCGACGCCCGCGCCGACATCGTCGCGGCCCTGCGGTCCGACCCGAACGCGGCTCGGACACGGGCGCGCGAGGATCGCTGACCTGCTTGACAGAGGAATCGGCAGAGCCCTATTCCGAACTCTGTGCAGACCCTGTGGGTACAGTCCACACCCGACCACCGGAGCCCGCATGCCCACTGATCCGACCGCACACAAGGACGCCCCAGCGAGCCTGACCGACGCCGACCGGGAGGCCCTCGCCCGGATGGCCCGCCTGACACCCCACGCCGCCCCGCTCGAACACCTTCCCGATGTGCCCCCGGCACGCATCCCGCGGCACGTGGCCATCATCATGGACGGCAACGGGCGCTGGGCGACCCGCGAGGGGCTGCCCCACGCCGAGGGCCACCGCCGCGGCGCAGAGACGGTGCGGCGCATCGTGGAGGAGGGCGGCCGTCTCGGCGTCGAGGCGGTCACGCTCTACTCGTTCTCGACGGAGAACTGGAAGCGCTCTCGCGAAGAGGTCGATGCGCTGATGCAGCTCTGCATCGCCTACTGCCAGAGCGAGCGGGAGAGCCTGGTCCGTGAGGGTGTGCGGGTCCGGGTGATCGGCCGCGTCCACGAACTGCCCGAAGATGTCAGGGCGGCGCTCGGACAACTGGTCGAGGCGACGTCGAAGATCGTCGGGCCGACGCTCTGCCTGGCCATCAACTACGGCTCGCGGCAGGAGATCACCGACGCGGTCCGCGACCTGGCCGGCCGCGTCGAGCGGGGCGAGCTCGCGCCTGACGCCATCGACGAGACCACGATCTCGGACGCGCTGGGCACCGCCGGGCTGCCCGAGCCCGATCTGGTGATCCGCACCGCCGGAGAGATGCGGGTGTCCAATTTCCTGCTCTGGCAGATCAGCTACGCGGAGCTGTTCGTCAGCGATGTCTTCTGGCCCGAGTTCTCCGCCGAGCACTTCCGCGGGGCGATCCGGGCGTTCGCGGCCCGGGACCGCCGGTTTGGCGCGAGGCCCGCCCCCGCACCCCGGGCGACGAGCCGCTAAAGTCCCCGCTGTGCTCCACAAACGCGTGATTGCCGGTTCGTTGCTCATCGCCAGCCTGATCCTGGGGCTGTGGCTCGACGGCCTGATCGACCGCGTCGCGCTGCCCACCGGGCTGGCCGACCTGCTCGGGATCGCCACGTTCCCGCCGGGGACGCTGCTCTTCCCGGTGGTGGCGGCGCTGAGCCTCGTGGCCGCTCGGGAGCTGGCCGCGATGCTCCGCCGGAAGGGCATCGCCGCCTCGGCCCGGGCCTCGACCGTCGCAGCGTTGGTCGGGCTGGTGGTGTCAACATTCGTGCCCGAGTCGGCCGACCCCCTGACCGCGGCCGCCCTGGTGGCCTCGGCGGCGGTGGGGGTGCTGGTGGCGTCGATGGTCTTCCACGCCCGGCACTGCTCGGTCGAAGGGGTTATTGCCGCCACCGGCTCGACGCTGCTGGCGTTCGTCTATCTCGGCCTCTTGTTCGGTTTCCTCATGGCCATCCGCCGGCACAACGAGGTCTGGCTTCTGCTCTGGGTGCTCCTGGTGACCAAGTCATGCGACACCGGGGCCTACTTCACGGGCCGCGCGATCGGGCGGCACAAGCTCATCCCGTGGCTCAGCCCCGGAAAAACGTGGGAAGGCCTCTTCGGCGGCATCGTCCTGGCGAGCGTCGTGGGGGCGGTCGGGGCGTTGCTTCTCGGGCGGGCGGGCGTCGCGGGGAGCCCCAGTCCGCTGGTCGGCGTGCTGGCCGGTGTTGTGTTTTCGCTCGTAGGCCACGCCGGCGACCTCATGGCCAGCGTGCTCAAACGCGACGCAGGGGTCAAGGATTCCGGCACGGCCGTCCCGGGCATGGGCGGGCTTATCGACGTGCTCGATTCGCTGCTGCTGGTGTTCCCGGCGGCCTATTGGTTGCTTGAGTTTCTGGCCTGATCTGCCCCGGATGCGCTCTGATTCCGCACCAATGTGTGATTTGTCACCCGCCTTGGGGTACACTCATTGTGGAAGCCGCTGAACGCCCTGGAGTGCTCGATGGACGTCACCACCCGTCTGCTGCGTGTGTTTCAAATTGATCGCCAACTCGCCGGGCTGCAATCCCGGCTCCGCGCCGCAGAGCGGTTCTTCGCCGAGCAGTCCAAGCAGCTCAAGGCCCTGGACGCCAAGCACGTCGCCCTCGCCAAGCAGGTCAAGCAGATCAGCGCCTCGGTCGCCAACGCAGAAAACGACGTGCGGTCAACCAACGAGCGGCTCGAGCAGATCCGCGAGCAGATGGACACGGCGCGGACCACCAAGGACTACCAGACCTTCCTCACCGAGGTCAACACCCTCAAGGCCGACAAGGCCAAGGTCGAGGAGGAAGCTCTCGGCCAGATGAACCGCGCCGACGAGCTGAAGGCCGAGCTGGCCGAGCTCGACGCCCAGCGGGCCGAGCGTTCCAAGATGCGCGACGTCGCCGAGACCCAGTGCAAGGAGCGCAAGGCCGAGATCGCCGAACGCCTCGAGTTGCTCAAGAAGGAACGCATCGAGGCGGCCGAGGAAGTCCCGGCCAATGTCCTCGCCGACTACGAGCGGCTGTACGAGCACCGCGAAGAGGACACGATGGCGCCGATGGAGATCGCCGACGTCAAGCGGCACGAGTACCACTGCGGCGCGTGCATGATGGCCGTGCCGATGCAGTCCGGCGTCGCGCTGCTGACCGGCCAGTTCACCAACTGCCCGAACTGCCAGTGCATCCTCTACCTCTCCCCCGAGTCGGCCGAGGCGATCACACCGACCAGCAAGCGCTGATCGCCCCCGTGGGCACCCGCCTGACCATCCGCGTCCCCGCAGACTTCGTGCTCAGCCGCGATGTCTGTTCCTACGGCTATTTCCTGCTCGCCCCCAACCACTGGGACGTCCGCCGGCAGACGCTGACGCGCTCGCTCCTGCTCTCCGGCGGCCCGGCCCGAGCGACGATCTCTCAGGAACACCGCAAGACCCACCGCGCCGGCCGGCCCGGGCGGATGAGCTTCCCGCACGTTCCCGGCGGCTCCGCTCGCAGCCGCGTTCGACCGGGCGCTTACCCGAGCAGAGCAGGCCGAAGCGCGCGCAGTGCGCCCGCATGTTCCGCCTCGACGAGGACGAGGCCCACGCCCGTGCTTTCCACGCGCTCGACCCGCGATGGAAGCAGTCCGGGCGGAGCCGCCTATTCCGCTCGCCGACGCTCTTCGAGGACGTGCTCAAGACCGTCACCAGCTGCAACGTCACCTGGCCGAGCACAGTGCACATGAACCGCCGGCTTTGCGAAGTGCTCGGCGAGTCGGGGGCGTTCCCCTCGGCCAAGCGCGTGTCCCGCGCCCGCCCCGGCACGCTCCGCGCCCCGCTGCCGCGTCGGATACCGCGACCAGCGGATGGTGGAACTCGCCAAGATGTTCGTCCCCCGGGGCGGCAGGCCCGCCGAGGTGGACGAGGCGTGGCTCACCGACCCGGCCACGACGGACGACGAGGCGTTCGGGTTCCTGAAATCGCTTCCCGGCATCGGGCCGTATGCCGCGGGCAACATCATGCAACTGCTGGGACGCTACTCCCGCCTGGCGCTCGATTCTGAGAGCCTGCGCCACGGCAAGGCCGTGCTGGGCATGAAGGGCACCGACGCGTCGATCATGAAGCGCCTGGCGGCCCACTACGAGCCGTTCGGCGAATTCCGGTTCAAGAGCTACTGGTTTGAAATCTGGGACTATTACGAGACCAAGCGTGGCGTGAGCCACAACTGGGACCGGGAAGAGGTCGGTTCCAGCTTCACCGCCAGCCAGCTCTGACAGGTCGGCGGGGGTCGGTGGGGGTTCGGGGCCGAGCGGGCGCGAGTCTGTGACAATAATCCCTCATGACCACCGCCACACTCACCGCCGGCATCCCCGCGAAGAACGCGATCCTGTACCACGCCATCCGCTTTAACGTGGGCGACCCCGCGGCGTTGATCGAGATCGAGGGGGCCACGCCGCGGCGTTCGCTCATCCTGCGGGAGATCGAGATGGACCGTGCGCGCGCACGCCCGCGCCCGACGCCGTCTTCGGCTACGCAGACTTCACCCCCGAGGGCGGCCTGAGCGGCGACCGCGAGACCGGCACGGCTCAGGCGGTGGTCGAGTGCCTCCGCCGCAACGGCGTGACCAAGGTCGTCACCGACCGCTCGCTCCCCTTCATCTTCGCCCACCACATCCAGGAGGCGGGGCTCACGCTCGAGTACGACGCCGACAAGGGTGTGCTCGATCGTCGCGCCAAGGACGAGCAGGAGATCGCCTGGCTCGCCGAGGCGCAGGCGACGACCGAACAGGTCATGCTGCGGACGCTGCAGATGATCGCTAGGGCCCCGGCCGACACCGACGGCGTGCTGCTGCACGGCGGCGAGCCGCTGACCGGTGACCGTGTGCGCGCCATGATGGACATCTGGCTGCTGGAGCTGGGCTATTCGAGCCCGGACGCGATCGTCGCCTGCGGCACGGAGGGCGGCGACTGCCACAACCGCGGCTCCGGCCCGCTGTACACGGGCAAGCCGGTCATCGTGGACGTGTTCCCGCAGAACAAGGCGACGCTCTACAACGGCGACTGCACGCGGGTGGTCGTGCACGGCGACGTGCCCGACGAGATCGCCCGGATGCACACGGCGGTGGTCGAGGCCAAGGCCGCGGCGATCGCGGCGACCAAGGCCGGCGTGACCGGCGACGCGGTGCACGCCGAGACCTCACGCGTGCTCACGGCGCACGGGTACCACATGACGGCGCCGCCCGAGGGGGCGGCGGACACGTTCACGTGCATGCCCCACGGCACGGGCCACGGCATCGGGCTCGAGGTCCACGAGCCGCCGCTGCTGGACCGGAACGGGCCGGAATTAGTCGTTGGTGACGCGCTGACGATCGAGCCGGGGCTCTACTCGGCGGCGATCGGCGGTGTCCGGATCGAGGACATGGTGGTGGTGACCGCCGACGGCTGCCGCAACCTGAACACGCTGCCCGAGGGGCTCGACTGGAGCTGAGCCGCCCGAAGGGCGGGTTATCCGGTCGTTGGTTTGCGCGCGCAACTATAACTCACGCGGGACCTACAGCCGCGCCGATCCATGGGGTAGAGTGTGCCCGCTATGAGTGACCGCGTCCTCCCATTCTCGACCGCTGCGCAGGCCTACGGCAATGTCCGACCGCTGATGGTCCGGGCCGTGCCGCAGCAGCAGGCGGCGTCCCAGCCCGGCGCGACGTCGACGACGGAGCGTGCCTCGCGGGCCGACGCGCACGACTCGTTCGATCTCTCGGCCGCGGCCAAGGCCCGTTCGACCCCGACCAATCCGCTCGCGGCGGCGAAGGTTCCCGGGCAGGTCAGCTTCGACGGGCACGCCCCGGCGCAGGCGTCGAGCGCAATGCCGATCTACACCAACCCCGCGGCCCGCAACGGCGCGGCCACCGGCGTCAACGCCGGGCGGTTGATCGACTTCGAGGCGTGACCCGCGCCGCTATGCTGCGGCCATGCCAACACTTCCCGCTCCCTCGTCCCACTCGCGTCACTGGCGTCTCGACCCCGGTGTGGTGTTCCTGAACCACGGCAGCTACGGCGCGTGCCCGGTCCCGATTCTTGAGGCCCAGCAGCGCTTCCGCGACCGGATGGAACGCGAGCTTGTGCGGTTCTTCATGCTCGACGTCGAGGGGTTGCTCGACGCGGCCCGCGCGTCGCTCGCCGAGTTCATCGGGTGCGACGCGGAGGGGCTGGCGTTTCTGCCCAACGTCACGCAGGCGGTCGCGACCGTCATCGACAACCTCGGGCTGAAGTCCGGCGACGAGATCGTGGTGAACGATCACGAGTATTCGGCGTGCATCAGTACGTTTACCAAGGCGGCCAAGCGCGTCGGGGCGAAAGTCGTCCGCGCGTCCGTGCCCTTCCCGACGAAGTCCTCCGACGAGATTTTCCACGCGGTGATGGACGCGGTGACCGACCGCACCCGCATCGTGCTGCTGAGCCACATCACCAGCCCGACGGCGTTGATCTTCCCGGTCGATCGGCTGGTGCTGGCGCTGCGGGCCAAGGGCGTCGAGGTGTTGCTCGACGGTGCGCACGCGCCGGGGCAGATCCCCGTCGATGTGAGCGCAACCAACGCCGATTACTACACCGCCAACCTGCACAAGTGGCCGTGCTGCCCGAAGGGCTCGGCGTTCCTGTGGGTGCACCCCGACCGGCGCGAGGGCTTCGAGCCGCTCGCGCTCTCGGCCCGGGCCCACCTCAAGCGTCCCGATCGTGATCGGTTCCGCTGCCTGTTCGACTACATCGGCACCGACGACTACACACGATTCCTGGTGGTGCCGGAGGCGCTGGAGTTCATGGCGACGCTGGAGGGGTCGTGGGACGCGCTGCGCGCGCGCAACAACGCGCTCGCGCTCAAGGGGCGCAGGATCCTCTGCGATGCGCTGGGGTGCGAGCCGGCGACGCCCGACGACTTGGTCGGCTCGATGGCGACGATCGTCGTGCCCGGCGTCGGGCTCGAATCCGGCGGCACGTCACCGGGCGGGTACGAGGACCCGCTGCAGGAGAAGCTCGTCGAGAAGCACCACATCCAGGTGCCGGTGTGGAGC
This sequence comes from Planctomycetota bacterium, assembly GCA_013285505.1. GTDB lineage: Bacteria > Planctomycetota > Phycisphaerae > Phycisphaerales > UBA1924 > PNC22. The sequence goes on along the minus strand of CP053450.1, from coordinate 3,637,320 downwards.
CTGCCGAGCCAGGGCCGGCGGCTGCTGCGGATCAGTGCGCAGGCGTACAACACGCCGGAGCAGTACGAGTATCTGGCCAGGGCGCTGAAGCAGGAACTCGCGGCCGAAGGCTGAGTGTCTACGGGGTGCCGTGGTCTGAGTGAGTCTTCGAACGAAGGCCACGCGGTGTCCAACCGATCGACGACCACTGCCATTCTCGAACGTCGTGAGCGAGTCCACGGCACGCGGTTTGAATGCGGGCCTACTCCCTCGCACCCAGCACGTATCTGCTCGCGGTTGCTTCGTCGATGCCGCGAACGCGGGCGACCTTTTCGGGGTTGGTCAGCCCGCTGACGATCTCGACGTCGCGGGGTTTGACGCCGAGGGTCTTGGCCAGCAGGGCGCAGATCGCCTTGTTGGCCTTGCCGCCCTCGGGCGGTGCGCTCACGCGGACCTTGAGTCGGTCGCCCAGCACGCCGACGATCTCGTCGCGTTTGGCACCGGGGACGGCCTTGATGCGGACGGTGACGCCGTGCTCGGCGGGCGAGATGACGCCGCCGCCGGTCATTCCGGCGCGGGGTCGTTGCGGGGTTTGCGGCGGTTGGGGTGGATCGCCGAACTCACGCCGCGGGCCATGCCCTTGCGCAGCATGCCCTCGCCGGTGCGTTCGAACGCCCCCTCGAGGTTTTCGCGGCTGAACTCGGTGCCGACGAAGTCGCGTCCGTGCTCTCGGGCGACGACCGCGGTGGTGCCGCTGCCGATGAAGGGGTCGAGCACGATGTCGCCGGGGTTGGAGCAGGCGAGGATGACCCGCTCGAGGTAGACCTCGGGGAGCTGGTTGTCGTGGTGGTGGCGGCGTTCCTTGTTGTTGCCCTGGATGCGGCCCCAGTACTGGCCGTACCACACGTCCATCGGCACACGCATGCCCGCGGGCATGCCGTCACGCTTGCTCTCGGTGCGGGGGTCGCCGTAGATCGCGCGGCGGTCGGAGACCTCGACGATGTCGTCGCTGTTCCAGACGCGGTTGTCGGGGTCGCGGCAGAAGTAGAGCGCGTGGACCTTGCTGTTGATGAACCGCTTGGTCGTGTTCTGCCCGAAGCGGTAGTGCCAGATGCACCAGTTGACCATGTGCAGCCCGCGGCCTTTGAGGTGCACCGCGATCTCGGCGGCCGAGTCGTCGGGGATGTTCACCCAGATCGAGCCGTCGTCGGTGAGGGCCTCGATGCACGCGTCCAGCCAGCCGTAGGTAAAGGCGAGGTATTCCTCGCGCGACATCGCGTCGTCCCACGCGTGCCCGGTCTCCTGCCGGTCGTAGTCGCGCTTCCAGTTGAAGGGCGGGTCGGCGAAGACCAGCCGGACCGACTTCTTCTGCACCTCGGGGATCTGCGGCAGCACCTCGCGGCAATCGCCGAGGTAGAACGCGACCCGGCCCTTGGGCGACTTGCTCCGGGCGGAGCTGCGGGCGAGCGACTTGGTCGGTTTGGCGGCCTTGGGCGGGGTGCCCGTGCCGGCTTTGCGCCGGGTGGATTTGGAGGCGGGTTTCTTCGACGCGACGGTGCCCATGGGCGTTCACAATAGCGCAAAGAGGGGCGACGCGCTCGGAAGGAGGAGCCGCTGAAAAGTGACAACCCGCGGCCCTGTGCGGCCGCGGGTTGCCGGATGTGTAGAAAGGGTCAGAGAGAAGGAGTCACGTGCGTTGTCGGCATGCCCCTGAGGTTGCCCCGGGGTGTGCCGGAGAAATCACCATTCGTTGCTGCTGGAGTTGCGGTTGTTGCGGTTGTTCTGGTCGCCCAGCACCGCGCCGCCCACGCCGCCGATGATCGCGCCCCGCGGCGGCACCCTTGCCCATATCGCCGCTCAGGCTGCCCAGACCCATGCCGGCCAGCGCGCCGAGCGTGGCACCCGAGAGGGCACCCTCACCCGCGTTGTTGCACCCGCCGGCGACCGACGCCAGAGCGAGCGAGCCTCCCGCGAGCACGGCGAGGCCGAGTCTGCGGGCGTTCCAGTTCGATGAAGTGCGTTGCTGCATGGCTGATCCTCCTGTCGGCCGGCTCGGGATTCCCATTCCGAGGCGGCTGTGGTCCGTTGGTTCCTCTGAGTACAACGCTCGGATTCTCCGGTTGGTTCCCAGTCCGGAGCACCGAACGGCTAAAAACTAGTGGATACTCACTTGTGATGCAAGGGCATTTTGTTCGACGGGATGATATCCAGTCTTTGTTTGGGGTTTTCTGCCCATGATTTCAGGCAGCCGGGAAGGGGCTGCGGGTGCCACGGGCGGGCCGCCAGGGATGCACCCGGTGGCCGGGTGAGAGTGTGCGGCGGTGGTTGGTGCGAAAGCGGCCGGTCGGTCGAAAGACGTAGCACACGCCAGCGCGGGCGGCGGTGGCCTCTGCGCGCGCAGCGGCGTGTGCGAAAGACCAGCAGGTCACGGGATGCCAACACGAGCGCGGGAGCGACCGGGAGCGACATGGACAGATTCATTATTCAGGGAGGCCGGCCGCTGTCGGGCACCATCCGGGTCCACGGCTCGAAGAACGCGGCGCTGCCCCTGCTCGCGGCGGCGCTGCTGACCGACCAGCCGGTGACCCTCCGCGACGTGCCAGACCTGGCGGACATCCGCAACATGCTCCGGCTGCTGGCCGAGCTCGGGTGCGGCCGCACGGACGGGGCGGACGCGCCCGAGGGTGCGGTCGGCGGCACCGTGACGCTCCGTTCGGCCGACGAGAGCCAGTCACACGCCCGCTACGACATCGTCCGCACGATGCGGGCCAGCATCTGCACGCTTGGCCCGATGCTCGCCCGCAGGGGCAAGGCCCGCGTCTCGATGCCGGGCGGGTGCGCGATCGGTGACCGGCCGGTGGACCTGCACCTCCGGGGCCTGCGGGCGCTCGGCGCCCAGATCACGCTGGAGGGCGGTGACATCGTCGCCAGCGCACCGGCCGGCGGGCGTCTGCGGGGGGCGACGGTCTTTCTGGGCGGGCCCTTCGGTTCGACGGTGCTGGGAACGGCCAACGTGATGAGTGCGGCGACCCTTGCCGAGGGCACGACGGTCATCGAGTCGGCGGCCTGCGAGCCGGAGGTCGTGGATCTGGCCCGGCTGCTCGGCAAGATGGGGGCGGAGATTACGGGGGCGGCTCGCCCCGGATCACCGTGCGGGGTGTGGAGAAGCTGGGCGGGGCCGAGCACGCGGTGATCCCCGACCGCATCGAGGCGGGGACGTTCCTGTGTGCCGCGGCGATGACCGAGGGGGACGTGACGATCGAGAACTGCCCGATCGACACCCTGCTCGCGGCGGCCGACCGGCTCGAGCACGCCGGCGTCGAGATCGAGACGACCGGCGACGACCCGCTGCACGCGACCTGCCGGGTGTCCAGCCACGAGGGGCTGCGGCCGATCGAGGTCACGACCCAGCCACACCCAGGCTTCCCGACGGATCTGCAGGCGCAGTTCATGGCGATGCTGACGCTGGCGAGGGGCAACAGCGTGATCACCGAGCGGATCTTCCCCGAGCGGTTCCTGCACGTGGCGGAGCTGGGGCGGATGGGGGCCAGCCTCTTCAGGGCCGGGCCGACGGTCGTCGTCAGCGGCGTGAAGAAGCTGACCGGGGCGCAGGTGATGGCGAGCGATCTGCGGGCCAGCGCCGGGCTCGTGCTGGCCGGGCTCGCGGCCGAGGGGACCACGATCGTCAACCGCGTGTATCACCTCGATCGGGGGTATGAGCGTCTCGAAGAGCGGCTGCGTCCGCTGGGCGCGAGTATCGAGCGCACGGGCGATAGCGCGTGATGTGCAGAATCCCGAGCTTGCGCGCGGGGCTCGTCGTTGGCGACGGTCCGGGATTCGTAAGTGGCGCGGCGGTCAGTTCCAGCTGCAGCCTTTGGGCCACTCTTCGGGGTGCTGGGCCCGGGCCTGGCGGATGAGCCCCTGCACGTGCTCGAGCTCGTCGCGGACCAGCCGGGCGCGTCGGCCCGCGTCACCCTCTGCCAGCAACCGGTAGCGCAGCTCGCCGTTGGGCGTCATCGAGAACGACACCAGTTCGAGCAGGGCCGAGGTCGGGATCTCCGGCTTGCGGACGTAGCCGAGGATCTCCTCGGCCCGCGTCATCTGTGTGAGCGGGCTCTCGCTGAGGGCCTCGTCCAGCCAGTCGCGCAGGTCTTCGAGTTCGTCCTCGTCCACCTCGCCCACGCCGATCGGCTGGAGCATCACGTGGCGGTAGAGCTGTCCCTCGGAGGGCTCGGCCTCCTCGACGATCTTCGCGCGGCAGATGCCCTGCAGCAGGATGTTGTAGCGGCCGTCCTCGACCTGCTCGTGCTGCACGATCTGCCCCACGCAGACCGCCGGCCGCACCGGCGGCCGGGCGTGGTATTCCTGTTTCCAGCGCTGCCCGCGGAAGACGCCCATAGCGATCTGCCCCGCGCCGTCGAGGGCGCGGTTGATCATCTGGCGGTAGCGTTCCTCGAAGATGTGGAGCGGGAGGATCTGTTGCGGCAGCAGCACCGCGGTGTCGAGGGGGAAGAGCGGCATCGCTCGTGTGAAGTTGACCTGGATGGAGACTTCCTCGGACATGGCACGCTCCGCGTTCTGCCTGAGATTGTACGGCTCGGGCCGCCCGTGCGGCGACGATCGCGGGTGGGTGCTTGTCAGTCGGCGAGGGGGTCGGGGCGGTAGAGCTTGCAGTCGAGGGCCCAGAGCCGTTCGGTGAAGTTGCCGCGGAGGTCGTAGGCGCGTTCTTCCTCCGGGCGTGCCGCGTCGAGCGCGATGGCGAGCTTCGCGTCCACGTTGTCGAGCATGGAGACGAGGATGGCCTCCGGCGTCATGGGGATCTTGGCGGCGCCGTATTCGGGGATGCCGTGGTGTGAGAGGATGATGTGCTGCAGCACGGTGAGCGCACCGGCGGGCAGGCGGACACCCTTGAGCGCCATGGTCTGCTGGGCCTTGTCGTGCAGCATGATCGCGCCCTCGACGATGTGGCCGATCAGCTCGCCCCGGTCGGTGTAGCCGAACGCGCGGTCGTAGAAGAGCTCGCGGGTCTTGCCGAGGTCATGCAGGAACAGGCCGAGGATGACGATGTCGCGGTTGACGCGCGGGTAGAGCGGGCAGACGGCGTCGGCGAGCTTGAGCAGGTTGAGCGTGTGCTCGAGCAGGCCGCCGAGGTAGGCGTGGTGCATGCTCTTGGCGGCAGGGGCGGCGCGGAAGGCGTCCATCAGCGCGTCGTCTTCGAGGTAGGTTTCGGCGAGGGCCTGCATGGCGGGGTGCTTGAGCGTGCCGAGCACGCCGGTGACCTCCGCGAACATCGCGTCGATGTCGTGGGTGGTGGAGGGGAGCAGCTCGCGCATCTGCTCGGGCGAGGGCTCGGTGCGTTCGATCGAGTGGATGATCAGCTGCAGCTCGCCCTGGTAGGGCTGGGTCTCGCCCTCGAGCCACACGAAGCCCTCGGTGGGCAGCTTGTGGAAGGTCGTCTCGTCGATCGACCACATGCGCCCGGGCAGCTCGCCGGTCTTGTCGGCGATGAGGCAGCGGAGGTAGGTCTTGTCCTGCCGCGTTTTGCCGAGCTGGGCGTTCTTGATGGTGAAGATGCCCTCGAGCCTCTCGTTGGGGCCGAAGTCGCGGACGTAGCGGCGGTCGGACTTGAACATGGTGGACATGCGGAGCCTTTCGTTCTGGTGGAGGCAGATGGTAGGGGGATGAGAAAACCGATGCCGGCGGCGGCGGTGGCCGAAAGACCTCGGTGATGGTCGTGGGCCGTGCCGGGCCCGCGGGGCGGCTCAACGCCCCCGGAAGTGGGAGGGCACGCTGCCGAAATCGGCGCGCGGATGATCGAACGGATGCCGCCGCGGCCGCGCCAGTTGGTCACGATCTGGAGCCAATCGGGGTTCAGCAGCGTGACCAGATCATCGCGGATGCGGTTGGTGACCGCCTCGTAGAAGATGCCCTCGTTGCGGAAGCTCTGGGCGTAGAGCTTGAGGCTCTTGAGCTCGATGCAGGTGCCCCCGGAGGAGGCCGGCGCGGGCTGGTAGCGCAGGGTGATCTCGCCGAAGTCCGGGTGACCGGTCTTCGGACACACCGAGGTGAATTCCTCGTTGATGTGCTCGATGACGTAGGGCGCATCGCCCGGTGAAGGGAAAACTTCTAAGAGCGACACATCGGGCATGTCGCAGCGTAATCGATCGAGGGGATCCCGGTCAAGCCCCTCTTGGCAATCAGCCCGCGAATGGCCAGAAATCAGTAGCGGGTGAGAAGCTCGGCGATCCGCGGCTGGTTGCGTTCGATCTGCAGGCTCCGCCGCAGCGCGTTGCGGGCCTCGTCGAGCGCGACCAGGTCTGACTTGTCCGACCAGACGTAGCGGTTGAGCAGGCAGACGCCGATGCCGTTCCAGGCGGGGTAGTGGTTGGGGTCCATCCGTGTCGCGCCGCGGAAGGCCTCGATGGCGTTGTCGTACTCGCGCATGCGGAAGAGAGCCGAGCCCAGGCGTTCCTGCGCCATGGCCGAGGGAGACTGCCGCAGCACCTCGCGGATGGTGCCGGCCATTTCCTGATGCCGACCCACCTTGCCCAGACTCTCGGCGAGATTGAGCAGCAGTTCCGGGGTCAGCGGCATGAGCTCGGCCGCGGCCTCGTACTGCTCGATCGCCTCCCCGTGCCGGCCGGCGTTGGCGTACGCGGCCCCGAGGTTGACCCGGGCCGGGCCGTCGCTCGCGTTGATCCGCACCGCACGCTCGGCGTAGATCACGGCCTGGGCGTCCTCGCCGAGCTGCAGATACGCGGTCGCGAGGTTGAGGTTGGCGTTGAAATCGTCGGGGCGGATCGCCAGGGCCCGCAGGTAGGCACGCACGGCCTCGGTGATGCGGTTGAGCATCTGCAGCGCGTGGCCGTGCCAGTAGTTCGGGTCGAACTCATTGGGGGAGACTCGGGCGGCGTCGCCGTAGTGCCGCTCGGCACCCTCAAAGTCGCCGCGCTCACGGTAGATGTCACCGGCACCCATGTAGGCGGTGGTCATCGTCGGGTTGATCTCGATGGCCCGCTCGAACTCGCGGAGCGCCTGATCGACCAGCCCCTCGTTCTTGAGCCTCGCGGCGAGTTCCGCGGCCTCGGTCGCCCGGGTGTCGGCGCGGGTCGACGAGCGGAAGCTCGATTCGCCGGAGCGGCCGCTGCCCTTGCAGCCGACAAGGCCGAGCGGGGCGGCTGTGAGCGCGGTGAGTGAGAGAGCAACGAGGAGGTCTTTGGTCGTCATCGTGCGGTTCCCGCGGCAGTGCGCTTGGGTGGAGAGCTTTGCAGACGCCGGAGGCGGCGCAGATTGATCACGTCCATCGGCGTGCCCGCCTCCGTCGGTTCCTTCGGCGTTTCGAGGATCTTCGGTACGTTTTTCAGGGCCTTATGGTTCACCACGGCCGCGAATCCGCTCGCCAGCAGGCTCCTGGAGGTCGTCCCGCCGCCGATGGTGCCCTCGCCGATGTGGGCGTGGCGGTCGCGGCGGCTGCCCAGTTCGCCGATCGAGTCGTTGAGATGAACCACCCGCAGGTGCTCGAGGCCGCAGAGCCGGTCGAACTCGGCCAGCACGCCCTCGGCCGACTCGCGGCTGGCCATGTCGTACCCGCCGGCGTGGGCGTGGCAGGTGTCAAAACAGAAGCCCACGCGGTGGCCGGCCCCGGTCTTGTCGATGATCAGGCTCCGCAAGGCGGCCAGCTCCTCAAACGTGCGGCCCATATTCGAGCCCGATCCGACGGTGTCCTCCAGGCACAGCACCGTCGCGTGCCCGGCTGTGCGGCGAAGCAGATGGCGGTAGGCCGACGCGATCCGTTCGAGGCCCTCCTCGGCGGTGCTGGTCGTGTAGGCACCGGGGTGGTGGACAAGGAACGGGATCTGCATCCGCTCGCACCGATTGATCTCTTCGGTCATCAGGTCGATCGACTTGTGCCAGAGCTCATCGTCCGGGCTCGCAAGATTGATCAGATAGGAGGCGTGGCTGACCGTGCGGCCGGCCCAGCCCAGCTCATCGATCGCGCTGATCCAGTCGTCCGCGGCCTGCTCGTCGAGCGGCTTGACCTTCCACTGACGCTGATTCTTGGTGAAAATCTGCACGCAGTCGAAGCCGAGTTCGTCGGCCTTGCGGGCCGCGGCGGCCATGCCGTCGGCGATGGAGAGGTGGGATCCGAACATGCGGGCAGTGTAGAGGTCGCGCCGGAGTGCTGCGGCGGCACCACCGCGCGGTGCGCCTCGGGCGGCCTTTCGGTTCACTCCCAGACCAGATCGACGATCAGTGCCGCGTGATCGCTCGGGAAGAGCCGATCAACCTGCTCGACGTCCTCGCTCTCGTAGACCGCCGGGAGTGTCATCGCGCCGATCGCCCGGAGACGGGTGGTGGCGGCCTCGCCCTCGGGTGTTGCGGCCGGTGCCGCGGGCAGCGCGTAGAGCCGATCGATCCGGTCGGCGGTGCCGGGCTCGTCGCGCGTGCCCCTAAAGAGCGGCGACCACGTGATGCCCGGCGCGGCGAGCGGTGAGGGATGGACCTCGCGGAAGGTGTCGGTGAAGCCTGCGCGCTGCATCGCGGTGCTGACCGGCAGCGGGAGGTCGCGGCGGAACCGGAAGACCAGTTCGGCCTCGCCGGTCCAGTCCAGGTGGGACGGGCAATTCCAATCGCCGCCGACCAGCAGGGGGAACGGGCCGCCGGGCGCGTCCGGTCCGCCGAGATGGCCGACCCCGCGGAGGTGCTCGAGCAGCGCGAGCGTCTGGGTGTAGCGGTCGGACTCGTCTGTCTCTTTGGCCAGCAGGGCGCCGTCGGTGATCGCCGGATCGTCGCGGAGCGCGTACGGCGTGTAGGCGTTGTAGTCGATCCAGATCGAATAGGCCACGAGCGTGCGGCCCTGTTCGTCGCGGAGCCGAGCGCCGATGCCGTGCCACGCCTCGTGGAAGTAGGTCTGCTCGAACACCAGCGGGGAGAGGATGCACAGGTGTGTGCTGTCGCCCTGGTGGTGGTCCCACCCGAGCTCGGCTGCGAGCCACGGGCCCAGCCGGGCACGGTCGCCGTCGATGTCGTAGCTCTCCTGCATGAGCACGAGGTCGGGGTTCGCGGCACGGATCCACGCGAGGGTCTTTTCGGGCCCGTGGGCGAATCCGTTCGATCCGCGCTGCACGTTCCAGACCATGACGCGGAGGTCGCCGGCCGGCTCGGGAATCGCGGGGATGTCGAAGTTCGGCGTCTCGTTGTCCTGGGCCCGCGTCGTCGAGGACAGCAGGCAGGCCAACATGGCGACGAACACAGTGAGCCAGCAAGAGTGCTTCACACGCGGTACCTCCCGGGGTCGGGAGCATACACGCCAGCGGGGGAGCGGCGCAGCGGGTCGGGCGGCGGCATGCGGGTGATCCGGGGTCAGCGGGTGAGCACCCGCTCCGCGGCCTCGACGTTATGCCGCAGGTGATCGGGGTTGATCGTCCCCGCGACCACCGACGAGACCCCCGGCTCGCCGAGCAGGTAGGCAAGGCACGCCTCGATGGGGTCCGCCGCGGGCTCGGTGCCGGCGACCGCGGCTCAGGTGCCCCGAGAGCAGGCCCTTCTTGACGAGGACGCCCACACCCGCGGCGTGGGCCTCCCGCAGCACGGGCAGCATCTCGGTGTCGCGCGGGTTGAGCGCGAGCATGACGACATCGCAGCAGGCCACCGCTGCGCGCGCGCCCTCGACGGTCTTGGGCGAGAAGCCGACGGCCCGGACCACACCGGCCCGCTGTAGCGATCGCAGGGCCTCGACCGTGCCATGGCGTTCGATGATGTCGAGGTCGTTGCCGTCGGAGTGCACGAGCACCATGTCGAGCGAGTCGCGGCCGAGTCGCTTGAGGCTCCGTTCGACGCTGCGGCGGGTGTACTCCGGGGAGAAGTCGAACCGGGAGACGCCGTCCTCGAACTCCTCGCCGACCTTGGTCGAGAGGAGGAAACGGTCGCCAACGGCCGGCAGCAACTCCCCCAGTCTCGCCTCGCTGGTGCCGTAGGCGGGAGCGGTGTCGATGAGGTTGATCCCGAGATCAGCCGCGAGTGTCAGGAGCGCGCGCGCGGTTTCGTCGCTGGGCAGGTCGTAGGGCGCGGGATACTTCATCCCCTCGGTGCGGCCGAGCTTGACGGTGCCGAGACTGAGGGCCGAGACATCGAGACCGGAATTGCCGAGTGGCCGGAGTTGCATGGTGGCGGTCAGCTCCAGGAAATGCCGTCGCGGTCCCAGATCGGTGTTGCGGGCTCGGGGCGGGGTTGGGTGTGAAGCGGGTCGTGGACGGAGGCGGGCGGTGCGGGAGATACGGGCGAGCGGCCGACGAGTTCGGCGACCTCGGCCGCCGCGAGCGGGGCGAGGACGAGTTTCGTCGGCCAGCAGGCGATGACCGGCCCGTGCGCGCACGACCGGGGTGTCCGGCCGCCGCCCCGATTCGTCGAATCCCTCGGCCCGGTCAACCCGGAGTGTGGCGAACTCGACGCCGTCAAGCGAGATCCACGGCACGATCTCGGCGAGTTCACGCTTGGCCGACGCGATCTGCTCGGCGGGGGCGCGATCGATTCCTGTCTCGGCGAGCGTGCCGCCGATGTACCAGACGGTGCGTCCCGCGGCGTCGGTGGCGGAGGTAATCGTGGCGCGGGGTTTGTCGGAGAGGCCGACGCAGTGGGCGTAGAGGTGGGGGAGCGGGCCCCGGGCGAGCACCATGTGGAGCGGGCGACGCTGCATGCGGATCTCGCTGTCGAGGCCGAGCTGGGCGAGGAGATTCTCGTTGCCGGCACCGGCGGTGCAGACGATCGCACGGGGGGTGATGCTGAACTCTCCGGCGTCCGTGGTGAGGTGTGCCGCCACGCCGTGCTGCGGGCCGGGGCTGGTTTCAGCGGGCTGGTCTTTGTTGTTCTGCCAGCGGAGTTGCACTGTGCGCGCGCGCAGCAGACGGTCGCGGACCGGGCCGGCGAGTGTCTCCAGCAGTGCCGGCAGGTCCATCACCGGCTCGTCGAGCTGGTAGACGCTGACGCCCGCCGGTGCGCCGGCGAATGCCGGTGGGTATTCGGCGCGGGTGAGTTTCTGAGGGCCGCTGGTCAGCGCTTTGGATGCTGCGAGCCCGGCCAGGCGGGAGCCGATTCCGGGCGTGGTGAACATGCAGGTGTTGGGTGAGAGCACGCCGGCGTTGCGGAGGTCGATCGGGCCGGTTCCGGCCAGGCAGTCGCGCCAGATCGCGGCCGCATCGGCCGCGGACTTGCTCGCTCGGGAGGCGTCTCCGGAGAGCGCGTACTTGGTCCCGGCGTGGAGAATGCCCTGGCTGGCGATGGTCTGGCCGTGCCCGAGCGCGTCGTGCTCGACGAGGGCGGCGTTGACGCCCGCGTCTACGAGCGTGCGCAGGGTCCAGAGCCCCGCGATTCCGCCGCCCAGGATGAGACAGTCGAGAGGGATCGGCACGGCCGGACTGTAGGGGGCCGGGCCCCCGCGAGTGCGGGCGCAGAGACGCGGCCCCGGCACAGGCCGGGGCCGCGAGAGCGCACGGAGTGGAGCGGTTCAGCAGCCGCCGGTCCAGAGGTTCAGGAAGCAGATGACGTCCTGGGTGTTGTTGGTGTTGTCGTCGTTGCAGTCGGCCTCGGGGTCGTAGATGCCCGAGCCGGTGGCCTCGGTCCACTTGTTGAGGAAGCACAGGAAGTCGCGTGTGTCCACGAACGTGTCGCCGTTGCAGTCGGCGTAGCAGTCGTTGCTGCCTTCCTCGAAGATGACCTCGGAGTACTGCACCGCGTCGCCGGGGAAGCCGCCGGAGACCTTGATGCTCGGGATGAGCAGTTTGTAGGAGGTGTAGGCGGTGGAGTTGTTGACCGGGACGGTCGGGCCGGCGGTGTTGCGGTCTTCGGGAAGATCGATCGAGCCGGAGTCGACGAGGGTCCAGTTCTCGGCCTCGCCGGTGCTGTTGTCCTCGCTGACGATCGCGTCGTTGGTGCCGTAGAGCTCCCACGTGGTGGGGTCGCGCTCGGAGAAGTCGTTTGCGGTGACCATCGTGAGCTGTCCGACCACGACGGCGGTGTCGTCTGCGCGGCTGACGATAAAGCCGGAGTTCTCGCGTCCGAAGTTGAGGTATTTGTTGAAGTTGTCGCCGTCGATGGCGTTGGTGGGACCCTCGGCGCCGGGGTAGCGGCTGAGCGAGCCGAAGGTGCCGACCGCGATGACCGCGTCAACATCGTCGAGGATCTGATCGCCCCCGCCGCCGGTGCCTGTGAACAGCGAGAGGTCGCCGATCTGCATCGAGTTGGCGGAGAGATCGCGCACGGTTGGGAACACGATCTTGTAGGAGGTGTACGCCGTGCCGTTGGCGAAGTCGTAGAACGGCCCCCAGAGGAAGCGGTCCTCGGGAAGGTCGGCGTCGCCGGAAGCGATGAGCGTCCAGCTCTCCTCGTCGCCGCCGCTGTTGTCGGCGCTGGTGATGGGGTCGTTGGTGCCGTAGATCTCCCACGTAGCCGGGTCGCGCTCGGGCGCGTCGTTGGCCGTGGTCATGTTGAAGCTGCGGATGATCGAGGCGCCGTAGGCGGGAGTGACGATCAGCCCGGTGCCCTCCTGACCGAAGTTCAAGTACTTGGTGAAGGAGTCCTGGTCCAGCGCGAAGACCGGGGCCTCGCCGTCGGGGTAATCGCTCTCCACGCCGGTGTCTGGATCGACCGCCAGGATCGGGTCACCCGGGCCAAAGAGCTGCGCACACGCCGGGGCCGACGCGGCGGCCATAAGGGACAATGCAAGCCACGAGTTTACTTTCTTCACACGACACCTCCAAAATCCAGGAACTTTCTCTCGTCCGCCGGCTCACGCGCCTCGACGGCGCGAATTGGGCATCGGCCAATGTACAGGGCATCGCGTGTAGAAGCAACCGGACAGTCCACGCCAGACGCATGGTTGCCGGCGTTCTTACATAGACATGCCGCGATTCTCCTAGCAGTGGGCGAACCGGCTATGCACAACCGCAGGAAAGCACTGGATGCGCATCGCGGCGCGGGTCAGCAACCCGCGACCCACTCGTTCAGAAACGCGATAAAGTCCTGGGTGTTGACGGTGCCGTCGCCGTTCCAGTCGGCGCGGGAGCCCTGGGCGACCCACTCGTTGAGGAAGGCGATGAAGTCCTGGGTGTTGACGTTGCCCTCGCCGTTGAAATCGGGCGGGCAGGGGGCGGTGGTGAAGACGATGCCATCGGCGTCGGCACCGCCGAGGGCGGCGATCTCGGCGGGGGTGAGCATGTCGTCGGCGAAGTAGAGATTGGCGAGGTAGGCGACCTCCGAGCGGCCTCCGGGGCCGAGGTCGGCGTCGCCGAGGTCGCAGAAGAGCCCGAGCGTGGAGGCCAGCGGCGAGGGGCCGATCGAGTCGGGGTAGTTGCCCGAGCTGAACGCCCACGGCGAGGGGAACTCGCCCCAGGCCAGCCAGTCGGCGCTCTCGACGGGCTCGCCGTCGCCGAACACGGGCGCGGTGGGATCGACGGAGTTGTAGTGCCAGTCGGAGTTGGTCACGCCGACGAGCTGGCCGTCAACGTAGATCGCGGTCTCGTTGGTCTGCATGAAGTTGCTGACCAGGGCGAGGCGCATCCAGCGGTCGGGGCCGATGGCGTTGGATTCGAGATAGTCGCCGGGCTCGGCGATGTAGCCGATCGCACCGTTGCCGTTGCCGGGGTTGCGGATGAGGCAGTCGGCGCGGCCGTCGTTGTTGTGCGACCCGTGGACGAGGGCGAGGGGCCACTCGGTGTTCCAGCTTTCTGACGGGATGTAGAGGTCGTAGATGAGCGTCCACTGGCCGAGGAAGCCGCCGGGGAATGCGGGTTTGCTGGCCGGGAACAGCGCGAGCCCGATGCCGCGGTAGAGGTCGGGGTCCGGGTCGGCGAGGTTGCGTGCCGGGCTTGTGACGTAGACGTCGGCGTCTTCACCGCCGGGGCCGGGGATGCCGAGCGAGGCGGTGGTGGTGAAGGAGGACTGCGCCTCGGTGACGCCGGTGGGGGCGTTGGGGTTTGGTGTGTCCTCGGAACCGATGCCGCCGAGGACGGTGCCGAAGGCGGGGTTGTCGAGATAGTCGAGCCGCGCCGGCCCGGAGTTGGGGACGCTGGTCAGGGCGCTGTCGAAGTGCCACTCGGTCTGCTGGCGGGGAGAGGGCTCCCACGTCTCGATCAGGCACGTGCCGTTCTCGACACGGATCTCGCCGAACAGGATGCCCAGGCCGATGTCGATGTCGCGGATCTCGAAGAGCCCGACGCCCTGGTCGGAGATGGAGGTCTCGAGGGTGATGGCCAGTTCGATGCCGATGATCTCGTCGGCGAAGGTCTGCAGCCAGACGGTGTTCTTGGCGTCGGGCAAGCCGCCGGTGGGGTTGCGCATGTAGCCGGTGAGCATGCGCGACTGCCCGGCCTGCAGGATGTCCATCATCTCGCCGAGGCTCGAGCCGTCGGGGATGATGCCGCCGATGAGGCCGGACGAGCGGACGGTGCCGTCGAGCGTGTAGCGGTAGCCGCTGCTGGGCAGGATGGTCTGGGGCGTGCCGGGGGGGAGCGGGTTGTCGGCGCTGTTGCGCGACTGGTCGGGGAAGCACTCGCCGAAGAGCTCGCACCGAAGCCGCATGCCGTCGAGGCTGAAGAGCACATCGTTGTCGGCCTGGGCGAGCGAGGTCTGAGGTGCTGCGACCGAGAGGCCGCCGGCGGCGACCAGCGCGCGGGCGAGAGTTGATGTGCGGCGTGTGGTCGGCATGGGTCGTCTCCTTCGGGGCGTTGTCGCGGCGAGCCGCTGACAGCGGGCCGAGGAGGCATGGTATCGGATCAGTGGGCTCTCCCCAAGGCCCATGCCGCGGATCAGTGTCCGCGGGGGACGCCGTCTCGGGGTGAACCTTGGAGCCCGCGGCCGGGATGTGGTAGGCTGGCCCGATGCTCTCCAGACGCGTCCGCGCGTTCACACTTATCGAACTGCTGGTGGTCATCGCGATCATCGCGCTCTTGATCGGCATCCTGCTGCCGGCGCTGGGCAAGGCCCGGGCGGCGGGCCGGCGGAGCCGCGTGCCTCTCGAACACGCGGCAGCTCGGGCAGGCGTGCCAGAGTTACAGCAACGAGACGAAGCGTGAGGTGTTCCTGCCGGCGATCTTCACCTTCGAGGACAACGTCGGCTGGCTGTTCCCCGACTACATCAGCAGCTACGAGGTCGCGCTGTGCCCCGCGACCAGCAACATCATCCGCGAGAACGAGATGCTCAGCGACCACCCCGTGCTCGGCGACGTGCCGCTGCTTTATGGGCGTGACTTCCTGATCGACACCTTCGTCGCGGCCAAAGATCGCGACGACGACGGTGGGGGCCACAGCTACGAGACGTTCGCGTGGTTTAGCGACGGGAAATATCCCGACGGCACCGTGATCTACGGGCGCGAGCGCGGGACGATCGGCGGGCAGCTCGGGTGGAACTACACACCCGGCGGCGGGATCGAGATCCTCGACGATTATCCCGACGGCGTGCTCAAGACGCAGATCAGCGTGCGCTATCCCGACCGCACGATCATTGTGATCGACAACGACAACGACGACGTGCAGCCGCCGGGCGACAGCCTCGGCTTCGGCCGGACCGACGGCGTGAACAACTATCCCGACGCGTGGAACAACCACGGCAGGGACGGGGTCAACGCCGCGATGTGCGACGGCAGCGCCCGGTGGGTGAATTCGGCGGGGCTTGTTGAGGCGTACATGGAGAGCGCCGACGGCTTCTCCGGCGATGACCCGGCGTACCTCGATTTGCTCGAGGCCGCGGGGTACGGCAAGCGGAGCTTCACCTACAAGGGCAAGAGCCTTCCGGAATACTTCGCCCGCTAGTTGCTTGCGGGCGGGTCGGCTGTCGGGGCATCGCGCACCACCTGCAGCACCTCGATGGTGGCGGAGACCTCGCAGGCGACGAGCACGTAGTGCTCGCCGCGGCTCTGCACCACGCACAGCCCTTCCGGGCCCACGCCGCCGCCGGGGGCGTCGGAGTATGCCGCGGTGTTGATGTAGATCGGCAGGCCGATCTCGGTCGGCGACCCCACGGCGCGCGGGTCGGTGATGTCGAACATCGCCACGCCGCTGGTGCGTTCGAGCCCGAGAAACGCGTAGACCCGGCCGTCGATTGTGGCGAGCGCGAGGCCCTCGGGCTCGAGGCCCCGGTCGTCCGAGCGGGTGTCGAACGTCGCGGGGTCCCCGTTGCTGTTGAAGCGATCGGGGAACAGGAGCGCGGTGACACTCCGGAGGAAGACACCGGAGTCGCTGACCGCCCGCCCCTGCTCGTCGAAGATGCTCATCGAGCGCGTTCCGAACATGGTCGGCACGTCGATGTCACCGTCGCCGTCGCGGTCGCCGTCGATCGAGGAGATCTCGAGACGGCCGAGCGCCGCGTCGTCGCGGACGCCGCCGGCGAGGTCGGGGTAGAGCAGGTCCAGGATCGACACCACCGCCGGGTCGAGCCTCGCGTCGCCGAGCCGGACGCGGTCGTCGGCTCGGACATCGCCCTCGTTGGCGGTCACGATGTAGCGGGCGCCGTCCACCACGTAGCTGGCGATCGCGTCCGGCATCGGCATGCCGGCGACCTCGTCGTCGATCCGGGCTTGCCCGTCGGCGTCGGAGGCGTCGATGGTCTGGATGTGCACGCCGAGGCTGTGCACGGCCGTCCACGTGCGGCCGGCGAGGTCGAACCGGGCGAGCGCGTTGTTTTCCTGCAGGCTCACCCACGCGCCCCCGTTGTCGGGGGCGATGTACTCCGGCTCCAGGTCGAGCCAGGGCGTGTCGCGGTTGGCCGGGCCGATGCGCAGGCCGTCGAGCGTGACGCCCGCGGCGAGATTGCTCGGCGACAGGTCGTACGTCGCGGCGTCGGTATCGCCGAGTGCGCACATCGTCGAGGGTCAAAACCCCGCCGAGATCAACAACGGTGATCCCCCCCGCGGGGTCGGCCTCCTCGCCCGGCTCGCCCTCGTTGGCGACCAGCACCGCGCGGCCGTCGGGTGTGAAGGTCACCATGTCCGGGTGAAAGCCCACGCGGACCTGCGCGACCACCGAGCCGGTCGCGGTCTCAAAGATGATCAGGGTGCCCGGCGTGGTGTCGCTGTGCTCCGGGATGGCCGCGGCAACGCCGAACCCGCGACCGGACGGATCGATCGCGACGCTGGAAACGTCGGCGAGCGCGGGCACCGCGCCGTGCAGGTCGATCGAGCCGGCGGGTGTGAGGGTGCCGGCGTCGAACCGGTAGAGATCGAGGCCCCCGGCGTGCGTGGCGTAGAGCGTGCCGGAGTCGGGCTCGAAGGTGAGGATCTCGGCGCCGCCGGAGGTGGCGATGGTCGTGGCGACGTGCTTAAGGCTTGGCTGGGCGGGGGCCGCGTTCGCCAGCGCGGCTGCGCTCACCGCGGCCAACCGCACGACGTTCTGAAAGTTCACCGCTCGCCATCGCGGCGGCCTGTTTCGGTGCTCTGCGGCTCATGCGCCGAGTGTAGACCCGCGTCGGTCGCCTACCGTCCCGGCATGACGCCACGCCCCCGAGTCTGCTGGCTCTTCTCACCGATCCGCAGCGGCTCGTCGATCACGGTCTATGCCGCGGGCGCGGCGCTCGGCTGGCCCGTCGCCGACGAGGTCTTCGGCCCGTGGGACCGCACCGGGCCGCCGTACCACTACCCCCGTTCGCACGTCACGCTGCTCGAGGCGTTCAAGGCATCGGGCGAGAAGCTCACGCCAGAGATCGCGGGGCTCGCAGACACCGTGTTTGCCGAGGTCGCGGCCGGGCACGAGCCGCCGGCGCCGGGCGTGATCAGCAAGCACCCGCACGCCTCGATCGGGCCGGAGGATGTCGCGGCCCACTGGGCCGCCGGGCCAACCGCCGGGCTGGCCGCCCGCCCGGACCACCGCACGGTCGTCCTGCTTCGTAATCCAATCTTCGCGCTTAACAGCCTCTTTGTCCGCGGCTGGGACGAGGCGACCGGCGGCGGCGACATGCTCGGCTACTTCTCGGCGATCGGCGAGCGGTGGCTGGCCGATCCCAACCGGCTGGTCTACGAGGACTTCCGTCGCGATCCCGCGGCGTACTTCGGGCGGTTGCTGACCGCGTGGGGCGAGGAGCCGACCCCCGCGCGGATCGAGGCCGCGATCGCCTATGCCGCCGGGAACTACCACCACTCGTCCAAGTCCACCGGCGGTGCCCAGCCCGGCGACGCGCCGGACGCGGTGCGGAGCGAGCGGGCGTGGGCGGTGCCCGAGCGGATCGTCGCGGCGTACCTGGCCGACCCGCTGATGCGGGAGGTCTTCGCCGCCGCGGGATGGCCCCGCGAGCGGGCCGGCTATCCGACCGCCTGACCGCCCTTGCGGGACGGATTCCGGCCCGCAGCCGGCGGAACCGGGCGTCCCTCCCCGACGGAAAGCAGGTCGAAGCACGCCCTCGGACGCGCTACCGTCAGAGGCGCGGTCGGATCCCCTCCGGCCGGTGATCGCCGCACACGCCACACGGGGCGCGGCCCAAACGACAACCAGACTTCCATAACCCGCGCTCCACAGCGCACGCGATTCACGCGACAGAGAAAGGCACCAGCACCATGGCCGACCAGGAATCCCGTCAGATCCAGCTCCGCATCGACGAAACGAAGATGACCAGCACCTACGCCAACACGATCCGCACGTCGTCCACCCACGACGAGGTCGTGCTCGACTTCGGCATGAACCTGCCGGTGCAGGGCCAGAACAACGAGCCGGCGCTGCTGTTCTCGGTCGGCTCGCGCGTCATCATGAACTGGCCGGCCGCCAAGCGCCTGGCCATCAGCCTCGGGCAGGTCATCCGCCAGTACGAGGAGCGCAACGGCGAGATCAAGATCCAGCAGGCCCCGGCCCCGGGCGACGCCCAGGCCCCCAAGCTGGCCGACTGACGCGCCGCGGCATCCTGATCCATCAGACTCGAATATGAACAGGGCCCGGGCACACGCCCGGGCCTTGTTGTTGCGCTGGTGTCGTGCTGCCCCCGGAGGGGAGGCAGAACGCAGAGGCCGCAGAGGAAACGCAGAGGACGCCAAGGAAGGAGGCCCAACGCGCCAGCGTGGGCTTCGGCGGCGTGGCGGAAGGCGCGGGTTCGGGGGGGAGGCGGAGGAGGGCTTGGTGCCACGGGTGGCTTTGCACCCGTGCGGCGGCGCGCGGACGGGCAACACGGGTGCAAAGCCACCCGTGGCACAGGGGCGTCGGCGGTGCCACCTGCCGCGTCTGGGCAAGGTGGCAGGTGGCATCAACATCCCCGAGGCCCCCGACCCGTGCCACCAAGGTGCGGCGGCTTTGGGCCGCTCCTTGGTGCCTCCGCCAGCACCCATCTTCCTTGATCCGGCGTCCTCCCCGCAGGCACCAAGATCGCAAAGCCGATCTTGGTGGCACGAGGGGGCGTTCTCCGACGGGCTCGGCGGATGGCCCGAATCGGTGAGGTGGGTGCCACGACTCGCCGCGACTCAATCCCTTTCGCGGCTCCGCATCCTCTGCGGCGCAGTCGTGCCGTGCGTTCGGCATCACTGCGCGGCGAGGGCCGCGAGTGAGAGCACACGATGGCCGACGCGATCGTCTCAGTCCCGGCTGCGCGGCTCGAGTGTGAACGTCGTCTCGAGGTCTTTGGCCTTCTCGGATTCGTACCGCAGGGTCACCGCCCCGCCCCGCGGCCCTTCGATCAGGAACCGGTGCAGCACGCTGCCCTTGCTCGGCACGCCCCGCCGCAGCTGCACACGCCCGGGCTCGAACCTGGTTTCGTTGAGCTGCTTGTCCGTGCGCTCGCGGATCGACCCCGACATCGCCACACGCCCCTCCGAGGGCTCGCAGGTGAGGATGTCGTTGCGGCCGATGTTGTTGTTGGCCTGGATGCCCGACCGAGTCGGCATGAGCTTGGTGTTCTTGACCTCGACGGTCACCATCCACAGGTCGCCGTCGCCCACCTGCTCGGCCTCGATCGGGCCCCACTCGACGACCGGCATCTGGTCGGCGTGGAACATCGTGAACGCGAAGTTGCGGTGGCACTCCTCCTCGAGCGCGAAGGTGGGGGTGTTGCGGCTGGCCCACTTGTTGAGCCCGCCGACGAGCACCTTGCCGTGCTCGGGGTGGTCGATCTCGGTGTAGTCCTTGAAGTCCTGCCCGAACTGCAGCCGGTCGCGGAAGAGCCACATCTGCTCTTCGCTCGGGCGGGAGATGTCGCGCTGGAAGTACTTGGACGCGGCCCACATCTCGTTGGTGAAGCTGAACACGCCGAGACCCTCGGCCAGCCAGTTCACGAACCCGCCGTGCACGGTGTACAGGTCCTTGTAGATCACCCAGTAGTTGTAATACGGGAGGATGTCCTCGGCGACGGTGCCGATCTCGTCGTACACACGGATGTCCTCGCGCGGGTAGAGGCTCTCGGCGTAGTTGGCGCCGGGGCCGCGGAGGATCATGCCGCCGGAATTGTGGTAGCTCTGCCCGGCCGCGATGTTGGGCCGCGCGAGGATGAACTCGGCGATCGCCCGCGTCTCGGGGTTGGAGAGCGGGAACTCGCCGGCGCCGTACTGGACGTAGTTGGGCTTCCAGTCGCTGGGCCAGTTGCGGTTCATGTCGTCGCCGCCGGGGCCGTCCTCGTTGGTCCGCCCGTCGCCGTCGTTGTCGATGCCCTCCGAGCCGAGCCTCGTCCACTCGCCGACCTCGTCCTGCCCAACGCGGTAGAAGACCCGCGGGTCCTTCTCGTCGCGCTTCCAGCGGCCGTCGGGGTCTGGCTTCCACATCGTGGTGATCGAGCCGTCGCCGTCGAGGTCGTCCGGCGGGTCCTCGTCGAAGAACCCGTCCCGGTCGTTGTCCACGGGGCGCTGGTTGGAGCGCGACGAGTTGGGCGTGTTGGCCTCCTCGAACCAATAGTCACGCCCGTCGGGGTTCTGGCTCACCATGAAGTAGAACGAGTAGTTGTCGAGCAGCTCGGTCAGGTCCTCGTTGTGGCCGTAGGCCCGGGTGAGATACCAGAGCGAGTAGAGCACCACCTCGGCGGCCTGAATCTCGTTGCCGTGGACGTTGCCGTCGATCCACATCGCGGGCTTCGACCCGGCCGGGCCCGTGTTGGGCGCGTTGACCGTCGCGACATAGAGCGGTCTGCCAAGCCCGCTCAAGCCGATCTGCTCCAGCGTGACGATCTCGGGATACGCGTTGGCGATCGCGTGCATGTGATCAACCAACTCGGTGTAGGTGTAATACCGGTTGAACGCGATATCGACCTTGGCGGGTATGAATTCCTGCGCAACCGCCGGCGCCGAAACGGACGCGGCGGCGAGAGCGGCACAGAGCGCTGCTTTGAGAGTTCGTGTGAACATCGGTGTCATTCCTCAGTTGTCCTGCGTCAGTTCGACGGAAAGGGTGCGGTTGCCGAAGACGCTCGAGCGGATCTCGACCGGCAGGCTCGCGCCGTCCGGCGCACGCACGACCCACTCGATCTCCTCGTACCCGCCGTTGCCCGCGATCGACTCCCAGCTGTTGAGCCGGTCGCCGGTGACGATGTCGTCCACGTCGACGCCGAGGTCGACCACGATCGGCGCGAGGCGTCGGGCCTTGGCCCCGATCGCCGCACGCGTCGGCAGCGTGCCGGAGTTCGTCCCGCGGAGGCGGACCCGCCACACGCCCGGAGCGATCCGCTCGACTCCCGTCACTTCCACCTCCAGCGAGGGCAGCATGCCGACCAGGCCCGCCACGAACGTCGCCTGCTCGTCCACCACGCGCACCCACTCGCTCTCGCGGGGCTCGTGCTTGATGCCCGGCACCAGGCCGCCGATCTCCACCTCGCCGAGCTGCGGATGGTCGAACGCGGCCCACTCGACAAACCCGCGCCCGTCCAGGTGCTCGTCGGAGTACTCCAGCCACTTGGCGTCGTCAGAGTCGGAAGACTTGCCGCCAGCCGCGCCCCCCCCCGCACCGCGTGCGCCCCGCCCGCCGCGTCCTTCGCCGCCGACGCTCTCGCGGCCGCCACCCCCGCTGGCAAACGGACCGGGATCGGGCTGGCCCGAGATCAGCGCCCGCACGCGGAGCTGGATCGACTCGGGCAGCGCCATCACCGCCTGCATGTTCGACGCCCGCTCGGCCTCGGACATGTCCTCGAAGCTCGCCATGTACGCCGCACGCTCCTCGGGGGTCGCGACGATGAAGTCGATGATGAACCCGGGCGTGCCCTGCGCCTGCAGCGCCTTCCGCTCGGCCTCGATGTCGAGGCCGCCGTCGCCCTTGGGGGCGTTGTCGGCCGGAGCGGACTCGTCCTTCTCCCCGCCCTCAGCGTCCGCTTCCTTGACCAGATCGGGCCGCACCCACCCGGGCGTCGCGAAGCTCCACACCCCGAACTGGCCATAGGCAAACTGCGTGAACGACCCGGCCCACTCACCCTTGGGGGCGCCGGTCTGGTTCGTCGTCTCCTTAAAGAGCGTCTGCACGCGCTCGTACGTGTTCTTATCGCCGTCCTCGATGCCGGTCGGCTCGCGCCCGTCCTTGTCGTACTTGCCCGAAGCGGGCGTGTTGAGGATGTTGTCGCCCGGCGTATACGCGAGCGCACAGATGATGTTGTCCCGCGTCATCATCCACTCGACGAGCCGGCGGGTCTCCGGCTCAGAGAGCGCGTGCGGGCCGGCGCCGTCGGCGTACTCAGGCCACAGCGAGGGGAAGTTTCGGTCCAGGTCCACGCCGCCGCCGGCGCTGCCCGCGATCCCGTCCTCGTTGAACGCCCCGTCGCCGTCGTTGTCGATGCCCTCGATGAGCACGGCGTACTCGGCGATCTCGCCCTTGTCGCCGTCGGGCTCCCGCAGCAGCCGCGGCTCGTCGGGATCGAGCACCAGCGTCGGCCGCAGCCCCGTGCCCGGTGCCGGGTTCTTCACCCGCATCATCGTGATCACGCCGTCGCCGTTGAGATCGTCCGCCGGGTCCTCGTCGTACCGCCCGTCCCTGTCGGCGTCGGCCGACCGCGGCGCGCGCCCAAACTCGGCGCGGGGCGTGCCCGGGCGGTCAAACATCGCGTCGTTGTCCGGATTGAGATCCGGCACCACGTAGACGGTGTACCGGTCGAGCAGCTCGGGGTGATCGGTCACCAGCCGGTCCACGATCGAGATCGCCACCCGGGAGCCGAAGTCGTGCCGGCCGTTCAGCCCGGCGACGATCAGCAGCGCCGGACGCTCGTCCGGCCCGCGGCCCAGCTCGTCCGGCTCGGTCGAGCCCACCCGCCAGCCGGTGATCAGCTTGCCGCCCAGGCTCGAGCCGATCTCAAAGGTCTCCACGGGGCTGGCGGCTCGCCGTGATCGGGCCGGCCTCGCCGAGGCTGGTGCCCGCGAGGGCGAGCAATGCCGCGGCACTCCACATCAATCTCTGGTGCATCAATGAAACTCCGGTCGCGTCCCCCGACGCTGTTCCACAAGGGTCGCACACCATATCGAATCCGCCGCGACGTGGCGTTCGGAGTGTCTCTGCCCGGTATCCCGCCTGGGAGTCTCTCAGCGGGGATCTGCACGCACCATGTTCGCTAACACTAACAAACAACGGACTTTCTTGTCTTTCCCCGCTTGACAAACCGGGGCAAATCGGCGCAAATGGTGGGGCAGTCAGCGACCGCCGAGACTTCTTCTCGGTACAGCCGCGTGGGGCGGAAATGTGTGCTGATTTCGGGCGAGCTCGTGGGAGTGACGCACGCCCGACCACAAGGAGGTGTGCAGTGCAGGAATTCCATCCGAATCCGAGAGGCTCGGGCCAAGAGATCGAGCCGAAGAGCCTGTTCCGTGCCGACACCGACCAGCACGGCGATTGGTACGTCTGGCGCCGACTCGGCCAGAACGGCTGGGCCACCATGCGCCGGTGCGACGATCGCGGCGCCGCCGAGCACATGGCGCAGAGCCTGAACACCGAGTCGATCACGACCCGGGGCGGTGACCGCGCCTTCGGTGGCTGAGGGAAACACCCCCGTCGCTTCGCCGACACGTTCCAGAGTCTGGCCGAATCCTCAGTGAACGAGCACGCCTAAGTATTTGTCAATACCTGAGTTGCGCAAACTGTGCAAATTCACGCGATTTCTGCGTGTCTTTACCCAGCTTCTGGTACCATGGCTTCTTCCGGTTGCCAGATGTGGAGGTATCCGGCTCGTGAACTCGGGGTGTGGCGTGAGTTGTTGGCTTCCTCACCCCAATGATTGGGAGATTGTGTGATGAACAGGTTCCTTGGAAGGGCTCTCTGGGCCACAGCCGCCGCAGCCGCGACCGCGGCCACGGCATTCGGGCAGGTCGTTTCCGACGCCGTGCCTCTGCTTTCGCAGCAGCACATCTTGGATGCGCCGCAATCCGGTTGGCAGCCGGCCGGACCGGGTGATTTCCACCGTGTGCCGTCGGAAAGCAAGTTCTCGACTTTCAGCACCGATCCGCGCGATTCTGTGCTGTTCAGCTTGGATTCGCAGCCCGAGATCATCGGCGGCACGCGCCAGCCGGCGAGCACCAACCCCGGCGGCTTCCAGCAGGGTGACATCGCCGGAGGCGGCGGGGGAACGCGGTTCATCAGCCAGGACCCCTCCTGCACATCAGGCTGGTTCAGCAACAACAACCACGCCTCGAACCCGTACCTCGTGTTCGACGATTTCCGCGCGGGAAGCGAACCGCTGCGCAACGTGCAGTTCTACGCCGGCATCTTTGGCGGCACCGGTTCACTCAACGAGATCTCGACGATCGGAGTCGAGATCTGGTCGACACAGGCCAGCGGCGACACGTGCGGCTGGACCTACGCCTCGCTCGCCGGCAGGCAGACCTACGCGGTTTCAGAAGTCTCGCCGACGTTCTTCTGCACCGGCGATCTCGACTTCTACGAGATGACCGCCAACTTCGACACGCCCATCGCGCTCAATCCCGGTGAGATCTACATGGTGCTGGTCTACGCCACGCTGGTTGACCCGAACGGCTCGGGCCTGTTCGCCTGGTGCCAGAGCGACATGTCGAACTTCCGCGATGCAACGTCGTGGGACCGCACCACAGGCGACTACATTCGCTGCAGCCCCGACATGGCATTTACGACCAACGTCGGCTCCGATTGCTTCGAACTCGACTGCGCCGCTCCCGACTGCTACTTCAGCAACTTCACCAACAACAACAACCCGTTCATCGCCGCCGATGACTTCGTCGCACCCGCAAACACAGACCTGCGCCAGCTCCAGTTCACGGGCGGTGGCTGGAACGTTGGCGCCGGAACGCCGACCCTGCTCGGCAATACTGCCGGGTTCTACATCGAACTCTACAACGGCTCGGCTGACGGGAACCAGGACTGTGGTGTCGGTCTGGGGACCTTCCTCGGTGCGTACCAGGTCACGATGGCCGATGCACGCCCGGTCTTCCAGTGCATCGATGCGTTCGGCATCCCTCTGTATGAATTCACCGTCAATATCCCCGCGAACGTCTACGCCTTGACCGCTGGGAACACCTACATCCTCGGCGTCTACGGAATCCCCGCCGATCCGAACGACCCCGAACTCTTCTGCTGGGGCCTGACCGACGCGATCTACGGCCTCAACTCGTATTCCTTCAACTTGGACGACGGGAGCCGCAGCTGCCATCAGGCCGATCACGCCTTCTGCATCAACGGCGGCCGCCCCTGCCTCGGCGACTTCAACATGGACGGCGTCCGCAACACCCAGGACGTGCTCGCGTTCCTCAACGCCTGGAACGCCGGGCTGCCCGCCGCCGACATCAACGGTGACGGCGTGATCAACACCCAGGACGTCCTGGCCTTCCTCAACCGGTGGAACATCCCCTGCTGAGCCGGTCTGACGACTGATGATCCGAGTCAACTCCTTCATCCCCCCCGGGCCTGCGCCCGGGGGGGTGTTTCGTTGGGGGCAGGCCCGCGCCCGTGAACTCGGACTGCCCATCCTGTCGATAGGAAAACGTTCGGTATATGGACCTGGAATATCCTTCCCGCTGCGAGAAATCTCGGGGTCCGGATGCCCAAAGTTAGTGGTCACGGAACTTAATCGTCCGGGCCGTGGTATGAATGGAGAGGTCCCGGGGGTTTCCGGGCCGCACAAAGGAGGCTGGAGTATGCGACGGGCCATGAACACCGCAACGACGACCCTTGCCGCCGCCGCGCTCATCGGGGCCGCGGCACTCGCCGGGTGCACACGCAACGAGAGCGTGGGGCAGTCCGGCGGGCGGATCAACCCCTACGCGAGCACGCGGGGCGACGCGGTCTCGACGGCTGCGAGCATGCCGGCGATGCTCGAATACTCCGACCAGGTCGCCGAGGCACTCACGCGTCGGCTCTCGAACATCCCCCGCATCGCCAACGCCCCCACGCGGGTCATCGTCGAGCTCGGGGCGATCGAGAACCAGACCGACACGCCGCGGAGCGATTTCGAGCTGATCCAGCGCCGCCTCCGCAGCAAGCTCATCAACAGCGACATCGCCGCGGCCAACATGAAGTTCGTCGAGAGCGTGCAGGCGATGGACGCCGAGGCCCGGCGCGTTCGCGGCGGCGAGACCGACCCGCTGCAGCGCGACTACGGCGGCGGCCAGACCGACCGCTACGACCCGGCGAACACCTACGTCCTCCGCGGCGCGTTCTTCGAGTCCAAGCGCAGCGACACGAGGCGGTACTTCTTCGAGTTCAACATGACCAACCTGCAGGACCGCGAGATCGTCTTCAACGAGGCGTTCGATCTCGCCCAGCAGCGGTGACCGCTCGCGCACGGCGTTCGTCGTGAACGGCCGGCGCGGAGCCGCAAGAGGTGATGTCATGCGCCGATCGCAGCACAACCCACGAAGCCAGAGACCGATTCGCGAACGCCGTGCCGCACGCCGAGCGATGGTGTTGCCGGCAGCGGCCATGCTCCTGCTGAGCGTCGCCGGCGGCTGTGCGAGCACGCCCGGCCCCCGCACCACCCGCCTGGCCGACGCCGACCTCACACAGGCGGTGCTGACGATCCGCGACCAACTCGCCGGCAGCGCGTTCCTCACATCGCGAGACGCTGGTTCACCCGAGGCGCGGCTCGTCGTCCGACGCGTCGAGAACCTCTCAACCGACCGTATCCCCGAGGCCGAGCAGTGGTCGCTCGTCTCCCGCGTGCTCGCGGCCGAGGGCATGCAGGACCTGCTGCGGAGCAAAAACATCACCGTGCAGTTGCCGCCCGAGAAGGTGCGGCTGCTCGAGCGCGGCGGGCTGACGTTTGGCGAGTTCCAGCAAGAGAGCTGGCCGACCCACCTGCTCGAGGCACAGATCGCCTCGGCCACACGCGCCGGATCGCTCACCGGTGGGCGCGACGCCGACATCCGCAAGGAGTACTACCTGCTGAGCTTCGCCGTCGAAGAGGTGCAGAGCCGGGCGCTCGTCTGGCAGGGCACCACCGAAGTCGCGCGCGAGGTGTGGGGGTCTGTCCTTGATTAGCGTCGCCGGCACATCACGGAGGCACCGCGCCCCGGCCGGCACGAGACGGCGCACACGCCTCGCCCTGGTCTGCGTCGTCGGTGCCACACTCCCGCTCGTCGGGTGCGGCGGTGCGGGCTATCAGGCCGACGCGAGAGTGCTCGGGTTCGCCGCCCGCGCCGAGTTCGGCAGGGCCCGCGAACTGCTGGCCACGCAGACCCCGAGCAACACCCGCACCGACCTGCTCAACGCGACCAAGCGGGGGATGATGGCGCTGGCCGACGGCCTGCCCGACGCCGCCGACCGCGATTTCGAGGTCGTCTTCGAGACGCTCCGGACCCAGGGCCTCAACGCCGACCGCACGACCGAGTCGATCTTCGTCAACGAAGAGGGCGTGCGGATCTGGAAGGGCGAGCCCTTCGAGCAGGCGATGGCCTACACCGCCATCGGCCTGGCCGACGCCAGCCGCGGCGACTGGGGCAACCTGCGCGCGACCTCCGAGAACGCGCTCTTCCATCTTCGCGACTACAGCGAGTCCGACACGACAAGCGAAGAGATCGAATACCGCTCGGTACGGTCGGACTTCGCGCTGGGCTATCTGCTCAAGGGCATCGCCGCGATCGAGATGCACCGCCGCGAAGAGGCCGAGGAAGAACTCGGCCGCGCCCGTCGCGGCCAACGCCGCGCTCGCGACCGTCCGCGACACGTTGCTGGCCGGCGACTACGACACAATCCTGGTGGTCGACTACGGCTTCGGCCCCCGTCGCGAGGCCGTGGGCGACGGCGGCGTGGCCGTGCGGTATTCGCCCCGGACCCGGTCGGACAACGCCGCGGTCTCGGTGACTTTCGGCTCGGGCACCAAGCGGTTCCCGCCGGCCTGCGATGTCAACACGATGGCCCTCGACGCCCGCTGGCAGAGCCGCGAGAGCATCCGCCGATTCAAGAAGGGTTTCGGCGACGCGATGCTGCTCGGCGGGCTGGTGCTGGCCTCGACCGGCGGGACCGAGGGCGACGACGACATCGCCAGGCTGGCTGCGGGCGCGGGGATGATGGCGATCGGCGCGATCGCCCAGTCCAACTCTCGCGCCGACACGCGGCACAACGAACTGCTGCCCCAGCGTGTCTACGTCGTGCCCTTCACGCTCGGCGGCCACACCGGGCCGGTCCGCGTGCAGGTCGACAACCGCCCCGAAAGCCTCATGACGCTCCACGGTCTCGGGCTCGGGCGCGTGCCCGGCGAGACGCTGTTCCGCTATGTGCGGCTGCCGACCTCACGCGTCGAGTGGGCCGCGGCCGACACGATCGAGTACGCCAACGACGCCACCGGCGGGCTTCCCGCGCCCTCGCTGCCCTGGATCCTCGGCGGGCGGGACGCGCGGTACCCCACGCAGGAAGTCGCCTATGACGCCGAGCGCGCGGGGCTGCGGACCCGGAGCGCCACCGACCCGATCACCGACACCCTCGGCGAGATCCGCGAGCTCTACCGGGCCGAGGGGATCCGGCTGTTCCCGCCGGACGACACGCGGCTGGTCACCGGCCACATCTTCGAGGGCGGGCACTCGCTCTTCACGCCGCTGCCCGGCACGACCGGGTTCTCCCGGCTCTTCGCCCGCCGCCACAGCCCCTACCGCCCCGAGACCGAGCAGCTGCGCGAGTTCATCGCGCAGCACGTTGATGGACCGACCACCGAAACCGCACGCGCAGCCGGAGGGCTGCGGGAGGAGAACGCACGATGAACACCACACGAATCCTGATCACGGCGCTGAGCCTCGGCACGGCGACCGCCGCGCTGAGCCTGACCGGGTGCGACACCACCGCCGCCCCCTTCGGCGGCCGGGTCGATCCGGCCCAGCCCTACCCCAAGGTCTCCAACGCGCCCGTGCTCGCCAACCTCATCGCGTTTACCGAGCCGACGGTCACCCCCGGCGTCGGCAGCACTCCACTGCACGTGGTGACACCCTGCCGCTCCACCCAGGACGGCACCACGCGCGTGCAGTACCAGTACGAGTGGTTCGACGAGGCCGGACGCCCCGTCGGTGAGAGCGGCTGGAAGTACGTCGTCATCCCGGCACGCACGCAGGTCTTCCTTGAGTCCAACGCGCTCTCGACGACCGCCAAGGACTGGCGCCTGACCGTGCGCCCGGCGAGCTAGCCACACCGTGGCACCGGCTCCCAGCCGGTGCGCCTCCGGTTTGGAACTGTCTCCGCAAACGTGCGTCTCAAGTACATCCGCGCCGCCTCCGCGGCGCAACGGTCACCGGCTGGAAGCCGGTGCCACGGGAGAAGACTCATGCGTACACAGCACACCGCAATCGCACTGCTCGCCGGCCTCGCGGTTGGAATGACCGTCACCGCCACTCACGCGCAGGTCACACGCAAGCCCGACGCCGCCCCCATCCGCGTCGACGACCGCTACGTCTTCGACGCTCAGCGCTGGGAGCGGCTCTACGAACAGGGCGGTACGCCGACGGTGATGGTCCTGGCCGGGGTCTCGACCGCCGAACGAGCCGGGCGCGGCGTGGGCGCATCGCTGATGTCGATGGACGCCCAGGGCGACGCATTCATCCTCAAGAGCGAGCTCGAGCGCACGCTGCTCGAGGGCCGCGGCGTGGAGATCGCCAACCTCGACGCGATCAGCGATATGGACCGGCGCGATGCCAACCTGCTCATGCTCAACCGCGAGCGTGACGCCGTGGACCTGCTCTCCTCGGCGCTCGACGCGCCGCTCGCCCTGGTCGCCCGCCTGCAGCCCGGCGCACGCGGCGGGGCGAAGTACCGCGTGACTTTCGAGGCGATCGACGTGCCGCGGGGCCGCACGATCAGCACCGTCGCCTTCGACTGGCAGGGCGGCGATGACGCCCGCGCCATCAAGCGGTACGCCCGTCTGCTGGCCAACGACTTCGTCGACGGCTACGAGCGGCACCTCGGCGGCTACGGCATCGCGATGCCCTACACCGTCCGCGTGCTCGGGGCCGATGTGCGGGGCCTGCGCGACATGGTGGACTTGCTCGAGCGTGCCCCCGGCGTCGAGCGGGTCTCCGTCGGCCAGCGCCAGCAGTCGCGGGATACCTCGATCGCCGAGCTGCGTGTGCGCTACATCGGCAGCGCCTTCGACCTCACCAGCGACCTGCTCGACGCCGGCGATGCCAACCGCCTCGAGCTCGACAGCCTCGACATGACCAGCGGCACCATCGTCGTGCGTGCGGTCTCAGGCGAAGGGCAGATGCGGAGCGCCGCGAACTGGCGGATGCGCGGATCGACGACGTCCCTTGACGACATCGACGTGCGCGCGCTCAACCAGGCGTACCAGAACGCCGGCGAGCCCCGCATCGCGATGCTCATCGGCCGCGCACTCAGCCCGTGGGAACTCAAGCAGCCCTGGTTCTTCGACCGCTACGGCCCGGGCCTCGGGCTCGACGGTCGCGGCACGGGTAACGACATCACCGCTACCCTCGGCGGCAGCAACGTCTTCATCAACATCGGTGAGCAGATCCGGCAGGGCAACTCTTCGCTCGGCAGCCGCCGGTCCGACCGCTGGGGCGGCATCGTCACCCCCGACTACGAGCCCCGAGCTCCCGAGCACCGCCTGCTCGAGACCCGCCGCCTCGAAGACCTCATGCTCGACCGACTCGGCCCGGGCGGGCTGGGCCTGCGGATGGTCGACGCCGTCACGCTCCGCGAGCGCGCGCTGGCCGAGAACCCGCGATTCGTCTTCCGCGAGGCCGAAATGATCGAGCTCATCCGCGAGACCGGCATGGCCGACATCGCGATCCTGGGCGACGGCCGCCTCGAACGCGAGCAGGGCTACTCGACGGTCCGCTACACCCTCCGCGCGATCGAACTGGAGACCGGCGAGGTGCTCGCCGTCGCGCCCGCAGCCGTCGAGATCGACGACCGGGCCGACATCGAGGAGATCAACGAGGTGCTGGGCGTGTTGGCCGACCAGGCCGGCGCGAGGCTCGCCGAGGACCTCGCCGCGGTCTGGGCGCAGTAAGTCGAGCCTTGCACACAAGCACAGGCACACGCCTGATGCGAGCGATCAAGCGACCGACGGCGACCCCAGGCAAGCTCTCGGGGGCGCCGTCTCCGTCACGGGAGCGGGAACCGTCCGCACATCTGCGCGACGTCGTTCCGCACTTGGGCACAGACCCCCTCGTCGCCCTTGGAGGCCAGCGCCCGGTCGATCAGGTCCGCCACGGTCTCCATGTCACCCTCGGTCAGGCCGCGGGTGGTCAGCGCCGGCGTGCCCAGGCGCAGGCCGCTGGTGACCTTCGGCGGCCGCGGGTCCTGCGGCACGCCGTTCTTGTTGGTGATGATCCCCGAACGCTCCAGCCACAGCTCGGCATCGGCCCCGGTCAGGTCGGCGTCGCGGGTGCGGAGATCGACGAGCATGAGGTGGTTGTCCGTGCCGCGGCTGGTGATGCGGTAGGCGCGGGCGGTCAGGGCCTTGGCCAGCGCCTGTGCGTTCTTGACCACCTGCTGCTGGTACGTCCTGAACTCCGGGCTGAGCGCCTCACCAAACGCGATCGCCTTGGCAAAGACCACGTGCATCAACGGCCCGCCCTGCATGCCGGGGAACACCGCCCGGTCGATCTTCTTGGCCAGCTCCGGGTCGTTGGTCATGACGAGCCCGCCTCGAGGGCCGCGGAGGGTCTTGTGCGTGGTCGTCGTCACAATATCGCAGTGCGGGAACGGGGACGGGTGGACCCCGGCCGCGACAAGCCCGGCGATGTGCGCGATGTCCGCCATCAGCAGCGCTCCGCAGTTGTCGGCGATCTCGCGGAACCGCGCAAAGTCGATCACCCGCGGATACGCCGAATAGCCGCACATCAGCAGCTTCGGCTTGTGCTCGCGGCAGACCTCCTCCACCGCGTCGTAGTCGATCTGCTCAAACTCGTCGTGACCCTCGTCGTAGTGCAGCGGGTAGAACACCGGGTTGAACCACTTGCCCGACATGTTCACCTTCAGCCCGTGGCTCAGGTGCCCGCCGTCGGCGAGGTTCAGCGAGCAGAACGTGTCGCCCGGCTTGAGCATCGCCAGAAACGCCGAGGCGTTGGCCTGCGCGCCCGAGTGCGGCTGCACGTTGGCAAACTGGCACCCGAACAGCTCCTTGGCCCGCTCGCGGGCGAGGTCCTCGATCTGATCGTGGTGGGCGCACCCGCCGTAGTACCGGGCACCCGGATACCCCTCGGCGTACTTGTTCGTAAAGCACGTCCCCATCGCGTGCATCACCGCGGGGCTCGCGTGGTTCTCGCTGGCGATCAGCTCGAGCGTCGTGGCCTGGCGGTCGGACTCGGCCGCGAGGATCTCCGCGGCCTTCGGGTCACGCTCGCGGAGAAACGCGAGCACGCTGTCGGCAATAAGGTCGTGACTCATGGCCGGATGGTAGTCCAAAGGGACCCGCCACCGGCGGCACCGCCCCGGTTCACCGGGGCCGCGGGTGCCCCTAGTCCGTCACCGCATACGCAGCCCGCAGTTTCACCAACTCCGCTTCCAGCCGGGCCGTCAGCGCCTCGGTGCCCGCCCGCCCATGCAGATTCGTCAGCTCGTCCGGGTCCGCCACCAGGTCGTACAGCTCCCACTCGTCGGTGTCGTAAAACCGGATCAGCTTGTGCGTCGCCGTTCGCACGCCCTCGTGCCGGGCCACATTGTGCGCACCGGGGTTCTCGTAGTAGTGGTAGTACACGCTCGACCGCCAGTCCGCGGGGGTCGGGCCCGCGATCACATCCACCATGCTGCGGCCCTGCATCGGCACCGGAACCGGGACCCCGGCCGCCTCGAGAAACGTCGGCGCAAAGTCGAGATTCTGCACCAAGTCCGTGTTCACCCCGCCCGGCTCGGCAACCCCCGGCCACCGCACCAGCAGCGGCGTGCGGAAACTCTCCTCGTACATCCACCGCTTGTCGTACCACCCGTGCTCGCCGAGATACCAGCCCTGGTCGGAGGTATACACCACGATCGTGTTCTCGGCCAGACCCATCGCGTCCAGCTCGTCGAGCAGCGTGCCCACGCTGTCGTCCACCGACTGCACGCACCGCAGATAGTCCTTGGCGTACCGCTGATAATTCCAGCGAACCAGGTCGTCGCCGGTCAGCTCGCCCGCCTCCACCGCTTCGTGATACGCCTCGTTCTTCGGCGCATACGCCGCGTCCCACACCGCCTGCTGCTCGGCGTCGAGCCGCCGCTGCGGTGCCAGCTTGAGATCGTGCGGGCTCAGGTGGTTGGCAATGGTCATCTCCTGCGCGCGCGCCGGCGAGGCGTTGTCGGCATAGTCGTCAAACAGCGTCGCCGGCTCCGGCAGGTCCACACCATCGAAGTCGGTCAGGTGGGCGGCCGCCGGCATCCAGTTGCGGTGCGGGGCCTTGTGCTGCACCATCATCAGGAACGGCTTGCCCGGCTCGCGCCCCTCGCGGAGCCAGTCGATCGCCAGCTCGGTGATGATCTCCGTCGTGTACCCGCGGTGCTCCACCTGCTCACCATCGCGGATCATCGCCGGGTTGTAGTAGGGCCCCTGCCCGATCAGCACTTCGTAGTGGTCAAACCCGGTCGGCCGACTCTTGAGGTGCCACTTGCCGATCATCGCCGTCGAATAGCCCGCCCTGGTCAGCAGCTTGGGGAAGGTCAGCTGCTCGCCATCGAACGTCTCGGCGTTGGTCCGCACGCCGTTGAGGTGGCTGTGCAGCCCGGTCAGGATCACCGCCCGGCTGGGCGCGCAGATCGAGTTGGTCACAAACGCCCGGTCAAACCGCACCCCCTCGGCCGCGAGCCGGTCGATGTGGGGCGTCACGTTCCGGTTCGAGCCGTACGCGCTGATCGCCTGCCACGCGTGGTCGTCGGCCATGATGAAGACGATGTTCGGCGG
The DNA here is from genome assembly GCA_013285505.1 of Planctomycetota bacterium. Lineage (GTDB taxonomy): Bacteria > Planctomycetota > Phycisphaerae > Phycisphaerales > UBA1924 > PNC22. The sequence continues at coordinate 3,603,137 of CP053450.1, read as the reverse complement.
CCCCGCGGCCTCGCGTGCCGCCCGGGCCGCATCAGAGCGTGAGTGCCTCGCGCAGCCGGAGAGCAGCAGGAGGCCGGCCAAGACGAACATCAGCGCGTGTGCATGCATGCGCCCATGCTACCGCGCGACACCGCGTCGCGGCGGAGGCTCGCCTGTCACCCGCCGGCCAAGATCGGCCACGCCCGGTTGCCCAGCGGCTCGCTCAGCCCCGCCCGCTCCACCAGCCGCGCAGCCCGATCGCGTCGGCCTCACCGAACGCCCCGACCTCGAACGAGTCCACATCCAGCACCCCCCAGCACGAGCCGTCGGCCTCCAGCAGCGGCACGACCACCTCGGCCATGTCCCGCGGGTCGCACGCGACATAGCTCTCACCGATCTCACGCACATCACGCACGACCACGCACCGGCGCTCACGCCAGCAATACCCGCACATGCCGTGCAGCCCGATCGGCGAGCACGCCGGCTTGTCCCGTCGCGGCCCGAGGATCATCTCCTCGGCACCCGCCTCCTTGGTGTAAAAGCCCACCCACGAATACCCCGCGCCCGCAAACGCCCCCCACAGCGCATCGGCAAGCGCCGTCATGCGATCGGTTCGCGTGCCGCAGGCGGGGACGGGGATCGCGTCGTAGTCTCGGTCGGGCATGACAAACCGTAGCGGCACCACGCCCGCCCGATGGCGCGCCCGCGGCCCAAAAACACAGAGCCCCTCGCACTCGCGAGGGGACCCTGATCGTGTCGTCAATGAACCGCGTGACTCAGAGCGTCGCGCTGGTGTAGGGCAGCAGGGCCATGAACCGCGCCCGCTTGATCGCCTGGGCGATCATCTTCTGCTCGCGCTGCGTCGCGCTCAGACGCTTCCGCCCGTGGATCTTGCCGTTGGGGGTCATCAGCCGGCGGAGGTTCTCGATGTCCTTCCAGTCGACATAGGGCACGCCCTTGCCCGACTCGTGGACCATCTTGATGTGCGGCTGCTGCTGGAAACGGTTGAACTTGCTCATATCGGTCTCCGTCCTGGGCTGTGCGGCCCGGGGGTCAATCCCCCGGACGACGGTGGGTGTACGTACTCAAGGGCCCTCGATGGCCCGGTCAGAAGGTTAGGAGGCTTCCCCGCCAGCGTCCAGACCGGCCGTCTCAGGCCTGACCAGACCCGCGGGCGTCAGCACGCAAAAGGGAGGCCCGGGCACCCGGACTGGGCCGAAACCCGCCCTACGCCGCTGGCTCGGCCGCCTCCGCACGGGCCATGCGGCACCTGTGCTCGGCCCACCGGTCCCACGAGAACAGCCCCGGACCCCAGATCATCACCGGCAGGGCGATCGCGATCAGGATGCCGTTCTGGATCACATTGCACCAGTCCGCCTCACCCGGCGGGCACAGCAGCGTGAACTTGCCGAAACACCCGCACTCAACGCTGATCCCCGGACGCAGGATCACCGAGACCACGGCCGCGGCAAAGACCGCCAGCATGCCCCCGAGCACCAGAGCCGCCGAGCGGCCCCAGAAGCCGACCACCAGCGCCGCCGCACAGACCAGCTCGGTCCACGGCACCATGAACGCCAGCGGCTGGAGCATCCCGTGCTGATGCGGCAGGATCTTGAACCCGTTGATGCTGGTCGCAAACGCCACCGGGTCGCTCAGCTTCACGCTCGCGGCCCAGATGAACAGCCCCGCGGTGGCGAGCCTGAGGACCAGCAGTGTGGCACCCCGAAGGTGCGGGCGGCTCCGCTCATGGCAACTCTCCGAGCACCGCGTCCGGTCCGGTCTCGATCTCGTAGCCGGCCTCGACCCAGCTCGGGTAGCCGTCCACGTCGATATGGATCTTCGTGAAGCCCATGTCCTGGAGGTTCAGGGCGACCAAGTGGCTGGCGTCGCAGCTGCCACCCTCGCAATAGACCACGACCCGCATCTCCGGGAAGACGCCGCCGAGCTCCATCATCTCGCCCAGCCGCCCGTCACCGAGGCTGTCCGGCGGCACGAGAAACGCAAAGGGGATGTGTCCCTCGACATACTCATGCTGCGGGCGGGCGTCGATGAAGGTGGTCATGCCCCCGAGCCACAACTGGTAGGCGTCCTCGGTACCGATCTCGGTGCCGAGCGTGTTCGCGTCGAAGGGCGCCGGCTCGTCGCCGTCGGCTACCGGCGGCATCGTGACATCGCCCGGCTCGTCCTGCTTCGGGGGCGCGAGCGTCGTCACGATGGGACGGAAGCCCCAGTCCACGAACGCCACGCCCGTCGCGACGGTAACGAGCGCGAGTGAACGCGCGATGGTGTTGCCGCCCCAGCTCATCGGCCGCTGGTCTGCGCAGACGGGCGCTGCTGCCCGTAGTAGTGCAGGTACAGCTGCTCCTCGCGCTCGACATCGGTGGTCAGCACGAAACGGCCGCGGAGCACGCGGGCGTCCGCCGGCATCTCGCCGTCGATCACCAGCTTGTACGCGACCGGGTTGGCCGGGTCGACCGGGGTGAAGGAGTACTCCACCGCGTCCGCGGCGACGGCGGTGTGCTCGATCCCGAGCACCTTGAACGGCTGGCCCGAGAGCGAGCGGATCGTCACCTCGCGGTGGAACTCCCCGCCGGCGGGGATCGAGCCGAGGGTGATCCGCTTGGGGGTCAGCAGGATGTCGCCGGAGTGCTGGGCCATCAGCTCGACCGTCATCGACGGGTTCTTCTCGTCGTTGGTCATGATGACAATGGTCTTGTTGCGGATCAGGCCGATGTCCTGGCCGGGCTTCATCGTGACCTTGATCTTGCACTCGCGGACCATCTCCGGCTCGCGGGCCTCGGTCTCGACACCCTCGGCCAGCAGCGCCTCGGAATCGCTGACCAGCTCGGCCTCGTAGGTCTCGGAGAACTCGGCTTCGAAGAGCTCGGGGTCCGACAGCTCGATGCCCGTCACCGCAAAGTCGGCCTTGCGGCCGATGATGGTCAGCTCGATCTCCGCCTCGTGGTCCTTGGCGACCTCGCCGAAGTGGCCGACGCGCGGGGTCACCATCACCTGCGGCACGACCATCGCCGAGATCTGCAGCGAGATCACCGGGGTCTCCGCGTCGTTGGTGTTGACGGTCACCGTCTGGTGCTGGTCGCCGGCCTTGCCCTTGGGGTCGAAGATCACGCGGAGCTCGCCGCTCTCGCCGGGAGCGAACTCCCGCTTCGACGGCGCGGGCACCGTGCAGGAGCAGCTGCCCTTGGTGCTCGCGATCCGCAGCACGCCCTTGCCGGTGTTGGTGAACTTGAACACGTACTCGGCCTTGGCGTCGTCGGAGATGGTGCCGAAGTCGTGCGACATCACCGGGAACGACATGTCCGCCGGCTCTTCCGGGTTGATGTAGGTGGGGACGATGCCCGGGTCGTCAGCGAGGTCGCGAGACTGCGCGAGCGCGGGGCTCGCCACGGCAACCGACAACCCGGCGAGAAGAGCGATACGACGTGCCGACGGACCGAACATGGGGCACTCCTTGGATAGCGTTGGAGGGGAAAGCTCCCCCGGATCTCTCTACTTCTACTTCGGCAGGTGGCCGGCGATGCACGCCTGCCATGTGCCAAACAAAACACATTCTTCAGCCGCCGACCGGCGGTGGCAGGACCACTCGAACTGTCCCCTGCCACCCCTACATATCTCCACGTCGGGCGACAGGTTGCACTTCTTGAGTGTACGACCCGTCCGGGCGTGAGTTCCCCTCCTCGAAAGCCCGGATCGGGTGATGCACCGCAGACGCCCACAGCACCCTCGCAAAGCCCGAACTTGTGAGCCGGCCGCCGCTGCTTCCATCGGCAGGACAACCCCCGCCCCGCCGATTCAATTCCCGATCGCCCGCCACACCGCGTCGGTGATCTCTTCCGTGTAGCCCGACGCCGGCGGCTCCAGCCCCCCCTCGTTGACCAGCCGCGGCACCGCCAGCACGATGCCGCCGAACACCGCCAGCGCCAGCTTCGGGTCCATCTCCCGGACCTCACCCCTCGCAGCCAGCCGCGTGAACAGCTCCACAAACAGCCGCCCCTGTCGCTCGTACACCTCGCCGAGCGACTCCGACAGGCTCCTGGGGGCCAGCAGCACATAGTTAAACGCGTCCCGGTTGCCGTCGTAATAGGCGTACGTCAGTCGGATCCACTCGCCCAGACACTCGCGGGCCGGCAGGTCGGCGTCCAGGAGCACCGCCTTGTCCTCGGCCATCGCCCCGACGATCCGCGTGTACACCTCGACCCACAGCTGCTCCTTCGAGCGGTAGTGCCGGTAAAGCGCCCCCTCGGTGACCCCCGCCTCGCGGGTGATCGACCGCACGCTCGCGGCCTCCATCCCGCCGCGAGAAGCGAGCTTGATCGTCGCGTTCACCAACTCTTCCTTGGTGTCCCGCTTCGGGGTGCCAGGCTTGGGTGCGGTTGAAGCCATCGGGCGGTCTCTCCGGTTTGGTCAGACACTTAGGGTCGCTTCGAAGTGAACACCCGTGTACCGGCCCGCTATTCCGGGGGCCGGGAGCGGGTACCGCTGCGCCCGGCTGGTCCGGCTAGCTCACCGCCGCGGCGTCGGGCTGCAGGTCGCCCGCCGCCCTCTCCAGCCAGCCGTCGAGGGCCGCGTAGACCTCCTCGGCGCACGTCGCCGTGCGGATCCCGTCCTTGAGCGGCCGGCAGTGCGAGCCGTTGATCCCCTTGCCCAGCCACGAGATCTTGGCCCGGAGCCGGTGCATCGCCGACAACTCGTTGCGGTACTCTCGCATCCGGTCGTAATAGCGCCGCACGATCTCGATCTTCTCGGTCTCGCTCGGCTCGCCGGACGCCCCGTCCTCAAGCACGCCGCCCTGGGCCTCCCACGCCGTGCGGAAGATCCACGGCATCGCGAACGCCCCGCGCCCGATCATGACGCCGGCGCACCCGGTCTCCTCGATCATGGAGACGACATCGTCGGGCGAGCGGATGTCCCCGTTGCCGACCACCGGCACGCCGCCGCCGGGCTCGCCGGTGTACCGCCCGGTCCTGGCCTCCACCGCCTCCACGACCCGCCGAATCCCCTCGCGCCCGGCACTGGCCCTTGAACCGCTGCTCCGTCGTCCGCCCGTGAACCGTGATCAACGCGACACCTTCGTCGATCAGCCGGCACGCCAGGTCGCCCGCAGCGTTCCGCTCGGCATCGACCTCGGCCCAGCCCAGGCGCATCTTGGCCGTCAGCGGCACCGAATCGGGCATCGCCGACCGCACCGCGCGCGCAATCTCGACCGCCGTGTCGGGGATGCACATCAGCTTCGACCCGCCGTCCTTCTTGCAGACCTTGTCCACCGGGCAGCCCATGTTGATGTCCACGACAGTCGCGCCGTGATCCACACACCACCGCGCCCCATCCGCCAGCAGCCCGGGGTCAGACCCGTAGAGCTGCATCCCGATCGGCTGGTCGAACTCGTTTGTGCGCGCAAGATCGAGCGAGGCGTCCGAGCCGCAGAGCAGCCCCTGCGGGCTCAGCAGATCGGTGCACGCCAGCCCCACCCCCCCGAGCTCGCGGCAGGTCATCCGCCACGCCAGATCGCACCACCCGGCAATCGGGGCGAGCATCAGGTTCGTCGCAAGACGAACCGGGCCGATCTGAAGGGGGACGCTCGTCAAGTCGGGGCTCTCAGGGACCTTTAAGGGCCGGTTCGGGGCCCATGCCGGGACCATTCCCGGCACAAATCTCACAATTCCGGCACAGACCCAAGCATACTCCTGCCGGGCGCAAATCCCCCGCTCCAGCGGCCGCTCAAGCGGCGTGACCGAAACCGTCGGCGGGAATATCCGGACACTCTGCGGGGGTTTCCCCTCCCAGCCCCGGCCAGCACCACCCGCGCGGAGAACGCACGATGTCCCGATGGATCCAGCGAGTTGCCCCGCACGTCGTGTTCGCCGCCGCGGCCGCCGGCCAGACCTGCCCCGGCGGCCCCTGCTTCACCGACCGCGTCTTCTCCGGCGAGGTCGATCTCGGCTCGCTCCGCGGCGGGCCCGCGGTGATCGACTTCGATGGCGACGGCTGGATGGACCTCTACATCGCCGGCCGCTCCAACGGCACCCACCGGCTCTACCACAACATCGAGGATGTGTCCCGACCCGGCGAGCGCACGTTCGAGGATGTCACCGCCGGGAGCGGGCTCGACCTCGGCGACGGGCAGAGCCGCATCGGCCGCGGCACGGTCGTCGCCGATTACGACAACGACGGCGATCACGATCTGTTCGTGCTCGGCTGGTTGGCGGGCGACACCTCCGCCGGCCTACTCTACCGCAACGACGGGGGCGGGGCGTTCACCGATGTCAGCGTTGCCTCCGGCGTGCGCACGACCGGCGGCGATCCCGAGGCCGCGGCGTGGCTCGACTTCGACCTTGATGGCGACGCCGACCTGCTCGTCGCCTACACCGGCGAGAGTGCGCGCGCGCTCAACCTGTTCCAGAACGAGGGCGACGGGACATTCGTGCTGGCCAACGACCGGCTCGCGGCTCTCGGCGTGCCCGGGCACTGCTATTCGATGACCGTGACCGATCTCGACCTCGACGGGTGGAGCGACGTCGTGCTGCTGACGACGGGCATCGGGCCGACGCTGCTGCACAACAGCCCCGACGGTGCCGGCGGACGGATGTTTGACGAGATCGCGGGCGACGCCGGGTACACGTTCCTCGGCCCTGCACCGATGGGCATCAGCGCCGGCGATTACGACAACGACGGCGATTTCGATCTGGCCATCTCCAACGGCGCCGAGGGTGTCTACTACGAGAATCTCGGCGGCACGCTCGCTCGGGTCTTCCCGGTGACGGGCTACTGGGCATGGGGGGTCAGCTGGCTTGACGCCGACAACGACGGCCTGCTCGACCTCTTCCACGCCGGCAGCCTCGGGAGCGGGCCCAACCACAACCTGCTCTACCGCAATCTCGGCGGCGGCGCGTTCGAGGATGTCTCGGACGCCCTCAACGACGCGGCCCAGGACAGCAAGAACGCCGTGCGGATCGACTTCGACAACGACGGCCTGCTCGATCTGGTCGTGATCAACCCGGCCGGAGACGACACCCGCACCAACCTGCTCGAGAATGTCTCAGCGGAGGCGGGGGCCTGGATCGCGATCGATCTGGTCGGCGACGGGCGGCTGGTGAACTCCGACGGGCTGGGCGCGGTGGTTCGCGTCCGGGCCGGCGGCGTGACCCGCCACCGCGAGATCGTCAGCGGGTCCTCGACCTGCTCGACCGAGGACCTCCGGGCACTTTGGTCTCGGCTCGGCGGCCGAGGTGGACTGGGTCGAGGTGGTCTGGCCCCGGATGGGCAGCGTCGAGTCCCGCACCGAGCGGTTCGATGGCCCTCTCGCGGCCAACCAGATCGTCACGCTCCTCAACGGCTGTCTCGCCGATTTCGACGGGGACGGGGCCTCGAACACCCGCGATGTGCTGGCCTTTCTCAACGGCTGGAACGCGGGCGACCCCCGGGCCGATCTCAACGGCGACGGGGCGAACGACACCCGCGATGTGCTGCTCTTTCTGAACGAGTGGGTGCTCGGCTGCGGCTGAGGGGCGGCGGGAGCCCCGACCCGGCAAAAGTCTCTGGAGTTCTCGGAATACCCCGCCCCGGGGGGTGTTGGCCCTGTGCAGGTACACAGTCGTGTACTTTTGTCGCCGACCTCCCCATCTGTTTCGGGCCAGAACAAGGAACTCTCGACCATGCGCCACCGATACTCGCTGCTCGCCCTCGCCGCCATCCTCGGAGCCTCGGGCTCGGCCCTCGCGGGCGATTCGGTCGCCACCTACCGCGTCGATTTCGACGCGACGTGGAGCGCCCAGAACCACCCGCTCGACTTCCCGAACAACCCGCACTTCTCCGGCCTGATCGGCGGCACGCACCACGCCGGCATCCACTTCTGGGAGATGGGTGAGCTGGCCTCCCCGGGCATCGAGAGCATGGCCGAGACGGGCTCCAAGTCGGCCCTGACCGGCGAGGTCAACAGCGCGATCGGGTCCGGCGAGGCGGAGTACCTCCTCTCCGGCCCCGGCATCGGCAACTCGCCCGGATCGGCGAGCATGACCTTCCAGGTGAGCGCCTCGCACCCGCTGGCCTCGATCGTCTCGATGATCGCGCCGAGCCCGGACTGGTTTGTCGGCGTCGATTCGCTGCCTCTGGCCGTCGCCGGGGTCTGGCTCGACGAGGTCGTCGTGAGCCTCGCGCCCTACGACTCGGGCACCGACAGCGGGGTGAGCTACAGCTCGTTCAACCAGGACACCCAGCCGCCGGAGCCGATCTTCGACCTGTCCGATGAGTACCCGTTCGAGGGCACGCCGCCGCTGGGCACGTTCACGTTCACGCTGCTCTCGGTGGAGGGCTGCCTCGCCGACTTCAACGACGACACGTTCGTCAACACGCAGGACGTCCTGGCCTTCCTCAACGCGTGGAACGCCGGCGACGCCTCGGCGGATATCAACGCGGACCAGACCGTCAACACCCAGGACGTGCTGGCGTTCCTGAATCTGTGGACCTCCGGGTGCGGCTGATCCCGGCGGGCGCCGCCCCGCGGCTCTGATGCCGTGCGAACTCTGACTCCTCCGGCACGCCAGCGGCTCTGCGCGGGCGTGCGTCATTTGCCGGGTGGCGCCGAACACCCCCGGCGGCCGATGTGTACAGTCCACCCGTGTACCAGGCCCTGCTCACACGCCGCTACCTGACCAGCAAGGTCATGCCCCTGCTCGCCTCGCTGGCGGTGGTGTTGTGCACCGCGATGGTGCTGATCACGTGGTCGGTGATGGGGGGGTTCCTGCTCAACCTGACCCAGGCCGGGCGCTCGCTGATCGGGGATGTCCGGATCGCCTGGCCCAACGTCGGCTTCCCGCACTACGAGGACCTCATCCAGCGGCTCGAGGAGCATCCCGAGGTCGAGGCGGCCTCGCCGATCATCGAGACCTTCGGCATGATCACGCTGCTGGAGAACCGGACCGAGGGCATCCTGATCCGCGGCATAGACGGCGAGAGCTTCGCCCGCGTCACCAACTACGCCGACACCCTGTGGTGGAAGCCCCTCGACGAGCCCATGCAGAAGGACAAGGCGGGCGACGACGTGCGGCTCGAGCCCGGCGACCGCGACCTCCTGCGGCGGGTCTACGACGACGGGCTCTCCCTGACCGAGATCGACCCCGACACCGGGGTACGGGAGAGTGCGCTCGTGCTCGGCATCGAGGTCGGAGGCTGGAACGTCAGGACCGACTGGGGCGGCTACTACCCGCGGGTCCAGTTCATCACCGGCTCGGACGGGTCCAGCGAGATGCAGAACCTGTTCATGCCCGCGGGGGGAGAGCTGACCGTGCTGGTCGTGCCGCTCGACTCGCGGGGCCGGCCGATGGAGGCGGTGACCTCCCGGCTGCCGGTCGCCAACGAGTTCGAGAGCGGCCTCTACGACGTTGACCGCCAGACGGTGCTGATGGACCTCAAGGCCCTGCAGCGGATGCTCCGCATGCACCCGGCCAAGCGGGTGGTGCGGTCGGATCGGGACGAGGCGGACCCGCTCGGCGGCTTCTTTGAAGAGGATGACACGGCCAACGCCGCTCCGGAACCCGAAATCGTCGAGGACCCGGGCCGGGTGACGGCGGTGCTGGTCAAGCAGGCCGACCCTGATGGAGACGTCGAGGCGTTCCGCGAGCGGTGCCGGGCGATCTACGCCGAGTTCGCGGCCGACCACCCCGATGTGCCCGGTGCCGGCAGCATCGGCGTCGAGACCTGGGAGGATGCCAACCGGATGATGATCGGCGCGGTCAAGAAAGAGACCGGGCTGGTGCTCATCATCTTCACGTTCATCTCGTTTACCGCGGTGTTTTTGGTGTTTGCGATCTTCTGGGCGATGATCAGCGAGAAGACCAAGGACATCGGCGTGCTGCGGGCATTGGGCGCGAGCCGCATGGGTGTGGCGTGGGTGTGGCTGCGCTACGGCCTGGCGATCGGCGTGGTCGGCTCGCTCTTCGGCGGGCTGCTGGCGTGGGCGATCGTGACGAACATCAACGAGATCCACGAGGGCATCGCGCTCAGCGGCGACTGGCTCGGCCGGAACCTCACCGGCACGCCGTGGAACTGGTACATCTGGGACCCCAAGGTCTATGTCTTCAAGGAGATCCCGCACAGCATCGAGCCGTGGAAGGCGGCGTTCGTGCTCATCGGGGGTCTCGTGTCGTGCCTGCTCGGTGCGCTACTGCCCGCGGCCCGTGCCGCGCGGATGCACCCCGTGCAGGCCCTGCGATTTGAGTAACCGAGCCCGATACGCCAGCGAGGAGCCTCCCAGCCGAATGTCCACCGTGACCGCCCAAACCCCCGTCCCCACCGAGCCCGCTTCGTCGGGGCCGTTGCTGCGTGTCGCCGGGCTGCACAAGACCTACCGCCTCGGGCGTGTCGATGTCCCGGTGCTTCACGGTGTGGATATCGAGCTTGGCCGCGGCGAGTGGGTGGCGATTCTGGGCGCGTCGGGGTCGGGCAAGAGCACGCTGCTCCACCTGATCGGCGGGCTCGACCGCCCGGACAAGCCCTCCGGGGGCAGGCCCGGCGCGACGATCCGGTTTGAGTCACAGGACGTGGTCGCGTTCTCGCACGCGGAGCTGAACCGGTACCGCTGCCGCGACGTGGGGTTTGTGTTTCAGTTCTACCACCTGCTGCCCGAGCTGACGGTGACCGACAACGTGCTGCTGGGCGCGATGATCCGGCTGGGGCGGTTCGGGTACATGTCGGAGCGTGCGGCGTTGCACGAGACCGCGGCCCGGCTGCTGGACGCCTTCGGGCTCAAGAACCGCCTCCGCCACAAGCCCGCGCAGCTCTCCGGCGGCGAGCGGCAGCGGGTGGCGATCGCCAGGGCGCTGATCAACGACCCGTCCCTGCTGCTGGCCGACGAGCCGACCGGCAACCTCGACCGCAAGACCGGGGCGGCCATCCTCGATGTGCTCGCTGAAATCCGGCGGGAGCGGGGACAAACCATGCTCATGGTCACCCATGACCCCGAGATCGCGGCCAGGGCAGACCGGATCGTCGAACTGGTGGACGGCCGGGTGGCGGCGCAGAAAGACTGAGCGGCCGGCCGTTCCGGCCGCGCTTTTGGGGACGATGGGGCGGAAGCCGAGCAAGAATCGTGCGTGAAGGTCCCCCGGGGCGGTTTCCACCCACCCCCCCTCGTCGCGGCCCCCGGTTTGTGCTTACTATCGAAACTGTCTCTGGAGCCATTGTTTGAGCGGATCCCCGACCACCTACACCCCTCCCCCCGCCCGGGTGGTCGGTGTGCAGTCTGCCGACGGGCAGCACGAGATCGCGGCGCGGGTCACCGAGGTGGGCTCGGGCCCCGCGGTGGTCTTCTTGCACGGTCTGGTCGGGCTCAACGATCACTGGGAAGAGGTCGTCGCGAGGGTGCACCCGAACGTCCGGTGCGTCCTGCTCGAACTGCCGCTGCTGAACCTTCCGCGCGACATCTGCTCTATCGAGGGCGTCGCCGACCTGACCCAGCGGTTCGTGCGTGAGAACCTCGACGAGCCGGCGGTGCTGGTGGGCAACTCGTTCGGCGGCCATGTGGCGCTGCGTGTGGCGCTCGAGCACCCGGAGATCGTGTCGGGCCTCGTGCTCGCGGGGTCGAGCGGGCTGATCGAGCGATCGATGGTGCGCGAGGTGCAGATCAGGCCGAGCCGCGAGTGGCTGAGTGAGAAGATCGGCGAGCTGTTCTTCGACCGGGCCCACATGCGGGACGCGGACCTCGAGCGCGCGCACAAGGAGCTGAGCCGGCGCAGCGCGCACGGGCGATGGTGCGGCTCTCCCGCAGCGCCCGACGCAACCACCTCGGCAACCAGATCACGCAGATCCATTCGCCGGCGCTCCTGATGTGGGGCCGTCAGGATGTCGTCACGCCCCCCGAGGCGGCCGAGCAGTTCCACAGGCTGCTGCCTGACTCGCGCCTGGTGTGGTTCGACCAGTGCGGGCATGTCCCGATGGTCGAGCAGGCCGACGGGTTCGCCACCGAGCTCGTGCGATTCACCGAAGAGATCTCCCAGTCGCGCACCTCGTGAGCCGGCCACGCGTTCAACCCGTCGAGCCGAACGCGGTGCGCTGGACCGGGCTTGTCGGTGCTGCCCTCGCGGCGCGGGTGGCGCACCGGGCCGTCCTGCTCGACGACGAGGCGCGGTGGATTGAGCGCACGCGGCGGATCCAACTCGCCCAGCTCCGGGCCAATCTGCGCAAGGCTGCGGGGACAGAGATCGGGCGGGAGTGCGGGTTCGGCCGTATCGCGCGGATCCGCGACGGCGGCGAGATGCTCGCGGCCTACCGCAAAGCTACGCCGCTGGCCGACTGGTACGCCTTTGCCGACAGGCTGGGACGCATGCGCGAGGGCGGCGAGCCGGATCTGCTGTGGCCGGGGCTGGTGGAGGACTTCGCCCAGACCAGCGGCACGACGGCGGGGGACAAGTTCATCCCGCTGAGCCGCGAGATGATGCGGTCGAACTACCTGGCCAGCATGGACATCTTTGCGAATCTGATGCGTCTGGGTGAGTCGCTGCCCGGGCTGCTGTGCGGCAAGTGTCTGTTCATCGGCGGCTCAAGCGATGTCGAGACCAACATCCACGGCGTGCGCACGGGCGACCTGTCCGGGCTCGTGACAAACCTGATTACGTGGCCACTCAGCGAGATCTATCTGCCCGGCAAGGAGATCGCGCTGCTGAGCGACTGGACCACCAAGATCGAGGTGATGGCCAGGGCGATCTGGAACGAGGATGTCCGGTTCATCAGCGGCATGCCCAGCTGGGGCATCGTGCTGTTCAGACGGGTCGTCGAGATCGCCCGCGAGCACGGCCTGCCGGCCGAGACGCTCGCGGATGTCTGGCCCAACCTGCGGGTGTTCGTGCACGGCGGGGTGAAGTACCAGCCGTTTGATGCCCGTGTGCGCACGCTCTATTCGGGCGCGCCGGACGGGGCGGATATCCCGACGCGGTTTGAGCTGTACCCGGCAAGCGAGGGGTTTGTGGCGATGCAGGACGGGCCGCTGATGGCTGGCACGCAGCCGCCGCTCCGGCTCATCCCCGACATCGGGATCTTCTACGAGTTCGTGCCGCTGTCGGAGATCGATGATCCGGGCGCGCGCGCATTCACGGCCGATGAGGTCGATCTCGGCGAGCGGTATGTGGTGGTGATGAGCACGTGCGCCGGTCTGTGGCGGTACGTATTGGGCGACGTGGTCGAGTTTGAGTCCGTGCCGCGAGCGGGGATGCGCGGGCCCGGGGTCGGCCCGGCGCGGATGCGGATCGTGGGGCGTCACCGGCACTTCATCAACGCGTTTGGTGAGAATCTGATCGTCGAGCACATCGAGCACGGCGTCGCCGAGGCCGCACGCCGGACCGGGCTGGTGGTGGGGGAGTTCACCGCGGCTCCGGTCTATCCCGAAGCGGGGCAGAAGGCCGGGCTGCAGGTGGCAGTGGAGTTTGCGGGGAGCGCCCCGGGCGGGCGTCAGCTCGCCGAATTTGCCGGTGCGTTTGATGCGGCGGTGAAGGCGATCAACGTGGACTACACGACCAAGCGGCGGGACGACCTGGGGATGGGGCCGCCCACGGTGACGCCGCTGCCGATCGGGGCGTTTCACGGCTGGCTGGCCTCTCGCGGCAAGCTGGGGGGGCAGCACAAGTGCCCAAGGTGCGCCAACCACCGCGAGATCATCGAGGATGTCGTGGCGTCGGCGGGGCCGGCTCTGGTGGGCGGCGCCCGATCCGTCCGATAACGCAAGTTCCTATCGCCGGCGAAATCGACCGGTGTCTCCACCGAATGAAGTATAGTGAATACTAGCTTTTGAAGGAGACTTCGCATGGCCGGCGAGCGGCAGAGCGTGGACGAGCGGGTCGAGCGGCTGGAGAAGAGTGTTGCGCTGCTGCGGCTGCAGATCCGGGCGCTGCAGGACCGGCTCGGGGCCTCGGGTGAAGCTGACGAGGTGGCTGAGGAGCGGGTGGTGGACACGCCGAGCGTGTCGAGGCCGGCTGTGCCGCCGATCGTTGCCGGGCCGCCACCGGAAGAGGCGGCCGTGGTGGGGGTCGAGGAAGCCCATGGCGTCGTTGTGCCTCCCGTCGCCGATGCACCGGTGGCGTCCGATCGCGGGCGGGTGGGTCTGGAGCGGCGGATCGGGGGGCAGCTCTTCGCGATCGCCGGCGCGTTGATCGTGGTGATCGGTCTGGCGTTGGCGGTCAAGGTCGCGATTGATGCCGGGTGGTTCCGGTTGTTGCCGCCGGGGCTTCGGTGTGTGGGCATCGCGTTGCTGGGTGTCGCGTTCCTTGGTGCGGGCGAGTGGCTCCGGACGCGGGTGCGGGCGATCGCGGTCGCGGGGTGCAATGCCGCGGGGCTGGGCGCGATGTACGTCGCGGCGTTTGCCTCCTTCGGCGTCTTTGGCCTGGTTTCGGCTCCCGTGGCGTTTGTGCTGATGGCGGGGGTTGCGGCGATCGGCTTTGCGATCGCGATGCGTCACGGGTTTCTCTCGACGGCGATGCTTTCTCTGATCGGTGCCTATCTCGTGCCGATCCTGTTGGCGCGGTCTGACGCGAGCCCGCTGGTGCTGCCGGTGTACGTGCTGCTGCTCTCGGTGGCGTCGCTCTCGCTGGTGGTGTTCCGCCCGCAGCCGTTCGGTCGGCTGCGCGATGTGGTCTGGATCGGCACCGGGGTGCTTGGGTTCTTCTGGACACTGGCTGAGAGCGGCGACAACACGTGGATCGTGCTGGCGTTCTGGGCTGTTGCGTGGGGGCTGCACCAGGCGGAATTGTTGTTGAGCGCCCGGGCGCGGCGTTGGTCAACGCGTCCGGCGCACCGCGCCGGCGGTGGCACCGGCGTGTCGAGCCCGTGCTGCTCTCGGTCGCGACGACGACGGGGGCGGTCGGGATCGCGGCGATCGTGCTCAGGCAGGAAACGGCTCTGCCGGACTGGCTCTCGCCGGCGTCGGCGTTTGTCGTGACGAGTGTGCTGGCGTCGATGTTCGGGGGGCACCTGCGGGTGCTGCGGGACAAGCCCCGGGACGGGCTCGAGATGCTCGCGGCGGCGCACGCGGCCCAGGCGGGGGCGCTGCTCATCGTGACCGTTGCGTTGGCGGCTCGGCGGCTGGGTCGAGGTGGTGTCGTGGTTGGCGATGGGCGTCGGGCGCGGTCGTCGCGGGGCGGTGGATCGGTGCGCGGTCGCTGGATGTGTACGGCGTGGTGCTTCTGTGCATCGCCACCGTGCGGCTGGTGACCTACGACCTGTTTGCCGGGGCGGCGGGCGTGCCGTGGCGGGTCGCCGGCGGGGTCGTAATCTCGCCGTGGACGGTGTTGATGCTGGGCGCGGGCGCGGCGTGGCTGGCGACGGCGTTCCTGATGCTGCGGACGGTTCGTGACGAAACGAACGAGAACGGGGACCGGGAGGCGACCTCGCCACGGCCGTGGTTCGCGTTTGCCGCGGCGGCGGCGGGTGTGGCGTCTATCGGCGTAGCGCCCGCGCACCCGGGGCTCGGCCGCGGCGGCGGTGTGTCTGGTCTGGTTGGGGCTGTCGCTGGTGTGGCGTGCTGTCGCGCGGGTCGAGCCGAGGCTGCACTTTGACGCGTTGGGCGCGGTGCTGGCGTGCGGCGCGATTGTGCCGTGGGTGATCTCGTCGTCGCCGGCGGGTTGGCTCGAGGACACGGCTGCTCCGGCGACGCATCCGGCGTTCTGGTTGGCGTGCGGTGTGACCACGACGCTGCTGGTGCATGCGTGGGCGGCGCGGCGTTGGTGCACATGGTCGGAGTTTGGATCGCCGTGGCCGGTGCTCGCTTCGGCGGCGGGGGTTGTGGCGTTTGGCGCATCGTCGATCGAGGTGGCTCGCTCGGCGTCGCTGCTTGCCGCGGACGAAACGGCGCGGCGCGCGGCGGTGTCGATCTGGTGGGGTTTGTGGGGAGTTTCGCTGATCGTGGGCGGCTTTGCGGGTCGTTGTGCGCCGGTCCGATATGTGGGTCTGGTTCTGCTTGGTGTCGCCGCGATCAAGGCGGTCGTGCTTGATCTTGCGGGTGTTCCGCCGGTCTGGCGCGTGGCGAGCTTTGTTGGTCTCGGCGTGCTGATGCTGGGCGTTGCGGTGCTGTACGGGCGTGTCAGCGGCGTGGTACGGGACAAAAACGCGGAGAAAGACGCTCCGGAGGCGTCTTCTGCCTCGTCGCGACCGAGCATGCTAGACTGACCCATGAAAGGGATTGATTTGAACACCGCGAGCGCGGAAACCCCGCGCAAAGACGTACCGACCTGTGACGCCGAACACGTGCTTGATGCCGCGGCTGGCCTGCTCGGTCAGTGCGGCCGGATTGTTGAAGCGATGGACGATGAGTCGTATTGCTGCACGTCGACAGTTCTCGCCGGCGGCACGATCGGCAAGCACCTCCGCCACACGCTCGATCATTTCGGCGCGATCCTGACGGGGACGCAGCGCGACGAGGCGATCGACTACGACCACCGTGCGCGCGGCGTCGCGGTCGAGACCGACCGGTCCGCGGCCATCGAACAGATCGACGGTCTGCGCTCCGGGCTCACCGGCCTGCAAAACGATCTCGGCGGGCCGGTGCGCATCCGCGTGATGCTCTCCGGCGACGGCACCGAGGCCGAGCTCGATTCGACAGTCGTCCGCGAGGTGGCGTTCGCCACCCACCACGGCATCCACCACGTCGCGATGATGAAAGCGATCGCGGGCGAGATGGGGGTCTCGTTGGACGGGGATATTGGGAAGGCGCCCTCGACGATTCAGCACGAGCGCGGCGCGAACACTGCAACTCAAACTCAGACGGGGGCATAGCGCCGCGTATGTGTACGGTCACGATTCTCAAAGTTCCCGGCGGCGGGTTCCGCATGGTCGCAAGCCGCGACGAGAGCCCCACACGGCCCCGCGCCACACACCCCAGATGGGTTGACCGGATCGCCGGCGACGCCCGCGCAATCTGGCCCATCGACGGGCTGGCCGGCGGGACCTGGGTCGCGGCCGGCGAGCACGGGCTGGTGCTCACGGTGCTGAATGTCAATCTGGCCGATCCGCCGATGCCCAGCGAGGACCGCAGGGTCAGCCGCGGCAGCATCATCCCGAGGCTGATCCGCCTGGCCGATGCCGGCGAGGCGGCCGAGGCCCTGGCCGAGCTGGAGCTGGACAGGTTCGAGCCATTCCGTCTGGTCGCGGCCGACCGGCTGAATGGCCTGCGGATCATCGAGTGCCGCTGGGACGGGTGCGAGCTGCGGACGACCGAGATCGGGTCCGGGCCGGCGTGCTTTGCCTCGAGCGGGCTGGGTGACGAGCGGGTGGAGCCCCGGCTGCCGCTGTTCGAGGAGATGATCGCCGAGGACGGGGCGAACCCGGAGACCCAGGACGCCTACCACGCCCACATCTGGCCCGACCGGCCCGAGATCAGCGTGTTCATGGAAAGGCCCGGGGCGAGGACGATCAGCGTGACGACGATCGAGATGCTCCCGGTCGACGCGGAGGATGTCGAGGACGGCAGCCGCCGGCTTTTCGAGGTCGAGATGGACTACGAGCCGGTGGACCTGTCCGAGTCGATCCTGGGCGGTTCCGGGCGTCGGGACTGAGGACGGGCCTGACACGGGCTTCGGATCGGCCTCTGGCCTCGTGAGGCGGCTTCCCTCCTGCGCTTGGGCCCACTACAGTGTCGCCCCATGGACCTGTCGAAAATCGTCACCGCCCAGTTGCTTGTGAACGTGGCCGTCATCCTCGTGGTGATCCACACGATCCTGATCACGGTCGCGTACCTGATCTATCTGGAGCGGAAGATCTCTGCCTACATCCAGGACCGGGTGGGCCCCAACCGCGTGGGGTTCGACTTCGGCCTGCCCTACCTGAGCTTCCTCAAGGGAGCGCTCGGGCTGGGCCAGCCGCTGGCCGACGGCATCAAGTTCATGCTCAAAGAGGACTATGCGCCGACCCGCGTGGACAAGTACCTGTTCACGCTCGCGCCGATGGCCAGCATCGTTCCGGCGCTGATCGGCTTTGCGATCATCCCGTGGGGGGGCGTCTGGATGTGCCCCGACTTCACGCTGCCGCTGATCGGTGAGATCCAGGGCGGCCCGGTCTACGTCACGGGCCTCGCAGCCAATGTGGGCATCATCTACCTGCTCGCGGTCGCCTCGCTGGGTGTCTACGGCATCACGCTCGGCGGCTGGGCCAGCAACAACAAGTACTCGTTCCTCGGCGGCCTGCGCTGCACCGCCCAGATGATCAGCTACGAGATCCCGCTGGGCGTGAGCCTGCTGGCGGCCCTGCTGCTGATGGGCACCGTCATGCCCGAGGGGATCATGCGGTATCAGGCCGAGAACGGCTGGCTCATCTTTAGCCAGCCGATTGCGGCATTTGTATTCTTCATCGCCATTCTCGCCGAGGCCAACCGTGCCCCGTTCGACAACGCCGAGGCCGAGCAGGAGCTCGTCGGCGGCTACCACACCGAGTATTCGGCGATGCGGTTTGCGATGTTCTTCCTGGCCGAGTACGCCCACATGATCACGAGCAGCGCGTTCTTCGCGCTGATCTTCCTGGGTGGGTACCAGATGGTGCCGTTTCTCGGCGACCCGCTGACGAGCCCCGAGGCGACCAGCATCTTTGCGGTGCTGGCCAAGTTCGGCGTGCTGTTCGGCAAGGTGGTGCTGCTGGTCTGCTTCATGATGGTGATCCGCTGGACTCTGCCGCGGCTGCGGTACGACCAGGTCATGATGATGGCGTGGCAGGCGATCATCCCGCTGTCGATGGTGGTGCTGGTGATGACCGCCGTGATGGTCTACCTCGACCTGCGTGGCGTGGGCCCGATGCTCGCGGCCAACGCGGTGCTGGGCGTCGTGTGCCTGCTCGTGCTGCCGCTGCTCAAGCCGACCAAGACCAACAAACGCATCGCGATCTACGGCTCGCGCTTCAGCCCGACCGAGGGCGAGCGGGTGATGACGCGTCCGACCAACGTGGTCGCGGCTGGAGGACCGGCCGGTGCAGGGGACGGCGCCGTCGGTCTGATCGGTCGGGTGGCCGCTCCGGGCGACGCTATTGCAGTGCCTTGACCTCGTCGGTCTGCTGCGAGACGAACATCCGCGGCAGCAGGTACACCGTCTCGCCGTGCCGGTAGAGGTGGCCGCTGATCTCGAAGGTCCAGCTCTCGCCCTGGTCCTCGGCCCTGCGTTCCATGACCTCGACGAGTTTGCACGGCAGCAGGCGCAGGCGGTTGGGCAGGGTGCCGACGTTGGAGGCGCCGCCGTCGTTGTCGATGGCGATGACCCAGTCGCCGTTGATGCTCCGGACCATCCGGCCGCGCTGGTTGAGCAGCATGCGGCCCTCGAGCCGCGGGCCGGGGGCGGGGGCGGCCTCTTCGGATTGTTCGTCGGCGGGTGTGGCAAACGTCGTGTCGATGCCGCGGCGTTCCTCGCGCTGGGCCTCGAGCTGGCGGATCAAGTCCTCGACGCGGTCGCCGCTGGTCGGCGGCACGGTGTCGGTGTCCTCCGGCTGGTCGGGCGTGGGTTCGGCGGGGGTCGGCTCGGCCGGGCGCTGGCTCGCCGGGGGCGGGCGTGTCGGCGGAGGCGAAGACCGTGGGCAGCAGCCAGTTGCGGTCTTGGTATTCGAGCACCTCGCCGGTCAGGCTGAGCCAGAGGCCCCGGGTGCTCTCGCCCAGCAGGGTCTCGATGCGGGCGTAGGTGCTGCAGGGCAGCAGGGCCATCGCGGGTTCGGGCGCGGTGGCACCGGTCCTGGTGGCGGGCAGGAAGGCCAGCCCGCCGGTGCGCATTCTGACGATCTCGCCGGTCCAGCCGACGAGGAAGGTGCCCTCGGGGCGGAGCGTGCCCTGATCGGCCGTCGCTGCGGAGCCATCGGCGAGCCGGACCCGGTCGGTGTTGGTGTCGAGGTTGGGGACGACCTGCTGCACGACGGGCAGGGAGGAGGGCTTGACCGGGACGCCGTTGAGCGGCCGCGAGAGGAGGTCCCGCATGTGCTCGTCGGCGCTGATGTCGGTCAGGAGCGGGTCGAGCCGGGCGTCGGGGCGACGGTCCGGGGTGGCTTCCGGAGGGTCGTCCTGGGCGGCGCAGGGGCCGCCGGCCAGCGGCAGCCCGGCCAGCAGGCAGAGCATGAGCGTCGCGGGCCGGGGGCGGCGGGGTCTGGTCTGCTGGGATGTGGTCGGCTGGGGTATGGGCATCATCACGACCTCCTTGTCGGCCTGATCCCCGCCCCGGGGCGAGAGTTGGGCGGCGCGGGCGGGCTTCTGAGGTGGGATCGTACCGCGCCGCGGGCGGCGTGCCCTTGGCGTCCGGGCGGCGGCGACCATTGACCCGGCTCGGCTGCGCCGATACGGTCTGTGTCGGAAGCACGGCCGTGTGCCCGAGTGGTCTAAGGGAACGGATTGCAAATCCGTTGTGGCGTAAGCCCAATCGTGGGTTCGAATCCCACTGCGGCCTCTGAAATGCAACGACCGGCGTCAATCGCTCGACGCCGGTCGTTGTCTTTTTTGGGCCTTCGCTGGTCTGGTCTGCTTGGGTCAGGTCAGATCGGTCAGGTTCTGCATGGCCCAGGATCCGCCGGGCTTCCACCAGTACCGCAGCACCTCGCCGTCCTCGGACGCGCCGAGGATGTTGATCGTGCCGGTGGAGTTGACGGTGAGCCCGGAGAGCTTGCCGACGGGGAGGACGGCGTCTTCGACGACGTCGCTGAGCGTGGAGATGTTCCAGCCGCCGCTGGTGGGGGCCCACCAGTAGACCGACAGGTTGCCGTCGGCGTCGAGCCCGGCGATGTTGGTCGCGCCCCAAGGCGTGACGAAGCTGGCGAGACTGGACGCTCGGAGTTCGGGGCCGCCGAACAGGGTGGTGAGGTTGCTGGTCGTCCAGTCGGGCCCGAAGCTGGGCACCCACCAGGTGACGCTGACGTTGCCGTCGGCGTCGGTGCCGACGAGGTTGATCGCGGCTCCACGAGGTGAGGTAGGCGGTGAGGCCGCCGGTCAGCGGCGGGGCGCCGGTTGAGGCGCTGAGGTTGCTGACCGTCCAGCGCGACAGGCTCTGGTGGTACCAGACCGCCTGGATGTTGCCGTCTGAGTCGAGGCCGGCGACGTTCAGCGCGTTCCAGGGCGTGACGAAGCTGATCAGCGGGCTCGAGAAGATCGGCGTCTCTTTGCCGTCGAGCCGGAGATCGACCTCGGAGAGGTTGCGCGAGACCCAGACCGCGCCGTCGTCGTCGGTCGCGCCGGTCTGGTTGAAGAGGTGGATGTCGTTGTTGGAGTCGATGCCCGCGATGTGGACCTTGTTGCCCTTGCTGACAAAGACCGTGATGTCTCCCTCGAGCAGGCCGGCGCTCTCGAGTTCGGTGTTGAGGTTGCGGTAGGTCCAGACACCCTCGGCGGACCGGCGGAACAGCAGCAGGCCGTCGTCGCTGGTCGCCGCGGCGTAGGTCAGGCCGTCGCGCGGGTCGGTGAAGGTCTGGATCTGCCCCGAGACCGTCGGCGTGCCGGCCAGGGTCTGCAGATCGGCGACCGTCCAGGTCCCGTCGTCTTGGAAGAACGCGATCGGGCGGCCGCTGTTGTTGAGCGTGGTGACGGTGAGCTCGCCGTTGCTGACCGCCGAGCCGGTGATGGCGGCGCCGGTCGCGGCGATGTTGTCCGACGGGGCGAGCTGGTCGACCAGCTCGGCACCGAGCGCATCGACCTTGACGTTGGTGTTGGTCGTGACCGTCGTCGAGACGCGCCGGCCGAGCCCGGTGGTCTCGTCCACGAAGGTGACGTAGTAGTCGCCGCCGTCGACCTCGATCTGGTAGTTGCCGGCCTCGTCGGTGGTGTACGAGCCGACCAGGACGCCGGTGTCGATGTCGGTCACGTCCACCCGCACGCTGCCCCGGCCCTCGCCGATCGAATAGAAGTCGTTGCTGTTGGCGTCGTCGTAGACCACGCCGAGGATGTACGTCCGCGGCGGCCGGCCCGAATAGCCGAACACCTGTGTGAAGTAGGTGTGGTAGGTCGACGAGCCAGACGAGCCGGGGAAGTAGAACCCGACACCGATCTCGTCGTAGTGGAAGTTCTGCGAGAAGCTCTCCCAGAGGCTCAGCACGTTCTTGCGGTGGCCGACCGAATCGAGCCACGCGACGTGGGCCTCGTCGATGTCGTCGTACCCGGCCGCGATGTTCTCGCCGGCCGAGCCGTCGTAGCCGTTGGCGTCGGCCCGCTCCTGGGCCCGGTCGCCGTCGGGGTTCTCGTGGTCGAAGAAGTCGCGGCTGTACATGTCGAAGCTGTGCTGCCTCGACGCGAGCGTCAGTGGGCCGTTGAGCGCGAGCGGCTCGGAGGGCTCGAGGTTGGCCAGTTCGCCGGCGGTCAGGTCGGCGGTCAGGTCCACGCCCGTCAGGATCGCCTCGGCCGCGGGGTCGGCCCGGGCCCGGTTGACCAGTTCGAGGAGATAGACCTCCTCGCTCGACCACGTGAACGACAGCAGCCGTCGTCCCTCCAGCGACTCCATCCACACGTCAGCGCCTCGGCTGTTCATGCCCGGACTCCTCACCCGTTGCCTTCGGGCGTCGTTGTCTTTCGGATCTTCCCTCAATCGGCCCATCGGCTCAAGCGGGCGGCGTGTGCACGCATCGCCGGCGATCGGCTCGTGGTCGGTCCTGAGTTGTACGTTTGGAGCACCCCTGAGGATTCCCACAACGGCACGAATCGTGCCATGTTGTGAGCCCCTGTCAGGGGTCTGGCCGTGGCGTCTGCCCGCAGCATCGCTACGATCCGCCTCGGCGGGTCGCGGCAAGGCACCCGTCTGGCCCGGGCGCTCATCACGCCCGCCGGAGGACGATATGCCCGATCAGGACGACGCGTTCGCGACCCCCGAGCAGATGCATGCCGCCGCGGAGGCGTTCCGGGCCGATTACGCCACGCTCCGTGCCGAGATCGGCAAGGCGGTGGTGGGGCACCAGGACATCGTGGACGGGGTGCTGACCTGCCTGTTCACCGGGGGCCACGCCCTGCTGGAGGGCGTCCCGGGGATCGGCAAGACCCTGCTCATCCGCACCCTCGCCGAGGCCCTGAGCCTCTCGTTCTCCCGCGTCCAGTTCACGCCCGACCTGATGCCCGCCGACATCACCGGCACGACGATCGTCCACGAGGCCGAGATCGACGGGCGGACGCAGCGGCAGTTCCGATTCCAGCCGGGGCCGATCTTCGCCCAGATCGTCCTGGCCGACGAGATCAACCGGGCCACGCCCAAGACCCAGTCGGCCCTGCTCGAGGCGATGCAGGAGCGGAGCGTGACGGCCGCGGGCCAGACCCACACCCTGCCCTCCCCCTTCTTCGTGATGGCGACGCAGAACCCGATCGAGCAGGAGGGCACCTATCCGCTGCCCGAGGCCCAGCTCGACCGGTTTTTCTTCAAGCTCACCGTGGGGTATTCCGGGCGGGAGGACCTTGCCGAGATCCTGGAGCGGACGACCACCGGCGCGCGCGCATCGATCACCCCCGTGCTCGACGCCGAGCGGATCGAGCGGTACCAGCAGCTCGTCCGGCGCGTGGCCATCGCGCCCCACGTGCGGGACTACGCCGTGCGGACGGTGCTGGCGACCCACCCCAAGGACAGCCGCTACGGCGGGGGCGAGTTTGCGACGCCGCTGGTCAACGAGTACGTGCGTGTCGGGGCCTCGCCCCGCGCGGCCCAGGCGTTGGAGCTGGCCAGCAAGTGCCGAGCGGCTCCTCGACGGGCGTGCGGCCGCGAGCGTGGACGATGTCCGCGAGGTGGCGATGCCCGCCCTGCGGCACCGGATCATCCTCAACTTCGAGGGCGAGGCCGAGGGCGTGACGACGGACACGATCGTGGAGAACATCGCGGGGACGCTGCCGGTTGAGGTGGGGTAGGGCCGGCGTCACTTCTGCCGAAGTTGTTCCATGATGCGGAGACACTCTCCGAGCGGGAGTTGCAACTCGCCTCCCAGCGGATTGATGGTCACCGCGGCAAATCCCAACTCCTGGAGCCTGCGGATTGGGTCGAGCCCGTGCGAAAGGTCTATATCGAATCGTCCCGGGGCCGCCGTCCCTCGGGACTGAAAGATGGCGTGCTCGGCGCGTTCGGCGGATCTCCCGTCCGTGAACATGCAGACGCGGGCCACACCGTCCGCGTCGGCCTTGTAGGGCGTAGATTCATCGCCCCACACGATCCAGCGGTCGAGCAGGAGAGCCGTGATCACGATCGCTCGAAATCGTTCCTCGCCGGCGCGTCGCGCGGCCTCGACGGCCGTCTTGAAGTCGAAGGCGGTGCGGAGGATGTCGGGATCAACCTCCGCGGGCAAACGGCCTTTGAACCACTGGTATTGGGCGAGGGTATTGGAAAGAGGTGTGAAGAACCCTTGTCGTCCCGGGACGTGATTAAACATCAGTCCCTGCACACCCGTGTCCAGATGGCGGGCTGCGTACAACGCCGCGGATGGTGTCGCCATCGAGATCCCGGCGAACGCCCCGTTCACCGTAATGCCGTTGTGAAGGGCGGCTTGGTGGGCGAGCTTTTCGTCGGTGAACGCGAACAGGTACGAGGTGCCATCTATGGATCCGG
This sequence comes from Planctomycetota bacterium, assembly GCA_013285505.1. Classification (GTDB taxonomy): domain Bacteria; phylum Planctomycetota; class Phycisphaerae; order Phycisphaerales; family UBA1924; genus PNC22. The sequence goes on along the minus strand of CP053450.1, from coordinate 3,578,646 downwards.
TGAGCGGGCGGGTGTTGGGCATCTCGCCATGCCCAATGAAATGCCACTGCGGAAGGTCGTAGACCGCACCCCAGAGGTCGTTTTGCGTCTTCGTGCCCGCCGCGGCTTCGGCCGCGAGTGTGGCAAAGTCCACCTCCGCCACACCCGGTGCCTCCGTCTTTGGTTTCTTCCGAAAGATCCCCATGTCCCAACTCCTCACAAAGGTGTCGAGGCGACCCCGCTCGCCCATACGTCGGAGTATAAGAAAAAAGCCGGGGCGGGTGCCTCGGCTCTTCGGTCGCCTGCAGATGTGGTGGACGGACTTATTCTGCGATCAGGGCTTCGAGCTCCGCCCGAAGCTTCTTCTCCGTCTCGGCCGCGTCGCCGAAGCCGATGTGCACGTGGCGGACGATGCCCTTCTTGTCGATGATGACCGAGTGCGGGATGCCGCTGACGCCGAACTGCTGCGCGACCGCGCCGTCGGCGTCCATCGGGACGGCGAAGTCCCAGCTCTTCTTCTTCATGAACGCCGCGACGGTCTCGGCGTCCTCCATCAGGTTGACCGCGGCGAAGACCACGCCCTTGTCGGCCAGGTCGGCGGTGACGCCGCTGACGACGGGCAGGCCCTTGACGCAGGGCGGGCACCAGGTGGCCCAGAAGTCGAGCACGACGACCTTGCCCCGGTGAGAGGCGAGCGAGAACTCGCCCTCGCTCTGGAGCATCGGGAGGGCGAAGTTCGGGGCCTCGTCACCCTCGCCAGCGCTGACCGGCTCGGGCTCCGGCTCGGCCTGCATGCCGGCGGGGCCGCCCTGCATGCTGAGCATGATGGCTTCGGAGATCATCTCGACCTCGTCCCAGTCCTCGTCAACGGTGATCTTGCCCTCGGCCGGGGCGTCGGAGAGCGCGGTCCAGTCGTCGAAGGCCAGGAGGACCTCGAAGCCCTCGGGAGCGCCGCTGCCGGAGAGGTCGGGCTTGAAGCCCATCAGCCACGGCTCGCCGGTCGCGGCGATCCGCATCTCCATCTTGGTGCCCTCCTCGGGGTCCATCGTGGAGTAGGCGTGGTAGGCATCGTCACCCTCGCCGAAGACGCCGTCGTAGGTGATGCCCTGCAGCTGGCTCTCGAAGGCGCTCTTGGGGTCCGGCGCCATCAGCGCGAGCACGAAGTTGCCGCCCGGCACGAGCTGCCAGCCCTGGCGCATCCCGGCGGTCATGTCCTCGAGCAGGACGCCGAAGTCCTCGTCGGCCTCGTCGGTGGCGTAGACGCTGAGCGACGCGACGGCGCTGGTGACCGTGGCGCCGTCGGAGTAGATCGAGGGGGTGGGCATCATCGGCATGCCGTTGTCCTCGGCCCCCTCGGCCTCCCAGAACGCGAAGCGGTTGGGCTTGACGGCGTAGCCGGGCGACTTGCGGTTCATCGACTCGACGAACGCGGCCATCATCGGGTCGTCGGTCTTGACGCTCACCCCGAGGTTGACCGAGCAGCCCTGGAGCTGCTGGTAGTGCTCGTACATGCGTTCGATGGCCTTCTCGTCGGCCTGCTGTGCGAAACATGCGCCCGCCGAAAGAGCGAGCGCGACAATGCTGATGGGTGCCTTCACGGAATGTTCCTTGTTTGAGAAACCGGTGCGCAGCTGCGGCCGCGGCGATCCCGGCCTCTGATTGAAGAGCCTATCGGCCTGCCAGTACATACGCCCGAGCCCCCCGCAGGATTCCCTCAGAATCGCCGAGTTCCGGGCTTTGGTCGGCCTGATCGGGCGAGAAACGGCCCGCAGGGCTCTCGGGGGCGTGTCGTGGGCGTCTCTCGGGCTCGGACGGAGAGGCCGCGTCGCCGATCCGCCGAGGCTCCGAGGTGCCGCCGGCGGAACCCCGGCGGCTGGACTTGCGGTATGTTCAGGACACGATGCATCCGCGCGCCCGCCCGGCCATCTCACCCCGCTCTTAGCCGTCGCGAGGTCAACGCGATGCTGCTGCTCCTGGGCGCTGGAAGCCTGGGTGCGCTGACCTCGTGCGGGCCGGTGAAGGCACCGCGGGTCTCGCTCGGGGGATCGGCGCAGCCGCGGCTGGTCCCTACCGCATCGCGTGTGGACGTCGTCCCGGGACGCACGCTGGTGACGCCCGTGCGGGTGGACGGCCCGATCTCCGGTGCCGCCAAGCCGCAGCTCAGCCTCGCAGACGGGCGCGATGTGGACGCCTCGCTGGTCTGGATCGGTGTCGAGCCGGACGTGCGGTCGTGGTCGAGCTGGCTCCCGGCCTTCGAGCGGTGGGTGGTCTCACCGGCCAGCGACGGGGCGATCCCGACCTCGCTGGGCGCGTGGCACCTCGTCGCGGCGTTGCCGGCCGATGCGGGCACGCAGCCGCTCGAATTGCACGGCCGGAGCATCGCCGTCAACTGGCTGGCCGACCCCGACACGCTGCGCCCGTCAAACGCCCCGGGCGCCTGGGAGCCGTGGAGACTCCGCGACGATTCGCCCCAGCCCGACGCTCAGCTTCTTGCGCCCGAGTGGCGCAGCCCGCTCCGGCTGTGGCATGCACGTCTGGTCACCACCAGCCTCGGGCGACCGACCGCGACGCCGGGCATCTGGCAGGTCCGGGGCGACTCGGGCGTGCTCGACCGTCTGGCCGAACTGATCGAAGCGCGGTGGCGCGTCGGGCTCGCGAGGCTCTGGTACGCCGACGAGGCGGTCTGCCGGCGGCTGCTCGCCACGCTGGGACGAACAGTCGAGATCACCCCGGGCACCCACGCCCCGGCGTGGCCGACCGACCCGAGCGCGCTGGATTCGCTGCTGATCGACCTGCTCGATCCGAGACTCAAGGGCCGGGCGCTCGCGGTGCGGGCGTCGGCGTGGGTCGAGGCCATGCCGCAGACGGCGGTGTGGGTCGAGGACGACGCGGCCGAGCTGCTCGGCGACGCGAGCGAGCCGCTGGTGCGGATCCGTGCCGCCGGACTGGGCGAGTCGCCGGAACTCGTGTGGGTCTCGGGTGCTGGCGACTATCGCGTCGGCGAGCCGAGGGCCCTCGAACCGGGCGGTGTGGTCGAGGTCGCGGTTCCCGCAGCGGCCGGGCGGTCGGTGACGGGCGGTCGCGGCTTCACGGTCCGGTGCGGGGTTCAGGCCAAGAGCGTCGCCGCCCGCGAGCTCTACGCCATCCGCCCGCCGGGCTTGCGGTGCGGGCCGTTGTACCTCGATTGGACGCTCGCGGCGTGGGCTGCCTCGCAGCCGGGCGCCGGAGACCTGACCGGGCCGGAGTACAGCGCGGTGGTGCTGCTCTACAAGGACACCTCCGGTGCGGGCACATCGGGATGGGCCGCGTTTATCGAATGCGCCGCGCCCGCGCCGGCTCCCTCGCCCGCTCCGGCGGCACCGAGCACGGGCGATGGAGGTGTCGGGCGCGGATGATGGGGGAACAGACGACGGCGCGGACGCGACCGGTGCCGAGGCTGCGACGGTACTGGCCGGAGAGCCCGAAGTCGTGCGCACGCGTGTGGATGCTGCGCCCGATGAGCTGACGCTCTGGTTCGGCCAGCGCGGGAGATCGGCGGCCGTATTGCGGGTGTCGCGCACGGGTGTGGTGCGCGAGGAGGGCGTGGACGCTGCCGAGTCGACTTACGCGGTGGCCGACGAGGGGGACCGGTGGTCGCTGAGCGTGCCGGTGCCGGCGGCGGCGATCGAGCCGGGGCAGATCGTCAGGCTGGGTCTGACCCGCGTGGACCCGCGCGGCGTGCGGACGGCGTGGCCGCGCCGGCTGATGCCGTGGGACACCGAGCCCGCGAGGGCCGCGATCGATCTGAAGGCATGGAGCGGCCTCTCGGAGTCGTGACCCGGAGTGGTTATCCGGAGTGGTTATCCGGGCCGAGGTCCGGAACAGACCCGGACTATGAGACCTTCGCCCGCAGGCCAAAGAGCACCCATTCGATACCGAGCACGCCCGCGGCGGCGAGTACGAACCACGGCCATATCTCGCGGGGTTCGCCGCGGACGGCACCGGCCGCGGCCTGGGCGACCGTGCCGCCGGGCACGGCCAGCGCCGCGGGCGAGGCCAATGCGCTCTCGCCCGGGCTGACGAGGTTGACCGGGATCCGGGCCGGGCCCGCCCTCCACACGCCCGCGATCTCGAGCACGCCCAGCCGCGCCGGGCCGCTTGTGGTCCGGGACGCGGCGGTGCGCGCGCGCTCGGCGCCGGTCGGATCGGTCAGCACCGAACGGTCATCGCCGGGGCCGGTATCGAGGGCGTCGGTGTCCATCGAGGCGGGCGGATTCGCCGGTTCGGCCGTCGTCGCGGCCCAGCCGGTCATCGAGGCACCGGAACGCGCAAGAAACTCGAGCGTGTTCGCCAGGAACAGCGGAAAGCTGTAGTCCACCGGCCACGTGGACTGCACCAGGTCGAACCCGGACACGACCCGCGAGGTCTGCCCGTCCCGGACCTGCGCCAGCACGACCCCCGCGGCCGTCCTGGCCAGCTCGGTGAACCCGGAATCCTCGCCCGACTCCTCGAGCAAAACGCCCCTGCCCACGCGCACCGCGTCGAGCGAGATGTCGCGGAGCAGTGGGCTGGAGCGCTCCCACGCCAGCACCGGCAGCACGCGGCCCGGGCCGTCGATGGTCCGCAGCTGGGGCACCGACGCTGCGCCCCCGAAGTGCACCGAGGGCACCGGCGGCGGGAAGGGGGCCGGGGCGCCGTCGAAGATCGCCATGTCCACTCCCGCGTACGCCCCCGGCCCGAGCGAGGCGACCCGGTCGGCCGAGATGAGCGTCAGCCCCGAGAGATCGAGCTCGCGCAGGACATCGGTCAGGAGCCAGCCCGCCCCGGCATCCTCGGCCTCGCTCTCGCACCAGGAGCACCGCCGGCCGCCGAGGTGCGCCGAGCAGCACCGACGCGGTGTTGTCGGCCGCGAGGACATCGGGCCGGTCGATCGCCAGCGTCAGCAACGCCTCGCCCGCCGCCTGCACCTCGAGGGCGACGGGGGTCTGCCCGGGCCCGTCCTCGCCGGCGGGCAGGGCGTCGATGGCGCGGCGGGTGACGACCTCGCCGTCGAGGGCGACCGAGATCGAGAGCGGGACGGGTTCGCCCAGCGTGCTCTGGACGCGGGCGAAGATCCGCACGAGCGAGGGCGCGTCGTGGTCGCGCCGGGCGGCCAGCGCGCACGAGGCCGAGATTCTCTCCCGGGGTTGACGGCCCTGCGCGCTCGAATCGGAGGTCGGCCGCGAGGGCGGGCAGGTCGGCGTCGGTCGAGCCGTCGGAGCAGACGACCACCAGCGGCCGGTCCTTCGAGGCCTCGTCGTCGGGCGTCGAGAGCGCCTGCACGAGCCGCAGTGCGGAGGCCGGATCGCCGGGCTGGTCGTTGGGGGTGAGCCGGCGCAGCGCCCCGCAGCAGGTCGGCGCGTGAGCCTGTCGGCCCGGCGACGATCTCCGGTTCGGCGGCGAAGGCGATGAGTGTGATCTGGCTCTGCGAGTTGCCGGCGGTGACCCGCTCGACCGCCCGTGTCGCGAGCCGCACGGCCTCGGCAAAGCGGGTCTGGCCGTCGGGCATGTCGGTGGCACGCATGGAGGCGGAGCGGTCGATCACCACGAACACCCGCGCGGGCATGGCCCCGGTCGCGTCGATCGCCGGGCGCGCCAAGGCCAGCAGGAGCAGCGCGAGGATGAGCAGTTGGACCAGCAGCAGCACCGAGGGCCGCAGCATGCGGAAGGGCACGTTGGCCTGCAGATCCTCGGCGGCCTGACGCCAGAGCATCGTGGTGCCCACGCGGACGGGGCGGCGGCGAAGCTTCAGGAAGTACAGCACCAGCACCGCGGGCACGGCCACCGCCGCCGCGACGATCGCCGGGACGGGCGCGAGAAACGTCACGTCTCACTGCCGTTTTTGGAGGAGTCCGCGGCGTCGCCTGCGGGGTCGGGGGTCGCCGTCTTGGGCGGCCGCGGGCCCTTGTAGCGCTTGCCGATGATGAACATCTCGCGCGAGACGTCGCGGCTGGCCTTGGGGCTGAACCCCTTGGCGAACTCGAACATCCGCTGCGTCTCGCGGAGCACCGGGGTGTACTCGCTCCCCTCGAGGATCTTCATCACCAGATGGCCGCCCGGGCGCAGCAGCCCGGGCACGATCTCGAGCACACTCCGGCACAGGCGTGCCGAGACGAGGTCGTCGACGTGCCCGGTCGTCTTCGGGGCCATGTCGCTCATCACGGTGTGGAACAGCTCGCCCCCGCCGAGCTCAAGCAGCACCTCCGGCGGCACCTTCTCGGCGTCGCCCTCCATGGTCACGACCTGATCGGGCATGCGGTGATCGACCCGCTGCAGGTCGATGCCCACGACGCACCCCCGCGGCCCCACCCGCTCTGCCGCGACCTGGAGCCAGGAGCCCGGCGCGCAGCCTACATCGAGCACCCGCCTGCCCTTGTTGAGGACGCGGTAGCGGTCGTCGATCTCAAGGAGCTTGTAGGCCGATCGGGCGACATAGCCCTCGGCCTTGGCCAGCTTGAAGTACTTGTCGTGGAGAACACGCTTTGCCATCTCGCCCCATCGTATGTCACGGGCGGGTACGGCCGGACCGTGCTGAGGGCAGAGCGCGGCCGCGGCTCAGTCGTCGTCGCCTGTGAGTCCCTCGCGTTCCTCGCTCCAGAGCCGCTGGATCTCCTCCAGCACCCGCTCGTTGGGCGGGTGGCCCTCCCGAGCCGCGAAGCCCTCAAGCGACTCGACGAGCTCTCTGAGCTCGACGAAATTGACGGCGTAGGGGTCGAGTTCCGGATCGCTGTCGGCCAGTTCCTCCGCGATCCGCTGCACATCAAGCCAATGGAACTTGTCGTACATGGCTGCACTCCAGGGGTCCGGGAGTGGAATCCTAGTGCGGGACTTCCTTGACGGCGTTGCGGTTCCACGCGGGCACGCGGACCACGATCGGGCCCTCGCCCTCGATGAAGCACTGGCAGCTCAGCCGGCTGTTGCGCTGCAGCCCCATCGCCTCCTCGACGCGGTCTTCCTCGGCCTCGGTCGGCTCGCTGAGGTCGTCCATGCCCTCTTCGACGTAGATGTGGCATGTCGAGCAGGCGCACACGGCTCCGCAGGCGTGCTCGATGTTGATGCCGTGCTCGACGGCGACCTCGAGCAGATGCTCGCCCTTGGCCGCCATGACGCTCCACTCGGACTTGTCCGAGCTGGTCAGGCCCTCGGGGTCTTCCAGGAGGAACTTGATCGCGACCGTCGCGGGGCCGTGGTCGTGGTCGTCAGAGTGTCGCAGGTGCATGGCCGGGTCCTTGAACGGGATCGGTACGGGCCGATCGATACCTTGATTGAGTCTAAGTCTCAGCGGAGCATAGGCCGCGATCTCCGGGGCGGGCGCGGTGCCGGACCTATCGTTCCGCGCATGAACGCCCCCCCTCGCAGGATGCCACGACCCCCGCCCGGACCGGGGCCCGCCCCACGCCCCTGGAGCGCCCGATCGAGGTCTCGGTGGTGGCCCCGGCGCACAACGAGGAGGAGAACATCCCCGCCCTCGTCGAGCAGGTCGGTGCGGCCCTCTCACCCCTCGGGATCGGCTTTGAATTCATCGTCGTCGATGACGGCTCGACCGACGCCACCCGCGAGGTCGCGCGGTCGCTCATGGCCGACCGACCCTGGCTGCGATGCCTCTCGATGGCCAACACCCCCCGGGCTCGGGCAACGGCCAGTCCGCGGCGTTCCACGCCGGGTTTCGCGCCGCCCGCGGCCGTCTGATCGCCGTGCTCGACGCCGACCTGCAGAACGACCCGGCCGACTATCCGGCGATGCTGCAACTCCTGGCCGAGCAGGACGCCGACATGGTGCAGGGCGACCGCTCGCACGCCCGGAAGGACGCGCCCATCCGCAAGTGGGGGAGCTGGGTCGGTCGCAAGTTCCGGCTCTGGCTCCTGGGCGACCGCATCCGGGATACCGGGTGCTCGCTGCGGATCATGAAGCGGGAGATTGCGCTGGCGCTACCGCTGGAGTTCAAGGGCATGCACCGCTTCATCCCCGCCACCGCCGGCATTCTGGGCTACAAGGTGGTGGAGATGCCGGTCAACCACCGGCCCCGCGTCGCCGGAGAAACCAAGTACGGAATGGGAATCACCAAGCGTGCTTTGCCCGGGCTGATTGATTGCTTTGCGATGCGCTGGATGCGGTCGAGACGTCGCCCGGTGGTCGGCACCGAGATCGGCAGCCAGCACGAGGAGGTCGCCGCGACACCGTCGTCGGCGGCATCGGCTGCAAGCGACACGGCCGCGGTCTCTGCCGGGGACCGTGCATGAAGCCCGGCCCGGTCGTCGCGATGGTGGCGTTGATCTTCGTGGGCATCTGGCTGGTGCTCCAGCCGACGTTCGAGCGGACCGAGCGGATCGACCCCGAGGCGCAACGGTTTGAGATGACCCTGGGCTCGCGGCAGTTCGCTGTCGAGCAGCGCGTCCGGGCCGACAGTTCCTTCGAGTACCACACCAAGGGCCTCCCCTCCGCCGACGAGCTCGGCTGGCTCGGGTCGTTGCAGTTTGAGGCGGTGGTCGCCGGCGAGCTGGCGGCGTAGGAAAACCGGCCGGCGTTCGAGCGCACGCTGCTGGGGTTCTTCAACATCTCCAGCTGGCTCAACTTCGGCTGGATCGCGGTGGGGCTGCTCGGCCAGTGCGCGTTCTTCGGCCGCATGATGGTCCAGTGGGTCGTCAGCGAGAAGAAACGCGAGAGCGTCGTGCCCGCGGCGTTCTGGTGGATGAGCCTGATCGGCGGCGTCTGCCTGTTCAGCTACTTCGTCTGGCGTGTCGACTTCATCGGCGTGCTGGGCCAGAGCACGGGTGTGGTGATCTACGCGCGAAACATCCGATTGATCCATAAGCAGAAGCGACGCCTGGCACGAAGCGCCGCCGACGAGACACGCTGACGGCCCGGTCGCACCCCCCGCCCGGTCCTGGGAGACTCCGCCGATGCATATCTACCTCGACGACACCCCGCTCACCGAGACCGCCAACACGCTTGCCGATGCCATCGCGGCCGCACGCGACCGGGCGGCGTCGAACGAACGCGTGATCGTGGACATCGCCGTGGACGGCACACCGCTCGGCCCCGAGCACCTCGACGACGATCAGGTCATGGGGGGCGAGTTCGAGGAAGTCCGGCTGACAACCGCTGAGCCCCGCGCGTTCGTGCAGGTCACGATGCAGGACGCCGCCGAGGCGCTCGAGCACGCCCGGCACGAGCAGAAGCAGGCGGCCGAGCATTTCGAGGAAGGCCGCAGCCAGGATGGCTTTGAGTCTCTCGGGCGCGTGATCGGCGTCTGGCAGGCCGCGCGGCAGTCGCTCGATCAGGGGGCGCAGCTGCTTGGGCTCGATCTGACCGCGATGCCGCTGGCCAAGCCTGAGACGCTGCCCGAGGCGATCGAACAGCTCACCGCCGGGCTCACCGAGGTGCGTCGGTGCGTGCAGGGGCAGGACTGGGCTGGTCTATCCGATGTGTTGCTCTACGATCTCGATGCGTTGGCCGAGCGGTGGCAGTCGCTGCTCGGCGAGGTCGCGGCCCACGTCGCTTCGACCGAGACGCCGCCCAAGCCGTAAGCCGAAAGGTCGTTTGTGAGTCGTTTGGACCCGTCGCCACCACCGATCGACGAGATGATGGAACGTGCGAGCCGCCACCTGGCGGACTGCGCGTACTTCGAGGCCGAGCGCGAGGCCGATCGGGCGCTCCGCGCCGCGCGGCGGATCAACGACTTCGAACGCATGGCCCGCATCTGCCTGCCCCTCCAGGAGGCCCGCCGGCAGAAGCGGGAGCAGGCGTGGGACACCGGGGCGGTGGCGCTCGTTCGGCGTCAGCGCGATCTCCCCTCACCGCTGGTGCCGGGGCTCTATCTGCTGCAGCCGCCGATGATCGGGCGCGACGGGCGCAGCCTGCGCGAGACACTCGACCGGCGCAAGATCCCCGCGAGCGTGCTCACGCGCGAGCCGCTGACCCGCACCGGCAAGTGGCCGGTGGTTGGGGTGGGGCCGATGGTGATCCGCGTGCAGATCGACCCGCCGTGGCCGGTCGAGCGCGTCGAGACCTCGGTGAGCAAGGACGAGGACGACCGGCTGCCCCCGACCGAGTGGTTTGTGCGCGCAAGCGAGGCGCTGGGCGATGCCGCGATAGCCGCACTCGACGAGGCCGACCACCCGCACTACCGCGTCGACGACCTGCTCGACTTTCTCGAAGCGCATCCCGAGCACGAGAAGCTGCACCAGGCGCTCGCCGCAGCATGCCGGGCGGCGATCGGGGTCGACGAGCCGATCCTGCCGAGACGGCGGGGGCTGGACGACCCGAGCGGCTTCTGACAGAGCCGCGGGCGACGGCACGCCTCATGTCAGAGCCGCGGGCGTAAGCACGCGGAAGGGGTGGGCACTCCGCCGAGAGGTGTGGTTCCGCCCTCCGGACGCCGCAGGAATCCGAACGGGCGCCGGGCGCGACGCGCTTCTTCCGCGTGCTCACGCCCGCGGCTCTGTTTATCGCACGCGTTCGCCGAGCGGCTTGACGACAAGGCTCAGCACCCGCTTCGAGCCCAGCGTGTCGGCCAGAACGGGGAGCGTCTGCGTCGCCGCGGCCTGCGCCTCCGTTCGGCGGGCACCGCCACGCTGGCGGCTCAGCGACCGCATGGCGCTCACACCCGACCGCAGCACCGCGTCCACCGGGAGGCTGACCGCCGTGAAGGTCGCCATACGGTCGATCACGTGCAGCTCGTCGCGTTCGCCGGAGGCGATGAAGTCGGCGACCGAGACGAACGCGTCGGCGTACGCCCGCGCCGCCAGCTCGATGCGCGCGACGGCGTCCCGCTCATCGCCCGGCTCGCTGCCCTGGATGACCAGCTCGTTGAGTTCTCCCATCGCGAGAGTCAGCTCGTCGATCTCCTCGCAGAGGATCTCGCGGGCGCGGAGGATGCGTTCGGCCGACGCCTGCGCGAACATCGGGGCGGCGAAGGCGAAGACCCGGCGGCCGAGCTTCTGCTCGGCCTTCTGCGCCACGCTGAGCGGCGCCCGACCGCATTACCATGAGCCCGCGCCGGGCGGCGAAGCGGTCGATTCCCGCGGCCATCGGCAGGCTGACGCCGGGGTCGGGCCCGCCGCGGAGCAGGTCGCGGCTAATCACGTCGAGGAACTCGGTCTGGCACTCAAACAGGCTGGTCTGGGCGAGCGGCCGGAGGCTCGCGTACCGCTCGTCGCCGGCGAGCTGGGTCCACGCGGTGTGCAGGTCGCCGAGGGCGTCGTCGCCGTCGTCCAGCCGCCGAGCCCAGCAGCCCGTCCTTCCAGAGCGGCATCGACCACGCCCAGGTCTCCATGAACCGGACGTATTCGGGCGATTCGGCGGCGGCCTGCTCGATCTCCTCGCGGGTGCCGCGGGGCGAGGGCATGAACGTCACCGAACGCTCGGCCAAAAGCAGAGCCGCCATGGCTGGCGGCTCGCGTGTGGTCAGGTGGTATGGACTGATCGCGGCGAACACGCCGGATGGTAGAGGCGTGCCCGGGCTCAGTCGCGGGGCTGGAACTTGGCGATGATCCCGCCGTCGCTGACCACGTAGAGGTGGCCGTCCTCGAAGCGGTCGGGCTTGAGCCTCGCCACACCGGGCAGCTCGTGCGAGGCGACGACGTCGCCGCTGGCCGGGTCCAGCAGCTTGGCGACGCGTCCGTTCCACGTGACCAGCCGGCCCTGGCGCACGCCGATCACCCGCCCGGCGACCTGGTTCTGGGCCCAGATCTCGGCGCCGGTGATGGAGTCGATCGCGCGGAGGCCCTTGTCGTTGGTGGGCACGTAGAGCACGCCGTTGTGGTAGGTCGGCGTCACGCGGAGGGGCTGCTCGGTGCGGATGCGCCAACGCTGCGTCCCGTCGGGGGCGAAGGCGTAGATCGACTGATCGAGGCTGGCGAAGAAGACCGCGCCGTCGCCGCCGACCGGAGCCGCGTCGCACCCGCCGTAGATCTTGGCCCTGCCGACCAGTTGGCCGGTGCCCACGTCGATCATGGCGATGTCGCCGTTGCGCGAGACGGCCGCGACGGTGGAGCCCACCAGCACCGGGTCGGTGTCGATGGGGCTGCCCAGATCGAACGCCCAGGAGTCGATCGGCCGGCGGACCTGACGGGCGTAAATATGCCCGATGGCGGTGCCGTAGACGACCTGCCCCGCGGCGTAGACCGGGTGGGTGGTGACCACGCGGCTGAGCTTGCTCCGCGAGGTGAGTGCGCCGGTGGCGGTGGAGAACACGAAGATCTCGTTGTCGCTCGAGACGACGATGTCGTCGTCCACCCGCAGGTTGCCGACAAACCGGGTCAGCGGGTTGGCGACCTGGCTGGAGTTGCGGAGGGCGCCGTTGGAGGCCTCGAGGGCGCTGATGGTCGCGCCGGACTCGTGCGCAACCACGATGTCGCCGTAGACATCGAGGAACTCGATCCCCTCACCGGCCTGCACCACCGGGAAGCCGCGCCAGTCGAGGCGGTACCCGAGATCGGCGTAAATATCGTGATCGATCGTGAACTCGGCGCGGCGTTGCTCGATGAGCTTGCTCGCGCTGGAGTTCTGGGCCCTCGTCGCGCCGGGGCTGTACGTCGGGCCGGTCGTGGTCGCCGGCCTCGAGCCGCCGCAGCCGGCCAGACCGACGGTCAGGCCCATTGTCACGACAGCCGCGGCGATCCCGGCTCTGCGCCCGGCGCAGGCCAGCGCAGGCAGGGCGGATCGGCACACACGCCTCGGGTCATTGGTGACCTTGGTCATCGCAGCAGCACTCCTGACGGTGGGGAGGGGCCCTTCCGGCCCGCCCCGAGCTTCTATTGGGCCGCGGCTGGGGCCGACGGCGGAGGGGGAGTATCGAGCCCGGGGCCGGTGCGGTCAAGCCCGGAATCCGGATCGGCTCTCGCTCACAGCCTAGCACACGCCAAGGATCAGCCATGTTCACCGGGATCATCCGTGCCAGGGGCCGCCTCATCAGCAGCGAAACGACGCCGGCGGGGCGGCGGCTGCGGATCGACCCCGGCGACTGGGCCCACCGCCCCGGCCCGGGCGACTCGGTCTGCGTCTCGGGCTGCTGCCTGACGCTGGCCGAGCCGGTCGGCACCGATGGTGGGGGCGGCCTGCTGGCCTTCGACGCGATCCCCGAGACCCTCGCCAAGACCACCCTCGGCGGGCTGGAGCCGGGCCACGAGGTCAACCTCGAGGCGAGCATGACCGCCGCGACCCCGATGGACGGCCACGTCGTGCAGGGGCACGTCGAGGGCGTGGGGGAGGTGACCGGGCTGAGCACGGGGGGCGAGTGGCGGATCCGCATCGCGCCGCCGGCCGAACTCATGCCCTGTCTGGTGCCCAAGGGCTCGGTGACGGTGGACGGGGTCTCGCTGACGATCGCGGCGGTGGAGGTCGGCGGTGAGAAGTCACCCGGCTGGTTTGAGGTGGCGATCATCCCGACCACGCTCGAGCTGACCACGCTGGGCTCGCTGGCGGTCGGCTCGCGGGTGAACCTCGAGACCGACGTGCTCGCCCGGACGGTCGTCCACGTGATGCGGCACTACGCGGGGCTGCTCGGCGGCGGGGCGTAGAGGCCAAAGGCAGAACGCAGAGGCCGCAAAGAGAGGACGCAAAGGACGCCAAGGAAAGAGGCCCAACGCGCGAGCGTGGGCTTCGGCTGGCGGCAGCACGCGGAGGGCGCGGAGCGGCAAACGGGCGGTATAGGGCGGTGCCATGCTCTTCGGCACGGCTGCCACGCTCTTGGGCGATGGTGCCATGCTCTTGGGCAAGGGTGCCGGGCTCTTGGGCAAGGCTGCCGGGCTCTGGGGCAGGGGCGCTCGGCTCCGGCGCAGCGGGGAAACGCTCCTGTGAGACGGTCATCTGCTCCTGATGAGCGTCCATCTGCTCTTGATGGGCCATCAACGGCTCCTGTAGAGCGTCCAACGGCTCTTGTCGGGCCATCAACGGCTCTTGTAGAGCGTCCAACGGCTCTTGGAGCACGTCCTTTTGCTCTTGTCGGGCCGTCTACGGTCGTCGTCGAACGCCCCATAACGCCCGGACCGCGCAAGGTTCGCCCCACCCACCCATTCCGCTTTGCGTCCTCTGCGTCCCCTCTGCGTCCCCTCTGCGTCCTCTGCGTTCTGCCTTGCTCGTTCTGCCTTGCTGGCCCGGTCAGTCACCCGTCCAGCCGCAGGGCACCGACCAGTTCGCCGATGTTGGCCACGCCCTGCCGCCGCACCCACGTCTCCAGCCCGCGGGCGAGCTTGATCGGCAGCTTCGGGTCCACGAACAGCCCCGTCCCGACCTCGACCGCCGTCGCCCCCGCGAGGATGAACTCGGCCGCGTCCTCCCACGTCAGCACGCCGCCGATGCCGACGATCGGCACGCCCGCCTCGCGGCAGACCAGGCGGTGGGCGTCGTAGACCAGCTTGACGGCGATCGGGTGGACGGCGGGGCCGGAGAGGCCGCCGGTGACATTGGCCAGCCGCGGGCGGCGGGTGCGGACGTCGATACCCATCGCCGGGACGGTGTTGGCGATGCAGAGCCCGTCGGCGCCGGGCCGCCGGTTGGGGCCGTTGGGCTCGGCCCCGCTCTCGATGGCTGCGCGCGCAAAGTCGGTGATGCTGTTCGGGGCGGCGACGGCGACGGGGCTGAGCTTGACCAAGAGCCGCGTCTCGGGCAGGGCCGGACGCACGGCCGCGACCAGCTCGCGCAGCAGGGCGGGGTCGGCACCGAACTCGAGCCCCCCGTGGACGTTGGGGCAGGAGACGTTCAGCTCGACCGCGGGCATCGCCTCGATGCCGTCCATCGCGGCCGCGACCTGCACGTAGTCGTCGATCGAGAAGCCGGCGATCGAGCCGATCACCGTGGTGGGCAGCGAGCCGACCCGCGGGGCGATGTGCTCCTCGAACTCGGCGATGCCGATGTTGGCCAGGCCGATCGCGTTGAGCATGCCGACCTTGCACTCGAGGATGCGCCAGGTCTGGTTGCCCTCGCGGGGGTGGCGCGTGATCGACTTGGTGACCAGCCCGCCGACGCGGGACAGATCCACCACGCCGGCCATCTCGTCGAGCGTGCCCGCCGTGCCCGCGGCCATCAGCACCGGCGAGCGGAGGGGCACCCCCGCGAGGTCGACCGAGATGGGCGAAGCGGGCGAGATGGGCGTGGGGCTGGGCATCGATGGGGAGCCGCGTCGCCGAGGCCGGTGAGGTGCGGCGACCGCGGCGACCGCGGCGACCGGTCAGCCGTTCTGGTTCTCGTAGTAGTCGAGATTGAGCTGGGTGAACTTGCTCCACTCATCCGGCAGGTCTTCCTCGGGGAAGATCGCCTTGACCGGGCACTCGTCCACGCACAGCCCGCAGTCGATGCAGGTGTCGGGGTCGATGAAGAGCTGCTCGGCGGTCTCGAAGTCGGGATCGTCCTTGGTCGGGTGAATGCAGTCGACGGGGCAGACCTCGACGCAGGAGGTGTCCTTGGTCGCGATGCACGGCTCGGCGATGATGTGGGTCATAGGGCAAAGTCTCGGTCAATCGGGGCGGCCGGGTACGCGGCCGCCGCCGGGGGTGGTGGGGGACGGTTTGTCGATCCTATGCGCCGCGCCGGCGAAAGTGGACCCCGAGGGTGGCTCGTGTGGCATGCCCACGCTTCGTGGGCATGTGCCTTGACACCCGTTGCAGTACTCCATGCCCACGAAGCGTGGGCATGCCACACGGGGTGTTCCCGGGAGATATCACCCGACTATCGCAGCGGCAGCACCTCGACGGAGGTCTCGGACTCGAGATCATCGCCGATGGTGACCTTCACGGTGTAGGCGCCGGGATCGACAAACTCGACGCCCACCGCCGGGTCCACGATGCGGGTCTTGGGGTCGGCCTGAAGGTCCCACGCGACCCGGTGCAGCCCCGCGCGGCCGGGGCCGGAGAGGGTGAGAACGGTGTTGCCCGCGCTGTCGGCGATCTTGATGCTGGCGCCGTCGTAGTGGTCCTCCTTGACGAAGTACGTGATCTGCGCGCCCGCCGCGGGGTTGGGGGCGGTGAAGAAGTTGTCGCCGTAGAAGCCGTCGTACCAGAACTCCAGGCGCGGCCGTGCGGGCTGGGTCTCGAAGGCGTGGAGGTCGGCGTCGAGCACCTCCGGCGTGCACTGGCCGAAGAACGAGGCGTCGTCGAGGATGAAGATCGAGCGCCCGTGCGTGCCGACGACCAGGTCGAGCGTCCGGGGGTGCTGGACGATGTCGTCCACCGGTACCGGCGGAAGGGTGGGTCCGTGGTCGACCTGGCCTTCGGGGCCGCCGGAGAGGCTCATCCAGTGGCCGCCCCGGTCGAGCGTGACGAAGAGTCCGCGCTCGGTGCCGCAGTAGAGGACGTTGGGGTTCTGCCGGTCCTCGCGCACAACCTTGACGCACCCGCCGGCGGGGGCCGCGGGCAGGTCGCCGGTGATGTCGGTCCAGGTCGCGCCCGCGTCCTCGGTCATGAGGACGGTCGGTTGGTAGTTGCCGGAGCGGTGGCCGTCGATGGCGACGTAGACCGTGTCGCGGTCGAATCGCGAGGGCTCGATCTTGGAGATATAGCGACCGGCGACGGTGTCGGGGGTGACGTCGGTCCAACTGCCTCCGTCGGTACTGGTCAGGTGGATGCGTCCGTCGTCGGTGCCGGCCCAGAGCAGCCCGGCCGCCAGTTCGCTCTCGGCGAGGCTGACGAGGGTGCCGTGCGTCTCGGCGTCGGAGCCGACGGTGGTGATCTTCTCGACGACCTGCGTGGAGAGGTCGGGGCTGATCTTCACCCAGCGCTCGCCGCGCTGGGTGAGCTTGAAGACGTGGTTGCCGCCGAGATAGAGCGTGGTGTGGTCGTGGGGGGAGATGAAGAAGGGCGCGTTCCAGTTGAAGCGGAAGGCCTGCTCGCCCTCCTTGGGCGAGGGCCTGAGTTGGCGACGCTCGCCGGTCGTCAGGTCCACGCGGCCGAGGTAGCCGCCCTGGCTCTCGGAGTAGAAATAATCATGCTCGCCCTCGGGGTGGCCGAGCTCGAAAGCGACGCCGAAGCCGTCGCCGCCGGAGATGAACCGCCAGTCGTGGTTGGTCACGCCGACATTGCCGGTGCCCATGAAGGGGTCGGGGCCGGAGTTCCACATCGTGCGGCTGGGGGCCATCCAGGTGCCGTTGTCCTGCAGCCCGCCGGCGACGCGGTAGGGCTCGGAGAGATCGACGCCGATGTTGTAGAACTGCCCGGCGGCGACCGAGTCGATGTACTGCCAGGTTGAGCCGCGGTCGAAGGACTGGTAGATCCCGCCGTCGGTGCCCATGAGCAGGTGGTCGGTGTCGTCGGGGTTGATCTCGAAGGCGTGGATATCCACATGGGGCTTCTTGTTGGTCGCGTTGGCAAAGGTGCGCCCGCCGTCGTCAGAGGTGTACACCGTCCAGCCGGGCAGGTAGACGCGGTCGGGGTCTACCGGATCGATCGCGATGCGGGAGAAGTAGAACGCCCGCGGGGCGAGCGGGCTGACGCGTTCCCAGGTTTCGCCGCCGTCTTCGGTGCGGAAGACGCCCCCGACGCGGCTGAAGTTGTCGAAGGGCTCGGTGCCCCAGCCGCCCTCGTCGCTGGCGACGACGGCGACAAGGATGCGCGGGTCGGACCTGTGGATCGACATGCCGATGCGCGAGGTGCGGTTGGGCAGGCCGTTGGTGAGCTTGGTCCAGGTCGCGCCGCCGTCGGTGGACTTGTAGATCCCGCCCTGCTCGCTGCCGCTGGTGTAGCTCCAGGCGGTGCGGATGCGGGTGTACATCGCGGCGTAGACGGTGTCGGGGTTGTCCGGATCGAGCACAACATCGCAGCAGCCGGTGGTGTTGTCGATCGCGAGGACGTTGCTCCAGGTCGCGCCGCCGTCGGTGGTCTTGTAGAGGCCCCGATCCGAACTCTCGTTCCAGAGCGGGCCGAGGGCGGCGACGTAGCAGACGTCGGGGTCGCGCGGGTCGGCCGCGAGCTGCGGGATGTTGTGTGTGGCCTCGAGCCCGAGGTGCTCGAAGCTGCCGCCCCCGTCGGTCGAGCGGTAGACGCCGTGGCCCCACGACGAGCTGTTGCGGTTGTTGCCCTCGCCGGTGCCGACCCAGACGATCTTGCCTTTGCCGGCCTCGGCGCGGTCTTCGATTGCGTCGTCGTCAGCCCAGCCGGGCCAGCTCTCGGGGGCGTCGGCGACGGCGATGGCGCCGATCGAGCCGGTGTGCTGATCGTCGAAGATCGGCGAGAGCGAGGTGCCGCGGTTGGTGGTCTTGAAGACGCCGCCGGTGGCGAAGCCGACGTAGAAGGTGGCGTCGTTGCCGGGAGCGAAGGCCAGATCGGCGACGCGTCCGCCCATGTTGGCCGGGCCGATGGGGCGGAAGGCGAAGTCGCGGAGGTCGGTTCGGGTGAGGGGGCGGGCGAGCGGGTGACCGGATGGTTGTGTGAGAGGGTGTGTGCTGGCGACCGTGCGCGCCACGCGGGTTTCGGACGCCGACGCCGAGGCTCTGCGAAGCGTTTGGTCGAGCGGCGCAACCGCGTCGGCCTCTGCGCGGCGTGCGATGGCGGGTTCATCGTGCCCGGGGCTGACGCTGAGGGCCTTTGGGGCTGCGGTGCAACCGGCGGCGATGACCACGATGGAGAGCGACGACACAACGCGGGAGATGTGGACCATGCGGCGGGCTCCTTGCAAGACCGCATGGTATCACCCGCCGGGGTCGGCTCGGCTCTCGGGGTTGTCGAGGCTGTCCCGGGCGTCGAGGGCCCCGCACGGCCGCGAGTTCCGCCGTGTCGCCGGACCGATCCTCGATCAGGGCGAGTGCGGCTCGGAGCGATTCGCGGGCCGCCGCGTCGTCGGAGGCCGCGAGGGCGAGCAGTTGGTCCTTGGAGGCCGCAAGCGTCTCGTTGGGATCACCCAGAATCGCCCACCACGCGTCCTGCCCGCCCCAAGGCCCCGGCGCGACGTGCCGCCCCATCGCGGCGTCGGCGACGCCGAGCGGGTAGGTGAACGTGCCCGACCGCTCGGCCAGCGGCACGCTGGTGCGGCTGCCGTCTGCGTGCAGGACGGAGAGCCCGACGGTGGCGGTCTGCTCGTAGCGAGCGGCGGGGCGGCCGTGGTCGCGGACGATCGTGGGTTCGTTTGTGCGAAGCGTGACCTCGAACGGGGATTGGAGGTAGCCGCTGGAGTAGAGAGTCTGCTCGGTGACGAGCCCGTTCGAGCGCAAGCGGTACCACGCATCCAGCATGATGAAGTACGACCCGTCACCCGACGATCCGCCGACCTTGCGGACCATGAACCAGCGGCGGCCGTCCGGTCCTGCGTAGGAGCGGAACTCGGGGGGGCCGTCGAGGCAGTTGGTCAGCTTGAGTCGGGCAGCCAACTCCCAGCCGCGCGGTCGTTGCAGGAGGACGAGGGCGTCGTAGTGCGTGCGGCTGCCGTCACGTTCCCAGTCGCGGTTGGAGACAAGCAGCACGCAGTCGAGCGAGTCGTCGTCGTCGAGGTGCAGGTCGAGGCGTTCGACCTCGATGGCGTCGGGGTGGAGGTCTGCTGCATCCACCAGCGGCCCCCGCGCCAGCCCCAGGCGTCGGTAGAGCGTGAACAGTTCGCTGACGCTCGATCCATCGAGGGCGTCCACCACCCGGTCGGGCGTGATCTCCATCGACTCGACCGCACGCACCTCGGCGTTGTACTCGGCGCTGCGTCGAGCGCTGCGCTGCGCCTCCAGCTTCTCCGTGAACTCATACGCCCATTTGTTGGCCTGATTGTCCGAGTTCCATGTGTCTCGGAGTGTGTTCCAGGCCTCGTCGAGCTGCGCATCGCTCAGGGAGAATCGGATCCGCGACAGGTCCAGGTTCGCGGCCTCGCGGGTCTTGAAATCGTTGCTCTCGGCCCACGACATCAGCAGCCCGTATCCCATCGCTGGGAACGGGGACTGGTACACCAGCAGCGACTCCTCGGAGCGAGCTCCGAGGGACCAGCCCGTCTCTGAGAGCGTCTCGATACACCGGTTGTTCAGCCGACGCCACTGCCGTGCCGAGAGCCGTCCGGGAGTCTCCACCGGCGGTGAGCCGAGCGGGCTTCCCTGTCCGAGCCGTCGCATCATCTCCTCTGCGGCCCAGTGGTCGTCGGTGGTGTAGGGCAGGAGCTCGATGACGAGGGAGTCGGGCAGCCACCGGTGCCACGCGCCGCCGGTGCTGTGGGGATACACCGCCAGCCCGGCACCGAGCAGCACGACAAGCACGGCGAGGGCTGCATACCGCCAGTGGCACCGGGTGCGGGTCAGGCGTTGCTCGCCCTTGGCCTCGTGGCCGCATTCGGGGCAGCGGAGCCCCGCGACGGCGCGGAGGTCGTACCAGCACTCCGGGCATCGGCGGAGCGTGCCGGTGCGGCGGTCGGCGCGCGTGCGGAAACGATCGCCGAGGAGCGACCACGCCAACGTCGCGACGCCGAGCGACCCGGCGGCGATACCGGTGAGCGTGAAGATCCAATCCCCGAGGGTCATGGGTGGGTTGTACCAGACACGCGGGCCCGAGGATGCGGGGGCGCAAGAAGCGGGCGGACCGATGGGCCCGCCCGCGCTGGTCAGTGTGGTGGTGGGGGTGTCCCCCCGCTTGCGCGGGGGGCTCTATACGGGGAGTGCTCTCGGCGTCCCCACCTTCCTCGCGTCCTCACCTTCCCCGCGTCCGCACCTTGCCGCCCATCCGCTTGGGCGGCATCTTGGAGGGGACCACGCCGCCGGGGAACTTGGCCGCGAGGTCTTCCTTGTTGCCTTCCTTGAGGAGGGCGGTGGGGTCGTCGCTCTCGAATCGGGAGCGTGCCGCGGGCGCCCCCTGCACCTCGACCTTGGCGTAGCCGCCGGTGGGCTCGTCGCGCCAGCTGGCCGGGCGTTCGCTGGGCTCGAAGTCCGGGTAATCCAGCAGCGGGATCTCGGCGTTGACGAGGTTCTCGATCTGCGTGAGCAGCTTGCCCTGGGCCTTGGTGACAAAGCTCCACGCCACGCCCTTGCTGCCGGCGCGGGCGGTGCGGCCGATGCGGTGGACGTAGAGGTCCGGGTCGTCCGGCAGGTCGTAGTTGACGACGTGGCTGATGCCCTCGACGTCGATGCCGCGGCTGGCCAGGTCGGAGGCGATGAGCACGGCCAGGTGGCCCTGCTTGAACTTCTTCATCGTCGAGCTGCGCTTGGACTGGGTCATGTCGCCGTGGATCGCGTGCGACTCGACGCCCTTGCTGTTGAGGTGCCTTGCCAGCTCGTCGACGGTCCGCTTGAGGCGGCAGAAGACGAGCGTCAGGCCGGGGTCCTCGTGGGTGAGCAGGTGGGTGAGGAGGCGCTTCTTGTCCCAGGCTTCCACGGTCAGGTAGTGCTGCTCGACCATGCTGGCCGTCAGCGAGCCGGCGCTGGTGACGATCTTCTCGGGGTTGCGCATGTAGCGCCGCGCCAGGTCCTCGATCTCGGGGTTGATCGTCGCGCTGACCACCAGCGTCTGCCGGTCTTTGGGGCACTTGCCGAGCAGACGGCGGATGTCGTCGCGGAAGCCGATGTCGAACATCCGGTCCACCTCGTCGAGGACGGCGAAGCGGATGTTGTGGAAGTGCAGGTAGCCGCGTTCGATCATGTCCATCACGCGCCCGGGCGTGCCGACGATGATCTCGGGCCCCTTCTCGAGCTTCTCGACCTGCGTGTGGATGCGCTGCCCGCCGTAGATGGTCACCGCGGTCAGGCCGGTGTGCTTGCCGAGCTGGTTGATCTCGTCGGTGATCTGGATCGCCAGCTCGCGGGTCGGGGCGAGCACGATCGCCTGCATCGGCACGCCGGGCTCGGCGCGGTGCAGCAGGGGCAGGCCAAACGCGGCCGTCTTGCCGGTGCCCGTCTTGGCCTGGCCGAGCACGTCTGTGCCGGTCAGCGCCGGCGGGATGAGCTGGGCCTGGATGTAGGTCGGGCGCGTGAAGTTGGCCTCGTCGAGGCCCTTGAGGACGTTCCCGTTGAGGCCGACATCGGCGAAGGTCATCGTCTGGTCGAAGACCTCGGCGTTGTCGGTCTCGGTCTGCCCGCGCCGGGCCTGGCGGCCGCCCATTGCGTCGAGCTCGTCGACCTGGCCCTCGCCCCGGCCCTCGCCCTGGCCGCCGCGCTTCTTGCGGCGGCGCTTCTTCTTGGCGGGGCGGTCGCCGTGATCATTGTGGTGCTCGTCGCGGGGGTGATCGTGCGCGCCGTCGTGAGCGCGGTCACCCTCGGCGCGGGGCTCGGGGCGGTCGTCGCCGGAGGTCTCGGCCGGCAGCTTCGGTTGCGCCGCCCTCGGCGGTCGCGGCGCCGGAGGCCTTCTTCTTGCCGCGGCGGCGGCGACGCTTCTTCTTGGGCGCACCGTCGGCCGCTCCCTCGTTGGCTCCTTCGGGGCCGCGGGCTTCGGTGTCGTGGGTGCTGGTTTCGGACGGGGTGTCGTTGGTCGGATTCTCGGTGTCGGTCATGGGGGCTTCGGTTTCCTCGCCGCCCCCGACGCCGCGCCGCTTCTGTCCGGATGACAGGTCCTGAGGTCGTCCTCCTGCCGTGGGTCCCGTTTTGGGGGTTCACGGTTGGGGGTCGGCCGCGGGGCTGGTCATCCGGTCCGCGCGTTTCGCGTCGTCGGGACGGGTATGTAGTCTCGGGGCGGGCGTCACGGACGGACGCCGGGAACACCCCGGGGCGGTATAAGTCTACGCCGCGGCCGCCCGGCGTGATGGAAGCGCCGGGGCGAGGGCCCTTGAGGACCGCGGGAGAGGGTACTTTCGCTCCCGGACTCCCTTCATCCGGCGTGCCGATCCGTCTCACGGCGCCCGGGTACTCTGTTCCCATGCAAGAGACACGCGCTGTACGTCGCCTGGGCCTCGGGATCGTGATCGGGTGTGCGACGGTGCTTGGCGCCGTGGCGTCGGCCCAGACCACCAACCGGGAGCCCGCATCCGTGCCGACCGAATCACCCTCCCCGTTCGAGGCGGGCTCCGTCGCCATCGAGGGCGCGTCCTACGGCTACCGCCTGCTCACCCCGCCGGAGGACGCCGAGCAGCCCGAGGACGGCTGGCCGCTGATCGTCTTCCTGCACGGGGCCGGCGAGCGGGGAGACGACAACGAGGCGCAGCTGCGGCATTTCCCAGAGCGGATGGCCAGCGCCGAGTACCGCGAGCGGTTCCCCTGCTTCGTGCTCGCGGTGCAGTGCCCCAGGGGTGAGCGGTGGGCCGACTACGAGTGGTCGCGGGTGGTCGAGCCGGGCGATGACGAGCCGACCTCGATCGAACGCGAGCCGCTGGGGCCGATGCGGGGCGCGATGGCTGCGATCGAGGAGGTCGTCGCCGAGAAGCCGATCGACCTGCACCGCATCACGCTCACCGGCCTCTCGATGGGCGGGTTCGGCTCGTGGGACCTGGCGGCGCGGAAGCCCGGCTGGTTCGCGGCCGTGGCCCCGATCTGCGGCGGGGGCGACACGCGTGTCGTCGAGCAGTACAAGGGCCTGCCCTTCTGGGTCTGGCACGATGAGGGGGACACGGTGGTGCCGGTCGCGGCTCTCGCAGCGGATGGTCGAGGCGGCCGAGGCTGCGGGAGTGGATGTGCGCTACAGCGAGGTCTCCGGGTACGGGCACGGGAGCTGGGTGCCGGCGTATGCGGCGGACAACCTGCCGGCATGGCTGCTTGAGCAGCGGCGTGAAGAGCCGAGCGATGAACTCGCGGCCCTGCGCGCGCAAGAGTGACCTGGCGGCGCCTCGCTCTACGAGCCCGGTGCGCGAGCACCGGAATGCTTGAGTCCCTTCGGCGGGGTTGAAACTCCCGAGCTTGCGCTCGGGGCTCGTCAGGTCCGGGCCTACCGGCGGGGCTTGCAGGTGTCGCCGTCGCAGTCGGTCCGCCCGAGCCGGTACCGGTTGCGGGCGAGGACGCCGTAGAAGAAGTCGGCGATGGGCTTGATCAGCGGCCAGCCGGTCGGGGCCAGCCACCAGCCGCGGCCGAGGGCCCGGTAGGCACACCGGACCGCGTCCATTCCCCTGAGCAACCGGCCGTCGGGCGTGCCGGCGTGGATGCTGGCCAGCAGGGTCTCCCGCGTGGCGCCGATCGTGTCGGGGTCGAAGCTCGGGTCGCTGATGTCGATGTGGACGAGCCGCTGCTGCTCGGGGTCGTGGCGGAGGAACCGATCGCGCTGGTCGCAGCAGACGCGGCAGGAGCCGTCGTAGTAGATGGTCACGGGCTGGGTGGGAATCCGTCACCTCCGTTGCGCGCCCAGAGCATAGTGGTCCGGGCGTATGTCCAGAGCTTCGAGGCCCGCCCCCGGACGCCGACCCTGAGGCTCTGCGAAGGGTCGGGTTCTTGGGTCGGGTTGCGGGGCCTGGCTCCTGGGGCGGGGTCGAGCATCCCGATCCGACGCTTCGAGGACTCAGCGTCGGCGTCCGATCGGGGGTGTCCGTACCGAGAGTGCTCCGTGTCGCTTGTCCGCGCCCGCCGATCCCTTACACTCCCCGCATGGCCACGGAACGGCTCATCGCGGCGACCCCCCAGACGACGGATCAGGAATGGGCCGGGCCGACCCTGCGCCCCGACTCGATGGACGAGTACATCGGGCAGGCCGATCTGCTCGAGAAGCTCGAGATCGCGATCGAGGCGGCCAAGGCCCGGGCGACCGGCAACGTGGCCGACGGCATCGCCCGCCCCCACGAGCCGCTCGAGCACGTGCTGCTGCACGGCCCCCCGGGGCTGGGCAAGACCACGCTCGCCCACGTGATCGCCCGCGAGATGGGGACCAAGCTCATCACCACCAGCGGCCCGGCGCTGGCCCGGGGCAACGACCTCGTCGCCGCGCTCACCCGGCTCCAGCCGGGGGATGTGCTGTTCATCGACGAGATCCACCGCATGCCGATCGCGGTGGAGGAGTTCATCTATCCCGCGATGGAGGACTTCAAGATCGATGTCACGGTGGACACGGGGATGCACGCCCGGACGGTGCAGATCAAGTGCAAGCCGTTCACGCTGATCGGGGCGACCACGCGGGCGGGGTTGCTGAGCGCGCCGCTGCGGTCGCGGTTCGGGATCACGCACCACCTGCGGTACTACTCACGCGACGACCTGCGGGTGATCCTGCACCGCTCGTGCCGGGTGATGGGGCTGCTGGCGGTCGAGGAGGCGTGTCTGGAGGCGATCAGCGCTCGCTCGCGCGGCACGCCGCGGATTGCCAACCGGCTGCTGCGGCGGGTGCGCGACTTCGCCCAGGTGCGTGCCAAGGGCGTGGTGTCCGAGAGCCTCGTCGAGACGGCCCTCGGGCTGGAGGGTGTGGACGAGCTGGGCCTGGACGACCTCGACCGCAACTACCTGCGGACGATCGCGACGGTCTACGACGGCGGGCCGGTGGGGCTGGAGACGGTGGCCGCGACGATGAACGAGGACTCGGGGACGCTCGAGGACGTGGTCGAGCCGTATCTGCTGCAGATCGGCTTCCTGGCACGGACACGGCGTGGGCGGATGCTGACGCGGGCGGCGGCCGAGCATCTGGGCATCGCGTGGAACCCGGAGCGCGAGGGAGAGATGCTCGGGGGATGAGGGGTCAGCGTTCCCAACCGCATTCAGGACAGCCGTCGTTGAGGGAGTGGAGGAGTTCGTAGCCGCAGGAGGGGCACCGGCCGCGTTTGGTTCGCAAGCTCCGGCGTGCCCCACGGCCTGCGACAGCGGTAAGACCGACCGCTGTAATCGCGCCAGCCCACATGCCCGCGAAGACGCAGGTGTTGAAGATTGCCCCAGGCCAGAGGATGCGGGTTGGCCGAATCCATGCGTCGTCGACTAGCTGTCCATCCTGCACAAGGGCTCCGTCAAGTGGGACGTCGATGCTAACCAATCCAGCGGAAACCGGTAGCGATTGACGCCATGTACTCGTGAACGCACGACGCGGCCAGCCCACCGCAAACCGGCCCCAGAACCGGTGTTCGCCGACTGTGGCTTCCACAACGGTGAGTTTGTGCAGAGTTTCAGGCGTCCATGGGTATCTGTTTCTTACGTCTTCCCAGACCCATCGAGAGGCATCGAGGCGGTGTTTCGATCGCGCGGGGTTGTTTATGATCTCTAGACCCCTAGCGTCCAGTTGTGTGGCACTCACGAACTCTGCTTCGATCCAGTTGTCCCTGCCCGACCAGTACTGATACGCGAATCGATCGTCCCAGCAGCCGAGTTGGTTGTCGGCCACGCCGAGGGTACCTACCGGGCGGCGCTGCTGGATATTACGGATGTGGTTCTGTGCTGTGTAGTACGTAGCGCTGGCTCCGAAGAGCAGGCAACTCAGCAGTGCGAGAATAGGTAGAAGAGATCGCCGAAGCGTGTGACAAGGCATGAGGACTCGCAATCAGAATGGTCGGTGTCCGGTGGTCACCTCCGATGTGTCTACGACTGCGTGAGCTTGAAGAGCGGCCCGCTCCGGTGCTTTCGGGCACCGGTGATCCGGCTGGACGAGATACCCCGCAAGACCTGATAGACGTCAGCGACGACCTCTTTGCGGTGCAGGTAGCCCCAGTGATCGAACATCCGTTCGCGGGTGCCGGTGGTCTCGCGTTCGAGCACCCGGGCGGCGGCCCGCAGGAACTCGTCGTCGACGGGGAGCCTGCCCTTGGTGCCGTCGAGGCTGGTGCAGTCCACCACGAGCGTTCGCGGCGGGATCAGATCGATGTCTCGCGGTCCGTGACGCCCGAGGCGTTTCTCACGGTTCTTGGTGGCTTCAGAGATCAGCAGCGCGTCGTCGCTCTCGTGGTTGTAGACGTGGATGCGGTCGGCGTAGTCGGGCAGCACCTGGAACGGGTGGTCGGGCTCCATGCACGTCCACGCGACGTCGGCGTTGAGCAGGACCACCTCGCCGAACAGGGGCGAGCGGAGGAAGTCGTGGTCGCGCACTGCGCGCACGAACTCCTGCATCACCTGATTGCCCATCGAGTGGGCCGCGAGGTGGATCTTCCGCCCGCAGAATCCGGCGCCGCGTCCCTCTTCCGGGGCGAAGAAATCCCGATAGAACTGGATCGCCTTGGAGAAGATGCGGCCGAGCAGGTAGCCGCTGGGTTGGGCGATCTGCTGGTCCTTCTTGTACTTGGTCATCGCGCCCCACGAGGGCCACGAGAAATAGACGATGCGGGTGATGGGGCTCTCGGCCGGCTCGACGTAGACGTGGTGGAGTTTCTGCAGGTGGATGAGGGCGTCCTGCCAGGAGTAATTGAAGCCGTGGAGGAAGAAGAGGGTGTCGCCTTTGTCCGGCGGCGAGGCGAGCATCGTGTCGTAGAGCGCCTTGAAGAGCCGCTTGCTGCCGGGCAGTGTGTCGGGATCGGTGCTGGGCTTGATGCCGCCGTAGTGTTCACTGAAGGTGTCGGGCACGAGCTCGACGGCGTCCTCGAGCACATCGGCATCGGGCAAGCCCGGCGGCGGTGTGAACGTCGCGACGCGGAAGGTCGGCAGGGCCTCCTTCCTGCTGTCGATGACCCGGTCCTCGTAGTGACCGTCGATCAGCTTGCGCCTGACCTCGCGGTTGGTGACGATCCAGTGGTGCAACATGGTGTGTCCTCCCCGGGATGTGGCCCGCCCCCAGCATACCAGAGACCTGGCCCGCCGCCCCCACCCGGCCCGTGCGCGCTCATACGATGTCGCCCACGGAGCCACAGACCATGAGCGAACCCCGCCCCCGCCATTTCATACAGCAGATCATCGACGCGGACATGCAGTCCGGCAAGTGGGGGGGCAGGGTCCACACCCGATTCCCGCCCGAGCCCAACGGGTATCTGCACATCGGGCATGCTGCGAGCATCTGTCTGAACTCCGGGCTGGCCCGCGAGTTCGGCGGGAAGTTCAACCTGCGGTTCGACGACACCAACCCGGCCAAGGAAGAGGCCGAGTATGTCGAGAGCATCAAGCGGGACGTGGCGTGGCTGGGGGCCGACTGGGACGGCGAGGAGATCGGCGGCGGGCTGCACTTTGCCAGCGACTACTTCGAGCAGATGTACGAGTGGGCGATCGAGCTGATCAAGAAGGGCAAGGCGTACGTCTGCGAGCTCTCCGGCGAGGAGACGCGGCAGTACCGCGGCACGCTCACCGAGCCGGGCCGCCCGAGCCCGTGGCGCGACCGACCGGTCGAGGAGAGCCTGGACCTCTTTGCCCGCATGAAGGCGGGCGAGTTCCCCGACGGCTCGCGGACGCTGCGGGCGAAGATCGACATGGCCTCGTCGAACATGAATATGCGCGACCCGGTGATGTACCGCGTGCTGCGCGCGCACCACCACCGCACGGGGGACACCTGGTCGATCTACCCGATGTACGACTGGGCGCACGGGCTGGAGGACTCGATCGAGGGGATCACTCACTCGATCTGCACGCTGGAGTTCGAGGACCACCGGCCGCTCTACCACTGGTTCATCGACGCGATCAACGAGGGGCGCACCGAGGACGGCTCGGGCGAGTGGGGCGGGCTCATCCACCACCCGCAGCAGATCGAGTTCGCCAAGTTCCTGCTCAACTATGTCGTCCTGAGCAAGCGGAACATGATCCGCCTGGTCAAAGAGGGGCACGTCGACGGGTGGGACGACCCGCGGATGGTGACCGTCAGCGGCCTCCGCCGGCGCGGGTGCACACCCGAGGCGCTGCGGAGCCTCTGCGATGAGGTGGGCGTGACCAAGTTCAACGCGGTGCGCGACATGGTGCTGCTGGAGAACGCGATGCGCGACCACCTCAACAAGGTCGCGCCCCGCCGGATGGCGGTGCTGCGGCCGATCAGGGTCGTGATCGAGAACTACCCCGAGGGACAGACCGAGGAGTTCGAGGTCCAGAACAACCCGGAGGACCCGTCCGCCGGGGTGCGGAAGGTGCCCTTCTCGCGGGAGCTGTTCATCGAGCGCGAAGACTTCATGGAGGACCCGCCGAGGAAGTTCTTCCGGCTCGGCCCGGGCCGCGAGGTGCGGCTGCGGGGGGCGTACTGGGTGAAGTGCGAGAGCTTCGTGAAGAACGACGCGGGCGAGGTGGTCGAGCTTCGCTGCACCTACGACCCCGACACCCGCGGCGGCAGCAACCCGCCGCCGGATGCCGAGGGCAACGTCCGCAAGGTCAAGGGCACGCTGCACTGGGTGAGCGCGCAGCACGCGCTCGACGCCGAGGTGCGGCTGTTCGACCGGCTCTTCACCGTCGAGGCGCCGGGCAAGGCGACCGGTGAGTTCACCGACGACCTGAACCCCGAATCGCGCGAGGTGCTCACCGGGTGCAAGCTCGAGCCGGCACTCGGCGGGCGGACTGCCGACGAGCCGGAGTGGGCGGACGGCGTGCGGCGGTACCAGTTCGAGCGGCTCGGGTATTTCTGCGTGGACTCGGACTCGACGCCGGAGGCGCTGGTGTTCAACCGAACGGTGACGCTGAAGGACAGCTGGGCGAAGCAGGCGGGGAAGGGCGGGTGAAGTTCCTTCTGAAGGCTCCTGTCTACCTCCGCATCCACGCAGTGAGCCCGGAGGGCTCGACTTGCATAGCCGGGTGTGGAGGTCGCGCAGCGACCGACACGCCCGGAGCGATGCATCGACAGATCCCTCTCGACCCCTGAGGGGTCGTCTTCTCTGCAGCCTCAACGCCATCGGTCAAACGGTCAGTCCAGATACCGCTCTTCAAACGGGATCTCGTACCGGCGCAGAAATTCGATCAACTCGTCGCGGAAGGGCACCGTCTTGTGGTGCTCCTTCTGCCCCGCGATGTACCGCCGCACGGCATCGACCTGTGACTGTCCGATCGAGAACGCGCCGTAACCCTCCTGCCACCGGAAACCAGCGAACTCCTGTCCTTGGGATTTGATCCAAGTCGAACTGTCTCGTTTGACTTGAAGCATCAGCTCTGAGATTGAGACCGTCTTGCCGAGGCTGATGAGCAGATGGACGTGATCGGTCGTGCCATTGGCCGCGAGGAGCACGCAGGAGTTGCTCTTGCAAACGCCCCCGATGTAGGCGTGGAGGTCGGGCTCGATTGACGGCGTGATGAGGGGCGCGCGGAGTTTGGTCGAGAAGATGACGTGCAGGAGTATGGAGACGTAGGTTGTTGCCATTTCGGCAGGATAATCGGCGTGTGCGGCCGAGCACAAGAGAACCCCTCCGGGGTTCAGTAGGTGAACCGCCGCTGGTCCGGGGGCTACGCCCCCGGCTATTGAAGAACACCCCTCTGGGGTGTGGGATCGGGCCAATTCGCGACGACCACTCGCCCAGTTCGTTGGTCCGATCCGCGACCACCGCTCGTTTGTCGAGCGCACTGCGGGATACCTCGGCTTCGCGGCCGCCCCTACACTCCCGCCCTCGAATCCCGCTCCCTCGGCCCCGGAGAACACACGCATGGATCTCGCAGTCATCGGCACGGTTGGAATCGACACGGTCGTCACGCCCAGCGGCGACCACCGCGAGGGCATCCTCGGCGGGTCGGGGGTCTACTTTGCCGCGGCCGCGGGGCTCTACACGCCGACCGGGTTCATCGCGGCTGTCGGCGAAGACTTCCCCGACGAGTTCCGCGAGCAGATCCGGGCCCTCAAGGGCGTGGACCCCACCGGGCTCGAGGTCCGCGAGGGGTCCAAGACGTTCCGCTGGGGCGGGAAATATCTCGACGATATGGACCACCGCGAGACGCTGTTCACCGAGCTGAACATCCTGATCGAGGCACCCCCGCCGGTGCCGGCCAGCTACGCCGACTCGCCGGTCGTCTTTCTGGCCAACATGCACCCCGGCGTGCAGCACGCGATGGCCAAGCAGTTCACGAAGCGGAAGCTCACCGTCGCCGACACGATGGACCTGTGGATCGACACCGCGCGGGCCGAGCTCGATGTGCTCCTCGGCGATGTGGACGGATTGGTCCTCAACTTCGACGAGGCCGAGCAGTTCACCGGCCAGAAGAACACCGTGACCGCCGGACGCAAGCTGCTGGACTACGGGCCGCGGTTCGTCATCGTCAAGAAGGGCGAGCACGGGGCGATCCTGGTCCACCGCGACGGGATCGCGGCCCTGCCGGCGTTCCCCTCCGAGAAGGTCGTGGACCCGACCGGCGCGGGCGACAGCTTCGCCGGCGGCATGATGGGGGCGATCGCGGCCGAGATGATCCAGGGAGGCCCGGCCAAGAAGGACCCCGCCGGCTTCGAGACCCTCCGCCGGGCGATGGCCCACGGCACGGTCGTCGCGAGCTTCACCATCGAGGAGTTCAGCCTCGGCAGGCTCGGCTCGCTCACCCGCGACGAACTCAACGGCCGCTACCACGAGTACATGCACATGCTGCGGCTGGAGTAGCCGCCGGTTGCGATCCCCAGGCACGCGTGCGCCGATGCGCGCGCAGCGAAGGAACTTTCCATGAGCCGGATTCTCGTCTTTCAGCACAGTGATGAGTGCGGCCCGGGCCGCCTGGGGCGTGTGCTCGCCGAGCACGGGCGGCGGCTGGTGATCGTGCGGCCGGACCGCGAGGGCGCCGGCGTCGTGCCGCGGGATCTGCACGACATCGAGGGTGTTGTCAGCCTCGGCGGGCCGATGAACATCTCCGACGGGATCGACTGGCTGCACGCCGAGATCGCCTTCCTCAAGCGCGCGCACGAGGCGTCGATCCCGATGGTCGGCATCTGCCTCGGGCACCAGGCGATCGCGACGGCGGCTCGGCGGTGCGGTGGCGGCGATGGCCAAGCCCGAGGTCGGGTTCTGGCCGATCGACCTCTCGCACGCGGCCCAGAACGACCCGGTCTTCGGCGGCATGCCGTGGAGTGCGCCGCGGTTCAGTTCGCACGGCTACGAGGTGACCGACCTGCCCCCGGGGGCGGTGCTGCTGGCTTCGTCGGCGGCGTGCAAGGTCCAGTCGTTCCGGGTGGGCCCGCGGACGTATGCGTTCCAGTACCACTTCGAGTGGACCCGCGAGCAGATCGGCAACGAAGACGAGGAGTTCCTCCGCCGGGCCGGCGTGACGCTGCGGGAGATCGACGAGCAGTGCGCCCTGCACTACGCGCGGTTCGACGAGATCGCGACGCGGCAGTGCCAGAACCTGGCGCACCTGCTGTTGCGGTGAACCGGAGTTCGCAGACAGCAAAGAGCCCTAAGCGTCAGCGCCGGGCTTGCACGGATCGGAGGGCCCGGCGCTGACGCTTAGGGCTCTTGGGCAGACCCTGCGCTCACGCTTGGGGCTCTTGCTGATCAGGCCGGGCTGGGGAGCAACCCCGGTGCGGCGTCCGGGCCCTCGTCCTCATCGGTCTTGGGCGCGGGGGCCGAGGGCGGCGTGCGGCGTTGGCTGGCGAGGATGTCGGCCAGCGACGAGCGGCCGAGCGGCTCGCCTCGCATGACCTTGTGGACCTCTTCGCCGGAGAGCGTCTCGTACTTGAGCAGCGCCTCGGCGACGGCCTCGACCTTTTCCCAGCTCTCATCGAGCATCCGCTCGGCGTCGCGGTAGGCCTCGTCGACGAGCCGGCGGACCTCCTCGTCGATGATCTTGGCGGTGTCGTCGGAATACTCACGGTCGGGCGAGTAGGAGGTCCGGGTGTCCTCGCCGCGGTAGCGGATGAAGCCGAGCCGCTCGCTCATGCCCCATTCCTCGATCATGACCTTGGCCAGGGAGGTGACCTGGGAGATATCGCCGGAGGCGCCGCTGGAGATGTCGCCGGTGGCGCGGCTGCTCGGCGATGCGCCCGCCGCAGGCGACGCGCATCGTTGCCGAGAGCCAGCGGAGCCCGTAGCCGACGCGGTCCTTCTCGGGAAGGCTGAACGTTGCACCGAGGGCCTGGCCCCGCGGGATGATCGTGACCTTGTGGACCGGGTCGGCGTCCTTGAGCAAGGCCTGGATGACCGCGTGCCCGGCCTCGTGGTAGGCGGTCGCGTGGTTTTCTTCAGCCTCGCGGACGTGGCTCTTGCGCGCGCGGCCGTACCTCACCTTGTCGCGAGCCTCTTCGAGGTCTTCCTGCTCGATGAAGTCCTTGTTCTGCATCGTCGCGGCGATCGCGCCCTCGTTGATGATCGCCGCCAGATCCGCGCCGGAGAACATCGGCGTCATGCGGGCGACGCGCTCCAGATCGACATCGGGGCCGAGCTTGACCTTCTTGGCGTGCACCTTGAGCACCTCGAGCCGGCCCTTGATGTCGGGCAGCGGCACGACGATCTGCCGGTCGAACCGGCCGGGCCGGATGAGCGCCGGGTCGAGCACGTCGGCCCGGTTGGTCGCGGCGATGACGATCACGCCGTCGCCGGTCGTGAAGCCGTCCATCTCGACCAGGATCGCGTTGAGTGTCTGCTCACGCTCGTCGTGCCCGCCGGAGCTGAAGCCGGAGCCACGCTTGCGCCCGACCGCGTCGATCTCGTCGAGGAAGATGATGCAGGGGGCGTTCTCCTTGGCGTTCTTGAAGAGGTCGCGCACGCGGCTGGCGCCGACGCCTACGAACATCTCGACAAAGTCGGAGCCGGAGATCGAGAAGAAGGGCACGTCGGCCTCGCCGGCGATCGCCTTGGCCAGCAGGGTCTTGCCGCACCCGGGCTCGCCGATCAGCAGCACACCCCGGGGGATGCGCCCGCCGAGCTTGGTGAACTTCTTGGGGTGGCGGAGGAACTCGATGATCTCGCCGACCTCGTCCTTGGCTTCCTCGATGCCCGCGACATCGGCGAAGGTGACGCCGGTCATCTCCTTGGTGAGCATGCGGTGCTTGCTCTTGCCGAAGCTGCCGAGCATGCCGCCGGGGCCGCCCTGGGCGCTGCGGAGCCCGCGCGAGACGAAGAACCAGATCAGCGCCAACAGCAGCAGGAAGGGGCCGAAGGTCAGGACGAAGGGCATGAGGCTGGAGGGCTTCTTGATCTTCGCCGTCTCGCCCGTGATCTCCATGACCCGGCGCGTGGTGTACCCATCATCGGAGACCGGATTGAACGTGATAACGACCTGCGACGACTTGCCCGTGACCTGGTCGGGGGTGCGCATCGCCACCACCGTGTCCTGGTTAATGACGACCGAGCCCTCGACGATCTGCCCGTTGTTGTAGTTGATCTCAAACTCGGCGAGGTCGATCTGGTTGCCCTTGTTGGAATTGCTGAAGACCATCAACAGCATGAACACGATCACCGTGAAGGCGACCAGCCACCACATGTTCCGGTTGGCCGGGGGGGCGGTGCCAGTCTTGCCGTCGGCCTGGTTGGGGCCGGCGGGCGGCTTGCCGCCCGGTGCCGGCGGCCGCTTGTCCTGCCCGAAGCGGAACCCGAGATCACGGGTGGCCGGGTCGTTGGTGTCGTCTTTGGCGTGCTGATGGGTCATATTGGGGTGTACTTCGGCTTTCTTCCTTGTTCCGATCCGCGGGCGAGGCCATTTCCTGCCAAACGCTAGGCCGATGCCGGTCCTCGCGCCCGCAGGAGGAACGGTCGAGGAACGGGGTTTGTTCGAGAAATCCGCCTACCAGTCCGCCCGCAGCTCGGCCACGATGTCCCGGGCCAGCTCGCGGATCACCGCCGACTGCGCGACCTCCAGCGGGTCGGCCACGCCCCGGTGGGGCACAAACGACGAGATCGAGGTGAATTCCCGCCGGCTGACCCGCACCTGGCCCGACCGGTTGTCGATCCAGTCGAAGCTCACGGTCATCCGCAGGGCCTGCTCCTGCACGAGCCCCGTGTCCCGCTGACGCGTCAGCTGCGTCATGGTGGTCTCGTCGATCGAGCCGGTCAGCGTCGTCGCGGCGTGGGTCGGCCCGACCACCCGCCACGGCGTGCTGCGCTGGATCTCCGTGATGATCGCCTCGGTCAGGCTGACCTCGAGCCCGCTTGAGAAGGTCTCGTTGCGGAAGATCGGCACCGAGATCGTGCGGACCTGCCCGTCGAAGGTCGAGTTGAACGAATACCCACGGGTCGGATCGGCCGAGCAACCCGGCAGCACCGCCGTGCCGCACAGCAGTGCTGTCGCGATCACGACACCAGTGAATCGCGCCGTCCTCATGGCGTGTCATCCCCGGCCGCCGCGGCTTCCGAGTCCTCCCGCAGCGTCCGCAGCTCTTCCGGCAGCGGAGTCGGGTCCGGCATGTCCCAACCCCGGTCCTCAAGCATGTCCCGGCCCCGGGCCGCCGCGACCGTGCCGTCGTGCTTGATCACCAGCCGCCGGAGCGTGAACCGCGCCGAGACCGGGTCCTTGCGTCGGAGATACCACTCGGAGGTCGCCAACATCTGTGCCGCGGCCGACTCGTCGAGCCGGGCGATCAACGCGTCGGTGATGCCGAGCTGCTCGGCCCGGTCCGGGTACTCATCCTCGAACTGACCGATCAGCGCGCGCGCCTCGACGAGGCTCGACGCGTCGTAGCGGGGCCCCTTGAACTGGGCGACGTTGGCGTAGATCTGCCGCAGCATCGCGTGCTCGCGGTTCTGGCTCCGCGGGTAGTTGACCAGGAAGATGCCGTACATCTCGGCCGCCAGCTCGAGCTCGCGCACCCGGTAGAAGTAGTCGGACAGGTCGAGCGCCGCGCTCTCGGCGAGCTGGCTGCCCGGCGAGCGCTCCTGGATGCGCATCAGCAGCTCGATGCCGATCGGCGAGGCGTCCTCGAACCGGAAGAACAGAAACTTGCGCTTCAGACCGTTGAGATACATCCGCCCGACGCGCAGCTCTCGCTCGAGCGTCGGCAGAAAGACCTCCGACTGCGGGTAGTCCAGCGCGACACGCTCGTAGTCGTACAGCGCCTTGTACTCCTTGCCGATCGCCACCAGCGCATCACCCCGCAGCATGTACGCCTCGGGCAGCCACGGGTTGTCCGTGCGCTCGTTGATCTTGATCCAGTCCGATATCTGTGTGCGGGCCTCGCTCGGACGCCCCGCCGCGAGGGCACGGCGGGTTTCGGCGATCACCCACGCATCGGTCCCCGGCTCCGCGGCCTCGGACTGCACCCACGTCCCCCGCTCGGGGTCGAGCTCGAACGTCGTTTGCTGGGCAAAGCCCGTCGAGGCGGTCAACGCCGCGCAGAGCATGAAGCCGGAGATGATCGCCCTTCGGGCCGCTGTCGCCATGTGGCTAGCGTAGCGGCTGGAGCGATTCCCGGCAGGCAGTGGTCCCCCCGCGGCCGGCACGAAACAGGCCCGCGAACCGAGCCGCGGGCCTGTCTCCAATGCGTGTTGTTCGATCCAGAAGCCGTCCGGGCTCTCGAATCGGGTGATGATCTGTCAGCGTCGCCGCCGCAGGGCCGCCACGCCGCCGCCCATCAGGACGAGCAGGCTGCCCGGGGCCGGGACCACATCGATCCCGTAGGACGCCCGGATCCAGTTGACGCCATCGCCGGGGAACGCCAGCCCGAGGTGATTGTCGTCGGTGCCGTCCCAAGGGTCGCCCTCGGGGGGGTCGAAGATGGTGGGATCGGAGAACACGGTCTGGCCACCGTCGAAGCTGTAGGAGATCGTCAGCTCTTCCCACTTCACTTCGGAGACCCAGTGCCGGAAGTCGATGCCGTTGCCATCGCC
This sequence comes from Planctomycetota bacterium, assembly GCA_013285505.1. Lineage (GTDB taxonomy): Bacteria > Planctomycetota > Phycisphaerae > Phycisphaerales > UBA1924 > PNC22. The sequence continues at coordinate 3,542,322 of CP053450.1, read as the reverse complement.
GCCGACCTCATACGAGTAGGCCTGGATGGTGTCGCCGTCGATCTTGGAGTTGAACGGCACGAACTGTGCGCCGTTCGCGGTCTTGAATGTGAACTCCACAAATCGGGCGTTGGGCAGCGGAACCTCGCTCCACGCCGCCTGCACCATCGCTCCGCTCCCGGAGTCGGTCTGGATGGTGCCGATATCGACAAACATCTGGTTGTCGAAGGCGCTGATCGGCACCTCGGCATAGCCGTCGGCGTTGATCACGTCCCACTGGCCGCCGGCGAAGGCGACGATCCCCGCAGAGACGGTCGCGTCGTCGCGGATCGTGGTGCCGGAATCGCGGTCGCCGAAGTCCTGAGCGCCGGCAACCGACGCCGCGGCCCCGACCAAACATGCAATCAATTTCTCTCTACGCATAGCGCAAACTCCCTCCAGGCATGGCACACACCCAGTCGGCACAACTACCGCGCAGCACGGGCAGAGGCCCGGCTTCCGATCACACGGCGGTTGCATCTCGCTGAGGACAGCCTGTTCACATGGAACCTACACGCGCCTGTCTGGTTTGCCAGCAATTCCTCGACGGAATCTGCGGGTCGCGCCGTGTGCGCACAAAAAGAAGGTCCGATCCCGGACCCTCTCCGCCCTCTCACACCCGCGAGAGGGGATGCCCTCGATGTACGTCCCAATCGGCGCGGGGCTCAGCCCTGCTGCTCGTGCCAGGCCGCGAGAACCTCCGCCTCCCGATCAGCCTCGATCCCCGCGATCCGGCGGTACCGACTGTCCTCCTCCAGCCCGTTGTACCACGCGAGCGTGTCCTTGCAGGTCTTCTCGACCGGGAGGAACGTCAGCCCCGCCGCGATCGAACTCGAGACGTCCCGCTGGTGGAAGCCCACGCTGTCGCCCCGCGGCGGGATCCACAGCGGCATGTGGCCCCACGGGCTCACCCCCTGGGCCTCCAGAAACTCCGCATCGCACCACGTCGCCGTCGTCCCCGCATCCGGCGACGCCTTCAGGCAGGCGTCGACCACCATGCCCATCGTCAGCTCCGGAGCCTGCGGCCCGACCGCGTCGAAGGTGCCCGTCGTGTTCTTCTCCACACAGTGCACGGCCCACCTGGCCAGATCCCGGGCGTCGATCATCTGGAGCGGGTCGTTGGGCGTGCCCGGGGCGATCATCTCGCCCCCCCGCGACGCCCGCACCGGCCAATAGGTAAAACGACCCGTCAGGTCGCCCGGGCCCACGATCAGCCCCGGCCGCAGCGAGAGCGCCCGCCCGGGCATCGCCCGCTCGACCGCCTGCTCACACAACGCCTTGGCCGGGCCGTAGTTCTCGAAGCTCGCGCCAAAGTCCTCCAACGTCGGGTCTTCCATCGTTCCGAGGGGCGCGGTGGTGTCCGCCCCGACCACGTCGTGCCCGCTGTAGACCGAGACCGTCGAGATGAAGAGATACTGCTTGACCCGCGGGGCCAACAGCTCGGCCGAGGCCCCGACGATCCGCGGCCAATACCCCGAGTTGTCGATCACCGCGTCCCACTCGCCCTCCTCCAGCGAACTCAGACCCTTGGGGTTGTCCGGGCCGGCCGGCTGGTCCTCAAGGGCCAGCTTCTCGGGGTCCCGGTTGCCGTAGCGGCGGTCGATGCCGTCCGAGTCGGCAAAGTCGTGCCCGGTGACCTTCTCGGTGCGGCCGCGGTTGAAGAGCGTCAACTTGTGCCCACGGGCCAGGCACGCCTCGACGATGTGCGGCCCGATGAAACCGGTGCCGCCGAGGATAAGGATCCGCAGCGGCTTGGCCGCCCGCCCGAAGGAGGCGTACGCCGCGTAGGGCGAGAGCGCAAGACCCGCGGCACCAACCGCGGACGAGGCGAGGAACGTTCGACGGGTCTGGGACATCTGGGGATTCTCCTTGTGTTTCCGCGCGTGCGGGCAGGAAGGCATGTGAGGGGATGCCCGCGAGCGTACAGGGATGCGCGTGAAGGGGAGTACCGCCCAGGCGTGAGCGAGTTCCCCCAATCGGGAGCGATGCCACCGCCCGCAACGGGCCGGCGGCCGCGCTGTAGGCTCTGCGATCCCCGAAGAGGTGCCCATGCCCGAGACCCCGAACGAGCCGAATCCCGATCAGGCCGCGTCCCCGAGCCGCGGGGGCGGGTGGCTTGCGAGCATCTCGCGCCGCGTCGTGAGCGTCGAGCCCGGCGAGTGGCGGGTGCTGCTGCTCTCGTGGATCTACTTCTTCAGCCTGCTCTCGTCGTACTACATGCTCCGGCCGATCCGCGAGACGATGGGCATCGCCCGCGGCTGGGACAACCTGCCCTGGCTCTTCACCGCGACGCTGCTGACGATGATCCCCGCGAACCTGCTCTTCGCGTGGCTTGCCTCGCGCGTGCCGCGGAAGAAGTTCATCCCGCTCGCGCACCGGTTCTTCGGCTTAAACCTGGCGTTGTTCGTCGGGTTGTTCTTCGTCGTACCCGACGAGTCACGCGTGTGGCTCGGGTACTGCTTCTACGTCTGGCTGAGCGTCTTCAACCTCTTCGTGATCTCGATCTTCTGGGCGTTCATGGCGGACGTGTACCGCCCGGACCAGTCCAAGCGGCTGTTCGGCTTCATCGGTGTCGGCGGGACGATCGGGGCGATCCTCGGCTCGGGCGCGGTCTGGACGCTCGCCGAGCATGTATCGGTACCCTTCATGATGCTCGGCTCGCTCGCGCTGCTCGAGGTCGCGACCCAGGCGATGAAGGGGCTCGCACGCAGCCAGCGGGTGAGCCTCGCCGAATCGCGAAGGGGCGGTGTCGATCGTGAGCCCTCGCCGCGAGTGCTCGAGGGCCTGCGGCTGATCATCGGCTCGAAGTACATGGCGACCATCGCCGTCTATCTGCTCATCACCACGATCACCGCGACGTTCCTCTATATGGAACAGGGTCGAATCATCGATCTCGCGATCGAGGACGACGACAAGCGGCGGTCGGTGTTTGCGCTCATCGACATGCTGGCCAACATCACGACGCTCGTCCTGCAGGGCTTTCTCACGGCGAGGCTCGTCAAGAAGCTCGGCATCGGCGGGGCGCTCGCGCTGCTGCCCATGGTCGTGCTCATCGGCTTTGCCGGGCTCGCGGTCGCGCCCGCGGTCTGGATGATCGTCACCGTGCAGGTCGCCCGCCGCGGCCTGCACTACGCCGTCGCCCGCCCCGTCCGCGAGATGCTCTTCGCCCCGCTCGGTGCCGACGCCAAGTACAAGTCCAAGCCCTTCATCGACACCTTCATCTACCGCGGCGGCGACCAGCTCGCCGCGTGGGTGCCCAAGGGCCTCGCCGCCATCGCCGTCCCGCTCGCGTGGATCGCCATCCCCGCCGCCTTGGTGTGGGCAGTCGTCGGACTCCTCCTCGGCAGAATGGAACGCCGCGAAGAATCAGAACCGCCGTCACCGAAAACAGAGCCGAGTGCGTAAGCACGCGGAAGGAGCGCCGCGTTCCCTGCGCCCGCCCAATCTCCCCGCGAAGCCACACACCAGAGCCAAACTTCTCGGCGAACCGCTCACCCCGTCCGCGTGCTCACGCACTCGGCTCTGATGGCAGCCGGAGGTCTTCTTCGGATACCCCGCTCCGCCACAGCCCGCAGTCCGGGCACCGTACCCGGTCACCATTGAACAGCGGCAGGCCGCGGAGCGAGCGCCCGCACCCCCAGCACTGTGTCGGCATGAGCACGCCCGGCATCCGCACGAACGCGCGTGCGTGGAGCCCACATTCAGGGCATCGGAGAATCCCTTCGGCGTCAGGCTTCAGGCCGCCGAGGCTGTAGTTGCACTCGCGGCATGCCTCGTCGTGCTTCATGTCGTTCAGTTCTGAATGAGAAGGCACGGTCACGACGCCGTCGTACCAGAGCGGCCGCCAGGCAGCACGACAATGGTTGCACTCAAGCCAGGCATCCGCGTCCTTTCCAGACAGGCGGAGCAGGTGGGCGCACGACGGGCAAAGGTACTGATTCAAGAACTGTGCGCGAACCTCCTGCGCGGCCGGTGTCTTCATCAACCACCGCCGCGAGAGCGCTGCGAGCACCCAGTCGGGCACCAGACTCAGGACACAAGACGCCACGATCATGACGGAGCCAATCGTCAGCGCGCGGAGATATGAGGGGTCCGTCACAGAGAGGAGCACCATCAAGAGCATCGCCGAGATCGCGGCAAACATGCGCCGGAGATAAGTCGCTGTATCTGTCGCCGGAAACATCAGGAAGGCAAAGAAGAAGAGGACCGAGAATGCTCGGCCGAGCTGCGCATGGAAGACCATCATGGCGAAGGTCGCGATTCCGTACGCGGCCGCGAGCCTGATGACTCGCGGCCAGAGCAGCCGGTCAGACGGTGTGCGTTGGCAGAACGGCAGGCCGAGAGAGGTTTCGATCGCTTGCTGCTCGGCCGTCGTGAGCGGACAGCCGTCGGGCACGCCATATCGAGTCTTCGGGAAGTTCCAAAGCGGCCGCACACTGCCGCGGTCGTCAACAATGTTTGGCGGTGCTCCCCCCATGCCGGATTGTACAGCGCCATTCCACCGGCATGATCCCCGGAGTCAAAGGCGATGCGCTCCAGCAGAGCCGAGTGCGTAAGCACGCGGAACGAGCGCCGCGTTCTCGTCGCCCGCCCAATCTCCCCGCGACGCCACACACCAGTGCCAAACTTCGCGGCGAACCGCACATCCGAGTCCGCGTGCTCACGCCCGCGGCTCGGCTACTTCGCCAGCTTCGCAATCAATCGCCACACATCATGCGGCGCAAGCTCGCGCCCCGTCGCCGAGTTGAACTCCAACACCAGCCGATCAAACTCTGGAGTAAACGGCAACCGGTCGCGCTGCCCGAGCGAGCCGACCTGCCCGACAACGCGTTCGCGGAGCTGCGCCTCTTCCTCCGCATCGATCCGCGGCGGGCTCGACGCCGCCCTCCCGAGCCGAGGCAGCTTGCCGGCCTTGCGCAGGTTGTGCAGCGTGTGGAAGACCTCCCGCTCGCGCTTCCCCGTCGCCTCGCCGACCTCGGCGTAGAGCGTCGCCCACTCCGGCGTGTAGGGCAGGTCGTCGAGCGTGCGGCCGGCCCGCTCGTAGGCGGCGACCAGCACCCGGTCGGCCCCGTCCGGCGAGGCCCCCGCCCCGAACAGCCCGCCCTGCTCGCCCGTCAGCGGCGCATCGGCCGTGTCCGACACCCGCCCCGGCACCCGATCACCCTCTTCGAGCAGCCCGTCCCACGCCTCCATCGCCTCCGCGGGCTCCCGCGCCGGATCGAGGAAGTCGGCCGCACACCGCTCGTAGATCGCCAGCCGCCGCGCCAGCACCAGCGAGGGCTCGGTGTGGCCCTGAGGCACGATGAACCGCCACTTGCACCCGGGGTCGGTGCCGAGCCGCGTTGAACACCGCCGCGGCGGAAGGGGCGGGCACGACCTCGTCCCGCAGCGCGAGCTTGCACAGCGTCGCGGCCCGGACCTTCTTCGCGTGCACCGCCGCGTCACAGAGCCGCAGCGTCTCGCGGGCCTCGGCCGCGGCGTCGGGCCCGAGCGACCGCAGCAGCGCTCGCAACTCGGCACCCGAGCCGAAGGCCATCCGCTCTGGGTCCTCCAGCCTCCACGACCAGTCGCCGAAGGTCGGCAGACCGATCGCCAGTCGATCAATGCGGAGCCAGTCGTGCGGGGTCTGCGCCGCGGCCATCACCGCGAGACCGCCGCCGAAGCTCTCCCCCCGCAGATAGATCGGCGGGGTGGGCCCGCCGCCCTTGCGCGCGCGTCGCGAGCCAGCCGCGCAGGGCTCGGGCGGCGCAGGCGACATCCGCGACCGCCTGCGGCAGCGACCACCCCAGCACCTCGTCGAGCTCGTGCCCCTGCGACGGGAACCCCCGCGTGATCCAGCCCAGAGCGTCCGGCTCGCCCGACCAGTCACCCGTGTCCAGCCGCGAGCCGGCAAAGCCCCGGACGCGGACCACGAGCACCGCCACACCCCGGGCCGCGAGAGACCGGAAGCGGTTCGCATTGGCCTCGAGCGGGTCCGGCGCGGCGTAGCCGTGGGTGGTGACCAGCCCCGCGCGCACGGGCACGCCCTTGGGCGGCAGCTCGAGCCGGCACCCGATCCGCACCGATCCGAGCGACTCGAACCGGTGGGTCGCGGTCGGGTCGGAGGGGTCCGCAGGCTCCGCCGGGCCGAGCATGGGGGAGAGGGCCATCACGGCCTCGCGCCAGCGGCTCCAGAACGGCCTGTGCTGCGGCGCGGGCGTCGTGTCGCCCACGTGGGCGAGTGTCGCAAACGGTGCGATGCCGAAGTCGTCCGGTTCGGTCATGGTGCAAGCGTACCCGGGTGGGCGGGGCGGCAGTGTCAGTCGTTGTCGAGGGCGGCCTGCAGCGCGATCACCCCGTAGGCGGTGATCAGCACCGGGTCGCTCTCCAGCCAGCGGTCGTTGAGCACCCGGAACGAACCGTCCTCCTGCTGCAGGCCGGCGAGGCGGGTCACGAGGTCGTCGGCCCAGCGGCGGGTGCGGGCTTCTGACGAGTCACCCCCGCCGGTGCCGGTTTCGATGTCGATGGAGGGCTCGCCCCAGGCGTCGAGCGCGCGCGCGAATGCGACGAGGTAGTAGTAGTACCCCTGCTCGCCCAGCCCCGGGTTCTCGTCGAGTGTGTAGTGCCGGGCGATCCAGCCCCTCGCGGCGGTGACGCGGGGGTCGTCGCGGGGCAGGTCGGCGTAGACGTAGGTCTTGAACCCGGTGTAGGTCATCGAGCCGTAGGACCGCAGGCGGCTGACCACCGTGCCGTCGTCGAGCGTCTCCTCGATGGTCCCGGCCTGCGACTGCCCGACGCCGAGCTGGTCGGCCTCGGGCCCGGTGGCGTAGATGAACCCGCCATCGGTGGCCCCCGCGGCGTAGGGCATGTCGTTGACCCGCTCGTCCATCTGGACCCGCTGGAGGAACACGAGCGCCCGCTGGAAGGGCGGCGAATCGGGGTCGTACCCGGAATCGTGCAGGGCCTGGATCATGAAGGAGGTGTTGGACAGGTCGGGCCGGCCGTGGCTGCCGTAGCCGACCCCGCCGTAGAAGGGATGCTCGGGGTCCACTCTGCCGACGCCCAGCCGCTCGGAGATCTCGTCGGAGAGCGAGTCCTCCGACCACTGCAGGCCGATGAGGAACCGCTGCGCATCGGGGATGGCGGCATCCGCGGGGTTGACCCCTGCGCGCGCAAGTGCGGAGAGCGCGATCGCGGTGTTGTAGCTGGGCAGGACGCGGTCGTAGATCCCGCCGTCGGGCTGGCGGTGGGAGAGCAGGTACTCGATGCCCCGCGCCACGTCCGGGTCGGCCGCGTCGATCGCCGGGTGCTGCAGCATGCCGTCCACGACGAGGGCAGTGATCGCGGGGAACGTCACGCCGTCGGGCCGGACGGCCCAGCCGCCGGACTCGGTGTCCTGCTGCGCGCGCAGGAAGGCGATGGCGTCGTTGAGCACGCGGTAGGCCTCGGCCTGTCGTTGCGGCGAGAGGCGGCTCGGCGGGCTGGGCTTGCCCCGAGGCGGTCGGGGTTGCGACCAAGCCGAGCAGGAGCGCCAAGAGCGGGACGGCCGATCGGGCGGTGATCTTCATACCCCATTGTGGCACAGATTGAAGCCCGACGCGACTATCCTCCCGCCATGTCCGCGATCCGGTCCATCCTGCCGCAGCCGGTGCTCGACAAGCTCGCCGAGCTTGATGTGCAGCACGCCGCCCTTGCGCGCGCGCTGGAGGACCCGGAGGTCGCGAGCGACCACCGCAAGGTGCGGGAGATCTCGATCAAGCGGGCGGCGCTGGACCCCACGGTGCTGGCGTATCGGGAACTGCAGCGGCTGGGTCGCGAGGCGGAGGGGCTCCGCGAGGTGATCGCTGCGGGCGATGATGCCGAGCTGGCTGCGATGGCCGAGGAAGAACTGCCGGAGATCGAGCAGCAGGCCGTCGCGCTGGCCGAGCGGGTGAAGGCGGGTCTTGTCAACGCCGACGACCGGCGGGTGGGCTCGGTGATGGTGGAGATCCGCGCGGGGGCGGGGGGCGACGAGGCGGGGCTGTGGGCACGGGATCTGCTGGGTGTGTATGAGAAGTATGCCGCGAGCAAGGGGTGGAAGGTGGACCCGCTCGAACTGGTCGAGGACGGGGGCATGGGGGGCCTGCGGTCGGCGCTGGTGAATATCCGCGGCGAGGGCGTGTGGAGCGAGCTGGCGTTTGAGGCCGGGGTGCACTCGGTCAAGCGTGTGCCGGCGACCGAGGCCCAGGGTCGGGTGCACACCTCGACGGCGACTGTTGCCGTATTGCCCGAGCCGGAAGAGGTCGAGGTGAAGATCGACTGGGCCAACGACGTGGACGAGCACGTCACGACCTCGCAGGGCCCGGGCGGTCAGAACGTCAACAAGGTCGCGACGGCGGTGCACCTGCTGCACAAGCCGACGGGCGTCGAGGTGCGGATGCAGGAGACCAAGAGCCAGGCGCAGAACCGGGACAAGGCGCGGCGGCTGCTGATGGCGCGGGTGTACGAGATCGAGCGGGCGAAGGTCAAGGCTGAGCGCAGCGCCGAGCGGCGGAGCCAGATCGGCACCGGCGAGCGGAGCGAGAAGATCCGGGTCTACCGCTACCAGGACAACATCGTCGCCGACCAGCGGCTGGACGAGAAGTTCAACCTGCGGGAGATCCTCGCCGGCGAGCTCGGGCCGATGTTCGAGAAGCTGATCGAGGACCAGACGGCGCGGCGGCTCGCGGAGCTTTGAGCGGCCGGAATCGCTGGAGTTTCCGAAGCCTTCGGGTATGCTCTCTGCAAGAGGAGAGATCATGACCATTCGATTCGCCGCCGTTCTCGGACTGTGCGCCTGTGCCGTCGCTGGTGCCCAGACGTACACACTCACGATCGACCCCAACGCCAGCGGCCTGACCGCTTCGCTGGGGCTGGATATCGACACCGCGGGCACGCTGATCGGCGACTGGGACGCCGAGACCAACCCCGAGGGCACCCGCACGAAGCCGGGCGTGTTCGGCTCGTTCGGTTCGACGGAGAACCTGCCTGTGGCTGCGGATCTTGGATTCTCGCTGGCGGGGGATCTGGACACGCAGACCGCGGGGAGTGCGACGCTCACGCTCGACCTCGATGCCGGGGTCATCACGCTCGAGGGTCTTCTCGCCGACCTGCTCTCGGACGGGCCGGCGTCGGTGCCCGCGTCCATCGGCATCGCGCCGGAGAGCTTCCGCACCAGGCAGCCCGACTCGGTCTACATCGGTATCCCGATCGATCTGCCGATCGGTGAGTTGAGTCTGACCGAGCTGACGCTCACGCAGAGCGGCGTGGCGGTGGGGGTGTTGACCGAGATCGAGACGGGCCGCTACAGCTTTGTGCTCGCGGGACTGGCGGAGATCGCCGGCGGGGCGGAACTGCTGGGGACGGCGGTGGAGATCCCCGCGCTGCCCACGCCGCTGGCGCTCTCGGGCGAGATCGTGCTCGATGGCGAGACCGTCACGCTCACCAGCCTGCAGCCGATCGACCAGACCGACGAGCAGAACCCCGGGACCGAGATCCCGGACTTCCCGCTCGGCCTGCCGACGATCCTGCCTCCCGGCGAGACGGCCAACGTCGTGCTGAGCCTGGTGCTGGACCGCGTCGCGACGGGTCTGGTGGGCCAGCTGGCCCTGACCGCGACGGGCGAGCCGGCGGCGTGCCCGGGCGACTTCAACCGGGACGGCACGGTGAACACCCAGGACGTGCTGGCGTTCCTGAACGCGTGGAACGCCGGTGAGATCCGGGCGGATGCCAACGGTGACGGCGAGATCGACACGCGGGACGTGCTGGCCTTCCTGAACCAGTGGACGGCCGGCTGCTAGCAGGTCCGAGAGCGAGACATCGCGGCGGCGGGTGCAATCCCGGCCTCGGGAAGGGCGTTTGGCGGTGGCAGGGAGGTTTGCCATGCGTCATGTGCCTGTGGTCGTGGTGTCGGTGCTGGTAGGGCTGGTCTCGGGAGTGCTCGGGCAGGAGTACACGCCCGGACCGGGACCGTTGCAGGTGCGGAATTCGGGTGAGTTCCTGCTGCACGAGGAGTCTCGCGGCAAGGACCTTCCCGTCCGTGTGCGCGCGCCGGAGCCGACCGAGGATGCGCCGGGTCCCTTCCCGCTGGTGGTGTTCAGTCACGGCATGGGCGGTTCTTCGAACGCGTTCGGGCTGCTCAGCGAGCATCTGGCGAGTCACGGCTATGTGGTGATCCACCCGACGCACGCCGATTCGGTGAGGCTCGGCACACGGGCTGAGCAACGCCAGCGCGCGCGCCAGTTGCTGACCGACCCCCGGGGCGCGACGCGGAGTGTGGATCTTGTCGGGCGCGTCGCGGATGTGAAGTTCGTGCTGGACTCGCTGGACGGGATCGAGGCGGCGCTCGAGCGGCCGGGGCTGATCGACCGCGAGCGGATCGGGATGGCGGGGCACTCGGCCGGGGCGATGATCACGCAGGTGCTGGGCGGGATGCGGTTTGTCCGGGGCGGGAGGGTGATCGGTGGCGTGCTGGCCGAGCCGCGGATCGACGCGTTCGCCGTGATTTCGGGGCAGGGCACGACGCGCGGGACGCTGACTGAGGATTCCTGGCAGAGTGTCGACCGGCCCTGGCTGGTGGTGGCCGGGAGCAGGGACACCAGTGCCGCGAGCGACGAGACCCCCGAGAGCCGTCGGCACCCGTTCGATTACGCCCCGGCGGACGGCACGAAGTACCTGATGTTCATGGAGGGGGCCACGCACTCGTCGTATCAGGGGAAGGGTCCCGGGACGATGCTCGACGGCGAGCAGCCGGACAACATCGAGTGGATCGTGGAGGTCACCAACACCGGCGTGCTGGCGTTCTTCGACGCGCACGTCAAGGGTGATGCGCCGGCGAAGGTATGGCTCGACGGCGGGAAGCTCGCTGCACGTGCCGGTGAGGATCTGGAGTTCCGGCACAGGTGACGCGGCGGGGTCAGTCCTCGATGATGAGGTAGTAGCGGTCCGCGGCGAGTTTCTGGAACCTGCCGGTGTTGAGGTCGCCGTCGTCGAACATGGCGTCGATGATCGTCATGAACGCGTCGTCTCGGGTCTCGCCGGTGCCGTCGAAATGGACGCCGACGGCGGAGGTCACGCCGCTGTCATTAAACTCGGTGTCCCAGACGCCGCCGATGGGGGTGCCGGCCTCGAACTCTTCTGCGCGCACATACTCGGCGAACTCGGCGGGGCACTCGCCGGACGACCCGTCCGGGACGTAGGAGCCCTCGCGCACCGAGAAATAGTCGGCGGCGTCGCCGAAGACGCGGATGCTGCTGACGAAAGAGGCCCGGCGCGATTCCTCGGTCGCCCCGGCAAACTGGGGGACGACGATCGCGGCGAGGATCCCGAGGATCACCACGACGATCAGGATCTCGACCAGCGTGAATCCTCGGGCGGGGTGATTGGAGCGGTTGCGCATGCGGTCGTCCTGAAAGGAAGAGCCCCTCCTCCCCACTCATCGGCCGGACGCGGCGGGGCCTGCGGCTGGTCTGGTCATTCGACGGACGACATCCCCAGGGCCGCCGACACAGGCGGACGGATGCCCCCAGACCGACTGTTCAGAACGGTGCATCGCTCACGAACTCGACCCAGGTGCCGAGCGTGGGGTCCCAGAACGCGAGGTAGGAGGCATGGAGGAGCATCCGCGGCTCCCCCTCGGGGTCGCCGTAGAGGACGTCGCCGACGATCGGTGCGCCGATGCCGCCTTCTTCGCGGGGTGTCGCGGCGTGGACTCGGAGCTGGTGCGAGCGGCCGGTGATCGGCGTCATCTCGACGCCCGTGCGTTCGGCCTCGCGAGCGGTGACACGCCACTGGGTCTGTGCGGGCTTGCCGAGGATGTAGTCGATCTGTTGCCGCGGGCGGTTGGGCCAATCCACGAAGAGCGGCAGGTCTACCTCACCGGCCTCGCCCTCGACCGTTCCGTCGAGGACCGCGGTGTAGCGCTTCGTAGTTTTGCGGAGCTGGAACTGGCGGCTGAGCTTGCCGTGGGCCAGCGGCGAGAGTGCGAAGACCATGAGCCCGCTGGTGTCCATATCGAGCCGGTGCACGGTCAGCGGGCCTGTGGCGTCGGGGAACATCGCCTGCACACGGGCGGCGGCGCAGTCCTGCTTGTCCTCGCCCCGTCCCGGCACGCTGAGCAGGCCGGCGGGCTTGTCGATCACCACCCAGCGTTGGCCGAGCCCGACGACACGGACCGCGTCGGCGGCCACCGCGGCGAGCGGATCGGTGGGGAACACGGGGTGGCGGTCGGGGGTCGAAGTCAAAGCGATTTGCCTAGTATTGGACGGTTGGGGGCTTGCCCTGAAAGGACTGGATATATGTCGATTCTCAAGCCGCGTGGCGCGGTCTGCCGCGAGTTGTTCTCTGCATTCGGGGCGATCGCGGCTACGGCGGCTGGTTTGCGGCACCGCCGGAAGCGTTGCCGCCCAGCCGGACTGGGTCGAGGCCGAGGCCCCGATTCTGACCAATACCGTGGCCCTGACCAGCCGCGACGTGTTCTACAAGGCCGGTGAGCAGTATTTCTCGCCGGACGCCAGCCAGCTGATTTTCCAGGCGGTGCCGGTGCCCGAGGCGGGCAAGATGCCGGACGTGCACTACTCGATGTACGTCGCTGATGTGCTCCGCGATGCCGAGGGGATGATCACGGGTCTGGGCGAGCCGGTGCTGGTGAGCGCGCCGGGTTCGGCCAACACCTGCGGCTGGTTCCACCCGACCCGCGAGGGCGAGATCATGTTCGGCTCGACGCTGGTGCCGCCGGCGGTCGAGGATGGCCCCGGGCAGAAGCACGTCGGCGGCAAGTACGAGTGGCAGTTCCCGGCGGAGATGGAGATCGTGACCGCGTCGCTCCGGGCGTTCGGTGCGGCGGAGGATCGCGATCCGGCGCCGCTCTTTGCCCGCCCGGATTATGACGCCGAGGGTTCGTACTCGCCGGACGGTCGGTTCGTGCTCTACGCCCATGTGGACAAGCAGAAGAGTGAGGACCTCGGGCGGGCGGACGCGGACATTTATGTCTACGACTCGAAGACCGATACTCACACGCCGCTGGTGGCGCAGGCCGGGTATGACGGCGGGCCGTTCTTCAGCCCCGACATGAGTTGGATCTGCTACCGGTCTGCACGGTTCAGCGAGCGCAACCTGCAGCTCTTTGCCGCCGAGCTCGACTATGCCCCCGACGGCAGCATCCGCGGCATCAAGCGCGAGGTGCAGATCACCAACAACGACCACGTGAACTGGGCGCCCTACTTCCACCCCTCCGGCCGGTTCATGGTCTACACGACCAGCGAACTGGGCCACACCAACTACGAGGTCTTTGCGATCGAGTTCGATCCGGACAAGCCGATGGAGGACCTCTGGAAGCGGCGCATCACCAACGCCGAGGGCTTTGACGGGTTGCCGGTCTTCAGCCGCGACGGCAAGACGATGATCTGGTGCGCCCCAGCGCGGCCCGCTCGCCGAGGGCGAGGGCCGGCCGAGCAGCCAGATCTGGGTGTCGCAGTTTGACGCGCGGGCGTTGCTGCGGCGGGTCGAGGGTCGCGGCACGTTCTGATCGCGGCTGTTCGCCCGCGGGCGGCCGCGGGCGGGGTTTATGCTTGAAGTCGGCAAGCGTGGGCGCGGTTTCCCGTAGACTTTGTGCATGAGCAGAGACACGGACCAGACCGATCCGGTGACCGTCGCCGAGGTGATGACCGAGGTCGAGGCGGCGATCATTAGGAGCACGCTCGAGGCCGAGGGCGTGCCGTCCTGGGTGATCGGCGGGCTGCTGACGGGTTTCCGTGCCGAGCTGCCGGGCCGTGCCCAGGTCGTGGTTCGGGCGGGCGATGCGGAGTTGGCGCGGGAGATCCTTGCGACCGTCGCGCTGGAGGCGAAGCTCAGGGACGAGGCGGACGAGCCGGACGTAGAGACCGGGCCGGAAGCCGGGTCCGGGCCGGACACGACGTCGGAGGCCGGCGCGGACGCTGCGGACTGAGCCTTGGCAGTGGGGAACGTGTCGGTCGGGTCGCTCCGGGCGGATTCGCTCCTGGGGCGCGTCGCCGATCGGCTTGCATATCCGCAGTGATTCGCTACATTCAGTGTTCGGGTGCTGTCGGTCCCGAGGAAGGCGGTCTCATGGCGGGCTTGGAATGCAGCACGCGGGTCGAGGCGTCTCCCCAGCGGGTGTTTGATGTGATCACGGACCTGCCGGGTGCCGCGGAGCGGATCTCGGCGATCAAGTCGCTCGAGGTGCTCACCGATGGCGAGTTCGGCGTGGGGACACGCTTCCGCGAAACGCGCGTGATGTTCGGCAAAGAGGCGACCGAGGAGATGGAGGTCATCGCCATGGTGCCGGGTGAACGCTACACCACCGAGGCCGAGAGCTGCGGCTGCCGGTACGAGAGTGTGATGAGCGTGGTGCCCGACGGGGACGGGGCACGACTGACGATGTCGTTTGACGGGACGCCGCTGACGTTCTTCGGCAAGATCATGTCGGCGGTGATGTGGCCGATGCTCAAGGGAGCGATGCGCAAGGCCGTCGGTGCCGACCTGGCCGATATCAAGAAAGCTGCCGAGGCGTCGGCGGGCTGATCACTTCTCGCCGGCGTCGCGCACCGGGGGCGGGCCGACGGCGTCTTCGAGAATGCGCGCGATGGTCTGTCCTGGCTCGTCGGGCGCGGGCGAGGGCGTAGTCGCGTGCGGCACGGCGGGCGTTGTCGCGGAGCCGCGGCGTTGGCACCGGCGTTGAGCAGGGCGAAGACGGAGTCGAGATGGCCGCCGGCCGCGGCGTGCATCAGCGGGGTGCGACCGCCGTCGTCGGTGGCGTTGACGTTCATCCCCGAGTCGATCATCGCGCTGAGCACGGGCAGGTCGCCCGCCTGGGCGGCCTCGATCAGCGTCGAGGGCGCGGCCGGGGCTTCCTCGTCGGGTGCGGCGGCGGGCACCTCGCCGGTCTGGTCGTCCGCCTCGCCGCCCGCGGGCACCTCGCCGGTCTGGTCGTCCGCCTCGCCGCCCGCGGGCACCTCGCCGTGGGTGGTGTCGGTGGTCTGGTCGATGCGCGTGACGTCGTCGTCGGGCTGTGCCCCTGTGTCGGAGCCCTCTCCGCCCGCGGGATCGCCCGCGGCTTCGGCGGGGACGGTGCCATCAACGGGTGGTTGCGTCTTCGGCTTGTTGCTCATGATCGCGTAGATCACGATGATCGCCGCGACCAGCACCGCGACGAAGACCAGGACGGAGTTTGTCTTCTGATTGCTCACGCCTGTGTCCTCCGGAGGAGCGTTCGGGTCTGTCGTGACTGTTGCGCCTGTCCGCCCGGGGCGGCAGGGAGGCGACCCGCCACCAGGCCCAGCGGCCGGCCGCGCCTTGCAGATGCTATTCCCGCCGAGCCGCCGTCGGCGTCGGGGCGTTGTTGGTGGCTCAGTCGTCTTCCTCGTGGGGCTTGAAGGCCTCGACCACTTCCTGTTGGACGTGGGGCGGGGTCTGCTCGTCGTGGCTGTACTCCATGACATATCCGCCCGCGCCGCCGGTGATGCTCTTGAGCTCGTTGGAGTAGTTCTGCAGTTCCCCGAGCGGGGCGGTGGCGCGGATGGTGCAGACGTCCGGGTTCTCCATGTCGGTGTCGAGCACACGGCCGCGTTTGGTCGAGAGGTCGCCGGTGACGTCGCCCATGTACTCGTTGGGGACGGTGATCTCGAGGCTGACAAACGGCTCGAGCAGCGTGGGCCGGGCCTTGCGGACCGCGTCGATGAACGCCCGCTTGCCGGCCGCCATGAAGGCGACCTCCTTGGAGTCGACCGCGTGGTACTTGCCGTCGTAGACCTCGACCTTGATCCCGTGCATCGGGTAGCCGGCGACCGCCCCGTCGAGAAGCACGCTGCGGATGCCCTTCTCGATCGCGGGCATGTACTGCCGCGGCACGGAGCCGCCGACGGTGGCGTTGACGAACTCGAACCCGGACTCGTGGTCCTGCGGCAGCGGCTCGACGCGGAGGTAGACCTCGCCGAACTGGCCGGCGCCGCCGGTCTGCTTCTTGTGCCGGTGGTGCCCCTCTGCCTTGCCCGAGATCGTTTCCTTGTAGGCGACCTTGGGCGGTTCGGTGCTCACCTCGATGCCGAAGGCATCCTTGAGCTTCTCGAGGACGACCCGCAGGTGCAGCTCGCCGAGGCCGCGCATCACCGTCTGCTTGGTCGCCGCGACGCGGTCGACCTTGAAGCACGGGTCCTCGGCCATCAGCTTCGCCACGGCCGGGCCGAACTTGGACTCGTCCTTGTGGTTCTTGAGCTCGACGGCCACGCCGTACATCGGCTTGGGCAGCGGGAGCGGGCGCAGGCGCAGCCCGTCGAAGTCGTGACCGACGTGCAGCACGCTGTCGAAGCCGACCTCGTCGATCTTGGCGATAACGCCGATCTCGCCGGGCCCGAGCTCGTCCACCTCCGTCGTCTCTTTGCCCTGCGCCTTGAGCACGTGGGCGATCCGGACGGCCTTTTTCTCGTCGTCCACGTGGACCTCGGCCTTGCTCTTGATCGTGCCCTGGTGGACCTTGAAGTAGCCGAGCTTGCCGACGAACGGGTCGCTGGCGATGCTGAACACGTGCGCGATCAGCGGCTTGTCGGCCTCGGGCACGGCCTTGATCTCCGACCCGTCCTCGGCAACAAACGTCCGCGGGTTGCCCTCGAGCGGGTTGGGCAGCAGCGAGGCGAACACATGGAGCAGCTGGTCGATGCCGGCACCGCTCTTGGCGCTGGCGTAGCAGATGGGGATCAGGTGGCCCTCGCGGAGCGCCTGCTCGAACGCCGCGTGCACCTTCCCCTTGTCGAGCGCGTCGGCGTCGCCCTTTTCGAGGTATTCGGCCATCAGGTCCTCGTCAACCTCGACGACCTGCTCCACGATCGCGGTGTGGGCCGCGTCGACGCTCGAGAACTCGGTCTCCGCGGCGTCGTCGTGCGAGTCGAAGACGTTGACGACCGACTCCCGCCCGGCCGCGGGCAGGTTGATCGGCACGCACACCGACCCGAGCGAATCGCGGATCTTCGCGGTCAACGCCTCCAGATCGACCTGCGCGTCCTCGATCTTGTTGATGAGGATCATCCGCGGGAGGTTGCGGTCGGCCGCGACCTGCATGAGGCGCCGCGTCATGGTTTCGACACCCTTGTGGGCATCGACGACCACGACGATTGTGCCCGCGGCCGGGAAGGCCGCGATGGAGTGCCCGACGAAGTCGGTCAGCCCCGGCGTGTCGATGAGGTTGACCAGATGCCCCTCGTGGTCGAAGTGCACCACGCTCGGCCGCAGCGAGTGGTGGTGGGCTTTCTCTTCGGCGGTCCAGTCGCTGACGGTGTCGCCCTTCTCGACGCTCCCCATCCGCCCGATGACACCGGTGGAAAAAAGCAGACGCTCGGTGAGCGTCGTCTTCCCGCCACCGGTCACTCCGACCAGGGCGATGTTGCGGAGATCAGCGGCGTTGCGTGCAGGCATAGGGCGATCCTCCTCAGCCCACCCGGCGAGGGCCGGCAGGCGATGGCGTGTGCGATCGCGTCGGCGTGCGATACAGGACTCCCACCGACGCCCGGGACATCACGGCTTCGCGATCGTCTCGGCGACCCCCACAGGCCGCCAGACCACGAGCCACCCGGATTCGCCAGTCTAGCGGCTTGCCGCGATCCGGGCACGACCATTCATTGGCGTCCACCCGCGGACTACCCTAACGACCATGCCAGACGCACCAGTTGTCACCCGTTTTGCCCCCTCGCCCACCGGGCACCTCCACATCGGCGGGGTCCGGACCGCCCTCTTCTGCTGGGCCTACGCCCGGCGGCACGGCGGTCGGTTCGTCCTCCGCATCGAGGACACCGATCAGAAGCGGCTCCAACGAGGACGCCGCCCGCGGAATCCTCGAAGATCTCGCCTGGCTCGGGATCGCCTGGGACGACGGGCCGGAGTTCGCACTCCCAGCCGCGGCCGGTGGCGGCGCGACGATCGGCGGCGACCCGCGCGGGGTCGGCCCCTTCAACCAGTCCGACCGCCTCCCGATCTACCAGCGGCTTTCTCGACCGGCTGGTCGAGGCGGGGTTGGCCTACCCGGCGTTCGAGACCGGCGAGGAACTCGGCGAGATGCGTGCCGCGGCTCAGGCCCGCAAGGAGACCTACCGCTACCGCCAGCGCGAGGACTACGACCGGGAAGGCGCTCACGCCGAGATGCGCCGGCGCGATGCGTCCGGCGAGCCGTACGTGCTCCGGTTCCGCATGCCCGACACGCCCGTCCACGTCACCGACGCGGTGCTCGGCGAGATCGAGTTCGACCAGCAGCACACCGACGACTTTGTCATCCGCAAGGCCGACGGCTTCCCGACCTACCACATGGCGGTGGTCATCGACGACGAGCTGATGGGGGTCACCCATATCCTGCGCGGGCAGGAGCACCTCAACAACACGCCGCGGCACGTTGCTCTCCAGCAGCACCTCACCCACGAGGACGGCACGCCCTTCCGCACGCCGGTCTACGCCCACATGCCGCTGATCTTCAACCCCGACGGCTCCAAGATGAGCAAGCGCGACAAGGACAAGATCGTGCGCAAGGCCGTGCAGTCAGAGCCCGAAGCGCAAGCGAGGAGCCTGGCCCACATCTCGCAAACGGATCTGGACGCGTGGCTCGCCGACAAGACACGCCAATTGCCGCCCGCCTCGCTCCTGCGTCTCGCGGCCGAGTTCGGCCTCGAACTCCCCGAGATCGATGTCGAAGACTTCCGGCGGAGCGGCTATCTGCCAGAGGCGCTGTGCAACTACCTCGCGCTGCTCGGATGGAACCCCGGCCTCAAGAACGACGACGGCACCGACCTCGAGCGGTTCGACAAGCCGTTCCTTTGCGAGCACTTCGCGCTCGAACGCATCGGCAAGAGCAACGCAAAGTTCGACCGGGAGAAGCTGCTCGCGTTCAACCAGGCAGCAATCGCCGCGCTGCCGGCCGAGGACTTCGCCGCCGCGCTCCATGAATGGTGCGAGCGGTACGACACCGGACTGCTGGACGCCCTCGGCGAACGGTTCGTCCTCGCGGCGAGCGCTGCGCAGCCCCGCATCAAGACGCTCAGCCAGTGCCGCGAGCCGATCGCCTTCGCGCTGGCGGCCGCCGAGGAGATCCGATTCGATGACAAAGCCGTCGCCAAAGCCCTGCACAAGGGCGAGCCCAACGGCTTGGCGGTCCTCGCCGAGTTCCGCGAGTCGCTGGCCTCGATCGAGCCGTTCGATCCCGAGCAGATCGAGGCCGCGGTCAAAGCGTTCTGCGAGTCGCGGGAGATCGGCATGGGCAAGCTCGCTCAGCCGCTGCGCGTGGCGATCACCGGTGGCAACGTGAGCCCGGGCCTCGGCGAGACGCTGGGCCTCGTCGGGCGCGACGGGGTGCTGGCCCGCATCGATCGATGCCTCCGGGACTGTGTGCCCGCATGAGCGGCGCGGCGGCCGCGAGGGTGAGACCCCCCGAGTTGCCGGAGCGACTCGAGCCGCTCGATTTTGGCAGCGCGCCGGTGCCGCGGGAGATCTTCGAGCACATCATCGCGGAGGCGACCCTGACTGTCGCCGCCGACGAACCGCTCTCGATCACCTCGAGCCGCGTGCGATCCTCGCGTCTGGGTGCTGCCACCATCGAGAGCCTGACCGACTCCGTGCTCGAGCACTGCGACTGCGCCAACGCGGAGTGGAGCAACCTGCGCATCCGGCGGGCGGAGTTCCGCGAGTGCCGCGGCACGGGCCTCGGCCTCGGCGGCGCGACACTCACCGACGTGGTCTTCGCAGACTGCAAGCTCAACCTCGCCTGCCTCATCGGGGCCACGCTCGAACGGGTCCGGTTCGAGCGGTGCGATCTCCGCGAGGCCGACTTCGACGGGGCCGAACTCTCCGGGGTGGTCTTCCGCGGCTGCGAGTTGGGTGGCGCCCGATTGGTCCGCACGCCGCTGGCGCGCGTCGATCTGCGGGAATCGCGGCTCGGCGGCGTTGTGTTCTCGCCGGAACTCGTCGCCGGGTGCACGATCGACGAGGCGCAAGCCGCCACGTTCGCGGCCGCGCTCGGCCTCCGCGTCTTGCCGCTCGAGGACACCCCGCACGCGATCTGAGGCCCAAAACGGGAGAATCTGGTGGTTCTGGGACCTTCGGGTCGTCGTTTCGGGCTCTCGCGTTTGTGCGCTGGCGACAGGCCGTTACACTGATGCTCAGGCGGTCCTGAGGGGGCCGCGATCCATATATCGATCGTGGGTGGAAAGGATTTCTCTTGATGAAAAAGTCAGCGATCATTGCCTGCATTGCCGGGCTGGCCTCGGCCGCCATGGCCTCCGACGTGACCCGTCCCGGGCACTTTGACGACAACGGCGGTTACGTCCCGTTCGTGCAGGAGGTGGGCAGCCTCGAGTTCTCCGGTTCGATGATCGTGCGCGTGCGTCAGGATCTGGACGACGCCGGCGACGCCGCGGCCCGCGCGTTGATGAACGACCACTCCGCACGGCACAACGCCAAGGTCGATTACTACATCGTGGACGTCCCGGGCAACCGCGGCATCGGCGAGCCGGGCGACGCCGAGAACGCGTTCGGCGAGTCGCTCATGGCCACCGAACTCTTCGAGTACGCCGTGCCCAACTGGGTCTGCTACCCGCTCGAGGTCCCCAACGATCCTGAGTACGGCAACCAGTGGCACCACCCGCAGATCAACTCGCCCGAGGCCTGGGACATGACCCACGGCGACGGGTCCGTCATCCTGGCGTTCACCGACACCGGCATCTACAAGAACCACTCCGATCTGGCCGGCAAGATAGTCAACGGCTATGACGCCTACAACAACATCTCCGAGGACGACGGCGGCAGCGTCGACGACATCCACGGCCACGGCACCCACGTCGCCGGCTGTGCCGCGGCGATCACCAACAACAACAACGGCGTCGCCGGCGTCAACTGGAACGCCCAGATCATGATGATCCGCGTCGCGATCAACAGCGGCGGCGGCGCCTACTACGAGGACCTCATCGAGGGCGCCCAGTGGGCCATCGAGAACGGTGCCAGCATCGTCAGCGCCAGCTACTCGGGCATCGACTACGAGCCCATCCAGACCATGGGCGAGTACATCCATTCCATCGGCGGCATCTACATGTACGCCGCCAACAACAGCAACCAGAACCACTCCTCGTTCGACTGGCAGGACGTCATCGTCGTCGGCGCCACCAGCTACGGCGACGACAAGGCCGGCTTCTCCTCCTACGGCGAAGCGGTCGATATCTTCGCTCCCGGCGTCGACATCGGCTCGACCACCCGCGACGGCGGCTACGGCTGGTGGAGCGGCACCAGCATGGCCACCCCCGTCGCTAACGGCGTGGCCAGCATGATCTGGGCCGCCAACCCCAACCTTACCAACCTCGAGGTCGAGCAGATCCTCTTCGAGACCTGCGAGGACCTCGGCAGCGCCGGCAACGACAGCTACTGGGGCTGGGGACGCGTCGATGTCGCCGCCGGCGTCGCGGCCGCGTTCGACACCGCGTGCCTCGCCGACTGGAACGGCGACGGCAGCGTCAACACCCAGGACGTGCTCGCGTTCCTCAACGCCTGGACCGCCGGCGACTCCACGGCCGACGTCAACAACGACGGCAGCGTCAACACGCAGGACGTGCTGGCGTTCCTGAACGCCTGGACCGCCGGCT
The DNA here is from genome assembly GCA_013285505.1 of Planctomycetota bacterium. GTDB lineage: Bacteria > Planctomycetota > Phycisphaerae > Phycisphaerales > UBA1924 > PNC22. Next base: position 3,520,687 of record CP053450.1, on the reverse strand, counting down.
GCTGAGAAGCGACACGGTCTGACAGCTCAACACATGACAAGGGCGGCCCCCACGCGGGGCCGCCCTTGCTGATTTCTGGTCCGACCCGGTGCAGCGCCTCAGAGCCCGTACACCGGCCGCAGCTTGCCCTCGAGATGCCGCATGAGCGGATCGGCGCTCAGCGGTTTGCCGGTAATGCGCTCGCACAGCTCGCCGGCCCGGAACCGCTGCCCGTGGCTGTGGATCTGCTCGCGCAGCCAACTGAGCAGCGCCGCGAACTCGCCCTCCCGCATCTGCGCCGAGAGGTCCGGGATGTCCTGGTTGATCTTCTCCCAGAACTGGGCCGCGTAGAGGTTGCCCAGCGTGTAGGTCGGGAAGTACCCGATCAGCCCGAAGCTCCAGTGCACATCCTGCAGGCACCCGCGGCGGTTGTCCGGCACCGGCACGCCGAGCAACTGCTCGAACCGCTCGTTCCACACACCCGGAAGGTCCTTGACCGCCAGGTCGCCCCGCAGCAGCGACCGCTCCAGCCCGAACCGCAGCATCACGTGCAGGTTGTACGTCGCCTCGTCGGCCTCGACGCGGATGTAGCTCCGCTCCACCGTGTTGGTCGCCCGGTACATGTCGTCCACGCCAAACTTCTCGAGCCCCGAGCCGAGCATCGAGTGGGCGTGCGGCAGGGCCCACTCCCAGAATTCGCGGCTGCGACCGACGAAGTTCTCCCACATCCGCGACTGGCTCTCGTGGATGCCCAGCGAGATCGAGTCCCCGAGCGGCTCGCCGAAGTGCTCGCCCTTGGGCAGGCCCTGCTCATACAGCCCGTGCCCGCACTCGTGCATCGTGCCGTAGAGCGCATCGGTGAACTTCTCGTCGCGGTACCGGGTGGTCAGCCGCGTGTCGCCCGGCGCGAGACCCGAGCAGAACGGGTGCGTCGTGACGTCCAGACGTCCCGCCTTGGTGTCAAAGCCGAGCGCCTCGATCACCTTCATGCCGAAGGCGTGCTGCCGCGTCGCGTCGATCTTGGTCGTCAGCGGGGCGTCGCTCGGCGCGGTGCCCTGCTCGAGCAGTTCCCGGACCAGCCCGCTCAGCCGCTCACCGAGCGGGGTGAACACCGCCTCGATCTCCGCAGCCTTCGCGCCGGGCTCGTAGTCGTCCACCAGCGCGTCATACAGCTCCCCCCCCGCGGGCACGCCGTAGCACTCGGCCTTCTGCCGCGTCAGGTCCATCATCTTGACCAGCCACGGCTCGAAGGCCTTGAAGTCGTCGGCCGCGCGCGCAGCTTTCCATGCCTCCTGGGCCTGGCTGCCCACCCGGGCCAGCTCGGCCACCAGCGAGGTCGGCAGCTTGGTCTTCTTGTCGTACGCCCGGCGAAATTCTCGGACGTTGCGGGCTTCGGGGCTGGCCTCGTCGCCCATCAGCGAGCTGTCCGCTTCACACGCCGCGATAAGATCGCCCAGCTTCGGATCCGTCCGCCGCTCGTGGATGATCCCCGCCAGGGCAGAGCTCTGCTCGGCCCGGCTCGCGGCACCGGCCGAGGGCATATATGTCTCCTGGTCCCAGCCCAGAAGGGCCTCCACAGCGTTCAGGACGCCGGTTTCTCGGGCGTGGGCGCGGAGCTGGTCGTACGCGGGCGTGGTCATGCAAATCTCCTGTGTTGGGTCGGGATCGTATGGCCATCCCGAACGCGATCCGGCCCGTGCATACTTTCGGACTGAATTTCTGGATATTCACGAATCAAGTGAGTGTGAGCAAATGCCCCTACTTGAGAGAGCCGATGAGGGGAACTCCTCGGCAGCGGTCACTGCCAAACACGTTTCATCAAACTCAGAGAGATCGCAGGAGTGAGCAGATGGTGAATCCCGGCAAAGAGGTGTTCGTGAGCTTCCCCAGCGGAGGTGCGACCAGGGTGTTGCACGCGGCCAAGGTCCGCACGCTGGGCGACGACGTCATCACTATCAAGTTTGTCGAGCCTGACCTTGTCCCTGTCCAGGCCGAAGGCGCGTGCACGGTCTTCTTCGACGGTCCCCGCGAGTTCATGCAGCAGCCGGCCGAGCAGGTGGCCTTCGAGGACGCCCCGGACACCGAGGAGACGTTCGATCTCGCGCTCCAACTCGCCGGCGAGGCGGTCAGCGCCGAGTCCAGAAAGTGCTACCGCGTCGGCACGTCGCTCGCGCACTACCAGGGCACGTTCGGCACGTTCGGCACCTGCCACATCGTTGATGTCAGCGCCACCGGGCTCGGCTTCGTCTGCAACACCCGGCTGAAGATCGGCGACGGCGTCGATTTCTCGTTTGAGCTGCACGGGAGGACATACTCCGGCCGCGGCTTCGTGCAGAGCCACAAAGAGGAACGCAGCGGCCACCGCTACGGCCTGCTCTGCACCAGCGACGACCCCGCCCTGACCAAGGGGCTGCAGCAACTCACGATGGACGCGCAGCGTACCCAACTGCGACGCCTCTCCGGCGCAGCCTGACTCCTCCGCCCTACCCGGGCCGTTTTCCTTGTGCAGCGGACGAAGCGACCGGTCATCGGTCGCTCGTTCGCGTTCAGCCGCACGCGCCGCGCAACGCCGCGACCTTGTCGGTCTTCTCCCACGTGAAGAACTCGAGGCCCTTCTCGTTGAAGGGCTTGCGCCCGAAGTGCCCGTGCCTGGCGGTGCGCCGGTAGATTGGCTTGCGCAGGCCGAGGCTGTCGATGATGCCGCGGGGGGTCAGGCTGAAGACCTCCCGCACGCCAGCCGCGATCTTGGCCGGGTCCACGCGCTCGGTACCGCCGCAGTCGATCCAGACGCTGGTGGGCTCGGCCACACCGATGGCGTAGCTGAGCTGCACCTCGCAGATGTCGGCGAGCTCGGCCGCGACGATGTTCTTGGCGATGTACCTGGCCATGTACGCCGCGGAGCGGTCGACCTTGGTCGGGTCCTTCCCGCTGAACGCCCCGCCCCCGTGCCGGCCACGCCCGCCGTAGGTGTCCACGATGATCTTGCGCCCGGTCAGCCCGGCGTCGCCGTGCGGCCCGCCGATCTCGAACCGGCCGGTCGGGTTGATGTGCACCGTCACGGCCGGGTTCCACCAGTCGCCGAGCACCGGCTTGAGCACCTCGGCGATCACCTGGCGCTTGAGATCCTCCTGACGGTCGTTCCACGTGCTGTCGTGCTGCGTGCTCAGGACCACCGTGTCCACCCGCACCGGCTTGGTGCCATCGTACTCGATCGTGACCTGGCTCTTGGCGTCCGGCCGCAGGCCGGGAACTTTGCCCTCTCGCCGCACGTGCGCCTGCTGCTCGACGAGGCGGTGGGCGAGCTGGATCGGCAGAGGCATCAGCTCCGGGGTTTCGCGGCAGGCAAAGCCGAACATCATGCCCTGGTCGCCCGCGCCGTCGCGGTCAACGCCCTGGGCGATGTCGGGTGACTGCTTGTTGAGCGCCACCATCACCGCGCAGCTCTCGGCGTCGAACCGCATGTTCGCGTCGGTGTAGCCGATGTCCGCGATCGTCGCCCGGACCACATCGGGGATATCGACATAGGTCCGCGTCGTGACCTCGCCGGCCAGAACCACCAGCCCCGTCGCGACCAGCGTCTCGCACGCCACCCGGGAGTGGGGGTCGTCGGTCAGCATCGCGTCGAGAATCGCGTCAGAAATCTGGTCGGCCACCTTGTCGGGGTGACCCATCGAGACCGACTCGGATGTGAACAGGTGTGTGCCCGCCATACTGCCCTCTTTCGTGCTTCGGAGATGCGGATGCCGCCGACCAACCCGGCCGGAGCAACCCTGAGGCGAGTCTAGCTTGCCCGGCACAGACCCGCCATCGGCGCACCAGCCCGGCAGCTGCTGCCACCGCCCGCGTATCCTCAGACCCATGGCAAAGCGAGCCCCCCCGGAAACCCGCCAGCACGTCGTCAGCCCCCCGGCATGACCTATGCCGCGGCGGGCATCGATCTCGAACGCTACGACGGCTTCGTCGGCAAGCTCGGGCCCATGCTCAAACGCACCCACGGGCCGCGGGTCATCCCCAACCCCGGCGGCTTCGCGGGGCTCTTCCGGCTCGACTACAACGAGAGGCTCTTCGCCCGCAACTACCGCGAGCCGGTGCTCGTCGCCTGCGCCGACGGTGTGGGCACCAAGATCAAGGTCGCGCAGCAACTCGGCATCGTCCACACCGTGGGCATCGACTTGGTCGCGATGAACGTCAACGACCTCATCGTTGAGGGGGCCGAGCCGCTGTTCTTCCTGGACTGCCTCAGCGTGCCCCAGGTGGACGACCGCCTGTGTGCCGCCGTGATGCACGGGGTCGTCGAGGGCTGCCGCATCGCCAACTGCGCGCTCTTGGGCGGCGAAACCGCCGAGATGGGCGACCTGTTCAAGCCCGGCGACTTCGACCTGACCGGCACGGCCGTGGGCGTGGTCGAGCTCCACAAGGCCGTCAGCCGCCGCGCCCCCTCGCCCGGCGATGTGGTGCTCGGGCTGGCCAGCTCCGGCATCCATTCCAACGGGTTCACCCTCGCCCGCAAGATCATCACCGACACCGGGCTCGACCTCAACAAGACCTACGACGGGCTCACCGACCCCGAGACCGGCGCGCCGCGCACGCTCGGCGAAGAACTCCTCGAGCCCACCCGCATCTACGCCGAGCAGATCGTCAAGCTCGGCAGGGCCTACCGCGTCAAGAAGGTGATCACCGCGATGGCCCACATCACCGGCGGCGGCATCGCCGACAACCTCGAACGCTCCCTCGACAGCACAGTCGACGCGGTCATCAAGACCAGCGCGTGGCAACCCCACGGCGTCTTCAAGCTGTTGCAGGAGCGGGGACGGGTCGAGGACGCCGAGATGCGGCGTGTGTTCAACATGGGTATTGGCTATGTCGTCGTCGTCCGTCCCACGTTCGCCGACGCGGTCGCCGAGCGCCTCACGCGCATGGGCGAGCGGGTCTACACGATTGGCAAGATCGTCAAGGGCAAGGGACGCGTGATCGAGAAGTAGCGGCCGCGTCGCCCCCGCCGCGCGATTCCCCTCACGCCGCCGAGTGGAATTTCTCTTCGAGCCGACGCTCGATCGCCTTGGCGATCGCTTCCTTCGGCCCGATCGCGGTGACGCGGATCCCGAAGTTCTCGCCCACCTTGACCGCCGTGCCCACGCCGATCCGCTGATTGTTGATCAGCAGGTCCAGCTCGTCGTCGGCCGGCTTGGGAATCTCGATGATCGAGCCCGGTGCCAGAGCCATCAGCTCCGACACGGTCATCGACCGCTCACCCAGCCTCACGATCAGCGGCACTTCCAGCCCCCGGATGGTCTTCAGATCAGACATTCCACACTCTCCATCGGCCGCCCGGGAGCGCAGCATCAGCCAACTCACAAAGCGCATCTGTTGCGCCCGCTCGGACCGCCGGAAGACATGTCGCAATCAGAATGCCAGCCCGCCCCGCCCTCCGTCAGGGCCGATCGGCCTCGGCCGGCGGGGCCGCCTCAGCCCTCGTACCGCCCGATGATCAGCGTGACGTTGTGCCCGCCGAACCCGAACGTGTTGTTCATTACCCGACGCACGGGGGTCTCCCGAGCCTGGTGCGCAACGAGGTCGATATCGAAGCTGTCGTCGGGCTTGTCGAGGTTGACCGTCGGCGCGACCACCCCGTCGCGGACCGCGTGGATGCAGGCGATCGACTCGACCGCGCCGGAAGCACCGAGACAGTGCCCGTGCATGCTCTTGGTCGAGCTCATCAGCAGCTTCCCGCCGGCCGACTTGCGGGCGTGGTCGCCGAACACCCCCAGCACCGCCGCCACCTCGGCCTGGTCGCCGAGCGGGGTCGAGGTGCCGTGCGCGTTGATGTAGTCGATATCCGTCGGCGCGAGCCCCGCCTCCTGGAGCGCCCAGACCATCGAACGCGACGCCCCCCGTCCCTCCGGGTCCGGGCGCAGTGATGTGAGCCGCGTCGCCGGAGTTGCCAAACCCCAGCAGCTCGGCGTGGATCGTCGCGCCGCGGGCCTTGGCGTGCTCCTCGGTCTCGAGCACAAACATCGCGGCCCCCTCGGAGAGGAGAAACCCGTCGCGGTCCTCATCGAACGGCCTGCTGGCCTTCGTCGGCGCGTCGTTGCGGGTGCTCAGGGCCTTCATCGTCATGAACGCGCCGAGGCACAGCGGCGTCACCGCCGCCTCCGATCCGCCGGCGATCATCACATCCGCCAGCCCGCGGCGGAGGTACTGCATCGCGTCGCCCATCGCGTGTCCCGAGCTGGCGCAGGCCGTGGCGTGCGCCGAGGCCGGGCCGCGAAGGCCGTAGCGGATCGACACGTTGCCGGTCACCGCGTTGACCATCAGCCGGGGCACGGTGAACGGGCTCAGGCGGTGGGGGCCCCGAGAGACCAGCACCTTCACGCCCTCTTCGATCGTCGAGATCCCGCCGATGCCCGACCCGACGATCACGCCGCAGCGGTCGCCGTCTTCTGCGCTGAAATCGATGCCGGAGTGCTCGACCGCTTCCGCAGCCGCGGCCAAGCCGAGCTGCGTGCACCGGTCCAGCCGCTTCGCCTCACGCGGGTCGATGCGCGTCGAAGGATCCCAACCCTTCACCTGGCCGCCGATGCGGACCGCCCAGTTGTCCTCGTAGGCCGCGAAATCCCCGCCCTCGATGGTGGATATCCCGCTGCGGCCCTCGCGCATGCCCGCCCATGTTGACGCGGCGTCGTGGCCGAGGTTCGTGATCGCCCCCATCCCAGTGATCACCACGCGGGTCATCGGTACCTCACCATCAAGAGTTTGCGTGCGCATTCCAACCCCTCCCGGTCACCGGGATCGGGTGCAACACGACGGGCGGGCGAGAGCCCGCAACGGGTCATGAGCGGCATTACGCCTTGCCGACGGCCTGCGAGATAAAGGTGATCGCCTCGCCGACGGTTTTGATCTTCTCGGCCTGCTCGTCGGGAATGGACGTGTCGAACTCGTCCTCGAATTCCATAACCAGTTCGACCGTGTCGAGACTGTCGGCGTTCAGGTCTTCCACGAAGTTGGTCGAGCGATCGATCTTGGTCTTGTCGGTGCCCATCTGCTCCGCGACAATCTCGATCACCTTCGCCTCAATTTCCTGCTCGGTCACGCTTGGTCTCCGGTCACAATCGCTGCCCGCGAGCCCCTTCGGAGGCGGCGCGGCAGCGGAGACCGGATTCTATACGCTTCTCGACCCGCCATGCCAACCGGAGCCGAACCGCAACCGTCAGAGCGAGGGAAACCTCCCCATCCGGAACACCAGCCCAACGGCCCCGAATCATCGCGCCGAAGGGCTCGCCGGCATCCCGGGAACACCCGCCGCACCGGCACCGATCACCGACTCCGGAGGCACCGAAGCGCCCGTAATCTGCGTTCCAGACCCCTCTGGGGGGGTTGGGCTGCCCGAGCGGAACAACCCCAGATAGGCCCAGACCACGCCGGCGTTGAACAGGGTCCACAGCGCAATCCATGCCACGGAGTGCCGGATCAGCTTGGGCTGGCCGGTGAAAGACCCGGCGATCGCCTCCGCGCCTCTGGCCACCTGTACCCCCATCCGATCCAAAACGGGCTTCGCCAGCCGGCCGGCGACCGGACCGACCCTGGCGAACACCGCCAGAACCCCCGCCGGCAGCCTGCGACCGCCCGGTGATTTCGCCGTATCAGCCCCGGCCAAGTCCGTCCCGTCCGACGCCGGAGCGTCCTCCGACGACGCGACGCCCTCGGCGTCCGGATCCGACTCTGCGGTCGCCTCGGCCTCGGCGGCCGGGCTGTCGGCGGTCGCGCTCGGTTCGTCCTCAGGAGTCGAGTCCGCGGCTGGTCGCCTCTCCGGACGATTCCGGCAGCGGGGCGGATTCGGATTCGGATTCGGGCTCGGGCTCGGGCTCGGTGGCTTCGGCCTCCGGCTCGACCGGCTCGGCCGCATCGGCGTCGGGCGCGGGCACCTCAGCATCGAGTGCTTCCGGCTCGGACTCCCCAGCTTCAGCTTCCGACTCGGCTGCGACCTCCGGATCCGCTTCGGCCTCGGGCTCCGCAGCCTCGGGCTCGGGCGGTGCTTCCGACGACTCCGCCGGCGTTGGCTCCGGTGGCTCCGCGACAGCCCCGGCCGCCTCGCCGGTGGCCTCGAGGTCCTGCGCTACCCGCCTCCATCGCGTCTTCCGGCTCCGTAGCCGTGCCGCCTGTGGGCTCGGCCGCGTCGTCCGTGTCGTCCGTGTCGTCCGCGTTGTCGAGCCGCCGCCGGCGTCTCAGCCGGATCAGCCTCGTTCTCGGTCGCGGCGGGATCGGGTTCGGCGACCACAGCCTCGTCCGCCGCGAGACCGGCGTCCGCTTCGTCTATCGCCGCGGCCACCGCTGCCTCGATCTCGTCGAGCTGCTCACTCACCGACGTATCTGCCTGCTCCTCGCCGGAGTCAGATTCCGCGGCTGCCGGTGTGTCGTCGGGCGTGGCTGGCGTGGCCCGGCTGGGCGGCTCGATTTCGGCGAACATGCCCTCGAAGTCCATGTCGTCGTCGCCGGCCTCGCCGAGCAAGGCGCTGGTCATATCGCTGAGCGACTCATCCAGCTTCTCGATCTCGCTCGATGAGTCCACCGCATCGGCACCCTCGGCGTCGGGTGTGGTCGATTCCGGATTGGCGGTCTGCTCGGACATGCGCGCGCGATACCTCCACGTACCAACATGATCGGCGATCCCGCGGCGGCGCTCAAGCCCGGTGCCGCCAGTATGACCCGCTCAGGCCGGAATACCCGCCCATTTCCGCGCCGAGCCCATCATTTGTTCCCCGACCCTGTCCTTCTTCTACCCGAATCGGGCCCCGCCCGAGCACCGGGCCCGGACTCAGAGTCGCGCGATCGGCGCTCGGATTCCATACGCTCCGCCATGGCCCTGCACCGCATCTACCTCCCCGACGACCAGCCCTCCTCCGCCGTCACGCGCGGTGCCGTCCTCGAGATCGCCGGTCAGGAGGCCCGGCACGCGGTCCGCGTCAAGCGTGTGGAGACCGGCGACGCGATCGAACTGCTTGATGGCAGGGGCCTGCGGGCCAGCGCGGTTCTGGCCGATTCGCGCAAGCAGCCGGCCGGCCGCGGCAAGGCCGAGTGGGTCGTCCGCGTCGAGATCCGGTCCGTACGCACCGAACCCCTGACGACGCCCCGGCTGCACGTCCTCGCCTGCGCGCCCAAACTGACGCGGGTTGAAGACATGGTCGACCAACTCAGCCAGGTCGGCGCGACCGCGTGGTCGCCGCTGGTCACCGCCCACACCATCGCGCCGGCCAAGGCCGAGCGGGCGGACAAGTTCGAGCGTGTCGCGGCCGAGGCGACCAAGCAATGCGGGCGGGTCTGGACGATGGAGATCGGCTCGCCAGCCCGGCTCGACGACGTGCTGTCCCGGTCGCACCGGGCGGTCCGTCAGGAGACCCGGCTCGTCCTGGCCGACCCGTCCGGCACATCCTACTCGCGCACCGGTGCAGAGGACATCGCCTTGCTCATCGGCCCGGAGGCTGGGTTTACCGAGGCCGAGGTCGAGGCGGCGCGGGGGGCCGGGGCGCTGCTGTGCAACATCGGCCCGCACCTGATGCGCGTGGGCACGGCGGCGGTCGTGGCTTCGGGCATCATCCTGAACGCTGAACGCTCTCCCGCGCGGGTGCCGTAGACTCGCCCCATGCCAACCCTCGTGTGCGTACCCATCATGGTGGAGACCGTCGAACGCGCGATCGCCGACGCGGTGCTCGCGGGCGAACACGGTGCCGACCTCGTCGAGTACCGGATCGATGAGCTGTTCAGCACGCTCGACGATCTGCCGGACGTGCTGCGGCTCGTGGAAGGCTCGCCCCTGCCCTGCATCGTCACCTGCCGGCCGACCTGGGAGGGCGGGCATTACGACGGCGATGAGGACGAGCGGGTCGCGATGTTCGAGAGGCTCGGCACCAGCGACTCGCCGCCGCGGTACATCGACACCGAACTCGCGGCGTACACGCGATCGGCCAACGAGCGGATGAAGATCGACCTCGCCGTCGATCACCCGGGCCAGCAGCGGGACCTGCGCACGCGGCTGATCCTCTCCTCGCACGACTTCTCCGGCCGCCCGGCCGACCTGACCCGGCGCGTGCTCAAGATGCAGGGCGAGCCCGCGGCCGCGGTCTGCAAGGTCGCGTTCCGCGCGCGCAGTCTGCGCGACAACCTCGAGCTCTTCGACCTGCTCGCCGAGAGCCCGAAGCCCATGGTCGCGCTGGGCATGGGCGAGTTCGGGCTCATGAGCCGCATCCTCGCGCCCAAATTCGGCGGGTTTCTCACCTTCGCCAGTCTCCGCGATGAAGCGACCACCGCGCCGGGGCAGCCGAGCCTGCACGACCTGCTCAGGACGTACCGCTTTGGCTCGATCGGGCGCAGCACGAAGGTGTACGGCGTCGTGGGTTGGCCGGTCGGGCACTCCCGCAGCCCGCTGATGCACAACGCCGGCTTCGAAGAGGTCGGCCACGACGGGGTGTACGTCCCGATGCCCATCGCCTCGGGCGACGATGCGGAGACGTCCTACGCGAGCCTCAAGGCGACGCTCCTGGAGTTCATAGAGCACCGCTCGCTCGACTTTGCCGGGTGCAGCGTGACGCTGCCCCACAAGGAGAACCTCGTCCGCCTCGCGCGGGAGCAAGGGTGGAATCTCGACGAGGTGGCGCACGCGAGCGGCTCGGCCAACACCGTCGTGGTCGTGCGGGACGACCGGGGCGGGCCGGCGTCGGTGACCGTGGTCAACACCGATGCGGCCGCGGCGGCACAAGGGTTGTCACGCGAACTGGGCGGCCTGCGGGACAAACGCGTACTCCTGCTCGGTGCGGGGGGCGTCGCGCGGGCGATCGCGTTCGCGGCTGGCGGGCGCGGGCGCGGCGGTCACCATCACCAACCGCACCGCGTCACGGGCCGAGCGCCCTCGCGGCCGATGTCAACGCGGCGCACGCGGGCGCAGCGACGGCCCTGACCTGGTCGGATCGCGAGGCCCAAACGTGCGACGCGGTCGTCCATTGCACCTCGATGGGCATGTCCGGCGGCCCGGCACCGGAGGAGTCGCCGCTGGGTCCCGACGCTTTCGCGAATCTTCCGCCGACGACGGTGCTCCTCGAAACCGTCTACGCCCCGGTCCGTACAACTCTCCTGAGCATGGCTCGGGACGCGGGCTGGCGAATACTCGACGGCGTCGAGATGTTCGTCGAACAGGGTGCGAAGCAGTTCGAGCTCTGGACAGAATGCCCCGCTCCGCGCGAGACCTTCGCCCGCCTCGTCCGCGACGCGCTCAACGGCTGAGCGTGTCGGGAAAGGAAGCGACGCATGGTCAGGGCACACCAACGTTCGAACCTTCACGCACTCGTGTCGCACGACCCCGCGGCCGTCGATGCGCACGCGATCGGTCGAACCGACGAGGTTCTCTTTCCGGTCGGCTACTCGTGGCTCGTGCTCGCCGGCTCGCTGGACATCATCTTCACGCACGTGATGCTCAATCTCGGCGCCGTCGAGGTCAACATGATCGCCAACGCGGCGCTCGGCTACGCGGGGCTCTGGGGGCTGATCCTGCTGAAGTTTTCGGTGGTCGCCGGGGTGCTCTGGATCTGCGAGTACGTCGGCCGGCGGAGGCTCCGCGCCGCCAAGTCGCTCGTCAGCGCGGGCGTGGTGCTCAACTTCTTCCCGGTGGTCTTCTCGATCGCGCAGCTCACGCTGTTCTTCGACGAGTGGTTCGAGATGTACATGCGCGGGTGAATACGCCGACAGCAGACCGCTAGAAGTCGCAGTCGATGCCGCTGGACTGCAGCAGCGTCCGGAACGTGCTGTTGAACACGAAGTTGTGCTCGGGGAACTCGAGCCCGGCGATGTTCCGGTCGAGGTGGCTGAACATCAGGTCGATCCGTCCGATCGTCTCCCACCCGGCCTCGGGGTTGGCGTGGTCGAAGAGATCGACCGTTCCCCGCGTCGCGGCACCCTGCCCGCTCTGCAACGCGATCTCGGCGGTGTGCCGGATCGTCGTCCCCGGCGTGGCGTCGCGGTCCAGCCGGACCTTGGTCACCTTCGCCAGCACGACCTTCTCGCGGAAGTCCTCGGCGTGCCCGACCAGGATGCCCGCGGACTGGGCCATCCCCTCGACCACGAGCGAGCCCGGCATCACCGGCATGGCCGCGTGAATGGTGCGCCCGTCCTCGCCGGTGACCTCGGCGAAGTGGTCGTGCAGATGCTCCTCGGCCATGGTGACGTTCTTGATCGCCACCAGCCGCTGTCCGCGTTGCAACTCCAACACCCGATCGATCCAGATCCATCGCACGGGCGGCAACTCCTCTCGCCCCACCCGCGGGGGGGGGGCGGCACCGGACAGTCTCTACGCCGCGAGCTTGCGCTCGCAGAAATTCACCAACGCATCGACCGTGAACACCTGGGCCACGCGCGTGATCTGGGGATCGTCGTCCAGCTTGGAGAAATCGATGTGCGGCAGCCGCTCGCGGAGCATCGCGAGCCCCTTCTCCGTGACCAGCCCGTCCTTGACGAACTCCGGGTCCTGCGTCACGTTCTCGGGGAACAACTCGCCCTGTTCGATCTTGAAGCCGAACGCCTGCTCCAGTTGGAACACGATGTCGAGAAAGTCGATCGACTCGGCACCCAGATCGGCCGCGAGCGACGCCTCCGGCGTGACCTCGTCGTCATCGACGCCCAGGGCTTCCACGAGGACTTCGCGGACTTTCTCGAAAATCTCGTCTCTGTTCATGAGTTCGGGTCCCTGGAATCGGTTGGGATGATCGCGTCGGCCGGGCCCGTTCGGTGTGGCCCCATCAAGCGCGGATGTTACGCGCCCGGGGCGGACAAACCCACCGGCGTGCGTTCTCCCCCGCCACGCGGACCGGCCGCAGCGTGAACCGCCCCGTCGCCGCGACCGGCGGCTCGCCGATGTGGCCGGGCTCGATCAGCACCGCCGCCCCCTTAAAGCTCAGCGAGCCGGCATCGGTCCCGGTCAGTTCGACGTGCACCCGCAGCGAGCAGCCGGGCGGCACGAACCGGTTGTACTTCAGCCCCCGCACCTCGCCGATCGTCAGCGGGGCCGTCTCACCTCGCGTGCGAGCCACGACCCGTGCAGCCTGCACCATCGCCTCCAGCATGAACACGCCCGGCAACACCGGGAAGCCGGGGAAGTGGTCCTGGAGGTACTCCTCGGCCATCGACACCGCCTTGAGCGTCGTCGCCGACTCGGTGGAGGACTCCAAGACGCGGTCTACAAGGTCGAATCGCATGGCCGGACCATAGTCCGGTCGGCTTCCCGATACTCGAATCGGCGGACGCCCGCGCGTGAGCCGCGGCCCGGCTCTAGGCTCTCGGCTGTGGGCACGACGATCAGGGATGACGCGATCTGTATCCGCCACTGGGACTGGTCTGAGACCAGCCAGACGGTCTCCCTGTTCTCATGCGAGCACGGCATCGTCCGCGGCATCGCCAAGGGTTCGAAGCGCGAAAAAGCCCCGTTTTCAGGGGGACTCGAGCTGCTCACCCGTGGCGAGGTCGTCGCGATCGTCCGGTCCAACGGCTCGCTCGCGACCATCACGTCCTGGGACCTCCGCGACGCCTACACCGGCGTGCGGCGGTCGCTGCGGGCGTTCTACGTCGGCTCGTATCTGGTGGATCTGCTGCACCACGCGGTGACGGACGCCGACCCGCACCCGGGTCTGTACCACCGGATGGTCGAGGTCTTCGAGACGCTCGCCGACCGCACCGAAGAGTCGCTGCTGCGCGCAGTGGGCGGTGCTGGCCGAGACCGGGTACACCCCGGCCATGCCGCAGGGCCGGGTCGAGCCGGACGCCGCGGTCTGCTTCCTGCCCCGCGAGGGTGTGTTTCTGGCCGGCGACGCGGCCCGGGCCCGCCCCGACGGCTGGCGGGTCCGACCGGAGACGCTGGCGTGGTTGGCAAGGTTTTCCGGCGAGAGAATGGTCCCGGAAGGCGACCCGGCGAGCGTTTCACGGGCAAATCGCCTGCTGGGATCCTATTTGCGGCACGTGCTGGGCGACGAGCTGCCGACGATGCGGCCGGTGTTCGGTGAATCGGGGCTGGTGTCCTGACAGGGGGGCGAGAGTCCCGCACACGGCGGGGGAATTCCACCCAACACCCGAACGTGTGATTCATGAATCTCGTTCTTGGACTGAGTAGCTCCGCGCGACCTCAGCCGGTCGTGCTTTGGTTGGACCGAAAGTGCCCTTCGCGGCTCTACCGGGCCGGGGCGTGAGCCGATATTGAGACCGCGGGATGAGCATCGCCTCGTCACGCGGAACCAGAGTCGGTAGACACCATGAACCCTGAGCTTGAGAAGATCCTGGGCTGCCCGAACCTGCCGTCGCTTCCGGCGGTCGCGTTGCAGGTGATCGAACTCACGGCGGATGTGGATGTTTCGCTCAAAGAACTCGCCCGGGTCATCCAGAACGATCAGGGACTCACCGCCAAGGTTCTCAAGACCGTCAACTCCAGCTTCTACGGCCTCCGCAAGCGGTGCGCCACAATCGACAAGGCCATCGTCATGCTCGGCCTCTCGCCGGTCAAGAGCCTGGCACTCGGCTTCTCCCTCGCCGATTCGATCCACGACCCCAACGACTCGGGCGGGTTCGACTACGCGTCGTACTGGCGACGCGGGCTCTTCACCGGCGTCGCGGGCAAGGTAGTCGCCGAGCGCGCAGGGTTCGAGATAGGCGACGAAGTCTTCCTCGGAGGCCTACTCCAGGACGTCGGCATGATCGCGATGTACAAGGCCCTCGGCCGCAAGTACGTCGAAGTCCTGCAGTCCGCCGGGAGCAATCACCGCGACCTGGTGCGGCACGAACTGCAGATGCTCGACCTGCAGCACCCGGCGATCGGCGCCATGCTGGTGGAGCGGTGGAAGCTGCCCGAAGAGCTGTCGCTCCCGGTCAAGTACCACGAGCGCCCCTCGGCGGCACCGGGCACGTTCCAGGACCACGTCCGCTTCGTCGGACTCGGGAACTTCGTCCACGATGTGCTCACGCTCGAGGACGCGAAGGCCCCGCTGCAGGCGCTGTACGAGAAGTCCAAGGCCTGGTACGAGCTCGACTCCGCCACGGTGGACGAGATCGTGACCACCGTCGCCGAGGCGGGGCGCGAGATGGCGTCGCTCTTCAAGCTCGACATTGGGTCGTACACCGACCCCGAGGCGGTGCTCGCGGCCGCCAGCAAGCAGGCCGTGACGCTGATGCGCAAATCGACCGGCAGCGGCGAGGGGAACCCGCCGGCCGCGCCAGAGGGCTCAGTACTCGCCGGCAGCGACACCGACCCGCTGACCGGCACAGTCGGACCCGGGGGCTTCGAGATCGCCGTGCGGGAGGGCTTCCGGTACGCCGCAGAGAACGACGAGATGCTGTCGCTGGTCGAGGTCGTGATCGACGACTTCGCCGACCTCGCGGCCTCGCAGGGCGAGTGCGGCCGACGACGAAGCCGTCATGGGCCTCGCGGGTCTGCTCAGGCTCGTCTTCGACGGGCAGGGCGGCGCGGTCTGCCACGTGACCCGCGGCACGTTCGCGATCGTCCTCCCCGGCATGGGCCGCCAGACCGCGACCGCACTCGCCGAGGCGTTCGTCGCCGACCTGGCACGCGACATGACCGATTGGACCGCGCCCGCGACAAACCAGCCCCTGCGGTTTACCACCAGCGTCGGCGTCGCCGCCCTTGAGCCGGAGACCCGCGACATCTTCAAAGAGCCGCGGCAACTGGTCCTGGCCTGCGCCAAGGCGATCGAGGCCAGCCAGGCCAACGGCGGCGGGAGCATGCGGGTCTTCCAGCCACGGGCCAAGGCCGCCTGAGCCGGGAACCCCGGGGCGACGCTCCCACCGGAGCCGGGTCTGTACACTCCGGCATGGCATTGCAATTCCGACAGCACGAACTGCCCAACGGGCTCACCATTATCGCCGAGATCGACGACGCGGCCGCGTCGGCCGCGGCCGGCTTCTTTGTCCGCACCGGCGCGCGACGAGCGCAGCCCGGTCATGGGCGTCAGCCACTTCCTCGAGCACATGATGTTCAAGGGCACCGACGATCTCTCGGCCGAGGCGATCAACCAGGCCTTCGACGACCTGGGCGCGAGCAACAACGCCTTCACGTCCAACGAGATCACCTGCTTCTACGCCCACGTCCTGCCGGAGGCCACGCCGCCGGCGCTCGACGTGCTCGGCAGGATGATGCGGCCCTCGCTCCGGCAGGACGACTTCGACACCGAGAAGGGTGTCATCCTCGAAGAAATCGCCATGTACAAGGACAACCCCTTCTGGGTGCTCTACGAGGAGTGCGTGGACCGCTACTACGCGCCGCACGCACTGCGCCACCGCGTCCTCGGCACCGTTGAGACGATCACCGACCTCTCCCGCGACCAGATGGACGGCTACTTTAAGGCCCGCTACTCGGCGGACAACACCACCGTCGCGCTGGCCGGCAAGATCGACTTCGACGCCTCGGTCGCCCAGATCGCCGAGCTCTGCGGCCACTGGGAACGCACCGACGCCTCGCGCGACGCCGCCCGCCCCGCGACCAACGCCGAGCGGTTCTCGCTGACCGACGACAAGGTCGCCCGGGCCTACCTGCTCGGCCTGGCCGACGCGCCCGACGGCAACGACGACCGGCGCTACGCCGCGATGCTCGCCTCGCAGGTGCTGGGCGGGGCCGACAACTCCCGCCTGCACTGGGCCCTGCTCGAGACCGGGCTCGCCGACGAGGCCCAGGCGGCCTACGACGGGCACGAAGGGGTGGGGGAGTTTTTCGTCTACGCCAGCTGCGACCCGGGCAAGGCCGACGAGGTCTGGGGCGTGGTCGAGCGAGAGTGCCAGGGGCTGAGCGATTCACTCGAGGCCGACGACCTCGCCAAGCTCCGCGCCAAGCTCGCGACGGGTGTGACCCTCCAGGGCGAGCGGCCGATGGGCCGGATGATGCGGTTGGGCCGCCAGTGGACGCTGCAGCACAAATACACCCCGCTCGAGGTCGAGCTCGCCTGCATCGACGCGGTGACGCTCGGCGACGTGCGTGACATGCTCGGGGCCTTCCCGATCACGCCCAAGATCGCGGGGCGGTTGGTGCCGGGGGCGGACGGGTAGCCGGACGGCCTACATCCGGGAGCACGCCGTGGTACTCTCACCCCCAACGCCGACCTGTTCTCGGCGGCGTACGGAGAGACCCACATGGCATTACAGATTATCGGAGCTGGCTTCGGCCGGACGGGCACCGCCTCACTCAAGCTCGCGCTGGAGCAGTTGGGGTTTGCCCCCTGCTACCACATGACCGAGGTCATCGAGCAGCCCGCCCACATCGATCGGTGGATGGACGTCGTCGCCGGCAAGCCGGACTGGGACGCGATCTTCGGCGCCTACCAGGCGTGCGTGGACTTCCCGGCCAGCAGCTACTACCGCGAGATCGCCGAGGCCTACCCGAACGCCAAGGTCCTGCTCTCGGTCCGAGACCCCGACACCTGGTTCGACTCGATCTACGCGACGATCATGTCGCCGAAGATGGTCGAGAACATCTCCGGCACCCCGTTCGGCGAGCTCAACCGGCGCACGATCTGGGACAAATTCGGCGGCCGCATCCATGAGCGCGCGCACATGGTCGAGTGCTTCAAGCGGCACACCGAAGAGGTCAAGGCGACGATCGATCCGGACCGCCTGCTGGTCTACGAGGTCAAGCAGGGGTGGGGCCCGCTCTGTGAGTTCCTCGGCGTGGCTGTGCCCGACGCGGCCTTCCCGCACGTCAACAGCACCGAGGAGACCAAGAAGATCCTCGAGATGCTCTTCTCAGGCAGCGGCGGCGAGCCCACCGATTCGCAACGCGACCAAGCGGTGGACCGGCTCTACAAGCGGGAGCCGGACGCCGGGGAGCGTCACTAGCCCGGGCCGACGGCCCGGGCACCGTTCGTCTTACGGATAGTCCTGCCGCGTCGGCCGGATCAGGGCGTCGCTCAGGTGCACCGCCGGGGGCCGGCTCACGATAAACGAGATGATCTCCGCGCAGTCCTCGGGCGTCAGCACCGGCCCGATGCGGTCAACGACCTCGGCGAACCAGTCCTCGGCGTACCCCGCCACCCCCTGAAACTCACTCCGCACGAAGCCCGGCTCGATGAGGGAGACGCGGACGCCCTTGGGCCCGATCTCGCGACGCAGCGCCTCGGCCAGCGAGTTCACCGCGAACTTCGTCGAGCCGTACATCGAGCTGAACGGCGAGACGTGCCGCCCGACCGTCGAGCCCAGAACCACGATGTCGCGGGCCTCCTGCTGCCAGGAGACGCCGGAGTTCTCGATGTCGGCGAGCAGATGGTGAGCCGCGGCCCGCATCAGCTTGGCCGCCCCGAGCAGGTTGACCCGGATCATCTCTTCCCATTCGGCCGTGTCCGAGGTGGTCACCGAGCCGTTGAGCCCCCGCCCGGCGTTGACCACGATCAGGTCGGGTTCTTCGTCGAATCGCTCCCTGGCGGTCGAGAACAGCCGTTCGATGGTGCCGTCGTCTCCCGCGTCGCCCGCGACGACCGCCACCCGGTCGGGGCCGAGGTCCTGGGCGATCTCATTGAGCCGATTCTCGCGCCGGGCGTTGATCACCAGCCGGCCGCCGCGGCGGGCAAAGTCCCGGGCGATGGCCTCGCCGATCCCGGCCGAGGCCCCTGTGATTACCGCAACACGTCCTTCCAACCAGTCCTGCATGGGGGGTCTCCTGTAGCCGATGGTAGTCGTAGACCCCCTCCCGGACAGTGTCTCGGGGCTTTCCCAAGGCTCGCCCGGGTGCTAGGCTTGCAGGTTCGGTGGGTCGGTCCGCGGCCTCCGCGTGGTGCGGGGCCCGGTGGTTCACAACACGTCAACCGCCCCGAATCTGGGGTCGGCCGCGGTTCTGACCGCGGCTGTGGGTGTCTTGCCCGCGTCACACACCGACCCGACGCGCGTCCCAAGGCATCCGGAAGGAACGCTAGCACATGATCGATGAGACGCTGATTGCCTCGCTCGGAGTGACAGACACAGACGCGGACGCCCTGCTGCAGGGGATGTTCGAAGACAAGTCCACCGAAGAGGCGATGGAGGAGCTGCTCGGCAAGGAGTTGGGCGATGTGTCGCCCGGCAAGCTGATCAAGGGACGCATCATCGGGATGGCCGGAGACGACGTCGTCGTCGAGGTCGGCCTCAAGAGTGAGGGCCTCATCCCCAAGGAAGAGTTCGGCGACGAAGAGATCCGCGCCGGCGACACCATCGACGTCCTGCTCGAGTCGCTCGACGGCGAGGGCGGGCTCATCCAGCTCTCCAAGCGCCGCGCCGACCGCATGATCAACTGGCAGCGGATCGTCGATTCGACCAACGAGGACGATGTCATCGAGGGCACCGTCATGCGGAAGATCAAGGGCGGCCTGCTCGTCGACATCGGCGTGCCGGTCTTCCTGCCCGCCAGCCAGGTGGACATCCGCCGCCCCCACGAGATCGGCGACTTCATCGGCCGCAAGATCCGGGCCCAGATCCTCAAGATCGACCCCGAGCGTCGCAACATCGTCATCAGCCGCCGCAAGCTGATCGAGGAAGAGCGCGACACCGCCAAGAAGCGTCTGCTCGAGACCCTCAACGAGGGCGACATCGTCAACGGCACCGTCAAGAACATCGCCGACTTCGGCGTGTTCGTTGACCTCGGCGGCATCGACGGCCTGCTTCACATCACCGACATGTCCTGGGGCCGGGTCAACCACCCCTCCGAGATGGTCAAGATCGACGACAAGCTCGAGGTCAAGATCCTCAACATCGACCTCGAGAAAGAGAAGATCGCCCTCGGCCTCAAGCAGAAGGAATCCAGCCCCTGGGAGGAGATCGAGGCCAAGTACCCCGTCGGCTCCCGCATCCGCGGCGAGGTGGTCAACCTCATGTCCTACGGCGCGTTCATCCGCCTCGAGGACGGCATCGAGGGTCTGGTCCACATCTCCGAGATGTCCTGGACCCGCCGCGTCAACCACCCCTCCGAGATGGTCGAGCCCGGGCAGGAAGTCGACGTCGTTGTCCTCGACATCGACAAGGACAAGCAGGAGATCAGCCTCGGCATGAAGCAGACCGAGGTCAACCCGTGGGAACTCGTCGGCGAGAAGTACCCCCCCGGGACGGTCATCGAGGGCGACGTCCGCAACCTCGCCAACTACGGCGCGTTTGTCGAGATCGAGCCCGGCATCGACGGCCTGCTCCACGTCTCCGACATGTCCTGGACCAAGAAGATCACCCACCCCAACGAGCTGGTCAAGAAGGGCGACGGCGTCAAGTGCGTCGTGCTCGAGGTGGACCGCGACAAGCAGCGCATCAGCCTCGGCATGAAGCAGCTCAGCGAGGACCCCTGGGTCCACGCCATCCCCGACGCCTACAAGCCGGGCATGGTCGTCCGCGGCCACGTCACCAAGATCACCAACTTCGGCGTCTTCGTCGAGCTCGAGGATGATCTGGAAGGCCTGCTGCACATCTCCGAGCTGGCCGACCACAAGGTCGAGAACCCGCAGGACGTGGTCAAGGCCGGCGACGAGATCGACGTCAAGATCCTCCGCGTCGACATCACCGACCGCAAGATCGGCCTCTCGCTGAAGCGGGCCCAGTGGGGCGATACCTCCGCATCCGGCGACGACTACGAGTCCGGCAGCGGCAGCGGCGGTGGCGGCGGCATGGGCGACATGCCCAGCCGAGGCGGCATGGACGACCACGGGTCCATGGGCACCGACAAGATCCAGTTCTAAGCCGGCTCCGCGGCGTGCATCACGCCGCGTCAGACCGCGATGAAAAACTGACGGCAGCCCGGGTCAACGGCCCGGGCTGCCTTTCGTTTTGCCAGATGGCGACCAGATGGCCTTAGGGGTGGTGGGGGTACACTTCCGCCGGCGGGGGCCGGCAACCGTTCAGCACATCGCCAGGAAGCTCATCAGGGCGAGAAGGGCGATCCGCTGGTGGTTGCTGGTAACTTTGATAAGTGCTGCCATTTTCGTCTCTCCAATTTTGTCCGACGAGAAAGAGAGATACAACCGGTGTGCCAACCGTGCCGCGACACAATGCCAACGCCCCCTGAAGGCCCTGCGGCCCGATCCGCGTCCGAGAAAGTGTACCGGTTGTGCCGATCGTGGTTGCCCGGCGACACCAGGCGTGGTGCCGGGGCAACACGATGCCGCGCAGCCGCACCCGGACCAACCCTCGCGGCGAGCCTCACCACGGCCCCCCTGATCGCCCTCGCGTTCACGATCGTCGTCGCCCTGCCCGCCATCACCGCGCGCGCGCAGCCGACCCCAGCGTCCGAGAACCAGCCGGCCGATCCCCTCGCCGACCTCCTCGCCGGGAGACCGGACGCGACCGCGTTGGGGGCAAGGCTGCCCAACCCGTCCGAGGCCATGGACGCCTACGCCGCCGTCGAGTCGTGGCTCCGCGAGTGGAAGGAGCCCGAGAACTTCGAGACCCCCGCAGCCGCGGTCCGGGTGTCCGCCTACCAGCACGGCAGACCCGTCGGCGACGCAAGCGAGGTCGTCCGGTCCGGCGCGGTCGATGCCCCGTTCGCACTCGCGCTCGCGACAGGGCGAGCCAAGGTGGCGATCCGCCGCGAGCTCCTGCCGCGCGGAGGCGTGCTGGGCGCCGAGCTCATGCCCGAGCTCACCGCCGATCTCACCCTCAGCGTCGAGCTGGCCGGGCCGTTCACGCCGCTCAGCCGCACCGAGCTGCTCAACCCCGACACGGCGGTCCGCCCGGGTCTCACCGGCGTGGCGGTGCGGGCAGGTGAGCTGTGGGCCGTGGAGTTCCCCTCACAACTGATGGCCTCGGGCACCGCCCCGGCGGTCCGCCTCGCAGCCATGGCCGCGATGCTGCTCGAAGACCCCGCGGCTCGGCGTCGAACTGCTCGTCGATCTCCAGTCCGAGCGGGGCGTGGCCTTCTACCGCTTCGACGTCGTGCACGTCGCCAGCGTGGGGCCGGACGGCGCCCCGGTCTTCCTCACCCGCGGCAACCAGATCGTCGAGCGCAGCGCCGTGACCTCCGCCTCGCTCGTCCGCTTCGCCGAGGGCCTGATCGACCACGCCGGGGCGATCCGCATCGAGAGCGACGCCCGGCTCGGGCTGATGGGCACGATCCACGCCGCGCGAGGCGTCGCCGACCCGGCGGTCGCCCTGCCCACGCAGCAGTCGCTCGTCGCCCTCGGGCTCGCGCGTCTGGCCGAGGTGCCGCAGCTGCCGGAGCCGACCCGTGAGCGCGCGCGCACTTCCGCACGGCAGATCCTCGGCGACCTCGCCCACGTCGATCCCGGCGAGATCGCTCCGGCCGACGACGGCGTCGCGTGCGATCCTCTGGGTGGTGCTCGACGGGATGGATCTTGCCGACGCACCCGATCTGCGCGCGCTGCAGCACCTGCGAGTCGATGCTCGCGGCCCACACCGCGGCTCCCCTCGCCACGCCGCGGGGCACGGTCGCCGAAGCGGTGCTCGCCTGGGCGGTCGCCGAGCGGGCCGCCCGCACCGGGCAGGACCGGGCGTTCGCCGAGAGCCAGCTGCGCGCGCTCGTGCGTGAAACCCCCAAGGGCGGGATGGTCGGCCTGATGCCCTGGGTCGGCTGGGCCGAGCTGGCCCTGGCCGGCGAGGGCCCGGTGGCCTCGGCGGTCTACCTGCGCGAGGTGCGCGACGCGGTCTGGACCTACCAGCTCACCCTCCGGGACACCGGGATCGAGGAGCGGGATCTGCAGGGCGGCATCGTGTTCACCTCGGGCGGGCTGAGCCTGCCGACGTGGAACTCCGCACGCCCGATCGCCTTCGCCGCGACGATGCTGCGCGACCCCCGCCTGACCACGCCCGAGGAGATGCCCGGCGAGGTCGTCCGGCTGATCGACGCGATGCGGTTCCTGCAGCAACTCGCGGCCGGGCCCGCGGTCGCCGCGTTCTCCGGCCGGCCGGAACTGGTCCGTGGGGGCATCCGGGCGGCGGTCTGGGACCCCCATCAGCCGCCCGAGGCGACCGCCCTGGCCATGCTGGCAACGGCCGAGCTGCTCCGCTCGCTGGACACCGTGGAAAGGGCGGCCCGTGACCCCCAGACCCCGGCCGGATCGGGGCCTCCGGGGACCGGCGCTGAACGCCCGTAAACCGCTGTTTTGTCGGGCAGAGCGGGGCTGATCGCGCTACGATACCGCCTCTATGAGCGACACCAACGGCACGCCCGACAACACCGAAAACACGACCCCCGGCGACGGTGCGTTTGAGGGCTACTCGCCCCCGGCCGCCGGGAACGTGGTCGATCTCAAGATCGAGGACGAACTCAAGGATTCGTACCTCACCTACGCGATGAGCACGATCATGGACCGGGCCCTGCCCGACGTCCGCGACGGGCTCAAGCCGAGCCAGCGGCGCATCCTCGTCGCGATGCACGATCTGAACCTGCGCCCCGGGCGCAAGCACCTCAAGTGCGCCAAGATCGCCGGCAACACCTCGGGCGATTACCACCCCCACGGCGAGAGTGTCATCTACCCGACCATGGTCGGCATGGCCCAGAAGTGGAAGATGCGCGTCCCGCTGGTGGACCCGCAGGGCAACTTCGGCTCGATCGACGGCGACCCCCCGGCGGCGATGCGGTACACCGAGGCGCGGATGACCCACGCCTCGGTCGAGATGCTCGCCGACATCAAGCTCGACACCGTCGATTTTCAGCCCAACTACGACGACCGGCTCATGGAGCCGACGGTGCTGCCGGCCAAGTTCCCCAACCTGCTGATCAACGGCGGCGTCGGCATCGCGGTCGGCATGGCCACCAGCCTGCTCCCGCACAACCCGACCGAGATCTTCGACTCGATCCTGCGGATGATCGACGACCCCGACATCAGCCTGATCGACCTGATGACCGACGTCACCGACGAGTCCGGCGCGGTGGTCTACCAGGGCGTCAAGGGCCCGGACTTTCCCACCGGCGGCGTGATCCTCGGCCGACGCGGCATCCTCGACGGCTACACCACCGGCCGCGGCAAGCTCGCCGTCCGCGGCGTCTGCCACGTCGAGACCGTCCCCGGGCGCGGCGACCGCCAGCAGCTCGTCGTGGACGCGATCCCCTACGGCCTCATGCAGCTCACGCTGGTCGAGCGGATTGTGGACGCGATCAAGGACGAGCGGATCGTCGATGTTTCCGACGTCCGCAACGAGTCCGGACGCGAGGCCCAGACCCGCATCGTCCTCGAGATCAAGCGCGGCGGCGACCCGGCGGTCGTCGAGAACCAGCTCTACCAGTTCACGCCGCTGCAGCAGACGATCAGCATCATGAACATCGCGCTGGTCAACCGCCAGCCGCGCACGCTGGGGCTCCGCGAGCTCATCCAGTGCCACATTGAGCACCGCGTCGAGGTCATCCGCCGCCGGACGGCCCACCTGCTCCGCGAGGCCAAGAAGAAGGCCCACATCCTCGAGGGCCTGATCTACGCGGTCTGCGACATCGACGAGGTCATCAAGCTCATCCGCTCGTCGCGCACCCGTGAAGAGGCGATCACCAAGCTCGCCGAGCGGCGGTTCCGCATCTCGCCCGACCACCCGCACGCCCCCAAGATCCCCGCCCGCATGATGGATCTCGCGTCCCGCGACGGCGGGGCGCTGCTGACCCGCGTGCAGGCCGAGGCGATCGGCGCCATGCGGCTCATCCAGCTTGTCGGGCTCGAGATCGACAAGCTGACCAACGACTACCGTGCGTTGGTCGAGGAGATCGAGGACTACGAGGCGATCCTCGCCAGCCGCGAGCGTGTGTTCGGCATCATCCGCGAGGACATCTCCGAGATGAAGGCCCGCTTCGCCAGCGACCGCCTCACCCGCATCGACGAGGCCGAGGGCGACATCGACATGGCGGCGCTGATCCGCGTCGAGGACATGACGGTCACGATCAGCCACGCCGGCTACGCCAAGCGGCTGCCGCTGGACACCTACCGCTCGCAGGGCCGGGGCGGCAAGGGCATCCGCGCCAGCGACGCCAAGGACGACGACTTCGTCGAGCACGTCTTCGTCGCCAGCACCCACGACGACCTGCTGTGTTTCACCGACACCGGGCGTGTGTTCAAGCTCAAGGTCTACGAGTTGCCCGAGATGAGCCGCACGAGCAAGGGCCGCGCGATGGTCAACCTCGTTGACCTCAAGCCGGGCGAGAAGACCCGCGCCTACCTGGCGATCAAGGACTTCGAGTCGGGCAGCCACTACCTCACGTTCATCAGCCACGGCGGCATCGTCAAGCGGACCTCGCTGAAGGAGTACCGCAACGTCCACCGCGGCGGCCTCATCGCCGCCAGCCTCAAGGAGGGCGACGCGTTGCTCGACGTGCTGCTGACCACCGGCAACGACGACATCATCCTCGTCACCGCCGGGGGCGGGGCGATCCGGTTCAACGAGCAGGACGTGCGGCTCATGGGCCGCAACGCCGCGGGCGTCAAGGGCATCGGCCTCACCGGCGACGACCGCGTCATCGGGGCGATCCGCGTGCCGATGTACGAGGACGACGACGGCGACACCATGACCGAGCAGGCGGCACTCGACGCGGGCTTCAGCCTGCTGACCGTCACCCGCCACGGCTACGGCAAGCGCACGAGCGTCGAGGAGTACCGCGTCCAGCCCGAGGAGGGCAAGCCCCGCTCGCAGTCCCGAGGCGGCAAGGGCCGGGCCGACATCAAGACCAGCGCCCGCAACGGGCCCTCGGTCGCGGCGATCGGCGTGTTCGACTCCGACGATGTCGTGCTCATCACCAAGGGCGGGCAGCTCGTGCGGATGGCCGCCGACTCGATCCGGGCGATCGGCCGGGGCACCCAGGGCGTCCGCGTGGTCGGCCTCAAGGCCGGCGACGAGGTCGTCGCGGCGGCCCGGGTGGAAGAAACCGACGACGAGGCGGCCGCACAGGCCGACCCCGCGTCTGAGCCCGACACCGACGCCCTCCCCGAAGCCGGGCAGGCCGACGGAGCGACCGGGCCGGAGGCAGGTCCGGCGGAATAACCCTTCCCGGCGCCGGGGCGGCCCGGGGTGGCCGGCCGGAGGCGGGGCCCGAGACGACGCTGTACACTGGTGGCACCATGCCCGACTGGTCGGAAGACATCATCGTGACCGAGTTGGCCGACGAGCCGCAGCTGTCGGAGGAGTTGGCGATCCTGCTCGACCGCCTCATCTCGTCCAAGGGCGAGGTCCCGTCGGTCGTGGTCAACTTCACCAACGTGACCTACGTCAACAGCTCGAACCTCGCGCAGCTGCTCCGGCTCAAGAAGACGCTGGCCGAGGCGGGCAGCCACCTGCGACTCTGCGGCGTGTCCGACGAGGTCTGGTCGGTGATGATGGTCACCGGGCTCGACAAGGTGTTCCAGTTCGCGCCCGACCCGCTCACCGCGCTCGCCGGGCTGCAGATGGACGAGTCCCAGGACGACTGACGCGCCGGCCGCCGGTGCCCGCTCCCACCCGCCGGTGTAGGCTTGCGTGTCGCCCAACCCCCCGGGAGCACACGATCGATGGAATCTGCTGACCTCGTTGCCCAACTGACCAAGGTCCGGAAGATCTACTACAAGCCGGACGGCTCGGTCATGGTCGAGGCCCTGCGGGGTATCGACCTCGATGTCCGCCGCGGCGAGTACGTCGCGATCATGGGCGCATCGGGTTCCGGCAAGTCCACCCTCATGAACATCCTCGGGTGCCTCGACCAGCCGACCGACGGCGACTACTTCCTCGACAACAAGCCGGTCGGCAAGATGTCCGACGAGGACCTGTCGGCCTTCCGCGGGCGCACGGTGGGCTTCATCTTCCAGGCGTTCAACCTGATCGCCCAGCTGACGGTCGTCGAGAACGCCGAGGTGCCGCTCTTTTATCAGCACGTGCCGCCGGCCGAGCGGCGCGAGCGGGCCATGCACTCGCTGGAGCTGGTCGGCATGGCCGATCGTGCGGGCCACCGCCCGCGGGAGCTCTCCGGCGGTCAGCAGCAGCGTGCCGCGATCGCGCGCGCGCTCGTCACCAACCCCGTCATCCTCATGGCCGACGAGCCCACGGGCAACCTGGACTCCAAGACCGGCGAGGCGATCCTCTCGCTCTTCGAGAAGCTGCACAGCGAGGGGATGACCATCCTCATGATCACCCACGACGACGAGGTCTCGGAGCGCTGCGAGCGGATCGTGCGGCTGCGCGACGGCCTGATCGAACGCGACGAGGTGCTGCGGAGCCGGGCAAAGGTGCCAGTCCAAGCAGAGGCGTAGGCACAGGCACGGGACGTAGAGATCGACACGCGTCGACGAGCCCCGAGCGCAAGCTCGGGTTATTCATTCCGCGATACGACGTTCCATACGAAGGCATCCCGAGCTTGCGCTCGGGGCTCGTTCCCTTTATGCCGAAGTGCGGCTCTTGCGCGCGCGGTCAACGAGCACCGTCAGCAGCGTGACATCCGCCGGGGTCATCCCCTCGAGGCGTGACGCCTGGCCGAACGTCGCGGGGCGGAAGCGCGTGAGCGCCTCGCGGGCCTCGGTGCGGAGTGTGGAGAGCGTGGTGTAGTCGAGCCACTCGGGCAGCGTGCGGCGTTCCTCGCTGGCGCGCCGCTTCACCTCGGCACGCTGGCGGCGGATGTACCCCTCGTACCGCGCCTCGGCGTGGAGCGTCGAGGCGACCGGCCGCGGGCACACAACGCCCTCGGCCTTCAAGGCATCACCGAGTTCTTCGATCGTGAGCCGGTCCTGGCGGACGGTGTGCGCGAGAGAGCCACCCCCGTGCACACGATCGACCGCGGCGCGGCCCTCGGTCAACGCCCGTTCACGCTCGGCGTGCAGGCTGTCGCGTCGTCGCCCGAGTTCGGTCGATTCCAGCAGGCCAAGGCCCCGTGCGACCGGTGTCAGGCGGTCGGCCGCGTTGTCGGCCCGCAGCAGCAGGCGGTGCTCGGCCCGGCTGGTAAACATCCGGTAGGGCTCGACGGGTGTCTTGGTGACAAGGTCGTCCATCAGCACGCCGATGTACGCCTGGTCGCGTCCGAGGACCCACTCGTCCTCGCTGCGCGCGCGCGCGGCGTTGACGCCCGCGACGACTCCCTGTGCCGCAGCCTCCTCGTAGCCGCTGGTGCCGTTGATCTGCCCGGCCAGAAACAGCCCGTCAACGAGCTTGGTCATCCCGGTGGCATGGATCTGGTGGGGCCGGACCATGTCGTACTCGACCGCGTAGCCGAACCGGTAGATCTCGGCCTTTTCGCACCCGGGCATCGCGCGGACGAGCAGCTCCTGCACGTCGCCGGGCAGGCTGGTCGAGATGCCGTTGCAGTAGACCCAGTCGCTCCGCAGGCTCTCGGGCTCGAGGAAGACGCCGTGGCTCGGGCGGTCGGCAAACCGCACGACCTTGTCCTCGATACTGGGGCAGTAGCGGGGGCCGGCCGAGGTGATGTCGCCGGAGTAAATCGGGGCCCGGTGCAGGTTGGCCCGGATCACCTCGTGCATCGCGGCGGTCGTGCTGGTCTGCCGGCACTCGATCTGCGGCATGACGGGGAAGCGGTCCAGAAAGGCGAACGCGCCGTCGCTCTCGGTACCCGATGGAGCCCCTCGCGCGAGCGAGGGGACGCCCGCGGAGGTCCCGCGTCCCCTCGCTTGCGCGAGGGGCTCTACGCGTTCCTTCGCTTGCGCGAGCGGTTCGATCGAGGAGAGGTCGCTGAACGGGGTCGGCGTCTCGTCGCCGAGCGCGACCGGCAGATTGTCCCAGTCGATCGTGTTGCGGTTGAGGCGTGGGGGCGTGCCCGTCTTGAGCCGGCCAAGCTCGAACCCGAGCCGGCGGAGGCAGGCGCTCATGCCGACCGACGCGTCCTCGCCGTGCCGGCCGCCGGGGGTCTTCGATTCGCCGGTGTGCATCAGGCCGCGCATGAAGGTGCCGGTGGTGAGGACGACGGATTGCGCGCAGTGTGCGCATCGCGCCGCTCGCGGCCTCGCGCACCACGACTCCCACCGCGACGCCGCCCTCCACGAGGATGTCCTCGACGCTGCCCGACAGGATGTCGATCTCGGGGCGCGAGCCGACGAGCGCCCGGACCGCCTCGGCGTAGGCGTGCTTGTCGCTCTGGCAGCGGGGGCCGCGGACTGCGGCACCCTTCGAGGAGTTGAGCACCTTGAACTGGATGCCCGAGGCATCGGCGGCCAGGCCCATCAGGCCGCCGAGGGCGTCGATCTCGCGGACGATCTGCCCCTTGGCCAGCCCGCCGATCGCGGGGTTGCAGGGCATGAGGCCGATCTTGGCCGGGTCGAGCGTGACGAGGGCGACCGAGCCGGGTTCGGGCAGCAGATTGGCCGCCGCCCACGCGGCTTCTACCCCCGCGTGCCCGCCGCCGATCACGATGACCCGGTACGACCTGCTCACGAGGAATGGTATGGCCCGGGCGTCGCCGCCTGCGGCGCGATGTGGTACCCGCACTGCGGGCAGAGGCCGGCGGAGCGGAACCTTCCCCACCCCCGCCGACGCCACCACCAGAGGCACACGCGACGAGACGACCACCAGATCGCCGCGAGAGCGAGCACGACCAGAGACAGGTTGCCGTAGTGGAGATCGAGCCGTTGTACCGGCTGATCGGCGTTCCCGGTGCCGAGCGCGAGACCGAAGGCGTTCTGGTTGAGGTTGACCGACACGCCCGCCTGGCCAGCCATGGGCTCGATCGGACCGAAGTCGGAGCGTCGGACGTAGTACTCCTGCTGCGCTGTGACGAGTGGGAACGCCCCGGGTGCGATCAACATCGTGCTGTTGACGAAGTTCGCTTCGGGGACCGTGACCGCGGTGAGGTACATCCCGGGCCCGGCCTGCGCTGACGCGATCTCGCCGGCGACCCGTGCCGCGAAGCCGGGCTCATCGATCCGGCTCTCCAACTCGGCGAGAGTCCAAGAGAGCCGCAGGCACCCTTCGCGAACGAAGTAGGGGCTTTCTCCGATCTGGTTGGCCTGCCGCGTGGGGTATCCGACACCGAGCCGGGGTGTTTCGTGCGAGGCGTTGGCGACGCCGACCACGACAAGGCTCGACGCCACGAGCAGGGCGGCCCAGGCACACACCTTGCGGCGAGCGTGCTTGCTCACTTTGTTTCGCCAGCGCGCCGTGACGATCATCATCACCGACCAAACCAGTAGGCCCGCAGCCGGAATCGTCGCGATCGAACCGGGGGAGATTCTTGTGTAGGTGAGGACTCCACCGGTGCGTTCGGGGAGTCGCCGGATGAAGATTGATCCGGAAGTCAGCCTCGGTCCCTGCGGCGGCGGGAGGAGCCGGACATCCCGCGGGATGAGGTTAGCTGGTGTGGGCGAGGCGGTGGTGTCGGTGCGAGAGAGTACTCGTCCTTGTTCGTTGAGCGCGTCCTGGTACATCGAAGCGCGGATGGTGCGCCACCAGGGCGCGGGCCACCCCACGCTGGTGACCTCGTTGCGGCGTTGGGTCGCCGAAGCGAAGCCGATCGAGACCGCCCTCGCCCCGGGGGCGGTGTCGTGATCGCTTTCTCGCGCGGTCTTGATGATGTCCCGAACGAGCTGCGCCGCGCCCGCCTCGTCGCCCTGCTCTATGAGACTTGTGACCGAGTCGAGCGCCCGCGGGGGATCGACGTACGGCGCGTGCATCACGCCCATGCCGAAGGCACCGGAGACCGAACCCTTGACGCACCACGCGATCAAGGCGGTGGCCGCGGCGGCAACGAGCACGAGAGGGATCAGACTCGGCGAGCGAAGCGGGCTCCGGGAGTACGCCGGTTTGGTCCCCTCGCACCAGCCGCACTCAGGGCAGAGCACACGGCCGGAGACCGTGGATGGCTGCTGGTCGGCAGCGTGTGGGGTGGATGGTGTGTCGCGATCGGCCCCCGCCATGGACGGAGTCTACCGGGGTGTTGCGGTGGGGTTGCCCTCAGCGTGTGCCCAGTGTCGAATCGCTCAGGCCGGCGATGGAGCCGGACTTGTTGCTGGCGTCTTCGCGGGCGAGTTTGAGGAGCAGTTGCTCGCCGCGTTCGGCGAGGGTCAGGGCGTTGCCGTCGCCGTTGAGCAGGTAGCCGTTGCGGACCAGGGCGCTCTTGAGGGGTTTCCAGCTGTCGCCGAACCCCAGCCAGAGCGAGTCCTCGAACCGCTTCTCGTCGCCGGTGTGCAGTGCGGTCAGCCCCCGTGCCAGCCATCCCTGTTGTTCGGCATCCAGCCTCATCAGTCTCTTCTCCTCACGCACCACGTACCCATACGGACAACGCCCGTAAGCGGGTTCTACTTCGTATTGTGCCACAGAAACCGGTCGTTGGCCATGAGTCGGCCATCCCCGAATGGGGACCCGCCCATACGTTGGCAGCCCGGTTTCGGTTCCCGGACCCGGCGAGGATTCGCAGATGAGGGATTCCGGACGGTCGGACGCCCGATCGGGGCCCTAATGCGCGTTGCGGTGGGTGAATCCCCGGAAGATGGTCAACCAGAGAATCTTGATATCGAACCCGATCGACCAGTACCGGATGTAGTGCAGGTCGTAGCGCAGGCGGCGGCGGAGCGAGGTGTCGCCCCGGAGGCCGTTGACCTGGGCCCAGCCGGTCATGCCCGCCTTGACGTGCTGGCGGATCATGTAGCCGCGCCAGTCCTCACGGAACCGCTGGATGAGCTCGGGCCGCTCGGGCCGCGGGCCGACCAGAGACATCTGCCCCTTGAGCACGTTGAGCAGCTGCGGGAACTCGTCGAGGCTGGTCTTGCGGAGGAACTTGCCGACGGGGGTGACGCGGGGGTCGTCGCGTTCGGTCCAGCGGGCCGACTGCTCGTCCTCGACGTGGTACATGGTGCGGAACTTGTAGATCTTGAAGGTCTCGCCGGCGATGGAGACTCGGCGCTGCTTGAAGATGACCGGGCCGGGGCTGGTGAGTTTCACGGCGAGCGCGCAGGCGATGATGACCGGCGAGAAGACCAGCCCCCCGGCCAGCGAGCCGACGATGTCGAGCCCGCGCTTGGAGATGCCGCCGAGGCCGCGGGTCGGGCACTCGCGGTAGCTGAGCACCGGCATGCCGTCGAGTTCGCCGACGGCCATGCTCTGCGGCAGGTAGCGGGGGAGGACGTCGGGGATCACGCGGACCTCGACCGCGAAGCGCTCGAGCCGCTTGAGCAGTTCCGGCAGTCGCTGCGCGCGCGCGCTGGGCACCGCCAGGTAGACCGCATCGACGGGGTTCTTCTCGAGCGTGCGTTCCAGGTCGGCCAGGCCGCCCTTGACCGGGTGCTTGAGGCACGACTGGCGTTCGCTCCGTTCGGCGGCGGAGATGAAGTAGGCGACGTTGAGCCCGGTCCAGCTGTTCCGTTCGATCGTGCGGCAGGCGACTTGGCCCAGCCGCCCGATGCCCACGACCGCCACGTGCCGCAGGTTGTAGCCGCGTTTGCGGAGCTGCCGCAGTGCCCAGCGGAACGCCGTCCGGTGCAGGCAGAGCAGCGAGGGCAGCACCACGGCGAGGGCCAGCAGCTGGACGCGGCCGGGGTCGGGGGTGACGCCGATGATGCCGCCCTCGGGGATGGAGGTCGGGGCCGCGCCGATGATGCGGATGCGGAGCAGCCAGAGGCCGACGACGAGCAGCCCCATCGCGACGACCGAGGCTTTTATGACCGTGCCGTATTCACCCCAGAGGGACTTGTCACGACGCGGCCTGTAGAGCCCGAGGAACCAGAAGGCCCCGATGACGATCGGCACCGCGAAGAGCGACACTGAGTCCCGGACGGTCACCTCCCAGTTGCCGGGAAGGCGGGGGAGCGGTTCGCCGAGTGTCGAGAGGCGGAAGAGCCACGCGGCGTAGCAGGCGACCACCACGACCAGCGAATCCATGAACACCAAGACCGACGTGAAGAGCTGGTGCTGTTGCTTGAGCATCCCCTGGGCTCCGTTCCTTCGAGTGCAATCGGCCGAATCCGTGGCCTCGGTGCAGTGTCTGACGATCCGCGACACCTGTCAACAACCCTGGTTCTGGTCCGGTGCTCGGCCGGATCCAGAGGGACCCCGACAGGGTCCGGTCGTGCGTGATTGGCCTGTGCCTTGGCGAGGCGCACCGTGCGTTACCGCTTGTCGGTGGCTTTCGCTGACGCGGGCCATCCATCACCCGAACGGGGGTTCGGGGAACGGCCCGCGATCTCGTCGAGCGTCGTGCGCTCGGCTTCGCTGAGCATAGCAGGATCCGGGGTGACAATCTTCATGACGGCGTACAGATCGCCGGCTCGCCCGGTCTGATCGACCAGACCCTTGCCGCGGACACGCAGTTTCCGCCCGCTCGGAGAGCCCGGGGGCACGACGAGGTCGACTGAGCCGTCCAGCGTCGGCACGGTGACGGTCGTGCCGAGCGTTGCCTCGGCGATCGTCAGGGGCAGGTCGAGGGCGAGGTCGAGCCCCTTGCCGGCCTTGGCACCCTCGCCGCGCCGGAAGAGCGGGTGGCCGCCGACTTCCACACGGAGGAGCACGGTCCGCCCGTCCACGCCCCTGACGCGGAGCCGTGCCCCGGCCTCGACCGCCGGGGGGATCTTGACTTCCAGGGAGGTGTCCTTGCCGTCCACCGTCAGGCGGACGCGTTCGGCCCCTCCTCTGGCGGCGGTCATGAACGAGATCGGCAGTTCGATCTCCAGGGGCGGTGTGGGGCGGGGGGTGGGTCGCGGGGCGCCGGGTCGGGTGCCGCCGGCGTTGCGGAAGCCGCCCCCGGCGGCGGCGCGTCCGCCCTTGCCGCCGAAGAAGGCGTCGAACATCGATCCGAGATCGTCCACCTCCACGTTGAAGCCGCCGGGCCCTGCGCCGCCGCCGGCCCCTCCGGGCCAGCCTGCGCCGGGCCCTCCGGCGTTCGCTCCGGCGTGTCCGAACTGGTCGTAGAGCTTGCGCTTCTTCGGGTCGGAGAGCACGTCGTAGGCGGCCTGGATCTCGGCGAAGCGCTTCTGGGCGTCCGGTGACTTGTTGACGTCCGGGTGGTACTTGCGCGCGAGCTTGCGGTGCGCAGACTTGATCTCGGCGGCGGTCGCCGACTTGGAGACTTCCAGAACCTCGTAGTAGTCGCGTTCTGCCATGGACGGTTCGATCCTTCTCGCGGGCGCAACGCCGCCCGCCGAGAGTGGGCGGGCGGCGGCGTTGTGCAGGATTGTTGGCGGGGCTCCGCCGGCCGGATCAGTTGTCGCTGGCCTGGCGTACGCCGACCAGTTCGGCCTCGAAGATGAGCGTCGAGTGGGGCGTGATGCGGCCGCCGGCGGCGCTGCTGGGGCCGTAACCGAGGTCGGACGGCACGATGAACTTCTTCCAGTCGCCCTCGCTCATGCCGGCGGTGGCGAGGTTCCATCCCTCGATCGCGTTGGCGGGGAGGGTGTACTGGTAGGGCCGGCCGCCCTGCCTCCGGGAGGTGTCAAAGAGCTGGCCGCTGGTGACCCAGCCGGTGTAGCTGAAGGCGACGGTGTCGCCGTCGGTGGGCTCGGGGCTGGGCTCGTCGCGGAGCGTGAGCATCATGACGCCGAGGTCGTTGGTCTCGAGGGTGAAGGGGGCGTCTACGGGCTCGAAGGTGTAGTTGCCGCCCTGGCCGGCGCCCCAGACGATGTTGCCGTCGGCGTTGAGGCCTCGGTCGGCGGTCTCGACGCGCCCTTCGCTGACCTTCATGCGGCTGGTCATCTCGGTCGCGCCACCGATCGCGGTGGGGTAGGGGTAGGGGGTCTCGCCGACCCAGCCGTCGGAGGTCTTGGTGAACTCCATGTCCAGCGTCGCGATCATGGCGTCGCGCGGGATGTCGGGGATGAAGCTGGGCAGGGCCCACATCCCGATCAGGAGGTTGTTGATCGGGTTGTTCTGGTCGCGCACCTCGAGGGTCCGCATGCGGATCGCGCCCTGGCGGCGGTAGAACTGCAGGAAGGCGGCCCGGTAGGGCTGGTCGGGCGAGTCGGCGCGGGCGGTCTCGACGTAGAGCGCGTTGGGCAGTGAGGAGAGCTTCGCCGGCCCGAACGACATGATGACGTTTGAGGAGGTGCCCTCGTCGTCCATCTGCGCGACCGGGCTTGTGGTCTGCCAGCTGCCGATCAGCATGTTGGCGATCTCGCCGAAGGCGGGGTCCGACCAGGTCATCTCGAACGCCTCGGCCTCGGCTGCGGGCTGCGTGCCGAGACCCGTGTCGTTCTGCGCCACAAGGGGTGCTGTGGACAGCATGAGCCCGGCGAACGCCAGAACAGAGAGTCGGGTCTTCTGGGACATGATGTGTGGTCCTCGTGAGTGAATGCCTTGGGCCCCGGGTCGTTGCCGGCCGCGGCCTGGGGAGCGGTGATGAGCGGAGTCGGCTTACGCCAGATCCGGGAACATTTTCTTGACGACGTCGACGAGGTCGCGGACGTGCTGTGCGGACTCGTCGAAGAGCTTCTGCTCGTCGGCGGTCAGCTTGAACTCGACGACCCGTTCGACGCCGTTGGTGCCCAGAAGTGCCGGCACGCCGACGAAACCGCCGCCGACGCCGAATTCCTTGTCGCAGTAGACGGCGGAGGGGATGATCCGCTTCTTGTCGCGGACGATGGCCTCGACCATCTGGATGGTGCCGCTGGCGGGGGCGTAGAACGCGCTGGTGCCCATGAGCTTGACGATCTCGCCGCCGCCGACCTTGGCGCGGTCCACGCAGGCGGTGATGGTGGCCTCGGGCAGCATGTCGGTGATCGGCACGCCGTGGACGCTGGTGAGGCGGGGCAGCGGGACCATGTCGTCGCCGTGGCCGCCGAGCAGCAGGGCGCTGATGTCCTCGATCGAGCAGCCGAGTTCCATCGCGAGGAAGGCGCGGTAGCGGGCGACGTCGAGCGCGCCGGCCTGGCCCATCACGCGGTTGGTCGGGAACCCGGTGGCCTTCCACGCGGTGTAGACCATGGCGTCGAGCGGGTTGCTGACGACGATGACCTTGGAGTCGGGGGCGAACTCGGCGACTTTCTCGGAGACCGAGCGGACGATCTTGACGTTGGTCTCGATCAGGTCGTCGCGGCTCATGCCCGGCTTGCGGGGCAGGCCGGCGGTGATGACCACGACCTCGGAGTCGGCGATGTCCTTGTAGTCGCTGGTGCCGATGACGTTGGAGTCGAACCGCTCGATCGGGCCGCAGCAGGCCAGGTCGAGGGCCTTGCCCTTGGCGACGCCCTCCTTGTCGGGGATGTCGAGGAGGACGATGTCGCCGAGTTCCTTGGCCGCCGCCCAGTGGGCACAGGTCGCGCCGACGTTGCCGGCGCCGATGATCGAGATCTTGGACCGCTGCATAAATCAGGTCTCCGTTCGGTAGTTTGAGGTGGTCCCGCCAGAGCGGGGCCGATCATAGGCCCGATTCTCGAGCGTTCCGGGCGTCGTGGCGGGGCCCGGGAGGAATCACCCCGGTGCTTTGCACAACATTGCCGGGCGGGGCGCTTCTCGAAACCCCCCGGATCCGCTAGACTGTTTGAGTAGTTTCCGAGATCCAACTCGGGATGCGGTCCGAAAGGGCCGCGGAGAAGACCGACACAAGACACCCTGGAGGGAATTGAGATGACCATTCGTACCGCCGCGCTGTTGACCGCTCTTGGCACGGCCACCGCCGCGATCGCCGGCCCCACGTTCGTGGCCTTCGGCAACAACACGATGTACCGCTTCGGCGCTTCCGGCCCGATCGACACGTTCACGCTTGGCGACAAGATGATGAGCCTGACGACGGACCCGAGCGGCCGCATCATCGGCCACAGCGCCGAGCGCAACTCCGGCCAGATGTGGGAGTCCTACGAGCTGCTCGGGGCCAACACCAACGCCCCGTCGCTGAGCATGCTGAGCGATCAGGTCCCCGGCCCGCGTCCGACGCTGAGCTTTGCCGAGGGCACGGCCTACTCGTCCCGTGACGGCGGCGGCTTCGCCGAGCTGATCACCGTGGACAGCGGCACGCTGATCGACAACGGCGTCGTCGGCCCGCTCAACGTGCAGGACGGCGTCAACGGCAGCGGATACGACGCGGTCAACGACGTTCTCTACGGCATCAACCGCGACCTCGACGCGCTGGTCACCATCAACCGCGTCACCGGCAACGCGACCCCCGTCGGCGGCCTCGGTCTTG
Organism: Planctomycetota bacterium; assembly: GCA_013285505.1. Classification (GTDB taxonomy): domain Bacteria; phylum Planctomycetota; class Phycisphaerae; order Phycisphaerales; family UBA1924; genus PNC22. Next base: position 3,483,726 of record CP053450.1, on the reverse strand, counting down.
ACTACTTCAACGGCGCCGCCGAGTTCCACAACGGTGTGCTCTACGCCTTCGTGCAGGACCTCGGCAGCCAGACGCTCGTGTTCGGCAGCGTCAACACGGGCACCGGTGCCTTCACCGCGATCCGCACGATCGACACCTACGACCCCAACGGGACCACCTTCATGAGCCTTGCGCTCGTGCCCGCGCCGGCCTCGCTCGGCCTGCTGGCGATGGGTGGCCTCGTCGCGTCGCGCCGTCGCCGTTAAAGCTCGGGCTTCGGCCTCGTGTGTTCCGCAATGATGGGGCCGCCGATCGTCGATCGGCGGCCCTTTTCCTGCTCTGGAATACTCGCGGCATCCGATCTGCTATCCCGACCGAACGATCTCGAGACCAATTGCATCAGCAAGACACCAAGGAGAGACCGATGCACAAGAACACCACGACACTCGCTGCGGGCCTTGTTGCCCTCCTCGCCGGCTCGGCCATGGCCCAGCCGATCTATCTGGCCACCAGCGGGAGCACGCTGTACCGGGCCGAGCAGGGCGGCGTGGCGACCACCTTCGCGCTCAGCGACGACATCACCAACCTGCTCGTCGCGCCCAACGGCGACATCCTCGCCATCAGCAGCACCGAGAACGGCTCGGGCAACTTCGAGGTCTACCGCCTGATCGGCGCCCTCGGCAACAGCCCGTCGCTGCAGATTGTCTCTGACAACCTGCCCAACTCGTACCCCGCGGCGACCTTCGTCGGCGACACGCTGTACGGCTACCGCAACGGTTCACGCAACCTGGTGACCTACGACATCGACACGGGCGTCGAGACCGAGATCGGGCCGAGCGCCCCGATGCAGGGCCCGGTCGGCGGTGCGGCCTACGACGCCGCCACCGACACGTTCTACGCGGTCACGCGCGGCGATGATTCGCTGTTTACGGTGGACTATGCCCCGGCCTTCGATCCGGACGCCACGCTCGTCGGGAACCTGGGCATCGACGTCTTCAACATGGGCCTCGAGATGTACCAGGGATCGCTCTATGGGGCGTTCGAGGACACCACGAATGGCCAGTTCGTCGCTGGCACGGTCAGCACCGACTCAGGACTGTTCATGGGCGACACCATCCTGTTCGACGGAGCGCTCGACGGGGCGGTTGGCTTCGTCGTCGTGCCCGCGCCCGGGGCGTTCGCCGTTCTCGCGGCCGGTGGCTTGGTCGCGGTCCGTCGCCGCCGCTGAGCCCGGGCCCTGCCCCGAACCATACCGAACCTTCTGACCACGGAGGCCGCCGATCTCATCGGCGGCCTCTCTCTCGTTCAGCGCCGCGTCAACTCCGGCGGACAAGGCCGCGACGGCACGGAGGGTCTCACGCCTGCCGCGAGAATGGTGCGAGTGCAAACAAACAGGCCGCCCCCGGAGGAGCGGCCTGAAAGCAATTTCGAGTTGTGTGTTCTCAGGCGCGACGGCGGCGTGCACAGAGCATGCCGGCTCCAAGCCCACCGATAGCGAGCACACCCGGCGTCGGCACCAGTTCGCCCTGGAAGATCATGAACATGTCGCCGGAGTCGTTGCTCGTGAAGAAGTACGAGCCGGAGTTGTTCCCCTCGCCCGAGGTGTACTGCGCGTAGGCACCGGTGGATCCGGTCAACTCCCACGAGCCAGAAAACGATTCGAAGCCATCGTCGAAGATTTCGCCCTCGAAGCTGACGGTGAGGGTGTCGAGATTCGAAGCACCCTCGAACACGGCGGAACCGGCGATAGGGTCGGACGACCCGCCGGTGAACGTCTGCACGTAGTCGCCGTAGATCGAGAGGATGCCGAGGCCGCCGATCTCGAAGGTCACCGCGGTGTCAAAGGCGATGTCCCGGGTGTTCGCGTCCTCCGCCACCACGTTGAACGTGCCGGCGGACTGTTCGAAGATAAAGAGCGGCCCCGCGATCGCTGCACTGCTCGCCATGGCGCACGCGCCAGCCACAACAACAAGTCTCTTAGCCGTCATAGGTCTTCTCCTCCCGACCGCCGTCTCCCGATGGCGATCGATAATCTACTCTCTCGTCCTGCGCGGGCCGACCGACAAACGTCTCGGGTCTCACGCACAACTCCTCAATGATACTCGTCCTCTGGTTCTCGCACACATGGTTTTTACTTAAAAGTAGGATTGTTCTCAGAGCGACCGTTACGATCAAAATCCGATCAAACTGATCGGCGAGGCAGCGAAAACTGGTCTTACCGGTCCAGAATCAGGCCTGAAAGGCATCAGAATGCAGATTGAGCCTCAACGCTTGGCGGTCCGAGACCGCTACAAACTCCTGATCGGCGGCATCGTCCCACGCCCGATCGCCCTGGTTTCAACCCTGAGCGGTGGGGGGCTGGACAACCTCGCCCCGTTCTCCTTCTTCGCGGGTGTCGGGTCCGACCCCATGACGCTGGTCATCTGCCCCGCCAACAAGCCGGACGGGTCGGAGAAGGACACGCTCCGCAACTGCGCCCCGGAGGCCGAGGGCGGCACCGGGCGGTTCGTGGTCAACATCGCCCACGAGCGGCTCGCCAAGCGGCTGGCTTCGGCCGCGGAGGTCTTGCCGTTCGGCGAGAGCGAGTTCGAGTTGGCCGGCCTCACGCCCGCGTCATGGGAGGGCGGCTTCCCGGTGCCGCGGGTGGCCGAATGTCCGCTCGCCTACGCCTGCGAGACCCGGCAGGTGATCCGCACCAATCCCGGAGCTCCCGCCGGAGGCAACCTCGTGCTCGGCGAGGTCGTTGCGGTCTACGCCGACGACACGCTCGTCGACGAGCCGCATGCGGATCGATCAGGAGCGGCTGGGCGCCCTCGGCCGCATGGGCGGGCTGCAGTACTGCCGCACGACCGACCGATTCGAACTCGCCCCCGGCCGCGGGGCGCTCGAGGCAGATTTGCCGTTCGAGGCCGAGTAGCCCCGTCCGCGGCTCGCCCCATATACCATCCGGTCATGCCGATCACCCCCGTCACGCTCGCGGCCGGTGCCGCCGTCAACCCGCTGATGGGCGAGTTGGTCATCATTCTGATCACCGCGGGGCTGGTGAGCCTCCTGTTTCAGAAACTGAAGCTCTCGGCGATTCCGGCCTATCTGGTCGCCGGGGCGCTCATCGGCCCGGGGCTCTTCGGCGTGATCGCGACCGACGAGCACGTGGCGAGCATCTCCCAGCTGGCCATCGTCCTGCTCATGTTCGGCATCGGTCTGCACATGGACGCGGGGATCATCCGGAACGGATTCGCCTCCATCATCGGCGTGGGCGTTGTGGCGAGCGTCGTGATCACGGCACTGGTGGCCGCGGGAGCGATGCTGCTCGGCCAGCCGGCACCCGCGGCGATCCTGATCGCGGCGGGCATCAGCATGTCCTCCACGGCCGCGGTGATGAGGCTGCTGCAGGAACGCCGGCAGCTCCGGGACCTGCACGGGCGGGTGGCGTTCGGCACGCTGATCGTGCAGGATCTCTACGCGATCGTGGCGCTGGCGTCCGTGCCGATCCTGATCGGCTGGGCCGTGGCGACCGGCGCCATGCCCCAACCCGAGAGCAACCCGACGGAGTCGACGGTCCTGGGCATGCTGCCGTGGATGCTGCTGGCGCTGGCCGGTGTGGCCTCGATCATCGTGCTGGGTCGCCTGCTGCTGCCGAGGATTCTCCACTCGGCCGCCCGTGGGGCGTGCGCCGAGCTGGTGCTCATCATCGGTGCCGCCGCGGCGCTGGGTTCCGCCGCCCTTACCGCGTCGCTCGGGCTCAGCGGCCGAACTCGGCGCGTTCCTCGCGGGCTTCCTGCTGGCGACGACGCCCGCGCGGCACCAGCTGATGGGGCAGCTCGCCCCGGTCCGGGACCTCTTCATCCCGGTGTTCTTCGTCTCGGTCGGGCTCGGGCTCGATCTCGGGGCTGTGGCCTCGATGTGGTGGATCGTGCTGTTCATTCTCCTGGCGGTCATGGCGATCAAGGCATTCGTCATCGCGGGGTGTGCCTGGAGCTTCGGCTTCAGCGGGCCGGTCTCGATCATGTCGGGCCTCGCCCTCGCCCAGGCCGGCGAGTTCACGCTGCTGACGGTCTCCGTGGGCTCGGCACGCGGTCTGATCGGGCCCGACGCGGTGGTGGTAGTGACGGCGGTGGTTGCGCTCTCCCTGATCGTGACGCCCACGATGATCCAGTTCGCGCCCAAGCTGGCCGAGCGGTTTGTCCGCGTCCCGCCCCCGCCGTGGAAGCACGGGGCGCTCCGGGACATCGGGGCGAGGCACCACAAGCAGGAGGCAGGGCCCCTGCGGGCCATCATCGCGGGGTTCGGGCCGGTCGGCCGAGAGCTCTACACCAGCCTCGATCAGGCCGGGTTCGACTGCACGATCATCGAACTCAACCCCGACACCGTCGCCAAGCAGCGGGGTCTCGGCCGGAGGGTCGTCTACGGCGACGCGGCCAATCCCGAGGTCCTCCACGAAGCTGGAATCGAGAATGCCGACGCCGTGCTCCTGACCATGCCCGACCACAACGCCATGCTCGCCGCCACCCAGATCGTCCGGGCGGCCGCGCCGGGGGCGTTCGTCGCCGTCCGGTCGGGGTTCCTGAGTCGCGGCATGCAGGCCACGGCACTGGGCGCCCGACTACGTCGCCGTTGACGAGATCGCCGCGGCGAAGGTGATGGCGGATGTGGTGTGCTCCCGGCTCGGCGAACGGGCCGCCGAGTCGCTCGCGACCGTCGAGGCCGTCAAGGCCGCGGAGGAGGCGACCGCCTCTAGTCCGGCAGCATCTTGAGCTCGTCTCGCAGGATCGACGCGAGCTCGTAGTTCTCGTCCTCGATCGCCCGCTGGAGCCGCTGCCGGAGCTCGGACTTCTGACTCACCGGCAGCTTGGGCACCAGAGAGTCCCGCATCTCGCGGAGCATCTGCACCTCGCCGGACATGTCGAAGAGGTCGCTCGAGTCCTGCTGCGAGAAGTACCCGCGCAGGGTTTCGATCGCCTCGTCGATCGCGTGCAACGCGGCCTTGGGCTCGTTGTCGGCGAGCGCCTGGCTCGCCAGCGCCCTGGCGCGCATCATGGTGATGTAGGGGCGGAACTGCTCGAGGATCATCCGGTCGTCCTCGGCCGCGGCGAACTCGCGGCAGATGTCCAGCACCCGGAGGTTCCGGGTCGTGTCCCGGATCACGCGGTCGAAGTCCTCGAGGACGAGCAGGGCGACGTACCGGTGGTAGTACTGCACCGCCTCCTCGCGGAGGGCCCGGCAGTCCTCCGGCGTGAGCACAAACTCGCCCGCCGGCTCGCCGTCCTCATCGGCAAAGGCCCCGTCTGCCCCGTCGGGGCCAAAGGGTGCCGCTTCGGGCTCGCCCGCGTCGTTCTCGGCCGGTGCCGGGCCGTCGCCAGCGTCGCCGGGCCCGTCACTTTCTTCGGGGGCCGGGGGTCGGCCGGGTCCGATTCGTCGGGGAGGCTCTCGCCCCGCATGACCCGATCCAGATTGGCCTCGTAGTACTCGAGGAGGCTGTCGTGATCGTGCGGCCGCAGGCCGTCCGGGCGTCCGTCCAACTCCATCTGGAGGATGCCTAAGTCCAGTCGTACCTGGACTTTCTGGTCACCACCCTCGCTCTCGATGAGGCGAACGTTGATCTTCCCGGGCTCGAAGGGCCACCCTCGCAAAATTTCTGTGATGTCAACGTCCATGTGGGCAAAGCATAGATCGGCACGGCCAAAAGGGTTGACCATACACCGGTTCCAAAGCGGTGCCAGCAAAACCGGAAAAAGTGGCACAAATGGCCCCGGAAGCGGCCGGCACGCCGCCCGCTCGGGCGGTCTGGGCAAGGTTGACACCCCTCCCGAAACCGGCCGGGCCTGAAGTGGCAATCGTTGCGCCCCGATGCAACCGTTGAGGTGCGAAGAACGAATCGGAAAGTGTCGGGCATGGTGCCATAACCGTGCTAAAATGACGTGAGTGGGCCGGTCAATTGTGACCGCGAAAGGTTGGGTGGAGAAGTGAGCGGGAAGCAGTATCAAGCTGCCCCTTCCGGGGCCGGTGTGCAGTCGGACATTCAGCTCTATCTGCGCGAGATCAACAGGACGCCCCTTCTGACAGCAGAAGACGAGCGCGAACTGGGCTGGGCGATCATCAACGACAATTGTCCCGCGGCACGCGAGCGGATGATCCGCGCGAACCTGCGGCTGGTCGTCGCCATCGCCAAGAACTACTCGGGCCGCGGCCTGCCGTTGACCGACCTCATCGAGGAAGGCAACATCGGCCTCATGCGGGCCGTCGAGGGCTTCGACCCCTCGCAGGGCGCACGGTTTAGCACCTACGCCAGCTGGTGGATCAAGCAGGGCATCAAGCGGGCCCTGATCAACGCCACACAGGCGATCCACATCCCGGCCTACATGGTCGAGCTGATCGCCAAGTGGAAGGTCGCCGCCCGCACGCTCTCCAACGAACTCGGCCGCCCGCCGACCGTGGACGAGCTGGCCGCCCACATGGACCTGCCGCCCAAGAAGGTCAAGATCATCCGCCGCGCCATGAAGGCGATGCAGTCAACCAACCAGCAGGCCACCAACGCCGACGGCGACATGGTGGGCCTCAGCGAGTTGATCGCCGACCCCAAGGCGGCCGCTCCCGATACCAGCGTCTTCCGGGACGACGAGTTGTCGATCCTCCGCAAGCTGCTCGAGGCCATCGACGAGCGTGAGGCGACGATCCTCCGCATGCGGTTCGGCCTCGACGGCGAGCAGCCCCTGACCCTCAAGCAGATCGCCGATTCGGTCGGCATCAGCCGCGAACGAGTCCGCCAGATCGTGGACGAGGCTCTCACCCGCCTCAACGCCCAGATCAGCGACACCAAGCCCTCCCGGTTCTACCTCGAGAACCGCCGCCCGGGTGCCGCGAACCCCGCCGAGGAACTCGCGGCCTACGAGAACGCCCGGCGCGTCCGCAACCGGGCCCGCAACGCGGTCTCCTGATCGCCCCCGCAGCATTCGCGGCACACCAGAAACTTCCCCGCGCCCCGGCATTTGCCGGGGCGTTTTTTGCGACGCTCCGGCCGGGCCCCGCCGGCCCTCCTGCCGTTCGCGCCCACCGCGCGGGCGCGTCGTGCTACCATCCGCAACATGAGTGATACGAACCAACTGCCGACCCCGTTTCTTTCTTCCCCGCGAGCGTCGCTCGTCCGCGCTGCCTTGCTGCTGGCGGTGCTCGTTGTGGCGGGCTTTGCGTCGCTGACGCGGGCCGACGAGTTTGTCGACCGCGTCAACGCGCTCTACGCCGATGTCCGCGCCGACCGCCGCAGCGATCCGATCATCCTCGCGGCACTGGCGGACCTCGAAGAGCCCCCGGCGTTCCTCGACAGCCAGCGCGGTGCGGCGGCTCTACCCGGCCAGCGGCTCGGCGTGGGGGCAGGCCGAGGCCTGGGCGACCGGGCCCTCGCAGGTCGTGCTGCTCGAAGCGGCTCGACAGCATCACCAAAGAGCAGGACCCCCCGCCGCATGCTGGTCTTTGCCCAGCCCTACGGCCTCGCCGAGCTCGGCTCTGACAGCGCGCAGATCGAGTTCATCCAGGCCGGGCTCTACACCGACCTTGGCGACCCGCCCCTGCTCGCCGCGGCGCAGCATCTCTATCTCAAGCAGTTCGACCACCTCGCGCGACTCGTGCACGTCGAGGCCACGCGCCGGCTCGCCGAGGGCGATCCCGCCGGTTCGCTCGAGGTGCTCGCCGACCTCATCCAGTTCGGCCGGCAGATCCTCGACCGCGAGTTCCACGCCGAGAAGATGTGGGCGATCACGACCATGTCGCTCGCGTCCGAGCGGATGCGCGACGTGGCCTACAACGACATGCGCAGCGGCGGCAAGCTCACGCCCGCCCAGCTCACCGAGTCGATCGAGCGGTTGGTGGACGATCGGGGGCCGATCTCCATCGGGCGCATCCGCCTGCCCAAGGGCGATTTCATCGCCGCCGAGCAGCTCATCGCGACTGTGATGGAGCGTCGCGGCTCGATCCGCACCGAGCTGTTCGCCTCCACGATGGCCCGGCTCGAATCGACCGAACGCCCGCTCCGGCTCTTCGGCGAGGCGGCCCGATGGCGTGACGCCGCCCAGTCGCACGTCAACTGGACCGGCGCCAACCAGATGCTCGAAGCCCTCCGTGGTGACTTCGAGTTCCGCTGGACGCTCAGCCCGTTCGACCCGCTCATGGCCCAGGCCTTCACGATCGAGAGCGTGCTCGAGAACTCCTTCGCCCGTGACCGGCTGGCCGTGGTCTCCCGCAGCATCCCGGACATGCGTGAGCTGTTCGCCCAGCGGCAGATCCTCCGCACGGAGATCCTCGGCACGCAGAACGCCCTTGGCCTGGCGGCCTTCCACGCCCAGAACCAGCGCTACCCGCTCGACCTCTCCGGCATCCGCCCGCAGTACATCAAGGACGTGGGGATCGACCCCTTCAACCCCAGCGTCGCCGAGGGCCGCCAGCCGCCGCTGGTCTTCTTCGTGCCCGTACGTGACACGGCCGATCGGTTCGCCAACCAGCCCAACACCCCGCCGCACGTGATCAGCATCCTCGTGCCGGACGCGCCGAACGTGTCGATCTCGCTGCGGGCCGACCAGTTCGTGCTCTTCTCGGTCGGGGCCGACGGCTCGGGCCAGTGGGCCGACGAGGCGCAGAACACGTACAACGCCCCTCCCGGGCGCGACTACCTGATCTGGCCGCCGGTGATGTCGGTCGTTCGCGACACGCTGCGGGACAGCGGGGCGTTCAACTAGACCGTCCCGACCGCCCGCCCCCGCGGAAGCCTCCCGACGATCCTGTCGGGAATACTCCCGGTCCCTCAATTGTGAGCCCCGTCCTATGGCAGACACCATCCACAAGCTCGTGATCGTCGGTTCCGGCCCCGCCGGCTGGACCGCCGCGATCTACGCCGCCCGCGCCAGCCTCGATCCCGTCGCCTACATCGGCGTCCCCAAGCAGGACCCCGGGCCGATCCTGCCCGGCGGCCAACTCATGCTGACCACCGATGTCGAGAACTACCCCGGCTTCCCCGAGGGCATCGCGGGCCCCGAGATGATGATGAAGTTCCAGGCCCAGGCCGAGCGGTTCGGGACCAAGGTCATCGGCGAGGACATCGCCCGGTGCGATTTCAACACCGACGGCTCCGGCCCCCACATCCTGCACACCTCCGGCGGCAAGGAAGTGCGCGCGCACGCCGTGATCATCGCGACCGGCGCCACCGCCAACTGGCTGGGGCTCGAGAGCGAGATGCGCCTGGCCACCGCCGGCGGCGGTGTCTCGGCCTGCGCCCGTCTGCGACGGGGCCCTGCCGATCTTTCGCGACCAGGAGCTCGCCGTCGTCGGCGGCGGCGACACCGCGATGGAAGAGGCCACCTACCTCACCAAGTTCGCCTCCACGGTCCACCTCATCCACCGGCGCGATGAACTCCGCGCCAGCAAGGTGATGCAGGAGCGGTTCCTCTCCAAGCCCAACGCCAAGGTCCACTGGAACAAGCAGGTCGTGGACTGCCTGAGCGACGGCAAGGAGGGCATGAACGAGAAGCTCCGCGCCGTGGTCCTCGAAGACACGAAGACCGGCGAGCGGTCGGAGCTGACCGTCAAGGGTCTTTTCATCGCCATCGGCCACACACCGGCGACCAAGTTCCTCAAGGACTCCGGCCTTGAGTTCGACGGCGCCGGCTACCTCGACCTCAAGACCCGCCACAGCAACACCAACATCGACGGCGTGTTCGCCGCGGGGGATGTGGCGGATGGTGAGTACCGCCAGGCGGTGACGGCTGCGGGGATGGGGTGCCAGGCGGCCCTGGATGCCGAGCGGTGGTTGGGGGCGAAGGGGTTGGTGTGATCCACGATGCGCATCGACACCTCCAAGTGGGATGTTGACCGTGATGGTGCCGAGATCGTGCGGTCTCTTGTCGATCCTGATTTGCTCGATCAACTCGTTGAGACCTGTCCAGAGGGACGCGCCGGTCTGCGCGATCCGCTCTCCGGGTGGCCAGCCGGGTGGAAGGCCGCAAGAATCGCTCGTGCGTACCTCAGCGATCGTTTCGACAGCGGCACTCTGCTCAGTCGCGCGATTCTATTCGACAAGCGCGAGAATGCGAACTGGCACCTTCGGCTGCACCGCGACGTGACGATCGCGGTCGCTCGGCGGGTAGATGCAACGGGATTCGGGCCGTGGTCTCTCAAAGACGGGCAGCCCCACGTCTCACCCCCAGCCGAGGTGCTCGAGCAACTCGTCACGGTCCGATTGCACCTGGACAACGCCGACGAGCGCAACGGATGTCTTCGGGTCAAGCCGTGCACTCACTTGGCAGGCAAGGACATTTCCGCTGATGAAGATCTCGCTCCAGAACGAGGAACGCCGGTGTCGGCCCGCGCCGGTGACGCAGTGCTGATGCGTCCGCTCGTCTTGCACGGGAGCGAGCGTTCAACCACTAATACACGTCGGCGTGTCTTGCACATGGAATTCGCGTTTGGGGACCTTCCGGCACCGCTGCAGTGGGCCCGCGTTCGGCTAGAGGACGACGCCGTCGCGGGTTAGTGCACGTCCATAATGTCCGCTTCCCCCAACAGCCGGAACTCTTTCCGCCGTAGGATCTGCCCCGCGAGGTACTTGTCGTCCACGGCGAGGGCGATGGTGGGGGTGCCGTTGGGGCGGAGCATGAGGGGGTAGGCGAACTGGATGTTGAGCTCAGCTCCGAGCAGGCTCAGGCACATGCCGCTGAGCGTGTGGCCCTTGGTAATCTCGACGACCAGCACGTCCATCAGGCAAAAGGGCAGCCCGTGCTCGCGGAGCAGGTCCTTGGCGGCCGCGGCGTTGTTGGTGATGAGCCTGACCACCGCGTGGTCGGCCGCCTCGTGCACGCTGATGGCGCAGATGTAGCAGTCGGGCGAGTCGGCGAAGGCCTCGACCAGGTCGTGCAGCTTGCCGACGCGGTTGTCGAGGAACACGCTGATTTGCGTGACGGTGGGCGGGGAATAGCCCTGCGCGGTCTCGGTCGGCGTCGATGCCTCGCTCATGCAGATCCTTCCCGCCGGGGCACTCCGTGCTCCGGCCTCCGATCGTTCCCTCGGGCCAGCATACAGCCTCTGGGCTGCCCGGAAAAGACCTGTCCGCAGACCGCTCCTGCGGCCCCGTCAGGGACGACAAGAGACCCGGCGGGGTGCCGGGTCTCCGTTGGGCGGGACAGCAGATCCCGGGCCTGGCGCGGTGACGGGCCGGGATCGGGCGTGATCAGACAGAGAAGCTCGAGCCGCACCCGCAGCTGCTGGTCGCGTTGGGGTTGCCGAAGACGAACCCGCGCCCCATGATCTCGTCGCGGAAATCGACCGTCGTGCCGCCCAGGTAGAGCAGGCTCTTGGGGTCGCAGATGATCTTGATGCCGTGGATCTCGAACTCCTCGTCGGTGTCCTTCTTGTTCTCGGTGAGGTCGAGCAGGTAGCTGAACCCGGAGCACCCGCCGCCCTTGACGCCCACCCGCAGGCGGACCTTCTCGGCGTCGAGCTCCTGGCTCTCGATGATCGTCCTGATCTCCCGGGCCGCGGCCTCGGTGAGGATCACGGGGGCTTCGGTCGGGGTCTGGGTGTCGGTTTCGGTCGTCATGATCCGCCCTCCAATGGTGGCTGCGAGGCATATCGGCACCCGTAGGCTGCCGGCTCACATGAATCGTACGCGGCAAAAACGCCCGGAGTTCTGCGGGCACCTATCGGACCGCGTCGGTCAGGCCCCGTGCTTGGCCTTGTAGTCCTTGATCGCGGCTTTGATCGCGTCCTCGGCCAGCACCGAGCAGTGGATCTTGACCGGCGGCAGGCTCAGCTCCTCGACGATCTCGGTGTTCCGCAGGGCCATGCCCTCGTCGAGCGTGCGGCCTTTGAGCCACTCGGTCGCCAGCGAGCTCGACGCGATCGCCGACCCGCACCCGAAGCACTTGAACTTCGCGTCCTCGATGACGCCGTTCTCTTCGTTGACCTTGATCTGCAGCTGCATCACGTCGCCGCACTCGGGCGCGCCGACCAGGCCCACACCGATGTCGGAGCGGTCCTTCACTTCCTTGCCGGTGCCAAAGTTGCCCACGTTGCGCGGGTTGTCGTAGTGGTCGATGACCTTCTCGCTGTATGCCATGTCCGGCTCCTCGGGCGTGTGCGCCCGTCAATGTCGTCTGCCTGTCGCCACGAACGGACGCGCTAGTGCGCCGCCCACTCGATCTTGGTGATGTCGATGCCCTCGTTGTGCATGTCGTAGAGCGGGCTCAGCTCACGCAGCTTCTTGACCCCGTTGATGATGTAGTCGGTCGCGAAGTCCACCTCTTCCTCGGTGGTCCAACGCCCGAAGCTCAGGCGGAGCGAGCTGTGCGCCAGCTCGTCGCCCACACCCAGCCCCTTGAGCACGTAGCTCGGCTCAAGGCTCGCGCTGGTGCACGCCGAGCCCGAGCTCATCGCCACGTCCTTGCAGGCCATCATGAGCCCCTCGCCCTCGACAAAGCCGAAGGAGATGTTGGTCAGGTGCGGCAGCCGCTTCTCGGCGTGGCCGTTGATCTGGACCACGTCCAATTCCTTGGTCACTCGGGCCTCGAGCTTCTGCCGCAGGGCCAGCAGCCGCTCACGGTCGGCGTCCATCTCGGCCTTGGCGATCTCGCACGCCTTGCCCAGCCCGACGATGCCCGTCACATTGAGCGTGCCCGAGCGGAAGTTCCGCTCCTGCCCGCCGCCGTCGGTCAGGGCGTGCAGGCGGACGCGGGGCTTGCGGCGGCGGACGTAGAGCGCCCCGACGCCCTTCGGGCCGTAGATCTTGTGCCCGCTCATGCTGAGCAGATCGACCCCGTCGGCGATCACATCGACGGGCATCTTGCCCGCCCACTGCGTCGCGTCGGTGTGGAAGAGCACGCCACGCTCGTGGCACAGCTTGCCGATCTCGGGGATCTCGTTGATCGTCCCGATCTCGTTGTTGGCCCACATAATCGAGACGAGGATGGTGTCGTCGCGCATCGCGTCCTTGACCATCTCGGCCGTCGTGATCCCGTCCTGACGCGGGTCGATCAGGGTGACATCGAAACCCTCCTTCTCGAGCCGCTTGACCGGGTCGAGCACGGCCTTGTGCTCGATGGGCGAGCTGATGATGTGGCCGCGCTTGGTGCTGCCGGCCGGGGCGTTGGCGTACATGTACGCCGCACCCTTGATCGCGATGTTGTTCGACTCGGTTGCCCCGCTGGTGAAGACGATCTCCTTGCGGTCGGCGCCCAGCAGATCGGCGACCTGCTGGCGGGCGGTGTCCACGGCCTCCTCGGCCTTCCAGCCGAAGGCGTGGTTGCGGCTGCCGGGGTTGCCGAAGTGCTCGGTGAAGTAGGGCAGCATCGCCTCGACGACGCGGGGGTCGCAGGGTGTCGTCGCCGCGTGATCCATGTATACGGGCAGTTGCATCGGGCACCTCCGGAAACAGCCTGGCAGGCTGGGGTATGGCAGAGACTTAGAATCATTCCAGTATAGTGAGCTGTTCTGCACCCGGCAAGATCACCGAAACCGGTTCCGGGCCCCTCTCCCGAGCCCCGACGCCGGCCCGGCCACCGCCGCGAGCGGTGGGGGCCCGCAGAGCCGCTCAGAGCTCGTCGGGCATGAGCAGTTCCATCTCGACCCGGTTGCCCCGGTCGTTGTGTCGCACCCGCGACATGTACGCTCTCATCAGCACCAGACCCCGTCCGCCGGGGTTCTCGAGGTTCTCATCGAGGGTGGGGTCGGGCACGGCCGCGGGGACGAAGCCGGGGCCTCGGTCCTCGATCGCGACGTTGATGCGTTCCGGGGAGATGGTGTACTCGACGGTGATCGGCGTGTCGTCGGGGAGTCCCCGGTGGCCGTGGCGGAAGGCGTTGACGATGGCCTCCTCGATCGCGAGCCGCAGGGCGAACCGGGCGCCGTTGGGGAAGCCGAGTTCCTCGGCCTGCTCCACGACCAGATCCTGGACCGCGTTGATCTGGTCCCGATCGTTGACAAGTGAGACTTGGCCTGACATCGGTGACCCCGGCATGGCCCGCCTATCCGTGCGCCCCGGCCGAGCCGGGACAGCACTCACGCAAACGCCTTCATCGCGGCTTCTTTCGACTCGTGGATGTCGAAGAGCTGGTTGAGCCGCGTAATCACAAACACCTCGTAGATCTGCGGGTCGATGTCGGCCAGGCAGAGCTTGCCGGCCCGGTTGCGGATCTTGGTGTTGATGGTGATCAGCGTGCCCAGCGCCGCGGAGGACAGGTGGTCCACGTTCGCGAAGCTGATCAGCAGCTTGGGCGACGGTGAGTCGGCGATGATGCGGTCGATCTCCTCACCGATGGCCTGGATGTTGGCCTCGTCGAGGATGTTGCGGTCGATGAACTCGACCTGCGTGACCCCATCGACTTCCTTGACGCGGATCCGAGAGTCACTCCCCGACATCGCTGTACCTCCTGCACTGCCTACCCCGGGAGCCCCCCGGCGTGTGAACCCTGCCATTGCGACCCGCAGCGGCTCGGTAGTGTAACCACCCCGCCGCGTCCCGCCACACATCGGACACAAACAGGGCCGCCCGCTTTCACGGGCGGCCCTGGAATAGCTCGTGCGCCGGTCGCCGACCGGAAGCCGGTTGATCGCGATCAGCCGCCGAAGCCCAGATCCTGCGACAGGCCGGGGAACGCGGACTGCTCCTGCTCGCTCTGGATCAGGATGGTCGGCTTGATGAGGATGAGCAGGGTCTGCTCCTCGCGGGACTCGATGCGGTTGCTGAAGAACCGGCCCAGGATCGGGAGCTTGCTGAGCACGGGCACGCCGGTCTCGACCTCGAACTCGCTGATCAGCCGCTGGCCGCCGAGCAGGACGGTGCCCTGGTCGGGGACAGTCACGGTCGTCTGCACCCGCGTGACCGACAGGGTCGGCAGCTGGATAAAGGACTGGGTGTCGGCGGAGTTGACCAGCTGGCCACCCGCGACGGCGGTGACGGGCTGTGTCGCGAAGCCCTCGATCTCAGCGACCGAGGTGTCCACGTTCAGCAGCACGTAGCGGCGGTCGGCGGTCACCTGACCCTGGACCACCATCACCACGCCCTCGGTCACGGCCGCGAGGGTCGGGTCGAAGCCGACCGCCGAATCGGACGTGATGGGCTGGAGGTCGGAGACAAACGACTGCTGCGTCGCGACGTAGATGTTGGAGGTCTGCCCGTTGGTGAAGGTCAGGCGCGGGGCCGTGAGCTGCACGCTGCGGCGGTCGGCCTGCGTGGCCTCGATCAGGAAGTCGACCTGCACGTCGTCGAGGAACTGGCCGGCGATGCCGAGGGCCGGAGCGGCCGACAGGATCTGCCCGCTCCATTCATCCGACACCGGGAGCAGGTTGCCCGCCAGGCCGAGCGAGTTCTGCGACGAACCGATCGGGGACCACTTGGTCGGCGGCACCACGCCCTGCTGGCCGGGGACCGAGCCGTCGCCGGTCGTGCCGGGGCCGTTGACGGTGCGGCCGAGGCCGTTGCCGTTCTCGAAGTCGAAGAAGTCGCTGGGGAGCACGGTCGGGTCGTTCGCCTGGGCGACGCGGACCTGGTTGTTCTCGCCGTTGAAGTAGATGTCCAGATCGAAACCGACCTGCTCGAAGAAGTCCTGGGCCACCAGCAGGAAGCGGGACTCCACGTTGATCTGCATCGCCTTGGACTCGCGGAGCTTGGCCAGCAGCGAGCGGATCTCGCGGTGGTTCTTCGGCGTGTTGCGGATGATCAGCGAGCCGTTCAGCTCGTACATCGCGCCGGTCGTGCCGCCGCCCTCGGGCCAGCTCTCGGGGTCCACATTGCTGTAGATGATCTCACGGATCCGCTCGATCCGCTCCTCGAGCGGGATCGGGTCGGCGTCGTCGTCCTGAGCGCGCTGGAAGGGGCTCCGGCCGCCGCCGCCGCCCTGCGAGCTCTGCAGCACGGTCTGCAGGTCGATCTCGGGAGACTCATCGTAATCGGGGATCTCGAAGACCAGGTCGCGGAGATCGTACTGCTCGAGCACGGAGTGGCGACGGATGCGGTCCTCGTTGGCGATCTGCACCATGCCGTCGCGCACCGCCCAGTCAGCCTGCGTGACGGGGTCGGTCGAGACCTTGTCGAGCAGACGCTCGAGCACCGTGCGGGCGTTGGCGTTCTTGAGGCTCAGCGAGACGGTCGTCTCACGGTCGATGCCGATCTCTTCCAGCGAGTCCCAGTCCACGTCGAAGTCGAGCGTCGTGAGCTGCCCGACGTAGGTCAGGGCCGCCTCGAGCGTGTTGTCGTTGAACTGCGCCGGCAGCGTGGTGTTCTCCAGCGTCGCCAGCACGCGGCGGTCCGCCGGGGTCTCGTTGGTCGACTCTGCACCCACCCGGGTCGCGCTGATCGACGGCCAGTCCGCGGGATAGGAGTAGATCCTGGTCGGCGGCACGTTGGCCTCGTTGTTCTGCTGCTGCAGGATCGAGATGCTGTGGTTCCGCCGGCGGGCAGAATCGTTGTACGTCATGTAGATGAGGATGTCGCGGTAGGTGTCGCGGAGCAGGAGCCCCGCGGGGTTGATCGGGTCGAGGAAGAGGATCTGGTTCTCCACCACCTCGAGCGCCTCGGTGTACTTCTGCTCCTGCTGCAGGGCGCGGGCACGGTCGATCGCCTCGGTGATCTTGCGGGCACGCTCACGCTCGCGGAGCAGGGCCGCGTCGGTCGCCTGCCGGGCGGAGGACTCCTCCTGCTGGGCTATCTCGGCCAGGCGGAGACGCTCGGCCGCGACGTTGATGTCGCCACGGAGATTGTCGAGCTCCGACGCCTTGGCAGCCAGCTCGCTCTCGGGGAAGAACTGCCCGTTCTTGGCCGACGACCAGATGAGCTGCGCCCCGGCGACCTGCTCGCGGGCGGCCTCGATGTCGCCGGTCGCCAGCGAGCGGCGGGCCTGGTTGGCCAGGAACTTGAACTCGGCCCGCTTCTGGTCGGCCGCGATCCCGGCGTCGCCGATGACCGTGTCGATCAGGCTCGGCTGGCCGCTGCCCATGTTGATCTGCGCCTCGGCGATGCGGTTCTGGGCCCGCGTGCGCTGCTCGGAGGTGAGCAGATCGCCGAACTCGTTCACCGCGCGGCGGTAGTTGGCGAGGGCGTCGGCCCAGCGGCGTTCGCCGAAGGCCGCGTCGGCCTCGGCCATCGTGCCGCCAGCCTCGAGCTGGCGGGCCACCTGCAGGAAGTCGGTGTCGGACTGGTTGTCCCAATTCTCGGGCTGGGTCTCGGGCTGCGATTCCGGCTGGGAGGCGGTCTCTTCGCCCTCACGCGTCACGACGCCCGGCTGCATCACCGCGGCCGAGGCCATCGGGCCGTCGAACCGCTCGCCTCGGGCAACCTCGAGGAGCAGGATCTGCTCCTGCGCCGAGGCCAGACGCTCCACGTCGGCCGCGGAGAGTTCGACACCCGAGCGGTTGACCGCCGAGAGGTTGCGCTTGGCGGTGGCGAAGTCGTTGGCCTCCATCGCCTGAAGGGCTTCGGACAGCTTCGACTGCATCACCGGCGTCAGCTCCGCCCGGCGGGCGTTGATGTCGGCGAGCATCTGCTCGGCGCGCCTGGTCTGCGTCGAGGCGGCGGTGCCCGACCGGGCGACCGCGCCGGCGTGGTGCGCCGCCGCCTTGAGGTCGTCACCCGCGAGCGAGAACTCGGCCCGCTGCAGGCTGACCTCGTAGGCGTCCAGCGCCGCGATCCTGCGGTTGATCGAGGTGCTCAGCTCCATCGCGGTTGTCCGCTCGGTGTCGGTCAGGTCCGCGCCCGAGCCGGTGAGCAGCGAGCTCAGCGTCTCGTAGGCGTGCACGAGCTTGCCGTCGTCGGCGAGCAGCCGGGCGCGATCGATCACCGCCGAAGGGCTGGCGATCTGCTCGGCAACGGTGCCGTCCAACTGGGCCGTCGCGGTTGTGGCCAACCCGGCGACTCCAGAAAAGGCTGCGGCCGCGGCAAGCAGCGAACCGACACGAAGAGATGAACGCCTCAGCATGCTGATCTCCAAACTGGCTCGGTCGAGCAACGGGGCTTCCGTCGCGTCGAGCATCACTCCGTGCGCCGGCTTCGCAAGCACGACGCGTGTTCTCACAATGGTTCTCTGGAGGCGGTGCCTCGCGGCCAAGGCTTCCCAGTCCCCGGCGGGCGGACCCTCCACCCCAACTCGCGTGTCACGCTCGCTGGGGCTGGGAAGATAACCCGGTCAATCCGGAAACGCAACTGCCGGGCCGCCCTCTTTCTCGCGCCCGGCAAGAGTCCCTGCCTTCCCTATTCCGGCAGATCCCCGGTCCGGTTGCCGACTTTCCGCCGGGACTCTCGCCGGAAACCCACTTTCTTCACCCCGCGATGCGAGGCCACGCCGCCAGAAGCCGGGGCTATCCCTATCCAGCCCAGCGGGACGTCACCACCCCGACCCCGTCGCCTGCCCCGGCCCCGCTGTCACCCGCGGCCTTCGCCATTTCCGCAAAGTCTTCAGCATTCAGCCGATCCAGCTCAACGATCGACGCCACCTCGGGGACCCTGCCCTCCCGGTCAAACAACGCGTCGGCCGCCTCGCGGCACAGTTCCTCGGCCTCCGCCAGGCAGCTCGCGCGGAGCAGCACCTCGACGTACCGCACCAGCGGCTCCTCGGTGTACTCCGCCCTGGCCAGCAGCCGCCAAGGGACAATACCCAGTTCATTCCCCTGGTCATCGAGGTTGGACTCGGGGTCAACATTGAGCATCAGCCGCCACTCGTCGCGGAGATCCTCGATGATCTCTTCGAAGTTCAGCACGTTCGACTGGTCCTCCGGGGAGGCCAGCACGCTCCGGTGCTCGTGCAGAGCGGCGTCGGCCCCGGCGGGCTCTTCCATTTCTTCGAGATCGAACGCCGCGAGGACGCCCTCGACGGCCTCCCGCTGCTCGATCTGGCACCGCAGGGTCACGATCTTGTGCTCGTCGATGAAGACGTACATGAAGGGCTCGTCGCTCATCGCGCCAAAGCCGACCAATCCGTCCTCAAAGAAGAACGCCGGGAACCTCCGCACCATGTCCGTGAACCGGTCAAGGCCGATCAGCTCGTACGAGACGTAGGGGTCGATCTCGCGGTAGGCGTCCCGCCCCAGTACGTCGAGAATGGGGTAGACGCGCCCCGGCATCAGTGTCAGCAGGTGCCGGGCCAGCGATTCCAGCCGCTCAGACGAGATCACGATGTCGAAGACGTACCTGTCGGGCCACTCTTCCCACTCGCCCTCGGCGTCCCCGTCGGCGGGCTCGAAGGTCACGCTGTACCCGGGCCGGGGCTCCATGGCCTCGACGGGGTAGGACCCAAGCGGGAACGCGAAGTCCCCAACCTTGACCCGTTCCAGCGATGCATCCACGCGACAGGTCACCATGCGGCCCCACTCTAGCACACGCACCCCGGTGCCCGCGCGGCGGTGCGGCCCCGGCCGCTCGGCACGGACGCATCTATCCTCTGCCATGGTCAGCCCCGCACCACCGAGCCCCAACCCCTCCGGCACGCCTCCCCAGAGCACCGCGTCTCTGGTGGCGATCGCTGTCGGCAACACCCGGGCCCGCTGGGGCTCGTTCGTCGGCCGCGAGCTGACCCCCGGCAACTCCGATGTGATCGCCTCGGCCGCCGAGGCCATCGCGTCGCTGATCGAGCAGTCCGCACCGGACGCCGTCGTCGTCGCCAGCGTCAACAACCCGGGCGCCGACCGGCTCGAGCGCGAGCTGTCACGCACCGGAGTCCCGATCCTCCGCGTCGGGCGCGACTGCGTCCCGCCGCTGACCCACACGCTGGAGGACGCCTCGACGCTCGGGTTCGACCGGGCGTGCAACGCGATCGCGGCCCACAGCCTCGTTGAGTCGGCGGTCGCCGTCATCGACGCCGGCAGTGCCATTACCGTCGATTTCGTAGACGGCGAGGGCACCTTCCACGGCGGGGGCATTGCGCCGGGGCTGAACATGATGCTCAAGGCCCTCCACGAGCAGACCGCCGCGTTGCCCCTCCTCACGTTTGATCCGGCCGAGACGGGCATCTTCGGGCGCGACACCGCCCACGCCATGCAGCTCGGTGTCGCCGCCGCCGCCAGAGGCCTCGTCCGCGAGATGGTCGAGCACTTCGCCGAGCACTACGAGGCCTACCCCCGCGTGATCGCCACCGGCGGTGATGCCGCGGCCCTCTTCGAGGCCGACGGGCTCGTCGAGCGGATCATCCCCGACCTGCAGCTCATCGGCATCCAGCGCACCTTCGAGCACGCGGCCAACGAGGACGGCTGACCCGTGCCGCCCGCCAACGCACGATGGCACCTCTGCACCCCGCCCGACCGGCCCGGCGCGATCGCGATCGTGCAGGTCTCCGGCGATGTCAACGCGGCCTTCGGGGCTCTCGGCATGCCGCCCCTTCCCGCCGGCGGCATGGGCGTCCGCGATCTGGCGGGCATCGATAGGGGCCTTGTCGCCCGACACGGCGACGACGTGCTCCTGCTCATGCCGCACGGCGGCACCGAGGTCGTGCGGCAGCTGAGCGAGGCACTCGTTCGCGCCGGGCTGTGCCGGGCCGACGCGGCTCTCTCTCCGTGACCGATTCCCCGAGGTCGATTCGGACTTCGCCGCGGCGCTGCTCGAGACGCTCTCCCGCGCCGTCAGCCCGCGGGCGGTGGACCTGCTTCTCGATCAGCCCGCCCGGTGGGCAGCCCAAGGCCTGCCCGCGCCCCCGCTCGACACGCCCTCAACCTCTCCCGAGCTGTCACGCGTGCTCGACCGCCTCGTCGTCCCGCCGCTGGTCGTCGCGATCGGCCCCTCGAACGTCGGCAAGTCCACGCTGCTCAACCGCCTCGCCGGCCGCCCCGTCGCCGTGACCGCCGACGAGCCGGGCACCACCCGCGACCACGTCGGCTCGCTGGTTGACCTCGACGGCCTGATCGTCCGCTATGTGGACACCCCCGGACTGCAGGCCCGACGCGACGGGGCATGAACGGGCGGCTCTGGCCATCGTCGAGCCGCTGCTGTCCGGGGCCGACCTTGTGCTGAGGCTCGGCGATCACGACCACCCCCCGCCGGCCGCACCGCCGGGGCTCGACTCGGTCGCCCTGGCGCTACGGGCCGACCTGGGAACGGCCCGATGGGCTCACGACGCCTCGGTCTCGGCCCTCACAGGCGAGGGGATGCCGGAACTTGCCGTGCAGTTCCGCCGGTTGCTCCTGCCGGATGAGGCGCTGGCGAGCGACCAGCCCTGGCGGTTCTGGGGATCGATCGTGCCGCGGGCTCATCCGGGGCACGCCTCCGGCGAAACCGGGCTCTCGCCCCGCTAGACTTGCGGCCCGGGCGAAAGCCGCGGGGCGACCGATCAATCCCCGAACCCCCCGGCGGCCCAGAGGCCGCGTGGAGTCCGACGCATGGCCAAGGAAAACCTTCCCGACAACGACAACCGGCTCGGCCAGATCAAGGAAGGCGCCGGGCTCGAAGACTCCAAGATCAATCAGGAGTTTGTGGATTTCATCCGCAAATGGAGCACGCCGATCCTGCTCATCGCCGCGGCCGCGGCGCTCGGCTACTTCCTCTACAACAAGCGCATCGAGGCGCGGCAGGCCCATATCGACGAGGCGTTCGCCCAGTACAACCAGTCGGCCAACACCTTCTCGCCCTCCCCCGACGCCCTCCGCCGCATCGCCGCAGACTTCGACGACGTCAAGGGCGTGAGCATCATGGCCCGCCTCTCCGCGGCCGACGAGTACCTGCGCTCCGTGCAGCGCGGCATCCGTCCCGGCTCGCCGCTCGATCCGGCGACGGGCGAACCTGAGAACGAAGAGGACTTCCTGACCCCCGACGGTGAAGACCGCGTCCGCCTGCTCGACGAGGCCGAGGCGCTCTACCGCGAGGTGTGGAACGAGACGCAGAAGAATCCCGCGATGGCCATCCACACGCTCAGCGCGCTGTACGGTCTGGCCGCCGTTTCCGAGTCGCGTCCCGACCTTGATGCCGCGAAGAACACGCTCGATCAGGCGATGGCCCTCGCCGAGGAGCGTGGTTTCGTCGAGCACGTCGCTCTGACCCGCCAGCGGATTGACAACCTGCCCCGCCTGACCCGCATCACGCTCCCCAAGAAGGCCGACCTGCCCGTGCCGCCCGAGCCCGAGCCGCTGGAGATCGACGAAACGGTCGGCCCGCTACCGGTCGAGGGTGTGACTTCAGAGGGCGTCACCGAGGTGATCGACGAGGAGGGCTCCGAGAGCGAATCCTCCGACGCCGATGACGCCGGAGCGGGCGATTCGGGCACCGAGGACTCCGGCACCGACGACACGACGACGGACGATGCCGCGGGCGACGATGCCTCCGACGATGGTCGGTAATGACCGACCCGAGGCGGCAGCGCGGGACCGAGGTCGATGACGGCGGCGCCGAAGAGGTCGAGGCCTCGTTCGGCGACCGGCTCGTCCTGCCGGGGGGCAAGGTCGATCCCGAGGCGATCCGCAGGGCGATCGATGAGGCCCGGGCCGCGGCGGCCGAGACCGACGGGGGCGATCCCGATCTGCCCCGCGTGCGGTTCACGCTCAAGCGCGACCTGCAGACCCGCCTGGACAAGTACCTCACCAGCCGCATCACGTTCATGAGCCGCACGCAGCTGCAGCGGCTCATCGAGTCCGGCGGCGTGACCGTCAACGAGCGTGCCGCCAAACCCTCGACCAAGCTCGTGCTGGGCGATCGCATCGAGGTCGTCGTGCCGCCGCCGCCGGACAAGACCATCCGCCCCGAGCAGGTCCCGCTCGAGGTGCTGTTCGAGGACCGGCACCTGATCGTGCTCAACAAGCAGGCCGACATCATCGTCCACCCGGCGCGTTCGGAGCTGGCCGGCACGATGATCAACGCGCTGGCGTGGCACTTCCAGAACGTCTCCGGCGGCGCGCTCTCCGGCGTCGGCGAGGAGTTTGCCCGCCCCGGCGTGGTCCACCGGCTCGACCGCAACACCACCGGGTGCATCGTGTTCGCCAAGGACGACGAGTCGCACTGGAAGATCAGCCGCCAGTTCGAGAAGCGCACCGTGGACAAGCGATATCTCGCGCTGGTGCAGGGCCGGGTTGAGCCCGACGGTCAGGTGATCGACCTGCCGCTGGGCCCGCATCCCTCGCGCGAGAAGGGCTATCGCGAGAAGTATGTCGTCCGCCACGATGACCTGGGCAAGCCGAGCATCACGATTTGCCGCGTCCGCGAGCGGTACGCGCGCCCCTCGAAGGACGCCGCGAGAGCTGCTCATGCCAGCGGCGCAGACCCGGATGCTCCGGCCCGGGACCACTTCTCCCTCGTCGAGCTCGAGCTCAAGACCGGGCGCACCCACCAGATCCGCATCCACCTCAGCCACAACGGCTGGCCGATCGTCGGCGACGACATGTACAGCGGCAAACCGCTCGATCTCTCGGGAGGCACCGTCATCGAGCGACAGATGCTCCATGCGGGCTTGCTGGCCTTTGAGCACCCGATCACGGGCGAGGCGATGGTCTTCACCGCGCCGCTCCCGCCGGACTTTGCGGCGGCGGTTACCGACCTCCGTGCTGCGGAGGCCGAGACGCTCCACGTCGATGGTACCGTGCCGCTCTCGCGGTTCGGGCTGTAGGCTCTTGCTCAACAGAAGGGCGTGCGCCGACCGATGCAGTTCCAGACAAATGCCGCCCGCATGAAACACCGGCGGCCCTGTGGCCAATAATGCCGGGTTCATTCTCGACAGCGGGAAGTCTCTACAGCGGGAAGGGGTATCGTGCCAGACGCAATTATCATGGACGGTGTCACCAAGACCTTCGGTGAGAAGGTGGCGGTGCGCGAGATGAACATGGCGGTGCCCGAGGGGGCCCTCTACGGCTTCATCGGCCCCAACGGCGCCGGCAAGACGACCACGATCCGCATGATCATGTCGATCCTGTTCCCCGACGCCGGGCGGCTCAGCGTGCTCGGCAAGGCCTCGGCCGTCGAGAGCAAGGACCGCATCGGCTACCTCCCCGAAGAACGCGGCGTCTACAAGAAGATGAAGGTCGGCGCGTTCCTCAAGCTCATGGGCAAGCTCAAGGGTGCCGCCGGCCCCGAGCTCGAGAAGAAGGTCAAGGACTGGCTCGAGCGCGTCGATCTCGGCGACTGCTACAAGAAGCGCTGCGACGAGCTGAGCAAGGGCATGCAGCAGAAGGTCC
The DNA here is from genome assembly GCA_013285505.1 of Planctomycetota bacterium. Lineage (GTDB taxonomy): Bacteria > Planctomycetota > Phycisphaerae > Phycisphaerales > UBA1924 > PNC22. The sequence goes on along the minus strand of CP053450.1, from coordinate 3,459,636 downwards.
AGTTCATCGCGGCCGTGCTGCACGAGCCGGAGCTGCTCATCTTCGACGAGCCCTTCAGCGGCCTCGACCCGGTCAACATGCGGCTGCTCCGCGATCTTTTCCTCGAACAGCACCGGGCCGGCCGCACCGTGATCTTCTCGACCCATGTCATGCACCAGGCCGAGCAGCTCTGCGACCACCTCGTCATGATCAACAAGGGCGACAAGGTGCTCGACGCCTCGCTCGACGAGATCCGCGACCAGTACGACCCCCGCACCATTCTGTTCTCGCCGGTCGATCCCGCCGGTGCCGAGTCGGTGGCCTCGCTGCCCGGCGTGGAGGCGGTCGAGCCGAGCGAGGGGGGCTTTGAGGTCTCACTCCGCAACGGCACCGAGCCCGCCGCGCTCATGCAGCAGATTCTGCAGCAGACTCCGGTCATCAAGATCGAGCTCCGCCGCCCGACCCTCGAAGATGTGTTCATCGACATCGTGACCCGTGACGCCGCCCACGAGGCCGACGAGGCGTCGCTGCGTGCCGCCCTCCGCGCGGGTGCCGCCGAAGGAGCCCCGGCATGATCAGCAAAGTCGCCGCCATCGCCTGGCGGGAGTTCTCGTCCACCGTGCTGACCAAGGCGTTCCTCATCGGGGCGTTCGTCATCCCCATGCTCGCGGCACTCGCCATCCCGCTGATCGTCAAGTTCACCGACGAGGCCAAGGCCCCCGAGCTCCGCGGCACCGTCGCGATCGTTGACCGCTCCGGCGCCGTGCTGCCCGGCATCGAGTCGCGGTTCAGCACCGAGGGCATCTCCGGCATCATCGCCGAATCGAGCGCCCAGGCACGCAGGCTCATCGCCGAACAGCTCGGCGATCAGGCCGCGCAGCTGCAGGACCAGCTCGACAACCCCATGGTGCAGTCGGCGATCGCCCAGGCCTTCGGCCCACCGCCCGAGCTCACCGTCGAGCCGTTCCCCGCCGAGACCGATATCGAATCGCTCCGCGAACGGCTCAAGCCTTCGAAAGTGGACGACCCCGACGCGCTGGTCGCTCTCGCGGTCATCGCGCCCGACGCCGTCGGCAAGGCCGCCGACGCCGAGACCTTCGGCGGGTTCGAGTTCTACGCGCGGGCCAAGACCGACGACCGCCACATCGACCTGATGCGTCGCGGCCTACGCGACGCCGTGCTCGAGGCCCGCTACGCCCAGGCCGGGGGTAGACCGCTCCGACGTCGAGGCCCTGACCACCGTCAGCGCCGCCGCGACGCAGGAGGTCACCGACTCTGGCGAGACCCGCCGGGCCAGCACGGGTCTGAACATGATGCTGCCCTTCGTGTTCATGATCCTGCTGATCATGTCGGTGATGGTGGGGGGGCAGTACCTGCTCACGACCACGATCGAGGAGAAATCCAGCCGTGTGGTCGAGGTGCTGCTGAGCGCCGTCAGCCCGATGCAGCTGATGACCGGCAAGATCCTCGGCCAGATGGGCGTGGGCGTGGTGATGCTCAGTATCTACACCGGCGTGGGTCTGGCGACCCTCACCGCCTTCAGCCTGCTCGACCTGATCTCGCCCGAGAAGCTCGTCTACCTCGGCGTCTACTTCGTGCTCGCCTACTTCATCTTCGCGTCGTTCATGGCCGCGATCGGCTCGGCGGTCAACGAGCTGCGCGAGGCGCAGTCGTTGCAGACGCCGGTGATGCTCACGGTCATGCTTCCCTACTTCTTCTGGCTGCCCATCACACGCGACCCCAACTCCACGCTCTCGTTCGTGCTGAGCATGGTGCCGCCGATGTCGCCGTTTGCGATGGTCGTCCGCATCGCCAGCACCGAGCCGCCACCCTTCTGGCAGATTGCGCTCTCCATGGCGATCACCGCGGCGTTCGCGCTAGGGTGCATCTGGTTTGCCGCGAAGGTCTTCCGCGTCGGCCTGTTGATGTTCGGCAAGCCGCCAAACTTCAAGACCCTGGTCCGCTGGGTGCGGATGGCCTGACCGGAACCCCAAGGCGCAGGGAACGTGGAGGTTGAGCCTCTCGCGCAAGCGAGGGGTCAGGGCGACATGCGTGCTCGTAGGGTTCCCGCTCGATGCATCCCTCGCTCGCGCGAGGGGCTCTACGTCGCAAGCGCATCACGAATCTCGCGGAGCGCCGCCACATGCGCGGGTCTCAACGCTCCCTGCCCGCCGCGTTGCCCGTGATGGTCGTCCCCGAGCCCCGCGCCCTTCGACGCCTCCGCCCGCTGCATGATCAGCGTCCGTAGCGTCTGCGCGTCGTCCACGCCCTCCAGCAGCCCCTGGTGCCCCGCCGAGGTGCCCCCCCCCGGCCGCCGACCCGCCGCCGCCGGCGGTCTGCACCAGCACTTTGGCGATCCCGAAGTGCCGCTGCAGCGGGCCCTGCCGCACCGAGACGTTCTGCACGTTCTCGAACGTGATCGTGTTCTCGGTGATGATCCACACGCCGCGGCGGATCCGCACCGCTCGCTCGGTCACCACATACCACGTCGTGTCAAACCGCACGTGCAGCGCGACATACGCGAAGATGTCCGGCACGATCGCCAGCCCCCAGAAGACCGGCGCCGTGATCGCCCCCGCGATCGGGTTGGCCGCGAGGATCAGCACCCAGACCCCGATGATCACCACGTCGAAGATCACCGCCAGCACCCAGAACCCGACTTTGAGATAGCGCAGAAACCCCGGCGCGGGGCGCAGCGAGCGCACCACCTCGCCGCTGCCCGGCGGCACGTTCGGCGCCTCGTCCGGCACGCGGAGCCACCCCACCAGCACGCCCCACACGCCGCGGTAGACCCACCGGCCCGCTCGATCGGCCACCTTGCTCATGACGCCGCTCCGTCACCACCGGGATTCGTCGCCTCCAGGGCATCCACCCGAGCCCGCAGCGTGCTGACGCCGTCGCGGATCTCCACGAGCAGCGCGAGCGCTTCGTCCGGTGCGTCGGCTCCGCCATCTTCCGTTGCTCCAGCGGGCCGGTCCCCCTGCCCCTTCGCACCCCGCATCTTGGCGTACAGAAAGTCCCGCAGCCCGTCGGCGTCCAGCACGCCCTCGATCTTCATCTCCGGCATCGAGTTTGCCGAGGCGGTCTGCACCGCCACGCTGGCCAGGCCCAGCCACCGCTGGATCACGCCGCGGGTCACGTTGATGTCCTGCACCCGCCGGTACGCCAGATTGATCTCCCGCTTGAACAGCACGCCCCACGCCATCCAGATGCCGTCGTCATCAAACCGGTACCGCAGCGTGATGAACCGGCAATAGAGCGGCAGGAAGATCACCGGAAAGAACGGCCCGCCTAACAGCGACAGGATGACATAGTGCTTCAGCAGCACCGGGTCCGGTCGCGTCACGGCCCGGTGGTCAAACGTCGCCGCCGCCGACCGGTCCGCTTCAGATCGTGTGTCCACGCCGCACCTCCCGCCACGATTCCGTGCCCCTCGGCGCAGCATATCGGACCCGCCGATCTCCCGCACTCTCGCGTTCGCTGTTCAACCCGGAAAGCCGCACCGATCGTGCCGGGCACTCGCAGCCCGATACCCGCACATGCAGGCCGCGGGCCAAACCCCGTCCGCCCGCCCGACCGATGATGCCGCCATGCACCGAGTCCAGCTCTCACTGATCAGCCTGGCGTCCTACGGCAAGCAGACCGAGGCCGAGCGTCGCCGCCCCGGTCGCATCGCGTGCGAGCGGCTCCGGTGCGGCTCGGGACGCGTGGTCGATATCTCCAAGACCGGCGCCAAGCTGCAGATCCACTCGCTCTTTGCGCCCAAGAAGGGCGAGTCGCGCACGCTCACGTTCCAGACCGCGATGGGCGAGTCCGCCACCTACCCCTGCGTCTTGATGTGGGTCAAGAAGACCGGCTTCGCGGGCTACGAGGTCGGTGCGCAGTTCGTCGGGCTCAGCGAGTTGCAGGAGCGTCAGCTCTTTGAGATCGCCAAGGTCCACAGCAAGCGGACCACCCTCAAAGACGTGGCCTAGCCCTCGAGCAGCCCCGCTCGTGCACCCAACACAACTCAGCTCCCCATCGAGTCGATGAACGCGTTCGCCTCCGCGATCGACGCCTCCATGTCGCGGATCAGCACGCCGATCTCCTGCTCCAACTCGCCCACCGTGCCCTCCAGCGACGCGATCGCGCGCGCATTGAGGTTGTGCTTGAGAAACAGCACCTGGTCGTTGAACGCCACCAGCACCGGCTCCATCTTGCTCTCGGCCCGGCCCATCGCCGCCAGCAGCTCGTCGTAGCGTCGCCGCGTCGCCTCCAGCTGCTCGCGGCTGGACGCCCGGAGCGACTCGCTCGAATACTCGCTCAGCTCCTGCTCCCACTCTCGGAACAACGCCCCGCCCACACGCTCCACCGAGGTGATCCGGTCCCGCACCGACTCGGCCCGGTCCTCGCTCCGCTCCAGCTCCCGCTGCAGCCGCTTGTACGTCGCCTCCAGCTCGCCGCCGTCCACCCGCGTTACCGCGATGAACTCCTCGAGCGCAGAGGCAAACTGCTCCTTGGCGTCCTCCTGCGCATCGCGGGCCTTCTGCACGCCGTCAACGAGCTGCTCCCGCTTGGCGTAACCGAACTGCTCCTTGATCGCCATCGACGCGGACGCGCACCCGCCCATCCACGCCAGCCCCAGACCCAGGAGACCGATTGCCATCACCGCTGTGCCAGTTCGCCGCATGCCCTCGCGCTCCTTGCCTCATCCCGCTCCACACCGGCGACCGCCCACGCCGCGGAGCGATTCCAGAGTTCGTGGTACTGTATCCGGAGCCGCCGTGTCCGGGAACCCGCCATGCTCCAGCCCCCGCCAGTCCGCCCGACGTTCGAGCTCTCACTGACCGCATCGGTTGACGGAACCGTGCAGCAGCTCCAAGCCGCCCTCGAGCCGCGACGCCGCACACCACCCGGTCGAGGTCCTCGGCCAGCACGTCGTCCTGACCATCGCCCCCGACGCCCGCCACTTCTGGTCGCCGTGGCTCACGATGGAGACCGTCGCGGCCGGCGCGCCGGCTCGGTCCTCCACGCCCGCTTCAGCCCCAAGCCCGCGATCTGGACCGGCTTCATGCTCTCCTACATCTCGCTGATCACCGCCGGCTGCTTCGGGCTCATGTTCGCGGCCTCATTTCTGGTCATCGGCCGCTCCGCGTGGCTCTCCCTCGTGCTCGGCTGCGCGTGCCTGGCCCTGGCCCTCGGCATGTACGCCGCCGCACAGGTCGGACAGCGCCTCGCCCACGCCCAGATGGCCGAGCTCCGCGACCTCGTCCACGACGCGCTCGCCGAGCTCCGCGCCGAGCCGCCGGCCGCCGAGTGAGCCCCTGCGCGCACAATCCGCGTCCGATACCCACCGACCGCGCGGCCCGACCGCCGTGGTGACGCAGACCGCAGCCCGAACCCGCCGATACATCGGGTGGAGGCCCCCATGCTCGACCTGCTCCAGACAATCGGCCCGCCGCTCGCCGAGATCACCGACGGGGCCACCGCGTGGTCGCAGTTTGTCACCAGCGTGGGCGATGTGATCGAGGGCAACACATCGCTGCTGCCGCTCGTCGCCGCCGCGATCGGCATCGGCATCGTCGCGGTCGTCCTCAGTCTGGCCAACGTCCGCTTCGCGCACTGGATCGAGCGGATCTGGCGACGCCGCCACCCCCGCGCCGGCCGCGACCACTGACGCGCGAGCGCACGTCGAGCCGCTCCCGACTCAATCGCTCTGTTCATCCCGCCTGATACAGGCCGCACACCGCGCCGGCAGGGTCACGGATCACGGCAAACTTCCCGCCGCCAGCACCGCGGGGCTCGGTCACCACCTCGCCCTTGAGTTCCCGCACCCGCTCCAGCGCCGCGTCGAGGTCTTCGACGATCACGTACATCATCCACTGCGCCGGCATCCCCGCGTTCGCCCCGCGCGCATGGCAGACACCCGCGACGGTCTGACCGCCCGCGTTCATGCTGAAGTCTGCATACCCGCCCATGTCCACCGGCTCGGCCGCCCAGCCCACCACCCCGGCGTAGAAGTCCCGCACCCCCTCCGCGTCAGGGACGGTCAGGTCGTGCCAGCCGATCGATCCGGGTGTCATGTTGCTCATGCAGAGAGACTACTGCGTCGCCGCGTCCTGTGCGAGACGTTTGCCGGGGCATGTACACTCAGACGCGATGACCACGGGGACCCCAAATCCTGAGACCCCGCACCCGCCCACTGGGCCGGGTGTCTGCCCCGAATGCGACTACAGCCTCGCGGGCCTACCTCCGCTCAGCCGCGAGAGTCCCTGCCCCGAGTGCGGCTATCCCGCAGCCCACTACGTCCCGGCCGAACACTGGCTCAGACACGCCGACCCGCGCTGGCTCCGCCGCGTCCGGCTCGGACTTCGCCTGCAGGAGTTCGTCGCGTACTACGCCGCGGTGTTCGCGCTGACGATGCTCGCGCTGATAGTCGTCAGCGTGATCCTCGAACACTTCGATCAGCCCGCGCCGATGTCGCCAGATGCACCGATGTGGTCCGCGGTGCTGCTCTGGATTCTGTTCGTGCTCCCCTTCCCGACGCACAGTCTCGGGTGTTGGCTCTCGACCAGACCGGTTTCAAGCTTGAGCACCCTGACCGGGCCCGCGCGGAAAGTGACCCGTGTCCTCGGCACATCGCTGGCCCCCACGCTGCTGCTGACTTGGATGCTATCCATGTTCCTCCAAATCGAATCGCCGCGGTGGCTCCAGATCGCCCGCCCGCTGTGCTTCATCGCGGCGACAGGAGGCTATCTCTTCGCGCTCGCCTCGTGGTGCCGGGCGTTGGAGTGGCACACGGCCGCGTGGACGCTCCATCTCCCGAAGCGGTACCGCCGCCTCCGCAAGAACCTCGTCATCACGCTCTTGCTCGCGCTCTTCCTCGGCTGGTCGTGGATGGTGCTGCTGTTTCCGGACTCACCGCTTCACGGGAACGGGAGCCGCGAGACCGGCGATTTCTGGTGGTTCTGGATGTTCTTCGGATACGCAGCCGTGGTGCAGTTGGGAATCACCCCGGCCGCTCGAGCGCTCCGGGGTGAGATCCGGCACCGGCGAGCGGAGGAATCGTCCGCGGCGGACCGTTCCTCAAAGCACCAACCATAGAAGGCTGGCCGTGAAAGTGACCCCGACGGGATTCGAACCCGTGTTACCAGGATGAAAACCTGGTGTCCTAGACCTGACTAGACGACGGGGCCAGACGGGCCAAGTGTAGCCGCCCACACCCCGCCGGGGCACCCGTGCCGGCCCATCAAGCTGCCCGGCGGCCACTCTGTCGCCGCCGCCCCGTACCATCCCCGGCTGCATGCCCGACGACCATCCGACCCATCCCGCCGCTCCCACGACACCCGCGCCCGCGATCTCGCCGATGCCGATCCCCGAGGACGCCGCGGACATCCTCCTCGTCGGCGGCTCGTTCGATCCGCCGACCCGCGCCCACGCCCGCATCGCCGCCGCCGCCCGCGCCGCCGACGATTCCGGCCGCCGCTCTCCCGTCTGGCTCCTCTTCGTCCCGGCCGCCCGCTCGCCGTTCAAGCCCGACCCGCCCGAGGCCGATGCGCACCGTGCCGCGATGCTGCGTCTCGTCGCCGACGGGCTCCCCACGCCGCGGTCTGGACCGACGAACTCGACCGTGCCGCGGGTGGCACCCCGAGCTACTGGGTGGACACCCTCCGCCGCGCGCGCGCTCCGGCCCGGGGTTCGCTTCTCGTTCCTCATCGGTGCCGACCAGGCTGCCGAGTTCCACCGCTGGCGCGAGGCCGGCGAGATCATCCGTCTGGCCCGCCCGCTCGTGGTCCTGCGCGAGCCGTGGACCGACGCCGATGCGGCTCATCGAGCACCTCCGCCTCACCGGCGCATGGAACGACGCAGACCTGGAACTCTGGAAGAATGCTGTGCTCGCGCTGCCGACAGTCCGCGGCAGCTCCACCGAGGCCCGGGCCGCCCTCGCCCAATCGCCGCGAGATGCCGAGGCGCTCGACCGCATGCTCGATCCGGCGGTGCTCGAGTACATCGCCGCCAATCGGCTCTATCAGCCCGACGCAGGGCCGGACTGACGGATGACGTGTTCCGCCATGGAAAGAAAAGAACCCAGCCATCGCTGGCTGGGCTCCGAGGGAGTTCTGCGTGTTCCGAGGCGCGATCGTTCGCGCCGGGTTTACTTGGTGATCGCCGGCTGACGATCGGGGGGCGTCTCGCGGTCGAGACCGACGCCGGCGCTGCCGGAGCCGCCCGCCGGGCTGCCGCCGCCCGCGCCGCCGACCGAACGCCCGAGATAGATCTCGACGCGGCGGTTGGCCGGGGTGTTGCCGTTGGCGGTGTTGGGCACGAGCGGACGCTGATCGCCCCAGCCCGCGGCCTGGATCTTCGACTCGCTGATCCCGAGGCTGGCAAGCTCACGCCGCACCGAGATCGCCCGGTGGCAGGAGAGGTGCATGTTGGTCGGGTGCTTCTGGGCGGTCGTCGCGCCGATCCGCTGCGAATCGGTGTGGCCGACGATCACGAGGTCGTACTGCGACGCCGCGCTGCCCTTGAGGATGCTCGCCAGCGAGTTGAGCGTCTGCTTCGCCCCGGCGCTGACCACGTCAGAACCCGAGCCGAACGTCAGGTCCGAGTTGAACCGCAGCATGCCCTGCGCCGAGTCGTAGCTCAGCAGGTTGGAGTAGCGCGAGGCCAGGTCCGCCAGCGCCGCGTCTGTCGCGGCATCGAGCGGGCCGAACGACAAGCCCTGCATCTGCTGCTCGAGCTGACGCATGCGGCTCTCGTAGTCGTCCAGCAGCGAGTTCTTCTCGTTGAGCTGGGCCGTGAGCTGGCTGATCGTCTGATCGCCCGACTGGCGCGAACCGCCGAGGGCCGAGCGGGCCGCCTCGCACTCATCCAGCGAGGCCCGGAGTTCCTGGTTGCGGTTGGTGAGCGTGCGGTTCTCGACCAGCACGCGGTCGTAGTCGGCCTGGCTGATGCAGCCGCCGAGCCCGGCGGTCATGCCGACCATGGCCACCAGCGCAGCCCGCCGCACGTTCCGCCGGCCGAGGAAAGAGTTCTGTTGAGTCATCGCGTCGTCTCCCAGCATGGGTCCAAGGGTGTCGAGCGGTCGCGGGCGTGCCGACGCCCGGTCGCGCGTACCGTCCTCCCGACGCAATAGTATGGCGCCGTCCCCGTCTCATCGGCCCCTCGCTCGCTCAGGCATGAAATCCGCCCCCAGGATCCAGATCCCCGCACCGCCCGGCGTCTACCGGCTCCAGGCCGCGGGAGTGGCCGATCCGGGATCCGCCGACCCTCGCACCGCCAAGTCGTCCGCGTCGCACCCCGCCGGGCGAGCCGATCTGCTCGTCAAACTCGGCCCCGCGGGCGGTTTTCCCGACATCCCGGTACGCGCCGCGACCATCCTCGCCCGCGGCACGCCCTCCGAGATCGACCCCCACCCCGCAGCCGCCCGCGCCACCGCGGTCGATCTCACCCACGCCGTCGTCATGCCCGGCATGGTCAACGCCCACACCCACCTCGACCTCACCCACCTCGGCCCGCTCGACCACGATCCCGACACAGGATTCGTCGCCTGGGTAGACCGCGTCCGCGAGGGCCGGGCCCAGACACCCGAAGCCATCGCCGCCTCCGTCCGCCGGGGTATCGAGCTGTCGCTCCGGGCCGGCGTGGTGCTCGTCGGCGACATCGCCGGCGCGGCCGCGGGGGTGCCGAGGCTCGAGCCCTTCCACGCCTTGGCCGCCTCGCCGCTGTCCGGCGTCTCGTTCCTGGAGTTCTTCGCCATCGGCTCACGCGAGGCCGCGGCACTCGACCGGCTCGAGGCCGTGCTCCAGCAAGCCGCCCGCGACGGCCTGACCGCACCACGCACGCCGCCGCACGCGGCACCCGCCACCCGTCTCGGCCTCCAGCCCCACGCCCCCAACACGGTGAGCATCTCCGCCTACGAGCGAGCGGTCGAGCTGGCCCGCCGGTTCGACCTCGCCCTCGCCACCCACCTCGCCGAAACCCCCGAAGAGCACGAGTTCATCGCCCGCGCCACCGGGCCGCAGCGGGAGATGCTCGAACGCTTCGGCATCTGGACCGACGACATCCTCGACCACATCGGCAAGGGCCTCTCGCCCATCGGACACCTCGCGCACATCCTCGCCGAGGCTCCCTTCATCGCCGCCCACTGCAACGACGTCGCGGAGGATGCGCGCGCGCTGCAGATCCTCGGCGTGACGCGCACAAGCGTCGCCTACTGCCCCCGCGCCAGCACCTACTTTGACGCCCCCGCCCACTTCGGCCCGCACCGCTACCGCGACATGCTCCGCGGCGGCATCAACGTCTGCCTCGGCACCGACTCCATCCTCAACCTCCCGCAGGGCACCGACGCCCCCGACGGCCCCGGCATGAGCATCCTCGACGAGGCCCGCCTGCTCTACGAGCGCGACGGTGCCGACCCACAGTCGCTCCTCCGCATGATGACAGTCAACGGCTGCCTGGCGCTGCGATGGGACGAGGCGGCCTGCTCCCTCACGCCCGGAGCCACCCCGCTGGGGCTCGTCGCGGTTGACGTCGCCGGCACACCCGCAGACCTGCCCGCGGCGGAACGGATCCTCCGCGCGCGCGCAACCGCGCACCCGCTCGCGATCGCTCCATCAGCCTCAGCAACACCCTGACCCCCGTGTGGCATGCCCACGCTTCGTGGGCATGTGCCAGCTTCAGTCCGCGTCTTGAAAGAGACCATGCCCACGAAGCGTGGACATGCCACACCTCCCGGCCTTCCAGGCCCTCCGGGGCCATACGCTCACCCGATGTCACGGGACCAGCCAAGACCCCTTTCCCGCCGCTTCTTCGCCACCGACCCCGAGACCCTCGCCCGCAAGCTCCTCGGCTGCACCCTCGCCCGCACGCTGCCCGACGGCTCGCGCCTGGCCGGCACGATCGTGGAGACCGAGGCCTATCTGGGCGTCCGCGACACCTCCAGCCACACCTACGGGGGCCGCCGCACAGAGCGGGTCGCCTCCATGTGGGCCCGGCCCGGCACGCTCTACGTCTACTTCACCTACGGCATGCACTTCTGCATGAACATCTCCGCCGGTTCCGAGGGTGTCCCGGTCGCGGTGCTCCTCCGGGCCATCGAGCCGACCGAGGGGCTCGACCTGCTGCGTGCCCATCGCACCGGGCCCAAACCCCGCAAGAAGCCCCTGACCGACCGCGACCTCTGCTCCGGCCCCGCCCGACTCTGCCAGGCCCTGGCCATCGGGCGACCTCACGACGGGCTCGACCTGACCGCCGGCCCCGTCCCGGAACTCGGGGCCTTGGTGATAGAGCGAAGAAAAACCAGCCCCATCGCCGATGACCAGATCGCGGTCGGTCCCCGCGTCGGGCTCAGCGGCAACGACGAGTGGACCCATGCCCCGCTGCGGTTTGCCATCGCTGGCTCCCCGTACACGAGCCGACCGCGGCTCAAGACCGGCTTGGGCGACGGCGTCTGAGCGCGTAGAATCTCCTCGACGCGGACAACCAGTCCGCCGAGGTGACCCCGGAGCAGCACCCGTGTCCGACACGATCCACGTTGACTGGCAGAAGATGCGGAAGCTCGCCGGGCCATTCCCGCGCGAGGCGTTCCAGTTCGTCCGCGACGGCCTCGCCCACGCCGTCGTCATGTCCCACGGCGAGGGCCAGACCGGCGACGCCTCCGACGAATCCAAGCACGTCTCGGGTCAGCAGCTCTGCCTCGGCCTCCGCGACTACGCCATCGAGAAGTACGGCCGCCTCGCCCGCACCGTCCTCGAGCACTGGGGCCTCTACACCACCGACGACTTCGGCCGCATCGTCTTCGCCATGGTCGAGGTCGGCCTGATGCGCAAGACCGAGGACGACACCCCCGAAGACTTCATGGCGGTCTACGACTTCGCCGAGGCCTTCAACCCCGCCAGCATCGCCTGAACGGGTGGTCCCGTACAGCTGCGAGCCGGATTGTACAATTTGTACTTAGGACAATTTCCAGATTCTCTTTGACGCAACGGGGGGGGGAGTTATCCTCATGTATCGCATTGGAAAGTGACCAACCAACAGGGGGCATCTGTGGTGAGCAAATACTGTAAGAACTCTCTCGGCGATACCGGTCTGCAAGCACATGTTCGCGCCGTTGGACTCTTCACCGGGCTCGTGGTCATCGCGGGCAGCGTCACGGCACAGACCGGGCCGCCCGACCGGACCGAGGTCACACGGTTCTTGTCGCGTTCAGGCATTGTGCTCACCGATCTCAACGGGGACTGCGAGGTGAGCGATGTCGATGTCGCCATGGCACTCCTCGGTCGCATGACCGAGTTGTACGGTCCCGACCTCCTTGTGGGCGATCAAGATGAGGACGGTGTCGAGACCTACCAGGACTTCGTCACGGCCATCGAGCGGCTTATGAAGGGAGCGTTCGGAAAGACGGCCGCCGACGGGCAGGAGGCGGTAGGTGATGCGGACCTTCAGGAAACCGCCGACGCGGTCGCCGGCGGAGGTGCCGAGGGCGACCTGAACTTCGACGGTGTGGTGAACGCCGATGATCTCGCGGTCACGCTGGACCGGTTCGGAGAGAGCGTGAGCGACCACGACGTCGAGCAGGCCGCACAGTCTGCCGCGGAGTACGTCGGTGCTCTCGTTGAGGCTGGGATTGATGCATTCATGGCATCGGGCTGTGTGCCCGTCACACATCTGATCGGAGTGAGTGACACGTGGCCGCCGGAACACCCCGGCTGGTGGCAGCCCAATCACTTGGTGAGTATCTCGAACGGCTACGACGGTGAAGAACCGGATCCGTTTGAACACGACTCGTATTCATCCAGCCACTTTCCCACGGCGCCACACGAAGTCGCCATCAGCAAACAGTGGCCCGCAAACCATCTCTGGTACGCATCGAGCAGCTGGGACCCGCCCGCGATTCATTACACGTTCTCTTCGAACTATGAATTCCCACCGCCGCACCATGAATCGGGTGTAAGCGAGTCCTGGCCTCCGGGACACACCGAAGCGGAGTCGAGCACCCGCCCCGAAGATCACGAAGTCGTGGTGTCCCGCACGTGGTGGCCGGGGCATACATACGAAGATTCCATGCAGCGAAGAATGCCCCCCCTGCACTCCGAGGCATTCACGACCACGTGGGTGCATGAGACCGGGAATTCTCGGAATAACTGGCCGCCAAATCACGCGCCCACGATGTCGAATTCATGGGGTCCGACACACCAGAGGGGTGTGAGCACAAGCTTCCCGCCCGGGCACCTGAGCTACGCCTCCAACACATGGCCCGGCCCCCAGCCGACATGGCCTCCCGGTCACACGATGACGGTCTCGCAATCATGGGGGGAGCCCGGGCCCGGCGATTGGCCGATTTTCCCGCCCGATCACTCGTGGTTTACGACGTTTCAAGACATCACGGACTTTATCCACCGATGGCCATGGTGATCCCGCCCGATCGCTCAGGCGGCAGGGCGATCCTGCGGCTCGGCGTCATCTGGTGCCTGCCGGTGCTCGTGGGCGTGGCGGGGCTGGCCGGCTGTGCCGGCCGCCGCGCAGCGCCCGCGGCTTGGGTCGCGGCTCAACGAACTCGCGCGCGCGAAGGCGTCGCGTGGAACGGCGACGAGTCACGACTCAAGGCCCGGCCGCCGGAGTCCGCACCGATCCCGAACTTCGACGATCCCCGGAGCGTCCTCAGATTCGTCATGTCCGCCGCGCCGCGGCGTGCCGTTGTCTACCCGACCGAGCGGTACTACTACTACAAGTTCATGCTCGGGCCACGGGTGATCAGCGGCAACATCCGCTTCGCAGACGCCGAGGACGGCGAGTTCAGCGTCGGGTACTTCGACGCGTACAGCCAGCACGACACCGTGGTCGGTCGCTTCCGCGATGGCCAGGACGGTATCACGATGCACTACGACCCCGCTGCCGGCGAAGTGACGCTGCGGCTGGACGGGCTCTCGCGTGTCTTTGTGATGGACCGCACAGCACTCGCGCTGCCGGGCCCCTCGCTCCTGCCGGGCGAGTCGCACGTGAGCGGCGTGCGGGACGAATCGGGCTACGCCTTCCACCTGCTCTACTACAAGCCCGGTCGGGCGTTCTACTACGTACTCGATGACTCCCGCCTCCCGCCCGAGCCGTGGGTTCGCGGCGAGAGCAGGTCCGTCGAGACGTGGTTCGGCGAGCGATCACGATTCTGTTTCGTGAAACACCCCGCGACCCAACGCTTCATCCTCGTCGGTGTGAACCAGCGGGAAATCGCGCAGAACACTTGGTACGACGGGCCGTTCGATCAGGTGCCGCCGCGGCTGCCGCTGCGCGCACTGCTTGAGGAGGCCTATCCCTACGTCGAGGACGCCGGCGGCCTGGACGAGCACGGCAACTTCCTCGCGTTGGAGGGGCAGCGGGTCGCGATCAGCCCCTACCGCGCGTACGAGTCCGGTGCCGCCCTGGAGCGTGACCTCGAAGAGATGATCCGCGAAGTGAACGACCCCAGCGCGTGGACGTCCGCCACCTATGAGTACAAGCGCGATTGGCGTCCCGCGGACAGCACGCCGTACGCCCCGGCCCGGGGCGGCGTCCACGGCCGAGACCTCTCGCGTGGATGGCCCGCCAACCACTGGGGCACCAGCAGCCGCAGGTGGGGGAGCGACCACGCGATCGAGAGCAGCCAGCAATGGCCGGTCAACCACGACGCCGACATCAGCCGCGTGCCGGACGACCCCCGCTGACACCACCCCGCGCCGTTCCAACACGTCGAGCGCCCCACCCCGCCCCAACGCCAAGTGAAGACAAGGGTCCAGCGGTTTCTGTACCATGCCCCGCATGGCAGATACCCCCGACCCCGAGCAGACCCCGGGCATGCCCAGCGAGCCCGGCCAGCCCCGCGCCGACTGGAAGTCGCTCCACCTCTGGCAGATCCAGGGCGTCCGCGATGTTCTCGTCGTGCTCGGCGTGCTCGGCCTGCTCTGGCTCGGACAGAAGATCAGCATCGTCACGGTCCCCCTGCTCCTGGCGATCCTGTTTGCCTACCTCTTCGAGCCGGTCATCCGCTGGCTCATGAAACGCTCGAACATGAAGCGGCAGGGCGCGGTCACCGCCGTCCTCGCAGCCACCATTCTCGCCGTCATCGTCCCCTCGGCCCTCGGCCTGACCTTCGGCATCATCCAGTCCGCCGGCCTCGTCAAAGACCTTGCGACCAATACCGGCATCACCCTCTCGGCCGTCACCGAGGGCGCAAAGCTCCGCGACGCCCGGGCCGAGCTGGCCCGACTCGACCCGCCGGCCCCGCCGGCCGACGCCGGGTCTGGGGCTGACGACAGCACCGCCGGACCGGACACACCCGCCGACGGCGAGACGCCCGTACCCCCGATAGAGGCTCCGACTGAAGCTCCGTCGGAAGCATCGCCCGACCCCACGCCGCAGCAGACCGAAGCCGAGGCCGCCGAGATCGCCGCGCTGCGCGACAAGATCAACGCCCTCGAAGCCGAATACCAGGCCCGCCTCGACAAGACCACCGAGGAGGCCGGCTCCACCTACCGCTGGATCGCCGACTTCCTCAACACCAACGACGACGGCGAGAACCTCACCAACGCCCTCGCCTCGGCGCAGAACTGGCTCACGCTCAACGCCGATGGCGTCGCCACCGCCGGGGCGGGCGCGATCCGTTCCACGATCAACTTCTTCGGCAGCGTGTTCGGCCTGCTGTTCATGGCCTTCATCACGGCCTTTTTCTTCTTCTTCCTCGCCACAGGCTGGGTCGAGGTGCAGGCCTTCGGCGCCAAGCTCGTCCCCGACAAACACCGCGACCTGCTGTTCGATCTGCTCACCAAGTTCGACGCGGTCATCAGCGCCTTCATCCGGGGCCGGCTCACCATCGCCTTCATCCAGGCGATCGTCTTCACCGTCGGTTACCTCATCATCGGCGTCCCCGCCGCGTTCATTCTTGGCCCGGTGGTGGCGATCCTGTCGATCGTGCCCTACCTCGCGCTCGTCGGATTGCCGATCTCGGCCGTCCTGCTCGCACTCGAGGGCCAGGGCAACACCGGATTCCGGGGCGAGTGGTGGTGGTACCTCGGCGCACCCACGTTCATCTACTTCCTCGGCCAGGCGCTCGACGACTACGTCTGGACCCCGCTCATCCAGGGCAAGGGCACCGACATGTCCACGCCGATGATCCTCTTCGCCTCGCTCGCCGGCGGCGCACTGTTTGGCGTGTTCGGCCTGCTCATCGCCATCCCCATCGCCGCGTGCCTGAAGATCCTGATTCAGGAGGTCTTCTGGCCGCGATTCAAGGCGTGGGCCGAGGGAAGAGAACAGGACTTCCTGCCCATCGACCGGGCCTGACCCGCCCGCCCGCGACCCGCCCCTCCACGCTCACGAGGAGTCAGTCATGGCCGACCAGCACGCACCCCCGCACCGCGACGTCTCCGCCGTCCGGATCCCCATGCTGATCTCCGGGATCTTCAACATCCTCGTGGCGCTCTGGTGGGGGTCGACGTGCTTTCTGTTTTTCCTCGGCATCCCGCTGCTGGTGCTCGGCATCTTCGAGTTCATCCAGTTCAGCAAGCTCGCCGACCCCGCCAATCACCAGAAGTCGATCGGTTCGACCCGCCTGATCGGCATCTTCGAGATCTGCACGATCCTCGTCGGCAACCTCGGCTCGCTGGTCTGCGGCATCATCGTGCTGGTCAATCTCGAGAAGCTCGACGACCGACGCTAGCGCCGCTTCTTCCGCGGCTTGAACCCGCGACCCTTGCCGGCCTTGGTCGAGCCCTTCGACCGCACCATCGGCATGCCCGGCACCATCC
The DNA here is from genome assembly GCA_013285505.1 of Planctomycetota bacterium. Classification (GTDB taxonomy): domain Bacteria; phylum Planctomycetota; class Phycisphaerae; order Phycisphaerales; family UBA1924; genus PNC22. Next base: position 3,442,897 of record CP053450.1, on the reverse strand, counting down.
CCCCGGAACCGCCCATCTCCTTCACGGCCGCGACCTTCTGCTTGGCCGACATCCCGGCCATCGTCTTGGTCAGCTTGTTGATCGTCTCGAACTGCTTGACCAGCTTGCCGACATCGTCCACGCTCGTCCCGCTACCCTTGGCGATCCGCTTCCGCCGGCTCATCGTGATGATCTCGGGAGACTTCTTCTCCTTCTTGGTCATCGAGCTGATCATCGCCTCGACCCGGTCGAGCTGCTTGTCGTCGATCTGCGCGCCCTCGAGCGCCGACCCCAGCCCCGGCAGCAGCCCGAGCACCTGCTTGAGAGGCCCCATCCGTCGCAGCGTCTTGAGCTGCTTGACGAAGTCCTCCATCGTCATCTCGCCCTTGGCCATCTTGGCCTCGAGCTCCCGCGCCTCGTCCTCGCTGACCTCCTCCGACGCCTTCTCGACCAGGCTCACCACGTCGCCCATGCCGAGGATGCGTCCGGCCATCCGTTCCGGGTGGAACTCCTCGAGCGCGTCCCACTTCTCGCCCACACCGATGAACTTGATCGGCGCCCCGGTGACCTTCTTCACCGAGATCGCCGCGCCGCCGCGGGTGTCGGAGTCGAACTTGGTCAGGATCACCCCGTCCACTTCCAGCCGCTCGTGGAAGGCCTTGGCGCTCGTCACCGCGTCCTGACCGGTCATCGCGTCAACGACCAGGAAGATGTGCTGCGGGCTCAACGCCCGGTTCACCTGCTGCAGCTCGCCCATCAGGTCGTCGTTGACGTGCAGCCGGCCCGCCGTGTCGAGGATCAGCACATCGACGTTCTGCTTCCGCGCCGCCGCCAGCGCGTTGCGGCACACCTGCACCGCCACACCCACCGCCTTGCCGTACTCATCGCACTTGTCCGGCTCGCCATAGAAATGCACCTGCGACCCGCCCGGCGCCTCGTCGTTGACGCGCCGCGCGACGATCTCCAGCTGCTCCACGGCCGCCGGTCGCTGCAGGTCTGCCGCCGCAACCATCACGCTCCTGCCGCGCTTCTTCAGATACGCCGCGAGCTTGCCGCAGGTGGTCGTCTTGCCCGAGCCCTGCAGGCCGCACATCATCACAATCGTCGGCCCCGGCGAGACGGCCATGATCTCCGGCGGCGGCGTGGTCGACCGCCCCTGCTCGTCCGGCTCACCACCGAGCAACTCGACCAGCCTCCGGTGGACGATCCCCACCATCTGCTCGCCCGGTTCGAGGCTCTTGAGCACCTCGGTCCCGAGGGCGTCTTGGGTCACCTGCTCGCAGAAGTCGTTGACGACGTCGTACTGGACGTCCGCTTCGAGCAGCGCAGTCCGCACCTCTTCCATCGCCTCGCGGACGTTCGCCTCGCTGATCGAGCCCTTGCCGCTGAGTTTCCGGATCGCCTTGCCGAAGCCGTCGCTGAGTCGTCCAAACATGACACCGCCCCGGCCGCAAAGCCGGGCCCCGTTCAGAGTTTTCAGTCAGTGCTGTGACCGCAGCCGGGCATGGTAGGCCCGGCCGTTGGTCTCCCCTTTCCGGCCGCTCGCTTACACTGCCCGCGGTACCGGCTGCCAGCCGGTGCGCCCTCACCCCCTACCGGTCCCCCATGCTCACCGCCAAGACCTCACTCATCATCCTCGGCATCCTGCTCTGCGCGATGGCCGCCATCCCGGCCCGGCGCAACGCGGCGCTCTGTTTCCTCCGCGCCATCGGCCTGCTCGCCCTCGTCGCCCTGCCCGTCGGCATCGCCCAGTTCCTCTGGGTCATCGAGGCGCAGGAGTTCCCCGAGCTCATCCTCGGCCCAATCGCCGCGGTCCCGTTCAACATGGGCGGCCTGCTCTGCGCCGCGGCCTTCGACTCGGTCGACCGTGCGGGCCTGATCCCGCCGCGGCAGGTGACCGTCCACATGGGCGTCTACCTGCCGATCCTGATCGCGCAAACCACCGTCCTGGCCGCGATCATCGCCGGGGCGCATCCGTACCACCGGACGCGTCCTCGCCGACCGCACCATCCTCACGGTGCTGGGCATCGCCCTAGCCAACTCCGTCCTCGGCATCACCTGGCCGTGGTGGGGGAGTTGATGCACGCATGAGGGTCCGGGCCGTGGCACCGGCTTCCAGCCGGTGCGCCGCTCAGTCTGTCGCGTCCTTGTCGTGCCCCAGCCCGTTCCACTTGGCGTTGCTCCCGGCATCGACCTCGACGACACCCGTCGCGTCGTCCTCCACGATGTAGCCGAGGTCCCGCAGCGAGAGCAGCTCCACGTGCCCGTCGAGGAACGCCGCGGTCGCTTTCCCGCCCTGCCGGTTGTGCGAAGGACTCGGGGCTGTGTCGTGCGCCCATGTCTGCGCCCGGTTGTTGTCGGTGTCCAGCCGCGGCGGGTCCATCGTGTACGCGTGCTCGCGCAACCCCTCGGTCGTCCGCAGCACCTGCGAGCCCGAGCTGTCCGCCAGCGCCACCGTGTCGAACGGCACCACGATCCGCGACAGCCGCACGGGGTAATTCGCGAACCCGCCGCCGGGCCCCTCTCCGCGTGTGTTGCCGAGGTAGTGATAGTTGTACCCGTACGACCCGTTCCGCAGCACCTGCACGTTGCCCGACTTCTTGCTCACAAAGTCCTCGGTGTCGTGGCTGGGGTCCGCGAACACCTCGTTGTCCAGCCGCCCGAAGTCGTCGGTGTTCAGGAAGTCGTCGTACTCCTCGGCGTTGCTGGGCATGAACGGCATGCCGACGTACTCCCCGACCACCCAGTGCCACCGCGCCCGCGAACGCCCCGACGCCTCGTGCACCGCCCCCGACGGCAGCCGGAACGGCACCAACGACTCCGTGTTCGAGTCGGTGTACTGCGCCAGTCCCTGCCCGAGGGACCGGAGATTCGCCAGGTTCCCCGCCGTCCGTGCCGCGGCCCGGGCCTTGCCCAACGCCGGCAGCAGAATCCCGATCAGCAGCGCGATGATCGCGATCACCACCAGCAACTCGATCAGTGTGAACCCGGCCCGCTTCGTCTCCCGCTGCGTCATTCCAGTTTCCTTTGAGAAGGCCGGACATTAGTGCGACTGAGACGCAGTTTCAATAGCCAGCACGCGATCAACCAAATGCGGCCCAAGAGCAGGTGTTTACCCGTGTTTCTTCGCCAGCCACCCCTGCAGCTTCTTCGCCGACCATGTGTTGATGCACCGGTCCTTGGGCAGCCACCCCCGCCGCCCGGTCAGCACGCCGTACCGCAGGTTGTCAAAGTCGCCCGCCCGGTGCACATCGCAGTCGATCGCGATCAGGCATTCCGCCTCGACCGCCCCCCGCACGTGCGTGTCCCGCAGGTCCAGCCGCAGCCAGTGGGCGTTGATCTCCAGCGCCACATCGTGCTCCTTCGCCGCGGCGTAGATCTCGTCCATCGCCGGCTCGATCCCCGGACGCTTGTTGATCAGCCGCCCGGTTGGGTGCCCGATGATGTTCACGTGCGGGTTCTCGATCGCGCGGAGCAGCCGCTTGGTCGCGGCCTTGGGGTCCTGACTCAACGCCGCGTGCGGGCTCGCCACCACCACATCCAGCCACGCCAGGATCTCATCGTCGTAGTCCAGCTCGCCGTCCGCGAGGATGTCCACCTCGGAGCCGTGGAGGATCGTGATGCCCTTGGTCTCCTGACGCGCCGCGTCGATCGCCCCACGCTGCGCGCGCAGCCGCTTGACCGTCAGCCCGCCGGCCACCGCAGCACTCTTGGAGTGGTCCGTCACCGCGATCGTGTGAAAGCCTCGCTCCTTCGCCCCGGCCACCAGCTCCGCCAGCGCGAGAGAACCGTCCGACTCGGTCGTGTGCGCGTGAAGCTCGGCCTTGATGTCGCCAACCTCGATCAGCGCCGGCGTCTCATCCAGCGCGAGCTCCCCGCGGTCCTCCCGCAGCTCCGGCGGCACGAACACCAGCCCGAGCTTTGCGTAGATCTCCTCCTCCGTCGCCGCCGCGACGGGCTTCACCCCGCGAGACTGAGGCGAGCCCTCCGCCTCCCGGTCTTCCGGGAACAGCCCGTACTCGTTGAGCGTGAGGTCCTGCTTGAGCGCGCGCTCGCGCAGCCGCACGTTGTGCTCCTTGGAGCCCGAGAAGTACAGGAGTGCCGCGCCCCACGACGATTCGTCCACCACACGCAGGTCCACCTGCACGCTGGGTCGTTCTTCGGCGTCGCCGCTTCTGCCCTCGAAGTTCCACCGCCCCAGGTCCACATCCAGCCCGTACCGCACGCTCGACTTGGTGTCGCCAGCCGCGAGCACCGCGACCACCTCGGGCATAGTGCGGAACGCCTCTCCCGCCGCCACCGGATCGTCAGCGCACACCAGGATGTCGATGTCCCCGACCGTCTCCTTCCCCCGCCGGAGCGAGCCCGCGAAGGTCACCCGCGTGACCCCCTTCACGCCCCGCATGTGCTCGACAACCGTCTCGGCGACCGGCATGGCCACGCCCAGGTGAAGCCGACCCGTGTCCTGCTCGGCGAACTTGATCGCGGCCGCGATCTTCTCGACCGCCTTCTTGCCCATCCGCGGCAGCTCCAGAATCGACCCGTCCTCGATAATGGCTTTGAGCCCCGCCAGGTCCGTCACGCCCCGCTCCTGCCAGAGCAGCCGCACCGTCTTGGGCCCCAGCCCCGGGATGTTCAGGAGCCCCATCGGCCCGGCCGGCACCTTCTCGGCCAGCGCGGCGTGCTCGGACATGCCGCCGGTCTCGGCCAGCTCGATCAGCTTGTCGGCGATCTTGGGCCCGATCCCCTCGATATCCGTCAGCGCCGACCGGTCGCCGGTCGCCGCGCCCAAGTCCTGCGACATCCCCTCGATGGCCCGGGCTGCGCGCGCATGCGCGTTGATTTTGAACGGGTTCTCCCCCAGCAGCTCCATCATCGAGGCGATCTCGTTGAGGAGCCGCACAGCATCGCGGTTGAAACTCATGCCCGATCGTAGAGTCCGGAGCCGCCCGACTCGACCCGGCTCGACCCGACTCGACTCGCAGCTAGCCGACATCCCCGAGACCAAGAGCATCCCCGTACGCCTTGAACAGCCGCCGCCGGAGTGTTGTCTCCTCGGCGCGGGCCAGCGCCGGGCTCTTCTCGATCCAGCCCCGCGCATCCCGGCGGGCCATCGCCAGCAGCTCGCGGTCCTTCATCAGGTCCGCGACCTTGAAGGGCGACGCCCCGGACTGCCGGCTCCCGAACACTTCGCCGGGGCCGCGGATCTCCAGGTCCTTCTCGGCCAGCACAAACCCGTCGGTGGACTCGGCCAGTGCCTTCAGGCGTTCGGCGGCGTCGGGCGTCGTCGGCTCGCCGATCAGCAGGCAGTACGACCGCTCGCTCCCTCGCCCGACCCGCCCCCGCAGTTGGTGCAGCTGGGCCAGCCCGAACCGGTCGGCGTGCTCGACCACCATCACCGTCGCGTTGGGCACATCGACGCCCACCTCGATGACAGTCGTCGCCACCAGGCAGTCGATACGCCCGCCGCGGAACCGCTCCATGACGTTCTCGCGAGTGTCGCGCCGGAGGCGTCCGTGCAGGGCCGCGAGCCGGCGGTCTTTCAGCGGCCCCGCCTCGAGCTCTGTCATCAGCGAGCGCACACCCGCGAGCCCGCTCTCTCCTTCCTCTCGTCCGTCGGTGCCCTCAATGGTTGGCACGACGACGTAGGCCTGCTCGCCCGCCTCGAGCCGCGCGCACAAACGCGTACGCCCCCGCCCGCTCGTCCGGCGTCACCACCCGCGTCTCGATCGGCACCCGCCCCGGCGGCAGCGCGTCGATCGTCGAGATGTCCAGATCGCCAAACAGTGTGATCCCCAGCGTCCGCGGGATCGGTGTCGCGGTCATCACGAGCACGTGGGGCGTGGAGGCGATCGCTGCGCCCCCCGCCCCGTCCGACCCCTTCACCCGCAGCATCGCCCGCTGCTCGACGCCGAACCGGTGCTGCTCGTCGATCACCGCGACCGCCAGGCTCCGGAACGCCACCCGCTCGGTCACCAGCGCGTGCGTGCCGACGACCAGATCCACCTCGCCCCGCTGCAGCCGTCCGACCAGCGACTCGCGGCTCGGGCCCGACCACCGCCCCGGTCAGCAGCGCCACCCGCACGCGCGAGCCCTCGAGCCGCCCGGCTGATCGAGGCGTAGTGCTGCTCGGCGAGGATCTCGGTCGGCGCCATCAGCGCCGCCTGGTGCCCGCTGGCCACCGCGAGCAGCATCGCGTAGAGCGCCACCACGGTCTTGCCCGAGCCGACATCGCCCTGGATCAGCCGGTTGGTCGGGACCGTCGACGTCAGGTCCCGGACGATCTCGCCGACCACCTTCTCCTGCGCCGGGGTCAGCGAGAACGGGAACCGCGACCGGATGCGTTTGTCCATCTCCGCGGAGTGGTCCAGTTTGGGCGCCCGGAGCGTCTCGCGCAGGTGCGCGCGCTTGAGAAACACCCCGAGCTGCATCATGAGCAACTCGTCGAACGCCAGCCGCCGCCGCCCCTCGCCGATCTCGTCCTCGGTCGCCGGCTTGTGCAGCATCCGGTACGCCTCGGCAAGCCCCGGCAGGTTCCGCTCCTTCCGGAACGACTCGGGCAGGTGCTCCTCGATCAGCGGCAGCGCGATATCCAGCACCCCGGCGATCGCCGCCTCGATCTCCCAGCTCTTGATCCGCTCGCTCGCGGGGTAGACCGGCCTGATCCGCGATTCCCGCGTCGGCGGCTCCTCGCCGTCCAGCGGCAACAGCTCCCACCGCGGGTTGGCGATCTGCATCATGTTCCCGCGCTGGCGCAGCTCGCCCTGCACGCGCAGCCGCGCCCCCGCCTGGATCTTGTCGCGCAGATACATCTGGTTGAACCACACCAGATCGAGCCGCCCGGTCTCGTCCATGAGCACGGCCTCGAGCCGCGGCCGCTTGCCGAATCCGCTCGGGCGTGTCGCCGTGACGTCTCCCCGCGCCGAGACCACCTGCCCGGGGACCAGTTCGCCGATCTTCGCCTCGCCCGCCTGCACCTCGTGGCGCATCGGCAGATGGGCGATCAGCTTGCCGAGGTTGGTCAGGCCGAGCGCCGCCAGCGCGTGCGCGCGCTTCGGCGAGATGCCCGGGAGCCGGTCCACCGTCGTCGTCAGCCCGCTCTGTGTCCCACTGTCCGCGCTGCCGCTCATGGGCAAAGCCTACCGCCCGTCGCCGGCAGCCGGATCGCCACCCACGCCGGGGCCGTCGCCCTCCCGGTCCTTCGCCGCGGCGGGGTCGATCTCCCGCAGGTACGACCACGAGAAGATCCCCGTCCCGTGCCCGTCGGAGAACTCGATGCGGATGGCGTAGTTGCCGATCATCTCGGCCCCGCTCGCCACCACCGCCCCGCCGGTCGCCTCGCCGCGCGGGTTGACGATCGTCAGCGGGTTCTTCCGGATCTCGTCCCGCAGCATCTTCATGTCCGCCGACGGACTCATCCGCCGCAGATAGGTGATGCTGTAGAACGACGTCGCGCCGTCCTCCCACTCGACGGTCAGCCCGCGGTCCTTCTTGAGATCGAGATGTCTCGGTGTCGTCGCGGGGTCCATCCTGATGCTCCGGCACGCCCGTCCCGGGCGCGTCGCGCAACGCTAGGCTTGCCCGGCCCACGACAGCCCGCACCGAGGACCACCCCGGAGACCCCGCATGCCCGAGTCCCGATTCGCCGACCGCCTCGCCGCCGCGGCTCGACCGCTCCGGCTCGCCCGTCTGCGTCGGGCTCGATCCGGTGCTCGAGCGTCTCCCCGAGGCCGTCCGCGCCGAGCACTGGGAGCCGGTGCGGGCGATCGAGGCCTTCTGCCGCGGCGTCATCGACGCCATCGCCGACCACGTCACCGTCGTCAAGCCCCAATCCGCCTGCTTCGAGCGCTACGGCTCGGCCGGCGTCCGTGCTCTCGAGCACACCTGCGAGCACGCGAAGGCCAAGGGGCTGGTGGTCATCCTCGACGCCAAGCGGGGCGACATCGGCGTCTCCGCCCAGCACTATGCGGCTGCCGCGGCCCACCTCGGCGCCGACGCGATCACCGTCAACGCCTACCTCGGTCCGTCGACCGTCGAGCCGTATCTCGACGCCAAACTCGGCGTGTTCGTGCTGGTCCGCACCAGCAATCCGGACAGCGATGTCGTGCAGTCGGTCCCGCTCGCCGCGGGCGATGCGACCGTCGCGGGCATGATGGCCGGCCACGTCCGCACGCTCGGCGCTTCACGTTTGGGTCGATGCGGTCTGAGCGATGTCGGCGCCGTCGTCGGCGCGACCAAGGCCTCCGACGGCCGGGCCCTCCGCGAGGCCATGCCCGACCAGGTCTTCCTCATCCCCGGCTACGGTGCGCAGGGCGGGTCGGCCGACGATGTCCGGGCGATGCTCCGCGCAGGGACGACCTCCGCCGGGAGCAGCGGCGTCGTCGTGACCGCCAGCCGGAGCGTCCTCTATCCCGCGGCAGCGGGGGCGGGCGACTGGCAGGCCGGGGTTGCCGGGGCCGCGGCCGAGTTCGCGGCCGACCTCCGAGGCGTCCTCACCTCGGCATAACCCCGCCCGGCAGAAACCATCCAACCCCCCTCTCTGTGTGGCATGCCCACGCTTCGTGGGCATGGGACGATGCAGGGATCTTCCACTCATGCCCACGAAGCGTGGGCATGCCACACGGTGTTGCAGCGTGGGTGGAGCCACGCGGGGCGAACCCTCTTTCAAAGAACACCGCCGACCCTCAGAAAGGGCCGGCGGTGCAAGATGAAACAGAGGTTGGAGACGCGCGGCGTTCCGGGTCAAGGCGTCCGCGGAGTCCGAGGCGTCAGATCAGCGCCGCCGGCGGCAGCCGAGCAGCCCCGCGCCGAGCAGCAGGCTCGCGGTGCCGGGCGTGGGCACGAACTGCGCCGAGCCCGAGTACGAGCCCTCGGCGAAGATCTCGTCGATCGGCAGCATGGTCTGGGGGTCGAGGGCCGCGCCGGGAGAGCTGAAGTCGTAGGGCAGCACGCCGCTGGTGTTCAGCGCGGTCAGCGTGAAGGCGAAGTCCTGCGGGCCCACGCTGTCACCGACGTACATGCCGTAGGCCGGCTCGTCGATGTAGCTGGTGTACTGCACGTCGGCCCACGAGTCGGCGCCGAACATCGAGCCGGCGCTGTCCCAGCCGAACTCGCTGCCGACGATGGTCATGATCGCGCCGTCGAAGGTCATCTCGAGCACCGGGCCGGAGTTGAGATACCAGCCCGCGGTCGCGTTCTCGAACTCGTAGGTGTGCACGAACTTCCCGCCGCCGATCGACGTGCTGGAGAGGTACTCCACGTCGGCATGCATGTTGAAGTCCACCTCGTAACTCAGCGGGTCGAGCCCGCCGTTGCCGTCGTCGATGAGCAGCGTCATCGGGTCGGCGTCGCTGACGCCGTCCTCCATGGCGAAGTGGCCGCCGTGGAACTCGCCCCGGAACGTCCAGCTCTGGTCGCTGAAGTCGGACGCGAAGCTGAAAATCCCGCCGGCGTTGGCTGCGGCGGCCAGTCCGGCGACGGTAAGCAGGGTGGTGCGAAGCATGGGGTTCTCTCACTCTCTGTGCTGTAGATATGGTCAACCGCCCGTGCCGGGGCACGAGCAACGCTGTAAGGGGCCACAGATTCGGGGTCCGGGCAACCAAAATGCAGAAAAGCCGCGTCGATTACCGACGCGGCTCTCGAGTTGTGAATCTGGGCAATCTCAGCGACGACGGCGGCCGAGCAGCAGGCCGGTGCCCGCCAGCAGGGCGAGCGACCCCGGCGCGGGCACGAAGCTCGCCGAGCCCGAGAAGGAGCCCTCGCTGAACCACTCCGACTCGGGCAGCATCCCGGCGTCGAGGTCCACGCCGGAGGTGCCGTCGCGGGGCACGAAGATATCGGTCAGGGTGAACGCGGCGTCGTCTTCCGGGCCGACGCTCAGGCCGTTGAACAGGCCGTAGGCGGCGTTGTCGGCCAGGTGCCAGTTGTAGACGACATCGATACCCGAGCCGTCGGCGCTCATGATGCTCGCGGCGCTGGACCAGCGGTCGGCGCTGCCGAGGGCGGTCAGGGCACCGCCGCTGAGGGTCGCGGTCAGGACCGGGCTGCCGTTCTGGTCGTAGAACCCGAACTCGCCCGAGAGGCCGTAGGTGTGGACGAACAGGCCGCCGCCGAGATCCACGCTCCCGGCGTAGTCGATGGTGAAGTCCGCGTCGAACTCCACGTCGTAGGTCAGCGGCGACAGGGGCCCGTTGTCGTCGTCGATCAGCAGGACGAGGGGGTCACCGCCGTCGGCCTGATCCTCAACACTGGTGCCGAAGCCCTTGAAATTCGAGCCGGTGTGGTCGGTGTCCGAGGCGAAACTGAACAACACGTCGGCCTGGGCCGCGGTCGCCAGCCCCGCGACAGCGAGCACGCGCATGGTCTGGTAAAGCATTCCAATCTCCTTCTCCGCCCGTTCCGGGGCGTGTGTGCATGGGTCACACACGGCGCACGCGAGCACGCCGTCTCCACGGGAAAGAGACCACAGGTTTTGCAGATTGGCCAAGAAATTTGCAGACTGAATATTCGGACCCGTCGTCACGACGGGCCGGTGCGGTCGGCGTGTGTTCGGGTTAGCCCCGTCGGGGTGACGCAGACGGGCTCCGGCCGGGCCTACATCGGCTTCTTGTCGATGGTCAGGTCGTAGACGCTGAGCAGCTTCTCTTTGTCAAAGACCATCTCCTGACGCGACATGCCCACGAAGTCGTACTCCGGCGTCAGCTCGATCGCGTCCACCGGGCAGGCCTCCTCGCACATGCCGCAGAAGATGCACCGGAGCTCGTCGATCTCGAACTTCGCCGGGTACTTCTCGCGGTCGTCCCAGGGGCTCTCGGCGGCCTCGATGTGGATGCAGTTGGCCGGGCAGATGGTGGGGCACATCATGCAGGCGACGCACTTGACCCGGCCCGCCTCGTCCCGGTTGAGCCGGTGCACGCCGCGGTAGTTGCCGGGGTTCGACCCGCCCTTCTCTACGTCCATGTCCTCTCGGCGTTGCTCCGGATACTGCATCGTGCGGCTGGTCTTGCCCTGGCCGAACGAGGTGAAAAAGTGCCGGAGCGTCGTGCCGAACCCGCGCACCACCTCGGGCATGTACACCCGCTCGGCGGTCGTCATCGGGGCCGGGCTCACGTCGAGGATGTCTTCGTCGCGGATCGTCATGGCCCGCAGTATAGAACGCTCCCCCGCCCCCGCCCGCACCGCGCCCCGGACTCGGTCAGGGCGATCGTGGCCCCGGCCCGAAGGCCGGCCCGCCGGCCGCCGACTCATCTCCCGGCACTGCCTCCGAACCCCGGGGCGTCGGCGCGATGTACAATCAGGCGATGCCGGGCAAACGCGCGACAACTCCGCTCTTCGAGGTGCTCCAGGAACGCCAGGCCGCGGCCCGGGCCGAGATCAGCCCCCCGACCCCGGTCGACGAGGCGCCCCTCGCCCAAGGCCGAGCAGCCGGCGCGTCAGCCCTCCAACGCCCCGCACGGGGGCTTTTCCGACGCACCGATCCGGATCGTCGGCGGCGTGGTGCAGATGCCGATGGTCTATGCCGCGGGAACCCTCGCGCTCATGATCGCCATGGTCATCGGGGCGTGGGCTCTCGGCTTCAAGCGGGGCGAGCAGGAGGCGACCGACCGGCAGCAACTGCTCCAGACCGCTCTGGGGCCGGGTTCGCAGGTCACCGAGCCGGGGACGGGCGAGATATCTGGAGGGCCCGGAGAGAACGGCTCGGAGCAGAACACCCCCCGGCAGCCCCGCCAGAACACCTCCACGCCCACCGTCGGGGCCGCCACCTACCTGACGCCCAGCGGCCCAACCCAAACAGAACCCCGCCAGGATCGGCACAATTATCTCCAGCTCGGCTCGTCGATCCGGGCGGCCGAGATGCAGTCGATCATCGATTTGATGGCCTCGCGCGATCTTGGATGCTTCGGGGTCATTGATCCGGGCTCGCGGCGGCGCAACGATGGTCCTCTGTATGTGCTCTTTGCCAGCAGGGGGTTCCCCAGCGGGCAGGCGGACAGCCCGGAGGCCCAGCGGTACCGAGACCAGGTGGTCGCCGCCGGAACAGCGTGGAAGCGGGCCGGGGGCGTCAAGGACTTCAACGACGCCCTGTGGGTCCTGTACAAGAATTAGACCAAGCCCGGGTGCGGTGTGCATCCGGGAGCAGCAACCGGAGAGTGTGACTATGAGCCTCGATGCATCACTGAAGATCAAGGGCGGCCTCGCCGGCAAGCGTTCCGTGCTGACCCGCGCCGAGCGCGTCGCCAAGCTGGCCGCCGACAAGAAGATCGACACCAAGAAGGACGGCGCCCTCGGCCTCCGCAAGACGCTCGCCAAGTAAGCCCCCAGGGCCCTGGCGTTCTTGACGACCGCGCGTGGTGGTTCTGCACCGGGCGCGGTTGTTTGTGCGCGCAGCACCCTCGGGCGGCCATATCGTTGGGCACATGGATATCCAACACCTTCTCTGTGACCGCACCCGTGACCTCAAGGTCTCCGGCATCCGCCGCATCCTCGAGCTGGGCACCAAACTCGATGACCCCATCAATCTGTCGATCGGGCAGCCGGACTTCCGCGTGCCCGATGCCATCAAGCAGGCCGCGATCGACGCGATCACCAACGACCGCAACGGCTACACGCTGACGCAGGGCATCCCCGAATTGCGCGCGCGCATCCAGACCCACCTCACCCACGACCTCGGCTGGTCGTTCGGCAACGAGGGCGATCCGGAGGTCATGCTCACCAGCGGCACCTCCGGCGGGCTGGTGCTCGCGTTCCTCGCGCTCATGGGGCCGGGCGACGAGATCATCATCCCCGACCCCTACTTCGTGATGTACCCGCAGCTGGCCGCGATCTTCGGCGGAAGCGCCGTGCGGTGCGCGACCTACCCCGACTTCCGCATGACCGCCGAACGCCTCGCCCCGCTGATCACCGATCGCACCAAGGCCGTCCTGTTTAACTCGCCGAGCAACCCGACCGGTGTGGTCTCGACCCGGCAGGAATGCGAGGACATCCTCCGCCTCTGCCGCGAGCGGGGCGTGCTGCTGATCTCCGACGAGATCTACGACGCGTTCACGTTCTCCGACGGCCTGACGGACACGATGGCCAATGCGCCGCACACGCCCGTGTGCCCGAGCCCGGCCCGCCACGACCCGAGAGCCGCGGAAGACGTGCTGGTGATCCGCGGCTTCGGCAAGTCCTACGGCATCACCGGCTGGCGGATGGGCTACGCCGCGGGGCCCAAGGCGGCTCCTCGCCGAGATGGCCAAGGCCCAGATGTACACCTTCGTCTGCCCGCCGTCGATCGCGCAGTGGGGGTCTCTGGCGGCGATGGACGCGGACATCTCCGAGCACGTCGCCGAGTACGAGTCCCGGCGCGACATGGTGGTCAGCGTGCTTGGCGGGGTGGCCAGCCTTCCGACACCGGGCGGTGCGTTCTACGCGTTCGTGGAGCTGCCCGAGGCGCTGGGGCTGACCGGCACCGAGTTCTGCGAGCGGGCGATCGAGCGGAACGTGCTGACGATCCCGGGCGCGGTGTTCAGCGACCGCGACACCCACATCCGGCTCAGCTTCGCGACGCGGCGCGACAAGCTCGAGCAGGGGATCCACATCCTCGCGGAGATGCTGGAAGGCAAGTAGCGCGGCGCGGTCAGAAGCGGAGCTGGAACCGCGCGAAGATCGAGTCGCCGCCGGCGTCCTCGGGCATCGCCCCGCCGAGGGGCGTCTGCAGCACCTCGTAGCCCACGTGGAGCCCCGCGTAGGGTGAGAGCTGCCACCCGGCCTCGGCGGCGAGCACGAACGCGCGGTCCCGCTCGGTCCACATCCGCCGCGAGCCAACGCCCGCCAGTGTCAGCCCCTGCGCGACCTCGAGCGAGAACATCTCCTTGCCGCCCGAGAGCGGCGTCAGCTGTGCCGCCTCGACCCCGAACACGCCGCTGGTGCGCGCGGTGATGCGCCGGCCGCGCTCGCGCGGCGATGCCGCCATCTGCACGACGCCCGCGCCGGTCCAGTCCAGTCGCTCGTCGGAGGGTTGGGCGACGGCGGGGTCGTGGAGCAGCCACTCGCGGGCCGTGGTCTTGGCGTCGTCGCTGGGCGTTTCCTCTGATGTTTCCGTCGGGCCTATCAACCCGGCCGGTGCGGTCTCGAGTTGCGTCGAGGACTCGGCGTCCGGGTCTTCAGTCAGCGTGGAGTCTGTCGCGGGGTTCGAGGCGATGACCGAGAGCGCGAACCGGGCCTCGGCCGACGTGACGACCATGTCCTCGACGCGGACGTCTTCCCCGGAGTCATCCGTCGTCTGTTGCGCCGCGGCGCGCGCGCAAACAACCGCGACGAGCAATCCGGTAAGGATTGTCGTCGCGGTCATGGAGATTGGAATTCTACCGGACATCCGACCTCTCACCTCGGCGAACGGGGCACGCGTCGCTCAGAAAAGCGTACCGCCGACGGGGCTCGAGAGTTCCCGGCAATGGGAATTGTCTGCTCAGCTCTCGACGCCGGTCACACCCGCGCGGATCGCGATTCTGGCGAGCTCCACCCGGTTGGTGATCCCCAACTTGTTGCCCAGGCTCACACGGTGCCATTCCACGGTCTTGGTGCTGCGGCCGAGCGTCGAGGCGATATTCGCCGTCGAGAGCCCGCGGCCGATGTGGAAGAGGACCTCACGCTCGCGAGCGGTCAGCTTCCCGAGCACGCCCTCGTCGTTGGTCTTGGCCTTCACGTAGGTGACGCCCTCGGGGGCGGTCTCCTCGGACGCGATCGGGCGCAGCGTCTCGAGCACGCGGTGCTCCTGCGTCGATTCGCCACGCACCGGGCGGAGCGTGGCCCGCATCAGGCGGCCGGCGATCATGCCGTCGATCACGACGGGCTGGCCCGTCTCCAGCACGCGCTGGGCGTGGGCGAGGTGCTCCTCGGCGATCTCGGCCTTCATCACGTCGTGCAGCGACTTGGTGCCGAACTCGGTCGCGGCCTCGCCGGTCAGCATGGCCGACGCGTTCTGGTTGCCGAAGCTCACCTTGCCCTGGGCATCGAAGACCAGCACAGCACTCCCGGAATCGGTCGCGAGAGCGGCCCAGAGGAAGTCTCCGCTCTTGGCCGCGGCCGGGGCGGCGTTCTTCATTTCGATCATGGCGACGTCCTGCACGGATTCGGGCATGGCTTCTCCTCTGCTTCTGCAACGGTGTGGGAGGGTGGAGTACTCGTTTGGTCCCTCAACACGCGGCGAACCGGGCGTGAAGAACTCTTCACACCCATGAAAGCGGTTCACGCCATGCGGTCAAGTGCTAATCCCAGATGGATGGAATAAACGGGTTTTAGACGGCATTAAACATCAGCCTTTTTACCCAAATTGTGTACCAAAAATGTCATATTGGGCTGCAATACCCACCGCCACCGGGCGTCTCCACCCGCAGAATTGTCAACCTCCCTGTTGGGAATGTTTCGGAAGGTACCGGGGAGTTCCGGGCGCCGGGCTCGCCCTGAAAAGCCAGTGCTTCCTGCCCCGCGCCCCCTCCACAAAGGCCCCGGGGGGCCCCTGTGCGGCCCCGGAGCACACCCACCCGGACCGGCTCCAGGAACTGATACACCCGCACCAGGCCCTCGCCGCCTCGCCACTTGCCGCTCCCGCCCGAGCCCCGACGCACCTCGCACCGCTCGATCCGCACCGGGAATCGCTGCTCGATCACCTCCACGTCGGTCAATGCCGTGTTTGTCATATGCGAATGGACCGCGGAGGCCCCCGCGAACCCCGGCCCGGCCCCGCAGCCCCCTCCCAGCGTCTCGTAAACGCCGAAGGTCTCGTTGCCGAAGACCACGTTGTTCATGGTGCCCTGGCTCTGGGCGCACCGTCCCAACGCCGTCAGCAGGCTCTCCACCACCAACTGGCTGATCTCCACGTTGCCGCCGGCGACCGCCGGGCAGGCCACCGCGTCCTGCGCGAACTGCGGATTCAGCATTCCCCGCGGGATGTGCAGCGTCACCGGTTCCAGCAGCCCCTCGTTCAGCGGCAGGTCTTCGTCGACGAGGACCCGCAGCAGGTAGACCACGGCGCTGGTCACGATCGCGGGCGTCGCGTTCAGGCACGCGGCGTGCACCGGCCCGGTGCCGGTGAAGTCCACGGTGGCCCGGTCACTGGCGATAGTGATCCTGACCACGATCGGCCCGCCGCCGCGCACCGGCTCGCTGTGCTCGTAGACACCGTCGGGGATCGCCAGGATTGCCTCGCGGGCACGCTCTGCGGCCCGCAGCCGGATCACCCGGCTTAACCCGGCGAACGCGTCCGGTCCCATGGACTCACCGAGGGACCGGAGCGCATCGGCCCCTGCCCAGACCGCGTGGGCCGCGGCCGCGAGATCGCGGGCGTTGGTCGCCGGATCGCGGCTCGGGTGAGGGCCCGTCGAGAAGAGCGCCCGGGCCGCGTCCAAGTCCACCCGGCGGGCGTCGCCGAGCCTGACCGGTCGGATCACGACGCCCTCCTCGGCGAGGGTCGCAGCTTCGGGGGCCATCGATCCGGGCGCGATGCCGCCGATCTCGGCGTGGTGCGCGCGCTGCGGTGTAGCCCAGGAGCCGCCGCTGCTCGTCGTGGACCGGGTGGATGACGGTGACGTCCGGCAGGTGCGAGCCGCCGAAGGCGGGGTGGTTTGTGACGATGGTGCCGTGCTCGAGGTCCGGGCCGAGCAGGTCGCGGACTGCGCGCACGCAGACGCCCATCGAACCCAGATGCACGGGCACGTGCGGCGCGTTCACCACGAGCCGCCCCTCGGCGTCGAGGATGGCGCACGAGAAGTCGCGGCGCTGCTTCACGTTGGTCGAGACGGCTGCGCGGCAGAGCCGTTCGCCCATCTCCTGGGCGATGGCGGTGAGTTTGCCCGCGGCCAGCGCCGCCTCGACCGCCGGTGCCGCGTTGGTGCGAGCTGCGTGGTCCCCGGAGGCGGGAGCGCGATGCGTCAGAGCAATGGACCCCGCCTCGTCCACAGTGGCGGTCCAGCCGGGCTCCACGAAGACTGTCGAGTGCGCCTCGGTCAGCAGCAGTGGGCCATTCACCGCCTCGCCCTCCCGCAACGACTCCCGCTCGACGGACTGCGCCGCTGTCCAGGCTCCGGCGAAGAGACGGTGGGCACGCGACGCCCCGGCGTCACGGCGGACTTGGGGGTCGGCGGTCGGGGCTGCGTGTGTATCGGGGCCAGAATGACCCGGGTCGGCGAGTCTGACCGTGACGCGGGCCGACACGACCTCGATCGCGGTATCGGACGGCATATACCCGAACACCGTGCGATATCGCGATGCAAACCGGGCTGCGAGGCTTTCCGGCGGGTCGGGGGCCTCGACGGCGATCTCGAGGCTGTCGTCCTGCCCGACGAAGCGGAGTTCCACCGTCCGCGAGACCTGCGGGGCGATGCTGTCGGCGGTCCGATCGGTCTGAAGGTCGGCCCGCGCCGCGGCCTCCAGGTCGCCGAGCGTCTCGCCGAGGGAGTCGGCCACGTCGTGCAGCGGTCGCAGCACCTGCACATCGCGGGTCCGCTCGAGCCCGGCGACGCCCAGCCCGACAGCCGCTGAGCAGCCCTGCGTCCCGGGGCACGATCGCTCGTGACATGCCGAGCAGTTCGGCAATGGCGCAGGCGTGCTGCGGCCCGGCTCCGCCGAATGCGACCAGCGCGTGCTCGGCCGGGTCGTGCCCACGGCGCACCGTGATCCGCCGGATCGCCTCGGCCATCCGCTGGTTGGCCAGGTCCACGAACCCCGCGAGCAGGAGCTCGAGGGTGAGGTCTTCGATGCCCTGTGCGAATGCGTCCGCCAGGACGTGCTCGGCCTGCGATCTGGCCGCGGCCTCGTCCAGCGGCACGGCGAACCGCGAGACATCGACCCGCCCGAGCAGCAGGTTGCAGTCGGTGATCGTCAGCGGCCCGCCCCGTCCGTAGCACGCCGGTCCCGGGTCGGCCCCGGCGGCTCTCGGGGCCGACGCGGAACTCCCCGTGCTCAACGCGGCAGATCGACCCGCCGCCCGCGGCGACGGTCTCGACCGCGACGCTCGGCGACACGATCCGCGCGTCGCCGACGCGGGTCTGGTAAACGCGTTCGGGTGCGCCCTCGCACCGGGCGCAGTCGGTGCTCGTGCCGCCCATGTCGAAGCTGACGACGCGCGCACCCCGCGGCCCGGCCCGCCGCGGCCGCGCCGACGACGCCGCCGGCCGGGCCGGAGAGCAGGCTGTCCTTGGGCTCGAAGTTCTCGCGTTCGACCAGCCCGCCGCTGCTGGTCATCACGACCATCGATGATGGCTCGTCGAGCGGTGCGGCGACGCGGTCGAGGTAGCGGTCGATCACCGGGGAGAGGAAGGCGTTGACCACCGCCGTCTCGGCCCGGGCGAGCAGCCCGATGGTCGAGCCCAGTTCGCTGGAGACCGAGACGTGGTCGAAGCCCTCCGCGAGGAGGATGTCGCGGACGCGGTGTTCGTGCGCGGGCTCGCGCCAGGCGTGGGCGAGGGCGATGGCGGCGATCCGCACGCCGGATGCGAGCACGCGGCGGGCGTGCTCGCGGAGCGGCTTCTCCTCAAGCGCGCACAATTCTGCCCTCGGCGTCCAGGCGTTCGGGCACCTCGACGACGCACTCGTGGAGCGGGGCGGGGCGTTCGACGCGGAGTGTGAACAGGTCCGGGCGGGTCTGGTCGCCGATCACCAGCAGGTCGGCGAATCCCTCGGTTACGAAGAACGCGACCGGTCCGCCCCGGCGTTCCAGCAGCGCGTTGGTGCCCCGTGTGGTCGCCAGCCTCAGATGCATCGGCGGGAGCCGCTCGCCGAGCGGTGTTCCGGTCACCAGGCGGGCGGCGAGCACAGGGGCCTCTTCGCCGGTGGAGACCTCGACGGTGCGGCCGGCGGCGAGGCCGGCCGGGGCGCGATCCACCTCGATCGCGCCGAGTCCGGGTCCGGCGGGCGCGGCATGCACGATGCGCACGCCGTCGCTGCGGGAGTCGGTGGGACGGAGCAGCGCCCCGACGGCGAAGGCCGGTCGTTCGAGCCATCCGCCCTCGAGCACGAGCCGCGTCGGCGACGGAACCTCGCGGATGGTGGCCCGCACCGCTCCGGTGCTCAGCACCTTGCCCCGGTGGAGGGTGCCGTCGGGCGCGGCGGCGAGGCAGTCGGTGAAGGTGCCGCCGGTATCGACGCGGACGCGCCAGAGCGGCTTGTGGGTGTGGTCGTGCGGGGTTGTGCGCGCATCGGTGGGCATCGGCGCGGTAGAGTACCGGCTCTATGTCCGGCGACGTCATCATCCGGTGTCTTGCTGTTGCCGCCGGCGGCTCGCTGGGCTCGCTGGGGCGGTACGGCCTGAGCCTGTGGGGCGCGACGCTGAACACCCGCATCCCCTACGGCACGCTCGCGGCCAACGCGCTGGGGTGTCTGGCGATGGGGGCGGTGATGCAGGTGGTCATCGTCCGGGCCTCGCTGCCGGAGACGTGGCGGCTGTTCCTGGCCGTGGGTTTGCTTGGGGGGCTCACTACCTTCTCGACGTTCAGCCACGAGTCGGTGACGCTGGCCAGGCAGGGGCATGCGGGCACGGCGGCGCTGTATGTCTGCGGCAGTCTGGTGATCGGTCTGGCGGCGGCGGTGCTGGGCTGGTGGCTCGCGTCGCTCGTGCCGGCGCGGGCGTAGGGCAGGTCCACGGCGGCCGCCGGGCGCGGGAGCGGGAGTTGCGGTAGGCTGCCGCGGTATGACACCAGTCGCTAACCGCTCTCGGCTCTTCGTCGCCAGTTGTGTCGCGCTGATCGTGACGGCGATGAGCTTCGCCATCCGCGGCGACATCATGGGCAACCTCGAGACCGTGTTCGAACTCTCCAAGGAGCAGGTCGGCTGGATCGCCGGCACCGCGTTCTGGGGCTTTACGCTCGCGATGGTCATCGGGGGCCCGCTGTGCGACGTGCTGGGCATGCGGCGGCTGGTGCTGTTCGCGTTCGTCGGTCACGCCGCGGGCATTTTGCTGACGATCTTTGCCAACGGCTTCGGCATGCTCTACGCGGGCACGCTGTGCATCGGTATCGCCAACGGTTTCGTCGAAGCGGCGTGCAACCCGCTGATCGCCACGGTGTATCCCGACAACAAGACGCACAAGCTCAACCAGTTCCATGTCTGGTTCCCCGGCGGCATTGTCATCGGCGGGCTCGCGGCGTTTGCGATCACCCGGATGGGTGTGGGCGGCGACGATGCGTGGCAGTGGAAGATGGGCACCATGCTGTTGCCCATGCTGATCTACGGCGTGCTCTTCTTTGGGCAGAGGTTCCCCGTGACCGAGCGCGTCGCCAGCGGCGTGTCGATGCGCAGCATGTTCGCCGAGTGCCTCCGTCCGCTGTTTATCGTCATGGTGCTGTGCATGTTCCTGACCGCTTCGAGCGAGCTCGGCCCGGGGCAGTGGATCCCGAACATTCTCACGTTCTCGGCCGGTGTGTCGGGCATCCTGGTGCTGGTGTGGATCAACGGGCTGATGGCGGTGGGGCGGCAGTTTGCCGGGCCGATCGTCCACAGGCTCAAGCCGTCGGGCATGCTGTTCTTCTCGGCGGTCCTCGCGGCGATCGGTCTGTTCCTGCTGAGCCGGGCGACGGGCGCGGTGCCGACCTTCGCGGCCGCGACGGTCTTTGCCGCCGGCGTCTGCTACTTCTGGCCGACGATGCTCGGTTTCGTCGCCGAGCGGATGCCCAAGACCGGGGCCCTTGGGCTCTCGATCATGGGCGGGGCGGGGATGCTTGCGGTCTCGTTCGTGCTGCCGCTGATGGGCAAGCTCTACGACACCAAGATCGACGAGGCGATCCCCGAGGGCTACACCCGCGAGCTGATTTCGGGGCCGGACGCCGACGCCGCGTCGGTGACGGTGTGGAACCAGGTGCAGGCCGAGGGCGGTGCGGCGACGCTGGCGTTCGTCGCCGGGTTGCCGCTGATCCTGATCGTGGTGTTCGGGTTGATCTACTTCACCGACCGCGCCAAGGGCGGCTATAAGGCCGAGAAGCTGGCTCAGGCCCCGCAGGATGCGGCCGCGGGGGAGGCGCGGGACGGGGCTGATGCGTAGCGGATCGCGGTCGTCGCTCCTATGGTGCCCTCTCAAGAGCACCACGCACAGGGAGATAGACCGATGACCACCGCCACCTCCAAGGGCCTCGAAGGCATCATCGCCGGCGACACCCAGATCTGCTCGGTTGCCCAGGGCGACCTGATCTACCGCGGCTACGAGATCCACGATCTGGCTGCGAACGCGACGTTCGACGAGGTCGCGCACCTCCTGCTGGTCGGGCACAAGCCGGACGCGAAGGAGCTGCAGTTCTTCCGCGATGAGCTGATCGCCAACCGCGCTCTTCCGACGCAGGTGATCGACTACCTCCGCGCGGCCAAGCCGATGCTCAAAGAGGGCACGTGCGTGCCGATGGACGCGCTGCGCACCGCGGTCTCGATCCTCGGCAACCTCGACAAGGACAGCCAGGACAACTCGCCGGAGGCCAACCTCCGCAAGGCCAAGCGGCTGACGGCCAAGATCCCGACGATCATCGGCCACATGCAGAACATCATCGACGGCAAGGAGCTCATCGCGCCCAACACCGGCGGCAATGCCAAGCTGAGCCACGCGGCCAACATGCTCTACCTCATGACGGGCGAGAAGCCGAGCCCCGAGGCAACCAAGACCGTCGACGTCTCGCTGACGCTGTACGCCGAGCACGATTACAACGCCAGCACGTTCACGTGCCGCGTGATCTGCGCGACGCTCAGCGACATGCACGGCGCTGTCACGGGCGGCATCGCGGCGTTGAAGGGCCCGCTCCACGGCGGGGCCAACGAGGCGGCGATGGACATGCTCGCCGAGATCCGCAAGGACATCGGCCCGGACAACGACCCGGCCAAGATCGAGGCGTGGATGCACCAGGCGTTCAAGGACAAGCGCAAGCTCATGGGCTTCGGCCACCGGGTCTACAAGAACGGCGACCACCGGGCGCCGATTTTGCACGCGCTCGGCCGCAAGACCGCCGAGCAGAAGGGTGCCGAATTCGTCAAGCTCTTCGAGCTGGGCGAGAAGGTGCAGCAGATCATGCTGGATGAGAAGAACATCCACCCGAACGTCGACTTCCCGTGCGGCATGACGTACTACACGATGGGCATCCCCGTGCCGCAGTACACGCCGATCTTCGTCGCCGCCCGCGTCACCGGCTGGTGCGCTCACATCATGGAGCAGCACGCCAACAACCGGCTGATCCGCCCGATCGCGACCTACACCGGCCCCGCCCTGAAGAAGTGGAACGACTGACACCGGGCCACCCGGCGGCGCGGGTCCGCCGCGCGTCCGGGCCGGGGTTGCGCGATGGCGTTCGCCGTTGATCCAGACCGACCGCTCGGCCGGGCGCTGCGGAGTGTGGGCAAGGCCCTCGCCGCCGCGGCCCGCGACGATCTTCTGCTCGTCGGCGAGGATCCTGTCGCGGCGGTGCACGATGCGCGGCGGGAGATCCGCTCGGCACGTGCGGTTGTGAAGCTGGTGCGTGTGTCGGTGGGGCCGAAGGAGTACGCCCGGCAGAACGGCGCCCTGCGCCCGGGCCGGACGCCAGCTCTCGTCGCACCGGGATGCGCACGTGCTCGGCAGCGCGTTCGACCGCCTGCTCGGTCACGATCCCTCGCTGGAGGAGGAGAGCACTTCGCGGCTTCGGGAGCTGCTCACGGCCGTTGGTGAGGACTCGGGGCGAGCGCTCCCGCTCGCGGCCGCCGCGGCGCTGGCCGAACTCGACGCCTTCGACGAGGGCATCGCCGAGTGGCCCCGTAAGGGAAGGGTCGTCGAGATCAATGTCGCGACGGGGTTTGAGCGGACGCTCCGGCGCGTCCGTCGCGCGACAGAACTCGCCGCAGACAAGCCGACCGCCGACGCGCTGCACACACTCCGCAAGCGTGCCAAGGACGCGCGGGAGCAGCTCCGCACGCTGATGCCGCTGGTGCCGAAGCGGTACGGCAAGCTCGAGCGCCGGTACACCCGCCTCTGCAGCCTGCTCGGCGAGGGGTGCGATCAGGTCGTGCTTGCGCGGGCCTGCGAGCGTCTCGGTGCCGAGAACCCGGAGCTGGCCGAGGCGATCGAGCGCGTCCGCGGAGCGGCGATCGCGCGGTTTGAGCGAGTGGGGGTGGCGGCGCTGGCCGAGGCTCGCGCGGTGACCGAGCGGTCGCCACGCAAGATCGCGGGCCGGCTGCTGGAACGCTGATACCATGGCGGCATGTCCATCCGCGTCAAGTTCCTGATCGTGGTGCTGGTCGCGGTGATGCTGCCGACCGTGTTCGCGGCGTTCATCAGCTTCCAGTCGACGATTCAACTCGCTCGCGGCGTGGCGTCAGATCAGCGTGCCGCGCTCATGCGCGAGGCCGAGGGCGTTCTGCGCACGGTGATGGACAAGAACGTCGGCATCTTCCAGCAGGAGTCGTCCACGTTCATCACCGCGGCGCTCGTCCAGGCGTCCGACGCCGCTCGGTTGCTCGCCGACCCGCGTCCGGAGTCCACGCCCCGGTTCGCGGCCGCGGACTTTCGTGAGTCCGGCGCCGCCCCGGAATTGGGGCCCTCCAACACGCACATCATTCTCCGGGAGGATGGCACGCGCGAGCCCGCGAACGTGTCTTTCCGGGTGCCCGC
This sequence comes from Planctomycetota bacterium, assembly GCA_013285505.1. Classification (GTDB taxonomy): domain Bacteria; phylum Planctomycetota; class Phycisphaerae; order Phycisphaerales; family UBA1924; genus PNC22. Next base: position 3,419,325 of record CP053450.1, on the reverse strand, counting down.
GATCTATGTCGGACCGACAGGGTCGGAGGAAGATGCGGATCGGCTGGCTGCGCTGGCGAGGACCTTCGGTGCTCTGTCCCCAATGATGTCGCGTTCGGGTTTCTGGCAGTTTGTGACGCTCGATTCCGGCGTGCACGCGGTCTACCCGGGTCACGGACTGCTTCCCGACGGGTACGACCCGCTGCAGGATCCCGTGTACCAGCGAGCCCGGTCGCGCGTGGGGCAGGGCTTCGGTTCGCCGCCGAGCGTGGACCCGGCGACGGGGCAGACGCTGGTGGGGCTGGTGCTGCCGGTCCGAGCGCCCGACGGCTCGATCATCGGCATCTCCGGCGTGCTCTCCCGCGTTGACTCGATGCTTGACGGGCTGCGGTTTGGGACGGCGTGGGGGACTGCCGCGGAGAATCTGTTCGTCGTGGTCGAGCGCGACGAGGAGGGCGAGGAGACTCTGTACATCATCGCCAAGCAGTCGTACAGCGAGGCGCAGGACGCGAAGGGCTTCTTGGGCATCGAAGAGTTCACGACCGACGACCCGGCCGACGCGGCCGCGGTCATGGAGGCTCTGCAATCGGCTTCGACGGGTGCGCGGACCGTCACGATCGACGGGACCTCCAAACTCTGCTGCTTTGCCGGTCTGCCCGGCGACCGGATCGGGCTGGTCACGCTCGTGCCCACGGCCAGCATCGGGGCGATCGCCGACGACGCGGCGGTGAGCATCAGGAATCGCGCCCGGAATCAGCTCATCGGCGTGCTGATCGGCATCGTCGTGTTCTCCGGTGCGATGCTGCTGGCAGCCTTCTCGGGCGCCCGCGTGGTCACCCAGCCGATCGCCACACTCGCCGCGGCCATGCGCCGCGTGGCGGGCGGCGATCTGGATGTGCAGGCCGAGGTGACCACCCGCGACGAGGTCGGAGAACTCGCCGAGGTGTTCAACGGCATGGTGCCGCGGCTGCGTGATCACCTGCGTATCAGCCACTCGCTCGACCTCGCCCAGCAGGTGCAGCGCAAGCTGTTGCCCGCCGGTCCGCCCGATGTGCCGGGATTCGATATCGCCGCCCGCAGCTACTACTGCGACGAGACCGGCGGCGACTACTTCGACTTCATCGAGTTTGACCAGCCCGGCCCGGAGCGGCTGACCATCGCGGTGGGGGATGTCACCGGCCACGGCATCGCCGCGGCCCTGCTGATGGCCACCGCGCGTGCCCTCATCCGCATGCGGACGGGCATGCCCGGGGAGCTCGCCGAAAGCCTCGCGGACATCAACCGGCACTTGGCGGCGGACGCCGACACCGGCCGGTTCATGACGCTCATGGTCGTCGCCCTCGACCGCGCGGCGGGCACCGCGCGGTGGGTCGGCGCGGGCCACGACCCGGTGCTCGTCTACGACGCGGCGGCCGACACATTCGCCGAGTGGGAGGGCGAAGATATCCCGCTGGCGATCCAGGCCGACTGGACGTTCCGCGAGATCACCACCGACACCCTGCGCCCCGGGATGGTCCTCTTCCTCGGCACCGACGGCATCTGGGAGACGCTCAACGGGTCGGAGGAGTTTTACGGCAAGGCCCGCCTGCGCGAGTGCATCCGCGCCAACGCGGCCCGGTCGGCCAACGAGATCGCCGACGCGGTGGTGGCAGATGTAAACTCGTTCCGGGGCGGACATCCCCAACTCGACGACGTCACGCTGGTTGTGATCCGCGTTACCGAGACGCCATGAGGCGGTCGGACGGCGTCGTCACGACCTCGGGTGCCGCGTCCTCGCCGGACGACGCTCCGTCCGGGTCCAGACCCAGCAGCCCGCGATAGATCGACTGCACCTCGGCCACGTGCTGCGGGTAGCTCCAGAGCTCGCTCACGGCGTGGATCTCGCGCGGGCTGGGCAGCACCACCTCGCCCCGCACCACCCGCTCGATGCACGCGGCGAGGGTCTCGTCGTCGCCGCCGGGGTGGAACAGGCCGTTGCCCAGCCCGCCGTTGGCCGCGGCCTCCGGCGACCCGGGCTCGCAGATCCAGTCCACCGGCCCGCCGAGCCTCGACGACAGGATGAACTTGCCCGCGTGCAGGTGTTCGAGCATCACCAGCGGCGAGTTCTCGAACCAGATGTGCGGCAGCACCGCGACGTCGTACTCGCCCGCGCCGGCGAGCAACTGCACCGTGTCGTACCCGCCGAGGAAGCTGACCTCCGGGAACCGGCTGAGCCGCTTGCGGTAGCCCCAGTCGCCGCCGCCGGCGTGGATGATGAACTGGCAGGTCTGCCTCGTCTCGCGGTCGAGGCGTTCGATCGCGCGGGCCATGACGCCGAAGCCCTTGTTGTTCCGCGTTGTGCCCCAGAAGGCCACGCGCAGCGGGCGTTTGGCGGTGGCCGGGTCCCACGGGCGGGCGTCGTAGTAGGGCGAGCGCCGCGCCCGCCGGCGGATCTGGTCGAAGTGCGGCTGGCCGAGCCGCACGTGCCGGAGCTGCTCGGGACGCACGCCCATCGCCTCGTAGGCGCGGCACATAAAGGCGCTGGGTGGCGTGACGAGGCTCGCGCGATTGAGTGCCTCGACGCCGGCCCTCCGCCGCTCGCCGTAGATGTTGACCACGCGCAGGTGGACGTCGCTCGTTTGCTCGAAGATCTCGTTGGCGTCGGCGGGGGCCTGCCCGAGCTCGTCGATCTTGTCCTTGGCGACGACCTCGAGCCCCAGGTCGATGGTGCCGGGGTGTTCAGCACCGCCGGTGTCGAAGCCCCTCGCGGTCTCGGGGTCGGGCTTGACCTGATCCTCCGGCCGCGGCACGCGCGCGGGCGAGCCGGTCAGACGCTTCTTGGCCAGCTTCACGGTGTTCCGCATCGCGACGGTCAGCTCGGGCCCGACCGTCCGCTCGAAGGCCTGCAGGATGGAGCGGTTGCGCCGGGCCCGCGCGGGGTCCGGCGCGGTCAGGCATCCCTCGCACCGCTTGCCCCCGTCGTAGTCCAGGCAGCACTCCCGCTCGTTGTGCAGCAGATCGACCTGCGGGCAGCCGTAGTGGTAGTTGTGCGTGGTGATGACCACCGGCAGCCCGGCGTCGCGCATCGCGCCGACCACGTCCAGCCGCGAAGCCCTCGAGCGAGTGCACGTGCACGACCTCGGCCCGCACCTCGCGCAGCCACGCCAGCACCGCGGCGTTGTCCTTGGGCGACGAGATCTCGGCCTGCATGTTCTGGAAATTGGTGGCCGCGGGGCTCAGGTTGCGGCTGTTGTAGAGCGTGTAGCAGTCGATCTCGCGCCACGTCTCGGTCTTCTTGACGTGCGGCCCGCGCCGGACGGCAGAGTAGTGCATCCCCGAGCGCAGATAGCTGACGGTGTGCCCGCTGAGGGCCAACCCGGTGGCCAGCTCCGAAGCGCTGAGGTTGTACCCCGACCCCTCCTTGGCCTGCGCCGAGAGCCTGGCCCACGCCAGGATCGCCACGCGCATCGGTCGGTCGGTCGTCGGCCAGCCCTCGGGCCTGACCAGAGGTGTCGTCGCGCCGTCACTCATACCGAGGCCGCCTCCTTCGGGAATCCGCCGTACTTCTCCGGAGAACGGAAAGGCTTGAGCGTCGTCACGTACCACGCGCACCGCAGACACGTCGCGAGCCACCGGCCCACAAACGCCGTCCGCGCCAGCGGCCGATCGCTCTCGATCTGGCACTGCGCAAGGTCCTTCGGGTCCATATGCACGTTGTGCTTCCCGAACAGGAGCGGGAAGTCGTTGAGCTGTTCAAACACCACCGCAGCGTCGGGCCGCTTGCCGAGCAGGTCCAGATTGCGGCGGACGCGGGATTTCCAGTTCCCGGCATACACCACACGCTCGACCCCCGCCGGCGGGGCACCCTCGGCACCGGGCACCGTGTTCCGCACGATCTCGACAAACCGCGGCACAGGCAGGCCGCGCTCTTCGGCGTGCGCGCAATCCAGACCGCACCCGCTCCGCCCAACCCAGCGAGCGGGCGTCACCGCACAGGAAGCCGATCCGGGCCCCGCTCCTGAAGAGGCCGATCCGCTCTGCGGCGGGGCGGAGCAGCTTCGGCGGCTCGGCCCGATCGCCTCGAGCTTGCCCGTCTTGCCCACGCACACGTCGCGGGCCGTCCGCCGGATGATCTCGGCGTGGAACTGCCGACGCATCGCCATGGCGTAGAGCGAGTCCTTCAGCAGCGAGCGGAACCGCCTGCCGACCACGCCCCGCAACTCACCCGCCGGCAGCACCTTCTCCATCATCCAGATCACGTTCCGCTGGGCGTAGTAGAGCCGCGCCGGGGTCAGCTTGTAGTGCCAGGGCGTGTGCAGCACGGTCGCGTCGAGGTTGAGCACGACCTTCTTGCCCGCCTTGGCAAACCGCAGGCACCAGTCCGCATCGTCGCAGTAGATGAAGTACCGCCAGTCCCAGAAGCCAACCTCGCGCACCGCCGACCACCGCGCGAGCAGGGAACAGGCGCTCACCACATCCACCTCTCGCACACCCGAATACTCGTGCTCACCCTTCGGCCCGCCGACCTCCGCCGCCCACTCGCGGTGGGCCGCCTCGAGCCGGTGCCCCTTGGGCGGGTGGTCGTCCATCAGCCCCGTCACGGGGTTGAAGTAGATCGTCGTCTCGATCGTCTCTTCGGGCTTCTCGATGTGCACCGTTCGCGTGCCGACCAGCCCGACGCCCGGGTCGCCCTCAGCCACGCTCACGAGCCGCTCGCACGTCGTCGCCGGCATGCGCACGTCGTCATCGACCAGCCAGAGATAGTCCGGCCGCGCTTCCGACCCCGCGTCGTCCAGCACCCGCTCGACAAACGCCATGTCGGTGTTGAACCCGCCGCACCCGCCGGCGTTGACCGTGTTCTTGACGATCGTCAGCGAGCGGAACCCCAGCGTGTTCCTGCCCTCGCGCTTGGCCGGAACCTGAAAGTTCGGCTCGTGCGCCTCCGGCGTCGGGTTGTCCACCATCCGCTCGGGCGCGAACCGCTCGAGCAGATACTCGGCCGTCCCGTCCGTCGAGGCGTTGTCGCACACCACCACGTCGAGGTGGTCCACCGGGAAGGTCTGCACCGAGAGGTCCTCGAGCACCCGGGCGATCATCTCTTTGCGGTTCCACGTCACCATCGCCACCGCGATGTTCGGCGTGCGCGTGCCGACCGGCTCGCGCGACTCCGTCGCGTCGATCGCCACCGGGCGGGCCAGGCCGTCCACGGTGCCCGTGCTCGTTGTCGTTGTACCGTTCGGTCGCGGCGTCTGCTCAGTCACGCGTTTACCCCCGTCCGATCTGCGCCCCGCGCCGCCCCGGGCGACACCCGCGTCTCGATCACCGCGCCGCCGTCCCGCCCAGTGTCCCGCAATGTCTGATACATCGATTCGATCTCCAACGCGTGCGCCGCCATCGACTTGCCCGGACGCACGTTCGCCCGCAGCCGGTCCAGCATCTTCGGCTCACGCACCACCTCCGCCAGCCGCCGGGCCAGGTCAAACCGATCATTGCCCCGGAACAGCAGCCCGTTCACCCCGTGCGTGATCGAGTCCGGAATTCCCCCGAGTTCCGCCCCCAACACCGGAACTCCGCACGTGAGCGACTCAAACACCGTCTGCGGCCCGTTGTCCCACCACACACTCGGCACCACCGTCAGGTCCTTCCCGCCCAAGAACCACGGAATATCGGAGTAGTCGTACCCCTCGCCGTACACCAGCCCCGCCAGCCGCGGCGAGAGCCGCTCAAACCGCCACGACATCGAACGCCCGTGCTGGGCGTGCACGGTCACGTGCAGCCGCCGCAGATACGCCGGCGTCAGCAGTTCCAGAGCATCGGCCAGCACGTGCAGGCCCTTGTAGTGGTTGTTGTACCCGAGGAAGATCAGCCGGATCGGTCGTGTGGGGTTCTCCGAGAAGGGCTCCGGCGCAAAGCACAGCTCGCGATTGGCCTCGACGATCGCGTTCATCCGCGACCCGATCGTCACGACCTCCGCCCGCTCGTCATCGACACCCATCGAAACGAACTTCTCGCGCACAAACCGTGACACGGCCAGGACCCGATCGCACGTATTCAGCATCGAGACCATCGCAGCCCGCCGCTGGCCGTACTTGTTCAGGGCTGCGGGCGCCGGTTCAGGCCGGATGACATTGAGCAGCGGCTTCCACGCCGGGTCGTCGGGCGTTGGCACGAACCCGTGCCGCTCCTTGTCGGTGATGCTCCGCGACTGCCCGCGGGTCTCCGCTGTGGCATCGAGCGCGCGCCGCGGGACATCCGCGGCATCCCGCACCGCCCCACCCGGGCGGCTCGATAGGCGCGACCGGCGGCGGCGGGGGGGGGCACCGGCTGCAGCGGCTCGCCCCGCACATACCGTTTCAACTCCCGGACGAGCTTCCGGGTCACCGGCACCGGCGGTGCCGGCCGCGGCGGGCGCGGCTGGGCCTCCGGGTGGGCCTCGCGGTATTTCTTGACGTATCTCTCCGCACGCAGCAGCTTCTCGACCGCCGGGTCGGACCGCTCGATACATGTCGCGCAGTTCGCGCCCCCCGCCGAATCAAAGCAGGGATCTGTGTGCCCCTGCATGAGGTACACCTGCGGGCAGATCGTGTGGTAGTTGTGCAGGCTGTAGAGCAGCCGCGCCCCGGCCCAGCCGCCCTCGCCGGCTCCCGCGGGACGGGCCGACGCCTCGACGCACCCCGCGCTGAACCCCTCCACGTTGTGCCAGTGCACGACGTCGGGCTCCAGCATCACGAACAGCCGCCGGACGATCGCCTCGAGTTCGGGGCACCCCGCCTCGCCCGCCGGGTCGTCAAACTGCAGCAGCGAGGGCGCCACCACGGGCGAGTTGATGATCTCAAAGACGCGGATCCCCAGCCAGTCGTCGTGCCGGCGCACCTCGCACGCCCCGACCGTGCTCGGCTCGTCCCCGGGTGTGTAGGTCACCCCCGAGCACACGCTGATCACGTCGTGCCCGCGCTCGATGAGCGCGAGCCCGAGGGCCTGGCAATACCCGTTCACACCACCGCCGTAGGACGCGCCGTCCCAGATGTGAGCCCAGTTGACGAGCACAATCCGCATCGATCCGCCACTATAGCTAATCTCTAGGGAGATCCCGCACCCGCAATCGGGCGAGGATTCTGCCGAACAACCGCCTGAGACCCAACCCGCACAGGACAGGAAACACCGCCCACATGATCCGCAAGCCCTGCGACAACTGCGACCGCATCATCGAGGTCGACGACGACATGGCCGGCCAGAAGGTCGAGTGCTCCGCCTGCGGCGACATCAATGTCATGCCCGCCGCGGGCACCCGGCCGCCCGCCGCCGCCAACAGGCCCGCCAGCCGTGCTGACGGCCTCGGCCTCCCGCCCGACCACGGGCCGGAGCAGGAAGTCCTCAAGGTCCGCCCGGCGATGATTCGGGCCAAACCGCAGCTGTTCCTGTTCTATCTCCTCGTCCTCGTCGCCGGCCTGACGGGCATCGTCTGGAGCCAGCTCGGCACCGGATCCACCCTCAAGACCACCACCCTCATCGCCTCCGGTCTCGGCGTGGTCGTCGTGCTCGGCCTGCTCGGGTTCTGGAAGCTCCAGACCCTCGCGGCTGCCCTTGAGATCACCAACAAGCGAACCGTCCACCGCCAGGGCCTCCTCAGCAAGGCCACCAGCGAGGTTGTGCACGACAACATCCGGAATGTCCAGGTCACCCAGACCTTCTGGCAACGGCTCTGGAACGTGGGCACCCTCGGGCTCTCCAGCTCGGGACAGGACGGCATCGAGATCGAGATCACCGACATCCCCCGCCCGGAGCGGGTCCGCGAGATCATCGACGCCTACCGCCCCCTGGGCTAGCGCCCGCCACGCCCGGTGACCGTTGCCCCTCTGCCGAGGCCGATGGACCCGCCCCATACCAAACGCCTACCCTCGTGCGTCCAGGAAAGTAGAGTTGTGTTCTGTCAATCCGATCCCCTGATCCAGACGAAGAGTCGTTCACCATGATCTGGATGGCCCGCATCAGACTCCGTGTGCTCGCGTTCGTCCTCGGCCTCGCGCTGACGGCGATCGGGCTCATCTCTCTTACCGCACTGCCGGCGCTCCCGGTCCTCGGCGTGGCGTTCGCCGCGGCCGCGGTGGGGGTCAATTCCCTCACCTCACGCCTCAAGCAGCCCGTCTGCCACGGTTGCGGCACGCCCATCGGCGACGTCCCCCCGGGCCACTACGGCACCGCCTGCCCGCACTGCGGCTCGCTCACCCAGATCGGCGAGCACCCCGTGCTGGCCGCGGACACCGCCGACAACGACGACGAGCCCGACACCGACAGCGACTGGACCGCCTGACACGATCGGGTTGCCCGGCACCCGATCACGCCGAACGCACAAACAAAGAAGGCCCCACGCCAGCGCGTGGGGCCTTTCGTGTTTGGGTCATCGATCGACCGACGAGATCAGTCCTTGTCGGCGAACTTCTCGACGAAGGCTTCCTGGCTGATCTCTTCGACCTCGGCTTCCTTCAGGATCGCGTCCAGCGTCTTGTGCTCGCGCACCTGCTGGAAGACGCTGGCGATCTGGTTGTTCTTGATCAGCTCCTGCCGCAGCTTCTCGGGACGCTCGCGACGCTGGGCGGCCATCTGGGCAATCCGGCCGTTGACATCGCCCTCGGTCACCTGCACCTTGAGCTCGTCGGCCGCGCGGTGGAGGATGAAGTAGAGCTTCAGCTCGCTCACCGCCACGTCGTGGCTGGCGTTGCGCAGATCCGAGATCTGCTCCTCGATGTGCTGCGGCTCGATGCCGCGGTACATGAGGTCCATGCGCCGACGCTCGAGGTTCCGCGCCGCCTGGTTCTCGGCCATCTTCTCCGGCAGATCCATCTCGGTGGAATCGACCAGCGTGGTGGTCACCTGCTGACGCATCATCTGCTGCTGCTCGGCCGCGATCTGGCCCTCCAGACGCTTCTTGATCTCCTCACGCAGCACGTCCTCGCTCGGGAAACCGAAGCCCAGCGCCAGCGTCGCCGGCTCGGCGGGCACGATCCGGTCGATCCGCTCCACGGTGAAGGTCATCTTCAGGTCGGTGCCGCGGAGACGCTCGATCTCGTGGTTCTGCGGCCCCTTGGCCTTGATCTCGACCACGTCGCCGGCGTTGGGCAGGCCGAGCTGCTTCTCCAGGTCATCGACCATGATGCCGAGGATCATGCCGCGGCCGTCCTTGTCCTTGGGCGGCGCCTGCACCACCGCGCCGTTGATGTTGTAGAACTCGGTCCCGTCGGGCAGCTCCATGCGGGCGATGCCGGTGAGGTAGTCGCCGGGCTCGCTGTTCTCCCGCTCCTCGAGCTGTCCCTCGATCGTGCAGAGCCGCTCGAGCTCCGCCTCGACCGCCTCGTCCTTGACCTCGAGCTGCGGCTTGTAGACCTTGATGCCCTTGAGCTCCGGCAGCGCAAACTCGGGAAGCACCTCGATCTCGACCTCGAACTTCAGCGGCTTGCCGTCCTCGAGCTCGATGTCCTCGAGGCCCTCGCTCGACGGCTCGCCGAGCACCTGAAGCTTGTGCTCTTCCACCGCGCTGTTGTAGGCCTCGGCGACGAGCTGGTTCTTGGTCTCACCCCGGATCGACGACCCGAACCGCTTCTCGACAAGCCGACGCGGCACGCGCCCCTTGCGGAAACCCGGGAGGTCGGCCTCGACCATCAGCGTGTCCACCGAATCCTTGATCTTGCCCGACACGACGTCCGCCGGGACCTCGATCGTGATCTTCTTGCGGCTCGGACCGACGTCCGACACGGTGACGGTGTTCTCAGCGACTGCAGACTCTGACATGGTCAAGACCTTTCCTGCGGAGCGTGCCCCGGGCCCGAGGAACACCCCCGGACCGACCAGCACGCGACCAAACGGTCGGAAGTCTAGCCCGCATCTCCCCCAAACCGGCCTACTTCGGCCCGCCACCGATTGACCCGACGCCCCGACGGCCGCATGATGTCTCTGCCCACACTCGCCGGAGTGGCGGAATTGGCAGACGCAGTGGATTCAAAATCCACCGGGGTAAAACCCGTGGGGGTTCAAGTCCCCCCTCCGGTACTTGCTGTTGAGCGGCGTAAGCCCCTATTTTTGCAGGGTTTGCTGGCCGCTCGCAGCGTCGATCCCCTCAATCGAGGTGCGCCGTGTTGTTCCGCTGTGTTGCGTTCTGGCGCGTTCGGACTACACACCTGACTACACACGATTTGGTGCATTCCGCACGCCGTTGCGGGGCGGTCTCGGTGCGTCCGGTCGGGACGCTGGACCGGATTCTGGCGTAGCCGGTCGCGGCCGTGCGGCGGTCGCTGGCGATGCCGGTGGAATGGCCCCGGTGCAAACAGTGTGGATACCTCCCGTTGGGTTCCGTCGGGTTGCATCCCCCTCCATATGGTGCTATCATTCACCGACCTCTATGCCGCCCGTCGGGCTATCAGACGGGAAGGACGATTGTTGGGACAGGCAAGCGACGACGTGGCCGCCGAGCTGTTCGGGGCAGGCCAACTGGCAGAGTTTCTGGGAATCTCACGGACGGCACTTCACCGCTGGCGGAGCGCGGGTCGCGTACCCGAGCCGCTGATGCTGTGCGGCCGTCCACGTTGGCGACGACGCGAAGTCGGGGCCTGGCTCGACGCCGGGGCACCGAGCGCGCGGACCGCTGGCGAGCAATGCGAAAGCGGGAATAGGGCAGAACGCGACGACCTCGCGCACGCGGCCTCAGACGGGCCGTGTGCGCTTTCCAAACTGGGAGGTGTGCTGGGCAGCCATTGGCTCTGCGGAGCGTCCAGCGGGCACACACGGCCACCCTCGAAGGCCGTAGGGATTTGTTGCAAGTGACGCGGACCTGACCCTACCGCGCCCCGTCGTCCGATTCCGGGCGGCGCGCTCTTCGCTGTCAGAAGCGGCTCCCGTTCCCGGAGCGAAATGGTGCAAGACAGCGCGTTCTGGTGACGCCGTGGCTCCGGTGGGCGCAACGGAATGGCCTCCGGCGTGGGGTCATTCCAGCTCTTCCATTCACCAGTGGACGCATTCCCCATGAAAACGCAACGATGAACGATGACCTGTGAGTCGGTGGTGAAATGAATGCGTCAAACGATAGAGAATGGCCACAAATGGACTGGCGCGGTACAGCAGGAACAAGTAAAGTCACAAGTCCAGTCGGCGAAGCCCCGATGCCGAACGCGAAGCGTTTGGATCGACCCGACCCGACCCGAGCGCAGCCCAAATGAAAAACCAAGCGCAGCCAAACGATTCGCGCAACGTTGCACACAACCGATTTGTCCTGGTCGCCTCCGGTGGCCGTTGAAGTTTGAGCATGGCGCGCGGCAGCCCGAAGGGGACAAGGCCGCGTGCGGAAAGGACCGGCACCATGAGTGGTCTGTACCGACGGAAGGTCAGCGGGCGAGGCGGCAAACCGAAGCTGGCTTCGACGTACACGATCGAGTTCCGCACCGCGAGCGGGAAGCTGTGCCGTTTGGCCGGGTTCAAAGACAAGCGGGCCAGTGCCGAGCTTCAGGGGACCGTGGACGCGCTCCTGGCCTGCCGTGCGTCCGACGCACGACCGGACGCCGAACTGGTGCGGCGCGTCGAGCGTCTTCCGTTCCGTGTTCTCGACCGGCTCCGCGAGTGGGGGGTTCTCGATCCGAGGTATTCCGGCGCGCTCAAGCCGCTCTCGACGCACCTGGATGAATGGGAAACGTCCCTGCGTGCTTCGGATCGGACAGAGCATCACATCAGCGTGTCGGTCGGATCGGCCCGTGACGTGATCGACGCTCTGGGCTGGACGTTCTGGTCCGACGTTGACGCGACGGCGGTCGAGAACCACCTGGCGAAACTGCGCACCGAGGGACGCTTGCTGAAGAACGGGACGCACCGCAAGCTGTCGGCGCGCCGGTCGAATGCCATGCTCCAAGCCGTCCGGCAGTTTGCGCGTTGGATGGTTCGGGAGAACCGGGCGGCGGTGAATCCCCTGCTGATGCTCTCGCCCCTCAACGTCGAGACCGACCGGCGGAAGATCCGGCGGGCCATGACGCTCGACGAGCTTCGCCGCTTGCTGGTGGCCACCGAGGCCGGGGCCGAGTCGTTCGGCCTGTCCGGGGCCGAGCGAGGGTTGGTCTACCGGCTCGCGGCAGAGTCCGGGTTGAGGGCGAGCGAACTGCGGTCGCTCACCCGTTCGAGCTTCGACCTGGACGGCCGGACCGTGGACATCGAAGCGAAGCACGCCAAGAACCGGCGGCGCGACACCTTGCCCCTTCGGGCCGAGACCGTCGAGAGGCTCCGCACGCACCTGAAGCGGAAGGTCGGCGGTGCCCCGGCGTTCAACATGCCGGACTCGACGAAGACGGCAGCGATGATTCGGGCCGACCTGGACGCGGCGGGTGTCGCGCTGATCGACGACGCGGGGCGGGTGCTGGATTTCCATGCGCTCCGCAACACCTGCGCGACGCTGCTGCGGGACGCCAACGTGCCGCTGACGACGGCACAAGCGATCATGCGGCACAGCACGCCGATGCTCACGGCGAAGGTCTACACAACGCGGTTCCGTGAGACCGAATCGGCGGCGGTCGAGCGATTGCCGAGCTTCGATACAGTTGGTGAGTCCGGGTCGTCGGGCGTGGGCTGAAGGCGGGTCCGTTTGGAGAAACCCCGTGGGGGTCAGGCGGGCGGTCTGCGTGCAACGCCGACGGCGGGCCGAGGGGTAGGGGGTCGGGTCTGCTGGCGGGTCCGACGCCGGGACCGATGGGCAACCGTGGCGCACACGGACGCGGGTTTCGGTGCATTGGCCACGACCGGCTGAGGCGGCGTCTGTCGCGTCCGTGAGGTCGAGGCCGACCCGGCGGGCGCGACACGCGGCGTCTGAGGCGCGGTAGGCTGGGACTCGAAAGGGGGTGGATCGTGCCGATGTTCAGAGTGTGGGTTGCCGACCGCGCCACGGGCAAGGAATCCCATATCACGGTCGAGGCCGACGACAAACACGATGCGATGACCAAGGTGCAGGACGGCAATACGCTGGTCGCTGACGCCGTCGAGGTTAGCGAACCGGCATCGACACCGAACGATCGGCTCGCGGTCGTGATTGACGGTGCTCGGCGAGTTCTTGGTCGCTTTGGCGTGGACCCGTCCCCAACCGAGATTGCGGGCAGGGCAAGCGAACTGTTGCAGCAGTTTGAGGCGGTGCCATCAGCCAACGACCTCGCGTGGGCCGTGTTGACTGATATGGGCATCCGGGCGCGCTCGCACGGGGACCTGAAAGATGTCTTTGATGCGCAGGCTCGCTTCCTCGCAACCGAGGGCCGTGACCACCGTGACGCGCAGCGTCGGTCGTATGAGAATGAGCTAAAGCACCTGGCTGGTTCCGGGGTCGATCGAGTCGAGATTCTCGCCAACGATGGCTGTGCGGAGTGTGCGCGGCAAAACGGGGAACGGTGGGCCGTCCAAGATGCCCTAGCTCAGATGCCGCTGCCGTGTTCGGGTTGCACGAACACGGGTGTGTATGGCTCGCCCCATGGCTTCTGTCGATGCTGTTATGTGGCGGTGTTCGACGACTGACTCGGCCTCGATCGGGTCAGGGACTTTGTGTGGCGTGGCTGAATCGTCTGGTTTGATCTACAGGACGTTGAGGCCGCGTCGGAGGCGTCCCCGAGGTCGAGGCCGACGGGCCGGGCCTCCGACCTGGCGGGCGCGACACGCGGCGTCTGAGGGCGCGGTAGGCTGGGTGCCCGAAAGGGGGCGACCGATGCCGAACTTCAAGGTGATTGTGGCGGACCGCAGGACGGGCAAGGAATCCCATATCACGGTCGAGGCCGACGACAAACACGATGCGATGACCAAGGTGCAGGACGGGGACACGCTGGTGTCCGGCGTGGTTGAAGTGGTGGCCTCAACGCCATCGGCACCCGCGAGCGGAGCCGGGCCGAGCGACCCGGCAGACCCGACCGAGGCTCTGCTGGCGGAGGTCCGCGAGCTGCGGCGGACGCTGACCGACAAGGTGGCAAAGGGGGTGCTGATCGGGCTCCTGGTGCATGGCCTGATCGTCGGGGCGGTGTTGATCGTGCTGGCGAACGCGGGGTAGCGGCCGCACCTGCTCGGGACCGCTCCAACACGGCCGCGACGGTGGCTAGTGAACCCCGAACGGCGCACGCTGACTACACACCAGACTACACACGGCCTCCGGCTATAGTGCGTAAGTGGCTTACTGGCCGATGTTTGTGCCGAATGCCGAGTGGATTCAAAATCCACCGGGGTAAAACCCGTGGGGGTTCAAGTCCCCCCTCCGGTACTTTCCGACGTTTCGCAGAACATTCAGCGAATACTCCGGGCTCCGTTCCGATACACTCCTGTAGTCATGCAGCGGGTCTTCCCCCTCATCTGGTTGCTCGTGGTCGGCCTCGCCGGGGCGCAGCTTGCGTCCGTAGTCGCCATGGGCACGCCCTGCTGCCAGGGCGAGGCGTCGCAGTCCGATAACTGCTGCACGGTCCCGGACCTCTCTCTGGGCGTTGTGGCCGGGTCTCAGGCCGCACATGGCGACCAATCGTCGTGCTGCCTCGCACCCGAATCGACCCCGTCCGATCCTGCTCCCAGCTCCCCTGAAGACAAGCCTCACGACCACGATCCCGAGCGGCACCCCTGCAAGTGCCCCGCCCAGTGCTGCGTCGTGAGCAAGGCTCCGGTGACCTTCACCGTGCTCCCTTCGCTCGACACGTCCACCGGGCACGCCCCGCTCTACGCCAACGAGTGGCGCGAGCCGCTGCCCAACCCCACGCTCGACCGCCTCAAGCGGCCCCCCAGAACCCACGCGACCGTCTAACGCCACCGGTGCGCGCGCAGCGCGCCGGTCTCCCGTCGCCCCGGTTCTGGAGCCTCTCTCACGCCATCCCCGAAGTCCCCCGACCACCCACCGAGGCGGTCGCGTCTGGCCGTCGTACTCCCGATCGCGGTCGTGCTCGCCACCCTGAGCGTCGCAGCCTGGTCCGCCTGGCCGACCTTTCGGCCGGTGCCCACCGTCACGGTCACGCAGGCCGTGTTTGACCGTGCCCCGCTGGCCGCCGATGAGGGCGGCCAAGCCGATCTCGACGCGCCCGAGACGCCGCCCGGCGCCGGCGGCGCCCGCGGCGTGACCGTGCAGGCTCCCGGTTGGCTCGAGGCCGACCCGTACTTTGTCGCCGCCACCGCGGCTGGCCGACGGCATTGTCGAGACCGTGGATGTCCTCGAGGGCGACACGGTCACCAAAGACCAACCCGTTGCGCACCTTGTCGCTGCGGACTCTGAGCTCCGCCTCGCCGCGGCAGCGGCCGCCCTCCAAGCCGCCGTCGCCAACGTCGCGTCGGCCCAGGCCGACCTCGCCGCCGCCCAGACCGACTGGGACGAGCCGGTCGAGCGCGAGCGTGCGGTCGCGACGATGAAGGCGTCGCTCGCCGAGGCCAAGGCGGAACTCGCCCAGCTCCCCTCCCGCACCGAGGCGGCCTCGGCCATCTTCGAGCAGCTGCAGGAGGAGTACGACCGGGTCGAGCAATCCGTCGCCCGCGGTGCCGCGAGTGACATCGAGGCGTTCACGCTCCGGCAGCGAGTGGCCTCGCAGCGAGCGACCGTCAACTCGTTGCTGGCGACACAGCCCATTCTGGAGGCCCGCGTCGAGCCGCTTCGCCGCCGAGCTGCGGGCGGCTGAGCGAAACCTCGCCCTCCGCACGGAGGAGCCGCCGCCGGCTCGAGGCGATGAAGGCTGCCGCCGCGAGCGCCGAGGCTGCGCTTGGCCGTGCCCGCGTCGCCCGCGACGAGGCGAAGCTCGAACTCGACCGCATGGTTGTGCGCGCGCCGATCGACGGGATCGTCCAGCGGCGGTTCAAGGTCCCCGGCGACAAGGTCATGCTCGGGATGGACTCTCCGCACTCCAGCTACATCGTCCACCTCTACGACCCGGCGAAGCTGCAGGTGCGCGTGGATGTCCCGCTGGCCGACGCCGCGCACCTGTTCGTGGGCCAGCGGTGCGAGGTGATCGTCGAGGTCCTCCCCGACACCACCTTCGCGGGGGAAGTCACCATCGTCACGCACGAGGCCGACCTGCAGAAGAACACGCTGCAGGCCAAGGTCCGCGTGATCGACCCCTCGCCGCTGCTCCGGCCGGAGATGCTCACGCGTGTGAAGTTCCTGCCGCATGGCACCAACGCTGCTCGCCCCGACACGCCGGCCGCGCCCGGCACGACCGCTGCGGGCATCCGCCTGCTCGTGCCCGAGCACGCGGTCCTGCAGCACGCCGGCGCCCCCCACGTCATCACGGTCCGCGACCGCAAGGGTGACCGCGGCCGCACTGCGCGCGCGCCCGTTGAGGTCCTCTCTACCGCTGACGGATGGGCGACCGTCGTGGCCCCGATCCAGCCGGGCGACCTGCTGGTTCTGGACACCGGGGACCTCGCCGACGGCACCGCCGTTCGCTTCACCGCGGCCGCACGCACGGAGGATCAGTCGTGAACCACCAGAAACCCGACCTCAGCCCCGATTCCAGATCCGTCCTGATCACGTGCCGCGACCTGACACGTGAATACCGCAAGGGCGACAACATCATCCGCCCGCTCGATGGGCTCGATCTCGACGTGCCGCGGGGCGACTTCCTCGCCCTCATGGGCCCCAGCGGCAGCGGCAAGACCACGCTCCTCAACTGCATCGCCGGAATCGACTCACCCACCGGCGGCACGCTGGTCATCGACGGCACCGATCTCTCGACACTCAGCCGCAACCAGCTCGCCGCGTGGCGATCCAGCAACGTCGGCTACGTCTTCCAGCTCTATAACCTCGTGCCGGTGCTTACCGCCTACGAGAATGTCGAGCTGCCGATGCTGCTCCATGCCATCTCCAAGCGCGAGCGGCACGAACGCGTGATGCGGGCCCTCAAGCGTGTCGGCATCGCCGACCGGCGCGACCACTTCCCCCGCCAGCTCTCCGGCGGGCAGGAGCAGCGCGTTGCCATCGCCCGGGCCATCGTCACGGACCCCGACATCCTCGTCGCCGACGAACCCACCGGCGACCTCGACAAGTCGTCCGCGGACGCGATCATGCGGCTGCTCCAGCAGCTCAACCGCGATCTCGGCAAGACGATCATCATGGTCACCCACGACCCTCGCACCACCGATTTCGCCACTCGCACGCTCCACCTCGAAAAGGGCCGGCTCGCCGAGTCGGCCGACACCACCCCCTCAGACTCGAGCACCTCGCCCGAGGAGGCTCTCACATGAACCCGACACGCTTCGTCCCGTACATCACCAAGCAGATCGTCCGCCACCGCGTCCGCTCGGCCCTCACCGCCGCGGGCATCGCTGTCGCGATGTTCCTCTTCACCGCCGTTCAGGCGATGAACGCCGGCGTCACCCAGGCCACCCAGGCCAGCGCGAACGACACCACCCTCGTCGTCTACCGCAAGGACCGCTACTGCCCGGCCACCAGCGCCCTGCCTCAGGACTACCAGCGACGCATCGAGTCGATCGACGGCGTCACCGCCGCGATCCCCGTCAAGGTGGTCGTTTCCAACTGCCGCACCAGCCTCGACGTAGTCACCTTCCGCGGCGTGCCCAAGGACGCCTTCCTCGCCGAGCGTGGCGATCAGCTCAAGCTGGTGTCCGGCTCCTTCGACGACTGGAAGCGCCGCACCGACGCCGCGCTCGTGGGCGAGTCGCTCGCCAGCCGCCGGAACCTCAAGCCGGGCATGACCTTCGACGCCGCGGGCATCACCGCCTATATCGCCGGCGTCATCCGCTCCGACGACCCGCAGGACCTCAACACCGCCTACACCGCCCTCGAGTTCGTTCAGCTCGCCGGTCGCGACCAACTCGGCATCGTGACCCAGTTCAACGTCAAGGTCGCCGACGCCTCGATGCTTGAGTCGATCTCCGCGCAGATCGACGAGACGTTCGTCAGTGCGCAGGACCCGACCGCGACCTTCCCCGAAAAGGCCTTCGTCATGCGCATCGCCGACGACATCATCGAGCTGGTCGGGTTCGCCCGCTGGCTCGGCCTCGGATGCCTCGCGGCCGTCCTCGCCCTCGTCGCCAACGCCATTGTTCTCAGCGTCCAGAGCCGCATCGCCGAGCACGCCGTGCTCCAGACCCTCGGCTATTCCGGCCCGCTGGTCGCCATGCTGATCATCCTCGAGGGTGTCGCCCTTGCGCTCATCGGCGGCCTCTTCGGTGCCGCGGCAGCGTTCCTCGTGGCCCGCTTCGGCTCCTTTGCGCTCTCGGTTGAGGGCATCACCATCCCGGTTGTCGCCTCGTGGCAACTCCTGGTCACGGGCCTGCTCGTCTGTGGCACGATCGGCATCATCGCCGGCCTCGTCCCCGCGTGGCAGGCCTCACGCCGCGAGATCGCCGCCTGCTTCCGCGCCGCCTGAACCAGAAACCACCCCGAGACACCCGTGCGACAACTTCCCTTTCAATACGCCGTCCGCAACCTCGGCCGCAGCCGCGTCAGGCTCGGTGCGTCGCTGCTCGGCTCGTCGTTGGTGGTGCTGCTGGTGCTGGCCGCGGGCGGATTCGTCCGCGGCATGCAGCTCTCGCTCACCAGTCACGCCGGGCTGCACGAGAACGTCATGATCCTCAGCACCGGCAGCGAGGAGGGTGTCGAGCGTTCGCAGATCGACGCCGGCGTCGCCGGCCACGCCGCCGCGAGCATCCCCGGTCTCATGCAGCAGGCCGGCGTCATCTACGCCTCCCCCGAGATCCACGCCGCGCTGCCGGTCCGCGAGTCCGCCGCAAGCACCGATGATCTCCCGGCGGTCATGCGAGGTGTCCGCCCCGTCGCGCTGCTGGTTCACCCGGAGGTCGAGATCGTCGAGGGCCGCCCGCCCCGCCCGGGCGAGGACGAGCTGATGGTGGGGGACCTCGCCGCCACGCGCCTCGGCGTGCCCGACAGCCGTCTCGCCCTCGGCAGCACGCTCTACTTCGACGACCGCGACTGGACCGTCGTCGGCCGCTTCCGCGCGCCCAACACCGTGATGGACGCCGAGATCTGGCTGCCCGTCACCGACCTGCAGATCGCGACCAACCGCGAGACCACGCTCTCGTGCGTCATCGTGACGCTCGACACCGCGAGCTTCGTCGATGTCGATGTCTTCGCCAAGACGCGGCTCGATCTCGAGATCACCGCGATCCCCGAGCAGGAGTACTACGCCTCCATCGCGGCGTTCTACGCGCCGATCCGCGTCATGGTCCTCGTCACGGCCGCGCTCATCGCGACGGGCGGCATCCTCGGCGGGCTCAACACGATGTACGCCGCGTTCGCCGCCCGCGTCCGCGAGGTCGGCACGCTCCAGTCCTTCGGCTTCACCCGCGCGGCCATCCTCATGAGCCTCACCGAAGAGTCCGTGTTCGCCGCCGCGTGCGGGGCGCTCATCGGCGTGGTCGCGGGGCTGGCGTTCATCGACGGCCTCGCGGTCCGCTTCTCGATGGGCGCGTTCGCGATCATCATCGATTCCCCGGTCGTGCTCGCGGGCCTGCTCGCCGGGCTCGTCGTCGGGTGCATCGGGGCCATCCCGCCCGCTGTCCGCTGTCTCCGCCTCCCCATCACCGAGGCGCTCAAATCTCACTGAATCCTCGCGCCGCGGCGCGGTAACCCGTACGATCAGTTTCACACAGAAGGAGTCCACCATGCACCGCACACGCAAGACAATCGCCCTGCTCTCGGCCGCTTCCTGCGCCGCCGCGCTCATGACCATTGCCGGGTGCAGCAAGAGCGAAGAGACGTCCACCGGCAAGGCCGACACCACTTCCACCGCCGCCTGGGTCCTTACCGGCGCTCCGGCGGGCGAGGCGGTTTCCGTCGCCGACGCCAAGGCCTCGGCCGCCGAGGGCGACGCGATCACGATCCGCGCGCGCATCGGCGGTCGGTCCAAGCCCATCACCGCCGACAGCCCGGTGTTCCTGGTGATGGACATGGAGGTACCCAGCTGCGCCGACATGGAGGAGGACCACTGTGCCACCCCGTGGGACTACTGCTGCGAGGCACAGGAGAGCATCAAGGCCAACAGCGCGACCGTCCAGATCGTCGGGCCGGACGGCTCGACCATCGAGACCGATCCCATCGCCGCGGGCCTCAACCCCCTCGACGAGGTCATCGTCGTCGGCACCGTCGGGCCCCGCCCGAACAGCGATGTGCTCACGATCCGCGCCACCGGCATCCACCGCGTCGGCGGCTAAAGGCAGCTCGTGTGGCATGCCCACGCTTCGTGGGCATGGTGTTCTGCAGCATGTTGAGGTCTGGGAACATGCTCACGAAGCGTGAGCATGCCACACACGAAGTTCACGGCGTGGGGCGTCACCGGTCAGGCTCTTCCCGGAAGGCGTGCCCGGTGCCTACCCCACCCGCGACTTTGCGTACATCCCCCCGAGGCACACCGCCGCCACCCCCCAGATGACCAGCATCGAGTGCGCCACCATCGGCAGCAGCCCCAGCACGGCACCCACCGCCAGACAGTCCAGCCGCTGCTGCTTCTTGCCGTAGATGAACATGCCCATGCCGATGGCACCCAGCACGAGGCCCGAGAACAAGACCGCGGGATTGTCAAGATTCATGCGTGAACCCTCCGCCAGCACCATCGGTCTGCGCAGCACCCGGCGCGCCCTCCGTCGCGATCTTCGGCCTCCCACCCGCCGGTCTATCCCGACTGGGCTCTCTGGCGATCGACGAGCCCCGAGCGCAAGCTCGGGCACCCCCCGGGCCGACGGCACCCGGACCCGAGTGCCGCACCCGCGCTACTCCACGCTCCCCCGTCCGATCGCTCCAAACGTGTGCCGCCTCACCACCCGCTCCTCCCGCCATGCCGCACCGCACTCCGGGCACACCACGACCCCGTCCTCGCCGTAGTGCCCGCGCAGGCTGTAGGCACACGCCGCGCACAGCCCGTTGTGCAGCAGGATATCCGCGACCTCCCGCGCCGCCCGCCGCAGCCGCCGCCTCCGCGCCCACCA
Organism: Planctomycetota bacterium; assembly: GCA_013285505.1. Lineage (GTDB taxonomy): Bacteria > Planctomycetota > Phycisphaerae > Phycisphaerales > UBA1924 > PNC22. Next base: position 3,398,439 of record CP053450.1, on the reverse strand, counting down.
ACACCAGCACCAGAGTCGCCACCACCCACACCACAAACACCAACGCCGAGGGCGTCCGCGTACCCATCGCCGCGAGCAGCACAAAGTGCGTCACGTTCGCCCCGATCACCGCTGCAAAGCCCAGCAGCAACTCGGCGTTGGGCCTCCCGAACGCCTCGGCCGCGGCCTCGGCGTTGGCCACGATCTCGGCGAACACCGGGTCGGCCATTCGGTCGTCGGACCGCAGCGCACTCCGCCGCACGACGTCGTGAGTTTCGCCCGAGTCGTCGACGATGTTCGGACCGACAAGCCTCGACATCATCGTCGCCTCTCTGAAGAAACCGCCGAGACACGCCACCCCGCCCCGCACTCGCCGCACTCGGTCAGGCCATCGGCTCCGCGCTCCGGATCCAGATCAAACCCGCAAGACGGACACAGCGACTGCCGCAGCATCGCATTGCCTACGCCCTCTGCGGTGATGCCCATGCTACCCCTCACGATCATGACGGGGAACACCACGACGAGCCACAGCATGCTCAGACCGATGAACAGATCGATCACCCTGTAACCGGTCGAGGCTCGCGACATCAGGAGCGAAATGCAGACCACTGCGTACATGGAAAAGAGCCCTGACGCGACCATCCACCGCCGAACTCGTCGTTCCCGTCCAATCTCACGCCTCGCCGCGAGCAACCGTTTGCGCCGTTCTCCTGTCGCCACCCGGATCGGCTGCCTCAGCCGTGCGCTGACGATCGGCCGCCTTTGCCGCCTGCCGTCCTCGATGCGCGTCGGCCCCCACGCATCGGCTCCGCCGAACGCCCGCCACCACCGCTTCTGCTTCTCCAACTCCGTCTCAGTCCGAACGACGAACTCGTGCCTTCTGGCGATCCGCGTCGCCGACCACCGCGCCCCGCACTCCGGGCACCGCACCATCCCGCCCTCGTCTGGCTGCGCCCCGAGGTTGTACATGCACCCCGGGCACAGCCCGTCGGCGAGCACGATGTCCGCGACTCTCGCCGCGCTCTTGGCGAGTACCGTCCGCGAGTGCCACCACCCGTACGCCGCGACCGGGACGAACCAAACCCCCATCGCGAACCAGTACGGCAACCCCGGCCAGATGAGCACGCTCGTCAGTATCGCCGCGATCTGCATCCCTACCAGACCCGCGATGAGAAGCTTGGGACTGCTCGCCGCGATCCACGCCCGCCCCACCCGATCGACCACCGACGCAAACGCCTCGTCCACCCGCCGCTCGTCGGCGTGCAACTCACGCACGGGAACCACTTCGCAAGGTCGCCCCGCGTCGTCTCGAACCACACCCCGGGGCCTGAATAGGCTCATGATCCACACGCCCCATCTCCGCGCGCGATCTTCCACGCCGCTCCACATTCGGGGCAGACGGTACACCCGTCCTCTTCGATCGGAACCCCTGTCAGGTCATACGCGCACACCATGCACGCGGGCACCAGCGTGGGCAGCCGCTCACGGTCATCGCGGCGTATCTGTCGGTCGTGTCGGATGGTAAAGAACCAAACGGCACTGAATGTTGTCAACGGAGTCACGAGCAGCCATAGCCGTTGCTCGCTTGGCGGAAGTAATACGTACATCACAATGAACGGAAGTTGCAAGACGAGCAGGCCTCCCCAGAACCACCATGTTCGCTCAGGAGGCGGCCCGGAGTTTCTGAGCATCCGACGACGGAGGAGTGCCGAGTACTTCGCGCGTTCTGAAGCAGGCGGTCGCTCTCGCAACTTCTGCACGGTCGCGGCAGTCCGCAGTCGGAACGACACGCGGTCTGTTGTCGTGAGTCGGCGTGGTGCGTGACGGACCCCGCGGTCGTCCTCAATCGCGCCGGTCATTCTGATCAAGCGGGCCACGACTTTGCCTCCTCCCGCGTCTCGGAATACAGTGGGGCTGCACCAATATCAGCATCGTTATACCGGAAAGGTCCCCCATGCCCCTCAACCACTACACCACCCTCGGCCGCTCCGGCCTCCGCGTCAGCCCCTTCTGCCTCGGCACCATGACCTTCGGCAAGGAGTGGGGCTGGGGCTCCTCGGTCGAGGACTCGCAGGCCATCATCGACGCCTACATCGACGCCGGCGGCAACTTCCTCGACACCGCCAACATCTACACGAAGGGCCACTCCGAGAAGATCATCGGCGACCACGTCGGCAAGCACCCCGCCCGCCGCGACCGCCTCGTCATCGCCACCAAGTTCCTCAGCAACATGTTCCCCGGGGATCCCAACGGCGGCGGGGCCCACCGCAAGTCCATGGTCGCGGCCTGCGAGGAGTCCCTCCGTCGCCTCCAGACCGACTACATCGACCTCTACTGGATGCATTTCTGGGACGACCTGACCCCCATCGACGAGACCATGCGCGCACTCGACGACCTGGTCACCAGCGGCAAGGTCCGCTACATCGGCCTCTCCGACACCCCCGCGTGGAAGTGCGCCCAGGCCCAGACCCTCGCCTCCTTCCGCGGCTACGCGCCCATCATCGCCCTCCAGATCGAGTACTCCCTCGCCGAACGCACCGTCGAGAACGAGCTCCTGCCCATGGCCCGCGAGCTCGGCATGGGCGTCACGCCGTGGTCGCCCCTCAAGGGCGGAGTCCTCACCGGCAAGTACACCCGCGCCAACAAGGACTCGATCGAGCCCGGCCGCGGCGAGTGGGTCAAGAACCACCTCACCGACCGCAACCTCAACATCGTTGACACCCTGCTCAAGGTCGCCGGCGATGTCAACGCCACCCCCGCCCAGGTCGCCCTCGCGTGGGTCCAGCAGCGGTGCGGCGTCGCGAGCACCATCATCGGTGCCCGCACCATGGACCAGCTCACCGACAACCTCAAGGCCCTCGACGTCCAGCTTTCGGCCCTCCACCTCGAGGCGCTCGACGACGCCAGCGAGACCCCGCCCATCTTCCCGCAGAGCTTCCTGCCGTTCACGCGGAACAACGTCCACGGCGGCACCACTATCAACGGCATCGAGTCGGAGGTCTCGCCGCTGTTGCCGCAGAGCGACGACGAACGCTGGTAGGGCCGGCAGGCGCTGTTCTCGGGCGGGCCGCGAGGCGGACGGGGAGGCCCGTCCCTGCTAGCCTTGCCCCATGGCAATCCCGATGCAGCAGAAAGTCCGGCGTGTCCAGGCCGCTCAGCGGATGGAAGCCGCCCACAACCCCGAGGGCGCAATCAAGCTCTACCGCGAGCTGATCGCCCAGGACCCCAACGACCCCGGGCTCCACTACCACCTCGCCCACACGCTCGTCGGCATGCTCGAGTTCGACGCCGCGATGCAGGCCGTCCGCAACGCCATCCGCCTCAAGGACACCATCCCCGACTTTTTCGCCCTCCAGGCCATCATTTACCGCGCCTCCAACCGGCTCGACGACGCCCGCGCCGCCGCCGAACGCGGCGTCGCCCTCGACCCCAACAACATCTCCAGCCTCGAGATCCTCGGCGACATCTACCATGTCCGCGGCGATATCGAGGAGGGCCTCGCCCTCATGCAGCCGCTCTACGACAAGGGCTGCGCCAACCCCCAGTTCCTCGTCGTCTACGCCCAGCTCCTCTCCGCCGGAGACAAAAGTGAGGAAGCCCGCGCCGTGCTCGAACGCGCCGTCGCCCAGCCCGACATCAGCGGCCGCGCCGCCTCCTGGGCCCACCTCCACCTCGGCAGCGTCGCCGAGAAGCTCAAGGACTACGAGACCGCCTGGAAGCACATCGTCATCGGCAACCAGCACCGCGGCACCGTCTTCAACCCCCAGCACCACGACGCCGCGATCACCGACACCATGACCGTCTGGAGCAAGGACCGCCTCGCCCGCCTCCCCCGCGCCAAGGGCAAGAAGTCTGAGCAGCTGGTCTTCATCGTGGGTATGCCCCGCTCGGGCACGTCGCTTGTCGAGCAGATCATCGCCTCCCACCCCGACGTCTACGGCGGGGGCGAGCTCAACTTCGTCAACAACGCCGCCCGCGACCTCGTCGTCCCGACCCTCAAAGAGCCCACGGTCTTGGCCCGCGTCGAGGCGATCACCCAATCCACCATCGACCGCGCCGCGCAGAAGACCCAGAAGCTCATCACCGCACCAGCCCCCCGCGCCAAGCGCTTCTCCGACAAACTCCCGCAGAACTTCCTCTACCTCGGCGTCATCCAGCTTCTCTTCCCCGAAGCCCGCGTCATCCAGTGCATCCGCGACCCCCGTGATGTCTGCCTTTCCTGCCACACGAAGCTCTTCGGCGGCGCCAACAGCCAGCCCTTCTCCGGCGACCTCACCCACCTCGGCCGCTACTTCCGCGCCCACGAGCGCCTCATGGACCACTGGCACCGCACCCTCGATCTGCCCATCTTCAAGGCCTATTACGAACAGGGCGTCCAGGACATCGAGAAGTACGCGCGCGACCTGATCGACTTCCTCGGTTTGGAATGGAACGACGCGTGCCTGCGCTTCTGGGAGACCAAACGCGATGTGATCACTGCGAGCACTGACCAGGTCCGCCGCCCGACCTATACCTCGTCGATCGGCCGTTGGCGCAAGTTCACCGACCACCTCGGCCCGCTGTTCGAGTCACTCCAGCTCGGCCCCGACGACCCCTGGCCCCGAGAATCGCCGCGGACGTAAGCACGCGGAAGGCGCACCGCACTCCCCGCCACGCCGGGTCGTTCCGACTGCCGCCAATCCCACCCGACTCACACCGGCCAAACCCGCGACATGCCCCTTCCGCCCCAACACAAACTCCAACGCGTCCAGGCCGCCCTCCGCATGGAGGCCGCCAACAACCACGCCGGCGCGATCAACGCCTACCGCGAGCTCATCGCCCAGGACCCCGCCGACGCCCGCCTGCACTACCACCTCGCCCTCGCCCTCCACGCCACGCTCGAGTTCGAGGCCGCCCTCCAGGCCGCACGGGCCGCGGTCCGCCTCAACGACACCATCCCGGAGTTCTTCGCCCTCCAGGCGGCTCGTCTACCGCGGCCTCAACCGCCTCGACGACGCCCGCGCGCCGCCGCCGACCGCGGCCTCCAGCTCGACCCAAACAACATCGCCTGCGCCAAACTCCTCGGCGATATCTGCTTCCTCCGGGGTGATACCGACGAGGGCCTCGCCAGGCTCGGCCCGCTGTTCGATCGCGGCTGCGACCACCCCAGTTCCTTGTCGTCTACGCCCAACTCCTCGCCGCCCGCGGCCAACGACAAGACGCCCGCGCCCGTCCTCGAGCGCGCACTCGCCAAACCCGGCATCAATCCGCAGTCCGCCGCGCCCGTCCACCTCCACCTCGGCAGCATCGCCGAGAAGCTCGAGGACTTCGACGCCGCCTGGAACCACTACACCACCGGCAACCGCCTCCGCGGCCTCGCGTTCCGCCCCGCCGAACACGACGCCGCAATCACCGACATCATGACGGTCTGGAGCAAGGACCGCCTCGCCAAGCTCCCCCGCGCCAAGGGCAAGAAGTCCGAGCAGCTGGTCTTTATCGTGGGCATGCCCCGCTCGGGCACGTCACTGGTCGAGCAGATCATCGCCTCCCACCCCGACGTCTACGGCGGGGGCGAGCTCAACGTTGTCACCGGCATCGCCCGCGAACTCCTCCTGCCCACGCCCGACCAGCCCAACACCCTCGCCCGTGCCGATGCCCTCACCCAGCCCGTCATCGACCGCGCCGCCCAGCACGCCCAGAAGCGCATCACCGCCCCGGCCCCCCGCGCCAAGCGCTTCTCCGACAAGCTCCCGCAGAACTTCCTGCACCTGGGCCTCATCCAGACACTCTTCCCGCACGCCCGCGTCATCCAGTGCACCCGCGACCCCCGCGATGTCTGCCTCTCCTGCTACACCAAATACTTCGGCGGCGCCAACAGCCAGCCCTTCTCCGGCGACCTCACCCACCTCGGCCGCTATTTCCGCGCCCACGAGCGCCTCATGGCCCACTGGCACGACACCCTCGACATCCCGATCTTCAAAGCGTCGTACGAGGACGGCGTCCGGGACATCGAGCAATACGCGCGCGCACTCATCGACTTCCTCGGCCTGGAATGGAACGACGCGTGCCTGCGCTTCTGGGAGACCAAACGCGACGTGATCACCGCCAGCACCGACCAGGTCCGCCGCCCGACCTACACCTCGTCGATCGGCCGCTGGCGCAAGTTCACCGACCACCTCGGCCCGCTCTTCGAGTCACTCCAACTCGGCCCCGACGACCCCTGGCCCCCCACAGAGCCGCGGGCGTAAGCACGCCGAAGGAGCTCTGCTTTCCCCGTAACGCCCGGACGTTCCCGCTACCGCCAAACCCACCCGAGCCACGGGCCTGAGCACGCAGAAACCGCCCTTCACCCCCGCAACGCCCGCATCCCCCGCCCCTCCCGCTCCTCATTCAACTTCACCAGCGCCGGCGCGTGGTCGGCCAGCATCCGCACCAGCTGTGTCTGCGAGCAGCACAACCGCACCGACGCCCGCTTGGTATCCCACCCGCACGCCGCGATCACGTCCAGCGCCTCGGCCACCATCGTCGCGTGGTCCCGATGGTTGGCCGAGCACACGATCCGCCCGTTCTTCCCGCACCGCCGCGCCCACAGCTCCGTCCGCGCCTCGCCCGCCGGCACGCCCTTGCGGACCTCCACCGCCAGCACGTACCGCATCCGGCCGACCGCCACCTGCTTGTTTGTCTCCGCGCTCCGCCGCTCGCCGGCCCGCGCGACAAGCCCGGTCGGCCGGTGGTTGAGCACCACCTCCGTTGCCACCCGGTTGCGATGCTGCCCGCCCGGCCCGCTCGTCCGCCCGCGCACCAGCTCGCACTGACCCAGCAGCTCGGCGTCCTCCAGCCCAGCCGGGTGCAGACTCTCCCGCCAGCCCGCCCCGTCGCCAGAACCCGCGCCGGTGGTGTTCATTCCTCGCCCATCATCCCGGCCGCCGCGACCCGCTCGGCGATCTCGTCGGCCGACATCGTCCACAGCCGCTCGACCATCGCGAGCCCCGCCGGGTCCACCGCCGCCAGCTGCTTCCGCGTGTACGGCGCAAAGTCGTTGAGCGCGAAGTACGCCTCTGTCACTTCGGCGAAGTACTCGTGGTGATTCGTCGCCGCGTACGCGCGCACAGTCTTGTCACCCTCCACGCTGTTCCTCGCCACCTCGTCGTACAGCCCCGCCTCCATCGCCGCCTCGTACGCCCCGACGATCTCCGGCAAGTCCGGCCCAATCATCCGGTGGTACGCGTGGGCCAACTCGTGCAGCACCATGTACGGCTGCGTCCGACGCCACGCCAGAAAGTCCTCCGGGTTCAGGATCTCCACCCCGCCCGCCTTCTCCCGCGGCAACCCGACCGACTCCAGCCAGTCCGCCGACCAATGGCAGCACATCCCCCGGCCGCTCATCCCGCCGTTGGTCGCCCCCTTTAGCTCAATCCAGATCGTCGTCCGACGCACCGCCGCCAGCGCCGCCTCCGGGAACAGGTGCACCACCTCGTCCAGATCCGCCTCAAGCTGCAGCAACACCCGGTCCAGCAGCTCGGGCCGCTCTCGCACAAACTCGCGGCTCACCATCAGCCCGAACCCGAGCAACTCGCGCGATTCATACACCTCTGCAAGCGGGACGCGTTCCACATCCGCGATCTCATTCGGTGCCGCCCCTTCGGTGCCGACGCCGTCCGCGGGCGCCGCCTGCCCAAACACGCCGGAACTCACGGTCAGCAACACACACAGTGGGGGGGTCATCCGCTTCATGTCCGCAGCCTAGCACGCCGTCGTCGGCACCGGCGCCAGCGTCATGTCCGACACCCGCCCCGCACGCAGCAGCTCGTGCCCCAGCCCCGCGATCATCGCCGCGTTGTCCACGCACAGCGCCCATCGGCGGCAGCACCACCGGCAGGCCGCGGCTCCCCGCCCATCGCCACCAGGCGCGCGCGCAACAGCGAGTTCGCCGTCACCCCGCCCCCCGTCAGCACCGCCCGGCAGGGCTCGCCCGCAAGCTCCGCGAACCGGTCCAGCGCCCGGCCGAGCTTCAGCATCACCGCGTCCACCGCCGCCCTCTGAAAGCTCGCCGCCAGATTACGCCGCTCGTCGTCGGTCAGGTCCTCGCTCCGCCGCTCATACCCCTGCGGCCCGTGTGTGCCCCGCCCCGGCATGCCCCGCACCGCATACAGCAGCGCCGTCTTCAGCCCCGAGAACGACATATCGAGCGAGTCCCGCGACAGCCGCGAGATCGGCAGCTTCACCGCCCGGTCGTCTGCGCCCCTCGCTCGCCGCGAGCCGGTCCACGTTCGGCCCGCCCGGGTGCCCGAGCCCCAGGACCGTCGCCGCCTTGTCAAACGCTTCCCCCAGCGCATCATCAATCGTCGCGCCGATCCGCTTCATCTCGATCGGCGACCGCATCACATAGAGCGACGTGTGCCCTCCCGAAACGACCAGCCCCAACGCCGGAAACACCCCGCCCCCAGAACCGACTTCGGTGCCACTGGGCGCAGCCCAGTGCGCTTCCGCCGCGTCATCGCTCTTCAGCAAACCCGCGTAGAGATGCGCATGCACATGGTCCACCCCAACCAGCGGCACACCTAACGACCATGCCAGCCCCTTCGCCGCCGACACGCCGACCAGCAGCGACCCCACCAACCCCGGCCGATGCCCGACCGCCACCGCGCCGATGTCCCCGAGCCCGACCCCCGCCTCCCGCACCGCGCTCCGCACGACCGGCAGGATCGCCTCCACGTGCGCGCGGCTCGCGATCTCCGGCACCACGCCGGCGTACTCCTCGTGCAGGTCGTGCTGCGACGCCACGACGCTCGACAGCACCACGCACGGATCACCGCCGCGCACCACCGACGCCGCCGTCTCGTCGCACGAGGTCTCGATCCCGAGGATCAGCGTGCGCCGCACGTCTCCGCTCACGGCTTCGGCTCAAACCCCGCGCCGATCAGCCAGCGCTCGAGCGACTCGCTCGGGATCGTCAGGTCCGCGATCACGTTGCCCTCAGCGTCCCGCACCTCGAGCGTGCCGCCCGTCACAACCGTCTCGTCCGGCCACAGGTCGTTCTGGACATCTTCCGCCGCCATGTCCGTGCCGTCCTCGATCGCGCCGATCCGCCGCTGCATCCGTTCCAGCTCGAGCAGCAACTGCTCACGCCCGTCAACCAGCCGCTTGAGCTCCGCCGACGCCGCGGCCCGCGCCACCGGCTGCTCGCCGCCCGGCCGGAGCCACTCGCCTGTCTCGATCTTCGCGACGATCGCCCGCAGCGCCCCGGCCAACTGCACATCGCGCAGCTCGGTCTCGATCCACTCAGGATCAGAAACCCGCGAGCCGACGTGCGTGCTGCCGTCGTCGTCGCGGATGATGTCCTCTTCCTGCCGCGCCCGCACGACCTCTCGCGTCTCCTCCAGCGTCAGCGGCACGTAGAACCCCTCCGTCGGGTCCACACCCCACACCGCCGACTCGTCCGTCCGCTGGATGCTCTTCCCACTCGGCAGGTAGTAGTTGCGGTCCGTGATCTTCAGCACCGCGCCGGGATCGCTCGGGATCGGGATCACGCTCTGCACGCTCCCCTTGCCCACGCTTCGCTCGCCCAGCACCACCGCCCGGTCGTGATCGACCAGCGCACCGGAGAACACCTCGCTCGCCGACGCGCTGAACCGGTTCAGCAGGATCACCACCGGGAAGTCCGGCAGCGTGCCCGCGCTCGTCGCACGGTCCACATCCTCGTCCCCGTCGCGCCCGCGCGTCGTCACCACCACGCCCTCGTCCAGGAACATGTCCGCAAGCTCGACCGCCTCGGTCAGCACGCCGCCGGGGTTCCAGCGCAGGTCAAAGATCAGCCCGTTCAGCCCGCCGGTGTCCGCCCCGACCTGCCGCAGCGCGTCCCGCACCTCCGCGGCACACCCCGGCGTGAACTGCGTCAGCCAGATGTAGGCGATCTTCCGCTCTTCGTCGAGCATGAACCGCCAGTCGTTCTCGCCGCGACGCTCGATCCCCTTGACCTGCACCGTGTTGATCCGGTCCCGCACGATCGTCACCGGGAACCGCTCGCCGTCCCGCTCGACCAGCACGTTGACCGGCACGCCCGGCTCGCCCATCAGCAGCTCGATGTTGTCGTCCACCGTCTTGCCCAGCGTGCTCTCGCCCTCGATCTCCACGATCTTGTCACCCGCGTGGATCCCCGCCCGGATCGCCGGCGACCCGTCCAGCGGCGTCACGATCGTCAGATACCCGTCCTCCACGTTCACCGCCGCGCCGATCCCAACGTACTCCCCGATCAACTGCTTCTCAAAGTCGGTCGATTCGGCCGGCGGCACATAGATCGTGTAGTCGTCGCCCACCGCCTCAACCATCCCCATGATCGCCGCGTTCTGCAGCTCCTGGGCCTCCGCCGGCCGGTACGCCCGCGTGTCCAGCAGGTGCTTGACCTCCACCAGCGGGTCGAAGAACCGGTAGTCGTCCCCCATCTGCGCGATCCGCAGCGTCGAGCCCAGCACCGCTACGCCAAGAATCCCGAGCAACGCCACCTGCAACACCAGTTTCGATCGCTTCACGCCGCACGCTCCTCATCCCGGACACGCCCGCCCGCGGGCGCGCCGATAGCTTCTGCATCAGTCCACACCCATTGTACGTGCCGCCCCCCGCCCCTGATCGCCCGATCCCGATTCAGACTGTCCTAGCCCGCCGCAACCCGTCACGGCCCGCGTCACACACAAACGCCCCCTAAACTCCCCCAACACATGCCACCACCCACAGAACGCACCACCATCGACGTCAAGGCCGAACGCGCCGTCCTCGCCGCCGTCCGCCTGCCCGAGTCCCGCTACGACCCCGCCGACCCCTTCGGCGAGCTCGCGGCCCTCACCGCCCAGGCCGGCGCGGTCGTCGTCGGCGAGCTCGAGCAACGCCTCGAACGCCCCGTCGCCGGCACCTACATCGGCTCCGGCAAGCTCCGCGACCTCGCCGAGCTCGCCGAACGCCTCGACGCCTCCGTCATCATCTTCGACCACGACCTCTCGCCCAAGCAGATCGCCAACATCGAGAAGGTCACCAACCGCAAGGTCCTCGACCGCTCCGAACTCATCCTCGACATCTTCGCCACCCGCGCTACCACCCACGCGGCCAAGATCCAGGTCGAGATCGCCCAGCTCGAGTACACCTTCCCGAGGCTCCGCGCCATGTGGGGCCACCTCGAGCGCATCGCCGGCGGCGCGGCCGCGGGCGGCGTCGGCACAAGAGGCCCCGGCGAGCAGCAGCTCGAGATCGACCGCCGCCTCGTCCAGAAACGCAAGTCGATCCTCCAGGCCGAGCTGGCCACCATCCAGGCGCGCAAGCGCCGCGAGGTCCGGGCCCGCAAGAACGACCACTTCACCGTCGGCCTCGTCGGCTACACCAACGCCGGCAAGAGCACGCTCTTCAACGCCCTCACCAGCGGCGGCGCCTACGCCGACGACCGCCTCTTCGCCACGCTCATGACCCGCACCCGCGAGTGGGACCTCGGCGGCGGCCTGCGCGTCATGCTCTCCGACACCGTCGGCTTCGTCCGCGACCTGCCGCACCACCTCATCGCCTCGTTCCGGGCCACGCTCGAAGAGGCCACCCACGCCGACCTGCTGCTCATCGTGCTCGACCTGGCCGACCCGGCCGCCGAGATGCACCTCGAGACCGTCCTCAAAACCCTCGACGACGTCTTCGAGGACGTCGCCCGCGCCGAAAGCGCCTCGCCGACGGTGGTGCTGGCGGCGGTGGGGGAGACACCGCCCCCGAGCCCCGCCGCGTCCTGCTGCTCAACAAGGCCGACCGCCTCGCCGACAACGCCGAGCTGCTCGTCTGGCAGCAGAACCACCCCGACGCGATCGTGATCTCGGCCCTGCCCGGCGACGACGAGGGCCTGCTCCGCGGCGGCGCCGCCCTCGCCGACCTCGTCCGCGACGCGGTCCAGGGCCAGATCCGCGAGCTCGAGATCACCGTCCCCCTCGCCGACGCCAAGACCGTCCACACCATCGAGAACCGCGCCGACGTCCTCGACCGCCGCTACAACGACGATTCGACGGTCACCCTCACCACCCGCATCGGCCAGCGCCAGATCGACCAGCTCCGCTCGGCGGGGGCGCAGATGACGATCGTCGGCGAGACCGCCGACACCCGCCCCGCGGGTGGGGGATGCGGCGGTAGCGCCGGCCTGTTCGGGCCGTGTGCGCATCCAGCCGCGATGATATTTCCTCGATGCGCGGCCGCGTTTCCTCGATCCGGCGCGGCCTTTCCTCCAGCCGCGGCGGCCTTTCTTCCAGCCGCGGCGGCAATTCCTCGAATCCCGCCAAGGTTTCCTCAAGCCGCGCCGGCCGTGTGTCGAGACACACCGTGTGCGTCTCCAACCGCGCCCGCCACCCCCGTGGCACCGCCTTCCAGGCGGTGCGGTCACCGGCTGGAAGCCGGTGCCACGTCTACTCCCCCTCCGGCAACGCCACCCGCACAATCCGCCCCAGATGCATCCGCATCACGCTCAGCCGCAGCTCGCCGCCCCCGGCGATCGCCTTCTCAAACTCCTCCACGGTGTGCACCGGCTCGTCGTTGACCGCCACGATCAGCTCGAACGGCTTCACGCCGGCCACCGCCGCACGCTCACCCGCCTCGACCTTCGCGACCACAACGCCGGCATCGTCGGCCGCGGCTCTGCATGAACCGCCGGGCCTCGTACGTCAGGTCACGCACCGTCAGCCCCAGCCCCTCGCTCTTGAACCGCGCCGCCGCCCCGAAGTGCGCCGGCCCCTCCTCGACCGCAAACTCCGGCCGGAGCATCTCGCCGTTGCGCACCACATCCGCCCGGAACTTGGTCCCAAAGCCCACATCCGTCAACGCCCGCGTCAGCGCCGTCTCGGCCGAGCCCCACGGCGGCGGCACCCGGTCGTACACGCTCGGGTCGATCTGGTCGAGCACCTCGAGGTACTGCGCACCCCAGCCCATGTCGTACGGGTTCACCTGCACATCCAGCGGCCGCGGCTGCCCGTCAATATGCAGCCGCAGCAGGATGTCGCCCACCTCCAGCCCCGCCCTCGCCGCCGGCGAGCCGGCGTAGACATACGTCACGATCCCGCCCGTCATCCCGCCGCTCGTCTGGTCGGCCACGTTGTTGAACCGCGCCAGGTCCGGGTCCATCGCCTGCAGCTCGACCCCCAGCCACGCGAGCCGGTTCTCCTCGGCCTCCGACAGCGGCCGGTTGTCCGGGTCGAACGCATCATCGCCGGCGAGGATCTCGACCAGATCGCCCGCCCCCAAGACCGTCGCCTCGTACTCGGCCCGCGAATAGCCGCCCCATTCCTCATCCGTCACCCGCTTGCGCACCATCAGCGGCAGGGCAACGAGATTCCCGTCCGTATCAAACAGAAAGCTCATCGGCCCGTCGCTGCCCGCCCCGGTGCTCGTTCCCGCCGACGACACATCGCCGAACAACCCGAGCACCCGGCCCTTGTACCCCGTCATCATCCGCGCCAACCGCGCCTGCCACGCATAGCTTGTCCGATTCTCCCCCAGCACCCGCACCTGCGAGCGGATCAGCAGTTCATCCTCCGAGTCGTGCAACCCCTCCCGGGAGAGCGCAGCCCCGCCCACGCCCGACCCCACGCCCGCCGCCGCGTCCAACTCCACAACCAACGCCCCGAACCGACGCAGACTCCCGACAAATCCCGCCGGCACCGCCCGCCCGTCCGGCAGGTGTACCAGCGCAGTCTCCAGCCGCGCCGTCACCTTCGGCGCCAGCTGCGCGAGCACCAGCACCCGCTCGCCCCCGTCCAGCAGCACGCCCGTCCCGTTCCATTCCGTGAACTCCTCCTCGCCCTGCTGCCACCGGCTCGCCGCCGACTGACGCGGGCTGCGGAACCGAAGCTCCACCCGCGGCAGCGCCGCGTCCGCCTTCGCCCCGACCTCCTCCACCAGCGACGCCATCTTCTCCGCGCTCACCCAGTCCCACCCCGCCGGCGAACCCTTCCACGAACCATCAACCTCCAGCCCGCCGTCAAAGCACGCCCCGACCGCCGTCCCCTCGCCATCAACGACCACACTCGGCCACGGCACCACGTGATACCGCGGCCCCTCCGCCGACGCCGTCCCCATCCCGATCATCGTCGAGCCGTCGACCCCGTTGGCCATCAACCACCACCGGCTGTTGCCCCGCCGTCCCGCGATCGCCTTGAACGGTCCCTCCGCGTCGGCGTCAAACTCCAGCGGCTCGCGGAACTGCAGCGGTTTGTCCAGCCGCAGCAGCACCGCGTTCTCGTGCACCGCGTACGCCTCGACCCGCGCTCCGATTCGCATCCCGCTGTCACGCACGACGATCCGCTCGATAAACCGCCCGTGGACCAGCGGGTCCACCGTCAGCACCAGGTCCGGCGCGATGACGAACCCCATCCGCTCCTCGGCCCGCTCCTGCGAGATCAGCGACGCCCAATCCCCGTCCATGTCCCCCTCGGCCCCGCGGTACGCCATCCCCGCCGGCTCCGGCTCCGGGGCCTCCCCCTTGTCGTACCGGAACGTGTGCTCCACCATCACCACCGAGCGGGACACCCTGTCGATCAGCGCGGCATCATCCAGCCCGGCGTCGTCCCCGGCCGCATCATCCTGCGCCCGCACCGTCGCCAGACACCCGACCACCACCGCCAGCATCACGACCACCCGCATCACGTTCTTCATACCCATGTCCCTTCCTCACGCGAGCCCCGCGTGCATCATCCGGTCTGTTCCCTGTCCCTCACCCATAGAGCCCCTCGCGCAAGCGAGGGGACCCTCTGCCGACTCCCATCCTCTAGAGCCCCTCGCGCAAGCGAGGGGAAACTCCACTCCTACTCCTTCTCGTGATCCCGCCGATAGTCCAGCACAACCTGCCGCAAAAGCCCCCGACGCATCACGCTCAACACCACCCGGTGCTTGGCCTCCACATCCGCCACCAGCTTCTCGTGCAGCCCCCGCACATCCTCGATCGACCCCACATCCTCACCGTCGATCTTCAGCAGGATGTCCCCCCGCGCCAGCCCCGCCGTCGCCGCGTTCCCCGGCCACTTCACGCCGAAGACGAACACGCCCTCCTTGCGATAGAAGTACAAATCCGGGTTCTCAAACTGGTTGATCGACTTGACCGTAAAGTCCCAGCGCTTCAGCGCAAGCTCCCGCCCCTCGACCTCCCCCTTCTCCCGCGGCACCAGGCTCAGCACGACGCGCTCGCCGCCCCGCACCACCTCCACCTCCGCCGCCTCGCCCTTGGTCAGCAGCCCCAGCATCTTCCTGATCCGCGGCAGGTCGTTCACCCGCGCCGCCGTCACCGACTCGCCCCCGATCTTCACGATCCGGTCCCGCGCCAAAAACCCCGCCTCCCGCGCCGGGCTCTCCGGGTCCGTCTCCGCCACGATTACCCCGTCCTCGTACGGGAAGTACATGTCCCGGTTGAAATCGCTCAGCGCCTGCAGCTGCAGCCCCGTCCACGACCACGTCACCCGCCCCGCCTCCATCAGCTGCGGCATCACCACCCGCACCGTCGATGTCGGCACGCTGAACCCCAGCCCGTCGGCCGACCCCGCCGAGCCCCGCGTGTTGATCCCCACGATCTCGCCCGCCGTATTCACCAGCGGCCCGCCCGAGTTGCCCGGGTTGATCGCCGCGTCCGTCTGGATCCACAGGCTGTACTCACTCACCCCGTCCAGATACCGCTTCGTGCTCGAGACGATCCCGATCGCTACCGACCGGTCCAAGCCCCACGGCGCACCCATCGACATCACAAAGTCGCCCTCGCGCAGGATCTCCGAGTCACCCAGCTCCGCCGTCGGGATCGCCCCGAACCCCTCGCCCATCTTCAGCTTGATCACCGCCAGGTCCGTGTCCTTGTCCGTCCCCAACACATCGGCCTCGGCGTGCCGCCCGTCCGACAGCAGACACCGCACCCGCTGGGCCTTCTCCACCACGTGCCAGTTGGTCAGCACGTGCCCCTCGTCCGACACGATCACGCCCGAGCCGGACGACTCCATCAGCTCGCGCTTCCCGCTCTCGGTGTTCTCGCTGACCACGCGGATATAGACCACCGCGGGGAACACCCGCTCCTTGGCCTCCTGCACGATCCTGCGGAAGTCGGGGAACTCGGCGATCGCGCCGGCCGCACCGCCCCCCTGCGCCGCCGCACGCCCGCACCCGATCGCCAACAACACCACGAATACCACAGCCTTGAGTGCGCGCATATCCACCGATCTCCTTGCGTTCCTGTCAGTCTACAAGCCGTCCGCCCCGCAGGTTCGATCCCGATCCCGCCCGGAGCCCCGCCTCTAGCCTCGCGCCGATGCCCCGCCGTCCCCGCCATCCCCACCACGCGGCAACGCCTGCACCTGCCGCGTCACCACCTCGATTTCCGCCGGACCCTCCAGCACCTTCGCGCTCTTGGCCCCCGCGTCCTCAAACTTCCGCAGCGACGGCATCAGCCTTGTCTCGATCGAGCCCACCATCCGGTTGTACCGCGTCGTCGCCGCGTCGATCGCCTTGCCCACGCTCGCCACGTGCTCAAACGCCGTCGCCGCACGCTCGTGCAGCTCGCGCCCCAACGCGAACAACTCCTGCGCTTCCTCGGCCAGCCGGTGCTCGCGCCAGCCTACCGCCACCGCCCGCAACAGCCCGATCAGCGTGCTCGGGCTCGCCAGGATCACCCCCGACTCCGCCGCCCGCTCCAGAATCTCCGGCCGCCGAGACAACGCCGCATCAATGAAGTGATCGCCCGGCACAAACATTACCACAAACTCCGGGCTCCCCTCCCACGCCGCCCAATACCGCTTGTCCGACAGCTTCTTGGCCTGCTCGGCCACGTGCCGCGCAAACCGATCGAGCTGCGTGTTCCGCTCCGCATCATCCTTGGCGTTCACCGCCTCGATGTACGCAAACGTGTTCGTCTTCGCGTCCACCGCGATCACCCGGTCGTTCGGCAGCGTGACCACCATGTCCGGCCGCAGCATGTTCCCCTCATCATCCCGCACGCTCGCCTGCTCCATGAAGTCGCAGTAGCTCGTCATCCCCGCCAGCTCCGCCACCCGCCGCAGCTGAATCTCCCCATACTGCCCGCGGATCTCCGGCCGCGACAGCGCCTTGGTCAGCCGCGATGTCTCATCGCGCAGCGCCGCACTCGTGCCCGACACATGCTCCATGTGCTCGCGGAACGACGCGAACTGCTCGCCCCTCGACTTCTCGATCGACTCCAGCCGCTCCCGCGTCGCCGCGAGCGTCTCGCTGATCGGCCGCACCATCTGCTCGACCGCCACCCGCCGCTTGTCCAGCTCCGCCTCGTCCTCCTTCTGCTGCGACTCAAACTGCGCCTTCGCCCGCTTGAGCAGCTCATCCCCCGTCACCCGCAGCGTCTCCCCCGCAAGAGCCTTGAACGTCTCCCCCATCTGCTCGCGCAGCTCCGCCACCCGCTGCTCCAGCGCCGCCCGCTCACGCGACAACGACTGCTCGCGCTCGGCAAACACCTTCTCGGCCGAACCGATCTCCTCCCGCAGCCGCGCCTCCACCACACGCAGGTCCGACAGCTCCCGCTGCAACGCCTCCGCCCGCGCGCACCGCCGACGCGTCCTCGGCCGCTCGAGCCGCCGCGTCCGCCGCCGCCTCGCGAGCCGCTCCCAACTCCCGGCCCAGCTCCTCGATCTCCCGACGCGCCGCCTCCCCCTCCGCAGCCTCCCGCGCCCGGCCCTGCCACAACCACGCCGCCAGCCCCCCGAGCCCCGCCGCCACCAACGCCAACACAATCAGAATCGCTGTGTCCATGCCCCAACTCTACCCGAACCGCCCCGGTGCCACGAGTCCCCCCCAGTGCCGAGACCCCGGGTGCCACGGGTCAGGCTCTGCTCTGAGAGCCTGCCCCGTGTCGGAGCGCCGGCGGTTCGACGGAGACCGAGCCGTCGCAGCACGGGGCAGCTGCGCAAAGCCTCCGCTGACCCGTGGCACCCTACACCTCCGCACGCCCCCTCCCCGCCTGCCACATTGACACCCCTCCCCCGCCGATCGGCCCCCGTCCTGTCACCCGACCGCCCCGGCCGCCCCGCACCGGCCCGGAAACCGCCTCCCCCGCCCTCCCGGCCGCTCCCCAACTCGGGCACGCCACTTGCCCATAGACCCCCATGCTCAACGTGCGGCTTCCACGCCGACGCCCCCCCATCAGCCCCAGCCGGGCTCAGGTGTGCGCCGCGCCCAAGCCCACGACCCAGCCCACAGCCCAAGCCTCGGCCAAGCCCGGCCAAACCCCCGGCCGCCTCAACCTCCTCCTCTCCTACGCCGGCTGGCACGACGAGTCCTGGGCCGACCGCCTCCCCCGCCTGCTCGAGCCCATGGGCATCGCCTCCCTCCCGCGCCGACAACGGCCGCGAGGCCTCCCAGGTCATCAGCCACAACCGCATCCACATGGCCGTCGTAGACCTCGGCCTCCCCCTCGACGCCTCCGCCGACGCCGCCAACGCCCCCGAGGGCGGCCCGCGCTCTCCTCGAGATCCTCCGCCGCCTCGACCAGCCCCCGCCCACCGTCGTCGTCAAACGCGGCAAGGGCCACCGCGAAGACTGCCGCGAGATCAACGCCGCCCTCCGCGCCGGCGCGTTTTCGCCGTCATCGACCGACCCCACTCAGCCTCCGACCTCGAGCGCCTGCTCGAGGTCCTCCGCCGCTGCCTCACCCGCCACTACCAGGGCCGCTGGCCGGGAGGGGCCGTCTGACAAGCGACCACACCGCAACCCACACCGCATTCCAGTCCCCGGCCCGAGCGCACCGCTCCGGCCGCATCCAAGAACCCAAGACCATTTAGATAGAGGAGTCCACCAATGGCAACCGCCACCAAGACCAAGAAGACCGCCAAGAAGTCCACCACCGCCGTCCGCCCCCTGCACGACAAGATCATCGTCCGCCGCGACGAGGCCGAGTCCGTCACCGCCGCCGGCATCTTCCTCCCCGAGTCCAGCAAGGACCGCCCCAAGACCGGCATCGTCGAGGCCATCGGCGACGGCAAGCTCAACACCGAGACCGGCGACCGCATCCCCCTCGGCGTCGCCGTCGGCGAACGCGTCATCTTCTCCAGCTACGCCGGCACCGAGATCAAGCTCGACGGCGACGAACTCCTCATCATGTCCGAGGACGAGATCCTCGCCATCATCGACTGAGAAACCACCGCACGCGGCATCGGGCATCCGTCGCGAGAGCCGCGGCGTCCGCCCTCCCTCGTGCCTCATGCCTAGTGCCTAGTGCCCCTCCCATGAACACCGACCAACTCCGACAAGTCCTCTCCGAACTCGACGGCAAACGCGCCGCCGCCTTCCAATTCACCAGCGCACCCGAGTGCGTCGTTCCCAACGCCATGCTCCTCCCCGACGAGGCAGACCACATGGTCAAGGTCACCGACGGACAGCACGTCTTCATCATCGACGCCGAGAAACTTGTCTGGATCAGAATCGGCTAACCCCAAGCGCCCACAGCGCACCTCCCAGTGCCTAGTGCCCAACGCCTAGTGCCTGGCACCCAACCAACCGACCCGGCCGCAAGGCCAAATCAGAACCGGAGATACACACAAATGGCTTCCAAAGACATCGCCTTCCACGCCGACGCCCGCGAACGCATCCTCCGCGGCGTCCAAAAGCTCGCCCACGCCGTCAAGGTCACCCTCGGCCCCTCAGGCCGCGTCGTCGTCCTCGAAAAGTCCTTCGGCGCACCCACCGTCACCAAGGACGGCGTCTCCGTCGCCAAGGAGATCACCCTCGAAGACCCCTTCGAGAACCTCGGCGCGCAGATGGTCAAAGAGGTCGCCTCCAAGGCCTCCAAGGATGCCGGTGACGGCACCACCACCGCCACCATCTACGCCGAGTCCATCTTCAGCGAGGGCCTGAAGAACATCACCGCCGGCGCCAACGCCAACGACATCAAGCGCGGCATCGACATGGCCGTCGCCGCCATCGTCGAAGAGCTCCACGCCATGTCCAAGAAGGTCTCCTCCTCCAAGGAGATCGCCCAGGTCGGCACCTGCAGCGCCAACCAGGACGAGTCCATCGGCAAGATCATCGCCACCGCCATGGACAAGGTCGGCAAGGACGGCGTCATCACCGTCGAAGAGGGCAAGTCCCTCGAGACCGAGGTCGAGCTCGTCGAGGGCATGCAGTTCGACAAGGGCTACCTCTCGCCCCACTTCGTCACCGACACCGCCACCATGGAGGTCGTCCTCGACAAGCCCTACGTCCTCGTCCACGAGAAGAAGATCTCCAGCGCCAAAGACCTCCTCCCCCTCCTCGGCAAGGTCGCCGAAAGCGGCTCCTCCATCCTCCTCATCGCCGAAGACGTCGACTCCGAGGCCCTCGCCACGCTCGTCGTCAACAAGATCCGCGGCGTCCTCAAGGTCGCCGCAGTCAAGGCCCCCGGCTTCGGCGACCGCCGCAAGGCCATGCTCGAAGATATCGCCGTCCTCACCGGCGGCACCGCCATCATGGACGAGCTCGGCATCGACCTCGAGAAGATCGAGCTCAACCAGCTCGGCCGCGCCAAGAAGATCACCATCGACAAGGACAACACCACCATCGTCGAAGGCGCCGGCAAGTCGTCAGACATCAAGGGCCGCATCGACCAGCTCCGCCACCAGATCGAGGCCAGCTCGTCGGACTACGACCGCGAGAAGCTCGAAGAACGCCTCGCCAAGCTCGCCGGCGGCGTCGCCCAGATCAACGTCGGCGCAGCCACCGAGGTCGAGATGAAGGAGAAGAAGGCCCGCGTCGAAGACGCCCTCCACGCCTGCCGCGCAGCAGTCGAAGAAGGCATCCTCCCCGGCGGCGGCGTCGCCATCCTCCGCGCCCGCAAGGCACTCGACAAGGTCACCAAGAAGACCACCGGTGACACCCGCGTCGGCGTCGACATCATCCGCCGCGCCGTCGCAGCCCCCATCAAGCAGATCGCCCAGAACTGCGGCCTCGACGGCTCCGTCATCGCCTCCAAGGTCGAAGAGTCCGACAAGGCCTCCTTCGGCTTCAACGCCCTCACCCACGAGTACGGCGACCTCGTCCAGATGGGCGTCATCGTCCCGACCAAGGTCGAACGAGTCGCCCTCCAGAACGCCGCCTCCATCGCCGGCCTCCTCCTCACCACCGACGCCGCAATCGTCGAGAAGAAGGACAAGGCCAGCAAGGTCGGGGCAGCCGGGGCCGAAGACTTCGACTACTAAGCCTCAAGCACAACCTTTCACCCAATCACGGGGCTCGGCGAGAGATCGCCGGGCCCCGCTTTCACAGGCCGACCCAATCCCCAACCCCCAACCCCAAACCACAGGAGCCCACCATGCAACGCGACGAACTCATCAACAGCCTCGACCGCAAGCGCCTCTTCAAAGACCTTGACTTCTCCGGCACCCCGCCCGACCACCTCGCCCGACTCCGCGCCCGCCTCTTCACCGCCCGCCCCATCCCCCCGCACCAGGTCCCCCCCGACCTCGTCACCATGAACTCCGTCATCCAGATGGAAGACCTCGACCTCGGCCTCCAGGAAACCTTCGCCCTCGTCTACCCCTCCAACACCGACCGAAGCGACACCCACCTCCGCGTCGGCACCCACCTCGGCAGCGCCATCTTCGCCCGCTGGGTCGGCGAAGAAATCACCTTCCAGGGCCGCCGCCGCCAACAACGAGTCCGCATCACCGCACTCGAATACCAGCCCGAAGCCGCCGGCGCCTATACCCAGTAGCCCCATGCCTCACCCTACATTCTCGATCGCACGACACCCGCGCACTCCGGTGCCGGCGGTGGTATACTGGGACCTAATGGACCACAACGACTTGGAAACACGTTCTCATGGCAACCACAGTCCTTCCGCGGACCTCATCCTAGCGGGTGGCACCAACATCGTTAAAATAATGTAACAGGTTGGCACGGTTGGTGTCGCAACAAAGAGAGGTTGCGACAGTTGAACTATGTGATTGATCTGGAACTTCGGAAGAAATATCGAAGTGCCAATTATGCGAATCGATCTATACAGTACCCGAGCTAGGCTCGCGACCCGACAGAAGGGTGCCGATGTCTATCAGTATGAACAGATTCAGAAACCTGTTCGGGTTCAACTTGTGCAGATCTTCGTCGCTGCCCTCGGCCCTTCGGAGTTGACTCAGGCGTCTTACATGCGGCGATCGAAACGAGGTGAGTCGCAGTCAACGTGGGACACCATTCACATGGTAGTCTGTAGAGAATTTGGTCGCCACACACTGTCAAACAATCGGGACTCGATGGATGATCTGTTGTCATTCTTTGAGCACAGTGCTACGACCGAAGAGTGTTTGGATATTCTTGAAGTCATATGCAGATTCATAGAGAACTGGGCATCAAAACTACAAGAGTATGATGTTGAAAGATACGCCATCACCCAGTCTGCCAACGACGCCATTGACGAAGTCAACCACCGGTTGCGCCGCGGTGGCATCGGATTTCAGTATGAGTCGGGTGACATTGTGCGCGTCGATTCGCAGATGCTTCATCAGTCTGCGGTCGTGCCAGCATTGCAACTCCTCGCCGAGGAGCAGTACCGCACGGTTGACGAGGAGTACCGGAATGCTCACCAGCACTATCGAAATGGAGAGTTTGAACCATGTCTTGTGGAATGCCTGAAGAGTTTGGAGAGCATCCTAAAGGTGATCTGTGCCGCCAAGGGCTGGGTCGCTCCGCCGAAGGCAACGGCGAGCGTCTTGCTGAGTATCGTGTTTGAGCGGGGCTTGGTTCCGCCCGCAATCTCTGGGCAGTTGACCGCGCTGCGAGCAACACTTGAACAAGGCGTACCCACACTTCGCAACCAACTGGCGGGTCATGGCCAGGGCCCCGTCGCTCGCAAGGTACCGGAGGCAATTGCGGCATATGCCCTTCACCTTACGGCCAGTTCAATAGTCCTTTTGGCCGATCTCGCCCGTGCATAGCACTGGGGGACTTGCGGGTGGCACTATGGGTACTCCGCGACCTCTGGCCGGTGTGGCTGGGCGAGCATTCGGCTTATCGCGAAGGCAGCGTGAGCTACTTCCGCGACGCGAACTGTCAACCGATAAGAATTCGGTCCAACGACTTTGTTCGAGTGTGGCATCATTGGATGTAGAACACATATAAGAGCGTGTCTCGTACGGAGTGGCGATTCGATGGATACCCCTTCTTGGCGCATACAAGGCGCTCAGCGAGACTCTGGCGACGACATCCAACTGATCGTCACTGCTTCTGACGTGCTAGCGGCAAAAGAGCGAGCCCGAATGCTCGGAGTTCTCGTACACGCAATTCATCAGCTCCCAACTGGGAGTCAGGAGTGTGGCGCGAGGTTCGACTCAGATGCGCAACAAACACCGACTGAGACACTCCTTCATGTGTATTCGACTCGCCCTCGGGACCATTTGTACATTGGCTGGGTACTGGGAAGCAGAAGACACCTCGGTATCACATCTCATCGAGTGATTCTCTATGAAAAGGGCTTCGGATGGTCTCGAGCTCAAACCATCGCAGCCCGCCATGTCGAAGGCGTGTTTGTTGGGCGTGTCATTCGGTGGAAGCTTGTGCTGCTTGCAATTTGCCTGGCTCTCGCAACGGCTACTGTACTCCTATCGCAGAACAATGCATCGGCAGAGGCGGTGTTGGCGATCGTCGTATTGCCATTGCTCCTCGCGATACTGTTGTTCTCCAGAGTGCTGTTCTTGGGGGCTGTTGGCCAGCGCGCTACTCTCGGAGTGATGCGGTATTGGGTGGCGCCTGAATTACAGGTGCGTTTCGTCCAAGACATCCATTCCATAGTTCAGAACGGAACACAGGTCAGCATGCTCAATCGAGTAGCGGGGCGTATCTCCCAGGGCTCAGGTAGCTCTTGCTCCGCGTGCGGGTATCCACTCATTGGCATCGAAAGCACGTCCAATTGTCCCGAATGCGGTGCAGCGGTGTGAACGAGGTGGGTGGCCACAATCCGATCCAGTGCGTGCCACAGCTCGCCTCAACTCGAGCCCTACCTCTCTGAGGCGAATAGAGCCAACTGTCAATGCTCAGCCGTCTGCACCCCCCGAGCCCACCCATGATCGACAACTTCATCTTCACCCAACCCCCCGTCTCCGCAGCCGCGATCCGCGCATTCGAGCAGTCCACCGGCGTCACCATCCCCCCCGAATTCGCCGACCTCATGTCCGGCCCCGCCAACGGCGCCCGCCCCACTCCGCAGGACACCTTCGACGTCCCAACCCGCCGCAACAACGAGTCCGACTCGATCAATGACTTCCTGACACTCTCAGCCGACGACGGCCGCGAAGCCTCCACCCTCGCCGACGCCTTCGACATCCTCAAGGGCAGAATCCCCGACGAGACCATCCCCATCGCCACCTGCGGCTGCGGCGACGAACTCCTGCTCTACTGGACCGGCCCGCGGCAAGGCCAGATCTGGATCTGGGACCACGAAGACGAAGGCCAGGACAACCTCTACCACGTCGCAAACTCGCTCACCGAGCTCCTCGATTCACTCTACGAATTCCCCGCACCCACCTAACCCCCCGCCCGCACCAAGCCCTCCCGTGCCCCCTGTGCCACGGGTGGCTCTGCACCCGTGCTCCCCGACCCTCCCCTGTGCCACGGGTGGCTCGTCCACCCGTGCTCCCCGCGACCTCCACAACTCCCCGTACTCCCCTCCCCCGTGCCACCAAGATCGGCTCTGCGATCTTGGTGCCCCGGTGGGTGCCGATCCCCCCACGGGTGCCACTCCTCACCGCCACTCCGTCCCTTCCCCTCTCCCTCCGCGGCCCAGTAGTGCCGAGCACTCGGGCATCACCGCGCACCCAGAACGCGGAGGTCACGAAGCCCCGGCAAGGCCGCGAGTGATGACACCCGGCGCAGCGAGACGCCATAAAGCCTGAGAAGATCAACCCGACGCCTCGACCACAACCTCCGTCTTCACGGAATTGGCGATAAAGCAGTGCTTGTGCGCACCATGGTGCAGTTCGTCGAGCACACTCTGGTCCGGCGCTCCGTCACCGCCGAACTCGATCCGCGGCCGCAGCACGACCTTGGTGATCGCCATCCTGCCCCCGTCGGTCTTCTCCATGCGCCCGACCGCCTCATCGATATACGAATCCACGACGAGTTTCTTCTTCGTGCACAGCGCCAGGAATGTCAGCATGTGGCAGGCCGAGATGGACGCGACAAACGCCTCCTCAGGATCGACGCACGACGGGTCTCCCGAATAGTCAGGCGCCGCAGAGGCCCTGACCGATTCACCGCCGTCGAACCTCCATGTGTGCTCGCGGTTGTATGTCGCGTACGCGAAGTCGTCGCTGGTCCGATGCCATTCGATCGTCGCGGAATGCTCTGACATGTGGGGTCTCCCTGTGTCCAAGCCCGTCCGGCCCGGCTGTCAGACGAGCATATCCACGCCACGATGCTCTCCCCGCGGCCCTGTGCCACGGGTGGCTCTGCACCCGTGCTCCGCACCCTCCCCCGTGCCACGGGTGGCTCGTCCACCCGTGCTCCCCGCGACCTCCACAACTCCCCGTACTCCCCTCCCCCGTGCCACCAACATCGGCTCCGCGATCTCGGTGCCCAAAACCCCAGCCACCACCCCTACCCAATCTCCACCCGCTCCTCCCGAGACCCCGGCTCCCCATACCGCTTCACCGCAGAACTCCCCCGCGGCAGCCCCGCCCCACGCACGTGCGGCTCCACCGCCGCCCACAGCCGGTCCGCATCCGGGCCATACAAGTACAGCACCCCGCCTTCCTCACCCCATTCATTCCCGTCAAACTCCCCGACCTTGCGAACCGCCCGCGCAAGCCGATCCTCCAACGCGTACACACGATCGAGCAACGCCTGATCCGGTCCCCCCTCCGCGGGCACATGCACCAACACCGCCTGCTCCTCCCCGCCCGCACCAACAGCCTCTTGCTTCCGCCCAAACAACCATCGCAACATGAGTGTGCCCCTACAAAATCACCAAACCCTCAACCACCCAGCCCCGCAGCACCAGGCGACAACCACCGGATTCTAACAAGACAACCCACCACGCACTACATCCCCCCGTGCTCCCGGTGAACTCCACACCCCCCTGTGCCACTGGTGGCTCCGCACCCGTGCCGCTCTGCCCTAGCCTTCCGACCCGGGGAGCAACACGAGCCGGGTGCCATGGCCACGGCTCTGCGTCGCCATGATCCGCGGCGTCGTTGTCCCCGAGTCGTGGCCACCCAAAGCGTTGGCCACGGCACCCACCATCCCCGCCCCCCTGTGCCACGGCCGGCACCGCACTCCTGCCCCCCAAAAAACTCTCCCCCATCTACCACCCCTGCGCGCAACTTCGCGCCCCTGCCCCCATCCCCACATTAGAGCCGTGCACCCTCCCGCCGGCTCTATACACTCCCCCCATGGCAACCATCACCGAGATCGCCCCCGATGTCCACCGCATCAGCATCCTCTACCCCGAGATCAACCTCCAGTTCAACCACTTCCTCATCAACGACGACGAGCCGCTGCTCTACCACACCGGCATGCGTCGCATGTTCCCCGAGGTGCTCGAGGCCGTCCGCACCCTGATCGACCCCGCCAAGCTCCGCTGGATCGGCTTCAGCCACTTCGAGGTCGACGAGTGCGGCTCGCTCAACGAGTGGCTCGGCGTCGCCCCGTACGCCCAGGCCGTCTCCGGCGTCGTCGGCACCATGGTCAACCTCAACGACTTCGCCGACCGCCCGCCCCGCGCCCTCAACGCCGGAGAGACCTTCAACACCGGGCGATTCAGCTTCCGCTACCAACCCACACCGCACCTGCCGCACGGCTGGGACGCCGGCGTCCTCTTCGAGGAAACCCAGAAGGTCCTTTTCTGCTCCGACCTCTTCACCCACAACGGCGACGTCGAGCCGCTCACCGAGTCCGACATCCTCGGCCGCACCCGCGAGTCGCTCCGCGACTTCCAGACCGGCCCCCTCATGGACTACATGCCCTACACCCCCAACACCCGCCCGCTGCTCGAGTCTCTCGCGGCACTAAAGCCCCGCACCCTCGCGACCATGCACGGCAGTTCCTTCACCGGCGACTGCGCCAAGGCGCTGATCGACCTCGACTCGGTGATGAAGGAAATGCTCGGAGCCCACCCGCCCCAGTGATCGGCGGGTGGCACGGCTGAACCCCCCCTCCCGTGTTTCAGGAGTGGCTTGCCCACCCATGACACACCCACACACAACCCACCAACAGCACACTTCCAGCACTGCGCAGCGACACCCCGCTTGCGGCCGCACCCAAAATGTGTACTCTATTGGGTGGAGTATTCCCGCCCACTCCCGGCCCCCGTGCCAGGACAGCGGCGAGATCGAGAGTCAGGGTCTCACGAGTCCACCCGAGGAGAACCGACATGACGAAGACGAGCAAAGCAGGTTGTGGTATTGCCGCGTCACTGATGATGACCGCCGCCGCCAGCGCCCAGGTCGAAGTCGAGGTCAGCATCATCGGCGGTGTCGAGATGGGCAACCTCGTGCAGCACCTCTTCGTCTTCACCGACGGCAGCCACGACGCCAACTGGCAGGGCGCGACAAAGGGCTTCGCCGGCGATGTCGCCGTCCGCGGCCTGCTGGCCCGCGAACGCACCTCAGGCGGCGTCCCCTTCGGCGGCACCATCTACTCCGACGACTCCACGCTCAACGACTGGCAGGACATCGTCGACCAGAACCCCGGACAAGCGGCCGCCGCGACCGGCGAGGTCGCCAGGCTCGACCAGCTCTCCGCCGACCTCCAGCACGCCGTCGCGCAGATCGAAGCCCTCCCCGCAACCCCCGGCTTCGAGTCCCGCACGCCAGAGTCGCTCGACGGCCTGAACACCCAGAACCGAATCGCCGAGGTGTTCGTCATCAATGTCACCTCCGATCTCAAGGTCAGCTCGCAGATCACCATCACCGGAGACGCCACCGACGCCTTCTTCCTCCGCTGGGATGAAGACGCCAACCCCGCCAACGG
Source organism: Planctomycetota bacterium (assembly GCA_013285505.1). GTDB lineage: Bacteria > Planctomycetota > Phycisphaerae > Phycisphaerales > UBA1924 > PNC22. Next base: position 3,370,542 of record CP053450.1, on the reverse strand, counting down.
CTACCAGGGCCAGGTCAAGTTCCAGAGCGGCGGGGCCATCATCCCCGGCGGCGCACTCACACCCGGAAACTTCGTCCACCTCGCCGGAGATATCAACGCCTCAGGCGGAGGCTCGACCCCGCCCGCGCCCTTCCCTCAGGGACCGCGCGACGACGACGGACAGGGCGGGCTCATTAGCGGCGGAAACGACTTCAGCGGCGGCGGCTTCTTCACCGGCTTCTGGCTGACCACAGGCGACCCGAGCGACGGAGACACGTCCTCTCTCAGCAACGGCATCTTCGTCGGCGGCTGGTTCACCTCGTCGGACAAGTTCAGCCTCACCTCGGGCACCAGCGGCGTGTTCGTCCAGCCCAACCCGGCACTCTGCCCCGGAGACTTCAACGCCGACGGCGTCGTCAACTCGCTCGACTGGATGGCCTTCCTCAACGCCTGGAACGCCGAGGACCCCGCAGCCGACTTCAACAAGGACGGCGTCTGGAACATCCTCGACCTGCTCGTGTGGGGCAACAGATTCGAAGACGCCTGGTACGGCCGCTGCTGACGCACTCGCTGCCCCGCCCAGAATCCCCGTGCCACGGGTGGCTCGCCCACCCGTGCTCTCCGTGACCTCCGGTACCCCCCCCTGTGCCACGGGTGGCTTTGCACCCGTGCCCCCCGACCCTCACCTTGTGCCACGGGTGCAGAGCCACCCGTGCTCCCCGACCCTCCCCTGTGCCACGGGTGGCTCTGCACCCGTGCTCCCCGACCCTCCCCTGTGCCACGGGTGGCTCGTCCACCCGTGCTCCCCGTGACCTCCACAACTCCCCGTGCCCCTCCCCGTGCCACCAAGATCGGCTCTGCGATCTTGGTGCCCCGCCCCGTGACCCAGGTCACCGTTCGGCTGCCACGACTCAACGCACCACTCTCTCCCGTCCCCTTCACTCCCTCCGCGGCCCAGCAGTGCCCGCACTCGCTCCAGTCCGCGCCCTCTCCGCCCAGCTCGGCCCCTCAGCACCCCGCCGCCCACTCGTTGAGGTACGCGAGGAAATCCAGCGTGTTGATCGTCCCGTTCCTGTCCCAATCGGCCACCAGGTTGCCCGAAGCCCACGCGTTGAGAAACGTGAGAAAGTCCTGCGTGTTCACGACGCCATCGCCGTTGAGATCGGCCAAGCACGGGGCGTGCAGCGTGATATCGCCGCTACCCGTGCCGCTGCCGCTCAGGCCGCCGGAGCCGGCGACCTCCGCGTAGTAGTAAAACTCGTAGTGGTGGCCCGCCACGAGCGTGCCGGTATAGGTCAGTGACGCCCGGCCCGAGGGCACCTCACGGCGGACAGTCTCGCTCTGCCTGGAATCGCCGTCGAACCAACGGAAGTGCACCACGACACTGTCCTGCCCCGACCCCTGCCAATCGAACGACAGGTTGACCTCGTACTCGCCGCCCTCCACGGCCACAAAGTTGAGGTACGTCCTCCCGTGGTAGTACTCGTAGCCAACACCGTTCCCGTTGACGCTGACGGCAAAGTCGCTCTCCGCCGCGTCCGGGCTCCAGCGCAGCGACTGCGCAGACGAGCCGCCGCCAACGTTGGCCGTCCGCGTGTAGTCGCCGAACGCGTTGAAGAACGCATCCTTCTGGTCGTAGACAAACCCGTCATACGCGGCGGCGATTATGTTGCTGTTGCCAAAGACACTGTTGTCCGGCGTCCACGTCGGGCCCGCGGCCGCGACGGTCGCGCCGACTGCCATCGCAGCCATCACCACACTCGACATCTTCATCTGTGCTCTCCCGCACGTCTCTCGCGAGACGCGCCGAGTAGGGGTTCGATGCCGCCCCCCTGGCGAGCGTTCCCTGAACAGGGAGCACGCGGTGCGCTACCACAATCCTATCTCGGGCCCGAGACTCCACAAAGGCCATTCGATTCCGCAGCCTCAAAACCCCGCCACCCCCCGTGCCACGGGTGGCTCGCCCACCCGTGCTCTCCGCACCTCCACACCCCCCTGTGCCACGGGTGGCTCTGCACCCGTGCTCCGGACCCCTCCCCCGTGCCACGGGTGGCTCGCCCACCCGTGCTCTCCGCACCTCCACACCCCCCTGTGCCACGGGTGGCTCTGCACCCGTGCTCCGGACCCCTCCCCGTGCCACGGGTGGCTCGCCCACCCGTGCTCCCCGCGACCCCCACACCCCCTGTGCCACGGGTGGCTCTGCACCCGTGCTCCGGACCCTCCCCGTGCCACGGGTGGCTCGCCCACCCGTGCTCCCCGCGACCCCCACACCCCCTTGTGCCACGGGTGGCTCTGCACCCGTGCTCTCCGACCCTCCCCCTGTGCCACGGGTGGCTCGTCCACCCGTGCTCCCCGCGACCTCCACAACTCCCCGCACCCCCTCCCCGTGCCACCAAGATCGGCTCTGCGATCTTGGTGCCCAACCCAAAATCTCCCCCCGATCTACCACCCCTGCGCGTAACTTCATGCACCTCCCCCCCGATCCCCTTCCATCCGGACCTCCCCCACGCGATGATGTGGCCGGAGGGACCAACACCATGCACACCAACCGCATCACCCACCTCATCGCAACCACGCCGACAGAGGGGCAGGCTTCCCAGCCCGCCAACCCGCACCCCGACCTCACCCCGCTCCTCACCGATTACCTCACCGCCGCCCTCCCCCTCGAAGGCCTCGCAGCCCGGCACAACCTCACCCTCCCCCAACTCCTCGACACCCTCGAGTCCCCCGACTTCCTCGCCCTCCTCGAACGCACCGAACGCATCTCCACCCGCCGCGCCGCCGCCATCGCCCGGGCCGCAGCACCCGACGCCGCACTCACCCTCACCGACATCGCCCAACGCACCACCGACAAAAACCCCGAGCCCGCCCGCAAAGCCGCCAACACCCTCCTCAAACTCCCCAAAACAGAGCCCGAAGCGCCAGCGAGGAGCCCCCTCCCCAAAACAGAGCCCGAAGCGCCAGCGAGGAGCCCCCTCGCTCGCGCAGTCCCCACCCCGCCAACCACCGCACCCACCGCATCTCCCGCTATGCTGCCCACCGCGCCGGCAACCCCGCCGACCCCCGCCCTCCCCAACCACGAGACTCCCCCATGCGCACCAAAGCCGTCACCCTCCTCTCGCTCGCCCTCGCATTGCTCGGCACAGTCCTCGTCGCCTCCGCCCAGCGACCCAACCAGCCCGAACACCAGCCCGCCCACACCCAACAGTGGGAGTCCCTCTTCGACGGCCGCTCGCTCGACGGCTGGAAGGCCGTCGGCTCCCCCGACACCAAGTGGGAAGTCGTCAACGGCGCGATCGAGGGCTCGGGCCAGCCCTCCATGCTCGTCTCGACCTCGGGCCCCTACAAGAACTTCCGCTACCGCGTCGAGATGAAGATCAACGACGGCGGCAACTCCGGCCTCTACTTCCGCACCACACCCAACCCCGGCTTCCTCGACGGCTACGAGGCCCAGGTGGACTCCACCCACTCCGACCCCATCCGCACCGGCTCGCTCTACGGCATGTGCCACGTCTACCAGCAGCTCGTCGAGCCCGACGCCTGGTTCATCTACGAGATCGAGGTCCGCGACGACATCTGGCGCGGCCGCGAAATGACCCGCATCAAGGTCACCGTGGACGGCAACGAACTCTACGAGTACATGGACTTCGACAAGCAGTTCGGCCCCGGCCACTTCGCCTTTCAGCAGCACGACCCGAAGAGCCGCGTCACCATCCGCAAGATCGAGGTCATGAACCTCCCCGACGGCAACTAACCAAACCGGAACCGCCATGACCACCATCAACCGACCGACACTCGACCAACTCGCAGACTCGGCCGCCGACGCGATCCGCGCCCACATCGACCACCTCTTCCGCGGCTTCTTCTGCCCGCCCGGCTCGCTCCTCACGCCCACCTGCATGCGCTACATCACCAACTCGCCCCACCCGCTCGGCAACGCCGCGTTCATCAGCCGCGACGCCAGCGCCGACGAGGTCACCCGGACGCTCCAGCCTCTCGTCGACCTCGAGTTCCCCTCCGCCGTCGTCCTCATGAACGACGACCAGCCGGCGCAGACCAGCGCCGTCGAGGCCTCGGGCTTTACCTTCGCCGAGGCCATGCCGCTGATGTCGGTGACCCCCGACACACTCAAGCCGACCGACCTGCCCTCCGGCCACACCTACCGCGAGATCCCGCTCGCCGAGGACGCCGCGTGGTCCGAAGCGGTCTCTACCGGCTACGGCCTGCCCCTCGAGCTCGGAAGCCTCTTCGGCATCAAGCGCGCCAGCGAGACCTGCAAGCCCGGCGTCGCCCGCCACTTCGCCGTCGAGCACGAGGGCGAACTCGTCGCCACCTCCATGCTCTACCTCCACGACGGCCTCGCCGGCATCTACGGCGTCGCGACCAAACCCGACCACCGCGGCAAGGGCCTCGCCGCCCACCTCACCGCCGAGCCGCTCCGCACCGCATGGACCGAGGGCTACAACACCGGCCTCCTCCAGGCCTCCGCCATGGGCGCCCCCCGTCTACTCGCGCATCGGCTTCCGCTCCCACGGCGACATGGCCCTCTTCGTCCGCATGCCCGAAGGCGCCGACAACGCCAAACCCGACCACGAATGACCAACACCCCTCCGACGCAGCACAATCACGGGTTACCGGCTCTGGGAGTTTGGACCAGCGGGCGACATCGGCTAGGCTCGCAAGGCCCCCGACCCCACCGGGCCACTCACCCCCAAGGACCAGCCATGCCCCGAACCATCGGATTCGTTCCCCTCGCCCTCATCGCCGCCCTCGCCGTCGCGGCGAGCGCGCAGTCCACAAGGTACGTCGATGTCGGGCGGGGCGATGTGCCCGTCTATCTGCCCTCGACCTACGACGACGACACGCCGATGCCGCTGATTGTCATGCTGCACGGCTACTCGGCCTCGGGGCCGATTCAGGAGTCCTACTTCCGGTTCCGGGCCCAGCAGGAAGAGTTCGGCTTCATGCTCGCGATTCCGGACGGCACGATCGACAACTTCGGCAACCGCTTCTGGAACGCGACGGATGCGTGCTGCAACTTCTTCAACTCGGGTGTTGACGACTCGGGCTATCTGCTGGACCTGATCGACGCGGTCGCGGCCACGTGCAATGTGGACCCGCGGCTGGTGTGTCTGATCGGCCACTCCAACGGCGGCTTCATGGCCCATCGCATGGCGTGCGACCACTCCGATGTCATCGCCTCGATCGCCAGCCTCGCCGGCGCGACGCATAACGACCCTGACGACTGCGACCCCGACAGCTCCGTCCATGTGCTGCAGATCCACGGCACCAACGACTCTACCATCCGCTACAACGGCGGCAGCATCAACGGGAACCAGTACCCCGGCGCGATCGAGACGACGGAGATGTGGGCGTCGCTCAACGGCTGCGCGGTGATCCCCGACGATTCGTCGCCGCCGCTGAACCTGGTGAGCAACATCTCCGGCGATGAGACGCTGGTGACGACCTACCCGCAGGACTGCGCGCCGGGCGGGTCGGCGGAGCTGTGGACCATCGTCGGCGGCAGCCACACGCCCAACCTGTCCGGGCAGTTCGCGCCGCTGGTGATCGACTGGCTGCTGAGCCACCCAAAGCCCTGCCCCGGCGACTTCAACGGCGACGACATGACCAACACGCAGGACGTCCTGGCCTTCCTCAACGCGTGGGCCGCGGGAGAGGCCGCGGCTGATTTCAACCGCGACGGCACCGTCAACACGCAGGACGTGCTGGCGTTCCTGAACGCGTGGGCGAGCGGGTGTTAGGCGGGTCGTGATTCTCGAACACCACGTTCGTTCCGTTTACCGTAGCAGGAGGTGCTCGATCTCCGGATGATCTGGGGCGATCTGTTGCAGCGCGCGAATCGCGTCGAGGGAGTTGCCCGTGCCCGGCTGTGCTTGGCCCATCTCGATGAGCATCGGGATGAGCGGAGCGGCGCTGGGGCCGGCGTGTCCCGCGGCGACACAGGCGGCCGACCGCATCCGGTGGCGGGGATCGTTCAGGTGTTGGCCGATGATTTCGAGGAGGTCGGGGGTGATCGGTCTGGTGTGTCCGAGGGCGGCGAGCGCGGCGGGCGGTGCACTCGATCCACGGCCGTGGTAGAGCAGCGTCAGGAGGGTGTCGATTCGCTTTGGAACGTTCGTCGGCAGTCGTCCGAGTGCGTCGATGGCCCATTCCTGCCTTGGGTCGTAAGGCATGTAGATCGGTGCTGTGGAGGCGAGGGCGCGTGCGAGTATGCCGAGGTGTTCGGTCGAGAGGTCGTCAGGGAATGCCAACGGCCGTGACGTCGAACCGGTCACCCAGATCGGGCTCGACACGACGAAGCAGAGCGCGATCGGGTGTGCGTCGAGCTGCTCGACGACAAGGGCAAAGTGCTCGGGGTGCTGATCGATGTGGTTTGCGAGAGTGCCAGCGATTTCAGTGCAGATCGCTCGCTCGGTTTCCCAGGTCGTTCGCAGGGTGGCGGCTTGACGGCTGGGGGTTGGTGTGTCTGCGGGCGGTTCGGGGGCTTCGAGGATGTCGCTCTGGAGCGCGAGGATCAACGTGGAGAAGACCTGCGGCAATGGGTCTTGCATGACGCGGATCGCTCGTGCGGCGGTGATGCGCTTGTCTCGCTCCTGGGTGAGCGCACTCGGGTCTGCCGGCTCGCCCGCGGTCCCGAGCGCAAAGGTCCATGCTGCATCGCGGGCAGTCGTGGTGACGAGTTCCTGTATTAGCCGTTCGGTGTTCGGTTCGAGGAGGTCAGCGACTTCCGGCGACGGGAACCGCATGGCGAAGTCGTGCAAGGGGTGGCTCGCGTTGGCCAAGACCTCGGCGACGAGGTCGCGCACCCAGTCCAGCTCGGGTCTGGCTCTGACAAGGGCTTGCAGGGTATTGCCTGAGACGTACTTGGCGAGCCCGTCGCCGCTGTGTTGGACCAGATGGGTGAGCACCGGCCGTGCGTCGGGGTGATCCGGATTGATTGCGACGAGAGCAGCGCAGTACGCCTGGTTCTTCGGGTCTGATTGCCACCCGTCGTGGCGTGTCAAGCGGGCAATGAGGAGTGGCACGGCTTCGGCGGCTTCGGCGCCGAACGACCCAAGGACGCTCGCCGCGGCTCGGGAGAGTTCGTCGTCGCCGTCCCGGAGCGCGTCGAGCAGCGCGGGCAGTGCGCGGCGTCCGATGTGGGGGGCATCGGCGTGGCGGCGGACGGGCATGATCAGCTCGGCGGCCGTGTTGAACTCGCTGGTTTGGGCTCGTGCGAGGGTTCCGACGATCGCGCGGACTGATTCCTCAGAGAGCGCGTCGAGATCGGCAAAGCCCAAGGCGTGGCACGTTGCCTGGGGGTCTGCATCGAGGTAGTGGAGGACTGCGAGCGTCCCCGCGGCCTTCGACTCGTGGCAGTTCAGGTAGACACGCAGCGCCTGGGCGCGGGTTTGGGAGGGGGTTTGTGGGTCTGCAGCGATGGACTGTGCGGCGTCGAACAACGCGGGCGAGCTCGCGTTGCTCTGGATCAGCGTGTGCAGCGCGATGTGGGGCAGGTCGCCGGGCTCGCGTTCTGCGAGCAGGGCGATGATCCCGTCCAGGTATGCTGCGAACGCGGCGAGGTCGGTTCAGCTTTCGGCGTCGGACCGACGCCGAACGCTGAACCGCTCGCCGCGTGCGCTCGTCGGGGTCTCTTGCGAGTCGCAGGGCGGCGTGCGATCGCTCGGGGAGCGGGAGCCACGGCAGGAGCTGGCTCGCGGCGGTGAATCGGGCGTGGGCGGCTTCGCTCTCGGCGAGACGAGTGAACACAGGATGCAGGTCTGCGTCTGTGCGGCGGAGGAGTCTTGAGAGAATGTAGCCGTTACCGCCCGGTTCGGACTCGATGTCGCGTATCAACGCCTCCGTTGAGTCCGGATGCGCATCGGCGAGGGCACGCGTCAGGAGTTCGTGTGCGCCACGGTCGTGGTCGGTGATTCTGATGCGGGTGAGTGCGATGAGCGGCGCGATGCCCGATTGGCCGCGGCGGCGGAACACTTCTGCGATGCCGGCCTGGACATCGAAACGGTCCGTTGATTGCCAGAGGTCGATGAGTGTGTCGTCGTGCTCGTTGGCGGCGAGGGCGAGACGCTCGACGGCCGCGGACTGGCGGACACGGTCGGGCGGGATCAGCTCAGTGACGAGCGATGGCTGCGCCTGGCTTATGACTATCGCGGCGAGTGTCCCCAGCATGACGAGATGGTATCCGACGAGGGCGGGACGCGGCCGTTGCGTGCTTCTCTGCTGACGGACGCCGGGGCTTGCCCGCGTGGGGGCCTGTTCTGATGACCTCGCGAGAGGGGATGTCGTGGGTCGAGCCGCGACGGGTGTTGCGGACGCATGCACCCTACTATTTGTGCTATGGATCCACTGCTCACCACGCTCGATCGTTGGCGGCCCTTCCGGGCACTCGTGCTCGGGGACTTTATGTTGGATGAGTTGGTGTATGGGGATGCCGAGCGGCTGAGTGCTGATGCGCCGGTGCCGGTGTTGCATGTGCGGCGGGTGGAGCGGACGGGGGGGGGCTGCGAACCTGTGTCTGGGGTTGGCGGCGCGCTGGGGGCTGAGGTCCGGGCGTTTGGCGTGGTCGGTGAGGACGAACCGGGCGGGGCGCTGCGGGCGGGCGCTCGAGGCGTCGTCGTCGAAGGGGGCCGGCGGTGCGGTGGATGCGGGCGGGCTGCTCGCCGACGGGGCGCGGCCGACGACGGTGAAGCGGAACATGATCGGGCTGGCGCAGTCGCGGCACCCGCAGAAGATGTTCCGGGTGGATTATGAGTCGCGCGAACCGCTGGGGGAGGCGGCTGCGGGGCGGGTGCTGGAGGCGGTGCGGGCGGCGCTCGCGGATGCGGATGTGTTGTGCATCGAGGACTACGCGAAGGGCGTGTGCAGCGCGGTGCTTTGCGGTGCGGTGATCGGGGCGGCGCGGGAGGCGGGGGTGCCGGTGTTTGTGGATCCGGCGAAGCTGACTGACTACGCGCGGTATCGGGGGTGCACGGCGATCACGCCGAACCGGACCGAGGCCGAGCACGCGACGGGGCTGCGGACGCACGATGGAGACAACGAAACGGCTTCGGGTGTGACGGCGCACAACGCGGCGTTGGCGGCGGCGCTTGGCGAGGCGGTGGACTGCGACGCGGTGGTGATGACGCTGGACCGGCACGGGGCGCTGGTGCGAGCGGAGCGGCGAGTGTGTGACGCTGCCGACGCGGGTGCGGCAGGTGTACGACGTGACGGGCGCGGGGGATGTGTTTTGGCGGGGCTGGCGGCGGGCCGGGCGAACGGTCTGGGCTGGCAGGACGCGACGCGGCTTGCGAACGTGGCGGCGGGGATCGCGGTAGAGAGCTTTGGGGCGGTGGCGGTGCCGATCGAGCGTGTGCATCAGCAGGTGATCGCGGACTCGGTGGGGGAGCACGGCAAGTTGCGGTCGATCGAGCAGTTGCTGGTCGAGGTGCGTGCGTGGCGGGCCGCGGGCAAGCGGATCGTGTTTACGAACGGGTGCTTTGACGTGCTGCACGCGGGGCACGTGTCGCTGCTGGACCGGGCGAAGAAGCTGGGCGATGTGCTGATCGTGGCGACGAACACGGACGAGCGGGTGCGGGAGTTCAAGGGGCCGAACCGGCCTGTGAACGGGCTTGCGCAGCGGGCGGCGGTGTTGAGCGGGTTGGCGGCGGTGGACGCGGTGGTGGTGTTTGAAGAGGAGACGCCGCGGGAGGTTATTGAGCGGATCGGGCCGGACGTGCTGGCCAAGGGTGATGAGTATGAGGTGGCGCAGATCCCGGGGGCGAGCTTTGTGCTCGAGCGGGGTGGGACTGTTGAGCGGCTGCCGATGGTGGAGGGGTACAGCACGACGGCGACGCTTCGGGCGATGGGGGATGCGCGGGCGGAGACGTCGGCGACGGGGGAGACGCGGGCGCGGTTTGTGGAGGATCGGTAGGGGCGGGCTGGGAAGCCGGCTCTCCTGTTGCTCTTGGCTGAGGCCGGCTGGGAAGCCGGCTCTCCTGTTGCCGTCGCACTGGGCTGGCGCCCAGTGGCACCGGGTGGCGCGGTTTGTGGAGGATCGGTAGAGGCGGGCTGGAAAGCCCGCCCCCCTGTTGCTCTGGGTAGAGGCGGGCTGGAAAGCCTGGCCCCCTGGAAGAGGCGGGCTGGAAAGCCCGCCCCCCTGTTGTTTTGGGCTGAGGCGCACCGGCTGGAAGCCGGTGCCACGGTCAGCGCCAGTCGATGACGATCTTGCCGAACTGGTCGGCGGCCTCGAGGCGTTCGTAGGCGGCGCGGCAGTCGGTGGGTTTGAAGACCTTGTCGATGGCGGGTTTGAGGTGGCCGGCGCGGTAGAGCGCGGCGACTTCGTGGAATTCGTCGTTGGAGCCCATGGTCGAGCCGAGGATGCGGAGCTGGTTCCAGAAGAGGCGGGCGAGGTCTGTGGTGGCGTCGGGGCCGGTGGTGCAGCCGGGGGAGACGTAGGCGCCGCCGCGGGCGAGGGACTTGATGCACGAGAGGTGTGTGGCTTTGCCGACCGAGTCGACGGCCATGTCCACGCCGCGCTTGTTGGTCCAGGCGCGGATGTCGCGGGACCAGTCTTTGCCGTCGTCGAGGATGGTGTGGTCTGCGCCGAGTTCTTTGGCGCGGTCGAGCTTCCACTGGTGTCGGCTGGTGACGGCGGTGGGGCAGCCGAGGTGTTTGGCGATGGCCAGGGCGCTGGTGGCGACGCCGCCGCCGATGCCGGTGATGAGGACGGATTGGCCGGGGCGGAGCTGGCCCTTGCCGATCATCATGGAGTAGGCGGTGAGGGGCGCAGAGGCCGAAGGCCGCGGCCTCGACGGGGTCGGGCGCCTTCGACGGGGGCGAGGTTGTCGGCGGGGACGGCGAACTTGGCGGCGTGGGCACCGAAGTGGTGCTCGCCGATGAGTTCGTACTCGGGGGCGAGTGTGGAGCGGGGGGGCTCGGTGGGCGTGCGGTGGCGGGAGACGCGGGTGGCGGCGTTGTAGATGACCTGTTTGCCGACCCAGGCGGGGTCGACGTCGGGGGCGACGGACTCGACGATGCCGCAGGCGTCGCAGCCGGAGACGCGGGGGTAGGTGAGGTCGAGCCCGGGGACTCCTCGGCCGACCCAGAGGTCCATGTGGTTGAAGGCGGAGGCGAGTGTGCGGACGACGGCGTGTCCCGGGGCGGGGGCCTCGGGGTCGGGCCAGTCGGTGCGGAGGGCGATGTTTGGGGCGACGGGGTTGGCTTGTTTGGCGACGACGATGGCTTGCATGGTGGTAGGTTATGGCACCAAGGCTCGGCTGGGCTGGGTGGGTGTGGCGACGGGACGGGATTCACGGGGAGGTTGTGGTGAAGAGTGAATGGAAGACGATCAGTCGGTTCTCGCCGAAGGTCTGTGAGCAACTGGGATGGTACGTGTATCTGTATATCGATCCGCAGAACGGCAAGCCGTTCTACGTCGGCAAGGGAAAGGGCAACCGATGCTTTGTGCATCTGAAGGACCAATCGGGCACGGCCAAATCGGAGGTCATCGTCAGGCTGAAGAAACTGGGGCTGTCGCCGCGGATCGAGATTCTCAAGTATGGACTGACTGAGCAGGAGGCGTTCATTGTGGAGTCGGCCGCGATCGACCTGTTGGGGCTGCCGGAGCTGACCAATGCGGTGAAGGGCAAGCACTCTCTGGATCGGTCGAAGGCGGGCGTGGCGGAGATTCAGGACGAGCTGTCGGCGACGCCGGTCGAGGTTACGCACCGCGTCATCCTGATCACGATTAACAAGCTGTACCGACCGGACATGCCGCTGCCTGACCTGTACGACGCGACGCGGAGTGCCTGGAAGGTGAATCCTGAGCGTCATGATCCTGAGTTTGCGTGTGCGGTGTATCGGGGGATCGTGCGTGCGGTGTTTCAGGTGACGGCGTGGTTCCCGGCGGGCTCGACGCTCAAGACGTACGAGCATGATCGCTACCGGCCGGAGGGTGCGCGGGACGGTCGGTTTGAGTTTGTGGGGATCCGTGCGCCGGAGAAAGTCTGGCGGCGGTACGTCGGGAAGTCGGTGCGGGGCTACTTCCCGCCGGGGGCGCAGAACCCGGTGAAGTTCGTGAACTGCTGAGTGCCGGGCTTGCTGGTTGTCAGGCTGGGAGAGGGCCGGTCGTGGCGGGGAGGGTCCCCTCGCTTGCGCGAGGGGCTCTATGGCGTTTCGGATGTGCTTGGTGGGACGGGTGGTCTGACGCGATTCGTTGGACGCGGTTGTCAACCGCTGTATGCTGGGCTGATGCGAGTGATCTTCAGTTTGGCGGGCGTGTTGGCGTTGGCGGCATTGGCGTGGTGGCTGGTCTCGGGTGAGCCGGGTTCGGCTGGTGCGGCGCGGGCGGTGTCGCGTTCGGCGGGTTCGATGTTTGCCGGGGTGGAGCGGCCGGCGATTCCTGGGGAGGCTCGGGCTGCGAAGGTGCGGTACGGGCGGGATGTGCGGCCGATTTTGTCGGACCGGTGCTTCCTGTGCCATGGCCCGGATCGGGACATGCAGAAGGCGGATCTGCGGCTGGACTCGTGGGAGGGTGCGACGGCGGCTCGGGGTGAGCGGCCGGCGGCGATCGTGCCGGGGGATGTGGAGGGGAGTGAGATCTGGCGGCGGATCACGTCGGATGATCCGGATGTGATGATGCCGCCGCCGGACTCGAACAAGAAGGGGTTGTCGGCGGAGGAGCGCGGGGTGATCCGGGAGTGGATCGCGGGTGGTGCGGAGTATGAGCCGCACTGGGCGTTTGAGCGGCCGCGGCGGCCGGCGGTGCCGGCGGTCGGGGACGGGTCGTGGGGTCGGAACGCGATTGACGGGTTTGTGCTTGCCGGGCTTGCGGATGCGGGGCTGACGCCGTCGGCGGAGGCGGACGATGCGACGCTGGTGCGACGGGTGTTTCTGGATCTGACGGGGCTGCCGCCGACGCCGGGGGAGATGGAGGCGTATCTGGGGGATGCGCGCACGGATCGGTACGAGCGGCTGGTGGAGCGGTTGTTGACCGAGGAGCCGTACGTCACGCGGTATGCCGAGCGGATGACCGCGCCGTGGCTTGATCAGGCGCGGTACGCGGACACGTCGGGGATTCACATGGATGCGGGGCGGTCGATCTGGCCGTACCGGGACTGGGTGCTGCGGGCGTATAGGGCGAACATGCCGTTTGATGAGTTTGTGATCGAGCAGTTGGCGGGGGATCTGATCCCCGGGGCGACGCGGTCGCAGCGGATCGCGAGCGGGTTTAACCGGAACCACGTGACGAGCGATGAGGGCGGGGCGATCAACGAGGAGTATCTGGTCGAGTATGCGGTGGACCGGGTGGACACGACGAGTTCGGTGTTTTTGGGTTTGACGGTGGCGTGTGCGCGGTGTCACGATCACAAGTTTGACCCGATCACGCAGGAGGATTTTTACAGCCTGTTTGCGTTCTTCAACTCGAACGAGGAGCCGGGGATCTATTCGCAGGTGCCGGACGCCAAGCGGGCGCACGAGCCGTTTATGGCTGCGCCGAGTGATGCGCAGGAGGCGGCGATGGAGCGGCTGCGGGGGAGTTGGAGGACCTGGTGGCGCGGCGGGATGCGCCGAACCCGGAGGAGGATGCGCAGCGGGCGGCGTTCTTGGCCGGGCTCTCGGAGACGGGGGGCGTTTCGTGGGTGACGCCCGGCGCGGGGCTGGAGGTTGAGGCGGCGGAGTCAGTCGGGGGGGCGACGCTGACGGTGTTGGAGGATGGGTCGGTGCTCTCGAGCGGGGAGAACCCGGATGTCGATGCGAGCACGATCACGCTGGTGACTGGGGAGACGGGGCTGCGGCTGGTGGCGCTGGAGGCGTTGACGGATGCGTCGCTGCCGGAGGGGCGTGTGGGGCGTGCGCCGAACGGGAACGCGGTGCTGGCGTCGATCGAGGCGGAGGCAGTGTCGGTGGTCGATCCGAGCCGGAAGCAGAAGGTGCGGTTCGTGTGGGCGTGGGCGGATGTGGAGCAGGAGAACGGTGACTACCGCGTGACCAACGCGATCGACCCGAGCGCGCGCGCGGGGCTGGGCGGTAGGGGGCGCACTTCGACGGCGAGGGCGGGCCGGCGGGGCGGACGGCGCTGTTCTTGGCGGACGAGCCATTCGGTTTCGAGGGCGGGACGCGGATCACGGTGCGGCTCGGGTACGACTCGGTGTACGCCCAGCACGCGTTCGGGCGTGTGCGGCTGGGGCTGGGCACGATCAACGAGGCGGGGCTCACGGGGTTGCCGGTAGCGGGCGGCGGGTTTTATCGCGTGGGGCAGTTCGCGGCCGCGGACAACGCGGCGATGTACGAGACGGCGTTTGGGCCGGAGCAGAGCGCGGGGTTTGACCTGTCGGCGAAGTTTGACGGGAAGGGCTGGGCGTTTGACGCGCGGATCGCGGAGGGTGCGTCGGTGGCGCTGTCCGACGGTGTGGGTGTGGACTATGTGGCGCGGGAGGTGTTTGCGCCGTCGGCGCGGGAGGTTGAGTTGTCGCTGGGGAGCGACGACGGGATCCGGGTGTTTGTGAACGGCGAGGCGGTGTTTGAGAACCGGGTGGATCGCGGCGTGGCGCCGGATCAGGACCGGGCGACGGTGCGGCTGGCGGCGGGGCCGAACACCGTGGTCTTCAAGATCGTGAACACGGGGGGGCCATCGGGGTTTTATGCGCGGTCGGTCGAGGATGAGGCGGTGCTGCCGCACGGGATGGTGCCGGCGATCTTGGCGGGCCCGGCGCGGCGTGCGGGGCTGATGGCGGGAGCGGTGGAGGCGTGGCGGACGCGGTTCAGCCCGAGCTATCGGGCGCTGAGTGAGGAGATCGCGGCGCAGGAGGGGGAGATCGCGGCGCTCGATGCGGAGATCCCGCGGACGATGGTGATGAAGGAGTTGCCGATGCCGCGGGAGACGTTTGTGCTTTCGCGGGGGTTGTATGACCACCCGGACCCGGAGCGTCCGGTGGGGCGTGCGGTGCCTACGGCGCTTGGGAGTCTGACGGCGGATATGCCGCGGGACAGGTTGGGGTTGGCCGAGTGGATGGTGGGTGGGGAGAACCCTCTGACGGCGCGGGTGACGGTGAACCGGCTGTGGGAGATGTTGTTCGGGTACGGGATTGTGCGCACGAGCGAGGACTTCGGGTATCAGGGGGAGTGGCCGTCGCATCCGGAGCTGCTGGATTGGTTGGCGGTGGAGTTCCGGGAGAGCGGGTGGGATGTGCAGCACATGCTGCGGCTGATGGTGACGAGCGGTGCGTATCGGCAGTCGGCGCGGGTGCGTCCGGAGGCGCAGGAGGTTGATCCGGACAACCGGTTGCTGGCGTACTTCCCGCGGCAGCGGTTGCCGGCGGAGCAGATCCGCGATCAGGCGTTGTATGTGGGGGTTTGCTGGTGGAGCGGCTGGGCGGGCCGAGCGTGAAGCCGTATCAGCCGGAGGGGCTGTGGCGTGAGGTGGCGATGCCGCAGTCGAACACGAGGACGTACGAGCGGGGCGAGGGGGACGAGCTGTGGCGTCGGAGTGTGTATACGTATTGGAAGCGTGCGGCGCCGCCGCCGTCGATGCTGACGCTGGATGCGCCGACTCGGGAGTTTTGTACGATCCGGCGGATGAGCACGAACACGCCGCTGCAGGCGCTGGTGTTGTGGAATGATGTGCAGTTTGTGGAGGCGGCGCGTGCGGTGGCGGGTCGGGTGATGGTGGAGGCGGAGGGGGACTCGGCGCGGCTGGCGTACCTGTATCGGCTGTGCACGGGTGGGGCGTTGGATGAGGTGAGGGGCGGGGCATTGGCTTCGGCGCTGGGGGAGTTCAGGGCGAGGTATCGGGGGCGGCGGAGGATGCGCGCGCTGGTGCGCAGCGGCGAGTCGCCGTTGCCGGAGGGGGTTGATGTGGAGGAGCTGGCGGCGTGGACGATGGTGGCCAGCGCGGTGTTGTCGAGTGATTCGGCGATTGTGAAGAACTGACCCGGACGCGGCCGGCGGGGGCCGGCCCTTGTGTAGCACGAAAGCAGAGCCATGAGCGACCCGAGACCACACGGCAGCGACCCCCTCGAGCGGTATCTGCTGAACATGACGCGGCGGCGGTTCTTTGGTCTGGCGGGGCAGACGATCGGCGCGGGGTTGGGGGCGTCGGCGCTGGGTTCGCTGGTGGGGGAGCCCGGCGATGGCGGGGCCGGGGGATCCGACGCCGCTGGGGCAGCCGCGGCTGGTGACGCCGGACTTTGCGCCCAAGGCCAAGCATGTGATCTATCTGCACATGGAGGGGGCGCCGAGCCAGCTGGATCTGCTGGATTACAAGCCGCGGCTGTCCGAGCGGTTTGACGAGGACCTGCCGGACTCGATCCGTCAGGGGCAGCGGATCACGACGATGACCAGCGGGCAGGCTCGGTTCCCGGTTGCGCCTTCCAAGTTCAGGTTTAACCGGCACGCCAATAACGAGAACGGGCTGTATCTGAGCGAGCTGCTGCCGCACACGGGGAGCGTGGCCAAGGAGCTGTGCGTGATCAACTCGATGCGGACCGACGCGATCAACCACGAGCCGGGGATCACGTTCTTCCAGACGGGCAGCCAGCAGCCGGGTCGGCCGAGCTTCGGCTCGTGGGCGAGCTACGGGCTGGGGAGTGAGTGCTCGAACCTGCCATCGTTTGTGGTGCTGATCACGCAGGGGATCGGGAACATGCAGGCGCTCTCGGCGCGGTTCTGGGGGAGCGGGTTTTTGCCGAGCGAGCACCAGGGGTGCAAGATCCGGACGGGGGAGAACGCGGTGCTGTTTCTGAAGGACCCGGAGGGTGTGACGCGGGAGGACCGGCGGCGGATGCTGGACCTGGTGAATCGGTTGAACGAGGAGGAGTTTGCCGAGACGCTGGACCCGGAGGTGCAGGCGCGGATCTCGCAGTACGAGATGGCGTACCGGATGCAGATGTCGGTGCCGGAGTTGACGGACTTCGGGGACGAGGACGCGGGCACGCTGGAGATGTACGGGCCGGAGGTCAACCGGCCGGGGTCGTTTGCGGCCAACTGTCTGCTGGCGCGGCGGCTGGTCGAGCGGGGGGTGCGGTTTGTGCAGCTCTACATGCGGGGGTGGGACCAGCACAACAACCTGCCGGGTGAGCTGGCGGCGCAGTGCGGGGCGGTGGATCGGGCGCAGGCGGCGCTGGTGCGGGACCTGAAGCGGCGGGGGCTGCTGGATGAGACGCTGGTGCTGTGGGCGGGGGAGTTTGGGCGAACCGTGTATAGCCAGGGGACGTTGACGCGGGATAACTACGGGCGGGACCATCACCCGCGGTGTTTCAGCGTGTGGCTTGCGGGCGGCGGGATCAAGCCGGGCATCACGTATGGCAAGACGGACGATTACAGCTACAACGTGGTGGAGAATCCGGTCGAGGTTCACGATCTGCACGCGACGATGCTGCACCTGCTTGGGCTTGATCACAAGAAGCTGATTTACAGGCATCAGGGGCGCGACTACCGGCTGACGGATGTTGCGGGGAATCTGGTCAGGCCGATCATGGCGTAGGCCGGAGAGCGGGCGACGGAACCTCCCGCGCACACGCCGCAACGTATGGGTTTTCACGCAATTGTGGCGGGGGATTTGCGCGGCGTTCCGGGCGTGGGTCGAAGGTCGGCGGTATCCACCCTGAATGGTGTAAATCGGTTGGAAGGCGGTCAGGTCGGCGTGCGTGGTGCCGATATTCGGGGCATGATCGCCGCAGAGTTGTTTGCCGCCGCGTCCGACCCGAGCATGTCGCTTCAGGCGAAGCTGGAGCGGATGTTGCGCATCGGGTGCGAGGGGTTGGGCTTTGAGTTGGGGATCGTGTCGCGGATCGAGGGGGACCGGTACGAGGTTGTCGCGGTGCATGCGCCCGGGGATCTGGAGATCGGCCCCGGGGCGACCTTCGCGCTGGGCGAGACCTATTGCCGCGACGTGCTGGAGGCGACCGTCCCGATGGGGTTCGACAGCGCGGCGGACCCGCACTGGGCCGATCATCCGGCGCACGAAAGATTCGGTCTTGAGGCGTATCTGGGCGCGCGGATCCGGGTGTTGGGTCGGGTGTTCGGGACGCTGAACTTCTCGAGCCGCGAGGCGCGGCCGAGCCCCGTGGACGGCGGGACCCGGCGCGTGATTGCGCAGCTGGCGCACTGGATCGGGAATGAGCTTGAGCGGGAGGAACTCGCGGCGGGTCTCCGCCGGAGCGAGGAGATGATGCGCGGCGTGCTGAGCACGTCGCTCGACGGGATCATGGTGTTCGAGTCTGTGCGGGACGACGGCGGTGAGATCGTTGACTTCCGCTGGCTGGACGTGAACCCGGCGGGCGCGGCGATGGTGCAGCGCGGTGTGGGGGAGCTTCTCGGGCGGCGGCTGTTGGATGTGCTGCCGGGCATCGAGACGGACGGCCTGTTTGCGTCGTACCGCCGGGTGGTCGAGAGCGGTGAGCGGTTTGAAACCGAGCACTGCTACTCGCACGACTTTCTGAACGCGTGCTTTGCGATCAGTGCGCGCAAGCTCGGGGACGGGTTTGTGGTGAGCTTCGCTGACATCTCGGCGTTGCGGCGGGCGCAGGAGGAAACGGAGCGGGCCTCCGACGAGCTGCGGTTGATCCTGGACAACGTGCCGGCGATGGTGTGGTACAAGGACCGGGACAGCCGGGTGCTGCGTGTGAACGCGGCGGTGGCTGAGGCGATGGGCCTTCCGAAGGAGGATGTCGAGGGCCGGATGACGTGGAGCCTGCACCCGCGTGAGGCGGAGGCGTACTGCCGGGCCGACCGTGAGGCGATGGAGCGTCGGACGCCGATCCGCGGGATCATCGAGCGGGTGATGATGGGGCCTGCGGACGCGCGGTGGGTTTCGACCGACAAGATCCCGATCCTTGGTGCGCGGGGCGAGGTCGAGGGGTTGATCGTGGTGAGCACCGACATCACGAAGCTGAAGAAGACCGAGGAGACGCTGCGGGACGCGGTCGAGCGTGACGCGTTGACGGGGCTGGCCAACCGGGAGACCTTTGTGCGGGCGCTGAGCGAGTGCGTGCGGTCGGCGTCGGACGCGCCGTTCGCGGTGCTGATGCTGGACTTCGATCGCTTCAAGTCGGTGAACGACGCGATGGGGCATCAGGCCGGTGACGAGCTGTTGTGCTCGATCGCGGCGAGGCTCCGCGAGGCGGTGAAGCCGAAGGACGTGTCGGCCCGGGTCGGTGGTGATGAGTTCGCGGTGCTGGTGCGCGATGTCGCGACGGGTGAGATGGCCGAGCAGCTGGCCGAGCGGCTCCGCCGGGCGTGCGAGGCGCCGCATCTGCTGCGCGGGCAGGAGGTGCGGTCTACGGCGAGT
The DNA here is from genome assembly GCA_013285505.1 of Planctomycetota bacterium. Taxonomy (GTDB): domain Bacteria; phylum Planctomycetota; class Phycisphaerae; order Phycisphaerales; family UBA1924; genus PNC22. Next base: position 3,351,275 of record CP053450.1, on the reverse strand, counting down.
ATCGGGGTGGCGCACAGCGCGCTGGGTCTGGAGTCGGCGGACCAGCTGATCGCGGCGGCGGATCGCGCGATGTACGCGGCCAAGGCGGGTGGCCGGAACATGGTCAGGCGGGTGACCCGCGGGGACCTGGAGACCGAGTTTGCCCGGGTGCGGGTGGCGCGGGAGCTCGGGGCGCTGCTCGCGGGGCCGGGTCTCGAGGCGTCCTTCCAGCCGGTGGTCGAGTTGGGCTCGGGCAGGCTGAAGGGTGTGGAGGTCCTGAGCCGCTGGCCGGGGGGCGGCGTGCGGACGAGCGAGCTGATTGACGTGGCGGAGGAGTCGGACCTGATTCTGGATGTGGCGCGGTTTGCGCTGCGGAGCGGGCTCGAGGTGATGGCGGACCCGGTATACCCCGGCGAGTTTGTCGCGGTGAAGCTGGGGTTCCGGGAGCTGCTGCACCCGGCGACGGTGGCGTTTGCGACGGCGGAGCTTGAGCGGCTCGGCGTGCGGCCGGATGCGCTGGTCGTGGAGATCGACGAGCGGACGTTCAGCGACACCCGGGCGGACGTGGTGGCGGCGATCGAGGAACTGCGTGCGCGGGGCGTGCGGGTGGCGATCGAGAAGTTCGGGATGGGCTCGACGTCGCTCGGCCAGTTGCAGCTGATGCCGGTGGACATTGTGAAGCTGGATCGGCGTCTGCTGAACTCCGAGGACGCGTTGTTTGACATGACGACGGTCACGCGGGCGCTGGTTGAGTTTGCCCGGCAGCTGGGCATCGACGTGATCGGCGAGGGCGTGGAGCATCGGCACCAGCTGACGATGCTCGAGAGGCTCGACGTGCGGGTGTGGCAGGGCTATCTGGCGTCGCGGCCGCTGGTCAGGAGCGAACTGCTCCGCCGGTACGGCGTGCGGCGGGCCGCCTGATCTGACGCTGCGGGGATGGCAAAGAAACACCGCCGGCTGTTGGCCGGCGGTGTGGTGAGGGCATTGGTTGATCGGCGGGTTTGCCCCGCGTGGCGGTGGGCTCAGCCGACGGTCTTCTGACCCTCGACGTGCTTCATGCCGCGGCGGCGGTCGCGGAGGCGGCGGCTCTTGCCGACGCGGTCGCGGAGGTAGTAGAGCTTGGAGCGTCGTGCGTCGGCACGGCGGACGACCTCGAACTTGGCGATCATGGGGCTGTTGATGGGCCACATGCGCTCGACGCCCTGGTTGTCCGTGACGCGTCGGACGGTGATCATCTCGTGCATGCCGCTGCTCTTGCGGCTGATGAGCACACCCTGGAAGATCTGGATGCGTTCTTTCTCGCCCTCGACGATGCGTGCGTGCACGTTGATCGTGTCGCCGATGTCCATGCGGGGGATGTCGGTCTTGAGGGCTTCGGTGTTGAAGCTGGCGAGGATCTCTTGTGCGCCCATGGTCGGCCTCGGCTCGTGGTTTGGCCGTCGCGTGGGCGGCGGCCGGTTGGTTGGTGTTCGGATACCCCGTCTCCGGAGACGGGCATGGAGGATAGGCGGGGCTGGGCGGGGCTTCTAGTCCGGGGACGGGCGTTCAGCCGCCGAGGCCGAGGGGGGCCACGGAGACCTTGGGCTCGGAGGTGGTGCCCTGGATGCGGTATTTGACGAGGCGGTCGGTGAGGTTGCCCAAGATGTTGCCAACCTCGCCCAGGAGGGACTGGAGCTTCTCCATGGGGCCGGCGTTGGCGGTGATGTTGAGGGAGCGGTCGAAGCCGATGGTGCCGGTGGCCCGGGCGGCGAGGAACTCGGTGGTGACCTCGGAGGAGGTGATCTCGACGCCGGCGGGGGAGAGTGTGAAGGTCGCGTCGGCCTTGTGCTTGGGCTCGGTCGCCTGGCGGACGGCGACGTTCATGAGCGAGGCGAGCTGGGTGAGGCCGGGGAGGATCAGGACGCGGCCGTCGCGGATGTGGGCCTCGCCCTGGCCCTGGAGTCCGGCTTTGGGGTCGGCCAGGGTGGTGGAGACCGAGCCGCTGGCGTTGAGCAGGCCGGCGAGCCGGCCCTCGGCGCTGCTGCCGACGCTGAGGAGGTCCTTGAGGTTGATCTGCTCGAGATTCCACTCGGCGGAGGCGGGCATGGCGGTGTCGGTGAGGGTGGCCTGGAGGTTGGCGTTGAGGGTGCCTTGGAGCAGGTCGGCGGAGAGGGCGGGGATGGAGAGGCGTCCCTCGGCGAGCGTGCCGTTGGCGGTGAGGCTGGCGATGGGGATCTGGTAGTCGGCGTTGGCGAGGTTGAAATCGGTGAGTGTGGTCTGGAAGGAGATGTCGCCGCTCATCGGGTCGGTGAGGGGGAGGTATCCGAGTGCGGTGAGGTCGATGTCGCCGGTGGCGTTGTGCTCGGCGATGAGGGTCTGGAGGGCCGCGGGGAGGGCGGTTGCGCTGGACGGGTCGAGCTGGCCCTTGAAGGCCATGTCGCTGATGCGGGTGACGAAGGTGTCGAGGTTGAGTTCGCCGGTGAGGGTGAGGCTGAGGAGCGGGCCGAGGGTGGTGTCGATGTCGAGTTCGTACCAGCCGGGCTTGTCTGACTCGGGGGCGCTGTTGATGGTGGTGGTGAGCCCCGTGATGGTCATGGGGGGCGAGTCGTCGCCGGTGTCGAGGTAGAAGGAGCCGTCGGCGATCTCGATTTTCTCGAGCCGGAGGATGTTGGAGAGCCGGAACTCGGGTTTGACGGTGTCGTCGTCGGCGGGCGAGGCCTTGGCGATGGGGCTGAGGCCGCGGAAGCCGGTGGAGCCGTCGGGCTTGGTCTCGCGGATGAGGCGGATGGTGGGGGTGTCGAGCGTGAGGGTGCTGATGCGGATTGGCTCTCCGATGCGGGGCATCTCGGCGAGGGTGACGGTCATGCCGTCGAGCGCGAGGACATCGGTGCCGTCGGGGGCGGTGAGCGTGACGCCGCGGAGATCGACGGTGCGCGGTGCCTGGTAGTCGATCTCGTCGTAGTCGAGTTGGGGGACGAGGTAGCTGTTGGCGACGCCGACGATCTGGGAGGCGATCCAGTCTTCGAGCTTGTTGGCAGCGTTCTGGAGGCCGCCGGTGCCGGGCCCGAAGGTGCGGTAGGCGAAGAACGCGGCGACGGCGACAGCGAGCAGCAGCGTGCCGGCGACGATGAGCGTGCGACGGGTGTTTTTGCGAGCGCTGGTCATACCAGCAGCCTAGCGCCGCGGCACCGGAGCCGGCCGCTGGCGGCGTGATGTGGAATCGGCGGGCTGGTCAGGCGCGGGAGAGGTAGGAGCCGTCGGTGGTGGAGACGCGGATCTTCTCGCCGTTGGCGATGAAGGGGGGCACGCGGGTCTTGAGCCCGGTGTCGCAGGTGGCCTCTTTGAGCTGGTTGGTGGCGGTGGCGCCCTTGATGCCGGGGGCGGTGTCGCTGACGGTGACCTCGACGGAGGCGGGCAGCTCGATGATGATCGGGTTTTCTTCGTAGCAGACGACGTGCGCGGTGGTGTTGGGCACGAGGTAGAGCAGGGCGTCGCCGAGGACCTCGGCGGGGATGATCTTCTGGTCGTAGTCCTCGGTGTCCATGAAGGTGGCGCCGGAGGGGTCGGAGTAGAGGTACTCCATCTCGCGACGGTCGAAGGTGACGTCCTCGACGTCCTCGGCCGAGCCGAACCGGCGTTCGATGTTTGCGCCGGTGATGGCGTCCTTGAGCTTTGCCTGGATGTAGGCGGGGCCCTTGCCGGGCTTGGTGTGCTCGGTCTTGACGACGACGTAGAGCTTTCCGTCGATCTTGACGCCGTTGCCGCCACGCATGTCATTGGCCTTCATGGGTCGTTCCTCCGGGCGTCGAGCGGGGGGCCGCGTCTGACGGGGTATGCTGGTGATCTGGTGGGGGAGAGTCGGGGGCTTGAATTTCGGATGGGATGGTAGCCCCGGAGTGGGCGAATTTGGCACAGGAGGCGGCACAATGGCACAGTCCACGGCATCGGTTCGGGCGGCGGAGGGCGGAGCACGGGTTTCGCGGCGGGGCTTTCTGGCGACGGCTGGGTGCGTGGCGGGGACTGTCGCGCTGAGCCCGACGGCGCTGGCCCGCGCGGCGGCATCGGGCCGGCTGGGGGCGGGGACGTACTTCCCGCGGGTTGAGGTGGGCAAGGGTGTCCACGCGGCGATCGATTTGAGCTCGGGCGGGAACGTGATGGTGGTGTCCGGGCGGGACGCGGCGTTGATGGTGGACACGAAGTACCCGGCGTTCGCGGCGGCGCTGCAGCGTGAAGCCTCGACGTTTGGAGGGCCGGTGACGCACGTGCTCAACACGCACCACCACGCCGACCACACGGGCGGCAACGGGGTGCTGAAGGGGCGTGTCGAGGTGCTGATGGGCGCACGAGAAGGCGGCGGAGCGGATCGGCGGGCAGGTCGATCGGTATGTCGGGTCGGCGCGGGGCGGGCCGCGGCAGGTGGACATGGAGCGGGACGGCGCCGACGCGGTCTTGGAGGAAGCGCAGGCGGCGCTCGAGGCGTCGGGGTCGTGGGGCCCGGCCGATGTGGTGCCGGGTGTGACGCTGTCGGGCGAGCGCGAGGAGCTGTCGATCGACGGCGTCGAGATCGTGGCGCACCATTTCGGGGCGGGGCACACGGACAACGATGTGATCGTGCGGGTGGTGGAGGCGAACGTGATCCACACGGGGGATACGTGCTTCCACGGGTTGCACCCGTTCTTTGACCAGACTGGTGGGGTGACGTGCCGCGGGTGGAGTGAGGTGGTCGGCAAGATCATCGAGCTGTGCGACGGCGACACCGTGGTGGTGCCGGGTCACGGCGAGGTGACGGACCGGTCGGGGCTCGAGGCGCAGCGGCGGTATCTGGATCAGATCTGGGAGAGCGTGTCGAAGGAAGTCGCCAAGGGCACGGCCAAGGACGACGTGGTGGCGATGACCTGGGACTTCATGGACGGTCTGGGGTTTGAGCAGGTCCGGAGCCGCGCGATCGGTGCGGTGTACGACGAGGTTGTGGCGTCGGGCGGGTGAGCGTTGGTGGGGGTGGATGCGGTGTGACGGACTGGCGCTCCGCAGAAGAGCGCAGAAAGCCGAGGGTGTCTCGTGTCGAATGAAGCAGCGAAGGTGTCGAAGAAGCCGAAGGTGAAGCTGGCGATCGTGGTGGGGATGGTGATCCTGGCGTTGGTGCTCATCCTGCAGAACATGACGAGCGTGGAGACGCGGTTGTTGTTTGCGACGGTGACGATGCCGCGGGCGTTGTTGCTGGCGATCGTGTTCGGGCTGGGTGCCCTCACCGGTCTGGTGGGTGCCTGGAACATGGGCAAGGGCAAGCCGCCGAAGGCGTGAGCGGGCGAGCCGGGAGTTAGCGGGCGAGTCGGGAGTTAGGCTCGTCAGGGCGCCGGGGTTGTATCGGTGCCGGGCAGCTCGATCTGGTCGGCGAGTGTGTCGGCGATGGGCACCTCGTGGAACGGGCTGAAGACCAGCAGGAGAATCAGCCCGAGGAGCAGGACGAGCCAGAGCGCGACAGCGCGTTTGGTGGCGAGCGAGGCGCGGTTGGCCTCCCACCAGGTGCGGGGGCGGACACCCATGAGCGCGAACGTGAGTGTGCCGGCGAGGTTGACGCAGATGATGTTGGCCAGGAGCAGCGTCGCGGCCTGGCCGGCTTCGCGCAGGTGCCCAGCGCCGGCGTGGAGGCCGACGGCCATGGTGGGCGGCATCAGGGCGACGGCGACCATGACGCCGACCAGCGTGGAGGGGGCGCCGGAGGTGAAGGCGAGCGTGCCCGCGGCACCGGAGGCGAGGGCGAGGACGAGGTCGGAGAGGCCGACGTGGGATCGGGCCGCGAGCTCGGGTGTGGTCGGGTCGGGGTTGAGCAGGAGCCCCATGGCCAGGGCGAGGGCGAGCGCGAGGCCGACGCCGATGGCGTTGGTCTTGAGGGCGCGGCGGAGCATGCTGGTGTCGCCGAGTATGGTCGAGAGGGAGAGCGCGACGTTGGGACCGAGCAGCGGGGCGATGACCATCGCGCCGATGACGACGGCGACCTGATCGCGGATGAGGCCGATCGCGGCGACGAGAGCGGAGAGGCCGACCATGGCGAGATAGACGGCGTTGACCTTGGTGGACGAGTCGATGTCCTCGAGGAGTTCGTCGCGGCTGATGCGGGTGGCGCCGATGGTCCGGGGCTTCTGGTCGCGATCGGTGCTGGCCTCGGAGTCGGGCTTCGGTTCGTCGGTGATGCGCGGGAGCGTCGCTTCGACGGCGAGGATGACAAGCCGGAAGCCGGGGGTGGAGCCGAAGTTGGCGGTGAGCTTGTCGGTGAGGTCTTCGACCTTCTCGGCGTCGATGAGGATCGCGGCGCTGCGGCGGTCGCCGTCGAGCGGGTGGGTCCAGACGCGGTCGGGCCCGAGCGAGCTGCTGAGCTCGGCCAGGGTCATGTCGGCCTCGAGTGGCAGGGTGGTTTGGATGAGACGGAGGGGCAGTTCCGGGCTCCTTGTAGCGAGCAGCGTAGCGAGCGAGCTCACAGGCTGTCGACAAACCCGAGACGGATCACGTCGTCCAGTGGTTGAAAGAACCCGCTCTCAGAGGGGGCTCGGAGTATCGAGCACCCGCGTGGAGTCCCGCGAGATCTCAGGCTGGAGCGGCACCCTCGATCGACAGTTCGGCGGTCGCCGGCTCTTTCTCGGCGTGCAGCCGCTTGAGCCTGTGGGTGGACCAATCGGAGACAGCAAGATCGGGGCTCGTCGGTTCGGTGTGGAGGCGGAGCAGGTCGTAGACGTTATTGCGTTGGGCGGGGGTGTAGCCGGCCTCGCGGATGAGGCGGCATATGACGGCCTCGTCGAGGCAGTAGGTGGTGCCGGCGGACGAGACGACGTTCTCTTCCATCATCACGCTGCCCATGTCGTTGGCGCCGTAAGTGAGGGCGGTCTGGCCGACGTGGGGGCCCATGGTGACCCAGCTTGCGCCGATGGAGTAGACGTTGTCGATGAACAGGCGGCTGAGGGCCTGGGTGCGGAGGTAGTCCACGGTGCCGCTGGTGCGGAGGCGGCGGCCGAACTCGGGGTGGGCCTTGGGGTCGCCGTCGCCGTTGAGCGTGGCGACGACATCGCCGGGGAATTCGCCCGAGTCGGTCGGCTGCGCGCCCCAGTCCTTGACGCGTCCGAGCGGGGTGTTGTCCCGCTGGAAGGGCCAGGAGATGAATGCCTTGTAGTGGCCGAAGGGGACCGAGCCCTCTTCGCGGTCCTCGGAGGTGTTGGCGTGCAGGGCCCGGTCCTGCCAGCGGCGGACCATGTCCATGTGGTGCACGCGGTCGGCGTAGCCCTCGATGTGCCCGAACATCATCGTGGCGCTGGTGAACATGCCGAGCGAGTGCGCGGCGTACATGGTGGTGAGCCAGGCGGTCTGGTCGCACTTGCCCAGGCCGATCTTGCGGCGGACGGGGCCGGCGAAGATCTCGCCGCCGCCGCCGGGGAGTGAGTCCATCCCCGCGGCCTGGAGCTTGGCGAGGACCCAGCGGATCTTGGCGTACAGCGAGTCGCCGGGAGGGTCGAAGAAGTTGACGAACTCGATCATCTCCGGCGGGCTGAAGGCGTGGACGTGCACCTGCGGGAAGCGGCTCTTGATGGCCGCGAGCAGCTCGAGGTACCAGTCGAGCGGGAGGTTGGGGTTCATGCCGCCCTGCATGAGAATCTGCGTGCCGCCGATGTCGACGAGCTGCTGGATCTTCTCAAGGAGCTGCTCGTACTCGAGCGTGTAGGCGTCGTGGTCGGTCGCGTCGCGCCGGAAGGCGCAGAAGGTGCACTTGGCGGTGCAGACGTTGGTGTAGTTGATGTTGCGGTCGATGACGTAGGTGCGGTAGGTGTCGCCGTGGATGGCGCGGCAGCGGGCGTCGGCCCAGCGGCCGAGCTCGGGGGTGGGCATCTCGCGGAAGATCTGGAGCCCCTGCGCGGGCGTGAGCCGTGCGTGCCCGGCGACGACGGCGCTGAGGAGGCCTGTGTCGAGTCCGGAGAGGGTCGGGTGGACTTCGGGGCTGTGGTGCACGGGATCTCCCAGAGGCTCGCCCCGGTGGTGCGGGGTGCTTTCAATTGTTGCTGAAAGTCTTGGAATGATACCGCTGGGGACGGCCCGCGTCCAGATTCCGGACCGGCGGGGCCGCCGGAGGGGCACCGCGATAGGGTAGAGGCATGGCGATCACCTGGTTGAGTTCGTACCCGAAGTCGGGCAACACGTGGGTGCGGTTCATGATCGCGAACATGCTCGCCGGGCCGCTGGACAGCACCGAGCATCTGCAGGCGATCGTGCCGGACATGCACGAGCCGCTCTCGCCGGTGCAGCGGCGGCGCTGGGTGGCGATGCCGCGGCAGGTGACCAAGACCCATCACGTGTACCGCGAGGGCGAGCCGTATCAGGGCCGCACGGCGGGGATCATCTCGGTGGTCCGGAACCCGCTGGACGTGCTGGCCTCGGGGATGAACTTCCGGCTCCTGACGCGGCCTGGGCAGCAGCGGGCGGCCGAGGCGGACCAGGAGGCGGCGCGGCGTGAGTACGTGGATGCCTACCTGCGCGCGGGGGGCGACCCCGCGTGGATCGCGGTGGGGTTTGGGTCGTGGGCCGAGCACGTGCGTTCGTGGGAGCGGGCGGCGGAGCGGTACCGGACGCTGCGGCTCCGGTACGAGGACATCCTGGCCGATCCGCACGCGGCTGCGGTGTCGGTGGGGGGATTTCTGGGTCTGGAGATGGACGATGCGGGGCTGGCGTCGGTCGTGGAGGCCTCGAGCTTCGCGAGGATGCGGGAGATCGAGCGGCGCGAGGTGAGCGAGCGGCGGCCGGGTTTCTTCCGCGAGCCGCCACAAGACCGGCGTGGCGTCGCGGGGCGTGTGGTTTACGAACCGGGGGACGAGCGGGGGCGGCCGGGCGGTGCTGACCGAGGAGGAGGTCGGCCGCGCGATGGAGACGTTTGGCGGGCTGATGTCGGAGCTTGGGTACGCTGATCCGAGGGGTGGGACTGGCGGCGGGACCGGAGGCGGGGGGGCGGACGAGCGGGCGTCGGGCGGGTAGGTGCCCGATCCCGGCAGGCCGGGGGTGGCGCCAGCCCTGTCCTGTCGAAAAACGCCATACGCCCGCGGGGAGGCGGGCGTGTGGCTGAGAGAGATGAGAGAAAGACAGAATCGTGGGGTTCTACGGCGGTGGGACGCCGCGGGTTCGTGGGTGTTTAGCGGCGTCGCTTGATGCACGCCATGCCGCCGAAGCCGAGGAGGGCGAGGGAGCCCGGCGCGGGGACGACGAACTGGACGATGCTGCCGGTGGAGTCGGGGCCGAAGGAGGAGCCGCCGGCGAAGTCGAGTGAGCCGAAGCTGGGGGGGAGCCCGGCGGCGTTGGCGTAGTCCTGGATGATGAAGGCCCAGATCTCGCCGGGCTCGAAGATGCCGTCGACGGCGATGGACTCGACGAGGAGGTTTCGGTTCGAGCCGAGGGCGTCGATGCGGAAGGCTTCTCCGACGGCACCCGGGGCCGCGGCCGAATCGGCGAGCCCGTCCACGTTGCTGATGGAGGTGTCGAGATCGGCGACGTAGAAGAGGTTGTTCCAGTACCTGCCGGAGAGGTTGGTCATCTCGACGAGGACGTTGGGCATGTTCGGGTCGTCGGACATGACGCAGGCCGATTGGTTGGTGGTGGTCCAGACGGTGGAGATCAGCTCGTCGGTGGGGAACAGCGGACCCTCGCCGAGTTCCTCGATGGCGATGAGGTTGCCGTGAGAGTCGCACATGGGGACGTCCACGTAGTTGCCGTTGACGGGGTTGGCGGCGGCGGATCCGGCGAGGAGTGCGAGAGTGAGACTGATGGTCGTGGCGCGGTTCTGCATGGTGTTGCTCCGTTTCAGAGTGAGAGTGAGGTGGACGCGTCTGAGGAGACAGCGACCGCCGCGCCGCCGGCTCACGGTCCGGAGGAAGATTTTTCGGTTCGGTCGCGGCCGCGCACGTGAGATGCTGGATTTGGCGGCGGCGGGGGGGTGAGAATTGCGGATGCGGATCGGCCTGGCCAACTGTGAGACGCTCCCGGAGCCCGACTTTGACGAAGCACCGCTGCTGGCGGCGCTGCACGATGCGGGCCACCGTGCCGAGCCGGTGGCGTGGGACGGGCCGGCGGGCTCGGCGGGGGCTCTGGCGGGGTTTGACGCGGTGTGTCTGCGGGCGACGTGGAACTATGCAGCACGCGGAGCGGTTCGTCGCGTGGGTGGAGGCGGCGTCCGCGGTGACCCGGGTGCTGAACCCCGCGCCGGTGGTGCGGTGGAACGTGGAGAAGACGTATCTGCGGCGGCTGGAGACGCGCGGCGTGCCGATCGTGCCGACGGTTTTTGTGGAGGCCGGGGCGTCGGTCGATGTCGGCGCGGTGGCTGCTGCGCGGGATTGGGACGGGGTGGTGATCAAGCCGACGGTGGGGGCGGGGTCGGTGCTCGCCGAGCGGTTCGGGCTCGGGCGGGAGGAGGGGAACGGCGCGGCCGCGGCTCAGGCGTTCCTGGACACGCACGCACCGACCCGGGGGATGATGGTCCAGCGGTACATGCCGTCGGTCGAGGCGGGGGAGACGGGCGAGCTGGCGATCGTGACGATCCGCGGGGAGGTGTCGCACGGGGTGCGGAAGCGGCCGCGGTTTGCGACCGAGGATGAGCGGGTGGAGGCGTCGCCGCCGACGCCGGAGGAGCGTGCGTTCGCCGGCACGGTGCTGGGTGCGGCGGGGGAGGAACTCGGCGGCGCGGCGCTGCTGTACGCCCGGGTGGACGTGATGCGGGGCGACGACGGGGAGATCCTGCTTAGCGAGCTGGAGCTGATCGAGCCGTCGTTGTACTTCGGGCTGTGCGAGGGGTCGGCCGCGGCGTTTGTGCGCGCGCTCGAGCGGGTGCTGGGGTAGAGAAGGCTCGGGCGTAGAGGATGTGGCAAGGTGCGGGCTGGGGGCTCAGCCGCGCGGGTGGAACTGCTTGTGGACGCTGCGGAGTCGGTCCTTGTCGACGTGGGTGTAGATCTGCGTGGTGGCGATGTCGGCGTGGCCGAGGAGTTCCTGCACCACGCGGAGGTCGGCCCCGCCGGAGAGCAGGTGGGTCGCGAAGGAGTGGCGGAGGATGTGGGGGTGGACGTCGTGGAGTTCGGCGATCGCGGCGTACTTCTTGACCAGCTGCCAGACCCGGACGCGTTCGATCGGGCGGCCGGTGTGGGTGAGGAAGACGCGGCCCTTGTCCCGGCCGTCGGGTCGGAGCAGCCGGGGCCGGCAGGTGGCGAGGTAGTCGGCCAGCGCGTCGCGGGCGGGCGTGCCCATCGGGACGAGCCTCTGCTTGTCGCCCTTGCCGGTGACGCGGATGACGCCGAGGGTGTCGATGACCTCGTTCTGGCCGAGCGCGCCGACCTCGCTGGCGCGGAGGCCGCTGGCGTACATCAGTTCGAGCATGGCGCGGTCGCGGGAGTGGAAGGGGATGGCGTCGGGCCGGGCGTGGGGGTCGGGCTTTGGCGCTTCGAGGAGGGCCTTGACTTGGCGGGGGACAGGACCCCGGGGATCTTCTTCCAGCGGGTGGGCTGGTCGAGGAAGTCGGCGGGGTTGTTCTCGATCTCCTTGCGGGCGGCGAGCCAGCGGAAGAAGACCTTGAGCGTGGCGAGGTGTCGGGCGACCGAGGCCGGGGCGAGCCCCCGCCGGCTGAGGTGGGCGATGTGGGCGGCGAGGTCGCGGTGGTTGGTCTTGGCGATGTCGCGGATGCCGAGGGAGTGGAGGTGGGCGAGCAGTTCGCGGGTGTCGCGGCCGTAGGCGTCGAGGGTGTTGGCGCTCATGCCGCACTCGACGCGGAGATAGGCGGTGAAGTTGGTCAGCGCGGCGCGCAGGCTGGGTGCCAGGTCGTCGGGGAGCGCCGGGACGGGCGCGGCCGCCTTGGGTTGGTGTTGCGTGGGGCTCACGGATGGATGATCGGCGTGTGGGGGCGGTGGGGGTCAATAGCGGTGCTGGGGGTCAAAAAAGACGGCCCCGGCCTTGTGGGGCCGGGGCCGAATGTACCCGGGGTGGGGTCTTGCGGGGCGTGTCGCGTCCGTGCGGTGCCCGCTGTAGGCGTCCTTGCCTGATTACCCGAGGAGCTGCAGGGCGGCCTGCGGCTGGTTGTTGGCGATCGAGAGGACGTTGGTCGACGCCTGGGAGAGGATCTGCGAGCGGGTGAGTGCCGCGGTCTCGGAGGCGAAGTCGGCGTCGCGGATGACGCTCTCGGCGGCGGCGGTGTTCTCGACGGCGATGCCGAGGCTCCGGATGGTTGCACCGATGACGTTCTTCTGGAACGCACCGAGGCGGCCGCGGAGGCTGGACACCTGGCTGATCGCTTCGGTGACGATCTTCTGCGCCTGTGTGCCGTCGGAGTCGGAGACGTTGTAGGACTTGCCGGAGGCGAGGTCGTCGAGGAATCCGTTGACGCTGGAGCCGAGCTTGCGGGCGGCGACGTCGCCGATGCCGAGGGAGACCTGGCCGCCGATGTCGACGGTGGGGGCGAGCTGGAAGTCCGCACCGCCGCCGGTGATCTTGAACGCGTCGATCTGGGCGAGCGTCTGGGAGGCGGAGGTGGACAGGGTCATCTCAACATCGAGGAAGTCGGTGTTGATGCTGATGTCCTTGCCCTTGGTGGTCGCGGCGATGCCGTTGATGATGGCACCGATGTCCTGTCCGCTGTCGCGGATGCCGTTGGCGGCGTTGGTCGAATCGAAGAGGGCGTCGACGGTAGTCTCGATGGTGCCGGCGTCGTCGGCTTCCATGGTGTAGATACCGATGTTGGTGTCGGAGCCCTGCATGCCGGCCTCGTTGATGACCTTGACGGTCGAGAACTCGTCGTCGCCGAAGTCGCTGGAGACCAGGGCGATGCCGGTGGTGGCACCCGACGAGGCGACCGAGGCGGTGATGCCGGTGATGTCGGAGAAGGTGTTGATGGCGGTGACCATGTCGCTCAGGGCGGTGCCGGAGGCGAACTGGAGCTCGCGGCTGCCGTTGGCGCCGGTGATCTCGATGGTGAAGTTCCCCGAGTCGGCGCTGTTGAGGTCGAGGCTGGTGCCGCCGAACGAGAGGAACAGGATGCCCTGCTGCGCGGACTGGGTGACGATGACGTCGATGTCCTGCGACGTGCCGTTGAACTTGGCGCCGTTGACCTTGAAGTCGGAGACCGACGAGTCGATCGAGCTGACCTGGTAGTCGAAGTTGCCGTTCAGGAGCTTCATGCCCTGGAAGCTGGTGGCGCCGGCGATGCGGTCGATTGTCTGGAGGATCGAGTCGATCTGCAGCTGGTTGGCGTCACGCTCTTCCTGCGAGAGGCCGCCGGTGCTGGAGCTGGTGTTGACCAGGCCCTGCAGCTCGGTGAGCATGCTGGAGATTTCCTGAAGACCACCCTCGGCGGTGTTGACGACCTGGTCGGCCCGGGTCGCGTTGCTGATGGCGGAGTTGGTCGCGGTGATCTCGGCGCGGAGGTTTTCCGACGCGATGAGGCCGGACGGGTCGTCCTTGCCTCGGTTGATTCGCAGACCGGTGCTCAGACGCTCGAGAGAGCGGTTGAGCATCTGGTTGTTCTGCCCGAGCACTCGCTGGGCGACCATGGACTGAACGTTGGTGTTGATGCGACTCATCGAGTCCTCCGTGCCTTGTATTGGATGGCCGGTGCCATCTCCCAACCCCGGTGTCCCGATGCGCTTCCGTGCTCGCTCTCGGGTGTGACTTCTGTCACGCAGGTCCCGAATCCGTCCGGGGCCCTTGTGGGCCGGGATCTTGCCCCGGCTTGATCTGAGCCATCGACGAGCGGGAAAGGCGGGTTGAGCGAGAGGTGCTGCGAGTGCGCCGAAAGTTTTGGAATTTGCTGACATATAGGTAGAATGACGCATGAAAAACCCCCGGGCCAAGGCCCGGGGGTGCGTGGTTTGGGGGGATGTTGGTCTAGAGGCGGCTAGCCGAGGAGCTGGAGCACCTGCTGGGATTGCTGGTTGGCCAGCTGCAGGACGGTGGTGCCGGAGCTCGCGAGGATCTGGGCCCGGGTGAGCTTGCTGGTCTCGAGGGCGAAGTCGGAGTCCCGGATCACCGAGTTGCTCGCCGTCAGGTTCTCGTAGGAGGCCTGGAGCGACCGGATATTGGTCTGCAGGCCGTTGCGTTCGATCGAGCCGAGCCTTCCTCGGAGGATGGTGATGTCGTCGATGGCGGACTGGACGACGTCGCTGGCCAGTGTGAAGTCTCCGCGCTGGACACTCGCCTCGATGGAGTTGGCCCCGCCGGACTTGATCGAGCTGAGGTAGTGGAGGGTGCCCTCGTCGAGGACGCCCCCGAGCGTGGAGGCCGCGACCGACCCGATGCCGACGCTCAGCTGTTGCTGGGCGGTGATATCCGGACCGAGCTGGAAGAGCGCACCGCCGCCGGTGACGTTGAAGGTGCTGTTGGTCGCGGTCGGGTCGGTGGCGAAGGACTCTGCCAGGAGCAGCTCGACGCCGAGCGACTGGGAGTTGACCGAGACGTTGAGTCCCTTGCCGGTGGCGAGGTTGCCGTTGATCAGGGCCGAGACGTCGCGTCCCTTGTCCCGAGTGGCATCGATGAGGCTGCCCCACGGGAAGCCGCCGGAGGTGTCCGGGTACTCGTCGGCGTCGTCGAACCGGAGCGTCTGCCAGCCGTCGTCGGCGGGGTCGGGCCCGCCGAGGCGACGGACGGAGACGAAGGAGGAGGACCCGAACTCGGCCGAGTTGAAGACGATGCCGGAGTTGACGTCGCCGTTGACCAGCGAGGCCTCGACACCGATGATCGCGGAGAGCTTGTTGACGCCCGCGACGACGCTGTCGAGGCTGACCCCGGACTGGAAGGTGAGGACCTCGACGCCGTCGGGCCCCGCGATCTCGAGGGTGATGGAGGAGAGCAGGACGCCGGGGGGGCGTGGTGCCGCCGTTGTAGTAGAGGCCGCCGGTCTGGGCCGAGGCGAGGACATCGACCTCGACCTCGAGGCTGTCGACGTTGATGAGGCTGGCGTTGTTGACCTTGGCGCGGCTGATCTCGGAGGTGTCAACGCCCGAGAGGGTGTAGTCGAGCGAGCCGTTGAGCAGCTTGAGGCCGCCGAAGGTGGCGGTGTTGCTGATGCGGGTGATCGAGTCGATGGCCGAGTCGATCTGGAGCTGGTTGGCGGCCCGTTCCTCCTCGGAGTTGGCACCGGTGTTGGCCGATTCGACCATGAGGGCGCGGATCGAGGTGAGCAGGTCGCCGACCTCGGCGAGGCCGGACTCGGTGGTGGCGATGACGGCGCTGGCGCGTTCGACGTTGCGCATGGCCTGCTCGATCCCGTTGAGATCGGAGCGGATGCGCTCGGTGATGATGAGCCCCGCGGGGTCGTCGGCGCCCCTGTTGATGCGGAGGCCGGTGGAGAGCCGCTCGAGTCTGAGCTGCAGCTCCGAGTTGTTCCGTGAAAGGTTTGCTTGGGCGATAAGGCTTGGGATATTCGAGTTGATCCTCGACATGGCAATCCTCCGTGACTGAGGCCGAGGTGAAGGGGCGGGCGATGCGCTGGGCCGGCGACTTAGCCGGTGCGCTTGGCGGCCGGGTTGGCCGTCTTGACGATGGGTTCGGGGGGAGAGGTACGGACCGGTCGGGCGAGTTGTGCGGCCTTGGCTCTCGCGGCGGCGCGGTCGGGCCCTGGCTGGATGGTCTGGCTGATCATCTGAAGATCACCGTTGAGCTTCGCGGCGTGCTCATTCTCGCTGCGGATGGCCTCGTAGACCTCCTTGCGATGCACCGCGATGCTTGTCGGGGCGGTGATGCCCAGACGCACTTTGTCGCCGCGGATGTCGACGACCGTGATCTCGATATCATCGCCGATCATGATCGTCTCGTCTCGCTGACGTGAGAGCACGAGCATGGGGTGGCTCCTGCATGACGATGGTTGCCGTGGAACTGCTCACGGAAACCGGTGAAACGTCGCGTGCCCCGGGGGCGTAGCGGCGTGGGAAACATTCCGGACGTTCGGTGGCGCAGCGATCGCGCAGAGGCATGAGTGTCCGGACACCTTTGGCACGAATGGATTAGGCCGAAGCGGCCTCGGACTGGGCGGCGACCTTCATCAGGGGATGGCGCGTGGTCCACTTCTTCTCGGCGAGCACCATCTGCTCACCGGAAAGACTGAGTGTGTTGATCACGAGCGGCCCCTGGAGATTGCCGGTGAGGTCCTGGTCGACCTTGTTGACAATCACGAAGACCTGGGCGTCCTTGGTCTCCTTCAGCCCGAGCGATTCCATTTGCTCGGGCCTGATCTGGACGCCGTATTCGGGGACAAAGAGCGTGGGGTCCGTCACGACGAACGCCAGCTCCGGATCGTCCACCGACTGGAGCCAGAAGAAACACGCGTCGTCTCCGGGCTCGAGCAGGCAGAATCGTGAATGCTGCGGGAAACCCAGCAGCCCTTTGGCAAAGGTGATCACGCGGTCCTCCGCGATATCGATCACTCCAAACCGTGAGGTCCGCACTTCCATTGTGCGCTCCCGTTCAATACGGCCTACTCCTAAGCAATCGATCCCCGACGAACCACGCCGGCGGACGTCCTGTCCTCGATCAGACCCGCGGCCGAGACGGGTCCTGGCTTGCTTTTAAATACCGGTGATCGGGTCTCCCCGAGCCGCCGGTTTCACTCTCTTCCCCGTCACAGATAGTTCAGCAGCGAGAGGCTGGAGATCGACGCTGTGGTCTGCAGGGCGGCCTGCAGCTGGGTCTGCAGCAGCGAGAGCTGCGTCGCGGCCTGCGCAAAGTCTGCGTCTTGCAGTTGGCTGAGCAGGCTGGCGTCGAGCACGTTCCGGTCCTCCAGGGCGTCGGTCTCGCGACCGACCCGGTTGGCGTAGCCGCCGACGAGGGCCCGCGTCTCTGCGAGCGTGTCGACGGCGTTTCCGATGTTCTCCCCCGCAATCCCTATGCCAGAGGTGCTGTTGCCCGTCAGGCTGTCCCGAAGGTCGATCAGCCACGAGAAGACGTTCTGCGGCCGGATCTTCGCCCGGTCGTCGCCGACGATGCTCGAGCCGTCGTCGCTCCGCTCACCCCCGAGCAGCCCGAGGTCGGCCGCGGCCTGGGAGTTGTTGCGGGGCTCGATCGTGATGGGGTCCGACATCCCGCCGGCGGTGTTGTCCTGGGCCAGCACGATGCCGTTGCCATCGGTCGCCAGCGAGGCGGTAAAGAGGCTGCTGGCCATGCCCTGGTCGGCGAGCTGGTCGGCGGCCTGGGTGTTGATGGCCTCGAGCATGGTCTCGACGGTCGCCATGTCGCCGGGTCCGAAGTTGACGTCGATGGTCCCGCCGTTGCCCAGCGTGATGGTAAAGTCGATGTCGAGGCTCGAGTCGGGGTCGCCTGAGTCGGGGTCTACCGCGCCGGTGATGTACCGCACGCCCCGCCCCTCGTTGAACTCCGACAGGCGGGTGGCGGTGTCGAGGGTGCGGATGCCCAGGGCCGAGGCGGTGCCGTCGTTGTCCTCGACCTCCTCAATCGAGAGGGCGCTCTCGGCGCTGGAGGCGACCTCGTTGTAGACGTTGATGCCGGTGCCTTCGGCGTTGATCTCGACGCGGACGCCCAGGCCCGAGGCCTCGATGCGGTTGCGGATGTCCTGCAGGCTCTCGGATCCGGCGAGGTCAACGGTCCGGGTGACACCGTGGGCCCGGAGGCGGATCCTGCCGAGATCGACGTCGTCGAGGCCGCGGAGGCTCGAGAGCGGGGTGTTCCAGGACAGCCGCGGGTTCAGGTTGATGCCGTCGCTGGTGGCGGCGTCGAAGGCGAGCGACTCGTCATCGGCGGCGAGGCCCAGGTCGAGGGCGGTGGTCCCGGTGCCGACATCGGAGAACACGAGCGCGGGGTTGGTCCCACCGGCGTCGTCCACATCGATGGTGAGCGCGTTGCCGTCGAAGGAGACGCCACCGGGGCCCAGCACGGTGAGCTCGTTCTCGGTCTCGTAGGCGAGAATCGCGGCGGTGACCCGGTCGATGACGTCGTCGACGGTCTCGGCGGTGGAGAGGTCGATCGACTGCGGCGTGCCGCCGTCAAAGGCGAAGTTCACCACACCACGCTGCACACCGATGCCGCGGGCGCCGTCGAGGTTGGCCAGGCGGGAGTCGGCGGTCAGGTCCGGGTCGAGGTCTGACGTGCCCCGGACGCGGCTCGAGGTGTTGCCGAGCAGCGTGTCACCGCCGAGGGTGACGGGGATGGAGCCGTTGAGGTCGAGGTCGGTGGTCATGCCCGGGCCGCGGCCGGTGTACCGGTAGCCCCCAAGGAAAGCGGTGAGCGGCTGGTCGTTCGGCGTGCTCCCGGCGAAGACGTGGCCGACGCGCGAGTCGCGGTTGGCGATCTGGTAGAGCCCGTCGATGATGGACTGGATGACGATGGCCTGGCTCGCCCGCTCGCCCTCGCTCGAGCCGAAGCTGACCTGTTCGCTGGCGATCGATTGGGCCTCGAGCAGCAGATCGCCGGCCTCGCCGAGGGCCTGGTCGAGCGTCGCGAGCGAGCTGTCGGCGACCTGGAGGTTGCGTGAGAGCTGCTCGGCGCGGTCGATCCGGGTCTGGACGGCGGCGATCGAGGCGGCTTTGACCGAATCGTCCGACGGCCGCAGGATGGCCTTGCCGGTCGAGAGCTGGTTGGCGATCCGGAAGATGTCGAGGTTGGTGCGGTTGATCGTGGACAGCGAATACTGCGACCTGAGCAGGTCGGGGACGCGTCCGAGATTGGAGGGGATGCTTGACATGGTGCGGTGCGCCTAGACGCTGGCGAGCAGCGTGTCGAGGAGTTCGCGGGCGACGGAGATCACGCGGGCCGAGCCCTCGTACTGCTTCTGGTAATTGATAAGGTTGATCGACTCTTCGTCGATGCTGACGCCGCTGGCGGCCGCGCGCTGGGCCTCGAGGCTCTCGCTGACGATCGCGGTCGACTGGAGGCGGTCCTGGGCAAACTCGGTATCGACGGCGATGCGTTGCACGCGCTGGGCCCAGTGCTCCTGCAGGCTGTTGCCAGAGAGAGCATCGACCCCGTTGTCCTGGAGGTTGGCGATGGCCAGCGAGGTGCCGTTGTCCACGACGGTGTCGCCGATCATCTTGGCGGTGGCCAGCAGGCTCGGGTCGTCGAGCAGGTCGCCCCGGACGTTGATGTCCGCAGCGGTGGTGCCGCGGAAGTAGGCGTTCACCCCGAGGACCGCGAGCACGTCGGAGGTGTCGTCGGCGAAGGCAACCTCGTAGCCGGCGTCGGCGGTAATCTGCAGGCGCCCGTCGGCGCCAAAGGTAGCGGTGAGGTTGTCCACGCCGTTGAGCGCGGCGCGGATGTCCTCGACCGAGGTGTCGTCGTCGTAGCCCGGCACGCCGGCGTTGGTGATGCCGTCCAGGTCCACATCGATGCGGACCGTCTCGGAGAGGCCGCTGTCCTTGTGCGTGACGTTGACGGTGAACCCGCCGTTGACCGCCTGGAAGGGCAGGTCCGCGAACGCGGCGTTGAGCGGCGAGTTGATCGCGGTGGTGCGGTCGGCGCTCGGGATCGTGCGGAGCGAACTGGTGGAGGTCAGCCCCGGGGTGGGGATGCCCGTGGAGTGGAGCTTGTTAACCTCGAAGATGAGCTGGGAGGCGATGTCGTCGAGCGTGCCGAGGGTTTCCTCGATGCCGATGTCGCGGCTGGCGAGCAGGCCGCCGATCATGCCGCCGTCGATGGGGAGCGGCTGGCCGTTCGTGCTGAGCACAACCGTCGAGGTGAGGCGCGAGCCGTCGGCATCGACACGGACGTTGATGCCGAGATTGCGCGCGCCGAGGACAACCGGCGTGCCGGCGACCAGCACGTCGTACTGCCCGTCGGCCTGCTCGACGATGTTGGTATCGACCAGCTCGCTGAGGCTGGTGACGAGCATGTCCCGCTGGTCGCGCAGGGCGTTGGCTTGGGCGGCGCCGCGTTCGGTGCGGACGATCGATTTGTTGAGGTCGGCGATGCCGTCGAGCAGCTCGTTGGCGCGGCCGGCGAGGCCGTCGAGCTGCGACTGGATCTGCTGACGGACGTCGAGGACGTCGCTCCGGATGTTGTGCATGAACTCGGCGAGGCGCTGGCCCTGCTGCACCACGAGGGTGTTGGAGTTCTCGAGATTCGCCGCCCCGGACCACCCGCCGAAGAAGCTGGCCAGCTCGCTCGAGAGGTCGTTGCCGGTGAGTTCCTGAAGTGTGGCCTCGAGGGCGCTCAGCGAATCGAGCTGCGCCGAGGCGGAGGCGTACTGGGCCTGGCTCGACCACAGCCGTGCCTGGACGGCATCCGAGACCTGCCGGGCGATGCCGCCGATGCTGACACCCCGCCCGACGCTGCCGTAGGCGTTGATCGTCTGCCCACGCGTCGGCAGCAGCGACATGATCTGTCGCGAATAGCCGGGCGTGGAGGCGTTGGCGATGTTGTTGGCCGCGACCTGGACCCCGGCCTGACTGGCGGTCAGTCCGCTCCGTCCGATCAGCATGGCTGAGGTGAGGCTCATGGGGTGCTCGGGGTGGTCCTTGGAGGGTGCTTACGAGGTCATGTCGAAGCCGGTGACGACGGTGGCACCGGCGTCAACCCGCCCGGCGCGGCCGTAGGTGCCGGCGTGATTGAGGCTCTGCTGGATCTGCTGGACGATGCCGCGGACGTGGGACAACATGGCGTCGGCCGCGGCCCGGAGGCGTCGCTGCTCGGTGCGGGCGCTGATGATCAGTTCGCGGAGCTTGGTTGCCAATTCGAGGGCCGTGCCCCGCTGGGGTTCGGGCAGCGTCGAGGCCAAGTACGAGAGCGTGGCCTCGGGCTGGTCGGGGGTGATTCTCGTAGTCAGCAGCTTGCGTTGCTCGTCGAGACGCGCGATCTCGCGGCAGATCGCGTCCACCCGGACCGAGGCCTCGGCCATCGCGTTGGTGTCGGCGGTGCGGAGCGACTCGCGGTGCTCACCGGCCGCGACCAGCAGCGCCTCGTGGGCGCTGACCAGCTCGCTCAGCAGGTCGTGCAGGTCGCCGTGCAGATCGTCCTGCGACCGCTCGGGCGAGCGGTTGGTCATGGCGCGGTGGCGGGCGGACGGATTTGTGGTGGTCGCGTTGGTCATATCGCCGGCTCCTCCGGCTTTGCCTTGTGCCTGCCGTGTGCTCAGGCGGTGGCGGTGAACTGAGGCTGCGCATCCGTGCGCAGTTGCTGACGCATATCCCGTGCCAGCCGGTCCACGAGTGGGAATCGCGCCGACTGGGTGATCTCCTGCGCAAATTTGGCATCGAGCATGGACTGGAACTGCTGTTCCCCGCGCGTGGGCTTGAAGGGCTCCGCGGCCTGGTTGCTCTCGCGCATCTGCTTGAGAATGGGCTGGACAAGGACCACCGCGACCAGCCGCTCGGCCGTCTCGCGGGCCCGGTCGTTGGCGGACGTGTCGTTCGCGTCGGCGCTGTCGTCAGCCTTGCCGACCTCGGCGGCGCCGGACATGGAGAGGATGCGGGAGAAATCGGCTTGCTCGCGGGTGAGCGAGGCGTCCGGCAGCAGGGTGCCGCGTGAGGCGTCGCCGGCGAAGGGTGTGGGCAGTGATGTGCTGGTGACCTGCATCGGTTACTCCATCACCAGCTCGGCGTGGAGCTTGCCCATTTTGTGGATCTGCTGGATGATCTTGATCTTGTCGCTCGCGGGGACCTGCAGCTGGGCGAAGGCGTCGAGGAGATCCTGCAGCCGCGTGCCGCTGGTCGTGCTGGCGTCCTCGGTCGAGATGCCGAGCCACTCGGTCTGGCTCACCAGCGGGTCCGCCGGCGTGGGGATCAGCGGGGGCGTGGTCGAGGAGATGTTGATGCCGTTGGCCGAGACCGCCACCGGGCTGATGCGGACATCGCCGGTGAAGGTGATCGTGCCCGAGCGAACGTTGCAGATGACGCGGGCCGGGAGCTTGAGCAGCTCGGTGGCCAGTTGCGTGATCATGATGTCGGCGACGAAGGGCGTGGGGTCGGGGCGTTCGCCCTCCGGGATGATCACGAGCACCTCGCGGTCGTCCACGGCCCGCGCGACGCGCTGGCCGAGGGCCGAGGGCGACGCGAAGTAGTTGTCGTTGATCGCCGTGGCGACCTGGGCCGCCGAGGCGTAGCCGCGGTAGTGGGGCTCGAGCACCAGCTTGAAGTGCGTGTCCGGCGCCGGAGCGACCAGGTCGCGGATGATGTGCGCCGCCGGCGACGCGGGCGGTCGTGGCGATCGAGGGGTCCAGCAGCATGACCGGCCCCGAGGCCATCGCGAAGACCGGGCTCCCCGGGACAGGCCCGAGAAGGGAGGCCACGAAGAGCTGCCCACCCTCGAGGCTCTGGGCGCTGCCGATCGTCGAGATGGTGACGTCGAGTTGGTCGTTCTTGCGGGCGCCACCCCGCGGCACGCGGCAGGTGACCATCACCAGCGCCACGCTCTTGGTCTTCTCGAGCTGCTTGAGGTCGGGGATGGGGTTGCCGTTGAGCTCGAGGACCCGGGCCAGCGGTCGCGCGGTGGCGAGTTCCTTGCCAGAGTCGCCGGTGCCGGGCAGGCCCATCACGAGGCCGATGCCCTGCAGGTCGTAGCCGCCCTCGGTGCTCAGCCGCGCGATCTCGCGGACGGTGACGGTCTGAGCGGTCGCGATGGGCGCAAGACCCAGCACGCAGGCGAGAGCGAGCAGGCGGAAACGAACTGTCGCGAGCGGGCGTGTCATCGGGGGAACTCCGGCGAGGTCGTGGGTGGGGAGCGGGTCAGAAGTTGAAGATGGCCTCGAGGACGCGGGGGATCAGACCCTTCTTGGCGGTCTTGGCGACCTCGCCCTCGGTGGTCTGGGCGATGTTCAGATTGGCCAGCTGAGAGGAGTTCAGCGTGTTGGCATCGGTGATGTCCTCCTGACGGCAGATGCCGGAGAGGACGATCGTCTTGGATTCACCGTCCTGCGACTGCACGGTCTTGCGGGCCTCGACCACGAGCGTGCCGTTGGGCTTGACGTCGATGATCTCGGCGGTGATCCGCGCGACGAAGCGGTCCGAACGCTTGGCCGTGCCCTCGCCCTTGAACTTCTGGTTGCTGTCGATGCCGAGAGACGCGATGTTGGAGCGGTCGCCGGGCTGCAGACGGAGCTCGAGCAGCTCGAGCAGATCGGGGAACGCCGACACGTCGGCGCCGATGTCGTAATCCTTCTTGGTGTCGAGCGTCTGCGAGCTCTCCGCAGAGCTGCTCTCGTCGATGATCAGCGTGATCAGGTCGTGCACCTCGTACTGCCGCGGCTCGGGCACACTGATGTAGAGCATGCTCATCGCGCGCAGGTTCGCGGCCGGGTCCGCATCGCCAAGCTCGTTGACCGGGACCTCGTACTGCATGTCATAGAAGGTCTGGGCCGACACCACACCGGGCAGCGCGAGAGCTGCGCCGAGCGCAAGAACAGCCGGTGTAGTGCGTCGATTGGGGTGGAGCTGGTCGCGTTGCATGCACGTCTCCGCGTCGGGGGTCATTCGGTCGCAACACCGGACGCAACCGGTGTGCCGGGCTCAGGCGGGCTCTGGAACGTCCAGACCTGGGCCTCGCCCTTGCCGATGACCGTGGCGCGGAATCGGGTCTTCGGATCGTGCTGCGGCGAGAACTCGATCGTCTCACCCGCCCGCCCGGGCTCGCGGGCGTACGCAGCGCGGCGGAGCACGATCCCGTCCAGGATCACCCGGACCATCGCCGGATCGCCCTTCTCGATGACCACGGGCGGCTCGACAAGGCGGGACTCGATCGCCTCGCCGGGGCTCAGGCTCCGCATCGCCGCGGCACCCAGGGCGATCTCGGGGGAGGCGAAGCTGTCGGTGGGTGAGACCCAGCGGGTCTCTGTCCGGAAGTCCTCGGGCCCGATGATCGCGCGCTTGGTGACGGCCCGGCTGACCACGGCGACCCGACTGCGCACCAAGACGCCGACCCGGAGCGATTCCCGCAGCACCAGCCGGTTGGGCTCGTACAGCGAGACGCGGATCGGCATCCGCGCCGAGGAGCCGACGGGGTCGATCTGAATGACGCGGCCCGTGGTGGGGGTGTCGAGCGTCTCGGCGTCGGTAGTGCCGAAGGTGAGCCGGAGCGCCTCGGGCGGTGTCTGGAGGATTCGGGAGATCTCGCGGGCGATCGCCCCGCGGACCGTCTGCAGCTCCACGAGCGTGTCGGCGGTGTGCACACGGGGCTCGGCGGGCTCCGCCTCGGTTGTTTCGGCGGAGCGGCGGGCCCGGCCGAGGATGCGGATATCGCAGGCGCTGCCCTGGACGGCAACCAGGCCGGCGGCGGGGCCCAGGCGGGCCTCGATGGTGTTCCGGACAAGATCAACCTCAATGCGGCACCAACCGTCGATGTCGGTGGGGTGTGCGGCGGGGTCCTCGATGAGGATGAGCCCCCCGAGCTCGCCCGCCCGGTCGCCGCTGAGCGTGGCGATGTCGCCCAAGCGGAGCGGCTCATCGCCGACGACCCGGGCTGTGCGGTCGAGGCGGAGCGTGGTCTGCGCGCGCGCCCGGCGCGGCCAGCCAGAGCGTGGCCGCGGCGAGGAGCAGAATCGTGAGCGTCCGTGCGTGCATGTCACCGACCTCCGGTCAGTGGGGGCGAGGCGTTATCGCCGGAGCTGGGCGACCGAGCGGAGTGTCTCGTCGGCGGCCCGGATGGAGTTGCTGTTGAGCTCGAAGGCCCGCTGAGTGCGGATCATCTCGATGAGCTCGCGGGTGGGATCGACGTTGGAACTCTCCAGCGAGCCCTGCAGGATGGAGCCGCGGTTCTCCTCGCCGGCGATGCCGTCGAGGGCGGGCCCGCTCGCGGCGGTCTCGGCGAAGAGGTTCTCGCCGACCTGCTTGAGCCCGGCGGGGTTCACGAAGGTGCTGATCTCGATCTGGCCGGCTTCGATGGGCTCGGTGGACCCCGATTCGGAGTAGAAGACGGTGCCGTCGGGGGAGATCGTGATGTCTCGGGCGCTCTCGGGCAGCGTGATGAGCGGCTCGAGTCGGCGGCCCTGGTCGTTGGCCAGAACGAGCTCGCCGTCGGAGTTGAGCGAGAAATTCCCGGCCCGGGTGTAGGCGAAGCCGTCGGCCCCGATCGAGTCCTGCACCGAGACCTTGAAGAACCCGAGGCCCTCGATCATCATGTCGAGAGGGCGTTCGGTGGAGAGGGGGGCGCCCTGTCCGAAGCCCACCTGCGTGCCCGAGACTTTGACGCCCAACCCGACATAGAGGCCGGTGGGGCGCTGGTCGCCGTGGGCGTTCTCGACGCCGGGCTGGGCCCGCTCGACGTACATCAGGTCCTGGAAGTTGGCGCGGCTGTGCTTGAAGCCGGGGGTGTTGATGTTGGCCAGGTTGTTTGCCGTCACGTCGAGCTGGGTGTTGAGGGCGCTGAGGCCGGACGCGGCGGACTGGAGGGCGATGACAGCCATGGGCGGGGATCCTCGTGCGCGGGAGGGGGTCTGGTGCTCAACGGACTGAGGCGGCTAGCCCACGCGGGCGAAGCGGTTGATGGCCTGATCGAGCAGGCGGTCGTGGTAACTGATCATGCCGAGGTTCGCCTGCGCATCCCGCGAGGCGGACTCGATGGCCATGAGGGCGTCGATCTCGTTGACGGCGGCCTCCTCAACGGCGTGCTGCTCGACGTGACCGTCGGCCTGGCGGCGGTTGGCCATCTGGGCCTGGTTGGCGACGAAGAGGCCGTCGGGCCCCTTCTGCAGCGAGCTCCGGTTGGGTATGGAGGTCAGGCTGAGCGAGGCGACGGTCTCGCCGTTCTGGATGATCGACCCGTCGGGCTTGACGGTGACCGGGCCGTCGTTGGTCAGGCGGATGGGCTGGCCGTTCGTGCCGGCGACGGGCATGCCGGTGGTCGCCGAGACCAGGCGGCCGCCGCCATCGAGGGCGAAGCGGCCGTCGCGGCTGAGCCGGAGGCGGTTGCCGCTGGTGTCCTGCTCGGCGATGAGGGTGAAGAACCCGTCGCCGCGGATCGCCAGGTCGAGATCGTTGTCGGTGGAGCGGATGACGCCCTGGGAGAAGTCGGTGCGGGTCGGGGCGGCCATGACGCCGGCGCCGAGGCGCTCGAGCATGGTGTTGGAGGGGAGGTAGCCGAGGTCGTCCTCGATCCGGGCGGCGTCACGCTGGCGGGTGGTGGCGATGTCCGGCTTGAACCCGACGGTGTTGAGGTTGGCCAGATTGCTCGAATAGAGGTCCTGGCGGTGGACCGCGTTGAGTGCGCCGGAGGCGGAGATGTACAGGCCGTAGTTCATGGTGCGCTCGTGCGGACCGGCAGCGGTCCGGAAGGGCACTCTCAATCGGCGTGCCAGCGGGAGGGCGCGGGCAAACCGGCGGGCGGGGTTGCCGATCCCGGGCCGTAAGCGCAGGAACCGCGCGATGCGCAGAGAGAGGATGACGCGGACATTGCGCCTCACCGCGCGTGGCGCAATCGCGGCCGGGGTGCCCACGCCCAGACTCCCCGGAGGCCGGCGGGACTCAGTCGTCGGCGGGTGTGGGTTCCGTTCCGGGCGGGGTTGGGGGGACTCCGGACCAGTCAATCGGGACATCACGGATGATGATGGGGTCGCCCCAGACAGGCTCGATGCCGAAACTCCAGGGTTGACGGATGAACAATTCGGGCGCGGGGGTGAGGACCAGATCGGCGTAGTCGGCGCGGGGAAGATCGATGATATTGAGTCTGAACCCCATGCGGGGTCTGACAGCAGAGCCTTGGCCAACCGGGGGGGCGTTCGTGCGATCGAAGAAGACGTCCGAGGCACCCTGCCACTCGGCGACGCGATACGGCACGCCGTCGATCTCGAGATGCACCCGGGCCAGCACGGCGTAGTTCGCTCCCGGTGGGGGAGGCTTCCGGTTGAGCTTACCAGCGACGAAGACGTACCAGTCGCCGTCACGATGGAGCTTTCTGACAGACTCGACCCGAAGGGTCAGCCCTTCGTCCGGGCCCTCGTACTCGGGCGGTGGCGGGGCGCCGGGGTCTTTGGCGCGGAAGATGCTGACGATGTCGTCCATCGAATCGATGACCTCGAAGGAAGCGCTGGTCCCGGTGGTCCACGACGAGTCCGGTTCGCGATAGGGGTGGGCGTCTGCTGCGGATTCCGACTCGGTCAACAGGAAGGCCTCGATCCGCCAGGTCAGCTCAAGGGTGTGATGGCCGACACCGGGGGAGAGCGCCGGGAGCTCCATCACCGGCTTCGGTAGGAGCGTCGGGACCGAGCCGTTGAGGGGTATCCACCATCCCACCCATCCCTCTCGTGGCCCGTCCCATGCCTTCCCGTGCCAGGTCTCGGTGAGTTCGACGGTTTGGCCATCGAGCGTGGCCCGCTCCAGATACGCAGCCATGCCGACAGGGAGCCCGGGGATGTGCCATGCCCACGTACCCGCTTCCGGGTAGAGGGAACGGTCGGAATCGGGGAAGGGAAACGGCTCATGAACGAGATAGGTCTCGCGGATAGTCGGTTGCACACGGTAGAAGTTCTGGAGTGTCGCCCGGAGGTATCGGTCGATGAGCTCGGCGGAGACGGGCTCGGCGTCCCACCCCGCGACGGCGAGCGTCTGCCACGCTTCGCGATCCACGCTCGGGGCGTCCGCTTCGGCGAAGGTGAGAAACGCGTCGAGAGCGTCGCGGAGCTGCCGAGGCCGGAGTTTCCCGGCCGCGTGCCTGCGGGCGAGTTCGTCCGCGGCTTCACCCGCGCTCCACACATCGGCGGAACGGGCCTGCGAGAGCAACATCCAGTCGGGCTTCAAAGCGAGCCAGTTGACCTGACCGAACCCACGCGGCCCGAGGAACAGGGTGCCGACACCGAGCAAGCAGGCCAGACCCAGTCCCATCTTCCAAAGGGACCGGCGCCGGTGGCCACGCGCCACGGCGCGCGGGCGCGTCAGGTCATTGCCGCACTCGGGGCATCGGTGAACGGGTGAGGTCGTGTCTGCCGACGCAGGCCACAGTCCCGTCAAGTCAAACTCGCACGCTCGGCAGTGGGGGGCGTCTCCACGCCGAGGGAGACCGGCCGCGCCTCGGCGCAGGAGCCACGCGCCGAGAATGGCGACGCTCGCACCCAGCAACAGCAGTGTGTACGTCACCGGGCGTCCTCCCGGAGCTTCGCCGAACCACGAACGCGGGCATCCGTTGGGCGCGTGCGGTCGGCTCGCTGCGGCGGGATATTCGCCGAGTGTGCTTGAGACATCCCGAGAGCTTACTCGCCCAGCAAATCCGGCCGCCGCTCGCGGGTGCGCTTGAGCATCTGCTCGAGCCGCCACGCGGCGACCGCCTGATGGTCGCCGCCCAGCAGGACCTCGGGGACCTCCATCCCCTCCCAGACGCGGGGCTTGGTGTAGTGGGGGCAGTCGAGCAGGCGGGTGCCGGGCGGGACGCCGAGGCGGGCGAGGAGCTTGGCGGGCAGGGGGGAGCCGTCGGGGTCGTTGGTGGGGGCGGGGCTGAAGCTGTCCTGCGAGGCGGAGGTGTCGTCGCCGAGGACGCCGGGGACGAGGCGGGTGATCGCGTCGATGAGGACGAGGGCCGCGAGCTCGCCGCCGGAGAGGATGTAGTCGCCGAGCGAGACCTCGAGCGGGGCGAGTTTCTCTACGACGCGCTCGTCGAGGCCCTCGTAGTGCCCGGCGATGAGGAGCAGGCGGGGCCGGGTTGCGAGGTCTTCGACGAGGGGCTGGGTGAGGGGCACGCCCTGGGGGGTGAGCAGGACGCGGGTGGCGGGGCGGTCGTCGAGGGCTTCGGCGGCGTGGACGGCGTCGAAGACGGGCTGGGCCATCATCACCATGCCCGGGCCGCCGCCGTAGGGGCGGTCGTCGGTCTTGTGGTGTTTGTTGTGGGTGTGGGCGCGGATGTCGTGGGCGTGCCACTCGACGAGGCCGGCGGCGCGCGCGCGGGGATCGAGAGCCCGAGGGCGGCCGGGGAGTCGGGGTCGAACATCTCGGGGAAGGTGGTGAGGATGTCGAAGCGGAGTGCCATGAGGGGCCATGGTATGAGGCGGGCGGGTGGGGTGGTTGGGGGCAAGCGTTGCCCGGGGCGGTCGGGGGCGGACGATTGACTGCATTTGGGCCCGAGGTACCATCATGCCCATGAAGACTTCCCCTGAGCGTGCCGGAGCCGCCGCGAGCTCCGCGGCCGAGCCCGGCGGTGCGGACGAGCCTCCGCCGCAGTATTCGACGATCCGCGTCGCGGAGTCGTCGATTCACGGGCGGGGTGTCTTCGCCCGTCGAACCATACGCAAGGGTGAGGTTGTGATCGTGAATCCGGCGCTCCCGCTGGGCGAGGGCGAGGTGCGGGACGACGATCTGATCGCCCGCTACTGCTTCGAGTGGCCGAAGGACGGTGACGGGCGGGCGCTGGCGCTGGGCGAGGCGTCGCTCTTGAACCACGCCCCGGACGCGCCCCGCCGACGCCGCGGACGGCGACGCGGTGTATTCGAACCTGCGCTGGCGCACCGACACCCGGAACGATCAGGTGATCTTCACCGCGTTCCGCACAATCGAGGCGGGCGAGGAATGTCTCATCGACTATGGTGAAGACTACAAGTGGTAACCTGACCGGCGGGGATTCGGTCGGACGGAAGTGACGAAGGGACGATGTGCATGTCTGAAGCGAATGTTGGTGTGGTCCGCGGTATCTACGAGGCGTTCGGTAAGGGCGATATGCCCACGGTGCTGGCGAGCATGCACCCCGAGATCGTGTGGAACGAGGCGGACAACTTCCCCTACGCCGACGGCAACCCGTACGTCGGCCCCTCGGCGGTGCTCGAGGGTGTCTTCGCCCGGTGTGGCGGCGAGTGGGACGGCTTCGGGGTCGAGGTGGGGGAGATCCTCGACGCCGGCGACACGGTGGTGGTGCTCGGGCACTACGTGGGGACGTACAAGGCCACCGGGCGCTCGCAGCGGACGCAGCTCGTGCACGTGTGGCGCGTGGAGGACGGCAAGGTCGTCCGGTTCCAGCAGTACGCCGACACGCTGCAGGTGGCGCGGGTGATCGGCGCGGTGTGAGGCCGGCTTACACCCTGGCGGCGAGATCCGAGAGGACGTCGAGCATGAACTCCTGGGATCCCGGCTCTGCCCAGAGCCGCACAACGTCTCCTGAGTCTGCCGCGCCGTAGATGCCCGCCTCGCCGGTGCTGGAGACGTGCGCGGTGATGCTGCCGGTCGGTCTGCTGTCGCGGTTGTCGAGGTCTTCGGTGAGGTTGTCGGCGTTCCAGACCGCGCCGTCGCTGGGTTCCCAGTAGAGCGAGATGATGTCGCCGTTGGCGTCGTAGCCGGCGTAGCTGATCATGTTGCTGTCCGAGATGAACCACGCGGTGAGTTGGCCCGGGACCAGCGTGGGCGCGGCCTCGGTGATCTGCGCGGTCAGGTCGGTCTGGCTCCAGTTGCCCGGGCCGCGGCCGGGGTTCCACCACGTGGCGACGAGGTTGCCGTCGTCGTCGGCCCCGGCGAAGCGGATGCCGCCCCACGGGGTGAGGGTGACGTCGAGTTCGCCCTCGAGCGGGTCGGCGCCGGTGATGGTGGAGAGGTTGTCGACGCGCCAGGTGGTGAAGGTGGCGACGTTGACCCAGACGCCCTGGACGTTGCCGTCTGCGTCGAGGCCGGCGAGGGTCCACTGGTTCCAGCTGGTCACGTAGGTGACGATCTTGGTGAAGGCCGGGGTGGTCATGCTCTGCGAGGCCAGGTCGTCGGAGATGTTGTGGAGGCTCCAGCTGGCCTGGGCGGCGCCGGAGGCGGAGGTCTGCTCGTAGGCGACGATCTCTCCGGCGTCATTTATGCCGGTGATGGTGACCAGCGGCGTGCCGGAGTTGGGGCGGGTGATGAAGTAGGCGAGGGTGCCGACGGGGGCGTCGTCGGTGCTGGCGGTCTCGGCGGCGAGGTCGCGGTAGCTCCAGGTGCCGTTGCTCGCGCGGCGGAAGAGCAGGAACCCGCCGTCGCTCGGCGCGGCGATGTAGGCGAGGCCGTCGTTGGGGTCGGTCCAGATGATGGGGTCGCCGGTGGGGTCGGGGGCGTTGGTGTGGTCCTCGAAGCGGAGCGCGGTCCACTCGGTGCCGCTGCCGGTGAAGACGATGAGCTTGCCGCGGGTGTTGCGGGTGACTGAGAGGAGCGTGCCGTCGGCCAGCGAGGTGGTGCTGGTGGCGCTGCCGTCGAGGCCTGGAGGAAGAAGGGAGCCCACTCGAAGGCGCCGATGTCGGGGTCGTCGCCGACGAAGCGGTCGAACGGGCTGCCGCGCTGGTCGGTCTCGTCCGCGGAGAAGGCAGCGCCGGCGTCCACCGCGGGGCTGTTCTGCGGGATCGCGTGGGTGAGGGTGGGGCCGCCGTTGTCGGCGAGAGGCTCGAGCAAGGGGTCGGCACCGACGATGTTGTTGTTCTCACCGTCGGTCAGGCCGCCGCCGGCGTTGGCGTCGCCGATGAGGTTGAAGGAGGAGTCGGGGTCAACGGTGTAGTTCTCAAACTCGGTGGTAATGTCGTCGGGGGTGCTGTCGCCGAAGTCGTGGGTGTTGCTCGCGACGATGGTGCTGGTGAGCGTGAACCCGTTGCCGCCGATGAAGATGCCGCCGCCCTGGCCGTCCTTATTGGTGACCGTGTTGAAGGCGATGGTGGAGTTGGCGAACGTGCCCTGGCCGGCGGCGTGGTGCTGCGATATGCCGCCGCCGGTGTCCGCGGCGGTGTTGCTGGAGATGGTGCTGTTGCTCATCGAGAGGGCACCATAGTCGTAGTAGATCCCGCCGCCGCGAGCGCCCGCGGTGTTGCCGGAGACGGTGGAGTAGTTGAGCCTGAACGGGACGTTCCCGAGCCCGTCTGTGCCGAGCCTGATCCCGCCGCCGTACGCGGCGGTGTTGGACGCGATCGTGGTCCGGTCGATCTGGTGCTCGAGGTTGCCTCGTGCGTTGAGCCCGCCCCCGCCCGACTGCGCGGTATTCCCGCTGATCGTGGAGTCGGCGATGGAGAGCGTCGCGCCGCTGAACATCACGCCGCCACCCGACTCGTACGAGAAGTTGTCGGTGATGTCCGAGTCGGAGATGTTCAGGTTGCCGGTGGAATAGATGCCGCCGCCGTCGCCCCAGGATTCGTTGCCGGAGATGGTGGAGTTGGTGATGGTGAGCGTGCCCTGGGTGAACTGGATCCCGCCGCCGATGCCGGGCCCCGGATCTCCGACGAAGTTGTCGGTGAAGAACGAGTCGGTGATGGTGAGGACGACGTTTGACGTGACGTCCAGCCCGCCGCCGCTGGTGACGGCGAAATTGCCGTTGAAGGTTGAGCCGGTGATGGAGAACTCGGCGCCGTCGTTGTTGCGGATGGACACGCCGCCGCCGAAATCGTCGGCGGTGTTGTTGTCGAACGTCGAGCCGGCGATCTCGATACTCATGGTGCCGTAGAGCACAAGGCCCCCGCCGTAGGAGTCGCTGGTGTTGTCGGAGATCGTGGAGCTGACGATGGAGACCGGGTTCGGGCCGATGGCGCGGATGCCTGCGCCGCTCGAGTCCGCGGCGTTGTTGGTGACGGTGCTCTCGGTCATCGTGAGCCCGCCCGAGGTGTAGATGCCGCCCGCAGCACCGCCGGACGCGTTGCCGGAGACGGTCACGCGGAGGAGGATCAGGTCGGCGTCGAAGTCGGCGTAGAGGCCGCCGCCGGAAGCGGAGGCGACGTTGCCTGCGACGGTGGAGTCTGTCACCGACAGGGTGCCCGCGAAGTTGTAAACGCCGCCGCCGTTGGTGGCGTTGTTGCCCGAGACTGTCGAGCCCTCGATAGTGATGGTGCCGTCGTCGGTGTAGAGCGCGCCGCCGTCGTTGGTGGCGGTGTTGTTCTCGATGGTGGAGTCAGCGATCGTGACCGTGCTGCCGGTCTTGGCGCTGATCGCCCCGCCGTGGCTATCGGCGGTGTTCTGCGAGAAGATCGAGTCATTCACGACCAACGTGCTCGAGACCAGCCCGATCGCCCCTCCGTCGCCCACGGAGCCGTTTGCGGTGTTCGCCTCGAAGGTCGTGCCGGAGATGGTGGCATCGGAGCCCGGGTAGAGGTAGATTGCTCCGCCCTGATCGGCGCTGCTGTTGTTGGTGAACGTCGAGTCCTCGATGATCAGCATGCCGTCGCTGGAGACGATCGCCCCGCCATAGCCGTCGCTGTTGTTGCTGATGAATTCTGAGTCACGGATGGCCAGCGGTCCGCTGCTGACTATCGCGCCGTTGCTGAACGAAGAACCTCCGTTGGAGTTCGAACTGATGATGACGCGTTCGAGGGTGAGGTTCTCGTTGTTCAGGATCGCGCTTCTGCCTTCGGTGATGGTCAGATCCGAGATAGTGACCTCGATGTCTGCCTCCTCCGCGTCGTCGATGTCGAAGTGCCGGAAGTCGTAGTCGGCGGAGATCGTGATGCCCAGGGGCGTGCCCTCAGAATCGGTGCCGCGGATCTCGAGCGCGTCGGTGATGGCGAGCTGGCCGGAGGTCAGCGCGATCGTCGAGCCTTCGAGCGACGGGTCGAACTCGATGATGTCGGCCCCCGGCGCGTTGTTGGCGTCGGTGATGGCCTGGCGGAGCGAGCCGGTGCCGGAGTCGTTGGAAGTGGTGACGGTCAGCGTCGAGAGCAGGACGCGTGGTTCGAGGCTTTCGACGAGGGTGCGGTGGTCGGGAGTCGCTTTGGCGGGCATGGTTCGGGCTCCAGAACAAAGGCCATCAAACGTGATGCGCGACGGAGGTGCCGCGGCGGGAAGTACTCAGCGTAGCAGTCTGTCGCGACAATCTGAAGGCGAGTTGCGGGGCTGGTGGTTTGGGTGAGTTCCCCGCACCGCGTCGCCGTCGGGCTGGAGCCGGATCGTGCATGACGACGAGCGTGGGGTTGTTCTGAAGGACCCTGATGTGCGGAATTAGACGCGGCGCGTGTCGCCCGAAAGAGCCTGCGTTGAGCAGAGACGCACGGAGCAAGCAACACCGGGTCGCCGCCCACTGTGGCACTCACAAAAGACACACGCCCGGCACAGGGCCGGGCGTGCGGAGTGATCCGGGATGTGGGTGGCCGGTGGCGGCTTACTCGCCTTCGGCGGCCGGGGTCTCTTCGGCTGCCTTCGCAGCTTCGGCGGCGGCCTTCTCTTCGGCGGCCTTCTCGGCTGCAGCGGCGGCGGCCTTCTCAGCCTCTTCCTTGGCCTTGGCCTCGGCGGCTTCCTTCGCGGCCTTCTCCGCGGCGGCCTTCTCGGCCTCCTTGGCGGCGCGGATCGCGGCCGTGCGGTCGCTGGCCTTCTTGCGGTCGGCTTCCCACTTAGTCTTCATGTTCGGGGGCAGCAGGTCGTTCTTGGCGAGCAGGTCGGCGACCGTCTCGCTGGGCTGGGCGCCCTGGCTCAGCCAGTGCGTGATCCGCTCGCCCTCGAGCTTGAGCTGCTTCTCGGGGTCGGCCGCGACCGGGTCGTACCAGCCGAGCTGCTCGAGGACCTTGCCGTTGCGGCGGTTGCGCTTCTCGATGGCGTTGAGACGGTAGAAGGGCCGGTTGCGGCGACCAAAACGCTGGAGACGGAGACGAACCATGTATCAACTTCCTTGCGGGCGGTCCCCGCGCTGGCGGTCCTCTTCCCGGTGGGCTGTTCGCTCCGCCGGGGCTCGTGCTTGGATCATTCTGCCGGGACGACGACCAGCCGTCCCGGTTTCGAGCCGGGGAGTCTAGGGGGCGAACCCGGGTGGGTCACCCCTCGGCGGCGGCGGGCTGGAAAGCTCGGCAGACTGGGTCGTGAGGCGGGCTGGAAAGCCCGCCCTCCTGTGTTGCCGGTGCCGCGGGGCTTACCGGTCGCCCATCGGGGTGTAGGGGACGTCGTGGGGGCCGACGTACTGGGCGGTGGGGCGGAAGAGGCGGTTGCCGTCGAGCTGCTCGAGGATGTGGCCGCTCCAGCCGGCCAGGCGGCTGAGGGCGAACATCGGGGTGAACAGGTCGAGCTTGAGCCCGATGCAGTGGTACGTGGTGGCCGAGTAGAAATCGACGTTGGGGTAGATGCCCTTGGCGGCCAGCTCGCGCTCCATGATCTTCTCGATCGCGTTGCTCTTGGCGTAGAGGTCCGAGTTGCCGGTGTCCTCGGCAAGCTGCTTGGCGAGCTTCTGCAGGTCGGTGGCGCGGGGGTCCTTGGCCTTGTAGACCCGGTGGCCGAAGCCCATGATCTTCTCCTTGCGCTCGATCTTGCCCATGATGTAGGGCTCGACCGCGTCGAGGGAGGGGATCTCGTTGAGCATGTGCATCACGCCCTCGTTGGCCCCGCCGTGCAGCGGGCCGCGGAGGCTGCCGACCGCGCCGGTCAGCGCCGAGTAGATGTCGCTGAGCGTCGAGATGATCACGCGGGCGGTGAAGGTCGAGTTGTTGAGCCCGTGATCGGCGTGCAGGATCATGCAGATGTCAAAGGCGCGGGCCATGGTCTCGGTCGGCTTCTCGCCGTTGAGCATGTACATGAAGTTCTCGGCGAAGGTCAGCGAGGTGTCCGGCGCCACCGCGTCGAGGCCGCGGCGGTAGCGGTCGAAGGCCGCGACCATCGTCGGGGCCATGCCGAGGACGCGGAGCGACTTCTCGCGTGCCGCCTCGAGGTCGTTGGCGTTGGGGTTGGTGTCGTAGAGGGCGAGCTCGCTGACCAGCGTGCGGAGCACGTGCATCGGCTGGGCGTCCTTGGGCAGCGTGCGGATGCGGTCGTTGAAGCCCTTGGGCAGGGCGTAGTTGGCCCGGAGCGACTTGGTGAAGGCCTCCAGTTCGCTCTTGGTCGGCAGACGCAGGTTCCACAGCAGGAAGACGGTCTCCTCGAACGTGGAATGGCTCGAGAGGTCACCGATCGCGATGCCGACGTACTCGAGGATGCCCTTCTGGCCGTTGATGAAGGACATCTGGGTCTCGGCGGCGACGATGCCTTCGAGTCCTTTGGCAAAGGTGGCGGTGGTCATCGGAGCGTCTCCTTCGAGGCGTCTGGCCGGGTGGCGTGCCGCGGCGGTCTGGGTCATGCGTAACGGACGGCGAGCGGGGGTGCCCGCCGGGGCCCCGTGTCGATTTCGGGGAGGCAGCATAGGGGTTCGGCGGGCCCATCGCGAGCGATTCGGGAGGGATTCGGGTCAGAAACGGGGGTAGGATCGCCCGTGTTCCTCCCCCTCGGCACCGACCGCACCAAATCCCGCCCCGTCGCGGTGACCTATGCGCTGATCGCGGTCAACGTCGCGGTGTTCGCCGCGCTCGAACTGCTCAAGGAGGCCAACCCCGAGCTCCGCGAGCGGGTCTGGGGCTGGCTCATGCTGGTGCCCGACGAATCCGGCTGGTGGACGTACGGCACCTACGCCCTGCTCCACGCGGGCTACTCCCACGTGATCTTCAACTGTCTGTTCCTCTGGGTCTTCGGGCCCGATGTCGAGGACCGGCTGGGCCGCGTGGGCTTCGTCGTGCTCTACCTCGCCGGGGCGGTCGGGTCCGGGGTGGCCCACGCCCTCTTCAGCCCGTCCCCCGTGGTCGGGGCCTCCGGCGCGATCGCGGCTATCACGGGGGCGTTCCTGGTGCTCTTCCCCTACGTGAAGGTCCGGACGCTGGTGTTCTTCTTCTTCATCGGCATCTTCCCGATCACCGCGTGGTGGTTCATCGCCTTCGCCGTCGCGCGGGATGTCTTCGGCCTGGCCATGGGCGGCGGCAACACCGCTCACTTTGCGCACCTCGGCGGCTATGCGCTCGGTGCCGGTGTCGCCATGATCCTGCTCTGGCTCAAGCTCGTGCCGCGCGAGCCCTACGACCTGTTCACCCTCGGCCGCCAGGCCGCCCGGCGCCGGGCGTTCAAGGCCGCCTACGCCCAGGGCAAGATCAACGCCCGCGGCGGCGGCTCCGGCCCGCCCCTGCCCAAGGGCGTCGAGCGGAAGAAGCACGAGCCCGAAGTCCTCAAGCCGGACGGCCCCGCGGCACTCGCGCGGCTGCGCGCGCAGAAGCTCGTCGCCGAGGGCGACTCGGCCGGCGCCGCCGAGGCCTATCTGGAGATGCGGCGGCTCCCCGACGGGCTCAAGCTGCCCGCGCTCGGCCGCCGCCAGCTCTACGAGATCGCCAACGCGCTCTTCCAGGCCGGCGACCACGTCAACGCCGCCGCCGCCTACAACGAGTTCCTGACCGTCCACGGCCGGGACGTCGAGGCCGGGCGGGTGCTGCTGATGCTGGGCCTGATCAACGCCCGGTTCCTCAACGACCCGACCGCCGCCAAGCGGGCCCTCGACGGGGCCAAGAAGAAGAAACTGACCGACGACGAGAAGGCCCTCGTCAACGAGCTGCTCGCCGAGATCGGGTGAGCCAAGGAGCCGGCGATGGACCGCACACGCATCAAGGTCTGTGGCATCACCAGCCCCGACGCCGCCCTCGCGGCCGTGGACGCCGGGGCCGACGTGCTCGGCTTCGTCTTCGTCGAGGGCACGCCGCGCCACGTCGAGCCGGAGACGGCCTTCGAGATCATGAGCGTGCTGCCCCCGATGGTCGGCACGGTGGGCGTCTTCCGCGACCTGCCGCTGGACGACTTTATCGACATCGAGCAGCGCTGCCCGACCGACTGGTCGCAGCTGCACGGGGCCGAGCCGGAAAACCTCGTCCGCGACTGCGGGCCGCGGGTGATCCGGGGGATCAGGTTCGACCCGGCGACCATCGCCGCCGAGCTGGCCCGCTGGGACGCGATCGACGAGGTCGAGGCGATCCTCGTCGATGGCTCGGCCGGCGGCGAGGGCGAGGCGTTCGCGTGGGAGGCCTTGGTCAGCCCGATGGCCTCGATCGCCACGCCCATCATCATCGCCGGCGGCCTGCACCCGGGCAACGTCGGCGAGGCGATCCGCGCCTGCCGCCCCTTCGCGGTCGATGTCTCCAGCGGCGTCGAGAGCGCACCCGGCGTCAAGGACGAAACGAAGATCCGCGAGTTCTGCAGGGCGGTACGCGGGGCGGATGCGCAGCGGTAGTCACCCCTGCCGCCGGGCTACCCTCCGACGATCGCGACCAGCCGCTCGACGAGCCGCGTCGATCGTCGTGCCGCGGTCGATCTCGATGATCTCGGTCGCCAGCTCCCGGTACAGCCCGTCCCTCGCGGCAAACACCGCGTCGATCTCGCCGAGCGTCCCCGCGCCGGTCAGCGACGGGCGGTTGGCATCGGCGGCACCGAGGCGGGCGCGGAGTGTCTCCGGCTGCGCGCGCAGATAGACGATCGTCACCAGCCCGCGCTCCCGCGCTCACCCAGCAACTCCGCGGCCCCCGGCGCCGTGGGCGTGCCGCCGCCGAGGGCGACGACGACCTGCGGCGTGCCGTCGTCGAGAGCTGCGGGCACCCGCTCTCGCAGGCACGCGGTCTCGGCCGTCCGGAAGGCCGGCTCGCCGAGCGTGTTCCAGGCCTCAGCGACCGTCGCGTGCCCGAGCCGCGCGAGCACGGCGTCGTCGAGATCGCTGAAGGCCGCAACCAGCCCGTCCGCAACCAGCCGCTCGGCGACCAGCCGCCCGAGCGTGGACTTGCCGGAGCCGCGGAGGCCGATGAGGAGGAGGGGGTGGGGCTGTGACATAACTGTCGGAAGGGTATGGGCTGTGCGGAGGATACGGGCGATCGCACCCGTGCCGCGGTGGGGAGGCAGAACGCGGAGGCGCGGAGTTCCGAACACGAAGGGCTCGAAGGAAGGCAGAAAGCCGGGACAAACAGAGCCCGACGCGCCAGCGAGGAGCCCCCGGGCGAAAGGCAGAACGCGGAGGCCGCAGAGAGAAGACGCAGAGGACGCGGAGGAAAGCAAGGGAAAGTTCACCACAGAGGCACAGAGGGCACAGAGAGGAAGGCGAGAAACACGGGTGCCATCACTCGCGGCCTCCGCCCGCTCCCCTCATCTCCATCCTCTTCCCCGCGCAGTGATGCCCGACAGGCATGATCCGCGGCGAGGCCCCGCATCACGGCACGGAAAGCAGACGGAGTACGCGAGAAGGGTGTGAAGGGCCGCGAGTGATGGCACCCGCCGAGGTCGGGCTGGTGGTCGGTAGGACTCGGGCCACCCGCCGCCATCGACAGGCTGTTAGGCGATCGGCACCGGCTCAGCTGCCAATGTTGCGGATCCAGCTTCGGGCTGTCCGATGTGGTAGAGCGGCGGTCAGTCCAAACGCGTAGAATGGCGAGACGAATCACTCGAAGAGGCACGCATGTTCGAGACCGAAGACCAACTGATGGCTGTGTTCGATACGGCAATCGCCGACAGCGGGTTATGGCTCGGGTTGCCAGGTCGGCGGACCTTCCTCATGGACGAGGTAGAGGGTATCCATGGGCGCGTTGATCGAATGATGGTGTCGCTGCCCTCCTCGTTACGGCCGACGAAGACACGATCGCAGCTTCTGCAACAAGAGACATGCTGCCGGATCATCGTAGCTCTCCGCGCACGACAGCCCAAAGTCCTCGCACAATTGGCAGTCGACACCGGTCGTTCTCGCGAGACGATTCGGTTCTGGCTTTCGCGAATGACCGACGCAGACTTGGTGCGGGTTACTTCAACCGGCAGCTATATTCTTGGACCGAAGTCGGACCTCCCCGACTGCGAGATCTGGTGCTTCGAGGGTAAGCTCAGGGATTGGAAGCGAGCGCTCTACCAGGCCACGCGGTATCGGGCGTTCGCTCATCGGAGTTTCGTCGTGATGCCGGATGACCTCATCCAACCAGCCGAGCGCCAGGTTGATCGATTCAGGCTGGCCCGAGTGGGGTTGATGTCGCTCGACGCCGATGGCCGGTTTCGCATGATTACGAAGCCTAGATCGCAGCTGCCTCGCAGCCCGGTGATGTTCACAATGGCACAGGGGCGAGCGCTTGCTTGCATCGCCTA
The DNA here is from genome assembly GCA_013285505.1 of Planctomycetota bacterium. Taxonomy (GTDB): domain Bacteria; phylum Planctomycetota; class Phycisphaerae; order Phycisphaerales; family UBA1924; genus PNC22. Next base: position 3,311,613 of record CP053450.1, on the reverse strand, counting down.
AGTGAGTTCGGCCATTTCACGAAACTGTTGGATCGCGAGTCTCCACATGTCCAAGTGATCGCCCGATGGTGGTTCGAACTGAACACCACCGATCTCCGCCTCGCTGCGAATTGCCTCCGCAGTATCGATCCAGTCCACGAGTTTCTTAAGCGCGTCGTCGACGGTCAGCGACTCAATCTCGTTGACTTTCGCTGCAAGCGCTTCCCAGTGGTGAAGGGCCGCATCCTCATCCGGCCACGCGACGGTGAAGGGTAATTTTGTTCTGAAATCGTTGTCATATGATGTGCCAGAAATAAATTCGTCGATCAGCCCGGCCTGGGAAATCTGATCCATTTCCGAGATAAGAATCGACTCAAGCACGGGAGTCGAGAGATACCGCGGCCGCGGCCTGCGGCCGCCTTTCGATTTTCGGAACCGATTGAAGGTGAAGCGTCGGAGCGTTCCATACCACCCGCAGGCCGACGCCGTTGCGCCTGCCGCGTGCAGCGGAAGCCCGATGAGGTCCGAGTAGCCGCAATAGACGTCGAAGCCGTTGACCACCCGGAGGATGTAGACCATGTACATCAACGCTGCGAGGCGACTTGGCTCAATGAGCGCATTGTGGGTAGAACTCGCACGGCTCATCATCAAGTAATAGCCATCGGCATTCATTACGGTAATTGCGTCGAGGAACGCATCGAGCTCGTCGAGGCTCTGCAAAGCGTTCTCGTTGATCAGGAAGCTCAGCAGCAGCGAACGTTTGTCATCGGTGCTCGCATGGTGTGTTGAGCTGGCGTCAGCGAGTTGCAGGGCAATCTGGGCCGAGCTATCGCCGAAATTGACGAGTTCAATAGTCGGAGCGACGAGCGATGTGACGTTCAGGGTGTACTGGAATCCGAGAACGTCCGCTGCATAACCCGCAAACTTTGAAGCACCAATGAAGTCTCGGCGGGCGAGATTGGGCCGGTAGTAGCTGTAGTCAGGGAGTTTGCCGACATTTGCTGGGACGACTTGCCCAGCGTGGAATAGCGGATCGAATAGGCGCGTGGCATCAGGGTGGTCCCCGGCGATGGACTCGAGCACGGCGGCGGCGTTCTCGGGAGTCTCATCACGCGGGCTCAAGATCAGGCCACCGATTGAGCCACTGCCAAGCGCCTTCGTAATCTTGAGGGTTTTGCCCCAGCCGTGTTGCGCGAGAAGTGTCATGTGTCACCTCTACTGTCCACTCGATCAAAGGCATCTAAGAGCGACTCGCATGTGCGGTAACGCAGATGCGGCTTCTTTGCCAATAGTCGCATGATGATCACCTCAAGTTCGTTGGGAGCATCCGGACGCAGGTCTCGCACTGGCTTCGGTTTTGCGTGGAGTATGGACTTGAACAAATCCATTGTCGACATGCTGGTCGAGTAAAACGGGTGCTTTCCTGTGGTTGCCTCGTACAGAATAACACCTAGTGCAAACATGTCGGTGCGGAAGTCCATCTGCCGCTTCCTTGTGTGGTCAAGTTGGTCAGGGGTGAAGTAGAGCGTTGTGCCGGGAACTTGTCCTGGATGCGAGATTGATTCGTCAAGAAGATCGAAGGCCAGGCCGACATCGAGTACGACAAACTCTCCTGTGCTGGCACGTCGCATTACGTTCGCTGGCTTTAGATCGCGATGGATGATCTGTTGAGAAGGATCACAATTCCAGAGAGCATCAATCGCCCTGGTGACGTGGACTCCAACATCTTTGATCTGATCGATTGGCATCCGATCCTGAGTCATGATGTGCTTGAGATCATCTCCGTCGATGTACTCCTCAAGGAAGTAGAGAATCGAGAGATTCTCGATCTTCACGGGCGTGACGTCCATTGGCCCCATCTTCACGAGATGCGGCGAGTCGCACTTGCGCATGATCTCGACTTCTCGTCGAAGGCGAGCGATGACCTGATCGGAATTCAAGCCAAATTCAGAATCGGCGCCGTCGAGCGTCACATCTGGATTGTCCGACACAACAATGAGCGGCAGTGCCCACGTCTCGCCGTGGTACTCACACTTGAAGACGCGCTTCTGGCCTCCTGCGCCGATGAACGCCGTCGGCGCGAGATCGGGAATGTGACGATCGACGGTCTCTGCGTTGACTTCGTGAATGTTCATGTGAGTGCTGCGACCAGAGGGTATCGAGCGGGCGTGGCTGACCCGTACCATACGGAGAAGAGCTGCCTCATGAGGATGCTCCCAAATTGGCGGTGACGAGGTTCTTCTTGCGTTGCCCCACCAGCCATGTGGAACCTCTGGACAAGGGCGAAGTTCCTACAGCCCGAATGATGGTATCCCTCGACGGTGGGGCAGGTCGCTCCGACCCATGCCACTGACCTCTGCTTTGAGAGGTCGGTGCTCTCGCTCGGAGCGGCCCGCACCTACCTTGCAGAGCCAAGGTCGGTGGCACGTCTGGACGGCTCCCCGTCTCCGCTTGCTTCGCTCCCCTTTCCCCTCTGTGCTCTCTGTGCCTCTGTGGTGATGTCCTTCCGCCTCTCTCCGCGACCTCCGCGTCCGCCTCCGCGGCCTCCGCGTTCCCGCCTTTCCCCCGTTTCCGGTGCCTGTTCCGGTCCGACTGCGGTTCTGCGTCGATCGCGTGCCGATCTTCGCCGATCGCGCGGGGTTCGTGCCCGGCGAGCGGTCGCGGGTGCAGCCCGAACAGACGCCGTCGCGCCGAACTGAAGAGCAAAGCAGGCCTGCTCAAGAGCAAAGTCGGCCCGCTCGAGAGCCGCAGTCGGCCCGCTGGAGCGTTCATCGGGCCGGTTCAGGAGCACATCGGTTCGATCGAAGAGCGCCTGCGGCCGCTCTGCGCGTCGTCCAGAGCCGTCCGTCCGCGCGTCGGCCGCTTCCGTCCGCCGGGGTGTTACATCCGCCAGTCCGTCTCGGCCAACGCCTCATCCACCTTCGTCTTCCACTCCCCGTACCCCTCACGCCCCATCAGCCCGAAGGTCGCCTGCTTGCCCGTCTCGACGGCGGGCTGGTCGTAGGCGTCGATGTTGAGCATCAGGCCGGCGTAGGCGGTCACGATCTCCCACAGCATGATGAACTCGCCGACGTGGTGGGCATCGACGCGGGGGAAGGTCAGCGTGAAGTTGGGCCGCAGGCTCTCGACGAGGGCGTACTCGGTGGCCCGCAGCTCGGCGTTGAGCAGGCCGGCCATGCTCTTGCCCTCGAGGTATTTGATCGCCTCGACACCGAGGCCGGTGGGGATATTGAAATCCTGCTCGCCGAAGTCCTCGACCTTGACCAGGCCGAAGACCTTGTCGTTGGGCCCCTCGCGGTAGAGCTGCACCTGTGAGTGCTGGTCGGTCGTGCCGAGGGCCTTGATGGGCGTGAAGCCGGCGTAGACCGTCTCGCCGTCGAGGCTCTCGCGCTTGCCCAGGCTCTCGGCCCACAGCTGGCGGAACCAGTCGGCCAGCAGGTAGAGCCCGTTGCAGTAGGGCATCAGCACGTGGTTGGTCTTGCCCTTGCGCAGGCCGAGATCGACCAGCAGCGTGGCCAGCATCGCGGCCGGGTTCTGCGAGAGGTCCCGGTTCGAGCAGCGGCTGGTCCATCGCGTCGGCGCCCGTCGAGCAGGGCGTCGATGTCGATCCCCGCCATCGCGGCGCTGAACAGCCCGACGGGCGAAAGCACACTGAACCGCCCGCCCACGCCCTCGGGCACGGGGAGCGTGGCGTAGCCGTCGGTGTCGCAGATCTGCCGCATCGTGCCCTTGGCGGGGTCGGTGATCGCGACGATGTGGTCCTTGAACGAGTCGCCCAGGGCCAGCTTGAGCAGGGCGCGGATGGTCATGAACTGGCTGGCGGTCTCGGCCGTCTCGCCCGACTTGCTGACGACGTTGAAGAGCGTGCGCTTGAGGCCGCCAAGGGCTTCGCACGTGTCGAGCACGGCCTGGAAGTTGGCGGGGTCGACGTTGTCCACGACGAAGACGCGGGGCGTGCCGCGGGTCTCGTTGGGCTGGAGGTTGTACGTCGCCGGGTGCAGGGCCGACTGCAGGGCGATGTTGCCCAGCGCCGAGCCGCCGATGCCGAGCACGACGAGGTTGTCGAACCGGCCCTCGCAGCGGGCGGCGATCTCGCGGACGGCTTTGACGTGGGCCTCGCGGGCGGGGCCACGGGCCAGGTCGCGCCACTTCTCCCAGCCGGTGCCGCGGCTCTCGGCGAGGCGGTCGGTCAGGTGTGCCGCGGCCTCGGCAAACTCCGACCCGGCGCTGAGCCGGTCGGGGTCGAGGCCGTGATCACCGACGCGAGGGGAGAGGCAGTTGGCGTAGTCGAGTGTGAGCATGGCGGGAGCATATCGCCCAAGCTGGCGATGGATCGACAGAATCGGATTACAGCATGTGCGGCCCGCCCCTGATCGAGCGGGTAGCGAGATCGGCCTCGAAGGGGATGAATGTATCGGTAGGGGCATCCCACGCTCGACCCGTAAGCACGTGGCCATCAACTCTGAGATCGTCGAAGCCATCCCATGAGATCCGAGAGGACCGCCAGCTGACTAGGTGCCCATCAAAGAGGTAGATGTCGGTGAAGCAGGTGAGCACTATGACATCGAGATCCGGGACGGGAAGAACTGATTGAACCGAGAAGATGCCAAGGTCTCGAAAGCTTGCAGGATCAGACGTCGGCACGACCAGTGTGGATTCGCTGCCGCAAAACAGGATGTTGTCTGCTGCGGGGGTGCTAAACAATGGAGTGAGCTTGTTGCTCCATGACGGCTTGGGAAAGTAGCCGAACCACGGCTCGGATCGTGCGGGTCGAATCCGAGCGGTGACACCGTCGGAGGTGGTCGGCGGAAACCAGTGCGTGCGTTCGTGTGGTGATGCGAATACTCCGACATCGACGGCGTAGTTCGCCGGAAAGAAGGCCGTGAACGTCGGGTCTGCGCTGGCCACACTCCATAGTACAGCGTCGACGAATTCTGGGTTTACGCCGGCTCGATCAACGCCTTCAGCTTGCTCAGCCCGTCGGCCCAGCCCTCCTCGAAGCCCGCGGGCAGGTCGTCCTCGAACTCCCCGGCCATCCGGTGCTCGATGTGGACGCGGGTGCCCTCGCCGGCCTCGTGGAACGTGACGGTCATGTTGGCGACGAAGGCGTTGGGCATGGTGCAGTCGCCGCGGAGCCGGATCTTCCAGCCCGGCTTGAGCATGGTGACCGTCGCGAGGAGGTTCTCGCCGCCGTCGGGCAGGATCATCGAGAAGTTGCCGCCGACGCGGTTCTCCATCCGCGAGGGGGTGGCGGTGCGGGTCTGCTCGTTCTCGTAGAACCACTCGCCGCACCGGTGGACGAACGCGTCGTAGACCGCGGCGGGCTTGGCGTTGATGGTGATCTCGGTCTGCACGACCGCGGCACGGACGGGGGTCTTCAGGAACTCGGTGCTCATGGGGGTCTCCTTGTCGGGATGGATCTGTGGTGTCGGGCGGTCCGCCGACGGCCGGGCTTCGACCGCGGCCTTCAGGTTCACGAGCGGCCCGGCCAGACGGTCCTCGAAGCGGCTCACCCAGCGGTCGTAGACCTGGCGGAGCGGGGCGGCGTTGAGGTGGTTCCAACGCTCGCGGCCGCGTTTCTCGTGGAACACCAGCCCCGCCTCTTCCAGCACGGTCAGGTGCTTCATGACCGCGTAGCGGGTCAGGGTGGGGGCGGTCTCGACAAGATCGCCGGTCGTCCGCGGGCCGAGCCGCAGGGCGTCGAGCAGGCCGCGGCGGGTCGGGTCGGCGAGGGCCTTCCAGACGGTGTCGAGTGTGTCGTCCATGGGTGGGCTCCGGGCCTTCCGTGACGCCGGTCGGGTCAGCGACCCAGATATGTGACTATAAAGTCACATATAGGCTCGATCAAGCCCATTCGGGCCCGGCGAGCAAAAAACAAGAATGGGCGATTCCGGGCCGGAGGGGGCGTCATTAGCCCCGCAGGCGGTATCCTCCCGCATGATCCACCCCTGGCATGACGTCACCCCCGCTGTGGAGGGCCACGACCTTCCCGGCGTTTTCAAGGCCATCATCGAGATCCCCCGCGGCTGCAGCAACAAGTACGAGCTGGACAAGGGCTCGGGCATGCTCAAGCTCGACCGGGTGCTCTCCTCGGCGGTCCACTACCCGGCGAATTACGGGTTCATCCCGCAGACGCTGGCCGAGGACAACGACCCGCTGGACGTGCTGGTCTACTGCACCGAGGACATCCCGCCGATGACCATCTGCGAGGCCCGGGCGGTGGGGCTCATGACGATGATCGACGGCGGGGACCCCGACCACAAGATCATCGCGGTGCTCTGCCAGGACCCGATCTACAGCGAGTTCCACCTCGCCAGCAACTTCCCCAAGCACATCTTCAAGATGCTCAAGCGGTTCTTCGAGGACTACAAGCAGCTCGAGGGCAAGGGGGTCGAGGTGGACGAGGTGATGCCCGCCGAGACAGCGCACGCGGTCATCGAGAACTCGCTCGAGGCCTACGCCAAGGCGCGGCGGACCGGCGGCGCGAGGGGGTTGGTGTTGTGATGAGCGAGGGCGGTCGCCATCCGGCTGCGGGCACGCCTGGCGCGTTCCCCGAGATCGAGCGGACGCTTATCAGCCGCGAGCGGATCGCCCAGCGCGTGCACGAGCTGGCGGCACGTCTGTGCGACGATCTGCGCGCGCAGAAGGGCGGCGTCGAGTCGGCGGCGGGGCAGGTGGTGATGGTGCCGATCATGTCCGGGGCGATGATCTTCGCGTCGGATCTGGTGCGGGAGATGCCCCTGAAACTCGGTCTGGGGTTGGTGGCGGTCAGCAGCTATCCCGGCAAGAGCCTGGCGAGCAAGGGCGCGGTGATCCAGAGCGAGCTGCCGGCGGACCTGGCGGGCAAGCACGTGGTGATCGTCGACGACATCCTCGACTCGGGGCAGACGATCGAGCTGGTGCGGAAGATCATCGGCGAGCAGAAGCCGGCCTCGATCCGCGCGTGTGTGCTGCTGCGCAAGGACGTGCCGCGGACGGCGACCACGCCGGACGAGCAGCTCGCCGAGTACGTCGGGTTCGACATCCCCGACGAGTTCGTGGTGGGCTACGGGCTCGATTACAACGGGTATTACCGCAATTACCCGGAGATCGCCACCCTTCGGAAGGACGCGCTTTGAGCGAACGGCCAGGCCCTGTCGCGCCGGAGACCGCGGAGGCCGGGCACGAACGGTCGGCGCAGGTCCCCCGCGAACTCCGGCCCTGGGTCGACAGCACGGACACGGTGAGGGTGTTGGTGCGGCCGAGCGTCTGGGCGGTCGTGCTCGAATCACTCGGCTCGATCGTGGTGCTTGTCCTGGTGGTGTCGCTCGTGACCGTCGGGCTGCTGGCGTGGGGCATGACCGGCGTGCTGTGGTCGCGGGTGCTGCCGGCCGCGGGTCTGGCGGCGGCTCGTGCGGCTGCTCTGGCAGGCGGTCGTGGTGATCTGCCGCCGGTACGTGCTGACCGAGAAGTACGTGCTCCGCGTCAGCGGCGTCTTCAACCGCGGGGCGGCGACGCTGCCGATAGAACGCGTGCAGCACGTCGTGCTCGTGCGCACCCTGCTGGAACGCCTGACCGGGACGGGCACGCTGGGGTTTGCGACCGCCGGCACCGGCGGCATCGAGATCGCGTGGGTGACGGTGGACCGGCCGGTGCAGCGGATCGAGGAGGTGCGGGCCGTGGTCGAGCGAGGCAGGAAGGACGAGGCGTCGCCGGGAGCCCCCGATGCACGCGGGCACCGTCCGGTGGTGATCGGGCTGGCCGGCGGCATCGGGTCGGGCAAGAGCGAGGTCGCGCGCGCTCGCGGAGTTCGGCTGCGTCGTGTCGGATTCTGACAAGGCCGCGAGGGAGGCCCTCGACCGCCGGGACGTGCGGGACACGCTCGTCGAGTGGTGGGGGCCCGAGGTGCTGGGCGACGACGGGCGCATCGACCGCAAGCGTGTCGCGGCCGTGGTCTTTGGCGATCCCGAGCAGCGGCTCCGGCTGGAGGAACTGGTGCACCCGATTGTGAGGCAGAGCCGGGACGAGTTGATCGAACTGGCCAGCGAGGCGGGGGCCCCGGGGGCCGTGATCGATGCCCCGCTGCTCTTTGAGGCGGGTCTGGACACCGAGTGCGACGCGGTGGTCTTCGTGGATGCCCCCCGCCAGACGCGGCTGGACCGTGTTCGGGAAACGAGAGGGTGGGACGAGGCGGAGCTGGAACGTCGAGAAAAAGTCCAGATCCCGCTTGATGCCAAGCGGCGTCGGTCAGATTATGAGGTAGTGAACAACGCCGACCCCGAGCAGCTCCGGCTGCGAGTTCGGCGGATTCTCGATCAGATCCTGGAAGAGCAGCGAGGGAACGTACCGGGCCCATCCCGGCGGGATGCCGACTAGCGTGCATCGCGTGGTGGCCCTTTCCGCTTGCTGACCGGGTGTGCAGAGTGAGCCTTCTCCGCGTTGTGACAACCGCTGACGAGGAATAGCCCGTGCGCGATGGTGCGCGCGGGGAACGCCCACGGATGGGCGAGAGAGCCGTCGCGGCAGTCTGAACGCCGCGAACGGGGGGAAGCGTTCCGAGAACTCTCTCGGGGCGGACGGACCGCAGAAGAGAACCAACATGGCGAAAGCAACAACCGTGGTCGACGAGGCCCCCGCACCGAAGCGCCGCGCAAAGAAGGCGACGTCCAAGGCCTCGGCCGACAAGGCCGCAAGCGCCGAGACCAAGCCGACCAAGAGCGCGCCCAAAGCGAGCGAGAGCACGCCCAAGCCCGCACCGACCGAGTCGGCCTCGGGCAAGCCCGAGCAGGCGCGGTCGTCGGGCGGCGAAGGCGGGAGCGGCTCGGCGTCCGGGTCATCCTCCGGCGGCAGCAGCGGCTCGTCCACATCCAGTGGCGGCGGAGGTCAGAGCGGCGGCTCCTCGGGCACCAACGGTGGCCAGAACCGCCCGCAGGACGGGCAGGGCGGTGGCGGCCAGCCCGGAGACGGCCAGGGCAAGCGCCGGAAGCGCAAGAAGCGCAAGGGCAGCTCCGGCGGGCAGGGTGGGCACTCCTCGGGCGGCGGCGGGGGCTCGCAGAGCCACCGCACGGCGTACCCGGACCACGTGCTGCCCAGCGACGAGGAGCTGGAGCGCGAGGCCGCGGAACTGGAACGGATCGCGGCCAAGGCGAGCCCCGAAGCGCTCGCTGACCAGATCACCATCGGCGAACTGCAGCGGATGGAGCTCGACGAGCTGCTCGAGTTTGCCGGCAAGGAGGGCATCGAGGACGCCAAGTCGATCCCGCGCCAGGATCTGGTGTTCAAGATCCTCAAGGCCCGCGCCGTTCGGCTCGGGCTGATGTTCGGCGAGGGCTCGCTCGAGGTGATGCAGGACGGCTTCGGCTTCCTGCGGAGCCCCGACCAGAGCTACCTGCCCGGACCGGACGATATTTACGTGTCGCCGAGCCAGATCCGCCGCTTCGGGCTGCGTCGTGGCATGGTGGTGCGGGGCGCGATCCGGCCGCCGAAGGAGAGCGAGCGGTACTTCGCGCTGCTCCGCGTGGACGAGGTCAACGGGCGCGACCCCGGCAAGATCCACGAGCTGGTCAACTTCGAGGACCTCACGCCCCTCCACCCCGAGGAGCGGTTCATCCTGGAGACCACACCCGACGAGATCGAGATGCGTGTGGTCGATCTGGTCGCCCCGATCGGCAAGGGCCAGCGGGCGCTCATCGTCGCGCCGCCCCGCACGGGCAAGACCGTGCTGCTGCAGAAGATGACGCGGGCGATCACCAAGAACAACCCCAACGTCAAGATCATCGTGCTGCTCGTTGATGAGCGGCCGGAAGAGGTGACCGACTTCAAGCGGCACACCGATCCGTCCGTCGAGGTTGTGGCCAGCACGTTCGACGAGCAGTCGGGCCGGCACGTCGGCGTGGCCGAGATGGTCATCGAGAAGGCCCGGCGCATGGTCGAATACGGCGAGGACGTCGTGATCCTGCTCGACTCGATCACGCGGCTGGCCCGCGCCTACAACGCCGAGATGCCCCACTCGGGCAAGATCATGACCGGCGGCCTCGACTCCAACGCGCTGCAGCGTCCGAAGAAGTTCTTCGGCTCGGCCCGCGCGATCGAGGGTGGCGGCTCGCTAACCATCATCGGCACCGCGCTGGTCGACACCGGCTCCAAGATGGACGAGGTGATCTTCGAGGAGTTCAAGGGCACCGGCAACAGCGAACTGCATCTGGACCGCAGGCTCGTCGAGAAGCGGATCTATCCCGCGATCGACGTGGCGGCCAGCGGAACGCGTCGCGAGGAGTTGCTCATGGACCCGAAGGAGCTTGAGTTGGTTTACCGGCTCCGCAAGGTGCTCAGCGACATGAATGTCGTCGAAGCGATGGAACTGCTCAAGAGCCGCATGAAGAAGGTCAAGACCAACGCCGAGTTCCTGATCACGATGGCGATGGGCTGATCGGCCGCCCCGCGGCGACGAACGCCGCTCTCGCCGATCGATCCTGTGCTCCGGTGGCCGGAACGGGGACCGAACCTGCCGGTCGGTCCGGCGGTACACTCAGGCGCGGGCCGGGGGGAAATGACGCCCCGGCGCGATCGTGGAGTGTTCCGGCGTGGCGATGACCAGACGGACAAGCCTGCTGTTGTTATCGGTGGTGGCCACGCTCTGGGCGGGGTTGCTGTCCGTTGGCGGCGTGTGGCTGATGCTGGACGGACCGGCGCGGTGGCCGCTGGTGGCGCCGGTCGGGCCGCGTGTGGGTGGGGCGGTCTTGTTCTGTGCCGGACAGTTTCTTTTCATGTACCTCGTGGCGGACCGATGGTTCCCGCGTGCGGGCCGGTCGGTGACCTGGCCCCTGGAACTGGCGGCGACGCTTGTCTTGATCGGAGGTCTGCTGTGGATTGTGTTGACCATCGGCCCGTTGCGGCTGGTCGGGGCGTGAGCCGCGGAACGGTGTGGCGGACCATCCGGTCCGGCGCGGCGCTGGTGGCTCTTGGCGTCGGGCTGCTGGGCCCCGCCACCACCGCGGCCGCTCAGACCGCCGACCCCGAGGAATACGCCGCACGCGCCCGTCGCACGCATCGCCCTGCTCGACCTGCGGGCCCGGGTGCACCCGACGCCGGACGACTACCTCGTCGCGGCCGGCGTGCTCGACGCCGCCCGGATGTTCGCGCCCGACGACCCGGAGCTGCTCCGCGGGCGCATCCGTGCCGCGTGGGCGGCGGGCGAGCCGGACGCCCTCGAATCACTCACCAGAGAGCTCGTCCGCCTCGATCCGAGGGACACCGTTGCGCAGCTCCGCCTCGCCTCGGCGCGGATCGGGACGATCCAGACGGTCGAGGGCAGGCTGAAGGCCTACGACCGGCTCATCGGTTCGGCCGGCGCGGCGATCGACCCGTCGGTGCGCAGCAGGCTGGCGCTCGACGCGGCGCTGCTCTGCCGCGAGAACAACAACTTCGCGGGCTTTGCCGATCGGCTCGCCGTCGCGCTGCAGCTGGACATGACCAACAAGGACGCGGCGTCGCTGGCGTGGCAGATGTTCGCGCCGATGATGGAGACGCCCACCGAGCGACTCGAGCTGCTGCTCAGCCTGCTGATGGCCGACCCGACCGATCCGAACGTGCACCGCTCGATCTCGAACGAGCTCGCGCTGCAGGGAGCGTTCGTCGAGGCGCGGCGGTTCCACGATCTGGCGCTCACGCTCTACGCGCAGGCCGACTCGCCCGTGTCAGACCAGCTCGTGCTCGAGTCGGCGGTGCTCCGCTGGCAGATCGACGGGCCCGAGGCGGTGGTCAAGACGCTCAACGAGGAGCTCGGGCTGATGCGCCAGCAGGCGGTGATGCAGATCCAGGCGTACCAGGAAGCGCGGATGCCGATCGACTCGCTCCCCAAGCCCGAGGAGATCCTGCTCTCACCGCGGTACAACCACATGCGGCTGGTCGCGGCGCTCATGGCCGACGACAAGGCCACGGTCAGCGCCTCACTGGTCGATATGCAGAGCGCGTTCGACGGGATGGTCGAGGCCTACAACGAGCGCGCCCAGCTCTCGACCCAGGAGGAGCTCGCCCGCAGCACCCTGACGCTCTGGACCACGATGGCCCAGCAGATGGTCGCCGTGGCCTGGTCGGACACGCAGGACGAGACGATGCGGGATTGGACCGAGCGCATCCGCACATCGCTCCCGCCCGGGTCCGACGTGGTGCGTGTGCTCGAGGCGTGGACCGAGCTGCGCCTCGGCGACCCGACGCTCGCACGCGACCTCTTCGCGGAGCTCGATCCGAGCTCGCCGCTCAACCTCATCGGGCTCGCGCTGGCAGAGGAAGAGGTGGGCAATATTGAGGGGGCCCACCAGATCTACCGCGAGCTCGCGCTGGAGATGCCCCTGGCTTTGTCCGGTGTGTGGGCGCGCGCGTCCGGGACGCCACCGGGATCGATCCGCTCGAGACGCCGACCAAGGCCGCCATGGCGAGGCTGGCGTCGGAGGTGCCCGGCTGGGTGGACCGGATGGTCGCCGACCCGCGGACCTTCATGGGCATTTCGGCAACGCTGGAGAGTTCTTCGCTCGGCGCGACCGAGCGACCGACGCTCCGCATCCGGCTGACCAACCTCGCCCCGATCCCGCTGGGCGTCGGGGGCGACCGCCCGATCAACAGCCGCCTGATGCTCTCGCCCCGCGTGCAGGCGGGGTTGTACGACGACTTTGTGCGCGCAGCCGCCGAGGTCGTCGAACTCGACCACCGCCTGCGCCTCAGGCCCGGTGAGACGATGACCGTCGACGTCTGGCCCGACGCCGGGATGGTCGGCTGGATGGCCGAGGTGAGCCGCCGCCGAAACCGTGCGCCCAACGCTGGCGCGTGCTGCAGGGCTACCGGCTCAATGAGTCGGGCGTGCCCAAGGCGGGCGTGCTGTGTCTGGAGACCGAGACCGCCCGGCTGGTGCGGGCCCCGCTCCGCCTGGCCCAGGCGACCGGCCTCGAACTGGCCGACGCGGCTCGATGCCGCGGGGACGTCCCAGCTCGTGGAGGTGCTCGCGGCGGTCCGTGCCCGGGTGCTTGAGCCCGCCGGCTCGAAGCACGCGCTGACCGGCGATGAAGTGGAGCGGCTCGCGGCGATCGCCGCCGATCGCTACACGAGCCTCCAGCCGCTTGCGCGCGCAACGATGCTCGCCGTGCTGCCCCCGCGAAGCGCGGTTCCCGGCATGGCGGCCTTCGACCGTGTTGCGGTGCAGGAACGCGATCCCACGCTGGTCCCGCTCGCCCTCACCACCCGCGTCACCGATCCGGCCGATCCGGTGCTGCAGGATTGGCTGGAGAGCGACTCGGAACGCCTCGCGACCATCGCCCGGGCGATGCAGACCAGGCTCGGCTCGCCGCAGCCGACGTTCGCCAGGCTCGGCACCGACGTGCTCGGGCCGATCGGGCCGTCCGCGGCAGAGTCGGCCGCCGGTTCCGGACGATGAACACCGGCCGCTGGCTCGGGGTGCTCCGGGCGCGGCGCGAGTCGCTCGGCTCGTGGAGGCGGGCCATCGGCGCTGCGGTCGGCGTGCTGCTCCTCGCGGCGGCGGTGTGGGCGGTCTGGTCGCGGGGATCGGTCGTCGAGGAAGCGTGGCTGACCATGCGGCAGGCCCCGGCGTGGCTGGTGGCCTCGGCCCTCGCTCTGCCGCTGGCGAGCTGGCTCCTGACCTCGGGCGCGTTCTGGCTGCTCTCGCGTCGCTACGCCCGAGTGCCGCTGTCGGACATGACACAGCTCATCGGTGCGGCGTGGTTGCTCAACCACCTGCCCCTGCGCCCCGGCATGGTCGGCAGGGTGGCCTTCCACAAGAAGTACCACGACATGGCGATCCGCGACAGCGTCCGGGTCATGATCGGCGCGATGGTTTGCAGTGGAGTCTCGCTGGCTCTGCTGTTGGTCGCGGCGATCGGCGTCTCGCGTGTCGAGGGGTTCGGCCCGACCGCGGCGTGTCTGGCGGGGCCGACGCTGGCGGTGGGGGTGGTGGCGGTCGGCGCGCGCGCTCGGCAAGGCCTGGTGGGCCGAGGCCGCGGCGTTGGGCGTCCGCAGCCTCGACATGCTCGCGTGGGTCGGGCGCTACGCGATTGTCTTCGCGCTGGTGGGGCAGGAGGTCTCGGTCGAGCGGCTGGTGATCGTCGCGGCGGTGTGCCAGGTGGCCATGATCGTGCCGCTGACCGGCAACGGCATGGGCCTGCGCGAATGGGCCGTGGGGCTGACCCTGGCCGTGATGGCGGGGGCGGCGGCGACGGCGGATGTCCGCGAGCAGGCCGCGGCGATCGGCCTGGCCGCCGACCTGCTCAACCGCGCGGCCGAGACCGTGCTCGCGGTGCCGGTGGGGCTGGCCTGCTCGTGGATGCTGGCGCGGAAGGTGAGGCGATCACGCGAGACGCCGGCCGAGCCACTGCGGACTGAGCCGCGGACGTAAACACGCTGTAGGGGGCGTCGGCGCCGCGTGCGTGCTGTCACGCTGGTGCGCAAAGAAACGCCCACGCGAGGGCGTGGGCGTGAGAGAGATCTCGATGGACGCGGTGTTCCGCGTGTCTGTGTCCGAGGTGGCGGAGGATCAGCCGTCGGAATCCGACTCGCTTTCGGACTCCTCGGATGCCTGCCGCGAGAGCTGCTCGGGAGCACAGGCGAGGTTGTACGCCGTGATCGCCGAGTTGGTCGCGCTCTGGCGGAGGTAGTTGGGGATCGCCAGGTCGAGGCGGTCGTACTGCGTGTGCCAACCGTAGCCGTATACGGCCCGGCCGATCTCTTCCCAATAGAACCCGGGGATGCCGACCGCGTTGAAGCTGGCGTGGTCGGACCCGCCGCCCCGCGGCATGGAATCGACGATCTTGACATCGACGTTCAGGAACTTGCCGTCGGTCTCGTCCCAGATGCGGCCGTTGATCGGCGCGGTCGCCGCGGCGAGGTAGTCGCGCATCGAGTCGATGCCGGTGATCGCGCCCTGCGTGTTGGTGCCGCCGTCGTCCACGAAGCAGCAGACGATCTTGGCCTTCTCCTCATCGGACAGGCTGTCGACGTAGCCGCGAGAGCCGAGCAGGCCCTGCTCTTCACCGGTCCAGAGAACGAACCGGATAGTGCGCTTCGGCTTGGCACCGACGGCCGCGAGGATGCGGGCCGTCTCGAGCGTCACGGCCGAGCCGGTGCCGTTGTCGGTCACGCCCATCGAGCCGGGGCCGTTCCAGCTGTCCAGGTGGGCGCTGACGATGATGACCTCGTCGGGGAACTCCGTCCCCTTGATCTCGGCGACGGTGTTGTAGACAGGAATGGGCCCCTCGGTGAGGGTGTTGGCCATGTCGAACTCGAGCTCGACCTCGCCGCCGTCGTAGAGGCGGCTGTTGATGTAGTCGTAGTCCGGGCCGCTGATCACGACCTCGAGCTCCTTGGCGAGCTTGTCCTTGGTCAGCTCGCGCCAGCCGCTGACGGCGCTGGTCCACACCCGCTCGTCGTTGGAACTGGACACGAACCCGACGGGGTTCGCGGCCATCACCTGCTCGAGCACCGAACTGCCGGGCTCCTCGATCTCCGGACGCGTGAACGCGACTTCGGTGGTGTCCTCGGGGTCGTCCTGCGGGGCGGAGGTGCCGGCCAAGCCTTCGTCGGTGGTCTGCAGGGTGTAGACCACCTTGCCGCGGAAGCCGTCGGAGACGAAGGTGACGGTGTCTCCGTCGACGACGACGTCCTCGAGGTCGCGAGCACCGCCGCGCCGCCCGAACGTGAACGTTCCGCCGAGGCTCCCGTCCTCGCTGGAGGTGATATCGAGGCGGGTCGCGTAGCGCCCGGCGAGCGTGCCGTCCCACGGTCCGAGGATGGGGTCGTCCGGGATGACCAGCGGCTCGGGCGGGTTGTGGACCTCGGCGCGAGCGCTGTAGCGGGCGCCGACAGAGCCCGTCACCCCGCGGATACCGCGACGGCCGGACAGATCTGTCGGGATGACCACCCAGGCGCCCGGAAGCTGATCAGCGACGGCGTCGAATTCTTCCTGCGTCCGCGGCATGCGGACGGCCTTGGCGCGGACCGGTCCCTCGGTGCCGGGCACCCACGCCAGCGTGGTGAGCGCCTTGATCTCGTACTCGTTGCGGCCCTGGTAGGCCTTGCCCCAGCTCGGGCCGCGGTCAAACCGCATCGCGACCGTGCCCCACTCCATTAGGTGGGCGTTGGAGAGGCCCCAATCCTTGAACTGATCCAGCGCCCACTCGTTCGCGGTCTCGACATTGGTCGAGCCGGTCAGCCTCGGGCCGATGTCCTCGGCGAGGTGCGTCAGGATGTCCATCACGTGCGAGTTGTTGACGCCCTCGTCGAAGATCGCGGCGATGGTGGCCGGGTCGCCCATCGGGATCGCGGGCGGGGTGACCATCTCCCCGTTGACCACGGCGTAGGTGTCAACGGGGTTGCCGGAAGCGTCGTGGGCCGGGGGCAGTTCGGCGGTCGCCTGGGCCAAGACAGCCCCCGGCAGGGCCAGGGCCGTCCCGACGGCGAGGGTGATTGCGGAAGTTCGGAGTGAGCGCATGCGGATATTCCTCCTGCGAGCTGGGGTTTGGATACAAAAGCATACCACCACCGGCCCCCACGAGAAACGCCCCTTCCGCACGCCCAGAGGGGGGTAGCATCCGTTCGTCGGCCATGATGCCGCCGAAGGACTCGGAGATCGCCATGACCTTTGATCCGCAACAGTCGCTGGCCGAGGTTCGTCGAGAGTTCGGCGAGCACGGCGGCGTCAACATGTCCATCGAGGCCTCGACCACGTTCACGGTTCTGGAAGCCGCGAACATGCCCGAGATCTTCCAGGGCCGCATGGGCCCGGAGGGCGGGTGCTATCTCTACGGCCGGCATTTCAACCCGACGGTGTACGTGCTGGGACGCTACCTCGCGGCGATGGAAGGGACCGAGGCCGCGTACTGCACCGCCAGCGGGATCAGCGCGATCGCGGCCGTGCTCATCCAGCTCTGTTCGCCCGGCGACCACATCGTCGCCTCCAACACCATCTACGGCGGCACGCACGCCCTGCTCAAAGAGTTCCTGCCCGCCAAGACCGGGATCGATGTCACCTTCGTGGACATCGGTGACGCCGCAGCCGTCAAGGCGGCGATGCGCCCCCGCACCAAAGTCGTCTTCTGCGAGACCATCGCCAACCCCACGCTGGTCGTCGCCGACCTGCCCGCCGTCGCGGAGATCGCCCACGCGGGCGGCGCGCAGCTGGTTGTTGACAACACGTTCAGCCCGATGCTGCTCTCTCCGGCGAAGCTCGGGGCGGATGTCGTCGTGCACAGCCTGACCAAGTTCGCCGGCGGTGCATCGGACATCATCGCCGGGGCGGTCTGCGGCAGCGCCGACTTCATCGTCAGCCTGATGGACCTGCATACCGGCGCGCTCATGCTGCTCGGCCCCACGATGGACCCGAAGGTCGCCTCCGAATTGGCGCTCAGGCTGCCCCACCTCGGGCTTCGAATGGCCGAGCATTCCAGACGGGCGCAGGCGTTCGCCGAGCGGCTGTCCGAGAAGGGCCTGCCGGTGACCTATCCCGGCCTGCCGAGTCACCCGCAGCACGAACTGCTCGGCCGTCTCGCCAACGAGGGGTACGGGTCCGGCGGCATCTTCGCGCTCGACGCCGGGTCCAAGGACAAGGCGTTCGAGCTGATGAACCTGCTGCAAAACGAGTACCGGTTCGGCTACCTCGCGGTGAGCCTCGGCTATTTCGACACGCTGATGTCCTGCTCGGCGAGCTCGACCTCGAGTGAGCTGAGCGACGAGGACATGGCCGCGGCGGGGATCCAGCCGGGGCTGGTCCGGTTCAGCATCGGCTACACCGGCACGCTCGAGCAGCGATGGGCGCAGTTTGACGAGGCCCTGCGACGCGTGGGCATGGTCTGAGCGAATGGTGCAGATGAAGTCCGCGACGCTAGCCGCGAAGGACCCGCCAGGCGATGCCTGCGCCGAGTGACAGCAGCGGCAGCCCGGCCACGACTGCCCAGCGGATCGCGGTGATGGTGCCGGCGTCGAGCGGCTTGATGCGCGGGCGGGCCCGCGCACCCGCGGAGGCCGCGATGAGTTCGTCCTGCCCCGCGAGCCAGAGGATCGACGCCTCGAAGAGCTCCGCGTTCCCCGGTGATCGGAGCGTCACGCGGTTGTCGGTCGCGTCGTAGGCGAAGGCCAGGGCGTCGGTGAACCACGCGTTCGACCCCACGACCACGACGCGGCCCGACCGTGCGTCGGCGGGCTGGTCGGCGCGCGTGGCGGCCAGGGCGAGGGTCCACGACCCGCCCGGCGCGGGCCGGGCCGGGTCCACACCCGCGTCGTATCGGGGCGGGTCCGGCATCAGGTGCCGCTGATTGGCTTAAGTGCGCCACAGGCTCAGCCACTGCGACTCGCCCCAGACCGTTTCGCCGGTCGGGAGCGAGAGCAGCGGTGTGGTGTCCAGCGCAGCGTCCTCGGCGGTGGTGAGGGCGATCGGCCACGACAGCACGGTCGGGAGGTTCTTCGTCGCCGCGTGGATCGGGTGCTCGACCCCGGACGCCAGCAGGCTGAATTCGGTGAGCACCTGCGACGCCCGCGCGTCCGCCGAGCGAGAGAGCAGCGGCGTGGCCGTCGCGGCAACGATCCCGAGGTCGGCAAGCGGTGCCGCGACCGGGTCCAGCTCGCCGTAGCTCGGCAGCACCGAGGGGTACAGGCTCAGGAGCACCGGCTCGCGCCTGGCCAGCAGCAGGCCCAGCGCGCGGCCGAGCGCGACGGCGCGCTCCGGGCCGGGCAAATCGTCCTCGGACCGCGCCGAAGCGGACGAGTCGGGGCTGAGCACGATGTAGACGACAGGACCCACGCCGTCCGGATTGAGCGTGTTGAGTGTCGGCGGCTCCGCATCGCGGGTGGCCACCCACTCGGCGATGTCGATGCCGCGCTGGCTGAGCCGGCCCCGGATGCCGGTGAAGAACGGAGCAGCGTCGAGTATCGGCCGGCTCTCGCCGTGCGTGAAGACGACGATCGGCCGCGCCCGTCGAGCCGATCGCCGAGACCGCGGCTCGACAGCAACTCCTCGGCCCGCAGCCGCACATCGCCCATTGTGCGAGTCCCGTCCGCAACGACGATCGAGGGCTCGTACAGCGTCCGGATGTCCACGCCGGTGACGCCCGTCCCCGGCGGGCCAACCACCAACGCGACCTCAGAGGCACCCAACGCCCGGGCCACGCGCAGCACATCCAGGCGCGGCAGACGAGTCAGGGCCTCGGCCTCCCGGACCAGACCGTCCCGGAGGTCGCTCACGCGGTCGGCCAGCGTCGTCGCCGCGGCCGCGCCCGTCGAGGGGCGCGACCTCACGCAGATCGCCGGCGAGGGCTTCCAGCTCCGCGGCCCGCTGCAGCAGTGTCGCCCGAAGCCTGGTCTCGGCGTCGTCCAGCGGCGGGATGGGCAGCCGGGGGTCGGGCTCGGTGACGGCGCGGGTGGCCGCGGCCGCGGCGTCGGCGAGTTGGCGGGAGCTCACGCGGAGCAGCGCCGCCCACTGATCAAGACCGGAGCGGGCGGCGTCGGCGTTCGGACCCGCGGCGGTGATCGCGTTGGCCAGCGCCGGCATCGCGGGGGCGAACTGCTGCTGGAGCGACTCGGCCGCGGAAGACGCCAGCGCCGCGGCAGCGGACACCGCCTCCACGTGCTGGTCGATGCCGTTCTGCTCGCGGTCGATGAGCCGCTGCAGCAGGCGGGCGTAGTCAGCCTGCCCCTGGGCGGAGCTGACGTCGATCTCGGCTGCGCACATTTCCGGCGTTGCCGAACAGGTCGAGCACGTCGAGCACGATCTGGCGCGACCACGGCTCCACCGCCGTGCCGTCCACCGCGACGACGATCTCGATCGGGCCCAGCATCGAGACCTGCTCGAGCACCGCCCGGGTGCGGGGCGCGAGCTGCTGCTCGCCCGTGGTGGTGACATCGGCGCGCGCGAAACCGGTCGCCCACGGCGATCACCACACCCGCCGCGACTAGGGCGAGCAGGAGCACCAGCACGGCCGAAGCGGTCTCGGCGAGGCGGCGGTGCGAGCGTGGGGGGGTGTTCTCGGCGGTGCTCATCGCCACCTCCTCCACTCCAGGCTGGCGTGGGCGAGGGCGAGGCACCACGCGCTGACCGCCAGAAAGAACACGATGTGCCCCGTGTCGATGATGCCGCGGGCAAAGTCGCTGCCCCGCCGGCCGATCTGCGCCGCCTCGTGCAAGGGCCGCAGGAGCTCGGGGAGCGTCTGCGACGCCAGCGACCCCGCCAGCAGCAACGCGAGGATCGGGAACAGTGTCGCCAGGTATGCCAGGGTCTGGTTGCTGGTCATGCTGCTGACGGCCGTGCCGATCGCCAGATAGAGCGTGCCCTGCAGCAGCAGCAGGATGTATCCCGAGACCATCGGTCCAAGATCCGGCGCAGGGTCAGAGACCATAAAGAGCAACGCGGGGTAGGCCAGCGTCGGCACCAGCATGCAGACCAGGAACAGCCACGCCCCGAGGAACTTGCCCAGCACCACGCCGAGCGCCGAGACCGGGCTGGTCAGCAGCACCTCGTCGGTGCCTGTGCGGTGCTCCTCGGCCAGCAGTCGCATCGAGACCGCCGGCGCGACAGGCATCAGCAGCCACGCCGAGATCGTGAAGAACCCCCGCAGGCTCGCCGGAGCCGCCCGGCTGGATCGAGAGCCGCCACCACCGACGCGGTCAGCACCAGAAACAACGCGACCACGACCCACCCCACGGGCAGTCGGAACATCGAGGCAAGCTCGCGGCGGGCGATGGTGAGGATGGCGGTCATGGTGTCGCGACCCCCTCCACGGCGGGGCTCTCGACCAGATCGACGAACACCCGCTCCAGCGTGGGCCGGGACTCCCGCAGCTCGCGGAGCGTGTGGCCGCTGGAGGCCAACCGGCGGGCGATCTCCGGCCGCGGATCGCTCGTGGAGGAATCGACACTCAGCGTCACCGCCAGCCAGCCGTCGGCCGTATCCGCGGTGCTGACGGCTGTCACACCGGCGATCGACCGGAGCAGGCCCATCATGTCTCCGGTCGGGGCAGCGCGATCGCGCCCCGGCTCGGGCTCGATCTCGATGACGATCTGGCGGGTGCCGTGCCTGGTGAGCAGGTCGTTGAGTTGGCCGTCGGCCCTGACCAGCCCCCCGGCGATGACCACCAGCCGCGTCGCGAGCCTCTCGACCTCGGGCAGGATGTGGGAGCTGACGATCATCGTGCGGTCCTCGGCGAGTTCGCGGACCAGCGACCGGGTCTGGCGGATCTGCGACGGATCGAGGCCGTTGGAGGGCTCGTCGAGGATCAGGACCGGCGGATCGTGCAGCATGCTGGCCGCGAGCCCCACCCGTTGGCGGTAGCCCTTGGAGAGCTGGCCGACCCGGCGTCGGGCGACTTCGGTGATGTGGCAGCGTTCCATGGCCTTCCCGATCGCCCTGCCCCGGGCGGCCCGGTCCATGCCAAAGAGCCGGGCCCGGTGGTCGAGATAGCCGGTCACCGACATTTCTGGGTAGAGAGGGGCCGATTCCGGGAGATAGCCGATCCGCCGGCGGGCGGCGAGCGAATCGGAGTGTGTGTCGTGGCCGTCAATTTCGACGGAGCCCTCATCTGGGCGCAGGAAGCCGGTGATGATGCGCATGGTGGTGCTCTTGCCGGCCCCGTTGGGGCCGAGCAGACCGACGATCTCGCCGGGCTCCACCGTGAAGCTGATGCCCCGGACAGCCCGGACTCGGGCGAAGGACTTGCGGATTTCTCGGACCAGGATCATGAATGGTTCACAGTGCAAGCTTGGGTGGAGCCGATGGCAAGAGTGTTGGATGATCGACAGCCGGGCAGCAGCGGACTGCCTGTTTCGGGATTTGGCCCGATGACGGCCCGGCGGTTTGGGGTAGAGTACCTCACGGAGGACGCCACCGGTGTGGCGGGCGTGATGTCGCAGCCGAAACCCAAACTCCTCATCGTCGGTCCGACCTCGATCTCTGCGGAAGATCTCCGCAAGAGGCTCGGTGACCAGTTCGACGTGGTCGTGGACGGGGGGGAAGCCGCCGTTTCCGCGGCCGTCGCCACCGAAGCCCGGCACCCCGCCGAGATGCTCCTCAACGCCATCTCCGACGCCGTCTGCCTCATCGACGCCTCGGGGGCCGAGATCTGGAACAGCGCCAAATTCGTCGGCCTGCCGCAGACCGTGCTCGAACGCGTCCGCTCGTGCTATCCCGAGGCGATCGCCACCCTCGTCGGGTCCCGCGGCACGCCGATCAGAGCCGGCGGAGCGACCTGCAAGTTCGAGCTGGCCAGCCCCGAAGACGAATCGTCGCACGAGGTGTTCATCTTCGCGGCGCAGCAGAGCGAGCCGCGGGAGGGTGAGGAATATCAGCCGCGGCTCGCCGTCGTCGTGCGGGACGTCTCCACCGACCGGCAGTTCGAGGACCGACTCGCGGCCATCGAGCGGGCCGGGGCCGAGCTGGTCGATATCGACGCCGAGGTCATCCGTGCGCAGCACTCGGCCGAGCGGCTCAAGACGCTGGAGGGCAGGATCGCGGGCATCGCCGGCGATCTTCTTCGTTTTGACCACTTCGTGGTGCGGCTCAAGGACGAACGGACCGGCCGGCTCGAGCCGGTGATGGCCGTGGGGCTCCCCCAGGAAGCCCTCGACCTCGAACTCTTCGCCCAGGAGGAGGGCAACGGCCTCAGCGGCTTCGTCGCCGCGACCGGCAGGAGCGTGATTTGCCCCGACGTGGCCGCCGACGACCGGTTCATGCCCGGCGTGGACGACGCCGGCAGCTCACTGACCGTGCCGCTCAAGCTCCGCGACAAGATTATCGGCGTGCTCAACATCGAGAGCCGCAACGTCAACGCCTTCAGCGACACCGACCGCCGGTTCTGCGAGGTGCTCGCCCGCTACATCTCCATCGCGCTCCACATGCTCGACCTGCTGGTCGTGGAGCGCAGCACCACCAACCTGAACGTCAGCGGCCGGGTCGAGGGCGAGCTCAAGGACTGCCTCGAGGACATCCTCAGCCAGGCCGACTGGCTCACCGGTGTGCCGACCAACGACCCAGAGACCGCCCGCCACATCGCCCGCATCCGGGCCGATGTCGAGAGTATCCGCGCCCGCGTCCGCAACATGGCCGACGGGCCGCAGACGCTGCTCGGTGTCGAGCGTGCCCTCGGCGACCGCGCCGTCGACCCCGTCCTCAAGGGCCGGCGGGTGCTGGTGGCCGATGATGAGTCCAAGATCCGCCGCATCATCCGCGACGTGCTCCGCAGCCGCGGGTGCGAGGTCGAGGTCTGCGAGAACGGTGCCCTGGCCATCGAAAGGCTCGAGCAGGCCGACCAGCCGACGTTCGACCTGGTGATCTCCGACATCAAGATGCCCGACCGCAACGGCTACGAGGTGTTCACCGCTGTGCGCGCCATGGGCGCCGATGTGCCGGTGATTCTCATGACCGGCTTCGGCTACGACCCGCACCACTCGATCGTGCGCGCAAGCCAGGAGGGGCTGCAGAGCGTGCTGTTCAAGCCGTTCCAGATCGAGCGGCTGATCGACGAGGCCCGCAAGGCGCTCGCGGTCGAGTAGGCCCGTGGCACCGGCTTCCAGCCGGTGAGCCCCGGTGCCACCGGGCGGCTCGCCTATCGCCGACAGAGCCGCGGCCGTAAGGACGCGGAAGAGGTCTCCGGCACCCCAGTTGCACGCGACCTCCCGAAACCACCATATTCGGAACTCCGTCGGACCCCCGCGCGCAGGCGATCGGAGCATCTGTCCACCAACACCCTCACGCACGCCCCTTCCGCGAGGTCACCCTCGCGGCTCTGATGGAACGGCCTTCGCCGCCCGGATCCTGCTCGTGGCACCGGCTTCCAGCCGGTCACGGGCCCGAGCTCAGGCCACCCGCTCCACGCCGCACTCCGGACACGGCGAACGGTTCGGCACGCCGGACAGGTCATACCGACAGCCCGTGCATTCGCCCGCGCGGGCGCGGTGGACCCAACGCCACGCGTCGCGCACACCGAGCACCACGAGCACGGGGACGGCGACAATCGCGATATTGAGCAGGAGGCCCGGCCAGATCGGTCGGACGGGCAGTTCCATCGAGCCGAGCTTGAGGTAGCCGGGCGATGCGATTGCACCGCTCGGTGAGATCAACCCGCTGTGGCCACGCGTGTCGACTATGCCGTGGAACACTCTCGTACCGTGAAAGCTCCTGTAGGGGAAGCCCACGCCGAGACGGATGAATGAGAGCATTGGTTCGAGTCGCTGGTCTGGGTCCTGTGCAGGAATAAGCGGTTCGAATGCCCGGATCTCTTCATCTGTCCAGGGAAGGTACCACGCGGGTTGTTCTGGGGCAGCCAGTGGTGTAACTACCCCCGCGAATACACCCCACGCGGCAAACGTGCTGATATGGTCCTCTTGAATCCGAAATGACACTGAAGAGCAATCAGTAGCGCCGAATCGTTCGTGTATCAGAATCTCCCGTGTGCCATCCGGGGTTGCCGCGTTCACCACGCCCGATGCCTTAGCGGGAAGGGTGAGCGGGGTCTGCATCCTCCAGACGACAAATCCAATCTGCAGCAGCAGCCCGACTGTCGTGAGTACCACGATCCGTCGGATCCACTTCGTGAGCCGCTGGCGGGCGCGGCGCGAGGCGGGGGGGTTGGCGTGGGCGGGCCCTGTCATGCGCACAATGCTAACGATTCCCGGTCGTGAGGAAACCGCTTTGTGACCCCGCCGCGGGTCGCTACGATTGCCCTGAGAGACTCAACGAGGAGATAGACACGATGCACACCCCCACACACCGCACGCTGGCCCCCGCCGCTCTTGCCCTCTTCGCCGGCTCGGCGATGGGTCAGGTCTCCAAGGCCCTCCCCGCCTACGAGGTCTCCGACGACGGCCAGACGACCGCGTTCGTGGTCCCGTCATCTTCCGACAACACCGGATGGACAACACGGGCCGACGAGGTGCTCTACCCGACCACGCCCGACTACCAGCTCAACCTCCGCCGCCAGGTCGGCGGCATGAAGATCGCCGACATGAACGGGGACGGGCTCGCCGACCTCGTCGTCGGCGTCTACAAGTCCAACAGCTTCCCGCCCTACGACGACTGGCACGACTTCATCCTCTACAACACCGGCACGCAGCTCGAGGCCGCCCCCTCGTGGATCGCGGCCGACCAGACCCACTGCGGCGATGTCCACATCGGCGACATCAACCTCGACACCTACCCGGACTTCTTCAGCGTCTCGGGTTCGTTCAACGACATCCGCGTCTACTTCGGCTCGGCGACCGGCCCGAGCACCACCGCCGGCTGGTTCGGCACGCCGCCGCGATCGGGCTGGGCCACCAGCGGCCTGCTCGTCGATATCGACAACGACGGCGACCTCGACATCGTCACCACCAACCAGGGCGTCACGCCCGACCCCTACCGCCCGATGTACATGTGGAAGAACCAGAGCGGCACGCTCGACAACACCGTCAGCTGGCAGAGCGCCGAGCAGTCGATCCAGAACGGCCTCGACGCCGCCGACGTCAACGGCGACGGCTGGCCCGATGTCGGCGTGGCCAAGTGGGTCAACTTCGAGAGCGGCATCTATCTCAACACCGGCGCCGGCTCGCTCGAGGCCACCCCCTACTGGACGACCGGCGACGACGGCACCGACAAGGGCGTCGCCTTCAGCGATATCGACGGCAACGGCTGGCCCGACTACGGCCTCGGCCACGACGAGCCCGGCCGCGTCTACGCCAACGACGCGGGCGCGTTCTCGCTGGTCTACGAGTCGGACGCCCCCTTCTACGGCCAGCAGGAGGTCGCCTTCCACGACATCGACCGCGACGGCGACGACGACTTCTGCGAGGTCAACTTCTCCGACGGCCGCACGCACCTGTATCTGAACCGCGACGGCACGCTCGACTCGCCCCCCAGCTGGACGTTCGACGCCAGCGAGGTCGCCAACTGCGTGGCCTTCGGCGACATCAACGGCGACGGCTGGGACGACCTGGCGATCGGCTATTCGGGCGACATCTCCGTCCGCGTCTTCTACGCCGTGCCGCCGGAGTGCATCGCCGACTTCAACGAGGACGGCGATGTCAACACCCTCGACGTGCTGTCGTTCCTGAACGCCTGGAACGCCGGCGAGGGCTCGGCCGACATCAACGGCGACGGGAGTGTCAACACCCTCGACGTGCTCGAGTTCCTCAACCTGTGGAACGCGGGCTGCTGACAGAGCCGCGGCCGTCAGGACGCGGAAGGGGTCATCGGCCTTGCAGATGCATGTGGTCCGCCCGAGGTGTTGCATGCCCGGTGCCACGATGCGGCTCTGCCGCGTCGTGCCGTGGCCTGCGCGCGTTGGCCTCGCGGCACGACGCACTTCGTGCATCGTGGCACCGCGGGTTCGGCACGACGCTCGGTGCCACGATGCGGCTCTGCCGCGTCGTGCCGTGGCCTGGGCGCCGGCCTCGCGGCACGACGCACTTCGTGCATCGTGGCACCGCGGGTTCGGCACGACGCCCGGTGCCACGATGCGGCTCTGCCGCGTCGTGCCGTGGCTTGGGCGCGTTGGCCTCGCGGCACGACGCACTTCGTGCATCGTGGCACCGCGGGTTCGGCACGACGCACTGTGTGCATCGTGGCACCGTTCGGCAAAAACTGCCGACCGCCGCGGGTTCTCGGGCGTGCCCGACACAAATGAACCCGTGACGGGTCATCCGTCACGGGTTCACAGCGGCCGCGAACCCGTCAACGGCGACCGTTGACGGCTCCACGACGACGAAACACCCGTCAACGACGACCGTGGACGGCTCCACAACGACAAATCACCCGTCAACGACGACCGTTGACGGGTCGACGGCGACCGTCGACGGCCCAACGGCGACCGTCGACGGCCCAACGGCGACCGTCGACAGCCCGACAACGACCATCGATGGCCCCATAACGACCGTCGATCGCCCCACGATGGCCGGGAACGGCCCCTCCCCCCCAACCCCCGTCGCTGCGGGCCGAGAACGCAAGCCCCCGCCGCTCAGCCACCCGCCGCCGCGGGCTCCCCGCCCCGCGGCACCGCCCCGCACTCCGGGCACGCCGTGCAGCGGTCGAGCCCGGCGAGGTCGTAGCCGCACGCCGTGCAGCATCCACGGTATTGACGGTACACGCGTCGCCCGGGGCCATGCAGCCAGTACGCCGCGTACCACGGCAACGCCAGCACCACGAGGTTGAGCACGAGGCCGGGCCAGATCGGGACAGAGGGCACCCAAGTGCGACCCCAAAGGAGGGCCTGTCCGGAGCGGGCGATGGTCCGCTGGCGGGTAGCCCACGTCATCACGCTGCGCGATTCACCGCGAACGCAGCGCCACGGCCACCCCTCCGCCATCTCCGTGATTGCGCAGTTGTCCCAGCCTGCAGCAGCCGACGCTCTCAGGGCGAGCATGGCCTCGTTCCCGGAGGCTCTTGCGAAGGTGCTCCATGTGGGCACGACCAGCGGCCGTGGAGATGGGCTATGTTGTGACGCAAGCTCGTCACGAAAGAACCGCTCCATGTCAGATTGCGCGGAAATAGCTTCCCCGAACGGTCCCAGATCAACGCGATCGACGGCCCAGACTGCATCGTTCTCGTCCACCACGAACTGGCGGGGTTCGGCCGGTCCCGGGATGCCATGCAGCGCTGTGTACCAACTGTCCGGCATCACCACAATCCCCACCTGCATCACCGCGCTCAGCCCGAGCGCCGCCACCACCGGCCAGACCCAAC
The DNA here is from genome assembly GCA_013285505.1 of Planctomycetota bacterium. Lineage (GTDB taxonomy): Bacteria > Planctomycetota > Phycisphaerae > Phycisphaerales > UBA1924 > PNC22. The sequence continues at coordinate 3,283,958 of CP053450.1, read as the reverse complement.
GCCGCCGCGTTCGCTTGGGTGTCCCCGTCATGGCACCGAGTCTATCACGCCACGCAGCCCATCCCGCGCGGTACCCTTGCGGCCCATGACCCCCGACCCCTTCTTCCTCTGCGGCTTCGGCAAGTCCGGCACCAACTGGGTCGGCAACCTGCTCAACCTCCACCCCGCCGTCCGCTGCACCGGCGAGTGGCACTTCCAGCACTTCCTCCACGCGTGGGAGGAGTTCGCCAAACACCCCTGGCAGCTCGGCAGCAACGAGCCCGCCCGACGGGTCGCCCGGGCCAACGTCGAACGCCTCATCCGCGAGTGTCTGGCGACCACGGCCGAGGGACAGCCCGGCGTCACGCTCGTCGGCGACCGCTCGCCCCGGCCCTTGCGCGAACTGGTGCGGGGCAGCAAGACCATCTACGTCTACCGCGACGGGCGCGACGTCGTCGTCAGCTACACCTTCCACCACCTGCGGGCCGGCGAGGCACACCACTTCCCGCAGCACCTCCGCGAGTCGTTCACCCGCCACCAGCAGGCGTTCCGCGACAACCCCGACGCCATGGGGCCTGACGACCCCGGACTGCTCGCCGACGAGGCGTGGGTCCGCGAGACCGCCCGCTTCTGGGGGTGGCGCGTGCTCGAAGATATCAGGCACGGCGCCGGCACCGACACGCCGACACTGCTCAGCGTCCGCTACGAGGACCTCCACGCCGACGTCGCGGCCCAGTGCCGCCGGATGTACGACTTCCTCGGCCTCGACCCCGCGCAGGCCACCCCGCCCGAGCACGACGCCCGCACCGCCCCCGGCTTCGACCGCGACGACGACACCACCGAGGACCGTCAGAGCCTCTACCGCAAGGGCGCGGTGGGGGACTGGCAACGCTTCGCCACGCCGGAGTTCAATCGGTGGCTGCGGGAAGAAGCGGGGGAGGCGCTCGAGCGGTTGGGGTACGGCTGGTAGAGCGGTGCCACTGGGCGTGAGCCCGGTGCCGACAGCGCCGCGGCCGTTCTGACAGAGCCGCGGCCGTAAGGACGCGGAAGGGGTCTCCGGCACCGCAACTGCATGAGACCTGCCCGGACCGCCACGCTCGGAACTCCGCCGAAGCTCCGTACGCGAGCGATCGGAGAGCACGCCCGCCACGACCATCACGCACGCCCCTTCCGCGAGGTCACCCTCGCGGCTCTGACAGAGTCCCCGACCCACATCCTCACCCCGCCCCCAAATCCCCAATACCATCCCCCCATGCCCCAACCCCAGGCGACACCCCCAAAGACCTGGACCACCCGCGCCCTCCTCGCGTGGATGAAGGACGCCTTCGTCAAGGCCGACCTCGACTCGCCGCAGCTCTGCGCCGAGATGCTCGTCGCACACGTGCTGGGGTGCGAACGCCTCAAGCTCTACACCGAGCCCGACCGCCCCGCCTCGCCGCTCGAACGCCAGAGCCTCCGCGAGCTCACCGCGCGCGCGCTCAAGGACGAGCCCGTCCAGTACCTCGTCGGCGAGGGCTGGTTCTTCAGCATGCCCTTCCACGTCGACAAGCGCGTGCTCATCCCCCGCCCGGCGACCGCGACCATCGTCGAGCACGTCCTCCAGCACGCCCGCGCCACCCCCGGCTTCGGACGCGACGGCGGGAATGACTCCAAGGCCTTCGGCGCCGGCGTCCTCATCGCCGATGTCTGCACCGGCTCCGGCTGCGTGGGCGTCGCCCTCGCCAAGCACATGCCCGCGGCCCACGTCATCGCCACCGACATCTCGCCCGACGCCCTCGAGGTCGCCAAAGAGAACGCCGAGCGGCACAAAGTCGCGGACCGCATGGACCTGCTGCGGGGCCACATGCTCGACCCGCTCGACGAGCACCCCGTCGCCAAGGCCAAGGGCTCGCTGCACTACCTCGTCAGCAACCCGCCCTACATCCCCGACGATGAGTGGGACTCGACCGACCCGGAGACCGCCGTGCAGGCCAACGTCAAGGGCTTCGAGCCGACCATCGCGCTGCGGGGCGGTGCCGACGGGCTCGACTTTGTCCGCCCGCTCTTGGCCGAGGGCCCCGTGCACCTCCGCCGCGGCGGACTGCTGCTGGTCGAGGTCGCCGCCTCGCGGGCCAACGAGGCCAAGGCCCTCGCCCAGGCCAACCCGCTGGTCGAGGCCGTGACGGTGCTCAAGGACATCGAGGGCCACCCGCGCACGATCGTGGCGCGGCGGAAGTAGGGCTACAACGCCTCCACCGTCCGCCGATACTCGATCCCCCGCGCACGGTGCTCGGCAAGCACCCGCTCGACCACGCCCGCATCGCTCCCGATCAACTCCGGCGGGTTCACGCCCGGCCGTACGAACTCCCCGCTCGCGACCATCCTTGCCATGATCGTGCACGGGAACGCCGTCGTCCGCGACATGCTCGTGGCCCGCATTGCCTTGTCGTAATACTCCAGCACGTCCCACGAGTGCCGCTCGCGCCGCCCGCCCTTGCGACCCTCCACGATGATCCGCATCACCGTCAGGTCCTCCTCGTCCGGCTCGTACGTCCACTTGGGGAACATCAGCGTGCTGATCACGTCGATCGGCTTGACCCGCACGCCGCCCACCTCGATCTCGTCCTGCCCGAACAGTCCCGTCTCGCGGAAGACCCGCATCAACTCGATGTGCCCGGGGTAGCGGAGCGTCTTCTCCTTCATGTTCGGCACGCTCATCGTGTACGCCAGCGAGCGGAGCCCGTCGGTGTTGAACGCCTCGAGCGTCCCGACGCCGGCGAAGTCCATCAGCTCTGGCTCAGAGAGCGCCGGACGCGTCACGATCTGCCCGCCCTCGACGATCCTTGAGGGACGCATGTACTCCTCGATCACGTCGCTCGGCGAGAAGCCCGCCTTGTACTCAAACGGCCAGCGGCGTTCGCGGGGCAGGCCTCCGACGTAGATCTCGATCGAGTCGGCCGTGTCCAGGTCCGCGACACTCCGGGCCGCGAGCATGTTGCTCATCCCCGGCGCAACGCCGCAGTCCACCACCGCCGTCACCCCGTGCTCCTTGGCAAGCTCGTCGAGGTCGATCGCGTCCTCGGGCATGAACGAGATATCGCAGTAGGGCTTGCCCGCCTCGATCACCGTCCGCAGCGTCTGGAACCCGATCACGCTCGCCAAGGCCCCCAGCACCATGTCGTGCGGCTCTATCGCGCGTTTGAGCGCCGCCGTGTCGGCGAGGTCCACCCGCAGCGTGTCGATCTCCCGGCCGGCCGCCGCGGCACGGGCCTTGGCCCGCTCCAGGGCCTCGGGCCGGCTGTCGGCGATAGTCACATCAAACCCGGGCTCCGCGGCAAAGTCGGTCGCCATCAGGCTCCCGACCATCCCCGCACCAAGCACAATCGCTGTGGGCATATCGATCTCCTTCGTGGCGGGAGGGTAGCGGTATCACCATCCATGCAACCGGCTGCCGATCACTCCGCCTCGTAGAGCACCTCACCAGCGCTGATCGTCTTGAGCACCTTGGTCCCCGGGATCGCCTGCACATCGCACGTCATCACGTCCCGGTCGAGCACGACAAAGTCCGCCAGTTTGCCCGCCTCGAGCGTCCCCGCGCGGTCCTCCCAGTACGCCGCGTACGCCGCGTCGATTGTGAACCCCCGTAGCGCCTCCTCGCGCGTCAGCCGCTGCTCGGGGTGCCAGCCACCCTCGGGCTGGTTGTCGAGGTTCTGCCGGGTGACGGCCGCGAAGAGCCCGAGGAACGGGTTCTCGCTCTCCACCGGGAAGTCCGACCCGAACGCCAGCCGCGCATCAGCCTTCAGCAGCGACGCCCACGCGTACGCCCCCTTAGCCCGCTCGGTGCCGACCCGCGCATCCACCCACCGCATGTCGCTCGTGCAGTGTGTGGGCTGCATCGACGCGATCATTCCGAGCTCGGCGAAGCGGGCGATCTCGTCGGGATGCAGCAGCTGCGCGTGCTCGATCCGGTGCCGCGGCACAAAGCTCGCCGGACGCGAGTCCTTCGTGGCCTCCAGCGCCCGGGCATACGCGTCGAGCACTTCGCGGTTGCCCCGGTCGCCGATCGCGTGCGTGCAGAGTTGATAGGCAAAGTTCAGCGCGTGCACCATGCTCGCCTCGATCGCCGACGGATCATTCACCGCCAGCCCCGAATACGGCCTGCCCTCCGGATCGGTCGGCCGGTCGGTGTAGGGCTCGAGCATCCACGCCCCCCGCGAGCCCATCGCCCCGTCGATATACATCTTCGCGGCATACACGCTCAGCTTGAAGTTGTCGTAGATGCCGTTCGCCTCGAAATACGCCGCCGCAGCGCGCCCGTGCAGCATCGCGTACACGCGGATCTTCAAAAGCCCCTGCGCCTCGAGCTGGCGGTAGATCTCGACCTCCTCCGGCGAAACGCCCGCATCGTGCACCGCCGTGAGCCCGACCGCCAGGCACATCTCCTGCGCCTTGAGGATGCACTCCCGCGCATCGCCGGTCAGCCCGTCGGGGATGTGCCGCCCGATCAGCGACTCAGCAGTATCCACAAAAACACCCGTCGGCTCGCGTAACGCATCCAGCAGGATCTCCCCGCCCGAAGGGCTCGGCGTCGAGCCGCTCACCCCGGCGACCTCCATCGCCTTGGCATTGGCGAGCCCCGCGTGCCCGTCCACCCGCGAGAGCCAAACCGGGTGATCCGGCACCGCCTCAGACAGCATGTTGTGGTGGGGGAGGTCGTTGTCCGCCCACGACTCGTTGTCCCAGCCCCGCCCGACGATCCACGTCCCCGCCGGCACGCGGCTCGCCCGGTCCCGCACCATGTTCACCACGTCCTCAAACGACGTCGACGCCCGCAGGTCGAGCAGCCCCAGCCCGATCGCGCCCAGCCCCACCATGTGGCCGTGCGCATCGATCAGCCCCGGGATGACGGTGCGGCCCTTGAGGTCCACCTCCTCGTACACCCGGAATCCCTGGTTCCGCATCTCCTCCCGCACCGCGTCCCGCGAACCGATCGACGCGATCAGACCGTTCTCGACGAGGATCGTGTCGGCCCGCGGGTTCTCCGGGTCCAGCGTGTAGATGTTGCCGTTGACGTACAACTGCGGCTGCGCAAGACACGCCGGCACCAGCGCGAGAACGACGGCGAGAACAACGAGGGCACAACGGCTCAGCATGGGTATGGTCGGCATGACGCAAGCCTACCACCCCGGGCGGCCCCCCGGCGCTGCTCCCCACCACCCGATCCCACCGCCTCACCAGAGCATTGACCCGACCCCCGATCTCCTGTACGTTCCAGTCGGCGGCAGCACGGAGGCGGTATGTTCAGGACTCGATTGGGTTGGATAGCGGTGCCGGGATTCCTGGCCGCACTCACGTGGCTCGCGACCGCCCAGCCGGAGGCCCCCCCGGCTACCCCCAACGCCACCCCCCAATACCGTCCCCGACCCGCTCGCCCGCGAGCTCGAGCAACGCTTCGCCGAGAACGTCGCCCCCATCATGGCCCAGCACTGCTTCGCCTGCCACGGCGACCGCAAGGCCAAGGCCGACATCCGCTTCGAGGGCATCGAGACCATCGCCGACTTCCTCACCGTCGCCGACGATCTCGACTTCGCCCGCGAGATGGTCCACCTCGGCGACATGCCCCCCGAAGAGGAGCCCCAACCCTCCGACCTCGAACGCCTCACCATCATCCAGTGGATAGACGACGTCCTCCGCTACACCCCGCCCGACGGCGCGATCGACCCCGGCTGGTTCACCATCCACCGGCTCAACAAGGCCGAGTACCGCAACACACTCCGCGACCTGCTCGGCGTCGAACCCCGACGCATCGACCTCGCCGCGGCACTCCCGCCCGACGACACCGGCTACGGCTTCGACAACAACGCCGACGTCCTCAGCATGTCCACCCTCCAACTCGAGCTCTACCTCGACGCCGCCGAACGCGCCATCGAGCTCGGCCTCGGACCCGTCGTCGAGGTCAGCAGCGAGCCCCGACTCCTCCACCCGCTCGAGGTCTCCCGCCCCGCCCGCTCGCTCGGCGCCGGGGGGCTACTTCCTCACCACCAACGCCGAGGTCACCGCCACCGTCGATGTCCCGCTCACCGGCGACTACGAGCTCATCGTCGAGGCCTGGGGCACCCGCGGCGGCGACGACCTCCCCGCCCTCAGCCTCCGCCTCGACGGGCGCGAAGTGGGGGCCTTCGCCGTCGAGGCCGAGCGCGGCGACACCCAGGCCTGCCGCGTGCCGCTCCGGCTCGAGGCCGGCCCGCGCCGCCTCTCCGCCGCCTTCACCAACGACTACTGGGTGCCCGATGTCGCCGACCGCAACATGGCCATCGAAGCAGTCTCCCTCGCCGGCCCGCTCGCAGAAGACACCCTCCAGCGTCCCGACGCCTACGGCCAGGTCATGTTCGTCACGCCCGGCCAAGGCGCCAACGACGCCGCCCAGCGCACCGTCGCCCGCAAGGTCATCGGGAACTTCGCCGCCGGCGCCTTCCGCCGGCCGGTCAACGACGAAGAATTCCGCCGGCTCATGCTCCTCTACGAAGACTCGCGCCAGGCCGGCGACACCTACGAAGAAGCCGTTCGCGTTGTGCTCAGCGCCGTGCTCGTCTCCCCCAACTTCCTCTACCGCTCCATAGCCAACCGCCACAGCGACGACCCGACCCGCGTCTACAACCTCAACGACCACGAACTCGCCGCCCGACTCTCCTACTTCCTCTGGAGCAGCACCCCCGACGACGAACTGACCACCCTCGCCGACCGCGGCAAGCTCGCCGACGAAGCCACACTGCGCGCGCAAGCAAGACGCATGCTCGCCGACCCCCGCGCCGACGCCTTCATTGAAAACTTCGCCGGCCAGTGGCTCCTGCTCCGCAACCTCGACCGCCTCGAGATCGACACCGCCGCCTTCCCGGAATACTCCGCCCAACTCCGCGCCGACCTCCGCGACGAAGCCACGATGTTCTTCGGCGACATCGTCCGAAGCGACCGCTCCATCCGCGCCCTGCTCGACAGCCGCGAGACCTTCCTCAACGCCCGCCTCGCCTCCCACTACGGCGTCGAGGGTGTCGAAGGCGATGACTTCCGCCGCGTCACCCTCGAGCCCGACTCACCCCGCGGCGGCATCCTCACCCTCGGCGCCGTCCTCACCGTCACCAGCAACCCGACACGCACCAGCCCCGTCAAACGAGGCCTCTACGTGCTCGACCAGGTCCTCGGCGGCTCCGCCACCCCCGCCCCCGGCCAATATCCCCCGCCTCGAGCAGTCCGCCGCCGCCCTCCCCGAAGACGCCACCCCCCGCCAGAAGCTCGCAGCCCACCTCACCGACCCGACCTGCGTCACCTGCCACCGCCGCATGGACCCGATCGGCCTCTCGATGGAAAACTTCGACGCCCTCGGCCGCTGGCGAGACAGCGAATTTGGGCAACCCATCGACCCCTCCGGCGAGCTCCCCGGCGGCGTGCAGTTCTCTGGCCCCGCCGAACTCCGCGAGATTGTGCTGGCACGAGAGGACGATTTCGTCGAGAATCTCACTAGGCAGGTCCTCACCTACGCCCTCGGCCGCGGGCTCGAACCCTTCGACCGGCCGACCGTCACCCGCCTCGTCGACCAACTCCGCGCCGAAGGCGAGACATTCGGCGCACTCATCGAGGCGATCGTCGCCAGCGAGGCCTTCCGCTCCTGCCGCGGCCGCGCCACAGACCAATGACCCGACCCCGAGCCAGCACGACACACCCCCCCATGACACACCCATGACGAATCAACGCCCCAATCCATCCCGACCCCACTTCGTCACCGGCCGCACCGGCGGCCTCTCCCGCCGCGCCGCCCTCCGGGGCCTCGGCGTCACCATGGCCCTCCCTTGGCTCGAGGCCATGGGCGGCGTCTCCTCCATCGCCAGGGCCGCCGGAACAGTGGGGGGCTCGCAGGCCGCCTCCGCCCCCCTCCGCACCGCCTTCATCTTCACCCCCCAACGGCGTCAACTACCCGCACTGGCTCCCCAAGGGCGAGGGCCGCAGCTTCGAGCTCTCGCCCACGCTCGCCCCGCTCCAGAGCGTCCGCAAGCACATCAACGTCGTCACCGGCCTCACGCTCGACAAGGCCCGCTCCAACGGCGACGGCCCCGGCGACCACGCCCGCTCCTCTGCCACCTTCCTCACCGGTTGCCAGGCACGCAAGACCTCCGGCAACGACATCAACCTCGGCATCAGCGTCGACCAGTTCGCAGCACAGCAGATCGGCGACCGCACCCGCCTGCCCTCCCTCGAGATCGGGTGCGAGAACAGCCGCCCCGCCGGCAATTGCGACTCCGGCTACTCCTGCGCCTACACGTCAAACGTCGCCTGGCGCGACGAGAACACCCCCGTGCCCAAGTCGGTAGACCCCGCCGTCGTCTTTGAGCGGCTCTTCGGCGACGCCGCGAGCGAGGCCGAACGCCGCGACCGCATGCGCCGCCGCTCCAGCGTCCTCGACTTCGTCGCCTCCGACGCCGACCGCCTCGAGCGCCGCCTCGGCGTCGCCGACCGGCAGAAGCTCGACGAGTTCCAGACCTCCGTCCGCGAGATCGAACGCCGCATCCAGCACGCCATGCAGGACACCGACGCCGACCCGCTCCCCGAATACGACGCCCCCGTCGGCATCCCCCGCAAGCTCAGCCAGCACATCGACCTCATGTACGACATGATGCTGCTCGCCTTCCGCACCGACTCCACCCGCATCGCCACCTTCATGGTCGGCGTCGGCGGCAGCAACCGCTCGCTCGCCGAGATCGGCGTCAGCGAGGGCCATCACGAGCTCTCGCACCACCAGCACAACGAAGACATGGTCGAGAAGATCCGACGCATCGACCGCTTCTACGTCGAACGCTTCGCGGCCTTCCTCGAACGCATGCAGGCCACCCCCGAGGGCAGCGGCTCGCTGCTCGACAACTGCCTCATCCTCCACGGCAGCGGCATCAGCGACGGCAACATCCACAACCACGAAAACCTGCCCATCGTCCTTGCCGGCGGCGCCGCGGGCTCGATGGACACCGGCCGCCTCCTGCACTACCCCAAAGAGACCCCAATGTGCAACCTCTACATGTCGGTGCTCGACCGCATGGGGTGCGACGTCGCCAGCTTCGGCGACTCGACCGGCACGCTCGCCGGCCTCTAAATTCCCCAACGCCGCGCCAGGTGCAGACCCGGCACCGACGCGCCCGCCCGTCGGCCGGCCCGCACTGCCGACCCGTCTCCCACCGGCCGGATTCCTCAGACCCGCTTCCTCCCGAAACCGTCCCGTGGTATGCTGCCCGCGGCGTGGACTTGGCCCACGCGCGGGAGAGACGAATCATGCAGCAGCGGGACACCACAACCTCAGCCGGAATCGTTCTGTTCGCCCTCGCGGGGCTCGGCACCGCGGCCGCGAACGCGGCACCCACGATCATCGAGTACGCGGCCCGGGGCGATCTGACCGCCGCCGCGTCCGCGCTCGATTCCTGGGACTTCCAGGACGTGACGCTCGACGGCAGCGACCGAAACCAGGCCGATTCCTTCACCAAGTCTGGCCTCTTCAGCGACGTCGTCTTCACAGGCACCGCGAGCACCGGCGTCGACCTCGCCGTGCTCGGGACGAGCTTCGGTGTGCCCTCCAGCGCCCTCTTCTCCAACCGCAACGGCGAGCCCATCGAGGCCAGCTTCTCGACCGGCATCACCGCCGCCGGGTTCGATATGGGATCCCTGTTCGGCAGCAGCGGCGCCGTGGAACTGATCCTCCGCGACGCCCTCGGCACGGCGCTGCTCACACGAAACTTCACCGCAGACCAGAACCTCGGGCAGTTCTTCGGCTTCACCATCGAGGACGGGCTGGTCCACTCCATCGAGTTCCGCGGCACAGACCCGGGGCCGACGGCCAACCTCGCCGGCTTCGACAACTTCACCTGGGGCTTCACCACCATCCCGCTGCCAACCGGAGCCGCGATGGCCGCGGTCGGCCTGCTCGGCCTCGGGATGCACCGCCGCCGCGCAAGCCTCTAGCATCCGCAATCATCACGCGTCACCCCGCGGCCCTGTCCCCCCGGACGGGGCCGCTCCGCGCCCGGGCAGAGTCACGCCCTCTCCGGAACAGGCCAAAAAGAACGCCGCCGCCCGCAAGCGGGCGGCGGCGATTCGTATCAAGCGATCGTCAGTCGTTCGCAATTAGCGACGACGACGGATGGCGGCCAGGCCGCCGAGGCCGAGCAGCGCGGCCGTGCCGGGCGCCGGGATGCCGACGTTGACGATGACCGAGTCAGACACGCCGGAGGGGCCGACGAGCGTGGTCGTGTAGGTGCCGGGGGTCATGCCGAGCGCGGCGAGGGTGGTGCCGAACTTGGTGGCGGTCGCCGAGAGCGACTGACCGGACACGTAGCCGGCGGGGACGCCGAGCACCGGGTTCGAGAACAGCGCGACGGTGTCGCCGCCGGAGGCGTCCCAGTTGCCGAAGCCGCCCGAACCGAAGGGCGTCCAGGTGCTCTGGGTCATGCCGTAGTAGTTGGTGTTGCCGCTGCCCGTGGCGATCGCACCAAGGTTGGGCGAGTAGCCGTTGTACGCGGTCGAGTCGCTGATGTAGCCCTGCGTGGCGGCGAGGTCGAAGTCGCCCGACATCGTCAGCTCGACGTTGCCGCCGGACTCGAAGATGTTGAACACGATCTGCGCGTTGGCAGCCGACGCTGCGGCGAGGCTGGCTGCCGCGATACCGATGATGGCCTTGTTCATACTGGTCTTCCTCTCATCTCCGGCCCCCCGAGCGGACGCGCTCACGAAGTACGTCAGCCGCAGAGCCATTCCAATCTCATTCCGTGTCCGTTCAGCGACACTTCTGAGTGGGTGAAGATACCAGAACAGGCCGGCCCGGCGAAAAAACCGCCGCAAAAAGACGCAAAAAAGCTTGCCGTTCCGCATTTTCTACGTCCGATTCCCACCGGACCGGAGAAATCACCGAATTACCAACCTCAAGATGCGAAATCCCACCCCGCCCGGTCCCGCCCCAAACGCCACGAGCTACCCCACCGAAATGGCCCCGCCCGGATTCGAACCGGGGACCGAGCGATTATGAGTCGCCTGCTCTAACCGCTGAGCTACAGGGCCAAGATGCTCCTAAACCGTTGTCCAGCAACGATTTGGATGAATCTGGCGGTTCGGGCCAGATGCCGGAACAGGGTCGATCGGGCACCGGCGCAGCAGATGGCGCAGCACCGGGGGCCGATTCGCCCCGCGATGTTAGCGTGGGTGGCTGGCTCGCGGCCTGCCCCGTCACCCTCACACCCGAGTCCGTCGCCAGCATCCGAGCCATCGTTGGCCAGGGTGATACCGATGCCTAGCCCCACCCTCACGGTACGCTACCGGCGAACTCGCTCAGGCCCACGCTCAGGGCTTGCCGGACTCGCCCACACCACACCCGGCCCGAGTCGTGCCGTCGCGTAGGCGGGCGGCTACGGGGCTCTCGGGCCAGCTCGTGCGGGACACCGACACCGGGGTCGTGTCCCTTTGGGTCGTGCGGATCACGGAGCAGGCCCCGGACGGCTGCGTGTTCGGCGACTTGCTGGCGGACCTCCGGGTGCCCCTCACCGGCCGCAGGCAGAGGGCCTGACACTGCCGGACATCCTGACCACTCGCACCTCACCCCGGCTCAGGCCGGGGTGTTTGCGTTGGGGGGTGGAGTGCGGATGGGAAGGCCGATGGCGGGCACGGGGGGAGTCGGCCGCTTTCGCTAGGTCTATACGCGGTCACGGGACTGCGGCGTGAAACTCAGGACCTACTGCCATCGGTCGTTCGCGCGCTCGCGGATCTCCCCGGTAGCCCGAAAGGACCACGGAGATATCCAGTTTTCGAAAGCTCCTCAGGTGTGTCAGCGGTGCCGCACCTAGCGTGGCGGCGTGCTCGGTCGCCGCTCCACGCCGTCGCGATGAATCAGATTCGGCGGGATGCACTTGTCTAGCTCTCGGCCTGCTTGAGATAGAAACTGCTCCGCATCGCTGCCCGACAGGCCGTGTTGTTGAGCCAGTTCGTGAGCCAGACGCGAGACAGCGCACGACCGAAGGCGGTGGTATCGATGCAGCTTGCTTTCCAGGGTGCCTATTCCACTGTGCTCCTGATCAAGGGGAGAGAGGCCCTCCAGAGTGCGAGCATTCTGCTCTACGTGGTGGTGGAAGAACCTTGCGATCTCGACTCCGATGTTGCGGATGTCAAGTGAGCATTCAAACAGGGCTGACAGGAACATCCACGCGAGCATCTCCTTCTCTCCGTGCACTTCTGCCAAGCAAGCTTCGTAGTGTCTTGCTCGTCTGGCATCGGGCTGGTGTGCAAAGCGAGTGTATATAAAGGCGTCCAGTAACCGCTTGGTAGTAAATGTGAGCGGGACGTTTGCCGAGAAGGGCAGGCACTCTGGCGGCTTTCCCAACCGGTCGTCAAATCGCCGCAGCATTGACTCAACCCACCGCGCGGTCCAGTGCCCGGCTGCGAGACGGCAAAACACCTCGGCAGCTTTCTGCGTATGGGCTAGATCCCCCTTCATGTACAAGCGCCGAAACACCATCACAAACTCGGCAATCTCTGCGTGCGTGACGGCCGTCCGTATTGTCGGTGATCCGCATTCCGACCAACCGAGCTGGCCCGGGCCCTCAGAGATGAATGCACACGACTGCATCTCTCGCAAGTCCCGAGAGAAGTACTCCAGTACGCGAAAATCGTCCTGCGAGATGGTCGTCGGCGACACAATTGCAACGGGCGGATCATCTGCGGGCGGGAGTAGGGGGATGCGGGCGTCCAATACTGGTCGGCCAAACAGAAGTGCTCCTACCTCCGAGCTGCTCATTCCACGCTCGTCCTCGTCTTCAAAGTACTCTGGGACTGAGATACCGTGAACCCCACCCGCTGACGCGATTTCAGCGGCGGATAGGTCGTGCGAGTCTCTGGGTGAGAAGAACCCGCGGAACTGAATCATGATGCTCTGGCCCCAGTCTCTCGAAATCTGAATGCACAGCTCGACCCGAGTGCGCTCGACCGCACTCAGCGATGCGGTGTCTAGCCACAGCAATCGACTCTTGAACGTCTTGTCTCTGGAATCGAGAAACCGAATGCTCCACAAGAGGATCATGTATGCCTACCTTCTCGATGATCGGAGTTCGCCCGCTAGACACTGATGCACGGGACTGCGGCGTGATAACCAAGAGGCGATACCAGTTCCAAGGTCTACCGCCTCACTGCCGCTGGTGTAGCCCCAACCTCGACCCCAATCCTCGCGGTCACTGGCTGAGCAGGCTTCCGAGCAGTGCGAACAGCATCACGGCCGCACCCAATGCGATCGGACCGAGGAATAGGCACGCGAGAATGACAAGGAACCAGTGCCAGTCCGACCAGAACACGATCCAGATTGCGAAGACGACCGGCCCGAAGCTGAAGAGTAGTGAAATGGCAACCTGGATGAGGGCGATCGGAAGGATTGCCGCAGTTGCAAGGCGGTCTTTGTTGTTCACGGTTTAGCCTCCATGCATTTGCTACTCATCCGTCGATAATCGGGATTCGTATATGGTCACTGACTCGTCATCATGCGCTAGTTGCAGCCGGATCAGTCGCCGCCCGACATCAGCCGTTTGATCTGGCCGTGCTTGTCATTGACCAGAACCGCACCGTCGCCATCGACCGTCGCACCAAGCGACACCAACTCACCGCCACCGCTTCCAAAGATTTGGACCGCGCCCGCGCCACCATCGACCGTCGTCCCAATGAACGCCATGGGGTCACCCGCGGAGTTGTTGACGCTGACTGAGCCATTACCACCGAGCGTCGAACCAAGAGCTACCAACAAGACATTTTCTCCGTCAAAGGTGATGACCAAGCCCTCGCCCTCATCCGTCGCGCCAAGGCCCACCAATACGTTTCCATCACCGTTGTTTACCCGGATCCTGCCCTCGCCCGCGCCCGTTGTCTCTATGGCCACCAATCTGACACCCGTTCCATTGAAGGTACTAACTGCACCCTCGCCATGGGCCGTCGTGCCAAGGGATACCAACTCGCCACCATCGCCGTCAAAGGTGCCAACCGCGCCATTGCCATTGCTGGTCATGCCAAGAGCCACCAACGTGCCGCCTGCAGCGTTGTAGGTGTTGACTATTCCGCCGATATCATTTGAATGAAGAGACACCAACTGCTGACCACGGGCGTTGTAAGTCTTGACCATTCCGCCGATATCGGTCCCAGAGAGTGACGCCATCAGCTGGCTATCGGCGTTGTAGGTGCTAATCGCCCCGCCATCGTCCGTCGCGCTAAGAGATACCAACTGCTGGCCGTCGCCGCTGAAGGTACCAATTGCCCCGCCGCCCTCAATCATCGCGGTAAGAACCACCAGTACCTCACCACTGCCGTCGAAGGTGCGGATCTTGCCCTCGCCCTCCTCTGTCGCAATGAGAGCCACCAACTCGTCGCCATCGCCGTCGAAGGTGGTGACCATGCCCTCGCCGTTGAGTGTGCTGCCGAGAGCCACAACCCGCGCCCCGTCGTCGTTCACAACCTCAAAGCTCTTGGCCTGAATGACATCTGGCACCCGGATGACCTGGGTCATTCCCAGACCGACACCAACAGCACCGGCGACGAACACACCCAAGACCATCGCACGTAGGCGTCGGTTGGACTTCTCCAGCGATGCAAGTCGATCCTCGATGGTCGTGGTCATGGTCTGCCCCTTTCGGCTCAAGATGAGCGTCCAGCCTAACCACGGCGCGGCATCGTCCGCAACGTCACCGACCCCGGAATAGTCGGCACGGGTTGCAAAGGGGGCATCAACCCAACCCCTCCGCCGAACTCTCCACCCAGCAGGGTTAGGCCGCACACGCGGGGCGGCTCACTCTCGGGCAGCGAGCCACCCCCTCCGGCCACGGGCTGAGAGTGAACGAGGACGAGGACAGGGCCGGGTGTGCGTGGGTGTCCTGGCGGTGGTCACTTGCACGCCACCTCACATACGCCACTCAACGGACCTCTAGGTTTTGTTTTCGGCTCCCTTTCTAAAATGCCGCCTTGGAACGCAGGAGGGGCACTTTCCGGTACTGGGTGGAATGGGCCCCTTGGCTACACGGCGCAGACATGTACCCTCCAGATGGCGAAGGCAATGACGCCCGCGTAAAGGAGCAGGACATGCACGAGACGGTCGGAATCGGACGAATGGCGGTAGGCGCGACTGAGGCTGCGAAGATGCTCGGCCTCAGCGAGCGGATGGTCCGGAAGCTGCAGGCGGCAGGTTCGCTGCCCTTCAAACGAGTGGGCACCCGCGTGCTGTTCCCGGTCGAGGGACTGCGGGAGTTTCTCAGTGACGACGGGGCCGCGGGGAAGGCCACCGCGTAGTCGTCGGCGGGGTTGAGCCCGGCTCGTCGGGCTGACTAGATCATCAAACCTTAACGGTCATTCACGCCCGCAGAAAGCAGGCAGCGCGATCACTACGCACAGTCCGAGCCGTTGACGCGGCTCCGGCTGATTGGACCGGACAACACCGCGACCGATCGGAACGCCCCGCGTGGGGTGGGTGGTATCGGTACGTCTGCACGGAGGGGGCTTTGGTAGACCAACGAGAATGGAAGCAGGACCCGACCGAACTGGTGGAGCTGTTGCTGCGGCGCGTTCCAGGACAGGGATACGGCGACTTGGCGTTGCCAACGGCGAAGCCACCGGGCTTCAAGTATGGCAAGCCCATCGTCTCGGCAACGCACGCGATCGACCCCGACGCGGTGTACTTGCAGTTCAATCCGGGGTTGATGCGCAATGGAGCGTTCGTGAGGCGGGGGAAGGACGAATTGGAGGCCTTGGCAGTCCTCGGGATCGACTGTGACTATCGAGACCGCCGAGACCCCAACGACATGGTCGGCGAGGTTGCGGCCGCACTGGTCACGATGGGGGCTCCCCCGGTGTCGTGGTGGCTGTCGAGTGGCCGGGGTGTCTGGGCCTTCTTTCTACTCCGTCATCCAGATCATGCGGACCTCGCACTGCCGCTCATGCCAAAGGGCAACCCGTCACGCAAGAATGCACTTGACGACTACAGCGACATCGCGGGGAAGTTGGGGGCCGGTCTGGAGGCACAGGGCATTCCGTTCGACAGAGCCTGCATTGACGCCTGCCGACTCAGTCGCATCCCCGGCACGACCAATCAGAAGTCGGGCCGCGTGGTGGAGTGGAGTCCGAACAACCTCGTGCAACGCTACTCGCCCGACGACCTTGGCCGGGCGTTGATGGGCGACGACTGGCAGAGTCGGGCACTGTCCAACTCAGTACCTAAGAGGGCCTCTACCGAGAGCGGGGGAGCCCTCTCAGGTACAAAGGTGGACAAGTCGCAACTCCGAGGGCTCCAACGCGGGGCAGCCACCCGGCTGGGTGTCATGCTCCAACTCCAAGACCGACGACCTGGGTACCCGAAACACGGGTGCCGACACGACGCGATCATCGCGGCGGCGGCGTTCGCACTCAAGGCCGCGTACTCAGAGGACGACGCCATCCGCATCGTGGCCAGAATCGCCGACCGGTGTGACCCGCCCGAGACTCGACGAGAGGCGGAGTACCAAGTCCGCGACATCTACAAGCACCGTGAACGAACGCTTCAAGGCAAGCCGCCAAGCAACGAGACCATCGGCAGGTGGTTCGGTGTTTCCGTTGATGAGGTTGACAGGCTTGCGGGTGGGGAATCCGGGGCGTGGCGAACTGGACGACGACGAGCAATCCGGCGTGGAGCACCACCGGCCGAGTGGCGAGCCATGCGTCCCAAGCAGCGCGTTGTGCGGCTTCTCAACACTCACCCCGGGCTTGCAAATCTGTCCTGCCGGGACCTGAGCGTGAAGGTCCGCGAGTACGGCATCACAGCCGGTCGCACGACCTGTGCCAGGGCACGGCGGGAGTGGCAATCTCGACGGCGAGGAACCCGACAGTCGGACGGTGCCAACGGCGGATCTACCGATGACGACGACGAGAACGATGCCGACGATGACGAGAACGATGTCACGCAATGTTGACACAGGGGCAACAAGTGTGGTAGGCTAGTGGCGATGACTGAACCCTCGCCAATCGTGGAGCCACTGCGGAACCGACTACGAGAGACAACGCTGGCTCGCGGCCAGCTCACTCGTGCGGCAGAGACGACCGGCATTGCCAAGTCTGCTCTATCTCGGTTTCTCAGTGGCGAGCGTTCCCTGCCAGCGGCATCACTTGACCGGCTGGCGGTGTATCTCGATATGGAACTGAAGCCCAAGCGCGGGCAGAGAAGAGGATGAGTTGGCAAGTGTGACCAAGATCCGTTCGCGGGGAACCGCCGGAAAGTCCAACCTGTACGCGATCGACTTCGTGTGGCCAGCGGGTGCCAAGCGCCCCGAGGGGCAGCCCGATCGGCCCCGTATCCGGCTCGGCCAAGTCACGAAGCGTCAGGCCGAGGAAGTGTGCCGAAACGTCGAGTCTCTTCTGGCGTCGCGCGTACTCAATCAACCGCCACGAGTCGAAGTTGCGGAGTGGCTGTCCGGCGTCTCAGGCGGGTTGTATGCCAAACTGGAAGCCAAGGGGTTGGTTGATCCACGCGAGCCTGCGGTAGACGAACCGTCCCTACGGCTGCGGCAGTGGTGCGGTCGATTCCTGCGGCAGCGGAGGGTCGATGTCAAGCCCCGCACCATTCAACTCTACCGCCACACGATCCGGGGCCTCAACGCCCACTTTCCCAGCAATCCGTCAGTCGAGTCCATCGGGCCGGGTGATGCAGTCGAGTGGCGGACTCGCTTGAAGGGCCGGGGGTTGAGCGAGGCGACTGTGCGTCAGCACTGCCGTCACGCCAAGGCGATCTTCAACGCCGCGGTCGATGCTGAGGTGATCGGGACCAATCCGTTCCGAAAGCTACCTAGCCGATCAATCGCAGCCAACCGCGACACTTTCGTTGACCATGAGACTGCCGATCGAGTTATCGCCGAGTTGCCTGATATCGCATGGCGAATGCTGTTTGGGTTGGCGCGATACGCGGGGCTGCGGGTACCAAGTGAGACGCACAGATTGACCTGGGCCGATGTGGACTGGGAACGAGCGCGTCTACGGGTCTATGCGCCCAAGACCAACAGCGAGAGAATGGTGCCGATCTGTCAGAATCTGTATCCGTTGCTAGTCGATGGGTTCGAGGCTGCCGCCGAACACGAGAGCCGAGTCGTTTCGATCTCGTGCAACAACATGCCCCGGACGCTGCACGCGGCAATCCGGCGGGCTGGCGTCGAGGTGTGGCCCGACACGTTTCAGACTCTCCGGCGATCGTGCGAGTCTGACCTAGCCAAGGTGTTCCCGCAACACGCGGTGTCGGCGTGGCTTGGGCACAGCGTGCAAGTGAGTCAGGAACACTACCTGCAAGTGACCGAGGATCTCTTTGGGCGGGCGGCACAGTTCAATGGGGCCGAAGCGCAGCAGAAAGCGCAGCAGCACGGGGGCGCACCCCGAGTCACCCC
Organism: Planctomycetota bacterium; assembly: GCA_013285505.1. Taxonomy (GTDB): domain Bacteria; phylum Planctomycetota; class Phycisphaerae; order Phycisphaerales; family UBA1924; genus PNC22. The sequence goes on along the minus strand of CP053450.1, from coordinate 3,265,554 downwards.
GGTGCAGGGGATCAAGACCGAAACCGGTGGTGATTGTCGGGGAAGCCAAGACGACCCGTCGTGCAAGTCGGTGCCGTGTGATGCAAACCCGCGTCAGATGGGCGGATTGGATTATGAGTCGCCTGCTCTAACCGCTGAGCTACAGGGCCACGCATCCTCCTCGATTCGGCACGGCCCCAGACCAGCCGAATGCTCCAGCTGACGCCCCCAAGTGTAGGGCATCGGCCCCGACACCGCGAAGGCGGACTGACCCCTCCGCCGCCTCCGCCCCGCCACTCCAGTCACGCCGGCCCCGCTCATCTCCGCTCCGCCGCACCGCCCGGCAGCGCATCCGACCGTACCAGCCCCGTCTTCACCCCCGCCAGCGCCAGCGCAGCGCCTGCCGCCTCGTCGGGCCGAAACGGCAGCACCCGCCCATCAGCGCATCCCGCGGCCACGCCAGCGGATCGCAACCCGACTGGAACACCGGTGTCAGCCACCGCGAAGCCCGCTGATAAAACGCCGTGCCGCGGCGACGCGCTCCATCAAACACCCGCAGCGCCTCCCCGACCGACGCCGCCCCCTCCAACGCATCCGAAAGCGCCGCGGCGTCCAGCAGCGCGAGGTTCACCCCCTGCCCCAACTGCGGGCTCATCGAGTGACCCGCATCGCCGAGAAACACCACGCGACCCCGATACGACGGCCGCAGGATCGTGTCCCGGTACGGCGCGAAGATCAGGCGGTCCATCGAGTCGATCTGCTCGAGCAACGGCTCCGCAGCGTCCGTCAGCGAACGGACGCGCCGCTTCCAGTCCGCGACCCCCCGCCGCAACAGCGCAGGCCACTCCCGTGTCGGCAGGCTCCAGAACACGCTCACACGCCGCGGCGCATCCGGCGCACCCCGCCCCGAAGGCAGGAAACCGATCATCTCCCGCGTGCCCCGATACACCTGCCGTAGCACACCCTCGTACCGCCCGTCCGGATCATCGCAGATCGCCCACACCGCACCCCACGCATACGGCCGATCCCGGCGCACCAGCCCCGGAAAGCACGCCCGCAACCGCGATCTCGCCCCGTCCGCGCCCACAATCAGGTCAAACGGGCCGTGCGCATCCCCGCCCGCGTCCATCAGCGTTCGCCCGTCCGGCCCGACGCCGCACACCGTGGTGCCGAACTCCAGCCGGATCTCCTCCGCGAGCATCGCCCGCAGCAGCGTCTCACTCAGCGCCGCCCGCTGCACCCCGTACCCCCGCAGCCCCTCCCGCAGATCGCGATAGGCAAGATCCAGCACCCTGCGCCCGCGATGCGTCGTCCCCAGCAGCGAATCAACCGGCGACGCCAGCGCAAGAATCGCCTGGTCCAGACCGAGCCGCCCCAGCACAGACACACCCGTCGGCTGCAGCAGCAGCCCCGCGCCGACCGGCCCCAGCCCCGGGGCTTGCTCAAACACCGTCACCCGGTGCCCGCGGCGGGCAAGAAACAGCGCCGCCGCCTGCCCGGCCGTGCCGCACCCCACGATCCCGATGCGAAGCACCATGGTCCGGCGACTATACAGCCTCTGCCGCTACAGCCAGACCGCCGGAAGCCTGCCTCCAGAGAGCGCCGGCGGCACCGGCCCGCGTCGGTCTCAAGACATCCGCGACGCGGGTTCCGCTCCTGCGGCCCACGGACTTAGATCCTCAAGGCGATGTCCGACAGGTTGTCGAGACTGAACGTGTTCTCTTCGCCCGTCGGTGACCAAAGGCGGACGAGGTTGCTGTTGCTGTCGGCGGCGACGATGCTGACGGTGCCGGCGGTCGAGACGTAGGCGGTGATCGCTCCGGTGGGCCGGGTCGAACTGTCGGTCACAAATTCGGTGAGGTTGTCGGTGTTCCATGTCGCGCCGTCGCTCGGCTGCCAGTAGTAGCTGAGGACATCCCCGCCGCTGCTGAAACCGGCGTAGCTGATGAGATTCCCGGTGGCGAACCACGCGGTGAGCCTGCCGCCGGAGAGCGTCGGGCCGGCGCCCGTGACCGCGCTGGTCAGGTTCGTCTGCTTCCAGTTACCCCCGCCGAGACTCGGGTTCCACCACGTGGCAATGAGTTTGCCGCTCGCATCGGCGCCGGAGAACCGGATGCCACCCCAGGTGGTCAGCGTAACGTCGAGCTCGCCCGTAAGCGGATCGGCGCCGGTGATCGTCGAGAGGTTGTCCACGCGCCATGTGGTGAACTGGGCGACGTTGACCCAGACGCCCTGAACATTGCCGTTGGCGTCAAGCCCGGCGAGAGTCCACTGGTTCCAACTCGTGACGTAACTCGTCATCTGGGTGAACGCGGGGGTGGTCATGCCCGTCTGGCTGTTGAGATCGTCCGTGATGTTGTAGAAGGTCCAGGCGGCCTCCGCGTTGCTCGAAGCAGCCGTGGACTGCTGGAAGGCAACAATCTCGCCCGAACCGGTGATGCCAGCGACCGAGACCAGAGCATCGCCGGTTCTCGGGCGCGAGACGAAGAACGTGAGCACGCCCTGCGGCGAATCGGCGTTGCTGACGGAGAACTCTGTGGAGAGGTTGCGGAACGTCCATGTGCCGTCGGCCGCCCGACGGTGCAAGATGAACCCCTCTGCCGAGGGTGCCGCAACATAGACCAGCCCGTCGTGGGGATCGGTCCAGACGACCGGGTCACTGGTGACCGCGGGCGCCGGGGTGTAGTCACGGATGCGCTGGGCGATCCACACGCTGCCGTTGCCGGTCATGGCGACGAGATCGCCGTCGGCGTTGCGGATGACGGTGACATGGGTGTCGCCCGAGATGGATGTGGACTGCGACCGGCTGCCGTTGAGGACCGCGAGCGAGAAGTTCGAGGTCGGGGCCCATTCGTAGGCGCCGATGTCGGGGTTGGAGCCGTTGGTGCGTGCAAGACCACGCTGGTCCGTGGCAACACCGCCCGACGCGAAGCCCGCGTTGAACGCGGCGCTACCGGGGAAGATGGCGTGCGTCAGCGTCGGGCCGCCGTTGTCGGCAAGGTCGCCGAGTTTGGGATCGACGCCGACCAGGTTGCCGTTGATGCCGTTGCTCAGCCCGCCGGCGGTGGCCGCATCGCCGACGAGGTTGTTGGTTCCCGAGACGGTGCCGTTGGTGAGTGTGATGTCACTGGCGACCCACCCGACGCCATCGACATAGTCGGTGTTTCCGGCGTAGATGCTGCTTGTGGTAGTGAGTGTTCCGGCGCCGGCTTGCTTGCCAACATCGATCCCGCCGCCCTGGCCGAAGGTGTCATTTCTTGTGATAGTGGAGTTCGCGATGACGACGGTGCCGTCGAACATGCCGATCCCACCGCCGAAGTCATCAGCGGAGTTGCCGCTGATGGTGCTGCTCTGAATGGTCAGGGTGGTGTCGGTCCAGATCGCGCCGCCGGAGCCGTTTGTCGCGTTGTCGCTCAGCGTTGAGCCGGTGATGGTGAGCACGCCGCCGAAGTTGTCGATTGCCCCGCCCGCGTCTTCGGCGAAGTTGCGGGTGAATGTGGAGTTGGTGATCGTGGCGGTGCCGTTGTTCTCGATCGCGCCGCCGCCTGAGACGTTGAAGTTGCGGGTGAATGTGGAGTCGGTGATGGTGAGCGTGGCGCCGGCCTGATTCTGGATAGCACCGCCGAAGCCGTTGGCTTTGTCGGTGGAGGCGTTACCGTTGAGTGTGGCGTTGGAGATTGTGAGCGTGCCGCCGTTGTCGATCGCGCCGCCGTTGGACCCCGCCCTGTTGTCAATGATGCTCGTGGAGGTGATGGTGAGCGTGCCGTTGGCATCGTTGTCGATGGCGCCGGCCGCACCGCCGGCGATGTTGGTTCTGATGGAGGAGCCGCGTATCGTGACAGTGGTCGCGCCATCGTTGTCGATCGCGCCGCCGGAGTCGCCGGAGGTGTTGTAGCTGATGATCGTGTTGATGATCGTGAGCGTGTTGCGGTTGATGATCGCGCCGCCGTCGTTCGCGGAAGTATTCCTGACGATCTTCATGGTGTCGAGCGTGAGGTTCTCGTCGTTGGTGATCGCGCCCCCGTTGGCGGTGGTCATGCCGTTGGTGAGGGTGAGCCCGGAGATGGTGACGCCGATGACACTGGAGGGGCTGGAGTCGTTGACGACGAAGTGCCGGCTGGCGTCGTTGCCCGAGATGGTTAGGTCGCCAAAGCCCGGCCCGGCGATGGTGACATCATCGCTGATGGTAATGAAACCGTCGGTGAGGGTGATGGTCGAGCCGTTGAGCGAAGCGTCGAAGGCAATCGAGTCGTCGAGCGGGTTGCCGTTGGAGGCGAGGATCGCTTCGCGGAGAGAGATATCGCCGGCCGAGACATCGCCGTCGTCGGTGGACTCGATGGAATCGACCACCAGCGCAAGCACCTGGCGTTCGTAGGCGCCGATATCGGCTGCCCCACCGAAAGCACGTGAGAACAACACCCCACGCTGATCGGCTGCCTGCGTTCCCGCGGCGCCCGTGTCGATCGCGGGGCTGTTTGCGGGAAGGGCGTGCGTCCGGGTGAGGCCGCCATTGGCCGCGAGCGATTCCAGCATCGGATCCTGGCCGACGATATTGCCTTTGGTGCCGTCGATGAGTCCTCCGGCTGTCGCCGAGTCACCGATGAGATTGTTGGAGGAGGTCGCGCCGACCGTCCCGCCATACGATGACAGATCGTCCGGCGTGTTGGCCGAGCCCCGGGTGTTGCCCGAGACAATGGTGCTGTCAAGAGTGGTGAGCGTTCCGTAGGCGATCCCACCCCCGAACGCTACGACACCGTCCATCGTCACGGCCCGGTTGAACGCGATGGTCGATCCCTCGATGGTCAGAATGCCGCCGCTGGTCCATTGCAGGATGCCGCCACCTGCGCCCCAGGCGTTGTTGCCACTGATGGTGGAGCGTTCGACCTGCAGAATGGCCGTGCTTCCTGAGACGGCGATGCCCCCGCCCCACCCGTTGGAGAAAGTCGCGGAGTTGCCGCTGATCGTGCTCGCGACGATCGAACCTGCGCCGTTGCGGAACTGGATACCGCCGCCGGTGTAGACCGACCCGTTGTCGGCATGGCCGGCCGAGTTGCCGGAGATGGTGGAAGACTCGATCGAGAGTGACGGCCCCCACGAGTCGACACCGCCGCCGTTTTGCATCGACTGATTGTCGCTGATAGTGGAACGCGAGATCGTGAGCGTGCCTGGGTTTGCGATGCCGCCGCCGTACAACGCTGTGTTGTTCGACAGCGTCGAATCTGTAATGGCGAGCGAAGCGCCATCGAGGTTGAAGATCGCCCCGCCGCCCTCGAGGGCCATATTTCCGGAGAACACCGAATCTGTAATCGTCGTAGTGCCCGAGAGGTTGTACAGAGCTCCGCCACGCCAGCTCGTCGCGCTATTGTTCTCGAAGCGGATGTCGTGCAGGAACAACGAATCGGCGGTGTTCCTCCAAGCGCCTGCTTCGGTGGCCTGGCCGTTGATGAGGCGAATGCCCCGCACAGTGATGCTCGTCGGCGCACCCGACGAGTGATTTGCCGAGGTGAAGATCCGCGTCACACCGTTTCCATCGAGAGTGAACCTCCCGGAACCCGGACCGATGAGGGTCAGGTCGTCCAGGATATTCAACGGACTCGTGAGCCCGACAGTATTGCCATCGAGGTCGATGGTGATCGTGTCGTCGCCCGGGTTGGTGTTGGTCAGGCTGATCGCTTCTGTCAACGTGAGGAACCCGGGTCCGTAGCGCCCGTCCTGGAAAATGTGCCCGTTGTCAACGGTCAGCGAGAGTCGCTGCACTTCGTACGCCCCGATGTCTGCCGCGCCGTCAGCGACACGTTCAAACACCGCGCCGCGCGAATCGTTCGCGAGGGACTGCGGGTTAAGCCCGCTGTTGATGGCGGGGCTCCCGGTGAGCAGTGGCATGACAAAACGTTCGCCGCTCGTTGACGTGAGCGAACCCAGGAGCGGATCGTGACCGACGATATTCCCATCTGAACCATCCACAAACCCATCGGCGCGACCAGCGTCCTGGACCAGGTTGTTCGAGGTCTCCGGATCGATGGTGGTGCCGCCAGTAACAGATATTTCGTCGGGAGAGCTGCCCGCCTGATTTCCCGCCACGAGCGTGCTGATGAGCTTGATCGTTCCGGTCGTCCCGTCGGCCTGGATCCCGCCGCCATACTCACCGCCCGTGTTGTCACTGTTCGCAATGTTTGAACTGATTGTACTGTTGAATATATTGAGCGCGGCGATCTGACCGGCCGCATTCTGCCATATCGCTCCGGCGAATCCCGTCGCCATGTTGGCGTGGATCGTCGAGTTGATGATCGTCATCGTCGAACCACCGGCACGCCCGACGTTGTAGAGTGCGCCGCCGTTATCGCCCGACTGATTGCTCCAGAAAGAACTGTCGCGGATCGTGACGGAACCCTGGTTCGCCAACGCTCCGCCCGGGCCCGTCGACTGGTGGGAATTCATGGCGACACGGTTGAGCGTCAGAGATTCAAAGTTGAGGATCCCGCCCGCGGCTTCGAGGAATCCCGTGACCCTGCCGTGCGACAAAGCCAGATCCTCAACCACGACCGACACGTCGTTCGAATCGCTGCCGTCTGTGACCAGGAATATCCGCGAGGACGCGTTCCCTGAAATGGTGAGTCCCAGCGGTGAACCGGAGGCGTCCGAGCCCCGGATCGTGAGGTCGGAGGCGATGACGATCTGCCCGGTAGTCAGTCCGATCGTTCCCGACCGCAGTCCATCATCAAACTCAATCACGTCCGCGCCCGCCGCGGCGTTCGCGTCGATCACAGCTTGGCGCAATGAGCCGGCACCAGAATCGGCATCGCTGGTGACCGTAAACGTCGCCAGCAACTTCCGCGGCTCAAGTGTGTCGAAGAGTTCAGACGAGCCGGAACCGGGACGGGGATGATGGGGATGCATGATGTCGACCTTCGGGTTTGATGAATTCGGCGAAACGAACCCTGCCGCAGACCGCTGCAGCCCAGCGCCGCACTCGCATCCAGCGGACACCGTGCGGCACCACCAAACGTGAGGAGTCCGAAGGTAGCAGAACCAGTCATGCTTGAAACAGGGGATTACACCTGTATTGGGGGTTTTCCCTCTAAATCGCTGCGCAAATGCCTCCCGAGCCCCATTCGGCGTGCCGGGAACGAGTCCCGATGCCGCATTCGGTCGGCGAATGCCGCGACCGCGAGCCGGGCCCCGTGGGTCAATGTCGCTCTCAGACAGGTAGAACCGCTAGATCATCTCGGAATCGGGTGGCGATCCGCCGGAACTCTGCGCGGTTTGGTGGTCAGGGCAACTTTCGTGCGCACCTTGTGGGTATCCGGGCTCGGACGCGAGGTGCAGCAGAGTCGCGGTGTCTATTTGTGGAGATCCTCATGGGGTGCGCAGCACAGATTCGATACACCACTCTCAGCATGTTCGCTGCGGCGATGACGACGACCGCCAACGCCCAGGTGATCGACTTCCAGGTCAACTTCGACGGCGAGATCAACGGCCAGACCATCGACGCCTCCGGCTCCGGCGGCCTCGACCGCAGCGGCCAGGGCAACAACTTCGCCGATATCGGCTTCGAAGCCGTCCCGCGCAACTTCAACCCCCTCGCCGTGGACGCCCTCCTCACCAACGTCTGCCCCAACGGCTTCCGCGCCGACGGCGACAGCCAGAACCTCTGGGACCTCGGCAACGGCAACTACTCCATCGAACGCACCTTCCAGTGGATCGGCTTCCCCGGCAGCACCATCTTCTCTTCCGCCGAAGTCACCTTCGACGACAAGAACCAGCTCATGACCTCCTCGATGACCTTCTCCGGCAACTACAGCGGACCGACCGACCTCGTCGCCATCGAGAGCTACGGCGTGCTCTGGCTGCCCAGTTCGACCGAGGGCGAGTTCTTCGAGTCCGGCACCGCCGTCGTCCGCCGCGCCAACGGCGAACGGCTGCTCGTCCAGTTCGCTACCCGCTACTTCGGTCTGCAGGAGAGCCTCCGCGAGACCCAGTTCGGCATCGGCTCCCTCGACGCCCAGTGGGACGGCCAGAACCTCACCATCGGGTGGGAAGGCGAGTTCGAGGTCACCCCGACGCCCGGCACCGGACTGATCGCCGGCATGGGCCTCCTCGCCTTCGGACGCCGCCGCCGCTAGAACCAACGCCAAAACCGATTGCCGCCGCGCCCCTGTGGCATCGCGCACCAACGCGCTGCAATCCGCGCCGCAACCTCCACCAGAGATCACCGAGCACGCTCAATCGAGCGTCGCCATCATCCGTTGCACCAGCGGATGGTCCGAGCCGTACACAACGCGCCCGGCGTCCAGCGCCGCGGCCAGCTCCTCCCGAGCCGCCTCCGCCTCACCCGTCGCCGCCAGCCACGCCGCGTTCGTCGAGTGGATGATCGGCACATACAGCCGGTGCTCGGGGAACAGCCCGTCGGTCTCCACCGCGCTCCGCAGCACCCGGCCCGCGCCCTCCACATCACCGGTCTCCAGCCGTGCCCGCCCGAGGATCGACAGCGCCCACAACCGGTCCGGATCGTTCGGCAGGTCCATCGCGTCATACCGCTGCAGCGCCGGCTCGATCTGCGCAAGAGCCTCCTCCGCCCGCCCCATCCCCAGCAACGCATCGGCGAAGTAGATCCGCGCAAAGATCTCCCGGAACGCCGGGCCCGCCGCCCGACGCTCGAGCGGCCAGCAACGCCTCAAACAGCGCGACCGACTCGTCGGCCCGGCCCGACTTGGCCAACGCCCACGCCAGCAGCCGCGCCCTGTAGCGGTCCGTGTCCGGACCCAACTCCAGACGACCCGCCGCGTCCGTCGTCAGCGCCGCCCCCCCCAGCAGACCGATCGCCTCGGCGTACTTGCCCCGCAGCACCAGCACCATCCCGAGCTGACGCCCGAACCTCGCCTTCACCGTCTCCAGCGACTCCGGCAACGCGTTGATCGTCGGCGCCGCGCTCCGCAGGATCTCCTCGGCACGGTCCAGCCGCCCCTTGCTGACCAGCACCCCGCACCCCTCGATCGTCGCCGCCACCGTGATCGCGTCCCGCGTGTCCGCGACGCCCTCGATCCGCAGCGTCGCCAGATCAAAGTACCGCTCCGCATCATCAAAGTGGTACGCCGCCGCGTTCAGCTTCAGCTCGTACGCCCGCGTCGCCGTCGTCATCGATCCCTGATAGTCGCCCGCCTTGCTCTGCGCATCGGCCAGCGGCAGCAACAGCCGCAGCGTCGAAACGTCGCTCTCGCCAAAGGCCGCCGTACGAGCAACCACCGCACGAGCCAACTGCCGCGCCGCATCGTCAAACTCACCGCCCCGCAGCTGCGCCAGCCCGATCAACTCGCGGATCACCGCCTCCAACCGCGGCTCGCCCTCAAACGTCCCGTCGATCAGCCCCTCCGCGTTCCGCAGCGCCTCCCCCAGCGTCAGCTCCGGGTTGTCCTGCCAGATCGCGATCGCCGAGTCCTCGTCCGCGCCGCCGGCCAGCCGCCCGCGTAAAGAAATCCAGCGTAAACCGCAGCCGGTCCGACTGCTCCCGCGCCCGGCTCCACGCCACCATCGTCCCCCCGAGCCCGAGCACCAGCAGCAGCACGATCGCCGTCCCCGCCGCCACCTGCGCCCGGTTCCGGCTGATGAACTTCCGCGTCAGATACCCCGCCGACGGACGCCCCGCGTGCACCGGCTCGTTGGCCAGGTGCCGACCCAAATCCTCCCCGAGCGCGTGCGCACTCTCATACCGCCGCGTCCGGTCCTTCTCCAGGCACTTCATCACCACCCAGTCCAGATCCCCCTGCAGCGCCTTGCCCAGCCGCCGGCTTTCCATGTTCCGCTTGGCCGCGATCAGGCCCTTCTGCTCGGCCAGCCCCGCCCACCGCGCCGACGGCCGCGGCGGCGTGTCCTCCACAATCAGACGCTGCATCTCCAGCAACCCCAACTGCCGCGTCTTCTCCTGATCAAACGGCGTCACCCCCGTCAGCAACTCATACAGCAGAACGCCCAGCGAGTAGATATCCGTCCGCGTATCCACATCCAGCGACGACGCCCCCGTCTGCTCCGGGCTCATGTAGATCGGCGTCCCGATCATCTGGTGCACCTGCGTGTACACCGTCTCGTCGCCGATCCGCCCCCGGATCGCCTTGGCGATCCCGAAGTCGATGATCTTCGGCATCGGCCGCCCGTCCTGCTGCGTCACCAGCACATTGCTCGGCTTCAGGTCCCGGTGGATGATCCCCTTCTGGTGCGCGTGCTGCACACCAGCGCACACCGTCCGCACCAGCTCGATCCGCTCGGCCAGCGTCAGCCGGGACTGATCGCAGTAGTCCGTGATCGTCTCACCCTGCACCAGCTCCATCGCAAAGAACGGCCGGCCCGACGGAGTCTGCCCCGCGTCCAGCACCTTGGCGATGTTCGGATGGTCCATCATCGCCAGCGCCTGACGCTCGGCCGCAAACCGGGCCACCACGCGCTGCGTGTCCATCCCCCGCTTGAGAATCTTCAGCGCCACCCGCCGCCGCACCGGCTCGGACTGCTCGGCGACGAACACCGACCCGAACCCGCCCTCGCCGATGCACTCGAGGATCTTGTACCGTCCGATCACCGAGCCCGGTGCATCCTCATCGGCACCCGCCCCGCCGCCTCTGGTCAGCACCGTCGCATCCGGGTCTTGCGTCACCGCCTCGCCCGAACGCGACTGCAGATGCCCGATCAGCGTCTCACGCTCGGTGTCGGTCAGCTGCCCGACCGCCGCCTGCAGCTCCGCAAATCCTGGTGTATGGGGCTGATCCATGCTCGCGACGCCGATCGTGATGAACTCCGCCCGGAGTGGCGTCCCGGGCCCTCCCGCGCCCGTCCAGACCGCCCCTCCGCCTCGGGAGACATCCTATCAGCCGCCGGGCCGATCCGCTCACTTGACGATCAGCATCTCCTGATACGTCGGCAGCGTCCACAGATCCGCAGCCACCAGGCCCTCCAGCTCGTCGGCGACCTCGCGCAGCTCCGCCATCGCCGGCTTCACCGCATCGCGGATCGCCTTGGCGTGCTTCGCCGGGTTGGCATGCTCGTGCGTCAGAGCCTTGTCCAGGGCCGCCAGCCGCACGTGGCACTCCCGGTTCAGCCGCACCACCCGCTCGATCTGCCCCCGCAGCTCCGGCATCTCCAGATCCAGAGCCTCCGCCGCGCTCAGCGCGTCGATGCACTCGGTCTGGTGCCGCAGCGCCGCCGGCAACACCCGCGTCCGCACGATCGAGCGCATCGTCTCGGCCTCGATCAGCATCTGCTTGCAGTACTTCTCGTAGAAAATCGTCGTCCGGCTGTCCAGCTCCGCCTTCGTCAGCACGTTGTGCGCCTTGAACAGCGCAACGCTCTCCCGCGAGTTGACCTGCGTCAACGCGTCCACCGTGTCCTTGAAGTTCGGCAGCCCGCGGGCCTCCGCCTCGGCGTGCCACGCCTCGTCGTACCCGTCGCCGTTGAACAGCACCCGCTTGTGCGCCTTCACCGACTTGGCCAGCACCGACGCCACCACCTGCTTCCGCTTCGCCGGCGTCGGGTTCTTGCCGAACCCCTTCTCCAGCTGGGACGCCAAGTCGTGCAGCGACTCGGTGATGATCGTGTTCAGCACCGTCGTCGGCCACGACACCGCCGCCGTAGACCCCACCGCGCGGAATTCGAACTTGTTCCCCGTAAACGCAAACGGCGACGTCCGGTTCCGGTCGCCCGTGTCCCGAGGGATCGAGGGCAGCGAGTCCGCGCCGAGGTCCAGCTTCCCGCCCTGCATCGTCTTCCGCGCCCGGCCCGCCTCGATCTGCTCCACGATGTCCATCAGCATGTCGCCCAGGAAAATCGAGATGATCGCCGGCGGAGCCTCGTTCGCGCCCAGACGGTGGTCGTTCCCCGCGCTCGCCACCGAAGACCGCAGCAGCCCCGCGTGCTTGTCCACCGCCGCGATCACCGCGCACAAGAACACCAGGAACTGCATGTTGTTGTGCGTCTCGTCACGCGGGTCGAGCAGGTTCACACCCGTGTCCGTCGAGAGCGCCCAGTTCAGGTGCTTGCCCGAACCGTTGATCCCCGCGAACGGCTTCTCGTGCAGGATCGGCCGCAGCCCGAACCGCGGCGCCACCCGACGCAGCGTCTCCATCACCAGCATCTGGTGATCACACGCGATGTTCGCGTTCTCAAAGTACGGCGCGATCTCGAACTGGCACGGCGCAACCTCGTTGTGCCGCGTCTTCACCGGAACACCGAGCCGGTACAGCTCACGCTCGCAGTCGGCCATATACGCCAACACCCGCGGCGGGATCGACCCGAAGTAGTGATCCTCCAGCTGCTGCCCCTTCGGCGGCTGCGCGCCGATCAACGTCCGCGCACAGTTCGAAAGGTCCGGACGCTGAAAGAACAACTCGCTGTCCAGCAGGAAATACTCCTGCTCCACGCCAACGGTCGCGAACACCCGGTTCACCCCCGCGTCCGCGCCAAACAACCGAAGCACACGCATCGCCGCCTCAGACACCGCGTCCATCGATCGCAGCAGCGGCGTCTTCTTGTCCAACGCCTCGCCCGTCCACGACACAAACGCCGTCGGGATGCACAGCGTCACATGATTCGGGCCTCGGATCAGGAACACCGGGCTCGTCGGGTCCCACGCGGTGTAACCACGCGCCTCAAACGTCGCCCGCAGCCCGCCCGAAGGAAAGCTCGACGCGTCCGGCTCGCCCTGCACCAGCATCGTCCCGGTAAACTCGCTCAACACCCCGCCGTGCCCGTCCGGGGTCATGAAGCTGTCGTGCTTCTCCGCCGTCGAGCCCGTCAGCGGCTGGAACCAGTGCGTGTAGTGCGTCGCCCCGTTCTCAACCGCCCACTCCTTCATCGCCGACGCAACAACGTCCGCGACCTCCGGGGCCAACCGCTCGCCCACCTGAATCGCACGCATAAACGCCCGGAACACGTTCTTCGGCAGCCGCTGCTGCATCTCGCGCTCGTTGAATACGTCGCACGCATATTCATCCTGGACATGGCTGATGCGCGTCGCCTGCTTCGGTGGTGCCGCGTCCCACGGCTCGGGGTGCGACTGCGAGCTGGCGACTCCGTTGCTCATCTGCTGCATCGGTGCGTTCCCTCCCGCCCATTCAAGGGGCGGCTGGCGAGTCCGGCCGGTGGGGGACACACGCTCCTCTGCAACGCATCCCGCCGCCGAGTACAGATCATTAGGGGCAGCCCGATCGCGCCCGGCAAGGCAAACCTCCCGACGCCCCGCCAAATCCGGCGGTTTCAACCAGACATTTTTTCACAACGCCGCCGACCGTCGCCCGCTCAGCCGCCCGGAGTCTCATCACCCGTGCCCGCCGCCGCCGCGCCACGAACCCCGTCGGCCGCCTCAGCCAACTCCCGCACGAACGCCGCCGCGGCCTCCACCGAGTCCCGACCCTCCGCCGCCGCCTTCGTCATCCGCTTCACCAGCGCGCTCCCCACGATCGCCGCGTCCGCGTGCTCAACCACCGCTCGCACGTGCGCCGGCGTCGAGATCCCGAACCCGCACGCGATCGGTGTTTCCGTAACGTCCCGGAGCGCCGCCACACGACGACCCACATCCGGAGCGTCCGACCGCTCGCCCGTCAGCCCGGTCCGCGCCAACAAATACACAAACCCCGTGCACGCAGCCGCGATATCCCGCGCCCGCGCCGCATCCGTCGTCGGAGAGATCAGCAGCGAAGCCGTCAACCCCGCCTCCCGGGCCGACGTCAGCAACTCGTCAGCCTCACGCAACGGCGCGTCCGGGTAGATCACGCCGTCAAACCCCGCCTCCGCAGCCTGCCTGGCAAACCCGTCCGGCCCGCCCGCCCGGTACACGATCGACACGCTCACCATCGCCACCAAGCCAATATCGAGCGAATCCCGCACCCGCCGAACCTGCTCGAAAACCCGCGACGGGGTGATCCCCCGAACCAACGCATCGTGCATCGCCGAAGCGATCACCGGGCCGTCGGCGATCGGGTCCGAAAACGGAATCCCCACCTCCACAACCCCCGCCCCCGCAGCCTGCATCGCCGGAAGAATTCGGACCAGTGTGTCCGGTTCTGTGTGCCCCGCACAGACAAACGGCATCAAAAGGCGGCGGCCCTGCCCGCGTGCGTCCCGGAAGATCGTCTCGATTCGGCTCATAGCGGCAGCGTACGGCCCCTCAGAGGACCCCGCCAGAACTCATCCCCACATGATCCTTGACTGAGCCCCAAGGTTGCAGTAATTTGAACTATCTCGATTCGGGGTCGGTTTGGTCCCGTACTGAGCCTTCCGGCTCTTCTCGTGGGAAGGTGTCGCGTTTTCGGTCGGCGGCCCCAGGGCACGCTGGCGAGGGGTTTGATACGCGGGAATCCTCCCGCATGCATATTGGAGAAGGTCTATGCGTCAGAGTTATTCAAATCGTGCGTCTATCAGTGCGCTCATTCTCGCCGCCGTCGCGGGCACCGCCGCCGCCACCAGCACCGCGGTCACGCGCGAGGCCCCGCAGGCCCCGGAAGCCATCAGCCAGCAGGCCGGCCAGGGCGACGTCATCTTCGTCGAGATCCCCGGATCCATGGAGTTCACCGGCCAGCTCATCGTCAAGCCCCTCCAGTTCGAAGAGCTCAGCGACCGAGGCCTCGACCAGCGCCAGATCACCGAGACCACCGCGCAGGCCAAGGCACTGCTCGCCCAGTTCGTTGAAGTCGACTACGAGCCCCTCGTCGATCACCACGTCATCGTCGTGCCCAACGGCATGACCGAAAACCAACTCGCCAACGACCTGCTCGACACCGGCCTCTTCGAATTCGCCGAGCCCAACTGGAGGCTCTACCCGGTTGACAACTGCACCTCCGACACCCGCCTCAACAACCAGTGGCACCACAACGCCAACCGCATGCAGTCCTGCGACGCGTGGACCATCCACACCGGCACACCCGCCGTCACCGTCGCCATCTGCGACACCGGCATCCAGACCACCCACCCCGACTTCCAGCTCAACCGCAAGGAAGGCTACAACGCCGTCAACCGGCAGTGGGAAAACAGCGGCGGCAACATCGGTGCCGTCCACCCGCACGGCACCAACACCACCGGCTGCGCCGCCGCCAACGGCAACAACGGCACCGGCGTCTCCGGTGTGGGCTGGAACCTCAGCCACCGCATGATGCGCGTCTCCAACAGCTCCGGCGGCGGCGCCAACCTCAACGACCTCACCCACGCCGCGCTCACCGCCATCCAGGCCGGTGACAGGGTCGCCAACGTCTCCTACTCCGGCGTGACCTCAAGCTCCGTCCGCTCCACCGGCACCCAGATCAAGAACCTCGGCGGCCTCCTCACATGGTCCGCCGGAAACGACGGCGGAAACCGCAACTGGGGCGACCGCGACGCCGACAACGTCATCGTCGTCGGCTCCACCACCAGCAGCGACAACATCTCCAACTTCAGCGCCCGAGGCCGCTCCGTCGACCTCGTGGCCCCCGGCAGCTCCGTCTACACCACCAACACCGGCAGCGGATACGCCTCCGTCAGCGGCACCAGCTTCTCGGCGCCCCTGACCGCCGGCCTCATCGGCCTCATCTGGTCCTCCAACCCCAACCTCACCCCCGACGAAGTCGAAGACATCCTCAAGATGTCCTGCGACGACCTCGGCTCCAACGGCGTTGACGACACCTACGGCCACGGCCGCATCAACTCCTACGAGGCCCTCCTCCTCGCCGGCGGCTCGGCCAACACCCCGCCCGAGATCACCATCAACTCGCCGACCAACTTCGGCGACTACCCCCTCGGCTCCTCCATCACCTTCGACAGCGACGTCGCCGACGCCGAAGACGGCAACATCAACGACCAGGTCACCTGGACCTCCTCCATCGACGGCCTCCTCGGCACCGGCAACTTCTCGAGCTCCTCGCTCAGCGAAGGCCAGCACTTCATCGACGTCTCCGTGACCGACTCCGGCGGCCAGTCCGACTTCGAACTCCTCATCATCGACGTCGTCGCCGACTCCACCCCCGCAGCGCCGACCATCACCAGCGCCCTCGAGGGTCCCGCCGGCAAGATGAACGTCCTCTGGGACGACAACTCCAGCAACGAGACCGGTTTCGGAATCCAGCGCCAGGAGAAGGTCAACGGCACATGGACCAACCGGACCGACCTCGGCCCCGTCGGCCCCAACACCGAGGAGTACATCGACACCATCGCCGAGAGCCTCAACGGCTGGCGATACCGCGTCCGCGCCGAAGGCGCCGCAGGCGACTCCGCATGGACGGCCTACCAGCCGATCAAGCCCAAGCGCCCCGTCAACTTCACGGGCAACCTCAACGGCGGCACCGTCGACCTCACCTGGACCGACCGCTCCAACATGGAGACCGGCATCGAGGTCTACCGCCAGGAACGCCGCGAGGTCAACGGCCGACTCCGCTGGCAGGCCAAGGTCGTCATCGACACCCTCGCGCCCAACACCGAGAGCTACTCGGACACCCCGGGCTCGGGTGAGTGGCGCTGGAAGCTCCGCCTCACCTCCGAGACACTCCGGAGCGAGTTCTCCACCAACGTCCGCCTCGTCATCCCGTAAGCACGCAGGCAGACGGCCGTGAGGTCAACCCAACCAACGAACAGGCCGCCCGAAGGGGCGGCCTGTTTCTTTCCACGCTCAAGTTCCATGCCATGCTCAAGGCACGCACCCGCGCCCCGCGGCGTCACCCGATGATGTCGTTGACCTCGTCCAGCCCCTCGGTCAGCACCCGCGGCTCGCCGTCGGTGATCAGCACATCGTGCTCATAGTGCACCGACATCGACCCGTCCGCCGTGTTGATCGGCCACTTCCCCCGACGCTGCGACGTCTCGCCCGTCCCGATCGCGATCATCGGCTCGACCGCGATCAGCGTCCCCGGGTCCGGGCGGCGGTGCGCATCCGGCCACTCGCCGATGTGATGGGGCACGATGTTCGCGATAAACGGCGGCGCGTGCAGCGTCCGGCCGTACCCGTGACCGCCCAGCCCCCGCACCATGCACAGCCCGCAGTCCTCCTCCACATAGCCCTGAATCGTCTGCGCCCATTTCAGGAACGGCGTGTCCGGCCGGAGCGTCGGCACGCCCAGCCTGATGCACTTCTTCCCGCACTCCATCAGCGCCTTCACCTCAGGCGTCGGCTCGCCGAAGCTGTACGTCCACGCCGCGTCACCGATCCAGCCCTTGTGCGACACGCCGATGTCCACCTTCAGCAGGTCGCCCTCCCGCAGCGGCCGCGTCAGCGAGCCCGCCGTGCCGTGCACGATGCACTCGTTCACACTCAGGCACGCGTGGCTCGGGAACGGAGGCAGCCGCGGGATCTTGTACCCGTGAAAGCAGCTCTTGCACCTCAGGTCGTCCAGCGTCCGGGCCACGAACGCGTCGACCTCGGCCAGCGTCTGCCCGGCACGCAAGAACTTCGACACCCGCCGGTGGGTCTCGACAACACACTGCGCGGCGTTGTACGCCGCGTCCACATCCGTCGGATGAACCTTCGAGCTTCCTCGTCGCATGGCCGATCCTAGGCCAACCCTCCCAACGCCCGACCGCCGGCCGATCCGTCCCCACCTATCCTGCCCGATGCAGGTCCTCGTGCTGGCAAACTCCCGATCGGGCAGAGGCAGGTCCGCCGCGATCGCCGACCGGCTCACCGGCACTCGGCGAGGCCGGGCACCACCCCGTCCGCCTCCAGCCCGAGCCCGCCCCGCCCGGGCCGGTCCGGACCGACCCCCGCTTCGCCGATGCCGACGCCGTGGTCGCCGTCGGCGGCGACGGCACCGTCTACCACGCCCTCCCCCAACTCCTCCGCTCGAAGACCCCCGTCTACCACGCCCCCGCCGGCAACGAGAACCTCTTCGCCCGCGAGTTCGGCATGACCGCCAACCCCGCCACACTGCTCGGCGCGCTCAAACGCGGGCCGTCCGCCCCCCGTCGATCTCGGCACCGTCAACGCCCACGAGGCGGCTCGGCCCTTCGCCATCATGCTCTCGGTCGGCCCCGACGCCAGCGTCATCCACCGGCTCCACGCCAACCGCTCCCGCGCCAGCGGCCACGCCATGTACCTCGCGCCCCACCCTCGCCGAGTGCCGCGACCTCACGCTCCCGGCCCTCTCGATCCGCGTTGACGGCCGACCCGTCGTGACCCGCGAGCGCGGGTTCGCCGTTGTCGCCAACTGCCGCCGCTACGCCCTCGGGCTCGACCCCGCCCGCACCGCCGACATGCGCGACGGCAAGCTCGACGTGGTCTTCTTCCCCGCGGCATCCCTCGCGCGCTCCCTGTGGATGGCCCGGTGCGCACTCGGCGACCCCCGCGACTGGGCTGGTGCCGTCGTCGCCCGCGGGGCGGAGGTTCGGATCGCCAGCGATGTTCCCGCGCCGTGGCAGGTCGATGGTGAGCCGGGGGGGTGCTCGATCCGTCGAGCCATCTCAGTCTGGGTGTCGTGCCCGGTGCGCTGCATGTGCTCAGTCCGCTTGGTTGATCGTTCCGACTTCCTTGACCGTCTTGAGCATCTTGATCATCTGGCCGCCGCAGACCACCAGGTCTGTCGGGTCGCCGCCGAACTCGAACGCCAGCGCGCGCTCGTCGGTGTGCCGCAGCAGCACGAGGTCGGCCCGGCACCCCGGCTCGATCCGGCCGCGATCGGTCAGGCCGAGCAACGCCGCGGGCGTCGCCGTAGCGCAGGCGATGGCCTCGGCGGGCGTGAGCCCGTTGTGGCGTGCCGCGAGGGCGATGGCCATGGGCATCGACTGGCAGGGCGCGCTGCCCGGGTTGGTGTTGGTCGCGATGGCGAGCCGCCCGCCCGCGTCGAGGAAGGCCCGGCCGTCGCCGTACCGCCCGTCGGTGTGGAACCCCGCGCAGGGCAACACGACGCCGAACGTGTCTGAGG
The DNA here is from genome assembly GCA_013285505.1 of Planctomycetota bacterium. GTDB lineage: Bacteria > Planctomycetota > Phycisphaerae > Phycisphaerales > UBA1924 > PNC22. Next base: position 3,246,718 of record CP053450.1, on the reverse strand, counting down.
CTGCGAGGGCGTGGAGGTCGTCGGGCGTCGTGGCTTCGAGATGGTCGACCGACCGGTACCCCCGCGCGACCGCCTCGGGCACCAGGCCCAGCGGGTTGAACTGGTCGGCGTGGACCCGCACCGGGTGGCCGGCGTGCTGTGCCCGGTCGAACAGTTCGACGCACTCGGCCACACTCCACGCGCCCGCGCTCGCAGTAGGCGTCGATCGCGATGCCGGGGAACTCGGCGGTGACCGCGGGCAGGGTCTGGTCGATGGTCCGGCGCACGAACGCGCCCCGGTCGGCGTCGGTCGTGGCGTCCGGGTCGATCGCGTGGCCGATGCAGGCGGTGGGGACGACCGTTCCCGCCCAGCCCTCCGCCGCGGCACTGATCGCGCGGAGCATCTTGAGTTCGGTCTCGGTGTCGAGCCCGTAGCCGCTCTTGATCTCGACGGTGGTGGTGCCCTCGCGGAGGAGCCACGCGAGGCGTTCGGTCAGGTGGTCGGTCAGCTCGTGCTGGCTCGCGGCACGCACTGCGCGGACTGTGGAGAGGATGCCGCCGCCGGATTCGAGGATCTCGAGGTAGGTTGCGCCGGCGAGTTTGCGTTCCCATTCGTCGAGGCGTTGGCCGGCCCAGCAGAGGTGGGTGTGGCAGTCGGTGAAGGCGGGCATGAGGACGCGGCCGCGGGCGTCGATTGTGGTGTCGGCCCGGCCTGTCGGGGGGGCTCCGGCGCCGAGTTGGGCGATGGTGTCGCCTTCCACACGGACCCAGCCTTGGTCGATGGTGGCGAGGTCGCCGGTGGTGTTGCCGCGGGGGGAGGCGGGGTCGCCGGCGAGGGTGAGAATCCGGGCGTTGTGGATCAGCAGGCTCACGAGTCTCGTTCCGTGAAGCCTCGGAGGAAGGTGAGGAAGAGGTGGGCGGCGAGCCGGGCGGTTCGGGCGTTGATGTCGTGGGGGGGGCAGAGTTCCATGATGTCGAAGCAGCGGACGCGGTTGCTCATCCCTGCGGCGAAGACGGCGGCCTCGGCGTGGCGGGAGGTCCATCCGGCGGGGTTCATTGCGCTGACTCCGGGGGCGAAGGCCATGTCGATGACGTCGAGGTCGAGGCTGACGAAGAGGTCGGGCTGGTTGGGGTCGGAGTCGTCGAGGATGTTGTCGATGTCGATGTCTTCGCCGAGCTGGCCGCCGCTGGCGAGGAACCACTCGAGGTGCTCGCGGGAGTTGGCGAGTTCGGAGAAGCCGAAGTTGTGGATGCTTTTGACGGAGGGCATCTCGAGGAGTGCGCGGAAGGGCATGCCGCTGCCGGGCTCGGGTCGGACGTCGAGGTGGGGGTCGAAATAGACGCCGCGGATGTTGGAGGAGCGTTCGGCGAGGGGCGCGGACGAAGGGGAGGGTGAGGTCGTGGCCGCCGCCGATGAGGACGGGGAGAAAGCCCCGTTCGTGGAGCGCGGCGGTGGCGGCGGTGACGCGGGCGTGGGTGGTGCGCATGGTGCCGACGAGGTCGTTGTCGTCGGGGTCTGCGGGGATGACATCGCCGGCGTCGTAGACGCGGGGCCAGTCGAAGCTGGCGGGTTGGGCGGCGGCGTAGCGGGCGAGGGCGTCGCGGAAGGCGCGGGGTCCGTGGGCTGCGCCCGGGCGGCCTCGGTTGAGGGCGATACCGACATCGTCGGGTATGCCGAGGAGGGCGACGGGGCAGTCGGCACGGGGGCTGTCGGGCAGGTCGAGGGTGATGTTGTCGGCGAAGCGACCGGTGTCGGACGCGAGCGCGCCCTTGGGCCAGTCGGGCGGGTAGGTGTGCGGGATTGGTCGTTCGGTGGGCATCGGGGCATGGTATGGGCGATGGGGGTGGCGGGGCCGTCGTCGCCGGTGGTGTCGGGTTTTCTCCGCCGGCGCGGCGAGCGGTCGGTGGTTGGCTGCGGAGTGTGTCGGAGGAGTTGGGCTGCGGCTTTGCGGGTGATCTCGCGGTGGCGGGCTTCGAGCGCGGGGGAGAGCGGGCGGGAGTCGGCGGGGTCGTGTGTGGTGAGGTGGCGGAGGCGGTCGAGGGCGAGGGGGCGTGCTGCGGCGGCGATGCGTTGGGATTGGAGGTTGGCGTGGTGGGTGAGGCGGTCGAGGATGGCGGTGATGTGGGGTGAGTCGAGGATGTCGAGGAGTTGGGTGATGGTGATGTCGTGGAGTGCTGCGAGATCGGGGAGGGTGAGGTCGGCGCGGTGGTAGTCGGTGAGGAGGGTGTTGAGGTCGGTGGTGGGGGGGTGTGGGGCATCAGTCGCTGGGCATGAGGCATTGGGCATGAGGGGGGAGGCGCTGGGCGTGTGGGGTTGGTCGTTGGGCACGGAGCGTTCGATCAGGTCGGTGATGCGGTTGGTGTGCATGGGGGTCCCCTCCCGTGTGTGGTGTCTGCTGTATTTTTGTCTTTGGGTGGGGGAGGGCAAGGGATCTGGGGGGGAGTTGCATGATGTTGCGCGCGCTTGTGGATGTTGGGGGTAGTTTTTTTGGGCAGTCGGCCTGGGGTGTGGCGGGGTGGGTTTGGGGTGGTGGTCGGGGTGTGTGGTTGGGCGGGTGTGGAGTTGTGTGTGCGGGGGCGCGGGTGCGGAGGCACCCGTGGCACAGAAGGAGCACGGGTGGACGAGCCACCCGTGGCACAGGGGGGCGCGGGCGGGCGAGTTGCCCGTGGCACGGGGGTGGGGGGCTCGGGTGGGCTGCGGCGATGCGCGGGTGGTGGGGTGTCGTGAACGGGTGAGCGGCGGCCGCGAGTGATGGCGCTCGGCGGTAGCATCGGACCATCCACCGAGCGATTAGATTCGGTCGCCTCCCCCTCTCAATGGGCTTAAGGTACACTCGGAAGTTGCCGGTGGGCATCGAGATCGGTGTGGCGAAAGAGCGTGTTTCGCATGGCAGCAGCGTATTGGCTATTTCTCCTATTCGTCGCTCTCGTCGGCTCGGCGTCCCTTGTCATCGGATGTCGTCGATGCATGAAGAACCGGCGTGCGTGTGGGAACGTGTGCTCGTCGTGCAGTTATCCCAGGCCGCCCGGTGTCGAGCGGTGTCCCGAGTGTGGTGTGCTGTTTGAAGGATCGCGTCTCGGAACGACTGTCGTGCGTCCGGTCGTTGTCGGCCTGATCGCGGTCGCTCTGTCCGGCAGTGTGATAGGTGGCGTCTGGTATCGGGCGGGCGGCTGGGGAGGCAGTCTTCCGAACAGTGCGCTCGTTGCACTCGCAAAGTACGCAGACAGCGAACTCGCCTTCGACGAGTATCGGCGGCGATACACGAGCGGTCATTCGCGGCTGCCGGCGTTCTTGTCACCGAAGCCGAGAGAATCGCGGTTCACTGCGTTGTGTCTGCATGTTGCGATGTCGCCGCCAACGTCACCGTCGATGTACGTCAGCGCGATCGAATCACTTGTAGACGACATCACAGCAGAGGTCGTCGTCGAAGCGTTCGGCCGGGAGATTGAACGCGGTTCGTCGCAGGATAGAGCGTACCTCCTTGGTGCGTTGTTCAAGTTGCATTCGCATTCCTCCCAGCGTTGGCGTGACATACTCACGCTTGAACGTCGGGACGACTTCCTGCAAGATCCGATGCCAGAGATCCGGCTTGGTGCTGCACACATGTTGTGGGCGTTTGGCCAAGACCCCCGGGCCATGGTCGTCTTTGGGCAGTCGCTTGCGGTGCAGAGTGAGCGACAGAGCGCCGTCTATTGGCTGGGGAATCCGGCGCGGCTCCACGCGATCGATACGCGGCTGGGTCCTGGTATCCTCACGGCGATTCAAGAGTCTCGTGACAAACTCGATGGGTTGCGAGCCTTGCGGCGGTTGACCTATGTCGACGACGGAACATTGCAGAGGCTCGTCGATGTTGAGTGGGAGCGCTCTCAAGAACTTGTCCTCTATCACAGGATACTCGCGGATGCGGGGCCGAGAGCGGAGCCAGCTCTTGCAGGTCTGCTTACGCAGCTTCAGAATGACGATCTGGAGGTGCGGCACAGTGCGATGCAGGCGCTCGGGGGTCTTGGCACGATCGCAACAGCCGCGATACCTGAGTTGGTGCGAAACTTCCGTGAAGGCCGATTCGCTGTAGGGGATGCGGTGTACGGAGAAATCGCCGCGTTTGAAGCGATCGTCAGTATCGCGGGCCGGGACGCTCTGGTATTCGCTGTTGAAGCACTGGAAGAATCGCAGAGTGCTTTGGTACAAGGACGAGCACTCGAGGTGGTGGCGTTGTATGCCGCCACGCTAGAACAGGATGTGTGCCACGCACTCCAGGCTGTGGCGGATCGCGGTGCCACAGAGGACATTCGTGAAGAAGCGATGGCGTTGTATGGCCGGTTATGTCGGTAGGGGTGAGTGGCCGTGAATGGGACTACTGCGTCGGTGACCCTCTCGGCATGGTGCCTCTGCGTTGGTGCGTTTTGAGTGCACTGAAGGCTCCTCGCTTGCGCTTCGGGCTCTGTGGGTGAGTCGCCAGTGGTAACGCTCCGAGTATCGCGGGCAACTGTCGAAGCAACACTCATGCAGTACTCTTCCGGAACCTATTCGCCGGGTCGCTCGTCGGTCGCGGGCGGCGGCATCGTGACAGTTGGCGGTGCCGTTTCCAGATGCGAAGTGCGTTACACGGTGCGTCGCGAAATGTGCATCGTCATCGGATGGGAAGCGTAAAGTGCAAGACACCCACCACGATTTGCTTCGAGACTCCGGTATGTCATTGGAGGGCTATGCGGAGTTGGCCTTGATTGCGGCCGATCTTGAAGAAGAGAATTCTCGGCGTGCGGACGCTCTCTGGTGCATGGGTCAGATCGCGAGATTGTCTGAGCCAGATTTGGCTATGGGCAACGCTGGAATGTCCTACTTCGTGATGTCGCTCAAGTGCGTTCCGGAACACATCCCTTCGTGTATCGAAATCGTCACTCTGTACAAAGAGCGGCCGGATGGGCACTATGACCGCGCGCTCGCAGAGCGGTGCATTGCACTGCTGCTTCAGCAGCATCAGTTGATAGGTGAGCGGGATGCGCACTTGTGTCGAGAGCACTTCCGCGTGGGCAGAGATCGCTTGTCGGAGCTGTCGCGGTTCGATGAGTTGTGCATACACATCGGATCGGCGGAATCGTGATTGAGAGTAGTGCGAAGGCGAGGCCGTGGATTGGGGGTCTTTCAGTCGGCGGGCGGTGTGGTTGATCCCATTTGCGCCGCCCGTGGTGCGGGGGTGTGTGAATGCACGGCGGCACGGGTGGGCGAGCCACCCGTGGCACAAATTCCTCTTCTGCCTCCCACCCGAACCCACGCCTCCGGCTACGCCGCCCAAGCCCACGCTTGCGCGTTGGGCCTCTTTTCTTGGTGTCTTCTGCGTTTCCTCCGTGGCACGGTGCCGTGCTTCGTCCCGATAGGGCGAAGCACGATCCGCCGCACGGGTGCAAAGCCACCCGTGGCACAAAGCCCCCCTCTACCTCCCCGTCGTTCCCTTCGCGTTCAAAAGGCTCCTCGCTTGCGCGTCGGGCTCTGGTGGGGCGGGCTCTATTTTAGGTGCCGCAGCGGTGGACCTGGATGCCCATGGCGTGGGCCATGGCGGCTTTGGCGGCGAGGGCGTTGTCGGCGGTGGGGGCGTCGGGGGCGTAGACGACCTGGATGTGGTTGGACTGGTGTTTGGCCATGAGCTGGTCGCGGGTGACGTTGTGGAGGATGGCGTTCATGATGGGCCACTGTTTGGTGGTGGAGTCCCAGCGGCGTTGCATCTCGGTGTCGGGGAGGGCGACGGCGGTGGCGCGGCCGATGTCCATGTGGAGTGAGCCGCGGCCGTGGTCGGCGGTGCCCTCGACGTAGATGCGGGACCAGACGACGTGGCCGGGTTTGCTCATGCCGCGGATGCCGGAGCCGCCGGGGGCGAAGTACATGGCGGGCTGGCGGTAGCCGGTGGCGTCGGCGTAGCTGTTGGCGAAGTGGGATGGGGGGACTGCGCCGGAGATCTCGAAGACGAAGATCTGGTCGTCGTTCCAGTAGGGGTGGTCGGCGGGGTGGGTGGTGTTGGAGTGGTCGGTGTCGGACCAGCGGATGTCGTGGAGGGTGTTGTCGGGGGTGAGGTGCATGGCGCGCCAGACGCGGTCGGTGATGAGGGCGTCGAGGCCGGCGCACTCGTCGACTTCGTTGAAGTGGGGGAGGGGGCGGCCGTCGAGGATGACCTGGCCGGCGCGCGGGCCGGAGGTGGCGCGGACCGGGGGGCGGTCGGAGCAGTTGAGGAGGCCCTCGACGAGGTCGCTGGCGACGGTGAGCTCGGTGAGGCCGAGCTGGTATTGGATGCCGATGGCGTCGCAGCCGTGGGCGTCGGCGAGGCGCAGGGCGGCGATGTACATCTTGCACTGCTCGATGATCTGGGGCTCGGTGAGCTGGTCGTCCTGCTGGCCGATGTCGAATGTCATGCCGCGGGAGAGGAGCCAGTCGTAGACGGCGCGGGCTTCGGGCTCGGGGACGCGCTGCATGTGGGCGAAGAGGGTGGCCTGGCTGAGGCGTTCTTTGAAGGCACCGGTGGGGTGGAGGAGGTGGTCGGGGATGATGGCGTTGAACATGCCCATGCAGCCCTCGTCGAAGACGCCGAGGATGGCGGGGCGGTGTGTGAGTTCGGCGGCGAGGGCGCGGCCGAGGTCGCGCTCGGGTGTGGGGAGGGTGTCGGGGTTGAGGGGGGAGGTGTGGGAGAGGTCGTGGGTGATGGTGCCGGTGTCGCACCATTGTTTGAGTTTGGCGCGGAAGGCGGGTTCGGTGAAGTCGGTGCCCCAGAGGAGGGAGTGGGGGCGGCCGGCTTTGGTGAGTGAGCCGCGGAGGTTGAGGGCGCCGACGAGACCGGGCCATTGTCCGGACCAGTTGGCGAGGATGAGGACGGGGCCGCGGTGGCGGACGAGGCCGGGGAGGACGTGCATGGAGTATTGCCAGACGCTCTCGACGACGACGAGGGGTGCGTCGGGGTGGATGTTTGCGAAGACGTCGCGGCCGTGGGACTGGCTGAAGATGAAGCCGTGGGGTTCGGCGTCGGAGTGGCGTTCGGGGGAGCCTCGGAGGGAGGAGAAGCCGCAGGCGGCGAGGGCGTCGCGGGCGTCGGCCTCGACCTTCTGCTGGGTTGGCCAGCAGAGGGCGTTGGCGGAGAGGCGTGAGTCTCCGGAGGCGATGATGACGGCGGTGCGGGGGGACGGGGGAGGGGGTGTGGGATTTGGGGAGGGTGTAGGTGGTCATGCGCGGAGGGTAGGTGGGGTGGGGGTGTGGGCGCGCATGCCCCCTTCGCGATCGGGGGATTTCCAGGGCGGCCCGGCGCTAACGCTTGGGGCTCGAAAGGTGGCCCGGCGCTGACGCTTGGGGCTCTTGCGCGAGAGTTCTTGACTACGCCGGCGGCAGTTCGTAGCCGGTGCGGCGGGGGTTGTCGAGGAGGGTGTTGGCTTCGTCGTCGTTCTCGAAGCGCCAGGAGCGCCAGTCCCAGGTGAGTTTGCGGCGGAGTTTGTAGGCGAGGTTGACGAGGTGGCAGCACGCGGCGGTGCGGGCGCCGATCTCGACATCGCAGATGGGTTTCTCGCGGGAGTGGATGCAGTCGAGCCAGTTCTCGACGTGGTTGGTGTGGCGGGGGATGTGGAGTTCGTCCTCGGCGATGGGGGTTTCGAAAAGGTTGCCGGGGACGGGGACGATGCGGCCGCGGTCGACGTGGATCATGCCGGTGGTGCCGACGAAGGTGGTGCCGTTGGGTCCGCCGTGGAAGATTTCTGCGCCGTTTTCGAAGCGGAGCTTGGCGCCGCGCATGGAGGTTTCGTCGAGCGGGGGGAGGACTTGGAAGGGTCCGGAGGCGTCGGCGTCGATGCCCCACTGGGCGATGTCGTAGTGGTGTGCGCCCATGTCGGCGAAGTAGCCGCCGGAGTATTCGGCGTAGCGACGCCATGCGGGGTAGTGGTTGATGATGCCGCGGGGGGCGAGGTCGGAGTGGTAGGGGCGTGAGGGGGCTGGTCCGAGCCAGCGGTCCCAGTCGAGGCCGGGTTCGATGGATTCTCCGGGGAGGTCGCAGGGGATTGGTGCGTCGCCGACGCCGACGTTTGCGCTGACGACGGGGCCGATGCGTCCGTTGCGGACGTACTCGACGGCCTGGCAGAATTTGTGGTCGTATTCGGAGCGTTGCTGGCTGCCGGTCTGGAAGACGCGGCCGTGGGCGCGGACGGCGTGGATGATGGCGCGGGACTCTTCGAGCGAGTGGGTGAGGGGCTTCTCGCAGTAGATGTCCTTGCCGGCCTGGGCGGCGTGGATGGACTGGAGGGTGTGCCAGTGGTCGGGGGTGGTGATGACGACGGCGTCGATGTCGGGCCGGGCGAGGAGGTCGCGGTAGTCGTTGTAGGCGTCGCAGTCGGTGTTGTTGTTGTGCTCGTTGACGAGGTTCTGGAAGTGCTCGCGGCGGGCGGTGTCAACATCGCAGACGGCGAGGACGCGGGCGCGGGCGTTGTTTTTGAAGTAGCCGTTGAGGACGTTGCGGCCGCGGATGCCCATGCCGATGAAGCCGATGCCGAGCTGCTCGTTGGCGACGGCGCGTCGGGCGGAGGCGGGGTTTGACAGAATGAGCGGGGCCGCGGCGAAGGCGGAGGACTGGGCGATGAAATTGCGACGCGTGATGTTCGGCGACTGGTCTGCGTGGTGGGGCATGGGGGGCTCCTGCGGTGGGGGCTCGGCTGAGAGCTTGCTGGCGGGTGCAGCGTACACGAGCGGCGGGGCTGCATGGAAAAATCGGTGATGCTAAGGTTGATGGCCGGAAGCCGGGGATTGCCTCTAGGTGTTTCTTCGGAATGTTGGTAGGGTGGACGTCGGTGCTGCGGGAGGGTGGGAATGCGACGGGTCGTCTACAAGAGTGTGCGTGCGGCGGGGCTGACCGATGCGCAGATCGTGGACGACATCGTGCTGCCGACGCTCCGGCGGAATCAGGAGAACGACATCACGGGGTGTCTGTGGTTCGGCCCCGATCGCTTTGTGCAGGTGCTGGAGGGGCCGGACGAGGCGGTTGACCGGACGTTTGCGAGCATCCGGGCGGATGTGCGGCACCGGGATATCCAGACGCTCGAAACCGGCCCGCTGGAAGCGCGGGAGCACGCGGACTTCCGCATGAAGCTGATCAGGGGCGACGACACGGACGGTGTTGCGGAGTTGTTGAGTCGCTATCCGACGATGGGGGCGTCTGAGCATCTGCACGGGCTCAAGGGCGGGGGGCTCATCGCCGGGCTGCGGCGGATCATGCGGCAGATGCCCGCGAGCAGTTTGTAACGGTGTCAGCGCGAGCCGCCCTGGCGGATCTTGCCGACGAGGGTGGAGGCCTTGACCTCGACGCCCTTGAGCATGCTTTCGAGGGCGTCGCGGTTGGGGGCGTAGCCCCTGGCGGTGTTGAGGTCGATCCACTCTTTTTCGACGAGCTCGGCGAGTGCGGTGGTGAAGTTCTGCATGCCGTCGGCTCGCGAGGAGTTGATGATGGAGGGCAGGTCGGCGTCCTCGCCTTCCCAGATCTTTTCGCGGACGACCGGCGTGTTGAGCAGGATCTCGCAGGCGGGGACGACCTTGGTTTCGAACCCTTCGACCGTGGGGATGAGCTTCTGAGCACAGATGGCGCGGAGGGTGCTGCCGAGTGAGGAGCGGATGAAGTCGCGTTCGTTGGGCGGGAAGAACTCGAGCATGCGGTTGAGTGACTGCATGGTATCGGCGGTGTGGAGGGTGGCGAAGACGAGGTGGCCGGTCTCGGCGGCCTGGATGCCGGCGAGGACGGTCTCGGCGTCGCGCATCTCGCCGATGAAGATCACGTCGGGGTCCTGGCGGACGGCGTAGCGCAGCGCGGTCTTGAAGCTGTCAACATCGATGCCCACCTCGCGCTGGGAGATGATGGACTTCTTCGGGTAGAAGCGGTACTCGATGGGGTCTTCGACGGTGATGATGTTGAGGTCTTGCGTGGCGTTGAGCTGTTCGATCATGGTGGCGAGGCTGGAGCTCTTGCCGCAGCCGGTGACGCCGACAACGAGGACCAGGCCGTCGGGCGACTGTTCGACGATGGACTTGTAGATGGGTGGGAGGTGGAGATCCTCGTAGCTGGGGATCTCGGCCTTGACGCGTCGGATGGCGGCGTGGAGGTGGTTGCCTGAGCGGAACAGGTCGATACGGAATCGGTCCCCGTCGGGCAGGTGCCAGGCCAGGTCGAGGTTGCCGTCTTCGAGGAAGCGTTCCTGCTGGGCCGGCGAGAGGATGGAGTCGAAGAGGTGGTCGCACTCGTCCTCGTTGAGTGGTTCGGCGCTGATGTGTCGGAGGCGGCCGCCGACGCGGTAGACGGGGGGGAGGCCGACCTTGATGTGGAGGTCGGAGGCGTCGAGCTTTTTCATCGCGCCGAGGAGTCGTTGGATGGTGAGGCTGCCGGAGATCATGAGACGTCTCCTTCGAGGTTTTGCCCGCCGCGGGTATGCTACCAGAAGTGTCTCGTTTCCGGCGCGAGAGAGAGTGAGGACGGCGTGGTTTGTGTTCGATGGCCTGTGTGGCGCTGGTGGGCGTGCAAACGGTTCGGGGTGATGCTGCTGGTTTCTGTCGCGGCCTCGGTCTGGGGAGGCTCGGAGGTCTGCGCGCAGGGGACGGTCGAGCACGTTGACTCGATCGAGTTGCCCGGAACGGCGGTTGATCAGCACGGCGTGTCGTTTGCGATCTCGGGGCTGAGCGGGGTGACGTGGCTCGGGGGCGGGTCGTACGCGGCGGTGATGGACAACAGTGACAAGCTGGTGCTGTTTGATCTCGCGCTCGCGGCGGACGGCTCGGTCGTCGGGCTGGACGGGGTGCGGGGGCTGACACTCGGCGGGTCGGGCGATCACGAGGGGATCGCGGCGACGGGCGCGGGGACGGTGCTGGTGAGCCACGAGGGGCGCGATGACGGTGCGCGAGTTCCGGCTGGACGATGGCGGGCTGGTGCGGACGCTGCAGGCGCCTCCGGTGTATTCGTCGCGGCGGGGGAATCTGGGGCTGGAGTCGCTGTCGTTTGATCCGGCGTTTGCGTGGACGGGGAACGAGGAGGCGTTGACGGTGGATGGCCCGCGGGCGACGCCGGATGCGGGGACGGTGGTGCGGCTGTTGCGGCTGGAGACGGGGGGTGGTGTCGGGCTTTCGCAGCACGCGTATGTGGTGGAGCCGATGCATGGGCCGCGGATCCCGTTCGGGAATCCCGGGCAGAGCGGGCTGTCGGAGCTTGTGGCGTTGCCGGACGGGGCGTTGCTGGCGGTGGAGCGCTCGCTGGCGTTCACGACGCCGTTGTTTCTGACGCGGGTCTATCGCGTGGAGTTTGCCAACGCGACAGACGTGTCGGGGATGGACGGGTTGATCGGGCGCGACTACACGCCGGTGGGGAAGACGTTGGTGTATTCGGGCGGGCACAACAATCTGGAGGGGCTGTGTCTCGGGCCGCGGCTTTCGCCGACGGTGCACGCGTTGGTGGGCGTGGTGGACGACGGCGACCCGGTGAGCACGAACGCGGTGGAGGTGTTCCGGCTGACGGGTCTGGGGGCGTGCGCGGTTGATGTGGATGGTGACGGGGCTATCGATCTCGAGGATCTGCACCGGCTGCACGAGATGCCGGAGGATCTGGACGGGGACGGCTCGGCGGATGCGGGAGACCTGCGGTGTCTCGAGCGATATCTGCGGCGGCACGAATGGTTTGACCTGGTCGGGGGATAGGTCACGGTGTCGGGCTGATCGGCCGGCTGGTGCCGTGCGACATTGGCTTTCCGGGGGCACAACGGGTCGCGGGGGCGCGGCCTCAGCGCACGCGCCTCGCTCGGTTCGTGCCGGTGCCGGGCTATCGCGCCGCCTGTCCTGTCACGATCGGGACGTAGCCGGCCTCCATACCCGCGGGCGGCGTGACGAGCAGGGCGGGGTCGAGGCTGACGAGTTCGCCGGATGTCGGCGGGGGCATGTAGTTGCGGTCGATCGGCCACTCGGCGTGGATCTTCTCGATGAGAGCCTGCAGTGCGGCCTTGCGTTCTTCGCTCCAGCCGTATTGCTGGAACGAGGGTTGATCGACGAACCGGTACCACGCGTAGGTGACGACCGAGCCGTCGAGGAGCGTGACCGAGAAGGGCCCGGTGCTGGGTCCGGGCTCGGCCCATGCGCCGGTGGTCGGGGAGGTGTATTCGGCGCCGGTGCCGGCGAGTGGGAACTGCTGTTGCAGGAGTCCGGTTTCGGACGGGACATGTGAGGCGGGGATCGCGGTGCGCCCTTCGTCAGTCTGCTTGAAGTACTGCGGGAACAGGCCGGCTTCGGTGATGTCGCTGCCGAACCACTCGAGTCCCCAGGCTTCGCCGTCGAACACTTTGGTGTCGAAGGCGGCTTCGACGCCGCGGAGGGGCTCGCCGGCCTGGTCGTAGCGCGTGGTGCGGGTGGTGAGCTGGCACTTCCATGCGCCGCGTTGATCGAGTATTCCCGAGCAGGCGGGCCCGCCGTCTCTCCAGGCCTTGAATTGGTCGTAGAGCGCGGACTTGGCGTAGTAGGTGACATCCTGCACGAGCACGGCCTCGCCCGCGTCATCGACGGGGAATCGGAGGGCGGGGATCTTCGAGTAGAGGGTGCCGTCGGTGGCTTCAGCGTCGAAACGCGGCACGGTGTTGATCTCCATGGCGCCGCCGCCGGCGATGCCGGGTCGGGCGTCCAGGCCGCGGCCGTGCAGGAAGGGCTCGTCGAAGATCTCGCCGATTTTGCTCCAGGTCTCGGGGATGTAGTAGGCGATCGGGCCCTTGAAGTTGGCCGTGTGCAGGAAGCAGGTCCAGCTCTGATCGCCGGTGGGGGTGCCGTCGTCGGAGGGGTCGGTGAAGGGCAGGGCCATCCACGTGTACCCGAGGAACTCGCCGTGCGGCTGGCCCTCGAAGGGCAGGCCGTCCGGCGGGATGAGCAGTCGGTTGGAGAGTTGGGCGATGCCGAGTTGGTTGTCGGGGAGTGCTTCGTTGCTGTAGAAGAACGACCAGCCGGGCGAGCCGACTTCGTAGTCGTAGCACTGCGGGGTGGCGTTCATGCTGAACTTGGGCGGGCCGTATCGGAAGTGGTTTCGGGCCCAGTAGCCGATGCCGCCCTCGACGGTCTGGAAGACGCTGTCCCAGGTGGGGCCGCGTTCGGGCCAGGTGCGGGCGAGGGTGCCTTCCGGGGCGAGGGGGGTGTCGGTGTTGTCGGAGTTGTCGGGCATGATCCAGGTGCTGGCCAGGCCGATCTGGAAGTTGGCCAGGGGTTGGTCGGTGAGCGACCAGACGGCGGAGTAGAACCCGATGCCCGCGCTGTATCGGGCGCGGTCGGGCGGTTGGATTGCGCTGAAGCCGATGTAGCCGTGGAGACCTCGTGAATGCAGCGTCGGATCGGCTGCGACTTGGGCTGCTTCCTGCGCGGCGGCGTGGGTGCCGAGGAGGGCGAGAATGAGGGCGGCTGGGGTGCGCATCGACGAGCCTCCGGGCGGGCTTGTGTGGGTGGTTGTGGCAGCGATCGGTGACCGAGCGGAGACTCGGTGTGGGTTCCGGTGGTGTGAGGCGGTCCCGGAAGGGGTGGCGGCGTTCCGGTGGGCTGAGCTTACCGCGGGCCGGGCGGGTGTTGTTGCTGGGTCGGGCGCGGCGGTGGGTGAATGCCGCGTGCCGGCGAGCGGAAGCCCCGGTCGAGCGGGGTGGGGGGTGCTCCGATAATCGGCCCTTGTAGGTGGGGTTGGGTGTTGTCTGGCTGGCCTCGGACTGTCTTCGAGGGTTCGGGGTGGTGCGCTCCGTACACTCCCGCCATGCCAAGCCTGCTCCGAACCGCTCGTCTCGTGCTCACGCTCACTCTTGCTGTTGCGGCGACCGCCGCTGCGGACGGGCTGCGTGTTGTCACGTGGAACGTGTCGAACTATGCCGGCGGCCGTGCCGCGGCGTTCGAGACGGCGGTGTACGGCGAGTTTGATGGGCGGTCGATGGCGCCGGATGTGGTCCTGCTGCAGGAGATGCTCACCGCCACAGCGGTCCAACAGCTCGTGCAGATCCTGAACGCGGCGCCGGACTCTCCCGGCGACTGGGCGGCCGCGCCGTTTGTGGACGGCAACGACACGGACAACGGGTTCCTGTACCGGGCGTCGAAGGTGGAGCTGTTGGGCTCTGTGGTCGTCGCGCAGGGCGGCGCGTCGCCGAACCATCCGCGGGATATCAACCGCTACGACGTGCGGCTGGTGGGGTACGGGTCGAACGAGGGTGTGATCTCGCTGTACTCCTCGCACATGAAGGCGAGCACGGGGGGTTCGAACGAGGCCCGCCGGCTGCTGGAGGCGCAGCGCATCCGGGCCGATGCGGAAGCGCTGCCCGACGGCCAGCACTTCATCCTCGGTGGTGATTTCAACATCCGTTCTTCGAATGAGGGGGCGTATCAGGAGTTGATCATCGCGCGGGACGATGGCCGGTTTGTCGATCCGATCGCCTCGCCGGGGTCGTGGAACAACAGCAGCACGTTCCGCTACATCCACACGCAGGACCCGATCGGTGCGGGCGGCGTGGACGACCGGTACGACCAGCTGTTGGTCTCGGAGTCGCTCGTTGATGGGGACGGGGCCGACTATGTGGGCCAGGCCACGATTCCTTATTCGCGGAGCACGTGGGACGATCCGAACCACTCGTACCGGTGTTGGGGCAACGACGGGTCGTCGTACAACACGGTGCTGCGGAGTGAGGGCAACGAGATGGTCGGCGCCGACATTGCCGATGCGCTCAAGCTCATCTGCAACGGGTCGGGGCATCTGCCGGTGCTGCTCGACCTGGTGGTCCCGGCGCGGTTGGGCGCGGACGCGGTGGTTGATTTCGGCACGGTGACGGTGGGGGCGTCGGCGACGGAGATGCTCGCGGCCGGCAACGCGGGTGACACGGTGCTGTGGGGGCCGGGCGGGGTCGGGGTGCTGGAGTATGCGCTGGGGGTGGATGCGCCCGTTTGGAGCGCCGGTAGGTGTCCAGTATGGCAGCGCGGGCGACCCGTTCAATGTGCACGAGATCACGCTCGACACCCCGACGCCGGGTGTGTACGAGGCGACGCTGGTGATCGCGTCGAACGACCCCGAGGTGCCGCTCTTCGAGGTGCTGGTGCTCGGCGAGGTGGTGGGGTGTGTCTCGGACTGGAACGCGGACGGGAGCGTGGACACGCTCGACTTCCTGGCGTACCTCAACGACTGGGTGGCGGGGGATCTCATCGCCGATCTGACCGGCGACGGCGTGGTCGATACGCAGGACTTCCTGGAGTTCCTGAACGCGTGGGCGGAGGGCTGCTGAGCCGGCGCGGCTAAGGCGCGGGGGAGTGCGAGGGGCCTTCAGAGTCCGCCGTTGATGCGGGCACGCAGGACGGCGAAGCGGCCGTCCTCGTGCAGGCTCTCAAGGTCTGAGTCTGTCTCGAGGTAGCGCTTCAGGTCGAAGCCGGCTTCGTGCGATCCGTGCAGGGCCTCGAATGCCTCGTCTGGCTTGTTGGTGCGTGCGTAGGCGCAGCCGAGGTTGTAGAGCGCGATGCCTTTGAACTGCGGGAAGGTGGCAGCGCGCTGGTGGGCGGGGATGGCCGCCGCGAGATCGCCGCTCATGTGCAGGCAGTAGGCCCGCCCGAACGCGGCCGCGGCGTTCTGCGGCTGGCGTTCGAGGACGGCGGTGTAGGCGGTCACGGCGCTGGCCCAGTCTTCGGCTTGCTGGAAGGCTTGTGCGGTGGCGAGGGATGGCGCGGCGTCGGGCTGCCCGTCCCGGGTAGCGGGTTTGTCGGTGCCCACGAGGCTGGCGAGTCGCCGGGCGATGGGCCCGAGACGCTCGTGCTGCATGATCGATTGTGCGAGGCCTTGGGCTTGTGCTTCGGCTGCTTCGGCCATGGAGTCGAGGTTGTGCCGGATTCCGGGCGCGTAGTGGGCGTAGACGGCCTCGGCGTCGCTCATGAGCTGCTGCACTCTGCCGAGGAATCCCGGAGCGGGGCGGTTGAGGATGGCCCGGAAGCGGGGGTCGTCGCGGAGGCTGTCGAGGTCGCTGTCGGTGGGGGCTGCATCGAGGCGATAGCCCGCGTCGGCGGATGCCGCGAGGGCGGCGATCGCCTCGTCGGGCTGGCCGAGCAGGGCGTGCGCGCAGGCGGTGTTGTAGAGCCGCGAGCCCGCGGTAGGCCTCGAACTCGGCGGCGCGTTGGTGAATCTCAAGGGCCTGCTCGATGCGCCCGGCCATGTGCAGGCA
Organism: Planctomycetota bacterium; assembly: GCA_013285505.1. GTDB lineage: Bacteria > Planctomycetota > Phycisphaerae > Phycisphaerales > UBA1924 > PNC22. The sequence goes on along the minus strand of CP053450.1, from coordinate 3,230,548 downwards.
GTAGCCGAGATTGAAGACCGCTTCGCCGCTCTGTGGATCGAGCCGGGCGAGCGTCGCCCATGCCTTTGAGGCGGCGTCCCACTGTTGGGCGGCTTGCAGTTGTCGGGCGTCCTGCGCCGTGGGGGTGGCGGGCTGACGGCTGCTGGCTGCGGCGTCCGCGCGGGCGTCCTGGGCCAGCGTGGCCGGGGCGAGGGCTGTCGTTGTGATCAGTAGGGCGGCAGTAAGGGCTGCTCGCGGCACGCGCATCTTCATCTCAGGTCTCCGTGGGCGGGTGGCTCGCCTTTGGCGGGCGGACGTTCCGCTGCAGGACTGATTGGGATTGCGGCGGTGGTCTTTCGCGGCGCGGTGCCGGGCGGGCGTGCCCGCGGTGCGGCGGCGGCTCCGGGGACTCGTAGATTCCGGGTCCGATCACGTGAACCGCTTCGGGGTTCGAGTCACGCTGGCGGGGTGTTCGGGGCTCCCGGAGCCGGGCCGCGTGGGGGTGGCGGCTGCCCGTGCGGGCGGTCCGCCGGGGGAGACCGGCGGGTGCGGCTGGGCCGCGGCGTGGCGATCCGGGAATGGAGCGAAGGGGAGTCGAACCCCTGACCTCATCATTGCGAACGATGCGCTCTACCAACTGAGCTACCGCCCCGGGTGTGTCCGACCGTTGCCGATCGGGCTGAGAGTATACCCGTCGGAATGGGGATTCTGGGCGGGGGGTGTTGACAGTGAGAATCGGTTCTCATTATGATCTCCCCGATCGGGGGCGTACTGGAGACTCGGCATGTGGATCGGATCGCGGGGATGGGGCGTGCCGGTTGGCTGGCTGGTGGCGGTGTTGTCGCTCGCGCTCGCCGCCGGATGCGGGTCGCGGGCGGAGGCGCCTCGGGAGGCCGGGCCCGTGCGGGTGGTGGTGAGTGTGCCGCCGCTGGCGGGGCTGGTCGAGTCGCTGTTGCCGGAAGGGGCGGAGGTGCGGGTGTTGGTGCCGCCGGGGGTTCGCCCCATGGGTACGCGCCGACGCCGAGCGACGTCGCGGCTGTTGGGCGTGCAGACCTTGTGGTGCTGATCGGGATGGGTATCGAGTCGGGTCTCCCGGCGTCGGTGCGCGACGGGGCGCGGGTGGTCTCGATGGCCGGCGTGCTGGGCATGGACGCGGACGATGGGCATGACCACGCCCACGACCATGATCACGACCACGGGGCCCACGACGGGGCTGATCCGCATCTGTGGCTGGATCCGTCGCTGGTGGAGGAGTTCCTCCCGGCGCTCGCCGAGCGTGTGATCGCGGCGATGGAGCGTGCCGGGGCCGATGCCGCGGCGACGGGTGCGGTGGCCGGGCGGCTCGCGGGATTGCTCGCGGATGTACGTGAGGTGGATGCGGCGTATCGGGAGCGGCTGGCGGCGCATCAGGGTGCGGTGGTCATCACGCAGCACGCGGCGTGGTCGCGGCTGACCGACCGGTACGGTCTCGTTGTCGCGTCGGAGATCCAGGTCGCCGAGCAGACGGGGCCCTCGGCGGGGCGAATGGCGGAGATTGTGCGCACGGCGGAAGCGGCTGGGCGTGCGTGCGGTGCTGACCGAGCCGCAGATGAACGCGGCGGTCGCCGAGCGGCTCGCCGAGCGGTTGGGCGTGCCGCTGGGGTCGCTGGACCCCCTGGGCACGGGCGATTGGGCGGGGATGATGCATGCGAACCTCGACGCCTTGGTCTGGGCGCTCGGCGGTGACGCGGACACCGACGGATGACAGAATCGCACGAACCAATTCGAGGGGCTGGCGCGGCTCGGGGGACTGCCGCGGCGATCGAGTTCGACCGGGTGGGGTTCGCCTTTGAAGGGTCGGGGCGGCCGGTGCTGGAGGACATCTCGCTGCGGGTCGAGCCCGGCGAGCGGCTGGGGATTCTGGGCCCGAACGGGGCCGGGAAGACGACGCTGGTGCGGATCGCGCTGGGGCTGCTCTCGCCGACGAGCGGCGGGGTGCGGGTGTTTGGTCGGTCGCCGTCGCAGGCGCGGGCCGAGGGCTGGGTGGGGTATGTGCCGCAGCGGACCGGGGCGGAGCTGGCCTTCCCGCTGAGTGTGCGTCAGGTGGTGGAGATGCCGACGCTGGTGGGGCTGCGGCCGTGGGCTCGGCCCGGGCCGGAGGCGCGGGAGGCGGTGGAGTATGCGCTGGGTGTGACCGGGTGCGGCGAGTTCGGGGATCGGCCGATCGGGAGGGTCTCCGGCGGGCAGTTGCAGCGGGCGATGATTGCGCGCGCTGGCGTCGCGGCCCCGGCTGCTGCTGCTCGATGAGCCCACGGTGGGGATCGACGCGGTGGGGCAGAGGCAGTTCTCGAAGATGCTTGAGGAGATCCGCGAGGGGCTCGGCGTGACAGTGGTGGTGGTGACGCACGATCTGCGGACGATCGCGGCTGGGTGCGACCGGGTGGCGTGTCTGCACCGGAACTTGCACTCGCACGGCTCCCCGGAGGGGCTGACGCCGGGTGTCCTGGCCGAGGTCTTCAGGCACGACGTGGAGGGGGTGTTCGGGGCGGTGCATGTGGATGCGCACCGGGCGGAGGAGTGCCACGACCCAAGCCACACGCACCACGCCGAGGGGGACGGGCATGCGCACGATTGAGTACCTCTTCGGCCCGCCGGAGCTGGCGGCGCTGTTCTGGCCGGCGGTGGCGGTGGGGCTGCTGGTGTCGGTCTTGTGCGCGGTGCTGAGCCCGTTGGTGGTGTTGCGGCGGATGTCGTTTATTGGTCAGGGCGTGAGTCACGCGGCGTTTGCGGGCGTGGGGCTGGCGATGGTGCTGGGGCTCGGGGCCGGGTCGGGCGGCGACTGGGGGGTCTTGGTGGTGGTGGCGCTGGCCTGCGTGGCGTCGGCGGTGGGCATCGCGGCGGCTCTCGGACCGGAAGGGGCTGAACGCGGACACGGCGATCGGGATCGTGTTGGTGACGGCGATGGCGCTGGGGTTTGTGATGATCCAGCACGCGTCGGAGGCGATGCGCGCGCGCGACGAGGCACCGGGGTTTGGCGTGGAGAGTGTGCTGTTCGGTTCGGTGCTGGGTGTGCGGTGGGGGGATGTGGTCGCGGCGGGGGGTGTTGTGGCGGTCGAGATGTCGCTTCTGTGGTGGTTCCGGCGGGGGCTGCTGTTCTGGGCGTTTGACGAGGTGGGTGCGGTATCGGTCGGGGTGCGGACGCGGTTTGTGCGCACGCTGCTGCTGGTGATGCTGGCGCTGGCGATCGTGGTGACGATGCGTCTGGCGGGCGTGGTGCTGGCGACGGCGCTGCTGGTGTTGCCGGGGGCGACGGCGCTTCGGTGCAGTGCGCGGCTGTGGCCGGTGTTCGGCATCAGCGCGGTGGCGGGGGTGCTTGGGGTGGGGCTGGGGCTGGTGGTGAGCTTTGAACTGGACTGGCAGCCGGGGCCGGCGATCGTGCTGACGCAGGTGGCGGGGTATGTTGTCGTTCGGGTGGTGGGCGCGGTGTTCCGGTCGGGATGAGAATCGGGGATTGCCCGGGCCGCGTCTGGTGAGCCGCGCCTGGTGAATTGTGGAGAAAGTCGGGTCGCCCGGAACCGCCGGGGGGGCCGGCGCATTGTAGAAACGATGACTCAGGCCACCCTGCATATGGCGACGAGACCGGTGGCTGACGGAGCCTCAGATAGGACGGCCCCGGCGTCTTGCCCGGACGCGGCGATGGCGGCGGGTGCCGCGGGCGACCCCGAGGTGTTCGCCGTGCTCTACAGGCGGCATTTCGAGGCGGTGGCGGGGTACGTGTTCCGGCGGACCGGGGACGCGGCGCTTGCGGAGGATCTCGCGGCGGACACGTTTCTGGCGGCGTGGAAGGCGCTGCCGGAGTTCCGCGACTCGGGCGTGCCGTTCCGCTCGTGGTTGCTCCGGATCGCGACGAACCGCGCGAACGCGGTGGCCCGGCACGAGCGCGTGCGGCGGCGGGCGTTCGGGCTCCTGGCCCGGCGGGCGGCCGCGCGGGACGCGGCCGGCGGCGCGGTGGCCGACGCGGGCACGGAAGATCTGTATGAGGCGTTGGCGAGGATTCGGGCGGAGTATCAGGCGGTGATTTCGCTTGTGCATCTGGAGGGGTTGCGCGTGGATCAGGCCGCGGAGGTGCTCGGGCTGGCGGCGGGCACCGTCAAGTCACGCCTGCACCGGGCGAGGCGGGCGCTGCGGCAGGAGTTGTCCCGGACAGGAGAACGCTCGTGAAGGCACAGCGGCACAACAACGACGACGCGGCCGAGCGCCGCATGGACGAACTGCTCGAGCGGGCGCACCAGCGCGTCTGGCCGGGTGCGGACCGATCACCCAGGGTCGAGGAACATTTGAGAGGAATCGCTATGGAAACGCGACCGAAATTCACTGTGTCTCGCTCGGTGCTCTTGCTCGTAGGCGTGGGGGTGTTGGCGGGGGGCAGCCTCGCGGCGGCGGTGACGCACAACATCCTGAGCCGGCGGGCGGTGCTCGTGACCGACGACGGGACCCGGTACGAGGTCGAGTTGCTCGAGTCGGCCGACGGCGCGTCGGGGACGTTCGTTACCGATGACGGCACGGAATTCGGCATCGAGATGATCGAGGAGGGCGACGGGCAGCGGGTGTCGGTGGACGTCAACTCGCCGAACGGCGGGACTTCCACGGTGATCCTCGAGGACGGGACAGCGCCGCGTGTGACGACCTTGCCGGGGCAGACGGCCCGGATCACGATCGGGACGAGTGAAGCGCGGGACGAAGGGGACGAAGGGGAAGAGGGGGACGTGGGTGAGGAGTCGGCCGATGACTCGGCCGATGGCTCTGGCGGCTGATCCTCCGAACGGCGGCACATCGAGACTTCGGCGTGCGGCGGGTGATTCGACCCTCCTGCGCACGCGGTCCGGCCCGGCGGGATGTGTCCCGCCGGGCCGTGCTGCGTGGGTTGGGGGCGGGTGCCCGCGTGTGCGGAGCCGCGGCCCGTAGGATCCGGCCTGCAAGGGAGGTGTCTATGCGGGCCGAGACGTTTTTGGCGGAGTTGAACCGGTTGCGGAAGGACCTGGATGAGGACCCGACGGACCTGGAGTGGGTGACATTGCACCACGTCTTCTGCTTCGTGAGCTACCAGATGGGGGCGTTCCAGAAGTATGTGGACGAGCAGGCGGAGAAGGGTGCGTTCGACGACCTGGAGACCTGAGCCGGCCGGGTCGGGGCGTGGGCCGGGTCGGGGCCGGGGCTTGGGGGCGGCCTGAGGGCGATGAAATCCACTGGGTTTGCTGCAACTTTGCTCTTGCGGCCGCGTAGAAATTGACGACAATTGTCAGATCGTCGTCGGCAGCGAGGCGTGAGGCGCGGAGAACCCGTGGCCAGACCTCGTGAAAGACGGCGACGACCGGGGGCCGGTGCTTCGGCGCGGGTCTTCGGGCGATGAGCCCCGGGTGACGGCCCGGGGGTGAAGAGCCGGGCGGTGGCCGTCCAGCCGCGACGGCCCGGCATGGCCTTGACGAAGGAGGTGATCCAGTGACGAATCAGGACTGTTTGATGGGGCTGCGCCGCTAGGCGGCCGCCGACGGGATGCCGTTGGTGCAGCCCGCAACAGGTCAACTCCTACGGAGTAGAACGACCGCGCCCCCGCCCGGGACTCCCGGGCGGGGGTTGTCTTTTTGGAAGTGCGGGGATGGGGCGGCGTGGCGCGGATGGGGCGGCGAGGTTGCGGTAGGCTTGGCCGAAAGGAGTGCCCATGCAACGCTATTCGATCGAGGAGTTCGTGGAACGGTCTGCGGAGAAGGACCTGAGTGAGGGGTTCTTCGAGCTGGAGAGCGAGCGGATTCTGGAGGTGAATCTCGGGAACGCCGGCGGTGGGCTGGTGTGGACCAAGATGGGGTCGATGATCGCCTACCGGGGTGATGTGGACTTTGTGCGTGAGGGGATTCTCGAGCACGGTGTCGGCAAGTTGCTCAAGCGGGGGCTGAGCGGCGAGGGGGCGCGGCTGACCAAGGCCCAGGGCCGTGGCAAGCTGTATTTGGCCGACGAGGGCAAGAAGATCACGGTCCTGCAGCTGGAGAACGACGCGATTGTCGTAAACGGGAGCGATCTGCTCGCGTTCGAGGACGGACTCGGGTGGGACATCAAGATCATGAAGAAGCTCTCGGCGATGGTTGCCGGCGGGTTGTTCAACGTGCGGCTGGAGGGGACGGGGCTGGTGGCGATCACGTCGCACTACGACCCGATCGCGTTCCGGGTGACGGCGGAAGATCCGGTGTTTACCGATCCGAACGCGACGGTGGCGTGGTCGGGGTCGCTGACACCGGAGTTCAAGACCAATCTGCAGCTCAAGTCGTTCTTCGGCCGGGGCAGCGGGGAGTCGTTCCAGATGAAGTTCCGCGGCGAGGGCTTCGTGGTGGTGCAGCCGTTCGAGGAGCGGTCGTTGCAGTCGGAGTCGTCTTCGTGAGTGAACGCGTGGGGCTGCCGCCGGACATGACCCTGGCGGGCTCGGTGACGATCGACGACGTTCGGGCGGCGGCGACGCGGCTGGAGGGCGTGGCGCGGCGGACGCCGGTGATGACCTCGCGCAGCCTGGACGAGGCCGTCGGGGCGAGCGTGTTTGTCAAGTGTGAGAACCTGCAGCGGGTGGGGGCGTTCAAGTTCCGCGGGGCGTACAACGCGCTGGCGAGGCTGGCCGAGTCGCGGGGTGGGGAGCGGGGGGTGCTGACCTACTCGAGCGGGAACCACGCGCAGGCGGTGGCGCTCGCGGCATCGATCGTGGGGATGCCGGCGGTGATCGTGATGCCGGACAACGCGCCGCGGGTCAAGCTGGAGGCGACGCGGGCGTATCTGTCGCGGGCGCCGGAGGGCAGCGAGGTGGTCGTGTACGACCACGCGACAGAGGTGCGCGAGGAGTTGGGCGGGCGGATCGCGGCCGAGCCGCGGGCTGACGGTGATCCCGCCGTACGACCACCCGGACGTGATCGCGGGACAGGGGACGGTGGCGTTGGAGTTGTTTGAAGAGGCGGGGGATCTGGACTGGCTGTTTGTCTGCTGCGGCGGGGGCGGGTTGCTCTCGGGGTGTGCGGTCGTGGGCAAGTCGCTGCGCGCGCAGTGCCGGGTCGTGGGGGTGGAGCCCGAGGCCGGAGACGACGTGACGCGGAGTTTCCGGGACGGGGTGCTGCGGTCGGTGCGGAACCCGGAGACGGTGGCGGACGGGGGCGCGGACGCCGTATGCGGGTCGGTACACCTTCCCGCTGATCTGCGCGCACGTGGACGAGATGATGACGGTGAGCGACGGGGAGCTGGTGCGGGCGATGGGGTTCCTGATGGAGCGGCTGCGGGTGGTGGTGGAGCCGACGGGGGCGCTGGCGACGGCGGGGGCGTTGCGGCTGGCGCGGGAGGGTCGCGAAGGGCTTGCGGGGTCGCGGGTCGGGGTGGTGATCACGGGGGGGAACGTGGATCTGGCGGCGGTGTCGGGGTTGCTGGGGGACGCGCGGTCGGGGGGCTGAATCCCGTGCTCGCGCGCGGGGCTCGTTTCTGAGTCGAATGTGTTGAGATGCGGAAATGAAACGCCCCGGCCTTTCGGCCGGGGCGTTCGTGATTCTGGATGGATCGTGTCGCTTAGCGGCGACGACGGATCGCGGTCAGGCCGCCGAGGCCGAGCAGCCGCGAGGGGCGCCGGGCGTCGGGACGACGACGATGTTGCGGAAGGCGAAGGCCTCGGAGCCGCCGTCGGACGAGCCGGCGTAGCGGAGGGTGAGGGTCGAGCCGGATCCGGCGACCGCGGCGGAGAGGGTCTGGAAGTTGTTGTTGAGCAGGTTGCCGTTCATGGACATGGGGTCGTCCACGGTGTAGACGCCACCGTCGGCCATGGTGTAGTCCTGCGAGCTGTTCTCGTCGATGGAGGCCTGGAAGAGGGTGTTGAAGCCGCCGCCGTCGATATCGACCTCGAAGAGGTGGACGTCGGAGGACTCGAAGTCGCCCATGGCGGCGAAGTCGATGTTGATCGACAGGGCGCCGGAGCCGGTGATGTCGAAGGTCCAAACCGCGGTGCCACCACCGGAGGGGTTGGAGCCGTTGACGGAGTCAACCACGCCGAAGAAGCGGCCGTCGTCGTTCTCATCGACGATGCCCTGGCTGTCGCCGGGGAAGCCGAAGAGCGAGTCGTCGGCGATGGCGAAGGGGAGGTTGCCGGCGGCGGCGGGACGGCTGGTGATGCCGAACATGTCGCCGGGGCTCCAGGTGTCGATCATGCCGTTGCCGTCGTAGCCGACGTCGACGGTGATGGTCTCGCTGAGGAAGTTGTCGTTGGCGGCGTTCTCGGAAACGGCTGCGCCGACCTGGGCGTTGGCGGCGCAGGCAGCGCCTGCAAGGGCGGCGATCGCGAAGGTCTTCATGGGATGCTCCTGTCTCTCTCTGGGGTTCTCTCTCTGGACGTCTTGGACACTCCTCCGGCCGGTTTCCCGTCCGAGGAAGCATTGTGGCACGTCCGAGGGGATCCGTCCAGTCCGAGGGGTGTCCCGGGGCGCAAAGATCGCGCGAGTTCCCGCTGCTGGCGGTGCGGGTGGGGGTGCACGGCGGCGGTTTGGGCTGTTTGGTGGCGATCTCAGCGGATGAAGATTGCCCAGATTACCACGAGCACCGGGAGGAGCAGGACGATGGAGCGGAGGAGGTAGCCGAAGAACGAGGGCATCCGGAGGCCTCCGGCTTCGGCGATGGCCCGCACCATGAAGTTGGGCCCGTTGCCGATGTAGGTCATCGCGCCGAAGAAGACCGCGCCGAGGGAGATGGCGGTGAGGGCGTGGAGGCCGGCCTCGTTGGCGAGGTAGGTCTGGACGGTCTCGCTGTTGATGTCCTGCTCGCCGAAGGAGACCTGGAGGAAGTTGAGGTAGGTCGGGGCGTTGTCGAGGACGGCGGAGAGCGAGCCGGTGCCGAAGTAGTACGCGGTGGGGGAGGTGAGGCCCAGCGAGTCGCCGTGTGCGGCGAGGAAGCCGAGCGCGGGGGCCATGGTCGCGAAGATGCCGATGAAGAGGAGGCCGACCTCTTTGACGGGCTCGAAGTTGAAGGCGTTGGCCTTGTGGATCTCGCGGCTGGCGACGAAGTAAGCGGTGATGGCGACGGCGATCTGGAAGGTCGGGCCGATGGGGTAGCCCTGGATGCCGGCGAACTTCTTGAGCATCGGGTCGATGAAGACGCCGAGGATGATGAGGCCGAGGGCGATCATGCCGGAGGTGCCGCGGAGGCGGAGGCTGGCGCGTTCGGTCTCGGTGCCGGGCTCGGGCGTGAAGGGGTGCTTGCGGCTGATGAGTGTGTCGAGGACGAAGAAGATCGCCAGGAGCATGGCGATGGCGGCGGCCCACATGGGCCAGAGGTGGATGAGGGTCCACTGGAAGGGGACGCCCTTGAGGTAGCCGAGGTAGAGCGGGGGGTCTCCGATGGGCGTCAGTGCGCCGCCGCAGTTGGAGACGATGAAGATGAACATGACGACGTGGATGGGCTTGAGCCTGCCCTTGTTGACGCGCATGAAGGGGCGGATGAGGAGGACGGAGGCTCCGGTGGTGCCGATGAGGTTTGCCATGACGGCGCCGGTGGCGAGGAGCGCGGTGTTGAGGACCGGCCCGCCCTTGCCGCGGACATCGACGAGGACGCCGCCGGAGGCGACGAAGAGGCCGCCGATGAGGGCGATGAAGGAGTAGTACTCGAGCCCGGTGTGGAGCATGACGTGCTGGCCGTAGGTCTGGCCGTGGGAGTACTCGCCCTGGTAGGCGAAGAGGTAGTAGGCGATCATGATGCCGCCGAGGAGGAAGGCGAAGTCGGGGTAGTGGGCGTGCCAGAACTTCTCGTTGATGAAGGGCATCACGGCGATGGAGAGCAGGAGCAGGGCGAAGGGCGCGACGAGCCAGATGGGGATCGTCGGCGTGGGGGCGTGCGCTTCGTCGTGTGCGACGTCTCCGCCGTGTGCGGCGTCCTGCTGGTCGTCGGCGGCGTCGGCGTGATCCGGCTCGGCGTGGACGATCGCTGGGAAGTCTTCGGAGGCGTCGGCGAGTGTGACGGGGTCGGGCAGGTGGCTCGTGTCGAAGCTCTGCTCGAGATCGTCGCCGGCGAATTCCTGGTCCGGTTCGGTGTCGTGGCTGGGATCGTGGTCCTGGTGTTCGACCTCGGGGGCGTGCGACGCTTCGGGGGCGTGTGGTGCGGAGTTGTACTGCGCGGGGGCGACGACGCCGAGGACGAGGCCGAGTACAGCACCGACGACGGCGGAGAGGATCCAGCACTTGGGCCCGTGGAAACCGTGATGGTGTGTGTTCTCGCCGCTCATGCCCGCTCTCCAGAGTGTATGAGGCTCCGGGCGCTCGGCGCGGAGTCTCGATTTGTATCGGTCACGCAGGGGGCGGATCGCAGGAGTGTTGGGCAAGAGCTGCGCGCGCGGAATGGTCCGGTGCGGCTCTACGGGTTATCGGCCGCTGGAGCGGGTTCGAGCCGGCGGGCCAGGAGCAGCATCGCCAGGCCGACGAGCACGATGCCCGCGGCGTTGGCGGCCATGTCGAGGGGATCCACTGTGCGTTGGAGCACCGGCAGGCCCTGTGTGAGCTCGTCGAGCAGGGCGTAGGCGAGGGCGGCGGCGGTCGAGCGGAGGATGTTCTTCCGGCTGAGCGCGGGGCCGAAGAAGCCGCCGAGCGTGAGCAGGAGCGTCCAGGTGCCGAAGGCTCCGGCGTGGATGAACAGGTCGAGGCGGTTGACGCCGTGGGAGGCGATCTTGAGCGCGGGCCAGTGGGTCGCGGTGACGAGGGCGAGTGCGTAGCAGGCGAACGCGGCGCGCGCGCAGGTGCGGATGTTCACGGCGCGGTGTGCTCGGCGGACTCAGTGGTCCGGACGTGGACGACGGGCGCGTGCTCTGCTTCGGGTCCGGTGGGCGGCGTGCCGGTGGAGGTTGTGGCCGGAGGGGTGGCGAAGATCGTCTCGGCGAGATCGCGGTAGTCCTTGGCGCCGGCGGCGTCGGGGGCGTAGGCGAAGACGCTCTGGCCGAAGCTGGGGCTCTCGGCGAGCTTGATGTTGCGGCGGATGTGCGGGCGGAAGACCTTTGCGCCGGACCAGGGGAGGCTGGCGTCCTGTTGCTGTTCGAAGAACGCGTCGAGGTCGGCGACGACTTCCTGGGCGTGGGTGGTTTGGTTTTCATGCATGCAGAGGACCACGCCGCGGACGCGGAGGGCGGGGTTGATCGATCCGGTCATGAGCTGGACGGTCTCGAGCAGCTTGCTGACGCCCTGGAGCGCGAGGAAGTGGGCCTGCATGGGGATGAGCACCTCGCGTGCGGCGGCGAGGGCGTTGAGGGTGAGCAGGCCCAGCGAGGGCGGGCAGTCGATGAGGACGAGGTCGAAGTCCGGCGCGAGGCGTTGAAGGACGCGGTGGAGCCGGTGGTGTCGTTCGGGGACGCTGGTGAGTTCGGACTCGGCGGCGGCCAGGTCGGTCTCGGCGGGGAGCAGCGAGAGGTTGTCCTCGACGGTGGCGAGGGCCTGGCGCGGGTCCGCGTCGGGGTCGAGGAGGACCGAGTACACGGAGTGCTCGAGGGCATCGGGGTCCACGCCGAGGTGGAGGGTGGCGTGGGCCTGGGGGTCCATGTCCACGAGGAGGGTGCGGAGGCCGAGCGTGGCGGCGGCCGCGGCGAGATTGACGGCGGTGGTGGTCTTGCCGACGCCGCCTTTCTGGTTCATCAGGGCGACGACTCGGAGCGGGATGTTGTAGTCTGCCTCCATGCGTGGGCAGTATATGGGGTGGGCCGGGCGGGGGCGTTGCCTGCCCGGATTGCCGCCGGATCAGGCGGGCTTGGCGCGGTCGGCGGGCTTCTCTTTGGCGACGGGCCTGGCGGCGGGCTTGGGCCTGGGGGCCGGCTTGGCGGTGCCGCTGGCGCGGAGCGTGATGGCGTCCTCGATCTGCTTGCGTCGGGCGAGCTTGATGGAGATGACGGCGATGTAGGCGATGAGCATGCCGGCGAGGGCGTAGGTGACGCGCGCGCGCCAGAGGCTCATGGCGATGCCGAGGGCGCCGAAGGCGATACCGATGCCGTAGAGGCTGAAGACTGCGCCCTTGACGCCGAGTGCGCGTTTGAGCATGTGGTGGAGGTGGTCGGCGTCGGGGTCGCTGAGGCGTTTGCCGGCCATCTTTCGTCGGACGATGGCCAGGCAGGTGTCCATGATGGGGATGGCGTAGATGACGAGTCCGGCGAGGACGAGGTGGGTGCGTCCGGTGTCGCCGAGGGTGAGGACGATGAGGATGGTGGCAAAGCCCATGAGCAGCGAGCCGCAGTCGCCGAGGAAGATGGAGGCTGGGTTGAAGTTGTGCGGCAGGAATCCGAGGCAGGCCCCGAGGAGGGCCATGCAGAGGATGATGCGCTGGGCGTCGCGGGGGCCGTCGTCGCGGACGGCGAGGGTGAGGGCGACGATGAGCAGCGCGGCGGCGCATATGCCGGTGGTGCCGGAGAGGAGGCCGTCGAGGCCGTCGATGAGGTTGGAGGCGTTGCAGGCGCCGAGGACGAAGACGGCGATGATGGCGGTGCCGATCCAGTAGATCAGGTGGACGGAGATCCCGATCTGGTCGGTGGGGAGCGTCTCGGTGAGGAAGGGGATGGCAAAGCCGGTGGGGATGAAGAACGTCAGATCGGGGTTGCCGAGCCACTCGCCGATGGTGGGCGAGAGGATGCCCTTGGCGACCTGGACGCCGACCGAGTCGTAGGCGAGCGCGGCTGCGGCGAAGAGCTGGCCGCCGATCTTGAGGCGAGGCTCCATGCCGACGACGTCGTCGATGAGGCCGACGAGCATGATGACGGTGAGCCCGAGGATGACGGAGATGGGCACGGGCCAGGGGAATTGGTTCGTGGGGTCGTCGGTGACGAGGTGGGCGGTGGAGTGCCACTCGATAATGCCCCAGTCGGGGAAGGCGACGGCGAGGTAGCTGAAGAGGATGCCGCCGACGAGGCCAAGGAAGACCGCGACGCCGCCGAGATAGGCAATCGGCATCTTGTGGATCTTGCGGTCGCCGTCGGGCTTGTCGATGATGCCGTTGGCGACGGCGAGGCGGCGCATGATCGGCGTGACGAGCAGGGTGACGAGGAAGGCGACGATGAGGACGCCGATGTAGCCGTGGAAGATGTCGAGCCGCGTGGCGGCCTCGGCGGTGTCGAGACCGGCGGCCGTGGCCAGCTCCTGCTGCTGGGCGGCGAGGTTCTGGATGCCGGTGCCGAGTTGTTCGATGTGCTCGCGGAGTTCGGGCGTCGGCTGGGCCGGGAGCCGCCGAGCGGGAGAGGGCGTCGGGGAGGGACTGGAGGCGGTTCATGCCCTGACCCCGGGGCTGGTGTGCGATGTGTGGCCCTCGCGGATGAAGGCGGCGACGTCGAGGATGGTCTGTTCGAGCGTGAGCTTGGGCTCAAACCCCACGGCGGCGCGGAGGCGGGAGAGGTCGGGCTTGCGCCGGGGCAGGTCTTCGAAGCCGGTGGGGAAGGCCTGGGTGTAGGGGATGAAGCGGGTCTTTGAGGAAGAGTCGAGCGTCGAGACGACGGCCTCGGCGAGCTGGCGGATGGTGAGTTCCTGGTCGGATCCGACGTTGAAGACGCGGCCGGCGCAGGCGGGCTCGGCGAGGAGGCGCGGCAGGACGCTGACGACGTCGCGGACGTCGCAGAAGCAGCGGGTCTGGTCGCCGGTGTCGTGGATGGTGAGCGGTTCGCCCGCGAGTGCCGCGGCGACGAAGCGGGGCAGGACCATGCCGTAGCTGCCGACCTGGCGCGGGCCGACGGTGTTGAAGAACCGGGTGACGACGACGGGGAGGCCGCTGGCGCGGTGGTGGGCGAGGGCGAGGTGTTCGTCGAGGGCTTTGCTCATGCCGTAGGACCATCTGGCGATGGTGGTGGGGCCGTAGACGACGTCGTCTTCCTCGCTGAAGGGGCTCCGGGATCCCTTGCCGTAGACCTCGGAGCTGGAGGCGATGAGTGTGCGCGCGGGGGTCGGCTGGGCGGCGGCGAAGTCGAGGAGGTCGATGGTGCCGACGATGTTGGTCCTGATCGCGGCCTCGGGGTCGTCCATGACGAGTTGGACGCCGACCGCGGCGGCGAGGTGGTAGATCTCGTCGAAGGCGACGCCCTCTTGCTTGAGTGCGCAGAGTGCTTCGGAGACGTCGGCCTCGAGCGTGGTGAGGCGGGGGTGGGGCGTGAGGTTGGTGGCGTTGCCGGTGGAGAGATTGTCGACGACGGTGACGTCGTCGCCGCGGGCGAGGAGGAGGTCGACGAGGTGTGAGCCGATGAACCCTGCGCCGCCGGTGACCAATGCGCAACGCCCGCCCTTCTGAGGGCGGGACGCTGCGGTGTGTGGCGTGGCGTTGGCCGGGTCTGGCACGTAGGACTCCCGTGTTCCCCCACGGGTGAGGCGTTAGTTGTCGCCGGAGTAGGACTGGCTGGCGCGGATGTTGCCGCGGAGGTAGCCGCCCGCGGAGGCCTTGACGCCGTTGACGACGACGCCGAGGAACTCGGCCTTGCCGTCGGCGAGCTGGTTTCGGATGCGGGCGACGAGCCCTCGCTTCTCAGAGTACGCCTTGACGACGAGCATGGAGGCGTCGCACCGGTTGGCGATGCTGACGCCGTCGCCGGAGACGATGGCCGGGGGGACATCGATGATAACGAGGTCGTAGTCGCCTGTCGCGGCGGTGAGGAGGTCGGCGAAGTGCTGGCCGGCGAGTTGCTCGACGACGCGGTTGGGCGCTGGACCCGGCGGGCAGCAGGGAGAGGCCGTCGGTCTGGGTGGCAACGGCGGCGTCCTGCAGCGAGGATTTGCCGGCGAGCACATCGGAGAGACCGGGTGCGTCGGCGACCCCGAACCCGGTGTGCTGGGTTGGGCGGCGGAAGTTGGCATCGACGATGAGTGCGCGTCGGCCGGCGGCGGCGGCGGCGGCGGCCAAGTTCGCCGCGACGGTGGAGGCGCCGGAGCCGGGCATGCCGCTCATGACCATGAGGGACTTGTGCCCGGCGAGGTCCATCTGCTTGAGCAGGGGGGACCGGATCTGCCGGAAGCTCTCGGAGACGACCCCTCGTGGTGCTGCGCTGAAGGCGCGGTGCATCTGGTCCTTGGGGGTGGCGGAGTCTTCCGAGGCGTCGGGGATGAGCCCGAGCACGCGGGTGCGGGGGATCATGGCGACGTCGGCGGGGCCCTTGACGCGCTGGTCGAGGAGTTCGCGGAGGAAGACGATGCCGGTGGTCAGGCCGAGGCAGAGCACCACGCCGGCGGGGACCATGTAGAGCAGATTGGGGAAGATGGGCTTGTCGGGGTTGCGCTCGTTCTGGAGCACGATGACGCGCTTCGAGGTCGCGAGGCGCATGACGCTGGTGAGGGTCTGGAGCTGGGACTCCATGTCGGCGGTGGTCTTGAGGATGCCCTCGATCTGGCGGTCGATGTCGTCCACCTTGGTCATGGTGCGGCTGAGGTCGACCAGGCGGGTGACGAGGCGCTCCTGCGCGGCGGACATCTCGGCTTCTTGCGCGCTGAGGGTGGCGATGGTGCTGCGGAGGCCGTCGACGATGGCGTCGAAGCGCTTGCGGAGGAGGCGTTCGCGTTCCTGGTCGAGCTTGGTGCGCCACGACTCGATGAGGGAGTCGGTGGTCACCATCGAGCGGTGGTCGGGGCCGAGGCCGCGACGCTGCATCGCGGCCTTCTGGGCGTCGAGCGAGGCGATGGTCTGGTGGATGGACTGGACGAGCGGCTCGGACTCGACGGCGTTGATGAGCTCGTCGGAGTAGGTGGGGCCGCCCTGGGCGTTGAGTTCCTGCTCGTAGCGGGCGAGCTGGGTGACGGCTCCCTCGGTGGAGATGCGGACCTGGTGGAGGGTGGAGATGATGCCCTGGAGCTCGAGGTTCTCGGCGGCCCAGCGCTGTTCGAGCGAGTCGACCTTGTCGTCGCGGAGGATCTGCTCGCGGAGGCGCTGCTTGTCGGCGAGGCGCTCCTGGTAGGTGGTGATCTGCTTCTCGAGGGCCTCGCGCTGGGGGGCGGTCTGGTCTCGTGCCTGCTGGTCGAGGCGGAGCATGTACGACTCTTTGACGAGCCCGATCACGTTCATGACGTCGTTGCCGCGGGTCCAGCCGAGGCTCATTTCGATGATGTCGGTGTTGGGCAACAGGCGGACCTTTAGGTTGTCCTGAAGCCACTCGGCGGCGTCGGCGGCTTGAAAGGTGCCGCCGGACATGAACTTCTTGGTCCACTCTCCGCCGAGCGGCTGGAGGCGGGGGTCGGAGACGACGCGCTGGATGACGTCGTCGGACTTCATCTGGGTGACCTGGGTGAGGGCGAAGCGCTCCTGCTCGTCCTCGTCCTTGCCGTACTCGAGGTCGAGGCTGGTCTGCGGCGGCAGCACCTGGAAGAAGACCTGCGTCCTGAAGATGGGGTAGACCTGCCGGAGCACGACGAAGGAGCCGATGCCGAGCAGGACGCCGAGGATGAGCGCGGCGATCAGGACCCACAGGTACTTCTTGAACATCTTGCCGATGTCAACGCTCGGCGCGGCGGGCCCGCTCGCGGCGGACTGTGTTCGTGCCGGGAACGGGGCGGTCGGCTTGATGGGTGCGGTGGTCATTGTCTTGATCCCTGTGGGTCGGATAAGAGGATGTCGGGCGTGGGTCGGTTGGTACGCCGCCGGGCCGCGTGCCGTTCGGGAGGTCCGGATCGGTTATCCGTCGCCGAGCTGGGCGACGAGGTCTTGCAGGATGGTCTGGTTTTCTTCGTCGAGTTGGCGGCCCCGGTCCAGTAAGCCTTGGACCTCTGCGACAACCACGCGTGCCGCGGCGGGATTTTTGCTGGCCAGGAGCGCCTGGGCGTGCCGGAGCATGTACTTGGCGTCTTCGGGGTTTCCTCTGGTCTGGCTTACGGCTTGGGCAAAGAGCGGCACCGCGTCTTCGGGGCGGCCGAGGGTCATGTAGACGGTGCCGAGGGTGTCGAGCACCTCGGGTTCGTTCGGGGCGTGCTTGGAGGCGCTCTCGGCGTAGGGGAGGGCGCCTTCGGGGTTGTCGAGGTGCTGGGCCAGGACGAAGGCGATGTTGTTCTCGACCTGCCAGTCGGTGGGCTTCAGGGCGAGGGTCTGCTTCCAGATGGTCAGCGCCTGCTCGTAGTCCTTGTTGAAGTAGTGCTCGCCGGCGAGCGCGCGGAGGGCGGAGTACTTGACCTCGATGTTGCGGGTGGAGTCGATCAGCGTGCGGAGCTGGGAGACGCCCTGGCTGGCGGTGGCCGGGTCGGTGGTGAGCACGCGGCAGGTGAACAGCTTGGCCCAGTCGGCGGCGCCGGGCTGGCTCTCGAGTTGCCGGATGAAGGCGAGGGTCTCGCGGGAGTTGCTGAACACGCTGCGCATGGTCGTGAACCAGAAGGCCATGCGGTCGGCGCTGCGGTCTGTCAGGAGCTGGAACGAGCCGAGGCAGTCGTTGATGGCCGCCTCCATGCGCCCGGTCTGGGCGAACACGCGGGCGCGGCCGAGCATGAGCGAGGGATCGGTGACCACGACGGCCTTTGCCTCGGTGAAGACGCGTTCGGCCTCGCCCAGGCGGGCGGGGTTTTCGCCGAGCAGGAGGTCGACCAGGCGGAGCACGAGCTGCGGCTGCTGGTCGATCTGGAAGGCGCCGAGGTAGATGTCGGTGCCCGCGCGGCGCATGCCGCCGAGGATGAAGAGCTCGGCGATGCGGGTGCGGTGCTGGGCGTCGCGGGGCCGGCGTTCGAACCACTCCTCGGCGGCCTGGACGGCCTCGGCCTCCATGCCGCGGCGGATCATGGTGACCAGCAGTGCCGAGCGGAGTTCTTCGTTGGTGGGGTTGAGCCTGACGGCGTCCTGCCAGGCCTTGATCGCCTCGTCCTCGCGGCCGAGTTTGGCGAGCAGTTCGGCGCGGCGGCGGTGGGCCTCGGCGAGGGTGGGGTCGATCTCGATGGCCCGGTTGAGGTCGGCCAGCGCGTCGGGGATGAGCGACTCGACGCGGGCCTCGGCTTCGGCGCGGAGGACCCAGACGCGGAAGTCGTTGGGCCAGCGGCTGACGGCGGCGTCGAGGATGGCGCGGGCCTGGCGGTCGTCGTTGCGCTGCAGTGCGACTCGGGCACGGAGGAGGTTGACGGTGATATCGCTCTCGCCGCCGGGGATCGAGGCGAGCATCTGTTCGGCCTCGTCGAGCTTGCCCATGCCGATGAGGGCCTCGCACACGCGGAGCTTGACGGTCACATCCGCGTTGGGGTCGTTGTCGAGGATGCGCTTGTACGCCTCGTAGGCCTCGCTGAAGCGGCTGAACCGCATGAGCGTGCCGCCGAGCATCAGGTCGATACCGAACTCGCCCTCGGGCTGGTAGCGCGCGGCCTGCCGCATGGCGGTGATGGCGGCGTTGGAGCTGCCGCGTTGCATCATGAACTGGGCGAGGGCGGCGTAGGGGCCGACTCGGTCGGCCGGTGGTGTTTCGGCGATGAACTTGGCGAAGACCCGTCGCGCGGTGTCGAGGTCGTTCTGTTCGGCGTTCCAGCGGGCTTCGAGGGTGACGAGTGCTTCGCGTACGCCCGGGGTGTCGCCGCTGTGGGACCGGGTCTGCGTGATGAGGTCGGCGCCCTTGTCCCACTGGCCCAGCGAGATGTAGAGATCGATGAGCGCAAGGCGGTTGCGGTAGTCGTCGGGCCGGGCTTCGAGGATCTTCTCGCGGCGGTCGCGGGCGGCGGCCTTGTCGCCGACGCTGCCCTCGAGGGTGAGCACCATCTGCATGAAGTCGGGGTCGGCGCGGCCGTAGATCTCGCTGCGGCGGGCGACTTCGAGCGCTTCGGTCATGCGGTTCTCATCGGAGAGCACCTGGCAGAGCCTCATGATGGTCCGGAGATCGTCGGGGCGGACGTCGAGGGCTCGGCGCAGCGAGTTGATGCCGTCGGCGGTGCGGCCGAGGCCGATCTGGGTCTGGGCGAGCAGCGCGAGCAGTTGCGTGTCGTTCGGTGCCGAGGCGACGGCCTGCGTGAGGGCCGCGAGTGCGTCCTGGTCTTTGCCCTCGAGCAGGAGGACGCGAGCGCGGTAGCTGAGCCCGTCCAGGCGGTCGGCGTTGGCGGCGCGGGCCCGGTCGGCGATACGTTTGGCTTCGGCGATGTCCTTGGCTTCCGAAGCCCGGTTAAAGAGCAGCTCGAGCACGGTCGGGTTGTTGGGTTCGATCTCGGCGGCGCGGTCGAGGGCGGCGTTGGCCTGGGCCCGGTCACCCTCTTGCAGATACGCGGCGTAGATGGTGATCTGCTTTTGTACGTCGGACCGGTCGGAGGCCATGATGGTCTCGACTGTCTTCTCGATCGAGCCCGTGCCCTCGATGCCGCGGGCGATGCGCTGGAGATCGGCGTTCTCCGGGTGGGCTTCCAGGGCCTGTTGGATTGTCGCCCGGGCGGCCTCGGGGTTTCTGCTGAGCATCTCGAGGCGGGCCTTTTCGATGAAGAGGCGGGGATCCGGCCCGAGCTCGGAGATGGCCTGCTGGAGAAGCGAGGTGGCGGCGGCGACGTCGGAGATCTCGGTCTCGCTGCCGCCGGCGACGCGCTGGGCGTTGAAGATGGCGCCCTGGACGGGGTCGGCGGCCTCGCGGTTGCCGAGCCGCTGCTCGATGAGGGCGAGCCGCTCGCGGACGTAGGGGTCGTCGGGGTTGCTGTTCTGCGCCTGCAGCAGGCGGGCGCGTGCGGCCTCGAGCCGGCCGAGGTTGTACTCGACTTCGGCGAGTGCCACGTTGGCGGCGGCCATGGTGGGGTCGAGGACGAGGATGCGCTCCAGGGCGCTGCGGGTGTTGCCCGACTGGCCGAGCTGCTGGGCGACTCTGGCGGCGAGCCAGAGTGCTTCCGTGTCGGTGTCGTTGGTGAACTGGTTGTACGCGGTGACCAGCCTCTGGGCGGTGACGAAGTCGTTCTCCGCGACGGCGATGCGCGCGTCGAGGAGCTGGATCGCCGGTGAGGTCTCGGCGACGATCTGGGCGAGCGCGGCCCGGGAGTCCTTGGCTCTGGTCAGCCACTGGGCTTTGTCCGCGTCGGTCTCGGCCTTGGTGTGGGCCTCGACCGCCGTCTGCACCTGCGAGACGATGGCGCTCGACTTGGCCTGGATCAGCATGATGCTCTCCAGACCGAGCGGCAGGCGCGGGCGATCGATCACGGACTCCAGCACCTCGAACGTCTCGTCGAAATCGCCGCGGGCGCGGAGGATTTCTGCGTGGGTGAGGGCCAGGAGCGGGTCGTTGGGACGGGCCTGGCGGGCCCGCGTCACGATGGGGAGCACGCTGGCGTAGGTCCGGGAGGTGTCGGTGAGCGACTCGAGGTTGTAGACGCGGAGGACGGCGTCGCGGTCGACCTCGGCGGGATCGAGCGCGGCGACCTGCGCGGCCAGGTCGGCGGTCGTCTCCTGGTATTCGGCGGTGAGGGCCTCGATCTTGGGCGTAGCGGCGGGCCCGAACTCGGCGACGAGCGCGCTGGCGGCCTGCCGGAACTCGATCTGCGTGCGGAGTATGTTGGCCTGCACCCCGCCGATCGAATCGTCGCCGTTGGTTTCGAGGAAGGAGTCGACGAGCGCCGCGGACTCTTCATCGATCCGCTCGGCCTCGGTGCGTCGGCCGAGCTCAGAGGCCTTGGCGGCGTCGATCTGCTTCATGGCGACGATCGTCTCGAGGACCTCGTAGTCGGTGGGGTCGGCCTCGAGCACGGCGAGGAGGTCTGCCTCGGTCTGTTCCCGATCTTCCTCGCTGAGGTCCAGGCCGTTGAGCTTGATGCGGGCGTAGGAGAGGCCGCGGTAGCGTCGGAGCGGGAGCCAGGAGGGGTCGTCGGGGCTTGTGGTCTGGTGGTAGGGGATCTGCTCGTCGCAGGCGTTGATCACGGACTCGTAGCCGGTGCGGGAGAACCCGGAGATCGAGGCGAGCTGCCAGAGGAGATCGGCGTACTCGATCTGGTAGTCGATGTTGGTGCGGTTGTCGGAAAGGGCGAGCTGGCGTCGCAGGAGCACGTAGGTGTTCCTGAACTCGTTCTGCAGCTCCCGGTCGGTCTCGGGGGTCCACTGTTCGAGCGCGTTCTCCCATTTGAGGAGCAGCTCGGAGTTGTAGGGATCCTTGTTGACCGCCTTGGAGTAGAGCAGCTCGGCGGCGCGGATCTCGCCCGAGGCCATCTTGGCGTCTCCGGCGGCCGCGAGATCGGCGGCGCTCTTGAAGACGACCTTGTAGGCGAGAAACCCTGTGCCGGCGGCGACCAGGACGAGGACGGTCGAGAGAATCACGACGAACTTCACGTTCACGCGGGATGCCATAGGTCAGTTCTCCGCGCGGGCCTGGTTCGGGGCCCGCGGTTGGGCGGTCAGTCTAGCGCGGGGCCGGGGCCTCGCTCCGCCTGGGGTTGTCGGGTGGATAGATACCGGTCTGAACATCGATCCAGTCGGGCACGCACCGGAGGATGTCTCCGATGAGCTCGCTGAGCAGCTCAGACGAGAGCTCGGTGAGCTCTTCGCCCGACTCGACGCTGGACGAGGTGCACTGGATCTTGAGGTAGTAGGCGTAGTCGTCCTGAAGCTTGAAGGCCAGGAGGCGCACGCCGTTGGCGCTCTCGGTGTGTCCGCCGTTGGCGACGAAGAAGTAGCCGGCGTAGATGTTCCTGTCTTCGGAGACGGGATACTCGCTGACGCGGAGCCGGATGTTCTCGGGCTGGCGGGGCAGCCGGACGCGCTGGCCGTCGGGCGTGCGGACGCGGTAGATCGGGCCGAGGTCCTCCGGGACGTCCGGGTCGAGGACCCACCGCGACTGGTCGAGGTTGAGCGGCATGCTGCGGGGGCTGGTGCCGAGCTGCAGGCCGCCGCCGACGAAGCACCGCTCGGGCACGTGCGGGACCGTGTCGATCATGCCGGTGTAGTACGCGGCGTGGAGCTCGATGAACTTGGGCTTGGCGGGGTCGGCGGGGTCGCGTTGGCGATAGACGCGGGTGATGTAGTTGCTCGTGCCCAGTTGCTCCTCGATCTCGGCGGGTTCACGGCGGTCGGACCCGTGCTTGACCCAGTGCTCGGTCTCTTCGGGCAGCGACGTGAGCGCCAGCCCGGATGCGGGCTCGATGGGCATCTTGCGGAGGTGGAGCCCCATGAGGGGGACCAGCGTGTGCACGCCGCCCGCGGCGACCCCGATGGTGAGCGTCATGGCGATCAGCCCGGCGATGGCTGACGTGCGGAACGTGGGCGGACGGAGCGGGGTGCCGGTCGGAGCGGCGGCCTGGTCGTCCACGCGCTCGGGCGCGGCCTTGTTGAGCGCCCAGACCACGCCCATGAACAGCGCGAGCGAGGGCACCAGCAGGATCGTCCCGATGATCATGTGGGTGTCGCCGTGGGCGAGGTTGGGGTCGATCAGGCTGATGAGACCGAGCACCGTCACGCGGATCATGTTCATGAACAGGGCGACCGGCGCGGCGAGCAGGATGACGGCGACGCGCCGCCACCAGTCCGCCGAGCCGAGCACGGCGACCGCGGCCGCGAGGGCGAAGAAGGCGACGAGCATGCGCATGCCGCTGCAGGCCTCGGCGATGTTCAGCGGCGGTATCTCGACGCCGGCGGAAGTGATCATGGAGAGGGTGTTGCCGTCGAGGTCCACGGTGTAGCCGAAGATCGGGCCGAGGAGGTTGAGGATGATCCACGAGCCCTTGCTGGCGAGCAGCTGGAGAGGGAACGTGAGGTTGATCATGATCGCTTCGCTGATCGTGATGCCGAGCGCGAGGAACAGGACCGGCACGGCCGCGAGGCGGAGCACGTCGGGCCCCATCGCGGTGAGCACGACGCCGAAGAGCGTGGTGATCATCGCGGCACCCTGGAGCATGTGGTTCGAGACCGAGAGCAGGAAGAAGACGTAGCACCCGATGCCGAGCAGCACGAGCGAGAGCCCGGGCCAGAACGCGCGCGCCTCCACGCGGGCGAGCTTGTGGCGCTGCCTCCAGAGCAGGTAGAGCGAGATCAGGGGGATGACGAAGGCGTGTCCCCAGTCCTCGATGTGCTTGACGCTGAACGTGCCCTGTCGGAAGATCCACTCCCAGTAGAGGGCGATGAAGGCGACCATCGCGGCACCGACCAGCAGGGGCCCGAGCCTGCCGGTGGCGGCTCGGCTGTCGTGTCCTGTGGTCGTCGCCACGGTCTGGGTGGTCATGGCCTCGGCAATCCTCTCTCGTCACTCGACCCCAACCCGTACGGCGTGCCGGACGGGCGGGTTCGGCCGAGCCTCAGCCCGCGGCGTGAGCGGCCCGGCGCTAGCGGCCCGAGATGTTGGTGGGCGGCGCGCCGAAGACGTCGTTGCCGAAGTTGCGGTCGAGCAGGAACCCGAAGCCGTAGGTGAAGCGGAACCCGTTGCGGAAGACCGCCAGCGGGTAGGCCCAGAACGTGGTACCGACGGTGATGATGTCGTTGGGCTTGAGGATGACGTCCGGCTGCGTGCCCTCGACGATCGCCCGGTAGTTCAGCATGATGGTGGCCTGGCGGTTTTCGCCGACCATGCGGGTGAGGTCGCACCGCTCGGGGATGCCGATGGCGCTGAGGCCTCGGGCGCTGGCGATGGCGCGGCGGAGGGTGTAGGGCCCGACGGCAGGGAGGTTGTAGGAGCCGGGGCCGTTGACCTCGCCCTCGAGGTAGACGATGCCCTGCTCGGTCGGCGGGACGCGGATCACATCTCCGGCGCGGATGATGATGTTGTATCGCGCATCGCCGCTGAGCAGCGGGCGCGTATCGACCTTGATCACGCGCTGGGTCACGAGGCTGTCGGCTTCGGATTCGTCGTTGCCGGCGTAGGTGCGTGTGGTGCGGACCCACTCGCCGTTGACGAAGATCCACGCGGAGTTGGCCTCGGTGGCGGACTGATCGGCGGCGGCCGCGGGGGCGTTGCCCTCGATCAGGTCGATCGCGGGCTGCTCGGGCTGCCACGAAGCGGTGGTGGCGGTGTCGGTGGACGAGCCGCTGCTGAGGACCGCGGGGGACCCGCCCTCGTCGCCGGTCAGGCTGTCGAGGAGGTCGATGAACTCTTCGCCCTGGGGCTGGGTCTGCCCGGCGGGCGTGCCGCCGGCACCCTGGCTGGTCGGCTGCTGGTCGAGCGGGATCTGCCGGATGACATAGAGGTAGGGAATAGTCTCGGCGATGCCGCCGGCGGTGGTGATGGCCTCGAGCAGGCGGTAGTCGGCGGTGGGGACGTAGTAGGTCCCGGCGGCGGCGACGGCGCCGAAGATGGTGAACGTCTGGTTGCGGCTCTGACCGACGGTGACCTGGACGAGCGGGTTGGTCACGAGCGATTCGGTGGCGTTGGCGATGCTCTGCCGGGCCTGCTCGGCGGTGAGTCCGGCCACGTTGATGTTGCCGAGCTGCGGGACGGTGATCGTGCCGCGGGTGTCAACCAGGAGCGGATAGATCTCGACCTGCCCCGGGCTGATGATGTCCCAGATGCGGACTTCGAGGGTGTCGCCGGGGCCGATGCGGTACTCGAAGGCTTCGGGTCGGAGGTCTTCGGGTCGGATGGAGTCGTGCTCGACGTACTGGTCCGCGGGGCCCTCGATGGCGGCGATCCGGTCGAGGATCGGCACGGAAGTCGGGGTGGCCTCCATTCGGGCGACCTTGCTCGGATCGAAGTAGGTGTCGAGGTCACTCGAGCAGCCGCTGAGCGCCGCGAACATGCCGCCGGCGAGGCCGAGCAGAACGAGGGCGTGGGTGCGTCGGGGTGACGGACGGGGGGTCGAGAAGGCAGCGGTCGGTCCCAAGGGTGGACTCCTTCAACCGGCGGACTGATCGGGAGCGGCGTGCCCCCGACGGAGGTGTGGTTCTGCAAGGACGAACGTCGGTCGTCTGCAGTTCGGTCCGGAACGCTAGCAGAACCCCGTTAGGTGTCAATCTGCGGGGGCCCGGGGAGGACTTTCTCCCGTCTGCTCGGGGAGTGGATCGACCGGAAACACCGGGTCGGTTGAACCCGTCATGGCAGATCGTCCCAGTTGTTGTGCCAAAGGGGGCAGGTCCGCGGCGTCCCGATCGAGAGCCGCAACCTACTGTAAAGGAAATGACTGCTCCCAGTGCCGATCCAACCAAACAAACTCCGTCTGCCCCTGTGCCCAAGCCGGTGCCGCGCCACCCGCGAACGCCTGGGGGGGATCCCCTGCGGCGGGTCGACAAGCCGCTGGTGAGCCTGACCGGGATGGTGCTCAACAACGGCAGCGACCAGCCGCACACGCTGGGCGTGAAGCGCAAACCCCCGTGGCTCCGCGCAAAGGTGCCCGGGGGCGAGGGTTACACGAAACTCAAGGGCATTCTCGATGAGCACCGACTCCACACAGTCTGCGAGGAGGCCGGCTGCCCGAACATGGGCGAGTGCTGGGCACGAGGCGTGGCGACCATCATGATCCTGGGGGATACCTGCACCCGGGCGTGCGGTTTCTGCAACGTAAAGACGGGGCGGCCGCCGGTGCTGGACAAGGACGAGCCGCGGCGGGTGGCCGATTCGCTCCGCCTGATGCACCAGGGGGCGGGGCTCAAGCACATCGTGATCACGAGCGTGAACCGAGACGAACTGCCGGACGGCGGGGCGGGGATCTGGGCCGAGACGATCGTCCGGAGCAAGGACGCCTGCCCGGGGATGTCGATCGAGGTGCTTATCCCGGACTTTGAGGGCAACGAGGCCGCCCTGCAGATGGTGATCGACGCCGAGCCGCACATCATCAACCACAACATCGAGTGCGTCTCGCGGATGTACCCGGCGGTGCGGCCGAGCGCCAAGTACGCCCGGTCGATCGAGCTGCTGCGGCGGGTCAAGGCCCAGGGCCGGGTCGCCAAGACGGGGATCATGGTCGGTATCGGCGAGCGGGACGAGGAAGTGCTCGAACTGATGGACCAGGTGCTGGAGGGGACGAGCAAGCACGACGGGCCGGACGCGGGGGACCCCTGCGACATCCTGACCATCGGCCAGTATCTCCAGCCCTCGCGCAACCACCTGCCGATCGACCGCTGGGTGACGCCCGAGCAGTTCAAGGTCTACGAGGAAGAGGGGCTCAAGCGGGGGTTCAAGGTCGTGGTGAGCGGGCCGCTGGTGCGGTCGAGCTATCACGCGGACCACCAGGCGGACGTGCTGAGCACGATCGAGGCCGAGCGGGCCAGGCGGGGCAGGGGCTGATTCGGTGATGCGCGCGCCCCGAATCGTTTAGTCTCTGGCCATGTCCACGAGCCGCCAGTCCCGTGCCGCGTTCTGGTCGACGATTCCCAGGCGGGGGAGGGTGTTGTTCTTCGGTGCGGTGTTCTGCACCTTTGCGCCGGGGATGGTGCTGCCGATGGCGCTCGGCGATTCGCCGGCGTTCGCGGGCGTGCTGACCGCGCTGGTGTGCTCGGGGCTGATCGGCATGTTCTGGGCGATGGCGTTTACGTACCACATCGGGTGGATCGCGGCCGCGCTCGGGATGCAGCTGGCGACCTTCACCGGTTTTGGCGGCCTGCTTCCCGGTTGGGCGTGGCCCCGCGTGGTCGGTTTTGACTGGGTCGGCATGGTTTCGATGGCGCTGGTGGCAACCGGATACGGGCTGTTCATTGCATTCATCTCGACGGAGGGGCGCAGGAGTCTGCGTGAGCGGACCGAGCTGGCGCTCGCGCAGCAGATCCACGCGAGGCTTGTGCCGCCGATCGAGGTGCGCGCGCACGGGTACGAGGTGTTCGGGCGATCGATGCCGAGCACGGAGGTGGGTGGGGATCTGGTTGATCTTGTCGTCGACGACGATGCGATGGACGTGTACCTCGGCGATGTGACCGGGCACGGCGTGCGCTCGGGCGTGGTGATGGCGATGACCAAGTCGGCGATTCACACGGCCAGGCGCGCGGGGGCGGACATGGGCGGGGTGCTCGCCCAGGTCAACGACGTGGTGGAGGACCTGACCGATCCGGAGATCTTCGTGACCTTCGCGGCGCTGCGCGTCTCGCCCGGCGGGGTGCTCCGCTACGCGATGGCCGGGCACCTGCCGATCCTGTGGTGGCGGGCGGGCGAGGGTGCGGTGACGCGGCTGGAGAACGAAGCGCTGCCGCTGGGTGTGATGGCGGGGGAGTCGTTCCCGTCGCGTGAGGCGCGGTGTGCCGCGGGCGATCTGCTGGTCGTGCTGACCGATGGGCTGATCGAGGTGTCCGGGGCGGACGGGCGGCAACTGGGGGTTGACGGCTTTGCGGGGCTGGTCGAGCGCCACGCGGCGTTGCCGCTGGCAGAGATGTTTGAGCGGCTCGTGGAGGACGTCGCGGCGATCGGCCGGGTCGATGACGACCGGACGCTGCTCCTGATCAGGGTGCTCGACGGCGAGGGCTAGTCCTTCGCGTCGATACCGGTCTTCTCGCTGACCGGGCTGAAGAGATCGAGGATCTCGCACCGCTCGATGGCCCGGCAGCCGTGAGGGACATTGGAGGGGAGCAGCAGCACCTGACCGCCCTGGACCTCGACCGTGCGTGCGCCCGCGGGTTCCTCAAGATCGAACTCGGCCCGGCCGGTGAGCATGACCACCATCTGCTCGTTCTCGTGGTGATGTACGGGGACCTCGAAACCGGGCTCGAGCACGACCCGCGAGATCATCATCTGCTCGCCGATTACGCGCTGGCGGCTGATCAGGGGCATGGGGTGATCGGTCGGGAGATCGCGGAGTGTCAGCAGCTGGGCGGTGGTCATGGGGTTGACTCCGTGGAAATGAACTCGGGCCGGGTAACGTTTACCAGCGTATGGGGTCCGGCCCGGATGCGACGATCAAACCGGGGATGCCGGGCTCCGGGGGGGGCTGCGCGGGCGATATCCTGCGCTTCGGAGGATTCGGCGATGGACCCGGTACGTGTGCAGCAACTGGTGAAGGCGATCGAGGGCAAGGACCTCTCGACCGCGGCGCACACGTGGCGGGTGGTGCTCTACACGCTCGCGATGGCCGAGGAGGCGGGCGTCGCGGCCGAGCGGATGCAGGAACTGACGCACGCGGCGGCGCTGCACGATGTGGGCAAGCTGGACACGCCGCGGGAGATCCTGACCAAGCCGGGGCGGCTCACCGGCGAGGAGTTCGAGGTCATCCAGCAGCACCCGGTGTCGGGATTTGCGCGCATGGTGGCGATGGATGTCGAGGACCCGTTGGTGCTCGATCTGGTGCGGTTCCACCACGAGCGGTGGGACGGGAAGGGGTACCCGTACGGGTACGCCGGTGAGGAGATCCCGGCGGCGGCGAGGTACTTCGCGGTTGTCGATACGTTCGATGCGATGACGAGTCACCGTCCCTATCGGCACGAGGTCGGTGAGGATGCGGCCGAGCGGGCGATCGAAGAGATCAAGCGGGGGGCGGGCACGCACCACGCACCGGAGGCGGTCGAGATGTTCGCCGAACTCTACCGCAAGGGCCGGCTGACGTGGATTCTCCACTACTTCAACGACGGGGACGACGTGCCGGAGTTCAGCCATGCCGAGGAGGCCGATCGCGTGTTCCGGCGACGGCGGCGGCGTGTGTGAATGCAGATCGGGCGTGCGGGCCTCCCGACTCTGGTAGGGTGACCCGATGCACCCCTACGAACTGCACAGAATCGAACCGGGCTCGGCGGTGGACCTCTCGGCGATCGATCCGGGACGGACGCCCGGCCTGAGCGGGCCGGAATCGCAGGAGCGGGCCGCGGCCGCGGCGTTGCACGCCGAGAACATCCTGGCGATGCAGGACCTGCAGTACCGGCTCTGGGCCGAGAGTCAGCGGTCGGTGCTGGTGGTCCTGCAGGGGATGGATACCGCGGGGAAGGACGGGACGATCCGCCACGTGTTCGGGGCCTTGAACCCGCAGGGCGTGCGGGTCGAGGGGTTCAAGCAGCCGACGCCCGAAGAGCTGGCCCACGACTATCTGTGGCGAGTCCACCGCAAGACTCCGGGGCACGGACGGATCGTCGTCTTCAACCGGTCGCACTACGAGGACGTGCTGGTGGTGCGCGTGCACGGTTTGGTGCCGGAGGATGTGTGGCGCCGGCGGTACGAGGAGATCAACGCGTTCGAGCGGTTGCTGGCCGGGAGCGGGACGACGATCCTGAAGGTATTTCTGCACATCTCGAAGGGCGAGCAGAAGCAGCGGCTGCAGGCGCGGCTGGACGAGCCCGACAAGCTGTGGAAGTTCTCGATGGGCGACCTGGCCGAGCGGAAGCGGTGGGCCGAGTATCAGGAGGCGTACACCGATGCGCTCTCGCGGTGTTCGACCGAGCACGCGCCGTGGTTTGTGGTGCCGGCCGACAGCAAGTGGTACCGGAACTGGGCGATCTCATCGATCGTGCGCCGGGCGTTGGAGGAGATGGACCCGAGGCCGCCGCGGGCCGAGATCGACCCGTCGAAGATCCACATCGAGTGAGCGTGCCTGCGTTGCTCAGGCGTCGCGGCGGATGACCACCGCGCACTGGTCGTCGTCCGGGAGCGCGCCGCCGGTGTGGCGTTCAACGTCGGCCACGATCCTGTTGAGGAGCGAGTCGGCGTCGGTGTGGGGATCGACGAGCGACCGGTCGAGCCCGGCGATGCCGAACATCGAGAGGTCGGGCGACCGGGCTTCGGTGAGCCCGTCGGTGTAGAGCACGATGGCGTCGCCGGCGTCAAGGCGGAAGTGCGCGCACGGTTCATCGGGCAGATCTGGA
This sequence comes from Planctomycetota bacterium, assembly GCA_013285505.1. GTDB lineage: Bacteria > Planctomycetota > Phycisphaerae > Phycisphaerales > UBA1924 > PNC22. Next base: position 3,200,995 of record CP053450.1, on the reverse strand, counting down.
TCGAGCCCGAGTGGTGGGGCGGTGGTGTGCCCGAGAGGCTCGATCCGGCCGCCGGCGCGGCGCAGCCGGGCGGGCGGGTGCCCGGCGATCATGGTGACGCCCCTCCCACGTGGCCGGGTCGATGAAGACCAGCTGTGCCGTGACGAACATGCCCGGCGGCAGGAGCCCACACAGGACGCGGTTGAGGTGTGGGGCCAGGTCGTCGGGACCCGCCCCGCCGAGCCAGTAAGCGGCGGTGGCGGAGCGGACCATGGCCATGACGACGGCGGCATCGACGCCGTGACCGGAGACATCGGCGATGAGTGCACCGAGCGTGCCGTCGGCGAATGCGCGGACCTCGTAGTAGTCGCCTCCAGCGGCGTTGCAGGGGGCGTAGCGCGCTGCTATCGAGAGGCCGGGGATCGGATCAGGGAGCGCGGGGAGGATGGAGCGTTGGAGGGCGCCGACGCGCTGGAGCTGCCAGTCGAGCCGCTCGGCGGTGGCGGCGAGGCGGCCCGCGAGCTTGAACTGCTGGACGATGCGGGCGTGGGAGTTGATGCTCGAGAGCAGGACGGCCGTGAGTGCCGGGTCGAAACTCGCGCCGTCCTCGAGCACGAGCACGACCCACTCGGCGACCTCGCCCTTGGCAAAGACGGGCACGAACACGGCGTCGAAGCGTGCCGGCAGCGCGCCGCGGGACCACGCCGGGTCCTCGATACCCCGTACGAGCGTGGGGTGGTGCGCGCCCGCGAGCCGGGCCAGCGTCGGGCAGGAGAGTGTCTCGAGATGATCGGGCGGGACATCCCACAGCGAGTGGTCGGTGATGAACTGGGGGGAGAAGGAGCCCTCGCGGAGGTCGAAGACGTATCTCGCCCGGCACCGTCCAGCATCGAGGCCTCGCACGTCGAGGGACGCGGCATGGCTGATACGGGCGAGCCCCCGGAGCCGCGTCGCCAGTTCGAACGAGAGTTGCTGGCTGGATTCGGCCTCGCTGAGCCGCCGTTGGACGTCAACGATCGATTGCACGACCGGGTCTCGGCCGAGGCTGAAGGTTTCCATCGTGTGGGGCGTCCTGAGTGGTGCGAGAGGCTCAGCCGTTGGGCAGGCCCGCCAGCTTGCGGAGCGCCCTGTCGAGCTTCGGGGGGACGGCCATGGCGCTGAGCCGGCTCTGCTTCACGAGCGCAAAGTCGGCGAAGCGTTCATCGGCCTTGATCGCGGCGAGTGTCGCGTCATCGGTCGTGGCGTCCGCGACGGGCGAGATATCGACGAGCACGAACTTGGTGTGGCCCGCGGCGGTCATGCCGGGGCGCTCGGGGTCGGGGTATGCGCCCTTGACGACCTTGGCGAGACCGACGATGCGTTTGTCACTCCCGGTGTGGTAGAAGAGCACCTGATCGCCCTGGCGGGCCGTGCGCATGTGCATCTGCGCGGCCGCGTTGGAGACGCCCGTCCACGCCGTGCGTTTGTCTCGCAACATGTCGTCCCAGGAATAGTCGCCCGGCTCGGTCTTGAAGAGGAAGGTCGTCATGATGGCTGGATGGTAAGCGACCGGGGCCGCGACAGCGTTAGTGGAGCCCGGCGCGGGCACGCAAAAGCCCCGCGACGGGTCGCGGGGCTTTTGCGTGGTCTTGTGCTGTCGAGCCGGGGACTCAGCCCTCGGTGGACTCGGTCTCGAGCTGGGCGACCTCGTCGGAGGTGCCTTCGCACTCGGTCTTGCTCTCGCACTCGGTCTCGCCGGAGCACTCGGCCTCGGCGGTGTCGGAGACGAGGGTGGCGTCGGCGGTGGCGTGGCAGTCCATGCCCGCGGCGTCGCAGGCGGCCTTCATGGACTCGGGGCACTCGCCCATCGCGTCGCAGGCGGCCTTCATCGCTTCGCAGGTCTCGGCGGTCATGCCGGAGTCGAAGCTGGCCAGCTCGGCGGCGGTCTCTTCGCCGGAGCACTCGGTGGCGCAGTCAGCCTCGGCGGCGGTGTCGGCGACGAGGGTGGCCTCGGCGGTCTGCTTGCTGGCGCAGCAGGACGACTCCACCGGGGTCGCGGCGGCGGTCATCGCGGTGGCTTCGGGGGCGTCACAGGAGCCGAGAAGGCAGCCGGTGGTCGCGAAGTTGTACGCGCCCATGCCGCCCACGGCGAGGGCACCGACAGCGACGAGGGGCTTGAGAATCGAGAGGGTGCCAAATTCCATGAAATCACTCCTTCGGTATGGACGGTGGGTCGAACAGATACACCTTCGGCCTTTCCGGCCTGAGCGTTCGCAGAGTGTACCACGAACAGGGTCGGATCATTCCACCCAGTTTGCAGAAAGACGCGCTGCGTTCCCGGACTGGATCGAGCCGGGGCCCCCGGCGACCGATAGAGCGATGCAGGGCCCGTCTCGATCAGTGGTTCGGGCTTTGTTTAGGAGATTGGATGGCGTCTCGGAGCGAAGAGAGCAAGGCCGAGAGCGGTGCCGCGTCCGGGGGGAGCGGCCCGAGCGGAGGTGCCCCGCGTCGGCGCTCGGGCGTCGCCGCGGTCGAGCGCGCGCTCGCCGAGGTCTCGCAGACGCTGGACCGCCTCAAGCAGGTCCGCAACGAGCGGGTCGAGGCCGAGGCCCGGTTCAAGGCCGAGATCAAGACCCGCGACGACCGCCTCGCGGCGATGCAGCTCCGGCTCGATGAGCTGGAAGCGGACGCGGACGCGATGGCCAAGGCTCGGGCCGACGCCCTGGAGTTGCAGGCGGATCGGGACGGGGCTCTCGAGCAGGTCGAGGAACTGAAGAAACGTCTCGACGCGGCCGAGGGCGAGATCCTCGCCGAGCGAGAGGCGCGGGCGGCGGCGGAGGCTCGCGTCGCCGACGCGCAACAGAACGAGGCCGACGAGCTTGCGCAGGTGCGCTCCGAACTGGCAGTGGCCGAACAGAGCCTCGCAGCGCAGGCAGCCGCGGCGGAAAAGGCTTCGGCCGCGTCGCAGTCGCTCCAGAAGGAACGGGACGAGGCGTTGCGTCGATCGGAAGAACTGGCCGAGGGGCTCCGTGTCGCGGAGCAAGACCTGGCGCTGAGCCGCGAGGCCATGGACGGGTTTGCGTCGAAGCTCGCGGAGGCCGAACAGCTTCGGGAGCGTGTCGCGGAGCTGTCGGCGACGCTGGAGGCTTCGAGTCAGAGCGCAGAGGAGTGGGAACAACTGGCGCAGGCGATGGAGGCCCGCGCGGTCGAGGCGGAGCAGTCTGTCTCGCAGGCGAGCGCCGAGGCCGCGGAGAACGCGCGGGTGCTCGAGAGCACCGTGGAGCGTCAGCAGGCCGAACTGGAACAACTCACGCAGGAGGCGGCGGCACTGCGCGAGTCGAGCGCGGCGCTCCAGGCACAACGGGCCGAGGCGCACGCCGCGGGTGAGTCGGTGCAGAAGCTCGAGTCCGAGCGGCAGGAGCTGGCGAGCACGCTGGAGCACGAGCGTGAGCACGTCCGGGAGATGGAGGAGAAGCTGGACCTCGCGGCCGACCGGATCGGTGAGCTGCAGGAGGCCCTGGCCGAGCGCGATGCCGAGCTCGACAATGCTGGCGGGGTCGCCGGCTCGATCGCGGCATTGACCGAACAGCTCGCAGAGCTGCGCGAGCAGCTCGACGACGCGGAGCCGCGAACGGGACGTGCTGCGGGTGCAGGCCGAGAGCGCGGGCTCGGAGCCGGCGACGGCTGCGTGGGATGACTCTCGAGCGGCCCTCCGCCGGCGGCGAATGCGGCGGGCGAGGAAGCTGCTCCGAGAGCATGCGGCGAAAGCGGACCAGGTTGAAGAGGTCCTGGCACAGCGGATGACCCAGTGCGAGGACGTGCTGTCGCGTCGGCGCGAGCTGGTGCAGGCCCGCGAGGTGATCGAGCGCGCGCACAAACGGGTGCTCTCGACCAAGTCACGGTCCGGAGCGGCGGCGACGGTGTTTTTTGGGCTCGGCACGATCGCGGTGCTCGCGGCCTTGTCTTGGGCGGTCGTTACGCGGACGTTCCCGGCACGCTACGCGGCCTCGGCGGTGCTCGCCGCGGAGTTTGCGGAGACGGCGGCGACGCCTGAAGCGCTCGAGTCCTGGCAGGAGTTTCACGAGAAGCTGCTGCTGGATCCGCAGCTGATGTCGCGGGCCGCAGAGCGGCTGGCGCAGCGCGGGTTTGTCGAGCTGTCCCAGCCGGCGGCGCTCAAACTGAAGCTCGAGCAGGACATGACGTGGTCTGTGCCCGAGCCGGGCAGGATCAGCTTTGAGCTGCGAGGGCTCGGGCGAGAGAGCACGTCGCGGGCGTTGGATTCCTACCTGACCAGCCTCGTCGCGCAGTCGAGTTCGCTCCGCCAGCGACGGAGTGAGTCGTCCACGACGGTGATCGCCGAGCCGGTGCGCGCGGGGGTCGAGCCGATCGAGGACCCGAGGCTCGCGTACGCGGGGATCGGTCTCGGCGGCGGGGTCGTCGTCTGCCTGACGCTGTGGTTCTGCATCTGGCGGCGGATGGTCAAGACCAAGTCCGCGTTCGAGAACTCGACAGCGGTGGACCACCTCCTCGAGGATGCTCGATGGGTCGATCCGATCCAGAAGATCATCGAATCACCCGGCGACGGCTCGGGCAGCAAGGCCGCCTGAACGCCGGCGGTGCAAGTGCGCTTGCCCGGAGCGGTGCACCCCCGAGAACAGTCAAAAGAAATAGCCCGGAGGGCCGCGTCGCGCGAGCGAGGTGGACCGGTCGGGCTGTGGTTCTGCGATGGGTTGCCGCTCGCGGGTGCGAGCACCGGCGCGGGTCAGTGGGCGTCGAGCACGCCCGGGACGCCGAGGAGCACGCCGTCGGTGGTGGCAGCGCCTCCCGAGACGATCGCGAGACGGTCGGCGTCGAGGCTGACAGTGACGGGGATCTCTCGGTCGAGCAGGCCGCCGTTGAACGTGAACTCGGCGACGATGGACACGGGTACGTTGTTTTCGTCGACGACGACGAGCCGGTACTGGCTGCCCTCGGTCGCGGGGAGGTTGATGCCGAAGAGCTTGGCGGTACGCCAGTCGGGGTTTACCCAGACCGCGGCCTTGGCCTGGTTGGCGAGCCCCGAGTCGTTGCCCAGCCCGGAATCGTTGCCGACGAGCGTGATGCGCTGTGTGGACTCGTCGACGAGGGCCTGGATCAGGTAGTCCGGGCCGAACTTGTCGCGGATCGCCGAGACGAGGACGTCCTCCTGCGAGCGGAAGTCCTGCAGCAGGCCCTGGAGCTGGACGGCGGTGACGCCGAGCACGATCGCGGCCGCGGCACCCGAGCCGCAACGGCACGCCAGACGGCGGCCACCTTGCGACGGTGGGCCATCTGGGGGAGCCGGGCGATGGTGTCGGGGTCGTCCAGGCGGAGCCGCGGCGTGGGCGTCCTGCGCCCGACGCTCGGCCATCGCGGACTGCACGGCCGCGAGCACACGGGCCCGCAGCGTGGCCGGGGCGGTCACGTCGGGCAGGAGCGAATCCAGACGCGCCAGGCGGGTCTGCTCGCGCCGGACCTGGGCCTGCACGTGCGGGGGCGCAGCGTGGAAGGCCTCGTTGAACGCGGCGGAGTCTTCTTCGTCGAGCAGCGAGAGCGCATCCAGCAGTGCGTTCTCCAGCAGTTCCCGTTGTGTCATGTCGAAAGCTCCTCGCCCGTCCGCTCGCGGAGTCGCACCAAGGCTCGGCTCAAGGCCGACTTGACGGTGCCCAGCGGCGTTTCCAATTCTTCGCTGATCTGCCGCAGCGTCTGGCCTCCGAGATACGCCCTCGTGACCACGCTCTGTTGTAACGCCGGCAGATCGGCGACCTTCTTCATTACCTCAGCGAAACGCTCGTTCCGCTCGATTTCCTGACCGATCGGCTCAAGATCGCGACGCTCGTCGCGGACGGCCGATTCTTCCATGCTCGAGGCGGAGATCCGCGCCCGTTTGCGCCGCAGGCGGTCCACCAGGTGGCGGCGTGAGATGAGCATGACCCATGTCACCAGCGCCGCCCGCTTGGGATCGAACCTGTCGGCCGTCTTCCAGAGCCTGACGAAAACCTCCTGCACCGCGTCGTCGGCGTCCGCCCTCGTGGGCATGGCCTGGTAGGCCATCCGGTAGACCAACGAACCGAACCGGTCGTACAACTCCTCGACCGCCTTCTGGTCGTCCGCAGCGACCCGCTGCATCAGATCCAGATCAACCTCGCTTTGTCCGTCCTTGCCCGACATATGACGATCTCCGGGCGGAGAACCCACCCCGCACGAGTGGTCATCTATACGGAGATCGGGTGTTCAGGATCCCAGAAATCGACCGTGAATCTGGCGAATCCACCAATTGTGAACGGTATTTGTTCGGTCTTATGCGAGACGATTGCCCGCTGGAGGCGTGGGAATAGGCTTGCGTTCGTTGGGGGTTCTCTGGTAGACTGATACACCGGACCGATAGAAGAGGAGGAGCACCCGCGCATCGCGGAAGAGCTTATGACAGGTCCCAGAGACGAGTCTGTACGCCGAGCACGCCGCCGAGGTTGCGGTGCGCGGTGGCGGTACGGAGAAGTTTGCGGATCCTGCGGGCGGCGTTCTCGCGGCGGGTTCACGCTGATCGACGTCCTGGTCACGATCGGTGTGGTGGTGCTGCTGATCGGCATCATGTTGCCGGGGCTCGGCCGCGTGCAGGAGATCTCCCGACAAGTGGTCTGCCGGTCAAACCTGCGCCAGGTCGGGCTGGGGCTCGCTTTGTACGCCGATGCGTCGAGAGACCAACTCCCCACCAGCGTCTTCATCGATCTGGCGCAGCAGAAGGACAACCACGTGGATTACTCCCCGGAGGACATGATGATCCTCCGGCTGAACCGGAACCTCGCACGCCGGACAGACGCGACGTGGGACGGCCTCGGGTTGCTGTACGAAACAGAGATGCTCCCCTCGCAGGAGGTCTTCTACTGCCCCTCGCACCACGGCAACTACGACTTCAGTGATGTGTCAGAGTCGTGGCGCAAGCCCTCCGGCGAGATCGTGGGCAACTACCACTACCGCGGCATGGGGCCCAACGGGTCCACGCGGCTCTCCTTCATCGAGCCGAGCCGGTCGGCCATCGCGTCGGACGGGCTCCGGTCGATCCTCGACTACAACCACAAGGTCGGTCTGAACGTGCTCCGGGCCGATCTGTCGCTCTTCTGGCTGTCCGACCCCCTCGGGCGGATCGGCGATTTCGTCGAGATGGCCAGCGGGAACTCGTCGGACTCGTACGAGTTCGACACGCTGTGGGACCAGTTCGACACGCCCAACGAAGTCATCCTGCCCGGCCGCTAGGTCGAGCCAGCAACGCCTGAAGGGTCGGCCGCGAGGCGGGCCTGCCGGACGGTTGAGGCTGCGACTACAGTCGGGGCATGACAAACCGACACCACAAGACGACAAATCGGTCCTTGGCACTGGCCGCGGCGGTGGTTGGCGTGCTCGCGAGCACGGCGGCTGCACAGCTGACGCCTCACCGGGAGTATTACGGCATCGGGCGCACCATCCCGATGCAGGTCGAGATGCCCGACGGCGTGGCGGGCGATGTGGAGATCGCGGCTCTACGCGCCGAGCGGCGACGAGGTCGCGGTCGCGGCCGCGGCCGAGGGAGCGGTCGATCTGGCCGGGCTCTTCCCCGTGCTCTGGACGACCGGCGACCCCAAGACCCTGTATGCGCAGCTGCTGGTTGACGACAAGGGCATCGGCGCGCCGGTGGTCCTGATCCCCATGAACACGCCCAATCTGGCCAGGTCCGACGGACGCTCGGTCTCGTTCCCGGCCCAGTCGGCCAGGGCCAAGACCTACGCCGGCGTGCGGGCGTGGGTGGACCGTCAGGTGGTGATGACCACCAGCCTCGGCGACATCCGATTCCGCATGCGTCCTGACAAGGCGCCCAACACCGTGACGAGCTTCGTGGATCTCGTCGAGGGCGGGTACTACACCGACATCATCTTCCACCGCATCATCGGCGCGCGCGCAGGTCGGGCACCCTTCATGGCCCAGGTCGGAGACCCGACCGGGACCGGCAGCGGCGGGCCCGGCCGGTTTATCGATCTCGAGCCCTCGGACCTGCCGCACGACTTCGGGGTCCTCTCGATGGCCCGGACCGGCAACCCGGACACCAACGGCGGCCAGGTCTTCGTGTGCTTCAGCCGCGAGGGCACCAGCTTCCTGGACACGCAGTACTGCTCGTTCGCGCAGGCGGTCGAGGGCGCGGACGTCATCACGGCGCTCGAGACGGTAGAGACCGACGACATGGACTTCCCGGCCGATCCGCCGGTGCTGCAGTCGGCCAAGACGATCCCCGCACCGCCGTTCGGCACCGAGGATGCGCCGCTGGAGCGCCCCGCGGCGGTCACCGAACGCTGATCGGCGCCCACTCCGGACAAACAACGACCGATGCGGAGGGCTCACACCGGACGGTGCGAGCCCTCTTGCGTTGGTCGGGCGGGGGCGTGCTGGCGTGCGGGGCGGCTCAGAACCGGACCGTGGCACCGATCCAGCCGCCGAGGGCCGGATCCGCGTCGCTGTCGGCGATCTCGGTGCCGCCGCTGTTCAGCAGTTCGAACTGCGACCAGACCGACCCGCCGACGCCAAGATCGATCGTGACCTTCTCGGCGGCCTTGAACGTCGCACCGACGTAGAGCGGGACACGCTCGTCGCGGAGAACGCCGTCGGGCGCGGGGCCGCCGTTGTCGTCGAGACGGTATTCGCGGGAGGCCCAGCCGCCGAGGGCGAAGAGCGTGAGCCACTCGTTGGCTTCGTAGGTCAGCTCGAGCCCGCGGACACCGAGCCCGCGGCTGGTGGTGGCCAGACGCCACTCTTCGTTGATCTGCCATTGGAGCGAGGGGATGGGAATGACGCGGGCGTCGTCCTCGAGACGTGAGCTGACGCCGACGCCCGCACCGATGCGCAGCGTATCGGTGAGCTGGTAGGTGAACCCGGCCACGCCGCCGCCGGTGATCGCGTCGCCCCACGAAGCCCCCTCGCCGGGGGAGGCCATGACCGAGCCGCCGACGAAGTAGCCCCACTCGTCGTCGATCTGCGAGCTGAATGTCGCGCCTACGCCGTAGCGGGCACCCGAGTCCATCCCGCCGCCGACGCCGAAGGGCCCGACATCGGCGAAGTCGTAGAACGAGAACTCCGACCCGATGCGGAACGAGAGGGCGCTGCGGTCGCCGATCGTGGTGCGGGTGGAGATGGCCGTGTCGAGCCGGGCGATGCTCACATCGCCGGTATCGAGGTCGGCGCTCCCGGTGTATTCCGCGGCCGCACGGAACTCGACGGCGGTGCGGTCGAGGATGCCCGTCTCAGTGGCCTGCGGGTCGTCCGCCGCATCGGGCTGGATGGCGTCGAGAGCCCGGCGGCCGAGGTCGTCCCCGGCGAGCGTCGGGGCGACGATCGCGGGAGCGGTGATCGCCGCGGCGAGGGCGACAAGGCGGCGGGCGGAATGGACGTGCTGGGGCATGGGTGGTGTCCTTGACCTCTGGTGCGGCGGGGATCTCGGGTGCGGCGGGATCGTACCAGAATGGGCGCGGGCCTACACTTGGCCCGTCGCGGGCGGATGCCGCAGCACGCACATTCGGGGCGGTAACTCAACTGGTAGAGTGCCAGCTTTGCAAGCTGGAAGTTAGGGGTTCGAGTCCCCTTCGCTCCATTGATTCCTGAAGTCGCGTTGTGGCGCACGCCGTCGCGCAAGCTTTGGGTTTCCAACCCCTTACCACCGTCGTCTGCTTCACCGCTGCCGATCGGCTGGGTGCTTGCCGTTGCGCCCTGTTCCCCATCGGCGCGCTCCGCGCGCTGTCGTGCGCGCTGTCGTTCGCCCTCCGGGGTGTCGTGTCGGTCGCCTCGCCCGTCTGTCCCTGTTGCCCGCTGGGCCTCGCTTGCGGGGCGTGAGACGCCCGGCAGGGCTTTCATTGCCCGCGAGGTGTCCGTGAGCCCCAGGACCGTGTAGTGCTTCAGAGTGGTCGCGTAGGTCTCGTGCCGCATGATCCGCTGCGCCAGTTGCGGGGCCACACCCGCCCGAGCGAGGTTGGTTCCCAGCGTCGTGCGGAGCGCGTGCAGGTCGATCACGCGGCCTTCGTCGTCCGTGGGGTCGATCCGGGTCTTGGGGCGAAGTGGGGATCGTTTGTCGCCCTTGCCCAACATGATCGGCTCGCCCTTGTCGTCTCGCACGATCACTTCCCGCGCCAATCCGGCCCGGAGGAAGTCCTTCAGCCGCGTGTCGTCGGTCACAGTGGTCGGGAACACTTTCGCCAGCGGGACAGCCCGAGCGCGGACCTTGAGAGCCTTCAGAGCCGCTGCGAGTTCGGGGTGCAGCGGGATGGTGTCCACCCGCTTGGCCTTGCCGTGGCGGATCGTCAGTGTCCCGTCGGCGAAATCGACATCCGCCCAGGTGAGCCGCCGGAGGTCGCCCTTGCGGAGCCCGGCGAACGCCGCCGCCAGATACCACTCAGCCCGGCCACGCTCGGCCGCGACAGCAAGCAGTCGGGCGAGTTCGTCGTCGGTGAGCGGGCGTCGGACGCGCCGACGTTCGCGGGATTCGTCCAGCCGGGGGACCACCGCGAGGGGATTGGACTCGATGCGCCCGGTCTTGCGAGCCCAGTTCATGAACGCGACCGCCACCTGCCGCCGAAAGTTGATCGTCCTCGGTGCCTTGTCGTCCAGTTTCATGGCCGCGAGGTTCGTCTCCAACTTGTCCGCAGAGAGCCCTGAGAGCCGCGAGACGCCCGACTCAGCAAGCAGCCGCTTCAGATGCCGCCGCTTCTCCGCGATCGCCTTGGGGGCTTGCTCGGCCCGCTCGCAGTGGGCGAGGTAGTCGTCTACGTGCTGGGAGAGCGGGACTCGGTTGTGGTTGGCGTAGCTGTCCAGTTTGGGGTCGATCACCCCTTCCTTGCGGAGCAGGCTGTCGGCTTCCCACTTGCCCGCGATCCGGTCGGCTGCGCGCTTGTCGGTCGTGCGGGTGGATCGGTTACGCCGGACCCCGCTGTGGTCGTACCACGATGCGATCCAGTTGCCCTTGCCGCCGCGTTTGTAGAGAGTTGCCATATCTACCGCCCCTTCCTATTGCGTTTCGCACGGATCACCAGTTCGAGGCCGAGGTAGTCCGCCAGCCGCTCCAACGTGTCCACGCTGAGCCCCCGCTCACCACTGAGCATCCGAGACAGTTGACTCTTGGCAACGTCCGCCCCCCGGGCGATCGCCGCCGGGGTCTCGTCGCTCGCCTCGATCGCCTCGCGGATTGCATCGAGCAGTTGACTCATGCCCACACCATACACGATTCGTTGCCAGTGGGCAACCCCTTCAGTTCGCACGGGTCACCTCGGTTTCGATTCGTCCCCTAGGGGTGTCACCCGGCCGAAACGAATCCGCTCCCGCCGGGTGGGCTCGATACCGCCAAGCATCGTTCCTATTGCCCGTTCCCGAGCGATGCCATCGGCCCTCGTTGAAACCCTGATTGAGCAACCCCCGCAGTCGGGTCTTGCCCGGCTTTGGCGAACTCGGCCACGCTTCCTTCACATCCTCGAACGTGAGCCCGGGGCCGTCAGCGGGCAGCAGTTCAGCGATGGTCTCCAACTCGTCACCCTTGCGCACCGTCACCCGGGAGCCGAGCACCTGATACCCGTCCGCTTGCAGGTCGATTACCGATTCGGCCGGGGTGGACTCGAATCGGCCCCAGGCACTCAGTACCCGCCGGGTGTCTTCGTTGTCGTCCGGGGCGTACCGGCGCAACTCCACGATGACATCCACGAATCCGGGGACCGCGCCCGAGCCGCGTGTCGCCCGGGCTTCAGACCCGTCGCCCTTGCGGGGGTGGTGGATCAGCAGCACCGCAGCTCCGGCCGCCGCGATGTCTCGCAGCGGGGCGAGGGCCTCCAGCGTCTCGCCCGCGTCGTTTTCGTTCATCACCGGCCACGCACTCGGCAGCGTGTCGAAGACCACGAGGGCGATGCCGAGCCGCTCCACGTCGTCCGCAATGTCCGCGAGCAGCGCCGCCCACTCCGCCCTGTTCGGTCGGGCGAAGGTGCCCCGTTTCAGGAAGAGGACCGTCTCGGGCAGCCCGAGGTCTTCACGCCGGTTCGCCCAGAGCCCATCGGGTTCCTCGCTCACGATCAGCACAGGCCCGTCCACAGGGCTCTCCACCAGCCCGCCGCCCCGGTAGAGGTCTCGGAGCAGATGACCGAGCAGCGTCGTCTTTCCGGCCTTCCAAAGCCCGGTAAAGAGCGTGATCGCTCCGCAAGCCGCGTATCCGGGCCACACCCAATCGGGTTCCTCGGCAGGCCCCAGTTCGGCGATCGACACCAGCCGGTATTCGTTTCGGTTCAGCCCCTCACTAAGGGGACGAATCGAGTCCGCCCGCTCCGGGTCGGTGCGAGCCGCGAGGGCGTCCACCTCGGCGCGGACCCTTTCAGCGTCTCCGCTACGGTGTTCCAACAGGTCCACAATGTCACCACCCTTCGGCATCCCTGCCCACAGGTCCGCAAGTCTCAGAATCCGTACACGCTCCGCTCCAGCCGCGAGGGCGAGCCGCGCGGCATCCGCCGCGTACTTCTCGCCCTCGGTGTCGTGGTCCGCGAGGACCAGCACCTCGCGTGCCGCTGCCGGGGTCCAGTCGGTTTCGTCCGCCGCGCCGCAGCCCCGGGCCGAGGTTGTCGCCACCCAGCCGCACGCCCGCGCGCGCGTCGGCCGACTTCTCGCCCTCGCACACCACGATCGGAACGCCAGGCGCGGCCGCGAGAAGCTGGGGCAGCCCGTACAGCGGGCGGGGCAGGGGAATCTGTCGCGTCACCCAGCCTTCCGCCACGCGAGAAATCGGGCGAATCGTCTTGCCGCCGCCGGGTTCGTTGAAGCGGACGACCAGCCCCACCAGTTCGCCCTCGGCGTCGTGATAGGGCCACTGTCCCGCCAGCTCACAGCCCCGGAGGCTCGGCCACCGTTGCATCGCGGAGACCGCCGCCTGCGGGTCGGGATACAGCCGGTTGGGCTTCGGCTCGGCCTTGCGAGCGATCCTCGCCCGGCCGTTCTGGTGGTGGGGGTGTTCGTCGGCGTCGGTCGGGCAGAACACAGCGCCGCTGTCCTTGACCGACACCCGGCGCATCCCTGCCGGGGCCTGCGTCTCGCGTTCGCACTTCAGCCAGCCCTCGGCCGTCCAAGCGCACCAGTCCGGCTTGCCGCACGCGGGGCACGGCTCAGAGCGTGTCACTTCTCGCCATTCGCGTTGGATCATGCCGCACCCCCATCCGGGGCGTCCGGCTCGGTCGCGGCCTCAGCGGGCTTCTCCGGGGCTCTGGTGGACATCATCACCGCAGCCCCCGCATCGGTCAGCACCCACACGATCGCATCGCAGCCCGAGGGAGTCGGCCGCGTCCGCCCGCTGTCCCGCACGAGTCCGTCCAGCACCAGCCCCCGGCACCGGGCAGTCACCGACGACATGAGCAAGTCCAGCGCGCCCGCCGCTTCCGCGTTCGTGGCCCCGGATTCACCCCGTTCGGCGAGGTGTTGGAGCAGGCGCACCGCCTGGGGAATCGCGCCTCGTCTGGCCCGTCTTGCGGCCGCGTGCGAGGTCGCCGGGGCGTTGCTCCGTGCGGGCGATCGCGGAGTGATTCGCGTACACTGCATCTCACGGCTTTGGATGCCCTCTTGCTTGGCGGCGGGGCGGGCATCTTCGGGGATTGCATCGAACAGGTCGGGTGTCATCGGCGTGCCCCCCCTTGCTCTTGGGCCGCGATCCAGCGGCGGAGCGAATCGGGCGAGTACCGGATCGCGCGGTCGATCCGAACGTGGGGGATCACGCCCCGATTGGTCAGTTCCCACAGCTTCCTGCGGCCAATCCCGAGTACGCGGCAGGCTTCGTCGCGGCCGATCAGCATGGGCGTGGTGGTGGTGTCGTTATCCCTCACGGGTCACCTCCCGACCGCTGTCGGCGATCCGCTCCAGTTCGGCGCATGGCACTCGGGTGCATCGGCCAATCTTGATCGCCCGAATCTCGCCCTCGGCGATCAGCCGCCACACCATGCGATCAGAGACACCCATCGCGCGAGCGGTCTCGCTCACACTCAGCAGTACTCGTCCATCCGTGAGTTCGTACATCGGAAACCCTCAGTCGTCACCGGACCGCACCATGCGATCCAGACGATGAACGTTTCCGACCCGGCAACCTGTAGTCCGTGAGCTAGCGTGAGTTCACGTACGTTCACGTTGGTCGGACGCGACGCCTCGCTTTGGCTCGCTGCGTGTTCTCCCAGTCGGGAGGCGAGTCCGGCCGGAAGTATCCGAATGTCTTCCTCAGCGTGATCGACTCTTGGCCCAGCTTCTTGCGGATGCTCCCGACATGCTGACGGATCACATCCGGGTTCGTCCTGAGTTGCGGCAGATCTGCTAGGGCCTGGGCGTTCAGTACCTGCCCATCGAGGGCATTCCAGACCACCCGCTCAGATTCCGTGAGTTGCTCGATCGCTGCTAGTTCTGGCGTGAGTGGTGAATCAACATCGGCGGCTACGCTCGGGCCTTCGCCCACCGGCTTGCGCCAGGGATCGACACCCACCGCTTCCATGGCCGCCATCAGGCTCTCGCGGTACTCACCCAACTCCTCAGCATGTGCTCGAAGGCCGACGATGCGTTCCGTGAGGTCTGCCTGTTGATAAACAGTGCCATCATGCAGCACGATTTCAACGCCACCGAGGGATGTCCAGCAGTCCTGAACCCGTCGGAGAATCGCAACTTGCTGCGCGCGAGCGCCTGGATTGAGGGCGTCGTCTAGCGGCGCTGCACCCCCGGCCCGAATGGCCTCGCGGACCATCTCGCATCCCCTACGGGCCAACGCGAGACGATCCCAGCACTGGGCGACCAGTTGCTCCGGGAGGGGCTTTCGCCCCAACTCCTCTAGTTGCGACTGGATTTGCTCAGCCTCCGTGAACGCTCCTTCGAGCCCGCGTCCACGAGCTATCGCTCGATTGGCGTTCTCGGTGATCTGTCTGGCGGCCACATCTCGAATCTGATCATGGAGCCGAGTCCGCTGTTCACGATCCCGGTGCAGATGTTCGGTGCAGGTTGCGAGGTTCACGCACGCTAGTTCCAGCGTGCTGAGCGCCCAGAACAGCCGTACCGGCGCGGGCTTGTCCTCGCCCCATAGCGCACCCTTCGGTTCGCCCTTGTCCATGTTTCACCGTCCTATCCCGGGCCGGAGAGGCGGGGCGACGGGGACGGTGAGAACCGCCGCCCAGCCCATCCGTTCGAGAGCGGGTTTGCAACCCCGCTTCTGCCCGTGGAGGATGATACCCCTCCCTACCCGGCTGCCCGATGGCGGAGATGCCGGTACCATCCCGGTCACCAATGAGCCGAAGACTGTTCGATGATCTTGCCCCCAATGCCCTCCGCCCGCCTCGAAGCGAGCGCCTGTTGCTCGCGCGGGAAGTCAAGACCGCTTCCAGCAGCAAACAGTTCCAGGACGCCCAGGCGGAAGCGGAGATTGCCAAGGCCCACGGCATCCTCGTGCGGTGGGCCGACCTCGAATCGTCGGGCAAGCTCCATCGGATGACCGAGGCGCAGGTCGAGGGCGATTTCGTGCGCGAGGTCTTTGGCGATGCGTTGGGTTATACCCGCCGCACCGAGGATGGGAACTCATGGCACCTCTCGGTCAAAGACTCCTACGGTCGAGCCGTACCCGATGTGAGCCTGGGCCGGTTCAGTACGAATGCGGCTTCGCCACCTACCGCAATCGTCGAACTCAAGGGGCCACGAACCCACTTGGACAGGGATCGGTCGAATGGTCGGACGGCCGTGCAACAGTGCTGGGACTACTTGGCCGACCTCCCAGAAACTCCATGGGGCATCGTCAGCAACATCATCTCGTTCCGCCTCTACGAACGCAATCACACCAGGCGACGGCTTGAGCACTACGCTCTGCATGACCTGCGCGATCCGGACATCTTCAGACGCTTCTACGCGACCTTCGCGCGCCGTTCGTTGCTTCGGACCAAACTTGGTCATCCGTCACGCACCGAGGCGCTTCTTCAACGGACAGACAAACGTCAGCAAACCGTGGGCGACCGCCTCTATGAGGCATACAGCCGTTCCCGCCATGAGATGATCCTGCACTTGATGCGGGATCATGCGCTGGAGCTTGACAGCGCCGTCGAAGCCGCCCAGAGGCTGATGGACAGAATCATGTTCATCGCATTCTGCGAGGATCGGGACTTGCTGCCCGAGGAGTCCCTCGCACGCGCGTACCATGAGATTCCACCGTTCACGAAGGCCACTAATCCCCGATGGCAGAACTTCCTCGACCTCTTTCGTGCGGTGGACGGCGGCTCGTCTGACGGTACGATTTCGGCCTACAACGGCGGACTCTTCGCTGAGTCGGTGATCGACACGCTCGACCTGAGCGACGAGCGGACCTCGTTCTTCCAGGCCGTGGGCACCTACGACTTTGCCGACGAGGTCAACCTCGATGTGCTGGGTCACCTATTCGAGAAGTCGATCACCGAACTGGAGAAGCTCAAACAGGGCGACCTGTTCGGCGAAGCGAGCGACACGGCGGATTACGCCGCCATGCCCAAGAGTGCCCGCCGCAAGCGGATGGGTGTCTATTACACACCTCCGGCATTCACCACCAAGATCGCTGAGCTTGCGATCGACGACTTGCTCACCGAACGCTTCGAGAGCGTGGCCGTCGGGCTCGGGCTCGATCCCCAGACGGTCGATACGGCCGAGTTTTGGTGGGGCTGCCTGGAGGCGATCGAGTCATTCCGCGTGGTCGACCCGGCGTGCGGAAGTGGTGCGTTCCTCTTCCAGGCTTACGAAGTTATCGAGGCCCGATCGCTCGAAGTGCTCGGCCACCTTGAACGGCTGGGTGACGACGTGGCCGCACTGGTCGAAGCCGTTCCGGATCGAATCCTCGCCAAGAACATCTACGGCGTTGACCTCTCCGCCGAGGCCGTCGAGATTACCCAGTTGGCCCTCTGGATTCGCACCGCTCGTCCCGGCCGCAAGCTGACCGACCTCACGCACAACATCCGATTCGGCAACAGCCTCGTGGCCGACCGCGCCGCCGACGCAAGGGCGTTTGACTGGCAATCCGAGTTTCCGGAGGTCTTCGGGGAAGGCGGCCCCGGCGGGTTCGATGCAGTCATCGGCAACCCGCCGTGGGAGCGGGTCAAACTCCAGGAACGAGAGTTCTTCTCACTCTCCGCACCCAAGATCGCCACGGCGGCCAACGCGGCCAAGAGGCGGCAGCTCATCGGCGGGCTGGTGAAGAAGAACCCGCAGCTCCACGAGCGATACGAGGCGGCACTCGCCGACGCTGATCGGATCGCCACACACTGCCGCTCGTCGGGAGACTACCCGCTCACCGGCAAGGGGGACATCAACACTTATGCCCTCTTCGCAGAGTTAGCCGCTCGGCTCGTCGCGCCCGAGGGCCGGGTCGGCGTGCTGGTGCCCAGCGGGATCGCCACAGACAAGACCAACGAGGCGTTCTTCGCAACCCTCGCCGACACCAAACGGCTGCGATGCGTGTACGACTTCGAGAACAAACGGCCGTATTTCCCTGATGTCCACCGCTCTTTCAAGTTCAGTATCCTCTGCTTCGGGGGCGAGCAGGCGACCACGGCGGAGGCCGACTATGTGTTCTTCGCCCACGACATCGAGGAACTGACCGATCCCAAACGGCACATCGCTCTCTCGGCCGCCGACATCGCCCTGGTGAATCCCAACACCAAGACCTGCCCGATCTTCCGCACACGGCGGGACGCGGACCTGACCAAGAAGATATACCGTCGGGTGCCGGTGTTGATCCAACGGGATCGCACGCCACCGAGCAACGAATGGGGCGTGTCCTTCATGCGGATGTTTGACCAGACGAATGATGCTGAACTCTTTGCAGAACCGTCGGACCTCAAGGCGAAACGCTACCGCCAAGAGGGAAACCGATGGATCAAGGGCAAGAAGACCTACCTGCCGGTGTACGAGGCCAAGATGATCCAGGCGTACGACCATCGCGCTGCCAGCGTTCGTCTGGATGAGTCAAACTGGATGCGACAGGGACAGACGGATAAGACGAGTCTCGCCGACCACAGCGACCTCCGTGCCGAGGCGATCCCGCGATACTGGGTCGAGCAGGAGCGGGTTGAAGAGCAACTCGCTGAGGACAGTGCGTGCCCCCCAGCCGTGCTCGGTTTCAAAGACATCACGAGCGCCACCAATCAACGGACCATGATCGCCAGTTTCGTCCCGCCAGCTGGCTTTACGAATCACTTTGTCCTGATTCGCTCCTCGCATGAGCTGGAACTGCAAGCCTGCCTGCTCGCCAACCTCAACAGCTTCGTCTTCGACTTCGTTACTCGACAGAAACTTGGAGCGATCACCCTCAACTACTTCATCGTCGAGCAACTTCCCACGCTCCCGCCGAACAGATACGCCGAGCGGTGTCCGTGGGATGGTCGCTTCACACTGCGAAAGTGGATCAGTGACCGCGTCCTGAAGCTGACCTGCACGGCCGTGGACATGCTCCCGCTCGCCGAGGCCGCCGACTTTACCGGCGGTGATGCCGAAGGAGGCCGCCTGAACTACTGGAAGGCCCAGGAACGCGCCGATCTGCTCGCCGAGCTTGACGCAGCGTTCCTGCATCTCTATGGGCTCTCACGCGACGACGCCGAGTATCTGCTCGGTACCTTCAAGATCACCGGACAATCACAAGCTGGTCTGCCTGCTACCCGCACTCTTGGCGAGCGAGTGCTGGATGAGTTCGATCATTTGGCGGCTAGAAGCTGCTAGTGATTCATCGTCGAAGAATCCCTACTGGCATCGGCATCTGGCATCTAGTCCAGTGACGACCTCGTCTCCGTGATGTGGGCATCCATCATGCGAGACTGTTGACGAATCGCTGCCATGCACCGCGCGAGGCAGGTCCGGACCATGACCGCCTCCGCCGACCGCTCACCGTGGCGGAGGGCGTTCATCCGGCTTCGGGCCTTGCCCTCGGGCGTCCTCGGCCCTGTGGACCCCTCCCACGGCCTCACGCGGGCGGCTGAGGCGCGCAAGGACATCAACCCCTCCCGGGTCAGCCGGTAACGCCTGCGGGGCTTCTGGGGGCTTTGATCCCTGTTCGTTCGTCGCGTTTCTGCTTCCTGAGATTTCGCCATTCTGCACCACCTGTTGCCCGGCGATGTTGGCCTGCCGGATCGCCGTGAATGTGTCGCCGGAGCGCGGGGGTTTTCGGTACTCGCGGAGTGCCAGCATGAGCCGCCGGTAGGTGTTGGAGGCTCGGTCGGCGCACTCGTTCACCGTGCGGATGCTCTCCAGTCGCTCCTGCCGGTTGGCGTGCTCGGTCAGGTGGAGCACCCGGGCATGGGCGAGTGCCGCCTGGACCACGAGCATTTCCTCCAGCGGGTCGCGCGGGGCCATCCGCTCCAGCAGGTCCGCGATGTAGTTGCACCCGCTGTCGCCAACGTCGAATCCGCCGCAGAGCAGTTTCATCCGATGGGCAACCGCGTTCCCGTACACCATGCCGCCGAGGCCCGGCCCGTGGAGTTTCCGAGCCGCCGCCTTGTTGGTGGCCGGATCGCCCGGCAGGGTGAGGGTGTGGGCATCGTCCCGGGGCCGAGGGGTGGCTTCGGCGGACTTGTCGGCTTTCTCGGTCACCTGTCGTTCCTCCGTTGTCCGGCCGCCGACACCATCGCCACGATGCCCGCTCGGACCGCTGGGGGCAGGTCGTCCCATGCCGCGACCACGGCCGCGAGGTCCGGGTCGGCGGGTGCCTCCGGGGTGGGCTGCTGCACGCAACTGCTGTCGTGCGCGCTGTCATTGGGGGTAGACCCCCGTAAGTCGTGTCCTGAGGCCGGTTTGGGCTGGGGAGTGCCAGCTTTGCAAGCTGGAAGTTAGGGGTTCGAGTCCCCTTCGCTCCATTCCGAGAGCGGGCCCCTCGGGCCCGTTCAGAGCGGGATGTGGAGACCCTGACCGAGCATCGCGTCCACCTCCCTGGTCGCCTCGCGCTGGACGTGGTTGCCGTTGCGCTGGTCGAAGGCGGCGGTCCGATCGTCGAGATCTTGCCTGAAGTGTCGGCCGAGCACGGCGAGGTCGTAGACGCTGTCGCGCTGGTATCCGGCGAACCGCGGCGGGAGCGACAACGAGACCACGGTCTGCCCGTCGAGCCGCGGCTCGCTCGCAGACCGCCCACGCGCCGCGGGCGAGCGTGATGCGGACAAGGTCGGAGTGTGACCGGAGGCCCTCTTTGAGGTGCATCTGCACCAGGCCGAGGCCCCGGTCGGCGTCGCCCGCCACCGCGAGGAACACGAGGTATTCGCCGACCGTGCGGACGAACCCCTGCCTGGACTTGATCATGTCGTAGCCGCGAAGGAACAGATTGGCGGCCTGCCGGTGTCGGCCGAGTCGCAGCAGCGGGAGCTGGAGCAGGCCGAACGTCGAGTGTGGCACGTCGGCGCACCGCATTTTGCCCGAGAGCAGAGGCTCGGCCTCTTCAAGAGCTTTCTCGTCTTCGCCGGCGGCGATCCGAAACCTGACGCGGTCGTGCAGCTGGCAGGCGTTGCAGTCCGAACCGGCTCGGTCGGTGTTCCGGTCCCACGTCTCGTAGGCGTCGCGGAGCCGGTCTGTCTGCCCGGTCTTGACGCAGAGCCCGAGGCGGAGCTGGTCGATCGCGGCCGTGCCGAGAGAGTGCCGCCGATAGCGTTCGGACATGTCCTCGAGCAGGCGGTCGACGAGGGTGAGCGGCACGGGGGTGAAGTCGATCATGGTCTCGACGATCCACTTGTACTGCCACATCAGGTCTTCGGCGCTGAACCGTGAAGGGTATTTCTCGGCGAGCGCGAGGCAGTAGACAAACGCGAACAGCTGGTCCAGCCGGGCCTCGGCGTAGTACGCGGCGTTGACCAGTTCGCGTCGGGCGGCGAAGGCGCTGTCGAGATCGCCCTGGCGGTCGGCCATGACGCCCGCGCGCCGGTAGAGGTCCACCGACTCCGCGCCGGTGGGCGCCTCCTCGGCCTTGGTGATCAGGTCCTTGGCCGACGCCGCGCGGAACCGGATCACGGGTGCCCCCCGGGCGCGGAGGGCGGTCCCGGCCGGGCCGCGCTTCGGGAGAGCACCGCGGCGAGCCGCGTCGGTAAACGCCCGGGTTTCGTCGACGGTCAGCGGCTGCTGGCCGAGCATGAGCGCCCTGCACGTACAGCAACGTGACGGTGTGCGTGGTCAGCGTCGGGTCTGCGGCGTGCAGCACGTTCTGCACCACGGGGTTCGCCGCGTTGAGGCAGAGCAGGGTCTGTTCGTCCGCCGGGTCCACGCCCGAGCCCGCGGCGTCGAGCAGTTCCTTCCACAGGCCGTGGCTCATCTCGCGTGCTGCGCGCAGAGAGCGTGCGAGATTGCTGTCCGCCCCCTCGGCGTAGACGGCGGGCACGTCGCTCGGCTCGAACTCTGCCAGCCGCGGCGCTGCGCCGAACGGCCGGAGCGCGGCCGCCGCGGCGTCGCGGACGCGATCGAAGCGGCGCGCCGCGTCGGCTGACGCGCTTTCGAGCTGGTCGATCAGGTCGCGGCCGTCGAGAGCCTCGACGGTGAGTGTCGGGTCTCTCGACATGGCCTTCTCGATCAACTCCTCGTGGTGTGTGTAGCCGCCGTTGAAGAGGATGGTGCCCCTGGCCGCGGCGAGGGCGGCCATCGACCGGAACTGGTCCGATGTCTGGGTCACCCTGACGACGGAGTGTTCCTTTCGGAAGTCGCCGAAGGTGATGCGGCCGACGGACGTCTCGAAGGTCAGCAGGTCGATCACCGCGTCGAAGAAGGCGTCGTCCTCTCTGGCGAGTTGCCGGAAGGGGGCGTCCTGCAGCTCGAGCAGGAGGGCGAGCACGGCGCGGTTCTTGACGGCGAGGCGCTGCAGATAGTCACGGAGCCGGAGCGTGACCGACTCCCGGACCGCGCGGTATGTGTCGTCCTCGTAGAACGACTCTCGCGAGGCGGTCGGCCTCAGCCGGTCGCTGCACAGGACGCACCGGGTGAAGCCAGCCCACCGGGGGAGGAGGTCGCCCGGCCTGTCGGTGATGAACATTCGTTTGAGGTAGACGTCGTGGTGCTGCTGGGAGGCGTTGGCCGGGAGGTCGGGAAGGACGAAGGCAACGCCCCGGAGGCCGAGCGAGTCGTCGGTGAGGTCGATGACGTCTAGCGCGGTCTTGCCGGACCGCCAGCCGAACTCCTCGACGAGCGACTCGCGCACGTGAGGATCGGTAAGGTCGGCCTGCCAGGGCGGGGCCTCGTCGTTGACGGCCCAGTCCTCGTCGCCCACGTGGATATCGACGGACAGGTAGCGGGCGTACCGGTCGATCAGCTCGCGGATCGACCGAGCGGCGGCGTATCGCGCGCCCCGGCGGTTGAGCTTGAGGACGACCCGCGTCCCGGCGTCGAGCTCTCGGTCGAGCTCGCTTACGGTGTAGGTGCCGTCGGGGCGGGCGGTCCACCTGATGCCGTTCGCGTCGTCCCCGAACCGCCGGGTCAGCACGACGATCTCGTCGGCGACCATGAAGCACGAGAGGATGCCCACGCCGAACTGCCCGATGTAGGAGGTGCGGTCCGCGTCGCCGCCGCGCTTGATGGAGGCGCCGACCTTGGACAGGAACGCCCGGGCCTCGTCGGCCGACAGGCCGATCCCGTTGTCGGTCACGGTCAGTGTCCCAGAGTCCTCGTCGGGCTCGAAGACGATCCGCCCGCGGATGGACGGGTCCTCGGCCGCGCGCGCAGCGATCGCGTCCGTTCCGTTCTGGATCAGCTCGCGAATGAACACGTCGGGGCTGGAATAGAGGTGCTCTGAGAGCAGGTCGAGGATGCCGCCGAGATCGACCTGGAAGTTTTCGCTGCGCGCCATGTGTCCCCTTTCAGTGCGGCCGGGTGGCACCCGACACCCACCTCCCAGCATACACCGCGCTGCGAGCGCCACCCTCCGCGGGATCATTGGCCAGGATCGGCCAGTCCGGGCCGGGATTGGCGGCCCTTGGCCACCCTGTGCGGTGTTCGTGGTGTTGAGACCCCGGTTCTCCGGCGTACCGATTGACATTGCCCGGGCGGGTCATCACAATACGATTGCGGGGACTTGGAGTTCGGAAGCCTGCGGAGAGATGAGTGGCGGGTACACACACCTCCATGCCGTTGCGTCGAGTCGCGGGCTGTCGGTGCGCTCCTGGTTTTTCGTTGATCGAGCTTCTGGTCGTGATCGCGGTGATCGCGTTGGTGATCGGTTTGCTGTTGCCTTCGCTCGCCAAGAGCATCGCGACGGCGCGGCAGTTCCGTTGTCAGGTGTCGCTGCGGAGCGTCGGGTTTGACTTCGGCGTGTTCGCCGACGACACGATGTACGGCGATCGCGGCAACGACGAGCGGATCGCGCCCCGGTTCAAGCTGGAGACGTTTCAGGAATCCGAGTACGGGATCGACGAGTTCTGGCGGTGGGGCGACAAGGACAGCCAGCCGTTGCCCGACGCGGAGGGGAACGACCCCATGCGGTGCTCTGAAGTCCAGGGCGGGCTGACGCTGCAACGCGGTGCGCCGTGCCGGTCGGGTGGGGTCGGGCCGACAGAGAATGTCTCGTTTACGTTCAATGGTCGGCTCGATCGCGCCCCGCGCCGCGGGACCGACGGACCCCGCTGGACGCAGGTGACGCTGACCGACGGTGTGGTGTCCGAGCCGGGCATTCCGCTCGCGTGGGATGTGGACGGACCGGTCGCCGCCTCGCGGGGTATGTCGCCGGTCTTCTCCGCCCCGGCGCTCGACGCGACCAGCGGGCCTTTCGCTGACGGGTCGCTCTGGTTCCCGGCGCTTCGTCACAACGGTGCGGTCAACGTGCTGTTCACGGATCAGAGCGTGGCGCCGTCGACCGATCCGCTCGGCGAGACCGACTGGAAGTGGGGCTTTCTGCCGCGCTGAGCCGGGACCGCCCAAAGCCGGTACGCTCTGGATCGCATGTCGCTGCACGCACGATTTATGCTGCTGCTCGGGCTGCTGGGTGCGGCGGTGATCGCCAACATCGGCGTGACGGTGTGGTCGGTCGGGCTGCTCGACCGTGAACAGCGGGAGCCGATCGCCCAGATCGGATCGGCGCTGGAGATCCTCAACTCCACCAAACGGACACTGTGGGAGCAGGCGGGGCAGTTCGGGCTCTTTGTGCGTCCCGCAGCGGGTGCGCAGGCTCAGCCGGCGGCCGCGGCGTCGCTCCCGCCGGAACGGATCGCGGAGTTTCGTCGTTTGGGGGCGGAAGCGCTGTCGGGCGTGGCGGCACTCGACGGGGTCGAGGCCTCGCTGGTGCGGGCGGGGGTGAACACCGCCGCGAACCTCAGGTCGCGGATCGAGCGGGCCAACTCGGGGTTTGAGGCGTACCTCGAGGGAGACGACGCGGCAGGGCAGATGTCGCTTACGGAGCTGTACACGCTGCACGAGTTGATCGAGCGGCTGGAGGCGCGGCTGATCCAGGAGGCGGGTCTCTCGGCGGAGCACGCGGTGCAGGTGCGCAAGCGGCTGCGGGCGACGCTGGTCAGTTCGGTCCTCTCTGTGCTCATCGTGCTGGTCACGGCCGGGTGGTTGTTCCGCCGATGGGTGCTGGTGCGGGTCGATCGGCTCGGCGAGGCGGCCGAGCGGATCGGTCGCGGCGAGTTTGAGCACCGGGTCGAGGTGACCGGCGACGACGAGCTCGACCGCGTCGGGCGGCAGCTCAACGAGATGACCGAGACGATCGAGACGATGCAGGCCGAGAGGATCGACCGGGAGCGGTTGGCCGCGATCGGCGACATGGGCCGGCGTCTGGCGCACAACATCCGGAATCCGCTGGGCGGGATCCGCTCGATGGCCGAACTCTCGGCGCTCGAGCTGGACGAGGCGAGCCCGGTCCGCGAGCATCAGCACCGCATCATCCGCACCGTGGACCAGTTCACGCGGTGGTTGCAGGACCTGCTCAGCGTGTCGAACCCCCTGGCGGTGCGGATCCGGCCGGTCGAGCTTCCCGAGCTGCTGTCTGAACTGGTGGATTCGCATCAGGCACTGGCCGAATCGAGAGGCGTCTCGCTGTCGCTGGATATTGACCGCGCCCCGCGGGCCGTGAGCCTGGACCGGAGCCACTTCGAGCATGTGGTCTCGGCGCTGATCACCAACGCCATCCAGGCGTGCCAGCGCGGGGGGCGGGTCGAGGTCGCGGCGGAGGAACAGGCGGCGGTGTGGAGGCTCCGCGTCACCGACGACGGGACCGGGATCGCGCCGGAGCACCTCCAGGCCATGTTCGCGCCGTACTTCACCACCAAGCAGGGCGGGACTGGCATCGGTCTTGCACAGGCCCAGCGGGTCGTCGTGGAACACGGCGGCCGCATATGGGCCGAGAATCACGCTGATGCGGGTTCTGAGGCCGCCGGAGCAACGCTGATCGTCGAATTGCCGTTGCATCGGAAACCGGGAATGGCCACAATTGGCCAGAGTGAAGAGGCGGATTGTGGCCAGGATACTCCTGCTTGAAGATGAAGAGACGTTGCGTTTCAGTGTGAAGCGGGCGCTGGAGTTGGATGGGCACCACGTCACGGCCTTCGACAACACCGCCGATGCGGAGGCCGACGCGACCCGCCAGGAATTCGACGCGGTCCTGACCGATGTCAATCTCGCCGGCTCGGACGACGGGATCGCGTTCGCTCAGCGCCTGCGCGAGGGTGGGTTCGCCGGTCCGATCGTCGTGATGACCGGGTACGGCTCGGTCGAGCAGGCGGTGGGGGCGATGAAGCTGGGGGTGGACGACTACCTGCAGAAGCCCGTGGTTCTGGAGGAGGTCGTGCTGCTGGTGCGGCGGCTGCTGGATGAACGGAAGCTCCGGACGCGTGTGCGGCTATACGAGCGGCTCGACAAGGCCCGCGCGGGCGAGCAGACGGTGTTGGGCGAGAGCCCGGCGTGGCGGCGGACGCTCGAGATTGCCGAGCGGCTGGCGTCGGTGCCGATCCCCGAGAAGCTCGAACCGGGCGTGAGCCTGCCAACGGTGCTGATCCTGGGCGAGACCGGAGTGGGGAAGGGTGTGCTCGCAAGGCACATCCACACGGTGGCCCAGCGCCTCGGCCTGGTCGACGAGACGCCGCTGGTGCACGTCAACTGCACCGCGCTGCCGGCGACGCTGATCGAGTCTGAGCTTTTTGGGCACGAGAAGGGCGCGTTTACCGACGCGAAGACTGCGCGGGAGGGCTTGTTCGAGATGGCGGCGGGGGGGACGATCTTCCTCGACGAGATCGGCGACATGCCGCTCGAGCTGCAGGCCAAGATCCTCACGGTGGTCGAGGAGGGGCGGTACCGGCGGGTGGGGGGGAAGAAGGAGCAGGTGGTGCGCGCGCGCATTATCGCGGCGACCAACGCCGACCTGCAGGACCGCGTGGACGCCGGGACATTCCGCGCGGACTTGTTCTACCGGCTGAACGCGTTGACGCTGGAGATCCCGCCGCTGCGTGAACGCGATGAAGACGCGGTGCTGATCGCGGGGGCCGTGCTGGAGAAGCTCGGGCGGCAGTACGGGCGGGACGGGCTCGGTCTGGCGGCCGACGCCGAAGCGGCGATCCGGGGCCACGGGTGGCCGGGGAACGTGAGGGAGCTTCTGAATCTGTTGCAGCGGGCGGCGCTGCTGGCGACGGGCGAGCAGATCAGCGCGTCGGACCTTGGGTTGCGTCCGGCCGCGGCGTCGCCGACGCGTGAGGGGTCGGGCCGGGGCCTCTGCTTTGACTTCGAGTCGGGCGAGTGCACGGCCGAGCGAGTCGAGCGGGAGTTGATCGTGCAGGCGCTGCGGCACGCCGGGGGCAATGTTTCGCGGGCATCGCGTCTGCTGGAGATGCAGCGGAGCAGTCTGCGCTACCGGATCGAGAGATTCGGCCTCGAGGAGTTCGTCAAGGAGCTGGCCCACAAATGACCGCTGCGATGACATTAACGATGGCGGGGCTGGCGTTGGGCGTGTCGTTCGCTTCGAGCGATCCGTGCATGTATGTGACGGACGCGGTGGGCGATGCTGTCGTCCGCCGCACCGACCCGGGCAACGACGGGGCGCTGCACAGCCAGTCGGTGTTGCCGGATATTGTGCAGATGTCGGCGTGCGGCTGGGAGGCGTTCAATCCCTCGACCGATCCCTTCACCGGCCGGACGATCGAGGGCGAAACCGCGCATCTGTTCCGGCTCACGGTCGAGTTCGAAGGGCTGGTCAACCCGGCGGGCCGGGTGCTCGGTGCGAACCCGGACCCGTTCGCGTTCGGACCGTCGCCGCTGATCGGGTTCATCGATGTCGATGTGGACCACCGCAACTCGGGTGGCGAGCTGGGCACGGCGGCCGAGTCGCGGTATCTCGCGAACGTGGCGAGGTTCGGGACCATGCCGGAGAGCTCGATCTCGGGCCGGGTCGCTCTGAGCCGGGACGACGTGGACAACAACTTCTACACCACGCCGCAGTACGAACGCACCGGGGCGGACTTTGCGTTGGTGTTCTGCGGCTGCGATATGCCGACGGTCGTCGCTGAGGGTGGGGACGGGGACGGCACATTCGAGGCCGGCGAGACCTGGGTGGTGCGGTCGCGGCTGTTCGAGCGAGCGCAGGGGTACGCCGAAGCGAGCGCCGCGACCGGCGGGAGCGCACCGGGGCTCTACGACCCGATGATTGATGTGCAGTTCAGCCACGAACAGTCGAGCGACCGGACGACGGTCACGGTGGTGTGGGCGATCGACATGATCGGTGCCGCGGCCTTGGCCGGTGGTTCAGTGCAGTCGATCGACTACCGAGTGGACAACCACACCAGCGTCATCGAGGCGCTGAGCGATATCATCGAGGGGGCGACCATCGGCGGCTTCAGCGGCCCGGGGTGGACCCTCGTCTCGCGGTGGGACGGCCGCGACGTTGAGGACTACATCGACCCCTCCGACTGGGAGCTGACGGGGCTGGTCGGTCTTCCCTACCTCACCACGGCGGAGGGTCTCTACGCGTGGACGGACACGGCGGGGAACGAGGAGAAGTTCGGAGACTGCAACGGGGACAGCTTCGTCAATGCGGCCGACGAGGCCGTGCTCCGTGGCGAGGTCTACGACAACGACGGCACCGCCACCGACGGCGACGGGCAACTCGACGGCGCGTGGACGCTGATCAACCCCGGATTCAACTTCTCGTTCTATGACCTCAACGGCGACATGGTCGTCGATAGGCACGACATCGCGGAACTGCGACCGCTCGGCGACTTCGACTTCAACGGCACCGTGAACACGCAGGACTTCATCGCGTTTCTCAACGCGTGGGTCGCTCGCCAGGCGACCGCGGACTTCGATCTCAACCAGACGGTGAACACGCAGGACTTCATCGCGTTCCTGAACGCATGGGTCGAGGGGTAGCGCGCTGCTCGGTGGTTGAGGCGACAGTGAGACAGTGACCCACGCGCCCGCCCTTGCGGGCGTTTTTTACTGTCCGTAGAGGTGATCCGGCGCCTGGCCAGATCTTGCCACCTCAGTGGCCAACGCCGACCGAGCGGCGCGCTTGGTCGCCGTGTGCACCTCGAAGGACGGGTCGCGGGGGGTTCTCAGACTTTGGCACGGGCCTTGCAATACCGCTTTGCAGCCCTGACCCACCCCGCTCGTTGCGGGAAACAGGACGGCCGAACCCTGCTCGTTGCGGGGGCGGACGGAACGGAACCACGCAGTTTCCACACACGCAGTCTCGATACACAGTTTCGCACGAAAGGGAAAGACCATGACTCGCACAGGCCTTCAGCGCTCCGCGCTCCTTGTTGCCGCGACGGCGGGCACCGCCTTCGGGCAGTTCAGCTTCTCCGGCCCGACCAACTACAACACGCCGCAGCGCCCCGACGGTGTCGCGATCGGCGACTGGGACGGCGTGAACGGCAACGACCTCGCGGTCGCGACCGACAACCAGGACAAGATCAGCATCCTGACCAACACCGGTTCGGGCACGTTCACCGGTCCGGTGGACATCTTCACGGGCTCGAACACCGGCCCCGGCTTCATCGCCGCGGCCGACTTCGTCGGCGGGCCCGAGGTTGACCTCGCGGTCGCGCTGCAGAACTCCAACTCGGTGATGGTGCTGCAGGGCAACGGCGCCGGCGGCTTCGCCTCGGTCGGCACGTTCGCGGTCGGCAGCAACCCGCGATTCATCGTCGCCCGCGACTTCGATGGCAGCGGCTCGATGGACATGGCGGTCGTCAACCGCGACGGCAACTCGGTCACCGTTCTCATGAACACCGGCGGGTCGTTCGCGGCCTCAACGGTGGCGGTTGGCGATGAGCCGCGGGCCGTGGCGTCGGGCGAATTCACCGGCGACGGCAACCTTGACCTCGTCGTGACGAACCACCGTGACCGGAACATCTCGATCCTCGCGGGCAACGGTGCGGGCGGCTTCGCCCCGGCGGGCACGCTGCTTGTGAATCAGGCGACACGGCCCGAGGGCATCATCGCCGGCGACCTCGACGGCGACGGCGACGACGATGTCGCGACCGCGACGGGTGATCCCGACTTCGTGTCGGTGTTCCTGAACAACGGCGGGCTCGGGGCCCGGATCGACTACCCCAGCGGTGGCGTGGGCGTCGGTGACCTGGCCGCGGGCGACCTCGACGGCGACGGCGACCTCGATCTCGTCGCGGTCAACGAGGACTCGGCGAACATGTCGGTCATGGCCAACAACGGCGCGGGCGGCTTCGGCGCAGCCCAGATTCTCACTCTCGGTGCCAACCCGAGCCATGTCGCCATCGGCGATCTGGGCGGCAGCTCTGCGATGGACATCGTCGCCACGAGCCGCGACAGCAACTTCACCACCGTTTACCTCAACAACGCGGCGGACAACTGCACCGCCGACTTCAACGGCGACGGCTCGGTCAACACCAACGACGTGCTGGCCTTCCTGAACGCCTGGACGGCCCGTGATCCGTCCGCGGACATCAACGGCGACGGCGTTGTCAACACCAGCGACGTGCTCGCGTTCCTGAACCTCTGGAACGCCGGCTGCTGAGTCAAACCCCCTCCCCGCGCGCAGCCGGACGAGAGTTCGGCTGCGCTGCTTTTCGGGTCGGATACCGGCCCGCTCGGTGTAGACTGCACGATCAAGAAGGAGAGCCTCATGAAACCTGTTGCCAGGTGTATTCTGACGACTGCGATCGTCGTGGGGCTCGCTGGGCCGGGAGCGATGGCGCAGACCGTGACGGTCGACACGCTGTTCGATGTGTCCGACTTTGGGGGTCAGCAGCGGGTGGCCGATCTGCCCGGCGCTGATGGCCGGGTGTCGTTCCGCGAGGCGGTGGCGGCCGCGAACAACACGGCCGGACCGCAGACGATCGAGTTTGCGATCCCCACCGATGAATGGTGGCTCGTGGACGACATCGCGCTGCTCGAGCTCCAGTGGGGCGCGTTCGTTGTCAGGGACGACGAGACCACGATCGACTTCTCGACGCAGACAGACTTCACGGGCGATACCAATCCCAACGGCACCGAGGTCGGGATCTACGGCCTCGAGGGCAACGGCTGGGGGACCCCGGCGATCATCATCGACGCGAGCGACTGCGTGATCCGCGGCCTCGGCTATGTGTGGCAGCGCGGGCACGCGATCTCGATCTGGGGCGGTCACCGCAATCGGGTCGTCGGCTGCGTCACGACGGATGTGGAGATCGATCCCTACCCGGACCACAGCGCATTCAATGTCATCGGCGGCACGGCTCCCGAGGACGGCAACACCCTGCAATCGGTGAGTCTCGTGTGTGGCGCCGACGACAACCTCGTGATCGGCAACCACGTCGAGACGGTGTTCGTCGGGGCGAGTCGGTATTGCGACACCTCTTCGCGCAACCGCATCGGCGGGCCCACGCCCGCGGAGCGGAACATCATCAGCGGGTTCGGCTCCTACAGCGGCGAGGGGTTCCCCATTGGCGCGGGCGTGGAGGTCTCCTGGGCGACCGACACGCTCATCGAGGGCAACTACATCGGTGTCAACGAGGCCGGGACGGCGCGCGTGCCGCAGACAGGGCCGGTCGGTGTGGACATCAGCGACTCTGACAACACCACCGTCCGGGACAATCTCATCGCCGGGCTGTGGGTGCGGGGTCGCAACCACTACGACGGCCGGATCTTCGGCGAGGCGGTCCGGGTCAACTCGATCAACCGCGACAACCTCGGCACCGTCATCGAGCGCAACCGCATCGGCACCGACCACACCGGTCTCAATCGCATCCAGACCCGGAACGGGATCGTGGTGAGCCAGTTCACGGGCATCTACTCGCCGCACGGCACCCGCATCGGGGGCACCGAGCCCGGGCAGGGCAATCTCATCGCGTTCTGCGATGTGGTGGGGGTCGGGATCGGCCCCTTGATTGAGGACGCCGAGGTCTCGGGCAACAGCATCCACAGCAACACCGGTCTGGGCATCGACCTCTCGACCTGGAGCGGGTTCGACGGTGTCACGCAGAATGACCCCGGCGACGGCGACACCCAGGGCGGGAACCTGCTGCAGAACTTCCCGGTCTTGACCGGCGCGACCAGCAACGAGACCGCGGTGCGTGTCGAGGGGTCGCTGAACTCGCGTCCTTCGCGGGCCTACCGCGTCGAGATCTTCGCGAACGCCGAGTGCGACCCGACGGGCTACGGCGAAGGCGAGGTTTATCTCGGTGCCGTTGAGGTGTTTACCGATTCGCAGGGAGACGCAGATTTCACGGTCGATCTGGCCGGGACGCTCCCCGATGGCGGGTGGGTGACCGCCACCGCGACCGACATCGCCCAGGGCGCGACCAGCGAGTTCGCGGCGTGCCTGCAGGCCGAAACCGGCTGCGTGGCGGACTTCAACGGCGACGGCGACGTCAATACCCTGGATGTACTCACGTTCCTCAACGCGTGGAACGCCGCAGATCCGTCCGCCGACATCGACGGTGACGGGGATGTGAACACCCTCGACGTGCTCGCGTTCCTGAACCTCTGGAACGCCGGCTGCTAGCTCGACTTTCTTTCTGGGATGCCGCCGGGTGAACGCCCGGCGGTGTCCTTTTTTGTGCTCGGCAGACTCGGATCTGCCGCTCTACCATGCCGCGGGACGCCACGCCCACGGGCGGGGCCCGGGTGGAGCCAAGAGAGTGCCGGAACACCACACAACCAGAGCCCACACGCGGACGCGGCAGGACCACGCCTTCGAGACGGCGGAGGACTACGTCGAGGCGGTGGCCGATGTGGCCGACGCCCGCGGCGTCTGTCGGGTCCGCGATTTGGCCGAGCGGTTCGGGGTGAGCCACGTGACCGTGGTCCGGATCGTCAAGCGGCTCGCGGGCGAGGGCTACCTGACGACCGAGCCCTACCGGCCGATCGAACTGACGGCCAAGGGCAAGCGGCTGGCCAAGCGGTGCCGCGACCGGCACGAGGTGGTCTACCGGTTCCTGCTGGCGATCGGGCTCCCCGAGCGTGTGGCGGCGTTGGACTCAGAGGGGATCGAGCATCACCTGAGCCCGGAGACCCTG
Organism: Planctomycetota bacterium; assembly: GCA_013285505.1. GTDB lineage: Bacteria > Planctomycetota > Phycisphaerae > Phycisphaerales > UBA1924 > PNC22. The sequence continues at coordinate 3,168,593 of CP053450.1, read as the reverse complement.
GCGCAATTCCGCGAGATCGCCCAAGAGGGCCGGCTGTAGGCGGCTGTGCGGGGCGTTGGTGGGGGTGTTGTGCGAAATGGAGGCGCAGATCGGGGTCGACTTGCCATCCGGCCGCGGAGGTGATATTGTAGCCAGTGCTACATATTCGAGGCCGCGTGATTCCGCGGCGTCTGGAGGTCTGGAGCGATGCAACACCGTGATGGTTTCGGATGGATCAGCAGACTCGGTGCTTGGCTCGGTTGGGCGATCGTGGGTATCGCGTTGATCGGGTGCGGCGGGGCCGCCGACGAGGGTGCCGATACAGACGCCGGTGCCGTGACCCGTGAGGGCGGCTACACGATCGTAACGACCGTCGGCATGGTGACCGATATCGTGCGAGCGGTCGCCGGAGACCGGGCCGAGGTGGTCGGCCTCATGGGGTCGGGGGTCGATCCACACCTCTACAAGCCGACACGGAGCGATGTGGAGCGGTTGCTGTCGGCCGATGTGATCTTCTACAACGGGCTGCTGCTTGAGGGCAAGATGACCGATTCGCTGGTGCGCGCGGCGACCGCCGGCAAGAAGGTCTTCGCGGTCACCGAGCTGCTCGACGAGCGGTATCTGCTCGAGCCGGAGGGGTTCCACGGCCTCTACGACCCGCATGTCTGGATGGACCCCGCGGCCTGGGCCAAGGCGGTCGACGTGGTGCGTGACAAGCTGATCGAGTACGACCCGGGCGGTGAGGCCGGCTATCGCGAGCGGGCCGCGGCCTACGCGGATCAACTCGCCGAGCTCGACCGGTACGCGGTCGAGGTGCTCGCCAGTGTGCCCGAGCCCAAACGGGTCCTCGTGACGGCCCACGACGCGTTCAACTACTTCGGCCAGCGGTTCGGCTTCGAGGTCGTGGGCATCCAGGGGCTCTCGACCGAATCAGAGGCGGGCGTGCGGGACATCGAGCGGCTGGTGGACCTGCTCGTGGAGCGGGAGATCCAGGCGGTGTTTGTCGAGTCCACGGTGTCAGAACGCAACATCAACGCCCTGATCGCCGGGGCCAGGGCGAGGGGGCACTCGGTGGTCATCGGCGGGGAGCTCTACAGCGACGCCATGGGCGATGACGGGACCTACGAGGGCACGTACCTCGGCATGATCGACCGCAACGTGACGGCGATTGCGCGCGCACTCGGCGGCGAGGCACCCGAGCGGGGCCGTCTGGGGAGGCTCGCCGAATGACCGCGGCAGTACACCCAGTCAGAACCCCGCACGCCGAGGGCCTCGCCGAGCGTCCGGAGCACTCGCCCGAAAGCCCGCTGTCGATCCACGCGATGACGGTGGCCTATCACCGCAAGCCGGTGTTGTGGGACGTGGACTACGACGCGCCGAGCAACCGGTTGATCGCGATCGTCGGTCCGAACGGCGCGGGCAAGAGCACGCTGATCAAGGCGTGCCTCGGGCTGGTGCCGCGGGCGTCGGGGCAGGTCGAGTTCTGGGGGCGGTCGTACCGGCAGGCGCGCGCGCGCATCGGGTACGTGCCGCAGCGCGAGAGCGTGGACTGGGACTTCCCGGTCTCGGCGCTCGATGTGGTGTGCATGGGGCGGTACCGGATGATCGGCTGGTGCCGGCCCGTGTCGAAGGCGCACAAGCGTGCCGGCCTGGCCTGTCTGGAGCGGGTCGGTATGCGTGACTACGCCCACCGGCAGATCAGCCAGCTCTCGGGCGGGCAGCAGCAGCGGGTGTTCCTCGCGCGGGCGTTGGCCCAGGAGGCCGATCTGTACTTCATGGACGAGCCGTTCGCCGGCGTGGACGCGGCGACCGAGCGGGCGATCGTCGAGGTGCTGCGGGAGCTGCGCGAGGGCGGCAAGACCGTCGTCGTCGTGCACCACGACCTGCAGACCGTGCCGGAGTACTTCGACCATGTCATCCTGCTCAACATGCGCGTGGTCGCGGCGGGTCCGGTAGCGGAAGTCTTCACCAACGACAACCTGCACAAGACCTACGGCGGCCGCCTGACGCTGCTGTCGGAGGCCGCCGAAGCGGTCGCCCGCGCGGCGAAGGGCGAGGGCTGATTCGTGCCGCTGCTCGCGCTTCTCCAGCACGAGGCCGGCAGCCCGCCCGGGCCGACGTCGATCACCGATGTGACCGACCAGTGGCCGGGCTGGGCCCAGGTCTGGGAAACGCTGACGCTCCGAGCGGGGTTCAACACCAACACCGTCATCGTCGGGACGACGCTGTTGGGGCTTGCCGCCGGGGTGATCGGCGTGTTCATGCTGCTCAGGAAGCGGTCGCTGATGACCGACGCGCTGAGCCACGCGACGCTCCCGGGCATCGGCATGGCCTTTCTCGGCGCGACGGCGCTGGGGCTGGACGGGCGGTCGCTCCCGGTGCTCTTGCTCGGCGCGGCGGTCACGGGTGTGCTCGGCGTGCTGTGCATCCAGGCGATCCTGCGGCTCACGAGGCTGCGCGAGGACGCGGCAATCGGGATCGTGCTGAGCGTGTTCTTCGGTGCGGGCGTCGTGGTGCTGAGCTACATCCAGGCCAACGCCGCGGCCGGGGCGGCGGGGCTCAACAAGTTCATCTACGGCCAGACCGCGGCGATGAGCGTGAGCGACGCAACGCTCATGGGGAGCATCGCGGCGGCGGCGATTGTGGTGACGGTGCTGTTTCTCAAGGAGTTCTCGCTGGCCTGTTTCAACGACGCATTTGCGCGGGTGGACGGTTGGCCGGTCACACTGCTCGACCTGATGATGATGGCGCTGGTCGTGCTGGTCACGGTCGCGGGGTTGCAGGCGGTGGGGCTGCTCCTGGTGGTGGCGATGCTGATCATCCCGCCGGTCTCGGCGAGGTTCTGGACCGAGCGGCTCTGGCTGCTCTTGGTGGTGGCCGGCATCATCGGGGCGCTGAGCGGCTATCTGGGCTCGGTGGTCTCGGCGCTCCTGCCCCGCAAGCCCGCGGGGAGCGTGATCGTGCTGACCTGCGGCGTGGTCTTTGCTGTGAGCCTCGTGCTCGCCCCGTCGCGCGGGGTACTGGCATCGGTCGGCAGACGCCTGCGGATGCGGCTCAGGATCGCCGGGGACCACCTGGTCGAGGCGGCCTACGAGCGTGAAGCGCGGGGGTCGGACGGCAACGTCCTGCCGAGTGCGGAGATCGACAGACTCGCCCGTGTCCGCGGATGGTCGGTGTGGTTCCGCCCGCTGGCGATCGGCCTGCTCCGGTGGCAGGGCGATCTCGACGCCCGAAAGCGCGGGCTGCAACTGACCGCCAGCGGCCGCGAGCCGCGGGGCACGGGTCAGCCGCAACCACGCGCTCTGGGAGCAGTATCTGGTCACGTACGCCGATATTGCCCCCAGCCACGTGGACTGGTCGGTCGATCAGGTCGAGCACGTCCTGTCGGAGCCATTGATTGCGGAATTGGAGCGAGCCCTGTCGCGTCGGGGCGCTCGGTTGCCCGCGCCGGCCGCCGCGTCTGGCAGGAACGGTGCGGCGGACCTCCCGCGGAATGGGGGTGCGCGGTGATCCCCTTCGATATCGGCCTCGACCTCTTCCCGATGCTCGCGGCGATATTCGCGTCAGTCAGCTGCGGGCTGCTCGGCAACTTTCTCGTGCTGCGTCGGCTTAGCCTGATGGGCGACGCGATCAGCCACAGCGTGCTGCCGGGGTTGGTCGTGGCGTTCCTGCTGACCCAGGCGAGGAGCCCAATCGTGATGTTCGCCGGTGCCGCCGCGGCAGGTGTGGCGACGGTGGTGCTCGTCGAGTTGGTCAAGAAGCTCGGCCGGGTCGAGCCCGGGGCGGCGATGGGCGTCGTCTTCAGCGTGCTCTTCGCGCTGGGGGTGCTGCTGATCGAGCAGGCGGCGGTGCGGCATATCGATCTGGACGCCGACTGCGTGCTGCACGGTCAGCTGGAGACCCTCGCGTGGTACGGAGCGCCGGCGGCGTGGGAAGGACTGTTCACGCTGGAGACTCTTCACGCGGTGCCCCGGCAGGTGATCGTGCTGGCCGTGACCTGTGCCGCGACGATCGCGTTCGTGGCCGTGCTGTTCAAGGAACTCCGGATCGCGGCGTTCGACGCGGGGCTGGCCTCCTCACAGGGCTTCAACGCGACCATCCTGCATTACGCGCTCATGGTGTTCGTGGCGTCGGCCACGGTCGCGTCGTTCGAAGCGGTGGGCTCGATCCTGGTGATCGCGATGCTCGTCTGCCCCGCGGCGACGGCCCGTCTGCTCACGGATCGGCTCCGTACCCAGATCGCCTGGAGCGTGGCGTTGGCGGTGTTGAGCGGGGTCGGCGGCTATCTCGCGGCGACGGCGGTGCCGGCCGCGTTCGGCAAGGACTCGGTCAACGCCGCGGGCTCGATCGCGGTGATGGCCGGGGCGTTGCTGGCGCTGGCGATCGTCGCCTCGCCGAGCCACGGCCTCGTCACTCGGGCGATCCGGCAGCGAAGCCTCTCGAGACGCATCGCGGCTGGACGATCTCCTCGCCGCGATGTACCGCCGCGAGGAGGCCTCCGAGGGAGCCCCACGCACACTGGTGGCGCCGAACCAGGTGCACCGAAGGTCGTGGAACCGGGCGATGGCGCACGCGGTGCGCCGGGGCCTCATCGCGGCCGACCGGCAGTCGCTGACCGACGCGGGCCGCGTCGAGGCGGCGGCACTCGTCCGCAAGCACCGCCTCTGGGAGCACTACCTCGTCGAGCGGGTCGGGCTGCCGGCCGACCACGTGCACGACACCGCCGAGCTGCTTGAGCACCTGCGCCCAAGCCCGGCCGACGGCCCGGCGACCGATCCGCACGGGCGGGTCATCCCCTGAACAGGTTCTGGGCTTGCCGCCTGATGGGGCTCAGCCATCGCCCCCGTCGGAGCCGACGTCGGTAAAGTTGGGCTCCGGGCGGAGCGACTCGATAAAGAGCGCGAGCGACTTCAACTCGTCGGGATGCATGTGCCCGTAGGGCGGCATCCCGCTCTCGATGCGGCCGACCGTGAGATAGGCGACCAACGCGTCAACCTCCGTGGTGCCCTCCTCGATGCTCACGAACTTGTACGGCTCGGCGGTCAGGTCACGCGGCTTGGTCGGGCTGGCGACCGCGGATGGGCCATCGCCCTTGCCCGTCGTGCCGTGGCAACCGGCGCAGGTCTCTTCAAACAGCGTCGCCCCCCCGAGCCACCGTCGCCGCAGCCGATCCGGTGGTGCCGGAGGAGCCCGGCGGGGTGGCGGGCGCCTCGGTCCCGCGGCCGCACGCGACGAGCCCGAGCCCGGCAACGAGGCAGAGCAGCGCGGCGAGGGTGTCCGATCGTGTCGGGCGGGTGAACATCGTGGTCTTCCTCCAGAGTGCGATGTTGCGGACGGGATGGTACGCGTTGCGGGGCACAGTCTCGCGGCGAGGCGCGCGCGCTGCCGGTCGGTCCGCCGAAGAACCCCGCCTACGCTCCAGAGCATGACGACAAACCAGTCCGACAGTCCGCAGGCCCGGTGGCTCGGGGTGATGTGTGTGCTCGCGGCCCTGGTGGGCTGGTCGAGCATCCCCCTGTTCCTCAAGCACTTCTCCCACAGCATCGACCCGTGGACCAGCAACGGCTGGAGGTACGGGTTCAGCGCACTGTTCTGGTCACCGGTCGTGGTGATCGGGCTCGCCCGGCGGTCGTTGCCCGCGGGCATCTGGCGGGCGGCGTTCTGGCCCAGCGCGATCAACTGCGGGGCGCAGGTCGTCTTCTGCTGGGCGCACTACAAGATCGAGCCCGGGCTTCTGGCCTTCGGGCTGCGATCCAACATCGTCTTCGCGGTAGTCGGCGCGGCGCTGATGTTCGCGTCCGAACGGAAGGTGATCCGGTCCCCCGTGTTTGTCGCGGGGGTAACCCTGGTAATCGTGGGCACGCTGGGCACCATCCTGACAGGCAAGGAAGGCCTGCCCACCGGCGCGACACTCACCGGCGTGCTCCTCGCGGTCGCGGCCGGTGCCGGGTTCGCCGGCTACGCGCTCGCCGTACGCAAGTGCATGCACGGGTTCGGGGCGATCCACTCGTTCGCCGCGATCAGCCTCTACACCGCGATCGGCATGGTGGGGCTGATGGTGGCACTCGGCGACCGCGGCGGGCTCTCGGCGCTCGACCTCATCGGCCAGCCCATCGGCAACGCCGCCGAAGGCGTGCGGCACGTGTTCCCGCTCGATCAGTTCGGCTTCCTGCTGCTCAGCGCGATCATCGGCATCGCCCTCGGCCACGTCGCCTACTACTACGCGATCGCCAAGCTCGGCGTCGCGGTGTCCTCCGGCGTCGTGCAGTTGCAGCCGTTCTTCGTCAGTCTGGCCTCGCTCGCGATCTTCGGCGAACTCCTCACCGGCTGGCAGTGGATCTGCGGCACCGTCGCGGTGCTGGGGGCCGTGCTCATCCTGGTCGTGCAGCACTTCGTCAAGCAGGACGCCGTCGAGCGCGCCGACGAACCGGCGGCCATGGAGTACGCCGAACTCCCGCCCGACCACGTCGCCGCAGCGGTCGTGTCCGAGTGCGATCAGTCCTGACCATCGCCCTGACCGCCCCGACCATCGCCCGCCGACACGGTCAGCCGCGGATCCAGTACGCGCCCCGCACCCGCGGCGAGGGCAGCCCGTCCACGTGCCAGAGTACTGCCAGCGAGCCCCGCAGGTTGGGCGGCAGCAGCAGCCGGACGACGCCCCGCACGAGTCTGCGTCCAAACAGCAGCCCGAGCCAGATCCCGAGATAGCCGGTGCCCAAGGCGATCAACGCGGGCAAGAGCCCCAGCTCGCGGGCCGCGACCGACCTCGCGTAGACGTCGTCGGACCACGAGTAGGTGGACCACGGGCCGAACCCGTCCCACCCCGCGGCGGACCCCCAGTGGCTCAGCACGATCAGCGGCACGCACAGCCCGACGATCAGCCCCGTGGCGAGCAACCCCCGCACCTTGCGTCGGTGGAGCAGAAGGATCGACCACACGACGCCCCACGCCGCTCCGATCAGCACGGGCGGGATGACCGACACCAGCATGCGCAGCCAGTAGGTCCGGTCGGCGCGGTGGCCGCGGGTGAGCGAGGCCGTGTCCTGCGCGCGCAACCACTCTCGCCCGACCCAGACATCGGCCATATCCCGGTCCGCGAAGTCAAACGTCGGCACGAGCACATCGGCCCCCGCGATCCCGATCGTGGTCTCGGGCTCGCGCGAGTACTCGGCGAACGCCAGCCCGATCTGACGTGCCGCGGGGAGCGTCGTGACTCCCGCAGAGAGTTCGGAGGCAAGGTACAGCGTGAATCCCGTGAAGAACGTCGCGCCAAGCGCGAAGACGAGCCACAGCAGCGCAAAGACGATCCCAAACCGCTGCCCCCACCTGCCGAGCACCGGGTACTCCTGAAGCGACGCGAGCGTCGAGCACTCCGGGCAACGGACCGACAGCATCTGGTAGTGCGGCTCGCGGGTAATCGTCTGGCCGTGCAGGTTGAACCCGCAACGCACGCACAGCCGGTCGCCGAGCACGACGCCCAAGCGTGATTCGGTTGTGACCGCACGGGCGGCGGCCCCGCCGTTCGTGGCGTCCGACGTGTTGTCTGGTGTGGGCGAGTCTGTCATGTGTCACGGTTCCGTTTCTTCCGTGCGCGGCCGAGCCTCCGCGACCGGAGCCCCCGGTCGGCGTTGAGCCTCCGCCCGGTGCGCAGCCCGATGGGCATCACCAGCGAAGAGAGCAGGATTCCCCCGAGCAGAGAGACGGCGAACCCCGCGGGTCCGTACAGGTCGCGGAGACCGCCGACCGCGGCACGAACCGGCGGCGTGCCGTCCTCTACCCATCGCGAAAGGCCCACGGCGACGGCGGACACAACAAACGGCAGGACGGCCAGAGAGACCATGCCCGCGAGATATCGCTGCACCCTCCAGTGCGGAAACCACGCCCCGCCGAGCAGCCCAAGGACCGGCCAGAGCACCAGCCACGCGGGGACGACCACGAAGCCGGTGTCCACCCACCAATTGTGGAGCCGCTCTTGAACGATGTCGTTCGGGCTGAAGATCGCTCCGGGCGGTTGGCGGTAGAACGCATCGCTGACGCCCTCGCTGATGACCCCGCAACACACGACACCGAGCAGCACCAGTAGTCCGAACATCGAGACGCCGAAGAGCATGCGCCTGGCGGTCGCCAGGGTCCGGAGGAACGTCCGCCAGCGTGCCCCGCCCGCGTAGGGGCGGCGGACGCTCGCGACTGTGCAACGCGGGCAGACGACCACGGGCAGGCCGTAGTGCTCGTCGGGAGGTGCCGCGAGGCGGGCCAGTTCCATCCCGCACCCCAGACAGATATGCGATCTCGCCACGCGTCGCAGCATAGAGGAACTGGTTGGCGGTCGCGGGCGTGCGGTTTCACTCCCGCCCCGCAGGCACGCCCGCCGGCACGCCCGCAGGCACGCCCGCCGGCACGCTCGTCCCTCGCCCGTCCGGTCGCGACGCGGCCGGTACACTCCGCCCATGAGACTCAGCTTCTTCGGTGCGGTCGGTGAGGTCACCGGCTCGTGTACGCTCGTCGAGACCTCCCGCGCCCGTGTGCTCGTCGATTTCGGCATGCACCAGGGCGGGCACAACGCCGAGGCCCGCAACCGGCGCATCCCGCCCCTGCGAGCCGAAGAGCTGGACGCGGTGGTCCTGACCCACGCCCACATCGACCACTCCGGCCGCCTGCCCGTGCTGATCGACGAGGGCTACCGGGGCCGGATCCACGCCACCCCCGCGACGATCGAGCTCTGCGACATCCTGCTGCGGGACTCGGCCCACATCCAGCAGGGCGACGCCGACCGGCTCAACCGCCGCCGCAAGTCGAGCGGGCGCCGCCCGGCCGAGCCGCTCTACACCGAGACCGAAGTCGGGCAGATCATGCAGCGGTTCGACGCCTCGCACTACGGCAAGCCGACCGAGGTCGCCCCCGGCATCGCCATCACCTACCACGACGCCGGGCACATCCTCGGCTCGGCCTGGGTCGAGATGGACATCGAGGACACCGACCAGGACGGCAAGCCGATCACCAAAAAGATCGTCTTCTCCGGCGACATCGGCCCCTACGGCGCCCCGCTGCTGCGCGACCCCGTCGCCCCGCCCGCCTGCGACGCCCTGATCCTCGAGTCCACCTACGGCGACCGCGATCACAAGAGCCTCGAGGGCACCGTCGACGAGCTGTCGGTCATCCTCAACAACGCCCGCACCGCCCGCGGCAAGGTCATCATCCCCTCCTTCGCCGTCGGCCGCACCCAGCAGATGATCTACTTCATCGGCCAGCTCGAGCGCGCCGGCAAGCTGCCCAACCCCCGCGTCTACATCGACAGCCCCATGGCGATCAAGGCCACGACGCTCTACCGCCGCCACCGCGAGGTCTTCGACGACGAGTGCTGGGACATCATCAACAGCGGCGAGAGCTGCCTGGACTACCCCGGCATCAAGTTCACCCGCACGCCCGACGAGTCGCGTTCGATCAACGCTCTCGGCGGCGGAGTGATCGTCGTCTCGGCCAGCGGCATGTGCACCGGCGGCCGCGTGCTGCACCACCTCCGGCACGGCCTGCCGCGCGAAGAGACCCACGTCGTCATCGTCGGCTACCAGGGCGACGGTTCGCTCGGCCGCCGCATCGTCGAGGGGCAGAACCCCATCCGCGTGATGGGCCGGATGGTCGATGTCAACGCGCACATCCACACCCTCGGCGGCTTCAGCGCCCACGCGGGGCAGAGCGACCTCGTCAAGTGGGCCACGCCGGCGCTGGCCAGCAAGCCGCGCGTCATCCTCAACCACGGCGAGGACCGCCAGCGCGGGATCCTGTCCAAGCTGCTGGGTGAGAAGTTCGGCGTGGAGGCGGCGATGCCGCGGTACCGGGACGTGGTCGAGGTTTGAGGCGATCTGCCCCGGATTTCAACGAAGGCTATTGGTCGGTCTGATCAGACGAGGAGCCTTCCGGTCCGGACGCGGCACGGATCTGTGTGATCGCTGCTCGGGCAAATTCGATCCAGATTCGGTTGGTCTCCGGCTCTTGGGAGAGCATGGCGAGGTGTCTTTCCAGCGCGGGCAGCGTCGATTTTGCCAACTCGGCGAGCTTCCTCAGCGTCTCGCACACCTTCGGGGCTGGTTGTCCGGAATCAGTTGCGGCATCGAGTCGGCTCACGAGCAGGGGAAGTGTCTGTGCGGTAATGTCGGGCAATCTCGCCATGGCATCCACCGCAGTCTCGGCACCGAGCGGTGCCTCCGACCGATACGCCGTGAGCAACAGACTCCAGCCGATATCGATGTTCGCACCACTCTCGATCAGCGAAGCCGCCGCATGCACACGAACCGCGATCGACGGATCACTCGCGGCCATCTCCCGCAGACGGGCAATGACCTCGGGTTCGGGCGAGATGATCACTCCAAGAATCTCCGCGGCTTGTGCTCTCGCGAAGAAGTTGTCATGGCGGGTCACTTCCAGCAGTCCCCCCGGAATCCGCTGCGTGGTTTTGAGAAGGTCGCGGAGACCAACAGGCAGCATGGCATACCCGGGCAGATTTTCGTCGTAGGCCGGGTGTTGGAACGACTGCACAAGGAGTTCGGCGTACTCGTCCGCAGCATCGCCATAGCAGGCGATGACCAGAATGGCGCCCTCCACCCGCTTCGTATTGATGCGAGATGACCAGTCCAACTCTTGTAGAAATGTGGTGAATCGTGGCAGTACATCCGCTGGACGAGGTCGGAATGCTATCAATGTCTTCGCAGCGGTCCACCAGTTATCATCAAATGGGGATGGTGCCTGTGTTTCAAAGAAGATATCGGTAACCACATCCGCAGCAGGATCGGCCATCGGCCCGAGGATGTGCAGCGCCCGCAGTGCGCTGCCCGTCGAGCGGTCATCATTCTGTCTGATGACAGAGATGAAGTGCGGGAGCACGAGCTCGGGGTGGCGAGATTCTTTCCCCAGCAAGGCAAGCGCAAAGTACAGCGTGGTCCGTGTCTGGGGATCTGGCTCGGTCTCGCAGTGTTTAATCAGGACGGGGGCGGTCTCGGCGGCACGGTCGGTCATAAGCGCCAGACAGATCGCGGCCTTCCTCCGAATGTCCGGCGATTCGTCGGCAAGAAGTGTGACGAGCTGATCGTACACAGCAAGCCCATCATTGCCTCTGGTAGCGGTTTTCCAGAAAGTTGCGGTGAGAGACTCGCTCGTCACACTGTGACGGGAGGGATCGGCGTTCTGCCCCGTTGCATCATGCGGCAGCATGGCGGAATGGGAGAGCACGGCTGCCATGATGACACAGAGAGTTTTCACGAGTTGTTCCCCATATTGCTTCTCGCGAAGGATCGCAGTCATCGTACTGTATTGCGGTATCAGAATCTCGTGAGTTTATTGTCTTGCCTCCTCGCGCAGTACTGCCGCTGTCTTCCGCGTCGCCGGCCGCACCCGGGCGATCTCGCCGCACTCGGGGCATTTCGGACCCTCGAGCCCGCGAACGTCGTAGCCGCAACTCGAGCAACACCCGCCGGCGTACCAGTTGAGCCGCCGCCTTCGCGGCATGGCCACGAGGCCGACGATGGAACAGCTGATGAGGTACGTCGCCACGCTCACCAGAAAGCCAACGCCCGCACCTCGCATCTCAGAAGCCGACCAAGTCAGCACAGCGGTCGGCACCACGACCCACGCGAACGAGGCCCGGCACTCGGCATCAGCTCTGGCCCAACCCGCCGCCGGGGAGAGAACAAAGCCGACCACGCCGCCGACGAACACCGCGATCGGGAAGAAGTCCTGCACCAACGGATCGCCTGTACTCGACAGCAGGCCGAAGGCTGCACCGGCAGCCACCGACAGGCCGATCGATGTCAGGCTGTGCTGCGTGCTGTTCATGTTGCGGTGCTTACCGGCTGAGCCTGAGCAATCGACGCATCGCTACGCCGACAACCACCACTTCTTCCCGTCCCGCTCCACCCGCCGGTACAGCGTGTCACGCTCCACCGGCTCCAGCCCCGCCTCGCGGATCGCCTGCTGCAGGTCCCACGCGGTCGTCTCCTGGTGCGTGGACGAGCCGCCGACCTTGGTGATGTCGTACCAGACCACCGTGCCGTCGATGTCGTCGGCCCCGCACTGCAGCATGAGCTGCGCCATCCCCAGCGTCTGCATGATCCAGAACGCCTTGACGTGCGGGAAGTTGTCGAGCATCAGCCGCGAGACGGCGATCGTGCGGAGGTTCTCGAGCCCTCCGGGGCCGGGCAGGGCCTCGAGGTCCGACCCGTCGGGGAAGAAGGGCAGCGGGATGATGGTCTGGAAGTAGCCGCCGCGGGTGGTCATGTCCGGCGTCGGCTGCGCGACGCCCGCGCGGGTCAGCGTCACCGATCCGTCCGCCGCGGCCTCGTACCCCAGCCGCGTCAATGCCTCGTCCTGCGCCTTCCGCAGCATGTCCATGTGCACGAGCCGCTCGTCGGCGTGGTCGATGTGGCCGTAGAGGATCGTCGCGTTGGTGTTGAGGCCGAGTTCGTGCGCGACGCGGTGCACATCGAGCCAGACATCCGAGCGGATCTTGCCCTTGAACGCCTCGTCGTGGATGCGGTCGTCGAAGACCTCCGCCCCGCCGCCGGGCAGCGAGCCGAGCCCCGCCTCCTTGAGCTTCTCAAGCACGTGGCGGATGCCCGCCTTGCGATCAGACTGCTTGTACACCTTGGCGATCTTGGCCAGATGCACGACCTCAACGGCCGTAAACGCCTTGATGTGCAGCCGCCCCGGGGCTGAGGTATCACAGGGGGGCGGGCTTTCCAGCCCGCCAGCCGCCGCGTCCGCCTCCTCGCGGATCGCCCGCATCATGTCCGTGTAGTACTCGAACGGCAGGTAGGGATGCAGCCCGCCCACGATGTGCATCTCGGTCGCGCCGCTCTCGACCGCCCCGCGGGCCTCCCGCCGCACATCCTCGATCGAGTGCTCGTACGCCCCCTCATCACCCCGCTTGCGGTAGAACTCGCAGAACTTGCACGACAGCGCGCACACGTTCGAGTAGTTCATGTGCCGGTTGATGTTGAAGTAGGTCGTGTCCCCGTGCAGCCCGCGCCCGGACCTCGTCGGCCAGCGAGCAGACCGTCCAGATGTCGGGCGTGGTGTAGAGCACCCGCCCGTCCTCGAGCGTCAGCCGCTCACCCGCACGCACCTTGGCCGCGATCGGCGCAAGAGCGGGGTCATAGCCGGGGAGGCCCGACACCGGGGCACGATCGGGTGTGAGCGTGGTCATGCGGTATTCTTCACCCCGGCATCTGGGATTTCAAGAAATATTGAAACTTCCGAACCGGGTTCCGCACCGCTCGTCCCGCCCTCACCCGCCATCCGCCGCACCGCGTGGCCGCTCGGCGGCGCGCCGACCCGCCCGCCGCACTCCGGGCACCGCACGAACGACCGGTTGACCGGGTACGCACACCGCGAACAAAGCCCGCTGGCCAGCCAGACCCAGCCCCGCCGGGCCCGCCAGGCCGAAACCTGCCGCCCGGCCGCCCAGACCACCGCGCCCAGGCAGCCCACGATCCACACACCCGCCGCCGCAGCACGCACACCGACCGCCCGCTCCGACAGCACCACCGCGCCCGCGATGGCGGAAAAGTAGATCCAGTACGTCAGGGTGCGCATCAGTCTCCTCGGGGGCTGCCGTCCGCCGCTGTCTACGCGACGGGCCCGCAGCCTGTTCTCACCCGAACCCGACGCCGGCCACACGCCCCGCCCCCGGCGCGGTACCGTTCGGGCCCGCGAGGCGCGGTGGGGGGCACATCCCCCCCGGCCACACGCCCCGCGCAGTGCTTGGGAGGCCGCGTGCCCCGATTGCCGTTCGCCATGCCCACCGGCCACTTCATGGGACTCGCCCCGCTCGATGTCTGGGTGCGTCTGCTGGTGGCCTGCCGGTGCCGTATCGGCCCGCGCTACTGGCTCCGGCTGGCGGCGGCCATGGGCACCAGCCTGCTCGCCACGCTCATCACACTCCCCGAGCGGGTGCTGCTCTGGCCGGTGCTCGCCGCGAAGTTCCGAGGCACGGCCCCGACCTACACCCCTCGGCGGGACGCCATCGTGATCGTCGGCTATTTCCGCTCCGGCACGACCCACCTGCACAACCTGCTGTCCACCCACCCGGACATCGTGACCCCGCGATGGGTGCAGGCGATGTCGCCGCACGGGTTCTGGCTGAGCTGGGGCTTCCTGCGTCTGGCGCTCGTCCCCTTCCTGCCCAACACCCGCCCGCAGGACGATGTGGGATTCGGCCCCGACTGGCCGGCCGAGGACGACTTTGCGCACAACAACTGGGCCCTGGCCTCGACGCTGCCCGGGAGGCTCGTCCTGCCGCAGGCGCGCGCGCAATGGGCGGCCTTCAGCACACTCGCCGGCCTGCCCGACCGCGACCTGTCACGCTGGCGCCGGGTGACGGCGGCGTTCGCGTGGAAGGTCGGAGTCGCCTCGCGCGGCCGCAGGCACCTGCTGCTCAAGAGCCCGAGCCACACCGGGAAGGTCGCCGAACTCCATCGCCTCTTCGCCGGGCGCGTGCGGTTCGTGCACATCTCGCGGGACGCCGGCGACGTGGTGCGGTCCAACGTCGCCATGCACGCGCGGCTCGGGGGCCAGTCCCTCCAGCCGCTGCCCCGCGACGAGGAGACCCGCGAGGCGGTGATCCGCGAGTACGTCGAGGCAGAGACCCGGTTTCAGAGCGATGCCGCGGCGTTGCCGCCGGACCGGGCCGTGCGGCTCGGGTACGACGAGCTCGTCGCCGCACCCATCGCGGCGTTCGCGCGGGTGTGCGAGGCGACGGGCCTGGCGTGGGACGACCGCGTCCGCGCGCGCAGCCGCTACCTCGCCGAGGTCGGCACCTACGAGGCCCGAGCCCGGACCGCCGCGGCGGAGCCAAGCGATCCGAGACTGGATGCACTAAACAAGATGCTCGCGCTGCCCGCAGCGTCACAGCCCAATGGGGCCGAGGCTGCCGCGGTACCGGGGCGGCCCGCGGGGGCTGGGCCGGCGCGTTCAAGGTGGCGCGGCGTCGCGGCGGTCTGGGTGAGTGCGGCGGCGGGGCTCGGGGTGTGGCTGCTGCTCGCGCACCTCACCGAAAGCCGACTCGACATGCTCGCGTGGCCTCTGGGCGGGCTGGTGGGTGTGGCGGCGCTGCGCGCGCGCGGGCGGGGCGATGCGGTGCTCGGCGCGTGGGCGGCGGTGGGGGCGTTGGCGTTGGTGGCCGCGTCGGTATGGCCGCTGCCCGCCGTGGCCAGCGGGTGGACAGGCCCGGACCGCCTCAACAACCTGCGCACGGCCTACGGCACGTTCAACAACAACTACCTGTACCTGCTCTTCGGGATGGTGACGGCGTACCGCTACGCCTCGCGGAAGTTTGCCAGACCTCCCGGGTTGTGACGGTCCCGCGGCGCGGACCGCGCGCACAGAACGAGCCCCGAGCGCAAGCTCGGGATTGCGTGCTCGACTGCTCGGTGAGTTGTGCGCGCAGATACCACCAGTCCTGAGCTTGCGCTCGGGACTCGTGGTGAGATGCAGGCCGCGGGGGTGCATCAGCGTTGCGGGGATGCTCTCACACCCAGACGCTGACGATGATGCCCGGTTCCTTGCCGAGTTTGGTGGACCACTCGCCGAAGGTGGTGTTGGTGAGCTTGACCTCGTACTGCGGGTGGGCGTCGAGCCACTCGTTGATCTGCTGATCGAGGTAGGCGAGGCTGTCGTCGGAGAGCTTGGCCCGGAACGTGCGCACATGGATCGCGCCGGTGTGCGGCGTGTTGGGAGTGCGGCTCCAGTTGTCCTCGTGCCGTTTGTCGTCCGCGGCGTGCTTGATCTTCGAGGTCACCGCCTGAACCGCCGGTGCCGCGGCGATGTCCTTTCTGGTGAAGGGCACGGGCTCGGGCCCGCCGTCGTCGGGGTACGAAACGGGGTGGAACAGGGGTCCTGGCATGTCGGCCTCCTCGAGTGTGCGGAAGAACTCCGCGGGAGAAGTGCCCATCCTACCAGAAACGCGGCTCAGCCCCAAGTCACGGTCAGCTGCCACGCCGACTCGCCGCCGGCGGACGCGGGTGTGGCGACCAGACGGAATGCCCGGCCGTCCATGCGGCCTTGGGCCTCGAATCGTTGCAAGGAGTCGGTCAGAATCTCGGCATGGCCTTGTGCGATACGGCGGACGCGGCCGCGATTACCGGAGATCGGGCCCTCGTAGTCGAGGTACCGCCGCCGGTGGGGGGGCAGCCGGTCGGCTGTGATGGACGTCCCTGCGGTGGTGTCGGGAGGATCGGGCAGCCGCCACGCGATGAGCTCCCGCCGGTCGGGATCCGCGGCTGCGTCGCCCGCGGGTGCAGCTGTCGAGCCCATCGGTTCGATGAGCCAGTCGTAGTGATGTGACCCATCGGGCAGGTCGTGACGCAGGACGACGGTGCGGGGCATAGCCGATGCTAGTGGCGGGCGGGCGATCACGCCGACGGATAGGATGGGTCGGCCCTGACACACACCACGCCCGGCACCAAGGCCGGGAACAGACAGCGGAGCAAGCAGGCATGAAGCGATCAAGGAACGGGTCCCGGGCGGTTCGAACAGCACGCGCGGGGGCTCTTGGCGTTGGTGCGCTGTCGCTGGTGCTCGGCGTGGCCGGGTGCAGCCGGCCGCTGTCGCAGGTTCGTGCGGGTGCCAACCAGCACTACTTCGACGGCAGGTACGCCGACGCGCAGCCGCTATATCAGGAGATCGTCGATCGTCGCCCGGGGGACGCCCGGTCCAACTACGAACTGGGGCGCAACCTGCTGGCGATGGGCCAGATCACCGAGGCTCGCGAGCGGATGATTCTGGCCTACAACCTCGAACCGTCCAACGAGACGTACTTTGAGGGCATGGCCGACGCGCTGGCCGCGGCGGGCAACGAGGACGACCTCTTCGACGCCCTCGAGCACCGGATCGCCGACCGGGGCGGCGTGGCGGACTACATCATGCTCGGCCGCTACGCCCAGAAGATCGGCAAGGCCGACGAGGCCGAGCGGGCGTTCCTGGGGGCGGCCGAGATCGACCGCGGCCAGTCCGCCGCACCGCAGAAGGCCCTGGCCGGGTTTTACCGCTCGATCGGCGACAACGACGCGGAGGTCCGGCGGCTCCGGATGATGCTGTGGTTCGACAGTCAGGACGCCGAGGTCAACGCGAGGCTTCGTGAATTGGGGCAGATCCCGGGGCCGACGTTCGCCTTGCCGCCGGCGGGGCGCTGAGCCGGTTGGGGCGGCCGGCGTGTCGATCACCGATGGCCGTGGGTTGACCGGGTCCGATTTGTTTCTACACTTCATCCGGATAAACGGATGAAGACTCCCCGAACCATCCAGGCTGCGGACCGGCTTGGCTCGCTGAGCGAGCCGGTGCGGCTGCGTGTGCTCCTTCTGCTGGCTGCGGAGGAGTTATCGGTCGGTGAGGTCGCCAAGGTGCTCCAGCTGCCGCAGTCCACGGTGAGCCGTCACCTCAAGGTGCTGGCCGAGGCCGGGTGGGTGGGCAAGAGGTCGGTCGGCACGGCGACGCTGTACTGGATGGAAGCCGGTGAACTGGATCCCGGTGCTTCGGCGCTGTGGGAGCCGGTCCGGGCCTCGCTGGAGGGCTCGCGTGAGGTGGCCGAGGACCGCGAGCGGCTCGCGGCGGTGCTGGCCGAGCGGCCGGCGGACAGCCAGGCCTACTTCGGCAGGATCGCCGGGGAGTGGGAGGATGTCCGGGCGCGACCTGTTCGGTGAGCCGCTTCACGCTGGAGGCTCTGGTCGGGCTGATCTCGCCGACGTGGGTCGTGGCGGATCTCGGGTGTGGGACGGGTGATGCGGCGGCGATGCTCGGGCCCGTGGTCGAGCGGGTGATCGCGGTGGACCTGTCGTCCCCGATGCTGGAGGCGGCGCGGAAGCGACTTGGCGGCATCTCTTCGGTCGAGTTTGTCGAAGGCCCTCTGGAGTCGTTGCCGATTGAGGATGCGAGTGTGGACGCGGCGGTGTGTTCGCTGGTGCTGCACCACGTCGAGGATCCTGCGGCGGTGATCGGGCAGATGGCCCGGGTGCTGCGGACATCGCGGTGCGGCGGAGTGGCGCTGGTGGTGGACATGCTGGAGCACCGTCGGATCGAGTATCGGCACACGATGGGGCACCGGCATCTGGGGTTTAGCCCCAGCGGGTAGAAGAGTGGATGCGCGGGGCGGGGTTTTCGAGGACCGCCTGCCGCGAGTTGGCCCGCGAGCCTTCGGGGCGCGGCCCCGGGCTCTTCGCGGCCGCGGGATGGCTTGCAACATGAACGATCGCGGGGCCGGAGCCCCGCGGCTGATGACGCAGAACCCGGGCGAAGGCTCGCCCGAACGACACGCCTGACTCTCACGGAGGCACCGATGACCACGATGACAAGTTCCACCCCATCCAGTTTTGCCAGCGGCAGCGGCGACTTTGACTTCCGCGTGCGCGATCTTGCGTTGGCGGATCTCGGACGGAAAGAGATCCGGCTCGCCGAGCACGAGATGCCCGGCCTGATGTCGGTGCGGGCCGAGTACGCCTCGAGCAAGCCGCTCAAGGGGTTCAAGATCATGGGCTCGCTGCACATGACGGTGCAGACGGCGGTGTTGATCGAGACGCTGGCCGATCTCGGCGCGGATGTGCGCTGGGTGAGCTGCAACATCTTCAGCACGCAGGACCACGCGGCGGCGGCGGTGGTGGTGGGCAAGGACGGCACGCCCGAGGCCCCGAAGGGGATTCCGGTCTTCGCGTGGAAGGGCGAGACGCTCGAGGAGTACTGGTGGTGCACGATGCAGGCGATCGCGTGGCCGGACGGCTCGGGCCCGGACCTGATCGTCGATGACGGCGGGGACGCGACGCTGCTGATCCACAAGGGTGTGGAGTTCGAGAAGACCGGCAAGGTTCCGGCGCACGACGAGGCGACCGAGCCCGAGGAGTGGAAGTGGGTGCTCCACACGCTCCGCGAGTCGATCGCGCAGAACCCCGGCTGGTTCACCAAGATCGCGTCGAAGATCCGCGGCGTGAGCGAGGAGACCACAACGGGCGTGCACCGCCTCGTCGAGATGAGCGAGAAGGGCCAGCTGCTCTTCCCCGCGGTCAACGTCAACGACAGCGTGACCAAGAGCAAGTTTGACAACGTCTACGGCTGCCGCCACTCGCTGCTGGACGGGCTCAACCGTGCGACCGATGTCATGCTCAGCGGCAAGGTCGCGGTGGTGTGCGGCTACGGCGATGTGGGCAAGGGCTGCTGCCAGGCGCTCAAGGGCCAGGGCTGCCGCGTGATCGTGACCGAGGTTGACCCGATCTGTGCGCTGCAGGCGGCGATGGAGGGGTACCAGGTCAAGCGTCTGGACGACATCATCGACACGGTTGATGTGGTGATCACGACGACGGGCAACAAGGACATCCTCACCGCGGCGCACATGAAGCGGATGAAGAACAAGGCGATCATCGGCAACATTGGCCACTTCGACAACGAGATCGACATGGCGGGCCTGGCCAAGACGCAGGGCATCAAGCGGGTGAACATCCGGCCGCAGTTCGACGAGTGGCAGTTCCCCGACGGCAAGAGCATCCTGGTGCTCGCTGAGGGTCGTCTGCTGAACCTCGGCTGCGCGACGGGTCACCCGAGCTTTGTGATGAGCGCCAGCTTCACCAACCAGACGGTCGCGCAGATCGACCTGGCGCTCAACGCGGCGGGCAAGCCGACGCTCTCGGGCATCACCTACGAGACCGGCAAGGTCTACGTGCTGCCGAAGGTGCTCGACGAGAAGGTCGCGAGGCTCCACCTCGAGCACCTCGGTGTGGACCTGACCGAGCTGTCGGAGGAGCAGGCGGCGTACATCGGCGTGCCGGTCGAGGGGCCGTACAAGCCGGAGCACTACCGCTACTGATGTGCCGCTCCGCGTGAGCGGATCCGGTCAACCGACGACGCGAGCGGGACACTGTCTCGCTCGCGTTGTTGTTCTTGGGGTCCGATTCGGCCCGGTGGTCAGTCCCGCAGCGGGATCGCGGGGTCCCACCCGAGCCAGTCGCTGCTCGGGGAGGAGGCCAGGTCGAAGGTGTGCCCGGCGCCGACGCGTGCGCCGGGCTTGTTGGGCGTGGCGAACCCGACCGCGCCGGTGACGACCGACTCGAGCGAGTCGGTGCGGACGTCGAGGCCCTTGAACAGGCCCCAGTCGGCGGTGATGCCCGAGGTGTTGAAGAACCGGGTGTTGTCGCGGATGAGGGCGGCGTATTGCGGCCCGATCGCGACGGTCAGCTCGGCGGCGGTCGCGTCGCCGGCGAGCTCGTAGGCGAGCACCTGCCCGACGCGGATGTCGCGGTAGGTGACCGGGGACCCCGGGCCCAGCGAGCCGCGGCGTTCGGCGCGGAGCAGCAGCAGCAACGAGCCGTCGGTCGGATCGGGCAGCGGTGGGGCGTCGGCCAGACCCTCGAACTCCAGGCGGCGGGCGGCGCCGAGCGGGCCGGGCTCGATCGCGATGGTGCGCGGTCCAAAGATCGCGTCGAGCCCCGACACGCGGCGGAGCGAGACCTCCGGGCGGATGACCCACAGGCGCGAGCCCTCGACCGCGATCGGCTCGGCGGAGCGGTCGAGCGCGATGTGGACCTCCACGCTCTGCGCGTCGGGGGTGAGTTGGACAGTGCACACCTCGCCGACCTGCACCCCTTTGCAGGCCACCGGGTCTCCCGGGCGCAGCCCGTGCCCCTCGGCGAAGCGGACGATCAGCATGATGGGGCGTTCGGCGGAGGCCTGCACGCCGAGGGTGACCAGCGCGGCCAGCACCGCCAGCGGGAGCAGCCACGCCCAGGACCAGCGGCGGGGCCTGGCGATCCGGGCTGCGGGCGTGGCGGGGGTGTCGGTCATGCGGCGGTCTCCGGCGGCGTGCTCTGCGCGGGGCTGGGCTTGTCCTCCCACAGGGCGTGGGGATCGAAGAACGCCGAGGCGAGCAGGCTGAGGATAACGACGGTGGCAAAGACCGCCAGCCCCGGGCCGGGAGTGACCTCGACCAGGTCGCCGAGTTTGACCGCGGCGACGAGGACCGCGATCAGCACCACATCGAGCATGCCCCAGCGTCCGAGCACCTCGACGAGGCGGTAGGTGAAGGCGCGGTGGCGCGACGGCAGCAGCAACTCTCCGGCGGCGAGCGCGAAGATCGCGCCGAGCTTGAAGAGCGGGGCGATGACGGAGCAGAACAGGACGACGACGCCGATGGCGAACTGCCCGCCGGCGAGCAGGCTGACCATGCCCGACCAGATCGTGGTCTGGCGGGTGTGGCCGAGTTCGGTGAGAGTCAGGATGGGCAGGGTGAGCGCGAGCGGGTAGAGCATGAGCGCGGCCAACGCGAACGCGGCGGCCCGCGCCGCCGCCCGCGGGTGGGGGAATGTGCGGATTTTCGTGTTGCAGCGCGTGCAGAACGCGCGGTGTCCCGGCGGGACTTTGCCCACCGTATGGACGAGGCCGCAGGCGTGGCAGGCGCGTAGAGTCATGGGGCATGAGTCTAGTTGGGATTCCGGCTGCGCCGATTCTGGTGGATCGACGGGGCGGCGTTGTGCGCGGGTTGTGCGGGCGCGTGCCGGGCGGCGGTGCGGGCCGTTTCTCGCTTGAATATGCAGCAAAAAGTATCAGTGAACTCTTTGGGATGTGGCCCTCTGGAAGTGTTGTTTCTTCGACAAGTTGTCAGTAGCATGCGCGAACCCGCTCACTCTGAGGGCTTCCCCTCTCTCGGCGAAACCTCGCTGGGTGTTGCCTGTAGGTTCAGGCCACGGAGCGATCGGGGGTCGAGGGCTCCTCGATCCGTGATCATCGTTGCATAGGAGAGAACATGATGCAGAAGAACCGACTCGTCCCGACCATCCTGCTTGCCGCGGGGATGGCGTCCGCGGCGACAGCACAGATCGATCCGAGCGCTCCCTGGGGTGCGTACAAGGGTGACCAGCTGCGGCGTGCGGCCATCTCGGCCAGCGCCGGCCCGGCCGAGGAGCTGGCGATGACCGTGTCCGGGCAGTACCCGGTGTCCGAGGGCGGCTTCACGGTCGGCGCCAACGGTGATCTGTACTTCAAGACCCACCGCAACAACGACAACATCTCCAACGACGGCGGCCCCGGGTGCACGGTGGTGCGCATGGACCGTGAGACCGGCGCCGTGATCGCCTCGGTCGATCTCGACGGCGGCTCGGGCAACTACTCGGGTCTCACGCACGCGGTCAACGGCATCTGGACCACGGTGCACGGCAACGGGCGACCCCGGCGATCATCCGCCTGAACAAGGACACGCTCGCCGTCGAGCAGACGATCGCCGACGGCGCGTTCGGCTCGCTCCGCGGGGGCGCCGATGATCGGCAGCGTGCCCAACACCAACGGCAACCTCAACCTCTACGTCCACGACCGCACCAACAACCAGATCCACGCGGTGGACTCGGTGACCGGCGCGGTGATGTGGTCGTACACGCCGATCGGCGACCCGGTGCCGTTCGGCAAGATGGGCCCGATCTGGACCGAGGGCGGGCGCGACGTGATCGGCTACTTCGCCAACACGCCCGTGTTCCCCGGCGTCGCGCTCAAGGACAACGGCGACGGCACGAACACCGAGCTGTGGATCGGCGGCCCGGAGAACTTCAACTGGATCGGTTCCGGCGCGGCGTCCACGCCCGGCGGCACGATCTACGTCAACACCTTCACCGACGACAACGGCGACGGCCCGACCCCGACGCTCTGGGCGATCGACGCCACCGACGGCACGGTCAACTGGGCCGTTGACGGCCACCGCGGCGAGGGTTCGGACGTCGAGCTGAACTTCTTCACCCGCCCGGCGGTCATGGGCGACCGCGTCTACTGCGTCGGCGGCTTCGGCGTGGTGACGTGCTTTGTGGACAACGGCGGCAGCTACACCCAGGCGTGGGAGTGGCGTGACGAGGCCGGCGAGTTCACGACCGTGTCGGTGGTCGATGTTGACGGTGACACCTACGTGCACGCGGTGCGTCAGGGCGACCCCAACGCCGACCCGATGGTGCCCGGCGAGATCCTGGTGCTGCGTGACGACGGCGGCAGCTTCACCGAGATCCTCCACACCGACCTCAGTGGCACGATGCTGCCGACGCTCTACGGCAACAACTCGGCGACCGTCGATCCGGACGGCAACGTCTGGGTGGCCGGCGGCACGTGGGCCAACGCGGCGTTCAAGACCGGCGAGATCTACAAGTTCGCTCCCGCCGGCGACGACTGCTACGCCGACTTCAACGGCGACTCGAGCGTGAACACGCAGGACGTGCTCGCGTTCCTGAACGCGTGGAACGCCGACGACCCCTCCTCGGACTGCAACGGTGACTCGAGCATCAACACGCAGGACGTGCTCTGCTTCCTGAACCTCTGGAACGCCGGGTGCTGAGAATCTGACCGATCGACCCCGCCCCGGCCGAAAGACCGGGGCGGGGCTTGTGTTTGGGAAGCCCGCAACGGCGGGCGAAACGACGCTTTGCCGATGGAGGTTCGCCATGGAACGGTGCACATTGATGCGCGGACGCGCGTTCACGCTGATTGAGTTGCTTGTGGTTATCGCGATCATCGCGCTCTTGATCGGGATCCTGCTCCCCGCGCTCGGCAAGGCACGCGGGGCGGCGCAGGGCACCAAGTGCCTCTCGCAGCTGCGGCACACGCTGCAGACAACGATCACGTTCGGCGCCGACCACGGCGATCAGACACCGATCGCGGGGCAGATGTGGGCGGTCGGGCCCAACTCGTTCGCCAAGTCGAGCGACAACCACCCGTCGCACTGGCGCCGGAACCTGACCTATTGGTACAACGACCGGCTGAAGGAGGAGTACCCGATGCCCTTCTTCATGGCCCTAGCCGACTACAACGGTCTGGACTGGGACAAGCGGACGCGTGACGGCATGCTGAGAGCGGCAGGCACACTGCTGAACGAGAGCAACGAGGACTCGGCGTTCCTGGAGTTCTACTCCTGCCCGTCGGACGACACGTTCGAGGCGGGCAACCGCGAGTACGCGACCGCCTCGCTCACCGCGGGCGGGAACACGGGCGGCTGGTTTACCTCCCAGTGGCACGTGCCGGAGATGAACTCGTTCAACTTCAGCGAGTACGTGTTCGGGCAGTCCGGCGGTGGTGGGGACAACGATCGTCTCGAGGGCAACACCCGCCGGCTGGAGATCCCCTACGAGACGATGGCGATCGTCGACGGCGAGCCCCGGCAGATCTACGGAGACAACCTCGGCACGGTCATCGACCTCAACCCTCGTTCGTTCAACATGAACTGGAAGGACGAGGACGACATGAGCGTGTGCACGCTCTACGACTACTGGAAGGTCATCACCAACGACTTCCCCGATTCCCCCCAGTTCGGCTACGACCGGCACAACGGGTCTGTGAACGCGGGCTATCTCGACGGTCACGTTGAGGGGTACTCGCTCAACCAGTCCGGGATGTCCGAGATCGTGGTGCGACGCTACAACCAGCCGTAACGCCGATCTTCGGCGGGAGCCGATTCCATCGGAATCAGAACGAGATCGGCCCCTCCGCGAGGTGAAACCACATCGCGGAGGGGCCGATCTCGGTTGTCTCTCGTCGGAGCGTTCAGTCCCCGTCGATGCTCGGCTCCGGTTTGATCTCTTTGTAGACCGAGCCGTCAACGAAGCCCTGCAGCTTGCGCGCGCGCACCGGGTGCTGCAGCTTGCGGATCGCCTTGGCCTCGACCTGGCGGACCCGTTCGCGGGTGACCTTGAAGATGCGTCCGACCTCTTCGAGGGTGTAGGTGTACCCGTCGCCGATGCCGTAGCGGAGCTTGATGATCTCGCGTTCGCGGTAGGTGAGCGTCTTGAGGACGCCCTCGATGCGGGACTTGAGGGCGTCGTTGCTGGCCGTGGCGCTCGGGGCCTCCTGGCTCTCGTCCTCGATGAAGTCGCCGAAGTGCGAGTCCTCGCCCTCGCCGACGGGGCGGTCGAGGCTGACCGGCTGCTTGGAGATGCTCATCACGCGGCGGACCTCGGCGAGGTTCATGTCGGCGCGTTCGGCGAGCTCTTCCATGGTCGGCTCGATGCCGGTCTCCTGGAGGATCGCCTTCTGGATGTTGCGCAGCTTGCTCATCGTCTCGATCATGTGGACCGGGATGCGGATGGTGCGTGCGTGGTCGGCGATGGCGCGGGTGATGGCCTGGCGGATCCACCACGTGGCGTAGGTGCTGAACTTGTAGCCGCGCTTGTACTCGTACTTGTCCACGGCGCGCATCAGGCCGGTGTTGCCCTCCTGGATGACGTCGAGGAAGGAGAGGCCGCGGTTGCGGTACTTCTTGGCGATCGAGACCACCAGGCGGAGGTTGCCGCCGGAGAGGTCGCGTTTGGCCTGCTCGTACTCCCAGAAGACGGTGTTGATCGCGCGGATGCGGGCGTCGAGCTCGGCGGGCCCCTCGAGCACGAGGGCGCGGAGGCCGTCGAGCTCCTCGCGCATGACCATGATGTCCTCGGGGTCCTGCCCGGGGCGGGGCTTGCCCGTCTGGGCGAGGGCGGCCTCGAGGTCGAGCATCTTCTTGGTGATCGACCGGAGCTTGCGCATCAGCGGGATGATGCGCCCGGTGCGGAGGCTCAGCTCTTCGGTGAGCGCGGCCATCCGGCGGCGGCGGACGGCCATCCGGGCACGGATCTCCTCGGCCTTCTTCTTCTGGCGCGGGGGCAGCTCTTCCAGGGCCTCCCAGTCGGCGCGGTTGGCCTCGAGCAGCTTCTCGATGGTGGGGAGGTTGGCCGGGATGCGCTTGGCGATCTTCTCTTTGGCGTTGGACTCGAGCGTCGAGATCCGCATCGTGCGGTCGAAGGGCAGCGAGCCGGCCTCGACCTGGCGGAGCACCTGGCACGCCTCGCCGACGAGGTATTCACTCTCGAGGCACCGGCGGCGGAAGATCATCCGAGTGGTCTCGATCTTTTTGGCCAGCCGGATCTCTTCCTCGCGGGTCAGCAGGGGGATCGAGCCCATCTGCGTGAGGTACATCCGGATCGGATCGTCGATGCGGCGCGAGCCGGGCTCGGCGTTGGCGCTCTCTTCCAGCTCACGCTGGATCGCCTCGGCGTCCATCGCCGCGGCCTCGGCGACGTCGAGCTCGGCCTGACCGACCGGGGTGTCGGCCTGAGAGAGGCGCTGCCGCAGGTCCGCGGCCTCGTCCTCGCGCTCGCCGCCGGTGACCGACATGGCGCGGAGGTTCTTGCCGGGCAGCCCGGGGCCGATGCCGGCGAGCGGCGTGCCGGTGAGGGGGTTGTGTCCGGCCTCCTCGCCCCGCTTGATGCTCTCGCGGTGGAGCCGGGCCTTGTACTCGAGCTCGTCGATGACCTCGAGCCCGAGCTTGTCGACGATCGTGAGCAGGAAGTCGATCTGCTCGGTGTCGACCATGTCGTCGGGGAGGGTGTTGTTCAGCTCTTCGTAGCTCAGCCACCCGCGGGCCTGGGCGACGTCGAGAAGCTGCTGCATGGCGGGGTGGAGTTCGCTGATCACGCTGCTCTCCTGCATCTGTTCTTCAGCGGTCGGACACGGAACGTAAGGCCCGTCAACCGTCTATGGCAAACGGGGGGCACGGAAACTGGCGGTCTATCTGGGGGAGGGTCGGCTGGGCATGCGTCGTCGGTCGTCCCCGAATTGCTTGGTCGTGGTGCGGATCGAGTCGACCAGCGATTGCAGGTCGTCGGTGTCGGCTTTGGTCTCGCGGGCGGCGTCGAGGGTGCGGTCCTGCATCGCGCGGTCCTGGAGGGCCCGGCGGAGACAGTCGTTCAGGTAGGCCGCGAGGCGGCTCTCGCTCTCCCGCTCGGCGCGGGTCTGGATATCGACCGCCGCCTCCTTGGTGGCGTCGTCCTCCAGCGTGTCGAGCACCGCGCGGAGGTCGGGCTTCCGCCCGGCGCGGGCGACGCGGCCGGTGGCCTCGGCGACCTCTCGCACAGCACCGCCGAACGACTCGGGACCCAGCAGCTCGCGCGAGCGGAGGTCGAGCCCCGCCCACAGCGACCCGTCGCTGAGCACGCACCCGAGCGCCTCGATGAGGTGGCGCGGGCCGGGATCGGCCGGGAGCGGGCTTGCTTCGTCAGGCGAGGCGTCGGCGGGGGCTCGGTCGTTCGGCCGCGGCTTGGCCTTGCGCAGCTGGTCGGCGATCAGCGGCTCGTCGAGGCCGGTCAGATCGGCCAGGCGACGCAGCACCAGCTTGCGGCGGATCGGTGAGACATTGTGGAAGCCGAGCCGGCCGAGGGTCTGGATCTCTTCTTCGGTCGCCCTCTGCATCGCCGACAAGCCCGCCCCGGCGAGGCGGTCACGCATGCGCGTGAAGCGGAAGTCGAGCAGGTCCACGCTCTCGGCGATGGCGCGGTGGAACAGCTCGACACCGCCCTCGCGTTTGAGCAGCTCGTCGGGGTCCTTGGCGTCGGTCACGCGGTTGAGCGTGGCGATGCGGACATCGATCGGGTCGCCGAAGAAGACCTCGACCGCGCGGTCGGCGGCGCGCTGACCCGCGTCGTCGCCGTCGAAGAGCAGCACGACCGTGTCGCACATGCGGCGCAGGATCGATGCGTGCCCGGGCGTGAGCGCCGTGCCGAGCGTGGCGACGGCGTGCTCGATCCCCGCCTGGTGGCAGGCGATGACGTCGGTGTAGCCCTCGGTGATGATGGCGGTGCGCTCGTGCTGGATTGCGCGCGCGGCCTGGAAGAGCCCGAAGATCGACGACGACTTGTTGAACAGCGGCGTCTCGGGGGAGTTGAGGTACTTGGGGTCGTCGTCGTCGTTGATGCGCCGGCCGCCGAAAGCGATCACACGCCCGATCTGGTCGCGGATGGGGAAGATGAGCCGGTGGCGGAGCGCGTCGTAGTGCGAGCCGTCGTCGCGGGGCTTGAGCAGCCCGGCCTGCATGAACAGCTCGCGGTCGGCCTCCATCGAGTCGATCTTCTGGCAGAGGCCGTCCCAGCGGTCGGGCGCGGCGCCGATGGTGAACTTCTCGACCATCTCCGGGCTGATGCCGCGGCGGTCGATGAGCTCTCGGGCGGCGCGGCCGTGCGTCTCGTGCTGCAGGACCGCTCTGTAGAACGACGCGGCCTGGGCGTTGGCGTCGGCGAGCGTGGAGCGGGAGAAGCCGCCGGACTGGTTTGGCTGCCCGCCCTGCGGGGCGTGCCGGGGTGTCAGCTCGATGTTGCACCGCTCGGCGAGGTGTTCGAGGGCCTCGCGGAAGTCCATGCGGTGGTACTTCTGGATGAAGCTGAAGACGTCGCCGCCGGTGCCGCAGACAAAGCAGTGAAAGATCTGCTTGGCGGGCACGACCGCCATGGAGGGGTTGTGGTCCTCGTGGAAGGGGCAGAGGCCGACGTACTCGCGGCCCTTGGCCTTGAGCGCGACGTGCTCGCCGACGATGCGCACGATGTCCGCCGCTTCGCGGACCCGCTCGACATCGGACATGTTTGAGCCGTTCGGCATCATGCGCGCTTGGCTTCCCCTCGGGTGGCGTTCAGAGTCGTTCCAATCGTCCACGCGACGCGGTCGGGCGTCGTGGGCGTGTCTCAATGGTTTGGTCCAGTCGGGCCGGGGTTGCAGGAAACGCGGGGAGGTGCGGCCGGCGGACGCGGAGGTCCGGGGCGCGGGGGCGGCCGGGCTGTGGTGTTCGCTCGGGCGTGTGGTCCGGGGCGGGCATCGAGGCACGCGATCCGGCGAGGTGAGCGACCATCCAACCAAGACGGTAGCACCGCGCCGCGGTGAAGCCAACAAAGTGGGATTCGCAGAGCCCCGGGCCCCGCGGCACGGGTGCTGGGGGCCGGATTCTCGGGCGGTGGGTGGCGAGAGTTGTGCGGATCGGCGAGACTCTGCCGCATGGAACGGCGGGCGATCATGTTCTCGGGCCGGGTGCAGGGAGTCGGATTCCGCGTCACGACGCGGGAGGTCGCCCGGGGCTTTCCCGTCACCGGGTGGGTGAGGAACGAGCCGGACGGCACCGTGCGGTGCGAGGTGCAGGGTGAGCAGACCGAGTGCGGCCGGTTCCTCGAGGCGTTGTGTTCGCGGATGGCGGGGTATGTTGCCTCTGCAGACTACGAACTGATCCCTATCGTGCCGGCCGAGCGGGCATTCGAGATCCGCCGCGAGACCTCACCCCGTCCGGCCCGCTGGGGCCGCAGGAGCGACGATTGCTGATCCTCTTTGATATCGACGCCACGCTGATCAAGACCGGTGGCGTGGGCATGGTGGCAATGGCGGAGGCCGGACGGTCTCTGTTCGGCTCGGCGTTCACCGCCGATGGCGTTCCCTTCGCCGGGCGGCTCGACCCGCTGATCATCGGTGACCTGCTGGCCCGCAACGGCGTCGAGCCGACGCCAGAGCACCGGGCGGCGATGCGACGAGGCTACAGGGACGCCCTGGTGGCGATGTTCGCGGCCGACAACACCTCGTACACCCTGCCCGGCGTCACGGCCCTGCTCGACGTGCTGGGCGGGATGAACGGCTCGGTGGCTCGCGGCTCGGCACCGCTGACGCTCGGTCTGCTGACCGGCAATTTCCCGGAAACCGGATCCATCAAACTGCAACACGCGGGGATCGATCCCGAAGGGTTTGCAGTCCGGGTGTGGGGGGACGAATCCCCGCACGATCCGCCGGCGCGGGAGCATCTGCCGGGCGTCGCCCTGGAGCGGGTGATTGCGTCGTGGGGCCGCGCGGCGACGGGTGCGGAGACCGTCGTGATCGGCGACACGCCGGACGACATCGCGTGTGCGCGCGCACGGGTGCCGCGTGCTGGCGGTGGCGACAGGGCAGTTTTCGGCGGGCGACCTCGCGCACGCCGACCGGACGGTCGAGGATCTCTCAGACACTCAAGGGGTATTGGCATGGCTGATGGAGTAGACGGCGGCGGCACGATGGCGGCACCCGTGGTCCAGTCGCAGCGGTTCGACTCGATCGACGTGCTGCGGGGCGTGGCGCTGCTGGGCATTTTCGCGATGAACGTGATGGTCTTTGCGATGCCGATGGCGGCGTACTCGAACCCGACGGCCAGCGGCAGCTACACGGGCATCGACCGCGTGACCTACTGGGTCATTCACATTCTCTTCGACCTCAAGATGATGGGGCTGTTCTCGATGCTCTTCGGGGCGGGCGTGGTCATCTGGAGCCGCAAGGCCGAGAGTCGAGAGCAGGTGTCGAGGCTTCGGGGGCTCTGGCTCCGCCGCATGGGCTGGCTGCTGGTCTTCGGCATGATCCACGCGTGGCTGATCTGGTACGGCGACATTCTTGTGGCCTACGCCCTGTGCGGGTTGCTGGTCATCTGGTGGCTGCGGAGGCTGCCGCCTGTCTGGCTGATCGTGATCGCGGCAACGTTCTTCGGCATCCACATGCTGCTGCTGGCGGGGCAGGGGTTCCAGGCGTGGATGCTCTTTGGTGAGTCCGAGTCGGCCGCCCAGATGCGGACCCAGGCGAATATGACCGCGGAGCAGTTGGCCGACGCACGTCTGGCGATGCAGCAGTTCATGACACCGACCGCCTCTCAATACGCCGAGCAGCTCGCGACGCTCCGTGGCGGATGGATGGAGAACTTCCGGCATCGCGCAGAGATGACGATCATGATGCAAACGATGGCGTTTGCGTTCTACATCTTCTGGCGCGTGACCGCGATGATGCTCCTGGGCGTGGCGCTCACGAAGATGGGGGTGCTCACCGGCGAGCGTTCCGCGAGGTTCTACGCGGTGCTCGCAGTGGTTGGGTATCTGATCGGAATCCCGACCATCATCGCCGGCATTCTGTTCAACGAGTCGCACGGGTTCAACATCGTCAAGTTCGCGGGTCTGGGCATGGGCTTCAACGCCGTGGGCGCGGTGCCGGTGATGCTGGGCCACGTCGGGCTCGTCGTGTTCGTCGTCAAGTCGGGTCTGCTGACGCCGGTGACCAACGCCCTCGCCCGCGTCGGGCAGATGGCGTTTACGAACTATCTGACGCAGTCGATTCTCGCGTCGCTGATCTTCTACGGCTTCGGGCTCGGGTTCGCCGGAGAGTTCAACCGCCTGGGCCAGCAGGCGGTGGTCTGGTTCGTCTGGGCTGTGCAGATCCTGTGGAGTGTTGCGTGGCTCGCCCGGTTCCGGTTCGGCCCGGCGGAGTGGTTGTGGCGTTCGCTGACGTACTGGAAGCTCCAGCCGATGCGGAGGGCCGAGCGGTCCGCGGTGGCGACTATGAGTGCCTGACCGATCGCCCCGCGGCGGTCGCCGGTCGGGGCGGCTTGCGGGTACACTCCTCGCGTGCATCAAGGAGGAGCACATCGATGACTGAGAGCTACGGCGCGCTCTGCACCGACCACTACGTGAACCTCAAACTGGGGCTCAAGCTTGAGCTGCCGCGGAGCCGCGACACGGTGCTGTCGCTGTTTGAGCGCGTCCGCCGGCAGTACCCCGGCATGAGCGAGTTCCGCAAGTACACCGACGAGCTGGCGCTCGAGTCTCCGACCAGCGACGCCCCGCACCGGTGGCTCGCGGTCCGGGCCAGCAGCGTCCGGGCCGGTGTCGTCAACCCGTCGGCCTCGGCCGAGGCGTACCGCCTGCTCGAGATGGTGCTCGACGTTTCGCCGTACTTCCTCGACATCAGCCCGCTCGACGTTGACTATGTCGAGGTCCTCTACGGGTTCGACATCGCGGCCGGCGGCAACCACGACGCGATCGTGGCCGAGACGCTGCTCGGCGGATCGCCGATCGCGGGGCTCTTCGATCTGGGCAGCGGTTCGCCGATCGACTGCCAGCCTCTGGTCGGCTTGACGCTTGGGGACGGGACCGAGGCGTTCTTTGAGGTCCGCACGCGCCCGGACGAGAACCGGAACGATCGCCGGGGCGAACCGATCAGTGTCTACCTGACGCTCCGCCGCCGCGGGCCGATCGACGAGCTCAAGCAGCTCGCGCCGATGTTCCGCGACATGACCGCGGTCGGGGAGGAGCTGGTGGACAGGGGCGTGCTGCCGGTGCTGGTCAACCCGATCCGCGACGGCATCGTGCCCGGCATGTAGGAAGTGGACGAAGTATGAGCGGCACGGATTTCCTGCCCTACATCCTGACCGTCGGCGTAATGATCGTGCTGGTCACGGCGGCGGGGATCGCGCTCTACGTGCTGCGCGGCCGGCTCTTCGGCAAGGACGGGCCCAACCAGCTCGATCACGGCGGCGTGCTGGAGACCATGCGGGCGATGCGGGATCGGGGCGAGATCTCGGAGGAGGAGTACCGCACGACCCAGGCGGCGTTGGTGGCCAAAGCGACCGAGAAGCGGAACGCAGCGGCGGAACCGCCGCGGGGTGCCGGTCCGACAAAAACACAAACATCAGCCGGGCGGGCGGAGGACCGCCGTGCGCGGCCCGGCTTCGACCTGACGGGAGACCCGCTCCCGCCGTCCCGCTGGAGCGGTTCGGGGGATGATTACTCCTCCGAGGAATGAGTGTCGATCGTGTGTAGAGCCCGGCCCCCCGCAGGCCGATAGACTGGAAGGATCCCTCAGAGGGAGAGAGTGTTTCTTTATACGGACCCAGTGAGGGACGAATGGCCAAGAACCGTACCGATGGTGGCGATGGCGACGGCGGCGACAGCGGATTCCGCGGCCGCAAGGTGACGACGTGTTCCTTCTGCGGCAAGACCAGCCGCGAGGTCGGGCCCATGGTCGAGGGCCCGAACGAGGTGTACGTGTGCGCGAGTTGCGTTGACCTCTGCCAGAACATCTTCCGACAGGAAAAGCGGCGAGTGAACTCGGTGTCTTCGACGCTGGGCGAGGTTCCCTCGCCGCGCGAGATCAGCGAGTACCTCGGCCAGTACATCGTCGGCCAGGACCGCGCCAAACGCACGCTGAGCGTCGCGGTGCACATGCACTACAAGCGGCTGCTGCACCTGGAGAGCGAGGAGGCGAGCAACCTCGAACTCGACAAGAGCAACATCCTGCTCGTCGGCCCGACCGGCAGCGGCAAGACGCTGCTGGCCAAGACGCTCGCACGCATGCTCAAGGTCCCCTTCGCCATCGGCGACGCGACCACGCTGACCGAGGCCGGCTACGTCGGTGAGGACGTCGAAAACCTGCTGCTCAAGCTGCTGCAGGCGGCCGACTTTGATGTCGAGGCTGCGCAGCGCGGCATCATCTACATCGACGAGGTCGACAAGATCGGCAAGACGTCCAACAACGTCTCGATCACGCGCGACGTCTCGGGTGAGGGCGTGCAGCAGAGTCTGCTCAAGATGCTCGAGGGCACTGTCGCCAACGTGCCCCCGCAGGGCGGGCGCAAGCACCCCGAGCAGCAGTACATCCAGATCGACACGTCGCACATCCTCTTCATCTGCGGCGGCACGTTCGTGGGTATCGAAGACGTCATCCGTCGCCGTATGGGTCGGACGAAGATCGGCTTCGGTGCGCACGAGACCGACGGCGTTCGCCTGGCCGAGGACGCCAACCGCGGCGAGATCCTCAAGCACGTGAGAACGCAGGACGTCGTCGAGTACGGCATGATCCCCGAACTCGTCGGCCGTCTGCCCATCATCGCACCGCTCGAGTCGCTCTCGACCGAGACACTGATGAAGATCCTGACTGAGCCGCGGAACGCCCTGGTCAAGCAGTACCAGCACCTCTTCGCGCTGGAGAACGCCAAGCTGACCTTCACCGACGGCGCGCTGCGTGCCATCGCCCGGCAGGCCGCCAAGCGGGACACCGGTGCCCGGGCGCTTGCGTGCGGTGCTCGAGGGACTCATGCTCGAACTGCTCTTTGAGCTCCCCGACCACGCCCAGGCCGGCGCCGAGTACGTCCTCGACGAGGACGCGGTCGAGAACGCCCGCGGGCTCGAAGACCTCCGGGTGCCCCGGAAGGAATCGGCTTGAGCCGGTGATCGAAGGCGGGGCAGACGCCCGCTATGACAACATCGTGAAATGCGCGCACGCCCCCGACCGAGTCGGGGGCGTGCGCGCATTGGGCTATCGGGTTCGGTCGGGGTGTTCAGCGGTCGAGCGCGACGGTCACAAGCCCGTGTGAGCTCTGCGAGACCGGTGCCGCGAGGTGGACACGGATCGGCGTGTCGAGCACCGCGAGGGCCTCGCGAGAGCGGTCGGTGACCAAGTGCATCTCGGAGTGGTCCGCGGCATCTGCGGCAAGTCGCGGCTCGGCCCGCTTCAGGAGCGCCGCGTGCTCCCTTGCCCACGCAGACGCCCGGAGCAGCGACCGGACCGGAGCCTCGGCCGAGAGCGCGGGGGCGCTGCGCGAGTGACGCAGCCAGCAGGTGGAGAACGCCCGCCGCGTCGTAGGCGAGCGTGACCTCCGGCGCGACCGGGCAGGTCGATTCCAAGGGAAGCAGCCCCGGCACGAAGGAACTGAGCACCTCGCCGGGGCGGTCGGTGCCCGGGCGGGTCGGAGGCGTCGCAGGCGACGGCCGCGCGGGCCGTGCACTCGTCGGATCGGCCGGCAGCGAGAGGGTCGGGAGACCCGGATCGATCGCCGGGCACGAGACGACGGGCTCGGGATGCTCAGCCGGGGCCAGACCGGGCTCCGCGACGGTCCCGGTGGGGGGTTCCCCAAGGGGCTCGGGCGACGCGTGCACCGGCACCTCGGGCTCGGGGCCGGCCGGTGTGGTGACTGGGGCGGCCGGCGACCCGTGCAGGGCCGCGAGAAGGGTGTGCATGGTCAGTGTCGTGGCGTCTCGGTAGAGCAGGCGGCCGCGGGTCGGGGCGACGCGGTCCACGATGACCGGATCGAGCAGTTCGGCGTCGAGGAACGCCCTCGCGGCGCGGGCGATGCGTTCGTGGGTGAGCAGACCCCGTGAGGCGTTGGTGCCGACCACCGTCAGGCGTGACTTGGGGAGCGGACGCGTGCCGCTGGCCAAGTCGGCGATGTTCTTGAGCTTGCGGTAGCAGGCCACGACGGCCGCGTCGTCGGCGCCGGTCAGGAAGACGAGTTGATCGACCCCCCCGGCCGTCGCGAGTTCGGCCTCGTCGGCCTCGTCCACGCGGACCAGAACACTCTCGGCGTGCATCGCCGTCCAGGCGAGCCGCCTCGGCCTGGCTCCGGATGGGTTGGGCCGGTTCGCTCGCGCCGAAGGATTCCAGCGTCAGCACGCCGCGGCTGAGGCGGGCGATGACCACGGGGCGGCCGGTCGCTTCGGCCCGCACTCTGGCGGCCTGCGCGGGCCAGGCCGAGGCCATCACCGGCAGGTGTCCGAGGATGAGCGCGCTCACAGGCGCGCGCGGCAGTGCGCGTCGAGTCCGAGGTGTCGCCTTCTGCGGAACCGCCCGCGGGGTTGGCCTCAGTATTGGCCGCGGCCGGAGCAAGGAACATCCCGGCGAGCGCGTCGAAGTCTGCGTCGCTCGGGGCGTTGTCCGGACGGGTGGCCTGCGGATGGATGGTGTGGCTGCCGTTGGACCCGGCCGGTTGGGCAGGTCGGTTCTCGGCGTCCGTGCCGTTATCGTGTGAGTACATGGGGCGGGGCACTCCTTGCCCGGGGTCGGCGTGCGATCAGTCGGCGCCGCAGCACTGGTTGGACGCCGGCTGCGGCGTGGATTTGGTCGGCACGTCGACGAGGCTGTGCGGTTCTCCGAACTCGCTGAGGATCCAGTCGGTGTTGTACGGGTCGGCGGTCCAGGTGCCGTCGACGATGAGGCGGTATTCGTGCCGCCCGGGAGGCAGGTCGAGCCGGATCGCGTGCGTTGCCGCTTCGGCGTCGTGGAGCAGATCGATCGGCTGCCAGTTGCTGAACGACCCGGCGATCTGCACACGCCGGCCGAGCCGCTCCCGGCTGCACGAACTCAACGCCCGACTCGGTCAGCGTCCTGCCAAAGACGGGGCGCGACCCCCGGGTCTCGCACCGCGAGGCGGTGGGGAGTGCCGGGCGCGGCGCCGACGAGCGTCGCGCCAGTTCTTCGGCGCGGCTCAGGCCGGGCGGGTCGCCCGCGGGCCGGGCTGGGGCGTCCGGCGAGCCGCCGGGGCTGGAGGGACTCGAGATGCCCCCCGTCCAGCGTGACAATGACCTCGCCCGAATACGGCGAACTGAACTGGGTGCTCGTCACGCTGGGCGTGTGGGTGCCCGGCCGGTAGAGCAGGTCCGTCGAGGACGGCGCGGCCCGTTCGTCGCCGGCCCGTTCGTTGCCGGTACGCCCGTCGGCCTCGGCCGTTTGCTGCGAGGGGCGGCGCGCCGGGCCGGAGGCGTCGATGTCGCTCCAGTCCTCGTCGTCTGCGCCGGAGGCGAGAGACTCCGACTCGATCAGCACCGACGCCAACGCCGCGTAGTCCCTCGCGGCCTGACTGTGCGGGGCGTGCTCGAACACGGGGCGGCCGAACGACGCGGCCTCGCGCAGGGCCGGGTCGCGGTGGACGACGATCGGCATCAGGCGCTTCCCGAACTGGCGTTTGAGTTCTTCGAGCAGGTCGGCCGCGACCGCGAGACCGGGCTCGTGGAGCGTCGGCAGCACCGAGCAGCGGATCGGGGTCTCCAGCCGACGCGAGACCGAGCGGACGGTCTTGAGCTGGCGCGACGCACCCTGCAAGGAGAAGTAGGCCGTTTCGACCGGGACCAGCACAAGGTCCGCGGCGACCAGCGCGTTGAACGTCAGCAGCCCGATAGAAGGCGGACAGTCGATCAGGCAGACGTCGAAGTCGTCGGTGACCGCGCGGAGCGCTCCGGCGAGGCAGTGTTCGCGGTTGGGTCGCTGCGCCAGCGGCGAGGCCGGTGCCTCGAGCCCGGCGAGTCGCACGCGGCTGGGGATCAGGTTGAGCCCCGCGGCCGCCCGCCAGAACTCGCGCGCGGAAGGTGCCGTGTCCGGCGAGCTGCCGATGAGGAGATCGGTGGAATCGAACTCGATCTGCGACTCGGGGACGCCGAGCCCCGCGGCACAGTGTCCCTGCGGGTCGAGGTCCACCAGGAGCGTGCGACGACCCAGGCGACCGAGGCACGCGCCGAGATTGATGGCGGTGGTCGTCTTGCCACATCCACCCTTCTGGTTGACTATCGCGATGGTCCGCACCGAACGCCTCTCCGGCGAGTGAGTTGGTCGAGCTTTCCGGCCTCAGCGAGAGAACAGCACAGAACGCGCCAATTCGCTTGCATTATCGGAGTTTGTCTCGATAACCCTTGAGCGCGGACCCGGGCACCCAAAACTTTGCACTCACCGTGGGTATTTCACTCCATGCGGATGGCGTCCCAGCCCGCCAACACCGGGGCATGGTCGAGGATTTCCACGGCCCTTGCATGGTGTGTCTTGCACGGCAGCACCAGCCGCAGCTTGCCGCCGGTGGTTTTCTTGTCCGCGCCCATGAGCCGCCAGCAGCTGCGCGCGTCGGGCAGCCCGCGGACGGATGCCGGCAGCCAGCACCGTGTGAGTAAGGTGCTGATCTGCTCCGGCAGCGCCGCGGGTGCCAGGCCCATCCGCACCGCGGTGGTGGCGCAGGCGACCAGACCCAGCCCGACCGCCTCGCCGTGCAGGAGCGGTGCGTCGCCGGGGTTGTCGGTCGGCGAGAGATGGTGGAGGGTCTCGATGGCGTGCGCGAACGTGTGGCCGAGGTTGAGCAGCGCGCGCCCACCGCCGGACTCTGCCGTCTCCCGCTCGTCTCCCCGCACCACGCCCGCCTTGAAGGCGACGGAGCGGGCGATCAGCTCGACGAGGACCGTGGGATCGCGGGCCAGAATCCGGTCGAGCGAGTCGGTGATCCAGGTCAGGTGCGTGCGCCCGCCGGCACCCGGCGAACTGTCGAGCAGCCCGTGCTTGAGGCACTCGGCCAGCCCCGCGCGGAACTCGCGGTCGGGGAGCGTCGAGAGCGTCCCGATGTCGGCGACCACCACCGTGGGCTGATGGAACGCCCCGACCATGTTCTTCTGCAGCGAGCCGCCCGCATCGAGATTTACGCCGGTCTTGCCGCCGACCGACGCGTCCACCATCGAGAGAAGCGTGGTGGGGCACTGGATGACCGGAACCCCTCGCCGGTAGCTCGCCGCGGCAAAGCCGGCGACGTCGCCGGTGATCCCGCCGCCCAGCGCGATGACGGGGTCGTTCCGCTCGAGCCGGGCCGCACCCATCGCCGCGAGGATGCGCCCGAACGTCTCCAGAGACTTGGCCTTCTCGCTGGCGTTCAGCTCGATCTCGGTCAGTTGAACGCCCGCGGCCCGCAAGCGCGCGCAAGGTCGGCGGCGTGGGGCGCTGTGTTGGCGTCGAAGACGAGACTGGCTGCCCGGAGCGATCGGCCGAGTGCCGCCGCGGCCATCGTCGGCACCGAGGCGAGCAGCCCCGTGCCGATGCACACGTCGTAACTCCGTTCGGCCAGCTCGACGCGGACGGTCTCGGCGGGCGTCTGGCTCATGCCTTCTCGGCCCGCTCCCACTCCACGCGTCGGGCGTCGCCCCAGAGCATCTCCAGGTCGTAGACGGCGCGGGTGTTGGGCTCGAAGAGGTGGGCGACGACGTCCACAAAGTCGGCGATGAGCCACAGCGTGCCGGCGTCCTTGGTCACGCCGAACGCCTGCCCGCCGCGGCTCTCGACGATCTCGACCGCGTGGTCGAGCACCGAGGCCATCTGCCGCTCGGAGGTGCCGGATCCAACCACCAGATAGTCGGTGAGCGGGCTCATGCCGCGGACGTCCAGAACGACCACGTCGGTGCACTTGTCGTCGTGGAAGAGCCGGGCGAGCTCGATTGCGAGTTCCTCGGAGGGACCGCCGCGTTCGCGGGCCTCTGCGGGCTCTGCGGTCGCCTTGGTCAGGAATTGCTCGGTGGCCGGGCGCTGGTCGTTGTTGGCGTCGTTGTTCATCTGGCGGGAGGATAGCGCCCGGCGGCGGGTGCGCAACGTCGCCGCGATTCATCGGGCCGGGGCTGGATCCGGGGCCTGCGGCTTGCGGGCGATGACCGCGGCCAACTCGATGGTGTCGGTCGGCTCGATGCCGGGCTCCGGATCCAGATCGAGCAGCGTGTTGCGGAGTTCGGCGGTGGTCAGCCGGACCGGTGCTGCGCCCGGCCTCCGCCGGCGTGCCCTGCTCCGGCTCGGCGTTGGCCGGGCTGCCGGAGATCGGCGGCGGCTGCACGAGCAGCATCGGCCCGCCCGGCGCGAGCACCCGCCAGAGGGCCGCCACCAGCGCGGGGGGCGTCTCCTCCTTTGCGGATCGCGTTGGCCGCGATCACGACATCGAACGAACCGTCGAGCTCGCCCTCGAGCGAGCCGATCCCCCCGATCTCCCAGGCGATGTTACTGTCGGTGTACCGGCGTCTGGCGTACCGGATCGACTCGTGGTCCGGGTCGAGGGCCACGACTGCGCCCGAGGGGCCGACCCGCGCCGCCAGCGCCGCGGCACCGAATCCCGTCGAGCACCGGGCGTCCAGCACGCGCATGCCCGGCCTGACGATCGGGTCGGCGAGGCGGTACGGATCGAGCAGATGCGGGCCGACGATGTCGGCGTACAGACGGGCGCGGCGTGCACCGGATGCGCACCGGTGCCGAGTCTGCAAAGAGCGCGTCGTAGTCCTTGTAACCCTGGCCGCGCTCAGAGAGTGCGCGGTGCAGCGGCTCGGTGCTCCGTTCGCGATAGCGCACGCCGTCAACGACGAACGTCTTGTGCCCGCGGAAGATCGCGGCCGCGATGTTGCGGACGAGGCTCATGCGAGGGGGCGAGCGCCGCGGGCGGACGCCACGGAGCGCGTGGGATCGGGTTGCACGATCGTGACCGCCGGGTTGGGAGCAGGTGCCGGCCGGCCGATGGGGATCCACCCGGTCGGCTCGTGCTGGCAGGCGATGGTCAGGCCGTAGGCCGCGTCGGCGTGGAGTTGCTCAACGAGGGCCGGGTCGTTGCACTCGCGGGAGAGGTGCAGCAGCACGACGTGGTCGCGTGGGCTGACATCCACGATGAAGCCGAACGCCTCGTGGTTGGAGAGGTGCCCGCTGCCGCCGGTGACGCGGCGCTTGAGGAAATCCGGCCGGTTCGACTCGGCCTGCATCCTCGGGCAGTAGTTGCTCTCGATCGCCAGGACATCGACGCAGTCGAGGTGCTCGGCCAGCGGCTCGGTCACCCGCCCCACATCGGTCGCAAAGCCGAGGCTCGACCCGCACGGGAACTCGAACCGGAACGAGACCGTGCCGACATCGTCGTGCGCGCACAGCAGCGCGAAGACGCACAGGTCGTCGGCCGGGGTCACCGCCCTGTCGAACGCCCGGCACGACCGGCGGAACAGGCCGCGGCGGCGGGCTTCCGACTCGTGCTCGCGGTGCAGATAGACCG
This sequence comes from Planctomycetota bacterium, assembly GCA_013285505.1. Taxonomy (GTDB): domain Bacteria; phylum Planctomycetota; class Phycisphaerae; order Phycisphaerales; family UBA1924; genus PNC22. Next base: position 3,128,476 of record CP053450.1, on the reverse strand, counting down.
GGAGGCTCTCGGGCAGCGCCTTGGCCCAGCCGCCGTGGAAGTGGTCGGTGTCGAAGTGGGTTACCAGGATGCCGTCGAGGTCGTCGAGCGTGAGGCCGCACTCGGCCAGGAGGCCGCGCGTCCGCCGGGGGCTGAGCCCCGCGTCGATCAGCAGCGTCGCCGAGCCTGTGCGGAGGATCGTGCAGTTGCCGGCCGAGCCGCTGGCGAGCACGCGGATCATCGCGGTCTGTCCGTGCGGCCGTGCTGTCTCAAAGAGGGGCTGAATCGTCGGGCTCCATCCGTGAAGCGGGTGATCGGGGGCACTCTCGCCGGGCGGCGACTCCGCAGCCTACTCGTCCCCGCGTGCCGGCTCAAGGTCGGCCGCGGAGGCGACGCCCCGGCGTTGCCGCTGCAGGAAGGTCGCAAACACCCGCGGCGGCTTGCCCATACCGGGGCAGATGCCGCGTTTGGTGCCTCGGACGAACGCCGCCATCTCGGCCAGCGCGGGCGAGCTTGCAGCCCCCGCCTCGAGGATCTCCACCATCTCGCCGGTGGGAACCGGGGCACGGAAGCACTCGCGGAAGGCTTTGCGGACGGCGGTGATCTCGCCCCGGTCCATCCCGGCGCGGCGCATGCCGACCATATTGACCCCGCCGAGGCGGTTGCGTTCGTTGACCGTGCAGAACGGCGGCACATCCATCCCGACCCCGGCCCCGCCCGACATGAATGCCAGGCGGCCGATGCGGACGAACTGGTGGACGCCCACGTGGCCCGAGATCGTGACGTTGTCGGCCACCTCGCAGTGGCCGCTGAGGCCGGCGTAGTTGACCATGATCACGTTGTTGCCCACGCGGCAGTCGTGCCCGACGTGGGTGCAGGCCATCAGGAAGCACCGGTCGCCGACTGTGGTGGGGGTCTCGGTCCCGGTCGAGGCGTGGACGGTGACGTGCTCGCGGACCAGGCAGCCCTCGCCGATCGCCACACCCGCGGTGGGGGTGCCGGGGGTGAACTTGTAGTCCTGCGGCTCAAACCCGATGCAGGCCCCGGGGTAGAGGATGGTCCCCGCCCCGATCGTTGCCGGGCCCTGGATGTGGACCGAGGCGATCAGCCGCACGCCCGCCGCCAGCCGCACCGGGCCGGAGACCACGCACAGCGGCCCGATCTGGACATCGCCGGCGAGTTCGGCCTGCGGGTCGACGACAGCGGATGGGTGGATGGTCGGCATAGGTCGCCATGGTAGGGGAAGGTTCCGCGCCCCGCGGCCGTACGATCGGGCGTGGAGCAGTTGCGCGTGATCCAGCTTGGCCGCATGGCCTACCGCGAGGCGTACGACCTGCAGGCCGAGCACCTCGAGGAGGTCATCGCTGCTCGCGGGGCCACCGCGCCGCCGGACGAACCCCCCGCCCCCCAGTCCCCCCGGCCTGGGGCCGCCTGCTGCTGGTCGAGCACGACCCGGTGGTGACGATCTCCCGCCGCAAGGGGGCGGAGGCCAACCTGCTGGCCGACGAGGCGACCCTCGCGGCAGCCGGCGTCGCGGTCGAGCCGACCGACCGGGGGGCGACATCACCTACCACGGGCCGGGGCAGCTGGTGGCCTACCCCATTCTCGATCTCAACGTGCTGATGCTCCGGCTGCACGACTACATGCGGCTGCTCGAGCAGAGCGTGATCGACACGCTGGCCGGGTTCGGCGTCGAGGGCCAGCGCGACCCCGAGGCGACGGGCGTGTGGGTGGAGCTGGCTCGGTACCAGCCCGCCGCGCCGGAGGGCCGGCTCGCCAAGATCGCCGCGATGGGTGTGCGTGTGCGTCGGTGGGTCTCGATGCACGGGCTGTCGCTCAATGTGGACCCCGACCCCGCCCACTTCCGGCTCATCGTGCCGTGCGGGCTGGCCGGGCGGCCGGTGACGACACTGCGCGCGCTGCTGGGCGACGACTGCCCGTCGATGGAGCGGGTGTCGGAGGCTCTGGTCGGCCACCTCCACGCCAACCTCGCCGTCGCCGCGGCCCGCGCCGCCGCCGCCCACCGGGCGCCGACGTGAGCCGTCCGATCAGCGCCCGAAGCGCAAGCGAGGCGCCCGTTCTTTGAACACGAAGGGCACGAAGCACACGAAGAGAGGCAGAGGCAGTTCACCACAGAGGCACAGAGGGCACAGAGATGAAGGGAAGCGGAAGAGGGGAATGGGGTGCTGTACTTTGAAGGGCGGGGCATGGGCTGGGTGGCGCTGAGCGTCTCGCAAAAAGGAAAGGCCCCGGCTCATGCCGGGGCTCTCGGGGACGTGTGTATCGGGGCTGCCCGTGTCGGGCGTGGTGGCTAAAGGCTCTCGCGTCGGCGCCGCACGCCGAGGCCGAGCAGGCCGAGGCCGGCGAGGGCCGAGGTGGTGGGCAGGGGCACAATGTTCAGCGTCATCTCGCCGGTGCCGTCGCCGTCGCCGACGATGTTCCCGTCGCCGTAGACTTTCACGTAGAACTGCGCGACGTAGCGATGGCCCGCCACCAGGGTGCCGCTGTAGGCGGTCGAGACCGGGCCGGACGCCACAGTGTTGGTGGCCCCGCTGCGTACATCCGTGTCAACGTCGTAGATCTCAAAGTTGGCCTCGATTTCCGACTGCCCGGAGCCCTGCCAGTCGAACGCGAGGTTGACATCGAAATCGCCGCCATCGTTGGCCACGAAGGTGAGGTACGTTTGTGCCAGGTACGTCTCCGAGTCGCCGTGGCTCGAGTCCGCGCTCGCGGTGAAGACGCTGAAGGCCGCGTTCGCGTTCCAGTCGAGCGTGCCCGTCGCCGAGTTGCCGCCGAAGGCGGCCATCGCGGACCGGGTGCCGAACGTGGTGGTGGGATCGACGTCGTAGGCGGAGTCTCCGCCGTCGTCGGCGTAGGCCAGAACGTGGCTCTGCCCGTGGCCAAAGCTGTGATCCGGCGTCCACGTGGGTCCTGCGAGGGCCACGCTTGCACCGCCGGCGAGTGCGAGAACTGGTAGGGCGTTCATCTGATCTTCTCCTCTGTCTGCGGTGCGGGGCCGCGAACGTGCGGCCGCACCAGGTCTCTCGTCCCCTGCAGCCCCGCACGAGCGATCGGCCGCGACGGCCGGTGGAGACGACGCAGTCTCCGGCGTGGGGACGGTGGGGGGTCGGGGGGGGCACCCGGAGGAGGTTGCGGAATCCCTGACCGGACTCCCCAGGCCGGTGGAGAGATTTCTTGAGAAATGGCGATCTGCCGCCGCCCGCCGCCGCGGAAGGAGGCCCAACGCGCCAGCGTGGGCTTTCCGGGAGCAAAGGCAGAACGCAGAGGCCGCAGAGGGAACGCAAAGGACGCCAAGGAAAGAGGCCCTACGCGCGAGCGTGGGCTTGGGCGGGGGAAGGCAGAACACGGAGGCGCGGAGGGGAAGACGCGGAGGCGCGGAGAGAAAACAGAGCCCGACGCGCGAGCGAGGGGCCCATTCTTTGAACGCGAAGGGCACGAAGAGCACGAAGGAAGGCAAAGGCGGTTCACCACAGAGGCACAGAGGGCACAGAGGGGGAGGGCGGGGTGATCGTCGTGCCACCAACCTGCCGCTTGGGGCAGGTCGGTGCGCTTCGGACACACCGACTTCACAGAGCCGAGGTCGGTGGCACGGGTCGATGCCACCTGCCGGTGATGTGGGGGTGCGCACTCACGAAGAGAGCCCCGGCTCGCGGCCGGGGCTCTCGGGGAGATGCGTGTCGGGCGTGGTCTCTAGAGGCTCTTGCGGCGGCGACGCACGCCGAGGCCGAGCAGGCCGAGGCCGGCGAGTGAAGAGGCTGTGGGGAGCGGGATCGTCTGCGGATCGAAGTCGAGCGTGAGGTCATCCAGCAGCCAAAAGTGTCCAGCCGTGCCGTCGTTGATGAACCTCAACTCGTCGATACTCGTGAACCCGAGGCTGATGTTCGCAAACGCCTGTGCGAGCGAGATGGTGGAGGTCCCGACCATCACGCCGTCGTCCCACCCCTCGATCGTGATCGAGGTCGAAGAACCGCTTTGTTGGGTGTCGTTCGTGCCCCACCAAGATGCCATCGCGCTGATGGCGTCAAAGTCTGAACCCGAGGTTGCGGCGACTGACCCCACACCAGAAGCGTTGAACATGGCGATGTCCCCGGACGGAAACGCCGTGGTGTTGTTGTAGAACGACTGGTAGAGCGACTCCGTAAAGGCGAGCGCCTCGGCAGCGAAGGTCAGTCCCCCGTAGTTACCGATGGCTGAACCATCACCGTAGCCCTGACCCTCGAAGTCGAGAGTCACCGGGGCCGCCATCGCGACCGACGAGGCCGCTCCGACGGCAAAGATCACTCCAATTGAACGCTTCATGAGACTCCTCCTCTGTTTGTCGTGCATCGCCCAGAACGTGCGGCCGCACAAGGACTCCGCCCCTCGAGACCCCACGCGAACGATCGGTCAAACTACTCAGTTCCCCGCGGGGGCACAACCGGGATACCGGGCTCACGTCGAATATGCCGCACATAGATAACCAGTTCCCCCAGGCTGACGGTGCTTTCCATGGAGAATGGCGTGGTTGAGCCGGGTGCCCGACGCTTCCCCTCGGCAGGTGGCACCGACCCGTGCCACCGACCTCGGCTCTGTGAGGTCGGTGTGTCCGAAGCGCACCGACCTGCCCAAAGCGGCAGGTCGGTGCCACGACGATCACCCCCCCTTCCCCCTCTGTGCCCTCTGTGCCTCTGTGGTGAACCGCCTTTGCTTGCCTTCGCGTCCTTCGCGCTCTTCGTGTTCAACGAAAGGGCTCCTCGCTTGCGCTTCGGGCTCTGTTTTTTCTCCGCGCCTCCGCGCCTTCCCCCTCCGCGCCTCCGCGTTCTGCCTCCCCCACGCAAGCCCATGCTTGCGCATTGGGCCTCCTTGCTCTGCGTCCTTTGCGTTCCCTCTGCGGGCTCTGCGTTCGGTCTTTCGGCTACGCTCTGCCCCATGCCGGACGCCCGCCAGTCGCTCAACCCGTTTGCCCGTCTCCACAACGGCCGCGCGGTCTGGGCGTGGGGGATGTTCGACCTGGCCAACCAGTCGTTCCAGCTCATCATCAACACGCTGCTGTTCAGCCTGTTCGTGCAGCAAGTGGTCGTCGGCGACCCCGCCCGCGGCCGCACGACGTGGAGCCTGATGGTCGCCTCCAGCATGCTGCTGGTCGTCCTGGTCTCGCCGGTGCTGGGGGCGTTGGCCGACCACAAGGCGTGGAAGCGGGAGATGCTGCTGGGCTCGGGGCTGGTGTGCGCGGTGCTGACGGCGATGCTGGCGGTCATCCAACCGGGGCAGGTGTGGTTGGCCTTTGCGCTCTATCTGGTCGCGGCCCTGGCGTGCGGGCTGGGGGAGAACTTCCTCGGCTCGTTCCTGCCCGAGATCTCGACGCCGAAGAACGTCGGGTACATCTCGGCCCTCGGCTGGACTATGAGCTACGCCGGGGCCCTGCTGCTGCTGGGCATCGCGGCGGTCTACACGCTGGGCTTCGGCCACGCCGAGCCGGACGAGGCACGGCCGATGTTCGTCTTCTCGGGGCTCTGGTTTGTCGCGGGGATCGTCCCGGCGTTCCTGTTCCTTAGAGAGCGGGCCACGCCCCAGCCGGGGGCGACGCGGACGGTGGTGGGGCAGGCGTTCAGGCGGCTGGCCGCGAGCGCGCACGCGACTCGGCGCGCTACCGGCACCTGGCCCGGTTCTTCGCGGCGTTCTTTGTCTACAGCCTGGGCACGGCGACGGTGATCTACTTCCTCGGGCTGATCTCCGACGACCTGGGCAACACGCTCGGGCGGACGATCGTCTTCGCACTCGAGATCGCGCTGACCGCGGGCATCGCCTCGGCGCTGGTGGCCAAGTATCAGGACCGCGTCGGCCACCTCCGCACGGTGCGGTTCTTCCTGCTGGTCTGGGTGGTCGCGACGGCGGGGCTGGCGGGGATCAAGGCCCTGATGCCGGAGGCGGGCGAGCCGGGGATGGGGCTGACCGTCGCGTTCTGGGTGGTGGCGGGGCTGGTCGGCGTGGGGCTCGGAGGCATCGGCACCAGCAGCCGGGCGGTGGTGGGGGCGTTCAGCCCGGCGGCGCGGGCCGGTGAGTTCTTCGGCGTGTGGGGGAGCGTCTACAAGCTGTCCACGATCGTGGGCGTGCTGGCGTTCGGGCAGGTCCGCAACGCGCTGGGGCTGCCGGCGTCGCTGTTGATACTCGCGGGGTGCTTCGGGGCGGGACTGGTGCTGCTGCGGTTTGTCGATGAGCGTGCGGGCATCGAGGCGGCGGAGGCTGCGGAAGCCGGGGCCGGTCCGGGGGCGCCGCCAACCGGTTCGGCGCCCGGGGCGTAGAGTCTGGCATGACCACACTCAACAGCAACGCCACCCCCGCCCCCGCGGCCCGCATCAGCGACGTGCCCTCGGCCGAGGGCCGGTTCGGGCGGTTCGGCGGCTCGTACATCCCCGAGACGCTGGTGGCTGCCTGCGCCCAGCTCGAGGAGGTCTACCAGAGCATCCAGCGTGATGAACGCTTCTGGGACGAGCTCCGGAGCCTGCAGACGCACTACACCGGCCGCCCGACCTCGCTCTACCTGGCCGAGCGGCTGACCGCCAACGCCAAGGCCCGGGCGTCGCACGGGCACGGGGCGACGATCCTGCTGAAGCGCGAGGACCTCGCCCACACCGGGGCCCACAAGATCAACAACACCCTCGGGCAGGCGCTGCTGACCAAGAAGATGGGCAAGCGGCGGATCATCGCCGAGACGGGGGCCGGCCAGCACGGCGTGGCCAGCGCGACGGCCGCGGCGCACTTCGGGCTCGAATGCGATGTCTACATGGGTGCGGAGGATGTCCGCCGCCAGAAGCTCAACGTCACGCGGATGAAGATGCTCGGGGCCAACGTGATCGAGGTGGACTCGGGCTCGCGCACGCTCAAGGACGCGACCAACGAGGCGATGCGCGACTGGATGGACTCGGTAGAGCACACGCACTACATCATCGGCTCGGTGGTGGGGCCGCACCCGTTCCCGATGATCGTGCGCGACTTCCAGTCCATCATCGGGCAGGAGGCCAAGGCCCAGTGTCTGCGCCACATCGGCAAGCTGCCCGAGGCGATCGTCGCCTGCGTCGGCGGCGGCTCGAACGCGGCCGGCATTTTCTACTCATTCATCAACGACGAGCACGTCAGGCTGATCGGGGTCGAGGCCGGGGGCACGTCGAGCGAGCCCGGGAAGCACGCCGCGCCGCTGACCTTCGGCGAGCCGGGCATCCTCCACGGCTCGCTCAGCTATGTGCTGCAGGACAACGACGGGCAGACGAGCCTCGTCCACTCCTGCTCGGCCGGGCTGGACTATCCCGGCGTCGGCCCGGAGCACGCCTACTGGAAGGACGCCGGCCGCGTGCGCTACACATCGGTGACGGACGATCAGGCGCTGGACGCGTTTCTGCATCTGGCGCGGGCCGAGGGGATCATCCCGGCGCTCGAGACCGCCCACGCGGTGGCCGAGGGCATCCGTCTGGCGATCGAGATGCGCGAGGACGAGCACGTGGTGATCAACTGCTCGGGCCGGGGCGACAAGGATGTGGAGGAGGCCGCGAGGCTGCTCAACGCGAGGCAGAGTCGCTGACGCGCCGGCGTTTGCCGGGCTTGAGGATCCGCCCGATCCAGCGGGCGAGTTCGCCGACCGCCTGCACCCGCAGCTTGAGCCGCAGCCGGCGGAGCGAAGGGTCGTCGGGCGCCAGCCGCCGGGCCTGGGCGGCCCAGTAGCGGGCGCGGGTCCACTGGCCCTGCTCGAGATAGGCCATCGCGAGGTTGTGCATCGGGGAGACGTAGCGGGGCTCCAGCCGCAGGGCGGCGCGGGGCGCTCTCCATCCCGGCGACCCGGTCCTTGCGGAGGAAGTGGCAGACGCTGAGGGCGTGGTGGGCCGCGGCGTGGTTGGGCCGGCGGGCGATCATGCGGCGGAAGACGCGGGCGGCTTCGGTGGGCATCGAGGCGTCGAGCAGCAGCTGCCCGAGTTCGTCCATGTCCTCGATCGAGAACCGGTCGGAGCGTTCGCTCTGCTCGCCCAGTTCATCGACGAGCAACTGCCGGGCCCGGTCGCGGGCGGCGGTGCCGCCGGCGTCCAGCAGCTCGGCGGCCAGCCGGCAGCGGGCGGAGGGGTAGCTCGGGTCAAGACGGACGACCAGGTCGAACTGGCGTGTGGCCTCGGCGCGGTCGCCCAGCGAGGAGGCGAGCCGGCCCAGGTTGAAGTGGGCGTCGGCGTTGTCGGGCTCGAGCTCGAGCACGCGGCGAAATTTCTCGGAGGCCTCGGCATCGCGGTGCATGTCGAGCAGCAACTCGCCGAGGTCCAGCAGGGTCTCGACGTTGCCCGCGTCGCGGCGCAGCTCGCGGAGGTAGAGCTGGCGGGCACGCTCGAGCCGGCCGGTCCGGGCGTACGCCTCGGCGAGCTTGGCCTCGACCCGCGGCAGTGTCGGGTCGAGGCGGGCGGCCTCGCGCAGACACCAGACGGCCTTCTCGTGCAGGTCGCGGGCCAGCAGCGACTCGGCCATCGCGGCGTAAATCTCGGGGTGCTCGGGCGCGATCTGCTGGGCGAGGTAATACGCCTCCTCGGCCTGATCGTGACGCCCGAGCTGGGTCAGCGCCTCGATCCGGTAGATCAGGGCGTCGATGCGTTCGTTGTCGAGCCCGTGGGCGTTGTCGAGCCAAGGCAGGGCGCCCTCGGGGTCGCCGGCGCGGGAGGCTGTTGAGCCCGACCATGACGGCGGTGAGCGCGTCGCCGGGTCCGAGTTCGAAGGCTTTCTTGAAGGACTCGGCCGCGTCACGGAACCGGCCGGATGCCTCGAGCGTCAGAGCAAGATTGAAATGCCACTCGGCCTGATACGGGTTGCGAGCGAGAGCTTTGCGGAGTTCAGACTCCGCCTCGCCCCAGCGCCCGGCCTCGAAAAGCTCGTGCGCTCGTTCCACATGATCTTCCGCGTCGAACCACTCGTTCATCGCCGTCCGCCGCTCCGGAGGGAAAGGCCCAATCGCCTCGCCCAGAGCCAAACCTGTGACACGGCATCTGTAGCAAATCCCGTTCCGCGCCCAGATCATGCTAGTCCGGGGCGCTCCCCGGTTCCACATCGCCTCACGCCGTCTACGATGGCCCAGCCTCACTGGAATACCCACCCTGCCATGACCTTGCGCTGCCCCGCCAACCCACGCAGACTCTCGCGCCGCTGGGTTTGGGGGCTGGTCGCGGTCTTGGGAGTGACCGTCCTGCCGGTCCGAGGGGCCACCCAGGCCGGCGAGTCAGGCGAGGTTGCCCCGGCGGGCGCGGCCGAGAGCGTGCCGGACCTGCTGGCGGTTCTGACGAGCCCGGACACGACCGCCGAGGCCCGCGCGGAGGCGGCGGACGGTGTGCTCCGGCTGGGACCCGAGGATCCCGTGTTCGTTCAGGCAACATCCTTCCTGGCTACCCCGGAGGGGGATCTTGCTGGCGGTGCGCTTGCGGGGGCCGCGGGCGATCCTGACGGCGATCTCACGCACGCCCATGCCGCCGCTGCAGCACTTCGCGCCCGATCGCGGCGCTGGCACAGGACGCCGCGTCGCCGCTGAGTGATGACGCGATCCGGGCGTTGGGCAGCTACCGCTCGCGCGAGTCCGCGGCGACGCTGGTCGAGATTCTCAGTGAATCGACGGCGTCTGAACGGCAGACGCTCGCCCAGCAGAGTCTCGTGTCGCTGTCGGGAAGGGACGACGTGCCGATCGGCGGATGGAGCGCATGGCTCAATGAGGCCGTCGCCCTCCCCGAACGGGAGTGGCAGGCCCGCTTGCTCGCGGCGCACATTCGGCGCGAGCGTGAGCTCGAATCGGAGTTGCAGCGCACCGAACGTCGGCTCGCCGATGCCTGGAACCGCATTCACCTGCTGACGCCGCCGGAGCAGCGGCTCGGCGGTGCTCGCGCAGCTGCTGAGCCATCAGGCCCCGGCGCTTGCGGTCGCTCGGGTTCGATCTGGTGAACCGGGAGATCGGCGAGGGCCGGCAGTTGGACCCGTCGGTCGGCGCGGCGACGATCGCGCTGCTGGACCACCGCCACCCGGCGGTGCGCGCAGGCAGCGCACCTGCTCAATCGACTCGCGCCCGCGGAGGCCGAGGGGCCGGTGCTGGCGGCCCTGGCCCGCGAGACCGACCCGGTCGCGGCCGACGCGTTGCTGCTGGCGGTGACCCGCTGGGCGTCACCGGCGGCGGTCGCACCGACGCTCAAGTGGCTGAAAACCCCGCCCGCGACGCGGCTCCGTGCGGCCAGCACGGCGTGGACGCTCTACCGGGCCGACGCGATCACCGAGCCCGCCGATCGAGAGGCGGTGCTGCTGGCGGTTCGCGAGGTGCCCGACGATTCGGTCTCGGCGCCCGTCTGCCGGCTGCTGGCGGCTCTGGGGGAGCCGGCCGACATCGAGAGGCTCCGCGGGCTTCTGGCCTCGCCGACACCCGCGGTCCGCGGGTTCGCGGCAGATGCCCTGGCGACCCGTGCCGACGAGGTGGACACGCTTCTCGTTGCGGCGACCAGCGACGCGGCGATCTTTGAGGGCACCGCTCGAGCGCTGCGGACGCACCGGCTCGACGCCCGGGGATACGACATCCTGACCCGCCTGCCATCGCCCTCCCCGGCGGTCCGGAGCCGCGTGCTCGGTGAGTATGCCGCGTTGCTCTCCACCGACGACATCGTCCGACTGGCGCGGCTCGCGGCCGACCCGAGCGAGGCGGTGGGCCTGCTGCGACCGCTGCTTTCGGCGGACCGCGCAGACGATGCGAGCCAGCGCGGGCAACTCGCGACCGGACTGCTGCTGCTGGCCCAAGCCAACGTGTCCCTGAACAACCCCAACGACGCGCTCCGGGCGTTGACCGTGCTTCCGCGGATCGCGCCCGGCCGGGGCCCCGGGCACGGAGCAGGCGACGAGTGAAGGCTCGTCCGGCGGTGGTGGGGTGTACGCCGAGGCGCAGCGGCTGCGGGTGACGCTCCTGGTCTGGCTCAACCGGCTGGACGAAGCCGATCAGGTCGAGTGGTCCGATGCCGAAGCAGACGCCGGTGGACTTGCGGATGCCTGGCTCGATGGTCTCGAGCGGGCGATCGCCGAGCCGCACGCCGGGGTGATCGCGCGCGGCATCACGGGGCGGTTTGAGGATCTGACCGAAACGCAGCAGGCCCGCCTGGAGGCGCTGCAGCAGCAGCTCGCGGCAACCACAGAGCCCGATGCCGAGCCGGTCGGCGGCGGTTAAACAGGGTCCATGTGAATGGAATTGCGATCGTGACGCCGCCGCGAGAGGGCGGTGTTGTCGGGTTGCTCTAGCGCGACCAGGAGGCGAAGCGGCCGAGGACATTCCGCACGCGTGAGGTTTCGGGCTCGGCCCGGGACTCGGCGAGTGCGTCGATCGCGTCTTGTGCAGTCTGGTAGCCGCCGGTCGGGTCGAGTCCGGTCTCGATCCACTGCTCGAAGCCGCGGGGCATCCGCTTGACCAGCCGGCCCACGGGGATGCGGGGCTCATCGGCCTCGATGCCCGTGAGGAGGCGGTAGGCGATCTCGACGACCGAGCGGACCTCGTCGCGGACCAGTTCGCCGTTCATGCCTTCGAGGCCCGCGAGCGCACGGGCGACGCCGTAGAGCTCGATGAGCAGCGAGCCGTGCCGGTCGACGAGCAGTTGTTCGATCGCGATGGGGCCGTTGCAGACACCGACAGAGTGGGCGAAGGCCATGCCCTCGAGGACCTGCAGCACGGCGCGCTCGGCCTCGGCCGGGGGCAGGGTGTCGCCCTTGGCCCTGACGACGTCCATGAGCGTGACGATGCAGTCGTGGTTGCCGGTGTAGGGGGCGGAAGCCCACGCCTCGCCGCCGACCTCGAACGAGCAGGTCTCGATCGACAGGACGTGCGGGTGCTGGAGGGTTGCGAGCAACTGCATGGCTCGCGAGTGACGCCGGCGCCAGACCCGGTCGGGCAGGCAGCCGAACTCGTACACGGTGTGGCTGGACTGGTCTGATTCGCGCAGGGCCAACCAGCGTTTGCCGAGCATCGAAGACGACACCCTTCGCACCAGCCGGTACGGACCAAACCGAACACGTTCTGTCTGATCGCTCATCCGCGCTTCGCCCTCAGCTCACACGCCGCCGAATCCATCCGGCTTCTCGCGTCTGGCTACCCAAGCTCTTCCACGCCCAAGCAGGGCCCCACAATCGTCGTCCCCGGTGTGGTGCCCGGGAGCGCTCCACAAGTCTAGGTGCGAATCAGCACACAATCTTCATGCCAGACCCCAAACCGACCATTCTCCGACCATGCCGGCGGATATTGCCGGTGGGGTGGCTCCGTCAGCGCCCGGCCAGGCGGCTGCGGACCCGCCCGCGGGCTTCTAGAATCTATCGGCCCTCGGAGAGGCCCTCCATAAGACCCAACACTCCCCCGCGGGAGACCGGAGCACCACCATGACGACCGTGACGCCCAAATCCTCCTCGAACCCGGTGCCTGCCTCGGCCGATCCGCTCCAGCTGATTGATGTCGATCATGTCCGATTTTACGTGGGCAACGCCAAGCAGGCGGCCTACTTCTACGCCCACACGTTCGGCTTCCAGATCTCGCAGATCGCGGACCTGACGACCGGCTCCCGGGACGAGGCGGACTATCTGCTCACGCAGGGCAACATCCGCATCATGCTGACCACGCCGCTGAACAAGGAGCACCCCGCGGCCGACGAGATTCTTCGCTACGGCGACGGGGTCAAGGACGTGGCTTTCACGGTGGCCGACGCGACCAAGGCGTACGAGCAGGCGATCAAGAACGGTGGCGTCTCGGCGATCGAGCCGCGGGAGATCACCGACGACCGTGGCTCGGTCACGGTCGCGGCGATCAAGACCTACGGCCGGTGCATCCACTCGTTCGTCAGCCGCACCGGCGACTACGTGCTGCCCAACGTGAAGAAGGGCGGCGAGTTCATGCCGGTCTTCAAGAAGATGGACTCGCCGGTCAACGAGTACAACGCCAAGCACCCCTGCGGCCTGAAGTTCGTCGATCACCTCGTCGGCAACGTCGAGGAAGGGAAGATGAACCACTGGGTGAAGTGGTACGAGGACGTCATGGGCTTTGCGATGTTCAAGCACTTCGACGACGCGGACATCTCGACCGAGTATTCGGCCCTGATGTCGAAGGTGATGGCCAGCGGCAACCACCTGATCAAGATGCCGATCAACGAGCCGGCCGAGGGCAAGAAGAAGAGCCAGATCCAGGAATACCTCGAGTGGCACGACATGACGCCCGGCGTGCAGCACCTGGCGCTGCGGACTGATGATGAGCTGTCGAGCGTGGCCGAGCTGCGCCGCCGCGGCGTGGACTTCCTGAACCTGCCGGACAGCTACTACGACATCGTCTGGGACCGGGTGAACAAGGTGCTGACCGAGAACGGCCACGAGGCGGTGCGTGAGGACCACGACCGGATCAAGGACCTGGGCATTCTGGTGGACGCCGACGACGAGGGGTACCTGCTGCAGCTCTTCACCAAGCCGCTGCAGGACCGCCCGACGCTGTTCTTCGAGATCATCTCGCGTCGCGGCAGCCAGAGCTTCGGCAAGGGCAACTTCAAGGCGTTGTTTGAGGCGTTGGAGCTGGAGCAGGAGCGGAGAGGGAACCTGTGAGTAGTATGGCATTGACGTTGCAGCGTGTTTGTGCCGCTGTTGTCGGATTTACTCTCGCGAGTAGTCCGATCGTCGGGTGCCAACGTGCCTCCGAAGAATACAACGCGAGGACTGCACTGAATGAAGAGTTCCTGCAAGCGGTCAACAACGAACGTTGGGCGGACGCGGTGGGACTGTTGAACAAGGGCGCGGACCCGAACGTTCCGGTTGACGCGGGTGATATGCCTCCTGTCATCCTCGCGGTCATGGCTGAGGACGATCATGTTCTGCTGAAGGCGATGCTCGCTCACGAAGTGTCTCTGAATGTAGTTGATCCGTTTTCTTTCGGGAATCCCCTGTTCACGGCGGCGGGAGAGGGTGACGAGATTGCGGCGCAACTCCTTCTCGATGCGGGGATGGAGGTGAACGCAAGAAACCAAAATGGATGGACGCCGTTGATGGCTGCGTGCGCACTGGACGGGGATCTGGCAACGGTTCGGGCTCTGCTGGATGCGGGCGCGGACCCTGCACTCGGTACTCCCGAAGGCCGGATGCGGCCTTTGGATTTGATGGCGTCAAGTCAGGACCGTGAAGACGGAGACGCAATCGTCGGCTTGCTGCGAGCGGCGATGGTCGCTGGCGGCGGGGGCTAAGAGGCATCGGGCGGGTGGCACCGGCTCAAATCCTGCGTGCAGCCGACCTCGCTCGCGAGGAAGCCGTCTCCGGTCGTTGGGCACCCTTGCACGACGACGATGCACCCGTCCACGTTCGCCGATCACCCGTCGACGCTTGCCGCGCACCCGTTCACGGCTGTCGTGTACCCGTCTCCGACGGCCAAGAACCCGTCAACGGTCACCGTTGACGGGTGCTCCGCCGCCGTTGCCCGGTCCATCGGGCCGATTCGTCGGCAGATTCTGCCGGATTGCCGCGAATTGCGGGGTTGGGCTCAAGCGCAGCGGTGCTCGGTGCCCCGATGCCTGGTGCCACGATGCCCGGTGCCACAAAGTACGAAGTACGATGCGCCGTAATGTCTTGACGTGGGGCCGGCGGGCCCGCCGCCACGGCCCCATCGTCCGCCCGGTGCCACGATGCACATAGTGCGTCGTGCCGTGATGGATTGAGTTGGGGTCCCGCACCTCGGCACGACGCGGCAAGCCGCATCGTGGCACCGATTCCGGGATCCGGCACCACGCAGCCCGGTGCCACGATGCACGGAGTGCGTCGTGCCGTGATGGTTTGACACGGGGTCCCGCACCTCGGCACGACGCGGCAAGCCGCATCGTGGCACCGGTTCCGGGATCCGGCACGACGCGGCAAAGCCGCATCGTGGCACCGGGCACCGGGCTTACCAGGGGATGGGGTCGATGGGGACCGGGCCTGTGCAGTCGCCGTGGTGCCATCGGGCGGAGGACCACGCCCACTGCTCGGGGCGGACGACCAGCCCGCGGCGTACCGGGTTCTCGTCAACGTACCCGATCTTCTCGACGAGTTCGTCTTTGTCGCGGATGTTGCGGTCGTAGCCGCCGCCCCTCTGCCAGAACCGTTGGCGGCCGGCATCGTCGGTGACGCGATCAAGGATCGGAGCCTCGAGTTCGCGCCAGCGAGCGAGCACCTCGCGGGCAAACGGGGACTTCAGCCCATTCAGAACTGTCGAGCCGCTCTGCTCGCCCGGCAAGAAGACCAGGTGTACATGTTCGGGCATGACGACCCAGGCAAACAGGCGCAGGCCGGCTTGCACCCGGACGTGGGCCAGGTGTGAGGCGAATCGGTCCTTGATCGCGTTGTTGGCCAGGAGGGGCAGGCGGCGGTAGGTGGAGAACGTGACAAATCGGGCGCGGCCGTCTTCGTATCGACGGAGCGTCTTGCGAAGATTGTCCATCGGCCGAGCGTATGGCGTCCGCCTGAGGATGCAAGCGGGGCCGGTGCCACGATGCAGCTTTGCTGCGTCGTGCCGGGAGTGTGCCGGGGGCAAGGAGGCCTTCGGCACGACGCACCTCGTGCATCGTGGCACCGACGCTTCTGCTGAGCCAGGTGCCCGACGGGGCATCGGTGGGGGGCCTGGTCGGGCCAGGGGGCCTGCCGCGGCGGCCCGATCGTCCGCTTCAGCGGAGAACATCGAAGTGCGTGGCTAGAATGGCAGTCCCCGAGGGCGTAGCTCAGTTGGTAGAGCAGCGGACTTTTAATCCGCGGGTCCAGGGTTCGAGTCCCTGCGCCCTCATTGTTTGGTCGGGGGTCTGTGGCCGGGGTGGTGTCCCCGGTCGCTGGTGCTCAAGGAGGAGGCCGACACCCGATGCTGGTGCTTCACGCGACATGGTCCGACGGAATGCTCCTGCTCTGGGGGGAGCGCGGTGGTGCGCCGACCGGGAACCCGGCCGGTGCGGCGGAACGCCCCGGCAAGGGCGGGAACTCGCCTCACCCGTTCGCCGCCTCGGCGGATGAACTGGCGGAATTGGCCCCGGGCCTGACCGGCCCGCACGAGCTGAACCTCTGGCTCCCCAAGCGGGGCGGCACGCCGATGGCGAGCCCGACCCTGTCGCTCCACGCCCCGGGGACGCAGAACGGTTCGGGCGAATCGGATCTCGGGCGGTTTCTCGTGCCGGCGATGCGGATCCCGCCGCTGCGGGCCGAGCGGCTGCTGGACGGGCTGCTCGACACGGCGGCGGCCGAGTCGCAGGTCGCGGCGGGCGACTCGCTGCCCTTCTTTGCGACGTTGGCCCGGCTGGCCCGGTCGCTGGTCTGCCAGCAGCGTGTGGTGCCGATGGTGATGCAGCTCGGCGGGACGGCCTCGGCCGGGTCGTGGCGTCCGTGGCTGGGTGACGAGCCGGCGTCGAGCCGCGTGGTGGCGTTGGCCAAGGCCATGCCCCCGATCGCCCGGGCGGCGGTGAGTGAGACCGACGACGACGCGTGGGCGGTGACGGATCTGGCGTTGGGCTCGGTGGCCGATGCGCTGTGCCGCGAGGCGCGCGCGAGGCGGAGATGTACGAGGCGATCGAGACCGTGGCCCCTGAGGACGACCCGCAGGTGGCGTGGCTGTCGGGGCTCCTGAACGAGGAGCCGCGGATCGCGGCCCAGGAGGAGTTCGGGACGGAGCTCGTGCGCCGGGTGCGGGTGTGGATTGGCGGGCTGGACGACCGGGGCGTGTCCTCGGCGTGGAGGCTCCGGTTCCGGCTGGACGAACCGGCGGGCCTGGAGGGGCTTGAGGCCACCGATGTTGACCCCGGGGATCTGGCGTGGCAGCTGAACTTTGAGCTGCAGGCGACCGACGACGATGCGCTGATCGTGGAGGCCGAGGACGTCTGGCTTCTGCCGACCGACTCGGTCTCGATGGGCGGCCGCAGGCTGGATAACCCGCGGGAGATGCTGGTGGCCGAACTCGGCCGGGCGTCGAAGCTGTACCCGCGGCTGGAGACGGCCCTCGAGGACACGCAGCCGACGCGGCTGGAGCTGAACACGGCGAGGGCGTACCAGTTCCTGCGGGAGTTCCGGCCGGCGCTGGTCGAGCAGGGGTTCGCGGTTGAAGCGCCGGAGTGGTGGGACCAGCCGACGATGCGGCTGGGAGCGCGGCTGCGGATCGAGAGCGGCGAACACGAGACGGACACGGGCCCGGGATCGGGCGAGACGCAGGCCGCCCGGCTGGGTCTGGACGCGGCTGGTGCGGTTTGCGTGGGATATCTCGGTCGGCGAGCACGTGCTGACCCAGTCCGAGTTTGAGTCGCTGGCCGCGTCGAAGGCGCCGCTCGTGCGGCTCGGCGGGCGCTGGGTCGAGCTGCGGCCGGAGGATCTGCAGGCGGCGCTGCGTCTGGTGCGTCAGGTCGGCGAGGGCGAGACATCGCTCGGCGAGGCGCTGCGGATGGCGTATTCGGCCGAGTCGGGTCGGCACAACCTGCGGGTGACGGGCATCGAGGTGTCGGGCTGGCTGAGCCCGCTCTTTGACGCGACCGGGCACGCCGAGGATATGGAAGAGATCGTCCTGCCCGACAGCTTCCAGGGCGAGTTGCGGCCGTACCAGCTGCGCGGTGTGTCGTGGCTGGCGTTCCTGGAGAAGTTCGGCTTCGGGGCGTGCCTGGCCGACGACATGGGCCTGGGCAAGACGGTGCAGCTGCTCGCGCTGCTGCTGCACGAGCGTTCAATCGGGCTCGAGGCCAAGGCCGACGCGGCGGGTCTCGGACCGACGCTGCTGATCGTGCCGATGTCGGTTGTGGGCAACTGGGTCCGCGAGGCGAGGCGGTTTGCCCCCCAGCCTGCGGGTGAAGGTGCACCACGGCGTGGAGCGGGCGATCGGCGACAAGCTGGTCGAGCAGGTGGGCGGGTGCGACCTGTTCGTGACGACCTACGCCCTGGCCAACCGCGACCGCGAGCATCTCGAGCGGGTGCACTGGCGCCGCGTGGTGCTGGATGAGGCCCAGTTTGTCAAGAACCCGGCCACCAAACAGAGCCAGGCGGTGCGGTCGTTTGTGTCGGCGAGGCGCATCGCCCTGACCGGTACGCCGGTCGAGAACCGGCTCACCGAGCTGTGGTCGATCATGGACTTCCTGAACCCGGGGTATCTCGGCCCCGCGGCCACGTTCCGCCGGCGCTTCGCGGTGCCCATCGAACGCTATCACGACGAGCAGAAGGCCGAGCAGCTCCGGTCGCTGGTGCGTCCGTTCGTGCTGCGGCGGCACAAGGGCGATCCGTCGATCAAGGTCGAGCTGCCCGAGAAGTTCGAGAGCCGGGAGTACTGCCACCTCACCCGCGAGCAGGCCTCGCTCTATGAGTCTTGCGTGGCGCGGATGCTCAAGGACGTGGACGAGTCGTCCGGCATGCACCGCCGGGGCCTGGTGCTCAGCTCGCTCATCAAACTCAAGCAGATCTGCAACCACCCGGCGCAGGCGCTCAAGGACTTCGACCCTGACGCCGGCACCCCGCCGGACCCCGCAAGGTCGGGCAAGTGTGTCCGCATTCTCGAGATGCTCGACGAGATCGTCGCCTCCGACGAGAAGGCGCTGATCTTCACGCAGTACAGGCAGATGGGGCACCTGCTCTCGCTCATGCTCCGGCACGAGTTCGGCCGGGACATCCTGTTCCTGCACGGCGGCACGCCCCAGGGGGGACGCGAGCAGATGATCGAGCAGTTCCAGGAGATGGGTGCCGAGCGGCCGGTGATGATCCTGTCGCTCAAGGCAGGCGGCGTGGGGCTGAACCTCACGGCGGCCTCGCACGTCTTCCACTTCGACCGCTGGTGGAACCCGGCGGTGGAGAACCAGGCCACCGACCGCGCCTACCGCATCGGGCAGGACAAGAACGTGCAGGTCCACAAGTTCGTGGTCCGCGGCACACTCGAGGAACGCATCGACGAGATGATCGAAAGCAAGACGCAGTTGGCCCATTCCATCGTCGGCTCGGGTGAGCGGTGGCTCACCGAACTCTCGACCGACGACCTCCGCTCGATCCTCACGCTGCGCGACGACGCGGTGGACGATATCTCATGACCACGCCAGAGACACCAGACACGCCATCGCCGGTGCCCACGCCGCCGACCGAGCCAACAACGCCGGCCGGCGAAGGTGCCGAGCGGAGCCCCGCCGCGACGCCGACGACCGACGCAGCCAATGCGCCGGACTCATCGAAGCAGGCCGAGTCGCCGGGCACCTCCGCCGACGGAGCCGCTCCGGCGCGCCCCGGTCAGCAGGGGATGTTCGAGCCTCACCCGCCCCGTCGGACGCGGCCGGGCATGACGATGCACCCGCGCAAGGTCAAGAGCGGGGTGCGGGTGAAATGGGCGGGGGCGAGCGAGCCGGAGTCCTCGATCGCCCGCCGGTTGCTGCTGCTGGCCAGCAGCATGGCGGCGGCTGAGGACTTCGCCGAGGGGATGGACTACGCCAGACGCGGGCAGATCGTCAGCGTGGAGATCGGCGGTGTGCTGGCGTCCGCGTCGGTGCAGGGGCGGGCCGATCGGCCCTACGCCACGTCGCTGCAGTTCTCGCCGATCCCTCCGGAGGTCTGGGAATCGGCCTCGAAGCGGATGGCCGGGGAAGCGATCTATACCGCCGGCCTGCTGGCCGGGGAGATCTCGGACCGCGTGGACGGGCTTTTTGCGGGAGTGGGGCGGCCGCTGGTGCCCACGGCGGAGGATGTGAAGGTCAGCTGCACCTGCGGGCATTCGGCGGGCTGGTGCAAGCACGCCTGCACACTCATGGCGATGGTGGCCGACCGCGTGCAGGAGCGGGCGTTCCTGCTGTGCGAGCTCCGGGGCTCGACGGGCGAGGCGCTGCTGAACCAGATCCGCGAGCAGGGCGACGCGGAGGAGCCCTCGGCGATCCCCACGCCGGTCTACGAGGCCCACGTCCCCGAGGCTCCCTCGGCCCGTGGTTTGCCCTTGGCTGAGTGTCTGGACCGGTTCTGGCAGGCCGGGCCTGGGCTGGACGCAATTCCCACGCCGATTGAGCCTCCGGCGGCCAGCCACCCGCTGCTCCGGCGGCTCGGGCCGAGCCCGTTCAAGGAGTGGCGATTCCCGCTTCTGGGCCTGCTGGCGACCTGTTATGACGTGATCGGAGAGTCGACTCTGGACCGCGACGAGCCGGAGGATGAGGCTGATCCGGAGTCTGGGGAGGCCTGATCGGCAATCCCGCCGGGGTTCGCCTTTGACCCGGGCCCGGGGGGGGGCGATACTTCCCCGTCTTGGTTTCTTTCTTGGGAGCCGATCGCGACGGACGTCGAGGGCGTGAGCCCGTCCGGCTGAGGCGCGATCATGGGGCGTGCTCATAGAGGTGGTCTGGATTTCAGACCCTCTGCGGCCCGCACGTTCCAGCTCTGAGTCGGGCACGCGGCCCGGCTACCGCCGCGGTCGTCGTCTTCTTTCCGGCACGGTGCGTGCCGGGGGCTGCGAACCGCGTGGAAACGTGGTTCTCGCGCGGGACGGTCTCTCGGAGACCGGTCCGCGACAGTGCAGCAAAGGAGACGCGGGACGAACGTCTGAAACCCATCGAGTTTGTCGGCTGTGTGCGGTCCGGGCATCTCATCGCGATGTGCGAGGGTCGGCACCGGCGGACGGCCGGCGGCAGCGCTACTGCCCGGTAGTGTAATGGTAGCACATCAGTTTTTGGTACTGAGAGTCTGGGTTCGAGTCCCGGCCGGGTAATTTCGACGCTTCCTGATGGTTTTTGGCGAGTCCTCACCGCGACGTATGAGCGAGCCCATCGACACAAGCTGTTCTCCTGATCCCGTTGCGGTCGTCATGGCCGCGGGCAAGGGCACGCGCATGCGTTCGGATCTGCCGAAGGTCGTGCACGAGGTGGCTGGCCGGCCGATGGTCTGCCACGTGGTTGACGCGTGTTTCCGGGCCGGGTGCTCTCGGGTGATCGCGGTGGTCGGCTACGAGCAGCAGCGCGTTCGAGACGCGTTGCAGGGGTTCGGGGATCGGGTGCGGTACGCCGTGCAGGCCGAGCAACTCGGCACCGGCCACGCGGTGCAGTGTGCCGCGGATGAGTTGACCGGGCTGGACGACAACACACCCGTGCTGGTGTTGGCGGGGGACGGCCCGTTGATCCGGACCCAGACACTGGACGCGCTGCTGGGGCTTCACCGGCGGACCGGTGCGTCGGCGACGCTCGCGACGAGCGTGATCGAGGACCCCACGGGGTACGGCCGCATCGTCCGCGACGGCGAGGGTCGGCTTGTCGGTATCGTCGAGCAGAAGAACGCCACGCCGGAGCAGCTCTCGATCTGTGAGGTCAACCCGAGCTATTACTGCTTCGGGCTGGCGTCGATGCAGAGCGCGCTGGCACGGGTCGAGCGGAACGAGGCGTCGGGTGAGTACTACATCACCGACGTGCCGGCGATCCTGATGGGGTCGGGTGAGCGTGTCGAGGTGATCGACGCGGTGCCGCCCGAGGACGTGCTGAGCATCAACACGCCAGAACAACTCGCCGAGGTCGACCGCATCCTGCGTGATCGGCTCGCACACTCGAGCACAGGGGCCGTCGGATGACCATGGACACCAATCACACGCTCAAGGTCTTTGCCGGCCGGAACTCCCGGGCGCTCGCCGAGCGGGCGTGCGAGCACATCGGCCAGCCCATCGGCGAGGCGAGAACGAACATTTTCCCCGACGGTGAACTGCTGGTGAAGCTGGAGGAGGACGTCCGCGGGCGCGACTGCTTTGTCGTGATCTCGACGTGCTCGCCGGTCAACGACAACCTGATGGAGCTGCTGGTCTTTATCGACTGTCTCAAGCGGGCCAGCGCCCGGCGCGTGACGATCGTGACGCCCTACTTCGGCTACGGCCGTCAGGACCGCAAGGACGAGGGGCGCGTGCCGATCACGGCCAAGCTCGTCGCCAACATGATCACCGCGGCGCGGACCGACCGGGTGCTCGCGATCGACCTTCACGCGGCCCAGATCCAGGGGTTCTTCGATCTCCCGTTCGACCACCTCACGGCGACGCCGGTGTTCCTCGACTACTTCGAGTCGATCCGGCACGAGTTGGGCGACCTGTGCCTGGTGAGCCCGGACGTCGGCAACGTGAAGGTGGCCGAGGGCTTTGCCAACCTGCTCGGCGGCGATCTGGCGATCATCAACAAGCGGCGTGTGTCGGGCACCGAGGTCGTCACCGAGCACATCATCGGGTCGGTCAAGGGCAAGACGGTGCTCATGTTCGATGACATGATCTCGACCGGCGGCACGATCTGCGAGGCCGCGAAGCTCGTGCTCGAGCACGGCGCGACCGACGTGATCGCGGCGGCGACGCACGGCGTCCTGAGCGGCAGCGCGATCGAGCGGATCAAAGCCTCGCCGATCTCGAAGCTCGTCATCACCGACACGATCCCCACCGAGGGCCGCCTGGACGGGCTCTCCGAGAAGCTGCAGGTCTTGAGCGTCGGCGACCTCGTCGGCGAGGCGATTCACCGTATCCACAACAACCTCTCGCTCAGCGAACTCTTCGAGCGCACCGCCGGGACGAAGCGCTGAGTCGGGCCACATCACACACCCAGAAGTCACAGAAAAGAGAAGGAAGAACACCATGCACGAGAACGCACCACTCCTCACCGCCTCCCGTCGCGAGAAGGTCGGCACGCGGTACAGCAACCGGATCCGCCAGGCCGGCGGGCTCCCCGCGATCGTCTACGGGCACGGCGCCGAGCCGCTGCCGGTTTCCGTGGACGCCAAGGAGACGCTCCGTTACCTGCACAAGGGCGAGAAGATCCTCCAGCTCCAGATCGAGGGCCAGAGCGAGGTCCAGAACGTGCTGGTCAAAGACCTGCAGTTTGACTACCTGGGGACCAACGTGGTCCACGCCGACTTTGCCCGCGTCGATCTGGAAGAGCCGCATCGAGGTGAACGTGACGATCCACCTGGTGGGCGAGGCGGTCGGTCTCAAGGCCACGGGCGCGCTGCTCATGCACCCGACCAACGAGGTGGAGATCGAGTGCAAGGTGGCCAACCTGCCGGACTTCCTCGAGGTGGACATCAGCGGGCTCGAGGCCGGCGAGGCGCTCCACGCCAGCGACATCAAGCTCCCGCTGGACACGATGAAGTTGCTCTCGGACCCCGAGCTGATCATCGCGCAGATCATCGTGCAGTCGATCGAAGAGGAAGAGACCGACGAGAGCGGCGAGGTCAGCGGTGCCGCCGAGCCCGAGGTCATCACCGAGAAGAAGGAAGACGACGACTAATCGCCCGCGGTCGCGCCGGCCCGAGCCGGATTCGCCGCGGAGTTTATGGAGAGCACACCGTCATGAAGCTGATCGTTGGCCTTGGCAATCCCGGAGCGCAGTACGTCAAGACGCGGCACAACGCCGGGTTCATGGCGATCGATCGCCTCGTGGAACGCCACGCGCCCGGCGCGGTGGTCAAGTCCCGCTTCCAGGCGGACGGGGTGGAGGCGTCGATCGCCTCGACCAAGTGTCTGCTGCTCAAGCCCATGACGTTCATGAACCTCTCGGGCCAGTCCGTGCTGCAGGCGGTGCAGTTCTACAAGGTGCCGGTCAGCGATCTGTTGGTCATCACCGACGATCTGGCCCTGCCGGTCGGCTCGGTGCGGCTCCGTCCCGGCGGCGGGGCGGGCGGGCACAACGGGCTCTCCGATATCGAGCGTCGGCTCGGCTCGGCGGACTACCCGCGGTGCCGCGTGGGCATTGGCCCCAAGCCGCCGATGTTCGATCAGGCGGCGTTTGTGCTGTCACGATTTGCCGAGGAGGAGCGGGACGGCCTGGCCTCTTCGATCGAGACCGCGGCCGCGGCGGTCGAGACGTTCGTCGCGTCGGGTATCGACGCGGCGATGAACCGGTTCAATTCCAAGATCAAATCCGAGCCCAGTCCGGGCAACGACGCGGACCCCGAAGCCGACGCCGGCTGGGGCGCGGCCTAGAAGCAAGTCCACGCCGGCGCGGTGGCGCGTCCGGCCCAGTGAAAGGTATCCCGACCCATGTCAGCCAAGACCCGAATGTACGAAGCGATGTTCCTCGTGAGCCAGTCCGAAGCCGCCGATCTCGGCAGCATCGTGGCCCGCATCGAGGAGATCCTGCACCGCAGCCACGCCGAGATCGTCGCGATGAAGAAGTGGGACGAGCGTCGCCTCGCCTACGAGATCGAGAAGCAGCGGCGTGGTGTCTACTTCCTTGTCTACTTCCGCGCGCCGACCACGGCCGTGGCCGGCATCGAGCGTGACTGCAACCTCGGCGAGCGGATCATGCGGGTCATGATCCTCAACGCCGAGCACCTCTCCGACGAGGAGATCGCGTTGCAGGACGACCGGTCCGGGCTCGGCGTCGAGGCCAACCTGCGGCGTCAGGAGGCCGAGAAGGCCGCCGCCGCCGAGGCCGCCGCGCCCGCGACCGTGGCCGCCGGGGCCTCGGACGAGGGCTCTGCCGACGCGTCGGAGTGAGTCGGAGGATCCGGGGTCGGACGCACGCCTCGTGTGTGCTATCCTTCCACATTCCAAACTTCGGGGCGGCGTGGGGCCCGGCGAAGGGCATCGATCGCGCCGCACCGCACTGGCGACGGAGGCCGTCTCATGGCTGGGAGTTACAACAAGGTTCTGCTGATGGGCAACCTGACGCGGGACGTCGAGATGCGACACACCCAATCCAACCTGGCGATCGCCAAGTTCGGGCTGGCGGTGAACGAACGCTACAAGGACCGCGACGGCAACTGGCAGGAGCGGGCGAACTTCATCGACTGCGAGATGTTCGGTGCGCGCGCAGAGGCCTTCGCCAGGTTCCACAGCAAGGGGAGCCCGGCCTTCATCGAGGGCAGGCTCCGGCTCGATCAGTGGGAAGACAAGAACAGCGGGCAGAAACGTTCCAAGCTGCTCGTCGTTGCCGAGGGCTTCGAGTTCGTTGGCGGCGGCGGGGGTGAGGGCGGCGGCGGCGGAGGCGGCGGACGCCGTGCCGCGGCCGGGGCCCGCTCGGGCGGTGGCGATGGCGGAGGGGGACGCCAGGAGTCCTACGACGACATCCCGCCGGACGACGACATCCCGTTCTGACGCCCACCCGGGCGGCGGACGCGATGAGGCATGGGGACCGGCGCGGGCCTACCATGCCGACCATTCACGGGCGGAGCCGACTGTAGGCTCTCCCGGCACCGTTGGGGCCCCTCGGGGCTCCTGAACTTCTCTCGCTCGGTCGGCGGGGGAAAGGACAGCGAAAGGACCGCACATGGCTACCAAGACCGTTCAACTGCTGCTCACCGACAACGTCGACAACCTCGGCATCGTTGGTGACGTCGTCACCGTCCGTCTGGGCTTTGCCCGCAACTACCTGCTCCCCCGCCAGCTCGCGACGACGCCCTCGAAGGAGAAGCTCACCGAGCTCGCCGATCGTCGCGCCGAGGCCGAGAAGGAGCAGGCAGCGCTGCTCGAGCACCGCCGCAGCATGGTCAGCAAGATGGAGGGTCTCGAACTGACGATCCTCCGCTCGTGCAACGACCTCGGTCACCTCTACGGCTCGGTCACGCAGCAGGACGTCGCCGACGCCTTGGGCGAGAAGGGGTTTGTTGTCAAGTCCCGCGAGGTGCGGCTGCCGTTCACGATCAAGCGGATCGACAACTTCGACGTGTTGATCAAGTTTGCCAAGGACCTCGAGGCGAACATCAAGCTGCACGTCGAGCCCGACCGCACCCTGGACGACGACGGCCGCGACGAGATGGAATTCGACGACGAGGGCGAGCTGATCGATCCCTCGCTCAAGAACAAGCGTCCCGCCCCCGAGGCCGCCGCGGCGACCGGGGACGGCGAGGCGGGCACGACCGAGGCCGCGCCCGCTGCCGAGTGATCGCTGCGGGATCGCCGGGGCCGACCCCGCGGGGCCCGAACCTCTGAACCGGTCCTGACATCCTGGAAGAACGGCAATCTGCAAGAACAAAGACGCCCCGGCAACTCGTTGCCGGGGCGTCGTTTTTGTAGACCGCGGGATTGTCGGTCCGGTGCTGCCCGCCGGGTGCGGCGGTTACTTCTGCCGCTTGTCGAGCGGGAGCGGGTTGTCGAGCTCGACGATCACCTTCGGGCCGACGTTGTAGCTCTTGATCTCGGCACCGTAGCTGCAGAGGAAGAGCAGGGTGAGCTTCTGGTCGGTGCGGCTGGAGCTGAGGGTGATGCCGGCGTCGGCGAGCTGTGTCATGCCGCGGACGGGCTGGCCGGGATCGAACCGGATGTGGACCAGGTCGCGGTCTTCGTAGACCCACCCGACGCAGTCGTAGACGATGCCGTTGGTATCGACCAGTTGCGGGGGCATGACGCGCTGCGCGGTGGCCATGGCCTGGCCGTACATGCTGCCGGGGAAGTTGCCGCTGACATCGACCTGGACCATGACGACGTCGCCGGTGGTCGAGAACTTGTTGATCTGCAGCGCCCGTTCGGTGATGCGGGTGCGGAGGGCTGCGGGGGCCCACTTGGCCTCGCCGTTGAGGATGTAGTTGCCGCTGTCGATGCTGAGGCCGCGCTGGGTGCCCTTTTGGATCGTGAGCGGGCGGGGCAGGGTGTTGGTGAAGAAGATGCCCTTGGCGCGGTTTTCTTCTTCCTGCTGGCCGTTGCTGCGGACGCTGGTGTCCGTTTCGTCCTCACCAAACCCCACGGGGATGGGCTCGGCACCCTCGATGAGCGAGCCCTGTGTGACCGCGTTGTCCCGCTGGGCGACGGAGGTGAACTCGGTGACGGGCTGAGCGGGCGGGGGCTTGAGCTCGCGGCGGATGTTCTTGAGGTAGATCGCGATGGGCTCGAACTCGTTGGGGACGACGAACTCAAAGCCCATCGGCCGCGTCGCGGCACCGGACGAGGAGATCGCGAATTTCGGCGAGTCGAACGGGAACCGGGACAGCGAGGTGTCGGCACCCTGAGGGTTGGCGATGACCGCGACCGGGTGCAGGTTGAGGCGTTCGCCCGTGTCGGCGTTCTCGGCGACGATCCAGATCTGTCCGGCGGTGACCGAGACGAAGCTGGCGCCGGGTTCACGGAGCGAGGACTTCATCTCGAGGATGATGCCCTCGATGCGCGAATCGGCCGGGTACGGCGTGCCGTCGAGCATCGTCGCCTGGTGGGGGGATGTGGCCCAGCGGTCCTGGAGCAGGTTCTCGCCGTTGGCCGCGGTGACGGTGTAGCGGGCGAGCAGTTCGAAGTCGTTGGGGCGGGCGGTGTTGCGGGCGAGGCCGCGGTCGTTCATGCGCATGACTTCGGCGGCGTGCCAGGGCTCGGGGCGCCACTTGGCGAGCGAGTTCTCGGTCGCGAACGCGTTCTCGCTGGTGTAGGCGTAGAGCCCGCCGACGAGGCGGTCGACCGGCAGCAGCAGGCCGCCGGACCGCTCGATGCTGGCCCCCTGGTACTGCACGGGTTCGTAGCCGAACTCGTCGGTCTTGAACCGCATCGTGCCGATGGCGATGACGAGCACGCCGGCGGTGATGACGCCCGAGATCACGCCGCAGGCGCCGGCACCGACGACGTCGGCCGCGGGAACGGCGACGGCGTTGGCGGGGGCGAGCTTGTCGGTTGCGACACGGAGGACGGCGAGCGACGCGGCGAAGGGGATGACCAGACCGAAGGCCCACGCGGTGTACTCGATGGGTTCGAGGAAGCCCTTGGTGGGGGCTTTGGTCAGGATCATGTAGGAGAGGGGCTCCCAGAACGCGAAGGCGATCGCGCCGGCGACGACGACGCACGCCATGTGGAGGAGCGCGGAGAAGAAGGTCCGGGTCACGGCGACGTAGGCCATGGCCAGCACGATCGCGATTACGAGGAGGTTAAGCATGATGTCAGTTCCTTCGCCGATGCACGGGGCGGTCGGGGCCGCCCGGTTGTTCGTTCTCGTTCAGGCGATCACGCGCTCTGGCCGGCAGGGGCGGCGGCGGGTTTCTTGCTCTCGCCCGCGCTGGTGACCCGCATGATCTCCTCGATGCTGGTGATACCCTCGACGGCCTTGAGGAGCGCGGCCTGCTGGAGCGTGGGGTAGCCGCGCTTGCGGAACTCGGCCCGCAGGGCGGCGAGGTTGCCGCTCTTGACCAGCTCCCGCTCGGCGGGGCCGACCGGGAAGATCTCGAAGACGCCCTCCTGGCCGAAGTAGCCGCCGCCGCTGCACATGGGGCACGTCTCGGGCTTGTTCTTGATGAGCACCTGGCCACCCTTCTTGAACAGCTGCGGCACCTTGTCGGCGGGCAGGCCGAGCTTCTTGAGCATGTCGGCCGAGGGGGTGTACCCCACACGGCAGTTTGGACACAGCTTGCGGACGAGAGTTCCCGCGATGACGCCGTGGAGCGCCCCGGCGGCGGTGGGGAGGTCTCCGACGGCCTTGCACCACATCTGGATGGCCTGCAGGCCGCCCTTGCTGCGGAGCAGGACGTACTGCCGGGTCCGCTCCTGGTCGCCTCGGCACATCTCCTTGGCGGTCGCGGCGTCTGGCAGTTCGCCCACGCCGACGACATCGGGGTCGCGCCGAAGAATCGACCGGACGAGCGTGGAGTATTCCTGCCCCTCCTTCTTCGGGTCGAAGGGGTTCTGGCGAACGCCCTCGATCGCGTCCTGGATGTCGCTCTCGATGGTCTGGACGTTCTGGGTGTACGCGTCGTGCATCCGGACCATGGTGTAGAGCAGCGTGGTGCCGCCGCCGTCCGGGGCGGCCGCGAGCAGAACCACGCCCGAGGCGTCCTCGACGATGTTGTTGATCGCCTCGAGCTGCGGCTCGAGGAAGCCCATGTCGCTGACCTTGCGGCGGACGGCCAGCTCGGGGTCGATCATCAGCGTGAGCGTCATGCCCGACTGCCCGCCGGCGGTGGTGAGCCGGACCTTGTGCTTGCGGTCGAGGTGACCCACATTGACGGCGACCATCTGCTTGCGCCGGCGGTCGTTGACGTCGAGACCGCCGACGGCCTTCCAGTAGTCCATCATCTTGACCGCCTCTGCGGCGGGCATGGTGGTGTCGGCGGTGGGGATGCCGTCGATCAGGAAGACCACCCCGTAGTTCTGGTCCTTGCCGGTCGGCCGGACGACCACCTCGGAGGCCCGGGCGATTTTGGCCCGGAGCAACAGCCCCTCGGCCGCGACGCGGACGGCAAACTCCGCGGTTTCTTTCTCGGGCACGGGGACGGTGGTGCCGTCGGGGGTGCGGAGCACGAGCTCGGCGGTGCCGGCCTGCTTGGCGGCGGCCCTGGCCTCCTTGGCCTCGCCCATGCTGGAGAAATCGAGCAGTTTGACGTGGTGATCTTCGGGGACGCGTTCGTCCTTGTTGGCGATGATCGGGTAGGCCGCGATGCTGATCGCGAGGATGGCGATTTCCGCGGCGAGCCCGACGACGATGCCGAGGATCCCCTCCAGCGGCATGAGGACCGCGACGAGGAAGGCGATCAGGCCCATGAACAGGTGGAACGAGTTCCACTTCTTGGGCTCGAGGTGGAATCGGGTGGCGTGCTTGTCGAAGTTGCTGGAGATCAGCCACGCCCAGGCGACGAGGGGCACGAGCAGCAGCACCGGCTTCCACGGCGAAACCAGAATGAACGCGTCCTGAGCGAGAGTCATCGGCATGGAGATCCCCACGGAAGTGTCAAGGGCTTGGAGCACCGTCATTCCCCGTCTTTCAAGGCTCTTCGAGCAACCATCTTCTTCGGCCGCGTGCGGTGCGGACCGCACAGCTCACCCCACCAAATCCACGGCCGGTGCCCGCGGTCGCGAGGGCGTGCCGCACACCGACCAGACCGCCCGCCGACCGGGTCAGCCGAGCTTCTTGAGCCGCATCATCAGCTCGTCGACGTTGGGCGACGAGTCGATCGCCGTCCGCATGTGAATGTATTCCTTCTCGACCAATTCCACAAGCGAGAGGTTGAAGTCCTTCATGCCCGACTGGATGGCCTCGATGGAGTTGAGGTACTCACGCAACTCGCCCTCGCGGCCTTCGAGGATGTGCTTCTGGACAACCGTGTTGTTGACCAGGATCTCGATCGCCGGGATCCGGTGGATGTTCTCGTGCAGCGTCGGGAGCAGCTTCTGATAGACGAACGCCCGCATCTGGTAGGCCAGGATCTTGCGGACGCCCTCGACCTCGTCCTGCTCGAACAGGCCGTAGATACGGCTGAAGGTCTGTGTCGTGGAGCTGGCGTGGATGGTCCCGTAGACCAGGTGGCCGGTCTCGGCGGCCATCAGCGCGGCCTCAAAGGTCTCGTTGTCGCGCATCTCGCCGACGAGCACGATGTCGGGGTTCTCACGCACGAGCGCGCGGAGGGCGATCTTGAAGTCGAGACAGTCGATGCCGATCTCACGCTGGTTGATCGTCGCGACGGCGTCGTTGAAGATGTACTCGATCGGGTCCTCGATGGTCACGATGTGCACGGGCTTGCGTTCGTTCACGTACTGCAGCATGGAGGCGATCGTCGTGGACTTACCCGAGCCGGTCACGCCGCAGAGGAGCACGATGCCCTGCGGCTGCATGGCGATGTCGGCCATGATCGGCGGGAGGTAGAGGCCCTCGAAGGGCAGGATGTTGCTGGTGATGCGTCGGGCGGCGACGGAGATCTTGCCGCGCGCCATGAAGAGGTTGACGCGGTAGCGGGTGTTGTCGTCGAAGTCGTAGGCGAAGTCGGCCGAGCCAAACTTGTGCAGGTCTTCGAGCTGTTCCGGCGTCATGATCGCGCGGGCGATCTGCCAGAACTCCTCCTCATCGACCGGGGCGGTGTCGAGGGGCTTGAGTGCGCCGCGGAGCCGGATCTTGGGCGGCTGCCCTGTCTTCATGATGAGGTCGGAGGCCTCGAACTTGATCGTGGCCTGGAGGAACTTGCCCCAGCGTGTGGCGAAGGGGTCGTTCTTCTTGGGTCCGGGCAGGGCCACGTGTCCCACGTGCGAGGCATCGGTCTGCGTATCAGTTTCAACCGTCATGGACGCTTCACTCCTCGGTCTCATCGTGACCGCGCGGGGTCGGGCCTTCCCGCCCGGCCACGGGCGTGTCTGGGTTCTCGGTGCGTGGCCGACCCTTCGGCGGCACGTGCCGCGACGGGAAGCCTAGCAACTCGTCGCGATCGGCGACGAGAGCGCAGGATGCCCGCAGCGGGTTGTTTCAGGACTGTGGACTGTTCGCAGCACGGCCCGTCGGGTTCCTGTGCGGGGATGATGGTCGCCGGCCAAAACGCGCCAAGGGCCCGGCACGAGGCCGGGCCCTTGGGAAATGGTGGGGGGTGGGAAATGGGTGGGGGAAAGGTGGGGGTCTGGGCGATCAGTCGACCGCGACCGTCGAGCGGGTCTCGCTCCCGGCCTCAGAGCCCTCGGCCTGCTCCTCCTTGTCCTTGCTTCCCAGGAAGCTCTCTTCCAGCGTGACGCGGATCTTCTCCATCGCCTTGTTCTGGATCTGGCGGACGCGTTCCTTGGTGACGCCGATGATCTGCCCGACCTGTTCGAGGGTCATGGGCTTCTCCTCGCCGCTCTCGAGCCCGAAACGGTGCTCGATGACCGTCCGCTCGACGGCGGTCAGATCGGCCCGGTTCTCGGTGACGATCCGCTTGACCTCCTCGGCGGCGTCCTTCTCGAAGCCCTCGCGCTTCGACTCGATGTAGTTGGACTTCTCCAGCTTCGGGTCAAAGTCGGTCGGGAACCGCTGGCGGTACTTGCTGAGCTTCATGCCCTGGCGGCTGAACGCCTTGAGGATGGCCCGGCAGGCGTAGGTTGAGAATTTGTACCCACGGCCGGCGTCGAACTTGTCCACGGCCCGGAGGAGGGCCATGTTGCCCTCGCTGACCAGGTCGGCAAAGTCGACCTCGCTCATGCGGGTCCGCTTGGCCATGGCCAGCACCAGCGCGAGGTTGGTCTCGGCGATCTGCTCACGAACGCGGTCGGCGAGGCGGTGCCACGCGAGCACTTCCTCGGCCTGTTCCGGTGTCGGCTGACGCGAGGCTCCCGCCCAGATCTCCTGCTGGAGCTTCCAGACCCGGTAGCGCGCGTAGTTGAACTGGTAGAAGAGCACCCGCTCTTCGGCACCGGTCAGGATCACCTGCTGGGTGCTCTTGACGGTGCGGTTGCTGCGGGAACTGGACAGATCGTCCATGACCGGGTGGTACCAGGTGGTGTCCGGCTTCTGGATATCGGGGGCCTCGGCGTAGATCTGGCTCTCGGATTCCTTCTCGTAGAACTCGGGGCTGTCGATGAAGTCCTGCTCGTCGCTGAGCAGGTGCTTGAGCAGCCGCTCGTCCTCGAGGCTGAGCCGCTTCTTCTTGCCCTCGGCGCCGGCAGCCGACGAGGCCATCTCCACGCGATGCCTGCGTCGGACCTGCTCAAGCGGCGTGAGTTTCCTGACCTTGCGTACCTGTTTCATACCAACCCGTCCTTGCCGCTACCGGCCGTGAGTTCCCACCGTCCTGGATTCGCGCCGACTTCCACCCAAATACCGAACGCCCGAGTCGTGCCCGAGCCGGGTCTGCGTCGCGAAAGTTCTCGGATTCGGCCGAGATTCTCGCGAGTTGTCGATGTTCAACGCTGCTCGCAGCCCTGATCCACCCACCGAACGCC
Source organism: Planctomycetota bacterium (assembly GCA_013285505.1). GTDB lineage: Bacteria > Planctomycetota > Phycisphaerae > Phycisphaerales > UBA1924 > PNC22. The sequence goes on along the minus strand of CP053450.1, from coordinate 3,095,964 downwards.
TAGGAAGCCACTCACCGGGGTGTGAACCCGGTGACCTTCTTACGTATTCCAACCCCATCGGGTTTCACGTTCTATGCCGTAGACATAGAGAGCTCCACCCGACTGGCGCCTTTCCATCACGTGCCGGACCATACGCCGGGCCGCCACGTCGTCTCAAGTTGTCGTCTGGCCTCCGTGCTCGCCGGTCAGACTGCCGAGAGTGCCCTGCGAAACCCCACGAATTGGTCTCGGACGGCTGCGGAAAGAGGATTCGCGGTGGGCATCCCTGCCACGGCGATTGAGGCCTCCCAGCTTACCTACAATCGTCCCGAATGCAAGCGGGGCAACGGCTTTTCGCCATTCCCCAATTTGTTTGGTTTTTGATTGGAATCAGAAGGAGGCAAACATGCCCTTTTCGCTCCCTGCACTGCCCTACGCCCATGACGCACTCGAGCCGCACATCGACGGCAAGACCATGGAAATCCACCACGGCAAGCACCATCAGGCGTACATCAACAACGCCAACGCGGCACTCGAAGGCACCGAGTGGGCCAAGAAGAGCGTCGAAGAGGTGCTCAAGAACCTCGACGCGATCCCTGAGAACATCAGGGGCGCGGTCCGCAACAACGCGGGAGGCCACGCCAACCACTCCCTGTTCTGGACTGTGCTTGCCCCGGCGGGCAAGGGCGGTGGCGGGGCGCCCAGCGGCGCTCTGTCCGACGCGATCAAGGCGACCTTCGGCTCGTTTGACGCCTTCAAAGAGCAGTTCGCCAAGGCCGGAGCGACGCGGTTTGGCTCGGGCTGGGCGTGGCTGTCGGTAGACGGCTCTGGCAATCTCGTTGTCGAGAGCACGCCCAATCAGGACTCGCCGCTGAGCGCGGGGCACACGCCGATCCTCGGGCTCGACGTGTGGGAGCACGCCTACTACCTCAACTACCAGAACCGCCGTCCCGACTACATCGCGGCGTTCTGGAACGTCGTGAATTGGGGCAAGGTCGCCGAGTTGTACAACGCCGCCCGGGACTGAGCGGCAGCGAGGATAGCGAACACTCGAGGCAGGGGCGTGCAGAGGCGCGCCCCTGTCTACTTGATGGGCAGGCCCTTCTCGCGCCAGAGCTCTAGCAGGCGTTCGCCGGAGATCGGTTCCCAGACCTGATCGCCCGGCAGATCCGCCCGCACAGGGCGGAGTTTGGCGTCAAAGAGCACGGTCTGCCCAGGATGGCCTTCGCTGGGGCTCGAGGTGTACACGAATCCGCCGCCTTCCCGGGGCGAGATCACGTCCTCGCGCAGCGTCACGCGGTCCACGTTCTGGTTGAACGCGTAGAACCGGTGCGAGCCGGTCGCGCCCTTGCGCATGAGCAATTGCGGCATCAGGTACACCTCGACGCGGCTGATATAGCCGGTGCCGTCGATCGCGGGTTGGATGCTCGACGCCGGCTTGCTGCCCTCTGTGCGGGAGATGAAGAGATCGCCGCGGTCGCGGACGGCGGTCTCCACCAGGTTGGTGATCGGGGCGGCTTTCGTGTTGCCGACCAGCGGACGCACGGTCTGCTGGATCTTCCACGACTCGGACCGCCGGTCCGGGGTCATGAAGAACGACGCGACCACGTCGACCAGGCGGCCGTCGAGGAGCAGGCGGGCCTGCTGGAAAACGAGGTAACCCTTCTCGCGGTCGGTGGGGCTCGATCCGGTGCGTTCGGAGCGGTCTTTGAGGTCGCCGCGGGTGCCCAGGGCGTAGCGGGTCAGGCGGTAGCCGAGCTCCTCGGCGTCGCGGTCAGATCCGCTCGGGGCCGGGCGGTAGAACCGCTCGAAGCGCCATTCGTCGCCGAGGTCCTTGATTGCGCGCTCATAATCGGCCGGCGTGAGCGACTGCATGAACGCCAGGCCCGCCTCAACACCCACGCCACGCTGCGCGTCGAGTGTCGCCGGATCGGTAATCCGCGTGGAATCGACGAGGATCTCAAAGAACGGCTTCGCTGCCGCGAGATCGCGGGCGGAGGATTGGAGCTCGTAGATCGCCACCGAGGTCGGGGTAGGCATGAAGACCGCGTAGCCCCGGGCGGCATCGTCGCCGGTGACTCCAGCGAGCTGGAGGTAGAAGACTTCGGCGGGCCAGCCATTGATTTCCCTGGTCTCGCGGCTGAGGACTCGCCCCTTGGCGGTCTTCAGCAGCCGGGAGCTGTCGCCGGGGGCGGAAGTGTCGATTTTGAGCGAGGAGACGGACGCCAGATTGTCGTGAACGATGGAGTCGGCGATCTCGGTGAGCGTCTTGGCCTCGGACAGCCTCCGATCGGACACATTGATGAGCGCGGCCGTGCCGGGAAGGGTGATGCGGCTGATCCCGGTGCCGGAGATCTGGTAGGTCGAGACCGAGACGTCCATGGGGAGCGAGGTCGTTAGGCCTATGGAAGGCCTCTCGAGCGTCTGGTCGGAGAGTCGGGCCGTGCCCGACTGGGCGAAGGCGCCCGCGGCGAGGGCGGCGGAGAGGACCCAGGAGCAGGCTCCGAGACGGCGGGATCTGGTGGCGGACATGATGACCTCCGTGGCATGCATGGATCGTTGGCGGACGCGATGGGTATGGCGGCTCTTGAGGTGTAACCCGCTCGGGGGCCTGAGGTTTCGCGGCATGGTACGGGTCGGCCACCCCGCAAGCCGCGGCCCGTGGAGTCCATCGACACGAAGCGGCGGCCTCCTGAAGTGCGGGCGTGGCGGAGTTTCGGGGCTCTGGCGACCGGGCGGACCGGGGGCGGGTGGGGCTCGAACACGGCTGGCGATGAGGACTTGGTCAAAATGACGCCCGTCCAGGCATTGACTACGAGGGCAAGCGTCGTACGCTTACGGGCTCGACCCCGATCGGTGTCGGGTCAACACGGGCGTGCCCGTGTCGGTGGGTTTTTCGGTGCCACAACCGGTGCCAAGCAGGTAGAGGGTTCGGCCGCGTGGCCGGGCACACGCAGAACGGCACGCAGGGCGCGTGTCGGCGGGTTCTTTACCCGCGACAGATCACGCAGGCAGAACACGAAGCACGCGAACGAGGTGACGGATGACAGGCGGTCGGATCAGAATCAGGATGGAGGCGTACGACCACCTCGCGCTCGATTCGTCGGCGAGAGAGATCGTCGACCATGCGAAGCGCACGAACGCCCGTGTCCGCGGCCCCGTGCCGTTGCCGACACGCATCGAGCGGTACACGGTTCTCCGTGGCCCGTTCGTGGACAAGAAGAGCCGCGAGCAGTTCGAGATCCGGACGCACAAGCGGATTATCGACATCGTCGAGCCGAACGCCCGCACCGTCGAGGCCCTCAATCGACTTGTGGTCCCCGCCGGTGTGTTCGTGAGGATCAAGGCCTGAGAATGTTTCGAGCCGTTCGCTGACCGCGGGCGGCTCGTTTGGTTTGTAGAGACAGGGCCGCGACGGCCGAGCGAAACTGACAAGACTTCCTCTGCCGACGACAGGCACGAAGCAAGGTACGTAACCGATGGCACTCACGCTGGTAGGCAAAAAAATCGGCATGACGAGCGTCTTCAGCGAGGACGGGAAGCAGAGCATTCCCGTGACCGTGCTGGATATGACGCCGTCGATCGTGACGCAGATCCGCACGGTGGAGACCGACGGGTACTCCGGGGTGCAGCTTGGTTGGGGCGAGGTCAAGGCCCGCAACTCGACGATGCCGCAGATCGGGCACGACGCCAAGGCCGGCACCACGCCGAAGCGCACGCACGTCGAGAGCCGTGTGACCGAGGACGAGGCCGGCGGGTTCGAGCTGGGCCAGGCGGTCGGGCTTGAGTCGCTGGACGGCGTCACCTTCGTCGATGTCATCGGGACGAGCAAGGGCAAGGGCTTCCAGGGCGGCATGAAGCGTCACGGCTTTAAGGGCCAGATTGCGACGCACGGCGTCGAGCGGAAGCACCGTTCGCCCGGTTCGATCGGCGGCCACGGCAACAACGCCGGTAAGGCCGGTCGGATCAAGAAGGGCAAGAAGATGTCCGGCCAGATGGGCAACGAGCGGGTGACCGCGCGGAGCCTGGATGTGATCCGGATCGACAGCGAGCGGAACCTGCTGCTGGTCAAGGGGCCTGTCCCCGGGGCCAACGGCGGCACCGTCATGGTGAGGCCGGCGGTCCGGCTGAACCGGAGCAAGGCCAAGGCGATCTCCTCGTAGGAGTGATTGCACCGTCAGTAACCTTCGGTTGGGCGCATCCCGGCCGCGGGGTCCGAGAGGTCGAACGGGCAGGCGACTGCCCCGACGAAACCGTCGGACGACAACAGATCTGAAACCGCTCCCGGCACGGTGTCGGGAGACGGAACTACACCAGCCGAGTCGACTCTGCTCGACCCCACGCCTTCCGAGGCGTGCCCCGACCAAGGGCAACAGGGAATCGGGCAGATAGGCGAAGCAAGCCGAGCGGGTGCCCCGGAGACCCAATCAGGCTTTGAACAAGGCGAAAGACGGAGTACGACAAATGGATGTCCCCGTCTACAACATCAAGGGCGACGAGGTTTCGACCTTCAGCATCGATGAATCCTCCCTCGGAGGAGTCGTTAACGCTGACCTGATCAAACAGGCGTACGTGATGTATCACGCGAACCTTCGTCAGGGCTCTGCCCGCACGAAGACCCGCTCCGAAGTGCGAGCTTCGACCCGCAAGATCTACCGCCAGAAGGGCACGGGCAACGCCCGACACGGTGCGAAGACGCCGCCGCACTTCAAGGGTGGTGGCCATTCCTTCGCCAAGAAGCGGCACCGTGAGGACTACCATGTCACGATGCCCAAGAAGATGCGTCGCAAGGCGAACCGCAACGCGCTTCTGGCGAAGCTGGTCGATGGCGAGGTCAAGATCATCGACGATCTGAAGTTCGACACGCCCAAGACCAGGCCGTTCGCGGACTTCCTGAAGGCGATCGGGATCGACCACCGTGTGCTTCTGGCGCTCCCCAAGGAGCGTGCCGAGAGCCGCAACGCGTGGTTGAGCGCCCGCAACATCGACGACGTCGATGTCTGCTGTGCCGATCAGCTCACGACTTTCGAGATGCTCAACCACCGGTACCTGGTGATCGGGAAGGGCGAGCTCGAGGCGTGGCTGAACGGGCCGAGTTCGCAGACCGACAAGTCCGCGAAGGTTTCGCCGATGGGCCGCGTCGCCAAAGCCGAGGAGGTGGCCTGATGGATTCGACCTACATCATCAAGAAGCCCATTCTCACCGAGAAGTCAACGGCCGCGATGAACGAGGAAGCTCGGTACACCTTCGAGGTGGACCGTCGCGCGACCAAGACCGAGGTGAAGCGTGCCGTGGAGCAGCTCTACGGCGTCAAGGTTGAGGGAGTGGCCACTCAGGTCCGCAAGGGCGGCGAGCGTCGTCTGAAGTACGGCTGGGTGACCGAGAAGAAGACCAAGAAAGCAACAGTTCGGCTCGCCAAGGGCCAGGTTATCGAGCTGTTCTGAGCCGAGTGAGAGGACCGATCCATGCCTATTCGGGTATATAAACCAACCAGCGCAGGACGGCGGAACGCCTCGGTCAACCTCCACGTTGAGGTCACCAAGACACGTCCCGAGAAGTCGCTGACGCGCACCCTGAACAAGAAGGGTGGCCGAAACCATCACGGCAAGATCACGGTTCGCGGCCGCGGCGGCGGCGCGAAGCGTCTGTACCGCGCCATCGACTTCAGCCGCAAGGACCGCGACGGCATCAAGGGCGAGGTTTCGGCGATCGAGTACGATCCCAACCGCAGCTGCCACATCGCGCTCATCGAGTACGCCGACGGCGTGAAGCGGTACATCCCCGCACCGAACGGCCTCAAGGTCGGCACGTCGATCGAGTGCTCGCGTGACGTCGCGGTCGAGCCCGAGGTCGGCAACATGATGCCGATCCGGTTCATCCCCGCGGGCATGGCGCTGCACTGCATCGAGCTGAACCCCGGCCGCGGTGCACAGATGTGCCGCTCGGCGGGCACCTCGGCCCGGCTCTCCAACAAGGAGGGCAACTACGCGACCCTGGTGCTGCCCAGCGGCGAGACCCGTCGGGTGCTGCTGGACTGCATGGCAACGATCGGCGTCGTCGGCAACAGCGACCACCAGAACCGCCGATTGGGCAAGGCGGGCATTTCCCGTCACCTGGGCCGGCGTCCGCTCTCCCGCGGTGTGGCGATGAGCCACCACGCTCACCCGCTCGGCGGTGGTGAGGGCCGCAGCAAGGGTGGCCGCGCTCCGTGCAGCAAGTCGGGCACCCTCGCGAAGGGCGGCTCGACGCGTGACCGGAAGAAGGCCAGCACGAAGATGATCATTCGCCGCCGCTACAGCAAGCGGTACGGGCAGCTCAAGTAACCGACTCGAATTGAACCGACCGCACGAAGGATATGAGGCGCATCTATGGGCCGGAGTTTGAAAAAGGGACCGTACGTCGACGAGAAGCTCTACCGCAAGGTGGAGAAGCAGGTCGAGGGCGGCACAAAGCAGCCGATGAAGACGTGGGCGCGTCGTTGCACGATCGTCCCCGAGTTCGTTGGCTACACGTTCAAGGTCCACACGGGCCGGAACTTCGTTGACGTCTACGTGACCGAGGACATGGTCGGTCACAAGCTCGGAGAGTTCGCGGCAACGCGTACGTTCCGGGGCCACACAAACAAGAAGGAAGGCCTCAAGTCCGGCTGATTCGCCGGTCTGGCATCTAACCCCAAGAGGATCGCGTCGTGAGGATTCGAAGCGACAAACTCAAGCGACTGAGCGAGCAAACGGGCATCGGCACCGAAGAGCTCGCGACGTCCGTCGAGCGTACCGGGCTCAAGGCGTCCAACGCCGGGAGCGCTGTGCGGAACTGGATGTCCGGCCGCGACCACCCGCGTTGCAAGGCCAAGGACATCGTGAATCTCGCCCAGACGCTCGGCTGCGAGGCCCGCGAGCTGGCGTGCTTCTCGAGCGAGGTCCGCTTCCACCGCGGGAGCGACCAGAAGGCCCGGCTCGTCGTGGACATGATCCGCGGCAAGTCGGCCGACGAGGCGCTCAGCATGCTCTCGTTTGCGCCGCAGCGGGCCGCGGTGCACGTCCGCAAGGCCCTGGCGGCGGCGATCGCCGACGCCGAGCTGGCCGACGCGGACCCGGGCGACCTGGTTGTCTGCGAGGCCGCGGTCAACCGTGCCACCCCGATCAAGCGGTTCCAGCCCAAGGACCGCGGCCGGGCTCACCCGATTCTCAAGAGGCAGTCGCATATCACCGTCAGTGTGCAGGAGCGTGACTAGATGGGACAGAAGAGCCATCCTTTCGGATTCCGACTCGGTATCACCGAGGCACACCGCTCCCGCTGGTACGCGCCCAAGGCGCTGTACGGTGAGTTGCTGGTCGAGGACGAGCGCATCCGCAAGTACCTCGATCACCGCCTGAACCGCACGCCCCCGAGCGCGGCCGTCGCGGAGGTGCACATCGAACGCACCCGCGAAGAGCTCAAGATCATCGTCCGGACCGCGCGTCCGGGCCTGGTGATCGGCCCCAAGGGTGCCGAGGTCGAGCGGATCACGCAGGAACTGACCTACATGACCGGCCGCAAGGTCGCGATCTCGATCGTCGAGATCAAGCAGCCGGACATGGACGCCCAGCTGGTGGCCGAGACGGTCGCCGAGCAGCTCAAGAAGCGTGGCGCGTTCCGCCGCACGGTGAAGATGCGTGCCGAGGGCGTGATGCAGGCCGGCGCCAAGGGCGTGAAGATCATGATCTCCGGCCGCCTCGGCGGGGCCGAGATGAGCCGCACCCTGGACACCCGGCTGGGTTCACTGCCCCTGTCGACGCTTCAGGCGAACATCAACTACGGGTTCGCCGAGTCGCGTACCGCCTACGGCGTGATCGGCGTGAAGGTGTGGATCTACAAGGGCATGTTCGACGAGGAGCAGAAGACCGAGGAGACCGACTCCCGCGCGGCGGGTGCTCGTCCTCGGGCCAGAGGGCGGCACTGATTCGGGTGTGCCGGAGACGGATCGTCAGGAAGTTTTGACCGGGCCAGCCGGGTCCGTGAGTTTCGAAGGAAGTTTGCACAATGCCTCCATACAAAATCCCCAAGCGAGTCAAGTACCGCAAAGAGTTCCGTCGCGCCCGCGACCGCAAGGCGACCAAGGGCAACTACGTCGCGTTCGGCGACTACGGGCTCCAGGCGTTGGAGGGCTGCTGGCTCAAGAGCAACGTGATCGAGGCCGGGCGTATCGCCGCCCAGCAGTTGCTCAAGCGTCAGGGCAAGCTCTTCATCCGGGTGTTCCCCGACAAGCCGGTCTCCAAGAAGCCGCTCGAGACCCGCATGGGCAAGGGCAAGGCGGACGTGGACTACTGGGCGGCGCGGGTGCGTCCCGGGACGGTCTTGTTCGAGCTCGCCGGTGTGCCGGAAGACCAGGCCAAGGCGGCGATGGCTCGTGTGGCGATGAAGATGCCGGTTCGGTGCCGATTCGTCGGTCGCCGACTCTCGGTGTAGGAACGTGAACGCAACGCCGGAGGCCGCGTGAGCCCGAGGCCAGAGAATGAAGGACGACGCGATGTCGACTGCCGAAGAAGTCCGGAAGATGCGTGACGAGGAGATCTCGATCGAGCTGAAGAAGCTCCGGGAGAAGATCTTCACGCTCCGCAGCCAGACCGTGACCGACAAGATCGAGGACACCTCGCAGTTCCGCAAGCTCCGCCGCGACGTGGCGAGGCTGATGACCGAGCGGCACGCGCGGCAGTTGGCCAAGGCGTAACAGAAGACCGACACGACCCACTACGGCGGGGACGCAGTCCCTGCCCCGGAAAGATGAATCCATGACCGAAGCAACCGAGCAACAAGTCAACCACTCCCGCAGAGTCGGCGTGGTCGAGTCCGACGTTCGTGACAAGTCGCGCAAGGTGGTGGTGGCGTTCAAGGCCAAGCACCCCAAGTACGGCAAGTACGTGCGGAAGCGCACGGTGCTGCAGGTCCACGACGAGGCCAACGTGTCGAAGCTCGGCGACACCGTCGAGGTCGAGGAGTGCCGCCCGATCAGCAAGACCAAGTGCTGGAAGTTGGTCCGGGTGGTCCGCGAGGGTGTTGGCCACGAATCGTGAACAGGCGTCGGGACCAATCCCCGCGAATTACAGAAGGCTGGTAGGTAGATGCTGCAAGCTGAATCAAGATGCGAAGTCGCGGACAACTCGGGCGCCAAGATCGCCTATGTCATCCGCGTGTACGGCGGCTCGACCCGCGGGGGCGGGTTCTCGCGCAAGACCGCCTCGGTGGGCGACCGGGTGATCGTGGCGATCAAGAAGGCGCTCCCCGGGTCCGACGTCAAGGCCGGCGACAAGTCGAAGGCCGTGGTCGTCCGGGTCGCCAAGAACTACCGCCGCAAGGACGGGTCGTACGTGCGGTTCGACAACAGCGCGGTCGTGCTCATCAACGACGACGGCAACCCGAAGGGCACCCGCATTTTCGGCCCCGTCGCCCGTGAGCTCCGTGAGAAGAGCTACATGAAGATTGTTTCTCTCGCGTCGGAGGTGGTGTGATATGGCCAGGCACGTACGCAAAGGCGACCAGGTCGTCGTGACTCAGGGCAGCGACAAGGGCAAGACCGGTGAGGTGCTCAAGGTCATCCCCAAGGAGGACCGGGTGCTCGTCCGCGGCATCGCGCTGCGCACCAAGCACATGAAGCCCACACAGCGCAACCCGCAGGGCGGCATCTACACGAAGGAAACCCCGATCCACCTGAGCAACGTCAGCCCGGTCGTGGACGGCAAGCCCTCCCGCGTCCGGTTCGAGATCCGCGACGACGGCAGCAAGGTCCGGGTCGCGGCCCGCGGCGGCAAGGTGCTCGGCGAGGTCCGCGGGGCCAAGGCGAAGGGCTGATCACGCAACACACACTCCCGCTCGGCACGAGCGGGCGGAGGCGAAGGCCGCCGGATGGAAACCGGCGGCGGAACGCAGCCTGAAAGATCGGAACGAAAGACATGGCCAAAGACACGAAGAAAAAGGGCGGCAAGAAGGGCGAGAAGATCGACGCGCCCCCCGCGGGTGCCTCGCGCCTCCGTGCGAAGTTCGACAGCGAGATCCGCGACGCGGTGGCCAAGGAGTTCGGCGTCACCAACCGGATGGCCCAGCCCACGCTCGAGAAGATCACCATCAACGTCAACATGGGGCGGCACCTCGACGGGACCAAGATCCCGCCGAACATCCGTTCGACCGTGCTCGACACCCTCACGACCATCAGCGGCCAGAAGCCCATGATGCTCAAGGCCAAGAAGTCGGTCTCCAACTTCAAGGTGCGTGAGGGCTACGAGACCTCGGCGATGGTGACGATCCGGCGCGACCGGATGTGGCACTTCCTGGACCGCTTCATCCACCTGGCCACCCCCCGTATCAAGGACTTCCGGGGTCTGCCCCGCAAGTCGTTCGACCGGCAGGGCAACTACTCGACCGGCCTCAACGAGCAGGGCGTGTTCCCCGAGATCAACATGGCGGACGTGAACTTCACGCACGGCATGAACATCAACCTGAGCTTCGCCAACTCCAACCCGAAGATGAGCGAGTTTGTGCTCGAGCAGCTCGGCATGCCCTTCATCAAGCCCGACGAGAACTGACCAAACGACCAATGACCGGGCCGCCCACGACCGGCGGGCTCGGGACGACCGAGACGAGGAACGATATGACGACCAAGGCCCAGATCGCCAAGAGCAAGCGGACCCCCAAGTTCTCCAGCCGGAAGGTCCGTCGGTGTGAGCTGACCGGACGCTCCCGCGCTGTGTACCGCAAGTTCCGCATCAGCCGGATCATGCTCCGCAAGCTCGCGCTCGAGGGCAAGATCCCGGGCATGCGCAAGGCGAGCTGGTAGGCCCGACGGCCAGACCCGACGGCCAGACCCGACGTCCTCTTTACGACACCGTGAGAGTCCGAATCTCACTTTGAACACGCACAAGGCTTCAGGCGGTACAACGACATGGCACTCAGTGACCCCATCGCAGACATGCTGACTCGGATCCGGAACGCGGTGCGCAACCGCTCCAAGACCACTCTGGTGATGAACAGCAAGGTGAACCGCGGCATCCTCGACGTGCTCCAGCGCGAGGGCTACATCGTCGGTTCCGAGCCCGTCGACGACGGACGGCAGGGCCAGATCCGTGTGCAGCTCAAGTACAGCAGCACCGGCGAGCCGCTGATCCGCACCGTCAAGCGGGAGAGCAAGCCCGGGTGCCGGGTGTACATGGGCGTGGACGACCTGCCCCGCCCGATGCAGGGCCTGGGCATCTCGATCGTCTCGACGAGCCAGGGTGTGATGAGCGACCGGATGTGTCGTGACGAGCGTATCGGTGGCGAGATGCTCTGCACGGTTGATTGATCAATTGCCTCTGAAGGACTGGAATCCCCGCCGGCACCGCCCGGACGGATGATCGAGGACAGACCAATGTCAAGAATCGGAAAGAAACCTGTCAGCATTCCCAGCGGAGTTAAGGTCGCGGTCAAGAGCGACTCGCTGAGCGTCGAGGGGCCCAAGGGCACCCTGTCGATGTCGGTCCGCCCCGAGGTGAACGTCGAGGTCGACGCCGACGCGAAAGAGGTCCGCTGCACCATCGACGAGAAGGACCAGAGCATCCGCGAGGTCCGTGCCTACTGGGGCCTCACCCGCGCTCTGATCAACAACATGATCGAGGGTGTGACCAAGGGCTACGAGAAGACCATGGAAGTGGTCGGCGTCGGCTGGGGTGCACAGGTGCAGGGCAACCAGCTCAAGCTCCAGGTCGGCTATGCACAGCCGGTGCTGATGGAGATCCCCGCCGGACTGAGCGTGACCGCCGAGAAGCAGATCGTCAAGATCAACGGCGCGGACAAGCAGGCCGTCGGCCAGTTCGCGGCCGCGATGCGGGCCAAGCGCAAGCCCGAGCCGTACAACGGCAAGGGTGTGAAGTATGCCGACGAAGTGATCCGCCGCAAGCAGGGCAAGCAGTTCGGCTCCTAAGGTTCGTATTCAGACAGCACATGACGCGGGGCGACACCCCGCCAGGTGAGACGCGATGAACAGCCAGAAGAAAAAGCAGATCCGCCGGAGCCGCCGCAGGACAGGTATCCGCAAGCGTGTGATCGGGACGCCCGAGCAGCCCCGGCTGTGCGTCTATCGCTCGCTGAACCACATCTACGCCCAGGTCGTCGACGACCTGGCCGGGACCACCCTCGCCTCGGCGTCCACCCGCGACAAGGGGTACAAGGGCGAGACTTCCGGCAACGTGGCCGCGGCAGAGGCCGTCGGCGCGTCGCTCGCGGAGAAGGCCAAGGCCGCCGGCGTGACCAAGGTCGCGTTCGACCGCGGCGGGTTCCGTTTCCACGGCCGGGTGAAGGCCCTGGCCGACGCCGCCCGCAAGGGTGGGCTCGAGTTCTGATCCGCACGTACACGATCCGCATTCCCGCTCGACACAGAGCAGCGCCTGAGACCAAAGCGATGAGCACCCATGAGTAAGAACTCCAACGAAGAGCAGAACTCGAACTTTGATACCGAGACGCTCGGCATCTTCCGCACGGCCGCCACGGTGAAGGGTGGCCGCCGCTTCAGCTTCGGCGCGCGCTCGTCGTGGCCGGCGACCGGAACGGCCGCGTCGGCTTCGGGCACGCCAAGAGCAAGGAAGTCCCGACCGCGATCGAGAAGGCCGAGAAGGCCGCTCGCCGCGATGTCGTCCGCGTCCCGCGAGTGGGCTCGACGATCCCGCACCAGGTCGAGGGCCGCTTCGGCGCCAGCCGCGTGCGTCTGATCCCCGCCTCGCCGGGCACCGGTGTCATCGCCGGCGGCACGGTCCGCACGGTGCTCGAGGCCGCAGGCATCACCGACTGCCTCACCAAGTGCTACGGCTCGACCAACAAGATCAACATGATCCGCGCGGTCTTCGACGGCGTGCAGCGGCTGCGGACGAAGGAAGACATCGGGGATTCCCGTGATGTCGAGCTCGGCACCACCGAGATCGAGTCCAAGATCGAGCGCGGCCAGCGGTTCATGCCCAAGGCCGCGGCCAGCGAGAAGATGCGTGGCCCGGTCAACACCGTCGGCCAGGACAACCGCCGTGGTGGCGGTCGCGGCGGCCGCGGCGGCCGTGGCGGCGGCCGTGGTGGCGGCGGCGGACAGCGGTACGGCCAGCAGCAGGCCCCGGCCGCGGCACCCGCTGCAGCACCAGCTGCCCCGGCCGAGGCACCCGCAGCCAGTCCCGCAGAAGCACCGAAGACAGACGCCTGAACGATCGACCGAGACGTACGATAGAGACAACCGCCGGTCCCTAAACGGACCGGCTAGCACGCAGCCAGCGGCTGCGGGAGCGCCGACAGATGATGATTCATGACATCACGGCTATGGCCGGCAAGTACAAGTCCCGCAAACGCGTCGGACGCGGTCAGGGCAGTGGCCAGGGCAAGCAGGCCGGCCGCGGCCACAAGGGTGCGGGCTCCCGCACCGGCTATTCCGGCCGGGCCGCCTTCGAGGGCGGTCAGATGCCGTACTTCCGGCGCATGCCCAAGTTCGGCTTCACCAACGTCCAGTTCAAGACCCGCTTCTTCGTGGTCAACCTCGGCTCGATCGCGGCCCACCCCGACTTTGCCAAGGGCGGCGTGGTCGATGTGGATAGCCTGACCAAGGCCGGCCTCGTCCGCGACCAGAGCCGCGATCTGAAGATCCTCGGCGACCTCGGCGAGGCCGAGAAGCTGACGGTCAAGTTCGATGTGACCGCCAACCGGGTCACCGACTCTGCCCGCAAGCACATCGAAGCCGCGGGCGGCAGCGTCAAGGAAACCGGCACCCGTCGCGACGTGGTGCGCGGCGTGGACCGCAACTCGGACGATCGGTCCCCCAAGAACCTGACCAAGAAGCTCCGCAGGACCAGCGCCGGCATGAAGAAGAAGTGATCCGTCCAGCCCACCGCGCAGGCGTGGGACAAGGGTAGAGAACGGCTCACACGCACGCACGGACGGACGCCGGGCAGGTCCGCAACAAAGAGGCGAGATGTTCAGATCACTCCTGCACGTATTTCAGGTCAAAGAGCTCCGGCACAAGATCCTCTTCACGCTCGGTATGCTCGCGGTCTACCGCATCGGGTTCTGGATCCCGCTGCCGGGCGTCGATCAGGCGAGCATGGTCGAGTTCTTTCAGACCGCAGTCGAGTCTGAAAGCGCCGCCGGCCGCGCCGCGCAATACGTTGCCATCTTCTCCGGCGGATCGTTCAGCCAGTCCACGATCTTCGGCCTGGGCATCATGCCGTACATCACGGCGGCCATTATCTTCCAGTTGCTCAGCTCGGTCTCACCGGCACTCAAGCGGGTCCAGGAAGACGGCCCCTCCGGCCGCGTCAAGATCCAGGAGTGGACCCGCTACGCCACGGTCGGTCTGTGTCTTGTCCAGGGCATCGGTTGGCTCTCGTACATCAAGGCCCAGAACCTGGTGATGGCACAGATGGCGGGCAGCCCGGTCTGGTGGCTCACCGCTTTGGCCGCGCTCACCGCTGGCACAGTGTTCCTGATGTGGCTCGGTGAGCAGATCGATCGTTACGGCATCGGCAACGGCGTCTCCCTGATCATCACGGCCGGCATCCTTACGGGCATGCCCAGCGCCATTCTGCAGTTGGCCCAGAGCTTCGACAAGAACGGTGCCGACGGACCGAACGCCATGGGCATGCTGATGCTCGCCGGCGGCTTTGTCCTGGTCGTCGGCGGATGTGTCTTGCTCACGGTGGCACAGCGTCGCATCCCTATCCAGCAGGCCAAGCACACCCGCGGCCGGCGGGTCTTCGGTGGCCAGCGGTCCTACCTCCCCCTCCGCGTCAACCACTCCGGCGTCATGCCGATCATCTTTGCCAGCTCCCTGATGATCTTCCCCTCGGTCATCTTCGAGGCCATCGCCTCGGCCGCGAAGAACGTCGGCGGTTGGTGGACCGTTCCTCTGGTCAAGATGGGCGACTGGTTCCAAATGGGCCAGTTCCCCTACATCGTGTTCTACATCGCGATGGTCTTCTTCTTCAGCTTCTTCTGGGTGACGGTGCAGTTCAATCCAGATGACATGGCCAAGCAGCTCCGCAACAGCGGGTCGTTCATCCCGGGCCTGCGCCCCGGCCCCCGGACCGCGGAATACCTCGAGGCCGTGATCGGGCGCATCACCTACGTGGGCGCCGGCTTCCTTGCCATCATCGCCGTGCTCCCGATGGTGGTGAACACCAGCCTCGGAATCAGTTTCGCTGTGACGCAGTTCCTCGGCGGCACCGGCTTGCTCATCGTCGTCAGCGTCACGCTCGACCTGCTCCAGCGGATCGAGGCCAACCTGCTGATGCGCAACTACTCCGGCTTCCTCGGCGGCGAAGACCTCAAGACGACGTCCCGCGTCCGCGGTTCGAAGGGCTGACACTGCGCGCGCAATCGCCAGAGGACGTCGCGACGGGCCGAGGCCCCCGCAACCGCGCCACCCACACGGCGCTGACTGTCAACACAGTCGACCATGAGTCCTGACGAATCCATTTGGCCGGCGCTGCGTTCCCCCCGGGATGTCCGGAAGATCGAGAACGCCGCCCGGGTGGCGTGGCTCGCCGCGCGAGCAGCGCTGCGGGGGTGTCGCGCAGGGATGACCACCGCCGCCCTCGACACCGTCGTCCGCGGCGTGATTACTCGCCACGGAGGACGCCCGGCCTTTGACCAACTCGAGACGCCCGAAGCGAAGGACCCTTTCCGGGGCGCTGCCTGCGTCTGCGTCAACGAGCAGGCCCTGCACGCCCCGCCTGGCGGGCGGGTGCTCGCTGGTGGCGACCTGGTGACGGTGGACGTCGGTGTCGTGCTCGACGGCTGGTACGGCGATGTTGCCGAAAGTGGGATCGTGCCCGGCGGGAATTCGCCCACGCCCGCGTTGCTCGGGGCCGCGCGGGCCTCGGTGGCCGCGGGCGTGCGGGCGTGCCGCCCGGGAGTGCGATGGTCTGAGGTGGCCCGTGCGGTGCGGTCCACGGCGGCGAGGCACGACCTGACGGTGCTGTCGGGGTTCACAGGTCACGGCGTCGGCCGGCGGCTGCACGAGCCGCCGACGGCGGGCTACGAGACCCGCCCCGGTGCCGCGGACGATTTTTGTTGCTCCCCGGCATGGTGCTGACGATCGAGCCGATCCTCGCGGGGCTGCCCGGGGCGGTTCGGCTGGAGGCCGACGGCTGGACCGTCTCGACCGCCGACGGGTCTCCGGCCTGCCATGTGGAACGGATGGTGCACGTCACGCGGACCGGGAGATCTGTCCTGGGGCGTGCGTCGAGCGGTCGGCGGGAACGCGAGGGTCTATAGTCGTCTCCTCTCTGGACGAGAGGGAAAGTCCACGAACGCAGGAAAGGCCCGAGCGAGAGCCCGGGGAGTGCATGGCCAAGCAAGACGACAAGTTTACATTCGAGGCAACGGTCGTTGAGGCCCTGCCGAACGCCATGTTCAAAGTGCGCCTCCCCAACGAGCAGGAGACCGAGATCCTCGCCTACGTCTCGGGAAAGATGCGCATGAACTACATCCGCATCCTGCCGGGCGACCGGGTCACGGTCGAACTGAGCCCGTACGACCTGACCAAGGCCCGGATCACGTACCGCCACTGAGCACCGACCCGCGGGAATTCGGCCCGCGGTCCGACGGCCGATCCGGCCGTCAGGGGCATGATCGGGGTTGATTTTGGCCGAACTGGGGCCGACTCCCGGCCCGGACGCGTGACTCTCTGAATGTTCAGGTCTACTATCCTCGCCCGCGACCGCACCACGTCGTGGGGTTGTAAATGTGAACAGACGTATCAACGCGCAGGGCACAGGCCTGCCAGACGATCGGGATGAATGATGAAGGTCAAGGCGAGCGTCAAGCGAATCTGCAACCAGTGTCAGGTCATCCGTCGCAAGGGCAAGGTCAGGGTGATCTGCAAGGCCGATCCGAAGCACAAGCAGGTGCAGGGCTGATCAGGAAGGCTCCCGCCTCTCCGCTCCGCACCCGCTGACGAAAGGGACCGAGTATGCCACGTATCGCGGGCACAGACGTGCCGGATAAGAAGAAGATCCTCTACGCCTTGCAGTACATCCACGGCATCGGCGAGAAGTTCGCTGCCGACATCCTGAACGAGGCGCAGATCGATCCGGCGACCCGCTCGGCCAATCTGACCGAGCAGGAAGTCGCCTCGCTCAACGCGATCATCGACTCGGGCTACCTCGTCGAGGGTGCGCTCCGTCGCCAGGTGTCCCAGAACGTGCAGCGGCTCAAGGACATCCGCTGCTACCGCGGCGACCGTCACCGCCGAGGCCTGCCCGCACACGGGCAGCGCACGCGGTGCAACGCACGCACGCGGAAGGGCCGCAAGAAGACCGTGGCCGGCAAGAAGGGCGTCAAGGGCTAAGACTGATTACCGCGACCCGTGGGCTCGGCCCACGGGTTCGTTTGCGAGGCGAGAATGGCAAAGCAGGTCAAGAAGGCAAAGAAGGTTCGCAAGAACGTCACGCGTGGCATCGTCCACGTGAAGGCGACGCAGAACAACACCATCGTCACCATCACCGACATGGCCGGCGAAACCGTCGCGTGGGACTCGGCCGGCACCATCGGCTTCAAGGGTGCCCGCAAGGCCACGCCATTCGCCGCGACCCGCGCCGGTGAACAGTGCGGCCAGAAGGTCCGCAAGATGGGCATGAGCGAGGTCGAGGTCCGCATCACCGGCACCGGTGCCGGGCGCGAGTCCGCCGTCTCCGGCGTCGCCAGCTGCGGCATCCGCGTGACCGCGATCGAAGACCGGACCCCGGTGCCGCACAACGGCTGCCGCCCCCGCAAGCGTCGCCGCGTCTAGCAGCGACGCTCGCGCGCTCGAGCGACTCCCGCCGCCGGGCTCGGCGAACCGGCTCACCGGCCGGATCGGATCCCGGCACGACAGCATGTCTTCCCGGTCTCGATCAAGAAGGAGCGTTGTCCACCGACGGGGCAGCGATTTCCGCCAGATCGAGCCGTTACGCAACCAGGCGACCGTCGGAACAGAGAGGTGATGCGATGCGCATCCGTTGGCGTGGATTCGAACTCCCGGGTCGTGTGGTCAAAGACCCCCGATTCACAGGCGACACCTACGGCCGCTTCAGCGTTGAGCCGTTCGAGCACGGCTTCGGCACCACGGTGGGCAACGGCCTCCGCCGCGTGCTGCTCAGCTCGCTCGAAGGCGCCGCCGTCACGCAGATCAAGATCAAGGGCGCAGACCACGAGTTCACGTCGGTCCCCGGCGTGCTTGAGGATGTCACCGACATCGTGCTGAACGTCAAGAGCCTCGTGGTGCACCTCGAGGCCGACGAGCCCAAGACCATGCGCCTCGCGGTGCGTGGCCCCGGCGAGATCACCGCTGACATGATCGAGGCCGACCCGGCAATCACGATCCACAACCCCGACCTGCTCATCGCCACCCTCACCGACGAGATCGACTTCGAGATGGAGTTCACCGTCGCCAA
The DNA here is from genome assembly GCA_013285505.1 of Planctomycetota bacterium. Classification (GTDB taxonomy): domain Bacteria; phylum Planctomycetota; class Phycisphaerae; order Phycisphaerales; family UBA1924; genus PNC22. The sequence continues at coordinate 3,077,572 of CP053450.1, read as the reverse complement.
GGGCCGCGGCTACGTCCCGGCGAGCGAGCAGTACGAGGAAGAGGACGAGCAGGAGATCGGCGTGATCCACGTCGACAGCATTTACTCGCCCGTCCAGCGCGTCCGCTACAACGTCGAGAACACCCGCGTCGGTCAGCGCACCAACTTCGACAAGCTCACCATCGAGATCTGGACCGACGGCACGGTCAACCCGGAGATGGCGCTGGTCGAGGCCGGCAAGATCCTCCGCAAGCACCTCAACCCCTTCGTCCAGTTCGCCGAGCTCGGCGAGGAACGCGTCTCGGAGGAGGCCGCGGCCGCCGCCAGCGTGGACGAGGAACTCATCCGCAAGCTCAATATGCCCATCGGCGAGCTCGACCTCTCCGTCCGGGCGAGTAACTGCCTCGAGTCGGCCCGGATCGATCTGGTGGCCCAGCTGGTCCAGCAGACCGAACCCGAGCTGCTCAAGCTCCGTTCCTTCGGCCGCACGTCGCTCCGCGAGGTCAAGCGCAAGCTGCTCGACATCGGGCTCGACCTCGGCATGCAGCTTCCTGAGGGCTACCAGATGCCCGCCACCTCGGGGGCCTGACCCCGGATTGTGTCCGACCCCCGGCCCTGCCCGCACGGCAGGGCCGGTCTATAGTTGAAGCCGGTCTCGGTGAGGCCGCTTTCGTACGCGACAGAGGAGATTCGTCATGCGCCACCGCAAGGCCGGCTACAAGCTCAACCGGACCGCCTCCCACAGGCAGGCGATGCTCCGCAACATGGCCGCCTCGCTCTTCGAGCACGGGCAGATCGTCACCACGATCCCCAAGGCCAAGGCTCTGCAGCCGTTCGTCGAGAAGATCGTGACCAAGGCGCGCAAGGGTGACCTGCACTCCCGCCGTCAGGTGATCTCGATGCTCGGTGCCGACCGCCGCGCCTTCGCCTGGATGTACCTGCCGACGAACCCGTCGGACGCCGAGCGCGAGCAGGTCTCCAAGCTCCGCGAGCGGGCCGAGGGCTTCTTCGACATCCCCGACTCCGGCGAGGTCGAGCGCAACCGCTACGGCGAGCTGCGCAAGGCCCCCAAGCTGGTCAAGCACATCTTCGAGAACGTCGCGCCCCGCTTCAGCGACCGCCCGGGCGGCTACACCCGCATCGTCAAGCTCGGCTACCGCCGGCTCGGCGACGCGACGCCCCTGTGCGTGATCCAGTTCGTTGGCAACGAAGAGGGCCCCGAGATCGGCGGCAAGCCGAGCGGGCGCCGTCGCCAGGCCGACCGTCGTACGGCGTACGCCGCGAAGGTCCGAAAGGCCGCGCCGGCCGCCGCCGCCGCTGACTCCGCCGAGGGCTGATCCGGTCGCGATAGAGCAAGCTCCTTCGATGACAACGCCCGGCTAGTGCCGGGCGTTGTTCTTCTCTGGGCAAGTGCTGCTCGGACTGCTTGCGGGAGCCCGCCGGGGTTTGGTACGCTCTGCGCATGAGAAACCTGCACCGCACGGCTCTTCCGCTCGCACTGGCCTGTCTGGGCATCGTCGGGTGTCAATCGTCACCGAACGCCTCCCCACAGGCTGTTGTCCAATCGGCGGGCGAGGCATCGGTGTTTCGGGTGCAGTCAGCGGCCGTCACCCCCTTCGAGCCCGACCAACTCATCCTCATCAAATGCTGGTCGGTCGATTGTCTGGACCCGGCCGATCCCGACGCGGTCGCTCTGCTCAGCGGACTTCCGGGCAAAGTCGCGCGGACCGAGGACCGATTCGATCCGGACGTCATCGCCTCGCACCTCGAGTCACTCGACGAGAAGCAGCAGCTGCGCATCCACAGCGCGCCCATGCTGATCGTCAGGGGGGGCGAAGCGGCGTCGATGCAACTCACCGAACCGATCAATCGGCCCGATCTGCAGGCCGGAGTGGAACGCGGCGAGTCGCTCTTCCCCTTCGAGGTCGGCGAACGCTTCGAGATCGGGACCGCGTTCGACGAGGAAGGCTTCATCGTGCTAGATGTCGATTACTCCCGTGAGTCGCTCACGGGGAGTATCGAAGAGCCGCTTCCCGGGGTGATGACGAGCCGCGTCCAACAGGTCGTGCGCCTTCGCAGCGGCGAGAGCGTGGTGCTGGGCGGCTGGCGCAACGTCCGGCACGACGCCGGCGGCGTGCCGGAGGAGTCGGTCCAGCTCGTCGTGCTTAACGCCCGCGCCATGCCGCCGGTGCCGGGCGCAACAGGCCGCTCGCTGACCCGGCGCGGTCCGTTCGACCCGCTACGATCGCTCCCATGCTCGACACCCTCAACGACATCGAGACCTCCGCCCTCGCCGAACTCGCGGCCGCCGACGCCGCCGGGCTCGACGCCTGGAAGGCCGCCTACCTCGGCAACAAGGGCAAGCTCAAGGCCGCGATGGCCGGCCTCAAGGACGTCGCCAAGGAAGACAAGCCCGCGGTCGGCCAGCGGCTCAACGCGGTCAAGTCCACGCTCGAGGCGGCCCTCGAGGCCCGTGCCGGGGCCCTCGGTGCGAGCGGCGGTGGGGGAGGTGCCGCGACCGGCCCGAAGCTCGACCTGACCGAGCCGGGCCTGATCCAGTCGCACGCCCTCGGCCGCCGCCACATCATCATGCGGGTCCGCGAAGAGCTCGTCGAGGTCTTCGCCCGTATGGGCTTCGAGGTCGCCCAGGGCCCCGAACTCGAGGACGACGAGCACAACTTCATCAAGCTCAACATCCCGCCCGAACACCCGGCCCGCGAGCCGATCGACAACTTCTACGTGGACGACCCCGACCAGGTCGGCACGCCCCGCATGCTGCGGAGCCAGACCAGCACCGTGCAGATCCGCGTGCTCGAGACCCTGCTGGCCGAGGGCGGCGCGCCGCCGGTCAAGGTGGTCAGCCCCGGCCGGGTCTATCGGCCTGACACCGTGGATGCGACGCACTCGTTCATGTTCCACCAGATCGAGGGGCTCTACGTCGACCGCGGCGTGACGATGGCCGACCTCAAGACCACCCTCTTCCAGTTCGCCCGCGCCTACTTCGGCGAGGACGCCGAGATCCGCCTCCGCCCCAGCTTCTTCCCCTTCACCGAACCCAGCGCCGAGTTCGACATGATGATCCAGCTCCGCCCGGACGAACCGCCCAAGTGGGTCGAGCTCGGCGGCTGCGGCATGGTGGACCCGGCGGTCTTCGAGGCCTGCGGCCTCGACCCGGAGGAGTGGACCGGGTTTGCCTTCGGCTTCGGTATCGAACGCATCGCGATGGGGCGCTACAGCATCCCCGACATCCGCATGCTCTTCGAGAACGACGTGCGGTTCCTCGAACAGCTCTGACCCGCGGCACCCGGTGGCACCGCCTTACGTGGCACCGGCTTCCAGCCGGTGCGGATGGGTACCGGGGTCCATCTGGAAGCGCACCGCCTGGAAGGCGGTGCCACGGAAGCGCTCAGCGAAATCCAACGGCTCAGGCCGTCGTCGGGGACGATCCCTTCGGCGGCACGGCTTCAGCAGCGTTGTTCTCGGAGACGCGGGGTGCCGGCTTACGCACCCGCGAGGCCTTCCGCCGAGTGAAACAGAGCCCCAGGAACGCGATCTCGATCAACGCCCAGATCCCGACCCACTTCTCGCCGCCCGAGCCAAAGCCGTAGGAGTGGAGCCCGGTCGCCATCACGTAGTTGACGCCGTAGAACGTCCACACGATCGAGATGAACCCGATGACCGACAGCACCGCGAGCCCGAAGTCCCGGATCCACCCGCTGTAGCGGGCGTGGAGCATCAGGAAGTAGAGCACGATGCTGATGAGGGCCCAGGTCTCCTTCGGGTCCCAGCCCCAGAAACGGCCCCACGACTCGGCCGCCCAGACGCCACCGAGAATCGTGCCGACCGTCAGCAGCACGAGCCCGAGCTGCATCAGCCGGTAGGTCTGCACGATCAGGCGGGCGTCGGGATCGACCGGGCGGCGGAGCAGCACGTCCCGCACCAGGAACGCGTGGCCCAGCACCGCAGCCAGCAGGAACGCGCCGTAGCTGGCGACGATCGTCATCACGTGGATGATGAGCCAGTAGTTGCTCCGCAGCACCGCGGGGATCGAGTTGGTCTGGTCGGTCAGCGGCACCAGCTGCGAGAAAATGATGCACAGCATGCTCGCCGTGAGCCCCGCCGCGAGGTAGAGCCCCTTCCGGTTAATCGCCTGCCCGACGAGCCCAAACAGCGTCGACACAATGCCCATCCAGAGCACCGCCTCGTAGGTGTTGGACACCGGCGCCCGGTCGAGGATCGTGATCCGGAGCCCCAGACCGAGCAACTGCTCACCCAGCGCCGCGACGATCGCGACCCCCGCCAGCACCGCGAAGAGCTTGAGCCGCGTGATCGCCAGGCCGATGAGGCACAGGATGGCGAGGCCGTTGGCGACAGCCGCCCAGATCCAGGGGCGGTGGTGGGTGTAGAAGTACTCCAGGCGGATGTTGGACGCGACCGCCGGGGTCGTTTGGGCGTGACCGGCGATGGTGGCCTTCAAACGCTCAACAGCCCCGCCGACGTCGTTGCCGGTGAGATACGCGACCCGGAAGTCCCACAGCGCCGCCTGCACGTCCTCGTAGCCGGGCTCCGCGGTGGCGGTGCCGACGGTGGCGTAGATCGGCGAATCGGTCCGCGGGATCAGCGCGAACTGCCGGTCCCGCTGGAACATCGCCACCGTCATCGCGGCCGTCTGGGCCTCGCCGGCCTTGCGTTCGGCGAGGCTCGGCTTGTATCCGCTGTCCGCGGCCCGCCGTTCCTGCATGCCGGCGACCAGCTCATGAAGCTTCTCGGCCCGCATGATCTCCTGCGGGGTGAAGAATTTGCGGCCGACATCGAGCCCGACCTGTTGCTTGAGGCCCTCGTGGTTCACGGCGATCAGCGGGCTCCTGAAGACCTCCTGCGGGCGGGCGATCAGGTCCGCCAGCAGCTCGATCGCCGGGCGGCCGCTGAAGCCCTCAGGCCCCTTGCCCTCGCGCCACGCGGCGCGGCCGGTCAGATCAACCGCGAGCCGGCGGGCAAACGTGTCCAGCGGCATGACCCGGCCGCCGTCCTGGATCGGCATCATGCCGAACGCGCGTTGCCAGTCTCCGGCCGTGGCGGGAGCAGCCTCGGCACTCGGCGAGGTGTCGCCCGAGGGCGCCTGGCCGACGGGGGCGTCCTGCGCCCGGGCCGCCGGGGTGAGCAACGCGGCGCAGGCCAGCAGCAGGACGCCCGCGAATGTCGGGAGGCACCGTGCTGCGCGCGCAGTCATCGAATCTGAGTCCACTCGCTGTCTCGCCGAACGCATGTGCAGTTCCTCACTTGTTGCGGGTGCCCGACTCCGCGAACGGTGCCGGTATCCCGGGGTGCCCGAAGCTGAGCTTCCGGCTGTAAAAGATCAGCAGAATCCCGATGCAGAGCGTGGTGCATGCCACGTACATCGGCACCAGGCCGGGGTCGTGGGTCAGCTGGAACACGCTGAGATTGTCGCCGAGAAAGCTGGACTGGTACACCTTCCATCCGTCCTGCTTGTAGGGATGGTTCATGTGGATCTTGAATTCGAAGGGCTCGCCGGCCGCCACACCGGTCTGCCCGCCCTCCGGACGGCCGTGGGGGGTCACCACCACGTCCGACTCGAACGCCATCGCCATATCGACCCCCGGATAGTCCATCTTCCGGAAGTCCTTGAGCGCCAGCGTGAACGGCAGCTGGACCTGCACGGGCCCGAAGTTGAGCACCATCTCGGTGCCGTCAACGGTCACTGCCTGCGGGGTGTTCCAGACCAGCTGCGCCTCGCCGTCGTCCGTCGCGATCAGCAGCACGGGGGTCACAGAGTCCTGTGGCGGGGCCTCGACGCGGACGAGCGAAGCGCGCGCGCGGTCGAAGCTCTGGAGGATCGAGACCGGCGTTCCGGCCACCGTAAACCGCCAAGGCCAAGCACCGTCGTGCTCGAATGTCTCGACGCTGCCTTCCGGGTCAGCCAGCACCGCCCGCATGCGGCCCTCACCATCCCGCATGATCGCCAGCGTTGGGTCAGTAAACGACGGACCCTGATATGTGAGCGTGAGTCCGGAGGCCGTCTCGCCCGACTGCTGTTGCACGAAGGGAGCGTCCCTGAACTTCTCGAATCCGGTCTGCTGCTCGACCGAGCCGTCGGCGTGGGTGAGCACGACCCGGGCGGCTGGATTGGCAGCACCGTCGGGACGATCGATCAGCCCGGTCTGCCCGATGGTTGCGCGCGCAAGCTGCTCGACAAACGTCACCGTCCAGCCGGTCTCACCAACGGCGGTGCCACCTTCGCCCACCTCGTAGGCCTCGCCCGCTCCGTCAACCAGCACCAGCCGTGCCGGCTCGGTGGGGGGCGTCCATGTCTGGCCGGTCGCGACCACGCGGACGGCGAAGCTGGCGGCGTCGCTCGGGATCGCGGCATCCTGGGGCTCGATCTGCCCGAGCCAGTCTCCGGTCTCGGCCTCCCAGGCCCCGCCCCCGCCGGCGATCTCGATGGCGTGGAACGGATTGGACCCGTCGTTGGTGACCCGGGTCACTTCTTCGCTGTTGGCCCACTGGTCGATCACGTCGATCTCGATATCGCCGAGCCCGTCGATGTCCTCGAACTCGATGGGCTTGGTGCCCGCGAGCACGTGCCGCGGCGGTCGGCCGCTGACTCGCACTGGCGGATCGAGGAGTTCCACCCACCGGTCGTCGAGAATTGCGATGCTCGACGACTCGCCCTCTTCGAGGATCACCCGGGCCTCGACCTTGGTCTCCATCGTGTAGAACCCGATGATGATCAGGGAGATCAGGCTGGCGTGGACGATGATGAACCCGGTGTGTTTGGGCTTCCACGGGTACCGCAGCGCGACCGAGATCACCAGCGAGGCACAGATCAGCGCCATCAGCGCGATGAACCAGATCGAGCCATAGACCGTCTCGGCGGCGGCGACCCGGCCCTGTGTCGATTCGATCCACGTGCCCCAGACCATCGAGGCGGCGGCGAGGGCCAGAGCGGGCACCGCGAACCGCACACTGCCGATATAGCGTGCCAGCCGCCGGGGGCCCCGGGCCAGCAGCCCGGGGATGGTGGACTTGGAGTTTTCCGCCGAACTGCCGGTCGTGTTCATCAGGCTCCCACTCCGCCGACTCGCCCCCACGTCAGGAGGGCCCCGCCGAGCCGGGCAACGAGGCATTCTAGGGGTGATCTTCGCTTCTGAACCACCGCCGGAGGGGACTATCGGGGGGCCCCGGTCCGGGGCCCGTCGCGTCTTCCCGCCTGTCGGCCCGGGCCCGGCGATCCGATAAGAGCGGGTCTTGAGGATTCTGGCGAGAGGGACTGAGTAATCACCACCCGCCACGCCAGGTCCTGCAAATCCGGCCCCGGTCCCGGCCGATAGTGAGTCATCTCGGTGCACCCACGGATCGGTCCGCCCACGGAACACGATGACGCATTCAACGAACCTCATGGTCGTGCATTCATGGTCACGCGAGAGCCGCGGGAGGTCATGGTGTGACTGAACGGGGGCAGAACAACCGGCTGCTGATTGTGGAACAGTCCGCGGCACTGTGCGACGAGTTCCGGAGCGTGCTCTCGAGCGTGTCGGCCGGGCCGGATGGCTCGGGCGAGCCCGGTCCGGGCCGGGTCGAACGCCGGAGACCGACCCCGGGAATCTCGACGTTTGTCGTCGAGACCGCGGGCACGGGAGAGGACGCGGTGGCGATGGCGTCCGCCGCGAGAGCCCGGGGCGAGCCGTACGCGGTCGTCTTCGTCGACGCGATGCTCGACGCCGGGATGACCGGGATCGAGGCGGTCCGCTGGCTGTGGGCCGCGGACCCGGAACTGCAGATCGTCGCCTGTGCCGGCCCGAGGAGTCAGCCGTGGAGCGACGTCGCCCGCGAGCTCGGTCGCTCGGATCAACTGTTGCTCCTCAAGAAGCCCATCGACCGGGACGAGGTGCGACAGCTCGCGTGCACGCTCTCGCGGAAGTGGCAGCTTTCGCATGACGCGTCGCTGCAGATGGAGGAGATGGACAGCAACGCCCGGTCCGCGACCGCCAAGCTCGAGGAGCAGATCCGACTCCGCGCGGAGGTGGAGGAGGAACTCCGGCACCTGGCGTATCACGACCCGGTGACAGGTCTGCCCAACCGTACCTATCTCTACGACCGCATCGAGCAATGCATCCAGAGGTCGCTCCGCTCGCCGGACTTCAAGTACGCGGTGCTGTTTCTCGATCTCGACAACTTTAAGCTCATCAACGACACGATGGGGCACGACCGCGGAGACTGGCTGCTCAAGGACGTCGCCCAGCGTCTCCGCAATTGCATGCGCAGCCTCGACGCGATCGCCAAGGTCGAAGAGGACGTCGCGGCGCGGGTCGGGGGTGACGAATTCATCGTGCTGCTCGAGGGCATCAGGGATCCGGAGGACTGCCTGCGCGTCGCGCAACGGTTCATCGACATCCTGAACCGGCCGTTCCGCATCGACGGCAAAGAACTCGTCGTCTGCGCGAGCATCGGCCTGGCGACCAGCAGCCGCGAGTACCTGCAGGCCAAGGACGTGCTCCGCGACGCCGACACCGCGATGTACCGCGCCAAGAGCCTCGGCAAGGGGCAGTACGCGCTGTTTGATCCGGAGATGCACAACGCCGCCAAACGCCGGCTCGAGATCGAGAGCCGGCTTCGCGACACGGTCAACCGCGAGCGTATGCGGCTGTCCTACCAGCCGATCGTGGACGTCCAGACGCAGAAGCTCGTGGGGTTCGAGGCGCTGTTCCGTTGCGATATCCCCGGCCTCGACGCCAGCCCGCAGGAGATCATCAACGTCGCCGAAGACTCCGGCCTGATCATCCCGATCGGGAAGTGGGTCTTCCGCAGAGCGTGCCGCGATCTGCGGCAATGGCACGCCGAGCACCCGCACTCCCAGCACCTCCGCATGAACGTCAACATCTCCCGCCGCGAGATCGCCGACAAGGGCTTGGTCGAGAGCGTCCGGAAGGCGATGGCCGATTACAGCATCCCGTCGCACATGATCACCGTTGAAGTGACCGAGTCGGGCATCTTCAAGGACGCCGACCTCGCGCTCGAGAGGCTCCGTGAGCTCCGCGACCTCGGCGTACGGCTGTACATGGACGACTTCGGCACGGGCTATTCCTCGCTCGCCTGCCTGCACTCTTACCCGCTGGACGGCGTCAAAATCGATCGCGCCTTCACCGCAACCATGATCCGAGACCAGCGCTACATCGCCGTCGTCAAGGCGATCGTCACGCTCTGCCGCGCGCTGCGCATGGGGATCACCGTGGAGGGCGTCGAGAACCCCGAGCAGCTCGAACTCGTCGACTCATTGGGGTGCGACTCTGCGCAGGGCTACCTCTTCGCCAAGCCGATGTCGGCCGACGACGTCATGATCCTGCTGGAACGCACGCCGGAACTCCGACTCGCGGCGTGATCGGCCCTGTCCCGCCCGGGCCCCCGGCCCGTCCTCCGCGGCATCAGCCCGCCGGCTTGCGCCGCAGACGGATGACCAGCCACAGCACAACCGGTACCAGCACCACGATGTACGCCGCGGCCGGCAGCAGCATCGTGCCGACCCGGTTCTTGCCCGAGGTGCCGCCATCGCCGCCGGCGACACCGCCCGAGTCTCCGACCCCTGTCAGTTCCCCCACGGTGGCGTGCGAGACGCCATCGGCCGCCGGGGCTCCGTCGGTCAGCGAGGCGAGATACGCGACGACATCGCGCGTCTGGTGAGGGGTCAGCAGGGCGGACATGGGGGGCATCGCGGAGACCGTCCCGAAGCCCGGCGTGACCACCGCGTTGGGCTCGACCAGCGACTGCACCAGCACGGCCCGATCTGTGCGCGCCCCACCGCCGTCAGCTCGGGCCCCGCGATGCCTACGGCCTCCTCCCCCCCGCACCGTGTGGCACCGGGCGCATGCGCGGCCTCGTGGTGCAGGAACACGTCCCGGCCCCGTGCCACATCGCCACCCAACGCGAGCAACGCGGTCTGAAACCCCGCCGGCCGTTCGGGTTCCCACGACACCACCCGCTCGGCGACGGCGGCGTCGGACATCCGTCCGTTGCTGGCCGCTTCGAAGACCTCGAGGGCGATGGCGGCGTCCAGCTCTCCGGATGCGAGCTGCGCCGCGAGCAGGTCCACGCGTTCCCGCGCCCGGCGCGGTATCGAGCATCGATATCTGGCGTACAGCGTCCTGCTGCTCGGGGAGTTGGCCCTCGTCCAACGCGGCCGCGAACGCCGCTGTGCCGGCCGCGGGATCGGCCGCCGCCAGCACCTGGCGCGCGATCCGGAGGCCGGGTGTCGTGGCATCGCCGGCGGCTTCGAGCACCGCCCGGCACGCCTCGACGGCGGAGTCGGGCTCGAGGCTCGCGAGTTGTTCGAGGGTCACGATCCGCAGGCTCTCGCCCTTGGATGGGTCGGTCAGCACGGCGAGCGCCGAGGCAAGTTCGATCTCCAGCCGGTACTTGGCCCCGACGGATTCGGCGAGCTCCAGCAGGTCGGCATCGGATGAGGCGGCGGCGACGATGGCGTCGATCGAGCCGAGCACTGCCCGCCGGGCGTCGTCGGTCGAGCGGGCGGGCAGATCGACCCAGTCACCCCAGACGCCCTCCCGCTTGAGCGGCTCGTCCCAGCCGCGGAGTCGCTCGAGGGCGAGGCGACGCCATTCGGCGGGCACGTCGCGGTTGGTGGCAAAGCGTGCCAGGCGTTCGGCGTCGTCCAGTCCGCCGAGGTAGACGTTGGCCTCGATCGCTCGACGCAGGTAGGGCTCGGTCATCAGGGCGGCGGGGATCGTGCCGTCGATCCGCTCGGCCAGCGCGGGCATGCCCACCGGCAGGTACTGGTCGTAGACCGCCCGGGCCGCCTCGATCGCGACGCCCGGGTCGGGATCGCTCATGAAGGGCACCACGCCGGGATCACCGATCGCCCGCAGCGCGATGACCGCGCCCAGCCTTGCCGCGCTGCCGCGTCCCTGCACCGCGTCGATGAGGGCGTCGGGGGCGTCGAGGAGGGCGAGCCCGTGCGCGAGCCCGTGGCGGAGATAGACATCCTCGTTGTTGTTGGTTTCCAGAGCATCAAGCAGTGCCGGGATCGAGTCGGAATCTCCGAGCTTCCCGAGCGCGATCGCCGACGCGGCGCGCACCGAGAGCGACGGATCGGTCAAGCGGGTTCTGAACTCCTCGACGGGGCCGAGCCGGAGATCGCCGAGTGTGCGCACGGCCGCGAGCCGGACCTGTTCTTGGCTGTCCCCGAGCAACGGCACGAGTCCCGAGGCCGCCTCCGGCAGATGCCGGGAGATCTGGCCGAGGCACCAGACCGCGTGCACGCGTTGCAGCAGTGGGGCGGTGCTATCGGCGGCGGCCCGGGCCACCTCCGGGGTCGCCGCATCGCCCCTGGCCGCGAGCGCGAACTGCGCGCCTTGGCGGACGCGCTGGTCGGCGTGCCCCATCAGCCCGACCAGATCGTCGGTGTCTCGCTCGGCGAACCCGGAGGCCAGCAGTTCGTTGACCCGCTCGATCTCGGACGCGCCGCGCTGGTCGCCGTGCACGACCTCGTTGGTGATGGTGAACATGTTCCCCTTGTCGTTGGGGCCCCATCCCTCGCCCCAGTCCGACAGGTAGAGCCGGCTGTCCGGACCCCACATGATGTCGGTCACGGTGGTCCCGCGGTAGTACTCGCCCTTCTCGGTCAGCCGGAACCCGGCACCGATCGCTGACGCACGGAAGGAGTGCACGGTCGAGCCGGAGCCGTAGAAATCGACCATGAGGAAGGTATCGTCGTAGGCGTGGTTCTCGCCTGTCCCGGGGTAGTAGGCCAGCCCCGAGGGCCCCGCGCCGACGTGATCGATCGGCGGCAGGCACCACGCCGGTCGGCCCGCATCGCGAGGGTCATCGAGCAGTTCCCACATGTGCTCGCGGTTCCACGGGCCGCGGGACGGCAACGACTGCACGTTCTGTCGCCAGCCCGAGTCGCTGCCCTCCATGCAGTAGACCACGCGGGCACGGTCGCCCGAGTCGCAGTTGTTGTCGCCGGTGAAGAGGTTGCCGAACTCGTCGAACGCCAGCTCCTGCGGGTTGCGGAGCCCGACGCAGAACAGCTCGAGGCCGGAGCCGTCGGGCCAGCACCGGAACACACCGCCCCGGTCCGGGCCGAAGAGCGTCTCGCCCTCGGCGGTCTCGACGTTGAAGCCGCGATCGCCCATGGAGAAGTAGACTCGCCCGTCCGGGCCGTTGGTCAGCCCGTGCAGATCGTGGCCGTAGAAGCACCACCGGACGCCGTATCCGTAGGACACGCTCTCGCGCAGCTCGGCCACGCCGTCGTTGTCGTCGTCGCGCAGCCGCCACACGTGGGGGATGCACGTGTAGAAGACCTCGCCGTCGCGCCACAGCACGCCCGCGCCGATGCCGTCGACCGCGTCGTTGAACGCGCCGGCGAAGATGGTGGAGGTGTCCGCGATTCCGTCGCCGTCGGTGTCGCGCACCAGCCTGACGCGGTCCTCGGTGCTCGTGAAGTGGTCCGGGGCGAAGGCGCCCTGGTCGATCCACTTCTGGATCAACGCCCGCCGGTCCTCGACGGACCTGAGCAGCAGGTCCTCCTCGACGCCGTTGAGGTGGTCGAGCTGTCGGGTGTCGGTGACGGCCTGCCCCGCCCGGTCCGATTCGGCGATGTAGACGTTGCCGAGCGGGTCCATCGTGAACGCGACCGGGTTCCTGACCATTCCCGGCTCGGCCCAGATACGGACCCGTCGCTGGTCGCCATCGTCGGGCAATTGCTGGGCCAGGGCGGCCGGCACAAGACCGGCAAGGGACGCGATCGCGGCCGCGTTGACAATCCGTCGAGTCGATACCGAAGTTTGCATGCAGGATCTCCGCTGGGGTCTGGTACCCCGAGGCCGGAGTCTATCGAGCCGGTGTGGCGGGAGTCGACGGCCGCACCGGATGGCCCGGCCGGATGGACCGGTCCGATCGGCGTGCCGGAAAAATGAAAGCGCCGCACCGGGGGTTCCCGATGCGGCGCGAGGGGTCAAAGAGTCCGGTGAAACAGCGGGCTTAGCAGCCGCCGTTCCAGAGGTTCAGGAAGCAGAGGACGTCCTGCGTGTTGATGGTTCCATCACCGTTGCAGTCGGCCTCGCGGCGCCCGGCGTTCCAGGCGTTCAGGAAGGCCAGCACGTCCTGGGTGTTGACGACGCAGTCGCCGTTGAAGTCGCCGGGGCAGAGCTCAACGCCGATGCGGGTCGGGTCGTAGTTGACGTTGTCGGAGGTGTCGGCGTCACCGGCGACCGTGGCGATCGCGCCGACGTAGTAGAGGCCCGGAGTGATGCAGGGCACGGTGAAGCTGTGGCCGTAGTTCAGCGAGTCTCCGGCGTTGAGCGGGCCGTAGCTCGCGCTTCCGATCAGGATGTCGGAATCGGAGATCGTGGTGTTGGTCGAGAGGTAGAACCGGGTGGTGAAGCTCCGGATGTTCTCGTTGCCGTTGTTGCGGTAGGCACCGCGGACGGCCAGCGAGTCACCGGGGTTGTAGGTCCCGTTGGCTGCGTCAACGTTGACGATCTCCAGGTCGGGCGCGGTGACGTTGAGCTGGACGGTGCGGTTGAAGGCGCCCTGGCCGGTGCCGCAGTCGTCGAAGACGACCGTGTCGGTGTAGGTGCCGAGGCCGAGGCCGTTGGCGGCGCTGTTGACGCTGAGGGTCACGGACGTGTTGCCGTGCACCTGGCCGTAGATCCGGCTCGAATCGAGCCAGCTCGGGAGGCTCTCCACCTGGAACGCCGTGCCGACGTCACCAGACGCGCTGCTGATCGTGTAGACCTGCGAGCCCGGGCTGAAGGGGCCGCCGGGGGGGCCGAAGATGCTCCACGTGCCGCTCGGGGTCACGTTGGAGATGGAGCCCTGGGAGAAGACGCTCGTCGCGCCGACATAGGTGTTCCAGCTGTCGTTCTCGCCGTACTGGGCGTACAGCCAGACCTTGGCGGGACGGCCGGGAAGGCCGATGTTGGCCGAGTAGTCGCCCCAGTCCAACTGCCCGCCGAAGTAGTCACCCCAGCGGAACCCGTTGTAGCTGCCATCGCCGTCGCGGATCTGTGCTGAAGAACTGCTGAACGTGCCCTGATCGAAGTCAACGAAACGGATCTCGGGCTCGTTGTTGGCGCTGTTGCCGGTGCGGCTGAACACCCAGAAGTTGCTGCCCGAGTAGTCTGCGGCCGAACTGGCGAACCAGTAGTCGAGCCCGCCCGCACCAAAGTTGGACTCGAATTCGAGGGCTTCGGTCACCGCATCGAACTTGTAGAGCACAACACCGCAGTCGCCGTTGCGGTCCGCGCTCAGCGATGTGAACAGCTCGATGCCGTTGTTGCCCAACGTGTCGTTGGTTGCGACGGCCGTCATGAGGCGGCAGTCGATCGTGTCGAGCGTTTCGCCGGTCGGCTGCACGGCGTCCGGCGGGGAGGTGTAGTTGCCGACGACCGTGTCGGATTTGGTCAGCGTGTTCGCGCCGAAGGCGTCGCGGACCTTCCAGAACGTGATCCGGTTGCCGCCGCCGCCGCGCGAGTTGATGAAGTACGCGTCGATGTTGCCGCTCTCGCTCCAGGAGCTCTGCATCTTGACCGAGCGGGGCGTCGTCGTGGTCGAGCCGTCGTCGTTGGTCAGGTTGGACCACCAGATGTAGGAAGCCGCGACCTGCGCGTACATCTCGGCCTTGTCGAAGACGATCAGGCGCGCCCAGCGGAAACCGCCGTTAAAGCGGAACATGTTGCCGGAGGCAAAGACCTGTGTGTTGCTGTAGCCGAGGTCGGCGTAGTCGATCCAGCTCGCGTCGCTCGTGCCCGCGTCCTGAACGGTGTTGAAGCGGTACCACCACGTGCTCGAGCCCGGCAGGCCGAACGGCGTGGAGTTGCCGCTGATGACCATCACCAACTCGCTCTTCTGCGGGCTGCTCTCGCGGACGTGGTACATCATGACCCACCGGCCGGCCCACGGGTCGAAGATGACCTTGGGATCGAACATGAAGTCCGAGATGCCGAGGAAGTCGTTGATGTCGCGTCGGTAGAGCTCCGTGCCGCAGCTGTCATAGACGGCGAAGTCGTCGTTGGTGACGGTGACCTCGTAGTCGTACCCGCGGGCGAGATCCGGGTCCGGCGGCGTCAGGCCGTTCGGGCCGATCGATTCAAAGCCCTGCATCACCGGCTGCGCGCGCGGCTCGTTGTACGCAGACTCATCCTCGATCATCTGCGGCCAGTAGCCGGTGCCGTCGGGGATCCACGGCTCGAGGAACGGACGCATCGGGCGGCCGGCCTCGCGCTCCGGCTGCGGGATGGTCCCGTCGGGGAAGACACCCTCCCACGGGATCACCGTGGGCGCGACCTTCTGGCCGACCTCGAAGATCGTGCCGGTCTCGGGGTCGACCTGCTTGCCCGGTGTGACGACCCGATTGATCGGGGCGAATGTCGGCAGCGCATCTTTCGCCGGGGGGTTCTTCACATTGGTCTGGCCGAGGGCGGTCGCACCGCCGAAGGCCAGCCCGATCGCGAAGATTCCCGCGGCTGCTTTCGCAACCATGCTCTTCATGAACGTGCTCCTCTACTGCACAGGTTGAGTCGGGCCGCACCGCCACGCAGCGGGGGACCGACCCGGATTGACAAAGCCGCCCTCACAGACTCGTGAGGCGGTCGAATGCGAAAGAACCTCTTCGTGTTCGGCGTGGGCAGAACGGCAGCCGTGGAAAACGCCTGCGAGTACTGACTTGGGTGCCCTCACGCCCACGACCCTCTCCTCCTCAGCCTCTCCGTCAGGAGAGAAGGCCAGAGTAAGACCGAGAAAACCGGCACGCAAGGACACTTTGGGTATCAACGCGCAGAATTTATCAAATTGGGCAATTCGCGTCCCATTTGCAGGTGAATACCACGGTGTATTTTGTGATCTTGTCGAGAGCTTCAGGGAATGGATGGGCAAAAATCATCAATCACCTGACCGATCCGGTCACTGACTGAGGGCATTCCGGGCGTTTCAGATCGGATAAAGCCATCTGTAATTGCCCGTTCCAGCCACGTCACGAGGTGGTCGTAGTATCCAAGTGTATTTACCAGCCCGATCGGCTTCGGGCCGCCGTGCAGGCTGAGCTGGGACCAGGTTGCCATCTCGAAGAGCTCATCGAGCGTTCCCAGCCCGCCGGGGAGAATCACGAACGCCCCGGACAGCTCGGCCATCCGCGTCTTGCGTTCGAGCATGGTGTCGACTTCGATCATCCGCGTGGCGCCGGGATGGGCGGCTTCCTTGCCCATCATCCAGGTGGGGATGACGCCGATGACCTCGCCTCCGGCCTCGAGCGCGCCCGTCGGCGACCGCGCCCATCATGCCCTTGCCGCCGCCGCCGTAGACGAGCGCGAGCCCGCGGCCGGCGATCGCGGCGCCGGCTTCGCGGGCGGCGGCGACATACTCAGGGCGCGTACCGCCGGACGAGCCGCAGAAGACACAGACCGCCTCGGGGGTGATCGCCATCAGAACTCCTCGAAGCCGCCACGCTTCTCGTACTCAAAGTCGTGGATGTGCTGAACCTCGTCGGCCGACTTGGTCCCCAGGTTATTGAACCGGGCGATGACGGGTGTGGGGTCCGCAAACGCCAGCCCACCCATCAGCTTGCACTTGTGGGCGAACAGGTCGGCGAAATCGGCGGTCGTGTTCCGCGCGTGTCCCGCGGGATACATCACGAGCCCGGAGTCCAGTGATGCGCCCGAATCGTCGGTGATCACGACGCTGGTGGGGATCCCGTCCGGGTAGCGGCGGTCGTACTCGTCCCCGCCGTGCTTGAAATCGATGCGCGACATGATCGTCCGCGTGACGGGGTGGAACACCGCGTCCTTGTTGTAGTCCATCGGGCTGAGCATCAGGGCTTTCCAGTCGGTGGGCTTGCCCGCGGCCTTGTTCTCGAGTGCCTTGCGCAGGAGCGTCGAGATGATGTACGCCATCGAGTGGTCGGCGCTCTGTCTGGTTTTGGGGTCCTTCTTGGCCGGGTCGCCGATGATGCCGAAGGCGGGCTCGTAGGCGACGATCTCGATCGCCTTGATCTTCGAGCCGTCGGCCGCGTCGAGCACGTGCGGGTGCTTGGCTATCAGGTCGACCACGGCCTGCACTGCGCCTGCGCTCTGGTGCTCGTAGAGCGCGAGCTTGATGTGCATGCCCATGATGGTAAAGTCGCCGCCGGCGCGGGCCAGCACCAGTTCAAAGGGCGATGCGTCCTTCTTCTCGGGGTTGGTCGGGCCGGCGAGTTTGCCCTGCTTGTCGAGCAGGCCGAAGAACTGTCCCGGTCCCTCGAAGGCGCGGAAGATCGCCTCGGGGTTGCGGAAGATGTCCCGCGGTCCCTGGAAGCCGGCCATGCTCCGCTTGACACTGAGGATCGCGGCCTCGGTGCTGATCGCGGCGCTCGCGCCCTTGGAGTCGGACAACTGCTTGCCGGCACGGATCGCCCGCCACGGGATGTAGTGCGCGACGGTCATGCCGATCGCGCTCTCGATCTGCTCGGCCGTTGCCCCGACCATCGCGCCGAAGACACACGCCGAGGCGATCGCGCCGTGGACGACGTGGTCGATCTTGTAGGTCTTGAGGCTGAAGACCTCGGCGAGGCGGCCGCGGATCTCGTCGTGGAGGACCATGCCCTTCAGGGCGGTCGCGCCCGTCGGCGCCGAGCATCTGGGCGGCGGCCAGCGGCACCGCGTAGAAGTCGTTGTGCCCGAACTCACCGGCGGTGTGGCCGCGTTCGGGGTTGTAGCCGAAGTTGGTGCCGTTGCTGTCCCACTCGCGGGCCGCGGCACAGTTGGCGACGATCGCCTTCTCGCTCTTGACCCGGACGCCGGAGCCCAGCACTGTCGCGCCGTGGTGCTTGCACTTGCCCAGGGGCTTGCCGAGGGCACCGGCGGGCACGGCGTACTCGAACGCCTCGTTCCGCAGCACGTTTGGAGCCACGCACCCGAGGGCCAGGGCGCTGATGCCGGTCAGGCAGGCGTCGGTGTAGAACTGGTTGGTCCGCTCCAGCACGGCCGCGTCGGGCTCGCCCCGCTTGCCGGGGTCGTCGGACATGAGCTCGATCGCGTACTTGGCGAGGCCGAGGGCCTGGTTGGTGTCGGCGGGGAGGGTCACATACTGGGTTTCGCTGGCCATCGGGCGTCTCCGTGGATAGTGGGGCAGCAAGGATAGCGCTCCATCCCTCGGGGACCGACCGCAGGCCTCTGCTCGCGGCCGCGACCGAGAGGGCGGCGTGGGTCAGCTCCCTGCCGTACCGCTGTAGAAGTAGCTGTTGAGCCCGATGGTGAACACGAGGCATCCGTAGAGGGAGTGCTCGACCGTGGCCGCGGCCACCGATCTGTGCTGGGCGAACGTCCGGGCGAAGAGGAGCCCCCCTATCAGCGTGAGCACGACACTGACCCAGTGCCCGAACACGATGTGCACCCAGCCGAACGCGGCTGCGCTCAACAGCACCATCGCCGCGCCACTCCGGACGAGCGGACGGTATCGCTGGAACATGAAAGCCCGAAAGATGACCTCCTGTGGGTAGACGCTCAGCAGCGGGTACAGGATCATGATCGCCAGCCAGAGGCTTGGCTTGCGGCGGGGCAGGTCGAAGAGTCGGTCGGGTGTAGCGAGCCAGACCGCGAGCGTGAGCAGGCCGCCGAGGACGAGGAATCTTGCCAGCATCGGCCACCACGAGCGGCGCAAGCCCGCGGCGTTCCATAACTCGCGACGCGAGAACGAGCGGTCCCGCAGGAGCACCACCAGGCTGAACACCGCCCACGCCCACAGTGCGGGAAAGAGCACGCCGGCACCCGGAGACGCGGCGACGTAGACCATCGGGCCGAGGAAGAAGAGCACGGTGCACTCGACACCGAGCCAGGGGCGTGCGGGCGGGACGCTTGCGGGTTGAACTTGATCCGAATGCATGCCGCGGTGATCGAAGCGAGGGGAGTAACTACCCCTCACCCTCCCACGTGCTCGTCACATGCAGTTCCTTCATCTGCGCCCTCGCTCACCTCTCCGGGGGCGCCGCTCATCAGATCGCCGCCGGTCTGGGTCTTGGGGAAGGCGATGACGTCGCGGATGTTGTTGGTGCCGCAGAGGTGCATGACGAGGCGGTCGAGCCCGAAGGCGACGCCGCCGTGGGGCGGGGCGCCGAACCGGAGGGCGTCGAGCAGGAAGCTGAACTTCTCCTTGGCCTCCTCGGGGGAGATGCCCAGGAGCGTGAAGACGCGTTCCTGCACGGCTTTCTGGTGGATACGGATCGAGCCGCCGCCGATCTCGGAGCCGTTGACAACCATGTCGTAGCCGGCCGAGACGATGCCCTCGATGGTGTCGCGGTCCTTGGGGTCCGCGGCCATGAACGCCTCGAGCTGGTCTGGGTTGGGCGCGGTGAACGGGTGGTGGAGTGAGTAGAACCGGCCGTCCTTCTCGTCGTACTCAAACATCGGGAAGTCGATCACCCAGAGGAAGTTCCACTGCCCCTCTGGGATGATGTCCACGTCCCTGGCCACCTTGAGCCGCAGTTCGCCGAGGGCCTTGACGCAGATCGAGTAGGAGTCGGCACCGAAGAGGACGGTGTCGCCCGCTTCGCACCCGAGCCGCTCGGCGAGCTCGGCCGCGACGGGCTCGATGAACCGCGCGACGCCCGTCTCGAAAGCGCTGCCGTTGTACTTGCTCACGGGGATGCCGCCGGCCCCGAACTGCTTGACGAACTCGCTGTAGCCGTCGGTGAGCTTGCGGGTGAGCTTGTCGGCCCCGCCCGGCACGCGGATCGCGCGGACCACGCCCCGGTCCTTGTCGAGCGCGCCCTTGAAGACGCCGAAGTCGGTCTTGGCCGCCAGATCGGAGATGTCCACGATCTCCAGCCCGAATCGCGTGTCGGGGCGGTCAGAACCGAACCGGTCCATGGCGTCCCGATAGGTGATCCGTTCGAACGCGGGGGCGTCGTAGTCGAGCACGTGCTTCCAGAGTGTGCGCGCAAAGCCCTCCATCGTCTCCATCACGTTCTCGCGATCGACGAACGACATCTCGCAGTCGATCTGCGTGAACTCGGCCTGCCGGTCGGCCCGCGGGTCCTCGTCGCGGAAGCACCGGCAGATCTGCAGGTACTTCTCGCACCCGGCGACCATGAGGATCTGCTTGAACAGCTGCGGGCTCTGCGGCAGGGCGTACCACTCGCCCGGCTGCAGGCGGCTGGGCACGACGAAGTCGCGGGCACCCTCCGGCGTGCTCTTGCACAGGATGGGAGTCTCGATCTCGAGGAACCCCTGCTCGTCGAAGTAGTCCCGGGCGATCTTGGTCACCCGGTGCCGCGTCCGGAGGATGTGCTGCATCTTCGGCCGGCGGAGGTCGAGGTAGCGGTAGGTGAGCCGGTGTTCTTCTCCGGGCAGGTTCTCTTCATCGCTGGGCAGGAAGGGCAGCGCGTCGGTCTTGGCGAGGATCTCGACGGACTGGACGACGATCTCGATCTTCCCCGTGGCGAGCTTTGGGTTTGGGCCGCCGTCGCGGACGCGGACCACGCCCGTCGCGGCCACAACGTCCTCGTTGCGGATCCGGTCGGCGATGTTCACGAGTTCCTGGCTCGAGTCCTCGGTGTCGAAGACGAGCTGGGTGAGGCCCTCGCGGTCGCGGAGGTCCACGAAGACCAAGCCGGTGCCGTGGTCGCGGTAGGCGTTCACCCACCCCGCGATTCTCACAGTCTCGCCGACGTGTGACTCGCGGAGCTCGTTGCAATGGTGTGTGCGCTGAAACATGCCGAACATTCTCCGGATATGGACTCGGGGCGGGGAGTATAGCGAGGGTGCGGGGGGCAACCGTCCGCTTGCTCGGCCGATCGAGCGGTTGTTTTTCGCCTTTCGGGCGTTCGAGGCGGCATTCTCACCGTTGAGGGGGTTCCGCGATCCTGATCGTTCCAGTAGACTCGGGCATCCGAGCCCGTTCGTCTGAGTGGGGGCTTTTGCCGGCACTCGCGGGTTCATCGGCCTGTCAGAGAGACCCATTCGTTTTTGGAGGTGGATATGCGCCTGAAGACCCTCGTTGCCGCTGCGGGAGCCGCCCTCGCAATGTGTTCAATCGCCGCCGTGGCCGGACCCGATGACAGCAAGCTGCGGGCGGACCTGCCGCAGGTCCTGGCCGAATCGCAGCCGGGTGAGCTCGTGCCGGTCACGATCATCCTGGCCGAACAGGCCGAGGCGTTTGAGCTCACCGCCCTCCGGGCGATGTCCAAGGAAGACCGTCGCCAGTTTGTCATCAACGAGCTCAAGCAGGTCGCCGGGGCGACGCAGGGCGGGGTGCTGGACATCCTCAGCCAGGCCGAGCAGAACGGTGAGGCCGACCGGATCAACCCGCTCTGGATCTCCAACGTGGTCGCGGCACGGGTGAGCCCCGACGTCGCGCTGCAGATCGCGGCCCGCGACGATGTCGCCTATCTCAATTACGACCGCCCCGTCGGCAATGAGGTGTTCCCGACCGAGCCCGCCCTGCAGTTGGGTGGTGCCGGCGGCATCAACGCCGCCGTGGAGTGTGGCACGGCGCTCATGAACGCCCCAACTGCGTGGTCCAACGGGTACACCGGCAGCGGCATCACCGTCGCAGTCATCGACACAGGCACCTGCATCACGCACCCGGACATCCAGAACCAGCTCTGGACCAACGCCGGCGAGGTCCCCGGCAACGGCCAGGACGACGACGGCAACGGCTTCGTGGACGATGTCCACGGCTGGAGCTTCGACGGCGGCGGCAGCAGCAGCAACATCAACGACACCAACGGCCACGGCTCGCACACCGCCGGCACGGTCGCCGGTGACGGCACGCAGGGCACCCAGTCCGGCATGGCGCCCGACGCCGCGGTCCAGACCGTCAAGTTCTGGAACAGCCTCTCCGGTGAGTCGGCCGCGTGGAACTGCATGCAGTACACGCTCGACAACGGTGCCGATCTCACGTCCAACTCCTACGGCTGGGCTCACGCGTGGAGCCCCGACCGTGTGACCTGGCGCACCATCTCGGAGAACCAGTTCGCCGCGGGCCTCATTCTGGTCTTCGCGGCCGGCAACGAGGGCGGCGGGACAACGTTCGACAACGTCCGTACCCCCGGTGACGTGCCCGACATGATCACGGTCGGCGCGACCGATTGCAACATGAACGCCGCGAGCTTCTCCAGCCGCGGTCCGGTGACCTGGCAGAGCATTCCCCCCTTCAGCGACTGGTCCTACCCCCCCGGCAAGCTGAAGCCCACCATCTCCGCCCCCGGCGTCAGCACGGTCAGCCACAACCTCTGCAACGGCTACCGCTCGCTCTCGGGCACCTCGATGGCCACGCCGCATGTGGCAGGTGCGGTGGCTCTCATGCTTGAGGCCAACCCCAACCTTGACCACTACGAGGTCAAGCAGATCCTCAAGGACATCGCGATCGACCGGGGTGCATCGGGCCCGGACAACACCTACGGCCACGGCTTCGTGGACGCGTGGGCGGCGGTGCAGGCGGCGCTCGACGCGGGCTGCGTTGCTGACTTCGACGGCAGCGGTTCGGTGGACACCAACGACGTGCTCGCGTTCCTGAACGCGTGGAACGCCGGTGACGGCAGCGCCGACATCAACGGTGACGGCAACATCAACACCAACGACGTGCTCGCGTTCCTCAACCTCTGGAACGCCGGCTGCTGATCGATCCGTCCGGGTCGTCCTGTCAGCTCTCCACGCCCCGCCGGGCTTCCGGCGGGGTGTTTTTTATGCAATCCGGCTCGAAACGCCTGATTCTCGGACGTCTCGCGCTTCCACAGTGAGCGGGCTTCTTGTAGACTCCCCGCAGCGAATCCGTCGGTCTGCGCACAGGAGCGACCGGCAGAGTCCGTCCGAGAATCTGTCATTTGTCCGAGAGTTCTCCCTGGTGAGAACTGTCCTGTTTGAGAACCCTGTCCCGGAGGTGGATATGCGTCTGAAGTCCCTAGTTGTTGCAGCGGGTGCTGCGCTGACGATCTGTTCTGTCGCGGCCGTGGCGGGCCCCGGCGACGACAAGCTCCGTGCTGATCTCGCCGACGTCCTCGCCGAAGCGGAGCGCGGAGAACTGGTTCCGGTCACGATCATCATGGTCGAGCAGGCCGAGGCGTTTGAGCTCAACGCCCTCCGGGCAATGTCCAAAGATGACCGCCGCGAGTTCGTGACCGACGAACTCAAGCGCGTCGCCGGCGCCACCCAGGGCGGTGTGCTCGACATCCTCAGCGACGCCGAGCAGCGTGGTGAGGCCGGCAAGGTCCACTCCCTCTGGGTGGCCAACCTCGTCGCCGCGTGGGTGACGCCCGATGTGGCGCTGCAGATCGCGGCCCGCGACGATGTGGCCTACCTCAACTACGACCGCCAGCTCGGCGCCGAGTTGTTCCCGACCGAGCCCGCCCCGCAGCTCGGCGGTGCCGGCGGCATCAACGCGGCCGTGGAGTGCGGCACGGCGCTCATGAACGCACCGACCGCCTGGTCGAACGGCTACACCGGTGCTGGCGTGACCGTCGGCATGGTGGACACCGGGACCTGCCTCACCCACCCGGATATCCAGAACCAGCTCTGGACCAATCCGGGCGAGATCCCCGGCAACGGTCAGGACGACGACGGCAACGGGTTCGTTGACGACATCCACGGCTGGAGCTTCGACGGCGGCGGCAGCAGCAGCTTCATCACCGACACCAACGGTCACGGCTCGCACACCGCCGGCACGGTCGCCGGCGACGGCACGCAGGGCACACAGTCCGGCATGGCGCCCGACGCCTCGATCATGACGCTGAAGTACTGGAACAGCTTCTCCGGCGAGTCCGCCGCGTGGAACTGCATGCAGTACACCCTCGACAACGGTGCCGATGTTTCGTCGCACTCCTACGGCTGGCCCCACAACCGGAACCCCGACCGCGTGATGTGGCGCACCGTTCTGGAGAACCAGTTCGCGGCCGGGCTCGTCATGGTCATTGCCTCGGGCAACGAGGGCGGCGGGACGACCTTCGACAACGTCCGCACCCCCGGCGACGTGCCCGACGCGATCACCGTCGGCGCGACCGACTGCAACATGAACATCGCCAGCTTCTCCAGCCGCGGCCCGGTCACGTGGCAGAACGTGCCCCCCTTCAGCGACTGGCCCTACCCCCCCGGCAAGCTGAAGCCCACCATCTCGGCCCCGGGCTCGAACACGGTCAGCCACAATCTCTGCAGCGGCTACCGCTCGCTCTCGGGCACCTCGATGGCCACGCCGCATGTGGCAGGTGCGGTGGCGCTCATGCTTGAGGCCAACCCCAACCTTGACCACTACGAGGTCAAGCAGATCCTCAAGGACATCGCGATCGATCGTGGCGCCTCGGGCCCGGACAACACCTACGGCCACGGCTTCGTGGACGCGTGGGCGGCGGTGCAGGCGGCGCTCGACGCGGGCTGCGTGGCCGACTTCGACGGCAGCGGTTCGGTGGACACCAACGACGTGCTCGCGTTCCTGAACGCGTGGAACGCCGGTGACGGCAGCGCCGACATCAACGGTGACGGCAACATCAACACCAACGACGTGCTCGCGTTCCTCAACCTCTGGAACCTCGGCTGCTGATCGATCCCGTTCGGATCGTCCCTGGACACAAAGACACCCCGCCGAGCACTCGGCGGGGTGTTTCTTTTTGTGGCGTTGTCGGCTGCCGAACAGCCATTCGGCGGGCGTGTCGGCGGCCTACTCCCGCGTGTTGGCGGCGATCATCTCGTCGAGCATCGCCACCAGTTCATCACGGGTGAACGAATGCTCATGGTCGTCGTTCATCTGTGCCGCCCGGCTCAGGATAGACCGGATGGTCATCTCCGCTTCACCCTTGTTGGGCACCACCATGTATCGCCGCTTGGGGTTCTCTGAGGTGAGAGCGTCCAGAAACGCGTCGGCGACCTCGTCGGGTTCCTTGTACTGGGCGCGGTCCAGGGGGCTCGACAAAAAGCCGTCGAGGCGGCCCTTGTAGAGCGAATCCTCGGTGGAGTAGCCGGACTCGATCAGCCGTTCCTTCAGGCTGAGCATGATGTCGGACTTGTAGTTGCCGGGGTCGATCACGCTCACACGCACGCCAAAGGGCTCGAGTTCGGCCGCGAGGGAGTCTGTATAGGCTTCGATCGCGTGTTTGCTCATGCAGTACGGCCCGCCGAGCCCCCACGCGAGGAAACCGGAGATCGAACCGGTGGTCATGACGCGGCCCTGGCTCTCGATCAGCATCGGGGCAAACGCTTTGGTCACACGGAAGGGGCCGAAAACGTTGACATCGAGCTGGAACCGGATGTCGTCCTCCCGCGCCTCGATCAGCGGTGCGAAAACCGCGACCCCGGCGTTGTTGATCAACGCATAAAGCCCGTGCCCCCCGGCACGGACAGTCTCGACCGCAGCGGCGATCTCCTCGTCGCTGGTGACGTCGAGCCGGATCGCCCGGATGTTGTCGATAGCGTTGAGCTCTTCGAGATCGCTTGCCTTCCGGGCGCCGGCGTACACGATGAAACCCTCCGACGCGAGCCGCTCGGCGGTAGTACGCCCGATGCCGGTACTCGCGCCGGTGATGAGCACCGCCCGCTGCTCGCCCACGCCGTCGCCGGCATCTTGTGCCGACGCGTCGAGCGGGAGGGCCAGGAATGCCGCGGATATCACCGTCACGGCCAACAGTCGGATGCGTTGCATGTCAATCTCCATTGGGGTTTTTACGAGCATGGATGGTATCCGGAACACGGACGTGCGCGCAAATCGACCCCGAGCACGGGCCCGGGGTCGATCATGAGAGTCGCTGCCGTGTCGGGGCGAGTCCGCGAACGCTACCGCTCGACGATCATCGCCACGCTGTTCCCGCCGCCCAGGCACAGCCCGGCGAGGCCCCGCTTGGCCCCAACTCGCTCCATCTGGTGCAGCAGGGTGACCAGGATGCGGGCACCACTCGCCCCGATCGGGTGGCCCAGCGCCACGCCGCCGCCCGTGATGTTGACCTTGTCCTCGGAGATGCCCAGGGCCTTGATATTGCACAGCGCCTGAGCCGCGAACGCCTCGTTGAGCTCGAACAGGTCGATGTCGTCCACGCCGATCCCAGCCTTCTCGCAGGCCTGGCGCACGCCCGTGATCGGGGCCTCGAAGATGTCCTTCGGGTCAACGCCGCTGGTGGCGTAGGCGGTGATCTTCGCCATCGGAGCCAGACCGAGTTCAGAGGCCCGGGCCTCGCTCATGACGCACACCGCCGCGGCACCGTCGGAGATCTGGCTGGCGTTGCCCGCCGTGACGCTGCCCTCCTTGCCGAACGCCGGACGGAGCTTGGCCAGCCCCTCCGCCGTCGAGTCGCCGCGGATGCCCTCGTCGGCCGACACGCCGCCCTCGGGCCCCGGCACTCTGCGGTTGCCGACCTGCGCCCCGGACAGCGGCACGATCTCGTCCTTGAACCACCCCTCGGCGGTCGCCTTGGCCGCCCGCTGGTGGCTCTGGGCTGCGAAGCGGTCCTGCTCGGCCCGGCTGACGCCGTTCTTCTCGGCGGTCCAGTCGGCGGCGCACCCCATCGCCCAGTTCTCGAACGGGCAGGTCAGCCCGTCAAACTGCATGTGATCGACCAGAGCACCGTCACCAAACTTGATGCCCGCCCGGACATGGGCGAAGTGGGGGGCCCGGGTCATGTTCTCGATGCCGCCCGCGATCACGCACCGGTTGTCGCCGGCCTTGATGCTCTGGGCCGCGATCATGACCGCTTCGAGGCCCGATCCGCACACCTTGTTGATCGTCTTGGCACTGAGGGTCGTGGGCAGACCAGCCTTGAGCCCGACCTGGCGGGCCGGGTTCTGCCCGAGCCCCGCCTGCAGCACGCACCCCATCACGCACTCGTCCACCGCGTCCTTGATCGAGGGGCTCTGCTCGAACATCGCGGCCAGGACCGCGGCTCCAAGGTCCGGCGAAGCGACATTGCTGTATCCGCCGAGGAATCGGCCGATCGGCGTGCGTTTGGCGGCCACGATCACGGGCTGATGAGACATACAGGCATTCCTTCCGTCTGGGTCGGTTTCGGTGTTCACGGGCTGGCCGCCGGCGCGCGTCTGTGCCGTCGGCTGCCCCGCGTCCAAGTCTAGGCCCGGGCCCCCGGCAGCTCCGGCGGGGGGCAGACCGGGCGCAGACGCGATCGGGCTTGGGGCCCCGAGCCCTCGTCCGGCGGGGCGATACGGCCGGGACGCGGACCCTACGTCGGACTCGGCACCAGGATGACCGAGCCGTTCTCCTCATCGCGCTCGCCGCACGCACACGCCACAATCACCGAGGCGACCTGCCGCGGCGAGAGCACCTTGTCCCTCGGCAACATCTCCTCGTCGGCGATCGACCTCAGCATCTCGGTCTCGACCGCCCCCGGGGCAACCGCGAATGCCTTGATGCCCGCCTCCGCGCCTTCGCCCGCGCACGCCTTGGTCAGCAGATTCACCGCCGCCTTGCTCGCCGCGTAGGCCGAAAGCCCGGGGAAGGGGTCCACCGTCGCCATCGACGAAACGTTGACCACCCGTGCGGCATCCTCGTCCCGGCCCCGGGGGCTCCGCGCCGCCTGCTGGGCAGCAAAGACGGGCCACGCCGCGGCGATCAGCGCCCATCGGCCCGATCGAGTTGAGCCGGTACAGCGTCTCCAGTTCCTCCCAGCCAAACTCGGCGAACGGCTTGCACGGGGCCGCCCCCGCGTTGTTGATCAGCACATCGATCCGGCCGAACGCGCCGAGCGTGCCCTCCACCACATCACGCACCCCGTCCGCGGTGCCCAGATCCGCAGGGAGCACCAGTGTCTCGCCCGGCACCAATTCGGCCGTCGCCTCGAGCGGCTCGCGGCGACGGCCGACCAGCACGACCGCCAGGCCGCACTCGCCGAGCATCTTCGAGGTCGCCCGCCCGATCCCGCTGCCCGCCCCGGTCACAATCGCCACGCGTGTGTCATCATGCATGCCGCAGCGTAGGAAGCGACGGGCGGGAAAGTGCCGGGTGCCGCGGGCGTGCGCCGTTGGTCGTCATCGCCACTCCGCACCCGCGTACACTCTGCCCATGGATCGCGCCCGCATCGGCATCGCCGCCTGCTTTCTGCTCATCCTGGGCATGCCCATGCTGATCGGCCGGTGCACACACCGGGCCGAGACCGCCATCGACAGCGACGCACCGGTCATCATCGTCATCACACCCCACGTGGGGCAGATCCGTGACGAGTTTGCCCGGGCCTTCAGCGAGTGGCACCTCCGCAACCACGGCACCACCGCCCGGATCGACTACCGAACCGTCGGCGGCACCAGCGAGATCATCCGGGCGCTCGAGGCCCGGTTCAACGCCGCCCTCGCCGCGGGGAAGTACGCGATCGAAGAGGACGGCACCGTCACCATGCAGCCCGGCGCCGTCGACTTCGACATCATGTTCGGCGGCGGCTCCTACGACCACGGCAGGCTCAAGGCGGGCGTCGCGTTCCAGACCGACGACGTGACGCTGCAGATCCCGATGTCGATCCCAGCCGGTTTCCCGCAGTCCCGGCTCGACGAGTGGTTCGGGGACAACAGCGTCGGGGCCGGACAGCTCTACGACCCCGAGCAGTACTGGATCGGCAACGCCCTCTCGGGATTCGGCGTGGTCTACAACCGCGACCTGACCCGCGAGCTCCTCGACCGGAACAACCTCATCAGCTTCCGCGACCTGGCCGACCCCCGCCTAGCCGGGTGGGTCGCGCTCGCCGACCCAAGACAGTCCGGCTCGATTACGACGTCCATGGATGCGATCCTCTCCGGCTTCGGATGGGACGAGGGCTGGCGGACGCTCCGAGCCGCCGCGGCCAACACCCGGTACTTCACCAACTCCTCCACCAAGCCCCCGATCGACGTCTCCCAGGGCGAGGCCGCGGCTGGTCTCGCGATCGACTTCTACGGGCGCTCACAGTCCCAGGTCGTCATGCGGCCGGGCGAGACGCCCGAGACCGCTCGCGTGGGA
This sequence comes from Planctomycetota bacterium, assembly GCA_013285505.1. Taxonomy (GTDB): domain Bacteria; phylum Planctomycetota; class Phycisphaerae; order Phycisphaerales; family UBA1924; genus PNC22. The sequence goes on along the minus strand of CP053450.1, from coordinate 3,048,679 downwards.
TACGTGGACCCCCCGGGGGAGGTCTCGATCGACGCCGACCCGGTCTCGATCATCCGCGGCGGGCCCAACCCGGAGCTCGCCCGCCGCTTCGTCGAGTTCACGCTCTCCGACGAGGGGCAGTCGCTCTGGAACCTCCACGCAACCAACTCGCCTAACGGGCAAAGCAACCCGAGCACGCCCGAGGGTGTCCAACTCGGTCCGAAGCGGTTCGAGCTGCGACGCATGCCCATCCGCCGCGCGTTCTACGAGCGGTACAGCGATTACCTCATCGACAAGGTCGATCCATTCGCCGCCGCGTCCGACACGCCGCCGGCGGGCTGGCGGTCTGCGATCGGCCTGATGATGGGGGCATTCGCGGTGGACAACCACCACACCATCCGCGAGGCGTGGCTGGCGCTCCGCGAGGCCCGCGAGCGCGGGGTGGACTCGACAGTGCTTGGCGAGGCGGAGGCCACGTTCTTCGCCTTCCCCACGCCCGAGCAGGTGCAGCGCCACTGGCTCGACCGGTTCGGCGAGGCAAAGGGGGATGACGCGGTAGCGCTTCCTGACGACGCCATGCTGGCGTTCACGCCCGAGAACTACCGGGCGATCCGCAACACATGGCGCGATCCGGCGGTCCGCTCGCGCCTCGAGGTCGTCTACACCCGCGCGTTTGCCGAAAACTACCGCCATGTCACAGACACGCTTCACGCCGCTCTCGAGGCCGACGCCATCCCCCGCTGACGCCACCCGGGCAGAGACGAGACCACCGACAATGCCACAGAACGCCCCGGCCGATCTGCCAGTCCACCAGCAGCGCCCGACACTCACCAAGATCGTCGCGACGCTCGGCCCGGCCAGCGAATCGCCCGAGATGATCACCCGGCTCGTCGAGGCGGGTGTCAGTGTCTTCCGGTTCAACTTCTCCCACGGCACCCTCGAAGAGCACGCGATCCGGCTGCAGACCCTCCGCACCATCGCCCGCTCCATGCGCCGACCGCTCGCCGCTCTGGGCGACCTGCAGGGCCCCAAGATCCGCGTCGGCACCGTTCCCGGTGCCGGGATCGAGCTCTGCGCCGGCAGCGAGGTCACCCTGCGCCTCGGGCTCGCCGAGGCGATCGAGGAGGCCGACCCGGTCTCCGGCGGCAGCCGCGTCGTCCTCCCGTTCGAGTACGAGCCGCTGGTCCGCGAGGTCCAGCCCGGGCACCGTGTGCTCATCAACGACGGCGCGATCCGCATGCTCGCGATCGACAAGAACCTCGCGCGGGGAGAACTCCACTGCCGCGTGACAACGGGCGGTCTGGTCACCTCTCGCAAGGGGATCAACCTCCCCGACTCCGATCTCACCGCCCCCGCCATCACCGACCGTGACTGGGAGTGCGTCGAGTGGGCCGTCGAGCACGGCATCGACATGCTCGCGCTCTCCTTCGTGCGCCGCGCCGAGGAGGTCATCGAGCTCAAGGAACGCCTCTCGGGCATGTGCCCGGTCAGCCCCGACGAGAGCGACGACTTCCTGGGCTCCACCATCCCCGTCATCGCCAAGATCGAGAAGCCGCAGGCCGTCGACAACATCGACGCGATCGTCGAGGCGGCCGACGCGATCATGGTCGCCCGGGGCGATCTCGGTGTCGAAATGGAACTCGCCCGCGTGCCGATCGTGCAGAAGCGGATCATCAAGGCGTGTAACCGGTTCGGCAAGCCCTGCATCGTGGCCACGCAGATGCTCGAGTCGATGATCGAGAGCGCCAGCCCCACCCGTGCCGAGACGACCGACGTCGCCAACGCCGTCCTCGACGGTGCCGGCGCCGTGATGCTCAGCGCCGAGACCGCGACCGGGAAGCACCCCGCACTGGCCGTCGAGACGATGTGCCGTATCGCCCGAGCGGCCGAAGACCACCTCGCCACACTCCCCGCCACGGCGAGCGCCCCAAAGGCGGCTCAGGGAAACCCGGTACCGCACCGCCGCGCGCCGCGCACGGGCGCGTGGTACGTCGCCCAGGACATCGGCGCCGAACTGGTGGTCTGCTGGTCGGAGTCGGGCGGCGGCGCACGCTACCTGAGCCAGAACGATTTCCAGATCCCGATCATCGCTTACACCAGCAGCATCAAGGGCGCGCGACGCATGGCCCTGCTCCGGGGCGTCACGCCCATCCGCGCCGAGCCGCCCGAATCCGGCCGCCTCGGCGACTGGAACGAGATGGTCGACCGCGACCTCGCCATCCGCGGCTGGGTCGAGCACGGCACACCGGTCGTGCTCATGGCCGGCAAACCCCTCGGCAAGCCGAAGGTCACCACCATGATCGCCATCCACTACATCGGGTACTTCACCGGATTCCGCTCCCACGACGGCTGAGCCGCCGATCTGCCGGTGCCGCTGGAGTTCTCTGCCCAACGATTCCTACGCTTCCCCGTGCAAATCACCGTCAACAACGAAGCCCGCGACCTGCCCGACTCCGCCACGCTCGCCGATCTGATCCGCGAGTGCGGCCTCGAGAGCGGGCCCTGCGCCGCCGAGGTCAACAAATCACTCGTCCCCAAGCGGCAGCACGCCGAACACCGGCTGCGTGAGGGCGACACCGTCGAGCTCGTCACCCTCGTGGGCGGCGGCTGAGCCGGACCCCTACCCTTCGGAATGCCCTCGACCACCACCACGACCGAACCCGGACTCTCGACCTTCACCATCGCCGGCCGCACGCTCCAGAGCCGCCTGATCGTCGGGACCGGCAAGTACGCCGACTACCCGGTCATGCAGAGCGCACTCGACGCGTCGGGGGCGGAGGTCGTCACCGTCGCGGTCCGACGGGAGCGGCTCTTCAACGATCGCGGCGAATCCCTGCTCGATCACCTCGACACCGGCCGCTACACCATCCTGCCCAACACCGCCGGGTGCTTCAGCGCCGAGGACGCCGTCCGCGTCGCCAGGCTCGGGCGTGAGCTGCTCGACCAGCTCGGCAACCCCGGCGCAAGCTGGGTCAAACTCGAGGTGCTCGGCGACAAGAAGACTCTTCTGCCCGACCCCGTCGGCACGCTCGAAGCCACACGCGAACTCGTCGCCGACGGGTTCCAGGTGCTCTGCTACTCGAGCGACGACCCGATCTCGGCCGCCCGAATCAAAGACGCTGGCGCCGCCAGCGTCATGCCCGCCGGCTCGCCCATCGGCTCCGGCCAGGGCGTGCTCAACCCCAACAACATCGTCCTCTGCCTCGAGGCCCTCAAACGCGGCGATCCGAACTACCCGGTGATCGTGGACGCCGGCGTCGGCGCCGCCAGCGATGTCTCGATCGCCATGGAACTCGGCGCCGACGGCGTCCTGCTCAACACCGCCATCGCCCACGCCAAACACCCGGTCATGATGGCCCACGCCATGCGCAAGGCCTGCGAAGCCGGACACCAGAGTTACCTCGCGGGCCGCATCGACAAGAAGCTCTACGCCACCGCAAGCTCACCGTTCGAGGGCGCGATCAGCTACATCCCCGGCGAATAACCCCGCGGCACACGGCCACCGACGAGACCTACGCTCTCGCTCATGTCCAGCCCCCGCCGCATCTTCCCCGGATACACCGTCGCCGGTGTCGCCACGCTCGCCACGCTCGCGACCGCGCCGGGACAGACGTTCATCGTCTCCCAGCTCAACACCGAGCCCATCCGCGACATGCTCGGCATCTCGGCGCTGCGGTTCAACAACACCTACGCACTGGCCACCGTCCTCGCCGCCTTCCCGCTCGTCGTGACCGGTGCGCTCACCGACCGCCTCGGCCCCCGGCGCATGCTCGCCGTCGTCGCCATCGCGTTCGCGCTCGGCTGCGTGGTCATGTCCCGGGCCCAGGGGTTGGCAACACTTCTCCTCGGGTTCTTCTGCCTCCGCTTCCTCGGGCAGGGCTCGCTCGCCCTCGTCGCGTCGCACTCGGTCGCAATGTGGTTCCACCGACGGCTCGGCTCGATCAGCGGCGTCAAGATCGTCATCGTCTTCGCACTCTGGGCGTTCCTGCCCCAGCTCAACCTCGCGCTGATGAACGCCTTCGGCTGGCGACAGACCTACCTCATCTTCGCCATCGCGATCGTCCTGCTCGTCGCGCCCCCCGCGCTCCTCTTCGTCCGCAACACCCCCGAAGACCTCGGCCTGCGGACCGACAACGACCCGCCCGACGCCCCACACGGCCCCCGTTCGGGCACCGTCCCGCCGCCCACGCTCGAAGCCAGCTTCACGCTCAAGCAGGCCCGCCGCACCGGCGCCTACTGGATCCTCGCCGTCGCTACCGTCCTCCCCGGCTTTGTCGGCACCGCCATCCTCTTCGACATCATCCCCATCGTGATCGAGAAAGGGTTCGCCCAGTCCGCCGCCGAGGCCACCGCCGCCAACGCCGTCAGCGTCTGGTCCCTCACCATGGCCGCCATCGCGATCCCCGCCGGCATCATCACCGACCGCGCGCGCCCGTCCCTGGTCATCGTGGTCTCCCTGCTCATCGCCGCCGCCGCGACCACGGGGATCCTCTTCGCCCGCACACCGGTACAGATCGCCGGCGGCATGATCGTCTACGGGCTCGGCATGTCGCTCACTTCGTCCTGCGCGGGGGCCACCGTCGCCCGCTACTTCGGCAGGCTCCACCACGGCAAGATCCGCAGCTCACTCACCCGCCTCGCCGTCATCGGCACCGGCCTCGGCCCCGTCGTCACCGGGCTGAGCCAGGACCAGACCGGCTCCTACCGCCCCGCCCTCTGGACGTTCGCCGCGCTCACACTCCTCGCCGGCATCCTCGCCCTCGCGCTCCGCACGCCCTCGCTGCCAAACGAAGCGCACGAATAGCGCGAGCGACCGCCCGCAGCCGCCGGGCCCGGGCCACTCGTCGAACACACTGTTCCTCAATCGCGCTATTCCCCGATCACACGCCGCGCCGCCGCCTCGACCGACTCACTGCTCATCCCCGCGGCCCGGCCGGCCTCCATCGCCGCCTCAACATCCCAACCCATCTCGCGGGCCAGATACGCCGCCCACATCCCCCCCGCACGGTTCGACGAGCCGCAGTGCACCAGCACCGGGCCGTCCGCGTCGCCCAAGGCGTCCGCAAACCGGTCCACATCACCCGCGCTGAACGTCGACGACGACATCGGCACGTGCACGTACACCATGCCCTCGGTCGCCACCGCCGCCTGTTCATCAAAGCCGGCGGTGTCGCGTCCCTCGTGTGTGCGCAGGTCGATCACCTTCGTCCCGCCGTCGGCACCGAACTGGCGGATCGCCTGCTCCGACGGCTGCCCGCCGAACGTGACGTTCCCCGCCTTGCTCGCGTTGGGCAGCTCGTCCCATCCCCCGAGCGGCACCGCGGCCGCCTCCGCAGCCGTCATCCGCTGCGAAGCGCACCCGCCCAGCCCCAGCAGCGCTCCCGCCGACATCCCGCAGAGGGCCGCCGCACACACAATCTTCACGCCGTGCATTCTTCCCGTGCCGATGCTCATCACGCACACTCCCACTTTGCCCGCAACCTGCGAGCGATATCCCGCGAACAGCGCCCCGAGACCCACGCCCGATGCCCATCGCCTCCGCGGCCAAACTGTCGCCGAATCGTACCACCGCCCCGGCACCGGGTTGCACGCCTAAGCTCTTTGCAGCAAAGAGCCACGATCGAGAGCACGCCGTGCACGACGAACTGATCACCAACGCCCCGACGCCCACCATCGCCACGCACCACGGCTCCTCCGCGCTCACCCGCGGCATCCGCGTCGACGCCTACCCCGTCTACATGCGTGAGCAGTCCGAGGCACACGGCACCGAACACATCTTCGGCTACCGCATCGTCATCGCCAACCAGTCCGACCAGGCCGTCCAGGTCGTCAGCCGCCGCTGGGCCATCATCGACGGCAACGGCAAGCGCCGCGATGTCGAGGGCGAGGGCGTCGTCGGCCAGCAGCCGATCCTCGAGCCCGGCGAGTCGTTCGAGTACGCCAGCTTCTGCCCGCTCCCCACGCAATGGGGGACCATGGAAGGCTCCTACCTCCTCACCAGCGAGACCGGCGATTTCCGCGCAGCCATCAACCGGTTCTATCTCGTTGCCGAAGGCGATTGACCTCTTCCACCGAAGGGACGCCAATGACGCCGCGCAAGATCGCAGTTGCCATGGTCGCCGTCATCGGTCTCAACGCGCTCATCTTGGGAATTGTCGCTCCGGCACATGCCGAAGCGCACCATTCCGAAACCTACCTGATGATGGCCTCGAGGTTTCGCCACTTGCGGGAACTCGGCGTCATCTCCGTGAATGAGCTTCTCGCTGCCGACCTCGCCGAAGCGGGTACCCTGCCTGCCATAGATCACCCCGACGATCTCGCGGCTTGGCTAGCACAAGGTCACTGGGATGAGCCGTTCGGTGACTACAACGCGTGGATCGCCACCTCCACCCTAGCCCAGTGTGTCGCTCTACTGACTCTGGCCGTTCTGCTCTGGGCTGGTGCACGCGAGACCAACGACACAGCCCACTCATCCAAGGCGTGAGTCTTGTGCTATACACCACATATGCCCGCCACCTCTCCGCTATCCACACGTGACTGGCGACTACTCGCCCCCGCCCTCTTGCTCCTCGTCCTCCTCCCCACCTGCACCTCCACGCCCAGACCCTCCACCACCGGCCGCGAACTCGCCCGCCGCGGCGACGAGATCGTCATCGCCGGCCGCCTCTTCCACACCGGCGCGCCGGTCGTCCTCTGGCTCGACGAGGGCGGCTACGACGCCTACCGCACCGACAAACGCTTCGCCCGCCCCGGCGAGGCCGCCTGGTCGCCCGATTCCGGCCCCCCGGACGCCCAACCGCTACTCCTCCCGCAACACGCCCGGCGACCCCAACAGCCTCACCGACCTCCAGCGCCACATAGACCAGTTCGTCATCCACTACGACGCCGCGGGCACCAGCCGCCAGTGCTTCAAGATTCTCCACGACCTCCGCGGCCTCTCCTCCCACTTCCTGCTCGACCTCGACGGCACCATCTACCAGACCCTCGACCTCAAAGAGAAGGCCTGGCACGCCACCATCGCCAACGACCGCTCCATCGGCATCGAGATCGCCAACATCGGGGCCTACCCGCTCGACGCGTTCGCCACCGACGCCATCCCCGCGCCCGACCCGCACCACATCACCACGCCGCAGATCGAGTCCTCACCACTCGCGGGCTTCTACGCCCGCGACAAATCCGGCTACTTCCTCACCCTCCCCGGCTGGCTCGGCGACGGCGGCTACCGCACGCCCGACTACCTCTTGACATATCCCCGCCCCTCGCGCCCGCTCCCGATCACCGGAACCATCCAGGGCCAGACCCTCACCCAGTTCGACCTCACCGACGCCCAGTACGACTCGCTCATCCGCCTCACCGCCACCCTCTGCACCGTCTTCCCCGAGCTCCGCTGCGACTACCCCCGCGACGCCGCCGGCCGGCCCATCGACCACGCCCTCACCCCCGACCAGTTCGCCCACCACCACGGCCTCCTCGGCCACTACCACGTCCAGCAGAACAAACTCGACCCCGGGCCGGCGTTCGATTGGGAACGCGTGGTGGTTGGGGCACGCCGGCTCCGCGCCTCACGATGACGGTACGCTGAGATCGCTATGGGCGAACCGGAAGCACAGCAACAGCGGCCATCGAGCCACCCGACATGGGTGCTCCGCACGCAGGTCCCCGGGTCGGTCGAATGGGTGGACCGCCGGGTGTCGGCCCGATCGGTGCTCCAGGCCGAAGCGATCCTGCGGCGGCAGGGCTTCGCGGTCGATACAGCGGGGTCACGGGTTGTCGACGCCCTGCCGGACGACCTCGACTCGATACCGATGGTGCCCGGCCCCCTCAAATGCGTGCGGTGCGGCTACGAGCTCAACGGCCTCACGGTGATCGACGCCGTGATCGAGTGCCCTGAGTGCGGCAACGGCCAGGTACTGCTCGCGTACCGGCCCGAGACCGGGGTCGATGCAGCCGAGCAGGCACGGGGCAGGCGGCCGGGGGCGATCGTTAAGCTGGTCGTCCGGATGTTGGTGGGCCTGCTTGCGCTTCTCGGCGCGTTCGTCTTGCTCATGTTTCTGAGCGCCGTGTTGCTCTCGTTCTAAGTGCCCGGTGCCGGGAGACGACGGGTTCGCCGGCGATTCGCAGGCACGTTCGGGTAGTATGCCTCGGCCATGGGATTCCTCGCCTTCCTGATTCTGCTGGTGCTCAGTGTGCTGCTGGTGACAACCGGCTGGCGCGGCCGCCGTGTCGGCGAATCCCCGCACTGCAAGGCGTGCGCGTTTGATCTGTCCGGACTCGCCGAAGAGCAGCCCCGGTGCCCGGAGTGCGGGGCGGACATCACCGAGCCCGCGGCAACCGTCCTCGGCGCACGCCGGCGGCGGCCCCGGCGGCTCGGATTCGGCCTCGCGGGGCTGGCGGCTCTGCGCAACGCTGGGGTGGTTCGGCGTGCAGGGCAAGCTCAGCACGGCGTCGGTGATCGCGTCGCTGCCCTCGGGGTGGATGATTGGATACGCGGTCGGGGAGGGGGAGAGGCCGTTCGCGGAGGAGATGCTATGGGAGCTCGGCCGCCGGATGGCTGTGGGAACGCTGACCGATCCTGCGCAGCTTCAGCGGTTGGGCGACTCGCTTGTCGATGGGCTGCGTGATCCGCAGACGACTGTCTCCGACGGATACGCGTTGGTGGTGCAACAGACAGCGATCCAGCCGGTGGTGCCGATTGGCGCGCGTCGTGCCTTGGCGAGGGCGCTGCTTTCTCGCGCGGCCAATGTTGAGGCGGCTTGGCGATTTCAGTGGGGTGATGCGCTCGTCGCGTTGCACAACGACTCGATCCTGAGCGAGGCAGAGTGGATTGAATTGCTCCGCATCGTCGCCACGCCCCGATTGTGGAGGCTCGGCGATGGCCCGCTTGCGCCCGGCGAAGAATTCGTCTTTGGGGTGCGGTACCTGGACCGTGGTCTGCGTCTGTGGGATGCCATGCACATGGAAGTGTTCAATGTGCCGGAGGGCATTGAGGGGATTTCCGATATCGGCTCGAGCAACTGGTTGGGCCGCAGGGGGCTGCACGCCAACTCCTGGCCAGACCGGTTGCGGGGTTCCAGCAGCGGGCTGCCGGGGAACTTTCGTCGCCCGCGCGCGATTCTGCGGACGCCGAGCGAGCCAGGCCGGTACGAGATCGGCATCACGGTGCTCATGGTAGAAGAGGGCGATGGAGACCTGTCAGGATTTGGTCGCATGGCCGGGGCGGCCTACCCCAACACACTCGCATTCGAAGGCACGCTGACGATCGAGGTGCGCGAGGACACCGCGCCCGTGCCCGCCGCGGAGCAGCCCATTGGCGAGTGGCTTGAGGGCCGCGTGCTCCCGGCTCAGAGGAACGGCAGCGGGTCGGGCGGGATCGGATACGAGTACCATGGGATGACGATCGATCTCGCGTTGCCGCCCGGGCCGTTCCGAGCGACCGGTGAGCTGGTCGCGGTGAGACAGAACGGCGAGCGCGAGACGCTCGGTGCGTTCCAGGTGGTGATCGACGACGACGGCATGCTCTCGAAGCGGTGGGTCAGGGGTCGGGACGGGCGTCGAGGTTTCCCCGGACGTGGGAACAGCCCCGACGGCCGCCACCCGCCCAGCATCGACGTCGAGGTCGAGAGCCAGCACCTCACCCCAAGCAACCCCGACCAGCTCCTCCTCGTCTTCGACACCCTCGAACTCCCCGACGGCCGCACGCACAAGGGCCCCGAGCCGCTGGAGGTGCCCGTCCCCGCGCACCCGCTGGGGTGGAGCACGTCGTGGTGACCGGCGGCTCTGCCACTCGCCGAGATCAACCCGTACGATGCAGCACGCATGACCGAGACTGACCCCACCGAGGCAACACCAAACGAGACGGCGCCGCCGTCGGGGCACCCGGCGTGGCTGCTGCGATGCCGTGTGCCGGGGTCGATGGAATGGCGTGACCGCCGCGTGACCGCCCCGTCGCTTGCGGAAGCGGTTGGTCAAATGCAGCGGCAGGGCTACCGTGTCGACGAAAGCGCTTCACGCGTTGAACCCGCGGGTCCGGACGAGGCCCGGGCGCTCGGCGCGGGCGACGCGCCCGCGCGGCTGCGGTGTACCAGGTGCGAGTACCCGCTCGATGGTCTGGTGATTCAGGACGCGTTCGCCAAATGCCCGGAGTGTGGGTTTCGGCAGTTGCTGCTCGCATACTCGCCGCATCCAAAGCGTCGCCGGTTCGGAATCAAGACCGCGGGCCTAATCGTCTTGCTCCTCGTGGTCGGCGGACCCATGACGGTGTTCGTTCTGGCGTACTTGGTCGTGCTGATCCAGATGTTCTTTGGTTAGCGCTCGCGGTCGGTCCGCGGTTCCGCAGCCTCACCCCGCCAGCTCACCCTCCACACACTCAATCACCGTGTGCAGCATCAGCATGTGCAACTCCTGAATCCGATCCGCCGTCGCCCCCGGCACGATCCACTCATGCTCGCAAACACCGCCGAGTTGCCCCCCGTCCTTGCCGAGCATCGCGACCCGCACGCACCCGATCTCCTTGGCCGCGCGCCGCACGCACCACGCTCGCCGAGTTGCCGCTGGTCGAGAGCAGGAAGACCACGTCCCCCGGCTTGGCTAGGGCCCTCACCCAGCGGCTCAAAGACCGCGTCGTACCCGTAGTCGTTGGCCGTGCACGTGATGTGGCCGACATCCACGCACGCGACCGCCGGCAGCGGGTCGCGGTCCTCGCGGAACCGCCCGGTCAGCTCCTCGCAGAAGTGCATCGCGTCGCACGCCGAGCCCCCCGTTGCCGCAGGCGAGCACTTTGCCCCCCGCCCGGAAGCACGAGGCCATCGCCCCGGCGACCCGCTCAATCCGCTCGACCGCCGCGTCGTCGGCCAGCAGGGCGTCCAAGGCGGTGCGGGCGTTCGACAGAGCGGTGCGGGCGGTGGGGGCGTTGGGGGTGGTTGGGGGAGTGCGGGGGCTGGACGGGTGGCGGCTCATGCGGCGATCGTAGGGGAGCGACCGCTGCGCGGATCACGGCCGATTGAACCGGTCGCTGAACGCCCCGAGCATGTTCGTCGCGTTCACCTCCGGCACCGGCGCCTCCCCCGGCCGCCCGACCGAGCCCAGCACCCCCGGGCCAGCCGGACCCCAGCCCCGAGACCGCCCAGCAGCGACGCCTTCGGCCGCAGCTCGTTGGGGCGGATGAGCATCGCCGTCGTGTCGTCCTCGCTCGGCGCCCCCGCCCCGCCGGGCCTCGACACGGGCGATCAGCTCCGGGACCAGACTGTCCGGGCCGTCGGCGTCCTCGGCCGCCGGCTGTGTGGGGGCGACGGTGCGCCCGCGCGCGCAGCTGATTCAGCATCTCGATCACGCCCCGCTGCCCGAGCATCCGGCCCTCGGTGTCGCGCGACTCGATCAGCCCGTCGCTGAAGGCCAGCAGCATCTCGTCGGGCTCGAGCCTGACCCGCACCTGCTGGAAATCGGCAGCATCGTCCACGCCGAGCGGAAGATTGGCGTGCTCGCCGGCCGCGAAGAGCGGCTCCCACTCGCCCGTCTCGGCGCGGAACCGCAGCGGGCTCGGATGGCCCGCGATCGAGACCGTCAGCGCCCCCGTCGGTGTCCAGCAGCTGATCACCACGGCGGTCGCGAACTGCCCCAGCCGGCTCAGCCCGAGGAACTCGCGGTTGATCTGCGTCAGCAGCTTGCGCTGGTCGGCCTGGTTCATGTGCCGGCGCATCAGCGCGCGCAGTTTGCCCGCGACCTCCGCGACCGAATCGCCGTGCCCGGACACATCGGCCACCAGCAGCCGCACGATGCGGCCCGTCGCACAGCTCGAGACGTAGTGCACGTCCCCCCCCGGCGTCGGCCGTGCCAGCGGGGCGGCTGTGTACCCAGGCGTCCAGCCCCGGCATCACGACCCCGCTGTCGGCCGCCCGGTTGTCGCCCCACACCTGCATGCACTGCAGCGCGTGGGCATCCCCGGCCCGCGTCGTGGGGCCCCCGGCCGCCGGTCGGGGGAGTTCCGGTCGCGTTGTTGGCATCAGACACCTCTCCGGGCCTCGGGGTAGCATGCACCGATGCACGCTCTCCGACACGTACTCATCATCCCGGTGGTTCTGTTCCTGTGCTCACCCGCTTTCGGGCAAGTTGGCAGCCAGCCCGCAGCAGGGGCCCGCGAGGGCGGTCCGCCACCCAACGTCGTCTTCATCATGGCCGACGACCTGGGCTACCGCGAGATCGGGGCCTTCGGCCAGCAGAAGATCCGGACCCCCAACCTCGACCGCCTCGCCACCGAGGGCATGACCCTGACCCGCCACTATGCCGGCTCGGCTGTCTGCGCCCCGACACGGGCCATCCTCATGACCGGCAGGCACGCCGGCCACTCGCCCATCCGCGGCAACCGGGAGGGCGGCGGCTGGGGGCCCGAGGCCCCGGAGGGTCAGCACCCCCTGCCCGCCGACGAGGTCACCATCGCCGAGGTCTTCAAGTCCCGCGGCTACGCGACCGGGGCCTTCGGCAAGTGGGGGCTCGGCGGGCCGGGCAGCGACGGGCACCCCTGTTTCCAGGGCTTTGACCACTACTACGGCTACCTCTGCCAGCGCGTCGCCCACAACTACTACCCGACGCACCTCTGGCGCAACCACGATGTCGATGTGCTGCACAACAACCGGTATTTCAGCGCCCACCAGAAGGTCGCCGAGCCGCTCGAGACCGACGCCGCGTACGCCGAGCGGTTCGCCGGGGGCGACTACGCCCCCGAGGAGATCATCACCGAGCTGCTCGGCTGGATGCGCGCGCAGCACGAGCAACACCCCGTCACCCCCCAGTTTGTCTATTACCCCACGGTGATCCCGCACCTCGCGCTGCAGGTGCCGCAGGAGTGGGTGGACACCTACCCCAGCGACTGGGACGAGTCCCACTATCTCGGCAACAGGGGCTATCTGCCCCACCCGCGACCCCGCGCGGCCTACGCCGCGATGATCTCCTACATGGATCACAACGTGGGGCGGATCCTCGACTTGCTCGACGAATTAGGGATGTCGGACAACACGATCGTGGTGTTCACCAGCGACAACGGGGCCAGCTACGTGGGCGGGGTGGACCGCGAGTTCTTCAACTCCCACGGCGACCTCCGCGGGCACAAGGGACAACTCTGGGAGGGGGGCATCCGGGTGCCGACGATCGTGCGCTGGCCCGGGCGCGTCGCCGCCGCGAGCCGGAGCGATACCGTCAGCTACCACCCGGACTGGCTCCCCACCCTCGCCGGGGCGATCGGCGCCGAGCCGCCCACCGGGCTCGACGGCATCAGCCTGCTCCCGACCCTGACCGGCGGGCTGCAACAGGTCCCGCACGAATTCCTGTACTGGGAGTTTCCGGAGGGTGGCCAGCAGCAGGCCCTCATCTTCGGCGAGGGCGGTCGCTGGAAGGCGATACGGCCGGCGCTGCGGAACAACCCGGACCGGTTTGAGCTCTACGACCTGCTGGCAGACCCGGGAGAGACGAGCAACATCGCCGCGGACCACCCGGAGCAGGCGGCCTCCGCCCGCCGCATTCTCGCGGATGAGCGCACGCCGAACGGGTTGTTCCCGATCAAAGCGCTGGACGAGTAAGCCACTTAGCTTTCGTAAGCTGTGCAAATACAGTGAGTTGCAAAATCTTCGGGAACTTTCGTCATATTCCCGCAACTTGATCGGCCCGATACAGGTATGAAGCGATGCGGACTCCTCATCCGCCCGGCGATCCTCTCGCCGGCCTCCCGCGGCATGCCGTCGGAGGATGACCCACCTGCGCGAAGGGCCTGAGGGGCTGCTCGAGTGGCGGTCGCGGATAGCGGGGGACAGGCTGCTCCGGCGGTGCCCTCAGGTCCAGGCGCGGGAAAGAGGACCGTCTTCTCTGTGAAGGCGGGTAAGGACATTCGGGACATAGACGTCCGCACTCGCGGCCGTTGAACGGTTGAGTACATCTGAAGAAGGGGCGACAGTCATGCGCAACATGTGCGGCACGATCGGTGCGGTGGCGGTGATCGGTCTTGCTGGATCGGCCAGCGGTCAGGTCGAACGGCCCACCCTGCAAAGGCTCGAGATCAGGACCGAAGCGCAGCCGATTCGGGTTGCCCCGGTGGTGATGCTGCACGGTTCGATCGAGCGCGTGGGCGACTGGATGCCGTATGAGGGGCCGCGGGGTCAGCACGATCTGTGCCGCGACTACCGCGTCTACGACTGCTACGGGGATGCTGATGCCAACGCCGTGCCGGATGACCTCAGCGGGTGCAACATGGGCTCCACCCGCTGGTCTTTCGGGAGCGCGTATTGCAGCCCGTTCTATACCAATGACATGACGCTCGCCGACGACACGATCCTGTCGGCGGGGGCCTGGCGAGCGGACGTTGGCTGGCAGTGGACGTGCGCCGGGCACGCCGAAGAACAGTGTGTTATTGCTGTCTTTACACAGACCTCAGATCCCAACGAGTGCGAGCCCGACTCGCACGACTATCCCGGCTGGATATTCGATTTCGGTGAACTGCGGTGCAACGCTGGCGGGTACTACTACGCGTCGTTGGACATCTCGTCGCTGGGTCGGTGGGAGCTCCCTCCCGACGGGCACGGCTCCCACATCGTCGCGTTCCTGACCGACGACGGCGAGGCACTCGCGTCGTGCGCGCAGACCATGCTCTGGGGCACAGACGAGGAACGTGTCGGATCGCAGGGGAGCGGGCAGATGGACGACGACAATCCGCCCGACGGATTCCACGATCCGCAGATGGAGTGCTACACCTATTCCTTCGGCACCTGCCCCGACCCGCTCGGTGGCATGTTGCAGTTCTGGGGCGAGCGAGACGCGGACCTCTGGCACCGCGCAGACTTCAACCGAGACGACATCGTGGACAGCCGCGACTTCGTGGCGTTCCTCAACGCGTGGCGGACCTGTGCGTTCGGGTCCGACTGCACCGGGAACGACCGCTGCACCTCGCAGGATGTGATCTGCTATCTCGACCTCTGGGCGGCCTGCCCGCGGTGAGTCCACCCGCGCCGGCGCCGTGTGCCCGCCATGCCGTGAGGGTGTAGCGCTGTGGTTACCGCGTCGAGGCGGTCTGCGCTCCGAGCTCCATCGCGACGCGGCCGCCGACGATGGTCGCCACCGCACGGCCCCGCACGGGGCGCCCGAGGAACGGTGAGTTGGCGGCTCTTGCCCGCGAGGTCGTCGGACGAGATCGTCCATTCGGTCTCGGGGTCGATGATCGTGACATCACCCGGCCCGCCGGCGAACAGCTCACCGAGGCCGTCCGTGCCGCGGTGCTGCCGGTCGAGGTTGCAGAGGCGTGCGGGCTCGATGGTCAGCATCGCCAGCATGCGGGGCCAGCCGATGACGCC
The DNA here is from genome assembly GCA_013285505.1 of Planctomycetota bacterium. Classification (GTDB taxonomy): domain Bacteria; phylum Planctomycetota; class Phycisphaerae; order Phycisphaerales; family UBA1924; genus PNC22. The sequence goes on along the minus strand of CP053450.1, from coordinate 3,033,371 downwards.
CGAGTGGACCAGCGCCTCGGCGTACAGCGGCAGCGCGGTCTCGAGCCCGACGATGCCGAACGGGGCATCCTCGAAGGGGCGGGCCTTCTCGTCGGTGGTGTGCGGCGCGTGGTCGGTCGCGAGCACGGTGATCGTGCCGTCGGCGATGCCGGCGCGGATCGCGTCGATGTCCTGCTGCTCGCGCAGCGGGGGGTTCATCTTGGCCAGCGTGTTGAATCCGTCGCACGCCCGATCGGTCAGGAGCAGGTGGTGGGGGCTGGCCTCGGCGGTGACGGGGAGGCCGGCGGCGCGCGCGCCGGATGATCTCGACGCTGCCGCCGCTGGAGAGGTGCTGCACGTGGTAGCGGCACCCCGACTCCGCCACCAGCCGCACGTCGCGTTCGATGATGAGTTCCTCGGCCACCCGCGGCCAGCCCACGAGCCCGAGCCTTGTGCTCACCTCGCCGGCGTGCATCGAGGCACCCCGCGTGAGCGTCGGCTCCTGGCAGTGCTGCATGAAGCAGAGGCCGGTCGGGGCGATCTCGCGCATGAGCCGGAGCATGACCCCCGCCGAGGCGACCACGTCGCCGTCGTCGCTGAATCCGACCGCTCCGGCCTTTGCCAGCAGCCGGAGTTCCGTCGGCTCGACGCCCTGCCGCCCGCGGGTCGCTGCGGCGACGGCGAAGACGCGGCAGGAGGCTTCGGCTTCGGCCCGGTCGGCGATGAACCGCACGATTTCCGGGGAGTCCATCGCCGGGGTGGTGTTGGGCATGCAGCAGACGGTGGTGAAACCCCCGGCTACGGCCGCGCGGCTGCCGGACTCGATCGTTTCCTTGTGCTCCTGTCCCGGCTCGCGCAGGTGCACGTGGGGGTCGATCAGGCCGGGGCACACGATCTTCCCGGTGGCATCGATCACCCGGTCGGCGGATCCGCTCGATGCCCCCGGGGCGTCGATGCTCTCGATGCGCCCGCCGCGGATCGTGATGTCCGCGATCTTGTCGGTGCCGCAGGCCGGGTCGATCACCCGGCCGTTGGCAATGCGCAGGCTGGCTGTGTCCGGATCGGTGGGGGTGTGCTGGGCATATCGCCATCGTAGCGAACCGGTGCTTGCCGACCGTGGGAAGGCGAGGGCAGGCTCTGCTGCGGATCAGTTGCCCGGGCGCTCGGTGGGCAGGGCGCAGCGGCCGGATTCGCAGGCGTCTTTCCGGCCGGTGAACCGCAGGCGGTTGGCGGCGAAGAACTCGTAGAGCCGGTCGGAGAGCCACCGCAGCCCCGGCCACCTGGTCGGCGCGAGCAGCCAGCCCAGCCCGACGGCGCCGTAGGCGTGGCGGAACGCTTCGACGCCGGTGACCAGCGTCCCCCCCGGCAGCACGCCGTGGATGTGGCCCATCACGCTCTCGAAAGTGGTCCCATATCGGGTGGCGTCGAACCCCGGCTCGGCGATATCGATGAACTGCAGCCGACCCCGGCCGCGGTCGAGCCGGCGAAGCAAAGCCGCCTCCTTGGCGCAGAGGGGGCACTGGCCGTCGATGAGGAGCAGGAATGGGGAGGTGGCGGTGGGCATGCAGGTCTGTTCGGAGATCCGGTCCGCCCGGATTCTGCGGCTCGGGCGATCGTTCGGGGATTGTGTGCCGGGGGGTACGGGGGTGCTGGCTCGGCGGACCCGGCCCGGCTATCCTTGTCCCCGGGCCGCTGAGCGGACCCGACGGGGTGTAGCGCAGCTTGGTTAGCGCGTCTGACTGGGGGTCAGAAGGTCGGAGGTTCGAATCCTCTCACCCCGATTGATACACAATGCCGTGCAAGTCAATGGCTTGCTGGCCAAGTGTTTCTGTGAGTTTGAACTCGCGCGATCCGTTTCAAGAAGTTTGGTCGAGAGAGCGTTTCAGATCACGCCACAGATCTTCAATGTCCTCGCAGCCCACGCTGATCCTGAGCAGTCCTGGCGGTAGGTGCTCTTGGCCTGGAACGGCTGCTCGACGCTCGATTGTCGACTCCACGGCTCCGAGACTTGTCGCGTGACGGATGATCTTGAGCGAATGACAAACGTGATCTGCGAAGGCTGCATCACCTTGTACCTCGAACGTCACAACCGCTCCGAACCCCCGCATGAATGTCGAGGCGATTTTGTGTCCGATGTCCGAGGGCAGCCCCGGGTAGCGGACTGAGTGTGTCCGAGGGTGCTCGGTTAATCGTTGCGCAAGATCCATGGCGTTCGCCTGGCTCGCTCTGACGCGGAGAGACATGGTGCGCAGGCCGCGTAGCGCCAGAAACATCTCTAGGGTGCCGGGTGTTCCGCCGGAGAGCTCACGCGCCTTTCGCAACTCGCTCGCCAACGCCGGGTCTCGCGCCACTGCGACACCAGCCAATAGATCCGAATGCCCCCCCATGTACTTCGTGGCCGAGTGCATAACCGCATCGGCTCCCATTGCGAGGGGTTGCTGATTGAGTGGCGTCGCGAGAGTGTTGTCGACCACAAGGAGCGAACCCGGTTTGCGAGAGGCGGCGATAATCGTGGGTAGGTCCGCTATGTCAAGCAGCGGATTCGTTGGCGATTCCAACCAGATCATGTCGGCGTTTCCGGCATGTTCGATCCATGCCGAGGTGTCCACGACTGGGAGGCGAGTGCAATTCCAGCCGCGCCGGACTGTCCCTTGCTCTACGAGGCCCACGACACCCGCGTAGCAGTCAGTCGGTAGTACGATCGAAGCACCGATTTTCAATGTGTCGAAAAGCGCGGCGGCGACCGACATGCCTGATGCGAATGCGACCGCCTCACCTCCCTCTATTCCACCAACAACCGCCTCAAACGCTTCCCACGCCGGGGTTGCATCATCACGGGAATATGCACGTGACGAGCCAAGCACGTAGTTTGACGCGGGCACGAGCGGTGTGTTAAGCGGTTGGCCGACTTCAGAGGGCCTCCCGGCGGAGATCAGCCAGGTGGCGGGAGACACGGATGCTTCTACTTCGTCCATGTGTCAATGCTACTCGGCGGGCTCGAGGTCGTTCCATCGTCGGCCCTTCGCCGAATCCGATCACTTGAGCGGGCCGCTCGGCGTTGATCGCATAGCCACCAGGTCTTTCTAGATGAGCAGACCCCGTGTTTCTGGGCTCCAATAGCCGATCTGGGTCGCAAAAAGTTCAACTGGTGTCCTGTCACCCCGATTTGCACGAGCGGGTTTGCCCGGTATGGACCGGATGTGCCCACTTGCGTCGAGCACGCTCTCTTGCATCGCGGAACGCAGGCAGCGGCGAATCTGTCGCGCCATGGTGGGCACCGGCCGTGTACGTGAGCTCGAAGTCTTGCGCAGCGGTCTCGAGCAGTTCCCCGGACGGGTCTCCGCAGCACACCAGCCGGTACGGTTTCGCTCCGGGCGCGCACTTCCGGACGGGCATCCCCGGCGTGCCGCCGTTTTCGACGATCTTCGCGTCGAGCCCCGACGTCCTGCTCCTGGACGAGAAAGTGGACGACGCCGGTCTTCCAGTACTCGAGGAGCGTCACGACTCGAACGCGTGAAGCGGCCGAATACTGCGGCACGGCGGAAAGACGCTTCGGCGTGCGCCGGACTCCCGGTGCTCTGAGCAAGCCCCCAGTTCCAGATTCGGGGGCCCGCGATCGCGATCGCTTCGGCACACCGGCGTGCTCGGCCACGCGGGGCGTCACACGGTGACCGCGTGATCAGTTGTCGATCACGACCTTGCCCATAGCCTTCCCGCTCCCCAATCGGGCGTAGGCCTGCCCGGCCTGCTCGAGAGAGAACCGCGACTCATCCAGCACCGGTGTCAGCCCGCCGGCCTCCACAATCTCCGCCACGCGACGCAGAATCTCCGCGTGCTGTTCACGCCCGTGGTTGTGCAGCATCGGGATGAGCATGAACACGACGTGCAGCGACAGCCCCTTGAAGTGGGCGAGCGACAGATCGAGCTCGCACATCGCCACCGTCGAGGCGATCTGACCGTTCAGGGCCGCGGCCTCGAACGAGTTGGTCATGTTCGCGCCGCCCACAGAGTCAAAGACCAGATCGAAACCCGTGCCGCCCGTGTGCGTGGCGACATAGGCCTCGACAGACTCGGTCTTGTAGTTGATGGGCGTCGCCCCGAGCCGTTCGATCAGCGCCATCTGCGGCGCTCCGCCGCCCGTGGAGTACACCGTCGCTCCGAAGTGCCTGGCAAGCTGCAGCGCAACATGCCCGACACCGCCGGAGCCGCCGTGCACCAGCACTTTCTGGCCGGGCCTGATGCCGGCGCGGGTCAGGCCCTCATAGGCAGTGATCGCCACGAGCGGCAACGCCGCGGCCTCGCGCATCGACAGGTTGCTCGGCTTCTTTGCCAGCAGCCTGGCATCCGCAACGATGAACTCCGCGAGCGTCCCGGGCAGGTCCGCGAGGCCCCCGGCGCACCCGTACACCTCGTCACCGACCGCATACCCGTCGACGCCCGCGCCTACGGCGTCAACCGTGCCGGCGAAGTCCATGCCGAGTATGGCCGGTGCATCGGGCGAGAGCGGCAGGTCCTTGCCCATGTTGCGGATCATGGTGTCCACGGTGTTGACGCTGGAGGCCGCGATCTTCACGCGGAGGTGGCCGGGCTTCACATCGGGGGTGGCCACTTCTGCCGCTTCAAACGGGGCATCCGGGCCGAAAGACTTGATGAGCATGGCGTGCATTCTGGGTGTTCCTTCCTGTGGTCGAATGTGTGGTGTGCCGGGACGCGGGTGGGAGGCTCGCGACTACCGGTGCGCCGTCTGAACGACAGACAAGGCCCCCTCCGTGCGCACGTAGAGCAGGCATGCCCGATCGGTCGCCAGCGCGATGCGCTGCGCCGAGGCACGCACCGAGCCGACATAGCTGCCCGGATCCAGCGTCGAACCGTCAGCCGTTCCTGTCTGCTGAATCTGCGTCCGCCCCTCAACGACCACCACGCGGAGCGACGGGCCATCGGCCTGCAGTGCGCCGGCAAACCCCGCCGGCAGCGCAACCAGCCGCGCGCTCGGGTCTCGGTCCTGCGGATCGCCCCACAGGTACGAGACCCGTGGACCCTCGGCGGGCGACACCCCCGAAGAGAGATTGAGACCCGCCGCACTCGACGCATCGAGCCAGACCATGTTCGACGCATGAATGTTGACAGCACGCTCCCCGTTGTCCGAAGCTTCCTCGGCCGGCTGCACCAGATACGGCCCGTGCTGGATCTCGATGTACGCCAGGCGGCCCTCTCCCTCCGCGGCGGTGATGTGCACCTCCCCGGCCGGCTGCGTCCAGTACGAGCCCGCGGGCATCCAGAGCTCCGCCGCATCGGGGTCGTCGTTGTGGATCAACCCCTCGATGACCACGCCCCGGTAGGTCGTGTTGTGGATGTGCGGCGGTGAGGCAAAGCCCTCGGCGAACCGAACCAGGAACCCTGTGGCTCCCGAGCCGGTCCGGTCCCCCCAGAGATCGGCCGCACGCGGACCCTGCGCGCCACGAGCCGGATTCAACGCCCCCCATCGGACCTCCGAGGCCGGGACCACCTCGACCGCAGCCCCGTCGAGCCGCGTCCCACGCCGCGTTGCGGGAAGACTCCTGCACCGACGCGCAGCCTCCGGCCAGCAGGCTCGCGACCCCGGTCGCAGCGACTATCGCGGCTCGGCGTGTTCTCAGAGGGTTCGAGTGCAGCATGGGATGGCTCTCCAGTGGTCGTGAAGGGAGGTCGAACTCGACTTGTCGGGACCGTACGGCTATTCTGCGTTCCGGACAAGTACCCACAAATTTGTAAGTATTGAGATTTTCGCTCCCCGGAGTCCGCAATGGCACGGAAGTACAACTGGAAGACCGGCTGCGATGTAGAGGCGACGCTCAGCGTCATCGGCGGGCGGTGGAAGCCCATCCTCGTCTGCCACCTGCTCGCCGGCCGCAAACGGTTCGGCGAACTCAAGCGGCTGACCCCGAACGCCACCGAACGGATGATCACCCTACAGCTCCGCGAGCTGGAGGCGGACGGCGTCATCTCGCGGCACGTTTTCGCCGAGGTGCCGCCGCGAGTCGAGTATGAGATGACGGACTACGGCCGCTCGCTGGAGCCCATCCTCGTGGCGATGCAGGACTGGGGGCGCAGCTTCAAGGCACGGCGCCTCGCTGAGGAGGCCGAGGCGCAGCCTTGCGCGAGCGTCGGGTAGTCGCGCGACAACGGCGAGTGCACGTCCGGAGTGATCGCGGTGTGTCCAGTCCAATCTCTGGCCGCGGCCGTCGCGGTCTTCACTGACCCATCGCGCGCTCGAGTGCCTCGCTGTCGATCTTGACCATGGTCATCATCGCCTGCATCGCCTTGCCGGCCCTTTCCGGATCGGGATCGGTGATCAGATCGATGAGGAGCTTCGGGTTGATCTGCCAGGACAGGCCGAAGTGGTCGGTGATCCAGCCGCAGGCAACCGGTGTGCCGCCGGCCGCGACGAGTTTGTCCCAATACTCATCCACCTGCTGCTGCGTATCGCAGAGCACGGAGATAGAGCAGCCCTGGCTGAACGCAAATTGCGGCCCGCCGTTGAGGGCCGTAAACGGCCGCCCGTCGAGCGTGAACTCGACGAGCATCACATCACCCCCCTTGAACGGCGCCTCCGGCCCGAGATCGGGGTAGCGCGTCACGCGGGTGATGGCGGAGTTGGGGAAGACCGATGTGTAGAAGCGGGCTGCCTCTTCGGCCTGATCGTTGAATGTCAGGAACGTGTTGATTTGTGGCATCCAAGAATCGTACTTGCCTCTGCACCGCCCTGCAAGGTTTGTGCTCTCCGTCCCACGGGGGCGGCCTGCGGTGCGATCAGGCGGGAGCCCCCGTCGGGGCATTCTGTGAATCGAGTACGCTGCACGGATGTGCGGCCGCTTCACCCGTCAGTACTCGTGGCGCGATGTTCACGGCTTCCTCGACCTCCAGTTCCCGAGCGTCGAGGAGTTAAGCAGCAGCTTCAATGTCGCGCCGACGCAGCCGTCGCCCGTGTGCCGGACAGCAAAGGACGGCGGGCGCGAGCTCGCGATCATGCGGTGGGGATTGACACCCTCGTGGTCCAAGGATGGCAAGCCCGGGCCGATCAATGCGCGCGCAGAGACGGCCGCGACCAACGGCATGTTCCGATCGGCGTACAAGTCCCGCCGTTGCCTGGTGCCCGTGAGCGGGTTCTACGAATGGCAGAAGCGCGAGGGCGGGGCAAAGCAGCCGTTCCTGATCCGGCTGCTGAACGACCCGATCTTCTGCTTCGCCGGCCTGTGGGAGTCTTGGCGCGGCGAGGGGGACGCGGTCCAGTCCTTCACCGTCCTGACCACCGAGCCGAACGAGCTGATGGCCACGATCCACGACCGGATGCCGGTGATCGTGCGTCCGTCGGAGTTCGGCGGCTGGCTCGGCGAAGGCTCGCCGCCGGCGGACGTGTTTGATCCATTCCCCGCCGAGGAGATGGAGGCCCTTCCGGTCAGCACCCGCGTCAACAGCCCCCGCAACAACGACCCGTCTCTGGTCGAGCCGGTCGAACCGGAAGACCTCGACGAGGGCGAACCGTCGCTGTTCGGCCCCGGCGGATAGCCCCACACCAACACTCTTAATGGAAGTCCCGTGAACGTGAATCCGGCACGTCGGGCATCGTGTCCAGGCTCTCCAGATGGCGGACGTGGATGTGCACCACCTCGCCCTGACGCTCGACGACGCCCCGGGCCAGCAGCATCCGGCTCAGCCGAGCGACGCGGCGGTACTTCTCGAACGTGTCGCTCCAGAGGATCAGGTTGGCGATCCCCGTCTCGTCCTCCAGCGTGATGAACACCACGCCCGAGGCCGTGCCGGGGCGCTGGCGGCAGAGCACCAGCCCCGAGACGCTCAGCACACGCTTGGCCGGGCAGAGCGATTCGTCGCGGAGATCGGATGCCGGTGTCACCCCGCGCCGGTCGAGCGCATCGCGCAGGAACGAGACCGGGTGCGCCTTGAGCGAGAGCCCGACGGTCTCGTAGTCATGCACCACCCGCAGCGACGGCGCGGCCTCGGGGAGGCTCACGGTGTCGTCGTCGGGCTCGTGGTGCTGCTCGAACAGCGGCATCTCCACATCGCGCAGAGGCTTGACCATCCAGAGCGCCCGCTGGCGGTCGAGCCCGAGCGAGGTGAACGCGTCGGCCCGGGCGAGCGCCCGCAGCGTCGCCACGCCGACCCCGCTGGTGCGCCAGAGCGAATCGACCGAGCCGAACGGCCCGCGCGCGCACCGCCCCGGTGAGCCGGTCGGCCTGCGTCTGCCGGAGCCCCTTCACCAGCCGCATCCCGAGCCGGATGGCGCCGCCCTCGATTGTGCAGTCCCAATCGCTCTCGTGGACATCGACGGGGCGGACCTCCACGCCGTGGTCCTGCGCGTCGCGGACGATCTGGGCGGGGCGGTAGAAGCCCATCGGCTGGGAGTTGATGAGCGCGGCCGCGAACTCGGCGGGGTAGTGGTGTTTGAGCCAGCACGAGACATAGACCAGGATCGCGAAGCTCGCCGCGTGAGACTCGGGAAACCCGTACTCGCTGAACCCCTTGATCTGCTCGAAGCACCGCTCGGCGAACTCGCGCGGGTAGCCGTTGGCGAGCATCCCCTCGATGAGCTGCTCGCCGTAGCGGTGGATCGCGTTGCCCTTGCGTTTCCACGCGGCCATCGCGCGGCGGAGACCGTCGGACTGATCAGGCGTGAACCCGGCCGCGACGATGGCGATCTGCATCGCCTGCTCCTGAAAGAGCGGCACCCCGAGCGTGCGTTCCAGCACGGCACGGATCTCCGGCGTGGGGTAGGTGATCTCCTCGCCGCCCTCGCGTCGGCGCAGGTAGGGGTGCACCATGCCGCCCTGGATCGGCCCCGGGCGGACGATCGCCACCTCGATCACGAGGTCGTAGAACCGGCGCGGGCGCAGCCGCGGCAGCATCGACATCTGCGCCCGGCTCTCGATCTGGAACACCCCCACGGTGTCGGCACGGCAGATCATGTCGTACACCGCGTCGTCGGAGTGCTCTTCCTCCATGATGTGGGCGATCGACAGCGGCAGGTGCTCGCGGCGGTCGGGCCGGGCGTCCACCAGCGCCATCGCCTTGCGGATGCAGGTGAGCATCCCGAGCCCCAAGCAGTCCACCTTGAGCATCCCCATCGCGTCGATGTCGTCCTTGTCCCACTCGATGACGGTCCGGTCCTCCATCGCGGCGTTCTCGATCGGGACCAGCTCGCTCAGGGCGGTCTCGGTGATGACGAACCCGCCGACGTGCTGCGAGAGATGGCGGGGGAAACCGACCAGCTCACCAGAGATCGCGATCACACGACGCATCACCGGGTCGTGCGGGTTGAGCCCGAGCTCGCGGACACGCTCCTCGCTGGCGGTCTCGCTCCAGCCGTTGAGGTTCTTGGCCAGCACGTCGATGCAGTCGGCGGGCAGCCCCAGCACCTTGCCCACCTCGCGGACGGCGCTCCGCCCGCGGTAGCTGATCACCACGGCCGTGAGCGCCGCCCGCTCCCGACCGTACTTGGCGTAGAGGTACTGCAGCACCTCCTCGCGGCGCTCGTGCTCGAAGTCGATGTCGATGTCGGGCGGTTCGCGCCGCTCGCGGCTGATGAACCGCTCAAACAGCAGGCTGTAGCGGGCGGGGTCCACCTCGGTGATGCCCAGGCAGAAGCACACCGCCGAGTTGGCCGCCCCTCCCCGCCCCTGGCAGAGAATCCCCCGCGCGCGCGCAAACCGCACGATGTCGTAGCAGGTCAGGAAATACGGCTCGTACCCGAGCTCGGCGATGAGGGCCAGCTCGTAGTCCAGCGCCCTGCGGGTCGAGTCGGGCACGCCCGCGGGGTAGCGGACCGCCGCGCCCTCAGCGGCAAGCCGCGCGAGGTACGCGGTCGGGTCCATCCCCGGCGGGCACGCCTCGGAGGGGTACTGGTAGCGCAGCTCGTCAAGGCTGAACGCGGTGGCGCGTTCCGCGACCTCGACGGTGCGGGCGATCGCCCCGGGCCGGTCGGCGAACAGCCGCGCCATCTCGTCCGGCGGCTTGAGGTGGCGTTCGGCGTTGGCTTGCAGCCTGAAGCCGGCCGCGTCGAGCGTGCAGCCGTGGCGGATGCAGGTGACAACGTCCTGCAGTGCCCGGCGCCGGGGCTCGTGGTAGAGCACGCGGTTGGTGGCCAGAAGTGGGATGCCGAGCGAACCGGCGATGCTCGCGGCACGGTCGATCCGCTGGCGGTCGCCGCCGGAGCAGGTATGCGCGACAGCGAGCGAGAGCCGGTCGTCGTCGAACACCTCGCAGAGTGTGCGGAGCATCCCGACACGTTCGGGGGTGTCCGGCTCGGGGTCGTCCACGATGCAGAGCAGGCCGGCCTCGTGGTCGAAGAGGTCGGCCAGCGACAGGTGGCACTCGCCCTTGGGCGCGCGGCGTTTGCCGAGCGTCAGCAGCCGGCACAGCCGCGAGTACGCGGCCCGGTCGGTCGGGTAGACCAGCAGCGGCGGGGCGTCGGTCAGCACGAGGCGGCACCCGACCGCCAGCGGGATGCCCGCGGCTTTGGCCGCGACGTGGGCACGGACGATCCCCGCGAGCGTGTTGGTGTCGGCGATGGATGCGGCCCGGTGCCCGAGTTCGGCCGCCCGCTCGATCAGTTCCTCCGGATGGCTCGCCCCGGTCAGGAACGTGAAGTTGCTGGTGACCGACATCTCGGTGTAGGCGGCCGCGGGCACCGGGCGGTGCATCGGTGCGCGCGCCGGTGGTCTTCGACGGGTGCGGCTCGTGGCTTGGGCGGGGAGAGCCGGGCACGCCTACGCCCATATCCCGTAGACATGCCAACGCCCGCTCGTCAGGTCGCGTCCCAGCCAGAGCCATCGCCCGTCCTCGCGCTGCACGGTGAAGTAGTCGCGGGTCGGGGCCCTGTGCCGCCACCATTCGGGGGCGATCCGCTCCGGCCCGCAGCAGGCGAGCACGTCGTGGGTCTGGCCCCGGCAGGTGACGCGGTGCACCGGGCCGTCGGGCGTGAGGGCGACCACCTCGGCGGGCAGCGGCCTCGCGAGCAGCAGGGTTGGGCGGTCCTGCCGGGCGGCCGCGGCGTTCGGCGGGCGCTTCTCTCGCGAGCCGGGCTCGTGCAACACGAACGCCCGCTGGGGGATGTGGGACTCGGTCATGGAGGCCAGCAGCACCCGCCCCGGGCCGAGCCGGTTGGCGAGTGTGTCGAGCAGCAGATCGCGCGCGCGGTCCGTGGCGGTGTTGGTCTGGCTGTCCCAGCATTCGGTCTGCTGGTGCTGCACACGGGCCAGCGCGAGCGCCGCGATCCGCACACCCTCCACGCCAAACCCCAGGTGCGCGCTCCAGCTTGGGGCGGATGAGCACCCAGAGGTGGGCCGCGTCGTGGCTCGGGCGCCCCATCGTGACGGTGAGCAGTTCTGGCGGGAGGTCGGAACGCACGAGCGTGAGATCGACGTGCCGCGTGCCGAGTGATTCGGCGCGGAGGCGGGCGGTGACGGTGTCCAGCAACTCGCGGACGGTCCACTCGATCGCGTCGGTGCGGTCGGTCGGGCCGTCGAACACCCGCTCGGCGGTGTGGGGCACGGCGGGACGCAGGGGCTCGATCGTCTCGATGGCGTGCCCGAGTGCCCGGTCGAGGCGCAGGAGCAGCGACTCCCCGAAGCGGGCGGGCAGCGCGGCCCGGGGCAATTCGAGCAGTTGGCCGATGGTCTTCACGCCGACGGTGCCGAGGTCGGCGAGGGTCTCGGGCTCCAGTTGCAGGGCGGCAGCGGGCAGCGGGGCGATCACCTCACGCTGCCTGCCCGGCGGGACAACAGTGGTGGGCTCTGGGCCGAACCGGGAGATCGCCCACGCGCACCCGAACGTGGGGGCGATCGCGGCACGGGCGTGCAGGCCGAGGCGGGAGAGCTGACGCAGGGCGGTCGAGGTCCAGCGATCCTCGCCGCCAAAGACCTGCTCGCACCCGGTCAGATCGAGCAGGAGGCCGTCGGGCGGATCGGGCGAGACGAGCGGGGAGAGCCGGTGGGCCCAGACCGCCAGCGTGCGGAGTGCCGCGGCGTCCCGGTTCGGTTCGTGGGGCTCGACACGGAGCCGCCCGGCGTCGAAGAGCGCCCGCGCCTGCGCCACCGGCATGCCCGGCTGCACACCGGCGCTGCGCGATCGCCGACAGCACGCAGCAACCACCTGCCGCTGGTGGTCCTGATGGACGAGCAGCAGAGGGAGTGTGCTCTGTGCGGCGTCTTGGGCCGTCCGGTCACGCCGTCGCCGCACGTCGATCGACCACTGGCACAGCCAGATCGCCGCCGCACGCCTGCCAGTCATGGACGATGCCTGTTGCATGTTCTCGCCGCACGGCCCACCGCCGTGCGCTCCCGACCGTGGGCTGCACTCCCTTGCAGCGCAGCAGGGTCACAATCCATTGCTGATCAAACCCGAGCCCCGGCTCGGCGGAGGGCTCGACAAGCCACCGTGAACGCGCTTGCCGACAGTTCGCCCCGTTCGGTGTCGGGGCGAGCCAGCAGCACGATGGCCCTGCAGGACTCGGCCGCGAGCTGAAGCCTGCGTGAATCGGCCATGCGGAGGCCGGTGCCGTCGGCGATGACGACGGCCGCCGCCCCGCTCCGGGCTGCGAGTTCGGCCGCCCACACCCGCTCGGCGACGGTGCGGGCATCGACGAACACCGATCGGTCGAGCAGCGGGCCCTGCCCGCCCCCGGCCTGCGCTTCGGCTGTGCGGTGTTCCCGGGGAGCGAGGGCGTGGGGATAGCCCCAGCAGCGCTGCCCGATCCAGAGGATGGACCCGCCTCCGGAGCCCACACCGGCGGCGAGTGTTCCTCGGGCCAGATCGACCAGCACCGCCACCGGCGGCACCCAGTACCGGGCACCGATGCTCCCGCTCAGCAGTTCATGGAGGCCGGGTTCGAGGGCAAGCCCCCCGGCCGAGGTCTTGGGCCGGCTGTCGGGGGCGGCTGGTGTGCTCTTCCAGAGCAAGCCGCAGCCGCTGGAGGCGGTCGTGGGGGGCTTCCGGGGCTAAAATCCGAGTAGATTCCAAACGCATGTGTTCAATATACGTTTGGATATTGATAGGTCAAGCTTGATCTGCTCAAGTGCGAGAAGGAAAGTGGAAAATGCTGGTGTTTACGCTGGCATCGATGCGGGGGCGGTCTGTGGTCGCGATCGCGGCCGCGGGTCGGTGGGGGCTCCGTCGGTGAGTGGTGGGGGCTCCGGCAGACCCACTGATGTGCTCTGAGATCGGGCGTGGGCTATGAATCGTTCGGAGTACAGAAGAGCCAGAGGGCGTGCTTGTGCGCGCGCCGCTTGCGTATGCCGCGCGTTGTCCGGACGCCATGAAAGGACGAGGATGAGCTATCCGCCATCGCCACGCCGGGTCACGGATGCTGCAGCCGCGGTGCAGCTCATGGGGCTCCATCCACTCGCGCATCTGTTCACCTCGCACGGCGGCCTCAGGGTCACCCGCATTCCCTTTGTCACCGATGTGGAGAGCGGGTGCCCGACTCGGTTGCGCGCGCACATCAATGGACAGAACCCGCAGGCGCAGGGGCTTGATGGTGCTTCGGTGCTCGTCGCCTTCTCGGGGTGCGAGACCTATGTCTCGCCGCACTGGCGGGTCGATACGACGAGGGGCGGCACGTACGACTACGAGGAGGTGGTCGTGCGTGGCACGGCCCGCGTTGTGGAGGGCATCGAGTTCTTCCGCGAGATGATCGACGACCTCTCGTCGCTGATCGAGCCGCAGTATGCGGAGGTCGGGGAGTATCCGGTGTGGCAGACGTCGATGGCGGCGCCGGGGTATATCGAGCGTCTGGTGCCGCAGATCACGCAGTTTGTTGTCGAGATCGACGAGTATGAGATGATCTCCAAGCTGCACCAGCAGTTCCCGAGAGAGGATCAGTTGGCGGTGGCGGACCATCTTTCGCGCTGCCATCGCGATGATTCCCGGGTCATTGCCGAGAAGATCCGACGGCTGCCGTGACCGCGACTGCCCGGCCTGCGCGTCGGGTCAGGTCGCTTCGTCGCCCAGGATGCTCTGCGCGACGGCCTCGGCGATCTTGATGCCGTCGACGCCGGCGGAGAGGATGCCGCCGGCGTATCCGGCACCCTCGCCGGCGGGGAACAGGCCTCTGGTGTTGATGCTCTGGAACGTCTCGTCGCGACGGATGCGGACGGGCGAGGAGGTCCGGGTCTCGACCCCGGTCAGGACCGCGTCGTGCATGTCGAAGCCGCGGATCCGGCGGCCGAAGGTGGAGAGCGCTTCGCGGATGGCGGTGATGGCGTAGTCGGGCAGGCAGGGGGTGAGATCGGTGGGGACAACGCCCGGCTTGTAGGAGGGGACGACGCTCCCGAGCGAGGTGCTGGGCCTGCCGGCGAGGAAATCGCCGACGAGCTGCGCGGGGGCTGCGTAGGTGCCGCCGCCGGCGACGAATGCCGCGGCCTCCCATTTGCGTTGGAAGGCGATGCCGGCGAGCGGGCCGTCGGGATAGTCGGCCTCGGGCGTGATGCCGACGACGATGCCCGCGTTGGCGTTGCGTTCGGCACGGGAGTACTGGCTCATGCCGTTGGTGACGACGCGGCCCTCCTCGGAGGCGGCGGCGACGACGGTGCCACCCGGGCACATGCAGAAGGAATAGACATCGCGGCCGTTGCGGGCGTGGTGCACGAGCTTGTAGTCGGCCGCGCCGAGGATCGTATGGCCAGCGCTGGGGCCGAATCTCGAGGCGTCGATGAGCGACTGCGGGTGCTCGATCCGGAAGCCCAGCGAGAACGGCTTGGCCTCGATGTGCACGCCGCGGTCGTGCAGCATCTGGAAGGTGTCGCGCGAGCTGTGGCCGATGGCGAGGACGATGTGGTCGGAGGCGATGTGCTCGCCGCCGGAGAGCGTGACGCCGCGGAGCCGGCGGGTGCCGTCGGGGTCGATGTCGATGTCCAGGTCGGTCACGCGGCTTTCGAAGCGGTATTCGCCGCCGAGTGATTCGATCGTGGCCCGCATGTGCTCGACCATGCTCACCAGTCGGAACGTGCCGATGTGCGGGTGGGCCTCGGTCAGGATCTCCGGCGGCGCACCGGCCTTGACGAACTCGGTGAGCACCTTGCGGCCGAGGTGGCGGGGGTCCTTGATCTGGCTGTAGAGCTTGCCGTCGGAGAACGTCCCGGCACCGCCCTCGCCGAACTGCACGTTGGATTCAGGGTTGAGCACCGATCTGCGCCAGAGGCCCCAGGTGTCCTTGGTGCGTTCGCGCACCACCTTGCCGCGTTCCAGGATGATGGGCCTGAATCCCATCTGGGCCAGGAGCAACGCCGCGAACAGGCCGCAGGGGCCGGCACCGATCACCAGCGGGCGCGTGGTCGGTTGCTGGGGTGCGTGCGCGATGAACCGGTATTCGGTGTCGGGGGTCGGCCTGACATCGCTGTTGCCGCCGAGCCGGCGGAGCACCTCCGCTTCGTCTGCGACCTGTACGTCGAGTGAGTAGATCAGCGTGATGGCGTGTTGCTTACGGGCGTCGTGCGCGCGGCGGAAGACGGTGCAGGCGAGAAGTTGGCTCGGGGCGATGCGCAGCCGCGAAATCGCCGCTCTTGCGATCGCTTCGGGCGGGTGGTCCAGCGGCAGGCGGATGCCGGTCAGTCGGAGCACGGTGTGCTTCTGTTGCCTGCGGCCGCGTGAGAACGACCTGCAGAGCGACTGCACATCTCTGGTTTCACCATCCGGCTGCTCCTTCGCGTTGGTCTGGCCATCGGCCGGACCCTCGCGGGGCGGCCCGGAGTGTAGAACGGTCCGGGTCTCGGGGTGGACAGATCCTGTCGCCGGAATAGCCGGGGCTACGCGGAAACCGGGGGCAGGGTCAGGGAAAAGGCCCGCTGCAGGTTCTGGTGGACGTCGAATCGTTCGGTGCGGGAGGGCCAGAGGAGCGTGAGCGAGCGATTCTGCGGGTGGTATTCGGCGACGTAGAGCGTGCCGGACGCGCGGGCGTACTCGTCGCGCCCAGAGCGGCGGGCGCAGGAACGCCTCGCGGCACTGGGCGATGCCCGCCGGGCTCTCGAGGAGCGACTCCAGGGCGTGCAGCCGCTCGACGCTCTGCGTTTGGGCGCAGTAGGCCGGCCACACGACTGCGCCCTGGTGGTTGGTGGAGGTGCGACGCTTCACGAACCGGGTCGGCTGGTCGGGGTGGGCGAACGCGGTGGTGAAGTCGCCCCCGGCATCGACCATGGCGAAGGTGTAGGGCATGTAGACCGGTATGCGTTGGAGGGCCGAGATGGCTTCGGCAACGGTCGAGCACGCCTCGAGGAGGTAGCGCACGACGAGCGGTGCTGCGAACCCGGGGCCGACGGCGTTTTCGCCAC
Organism: Planctomycetota bacterium; assembly: GCA_013285505.1. GTDB lineage: Bacteria > Planctomycetota > Phycisphaerae > Phycisphaerales > UBA1924 > PNC22. The sequence goes on along the minus strand of CP053450.1, from coordinate 3,017,076 downwards.
CGAACGCGAGCGCGACGGCGAGCCCGCTCTCATTGATGCCGTCGAGCGCGCCCCAGAGACAGTCGGTCAGCGCGACAGTTGCCGCGTCGTTCCAATGGCTGGTGAGGACCACCGCGTCGAACAGTCTGGGGTGGTGGTCGTAGCTGCGGAGCAGGACGGGGCCTTTGTCGGATTCGCAGATGAGTTGGGAGCAGCCCCGCACGACGCGGGGCGGGCGGTACTGCGAGAGAAACCGCGCGACGTCTTCGCCACCGCCGAACGTGTGGAGCAGCCGCTCGAAGGTCGGCACGAGCTCGGGCATGTGCGAGCGCAGGCTCTGGACGCAGGTGTCGAGGGGGATCTGCGGCGCGCGCCGTATCCACCGTCGGTACGCGGGCCAGTATTCGGCAAAGATCGCGGCGAATGCCGCGGAACCGGGATCACCGTTGACCGCGCGGAAATGGAGACTGTGGGTCGGCGAGTCTGGCATCAAAGGAGCTTGAACGCACCGGGTTCTGCCCCGATGGTGACGGTCTGTTCCCTGGGCACGGTGTCGCCGACGTAGTGCGCCTGGATGCCCTTGATCCAGGCGCGGGCGCGGTCGGTCAGCTCGAAGTTGTCGTCCATGAACCTGCCGGGGCTGACCAGGATGCCGAGGTCGGCGCCCTCGTAGAAGTAGTCGCCCTTGCCGGAGATCCGCAGGAAGAACGCCCGGTTCTCGTGCTGCACCGTTCGGCGGTGGGTCTGCTTGCGGACGAAGCGGGCTTCTCCGTCGTCGTTGAGCTCCCAGATGCCGGTCGCCGGGGCCGAGGTGATGCGTTTGACCTCATCGCCGGTGTACTTCATGACCATCTGCGACCAGCTGTCGATGTTGTCGGGGTTGGCCCAGCGGTTGTTGAGCTTGCCCGGGTCGACATCGTGGCTGATGCCCATCCACTGCAGCAGGTGGAACAGGAAGAGGGGGGCGTCGGCGTGGGCGAACGACGCGAGGTTGGTCATCGAGCTGGCGCCGGTGATGCGGGGGTTGCACTCCCCGAGATAGACCTCGTCGTTGTCGAGATCGAGCAGGAAGTCGAGCTCGAAGTAGCCCATGTAGCCCTTGGTCCGGAGTTCGTTGCCGAAGGCCATCGCGGCGTTGCGGGCTCGCTCACGCGTGTCGGCGGTGAAGGCGTCGGCGAAGACCTCGTTGCCGCACCAGCCGCCGCGGTAGGGCGTGAGTTCTTTGAACCCGACGAGCTCGGTCATCAGCGGGCCGACGATGGTGCCGCGGCTGGTGACGCACGCCTCGAGCGCCGCCCCGCGGCAGCGGATCCGCTTCATGATCTTGACCTCGGGCGCGCTGGTGATCTCGTCGGCGTGCTTCTCGAAGTCGGCCTCGTTGGAGATGAAAAACGTGGTGTGCCCGGAGTCGCCGTAGGCGGTCTGGATGACCAGGTCGTCTCCCAGTCGCTTGGCGACCTTCCTGAGCTGCTTGTACGACTCGACCTTGGCGAGCACGTTGGGCACCGAGTGCACACCGGCGTTGTCGGCGATTCGGGTGGTCTCGACCTTGTCGTCGATCTCGTTACGGAGGGCGGCCGACGGGAAGCAGACCTGCAGGCCGAGCTTCTCGCAGAGTTCTTCGGTCCGCTCGTCGAACATCAGGAAGACCGCCTTGCCCCCCGGGCCGCGGCTCTTGATGAACTCGGCGACCGCCGGGTGGGCGAGGAGGTAGTTGTTGATGTCCTCGATCGACTCCCAGGGGTCGTGGGGGATCTCCGGCGGGACGAACACGTTCGGGTGTTCGCCGTCGAAACAGTCGATGGCGCTGATGAAGGTGAATCCGCGGACCCACTCGTCCATGCCCAGCAGGTTGAAGGGTGTGGCGCTGACGAAGTAGACCGGCTCGGCGTTGCGGTAGAAAAAGCGTCGGACGTCGGAGACGCCTCGGAGCCGCCGCGGTTTGCGCGAGGGGGCGCGGTCGGACACGAGGGGTTTGGCCGATGCCGACGCGGAGGTTGTTGCGGCGGCGGAGGTGTTGGGAGCGGCTGATGCCGGTCGGGTGGCGCCCATAGTGCTATGCCTTTCGAGTGGTGACGGCCGGTGCCGATTCTGCCGAGGTGCGCTCGAGCGCCGCGGCCGTGAAGACACGGAGCCCGTACTGGGGGTGGTAGCCGTGGATCTCCTTCACGTCGAGCGCGAGCAGATAGGCGATGATTTCCTGGCTGAGGACCTGCCCGGGCACCAGGATCGGGAACCCGGGGGGGTAGGGCGTGATGAACGCGGCCGAGACGTACTCGTGCCCGCGCCTGATGGTGTCGAGCAGGTCGCGATCGAGCGTGACCCAGTCGATGTTGTTCTCGTCGTAGGCGAGGAAATAGGCCCGTCGCAGGTCGCCCTCGGGGGTCGGCAGGTCGTCGTGCTTGAAGGCCGGGTGGAACCTGCTGAAGTTGGGCAGGGGCGGGCCCTCGATGAGCGAGTCGACGTGGGCGGTGTGCCGCGCGAGCCCGGCGTCGCTCTCGACCGACAGGCGGTCCACGATGTCGTTAGAAATGTTGACGAGGACATCGACGAGGTAGGCGATGTCGCCCCGGGTCGTCCCGATGTTGGGCATGAAGAGGGCGGTGTTGCGCGAGGTCTTGTTGATCTGGATGTCGTACTTGTCCATGAGCAGGTGGCGGAAGGTGTCGCCGTCCATGCCCGTGGCGCCGATATAAAGGGTCACCCGCGTCGGGTCGAGCGCGAACTCGTCCATGCCGTAGGCGCGGTCGAGCTGGCCCCAGCCGTGCTCGGAATCGTAGTAGAACTGGAGCCCCGAGGGCCGGTGCTCGGCGGGGATCATGTCCGACGGGCGGAGCACGGAGAAGAACCTCGCGATGTCCGGGTGCTCGCTGATGCGTTGCCGCAGCGTCATCGCCAGGCCGATGGTCTGCTCCACCATCTCGTAGCCCTCAAGCTCGACCTGCCTGCGGCCGACATCGAGCGAGGCAACGATCTGGTAGTTGGGCGAGGTCGAGGTGTGGGTCATGAACGCTTCGCGGAACGAATCGGCCGCGTGCTGTTCGAAGTCCTCGTCGAACACGTGGATCATCGAGCCCTGCCGGAGGGAAGTGAGCGTCTTGTGGGTGGACTGGGTCGCGTAGACGCGGATGCGGACGGCCTCGGGATCGACCGGGCAGGGCTGGTCCGCGGCCGGCTCGCCGTTGGAGGATCCGGCGGGCGAATTGTCTCGGATGTCGCCGCCGTTGGCTTCGCGGTGGGCCGCGGTGTAGGCGGGCGATCGGAACTTCTGCCGGAGGTTCTGCGCGGCCGCCATCGCGGTGCGGCGTCGCAGCGAAGGGCTGAAGCGCCCGAACGCGAACCACGCCTCGTCCCAGAGGAAGATCATGTCCGGCTTGATCGCGAGCACCCGCTCCATGACCCGCTCGGGGTCGTAGGTCAGCCCGTCGAACGTGCAGTTGGTGAGGATCAGCATCCTGACGCGGTCGAGTTTGCCCGCCTCCTTGAGCGCGAGCAGCTGACGTTCGATCTCGGCGAGCGGCACGGCCCCGTACATTGAGTATTGCGGCAGGGCGTAGGAGTCCAGATACACCGGCATCGCGCCGGCGAGGACGAGCGCGTAGTGGTGCGACTTGTGGCAGTCGCGGTCGATGAGCACGATGTCGCCGGGCTGGATGAGGGCTTGGGAGACGATCTTGTTGGCGGTCGAGGTTCCGTTGGTGACGAAGAAGGTTTGGCGGGCCCCGAACGCGCGGGCGGCGAGGTCCTGGGCTCGCTTGATCGGGCCGCGGGGCTGGAGGAGCGAGTCGAGACCGCCGCTGGTTGCGGAGGTCTCGGCCATGAAGATGTTGGCACCGTAGAAATCGAGGAGGTCCTTGGCCCAATGCCCGCTGCTCATCGACTTGCCGCGGGCGATCGGCAGCGCGTGGAAGACCCCGGTGGGTTTGGCGCTGTACTTCCGCAGGGCGTCGAAGAACGGGGCTTCAAACCTCGACCGCACCCCTTTGAGGATGCTCAGGTGCTGCTCCATGTACTGTTCGAGCCGGTAGAACACGCGGCGGAAGTCGGTGCCGAGATTGCCGGCGACCCGGTCGAGTGGGGAATCGGTGACGAGGTACAGGTCGATCTCGGGGCGAAGCTTGCGCATGAGCTTGCCGAGTTCCACGCTGCGGTCGAGACCGAAGCAGGTGGGGAACCGCTCACGCTTGATCGCCCTCAGGTATCGATCGAACGCGGGGTGCTGGTGGTCGGTGCGGAAGCCGTAGTTGTAGCGGAGGAAGACCGCCTGGATCGTCCAGTTGAACTGGACCGCGATCACCGCGTCTTCGACCGAGGGCACGGCGATGACCTCGTAGACGAACTCGTCGGTCTCGCGCCGGCAGGCGCGGAGGCCGTCCCGCAGTTCGTCGTGGTCGTAGGCGTCGATGCCGTCCACCACGAGCACCTCAAAGTACGGCTTGTTGGTCTTGGCACGGTGCAGGTGCGGCGCTTCCGGCCGGCTGCCCGGCGTGCGGAGCCTGCTCTGCCGCTCTTCGTGCGAGGTGTCGCGTCGGCGGTAGGCATCGCCGACCAGTAGTCGCGCGATCTCGCTGGTTTCGGCCTTGAGTTCGGGGAACTCGCCGCTCTGGAGCAGCGACTTGAGACGATCGACCAGCGCGGCACCCGGGAACGCCCAGAACATCTCGAGCACGCGGAGCTGATCGAGGCTCTGCGCGACGAGCGCCCGCGGCTCGGAGACGTCGCGTTTCTCCCTGGCGAACTCGTGGAGCCAGCTGCAGCGGAGCTGCAGATCGTTCCACGTGTCGAGCCGCAGTTGGGGAGCGCTGTACGGCCCCATCAGCTCGCCGCGTTTGGCCGGGTCGTCTGCCATCAGTGTCCGACCTCGTTGGTGGGCGTCGTGGCGCTCGGCTCGGCGGCCGCGAGGTTGCTCGGCAGGCCGGCCCGTGAGCCTCTTGCCATTTTCTCGAGCGGCCCGAGGGTGTCGAGATAGGACGAGACGCCCGACGCGCGGTCGTACACCGCGAAATCAACCGCGCGATCGCGGAAGCTCTTGAGCGGCTGGCCGAGGCCCTTGAGCCCGACCTCGCGCGAGCGGCGGACGCGGTCGAGGTCGATCTCGATCGGGAGCATCTCCTCGTTGCTGCCGGCCTGATAGAGGACATCGCCCGTGGGGGACGCCAGAAGCGAGCGGCCGTTGCCGCCGTCGCCGATACCGTTGATGTCCACCACGAAGCACTGGTTCATGGCCGCGGTCGCGCGCACGATCGAGAGTTCGACCTCGCGGTCGATGCTCGGCGTGAGTGTGGGGTGCAGGATCACCTCGGCGCCCATCGCGGCGAGCGTGCGGGTCGTCTCCGGGAACCACATGTCGTAGCAGATGCTCAGGCCGAACCGGCCGGCCTCGGGTACGTCGAAGACGCAGAACTCGGTCCCCGATTCCACGCCGGTCTCGTAGGGCATGAAGGGGAACATTTTGCGGTAGCGTTTGATGATCGTGCCGTTCGGGTCGATCACCGGCGACATGTTGTAGATGCCGCTGGCGGTCTGCTCGTAGAGCGAGCCGGGGATCAACCAGATGCGGTGCTTGGCCGCGAGCCGGCAGTACCCGTCCTCGATCTCGTTGGGGCTGGTCATGGCGTTGCCGGTCCAGCCGCCGAAGGTGGCGAGTTCGCTCACGAGCACCATGTGCACCCACGGGTAGAGGTGCATGAGCATCTCGATACGGTCCGAGATGTGCGCGTAGTTCGACTTGCGGCCGGAGACATTGAGCTGTAGGCCGGCGATGGCGAATGGACGCATGTGTGCTAACTCCCCGACACGGCGTGCGCCGAGTCGCGTGTGTGCCGCGACACTGTGGCGGCGAAGATTGAAAGACCCTTCTCCAACAACGTATCAGAAATCACGATCGGCGCGAGAACACGGATGGTGTTGCTCTCCGTGCCGGAAGCGATGACGACCAGGCCGTCCTCGCGGCATGTTGTGATGATCTGCTTGACCAGCGCGGTCGCCGGGCGGGCCGGGTCGCCGCCTTCACCAAACTCGATCGCCATCATCGCACCGAGCCCGCGGACGTCCACGACCTCACGCGTCTCGGACGCGATCACTTCGAAGCGTTTGCGGATCAGCGCGCCGCACTGCTCGGCTCGTTCGTTGAGGCCGAGCGACTCCATCTTGTCGATCGTCGCCAGCGCTGCGGCACACGCCACCGGGTTTCCGCCGTATGTGCCGCCGAGCGTTCCCGGCGTGACGCGGTCCATGACCGTGGCGCGACCCATGACCGCCGAGATCGGGAGCCCGCCGCCCATCGACTTGGCCCACGTCGAGATGTCGGGTGTGACGCCGTAGTGCTCGAAGGCGCCCCAGCGGCCGGTTCTGGCAAAGCCGGTCTGCACCTCGTCGATGATGAGCATGATGCCGTGCTCGTCGCAGAGCTCACGCAGTCCCTGAACGTAGGCCCGCGGCGCGACGAAGAAGCCGCCCTCGCCCTGGACCAATTCGATGATGATCGCCGCGACGTCGCCGGGCGCGACGGTGTCCCGGAACGCCGACCGGAGTCGGTCCAGTTCGCGGGCCACGACCTCGGCTTCGGACGGGCCGGACCCGGCTCGGACCACGGGGTAGGGGAGCCGGTAGACCTCGGGCGCGTAGGGACCGCACCCGAGCTTGTAGTTGACCTTCGATGTCAGGGTGCCGGCGAGCAGCGTGCGCCCGTGGAAGCCGCCCGTGAAGCAGATCACCGCCGATCGGCCGGTCGCCTGCCTGGCGATCTTGATCGCGTTCTCGACGGCCTCCGCGCCGCTGTTGACCAGCATCGCCTTCGTGCCGGGCCCCGCGGCCGTGTCCGGCGCGTGGGGCATCAACTCGACCAGCCGCTCGCACAACGCGATGTACGGCTCGTACGTCCCGACATGGACGCTCGCGTGGAGCAGTGTGCCCGCCTGCGCGCGGATGGCCGCGACGACGTCCGGGTCGCAGTGGCCGACATTCATGACGCCGATGCCGCCGGCGAAGTCGATGTACTCGCGCCCGTCGGCGTCGACGAGCGTGGCGCCGTCGGCGTTCGCCACCGTCAGGTCAGAGAGTCGCCCGACACCCCCGCAGACCACGCGGTCACGGCGCCGGATCAGATCGTCACTTCTGGTCATCGATCACTCCCGAGCCGGCTTGCACGGCTCAAAGCTGCCACGAGACATATTTGACTTCGGTGTACTCATCCATCGCGTACCGGCCGCCCTCGCGACCGAAGCCCGAGTGCTTCACTCCCCCGAACGGGGCCTGCGCGGTCGAGGGGCCGCCGTCGTTGGCGCCGACGATCCCGTATTCGAGCGCCTCGGAGACCCGCATCAGCCTCGAGGCATCGCGCGTGAAGAAGTAGGCCGCGAGGCCGTACTCCGACGCGTTTGCCTGCTCGATGGCCTCGGCCTCGTCGGTGAACTTCGCGACCGGCGCGACCGGGCCGAACGTCTCCTCGCGGCAGATCATCATCTCCGGCGTCATGCCCTCGATCAGGGTTGGCTCGTAGAACCGATCGGCGAGGCCGTCGATGCGTGCACGCCGGCCACCCACCGGGACGCGGCCGCCCAGCGACCGGGCGTTCTCCACGTGCTCTTCGACCTTGGCCACGGCCTCGTCGTTGATCAGCGGCCCGACGGTCACGCCTTCTGTCGAACCATCGCCGACGCGCAGCTCCGCGATCGCCTTCGAGAACCGGGCGACGAACTCGTCGTGGACGCCGGCCTGGGCGTAGAACCGGTTGGCGCAGATGCACGTCTGCCCGGCGTTGCGGAACTTGCACGCCACCGCCGCGGGCACGGCCTTGTCCAGGTCCGCGTCGTCGAAGACGATGAACGGTGCGTGTCCGCCCAGCTCGAGCGAGAGCCGGAGAAGGTTCTTCGAGGCCTTGCCCATCAGCAGGCGTCCGACGCCCGTTGACCCGGTGAAGGACAGCTTCCGCACGCGGGCGTCGTCGAAGATCACCTCGCTGATGGTCGCCGCGTCGCCGGTGAGGATGTTGATCACCCCGGCCGGGATTCCCGCCTCGCACGCGAGTTCGCCGATGGCGATCGCCGAGAGGGGCGTGTCTTCCGCGGGCTTGATGACCACCGGGCAGCCCGCGGCCAGCGCCGGGCCGAGCTTTCTCGTGATCATCGCCGCGGGGAAGTTCCACGGGGTGATGATCGCCGTCACGCCCACCGGCTGGCGGAGGACCAGAATCCGCTTGTCGGGCGCCGAAGCGGGCACGATGTCGCCGTAGAGCCGCTTGCCCTCCTCTGCCGCCCACTCCAGGAATGACGCCGCGTAGCCGACCTCGCCCCGGGCCTCGGCCAGCGGCTTGCCCTGCTCGAGCGTCATCAGCTTGGCGAGCCGTTCAGAGTCCCGCCGCATGAGCCGTCCGAGCGAGGCGATCAGCGCCCCGCGGTCGGCCGCGGTGCGGGCGGCCCAGGCGGTGCGGGCGTTCCACGCGGCATCGATCGCCTTCCGGGTCTCGGCGGCTCCGACGGACGGCACACTAGCGATGACAGCATCAGAGGCGGGGTTGCGGACCTCCAAACGGTCCCCGTTCCCGGCCTCGAGCCATTCCCCACCGATCAGGTTTTTCGTCTGCACTTTGCCTACTTCACGCGAATGGTGCCCGGGCTGGATGGACCCGGTCGGATGGACGGAGGAACACCCTACATTCTAGGCGAATCCGTGGGCCGTCACTGTCACCGGCGCGCGCGCAGCGATCGGTTGGGCAAAGATTTTTTCGAGCCGCCTGCGGCCGGTCGCAGGGACTGCGCGAGCGCTCGGGGACCGCTCCCCCGCATCGCTGGCCACCCGAGCCTACATCAGCGTGTTGTTCTCGCGGACCGCTCGGTCGGCGTTCTTGCGGTGGTGGACCGCGTTGGTCGCGTCCGGCGAGTTCGGGCTGCCAAAGCGGAGCAGGGTGTCACCCAGCTGGATCTCGTCGCCTTCCATTAGCGTGGCCTCGCCGTCGGCCGCGGCCCCGTTGATCGTGATGCCGTTGAGCGCCTTGGTCGCCGCGATCAGGTACCGGCCGTTGTCGTGGCGGATCATCGCGTGCTTGCGGCTGACCTTCGGGTCCACGATCTGGATGTCCCGGGAGGGATCACGTCCGACTGAGAGCGGGCGGCTGGCCAGTTCGAAGTGCGTCCCTGACTGCGCGCCGGTAACGATGGTCAATCCTGCCACGGTACTACTCCTTCCGGCACGCCTCGGGGCGTGCCATCCGCCTGAACGAACGGTCGCGTGGACAGATGTCCGGACCCGCCGGGAGAATAACTCCGTCAGCACTCTGCCGCCGGATTGTCGTCTGAACGATCGGGATACAGGGGTTAGCACCGGGTTTTTGGTTGCACAGCGACGTGACGGCGGCGCGCGACCGGCGCATCCTCTCCCGGGAACGCGAATGGCCGGCAAACGCCGTCGCGCGTGGTTCGAATGTACGAAGCTGTCGCGGAAGGAATGTCATGATCCGAGGTCTGACACTGTGGGCGATTGTGGGCGGCTGCATCGTGGTGGTTCGATTCGCCGGGGCGCAACCCGCCGATTCGGCGGCACCCGACCCGCTGACACACCCGAGTGCCGCGACCGATTTCGCGAGCCTGCCCCCCTTCGGCTTCACCAGGCTCACGACATCCGACGCCTACGGCCGGACGATCGAGTCCTACCTGTCCGACGCCCCCGACGCCGACGCGAGGCCGCTGGTGGTCAGCGTGCAGGGCTCCGGATGTAGCTCGCTCTTCGGGCTCACCGACTCCGGCCGGGTCTACGGCGGGCTGCAGAGCCTCGTCCTCCGCGATTTCGGGGACCGGGTCCGAGTGTTGGTGGTGGAGAAGCCCGGGGTCTCGTTCGGGGATCGGCCCGATCAGCCCGGAGTGGGGGATGGTTGCCCGGAGGTGTTCCTTCGTGAACACACCGTCGACCGGTGGACCGAAGCCCTCCGCGCCTCAATCGCGCACGCCGTCCAACAACCCGGCGTCGATCCCGACAGGGTCCTGATCCTCGGCCACTCCGAGGGCGCTGACATGGCGGCGCACGTCGCCGCGGCCGACCCGGCGCTTGTCTCTCACGTCGCCCTCCTGGCCGGAGCCGGTGTGACTCAGCTCTTCGACCTGATGGTCCTCGTCGGTCAGTCCCGGTCGGATGACGAGCCCGAGGCCGATCGAAACGCCCGCGTGCTGGAGGTGCTCGAGACCTGGCGAGCAATCGCCTCCGACCCGGACAGCATCACCAAGACGGCCTGGGGACACCCGTACCGCCGGTGGTCGAGCTTCATGGCGAACAGCTCCGCGGCGAGCCTCGAGCAGATCGCCACGACGACGCCCATGTTCCTGGCCCAGGGGACTGCGGACCACTCAAGCCCGGTCGTGAGTTTCGATGCCGCGGTGGCGCGAGTGCTGGTGGCCGGGGGCGATCCTGTGATCCGCCGGGTCCCGGGCGTCGACCACGGCTTCGCCAGAGTCAACGATTCGGGAGGGGAGGGACCCGGCGGTCAGGGCGCTGAGGGACTCCAAGCCATCATGGGCGAGGCGGTCGAGTGGTTTCTTGCAGATGCCGGAGTCGAACCAACCGAGCCACCAGCCACCGGACGCACCACGCCATCCACTCCGAGCGACCCACGATCCACGCGGCCGGCGGGCTGACCCGCTCATACGCCCGGATCACTACCCGCCCGAACGGGGACGGTTTGAGCACGCGGTTCCGATATCGACGGAGCGCCGCGACGTCCGCCTGCGGCGGGGGCAATGAAGCACTTGCTCGGCCGGCTCTGCAGCCCCAGCTCGACGGCCCGCAGTTCGATGGCGTCCTTGGCCTCTTTGAGGCCGCACCCGGCTCGGTCGCGGTAGGCGCGGACCGCGTCGATCTTCTTCCGGGCGCGGAGCAGCCGGTCGACTTCATCGTCGGCCCCGGCCGCGGCGGCTCCCGGGACATCCCGAGCATCACGCCCGAGCCCCTCGACAAGCTCCTTCGCCTCGGCCAGCCCCAACCCAAGGTGTTCCCGAGCCAGCTTGATCGCCTTGACCTTCTCTCCCCGCTCGATCAGTTCGAGGATGTCGTCCTGCGGCTCGCCCATCGGAAAAACCCTCCTAGGATCGGTCGCATCGGCTCTCTGCCGTGCCGGTGCTGAACGGTTTACCGCAGAAGTTTGCTCTGAAAGGAACGCTCTCCATGGCCATCCGCATCGGCATCAATGGTTTCGGCCGCATCGGCCGCCTCGTCTACCGCCTCGCGGCCAACAACCCGGCGGTCGAGGTCGTCGCGGTCAACGACCTGGTCCCCGCCGACAACCTCGCCTACCTCCTCAAGTACGACACGATGCACGGCCGCTTCCACATCGGCGGCAAGCCCGCCACGGTGGAGGCCGGCGACGGGAGCTTCACGGTCAACGGGAAGACCACGCACACCAAGGCCGAACGCGACCCCGCACAGCTGCCCTGGGGTGAGTGGGGGGTCGACTACGTGCTCGAGTCCACCGGGTTCTTTACCCAGCACGACGACGCCCACAAGCACATCGAGAACAACGGGTGCAAGCGTGTGGTCATTTCCGCCCCGACCAAGACCCCCGACACGGTGCCGACCATGTGCTACAAGGTCAACCACGGCGACTACGACGCCGCCAAGCACAAGGTGATCTCCAACGCGAGCTGCACGACCAACTGTCTCGCCCCGGTCGCCAAGGTCATCAACGACACGTTCGGCCTCGAGGAGGGTCTGATGACGACCATCCACGCCGCGACGGCGACCCAGCCGACGCAGGACGGGCCGAGCAAGAAGGACTGGCGCGGCGGTCGCAACGCCTACCAGAACATCATCCCCGCCAGCACCGGCGCCGCCAAGGCGGTTGCCCTCTGCATCCCCGCGCTCAAGGGCAAGCTCACGGGCATGGCCTTCCGCGTCCCGACCGCCGACGTGTCGTGCGTCGATCTGACCTTCCGCACGGCCAAGTCGACGAGCATCGAGGAGATCCACAACGCGATGAAGGCCGCGGCCGCCGGGCCTATGGCTGGCGTGCTGGAGTACACCGAGGAGCAGGTCGTCTCGAGCGACTTCCTCGGCAACCCGCACAGCTCGATCTACGACGCCGGCGCGGGCATCCAGCTCAACGACCGGTTCTTCAAGGTGGTGAGCTGGTACGACAACGAGGCCGGCTACGCCAACCGTTGCGTCGACATGCTCCGCATGCTCGCCGAGAAGGACGGCGTGTCGTAAGCCCGATCGCGGGAACGGGTATCAGGGCCCCTCGGCCGCCCAGCGGCCGAGGAGCCGCCCGACCACTCCCGCGGAGAACGCCGCCGCCGGCCCGCGGAGCCGCGGTAAAGAAATCTGTCGCCGCCGACCCGTCGGCGTGGTCAGAGATCACGCGGACGACCCCGAACGGCACGCCGTAGTCGTGGCAGACCTGCGCGACCGCTGCGCCCTCCATCTCGACGCAGACTGCCCCGGGCACCAGCGACAGGACCGCGTCCCGTACCGGGCCGCTCCCGACGAACCGGTCGCCCGTCGCGATGTCGCCCCGGACCACGGCTCCCGCCCGGTGCGGCGCTGGCTGCTGCGTGCCCAGAGCGTCCCGCAGCCCACCGTCGAGATCGAGCATCGCCTCCTCGGCCGCCCGGGTCAGGTCCGCCGCGATGGCGGGAGTGGCGAGGAACCGCGACACGCCGGTCAGCGGCACCTCCAGCGGCGGGAAGAGCGGGCTCGCGTCCATGTCGTGCTGCACCAGGCCGTCGGCCACGACCACGTCGCCGACGCGGAGCTCCGGCACGAGCGCCCCGGCCAGCCCCGTAAACAGGAGCCGGTCGATACCGAATCGCACGATGAGTTCCGTCGCCGTCACCGCCGCCGCGACTTTGCCCACCCGGGCATGCACGCACACGACGTCGTGCCCCCGCAACGAGCCGCGGGCGTACGTCCTCCCGCCGTGCGACTCGGAGCTGACGCCGTCCAGCAGCGAGGCCGTCGCGGACGTCTCCTCAGGCATCGCCCCCATGATCCCGATCTGCATGTGCAACCTCCACCGCCGAGCGTAGCACGGCAGTGGGCGCGATCTGCACAGCGGTTGTGCGGCGTCCCGAAACCGGGATCGGTGACACGTGGGCGGGATGGTCCCGCAGCACGCGCGGTCCCTACGCGGCGAGGCTTCGCTGCACACCACGGCTCTGCAGCAGCGGTGTAGGTTCTTCCTTGCCCAACTGGTGCATCAGCGTCTTGCCTTCGAGCCAGATCCGGACCGGGCCGCGGATCTCCTGCCCGATCGTCACGGCCTGCCCGCCGATCTGGATCGTCACCCGAGCGTGGATGACCCTGTGCACCTCGATGTGCGGGCCGCTCTCTGCCACGGCCGCGAGCTCCAATCCCGGTGCGTCGGCATCCGGTTCTTCGGCGTCAGGTTGGCCGGGGGTCGGCCCCGAGGGGGATTGCCCGGCCGCCTCGGTCTTCTGCGGCGTGGTCGCCGAGCCCGGTGTGTCCTCGGCCTCGTCATCGACCGGGGCGCTCGGATTCACGAGCAAGACCGTGGGCGTATCTACCCGTGAACCGAGCTCTCCGATCTCGACATTGCCCATCACGTGCAACCGGCCACCGATCAGCCGTCCCGAGGGCGAATTCAGCTCTCCGCCGACCGCCAGATCGCTGTGCATGATCTGCCCGCTGACTTGGAGCGATCCACCGATGCGCCCGCGGACCTTGTCGATGTAGCCGATCTCGGCGTCCCCCCCGACATCGAGTGTGCCCTCGTCTCGTCCGGCCACGCCGCGCCGCGCGCGGAGATTTCCGCCGCACTCGATATGCGACGCGTCGATGAGACCCTCGATGACCACGTTGTCGCGTGAACGCACACGGAACCGGTCGCGGATGTCGTTCTGGATGAGCACGTCACCCTCGAAGTCGATGTGCCCCGTGCTGAAATCCACAGTGCCGGCGATCTCGAGCACCGGGTCGATCCGGAGCGTGCCGGCGCCGAACTTGAGCACGCCGTCGATCTGGGCGATCAGCCCCCCGTTCCCGTCAAGTTCCAACGATCCGTCGATCACCACGCCGAGCCGCTTGCCCGGGGTCGCGGCGATCGTCCCGCCGCACACGTCGCGTCCGTCGGTGCCCTCGGTCGCGGCGTGGATCGTGGCGACCCGCTCGCCGGCCGCGACACTGATGAAGCTCTTCCGATCGTAGAAATCTACGGAACCGTCCTCGCCCGGCTCCGGGCCGTCGTCGACGCTCTTGGGATCGAACCCGTGCATCCACTCGATCCTCGCGTCCGACCCGTCTTCTGGGGGCGTCGCCCGGGCAATCTCCTCGCTGATCGGCTTGCGGTCCGCCAGATACCGGGCAGAGACCGCCGAGATCCGTTCGCAGACCGCCTTGGTGAGTTCGAGGCCTTTCTCTCTGGCCACCGCCCGGAGCGACAGCTCCGAGGCGGCCTCGGCATCGAGATCCGCGGGCAGAACGATCCTTGCGCTCGACCGATCATCGGCGAGCACCACGTTCGGCAGAGGATGTGCGCTCTTGACGTGCATAACGGATGCTCTGCGGGCACCCGGCCGCGGGCTAGGCCTGGGCCGAGGCTCGTTCGAGCGTTGAGGTGATGCGTTCCCGGAGTTCATCCGGAGTGAACGGCTTGATGATGAAGTTGTTCACCCCCGACCGGATAGCCTCGATGACCCGGGACTTGCCCGCTTCTGTAGTGACCATGATGATCGGGGTCGTCGAGTCCTGCTTCCGGAAAGCCTTCAGAAAGGCCAGCCCGTCCATGTTCGGCATGTACCAGTCGAGCAGGATCAGCGTCGGTTGAAACGCGCTGACGCGGCTCATGGCGTCCTGCCCGTCCGCGGCTTCCTCGATCTCTGTGCACCCCAACTCCTCGAGCACACCGCGCTGGATGCGCCGGGTCGTCTTGGAATCGTCGATCAGCAGTGCACGCATAGGAACCCGCTCCAGCGATGGTTTCCGTGTCTGAGTGCCACAGGGCCGATACCCCGCGCCACGAGTTTGGCGGAATCGCTACCGGTCCTTTCGGCTCGCCCTCTTCCCGACTCATGGCAAAGTACCAATTGGTCCCCAAGCTACCCGAGCGCCCGGCGAACGTGGCGGGATCCCTCCCCCGTCATCCCGAAGCGATCGGGACGTTCCCGCTCGACCGACGGGCCCGCCGCTCCGATAGCGACCCAAGGGCACCGACACCGAATCCCCTCCGGGCGGATGCGCCGCGAGGAACGAACCTGTGACAGCAAGAAGCCGGGTCCGAGAACTGATCGACATCCTCGCAGCGTGCGGCCCTTCCGACCGCCGCGCGCTCGCGCTGGTGCGCGAGGAACTCACCTCCATCGCCGACGCACTCGAGGAGCCCTCCGACCGGGCCGCCGCACCGCCGCCGCTCGATGCCGCGTCAGTCGCCGGGCTCATCGACGAGGCGTCCGAGCATCTGTCGACAGTAGAGCGAGCACTGCACACGCCGGCCACCGGTATCGAGGACTCGGCGATGCTCGACACCTGTCTCCGCAGCCTGCATTCGGTCAAGGGTGCCGCGGGCTTCCTCCGTCTCGGGCCGGCGGTGCGCGTCGTGCATGCCGCCGAATCGCTGCTCGGTGCCGTCAGGTCGGGCACCGCCGCGCTCACCCCCGACCACATCAGGCTCCTGCTGCGGAGCACAGACGTCGCGATGCTGTGCTTCGCGACGCCGCGGGAGTCGGGCGAACAAGAAATCCCACACCTCGACACCCTCGTCGGCGAGCTGCAGCGCGCAGCCCGCGACGCGCTCGATCAGGCCGATGGTGCCGCTCCACCACACACCGAAGCCGGGGCGTCGCACTTCGCCGACTCCACACCCCCATCAGCGGAACGCAGCTTCAGGATCAGCGCTGACCGTGCAGATGCCCTCGCAACACTCGTTCACGAACTCGAATCCAGCGTTCACGCGCTCACGCACGACACCGCCGCACCGACCGCTCGGCACCTCGACAAAGCCACCCACCTCCGCCGACTCGAAGACACGATCGCCCGACTGCACGCAGAGATCGACGGACTCCGGATGAGCAGTCTGCGGCACACCGAGCAGGACCTGCGGCGGCTGGTGCACGACCTCTCCGCGACGCTCGGCCGGCCCGTGAGCCTGCACGCCGAGGGGGTCGACATCAAATTCGACCGGTGCATCGCCGATGCGTTGTCCGACCCGCTGCGGCACCTTGTCCGAAACGCCTGCGACCACGGCATTGAGGCGGCCCCCGACCGCCTTGCCGCCGCGAAGCCGGCGGAGGGTCGCATCTCACTCCGCGTGGTCCGGCAAGACGGCTCAATCGTGGTGGAGGTGAGCGACGACGGCCGCGGGCTCGATCGCGATCGCATTCTCCGGACCGCCGTCGCCCGCGGGCTTCTCAGCGGCCCCGACGCCGCCTCGTCGATCCCCGACGACGAGCTGTGCAGGCTCGTGCTGGCTCCCGGCTTCACCACCGTCGCGCGGGCCACGGAGGTCTCCGGCTGCGGCTTCGGGCTCGATATCGTGCACCGGCGCATCGCCTCGCTGGGCGGGAGGCTCGAGATTAGTCCCAATCCCGGGCGTGGCATGTCGGTCAGGATCATCGTCCCCCTCGAAGAAGACGCCCGGCTTCGATCCGGTCCCCGGGGTGCCGCAGCCTGAGTGCTTCTCCCCGAAAGGCATCCCTCCCGCCGCCGGAACACACGATGCCTGAAACCGAGCCGCGGAAACGCCGAACAAGGTTCGGTCATACGGTTGACGGACCACGGAGGAATCGCATGCGCACAATGAAAAGTCTGATCTGTTCCGTGTTGGCCCTCTGCAGCACCCTCGCAACCGCCCAGACAGAATCCCCCTACGTCCGCGTCGTGGACGCCGATGAGAACACGGTCCGGCTCGATGTCGCTGTTCGGACACTTGTCCCCAACGACCCCGCCGCCCCGATCGTCCACCTCGTCGGCGCCGTCCACATCGCCGACGCTCCGTTCTACACCGCCGTCCAGAGCTTTCTCGATGTCCACGACATCGTCCTCTACGAGGGCGTGGGCGGCGGGCACGAGCCAGGCGGCGACCCCGACGCCGGGGATCAGGCCGCGACCACCATCACCGCCCGCCGGCTCATGTTCCTCGCGATGCTCAGCGACGCCGTCGTGACCGACGGTGGCGAGCGCCCCAGCACGCTCGCCGACCTGGGCAACGCCTTCGGCGGGGCCGTGCGGAGCCTCGTCTCCACCGCCTCGCAGGATGGCTGGGGGCACGAGATCCAGCTCCGGGACGACGGATTCGACGCCGTCAGCCTCGGCGCCGATGCGCAGGAGGGGGCACCGGCCTCGACGCCGACCTCCGCGGCCGCGTCCTGCTCGACAACCCGCCGACCATCGTCCCCGATCCGCAGGCCGCGGGCATGCAGCGGGACCTCGCCGATGCTCTGGGCCTGACCTTCCAGCTGGACGGCATCGACTACTCGCTCCCGCACTGGCGCAACAGCGACCTGAGCATCGCCGAGATCCAGGAAGCGCTGGGTGGCCCTCCGGCCTCGGCTGCGCGCGCGCCTCGAACCGACGGAAAGCGTTCGGCCGACGCCGAGGGCGAACTCTCGGAAACCGCGCAGGCCGCGGATGCCCTCTTCAAGACCCTCAGCGGCGAATCGTTCCTGGCCAAGATCTCCGGCTTCCTGATCAAGACAGTGGGGGCCTCGCCGCAGGGCCGGGCGCTGGTCAAGGTCATGCTCGCCGAGACGCTCAGCCAGGCTGAAGCGCTGCTCGGGGCCCAGCCCGGGGCGATCGGCGACCTGATGAAGGTCATCATCGAGGACCGGAACGTGGCCGTTGTGGACGACCTGCGTGCCCTCATCCGCGATGAGCCCGATGTCCGCACGGTTGCCATCTTTTACGGCGCCGGCCACTTCGGTGACCTCGAGGCACGCATCAACGACGACCTCGGCTATGCCTACGAGGGTTCGCTCTGGATCCCCGCGATGACGATCGATCTCGAGCAGGCCGGCCTCAGCGCGAGCCAGGTCGGGATGTACCGCACCATGATGCGCCGCATGCTCGACGCCCAGCTCCAGGCGGTCAAGAAGAACTGACCCCGCCCGGCTCAGCTCTTCTGGATCGTCAGCGGCGTTGTGCCCGCGTCGCGCATCCGCTCCGCGGCCATCTTCTCCCACCCCGATCCCAACTCCCCCAGGGGATCCGGTGGCACGATCTCGACCCGCTTGTCGCCGAGCTTCACCTCGCCAGACTGCACCCGCGACTGGAACGCGCGGCACTCCTCGAGCAACCGGTCGAGGATCTCCGCCTCCGGCACATTGGCGACCTTCTCGCCCTGCACGTAGATGATCCCGCGGCGGTCACCGGCAAAGACCGCGACATCCGCACCCTCGGCCTCTCCCGGGCCATTGACCACGCAACCCATCACCGCCACCTTCATCGGCACGGTGATCTCGGTCGCCAGCTTGGCCCGCACATCCTGCGTCAGCGTGAACAGGTCCACCTGGATCCGCCCGCACGTCGGGCAGGCGATCAGCTCCGCCCCCTTGCGCTCGCGCAGGTCGAGTGACCAGAGCAGCTCCAGCCCGTCCTCGACCTCGTAGACCGGGTCGCTCGCGTAGCTGATCCGGATCGTGTCGCCGATGCCGTTGGCCAGCAGCGTGCCGAGCGCCGCGACCGAGCGGATGCACCCGGTCTCCTTCGGTCCCGCGTGCGTCACGCCCAGGTGCAGCGGATGGTCGAACCGGTTGGCGATCTCGGTGTAGGCGTCGATCACGATCGGCGCACTCATGCTCTTGGCGCTGATCGCGATGTCGAAGAAGTCCCGCTCGTAGAAGATGTCGAGGTACTCCTCGAGCTTGGCGATCATGATGGCGAGCAGGTACCCGTGTTTGTGGTCGCCGAAGACCGCGCCGAGTTCCTTGGCCCGCTTCTGCTTGTCCCGCCGCTCGATGATCGAACCCTCGTTCACACCGATCCGTATCGGGATGCCCTTCCCGCCGTTGGCCCCCTTGCACGCGTCGATCACCGCGTTGACCTGGTCGCGGTCACTGATGTTGCCCGGGTTGAGCCGGATCTTGTGCACCCCCGCCTCGACCGCCTCGATCGCCCGCTTGAAGTGGAAGTGGACATCCGCCACGATCGGCACGCTGGTCTGGTTGAGAATCTCCGCGAGAGCCTCGGTGTCCTTCCGCTCCGGAACCGCCACGCGGACCACGTCCGCCCCGGCCGCCTGCATGCGGTGGATCTCCGCGACGCACTTGTCGATGTCGTGGGTGTATCCGGCGGTCATCGTCTGGACGCTGACCGGGGCCGGGGCCGAATCCCGCCCCCGCGAGTCCGGCTTGCCGCCGCCGATCTGCACAATCCCCGTTCGGTCGTCGCCGAGAAAGATGGGTCGGGTTGGGCGTCGTTGTTGCATCGTGGCTGATCCTAGGTGTTCACTCGCCGGGCTTCGCGCGGTTGGCGAACCGGCACTTCCGGAGGCCCAGGTAGACGATCGTCTCGAACCACAGCATCCCCAGGAACCCGCCGAACACCGCCAGCAGGGCCGGCGACAGCATCATGAGGCCGCGCCTGCCGCCCACGTTCTGTTCCATCGCCACCTCGTGCGCGCGTGCCGACCGCCAGCCCGGCGGCGAACAGCACCGCACCCACCAGCCACGCCGCCGAGGCGTGCGCTTGTCAGTGATCGGGCGATGCTCTCGGTCACCCTCGCCTTGTGCACCCGCCCGAAGAACCTGATCCCGAATCGCTCGATCGCTGTGAGGCCCGAGATCACCACAAACGCCATCACACCCGCGACGACGGTCAAGACGACGATCCGCGCGCCCGACCCATCCCCCTGCATCCCGGAACTCGATCGCACCAACCCCAGGCTCTCGAGCACAAGGAAGCGGCTCTGGGCGTAACCGAAGCAGAGCCCGACGACCGCCGACGCGGCCGCGACGTTCAAGGTCTGCAGACACCGCACGCCGCCCACGCCGATCCCGATCTCGCGGGCCGTCCGCATGGGGTGCACCAGCACCATCCACAGCGTGCCGAGCCACGACCACGCGGAAGGCCTCCGCTGCCACGGGCTCCCCTCCCGCGATCCCGGCAGGCTCGACTCGATCGACCGCCCGCACTCCGGGCAGTTCCCCCCCGTCGGCAGCCCCTCGACCAGATACCCGCACCGCTCACAGAGCAGTTCGAATTCGTCCCGCCATGTCACGTCGGCTCGGCTCACGCTGCTGGTATACGCCGCCCGCACCCCGCGGGTTGGGATCGACTAACCTATCCCGTCCCGATGTCCGATACTCCACCGGTCCGGAGCACGCGAGGGCTCCCGAACCCCATCCCGGACACGCCGCAGCGAGGATCCCCGTGATCGACTACCGCACGATCACAACCAGCGACCCGCTCTACCCGCAGCTCTGTGACCTGCGCGAGGCGGTCCTGCTCCGCCCGCTCGGCAAGGACATGGCCTGGTTCCGCGAGCACTACGCCCACGTGGACGACAAGGCCGAGTTCTTCGCCGCGATCATCGACCACCCCAACGGCCCGCGCGTCGTCGGGTGCGTCCTGCTCATCCCCAACTATCCGGAGGAAGGCGTCGGCAAGCTCGTCCAGATGGCCGTGGACCCGCAGCGGCAGGGCGAGGGCATCGGCCGCCGGCTGGTCATCGAGCTCGAGTCCCGGGCCTTCGGCGAGATCGGCCTCCGGGAGATCTTCTGCCACGCCCAGAGCACGGCTGTGGGCTTCTACGACCGGCTCGGCTGGGCGACCGACCCCGCGGAATTTGAAGAAGCGGGCATCCCGCATCGGCGCATGTCGATCGGGCAACCGGCGGACGCCAAAGTGTCCAAGACCCGCGCCTGAGTGTGCCAGTCGGGTCTGTGAGGGCACATTCTGCAACCCTGAGAAATACCGGATATACTTCTCCTGTCCGGAGGTACGCGCTGTGCTTGACATCCGTAAAGCATTCCGAGCGGCAGGGTTGCGCCACACGCGTCAGCGTGAGGCGGTCTTTGCCGCCCTGCGCGAGACCGACACCCATCCCACCGCCGAAGAGCTCTTCGAGATCGTCCGCGAACGCGAGCCCGGTCTCAGCCTCGCCACCGTCTACAACTCGCTGGATGTGCTTACCGACGGCAAGCTCTGCCAGCGGCTGCCCAGCAACGGCGGGCCG
Organism: Planctomycetota bacterium; assembly: GCA_013285505.1. GTDB lineage: Bacteria > Planctomycetota > Phycisphaerae > Phycisphaerales > UBA1924 > PNC22. The sequence goes on along the minus strand of CP053450.1, from coordinate 2,995,988 downwards.
ACCCGCTACGACGCCGACCTGCGTGACCACATCCACCTCATTCTTCAGGATGGTCGGGTCTTGGACGTACCCGACGCCATCGCTGGCCGCCTGCTCGACGCGATCCCCGAGGGGTTCCGGGAGCAGCTTGAGTCCCATTGCGGCACCCCGGTGGGTTCGCTCGGCATCCAGTTGGTGGCCTCCGGGGCTGCGGACCCAAAACCCGCCCGCGATCACTGAAAACCACTGGATTCGCGGACCGGCAGGGCCGATGCGATATCCGGGCCGACGTTTCGCCCCCACGCGAGACCTTCCCGGTCCGGATGGAGCATTGCCATGCACGAGTACACCGGAAACCCGAGCGACCGCAGGGCCGACACCCGATTTCCTCTCAAGCCCATGTACTCCGGGATCGAGGTCAAGCTCACCGGCGAAGACCAGCCCGTCTTCGAGGGTCACGCCTACGACATCTCTCGCAGCGGCGTGAACTTCGAGCTCGACCAGGCCATCCAGCCCGGCACCCCGATCTGCCTCAAGCTCACCCTTCCGGAGTGGCTTCTCGGCCTTGTCGATGGCGATACTGACCTCACCAGCGTCCAGATCCGGGGCACGGTGGTCTGGCAGGACGACGACGGCGTGCCCGGCCCGGTCCGGATGGCGGCGACGTTCCAGAGCTTCAACAGCGTCTCAGAGCGGGACCTCTTCCTCGAGACGCTCAAGTCGCACCGCTACGCCGTCGCCGCCTAGCGGAACCGTCAGCACCGGTCGGTGTTTCTGAACACGCGACGCCCCGGAAGAGGCCGCCGAGTCGCCGATTGTGCGATTCGCTCGTGCCACGCCGCGCCGAACACCCAGCCCAGCTAGGCTTCTCCGTGTTCGTTGACGAAGCCAATATCGAAGTCCGAGCCGGCAACGGGGGCGACGGCCGCGTCTCATTCCGACGCGCCAAGCACAAGCCCAAGGGCGGCCCCGACGGCGGCGACGGCGGCGACGGCGGCTCGATCATCTTCGCCACCGACGACGGGCTCAACACCCTCTACGACTTCCGCGGCACCTTCCTGTGGAAGGCCGAGCACGGGGGCCACGGCGGGCCGAACAACCGCCACGGCGCCAACGGCGAGGACCGGGTCATCACCGTCCCCCGCGGCACGATCATCTTCGACGAGCCCACCGGCGAGGTCGTCTGCGACATGGCCGACGCCGACCGCGCCGTGATCGCCAAGGGCGGCAAGGGCGGGCACGGCAACGACCACTTCAAGAGCGCGACCAACCAGACCCCCCGCCAGTCCGAGCCGGGCGAGCGGGGTGAGGTCCGGATGCTCAGGCTCGAGCTCCGGCTGATCGCCGACGTCGGCCTCATCGGCAAGCCCAACGCGGGCAAGAGCACGCTGCTGAGCGTGCTCACCAAGGCCGATCCCAAGATCGGTGCATATCCCTTCACCACACTCTCTCCGCAGCTCGGCATCGCCGAGGTGGACGCGCGGCGACGGCTCGTGCTCGCCGATATCCCCGGTCTGATCGAGGGCGCGGCCGAGGGAGCGGGCCTCGGACACGAGTTTCTGCGGCACATCGAGCGCACGCGCGTGCTGCTGCACGTGGTCGATGCGTGCCCGACAGACGACTCCGCGCCGATCGAGCACTACCGCGCCATCCGCGAAGAACTCCTGCAGTACTCGGCGCAGCTGGCGGAGAAGCCCGAGCTGGTCGTGCTCAGCAAGATGGACCTGTTTGAGGACGAAGACGCCCGCCGCGAAGCGGTCAAGTCGTTCAGCCGGTCCCTACGTGCCGAGGGGGCGACCACCGAGGTGCTGCCGGTGAGCGGCGTGACGCGCGAGGGGCTGCAGCCGCTGCTCGAGCGGCTCTGGAGCATGCTCGGCACCTCGAGCGTGAAGACCGACAGCTGGTCGGTGCCCGGCTGACCGGGCTGTCGGGCCACGGTTGCCCCGTGCGGCTATTCGCGTTCCAGCAGGATGAGGAACTCCACATTCCCCTTCGCTGCGCCCTTGCCGGCTTTGCCCCCTCTGATCGGGCTGGGCACCATGCCGAGCACGCGGACCCCGAATTCCGGCATCCGGGACGCGATCTCGCCCGCGACACGCTCGGCGCTGTCGTCGTCCAGCGGTTCGACTTTCTGCCCGCGCAAGACTCGGGGGCGTGGCCTCTCGTAGTGCGGTTTGATGAGGCTGACGATCCGCCCGCCCGGACCGAGCCATCGGAGTGCCGCGGGGATCGCCCGTTCCTGCTTGGTCCAGCCGAGGTCGATGACGACTAGATCCACACCGGCGCCGAGGTCGTCGGGCAGCTCGGCGTGGAGCGCGTTGGTCCGTTCGATGACCCGCACCCGCTCGTCGTTGCGGAGCTTCCACGCGAACTCGCCGTAGGCCGTGTCCACGCTGTAGACGGAGGCCGCGCCCGCCTGCAGCAGGCAGTCGGTGAAGCCGCCGGTCGAGGCTCCGAGGTCGGCGCAGCGCATCCCGGTGACATCGAGCCCGAAGTGGTCGAGGGCGTGGCGCAGCTTGAGCCCGCCCCGGCTGACGTAGGGGCAGTCCGGCTCGCCCGATCCGGTCGGTTTCATCGCTCAGGCCCGTGCGCTGGCCATGGCGCCGGAGGGCATCACGTGGATGCCCGATTCGGCGTCCTCACGCCGTGCGGCTCGGCTGGGCGACGGGCACGCCCATCACCGCGATGCCCAGTTCGTCGGCCCGATCCAGCATCGCGTCGCGATCGATCATGATCACGTCGCCCGCGGCGACCGCCAGGCAACCCCCGCCGTGGGCCGCGAGGTTCTCGATTGTCTGAATGCCCACCGTCGGCACGTCCGACCGCCGGTCGTGCCCGGCCCTGGCGCCCCTTGCAGAGCGTCCAGCCCTTGGCCCGGCAGACAGCACTGACGCGCTCGATCATCCGGTCGGTTCCCTCGACGGCTTCGACCGCGATGACATCCCGCTCGCGAATGGCCAGCGACTGCCCAATATCGAGCCGCAGGAGTTCGGCCAGGAGCGGCCAGACAAACTCGACGTCCGAGCGCTGCATCGAGTTCGGCTGTGTCCTGGTCATGACGCCCGCCGTGGCGAGGTGGTCGGGGATAGGGGCGGTGGAATCGATCAGTGACACGCCGCAACGCTCCAATTCTTCAGCGATCGCCGCGAGGAGCGCGCTCGACCGCCGGTCATGACGGAGATGTGTGAACCACGCGTGCAACGTCCGCAGATCCGGGATGTTTCGTATCAGCCGGAACGGATCGTGCATCAGATTGGCCTTGTCCACTCGGCCGACCATGATCGCGTGGTGCACACCCATGCGGCGGAGGATCTTGCCCCAACTGCCCACGCGGAGGAGACCGACATCCCTGAAGGTCGTGCACAGTGCGGGCAACTCGTCCTCGTACTGGCCGAGCAGGCCCAGGCCGTGGACGATGTGACCGTCGGCACGAAGCCCCTGGGCGACGAGCACGGGCAGGCGGCCGCCGCCTGCGATCAGCCCGACCGCGGTCGGCGGGGGGGCGGGTCGGCGAGGATAGAGAGTGATGGGGTCATAGTGGGGGGAAGACTTGAGCGGCTGCACGATATAGGGGCGAGCCTCGAGCCAAGATGCGGTTAACAACCTTTCACGGCACAATGACGAACCCGCGGGCCAATCTCTCGCCAACGCGAGTGCAATCGTATCTCGCCCAATGCCCGGGAGAATGGCCAGAAGCGGTTCTGCGTGGTGTCCCTGGGGAGAATCATGGTGCGGGAGCCCTGTTATCGGACGAACATCGGGGTCGATTACGGCGAATCGGCCCGTCCAACCGATACCCATCGGTCGAATGGGTCACCCACCGTTGAATCTCCAGCAGGCGTCTTCGCAGCCGCGGGAACCGAGCAGGCCGTGGATCGGCATCCACTATCTCTGTGCCGGCAAGTACATCCGTGTGTACCGGTCAGCGGACGGCTCGGGCTATCAGGCCCGGTGCCCGCAGTGCGGACGGTGCACGGCGTTTCGCGTCGGTGAGGGCGGGTCGTCCTCCCGGCAGTTCGAAGTGAGCTGCCGGTAGCCCGCGTACACTCGCCACACATGGCCAGTCTGCAGCGAACAGGATACGAAAGCGTCCGTCCGACGCACCAGTGTGCCGAGACCCAGCGCCGGTTTCAGCCGGGTGAGTTGTACGTCGCCACGCTCATCGACAACCCCGACAATGACGAGATGATCCGCCTCGATTTCGCGGTCGAGGCGTGGGAGGGCGGTGCCCGCCCGCCCCGGTCGCCGATCGCGGTCTGGCGTTCGGTCGAGTCCGACGGCCAGCCGCAGCAGAACCTGTTGCCGGGCACCGACGAGCTCTTCGCGATGTTCGAGGGCATGGACGCCGAGGCCGAGGGGCGTGGGGCGGTGTTCCGCTACCTGCTCGCCCTGATGCTGATGCGCAAACGCGTCCTCCGGCTGGTCGATCAGCGGGTCGGCAAGGCGGGCCGCCCCGTGCTGCAGCTCGCGAAGCGCGGCGGGCCCAAGGGTGCTCCGCCGGAGATGTTCGAGGTGACGGATCCCGGCATGGACGAGGACGCCATCGCGGCCGGCATCCAGGAACTCGGCACCGTGCTCAGCAGCGGCGACGCCCCCGATGGCGGTGAGGCATGACGATCCGAGTCGTTCTCGCGACACTCCTGACCGCCAGCGTGCTCGCGGCGCTGGTCTCGCTGACCGGCTGTACCGCCACCCAGAACACGCCGAGATTCGAGCGTCCCGAGGTACTTCCGAGCTTTACCGAGACCGCCGCCCGCTTCAACGCGCGCGTCGAGCGGCTCGACCGGGTGTGGGCCAGCACCGTCGTCACCATCCGGACGCCCAAGGAGAGCGGCGGCACCCGGATTGATCAGGCCGAGGGGTACCTCCAGATCGAGCAGCCCGACAAGACGTCTCTCTCGATCATGAAGCTGGGCGAGACCTACTTCTATCTCGGCTCCGACGATGTCGGCTATTGGTGGCTCGACCTCAGCGACCGCGAACGCAAGGTCGCCCTCTACGGTCTCCACGCCGAAGCCACGCCCGCGATCGTCGCCGAACTGGGGCTGCCGGTGCACCCTCAGGAGTTGCTCGATCTGTTCGGGCTCACCCGATTGCCCGATCGCGCGAGCGGCGGGACGGGGTCCTCCGCAGTTGCCCCGGGCAGCAGCGAGTGGGACGAGGAGCGTGGCATGATCCGGGTCACGCTGCCGGCCAAGTGGGGCACTCGCGCCCTCTGGCTCGACCCGGTGACCATGGCGCCGCAACGCGCCGAACTCCGTGACGCTCGGGGTCGTCCGAGGGCGGTCTGCGACATGGCCCGCTACACCTCGGTGCCGGTCCGGGGTGACGGCCGCGTCCCGCCCAAGATCGCCTCGCAGTACCGCGTCGAGTTTCCGGAGAGCCAGGCCCGGGCGACGATCGAGCTCTACGGCACGATGAACAAGCCGATTTCGCCCCGGGCGTTCGACTTCGAGAATCTGGTCGAGTCGTACGGCGTGGACGAGGTCATCCTGTTGCGGCCTGAGGAAGCGGCGAAGGGTCGTTGAGCGTGGGTTGCTCGTTCCGGTACATCCGCAGTGCTTTGGTCGCGGCCTCGGTGGTGTGGCTGGTGATCGCGGGCGCGTCGGCGCAGCCGCAGGCGACGCCTGTCCGGACCGAATCGCACGGCTGGGTCGCGGGGAACGCTCTGGAGGGCGGCGGCGGCGTGCTGATGCACCTCCCGCCGCGGGTGACTTCTGACGGAGACGTCGTCGGAGAGGCCGGGCAGGCGTGGAACGCGAGGCTGCTGGAGAGTGTGCCCCGGGCGGTGACCGGCTGGGATCGTCGCGTGTACCTGATCTACCGCCGCGACCGGCAGTGGCTCGACGTGTTCTCGCTCGACATCACCCGGCCGGTTCCGGGAGGGGCGTGGCTCACTGACCCCGCGGTCGGCGCCTCTGCGCAGCCTTCGCTCGATCTGGGTGACGCGGAGTACGTCGAGGCTGTCGCGACTGAAACCGGCCTGCTCGTGCTGGCGAGCGCGGCGTCGGTGCCCGAGGAGGGCCGCGACCGGTGGTCGCTCCGGCAGATGCGCGACCGTGCGTGGCGAACGGTCGATCTGCCGCCGGTCATCGCGACGGCGGATCGCCTGTGGCTGGTGGAGGGTGCCAGCCCGCCGAGACTGCTGGCCCTGACGGGGACATCGCTTGTCGTGTGGGAGTGGTCAGGCGACGCCGAGTTGTCAGCCCCGAGTGCCGAGCCCGACGCCCGAGCCGACGGCCTCTGGCGTCCGCTCCCTCTGGCGCAGTCGGCCGCGGATGATCACGAGCGGGTCGCCGCGGTGTTCGCCTCCGGGAGGGACGTCAACTGGGCGATCCGTTCGCCCCGGGGCGACCACGTGGCGTTGCAGTCCCTCCGGCCCGAGCGGGCGGTCACCATCGCGACAGTCCCGATCGAGGGCGTCCCGGTGGCTGTCGAGCCGCTCGACGGTGGGCGAAGAGTCGCGATCGTCTGCGAGATCGTGGATCCCGCGGCGGAGGGGATCGCGCAGCCGATCCGGTCCTGGCAGTTCGTCGAGGTGTCGATGGTGACGGGGCGCGAGTTGTACCGCGGGCTGCCTCGATTCCCGGGCCTCGAATTTGGCGACGGGATTCGGATGCTCAGCCTGGGCATGATGGCGATCACCGGGTTCGTGCTTTTCTACCTGCTCCGGCCCTCCGCCGGCGATGCGGAGATCAAGGTGCCGCAGGGGTGGGTGCTCGCGCCGCCCGGGCGTCGGATCTTCGCGGGGTTGCTGGACGCCTGGTTGGTCGTCGGGGTGGTCGGCGTGGCGTTCGGGGTGCCGTTCGGCGACTTCGTGCTGGTGTTGCCCCTGTTTGAGTCGGCGCGGGGTGTGGGCGCGCTGGGCACGGTCATGGTGGGTGGGGCCGTCTACGGCACCGCTTCGGAGTGGATGCTGGGGTGCACGCTGGGCAAGGCGGCGGCCCGGCTCCGGGTCGTCTCCGTGGACCCGTCCCGGCCAACCCTCGGACTGATGCGCTGCGGGGCCCGGAATGTGTTCCGCTGGGCGCCGCGCCCTGGGCACTGCTCGGGCTGAGCGCCTGGGACTTTCGCCACCGCGGTGACGTGGTCGCATCGGCGGCGGTGGTCATGCGTCCTGGAGACGCGGCGGACGACCCGCGACCGCGTGGGCGGGATTGAGTCGTTTTACTCAGGTGCATCACGCCAGCGGGCGAAGTCTGCGCATGACAGGTGAAGTTTGCGCGTCGCGACATCCGATAGGGGTGTGAGCGGGGCGGGTTGACGCCGGAGGATCCGGGGTGCCCGGGCCGCGCAGACGGAGGCGGTCGCTTGGAAAGCGGGACCGATCCAATCCAATCCGGGCCTTGGCGCCGGACGTTGAACGCGGCCCGTGCCGCGTGGCCGTTGCTGGTGCTGGTGTTGGGTGTCGGGGTGCTGACCGCGGGGATCGCGGTCGGTCTGGCGACCAAGCCGCGTCCGGACGTCGCCGCTGCCCTGAACGCGGCGGAAGACCGCATCAACGATTCGGAGTTTCAGTCCGCCCTCGATATCCTCAACGACGAGGCGCTGCCCGTCATCGAGCAGCCCTGGGTGCCGTCGCTTGAGAAGGCACGCTATCACCGATTGGTCGCTCGGGCAGTGGCATTGGGCGAACGCGAACTCGGCGTGCGGGACCCGCTCAATGCTGAGACCATCCGGCGCGAACTGCACGCGGCCGAGCAGGCGGGGCTGGTCCTCTCACCCCCCGATGTCGTGACGCTCAGTCAGAGCTATCTGTTGCTCGGGAAGGAAGACAAGGTTCTGGCCCGTGTGATGGGCCTGCCGAGGGACGCCTCCGACGCGCGGCGCACCATGTTGCGAGCCCTGGTGGAGCACGAGCTGGCCAAGCCCCGGCCGGAGTACGACCGCGCGATCGAGGCACTGACGTCCATTACGTCGGACGCTGAGCTCGAACCGGCCGACCGCGCCTGGCTGCTGGCCCGCGAGAGCGAGATCCGGCTCGGGCAGGGCTTTGCCTCCGAGGCGGTGGCGAGGCTGCTGCAGGGGATCCTCAGGCTGGATGCGGCACCGAAGGGGGCGCTGGCCGAGTTGTACGTGCTGCTGGGGGAGGGGCACTTCGCGCTCGGGGAGTACGGGTCGGCGCAGAAGCAGTTTGAACGCGCTCTGGAGTTTCTCGGCAACTCCGAGCCGATGACCGCTCGGGCGCAGGTCTCGCTGGCGATGTGTGCCCAGGCGATGGGCGACACGTCGTCGGCCCGCGACATCTACGCGGCTGTGGCGGTGTGGGCGAAAGATCTGGACTGGCAGCTGCCCGCCACGTTCGGGCTGGCCGAGACCGAGGGCTTCATCGGTCATATGGACGAGTCGGCGGATGCCTATGCCGAGGTCGTGGATGCTCTGCTGCGTGGGCATTCCCACCCGCTCGTGCCGCCGGAGCGTGTCGCGCAGAGCCTGCTCGACCGGGCTCGCGATCGTCTGGACGCGTCGGACCCGCGCACCGCGCTGCGGTTTGTGCTGCGGGCAGAGGAGTTGTTCGGGCTCGGCGACGTCTCGCTGGAGGTGCTCTCGACGCTGGCCACCGCCCACGAGTTGCTCGCCGAGGAGCTGATCAACGAGGGTGCGGCGGCTGACGAAAGTACGGCGACGCGGATCGAGGACCTCGACCCCGCCACCAGGGCTTCGGTGCAGCGGCACTCGATCGCGGCCGGGCGTTATCACGGCGAGTACGCCCGGCGGGTCATGCTGTCTGACAACGAGGCGTATGTGCACAGCCTCTGGTCTTCGGCGATGGCATTCGAGCGTGGGGGCGACCTCGAGCGTGCCGTCGCGACCTTCCGGGAGTTTCTGGAGGGTGTGCCCGACGACCCCAGCGTCCCCGGGCGCGAGGGCTCGCAGGCCGAGGCGAGATTCCGGATCGCCCGGTGCTATCAGGCGCTCGGCGAGTTGCAGTTTGCGGCCGAGGCGTACGAGAGCCTCATCGCGGACGGCGAGAACGACGCGGGCGTCGGGCAGTACGCCCAGGAGAGCTTCGTGCCGCTGGCCGAGGTCTACCTGACCGACGCCGACGCGGCCAACGACAATGACGCCCGGCGTCTGCTTGAGGACTCGCTCTCCGGGCGTATGGGCGACGAGGGGAGTGTGTATTTCCACGACGCGCTGCTCCTGCTGGGGACGCTGCACCACCGTCTGGGTGAATACGTGCAGGCGATCGAACGCCTGACTGAAGCGTCGGAGAGGTATCCGGACGACCCGGAGATGCCGGTCGTCCGATTCCGGCTGGCCGATGCCTATCGGCAGGAGGCCGCGGCGATCGAGGCCACGCTCGGCACGGACGCGATGTCGGACGCCCAGTCCTTGGAGTTCCGCGAGGCCCGCGAGGCGCACCTGCGGCGGGCGCTAGAGATCTTCGAGCAGGTGAGGGAAGCGCTCGAGGCCAAGGCCGCAGACGCGCTCACCGAGAGCGAACGCGTGGCGCTGCGGAATTCCTACTTCTTCCTCGGCGACTGCGCGTTCGATCTGGGCGACTACGACGCGGCGGTGCAGCACTACGAGCTCGCGCGCGAGCGGTACAACGAGGACCCCGCATCGCTGGTCGCGATGGTGCAGATCGTCAACGCCTATGTCGCGATGGGGCAGACCGACAAGGCGCGGGCCGCCAACGAACGGGCCAAGCGGTTCTACAGCCTGCTGCCGGACGACGCGTGGAACGACCCGTTCCTCCCCATGAGCAGGACAGATTGGGAACGGTGGCTGGACTCCACCGCCAAGCTGTACGGATTCGCAGACCAGTAGGGCCGCCTCGCGGCCCATGAGAATCGGCGAGGATCGCCGAGAGAAAGGTCAAGGATGACCACGCCACACCGTAACCCAATCAACGCACCCCACGACCACGGTCGGCTTCGCCTCCTGCTGGATGAACAGGAGACGCTGTTTGTCCGGCTCGACGCCCTCAGCAAGCGGCAGCAGTCGCTGGTGGAGAGCGAACGAACGGATGAGTTGCTGCGCGTGCTGACAGAGCGTCAGACGGTGATCGACGGTATCGCCGGCCTTGCACGCGAGCTGCAGCCGTTCCGGGACCAATGGGAGGCCGTGCTCGCGGAGGCCAAGCCGGAACAGCGGGACCGGCTGGCGCAGCAGGTCGAGCGGATGGCCGATCTCGCGGCGCTGGTGGCCACACGGGACGACGCCGACCGGAAGCTGATGGAGCGCCGCCGGGATTCGCTCGCCGGCGAACTGGCCGGGACGGGGCGCTCCAAGGGGGCCGTCGCCGCGTACGCGGGCGCGACAACGCAGCGGCCCGCAGCGAAGTTTCAGGACCGGGAGGCATAGCGCGTGACGCAGACCGCAGAACACACCGAACGCCTCCCCGCCGCGAGCGGGTCCGGATCGGGCTCGTTCCGGCCCAACGCCGACGAGCTGCCCGAGCTGTTGCGGATGCTCAACGACGCGACCTCGCGGTTCCAGGTCTCCCACGACCAGTTGACCGCCGAGGTCTCGCGGCTTCGGTCGCAACTCCGCGACGCCGACGACCAGCTTCAACGCTCGCGGCGGCTCGCCGCCCTCGGTGAAATGGCCGCGGGGATCGCCCACGAGATCCGCAACCCGCTCGGGTCGATCGGGCTCTACGCCCGCATGCTCTCTGAAGATCTGGCCGACCGCCCCGCGGACCGGGACGTCGCCGAGAAGATCGGCCGGGCCGTCCGCGGCCTCGACGCGATCGTCACCGATGTGCTGGTCTTCGCGGGAGAAGCGCGGATGCGGGTTGCTCCCACACCGGTTGGCGAACTGCTCGAATCGGCGCTCGAACTTTCGGGCGTCTCGGCCTCGACGGCGGATATCCGGGTCGAGGTGGAGGTTGTGCCGACCGGGCGGGGTGGCGACGGGGCCGGCTCGCTCGAGCTCGATTGCGATGCCGGCAAGCTCCGGCAGGCGCTGGTGAACGTGATCCGGAACGGCGTCGAGGCGATCGAGGAGGCACGCGACGGTGAGATCGGTGGGGCGGCAGGGCCGGGGGTCCTGCGCGTCAGCCGCAACACCGATGGACCTGCCCGAGGGCGAGGCGATCGCGTTCGCCGTGCGCGACTCCGGCACGGGCATCCACGGCGAGGTCACCGAGCGGATGTTTAATCCGTTCTACACCACGCGTGCGGTTGGTACCGGGCTCGGTCTGGCGATCGTGCACCGCATCGTCGATGCGCACGGCGGGCGGGTCAGTGTCAGCAACAACGGACCGCGCCGCGGCGACGGTGCCACAGTCGAGATCATCATCCCCAGACGGCAGGGACACGCCGTCAAGCAAAGCCAAGAGCACGGAAGGGCCGAGACATGAGCACGGTACTTGTAGTCGATGACAAGGAGATGATGCGGGACAGCGTTGGCTCGTCACTCCGGCGGGCGGGGTTCGACGTCGTCACGTCCGATCGGGCGCAGGCGGCGGTCGAACGGATCGCGCAGAAACGCCCCGATGTGATCATCACGGACCTCAAGATGCCCGGCATGACCGGGCTGGAACTGCTGGAGAAGATCCGCGAGATCGACGACGAGGTGCCCGTGGTGCTGATGACCGCGTTCGGCACGATCGAGACGGCGGTCGAGGCGATGCGTCTGGGGGCGTTCGACTACATCACCAAGCCGTTCGAGGGCGACGAGCTCATCATCACCGTCAAGCGTGCGGTCGCGCACGCCCGGATCGTCCGCGAGAACACGCTGCTCCGGCTGGAGGCCCGGGCCGTTGACGCGGCCGCCCCCGGGTCGGCACCACTCGTCAGCGGTGCGAAACGGCTCGTGGGCGAGTCGGCCGAGATGCAACGCGTCCGCCAGCAGGTCAACGCCGTCGCGGGGTCGCAGGGCACGGTGCTGATCTCCGGCGAGAGCGGCTCCGGCAAGGAGGTCGTCGCCAGAGCCATCCACGAGTCGAGCGACCGGCGTGAGCGGCCGTTTCTGGCGGTCAACTGCGCGGCCCTATCTGAGTCTCTTCTCGAGAGCGAGCTGTTCGGTCACGAGCGGGGCGCATTCACGGGTGCCGACCAGACCCGCAAGGGGCGGTTCGAACTCGCCGACGGCGGAACGCTCCTGCTCGACGAGGTCTCGGAGGTCTCGCCGCAGGTGCAGGCCAAGCTGCTCCGGGTGCTGCAGGAACGCTCGTTCGAGCGGGTCGGTTCGAGCGTCACCATCGGTGTTGACGTGCGGGTGTTGGCCACCAGCAACCGCGATCTGCCCCAGTCGGTGGCCGACGGGCAGTTCCGCCAGGACCTGTTCTTCCGGCTCAACGTGCTGCCGATCCACGTCCCGCCGCTGCGGGACCGTCCCGAGGACGTCGAGGCCCTGGTGCGGCACTGCTTCGATCGGTTCAGCGAGCGTGAGCGGAGCGGGGAGATCGCCATCGAGCCGGGCGTAATGGAACTGCTCGGGTCGTACAACTGGCCCGGCAATGTCCGCGAGCTGCAGAATGTCTGCGAACGGGCCGTCGTGCTGCTGGCCGCGCGGGCCCGGTCGGGCGAGCCCGGCGCAAGGGTCCTGACCCGCTCGATGGTCGAGCCGTGGCTCCGCACCGTGTCGCCCAATCCGAGCCAAGGGCACCCAGGATCGAACGGTGCCGCGGCCGCGAAGCCGCTGTCATTGGTCCACGGGCGCGACCGCCGCCGGGGGCGTGCACCACGGCGCAAACGGGAGCGCGCGCCCATGGTCGAGCCCAAGCCCCTCCCCGCGGCGGGCGTCCGCAAGCTCGAGGACATCGAGCGCGAGGCGATCATCGAGACGCTCCAGCGGTTCAACGGGCACCGCCAGAAGACGGCCGCGGCTCTGGGGATCGGCGTGCGGACGCTCGGGCTCAAGCTCCGCAAGTGGAAGGATCTGCGTCTCGTCGAGCCGTCTCTGTGACGACGCGAGTGGTGTTTGACGGATCGGGGGGCGCTGGCCCGCCGATTGCGAGAGACTCCGGACCGGCCGCGACAGATCGCGGCGGGAGACCCGCGGATGACCATGATCAACCAACTCACCAACGCCGGGGCGCTGCCGGCCCTCGAGATGACGATGCGGTTTGCCGCCCAGCGACAGCGGCTGGCCGCCCACAATATCGCCAACATCGAGACCCCGAACTTCATCCAGAAGGACGTCTCGGTGGAGGGCTTCCAGGCGATGCTCGACGAGGCGGTCCGGGAGCGGCGGGGCCGGACCGGCGGCATGCACGGGGCGCTGGCCTGGGAAGAGACCGACGAGATCCGGGCGACCGAGTCCGGCCGCATGACCATCGTGCCCGGTTCCTCCGCCGGCAACGGCGTGCTCACGCACGACCGGAACAACCGGGACCTCGAGCGGCTCATGCAGACCCTCGCCGAGAGTACCAGTGCGTTCAGGACCGCGGCCGACCTCTACCGCTCACAGTCGATGATCCTGCAGATGGCGATCAGCGAACGCGTCTGATCCCCCGAACGAAAGGCCAGGCACCTCCATGTGGGGCATGCTCGATATCCCGACCAGCGGCATGATCGCCCAACGCACGAGGCTGGAAACCATCGCTTCCAACGTCGCCAACCAGAACGCGATCCTCGATGCCGACGGGAACTACAGCCCGTACAAGCGCCGGGCGGCCGAGTTTGCGGCCGGCGACCCGAGCGCCGGCACCGAGGCCGGCCGCAAGATGGGCGTGCACGTCGCTTCGATCTGGATCGATGAGAACGCAGTCCGGGCCAAATGGGACCCGAGCAGCCCCTTTGCCGACGCCAACGGCAATATCATGGTCCCGGATATCGACCCCATCGCCGAGCAGGTCAACGCGATGGCGGCCGCCCGGGGCTATGAGGCCAACGTCGCGGCGGCCGAGGCACTGAAGGCGACGATGGCACAGGCCTTGCGACTGTTGGCCTAGACACACGCGCCCGGCACGAGGCCGGACGGAGGACGCAGAGATGGCGGATCCAGTGGGATTGATCGGGGCGGGGGGCACGGGCCCTGTGCAGCGGCCGTTGCCGGGCGTGGGCACCTCACGCCCGCACCCGGAGGCCGACCCCAACGGCCCGAGCTTCCGAGACGTCTTCATGGACACGCTCCGTGAGGCCGATGCCCTCCAGCAGGACGCGACCAAGGCCGTGGAGGACCTCGCCAGCGGCCAGCGGGACGACCCAGAGGGCGTGATCCTGGCCGCGAAGAAGGCCGAGACCGCCTTCCAGATGATCCAGTCGCTCCGCAACAAGGTGATGCAGGCCTACGACGAGGTCAAGCAGATGCGGGTCTGACGGCGGGGTGATCGTCCTCCCGGCGGGGGGCGGGTGACCGCCCGGTCCATCCGGCCGACGCGCAGGTTCTGCCGCACTCCGCGACATGTGCGCACATTCAAGCGCAAAGCCTTCGAGTGCCGACGAAGTCATGGCGGCGGATCGTCCCGGTGGACGTGCGCGCCGCTTCGGCGTGGAACGCCGATGGTTGACTCGGCACGGAGGCCGCACCCATGGAGCCGATCAGGCGATTGCTCACCAGAGCCCGGGAACACCTGGGCTCGATGACATCCAGTCAGAAGCTACTGCTGGGGTCGATCGGGGTGATCGCCGCGATGACGCTGTTCCTGATCTCCCAGTACGCATCAAGATCGGACATGGTCGAGTTCCTGCCGACGGCCGATCTGGCCTCGCAGGGGGCGACGCGCTCGGTGCTCGAGGCCGCGGGCGTCGAGGCCAAGATGGTCAACGGCAAGCTCATGGTCCCGAGCGGGCAGGAGGACTACGCCCTCTCCACCCTGGCACAGTCGGGCCAGCTCCCCAACGACACCACGCTGCTCTTCGCGTCGCTACTGGACAAGCAGGGGTTCTACTACTCCAAGCAGCAGAACGACCAGATGTACCTGATCGCGCTCCAGAACGAGCTGGCGAGGATCATCGGCGGCTTCCGCGATGTGCGGGACGCCTCGGTGCTGCTGGATGTCCCCGAGCCGCGAGGGATCGGCCGGTCGGTCAGGGCGCCGACCGCGTCGGCCACGGTATTCACCAACACCGGCCGCCCGCTCGATCAGGGCGAGGTTGACGCGATCGCCCAGCTCATCGCCGGCGCCAAGGCCGGGCTGCTGATCGAGAACATCCGGGTGATCGACGGCTCGGTCGGGCGCCAGCGCCGGCCGACCAACCCCGATGAGATGCTCGCGACCACCTATCTTGAGCACACCGCGGCTGCCGAAGAGAAACTCCGCCAGAAGCTCGGCGACATGCTCGGGTACATTCGCGGTGTGACGATCGCGGTGACGGCCCAGGTTGACGTGACGCGCGTCAGCAAGCAGTCCACCAAGTACCTCAACCCCAAGGAGGGCACGGTCTCGGTGCCCACGCGGGTGAAGTCCGCCTCGACGACGCAGAGCCAGGCGTCCCGGTCCGCCGAGCCGGGTGTGCGGTCCAACGCGACCGGGAGCATCCTCTCATCTTCGTCCGGCGGGAGCGGCACCTCTCTTGAGGACGCCGACGATGAGACCCAGTTCGAGAACGGGCTCGGGTCGGAGACGGTCACCGAGCAGGATCCACGGGGTATGCCCACCATGCTAGCGGCCTCGGTCAACATCCCGCGCAGCTACGTGGTCGGGCTCCTGCAGGGCGCGGCCGCGGAGGGTGAGGAGCCGGTAAGCCCGACGGATGCGGAGATCGACGCGAGGTTCCAGATCGAGCGGGCCAAGATCGAGGACAGCATCAGGCCGCATCTGGTCGTGGCCGGAGACCCCGAGCCGATCGAGGGCACGGTCGTGGTGAGCCTGATCCCGGTTGATCTGCCCGCACCCTCGATCGGCGACGCGGCGCCGGGGTTGCTCGGCACACTGACCGGCGGCGGGACGATGGCCAGCGGCGGACTGATCGAGAAGGGCTTGCTCGCACTACTGGCGGCTCGGCGCGATGGGCATGATGCTCATGATGGTCCGCAAGGCCACCCGTCCGGCGGAGATGCCGACCGCCGAAGAACTCTCGGGCGTCCCGCCGACGCTGCCGACCATGGACGACATGGTGGGCGAGGCCGACGAGAGCGAGTCGGCGATGACGGGCATCGAGGTCGGTGACGACCAGGTGCGGGCCCGGAAGCTCATCGAGCAGGTCTCAGAGATGGTGACATCCGACCCAGACTCCGCGGCGTCGTTGATCGGACGCTGGGTCGCAGAAGAGCATTAGCCGGAGAGACACATGGCCCGCCGGCCCCACGACACACTACCAGAAGACGTCTCCGAACTCGACGGCATCACGAAAGCCGCGGTCGTGCTGGTCACCGTCGGTGCCGACAAGGCGTCCGCGTTGCTCGCGAAGATGTCCGAGGAGGCGGTCGAGCTGGTGATGCGGGAAGTCGCGGCACTGGGCCGGGTGCCTGCCGGACTCAAGTCGCAGGTGATCGAGGAGTTCTACAGCCTGTCGATCGCCAACCAGTACGCCTCGGAGGGCAACCTCGAGTTCGCACGGGAGGTGCTGGGCCAATCGCTCGACCCCAAGCACGCCGACCGGGTGCTCTCGCAGATCCAGACGCAGGTGCAGAAGACGCCGTTCGCGTTCCTGCAGCGCGCCGAGACCGAGAACCTCCTGACGTTCATTCAGGACGAGCACCCGCAGACGATCGCGCTGATCACCTGCCACCTGCCGCACCACAAGGCGGCCGAGATCCTCAGCGGATTGCCGGTGCAGAAGCAGGTCGAGGTGATCAAGCGCATCGCGAACATGGAGCAGACCAACCCTGAGGTCATCCGCGAGGTGGAGCGGGGGCTGGAGAGCCGGCTGTCGAGCATGCTCACCCAGTCGATGGAGCGTGCCGGCGGTGTGGACAAGGTCGCCGAGATGCTCAACCTGGCCGACCGCGCGACAGAGAAGACGATCATGGAGGGCCTCGAGGCCGAGGACCCGGACCTGGTCGAGCAGATCCGCCGCCTGATGTTCGTGTTCGAGGACATCATGATGGTCAACGACAAGGGCATCCAGTCGGTGCTTCAGGAGGTGGACAACGACGAGCTGGCGTTGGCGCTCAAGACCGCCAGCGAGGCCCTGACCGAGAAGATCTTCGGCAACATGTCCGAGCGGGCCGCGAGCCTGATCAAGGAGGGCATGGAGTTCATGGGCCCGGTGCGCGTCAGCGACGTGGAGGCGGCTCAGCAGCGGGTGGTCGATATCGTGCGGCGGCTCGAGGAATCGGGCAAGGTCGTGATCCAGGGCCGCGGCGGCGATTCGGAACTGGTCGTGTGATCGACCCGACTGGAGGAAGCCTGTGGCGGTGATCAAACGGGCCGATGCCGAAACGCGCGCGCACCGACCGGTCTCGCTCGATCTGGGTGACCTCGACCGTCGGGGGCAGATGCTCCGCGAGGCGGCCGTCGCAGAGGCCGAGCGGATCGTGCGCGAGGCGCACGCCGAACGCGAACGGTTGATCTCGGACGCGACCGAGGTCGGCAGGGCGCAGGGCCACGCCGAGGGCTCGCCGCCGGCACCTCCGAGGGGCGGGAGGCCGGCAGGGCCGAAGCCGTCACGGAGTTCCGCGAGCGGCTCGGCGAGCTGGACGCCGCGTGGGCGGCCGAGATGGCCGTCTTTCTGGATCGGCGAGAGGCGCTTCTCACCGAGGCCAAGCGGGCGGTCATCGAGCTTTCCGTGGCGATCGCCGAGCGGATTGTCCACCGGCAGATCGAGATCGATCCGACGGTCATTGAAGATCAGCTTCGCGACTTGCTCGGGCTTGTGACGGCACCGGCGACACTGCTTGTTCGGGTCCACCCGGAGGACGAGGCGCTTGTGGATGCGGTCCTTCCGCGCCTGCGTGAACACCTCTCCGGCACCGTGCACGTCCGGTTCGAGCCCGACCCGGCGGTGGCGCGGGGCGCGTGCCATGCGCACACTCGGGGGGGCGTCGGTCGATGCAGGCATCGCCACGCAACTCGACAGGGTGGTGCGGGACCTGCTGCCGGATCGCAAACCAGCCGAGACATCGAACGCGGCCGGTCCAGATTCGGTGGACGGATCGGACGCCGGACCCACCGAGTCTGCCGCATGAGCCTGTTCGCCCCTGAGTTTGAGATTGTCCGTGAGGCGTTGCCCCAGCGCGTCTGCGGCGTCGTCGCGGCGTTGCGCGGGCTCACCGTGATCGTCGATGCGCTGCCGTTGCCGGTGGGCTCGCTGGTGTCGGTCGAATCGCGTCGCGGCGGCGTGGCGCCGATGCTCGGGGAGATCGTCGGGTTTACCAGCGATCAGGCGGTGGTGATGTTGTTCGGTCACGCGGCGGGCATCAGCGCGGGGGACCGTGTGGTGGGGGAGCAGATCTCCCAGAACGTCGGCGTGAGCGAGCGGTTGCTCGGGCGTTGCCTCGACGGGCTGGGCAGGCCCGTGGACGGTCTCGGGAGCATCGCCGAGCGCGAGCCCCGCCCGATCAACCCCGCGCCGATCGCGGCGATGCGCCGTCTCCCGATCCGCAAACCGCTGGCGACGGGTGTGCGGGCGATCGACCTGCTCACCACGCTCGGTCGCGGGCAGCGGCTCGGCATCTTCGCGGGCCCGGGTGTCGGCAAGAGCACGCTGCTCGGCCAGATCGCCCAGCGCACAGAGGCGGACGTGAACGTGATCGCGCTGATCGGTGAGCGGGGGCGCGAGGTGCGGGAGTTCATCGAGGACTCACTCGGCGAGGAGGGGCTGCGGCGGTCGGTCGTAATCGTTGCGACGGGGGATGAGTCCCCGCTGCTGCGAGTCCGCGCGGCCAAGGTCGCGTGCACGGTCGCCGAACACTTTCGCGACCGCGGGCGCGACGTGCTGCTGATGATGGACTCGGTGACCCGCTTCGCCCATGCCCAGCGGCAGATCGGGCTGAGTGTCGGCGAGCCGCCGGCGACCAAGGGGTACACGCCGAGCGTGTTTGCACAGCTCCCGCTGTTGCTCGAGCGGGCGGGCGCTGTCGAGCCGGGCGACGACGGCCGCGGGGGCGGAACGATCACGGGGCTTTACACCATCCTCGTCGAGGGCGACGACCTGACCGGCGATCCGATCTCGGACGCGGCGAGGGGCATCCTGGACGGGCACGTCATCCTCAGCCGCAAGCTCGCGCAGGCGGGACACTTTCCGGCGATCGACGTGCTCGACTCGGTGAGCCGCGTGGCCGAGCACGTCACCGACGCGGCCCACCGCGCCGCCCGGCGGCAGGTTGTGCGTCTGCTCGCCAAGTACCGGAAGATCGAGGAACTGGTGCAGATCGGGGCGTACGCCAAGGGATCGGACGCGGAAGCGGACGTCGCGATCGCGTTTGTTGGTGAGGTCAACTCGATGCTTCAGCAGGGCCACCTCGAGCGGCCCACCGCCGCGGAGTCGCGGGCGAGACTGCTCGACGTTGCGGTCCGCGCCGGGGCGGAGCTGGACCAGGCCACCAAGCGGAAGGCGGGTTAATTAGGACGCGATGGCACGGTTTACCTTCGAACTCGAATCGCTTCTCGAACAGCGTCGGCGCGAGGAACGCGACTGCATGCGCCGCGTCGCCGAGGTGGAACGCGACCGTGTGGAGATCGAGCGTCAGGCAGCATCGCTCGCCGAGGCCACGCGCGACGAGCGGGAGGCGCTGCGGCGGGAACTCGGCGACCGCACCAACATGAATCTGGCCCGGGTGCGGATGCAGTCCAACGCCTCGCTTCACGGGGTGCGGAAGCGCCACGAGCTGGCGGCTCCGCGGCGCGGCGGTGCTCAAGCGGCTCGAGGCGGAGCGCCCGACGGTTGATCGAGGCGACCACCCGCCGGAGGGCCGTGGAGTTGCTCCGCGAGCGGCGGTACGAGGCGTGGGCCGCGGGCGAGCGTCTCAAGGAAGCCCGGGAGACCGATGAACTGGTCACGGCGAGGTTTGGCAGGCCCAGTTCGGGCGATGGAGCGGCGGCATGAAACGGTTGCTGACAGCGTTTTCGGTTCTGGCGATCATTAATCTGCTCGGCATTGTCGGGGCGGCCGGGTGGCTGGTCGCGACGCAGCGGCTCAGCAAGGAGCGTCTGGACGCGGTGCGGGAGATCCTGCACCAGACCATCCCGGAGGAGCAGGCGGCGATGGAAGCTGCTGCGGCGGCCGAGGCCGAAGCGCAGGAGGCGGAGAAGGCCGACGACCCCGTCGGGCTGGATCGCAACGAACCGCTCCCCCCCAACCCGCCGGTGCCGGCCGAGACGCTCGTGGCGATGCAACGCGACGACGCGCAGGCCAACGAGTTCCGGGCCCAGCGGGCCGAGCGGGAGGGCTCGGTGCTGAGCCAGACCACGACCCAGGTGTTCCGGCAGCTCGACCGCGAGCGCAAGGAGTTCGAGGCAGAGCGGGAGCGGTTCGAGCGTCGGAAGGCCGGTATCGCGGCGATGCAGGGTGATGAGCAGTTCCAGGCCGCCCTCTCCGTGCTCACGTCGGTCAAGCCGGCCGATGCGCAGGCCATGCTGCAGGAAATCATCGAGGGCCGGGCCGGCTCGCTCAGCGTCGATGATCCCGCCGACCTGTCGGGTATGGACCGGGCGGTCGCGTACCTCGACGAGATCGACGAGATGATCCGCGGCAAGATCATGGCCGAGTTTGTGAAGGAATCGCCGACGGTGGCAGCGGAATTGCTCGAGCGTCTCCGGACCTTCGGCCTGATGGCCGAGGCGACCGGGACACAGACGCCCTGAGCACACCCCTTGCAGACCAGTATCCCAGCCTCCAACCCGCCCCAGCCCGTTTCAGGCAGTGCCGGGACCGACCGCACCGCGACGACCGGGCGGGAGTTGGTCGAACGCGCAAACCAGGGCACGTTCGATGCGGTCTTTGCGCAGCTGGCGCAGTTTGCGTCGGTGGGGGCGTCACGCAACGGGAAGAACGCACTGTCGGTCGGGAACCGGACGACCCCGGCTCTGGGCAAGAGCCAGCTCTCGGATTCACCGTCTGCGCGCGCAAGCCGCGCCACGAACGCCCCAGGCGGGCCTGGCGAGGCGGGCGGGCCGGGTGGCCGGCCCCAACCTTCCGGCTCACTCGCGGCGGCGCAGCGGCAACTGGCCGCCGGCCAGCACGCCCGGGCCGGGCGCGACCTCGGCGGCTACCGGCGGACAGACGTCCGGTGCGGCGGCTGAGCCCGGGACCGGCGACGGCAAAGCCCAGCCCGGCAGCCGCGACGGGGCGATGGAAAGTGGGCCGGGGGGCGCAGTCCGCGACCGGCCGAGCCGACCCGGTTGGCGTGGAGCCCGGAGCCGCGGGGATTGCCGGTGCTGTGGGGTCAGGGGCCGCCCGTGCGCCGGGGACGGCGGGCTCGAACGGGGCGTTGGCGTCGCTCGGCAGGGCTCAGGCGACGGCACCCGGCGGCGGCCCGACGACGGCGACCAACGCCAACGCGGTGGCGGCTCGGCGGGCGAGCGAACGGTCCGACCGGCCAGCCGACACCGTCTGCGCGCGCCCCGCACCGCAGACGGCGGACCCGGCGAAGACCGCGGCGGCGTTTCGCACGCAGATCGCCCAGGGTCTGAGCGCGGCGCTCCGGCAGGGGCGAGGCGAGGTCACGCTCCGGCTCACGCCCAAAGCGCTCGGTGAACTGCGCATCAGCCTGACGGTGCAGAACGGCTCGGTTGATGCCAAAGTCAGGCCCGCGACAACTGAGGCACACCGATTGCTGGAGCAGGGTGTGGAGTCCCTCCGCCACGCGCTTGAAGCGCGGGGCCTCAAGGTCGGACGCATCGAGATTGACCAGCCGCCGGCACCGAAGGGTGAGTCAACCGGCGCGCAGCAGCAGAACAGCCCGGCGGGCCAGGACGGCCAGACCGGGACAGGAGGAGACGGGGGACGGCACGACCCGGCGGAGCCGGGGGGGAACCCGAGTGGGCGTGGCGATGGAATGCCAGAGGCCGCGGAGGGGAGCCCCGAGAGTGAGTCGGATGTGCTCGACACGCCCAGCACGGCCGGAGGCCCGGGTGTTGTCTATGGCGTCGCGGACGGAGCCGCACGCATTGTGATGGTCGACGCGTTGGCGTGACGGAGCACGCGGCGCGGCACAGGCCTGGAGCATGGCTGTGGATGCAGTCGACGCTATCGGTTCGTCCGCCTCGAGCCAATCGAGCGCGGTGAGCGGGCTCACCTCGGATGAGTTCTTTCAGCTCATCTTCGCGGAGCTGTCCAATCAGGACCCGCTCGAACCCAACGACACCAACGCGCTGTTGGAGCAGATCGCCAACATCCGCTCGATCCAGTCCGACGACGACTTGTCGAAGCGTCTGACCGACCTGGTCGGGCAGAACGAGCTGGCCTCCGGGGCCGGGCTCATCGGCAAGCTCATCAGCGGGCTGAGTGAGTCGAATCAGCGGGTGTCCGGGGTTGTGCAGTCTGTCTCAAAGACCGACGAGGGTGTCGTGCTCAACCTCGCCGGTGGGACGCGCGTGCCGATGGCCGGCGTGGACCAGGTGCTGCAGGACCAGCAGGACGACGAGACCGGGGACAGCGGGGCGGAATCGTGATCCTGCCGTCGCCGGCCGATCTCTTGCGGGTGCTGGGCTCGGCGATCAGGCCCGATGGTGCCGCGGCCGTGCGCGCGCCGGAGGACACGCCGGTGTTCGAGAGCCTGTTGCAGCAAGCCCGCTCCGGATCTCTGGAGACGGGGCTTCCCGTGTCGATCGCGACGGGCGCCGGGGTCGAGCTCACTCAACCCCAGCTCGATGCGCTGGGGCGGTTGGTCGACCGCGCACACGCCGAGGGCGCGACCCGGATGGCGGTGCTGGTTGACGGCAAGGCGGCTCGACGTGGATGTGCTCTCGCGGCGGGTGCTCGGCGAGCTGGACCTCGCCGACGGCAAGGTGATGACGGGGATCGATGGCGTCGTGCGCCTCGATCCGGACGAGGCCGGGCCGATCGCCTCGCCGCCCACACCCTCGGTCGGCGCAATGGACGCGTCGCTGCTGCGACTGCTCGGGCAAGACACTCCGGACTCGGCCAACGACTAGCAGAAAGAACGACACATGGCGACGACCACCGCACTCCTGACCGGCCTTACGGGATTGAACGCGAACTCGCGGCACCTCGAGGTGATCGGTAACAACATCGCCAACGTCAACACGACGGCGTTCAAGGGATCGCGGATGCTCTTCAGCACCGCGATGTCGCGCACGATGCACATCGGGAGCGAACCGACCGAGGACTCGGGCGGAGTCAACCCGTTCCAGATCGGGCTCGGTGTCAACGTCGCGGGGACCCAGCACGACTTTACCCAGGGCGCGCTGCAGCCCACCGGAGACGCGCGGGACCTCGCGGTCGAGGGCGAGGGCTTCTTCATCGTCGATGGCGACGGCGGCCGGTACTACACCCGCGACGGGAGCTTCCGGCAGGACGCCGAGGGCAATCTGGTGTCGATTCGGGGAGAGCGGCTCCAGGGCTACGCGATCGACGACAGCTACAACCTTATCGACGGAGTGCTCACCGATCTCAACATCCCGCTGGGGGCACGGGCCGTCGCCCAAGCGACCGATTACGTCCGGGTCGTGGGCAATCTCAACGCCTCGGGCGACCTGCCCGCGGGCGGCTCGACGATCGCCTTCGGCGCCGGCGACGGCAGCGGCTTCAGCGTCATGGACGGGGCGAGCAACCCTCCCGGGGCGGATGAGATGATGAACGCCACCAGCCTGTTGGTCGAACTGGAGGACCCGGAGGCGGCCGGGCAGGCGATGTTCGCCGCCGGGCAGAGGTTGCAGATCAACGGGGCCCGCAAGGGCGGGGCGGAGGTGCCGGTGGCGGAGCTGGCGATCACGCCGACGACGACCGTGCAGGAGATGCTGGACTTTTTCGAGCAGGCGTTGGGTGTCCACGATACCGGTGAGCGCAACCCGGACGGCGCGACCCCCGGGGCGGTCGCGTTGTCGGCGACGGGGTATTTCACGATGTTCGGCAACACCGGAACGGTGAACGATCTGGAGATCTCGAGCAGCGCGGTGCGGCTGCTCAACGCCGACGATTCGATCGACCGTCTCCCCTTCTCCACTACCAAGACCCAGGAGGCTACCGGTGAGAGCGTCCGGACGACGTTCATCGTCTACGACTCGCTCGGGCAGGAGGTCGCGGTCGACCTGAGCATGGTGCTCGACAGCAAGGGCGACACCGGGACGGGCTGGCGGTACTTCCTCGAGTCGGCGGACGATTCGGACATCGATCTGCGCCTCACGACCGGTGAGCTGTCCTTCGACACCTCGGGGCTGCTGCTCACGCAGACACCGATCAGCACGACGCTGGACCGGGCCGGCACCGGGGCGGCGACGCCGCTCAGCTTCAGCGTGGACTTCGCGGAGGGCGGTGAGCAGCTCACGGCGCTGTCTGACGACCCTTCCAGCATCGCCTCGACGTTCCGCAACGGCCGCCCGAGCGGCACGCTCGAGGACTTCGGGATCGATGGCGACGGCCTGATCTCCGGCGTCTTCAGCAACGGACTGACCCGGACCCTCGGGCGCGTGGTGTTGGCCAAGTTCACCAACAACGAGGGGCTGGTGGAGGAGGGTTCGAACCTGTTCAGCCAGGGGCCCAACAGCGGAGAGCCCGCCGCGGTCACGCCGATGAGCTTCGGCACGGGGTCGGTTGTCTCGGGCTCGCTCGAGCAGTCCAACGTGGACATCGGTGAGGAGCTGACCGACATGATCATGGCCTCGACCGGCTACTCGGCGTCGAGCCGCGTGATCCAGACCGCCGACGAGCTGCTCCAGCAGCTGCTGCTTCTGGCCCGGTAACCGTTTGGGGATCCGGCAGCTCGGTTGAAGAGCCGGGGCGGCCGGGCCGATAGTCCCCGTCGGAGACGCGCATGATCACCCTTCATCGACTGAACGACAAACCGTTTGTGCTCAACGCGGAACTGATCCGGACAGTCGAGGAGAACCCGGACACCATCATCACGCTGGTGTCCGGCGACCACATGGTGGTCCGAGAATCCATGCGCGAGGTGGTCGAGCGATCGATCGAGTACGGCCGGCATCTGCGGCGGCTGCTCGCGCCAAGCTGACCCCCGTCGCACCAGACTCGTCCGCCGTCGTCAAGTCGGCCGCCGGACCCACCGATGACCTCTAGGCAGAGAGAGCGCAAGGACTGCGCTCAACACGGAGGCCGCCGGGGTGGATATAGGCACAGTCATCGGGGTCATCGTTGCGGTCGTCGCGGTGTTGCTCGGCATCATCCTGGGCGGTGGTAGCCCGGCGGCGCTGTTCGATCCAACGTCCGTTCTGGTGGTGCTCGGCGGCACCATCGGGGCCACCGTCATGGCGTTCCCGCTCGGGCGGGTGCTCAAGCTGCACACCGTGATCATGAAGACGTTCTTCGTCAAGGTCACCGACCCCAGCGTCGTGATCGTCGATCTCGTGAAGTTCGCCGAGATCGCCCGTCGCGAGGGCATCCTCGCGCTCGAGAACCATGTCGAGGAGATGAACGACGAGTTCATCGTTCGCGGCGTCAAGATGGCCGTCGATGGCACCGACCCGGAGCTCATCCAGCAGATCATGGACACCGAGCTGGAGGCGCTGCAGGACAGGCACGCGCAGGCCAAGTCGATGCTCGACACGATGGGCCGGTACTGCCCGGCGTTCGGGATGATCGGTACGCTGCTCGGCCTGATCTTTATGCTCAGCAACATGGACGACCCGTCCGCCATCGGCCCCGGCATGGCGGTCGCCCTGATCACGACGCTCTACGGCGCGATGGTTGCCAACATGTTCACCGGCCCGATCGGAGACCGCCTCGCGGCCAGGGACGCCGAGGAAGTGCTCATCAAGACCATCATCGCCGCGGGCGTCATGGCGATCCAGTCGGGGGACAACCCGCGCGTGGTCGAGAGCAAGCTGCTCACCTACCTGCCGCCGGCGCAGCGCGTCGCCTTTGAGAAGAAGGAGGCGGCCTGAACGGCCTGACGCCTTATGGCCAAACGGAAGGTCGAACAGCCCGGGATCCCCGAGTGGGTGCTCACCTACGGCGACATGATGTCGCTGCTGTTGTGCTTTTTCATCCTGCTCGCGGCGTTCAGCGAGCTCAAGAAGCCCGACGAGTTCCAGAAGGTCATCGACGCAATCAAGATCGCCTTCGGCGCCGAGGGCGGCGACTCCCGGATCATCAACGACTTCGACCTGCAGTCGTACCCCTGGGCAGAGGACAGAGGGATCGCGGCCAGGATCGAGCAGCAGAAGTCCAAGTCCGACACCAACGACCAATCCACCGTCGGGATCGACCAGACCACCGCCACGCTCTTCAACGGCCGTAAGTGGACGATCGGCAAGCCGCTGCCCTTTGCCGCGGCGAAGACCGACCTGACAGACGAGGGCAAGGAAGTCATCCGAGAACTCATCGCTCCACGCATCCGCGGCAGTGACAAAATGTTCCTCGTCCTCGGGCACGCGTGGGGCGCGGACGATCGACTCGAGGGCATGGAGTTCATGGAGCTCTCCTACGCCCGGGCGATGAGCGTGTGGCGGTTTCTGATCGAGGAGTGCGAGGTAGACAGGAACAAGCTTGGTGTGTGGGTCGCGGGCGATGCCCAGCCGCTCGACACGGCCGCACAGTCGTCGATCGGCATGACCAACAGACGCGTCGAGGTGTTCATGACCGACGTCGCGGTCTCGGAGTTGCGGCCCGACGCCGCCGGGACCGGCAGAACCAGATAGACCACCACTCTCAGCGAGACACGCCATGGCCGACGAAGCGAAGGAAAAGCAGGAACAGGAACAGCCGGCGAAGAAGTCGCCCCTGCTCACGATCATCATCGTGGCCGTTGTGATGGTGGTGGAGGGGGTCGCGGTCGTGGGCTTCGTCAAGTTCTCCGGCATGGGCGCGAGCTCGGCCGAGGCGAGCGGCATCGCCGGCGAAGAGACCGCCGAGGACGAGAAGACCGTCGAACTGCCGCTCGCCGAGGGGCGGTTCCAGAACCTTGCCTCGGGCCAGGCCTGGACGTGGAACGTCGAGACGGTCCTGCAGGTCAAGAAGAAGAACGAAGAGAAGGTCAACGCCGAACTCGAGCGCCGCCGCTCGGAGATCACGGAGGGTGTGTCGATGATCATCCGCCGCTCGGCCCACGCGCACCTCACCGAGCCGGGGCTCGAGACGCTCCACCGCCAGATCTCGGCCTATGTCGAGGGCGTGTTCGGGTTCGATCCCGAGGGCGAGCCGCTGGTCGAGCGGGTGCTCCTGCCGAAGTGCCAGGGCCTGCCGCCGGTCTAGCACCCGTCGCGGGATCGTCCGGTCGGGCAGGTCGTTTCACCGGTGACGCGTGCCGGCGGAGACGCCCCGAGCTTGGGGAAACCAGTGGCCCGGGCGGAGTTTGCGCACGCCCGCGCAGATCTCGCAGAACCGTCACCGATTTTTGCTGAAGCCCCGCCGCGTGCTCCGATCAACAGGACGGCGATCGGGTTTGTGCGCGCAGGATGTGCGCACCGATTGCGCGACGGGCCAGGCGGAGTGCCAGGACATGCCGGACGAGACCGAACCGACCATCGAAGAATCGCAGCCCACGCCGGAGTCGGTTGCCGACGCCGAGCCAGCGGCCGAGCCCGTAGAGGCCGCCCCGTCCGCCGAGGCGACATCCGACCCGGCCGACCCGGTGGCGACCGAATCTCCCGCGCCGGAAGCGGCGACCCCGTCGACCAAGTCCGACGGTGCGAAGGAAACGCCCAGCGGCTCGCGTGCGATGGGGCTGCCAAACTTCCCCGAGGCGGGCGCGCGGGGGGTGCCGGCAGAGCTCGACCTGCTATCCGATGTCAACCTGAACGTCAAGATCGAACTCGGCCGCACGCGGCTGCTGATCGACGATGTGCTTCGGCTCGGCGATGGGGCTGTGGTCGAACTCGACAAGCTCGCGGGCGACCCCGTGGACATCTACGTGAACGACCGCCACATCGCCCGCGGCGAGGTGCTCGTGCTCAACGACAACTTCTGTGTCCGGATCAACGAGATCCTGGACCCTGAGACCAAACAGGCCGGGTAATCGGTGCGAGAGAGCACCCGGGGCGGCGGAGTCCGCCCCGTAGCGACGCCAGGACGGCACGATGCGACGAATGCCCAGGGGAATCACGGCCGCGGTCGCCACCATCGCGTGGGTCGGCCCGGTGTGTGCCCAGAACGAGCAATTCGTCGGCCCGCAGCACCCACAGGTCGAGCCCGCCGCCACCGCAGCCGGCGAGCAGTCTTCTGACATCCCTTCAGCCCCCGCGTCACCCGCGGCTGCGATCGAAGATCGCCCGCTCGGTGTGCCGGAAAGCGGTGCCGCGGCCTCGCGGTTCGGTGCGGGCGTGGGTGCGTCAGATGCAGAGCGGGCCACGCCCGCGTCACCGATCGAGGTCGGCCCCGGCTGGTGGCGCACCGCCGGTGCCCTTGCGATGGTGGTCGTGGTCATCTTGCTTGTCGCGGGGTTCGCCCGCCGGCTCGCCGGGCGGTCTAACGGCCTGATGCACGCGTTGGGCGCGGGCGGTCGGGCTCCGTCCGGATTGCTTCAGGTCCTCGGCCGCTATCCGGTCGGGCGGGGGCAGACGCTGATCCTGCTCCGGCTCGATCGCCGCGTGCTGCTGCTCTGCCAGAGCGTCGGGGCGAAGGGCGCGGGGATGCGCACGCTCTGCGAGGTGACCGATCCCGACGAGGTCGCGTCGTTGCTCCTGCACGCGGCCGACGCCGAGGGCCGGTCGCTCTCGTCGAAGTTCCGCGACATGGTCTCTGGCTTTGATGAGGCGCACGGGGCACGCGACGTGGCGATGCAGCCCGTCGCGGTGCCCGAGGCACGGCCGCCACGCCAGGTGGACCCGGTGAACCAACTCGCATCCCGGCTCGACGGACTCCGCCAGCGCAACGTGGAGATCTCGGCATGATCCGTCTGCGCTGGCTCATCGCTGCGGCCCTTGCGGTGCTTGTCCTGTGCTGCCCGCTTGCTGGGGCGCAGACGACCTACGGCCCGCCGTCCCCGGGCGCGAGTGTCCCGATCAGCGACGGTTTCGGGCCGGGGAGCCTTCGGTCCACCGACGCCTTCAACCCGCTGGTGATGCTCGAGCAGGCGGCGGGGGCGTTGCCGAGCGGGCAGACCGGCGGGGTGGTAGGGGACACCGAGAGCCCGCGCGGCATGTCCACGGCGATGAGCGTGATGGTGATGCTGACCATCGTGTCGCTCGCTCCGTCGATCATGCTGATGACGACGTGTTTCATGCGGATCATCATCGTGCTGGCGTTGCTGCGCCAGGCGATCGGTGCGGCGAGCATCCCGCCGCCGCAGGTCCTGACCGCGCTTGCGCTCTTTATGACGCTGCTCATCATGTCGCCGACGCTCGATCGCGTGTGGGACGAGGCGGTCGTGCCCTACCAGCAGGGCGAGGTCGCCGACTACGACGATCTCTGGCAGCGCGGCCGGCAGCCGATCCGTGACTTTATGTTCAACCAGCTGGAGGCGACCGGCAACTGGTCGAGCCTCTACATGGTGCTGGAATACCAGGGCAAGGACATCAGCGACCCGTCGCTGCTGACCCGTGCCGACGTCTCGACGAGCGCCCTGATCCCCGCCTACATGCTCAGCGAGCTCAAGACCGCGTTTGTGATGGGCTTCAAGGTGTACCTGCCCTTCCTGGTCATCGACATGGTGATCGCGAGCCTGCTCATCTCGATGAGCATGATGATGCTGCCGCCGGTCCTGATCAGCCTCCCGTTCAAGCTGTTGCTTTTCGTGCTGGTGGACGGGTGGACGCTGGTGGTGGGGGGGCTGCTCTACAGCTTCGCGCCGGACCTGGGCGACTCGGCCACCGCCCTCGCCGAGCCCGTGCGCATGCTGCTGCTGGAAACGACACGTCTCGCGACTGTGCGATAGGAACCCACGATCATGTACGACGAGAACGCGGTGTATCTGGTGAGAGAGTCGTTGCTGGCGGCGTTGCAGATCGCGGCCCCGGTGCTGCTGGCCGGCGTGCTGATCGGCCTGATCGTGAGCCTGATCCAGTCGATCACGAGCATCCAGGACCAGACGCTCACCTTCGTCCCCAAGATCGCGACGATGATCCTCGTCGCGGCGTTCCTCCTTCCCTGGATCGCCCTGCGGCTCGCCGAGTACGCTGTCGAACTCCTCTCACTGACGTAGCCGGAGCCGCGATGCCGGGTCTCGAACCACTGCTGGCTCACGTGGTGCCGTTCGCGTTCGTCGTGGCGAGGATGACCGGTCTGTTCCTCTTCGCGCCGATGGTCGCGAGCCTGACGATCCCGTTCCAGGTCAAGGCGTTGCTGGCGGTCATCATGGGCGCGGCGGTCTACCCGGCAGTCTCCACGCAGTTCGCCGATGTCCCGCTCGATCTGGCGGGGCTCACCCCGATCCTCGTGAGCGAGCTGCTCATCGGGCTCTGCGTCGGCGTGATCGCGTCGGTGCCGGTCATGATGCTGCAGATGGGCGGGCACGTCACCGGCTTCCAGATGGGCCTGTCGATGGCGACGGTGTACAACCCCGAATTCAACACCAACAGCGACGTGATCGGCGAGACGCTGTTCTACCTCGGTTTCGCGGTATTCCTGGCCGTCGGCGGGGTCGAAGCGACCTACGCCGCGCTGCTGACGACCTTCGACAACGTGCCCGTCGGCGCGATGGCAACGTCCTCGGTGCCGCTGGACACCTTCGTCGGGCTGGCCAACTCCGGGTTCGAGATGGCACTCCGCGTCAGCGGCCCGGCGATGGCGATGGTGTTTCTCGTGATGGTTGCCATGGGGTTCGTCACCAAGACCATGCCGCAGATCAATGTCATGAGCATCGGCTTTGCGGTGAAGATCGTGGTCGGGTTGCTGGCGACGGCGGTCTCGCTGCAAGTCATCGCGAACGTCATGTCGGACGAGACGATGCGTGTACTCGTCATCCTCGGTGAATGGGTGCGGGGACTCTCCCCGCACGGCGGATAGGGGGCACCGATGGCAGCAGACGACATGGGCGAACGCACCGAGCAACCAACCTCGCGCAGGCTCAGCGAAGCGCGGGGACGGGGGCAGGTCGCCAAGAGCCAGGACCTCAGCGCCGCGATCGATCTGCTCTCAGGCGTGCTGCTGCTGGTCTTCGCCGGCGGCTACATCGCGCGGTCGTTCCTGGCGATCATGCACAACTCGTACACGGCCGGCGGCGAGGGGTGGGCGACCGACACCGCCTCGGTAGCGCCCCTTACAAAGATGATCGCCATCGAGGCGGGCAAGCTCGTCGGTCCCCTGCTCCTCGCGACCGCGCTGACCGCAGCGCTCGCGCAGTTCGTCCAGATCGGCTGGGTCCCCTCGGCCAAGCCGCTCGAGCCCAAGCTCAACAAGCTCAGCCCGATCGCCGGAGTTAAACGCATCCTGAGCAAGAGGACGCTCGTCAAGTCGCTGGTCAACAGTGTGAAGCTGGTCTTCATCACCGCGATCGCCGGTGGCGTGATCGTGAGCTTCTTGCCGAACATCATCGGGCTCCCCGCGCTCACCGCGACGCAGGGCATGGCGATGATCGCCCGGATGCTGCTCATCCTCGCGCTGTGGCTGGCGGTGATCCTGCTGCTGATCGGCATCATCGACTGGCTCTACCAGCGGTGGCAGCACAAGGAAGACCTCAAAATGACCAAGCAGCAGGTCAAGGACGAGCGCCGGAGCATGGAGGGCGACCCGCAGGTCAAGGGCCGCCGGCTGCGGATGATGCGCGATATCCTCGTGCAGCAGATCCAGGCCAACGTGCCCGTCGCCGATGTCGTCGTCACCAACCCGACGCATTTCGCCGTCGCCCTGCGGTACGACACCGAGACCATGCGTGCGCCGCGCGTGGTCGCCAAGGGCGGGGACTTCATGGCCCAGCGCATCCGGCTCGTCGCGGCCAGCGCCGGCGTGCCCATCATCGAACGCCCTCCGCTCGCCCGTGGCCTCTACTTCGGCACCGAAGTCGGGCAGGAGATCTCCCCGGTCTACTACGAGGCCGTCGCCGAGATCCTCGCCTACGTGTACCGACTTGACAGCGAGGCGGGCAAGTCCCAAGCCCGCGAGGAGTCCCGCCAGGGATCGAACAACCGCCGCCCGCAAGAGACAGTGGGGGCGGCATGATCTACACCCAACAGGCACCCCGCGCACCGCACGTAGGAGCACACCCAGACCGTGGCTGAGCGTCCGTCCAACCCGGCAGCCGGTTCGCTCCCTTCGTGGCTGCGTATCGTCGACAAGCACAAGGGGCTCATCGTCCCGCTCGCCTTCGTGCTGCTGCTCATCGTGATCCTGATCCCGCTGCCGCCGCTGGTGATGGACCTGCTGATCTCGTTCAACATCTCGCTCGGCGTGATCATCCTGCTCACGACCATCTACATGGCCAAGCCGCTGGACTTCAGCGTCTTCCCGTCGTTGTTGCTCGCGACGACCATGCTCAGGCTGGTGATCAACATCGCGTCGACGCGGCTGATCCTCTCGGCAGACGCCGCGACGCCGGAGGCGGCGGCCGGTGTGGCGGGCAAGGTGATCAGCGCCTTCGGCGATTTCGTTGCCGGCGACTCCCTGTTTGTGGGCATCGTCATCTTCCTCATCCTCGTGATCGTGCAGTTCGTCGTCATCACCAAGGGTGCGGGCCGCATCAGCGAGGTCGCCGCCCGGTTCACGCTCGACGCCATGCCCGGCAAGCAGATGGCCATCGACTCCGATCTCAACGCCGGCAACATCAACGAGGCCGAGGCCCGGCAACGCCGCCAGGAGATCTCGCAGGAGGCCGACTTCTTCGGCGCGATGGACGGTGCCAGCAAGTTCGTCCGAGGGGACGCGATCGCCGGCATCATCATCACCGTCGTCAACATCTTTGGGGGTCTCGCGGTCGGGATCATCGAACGCGGCTGGCCCGTCGGGCAGACCGCGCAGGTCTTCACCAAGCTCACCATCGGCGACGGTCTGACCAGCCAGCTGCCATCCTTCATCATCTCCATCGCCGCGGCACTGATCGTGACCCGCTCGGGGGCCAAGGCCGACCTCGGTGAAGAGCTCACCGGCCAGCTCATGAGCCAGCCGCGGGGTCTGACCATCACCGCGGGCTTCCTCGCGTTGCTCGCGATCACCCCGCTCCCCACGCTCCCGCTGTTGGCGACCGCCGGCGGACTCGGGATGCTCTCGTTCGGCATGATGCGCACCGCCAAGGCCAAGGCTCACGACGCCCGGGACACGGCGATCGCCGAATCGCAGGCCCCCGCCGAGCCGCCACCGGTCGAATCGCTGCTCAAGGTCGACACGCTCGAACTCGAGATCGGCTACGGGCTCGTGGCCCTCGTCGATGCGGGGCAGGGCGGCGACCTGCTCGACCGCATCACCGCGATCCGCCGCCAGCTGGCGGCCGAGATCGGGCTCGTGATGCCCCCGGTGCGTATCCGTGACAACATGCAACTCGAGCCGGGGCAGTACCGGGTGAAGATCCGCGGTGCCGCGGTCGCGGCAGGCGAGCTCCGCCCCGGCATGCTCATGGCGATGGATTCAGGGATCGCGACCGGGCAACTCCAGGGCGAGGCGACCAAGGAGCCCGCTTTCGGGCTCGACGCGTGGTGGATCGACCCGCCCCAACGCCACCGCGCCGAGAGCATGAATTTCACCGTGGTCGACACGACCAGCGTCCTGGCGACCCACATCACCGAGATCGTCAAGCAGCACGCCCACGAATTGCTCACCCGCGAGGAGGTCAACAACCTCGTCGAGACGCTCCGCGCCAAGGCACCCAAGCTGGTCGAGGAGGCGGTCCCGGGGCTGGTCAAGGTCGCCGACCTGCAGCGCGTCCTGCACAACCTGCTCCGCGAGCGGGTCCCGGTCCGGGACATGGAGACGATCGTGGAGACCCTCGCCGACTGGGCGCCCAAGACCAACGACGCCGACATCCTGACCGAGTACGTCCGCAACGCGCTGCGGCGGTCGATCTGCGAGCAGTACGCCGTCCGAGAGGCCGACCGCCCGCCGCGCATCGTCTGCGTCACGCTCGACCCGGCGTTCGAGGACCAGATCGCCGCCTACGTGGATCGTGGACCGGCCGGCACCAGCCTGACCATGCCCGCCCGCGTCGCCAACCAGACCGCCGAGCGGATCCTCCGGGGCGTCCAGCGGGTGACCGCCGCGGGGCATCACCCGGTCATCATCGCGTCCCCTCAGGTCCGCGGCGTGGTGCGGCAGATCCTCGAGCCCCACCTGCCCACCGCCGTGGTGCTCGGCTACAACGAGATCCCGCCCGGCGTCGAGGTCGAATCGCTCGGGCTCGTCGGCGCCACCGAGCCAGCCGAAGCGGTGACCGCCGCATAATCTGCGCAGAATCTCGTCCACGGCTGGCACAACCGCGCAAGACCCGGTAGCATGTCGGCGTCCTCGAGGAGCCACGGATGGCGACGACGACGCAGAAATCACCACTGAAGACATTCCACGGTGCCACCATGGCCGAAGCGCTCGCCCGGGTCAAACAGGACCTCGGGCCGGACGCCGTCATTCTGCACACCCGCACCTTCCGCGACGGTGGCATGCTCGGCTTTGGCACCAGGGATGTGGTCGAGATCACCGCGTCGAGCGACTCGAGCGTCGTGCGGCCCCAGCGCCCAAGACCGGTCGCGCCATCTCCTCGCGACCCGGGTCTGCGGCCACCTGACACCAAGTCCCCGTCCCAGGACGAGCCCGCTCGGCAGGGCCAGCCGGCACCTGCCGACCGTTTCATCGCCACGCCGCCTTGGTTCTCCAGATCCAAAGACGGCGGCCCGGTGCCGACGACCTTCGGCACGCCCGCCCGCGTCGGGGCTCCGCCGAACCAGCGGAGTGCCTCGCCGAAGCCGGGCCCAGCCACACCGGCACAGATCGAGCCTAAGCCGATGCCGGCCGAAACGCCACCGGCGGGGCTCGAACGGGCCGAGCCATCCGGCGACGCCGGAGAGACCGGTGTCAGGCCGGATCGGGCTGACGCCGTCCCCGCGCCGGCCCCCTCGCCGCGCCGGGTTGAAGCAACACGTGTCGCCCCGGCCCCGGTCAACTTCGAGGCCCGGACCGCGGCTCGACGACGAACTGGCCGCGATCCGCCGGCTGGTGGGCCAGGTGCTCCAGTCGTCCCGGCGGGTCGAGGCCCGCTCGGCGCAGGCCGAGGCACCGGCAACGACCGCCGGTCCGCTGTTCGACCTCTCTCTGAAGCTGCTGGAGAGCCAGGTCTCGACCGATCTGGCCGACGAGGTCACCGGGGCGGTCAGAGACGAACTCGGTGCCGGCGAGCTTGCGGACCCGGCGACGGTCCGCGACGCCACGCTCCGCCAGATCGCCCGGCGGATCGGCGTGGTGAGCACCCCCCAGCCGCCCGGCAAGCGCGCCGACGGTCGCCCGAGCGTCATCGCGCTCATCGGACCGACGGGCGTGGGCAAGACCACCACCGTCGCGAAGCTCGCAGCAACGTGCAAGCTGCGCTACGGCAAGCGTGTCGGGCTGATTACCGCCGACACCTACCGCATCGCCGCGGTCGAGCAGCTCCGCACCTACGCCGAGATCGTGGGCATCCCGCTCAAGGTGGTGCTCGCGCCCCAGGACATTCCCGGTGCGATCGACGCGCTTGCTGACTGTGACACCATCATCCTCGATACCGCCGGGCGTTCGCAGCGTGACGCCGCCCGGCTCGACGAGCTCGGCGAGTTCCTCCGCGCCGCCGAGCCCGACCAGATCCAACTCGTCCTCTCCCTGGCGTCGGCCGAATCTGTGATCGCCGCGGCCGCCGACCGCTACGGCGCGCTCGGCCCCGACCGCCTCCTGCTGACCAAGCTCGACGAGGCCGTCGACTACAGCGTGGTGCTCAACACCGCCCGCCGGGTCGGGCTGCCCATCTCGTTTGTCACCACAGGCCAGGAGGTCCCTGACCACATCGAGGCCGCCAGCGCCGAACGATTGGCGCGGCTTGTGCTCGACGGCGGGAGCGCGTGGCAGGCGATCTCCGGGGGGCGGTAATGGCCACCATCTCGACCGGACGTCAGGGCATCGGCACGGCTCCGCCGGATCAGGCGTCCAGATTGCGCGCGCTTGTTGAGGCGATGTCCGGCTCGGCGTGCCCGCCCGTCGCCAACCCCGCGAGCCGGCGTCGGGTCCCCGTCGTCGCGATCGCGTCGGGCAAAGGCGGCGTCGGCAAGACCAATCTGGCAGTGAATCTCGCGGTCGCGCTTTGCCAGCCGCGGCCACCGGACCACGCTGCTCGACGCCGACCTGGGTATGGCCAACGCCGATGTGCTCTGCGGCCTGAGCCCGGGCCGTCGGCTCGACACCGTCCTGCGCGATGACAGGGGGCCGGGGCTCGGGTCGTGCGTCGTGGAGGCGCCGGGTGGGTTCCTGCTGGTTCCCGGAGCGGTTGGCGTAGCCCGGGTGGCCGATCTTGAGGCCGCGGCTCGCCAGCGACTGGTCTCCGGCCTGGCCGAACTCGAGTCCCGCAGCGACACGGTGCTCATCGATACGGGAGCCGGAATCGGCCGCGACGTCCTGAGCTTCGCCGCCGCGGCTGATCGGCTGCTTGTGGTCGTGACCCCCGAGCCCACATCCATCACCGACGCCTACGGGCTGATCAAATGCGTCGTCGGTCGCGCAAAGGACCAGCAGTCGCCGCTCCCCCGGGTCAACCTGGTCCTGAACAGCATCGGGTCTGTTCAGGAGGCACGCGATGTAAGTGCAAGACTGGCAGCAACTTGCGAGCGGTTTCTGCATATGTGCCCGGAGGTGCTCGGGGCGGTCCGTCTGGATCCGCGGGTGCCGCGTGCGGTTCGAGCGCGGCGGCCGCACCTGCTCAGGTTTCCGAAGTGTCGGGCGAGCCGAGATGTGAGTTCGATCGCCGAGCGCCTGCTTCAAATCTTGTGAGGGTCCCGACGGACGCTCGCGTCGCTCTGGCCGATCTGTGAGGGTGGCGCGGATTTTGCGTGTGCTCGGAGCAGAGTCCACAGAAAGTCCCGAAACCGCAAAAGTGGGGATCGTGCCAGACCGATAGGCGGGCCGTGGGCAATCGGTTGTTCGAGCGGCCGGGAGGAGATTGGCGTTGCTTTCGAAGTTGCCCGTGCAGATCGGCACCGCTTTCGCGCTGAGCGCCTTTGCGGTTTCGCTCGGGTCCGGGCTGGTTGCACACGCGGAACCCTCCCAGGTCCTTATCCGCTCAGTTGTGGTTTTGATCGGCGCGACCGCAATCGGTCGTGTGTTCGGCCATTGTGTGCGTACGACACTCGTCGAGCACATCGGCGCGCTGACCGCGGAGCAACCGTTACCCGAACCGATCCCTGTCCCGACGACAGTGGAGGACCGCGGCGCCGCGAAGGCGACGGAGGTCCAGCGAGAAAGTCCGTGAACTTTTTGTGATGCTCGGGCAGAACGCCTGTGCAGTTGCTCAGGAGTTTGTATACTCCCAACCGGCTGAGCCAAGGATCGGACTCAGCCACAACGCTCCGACGCAGGATTCGCGTCCATGAGTGCTGAAACGTAGGGTCAAGGAGACGACCATGACAGTCGCAAGATCATCCATGGCACGCGCCGGCACGCGCGGCGCATCCCGCCGCTCGGCTCGCCACGCCGAACCTTCAAATCTCCCCTCGCCCTACGACGACCTTCCTCTGCAGGAACTGTGGGAGACCTACCAGAAGGCGGGTGACGCGGCGATCCGCAACTACCTGATGGAGAAGTATCTCCCGCTCGTGCGGTACAACGCCGAGCGGATCTACGCCAGGCTCCCCGACGAGGTGGACCTCGAAGACCTGATGAGCGCCGGCCTGTTCGGCCTGATGGACGCCATCGACGCCTTCGACCTCGGCTACAAAGTCAAGTTCGAGACCTACTGCGCCCCGCGTATCCGCGGCGCGATCCTCGATGAACTCCGGTCGATGGATTGGGTCCCCCGCCTGGTCCGGCAGCGCTCCGGCAAGGTCGAGCAGGCCCGCCAGCGGTTCGAGATGGAGACCGGGCAGCCGGCCAACCAGAACGATATCGCCGACCGTCTCGCGCTCGAGAAGGACGAACTCGAGAAGTACATGCGTGACGGTCGCGCCGTCGGCACCGTGAGCCTGAACCGCAAGTGCTACCCCGGCGACAGTTCCCGCGACGTCCGCGAGATCGACATCATTCAGGACGAGGCCCAGTCCAACCCGCTGGCCGACATCCAGCGCAACGACCTCAAAGAACTCATCACCAAGGGTCTCAGCCGCGCCGAGAAGCTGATCGTGCTCCTCTACTACTACGAAGGCATGACGATGAAGGAGATCGGCTCGACGCTCGACCTCTCTGAGTCTCGCGTGAGCCAGATGCACAGCTCCATCCTCGCCCGTCTCAAGGCCCAGATGCAGCACCGCATGAAGGAACTCGAATCCGCGGGTGAGTAACACTCGCCACCGACTAACCCCTCGTCCTCACCACAAACGCCGTCGGCTTGTCCGGCGGTGTTTGTCTTTTTCGCGGCGGCTTGCCGCGGAGCATTTCGTCCGCTTCACTTCCGTCGATGGATGAGACGATCGTCTACATCGGGATCGGTTCCAACCTGGGCGACCGTCGCGCGCATATCACGGAGGCCATCCGTAGCCTCGGCGCGCTGCCCGAGACAAGCCTCGGCGAGGCCGCCACGGTCATCGAGACCGAACCGGTGGGCCCTATCGAGCAGGGGGCGTTCCTCAACACGGCCGCGTCGATCCAGACGGGGCTCACGCCGATGGAACTCCTCGAGTGTCTTCAGGCGATCGAGCGCGGGCGGGGCCGGGACCGGAACACCGAAGCGCGGTGGGGCCCCCGGACCCTTGATCTCGACATCCTGATCTTCGGCGATCGTGTCGTGCGGGAGTCGGGGCTCATCGTCCCGCACAAACGGCTCCACGAGCGGGCTTTCGTCCTCATCCCGCTCGCCGAGATCGCCCCGGAACTCGTGGTGCCCGGCACGGGTCGTACCGTACAGCAGTTGCTCGACGCGTCGCTCGGTGCCGACGCCGGGCCCGGCGCCGATCTGAGAGGACCCGCATGACACGGTTTCGCACAGCGATGACGGCCGTCCTCTGCCTGTGCGCCGGGGCATCCGCCCAGCCGGCAGAAACCACCGACCCCGCCGACGCCGGTGTGGCGTCCGGTCCGGCCCGCGCTTCGGTCGCCGGCTCGATGGAGGTGGCCGCCCATCTCTGGGGGGTCATCGGGCGTTATCGATTTGCCGCGACCGCGGACCTGGTGCGAGTCACACTCGTCCGGCCCGGGGGCCGGAGCGACATGCACTCGATGGAGGTCCGGTGCGTGCCCGGTGCGAACGGCATGGCCAGGATCGAGCTGGGCGAGCTCACGATCGAAGCCCGACGGGGCTTCCTCCGGGCCGTCCACCGACGGGATCCGACGACGTTCTTCGGTGAAGCGGTCATCCCGGCCGGGGCACCAGACTCGCAGCCCAATCCCGCCGGAGTGCTCCGGTCAACACTCCCGCCGCTCCCGATCCCGCACCTGAGCCTCGCGTTCGACGCCGCGGAGGTGGATTGGTGCCCGCTCGTCGAGGGGCTGGTGTGGGAGCGTGCAGAGCGTCTGGATGACGGCACCCGCGACGGCGTGCGCCTCGAGGGCAGAACGGACTTGGGGAAGGCGAGTCTCGAGATGGCCGGGGCGCGGGTGCGGCGCTTCGAGGCCGATCTGGAGCCGAGCGGAGAGACACGGGTGATCGTGGAGTGTGAGGGCGCTCGAGCCGAGCGATCCTGACGGGTGGGTGCTCGATGTGCAGGGCCGCCGGCTCGCGTCGAGCCTCGCGTCCCTCGGCCCGCTCGGTCCGCGGCTGGAGATCGGGCAGGCGTTCCCCCGGATCGACCTCTCCGGCGTCGGCGACGACGAGGCACCGATTCTGCCCGACCCGGACGAGCCGCTGCTGCGGCTGGCGTCGAGCTATCGCACGGTCCTCTTCCTTCGTGACAACACCCCCCCGGAGTTCGTCCGCGGCATCTCGTCGATGCTCGCCACTGCCTACGCCGACACCTCGCGAGAATTGCTGCGCGGTCGTCTCGACGGGGTGTACGACAAACGGGTCCGGCTCGCCGGCCTCGCGGCCGCGGTGGAGGTCACGACCGACGACTCGGTGCTCGCACGACTCGATGCGTGCGCCGAGGCCTGGCGAGAGGCTGTCGCGGCTACGGGGCGACCGTTCCCGAACGGCGCGGGGTTCGGCTGGTTCGTGACCGACACGCGGCTCGTGGATCGGCTCGCGCTCGCGTCGGAAGCGGCGGTGGTCGTCCTCGACGACAACCGGCAGATCAAGGCCATTCTGCCCGTTCACTCGCGGACGCAGCAGGCCGAGATCGGCTCCGCCCTGCTCCAGGCCATCGCGCCCTCGCGTTGACTGCCCCGGCTCACCCCGCCGTGATCAGAAGTCGAGGATCTCGTCGGTCTTGGCCTGCACGGCCTTGTCCACGGTCGCCTCATACTTCTTGAGCAGCTCCTGGATCTCGTCCTTGAGCTGCTTGATGTCGTCCTCGGAGTAGTTGGTGCCGTCCTGCTTGGAGAGCGCGTCGGCGTGCTTGTTCGCGTCGCGCCGAACGTTTCGCATCGCGATCTTCTGATCCTCGCCGACCTTCTTGGCCTGACCGACCAGCTGCTGCCGGCGGTCACGGGAGAGCGCCGGCAGATTCAGACGGACCTGCTTGTCCTCGAGCACCGGGTTGAGGCCGAGCCCCGCGCCCTC
The DNA here is from genome assembly GCA_013285505.1 of Planctomycetota bacterium. Taxonomy (GTDB): domain Bacteria; phylum Planctomycetota; class Phycisphaerae; order Phycisphaerales; family UBA1924; genus PNC22. The sequence continues at coordinate 2,955,473 of CP053450.1, read as the reverse complement.
GATCGCCCGCTTGATCTCGCCGGCGGCGGAGGGGTCGAACGGCTTGATCAGGAGCTGCGTCGGCTCGGGAACGCTGATCGCGGCCAAGGCCTTGAGGTCGGTCATCGAGCCGTAGTAGTCCACCTTGACATACTCGACGATCGACGGCGTCGCCCGCCCGGTGCGCAGACCGCGCAGCTCCTTCGTGAGGTAGTCCTGCGCCTTGCTCATGACTTCTTCGGCTTCGAGCAAAATGGTATCGGGATCGGTCATGGTCGCACACTCCTCGTGCGGGCCCGGAGGGCCCGAAGGTCTACTTCCCGTCGCGGCTCACCAGGGTGCCGATGCGCTCCCCGCCAACGACGCGGCGGATGTTGCCGCTCTTCTTGAAATCGAACACGACGACCGGGATGTTGTGCTCGCGGCACATCGCCATCGCGGTCAGGTCCATCACGCCCAGCTGCTTGTCGATCGCCTCGTCGAACCGCAGCGTTTCGTACCGTTTGGCGTTCGGGTTCTTGGCCGGATCGCAGTCGTACACGCCGTCCACCTTCGTCGCCTTGAGCAACATCGAGCATTCCAGCTCGCGGGCCCGCAGGCTCGCGCAGGTGTCGGTGGTAAAGAACGGGTTGCCCGTCCCTGCCGCGAGGATCACCACGCGTCCCTTCTCCAGGTGGCGGATCGCCCGGCCCCGGATGAAGGGTTCGGCGACCGAACGGACCTCCAGCGCCGACAGCACCCGGGATGGCACGCCCAGCGTCAGAAGCTTCTCTCGGAGCGCCAGCGCGTTGATCACCGTGCCCAGCATCCCCATGTAGTCCGCGGTGGCCTGCTCGATGTGCCCGGCCGCGGCCAGCTGTGCGCCGCGGATGATGTTCCCGCCGCCGACGACGACCGCCAACTGGGTGCCCTGCGTGGCCGCGTCGGCGACCTCCTGGGCGATCACCGCGAGCTCGTCCGCGTCGATCCCGAACGATCCGGGCTTGGCGAAGGACTCCCCGCTCAGCTTGAGCAGAACACGGCGGCCGGTCTGGTGCGATGCATCGTCGTCGGGCACAAGCCTCTCCTGTCACGCCGGAACCGAACACCACCCGGGCACGGACAATCCTGTGCCCTCGGGCGGGTCTGAAGAGGCGACGCGTCGCGGATTGAAAGCGACAGACCGCGGGGCGTCAAGCAACCCGCGGCCCTGCGGGGCTGTATTGTGGAGTACGGACCCGCACGGAGCCGCCTCGGGGCGAAACTCCACCAGTCCCCCGCGAGTCTGACAGGGCCAACCCGCCCGGTTGGCCCACCGGCGGCACACGCGGCGACCAATCTCGGGCGGGCCGGCCCTCCGCGGGCCGATGAAGAGCGCGATGACCCAGCAGGCAGGCAATCAGTCAGGCGGGCGAGGCCAGGAACACGCCCGGGAGCCCTCTTGGGGTGCCAGTGACGGGCGCTGCCCCGGTGCCCTTCGACGAGCGGCTGCTTCGGTGGATCCGCCGGGCCACGGTCGTCGGGCTCGCGGTTTCGCTGGTGGTTCACCTGCTCGGGTGGTTCATCGCAGCCCATCTGAGCGTCGGCCGGGGCGACGGAAACCCGGCCGCGGCCATGCCCGGCCCGGTCGAGTTCGCTGTGATGTCACAGGCCGAGTTCGCCGAGTTGGAGCAGTCATCGCTGAGCTACGACTCGCCCAGCGTGCCCGAACTCGCGCAGGAGACCCTGCCCGAGGTCGAAGCGCTCGATATGCCCACCGAGGCCGAGATCACCGGCTCGCTCTCCGAGCTGGTCCCCGCCGACCTCGGCGTGGGGGCCGGAGACGTCGAGCAGTCGGCCGGCATGGGCGAGGGCGGCTCCGGGTCGGGCAGCGCGAGCTTCTTCGGCGTCGAGGCGACGGGCTCGAGGTTCGTCTACATCGTGGACACGTCCGGGTCGATGGCGGTGGGCGGCAAGCTCGAAGCGCTCCAGCGGGAACTCGTCAAGTCCATCGAGGGGCTGCTCGAGGCCGCGGATTTCCTGGTCATCACTTACAGCGATTCGGCGCTCCCGCTCGACGGTAAGTCCTCGTGGGTCAACGCCGACGACCGGGGCAAGCGGTTCGCTCGCCGGGCGGTCGCCAACCTCAGGTCGGGTGGGGGCACACAGCCGTCGCCAGCCTTCGGGCTCGCGTTCGCCATGCGCCCGCCGCCCGAAGCGATCTACTTCATGACCGACGGCGAGTTCCCCGACGAGGTCGCCAACGACATCGCCGCACTCAACGCCGAATACAAGGTCCCGGTGCACTGCATCGCGTTCGTCAGCCGCAACTCCGAGGACCTGATGCGCCGCATCGCCAAGCAGTCCGGAGGCACCTACACGTTTGTCGCCGCCCCGACGGGGAGCCCGTGATGACGCGTGGCTTCCCAATCCTCGCGCGGCTCGCCGTGACGCTCGCCGTCGCCGCCACGACAGGCCCGGTGCACGCCCAGCAGTCCTCGCTCGAACTCCGCGGCGGCGCTGCGCCTCCCGCGGGGTCCATCGTGCGCGCTGTACCGCAGAGGGCGTCGTGCTCGTGTCCTCGCTCACCGGCGAGATCACCATCGGGTGGGACCGGGTCCGGTCGGTCTCCGGCGAGCACGCCGAGGCCGCGAGTGAGTACATGGACGTGGCCGACAAGGCCTGGCGGGCCACCAGCAGGCTCGAGCGTGGGGATATCGCGGCAGCCGAGCCGCTGCTGGAAGAGCTCTTCGCCGACTACGCGGGGCGGCAGGGGCCCACCGCCTCGGCGGTCTGCGGCGGGCTGCTTCGGTGCCGGCTTGAGCGGGGCGCGCACACGCTCGCGGTGGGGGCCTGGCTCGCGTGGCTCCACACGCGGGACGACGGCACGCCCGCCGCGCCGGGATCCGAGTCGAGCACGGCCTTTTCGCCCACCACCGACGACGAGACCGGGCTCGCCCCCGAACTCCCGCCGATCTGGCTGAGCCTCCCCGCGGTGCGGGTGTTCGGCCAGACCCCGCTCAACGCCGACCGGTTCGGTGACCGTGCCGCGGAGCTCGCCGAGCTCTACCAGCACGCCGCACTCCTCGAGAGCGGGCAACAGCAACCCATGCCCCGGCTCGAGAGCAGCGACCCGGGCGTGCGCATGGTCTGGGAGATCGTCGCCGCCCGGAGCCCGATCGAGACCGAGCGGCTCACCGGCCGTCGCGCGATCGAGAAACGACTCAAGAGCGAGCCGATCGGCTGGACCGACGCGTGGCTCCGCACAGCGCTCGGCCGGTCGCTGCTGCGGGAGGCCGATGCCGAGCAACAGCGCCGCGGCGTGATCGAACTGCTCCGCGTCCGCGTCGAGCATGAACGTGATGCGCCCTATCTCGCCGGCCTCGCCCTGGCCGAAGCGGCGGTGACGATGCGGTCGCTTGGCGACGACGCCGCGGCGTCGCTGCTCCGGCGCGAGCTTCTCGACACGTTCCCCGGCCACCCCGCGAGCACCTGGGAGCCCGTCTCCCGGTGGGCCGCCGCCTCGCGCCGCCTCCCGCACGAACCCGACATCCAACCCCATAGGCTGACACACCGTCGCACCCCGGACACGAGTGCCGTGGCGCGTCCCGAGTCCGAGCAGAGCAGGAGTCCTCATGGCTGAGTCCCTCTTGGTGTCCTTCGCTTCACTGGCGATGCAGACCCCGGCCCCCGCCCCCGACAAGACCCTCGTGCAGTACATCTCCGAGGGTGGCGAGATCGGCTATCTCATCATCGGGCTGTCGTTCACGGCGGTGGTGTTCATCATCGCGGCGTTCGTCCGGCTTCGGCGTTCACAGCTCGCGCCCGAAGACGAGGTCACCGCCCTCGACCGCATGCTCCGCGCCGGCAACGTCGACCAGGCGACGAAGTACTGCGCCAGCCCCGATCACGACTCGTTCCTCACACGCGTCATGGGCGCCGCGCTGCTCCGCTGCTCCCGTTCCCCGTTCGGCCTGCTCGAGCTCCGCACATCACTGGAAGAAGCCGGACAGCAGGAGGTCTCCCGCCTGCACCGCTCGACAGACGCCATCGGCCTGATCGCCAGCGTGTCCCCGATGCTCGGGCTGCTCGGCACCGTGGTCGGCATGGTCGGGGCGTTCGACACGCTCAGCGTCTCAGAGGTCGCCAAACCGACGCAACTCGCCGGGAGCATCTCCGTTGCGCTGATCACGACCGTGCTCGGGCTCATCGTCGCCATCCCGTGCACCGCGGTCCACGCCTACCTCCGCAACCGAGTGGACTCGCTCGTCGGCGAGGTCGGCGACCTGATCGAGGAACTCGCCGCCCACGTCGAGCAGGGCGCGAGCCCCGGCGGCGGGCAGGCCAAGCCCGCCCAGCAACGCCCGGCGTCCAAGGCACCGCCCCGGCCCCAGCCCGCCGCCGGGGCTCCGGGAGCGAGCGGCGGATGATCATCAGGCCCCGACACAACCGCTCGGCCTTCGGCTTCGACATGACGCCCATGATCGACGTCGTGCTGCAGCTCATCATCTTCTTTCTGTTCACGTCGCAGCTTTCGCAGGTCGCCCGCTCGCCGATCGATCTGCCCGAGGAACAGGGCGAGGATCAACTGGCGGTCAGCCCCGGCACCATCGTGATCGACGTCACCTTCGAGGGCGTCTACCTGATTGATGGGCAGGAGCGCTCGCTCGAGGAGATCGCCAGGCTCGTTTCGCTCGAGCAAACCGCCGCAGAAACCAGGGGCGGGTCGGTCGATCTGCTCATCCGCGCCGACCGCAGCGCCCCCGCGGCACACATCAACGTCCTCGCCAACCGACTGTCGTCGGCCGGCATCCGGCGCTGGAACCTCGGCACCAACAAGCCGGGCGGCGGTGGGGGGCGTTCCCCGTGAAACTCGCCCGGCGTCACTACAGCCTCGACGGCTCCCGCGTCGGCGGCCTGCCCATGACATCCATGATCGATGTCGTGTTCCTGCTGCTCATCTTCTTCATGGTCACGGTCTCGGCCTCCAGGCCGGAGGCCGAACTGTCCTCGACCCTCAGCCCATCGAGCGAAGACCAGGGCTCGGGCGCCGTGCTGCAGCCGCAGATCATCTCCGTCGAGCGGATCGGCGACGCCGTGGTCTACCGCCTCGGCTCCCACGCCCTCACCAACCGGGCCGATCTGCTGAGGCTGCTCCGCGAACTGCCCCGGGCCAGCGGCGTCGTGGTGCGCGTCGCCAACGATGTCCCAGTCGAAGCCGCCGCCGGCGCGTTGCAGGTGTGCAAGGACGCAGGGTTTACAAAGGTCAGCTATGTGCCAGCGAGTTGAACAACTCCACAGAGCAGCCCTGTGCCTCGCGATGCTCGTGTTGCTGGGGCTCGCCGCGCCGACGGCGCGCGCGCAGGACGACGATGATGAGTCGCTCGGACCGACCGACGCCGTCGAGGCCTACATGCGGGACCGCGGCCTCGACGACCTCCTCAGCGTCTACCTGCTCGACCGCCTCCGCGACGCCCCGGGCTCCAAGCGTGCAGAACTCGCCGACCGGCTCGGCAAGCACTACGCCCGCCTGCTCTCCGCCGCCGGGACCCCCGAGCGGCAGCGTCAGGTCGAGCGCCAGGCCCGCGAACTGCTCGAACTCGTCCCCAGCGCCGATTCGTTCGAGCTCCGCCTCACGCTACACAAGGCGTCCTTCCTGCTCGCCGAGGCGGCAGTCAAGGACTTCCGCCAGCGGCTTTCGGATCCCGAACTCGTGAACGAAGCGCAGCAGACCTTCCGGGAGCTTGAGCCCAACTTCCTCGACATCGGCCGACGCGTGGACGACCGCGTCGACGCGCTCGAACGCATGGAGGGACGCTCGACCCGGGCCAACATCGCGACCATCCGAGACCAGTTGGCCGACGCGCGGCGATTGCGGTCGCTGGCCATGTACTACGCGGGCTGGTCGCAGTACTACCAGGCGCTGGTCAACGACGATGCCCGCAAGGCCGATTCGGCCCTCCGCTCCTTCGGCTGGTTGCTCAACACACCCGGCAACCGCGCCCCATCGGTCGAGACGCTGCCGATCACGCTGCTGCGGTACGACCACGTGGCCCGGGCCGCGATGGCCTGCAGCCTGTGCCTCTCCATCGCCCGCAAGGACGCCGAGGCGATCCGCTGGCTGGACGCGATCGAGCAGGCCGGCGAGACCCCGCAACAGATCAAGGACGAACTGTGGGCACGGCGGATCGAGGTGCTCGGGCGCGCCAGGCGGTGGTCAGACCTGCAGCGTTTGGTCGACCGTCGCCGCCTGACGCTCGACCCGTCAGGGGTCACCCCGCTCTCGGTGGGGGAGGCCAGGCTGCTCGCGGTCATCACCCTCGAGGCCATCGAGGCAGGAGGCACCTCGGGAGTCGCCGCCGACCGCAGCCGCCTCCTCGAGGCCATCGCCCAGATCGCGCTAGGCGACCTCGTCACGCGCGGTGAAATCGGCCACGTGATGAATCTCGTCAAACAGTTCGGCACGACACCGATGGGCGACTCGGGCTTCGTCGTCCTCTACGTGCGGGGCCTCCGCGCCTACGAGCGGGCCCGTGAGGCCCACGAGGTCTTCGCCGTTGCTGAGGGTCTCAACGCCGACGACCCGACCGACGACGCCGCGATCGCGAATCGGTACATGGACGCCGTGCGGGCCCTCGACATCGCCCAGGTCGCGTCCGACGCTGAGACCTTCCCCACCGAACTGGCCCAGGCCCGGATGATGGAGGGGTTGTCGCTCTTCTACGCCGGCGAACTGGTCCAGGCCGGGAGCGTCTTCGAGAGTGTGTTCCAGCAGGCCCCGGTCGCGCAGCTGCGGGAAGAGTCCATCTGGTACGCCATCGTCTCGCTCGACCTCGCGGTCGAGCGCGGCTTCCGGTCGGTGATCGAGCAGCGTGACCGGCTCGCAACGGTCTACATGCAGACCTACCCGGCCTCCGATCGTGCCGCCAAGCTTCTGCTCCGCCGAGTCGACGACGGGCTGCTCACCGAGGATCAGGCGATCGCGGTCCTGCTCGACGTGCCGCACGATTCACCGCTCTACGAGACGGCCCGCCGCCACGTGTCGCGGATGATGTACCGCAAGTACCGCGCGTCGCAGGGGCCCGAACGCGACTACGTCGCCGCGCGGTTCATGGAGATCGCCGAGGAGCTGATTGAGATCGACGTCGCCGTCGTTCGCACCGGCTCCGGTGACGAGGTCTACGACGCGGCGCTGGCCGTGATGGTCCGCGTGCGGCAGGCCCTCGACGCAGCGCTCACCATCACCGTTCCCGACGTCGAGCGGGCCGCCCGCCTGCTCGACCTTCTCGAAGACACCGCGTCAGTCGCCGGCCTCGATCTATCGGACATCGAGAGCGAACTGGCGTACCGCCAGCTCCAGATCGCGATCGCCCGGGACGATGAGGACGCCGCCGCGTTGGCCGGCGCCACGCTCGCCCGTGTCGGCGGCCCGCACGCCCGCGCCGGAGACCGCCTGCGCTACCGCCGTCTCCACGAACGCTGGCAGCGTCAGCCCAACGACGCCGACCTCGCGGCTCCGCCTGGTCGGCGTCGCCCAGCGCGTGCTGGCCCAGTTCAAGCCCCTGAGCGACCACAAGGGAGACGCCACCGTCGCCGGGGTGATCGACACCGTGGCCCAGGCGGCGACAACCGTCTGGCAGGCCCAAAGCGACGACTCGATGCGCGACATCGCCATCGCCATGGACACCCTGCTCATCGACCTGGGGACGCAGACCGCCAGCTCGCTCCGCCGCCTCGCCCGGGCCAGCGAGGCCGCCGGAGACCTGCCCACCGCGGCTCTCGGCCTGGAACACCCTGATGGCGGGGCTCCGCGACGCCTCGGACGGTTGGTTCGAGGCCCGGGTGGAGTCGATCCGTCTCCTCGCCGAGACATCGCCCGCCGACGCCCGAGCCGCCCTCGACCAGCACCGCATGCTGTATCCGGATCTGGGCCCGGAGCCCTGGCATTCCAGATTCCGGCAGCTCGATCAGCAGCTCGCGGGGGTGCGACCGTCGCTCGGTCAGCCCGCCTCCGACCGTCCGCCCGCCGGGGATGAGCAGGCCGAGGAGGGCGGCGGATGAGCGAGCCCCAAGCCAACTCCGGCGGCGCGCAGGGACTCGTCGAGCGGTTTCTCGGGCGCGACGCGGCGGCCGGGGGCCTGCACGCCCTGCTCGGTCTCCCGCCGCGCGCGCACGATCAGGACACCGTCGTCCGCGCACTTGAGCGCCAACTCACCAAGGTGGACGCACACCCCCAGAGCCGCACGCCGGAAGCCGACGAGGTCCGGCTCGCGCTGCACGCCGCCGCGGCACAGCTCGTGCACCAGGCGGCGCACCGGGAGCGGGCCGCGGGCGTGCGCCCCAGAAAGCAGGCCGCCACGTCACCCGGCCGCCAGCGACTCCAACTCGAGCAGGACGCCCTGCTCACGCTCGCCCGCTACGGCGGCTGGAACCGCCGCTCCCTCCACCACCTCACGATGCTCGCGATGGCTCGCGGCGCCCGGATCGCCGATGTCGCCCACGTGCTCACCCACCTCGGCGGGAGGCGCCAGGCCCAGACCGCGGCCGCGCGAGAAAGAGTAGTGACCAACGTCGGCCGATTCGCGGACGTCGTGCAGACCGACTCCGCGCACGACGACGACACACCCGGCACCGACAACACCGACGAGGCCCGATCGCTGAAGATCATCGTCGGCGCGACAGCCACCGGGCTGACACTCGTCGCGACCGCCGCGCTCATGGTCGTGGCGTTCACCTCCGGGCCCTCAGACCCGGGACCGAAAGAACCGGCTCCGACCGTCGAGCCCGGCGCGATCGACCGCGACAGCCTCCCCATGGCCGGCGGCGAGCAACTCTTCCCTTGGCAGGGCACGCCAGAAACCCCCGAGCCCGTCGTTGAAGCCGAGCCACTTCCGGCCTTCGACCGCCTCAGCGACGCCCTCGCGGCACTCGACTCGGCCGCCGACGGGCTGGAGATCGACCCGCCGGAAGCAGTCCGGGTCTTTGATGGGGCGTTCAACGCGGTCGGCGACCGCTGGTGCAATCTCACTCTCGCGCAGCAGCGCTCCGCGCAGCACGACGTCGTGGAGTTCGTCTACAGGGCGGCCCAGCGCGCCCAACTCGTCGAGCCGGTGATCGCCGCCATCGCCCGCCGCAGCCAATCCCTCAACCGCTCCGACCGGCCGCTCGGCACCGATGAGATCTGGCCGGCCGCGTGGTCGGTGGGCATTCTCGCCCGCCTCGCCCGCGAGAGAGATATCGGCGCCCGCGCCCGCCCGCGAGATCGAGTCGAAACTGCGAGACCGAGTCGACTCAACCGTTGTCGTCGCGGCCGGCTTCGAGCAGGGCGTGAGCACCGCGCTCTGGGCGATGCTCCCCGCGATGGTCACCGCGACGGAGGACGGCACGCCATCGACCGCTGCGCCGGATCGCGACGGCGACGCCGAGCGCTGGGGACGGTGGATCGATGCCGCACAGTTGGCCGGCGGAGACGCGGGCGGAACGCTCCTCGCAGCCCTGGAGTGGGTCGTGGTGGGGGCCGATGATCCCTCTGAGAACGACGCCGCCCGGGCGGCGATCGAGTCGCTCGTGCTCGCGTGCGAGTGGAGCGAGGACGCACTCGCACGCCCGTGGCTCATCCGCATGTTCGCCGACCAACGCGTCTCCGTCGCCGACCTGCACGCGGTCACGACGACACTCGCGCGTCGCTCGAGGGTGCAGGGTGTCGACGCAACGATGACGCTGCCCGTCCGGGCCTCCACCGAGGCCCGCAGCCTCTTGCGGGAGCGCTACGCGGAGGTCTGGGGCATCAGCACCGACGGACCGGCGCTCGACGACCTCGCAGCCGACTGGGCCAAATCCACCCGCGAGGCCGCGACACTGACCGACAACCAACTCGTCAGCCGCCTGGCCAGCGTTGCCTCGCTCAGCCGTCTCAATCAAGCGGCAAACCTCCGATTCCTCGGCCGGCTCGACGACGCCGCGATCGTGCTCGACGAGTACGACCGCCCCGTAGAGATGGAACTGGTCCGCTGGAACCAGCGCCAGCGCGCCGACTCGATCGACAGCGACCCCGCCATGGCCCGGTGGTCGCTGTCCTACCTCTCCGCGCAGCGTGACTACCCGCGGAGGCTCGAGATCCTCGCCGACGCCGCCCGCAATCAGCTCCGGCACCCGACCGATACCGAGGTGCTCACCACCGAGGCGTTCAGGGGCTCACCCGCCAACGCCCGCGAGGCAGCCCGGGCGCGACTGCTGGCCCAACGCCCGAGCGCCGCGATCACCCTGGCGATCCTCGAACTGGCGCCCCGCATCCCCCGAACGCCGCAGAACGCCGACCTCGTCGCCGCGATGACCGCCTCGGCCCCCATCGCCACCGACGACCCGGACTGGGCCATCAAGACCCGCCGGGTGCTCGTGCAGACGGCCCTGGAGCAGCTCGCCGCCGAGGGCGATCAGGGCGTGATCGACCGGCTCGCCGCGTTGCTGGGCGAGTCATATGCCTCCCGCGCCTTCGACAGCGCGACGCTCTCCTCCGGCGAGGCCACCGAGGGCCTGCCCGCCGAGCGAGCCGCCGCCGCGCTGCGAGCAAAGTGGGATCGGCAGGCCCGCGCCGGAGGCCTCGGCGCCGAGGCTCTGGAGGTCGAAACGGTCCTCGCGCGGCACGCCGCACGGCTGAGTCTGGCCCAGGGCCCGATGCAGATCTTCGCGGTCGAGCAGGTCGCCGTCTTCGAGATGATGGGAATCGTCGTAGTCTCCGAGCGGCTCGATCGCGCCAGCGATGTCAGAGCTATCCGAGAACGGGTACGCCGGCAACGGCAGGAGGCCGCGGACATCGTCGAGCAGATCCACGCGGTCGAACGGGGCCTCTGCGAGCTGTGGGCCATACGCCTCGGGCAGGAAAGGCTGTGGGAATGACACGATTCCGGACCATGCTGCTCGCCGCGTGCCTCGTGGGGCTCCTCGCACCCATCCTGCGCGCGCAGCAAACCGAGCCCGAGGCATCGGGCACAGACGACGAGCAGGGCACACCGCGTGATCTCCCGGCGTGGGTGCTCACCCGACTCGAATCGCTGGAGCCCGGCGACGCCGAAGCCTACTTCCTGCTCGGCGAAGAGATCGTTGACCTGACACCGACCAAGACCGGGGAGAACCTCGCACGAGAGCTCTTCGCCCTCGCCTTCGAGCTCGACCGACGCGACGGATCGCCGACCTGGATCGCCCCGAGCAGTTGCGTCGCGGCTCGCCTCCATCGCCCGGCTCGAGTCCGACGAACGGTGGCTTCGCGCCATCGCCAACCGGATCGATCCCCGCTACACCCCGGCACCCTGGCGTGTCGCCGCGGCCGAGGGCGGAGGAGTCTCGTCCGCCGCCTTCGCCGCCGCCGAAACCGTGGGAGAGACCCGGGCCGGCAACGGCATCCAGGCCCGAGCGGCTCCTCGAGAAGCCGGGTGTGCGCGAGCTGCTGCTCCGCTACGGCCGGATGCTGGGCTTCTCCGCCTCGACCGGCGCCGCGTGGCAGATCGAGCAATGGGCGGGCGACTGGCCCTGCCGCGAGTGCGGCAACGAGCGCGTCGTCTTCCGCCCCAACACCGAACCGCCGAGCTACCGCGAGTGCTACACCTGCCGGGGCAACCCCGGCCCGAAGCTCTCCACGCCGCAGATCGTCGCGCAACTCCGCTTCGAGTCGAGACTTCTCCAGGGCATCTCCCGATCGTGGGGGGCACAACTCGCGATCGATCTGGCGGCACCGCTCCGCGAGCCCGTGCCGGACGAACTCGCCGCGGTGCTCGGTGTCGATGCCGACCGGCCCTACTGGCGCGGCGGGTGGGTCGCGCGTCCCGGCGACCGGGCCGCGAGCCCTACACTCGACGACCAGTCCGACCAAGACCCCGATTCCTAGAGACGCCGACGCGCAGGAGCCACCCGAGATGAGCGACGCCACGCCGCAGCCGACCGCCGCCGAAACCAAGCCCGAATCCGACGCCAAGCCCGAGATCAGCTTCGAGGACTTCGCCCGGATCGACCTCCGCGTCGCGAAGATCGTTCAGGCCGAGGCGCATCCCAACGCCGACCGCTTGCTCAAGCTCCAGCTCGACGACGGCAGCGGCACCCCGCGGCAGATCTGCGCCGGCATCCGCGAGTTCTACCAGCCCGACGATCTCGTCGGCAAGTCCATCGTCATTGTTGCCAACCTCGCGCCCCGCAAGATCCGCGGCGAAGAGTCGCGCGGCATGATGCTCGCCGCCAGCGACGCGCCCAAGGGCAGCGAAGGCCCCCGCGGGGTCGTCGTCATGACCCCGATGAGCGAAATCGCCCCGGGTTCGACCGTGTCCTGAGGCATCGCCGCCCCCGCACCAGACCAACGCGAGCCGCGGTACCCCGATCGGGGCCGCGGTTATTCATCGCCGGAACGGCCGGGCCGGCCGTCGCGCGGGCCGCGGCGTTCCGGTCCCCCGGACTTCTCCGAGTCGGCCCACTCGCCGGATCGCTCCACGATCTGCTCGATGTACTGCTCGCGCTTCTCGCGCTGCTGGTCGACATCGGCCTGCAGCGATTCGATCTGCGAGGCCAGCGCACGGATCTCGTGCTCCCGCCGTGCGAGCCGGAGATCGACCTGCTCACCCGCCAGCGCCCGCAGGTTCTCGCGTGCCTCCTCGAGCGACGGGTCGTCCGAAGCGAGCGCCCGCGCGTACCGACGGCCCGCGTCGAGCAGTTCCATATTGATCCGGAACTCCCGGATCAGAAGCTCGCCGAGTTCCGGGTCCCGCCGCTGCGCGACGAGAATCTCCCCGATGCGAGGCCGGAGCCGGTTGGCGAAGAAGTCCGCTCGCCGCTCGTCCTCCGCGCGCAGCGCGTCGAGCCGGGCCGCGAACTCCGGTGCGTGCGTTTCCAGAAACGTTGTCAGCTCGGCCGCCGAAACATCGTCGCCCGGCGCGGGAGCCCGATCCATCCCTCGCTGGCCCTGCGTGCCACGCGGCCCGCGGTCCTGATTGCCCCGCTCACCACGCCCTTCGGTCTGCGCGGCCCCCGACCACTGTCCCCAAAACTCCGCCAACCGGCGCACCCGCGACGGGCCGCCCATCGCCTCCATTGCCTCCGAAGCGGTGCCGCCGTTATCGAGTGTCTCGACCGCGGTCCGGATGCGTGTCGCGCTCGCGTCGAGTTCCTCGAGCAATGTGGCCAGACGCGTGCGCAAGCGCAGCGGACTGACCTCGAACGGCTGTCCCTCGCCACCGCGCGCCCTCCTGCGGCGGCGGCGGTGGGGGGCGATCGCCCTCGGATTGACCACTGGCCAGCGACGGCAAGGCCACGCCGAGCGCGAGCGCTACCCACGCCGCCCGGCCCAAACGCCGGACACCGTCGGAACGCAACCGGGGTACATGCTCAAAGTGGATCACAGATCGCTCCCCATGGATTCGAACGTCTCGTCGGTAGTGGTCTGATTGGCCAGCCCGGCCGCGTCGAGCGAGATCACCGCGAGCCCCGTCTCGAACGCTTCGTCGTCCCAGAGGCCGTCGATCGCGAGGAAGGTGTCGATGTCGCTCTCCAGGCCCGCCGCCAGAATCTCGACGCCGTTGCCGGTCACGCCCGTAGGCGGACCCGCCTGCGGCATGGAGATCATGACCGCGACAAGCACCGCCGCCGCGGCCATCGCGGGAGCCGCCAGCCACAGCCACGCCGCGCGGACGCGCCCGAGCGATCGAGGCTGCGTGCCGGGATCCGCCTCGGCCCGGAGGAGATTCGTCGTGCGCATCGCAACGCGGTGGCCGACGTCCTCGCCGTCGAGGCGGTCCTTGGTCCCGAGGCGATCGAGCCGTGCGGCCACGGCCCGGATGTCCTCCGGAATGTGTGTGTCGTTCGCGTGGTTTCGTTTCATGTCACTCATCCTGTACCCCCCGCCGTCTGCGGAGCTTCCGTTCCGTCCTCATGCCCGGCCGCGGCCTGCTCAAGCTTGACCTTGAGCTTCCGCAGCGCCCGGTGATGCCTGGCCAACAGTGTCCCGATCGGCTCACGCAGCAGGTCGGCCATCTGCCTGAAACTCAGCCCCGCGTGATACCGCAACTCCACGATCTCCCGGTCCGCCTTCGAGAGCCCGTGCATCGCCTCCCGCAGGTCCGCCACGTCGGCCGATTCCGGGAACCGCTCCGTCTCGTCGCTGGTCGACTCGTCGCGAACGCTCCATCGCAGCCTCTGCTCGTTGCGCTCGCGCTTGAGCGTCCGGACCCGGTCTCGCACCCGGTTCATCGCGATCCGCAGGAGCCAGGGCTCAAACTTCCCGTGCTCGGCGTACGCCCCGTCCCGGAGCTTGATGGCGATGGTCGCGAACACCGATTGGGTGACCTCCTCGGCCGCGTCGGCATCTCCGAGACGGCTCCTGGCCAGCGCGAAGACCCGCGGGCCGTATTCCTTGACGATGGCCGACCAGGCAGCCTCATCGCCCGCCTGTGCCGAACGCACCAAGCCAACCAGGTCGATCGACCCTGAAGATGGTCCTGACTCGAACCCGGTCACATCCGTCCTTTCGTCCAGCCAAACGGCCTCGCCGGCCCCGTATTGCACCCAGCAGCCCGTGTTCGTGCGTGGTTCGGTCGGGTCTGGTACCTTACCGGCCCATGGGGATGATCGCCTACACCGTCACCGCCGAACTGCCGAGCACGGAGACCCGGCGAGCGTACCTCGATTGGCTGGGCCAGGGGCACGTCGATGATGTCATCCGAGGCGGTGCTCTGGCCGGTTCAATAGTCCGGATCGATGATCCGAGCGAACCCATCCGGGTTGAGACGCGGTATTTGTTCGCCGGGCGGGACGATCTTGATGTCTATCTGCGCGATCACGCCCCGGCGCTCAGGGCCGACGGTCTGGCCCGATTCGGTCCGGAAACCGGCGTCCGATTCTCTCGGACCGTCGGAGAGTTGATCTAGAGCCGTCGGAGGCGCCCCCCCGGCGGACGTCGGCGGCCGCCGAACGCTCGACAGCAAGCACCCAGCCGTGTGACGGCATCGCACCGCAGCAGGAAGCAATTCTTGGACCCACGCACCGACGAGAAACTCGTAGAAGCCTACCGGCGCGGAGAAACCGATGTTTTCCGGATCCTCGTCGAACGCTACCACGACGACCTGCACCGGTTCCTGACCCGCCTCGCGGGCGACCGGCAGGTGGCCGAGGACGCATTCCAGGAAGCCTTTCTCCAGATTCACCTCTCGCTCGGCTCATTCGACACAACCCGAAGATTTCGACCGTGGTTGTTTACGATCGCGGCGAACAAGGCCCGGGACCTCCTCCGTAAGAAGGGCAGACGACAGACCCTCGAACTCTCGGCCCCGATCGGATCGGCGGGCGGGAGCGGGTCCAACGACGGCGGGAGCTTCATCGATCTTCTCGAGATCGAGATCCCGCCGCCCGACGCCGGGCTGCTGTCGGAGGAACAGGACGCGATGGTCCAGAGAGCGCTGGACCAGCTGAGCGAGCCCCTGCGGGAGATCCTGCTGCTGGCCTACTTCCAGCGGCTGAGTTACGCCCAGGTCGCCGACGAGTTGGGCATCCCGCTGGGGACCGTCAAGTCGAGGTTGCACGCCGCCGTCGCCAGCTTCGCCAAGCGGTGGCGCGAGGTCTCCACAGAGCGGGCACGTCCCGCCAAGTAAGGAACGAGGAACACTGGCCGATGGACGAGCAGCACACTCCACCGCCGACCGCAGACGACACCGCGGGCCCATCGCCCCAGTTGACCGAAGCGGACGCCCGCGCGCTCGAGGCGTTCTTCGAGGCCGATCAGGATCTCAGCCGCGTGCCCAGCACACTGCGGGAGCGAGCCGAACGGGCCGCCGCCCTGTTCGGCCTGCTCACGACCGGTCCCATTGAGGGCCGCGAATCCCGCGTGTCTCGTGTGCTCACCGGCACCGACACGACCGCACAGCCCACACTCTCCCGCGACGACGCCGAGGCACTCGACGCGTGGATGCTTGCCGGGCTGGACGCCGAACGCGTGCCGGCCTCCCTCCGGGAGCGGGCGCGCGCGCACGACGCGATCGCAGCACTCATCACCAGCCCCGCCCCGGAATCCGTCTCGCAGTTCACACGAGCCCACCTCATCGAGCGGACCGTGAACCGAGTCGCAGAGGCGACCGATTCCGGGCAGATGTCCGAGCCCGCAGCCGCGATCCCGCCGCGCAACAGACTCGCCGACTTCCTCTCCGTCGCCGCCGTGCTGCTGATCGCCGCCTCGGTGCTCTGGCCGGTGATGTCCACCGTGCGAGAAGGCTCCCGCCAGGCCGCCTGCGCCGGCAACATGCGCAGCGTCGCCAACGCGATGGGCCTGTACACCGCCGACAACGACCAGATGCTCCCGATGGTGACGGCGGGCTTCGGTAAGAGCCCGTGGTGGAATGTCGGACGCGACCCCTCCAGCTCCAACTCCGCGAACCTGTACGCCCTCGCCAAGCAGCCGTACGCCAGGCTGGCCGACCTCGCCTGCCCGGGCAATCCCCGGGCGATCACCGTTCCCCGTTCGCCCGAGGCCCGGGATTGGGGTGCTCTCGAGGAGATCAGCTACAGCTACCGCGTCATGGCCCACCCCGAACGCTCGCTCTGGGGCCAGCCCTCGGAACTGGTCGTCGTCGCAGACCGCTCGCCGGTCGTGCTGCGGGCGGTCCGTGGGCAGGTGGTCTTCCCGCTCGAATCGAGCCCCAACCACCAGGGGCAGGGCCAGCACGGCCTGACGGCCGACGGCTCGGCCCCGTGGCTGACCACCCCCGCCCTGTCCAGCGGCGACAACATCTGGCTGCCCAAGCCGATCGAGATGTTCATCGATATGGCCGCCCGGCGCCAGGGGATCGACCCCATCCGGGGCACCGAGGCCCCGGCGGGCCGGCAAGATTCCTTCGTCGGGCCGTGATCAGGGCACCCCGATCCCTTGCTCGGGGCCTCCGAGAGGTCTAGGCTTTTCGCCCCGCGCGGGGAGTGGTTCGGCGTGTGTCCGGACCCTTCGCGGTGCGGGCACGTCCAGGAGAGGACGCCCATGTCCAAGAACAAGGTCCACAAGGGCTTTCTCAAGCGCATCAGGGTGAGCAAGACCGGCAAGGTCCGCCACCGCTCCGCGTTCCACAAGCACTTGAGCTCGAACAAGAGCGGCAAGCGCCTGCGCCAGCTCCGCAAGGACAGGTACATGGCCGGCCCCGACGCCAAGCGCCTCGAGAAGATGCTCTTCCGCCGCCTCCGCGGCCGCAACCAGCCGCGCGCCCACGCTGCGTCGTTCGCCCTCACCCGCCCAGCGGGCCGAGATGCGGGCCGCCGCCGCCGCGGAAGCCAACAGCTAAACCGTTCCGCAAGGCCTCGCCCGGTCTTGCAACATCCAGAAGCATTCATGCCCGACGGGATCCAAGTTCAGCACTGAGGCTGCCCCGATCGGACGGAAGGAGATTCGACCATGCCACGCGCACGCATCGGCGCCGCCCGAAACAGAAAGCGTACCCGCATCCTCCGCGAGGCCCGCGGCTACTACGGACGCACCAAGAACCACCGCTACCTCGCCCGCAACGCGGTCCGCCGCGCCGGCACCAACGCCTTCCGCGACCGCCGCGCCCGCAAGCGTGATATCCGCAAGCTGTGGATCACCCGCATCACCGCGGCATGCCGCATGCGGGGCACCCGCTACAGCCTGTTCATCAACGGCGCCAAGATGGCCGGCATCGACCTCAACCGCAAGATGCTCAGCCAGATCGCGATCGAGGACCCGAAGCTGTTCGACAAGATCGTCGAACTCTCCGTCCCCGCCAGCCGCGCCACCGCCGCCAAGGCCTGATCGTGCCCGCGGGCACCGCCCGGCACGACATCCTGATCTGATACCATTCGCCGTCCGGCCGGAACCCTCCGACCGGACGGCGGTCTTTTTGGCCATGCGGGAGCCGGAATGCAGGGTTGGTGGGTCGCGACAATCTGGGAGACCTCACCCTTCCTGCTCCTTGGCTGGATCGTGTGGGTCATCGGCTCCATCACGCTCCACGAGCTCGCCCACGGCTGGGCCGCGATCCGGTGTGGCGACCGCACCCCGATCGAGACCGGTCACATGACCGCGAACCCGATCGTGCACATGGGCCCGATGAGCCTGATCGTCTTCGGCCTGTTCGGCATCGCGTGGGGCGCGATGCCGGTTGACCCGTCACGCTTTCGTCGCCAGCACGACGATGCGCTCGTGGCCTTCGCCGGCCCCGCGATGAATCTCTCGCTCGCCTTCGCCGCCGCCGTGCTGGTGACTTTCTGGAACAGGATCGCGGCCGCGAACGCGATGAGCGGCCAGTTCGACACCAACCTGGTGATGTTCCTCGAATTGGGCATCTTCCTCAACATCGCGCTGGCGATCTTCAACATGATGCCCGTCCCGCCGCTCGATGGTTCCCGCATCCTCGCGTCGTTCTCACCGCCCTACGCGGGGTTCATCTACTCCGAGCGCGGCCACACCGTGAGCCTGATCGCGTTCATCGCGCTGTTCTGGTTCGGTGCAGACTATCTGTGGCCGGCCGCGGGCGCGGTGCGGGACGCCCTGCTCACACTGCTCGGCTAGCCCCGATGGCGTCGGGCAGTCGCGCCTCAGGCCATTAGGCGTGGCTCTGCAGCGCCGCCATACACAGCCGGAACAGCACCCGCGCCCCGACGTTCGCGTCCCAGTCGCCGTGTCCGGCCCCCGGCGCCACCTCGACCAGATCGCACCCGACGATGCGCTTGCCCGACGCCGCCAGCGTGTGCAGCAGCAATGACGCCTCGCGGAACCCGAGACCCCCCGGCACCGGCGTTCCCGTGTTCGGGCACAGCGACGGATCGAGCCCGTCGATGTCGAACGTGACGTACACCCTGTCGGGCAACGCGCCCGATGATCTGCCCGCACGCCTCCGCGAACCCCTCGCCCCTGGCCACGCCGTCGAAAAGGTCGTCGTCGTAGAACGTCTGGACCCGCTTGCCCTGCGCCTTTGCGTAGTCGGTCTCGCCGCGGCTCAGATCCCTGATCCCCACCTGCACCAGCCGCGTCACCCCCGCGATCTCCTCCAACGCGTTGTACATCACCGAAGCGTGCGAGTACCGGAAGCCCTCGAACGCCTCACGCAGGTCCATGTGCGCATCGATCTGCAGCACGCCGATCTCGCCGTGCTTCTCGGCGCACGCCCGGATCGCCCCCAGCGACACCGCGTGCTCGCCGCCGAGCAGGCAGGGGATCTTCCCCTCCGCCAGCGCGGCGCGCCCGCCCGCTCCTGCACCAACGCGTTTGCGCGCGCACAGCGCGTCGATCTTCCCGACCGCGTCGGCATCCGCGTCGGTCGCGCCGCCGCGTTCGATGATCGGCGACGCCAGATCGCGTGCCTCCCGGCCCCACGCCGCGAACCGCCCGTCGGCGTCCTCCTGACAGATCCCGGCCTGCCAGGCCTCGCCAAACCGCCGGTCCAGCAGATCGACCTGCGCGGAGGCCTCCCGCACCGCGTCCGGCCCGTGCTCCGTGCCCCCGCCGTAGGAGACCGTCGCCTCGAAGGGCACCGGGATCACGACCAGCTTGGACTGCGGCTCGGGTGAAGGGAAGGCCAAACAATCCCAATGAGAGGTCAGCCGCGGCGTTCGGGTCAAAGGGCATCGTGCGTCTCCAGAGTCTCGTGGCGGACGATAGCCGTGACGCGCCCCGCTATGCTCATAGGAGGCCGCCACCGCCGCGGGCCGCCGCCGCGTGAGCCCCGCCCACCGGCACCGACAGACGCAAGGAGTTGCGATGACCGACCAACCGCCAACACCCGGGCACGACGACCCCAAACCGACGCCACCAGATGCACCCGCAGCCGGCACGCCCGCAGACCAGGACGGTCCGATCGACCTCGAACCGCTCGACCAGCCCGCGCGCGGCAAGCCGAAGATCGACGCCCCGGGCCTCATCGACGACTTCGACGAGGACGCCGACTTCGAGTCCGACCCCGAGGTCGAGCGCGTCGTCCGCGGCATCCCCGTCGAGAAGACCGGCCCGAGCGGCGTCGAGCAGGTCAAGTCCGTATTCAAGCCCACCGGCGAGCCGCTCTGCGAGTCGGTCGCGTGGAAGGTGCCGGGCATCACCGGTGCCGCCATCTCCCTCCTCGCCGCGGTGCTCGCGGGCGTCTACGCGGACCACTCCAACTGGGCGTACGTGCTGAGAACGATTTATTGGGCGGTGCTCCACTCCGCGACCGGGCTCGGTGCACTGGTACTCTCGACCTTCCTCCTCGGCAGACGCGTGGGTTCGTTCGAGGGTGCGGCTGCACGGATGCTGCTTGCGGTCTCGCTCTACCTCGCGGTCTACAGCCTCGATCTCGACATCGTCAGCAGCGGCAAACTCGAAGAGGTCATCCTCGCCGCGGCCGCGTATTTTGGCGGCCTCGTCGTCGCCTTCCGCCTGGCGCCGCGCGACGCGGCGGTGATCGGTGCCGCGCACTTCGGTGTCGTCATGCTGCTTGTGCTCGGCGGGATGTTGCACAAGGTGATCCTCACCGGAGGGGCGGCGTGATCGAGCCTGTTGGCGCGGCCGAGCACGCCCGTGTTGCGCTCGTGCAGGAAGCCGTCGAACGATTCACCCAGCGTTTCAGCCATCCCCCGGCATGGGCCACGACCGCGCCGGGCCGCGTCAATCTCATCGGCGAGCACACCGACTATAACGACGGCTTCGTCCTGCCCCTCGCGATCGACCGTTGGTGTGTCTGTGTCGCCGCGCCCGCGAAGGAATCCACAAGCCGCTTCGTCGCCGCAGACATCGACGAGACGTTCGACGCCTCTCTGCCCGACCTCATCGCCCGCGGCCACACCGCCGCCGTCGAGCTGCCGGAGTGGGGGCGCTACCTCGTCGGCGCGATGGTCGAGCGCGCTCGCGGGCTGCGAACCACCTCCGAGAACAGCACGCCCCCCGAACTCGACGTGCTCGCCATGTCCACCGTCCCCGTCGGTGGGGGGCTCTCCAGCTCGGCCGCGATCGAGACCGCCGGTGCCGTGCTGGTCGAGACCGTGTCCGGTGTCAGTCCGAAATGTACAGAAGACCACGACGCCTTCCGCCTCGCCCGCGCCCTGGACTGCCAGCGTGCCGAGCACCGCTGGGCCAACGTCCCCCTGCGGCCTGATGGACCAGCTCGCGTCCACCTTCGGGCGCGATGGACACGCCCTCCGCATCGACTGCCGCGACAACTCGGTCGAGCCGGTGCCGCTGCCGGACCCCGGTCGCGCCCGTTGTGCTCGTGGTCAACTCCGGCGTGCGGCATTCGCTGGCCTCGGGCGAATACGCCGCTCGCCGCGCGGCCTGCGAGGCCGCGAGCGTCGCACTCGGCGTTGGTTCACTCCGCGACGTCGAGTCGCTCGACTCGGTCGAATGGTCGCGTCTCGATGATGAACAGGCCCGATGCGTCCGCCACGTCGTGAGCGAGAACAGCCGCGTGCTGCGGGCGGCCGAGGCGCTGCGCGCCGACCGGCTCGACGATCTCGGTGCGCTGATGCTCGAGTCGCACACCTCGCTCCGCGACGACTACCGCGTCTCGTGCGTGGAACTCGACACGATCGTCGAAATCGCGACGGCGACGCCCGGCGTCTTCGGTGCCCGCATGACCGGCGGCGGCTTCGGCGGGTGTGCCGTCGTGCTGGCCACGCCGGCCGCCGCGGCTCGCCTCCAAACAACGCTGCCCGAGGCCTACACCTCGGCCCACGGGCGGGCTTGCGAACTCTGGCCGGTCGCGGCCGCCGCGGGGGCGACCGGAGCCCGCCTCTAGCCATTACCTCGCGTCAGGAGCCTCGGCCTCGGCTTCGGCCTTGGCGATCGCGGCGTCCTCGCCCTGGATGAACGTCTGCCCGCGGTAGAGGAACTTGGCGAAGAACACGTAGGCCACCGCCGCCACGAGCATGATGCTGGTGAAGAACCAGTAGTAGGCCGCACCCTCGAGCGCCGACTCGCCGCCGTCCTTCTCGAGCAACTGCATCACCCAGTTCACCCCGGCCGTGAACAGGTTGCCCAGCGACACGCCGAGGAAGTAGATGCCCATGATGAACGACTTCATCTTGGGAGGCGACTGGGTGTAGGCAAATTCCAGGCACACGATCGAGACCAGGATCTCGGCGCTGGTGAGCACGAAATACGCCAGGAACTGCCAGCCGATGTTCGGCATCTCGGCCAGATACGGCTGGAGTTGGTTCTGATCCCACTCATTGGCGCGTGCGGCACGGAGCGCCGCGTCGAGCGTGCCGGATCCTTCGACCCCCGCCGCATTCAGTGCCGCCCACAGCGAGGTGGCCGCTTCGGGTGCCCTGTCAATGATGGTCTGCTCGAGCAGGGCAGAGATGGCGAACGCCGCGGCCGTGAGGAATAGCCCGACACCGATCTTGCGCAGCGGTGTCGTCTTCACGAACTTGCCGCAGAAGGGGTACACCAGATACGTGAAGACCGGGATCAGCGTGAGGATCAGGATCGGGTTGACCGCCTGCACCTGACTCTCGAGCCACATCACACCCATGAACTTCCGGTCCATGTTCTCCGCCTGCAGCACCCAGGCCGACCCCGTCTGATCAAAGATCGACCAGAACATGGGCACGAAGATCAGGAACAGGGGCGACAGGCACACGAGCGCCCGCACACCCTCCGGGCTGAAGGTCTCGGTGAAGAACGCCGTGCCGGCCGGCGGCACGTGCACAAACCGGTGCCGACCGAGCCAGAACAGGAACGTCGCGACCGCCATCAGGACGCCGGGCAGGCCGAACGCCGCCCACGGACCGACCTTGGCCAGAAGCAGCGGCGTGAGCAGCGTGCTCACCGTCGCACCCAGGTTGATCGAGAAGTAGAACCAGTTGAAGATCTGCGTCAGCAAGTGCTTGTTGCCCGTGCCGAACTGATCGCCGACGTGTGCGCTCACACACGGCTTGATCCCGCCCGCACCCATCGCGATCAGGAACAACCCGGCGAACATGAACGGCTTCATGTCCCAGATCCCAAAGTGCGGGCCGAGGTCCATCAGCGCCAGGCACCCGTGACCGAGGCAGTACATCATGCTGATCAGCAGGATCGTCTTGTACTTGCCCCACAGGACATCACTGATCAACGCGCCGATGAGCGGGAAGAAGTACGCCGCCGCCGTGAACAGGTGGTAATACTTCTTGGCCTCCTCATCCCCCATGTAGTCGGGCTGCCCCGCCGAGTCGAGCAGGTGCTTGGTCATGAACACCGTGAGGATCGCCTTCATCCCGTAGAAACTGAACCGCTCGGCCAGTTCGTTGCCGATGATGAACGGCACGCCGCCGGGCATGGTCTTAAGGGTCGGGTCCGGGCTGGTCCTGTGGGTCTCGCTGGCCATCTGGGTCTCCGTCGGGTGCTGGGCGTCGGCCGCTCGTGTGCCGCACGCTGGAGTGGGCGGTGAGAGGCCTCGGGGGCAAGGCGAGAGGATACACCATTTCCTGACCCGGGCGTCCGCTGGCCTTTCCCCTTGCCCCGGGCCGGCCGGGGCGGTACGTTCCCCGATCCACCCATCCCCGACTCTGAGGCACGGAGCGACCCTTCCCATGGCTGACAGCACCAAGGCACCCCGCAAACGTCGAGGCCTGCTCGACCTCATCGAGTGGCTCGGCAACAAGCTCCCCGATCCGGCGATGCTCTTCGTCTTCGGCGCACTGGCCGTGATGGTCGCCTCGGCGATCGCCGCGTGGGCCAACCTCGAGGTGCAGCCCAAGGTCTTCCGCCAGGCCTACGACATCCAGCTCGACGCGGCCGGAGAGGCCGTCCTGGACGAGCAGACCGGCTGGCCCATCGTCGATCTCCAGACCGACGAGGACGGCAAGCCGGTGATGGAGCTTGTCTCCGACAGCCGGGAGATCCGGCGCGCCTCGACCGCGACGCCCCGGGAAGGCTGGACGGCCTCGCCGCGTCGCGATGGCGCCGACACCGACGCCCGCCGCGTGCTGGTCGGCGACGAGGCGCAGCTCGCCCCGATCCGCCCGGTGAGTCTGCTCACGGCCTCGGGCCTCTTCTGGGCGTTGGACAACATGGTGAGCAACTTCATGGGATTCGCGCCGCTCGGTGTGGTGCTGACCGGCATGCTCGGGATCGGTGTCGCCGAGAAGACCGGGATGATCGGCGCTCTGCTCAAGGGCTTCATGAAGGTCGTGCCCCAGCGGTTCTTCACCCCCGCGATGGTCTTCCTCGGGATCATGAGCTCGATGGGTATGGACGCTGGGTACATCGTGCTGCCCCCGCTCGCCGCGGCGCTGTACATGTCGGTCGGGCGTTCACCGCTGGCGGGCATCGCCGCCGTGTTCGCCGGCGTTTCGGCGGGCTTCAACGCCAACCTCTTCGTCACCGGCCTCGACCCGATGCTCGCCGAACTGTCCACGACCGGGGCGCAGGTCATCGATCCCGATTACCAGGTCGCCGCGACGTGCAACTGGTGGTTCATGATCGCCTCCACGTTCGTGATCACCTTCGCGGGGTGGTTCGTCTCGGACTTCGTGGTGGAAAAGCGCCTGCACCGCAAGCCGGCCGAAGAGGGCGGGCCGCACCCGATCTCCCGCGACGCGCTCGACGAGCAGGCGATGACCGCCAAGGAGCGGAAGGGCCTCACCGCAGCGGTGATCGGTGTGCTCGCGTTCTTCGCGGTCGTGATCGGGCTGGTCCTCATCCCCGGCTCGCCGCTCCACGGCAAGGTCGATCCGGACAACCCCGACAGCTTCGACCGCTGGGTACGGGTCATCGTGCCGCTCATCTTCTTCGGGTTCCTGACCCCCGGTCTCGCCTACGGCGTGGCGACCGGAGTGGTCAAGAACGGCAAGGACATCGCCAAGCTCATGGTCGACTCGATGGCCAGCATGGCCCCGATCATCGTGCTCGCGTTCTTCGCGGCCCAGTTCATCGAGTACTTCCGCTACTCCCACCTCGACCAGATGCTCGCCATGAGCGGCGGGCAGATCCTCGCCGAGGCCGAGATGCCCACCGGGCTCCTGCTGATCGCCTTCGTGCTCGTCACCATGGTCTTCAACATGTTCGTCGGATCGATGAGCGCCAAGTACACGATGTTCGCGCCCATCTTCATCCCGATGTTCATGATGGTGGGCATCAGCCCCGAACTCACGCAGGCGACCTACCGCATCGGCGACTCGGTGACCAACGTCGTCACGCCGCTCAACGCCTACCTCATCATCATCCTGGTCTACATGCAGAAGTACGTCCCCAAGGCCGGCATGGGCACGCTGATCTCCATGATGATGCCCTACACCATCGTCTTCACGGTGATCTGGTGTGTCATGATCCTCGTGTGGCTGTGGCTGGGTATCGACCTCGGCCCGGAAGGACCGCTGCACTACACCCCTGGGCACGGCTAGGCCCCGGCCGCGAACCACCCGCGGCCCTGTCGCTCACGGATCGCTCGGCACCGGCGGGTCCTCCGCCGGCACCTCCGGTGTCGGCCACGCCTGCCCCAGCCACGTCTCGTACACCGCCCGCTGCAGCGGCGTCGGGTCCTCCACGTGCTCCAGCGTCCACGACCCGACCGGCCGGGCCATGGTCACGACCCGGATCTCCCGCGGCTCACCCCGCCGCGTCAGACCGAGCGTCAGCGTCTTGCCCGGTTTGGTCTCTTCCAGCAGGTCATCGAGCCCGTCCTCAAGCTCGTCGCCGTTGACCGTCTCGAGCGTGTCGCCGACCTGCACGCCCGCGGCAAACGCGGGCCCGTCCGCCCGAACCGTCCGCACCGTGTCTCCACCCATCGAGACGCCGAGGTACGAGCCCTCGGGCCGCTCGCCCTCGACGAGCCGCAGCCCCGCGAAGCCGAACGCCCGGTCGAGGTCCAGCGTCTGCGTCCCGGAGACGTACGCCCCGAAGAACGCCTCGAAGCCGGTGCCCGTCAGCGACTCAAGGGCCGCGAGCATGTCGTCGGTGGTGTACCCGCCCGCGTCCAGCGGGAATTCCAGATACAGCTTCCGCATCACATCGTCCAGCGACACCCTGTTATCCGTCCGCCCGCGGATCTCCAGATCGAGCATCAGGCTCACCAGCAGGCCCTTGGTGTAGAACGAGACCGTGGTGTTGACATCGTTCGGCGTCGAGCGGTTGTACTTGATCCACGCGTCGAAGCTCGAGTCGGCCAGGCTCTGCACCGCGTAGCCCGGGCGCAGCCGCTCACGCGAGATTGTGCGCGCAGTCTGCGCCAGGTACTTCTCCGGATCCAGCAACCCCGCCCGCACCAGCGTGACGTCGTCGTAGTAGCTCGTCGTCCCCTCCGCGACCCAGAGCAGGTCGGTGTAGTTCTCGCCCTGATAGTCGTACGGCGTCAGCCCCGCCGGGCGCAACCGCTTGACGTTCCACGTGTGGAACATCTCGTGCGAGACAAGCCCCAGGAATCCGGCGTAGGAGCTGTTCGACGTGAACGACTGCGGGCGCGTGTGCATGATCGTGGAGTTCAGGTGCTCGGTCCCGCCGCCGATGCCCGGCTGGCTGTGGACCAGAAAGACGTACCGCTGATAGGGCAGCGGGGCCCCCGGCCCCTCGAAGATGTCCCGGTGCGCGCGCACGATCGCCGCGAAGTCCGCCGCCAGCTTCTCGGCGTCCGCCTCGGCCTGTCCCCAGATCACGATGTCGTGCGGCGTGCCGTCCACAGAGAACCCGATCAGCTGGTGCTCCCCGATCTCCAGCGGCGAGTCCACCAGCACGTCGTAGTCCGGCGCGAGCCACGCCCCGTCCGTGGTCGGGTCCGGCGCGAGGCCGGTGGCGACCTCCCAGCCTTCCGGAGCCTCCACCCGCACCCGCAGCGGCCGCTCCCGGGAGTCGTCGGTGTACACAAACACCGCCGAGCCGCTCAGGAACGCGTGCGTGTCGTCGGCGTGCCGCGTGCGGTCGTTGAGCGAGTTTGCGTAGATCACGTACTCGACCGTGATGTCGCCCGGCCCGACCGGGTCAACCCGCCACGTGGCCTTGTCCGTCTTCCGGACAGGCAGCACCCGACCGGCGGCGTCGCGGGCCTTCAGCTCCACGATCGTGCCCGCGTGGTCCAGGATCAGATACTTGCCCGGCCGCCACGTCGGCAGCCGCACGCTGAGCGGTTGGCCCTCGGGGTTCGGGAGCGTCGCGGTGACGTCCACGAGCTGAGACTGCGCGCGCGCCAACGAGACCGTGTACTCGACCGCGACCTCGCTCGCCCACGCGGCGGGGTCGTCTGTGACGTACGCCTGGGCGTTGGCCAGCGGCGAGACCGTCCCGATCGCCAGAGTCGCCGCCAGGGCCCGCATCCATCGTCGTTGTCCGCTTGTCATCAGCCCGTCCTTTCCTCGATCGCGCGCGTCGGTGTCCGATGCGCGACAGCTACGTTTTCGTGCCACCGGGTGTTTCCTCGTTCAGGACCACGATATCCGCAGCCCGGCGGTACGTGTCGGCGTGCCGGGCGAACGTCGGGTCCGCGACCTCGACGAAGTACTTTCTCGCCCTCTCCACGCCCCAGCCTCGCTCTCCGGAGGCCTCGATCCGTTCCCAGCGTGTCCAGCGAGTCTCGGCCCCTGCGTCAACATACACGGCCAGATCCAGGTGCGCGCGCACTTTGGTGTGCAACGCGAAGATGCCCTCGCAGACGATCAGTCCGCTTGGTTCCACCCGTCGGGATCCGATGCGGCTGTGCGTCTGGAAGCACCATTCGGGCATCTCGATCCCTCGCCCGGCCCGGAGTGCCGCGAGGTGCTCTGCGAGCGTCGCGAGGTCGGCGTGCCGGGGCTCGTCGCGTTCGTGCTCGGGGAGCCCCGCGTAGTCCGGCAGATAGTGGTCTGTCGAGACCACCGTCCCGCCCAGACGGTGGGCGAGCGTGGTCTTGCCCGATCCGACCGGGCCGGTGATCCCCACGACCACGCCTGAGTCCGCGGGGCTCTGGTGGCCCGCCTGGCGGATCAGGCCCGCGAGGGTGTCCGGGGCGTCCTCCCAGCGGAGTGTGTTCTGCTCGTTGCGGCCGGTCATCGGTGCATCATTGCCCGTGCGGCGTGTCGCGGCACCGACGCCTCACGCTCGCGGTACCATGGCACGCGCACACCGATCGGAGGCCCGCGAGGGCCTCACGCGGGCCGTCCGGAGACCGCCCGCACCGTTCGGCGACACGACGGAGGCCCCATGCCACAGTTTCATCCAGCGGGCCTGATCGGTGTGGTGGTGTTGATTCTGTTGGCGTGGTCGATCTCGGAGGACCGCTCGCGGTTTCCCTTCAAGCTGGTGATAGCGGGCGTGGTTGTCCAGTTTGGTCTGGCGGTACTGCTGCTCCGGGTGCCTCCGGTCGTCATGGGGTTCGAGGCGATCGGCTACTGGGTCAATGCCGCGATCATGACGGCCGATGAGGGCTCGCGTTTTGTGTTCGGATCTCTGGCAGATCCGGCGGGCCCCGCGGGCTTTGTGTTCGCGACTCGGGTCCTGCCGGTCATCATCTTCTTTGCCTCGTTCATGGCTGTGCTGTATCACCTTGGGGTGATGCAGCGGATCATCGCGGTGCTGGCATGGCTGCTCCGCGCGACGCTGGGCGTCACCGGCACCGAGGCGATGGCCATGGCCGCGAACGTCTTCGTCGGGCAGACCGAGGCCCCGCTCTGCGTTAGGCCGTACATCCCCAGGATGACCCGCTCGCAGCTCGCGACCCTCATGGTCGGTGGCTTTGCGACGATCGCCGGCAGCGTCTTCGCGGCGTATGTCACTATGCTGGGGGGCGACGCCCCGCCCGCGGGCACCGAGGCGGACCCCGCGCAGGTCGCGGCTCGCGTCCAGTTCATCAAGCACCTCATTACCGCCAGCGTGCTCTCTGCGCCCGCGGCCTTCGTCATGGCCAAGATCCTCGTCCCCGAGCGCAGCACGCCCGTGGACGAGGGCCTGCACTCGGCGCACCGACAAGCCCACCGCAAACGTGCTCGACGCCGCGGCCGCGGGGCGCGACCGACGGGCTTCGCCTCGCGCTCAACGTCGCGGCGATGCTGATCGCGTTCGTGGCGTTGCTGGCGCTGGTCAATCTGGTGCTTGGCGGGCTCGGCCGGGTTGGCCTGCCCCGCGACGCGCTCGATGGTCTGGGCATCGATGCGCTGCGGCTCGAGGTCATCATGGGCTGGCTGCTCGCCCCGCTGGCCTGGGCGATGGGTGTGCCGTGGGAGGAGTGCTCGTTCTTCGGCACGCTGCTCGGTGAGAAGCTGGTGGTGACCGAGTTCATCGCCTACAGCAACCTCGCCGCCGACGTCCAACTCGCCAGGCAGGGCTTGCCGCACAACCTCAGCCTGCGATCGGCCTACATCGCGGCGTATGCCCTCTGCGGCTTTGCCAATTTCCCCTCCATCGCGATCCAGATCGGTGGCCTTACGGCGCTCGCCCCGAACCGCCGGTCCGAGTTTGCTTCACTCGGCCTTCGCGCGATGGCCGGTGGTGCGATGGCCAGTTGGATGACCGCTTCGGTCGCCGGCGTACTCTTGACGACACCCTGAGCGCACACCGAGGCCGATCGAGACCGACATGCCCACGCACCCCACGTCGCCCGACACTTCCGCCCGCGCCGCCGGCTGGCTCCGGCCCAAGGCCCTCATCGGCATGGTCCACGTCGGGGCGCTGCCAGCGCACCGGCCAGCACCGACACTGTCGCGGTGCTCGCCCAGCGGGCGGTCCGCGAGGCGAGGCTGCTGCGTGATAGCGGGTTCGATGCCATCATCGTCGAGAATATGCACGACCGACCATACATCCACGGGCGCCAACCGCCGCAGACTGTCGCGGCGATGACGCGCGTGGCCGAGGAGGTTGCCACAGCGATCGAGATCCCGCTGGGTGTGCAGGTGCTTTCCGGCGGCGAGCGTGAGGCCATCGCGATCGCGCAGGCTGTCGAGGCCCAGTTCATTCGGTGTGAGAACTTCGTGTACGCCCACGTCGCCGACGAGGGTTTGCTCGCCGAGGCCGTGGCGGGTTCGCTCTTGCGGTACCGGCGTGAGATCGGCGCCACGGATGTACGGATCATGTGCGATATACGCAAAAAACACGCCTCGCACGCGATCACCGGGGATCTCACCATCGAGGACTGCGCGCACACCGCGGAGTTCTGCGGGGCCGACGGGCTGATCGTGACCGGGAACTTCACCGGTGATGCGACCGACCCCGGTGATGTGGAGCGCGTCAGCGCCGCGGTCGGCGTTCCCACCTGGGTCGGGTCCGGGGTCGAGCCCTCCCAACTCGGCACCTTGTTTGGCCACGCCGACGCGTTGATCGTTGGCTCGTGGATCAAAGAGGGCGGCCTATGGTCCAACGCCCCGGATCCTGCGCGCTGCGCCGAGATCGTGGCCGAGGCCGAGCGGGTGCGCCGATAGCGTCGGGCCGCCCGCTCTCCCTTGCAAAGTTGTTGACCGAGTTTGTTTTGAGGGAGCCGCGCGATGGGTGCTCGTCAGCTTGAACTTCTCCGCAAGTGGTCGGTCCGTCCTGACACCGAAGATGTGGGTGTTGCAGAGGCCTGGTGGGACGAACGCCCCAAGGACGGCTGGCTCTCCTGCCGCACCGACGAGGCGTGGCAGCACACGCTCGGGCACGGCTTTGACAATATCGCGTGGTACCGGCGTCGGGCGCGGCTTCCCAAGAAGTGGTTCGGCGGTGGGCAGCGGGTCTGGCTTCGATTCCACGCGGTGGCTACAGACTGCCGCGTGTGGGTCAACGGCGTGGAGGTCGGTGCCCATGTTGGGGACTACATCCCGTTCGAGTTCGACATCACCGACGCTCTCGGCGGCGACGAGCAGTGCGAGATTCTGTGCCGCGTTGACGAGATCAAGGGCGTGCCGCCGCGAGTGCAGGGCGAGGACCCGTGGGGCGGCCACATCACCAAGGGCTTCCACGACGTGCTCGGGCTGCAGCACGGCGGGATCTGGGGCGGCGTGGATGTCCGCGTCACCGGCCCGCTCGCGTTCCGCCCCAACGGGCTGTGCGCCGCCGCCGATCCGGAGACGGGCCGGGTCCGGGTGCTGGCCGAGTTGCAGCCGCACGATGCGGAGGGCGAGCTGCGCGTCCGGATGCGTGAGCCGGGTTCTGACACCGTGCGCACCGGCCGCGCCGACATCGCGCCGGGTCAGACCGAGGCCGAGGTGATGTTCGACTGCCGCGAGGTCGTGCGATGGTCTCCGGATGCTCCGGTGCTCGGCGAGGTGGCCGCGACGCTCCGGGGCAAGGGCGTCGCGGCGGAGGACGAGACTTCTGCGCGGTTCGGTTTCCGCACCCTCGAGATCGGCGGCGAGGACCACCGGAGTTTGCTGCTCAACGGCGAGCCGCTGCTCATCCGCGGCGTGCTCGAGTGGGCGATCGAGCCCGAGCACATCGCTCCGGCCCCGACGGCGGATGAGGTCCGCGAGCGTTTTGCTGGCCTCCGCGAGCGTGGGTTCAACTGTGTCTGCCTCTGCATGGTCTATCCGCCCGAGGTGTTCTTCGACATCGCCGACGAGACCGGCATGCTGCTGTGGCAGGTCCACCCGGTCTGGAAGGCACCGATGGAGCAGCCGCTGCTGCCGGAGTACCGCAGGCTGTATGCGGAGTTCTTCCGGCGCGATCGGCGGCACCCCTCGGTGTTTCTGGTCAGCGCCACGTGCGAGCATGAGGCGTTCGATGAGTCGCTTGGCAGTTGGTGGTGGGAGCAGGCGGGCCGGCACCTGCCCGCGACGCTCCGTCAGGTCCAGACCGGGTTTATGCGCTGGAGCGACCCGGACCGCACCGATCTCTACGACGAGCACACGTACGACAACCCCGGGCGCTGGGTCCGCTACTTCGACGACATGGACGCCGATCTGCGCGCGCGCGAGCCGCGCCCGTTTGTGATGGGTGAGACCGTGATCGGCACCAGCTGGCCCGACACCGACGCGCTGCTCGAGCGGCTGGGTGACGAGAGGCCGTGGTGGGCGCCGAAGGGACTCGACGAGGCGCACCGGCTCGGGCAGGAACTCAAGCGCCGGTTCGGCGATACGACGCTCGACCGGTTCCGCGATCAGGCGGACGTGTTCAGCCTCTTCATGCGGAAGTTTCAGAGCGAGGTGTTCCGCGAGCGCGCGATGCATGCCGGGTGGGTCATGAACCACTTGCGCGATGTCCCGGTCTGCCGGTGCGGCTTCCTCGACGACCTCGGCCGGTGGCGGTTCACGCCCGAGCAGCTCGCGCCGTTCCTCGCCGACCGCGCCCTGCTGCTGCGGCCGGCCGACCACGCGACGAGTCTCGATCACGATGCCTCGCATCCCGTCGAGATCGGCGTGAGCAACTTTGGCAATGGCACGTTTGACGGCACGGTCAGGGTCGAGATCACCGTCGGTGACCTTGCGCCGAGCGACCAGCGCGTCAGGCTTCGCACGCTGCCGGGCGAGATCGCCTTTGAGGCACTGCGGCTGCAGCTTCCGGCGGTTGACGAGCCGACCCCCGTCCGCGTCCACGCGCACGCCGACGGGGCCACCTCGAACACGTGGACGCTCTGGGCGTTCCCTGCGCCGTCGCTTCCTGAGTCCGGTGTGAGTCGCGCCGAGACCGCGCCCTTCACCGACGCCGAACGCGAGCCGTCGTTCGAGGAGCGGCGGTACAGCAGCGGCTGGGCGATCGACTGTGAGGCGTGGTCGGCGCAGCTCCCCGATCCGGGCTCGCTGTGTCCCGAATTGCCTGTGACGGCACCTGAGCAGTTCGCTGATGCTGCCGGCGAGCAACCGGCCACCATGGTCACGACTCGATTGACGCCCCAGATCGTTGAATTCCTCGAGGGCGGCGGCCGCGTGCTCCTGCTGGCGTCCAAGGCTGCGGGGAGCCCGCCGACGTGCTGGGTCAATCTCTACGGCCAGTGCCCACTGCTCTTGGAGCAGGGTCCGACGCGCCGCGGCGACCTGCTGCGAGCCGGCGAGAGCGGCTGGCTGCTCGACACGCTCGGCCTCGATCTGAACCGCGATAGCAGCCGCGCCGTGACCACGGATGCGCTGGGCATCGCGGACTATGTCGAGCCGGTGGTCAGGCTGATCGTCACCCACGACAAGGGGGTGCCGGAGGCGCAGGACCAGCTCTTCTTCGCCCGCGTGGGGGAGGGGCTGCTCGCGGTCAGCACGCTGGATCACGACAACCCCGCCGGGAGGTACCTGCTGGGTCGCATCGTGCGGCATCTTCACTCGGCGTCCGCCCCGGAGGCCTGCTCGGGCTCGCTGCGGCCGGAGCTTGTCCGTTCGTGGGCGGCACCTGCGTAGGGGATGCCCGCGGCACAGGTTCACCGTGTGAGCCGTCGGGTGACGGTGCGTGGCGCGCGGGCGGTGGGGGAGCCGGCGGATGCGCCGGCAAGCGTTACTGGTTGCGGACTGCGGGTGGCAGCCCCTTTGAGGATCGGTCGCGGTCGATAAACCCGTGCACGGTGGCCGCGACACGCTTGAGTGCGTCCTCCGCCCGCGGCTCGTTCTGATTGCGCAGGATGGCTTGGAGCAATGCCGCGAGTTCCTGCTCGAGTTCGCGCTGGTAGAGCGAGGCGGGGATGAACGCCGGGGCGGAGCCCGTCTCGGGCTCGGGCGTGGTGCCGTAGGAGAGCCAGGCCGCGTACTCGTCGTGCAGGTCGGCGGACATCGGGGGGACCAGAAACTCGTCGGGTGCCACGGGATCGGGGATGCCCCGCGTCTGGCGAAAGCCTTCGGAGGCGATGACGTCGGTGTTGGCGGGGGGGGCGACTCGGAGCGTGTCCCAGTACTCGATGGCCTGCTCGGGCGCGACGAGCCAGCGGAGCATGTCCCACGCCGCTTCCTTCCGTGGCGCGTGGACCGACACGCCCCACAGGCACGAGCCGGCGCACACTGCGGCCACGCGGCCGCGGGGGGAGGGGGCGACGGCGAAGTCCAGGTCCGGCGCATTGAGCTGGAAGTAGGGCACCATCCACGATCCGGCGAAGAGCATCGCCGAGCGCCCGG
The DNA here is from genome assembly GCA_013285505.1 of Planctomycetota bacterium. Lineage (GTDB taxonomy): Bacteria > Planctomycetota > Phycisphaerae > Phycisphaerales > UBA1924 > PNC22. The sequence goes on along the minus strand of CP053450.1, from coordinate 2,921,660 downwards.
TGGCGAAGCGTGCATTGGGCCCGGCGCCCTGCTGCTCGCCGAAGGAGGGCACGAACGATCGGTCCTCGAACACGAGTGCCCGGAGAAACTCGATCGCCTCGACCCCGGCCGGCGAGTCGATGTGTGTGGTCAGCCCGTCTTCGCTCCAGAGCTGTCCGCCGGCCTGGACGAAGAACTGCATGAACGGCCACTGCCAGAGCTCGATGTCGATCCCGAGGGTGACGACGCGCTCGTTCCCGCCGGAGTCTCCTTCGCGGACGGTGAGCTTGCGGGCGGCGTCACGAAGTTTGGCCCAGTCCCAGGTGGCGTCCGGGTAGCCGATCGGGTCGTCCGGGTGGGCCGCGTCGTAGGCGTCGAAGATTGCCCGGTTGTAGAAGAGGCCGTACTGGGCCATGTCCTGCGGCAGGGCGTACAGCTCGCCGTCCACCCGCAGCGCGTCGAGCAGCTGCGGCGGGATGGCGTCGAGAATCGCGGGATCGAGCCCGGACTCCGGGTCGTCGATCAGATCGCTCAGGGGCAGCAGCATGCCGCGCTCGACCATCCGGTGGTAGTCGGTGATCCCGATGCGCATCACCTCGGCCCCGACGCCGCGGGCGTGCCATGCGGTGTACTTCGGCTGCACCTCGGCGTACCGCCGGTAGTCGACCTGCACATCGGGCTCGACCGCCTCGAAACCGCGGGCATAGACGTCCTCGAACAGGCGGTCCTCGAAGGGCATCCCCCAGACCGTGAAGAGCAGGCGCTGCTCGCCGGTGACGAACTCGCGCACCGACCGCGGCAGGAGCACCAGCACGCTCGCCACTACCAGCATCGCCAGCACGATGATCGAACTACGCATCCGGGTTCTCCCGCGGGGCGGTCATTCCTTGAGCCCCGATCCGGCCACGCCCCGCACGAACGCACGCTGCACGAACAGGAACACGACGATCAGCGGCACGATCAGTATCGTCCCCGCGGCCATCTGCACGGGCCACGAGTCTACATACTGCCCCGCCGACAGGTCCGCGATCGCCAGGGGCAGGGTTTTGGAGCGCTCCGAATCGACAACAATCAGCGGCCAGAAGAAGTTGTTCCAGCTGAAGACAAACGTGAACACCCCGAGCGACACGAGGGCGGGCCAGACGATCGGCCGGGCGACGTACCAGAACGTGTCGAACTCCCGCATGCCGTCTATCCGCGCCGCCTCGATCAACGAGTCCGGGACCGCTTCCATGGCCTGTCGCATGTAGAAGACGCCGAAGCCGGACGCGAGGAAGGGCACGACCAGCGCCTGGATGTTGTCGGAGAACCCCAGGCGCGCGCAGACGATGTAGGTGATGATGAAGTAGACCTGGATCGGCACCATCATTGTCGCCAGCGTCAGACCGAACAGCACCCGCTTGCCGGCGAATCGCAGCTTCGCGAAAGCGTACCCGGCCAACGCGTTGTGCGAGACTGCCAGCACCGTGGTCACGACCGCCGCGATCGTGCTGTTGAGGTAGAAGCGGTCCAGGTCCGCGGCCCGCACGGCCTCCAGGAAGTTGCCCCAACGCGGCGAGCTGGGCAGCAGCGTAGACCACGTGGGGGCCAGGGCCGCCTCGCTCTCGCTCTTGAGCGCTGTCAGCACCATCCATGCCAGCGGCACGAGCATCGTCGCCGCGCCGAAATAGACGATCAGGTGCACCAACGCACGCAGCAGGAGCGGGGGGGCACGCAACGCGCTCATGCCGCGGCCCTCCGTGACGAGCGGTCCCGGCCCGCCCAGAGCAGCTGCACTGCCGTGGCCAGGAGCGTGATCGCGAAGATCACGACGCCGACCGCCGCCGCATAGCCCAGTTGGCCGTAGGTGAACAGCCGATAGATGTAGAGGTTCAGCACACTCGTCGCGTCGCCCTCGGCCTGCCCGGTCATGACAAAGACGATGTCGAACACCTGCAACGCCCCGATCACCCCCGTGATCAGCAGGAAGGCCGTTGTCGGCGCCACCTGTGGCCATGTGATGTGCCGCAGCACCTGCGCCGGCGTTGCGCCGTCCATCTCCGCGGCTTCGAAGAGCGACCGGTTGATCGTTGCGAGCGATGCCAGATAGATCACCATGCAGAACCCAACGCCCCGCCACACGCTTACCGCGATGATCGAGGGCAACGCCCACGCCTGATCGTTCAGCCAGTCCGGCGGGTTGGCGAACCCGACCAGCCGGAGGCCCCAGTTGAGCAGCCCCGCGTCCGGTTCGAGCAGCCACCGCCACACATACCCGATCGCCACGATCGACAGGATGGTCGGCAGGAAGAACAGCGTCCGCACGATCACGCGGCCGCGGAACCACTCGGCCTGGGCCGCGACGGCCAGCAGAAAGCCGATCAGCACCGTGGGCGGCACGCTGGCCGCCACGTACACCAGCGTGTTCCGCAGCGCGGGTCCAAACTTCGCATCGTCGGCCAAGTCCGTGAAGTTCTTGGTCCCCACCCACGTCGGGTCGGTCCCGCCGTCCCACGCGAAGAAGCCGAGCCAGAGCCCGATCACCGTCGGGACGAGCGTGAACACCAGCAGGATTCCCAAGGGAAACAGCAAGAACGCGTACGCGGTGATGGAGCGTTGGCCTGTCATTGGTCACACCAGCCTACAGGGTCGAACAGCGCATCGCGCCGCGGTGCTATCGCGCGAATCGTTCCTTGACGGGCGGCAGCGCCGCCGCGGGCTCGGGGTGGTCCAGGTAGTAGAACGCGGTCGAGGCTATGTCGTCGGTGAGCGGCTGGAACTTTCCATTGGGCCACCACCCGAGTGCCTGCACAGTGACGCGGAGATCCTCGGCGAACCGCACCGGATCGGGCACGTGCCAGCGGTAGAGCCCGTGGCTGGGGATCCGCGGCCCGGACTTGAGCGTCGAGTCGTACACCGCCTGCGGATAGCCGAGGTACGCGGTCGAGTAGGGCGTCGGCCGCATGTCGCGGTCGTGCTCCATGACAAAGCCCCACGCGCCGCCGAAGTAGTCCTCGGTCCCGGTGCCGCAGATGGTGGGGGCGTCGTCGGGGTCGCCGTCCAGGAAAAACTTCACCTCGCCCTCGCCCCACCAGTTGTTCGAGAGCTGGTTCCAGACAAGGTACGTGCCCGCGTAGTGCCCGCGCCCCCGAACCCGGTCGAGGATCACGTGTTCCGGCTGCGCGCGCGACGTCAGGGATCTGGCCCACGAGGCGTGGAAATAGGCCGCGTCCTCACCGACCTCCTCCAGGCTGTAGGTCACCTGATAGAAGAACTCGCTGATCGTCTTGGGCCCGTCGTTCCGGATCGAGAGCCGGAACCGACCCCGGAAGGGCATCGGCCAGTAGCTGTTCATCCCGCCCTTGGGGTTCACGGCGATCGGTTGGCTGTCGATCAGCGCGCACCCATCGATACCGTTGGCAAAGAAATCCCCCAGCGGCACGCTCACGCTCGGGCCCTCCGACTCGTCGTAGGTGATCTCCCAGGAGATCCACCGATGCACATCCGTCAGCACCGTGCACCAGATGTGCTGCACGACACCCGGGCCCTCGATGTCGGCCAGCACCACGGTCTGGCCGGGTTCGATGTTGCGCACACACGGCCGCACCTTCCAGCCGCGGCCAAGATCGCTCGCCGCCTCCGTGCACGAGCCGTCATCCCCGGGCGAGGCCTGCGCCCCCAGTCCCTTGCCTCCGGTAGGGTTTTCTGCAGAGATCGAGCGAGTCCGGGCCTTGCGAAGTCGTGTCAGGTCGTTCATTCCGTGCAACGCGGTATCTCCTGGAGTCGTGTGGCTTGCCGGAAGAATACCAACTCACGAGCACAGGTCGACCAGCGCCGACGCGAGTTCCGGATACTCAAACGCAAACCCCTCATCCAGCAACCGCCGCGGCACGCAGTACCGTCCGTACAGCGCCAGCTCCGGATCCGTCCGCATGACAAGCGGTGCCCCCAGGCGCACCAGCGCCGCAGGCGCGGGCAACCCGATCGGCCGCCCGTACGCCCGCCGCATCTCCCGCATAAACACCGTGTTGCTCACCGGGTTCGGCCCCGACGCGATGTAGGCCCCGCGCATGGTCTCGTCCGTGATCGCCCGCTCGAAGATCCGGTTCATGTCCCGCTCGTGGATCCAGCTCATCCCCTGCCGCCCGTGCCCGACCGTCCCGCCGAGGCACCACCGGGTCAGCAACGCCAGCCGCGAGAGCCGCACCGCCGTTCCGCCCCAGCACAAACCCGGTCCTGAGCACTACGCCCCGCTGCGTCGGGAGCACGGCGTCGGCGAACGCCCCCTCCCACGCACGCCCGACCGTCGGGGCCAGGCCGAAGCCGAAGGGCGACGACTCGTCTATCTCCACCTCGGGCGGGTCCCCGTAGATGTGGGCGGTCGCCATCTGCACCCAGACCGGCGGCGGGCTCTTGCAGGCCCGCACCGCCAGCCCCAGCACCCGCGTCGCCTCTACGCGCGACCGCAGAATCTCATCGCAGTGGTCCGGGGTCTTGACGCAGTCGACCGAGCGACCCGCCAGATTGACCAGCGCGGTCGCGCCGTCCAGGGAGTTCACCCAACCGCCGAGCGTGCGGCCGTCCCAGACCGCGTGGGTGACCGAGCCGTGAACCCGACCGACGCCGCGCGGAGCGCTCCGCGAGAGCACCGTCACCGCGTGTCCGATGCCGCTAAGGTGGCGGGCAAGGCTCCGCCCCAAAAAGCCCGAGCCGCCGGCGATCACGGTGTGTGGCGTAGACATCGAAGAAATGGTACCGACCGGCTGCACGCCCCGTGGGGCGGGGTCACCCTCGCCCAACATCTGCCGGGAGGAACCATGCCGGCCACCGTGCTTTGCGCGGAGCCGCGCCGCGACTCATCCGTCGGTGAACAGATTGAGAAAGAACAGGAAGTCGCGGGTATCGATCACGCCATCCCCGTTGAGATCAGCCAGTTCGTTATCGCTGGCCCAGAGATTGAGGTAGGCCAAAAGGTCCCTCGTGTCGACCAGGCCGTTGAGGTCGACATCGGCCAGATCGGTGGAAAGCATGCTGACGCCGCTATCGGTGTAGAGCAACACAGACTTGTCCCCGCTGGGAGCGGCGGGGAGGGTCGCCTCCTCAAACGCACCAACCGGCGTGCTGCTCGCCGCGAGGAAGTCGAAGAACGTTCCCTGAATCGGCAAGAAGCCCCCATCGTATTCGACGGCGAGGCTCCCGGCGAGGAACGCCACACCAGTAACGTGCAAGGTGCCATAGCCGCTTCCGGCATCCGGCCCGCTCACGCTGACGACGAGCGAACCGGCGGGAGTCTGCGTGAAGTCTGCACCGACGACAAGGTTTCCGCCCGGGACGAGCGTGAGCGTGCCGCGATTGATGAACGAGCCCGCAGCCACGATCTCCGAGCCCAGGCGGAGTGTGCCGTCATTAGCCGCGATCGCCGAGAGCTGCGCCCACGCCGCCGTCCCGTCGAGCGTCACGTCGGCGTCCAACACGGCGATGTCGCCCCCGACCGTCGCGAGCACGCCGTCCTCGACAATCCACACGCCGTCGGTGAGTGTGCCCTCCGCGATATTGACGAGTGTGTCCGACGCGAGGCTCATGGCACCGTCGCGGACCTCGACGGTGCCCGCGTTCGTAAACGGGTACGAGCCGGTCATGCTCAGCATCCGGCCCGGCGCCAGAGCGCTGATGCGGCCCTGATTGACCAGCGTCGTGCTCCGGGAGTTGCGAATCTCCAGATCGCCCGCGCAGTCCGCCGCGAGCGTGACCGAGGCGTCCGGCCCGAACACAACGTCTCCCGCGCCCGCATACGCCAGCCAGACCTGCCGCGTGCCCGGGGCGTCTCCCTCGGCGATGACCGCGTCCTGCAGCACGTAGCCGGGGCCGAGGCGGAGCCTGGTCCCCTCGGCCCGCAGCCGAGCGGCCACGAACCTCGTGTCGTAGTACACGAACGCCGTGTCGCCCGGGTCGTCGAGCACGATCTCTGCCAGCAACTCCACGCCGCCAAACCACACACCGTCGTCGGTGTACTCGAACCCCGCGCCGCCGGCGAAGGAGATCACGCCGCCAAGAAACGATGCATCAGCAAGGATCCAGGAACCCGTGCTGCTGTCGAGTGAGAGCGTGTCGTCTGTGTTGTCCAACTCGCCGCTGAAGGTGAAGGTGCCGCCGGTACGCGTCCAGAGCGGCAGGGCCAGCCCCGCCGTGGTCGCGTCGGCCGCGAATTCGGTCTGGCAGTTGTCGAGCACGATCTGCCCGGTGTTCGTCATGGAGCGGTCGAAGTAGACCTCAGCATCCGACGCCGCGATCTGGCCGGAGTTGTGCCACTCGAGCGCATAGAGCGAGAGCTTCCCCGCGATCGCCCGGATCGTCCCGGTGTTCTCAAAGGAGCTGAGATTGGAGGTGATCCGCAGTTCGCTGGCTGCCGACTCCGCGACGATCTCGCCATGATTGACCAACGCCGCGGGCTGGCGACGGGTGATCTCCAGATCCCCGCCGCACGCCGCGTCGAGCAGGATCGATGCACCCGCTGCAAACGTCGCGCCCCCGGAGTCCAACTCGATCTTGCGGATCCCGGCATCAACCCCGTCCGCGACGACGGTGTCGTGCAGCACATAGTCGAAGCCGAGGTGGACAATCGCGTAGGCACCCGTCAGGAACAGCGTATCGAACCGCGTGGAACCCATGAGCGTGGTCTGGCCGTTGAACGCGCTCAGCCGGATGTCGCCCCGGATGTCCACATCGCGCAGATAGCTGGGCTCGTGGCTGTACACGAGCTCGGCGCCGTCCGCAAACTCGACGGTGCCGCCGTTGATCGAACCGGAAAACTTCCAGGAACCGGTCACGGAATTCAGCGTGAGCGTGCGCCCGTGGTTGTCGAGCGAACTGGTCAGCTCGACCGTCCCGCCGGTTCTCGTCCACCGCTCCAGCCCGAGCCCGTCGGTCGTCATCGAGGTCGAAAGCTCGAGCGTGCCGCCGTGCACTTCCAGCGAACCCGGGTTGCTGAAGGTGTTCATGCCGACCAGCCGAAGGGTGCCGCTGTTCAAGCGGAGGGTGCCCTCGTTGATGCACTCACGAAGCCTGCCGACGTCCAGCCTGCCCGCGCCCTCCGCCACGATGAGTCCCTGATTCACCAGGGTCGCGTACGCACTCTGCTGAATGCCGAGGTTGGCCGTGCTCCCGGCGGCCAGCGTGATGCTCGCTCCCGGTGCGATCGTCGCGTCGCCGTCGCCGCCCTCGGCGACCCAGATCGTCCGCTTCCCCTCGCCCTGGATCATGATGGGGTCGCGCAGCGTGTACCCCGGCGCCCACAGCGTCTGCGCGCCGTGCAGGCTCAACCGCATGACCGGGAAACGGGTGTTCCCCTCAAGACGCACCCGACCCCAACCGGGATCGACAGGGTTGAGCAACTCGACGTCGGCGAGGGTGCCGTGATTGTCCGTGAACACCAACGACGCGTGGCGAAAGAACTCGACCGTCCCGCCCCGGAGTGTGCCACCGATCACCGAGAGGTTGGCGTACATCTCGGTGGACACATCCACCCGCAGCGTCGAGTCTTCCTCGATGACGATCCCGGTCTCGCTCGTGAGCGTGCGGGCCTCGGCGTCGCCCGAGACCAACACCGCGTCGCCGCCGAGCGGCGGGATCTCCACGTCATCGGCGATCGTCGGCAGCACATCGCCGTCCCAATTGGCCGGGGTGTTCCAGTCCATCGAACCGGCCCCGCCGTCCCACACCACCGTCGAGAGCATCACCCGCTGTTCGAGCCCCTCGCACAGAGGCGTTGCCCCCTCGGCGATCCGAGACCCGCCGCGGCGTGCCTCGGCGCGGGCACCGCGGCCCAGAGTCGGCTTCTTCATGTCCACACTCTCCCTGCGTCCGCCGGCGTCGCCCGCGCGGTGCTCCCGGATTGAGGCACAAAGCAATGCCTCCTCGCAGTATCCAGAGAGTGAAAACCCTTGTCAAGCCTCGCGCTTCGACTCGGTAGAGCGTGCGTCAACCAACGCCCAATAACCACCCATCAGGCGGTGAGAATCGCCCTCGGCGAGCCGCGGGCCGCCGACGCGGCCGGCTCAGGCGGAGGTTGACTCGAACAGACCGGTTACGGAGCTGTGCTCCTCCATCGCCATGATCCACTCCCCCGCCCGCTCGCACCCGGCCTCGCCGATCACACCCCCACCCAACGCCCGGAACTTCACCCCGATCTCTTCGGCCGTCATCGGGTCGCGGGGGTCGCCCTTGGGCACGTCCACCCGCTTGGCAAAGCTCCTCCCGTCCTTGGTCGTGATCGTCACGCGGCTCGGCTGGAACTCCGGGAACAGCGCCTCGAAGCTCTCGTTGGCCACCACCTTCACCTTGTCCATCACCGGGATCAGGGCGCGGTCCATCACCCGCTCCTCCCTGAATTGCAGCGGCGTCACCATGCCGTCCACAATCCCGACCGCCATGCAGTACGGCAGCGAGTGGTCCGCCGTCTCCTTCGAGTCCGGACGATACTTGTGCGGATCGCCCAGGATGTCCGCCGCCCGCGCGATCACCTCGACCTTGATCTCCGTGACCTCGTCGGCCTCGATGCTATGTTCCTGCACACACTTCATCAGCGCCGTCAGCGGCGCGTGGCTCAGGGCCTCGATGGGGAACGACTTCATGCCGCAGTCGAGGATGCGGTAGTGGTCACCCGCCCCCCGCGGCAGGTCCTTCCGCAGGATCTCCGTGTCGAAGGCCGCCGGCCTGCCGTTGCACATCACGTGACCGAACACGTGATACAGCCCCTCCTTGCCGTCGAAGATGTGCTCCGGTCCTGAGAACCCCCGCGCCGCGAGCAAGGCCGACTCGGCCCCCATCCGCGCCGCCCACGGGTCCACCGTGTTCTTCATGTTCGTCAGCTTGCCCGCCGTCACCGCGCCCGGGCAGAACGTCCTCGACGCCGAGATCCCGATCGCGTGGACCATCTGCGCCGGTGTGAGGTTGAGCAGCCGCCCGCAGGCGATCGGCGAAGCGAACGCCGTCAGCGTCGCGTGGTGCCAGCCATACTCCCGCACGCCGGGCAGCCCGAACTCGGCCAGCCGCTGCTCCACCTCGTAGGCGATGACCGTCGCGAGGATCAGGTCTTTCCCGCCCAGCCCCTTGTACTCACACAACGCCAGCGGTGCGGCGATGATGTCCGACGGGTGCGACGGGTCGGCTTTCCAATAGATGTCGTTGTAGTCCATCGCCCGGATCATGTGGGCGTTCAGAAAGCCGGCGTCTACCGGGTTGGTCCGGAAGCCCGACACAAAGCACGTGCACGGCCCCGATCCCGCGTCGCTCCCGGCCATCTCCCGGTAGTGCGCGAGCAAGATTCTGGCGTCCTCCTGCTGGCTCCCCCCGAGCGCGCACCCGATCGAGTCGTACCAGAACAGCTTCGCCGCCCGCACCGCCTCGGGGCTCAGGTAGTCGTACTCCAGCGCGCACGCCCACTCGGCCAACTCCGCGGAGAGAAACTCGGACGTCTTGTACGCGATCGACATGGGTACCTCGCGGCCGGGCAGCAGCAAAAAAGTCCGCAGACTCTATCGCCCCGCAACACCGCTGTCGGCTGCGCACCCGTTCACACCGCTAGGCAGCCTCGGCGCAGAACTCGATCGCCGCACCCGGGTGCCCGGCGAAGATCACCGTGTCACCCGCGGCGAGCACCCGGTCCGCGGCCGGGCGAAACTCCAGTGACCCGTCCGCCCGCTTGACCGCGACCGGGACCAGCGATTCCGAACGCGTCAGCCCGCAGTCGCCGATGGTCCCGCCGTCCAGCGGCGACCCCGGTCGCACCGCCACGCGGCAGAACTCCACGCACTCGGTAGACTCGTTGGTCTCGTCCAGGAAGTCGATGATGTGGGGCCGCGTGATGCTGTTGGCCACCGCGACGGCTCCTCTGTAAGTCGGGGAGATAATCCGCGTCGCGCCCGCCAGCTTCATTTTCCGCACCGCGTCCTCGTCCTCGGCCCTGCTGATGATCGGCAGGTCCCGCGAGATCCCCCTGGCGCTGAGCGTGATCACGATGTTCGCCGAGTCCGAGGGCGTGAGGCACACCAGCCCCCGGGCCCGCTCGATCCCGCACGACCGAAGGACCGAATCGTGCGTCGCGTCGGCCACGAGCGACACGTAGCCACACCGTGCCGCCTCCTCGCTCCGCGCGCGGTCCTGATCAATCACGACGAAGGGGATCGAGTCCGCGTCCAGACTCTCGCAGACGAGCCGCCCGATCCTTCCGAACCCCGCGACGATGTAATGATCCCTTGCCGACGCCGCTTGCTTCCGCATACCCCGCTCCCAATCGAGTTGCCGCTCGACGATCAACTGGATCAACTGACCGACGAAGTAGGTCACAATCGCGAAGCCGCCGAAGATCATGAACACCGCGAATCGCCGGCCGGCCTCCGTCACCTCGTAGTCCCCATACCCCACCGTCGACACGGTGATCACCGTGAAGTACAACGCCCGCTCCGGGTCCCAGCCCTCCGTCCACATGAACCCGAGCGTTCCCAGTATCAGCATCGCCAACTGTGGCACCATCAGGCGGAACAGCCGCCGCGAGAGCGGCTGGGCCGAGAGCGATGGATGGCGCAGGCGTTGTGCCATTGCGGCCTTATCGGTCCGGTCGGGCCACCGATTGAGCGTTTCCCCTCGATCTGCGCCGAGTCTTCCAGGTGCTTTCGCTACAGGAGGGCCGCCACGGCCTCCGCCATCGCCGTGGTCGAGGCTGTCCCGGCCGATCCCGCCCGGACCTGCGCCATGTCGTAGGTCCGCACCTCTCCCGCCTCGATCACCGCCGCGACCGCCGATTCCAACCGCCCGGCCATCTCCGACTCGCCGAGCCAGTCGAGCATCATCTTGGCCGTGAGCAGCATCGCGATCGGATTCACCACGTCCATGCCGTCGTACTTGGGGGCCGAGCCGTGCGTCGGCTCGAAGACCGCGTAGTCGTCCCCGATGTTGGCCGCGGGCGCAAACCCCAGCCCGCCCACGAGCCCCGCGCACAGGTCGCTGACGATGTCCCCGAACATATTCTCCGCGACCAGCACGTCGTAGTCCTGCGGGCTCTTGAGCATCCACATGCAGATCGCGTCGACATTCGCTTCCCACGCCTCCACGCCGGGATACTCGCTCGCGATCTCGCGGAACACCCGGGTCATCAGCCCGCCCGTCTCGCGGAGGACGTTCGGCTTCTCCACGAGCGTCACGCTCCTGCGTCCGAACCGCTGCGCGTACTCGAACGAGCGTCGGCAGATGCTCTCACACCCCTGCCGGCTCATCACCCGCGTCGAGAGCGCGACGTTCTCAAGCCCCTTGTCGAACCACTGCTTCATCCGCTCCGGGTGCCCGACCTCGGCGTCCGCCATGGCCGCCGCGACCCTTTCCGGGAGCGGGAACCACTCGATACCCCCGTACATCCCCTCCGTGTTCTCACGGAACACCACCAGATCGATGTCGTCGCCCAGCCGGTTGAGCGGATTCCCCCGGAACGCTCTGCACGGCCGCAGATTGGTGTGCAGGTTGAACAACTGCCGAAGCCGCACGATCGGCGAGAAGTAGCTCAGGCCTCTGCCCCGCAACTCGGGTCGCAGCTCCGCAGCCGCCTCCTCTCGAGGCTTCGATGTGATCGCCCCGAAGAGCGCACAGTCCGTCCGCTTCAGCGTCTCGATCGTGCGATCGGGCAGCGGGTTCCCCTCGTTGACCCAGAACTCCCACCCGATGTCCGCCGGCACGTACTCGGCGTCCAGACCCAGCCGATCGAGCACGATCCGCGTGGCCTGCATCACGTCCTTGCCGACGCCGTCTCCGGGCATCCAGGCGATGGTGTACTTGGGCATGCTGCGCTCCGTCGAAGAAGGACCGGCCATGCTAGTAGCTGTCCCTCCGGCGGGTCACCCCCGCGACAGTCTTGTAAGCGAACTCCCCGCGATCGCCTCGGCCCCGCCCGCGACCACCAATTCCTGCGCGACGGTCGAGAGCGGCGCAAACGGGAACGCCCGGTCGTCGCACCCGATCGTCGAGGTGGCAAACTCGATCGTCACGCCCGGACCCGGGATCGTCGGGGAGCCCTCGCCCAGCGTCGCCGCCAGATGGTCCACCAGCGCCGGGCACTCAATACAGAGAAACCCGTTGTTGAACGCGTTCCGCCGGTACGTCTCGCCGAAGCTCGCCGCGATCACGCACGCAATCCCCCGGTGCTTCAGCGCCGTAGCCGCCTGCTCGCGGCTGGATCCGGTGCCGAAGTTCCGGCCGCCCACGATCAGGTCTCCCTCCTGATACACCCGGCCAAACGACGGGTCGTAGTTCTCGAACACGACCCCCGCCATCTGCTCAGGCGTCAGATCGTCCCGGTAGGTCCACTTGCCCGCGTAGATCCCGTCGGTGTTCATGTTGTCGGCCGGCAGATACAGCACCCGTCCGACCAGCCTCGCCGGGAACCCGTCGAGAATCTCCGTCGGTTGTCCCGGCGCGCCATCCGACGCCGACGCCGGCCGCAGCCGCGCCGCACCGACCGGCACCGCGTCCTCGACGGCAAACGGTGCCGCGATCTTCCCCGCAACCGCGCTGGCCGCGACAACCGCCGGCGAGGCGAGGTACACCTCCGCATCCCGCGAGCCCATCCGCCCCCTGAAGTTCCGGTTCGTCGCGGCTGATCGCCACCTCGCCGTCCTCGACCAGCCCCGCGCCCAGCCCGATGCACGGCCCGCACCCCGGCGGCAACGCCCTCGCCCCGGCCTCCAGCAGCGCACCCCAGTGCCCCAGCCGCTCGGCCTCCGCCTGAACGTCCGCCGATGCCGCCGCGACGTAGAACTCCACCCCGGCTGCTACCCGCCTGCCCCGCACCACGCCCGCGGCCTCCGCGATATCCGCCAGCCGGGCGTTCACGCACGAGACCAGATACGCCTTGTCGATCTTCACGTCCCTGGCCTGCATCTCCGCCACCGATGTCATCACCTTGACGTGGTTCGGCCCCGACACGTGCGGCGTGATCGTCGAGAGATCCAACTCCAACTCGATCGCATACTCTGCCCCCGCGTCCGCCTCGAGGCGTCCAGCCCACCAGCCCTCGACCTCCTCCGCCGAGTACCCGCCCTTCGAGCCCTCGTGCCGCGTCCCCGGTCGTCGCGCGGACGCGAAGTACGCCGCCCGCTCCAGCAGGTACGCTCTGAGCACCTCGTCGAACGGGAATAGCCCCGCCAACGCGCCCCACTCCGTCGTCATATTCGAGATCGACAGCCGGTGGTCCATCGAGAGCGCCGCGACACCCTCGCCCACAAACTCCACCGCGTGGTTCAGCACCTCGTCCTTGTTGAAGAGCCCGCACAGCGCGATGATCACGTCCTTGCCCACCACGCCCGGCCGCAGCACCCCGCGCAGCTCACACCGCGCTACCTGCGGCACCTGCCACCACGTCTGTCCCGTCGCCCACAGACACGCCGCATCCGTCCGCACCACCGGTGTCCCCAGCGCCGACACTCCCCCGTACATGTTCGAGTGCGAGTCCGATCCGACCACCAGCGACCCCGGCACCGCGTACCCCTGCTCGACCATCACCTGGTGCGAGATCCCCGTCCCCGCCGGGTAGAAGTCCGCCCCGTGCGTCGCCGCAAACCTCTCGATCCTCGCGTACTTCCCGAGGTTCTCCGGTGTGTGGTTCTGGATGTCGTGGTCGATCACGAAAACCGGCTGCGAAGGTTCCGCCACCCGAGGCTCGCGCCCCGTCCCCGCAAAGATCGACTCGAACTTCGGGATCACCGCCCCGGTGTTGTCGTGCGTCATCACGTGCTTCGGACGCACCCGGATGATCTGCCCCTGCCGCGCCGACTCGTCGCTCCGCAGCCCGACGGTGTAGCGGGTGGCAATCTTCTCAACCAGAGTCAGAGGCCTTGCGTCAGCGGTGGTGGAGGAGAGCATGCCCGATTCTACGACCACAGCCGCCGCACACCCCGGCAACCACCACACCCGAGCCCCAACGCGCGAGCGGCATAGAATGCCGTCCGACTCAACACACACAGGGAGACTCATCATGACAGTTCAACTCGGCGACACCGCACCCGACTTCACGCAGGACTCCACCGAGGGTCCCATCAGCCTCCACGCCTACCTCGGGGACTCTTGGGGCGTGCTCTTCAGCCATCCCGCCGACTTCACGCCGGTTTGCACCACCGAGCTCGGCGCCGTGGCCCGGCTTAAGGGCGAATTCGACAAGCGCAACGTCAAAGTCCTCGGCCTCAGCGTCGATCCCCTCGAGAGCCACAACGTCTGGGCCGCGGACATCAAAGAGACCCAGGGCTGCGCACTCAACTTCCCCCTCATCGCCGACAAGGACCGCACGGTCTCCGATCTCTACGGCATGATCCACCCCAACGCCAACGACACCCTCACCGTGCGATCGGTCTTCATCATCGGACCCGACAAGAAGGTCAAGCTCACCCTTACCTACCCCGCCAGCACCGGGCGCAACTTTCAGGAGATCCTCCGCGTCATCGACTCGCTCCAGCTGACCGCCAAGCACAAGGTCGCCACCCCCGCCGACTGGCAACAGGGCGACGACTGCATCATCGTCCCCGCCGTCACCAACGAGCAGGCCAAGACCCTCTTCCCCGGCGGGTTCACCGAGGTCAAGCCCTACCTCCGCACGGTCAAGCAACCGGGGAGCTGAGAGCGCGCAGCGGACACCCGCGGCCGATCACGCTCGACCCAGAAACTTCGCGATATCGAAGTCCACGAAGTCCGCGTGATGAAAGATGATGCTCTCGATCGAGCGCTGCACGGCGTCACCCTCGTGGCTGTGCGTCGCGACGATGTGCATCACCTCCGGCGGGATGCCGTGCTTGTAGCACAGCGCCACGCCGCTGAAAGGGTGCCGCACCAGCTCGCCGAAGCTCCCCTTGATCACACGCCCCCGCGCGTCCTTGGCATACTCCAGCGGCTTGCCCACATCCGCCAGCAGCGCACCCGCGATCAGGTAGTCCATGTTGACCGGGACCCGGTCGCCGAACACCTCACCGAGCACCCCCGCGATCGCGATGCACTGCTTCGCGCACGAGTTCACGTGCTCGACAAACCGCAGGTCGATCTCCCCCGCCAGCAGCGTAAACGGCACCGCCCGCAGTTCGTCCACGGTCCAGCCCTTCCCGCCGCACCCGGTCTCGATCGCCTCGCCCCAGACCGCCGCGACCTTGTCGCGAAGCCCCGTATCCGCGATATCCAGCAGGCTCGGGAACATCTCCGCGACCTGCGCCGTCGTCAAAGTCATCGTGCCTCCCAGGCCGCTCTGCTGATCGCAAAGCCCGCCGCGTCAAAGACCTCCCCGTCCTTCTTGCACAACCCTTCCGCGATCCCCACCGCCCGCATCCCCACCTTCTCGAGCACCCGCGAAGACGCCGGATTCCGCACCATCGCGTGGGCGTTCACCTCGTCAACACCCAGCGACGCAAACGCGTACCCCACGGCCGCCGACGCCGCCTCCGTCGCGTACCCCTTCCCCCACCAGGCCCGTCCCAGCGCATACCCAAGTTCCGCCTCCGCCCCTCCCGGCTTCATGATGAGCACAACCAGCCCGATCATCTCACCCGTCGCCCGGCACTCCGGAAACAGCGTCAGCGCCTCGCCGGCCGCCGCGAGCCGCCAATACCGCGAGAGCGCCGCCACCGCGTCAGCCTCGCCGTACGGGTACGGGATGTTCCGTGTGTAGGCGTAGATCTCCGGGTCATTGAACACCCGCGGCATGTGCGGCAGATCCGCCTCGGTCGGCCCGCGAAGCACCAGCCGCTCGGTCTCGATGCGGGGGAATCCAATCGCCGGTCCGTCTGCGCCAAGCACTCCCAAAGCCTCCATCAGCCCGCGGAGGGCTCGACCGCCTCCGCCGGGTCCGCCCCGCCCGGCTCTGCCGGCACCAGCCCCGTAATCCACGCCGCCGCCCGGCCGACGCCCGCCTCCGGTGGGTAATACCGGAGCACGCCGCCCACCGTCAGCAACGCGTGCAGGCGAGAGTCTTCCGCCGGTGCCGGCAGCCCCGCCACGCCGAACCGCACCGTCTCCAGCGTCGTCCCGCCGAGCCCTTCGCACGTGATCGACCCGAGCGGCTGCGATCCCTCGGCCTCGCCCGACTCAGACCACGCCGCCACCGTCGCCACCCCGACCGTGATCAACTCCACCAGCGACTCGATCGCTGCACCCTCCGCGGCCTCGACCGCCTCCCCGTCCCGTCGCCAGCCCTCGCCGTCCCGCTCGACACGCACCACCCCGCCCGACGGCAACGCCACATCCAGCGCGCACATCACTCGGCTCCGCCCGCAACGCCCGCCTGGCGATATAGAACGCCGGCTGGCGCCACCAGCTCCGTCAGCCTCGCCGCGTCCACCGAAGCCGTGATCGGCCCCAGCGCATCCGAGACCATGTCCGCCAGGCCGCCGCCACCGGCCACCCGCGCGCTCAGCAGCACCGGCACACGCCCGCCCCCGCTCACTGGGCCCAGCGTCACGCACCGATGCTCTAGCACCCGCGACGCGACAGACCCGTCTTCCCCCGCGTCCCGTGACTCGGTCGTCACCGAGATCACCGTCGCGTCGGTCGGGGGCTCCGACCGCTCCGGGCGCCCCTCCGCCACCGGAAGCATCCGGAGCCCGGTCACAAGTTCTTCGACCAGCGAGGGCTCCGCCGCAGCCTCGAACGGCGACTCGATCCGCCACCCCCCGCCGACCGCCCCCAACACCATCGCCCCGCCCCCGGAGGCGATCTCCACCCGGGTGACCCGGCCCTCCACGCCGGCAAACGCCCTCGCGTCCATCCAACCGACAAAGCCCCGCCCACCCAAAAGCCGCGGCAACTCATCAGTCGACACATACGCCCGCACCCCCGCACCGTCCTCGAGGGTCACCATCACCCGCCCACCCAACGAGCCCGCGGGCAGCCCGAGCCTGACCCGCTGCCCCGACCCGCCGATGACGGTGAGCGCCGCCGCCGATTCTTCCCCCTGCAGATCCGTCGGCATCCCCCTCAACCGGTCCAGAATCCGCAGAAACGCCCGCGCCCGGTCCGAGGCCACCGGCCACCGCACCTCCGGCGACCCGCCGATCCGAAGCTCCCAGCGGTCTCCGGACACGCGCACCAGCCGCTGGTCCTCGGTCTCGCCACCGGCGAAGACCACCTCGGTCACCTCGCTCGGCGGCAATGACAGGAGCGGCTCGGCGTCCACCGCCGCCGCATCGCGCCGAGGCATCAGGAGCGCACTCAGCCCGAGGCAGATGATCGTGATCAGCACAAAGATCGTCGTGAGCTTGCCGCGTGACACAGCCGCAGTGTACCGGTCACACCCCGCCGGGGCACCGATCCCCCGACCGGCCCGCCAGAACCCATAGACTGCCCCGACATGACCCCGCCAGATCCATCACCCGAACGAGACTCGAGCCCGCGCGCCAGGCCGCTCGTCGGCATCACCGCCGATCTCACCGACCACGCCAACGGCCTGCGCGTCTTCACCTACCAGAACTACGCCGCGGCGATCGACGCCGCCGGGGGCACCCCGGTCCTGCTCCCCCCGATCGCCGAGACCGCCCCGGACCTGGCCGCCCGTCTCGACGCCTTCGTCTTCACCGGCGGCGACGATCCCTTCACCGAGCCCTTCGGCGAGCCCACCGACCCCCGCGTCACCTCCGTCCATCCCGAGCGGCAACGGTTCGAGTCCGCCCTGCTCCGCGCGATCATCGAGCGTGCACCCGATACACCCGTCCTCGGTGTCTGCCTCGGCATGCAGATGCAGGCCCTCGTCGCCGGAGGACGCCTCGACCAGTTCATGCCCGACACACTCGCCACCCACGCAGACCACTGGGAACACCACCACACCGTGCTCCCCACGCCCGCCGCCGAGCATCTGCCTCCGGCGGCTCCGTTTCCGCGGCACCGTCCGGAGCAAGCACCACCAGGCCGTCGCCGACCCCGGCACGCTCACCGTCATCGCCACCGCCCCCGACGGCACCATCGAGGCGATCTGCGACCCGGCCCGCCGATTCTGGGTCGGGGTACAGTGGCACCCCGAACGCACCGACCAAGACGCCGTGGGCCAAACGCTCTACCAAGAGCTCGTCTGCGCCGCACAGACCACCCGCGCAGGAGCGCCCGCATGCCGACCGCCGACGAACTGATGCAATCCGCCGTCGCCTCGATGCAGGCCGGCCAATTCGGCCCGGCGCTCGAGCACCTCAACCAGGCCGCGTCGCTCGCACCGAACAACGCCGACATCCTCCGCATGCTCGGCGAGTGCCGTTTCCGCACCGGTCAGCCCGGCCCCGGGCTCGAGGCCCTCCAGGCCTCCCTGCGACTCGACCCGAAGAACACCCGGACCTGGTTCTCCGTCGGCGCGATCCTCGCACTGACCAACCGCTCCGCACAGGCCGCCGAGGCCTTCGCCAAGGTCGTCGAGCTCGAGCCCGGCAACGCCGTCGCCATCGCCTGCCTCGCCAAAGCCCAGCAGACCAACAAGCAGGTCGACGAGGCCATCAAGACCTACCAGCGTGCCATCGAACTGCAGCCCGACCACCTCGAGGCCCGCACCGACCTGGCCAACTGCTACCTCCACGTCGGACGCATCGACGACGCCATCGCCGAATTCCAGCGCGTCATCGCGAAGAAGCCCGATCACCTCGCCGCCCTCGACTGCCTCTGCACCGCGATGAACTATCCCGACTCCCTCGACCCCGCCGAGGTCTTCGCGGCCCACAAGGCCTTCGGCGACGCCGTGATGGCCCTCCCGTCCAACACGCTCCCCAGCGTCCCGGGCACACTGCCGACCGATTTCTCCCCCGACCGCCCCCTCCGCATCGGCTACCTCTCCGCCGACTTCTACGAGCACTCCGTCGCCTATTTCGCCCGCGCCCTCCTCACCGACCGCGACGCCGCGAACTTCCTGACCTACTGCTACCACACCGGCGCCGCTCTCGACAGCGTCACCGACCAGTTCCGAGAGCTCACCGACAACTGGCGTCACGTCCGCACGCTCAACGACGCCCAACTCGCCGCCAAGATCCGCGCCGACCGCATCGACATCCTCGTCGAGCTCACCGGCCACACCCAGCACTCGCGACTCCACATGCTCCGCGACAAGCCCGCCCCGGTCGTCGTCACCTACCTCGGCTACCCCAACACCACCGGCCTGCCCACCATCGACTACCGCGTCGTCGACGAACTCACCGACACGCCCGAGTCCGACCAGTACCACACCGAGAAGCTCGTCCGCCTGCCCGGCTGCTTCCTCTGCTACACCCCGCGCAAGGACGCCCCGGCCGTCGCGCCGCCCCCCTCCATCGACACCGGCCACATCACCTTCGGCTCCTTCAACGCGACCAAGAAGATCACGCCCCGCGTCATGGCTCTCTGGTGCCGACTCCTCCGCGAGGTCCCGACCGCCCGGCTCGTCCTCAAGGGGGAGGCGTTCTCCTCCCCCGTCTCGCTGGCCCACTACGAGGCCATGCTCGCCGAGCACCAGATCGACCGATCCCGCGTCGATCTCCTCGGCCGCATCGCCTCCAAGGCCGACCACCTCGACGCCTACCGCCTCCTCGACATCGGCCTCGACCCCTTCCCCTACAACGGCACCACAACCACCTGCGAGGCCCTCTGGATGGGCGTCCCCGTGCTCTCACTCGCCGGGGCCAACCACGCCAGCCGCGTCGGTCTGTCGCTGCTCACCGCTGTCGGCATGCCTGAACTCGCCCTCCACGACGAGGACGCCTTCGTCCGCGCCGCGGCCGATCTCGCGAGCGACCCCGAGCGTCTGCAGTCCCTGCGGCTCCTCCATGCGAGACCGCGTCGCCGCCTCACCCCTCTGCGACGGCCCCGGCTTCATGCGAAGGCTCGAGACCGCCTACCGCTCGATGTGGCGCGACGCGTGCGCCAAGCACTGACACGGCGCCCGCCGCCGCACCAGACCCTCACCCGCTACTGCAGATCCATCGAGTCACGAACGCCCAGCGTCGTGTACACCTCGCGCGTTGCCCGCGAACGATTCAGCGTATAGAAGTGAATCCCGTCCACATCGTGGTCCAACAGGTCGCGGCATTGCTCGGTCGCCCAGTGCACACCCACCCGCTGCACCGCCTCCGGGTCCCCGCCCGTCCGCTTGATCGCCCGGATCACCGCCGCCGGAAACCGCGCGCCCTGCGCCAGATCCGCCATCCGCGCCATCCCCGGCGCCGAAGTGATCGGCATGATCCCCGCGATGATCGGCACCGAGATCCCCGCCAACCGGCACCGGTCGCGGAAGTCATAGAAATCGCGGTTGTCAAAGAACAACTGCGTGATGATGAAGTCAGCCCCCTCGTCCACCTTCGCCTTCAGCAGGTCCAGCTCCCGCAGCCGGTTCGGCGTCTCCGGGTGCCCCTCCGGGAAGCCCGCCACCCCGATGCCGAACCCCGATGGGTTCGGGTGTGTGCCCGAGTCATTGAACCGCCGGATCGCCGCCACCAGGTCCGACGCGTAGCCGAACGCATCCGCCGCCCGGTCGTAGTCCGGCTGATCCCGAGGCGGGTCGCCCCGCAGCGCCAAGATGTTCCCGATGTCGTGCCGCGCATACCGCTCGAGGATCGCGTGGATCTCGCTCTCAGAGTGCCCCAGACACGTCAGGTGCGGCATCGGATTCAGGCTCGTCTCGTCCCGGAGCCGCACCACCAGATCGTTGGTGAGCTCACGCGTAGACCCGCCGGCACCGTACGTCGCGCTCACGAACGTCGGCCGCAGCGACTCCAGCTCCGCGATCGTGTCGAACAGCTTCCCCGCGGCCTCCGCGCTCTTGGGAGGGAAGAACTCAAAGGAGAACGTCGTCCGCTGCTGTTTGAAGATGTCGCGGATGTGCATGAGGGCTCTCAGGAATCCTGATCCTTGTCCCGCCGGCCACGCTTCGCAAGCCCATTCCCCGTCCCCGACCCAAACTCGGGCTTGAATCGGAAGCGAGATCAGGTATTCTCTGGCAGTATCGGTGCTTCAACCGGCGAAGCCCGAGCCAACCCGGCGACTTCGCGCAGGACGAAGCCCCGCCAGTGTTGACCGATCCGCCCACCACCGGGGAGAGACATGCATTCCACCTTCCGTTCGTGCCGCATGCACCGCCGTGCACCGGGCTTTACCCTGATCGAGCTGCTGGTGGTCATCGCCATCATCGCCCTGCTCATCGGCATCCTCCTCCCCGCCCTCGGCAAAGCCCGGCAGTCCGCCCGCACCACCGTCTGCTCCACCGGCCTCCGCCAGATCACCCTCGGCTGGGCCATCTACGCTAACGAGTGGGACGACATCTCCGTCCCCGGCCAGGTCGGCAGATACGCCGACGAGTCCAAGAACGTCTACGACGTCGGCAACGGCGAGCAGTACCGCCCCCGCTGGTACGTCCAGATGGGCGCCGCCGCGGGCTTCTATGCCCTCGCCAACCCCTCCCCGGACCGCGACACCGAGCACTCGGCCCAGGTCAACAACGAGATCTTCCTCTGCACCGAGGCCAAGGACTGGACCAGCACCCGCAACAGCCCCTACGGCTACAACTACCAGTTCCTCGGCAACGCCCGCTGGGACTACCAGGGCGAGTCCGGCGGCAGGTTTGTCAACTTCCCCGTCCGCACCAGCTCCATCGACGCCTCCGGCACCGTCCTCGCCGCCGACTCCCTCGGCAGCGCCGCAGGCAAACCCGAGAGCGAACGCACCGAGAACATCGCCACCGGTGAGCGCGACCCCAGCCTCCGCGCCCGCGGCGGGCACGGCTACTCGCTCGATCCGCCCCGCCTCAAGGCCGACGGCGACTTCTGCGACCCGCAGAACCCCGGCGCCGAAAACCGCTCCGCCCCCGACGAACGCCACGGCACCAAGACCAACGCGTCATTCTGCGACGGCCACGTCGAGACCACCAGCTTGGCAGAACTCGGCTACGTTGTTGATGGACTCGGTGCCGTTGAGGCATTCAACGCCGCCGCCAGCAACGCCCTCTTCAGCGGCGGCCGCCGCGACCTCGACGTGCCCACAGTCGACTGACCGCGGGCCCGAACGCCGCCGACACCCGGCACCGACCGACGGCCGGCCCCAGCCCAGCCCGTGCTAACGCAGCGCGTTTGAGAACGCCGCTTCCTGAATCGGCGTCACCGCCTCCAGCACCCGCTTGAGCACCATCGCCGGCGAACCGATCGCGTCCACCCGGTGCACGATGTCGCACGGGTACTCGGCCAGCAGTGGGGCGGTCGTCTCCTCGAAGATCTGCAGCCGACGCTTGATCACAGCCTCCTGCGCATCATCGGCCCGACCCTCTTTCAGCGCGCGACCGCGCAAGCGGTCGAGCATCAGCTTCTGATCGGTCGCCTGCAGCAGCACGATGCCGAGCACATCAACATGCTCGGCCATCAGCTCCGTCTGACGCACGTTCCGCGGGATGCCGTCGAGCACCAGCAACTCGCTGAACGGGTGGTAGATGCCCAGCGTCCACTGCGCCTGCATGCACTCGCGCCACAGATCGACGGTCAGCTCGTCCGGCACCAGCTCGCCCCGCACCGAGTACTCGCGGAACGTCTTCCCGGTGTCCGAGTACGGGTCCAGATTCCGGAACATCTCGCCGGTCGAGAAATGGTGGAAACCGGGGATGCTCCCCAGCATGGTGCCCTGCGTGCCCTTGCCCGCGCCCGGAGCGCCAAAGAGCAGTACGGTCCGATACTTCTCTGTCACGTGAAGTCTCCGAGGTCTCGAAAGCGTACCAGTCCCGGTCGGGTCGGCACTGTAGACCGCTATCGGCACGTTAACCCAATCACAACGGCCAGACTCGGCGAGATGCCCCCGACCAAGAAAGACGCCCCGCGAAAGATCGCGGGGCGTCGAGAGTTTAGGTCCGGGCCGCGGGGCCCCTGCAAGGCCCCACAGGGCCCGGCGGCTCAGCCGGCCGCCTCGATCACTTCCTTGGCCATGCTCGCCGGCATCGCACGGTACTCCAGGAACTCCATCGTCGAGGACGCACGCCCCTGGCTCATGCCACGCAGCGAGGTCGTGTAGCCAAACATCTGTGACAGCGGCACCTCGGCGGTGATCGCCTTGATGATCCCGCGGTCCTCGGTGTCCACGATCATGCCCCGACGCGAGCTCAGATCGCCCGTCACGTTGCCGATGTAGTCCTCCGGCGAAATCACGACCACCTTCATAATCGGCTCCAGCAGCACCGAGCCGGCCTTGGCGACCGCCTCACGCAGCGCCAACCGACCCGCCTGCTCGAACGCCACCTGTGACGAGTCGACCGAGTGGCTCGAGCCGTCGACCAGCGTCACCTTGACGTTGATCAGCGGGTAGCCCGCCGTGATCCCGCCGATCGCCGTCTGACGCACACCCACCTCGACGGAGGGGATGAACTCCTTCGGGATCGCGCCGCCGATGATCGCGTTGTGGAACGCGATGTTCTCGGTGAACTTCAGGCCGTCGGCCTCCGCCTGCTCGGCGGTGTACGGCTCGATGTTGATCGTACAGTCGCCGAACTGACCACGGCCGCCCGTCTGCTTGACGAACTTGCCGCGAATGTTGTTGGCCGCGCCCTGGATCGTCTCGCGGTACGAGACGCGGGGCTTGCCGACATCACACCCGACCTTCATGTCGCGGGTCAGCTTGTTCTTGATGATCTCCAGGTGCAGCTCGCCCATGCCGGCGATGATGGTCTGCCCGGTCTCCTCGTCGTAGTGCGAACGGAACGAGGGGTCCTCGCGACGGATCACACCCAGCGCCTCCGAGAGACGACGCTTGTCATCGGCGCTGTGCGGCTCGATCGACATCGAGATCACAGGCTCCGGGAACGTCATCCGCTCCAGCACGATCGGGTCATCGGCGTCGCAGAGCGTGTCACCCGTGTACGAGTCCTTCACGCCGATCACCGCCACGATCGAGCCGCAGGTCGCCTCCTCGAGCGGGATGCGGTTCTGCGCGTGCATCTCGAAGATCCGGCTCACGTTCTCCTTCTTGCCGTTCACCGGGTTCAGAAGGCGGCTGCCCTTCTTGAGCGTGCCGGAGTAGATGCGGAGGTACGTCAGGTCTCCGTGCGAGTCGTTCACCACCTTGAACACCAGACCCGACATCGGGGCCTCGTCGTCGTGGGGACGGGTCAGCTTCTTCTCGATGTCGCGGGGGTCGGTGCCCTCGACCTGCGGCACCTGGTCCGGCGCCGGCAGGTAGTCGATCACGCCGTCGATCAGCCGCTGCACGCCGATGTTCCGCAGCGCAGCGCCGCAGAACGTCGGGTTGCACCGACGCTCGATCGTGCCCTTGCGGATCGCCTGGCGGATCTCATCGGGAGAAACGCTCGACTCGTCCTCGAGGTACTTCTCCATCAGGTTGTCGTCGAGCTCGACCGCCATCTCCACCAGCATGTGGTGCCACGTGGCCGCCGTGTCGGCGAGGTCATCCGGGATCTCCTTCTCCGTCACCACCGCGCCCTTCTCGTCGGCGTCGAAGTAGTACGCCTTCATCCCGAGCAGGTCGATGATCCCCTCCAGCTCGTTGCCCGAGCCGATCGGGTACTGCACCGCGATCGGGTTAGCACCCAGCCGCTCCTTGATCGTCCGGAAGCTGAACTCAAAGTCCGCCCCCAGCTTGTCCATCTTGTTGATGAAGCACAGACGCGGCACCTTGTACCGGTCGGCCTGACGCCACACGGTCTCGGACTGCGCCCTCAACGCCCTCCTTGCCGTCAAACACCGCGACCGCGCCGTCGAGCACACGCAGCGAACGCTCCACCTCGATGGTGAAGTCCACGTGACCCGGAGTATCGATCAGGTTGATCTTGTACTCTTTCTCGTTCCGGATCCACGGGCACGTCGTCGCCGCAGACTGGATCGTGATGCCGCGGTCCTGCTCCTCCGCGAGGAAGTCCATCGTGGCCGTGCCCTCGTGGACCTCGCCCATCTTGTAGTTCTTGCCGGTGTAGTAGAGGATGCGTTCGGTCACTGTCGTCTTGCCCGCATCGATGTGCGCACAAATACCGATGTTGCGGATGTATGAAAGGTCGGTGGCCATGGTCGTCGTCCTCAAGTCTTGTCGGTCGGTCAGCGGTGCGTGACTGCCCGCTCACCCGGCCAACATGCCGGAATCGGGAAGTCGGAATCTCTCGTGCCACAACCCGGGGTTGCGGGGTCGGTTCTGCTCACAAAGTGTCGAATCAGTTGGGCCGGCGGCTCGAAGAAGCCGCAGAGGTCTGGGCCGCGATCAGTCGCTCCCCCGAGGGGCCGGAATGTCCAAATCATCGTCCATCGGACGGCTCCGAACATCAAGCAAGCCAAGTGCGGCGGATTCCCGCGAGCCCTATATACAACCAAACAATACGCCCACAGCCATCGGAATCAAGGGTCCGAAGCCACTTCGCGCAGCATTTGCACCTCCCGATCAGACAGCCCCGCGAGGGGGTCCAGCCGGGACAACTCGTGCAACGCCAACGCCTTGCCCGCCCACCGCGACGCCGCCTCCACGTCCCCGGACTCCCGATACCGAAGCGCCAGCTCCCGCGCCCAACTCCGGGCTGAACGGGTCCAGCTCCGCCGCCCGTTCCAACGCCGCAAGGTCCGAATACGGCCGCGCCAGGCCCCCGTCCGGCACCGCCGCTTGCGCTGCCGCAACGCCCCGGCAAGCCGCCGATACGCCGAACTGTCCCCCGGCCACCGCTCCGCACCCCACCTCGCCAGATCCACCATCGCCGCGACCGCCTCCGCCGGCCCCGCCGGCCCCCGCCCGCGCCGGACGCCACCGCCGCCTGGGCCAGCGGCTCGCCGCACCCGCCCCGCAGCCGCCACCGCCGCACGGCTCGGGGTCGCCGGCTCCCGCGCGATGCCCTCCAGAGCCTCCGCAGCATCCTCAAGGGCACCCATCCGCAGCGCCTCAACCGCCCGGCCCACCCCCTCAGGCGACATCTCCACATCCCGACCCAGCATCGCCGACAACTCCGCGACCAGCAGTTCCGGCGATTCGTCCGTCAGCCCCTGACCCCTCGCCTCAAACCGCTGGGCCAGTCGCGTCGCCGTCCCGGCCCTGGCCGCAGCCCCACGAAGCCCGCGCTCCCACCCCCACACCGGCACCGAAGCCGCCACCACCAACAGCCCCAGCACGCCCGCCACAACCGACCCCGCCAGCCAGCCCCAACGCCCCCCCGCCCGAGCCCCGGCGTCGGTGTCTGTTCCACCCCCGTCTGAGGCCGCCAGCCCCCGCCCCGCGGCCCCGGCACCGAGCACCACAAACATCCACCCCGCCCCCGAAAGGTCCGTCCCCGTCAGCTCGATCTGGGCGTGCACCAGCACCGCCAGCCCGCCGGCCACCAGCCCCGCCCGCATCACCCCGGGAGCCCGCCGCGACACCGTCAGCAGCGCCGCCCCCAGCCCCAGCCAGACCAGCACGAAGCCCGCCAGCTTGGTCACGCCATCGAGTAGCAGCAGCCCATACGCCTCCGGCACCGCCGCCGCCGTCGGCAACGTCTCCCGCCAAATCGCCACCAGCCCGCTCAGGCCAATCACGACCCCCAGCCAGCCGATCGCCCCCCGCCCTCCGACCGCCGAGCCTCCCGGGCCCCCCTCGCCCCCGTCCGGAGTCCCCGAGCCCAAGGCCCACTCCCGCCCCGCCCGCGCCGCGAGCGTCACAACCACCCCACACCACGCCAGCCCAAACACCCCGAGCATCGACACATAGTCAAACAGCACGCTGTGCGGGCTCGAGACCTCCTCCGGGCTCAGCGGGTTCTTCGCCAGCAGATACGCCGACTGGAACCCATCAGGCCCCACGCCCCACACCGGGTGCTCGGCAAAGATCCCCGTCGCCGCCTGCAGATAAAACCAGCGAAACAGCAGGCTCAACTCACCCACCCGCTCGCCGACCACGCCCCGCACCACCACCGCCGCCAGCGCCGCCGCGATCAGCCCCGGCCCGAACCACCACCCGAGCCTCCCCGAACCAAGCCCCGCCAGTCCGCGCCGCACGAGCCCCGGCATCCGCTCCCGCCACGCCGCGACGCCAAACAGCCCGAGCCCGAGCACCAGCGCCGCCACCGCCCCCTTCGGCAGCGACCCGCCCGCCGGCACCGCCATCACGATGCCCCCGACCGCCATCACGGCCCCCGCCAGCACGCCGACGAACCGGTACAGATCCGGCCTCGCCCCCGTCGCCCAGAGCCGCCCCCGCACCGCCGCGACCAGCCCCGCGACGAACACCACCGCGCACCCGACCATCACCGAGGCGTACACGTTCGACATCGCAAACCACGCCGAGGCGTCCGGCTGCATCATCCGCCGCTCGAACACCCGCGCCGCGGCCGACCCCTCGACCCACCCGTGCGACGCCAGAAACGCGCCCCGGTTCTGCCGAAACTCGTCCACCAGCGTCGGGTGCTCGCTGAAGACCTGAATCCCCGCGCGCCAGCGGGCCCGCAAGCCCCGCGCAGCACGCCAGCACCAGCCCCCGCTCTGCCTCGTGCCGGCACGCGACCAGGGCCGCGATCGCCCCCGCGATAGCCGCAGTCCACACCGACAGGGTGTTGGCGTTCTCCACACACGCCGTCGGCCCCAGACACCCGTGCCACACCACCGCCGGCAGCCCCAGCCCCGCCAGCACCAACACCACACCCATCCCCCGCGGCAGCGCCCTCACCCGCCAGCCGCGCCGCCAGCAGCACCAGCGCCCAACCCCACCAGCGGCAGCGCCGCCAGCACGATCGAGAGCCGCCGGCCCCACACCGTTCAGCGGGGCCACCGTCGTCAGCGGATCCAGCCCCCACCCCGGCAGCGGGTCCGTCGTCGTCACGATGCGCGCGCATACCCCGACCAACACACACACCAACCCCGAGCGACGGAGAGCCCCTCGCGCAAGCGAGGGGACCCCGCCGCGATCGGCGAGTTCCGCGTCGTTTCCCTTCCGGGAGGCGGGCTTTCCAGCCCGCCTCTCTGCTTTGCCAGTCTCACCACTCATGCCCGATCACCATCCCCACCCTCACGCCCGCTCGTCGCCGCCTCCGCAAACGCCAGCGCCAGCAGCGTCAGCACGATCTGCAGCCCCACCAGGATCGCCTGCCACGGCTCGAGCGAGCCGAGCACAATCCCCGACACCCCCGTGATCGCCGTCAGGCTGCAGATCAGCCCGACCGCCGCCGGCTTGGTAAACCCGCGCCGCACCAGCCGGTGCGACAGATGCTGTTGATCGCCCACAAACGGGCTCCGCCCCTGACTCACCCGCACCAGCGACACCGTGACAAAGTCGTACAAGGGCACCGCCAGCACCGCCAGCGGCATGAACACCCCGTACCACCCCCCCGAGCGCATCGTGTCGCCCGGGTCGTAGTACGTCGTCCGCACCGTCAGGAACGCCAGCGTAAACCCGACCACCAGCGACCCGCCATCCCCCAAAAAGATCCGCGCCGGCGGCAGGTTGAACGACAAGAACCCCAGCGACGCGCCGACCAGCAGCGCCAGCATCGCCGCGATGAACCACTGCCCGTTCAGCAGGGCAGCCGCGAGGAAGCACGCCCCCGCGATCGTCGTCACTCCGCCGCACAGCCCGTCCATGTTGTCGATGAAGTTCAGCGCGTTGGTCACCAGCCCGATCCACAGCACCGTCACCACCACCGAGAGCCACGGCCCGCCGACGTGCCCGTCCAGCAGCATGAACAGCCGCGTGTCGGTCACCAGCGTCATCGCCGCCGCGCACCCGAGCATCACCACCAGCTTCACCCACGGCCCCAGCGCCTTCCGGTCGTCGATCAGCCCCAGCAGGTGCAGGATCGTCAGGCACGCCAGCAACGTCAGCGCCGGCGGCGTCCGCTGCGCCACCCCCGGCAGGTGCACCGCCAACTCCGGCACGCGGCTGGTAAAGAACTCGGTCGCCCCCAGCTTCACCGCCAGCAACCCCGCCGCCAGGGGAAGGGCAACCCCGGCAAACACCGCGATCCCCCCGTGTTGGGCACCCGCCGCAGGTCGGCCTTGACATGCCCCCCCGACCCGGCCGAGTCGTAGGTCTGGAACCGGTGCCCCAGCCGCACCAGCAGCCCGGTGAGCGGCAGCGAGATCGCCAGTGAGACCACGAGAAGAGAGAGGCACAGCCAGATCATGCCGCGGAGTGTAGAGCAAGCGTCCGCGAGCCAAGGAGCCGGCCCCCGCCCCGGTGCCACTGGGCGCTAGCCCAGGGCCCCCGCCGCTCATCCCCCACATAGAGCCCCTCGCGCGAGCGAGGGGACCCCCAAGCACCCGCCGCCCTCTGTGCAACCAACCTCCCCGCTCGATTCTGGAGCCCACCACACCCGCCGGGTACATTGCTCACTCATGGGGACCTGGATCCAGCTCATTTCGCTCTCGGCGGGCCTGCTCGGCCTACTCCTACTCCTCCGCGGCCTGCTCGGCCGGCGCGTCGGCACCGCCCCGCACTGCCGTAACTGCCGCTTCGACCTCACCGGCCTCTACCCCGAGCACCAGACCTGCCCGGAGTGCGGCACCGAACTGACCGACCCGCGGGCAACGACCCGCGGCCTGCGCCGCCAGAGTTGGAAGCCGGTGGTGGTGGGCCTCCTCCTGCTCGCGTTCACCGGCACGCTCGGCACGATGGCCTCGCGGGGGGTCATCACCAAGGCGAAGATCGCGGGGGCTCTGCCGACCGGCGTGCTCATCGCCCTGACGATCGACCGGCCGGACAGCTGGATCGCCGACGCGGGGCGGACCGAACTGCTCGGCCGCAGGCCGCTGAGCCCGGCCGAACACGACAAAATGGCCGATGCACTGATCCGAGTGCTCGGCCGACCCGACTTCCCCGAATCTCAGTACCACAGCGACCTGATCGGGTTGATCGTCTCGAGCCCTTCCACCCCGACCAAGGTGCGCGAGCGCTACGCCGACTTCCTCCTCGACCGCGTCGTCCGCACCGATCTGCCGTGGGTGGACAGTTGGGGCGTCTATCTGCGAGGTCTCCGCGCTGGCGGGATCATCAACGACGACGAGTGGAACACCGCGATCACTACGCTCATCACCCCGCGCCTCTGGTGCAGCAGCGGCGAGGTTCTCCAGGCAGGCGAACCGTTCGTGCTGCGTGTCGACGTGCTGGCCGACCGGATCAAGAGGGCGCCGGGCGCGTTCGTGCTGCGTGTCGAAGACCTCTCGGGCGCAACCGATCCTCAATCCTCGCGGTCGATGACGCCGACGCATTGGCGTGGTGAAGGACTGCCCTGGTGCGGTGATATGCTCGACGCGTTCCTGATCGCCGGGCCTGATGCCTGGGCCGGAGAGTTCGTGATTCGCACGTGGTACGCCGAGGGCGTGACCGATCTCGACTCCATCCCGCGATGGGAAGGACTGACTGTCCCGGGCACCCTCACCGCCGAAGCTCGGCTGCCGCTCGAGGTCCGCCCCGCCGCGGCCCTGCCCTCACCTCAGCCGCCCGCAGAGCCGCCCTCCATCGAAGCGTGGCTCCGCGCCAACCTCCTGCCCGCCTCGCCATTGCGCGCAGCCCCGCCGCGCCACCGGGGCGCAGCGGGCTGAAGTCGGTCGCGGGGGTGCCCACGTTCGACTGTCGCGTCGACGTCCTCGCACCGCCGGGCACACTCTCGCTCCGCGGCACGCTCCGCACGATCACGCGCAACGGCAAACAGACCGACTTCGGCACGTTCGATCTGGTGTTCGATGAGGACGGCGGCCTCGCAACATGGGCCTCGCACAGCCGCGCGGCTTCCGAAATCCAGCACCACTCCATGGAGTTAGTCCCCCAGCGCCCGGCCACGATCCTCGTCGCCATCCCCGCCGAGTGCCTGCTCCCCCAAGCGACCACCCGCGCCGTCCTCCTCTTCGACCACGTCACCCTCCCCGACGGCCGCACCTTCGACGCCGAGAGCAGTGGCGTCGCCCCCATCGAGATCGAGGTCCCCCTCGATCCCAACGCGGGCGGATTCCACTGGTAGGCGTCGCGGCCGCGCGGCCGCGATGTCTCGGCGCCCGCTAGTCCTTGGCGTCCCGGGCCGTGTCCGCGATCGCATCACCGGCCGACTCGATGTCCCTGCCCGCACCCTCGATGGTGTTGCAGCCGGCAAAATGCGCCAGCGACCACGAGAGCGCGACCACGCCCATCGCGAACACCATCGGCGAGCGCCGATTCACCCGATGACGATCAACCCGACAATCCAGATCTCTGTGCATGGCGGTTCCTTTGAAAGAGCCAGCGAAGGACGAGAATCCTAACTGGGAGTGTATCTCCGCCTTCGCCTCCCCACAACGACCCACGGCACAAACACCGCCGCGAACAGCACCTGCGACCCAAGCACGATCGTCCCGATCCGCCAGGGCCACGGCCCCAGATAGTCGATCAGCGTCGTCCCGCCCGGCGCGGTGTTGCCCGTGTACCCATAGTTCACGTCCATCAGCACATTGAACACCGTCACCGGCACGATCCACGCCAGCGACAGCAGCGTCACCACACCCCAGTCCCGCAGCCGCGGCCGGTACCCCAGCACCACCACGTCGTACACCGCCGAACCCACGATGTGCAGGTGCCCCACAAAGAACAGCCAGTAGCTGAAGTGCCCGTACCCCCCCTCGACCACCGGCGTGAAGAACGCCTGTGTGCTCAGACCGATCCCCCAGAAGTAGAGCAGCGACCGCAGCCACCGCAACTGCGTCAGGAGCGCCAGCGGCGCTACCCACGCCGCGAGGTCGCACAGGTGCAGCGGCAGCGACTCGTACCAGTCAAAGTTCCGCGGCAGCAGATACCACACCAGCCGCCATCGCCTGCCACGCGATCGTCGTCCCGATCCACACCAACCGCAACCGCCACTCCCAGTCCGCGCCCCCCGGCCCCCGGTCGAGCCCCTCGCGCACGCGAGGGGCCACACCCCGACCTTGGAGCCCCTCGCGCAAGCGAGGGGACCCGCCCCCCATCCCCCGGCAACCACCGCCGCCCCAACCAGCACGACCCCGCCATCAGCCCGACGAGCACCATCAGCGTCACCAGGTGCTGCGGCGTGAACGCGTGGAACTCCACCGCCCAGTCGTACTCCCGCGAGATTGGCGTTTCGTGCTGCATACGTCAGATGCCCCGCGGACCCACCGGCAACCCCACGCTCTGTGCGCCGGCCTGACCCGACTTTTACCCGCTCTTGACCGGCCGCGTCGGGCAGATCAGCTACCGTGCCCGCATGAAACGCCCAGCCGCCGCCGTCGCCGCCATCATCGCCACCACGCTCGCCGCCCTGGCCACCAACGCCGGGGCCCAGAGCGACCACGACCACGATGACGCGCGCGACCATACCCACGAGACGGTCACCGACCATTCCCGCTTCACCACCAACCGCCCCGCGGCCGAGATCCTCCCGCTGCCCACCGAGGACGACGCCTTCTTCTTCGTCGTCTACGGCGACCGCACCGGCGGCCCCGCCGACGGGGTCAAGATCCTCGACCAGGCCGTCGCCGACACCAACCTCCTCGAGCCCGACCTGGTCATGACCGTCGGCGACCTCATCCAGGGCTACAACACCACCGAGCCCTGGATGGCCCAGATGCGCGAGTTCAAGGGCATCATGGACAAGCTCTACTGCCCCTGGTTCCCCGTCGCCGGCAACCACGACATCTACTGGCGCGGCGACGACACGCCCGAGGGCGAGCACGAGCAGCACTTCGAGACCCACTTCGGCCCGCTCTGGTACGCCTTCGAGCACAAGGGCTGCTCCTTCATCGTCCTCTACTCCGACGAGGGCAACCCCGATACCGGCGAGAAGAGCATCTCCAAGCCCGACACCCAGACCATGAGCCCCGAGCAGTTCGCCTGGCTCAACGAAACCCTCGACAAGGCCCAAGACGCCAGGCACGTCTTCCTCTTCCTGCACCACCCCCGCTGGCTCGGCGGCAACTACGGCTCCGACTGGGACAAGGTCCACGCCCGACTCGTCGAGGCCGGCAACGTCTCGGCCGTCTTCGCCGGCCACATCCACCGCGCCCGCTTCGACCCCCGCGACGGCATCGAGTACGTCACCCTCGCCACCGTCGGCGGCGTGCAGACCGGCAAGGCCCCCGACGCCGGCTACCTGCACCACTTCGACATCGTCACCGTCCGCGACGACCACCTCGCCCTGGCCTCCATCCCCGTCGGCGGCGTGCAGGACGTCCGCGCCATCACCGGCACCGTCAGCGACGAGACCGGCCGCCTCGCAGACAACCGTCCCTCGGTCGCCAACCCCCTCCACGTCACCAGCCGCGGCACCGCCGAGGGCGTGGTCGCCGTCACCATGACCAACCCCGTCTCCCGCCCGATCGACCTCACCCTCGCCCTCGAGAGCCGCCGACTCCCGCTGGTCGGTCCGCCCCGACCACAACCACGCCCAGCTCGCCGCGGGTGCCAGCCAGACCTTCGAGTTCTCCGCCAGCCGCCTCGCCGGGCTCGACACCGCCTTCCGCCCGCTCGAGGTCGTCCTCAACACCGACTACCTCGCCGAGACCGCCCGGTTCAATATCCCCGAGGTCCGCGCCGATGTCCCGCTGACGGTCGATCTCACCGCCCCGCCGGTGCCCGCCCGCGAGCGTGCCGCGGCCTTCGACGGCACCACCGACCACATCCGCATCGAGAGCGCCACCATCCCCGTGCCCGACGGCCCGCTCACGCTCGAGTGCTGGATGCGCGCGCGCGCCTTCGGCAGCCGCGTCGGCCTGGTCGCCAAGACGGAGAACTCCGACTACGGCATCTTCGTCAACAGGGGCATCCCGCAGTTCTCGATCTTTCTCGGCGACCGCTACGCCGCCGCGGGCGCCGACGCCCCTATCCTCAAGCCCGGCACCTGGCACCACGTCGCCGGCGTCTACGACGGCGCGGAGGTCCGCCTCTACGTGGACGGCACACTCGTCAAGACCACCAAACGCTCCGGCAAGCGCCGCACCAACAACCGCCCCCTGATGATCGGCGCCGATGTCAACAACCGCAGCCAGCCGACCTCCTTCTTCGACGGCGACATCGACGCGGTCCGCCTCACCGCCGCCGCGGTCTACACCGGCGACACCTTCACTCCAGAGCGCCGCCCGGCGGCCCTAGCCGACACCTACCTCCTCCTCAACATGGACGGCCTGGCCGGCCCCTGGCTCTACGACGAATCCGGCCGCGGCGCCCACCCGATGGTGACCGACACGGCGGAACTGGTAGAGGCCGAGTGAGCGGTGGGGGAGGCCGCGCCGTAGAGCCCCTCGCGCAAGCGAGGGAATCCCGCACCTCCCCACAAACACCATCATCACCACCAAAAGAGGCCCAACGCGCCAGCGTGGGCTGTCCTCCTGCGGCCTCCGCATCCTGCCTTCCTCCGCGTCCTCCGCGTCCTTCGTGTTCAAAGCTTCCCCGCCACACCCAGGCCCAGTCACAACGAATCCCGATTCCCCGCAACCCCGCGGCTCCGCGGCCGGTTGACTGCCCGGGGGTGCGGCTCGGCGTGCCCTACCGTCGGGGGCGATCGACCACCGCGTTCCAGGAGCCTGACTTTGCCACCTGCCCAGCCCCGTGCCGCCACGCGACCCCGCCGGATCACCCTTCGCCTGTGCCTCCTGTCCCTCCTCGCCGCGCCGCCCGCCCTCGCCGCGATACAGGAGGAGGCCGCCGCACCGCCCCGGCCCGCCCCAGCCGCGGCTCGAAGGCTGGCCCGCCGAGACCTTCGCCCTGCCGCCGGGGTTCGCCCCGGATCTCCCCTCCGGCCGCGAGTCGCTCCGCTTCGCCCCCGGTTGGCGCAAGCCCGATACCGAGGACTTCTGGTCCTACGCCTTTGTCATGTGGATCGACGAACCGGAGCCCGACGCGACACGGGTCCGAGAACTGCTCGAGGACTACTACAACGGGCTGATGAACGCGTTCGCCGGCGACAGGGACATCAGCCACACCCCCGCGCTGGTCACACTCGCGCGCACCGGCCCCCACAGCTTCGACGCATCGATGCACCTCATCGACGCCTTCGCCACGTTCGAGCCGATCGACGTGCGCGTCAAGGCCGAGACCGCCGCCACATCCGACCAGGACTCCATGCTCCTGATCCGGCTCAGCCCGCAGCCCGAGACGCACCGCATCTGGGCTGACCTGCAGACCGCGCTCGATGCCATCCTTCTGCAGGACGGCACCTCTCCGAACGAACCAACCCCGGTGCACGCCGAGACACCGGGCCCTCTGGATGGCCTGGCGCAACTGGTCAACGGTGAGTGGCGACTCGGAATCTGGAGCGGTTACTCCCAACACGATACCTGGCAGTGGGGGCCCGGCGGGCACTCGCTGTTGGGCGACACCACCAACTCACGCGGCGACGGCGAGACCACCAGCGGCGTGCGCCGCGTGCTCTATTGGCACCCGGGCGAACGGCAGTTCCGCCAACTCGCGTTCTCCCAGGGCGGTCTGCTGGGGGAGTCGCCCGTGACGATCGGCACCAATGAAGCCCGCTTCGACGGAAGGCTCTTCTACCCGAACGAACACGCGCGCGACCTGCAGCTTCACTGGGTCTTCGACACCCCCAACACCCCCAACAGCCCCAATGGCTACACCTCGACGCTGACCGAGACCCTCCCCGGCCGCGCGGACCCCGTCTTCCTCGCCAGGTGGGAATACACCCGGCAGGACCCCGACGCCTCGCCCGAGGGTCCCGCAGTTGCACCCGAGCCGAAGCCCGCCCGCTACCTCACGCCCCTCACCCCGTTCATCGGCGGGACCTGGAACGCGGCGATCGACCGCCCCGGAAGCGATCCGCTCAACATCGAACTCGCCTTCGCCAGAATCCCCCACACCGAAGCGGTCCACGCCCGGATCACCGCCGCGGACGCCGAACCAACTGTGTTGCTCGACGCCTACATCTTCTACCACCCCGAAACGAAAGACCTCCGGTGCCTCGCCCTGTCACACGACGGAAGCGTCTTCGAAGGCACCGTGGACGCACGCGAGAACGGCCGCCTGCAGTTTGGTCTGACACACTTTGAGGATGAGCATGGAACACCGCTCGTAGTGCACCTTGATCCCGCAGCCGGCGGCACGCTGCGTGTCCACAGCCCCGCACCCAACGATGCCGGACGCACGATCCTGTTCGAGCCCTCTCGCGAGCAAGAGACGCGCATCGAAGACTGAGGCCGCGCACCGCAACGCCCGACGCCCAATCGAATAGCCCCTACGCCCCCGCCGCCTCATGCCGCAGCTGCCCGCACGCCGCCGCGATATCCCGCCCGCGGCTCGCCCGGATGTGCGCATTCACCCCCCGCGCTTGCAGGATCCGCTGAAACTCCAGCACATCCCGAGTCCCCGGCCGCTTAAAGGGCAGCGGCTCCACCTCGTTGTACCGAATCAGGTTGATATTCGCCCGCAAACTCTTGGCCACCCCCGCCAGCTGCTGCGCATGCTCCGGCAGGTCGTTCACCCCGCCCAGCAGAATGTACTCCAGCGTGATCTCCCGCCCCGTCTTGCGGAACCACGCCGTGCACGCCCGCAGCAGTTCCGGGATCGACGTGTACTCCGCCCACGGGATCAACTCCCGACGCAGCTCGTCGTTCGGCGCGTGCAGGCTCAGCGCCAGCGTCACCGGAAGCTCCAGCTGCTCGGCCAGCCGCTCGATCGCCCGCGGCATGCCCACCGTCGAGATCGTGATCTTCCGCGCCGAGATCCCCACTCCCCACGGCGCCGCGATCGTCCGCACCGCGTGCACCACGTTCGCAAAGTTCGCCAGCGGCTCGCCCATTCCCATGAACACGATGTTCGAGATCCGCGGCGTCCCGTCGCCGAACACCTCGTGCCCCGCCTCGTCGGCCAGCAGCCGGTTCAGCCGCCACACCTGCTCCACGATCCGCCCCGCCGTCAGGTTCCCGTCCAGCCCCCCAAGCCCCGACGCACAAAACCGGCACCCCACCGGGCACCCCACCTGCGACGAAATACACGCCGTCCGCCGCACCGCACCACCGGCGTCCGGCCGCTGCGCCGCCCCGGCTCCGCCCGCCTCCGGCCGAGGCCCCTTCGACTCCGCCGGGATCATCACACACTCGGTCTGCCGGTCCGGGTGCGACCCCGCGACCCCCCGAGCACCCGCAGCGAATGCCCCTCGCCTCCCTCATCGCCCCGCCCGGCCCCGCCGCCGGTCCCCCAGTCACCCCACTCCACCAGCAGCTTCCGCGTCCCGTCGCTGGCCACCTGATGCGCCAGCGTGTCCCCGGAAAGAAACGTCATCTCCGCCGCCAGCATCTCCCGGTCCCGCTTCGACAGGTTCGACATCGCCGCGGGGTCCACCACACCCTTGCGGTACACCCACTCCAGTACCTGCTTGGCCCGAAAGACCGGCAGCCCACGCCGGGTAAACCACGCCCCCAGAGTCTCCGGCGTGTGATGAAAGATGTGGTCGTCAGGTGCTCGCATGCGTCAAGCCTACGCACGCCCCGGGCCCGTTCCGATGCCCGGCCGCCCTCAGCCCGCCCGCCTCACCGGCTCCACCCGTCGATCAGGAACTCCCCATCCCGATGGAAAACCTCCCCGTCCGCCTCGATCGTCCCCCCCGGCAGCCCCTTCGCCGCGTCCGGCCGCAGGTCGCACACCATGTCCCAGTGCAGCCCCGATTCGTTGCTGCTCCCGCTCTCCGGATACCCCGCCCCGCACGCCGCGTGAAACGTCCCGCCGATCTTCTCATCAAACAGCGTGTTCCGCGTGAACTCCGTGATCCCGTAGTTCGTCCCGATCGCGATCTCCCCCAGATTCCGCGCCCCCTCGTCCTGATCGAGCATCTCAAACAGGAACGCCTCGTTCTTCGTCGCACTCGCCTCCACCACACGACCGGCCTTGAAGACCAGCCGCACCCCGTCCACCTCGCGCCCGTTGTACACCGCCGGGAACGTGTAATTCACGTGCCCGTCCACCCCCTGCGGCCCCGTGAACACCTCCCCGTCCGGGAAGTTCTCGTGCCCCGAGCAGTTCACCCACGTCGCCCTCGACGGGTCCACGTTCACCCGCAGGTCCGTCCCGTCGTGCCCGCCGTGCGCCGGAGCCCGAAACCGCAGTTCCGTCTTGGTCTGCAAAAACTCCCGCACCCGCTCCTGCCGCTCGTGCACCGCCTGCCACGCCGCGGCCGGATCGGCCAGGTGCAACAGCCCCGCCCGATACACAAACTCCTCGTACTGCCGCAGACTCATCTCCGCGTCCTGCGCCGAGCCCTCGGTCGGATACTGCGTCCCCACCCACCGCAGCGTCCCCTCCGCGGCCCGCTCCAAAACCGCTTCATCGTCGGCTTCCGCGCCTGCTGCGCCGCCGCGAGCCGCGCCGGCTCCACCCGCGTCGTGCTCCGCGTGTTCCGGTCCGCCCAGAACGAGATCGTCGCGTCCATCGTCTCCACCTTGTGCGCCTCCAGCGGCGACACAAACGCGATCTGCTCCAGCGACCCCGCCTCCAGCATGTCGTCGATCAGCTCCTCGCTCTTGGGCAGCCACACCGGGTGCCCGCCCGCCTGCAAGACCCGCCGATACGTCGCCCGGATCGCCGGCATCGCCACCGGATCACCCGAGATCACCACCAGATCACCCTTCTTGATCCGCGTCGAATACGTCACCAGCACATCGGCCAGCCGCTCGACCATCGACGTGGGGGCGGCCGCGTCCGCGACAGCAGTGGGGGCGCTCGTGGTGGTGCTCATCAGATCTCCTCAGTGAACAGACAAAAGACAACAGCTTCAGAAAAACACATCGCGCCCGAACGGGCCCGTCAACACCGCAACAGCCCGGGCCTACCGCCCCTCAACCGTCAGCGGCACCGCACCATACAGCGACTCGGTCACCACCGGCTTCTGCACCCGGATCCGCCGGTCCGCGTTCGGCAACCCGCGGTACTTCATCACCCGACGCAGATTCCCCGGCAGCGCAAACTCCACATCCTCATCAAACACATCCCGCGTCTCGATTGTCGCCCCAAACCGCTCCACGATCGTCCGGCACACCCCCGCGACCAGGTCCTCCGGCGCACTCGCCCCCGCCGTCACCAGCACCGTCCCCACACCCTCACCAAACCACGCGTCCTCCAACCCCGCCGCATCATCAATGAGCCGCGCCGCCGTCCCCACGTTCTCCGCGATCTCCGTCAGCCGCACCGAGTTCGACGAGTTCGTGCTGCCCACGACCAGCACCAGATCCGCCTCCGGAGCCAACTGCCGCACCGCGTGCTGCCGGTTCGTCGTCGCATAGCAGATGTCCTCACTCGGCGGAGCCTTGATCCCCGGGAACGCCGCCTTCAGCGCCTCGATGATCACCCCCGCATCGTCCGTCGAGAGCGTCGTCTGCGTCAGATACACCACCCGCTCCGGGTCGTGGATCGTCAGCCCCGCGATGTCCGCCGGGCTCTCCACCACCTGCGTCACCCCCGGAGCCTCGCCCGAAGTCCCGATCACCTCCTGGTGGTTCCGGTGCCCGATCAGCAGAATCTGATACCCCTGCCGCGCATACCGGATCGCCTCCGAGTGCACCTTCGTCACCAGCGGGCACGTCGCGTCGATCGGCTGCAGGCCCCGCTCCACCGCCCGCTCCCGCACCCGCGGCGGGATCCCGTGCCACTGAACACCAGAATCGCCCCCGCCGGCGGATCCTCCACACTCTCCACAAACACCACGCCCCGGTCCCGGAACCGGCCCACCACGTGCCGGTTGTGCACGATCTCGTGATACACATAGATCGTCTCGCCCGGGAACAGGTCCAGAACCTGATCCACCACGTCGATCGCCATCCGGACCCCGGCACAGAATCCGCGTGGGTTGGCAAGAATCACCCGCATCACCGCCAATGATACGGGGCACAATCCACCAAGCCGCCGCGGCACCGGGTCCCTTCCCCCAGCCATCTCCAGCCATCCCCGGCGAACCACCGACCAGGAACGAGCCATGCACAAAGCCCTCCTCCCCCTCATCGCCGCCCTGCTCGTCCTCACCGCCATCGGCGGCATCGTCGCCGGCGTCGCCGTCATGGACACCGGCGAGGACCACGACCCCACCCTCACCGAAACCGCAGCACCCACTCCCGACTCCGCCACAACGCCCGAGTCAGCCAACAACTCCGGCGTCGGCACCCGCACCGCCCCCACAGACGGCGATCCAAACGCCGACCCCGCCCAGCCCGACGCCTCAGAGCCCGAAGACTTCATCCGCTTCGGCACCCGCACCACCCCCGCCCGAACCCCCGGCACCATCCGCCTCGCGACCTACAACGTCGAAAACCTCTTCGACGACCACGACGACCCCGAGCTCTCCGGCCGCTACGAGGACATCGACGACACCAAGCCCGCGCCCCACGTCCAGGCCCTCGCCGACGCCATCCGCGCCCTCGACGCCGACATCATCGCCCTCCAGGAGATCGAGTCAGAGACCGTCGTCCGCTGGTTCCGCGACACCCACCTCGCCGACATGGGCTACCAACACCTCGCCTCCATCGACGCCGGCGACGAACGCGGCATCGAGCAGGCCGTCCTCTCCCGCTACCCCATCGCCAGCGTCACCAACTGGCCCGGCCTCCCCCTCGGCGGCACCCACCCCGACAAGTGGGGCAACGGCGACAACTGGAACGCCGGCGAGCCCATCACCTTCCACCGCTCACCCCTCCGCGTCGATATCGACATCCCGCCGCAGAGCGACGCCGACACCACCCCCGGCACCGACGCCTACCGCCTCACCCTCTACGTCGTCCACGCCAAGAGCGGCGGACCCGGCGAGTACTGGCGCCTCTCCGAGGCCCGCGGCCTCGCCAACCAGATCAAACTCCAACTCGCCGCCGAGCCCGACGCCAACATCGCCGTCCTCGGCGACTTCAACGCCTTCCTCTCCGACGAGAGCGTCCAGGCCCTCATCGAGTCCGGCCTCACCGACGCCCTCGCCGCCGTCGCCGACCGCTCCCCCCGCTTCGTCACCCACGAGTCCGGCCGCCGCATCGACCACATCCTCGTCAACGCCAACCTGCACCCCGAACTCGTCCCCGCCAGCCCCTTCATCCTCGGCACCCCCTCACTCCCCGAGGGCCTCGACTGGCGTCAGGAATGGCGCCCCGACGGCTACGCCAGCGACCATTTTCCGGTCACCGTCGAACTCACCCCGATCGACAAATAGCCCCAACCCACACCCGGCCAACCCAACCGGCCACTACCGACAGCAACCGACAGGCGGGTTTTGCCCATCTCACTCTGTAAGGGCTGTGTCAAGACACAATCCGCCCACACCCGAAGCGATCCACAGGGTATAGTGTGCCCCAACTCGCCGGACGGTTCTCGCCCGGCTTCGAGCCAGACTCCGGAGCTTGAATCGATGCAGAAGGTCAAGCCGTGGCAGATCGTTCTGTTCGTCGCAGCCATCGGTGCCGTGGTCTTCGGTGCGTGGTGGTCGCTCGGTCGAGGTCCCAAGGCCAAGAGCACGCACCAGGCACTTCTGGTCGACGTGACCACCGGCGAGCTCTACGAGTTTTCGACCAAGCGCAAAGGCGTGGTCATCCCGGAGCGGAACCCTGATTCCGGCAAGATCTCGCTCTTCCCGGTGCATCAGGACGAGCAAGGCAACTGGATCATCGAATCGAGGTATCTCTCCGACGACGCGATCGCCGAGGTCGAGGGAGAGCCGAACAACGTCAATTACTCCACGGGCCGCGTCGAGATCAGCAACGAGAAGGTCAAGAAGGTCACTTCCCGCTGAGCCCGCGATCCGTATTCACGGTGGATTCCAAACCCAGACGGCGGAACGACACATGAACACGCAGCCAAGAAACACCCGATCGACCGGCACGCGATCTCTCCCGAGCCCGCGCAGCGCATTCACACTGATCGAACTGCTGGTGGTCATCGCGATCATCGCGCTGCTCATCGGCATCCTGCTCCCCGCGCTCGGCGCCGCCCGCGAGTCCGCCCGGTCACTGGTCTGCGCCACGATGGCGCGGAGCACCGGCCAGGGGCAGTCGTTCTACATGGGTGACAACGACGACAACTACGCCGGCCCCAACACGAGCGGTGCCCGCTATCAGGTCATCACATTCAACCCGCTGCGCAAGTACGTCGACGAGATCGTGGGCGACTCCAACGGCTCCTCGCCGACCAGCACCCACGACTGGATCAGCCCTTCGATGGGTTCCGACGACTTGTTCTCGCCCAACCGGGCCGTCCGCACGGCCCAACTGTTCAACGAGTTCGGCTGCGCCGCGACGACTGTGGACAACGACGAAGTGTACGGCTCGGCCCCCGACCGCAACGACTTCCGCCGCGTCATCGGAGACCTCGGCTTCCGTCAGGTCAGCTACCTCGCCTCCGCAGGCTTCCACTACTACCCGAACGAGCAGGTCACCGGCCGACAGGCACCGCTGATCCCCATCGCCAACAACCGGAGCTTCCGTTTCAAGACGGGCTTCGCAGACCCCGTCACCCAACCGGCATCCTTCTCGCCGCGCCTCCAGAACGTCGGCATTCAGCTTTCGAAGAAGGTGATGCACTCCGACGGCACCCGCTACTGGACCGGCTCAGTTCTCGACTTTGACATCGATCCCAACCCCGGCATCTACGGCTCCTTCCTCTCATCGAGCCCCATCTTCAACGGATCGACCGCCTACGGCAAGTCACCCGACGACGACCGCAACGGGTATCTCTTCTCCTTCCGCCACCCCTCCGACTCGATGAATGCCGCCTTCTTCGACGGGCACGTCGAGAACATCAAGGCGACAGAAGCATGGGCCGACCCGTCGCTCTGGTACCCCAGCGGCAGCACGTTCACCGGAAGAAACGCCACACAGGAGTCTCTCGAGCGGTACACCTCGGGCGACAAGATCTTCTGAGCACGACCCGACCTTGAAGCAGTGAGTTCTTAGTCCTCGGCGGAGTGCAGAACGCGTCGCCGGCCTCCCCCGGAGCACGGATGACCACCAAGCCCGTTCTGTCGTGGCTCGAATCCAACGAGCCCGCCTCCCTCTCCCGCCTCATCGACTGGCTCAAGATCCCCAGCATCTCGACCGATCCCGCCTTCAAGGCCGAGACCGCCCGCGCCGCCGACTGGGCCGCAGACCACCTCCGTCAGTCCGGCCTCCGCGTCGAGATCCTCCCCACCGGCGACCCCGCAGGCTCCGGACACCCCATTGTCCTAGCAGAGTCCGACGCCGCGCCCGACTACGCCGGCCCCCACGTCCTCTTCTACGGCCACTACGACGTCCAGCCCGCCGACCCCCTCGAACTCTGGGACAGCCCCCCCTTCGAACCCGTCATCAAGCCCGCCGCCGGCCCCGTCGGCGAACGCATCGTCGCCCGCGGCGCAGTAGACGACAAGGGCCAGGTCGCCTCCTTCCTCGAAGCCCTCCGCGCCTGGAAAGAAACCACCGACCAGACCGCCGGCGGCGTCCGCTTCACCGTCCTCCTCGAAGGCGAAGAAGAATCCGGCTCGGTCAACCTCGACCGCTTCGTCCGCCAGAACGCCGACCGCCTCGGCAAGTGCGATGTCTGCGTCATCTCCGACACCGGCATGCTCGACCGCGGCAAGCCCGCCATCACCTACGGCGTCCGGGGCCTCGCCTACACCGAGGTCATCCTCCACGCCGCAGACCGCGATCT
The DNA here is from genome assembly GCA_013285505.1 of Planctomycetota bacterium. GTDB lineage: Bacteria > Planctomycetota > Phycisphaerae > Phycisphaerales > UBA1924 > PNC22. Next base: position 2,878,181 of record CP053450.1, on the reverse strand, counting down.
CCACTCCGGCATGTGGGGCGGCCGCGGCCCAAACCCCATCTCCGAACTCGTCAAAGTCCTCGCCCAACTCTGGGACGCCGACCGCCACGTCACCATCCCCAACTTCTACGACGGCGTCCGCAAGATCACCGACGCCGAACGCGCCGAGTGGGACGCCCTCAACTTCGACCAGACCGCCGCCCTCAAAGAGATCGGCCTCGGCCCCGACGCCGACATCGGCGAAGCCGGCTTCTCCCCCCTCGAACGCGAATGGGCCCGCCCGACCGCCGAGCTCAACGGCATCATCGGCGGCTACACCGGCAAGGGCGCCAAGACCGTCATCCCCAGCCACGCCAGCGCCAAAGTCAGCTTCCGCCTCGTCGACGATCAGGACCCCGAGAAGATCGCCGAGTCCTTCTTCGAGTTCTGCCGCAAGCGCACGCCCCCCGGCTGCCGGTGGGAGTTCCTCAACCACGGCGGCGGCGACCCCGCCACCGTCGCGACCGACTCACCCACACTCGCCGCCGCACGCAGCGCCCTCAAGTCCGCCGCCAACGGCACCGAGGCCGCCCTCATCAAGACCGGCGGCTCCATCCCCGTCGCCGGCATGCTCAAGAAGGAACTCGGCCTCGAGACCATCTTCATGGGCTTCGGCCTCGCCGACGACCGCGTCCACTCCCCCAACGAGAAGTTCGAGCTCGACTGCTTCCGCCTCGGCGCCCGCGCCCACGTCCTGCTCATCGACGAACTCCGCCGCATGAACTCCCGTAGCTAGGGCTGGCCCAAAGCCGACCGCCCGACGCGGCTCCGCCTCAGGCCGCCGCCCGGCCCGCAGGCCGCGCCGAGTCCACGCCCGAACCCTCGGGCTCCACCTCGATCGGCATCGAGCCCGAAAACTCCGGTGCCTCGACGCCACGGATCGACAGGAGCGCGCGCAGATGCGCATTGCGCAGATGAATCGCCTTGACCATCACCATGTGCCGAGTGATCGCCTCCTGGGCCGCAGCACACGCGATCGACATCGCCGCCAGACCAAACGCCGCAACCCCGAGCCCCACAACCACCAACAAGAGTTCATCAGCTCCGCTCATCCCATCCCGATCGGACCCCGCCCCGACCCGCTTGAGTCCAGTACACTGCCACCCGACCTTCACCAAGCCCGCCCAGGGGGACCCTTCGGTGCATAACCGGCACAAGCCATCGAGCCAGACCAAAGCCACCACCCCGGACCCGGTCCCGGCACATCTCCCGGCCCGGCACCGCTCTGCCGCGGCCCTCCCCGCCTCGCTGCGGCTCTGCCTCGCCGCCCTCTCCCTCCTCCTCACCCCCTCCCCCGCCCGCGCCCAAGTAGACCTCCTCCAACAGGCCGAGCAGCAATCCAGCCTCATCAACGAGATCGGCCTCACCGTCACCAGCGTCGGCCTCAACAACGCCGCCCGACCCGGCGAGTGGACCGGCATCCGCGTCCGCCTCGTCGAACGCGGCAGCCAGCAACGCGAGGTCCTCCTCCGCGTCGTCCTCACCGATGTAGACGGCGACGACGCCCTCTACGACACCGTCGTCACCACCAACCCCGGCGTAGACCAGCCCGTCTGGGCCTACGCCCGACTCCCCTTCGACATGGCCTCCACCGGCGGCTTCGCCATCCGCGCCTTCGAAGCACTCGACGCACCCGCCGACGGACCCGACATCGGCTTCATCCCCGGCAAGCTCCTCGGACAGACCATCTACAATTGGCCCGGCAACATGCCCGCCAAGGCCACCGGCCTCATCGCCATCGTCGGCAACTCCCCCGGCGGCCTCTCCGGATACCAGCAGGGCGCCGCCGACGGCGCCAACCCCCTCGGCCACGAGGTCACCCAGATCGCCACCCTCACCGCCGAGGCCATCCCCGACCGCTGGATGGGACTCGCCGCCATCCGCGAACTCATCTGGAACGGACCCTCACCCGCCGAACTCCGCGTCGAGCAGGTCCGCGCCCTCCGCGAGTGGATCGAACGCGGCGGCCACCTCGTCATCATCCTCCCCGCCACCGGGCAGGACTGGCTCGCCCTCAGCAACCAGGAACTCGCCGCACTCCTCCCCCGCGCCTCCGTCTTCCGCATCGAGGACGAGCCCGTCTCCGCCCTCCGCCCCCTCCTCACCGACGCCACACTCGAAGACCTCAGCCTCCCCGACACACCCATCACCGTCCACACCTTCCAGCCCCTCGCCGACGCCGCACCCGGCGAGGCCGACCCCATCCTCGCCGACACCTCCGGCCGGCCCGTCGTCGTCAGCCGCTCGGTCGGCGTCGGCGCCCGTCACCCTCGTCGGCCTGCCCGGGTGGGACCGCCGCCTCACCATGCTCGGACTCCCCGAGGCCGACGTCTTCTGGCACCGCGTCCTCGGCCGCCGCGGCAAGGTCGCCACCGCCGCCGAAGTCGAAAGCCTCAAACGCACCAACCAACTCATCTCCGGCAGCCGCCCCCCCCGCGTCTTCGACGCCGACATCTCCGGCCAGATCAGCAAGAGCGGCCGCTCGCTCATCGCCGTCATGCTCGGCCTCATCGTCTTCGTCGTCTACTGGGCCGTCGCCGGACCCGGCGGCTTCGCCATCCTCAAGCAACGCGGCTGGAGCCGACACTCCTGGCTCGCCTTCCTCGGCGCATCCATCGCCTTCACCGCGCTCGCCTGGGGCGGCGCCACCATCCTCCGACCCAAACGCGTCGAGATCTCCCACCTCTCCTTCCTCGATCACGTCTACGGCCAGCGCGTCCAGCGCGTCCGCACCTGGGCCAGCGTCCTCACCCCCGTCTACGGCGACGCCGCCGTCTGGCTCGAGTCCGACGACGCCGGCTCCGGCGGCAGCCGCTTCCAACAGACCGTCGCCCCGTGGGAGGCATCCCAAAACCCCGCCCGAGGCTCCTTCCCCGACGCCCGCGACTACTCCATCGACGCACGCTCCCCCGACAAACTCACCTTCCCCGCCCGAGCCACCGTCAAACAGGTCCAGCTCGACTGGGCCGGCGGCCTCGCCTGGGAATCCATCCGCCCCGTTGTCGAGCCCGACACCGACCCATTCCGCGCCGTCCGTTTCACACCCCCGGGCGAGCTCGCCGTCCTCCAGGGACAACTGGTCCACAACCTCCCCGGCACCCTCGAAGCCGTGCAGCTCATCGTTTTCCGAGGCCAGACCGACATCCGACCCACCTCCAACAAGAGCGCCCTCCTCTCTAGCGCAAACGCGTGGGCCATCGCCAACTGGGACCCCGGCACGCCGATCGATCTCGCCGCCGCGACCACCAACGCGACCACCACCCTGCTCAGTTCCAAGCTCGACAGCATCGTCGGCAGCGGCACCTGGAGCGACGACAACCTCCCCGACCCCGGCGACCGCACCTCTCGCTACGAATGGCTCGCCTTCTTCGACCTCTTCGGCCCGCCCGTCACGCGGACCGGCGGCTTCGGCGCGCCCGTCGCCCGCCGCGAGGCAACCCACGCCTTCGACCTGAGCCGCTGGTCCACCCGCCCCTGCGTCGTCATCATCGGCGTCCTCCGGGGCGAGTCGGGCGAAGACCTCCCCCTCCCCCTCGGCGTCTCCACCAACGGCCGCCAGCGCGAACCAACAGTCTCCGGAACCACCATCGTCCGCTGGGTCTACCCGCTCCCCGCAAACCCGCCCCAGATCCCCGCCCCCCCGACAGACCCCACAGACACCGCCGCCGACCCGGCCCGCGGCCAGGGCTGACCAACCACCCGGGCCGCCGGCCCAAGAGAGGACGCCACCGTGCGGATGATCGAAACGATCAACCTGACCAAACGCTACAGCGATCTCGTCGCCCTCGACTCGCTCAACCTCACCATCGACGAGGGCGACTGCTTCGGCTTCATCGGCCCCAACGGCGCGGGCAAGACCACCACCATCAAGGTCCTCGCCACGCTCCTCAAGCCCTCCTCCGGACAGGCCCAGGTCTGCGGCCTCACCGTCGGCTACCAGAACCGACAGATCCGACCCATGATCGGCTACGTCCCCGACTTCATGGGCGCATACGAGGACATGGTCGTCAGCGAATACCTCGAGTTCTTCGCCGCCGCATACAACATCAACGGCGACGCGCGACGCAAGGTCGTCCGCGACGTCCTCGAACTCACCGACCTCACCTACAAAGCCACCGCCGAGGTCAACAGCCTCTCCCGCGGCATGCAGCAGCGCCTCTCCATCGCCCGCGTCCTCCTGCACGACCCCAAGGTCCTCCTCATGGACGAGCCCGCCTCCGGCCTCGACCCCCGCGCCCGCATCGAGATCCGCGAGCTCCTCAAAGAACTCAAACGCATGGGCAAGACCATCCTCATCTCCAGCCACATCCTCCACGAGCTCGCCGAGCTCTGCAACGTCGTCGGCGTTATCGAACGCGGCAAGCTCCTCTACTCCGGCTCCGTCAGCGACATCCTCCGCCGCGCGCGCGTCGGACACGTCCTCCACGTCGGCGTCACCGACCGCTTCGCCGACGCCGCCGAGCTCATCGCCAAGTTCCCCGGCGTCAGCAAGGTCAGCACCGTGGACGGCGGCATCACCGTCAACGGCAAGCCCACCCCCCTCTTCCAGGTCGCCTTCGACGACGCCAAGGGACACACCTTTACGGACCTGCCCAACGTCCTCGTCAACCAGGGCTTCCGCATCGCCCAGTTCACCGAAGAGCCGGTCAACCTCGAGACCGCCTTCATGCGCCTCACCAAGGGCCTCGTGCAGTAGCCCGCCCCCCGTGCGTCCCGCCCGAGCCGATCCTTAATCCCAGACGCGCGTAGAGGCACCGTGCCGATGCAGGCCCGATAGCCGAACCGGAACCTCCTCCGAGACAGGTGTCCGCGCGCGTTCATCCAACGGCGTCCCGCGCCGAGCCATGACGCGCGGGCATCGCGACGGGATTGCCCCAACCTATCCGCCCGGCCAGACCGCACGATCGTCATATCTGATTGCGCGCAGGGACTTTCTGCTCCCGCATCGGGCATTCCCGCTGGCAAATTGGATATTCGAGATGCAGCCATTCCGGGGAGAGCTGTGTAACGCGAATCGGGCCAGCCGGCCCGACGGGGTATGAAGGGATGCACATGCAACGCACGAATCGAATCGACCGTCCAATCCGACTGATGCTCGCCGCCGGGCTCGTCACCGCGTTCCAGGCCGTGACGCCCGGAGCCACGAACGTCGCCTCCGCCCAGAGCGACGACCCGCGGGACACCCGCGTGCTGACCGGGCTCATCCGCGACTTCCGCGAGGCCAGCGAGCCAGGGGGCCACCCCGACTTCGAGCGGGACCCCTGCCGCGGCGCCGGCCACTACGTCAACATCGTCGAAGACCTCTTCGACGCCGACGGCAAGCCGACCTTCAAGAGCTCCGGCTGCCTGGTCCATTCCCAGTCCACCGACTCGGCCGGGAACCACATCATCATCCCCAAGGACTACATCGCCCAGTACAGCAGCGACCACATCGGCTCCTGGGAGTGCTTCGAGGAGCACGAGGACAACGACGACGACGACCACCTGATCGGCGTCTCCATCAGCGGCCGCGTCAACCTCAACCCCAGCAACAACCCCGACAACGAGTTCCAGCTCCGCTGCGGCGACGGCACCACGATCACCCGCGACGACCTCCACGCCCGCTTCGAGGGCTACGAGGGTCCCGCCGAGTACGCGTTCTTCCGGCCCAAGGGCAACGGCAACCAGAACGGCCTCACCATCGACGGTGTCGAGTACGCCCTGCAGAACGGCTCGCAGTGCGAGCTGACCGCCGAGACCATGCAGGTCCGTGTCTACAACGACAAGGTCAAGAACGGCCGCGCCATGGGCCACTGGTGGCTCGAGGTCGTCTCGGCCGAGGACGCCATCCTCTGGGCCAACGGCGGCTACGTCAACGACCAGGAGCACAGCTACGCCCACGCCGACTACGACGAGGGCGGGAACATGATCCACACCTGCAACTCCGGCTACCCCGGCGGCGGCGCGGTCTACTCGCCCACCTCGCTGGCCAGCTGGTACCGCGACGTCCCCGGCCTGAACATCGCCAAGCGCCTCTCCATTACGCTCCGCCGAGACGCGCTCACCGGCAACATGGTCTTCGACGACCGGCTCGACGACGAATACGCCGACATCGGCGGCTTCTTCCCCATCGACAACGAGCTCTACGGCAACTCCGACGGCAGCGACCACAACTACCACTTCACCTACGAGATCCGCTCGACGTTCACCTACGACGAGGGCGAGGGAGACTTCTTCGCCTTCGAGGGTGACGACGACGTCTGGGTCTTCGTGGACGGCAAGCTCGTCATCGATATCGGCGGCATCCACAGCTCGGTCAGCCAGCGCATCGACTTCGACCGTCTCGAGTGGCTCGAGGACGGGCAGGAGTACGAACTCGCGTTCTTCTTCGCCGAACGCCACCGCACCAACTCCCACTGCCGCATCGAAACCTCGGTGGACCTCAAGAGCATCCGCCCGCCCGTCGCCTCCGCCCTCTTCGACTGACCGACACCCGGCGTGCAACCACGCCCCCAATCCCGACCCCACCCCGCGCCCGGGCCGGCACGTGCCGCTCGGGTGCTTTTTTGTGGCGTCAGCCGCTCGCGACGCGATGAGCCGCCCGCACCGGAACCGAGGTATCATCTCCGCACACCCCGACGGAGATCACCATGCGGCACCACAAGCCCATCTTGGCACTCGCGACGCTCGTCACCACCACCCTCGCCGGCGCGAGCCTGGCTCAACCGGCCTACCCCGACGCCCGCCGCGACGGCACCGTGGACACCTACCACGGCGTCCGCGTGCCCGCCCCCTACCGCTGGCTCGAGAACGAGACCTCCGACGAGACCCAGGCCTGGATCGCCGCGGAGAACAAAGTCACCAACGCCTACCTCGACGCGCTGCCCGCCCGCGGCCGCATCGAGGCCCGCCTCACCGAACTCTACAACTACGAACGCTTCGGCATCCCCGAAGAAGAGGGCGGCCGCTACTTCTACACCCGCAACGACGGCCTGCAGAACCAGTCCGTCCTCTACGTCGCCGACGCACTCGACGCCACGCCCCGCGTGCTGATCGACCCGAACACCTTCTCCGAGGACGGCACCCAGGCCCTCGGCGGCACCGAAGTCAGCCCGGACGGCAAGCTGCTCGCCTACGCCGTCTCCGACGGCGGCTCCGACTGGGCGCATCTGGCGCAGCGCGATGTCGAGACCGGCCAGGACCTCCCCGACACCCTCGGCGATATCAAGTTCTCCGGGGTCTCCTGGACCAGCGACAACGCAGGCTTCTACTACTCCCGCTACCCCCGCGACGCCGACGGCAACGCCGACGACCAGCAGGCCGTCGCGGTCTACCACCACCGGCTCGGCACGCCGCAGGACCAGGACCCGCTCGTCTACCAGGCCGAGGTCTCCACCCACAACCCCTACGCCACCGTTACCGAGGACGGCAACTTCCTCATCGTCTCCCACTTCGACGGCTACCTCGCCAACGCCGTCTACATGATCCGCCTCGAGAACGGCCTGCCCGCCACCGAGCCCGCGCCCATCTTCGACAAGTGGGACGGCCAGTACGACTTCATCGGCAACGTCGGCGAGACCCTGTTCTTCACCACCACCAAGGACGCGCCCAACTCGCGCGTCATCGCCGTCGGCGCTGCAAACCCCGACCGCGTCCGCGAGGTCCTGCCCGAGCAGGAGCTGGCCATCCAGGGCGTCAGCCTCATCGGCCGCCACATCGTCGCCCAGTTCATCCAGGACGCCAAGACCGCCGTCCGCGTCTACACCCTGACCGGCCAGCCCGTCCGCGAGGTCGAACTCCCCGGCGTCGGCTCGGCCTCCGGTTTCGCCGGACACATCACCAGCCCCGAGACCTTCTACAGCTTCAGCGGCTTCACCCAACCCGGCGCCATCTACCGCTACGACGTCACCACCGGGCAGAGCGAACTCTTCCGCCAGCCCGAGGTCCTCTTCGACCTCAACCAGTTCGAGACCAGCCAGGTCTTCTACGAGAGCAAGGACGGCACCAAGGTGCCCATGTTCCTCGTGCACAAGAAGGGCATCACCCTCGACGGGACCAACCCCACACTCCTCTACGGCTACGGCGGGTTCAACATCTCGCTCACCCCGTCCTTCCGCGCCTCGCGGCTGGCGTGGGTCGAGATGGGCGGCGTCTACGCCGTGGCCAACCTGCGCGGCGGCGGTGAGTACGGCGAGGCGTGGCACATCGCCGGCACCAAGGCCAACAAGCAGAACGTCTTCGACGACTTCATCGCCGCGGCCGAGTGGCTGATCGAGGCCGGCTACACCTCCACCCCCAAGCTGGCCATCGAGGGCGGCAGCAACGGCGGCCTGCTGGTCGGCGCCTGCATGACCCAGCGCCCGGACCTGTTCGGCGCGTGCGTGCCGCACGTGGGGGTGCTGGACATGCTGAGGTACCACACCCAATCGGCCAACGCCCGACAGTGGTCGGACGACTTCGGCCTGTCTGAGGATCCGGAGGGCTTCCGGTACCTCTGGGCGTACTCGCCGCTGCACAACGTGCGGGTGGGGGCGTGCTACCCGCCGACGCTGATCACGACGGCCGAGGGGGACGACCGGGTGAAGCCGTGGCACAGCTACAAGTTCGCGGCGGCGCTGCAGCGCGCGCAGGACTGCGACAACCCGGTGATGATCCGGATCGAGACTCGGGCCGGGCACGGGGCGGGCAAGCCGCTGAGCAAGGCGATCCGCGAGACGGCCGACATCTACGCGTTCCTGGTGGATCAGTTGGACATGCCGCTGGAGTGAGTTGGCTCGCGGTCGAAAAAGACCGACCGCCGCGGGTGGACCAAAGAACGCTTCCTCCGGGCATTCTCCGGTGCACGATCGCGGCGGCCGGGGGAGGGGTAGGACAGCCCTGCCGGCTTTGGATGTCGGCGTGAGGTGGCGCACGTTCTGGTGCGAGCCCACGTCGTTGATGCGCTGCCGGACTGCGCCGGCTGGTGCGCAAGAAACGCACCCGCGTCGAGAGCAAACATACCGATTCTCGCGCGCGGCTGCAATGGGGGAACGCGGCAAAGTTGGGTCAATCCGGACGTGTTTCTGCGCTGTTTGCGGGTGCATTGTGAAGCTGGGCAAACTGGCCGCGATGGGGGGTCGGGATTGGCCTTGCGGCGGCCTATTGGTCGGCTGGCGTGGGGTGGATTGGTGTGACCGGCTGGGTCCAGGCGCGTTTGAGGAGGCTTTCTTTGGTGGGGCGTTCGGGGGGTGCGTCGCTCTCGACGATGGCGCGGACGTAGAGCTCGTCGCCGGTGAGTTGGTAGGTGGCGGTGGTGCCGCGGACGGTGGCGAGGGTGCGGCCGATGTCGGGTGAGTAGCGGCGGGTGGCGGCGATCTCGTTGCCCTCGGCGTCGAGGACTGGCTCGCTGTCGAGGGTGGCGTCTCGGAGGGTGCCGACGAAGCGGGTGGTGTAGGTCTCGCCAGCGACGGGGTGGATGTTGATGGTGAGTGTCCGGGTGTCGGGGTTGAAGTCGATGGCGTCGAGGGTGACGCCGGTGGAGGCGTAGAAGTCGCCGGCTTTCATGGCGCGGATGAGGGATTCGGGGGTGAGGTGGGTGGCTCGGACCATGACCCAGCCGCGGCCGGGGACGGAGACGGGGGAGTGGCCGTGGTAGCTGTGGCCGTCGTCGGTGGCGATGCCGAGGATGGGTGGGGCGTTGAGTTCGGCGATGCGGATGGTGTTGACGATGTCCCAGATCTGCTCGGTGGAGGCGTGGTGTTCGTCGCCGTGGTTGTTGACGCCGGTGTGGCCGTTGAAGACTTCGAAGAATTGCTCTTCGAGGACGGGGGCGATGTCTTCGGCGGTGACGCCGTAGCCGAAGTTGGGGTGATTGAGGTGGGGGAGGATCTCGCGGCCGTGGGCCTCGGCCTGGGCGTTGACCTCGAGCATGGCCTTGCGGATGGTCTCCTCGACGCTGTCGGCTGATTGCGGGTCGATGCGTTCGGCGAGGTTGGTGGCGTTGATGTGGATGGGGCGGCGTTCGAAGCTGCCGGTGATCTCTTCGCCCTGGATCATGATGAACTGGTTGCGTTGTTCGACGAGGGCGCGGTATTCGTCGAAGGGTTTGAGGCGGACCTCGAGGGTGTCGTCCTGGCCGCGGGTCTCGACCCAGGAGTGGCCAAAGCGTTCGAGGTATCTGGGGAACGCGGACTCGCGGGAGCGTTGGTTGATGGTGGCGATGGGCATCCATCGCTGGCCCTGGCTGAGTGTGTTGTGGTCGGAGAGGGCGAGGAAGTTGTAGCCGTTGTCGCGGTACCACTCGACGACCATTTCGGGGAAGTCGTTGCCGTCGGACCAGAAGGTGTGGGTGTGGAGGTTGCCCTTGAACCAGCGGGGTTCGGGGTCGGCGGGGATGGTGTGTTGGGCGTTGGCGGCGGAGAGAGCGAGGGCGGTTGCGGCGAGGGCGGTGAGTCGTGTGGTGTGCATGATGGCTCCGTGGGTTGGGGGGGTGAGGTTACCACGGGAGGGTGGGGTGATGGGGTGGGGGTGGGGTTGGTGATTGGGGGGTGGGCGTGTTTTGGAGGGGGAAAGTCCGTGTTGGCGCGTTGGGCGGGTTCGGGGAGAAGAAAGCCCACGCTTGCGCGTTGGGCCTCTTTGGGAGGGGGAAAGCCCGTGTTGGCGCGTTGGGCAGGTTCGGGGAGAAGAAAGCCCACGCTTGCGCGTTGGGCCTCTTTGGGAGGGGGAAAGCCCATGCTTGCGCATTGGGCCTCTTTTGGAGGGGGGGAGCCCATGCTGGCGCGTTGGGCGTTTTTGGGGTGGGTGAGGCGTTCTAGATGGGCGGCGGCTTTGCGGGAGGTTTCGTTGGTTCGGGCGCGGACGGCGGGGGTGAGCGGGCGGTTGGGCGGGGTGCTGAGGTCGGGGTCGTGTGTGGTGAGTTCGGTGAGGCGTGCGATGGCCTGGGGGCGGGCGAGGGTGGCGAGGCGTTGGGCGTGTGTGTTGGCGGCGGCGGTGAGGGCGTCGAGGAGGGCGGAGACTTCGGGGGAGTCGAGGAGGGTGAGGAGGGTGCGGATGCTGAGGTTGTTGCGGGTGGCGATGGCGGGGAGGGAGAGGTCGCCAGCGAGGTAGTCGTCGAGGATGGGGTTGAGCGGTGGGGTGGTGGGTTGGTGGCCGGAAGTTTGGGAGGGGGAGCCTGAGCTTGTGCTTTGGGCTGTGGTGGACAGGGGGAGGGGCTCCTCGCTTGCGCTTCGGGCTCTGTTGGAGGGGGGGAGGGGCTCCTCGCTTGCGCTTCGGGCTCTGTTGGAGGTGAGGAGGGTGGTGATGCGGTTGGTGGTGGTGTGCATGGTGATCCCCTTGTTGCGTGCGGGGGCTGCCTGTGCGGATTGTCTCGGAAGAGGCGGGCGGGTGCGAGGGGTTTGGGGTGGAGGTCGATGACTTTGCGCGCAGGTGTGGATGTGTAGGTGAGGTTTGCTCGAACTGCGCGCGCGAGGGCGGTCATGTGTTGGGGCGGATGGCCGTGCGGGGGCGGGAGATGCGGTGGTGGGGAGCCTGTAGACTGCGGGGAGCGGCGGTTGTGCGGGCGGGGGCCTGGGCTGCGACGCGGTGCGCATAGGAGCACGGGATGACGCCATCGGTGCTGGTTGTGTTGGGGGTGCTGGTTGCGGGCGTGGGGGTGTATGTGTGGGTGACATACAACCGGCTGGCGGCGTTGTCGGTGCGCAGGGACAGTGCGTGGGGGGATATCGATGTGCAGCTGCGGAAGCGGTGGGACCTTGTGCCGCGGCTGGTGGAGACGGTGGGGGGGTATGCGCAGCACGAGCGGGGGACGCTGGAGGAGGTTGTTGCGGCGCGGGCGCGGGCGGCGAGCCGCTTCGGGTGCGGAGGCTCAGGCGGGTGCGGAGTCGGGGCTGAACAAGGGGTTTGCGGGGCTCTTTGCGCTGGCGGAGCGGTATCCGGATCTGAAGGCCGACGAGCTGTTCCGGTCGCTGCACGATCAGTTGATTGATGTGGAGGATGACCTGGAGTCGTCGCGGCGGTATTACAACGCGGTGGTACGGGACCTGAACATCGCGGTGGCGCAGTTTCCCTCGTCGGTGGTGGCGCGGTTGACGGGGAAGCGGGCGGGGGAGTTCTTTGAGATCACGGACCTGAAGGCGGCGGGTGTGCCTGTGGTTCGGTTTGCTGACGGAGCGCAGGCATGAAACGGATCGGCGTGTTGTTGGTGTTTGGTTGTGCGGTGCTGGTGTTTGGGGCGCGGGCGGCGGCGCAGGGGCTCGACTGGGACATCGATTCGTTTGCTGTTGAGATCGATGTGCGGGACGACGCGTCGATGCTGGTGCGCGAGACGATCGTGGCGGACTTTTCGCGGGAGGGGCACCGCGGGATCTTCCGGGAGATCCCGACGCGGTATCGGCGGTCGGGGTCGTCGTTTGACATGCGGCTGCGGGTGTTGGCGGTGGAGGACGGCGAGGGTGTGGCGCGTCGGTGGGTGAGCACGCGCGAGGGCGGGGACCTGCGGCTGCGGATCGGCCGAGCGGACCGCACGCTGACGGGTCGGCAGGTGTATGTGATCGTGTACGAGGTGGAGCGGGGGTTGCTGGGGTTTGAGACGCACGATGAGTTGTATTGGAACGCGACGGGGACGGGGTGGCCGGTGCCGATCGAGCGTGCGACGTGCCGCGTGACGCTGCCGGAGGGGGTGGATGTCGATTCGGTGCGGGCGCAGTCGTACGTGGGTTCGTTCGGGTCGTCGCTGGCGGGGCCGGAGCCGTCGGTGGATGGTCGGACGGTGCGGTTTGGGGTGGACGGGTCGTTGCGGTCGCGTGAGGGGTTGACGGTGGTGGTGGGGTGGGCGCCGGGTGCGGTGGCGCACGCGGATCTGGGGCGGCGCCTCGGTTGGTTTGTCGCGGACAACTGGGTGGTGGCGGTGCCGTTTGTGACCGCGCCGCTGCTGTTTTTGTTGTGGTGGAAGCGGGGCCGGGATCAGGGGACGCCGGGGTCGGTGGTGGTGCAGTATGCGGCGCCGGAGGGGTTGTCTCCGCTGCAGCTGGGCACGCTGATTGATCAGCGGGTGGACACGCGGGATGTGACCGCGGCGCTGGTGGGGCTGGCGGTGCGGGGGTATCTGCGGATCGACGCGTCGGCGACGTCGGCCGACGGGCGCGTGAAGGCGAAGCAGGTGAAGCTGACGAAGCTGCGGGAGCCGGATGAGGCGATGACGGACGCGGAGCGGATGCTGCTGAACAAGGTGTTTGCTGAGAGCCGCGAGGTGAAGCTGAGCGGGTTGCAGCACAAGTTCTACGCGTATCTGCCGAAGCTGGCGGACAAGACCTACGACGCGCTGGTGGAGGCCGGGTATTACGCGAGCAGCCCGGCGGGGGTGCGGGGCGGGTGGCTGGCGGCCGGTGTGTTCTGGGCGATCGTGTGTGTGGTGGGGGCGATTGTGGCGGTGCGGGTGGAGGGGTTGCCGCCGGTGCCGTGGATCATCGCGGCGGTGTTGACTGCGCCGCAGCTGCCGATCGTGGCGCGGTTTATGCCGCGGCGGACGGCGAAGGGGCGGCGTGCGGTGGAGGCGGTGAAGGGGCTGGAGGAGTACATCGTGCGGGCGGAGCGGGGTGAGCTCGAGGCGCGGGCGGGGAAGGAAGGCTTTCAGCCGCACTTTGAGTCGTTGCTGCCGTATGCGTTGGCGTTGGGGCTGGTGGAGGAGTGGGGGGAGAAGTTTGAGGGGTTGTTTGTGCCGGAGCCGGAGTGGTATGTGGGGCCGTCGGGTGCGGCGTGGACGACGGCGTTGTGGGCGGCGCATCTGGGACGGACGACGGATTCGATGGGGAGCACGATGGTGTCTACGCCGCGGAGCTCGGGTGGGGGTGGTTCGAGCTTTGGGAGCGGCGGGTCGGGGTTCTCTGGCGGGTTTTCTGGTGGGGGTGGTGGAGGTGGTGGTGGGGGGGCGTGGTGAGGCGCGGGAGTGTCGTGGGGCGCGGTGCTTTGGGTGCACCGGGCGTTGAATATGCACGTGCAAATATGAGCGCGCGGATGATGCTGGGATTGGGTTGGAATCGCTCGAAACGCAGGGAAAACGCGGGGGAGAGCGGGTTGCGGCGCGGTAGCCGTTCGCCATGTTCACAGCGAGTGCGTTGATCGTTCAAGATATTGCGTGCGTTGCGATTGTGATCGAAGTAGACTCGAACTGGGTGCTGTTGTGTGCGCCTGAGAGATCACACCGATAGATCAACGGAGGATTCGCGATGCGTAGGAGTGTCTTTGGCGGTGCGGTTGTGTGCCTGCTGTGCGGGGCCGCGAGCGCTGATTTGATCAACGCGGACATCGAGAACAATGCGTCGGATGTGTTTGGGGCGATCGATGGTTGGGGGCCGAACGGCGGCTGGGCGGACCATGCGTCGTTTGCCAAGCCGAACAACGACTCGCTTGGTGAGGCGTTTGGTTTCTACTCCGTCTTCAACGACGAGACTGTTGGTCAGGTCACGGACATGGTGTTCACGAACGGTGCGTCGTACACGTTCTCGAGTTGGGGCATGGGCGGCGGGAACGACGTCGGCACGATGGTCTACGAGATCGGTTTCGACGATGGCTCGGGTGCGTTCGTGATGCTCGCGCAGGCGACCTATGACGTCGGCGGCTCGTGGGAGCAGTTGGACGGCGTGTCGTACACACCGTCGGATGGTGATGGTGCGGCGGGTCAGGCTGTGTGGGTGCGGCTTGGTTCGGGCAGCGGCCCGGCGCCGGAGGATGTGTGGTTTGACAGCTTCTCGCTGGTGCCGGCGCCGGGTGTTCCCGCGTTGTTGGGAGTTGGGCTTCTGGCGGGGCTGCGGCGTCGGCGGTAGTTTGGTGGCGGCGATTCGCGTCGCGTGATTTTGTCTTGTATACACCCTGCCTTGTGCGGGGTGTTTTTTTGTTGGGGGGTGGGGTGCGTTCGTTGGCCGGGATGGGCGGCGCATGTGGGGCGGACGACGGGCTCGATGGGGTGCGCGGTGGTGTCTGTGCCGCGGAGGTCGGGTGGTGGAGGGGGTGGGGCGTGGTGATGCGGGCGGCTTGGGTTGGGCATTGCTGGGTGGCGGGCCAGCTGCTAGGCCTTGGTGTCGATGCCGAGAAGGGCGGCTTCGTGTTCGGTGAAAACGATGACGCAGTCGTCGCCGTTGGCGTCGCATCCGCTGTTGGCTTGGCGGGCGCAGATCCATATGGGCGGCGCGTTCGTGAACTCGATCCGGCAGTCACATACTGGATCGCTTTCGTGAGCTCGTGTGCCTTTTGAGAATACCAAACGTTCGATGGTGTGGCTGAGGTATGGTTGCCACCGGGGCGATGAGGATTGATCGATACGGTTTGCGCCGTGCGTGAGGGCTTGGTGAATCCCGCCGGGAAACACGCCTATTCCGTATTCGTGAATTTTGTTGTGCCAGACCCATGTGAAGCCGACGGATGTCTCCTCACAGACGAGATCGATCCCCCAAGCCAGTTCGTCACGATGATCGAAGTTGTCGCTCTGGAAGGAGGCAACGCCGTCGTCGCAGATGTCGTAGTAGTACACGCTTGACAATCGTTTCTCGACAAGGACTGCGGTTGCTTCCGCGAGAGCCCTGACGTCTCGGTTGTCTGCGTTCCATGCCGCCATCAGCTCAGCCAGTCCTCTGCCGCGAGACGCTCGGGGACGTAGGTCTCGGTGACGTAGCTGATATCTTTGGTGATGAGGGATTCGACTTCCATCTTGAAGCCGTTGGACATCATCTTTTTGATCTCGCGTTGCCAGCCCTTGTGGTCCTTGAACCATGGGTACTCCATGATCTGTTTGGCGCGCGTGGTGTCGCGGTCGTTGAGGGCGATCTGGACGTCGTCGGAGAGATCGCAGGCTTCGTAGTCCTTGGCGCGGATGCCGAGGAACTTGGCGTCGGGGATGGCGAGGCGTTCGGACTCGAAGGCGAGGGAGATCGAGCCCTGCTTGATGACGGAGTAGATGTAGTGCCCCCAGGGGTCGCAGTCGAGCAGGCAGATGACGGGGAGGTTGTGTTCTTTGTGGAGGCGGTGGAGCATGCGGCGGACGCCGCGGGTGGGCTGGCCGGAGCCTTCGGTGAGGATGCAGTTGTGGGTTTCCCAGAAGCGGTCTTCGTTGAAGCGTTGCCAGACGGTGTCTTTTTCGACGTGGAGGATGAAGTCGGCGTGGACGTCCTTGAACTGGATGACCTCGGGCTCGCAGATGGAGGGGATGGCGTAGCCGCCGGAGCCCATGCGTCGGCAGTTGATCTCGTCGCCGGAGTCGATGACGGTGATGTTGCCGACCATGGTGCCGCGCTTTTTGGCGAAGACGTGGAGTTCTTCGCGGAGGGCGCCGAGGGTGACTTCGAGGTCTTCGAGGACTTTGTCGGATTCGGTCTGGTCGTCGAAGGTCTTTTCCTTTGTGCCCTGGATGGTGTGGAGGCCTTTGTAGAACATGCCGCGGAGGCTGGAGGTCTTGCCCTGGGCGATGAGGTCTCCGATGCCGTCGGAGTGGAGGAGTGTCTGCATGAAGGTGCGGGCCTGGCCGAGGTTGAAGAGTTGTCTGGTGTTGGTGGCGGGGCCCATCTGGAGGATGCCGCGGGACTTGTTCCACTTGGTGTTGGAGCCGGCGCGGGTGGGGACGTCGATCTTTGGCTCGCGGCCGGAGAGTGCGGACTTGACGACGCCCTCGGCGAGGTTGGTGAGGGATTCGGCGGTTTTCTTGTCGCGGTGGGCCCAGGGGTTGTCGCGTTTGGTGGCGGGGGTTGGGGCCTTGGCGGGGGCTTTTTTGGTGGTCTTTTTGCGGGTGGTTTTCTTGGCCATGGGTAGGGTCTCAGTTGGTCACTTCGAAGAGGCCGCCCTCGGGGCTGACGCGCATGCGGGGTTTGGCTTTCTTGCCGGGGGCGGTCTTGGTGGGCTTTGACTCGATGTTCTTGGCGGCGTTGCGTTTGGGTGGCTTGGCGGCGGGTTTGGCCGGGCGTTTCTTCTTGGTGGTGCCGGGCTTGGGCTTGGGCATGGGCTTGGGTTTGGGCTGGGGGGTTGCGGCTCTGCTGGTGGTGCCGCTCTGGTCATCTGCGGGGGGTGGGGGGTCGCCGTTGGGGTTGACGATGATGACGCCGTCGTCGTCGTCGAGGCGGCCGTTGCCGTCGGCGAAGGCGACGATTTTGCCGTCTTCGTCGAGGACGGCGTCGGCGATCTCGGTGCGGCGTTTGGCTTGTTTGAGGAGGGCGTCGTAGACCTCGGCGGCGTCGGCGCCGGTGATGGCGTGGCAGCTCTTGGCGATTTCGCCGATGTAGCGTTCGAAGACGTCGCGCTTTTCGCTCTCGCGCTTCATGCGCTGGCGGCGGCGGATGTAGATGCCGAGCTTGCGGCCGCACTCTTTGAGGGCGAGGGTCATCTCCTTGCGGATCTCGTCGTAGTCGGCGATGGCTTCTTTGGATTCGCTGGTGAAGGGGACCCAGACGGAGGCCATGTGGATCATGATGACGAGGGGGCCGACGGGGGCGGAGCCGCGGGGCTGGCTCATTCCGTAGTTTTTCCAGCCGGTTTCGGTGACGGATTTGAAGGCGGAGCAGGCGGACTGTTGGTAGAGGAGGGGGACGCGGTTGGCGAAGCGGATGATGCGGGCGGGCTGGTCGCCGGGGAGATCGCCGCCGAAGGCGATGGCGGCCTCGATCTGGAAGGGGTTGCCGCGGTAGACGGCGGGGGAGCGGGTGGAGGCGGCGTAGAACTCGGCGTTGACGCCTTTGAGCATGCCGGCGAGCATGGTGCGGACGCCGATGGGTGCGAGGCAGTCGGTGGGTGGTGAGCGGAGCTTGGCCTCCTGGAGGGCGCGGTAGAGTTTTTCGGCGGCGGCGTGGTCTATGCCGGAGACGTAGGACTGGCCGGTGATGGTCTTGGCCTTGGAGCTGGCTTCCTTGGTGATCTGGGCGACGGTGGCGGGTGGGACGCGGCAGAACTCGTGCTTGAAGAAGCCGGCGAGTTGTTTCTGGTTGGTCTGCTTGAGGAGGCCGAGGAAGTTGCCGAGCTCGACGCCGTAGGGGTGGGGTTTGATCTCCTCGGTTTCGGGGGGGAGTTCGCCGACGGTGCGGGGGTAGATGATGCGGTCGGCGTGTTCGGTGGTGCGGCGGACGGGGGTGTCGGCTTTGGGCGCGGCGGTATCGGCTTCGGGCCTCTCGTCCGCGGCGTCCTGGAGGTCGGGGTCTTCGCCGGCCTTGTCGGGGGGGATGAAGGTGATCTGGGCGTGTGGGTTGGCGATGGCGGTTTGTTCGAGGTAGGCCTCGACGGAGGTCTTGCCGCGGACGTACTTGCCTTCGAGTTCGATGGCGACGCGGGTGCCTGTGCCGCTGGAGGTCTCGGGGAAGTCGTCGGTCTCGATGTCGATGGTGACTTCGGGGCGGTTCTTGGCGGTGTCCATCGCGAGTTCGAGATGGTGGGCGGGCTTGTTTTTCTGGGGCTTGGAGTGGATGACCATGGGCTTGCCGGTGGTCATGAGGCCGTACATGCCGGCGGCGGAGATGCCGATGCCCTGCTGGCCTCGGGACATCTTGAGCCGGTGGAACTTTGAGCCGTAGAGGAGGCGGCCGAAGATGTTCTCGATCTGCTTGCGGACGATGCCGGGGCCGTTGTCGGTGATGGTGATGCGGTAGCGGCCGGGCTTCTGGGCGGAGGGGGGGGCGACGAGTTCGTCGATGCGGACCTCGAGATCGGGGAGGATCCCGGCCTCTTCGCAGGCGTCGAGGGAGTTGTCGACGGCCTCCTTGATGGTGGTGAGGAGGGCCTTGCGGGGGTTGTCGAAGCCGAGGAGGTGCCGGTTCTTGGCGAAGAACTCGGAGACGGAAATGTCGCGCTGCCTGGTCGCCATGCTCTCGGCGTTGGCGCGGGTGCGTTTTGGTGCCTTCTTGGCCATATTGCCACCCTCCGTGGTGGTGAAAGAGTCCTGATTTGCTGCAGGATAGCGTGTGTGGGGCGTGGTGGGGCCGTCGGCCGGGCGGGTGCGGGTTCGGCCGGGCCGGGCGCGGGAGGTGTTGGCGGCGGGAGGCTCGGCTGGTAGGCTGGGGCGGGCCTGAGTTGATCCTGGCGTTTCCTGATCCTGGCCTTTCTTGACCCGCGGGAGAATCTCGATGTTCCGACTGCGCTGTGGTGTTCGGCTTGCTGGTGTGTGTGCGGTGGTGCTGGGCGGGGCGTCGCTGGCGTCGGCGCAGGGGGCGGTCTCGGTGAACCGGGATCTGGCGAAGCTGATGGAGTCGGGGCCGGTGTATGCCGGGCCGGGGATCGTGGGCCAGCCGCTGGGGCCGGACGCGGCTGCGGGGCGGGGCTTCAGCGCGGGCAACACGACGCTGATGAGCTGGCTTTCGCTGGCGGACTTTCCGGGGGATCAGCTCTCGGCGAACGACTGCTGGGGGTACACATCTCCGTCGGGTCGGGAGTACGCGATCATCGGGCTGCGGTCGGGGTTCGGGTTTGTGGAGATCACGGATCCGGTGAACCCGGTGATCGTGGGGGTGGTGCCGGGCAACTCGAGCATCTGGCGGGACGTGAAGGTGGTGGGGGCGTATGCCTACGGCGTGAACGAGTCGGGGAACGGGATCCAGGTGATGGATCTTTCGCGGATCGATGAGGGGGTCGTCTCGCACGTGCGGGACAAGCGGCAGCAGGGGCACAGCACGACGCACAACATCGCGGCCAACCCGGACTCGGGGTATCTGTACCTGCTGGGCGGGAACGTGGCCAACGGCGGGCTGGTGGCGGTGGACACGTCGAACCCGACGAACCCGACGTTCGCCGGGTCGTGGAACGGCAACTACATCCACGATGCGCAGATCGTGAGCTTTACGGAAGGGCCGTACGCGGGGCGGGAGCTGGCGTTCGGGTGCAACGGGAACAAGATCTGGATCATCGACGTGACGAACAAGTCGAACATGTTCCAGGTGTCGCAGCTGCAGTACACGGGGGCGCGGTATTGCCACCAGGGGTGGCTGTCGGCGGACCGGCGGTACTTCTACGTGAACGATGAGTTCGACGAGGCGCGGGGGCGGGATGTGACGACGACGCACATCTTCGATGTTTCGGACATCGAGAACCCGAGCTACGCGGGGTGGGGGACGAGCGGGCTGCCGGCCAGCGACCACAACAACTACTGGCACGAGGGGCGGCTGTATCAGGCCAACTACAGGTCGGGCCTGCAGGTGCTGGACGCGACGGACCCGCTGAACCTGCACCGCGTGGCGTGGTTTGACACGCACCCGGAGTCGGACAACGCCGGGTTTACCGGGTCGTGGAGCTGCTACCCGTTCTTTGCGAGCGGGAGTGTGATCATCAGCGACATGACGCGGGGGCTGTTTGTGGTGCGGCTGGGTGAGCCGTGCGTCGGCGACTTCAACGGCGACGACGCGGTGGACACGCAGGATGTGCTGGAGTTCCTGAACGCGTGGACGACGGGTGATGCGTCGGCGGACACGAACGGAGACGGGACGGTGAACACGCTGGATGTGACGACGTTCCTGAATGCGTGGGTGGAGGGGTGTGGGTGAGGCCGGGTGTGCTGATCCGGGTGTGTTGATCTTGGCGTCCGGTGACACCTGATGCGAACTTGCGCGGCGGCCGCGTGGTATACCGGCGGTCATGACAACCACGGGGGCTGAACAGAACGAACCGGCACGAGGGGCGGCGATCGATCTGCCTGTCAGTTATCGCTGCGCGAAGTGCGGGTATCCGAGCGGGGCGTCGGGGTCGGTGGTATGTCCGGAGTGCGGGTGGCGGGCGACTCTTTCCGAGGTGAACGCGGAGGCGGATCGGGCTGCGAGTGTCGCGGCGTGGGCGGACTCGGGGCTGGACGCGGCGATGTGGCGGTGGGCTGCGGTGATCGGGTTGTACTCGCTCGGCGCGGCGTTGGTGGGGAGGAGCCTTTCGGCAATCGCGTTCGCGCCGGTTCTGCTTCTTCTGGCGGTCGGACTGAGTGCCCATGGCGGCTGGGTGGTGTCCCGGTTGCAGACGGAGGACTTGCGGGCGTACACGCGGATGATCTGGCAGCGGTCGCTGTGGCGGCTTCATCTGCCGTGGCTGGTCGCGCCGGCGTTTGTCGTGTGCGGGCTTCTGGTGGGGATGGTCGATCTGTGGGGGGGCAACGAATCCGGCGAGGTGTACTGGGCGGTGGTGATGGCCGGGTTCTGGCTTTGGTTGATCGGGTGTCTGGTGGCGTTCGTGGTCTGGTGGATTGGGTACATCCGGCTCCATGCGTCGGCGGCTCCGGGGCGAGCCGCACCTGGGGCTCTCGGAGGCCGCGGCGTTTGTGCTGGGCGTGGTGGTCGTCCTGGGGGCGAGCGCGTTGGGGTTTGCGGCGGGGGTGCTGGCGGCGACGGGGGTGTACTCCTGGCTCGGCTTTGAGATGATCTGGATGGTGTGATTGCCCTTGGCGGGGATTCGTTGCGGTCGAGCGAGGGTGAAGAAGGGGGGAAACAGGCCTATTGTTTCGCCCTTCAACAGGGGGCAAACAGGCCAAATACCAGAGGAGTTCGCCACATGGAAACTACGCTCATCATCTTGAAGCCGGACGCTGTGCAGCGGGGGCTTATGGGTCGGATTGTCAGCCGCTTCGAGGACAAGGGGCTGCAGATCGTCGGGTGCAAGCTGATGCAGATCAGCCAGGAGCTGGCGGCGACGCATTACGAGGCGCACAAGGCGCGGCCGTTCTATCCCGGGCTGGTGAAGTTCATGACGAGCTCGCCGGTCCTCGTGATGGCGGTGCGCGGCGTTGGAACGATCGGGATCAGCCGGAGCATGATGGGCGCGACGTTCGGCTCGAAGGCGGACGCGGGGACGATTCGCGGCGACTTCGGCGTCTCGAACAGCTTCAACCTGATTCACGGGTCGGACAGCCCGGAGGCCGCGGAGCGGGAGCTGGGGTTGTTCTTCAACGCCGGCGAGGTGCTCGATTTCCCGAGGGCGATCGAGGGCTGGGTGTACGACATGTCGGGCGGAGATCCGGAGTAATCCGGGCTCGGCGATCACGGCACCAATCGAACAGGGCCGCCCGTTGAGGGCGGCCCGTTTGTGTTTTTGCGGGGAAGGGGCGTGCGGGGGTGCCGGCGGCGGCATGGCGCCGAGGGCCGTGGTTCACGCGGGCGCGCGGGCACCGAGGCGGTCAGAGAGCGCCGGCGGGGGAGGGCTTGATGGAGCCGACGACGTTGGGGGTTTCCTCAACGATCTGGTCGGCGATCTCGCGGCGGTGGATCTCGACATCGCGGGGGAAGTCGAAGGCCACGCGGACGCGTTCGCCCTTGATGGATGCGATGCGCACGACCCCGATGGGGTTGCGCGGGTCGCCGATGACGATTTCTTCGCCCTCACGTCGTGTGATGACCAGCATTGCGTGCCTCCCATGCACGGGCCCGACCGGGACCACCGTTCGAGCCGTTGGAACAAACCACCGGCCGCACTATAGCGGAAGGGGGTGGCTTACCCAAGCATCTTTTGGTGCATTGGGCCAGTGGTTTTGCTGGGATTCGCTACCGAGGGCGGAATGGCTGCTGGGGGCGGGACGGCTGCCGGGGAGATGGGGGGCTATTCGACGACGATGACCCTGCGGACCTCGGGGACGTGCTGCCGCAGGTTCCGTTCGATGCCGAGGTTGAGGGTCATATCGCTGGAGGGGCATCCGACGCAGGCGCCGTGGAATCGGATGTAGACGGCGCCGTCGGACTTGGCCTCGACGAACTCGATGTCGCCGCCGTCGGCCTGGATGGCGGGGCGGATCGCCTCGATGACCTTGCCGATTCGCTCGGCGAGGTCCTGGGGGACTGAGGGGATGTTGTCGGGGACTTGGGAGACCATCGGGGCAGTATAGGGAGGCGGGGGCGCGGTGGGCCCGGTGGCGGGGGCGCGGCCGGTCGGGTGCGCGCTCGATAGACTGCGGCCATGAATCGAACACAGGTGCGTAACTCGGGCTGGTGGCGGTGTGTGCGGGTGTGTGCGCTGGCGTGTTGTGTGGGCGGACTGGGGGCGGGTGTGCTCGTGGGCGGGGCGTGCGCGGGGCAGAGCGGCGCTGTGGCGAGCGGGGATGCGCTGTCGATGGCCCGGCGGGCGGACCTGACGCCGGGCGAGCGGGTGCAGGCGATCAAGCGGGTGAAGGCGGAGCTGGCGTCGGGGGAGATGGACCGTGTGGTGATGCGGCACGCGATGACGGAGATGGCGTGGGCGCTGGACACGCCGGAGCTGGTGCGGGCGGCGGCGCTGGAGGCGTTGCTGTGGGACGAGGCGGGGAAGGTCGAGTCGCTGAAGCTGGTGCAGGAGATGCTGCCGACTGAGCCGGGGAGGCAGTGCGTGGCGGTGATGTCAACGGCGATCGCGGATCACGGCTGGACGGAGGCGACGCCGGCGCTGGTGCGGAGTCTTTCGCGGCCGGTGGAGGGTGTGGAGGATCGCGAGCGGGCGGAGTTCCGTGCGCTCGGGGTGCTGTACCCAGACCGGGCGGTTGAGGAGGTCGCGCTCGGGGTGTTTCTTGAGCCGCGGGTGGAGGCGGGGCCGGCCGGGCTGCAGCTGGACATGCGGACGCGGGAGGCGGGGTGGGACCTGGTGGGTCGGCTGGCGGCTGACGGGGATGCGCGCGCGCGCTCTTGCGAACTTCTGCGGCGGGGGACGACGAGGGGCGGGCTCTGCTCGGCAAGCTCCGGGAGGTGCACGAGGCGTTCGGGATTGTGCCGAGTCGTGCCGAGGAGATGCGGTGGGCGGTGCGGCTGGCCGAGGCTCGGGATGGTGAGCTTGCCTCGTGGTGGGCGCAGACGCGGGAGGCGGTGTCGAGGTTGTCGGCGGCGCGCAGCGTGACGGGCTCGCGCTGCGGCATCTGGAGGCGGTGCGGTGGGCGGGGCAGGCGCAGCCTGGCTGGCTGGAGGAGAGTCGGGAGGGGTTGCTTGAGCTGATGGCCGAGCGGCTTCGGGGGCGGCAGCTGTATGCGAGGACCGAGGCAATTCGCGGGATGGTGAACGCGAACGCGGAGCGGCTGGCGACGGTGCGGGACGGGCTGGTGTGGGGCGATGTGGTGGTACTGCTGGTGATCGATGAGGCGATCGCGGATGCGGGGGTGGAGCGGGCGCTGTTTGCCGGGGCGACGGCGGACAACAAGGACCGCAACACCGAGCACGGCGGGACGCTGTGGACGGATTCGGACGGGTTTCACGTGCAGGCGTTTTCGCCGCGGGGGACTGCGACGCCGGACGACCGGCGGTTTGTCGCGCCGCGGGAGATGATTGATTACAGCGGGGCGGCGCTGGCGCACTTTCACTATCACGTGTCGAACTGGCGGAACCGCGATTATGCGGGGCCGAGCCCGGGTGATCTGGACTACGCGGCGCGGTTCGGCCGCGCGTGCGTGGTGTTTTCGGGGCTGGGTCGGGATGTGATGAACGCGGATGTGTATTTCCCGAACGGGACCGTGGTGGATCTGGGTGAGGTCCGGCGGCCGGCCTCGGATCGATGACGCATCTGCTGGTCATTGGGCTGGTGGTCGTGGGTGCGCTGCGGGAGATCGGGCCGCGGGAGTTGGTCAACGGCGCGTGGGTGGCGGAGCATCCGCGGCTGGCGCTCGCGGCGGCGTTGTTGCCGTTTGTAGGGCTGGTGCTGTTGCAGGTGGTGACGGCGGGGCTGTGCGGTCGGGTGCTCGAGCGGCGGGGCTCGGTGCGGGCGGTGCGGGTGTTTGAGTCGGTGTCGGCGCGGGTGCGTGTGGCGACGCTGTTGCTGCAGGCTTCGGCGGTGTTGCTGTTTGGGTGGTTGGATGCGGTGCGGTCGTGGACGGGCGATCTGGTGGCGGTGGATGAGTTGGTTGCGCTGGTTCCGGCGTTTGGGGTGTTGGCGTTGACGTGGGCGACGGCGGCGCCGATCGAGCGGCGGATGCGGGAGGCGTTGCTGATTCGGCGGCTGGACGAGGGGCTGTCGATCCCGCCGATGCCGCGGGCGTGGACGTGGTGGTGGGGCACGGTGCGGCAGCAGTTGCTGTTCCCGGCGTTGCCGGTGCTGTTGATCATGGGGTGGGCCGAGGCGGTGGGTGTGGTGCGACGGGTTGTGGGCGGAGGCGGATGTGCGGGGCGGGTGGAGCGCGGCGCCGCCGGCGTGGGCTGCGGGCATGCCCGGGTGGGTGGTCGATCGTGATGTGATTGTGTACGGGTCGGTGGGGCTGCAGCTGCTCGGGGTGGTGGCGCTGCTGGCGTTCCTGCCGTTGGCGTTGCGGCTGTTGTGGGACACGGTGCCGCTGGGGCCGGGCGGGCTGCGGGACGGGCTGGTGGCGATGTGCGGGCGATACCGGGTGCGGGTGCGGAACATTTTGGTGTGGCGGACGCATGGGGCGATGATCAACGGGGCGGTGGTTGGGCTGTTGCCGCGGCTTCGGTACATCGTGCTGACGGACGCGTTGCTTGAGACGCTGTCCGGAGCGCAGGTGGAGGCGGTGGCGCGCACGAGCTGGCGCACGTGCGGCACCGGCACATCGCGTGGCTGGCGTTCGGGCTCGGGGGCTCGGCGGTGTTCTTCGGTTCGGCGGTGTCGATGGGAGCGAGGCTGGCGGGGCTTGGCTCGGTGACGGAGGGTTGGTGGCCGGTGGGGATGCTGCTCTTGGTGCTGGGGTCGAGCGTGCTGGTGTTCGGGTGGGTGAGCCGGGTGTTCGAGCGGCAGGCGGATCTGTTCGCGGCGCAGCACCTGACGAGGCGACTCGAGGGTGACGGGGCGGGGGCGGTGTCGGAGGGGGGCGCGAGGGTGATGGCCGAGACGCTGCGAGCGGTGTCGCTGATCAACGGGTTCCCGTCGGAGAAGTTCACGTTCCGGCACGGGTCGATAGACGGGCGGCGGGGGGCGCTGATGGGGGCGGTGGGTGAGCCGATCGGGCGGGGGCGGCCGACCGGAGGGCGAGGGGTGCCAAACGGGCGGTGCTCGCGCTGATGGTATTGGGGTTGGTTCTGGCGGTGGTGGAGTCGGCGGCGGAGGCGTCGCGGGGTGCGGAAACTCGGCGCGGCACCGTGGCCTATTCGATTTAAACGCGGGGTGTGTGCGCAGCGTGCGGCGCGGCGGGGAGATTTGGCCGATTCGGTCGGCGGACAGGGCTAGGGTTTGGGCATGGCTGAGCTTGATACGGGCAACCTGACGGCGGTGGAGCAAAGGCTTTGCGGCGTGACCGCGGGCCGGGCGGAGGCGTTGCTCGAGGATCTGCGGCTGCACGTGGAGACGCCGACCGGCGGCAGGAATGCCGCGGCGTTGGACGAGACGCGTGAGCGGTTCGTGGCCCGGCTGGAGGCGTTGGGGGGCGACGACGGAGATGGTCCCGGGAGATTCGGCTCCGGACTGGCTCTACGGGCGTGATCCCGGCGCGGCAGCCCCGCCGACGGCGGTGTGCGGGCGGCTCCGAGAGGGCCTGCCGCGGGTGCTGATCGCGGGACATCTGGACACAGTGCACGACCCCGCGGGAGATTTCCGCGAGTTGACGATCGCCCCGGACGGGAAGACTGCTCTCGGTCCGGGGTGTGTGGACATGAAGGGCGGTCTGGTGATCGCGGTGGCGGCGCTGGAGTGTCTGGAGGAGGCGGGGATCGGGTGCGGCTGGTCGTTCCTGATGAACAGCGACGAGGAGACGGGGTCGTACCACTCCGATGCGGCGTTGGCGTCGGCGGCGCGCACGATGTCGGGCTGGCGCTGGAGCCGGCGTTGCCGGGCGGCGAGCTCGCGGTCGAGCGTGCGGGGAGCGGGCAGTTCTGTCTGCGGGCGCGCGGGCGGGCGGCGCACGTCGGTCGGGAATTCACCAAGGGTGTTTCGGCGGTGACGGCGCTGGCCGAGCGGCTGGTGCGGGCGGCGGAGATCCCTGACCCGGAGAAGGGTTTGATTCTGAGCATCGGGCCCCTGAAGGGCGGGGCGGCGACGAACGCGGTGCCGGATCTGGCGGAGGCGTGGGGGAACGTCCGGTATCCGGACGAGGCGGGGGCGCAGGAGCTGATCAAGGCGATCGATGCGCTGGGGACGGGGGCCGGGGCGATGCCGGGGGTGGAGGTGCTGCGGAGCTTCAACCGGCCGGCTAAGCCGATGACTCCGGGGACCGAGAAGCTGGCACTTCTTGCGCGGGGTGCGGCGGAGAGTCTTGGGCAGCGGCTGCCGTTTGCGAAGACGGGCGGTGTGTGCGATGGGAATCAACTGCAGGTGGTGGGGTTGCCGACGATCGACACGCTGGGCGTGCGGGGCGGCGGGCTGCACACGCCGGATGAGTGGATCGACCTGTCGAGTCTGGTCGAGCGGTGCCAGCTCTTGGCGGTGCTGATCGCGAGGCTGGCGGCGGGGGCGTGGGACGATTGAACGACTGCGGCGGGCCCCCGCTGGGGGCGGGCCGATGAAGACGACTGCGAACGAAAGGACATCGGGCATGAGCCAGGCAACGACATCAGCGGCGGCGACACACGGTGAGCGGTTTGCGCACTCGACGGAGGTCGAGGGGGCGGTGGAGACGATCGTGAACGCGATGGCGGCGCAGTCGGCGCAGATCACGGACGTACGGGCCGGGCGTGAGGAGCTCCGGGAGAGCTACGAAGACCTGATGGCTCGGGCCGGCGCGGCGCGCGGGCGCGGGCTGATGTACCCGTACCTCGGGTCGGGGCTGGGCAACGGCGCGCTGGTGGAGCTGGCGGACGGCTCGGTGAAGTGGGACATGATCTGCGGCATCGGCGTGCACTTCTTCGGGCACTCCGACCCGGGCGTGGTGGGGGCGTCGGTCCGGGGGGCGATGTCGGACACGATCATGCACGGAAACCTGCAGTCGGGGTTCGAACCGTACGAGTTCTCGGAGTTGTTGCTGGCCGAGGCGGCGAAGGGCTCGAAGCTCAAGCACTGCTTCGTGGCGGCGTCGGGGGCGCTGGTCAACGAGAACGCGCTCAAGCTGGCGTTCCAGAAGCACGGCGCGGCGCCCCGCGTGCTGGCGTTCAAGGACTGCTTCATGGGTCGCACGGTGACGATGTCGCAGATCGGCGACTCGGCGGGGAACCGGGTGGGGCTGCCGCTGTCGACGCTGGTGGACTACATGCCGTTCTACGACGAGGCGTACGCGGCGCGGACGAGCCCGAAGCGGATGATCGACATGGCGTGCGAGCACCTGCAGAGCTACATCGATCGGTACCCGAAGCAGCACGCGTGCTTCATCTTCGAGCTGGTGCAGGGCGAGGGCGGGTTCAACACCGCGCCCCGCGAGTTCTTTGTCGAGCTGATGAAGATCTGCAAGGCCAACGACATCGCGGTGTGGGACGACGAGGTGCAGACATTCGGCCGGACCGCGTCGATGTTCGCCTACGACACGCTCGATGTGGGCGAGTATGTCGATCTGGTGACGATCGGCAAGATGAGCCAGGCGTGCGCCACGCTGTTTACCGAGGAGTACAACCCGGGCCCCGGCCTGCTGAGTGCGACGTTCACAGGCAGCGGCTCGGCGTGCAAGGCGGGCAGCGAGATCGTGCGCCGATTGCTCGGCGGCGGGTATTACGGCGAGGGCGGCCTGATCGCCCAGCACCACAAGGCGTTCCGGGAGCAGGCCGAGGCGCTGGTCGCCCGGCACCCGGACTGGTTCCCCGACGTCAAAGCGCACCCGATGAGCCCGTCACCGGTCGGGAAGGTCGGGGGCATCGGCGGGATGATGCGGTTCAGCCCGTTCGGCGGGGCGAAGGACAAGGTGGGCAAGTGCCTGCGGGCGTGCTACGACGAGGGCGTGATCCTGTTCTCGTGCGGGCACGGGCCGTACCACGTGCGGATGTTGCCGCCGCTGGGCGTGATGAAGCTGGAGGACTGGCCGCGGGTCTTCCAGGCGGTGGAGCGTGGGCTGGCGAAGGTGGCTGGCTGACGGCGGGGGCGGACGATGGGGGTTGACGGCGGGGGCTAGGGCGTCACGGAGAGCGAGATTGTGATTCGGGTGCGTGGCATCACGCGGACGGCAAGGAGGCGGCTGTGTATCTGATTCGGCGTGCGCGGGCGGAGGATGTGGGGACGCTGGTGAAGCTTGCGCGGATGGTGCACTTCATCAATCTGCCCCCGAACAAGGAGATGATCGGGCAGAAGATCGCGGCCAGCCGCGAGTCGTTCCGCAAGGCCGCGGGAACGGAGAAGGGCGAGGACCGGCCCAAGCAGTTCCGGCCCTCGGACGGCGTGCCGGGGTACAGCGAGGGGATCGCCGATTCGGGCGTGTTCATGTTCGTGCTGGAGAACACCGAGACCGGTTCGGTGCTGGGGACGTCGCAGCTGATCGCGCGGATGGGCGGCCCGGGGAACCCGAACTACGCGTTCAAGCTCGAGCGTCGAGAGTTCTTCGCCGAGGACATCAAGACAGGGACGTCGCACGTGGTGGCGCGGCTGCACTCAGACGAGAGCGGGCCGACGGAGATCGGCGGGCTGATCCTGCAGCCGGCGTCGCGTGGTGCGAAGCTGGGGCAGCTGATGAGCTTCATCCGGTTCCACTTCATCGGGATGCGGCGTGAACTGTTTGCCGACCGGCTGCTGGCGGAGATGATGGCGCCGATCTCGGACGACGGGCGGAGCCTGTTTTGGGAGTATGTGGGGCAGCGGTTCATCCCGCTGAGCTACACCGAGGCGGATGTGCAGTGCGGGCGGTCGCGGAAGTTCATCCCGGCGCTCCTGCCGCACGAGGATATTTATCTGTCGCTGCTGCCGCCGGCGGCGCGGGACGGCGTGGGCGAGGTGCACCGCGAGACGGCGCCGGGCGCGGCGGATGCTGGAGAAACTCGGGTTCCGGTTCCGGGACATGGTGGACCCGTTCGACGCGGGGCCGATGCTGGACGTGCCGACCGACGAGGTGCCGCTGCTCAAGCTGACCTCGCCGCGTGAGTTGGTGCGCACGGTGGCCGCGGACGCGTGCGACCGAACGGGCATCGTGAGCATGATGCGCAGCGACGGGGAGTTCCTGGCCGTGCGGGCGCCGATGCTGATTGACGAGAAGGGGCGGGTGTCGATCCCCGGCGAGCACGCCGAGGCGTTGCGCGTGCGGCCGGGCGACGAGCTTGGTGTGACAGATATGACCGATGGGTTTGCACAGGCGCCGGCCGGCGTGGCGGCGGGGTCGGGTGCGCAGCCGGAGAAGGTGTTGTGATGAGCAGTGTGCTGACGCGAGGGACGGCGGATCTGGTTGGTGGTCAGTGGCGGGACCTGACCGGGGACGGGATCGTCTCGGTCAATCCGGCGAGGCCGGGCGAGGAGATCTGGCGGGGCTCGGCGAATGTGGGCCACGTGGATGCGGCGGTCGCGGCCGCGCGGGCTGCGCAGCGTGAGTGGGCGGCGTGGCCTCAGGAGAAGCGGTTCGACGCGCTGCGGGTGTATCGCGATCTGTGCAAGGCCCGGAAGGACGAGATCGCGGCGCTGATCTGCCGCGAGACGGGCAAGGTGATGTGGGACGCTGCCGGCGAGGCCGGGGCTCTCGCGGCAAAGGTGGACATCACGCTGGATCAGTCGGAGCACGGCGGGCTGAAGCGGGTGTCGGGGTACGAGGTGGGGCTGACCGACAGCCGCGTGGGGCGGGCGTGGTTCCGGCCGCACGGGGTGATGGCGGTGATCGCGCCGTTCAATTTCCCGGCGCACCTGGCCAACGGCCACATCGTGCCGGCGCTGGCGATGGGGAACACGGTGGTGCTCAAGCCGAGCGACAAGGCTCCGGCGGTCGGGCAGTTGATGGGTGAGCTGTTTGATGCTGCGCTGCGCGAGGTCGGGGCTCCGGCGGGCGTGGTCAATGTCGTGCAGGGCGGGGCGGAGGTCGCCCAGAAGCTGACGACGCACGAGGGGATCGACGGCATTCTCTTCACGGGGTCCTGGCCTGTCGGGCGGCGGATCCTCGAGGCGAACCTGGACAATCCCGGGCGGATCGTCGCACTCGAGATGGGCGGGAACAACCCGGCCGTGGTGATGCCGGATTGCGATCTGCGGCAGGCGGTGATCGAGTGCGGGCGGTCGGCGTTTGTCACAACCGGGCAGCGGTGCACCTGCACGCGGCGGATCATCGTGCACGAGTCGATCGCGGACCGATTTCTCGCGGGGCTGTGCAAGGTGGCCGGGGCGCTGGTCATCGGCGAGCCGGACGCGGCGCACCCGGTGTTCATGGGGCCGATCATCTCGGGCGAGTCGCGGGACGCGGTGATCGCGGCCCAAACCGACTTTGCGCGCGCGGGCGGCGAGGTGATGGTCGAGAGCACGGCGGTAGACTCGACGAGCAGGGGATACTTTCTGTCGCCGGGTGTGGTGAAGGTGGACCGGTTCTCGATCGGGCACGAGGGCTCGGCCGGGTGCGACCGCGAGGTGTTCGGCCCGCTGGTGCGGGTGAGTGTGACCGACTCGTTTGACGATGCCCTGGAGCAGGCCAACGCCACGCGGTTCGGGCTGGCCGCGTCGGTGTTTACGTCGGACGATGCGCTTGCGCACCGATTCCTGGCCGAAGCTAAGGCCGGGTGTGTGAATGTGAACACGGGAACCGCCGGGGCGAGCAGCAAGCTACCGTTCGGCGGCCTGGGGCACTCGGGCAACCACAGGCCGGCGGGGTCGTTCAGCCTGGATTACTGCGCGTACCCGGTGGCGGGGATGCTGGAGAGCGGGGCCGCGGCGGCGGTGCCGCAGGGGATGAAGGTCGAGGACGGGTGGCTGGACTGAGCGGAACCGGGTAGGCTGCTCACCATGCGGTGGACTCCGGAGACTGTGGTGACGCTTGTGGTCCGCATCGGTGGGCTGGTTGGGGTATTTGTGGCTCTCCCGCGTGCGGCGCTGTTTCTGGGTGCCGGCGAAGATGCGGCGTTCGCCTTACTCGTGAATCTGGCGATCGCCGCGTTCTCGTGGTATTGCTTCGTCTCGGGCCGTTGGGTCATTCGGAAGTTGCTTGCGAGCCCGGACGGGGGCGATCGGTGAGCTGTGTGTGGGTGCTGGCGGAGGGCAGGTTGGGTTGAGTTGGTACACTGCGCACCAATGACCGCGAGAGGATGGATTACACTCGTGTGCCGGATGTTTGGCCTGTGGTGCTTGCTTACAGGACTCTCCGGAGGAGTGCGCTCACTGCTCGAACGCAGCATCGACCTATTCAGCACGAGTGGAGTCGGCTCGTTCATGTCACCGCTTACGCTACGAGACCTCAAGCAATTCGGTGATGATGCCATCTGGTTGGTTGCCGGCTGCTATCTGCTCTTCGGCGGGAAGTGGCTGATCAACAGATTCTGCTCGGAAGTTGTTTGTCGTTGCGATCGGTGCGGCTACGACGTGTCGGATTGCGGCTCGGGCATCTCAAGATGTCCGGAGTGTGGCACGCCGAGAGAGTGAGGGTTGATAGTGGACTGGCGGGTCTCAACGCTGATATGGATCTCGCGGCTGACCGGGCTCGGGTTGGTCATCTACTTCCTGAAGCCGTCCCACGCAGCGATATCCAGCGTGTTCCTCAGAGTGAAAGAGCCGACGGTTATGTTCCGTGGGACGGCCCAGACGCCCTGGGACTTCGTAGATTGGGGCTTCTTCCTGTTCGGTCAGCTTCCGCCTGTGCTCCTCTTTCTTTTCGGCCTGTACTGCCTGCTCGGCGGTCGCTGGCTCCTCCGGCGCATGCTCCGCGGGCTCGACGGCACCTGCCCCGGCTGCGGCCATCCGCTTCCCGACAGTGGCACGCGCTGCACTGAGTGCGGGCTTCGGTACCTCAGCTCTCAGGTGACCGCGGAGCGGCTACGAGCCCGCCAAGACCAACCACACGCGAAGGAAGTTGCTGACGAATGACCAAGACCATCCTCCCAGACCCCCGACAGTTCCCCCGCTTCGCCGGTGTGGTGACCTTCTGCCGCTACCCGCTGCTTCAACTCATCCCCCCAAAGAGCCCCCCCCTTGACTGGGCCCTCTATGGCGTCCCCTTCGACGGCGGCGTGACCTACCGCCCCGGGGCACGGTTTGGGCCGCGGGCGGTGCGGGATGCGTCGCAGTATGTGAAGCGGTATTCGATCGAGCACGATGTGGATGTGTGCGAGGTCTTGAGCATGGCGGACGCGGGGGATGCGCCGGTGTCGCCGTACGACTGCAAGGAGAACGCCGAGCGGGTGGTCGAGTTTGCCGCGGGTGTGGGGGAGGCCGGGCACACGAAGCTGCTGGCGGTGGGGGGTGATCACTCGATCGCCTATGCGAACCTCAGGGCGACCTGGGAGCGGCGGGGACGGCCCACGGGTGGGCTGGCGTGCGTGCACTTTGACAGCCATCTGGACACGGTGGACAGCGTGTGGGGGGAGAAGTGGGGGCACGCGTCGCCGTTCATCCGGGCGATCGAGGAGGGGCTGATCGATCCGAAGCGGATGATCTCGATCGGGATCAAGGGGCCGCTGAACACAAAGGCGGATCTGGACTATGCGCGGGACAACGGCGTTCGGATCGTGACGCACGGGGACTGGGTGCGCGGGGGCGGGGCGGAGATCGCGGCGTTCGTGAAGGAGATCGGCGAGGCGGAGGCGTATCTGACCTTCGACATCGACTGCGTCGATCCGGCGTTCGCGCCGGGGACCGGGACTCTGTGCCCGGGCGGATTCTCCAGCACCGAGGTGCTGGGGATCCTGCGATCGCTCGCCGGGCTGAACGTGGTGGGGGCGGACGTGGTGGAGGTGCTGCCGGACCGGGACCCGGCGGGGATCACGGCCTTTCTGGCGGCGCATGTGGTGTTCGAGGTCTTGTGTCTGGACGCGGTGCGGAAGACGCGATGAGGTCTCACGCAGGGACGCGGAGACGCAGAGGGACAAGACAGAAATGCGAGGAGGCAGCCCGCGGCCCGCGGCGATCGTTGCCTTTCTTCTCTGCGCCTCTGCGTAAACAGCCTTACGCACGGCGGAGGGCGAGGATGAGCTCGATCTGGCCGGTGGGGCGGTCGATCTGGCGGGCGATCTCGACCGGGGTGGCGCCCTTGTCGGCGAGTTCGTAGACCTTGCGGTGCAGGGGGTCGATCGAGAGCGGGGCGGGGGGCTCCGGCTGCGGGCGTGATGTGGGTTGGGCCGGTGCCGGTTGGGGTGCCGGGGCGTTGCGCGCGCGCTCCCTCGGCTTCGGCGAGGGCGGCGAGGCGTTGGTCGGCGTGTTCGATGAGGGTCTCGATGCGGGCGGCCTTGTTGTCGAGGATGGCTGCGAGGCGGCGGGTGAGTTCTTCGCCGTCGGCCATGACGTGCTCGAGGCGTGCTTTGGCGGCCGAGGCGTCGGTGAGCAGCGGGTTTGCGCGCGCCTCTGCCGGCGGGGGCCGGGGCCTCGTCGTGCGGGCGGGGCGACTTCGACGTGTAGGCGGTGAAGTCGCGGGAGTTGCGCGCCTTGGTGGAGCGCTTGAGCAGGCGGATGATGACGAGGATCATCATGATGCTGCCGAGGCCGATGAGGCCCATCGAGAGCATCTGCTGGAACTCGCCCGGCTCGGCGGGGGGATGGCCTGGCCGCCCGGCTGGCCGGTCGCGGCTTCGAGCTGTTCCGGGGATTGGAGATCTTCGTCTTGCATGGGGCGGGCTGCGGGTCGTGAGAATGGGGACCGTGCGGGTACCGTACCATCTTTGCGATGCGGACGCTGTCTGATCAACTCGGAGCGGTGCGGCGGGACGGTGCGGCGAGGCGTGTGGTGCGGGAGTGGCGGGCGCTGACCGGCGGGCGGGCGGTGGCCGACCGGGACCGGCGGACGCTGGTGGCGTGCTCGGGCGGGGCGGACTCGACGGCGTTGGCGGTCGTGCTGGCTGCGGCCAGTGCCGAGAGCGTCGTGCTGGGGCACGTGGTGCACGACCTGCGCGGGGGCGGGAGAGACGGCGGCGGAGCGCGATCGGGTGGCGGGGCTGGCGGCCCGCCTGGGGGTCGGCTTTGGGGAAGAGGCAGTGGCTGTGCGCAGCGGCGGGCAACGCGGAGGGCAACGCCAGGCGGGCGAGGTATGTGGCGTTGGAGGGGATGGCGTTCGGGATGGGGTGTTCGTTCGTCGCGACGGGGCACCACGGTGA
This sequence comes from Planctomycetota bacterium, assembly GCA_013285505.1. Taxonomy (GTDB): domain Bacteria; phylum Planctomycetota; class Phycisphaerae; order Phycisphaerales; family UBA1924; genus PNC22. The sequence continues at coordinate 2,843,268 of CP053450.1, read as the reverse complement.
CGATCAGCTCGAGACGGTGTTGATGGGGCTGCTGCGCGGGGGCCGGGGTTCGGGGGTTGGGTGGCGCCCGGGCGGAGCGGGCGCTGGGCGGGCGCGGGGTGCGGCTGGTGCGGCCGATGCTGGGCGTCGGGCGGGCCGATGCCGAGCGGGTGTGCCAGAGTGTGGGATTGGACTGGGCGGAGGACGCGACGAACGCGGATCTGTCGCGGTTCCGCGCGGGGCTTCGGCACCGGGTGCTGCCGGAGGTGCGGGAGATGCGGCCCTCGGGGGCGGCTCGGGCGGCGGAGGCCGCGGCCCAGCTCCGGGAGGTCGGCGATCTGGTGGAGGGGTTGGGCCGGGCGCTTCTGGCGGAGGCGGCGCGCGTGGAGCGGGGGTTCTGTTGGGATCGCGGGGTACTGGAGCGGACGCATCCGGCGGTGGTGTCGGCGGGGCTCCGGCTGGGGTTTGCGGCGCTGCACGGGGGGCGGTTCGCCGATAGGCTCCGTGCGCGGAGCGTGCGGTCGGTGGTGGACGCGATCGGTTGCGGGAGCGCCACTGCTGCGGAGCGAACAAACCGGGAGACTAAGCGGTTTGTGTGGAAAGACACGGAAGTGACGGTCACGCCGAGGGAAGTGACGCTGAGGAGCATTGGTGATGAGTGAGCAGGAAACGACAATCGCGTTGGTGGGGCATTGCAGGCCGGATTCGTTCGCGATGCGGTCGGCGCTCGGGCGGTATGCACCAAGGGCGGTGTTCGTGGATGTGAACGACTCGGCTGCGCTTGCCGCGCAGTCCGGGGCGAGTGCGCTGCTGGTGAACCGCGTGCTCGACGGGCGGTTCGGGACCGGCAACGGCGTCGAGCTGATCGGCTCGCTGCCGGAGGAGCAGCGGCGGCGCGCGACGCTGGTGAGCAATCTCCCGGATGCGCAGGCTGAGGCGGTGGCACTCGGCGCGGTTCCGGGATTCGGCAAATCGGAGATGTATTCTGACAAGGCCAAAGACACGATCGAGGGTCTGGTCGGGGCGAGGGCGGACGGGTAATTCTGGCGACACCGGGCACGGCCCGGGGACGGAGTGAGCATGGCGAAGCGGGCGAGCGGGAAGAAAGCGGCGACGAAGAAGGCGGTCTCGAAGCGGACCTCGGGGAAGAAGTCCGGGGGCGCGACCGCGGCCGCGTCGATCGGCGTGAAGGAGTACGCGCAGCGTCGCGAGCGGGTGATGAAGGCGGCTCGGCGGCGCGGTGGGTGTGGTGTATTCGGGCGAGGCCGGCAACACGCTCCTGGGCAAGTGGCGGGCGGATCAGCACTTTGTGTACCTGACAGGGATCACCGACGAGCCCGGGGCGATGCTGGTGCTCGACGGCAAGGCGGAGGACCCGCGGCGTCGGGTGATGGTGTTTCTGCAGCCGAGCGACCCCGAGGTCGAGGCGTGGGACGGCTATCGCGAGGGGATCGGCTCGGCGTTTAAGGCGAAGTATGGCGTGGAGTCGGTGATGCGGACGCGGTATGTGCCGCGGCTGATGACGCAGCTGGCCCGGAAGCGGAAGCGGTTTGCGTGCCTGCACTCGCCGTCGATGCCGGAGGCGAAGGTTTCGCCGGATCTGGCGTTGTTCCGGCAGCTGGCCGAGCGGGTGGTGGGGGTGTCGATCGAGGACCGGACGGAGCTGCTGCCGGCGCTCCGGAGCATCAAGAGCAAGGCCGAGCAGGCGGTGATGGCCAGGGCGATCGCGGCGACGGCGGCCGGACACGAGGCGGCGATGCGGACGATGCGTCCGGGGTGCGACGAGGCGGATATCGCCAGGGCGCTGCGCGCGTTCGAGGACGCGGGCGGTGAGGGGATGGGCTACTCGCCGATCGTGGGTGCGGGGCTGAACACGACGGTGCTGCACTACACGGAGAACCGGGGCCCGGTGGCCGACGGCGACCTGGTGCTCGTGGACGCGGGGGCGACCTACGGCGGGTACTCCGCGGACATCACGCGGACCCTCCCGGCGAACGGGACGTTCACCAAGCGGCAGCGGGAGATCTACGAGATCGTGCTGGAGGCCGAGCTCGCCTCGATCGCGGCCGTGAAGCCGGGGGTCGCGATGTGGGAGGTGGACCGGGCGGCGCGGAAGGTGATCGAGAAGGCCGGGTACGGCGACGCCTTCATGCACGGCATCGGGCACCAGCTGGGGCTCTCGGTGCACGACGCGGAGCCGGACGGGAACCTCAAGGCGGGGATGATCGTGACGATCGAGCCGGGGATCTATCTGCCGGAGGAGAAGATCGGCGTGCGGATCGAGGACGACATTCTGGTGACGGAGAAGGGGTCGAAGAACCTGTCCTCGATGATACCCAAGCAGGCCGCGGAGCTTGAGTCAATTATCGGCGCGTGACAGGACAAGCTCGAGTCTTCCCACGATCATGAGCGTGATGAGCACGGCTCGTGTGAACAGCCCGGACTCGCTGGTTGCCAGGCCGCTGGAGAGACCGACGGTGCCGAGTGCGGACACCGCTTCGAACGTGGCCTCCCAGGCGTCGCGAGGCGTGCTGAGGTTCAGGAGGATTCCGCCGGCGATGCCGGATGTCGTCCAGATCAGCAGGGTGGCCGCGGGCATTCGCTCTTTCCACGCGGCAGCGAACCGCAGCACGCGATCGATTTTGACTCCGCCCGCGGTGGAGCGTCGCATGCCGCCGATGAGCATCATTGTGAGCAGGATCACGACCGGGCCGGGCACAGCCGCGAGTGTCCACGTGGATGCCGGGTCGAGTTGTTCGAGGGGCCCGGTCGCGCTGAATCCGGTCGTAGTGCACGCGCTGAACCATTGGAACCATGTATCCAGTGCCGACCACGAGGCTGGTCGAGCAAGTGAAACAAACATCAGGCCACCGGCCGCGAGCAGCGCGAGATAGACCAGGGCGGTGTCGCGTTCTGGCGATGTTCTTCGCAGCCAACTGCGTGGTGGTGAAGCGAGCAGGACCATGCTGAGCGCGCCGACGGTCATGGCCACCATCGCGGTGATCTTGACCGCGGACGAGTAGTTCCCGAAGCCCTCGGCGGTGATGACGAACCCTCCCGTGCTGATGCCCGTGAGTGCGTGGTTGAGGGCTTGCCAGGGCGGCATACCGGCTGCTGCGAAGGCCAGCGCGGCTGCTGCTGTGAGGATTGTGTAGACCAGGACAACGCGGCGAGCGGTGATCGGTGCCGGGTCGTGGTGCGTTGCCGACCAGCCCGACTGGTCTTGGATATCGCGACGCAATTGTCCACGCATCGCCATCCCGACAATCATGACCATGCCCAGTCCGCCGATCCATTCGAGGCCGCTCCGGTAGAGCTGGATCGATGGGTCGAGTGTGTCCGGTCTAGTCGAGACGGTCAGACCGCAACTCGTCAGCGCCGAGACTCCCTCGAACGTCGCAGCGGAGAGTGTTTCGTAGGGGCTTGTCGAGCCCGATCGTGTGGCGAGCGATCCCGAGATATAGAGCGGCAGGCTGGCGAGCAGACTCCCCATACCCCAGGCAAGGAGCACGTGCCTCGTGGATACCGACCGCATCGTCGAGTATGGGAAGCGGCGCCGCAGCATCGCCCGGAGAGACCCGGTCGCGATAATGCCGACGGCAAACGCCGCTGCGTTGAGCACGGATCCCCGCAGCAATGCAAGAGCGAAGCAGACACTCATGACCAGTTGCACGGCGATCAGAAGCGGCGCAACTGTCGCAGCGGCTTTCGTGAATGCGTATGCGGTGGGTTGTACGTATCGCAGCATCTGCGCGACTCTCGGAGCGTTAGAGCCTTCGGTCGAGCACTCGGTACCCGACGGCTTCGGCGACGTGGTCGGCGGTGATCTGGTCGCTGTCCTCAAGGTCGGCGATGGTGCGGGCGACGCGGCGGATCTTGTCGTAGGCGCGGGCGCTCAGGCCGAGTTCGGAGACGGCCTGGCCGAGCAGGGCGAGGGTGGGCTCGTCGAGTGCGGCGACGGAGTCGAGATCGCGGCCGGAGAGCTTCGAGTTGGGTTTGGCGGTGCCCTGGCGGGCGGTCTGTCTTGCGCGCGCGGGCGGCCTGGTCGCGCATGGTGGCGGTGCTGGTGCCGTTGCGGGCCTTGCCGGAGAGTTCTTTCCAGGGGACGGCGGGGGCCTCGACGTGGATGTCGATGCGGTCGAGGAGCGGGCCGCTGATCTTGGAGAGGTAGCGGTCCATGTCGCGGCGGCCGACCTCGCCGGCGGGCATGTCGCCCTTGGGGGTGGGGTTCATGGCGGCGACGAGCATGAAGCTGGCGGGGAAGCGGATGGAGGCGTGGGCGCGGGCGATGGTGACGACGTCGTCTTCGAGCGGCTGGCGGAGGGTCTCGAGGACGGCGCGGGGGAACTCGGGGAGTTCGTCGAGGAAGAGGACGCCGCGGTGGGCGAGGGAGACCTCGCCGGGGCGGGGCACGACGCCCCCGCCGACGATGGCGGGGGAGCTTGCGGTGTGGTGGGGCGAGCGGACGGGGCGCGTGGTGACGAGGCCCTCGCCGGGGCGGAGGGCGCCGCCAGCGGAGTAGATGCGGGTGATCTCGACGGCCTCTTCGGGGGTGAGTGAGGGGAGGACGCCGGGGAGGGCCTTGGCCATCATGGTTTTGCCGGTGCCGGCGGGGCCGAGGAGGACGATGTTGTGGCCCGCTGTCCGGCACCGTCCGTACCCGACACTCGGTCCGAATCGGATGATGTTGTGACCCGCTGTCCGGCACGGCGAGGCCCGTCGTTGCCCCCCGTTTGCGCCACGTAGGCCGGTCGCCCCACGGTCGCCTCGGCCCGCCGCAACGCCACACGCGGCGTCTACGGGCGGCAGCGCCAACGTGAAGTCCACCGTTCGGATCGCCCATCGCGGAGCCCGCCCCTCAACGACCCGCCCGTTCTCGTCGCGGTTGAAGTCGCGCTCGACCCGCTCGGCCCGTACCTCGACGGCGGTGACGATCGACCGCAGCACCCGGCGCTTCTGGGCTGGCGTCAGCCTCGCCCCGCCCGGCAGGAGGGCCTGCACCGCCTTGACCAGCCGGGCCGCCTGGGAGCCGTCGAAGACGATGTGCTTGGCACGCATACCCCGGAGTTCGGTCTCCATCTTGGCCATCTTCTCCTTGGCCTTGGCCGCCCGCTCGGCGAACTCGTCCTTGGTGATTTCGGCGTCGGTCCGCATCTCGACGAGTTGGTCGTACCGCCGACGCTCGCGGGCCAACTGGTCTTCGAGGTGGTCAATCTCCATCCCCAGCACCACCTGCTCGTGGGAGTTCTGCGACTCGTCCATGAGCCGGGCCACGAACTCCTCGCCCGTCGCCAGCGAGGCGAAGGCGTCCCACACCGCGTCGTCCATCACGGAGTTCTCGATCCAGGGGGAGCCGACCCGGCGGTCGGTGGCCCGGTAGTAGCGGACCCCGTGGTTGGAGTCGCCCCCGAAGGGGATGCCGTTGACCCGGAGGATGCCGGTGAGCATTCGGGGGACTTTGACCGGGGCCTCTTTGACCCGGGAGTGGACGGCGTCCCACGTCTCGCGGTCGATGATCGGCTGGTGGGCGTTCTCGACGACCTCGGCGTTGGGGTTCTCGTAGTCGCGCGTGAAGCCGCTGGTGCCGGGCACTTGCTGCCAGACCCCGGAGGCGAGGGTGCCGATGTAGGCGGGGTTGTCGAGCATGCGTCGGATGGTGGTCTTGCCCCATTGGCGGCGGCGTGGGGAGGGGATGCCGCGGTCGTTGAGTGCCCTGGCGATCCTGGCGTCGCCCGATCCCTCTGCGGCGAGGCGGAAGACTCGGCGGACCACGAGCGCCTCGTTCTCGACGATCTGGAGCTTGCCACGCTTGGGGTCTCCGGGCGGCGGGTTCATGTAGCCGTAGGGGCTGGCACCGCAGTTCTTGAGGCCCTTCCGGGCCTTCTCGCGTCGGCCGCGACGGAACCGCCTCTTGGTCCATTTGGACTCGGCCCGGTCCACCAACGATTGCACGCTAAAGCTGAACCACTCCTCAATGGAGTTGAGGTCGCGGATCGTGCGGTCGATGATGACCTTCACGTCCCGTTCAGCCAGCTCCCGTTGAAGCAGGGCAACGTCGAGTTCGTCGCCGCGGGTCAGGCGGGATTGCTCGTACACCCACACGGCGTCCACGTCATGGTCGCGGATGGTCTGGAGCACCTGCTGGAGCACGCGGCGGTCGGAAGACGCCTGCGTGGCCGACTCACAGCCCTTGAAGGCGGCGACGGTCTGCCAGCCATCCTTCTCGGCCAGCTCGTAGTACGCCCGCTCCTGGGCGTCGAGGGACGCCCCCTGCGTGGCCTGCTTCTCTGTGGACACTCTGAACATCGCAACGACACGCATCGGTCGGCCCTCCGGGTTGGTGGTGGTGGACACCACTACCTCTCCTCGCTCGCATCAATCAAGGCGTGCGAGAGGACCTCGGACGGGGGCTTGGCGATCCACTGCTCGACGATGGTGATGACGCGGTCGTGGTCCTTGGCGCGCGCGGCTTCGAGGACCTCCCGCTTGATGCGGGTCTCGTCGGCTTCGACCTCGGCGGCGATGTCGAGGAGGACCTGGGGGAGGCGGTTGGGGCGGGGGTCGGGGTTGGTGAGCTTGAGGGTCATCACGCCACCTCCCCGGCATCTGCATCGCCGTGCAGTTCGGTGCTGTTCCCGGCAGACGAGCCATCACTCCCCTTGACGGATTTGACGGATTTGACCGGAGTCCGGGGTTGAACAGCTAGCTTGCTCTCCGAAGGGGTTATGGTGGAGGTCGGGTCAAATCCGTCATATCCGTCATCGGGTGGCTCGTGAAGTTCGATGCCCACCCAGTGGCGGGCTCCGTTCAGGCGGCTTTTTAGACAGCCGCGTGCCTTCAGTTCGTCGCCCCAAGCACGTCCCTTGAAAGGCGTGCGGTGCTCTCGCTCGCACCAATCCAGGTACTCCTCCAGCAGCGTCCCGGCCTTCACGCAGAGCCCGTCTCCCAGCGTGCAGCGCTCGGCGATGAACGCTTCCAGGCTGTTGGCCACACCCCGGTACTGCTCCGTCGCGGCCACCACCGTTGCTGGCTCGCCCAGCCCGCTGCGCTGCCACTCCAGGCAGCCTCGCACGAGCCAAGCCAGAATGCCCGGCCACTCTCTCTTCAGCTTTGACATGAGGTGACGGTCGCGGTTCTGCGGGAGGATCACTACCGCGAACGGGACCAGCCGCAGGCGTCGCCAAGCCGCCTCCGAGTCCTCTTTGACCTCCGGCCTGTTGTTGGTGACCAGGATGAGCTTGTGGGTTCGGTCGAACTCGATGAAGTCCCGGCGCATGAACCGTGCCTTGATCCTGTCGTCACCCGTCAGCCGCTTGACGAGTTGGAGCTTTAGCTCGGCCCCGCGTTCGCTCTCGCTGGCTAGAACGAGCCGCTTGCCCATGAGGTCGGCCAGCCCGGTCGGGTGCTCCTGCTGCTGCTTGACGACCAGCAACTCCGGCGCGGCGGTCCCGGCGTACTCACCCATGAGCGCCATCGTGGTGTCGAGCAGCACCGACTTGCCGTTGTTGCCGTCGCCCCAGAAGATCATCAGGTACTGCTCGGTGATGTCGCCGGTCAGGCAGTGGCCGAGCCACCGCTGTACGAACCCGATGAGTTCCTGGTCGCCGCCAAAGATCTCTTCAAGGAATGCCATGAACCGGGGGCATGGGGCGTCGGGGTCGTACTCGACCGGGGCCAGCTTGGTGATCAGGTCCTCGGGCTGGTGCCGGCGGAGTTCCCCGGTTCGCAGGTCGATCGTGCCGTTCTTGCAGTTGAAGAGCCACGGATTGGCGTCGAGGTCGTCGGGACCGACCGCCACGTCCGGCTCAGCCAACGCCGCCATGGCCGTGACCCGTTCTCGCTTCTGGCTCGCCCTGGCCCATGTCAGAAGGTCATCTCGCAGGGTGTCGTCCGCCCTCTTGGCCTCGTCGAGGATCGACAGAGCCGTGTCTTTGCAGAGCCCGACGATCTCCTTCCGCTCGTCCGCCTTCCAGCGTTTTCCGTCCCAGATCAGCCAGACGCCGGGGCCGACGCTGTAGCGGAGCTTGTCACCGTTCTGGAGCAGCAGCCTCGCCGCGTTGCCCACGTCGGTGCGCTGCTTGGCCTGGCGCTCCAGGTCCGAGCGGAGGGGCACGCTCTCGCGATGCCGCAGGCGGACTTCGAACTCGCCGTCCTCTGCGACCTTGGTCCGGGCGTCGTCGATCTTGTGGGCGAGTTCCTTCTCGTTCCACTGCTCGCCGCCAGTCTTGTTCTCGTTGAACCAGTGCATGGCCCGCCACACGGCATCGTCGTCGAGCCCGAAGCGGAAGCACTCGCACGCGGCACGCAGAGTGGCGTCGTGCCCACCCTGGCCGCTGATAGCGTCCGGGCACTTGCCGAGGTACGCGACGCAGCGGCGTTCGCGGTCGGCCATGGCGACTGACTCGTGATGGCCGGCTTCGTGACCGGGCCGGGGGGCAGGCCGCGGCTTCGTAGGCCAGAGACGCTGGCAGAGAGCATCGAGCTGTGTCTGGCAATCCGCAAGCCGCCTCGGTGTCCCCGGCAGGGCTTGGCCGGTGATCGTGAAGTACCGCTCGGTGTCATAAACCTCGACGCAGGGGATTTCGTCCACTCGGTACTTCTTGCACCCCGCGTTCTCTGGCTTGCGTCCTTCCCCAACCATCTTGACGCCGTTACCACTGGGTGAGATCTCGGAGTAGGTGGCGAAGGCATCGACGATGGCTTGAGCGCCGGGGATGAGCTTGCCTTCCACGATGCAGTCGTCGAGGTCAATGCCCGAATACGGATCGTCTTCCGAGAAGACATACCCAATGCCATCGAATCCGCCTGCTCGCCACGCGCTCATCGCCGCTTCAAACGAGACCCAGGTGGACGGATCGGCACTCTTGGCTGGCTCGCCGTTGGTCTGGAAGGGCACCTTGCGAGGCTTTCCGCCGGGCTTAGCGGGCGGAAGGCTCCGCCAGCACACCCACTGGTCACGAAAGCGCAATGCCGCGGGGACCGCGTGTGGATCGAAGGGGGAGGTCATGAGCCGCCCTCCGTCCGGGCGGCGACGAACGCCTGGAGGCCCTGAAGGGTGAACATTCTTCGCGTGCCGATCCGCACCGACTCCACCTCACCCGCTGCGACCATCTTCGCCAGCTTCCTGGCGGAGATGCCGCCAAGAAGGCGACGGGCCTCGGGGGCGGAGACCAGTAGTGGATCTGGGCGATGGGATTCGGGGATTGTGGACGAGGTGTTGTCAGCCATTCCGTGGCCTCCTTGGCTTCCTGCCAGATTGCTTTGGCTTCCGCTTGTGCAGCTCATGCCGGATCACTCGAGCCGTCGCGCAACCCCACCCCGCGGCTGCTTCCGCGGCGCGGAGCATGTGGCGAAGTTCACGCGACGACATGTCGTGTAGGGACCGCATGGAGCACAACGATTGCGCGTAGTCACCCCGCTGTGGTGTCAGCGTTGGATCAGTCGCAATGCGTCGGCACTAGAACGGCTGCCACGGCGCTAGAACGGCACTCGCACGCACAAAGTTCCTGCTACGCCGATCCACGCCCAGCTCGACGAATATCCTCGATAAGCGGGTAAATAGAGAGCACCCGGTAGAGGTAGTGTGGGTCCTTGGGACGCCGGTCTTGCACAGCAAGCCAGTCGTTGTTCATGTGCGACTTACGCCACCCGGGGAGCTTGCCGCGGAGCGTGCTCTGGCGGATGTTGAACGTGGTCGCCAGGTCGGATTCTGAAAGAAACGTGGTCTCCGAGATTCCATCGAGTTCGTGCTTGACGCGTTCTTCCGCCAGCTCACCCAGATGATCGTGCACATTCCCGTCAGGCTTGCTGGCATCGGTGGAGCCCGGGTGATGAGCACCGTCCCGGTCCCCGCCCATCACCCGGAGGGTCTTCGCCCGCTCCGCCTTCCCCAGATCAGACAGTCTCACCTGGCTCGGGTGGCCCGCGGAATCCCGCTCGTGGCGGGACACGACGGCCTCCCAGTCTCCCGCCTGAGTGGGCTGCCTGATCGGCGAGAACCACACACCCGGACTGGGTGTTGACGGCGTCTTGTCGCCGGGGAACTTCTGCCGGTTCTGCATGTTCACAGAGCGAGCGTCGATGAAGCCGTGGCGGTCCAAACACCGGAGCATGTCGGCGTCGATCGTTTCGGGCAGTTCGTCCACGCCCCAGATCTTGCGATCACCGAGCTGAATGACCGCGGCGGCCTCCGAGGCGTCCAGGTCGCCTGAGTACGTGGACAGCGAGCCCGGCGTGAGCGAGATCGGCGTGGCTCGGCACCGCTCGATAGCCTGGAGCTGGTTCCAGCACTCCTCCAGCCGTTCGAGCACCTCGCCCAATGCGTCCGCCACCCCTTGGTCGAGCCAGGGAAGATCCGATGGGAAGGCATCACGTGGCTGTCCCCTGAGCGCACACCCGTTGAGCCGGCGCAGGTCGGCGGCGACGACGGCGGTCCATCGTTCCTGGGCGGGCTTCGTGGTGTCGTCCACCCAGGGAGATATCGTCGGGAGTGTGTCGAGCAGCGCCGGGATCTGTGCCCTGAGCTGCCGCGTCGCGCGAATCGCTCGGACCCCCTCGTCCCACCCAGGCCGCCCCCGAAGTCGATCCACCTCCTCTTGGAGCAAGATCGCACCCGGGTCTGGGAACGAACTCCGGCGAAGGTCCTCCGGCAGTTCACCGGCGGAACACGCTCGTTCCAACAACGCGACATTGGCCCGAAGCCCGGCGGCGGTATCGAGCACATCGCCCAGATTGACCGCAACCCCGACGATCGGCGTCGGCAGCAGGCCGGGCTGATGCGCGCGGGGCTCCCCGACCCCATTGGAACCCGGCGACGGCTCGTCGGGCGGCTCTTGGTCACAGTGCTCAGCCCACGCCCGCAAGTACGCCGCAATGCGGCTTCCGTGGCCCGCGGCCTGGCTATTGGCGACCGAGTACGAATCCCTGACCATCAAGTCGATCACCGGGCGACCGGAGTCCGGATGGTGAAACCTGATCCACCGGCTGGGCCGTTGTACACCTGCGTCCCCGCTCGGCTCCTCATAGGGCTCGATGATGAACTGGTCGGACCCAATGAGGCCCGCACGCCTGGCCCGTTTGTTGATCGCTTCGCACGCCAGCCCGGGTTCCCCCGCCGGTTCCTTGTCGCAGAGGATGGTCTTCGGATCGCTTCCGACGAGGTCAGCCACGAGTAGGAGCTTCTCGTGGAGCCAAGCCTGATCCTGACCGTTGCCGTCCGCCAACTGTCCCGTGGTCATGAGGAGAGGCTATCACCCACCCCCGGCATGGTCCGGGTGATCTGTCACCCCGCCGCGAAGTACCCCTTCGGGTCGGACAGCTCCTCCTTCGGCCGCAGCGTCACGTTGATCCGGGACCGGGCCGAGGGGGTCAGCCCGAACTCGGCCTCCAGCCGGCTCAGGGCCAGGGACAGCTTGTGGACCGAGGCGACCTGCGGGAACTGCCCGAGGCTCTTGACCTTGCCGTTGCCGTCCTTGATGGGGTAGGTCGAGCCGTGCTTCCTGACGAAGGCCAGTGCGGTCTGCCACTCCACCCAGAGCTCCACGTACCGGGCGATGGCGTTGCCGTCCACGACGGACAGCACCCCCATCTGCTCCAGCCGCGGGATGAGCTGGTCCCACGCATCGGCCGCCTCGTCGCTGAGCCACTCGGGGCGGGGCGGGCGCTCCTTGGGGGGCTGGGGCTCGCCGGTGTTGCGGTTGGGCGCGGGGGGAACCCCTCAGGCGGAGCTGCTCGGTCGGCGTCGGTCGTGGTCCCCGCTGGCCCATCATGGCCTCCTCGCCCGCGTCCTGCGGGCACCCCCGGGGGGTATACCAAAACCCGCGCGCATACTTGCTACGGGCACCGGTCGGTCCCACTGCGCGCGCCCGAGGGTAATCGACCCCCTACCCCCTCCGGGGAATCCCTGTTCGGCGGGGGCGGGGCCGGTCCTCCCCGGCAGCGCCAGGATGGCCGCCAAGGGCCTCTCGTTGGCCCGTGTTGGGCGCGGGCGAGAGGGTGGTAGCAACCGTCCAGGAGAGGGAGTGGTGGGGGAGAGGCAGGCGTGTGGCGTTGTAGGCGTTCACGGGTGCATTGTACCACGGTTGGTGAGCGAAAGCACCTTGTTTTGCAGTGGTTCTGCGTGGTGTGGACGACGTAGACGCTGCATTGGAACGCACCCCGTCGCATGCGGGTATGTGGTGATGCACCGGGTTCGCATCGGAGAAACCGTCGCTATCAACGAAGATCATGTGATCGTTGCAGAAGCGCGGCGAGTCCGAGCAAGACGGTCGCTCTGGTCAGTAGTACTCTCGAACATAGCTATACGCCCGCTCGAACAGCGCCGTGTCCTGGTGGAGCTTGTACTTGAACAGAGTCTTCCGCAGTGCGATTTTCACTTCGCGCTCGCCCGCGTGCGTGCTCTGCCAGCCATCGAACCGTACCGCCCGCACGATGTCGTCGATGTCGTCCACGACGCGCTGGACCATGATGGGCGTCTCGTCGTTCTTGGCCTCCTCGAACAGCGCCGTCAACGCCGCCTTCCCGAGGTCTGCATCCTCTTCCGGCGGTGTCTCGCGTTCGAGCTTGACGACTTCCTTGGCGAGGTCGAGCAGTGCCTTCAAGAAGTCAATGCTCAGCAGCAGCCCCTGTTGGTGACGGTTCTTCAAGTCCTCCAGCCGCTCGGCAAGCGCCTTGTACTTCGGATTCCCGCCGTGCTTGCGGAGGCGGCCCCCGAGCTTGATCGAAATCTCCTTGGCCTTCCCGTCCGGGTTGGAGCTGCTGAGCACCGCCTCCAGCAACTCGGCGTCGAGGACGAGCGTGTCGAGGTCATCCCGGACCGCGTCCACATGAACGTTCTCGTGGATCAGCTCGATCGTCTTGGCACCGAGCCGGTGCCAGAGCAGGCGGCCCGTCCCGGTTGAGGGCTTAAGTGACTCGTAGACCTGAATGAGCCATCGGTAGTCCTTCTCGAAGGGTGTGAGGACCGGATCAGGTGAAACCGCCTCCCAGAGCCTGCTCAGGGTGCTGCAATCGGCGGCGAATGCGTCCCGGGCGTCGTTGTTAGGCAGGCACTCCTGGGCGGCGATCAGCCCCTCGTAGCCCTCCAACTTCCGATCCACCCCCGCGAAGTAGGCGAGGCACTTCTGCATCGCACCCGGGAGCAGGCCGATCAGCTCGGCGATGTTCGAGACGACCTTCCGCACGCCCTGTTCGTCGAACTGAAGGGCTTGGGCCACGTCGTCAAAGATGCCGAGGTAGTCCACGATCAGGCCGTGAGACTTCTCCGCTCCGTACGGCCGGTTCGTCCGGCAGATCGCCTGGAGCAGGGTGTGGTCCCGCAGCGGCTTGTCGAGGTACATCGTCTGCAAGATCGGCGCGTCGAATCCGGTGAGCAGCTTCGAGGTCACGATCAGGATCTTTAGTGGGTCCTTCGGGTCGCGGAATCGGTCGAGCAGTTTCTCGGTGGCATCGCGGTCCCGGTGATAGGGTGCGTACTGATCCTCGCCGCTGTTGACCGAAATGACCACGTCTGACACCTCGGGCGCGAGGTGTTGGTCCAGTTCTCGCTTGTAGAGGGCACAGCTTTCACGATCGAAGGTGACCACCTGCGCCCCGAAGTCGTTGGGGGCCACCTTGGTCTGGAAGTGGTGAGCGATGTCGGCGCAGATCGCCCTGACACGCTCCGGGGACTTCACGAGCACCGCCATCTTGGCGGCGGTCTTCCCGAGCTTGTCGCGGTCCTCGTCGGTGAGGCCGGCGGTCAACTCCTTGAACGCTTTCTCGATCGACTCCTGGTCCACGTGCAGTTCGACCAGCCGTGGCTCGAAGTGCAGAGTCTTGGTAGCACCGTCCCTGACTGAATCTTCGAACCCGTAGCGGCTCATGTAGCCGCCATCGTCTTCTGCGGCTCCGAAGGCGTAGAAGGTGTTCTTGTCGGCCCGGTTGATCGGCGTGCCGGTGAGGCCGAACAGGAATGCCTTTGGAAGGGCGTCACGCATCTTCCGGCCCAGATCCCCCTCCTGGGTCCGGTGGGCCTCGTCCACCATCACGATGATGTTGTCGCGGTCGTTCAGGACGCCGTCGGCCTCGGCGAACTTGTGGATGGTCGTGATGATGACCTTCCGCACATCCTTGGCGAGCAGCTCCTGAAGATCGGCGCGGTTCTCGGCGCGGACAAGATTGGCCATGTCGGCCGCGTAGAACGTGCCGCTAATCTGGCTGTCCAAGTCGATGCGGTCCACGACCACCAGAACGGTGGGGTTCTTCAGGGCGGGGTGCAGCCGGAGCTTGCGGGCCGCGAACAGCATGAGCAGTGACTTGCCGGAACCCTGAAAATGCCAGATGAGCCCCTTGCGGGTCTTGCCCGCTACGACACGATCGACGATCTTGTTGACGCCCTCGACCTGCTGATATCGGGCAATCAGCTTGATCCGACGTTTGCCCTTGTGGGTGGCGTAAGCGGTGAAGCTAGACAACAGGTCGAGCACGACATTCGGCCGGAGCATCGAGGTCACCGCCCGCTCGACTTGCTCCATGGACCGCAGCGTATCGTCGTCGTCCATCCGCCACGGCCCCCAGTACTCCACGGGCATGGCTACCGAGCCGTAGCGGTACTCCTTGCCCTCGCTGGCGACGGAGAACACGTTGGGCACGAATAGTTCGGGGACGTTCTTCTCGTAGTCGTCGTGGATCTGGAGCGCTCCGTCGAGCCAGCTCTCGCTCGACCGCACGGAAGTCTTCGCTTCAATGATCACCAGCGGCATTCCGTTGACGAGTAGCACGAGGTCGGGCCGCTTCTCGGTCTTGCCAGCACGGAACGTGAACTGCTGGGTGACGACGAAGCGGTTCGGCTTGCCCGGGCCGGGGTTGGGGTCGTCGAAGTCGATCAGGCGGATCGTGACGTGCTCGCCGTTCTCGCCGAAGGGCATCGACCGCTCGCCGAACAGCCACGCCGCGAACTCCTCGTTGGCCTTGACGAGCCCGGTGTCGCGGACGGTCATAATCGCGGCCCGGAGGCGGTAGAGCACCTCGTCGGCTCGCTCGGGGCGTTCGGCGATGGTCGGGTTAAGGCGGACGAGGGCATCACGCAGGTGCTCCTCGACGAGGACATCCTGCGGTTGCCGGGGCAGACTGTTGTGGTCGATGAACTCCCAGCCGATCGACTTGAGACGGTCGCGGATGAAGGCTTCGACCGTGTTGGACTCGTTGAAGGTCATGCAAACCCTCCGATGATCATCCGCTTCTTGTCAGAGGCGAGCTGCACACGAGAGCGAAGTTGCCGCCATTGATCACGAAGCTCTGCCAGTACTCTCGACGATTCATCCGCCAAGCCCTTGGGAGGGATACGTACTGGTATTGCACCGACGATCTGCAGATTGAGGTTCGGCATGACTGTGCCAACAGAGCGAGAATCTAGCCATCGGAGAACCGAGCGAGAAGCGAGTGACTGGGTCACGAATGGTGCAAGTACCGGGTCATCAAGCCGAATGCGAAGACACCCCGTGCCACAGAGCCAGCCCCTTTCTCGTTGCCCCACCAATGCTCGACGATCGAAGTCGCCTCGCCGTGGAAGAACGATGTCTCCTGCCTGTAAGCGATGCTGTTTAAGTGAGTCAGCTTTCGATTCTGTTACCCGAGCAATCGTCTCGTCACAGATTCGATCATCGACGAGTTCCGTTGGCATGACAACCGGAATGCCATGTGCCGTGTAGTCTGACTTGTGGAGCTGGGCACCAAACGGCCCGATCTGGATGCCCTTCCCATCGCTGCAAAGGCCAGCAAGCGGGACGCTGTCGGCCTGAATCCCAAACACATGCTCGCGAATAGCGGCTATTGAGTTCTCGATTGCGCTGGACAAATCCGCACATGAATCATCAAACGACTGGAACGCTAGGAGGGCCCGCACCATCCGCCGCTGCTCCTCGATCGGCGGCAGGGCGAACTCCTCCCTTGCGAGGTCTTTCCAGTTGATCGTCGGCGATAGTCCACCAACGGAAATCTTCACAGCCCGTTCCATGAACTCATCAGTCTGCATGAAGAACGGCAGAAACTCTCTCAGCACCACATCCGTCTTGGGCCGCAGGACCATCGCGTGAGCGGAGCAGATCCCGTCGAAGTCGGTGACGGCCAGCTTGCGCTGATAGGCTCGGCGCTTGCCGAAAATGATGTCGCCGGATCGGAACAAGAGTTTGCCGGATTCCACATCGCTCGGTTCGCCCCATCGCCGGATCTTGAGTGACTCAGGATCGATGTGTTCGAGCCCGACGTACCGATCTACATCGGCATCTGCCGGTAGCACCTTGTCCTTGACTTGGACGGCCATTTGGTCAAAGCGGTACATCTTCAACTTAGTCGCCAGCTCAGGCATCGTTTGCCTCTCCAGCGACGACACCGTCGAGCATGTCCACCAGCGCATCCATCTGCGTCCAGAACTCCCGCCCGCCTTCATCGAATGCGGCCCATGACTCGGCAAGCGTTGTCTCCTCACCGGGTGCGACGACGGTCTTGGGCTTTTTGACGTAAAGCGGGATCGACAGCTTGCCGCCATTGGCGAGCACCTCCTCGATCGGGATGACGGCTGCGAAGCCGGGCTCGTCCTCAAACGCTCGGTACGCCCTCAGAATCCGGTCCTGATGCTCAGACTTCAAGAAGCTCTGCGCCCTCTCGCGTGCGACCGAGGTCACGGCGTCGATGAACAGGATCTTGCGATTGCTCTGCTTGCGTTTCGTGCGGTGGCAGATGATGACGCACGCCTCCATCGGTGAGTTGTAGAACAGCC
Source organism: Planctomycetota bacterium (assembly GCA_013285505.1). Lineage (GTDB taxonomy): Bacteria > Planctomycetota > Phycisphaerae > Phycisphaerales > UBA1924 > PNC22. The sequence goes on along the minus strand of CP053450.1, from coordinate 2,826,533 downwards.
CCGGCCCGAGCCCGAGCACGCATTCGACGAGGTCGGACTCGACGAGTGTGCGCCGCATCTCGGCTTCTTCATTGCGGAACAGGACGCCGTGCGGGAAGAGAACAGCGCACCGGCCGGTCTTCGGGTTCATGCTCCGCAGGATGTGCTGGAAGAAGGCGTAGTCCGCCCGGCCCTGCGGCGGCGTGCCGAGGAAGTTGCGGTCCCACGGGTCGCTCTCCCACGCTGAGCGGTTCCATTTCTTGATCGAGTAGGGCGGGTTGGCGAGGACCACATCGAACGTTCGGAGACGGTCGCCCTCGACGAACGCGGGCGAGCTGAGGGTGTTGCCCGCCGCGATGTGGAAGTCGGACACGCCGTGGAGAACGAGATTCATCCGGGCGATCGCGGCGGTGATGGTGATGAGTTCCTGCCCGAACAGGCCCATTGTGCGGGTATCGTCGCCTCGGCGCTTTGCCTCGGCGAGGCAGGAGATGAGCATCCCGCCCGTGCCAGCGGTGGGGTCGTAGATCGACTCGCCCGCCTTGGGCTCGAGCATCTGAGCCATGAGGTGAACGAGCGTTCGGTTGGTGTAGAACTCCTGGGCGGTGTGGCCCGAGTCGTCGGCGAACTGCTTGATGAGGTACTCGTAGCCGTTACCCAACTCATCCTCGGGGACGCTGGCGAGGCTGAGCGTGTGCTTGGAGAAGTGCTCGATCAGGTTCTTGAGCGTGGCGTCGGGGGTCTGGCCCTTGTCGGTCCAGTTGGCGTTGCCGAACACGCCGTTCAGGCGTTGCGGATTGGCTGACTCGATCGACTGGAACGCGCTGAGCAGCGCACGTCCGACATCCTTCGAGACGGCACGGACATCCTTCCAGTGTGCCCCGTCCGGAATGGTGAAGCGGTCGTTTGCGGTGGCGGTCGCGTAGTCTGCGTCCTTGGTGTCGGCGATCGCCTGCTCGTAGTCCTCGTCCCACACGTCCGACAGCCGCTTGAAGAAGAGCAGCGGGAAGATGTACTGCTTGTAGTCGCTGGCGTCGATGAGGCCACGCAGGAGCGTGGCGGCTCCCCAGAGGTAGGACTCCAGTTGTTGCTGGGAGAGGTTCGTGGTCACTGCACGGCCTTCTTCCGCCGTACGGGCAAACGGCCGTACAGTTCAATGTTCTGAGTGGATGCGAACTCCACAACGTCAACAGACGCTCTCAGAAGTGCGTCGCGGCGGTCATTCGAGTACTTCGCACCGGATGCACCACGAACACCGTGGACAACTCGATGTCGGAATGGAAACGCCTGAGTCTTGATGTACGACCAGTTCGTGACCACCGTGGGCAACGGCTTGCCGAATCGCGGCACGACCTCCGATTTCCAAGCGTCCCGGTAGGCATCGATGCCAGAGCAGCGTTGTAGTACTTCATTGCGGATCGTCGAGTTAGGCGACGTGCCACAGGCCAGAACGGCACGGCGGACCGTCCACTCGAAATCGATCGTGGCCAACAATGCACCAATCGACGCCTCTTGGCCCTTGAAAGTGCGGATGCGCGTGTGACGATCGGATTGTGAATCTGACAGCAGAAACATCAGAGCCAGCCTCCTTCGGTGAGCACGGTGCGGAGATGATCCTCGGCCGCCCTGGCCTCCGCAAGCGCTGCTTTGAACGACGCAACGGCCTCGGGTAGCGGCGGGATGTCCTCGCCGATCGGTGGGAGCACATACCGGGAGATGTTGAGCGTCCAGCCCTCTTGCTTAATCTCGGCGAGCGAGACGACCTTGGCACGGTCCTCGACATCCTGGAAGGCGCGATACATCCCAACGATCTGCTCGGCGTGCTCTGGGTCGAGGAAGTTCTGGGCGCGGCCCTTTCGGAACATGCTTGAGGCGTCAATCACGAGGACCTTCTTCTTGCGGGCGGCGGGCTTCTTCCGACGGAGGATCATGACGCATCCGGCGAGCGATGTGCCGTAGAAGAGGTTCGGGGCGAGACCGATGACCGCCTCGATGAGGTCTTCCTTGAGGAGCGCGGTCCTGATCTTGCCCTCGGCCGCCTTGCGGAAGAGGGCTCCCTGCGGCAGCACCACGGCCATCCGGCTGTTCCCGGTCTCGGCCATCGATGCGATCATGTGCTGCACGAAGGCGTAGTCGCCGTAGCTCTCGGGCGGGATGCCGTACGTCGCGCGGTTCCAGGGGTCGGCCTCCCAGAGGTCACGGCCCCATTCCTTGAGCGAGAACGGGGGATTAGCGATGACGCAGTCAAACGTCATGAGCCCCCCGGTGCTGGCGTCGCTGAACGCCGGATCGCGGAGCGTGTCCTCGCGGGCGATCTTGAAGTCCTCAATGCCGTGGAGCACGAGGTTCATGCGGGCGATGGCGGAAGTGGTGAGGTTCTTCTCCTGCCCGTAGATCTTCCCGAAGAACGTGCGGTGGTCACCGCCCATGCGCGTCACATGGTCGATCGCTCCCAGCAGCATCCCCCCCGTGCCGCAGGTGGGGTCGTAGATCGACTCGCCCTCCTTGGGGTCGAGTATCTCCACCATCATCCGGACCACGCTACGGGGCGTGTAGAACTCACCAGCCTTGTTCCTACGGGTGACATCGGCGAACTTGCCGACGAGGTACTCGTAGGCGTCACCGAGAGTGTCGGTGCTGGCGTCGGTGTTGCCGAGGGGGATTGTCGAGAATCCCTCGATCAGGTCCTTGAGCAGCTCGTCGCCGAACTTCTCCTTGTTGCCCCAGTCGGCGGTGCCGAAGACGCGGTAGAGGGTGTCGGGGTTGGCCCGCTCAATCTCCTGCATCGCGTGCAGGAGAGCGGCACCCACGTTGGCGCTCGTCTCGCGGACATCGCGCCAGTGGCAGCCCTCCGGGACGCTAAACCTGTGGACCTCGGGGAAAAGCGAGGGGTCGGCGTCGCCGTAGGTCTCTGCTGCGTCGGCCGTCTCCTCGTCCCAGACATCGCAGATGCGTTTGAAGAAGAGCAGCGGGAGGATGTAGCCCTTCCAGTCAGTGCGATCGACAGCGGAGCCGCGAAGGGTGTTGGCGGCTTCCCAGAGGGCACTCCGGAGGCTACTGCTAGACTGGCTCATTCGACGATCCATTCTTCGGTTCGGCTGTCACGAGGCCGCGTGCGGAGTCTAGTCGGAACCGCGGTAGGCCAGCGACGCCGTATGGGCCAGCCGCATCCGGGTCCCGGAGTCGCTGCGGCCAACTCAAATGAACAGCCGGTCGATCTGGTCGCAGGTCGATGGATGGATTGACCGTGCGAACTGGCGGGGCTTCCATCGGGAGTCTGGAACTGCTGGGCGCAACAGTGTTGTCACCCTGCGTTCCAGGAGGGGGGCGACTCGGGCTTGCGGTGGCTCGGCGAGATACACCCAGACGGTCGATCCCTCGGTTTCGATGTGAAGGATGGGCTCCGGTCGAAACACGTAGCGTGCTTTCCCGGGCCGCGACGCCCATATGGACACGACTAGGTCACCGATTTGCATCCGGCGGCAGGCCGATCGGCTGCTCCCTCTGAACCAGTACACGTCGCTCACACCGGCCGGGAGTTGGCGACGGGCAATCTCCGAACCCTGAAGTTCCATTTCAGTGGGGTGCTCATCCATCCATCCGTCGTCCAACAACACACTCCATGATCGCCGTTGGCCCTCGCGGGACAGAGTCATCGCCAGTGCTGGTGCATTCACCGTCTTTGTACGATCGGCCAGCGGGAGACGCTGAAGCCGCAGCAGCGTCTGTTCCGTCACCGGCGTGGCGGCGTCGCGGACCTTGGCAAACACTTCCTCGGCAGCGGCTCGATCGCTCGCATTCTTCCCGATGTAGCACGCCTCACAGAGTCTGGCCGAGTTCAGGGTTGCGTTCATGGAGCCAACCACGACGAGGTCATCGAGCAAAAAAAGTTTCGCGTGCAGGCCGACGAGCGAGAAGCATTGGACTCCCGCGTAGAACGCAGACGCTAGTGCATCGCGGCAGGTGGCCCCCGCCCGGACCGCGGCATCGCTCGCGTCGCAGATGAGTACATCGCCGCGGCGAAGCGCGAGATGGGGGGCTGCGGTGAAGTACGCGGTCACGATGCGACGACTGGATGCCTTTCGTGCGAGCGGACCAACCCGTGTCCAAACGTCCCCTCCGATGATTTGTCCCATTCCGTCCTCCCTTGGACGCACACTTTACCACTCCCTCCCCCTCATCGCCTCCACCACCGCCCACGGCGCGATGTGGTCGAGGTACCTGGCCGTCGTGGCGATGGACCGGTGCCCGAGCTGCTTGCTGATGATGCCGATGTCCACGCCCTCGGACCGCAGCTGGGCGGCGTGGGTGTGCCGCAGCCCGTGGGCGTGGACCCGCTTCTGGATGCCCGCCTGCTCGCCCAGGCGGTTGAGGAGCCGGCGGATGTAAGAGCTGGTGACCGGCTGGCCCTGCCGGGTGCAGAAGAGGGGGTGGCGGGCGTCGAGGCCGAGAGCGGCGCGGTGACGGGTCCAGACCTCCACCAGCCGGAACGCCCCCCGGGTCGAGGCCGATCGTCCTCGCCCTACCCCCCCTTGCCCCACAGCACCCGCACGGCCCCCGTGACGGGGTCCAGGTCCTTGGGGTAGAGGGCGAGGGCCTCGGAGACCCGGAGCCCACCCCGGTACAACACGGCGATCAGGGCGCGGTTGCGGTGGCATGAGGGGATTCCCTCGCCGCAGGCGTCCATGAGGGCGCGGACCTCGGCCTCGGAGAGGACCTCGGGCGGGAATCGGCGTCCGGCGTTGGTGGCGGGGGGTTCCCCTCGAAAGTGCGGCGTGGCCATGGTGGTGCTCCGGGGTTCGTGGCAGGCCCGCTCTTGCGGGCGACGACCACGAGTACCTCGGGGCGGGGACAGGGAGCAAGGGCGCAAACAAACTTCTGACAGACAGTTGCGGGAGGTGGTCAAGGTGTGATTCTCAATGAATCATCCCGATGCAGAGGACACGCGACGGGTTGCGCCATGTGCCGACGGGAATGCTGCCTAGGAAGACGCGGAAGCACGCCCGTACACTCTTCGTGACGTCCGCCAGAGTCCGCCCCTTTTCCCGACAGCGTGGAGATAGTCTGATTGTGTTGATTCTCCTGTGGGTTTCAGGTATTGCCAGTGATACTCAGTAACAGAATCGGGGACGAGCTAATGAATCACATCGCTCAAGGTTTGGTCGTCGTGGCAACTCTGTTCGGAGCTACTACGCCGGGTATCTGCCAGGACAATCCGCCGGCGAAGCTCGTGCTGCGCGAGGGCGAATTCATTGGGTATATCCCGCCCGGGGGAGGGGTGGGTGTCCTGCGTGAGGTCGTGGAGATCACATCGGTGGCCGGCAATTCTGCCGGTGGATACGCGGTCGTGTGTGAGAGCCGTGCGATCAACGGCGTCAGGTCTTTGAGCCACATCTGGGGTACCGGGAATGGCAACAATCCTGGTGTTCTGTTCAGCGAGGGTGAGTATGCGGGCCTTACCCAAGCTTCTCTCGGGAGGCGGGTCGCGATCGACCCACAGGGCAACACCGCGGCGGATGTCAACGTCCTCGGCGCACCGTTCGGTTTTCGTGATTCAGTCTGGAGTGGGGTGAGCCCGTTTGCTGTGGAGGGTGAGCAGGCACCCAGTCACTCCGGCCTCTACTGGCGTTATGCCACGGCACCACAGATGACAGATGCCGGGGAGGTCTACTGGCTCGGGGGGTTGACGACTGATGGCTCGATTCTTGAGAGAACCACCTCAAGCGGTCTCTTCCATGGGATCCAGGGGCAGGCTCTGCTGCTTTCGGGGATGTCGGTGCCGGGATTGCCATACCCCCTTGCGGCGCTGGATAGCGTGGGACCTGAGTTTTTCGATCTCTGGGAGCGGTGCCCACTTCATTGCAGCAGTTCGCATGGATTCCGGCGATGAGGCTAGCGATCAGGCCATCGTGTTCGACGGGAGTGGCCTGCAGGCGGACGGGGGGTTGATGCGGGAAGGCGTCGTCATCACGGCCGCGGGCGCACTCCAGAACGAGGTGTGGAGCCGTCCTCTGCTGGTTGATACGAATGACATCGGGATGTGGATCGCGGCGATGCGTACCTCGGTCGGTGACGACGAGTACGTCGTCGTGGTGAGCGACTCGGGAATCTCGCTCCGCTCCGGACAGGCCATCGACGGGCTGACTCTTGCCGCTTCCCTCACGGGTCTCGCGCTCAACAACGACGGCGATACGGTGAGCATCTGGGGTGTTGTTTCCGAACTCTCAGATGCGTGGGCGAGCGTGGGAACGCTCTTGTTGTACAACGACTCGATCGTGGCCCGGGAGGGCGACGCGGTCGACTACGACGGTGATGGCGTTGCGGATCCTGACTACACGTTGAGGCGCCTCAGGGGCCGCGGATGGCTCGGGATGTCGGACCGGTCACCGACCGGGCTGCCTCGCGTGTACATCCATGTGAATGCGCTCGTGACGAAGGAGTCTACGGGTGAGTCATTCGGCGCGGTCTTGCGGATCGAGGCGCGTGCCCCCAACCTCGGGTGCGCGTCGATCGACTACGACCATGACGGGATGGTCACGACCGCGGACTTCGACGCATACATGTTGCTCTACAGTTCCTCCGACCCTGACGCGGACCTCAACGGTGACGGCCTCGTCAACTCCCAAGACATTTCCGTCTTTGTCGCCTTGTTCGCTGACTGCACGCAACCCTGAGTGCACCCCGCGCCCCATTCCGGTACAACACACATAGGTGGGACTATGAAGCACATCGCTCAATCGTTGTTTCTCGCTGCGTTGGCGTTCGCTCTCGCAGCGACTCCCCCGTCGGGGGTCGCGTCGGCCTCGTCGATTCTGCTCACCGCGGCGACGGCGGTCGACGGACCGCACATTGACGCGGACGGCGACGGCGTTCTGGATCAGATCGACGTCACGACGGGATTTGCACCTCAGAGTCCGATCGTGGCACAACTCGCCGCGGTCTCCGGGATCGACAACTCCACCATCTGGACGCACACGGCGGCGCAGGCCAACGACCTCCTCGGGGACACAGTGCTCGTGGTCGCGGACCAGGGTGGGGACGGGATCGAGGAACTCGTGGTGTCCGCTCCCCGGTACAACGCGGCGATGGCCCAAGTAGGCCGGGTCTACGTGCTCTCCGGGGCCGATGGTTCGGTCGGCATGGAGTTCAGCGGACCGGCGGGGCTCGCGATTGGCATGGACATCGCGGCGGTCGTCGACCAGGACCTTGGCGGTTACGACGATGTGCTGGTTGAGGCGGGAGAGCTGTCGGCATCGGGCGAGTTGAGCGTGTACACACTCCTCTTCTCCTCGGAGACCGGCGAGCTGCTGGCGTCGTTCCGCGCGCCTCTGGACGCGGTGCTCGCCAGAGTCACGCTCGGTTACCCGCTGTATCTCCCCGGCGACACCGACCGAGACGGAGACGTCGATTACGCCGATCTGTACGTGTTCACGGACGCGTACGTCAATGGAGATCTCGGTGTCGCCGACCTCAACTGGGACGGCGTGCTGACGACTAGCGACTTCGTCGAGATCACGACGAACTATGGTGATTCCAGTGCGTTTGCAGACGCTGCACCGCAGGAATCGGTTTCCACACTTGCCGCGTGGAACGAGGTCTATCCCGACAGCCCGGCCACGGAGTATGACGAGGACACCGGCCCGGAATCGACCTGTGGATCGTGCCCGCAGGGCGGGTCTGGCGGGTGTTGGATCAACCTAACGGGTTGCCCGTTTGGTACGGTCTCGATCGATCAACTCGTCACACTCACGGCAGAGGTCAGCCCGACTGGCGGCGATTACTGCTGGGAGGTTGTCGACGGTGCCGATCGAGTCGAGATCCTGAGCCCTACCAACGGACCGCAGTTCGCCTTGAGGACGATCAACTCAGGGCAGGTCATCGTTAGGGTGAAGTACACGGCCCCGGACGGCTGCGAGGTTTGCGAGGAATGCGTGTTCGACATCTCCGCGTGCTCCGTCACGCTCTCCGGGTGCGTCGACAACCCACACTCCCGCATGTGGACATTCGTGGCAGAAGGCGTACCACCCGGCGGCTCGTACGACTGGGAGATCACATCCGGCGGATCGCTCGTCCAGACCTACGAGGTCTCGTCTGACGGCGACACGATGTATCTCGTCGGCAACGGGAACTTTGGGTCGATCGAGATCACGGTTACATACATCATCGGCGGATGCGTTGCGTCAGCCTCGTGCAGCGTGTTGGTCGGGCCGACGCTGATCGACTCAGACGGTGACGGCCTCGACGATAATGTCGATCCGTGCCCAAACGATACGGATTGCGATGGCGATGGCTACAGCGACTACTGCGAGTATGTCTTGGGCAGTGACATGGAGAACGCCAACTCGATCCCTGATCTCGGACGCGACCAGGACTTGGACGGCCTCACCGATGTCGAAGAATTGTGCGGCGGCCTGTACACGAACCCGTTCCTGTTCGACACGGACGGCGACGGGGCGCAGGATCTCGCGGAGGTGGAACTTGCTGCCCTCGGTTTCGACTTCGACCCGCGAGTTCGCAACTCGGACGGGAGCGGCCCGTGGGATGGCGAGGAACCTGAATATCTCGCGCACGACCTGGACCGAGACGGCCTGTATGACGAGTACGAACGCGAGATGGGCTGGGACCCTACCGATGCCGATCAGAACGGCAACGGCACTGACGATGGCGACGACACCGATTCCGGCGATCCGCCCGACGGGGACGGTTGGGGTTCTGACATCGGCGATCTGATCGACGCGTTCTGCCCCGATGGCAGTGCAGACAGCGATAATGATGGTCTATGCGATGACCTTGAGGTACTCCTCGGGACGGACCCGAACTACTTCGACTCCGACAACGATGGGCTCCCCGATCTTTGGGAGTTGGAAAATGGGCTTAACCCATTGTCGTCGGACTCGGACAACGATGGGATCCCCGATGGCGACGAGGACAACGATGGCGACGGATTATCGAACTGGGAGGAGTACCTCTACGGCACCGATCCGAACAACTCCGACAGCGACGGCGATGGGACTTCAGATGGTGACGAGGTCGATCAGGGGAGTGATCCCAACGATTCATCCGACAACGGTGAGGCGCCAGACCCTGAGGACATCTTCGACATGCTTCTTACTGTCGGAGATTCTAGCCCGAGTCACTCCGAACGATGGGCCTTAAAGATGTCACCGCCCCCGCCTGCGTGGTTCCGGGGGCCGCTGGGAAATGTCGATTCACACGAGTTCACATTCGCCCGGGGCGAAGTGATTGAGGTGAGTCTCAAGCACCTCGGGACGAGGCTTAGTTCCCCAGATTACGACTACGAAGCCGGGCTTTCTACGACCGATGAATGCGTGTGCGTCGATGATCCAGACGAGCTGTTGGGCGTGTATGGGGATGTAGGAACAACCTTCGAGTCCAAGGTAGTAGATGTGCTGTCGCCCAAGCTCGTGGTGACGCAGGACGGTGAGGAGATCGATCTGCCGCTCGAGGTGCTCCCCGGCGACATCCGTGAACTCGAGTTTACGGTCACCGGTGTAAGACCCTCGGACACCGTGACGTGCCACATCTTCGGCAGCCAATTCGCACAGTTTATGGAGCCTGATGACTCCTTCACGGACACGATCACGCTGGACGGTGAGACGCCGATCGAAACGCGCCTCGCCGGCCTCAACGAGGGAAACGCGATCTTCTACGTCCGCGTGGAGAACGCCCTCGGGATCGAACTGCTCGAGTGCCAGAGTACGTTGTACGTCGGCGGCACGATCGAGGCAGCGGTTTCGCGTTACCCGAGGTTCGTGCCCACGACAAATGCAGACTACCTCCAGTCGCCCGCTGTTTCTCAGGAGTTCTTCGACGCGGCGATCGCCGTACCGCCGAAGGACTCGGTCTTTACCGTGTTTGTGGAGGGACCAACGGGGGCTGGTATGGCCAACGTGCCGGTCCGCTTGCTCTACGAAGAAGGATTCATCAAGGCCGAAGACGGCGAAGAACTGCTTGAGAAGACCAACGCCGAGGGGTACGCATTCTTCGAAATCGCCGCGGACCAGATCGCCATCAGCACTGAGTACGGCGGTCTGCCATCGGGGCTGACGCACGTGCGAGAGAACGTGTTCATCCTGGCGGGGTACCGCGCGGAGGAACTGGACGCCGACGACCTGAGCGAGATCGATGGTTTGCGCGACACGCAGTTTGCCAGCGTTCGCGCGCCCACAGGGAACCGCGTGTTCGAGCGGTTCAACGTCGTGGGCGACGGGACACTGGAGTCCTGGCCCGGATTTGCCATGATCACGCTGGCGGTGAACCACATCCAGCAGTTAGTGATCGATGTCAACGTGGAGGGGCGGCAGGGCATCCTGCCCGAAGGCTTCGTCGACTACACCGGCGAGCCGCTGGACTTATACACAGGCGATGGCGCCGACGGCGAGCCGGTCTTCGGAACAGATAATTCATACGAGGAGGACTTCCCGCTCGATTTCACCGAACCGGGACGCGAGGGGTACTTCGACACCGTCATCGCGCCGGGGCTCACGACCGATCTGACCGCAATCGTGAACGGTAGCTACACGCACCCTGAGGGCGATTCCCTCGGCGGCCTCTACGACCCGGTCCACGGGACAGACACGGTGTACGGCTTCACCTCGTCGTCCGACCTGCCGCCGGGGTCCCCGGAGGACGGCCTCAACCCCGTCGAGGCCGGCGTGGTCGCCGGGGAGTTCATGCTCGGCTTCGCCCCCGGGTACGACGTCAAGGACGTGTTCGTCTACGGGTTCTGGAAGAACGTGTTCGGCGAGCCGTCCACCGAGAACTACGTGGTCGCGACCGTCTCGCTCTTCGGCCTGATGGCCGACGCGGGCTACCTCGCCGGCCCGACCGGCTTTGTCACCAACGCCGTGACATCAACCGGCAAGTGCATCGCCAAGTTCGTCGATCCCGCGCTGATCAAGCAGATCGCGACGCTGTCCGACGACGGGTTTACGCTGGTCGGCCGGGCCAAGAACTCCATTGTCATGTACTTCAACCATATGAAGCGGTGGCCTACGGAGACAGATTTTCCAGGATGGAGCCAGTTGTCAGCCGTACTCGATTGGGGCAAGGAACTGACCGTCGGCAGCATCAATCAGTTTCGCCGGGCCATGGAAGCGGGAAACAAACTCACCGATGCCGATGTGGGATCTGCCCTAACTAAATTGTACTCGTTCCTGGGTGACGCACCCGAGAATGCGATTAAAGGCACTCTAGACAAGGTCGACGTGGTGAACGGCGTCGGAGTAACCAGCAAATTTGTCTCTGGCGGCGGAAACACAACCGACTTGTTATTTACCAAACTGAGTAGTTCCGCAGGTGGATCGCAAGCATCCAATGAGTCAATTGGAAGTGTGGCTTCCGCGATTGGGAGGACGGCTCGACGCGCACCGGACTCGACAGGCGCACCCGATGCAGCAGACTTGTGGCGAATTGAAGAGTCGATAACGAACGCAACGTCGGGTGCGTGGGTGCCGAGTTCGGTGCGTGATGAGATCGCCCCGTTCGTCGGAAACGGTCAGCCGTTCAAATCCATGGATGAGTTCGAGGCCATTCGGGTACATCCTGCACGAAGCCTGACGGAAGCCCAAACAATTGCTCTCCGAACAGCGCGAGATCAAATTCCCAATCCTCCACTCAACAGCCCAGTGCAGAAGGTCATCGCGTTGGACGACACAATGTGGAATCCTCAGAATATAATTGAGGGCGGAAGCCCCAACATCGCTGGCTTCTTGGGTCGAGCGGAGGAGTTTCCAGGGAACGATGTGCCTGTGTCACAACTGATCGACAGGTACCGACTTGACTATCCCGGTTCAGGGTTGAGCGACACATCCCCTTACGTCGTTCTTGAAACCAGAATGTCGTCAGATATGACTTCAAAGATCAAAACGCCGCGCACGACAGAGTTTGCTGAAGGCGCGTCAAACTCGAAGGTAATCAACGATCCGTTCCCATACGTCGGAAACGGATACACTGCCTCGCGAGACGGTGTGCTTACTCCGGAGTGGGTGATGGATGGTCCGGCCGTGATGCCAATTGGTGAGACGAACAATCTACCCAACACTGTGCTTCGATTCCGGTTCAGTGACGGATCTGACTACCCGCAGACATTCAATGGCCTCGGTCCTTCAGCGGCTTGGAAGCTGGTTGACGATCTGAATTCACCGACTGGCTTTTCTTGGGTTCCTCATCCATGATGATGCTCGCCCGACGAGATAGAGAGTGGTTTCTTGCGGCATTTGCTGACCACATCAACGGATGCAATCTTTCGTCGCCAGGCGTGCCGATGAGCCAGCGCGAGAAGTTTCATGAGTGGAACGGCATATGGGTGCAGAGCCACGCGGATGTAGAAGATCTGGAATTGTTCGAGGAGCTGTACGTTCGGGTTGACGGCGAGAGGCTCCGAGTCTACCCATGGACCGGATGGAAACGGGGTACAAGTGATCCCCTCCTAGTGTGCCTGATGGACCTAGGCACCGTGTCTAGCGGGAGCCCTGGCGAGGCAGAACGTAGGGTGCAAAGCCTCGTCCAGCAAGGTTGGGATTACAAGGCGCGCGAAGGCGCGCTGCGGGCAGTGCATGTTGATGACCTTGAGAAGATTCCGCTCAGACGCAATCCGTAGGTCCACTTGTGAACGACGAGGACTGAGACAGAAGTGCGCCGCATGATTCTGCTTTAGGACTTGTACTGTGCAATCGGGTTGATTGAAGACGGGAACCCCGATCTCGCTCGGTGGTCTTCCCGCAGCAATTGGCTCGGCGGGCGCACGTGCCAACCATTGCTCCACCTAGAGCACATTGCGTAGTCCTGTTCAGTACCCACAGGATCTGAAGTAGTTTCGGCACTCGTCGTCGGTGACGGTCCGGAGGACCACCCCGGCCGCGTTCACCAGCCCGTCGAGCGTGTCGGCCATCGCCCGACGCAGCCCAGCCTTGACCTTGCTCCACAGCTTCTCGATCGGGTTCAGGTCCGGCGAGTACGGCGGCAGCCACCACACCGTCGCGTCGGCGGCCTCGATGAGTTCCTCCACGCCGCCGACCTTGTGCGCGCCGAGGTTGTCCATCACGACCACGTCCCCGGCGTGCAGCGACGGGGCCAGACATCGCTCGACGTAGCCCAGGAAGGTCGCCGCGTTCATCGGCCCGTCCAGCAGCAGCGTCGCGTCGCGCACCACGCCGCCCGCACGGATCGCGCTGATCATCGTCGTCGTCTTCCAGTGCCCGTGCGCGGTGTGGAAGTTGCAGCGTTGGCCCACCGGCGCGCGGCCGTACAAGCGTGTCATGTTGGTCTTGGCGCCGGATTCATCGAGAAAGACGAGCCGCTCCGGCTCGACAAAGCGACGAGCGATCACGAAGTTGCGCCGACGCTCGACCACGTCCGGGCGACACTGCTCCCGCGCGATCAGGGACTGTTTTTGAGCGACAACCCCAAACGCTTCAGCCTCCGGCACACCGTCGACTCGGCCACCTCGACGCTCAACCGCTCGCGGATCGCCTTGAGCGTGATCCCCGGGTCGGCGCGGACCAGCGCGAGCATCGTCGCGTCCTTCTCGGGGCTCAGCTTGGTCGGCCCCTTCGGGCCGGGCTTGCGCGGCTCGAGTGTCCCACGCTCGCGGTAGCGACCCAGGAGCTTGTGCAGTCCACGCTCGGTGACCTCGAAACGACGCGCCACCGACGCCACCGACTCGCCACGCTCCACCGACGACACCATCTTCCTCGCCGTCTGCACCGGGATCCGCATGACCTCGCCTCCTTGCTCAGACCATATCATCCCATCCCGAACACGATCGCGCAAGTCGCTCTAGTTTCGTCAAACGGGACAACGGTGCTCGCTTTGGCTGCCATCAGCCATGACCGACGACGTTACCCACCTCGTCCTGACGATGACGCACGTGTGCTTGGCCCTGCCGACAGGCTCTCGGAATCTGGCTGTGCGCTGCATCTCAGAACCGCCGTGCCACCGGCCCGCAGTCCCGCTACCTCTGAAGAGCGGGACTGATGTACGAGACCTCCCGTTGCGGAGGGTTGGCACAGGTCGATGGCCGAACTCCGGAGAGATAGCTACACGTCGTGAGACACAAGATCGCCGTGGCGTCCTTGAATCTTCGGCTCATAGTGACAAGCGCGCGTGAGCCATCCCACCGGAAGGCGATGGGTTGCGCCCGCGTTTGCAACGTAGATCAGATCACGCCCATCATCGCGCGCCCGATTCCAAGGGTCTAGCCAGCTATAGATCACTCCCGAAAGCTCCGTTGCGTCATTTGTCGCAAACAGGTGCGCTTGAACGGGAACGCCAGACGCTCGGACAAGATCACGTCTAGCAGTCATGTATCCGTCCGACCATTCACCCGTCGTGCGGTCGTAGTCCGCTGCCGGGAATCCCATCCCGTAGAGCACCCTGACGATTCTTGGCGGCTCAAAATCAGTGTTCGCGGACGGAACACATCTTCCGTTGATGGCAATCACCTGGGCATCGGTGGGGTGAACGATTCCATCATCGACATATTCTCGAAATCGTTTGCGCTTCTCCCTGACAGCACTCAGCAATCGGAGACCAATGCCCTCATCCGGAACACTGGTCGCCCGACCCTCGGAAGGCTCGATGACTGCATCTGCTGACTGCCCCGGCTCAGGCACTATGCACTCGATCCAGAGCCGAGTGGACTCCAGTTCCACTAGAATGTCTGGTCCCGAGGACGGGCGCTCATCAAACGGCACGACACGTATTCCCCGGTCCAACAAGCCACACGCAAGGTACATCTCCCAGTACCGCTGCTGCATTCCACGGAACGCCCGATCGCGCGCCGTGGATTCAGTTGCAGATTCAAGGGCTCCTACTGCAGCTCGAAACTCGTCTAGAAAGCGATGGTCCGCAAATGGTCGAAACCTCGGCCAGAGTTCCTCGACATGCTCAACTGCTCCGCACTCGTCCGGTCCCAGCGCGGCAAGCGCAGTGGTCCGATCCGTGAACAGTTCTGTTTCATCTGAGTGCATGGCGGGCACACCTTTGCTTTCTCACGGCTTCCCGCGAGAGGATATGCAACGGGCGTCGCGGCATCGACTGAATCTGATGTCCATACGCGGGCGGTCCGAGCGTGAGTCTCGCACCGCCGGCTCAAACACGGGTCCCTTAATGCTCAGGGCACGAAGTCCCGCAACCCCACGGAAGCGGGCCTGCGGGCGGGTACCCCCGGCGGGGCGGGGAGGGGCCTCCCCGGCCCCGCGGGGGCGGATTGTGGGGTATCAGCGTCCTGCGGTGGGTTAGTGGCTTCGCCGCCGGATGCTGTTGATGGCGACGGGGAGTCCGCCGGACCCCGCGGGGTTGCCGCCGCCGGGGGTGACGCCTCCCCCGCCCGGGCCGCCCCCGCCGGGACCGCCCGCCCCGGGCGGCGGTGCCAGGGGCGACTTGATGTCCCGCGTTCCTGCGCCGCGGATCGCGGCGGAGTCGTGGTGCCGCAACTCGCGGGCGGCGGTGGACGGGGCCTTGGGCAGGGACGGTCCGGTTGTTCTGCGATGCATGGATGTTCTCCTTCGGCCGCTCGTCGGCGGCCGTTCGTGGTTCACTGCTCCCGAGCCGTCGGGAAGAAAATGTGGTACTCGGTGGGGCGGTCGCAGCGAGGGCACCGGCGGGGCTCTCGGGGCTCCGGGGCGTCCCGGACGCTCCCGACCGCTACGGGCACGACCACCTCGTAGACGGCCCTCTCGGCCCCCCAGCCGCATTCTGGGCAGGTCCTGGCCGTGTCCCCCTCCAGCCGTGCCAACCTACGCGCAAGCGTCTTCGCGGCCATGCCACTCCTCCAGCGTCAGTTCGTGAATCTCCACGACCAGCGACCGCCCGCACGCGGGGCAGCGCTCAGCTCGGCGGGGGGTTCCCCCCGCGCCATGAAGACGACCGTCAGCGCGCCGCGGCCTCCGCAGGACGCGCAGCCATCGCGGGCGGCCTCCAGCCTCCGGACCCGGCGTGTCAGCGCTCTACCCACGGTCGGCCCCCAGCACGATCAGCTTCGAGACCCGGCCGCACATCTTGCAGCCGCGGGCGTCCTCTTGGCGTTCGCCATCATTCTCGTTGACGAGGGCCACGCACCCGAACCCCGAGCAGTAGCGGCACGGCCTGGCCTCCCGCTTCCGCTCCAGCTTCCTGACTCTCGACCACAGCTTCATGACCGATCCCCCTCGTCATCGCGTTCGGACTCCAGCGTCTCGATCCGTGCCGCCAGATCGTCCAGCTCGATCGACTCGCGGCCGAACTTGAGCATGGCCGTGGCCGCCGAGACCTTCGCGGCGTTGGCGGCGCTGGCGTCGGCCATGACCTTGGCGAGGGTGGTGACGGCCAGAGAGGCGTACCGCTGGGTGAGCGCGATCGCCTGGTCGAACGCCTGACGGCGCGCCGCCCGGTAGGCGGCCATGAACCGCTTGTCGTCGTTGATCCACTGGTGGAGCGTGCGCTGGCCGACGCCGCTGGCGCGGGCCGCCGCCGCCACGCTGGTCTCGTTGATCAGGCCGATGATGGCCTGCTCCTGTTGGGGCGTGAGGCCGTCTTCGAGGAACTTGCTACGCACCGCCATGGGCCACCCCCTCGGGCATGACAGGGGAACGCCTTGCTCCGGTTGGGGCGCTCCCCCTGAATCTCGGAAACATCTGCAAAAGCAGGCCAGAACGCCTTGCATGTGCGGCGGGTTCATGGCTCATGTGTGACACCCGGCGGGGGTTCCGCCCGGGGCAAGGAGAACGGACATGTTCATCAAGCAGATCGTGTTGGAAGGGGCCGCCGGGGACGTAGCGATCACCCGCATGGAGGGCGGCGCGGTGGTCTCGGCCAACGACGTAGAGACCGAGGTCCGCTGGATCGACACCCGGGAGGACCGCTACGCGGTCGCGCACGCGGCGGCGGAGGTGCTGTGCGGCACCACGGCCCGCGGGACGCTCAACGCCACCAACTCGATGGTCCACGAGGTGCTCGACCTGATCGACCGGGTCGCGGGCTGCTGACCCGCCCCACGACGTGGCCGCGCGGGGAACCGTGCGGCGCGCGCTTGCCCGCCGCGTGTTGCGGGGGCTTCCGTACCACCAGCCAAGGAGAAGACCATGGCAACGCAGAAGACGACGAAGAAGACCCCCACGAAGAAGGCCGCGGCCAAGAAGGCCGCCAAGAAGACCGGGCTCTCGGCCACCATGAAGCAGGTCGCGGCCGACGACAAGGCGAAGGCGGCGGAGCGGGAGTCGGCTCCCGCCGAGACCGTCCCCGCCAAGGCGGCCACAACGCCGCGTGCCGCGAAGGGCGGCAAGAAGGCGGCGGCGACCCCGGCCAAGCCCAAGGGCGGCACACGGGGCAAGAAGGCCGCCGCCGGGGGGCAAGGCCGACGCCAAGCCGGAACCGTCGGCCCCGAAGCGCCTGAGCGCCCCTCGACGCCGCGGCGCAGGTGCTCGCCGAGGCGGGCACGGAGATGAGCCGCCCGGGAGATGATCAAAGCGATGGCCGACCAGGGCCTCTGGACCAGCCCCGGCGGCAAGACCCCCGACGCGACCCTCTACAGCGCCATCGGCCGGGAGATTAGCGCGAAGGGGGCGGACAGCCGCTTCCGGAAGACCGGCCGCGGCAGGTTCGCTTCCAACGGAAAGCGGGACTGAGCCGTGCGCGAGGACACCTTCCACATCGACCGGGACGGATCGCTCGTCCGGGCGGCAACGCCACGGCGGGGCAAGCCCTACCGACACCGCTGCCAACTCGAGACGCTCGAGACGGTCGCCCACGCCATCGACGAGGCCGGGGACGCCGGGTTCGTGCTGGAGGAGATTGTCGCGGGCGAAGGCCTTCCCTCCTCCCAGGCGGCGACGGCCATCGCGTTCCTGAAGGAGCGGGGCTGCGTCACCACCGAGGGCAGGCGGGCCTACGCGGCGAGCGGGTGCGTCCACCTGGACGCCATGACCGAGTACCACGCGCTGAAGACCGGCGGGTAGGCCACTCATCCATCCCCTTCCTCCGCCCCGGCGTCTGCCGGGGCGTTCTCAGTCGCGGGGATGCGTTCGGCCTTGCCGCCCGTGAACCCCTCCCAACGCTGCACGATCACATCGCAGTACGCCGGGTCAATCTCCATCAGGTACGCCTTGCGTCCCTGCTGCTCGGCGGCGATGAGCGTTGAGCCGCTGCCCCCGAAGAGGTCCAACACCCGCTCGCCCGGCTTGCTGGAGTAGGCCATCGCCCGCGCCGCCAGCTCGACCGGCTTCTCGGTGAGGTGGACCATGCTCTGCGGGTTGACCTTCTTGATCGACCACACGTCGGGGATGTTGTTGGGGCCGAAGAACTTGTGCGCCGCCCCTGAACGCCAGCCATAGAAACACCATTCATGGTCGCCCATGAAGTCTTTGCGGCTGATCACGGGGTGCATCTTGTGCCAGATGATCTGCTGGGCGAAGCGCAGACCGGCGTCTTCGAGGGCGGTGGGGTAGTTGGCGATGTTGGCGTAGCCGCCCCAGATGTAGAACGCACGCCCCGGGTCGAGCGAACGAGCCAGATTGCGGAACCATGCACAGAGGAGCAGAGAGAACTGCTCGTCGGTGACGTTGTCGTTCTCCAGGGGGCGGTCCTTGGCCCGCATCTTGGTGGTCGTGCCCTTCACCTGCTCGCCCGAGCGGGAGGACGACTTGGGCACCGGGTGGAAGCTGGTCTTGCCCGAGACGAAGGCGTTGTTGGAGCGGGGCTCGACCTTGACGTTGTAGGGAGGGTCCAGATTCGCCAACTGCACCGTGTGCCCGTCCATGAGCCGGTCGAGGTCGGCCTCGCTGGAGGAGTCGCCGCAGAGCAGCCGGTGCTCGCCCAGCACCCACAGGTCGCCCGGCTTGGTGATCGGATCGTCAGGGGGCTCGGGCACCTCGTCGGGGTCGCACTGGCCCGGGTTGGCCCCGTCGCTCATGAAGGCCGCCAGTTCGTCCTCGCTGAAGCCGAGGGAGTCCAGGTCGATGCCGAGGTCCTTGAGCTGGTCCAGCTCGACCGGCAGCAGTTCGGCGTCCCAGGTGGCGATGGCGTTGGTCGCGTTGTCGGCGATGCGGTACGCCTTGGCCTTCTCGGGGGCAAGGCCCTCGGCGACGTGGACGGGGATGCTCTCCAACCCCAGCCGCTTGGCCGCCTTCCACCGGGTGTGGCCGACGATGATGACGTTGTGCTCGTCCACCACGACGGGCTGGCGGAACCCGAACTCCTCGATGGACCGGGCGATCGCGTCCACGGCCGAGTCGTTCTGGCGGGGGTTGTTCTCGTACGGGGTGATGGCGTCCGGTGCCGTGAGCGTGATCTTCAAGACTGTCCCTTGGGCTCTGAACCCGCGGAGGCGCGTGGCGCTTCGTGCGCGCTCGTGGCCTGCGATGTAATAATATCAACCATAGAGGAACCAGACCACGGAACTCGCGTCCGACGTGACTATGCACCGAGGTGCAGTTCCGTGCGCACGGAATCGGCTGGACGTTCCACTCGATGAACGCCTCGTGGGCCTCGCGGGTGGATCGCACAACACGAAAGGGCATCACATGGGAAACGCGAGTTCTGGCGGCAAGTCGGGCGGCTCCGGCGGTAAGTCCGGCGGCGGCGGCGGCGGCGGCGGTGGCGGGGGCAAGGGCGGTGGTGGGGGTCGCCCCGCAAACGCGCCCAGCACGACCGGCGGCAAGTCCGGTGGTGGCCGGGGCAACAACCCGCCCCGGAAGTAACGGCCCCATTGGGGCGATGATGAGCCCCACGAAGAGCTAGCTCAGACCCCGCGACCCCAGCCTCCGCGCTGGGGTCGCTTGATATGCTGGGTGACCCTTGTCGAGGACGAATCCCATGCCAACCCGCATCTCCCGTGTGTCCTGCTCGCTCGCCCTCGCCCTCGTCGCCGCCTTCTGCTGTGCCTGGGGCTCCACCGGCCACAAGGTCGTCGCCCAGATCGCCTACGACCACCTCACCCCCGAGGCCAGGGCCGCCGTGGACGAGCTGCTCGGCGACAGCGACCTGCCCGAGTTCTCCGTCTGGGCCGACCAGATCAAGGGCGACAAGGCGTGGGAGTGGACCAAGCCCTGGCACTACGTCAACGTGCCGGAGGGGGCGACCGGGTTCGACATGGACCGGGACTGCCCCGACGAGGGGTGCGTGGTCCGCGGCATCGAGCGGTACGCCGAGGTGCTGGCCTCCGAGGACGCCACCCACGGGGAGCGGGTGCAGGCCCTGAAGTTCCTCGTCCACTTCGTCGGCGACATCCACCAGCCGCTGCACGTGTCCAACGCCAGCGACCTCGGAGGCAACCGGATCGGGGTGACCCTGTTCAGCCGGCAGATGAACCTCCACTCGCTGTGGGACACGGGCATGATCAAGCAGACGGGTATGCCCTACGAGGTGTATGCGGCGAGGCTGGAGGCGGCGTTGACGCCCGAGGTCGAGGCGGCGGCTGTCGCGGAGATGGACCCGGTCGCGTGGGCCAACGAGTCGCACGCCCTCTCGATGAGCAACGCTTACGTGGACACCGATGGGGTCACGATCAAGACCGGGGACGGGCTTGGGCAGGAGTACATTGACCGGAACTTGCCCGTCGTGGACGAGCAGCTCACGAAGGCGGGGCTGCGGCTGGCGGAGATGCTGAATGGGATCTTCGGTGTGGATGAGGAGCGGTAGGGCGTGTCGGGCGGTCTGTTGGATGCAATCTACCTAGAACATCCCTTCAGATTCTGGTAGCATCGGCTCCGGAGGACACTATGGGATTCGTGAGCTGCCTGGAAGATTGTGAAGATCGGCGTACGTCCGACATGCATTCGTATCAGAGTTGGGGGCACTTTTGCGGGACTAGGGAACGACTTCGATCTGCCCAAGGAAGAGCGCCCCGTCTGACCAGCCAGATCGAGGGTCTGGAACGCTACCTCCGGAATGCCGACGACAAGTACGTTCGGGAGGAAGCCTACGAACAACTCGGCGACCCATTCTCGTGGCCCAAGCGAGTGATCGCCGATCTTGAGTTCCGGTATCGGGATGCGAGTGTGTCTGGCCTTGCCCATCAGGGAAAGTGGGCGAGATACATGAAGCTTGTGAACCGCCTGGATGAGGCACTCTCGCAGGTGCCACGCGACTCCTCGGCGTTTCGTCCCGAGAGTCTTCGTCAGACACAGGAATGCCTCAATGAGATACTGGAGGAGCAGCCAACGCTTGGCGATCTTTCGCTATCGGGCATCGCCACCGTGTTGAGGGAAGCAAATGGGTTGCGGGAGGCTGTGGAGAATCTCAAACTCGACTTGGAGCGATTCCGCACCGAGGCAGAGGATGTCGTCGGCCGAGAGCGTGAGTTGTTTGAGATTGAGCAGGCGGCCCAAAGACTGGAGTCGCTTGATGGCGTACTGGAAAGAGACTTCGCCGAAGTAGAAGCGTTTTTGACTGTGGTTGATGCATTGGAGGGAAAGTGGAGATACTTTCTGCGACTGCACGGGCAGGTGCTTCGCCCCGTGCGGCAGCCGGTGAGCGGACTTCGCAGGCTGTATCTGGACGAGGGGCAAGACCGCTTGGTCGAGAGTGAGTTCTCCGGGCACTGGCGGGTGAATGGTCCTAGCGGATCGGGTAAGACAATCATCCTGCTCCATCGAGCAATCCACCTCGCCCGCCGCGGCAATCCCGTGCAGCTGCTCACGCTGAACCGAGCCTTGGCCTCCCAGATGAAGAGTGCACTTCATGAACTCGCGCCGGCGGGTATCGCTCAAGGGATCGACGTGGTTTCAGTCGATGACTTGTACCTCCGCATTCTTCACGAAGCGGGTCTGTACCAGCACGATGTGCCCTTGGATGCGCAATGGGAGAAAAAGGAAGGTATCGCCTACTCCTTGGAGTGGTGTCAGTTCTTTGGCGGGAACGGTCACCCACCTGCTCGAATCTTTACCACGATTCCGCAGGGAAAGAAGAAGAAGCGACCAAAAACGACGCTGTTTCGTCATGTACTCCAAGCTGGTGGCTTCTCGGAACTGCAAACATCGCAGTATCTTCGTGAAGAAGTGCGGTACGTGAGATCCGGGTTTTGCCGCCTGAGACGGAAGGAGTACCTTGAGGCACCGCGAACGGGGCGAGGTCTCAATCACGGTCGGCTATCAGGACCTCACAGGAATACCATCATTCAGGCGGCTGCCCTTTGGGATTCCTGGCTCGAACGGCGCGGTCGCTATGACCATGAGCGTCTCGCGCAGGCAGTGCTTGAGCTGTGCGAGTCAGAGTCCGGCGAGGAAGTGACTCGTGGACATGGGTGTCCGCACGTGTTGATTGATGAGGCGCAGGATCTGTCAACGATTGATCTTCGAGTACTGTGCCACATCCACCCAGATCCGGCCACGACAAACGCCATGTTCTTCGTCGGTGATTTTGAGCAAAGCGTACATGGTCGCCACGCGCAGCCGTCCAAAGCCGGATTGTCCTTCCAGGGCAGATCAACCAGCATTCGTAGAGCGTACCGCTCTACTAGACAGATTCTGGCGGCCGCACGAACAGTCGTCATGGGCTATCCGCCACCGCGACTTGAAGATGCTGTCGATGTCGTGGCTCCCGAGGAGTCGCCATGGGAAGGTCCGAGTCCCTTGGCGTTGGAGGGTGACGAGGAGCAGCAGATCGCATTTGCTGTGGAACGAGCGAAGACCTCCGAGTCGAGACGGATTGGGATCGTCGCCGAGAACGACATCCTGATCGCCAAGACCTTCAATGCGATTCGAGCTGCCGGACTGGCATGCACTATCTTTCTTGAAAACGACCAGATGGCGGCGCCGGACTGGGGCTTGGAGGAATCGCGGCGATCGGCTGCGATCGGGCTCGGTGGCTTCCGCGCTGTAAAGGGTCTTGAGTTTGATACTGTGATTGTTCTGGACATGGATGAGGGGCGATCGCCTCGCACTGGTGTCCAGACCGACGAGCTATGGCGATCCGCGGCGGCCGCTTACTCAGCCATGACCCGCGCACGGGACGAGTTGTTCGTACTCCATGGAGCGCGTCGATCAAGATTTGTGGACGCGATGGCACCATTCATGGAGCACCAGACGATCAAATCAGACCTGCCGCTGTCGGCCGCCCTGCGAGTCGATCCCCTGGCCGTGGATACGAGTCGCATCGAATCACAACTGCGTGACTCGGCACCGTCCACGCCGTTGGGCGATCAGTAGCGCAGCCGCCTCGCGCATGGAGTGATTCGCCGTTCGGCCATGGGGTCGGTTCGGACGGCACCGTCAGCCGATTGCTCGACGCCGGGCGTCAACACCCGCGATTCTCATTGGGCACGAAGAGCCGGGCGTCGGCGTCGCGCAGTATGGTGCAGACACGCTCAAGGGTGGGCGGCCCGGGCTCAGCGTTTGTCGGGGCCAGCGCGGAGACAAGCTCACCCAAGACTGCGGCGTCGATTTCCACTTCACGCATCTCATGAAGTAGATAGGAAGTGGAGCCGGGGGTCACAGACCGTACCGAGGGACCAGTGGATAATCTCGCCATGGCAAAGCCTCCATGGCATCGAGAGCGGTCCAGCGTGCAAGGGGGTGCCGACCACGCGGTCGGCGGTTTTTGCTGTGGTGACCGAAGAGTCGGACAACCACGCCGCATCGCCCCCTTCAGGGCTGGCCTCGGCACCGTGACGGTAATGTCTCCGCTCGGTTGCCGCCCGGGTCTAAGAGGTCTCCCGGGTCTCTGGATACTGGGATGAGTATATCGGATCGGCTGATGTTCTGCCACGCAAGGGGGGCCGCGAGACAATCGGCCGAGCAGAAGGATTCGACGATCGTTACCGGGTCGCTACGCCGCCTCCACCGTGACCGACACTCGGGCACAACTGAACGATGTTGTGGCTTCCGGCGGCGGCGATGGTGAGCGCGCGCTTGACGGATTCCTGGCCTCGGACGTCTGCGAAGTCGATCGGGGGCTTGGCGGTCTGGAGGAGGCCGGTGATGTCCGGGGGGGGCAACGGGGGCGAGGTCGAGCTGGCCGGTGAGGAGGCCGACGACCTCGGCGAGGGTGCACGCCGTAGACCTCGATGCCCGCGACGATCGCGGCTTCGTCGGCGTTGTCGGCGGGGACGACGACTGCGCGCGCCGGAGGCTTTGGCCATGCTGGCCAGGGCGAGCGCGCCCGTGACGGGGCGGACGCGGCCGTCGAGGGCCAGTTCTCCGGCGAAGACCGTGGCGCGGAAGTCGAGCGACGCCTCGTCGCGGCTCTGGATGACGCCTTGGACGAAGAGCAGGCCGACGGCGATGGGGAGGTCGTAGACAGGGCCTTCCTTTTTGAGGTCGGCGGGGGCGAGGTTGATGAGGAGGCGGCCGGGCGGGGTCATGTAGCCGGAGTTGGTCAGGGCGGTGCGGACGCGTTCGAGGGCTTCTTTGACGGCGGCGTCGGGGAGGCCGACGATGAGCGCGCGCTCGATGGCCGTGGGGTCGAAATCGACCTCAACCTCGCAGGGGAGGGCGTCGATGCCCTGGAGCAGTCCTGAGCGGATGCGGGCGAGCATGCCGGAAGCATACCGAACATGAGTGCCGTTGGTGGCCGGGCGGGGCCCTCGGGGCGGAAGAAAAACGCCGCACCGCTCGGGGAGCGGTGCGGCGTGGGGATTCGGCGGGGCCGGCTCTCTGAGGGGAAGTCAGTCGCAGCCGGCGACGAAGAGGTTGAGGAAGGCCAGGAAGTCGAGGGTGTTGACCTCGCCGTCGCCGTTGAGGTCGGGATCGCCGATCTCGGTGGAGCCGGTGAAGTCGTTGAGGAAGGCCAGGACGTCCTGGGTGTTGACGGTGCCGGAGCCGTCGTAGTCGGCGATGCAGGGGTTGCAGGTTGGTGTGTTGACCACGACGGCGTCTACGCCGGCTTCGACGATGGCGTTGCCGACGACGTTGTTTGCGCGGAAGCGGATGCGGACCGCGTCGGTCGGTGTGACCAGGTCGGCGACGACGAACTCCGCGTCGCGCCAGCCGCTTTCGGGGGCGTGCGAGGTGACATCGCTCCAGGTGATGCCGTCGTTGTTGGAGATCTCGACAAAGAGGTTGGGCGCGAGGTTGCCGTCGATGTTGTACCAGGCCCTGTAGCTGATGGTGGCGTGGGGGGTCGCGCTCAGGTCAAACTTCGGCGAGGTGAGGATTGCCGGGCCGCCGAAGAGCGACTCGCCGGGTGTGGTGCCGGTGACGAAGGCGAGGCCTGAGCCGTCGGCGTCGCTGTCGGGTTCGACGGAATTGCCCTGGACGGGGGTGACGCGGGCCCAGCCGCCGGAGGTGACGTTGTCGCCCTCGACGAGCCATCCGGCGTCGGAGTTGAAGTCGTCGGCGAAGAGGTCTTCGTCGCCGGTCTGGACGGCCGCGATGTAGCCGCCGTCGATGGGTGCGTTGAAGGGTTGGATGTAGAACCGGCCTTCGGTGTCCTGTGCGGTGAAGTAGAACTCGTAGGTCTGGAAGCACTCTCCGGGGGGGAGGGCGGCTTCGAAGGTGCCGTCGCCCGCGTCGGTCATCGTGACGGGGGTGGGGCCGTTGCCGGTGTCGAGGACGAGGGTGACCGAGTCGGGGTCGAGGGTGACGCCGTCGGCGAATGGCGTGGTGCGGACGGTCTGGGTCAGGCCCGGGCGGAGTGCGACGGGGAGGGGTTCGGGGAAGTCGAAGTTGATGCCGGACTCGCCGAGGCGGAGGAGGAAGAGCCCGCGTTCGATATCGCTGATGGCGATGGTGCCGCTGGGGAGGTAGGGGTAGGTGCTCCACGCCCCGTGGTAGCCGACGGCGTTCCCGTTGGGTTGGGTGTCGAGGTATGCGATCTCTTCGGCGTTGAACGGGTCGGAGATGTCGAAGATGCGAAGACCGGAGGTGTAGTTGGCCTGGAACGCGAGGTTTCCGAGGACGTAGAGGTTGTGGTCGGTGCTGGTCAGGCCGGTGCTGAAGGTGGTGACCTCGCTGGGGGAGGCCGGGTTGCTGACGTCGATCACGTGGGTGGTGGTCTGGTTGAAGGCGCCGCCCTCGTCCATCTCGTCGTTGGTGAAGAGGAACTGTCGGTCCTCGGAGAGCCAGCCCTGGTGGCAGTAGGCCGTGCCGGCGTAGGTGGTGGAGCCGATGCGGAACATGTTGTTCTTGTTGGTGACGTCGACGACGTCGAGGCCTCGGCGGCCGGTGAAGCAGTAGGCGATCTCGCGGCCGGCGTAGGGGCCCTCGGTGTACGTGACGACCTGCGCGTCGTGGACGTAGCGGGAGGTCCAGGCGCCCGCGATGATCGGGTCTTCGGGGTTGGCGAGCGAGACGGCGATGAGGCCTCCGTTGCCGATGTTGGCTCCGGAGAGGTAGACGTATCCGCTGTCGGGGTTGGCGATGATGTTGTGGGTGGAGGAGTGCCCGCTCTGGGTCTTGTTGGTGACGTGCCGGACGTTGCCGTTGTCTACATCGCTCAGGTCGATGACCTGGATGCCGAGGCCGCCTTCGCTGACGCCGTAGGCGTAGTGCCCGATAACTTTGATATCGCGCCAGACGCTGCCGTTTCCGGGGATGAACCCGATCTGGACGGGGCTGACCGGGTTGGTGACCTCGAGGACCGAGAACCCGGACTGGAGGCCCAAGAGGATGTACTCACGTCCGGAGGGAGAGACGTATCCCCAGCAGTCGTTGGCGGAGTGCTGTTCGTTGGGGAACTGGTCGAGCGGGAGCCACGACAGAAGGGTGATGTTGGAGGCGGGGAAACCACCGGCGTCGCCGTCGCGGGCGACGATGGGGCCGACGATGGGCTGTCCGTAGATCGGGGCGCCGGGATCGGCGAGCTTCCGCCAGTCCTGATTGTTGAGTTGGGCCTGAGCGGTGCCGCAGAGCACGGCTGCGAGGGCAGCGGCGGCCGCGACGGCGGCACGGGAACACATGAATCGGTTTTCGGACATTGAGGGCCTCCTGGGTCGGCGTGCAATGTAACAGGTCGGACGCTGGGGGCACAAGGCATGCATTGCAAGAGATGCAGGAATGCGGACTCAAACCGGGGCGACGATCCGCCGATGGGAGTACGGGCTCACTGCTCCGGAGGTGCCGCATTGGAACCAAGACTCGACGAGGAACCCGTTCAGACTCCTGAAACCACCGGGCGTGTCCGCCGACCTTCGCGTTGGCGGCATCGGGCGCTGTTTGTGCCGCCGTTGTTTGCGACGCTGGCGGCGTTGGCGGGGCTCGGTGCGCTCGGCGTGATGGTTGTTGCCCCCGGCGAGGAGGGGTGGCTGGCCGAGCAGGGGGTCCCCCTGCCTGACGATGTCGGGATGATGGGTGCGGCGGCCGTCGGCGCGCTGGTTGCCCTCGCGTCGTTTGCGTGGCTGGGCGGGAAGCTGCGGGTGATGCTGCACATCCGCGGGGCGTTGCACGCCTTCAGCGGTGGTGAACGGGCGTTGGGTGCCTTGAAGGTCACCGATCGGCCGGGCGTTGCGCGGGCGTGGAACGGGCTGCTTGAATGGCGGCGCGAGACGTCGGACGTTGCGCAGGTTGACAAGATGCTGCGGTCCAAGGGCGGCGCGGCGCAGAGCGGGGGCGGCACCGGCGAGCGTGCGGCGGACGCGCTGTGGCAGGGCGTGATCGTGATTGATGAGCAGCAGGTGATGCGGTATGCCAACGGCGCGGCGGCTGTGCTGATGCGTCAGCGGCGCGAGGCGTTGCCGGGTGTGGATGTGCGCCGGGTGATCACCGACGACTCGGTGCTCATGGCGATCGGCGAGGTGCTCGAGACCGGTTCGCGGCAGCGCCGCGTGATGGATGTTGGCGATCCGAAGTCGAGCGATTCGAGCGTGCTGAGGTACAGCGTGCGGGCGATCGGGGCGACCGGCGAGCGCATGGTGCTGGTGGTGATCGAGGACGTGACCCAGCAGCGGATCAGCGATGCGGCGCAGCACGCGTTCGTAGCGCAGGCGACGCACGAGTTGCGGACGCCGCTGACGAATATGCAGTTGTACGTGGAGCAGCTGATCGACGACGAGCTTTCGCCGCGGGAGCGGGATTCGGCGTTGAACGTGATCAACCAGGAGATCTCGCGTCTGGATCGGATCGTTGGCGACATGCTGTCGATCGCGGAGATCCAGGCCGGCAATCTGCAAGCCAAGTCCGGGGACGTGCGTGTGCAGCCATTGCTGGAGCAGTTGCAGATCGATTACGCCGAATCGGCGAGGCAGAAGGGGTTGACGCTGGAGTTCGACCTGCCGCCGAAGTACCCCTCGATCGTGGGCGACCGAGAGAAGCTCGGCATCGTGCTGCACAACCTGCTCGGCAACGCGGTGAAGTACACGCCCGAGGGCGGCAAGATCACGGTGTCGGTGAAGGAAGAGGGGGACCGGTTGGTGACAGAAGTCACGGACACGGGAATCGGCATCAGCGAGGAGGACGCGGCGCGGGTGTTCGACCGGTTTGTGCGGGCGAACGACTCTCGTGTGGCGGCCCAGACGGGTACTGGTCTGGGGCTGGCGCTGGCGCGGGACATCGCGAGGCTGCACAGCGGGGACATCACGTTGCGTTCGGAGCCCGATGTGGGCAGCACGTTCTCGTTCTGGCTGCCGATCGGCGGATCGGTGCAGGCCAAGGCGGCCTGACGGAGGTGCGGGATGCAGGTAGAGAGCGAACGGCAGGGCGCGGTGACGGTGCTGCGGCCCCGTGGGCCCCTGATCGCCGAGGACGCGGAGGTCGTGCGCCACAAGGGTGGCGAGGCGATCGCGGACTCTCTGGGTCGTCTGGTGATCGACGCGTCGGCGATCGTGTACGTGGACAGCAAGGGGATCGAGGCGTTGCTCGATCTGGCGGATGAGCTGTCGGACGCCGGGCAGGTGCTGAAGCTCTCGGGCACGAACGAGACGATGCGGGAGGCGTTGGAGATCACGGAGACCGCGGGGATGTTCGAGCACTTCGAGGATGTGCAGTCGGCGGTGAGGAGCTTCCTGTGAACCTGCCAAGCCCGTTCCGGAAAGTGCGTGTCGGCGAGGTGCTGGTCAACTCGGGGGATCTCTCCGAGGAGCAGCTCGAGAAGGCGCTTGCCGACCAGAAGCAGTCCGGCCGGCGGCTGGGCGAGCTGCTGGTCGAGCAGGGGATGATCAGCGGCTCGTCGCTGGTGCGGGCGCTGGCGTCGTGCCTGGGAGTCCGCGGGTGCATCCTCCGGCCGGGGTTGCTGGATCCGGAGGTGTTTGCGGAGCTGGGCGAGCAGGAGTGCGAGCGGCTGAAGGTCGTGCCGATGTTCTTGGTGCGGGGCGTGCTGACGGTGGCGATGGCTGAGCCGCAGTCTGTGCCGGCGATCGACCGGTTGCGGGCCTTGACGGGGCACGAGATCCGCCCGGTGTTGGCGCTCGAGAGCAACATCATCGAGTATCTGCACCGTCACGCGCACAGCAGCGACGACGTCAACGAGTTTCTGGCCAATCTGCAGCACTCTGAGGTTGAGGTCGTTGAGCGCGAGACGATCGACGGGGACGACCCGACCGACCTCGACAACAACTCAATCGACAGCCCGATCATCAACCTGGTGAATGTGGCGTTGACGACGGCGGTGCGGCACAAGGCCAGTGACATCCACATCGAGCCGGAGCGGCAGGGGACACGGATCCGGTACCGGATCGACGGGATGCTGCGCGATCTGATGAAGCCCCCGATGGGGATGCACGCGGCGATCGTGTCGCGGATCAAGGTCATCGGGAAGATGGACATCGCCGAGAAGCGGCTGCCGCAGGAGGGGCGGGTGCGGATCGTGGCGGAGGGCCGGGCGATCGATCTTCGCGTGAGCAGCATGCCGCTGCTTCTGGGCGAGAAGCTGGTGGTCCGCATTCTGGACAAGCTGAACCTGCACGTGCGGCTCGAGGATCTCGGGTTCCGGAGCGAGCCTCTGGCGAACTTCCGGCGTGTGCTGGGCGAAGCGCACGGGCTGGTTCTGGTGACGGGGCCGACGGGGTCGGGCAAGACGACGACTCTGTATTCGGCGCTGGAGCTGTTGCGCAGCCCGCAGCTGAACATCATGACGGTCGAGGACCCGGTGGAGTACCAGCTCGACGGGGTGAACCAGATCGGTGTGAACGAGGGGATCGGCCTGTCGTTCGGTCGGGTGCTGCGGAGCGCGTTGCGGCAGGACCCTGATGTGATCATGATCGGGGAGATCCGCGACGAGACGACGGCTCGGGTCTCGGTGCAGGCGGCGTTGACCGGGCACAGCGTGCTCGCCACCCTGCACACGAACGATTCGCCGAGCGCGATCGCGCGTCTGATCGACATGGGCGTCGAGCCGTACCTGCTCTCGAGTGCGCTCAACGGCGTGGTGGCCCAGAGGCTGGCGCGGACGATCTGCCAGAGCTGCCGGACGAAATACTTTCCGACCGAGCAGATGCTCCAGGACGCGTCGATCCCGAGCATGGCGGGTCGGGCGTTCCAGAAGGGGGCGGGCTGCCAGACGTGCCACGACAGCGGGTTCCAGGGGCGTGCGGGCATCTACGAGGTCATGGAGGTGACGCCGCCGATGCGCCGGCTGATTCACGTCGGCGCCGGCACGCATGAGTACCGCGAGATGCTCCGGAAGCTGGGGTACAAAACGCTGCGTGAGGAGGGCGTTCTGCTGGCGATCGACGGCAAGACAAGTCTCGAAGAGGCGCTGCGGGTGACGAAGCTTGAAGAGGATCACACCGAGGTCGAGGCGTCGGCAAGGAGCGCGGCATGAAGTACGCGTATGTGGCCTTCGACGCGGCGGGGAAGCGGACGGAGGATGTCATCGAGGCCGACTCGGAGCTGGTGGCCAAGGACACGCTCGCCAGCCGCGGGCAGTATGTCGTGGAGATCGGGTCGGACTCCTCCCGCGGGGCTGCGCACGGGGCGCGGAGCGGCGGCAAGAGCGGGCGGAAGCAGTCGAAGTGGAAGTGTCTGGCGGAGTTCACGCGGCAGATGGCGATCCTGGTCTCGACCGGGACGCCGGTCGTGCAGGCGCTCGGGGCGATCGAGCGGCAGGTCACGGACCCGAAGTTTGTGGCGGTCGTCGCCGATGTGCGGAACCGAGTCGAGGAGGGGAGCTCGCTGGGCGACGCGGTGGGCAGGCACCCGAAGTACTTCGACGCGGTGGCGAGATCGCTGATCTCGGCGGGGGAGTCGAGCGGCCGGTTGGACGCGATGCTGGAGCGGCTCGCGGCGGTGAACCGGCAGCAGGAGGTGGTTCGCAAGTCGCTGACCGCGGCGCTGGCGTACCCGGTCATGCTGACGATGATCTCTCTCGTGGTGCTGGTGAACATGCTGATGTTCGTGGTGCCGCGGTTCGCGGTGCTGTTTGAGAGCCTCGACACGCCGGTGCCGGCCTCAACGGCTGTGCTGATGTCGCTGAGCGGTCATCTCCGGGCGCACTGGTGGTGGGAGATCCCGGGGGCGATGGCGGCGGCCGTCGCGCTAGTGATCTGGGGCATGTCTGCGCCGGGGCGCCGGGTGATCGATCGGTTGATCCTGAAGCTGCCGGGTTTCTCTTCGTTGTGCATCTCGCTGGCGATGGCCAAGATCGCGCGGCTGCTCGGTGTGCTGATGGAGAGCCGCGTGCCGCTGCTCGATTCGCTGATCCTGGTGGAGCAGGCGATGGGGAACGCGAGTTTCCGCAAGCTGATCACCGATGTGCGGTCGGCCGTGACGCGGGGCAGCTCGATCAGCAGCGTGATCGGCAAGAGTCCGCTGGTGACGCCGTCGTTCGCCGAGGCGGTCCGCAGCGGCGAGGAATCGGGGAAGATCGGGGAGGTCCTGACGAGCCTCGCCGACTACCTCGACGACGACAACCGGACGTTGCTCAAGTCGTTGACGCAGATGCTCGAGCCGCTGGTGCTGATTGTTCTGGGTGCCGTGGTGGGGACTATCGCGGTGAGCATGTTCTTGCCGCTCTTTGATGCAACAGCGGCGACCGGGGCGTCGGGAGGTGGGCATTGAACTGGCGAATCGGCAAGCGGTCTGCGATCGGTATCGATCTCGGGACGACAAGGATCAAGGCGGCCCAGCTCGTGCGCACGGCGTCCGGCTGGCAACTCGTGGCCGGGGCGAACTATGCACGCACGGAGGGGGATGGCGTGCTTGTGCCGAGTGAAATGGACCGCTTCCTGGGGGTGTTGGATCGGGCCGGGTTCAGCGGCGACCGCGTCGTGGTCGGGGTGCCGAGGCCCATGCTTCGGGCGGCGGTTGTCGATGCGCCCCCGGCGTCGAGCGGGGCCCCGATCAAGAAGATCTGCGCGGCCGAGTTTGCCCGCATGTACCGGATGTCGCCGGGGTCCTGCCAGCTCCACGTCCGGGAGGTTCCGGCGGCGAAGGCGAGGCCGGGCACGAGCCAGATGTCGGTCAGCGGTGTCTCGAACGACGACGCGGAAACGGTGGTCAAGCCGTTCGACTCTGTGGGCATGTTGGTTGAGGCGATCGACCTGGCTGCGGAGGCTCGGTGCCGCGTTTCGCGTCCGGTGTGCGGGAGCGCGCCGACGCTCGCGGCCCTGCTGGACATCGGGTGGAGCGGGATCGGTCTGTCGGTGTTCTGGGAGGGCCGCGCGGTATACCACCGCTGGCTGTCCGACGGGGGCATGTCCAAGCTGGTCGATTCGGCGAAGCGTTCGTTCTCGATCGATGCGGCGGCGGCCGAGGCCGTTGTGGGTCGGGTGGGGATATTGGCACCCGAGGGTGAGGGGTTTGACGGCCTGACAACCGCTCGGGTGCTGGGGCTCGGGCGCGAATACGCGGAGGGGCTGTTCCACGACATCCTCCGCTCGCTCGCGTACGTGCTGGATCGGTACCCCGGTGAGGTGGTGGAGCGGTTTTTCCTGACCGGTGGGGGGGCGAAGCTGCCCGGGCTGGCCGAGTATCTCGAGGAGCTCGCGGGCATGAAGTTCGAGGTCCTGACGCCCGGGCAGTGCGGGGTGCGGGGCGGGCAAATGATCGATGACGTGGCGATGCACACGGCGATCGGCCACGCGATGTGGGGAGTGGACGATGGCGAATGAACCGAATCTGATGCCGGAGTATCTGCTCGAGCGCCGGTCACGCCGCCGCCGGATCCTGCAGTGGCGGTATGTGCTGGGGATGGAGATCTGCGCCGTGGGCGCGGCGGTGGCGTTGCTGATGGCCCAGGTCGAGGACCCGGCGAGTGAAACGCGGGAGGCGGTGCAGGAGACGGTCGGACAGATCGATGTGGTCTCGGCGGCGGTCTCGGAGGCCCGGGTGAAGCTGCAGGAGGTGCAGCAGCGCCTCGCGGTCGCCCAGGAGGTGGTCCGCAAGCCCGACTGGTCGATCCTGATCACGACCCTGGCCTGGGAGGGTCAGGGGAAGGTGGTGTTCGATTCGCTGCAGCTTTCGGGGGAGTCGGGGACGGACGCCGGCGGGTACCGGGTCTCGATGACCGGGACCTGCGACGGGCAGCGGAACCTGACCGACTTTGTCCAGAGCCTGGAGCGGACGGGGCTGTTCTCAAGGGTGAAGATCACGCACACGCAGAGCATCGCCGGCGCGGGGGCGGAGAAGGACGCGGCGGCGCGGCTCGGCTTCACGATCGATGCACGGATTGACGAGGGCTGAACATGGCGCGGCGAACAAAGCGGTTTCGGCACACCAAGGTGGACACGGTCGGGGCGGCCTGCGCGGCGTTCATCCTGTTCGGGGCGTTCTGGGTGGGGGTGCGTCCGATGTTGCACTCCTGGGACGACGTCAAGCGGCTGACCGGCCAGGTGGTCGGTTCGCGCGCGCAGCTGGAGGCGGTGCAGGCCGAGCACCGTGGGCTGCAGCGTTCGATCGGGGTGGCCGAGACGGGGCTGCGTTCGCTGGCGCTGGAGCTTGACAGTTCTGATCAGCTCGCGTCCCGGCAGGAGGGTATCGGGAGCGTGCTGCGTGAGGCGGGGGTGACTGTGGAGCAGCTGACCGTCGGTACAGTCCAGCCGGGCGAGCTGCTCGATGTGGTGCCGCTGCGGATCAGCGGGTCGGGCCCGTCGCCGCGGGTCGCGGCGGCGATGCACCAGCTGCGCGAGCGGTTCCCGGACCTTGCGGTGACATCGTTCCGGATCAACTCGGGCGGGAAGGCCGGGTCTCAGCAGGTGACGTTCGGGTTCGATCTTGCGTGGTATATCGCTTCTGACGGCGCGCCCGCGGGTTGAGCCTGACATTCGTTTGCCCCGGCCCTTTCTGCTTTGTCAGTTGAGGGTATGGAACTGAACACAAAGCAGAAGTCGGGGGTCCTTGTCGCGGCGCTGGCCGTGGCGGCCCTGGGTGTGGACCGGTTTGTCCTTGATGGTGCCGGACCGGCGACGGCGACGGCCCAGGTCGTCGTGCCAGAGACCGACGCGGCGGCCCTGCCGAAGACCGTCGCGACGTCCGCGTCGGGGGCGGCGTTTGCCCAGAAGCTCGAGCGCTTCGCGGACCGTCATCACATCGATCCGGAGGCGGGGATTCCCGACGCGTTTGGCGACGCGGAGGTGTGGACCGTCACATCGGTGCTCGGCAAGGGTGAGCGGGGGGCGGTGCGGATCGGGAACACGCTGATCCGTGTCGGGGAGCGGTACGAGGACGCAGTGCTCGTTCGTGTGGACCGGGAGGGCGGCGTGTTCGCCAAGTCGGGGCGTGAGTTCCGGGCGACGCTGGTCCGGCCGGCGATGCACAACCTCCGATAGCTCCCGCCGCGGGTGCCTCGCCTGCACGCAAACGTGGCAGGGGGGGCGGTTTGTAGGGC
Source organism: Planctomycetota bacterium (assembly GCA_013285505.1). GTDB lineage: Bacteria > Planctomycetota > Phycisphaerae > Phycisphaerales > UBA1924 > PNC22. The sequence continues at coordinate 2,791,922 of CP053450.1, read as the reverse complement.
CGGGAGTGGGCAAACTCCTCGTTGGCTGTGCGGAGAAGTGAAGTCGGCGGCTGGCTGCGTCGATCAACCATCCAGACCGGCGTGTATGTCCGGAAGCACAAGCCTGGAGGACCCTAGACATGAACATCGTTTCCGTACCTGCCCGTCGCTCACGAGGATTCAGCCTCATCGAGCTTGTCATCGTCGTGGTGATTCTTGGTGTGATCGGCGCGATCGCAATCCCGAGGATGAGCCGCGGTGCCGCGGGAGCCACCGAGTCGGGGGCGATCTCCGATCTGGCGATCCTCCGCAGCGCGGTCGAGCTCTACTCGGCGGAGCACAACGGTGACTTCCCCGCCCTGGCGACGTTCTCCGATCAGCTGACCCTCTACTCGGATATCGACGGCAACACCAACGCGACCAAGACCGCGGTCTACATGTACGGGCCCTACATCCGGGCGATCCCGGTGCAGAAGGCCGGCCCGCAGCGTGGGAGCGCGACTGTCACGGGCACGCAGGCGACCGCCGGTGCCGGGTGGTGGTACACCGCGGGGACGGGTGACGTGCGGATCAACGCCGCCGCGACGGACAAGGACTCGAACGGCACACCCTGGGTCAACTACTAAGCCTCGGGCAGGTCGCAGGACAGTTTCAGAGACGCCCGCACTGCGCGGGCGTCTCTGTCATTACGAGGAGGCGGTTATGCCGGTGAACCGAAGGACACGTGTGGGCGGGGAGCGGGGCTTTACCCTCGTTGAACTGACGATCGTGCTCGTGGTGATCGGTGTGGTGTTCGCGATCGCCACGCCGCGGTTCAGCGACGCGGCCTCGCACCGGCGGGCGGACCTGGCGATGGACCGGATCGAGCGTGATATCCGCCTGGCCGAGCAGGACGCCTGGCACACCGGCACGACCCGGGAGCTGGTCTTCGACGTGGCCAACAACCGGTACGAGATCGTGGGCATGACCGACGCGGCCGGGAACCCGTACATCGTCGATCTCTCGAAGGCGCCGTACTACCTCTCGGTAACGAGCGCGGACTTTGGCGGTGAGTCGAAGGCGGTGCTCGACGGGCGGGGTGAGACCGGCGCGCAGGGCACGATCGTGCTGGCCGATGGCGCAGTCTCGGTGACCGCCAGTGTTGAGTCGTCGGACACCGACACGCTGTCGATGGACCTGTCGGCCACTGTCAAGGATCTGCTCCGCTGACCGCGAGAGCGGCCGCGGCCGGGGTGGCGCGGCCTGAAGGAGAGTGGGTAGAGCGCATGACCCGGATCCCGCGCAAAGCTCGCCGAGAGGCGTTCACGCTGGTGGAGGTGATGCTGGCGCTGGCGCTTGCGACGATCGTGCTCGGGGCGTTGCAGTCGTTGATCATGATCGCCGGCCGGGCGGTCCCGGATGCGGACGGTGTGCAGGCGAGCACCGTGACGGCTTCTGATGCGCTCGAGCGGCTCGCAGCCGAGGTCTCGGTCGCGCTCGAGGTTCTCGACGTAACCTCGCAGAGCATCACGTTCTCGGTCAACGACTGGACGGGTGATGACCGTGTGGAGACGATCAAGTACGGGTGGTCCGGGGTGGCCGGCGAGCCGCTGCTTCGGGCGGTCAACGGCGGGACCGCGGCGGTGCTGGTCGAATCGGTCGAGAGCTTCTCGCTCACGCCCGGCACCGAATCCATCGATGTGAAGATCGACGGGGTGAGTACAGAGCTCAACGATCAGGTTGTGCAGGACATCAACGTGCTGGATCTTCTCGCCGACCGGGTCAGCACCACGCGGGTGTACGCCCAGCGACTGGTCCCAGACCTACCGGCAAACACCGTGGAGTGGCGTGTCGCGACCGTGAGCATCTGGGTGACTTCCGGGTACGGATCGGACGGGAATCTGCGGGTCGAACTCCGGGACTACGACTCGACGACCGGGAAGCCGGGAACCTCGGTCTACAAGTACATGGACTACAACACGGATTCGCTCGGCAATTCGCTGACGCGGATCGATCTGGCGTTCGACTCTGCCAGGATGCGGCCGAATGAGAGCCTGTGCCTGGTGGTCCGCGGCAAGGACGAAGACGTGTCGCTGGTCTTGGTCAATGGCGTCCCCTTACTCTCGTTCGGGGCCCGCACGGCGTGGACCAGCACCGACGGCGGTGCCAGTTGGAGCGGGTCTGACAGCAAGGTGTGGCGGCACGAAGTGACGGCGGATATCTGGACGGACACGAGCCGGGACGACACGCGTACCACGATGTACAAACTGGAGACGAGCCTGGCGACCGGCTCGCCGCTGACGACCATCACGCGGTCGGTGCGGCCGCTGAACACGCCGGAGGTGCTGCCGTGAACGGGGTGCGCCGGCGAGGCATGACGATTGTCGAGGTGCTCGTGGCGATGGTGCTGCTGAGCATGATGCTGGGCGGCGTGCTGAGCGCGGTCGAGCTGTCGGCCCGGACGCAGCACTCGACGGCGGACCTGGCGATGGCCCGCTCGCTCGCGGCCGATCTTCTCGAGGAGGTCTGCGGGCAGCCGTATGTCGATCCGGCCGATCCGGACGAGTCGGGGCTGGGGGCAGACGAGGTCGCCGGCGATCGGTCCACGTTTGACGATGTCGATGACTATCACGGCTGGATGCAGAAGCCGGCCGAGTTCGCCGACGGCACGCCGATCCCCGGCGCGGACGCGTGGCAGCGGCGGGTGTTCGTCCGGCTGGTCGATCCGAGTGCGCCGGATGTGATCCTCGGGACCGAGTCCGGCGGAAAGCTCGTCATCGTCCGCGTTTCACGTGGGTCGGTGGTCTACTCCGAGATGCGGAGGCTGCGGACGCAGTCGTGGGACCGGTTCACCGAATAAGGAGGGGCGCGGGGCATGACGAACGCACGGAGACAACTCGGCTCGGTCCGTGGATGCGGGGGAGTCCGGCGCGGGGGCGTCTATGTGCTGGTGCTCGTGGTGACGACCACGGTGTCCGCGATGGCGCTGCTGGGTCTGAAGGCGGCGATGTCGGCCAACGAAGAGGGTCGGCGCGTTGTCGATTCGATCTCGGCGCGGCAGCTCGCGGCCTCGGCGGTCGAGATGGGGATCCACACGATCGAGACCGAGCCCGACTGGCGGCTGAATCGGGCGGACGGGACCTGGATCAACAAAAAGGTGCTTGGCACGGGGACCGCGACGGTCAGGGTCGAGGCGGTCGGCGGCGGGGCGTACAGCAAGGACCCCTGGGACGCGATCGAGCTGACCGGCTACGGGTATGAGGGAGGCTCGCGGTCGGTCCTGCGGGCGCAGATTGCCCTGTCAGGGGAGGACGCACGCGACCATATCAGCGAGCTGGCCCACCGGAATGTTGTTGCGTACTGGCCGCTGAACGGTCTCGAGGGTGACGGGTACGAGGTTGATGCGGTGGGGGGTAACTCTCTGGTGAACGCGTGGACGGGATCAGAAATCACGCCGGGCCTGGTTCCGGGGTTGGGCACGGCCAGCGCGCCGTGGTTTGCAGGCACGGGCGGCTCGATAATGGCCAAGTCGGCCGATACCTATCTGGCGATCCGCTCGGTGAGCGTGTGGTTCTGGGTGTCGTCAACGGCGGGCATGCAGGGGATCGTGACGCGCGATGCGTCCGGGCGGGGTGCCGGTGGGCGGTGGGAGCTTGCGGTCAACGACGGAGCGTTGGAGAGCCTGTACGATTCGTCGGTGAGGACGGTATCGCTCTCCGGAGGGACCGTGCCGGTGGGACAGTGGAACCACGCGATTCTCACACTGGATAACCAAGAGATGCGGTTGTACCTGAACGGAGTCAGAGTGGACCAGCAGAGCGTGGTCGATCTGGACAAAGAGATCGAGGGTGATTCGCCGACGGAGTCGATCCTCATCGGCGTCTCGCGTCGGATGGGCGCGACGGTGGACCCGGGCTCCGATCCGATCCGGGGTTCGGTGTGCGAGCTGGCCCTGCTTGAAAACAAGCTGTCTGACAGTGAGGCGTTGAGGCTCTACCAAAAGTACCCGCTGCCTGCCGAGTACAAGATCGTGACCGACACCTGGGAACGGGTGATCGAATAGGGCTCGCGGGCCGCGCTCGGCTTTGGGTGCGGTGGCCCGAGGAGTGTTCCCGATCAGGCGGCGTCGCGATCAACGACACGCTGGGGGGCGTGATCGGCGACCATCCTGTCGAACTCGCTGAAGTCCATCTCGACGAAGGCCGGCACGAGGTCCGGATCGAACTGGGAGCCTGAGCATTTGCGGATCTCCGCCAGGACCTCTTCGCGTGACATCCTGCTGCGGTAGCTCCGGTCAGAGCTCATCGCGTCGAATGTGTCGGCGATGGCGAGGAGCCGTCCCATGAGCGGGATCTCCTCGGCGGCGAGGCGGTCGGGGTAGCCGCGGCCGTCCCAGCGTTCGTGGTGCCAGAGCACGCCGGGGAGGATGTCCTCGAGCTGGGGGATGCCGGCGAGGATGTCGTGCCCGATGCGCGGGTGGCGCTTGATGGCATCGAACTCCTCGTCGGTGAGGCGTCCGGGCTTGCAGAGGACGGCCTCGGGGACACCGATCTTGCCGACATCGTGCATGAGGCCGGCGATATGGATGCGCTCGACGGTGGATTCGGGCAGGCCGATCCGCTCTGCGAGGGTCGCGGCCAGGTGCGCGACGCGTTCGGAGTGGCCTCGGGTGTAGCGGTCCTTGGCGTCGAGGGCCGCGGAGATGGCACGCATCGAACCGAGGAAGGTGGCCTGCTGCTCGGTGACGAGGCAGACGACGGCGTAGTAGCTGCTGACAAAGGCACCGACGGCGTCGATGAGGCGGGTGTCGTAGGTGCTGACCTGCGGGTCGTGCCCGCCCTTGCTGCCGGCGATGAGGACTCCGCTGGGGATGCCAGTGCGGCGGATGGGGTGGATCACGACCTGTTCGTCGGGGCCGACGATGGTGTCGACGTCGCCGCCGCTGAGGATGACCGAGCCCTCGGTGTCCTCGTCGAGGGCGGCGAGTTTGACGAGCGCGTCGATGGAGTAGTCGTCTGGTGGCGTCTGTCCGGCGTTGAAGGTGCACCGGCGTTCGTTGGGCTCAAGCCACGGGGCGTCGAGCAGCGAGATGGTGATCCAGCCGAAGGGGAGCGTGCGTGCCAGGCTCTCGACCGCCTCGGTGAAGAACTGCTCGGGCTGCTCGACGTTGCGGACGGCGCTGGCGAGGCTCTGCGTGAGCTGGATGTGCTCGTAGGCCTCGGTAAGGGTGACGGAGAAGCCCTCGAGTGTCAGCTCCTGGGCAGAGAGGGTCGCGAGGTCTGCCGCCATCTCGTTGAGCAGGCTGGAGAGACGCTCGATCTCTTCGGGGCGGAAGTCGGCGAGGGGGCGGAGCGAGCGTCTCGCGGCCGAGGGGTCGATCCGGCTGCGGACACAGGACGCGGTGAACGCGTCAGACTCAAAGAGCGCGGGTGTGAGGAACATCGCGCCGGTCCACTCGATGACGCGGCGGCGGTGCTTGAGGGGCGTGAGGGAGAGTTCGCATCCGTCGAGGATCGTGAGCCGGGTCGGCTCGCCGGCCTCGGCGATCTCGGCGGTGGCGGCCTCGATCCGCTCGATCATCTCGCCGCTGCAGATCCACGCGGCCTGTGCGCCGGTAAGCGTGGGGGGGTTGCGGACACGTCCGGAGGCGTCGAGGCGCCACGCGAGAACGCCCAGCGCGGCGAGTCGTGCGCGGAGCGTCGCGTGCGCATCGTCTTCTCGGACGGGGAGTCGGTGCATCAGGCGGCCTCCGAGCGTCCCGGGAGAATGTGCTCGACGACACGAAGGATTTCGTGCACGCTGAAGGGCTTGGACAGGAAATGCTTGATGTTTGTCGCTTCGCGCTCTTCATCGGAGAGCACGTAGCCACGGGCGGTGAGCAGGACGACGGGGATGTCGCGGAGCGACGGGTCGGCCCGGAGCGCCGCCGCGAGTTCAGCGCCGCTCATGTAGGGCATCTGCAGATCCGTGATAATGAGATCGGGACCGAACTCGTTCGCGGCGGCGAGGCCTTCTTCGCCGTCGGAGGCGGTGATGACCTCGTAACCGGCACTGGAGAGCTTGCGGCCGACCACCATCGGGATGTGCGGTTCGTCATCGACCAGCAGGACCTTTACGCAACTCACGGATACCACCTCCTGGGTGTTTCGACGGGGCCCCGGCTCTCGGGACGGGTCGCCAGTCCGAGTTTCTTCGGCGGTCTACGGGGCGCAGTTGACGCTTCTCTCCGGATCGGTGGCCCGCATTTGGGTGCTGGAGGGGGCCATCGGGGGCGGGCGGGCTGTGGTAGCATTCGGTATGACCTCAGCGACCAATACGAATACCGAACAAGAGCAGGCCGCGGAATCACCGGGGTTTCGGGCGGAGGGCTTGGGGCCGCCGGTCGAGGCGGTGCTGCTGACGGCGGACCGGGCGATCGCTCCAGAGCGGCTCGCGGCGGCGGTCGGGTTGACGGCGGATGAGAGCGGGCAGGCGGCGAAGGGCGCGAAGGCGGGTTCGCTTTCGGCCGAGTTGCTCGCGGTGCTCGCTGAGACGATCGAGGACCTGAACGCGCAGTACGAGGCGACGGGGCGGGTGTTCCGCATCGAGCAGGTCGCCGGCGGGTACCGCCTGATGACGCTGCCGGACTATGCCAGGTTCATCGCGGCATTCCACCAGCAGCGGGTGCAGCAGCGGCTCTCGAAGGCGGGGCTGGAGACGCTCGCGATCATCGCCTACCGCCAGCCGGTGACGCGAGCGGAGGTCGAGGGTATCCGCGGCGTGGCGTGCGGCGAGGTGCTCAAGACGCTGATGGATCACCGGCTGGTGACTATTCAGGGTCGAGCCGAAGAACTCGGCCGACCGATCCTCTACGGAACGACGAAGCAGTTTCTCGACACCTTCGGGCTGGGGTCGGTCGAGGACCTCCCGCCGGTTAGTTCACACGCCCCAGGAGCGCAAGGATGAGCACGCTTTCCCGGACTTTCCTGTTTGTCGCGTCGGTCGTGGCCTTGCTGCTCGTTCCCGCGTTGGGAGGGTGCGCGAACAACTCGCGCACCGTGAGGGGCAAAGTCGTGCTGGGTGAAGCCAGCGTCGTCACGGTCGTGGACGCCGAGGACGAGCGGGTCGCGCGGGCGGGGCACGGCGGGGTGCTCGTCAAGCTCATGCGGCCGGGCGGCGGGACCGCGTCGATGGCCGAGGCGACATCGCTGGCCGACGGAACGTTCTCGATGAAACTGACCACCACGCAGGCGATGGCCGGGCGGGTGGAGGTTGTGGCGAGCGGCGCCGACGTGCTGCATTGCCGCGGGTCGGTGTATGTGCCCAGCGAAGACCGGCGGCTGCTCGTGTTTGTCGAGCCGAAGCGCGGCACGGCCGCGGAGGACGGGTCGCGGTGAGACGCCGCGCCGACGCCCCGGTCCAGCGGATGTACCGGTTCCGCATGTCGGGTCTGGTCTACCTCGCGGTGACCGGCTTTCTGGCGGTCGCGGCGATCTCGAGCCAGAACAACCTGCTCTTCTGGGCGCTCGGGCTCGCGGTCGCGGGCATCGGTGTGTCGGGTGTGATCTCCGGGCTCGGGCTGATGGGGATCCGGGTCGAGCGCGAGCCGATCCCCGACGGCTCGGCCGGTGAGCGGATGGTGGTGCGCTACCGCGTGCGGAACACGAACTGGCTCGCGCCGGTCTTCGGCCTGACGATCTCGGAGCGCGAGCCGTCCCGGCGTCGGCGCGTGCGGACGCCGTGGCGGCGTTGCGTCACCAGGCCGGTGGCGTTTGTCACGTGTGTACGTCCGGGGCAGTCGGTGGTCGCCGAGGCGCGGCCGCTGGCGACACAGCGAGGGAAGCCCGAGTTCACAGACGTGATCGTCGCATCGGGGTTCCCGTTTGGGCTGGCGACGAAAAGTCTCCGGTTCGCGCAGCACCGCACCGCGCTGGTCTATCCGGCACCTTCGGTGTTGGACCCGCGCTTCCTGGAGGATGTGGGTGCCGGGTCCGGTCGGGATGGCTCGACCGGGCGGATCGGTGACAACACAGGAGACTTCTACGGCGTGCGGGAGTACGTGCCGGGCGATTCCATGCGGTCGATCTCGTGGCGGGCCAGTGCGCGCGTCGGCGAGCTGGTGGTACTGCAGAACGCGCTGCCCGCACCGACGCGGATGTGGGTTCGGCTCCACCTCTCCGGCGCGGCCGACCCGCAGGAGACCGAGGCAACGATCGGGCTCGCGGCCGGCGTGCTGAAGATCGCGATCGAACGGGGCTTCATCGTCGGGCTGCTGTGCCCGGAGTACAACCTGCACACGCTGCCGGCCTCGGGCCGGGTGGGCCTGCGACGCGCGCTCTCCCGCCTCGCTTCGCTCGAGGCGGACGCCATGACCGACGAGCCGCACGACCGGGCCGGGCTTCCGCAGCCGGGGCCGCGCGAGCTCGTCGTGACGGTGCGGCCACACGGTGACGGGGCGTTGGACCGCCGCCGGGGCGGGGGGAACCGTCTGCCGGGCAGGCTGGTGACGCTGGACTCGGGCGTCGTGCTGGCCGGTGCCGGCGGTGGTTCGGTGCGTCCGGAGCGTGTGGCGTGACCGCGCCCGCCTGCACGGGCACGGGCGCTGCTGGCATGCTGCGCGATCTCCCTGCTCGCGTACGCGGCTGCCTCGCCCGCGCCGGGAATGCAGGCCCTGGCCATACTCCTCGGTGCGGTCGGGCTGCTGGCCACCTCTCCGCTTGTGGGGATGCGTCTGCCCCGGTGGATGGGGGGGCTGGCGACGCTCGGTGTGCTGGTCTACACGCTGAACGCCACGCTGGCGCAGGGGTTGGGGGTGCACCAGTTCGCGGCGTTTGTCACCTGGATGATCGTGGTCAAGCTCTTCGACAGGCGCCACGCGGGCGACGATGCGCAGCTGCTGGCCTACTCGATCTTTCTGGCACTCGCCGCGGTGATTGTGAGCAACGGGCTGCTGGTGGGCGTGTTGACGATCGGGTACCTGCCGCTGCTGGCGTTTGCGGCGATGCACCTGCAGTTGCGGATCGCACTGACCAAGGCCGAGCGGCTGGCGGGCAAGGGTGTGCCCGAGCGCGGCCCTCTGGTGGGCGTGCGCGCCGTCGCGGGGACCGGCTCGAACGTCTCGCTCCGGCGGACGAGCGGTGTGGCGATCGTGCTGGGCCTGATGGTGGCGGCGTTTGTCTTTGTGATCGTGCCGCGGGGGGCGGGCCTGCGGCAGATCAGCAGGCTCGGCAATCCGTCGGTGGGCCGCGTGGTGGCGTTCTCCGATCGGGTGCGCGTCGGGAGCGGCGGAACGATCTCGGAATCGAGACGTCCGGTGTTGCATCTGACACTGCGTGATGCACAGGGCGATCCGATGGGCGGGCAGGGTGCAGTGCAGTACCTGCGTGGGGCCGCGCTGGATCGGTACGAAGAAGGAACCTGGTACAGCTCCGGCAGCCCCGACGTGGTCGGCAAGCGGCAGGACGTCGTTCCGGAGCAGGCGATCTCACTCGGGTCGCCCGCCGGTGACGGCGGCGTCTTCCAGGAGATCACGCTCCTGGCGACGCCGGCAGATTTTTCGTACCTGTTCACGGTCTGGCGGCCGATCAAGATCACGCCCATGGATCCGGGAGAGATCGCCTATCTCGACCGGGACGCGACGGTCATGGTGAGCGCGCAGGGCGGCACGTACCGGTACACCGCGCGGTCGGCACGCCGGGAGGCCGAGTTTCGGCGTCGGTATCCCCGACGTCCGGCGTCGTGGGATTCTCCTGTTGTCGCGAGAGTCGCGGCGGAGATCCTCCGGACCGCGGGTATCGAGCCAGATCCGGACCGCCGCCCGGTGGCAGACGACGAGGAGGCCATCCGGGCGTTCCGTCGCCATTTCTGGGACAACTACACCTACAGCCTGGGAGAGCCGCCTCCACCGCCGGGGGCCGAGCCGATCGAGTGGTTCCTGACCGAGGCCGACCGTGGGCACTGCGAGCACTACGCGGCGGCGCTCGCGCGCGCTGTGCCAGAGCGTGGGGATCCCGGCGCGCGTGATGACGGGATACCTCGCGGCCGAGTTCAACCGTGCCACCCAGTCATACGTCGTCCGGGAGAGCAACGCCCACGCCTGGGTGGAGGCGCAGGGCGAGCCGGGCTGGTGGAGCACCTACGACGCGACGCCGCCCTCGGAACTGGCGGTCCTGCACGCACCGCCGCAGGGGCTGCTCGCCAGAGCCGGGCAATTCCTGGACACACTCAACTACGCGTGGGTGAACTCGATCGTGTCGTTCGACGGTGGGAGCCGCGCAGACCTGCTGTCGCTCGACTCGCCGCGCGCCGAGAAACTGACGGAGAAAGCTGACGAATGGCTCGGCGCACTCCGGAAGGCGTCGTTGTACGAGGTGGCGGTCCTGGCGGTGAAGATCTTTGCCGGTATCGTCGCCGCGCTCGTTCTGGTGTATCTCGCGTCGGTGTTGGTGCGGCGGTGGCGCGCGTGGCTGTTGACCAGGCCCGGGAGGATCCCGCGGCGGATCGCCGATGCCGACGCCCGGGCGAGGGTCGCCGCCAACCCGATTTACCAGGACATGCTGACCACGCTCGCGCGGGAGGGCCTCCGCAAGCCCGACTGGCAACCACCTCACGCATGGGGAGAGACGATCGGGGAGGAACGCGGCGAGATCGGATCGCTGGTGGCCGAGCTCTCTGCGTTGTACTACGTGATCCGCTTCGGCGGGCAAACGTTGGACGGGGAACAACAGTCCCGGGCACGGGAGATTCTGGCCTCGCTCAGGGGCGAGGGCTCCCGGACGGTCTAGGCCGGTTCGGTCCGTTCTCGGACGCGCCGGATTCACGCTATGCCGCACAAGCGGCAGGCGGGCGGACTCCTGGCGGCGGCTCGGTGCGCAAGTGTCAATCTTCCCGCGAATCCGCTCGATGGCAGGCTTGAGCCTGGCAGGAGGGAGTCACCATGCCCGCAAACCGGTCCCGTACGAATCGATGGCGCGATTGTCTCTGGCAGATCTACGAGCGCGGCGGCGCGCTGGAAATCTCGCTCGCGAGGCCGGGGCAGACCGAGTCCGCCTCCGGAGACCTGATCTGGCGGGTCAAGATCCTGAGGTTGAACGACCACGAGATCGAGGTGTCGCAGCCGGCGGCCTTCGGGCGGTCCATCCGGATCGAGCAGGGCGCGGCGTTGATCGGTGCGATGAGCATCGGCCAGAACCGATGGATGTTCGAGACCTCGGTGCTGCAGATCGGCAACGACGACCGGCTCCGGCTCGCCATGCCCGAGGAGGTAAGCCGGTGTTCGCGCCGGAGCTACTACCGTGCCAGCACCGTGGGCGTGGACCTGCCGCGGGTGGAGTGCTGGCCGCTGCTGGATCCCACGACCGTGGGCGCGGCCGAGGTGGCCAACGAGGCCTACGCCAGGGATCTGGCCCGGTACCAGCGCGAGCCGGTGGGACAGCCGCCGACCCAGCCGCAGCTGCTGCCGATGGTCGGCCCCCGGTTTGAGGCCAACCTGGTCAATCTGTCCGGCGGCGGACTCGGGTTGACAGTCGACAGTTCGGAGTCGTCCGGTCTGGACCGGCTCCGGCATCTCTGGCTCCGGGTCTCGCTCGGGGAGGACTCCGTCGCCCCGCTGGCGCTGACCGGCCGTGTCGTGCACAGCCACATCGACAGCATGCAGCAGGTGCACCTCGGCGTGGCGTTCGAGTTCGGGTTCAACCCCGCGCACCGGGACTTCGTGATCTCGCAGGTCTGCGGTGTCGTCGCGAGGATGCTCGAGAGCCAAGGGAAATCCGAGGCTGCGTAGCCGAACACAAGCCTATAATTCCATGACGAGCGAATAGGGGTGCGTCTCGAACTTTGCAGAGACTAAACTCTGACTGTTCGCCCGGACGGGCCGGGCGCGAGACAAACCCAACTGCACCACCGCGGGACCACCGCGGCGGTGTTGCTGTATTTGCTGTCGGAGTCAGGACGCTGCACACGTTCTTTGGAGATGCGGCCCTTGCGATGCTCGGGCATTGGCGAGGGCGGGAACAACGCGGTCGGAGGCGTGAGATTGCTCGCGCCGTCCGGCGGCGACAAAGCGGGGATGCATCGATTCACCCTCGGCGTGAAGCCGAACGGTTCGGGGTGCTCGACGAGAAGTTGATCTGACACGCAGCGACAGCCACCGCCCCCCCGCGCACGGAGCAGCACGCCCGGCTGCGCGATGGCATGCGCAGCCACGGAAAGGACGGCGCGCATGATGCTTGCGTCAATCACACTCGCGGCAACGAGTGCCGGAGCGATCGTCGGATTCATTCTCATCGGCTTGGTGCTGGGCGTCCCGGCGGGGTTGTTTGTGGCGCGGACGCTCTCGGCCAGAGCGTTGGCGAGCGCGAAGGACCAGGCGCGGCAGACGATCGAGCAGGCCGAAGCAGAGGCCAAGACCGCCGCGGAGCGCGTGCGCCTCGAGGCCGAGCGCGAGGCGCTCGAGCGGAAAGAGCAGCTCGATGCGGAGGTGAAGGCCTCACGCGACGAGCTCCGCGAGACCGAGCGGCGTCTCGGCAAGCGGGAGGACGTGCTGCACGACAAGGAGAGCTCGCTGAGCAAGCGCGAGTCCGCGCTGGACAAGCAGCAGGAGAAGCTGCGGGGCCGCGAGGAGCAGATCGGCGAGTTGGAGAAAGAGACCCAGGAACTCGTCCGCAAGCAGACCGAGGCCTTGCACGCGGTGGCCAAGATGAGCCAGGACCAGGCCCTGGAGATGCTCCTCAAGCGGGTCGAAGAGGAGAACCGCTACGAGGTCGCCAAGGTCGTGCAGAATGTGGTCCGACAGGCGGAGGACGACGCCAAGGACAAGGCGACCGAGATCACGCTGATGGCGATCCAGCGGCTCGCGACCGAGGTGACCAGCGATTCGACGGTCCGGGCGGTGACCATCCCCTCCGACGACATGAAGGGGCGGATCATCGGTCGCGAGGGCCGGAACATCCGGGCGATCGAACGGGCGACGGGCGTGGACATCATCGTGGACGACACGCCGGGCGTCATCATCGTGAGCTGCTTCGACAAGGTGCGCCAGGCGATCGCCGTCGAGTCGCTCGAGAAGCTGGTCGCCGACGGCCGGCTCCACCCGACGCGGATCGAGGAGGTCGTCGAGAAGACCCGAGAGGAGATCGCCGAGAAGATCACCAAGGCGGGCAAGGAGGCGGCCCTCGAGGTCAACACCCGCGGGCTCCACCCCAAGATCATCGACGCGATGGGCCGTTTGCACTACCGGACGAGCTACGGCCAGAACGTGCTGCGGCACTCGGTCGAGGTGGCGTTCCTGAGCCAGATCATCGCCGAGCAGCTCGGGCTGGACGGACGGCTGGCGAGGCGCTGCGGGTTCCTCCACGACATCGGCAAGGCGATGGACCACGAGATGGAGGGCGGGCACCCGAAGATCGGCATGGACTTTGCCCGCCAGCACGGCGAACGCGAAGAGGCCGTGCTCAACGCCATCGGCGGTCACCACGCCGACATCCCGTCAACGACGTTCTACACACCCATCGTCATGGCGGCGGACGCGGTCTCGAGCGCGAGGCCGGGTGCGCGGCGTGAGAGCATGGAGCGGTACATCCAGCGGCTGAACCAACTGCAGGACATCGCGATGTCGATGAAGGGCGTCAACGAGGCGCACGCGATCCAGGCGGGGCGCGAGGTGCGGGTCATGATCGACGCGAACCGGCTGAGCGACGACGAGGCCTTCCTGATCGCCCACGACATCGCCAAGCGGGTGGCCGACGAGATGACGTTCCCGGGAGAGATCAAGGTCACCGTGCTCCGCGAGACCCGGGCGATCGAGTACGCGCGGTAGGGCAGGGCGAGCCGGGCAGGCTGGGCAAACCAGGCGACTCGGCTCGGCCGCGGCCGCTTAGGCAAAATGGTCGAGCAGATACACCAGCAACGTCGCCGCGGGAAGCCGCAGGTCGATCAGGTCGCGCACCTGCCCCGGCCGCGCCAGGCGCAGGAGCGTTGTCAGGCCGAGGTTGGCCAGAGCCCAGACGGCCGCACCGAGCACAAGACCGTGCCTCCAGCCGACGCCAATGGCCAGCACTCCGGCGATCGCGTGGGCCAGCAGCGCGATCCTCCACGTCGCCTCTGCACCACGCCAGACCGGGAGCGTTGATGTCTTCGCGTGCCGGTCGGCGGCGACATCGTCGAGGTCGCAAAGCATGGCGTCGGCGGCCACCAGCAGCGCCAGCGCCACGCACACCGCGAGGGCGAACGTGAACGCCTCGGCTCCCACAGGGGTGCCGAAGAGGCGGGATGCGTGCACGGGAGATTGCACCGCGAGAATCACGCCCAGCCCCGCGATCGCGCACCCCGGCATGAGGTTCTTCAGGACGAGCAGGTCCTTGGGCCGGCGGCGGGACTCCCGGGGGCGGCTGTAGGCCAGCACGCCGAGCACGCCGATCGGCGGCAGCAATGCGTTGGCCGGGTGGATCGCGACAACGAGGATGGTCCCGATGCCGAGCATGACCCAGGCGAGCGTGCGGAGGAAGCGGCGGCGCGCGCGCAGGAACCTGTGCCGCCGCTCGTCTGCCGCGAGGTCGGCGGGATCGAGCAGGTCGTCGCGGAGTTTCAGACGGTCGAGCAGGTAGAGCCCGACGCCCGCACAGAACGCCGCGCCGAGCGGGTCGAGTTGGACGGCGCGGCCCAGGAGAATCGCCGCGCTGGCGTACGCCGCGGCGAAGTAGAGGCCGACCCAGATCGCCAGGTGGCCCGCGGCCGCCAGGACGCGGGCGACAGGGCCGTGGTGTTGGCGGGGTTCAGTCTCCACGGCCCGCCTCGACCGACCAGGACAGCGCGGGGTCGAACACCCGGACGTGGGCGGTGCTGAGCAGTTGGTTGGCCAGTTGGTCCATGCTGATCCGTTCCTGGCGGAGCGTGATCTGTTCACGCAGTCGCTCCCGAGACTCTTCGAGCGTGACGCCGTCGGGCGGGATGCGGTCGGTCAGGAGGATCACGGCGTGCCCGTTGCGGGTCGCGACGACGGGGCCGATCTGTCCGGGCTGCAGGCCGGCCGCGACGCGACGGACGGTCTCTTCGTAGGCGGGGTCTTCGGTGCTGAAGGGCTCGATGAGCCCGCCGAGCGGGGCGGAGTTGTCTGTGGAGTAGGTTTCGGCGAGTTTGGCGAAGGTGTACTCGTCGCTGCCGGCGGCGAGAGCTTGCGAACGCAGATTCTGCGCATCGGTCATCGAGGGCGTGAGGATGATGCGGATCCGGACCCGCTCGCCGTGCTGGGTGCGCCATGCGCGTTCGACCTGCTCGGCGCTGACCTCGACGGTGCCCCGGACCATGGCGCGGAGCGCGGCGTTGCGGCGGAGGAGTGCGGCGAAGCGCTCCGGGCCGAGGCCGCGGCGTTGCCGGATCTCCCTGACGAGGACCGCGGGATCGGTCCCCGAACTGCGGGCCCCTTGGTCGACTGCGCGCGACCCACCGGCGTTCGCGGTCGAGGTCGGCCTGTGTGATCTGAATGCCGCGGGCCGCGGCCTCGCGTTCGATGACGCGATCGAGCCGCGACTTCCTCAACGACCACGGCGCCGGCGGCCTCGGCGAGCCGGTCGCTCACGGTCGACCATTCCACCGCCTGGCCGTCGATCGAGAGCGGGGCACCGGCCTTGGGGATCACCCGGCCGCCATCCGACGCGTAGCGGTCTGCCCGGTCGAGCCCATCGAAGGCGTTTGTCGAGGTGGAACCGCCGTTGCTGCAACCCGTAACGAGTAAAAGACCGATGAGGAGGCCGCGGCCGCCGGCGGAGGTGTGGGGATTCATACCAGCATCCAAGCCGATGAGGCCGAGCCGGTCAACCACCACCACCACGGGCTGGTATGGTGTACCCAAGCCTCCAGGCAGCCATGAACACGACGCCATCTCCGTCATCCCCGGTCCCGCCCACGCCTCAGCCGAGGCTGACGATCTGTCCCTATTGCGGTGCGCGGAGCCGGAGTCTTGCGGCGTGTGAGAGTTGCGGCGGGCGGTTTGATCCACTGTCGCGGCAGGCCACACAGAACGCCATGGGGCCGTGGTTTGTGCGGATCGAGTCGCAGCCGTTCCGGCCCGGCTGCAACTACGCCACGCTGCTGCATCTCATCGACCGGGGAACGGTTCGGGCCGACACAGCCGTGCGGGGGCCGACCACCAGACAGTTCTGGATGCTGGCGCGCTGGTGCCCGGGAGTGGCGCACCGGCTGGGGCTCTGCCACAGTTGCCAGGCGAAGGTCGATCCGGAGAGCAGGGAGTGCTCCTCCTGCGGCGCAGCGTTCGAGCGATTGGAAGACCGTCAGGCCCTGGGGCTCGGTGATGTGCGGCCGCTTCCCGGACGGTCGGTGCCCTCGGAGGTGAGGCGGGCGGGTGTGGCGGCCGCGCCTGCGGCGGCGCTCGCACCGGATGCCGGATCATCCTCCGATACCCATTCGACCGGCCGAGTGTCGTCGCCAACGCAGGAAGCGGCGGACGATCTCGCTGACGAGGGGCTGCGTGAGCTCCGGCTTCGCCGGGACCTGCGTCGATCGAAGCGGTGGACGGCGGTCTGGTCCGCGTTGGCGTTGATCACGCTGGCGGGGCTCGGCGGCTACGCGGTCTTCCTGCAACTCGATCTGGGATCGGGGCCGGTGGGACAGTGGCTCTCCGCACGCCAGGCATCAACCGATTCCGACCGGGCGGATGTCGCCCCGGGTCCGAACGACGAAGTGCACAGGCCTCAGGCGGCGGTCGGTGAAGCGGACCTGTTGCCGCCCGGCCCGGACGACGATGCCCCGCCGCCCGGGCTCGCATCGACGGATGAGGCGGAGGCCGGAGGTCCGGCGGTCGAGCCCGGCACTGGGGAAGAGCCGGGGGAGGACGGGGTGGCCGGAGCCCGGATCCGGACGCTGTCGCGTTTGCGGGGTCTCCGCTGACCGCTTGGCGGTTCGCGTGAATTGTGGTATTCTGCCGATGTCAGGTGCTATTAACCTGCTGGCGGTGTTTTGTCCGGGGGACCGGAGTGCATCGATATGCGGCACCCATCCTCCTCCCGTCGTCTCGGGGCGTTCACTCTGATCGAACTGTTGGTGGTCATCGCGATCATCGCACTCCTGATCGGCATTCTGCTGCCGGCGCTGGGCGAGGCACGTCGGTCAGGCAAGCTCACGGTGTGCCAATCCAACATCCGGCAGTTCGGTACCGCGGCCGGCACATACTCAGCCCACTTTGAAGACCGTATCTTCGCGTTCACGTGGTCGGTCAGCACAGTCGGGCAAACCGAGTACGACGATCTCGACGGGCCATACGACAACGCGACAGAAGCGGCAGCGGCGCAGGCGGTTGACGTTCTCCGTCGGCGTGGCAGCCGTGAAGACATCCCGAAGATCAACTCGTGGATCCCGCACGTGTACTACACGCACCTGGTCGTCAACGACTACCTGGCCCAGCGGGTGCCGGAGAAGATGGTCGCATGCCCGGAAGACAAGCCGCGGCTGAACTGGCAGGACGACCCGAGAAACAACTTCGACAACGGCGTGTGGGAGCCGTTCCAGCCGGATCCGACCTCGACCAACAAGCGCTGGCCGTACAGCTCGTCGTACCGTCCGGTCGTCGCTTCGTACGACCGGTACCAGAGCAGTTCGATCAAGCTCCTCGGCGGCGGGAACGCCGCGAGGCGGATCCAGCACTTCAACCGCCGGTTCAACAGCTACTCGATCCCCGGCAATGCCGATCTGGGCAACCTCAAGATCGGTGATGTGCAGTTCCCCTCGGGCAAGGTGCACATGTACGACGAGTTCGCCCGCCACTACGGGCGCAGTCAGTACTACTTCCTCGATCCGGAGGCCCGCGAGCCCCTGCTGATGTTCGACGGCTCGGGCAACGTGTCCCGTACGATCGACGCGAACCTCGGCTGGACGCCCAGGAATCCGAGCAAGGCCGACTACCTCATCGACTACGACCCCAATCCGAACGACGCGTGGTATGTGCCGCCGCGTGACCCGGGCGGGGACGCGCTCGCGGCCCGGTACAACTTCACCCGCGGCGGGCTCCAGGGCATCGATTTCGGCGGCGAGCCGATCAACACCGGCCAGCCCTGATCGGGTCGGTTTGGTCCTGAGGGGCTTCCACCGGTTCTCTGGGCGGCGTCCGGCAGGCGAAATGAACGGAGCGGCCAGCTTGCGGGGCCTCCGGCACCGACCCTATCGTTTTGCGGAACTCGGGAGCCGGCTCTCCGTCGGGCGGTCGTCTCCGGGGCTTGAACGAAGGGGCCGCACGTGAAGGTACTTATCGCTGATGCGTTTGAGCGGGAGGGCATCGACGCGCTGACGGCCCTCGGATGCGAGGTTGTCTCTGAGCCCGGCCTGCGCGCTGAGGACCTGGCCGGGGCGTTGGCCTCGCACGACCCGGGCGTGGTGATCGTCAGATCGACCAAGTTCAACAAGGCCGCGATCGACGCGGGCGATTCGCTGCGGCTGATCATCCGGGCCGGCTCGGGGTACGACAACATCGACTGCGAGGCCGCGTCGGCCAAGGGTGTTGCGGTCAGCAACTGCCCGGGGATGAACGCGGTGGCAGTGGCCGAGTTGGCGATGGGGCTGTTGCTCTGTTGCGACCGCCGGCTGCCCGACCAGTTCAACGACCTGCGAGCAGGCAACTGGGACAAGAAGGGGTACGGCAAGGCCCGCGGCCTCAAGGGGCGGGTGCTCGGCGTCGTCGGCCTGGGGGCGATCGGGAAGGAACTCGCCCAGCGCGCGCGCGCCTTCGGGATGAAGATCCACGTGTGGTCGCGGGGCATGACCGCGGCCCGGGCTGCGGAGATCGGCGCGGAATGGTGGGGGACCTCGCGCGAAGACCTCTTCACACTCGCGGAGCAGTCTGACGCGGTGAGCGTGCACGTGGCGTTGAACGACGAGACGCGGGGTCTCTGCGACGCGGCGTTCTT
Organism: Planctomycetota bacterium; assembly: GCA_013285505.1. GTDB lineage: Bacteria > Planctomycetota > Phycisphaerae > Phycisphaerales > UBA1924 > PNC22. The sequence goes on along the minus strand of CP053450.1, from coordinate 2,773,074 downwards.
CGACAGGCTGCAGCGCGGGGCCTACTTCATCAACACGGCTCGGGGGCCGGTGGTCGACGCCGAGGCGTTGTCCCGGGCGGTCCGCGAGCGGGGCGTGCGGTGCGGGCTCGACGTCTGGCCTCAGCAGCCGGCGCCCTCGGACCGGGTGTTCTCTGACCCGCTGATCCGCCTCCCCGGCGTGTACGGCTCGCACCACTGCGGCGCCTCGACGGACCAGGCGCAGATGGCGGTGGCCGAAGAGGCCGTGCGGATTGTCTCGGTGTTTCTGGAGACCGGGCGGTTCGAGAACCGGGTCAACGGGCCGGAGGTCACGCCGACGGTGCGCGCCGGACGGTCCGCGGCCAAGACGGTCGGATAAGGCAGTTCACGAATCACGTTGCACACCACCGCGCGATCGTGGTGGTCTTTGGAAGGAACAGACCCATGACCGCGACAGCGACCGATCGGATTCTCAATTTCTCTGCCGGGCCGGGCGTGCTGCCGGAGGACGTGCTGCGTCAGGTGCAGCACGACATCTGGAACATCGACGGCAGCGGGATGGGCATCATGGAGCACTCGCACCGGGCGAAGGTCTACGACCGGGTCCTGGCCGAGGCGATCGCCGACTGCCGCGAGGTGGGGAACATCGGCGACGACTACGCGGTGCTCTTCATGACCGGCGGCGCCACGGCGCAGAACCACCTGATCCCGGCGAACCTGCTCGAGCAGGGCGGGACCGCCGACTATGCGGTGACCGGTCACTGGGCCAAGCACACCGCGGCTGAGTGCAAGCTCTACGGCACGGCGCACCTCGCCTTCGACGGCGGGCCGACGGACTACGCGTTTGTGCCGAGCCAGAACGAGCTGAATTTCTCCGACCGACCGGCGTACTTCCACTACACCAGCAACAACACGATCCGCGGGACGCAGTACCACTATGTGCCCGAGACGCCCGAGGGCGTGCCGCTGGTGTGCGACATGTGCAGCGACATCTACTCGCGCCCGATCGACATCACCAAGTACGGGCTGGTGTACGCCGGGGCGCAGAAGAATCTCGGTCCGGCGGGCACGACGCTGGTGATCATCCGCAAGGACCTGCTCGAGCGCTCGCCGCGGCCGCTGCCTGGATTGATGTCGTACAAGGTCTTCGCTGAGAAGGACTCGCGTCCGAACACGCCCCCGGTCTTCCCGATCTACGTCGTCGGGCAAGTGTTCAAGTGGATCCTCCGGCAGGGCGGTCTCGCGGCGATCGAGCAGCGGAACGTGGCCAAGGCCAAGGTGGTCTACGACGCGCTCGACGCGACCGAGTTCTACATCACCCCGGCGCGCAAGGACAGCCGTTCGCTCATGAACGTCGTCTTCCGCACGCCAAGCCCCGAGACCGACAAGCTGTTCCTCGCCGAAGCGCTCGAGGCAGGCATGGATAATCTCAAGGGCCACCGCTCGACGGGCGGGATGCGGGCGAGCATCTACAACGCCTTCCCGGCCGAGGGGTGTGAGACTTTCGTGCAGTTCCTGCGGGAGTTCGAACGCCGGCACGGCTGATCGGGTGGCCGGATGGCTCGGCGGGGCGGGGAGTCGGGGCTGAGTCGGACTCAGACGGAGACGGCTTGCGCCCGCCGCTGGCGGCGCGAAGCCGAGGCTCGCCAGAGTGCGTCGAGGTCGTTGGCGTAGTTCGCGCTCGTCGCAACGCTTGCGGCTGCGCTCTGGGCGGCGTCCGCGATGCGCCGGCGACCGGCGGGATCCTCGGCGAGCGAGATGAGCCTCCGGAGCATGTCCCGGAGCGAGTTGTCCCAGGGCTGGAAGAGCTCTTCGTGCTCCTCGGGCACGGACCCGAGCAGCGCGTCGGGTAACCATTCGCCGGCCCCAATCACAGGGATTCCGAGCAGATGCGCGCGCAGCACCGACCAGCGGACCCACGCCGCTTCGTGCCCCCGGAGCGGCTGATGTACGGGCGGCGGGAGCACCACCGCCATGTCGCAGGCGTGCAGCAGCGAGGCGGTCGGGCCGGAGGGCATCAGCACCCGCCAGGCGACACCCGACTCGGCGTGAAAGCGTCGCGCGCGCGCGGTGTGACCGGCTCGCCGGTCGACCAGCCCCGCGACCGGGTATCCCGCGACCTGCAGCGTGCCGACCATGTAGACAAACCGCTTGGGGTCGGCGTGGTGGGTCGGGTCGCACAGGAGCGCGACCAACGGGAGGTCGTCGGGCACGTCGAGACGTTCCCGTGTCTGCGGTGCTGATTCGTCGGCAGGTGGTGTGAAGGAGGGCAGCGTCTCCGTCGGGATCGGGGCGACCGGGATTTGTGCGTCGGCGGCGAGCGAGCACGCCCGATGCGACCGCCGGCTCCACGGCTGGAGCACGTCGATCGGGCCGAGCGTGCGGAGTCGGGCACGGAGGCCGCGGTAGCCGAGCACGCCGTGGCCGAGAGTGGCCGGCGTGGTACAACTGTCTGCGTCGGTCGATCCGAGCCCGAGCCCGAGCCCCGCGGCGTGGCGGGCGGCGGCGGCGGTGCCCATCATGATGACGGTGTGCCGGTCCGCGGGGCAGGCTCTCACGGCTTCGGGCGCACGCGAGGGTGCCGATATCGGGGGCAGCGTTGCGCGCGCAAAGGGCACCTGTGGAGTGTGCCGGGCCGGCGGGATCGATCACGTGCACGATGTGGCGAGCCACGACGGGCTTACCGATCCCGCTCGTCGGACACGGTCTCCGCCTCGCGCGAGTAGAACATCTGTGCGAGGCGGAGCCCGACGAGATCGGCGAACTTGTCCTCGGCCTCTCGGATCTCCGCGGCACCGGACGGGTTGCCTCCCTGCTTCCGAGATGCGGAGACGTTGAGGACGTGCCCCTCGCGCGTTTCGGGCCAGAGGCGTGCGTCGCTGACCGCGTCGAGGACTTTGACCCGGAGGCGGGCGATGGGCTCGAAGGTCTGCCCGTCGGTGCTCAGCGCGAACACATCGGGCGTGACGTAGATGACGACCTCGGCACCGACCGCGCGACCGATCTCGGAGATGGCCATGAGTTCACCGCGCGGTTCGTTGGTGACGATGGCGGCCGCGGATCGGGAGTCGATCACGCGGACGAGAGCACCGTTGTCCAAGAGCGATCTCTCGGCCGCGGCGGCGATCCGCTCGCGCGTCGGCGTCCGCTGGACGTTCATGGCGCGGTCGTCGATGAAGATGACGGTGGGCCGCTCCTTGTCGAGCTCGTACAGGCGGGGGATCTTCTCGGGGCCGTGCAGGAAGTAGAAGGCGGGGCCGGCGATGTTGCAGCCGGCGAGCGTCGCGGCGACGGCTAGCGAGAGGCACGCCGCGAGGGTGGCGGGGCTGAAGGGTTTGGGGGTGGGGCGAGGGGGCATGCCGGTCTCCGCGGGTCTTTAGTACTTGATGGCGTTTGGCTCGTCGTGGGTGTAGAAGAGCCATGCGGCGCGGTCGATGACGCGTTTGAGCAGTGTCGAGGCGACACCGTCGCGGCTGATCTCGCTCGGCCCGTAGCCGCGGGCGTCGGGGAACCGGACCCGGATCTCCTTGCGGAAGGCCTCGGCGTCCGAACCTGTCGATCCGCGTTCGACGACGGAGACTGTCGCCCAGCCGAGCCCGTCCCAGAGATACTCGTTCCCGTGCTCGTTGGTCCGGAACTCGTTGATTTCGACGAGGACGATGCGGTCAACGTCCAACTCGTCGGCGAGGCGGCTGCGGGGCCACGCCACCCACTGCGGGTGGTTGGCGAGATACTGGGTAACCTCGTCGCCGGGGACATGGCCGCTGGCGTTGGCCTCCTCGGCGAGCCTGAGATCGACACGTTGGATGAGGTTGGGCACGAGCGCCGGGTATTGCGACTGGGTGGAGCGGTCGGCCCACGCGACGACGGCGTAGGTCTTCCCTTCGAGCCCCGTGTACTCGGGTTCGAACGTCGTCGAGCCTGTCCGTTCGGCCGAGGACGCCATCCCGCCGATGAGGTAGCCGACGGCGCACCCGCCGAGCACGAGCGTGACGGTGAGCAGGGCGGCGCGCACGGCGAGTCGCGCGGCGTGAGCACGGCCCCTCGGGCCGCCGGGCGCGGACGGATGTGGAGTGACGGTCCCGCATGGTCAGAGTCCTCCGGTAGAGCCGGTCCAGGTGATGAATTTGTACGCCCACGCGATGAGCAGGAGGGCGACAGAGCCCCAGAGCACCCTGGCGTTGAGCAATCGGGCCGCCGCGACGCCGATCATCGAGCCGGTGGCCGCGACGTGGCCCGCGCCCCACACCCCCCGCGGCCGTGACGACGGCGAGGAGAAAGCCGAAGGGCTGGGTCGAGGCCGAGCCGAGGATGTCGCCGTGGCTGGCGTGGGCGAACGAGGTGGTCATGCCGCAAGTGGCGCAGGGCTTGTCGAACGCCTGCGCCCAGGCGCAGTCGGGCAGGCCGAGTTGGGTGTGGGTGCCGTGGCCCGCGGCGTCCGGGGTGATCCACGCGGCGAGCCCGAGGACGGTGAGCCCGGCGAGGGCGCCGGCCGCGGCGAGCACCCGAGCCCCCGTCGAAGCGCGGCGTCGCACCGGCGGCCGGGTGGGCGCGGTCGGCGGGCTGTCGGCGTGCGTGGTCATACGGTCATGGTACCGGGGGTGCGGGTCGCCCCACGCGGGCGTGGGTGGCGCGTTGGCGCGGCGTCGGGCGGTTCGCGGGGCGGGAGACCGGCTCAATCGAACCGGAAGACGCCCTTGCGGAATCCGTACAGGTACGCCACGATCGTGGTCAGGAGGAAGAAGAGGATTCTTCCCAGCCACACCAACCCTTCGGTCGTGTTGGCCTCGAGGTTCGGGAACGTGGTCGCCCAGGGGTACAGAAAGATGACTTCGATATCGAAGAGCAGGAAGACCATGGCGATCAGATAGAACCGCACGTTGAACCGCTTGCGGGCGGTCCCGACCGGGTTCATGCCGGACTCGTAGGCGATGCCCTTGGAGAGGCCCTGACGGCTCGGGCCGATCAGCTTGGAGAGCACCACGTTGGCCACGGCGAACGTGACCGCCATGCCGATGAGGATCCCCAGCGGCAGGTACGACTGAATATCGACGGTCGCGAGCGTCGCGAGCATGTTCCGACCTCCTGACAGAGCCCGGATGATAGCGGGTCCTGGTGGCGGTGTCGTGCCGTTGCGGGGCGGTCTTGCGGGTTGGCGGCGCCCGCCGGTCGAGCACCTGGCGGACGATCGGCCGCGGCCTGCCAGTTCGGCAGATGTGATGGGGGTGCGATGCCGCTCCTGCCAGTCGGGTGGGGCCGACGAGGGCGATTCGGGGTCTGGCGGAGCGGGATCGGGCGGATGGTCTGGCATCCGGCTTGCCACAGTGTTGGTGCTGACCGTTCGCGCTCGGGGCGATCGGTGACGCGTCATCCAGAGATTCCGCCGGGGTTTCCCGGCTTCCACGGACCCGCTCGGACCAGTTTCGAGCCAGACCAGATTCGATCTTGCGATCAGACACATTGGCCGGCGACTCGCCGCCGGCCGCACAGACACGGAGCCCTCGACCATGGCAGTCAAAGAACTCACCTTCGACGTTGATGCCCGCCACGCCCTGCTCGCCGGGGTGGAGAAACTCTCCCGGGCGGTGAAATCGACTCTCGGCCCCAAGGGCCGCACCGCAGTCCTCGACAAGTCCTGGGGCGGCCCGACGGTCACCAAGGACGGCGTCTCGGTCGCCGAGGAGATCGAACTCCGCGACAAGGCGGAGAACATGGGTGCCCTGCTCGTCAAGGAGGCCGCCAGCAAGACCTCCGACGAGGCCGGTGACGGCACCACCACGGCGACGGTGCTCGCCGAGGCCCTCTTCCGTGAGGGTCTCCGCCACATCGCGGCCGGGGTTGACGCCAACGCACTCGTCCGCGGCATGAAGCTCGCCGTGACCGCCGCGGCCGGCTCGATCAACGAGCAGTCGGTGCCGGTCAAGGGCAAGAGCGACATCCAGAGCGTCGCGACCATCAGCGCCAACAACGACCCCGAGGTCGGCAAGATCATGGCCGACGCCTTCGACAAGGTCGGCAAGGACGGCGTCATCACCGTCGAAGAGGGCAAGACCCGCGAGACTGAGGTCAAGGTCGTTGAGGGCATGCAGTTCGACCGCGGCTACCTCTCGCCCAACTTCTGCACCAACGTCGACGACATGCGGGTCGAGTTCGACAAGTGCCTCGTCCTCATCCACGAGGACAAGCTCGAGAGCGTCAACGATCTGGTGCCCCTCCTTGAGAAGGTGATGGAGGCCAAGAAGCCCCTGCTCATCATCGCCGAGGATGTGGCGGGCGAGGCGCTCGCGACGCTGGTGATCAACAAGCTCCGCGGCACGCTGCAGGTGTGTGCGGTCAAGGCCCCCGGCTACGGCGACCGCCGCAAGGCGATGCTCGAGGACCTCGCGGTCCTCACCGGCGCGACGGCCATCATGAAGGACCTCGGCCTCGGGCTCGACAAGATCGAGCTTGGGCATCTGGGCATGGCCAAGAAGATCGAGGTGGACAGCGACAACACCACCGTCATTGAGGGCGCCGGCTCGACCAAGGACATCAAGGCCCGCATCGAGCAGATCCGGCGCGAGATCGAGGCCAGCAGCAGCGACTACGACCGCGAGAAGCTGCAGGAGCGTCTGGCCAAGCTCACCGGCGGCGTGGCGCAGATCAAGGTCGGGGCGGCCAGCGAGGCCGAGCTCAAGGAGAAGAAGGCCCGCATCGAGGACGCGCTGCACGCGACCCGCGCCGCGGTGGCCGAGGGCATCGTCCCCGGCGGCGGCGTGAGCTTCATCAAGGCCCGTGCCGCGATCGAGTCCAGCCGCGAGTGGAAGTCGGTCTTCGGCAAGGTCAAGGAAGTGACCGCCGACGACATCGGCCGCTTCAAATTCGACGTGGCGGTGGGCATGGACATCGTTCGTGCGGCGCTCTCGGTGCCCCTGTACACGATCGCCCAGAACGCGGGCGTCAAGGGCTCGGTCGTCGTCGGCAAGGTCGCGGAGAACACAAACGCCACCTATGGCTACAACGCGCTGACCGCCGAGTACGGCGACATGATCAAGATGGGCGTCATCACTCCGGCGAAGGTTGACCGCCTCGCGCTGCAGAACGCCGCGAGCGTCGCGACCGTGCTGCTGACCGCCGACTGCATCATCACCAGCAAGCCCGAGCCGGAGGCCGAGGGCGGCCACGACCACGACCACGGCGGCGGCATGGGCGGCATGCCCGGAATGGGCGGCGGCATGCCGGGCATGGGTGGAATGGGCGGCATGGGTGGCATGCCGGGCATGGGCGGGATGGGCTTCTAAGCCCGGACCGCGCTCGACGGCCACCCCTGATCACATCGAACAACCGAGGTCGCGTTCGTTGGCACGACGCGTCTCGCACACCAAGAGGAATTCGCAACCATGGCAATCAAACCCCTCGAAGACCGCATCGTTGTCAAGCCGGCCGAGCCGGAGACCAAGACCGCTTCCGGGCTCTACCTGCCCGAGTCGAGCAAGGAGAAGCCGATCCAGGGCACCGTCGTGGCGATCGGCCCCGGGCGGCTGCTGGACAACGGCAACCGCGCCAAGCCCGTCGTCGGCAAAGGCGACCGCGTGCTCTACGGCAAGTACGCCGGGACCGAGGTCGAGGTGAAGGGCGTCAAGCACCTGATCCTCCGCGAGTCGGAACTGCTCGGCGTCTTCGGCTGATCAAACCCGTACGGCCCTCGCCCCCAGAACGGACATGGACACGCTGGAACACCGCGACACCCAACTCACCCGCTTGCTCCGCAGCGCAAAGAACGCGACCCCCGAGGGGTTGCGGTCGATGCTGCGGCCGGTGGTGCGTCGTGTCGTGCCGGAGGACATCCGGGCCAGCGTCCACGAGCCGCCGGTCGGGCCCGAGGGCCTTGCGGCAGCGGACCGGTGGGTGGAGAACCACTACACCATCCGCGACGGGGGCACGCTCCGCCGGTTCTTCTTCCTGTGCGGGTGTTTCAAGAGCGGCACCAACTGGGTGCAGAACCTGCTCAACCTGCACCCGCACGCCAACGTGCGGGGCGAGTTTCACTTCGAGGTGCTGCGGAACGCGGTGGACCAGTTGACGAATGTCTACTGGTTCCTCGGCTCCAAGCCGCGGCTCCGCGAGGTGGCGATCGACGGCTCCGAGGCCATGATCCGGCGGATGATCTACGCCTCGACGCGGGACAAGCCGGGGGCGACCTGGCTGGGCGACCGCACGCCCAACCCGCTGCGGACGATGATCCGCGGCGCTCCGCAGATCATCATCACCCGCGATGTTCGCGACGTGCTGGTGAGCTGGTCGTTCCACCACATGCGGGTGGACACGGAGATGGGGATCGCGGTGCCCTTCCGCGAGTGCTGGGCCGAAGCGCGGCCGGGCTTTCTGGCGGACCCCGAGGGCTTCAACCCGCTCGACGGGCTGCTCGGCCACGAGGGCTGGGTGCGGCACCACGCGAGCCACTGGGCGCAGATCTGCCGGGCGTCGCGCGAGGCTTTGCCGCAGCTGCAGGAGGACGGCACCCCGGTGCTCGAGCTCAAGTACGAGCAGCTTCACGCGGACCTCGACGGCGAGGTCGAGCGGCTCTACCGCTTCCTCGATCTCGATCCGGCGTTGGCCGAGGCGCCCTCGGAAGCTACCAAGACACGCCCGGGCTTCGGGCGCGAAGACCGCAAGAGCTTCTACCGCAAGGGCGCGGTGGGGGAGTGGGAAGACGTGCTGCCGGAGAACATCCGCGGCATCATCAAGGAATGTGCCGGCGAAGAGATGATCGCGGCCGGCTATGCACAAGACCTGAACTGGTAGCGACACACGCACGATGCACACACTGACCGAGCCAACCCGAACGACGAGTGCCACCGCCACGCGGCCGGGGTATTTCTTCGTGCGTGGCCACCCCCGGTCCGGCACCAACTGGGTGAGCAACCTGCTCAACCTGCATCCGGCCGTGAGCTGCACCGGTGAGTTCCACTTCGAGACGATCTACAACGCGGTGCACAGGACCAAGTCGATCCCGTGGCAGATCACCGGACGCGAGCCGATCCGTACCGAGCTTGAAGAAGCGTTTGGCGACATGGTGCGGCGGTGCGTGTCCAGGGCCTGTCACGATCACAAGTCCGACGCGGCGTGGCATGGGGACCGCACACCGAGCGACCTGCTGTACTGGATGCCCGGCGCTCGGTACATCTGGGTGCTGCGCGACGGACGGGACGTCGCGGTAAGTTGGACGTTCCATCAGCTCCGCAAGGGGCGCGAGGTGATCGAGGCTTCGATCCCCACGCACGCGAGCGGTCACCTGCTGCGTTTGTGTGACAGTTTCGCAAGCGACCCGGAGCAGTTTGTGCGCGAGCCGGCCCTCTTGCTCAGCGATGAGGCGTGGGTGCGGCACGTGGCTGCAACGTGGGACCGCCGCTACCGGAGCGACATCGGTGCGGCCGAGTACATCGAGAGTCCGGAAGCCGACGGCGAGGTGCTGCGGGTGCGGTACGAAGACCTGCACGCGGATACGAAAGCCCAGCGTGTGCGGATGCTGGAATTTCTGGGACTGAACGCCGCCGAGGGAGACGAGCCCTCTACCGAGACCTTCACCAAGGCGGGATACGAGAGCAGCGATCCGGCCAAATACCGCCGCCAGGGCGAGGTTGGCGACTGGAAGAAGTACTTTACCGACCAGGCGCGCGCCTGGTATCACGATGTTGCCGGAGACTCGCTCGTGCGGGCCGGCTATGCCAATGACGAACACTGGTAGCACCGCCGACCGGCGGATGTTCCCGAGACACCACACACAGGTTTCACCGCGACACACGCGAATCGGAGAGTTTCAATCATGTCCACCAAACAGATCATGTTCGACGACGCGGCCCTCCTCGAGATGAAGAAGGGCGTTGACCGCCTCGCCGAGGCCGTCAAGTGCACCATGGGCCCCGCCGGGCGGCACGTCGTGATCGAGAAGTCCTACGGCGGCCCCTCGGTCACCAAGGACGGCGTGAGCGTCGCCAAGGAAGTCTCGCTCGCCGAGCCGTTTGAGGCGATGGGCGCGAAGATGGTGCACCAGGTCGCCAAGAAGACGGCCGACCAGGCCGGCGACGGCACCACCGCCGCGACCGTGCTCGCCCAGGCGATCTTCACCGAGGGCATCCGCCACGTGGCGGCCGGGGCCAACCCGGTGCAGCTGCAGCGGGGCATCAACGCGGCGGCCAACGCCGCGGCCGAGGCGATCGACGCGATGTCGGTCAAGTGCAAGGGCAAGCCCGACTACAAGAAGATCGCGTCGGTCAGCGCGAACCACGACGCCGATGTCGGTGAGCTGATCGCGGAGGCCATCGCCAAGGTCGGCGCCGACGGCGTCGTCGAGGTGGAGGACGGCAAGAGCGCCGAGACCACGCTCGAGTACGTCGAGGGCATGCAGTTCGACAAGGGCTACCTGTCGCCCTACTTCATGACCGACCCCAAGACCGCCGAGTGCGTCCTCGAGGACTGCCTGATCCTCATCTACGAAAAGAAGATCGCCAACCTCCCCGACCTGCTGCCCCTGCTCAACAAGGTCGCCACCGGCAGCAAGCCGCTGCTCCTGATCGCTGAAGACGTTGAGAACGAGGCGCTTACCGCGCTCGTCGTCAACCGCCTCCGCGGCATGCTCAAGATCGCGGCCGTGAAGGCCCCGGGCTTCGGCGACCGCCGCAAGGCCATGCTCGGCGACATCGCCGTCCTCACCGGCGGCACCTTCATCTCCGAGGACCTCGGCCGGTCGATCGAGTCGGTCGAGCTGAGCGAGCTCGGCAGCGCCAAGAAGGTCGTCATCACCAAGGACGATACGACCATCATCGAGGGCGCCGGCAAGAAGAAGGACATCCAGGGCCGGGCCGACCAGATCATGAGCCAGTTCGAGAAGTCCACCAGCGACTACGACAAGGAGAAGCTGATGGAGCGTCACGCCAAGCTCGTTGGCGGCGTGGCGATCATCTCCGTCGGCGGCGCGACCGAGACCGACATGAAGGCTCGCAAGGACCTCGTGGACGACGCGCTGCACGCGACCCGGGCCGCGGCCAAGGAGGGGTACGTCCCCGGCGGCGGCGTGGCGCTGCTCCGCACGCAGGGCGCGATCAACACCGCCCGCGGCAAGGCCAAGGGCGATGAGAAGCTCGGCTTCGACATCGTCTCGCTCGCGGTCGAGGCGTGTGCCCACCGCATCGCCGAGAACGCCGGCTACGACGGTGATCTCACGGTCGAGACGGTCAAGGAGGAAACCGGTGGTTACGGTTTCAACGCCGCGACCGGTGAGTTCACCGACCTGGTCAAGGACGGCATCATCGACCCGGCGCTGGTCGCCAAGACGGCGCTGATCAACGCGGCGTCTGTCGCGGGCATCATGCTGACCACCGATGTGCTCATCACCGAACTGAAGGAAGAGACCGAAGCGGAGACCGGTGCGGTCGCCTGATCCGCCGCACCGGCTTCCATGTGCGCAAGAGCCCTAAGCGTTAGCGCCGGGCCTCTTCAGATTCAGAGACAGACCCCGCAGGGGGGCGGGCCTTCCCGGCCCGCCATCGAGAGAGACATCCCGGCGGCCGCCTTTCATGGAGGAGAGCGGCCGCCGAGCACACCGAGCCGCGGGCGGGAACGTCCGCGGGCTCGATTGAAGAGAACGGGCACTGGGCACTAGGCATCAGGCACTAGTGCGTGTCGGCGACGGTGACGGGAACGCTCCTCACTAGTGCCTTGTGCCTCCTGCTTAGTGCGATGCCTATGCCCACCACCCGCGACTACTACGAGATCCTCTCCGTCGAACGCTCCGCGGACGGCGAAGAGATCAAGCGCGCCTACCGACGGCTCGCGCTCAAGTACCATCCCGACCGCAACCCCGACGACACCGAGGCCGAGGCGCGGTTCAAGGAGTGCGCCGAGGCGTACGAGGTCCTCTCCGACGAGAACAAGCGGAAGATCTACGACCAGTACGGCCACGACGGTCTCCGCTCCCGCGGCGGGCCGGCCGGGCACGACTTCTCCCGCATGGACCCGACCGACATCTTCTCCATGTTCGAGGAGATCTTCGGCGGCGGGCGCGGGGGTGGCTTCGGCGGCGGGGGTCGCGGCAGGCCCCGCACTGCGAGAGGATACGACCTCGAATACGAGGCCCGGATCGACCTGACCGACGTGGCCAAGGGGTGCGAGCGCGAGGTCGAGTTCACGCGGCTCGACGTCTGCGAGACCTGCACCGGCAGCGGGGCCAAGCCCGGCACCGAGCCGGAGACCTGCACCACCTGCGGCGGGCAGGGCAAGGTCGCCCAGCAGGGGCTCGGCGGGATGTTCCGCATGGTGACGGCGTGCCCGCACTGCCGCGGACGCGGCAAGGTGGTCAAGGACCCCTGCGAGACCTGCCGCGGCAAGGGGCGCGTCTCGAAGAAGCGGAAGCTCACGGTGAAGATCCCCGCGGGCGTGCACGACGGGCAGGCGGTGCGGATCGCCGGCGAGGGCGAGCCGCCGCCGCCGGAAGCGTCTCCCCAGGGCCAGGGCGTGCGGGGCGATCTGCACGTGGTGATCCGGGTGAAGGAGCACACGCTGTTCCAGCGTGACGGCGACAACCTGGTGCTCGAGTTGCCGGTGAGTTTCAGTCAGGCGGCGCTCGGTGCCGAGATCGACGTGCCGACCATCGACGAGAAGCAGGTGCTGAAGATCAAGTCGGGTGCGCAGCACGGCGACGTCTACCGCCTCGACGGGCAGGGCCTGCCCAACCTGCGTTCGGGCCGGCACGGAGACCTCGTCGCACACCTGCGGATCGAGATCCCCAAGAAGCTGACCTCGCGGCAGAAGGAACTGCTCCGTGAGTTTGCGGAGACCGAGGACCACAGCGTCATGCCGGAGAGCCACGGCTTCTTCAAGAAGGTCAAGGACATCTTCGGCTGATGCGCACGCGACACCACACCGTCTGAGACCCGAGCGGCTCAGAGAGGGATTGAGAGCAGACCATGGCAAAGGACAAGAAGCACAAGCACGACATCCCCGTCGAGGACGGCGCCGAGTCGCCCGAGGCGTCGCCGCAGGCGATCGACGACTACTCGCCCGAGAGCTACGAGTCGATCATGGCCGAGCGGGATGAGATGGCGGCCAAGTACCAGCGGGCGCTGGCCGACTACCAGAACGCCCAGCGGCGGTTCTCCACCGACATGGGCGCGGCCCGCGAGGCCGGCGTCGAGCCGCGTTCTCGCGTCCCTGATCCCGGTGCTTGATCACTTCGACATGGCCCTGCACCAGGACCCGGAGAAGGTCAACGCCGAGCAGATCCTCGCGGGCGTGAAGCTGATCCGCGACGAGTTCAACCGCGCGATGGGGGCGTTCGGTGTGCAGGCGATCAACCCGGCGGTCAACGCCGAGTTCGACCCCAACCAGCACGAGGCGCTCTCGACCCTCGCGGTCGAGGGGGTCGAGCCCACACACGTGTCGAGTGTCTACCAGATCGGGTACCGCGTCGGCGACCGCGTGGTGCGGGCCGCGAAGGTGACCGTCGCGCCGGAAGCCGACGCTGAGAGCGGAGAGGCCTGAGCCATGCCCACCTACGACTACAAGTGCAACGGGTGCGGACACACCTTTGAGCTGTTCCAGTCGATGAGTGCCGCGACCAAACGCAAGTGCCCCGAGTGCGGCAAGAACACGCTCGAGCGTCTGATCGGCACCGGCGCCGCCGTGCTCTTCAAGGGCTCGGGGTTCTACGAGACCGACTACCGCTCCAAGTCGTACCAGGAGGCGGCCAAGAGCGAGAAGGACGCCGCCGCCGGCAAGCCCGACAAGGCCGCCGACAGCAAGCCCGCGTCAGACAGCAAGACGGACAAGTCCAAGCCCGACTCGCCGTCCAAGACCGACAAGTCCAAGCCGGCGAAGCCCGCTTCCGGTTCCTCGAAGGCCGGCGGGAACGCGGCCAAATCGTCGGCCTGAGGCCGCGGCTCGTATACTGGCGGCGGTTCCATCTCCCGGAGTGTGCATGCCCCCGTCGCCCGACCCGAAGTCATCGGCCAAGCTCCTGCTCTCGGCGTCCAAAGCACTGGAGGCCGGCCGGTTGACGCTGGGGAGATCCTCGCCCGCGAGGTGCTCGACGAGCAGCCCGACAGCAGCCGCGGCTCACTTTATCATCGGCCGCGTCGCCGAGTTGCTCGCCCGGCCCGATCTCGCGCGCACTACGAGGCCTCGATCGCCTCGGCACCCACTGCCGAGGCACGCAAGCGTCTAAAAGCCCTGCCCGCCGCCGAGGCGGATGGGTCGGTGCCCGAGCCCGGGAGCGGTGGATATCTGCTCATCAAGTCGTGGGGGGCGGGCTTCTGGTCCGACGTGAACCACGTGCTGGGGCAGTTGCTCCTGGCCGAGATCGAGGCCCGGACGCCGGTGGTGCTGTGGGGCGAGGGCAGCCTCTACCGCGACCCCGGGACGGAGAACGCCTGGGACATCTTCTTTGAACCGGTGTCCGACGCAACCGTCGACGAGGTCGTGCGCGGCGGCCACAAGTTCTACCCGTCCAAGTGGAACGCCGACAACATCGACACGGCCGTGTGCAATAAGTGGGCCGGACACGGGTCGCGGCTGGGGCTCGAGAGCCTCGGGCGGCCGGAGCGCGTGGTCGTGAGCGATTTTAACCTGCGGCTGTTCAGCCTCCTGCCGTGGATCCCCGAGTGGTACCGGCTGCACGGGTGCGATGTGGAATCGGTCTACCGGGACCTGGCGGCACGGTACCTCAAGCCGCGGGACGAGATCCGGGCGGTGGTGGAGCGGTACACCGGGCAGCACTTCGCGAAGCGGCCCGTGCTCGGGGTGCATGTTCGGGCGACCGACAAGATCGTCGAGGACCCGCGGCTGCCGCAGATCAACGCCGAGTACTTCCCGGCGGTCGATCGCTTCCTGGAGGGCCACCCGGAGGCGACACTGTTCTTGCTGACCGACGGGCAATCGACGCTGCAGACCTTCAGGGACCGCTACGGCGACCGCGTCATCGCGACCGAGAGCATCCGGTCGGACTCACAGACGGGGATCCACTTCCAGTCGCAGCACGAACGCTCGCGGATCGGGCGCGAGGTGCTCACCGATGTGCTGATCGCGACGCGCTGCGACGCGTTCCTGGGCTTCGGCAACTCCAGTGTTTCGACGTTCGTCTATCACCTGAAAGACTGGCCGGAGAGCGACTGCACCCTGCTCGGCGGCACGATCAATCACCACGGGCGGAACCCCTACATCTACACCACCAGCCGCATCCCACGCGGTGCCTGACCGGGCCGGCGCACAGAGGCAGCCATGCACACGATCGCTCACGGCGTAGATCTAGTGGAGAACGCGCGGTTCGCGTCGCTGCTCGACCGGCACCCGGAGCGCGCCCGGCGGCGACTCTTCACGGAGGCCGAACTGGCGTACGCCTCGGGCAAGAAGCGCGAGATCGAGCATCTCGCGGCCCGGTTCGCCGCCAAGGAGGCGGTGCTCAAGGCTCTGGGCACCGGCTGGGCCGACGGGATCGCCTGGACCGATGTGGAGGTCACTCGCGCCGACAACGGTCGGCCGGGTGTGCGGCTCTCCGGTCTCGCGGCCGAGACGGCGGAGCGTCTGGGCATTGGCGACTGGCTGCTTTCGCTAAGCCACACCGAGCACCACGCGATGGCCTCCGCCATCGCCCTCGGCGCGTGAACACTGGAGGCAGCGGAACCGAGTGTCCCTCTTCAGGCAGGATTTCCGGGTTCAGCCCTCGGCCTCGGCGGCCTGGGCCTCCGCAGATCGGGCCTCTGCAGCCCGCGCTTCCATCCACGGCTTCCACTCCCGGTCGTACCAGGCCCACCACTCCGGCTGGTCGATCCCCCACGAGCCAGTCGGATGTCCGAGCGCGCTGCTGGTCATGCGGGTCAGTGAGTAGAAGATCTCGGTGCGGTAGGTGAAGACAACCGCGTCCTGCACTTCCAGCACGACCCCCTCGGTGACCACGCCGAGCGTCGGATCAAAGCCCACCGCGCTGTCGCTGACCACGGGCTGGAGGTCCGCGACGAACGCGGTCTGCTGCCCGACGA
The DNA here is from genome assembly GCA_013285505.1 of Planctomycetota bacterium. GTDB lineage: Bacteria > Planctomycetota > Phycisphaerae > Phycisphaerales > UBA1924 > PNC22. Next base: position 2,757,085 of record CP053450.1, on the reverse strand, counting down.
CGATCCACGCGAGCGGTCCGGTGCCGTCGCGAGCGCCGCCGGCGTTGCCGCCGACCTGCGCGGCGATCATCAGCGGCACCATCTCGTAGAGCTTGAACACCTCGGCGATGCCGGCGGCCGCGATGGCGGGGGTGCTTGACTCTTGCCGCAGACCCCCGGCGACGACGTGCTTGATCCGTTCCGAGACCCCCCCGGCCTTGGCGACACGGGCGGAAAGGTGGGTGAACGCGGCGTCCCGGACGGCGGTCCGGTCGTCGTACACCGCGACCCACGCGAGGGTCGCGTCCGCCTCGTCGGTGCGGGCGTCGGCGAACATGTCGAGCAGTCCGGACTTGGTATTGACACCGTCGCGCTCGAACACCTCGAGGAGAAGCGGGTAGAGGGCGGGCTCGTCGTAGCGTTCGCGGAGGAGCGAGAGCCCGATCTGCCGGGTCTCGGTGCTGCTGCCGGTGCCGAAATATGTCGAGCGGAAGCGGCGGAGCTCGCGCGCCCTTTCGGCCCGCAGACGCTGCTGCTGCGCGTACGCCTGCACGCGGGGATCGCTCGGATCCGGCATCAGGTCTTCCATCCACGGCTCGGCGGGGATGCTCGCCGGGGCGTCGGGGCTCGTGACGACCTGGCCGCTGGCGTTCGATGCGAGGCCGGCACCACCGGCCGCGGCAACGAGAATCACGGTGGCGAGTCGAGTGCGGAGCGGGTGGCGGGCCATGCGTGTGTTCCTTGCGTCGGAGGAGGGGTCGGGCCGGGTGCCGCGGCGGCGGAGCGAACCGGTTCCCGGCGTGCTCCATCCGGTTTCGAGTCCCGGCGGCGGGTTCCCTGCCGGGAATGATCCCGCTCGGGAAGCCTCCGGGCTGTGCCCCGCGGGCCGAGCCGGAAGGTGGTGCCGCTGCCCTGTATACGGGTCGAGGATCGGCGGGATGCCCTCTGCGGGGCCAACATCCCGAACTTCGTCTAGATTACCGATTCCTGTTCGCAACTCCAAACCCCGGGAGGCCCGCTTGCCCGTTCATATGCCGATCATCCGCACGTGTCTTCAGAACGCCCGCCGCACGCTCATCGTGGACGACCGGCGGGAGTATCGGGGTGCCGAGATTCTGGTGGCGGCGTTGCACGTGGCGTCCGAGATCGAACGCCGCTCGCAGTCACAGACTGTCGGGCTGCTGCTGCCGACGAGCGGGGCGTTCCCGATCTGTGCCCTCGCCGGCTGGATCCTCGGCCGCACCATCGTGCCGCTGAACTACCTGCTCAAGCCCGACGAGCTGCAGTACGTGATCGACGACTGCGGGTGCGACACGATCGTGACGGTCGGGCCGATGCTCGACTATCTCGGTGTGAGGCCAAGGGTTGAGCACCTGATCATGATGGAGTCGATCGAGTTCAAGACGGTGCCGGACCTGCGCTGGCCGGCCCGGAGCCGGCCCGATGATCTGGCGTGCCTGCTCTACACCTCGGGCACCAGCGGCAAGCCCAAGGGCGTGATGCTCAGCCACAGCAATCTCCTGTCAAACGTCAGGCAGTGCCTGGAGCATGTCGGCCTGCGGGACGAGGATGTCCTGCTCGGCGTCCTCCCGCAGTTCCACTCGTTCGGCCTGACCGTGCTCACGATCCTGCCGCTGGTACGCGGCCTGCGCGCGATCTACACGGCCAGGTTTGTCCCGCAGCACGTGATGCGTCTCCTCCGCGAGCACCGACCGACGATGTTCGTCGGGATCCCCTCGATGTACAACGCGCTTCTGGCGGTCAAGCAGGCCGAGCCCGCCGACTTTGCGTCGCTGCGGTTCACCGTTTCAGGCGGCGAGCCACTCCCCGAAGACGTCTTCGAGCGGTTCCGTGATCGCTTTGGCGTGACGATCTGCGAAGGGTACGGCCTCACCGAGACCAGCCCGGTCACGAACTGGTGCCGTCCGGAGGATTGGCGCCGGCGTTCGGTCGGGACCCCGGTCCCACGCGTCGAGCAGATCATCGTGGACCCCGCTTCCGGCAAGGTCCTGCCGCAGGGGCGCGAGGGCGAGGTGCTGGTCCGCGGCCCGAACCGGATGCTGGGCTACTTCAACCTGCCCGACGAGACCTCAAAGGCGATCACGCCCGAGGGGTGGTTCCGCACCGGTGACATGGGACGTTTCGACCAGGACGGTCACCTGTCCATCACCGGACGCATCAAGGAGATGCTGATCGTCGGCGGCGAGAACGTCTTCCCGCGCGAGATTGAAGAGGTCATCAACCGCCACCCGTCGGTCCACGCCTCGGCGGTCATCGGCATGACCGACCCGATGCGGGGCGAGGTGCCCGTCGCGTTTGTCGAACTCGAGGAGGGTGAGACGTTCGACGAGCGGTCGGTCCTGGCCCTGTGCCGCGACCAACTCGCCGGGTACAAGGTGCCGCGTGATATCCGGGTGCTCGACGCGTTGCCCCGCAACCCGACGGGCAAAATCCAGCGGCGGCAGTTGAATCAGCATCTGTAGACCGCCTTCGTGCGCAGCGGTTTATCCCCCGAACAGATCGCGCCGACGAGCAGCCTCGGCGTGACCGGCCAGCCCCTCCATCGCAGCCAGTCGCTGCGTGTCGGCTCGGAGCGACGACGATTCCGCCGTGTCGTCGATGCGCAGCCACGTCCGGAGCCGGAGGAAGTGCATGACCGAGAGCCCCGCCTGAAAGCGTGCCGTGCCGCCGGTGGGGAGGGTGTGATTGGGGCCGGCACCGTAGTCGCCGAGCACCTCGGCGGATGCCGATCCGAGAAACACCGCGCCGGCGTTGGAGATTCGGGTAGCGAGCCCTTCGGGGTCGGCGGTCATGACTTCGAGATGCTCCGCGGCGATCCGATCGGCCACCGCCGCCATCTCGTCCTCGGTGTCCACGACCGCAACAAACCCGTTCTTGAGCCCTAGGGCCGCGACATCCCGCGTGGGGAGCAATGCCAGCTGTCGAACGAGCTCGCGTTCGACGTCGTTTGCAAGCGATTGGCTTGTCGTGACGAGCATCGCTGAGGCGTCGGCGTCGTGCTCGGCCTGTGCGAGCAGGTCGGCCGCCACGAGGCCCGCGTCGGCGGTCTCATCGGCGATGATCAGCAACTCAGAGGGCCCGGCGAGCATGTCGATGCCCACGACGCCGCTGACGAGCTGCTTCGCGGCGGTGACCCACGCGTTGCCGGGACCGGCGATAACGTCGCACCGGTCAAGACGCTCATCACCGTGGAAGCCGTACGCCAGAGCAGCGATCGCGTGTGCGCCGCCGACAGCGAGGAACTCGTCGGTACCCGCCACCGCCGCCGCGGCCAGCGTGATCGGGTGGGCGCGGGGCGAGGCGACCACTACCCGCCTGCACCCGGCGACACGGGCCGTGATCGCGGTCATGAGCACCGAGGAGGGCAGAGGGTACCGCCCCGCCGGGGCGTAGCAGCCGGCCGACGCAACCGGCTCGATGGTGTGCCCGGCCCGGCCGCCGGGAACCGCCACCGACAGCTCCCGAACCGAGTCCCGTTGCGCGCGCAAAGCTCTCGATGCGGCCGGCGACACGCTCGAGTGTCGCCCGGTCGGCTGGGTCAAGCGCGTCGAGTGCCGCCCGCATCTCGGCACGCCCCAGCAGCAGCGGCTCTCCGCGGGCCCGCTCGCCGAATCGCTCGGCGAACTCACGCACCGCCGCCTCGCCCCGCTGTCGGACCGCCCCGACGATCTCGCCGGCCGCGCTGAGGGTTGAAGGGCTCACCGGAGGCCGGGCGAGGCCGGCGATGGCGTCCGGTGAGACTTGTCGCAGGAGTGGGACGTTCGTCATGGCGTCGTCTCTGCGCGCGCAGGCTTGGCGTTGCCTGGCCGCCGGGTGAGTTTGCGGGATCGGTCGTCGAGCACCCGCTCGATCTCGGCGAGGCTCGTGCCGCGTTGGACGGCCGCGACCATCGCGAAGTAGAGCAGGTCGGCCGCCTCGTTCGCAGCATGCTCAGGCGTGGCCGATTCGAACAGCTCGCCCGCCTCTTCGGCGAGCTTGCTCCCGAGGAGGGTGGGGTCGTCGAGCAGGCGCCGCGTGTACGAGCCGGCAGGAGCGTTCGCGACGCGGTCGCGGAGGGTCTGTTCGAGCGCGCGGAGACCGCGATCCTCTCCGAAGCACGTGCGCGTCCCCAGGTGGCAGAACCCGCCGCCGTGCTGGCGCACGGTGAAGCGGAGAGCGTCCCGATCGCAATCGGTGTCGATGGCGAGCAGGTCCTGGGTGTCGCCGGAGGAGTCCCCCTTGGTCCAGAGCCCGCCGCGGGAGCGGGAGTGGTACACACCGCGTCGGGTTTCCATCGCTGTGCGGACGCTCTCGAGGTCGGAATAGGCGAGCCCGAGGGCTGTGCCGTGCTCGTCGGTGACGACGGTTGGCCAGAGACCGTCCGGCCGATCGCTCCGCAGCGGGGCGCAGAAGCCCTCGGCCAGATCGAAAGCGCCGCTGTAGAGTGCCATCCCGACCTGTGTGTCGGCACCGGCCCGGTCGGCGACGGCGATGTCTTCAGGCGCGCGCACGCCGCCGGCCACCGTCAGACGGCACGGGGCGGCGAGCTTCGCGAGTTCGCGGATGCGTTCCTCGGGCAGGCCGACCATCCGCCCCTCGCGCTCGACGAACGTGACCAGGAAGCCGCAGACGTGATTGCGAAGTTCCTCGATGCGGTCCTCGATGCGTGCGCCGGTGGACTTGGTCCACCCCTCGACGACGACCCGGTCGTCCCGGGCGTCGAGGGCGGCGATCACGCGGTCCCGAGGCAGCTCGCGGAGGATCTCGGGAGTTGCCGCCGTGCCGAGGATGACCTTGCGTGCCCCGGCATCGAGCCAGCGGACCGCCGTCTCGACCGAGCGGATGCCCCCGCCGACCCTGCACGGGGCGAGTTGCAGCAACTCGTGGATGACGTCCTCGTTGCTGCCGCGTCCGAGAGCCGCGTCGAGGTCGATCACGGCGACCTCGCCCACCACGCCGAACGACTCGGCGATGGGGCGGGGGTCACCCGCGTCGATGGCCTTCTCGCGTCCGCCGATCAGCTGAACCGCGTTGCCGTCCATGAGATCGATTGAGGGAACTATCACCGTCGCACCTCCACGCCGCACGCGGCGAGCTGGTTCTTGATCTCGCAGACCGTTGTCTTGTTGTCATGGAAGATCGACGCGGCGAGCACGGCGTCGGCGCCGGCCTCGATCGCCTCGGCCATGTGTGCCGCGGACGAGGCTCCGCCCGAGGCGATGACCGGGATCCTCACCGAGCTGCAGACGGCGTCGAGCAGCTCGAGGTCGTATCCCGAGTGCGTGCCGTCTCGGTCCCAGCTGGTGAGCAGGATCTCGCCCGCCCCGAGCGACTCGCCCCGCCGGGCCCACTCGACCGCGTCGAGCGGTGTTCGGTTGGTGCCCGAACGCGTGACCACGACCCACCGATCATCCTCGGCGGAGCGTGCGGCATCGATCGCGAGGACGACGCACTGGGCACCTACCTGCGTCGAGAGCGTGCGGATGGTCTCGGGATCGTCCACCGCGGCGGTGTTGATGCCGACCTTGTCGGCCCCGGCCCGGAGCAGGGCGAGGGCGTCGTCGATCTTGCGCACGCCTCCTCCGACGGTGAGCGGTATCGAGAGCACGGCGCGGAGGGCACGCACCGTCTCCAGCGCGGTGCCGCGGCCGTCGGGCGTCGCGGAGACGTCGAGCATGACGAGTTCGTCGGCTCCGGCCCGCTCGTAGCGTGTTGCCTGCTCGACGGGGTCGCCGGCGTCACGCAGCCCGGCAAATCGCACGCCCTTGACAACGCGGCCGTCACGGACATCGAGGCAGGGGATGAGTCGGCGGGTCAGCATGGCGCGGCCTCCAGGCTTTTTTCAATCCAGCGATGGAGAAGGGCGAGTCCCCACGGCCCGGAGAGCTCGGGATGGAACTGGCAGGCGAGCGTCTTGCCCCGTTCGATCGCCGCGACGAAGGAGCCGCCGTGGTCGGCGAGGGCGCTGCGCCAACCAGCCGGCGTGGTCGTGAACCGGAACGAATTGGCGAAATAGGCGTAGCCGGGAGTCAGGAACGTGCACTCACGATCCGGTCGGATCTGGTTCCACCCCATCTGCGGGGCCCGCACCGAGGGGTCGAACGCGCCCGCCTTCGCGTCGATGATGCCCAGCCCCTCGACGCCGGGCGATTCATCTGAGGCACTCCCGAGCAGTTGCATGCCCAGGCAGACCGCCAGCAGTGGCGCATCCCGCTCGGCCCGCTCGCGGAGCATCTCGAGCATGCCGAGACGGTCGAGACTGCGCATTCCCGCGTCAAAGGCACCGACACCGGGAAGCACGAGCAGCCCGGAACGCCGCGCGACATCGGCGTCCTGTGTGGTCGTGACATCGAGCCCGCACCGGCCGAACGCGGCCGCGACCGAGGCGATGTTGGCGATCCCGGTCTCGATGAGGGTGGCGGTGGGGCGGGTCATGAGAGTGTGCCCTTGGTGGAGGGGACGCGGTCGCTCGCGGCATCGACCGCGACCGCCTGGCGGAGGGCCAGAGCGAGAGCCTTGAACGCGGCCTCGGCCCTGTGGTGGTCGTTCTCACCCCGCAGGCAGTCGACGTGCAGCGTGCAGCGCGCACCGATCGCAAACGAGGTGAAGAAGTGCGACAGGTTCTCGGTGGCTACATCGCCGAGCAGTTCTCGGCTGAAACCCAGGGCGACCACCGAGGAGGGACGGCCGGAGAGGTCGATCACAACGCGGCAGAGCGACTCATCGAGCGGGGCGTACGCCGATCCAAATCGGGCGATGCCGCGACGATCGCCGAGGGCTTCGTCCAGGGCCTGCCCGAGCACCAGAGCGCAGTCCTCCACCGTGTGGTGGTCGTCAACGTGCAGGTCGCCCTTGCAGGCAAGGTCGAGATCGATCCGTGCGTGCGTGGCGAGCGCCGTGAGCATGTGGTCGAAGAACCCGAGCCCCGTGCGAATGGAGGCGGTGCCCGAGCCGTCGAGCGACAGTTGGGCGCGGATGTCCGTTTCGCGGGTGGCGCGGGTGATGGTGGCGGTTCGCGATGTCGGGCGCTTGGTGGTCATCGGGTGCCTTCCTTGAGGATGTCTTGCAGGGCGGCGGTGAGCCGGGCGAACGCGTGCGTGTCACCGGGCAGGCTGATGCGGAGGAACGCCGAGAGCTCAGGATGGTTCGAGAATCCCCGAACTCGGATGCCGCGATCGGCGAGGCGTTCGCGGACTCCCTCGGCATCTGTGAATCTCGCCGTCACGAAGTTCGCCTGGGACTCGAACGTCTCCGCGCCGAGTGCGCCGAGCAACTCGGTGAGCCGCGATCGTTCGACGTGGATCTGCTCGAGAAACGTCTCCCGCCACGCGGCGTTCCCGAGTGCGCGGCCTGCGAGGCTGAGCGAGACTGTCGAGACTGGGTAGGGGCCGCCGACGGTCCGGAGCCAGGGCGCGACAGCCGGCGGCGCGATGGCGTACCCGACGCGAAGCCCGGCAAGGCCGAACGCTTTCGAGAATGTGCGGATCATCACAACGTTGTCCAGGGCGAGCAGCCGAGGCGTGGGGTCTTCCTCGGCAAACTCGATGTAGGCGAGATCGACCATCACGAGCGCGCCGCGCGCGCGCGGCCCGCTCCGCGACCGCGACGAGCGCGTCGCCAGCGATAGCGCCGCCGGTCGGGTTGTTGGGCGTCACCAGCGCGGCCAGAGCCGTTTCCGTATCTATCTTCTGGAGGTACTCCCCGAGCGGGAAAGTCCCGCCCAGCCACGGCACTGACCGAGCCTCGCCACCGGCGAGCCGGACACCTCGGCCGATCATCTCAAACGTCGGAGTGTGCAGCACCGCGTTGCGGCCGGGCTCGACGACGCTCCGGCAGACCCGGTCGATCGCGTCGTCGCCCCCGTTGGTGACGACCACGCGGGCGCGGTCGATTCCTAGACCCGTCGCCAGTTCCCGCTCCATCGCGGCGGCATCGGGATAGCGGCGGAGGTCTTCCGGACTGATCGAGCCGAGGGCGGCGGCCATCGCGTCAGCGTCCGGTGCGCCTTCGTTGGCGTCGAGCAGCAGCAGGGACTTGCCATCGCGCGGCGGCGGAACATAAGGCGTGAGCCCCGCCAGCCGAGCCGCGGGGCGAAGCCCGGCGGGAACTGCGGGTGTGGTTCCGGATGGGGGGGGTGGGGTTGGTCATGGCACGATCTGCTCCGGCTGGGTCACGACGATGTCGGTGCCGCCCGCGGCGCGGAGCGTGGGGATGATGCCGGGCAGGTCCGCCCGCCGCACCGCCGCCTTGACCGCGTACCCACCCTCGCCGTGGAGCGGGGCAACCGTCGGCTCGCGCATACACGGCAGGGCCGCGACGACACGTTCGAGGCGGTCGGCCGAGACGTTGAGTTCCAGCATGACGCGGCTCCGGGCCTCGAGCACCGAATCGACGAGCATCGCGAAGGTCTCGATGCGGCTCCGCTTGCCGGGGTCGTCCATGGCGCTGACCGAGGCGTAGAGCTTTGTCGAGGAGACTATCAGCTCATCGATGATGTCGAGGCTGTTGGCCGCGAGAGTCGAGCCAGTCGCGGTGTTGTCCACGATGCAGTCGGCGTCCTCCGGCGGGAGCACCTCGGTTGCGCCGTAGGAGTGGAGCAGCGTCGCATCGAGCCCGCGCTCCTCGATCCACCGCCGGGTGAGCTTCTCGTATTCCGACGCGACCACCAGCGGCCGCGCGGGCAACCTCCCGTTCTCTAGCAGATCGCGCGGCGCGGCCGCCACGAGCCGCACGCGGTCGAGCCCCGTGTCGAGCAGCTCGACCAGGTCGGCACGTTCCTCGGCGACCCAGTCGGCCCCGGCGAAGCCGAGGTCGCGGGCCCCCAGCGCGAGCATCTCGACGATCGCCCGCGGCTTAAGGATCTTGACCTCAAAGTCGTCGAGCGGGAGGGAGGGCCGGTAGTTGCGTGATGAGACGCGCACGCCCAGCCCGGCCGCGCTGAGCAGCGACGCGACGCCGTCGTACATGCGGCCCTTGGGGATCGCGAATCGGAGAATGCCTGGATCGGTTGCTGGGGTCATGGTCTCGGGGCTCCTTGCGGCGTGGCCGGCCCCGAGCGCGATGTTCAGATCTGGGGATCAACCCAAAGAGAACGCCGGCACAAGGGCCGGCGTTGGTCGTCCTGGGTTGCGATCGTCCCTCAGGCCACCAAGATCACCGGCACTCCGTGTGGAGATGCGGCAGATGGTGGGTGTGATGGGACTGGCGGCTGAACATTCGGGAGAAGCGTAGCCACCGGAGGCGGCCCGTCAAGCCCCGTCGAATTGGCGCAGCCGCGGGGGATGCCGGCCTCTCTACTCGGCGGCCTTGCGTGCCAACGCCGTGAACCGCTCGCGCTCCGCTCGGAGGGTCGGGGCACAGAAGTCGAGGATCTGCCGGTCCGGCCCGACCAGGAACAGCTTGATGGGGTGGCGGATGTTCCGCATCGTGGAGCCATCGTCGAGCGTGATGATGTTGGCGTCGTCGGGGTCGTCGGAGATCTCGAACTGCATGCTCTCCTCGACAACCCGGGTGGCCTCGCCGTCTTCACCGGTGAGGAAGGGCCACCTGGAGGTGTCGATGCTCATGCGGTCGGCGTACGCCCGCAGCACCTCCGGCGTGTCGTGCTCGGGGTCCACACTGATGCTCAGGAACCGCACCGGGGTGTCCTCGAGCTGGCTGTAGACGATCTTCATGTTCGCCGTGATGGCGGGGCAGGCGAGCTGGCAGTTGGTAAACACGAACGCGACGACGGTGATCTCGCCCTCGAGCACCGACTCATCGACCGGGTCGCCGTCCTGATTCACGAGCGAGAATCCGGGAATCGAGTAGCCCTCGAGCCCCGGGCGCGGGATCAGAACTCGCTTTCCGGAGGCGTCTCGGGCACCGACCTGCGCGGCGTTGGTGCCCGGCGCGGCGGCGATGATGGTGCCGTTGGCGGATGTCGTCGTGTCGAGATCGGTCTGAGGCTGGGCGGAGCGAACGCGGAGCACGGCGATAGAAGCGAGCAGGGCGAACGTGGTTACCACGATCAACAGTCCAAGGATCCACTTCGGCATCGCGCCACTCCTTTGCGCGCAGACTCGATCCCGAGTCGCTGCGCCCCGACAGTCCGGAACATTCAGTCGCCCGCCACCGCTCAGAAGAACGTGCGAACGAACGCGTCGAGCACCATCACCACCAGCAGGAGCGGCAGGTGGATGATCGACGCGAAGAAGACCGCGCGGGCGTGCTCACGCGTGCGGGTCTTCAGCAGACGGGCGACCAGACCGGCGAACAGCAGGCCGCTGACGGCCGCGGTAAACAGCGAGAGCGGGCCGAGCACTCTGGGCATGGCGATCACCGGCGAGATGGTCGCGGGGATGAGCAGCACCGTGAACACCGCGATAACGATCGAGGTCTTCACGCCGCTCTTGTCAACCACCGGCAGCACCGCGTGCCCGCCGCGGGCGTAGTCCTCGCGGTACATCCACGCGATCGCCAGGAAGTGGGGGAGCTGCCACACAAACATGAGCATGAACAGCGCGACCCCGCCCGGCGCGACGGCCGCCCCAAACCCGAATTCGCGGTAACCGGCACACCACCCGATCAGCGGCGGCAGCGCTCCGGGGATGGCGCCGACAAGCGTGGCGGTCCACGTCTGGGTCTTCAGCGGGGTGTACAGGAACAGGTAGACCCCGACGCAGGCGGCGGAAACACACATCGCGGCCAGCCCGCTGGTCAACCACAGCACGCCGAGCCCCAGCACGACCAGCGCCGAAGCCACGGCGAAGACCCGAGAGGGCAGGAGCGTGCCGGAGGGCAGGGGCCGCTTGGCGGTCCGGGGCATGAGTCCGTCGCGATCGCGCTCGGCCCACTGGTTCAGGGCGTTGGCCCCGCTGGCAGAGAGCCGCGGTGCCGACGATCGAGCCGACGACGATGACCGCCAGGTCCCAACCGCTCCAGACTCGGTCGCCGGCGATCCAGCGCTGGGCGAGGGCCATGCCGAGCCCGACCATCGAGGTGATCGTGACCAGCTTGGTGATGCCGGGTTTGGTGGTCTCGACGTAGGCCGCGAGAGACCTGCGCCAAGGGCTCGAATCTGCATCGGGGCCGGCGTCGGACCGGGCCGCCGACCTCACCGGGGACTGGGCCGGGGAATGGGCTGATGCGACTCGGCTCAACGTGTGCTCCCGTCCGGCGAGGTCAGCCCAGCCGTGGGCGGCCCCATCCGTGGTCACTGTAGGCATTTACCGCGCAGGCGGGGGCCCAAACCGCAGGTCCGCCCAGACCGGGAAATGGTCGCTCGGGAACTCAGGCCGCGAACCCGGGATCTCCCGCCAGACCCCCGAGCCGAGGACCGCCACGCCCCGCGACGGGAGCACGTAGTCGACCCGGAGCCGGAATCCGGACGTGTCATCGTCGTCCAGGCCCTCGATCGCGATGTCGCTCCTCGGGACCGACCCCGCCTCGATCCGCGGATTGGACAGCAGGAACCGCTCGATGGGGTCCTTGAAGCTCGAGCCCTCGTCCGGATCGGCGTTGAGATCGCCGAGGATCACAAACGCTGCGCCGCGACCGAGCCCGCCGGGCCGGTTGGTGTCGTCCACGATGTAGGGCTCGTCGGCGATGTAGTCGGCCCAGAACCGGATCTCGTCGAAGTTCCGCCGCTTGTTGCGCATCTCCGGGCCGTCGAACGCCGGCGGCGTCGGATGGCTGCAGAGCAGGTGGACCACACGGCCGTTCGGCAGCACCACCGGCACATCCCAGTGGCTCTTGGAACTCAGGCGGAACAGGCCGAGTTCCTCCTCGTCATACCACGGCTCCCGAGTCTCGGGGTCCCGCGGCAGGAAGGCTCCGGGCATGTAGCTCCAGGGCAGCAGCCGGAATGTCCGGACATCCTCGGTCTTGATCGTCAGGCGGCTGTCGACCAGCAGGGCCATGCCGTACTGTCCGGGAAACGTGCCGAACCCCCAGCAGTCGCCCCCGAAGGCCCGGCCCTCGGCGGTTTGGCCCGACGGCTCGGGCTCGGGGAACTCCGACACCACCTCGCCCGACCGATCGAGATCAAACCCGCTGGGCATGCCCGTGTTCGTCGGGGCCATGAACGCGGTGAATCGGAGCCCGCGCAGCCCCTCGGCCTGCGGCACAGCCAGATAGTGCTCGGCGAACCGCCGCCCGTTCTGCCCCGCCTCGGCGTCGGCGGGGACTTCCGGTGCCCCCGGCACGTCGTAGGTGATCTCGTTGAGCAGCAGGATGTTGGGCCGAATCCGTTGGATGACCTCCGCAAGCGCGCAGAGCCTCGGGTCGTCGTCCCGCAACAGGGCCTCGGTGCGGACGTCCTCCAGATTGAACGTCGCGACGCGCAGGGTGACCGAGCCCCCCCGTGCTGGCGACTGACCCGCATCCTGACTCGCGGCGACCGACGGAACCAGCATCACGATCCCGATCATCCACAACGCCAAAGCACACTCGTTCAGTCTGGTCCGCATGAATTCCCTCAAAAGGCGGTCTCTCGTGCGTTTGCCGTGCCAAACGGCTCACTGATCCGTCACGCCGGGCCGCTCGTCTTTCGGCCCGACCCCAGAGTAGACTACGCCACCGCCCTCGCGGCGCGAGTCCCGGTAGCTCAGTTGGATAGAGCAGCCGACTTCTAATCGGCAGGTCGGAGGTTCGAGTCCTCCCCGGGATGCTTCCCTCTTCCGGCTCGCCGCCGGGGGCGGCCCCGTCAATCGTCCAGCCGCAGCAGGCCGAGCAGCGTCGCCGAGCCGATCGGATCGGCCGGGTCCGCCAGTTCCAGAACCGCCGCCTCCCCCGTCCGCAGGCCGATCCGGCACGACGGGCTCGGCCCGTGCACCAGAACGTCGGCCACCATGCTCAGCGTCGGGTTGTGCCCGACGAGTGCCAGGCAGGCACCGGCCGGGGCGTGCGCGATCAGATCGATCACTTGAGAGGAGGTCGTGCTCAAACCGACCTCGTCCCGATGCTCGACACCGAGCCCGAGGGGCGCTGGCGATGAGTTCGGCCGTCCGCGACGCCCGCGCGGCCGGGCTCGCCACGATCCGGCCCGGCGAGTCGTCGGCGGCCTGCAGCGCGCCGCCGAGCCACTCGGCCTGCCGCTCCCCCGCGGGGCCAGCCGGCGGTCGGCGTCCAGACCCGAGTCGCTCTGCCGTTCCGCCTTGCCGTGTCGAATCAGGTACAGCCGCATCGCGCATTCTCCATTCGGGCAGTTTATGCTGTGGCTTCACCCGGGAGTGCTGCGTGTTCCACGAACCCATCGTCGCCATCGCCATCGTCTTCGTGCTCGGGGTGGGCTCGCAGTGGATCGCGTGGCGGATCCGGGTGCCGTCGATCCTGCTCCTGCTGCTCGCCGGCATCGCGGCCGGCCCGATCGCGTCCATGGTGCGCGGCGGCGAGCCGCTGCTCAACCCCGACAAGGTCTTCGGCGAGCTGCTGCTGCCGCTGGTCTCGCTCTCGGTCGGGCTGATCCTCTACGAGGGCGGGCTCACGCTCAGGTTCGGCGAGATCACCTCGGTCAAGTCCGTGATCCGGCGGCTGGTGACGCTCGGGGCCCTCGTCACCTGGGCGCTCGCGACCTTTGCCGGCGGCGTGGTGCTGGGGCTCGATTGGCAACTGGCGGCACTCCTCGGCGGCATCCTGGTGGTCACCGGGCCGACGGTCATCGGCCCGCTCCTGACCCACATCCGGCCGCAGGGCAAGGTCGGGCCGGTGCTGCGGTGGGAGGGCATCGTCATCGACCCCATCGGCGCGCTGCTCGCGGTGCTGATCTTTGAGGTGATCCTGGCCGGCGGTTTCCAGGACGCGGCCGGGGCGACACTCCACGCCCTGATGATGACCATTCTCGTGGGCGGCGGCCTCGGTGTGGTCGCGGCCGTGCTGTTCGCCCAGTTGCTCAAACGCTATCTGATCCCGGACTCGCTGCAGAACCCGGTCTCGCTGCTGCTGGTGGTTTTGGTCTTCGTTGTCTCCGGCGAGATCCAGCACGAGTCCGGCCTGCTCGCGACCACGGTCATGGGCATGGTCCTGGCCAACTACCGAGGCGTGAACGTCCACCACATCCTCGAGTTCAAGGAGAACCTGCGCGTCCTGCTCATCTCCGCGCTCTTCGTGGTGCTCGGGGCCCGGATGTCCCCGGAGGAGCTGACCAGCATCGGCTGGCCCAGCCTGTTCTTCGTGATCTTCCTGATCGTCATCGTGCGGCCGGCGAGCGTGTGGATCGCCACGCTCCGCTCGGGTCTGAAGACCAACGAGCGGATCTTCCTGGCGTTGGTCGCCCCGCGCGGCATCGTCGCGGCCGCGGTGGCCTCGGTCTTCGCCCTCAGCCTGCAGCAGAACGAGAGCCTCGACATCGAGGACGCCGGGATGCTGGTGCCGCACACCTTCGCGGTGATCCTGGGCACGGTGGCGTTCTACGGCCTGGCCGCCGGCCCGATCGCCCGCAGGCTCGGCCTCTCGACCCCGAACCCGCAGGGACTGCTGCTCGTGGGCGCCCCGGCGTGGGCCCGGGAGTTGGCCGTCGTGCTCCGAGACCAGGGCTTCCGCGTCCTGCTGACCGACACCAACTACGGCCACATCCGCGCCGCGCGCCTCGCCGGACTCAACGCGGTCTACGGGAACGTGCTCAGCGAGGAGACTGTCGAGAATCTCGAGCTCGCCGGGATCGGGCGTGTCCTCGCGATGACACCCAACGACGAGGTCAACACGCTCGTCTCGCTGCGGTTCATGCGCATCTTCGACCGGTCGCAGGTCTACCGGCTCGCCGCGACGGCGTCGGGCAAACGCGATCGCAAAGAGAGCAGCGACACACCCGGGCGGCCGCTCTTCGCCGAGGACGCGACCTACGCGGCCCTCTCCTCCCGGCTCGGCAGCGGATGGGTCGTCAAGGTCACCACGCTCAGTGAGGAGTTCACCTTCGAGGACTACCGCACGCTGTACGGCACCAGCTCGATCATCCTCTTCGTCATCACCGAAGACAAGAAACTGTCGATCGTCAACGCCGAACGTGAGCCCGACCCGCAGCCCGGTCAGAAAGTCGTCGCCGTGGTCAACCCCGACGAGCTCTTCATGCTGTAAGTCGCAGGTCGTCCGAAACGCCGAGCGGCCTTCGGGCGGGTCAGCCCCCGCGCATCCGGGGCTGCGCTCCCCAGTGCAGTTTCTGGATCACGGTCTCCCAGAACCCCACCTCGGGGTTGCGGACAAACCGCACCTCCCGCGCGTCGCCGGTGATGACGACCCGGTCCTTCCCGTGCAGCGGCGTCTGGACCTGCCCGTCGAGCACCAGCGTCGTGCCGCCCTGCTCCAGTTCGTTGTTGACCCGCTGGGCGGTGATCTCGATCGTGGAGGACGACGGCACCACGATCGGCCGGAACGAGAGCGTGTGAGCGGCGATCGGGGTGATGGTCAGTGCGCCCACCCCGGGGGCAACGATCGGCCCCCCCGCCGAGACGTTGTACGCGGTGGACCCCGTCGGGGTCGAGACGACCAGGCCGTCCCCGCCGAGCAGCGGCCCCGCCTCGCCGTTGAGCCGCAGCGCGAGCTCGACCATGCGGAACGGGTACCCGGCCGTAATCGCCGCCTCGTTCAGCCGCGAGGCCGTCAAACCTCGCCGCCGACTCGCCCGCGCCGAAGACCTCCGCCCGCAGCATCCGCAGCGCGCCGGTCGCCGGCTCCCCGTTCCCGAAGAGCGCCTCGCCCTGCCGCTCAATCGTCTCGAGATCAAACTCGGCCATGAACCCGAGCCGGCCGAGATTGACACCGAGCAGCGGGATCTCGGAGTCCACGAACCGCCGGGCCTGACTCAGCAGCGTCCCGTCGCCCCCGAGCACAACGATCAGATCGACATCCTCGATGCCCTCGACACGCTCAAGTGACCGGCTCGGCGTCTCGCCCACGCAGTTGGCGTACCGATCCACGACAGCCCGCACGCGGGCCGCCGCTTCGCGGGTTTCGGAGGACGCGGGGTTGAACGCGAGCAGCACACGTCTGGGCATGCCGTCAATGTACCCGTTGTGAGCCCGTCGGGCTCTGGCTGGCGTTGGGCTTGGGCTCGGTCAGCGGCCGCGAGGGCTGGCCCTCAGCGGCACGCCGCAGAGCCCGACCGATCCCGGCGGCGTCGATTCCGGCCTCGGCGAGCTGCGAGCTCCGAGGGTCCTGATGGATCCACGCGTCGGGCAGACCGAGGCGGATGATTGACGAGGTGTCGAGCCCGAGTTCCTGAGCCGCCTCCAGCACCGCGCTGCCGAAACCACCCACGATGGTGTGGTCCTCGACGGTGACGATCGGCACCCCCTCCCGCAACAGCGCCGCGATGAGTGAGGTGTCCACCGGCTTGGCAAACCGGGCGTCCCACACGCCGACTCTGATATCCGGCGCGACCGCCTCGGCCGCGTCGAGAGCGTCGAACACGGGCACACCGAAGGCCAGCACCGCCACGTCCGGCGCGACCCCGCCCGCGTCCCCGGCGGTGAGCACATCGTGCGCCGGGGTCAGGCACCGAGCCTTGCCTAGTTGGAACGGCGGGCACGTCTCGGCGAGCAATCGCTCGCTCACGACATCGCGCGGGTACCGCACGGCCGAGATGCCTTCCTCGTAGGTCCGCATGAACTCGAGCGCCCCCCGCAGGCTCGGCTCGTCGATGGCCGCGGTGATGCAGGTCTCCGGAAGCGTCCGGAGCAACGAGATGTCACAGAAGCCGTGGTGTACCGCGCCGTCGCCGCCGACCAGACCCGCCCGGTCGAGGCAGAGCCGGACCGGCAGGCCCTGCAGCGCCGCCTCCTGGAACGCCTGATCGAACGCCCTCTGAAAGAACGTCGAGTAGACCGCAAGGAAGGGCTTGTAGCCGCACTTGGCCAGGCCCGCCATCATGTCGAGCGCGTGGCTCTCGCAGATGCCGGTGTCCCACGCTCGATCCGGGAACCGCTCCATCGCTTCGGAGACTCCCGTGCCGTCGGGCATCGCCGCCGTCGCCGTCACCACCCGCTCATCCGCGGCCATCAGGTCGCACAGGGCGTCGGCAAACGCGGTCGTGAACGTCCTACCCCCTGAACGCAGCTCGACGCGGCAGTTGCTCGTGCCCTGTTCCTCAAACTTGGCAAACGCCGGCGGCGAGTGAAACTTGGAACTCTCACTCTCGCTGAACGCAAAGCCCTTGCCCTTGACCGTCTGGACGTGCAGCACCATCGGCCGGTCGAGGTCGCGGGCCTCGCTCAGGAACTCGATCAGCGCCGGCAGCGAGTGGCCGTCGATCGGACCAACCGTGATCAGCCCGAAGTGCTCGAACCACGCCCCGTCATTCACCATCGCCTTGGTGGCCTCGCCCGTGCGGTGGTACGCCTCGTGGATCAGCGAGCCGCCGGGCACGTGCCGCAGGATGCCTTTGGCACCCTTCTTCAGGTCGGCGTAGAGATGACTCATCCGCAGCCGGTCGAAGTACTGCGCCACCGCACCCTGAGGTTTGGAGATGCTCATCCCGTTGTCGTTGAGTACGACCAGGAACTGCCGCTTGAGCGTGCCGGCGTTGTTGAGCCCCTCCATCGCCACCCCATTGACGATCGAGGCGTCGCCGATGAGCGTGACCACCCGCCGTCCCTCGGGGTTGGTCTCCGGGTCAAAGGCCTCGCGGTTCAACGTGTCGCCCCGGGCCATACCGACCGCGGTCGAGATGCCTGTTCCCGCGTGGCCCACACTGAACAGGTCGTACGGTGACTCGCTCGGTGCGGGAAAGCCCGACATGCCCTTGCTCGTTCGCAGGCCGCTGAGCTGCGGATACCGCCCGGTCAGCAGCTTGTGCGGATAGCACTGGTGGCCCACATCGAAGAGGAGCCGGTCGTGGGAGAGGTCGAAGACGTAGTGCAGCGCGAGCGTGAGCTCGACCACACCGAGATTAGGGGCAAGGTGCCCGCCGGTCTTGGCGATCTGGTCACAGATCGCCTGTCGGATCTCCGCCGCGAGCTCCTCAAGCTCCGCGATGGAGAGGTTGCGGATCTGCGACGGGTCGGTGATGGTGGGGAGCAGGCGCATGGGACCTTCTTCGGGATTCTCGCGCTGGCGGGGCGAACTTTCAATGCATTCTGAAAGGATTGTACGACTGGCCGACGCGGGGTTCCTGCTGCGGCGGCGAGATTCTTTCTGTTTAGCGGGTCCTGACCGCGAGGTATCGCGACAGAGCGCGAAGCGGTTCGGCCGGGGCCCCGAGCGGCGAGAGAGCCGCGATGGACTCTTCCTCCAATTCTCGGACCAGGGCGCGGGATCGCTCGACCCCGAGGACCCGTGGATAGGTCAGCTTTCCCGCCTCCTCGTCCTTGCCCGCCCGCTTGCCCAGATGCTCGCTGGTCTGCGTGACATCGAGCAGGTCGTCGACGATCTGGAACATCAGCCCGATCGAGCGGCCGTACTCGCTGAGGCGGTCGAGACCGCCCGGGTCCGCGCCGTCGGCACAGAGGCCTCCCATGCGCAGTGCCGCGACGAGCATCGCCCCGGTCTTGCCGTGATGGATCGCTTCAAGCCGCTGCTGGTCGGTCCGCTGTTCGGCCTCCGGCTCGCCGCCAAAGCCGAGCGTGTCCAGCACCTGACCGGCGATCATCTGCTCGCACGCCGCCGCCAGTTCTCCCGCCAGGGCACCGAATCGCCCCTCGGGAGCGGTAGTCGCCAAGACACGGAACGCGTGCGTCAGCAGGGCATCCCCGGCAAGGATCGCCATCGCCTCGCCGGCGTGCCGGTGCAGTGTCGGCCTGCCGCGGCGGAGGTCGTCGTTATCGAGGGCCGGCAGATCGTCGTGCACGAGGCTGAAACAGTGGATCAACTCGACCGCCACACACGCCGGAAGGCTCTCTGGGCCCTCCCCGCCGACCGCCACACAGGCGTGCCACGCGAGCAGCGGCCGGAGCCTCTTCCCGCCGTCCAGCGTCGCGTACGCCATCGCCGAGCGGAGAGAGGCGGGGGCGTCCGCCCCCTCGATCGCCAGACGGAGGTGGCTCTCGATCGTGGGCAGCGGGCCGACCACCCCGGCCGGGAGCGTGGCAACGTTCGCCGAGTGCCCGGGACTTCCGGTGGGCGAGGAATGGGATGACGCGGTCTCGTGCGGCGACATGGCGTGCTCCGAAGGCCGACTCTAGGTGCCGTGGAGCGGGGCTCTCTCCGCCTGATACCATCCGCCCAATGCCGAACGCAGGACCGCTCCAACTTCTCGCAGCCGGCGGCTGGGTCATGTACCCGCTGCTGGCGGTGAGTCTGCTCTCGATCACGCTCTGTGCCGAGCGGTTCCTCTACTGGCTCCGGCACCGCGAGATGCGGATGACACGGTCGATCCACCGGCTGTCCGGCCTCGCCAAACGCGGGGAATGGGCGGCGCTCCGGGAGGCCGCTCGCACGGGAGTCGTGGCTGGCAAGTTTGCAAGGCTGATGCTCGCCGACGAGGAACGGGCCGGTGCGGGGGACGGGCCCTCCTCGCGAAACCCCGACATTGATCTCGCCGATGTGGCGCAGGCCATCGAGACGATCCGCGGCGAGGTCGAGAGGTTCGGCGCGACCCTCAGTGCCATCATCACCGCCGCCCCGATGCTGGGCATCTTGGGCACGGTGACGGGCATCATCCGCAGCTTCCGCCTGCTCGGGACGCAGGGCCCGATTTCCGATCCCTCGTCCGTCGCCTCAGGGATCGCCGAGGCGCTGGTGACCACCGCTCTCGGGCTGATCATCGCGCTCGTGACGCTCTTCCCGTACTCGGTGTTCCGGGCCAAGGCCGACCGGTGCCTGGGCAGGCTCGATGCGTTCGGGCAGAGCCTCGCGGCACGCTCGGGCGCCTCGCCCGCCGGCGACGCGGGCCCAACGGCCTAGCGGGCGGTCTCTTCCTGCTCAAGCAGTTCCCAGATCTCCTCGGCCGTTCCCGCTTCGTAGATGCTCTGGCGGAAATCGTCCATCGTCATGAGCCGGCTGATGCGGGCCAGGGCCTGGATGTGATCGCTCGTGCGGTCGGGCGGGCTCGCGAGCAGCACGACCAGATTCACGGGCTGGCCGTCGATCGCCTCGAAGTCCATGGGCTCGGCCGGCTTACCGATCGCCATCGCCAGCGAGGTCATACCCGCGCACTTGCCGTGGGGAATCGCCAGCCCGTGCCCAATGCCGGTGGTCCGCGTCTGCTCGCGGGTCCAAACCGCCTCTTTGAGGGCGTCCGGGTCGGCCACGCGATCGGCGGCCGCGAGAACATCTACGAGTTCATTGATCACACCGCGCTTGTCGGTCGCAAGCAGGGGGGCTTTGACGCAGTCACTGCTGAGAATCTTGAGAAGGTTCATCCGTCCTCCGGACCTTCGGGACCGCCCGCTGCACGATCAATCGCGTGGGGTCGGGCGGAGCCGTTCGGTCGATCTTCGCGTGGTATCGAGCCATGAGACCTGGTGGAGGCCCAGAGGAGTGTATCCCGCCGCGAGCACCGGGTGGACCGTCACACGCCCGAGCCGCCGAGAGTCTGAAGCACCGCCGCGTACCCGCCATCGCGATACTCGCTCGCCGGACGGCCGGGGCCGCCGGCCGGGAGCGTCAGGTGCTCGCGAACCAGCGTCAGCCCGAGGACGCGGGTTGCCCAAGCTGCCATCGAGGCGTTCTCGGCGTGTTCGAGACTGCAGGTCGAATACAGCAGCCGTGCGCCGGGGGCCAGCAGCGAGTGGGCGACGCCGAGGATCTCCCGCTGCTGCTCGTTGAGACGCTTGACCTGTCGCTCGCTGCACCGGTGGCGGGCCTCGACCCGGCGGGCGAGCACCCCGCTGTTGCTGCACGGCACGTCCGCCACTACCAGATCGCAGGCACCGGAAAATTCGCGAGCGGCCTGCTCGGGCCGGCAGACGCGGACGCGACCGCCGGACACGTGGGCCAGCCGCTGAAGATCCTCGAGCCTCGGCTGGCTGACCTCGCAGGCGACGATCTCGGCGGTGGGGTACCGCTCCAGCAACTGGCGGGTCTTGGTTCCGCGGCCGGCACAGAGATCGACGATTCTCGCGGGGGGCGTGGTCTCATCGCCCGAAAGCAACTCGATCGCGGAGGAGGCCGTCGCATCCTGCACCCAGACGTGCGGCGTCGCCGCGAGCAGGTCGCCGAGGCCAGAGCGGGGCCCGACAAACACGCGGTGAGACTCCGAGTGATGGGCCGCGGTCGCGGGGGACTCGGGCATCCCGGCCGGCGCGTAGAGGATCGTCGGGCCGGTGGCGAGCGAGTGCCAGGCGATGTGCAGGGCATCGTCCACCCCGAACTCGTCGGCCCACCGCTCGATCTGCCAGTTGGGCACGCCGGTCGCGACGCTTGCGCAGGGGAGTTCCTGCGATGCGAGCACCTGCCCGTTGAGCATCAGCGAACGCCCGTCGGCAAGCGGGAGCTCGTCGCGGGCGTTCTGCCAGGTCGGGCGGAACTGCGCGTTGCCCTCCGGATCGCGCAGGACCAGACCCGCGATGCGGCGCAGAACCGCGTTGACCAGGCCCGCCGACCCGCGGCCCGAGGCGTGCTTGGTCCATTCCACCGTCTCGTCGATGGCGGCGTGCGTCGGGATGCGGTCGAGAAACAGGAACTGCGCAGCCCCGGCGAGCAGCGGTGCCTGCACGTTGGCCTCGAGCCCGTGCCACGGCTGCTTGAGGAACCCCCCGGCGAGGCGGCTGATGGTGATGCCCCGCCGGACGGCGGCGTCGTAGATCGCATGCGCGACGCCGCGTCGCGATCACTCAGGCCCGAGTCGTCCAGCGGGTCGAGCCCGAAGTCGGGGTACTGCGCACACTCGATCGCCAGTCGGTCCATCACCAGCGCGCGGGCCGGGTTGCACGACCCCCGGCGGCTCTCGCGGCGGACGCTGGGCGTGGCGGGGGCGGTCCGGGCGGTTCGGGCGATTGGAGCGGCGGGAGGGTGGGGGCACGGGCGGAGTGTAGAAGCCCCCCCGGCCAAATCTCGCAGCCTCTCCGCCACGCCCGCTCTTCACGCCGACTTGACCGCAGTCTGCGGCGACATATTTGACATCGCGGGGGCTGGCGTGTTGAGTCCTGCCCATGCCCCCCGCGGAATCCCACATCCCGGAAGCCGGAGCAGCCGACGAGGCACTGCCCGCGGTACTCTTCACCGCCTTCGAGCCGAGCGGCGACGATCACGCCGCCGCGGTCATCGCCGAGCTCAAGCGGCTCCAGCCCGACCTTCCGATTTACGCTTGGGGCGGTCCGGACATGGAGGCCGCCGGGGCCGAGCTCATCGAGCGGACGGGCGACGACGCGGTGATGGGCATGCCGGGGCTGGCGAAGATCCGCGAGCACAAGCGGATCAACGCGAGAATCCGCGGCTGGCTCCGCGATCGTGCTGATGTCAAACTCCACGTGCCCGTGGATTCTCCGGCCGCGAACTTCCCGATCTGCAAGATCGCCAAGAAGCAGGGCATCGAGGTGCTGCATCTGGTCGCGCCGCAGATCTGGGCGTGGGGGGGCTGGCGGATCCGGAAGCTCCGCCGGCTGACCGACGGCGTGCTCTGTCTGTTGCCCTTCGAAGAGGCGTGGTTCAAGGAGCGCGGCATCCGGGCGACCTTCATCGGGCACCCGCTGTTCGACGAACACATCGACACAGCCAAGCTCGACCAGCAGGGCAAGGCCTTCCCGACCGGCGAGCACCGGATTGCGCTCCTGCCCGGCTCGCGCCCCGCCGAGATCGCACGGAACTGGCCGCTGCTGCTGGACGCCTACCGCGAGATCTGCCGCCGCTTCCCGGGGACGAGCGGTGTCGTCGCCGCCACGACCGAGGCCGTCGCCAAGCGCATCCGGGACGTCGCCAACTCGCAGGGCGGCTGGCCGGACTCGCTGACCGTCGGCGTTGCCCAGACCGACGCGGTCGTGCGTTGGAGCGAACTCGCCCTCGTGGTCAGCGGCACGGTCACACTCCAGATCGCTCGCCACCAGCGGCCGATGATCATTGTCTACAAATCGAGCCCGCTGCTCTACATGCTGCTGGCCAGGTGGGTCCTCTCCACCGAGTTTCTCACGCTCCCCAACCTGATCGCCGGCCGCGAGATCGTGCCCGAGCTGGTGCCGCATTTCGGGGGGCACGAGCCGATGGTGGAGCAGGCCGTCCGCCTGATCGAGAACCCCGAGATCGCGTCGCGTCAGCGTGGCGAACTCGGCCGCGTCGTCGAGAAATTCCAAGGCCGTCAGGCCGGGCGCGACGCGGCCAAGGCCATCCTCGCCCGCCTCGGCTTGCCGGGGCACGAGGCTCCCGCGGACTGATGCCCCGAGCCTCGGCCGCCTGCGCGCACACCCACACGCAGCCGCCCTGGTCTGTCAGAGATCGCCGCCGCGCGCGCACACGCACCAGGCCGACCGTGCAGACGGTGTTCCCGATCCGGTCCGCGATCGGCAGCGACGCGGTGGTGAGCCCCGCCGCGGGCAGGTGGTGGTCCAGACACTTGTGGACGAAGGCCATGAGGTCGTGTTCGGCGATCTCGGGCCGCTCGTGGAAGAGCACGAGCACCAGAGCGGCGTGCTCGACGCACTTGGCGAGGCCCAACTTCTTGAGATCGTGCCGGCAGTGATTGAATTGCGACGCATAACTCCGATTTGGCCCGGCAATGCCGTCCACATAGGAGTGCTGGCCGACCGACTTGATCTCTATCCACAGGGCATCTTCCGGCGGCGTCTCACCCTCCGGCGGAGCCGCGAGCTGTTCGGCCAGATCGGCGAAGAGCGTCTCGGAAACCCCGCGCATCTCCTTGCCCTGCAACACCTTGTCCGCGATGCCGATCGAATCGCGGGGCGCGGCCACCAGGTCACACCGCATCCGCTCGGTTTCCTTGGGCAGCCGCCCGGGCTGTCCCGGGTAGGGCGTCTCGCGGAACACCGCCAGGTCGCTCGCCGCGAGGCCCGAAGCGAGAATCGGGTGCAGGCTGACCTCGTCGAGGGCGTCGAGTCCGTGGACGGCGTGCTCTTCGGCGAGATCGGTCTCGGCGCGCCGGAGACCGGCGGCCAGAGCCTCGGTGATGGCGTCAAGATCCCAGGGCATCTCGGCATGCTATCTGGTCGCCAGAACGCCGCCCGAGGGGGCCGGGTTGCGAAAAGTCGGTCAAGTCGTCATTGTGTGGGCTTGAATCGCGACATCGATCGCCCCCGCCGCGAATGTCACCGACGAGGGGCGGTCGAGTGAACGCCCGGAGTACGCGTACATGGCATCCGTCAACGACTTTATCAACACGATTAACGGCATCCTCTTTTCCGACTACACGGTCTACGCGTTGTTGATTACGGGGTTGCTCTTTACGATCTGGTCTGGCTTCGGCCAATTCAGAGCGATCACCCACGGCGTCTCGGTCGTCCGGGGCAAGTACGACGACAAGAACGACCCGGGGGCCATCAACCACTTCCAGGCACTCTCGGCCGCGCTCTCCGCGACCGTCGGCCTCGGCAATATCGCCGGCGTGGCCGTCGCCGTCGCCCTCGGTGGCCCCGGCGCGATTTTCTGGATGTGGATCATCGGCATCCTGGGCATGGCCCTGAAGATGACCGAGGTCACCCAGTCGATGCTCTACCGAAACACCAACGACCCGGAGAACCCGCACGGCGGCCCGATGTTCGTCGTCAAGAAGGGCTTCGCCGAGTGGGGTCTCGCCCCGATCGGCGCGATCATCGGCGGCATCTTCGTCGTGACGCTGATCATCTCGGCGATCACCGGCGGCAACATGTTCCAGGCCTGGAACGTCGCCGACATCACGTTCACCTACTTCGGTGTGCCGCAGGTCGTGACGGGGATCATCCTCACCGTGCTCGTCGGCACCGTCATCATCGGGGGCATCAAGCGGATCGGTGCGGTCGCCGGACGCATCGTGCCCTTCATGTGCATCATCTACGTCCTCGCGGCCGGCTACGTCTTGCTCGTCAACGCCGGGCAGATTCCGTCGATGCTGGCGTTGATCGTCAAGAGCGGCCTGCCGCCCTTCCTCGGGGGCGAGAGCGCGAACCCGGAGGGCGCGTTCCTCGGCGGCACGTTCGCCTACGCCGCCATGTGGGGCGTCAAGCGGGCGTTGTTCTCCTCGGAGGCCGGACAGGGCTCCAGCCCCATCGCCCACTCGGCCGCCAAGACCGACGAGCCGGTGCGTGAGGGCATCGTCGCCGGGCTCGAGCCGTTCATCGACACGATCGTGGTCTGCACGCTGACCGCGCTGGTGATTCTCTCGAGCGGTGCGTACAACCGCGACGCGGAATCGACGCTCGCCGACGCGACGAGCGTGCAGATCGTGCAGGCAACCGACGACGCCGGCGAACTGATCGCCGACACCTGGACGCTCACGACGCCGCCGCTGCCGGCAATGACCGGCGAGGCCAAGAAGATCCGCCGTGCCGGCGAAGGGACCGCGGGCTGGCGAGAGGGCGAGACGATCTTCGTCGTGCTCGCGGCGGACGAGAACACCGACACCGGCCGCGACCTCCGCAAGATGACCGCGAGCGTCTCGAAGAACGACGACGACCAGTGGATCGCGTCGTGGGGCACGCTGGAGTCGGTGATGAAGCCGCACTTCCGCGAGAACGAGGACGGCTCGTTCGACCTCGGCCTCTACGGCGACTACGCCGGCGCGTCCATGACGGCGTACGCCTTCGATCGAGTAACTCCGGGGCTCGGGAAGTGGCTGGTGTCCATCGCGGCCTGGCTCTTCGCGCTCTCGACGATGATCTCGTGGTCCTACTACGGAGAACAGGGTGTCTACTACTTCTTCGGCTCGATGGGCGAGCGGACCGCCAACGCCGCGATCCTGCTCTACAAGCTGATCTACTGCCTGCTCATCCTCGTGACCACGCTGCTGGCGATGTCGTGGGGCGGCAAGCCCGCCATGATCGGCACCGACACCGAACTCGACATGTGGACGACCCTCGGCCTCGGCGTCATGCTGGTGGCCAACATCCCCATCATGCTGCTCTTCGGTGCCAAGTCGATGAAGGCCTACCACGGCTACATCGGCAGGCTGAAGCGCGGCGAGCTGCACCCGCACGCCGCCCCGAGCGTCACCGACGTGGTCGAGGGCAAGGACGTCGAGTAAACCTCGGCCTCCGCTTCAACCGATACCCCTGCGGGCTCCCACAACGGGAGCCCGCTTTCGTTGGGGACCGGCCCGGACGACTCAGTTTGTGGGTTCGGGGTTCAGTTCGCTCCGGACCGCGGCCGCCTGCGCCCGGGCCGACTCGCGGGCCATCGACGCGGCTCCGCGTCACCAACGCCTTCCAGACCCACGGCAGCGGCAGCGCCGCGATCGGCAAATACCACGCGTAGGTCAGCCAGGGCATCGATTCGGTCCAGTGCCCGTACGTGGACCAGTACGTTGCGATCAGCGAGTCGGTGAGCCACACCCCGGGCCACACCGTGAATATCAGCGTCCCGGCAAAGACCGTCGGCATCAGCCGCTTGCGCCGGACCGTCAGGGCGATTTGACAACCCGCGGCGTCCGCCTCCGCCCCCGGTACTACCCGCCCGACCATCTCATGCTCGAACGGAATCGAGTCGCAGTCGAGCCGGAACGCCTCGCCCTCAAGACGAGCAAAGCCCGGCAGGCGGCCCCGCCGCCCGGCCCGCTCCAGTGCCGTCAGCGCCTCGGCCCTCGCCAGGCTCGAAGACACCACCACCCCATCCGGGCTGAGAGGGTCCGATATGGTCGGTGGCTCGGCGTCAGGCATGAGAATCTCCGGGTGTGAGTGTACCGCCCGGGGTGAATCGGCTGTGGAGAGCGCGTGTCTCTTGACGGGACCCGGAATCGGCGCAGACTATGCGTGTGGTGAGACGTACAGACGACGATACTTCCCGAACCGGCGGCGATCGACGCCCGGAGACTCGCGGCCCGCTGAGGCTGGTGCGCCCCCGGCGATACCCGCGCCGATCGGTCGGGCGAGAAGCCCGCGGACCGGGACATCGCCACTCCCGCCGAACACGGTCGGCAGGCCGACTCGCCGCGTCGAGATGCAAACCCGCCCCGGGAGACCCCCGTCGATGAGGACCGGGCGGCCCGCGTGCGAGAGAGTCAGCAGAACAGCCGGGCATGGGAGGTGCGGGCCGAGACAGCCGCCGCGGCCGCGATCCCCGCCCACGACGCCCGCTGGGTCACCGCGGCCCGCGGCTTCTCAGGCCATCGAGGGCGGCCGAGCGGCGGTCCTGCGGCCTGAGGTCAGAGCGCGGCTGGTCACCTCCGCCGAACGGATGGGGCTCAGGCCGTTCGATGCCAATCTGGTGCTCGCGATCGTGCAGGATGCTGCCCGCCAGGGCCACACCATCCAGGACGCCGACACCATTGATCGGCTCGCACTCGTCCGAGGCCGCGAGCCGACGCCGCGTCGCCGTGGCGTGTTCGTGGCCCTCTGCCTTGGGCTGTCGGCGATGTGGGCGCTGCTCTTGATCTGGTGGCTCCGAGGCTGAACCCACCCGGCCGTGCCGAGAGGCCGCCTCACGTCTCATCTCCACTCCGCATCCCGATCCGCCATCACGTCGAGGGCGATGGCCGTAGGATCGCGCGATGGTGACCCGTTGCCGCGATCGATCGGCGGCGGCAGAGAAGGAGACCACCGATGGCACGCATCGAACCCGGCCGCAAGGCCCCCGCGTTCTCGCTCAAGGACCAGGACGGCGTCACGCACAAGCTTTCGGACTACGCGGGTTCACCGGTGGTGCTCTTCTTCTATCCGAAGGATTCGACCAGCGGCTGCACCGACGAGGCGTGCCAGTTCCGCGACCTCGGCACCAAGTTCCGCAAGCTCGGCGCGACGGTCCTGGGCATCAGCATCCTGCCGCCCAAGTCGAAGAAAAAGTTCGCCGACGCCAACGATCTCGACTACCCGCTGCTGGCCGACGACGCGACCAACGACGAGGGCAAACCCGACCCCAAGGTCTGCGCCAAGTACGGCGTCTGGGTCGAGAAGTCGATGTATGGCCGCAAGTACATGGGCATTGAACGCGTGACCTTCCTGATCGGCCCCGACGGCAAGGTCGCGCAGCGATGGGACAAGGTCAAGGTGCCCGGCCACGGCGCGGAGGTGCTCGAGGCTGTCAGCGAACTGGATCGATGAGCTCCGCCTTCTCGGCCTGCGTGCGTTTGTGCGGGAGCAGCTGCGAGAGCAACATCCCCGCGAGCATCAGCCCGCACCCGGCGTACTCCACCGGCGTCAGCCGTTCGCCCAGCAACAGAATGCCGAGAACCGCCGCGAACACCGCCTCGAGGCTCATGAGCACCGCCGCGTGCGTCGGCGGGGCGTCGCGCTGGGCGACGATCTGCAGCGTGAACGCGACCGCGATCACCAGCACGCCGCTGTAGGTCAGCGCGAGAGCAGGCCGCTCGAGGCCAGCGTAAACCGGTCGAGTTCCAGCACGAGCGCGAGCACGCCGGAGAGCACCGCGACGACCGCGAACTGCACCGCCGCCAGACGGAGCGGGTCGGCCGAGGGCGCGAGCTTGCCGGTGAACGCCACGTGCAGCGCCCAGAGCACCGCGCACGCGATGATGTAGGGATCGCCCGGCAGCAGGCCTCCCCGGGGTTCTTCGCCGGGCAACTCTCCGCCCATCTCGCGGCTGAGCAGCCACAGACCAACCACCGCCACCGCCGCACCGATCACGTGCGCCGCCCGCGGTCTCTGCCCGAAGGCCAACCCGACAACCGGCACGATCAGCACGTAGAGCCCCGTGAAGAACCCCGCCCGCGCGGCGGTGGTGAACTCGATGCCGTGCTGCTGCAGCCACGCCGCTGCCGCCATGATCGCCCCCAACCAGAAGCCCCCGACAAACTCCGCCCGCGTAGGTTTCCAGCGGGCCAGCGAGGCCAGCAGCACGCCGAGAATCGCAAACCCGATGAGGTACCGGATCGCGTTGAACGACAGCGGGCCCATCGACCGGGCCGCGACGCGTTGGGCGATAAACCCCGAGCCCCAGATGGCCGCGACCAGCAGCAGGAGAAGATCAGCACGGAGCGGTGATCGTTGCATCGTGTCAGGATCTCCGCGGGCCGACCGATTCGAACGGCACGGCTGGGTCGGTGACTACTCGGCCTTCCGCAGCCACTCCTCTTCAATCTCGCCGAGCTCGGCCTGCAGGCTCTCGTGATGGGCCCGCACCTTGGTGATCCGCTCGTGGTCCTTCCAGAGCTCGGGGTCGGCGAGCTGCTCGTCGAGCACCGACACCTCGGCCTGGATCTCGCCCATGCGTTCCTCGAGCTGTTCGACCCGCATCCAGGAGAACCGGTTCTTGGACTTCGGCTTCGGGTCCGTGGTTGAGGGCGACGAGGAAGGGGCGGGCTGCGTGGTGCCCGCCGCGGGCCGCGCCGCACCTTTGGGGTTCCGACTGTTCGGCTCAGCCGCGGCCGCCTTCGACGCCACGCTCTCACGCCACTGCGTGTAGTTCCCGAAGAAGACCTCCGCGTTGCCGCGGCCGTCGAGCAGGAGCAGATGGTTGCAGGTCGCGTCGATGAGCGCACGGTCGTGGCTGATCAGGATGAGCGTGCCGTCGTACCCGCCCTCGCTCGCGAGCGCTTCCTCCAACCGTTCGGCGCTCGGGATGTCGAGATGGTTCGTCGGCTCGTCGAGCACCAGCAGGTTCTTGGAGCTGGCCAGCAGCCCGGCCAGCACCGCCCTTGCCCGCTCGCCGCCGGAGAGCACACCCAGCTCCTTCTCCTGGTCGGCCCCGGAGAACAGGAACGCGCCGGCCAGATCCCGGGCCGCCTGTTCTGAGAGCAACGCCCCCGGGTTCTCCTTGCGGATCACGTCCTGGAGGTACCGGAACATCTGCTTGTCGGGGTCCAGGCCCTCGTGGCTCTGCTCGAAGTAGCCGATGCTGACGTTCGCCCCCAGCCGGCACGTGCCGCTGTCGGGCTCGATTTCCCCCAGCAGTGTGCGCACGACCGTCGTCTTCCCAGCTCCGTTTGGGCCAACCACCGCCCACCGCTCGCCGCGTTTGATCGAGAGCGTGAGGTCGGAGAAGAGGACTTTCTCTCCGCCGGAATCCAACGGGTACCGCTTGCTGATGTTCCGCGACGTGGCGACCACATCGCCGGCGCGCTCGGCCTTGGGCAGATCGAACGCAAACGAAGCAAGCTCGACCGGGCGTTCGAGCGTGCTGGTGTCCTTCTCGCGGTCGAGCCGCAGCTCGCGCCCCCTCGCCTGCTTAGACCGCTGCCCCGCCTTGTACTTCCGGATGAACGCCTCTTCCTGCTTGAACTTGGTCTGCTGATTCTCAAACGCGCGCAGCTGCGCCTCCCGCCGCTCGGCCCGGAGCTTGCGGAACTTCGCGTAGTTGCCGGGATAGTCGATCAGCCTCCCCTGCTCGACCTCCTCGATACGAGTCACCACATTGTCGAGCAGCCGCCGGTCGTGAGAGATGATCACGACCGCACCCGCAAACTCGGTGGTCAGGAACGACTCCAGCCAGAGACGGCCGTCGATATCGAGGTGGTTCGTCGGCTCGTCCAGCAGCAGGACGTCCGGTTCATCCAGCAGAAGCTTGGAGAGTGCGAGCCGCGCACGCTGCCCGCCGCTGAGGCTCTCAACCGGAATCGAGAACTGGCTGTCGGTAAACCCCAGGCCGTGCAGCACCGCGTCGATCTTGTGCCCCAGGGCATACCCCCCCGCGGCGACAATGCGCCGCTCCAGATCGTCCTGCCGCTTGAGCAGCCGCTCGAGTTCCTCCCCATCGGCCTCCGCCATCTCCTCATAGACCGCTTCGAGCTGGTCGTGAAGCTCGTGCAGATCCTTGAACGCGGTCTCGGCGTCGTCGCGCAGGGTCCGCCCGTGCTTCAGGCTGGGCTCCTGGGCGAGATACCCGATCTTCACACCGCGCTGCCTCGTAATACTCCCGCTGTCGGGCGTGAGCTGCCCGGTCAGCATCTTCAGAAGCGTGGACTTCCCACACCCGTTGCGGCCGACGATCCCCACCCGGTCGCCCGCCTCGACCGCCAACGACGCCCCCCGGAGAATCGGGCGGTCACCGATCGCGTACTGCACATTCGCGGCAACGAGGACAGACATGGGGCGATGGTAGGTGCCGCAGGCGCCGGCGCGAGGCCGAATAACGCTTCATCGCTCGATCACCGCCGCGGCCGCTACACTCTGGGCGTGAGTGTTTCCCCACCGAACAAGGGCGATCGACACCATGTCGAGCCCGAAGACCGCAAGCCCGTCACGCTCCGAACGCTCCGTTCGATGGCGGGGCGGGGAGTGCCCTTCGCCTGCCTGACCGCCTACGACGCGACCACCGCCCGGTGGCTCGAACGGGGCGGCGTCCACGTTCTGCTCGTCGGCGACTCGGCCGCCCAGATGGTTCTCGGCTTCGATCGAACCACGGACATGCCCCTGGATCTCGCGATCGCGCTGACCGCCGCCGTCAAACGCGGCGCCCCGCGAACCCTGATCATGGCCGACATGCCCTTCGCCAGCTACCACGAGAGCGACGAGCAGGCTGTACGTAACGCGGCCCGGTTCATGACCGAAGGCATGGCCGATGTAGTCAAGCTCGAGGCCGACGCCTCCTTCGCCCCGACCGTCGAGCGGATGACCCGCGCGGGCATCCCCGTGTGCGGACATGTCGGATGCCGTCCGCAGACAGTCGCGGTCTCCGGGGGCTACCGGATCGCCGGCAAGACCGCCGAGGACGCCCGACGCGTGGTCGCAGACGCCGTCGCCCTGGAGCGTGCCGGCGCGGTCCTGCTGCTCATCGAGGCGGCGCCCGCCGAGGTGACCGACGCGATCATGGCCGCGACGAGCGTCCCCCTGATCGGGATCGGTGCGGGGACGGCCTGCCACGGCCAAGTACTGGTCGTGCAGGATCTTCTGGGAATGACCGATAGCCCGCCCCGGTTCGCTGAAGCAGTGGCTCAACTGGGGCTGGCCACGCGTGACGCGGCCTCGACTTGGGTCCGCCGGGTCAGCGAACGCAATATCGGCGGGCGTCGATACGTCATGGATGAGGGTGAGGCGGAACGTTTGGGCATCCAGAGCCGTCCAACCACCGAATCGGGTGGGGAACCCTCGGCCCGAGAGCCGATGAGCCGTCCGACGACCTCCGACGAGGCACGCCGAGACGAGTAATCCAGCCCCCGCCCCGTGCGGTAAGGGCAGACCGGAGGCAGATCGCATGCGCAAGTTCACGGATTGGGGCCCGGCCTTCCTCGTGCTCGTCGCGACCGTGGTCGC
Source organism: Planctomycetota bacterium (assembly GCA_013285505.1). GTDB lineage: Bacteria > Planctomycetota > Phycisphaerae > Phycisphaerales > UBA1924 > PNC22. Next base: position 2,724,974 of record CP053450.1, on the reverse strand, counting down.
CCTCTTCGCCGCACCCTCGATGGTCCGCAAGGTCGAGTTCGCCCAGACCTCCGCCCGCGTCACCCTCGCCAGGCAGGCGCTCGAAGAGGACGACATCCTCATCCGCATCGACCAGGCCGTGCGGCACATCGCCGAGTCGGTCTCCCCCTCCGTGGCCCACATCGATGTCCGGGTCGAGAACCGCGCACTCTTTGCCAGTTCCTCCGGCTCCGGCTGGCTCTTCGACGCCGACGGCCACATCGTGACCAACTCCCACGTCCTGCGCGGTGCCGACCGCATCCGGGTCCAGCTCAACGACGGACGGCTCTTCGAGGCCACGCTCGTCGGCGCCGACCCGCTGACCGATATCGCCGTGCTCCGCCTGCCAGATGTCGACGGCCTCATCCCCGCGACGCGGGCCACCGGCGCGCACCCGCGCCAGGGCGAGCGCGTCTTCGCCTTCGGTTCGCCCTTCGGCTTCAAGTTCTCCATGAGCGAGGGCATCATCTCCGGCCTCGGGCGCGAGCCCGCCGGCGCGGTCGCGGCCTCGTCCGGATACACCAACTTCATCCAGACCGACGCCGCGGTCAATCCCGGAAACTCGGGCGGGCCGCTGGTCAACGTCCGAGGGCAGGTCGTCGGCATGAACGTCGCCATCGCCACCGGCAACGACTCGGAGGGCACCACCGAGGGCCAGTCAGCCGGCATCAGCTTCGCAATCCCGCTCGCGGTCATCGAGTCGGTGGTCACGCAGCTCATCGACAACGGCGAGGTGCGCCGCGGCTTCCTCGGCGTCAACCTCCCGCGCCGCTGGGACGACGCGCAGCGCGCAGGCTACAACGGCTACGGCGTCTACGTGCCCGGCGTGAGCGAGGGTGGACCGGCAGAACTCGCCGGGCTCCAGGTCGGCGATGTCATCACCTCGATCGACGGCCAGACAGTCACCGGTGTCGGCGTGCTCCGCTCCATGATCAGCACCGTGCAGCCCGGCGAAAAGATCGACCTCCGCGTCTGGCGCGGCGGCGACGAACTCCTCATCAGCCCGGTGCTCGCCGAGGCCGGGGCCGAGGTCACGGTCGGCTCGAGCGTGCTGGGCGAACTCCAGCGGATCGGCCTCCAGTTCGGCGGCAACAACTCCGTGGGCATGGGCGACCGCCCGATCATGTCGTGGGTGTTCCCCGGCTCGCCCGCGGTCGAGATGGGATTCGCCAGCGGCCAGCGGATCGTCGAGGTCGACGGGGAGCCCGTCCGGACCATCGGCGACATGACCGAACGCTTCGTCGACGCGGGCCTCCTGGTCGGTCGCGAGGTCGAGGTCCTGGTCGAAGAACTCGACCTCGACACCGGCGAGACCACACGCCAGGCCCGGACACTCCGGATCAATCGCTGAGCGGCGACGCCCCGTCGAGCTCAAGCGAGACACGCACAGTGACCGGTGTCCCGATCTCGGGCACGACGTCGGCGTTGGCAAGCCAGAGCGGCTCCTGCACCGAGGCCTCCGGGCTCTCCACGCGTGTCCACGCGATCGTCTCGCTGCCGAAGGTGTGCAGCCCGATCAGCTGCCCTGTCCCGTCAGCGTCGTAGACCCGGCGCCCCCGGAAGTCTCGCATCCGTGAGCCCGCAAAGACCCAGCCGCTCCCCGGCATCGCCGTCATGAGCGGTTGACGGGTCTCCCGCTGAACTATCCAGTGCTCGGGCTCCTGCATCGTCCGTTCGCCGTCAGTCGTGCTGGTGATGAACCACACCCGGACGCGGTCCCCCTCCGGCGCGACCGGCTCAACGGTCTCACCCGCGCGCCGCCAGCCGCCGGGGCGGCCGGGCTTCCCTCCCAGGGCAAGCAGCCCCGCATGGATCGAAGACGGCGGCACCGTGGTCACCACCAGCGACTCGTGCTCGCGGGTGTCCGGCGTGCAGCAGATCACCTCGAGATACACATCCGGAGTCTCCGGATGGTGACAGTCCATCGCGACCACCGCGTCAAACTCGAGCGTGCGCAGCGCCTCGTTGATCCGCACGCCGGGAAGAATCTCCACAAACCCCGCCGCAGCGCCCTGCCGCAGCGTCGGTTCCGATCCGGTTACGTCCGTGTCCGGCGCCGGCGTGACGGACCGGTCGGTGCCGCAGCACCCGAAGCCGAGCATCGCGGCCGCGAGGACACAGATGGCACTCGACGCCCTCATCCCCGATCTCCAAAGCCAGCAAGAGCGGCGAAGGCAGCCCCGCGCTCCTCGAAGTTCTCGAACTGATCCCACGACGCGCACCCCGGGCTGAGCAGCACGATGTCACCGTCCGCCGCCCGCCCCGAGATGTCGGCCATGGCACGAGACAGCGAGCCGCACACGCGCGCTCTCCCGCCCGCATCCGCAGCGATCGCCTCGCCCGTCGCGCCGATGCAGTACAGCCCGGCAACCCCACCCGCCCGGGCCGCAATCGGCGAGAGATCGCTCCCCTTGTCATACCCGCCCGCGATCAGGTGCACCCGGCCGAGCCCGCCCTGCTCAGCGAACGCGTCGAGCCGCCAGCACCGTCGCCTCCGGCGTGGTCGACTTCGAATCGTCGTAGTACCGCACGCCCCCGCGCTCACCCAGAAGACACAGGCGGTGGGGGAGCCCGGCGAACGTGCCAAGCGCCGCCTCTATCGCCGCGCGAGAATCGCCAACGCCCAACCTTTCGATCGCCTCCCGCGCAGCGCCGCGCGTTGCGCATTGTGCGCCGGGGATCGCGAGCCCATCGACCCGCGCCGCCGAGTCAAGCCGGTGCACGCCCACACCCGCCGGCGTCGGCCACTCGCCGACCGTGTGCCCGAAGACCGCGGCATCCCCGGACCGCTGCCGGGCCGTCAGCTCCCGCTTGCACGCGACGTAGTGCTCCAGCGTGCCGTGCCAGTCGAGGTGGTTGGGCGTGACGTTGGTCACGACCGCGACGCCCGGCGACCACCCGCCGAGCCAGTGCAGCATCGCGCTCGAGAGTTCCAGCACGACCCAGTCATCCCGGCCGAGCCTGTCAAGCATGCCCAGCAGCGAGCCACCGATGTTGCCGCCAAGGTGCGCCGGATGACCCAACCCGCCCAGCGCGTGCGCGATCATCGAGGCCGTGGTGCTCTTGCCCGCGCTGCCGGTCACACCGATCGTGCGCCGACGGGCAACCTCATCCGACGCCAACCGCTCGACTACGAGCCCGATCTCCGTCGTGATGGCGACCCCCGCGTCCCTCGCCGCCCCGATGAACGGGTTCTCCCACGGCCTCGGCACCGCAGGGTTGGCGACCAAAATGTCGCACCCGGCGAAGTCCTCCTCCCGGTGCTCACCCAGCCGGAACGAAAGCCGCCCCGTCCCCGCCGCATCCCCGAGAGCCGCGACCGAGGCGTCCAGCCGGTCCGCGGTCTGCAGATCGGTCACCAGCACGTCCGCGCCCTGCTCGAGAAGCCACCGCGCCACGCCCACCCCGCCCCCGAACCGGCCGAGACCCATCACCGTGACCCGTTTGCCCGCGGGCTCAATCAACCGCAGCCCCGCGCCGTTCGGCCAGCTGCGTGCGGAGGTGATCCGCGTACCGCGCCAGAACTTCACGGGCCACCGGGCCCACCCCGCCGGTCCCCACCGGCCGACCGTCGAGGGTCAGCACGCTCCGCACCGTGGTGACCGTCCCCACAAGAAAGATCTCGTCGGCCCGGTGCAGTTCCTCCTCAGAGACCATCCGCACCTGCGCCTCCGGCAGGATCTCCAGCAACATCCGGCGCGTCACGCCCGAGAGGATCGAGACATCCCCCGTCGGCGGCGTGACCAGCGTCGGCCGGCCGGACTCGTCCCGGCCCGCGACAAAGACGTTCGTCGAGCAGGACTCCGACAGCCACCCGTCGCGCACCAGCAGCGCCTCGTCAGCACCGCCCTCCGCCGCCTCGAGCGCCGCCATGATGTTCGCCATCAGCGAGATCGTCTTGACATGCCCCTTGTGCCACCGGTCGTCGCGCACGGTCCGCGCGCTGCACTCCGTCGGCTCAGTGAACCCGTCCACGCCCGGCAGGGGCACGCAGTAGCCAAACACCGTCGGTGCCATGTCCGGCTCCGGCAGCCGTGCGCGGACCGGTTGGCCCGGGCCCGGTGCGCCCCGGGTGACCTGCCAATAGAGGAACGCGTCCCGGAGGCCGTTGGCCTCGAGCAACCCCTCGCACAACCCGTGCAAGGCCGAGGCGTCCCAGCCGATCCCGGCCTCGTCGAGGCCCCGCTGCATGCGCGCGCAGTGGTCGTCCAGATGCCGCACCCAACCGTCAAACGCCCGCAGCCCCTCATAGATGCCATCGCCGAAGAGAAAGCCCCGGTCAAAGACACTGACAGTCGCATCAGCCGCGGGAACGATCTGGCCATTGAGGGAAACACGCATCGGGCGCAGCATAGCTCGCCGAGCCCCGCGAGTGTCGCCCGGTCACATCAGCGAGACCGGATCGACATCCACCGCCGTCTTCGCGTCGCTCCGCAGCAGGCCCCGCCGCCGGAGCGACTGCAACGCGTCCTGCACCAGCCGGGCGGTCGGGGCCAGCAGCAGGATCTCGAAGCGGTGATACCCCCCGATCCGCGCGATCGCGCACGGCGACGGCCCGAGCACCTCCGACCGCGAGCCCTCCGCCGCCTCCCGCAGATGGGACGCGATCCGCTCCGAGGCCTCCCGGGCCTTCTCAAAGTCCCTGTCCCGGCAGACCACCCGCGCCATCCGCCGGGCCGGCGGCAGACACGCCTCCCGCCGCTCCTGCAACTCCGCGTTGGCAAATGTCTCAAAGTCGTGCTTCGACGCGAGCTGCACCGCAGGGGCCCCCGGGTCGTACGCCTGCACGATCACCGTCCCCGCCGCCGCCCCGCGCCCGGCACGCCCGGCGACCTGACTGACCAGCTGGAACGTCCGCTCGGCCGCCCGGAAGTCCGGCATCGCCAGGGCTGCGTCCGCACACAGCACGCCCACCAGCGAGACGTTGGGGAAGTCGTGCCCTTTGGCGAGCATCTGGGTGCCCAGCAGCACGCGGTACCGTCCGGACGCGAACTCCGAAAGGGCGTGGAAGAAGTCCCGGCCGGAGCGCATCGTGTCGCCGTCGATCCGCGCGAGGGTTTCCCCTTCCACCAGCGCCGCTCCGGGCCCGACCCGATCAGCAGCAAACACCCGCTCCAGCTCTTCCTCGACCCGCTGGGTGCCCGCCCCCAGCCGGAGCAGCGGGCCGTCGCACCCCGGGCAGCGACCCGGCACGATCTGCTCTGAGAGGCAATGGTGGCACCGCACCACCGCACCCCGCGGCAGGTCGCGCCCGGTGTGGATCACCAGCCGCGAGTCGCACTGGTCGCACTCCAGGATCCATCCGCACTTCCGGTCGCGGCAGCACAGATAGTGCGAATACCCCCGCCGGTTCAGCAGGATGATCGCCTGCTCGCCCCTATCGAGCGTCTGCCGCAGCGCCGACCGCAGCCGCGGGCTCAGCTGCGGCACCCGCTCCGGGCTCGGCGGCTTCTTCCCCGGCTCCGGGCGGCTCAGCTCGGCCATGTCCACGATCTCGACGCGGGGCATCGCCGAGCCTGTCGCCCGGTGCGGCAGCGTCCAGAGCGACCAGCGGGCCTTCGGCCCGGCCGCGTTCGACCACGCCTCCAGGCTCGGCGTCGCCGACCCCAGCACCGCCGGGCATCCCTCGATCTGCGCGCGCACCACCGCCACATCGCGGGCGTTGTAGCGGGGGAGCTGATCCTGCTTGTACGACGTGTCGTGCTCCTCATCGACGATCACCAGCCCCACATCCCGCACCGGGGCAAAGACCGCCGACCGAGCCCCGACGACGACCCGCGCTCCGCCCGAGGCCGCACGCTTCCACTCCCGGTGCCGCTCAGAGGCCGTCAGGCCGGAGTGCAGCACCGCGACGCCAGCCGCGGCAAACCGCGCGACAAACCTCGCCCCCGTCTGCGGCGTCAGCGAGATCTCGGGCACCAGCACGATCGCCGTCTTCCCCGCCTCCAGCACCCGCTCGATCAAACGGATGTAGACCTCCGTCTTGCCCGATCCGGTCACGCCGTAGAGCAAGTGCGTCGAGAACGAGCCGAGCGCCCCGCCGAGCCCCTCGACCGCGAGCCTCTGGTGCTCAGTGAGATTGAGCGGCTCCGGGAGCACGTCCGGTGTCGGCAGGTGCGGGGTCTCGCCGCGCGCGCGCACGATGTCGCGCTCGATCTGTTCGAGCCCGCCGAGGGCGGTCAGGCGGTTGATCTCGCGGACGGTCTTCGCCCCGACGGCGTCGGCGAGGTCTCGCGGGGCCAGCGGGAACACGTCCGGCGGGAGTGCGACGATCCGGTCCCACGCCTCCCGGACCTTCGGCGTCAGGTCCGGCAGTTCGGGCACCGGCTCGGGGCGTTGGAGCAACCGGACGCGCCTGCTGCCCGTCCCGGCCTTGACGGCCGCCGGGACCATCGTCGCCATGGCCATCCCCAGCGGGCAGATGTAGTACTCAGACAGCCAGCTCCCGAGGTCCACGAGCGCCGGCGGGATGCGGGCCCCGGTGCGGCCGGCGATCGGCTTGATGGTCTGGGGGTCGATCTCGCCGGCGAGTTCCGGCCCCCCCGTCTCGACCACGAAACCCCGGGTCGGCGTGTCGCCCTTGCCCAGGGGCACGACGACGAGTTCACCCCGCTCGACCGGGGTCGATCCCGCCTCGGGCTCGACCAGATAGGTCAGCGCGTTCCAGTCGCGGAGCAGGCCCGCCCGCTCGATGCCTCGCTCCACGGCCACGCGGACAAACGTGCACCCGTCGAGTGAACGTGGGGGGCGGTCGGGTTCAAAAAGTGACGCGGGCACCGGGTACACTCTACGGATGCCAGACCACGCCGAATCGTCGTCATCCTGCCGCCTCGTGCTCGCCGACGGGAGCGTCTTCCGGGGCGTCGCCTTCGGCGCGACCGGGCGGGGGCTGGTGGTCGAGGCCGAGGTCGTTTTCAACACCGCCATGAGCGGCTACCAGGAGTCGCTGACCGACCCCTCCTACCGCGGCCAGATCCTCGTCCAGACCTTCCCGCTGATCGGGAACACCGGCACCAACCCCGTCGATGTCGAGTCCGGACGTGTGCAGGTGGCCGGGTTCGTGGTCCGCGAGCTGGCCCACCGATACTCGAACTTCCGGGCAGACAAGAGCCTCGCGGCCTACCTGGCCGACGCCGGGGTGCTGGGCATCGCGGGGATCGACACCCGCGCCCCTCACGCGGCGACTCCGCACCGGCGGGGCCATGAGCGGCGTGCTGACCGACGACGCGGGCCTCTCCGACCGCCAGCTCGTCGAGCGTGCCAGAAATGCCCCGAGCATGGCCGGCCAGAACCTCGTGCCCGCGGTCGGGCGCACCGCCCGCGATGACTGGTCCGAGAAGCTCGACGCGTGGGCGTGGGCACCGGGGGCCGGGGCGCGCGCGCGAGGTGAAGACGGCGCGGACGCCTCGCGGCCGCTGCGGGTTTTGGCCATGGATTGCGGGGCGAAGCGCAACATCCTGCGGAATCTCGCCGAGCGGGATTGCCTGGTGCAGCTCATCCCGCACGACACGCCGGCGTCGGAGATCCTGCAGGCCTACGAGCAGGGCGAGTTCGACGGGCTGTTTGTCTCGAACGGCCCGGGTGATCCGGCCGCGGTGGACGAGACGATCGCCACGCTGCGGGAGGTTGTCTCCAGCGAGCTGCGGATCCCGATCTTCGGCATCTGCCTCGGGCACCAGCTGCTGGCGCTCGCGATCGGGGCCGAGACGTTCAAGCTCCGGTTCGGGCATCGCGGTGCGAACCAGCCGGTGTTCAACACGCCGCTGGGCAGGGTGGAAATCACCAGCCAGAATCACGGGTTCGCGGTCGATCGGGAGAGCCTGGAACGTGCCGGCGGCGAGGTGACGCATGTCCACCTCAACGACGGGACGGTGGCGGGGTTTCGCCTGGTTGATCGGCCTGTGTTCAGTGTGCAGCACCACCCAGAGGCTTCTCCGGGACCGCACGATGCTGGGCCGTTGTTCGATGCCTTCGTCGAGGCGATGCGGTCGGGCCGGGGGACGCCCGGTTCGGCGGCGCTGAGCAGGTAGTCGGATCGGGGGCTGTTTGTCGGAAACCGGTTTGCCGTCAGGGTTTGCCCAGATTACCGCGCGGTGTGGGGCGTGGCGTGGGAAGTGGTAACGGTTGTGCCGGAAAGTTGGAAAAATGGAGTCGGGGGTCTTGCGTGGATGCGAGAGGTGTGTATATTGCGCAAGTGTCGGCTGCGTTCAATGCCGAAGTTTGTACGGATGGAGATCGAGAGTTCCAAATCGGGTATTCGGCCCAGCAACCGCGACGGGGTTCTCTCGTTTCGCGTACGTGAACCCGGAGCACGACTCTCAGAGGCAGCGGTAAGGAGTTTCACGTCCCACACGGCAACCCCAATGAAATCGCTGGGCGATGAAGCGGGTGTTCGGTGATTTTTGAGACGAGAAGCTGACAGTCAGGTCTGATTCTCTCTGGCAACAGTGTAGTGGCCAGGGATTTCCGAGAAGTGTCCCCGCGAGACGGGGAGAAACTGCGTTTGGTTCCCTTTCATCGAAGAAGGAGTTACTCATATGAAGGCCAAGAACCTGTGTATCACCGCCGGCCTGTGCGCTGGTGTCGCGTCGGTTGCCATCGCCGGCGACAAGCCCCAGCTGCAGAAGCTCGATAACGCCATCGAAGTGACGCCCCAGCGCATCGCCAAGGTCCGTTACGAGAACGGCACCGCCCGCATCGTCTCCGACTGGAGCGATTACAACGGTGGCGTGTCCCGCGCCGCTGACGTCCGCGTCTTTGACTGCTTCGGCGACAACGACAGCGACGGCTTCATGGACGACACCGGCGGTTGCTTCACCGCCAGCACCAGCCGCTGGTACTTCGGTACCGCGTACTGCAACATGTTCACCACCGCCGACCACACCGTGGAAGACGGCACCGACCTCAACGCCGGCTTCGCCCGCGTTGACTTCGCCTGGCAGTGGACCTGCGCCGGCTTCGGCACCGAGACCTGCCTCGTCGCCGTCTTCACCCAGGACTCCGTCCCCTGTGAACTCGACTCGCTCGATTACAGCGGCTGGATCCTCGACTTCGGCACCCTGAGCTGCAACCCCGGCGGCTACTACTACACCAACGTCTCCCTGAGCACCGGCACCTGGCCGATCCCCACGGGCGGCACCGGCTCGCACATCCTCCTCTACGCGCAGAGCGCCACCACCTCCGGCGCCCTCGTCCTCGCCACCTGCGCCCAGACCATGCTCTGGGGCACCGAGTACGGCGGCGACAACCAGAAGGGTACTCAGGTCACTGAGCAGTTCGACGACGACCTGACCGTCGACGGCAACCACACCACCAGCGAGTGCTACACCTACTCGTTCGGTCTCTGCCCCGATCCCCTGGGCGCCATGGTCCAGTTCTGGGGCGAGGCTGGCACCGATCCCTGTGACTACGCCAACTACAACGGCGACAGCACCATCAACACCCAGGACTTCCTCGCGTTCCTCAACTCGTGGAACAACGGCGAAGCGATGGCCAACTGCAACGGTGACAGCACCGTCAACACGCAGGACTTCCTCTGCTTCCTCAACATCTGGAACGCCTGCCGCTAATCCTCTCGCGGCCTAGGCCGCACGGATTGAAAGCATCATTCCACACGCCCGGGCGGAAACGCCCGGGCGTGCTTTGTTTTCGTCCGGCTGTCCCCGAGCGATTCTGCGCGGTTCCGCAAAGTCCCTGCAACCCGGCCGCGGCCCCGCCGTACAAGTCGTATCTGCCGGGTTCTCCGGAGCGGTGCCCTCGCGACCATGCGGGGCACCGAGGGACACACAGGCCGGGCCATCACCGCCCGGGCCTCATGAAGAAGGGACGGCGACATGATGCAGCGCGCAGTGGTCGTGACGGGATTGGTCGGGCTCGCGGCGGGGCTGGCGGCGGGCCAGACCGGCATCGAGGGCAGGGGCCAGTTGCAGAGGCTCGCCAATGGCATCGAGGTACAGCCGCTGCGCAGGGCGCCGGCGGTGCGCGGGCCGGACGGCTTCCATAAGGTCGGCGACTGGGTGCCGGTCGGCGACTCCGCGGGCCGCGCGTGCGACGACCTCGAGCTGTCGTTCGACGCCTTCGAGCAGACCGGCTCGTGCACCGGCGGCTACTACTTCTACGGCACGGGCTACTGCAACATGTTCGTGACCAACGACATGACCGTGAGCGCCGAGACCGACCTCGACACGGGGTTCCGGCGGATCGACTTCGCGTGGCAGTGGACGTGCAGCGGCTTCGGCACCGAGCCCTGCATCGTCGGCGTCTTCACGCAGGACTCTGTCCCCTGCGACGACGACTCGTTCGAGTATTCGGGCTGGCTGCTCGACTTCGGCACGCTGAGCTGCAACCCCGGCGGCTACTACTACTCCAATGCCGATCTCAGCAGCGCGGGCACGTGGCCGGTGCCGGACGGCGGCACGGGGTCGTACGCCCTGTTCTTTGCGCAGGAGGTGACGACGTCGGGTGCGTTGCTGCTGGCGACGTGCGCGCAGCCGATGCTCTGGGCGACCGGCGAGGACCGGGGCGACCCGAGCGCCCCCGGCACGCAGGGCCCGGAGCAGCTCGACGACGACAACCCGGCGGACGGCGACCACGGGACCGGCGAGTGTTACGACTACACGATCGATGAGTGCCCGTTCGAGCTGGGTGCCGCGGCGGGGTTCTGGCAGGAACGGTGCGACGACCCGTGCGACTACGCCAACTACAACGGCGACAGCACGGTCAACACGCAGGACTTCCTCGACTTCCTGAACTCGTGGAACGCCGGAGATGCCCGGGCTAATTGCAACGGCGACAGCACGGTGAACACGCAGGACTTCCTGTGCTTCCTGAATATCTGGAACGCGTGCCGGTAGCGCCCGGTTTGGTTCGACATCACGCGTCGGGAGATTATCCATGCATCCGCATCGCCTGTTGGTTTGCGTTGGCTTGTGCGCGAGTGCCGCGGCTGTGGCCGTCGCGGGAGACAAGCCCGAGCTGCGGCGGCTCGACAACGCGTTCGAGGTCACGCCCCAGCGCGTCGCCAGGGTCCGGTTCGAGCACAGTGCTGCCCGCGTCGTGTCCGCTTGGGCCGACTACAGCGGCGGCGCGTTGCGGGCCGCTGACGTCCGCGTCTTTGACTGCTTCGGCGACAACGACAGCGACGGCTTCATGGACGACACCGGCGGGTGCTTCACCGCGAGCAACACCCGGTACTTCTTCGGCACCTCGTACTGCAACATGTTCGTCAGCGCCGACCACACTGTGTGGGAGAAGACCGATCTCGACGCCGGGTTCGCCCGCATCGACTTCGCGTGGCAGTGGACCTGCCGGGGCTTCGGGACCGAGCCGTGCCTCGTCGCCGTCTTCACCCAGGACTCTGTTCCCTGCGATCCCGACAGCTTCGACTACAGCGGCTGGGTGTTCGACTTCGGCACCCTGAGCTGCAACCCCGGCGGGTACTACTACACCAACGCCACCCTGAGCACGGGCACCTGGCCGATCCCCACGGGCGGCACCGGCTCGCACATCCTCTACTTTGCCAGCGGCCAGACCTCGTCGGGCGGGCTGGCCCTCGCGACGTGCGCACAGCCCATGCTGTGGGGCACCGAGTACGGCGGCGACAACCAGCGGGGCACGCAGGTCACCGAGCAGTACGACGACGATGTGCTCGCCGACGGCGTACACACGATCTCGGAGTGCCACACATACAGCTTCGGTTTCTGCCCCGGCCCGCTCGGTGCGATGGTCCAGCTCTGGGGCGAGGCCAGCAGCGACCCCTGCGACTACGCCAACTACAACGGCGACAGCACGGTCAACACGCAGGACTTCCTCGACTTCCTGAACTCGTGGAACGCCGGAGAGGCCCGCGCCAACTGCAACGGCGACAGCACGGTGAACACGCAGGACTTCCTGTGTTTCCTGAATATCTGGAACGCGTGTCGGTAGGCTCTGGGAGATCACGCACGCGCGGTGACGGGAGGGCGGCATGATGCGGGCGAGGGATATCTGTGTTTGGGCGGGAATGTGCGCGGGCGTGGCCGCGGCCACTGCGCAGCAGGACAAGCCGGCAGCTGCAGCGGCTCGACAACGCGATCGAGGTGGTGCCGCAGCGGGTGGCCCAGGCGCGGTATGTGGGGGGCGAGTTTCGGGTGGTGTCGGAGTGGGGCGGGTACAGCCGGCCGCCGGATCCTTGCCGCGGTGGATTGTCGCGCGTGTTCGACTGCTTTGGCGACAACGACAGCGATGGCTATATGGACGACACCGGCGGCTGCTTCACCACGAGCACCAGTCGCTGGTTCTTCGGTACCAGCTACTGCAACATGTTTGTGGCCAATGACATGACCGTGACCGCAGAGGCCGACCAGGGTGCCGGCCTTTCCCGCGTCGACCTGGCATGGATGTGGTCATGCAACGAGATCGAGTCGTGCATGATCGCGGTATTCACGCAGGACTCCGTCCCTTGCGAGCCGGACTCTTTCGACTACAGCGGCTGGATTCTCGACTTCGGGCCATTGAGCTGCAATCCGGGTGCGTACTACTACGCGAATGTCACCCAGAGCCCGGGCGCCTGGACCATTCCGACGCGCGGCACCGGGTCGTACCTCCTGTACTTCGTCCAAGGCGTGACCTCGTCGGGCGACTTGATTCCCGCGACCTGCGCCCAGCCGATGCTGTGGGGCACTGAATACGGTGGTGACAATCAGCGGGGCACGCAGGCTACCGAGCAGTTCGACGATGTCGCCACGATCGATCGCACGCACACCACCAGCGAGTGCTACACCTACAGCTTCGGCCTGTGCCCGGACCCGTTGGGGGCGATGGTGCAGTTCTGGGGAGAGGACGGGACCGACAGAGTCTGTGAATACGCGAACTACAACGACGACAGCGTCATCGACTCACGCGACTTTCTCGCGTTCCTCAACTCTTGGAATGCGCTCGATGGGACGGCAGACTGCAACTGCGATAGCACGATCAACTCGCAGGACGTGCTTTGCTTTCTGAACGGCTGGAACGTCTGCCGGTAGGCTCTGGGTGGTCACGCACACGCGGTGACGGGAGGGCGGCACGATGCGAGCGAGGGATATCTGGGTTTGGGCGGGAATCTGCGCGGGCGTGGCCGCGGCCACTGCGCAGCAGGACAAGCCGGCGCTGCAGCGGCTCGACAACGCGATCGAGGTGGTGCCGCAGCGGGTGGCCCAGGCGCGGTATGTGGGGGGCGAGTTTCGGGTGGTGTCGGAGTGGGGCGGGTACAGCCGCATGCGGAACCAGTGCCCGCGAGGGAAGACGCGTTTCTTCGACTGCTTCGGCGACAACGACAGCGACGGCTACATGGACGACACCGGCGGTTGCTTCACCACAAGCACGAGCCGCTGGTTCTTCGGCACCGCCTATTGCAACATGTTCGTCACCGCCGACCACTCGGTATGGGGCGGTGCCGATCTCAACGCCAACTTCACGCGCGTCGACCTTGCATGGATGTGGGCCTGCAACGACCTCGAATCGTGCCTCGTCGCCGTCTTCACCCAAGACTCCGTCCCCTGCGAGGCCGACAGCTTCGACTACAGCGGCTGGATCTTCGATTTCGGCCCGTTGAGCTGCAACCCCGGCGGCTACTACTTCGCGAACATCAGCCTGAGTTCGGGCCACTGGCCCATGCCTCCGGGCGGCACCGGCTCGCACATACTCTTCTTCGCGCAGGGCCAGACCTCCTCGGGTGCGCTCGTCCCCGCGACCTGCGCCCAGCCGATGCTGTGGGGCACTGAATACGGTGGTGACAATCAGCGGGGCACGCAGGCGACCGAGCAGTTCGACGATGTCGCCACGATCGATGGCACGCACACCACCAGCGAGTGCTACACCTACAGCTTCGGTCTGTGCCCGGACCCGTTGGGGGCGATGGTGCAGTTCTGGGGCAGAGACAACAGCGATCCGTGCGGCTATTCAGATCATGACGGAAGCGGCCGCGTCAACACGCTGGACGTACTCTCGTTTCTCAACGCGTGGCTCGCCGACGACGAGAGTGCGGACTGCAATTGCGACGGAGTCCTCGATACGCAGGACTTCCTGTGCTTCCTGAACGAATGGAACGCGTGCCGGTAGGCTCCGGGTGTTGCCGGGCCCCGATTGATCGGAGGACGTCGCCATGCGAGTGAAAGACCTGTGTCTCTGTGTGGGAATGTGCGCCGGTGTGGCTGCCGCCGCGGCGCAGTCGGAGAGACCGGCGTTGCAGCGGCTCGACAGCGCGATCGAGGTGACGCCCGAGCGCGTCGCCCGGGTGCGGTACGAGCAAGGGCGGGTCCGCGTTGTTTCGGACTGGGTGGAGTACCTCGGCCGCGGCGCGGGCCGACGGGGATTGACCCGCGTCTACGACTGTTTCGGCGACGACAACAGCGACGGGTACATGGACGACACCGGCGCCTGCTTCACGAGCAGCACCAGCCGCTGGTTCTTCGGGACTGCGTACTGCAACATGTTCGTGACCAACGACCACTCGGTGTGGGGCCAGACCGACATCGAGGCCGGCTTTCAGAGAGTGGACCTGGGGTGGTACTGGACGTGCGCCGGCTCGGAGACCGAGCGGTGCTACATCGCGGTGCTGACGCAGAACTCAGTGCCGTGCGAGCCGGACAGTTTCGACCACAGCGGGTGGGTGCTGGACTACGGCACTCTGGACTGCAACCCCGGCGGGAACGACCCCGGCTACTACTACTCGAACACGGAGCTGAGCACGGGCGCGTGGCCGATCCCGCCGGGCGGCACGGGCTCGCACATCCTGCTCTTTGCCAAGGACGTGACCATGTCGGGGGGGCTGACGCCGGCGACGTGCGCGCAGGCCATGCTGTGGGGCACCCGATACGGCGGCCGCAATCAGCGCGGCGACCAGAACGAGTTGCAACTCGACGACGACAACCCCGGCGACGGGGTGCACGGGCCGGGTGAGTGCTACGACTACAGCCACGAATGCCCCGATCCGCTGGGGGCGATGGTGCAGTTCTGGGGCGAGCGTGATCCGGAATGCCTCTACGCCGACTACAACGGCGACGGGTCGGTCAACACGCAGGACCTGACCGCGTTCCTCAACGACTGGGCCCCCGGTAACGGCGCAACCGATTGCAACGGCGATGGCGCCGTCGATACCCGCGATCTTGTCTGCTACCTCAACATCTGGAACTCGTGTAAGTGGTGACCGATTCCCGCGCGGTGCTATTCCACAATGGTGCACCGCGACCCGTCCCGCACATACCGCGGGATGTTCGCGTCCACCGCACTCGCCCACAGCTCGATCCCGCCGAAGACCGAGCGGGCGCCCGTAAACCCCGCGTGCTGCAGCAGCAGCGCCGCCCGCAGCGAGCGTTGGCCGTGGTGGCAGAGGACCGCGAAGGGGGCGTCCTTGGGCAGGCCGCGGTCTTCGAGGGCGTCCTCGACGTCGTCGAGCGACTGTTCGAGTTCGTGGAGCGGGATGAGCACGGAGCCGACGATCGTCGCGGCCTCGGCCTCGGAGGGCAGGCGGCAGTCGAGGATGAGGTAGGGCCGCTCGCCGGCGTGCTGTGCGGCCGCGAAGTGGGGCGAGACCTCGTACTCCGGCCGGGCGCCGTCGGGCAGGTGCGGGTCGTCCATCAGCTGTCGGCCTCGTCGAAGAATCCCTCGGTCGGGTCGTAGTGGTCGGCGTGGTCGTCGGTGGGCTGGGTGGTGAGTTCCGCCGGGTCGGCGGTCGGTGCCGGGTCCTGGCCGCTGACGCGGGTGTAGTTGCCGTTGGGTGACCAGTCGGTCGCCGTGTACGGGCGCATGACCATGCGGGGCAGCAGCAGCACGGTGTCCACGACGGCCATGCCGTGGGTGCGGGCGGCAAACCAGGCGTCGGCGGCGCAGTCGGGCTCGCCCAGGTCGAGGCTCGTCTCGGCGGTGGGGTATTCGCCGCGCTGGCGGGGCAGGGTGCCCAGGTCGAAGGCGCTGGGGGCGTAGGTCGGCTGGTGGGCGGTGCCGTGGACGGGGACCATAAAGACGACGGGCTCCCAGTCGGAGCGGTCGAGGCCGGTGACGCTGCGGTAGGTGTCGCCCTCGAAGCCTTCGGGCGCGTCGGTCGCGAAGGCGGGGATCACCCCGGCCTCGCCGAAGCGGAGGTGGTCGTTGTGCGAGTTGGTGCACCCGGTGAGGGCGGCGGCGGCCCCGAGCAGGACAACGAGCGAGAGGGTGTGGCGGGTCATGGGGGCCTCCGGGGGGCGGTGGGGACAGGTGGTGAGCGGCCGGGCCGCGGGGCGGGGTCAGGGGGTGTCGTCGTCCCCGCTGTCATCGGCCAGGGCGGCGTTGGTCGCCTGCATGCAGACGCCATGATCGTACCCGCGGCGGGCGAGGAAACCGTAGAGGCGTCTGCGGCGGGTCTCGGCGTCGAGGGTGGGGCTCAGGGCGCGGGCGCGTTTGTGGGCGGCGGCGGTGGCCCTGTCGAGGAGATCGACCTCGGCGAAGGCCTCGCGGACGGCTTTGCCGGCGAGTGTGCCGTCCACGCCCTGGGCGCGGAGCTTGTTCTCGGCGAGCCGCGGCCCGGCCCCGCCGGCGCGGGCGAGCGAGCCGGCCCGGGTCTCGGCGAAGGCCTCGTCGTCGATCAGGCCGACGGCGGCCAGGCGTTCGAGGGCCTCGGCCGCGGCGGCTTTGTCGTGGCCCTTGCGGGAGAGGCGGAAGAGCAGGTCGCGTTTGGCGCGCGGGTGCGCAGCAGGCGGAGGGCGTCGCCCCGGGCCGCCTCGCGGGCGAGGGCGTCGAGCAGGCGTTCCCGGGCGGGCTCGTCGAGCGGCCGGCCGATCTCGGCGCCGAGGGCGGCGAGGTCTTTGGCGTGGACGGGGCCGAAGGCGTTGCGGGCGATCTTGATGGCAAAGCGGGTCTGGTCGTCGCCCATGGGGCGGACGCCGCGGACGGGTTCGTCGGGGGGAGTTCCTCGAGGCGTTCGCGCTGCTGGAGCAGTCGTCGGACGGTGGCGGATTGGCTGCTCTTGCTGGGCATGGGGCTGGGGTGTGTGTCGCGGCCGCGCGGGTGTGGCTCGCGTGCGGGCGGGTATGGCTCGCGCGGGGGGCGGGGCGGTCAGTCGTCCTCGCCGAGGCGGTGGAGGTAGTCGGTGATCTCGCCGATCGCCTTGTGGTCGCCGTGGGTCTGGGCCTGTTTGAGGCCGGCCTCGAGCGTGGCGCGGGCGTCGGCCTCGCGGCCGAGGGCCTCGAGCGAGCGGGCCATGTGGTAGTGGTGGTAGGCGTTGGCGGGGTCGGCCTCGATGGCCCGGCGGAAATAGTCGAGCGCGGGCTCGTGGTCGTCGAGCTTGGCGTGCTCCATGGCCAGGCCGTAGAGGAGGAAGGCGTCGTTCGGGTCGGCGGCCAGGGCGCGGTGGAGTTGGTCGATGGAGGGCATGGGTGCAGGATACGCGGGGGAGGGGGCGGGAGGACATCGGGCGTGTAGACTGGCGAGTGTGAGGCGGGACGCACGGACACGGCGGGATGGCGGCGAGCGGCGACGCGGGCGGGTGGTACTTCGCGGATTGTGGCTTGTGGGTGTGTATCCGTGCTGGGGGTTGGTGCTGACTTGGGCGGTGGCGTGGGCAGTTGTAGTGAATGAGGCCCGCAGTGACGGATTTGCGTTGGAATCCGGGCCGTCGTCCGGAGCCATCGTGGCAGTGTTCACAGGCTTTGGGGTCTCCGGTTTGGTGTTCGCAGGTCAGATCGAGGACCACCAGCGCGAAGACCTCCTCAGTTCTGAGAGAGTTCGAGTGCAAGAAGGGCTGCCTTGGTTTGCACAACGAATGTGTCTGGATTCACAGTGGATGAATGGGCCGGGATCTGCCACGATGTACGCCACTGGTTGGCCGTGGCGTGCGTTGTACTACGAATGGTGTGACATAGGCTATCCAACATCATCCAATTCACAATGGATTGGGGCCGGAGATGCCGCGAGCCCGCGAGGTGGGTGGCGATTGGCCGGCCCAAATGCAATGACAGCGGCCTCAAGGATTGGCGACGGGGCGTATTTCCCCCTGCTTCCCCTCCGGCGTGGCCTGATCGCCAACACCCTGTTCTACGCCTTGCTGGTTTGGCTGCTGCGTCGCGGGTTTGTGCGGCTGCGTGGGTGGCGTCGGTCGCGGCGTGGTCGGTGCGGGTGGCGAGGGGGGTGCGGGTACGACCTGTCCGGGTCGGTCGGGGAGGTGTGCCCGGAGTGCGGGCGGCCGGTGGGGGAGGGTTCACGCAGGGATGCGGCCGGGGCGGCGGCGGGGTAGGCGGGTGGCCGCGGGGGGCGGGCGTGTAGACTGCGGCCGATGGGCAAGACGACGCGAACACGGCGGGATGGCGGCGAGCGGCGACGCGAGCGGGCCGTGGGTGTGGCGTGGCGAGTGTGCGCGTGTTTGTGCTTGGGTTTGGCAGTGACGTGGGTGTCTGCATGGGTCTTCGCTTCGGGAGTGGTCGAGGTGTTCGGGATCAAAGAGCAGCTCTTGATAGAACGCGATCGACTGCCCGCACGAGTGGCGAGCCTCAGGATGTCATTCGGGACGACGCGCGTGGTTTGCTTTCTCGGTGTTGATGCGTCTGGGCGTGAACAGTTGATCCAGGAGCATCAGCCCGAAGTCAAGGAACTGCCGAGTTTCGCCCGGCATGTGAAACCCCCTCCGCCAGATGTCGACGAAGAAATACCCTGTGCGGTGCATGCATTCGGTTGGCCGTTGCGAGCGTCGAAGTTCGAGCTCTTGCTGTCGCCGTCGCAGACCATCTCTCCCGATCAGGCCGCCGATTGGGTGACAGAGACCCACGGCAGGTTGGAGATCGCGTACAACCCGTGGCAGAAGCTCGGCCTGAAAGTTGCTGATTCCATGTGGCTCCCCCTGCTCCCCCTCTGGCGGGGGCTGATTGCCAACACCCTGTTCTACGCCTTGCTGCTTTGGCTGCTGCATCGCGGATTCGTGCGGCTGCGCGGGTGGCGTCGGTCGCGGCGGGGTCGGTGCGGGTGGCGAGGGGGGTGCGGGTATGACCTGTCCGGGTCGGTTGGGGAGGTGTGCCCGGAGTGCGGGCGGCCGGTGGGTGGCGGCGGGGGAGGGAAGGCAACCGCGGAGCTCGCGGGGTGACGCGGAGGAAGGCAGAAAGGCAGAGGTCGCCACAGATGGACACAGATGGACACGGATAAAGGCCGGAAGACGTGGTTCTTGTTCTTCCATCTGTGTGTATCTGTGTTCATCTGTGGCCAAATGTCCCCCCGTCTTCGCTCCGCGTCACTCCGCGTCCTCCGCGGTGAACCGCTCCCGCCGGCGGCTGTCGGCGGGGTGGCGCAGGATGTGCCGAGTCCGTGGTTATCGGGAGAGCTTTTGTCGTTGCCGCTGTACAAGCAATGGCTGCCGCTGGCAGGACGGCGACCGCTGCTGGCAGAACAACGGCCGCCGCTGCTCGGTCAACGGCGGCCCGTGGCGGAGCAACCGTTGCCGCTGCCCGAACAGGCGCAGAAGCTCCGGCGGCGGGTGCGCCCGCTCCACCGGCCCCGTGCCGCGTTCCCCGGCGGGTCTGGCTCTCGGGGTGTGGACGCCCGCACTGGGCAGGCTCGCAAAGCCGAGCCTGACCAGTGGCACCCGGATGTGGACCGGCGGCACCCGTTTCTGGAGCAGAGGCTGCTAGCCCAGCACGTTCCGCCGCAGTGTGGACCGCAGCAGGATCAGGAAGCACGGCCCGCCGACGATCGCCATCACGACCCCCACCGGAAGCCGCCCGCCGCGGGCCAGGGGCAGGGCAGAGACCGCCCCGTCGGCGGCGATCAACACGGCCGCCCCGGCGATCGTCGCGGCGAGGACCAGCGGGCGGTGGTGGGGGCCGAGGATCATCCGGATCGCGTGGGGGACGATGAGGCCGACAAAGCCGATCGGCCCGGCCAGCAGGACGGCGAAGGTGGCGAGGATGCCGGAGGCCGAGAAGAGCAGGAAGCGCAGGCGCCCGAGCCGCACGCCGACCGAGCGGGCCTCGTCCTCGGCCAGGCAGGCCGCGTCGATCGACCGGCCCAGGTGCAGGCTCATCGCCAGACACGCCGCGAGCACGAGCCCCGCGAGCACGAGCAGCCCCGTGGGCGTGCTCTCGTTGACCGAACCGAAGAACCACGCCCGCGCATTGACCCCGCGGTCGGGCAGCAGGTGGTGCAGCAGCAGCGTGAGCCCGCCGCAGGTCATCCCCACGATCACGCCCACGAGCACGAGCGAGACGACATCGATCCCCCCGCGGCGGGTGGTCCAGGCGAGGACGAGCTTGAGCGTGATCGCGGCCCCGATCCCGGCCCCGAGCGTCTGGGCCAGCGGGGTGGCGGCGAAGGAGGCCAGGGGAGCGGGGGCGGTCTGGGTAGCAACGGCCGCGGCCCCGACCGCCGCGCCCGCGAGCGGGGCGGCCAGATACGCCATCACCGAGACCCCGAGCCCCGCCCCGGCGGTGACGCCGAGCAGATCGGGCGAGGCCAGCGGGTTGCGGAGCATCGCCTGGAGCAGGACGCCGGCCAGGGCCAGCGAGCCGCCGACGATGCCCGCGATCAGCAGGCGGCGGAGGCGGATCGCCAGGACTTCCGGCGACTCGGGCCAGTGGAGGCCGCCGAGGACATCGCCCGTGCACAGGTGGCCGAGGGCGATCGCGACCAGAGCCAGAGCGAGCAGGGCGATGAGGATGGGCGTGCGGCGGGGCATCGGGAGCCCAAGACTAGCCGAACACCGGGCCGACCGAATCGCCGGGCGGGGCTATCATGTCAGCCCCATACGGACGCCTTTCCCGGCCGCGACACCGCACGAGCGGCCCAAACGAGACGGAGACCCGCCTTGGCCTCGAACAGCTTCCACTGCAGCGTCGTGACCCCCGCAGAGAAACTCGTCGATGGCGAGATGACCTACGCCAGCGTCCCCGCGTGGGACGGACTGTTCGGGGTGCTCCCCGGGCGTGCCCCGATGCTGGGGCGGCTGGGGCTGGGCGAGCTGAAGCTCACGCACGCGCCGGTGGACGGCAGCAAGGGCGGCGACCGGTCGTTCCTGGTCGATGGCGGCTTTGTCAAGATGGCCGACAACAGCCTGACGATCCTCGCCGAGCGGGCGATCCCCGCCGAGACGATCTCGCTCTCTGAGGCCCAGGCCGAGCTGGCCGAGGCCGAGGCCCGGACGGTGCCGGCCGATGCGCCGGACCGGGTCGCTCAGCAGACGGCGATCCGGGCGCGACCGCGAGCGGGCGCAGCTGAAGGTGCGGATGGCCAAGGGCGTGCAGGCGTCGGGGATCTAGGCCGAGCGTTCTCCGAGTCATCCCGCGGGTGCCACGGGTCAGGCCCGGCTCTGCGGGACTGCCCCGTGCGAGGAAGCCCGGCGGCACGGGGCAGCCGCTCAGAGCAGCGTCTGACCCGTGGCACCCATCTATGAGTTTGGCACCGCGCCGGCGCGATCGCTAGCGCATCCGCTTGGACATGGCCCGATCAAGCTCGCGCTGGACTCGCGGTCGGCGATGGTGCGGCGCTTGTCGTGGGACTGCTTGCCGCGGCCGACGCCGACGAGCACCTTGGCGCGGCCGTCTTTGAAGTACATCTTGAGCGGGACGAGCGTGACGCCCTTCTGGTCGACCTGCCGGAAGAAGTTGAGCACCTCGCGCTTGTGGGCGAGGAGGCGGCGGGTGCGCGTGGGCTGGTGGGCGGTGGGGCCGGCGGGGCCGTACTCGGCGATGTTGACCGAGTGGAGGAAGAAGCAGGGCGGCTCGAGCTGCACGCGGACGTAGCCCTCGCCGAGCGAGACCTTGCCGTTGCGGACGCTCTTGACCTCGGAGCCCTGCAGCATGATGCCGCACTCGAGCGTGTCGAGGATCTCGTAGTCGTACCGGGCCCGCCGGTTCTCGATGGTGGGGGCGGGGTTGGATTTCTTCTTCTTGCCGGCCATGTGCGGGGGGATGGTAGGAGCGCGGCGGGCGCGTCCGGCGCGGTACGCTCTCGGTGTGGGCGACATACTCAACTACTTGATCTGGCCCTTCCTGGCGCTGCTGCTGATCGTGGCGGTGGTGATCGGGATCCTGCGGAAGCGGCGGCGGCTCCGGGAGCTGGAGGGCCTTGCGGGGCGTCTCGGACTCCGGTATACCCGCGCGGGAGGCTCCGGCATCCACGAGAAGTTCGGTCACTTCCCGTGCTTTGTCCGCGGCCAAAGGTGGCGCATGTCAAACACCTTCCGCGGAGAGGTGACGATCGCGGGCCGGCGATGCCGGGTGCAGATGGGGGACTATCGGTACCGCGAGGGAGATGCGGAAAGCCGGGGACCGACCCGCGAGTTCAGCTATCTGGTGATGCAGCAGCCCTGCGGTCTGACGCCGGATCTGGGTATCCGCGAGACCGGCCTGCTCGACGTGCTGGCCGAGGTCGTCGGCTCTGAGGACATCGACTTCGAGTCCGCGGCGTTCAGCCGCCGCTTCCACGTCTCGTGCGCGAGCAGGTCTTTCGCCTACGCGGTCATCACCCCGCCGATGATGGAGCACATGCTCGCGCGGGCGCCGCGTTATATGTCGAGCGGCCGGTGCTGGTGGCTGTGCTATGAGGGCGAGGGATTGTGGAACGCCGCACGGTTCGAGCGGCATTTCCGCTGGACGCTCGGGTTCTTCGAGCGATGGCCCGCGTACCTGCTCGAAGAGTACGGCCCCCCGCCCGCCAGGCTGGCCGGTTTCCTTGCGGGCGAGGTTTGATACACTCCGCCGATGGATTCGGCGGGACCGGTGGTGTTGATCGTTGCGGTGCTGGCGGTGGTCGTGGTGGCGATCGTCTTTGGTGCCAAACAGGCGCAGAAGCGTCGCGATGCGCTCGCGGCTCTCTCGCGGCGGCTGGGCTGGCGGTTCGATCCCGACAAGGACCGGGGCCACGACGAGCGGTTCGCCCAGTTTGCGATGTTCCGGCAGGGGCACGGCCGCGCGGCGTACAACACGCTGGAGGGTGAGATCACGATCAACGATCGGGTCTACCGCGGGCAGATGGGCGACTTCACCTACAAGGTGACGCGGAACAACGGCAAGTCGAGAACGACGACGACGTACCGCGTGAGCTATCTGCTGCTGCGGCCGCCGCTGGTGTGGCGGGGCGAGCTGCGGATCCGGCCCGAGCACCTGTTCGACAAGCTGGCCGGGGCGATCGGGTTCGACGACATTGATTTTGAGTCGGCGGAGTTCAGCCGGAAGTTCCACGTCAAGTGCGACGACAAGCGGTTCGCCTACGACGTCGTCACGCCGCGGATGATGGAGTTCCTGCTGCGGTCGTCGCCGCAGCTGGTGGAGTACGACAAGGGCTGGTGTCTGCTGAGCCAGGGCAACAAGCGCTGGCGGCCGGAGGAGTTCGAGACGCATCTGGGCTGGCTGGGGACGTTCTTCGAGCACTGGCCGGAGCACCTGATGAAGGACATGGCAGAGCCGCAGCAGGGGCTGGCCGGGGCGCTGGGTCGGTAGGGTCGGCAGGGGCTGTAGAGGCGGCACGGGAAGGTGAGGCAGGGCATGGACGGACTCGGCGTGGTGTTGCTTGCGGTCGGCGTGGTGGTGCTGGTGCCGCTGATCTGGGTGGTCGCGACGTACAACCGGTTCGTCCGGCTGCGGCAGCACATCCGCGAGAGCTGGTCGGGGATCGATGTCGAGCTGAAGCGCCGGCACGACCTGATCCCCAACCTGGTCGAGACGGTCAAGGGCTACGCCGCGCACGAGCGCGAGACGCTCGAGCGGGTGATCGAGCTTCGCAACCGCTCGGCCGCGACGCACACCGACGCGGGCACGCAGGCCGCCGACGAGACCGAGCTGATGCGATCGGTCGGCAAGCTCTTCGCGCTGGCCGAGGGCTACCCGGAGCTCAAGGCCGACAAGAACTTTCTGGCGTTGCAGGAGGAGCTGAGCAACACCGAAGACCGGATCGCCGCGACGCGGCGGTTCTTCAACGCCAACGTCCGGGAGATGAACCAGCTGGCGGGGATGTTCCCGACCAACCTCGTCGGTTCGGCGTTCGGCTTCAAGCCCGAGTCGTTCTTTGAGCTGTCGAGCGATGCCGAGCGGGTGGTGCCGCGGGTGTCGGTGTAGCGGGGGGCCGACCCCGGCACGACGCGGCACGCCGCATCGTGGCACCGGGCGGCCGGAGGCGGCACGTCGTGGCACCATCGCGAGGCCACGGCATCGCGTCCCGGCACCACGGCGCGGCGTCCCGACACCGCGGCGCGGCGTCCCGAGGCCGCGGCACCGCGTCCCGAGGCCGCGGCACGGCGTCCCGACGCCACGGGACAGCGTCCCGAGGCCACGGGAACGCGTCCCGAAGCCATCAGATCACGGCGTGAGGCGTGCAGAGCGTGCTCTAACACCGTGGGAACGTGGGGTGCAAGGGTCGAGACGCCCCACCCGGCCCCACCGGCCTCGCCGTCGCGTGGGCCGAACCCGGGGTTCCGCCGATGCGGAGAGGCGATGGGAGCGGGCACCCGCGGTGCGACGAGAGTCGCGACAACCGCACGCCGCGGGCGGGGAGATTCGCCTTTGGCCGAACGGGAACTCTGGTAGACTGCGTTCGGACAGGCTTCATGAGAATCACTTTCCGAAAGGGCCGACCGTGACTACCCGACTGGTTCGTGTCTGTGGAGTGATCTGCGCCGGTGCCGCCACGGCGTGGGGACAGTGGGACGTGGTCGCCGAGTATCGCCCGCCCGATGGTGCCGAGCGCAGCTACGAGTTCGCCAAGTCGCTCTCGCTGCAGGGCGGCCGGCTGGCGGTCGGAGGACGCGGGATCGCCAGCGACGGCTGGAATCTCGGCAGCGTGTTCACGTACACACGGTCGAGCGGGGAGTGGGCCGAGGGTCCGAAGATCCGCCACGCCGGGGTCTCAACGTACTCAAAGTTTGCCAGTGCGGTGGCGGTGCAGGGAGAGCACATCCTCGTTGGGGCGTTCGGGCACGACCTGCCGCGCGAAGACGCGGGGATCGTGTTCCACTTCCAGTTCGTTGCCGACGAGTGGGTGCTCGTGGAGGAGCTTGTGCCAAGCTCCGGAACACGGTACGACCAGTGGTTCGGGTACGCGATCGCCGCCGACGACGGTTCGCGCGTGATCGTGGGAGCCCCGTCCGACCGCAAGCACGCGCCGGACCAGGGGGCCGCGTTCGTCTTTGAGCCGCAGCGACGGGCGCTACCGGCAGGTCGCCCGGCTCGAGGCGTCGAACGGGGGTGAGGATGAGTACTTTGGAGGCACGTGCGTCATCAGCGGAGATGTGGCCGCGGCCGCCGCGACCGGCAAGTACGAGCCGGATGTCGCGTGGGGCTCGGTCTACGTGTTTGAGTACGACGGGCGGTCCTGGCAGGAAACGGCCGAGCTCGTTCAGCCGCCTCATGTCCCCCCGATGAACGAGGACTTTGGTGAAGCACTGGCGCTGGACGGGAACACGCTCGTTGTCGGGGCCCCCGTCGCTGCCGTAGACGGTCTGACTTCGGCCGGCAAGGTCTATGTGTACGAGCGTGTGGAGACGGGTGCATGGGAGTTTGTGCAGGAGCTCTCGGCCGGCGTTCCCGAGGCGTATGCGTGGTTCGGGAAGACGGTCGATCTCGTGGGGGACAGGATGGTTGTTGGTGCGCCGCATGAGGACAACATCGAGCGCCGCGAAGGCGCTGCGTATGTCTTTGTTCGTCAGGATGGAGCGTGGACCCTCCTCCAGCGGCTGTCGAACCCGGATGTCGAGAACGGGAGCGACTTCGGCGAGCCGGTCGCGGTGGACGGGAAGTCGCTGGTTGTGGGGGCACGGCAATCTTCACCCGTCGGCGCGGTGTATGTGTTCGAGGCACCGTCGACGTGTGTGCCGGACTGGAACGAGGACGGCACGGTCAACTCGCAGGACTTCCTGGCGTACCTGAACGACTGGGTGATCGACGAGCCCGAGGCGGACCTCACCGAGGACGGGAACGTGGACACGCGGGACTTCCTGGTGTTCATGAATCTCTGGGTCGCCGGATGCTGAGCCGCGGCTGACCGAGCGCGTCGGGGCTCTATCATGCCCGATGACAAGCCCCGCGCCGACCTCAGCACAGTCTGCTTCCACGCCCCACGCCCCCCACGCTCTCTGGGGCGGCCGCTTCGAAACCGGGCCCGACGCCCTCTTCCGGGCGATCAACGACTCGCTGCCTTTCGACTGGCGGCTGGTGCGGCAGGACATCGCCGGGTCGCGGGCGTGGGCCGCGGCGTTGGGTGAGGGGGGCGGCGGGGCGGGGGTGCTCACGCCGGCCGAGGTCGCCGACCTCGACAAGGCCCTCGCCGACCTCGACGCCGAGGCGATGTCCCTGCCCGGGCCGCCGGTTGAGTCCGGGGCCGAGGATGTCCACACCTGGGTCGAGCAGAAGCTCATCGCGGTGCTCGGGCCGCTGGGCAAGAAGCTGCACACCGGCCGCAGCCGCAACGACCAGGTCGCCACGGACCTGCGGCTGTGGACGCGGGGCGCGATCGACGAGCGGGTCGCCGAGCTGACGGAGCTGCAGCGGGCGGCTGGTGCGCCTCGCCGAGCCGCGAACTCGCGCCCGAGGGCGACGACACGCGCCCCACCCCCTTCCCGGGCTACACCCACCTCCAGCCCGCCCAGCCCGTGCTGCTGGCGCACTGGGCGCTGGCCCACGCCGAGGCGTTTGCCCGCGATGCCGACCGGCTCGCCGATGCGCGCGCCCTCAACCGTTGCCCGCTCGGCTCGGCGGCGCTGGCGGGCACGGCCTACCCGATCGACCGGGATGCGCTCGCCCGCGACCTCGGCTTTGATGGGCCGACGGCCAACAGCCTCGACGGCGTCGCCGACCGCGACTTCGCCGTCGAGACGCTCGGGGCCGCAGCGCTGTGCGCGACGCACCTGTCGCGCCTCGGCGAGGAATTGATCGTCTACTCGACCCGCGAGTTCGGCATGGTCGAGATGGACGACGCGGTGACCAGCGGGTCGTCGATCATGCCGCAGAAGAAGAACCCGGACGCCTGCGAGCTGCTCCGCGGCAAGGCGGGTCGGATCATCGCGGCCCACACCGGGCTGCTGGTGACGCTCAAGGGCTTGCCCTTTGCCTACAACAAGGACCTGCAGGAGGACAAGGAGCCGCTCTTCGACGGGCTCGACCACCTCGGGCTGTGCCTGCGGATCGCGACGCGCGTGATCGACGGGTGCACGTTCGACCGGGACGCCTGCCGCCGGGCGGCGCTGGCGGGCTTTGCCAACGCGACGGAGCTGGCCGACTACCTCGTCGAGCCGCGGCGTCCCCTTTCGCGACGCCCACGAGCAGGTGGGGGCGGCTGGTGCGGCTGGCGGCTCGGGCGGGGGGTGACGCTGGAGGACCTGACGCTCGAGGAGATCCGCGGCCACGCGCCGGCCTCGGAGGAGGGCGTTTTCGCCCGCCTCACGCTCGAGGCAACGCTCGCCAAGCGGGACGTGCCCGGCGGGACGGGGCCGGAGCGGGTCAGGGCGGCGCTGGAGGCGGCCAAGGCGAGGCTCGGCTGATCGAACGTGCGCAGAACCGGTGAAACCCGGTGCAACACCGGCGGGGCCGGGCGGTAGACCTCCGTGGCGCGGGAGCTCTGCGCCAAGGGGACCACACCATGCGCAACGCACCGTTCACCGACCTGTTCAGCCCGCTCGAAGCCCGGGTGCTCCTGAGCGACGACCACGCGAACCTGCCGGACTACGGCGACGCGACGCCGATCGAGCTGTCGAGCCGTGACGGGATCACCTACTCGACCGAGATCGACGACGCGGTCGGGGTGATCGAGGTGGCGAGCGACACGGACCTGTTCCGGTTCACCGCGCCGGGGGATTCCGGTGTCAGCGCGATGACCGTGTACCAGCGCGACTTCGGCCAGCTGGCCGCGATGATGGAGCTCCGCGACGCCAACGGCGCGGTCCTGGGCACGGGCATCGCCGCCGGCGGTGTCTCGTTCATCATCCCGTCCTTCATGCTGGAGGCCGGCGAGGACTACTACCTCGTCGCCCGGAGCACCTCCCCGAACGGCTCGGACGGCACGACGACCACCGGCCGCTACGCCGTGTTTATCGCGATGGACATCACGCCGGGCACCGGCGGCCGGGACGGTGGCGATGACGGGAACGGCGACTCCGGTAATGGTGATGGGGGTGGGGGTGACGGGGACGGGGACGGGGAGACCTTCGCCCCCGACGACTACGCCGACCGCGACGACTCACCATTCCCGCTCTTCCCGAACCCGCTCAACGCCGACGCGTCGATCACCGCCGGTCTGCAGCACCCGACGGATTCCGACGCGTTCACCCTGCGTCTGCCCGGCGACGGCCCGATCCGCCTGCAGCTGCTCGCCACGGAGCGCGAGGGCGACGCACCCGCCGATCCGGGCTTTGCCCCGACGATCACCGTGATCGACAGCGCCGGGGCCGCGCGGGGGGTGAGCAGCGGCGCGCTGCCGGACACGCTCGCCACGCTGGAGATCGTCGGCGAGGCCGGCGAGAACCTGACCGTCGTCATCGAGTCCGACGACGGCACGATCGGCGGCTACACGCTCGACATCGACGCCAGCCCCGCGCTGTACCACTACTACTACCCCGCCGGCTACAGCACGCCGACCATCGAGGAGTTCGTCCCGATGGTCAACCCCAACGACTTCGACGTGACCTACTCGGTCTTCGCCCACTACGAGACCGGCGAGAAGACGGACCTGCTGCGCTCGGGCACCATCAAGGCCAACAGCCGCGGCGGCATCACCGTGACCAGCGCGCGCATCCCCGGCTCGTCGCTCACGCGGCAGTTTGTTCCCTACGCCTTCGAGGTGGTCGCCTCCGGGCCGATCGGGGCCAACCTGGGGCATTACGACTTCGGCGCGACCACCGGCGAGGCGTTCACCGAGACGCTGAGCACCCGCTGGGAGTTCGCCGAGCTGCAGCGGTCGGAGGACATCCGCGACTTCGTGGTGTTCTTCAACCCCAACCCGGGCACCGCGACGCTGGGGTTCACGCTGCTGGATGAGCGGGGCGTGATGCACCGGTTCGAGCGCACGCTCGAGGGCGGCCGGCGCGGCGGGATCAACGTCGATACCGACAACGAGATCCCCGGCGAGGGGCTCTACGCCCTCTGGATCGATTCGGACGTGCCGATCGTCGCGGCCCAGACGACCTACGACATCACCAACGGCCGCGGCGATGGCAATCTTGGCCAGCCGACCGCTGGCTCGACCGCCGGGGCCTTTGCGGGCGTGGCGACCGACGCGGACACCCAGACCCGCATCTCGTTCCTTAACTCCTCCGGCGACAGCGCTCGCCTGCGGATCACGGGCTCGGGGCTGACCGCTCCGGTGGCGCTCGATGTCCCGGCCCGCTCGCGTGTGTCCGTCACGCCCGCCGAGCTCGGCCTGCGCCCGGGAGGCGAGTCGTCCTTGGTCTATTCGGCTACGGCACCGGTCACCGCCCGGGTCATGCAGTTCCGGCACGGCGACGGCGATGCGATGACCTCGACGACAGAGTTCGGCCGCACGTTTCTGGTCGGGGCCGCGTGGGTCAACCCGCGGTCGCCCGGCACCTACATCGAGCGGCTGCAGCTGCTCAACCCGAACGCCATCTCGACGGACGTGCGGGTCACGTTTCTCTTCACCGACGGCACGAGCGAGTCGGCGACCGTCAGGCTCGGGGCCGGCACGGCCCGCACGGTCGCGATCGACGAGCACCAGGTCATCGTCCGCCGCGGCGAGCCGACGGCGTTCTCGATCCGCGTGGACAGCCCGTTGCCCATTGCCGCCTCGTTCTCGCATTACGACCTCTACCTGCGCGGCGGCTGGGGCACGCTCGCGGCCCCGCTGGGCCTCTCAGTGCCTGCGGCCGCGGTGATCTGAGCCGGTCGATCGATCAACCGCCCCGCCGCGGGCCTACTCTCGCGCATGAAGCTCACACGTCTTTCCAACGGCGTCGGCGTCTCCATGCCCGATGGTTCCACGCTGCCGATCGTGCACGTCATGGGCATCGGCCGCAACTACGCCGAGCACGCCGCCGAGCAGGGCGAGAGCGTGCCCGAACGGCCGATGGTCTTCACGAAGAACCCCGCGGCGTGCTGTCTGGACGGCGAGGAAATCGTAATCCCCGCCCTCTGCCGCGACGAGGAGACCGGGGGTCCGGAGCAGGTCGATTACGAAGCGGAACTCGGCGTGGTGATCGGCTCGGCCGCCAAGGACGTCTCGATTGACAACGCGCTGAAGTACGTGCTCGGGTACACCTGCGTCAACGATGTCTCCGCCCGCTGGTGGCAGAAAAAGGGGGCGGGCGGGCAGTTCTGCCGCGGCAAGAGCTTCGACACGTTCTGCCCTGTCGGGCCGACGGTGGTGCCGGGGGGCGAGATCGAGGACCCGCAGGCGCTCAGACTCGTCTGCCGCGTCAACGGCACCGTCATGCAGCAGGACTCGACGGCGAGCATGCTCCACCCGGTGGCGTCGCTCATCGCCGAGCTGTCTCGCGGGACAACGCTCGTGCCGGGCACGCTCCTCATGACGGGCACCCCCAGCGGCGTCGGCATGGCGCGGTCGCCTCAGGTCTGGCTGAAGGCCGGTGACTCGGTCGAGGTCGAGATCGAGAAGATCGGGACGCTCAAGAACAAGGTCGTGGACGGCTGAAGGGCGGGCCCGGGACGCACCACGCGGTGATCTGGCCGTTCGTTGTATATTCACCGCATGATCGGCAGACTCGGCCTCCGTATCAGTGCGGTGTTCCGCGCCACCGCGCCCGATCCCTTCGTGCTCGCGGTGCTGCTGACGCTGTTGACATTTGCGCTCGCGTTTACGCTGACCGACTCCACGCCGGCGTCGCTGGTGGACCACTGGGGCGGCCCCTCGGGCGTGTGGTCGCTGCTCGCGTTCGGCATGCAGATGTGCCTGATCCTCGTGACCGGGCACGCGCTGGCGTCGAGCCCGCCGGTCTCGGCGGTGCTCAACCGTCTTGCTTCGCTCCCGCGCACCGGTGCCCAGGCCGCGGCGTTGGTCGCGTTCGTCGCCTGCACGCTGTCGGTCTGCAACTGGGGGCTCGGTCTGATCGCCGGGGGGCTGCTGGCCAAGCGGGTCGGTGAGGCGATGGAGCGTAGTGGCCGCCCGGCCCACTACCCGCTCCTCGCGGCGGCGGGCTATTTGGGATTCATCGTCTGGCACGGAGGGTTCTCCGGCAGCGCACCGCTCAAAGTGACCACGCCGCGGGGGCTGACCGAGATCTTCGGGGAGACCCCGCCGATCGCGACGATCGACCTGTCACAGACACTGCTCAGCCCGCTCAATCTTGTCGTCACCGGCGGCTTGATTGTTCTGGTGCCGCTGCTGGTGATGGCCCTGTCTCCGCGCGACGAGCGGGACATGCAATCGATGGCGGCATTCGATGTGGCACCAGACGAGCCGCGGCCGGACTCGACCGACGGGGAGCCCAGCCCCTTTCTGCCGCGACTGCTCGAGGACTCCCCGCTCGTGACGCTCGCGTTGGTCGGGCTCATCGGTTGGTGGGCGTGGCGGTTCTACATGCCGAGGACGGACCACGAGTCCGGGATCTTCAGTCTGAACCCGGACACGGTGAACCTCACGATGTTGCTGCTCGGCCTGGTCTGTCACGGCACGCCGCGGCGGTACGTCCGCGCGGTCGAGCGGGCCGTGACGAGTTGTGCCGGCATCATTCTGCAGTTCCCGCTCTACGCGGGGATCATGGCGGTGATGAAGGAGAGCGGGATGACGGTGATGCTCGCGGAGGCGATCTCGGCGAACGCGACGCCCCAGACTCTCCCGGTTCTCACGTTCTTCAGCGCCGGCGTGGTCAATCTGTTCGTCCCGTCCGGCGGCGGGCAGTGGGCGGTGCAGGGTCCGATCGCTATGCAGGCCGCGATCGACGCGGGCGTGAGCCCCGCGAAGATGGTCATGGCGGTGGCCTACGGCGACCAACTGACCAATATGCTCCAGCCGTTCTGGGCGTTGCCTGTGCTGGCGATCACGGGTGTGAAGGCGCGGGACATCGTCGGCTATACCGCGCTGGTGATGGTGGTGGCGTCCGCCTGGGTCGTCCTCTGGCTGGTGCTCGTGCCGTAGGGCAGCGGGCGGGTGCGTGCGCCGTTCAGGGCCCCGCGGCCCCGGCGGCACCGCCGAGAATCGCAATCCCGAAGATCACGACGATCACAACGTAGGCGATCGTGGCGAGTATGCCCAACGCGCCCATGACGACGCTGATGATGCCGCAGACCTTTCCGCCCTGTGTCAGGCCGCGGCCGGTGGGGTCCATCTCGTGCCTGTCCATGCTCTTGAGATCACCGTTGGCCATGGTCCAGGCGATCAGTCCGAGGATCCATCCGAGGCCACATCCCAGGTTGATGACGAGGCCGAGGATGCCGAGCGTGAGCACCGTCGAGCCACGGTGGGGCCGCATGACAGGGGCGGTGGGATTGGTCGGAGGGGCGGTGTCCATCTGGCGGCTCCCGATCGGTGTGCGTGCCGCGGAGCTTATCATGCCGCGCGATGAGGGATGCCCAGAGTCAGTCTGAAGACGCTGCGTCGATCGTGAGGGCCTGTATCGAGGCGTGCGATGCGGGGCGTGCGGTGCGGGGTGCGGTTGACAGACTCGACCCGATGACCAACGCGAGCGTGCTGGCGATCGGCAAGGCCGCGGGGCCGATGGCACGGGCATTCGGAGAACGGGGAGGATCTCCTCTACGGTGTTTCGTTCTCGGCCCGGACGGGGCGGCACCGGGCGACGGCCTTCCGGCCGGATCCGAGGTCTGGCCGGCGGATCACCCGATCCCGACCGCTCGGAATGTCGAGGCGGCGGAGCGGCTCGTGGAGTGGCTGGCGGAGAGTGCAGCGGGCGAGAGGGGTCGGTCCGGCGATATGGTCGTGCTGCTCTCGGGTGGTGCGTCGGCGATGCTGTGCGCACCGCGCGAGCCGCTCACACTCGAGCAACTCGGCCGGATGACTGATGCACTGCTCCGGAGCGGGGCGAGCATCAACGAACTGAACGCGGTCCGGAAGCACCTGGAGGTGCTCAAGGGCGGCGGCCTGTTGCGAGCGGCCCTGCGCACCGCGAGTGCGAAGGAAGAGCGCGGTCGCGAACGGGTCTTAACGCTCGTGCTCTCCGACGTGCTCGGCGATCCGCTCGACGTCATCGGCTCGGGCCCGACCGCGCCCGACCCATCGACCTTTGCCGATGCGGTCGGTGTGCTCGATCGGTACGGGTTGCTCGAGCGGGTGCCGGAGGCGACCGCGCTGTTGCGGCGGGGCGTCGCCGGCGAACTGTCCGAGACCCTAAAGCCCGACGACGCTGAATGCGCGCGCGTCGAGCACCACATCATCGGCAACAATCTGCTCGCCATCGATGCGGCGTGCGCGAGGCCGAGCGGCTCGGCTACCCCGTGGTGGACCGCCGGGAGATGGTCGCGGGCGAGGCGTCGGCTGTCGGCCGCGAACTGGTTCGGGAGGCCCTGGGATGGGCCAACCGACAGCGCCTCGCCAAAGCCACGCCGCCCACGCCTCGCCGGGGGTGTCTGGTCTGGGGAGGGGAGACGACCGTGACGGTCGGCGATGCTGCGGGAACGGGCGGGCGCAATCAGGAGCTTGCGGCTCGCCGCGGCGATCGAACTTGCGCGCGCCGTCGTCGGCTGATCCACCGGGCGGGGCGCCGAGGGTCACGATCATGAGCCTCGCGACCGACGGGCGCGACGGGCCGACCGACGCGGCCGGGGCGGTGGTGGACGGCCGGACCTGCGCGCGCATCCGCGCCGCCGGGCTCGACCCCGCCGCCGCGCTCCGGGCGCACGACAGCCACCCGGCGCTCGATGCCGCGGGCGGGCTGATCCGAACCGGTCCGACCGGCACCAACGTCAACGACGTGATGCTGGCGCTCGTCGAGTGGTGAGGCTGCTGCGCTAGGGCCGGCTCGACGGCGTCAGCGCGGGCGTGCCCGCCCCGGCGCGGTTTCGGCGCCGGCCGCGGGCTTCGTCACGGCGAGCGGGCGGGGTGGCCTGGTCGGCCTCGCTGGTGGGCTCGGTGCCGGCTCCCTGCTCGACGAGTTTCATCTGGAACTCGTACATCGAGCGGCGGTAGTGGGGGCTCCAGATGCCGTGGGCGAATCTGGGGTAGAGCATCGTGTGGAAGTCCTTGTCGGCGTCCTGCAGCGCGCGCACAAGTTTGATCGAGTTCTGGACGTGGACGTTGTCGTCCACCATGCCGTGCACGATGAGCAGGTTGCCCTTGAGGTTCTTGGCCGCGGCGACGACCGAGGTGCCGGCATAGCCCTCGGGGTTGTCCTGCGGCGTCTGCATGTACCGTTCGGTGTAGATCGAGTCGTAGTCGTTCCAGGAGGTGACCGAGCCGCCGGCGATGCCGGCCGCGAAGTGGTCGGAATGGGTCATGGCGAACGCGGTCATGAACCCGCCGTAGCTGAAGCCCGACATGCCGATGCGTGAACCATCGACGTACGGCTTCTCCTTGAGCCACCGCATGAGGTCGTCGATGTCCTTCATCTCCTCGGTCCCGAGGTGGCGGTAGGCGACCCAGACGCTGCGTGCGCCCTTTCCGCTGGCCGAATAGGGCTCACTCCGGCAGACGATGAAGCCGGAGGTCGCGAGCATCTGGTCCTGCGTGCGCCCGCCCGACCAGGAGTCCCGAACGGTCGGGGCGTGGGGGCCGGCGTAGGTGAGGAACCAGACGGGGTAGGTCTTGTTGGGATCGAAGTCGGGCGGGTAGATCAACTGGACCTCGAGCGCGACCGGGTCTTCATCGGTCGAGCGTGAGGCGGGGGCGTGGGTGAGTTCCATACGTCCGAGTTCCCATTCGTCAAGCTCGAAGACCGGGTTGGTATCGAGCGTGCGGACGAACTGCCCGTCGCGGTCGAGCAGGACGGCCCGGTCGGGCTGGTCGGCGTTGGACCAGAAGTCGGCGATGTACGAGCCGTCGGTGCTGATGCTCGTGCGGTGGGTGCCTCGCTCGGTCGTGATGCGGCGGAGGTTGGAGCCGTCGAGGTTGACCGCGTACAGGCTCGTCCCGATCGGTGAGTCGGCGGTGCAGTTGAAGTACATCTCGCCCCGCTCCTGATCGAGGCGGACGACGCCGCGGAACTCCCACGGGCCCTCGGTCACGCGGTTGAGCAGTTCGCCCTCGCCCGTATAGCGGTAGACGTGCTGCCAGCCGTCGCGCTCGCTCGAGAGCAGGAAGGTGCCGTCTTCGAGGTGCTGGAAGTAGGCGGGCGCCTCGATCCACGCCTCGGTCCGGTCACGGAGGAGACGTTCGGGCTCGCCGCCGGACGTGGTTGTCGTGCAGAGGTCGAGCCAGGTCTGTGCGCGGTCCTGCACCGAGAAGCAGATCTTGGAGGAGTCCGGCCACCACCGCACGCTGGAGACGATGAACGAGCCCGCGGTGTAGCCGGAGAGATCCACGAATCGGGGTTCGCCTCCCGCGGCACTGGCGATGCCGAGACGCACGTCGGGGTTGGGCCGGCCGGGCTTGGGATACTCGGTGACCAGAACCTCCTGCGGTTCGACCGCGTCGTCCACGATCGTGAACCGGTCCACCTTGGTCGAGTCGGTCTCGTAGAACGCGATGGACGAGCTGTCGGGGGACCACCAGTACGCCCGCCAGTTGCGACCGTAGATCTCCTCAAAGTAGATCCAGGCGTTCTTGCCGTTGCGGACGTTCTCCGAGCCGTTGGTGGTGAGGCGGACCTCGATGCCGGTCGCGGTCTCTACGGTGTAGAGATCGTGTGCGCGCACGAACGCGGCGTACTGGCCGTCGGGGCTGAGCGAGGCGAGTTCCTCCTCGCCGGGGGCGGAGGTCAGACGCCGGGCCCACGAGCCGTCGAGCGCCACGGCGTACAGATCGTCGGAGTGCGTGAACAACCCGACGCCGCCGGACCGGCTGCTCACGCGGACCCGGCCCGCGGTGCGGGCGTCGATGCCCGGGAGGGTCTCAATCGCCGCGTCGATCGCGGAGCGGTCCTCGCCGGTTACGGTCTCGATGTAGCGGCCGGTCGCGGCCTCCACGAGCCAGCGGTCGCGGCCTCTGGAGACGAT
This sequence comes from Planctomycetota bacterium, assembly GCA_013285505.1. Taxonomy (GTDB): domain Bacteria; phylum Planctomycetota; class Phycisphaerae; order Phycisphaerales; family UBA1924; genus PNC22. The sequence continues at coordinate 2,688,981 of CP053450.1, read as the reverse complement.
GTAGTGCTCGTCGTCGCGCCATTCGACGCTCCGCATCGGCGAGCCGCCGAGGTTGGGGCGGTTGCGGCTGTTCAGCGCTTCGTAGGTGATTGGCTTCTTGGCTTCGCGGTCTTCCTCGAGCGCCGGGAGCGTGGCTGTCAGCAGCGGCGTGCTCTCGGGGACACGGAGCACGGGGTGCTCGGTCCCGGGCTCCAGCCCGTCGTCGAAGAAGTTCCACGTCAGCAGGCTGTCCTCCGCTTCGGGCTCGAGCATCGCGACGACGAGGTTGCCCAGACGCTGGTCAACCCTGACGAGGTAGGCACCGGCGTCGATCTGCCGAGCCTCGGCCTTCACGGTGGTTTCTGCCGTGACCATCCGGTGGCCCTGGAAGGCCTGCGCGTTCTGTGTGGCAGTGTCGATGACCGAGATCTCGGCGTCGAGCTCCGCGTCCTCGCGGACGATCTCGACCTCGATGCCGTGGCACTGCAGCAGCGATGCGATGTCGGCGCGGTCGCTCGGGACGATGTACCCCCAGGGCCGCTGGACCTCGTCGCGGGCGATGAAGTCGTCGAGAACCTCGACCTCGTAGTCCTGCTCTTCGTCGGTTGCTACGCGGCGGCCCTCTTCCTCTACCTCGACGAAGCCCTTGGCGGTCGCGGGCTCGGGCAGGGCGACCGGGGTCGTGCGGATGGGGGTCGGGTCGGTCCGGGAGGAGCCGCTCGCGGCACGCTTGTCGGCGGCCTCGAAGAGCGCGGCCGCCTCGTCACGGTGTGCCGCGATGTCCTCGAGCACGGCTCGGCAGAAATCACGCGTCGCGATGACGCGTTCCTCGAACGTGGCGTAGCTGTATGCCTCGCTCAGGATCGCGATGCGGTTGCGCATGCCGAAGTAGTTGGTGCTGTAGCGGGGGGCGGCGGGGAACGTGGTCCACTGCGTGTGGTCCTTGGCGAAGTTGCCGTAGGTGAACGTCTCGTGCCCGTGAGACTCGCGGAGCGACTCGGTGACGCGGGGCAGCATGGTGTCGCGGACGTATTCAAGGATTTCGGTATCGCCGCCCGGGTGCTTGGGGCCGGAGTAGGTCAGGACGTACCGGTGGTGGGAGCCGTTGGTCGTGTGGGTGTCGATGAAGACGTCCGGGTCCCACTGCCGGAACGCCCGCAGCAGCGCCCGGGTCTCGGGGGCCTCGGCCTTGATGAAGTCGCGGTTGAGGTCGAGGCCCTGCGCGTTGGGCCGCACGCCCATGCGTTCGGGACCGACCTGACCGGGCCGGTTGCCCTCGGCCATCCGCTCGTTGCCATCGGCGTTGTAGATCGGCGCGAGGCAGATCACGTAGTCCTTGAGCAGGGGGTGGTCTTTGGTCGTTCCGAGTTCCCGCGCGAGCATGAGCAGGGCCTCCTTGCCGCAGATTTCCCCGGCGTGGATGTTGCCGATCAGCAGCGCGACCAGCTTGCCGGCGGCCCGGGCCTCCTCGGGCGTCGAGACCGGCGGGTCGGCGACGATCAGCAGCGGCAGCGTGCGTCCCTCACCGCTCTGGCCGAGCGTGCTGAGCGAGATCGCGGCCGAGTCGGCGGCGAGCGCCTCGCAGAGCCGCCATCACTTCGGCGTGCGTGGACGTCTGAGAGAACCCCGACCGCTCGGCGGTCGTGGTCAGGTCCTGACCCGACGCCGGGCAGGGCATCCAGAGCGACTGCACGCCGACGGTGAGCAGGAGAAGCAGCGAACGGACAGGCGATTTCATGGGCGTATCTCCGGCAAGGACAACCGGCTACAGCGTAGTGGGTTCTCCCCCGCGGCGCGCCGGGTCGGCGGGAGCAATTGCATAGTCATGCACCGTGTGGATGCATTCGGGCCCGGCAGCGGATAGGCTGCGTCGGTGCACGCGACCACGATCCACGCTTGATGAGGAGCCCTCGATGGCAAGACCCGTGACCCTGTTTACCGGCCAGTGGGCCGACCTCCCGCTCGCGACCATGGCCGAGAAGGCCGCCGAGTTCGGCTACGACGGGCTCGAACTGGCCTGTTGGGGCGATCACTTCGACCCGGTCAAGGGGGCGGCCGACAAGGGCTACTGCGACGCTCGGCACGAGCTGCTCGGCGAGCACGGGCTGCGGTGCTGGGCGATCTCGAACCACCTCGTCGGGCAGGCGGTCTGCGACCCGATCGACGAGCGGCACAAGGCGATCGTGCCGCCGCATGTCTGGGGGGACGGCGAGGCGGAGGGTGTGCGCCAGCGGGCGGCGGACGAGATGAAAGCGACCGCCCGAGCCGCGGCGAACCTCGGGGTGCCTGTGGTCAACGGGTTCACAGGCTCGGCGATCTGGCACAAGCTGTACTTCTTCCCACCGACGGGCGAGAAGGACGTCAAGGCCGGGTTCGATGACTTCGCCGAGCGGTGGGGGCCGATCTTCGATGTCTTCCAGGAGGAGGGTGTGAAGTTTGCGCTCGAGGTCCACCCTTCGGAGATCGCCTACGACATCTACACCGCCGAGCGCGCGCTTGAGGCGGTCGGGCACCACCCGGCGTTCGGGTTCAACTTCGACCCGAGCCACCTCATCTGGCAGGGGATGGACCCGGCGCGGTTCATCGACACGTTCCCCGACCGCATCTACCACGTGCACATGAAGGATACCGTGACCCGCCTCGACGGCACAAGCGGCATCCTGTCTTCGCACCTTGGCTTCGGCGACCCCCGGCGTGGGTGGGACTTCCGCTCGGTCGGCCGCGGCGACGTGAACTTCGAGGAGATCATCCGCGCCCTCAACCGGTGCGGCTACGACGGCCCGCTCAGTGTCGAGTGGGAGGACTCGGGGATGGACCGAGAGCACGGCGCGACCGAGAGCTGCGAGTACGTGCGGAATGTGGACTTCACGCCGTCGGCGCGCGCGTTTGATGCGGCGTTTGAGGACTAGCTGAGAGGATTGAAGATGGCAATGATGCCGACAAATCGCTTGATGTGGATGGTCATTGGCAGACGGGCAGTGTTCTGCATTGCACTTTCGGTATTCTGCGAAGGATGGGCGGGAGTGGTTGGCGACTACAGCGATGGCTCCATCGGTATCAGTGCTTTCGTGCTCGGGTTCTTTGTTCCCCTGCGGGAGCTGCGCCTCGTGCGTGACTCCCGATCCTCCGAGGAAAGGGTTGTCTAGTGAAGGCTGGTTCGGCTAGCAAGATACGTCATGGCATGATCGGCGGCGGTCAGGGCGCATTCATCGGCGGCGTTCATCGCATGGCCGCTCGGCTCGACGGCCTGTACGACCTCGTCGCCGGGGCCCTCTCATCGACCCCCGAGAAGTCGATCGCCAGCGGCCGCGAGCTCGGGCTCGCCGACGACCGCTGCTACCCGACCTGGCAGGCCATGCTCGAGGGCGAGCTCGCCCGGCCCGAGGGCGAACGCATACAGGCAGTGAGCATCGTCACGCCCAACCACGCCCATTTCGAGCCCGCGCTCGCCTTCGTGGATGCCGGGTTCGCTGTCATCCTCGACAAGCCGATGGTGCACACGACGGAGCAGGCCGAGGCACTCGCACGCAAGGTGCGCGATCGCGACGCGATCTTCGCCGTGACGTACAACTACTCCGGCTACCCGCTCGTCCGGCAGGCCCGTGAGATGGTCCGTTCGGGCGAGATCGGCGAGGTCCGCAAGGTCGTGGTCGAGTACAACCAGGGCTGGCTCGCGACCAAGCTCGAGGAATCGGGCCAGAAACAGGCTGATTGGCGGACCGACCCGTCGCGTTCTGGTGTCGGTGGGTGCATCGGTGATATCGGCTCGCACTGCGAGCAGCTCGTTGCTTCGATCACCGGGCTCGAGATCGACAAGATCTGTGCCGACCTGACGACCTTCGTGCCCGGCCGCGAGCTCGATGACGATGCGAACCTGCTGCTGCGGTTCAAAGGCGGTGCCCGGGGCCTGCTCTTCTGCTCCCAGATCTGCGTGGGCGGCGAGAACGACCTCCGCATCCGCGTCTGGGGCACCAAGGGGGGGCTCGCCTGGCATCAGGAAGAGCCGAACCGGTTGCTGGTGCACCGGCTCGACCAGCCCGATCAGGTCTACCGCCGGGGCAACGGCTATCTGGGAGAGGCCGCGGCCGCCGGCACCCGGCTCCCGTCCGGTCACCCCGAGGCGTTCATCGAGGCGTTCGCGAACGTCTACAAGGCGGTCGCCGAGGCGATTTACGCGGGAGCCGGTGCGGATTCACCGAAACGGTTCGGCTTTCCCGGCGTCGAAGACGGAGCCCGCGGCGTGCAGTTCATCCACCGCACAGTTGAGAGCAGCAGGAGCGAGCAGAAATGGACCGCACTTTGACGACGTCTTTGCCTCGGACCGTGGTTGGCGGCGTTGGCCGGCTCGCCCTGTGTCTGCTCGTTTCGATCGCGTCTCACGCGATCGCGCAGCGAAGCACCCAGTCGGACACCCCCGCCGGGGGCGAGTGGACGGTGCTGTTTGACGGCGAATCGCTCGACGGCTGGACCACCAGCGGGAACCGCGAAGCGTGGCTCGTCAAGGACGGCGAGCTCCACACCACCGGGAACGGCGGCTGGTGGCTCCGCACCGAGAAGATGTACCGTGACTTCGACCTCATGCTCGAGTTCAACGTGCCCAGGAACGGGAATTCCGGCATCGGGATCCGGGGTTCGGCGACGGGCGACCCCGCGTTTACCGGCATGGAAGTCCAGATCTACGACAACCACGGCGACAAGCCGGGCCTGAACACCTGCGGCGCGGTCTACAACGCGATCGCCCCGCGCGAGACTGCGGTAAACCCGGCCGGGCAATGGAACTCCTACCGCATCCGGCTGGTTGGTGACACGCTCGATGTGTGGCTCAACGGGGTACACATTCACGACGCCGCGAGACTCGACGAGCGGGGCTTCTTCCGCTCCCCGGACCAGCCAATCCCGCTCAACGCACGCCTGACGACCGGGTACATCGCGCTGCAGGACCACGGAAACCCGGTCCGATTCCGCAACATCAAGATTCGTGATCTCTCACCCGACCCGGACGTCGGCGGGTTTACCCCAGTCTTTCGCACCTCGCTGGACGAGTCGGCGTGGACCAAGCGGGGCGGCGGATCGTGGACGGCCGAGACCGACCAGGTGGGCGCGGTCAACCTCACCGGCCGCGACGGTCCCGGTCACCTGTTCACCGATCGGGTGTTCGAGGACTTCGAGGTCCGAGCGTTCGTGCGGGTCAACACGCGGGGCAACTCCGGCCTCTATGTCCGTGTCAGGCCCAAGCCCGACAACCCCGACGACTGGCCCGATGGCTACGAAGCCCAGATCGACAACGACGATCCGAACAACTGGACCGGATGCATCTACGGCCGGGCCAGACCCCGTGGCACCATGGACAAGACACTGCAGACCCGCGACGGGGCGTGGTTTGACTACCGCGTCCGGTGCGTGGGCGACCACGTCCAGACATGGATCAACGGCGTGCCGATGGTTGACGCGATGCTCGAGGAGTACGCCGACGGCCACATCGCGTTTCAGACGCACCACCCCGGCAACGTGATTGAGTACCGTGAGGTCGAGGTGCGCGAAATCAGGGCTGACACCCCGGACGAGGCCGCGCGAGGTGCTGAAATCGCCCAGTAAGATCGAAGCAGCCGGTCAGCCGGTCAGCCGGTCAGCCGATCAGGTCGATCGGCCCGACCGGCGGGCAGAGTGCTCTGGACGAGGCTTCTTCGAACAGCCTGGTGAGCGCCGCACGCCCGGGCTCGCCCATGTCTGTCGTCATGTCGTTGACGTACATGCCGAGGTATCGCTCGACGAGGGCGTCGTCGCGCCACTCCGGCCGGTCGCCGACCCGCGCCATCAGGAATCGGCGGCTCACGTCCGGGTGCGCGCGCGCGTGAGAGACCGACTCGGTCAGCAGCTCGGCGACCGCCGCCTCCGCACCGTCGCCGAATCGCTCGTCGAGATCCCGCCGGATGACGTTCAGCCCGAGCGGCAGGAGCAGGCCAGTCTCCTGCTTCCACCACGCCCCGAGGTCCGCGACCTCTCGCAGCCCCAAGTCGGCGTGGGTCAGTTGGGCCTCATGGATCAGCACCCCCGCGTCGGCTCGCCCCTCCGCGACCGCTCCCGTGATCTCGTGGAACGGCATCGCCTCGTACTCGAAGGGTCCGTCCATCAGCACCGAGAGCACGCAGAACGCGGTCGTCCGGTCGCCGGGCACGGCGAACTTTGGCCGCTGGCCCCGCAGACAGCCCTCGCACATCACGGTGGAGTCCTGGCGCACGACGACCTTGGGACCGTAGCCGTCACCGAACGACCCGCCGCACGCGGTGATGCGGTAGCGGTCTTTCACGAACGGGTACGTGAACGCGCTGATGGCGGTGATGTCGAGGTCGCCCCGGGCCGTCGCCCGCTCGTTGAGGGCCTGGATGTCGGCCGCGACGGGCTCGAACGTGAAGCCGCGGGTGTCGAGGACCGGATGCCCGTCGCTCCCTGCGAGCGGGGCCCCTTCGGCGTTCCGCATCCCGGCGAGCGGCCACCACATCACGAGGTCGTCGGCGTCGGGCGAGTGGGCGAGCGTGATCGTCTTGGTCATTCCAGTCCCTGTGTCCGGTGCGGGGGCTACTTCTCAACGAAGATCTTGAGTTGCCCGGCCTCGCTGATCGGCCCGGTCTCCGGCTTGTCCGGGTCGAGGCGGTACTCGCCCGTCCAGCACGCAGAGCAGTAGTGCTCCGACTTATGCTGCATGCACCCGAGCATGCCCTCGAGCGAGAGGTAGTGCAGGCTGTCCACTCCGAGGAATTCGCGGATGTCTTCGACCGACCGCTCCGCGGCGATGAGTTGATCCCGGGTGGCGAAGTCGACCCCAAAATGGCACGGGTGCCGGATCGGCGGGCACGAGATCCGCAGGTGGATCTCCTTGGCGCCGGCCTCGCGGATCTGGATCATCTTCTCGCGGGTCGTCGTGCCGCGGACGACCGAGTCGTCCACGACCACCACCCGCTGCCCCCGCACGATCTCTTCAACGACATTGAGCTTCAGGCGGACCGCGGCGCGGCGGGCCTCCTGCGTCGGCTTGATGAACGTCCGCCCGACGTACCGGTTGGGCACAATGCCCTCGCGGTAGGGCAGGCCGCTGGCACGCGCATAGCCGTTCGCGGCCGACCGGCCCGAGTCGGGCATCGGCATCACGAAGTCCGCGTCGACCGGTGCCTCGCGTGAGAGGGCTTCACCCAGAAGCTCGCGGACGCGCTGCACGTTCTGGCCGAAGATCTGGCTCGCCGGGCTCGCAAAGTACACGTGCTCGAATGCGCAGTGGGCCGGTTGGGAGCTCCGGTCCGTGAAGCGCCTCGAACTCATGCCTTTGCTGTTGATCGTGATAATCTCACCCGGCTCGACCTCACGGAGGAACGTCGCGCCGACAACATGCAGCGCCACGGTCTCGCTCGCCACGACGTAGTAGGTCTTGCCGTCTTCTTCGATCTTGCCCAGCACCAGCGGCCGCCAGCCCCACGGGTCGCGGGCGGCCTCGATCCGGTCAGGAAACAGCAGCACCAGCGAGAAGGCACCCTGCAGCCGGCGGAGCGTCGCGGCGATCGGGTCGGTCTGTGCCTGCTGCGCCGGGGAGGCGAGCAGGTGGACCAGCACCTCGGTGTCGCTGGTGGTGTGAAAGATGTGCCCGGCGGCTCTCGAACTCGCGCCGGTGGGCCTCGGCGTTGATCAGATTGCCGTTGTGCCCGACCGCGACCTGCCCCCCGACGAAGGACTGCAGCAGCGGCTGCACGTTGCACGCCTTGGACCCGCCGGCAGTGGAATACCGGTTGTGGCCGATCGCTCCGGCGGGCCCGGCCCGCTGCAGGCGGTTGAGGATGTCCTCGTTGAAGACATCGGAGACCAACCCCATCCCGGCGGTCGCCTCAAGGCTCCGGCCGTCGGAGACGGCGATACCCGCCGATTCCTGGCCCCGGTGCTGCTGGGCGTAGAGGCCCAGATAGGCCATGTGCACGCCCCGGGGGTGCCCCCAGACGCCGAAGACGCCGCATTTCTCGCGCGGCCCGGGGGCGAAGATCGAGCCGGACTGGTCAACGGGCAGGTGGACGTCTGGTCGCATGGGGCTCTTTCAGAGTGGTGTGAGCGGTACTCTAGCGGGTTGAGAACCCGACGCGTTGCTTGACCGGGGCCCAACCGGCCCCTTCAATCCCGCCCCCGGGGACTTGCCCGGATCGGAACTCCGGCCCGCAGACGCGGTCGTCGGCCGATCGCCACACCTCCCCGGGGTCGTGTTTCGTGTTTCTGTGGCACCCGACCGCGTCCCGCTCTCGAGCGAGCCGGTCCCAGACGGATGGAGTCTCGATATGGCCCGGTATACAGGTCCCAAGGTCAAGTTGTCCCGCCGCGTCGGCGTCCCGATCGCCGACATCCCCAAGCACACCTCCAAGCGTGCCCTCAACCCCAACGGTGTCCACGGCTACCGTGGGCGGCGTCTGCGGGCCTACGGCATCCGCCTGAACGAAAAGCAGAAGCTCCGTTACCACTACGGCATGCTCGAGAAGCAGTTCCGCCTGACCGTGGACGAGGCCTCGCGCCGCCCCGGCAACACCGGCGAGATCCTGCTGCAGCTTCTTGAGCAGCGTCTGGACAACGTGATCCGTCGCGCCGGCCTCGCCCGGACGATCTGGGCCGCCCGCCAGATGGTGGCCCACGGCCACGTCCTGCTCAACGGCCGCAAGACCGACCGCCCGAGCTGCCAGGTCAACGTCGGTGACACGATCACCCTCAAGACCAAGGTGCACAAGCTCGCCCGCGAGGGCATGGAGTCGCTCGCGGGGCACGAGGTGCCGGGCTGGATCGAGTTCAACCCCTCGGAGTTGACGATCAAGATCGCGTCGAGCCCGACCTCGGACCAGACGCCGTTCGACGTCAACACCAACCTCATCGTCGAGTTCTACCGCTGATGCGGTTCTTCGGGCGGGCCCGCCGCGGGTCGCCCGGCTGTTTATTCACCGCGCCCCCAATGCGCGCACGGGGTCTTCCATGCTGAAGACGATCCGCAAGTACAACAAGCTCATCCTCGGCGTCGGCGGCACCCTGCTGCTCGTCGCGTTCCTGGTGCCGCAGGCGATCCAACAGCTCGGCAAGGCCTCGCAGGGACGGTCCGTCGGTTCGATGGACGGACGGAAGATCACCGTCGCCGACTACGACCGCGCCACGCGGGAACTGACCGCCGTCGAGTCGTTCTACGCCGAGCTCGGGATGGGCCTGCCCATCGCGGCTCGACCAGAGTGAGGACGTGGCCCACTGGATGCTGCTGACCCGGGAGGCCGAGCGGGCCGGCATGGTCGGCGGCGCGGCCGAGGGCGCACAGCTGCTCCCGGTGTTCGCCGAGATGCTCGTGCGCACCAGCTTCGAGCAGCAATACCAGAGCATGGCCCAGCAGGCCATGCTCCAGTTCCCCGACCAGGTGCGCGCGCAGGAAGAGCAGGCGATGATCGGGCTCGGGCGCATCAAACAGCAGGTCGCCGGCAAGGCGCGGCTGCTCGAGACCGAGTTCGACCAGACGCTCGCCAAGCTCCAGGGCGTCCTGCGGCTGGTCAACGCCTACCGGTACGCCGAGCGGCTTTCCGACAGCCAGACCACCCTCATCTCGCAGCGACTCGGCGATGCCGTGGTCGTCGATTCGGTGTTCCTCTCGGCCCGCCGCCTCATGGACGAGCGGCTCGAGCCGACGCCGGAGCAGCTGCGCGCGCTGTTCGACACGTACAAGTCCGTCAAGCTCGGCGAGGGAGAGTTCGGCATCGGCTATCTGCTGCCGCCCCGCATCAAGCTGGAGTGGATCGAGCTGAGCCCGCGGCTGATGCGGGACGCGATCACCATCTCCCTCCTCGATGCCACCAAGCACTGGCAGCAGAACCGCGACCGGTTCCCGGGTGAATTCGAGGCCGAACGCGCGACAATCGAGAACGAGCTCAAGACCGCGGAGTTGGAGAAGGTGTTCAACACCGCCGAATCCGTGGTGCGGGCGGAGATCCTCGCGGCCGTCAGGCCGCTCGAGCAGGACGGCGACTACAAGGTCCTCCCGAGCGACTGGGCGAGCAAGAAGCCCGACTTCGTCAGAATGGCCGACCGGGTCGTCGCCGCGGTGCAGGAATCGCACGGCGTCACGATCCCCACGCCGGCGGTCTACATCCGCGACTCGAACTGGCTTGACGGCGGCTCGCTGCTGTCCCAGCCCGGCATCGGCTCCTCGACGTTCCGCTACGGGCGGGAGACCGCCAACTTTCCGCAGCTCATGATGACCGTGCGAGAACTCGCCGGAGACTCGGTCCTCGGGCTCCAAGTCGGGGTGCCGTCAACAGACCTCGTGCTCGAGGGCAACGACCGTTCCCGCTACTACTTCACCATCCTCGATGCCGCGGCCACGTCGGTCCCGAACTCACCGGACGACCTGATCGAGCCCGACCGACTCGCGGCCGACTGGAAGGCCCTGCAGCGGTACCGCGAACTCACCGCGGGTACCGATGGCTTTGTCGAGACAATCAAGGCCGACGGCATCCGCACGTTCGCCGACTCGTTCGGCACCTACGTGCCGGAGAGCAACATCGAGGGGCTCGTCTCGGACCCGCGGCCGCGAGTGGCGGTCAACGCCAGCGCCCGCGTGACCCGAGAGGGCACCAGCGGGCTCGGTCCGGTAGAGAACAACGAGGTCGTCCAGACCGCGCTGCTCGAGGCCGGTTCGCAGATCGATCCGCTCACACCCATCGATCAGATCCCCCTGGACGACCGGATCGTGGTTGTTCCCGTCCCCGGCTCGCTCGGGGTCACCGTCGCCCAGATCCAGAGCATCGAGCCGCTCACCCGGGAATTGCTGCCGGTCGCGGTCCGCTACGCCCAGCAGCAGCACACACGCGACACCTTTCCCGTCGGGACGCCCATGCCCTTCCGCTTTGAGATCCTCAAGCAGCGGCACGCGTTCACGCTGGAGAAGCGCAACGAGGATCGGGACGGTGACGGTGCCGCGGACGAGACAGCGGCCGCGCCCGACGAGGCCGATGCCGCCGACGAATCCGCCCCGGGCGAGACCGAGTCCGCAGCCGACGCCGAACAGGACGGCTGAGCCACTCAGTCGAACGCGGAGGCAGCACCTCACGAGCGGCGCGGACCAACCGGGCACCCTCGTGGTGCTCAGACCCGGCTCTTGGTCCATCCGCCCTGCACAAACCTGCCGGAGAACAGGGCACACCGCAGCAGCAACTCGATCGAGAGCCCGACCCACAGCCACGTGAGGCTCGGCTCGTCGCGGAACGGGTTCTGCAGCACCGTGCCGTTGGGCAGGGGCATGTCTACACCAGAGAAGACGTACGCCAGCGGCAGGCGCAGCAGGTAGGTCGTCGCCCAGGTGATGGCGAAGACCACCTTCATGTCCCCGACTCCCCGCAGCGCCCCGCGCGTCACGATGGCCAGCGCGAACGGCACCTGTACCCACCCGGTCACGCGGAGCACACCCGGCACCGCCTGCAGGTGCTCCGGCTGCGAGCTGAGCAGCGAGACCAACTGCTCGGGCACGGTGACAAACAGCACACCCAGCGAGCCCATCACCAGCGCCGCGATGGTCGCGCACCACGTCACCGCGACCCGGGCCATGCGCGGGCTGCCCGCCCCCAGATACTGCCCCGCCAGCGTCGCGGCCGCGAGGCTCATCGCAAAGCCCGGCATGAAGCTGAACGCCTCAATCCGGATCGCGAGCATGTGCGAGCCGGTCGGGCCGTCGCTCTGGCTCAGGTGAATCACGAACGCAAAGACGAGGAAGTTGCCGACCCACATGCCGAACGTCTCAAAGAAGTTGGGCAGGCCGACGCGGACCAAACGCTTGAGCGTGTGCCAGTGGGGGCGCAGACGATTCCGCCGGAGCCGCACGCCGCCGACGCCCCGCACGAGCATCCACATCACGATCGCGCACCCGACCGCGTTGGCGATGGTGGTCCCCCACGCGATGCCGCGGACTCCGAGGTCGAAAGCGAACGGGTTCTGGAGGATGACTTCGGTGGTCCGGACTCCGTCCTGCTCGATGAGGCGGGAGAGGTCCTGTCCACAGAGAGACCAGCTGGCGATGACGTTGACGATGTTGACCACGACCATCGCCCAGAGCGGCCGCATCGAGTCGCCCGCGCCGCGCAGCGAGGCGATCCCCGCCATGAGCATCGCCATAAACGGCATGCCCACCGCGACGACCTGCAGATAGCCGGTGAACGCGGTCGCCCCGGCCTCGCTCTTGGTCAGCGCGCCGGCGATCGAGGGGGCCACCGCCGCGATCGCGACGGCCACCACCGACCCGAGCCCCGCCGAGAGCAGTAGCGACTGCCCCACGGCGGCGTTGGCGACCGCCAGCCGGCTCCGGCCCACGCTCCGGCTCACCAGAGCCGTGGTGCCCACGCCGACGGCCATGATGATCAGGCCCATGAACCAGAGGATGTAGGCGGCGCTGCCGACCGCGTCGGTCTCGGGCACGCCGAGCTGCGCCGAGAGCACCGTGTCCACAAGGCCGACCAGCGAGTTGAGGAACGACTCGATCAGGATGGGCCAGCAGAGAACCCAGATCGCCGTGCCCATGCCCAGACCCGCGAGCCGGCCGCTCTTGAGCCTGCCGTCCGGAGTGAGGCCGGGGGCCCCCTCTTCGGGCCTGGGGACGAAGATCCCGCTCACCCCTCGCCAATCGCCGAGAGTCAGAAGTCGGCGTCGGATTCGGGAGCGGAACTGGCGCACGGAGGCGGAATGTTAGCGCGTCGTCATGCCCAGCAGGGTATCGAGCAACTCCGGCACACCGGCACCGTGCGTCGCGACGGTCTCGAGCACCGGCCGCCGCCCGGCCACGTCGCGGAGGTCGCGCACCAGCTCGTTCTCGCCGGGGTGGTCGGCCTTGTTGCAGACGAACAGGTCGGCGATCTCCAGGATGCCGGCTTTGTCCATCTGCACCGCGTCGCCCATGCCCGGGGTCAGGACCACCGCCGTCGTGTCCACGTGCTTGCGGATCTTGGTCTCGTTCTGCCCCGCGCCGACGGTCTCGACGAACACCGTGTCGAACCCGCGCCCGTCGGCGAACTCGACCCCGCCGATCAGCTCGATGATCGCGTCAAGCGTGCTGTAGTCCTCGCCGCTGATCGCCAGCGAGCGGTAAAAGACCGAATCGCCGAGGCGGTTGAAGTCCACCCGCAGGCGGTCGCCGAGCAGGGCGCCGCTGGTGATCGGGCTCATTGGGTCGAACGCGACCACCGCGCACCGCCCGATCGAGCTGTCTTTCTCTGCACGCACCGTGAGTTCGCTGACGAGCTGCGCAACCAACGTCGATTTGCCCGCGCCGGGTGAACCGGTGATCCCGAGCACCCGCGCGGGGCGCTTCCGCTTGACGCTCTCGCGCAGCGGGCGGCCGAGATGCACCAGCGAGATATCCCGCCCGAGTTGGGCGACAGGGTTGTTGCTCTCGAGCGTGGGCGTATACCTCTTAACCGACTCGACCACGGCCATCGCGATGTCCTCGAGACCGGTCGCGGTGGTGAAGCACTTGGCGATCCCAGCCTCGCGCAGCTTGGCCAGGTCTTCCTGCGGCAGGATGCCGCCCATGTAGACCGGGATGTCGGGACGACCCAGCTCACGCAGCGCGTCCATCAGCATCGGCCCGAGCTTCAGGTGCGAGTTGCTCATCATGCTCGCGGCGATGACGTCGCAGTCCTCGTCGCGCGCCGAGATCGCCAGGCTCTTGGGCGTCTGCCAGAGGCCCGAGTAAATCACGTGGATCCCTGAGTCGCGCAAGGCCCGGGCGATGACCTTGACGCCCCGGTCGTGCCCGTCCAGGCCCATCTTGCCCAAGAGCACGCGTGGCCGGTGGTCGAGGCCCTCGCTGCGGTCCTTCTTCTCAAATTCGGTGGTCGGAACTTGAAGCGATTGAGTCATGTTCTCTGCCTTCTGGAGATCGGATATTGCACCGGTCGCGAAGCGTCATGTGGCCCACGGCTGGCACCCCGGCGTCATCCACAGGATAGGCGACAAACCCGTTCCGGAGCCCCAAGCCCGGGAGCGGGTCAGACGTTGAAGTACTTCGCCTCGGGATGGTGCACCACGAAAGCACTCGTTGACTGCTCCGGGTCGATCTGCCAGTTCTCGGTGAGCGAACACCCGATCCGCCCCGGCTCGAGCAGCGACCAGATCTTCTCCTGATCGCGCATCTCCGGGCAGGCCGGGTAGCCCGGGCTGTACCGGCTGCCGCGGTAGTGCTGGGTGAACAGCTCGCGGATCCGCGGCGAGTCCTCCCCGCCGATCCCCAACTCCTGGCGGATGCGCTTGTGCCACAGCTCGGCGAGCGCCTCGGCGGTCTCCACCCCCATGCCGTGGGTGTAGAGATACTCGGTGTAGTCGTCGTTCTCAAAGAGCGACTTGGCCAGTTCGCTAACCCTGCTGCCCATCGTCACGCAGTGCAGCCCGAACACGTCCGCGTGCCCCGACCCGACCGGACGGAAGAAATCGCTGATGCAGAGCCGGCGCTTGCCCTCCTGCCGCGGGAACGTAAAGCGGAGCAGCTCCCGCATCTCGGCCGGACGAAGCTCGGTCGGTGCCGCGGCACCGAGGCCGCTCGGGTCGTACACGATCAGATCGTCGCCATCGCTCGCGCACGGCCAGTAGCCGTACACCACCGCGGGCCGGAGCACCTCGTTCTCGCGGAGTTCGGTCTTGAGCCGCTCGAACACCGGCAGGATCGTCGCGGCGAGCTTGTCCTGATACTCGGCATCGCTGAGCTTGCCCTTCTTGAACTGCCACTGCCCGCGGAAGAGCGCCACCGTGTTGATGAACGGGTAGATCTCGTCGAGATCGACATGCTCGACAACCCGGCTGCCCCAGAACGGCGGCGTGGGCACCGCGACATCTGTCGCCACGGTGCTCCGGGCGGGCGCCGCCTTCACAGCAACAGACCCCCCTCCGCAGCGGCGGCCTCGAGCTTCCGAGCCTTGGACGCCGCGAGGGTCTCCTCGGCGCTCGCCCGCTTCTCGACGCGGGCCACAATCTCGCTGTCCAGCGTGCCGAGCGTCTTGCCGGCGAGCATGTCCATGAACCGCAGCCCCTCGAACGCGTCCTTGCCGTAGTAGAGCGGCCCCTTGTACACCGACCGCAGGTGCCCCTCGGCGTAGTGCCGGCTCAGCGCCGCACCGCCCAGGATCACCGGCACGTGGTGCCCCTGCTCCCGCAGCTCCCGCAGGTTGTCCTCCATCACGTGCACGCTCTTGACCAGCAGCCCGGAGAGCCCGATCGCGTCGGCCCCGGTCTCCTGCCACTTGGCCAGGATGTTCGAGAGCGGCTGCTTGATCCCGATGTTGTGCACCTCGTACCCGTTGTTGCTCAGGATGATGTCTACGAGGTTCTTCCCGATGTCGTGCACATCGCCCTTGACCGTCGCGAGCACGATCGAGCCGCGGGCCTTGCCGCCGCTCTTCTCCATGTGGGGCTCCAGGTGCGCCACCGCGGCCTTCATGACCTGCGCCGACTGCAGCACAAACGGCAGCTGCATCTGCCCCGATCCGAACAGCTCGCCGACCGTCTTCATGCCGTCGAGCAGGTGGTCGTTGATGATGTCCAGGGGCGGGTACTTCTCCATCGCCGTATCGAGCGTCGCCGCGAGGCCCTCCTTGTCGCCATCGACGATGTGCGCGCGCAGCTGTTCCTCGAGCGTCAAGTCAGCCTTGGCAACCTGTGTGGAGGCGGTCGACTCCACGTCCTTGAACAGCGCGATGAAGGCCTGCAGCGGGTCGAAGTCCTCATCGGTCACCCCCTCGGGCAGGCCGGTGCCGCCCTTCGAGGCGTGCCGCCGGTCGTAGAGCAGGTCCATCGCGGCCCGCTGCTGATCGTCCGGGATGCGGTTGAGCGGGAGGATCTTCGACGCGTGCACGATCGCGCTGGTCATCCCGGCCTCGACCAGTTCGTGCAGGAAGACCGAGTTGAGCACGACCCGGGCCGCGGGCTTGAGGCCGAAGGAGACGTTCGAAACGCCGCAGGTCATCTGGCACCGGGGCAGGTGCTCGGCGATGAGGCGCGTGCCCTCGATCGTCGCCAGGCCGCTCCGCCGGTCCGGCTCCATGCCGGTCGAAACCGGGAGCACGAGCGGGTCGAAGAACAGGTCGGCCTCGTCGAGCCCGTGGACGGTCGTCGCTCGCTCGTGCGCCCGACGGGCGATCGCGAGCTTGCGGTCGGCGGTCCGGGCCATGGCGTTGTCCTGATCCTCGTCGATCGAGCCGATGACCAGGGCCGCGCCGTGCGCGCGCGCTAGCCGGCAGATCGCGTCAAATTTCTCCTCGCCGTCCTCGAAGTTGGCCGAGTTGATCACGCACTTCCCGGGAGACCTCTCCAGCGCGGCCTGCATGGTCTTGATCTGGGTCGAGTCGATCATCAGCGGGGCGTCCACCTGCTGAGCGACGCGGTTGACCACCTCGGCGATGTCGCTGGCGTTGTCGCGACCGGCGTAATCCACGTTGAGGTCGAGGATGTGGCTGCCCTCACGCATCTGCGAGCGGGCCAGCGCGACGATCCCGTCCCAGTCCTCCTCCTCGAGCAGCCCCTTGAACTTGCGGCTGCCCGAGGCGTTCATGCGTTCGCCGACGATCAGGAACGACGTGTCCTGGCGGAACTCGGTGGGGGAGTAGAGGCTCGTGCCGGCTGCGCCCAGCGGCTCCAGCGTGCGGGCGGCGCGTGGAGTGTCACCGATTGCGCGCGCAAGCCGTTCGATGTGCTCCGGCGTCGTGCCGCAGCAGCCGCCCACCAGGCCGACGCCGTACTCGCGCACATACTTGGCCAGCGTCTCGGCGAACGCCTCAGGGCCGAGGGGGAAGTGCGTCCGGCCCTCCATCAGCACCGGCAGCCCGGCGTTGGGGACGACCGACACGTGCCGGTCCCAGTGCCGGGAGAGGTACTGGACGTGCTCGGCCATCTCGACCGGCCCGGTCGCGCAGTTGAGCCCGAGCGAGGCGATCGGGTAGCCCCGCAGCGCCGCGACCGCCGCCTCGATCGACGTGCCCATCAGCATTGTGCCGGTGGTCTCGATCGTGATCGACACGAGGATGGGGATGTCCTGGTGGCTCTTGCCCGCGTCCTCGAGTGCGGCGAGGCAGGCGTTGATCACGCACTTGACCTGGAGGAGGTCCTGGCAGGTCTCGATGAGGAGCGCGTCGACCCCGCCGGCGATGAGGCCGCGGGCCTGCTCCCGATAACTGGCGAGCATGTCGGCCCAGGAGATCTGGCCGAGGGTGATGAGTTTGGTCCCCGGGCCCATCGAGCCGAGGACGAACCGCGGCCGGTCCGGGGTCGCGTGCCCGTCCGCGGCCGCCCTCGCGACTTCGCCGGCCAGCTTGTTCAGCTCAAATGTGCGCTCATCGAGGTCAAACTCGGCAAGCACGTGGCGGGCACCGCCGAACGAGTCGGTCTCGACCGCATCCGAGCCAGCGGCGAAGAAGGACTCGTGGATGCCCTGGATCACCTCCGGCCGGCTCTGGAGCAGGATCTCGGGGCAGTTCTCGCAACCGAGGTAGTCCTTTTCGACGTCAAGATCGATGTTGTGGGTCGCGGTCCCCATGGCTCCATCGATCACCAGGACGCGGCGGTCGAGTTCGGCAAGAAAGCGGCTCGGCATGGATCTGGCCCTCCGTTGGCACTGTTCGGCCCAAGTATACCCATTCATCCGGATGAACGGATGAAGCTGGAAGCCCATTCTTGGCATCCTGGGGGTAAAAAGACAATCGGCCGGGCGTAGCGCCCGGCCGAGAGAGTCTTGTTGATCGCCAGCGGGCGGTTACTTCTTCTTCTGGAAGTAGTTGCCCTGGAACTTCCTCTGGAACTTCTCGACGCGGCCGGCCGCGTCGATGAACTGCTGCTTGCCGGTGAAGAAGGGGTGCGAGCCGGACCAGACCTCGACGTGCATCTCGGGCTGGGTCGAGCCGACCTCCATGACCACCTCACCGTTGTGGTAGACCTTGCAGTTGTACAGATTGGGGTGGATGCCGTCCTTCATCGTCGTTCTCCTGGGCTCTCCCGCTGGCGGCACCGCCAGGCCGGGCGAGAAGTCTAGCCTCGGGTTCGGCTGATGCAAGCCCCTCCTCTTGACGATCAAGGGGAGAGTGCTAGTCTTTATGGCTCGGGCCGAAGGGTCCGGGGTTTGGGATTTGATCCCCGATAGCTCAATGGTAGAGCGAGCGGCTGTTAACCGCTAGGTTGTAGGTTCGATCCCTACTCGGGGAGTTTTAGACGCCGTCGCCTCATCGCGGCGGCGTTTTGCTTGGTGGTCGCGGCTGCCGGAAGGCTCCGCACCGGAGCGTCCCAGCCGAGCGGGCTCGCCGTCCGGCGGTCGTCCGCTTCCGGCTCTCGGACCTGAAGCCGATCACCACGGCCCCCGCGCCCGGTATCCCCGTCAACATCAGGCCACCATCGGACCAGGCTCAACCCGGTGCGCCGGGCGGTCGTCGTTGGGGCGCGGATATAGTCTCGTGCATGGCCTCGAACGCTGCAGCTTCGCTTGCTGACGCTACCACGCCCAATTTGACATGGTGGCATCGGAGCGCGCGTCGGGTGTGGTTGGTAGCACGAATCGGCGGTGTGCTTGCGGTGACGGCGCTGGCGATCTGGTGGTTCGCCCTTGCGCCCGTCGCTGTCTCGTCCCACACCATTGCCCGAGGAGATGTGACGGCGGAGGTGCTCGGCACGGGCACACTTGAGGCCCGGGTGAGCGCCGTCGTCGGCCCCAAGATCTCGGGGTTGATCACGGAGATTACCGCTGATCAGGGCGACACCGTCACAGCTGGCAGCACATTGATTTACCTCGAGGGCACGGATCTCGAGCACCAGGTGGCCGTGTCGGAGGCAGATGTCGCTGCGGCCAAGGCCGGGCTGGACCGTCTGCGGGCCGATCAGGCACGGGCCGCGGCCGTGCAGGCGCAGGCGAGACTCACGCATGAGCGACTCCTTGGGGCGTTGGCGAGCAGCGCGAGTTCGAGGCAGGAGGTTGACCGGGCCGCCGAAGCCCTTGCCGTCGCGGAGGCCGAGATCGCGCGCGCAGCGGCCGGATTCGTTGAAGGCCAGAAGCGTTTGGCCGCGGCGGAGCGGAGTCTGGACTTCCACCGAGCGCGGCTGCACGACACGACGGTTGAAGCGCCGTTCGACGGGCTGGTTGTGCGGCGCGACCGCGACGCCGGGGACGTTGTGACGGCGGGCTCGTCGGTGTTGCACGTGGTTTCGCTTGAGGAGATGTGGATCACCGCGTGGGTCGATGAGACGGAGCTCTCCCGTCTTGCCGAGGGACAGACGGCTCGCGTGATCTTTCGTTCTGAGCCGGAAACGGAGTACCCGGGCGTGGTGGCACGCTTGGGTCGAGAGACCGACCGCGAGACGCGTGAGATCCTGGTCGATGTCCGCGTCGATCGGCTGCCCGCCACCTGGGCCATCGGGCAACGGGCCGAGGTCTATATCCGCGTGGATCATCGGGAGGACACCGTTGTGCTTCCGGCGAGCCTCTTGCTTCGGCGCGACGGCGGGACCGGCGTCATGGTGGATGAAGGGGGCAGGGCTCGCTGGCATGATGTGGTTGTGGGGCTGAGCGGCCGGGAGGTGGTGGAGGTCGCCAGCGGGCTGGTGGCCGGTGATGTCGTGGTGGCCCCCGGGACGCCGAGCGGCGGAGCGCTCCGAGACGGGCGGAGGATCCGCAGGGAATGAACCTCGCCGTCCGCGACATCCGGCACAGTCTGGGTCGCTTCATCCTCACGACGATCGGAGTCGGGATGCTGCTCATGGTCGTCATGGGCATGGGTGGGATTTATCGCGGGCTCGTTGATGATGCCTTGGTCGTGACGCGCAGTGTTGGGGCAGATCTGTGGGTCGTTCAGCGCGACACCCGCGGCCCGTTCGCGGAGGTCTCGCGGCTGCCGCGAAGTCTCGTGGATCGCGTCGCTGCTGTTCCGGGGGTGACAGATGCGCGTGAGTTCGTGTTCCACACGATCCAGCGAGAGCGAGGGGGCAAGCCGCTACGCATGGGTGTGTTGGGGTTGGGCTGGCCTCTCGACAAGGGCGAGGGTCTGCCGCTGGTCGCCGGTCGTGCTCTCGGGCAGGCACACTTTGAGATGATCGCCGATGAGTCGCTGGGGCTGGCGCTGGGTGAGCGGCTCAGGTTGGGGAAGGACACGTACACGGTCGTGGGGATCACGCGATGGCTCGTGGCGTCCGGCGGCGACGGGATCGCGTGCTTCACCAGCCGCGATGCCCAGGCCATCCAGTTTGATGAGCCGGGAGAGTCCGTGCGGTTGGAGCGGCAGGCCCGACGAGGTCGAGCCGGCGAGGCTGACATCGGACGGACTCAGCCGGGGGTGCTCGAGCGGGCGTCCGGCCTGTCCGGAGAGATCGCCGCGCTCCCCGGTCCGGCGGTCAGCGCCCGTGATCGCGCGGCTCGCGCCGGGGGCCGAAGCGGGTGCGGTCCAGCAGGTCATGAGCGGGTGGAGTGATGTGACCGTCTACACCGGAGCCCAGCAGGAGGACCTGCTCCTCCGGGGCAGCGTGGACCGCGCCCGCCGACAGATCCAGCTCTTCCGCGTGCTGCTGACGCTCATCTCCGCGGTGATCATGGCCCTTATCATCTACACGCTGACACTCGACAAGCTCCATCCGCTCGCGCTGCTGAAGCTGATCGGTGCCCCCAACCGCACGATCATCGGGCTGATCCTTCAGCAGGCGCTCATCATGGGCGGCCTGGCGTTCGGCGTGGGGTATGGCGTGGGCCTGAAGCTCTTCCCGATGTTTCCCAGACGGGTGCTGGTGACGAACGATGATCTGCTCCGCGTGGCGGGGATTGTGCTGCTGATCTCGGTGTTCTCGAGTTTGCTGGGCATCTGGAAGGCGATGCGTGTCGCACCCAGCGAGGCCATCGGTTGACACGACACGACGGAGGGCCCCGCAACGCATGGGTGAGATTCTGGCACTTGACGCGAGTGGACTGACAAAGGTGTACGGCAGCGGTCACACCGAGGTGGTTGCCCTGCGTGATGCGTCGATGCGTGTTCGTCGCGGCGAGGTGGTCGCCCTGCTCGGACCCAGCGGGGCGGGAAAGTCCACGTTCCTCCTCTGCGTAGGGCTGATCAACCCGCCCACGCGTGGGGGAATCGCGATCGGGGGGCGGCGCGTTCAGGACGGCGCGCGGTCGTTCGGCGATCTTCGGCGTTTCCGCCGCGAGAACATCGGATTCGTCTTCCAGAAGTCCAACCTCATCCCGTTTCTGAGCGCGATCGAGAATGTGCAGGTTGTGGGTGAGCTCATCGGGCGACCCCCGTCGCTCGCACGCCGCCGCGCGATGGAGTTGCTCGAGGCGCTGGGCGTGGGCCCCCGGGCGTTTAACATGCCGACGCAACTCTCGGGGGGCGAGCAGCAGCGGGTTACCGTCGCGCGGGCCCTGGCAAATCGTCCCAGCCTGATCCTTGCCGACGAGCCGACGGCCGCGCTCGACAGCAAACGCGGGCGGCAGGTGATGGAGCTCTTCCGCGATGTCGCACACGAGCACGGGACGGGGGTCATCGTCGTCACGCACGATCATCGCGCCCTGGATGTATTCGATACCGTGTACGAGATGGAGGACGGTATGCTCAAGCCCGCGGCCCACGAACAGGTCGCGGAAACGGTTCGGCAGCCGGGCACGGCCTGACTGCCGCGTGGGTCGCGTTCGGCCTATTGATTCACTGGTGGACAATGAGGGGTCGAGGGCATGACCGAGATGAATCCGCTGCCGACTGTCGGATGGCGGGAACGTGTGGACCTGCCCGACTGGGGCTTCCGGCGCGTGAAGGCCAAGATCGACACCGGCGCGCGCACCAGCGCGATCGACGTCGCGCAGATCGAAGAACTCCCCGGCGGGCGGATCCGGTTCGAGGTCGTCTCGCGCGTCGCGCCGACGCGGAAGACCCGCTGGGTCGAGGCGACGCCCGTGCGGACGAGCGTCGTGAAGCCGAGCAGCGGCGAGCCGCAGCAGCGGTACGTCTGCCTCACCCGGGTGCGTCTCGGTGAGGTCGAACGCGAGATCGAGATCAGCCTGGTGTGCCGTGCGGGGATGTTGTGCCGCATGCTCCTCGGGAGGACGGCCCTCGGTGGTGCCGTGTTGGTCGACCCCTCACAGAAGTATGTCCTGACGAGCCGGACCCGGACCTGAACACCGAAAGGCGGCCCCCGCATGAAACTCGCCATCCTCTCCGCGGCACCCCGATGCTACAGCACGCGGCGGCTCCGCCAGGCGGCCGAAGAGCGTGGGCACGACGTCAAGGTGCTCAACACGCTCCGGTTCGGCATCGACCTGGAGGAGGGGACGCCGAACCTGGTGTACCGGTCGAAGCAGCTCTCCGAATACGATGCGATCCTGCCGCGGATCGGGGCGTCGGTGACCTACTTCGGCACGGCGGTCGTGCGGCAGTTTGAGCAGATGGACGTGTACACGCCGAACACCGCCAACGGCATCACCAACTCCCGCGACAAGCTGCGGTCGCTGCAGATCCTGAGCCGGCACGACATCGGTATCCCGCACACCACGTTCGTGCGTGACCGCAAGGACGTGCTCCCCGCGATCGAGCGGATCGGCGGCGCGCCGGTCATCATCAAGATCCTCGAGGGGACTCAGGGCGTCGGCGTGATCCTCGCCGACAACACCAAGATCGCCGAGGCGATCATCGAGACGCTGCAGACGGCCAAGCAGAACGTGCTGATCCAGCAGTTCGTGAAGGAGAGCCGGGGCCGGGACATCCGGGCGTTCGTGGTCGGTGATCGCGTGGTCGCGGCGATGAGGCGGACCGCGCAGGGTGACGAGTTCCGGAGCAACGTGCACCGTGGCGGCAGCGCCGATCTGGTCGAGCTCTCGCCCGAATACGAAGAGACCGCCGTGCGGGCGGCGCAGATCATGGGACTCCGCATGGCCGGGGTGGACATGCTCGAGGGCAAAGACGGGCCCCGGATCATGGAGGTGAACTCTTCGCCGGGGCTGGAGGGCATCGAGGGCGCGACCGGCCTTGACGTGGCCGGAGCCGTCGTGGACTTCATCGCCAACCAGGTCAACTTCCCCGAGATTGATCTGCGTCAGCGTCTGACCGTGACCAGGGGCTACGGCGTGACCGATCTGATCATCCCCGAGGGATCCGAGATGGTCGGGAAGACAATCGCCGAGTCTGGCCTGCGCGACCGCGACATCGCCATTCTCAACCTGCACCGGGGCACCAAGGTGATCTCAAACCCGAGGCACTCGAGGGTGATCGAGGCGGGGGACGGGCTGCTCTGCTACGGGCGGCTCGAATCCATGCGTGATCTGGTCCCCGAGAAGCGTCGTCGGAAGAACCGTGTCAAGATCAAGAAGCTCGATCCGAAGCTGATCGAGGGCCTGGAGAACGACTGATGCCCAGCGGCACCAAGCCATCCGAGTGGTTCGGCACGACGGTCGCGCCGGGCGAGCGGGCGGCGCTCTCACTGACGATCTCTGAGGCCTACTCCGGCCGCGATGTGGATATCCCGATCCAGGTCTGGCGCGGACTGGAGGAGGGGCCGACGGTCTGCGTGACCGCCGCGGTCCACGGCGACGAGATCAACGGGACCGGGGCGATCCGGCACATCATCCGCGAGGAGCCGTTCGACCTGCGGGCCGGGACGCTTGTCCTCGTGCCCGTGGTCAACATGCCCGGATTCGAGCGGCACACCCGCTACCTGCCCGACCGCCGCGACCTCAACCGATCGTTCCCCGGCTATGCCGAGGGGAGTCTCGCAGCCCGGATGGCCTCCGCCTTCTTCCGGGGCGTGACGAAGCGGTGCGACTACGGCATCGATCTGCACACGGCGGCGGTCCGGCGGACCAACTTCCCGAACGTCAGGGCAAATATGGCCGACGAGCGTCTCGCGGCATTCGCCAGGTCGTTCGGGGCCGAGTTGATTGTCGAGAGCAAGGGCCCGAAGGGTTCGCTCCGCGCGTCGGCGTGCAAGTCCGGGTGCGCGACGCTGATCCTCGAGGCCGGCGAGGTCTGGAAGGTCGAGCCGACCGTGGTCGAGTACGCCGTCCGGGGGATCACCAACTGCCTGCAGTTCCTCCGGATGGTGGAGGGCACGCCGGAGGAGCCCGCCTACCGCATCGAGACCGACGCCACCAAGTGGGTGCGGGCGGCGCAGGGTGGCTTTCTGGAGTTCCACGTCTCGCCGGGGGACATCGTCGAGAAGGACGACCTGCTCGCGACAAACACCGATCTGCTCGGGCAGGAGCAGAACATCATCCGCGCTCCGCGGGACGGCATCGTGCTCGGGATGACCACGATGCCCTCGGTGGCTCCGGGCGACCCGGTCTGCCATTTGGCGTTTCCCAAGGCGGGCACCCTGGAGCGTGTCGGCGGGGCGGTCGATGCGCTCTCCGACACCTCGCTCCACAAGCGGATGCGGGACGATCTGGCGAGCAACGTGCTCGTGACCGACCCCGACGAGGATCCCGGGTGAGCCGCTCCTTCGGGGCGGCCGGCGGCGGCAAGCCGCACAAAAGTCGATTCTGACCGAGAGAGCCGCAATCTCCTATCCTGACATCGGAATAACACCCAGCCCCGCATCGGCAGGGCCATTCTTGTCGACAGACCCAGGAGACCTACCAGATGAGTCAGATTCCGTCGAGACCAGCCGGCCTGATTGCCTGCGCGATCGTTGCCCTCGCGGGTGCGGCCGCGAGTGCACAGGAAACCGCTCCCCACGCGGGCATGCTCCGCTATCCCGACGTGAGTCGGACGCACATCGCGTTCAGCTACGCCAATGACCTCTGGCTGGTGCCCAAGAGCGGCGGGCAGGCGACGCGGCTCTCGAGCCCGGCGGGGGCCGAGGCCTTGGCACGGTTCTCGCCGGACGGACAGTCGCTGGCGTTCACCGGCAACTACGACGGCGGGCGTGATCTCTACACCCTGCCGATCGCCGGCGGAATCCCCACCCGCGTCACGCACCACCCCGCGGGCGAGTGGCTCACCGACTGGACCGCGGGCGGCGAGTTGCTGTTCTTCCAGAACGGTCTCAACGGGCTGCAGCGTCAGACGGACATCTTCACGGTCTCGCCGACGGGCGGGCTGCCCGACCGTCTGCCGGTGCCCTACGGCGCCAACGGGCGCGATCAGCGACGACGGGGTGTGGCTCGCCTACACGCCGCACACGCGCGACACCCGCACCTGGAAGCGGTACCGCGGTGGCATGGCGACGGACATCTGGCTGTTCAATCTCCAGACCAACGAGAGCCGCAAGATTACCGACTGGGAGGGCACGGATTCCATCCCCATGTGGCACGGGTCGAAAGTGTTTTACCTCTCCGACAACGGCGCCGAGCACCGCCTGAACATCTGGAGCTACGACGTCGAGAGCGGACGGCGTGACCAGCTCACCGACTTCGCTGAGTACGACTGCAAGTTCCCCTCGATCGGACCGGGCGACAACGGGGAGGGCGAGATCGTTTTCCAGAACGGCTCGTCGCTCTACCTGCTCGATCTCGGCAGCGGTCGGGCCGAGACGGTCACCGTGACGATCCCCGGCGACCGGCCGAAGCTCAAGAATCACACCGTCAACGCGGTGGAGTTCATTAACGATGGTGGGATCTCGGCGACCGGCAAGCGTGCGGTTGTCGAGGCCCGGGGCGACATCTGGACGGTGCCGGCCGAGAACGGTGCGCCGCGGCAGATCACCGACACGTCGGGTGCCGCGGAGCGCTCGCCCGCGTGGAGCCCGGACGGCCGGTGGATCGCCTACTTCTCCGACGAGACGGGTGAGTATCAGGTGCATCTGACGCAATCGGACGGCAAGGGTGAGACGCGCCAGCTCACGTCCGGGAGTGAGAACTTCTACTTCCAGACGTTCTGGGCGCCGGATTCCGAGAAGCTGATCGTGGTGGACAAGACCGGTGCGCTGAACCTCATCGATGTCGAGTCGGGCGAGAGCCGGGTGCTCGACCGGGACGAGTGGGCGAACCAGCCCGGCGTGTCGTGGTCGCACGACTCGCGGTTTATCACCTACGCCAAGGCCGACCCGAAGGCCATGGCGACATCGATCTGGATCTACGATCTGGAGAACGACGAGGCTCACCAGGTCACCAGCGGGTTCTTCAACGACACGAGCCCGGCGTTCAGCCGCAAGGGCGACTACCTCTTCTACGCCTCCAACCGCGACTTCACCTCTCCGGAGTATGAGGACGTCGGGCTGAGCTTCATCTACGCCAACACCGGCAAGCTCATCGCCGTGCCCCTCAACAGCGAGGTCGAGAACGCCTCGCTGATCGAGGCCGACAACGAGACTTGGGAGGACGAGTCGGACGAGTCGGACGGCGCCGAGTCCGCCGACGACGCCGAGGGCGGGGACGAAGACACCGGCGACGAGGCCGAGGCTCCCGCGAGCCCGATCCACGGCGTGTGGGCGGGCAAGGTCAGCGGGCTGAGCCAGATCCCCGGCATGACCGAGGACTCGATGGACTTCAAGATGACCATTATCGCCAACGAGGACGGCTCGTTTGTCGGGTCCAGCGAGGCGATGGGCGAATCGTCGTCGTACGACTCGGTCACCTTTGATGAGGGCACGGGGAAGTTCACCGCGACCAAGTCGGAGGGGCCCATCACCCAGAAGATGGAGGGCACGCTCAGCGGCGACACGATCACGGGCACGTGGACGGTGGTGGAGATGCAGATCTCCGGCACCTTCGAGGTCACCAGGACCGACGAGAAGCCGGACGCCTCGGAGATCGAGGATTCCGGCGGCGACGACAAGCCCGTCGAGATCGACTTCGAGGGCTTCGAGGCCCGCGGCTTCGAGCTGCCCGTCGCCTCGGGCACGTTCATGGGGCTGGTCTCCAACGACAAGGGGCAGCTTATCTACATGAGCATCTCCAACGGTCTCCCGTCTGTGAAGCTCATCGACGTCACCGACGAGGAGCCGGAAGAGAAGACCGTCGTCGGCGGTGCAGGGCTGGCGGATATCTCCGGTGACGGCAAGAAGCTGCTCGTCGCGCAGGGCAACGACGCCGTCGCGATCGTCTCGGCCTCCCCCGGGCAGTCGATGGGCAAGAAGCTCGACGCCTCGGGCCTAATCAAGACCGTGAATCCTCGCGAAGAGTGGGAACAGATCTTCACCGACGCGTGGCGCCGTCACCGCGACTTCTTCTACGTGAAGAACATGCACGGCGTGGACTGGGACAAGGTGTACGACCAGTATCACGCGATGCTGCAGGACGCGGCCAGCCGCGAGGATGTCAGCTTCATCATCGGCGAGATGATCGCCGAGCTCAACATCGGGCACGCCTACTACTCGGGCGGTGATGGTGAGGACACCGAGACCGTCTCGGTCGGCATGCTCGGCGCCGACTTCGAAGTTGGCAGCGAGGTGGACGAGGAGGGCGAGACCCACTCGGCGTACCGGATCGCCCGGCTGTACGAGGGTGCCGCGTGGGACTCTGACGCCCGGAACCCGCTTAAGCGGCACGGGATGGACGTCGCCGAGGGCACCTACGTGCTCGCGGTCAACGGCCGCCCGGTCGGCACCGACAAGGACCCGTGGGCGGCGTTCGTCGGCACCGCGGGCAAGCAGACCACGATCACGTTCGCCGACGCTCTGCTCGGCGACGAGGAGACCCGCAACGAGCGTGACGTGACCCTCAGGCCGATGGGATCGGAGTCCAATCTCCGCTACCGGGCCTGGATCGAGCACAACCGCAAATACGTCGAGGACGCGACAGACGGCCGCGTGGGCTACATCTACGTGCCCAACACTGGCGTCGATGGGCAGAACAACCTGTTCCGGCAGTTCTACGGCCAGATCGGCAAGGAAGCGCTCGTGATCGACGAGCGGTGGAACGGCGGTGGGCAGATCCCCAACCGGTTCATCGAACTGCTGAACCGGCCGCGGACCAATTACTGGGCCCGGCGTGACGGCAAGGACTGGCCCTGGCCGCCCGACTCTCACCAGGGCCCCAAGTGCATGCTCATCAACGGGCTCGCGGGTTCGGGCGGTGACATGTTCCCGTGGCTCTTCAAGCACCACGGCGTGGGCAAGCTGATCGGCACCCGCACGTGGGGCGGCCTCGTCGGGATCTCCGGCGTGCCCGGCCTGATCGACGGCGGCTACACCGCCGTGCCCACGTTCGGTTTCTACGAGACCGACGGCACGTGGGGCATCGAGGGCCACGGCGTGGACCCGGACATCGAGGTCATCGACGATCCGTCGTTGCTCGCCCGGGGGGTGGACCCCCAGCTCGACGCGGCGATCGAGTTGATGCTCGAAGAGATCGAGACCCACGGATACCACCCCGCCCCGCGTCCTCAGGACCCCGACCGCAGCGGGATGGGTGTGACCGATCAGGACAAGTAGCCTCAGGGCTGCCGAACGTCTGCATGTCCGCGGACCGGGCTCTGGCCCGGTCCGCGGTCTTTTTGCGCCGGCATGGCCGGGGCCTGTTTTGGAGATCCGGCGGGGTCCGCGTACACTCTCGGGGGGCGGGAGAACGCGGCCCGACGGGCCCGCCGGCAGCCGGACGCGAGGGGCGTTGCAGGACCGGCACAACAGGAGCACAGGCCGATGGCTTCGAAGCATCCAGCACGCGATCGTTGCGGTCCTGAGTTCGCGATCGAACGGCTCGAGGACCGCATCGTGCTCTCTGCCGCGACGGACATCGCGGTGGTCGGGCTGTCCTTCGACTCGGTAGACGGGTACGTGCCCTACGTGCAGGAACTCCGGTGGGCGGAGGATCGGCGGATCTCGGGCAGCCTGTTCACCCCCGGTGACACAGGCCCGGAAGACCCCGTGCCCACGACGATCTCTGATCTGATTCATGCGCCGGGTGGCGGCGTCCGGATGATCGACACCTCGGGCCTGTTCGATGCCGACAACCGGCTCGGTGCCCGCTTCGACACGCCGGGGGGATATCCGCTCGGTTGGGTGGGGGCCGAGCAGGGCGTCGAGGCCGACGCGATGGCGGATGTGGCCGCGGTGATCCAGCGTTCCCCGACCGCGACGGGAGCCGACCTGACCGGCACGTGGACGGTGCAGTTCACCCAGGTGCTCGGGAGCCTTGTCTACACCCGCAACGGCACACTGAGCCTGACACCAGCCGGTGGGTTCTTTGCGCTGGCGTTCGGGTCGGCGGGAGATCCGGTGTTCGCCGGGCAGGGCTTCGAGTTCACCGGCGCGCCGGAGAACGGCCGCTTCCCGATCCGCATGGGCAACGGCGATACCGGGTTCCTCTATCTCAGCGCAGACAAGTCGGTGATCGCGTTCGTTGATCTGGACCAAACCGACAGCGACACGTGGATGGGCGTGGGGGTCCGCCGCGGCTCGGCGCTCAAGACCGCCGACCTCGTCGGGTCGTACCGGGCCGGCGTGCTCTTCGAAAGCCAGCGGCTCTCCAACGCCTCCGAGGGCGACCTCACGGCGGCCTGGCGCATCGATCTCGAAGCCGACGGCACGTTCGAGCTCTTCGACCTCGCCGAATCTGACGCCGGGGGAACGCTCATCCCGGAGCTCTCGGGGACGTGGGTTGCCAGCGGTGGGGCGATCACCCTGACGGACCCGGACCTCGACGCCGAGGTGCTGCTGACCATCAGCGACAACGGCCTCTCGGGCATCGTCACGGGCATCCGCGTGCAGGACCTCACGAGCCCGGAGCGGCCGATGGGCCTCCTGAGCAAGATCTCCGCCGACACGTCGCCGACGATCGAGACCTCCGTCTTCAGTTCGGTGCTCGACGCCGACGGCCAGCCCCTCGTCTTCGACCTCCGCCAGCCCGACGACGAGTGGAGCGTCGTCGATCTCGGCCGGTTCGCGCTGCCCGATCCCGACTTCCCCGAGAGCGATTTCGGCGACGCGGCGACGGACATCGGCTCGTTCCAGACCCCGGACGGCCGGCTGGTTGCCGTCGTCAACTCCGCCGAAACGCTCCTCGCCTACGAGCGTGACGACGAGGGTTTCTGGCACGCCAAAGACCTGATCCGTTCACTCACCGGCGCCGAAGCGATCACCAGCAGCATGACGGTGTTCGTCGACCGCCGGGACGTCGGCTACGTCGCGGGTGTCTCCGAGTCCGGCGACGTGATCACCTACGAGTTCGATCCCGCTGCGGACGAGGGCGAGGAAGCCTGGAGCTACGCGAATATCTCCGCCGAGCACCTCACTCCTCGTGGCCAGACCACCCCCGTGTTCGTCGGGCCGCTGACGAGCTTCGTGACCACGTGGAACGCCCTCAACATCGTCGGCCTCGACGCCGAGGGCAACATCCAGGCTGTGTGGACCGGCAACGGCGGCGTCGAGTGGAACGCCAGCAACCTCTCGCAGATCACCGGCGCTCCCCCGTTGGTCTCGGGGCTGACCGCGTTTGTGACCTCGTGGAAGGCCATCAACATCGTCGGCCTCGACGGTGACGGCAACGTGCTCGCGACCTGGTGGGTGCCCGCCTTCGGCGGCAACTGGCAGGTCGTTGACCTCACCGCCAACGTGGGAACGACGCCTCTCGCCGGCGACTCCCTCACCAGCTTCATCGCGCCCTGGGGCGCCCTGAACATCATCGGACGCACCGCCGCCGGTGACGTCGTCGCCTACTGGTGGACCCCGACGATCGAGGACGGACGATGGCAGGTGGCCAACCTGACCGCCTCGTTCGAGCCCGGCGATCCCAAGCCGGAAGCCCAGCTGCGGGGCCAAGCGGGATCGGACTTCGGCGGCGAGCTGAGCATCCTGGGCACCGATTCTGACACCGGAGACCTGATTCGCCTGTTCTTCCGCGTGCAGGACGACGTCTGGGCCTCCGAAAACGTCTCAGACATCGCGGCCTACGTCTGAGCCGGCCCGCGGCGGCACCCATGTGGTGCCGGGGCAACATCCCGGCTTCAGATGGGTGCCGGGAGTGTCGATTCATGGCATCATGGATCACCCGCCGACGCCGCCCAACCCTTCGCCCGATAACCGTCCGTCATCGCCCGCGCGCGCGCGAGGTGCGTCGGAACGCGGTGATCCCGCCGCGGCCGCCGCCTCCGGCGAAGGAGCAGATCGCCTCACCGTCCTCGCCCACGAGTTGGGCAACCTCCTGGACGGCTCGCTCCGCTCCCTGAACCTGGCGCGGCGCGCACTCCCCGTGGATTCCCCGTCACTCGAGATGAACCCCGACGACGGCAGAAAACGCCTCGACGTGGTCCAGCAGTCGCTCCTGCGGATGGCCGAGATCGTCAAGGCCGCGATGCGACAGCCCGGCCAGGCCCACTCACCCGCCACGTCGTCGATCGAGTTGGGAGAGGCGATCTTCCACGCCGTCGATGTCCTGACCCCCGTCGCCGCCGCCCACGGCGTGCGGATCTCCACGGTGGTCTCCAACGGTCTCTCCGGAGTGCCGACCGGCACGCTCTATTCGGCGATCATCAACGGGCTCACCAACGCGATCGAGTCGGTCGCCGCGGCGGTCGAGGGCGAGCCGGGGCAGACCGGCTCGGTCGAGGTCTTCGCCTCTTGGACCGACGACGGTCGGATCTGCATCACCATTCAGGACGACGGCGGGGGGCTCCCCGACGTCCCCGAGGAGGCCGTCTGGCGCTTCGGGTTCACGACCAAACCGAGCGGCTCCGGGCTCGGGCTCTCGGTTGCGCGCAATCGTGCAGGAGCTTCCCGACGGTGCGCTGCGGCTGCACAACCGCACCGACCGTGCCGATCCCGATCGGCCCGGCGCAACCTTCGAGATCACCTTCCGCCCCAGCGCCGCCGCCGGGGCCAACGACGCGGCGGGTGCGGCATGAGCCGATCACCCGATTCACGATCCGACGCGATCGAGCCACGCCCGATCCGTGTGCTCGTCGTCGACGACGACCCGATCGTCGCCGACTCCCTCGGGGAGTTCCTCGTCTGCGAGGGCTACACGGTTGTCACGGCCCACACCGCGGCCGAAGCGATCGAGGTGCTCCGGGAGTCTGTCGCCGAGCAGGCCGACCACCCCCCCGACCCCTTCTCTGTCGTGCTCTCCGACGTGGCGATGCCCGGGCAGAGCGGCATCGAGTTGCTCCGGTACGCGGGCGAGAACCACCCGTCCGTCGCCGTCATCATGCTCACCGGCTACGGCCACGTCGAGGGCGCTGTCGAGTCGCTCCGGCTCGGCGCGGTCGATTACCTCACCAAGCCGGTCGTGGACGAAGAGCTGCGCCTCGCGCTCCAGCGGGCGCTCCGCCAGCACTCGATCATGGCGGAGAACTGCCAGCTGCGCCAGCAGCTCGACTCCCGCTACGCCCTGGACAACATCATCGGCGCCGACCCGCGGATGCAGCGGACCTACGACCTCGTCGAGGCCGTCGCCCCCGGCCGGACGACCGTGCTCATGTCCGGCGAGAGCGGGACGGGCAAGAGCCTGATCGCCCACGCCATCCACCACCGATCGCCGCGGCGGGACGAGCCGTTCGTCGAGCTCTCCTGCGGTTCCATCCCCGAGACGCTCCTCGAGTCCGAGCTGTTCGGGCACGTCAAGGGCGCGTTCACCGGTGCCCACGCCGACAAGCCCGGCCGGTTCCTCGCCGCTCACAACGGCACGATCTTCCTCGATGAGATCAACTCGGCCTCGCCGGCGATGCAGCTCAAGCTGCTGCGCGTCCTGCAGGAGCGCCGATTCGAGCCCGTCGGCAGCAGCACGACCGTCGAGGTGGACGTGCGCGTCATCCTCGCGAGCAACCAGCCGCTGGAGGAACTCGTCGCCAAGGGCTCGTTCCGGCAGGACCTCTTCTACCGCATCAACGTCGTCATGATCGAACTCCCCCCGCTCCGCGAGCGCGTCAGCGATATCCCGCTGCTGGCCAGCCACTTCCTCGAGCGCTACAGCCGCGAGATGAACAAGCAGGTCGTGGGCTTCCACGCCGACGCACTCTCGGCGCTGGCCCGGTACCCGTTCCCCGGCAACATCCGCGAGCTCGAGAACACCGTGCAGCGGGCGGTGGTGCTCAGCCAGGGCCAGACCGTCATGCTCGAGGACCTGCCGCCGCAGGTGATCGACGACGCCAAGGCCGGCCCGCTGGCGGTCCTCGCCCGCGGGGGTGGAGACCCGGGCGCACTCGGCGCTGCCGGTGCTCGATCCCGACGAACCCTGGCAGCCAATGTCGCTGGACGATGCGGCTCCGCGAGCCGGAGCGGCTGATCATCCTCAAGGCGCGCTCCGCGGCAACGACTGGAACCGCCAGAAGACCGCCGACGACCTCGGCATCAACCGCACGACGCTCTACAAGAAGATGCGTCTGCTCGATATCGATCCCGAGCGGGACGCCCGGCTGGCCGGATAGCGCCGAGCCCTGATACCGCGTCCGAGTGCTAGTCCACGCCCACGGCCTCGGCGTCGCGGTCGCTCAGCATCCCGCCGTCGGAGCGGGTGCGGACTGTTCCGTCGCGCTTCCAGCTCCGCTCGCACCGAGGCTCGCCGCGGAGGTCGATCACCGTCGGCGTCGTGGCGGAGGCGTCCAGCGTGACCCGGCTGACCCCGTGCAGGTCGGCCAGATCGATCAGGTCGAACCCGTCGAGTGCCGCGTCGGGGTTCGGCAGCGTCAAACCCGCGTCCAGCGGGTTCTCGACGCCCAACTCCGCCTTGCCGTGCTCGAGGGCGAGGAGTCCCTCGTCGCGAAGGTCCATGAGCTTGGCCCAGCGGGCATCGCACTCGGCCCCGAACGCGGCTTCCCGCCCGACCGAGAGCAGCGTCTCGGCGTGGACCGAGCGTTCGGTGTCCTTCGGGTCGATGTTGTGCAGCGCCCGCCACGCCTCGTCGGCGGTGTGCGGG
Organism: Planctomycetota bacterium; assembly: GCA_013285505.1. GTDB lineage: Bacteria > Planctomycetota > Phycisphaerae > Phycisphaerales > UBA1924 > PNC22. Next base: position 2,655,236 of record CP053450.1, on the reverse strand, counting down.
AGCATCGGCGCCAGCAGGCGACTCAGGCCGTCGGTGATGTCCCACAGCACAGTCTGTGTCCGGCGGCGGCGCGGAGCATCAACGCGGTCGCAGTAGAGGCGGTCCTTGACGGCCGCGAGGTAGACCGCGCTGAGCGTGTCGTTGCAGAAGTCGTACAGCATCGAGTGCACCGCGCGGAAGTCGTACCGTGAGTAGGCATCGACGACCCGACGCTCGAGCCGGTCGTACTCGGCGAGGATCCACGCGTCGATCGAGGTGGGGGGGATGTCGGCCATCTCGACGCAGTGCCCGTCGTCGCATCCGGGGGTGCTCGGCGTGAAGTCCGCGAGGTTGCTGAGCATGAAGCGGAGCGTGTTGCGCACCTTGCGGTAGCTCTCGCCGGCAAGCTTGAAGAACTCGTCGTCGACCTTCATGTCGTTCTCGTAGCTCAGCGAGCTGACCCACCAGCGGATGACGTCGGCGCCGTAGAGCTTGAACAGGTCGCCGACAGTGTGGCCCGCGCTCTTGCTGAGCTTCTTGCCATCCTTGTCGACCATGAAGCCGTGGGTGAGCACGGCGCGGAACGGCGGCTCGCCGGTGACACCGAGCGAGGTGAGCAGCGAGGACTGGAACCAGCCGCGGTGCTGGTCGGAGCCCTCGAGATAGAGCTCGATCGGGAACCCCTCGTCGCCGAAGCGCTCCCGCATACACGCGTTCCAGGTGGAGCCCGACTCAAACCAGACATCCAGGATGTCCGGGCCCTTCCTGAGCCCGGCGAGGGTGGCCGACCGCAGGCTCTCGCGCTGCGCGTCCGAAAGCTCGGCATCGGTGTCGGGGTCGTAGTGGGCGAGCAGTTCGGACGGCGTGCCCTTGAACCAGACATCGGAGCCCTGCTCGCGGATGAGTGCCGCGACGGCACGCACCATGGCCGCGGTCATCAGCGATTCGCCATCGGGCAGGAAGAACGCGGGGATCGGGAGTCCCCACGAGCGTTGGCGGCTGATGCACCAGTCGGGGCGCGACTCGAGCATGCCGCGCATGCGGTTGCGGCCCCACTCAGGCACGAAGCCCACGCCCGACGCGGTCGCCTCCAGACCGAGCTCGCGGAGGCTCTTGCCCTCGCGCCTGGTCTGCACGTCCACGCCGATGAACCACTGCTCGGTGCACCGGAAGATCACAGGAGTCTTGCTGCGCCAGTCGTGCGGGTAGCTGTGGGTGAACCGGTGGTCGTAGTAAAGGTGCCCGCTCGCGCGGAGCCGCTCGGTGATCTGCTCGTTGGCGGTCCAGATGTCGAGGCCGCGGAGCCAGTCGGGGACGGTGGTGTCGTACGTTCCGTCGTGGCACAGGGGCAGTAGACCGGCAGGCCGACCCGCTTACCGGTCTGGAAGTCGTCGGCACCGTGCCCTGGGGCGGTGTGGACGAGCCCGGTGCCGTCCTCGAGCGTCACGTACTCGGCCTCGACGACGGTGTAGCAGGTCGAGGTGTCCGCGTCCGGATCGCCGAGCGGTGTCGGGGCCTCCGTGATGAACGGGTGGCGGTAGCGGAGCCCGGCCAGCGCGCCGCCCTTGGCGGTCGCGAGCACCTCGACGCGATCGGCCGTGGCGGTCTTGGTGACACGCTCGAGCAATTCGGTGGCGAGCACGGTGACGTTGCCGTCGACCTGCACCAGCGAATACTCGAACCGGGTGTTGACCGCTATCGCGAGGTTGGCCGGGAGCGTCCACGGGGTCGTGGTCCAGATCATGAAACTGGGCGTCTGGCCGAGGTCACGCTCGGCGCGTGCGGCCTCGTCGATGCCGAACGCGGCGTAGACCGCCGCGGCGTCCGCTGCCTCGAAGTCGACGTAGACCGAGAGGTCCTCGCGGTCCTGATACTCCAGCTCGGCCTCGGCCAGCGCCGTCTCGTTGGCGATGCTCCAGTGCACCGGCTTGAGTGCGCGGAACACCAGGCCCTGCTCGACCAGCGCCGCCAGCGCATCGAGAGCGGCGCCCTCGAACGACGGCGCCATCGTGAGGTACGGCTCCGCGTAATCGGCGAGGGTCATCAGCCGCTCGAGCTCGCCGGCCTGCAGCTTGACCTGCTTCTCGGCGTACTTCTTGCACTCGTTGCGGATCGCGCTCTTGCGAGCGTCGTCGTCGAGCGACTTGATCTTGTCGATCTTGCCGCTCTCGACGAGATCGGAGACGACCCGGTGCTCGATTGGCAGCCCGTGGCAGTCCCATCCCGGCACGAAGGGCGTGTCGAATCCCATCATGGTCCGCGAGCGCACGACCAGGTCTTTGAGCGTCTTGTTCAGCACGTGGCCGAGGTGGATCGAGCCGTTGGCGTAGGGCGGGCCGTCGTGGAAGGTGAACCGCGGACGGTCCTTACCCAAATCACGCAGCTTGGCGTACAGCCCCATCTTCTGCCACCGCTTGATGCTCGCCGGCTCGTTCTGCACGAGATTGGCCTTCATCGGGAAGCCGGTGGTCGGCAGGTTCAGTGTGGCCCGGTATCGGCTCTCGGGCTTGCCCTTCTTCGGGGGGGTCTTGGTATTGCTCATGAGTGTGCTCGTCGATGGGGCGGCACCACGCGGCGGCCGCGGGTGCTGTCGGGTGTATGGATGGCAAGGGTAGGGGACCACCCGACCGGCCGAGAATCGCCGTTCGGGTGAGAAGACAGCGAACGCCCCGCAGCGAGCGGCTCGAGCGGCTCGGGCGGTGCGGCCCGGCTCACGCCCCGCGGGGCATGGGAATTCGCCCGGGACACGGGCGCAGAGACCACGCCGCAACACGTGAGAAGCGGTGGTCGGCTGTCGGACTGGAAGCGTCGGCGTGCGGCATCGTCAAATCATCGGCCCGTCGGCCAGGCCGGGCGACCGGGTCACCGGGTTTCTTGCCCGTTGCGGGCATCACGAGCGTTGTTCGAAGATGGTCTGCGACCTGAGCACGATGCCCTGATTGGCCAGAAGGTGGTAGGCCTGGATGTGGATCTCGTCGCTGTGCCGCTGGGTGTCCAGCATCGACAGGCACCGACCGGAGTCGTCCTCCCAGACGTGGATCATGGCCTTGGCGTCGCGCCCGAAGGCGAGCAGCTCTTCGAACGTCGAGATATAGAGGTTTTCGGCGAGGGTCTCGGTCTGGACCGTGGTGATGTAGTTCAGGGGCGCGGTCGGGAAGGTGTGATCAAAGTCACGCTCGCCGGCGCAAAGGAAGGCCGCGACGACGCCCGTGTTCGGCAGGCCGCGGTCCTTGTCGGTGAGCAGTTCGCAGGCGCAGAGCTTGTCCAGTTCGAACCTGAGAACGTGGCCGCCGGCCGTGAGCCAGGCCTCGAACTCGTAGCCGTTGAGCCGCTCGACCCGGCGATCCTGCAGCTCAAAGAACTCGGGGTGCAACGCTCGCTCGTACAGAATCACTTGGTAGGTCTGCAGGCTGTTCGTACGAGTCGTCGTTTCCATGCGTAGCCTCGATTCGTGTGATTCGGACGTTCCTGCCCGCTTCCGTGAAAGCTTCGCCACGCAGAACGCTGCCATGCGACTCATTCGCAGAGTTTGCGATCACTATAGCGGAACGGTCCGCATTTCCACCCCTGATACCCCCAGAGGCGTGCCCACACCCGCTTGGGGTGTGCTGCATCGATAGGCACAACATATCCGGGTATCGGGGTCCGAGTCCAGACTTTTTTCTCACGGCCTTCACAAATTGGGTACCCTGACGGTGCCGCACGATGTTCGTCGCGATACGCCATGAACCCTAGCAGAGCACAAACTCGTGAACTCGCACGGCTGCAGCCCGCCGCCCAACTGGCGGCCATCGGTTCGGCGTGGCCCCACGCCTCGGCCACTGAGCGGCGTGAATTTGCCTGGCTGCTTATCCAACTTGCCGCGGGCCGGACGCGACGCGGTGAGACCCCGAGCCGCCCCGCGCCGCAACGCCACGAAGCCGCGGCACGGGCGATCGGTCTGCTCGCCGTCCATTGGGCCGCGTTCGATACCGAGACCCGGCGCGTCGCGGTCGCAGCCGGGCGTGGAAACTGGTCCGTTGGGCTCGGGGCGCTCTCTGAATTGGAGATCCTGAACGCCGGCCGCTCGCTCGCCGAACTCGCCACGGACTCGGACGACCCCGCCCTGCTGCCGGTCCTCGGTCGTGTGCTGCAGTCGGCGACCGGCGGGGGGGTCCAGGCCGCGGCACGGGCGCTGCTCGTGCTCTCGTTCCGGCATGCCTCGCCGGTGGACCCCGCGTCGTTGGGGATCGACGACCACTCATCGCTGATGAGCCCGCCCCTCGATCCCGTGCCCCCGGTTCGGGACCCCGCGGACGTGCGGCGGCTGCTCGAGGTCGTCGCATCCGGCGTCGAGGGCTATGACGATCATGGGCGAAAGGATGTCCTGCTCGCCGCGCTGGTGCTCCTGGAGGGCCCGCGGTGGCCCAAGTGCCCGGCCGATCCGCTGGCCGCCATCGCGAGGGACTCCGGCAGCGCCGCGTTCTCTGCGCTCCGCACGGCGTTCCGAAAGGGGCGGGTCCCGCTCGCTCGGCATCGGGCCTGGCTGTGGCTTCGTGAGGAGTCGCTCGCGGCGGCCTGCCTGGATCGACTCGGACGGGCCTCGACCGCCGAAGACCATCGCCTGGTGCTGGAACTCGGCCATCTGTGCCTCGCCCCGGCTCGCTCGCAGGCACTGGCGATAGTTCCGCTGACCACCGGTCCGGCCGCAGCCAACACTCGCCCGCCGGACGTGCCCGCCGCCCAGAGACTGCACCCCGGCGGGGTCGTTCCTGACCGGGCCGTGCTGGCCGGGCTTTCGGCCCCGGCGAGGCGGTGGTTCCCGGCGTTCGTCGCGGCGCTGCGTGCCGCAGACGGGCCGACCACGCTCGCGGCTCGAGCCATTGCTGGTGGATCCGGACCCGGTTGTCCGGCTGGCCGCGTGCAGGACGGTGCCTCGGACTGGCGCGCCTGACTGGTGCTTCGACGCCCACCCCGTGATCGCGCGGCATGCGGCGTTGCGTACCTGCGCGCTCGGAATTGCCGAGTCTTCGCGCGCGCGCCGGAGACCTGCACCGATGCCGGGCCGCCGGCTCACTCGCCCGGTCGCCTCACGCCGTCGTGCGGCGGATCGGCCAACGCGACCTGGACCGGCTCACCCCCGGCGGCCGGGCACCGCTGTCGCGGCTGGCGGCGCGGCGGCTGTGGCTCTCGGATCCGTCGGCGTTTGCCGACTGGGTCAGGACAGCGACGGACGACTCTGAGGCTGCGGGTGTGGAGGCGTTGATGGCCGTCCGTGCAATTCGTGCGGCCGCGGGTGTGGAGACATTGCTTCTGTCGATCGTGCGCGACTCGATGGACGATTCCGGCCGCTGGGACCCCAAACTGGTGGCGACGGCGGTGGCGTGTCTGGGGGGGCTGACCTCTACGAGAGCGGTGTCAGTTCTGGAAGGTTGCCTGGCCCGGCACGCGGACCCGCGGGTGCGGAGCAATGCCGCCGAGGCGCTGGGGCGGCTCAGGCGCTTGCCAGGGGTGCACGCCCAAGGGGCGCCAAAGGACGCGGCGTTTGCCGACGACCACCACCGCGTCCGCGCCAGCGTTGTGCGGGCGGGCGCTGGCGGCCGAGCCGAAGCCGGCGGGGCGGGCGGCGACAACGGCGGTTGAGGTGGTTTCCGACATGCTGACCGACCCTCGTCCCTCGCACCGGCTCGCGGGGGTCTGGGTGGTGCAGCGATCGCTCGGGGTGTCGTTGGAGCCGGCGGTCGGGATGAAGTGGGAGCGGGTGGTGGGGCGGATCCGCTGGCTGGCCGACGAGGACGGCGACGAGGCGATCCGGCGGCGAGCGGGTCTGGTCACCCACCGGGTCAACGCCGCGATGCAGGGCCTGGGGCCGAGGTCTTCGGGGGTGCTCTCGGCATGACACTGGAGTTCGGCGAGTTCACGACGATGCAGGCGGGCGGGACTGCTCCCGCGGGACGCGATGCGCCGGTGCGGACGGTCATCCGTCAGAACCGCGAGGAAGGCGTGGAGCCGCTCCAGCGGCGGGAGTTTCCCACGACCCTGGTCACGTCACTCGTTGTCGCGGCCGTTGTGCTGGCGGCGGTGGCGTGGTGGATCAACCGGCGGGCGGCTCGGTCGATGTCGCCGGAGGTGGTCGCCCAGAGCACTCTCGCCCGGCGGCTGCGGCTCGGCCGGCGAGCGGGTGGACTCCTCCACGAGCTCGAAACAGCCTCGGGTGTGCCAGCCCTGGCGATGCTCGCGAGCGCGACGGCGCGCGCACCGCGCTCGAAGCCCCGGAGGCCCGCCAACTCGCGGGACGGCCGGGCTTGGCGAGACTCGAAGCGTTGGCGGCGGCTCGGTCCGAGGGCGATTGAGGCGGCCTTTCGGCCGGTTCGGTTTTCAGGAAGCCACTCCTACGTGCCCAAGCCCTGCGATCTGACCAACGCGGCACCTGTGCGCACATCGTCCACGCGGGAATCGCCGCCCTCGCGTTCGACAACGAGGTCGCAGGTCAGACCCGTTTCGCGGTAGACCTTGAAGAACGCGTCCCAGTCCACATCGCCCCGGCCCGCGGGCTGTTCGGTGCCCCAGGTGCCCGGCGTCTCGGTGTGGGAGGCGTCTTTGATGTGGATCTGCCTGGTGCGGGGGGCGAGCTTGCGGATCGCGTCGATCGGGTCGCCCATGCCGTAGAGGATCATGTTGGCCGGGTCGAAGTTGACGCCGACCGATTCTGGCATCGCGTCGAGCACGGGCAGCAGTGTGTCGGCGGCTTCCTGCCCGGTCTCGAACGCCATCGAAATGCCGTGGGCGTCGAAGGCCGCGACGATCTGGCGGACGCGGTCGATGAGCTTGGCCCGCTCGGGGTCGGACGCCTCGTGCGGGACGAAGCCGATGTGGAAGGTGACGAGATTGAGCCCCAGTCGTGCGGCGATCGCGGCGCTGGCATTGGCTGCCTCGAGGTTGGCGGGCCACGTGGTGTCCGGCCTGACGCCGCCGGTGTCCTTGATGGTCACCAGCGTGGAGTAGTCCTCTCCGGCCATCTCGATCATGCCGGAGACGATGGTGATATCGGCGTCGGCGAGTGCGCGCGCAGTTTCGGCCTCGTCCCACTCGCCGCGGCGGATGGGGTCGAGCGCGAGCTGGACGGCGTCGATGCCGCAGGCGCAGATCTTCTCGATCAGATCGGCGGGTCCGGTGGGCCGGAGCGACCAGGAGCAGACAGCGAGTCGTGGCATCAGACGGCGGTCTCCGTTTCGGCGGTGGTGTCACCGTCGGGTGTGTGCTCGGTGACGTCGGTCGTGGTGGGTTTGATCTTGTCGCGGAAGAAGATGAAGAACACGACGAGCACGCCGGTGGCGAAGAGGGCGGGCGCCAGCCAGACTTTGTCCCACGCAATCGTGCTGATCACGCCGTCGGAGGTCGTCTCCGTGGTGGTGTAGTGGGCGACCAGTCGGCCGGCGGCCTTCGCACCGATGAACATGCCGAGACCCTGCGTCACCAGCACGAGGAAGCCCTGCACGGCGCCGCGGTGCTCGGGTTTGGCCTTTTTCTCTGCGTAGATGAAGCCGGTGACGAAGAAGAAGTCGTAGCAGATGCCGTGGAGGAGGATGCCGCCGAGCACCATCCACTTGACGTGGTCGGTGCCTTCAGAACCCCACGCACCGGCGAAGAGCAGGTACCGCAACACCCACGCGCCCATGCCGATCAGGAGCATCCACTTGACGCCGAGCCTGACAAAGAACAGGGGCATGACGAGCATGAAGACGATCTCGGACATCTGCCCGAAGCTCATGGTCGAGCCGATTTTCTCGAAGCCAACCTCGCCGACGTACTGCCCGCCGAAGCTGTAATAGGCCGCGAGGGGGATGCAGATCAGCAGCGAGCAGATGATGAAGACCGCGAACGACGGGTCCTTCATCATCGCGAGCGTGTCGAGCCCCAACGCTTCCTTGGCCGAGAACGCCTTGCCCTTCTGCGGTGCCGGCGTGTGCGGCAGGAAGAAGCTGAAGACGCCCATCGCGATACCGGAACCGCCGGCTACGTAGAACATGCTCGCCGAGACGTCGAACTTGAGCCCGGAGATCACAAAGCCCGCGACGATCCAGCCGATGGTGCCCCAGACGCGGATGAGCGGGAATTGCTTCTCGGGGTTGGTCATGTTGCTGAAGCTGAGCGTGTTGGTCAGGCCGAGCGTCGGCATGTAGCAGAGCATGTGGATCAGCACCGCCGCCAGGAACAGGTTCGCCGACTGGCCGGCGGCCATGGGTGCCAGCAGCAGCAGCGCCCCGCCCAGCAGGTGCATGACCCCGAGGACGATCTGCGTCGGGAAGTACCTGTCGGCGACGAGCCCGAGGAAGAACGGTGAGATGATCGCGGCGATCGGGCCGAGGGCGTAGGCGGTGCCGATCGTGTCGGGGGCCATGCCGCTGGCGTTCATGAAAGGGCCCATCGTGACGTACCACGCGCCCCAGAGGAAGAACTGCAGGAACATCATCACCGAGAGCATCAGGGTGAGCATGGGCCCGGAGCGGGTGGGTTGGGCTGTCATCGGCGTGCCTTTCGAGTGTCGGGCGGGGCGGATCGAACCGTTCGGCGACGAGAGCGGGCAGGGTAGCAAAAATGCCCCCGGCACGCCGCGAGCGGCCGGGTCGGCACAGTTGGTGTTTTGGGATGTACGCGACCGTCCGGGCCGGACTAGAACTGGTCCGATGCCCGGTAGGCGTTGACCAGCGCGTCCTCGCCCTCGCTCCCGCCGATGCTCTTGCCGTGCTCCATGCCGACGACCCCGGTGAAGCCTTTGCTGTGGATGTGCCGGAAGACGTTGCGGTAGTTGATCTCGCCGGTGCCGGGCTCGCGCCGGCCGGGGTTGTCGCCCACCTGGAAGTAGGCGGTCTCGCTCCACGCAAGATCGATGTTGGGGATGAGATTCCCCTCGGTGATCTGCTGGTGGTAGATGTCGAAGAGGATCTTGCACGCCGGGCTGTTGACCGCGCGGCAGACCTCGTAGGCCTGCGGGATCTTGGTCAGGAACATGCCGGGGTGGTCACGCCAGGGGTTGAGCGGTTCGAGCACCATCGCCAAGCCGTGCGGCTCGAGCACCTCGGCCCCCGCCCGGAGTTGGTCGATCACGCTCCCGGTCTGGTAGCCCATCTCGCGGTTGTTGATTGTGGTGCCGGGGACGACCGTCATCCAGGTCGCGTTGACCCGTTTGGCGACCTCGACGGCGTTCTGGCAGTCCTTGCCGAACTGCTCGCGGGCCGCGGCCTCGCCCTTGACGAAATTCGGCCCCCACGCCGTCGAAGGGTTCACCACAAACACGCCCATCGTCATGCCGAGCTTGTCCATGACCCTGGCGAACTGGTCCTGGAACTCGACCGACTCGCCCGCCATGCCATTGTGCTCCCACGCAGTGAAGCCCTGGTCCGCGGCGTAGCGGATCTGGTCGAGCCGGTCCTCGGCGTGGTTGCCGAACATGCCAAAGTGCGGCGCATACTTGAGCTTGAACGGCTCGGCCGAGCTCCGGGAACCGCCCGAACCGGCGGCAGACGACGCAGTCACCGCCGCCGCTCCGGCGACCACGCTGCTGGCGATGAATTCTCGACGGTCCATGGGCTGGGCTCTCCGTGCATCGGGCGCCTTCGGTGGTGCGTTGGGTGTCGGCCGCGGCGGGCGATCAGATCAGTTCCATCTTGCCGGGGATGGGGATCGCCGGGGTCTCCAGCGGGCCAAACTCGTAGGCGGGCGGCGTGAGGTCGAGCTTGGAGTTCAGGGCGAACTCCAGCGAGACTTCCTTGCCCGTGTACGCGCTCATGCGCCCCATGATCGCCGTGAGCGTGCTCTCGGCGACGGTCTTGAGTTCGTTGATCCGATCGCCCGACCGGATTGCGTGGATCAGGTCCTTGTGCTCCTGCACGTAGGGGCTGATCTGCCGGCTCTCGAACTTCCACTTGTTGGGGCCGGAGATCTCGGCGAAGCCGGACGTGGTCTTGACCGAGCCCTCGGTGCCGCGGACGCGTTCTTCGACGCGGTTGGCGCAGCCGTTGGTCTGCCGGCACATGCTGTTGAGCACGAAGCCGTTCTCGTATTCGTACTCGACAGTGAAGTGGTCGAAGATGTGGCCGAATCGCGGGTCGGTGCGGGCCTGCCGGCCGCCCATGCCCATCGCGCGGACGGGCGGTCCGCCGTTGATCCAGTTGATGACGTCGAGGTTGTGGACGTGCTGCTCGGTGATGTGGTCGCCGCTGAGCCAGGTGAAGTAGAGCCAGTTGCGGAGCTGCCACTCCATGTCGGTCCACTCCGGCTCTCGCTCCTTGTGCCACAACTCGCCCATGTTCCAGTAGCACGAGCCGGAGACGGGGCGGCCGATCGCGCCGTCGGCGATGCGTTCCATGACCTCGAGGTAGCACTGCTCGTGGCGGCGCTGCGTCCCGGCGACGGTGCAGAGTTTCCGCCGGTCGGCCTCGGCGTGGGCGGCGAAGACGGTGCGGATGCCCACGGGATCGACAGCGACCGGCTTCTCGGTGAAGACGTGTTTGCCGAGGCCAATGGCGGTCGCGATGTGCTTGGGGCGGAAGTGGGGGGGCGTGGCGAGGATGACGTAGTGGCAACCCTGGCCGCAGAGACGGAGGAACGCGTCCCACCCGGTGAAGCAGTCGCGTTCCGTCGCGGTGATGCGGTCGCCCCATTCGTCCTTGAGCGTCCCGCGGGCTTTCTCGACTTGGTCGGGGAAGAGGTCGGCAAAGTGCGAGATCACCACGTCGTCGTCGGCCTCGAGGGCGTTCCATGCCGCGCCGGTGCCGCGGCCGCCGCACCCGATGACGCCGACCTTGATGGTTTGCCTCGTGCCGCCCGTCCATGCGCGGTTGAGGGGCGACGCGATCGTGGTTCCGGCGAGCGCGGCCGCGGAGATGCCGGACGCCTGCACGAATCGGCGGCGGGAGACTGCGTTTTTGTCAATGGTCATCGGGTCGGCTCCGTGAGTGTCGGATCGGGTGTGTTGCGTGTGGTCTGCGTGCTCGGCGCTTAGACGAACTTCGTCTGGCCGGGGATGGCGACGGTGGGCGGCGGGGGCGCGACGTCGATGCCGTAGCGGTCGGGCGTCAGGTTCTCTTCGGAGTTCATGGCCTGGTCCCACGTGACGACCTGGCCGGTGTAGGCGGCCATGCGGCCCATGATGGCCATGAGGTTGCTGTTGCACCCGCGCTCCGCGTCGTTGATCGGGTTGCCCTCGCGGATCGAGGCCCACAGCTCGTTGTGCTCGGTCTGGTACATGTCCTCGGGGCGGCCCTTGAAGTTCCAGGTGCGCTGGCCGTCGAGGTTCTTGGTCTCGATGTTGTTGGGCGTCCAGCCGTTGATGTAGGCCGAGCCGTTGGTGCCGTAGACGTAGTCGGAGTTGTCGCTCGGGCAGCCGTCCATCTGCCGGCAGGTGTGGAAGGCCCGGCGCCCGTCGGCGTATTCGTAGACCCCGGCGAAGTGGTCGTAGACGTTGCCGTGCTCGGGGCCCGTGCGGGCCTGACGGCCGCCGAGGCAGGTGACCTTCGTCGGCGTCTGGTCGCCCATCGCCCATGCCATGCGGTCTACCGAGTGGATGGCCTGCTCGACGATGTGGTCGCCGCTGAGCCAGGTGAAGTGCCACCAGTTGCGGAGCTGGAACTCCATGTCCGACCACTCGGCCTGGCGGGGACGCTTGGGCAGCGTGCCCGCGTGGTAGGTGGTGTGGACGGTCGTGACGTCGCCGATCGCGCCGCTGGCGAGCTGGTCAAATCCGGCCCGCATGGCGTTGTGGTACCGCCAGCAGAAACCGATCTGCATGGCGAGGTTGCGCTGCTTTGCGGCTTCGGATGCGGCGAGCACCGCGCGGATACCGGCGGCATCGACCGCGACCGGCTTCTCGGCGAAGACGTGCTTGCCCGCGGCGACGGCGTAGGCGATCTGCGCCGGGCGGAACTGGGGGAAGGTGGTCAGGATCACGCCGTCCACACCGCTGTCGATGACCGCCTTGTAGGCGTCGAAGCCGATGAACTTGCGGTCGTCCGAGACCTGCATCTTGTCGCGCCACGCGGTGCCGCTGCCTTCGTCCTCGTCCATCCCCGCGAGCTCGTCGTTGATGCCCGCCTGAGACGAGGCGATCCGCTCGGGGAAGAGGTCGCCCATCGCCCAAAGCGTGTTGCCGGGATAGGCCTTGAGTGCCTGGAGCGCGGCACCCGTGCCCCGGCCGCCGCACCCGACGAAGCCGATCTTGAGCTCGTCAGAGCCCGCCGCGTGGGCGAGCAGCGGCTTGGCGAAGGCCGACGCCGCGGCAACGGCGGCGGTGGTCTTGACGAAGTTGCGGCGGTTGAGGCTCGCGGCGGCGGGGGTTTGGGAGGTCTTGGTGGTGTCGGTCATGTCGGCTCCGTTTCGTGTGGACGGGAGTGGGAGTGTGTCAGCGGGGCCGCTTTGGCGGCGTCGGGAGGGAGTGGCGGGGGGTCAGTTCGTGGATGTGTCCTCGGCCGAGGCCGGTTCCTCGGCCGGAGCCGGATCACCGGGCACGCAGACCGGGCGGATCCCCACCCAGGTGCAGTCGGCGAGCCACCACTTGCTCTTGGGGATCTGCGGATCGGTGGAGTTCCAGCTGCGGTGGGGCTTCTGGCGGGCCTTCGGCGTGAGCAGGTAGTCCTCGTCCATGTAAGACCCGCCCCGGACGATGGCTTTGCCGTCCTCGGTGGTGCACCACTCGCCGACGTTGCCCAGCAGGTCGTAGAGGCCGAGGTCGTCGGGCTCTTTCAGTGCTCGGCCCTCGGTCGTGTCGCTGGTGTTGCCCAGGTGCCACGCGCGGGCGTCGATGTTTTCCGGTGTCGCGCCGGACTGCTCGGCGATCGCCTCCCACTCGGCCTCGGTCGGGAGACGGAACGTGCGGCCGGTCTTGTGCCCGAGCCACGTGCAGAACTCCTGCGCGGCGAGATGGCTCATTCCCATGGCGGGGTAGTTGGTGTGCCCCCAGCCGCGGTCCATGTTGATGTAGGGCTTGGTGGGGCGGGTGACAACGCCCGCGTCGTCGGGTGTCGCGGGGCTCTCCTGGTCGAGCCCGTGCACGTAGGTGTCGTAGAGCGGCCACTCGACCTCGCGGCGCGTGACCAGCAGCGTGGACCCGTCCGGCATCGTGACGGGCACGAGCTCGATCGACAGCGTCGTCTTGGGCACCTCGACGGTAATCGGCGCAGCGGACGCGACCTCGGGCTGCCGGGGCGCGTTCTCGCGATCCCCATCCGCGGCCGCGGCGCCTGCCATCGCCAGCGCGACGCAGACGGCCGCGGCGTATGGTCCCTTGATGCTCAGCGTGCTGTGGAAACTTCTTGGCATGGTCCTTCTCGTGCTCACTTTCTTCTGCGGGCCGGGGTGCGGCACCGTGGCGGGGCAGGCGGCCGATGGTCCGTCCGGCGGCTCGCCCTCGCTCTCGAGGTTCAGTTATTCGCAGATCCATATGGGCTCCAAGGCCCGGATCGTGCTCTACGCCGCGGACGAGCCCCAAGCCCGTGCCGCGGCCGGTGCCGCGTTCGCCCGGCTGGCGGAGCTTGACGCCGTCCTGAGCGACTACCGCCAGAATAGCGAAGTCAGCCGTCTCTGCGCGCAACCGGCGGGGGTTTGGACGCCGGTTTCTGCCGAACTGTTCCGCGTTCTGACGCGGGCCCGGGAGATTGCCGAGGCCAGCGACGGGGCGTTCGACCACACGGTCGGACCGCTTTCGCTGCTCTGGCGAGGGGCCCGGCGGAACCAACAGCTGCCCGCGGCGTCCGACCTTGAGCATGCCAGAGCCCGGGTCGGGTGGCGTTTGGTCCGGCTCGATGCGGGCCCCGGGCGGTGCGGATGGAACGGGAGCAGATGCGGATCGATTTCGGCGCGATCGGGAAGGGATTCGGCGCCGACGAGGCGATCCTCGCGATGCGGCCGCACGGCGTCAGCCGTGCGTTGGTGGACATCGGCGGCGATATCGCGGTCGGCGATCCGCCCCCGGGCCAGTCGGCGTGGCGGATCGAGATCGAGTCCGGCTACGGGGACGGGCCACGCCCGGTGGTCTACGCCGCCAACGAGGGCGTCGCGACCTCCGGCGACACCGAACAGTTCGTCGAGATCGGTGGTGCCAGATACTCACACATCCTCGATCCACGGACCGGATTCGGCCTGAACACGCGAACCGCCGCGACGGTGATCGCCCGCGACGCGGCGACCGCGGACGCGCTGGCTTCCGCGGCCTGTGTGCTCGGGCCCGAGCGGATGCTCGAACGCTTCGGGCGGACCTCCGGTTTTGGGGTCCGAATGATGGTGGACGGCATCGAGAGCCGATTTGGTTCAGAATCTGTACGAATTTCCCCGACCGAACAGAACGACGGAGACGGATGAGATGACCGAGAAAACACCGATGCACAGACGAGACTTTCTGGAGAAGGCCGCGGTTGTCGGGGGTATCGCCGCCACGCTCCCCGCCGCGTCGTGGGCCCGGCTCTCGGGCGCCAACGAAGCCATCCGGTTGGGTGTGATCGGCTGCGGCCCGCGCGGGCAGTCGCTTGCCAAGGAGTTCCGGCTTCGCGGCGACGAGCGGCAGCTCAAGGTCACCCGGATCAGCGACGTGTGGCAGCCGCGTCTGAAGGGCACGACCGAACTGCTCGGCCTCCCGCTGAACGCCGGGACCATGGAATACCGCGAGATCATCGACGACCCGGAAATCGACGCGGTCCTCATCGCCACCCCCGACCACTGGCACGCCAAGATGTCGATCGACGCGCTCGAGGCCGGCAAGGCGGTGCTCGTCGAGACGCCGCTCTCACACACTATCGAGCAGGCGATCGCTATCCGCGATACGGTCGCGCGGACCCGCGGCACGTTCGCCGTGGCGGCCCAGCGGTGCAGCCGCGACGTGTACTGGCAGCTCCGCCAGGCTATCGCCGAGCAGCGGATCGGCCGCATCACGTGGAGCCAGGGATCGTTCACCGTGAACGGTCGCATCCCGATCTTTGCGACCCCCAAGGCCGGGGCGGTCTCGGCCCGCGTCGGAAGCGACTCATACCTCTGGTGGGACCGGTGGCTCGGCACCGAGTGGGGCCTCGCCGAGCGCACGCCCATCTCCGAGGATCGGTTCTTCAGGTACCAGAAGTACTACGAGTACAGCAACGGGCTCGCCGGAGAGGTGCTCTTCGGCGTACTCGCGCCCATGCTGCTGGCGATCTCGGGCGCACGCGGCGAGCAGCCGCGGCGTGTCGTGTCCGGCGGCGGCCTCTACAACTACTTCGATGGACGGGAGACCGCGGACCAGCTGCTCACGGTGCTGGACTTCCCCAGAGAGCACTCCATCGTGATGGCCGCCTCGGGCACCAGCGGACACGGGCTGGACACCACCTTCCGAGGCCGGCACGGCTTCGCGACGATCACCGACGATGTCGCCAGAGTGCAGGAGGATGGTGGGTTCTACCCCGAGTTCCGCTCGTCCAACAAGGACCGTGTGGATGCCGGCATGTCTCGTGATTCCAGAGGTCGCTGGATCGCCGACCCCCCCGCGGGCGAAGTCGGGTACGACCTGGAGGTCGGCGAACGCCCGTCGGTCATCGACAACTTCATCTCGGTTGTACGCGGCGAAGCCGACCCTGACTGCGGCATCGATCTGGCCTTCTCGTCGATGATCGGAACCCGGATGATGGCCGAGGGTCTGCGGCTCAACCAGGTCATGCTGTGGGACAAGGACACCGAGACGCTGACGGGTGTGTAGCGTTTGAGAGCGGATGACGGCCGGCGTCTGCACGCAGAGACGTTCGGAAACGACGCGGGGCACCCGCGACCGGCGAGGTTGCGGCAAAGTCCAAGGAGAGTGAGATGGGTCTTCGACTCTGGCAGGTTCTCGGTGCGTGCGTAGTCGCGCTCTACGGCGTCGTGCCGCACCTCTGGGCGCAGCCGACCGCCGAACGGATCGGCGATCGAATCGTCAGGTTCACCGACATCGGCGTCCGGGCGACCGATCTTGAGCCATCCGTCGCCCTCCTCGAACCGCGCCCCGGCATGGGCGCAGCCCCCGCAGACTTCCCCGTCGAACCGATCTTCTTCGAGACAGACGACAACAAGGAAGGTTTCGCAATCGAGATCGAGCCCGGCACCAGCCTCTACGGCACCGGCGAGGTCGCCGGGCCGCTGCTCCGCAACGGCCGGGTCATCGAGTGCTGGAACTACGACGCGTACGGCTACGGCGACGCCTCGCCGCACCTCTACCAGAGCCACCCGTGGGTCTTGGCGGTCCGGCCGGACGGCACCGCGTTCGGCGTGCTGGCCGACACGACGTGGCGCGTCCGCGTCGATCTGCTCTCAGCGATCGAGATGATCAGCGACGGGCCCGACTTCGCCGTCATCGTGATCGATCGCGACTCACCACAGGAGGTGATGACCGCGCTGGCCGAGCTCACGGGCACCATCGAGATGCCACCCAAGTGGGCGCTCGGCTATCACCAGTGCCGCTACTCCTACTTCCCGGACTCGCGGGTGCTCGAGGTCGCCAGGGGGTTCCGCGAGCGGAACATCCCGGCGGATGTCATCTGGATGGACATCGACTACATGGACGGATTCCGCGTCTTCACCTTCGACCCCGAGGGCTTCCGCTCTCCCCGGTACACCAACAACAAACTCGCCGAGATCGGCTTCCGCAACGTCTGGATGCTCGATCCCGGTATCAAAGTCGACGAGGACTACTTCGTCTACAACTCCGGCACCAAGCGCAACATCTGGGTCAAGTCCGCCGCCGGTACCGGCAACACCGATTACGTCGGTGAGGTCTGGCCCGGCGACTGCGTCTTCCCCGACTACACCAACAGCATCGCTCGCGAGTGGTGGTCGGGCATCGTCTCCGACTTCGTCCGCCTCGGCATCGACGGCCTCTGGAACGACATGAACGAGCCCGCGGTCTTCAACGTCGAGAGCAAGACCATGCCGCTCGACAACATCCACCGCGCCGACGAAGACCTCGGCGGGCAGGGCCCCCACGCCAAGTACCACAACATCTACGGCATGCAGATGGTCCGCGCGACCCGTGACGGCTACATGGAGAGCTACCCCAACCGACGGCCCTTCGTGCTCAGCCGGGCAAACTACATCGGCGGCCACCGGTACGCCGCCACGTGGTCCGGCGACAACACCGCCGACTGGTACCACCTCGAGTCGTCCGTACCGATGGTGCTCAACCTCGGGCTCTCGGGCAACCCCTTCACCGGCCCGGACATCGGCGGCTTCGCCGGCAACGGCGACGGCGAGATGTTTGCCCGCTGGATGAGCGTCGGGGCCATGCTGCCGTTCGCACGGGGCCACACCGGCAAGGGCAACATCGACAAGGAACCCTGGTCGTTCGGCCCGGAGGTCGAGGCGACCTGCCGCCGGGCGCTCGAACGGCGTTACCGCCTGCTCCCCTACCTGTACACGCTCTTCCGAGAGGCTCACATGACGGGAATGCCGATCGTGCGGCCGCTGTTCTTCCTCGACCCGACCGACCCGGCCCTGCGCTCCGAAGACGACGCGTTCCTGCTTGGCGGCGATCTGCTGATCGTCCCCGACCTGACCCTCAACAGCGACCGGCGTCCTGCCCTCCCGGCCGACTTCGAAACCGGCTGGACTCGCTTCGGTTTCGACGATCTTGACGACCCCGACCTCCCCGAGATGTACCTCCGCGCCGGCTCGATCGTTCCGAGCGGGCCCGTGCTCCAGCACACCGGCGAGAAGTTCCTCGACCCGATGACGCTCCTGATCGCGCTCGATGAAGACGGCCACGCTTCCGGAACCCTCTACGAGGACGCGGGCGAGGGATGGGAGTTCCGCGACGGTGAGTTCCGCCTGACCACCTACGAGGCGATCACCGAGGGCGATTCGATTCTCGTGCGGGCGACCAAACGCGAGGGCCGCTGGACGGCACCCACGCGGGCAGTGCGGGTCAGGATCCTCCTGCCCGACGGGCGTGAGCTCGAAGGCACCGGGCGCGAAAACGAGGATATCACTATCCCGCTCAACTGAGCGCGCGCTGTCCGCCCTTCACACAAGGCAGTTCCCGGGTCTGCCGTTCAGCGGCTGTCCACGGTCGCCAGAGTCAGGATGTTCGCCTGCGTCATGTCCTTGCCGCGGAGTTCGCCCGCGATCTTGCCCGCGCACATCACCAGTATGCGGTCAGACAGCGCGAGCAATTCGGGCATCTCGCTCGTCACGAGCACCACCGCCACCCCCCGGTCCGCGGCCTCGCGGATCAGCCGGTAGATCTCGCTCTTGGTACCGACGTCGATGCCCCGCGTCGGCTCGTCCAGGAGCAACACCCGCGTGTCGTGCGTCATCCAGCGGGCGATCAGCAGCTTCTGCTGGTTCCCTCCCGAGAGTGAGCCCGGCGGGCTCTTGGGGCTCGCGGTCTTGACCTTGAACTCCCGGATCCGCTCGTTGACCGCCGCTCGCTCAGCCCGCAGGCCCCGCAGCCCGGCGGTCGCAAAGGACGGCATGATGGGCATGACCAGGTTCTCGTCAACCCCGAGGTCGAAGAACAGCCCCTGCAGCTTGCGGTCCTCCGGGACGTAGCCGACCCCCGCGCGGATCATCGCCCGTTCGTTGCCGGTGCCGATCTCGCGACCGTCCACCAGCACGCTGCCGCGCGCGCGCCGGTCGATGCCGAAGATCGCGTCGAGCAACTCACTCCGGCCCGAACCGACCAGGCCGCCCAGGCCCACGATCTCGCCGGGCGCGATATCCAGAGAGATCTCCCGCAGCTTGCCCGGTGAATCGATCTGCCGGACCCGGAGCGCCGGACGCTTGGTGTCCGCCTCCGGCGCCTTGCGTTTCTCGGTCTGCTCGATCCGCCTGCCGATCATCTGCTCGATCAGCGTCGGCTCGTCGATCTCGCTCACCACGCTGGTCGCGACAAACTTGCCGTCGCGGAGCACCGTCACCCGATCGCACACCTCGAAGATCTCCGCCATCCGGTGCGAGACGTACAGCAATGTCAGGCCGCTCGCCGCGAGCTGGCGGACGATCTGCATCAGCCGCTCGACCTCCGAGACGCTGAGCGAGCTGGTCGGCTCATCGAGGACGATCACGCGCGCGCAACTGGAGGTGTCCGTGCACGCGGCCCCCTCCTCACCCGAGTCGTCCAGGCTGCTGGCGATCTGCACGATCTGCCGCCGCCCGGGGGGGAGAAGGCCGAGCGGGGCCTCCACGTCGATGCCGGGCTCCAGCGATTCGAGCAGCCTCGCGGCACGCTCGTGCATCGCGTGCCGGTCCACCAGCCCGAGCCGGTTCCGCGGCATGCTGTGCAGGCAGAGATTTTCCGCCACCGTCAGGTTCGGGCACTGGGCGAGTTCCTGATGCACGATCCGGATGCCAGCCGCGAACGCCTCGTCGAGAGCACCCGGCGTGAGCGCGCGCATCGGCGCGTCCGGCCCCCCGGGCTCGCGGATCCGAACCACCCCGGTGTCCTGCCGGTGCAGCCCGCTGAAGACCTTGCCCAGAGTGCTCTTGCCAGCCCCGTTCTCGCCCATCAGCGCGTGGACCTCGCCCGGAAGAAACGAGGCCGACACGCCGTCGAGCGCCTGCGTCACGCCAAACCGCTTGGAAATGTTCTCACACTCCAGGAGCGGGGCGGGGGCGCTAGGCGGTGGGGGTGTATCGGGGCTCGTCGCGGGGCTGACCATGCCGACAGCGTAGCGGAAAGAGCCTCGGCGGTCCTGCCTCCGCACCGCGGTCGCCCCCGCCTCACGCCGTGATGGATGCTGTCCAGGCTTCGAGCCGCGCGCGCGCCGGCGGGGTCGGCGATCGCCCCGCACGCCGCGGCCGCCCGGACGACCCCGCACAGGTGGTCCGTGGTCCGGCACCGCTCGGCGTGGTTGGCGAGCATGGCGTTGGGCTGGTGCCCGTTCAGGTGGGCCAGGAAGGCCAGCCCGACTTTGTAGTGCTGCGTCGGCGGCTCGAACACGACCCGCCCGAACGCCTCGCAGGCCCGCATGATCGTGCGGTAGGTCCCGAAATCACCCGCGCCGAGGGCCGCGAGCGCGCGCAGCCGGGACCGCGATGCCGTCGAACACACCGAGCAGGCCGTGGCTGAGGTCCCCGACTGCCGCGGCCCTGCCGTCGATCATCGTGGTGCCGGTTGCCTCACCCTCCATCAGCGAGCCGAAGTGGAAGTCGTCGCCGGTGAGCATGATCTGCTCCCGCGACGCGAGGTCGCGGCGGATACGCCGCTCAAGCTCCGCATCAAGCATGCTCAGCTTGCACCCGCGAACCTTGCCGGGGTCGAACGCCATGATGCGCTCGAACGAGTCGCCAGGGAAGTAGCCCTCCAGGGCGGGCAGGAACATCGGTCCCAGCCAGTGGATGAAGAGCGGTCCCTCGGCCTGCCGGATCACGCGGGTGTAGACGTCCACATAGGTTTCCGCGTCGTGTTGATTGACCGAGAGCCACGGCTGGGCCAGCAGCATCGGCCACCCCCCGGCCGCCCGGATCACCGCGCACTGCTCGGCCATCGCGTCCACGATGTCGGAGGAGCTTGTGACCGCCGCGAGTTGATCGGTCCCGGCACCGGCAACAAAGCCCATCGGCGGCGAAAGCCTCCCACACCGTTCGATCAACTCCCGGGCGATGGGCCAGCCGATTTCGTACCGCTGCGCCGTGTCCATCGCCTCGGCGATCCCGAACCCGTGCGCGATCAGATGCTCACGGAAACGCATCGTGCGGTCCCAGTCGATGTGTTTTGCGATTTCGTCGGGACTTCCCGGGTGCGCGGGGGCGTGCACCACGCCGCGATAGCTCTCGGCCATCACGATGTGCGCCGCGGCGTAGACCAGCCGGACCGGGTCGCCCGCGGGCAGCACCGAACGGGACGACCACACTGCGCCCGCAGCCAGATCGACCGTCGATCCATCCGGGAGTGTGAACGGCACCAGCGTCAGGGCGAGACCTCCGAGGACGAGCCCAGTGCATCGAGCGCCCGCTGCAGATAGCCAGGTCCATCCTTGACGATGACCGTGCCCAGCCCGCCGAGCAGCACAAGCGTCGCCACGATCATCCCCGCGACCCACGCCACGCCACCGAGACCCCCGGGCCGGTCTTCGCCGAGATAGGCCCGGCTCCGTTGCAGAACGATGAACCCGACATACGCCAGCGGCATCAGCAGCCCGCAGACCACGTTCGTCGGCACGGCGATCCACATGGCCATCTCCGACCAGTAGACCGCGCCGAGCACGCCGATCGCCGGCAGCAGTGTGCCAACCACGTGCAGCGGCGTGCCCCGCTTCCAGCCGAACATCGTCTCGCAGGCGAAGCCCGAGCACAACATCTGCATCGTGATCGAACTCAGCGCCATCGCGATGATGCCCAGCCCGAACACCCACACGCCCACGCCCGGACCCAGCCGGTCCGGGGCCGCCAGGATTTGGGCGATCGCGTCCGGGCTGATCTTCTTCCCGGCGAAGAGTTCCGGCGATGCAAAGTGCAGCACGCTCGCGGCCGCGATGAGGATCAGGCTCGCCGCGATCGCGTACGGCACGAACATCCCGAAGATCAGGTCGTACCGGGCCAGCGTTCGGTGGTCACGCCGCCAGCCCCGCCGCCGCAGGGTGTACGGGTACACAAAGAGCATGTTCACGCCCACCGCCGCCGCCAGCCCGGAGACGATCACCGTGATCGGCCGGATGGGGTCGCCGCCCTCGATCACGCGCTCGGCCGGGATGTGCGGCACGAGCCCTGCGAGCAGTTTCGCCGGCTCGGGGATTCCCGTCTTGGCCACCACCACCGCGAAGCACAGGATGATCAGCCAGACCATCGCCTTGAGCAGGTTTTCGTACACCCGCACGAGCCGCGGGCTCCGGTCGTAGAGCAGCGCGACCACGACGCACCACACCAGCGCGACCAGCCCCATCACCCAGCGCGGGGCGTCGGCCCAGCCGACCTGCCGGGCCAGCAGCACGAGCATCGACGCCGCCAGCGCGTACTGCGCGAACTGCCAGATGATCGACGAGAGAATCGCCGCGATACCCCAGCCGTAGGCGAAGAACCCGCCGGCGTGCTTCTTCATGGCGCAGATCGGGTCCGCGTCGGTGCTCAGCGTCTGGTGCGCGACCGCCGAGAGCACGATCACCCCGAGGATCATCCCCAGGGGCGCGACCCAGATCAGCTCGTACCCGAACGCCGCCCCGGCGAAGATCGCCGAGAACGCTGTGCCCCCCGCCCAGCGTCATCGCGCTCTGCATGTAGCCGGGGCCCATCAGCTTGAAGTAGCCCACGGCGCGCTTCGCCGGGCTCGCCCCACGCAGCGCTCCCAAGGACGCGGTCTCCCGAGTCTGGGCAGCGGTGGGGGTTGCAGGGGTCGGTTCGGCCATCGTGCCGCCATGGTAACGAATCCGGCACTACGCCGACGCCGCGGCCGCTTTCACGATCTCTCGCAGGAACACCGACTGCTCGGCCGCCCACCAACGCTCGCTGAAGATCTCGACCTCGACCGGGCCACCGAAGCCTGCCGCCTCGACCGCCTGCCGGATCGACCGCACCGGGATCAC
This sequence comes from Planctomycetota bacterium, assembly GCA_013285505.1. Lineage (GTDB taxonomy): Bacteria > Planctomycetota > Phycisphaerae > Phycisphaerales > UBA1924 > PNC22. The sequence continues at coordinate 2,632,773 of CP053450.1, read as the reverse complement.
GCCCTCACCCATCAGCCCGCGGTCCAGCAGCAGATGGGTCGTCTCCGCCTTGAAGTCACAGATGTGGAACGCCAGCAGCCGCTCCTCACGCCCGAGCGCCGCGATCTGCTCGGCCAGGCCAGGCTCCCACCACACGTGGTAGACATCAACCGCCACGCCGAGCGACGCGTGACCGACCTGATCGCACACTGCGCGCGCTCGCGACGGTGTTGATACACGAGCGGTCCGCGGCGTACATCGGGTGCAGGGGCTCCAGCGCGAGGGGGACACCGACACCCGCCGCGTGTGCCGCCACGGCCGCCAGCCCGTCGGCGACCATCGTCCGGGCGTCGGCCAGCCCGACACCCGGGCACGCGCCGGGCACGATGACCAGCATTTCCGCCGAGAGCGCTGCCGCGTCGTCGAGCAGCGAGCGGGTCGTGTCGATCGCCCTTTGCCGCGCGATCGCCTCCGGGTGCACAAAGAATCCGCCCCGCACATACGAGGGCACCCGGAGCCCCGAGTCCGCAATGATTCTCGCCGCTTCCGGTACGCCCACCGGCGCGACGTGCTCGACCCACGGACACACCCCACCGATCCCCGCAGCCGCGTACGCCTCGCACGCCTCGGCCAGCGACCACGGCCTCGTCGTCTGTGTGTGGATCGCCAGGCGATCGGGCGTGAGCGGTTGTATCGCGTCGAGTTCTGTCACTCAATCACCCGTGCCGGCTGCGCCGTCGAGCGGGGCAAGCTCCACCCAACGGCCGTCCTTCCAGCTCTGCGCCCCCGCCTCGGCAAGCTGCACGCCCTTCGCACCCTCCAGCAGCCCGAACGACCAAGGCTCGTCGCACACCACGTGCCGCAGGAACATCTCCCACTGCACCTTGAACGCGTTGTCGTACGCCCCGTCCGCATCGAACTCGTCCCACCCGCCGACATAGTCGATCGGCTGCTCAACATCCGGGTTCCACACCGGCCGCGGAGTGTCGGCGATCCCCTGCACAAAGCACCGCCGAAGCCCCGCCACCGCGCTGCCCTCGGTGCCGTCGACCTGGATCGTCAGCAGGTCGTCACGCCGCACCCGCGTGTTCCACGAGCTGTTGAACTGGCAGATCACGCCGCCCTCGGTCCTGAAGATCCCGTACGCCGCGTCATCGGCTGTGCAGCGGTACGGCTTCCCGTCCTCGCCGATCCGCTCGGGTATCTCCGTTGCCGCCGTCGCGTACACCCCGGCCACCGGCCCGAACGTGTGGTCGAGCACGTACCGCCAGTGGCAGAACATGTCCGTCATGATCCCGCCGCCGTCCTCAGCGCGATAGTTCCAGCTCGGCCGCTGCGGCGGCTGGTCCGGATCGTGCCCGGTGAAGACCCAATACCCAAACTCGCCGCGCACGCTCAGGATCCGCCCGAAGAACCCCTCGTCCCGAAGGCGTGCCAGCTTCATGATGCCCGGCAGAAACAGCTTGTCCTGCACCACGCCGTGCTTGATGCCCGCAGACTCGCACACCCGGAGCAGCCTGATTGATTCATCCAGCGTCAGCGCAGTCGGTTTTTCGCAGTAGACCGCCTTGCCCGCGGCGGCTGCCATCTCGACGAACCTGCCGCGGAGCTGCGTGCTCGACGCATCAAACACAATCCCGACATCGTCCCGCGCGACCGCCCCGGCCACATCCGTCGTCCACTCGAACGGCTCGCCGATCGCCGCGTTCCCGTGCTCTTCCGCGAGCGCGCGGAGTTTGCTCTCGCTGCGCCCCGTCAGGATCGGCCGCGGCATAATCACCGTCCCGTCGGCCGCCCGCACGCCCCCCTGCGCGATGATCGCGCAGATCGACCGTACCAGATGCTGGTTGGTCCCCATGCGCCCCGTGACGCCGTTCATGACGATGCCGACCGTCTGTGTCGCCACGCTGTGGTTCTCCATGCCGTGGCGAACACATCCGCCGGGGGGTCAGAGCAGCGAGTCCGGGTCCCACGCTTCGGCGGGCGTTCTCGCGTCAAAGTCGATCGGCCCAGCATAGCCAAAGCCGGGCGCGTCGATCACGGTGCCGATGGAGATCACGCCGCATGCGATCCGCAACCCGGCTGTCCCATCCCTGTCGTCGCCGGTCTCGTAAAGATCGCCGTGGGCATCGCACGCGGCGCGGTGTTCCGCCGCCGGGAGGTGCCCGAGCCCGCGGAAGTAGTGGTGCCCGTTGCGTTCGACGTGCTCCACGCCCAGCGCCGCCATCAGTTCCAGATCCTGCTGCAGCGCCAGCACCGGCAGCGTCGTCAGGTCCTCGCCCGACTGCATGATGGTGCCGTCTTCGGCCGCCGCGGCGTTCCACACATCGCACCGCGCCCGGTTCAGCACCGCCCCGAACACGCCCTTGCAGCTCTTGATCGAGACGCCGCGGTAGCCGAGCCCCCCGCGCCTCCGGCAGGGCCCAGAGCCCCGCGTCCGCCTCGTCGATGATGCACGGGGCAAACGCCGCGAGCCTGTCCATCCCCGCGTTGGCCTCCCTGTCAAACGTCCGCGCGCGCGCCAGCGGCTGCTCGATCAGCAGCAGGGCATCCAGGAACCCCGCGAACCGGTCCTCGCGACCGATCCGCTCGAGCACACCGACAAACCGCCCGATCGAATCGAATTGCTCGTTGCCGTCCAGCGACACCCGCGCCGCGGCCCCGGCCTCCCGCCGCACCGCGTGCCACACCCGTGCCAGCCGGTCGATCTGCTCGTCCGAGTCGCTGGTGATCTTGATCTTGAAGTGTGTCAGCCCGTACTGCCTGATGTCCTCGACCAGACACTCCGGCAGCCCGTCACCGACGCGCTCGCCCTCGGCGATGTCCCCCGGCTCGATCGCGTCGAGCAGGCCGACCGTGTGCCGCAGCGCGATCCCGCGCCGCGGCGGCGGCAGTCGCCCCGCGTCCCATCCCGCCGCGGTCGGGTCCAAAGCCCCCGCGTCAAACCCCAGCAGCCCCTCCACCAGCGCCTGCCGCAGCCCGACGCCCGCGTGCCGGCACACCGCGTCGACCAACGCCCGCTCGACAAGCGAGACTCCCTCGCCCCGCACGAGCCGGTCGGTCGCGGTGCGCGGGGTGCTCTCGACCCGCTCGGCGTACACCCGCCGCCAGTGCCCGAACGCCGTGTCCGCGCGCGCGCCCTCCAGCAGCACATCCATCGCCGCCCGCTGCGCGCCGAGCAGGTCCCGCCAGTCGTCGGCGACGGCCGAGTCCGGGTCCTTGGCAAACCACTTGGGCACCAGCAGATCGCTGCTGTAGCCGACCGACCGGTCTGTCGGACCCCCTCCGATCTCCACCTCCACCCGGCAGGTCACCAGCGGCGCCACGGTCATCGTGTGCATGCCGAACCGGAACGGCAGCCGCGTACGGCAGGGCAGGATTGAGACCTCGGCGGTGAGCGGGCGGATGCGCATGGGCCCGCAGCGTAGCGGATGGGACCCGGCCGCCGCTCAGCCCGCTTCGCTGGCCAGCGAAGCGACCAACTCGGCAACCTCCAGCGCCTTGCGTGCCGAATAGCCGGCATCGTCAAACCAGACGATCGTCCCCTCGGCGTCGAGCACGATGACCCGTGAGCGCCTGCCGTTCTCGTTGCCCGTCAGCTCCGCCACGGGCTTGGCCGCGCTGCCATACAGCGTGACCACCGAGCCCCAGTCTTCGCGGGGAATCCCCGATCGCATCCCGTCATTGATCCAGCCCGACGCGATGGTCGGCACGAGGCCGGGGATCGTCGGCACCTCCACGAGCTCCGCATCCACGCCCGCCTGCATCAGCCCCAGCAGCCAGCGGTCGAGGTCGAACTGCGTGCCCTGCTTGTAGCCGACCAGCAGGACCGCGGGACGCCCGGCGAACGCCCCGGGCATCTCGGTGCGTTCCTTCTCGAGCGACTGCCCGACCACCGCCGGGAAACGCTCGCCGGTCGGGTCGCGGCTGGGGATGGTGGTCGAGCAGCCGTTGGCGGCCAGGGTCGCGGCCACCAGTCCCGCCCCGAGGGCGACGAGCAGGAGCCGCCGGCCCCGCCGCGGCTTGGGGACTGCGGTGATGGCAGAGATCTGAGTGTCGCGCATGTCCGGCCCCTTGTGCGGGTGTGTGGGTGGTGGGGGTGCGTTCGAGAGGAGGCCGCCCGCCGGATGCACCGGATTCGAAGACGGGACCATATTCCCGACCGGGACCCGCCATCGCGGCATCGAGGCGGAGCGGGCGCTGCGTGGGGGAGGAAGGCAGAACGCGGAGGCCGCGGAGGGGGGACGCAGAGGACGCGGAGTCGGAACAGAGCCCGACGCGCGAGCGAGGAGCATTTCTTGTGAACGCGAAGGGCACGAAGCTCGCGAAGGAAGACAAAGGCGGATTCACCACAGAGGCACAGAGACCACGGAGGGGGATTCGGGAAGGGGCGAGGGGAGGATCGCCCTGCCGCCGACCTCCCAGTTTGGTCGGGTCGGTGCGCTTCTGGCACACCGACCTCGCAGAGCCGAGGATCGGCGGCACGGGTTGGTGCCACCTGCCGCGAAGATCGCGAAAGAAGGCAAAAGCGGTTTGCCAGAGAGACACAGAGAGCACAGAGAGGAGCAGGAGTGGGACGGTCATGGCACCACCGAACGACCGCTTCGGCGGGTCGGTTCGCGGTCAGAGCGACGTTGCGCACTAATGCGCAAGGCCCAGGAGTTGCCGGAGGGTGCGGCCAGCCGCTTTGCCGAGATCGGTGATACGATGCTCGCCATGGACATAATTGCGATTACTGCCGTGTGGGGAGCACTGACTGGCAGCGGTGCTCTAGCCTTTGAAGGTTGGAAATGGATCGCGGAGCGGAGGAGACGTCGCGAGGAGTCTGCGCGAGCTTGTCCCATGGGAGAAGTTTCGATCTCAACCCGGTTTCACTACCAAGGTCCACGAACTACCACACTCTGTTTCTCTCTTGTCAACACAGGTGCCGTAGATATTCCATCGCCGAGCATGCGACTTGTCTTCAAGAAGGTTAAGCCGAACATGATTGTCAACGGACAAGAGGACCGCCCCGAAGGGGAATCGATAGTCAACGAGTTCGTGTTTGATCCAATTGCAGGCTCAATTCCCCCGGGCGAAAAATGCGAATGGACAATGACGGAATCGGATGCTCGCGGCTTTCCGGATCCCATTACGCCGGTGTATTCCGCAAGTGTTTCCGTCCGCAGTCGGGGTGTGATCATAGCGAGGCTAGATGGCGACAAGTGTGAGCGGCAACTTCGTGGATTTGGCCACAAAGATGGTACTATTCCCGTAGGTGCGTACACACAAACTCCGGCAGCTCGGTTAGTTAAGGAGACGACGTTCCTTGCGAGTCGAGAGCGCTGACCGGTGAATGACACTGCTGGCCCGCCTTTTCGACCCCAGGTGGCTGTTCCGCTTCATCCATATTGCCTCTGAAGTGATTTCCCCGTCGCCTTGCTCCGTGTCCTCTGCGTTCTGCCTTCCCCACCAAAGCCCACGCTCGCGCGTAGGGCCTCTGTGCTTTGCGTGCTTTGCGTCTCCTCTGCGTGCTCTGCGTTCTGGCTCTCTTCCCCGGGAGGCTCCTCGCTTGCGCGTCGGGCTCTGTGTGGGGCGGCCTGCATCGGTCGGGGGTGGTCTTTCACCCGCTCGGGATGGGCGTGCATCTGTCGCCGATGGGCGGTCATCTGTTCCTGTTGGCCTGTCATCTGTTCCCGGAGCACGGCCATCTGCTCTTGATGGACCTTCATCTGCTCTCGATGAGCCTTCATCTGGTCCCGATGAGCCATCATCTGTTCTTGATGGGCGTTCATCTGCTCTTGATGAACGCCCGATATCCGCGTCGGGCCGCGTTTTTGTGCTGTTTGGCACGGTTGTGCCGGTTGGGCTGGAGCGTGCGGGGGGCGGGGACGACACAGGGGGAGTTGATCGAGTTCTAGTGCGGGGATGAGCCGTGCGTCCCGCCGCACCTCACACCGGCGGCGCGGGTGCGCCGCCGCATTCGCGCGGAACCGCGCAGAAGGAGTGCCCGCTATGGGTATCACACCGAACAGCCGTATCGGCAAGGTCACGTTCTACGAGACGCACATCTCGCCCTGGGCGACCAACGCGCTGGCGATCGGGCTCGAGGTCGCGGAGGTCACGTCGCTCGGTGTCGCTACCGGCGCGGCGCGGACGGCGTACAACGAGATGATCGCGGCGCGGGCCGCCTCCAAGGCCGCGACGCAGAACTTCTACAACATGGTCGAGGCCATGCACAGCGCGCCCGGCAAGGGCAGCGACATGATCGACACGATCAAGAACTACGCCCAGACCACCGACGATCCCAACGTCTACACGCTGGCGGAGATCCCGCCGCCCTCGGAGCCCGGCACCGTCCCGCCCCCCGGCACGCCCTTCGACTTCCGCCTGGCCCTGCAGCAGAACGGGGCGGTCGAGCTGAAGTGGAAGTGCAACAACCCGGCGGGTGCGCCCGGCACGGTCTACGAGATCCGGCGGAGCGTGGACGGCGGGGAGTTCGTGACGCTGACGACGATCGGCGAGAGGACGTTCCTCGACGAGACGGTGCCCTCGACCTCCGGGCAGGTGATCTACCAGATCACCGCGATCCGCTCGACGCTGCGGGGCACGCCGGCGCAGTTCAACTTCCGGTTTGGCTCGGGCAGCGGCGTGCAGAGCGAGAACAGCGGGGGGACGCCGCTGGGGCTGGCCGCGTAAGGAAAGACCGAACGCGGAGTCCGCAAAGGGAAGACGCGGAGGACGCGGAGCACAACAGAAACGCCACGGGCGGCGCGGGCGGAGGCTCGCGCTGCCTTTGCTTTGGGGGGGTGGGGTGGTGGGGGTGGCAGAGCGCGTGACTCGAGTTTCTGTGCCACGGGTGGCTTTGCACCCGTGCCGAGAGGCCCGGGCAGGCAGCACGGGTGCAGAGCCACCCGTGGCACAAGCACCTCTCTGTGTGCTCTGTGCCTCTGTGGTGAACTGCCTTTGCCTCTCTTCGCGACCTTCGTGCCCTTCGTGTGCAAAGAACGGGCTCCTCGCTTGCGCTTCGGGCTCTGTTTTGGATTCGTGCCTCCTCTCTCCCTCCGCGTTCTTGCGTTCTGCCTTGCTCCACCCAAGCCCACGCTGGCGCGTAGGGCCTCTTTCCTTGGCGTCCTTTGCGTCCACTCTGCGTGCTCTGCGTTCTGCCTTTCCGCCGCGGGGCTCCTCGCTTGCGCTTCGGGCTCTGTTCTGGCTTCGCGGCCTCCGCGTTCTGCCTTCCCCGCGACGTGCGCCCCGCCGTGATACCCTCCGGCACCTCCGGAGGGAACCCATCGTGACACACATCCCGTTCAGCCGCGCTCTGGCATTCGTCGCGATCCTTGCCGCGGCCCTGCTGCCCGCGATCGCCCCCGCCCCGGCCCGCGCCCAGTCTCTCGTCCGCCCCGAGTCGCACCCCGGTGGAATCCTCCTGGTCGTCACCGACAAGTCGGGCCTGGTCTCCAACGACTCGCCCCTGTTTGTCGCCTCCAACGCCGTCGGCTGGAACGCGGGCGACCCCTCGATGAAGCTCAGCGGCCGCTCAGACCTCCGCTGGCAGATCCTCCTGCCCGGGCCGGTCGCCGCGGGCAACGACGCGTGGCTCGAATTCAAGTTCACCCGCGGCTCGTGGGAGACCTGCGAGGTCGCCGAGGACCTCGGCGACATCAGCAACCGAACGCTCGTGCGAGTCGAGCCGGACGCCCTCGAGCCCGGCAAGCCCTACGTCGTCGAACTCACCGTCGAACGCTTCGCCGACGAACGCGAGGGGGCGCCCAAGCCCGCCTTCCGCACCGACTCGGCCCGCCCGCTCAACGTCACCGGTGACGCGTTCCGTGTGCAGGTCATCGGCGGCGCGGGCGAGGCCACCGGCTCGATGCGCGATGTCACCGTCTGGCTCCCACCCGGCTACAACGACGAGGCAAACCGAGACCGCCGCTACCCCGTCCTCTACATGCAGGACGGCCAGCACCTCTTCGACATCTCGCCGCCCACACCCGAGGAGTGGGGGGCCGACGAGACCGCCACTACCCTCATCGAGGCTGGCCAGATCGAGCCGGTCATCATCGTCGCGATCCCCAACTCCGGGGCCAACCGGGCCGCCGAGTACATCCCCGGCTCCACCGGCCTCCGCGTCCCCGCGACCGAGTTCACCCGGCTCGGCGAGGCCATCGGCGTCGCCCCCGACGGCGATGCCTACCTCGCCTGGGTCGTCCGAGAGGTCGTCCCCCGCGTCGAACGCGTCGTCCGCGCCAGCACCGACCCCGCCGACCGCGGCTTCGGCGGCGCCTCCCTCGGCGGCCTCATCACACTCCGCGCCGCCCAACTCCACCCCGACACCTTCGGCCGCTTCCTCTGCGAGAGCCCCTCCCTCACCGCCCGCGGCCGCGACCTCCTCCCCCATCCTCACCGAGGGCCTCGACGCCTCCAACGCCCGCGTCTTCATCGGCATGGGCGGCAGCGAGTCCGGCGACGACGCCCGCGACCGCGTCCTCGTGGAGGCCGCCAAGTCCCTCGCCGAACGCCTCGGCAGCAGCGGCGAGAGTGCCGACGTCACCCTGCTCATCGAACCCGACGCCGCGCACAACGAGGCCGCCTGGGCCGACCGCTTCGACGACGCCCTGCGGTTCCTCTACCCGGCAGAGCGCGACTGACCGCAGCCCGTCAAGCCCTCCGCGAAAGCAAACGGCCCGCCGTTGCCGGCGGGCCGTCTTCGATGTGCAATCAGGTCGGACGCCGGCGCCATCGCCGGAAGTCACCCGCTCAGCCGTTCGGCACCCACTTCTTCCAGATGTCGGCGTAGTCCTCGACATTCTCCTGATTCACGATCTGCAGGTCGAACGTGTTGATCACCTGCTCGGGCGATTCGCCGTTGTGGACCTTGTCAAAAAGCATCATGACCGTCTCGTAGCCCCAGCCGTAGCAGTCCTGCCCGATCAGCGCCTGCACCTGCCCGTCGCGGACGTACTGCAGCTCCTCGGCGAGGTGATCGACCGAGACGACCTTGGCCACCTCGTGCACGCCGTCCAGCGCGTTGGTCGTAAACAGCGGCCAGCCACCCACCATCGCCCAGCCGGTGATGTCCGGGTTGGCCTGCTGCTCCTGCTGCACCTTGTTGGCCGCGTCGGCCGCGGTCTCGGGGTGATAGAACGTGTACCCGATCGAGATGTCCGGGAAGTTCTCCGCCTCTTCGACCACGCCCCGCACCCGGGCCTGCAGGTTCGGCGCCGCCTGGTTGCCGGCGAGGATCGCGACCACACCCGTCCCGCCCATCGCCTCGGCGAGCTGTCGCATCACCTCACGCCCGGCCTCCACGTCGTCGATGCCGTAGTACGCAAACCGCTTCGAGTCCGGCGCGTCCGAGTCGAAGCACACTACCTCGACGCCCGCGTCCACCGCGTCGTTGATCGCCGGGGTCAGCAGCGCCGCGTCCGTGCACGAGACCGTGATCCCGTCCACCGAGGCCGCCGTCAGCTGGCCGATCCGCTGGGCCTGGGCCTGGGCGTCCTCATCCGAGGGAGTCTCCCACCGGATATTGACCTTGACCCCGTGCTCCTCTTCGATCGCCTTGGCCGCGTCAAACGCCCCCGTGCGGGCCGCCTGGAAGACCGGGTTCGACTGGCTCTTGGCGATCACGCCGAAGGTGTAGCTCGCCGCGTCGTCGCCCGGGGCCGCGCCGCCGGTGCCCGAGGTGCCGTCGTCGCCCGGCTTGCTGCAGCCGGAAAGCCCGGCCAGCCCGACGAGAGCCGCCGCCGCGAGGGTGTTCCAGAGAGTGCGATGCATGAAATGTCTCCTGGTGTTGCTTCGGGCACGAGGGGCCCGTGGTTGGTGCCTAGCGGGCCTGCAGGCCCTGCTTGAGCCGGTCGATCACCGCCGCGAGGATAATCGCCCCGCCCGTGACCACGTACAGGTAATTCGTGTCGATCTCGAGGATCGTGATCGCGTTGTTGATCAGTTCGATGACGATGGTGCCCAGCACCGCGCCGAACGCCGTCCCGCGTCCGCCCGTCAGCGACGCCCCGCCGATGACCGCCCCCGCGATCACCCGCAGCTCATAAGCCTGCCCGGCGCCCGAGGTCGCCGCGCCGAAATAGCCCACCGCCATCGCCCCGGCCAGCCCCGCGGCCACGCCCATCAGCGTGTAGACCAGGATCAGCACCCGTCCGACCGGAACGCCGGCGTACTTGGCCGCGGTCTCGTTGCCTCCGACCGCGAACACCCGCCGCCCGAACACGGTGTACCGCAGCACAAACCACCCCAGCACCGCCACCAGCACCATGATGAGCGTGTTCATCGGGTGCGCCGCCCCCAGCCCGAAGTCCGCCTTGAAGAACCCCGGCTGGATCGCCCCCGGCAGCCCCGAGACCGTCTGCCCCTTGGTCAGCAGCAGCGTGATGCCGCGATAGACACTCATCGTGCCCAGCGTGATGATGAACGGGTGGAGCCGGAACCCCACGATCATCGCCCCGTTGGCCAGCCCCAGCACACCCCCGCAGCGCACGCGACCAGGATCAGCCCCATCGCCGCGAACAGCCCCCCCGAGTCCGGCGGCATGTTGTTGATGATCTCCGCCCCGATGATCCCCGCCAGGGCATAAATCGAACCGACCGAGAGGTCGATCCCCGCCGTCACGATCACCCCGGTCATCGCCACCGCCATCACCGCGATGAAGCTCGCGTTGTTGGCCAGCAGGATCAGGTTGCGGGAGTTGAGGAACGTGTTGACGTCCCGCCGCACCGGGCGGCCGTCGTCGCCGCGAAGGGCCTGGCCCGTCTCCTGGTCGATGACGGTCTGTTGCGTAGTCCCGCCAAAGATCGTGAGCCCCAGCATGATCATCGCGATCACGAACAGGAGCCCGGACTCCTGGGCGGAGGCCAGCCGGCGGAAGAGACTCTTCCCGGACTTCGGCGATGATGCAGGGGTAGCGTCCTCAGACATGGGAGCGGAGTGTAGCAGGGGACCGGCTAGTCGATCGTTTGGACGCGGCGGCTGCGGGTGCCGTCAATAATGTTGATGCTCTGGCTGCTGGTGTTCGCGTCGCTGAAGAAGGTGTCCTGGACATCGCCGGTCACGAATTCTGCGTGCCCGTCGCTGAACACGAAGTTGCCGCCCTTTGACCCGTGATTGTCTTGCGGGGCGTAGTAGCCCGGTTGCGTGCCCGCCTCATCGGCACCGTCATAGCCGTACCACGCGTCGGTCGAGATGTCGTTGCCGTTCGTCTCGTCGCCCCACATCGGGACCGGCTTGACGACCACCTGCTCCTCGCTCTTGAGACCGGCGATGTACAGGTAGCTGATGTTGTACGAGACGATATCGCGTTCGGACGCGGGCTCCTTCGGTTGCTTGACCGACTGATACGAGTTGTACGACTGTCCCGGCTGGCTCGGGCGGCCGTACCAGAAATCCTCGCGGTCGGCCGCGCAGGTCAGCACGCCGAACCCGTCGAGCCGCCCTCGCATCAGCGGCTCCTTCGTGCCGTCCGGGTACACCTGAGTGTTCTCCGTGCCGTCCGAGCCGATGTATCCATGGTCGCCCTGACCCGGCCCGGTCGCGTCTCCAAACTGCTGGAGACTGAAGAGCCCCGCCACGCCGCCGACGGCGAACTGACCGTCAAGATATCGCTGCTGCTTCGATCCTGTGTAGAACGCGTCCCAGTAGGGACCGCCTTCGCGCAGCGGAACGATGGGGAACCAGGACCGCCAGTCGTTCGCGTAGCCTGAGAACGCCAGTCCCATCTGCCGGTCGTTGCTCAGGCAGGCCGCGGACTGCGCCGCCGCTCTCGCCTTGCCCAGCGCCGGCAGCAGGATGCCGATCAGCAGCGCGATGATCGCGATGACAACGAGCAGTTCGATGAGCGTGAACCCAAGTTGGTGGCGGCGTAGCGGCATCCGGCAGTCTCCTGATCAGGTCACCCCGATCGCCATATTAGCGCAGTGCACCCGAACACCCGGCATTCTGGGTTCGGAAAGTGCAGATTTCATGAATATGCAGAGCCGCCTGCATACCGGAGAGGTGCCGGAGGTGCCGGCCGCACTCGTTATGGGGCCGCCGCGCGAATGACCCAGAGAAATAGCTCGAAATCCGCCGGCAATGTCCATAGCATGGTGATGGCCCCGCCCCCGACAGTTCTGCCGGGATACACGGGGCGAACGTGTTGGAGAGACACAGGCCCGTCTTGTGCATCAGGAGATTGTCGAATGAACACCGCGTCCATCGTTCGTGCCGCCGGCCTCGCCGCGGCCATCGCCGCCGTTCCCGCCCTCGCCCAGCCCGTCATGGACGGCCAGCGTGATTCCATCTACGGCGGCCCGATCGCGCTGCAGACCAACCCCACCCTCTTCGGCGACTCCGGCCACGGCGACTGCGACGGCAACGACATCGGCAACCCCGGCGACGTGGTCACCGGCGTCGAGTTCGCCATCCCCCTGCTCGAGCTGGGCAGCCCCGCCGGGGCCATCCGCATCGCCGCGTTCGTCAACGGCGGCGGCCACGACTTCGTCTCCAACCAGGTCCTCGCCGGCGCGGGCCTCGGCACACCCAACCTCGGTGAGCCTCGCGATCTCGACTTCAACGCGATCGCCGGCACCCAGTACGTCGAGTTCACCCCGGCCGCGGGCGCCGAGCCCACCATCGACGGCATGCTCGACGCCTCCTACGTCCAGATCGCCCTCCAGGACAACCAGACCGGCTTCGGCGACAACTCCGACGGCAGCGTCGATGTCGCCAACGGCTCCGAGCTCGACGGCATCTACGCCGTCGTCGCCAGCGACACCCTCTACGTCCTCATCGCCGGCAACCTCGAGTCCAACTTCAACAAGCTCGACATCTTCTTCGACACCGAGAGCGGCGGCCAGAACAAGCTCCGCGGCGACAACGTCGATATCGACTTCGACGGCCTCAACCGCATGGGCGACGACGGCTCCGACAACGGCATGATCTTCGACGCCGGGTTCACCGCCGACTACTACCTCGGCTGCACCAACGGCGGCGACCCCGTCACCATCTACGCCAACTTCGCCAGCCTCAACGGCGTTTACGGCAGCTACCTCGGCTCGACCCTCCCCGGCTCCGACGGCTTCCTCGACGGCGGCGACAACCCCTACGGCGTCCAGCTCACCCTCGACAACTCCAACACCGAGGGCGTCCCCGGACGCTGCAAGCCCGGCGGCACCGTCGATTACGCCAACGGCTCCGAGCTCGCCGGTCTCTACGGCTACGTCGACACCGACAACAACCAGCTCTACCTCCTCTTCACCGGCAACATCGAGAACGGCGACGGCGGCAAGGACTCGAACTCCGGCAACAAGATCAACGTCCTCATCGACGCACTGCCCGGCGGCCAGAACAAGCTCCGCGGCGACAACGTCGACATCTCCTTCGGCAACCTCAACCGCATGGGCGACGACGGCTCGGGTAACGGCCTCACCCTCGACGCCGGCTTCGAGCCCGACTACTGGATGAGCGTCAAGACCAACAACTTCCCCGTCTACCAGGTGCTCGACTGCGCCGTCCTCCGCACCGACGGACGCCTCGAAGACTTCTCGGGCTTCCCCCTCGATTACGGCGCCTACGACGGCAACTTCAAGAGCGACGGCGTCGCCGTCCCCTTCGACGGCCCGCTCCTGGACATCCAGGACGGCTTCACCGCGAACATCTTCTGCAACTACGGCCCCCGCACCACCCAGCTCGACCCCAACAACCCCGTTGACGGGCTCTTGGGCCTCTACATCGACAACTCCAACACCGCCGGCGTCACCGACAGCGACGTCTCCGGCGCCGCGGCCGTCGACACCGGCATCGAGATCGTCATCGACCTCGACGAGCTCGGCTGGGACGGCTCCAGCGACATCAAGGTGCTCGGCTTCATCTCCAACGAGGACGCCGGCTACCTCTCCAACCAGTTCCTCCCCGGCCTGCCCGGCGGCACCGGCAACGTCGGCGACAGCGGCGCGACCAACACGATCGACCTGACCTCCTACGCCGGCGACCAGTTCGCCGTCATCCCCGTCGGCAGCGATCCCTGCGACTACGCCAACTACAACGGTGACAGCACCGTCAACACGCAGGACTTCCTCGCGTTCCTCAACTCGTGGAACAACGGCGAAGCGAGAGCCAACTGCAACGGTGACAGCACCGTCAACACGCAGGACTTCCTCTGCTTCCTCAACATCTGGAACTCCTGCCGCTAATCCTGCCCAGCGCAGAACAAGCCAGTATCCTCACAGACGCCCCTCTTCTCGGGGGCGTCTGTCTTTTTCACTCCCGCACGCGAACGATCATCCCGAATGGCCCACGATCCCGCCAATCTCCGCGCCCGCCTCGAGCGCTGCAGCGTCAGGGCCGCCCACACCCTCGGACGCCGGCTCCGCCAGTTCGACCGGGACCGCGTCGGCAGCCTCGACCAGATCGCCCGAGCCATCGCCCGCGCCGAGGCCGATACCCGCGATCGACGCGAACGCCTCCCCGACGTGCGACTCGACCAGTCACTCCCCATCGCCGCCAAGGCCGAAGAGATCGTCAGCCTCATCCGCGACAACCAGGTCACCGTCGTCTGCGGCGAGACCGGCAGCGGCAAGAGCACCCAGCTCCCGCTCCTCTGTCTGCAGGCCGGCCGGGGCGTCCGTGGCGTGATCGGCCACACCCAGCCCCGCCGCATCGCCGCCCGCACCATCGCCGCCCGCCTCTCCGACGAACTCCGCACCCCCCTCGGCCGCGAGGTCGGCTTCAAGGTCCGATTCGACGACACCACCGACCCCTCGACCTACATCAAGGTCATGACCGACGGCGTCCTGCTCGCCGAGCTGCAGTCCGACCGCCAGCTCCGCCGCTACGACACCATCATCATCGACGAGGCCCACGAACGCAGCCTCAACATCGACTTCCTCCTCGGCTGCCTCCCCCGCATGCTCGCCAACCGGCCCGAGCTCCGCCTCATCATCACCTCCGCCACCATCGACCCCGAACGCTTCTCCAAGCACTTCGACAACGCCCCCATCGTCGAAGTCTCCGGCCGCACCTTCCCCGTCGAGGTCCGCTACCGCGACCCGGCCGCCGACGACACCGGCGATCAAGACCCCGGCCAGCAGATCGCCGACGCCGTCGCCGAACTCGCCGACCACGGCCCCGGCGACGTGCTCGTCTTCCTCCCGGGCGAACGCGAGATCCGCGAGACCGCCGAAACCCTCAGAGCCTCCGGCGATCCTGTCATCAGCGAATCCGAGGTCCTCCCCCTCTACGCCCGCCTCGCCGCCAAAGACCAGCTCCGCGCCTTCCAGCCCCACGAACGCCGCCGCATCATCCTCGCGACCAACATCGCCGAGACTTCCGTGACCGTCCCCGGCGTCCACTACGTCGTGGACACAGGCCTCGCCCGAATCAACCGGTACCACGCCCGCACCCGCATGCAGGGCCTCGACGTCGAGCCGGTCTCCCAGGCCTCCGCCAACCAGCGCGCCGGCCGGTGCGGCCGCGTCGCGGACGGCATCTGCATCCGCCTCTACTCCGAGGACGACTACCGAGAGCGCCCCGAGTTCACCGACCCGGAGATCCTCCGCAGCACCCTCGCCGGCGTCGTCCTCCGCATGAAGGCCCTCCGCCTCGGCGACCCCCGCACCTTCCCCTTCCTCGACCGCCCCTCCCCCCGCCGCATCCGCGACGCCTACGAGACGCTCATCGAGCTCGGCGCACTCACCCCCCGAGGGCGACCTCACCCCCCTCGGCCACCAGCTCGCCACCATCCCCATCGACCCCCGCCTCGGCCGCATGGTCCTCGCAGGGCGCGGCCGAGGGGCGCACTCCGCGAGATCCTGATCATCGTCGCCGCGGCTCTCCACCCGCGACCCGCGCGAGCGCCCCATGGACGCCCGCGACGCCGCCGACCGCGCCCACGAGCCCTTCGTCGACGAGCACTCAGACTTCCTCACCCTGCTCAAGATCTGGGACGCCGCCCGCGAGCAGCAGCGCGCCCTCTCCAACCGTGCCTACAAAAAGTGGTGCGTCAAGTCCTTCCTCTCCTGGCGCGGCCTGCGCGAATGGGAAGACCTCCACCGCCAGCTCCGCCGCGTCGCCCGAGACCGGGGCCTCCCGCGAAACACCGACCCCGCCGACGCCGACACCATCCACCACGCCATCCTCCCCGGCCTGCTCAGCAACATCGCCAAACGCGGCGACCGCCATGAGTACGAGGGCACCTTCGGCACCGAGCTCTTCATCCATCCCGGCTCCGTCCTCTTCGACCGCAAGCCCCGCTGGATCGTCGCCGCCGAGATCGCCCGCACCGGCCGCGTCTACGCCCGCATGGTCGCCCCCGTGCGGCCCGAGTGGATCGCCACCCTCGGCGACCACCTGCTCGACCGCTCCCACTCGCCCCCCTCGTGGGACCACCGCACCGCTGCGCCCACCGTCGTCGAGCGCGCCTCCATCTTCGGCCTCGCACTGCCCATCAAAAAGCGCATCGCCTACGGCCAGATCAACCCCGTCCACGCCCGCGAGATCTTCATCCGCCAGGGCCTCGTCGACGGAGCCTTCCGCCCCAAGGCCGACTTCGTCGACCACAACGACCACGTCATCAGCGAGGTCCGTCGCCTCGAGGCCAAGGCCCGACGCACCGACCATGAGTCCGAAGCCGGCGGCCGCTTCGACTTCTTCGACCGCCGCGTCGCCCCGCACGTCTGGAGCGGCAAGCGCTTCGACCGCTGGGCGCCACAAGGCCGAAGCGAGCGACCCCACGGTGCTCCGCATGACCCCGGCCGACCTGATCGTCTGGGCCGACGAGGCACCCGGGCCGGAGGCATTCCCCGACGAGGTCGAGATCGCCGGCCGCGCCCACCCGCTTGAGTACCGCCACGAGCCCGACGTCGACGAAGACGGCGTCGCCGTCACGCTCTCCCTCGCGGCCTTCAACGAACTCACCGAGGCCACGCACGACTGGCTCGTCCCGGGCCTCGTCCACGACCGCGCGCTCGCCATGCTCCGCGCGCTCCCCAAGACGCTCCGCAAGAGCATCGGCCCCGCGCCCCAGGCCATCGACGAGTTCCTCGCGACCGAGCCCGACCAGAACATTGGCCTCGCCGACGCGCTCGCCGCGTTTATCGGCAGAGAGAAGGGAGTGCATATCCCCGCCGCGCTCCTCCGCGAAGCCGAACTCTCACACCACCTCGTGCCGCGCGTCGTAGTGACCGACGGTGCAGGCGAGGTCCTCGCCCAGAGCCGCGACCTCTTCGAACTCCGCCGCCTCGTCGCCGGCGAGGTCGAGCAGGTCCTCCGCCACGGCGATTCGGCCCTCGAACAACGCGAGGGCATCCGCGCCTGGGACGTCGACGAACTCCCCCCCCAGACCCGGATCTCCACCCCCGGCGGAACGGTCACCGCCTACCCCGCCTTCATCGACGAACAGACCAGTGTCGCGCTCCGGCTCCTCCCTGACGAGGTGTCCGCCGCCGCCGCCCACGCCCGCGGCGTCCGCCGCCTCCTCGCCATCGAGCACCGCCGCCTCCTCCGCCGCACACTCCGCAACTGGCCCTCCATGGGCTCGATGCGCTCACACCAGCGCCGCGGCTCGGCATCGACTCCTCCATCGACGACGAGATCTCGCTGATGGCCATCTCCCGGGCCTCCGCCGGCGCCGACCCGTCCACCATCCGCGCGCGCAGCCAGTTCGAAGCTCTCGCCGACGAGACCGAGCCGCGTATCGACGCAGCCCTGCTCGAGACGCTGAACCTCACGCAGAACATCCTGAGCGCCGCCCGCGCCGTCCTCGGCCTGCTCGACCAGTCCCCACCCCCGGCCTGGCGCGACGCCGTAGAAGACGTCGAGCAACAACTCCGGCACCTCATCCCCGAGCACTTTCTCTCCGAGAGACCCTGGGAACGGACCGGCCACCTCGCCAGATACCTGCGGGGCGCACAACTCCGACTGCAGAAGCTCGCCAGCGGCGGTCTGGAACGGGATGGCAAGCGCGCGCGCGAACTCGCCCCCCGGTGGGCACGCTGGCACGAACTCGACCGGCTGGCCGCGGACCTCCCCGAATCCTCCACGCTCCGCAGGTCGCTCGACGACTACTACTGGAACCTCGAAGAGTACCGAGTCTCCCTCTTCGCTCAGGAACTTGGAACCGCTTGCAAGATCTCCGCCACCCGGATCGACGCGCAGTGGCAGCAGATCCGCCACGACGCACGCGACGATCCGCACGCCGCGCGGCTCCACACGCCCACCGGCAGGGCCTGACCACCCCACCTGACGCCCCGGGCGATGTCGGGTAGACTCGCACCATGACAGGCCGCGTCTGCGTCATCGGATCCGCGAACATGGACATGGTCGTGCGCGCCCCCTCGCTCCCCACTCCCGGAGAAACCCTCCTCGGCGAGTCCTACCAGACCTTTCCCGGTGGCAAGGGGGCCAACCAGGCCGTCGCCGCCGCCCGCATGGGTGCCCGCGTCACGATGGTCGGCCGCGTCGGTGCCGACGCCTCCGGGACCGAACTCCGCAAGGTGCTCGGGCGCGAGGGCGTCGACCTCACCGCCATGCGCACCGCCGCCGGCGTCTCCACCGGCGTCGCTCTCATCACTATCGACGCCCAGGGGGAGAACACCATCGTCGCTGTCGGCGGGGCCAACCTGCTGGTCTCGCCCGAGGATATCCAGGGCGTCGCCGGGCTGATCCGGTCCGCCGAGGTGCTGCTGATGCAGCTCGAGGTGCCCCTCGACGCGGTGGAGGCCGCCGCCAGACTCGCCCACGGCGCGGGCCGACGCGTCATCCTGAACGCCGCCCCGGCCCGGCCGCTTTCAGACGCACTGCTCGGCCTGCTCGACGTCCTCATCGTCAACGAGGCAGAGGCCGCCAGCCTGACCAAGCGGCCGATCGATACCCCGCCCGAACAACTCGCCAAGGCCCTCCTCGCGCTCGGTCCCGGGGCGGTCATCATCACCCTGGGCAAACTCGGTGCCCTCGTCGCCGACGCATCCGGTTGCAACACCGTCCCCACGATCCCCGTCACCGCATCCGACACCGTTGGTGCTGGCGACGCCTTCTGCGGCACGGTCGCCGCTATGCTGGCCGAGGACAAGACCCTCGCCCACGCCGTCAGAGTCGGGTGCGTCGCCGGAGCCCTCGCCGCGACCAAACCGGGCGCGATCCCCAGCCTCCCGACCCGCGCCGCCGTGGGCGAGATACTCGCGGCCAAAACCCACTGAGCCAACCGACATCACGAAGGAGTGTTTCATGCCCAGCCGACCCAAACCCGGCGAAGGGTTCGTCACCGAGATCCCCGGCACCGTGCCTCTCCGCGCCCCGGACAAACACCCCGAGGCCCGCGGCGTCGGAGTCCTCGGCCTTCACGAGGGCCGCACGCTGCTCCTCGCGCTCGAAACCCGGTGCACCTTCGCCCGTCCCGTCGCCGGCTGCGATCTCAACGAGGACAAACTCGCCGCCTGCAAACGCGAACTCCCCGATCTCCCCTACACCGTTGACTACGCGCAGATGCTCGCCCGCGACGACGTCGACATCGTCGCCGTCTACACCCCCGACCACCTCCACGCCGACCACATCACCCAGGCGTTCGAGGCCGGCAAGGACGTCATCTGCACCAAGCCGCTCACCAACACCGTCGAGGACGCCCGCCGCATCCTCAAGGCCGGTCGTGCCAACGGGCGACGACTCCTTGTCGGGCAGAGCAGCCGGTTCTTCGAGCCCTTCCGCCGCCAACGCCGCCTGCTCGAACAGGGCAAGCACGGGGGACTCGACGCCGTGGAGATGGTCGACGCCCACTACATCCACCGCATGGACTGGTATTACCGCAAGAGCCCCTGGGTCGCGACCGAGACCGACTGGGTCTTCCTCGGCATGAGCCACCCGATCGACCTGATCCGCTGGTACCTCGGCCGCATCGCCACCGTCCACGCCGTCGGCGGCCGCTCGCGGATGGGCTCCGCCTTCGGCGTGCGGGGCCACGACATGTACATGATCAACTTCATCGCCGAGGACGGCCGCATCGGTCGCGCGATGGGCCACTACGGCTGTCACGAGCTCCCGACCGCACGCAACTGCATCGAGTGCATGATCTACGCCGCCGGCGGCTCCAGCCTCGCCCAGTACCACGACATGCGCGTCGTGCACACCGCCGAGCCCGGCGACCACGCCGCCGCCACCGACGGCTTCGACCCCGGCGAACTCATGGAGGTCACCGAAGACTGCCTCTACGCCGGCCGCCAGTACTACTTCAACAGCGAGGTACACGGCATGCACTACGGCGAGTTCGCCAACTACGCGGACACATTCGCCCGCGCGCTCATCGAAGGCACGCCCACCTCGCCCGAGCTCGAGGAGGGCGTCGAGACCGTCTGCGTCATGGAAGCGGTCCGCCGCAGCGCACAGTCCGGAAAGGCTGTCCAGCTCGAGCCCCTCCTCGCCGAGGCCGGGCTTCTCACCTGAAATTCCGCCGCCGGGCGCGATCTCGCGGATCCCGATCGGTCGCTTCCCTGTATATTCGCACAGGAGGTGCCACGTGGCCAAAGCCGTTGCCGATCCCGAAGAACTGCGTCGTTTCGCGCAACTGCTCAAGGCGTTCAACGCCAACATGGGGCAGGCCATGCAACAACTCCAGGGCAACGCCGTCGCGTTGGGGCAGACATGGAGGGACCAGGAGCACGCCAAGTTCCAGCAGGAGTTCGAGCAGACCACCCGCCAGCTCCAGCGATTCATCGAAGTCAGCGAAGAGCAGGTGCCCCTCCTGCTCCGCAAGGCCGAGCGGCTCGAGGCGTACCTCCGCCAGCGATAGCTCCGAGCGGCCGGAAGAGGCAACACGACAGCAGCAGGGAGCAACGCGGTATGGCCGAACGGGCAAACGTTGGATCTGTCGAGGCACTGCGGGCCTTCAAGCCCGCCGTCGTCAAGTTCGCCGAAGAGAGCCAGGCCGCAATCTCCGCCTCCGAGATCTCCGCCCGCCGCACGCTCGATTGGCTCCTCCGTGAACGCCGGCCCACACTCCAACGCGAGATCAGGCGCTACCAGGAGGAGATTGTCCGGTCGCGCACCCGCATGATCTCCCGCGCCGACCCCATGCAGGACAACCCGCTCCCCAAGGTCGACGACCGCCTCGATCTCGACGCCGCCAAGCGACGCCTCCGCGACGCCGAGGAAAAACTCGAGCACGTCCGCCGCTGGGCCAGGCAGCTCGAGCGAGCCCTCGAGGAGTACCACGGCGCCGTCTCCCAGCTCGGCTGGTTCGTCCGGGGCGAACTCGGCAAGGCCGTCGGCGCACTCGAGCAGATGGGCAACATTCTCGAGAGCTACGCCCAGATCGGCGACCGGCGGCCAGCACGCCCCGCGCAACCCGAAGAGGGAGGCTCCGCATGAGCACCTCAGCCGGACGCGGCATGCTCCTCGAAGCCGGCAAGCAGTTCGCCCGCGAATGGGCCGGTCTGCACGAGTCGTGGACCGACCAGAACGCCGAGGCGTTCGAGGCCCGCTACATCGCGCCGATCGACGGGCACATCCGCCGCGCCACGGAGGCCATGGACCGCCTCGCCGAAGCCGCGGATGCAGCCCGGAGGGCCTGCGAGTAGAGTATCGCCCACCGGCAAACCCCTCGGGCGCGACGTAGCGCGGGAGACGGACGACAAGATCAAGAGGAGCCGCGCGGGCACGACCGGCCCGCCGCGAGTCGAGGTGCTGCAGCCGATGGCCGAGCCGACGCCAAGAACCACACCGCAACCCGGGCTGTTCAGCCGCGAGCAAGCTCTCGTCGCCGGGTTGCGCAGGTTCCTCACCTCCTTTGCCGAGCGATCCACCGAGGCGGCCGAGCGCCTCGCCGCGGCACGGTCCCGCGTCGAGCGCGACCGCTCGCAGGCAATCGAGACAGCCAACGCCGAACTCGACCGGCGCCGCAAGCGCCGAGACCGAACTCGCCGAAGCACTCCAACGCGCCGACGCCCAGCACGCCGAACGGCTCGCCGCCGTCCGGAGCGCGCGAGACGCCCAGTCAGCCAGCGACAGCGAGCGCAATGACGCCCGTATGGAACGGATCGAACGCCGCCGACGCGAGGCGGTCTGGCTCGCCGAGACCGTGCTCGAGAGCGGCCGCCCCAAGCCGCAGCAGGCACACACAGCCATCCTCAAACGCATCGAGGCCGGGCGCAAGACGGTGGGGGAGTGGGAGGCCTTCATCGACTCCCTCTGGCCGAACGTCGCGATGCGGAAAGATGTCCCGCCACCCGAAGGCACCGCCGCAGAGCCCGCAACCGACGACCCCGAGCAATTCGAGGAGCTGGTCGCCGACCTCGGCCACGCGGCCAAGTCCATCGACCGGGCATTCCTTCCCAAAGTCTTCCGAGGCGGCCTCCACCTCGTGCTCGTCCCGATCACCGCCGGCGCCGCGGCCGCGGGCGTCGGCCTCGCGACCGACTGGAACGACTGGAAACCCGCCCTCGCCGCCGGCCTGGGCGGACTGCTCCTGGCCGTCATCATCGCCGTCCCGCTCCGTATTCGAGCCGCACGAAGATTCCGCCGCGATATCAGCGAGTGGCAAGCGCGCGCGCAAACCATCTACTCCAGCGCCGAAGCCGTGCAAGCCCGCAGCGAGACCGAGCGGGACGACGCCATCGAACTGCTCGTCTCCCAGTGCAAGGCCGAACTCGAACGCGCCAACGGCGAAGCCAAGCAGGCCACCGAATCGCTCGAGTCAGAGTGGCAGCTCCACCTCAGCGCCGCCACTGCCAAGCACGAGGCCGAGCTCGCCGAGCTCGAACGTGCCGCCGCCGCAGCCCGCACCGAGATCGATCGACGCATCACCGAATACCGCGATTCTGCCCACGCGACCCACACCTCCGCCGTCGCCGAGGCCGAACAGACCGCCCGCGACACCCTCGCCGCCACCGAGACGGCCACCCAGGAATTGACCGCCGAACTCGACCGCGAATGGCAGACGCAGATCCGGGAAAGCGCCGCCGAAGCCGAGTCTATCGCCCACACCGCCGCGCTCGCAAGCCCCGAGTGGAACGACCGACTCCACGGTGCTTGGCAGCCGCCAACCCCCGGCAGGACCGCCGCCCGCCTCGGCCGGGTCACCTTCGACCTCGCCTCACTGCTCGCCGAGCTCGCACTCGACGCGCGGAACTACCGCCCGCTCCCCGACACACTCGACCTCCCCGTCGTGCTCGACATGGTCGACCGGCAGTCGCTCCTGGTCGAGGCCGCGGCCGGACAGCGCAACGCCGGCCTCACCCTCCTCCAGACCGTCCTCCTCCGCCTCCTCGCGTCGATCCCGCCGGGCCGGGCCAAGCTCACCATCATTGATCCCGTCGGCCGCGGCCGCTCCTTCGCCGGGCTCATGCGCCTCGCCGATCACGACGACTCCCTCGTCGGCTCCCGCATCTGGACCGAGAGCCGCCACATCGAGCAACGCCTCACCGAACTCACCGAGCACATCGAAAACGTCATCCAGAAGTACCTCCGCGACGACTACGCCACCATCGACGAGTACAACCGCGTCGCCGGCGAGATCGCCGAGCCCTACCGCTACCTCGTCATCGCCGACTTCCCGGCCAATTTCTCCGAGGACGCCGTCGCCCGGCTCGCCTCCGTCATCGACGCCGGCCCCCGCTGCGGCGTCTTCGTCGTCATGCTGTCCGACCTTGCCGCCAAGCAGCCCGCCGGATTCGACCTCGACGCCCTCCGCGCGCGCGTGTCGTACTCCAGCCCCAGAGCCGCCGCCGACGACCACCCGGCCCACCCGCGGTTCCGTCTCCAGAGCGATCCACTCGGCGACCTCCCGTTCACCCCCGACCCGCCACCCAGCGAAACCGAGACCGTCGCCCTGCTCGACCTCATCGGGACAGAAGCCCAGTCCGCCGGCCGCGTCGAGGTCCGCTACAGCGTCGTCGAGCCGCCCGAAGACTCCCGCTGGACCCGCAGCGCCGCGGACGAACTCCGCATCCCCATCGGCCGCGCCGGGCGCCACCAAAGCCCAGGAACTCCGCCTCGGCAAGGGCACCAGCCAGCACGCCCTCATCGCCGGCAAGACCGGCTCGGGCAAGTCCACACTCCTCCACGTCCTCACCACCGCCGCCATGCTCTGGCACGACCCCTCCGAGGTCGAGTTCTATCTCGTCGACTTCAAAAAGGGCGTCGAGTTCAAGCCCTACGCCAGCGGCAAGCTCCCGCACGTCCGCGCCGTCGCCATCGAGTCAGACCGCGAGTTCGGTCTCAGCGTCCTCCAACGCCTCGACACCGAACTCCGCCGCCGCGGCGACCTCTTCCGCGACAGGGGCCTCCAGTCACTGGCCCAGTTCCGCCAGCGCTTCCCCGACGAGCCCATGCCCCGGTCCATCCTCATCATCGACGAGTTCCAGGAGTTCTTCGTCGAGGACGACCGCATCGCCCAGGACGCCTCGCTCCTCCTCGACCGCCTCGTCCGCCAGGGCCGCGCCTTCGGCATCCACATCCTGCTCGCCAGCCAGACCCTCAGCGGCGCCTACACCCTCTCCCGCTCCACCGTCGGACAGATGGCCGTCCGCATCGCCATGAAGTGCTCCGAGACCGACAGCTACCTCATCCTCAGCGAAGACAACGGCGCCGCCCGCCTCCTCACCCGCCCGGGCGAAGCGATCTACAACGACGCCAACGGCCTCGTCGAAGGCAACAACCCGTTCCAGGTCGCCTGGCTCGGCGACGACGCCCGCGACGAGGTCCTCCGCCGCGTCGAGCACATGGCCGAAGAACGCTCCGTCACCTTCGATGAGCCGGTGTTCTTCGAGGGCAACGCCCCCGCCGAACTCGACCGCAACCGCGCCCTCCGCCGCGGCCTCGCCGAACACCAGCGCCCCATCGCACCCATCGCCTGGCTCGGCGAGCCGGTCTCCATCAAAGACCCCACCGGCGCCACCATGCGCCGCCGGGGCGGTGCAAACCTCCTCATCGTCGGCCAGCGCACCGAGACCGCCGCCGCCATGCTCGCGGCCTCCGTCATCAGCCTCGCCGCCCAGCACGACGCCGAGGGCGACCGCGCCGCCAGCTTCCACATCGTCGACGCCACCCCCGAAGACGACCCACTCGCCGGCCGCCTCGCCGCCTCCCTCGAACCCCTCCCGCACGAGGTCCACGCCGTCTCCTGGCGCGACGCCCCCCAGGCCGTCGAGCAGTGCTACACCGAGATGCTCGCCCGCGAAGACGCCAACCGCACCGACGGACCCGCGATCTACCTCGTCCTCCACGGCCTGCACTGGCTCCGCAGCCTCCGCCGCAAGGACGACGACTTCTCCTTCAGCATGGACGCCGACGCAAAGGGCCCCGCCCCCGACCAACAACTCAAGCAACTCCTCATCGACGGCCCCCGCCTCGGCGTCTTCGTGCTCGCGTGGTGCGACACCACCACCAGCCTCGTCCGCGCTCTCGACCGCGCCTCCATCGCCGAGTTTGGCAACCGCGTCCTCATGCAGATGTCTGCCAACGACAGCAGCATGCTCATCGAGTCCACCTCCGCCGGACGCCTCGGCCTCCACCGCGCCATCTTCTACGATGAGGAACGCGGCGCCGAAGAGAAATTCCGGCCCTTCGGCATGCCCACGCCCGCGCTCGTCCGCCACCTGCTCGAGGTCAACGCTTAACCGCCCGCCCGCGCCCCTGCGTCGGCCATCCCCGGTCTCGACGCCCGCAGGCCCGCGCGCGGAGCCGGCAACTCCGGTGTTGCCCGCCCCCGATCCGGCCGATAGACTCAACTCGTGGCACGCTATCTCGCCATCCTGCTCTCCACCCTGCTGGGGCTCAACGTCGTCCTCGGCGCTACTGGCGGCCCTCTCGGTGGGACCGGCGGCATCACCATCTGCCTCGGCCACGCCGACCATGACCACGCCCGGGCGGCCGCATCGCACACCGATCGGGCCCACGCCGGCTGCGACGACGAGCAAGTCCACCTCCATCTGGCAGACCACGCTGAGTGTTGCTGCTCCGACCTGCCCGTCACAGTCAACGAGGCCCCAGAGTATGCCCGCACCGAGAGCGACCGCCCTGCCCCTGACGCGGCCGGATCGCTCCCGCTCACCATGCCTCCCTCCGCCGATGCCGCGTTCCAGTGGCGGCCGGCTGTCCCCACTCCGGGCGAAGACCCCTGCGCACGAATACCGCGCCGTCTTGCCCGAACCACGCAGCTCCGACTCTGAATCCTCTGTGACCACTGAACCGTCTCGGCCCGGCGATCCGCTGCGCTGAACACGCACGTGAACCACTCACAGAGGTCCATCGGATGCTCCACATACTCAGCGCGAGGCGCGCGCACCGCTCGGCGGCGCCTTCCTGCTCGCCGCACTCGGCACTATCCTGGGCGGCTGCCAGAGCTACTCGGCGGCCCCGCTCGACCTCGGCGCATATACCGCAGAGCTCGATTCCCGGCCCCTCAGCGCCGAGCCCGTCGAAGCGTTCGCCGCAAGGCTCCGGGAGTCCGACGCCACGGTCCCTGCGCGGATGGACTTCGCCGACGGCCTTACCGCTGCTGAGGCCGAGGTCGTTGCCCTCTTCTACAACCCCGACCTCCGTCTCGCCCGGCTCCAGGCCGGCGTCGCCCTCGCTACCTACGAGAACGCCGGACTCTGGGAAGACCCAGTCTTCGGCTTCGACGGTGCCGAGATCCTCTCCCCCGCAGCCCCGTTCGAATTCGGATTCAGCCTGCAGTTCACGCTCCCCGTCTCCGGCCGGCTCGGCATCGAGCGCGACCTCGCCGGCGCCGAGCACGAAGCCCAACTCCGCCGAGTTGCCGACGCCGAGTGGCGTACCAGAATCGAGGTCCGAAGGCGATGGACCCGCTGGACCACCGCCGCCCTCCAGCTCGACCTGCACAACGAGGCTCTGGCCCAGCTCGAACGCATCATTTCACTCACAGACCAGCTCGAGGCCGCGGGCGAGATCCGGCGGGTAGACGCCCGCCTCTTCCGCGCCGAACTCGCCGCACAGCGCGCCGCACACACCGACGCCGAACGGCAGGCCCGCCAGGCCCGGCTCGACCTGCTCGCGATCGCCGGCCTCCCGCCCGCAACAACGATCGACCTCATTCCCGGCCTCCCGACGCTCCCGGTCAAACCCGATCCGACCCTGGCCTCCAGAATGATCGAGTCCAACACGCTCCTCGCAGTGCGGCGAGCCGAGTATCAGGCCGCCGAGCACGCCCTCCGACTCGAAGTCCGCAAGCAGTACCCCGACATCACCATCGGCACCGGCTACGCCAACGAGGACGACGACCGCCTCCTGCTCGGCCTCTCGCTCCCGATCCCCTCGCTCAACGCCAACCGCGCCCGGCATCGCCGAGGCCATCGCCGCCCGCGCCCCTCGCCCGCGGCAGCGCCGAGACCACCTTCGAACACCTCCTCCACCAGCTGCAGTCCGCCCGCGCCGCACTCGAAGCCGTCCGAAGCCAGCAGACGGCCTACGAGTCCACGCTCGTCCCCATGCTCACCGCGCAGGCCGCAGATGTGGAGCACCTCGCCTCCCTCGGCGATGTTGACACTCTTCTCCTTCTCGACACCGTCACCCGACAGGCCGACGCCAAGTCCAGGCTGCTCGTGCTGCGCGAGGAAGAACGCCAGATCGAGATCACCATCGCGCAGCTCCTCGGCCCCGATACGCAATCACAAGACACCGACGCGACCCAGAGCGCGACCGGAGACACGCCATGAACTCAGCCACACCCCGCACCATGCTGCTCGTCGCAGCGGTTGCAGCACTCACCGCCTGCTCCGGAAAGCCCGAGCCCGAGGCCGATGCCGGCGCCGAGACCAGCGCCAACGAGCCCGCCGCGGCCCCGACAAACCGCATCGATATCCCTGCCGCCGTCCGCCAGAACCTCGGGATCACCTTCGTCAAGGTCGAGCCCCGCCGGGTCGAGGCCATGCTCCGCACGCCCGGGCGTTTCGAGTTCCTGCCCACCGCGCGGCGCGAATACCGCACCTCGCTGGCCGGACGCGTCGAGATCCTCGTCAACCAGTTCGACGCCGTCGAGCCCGGCACACCCCTCTACCAGATCGACTCCCCTGCCTGGCGTTCGCTGCAACGCGAACTCACCGACGCCGAACTCGCGATCCAGCGGCTCACCTCCCGCCGCGACAGCTACGGCCCGCTCCGCGAGGCCCACCACAACCACGAGCAACAGCTCACCCGCGTCATCGAGATCCACGATCAACGCATCGCGCAGCTCGAAGCCCTCGTCACCGCCGGCGGCGGCCGGCTCGCCGAGCTCACCGAGGCTCGAGGCACCGCCGCCGCCGCCCAGGCCGACCTCGCCGAGGTCCTCGAGAAGGAGGCCGAACTCGAAGCCGACGAAGCCGAGACCATCTCCGGCCTCGCCGCGGCCCGCTCCAGCCGCGAACTGCTTCTCGACGTCGCCGCCACGCTCACAGGCCTCTCCACCGAGACCCTCACCGAGCCGGTCGAGGCCACCCGCGGCCAGCTCCCCCGCTGGCGCGCACGCTGACCACGATCCAGGTCGTCGCTCGCGAGCCCGGCATCGTCGAGTCCCTCGGCCTCACCGACGGTGCCTGGGCCGACGAGAAGACCCCCGTCGTCACTACCCTCCAGCCCGACCGCATCCGCTTCCACGCCTCTGCGCTGCAGAGCGACCTCGGACGTCTCCGCGACGGCCTCCCCGCCCGCATCGTCACCCCGCAGATCACCCGCGTGGCCGGCGCGATCGACATGAGCCAGACCATGACCGGCACGCTCTCCATCGGCCTCTCCGGCGATCCCGACGACCGGACCATCGATCTGTTCGTCATCCCCGAAACGCTCGCCCCCTGGGCCCGCGCAGGGATCACCTCCCAGCTCGAGATCATCACCGACGAGACCGCCGCCCCGGTTCTGGCCGTCCCCAACGCCGCCATCCAGACCGACGGCCTCGAACGCGTCATCTTCCGTCGCGACCCCGCCGATCCCAACCGGGCCATCCGCCTCCAGGCCGACCTCGGCCTCTCCGACGGGCGCTGGACCGCCGTCAACAGCGGCCTCCGCACCGGCGACGAGGTCGTCCTCGACGGCGCCTTCCAACTCATGCTCGCCTCCGCAAACGCCGGGCAGGACGCGGGTGGTCACTTTCACGCCGACGGCACGTTCCACTCCGGCGAAGACGAATAGGGAAGGGGCCACGCCATGCTCAAGAGTCTCATCCGCTTCTCACTGACATACTCCTCCTTCGTCCTCATCGCCGCTCTTCTTCTCGTTGGCTTCGCCGCCTACCGCGTCCCCAAGATGAGCGTGGACGTCTTCCCGGAACTCAACGCGCCCACCGTCGTCATCATGGCAGAGGCCGGCGGCCTCGCCGCCGACGAGGTCGAGCAGTACGTCACCTTCCCCATCGAGACGGCCGTCAACGGCATGAGCGGCGTACGCCGTGTCCGCAGCTCCAGCGCCATCGGTCTCTCCATCGTCTGGGTCGATCTCGACTGGGGCGCGGACCTCTACCGCGCCCGACAACTCGTCGCCGAGCGCCTCGCCGCGGTCCGCGAAGACATCCCCGACGACGTCCACGTCGAGCTCACCCCCATCAGCTCCATTGTCGGCGAGATCATGCTCGTCTCGCTCTCCTCTCCCGACAACACCGCCACCCCCCTCGAAATCCGCTCCTACGCCGAGTTTGAGCTGCGAAACAAGATCCTCGCCATCCCCGGCGTCGCCCAGGTCGTCGCCATCGGCGGCGAGCTCCCCGAATACCAGGTCAACGCCGACCAGGAACGCCTCCGTCTCTACGGCCTCACCATCTCCGACGTCGTCGAGGCCGCCCGCGGTGCCCACTCCACCGCCAGCGGCGGCTATCTCACCGACGCCGACAACCGCGAGATCCCCCTCCGCCAGCAGAGCCGCGTCACCAGCGCCGCCGACGTCGCCAACACCATCATCAAACACCAGAGCGGCGTGCCCGTCACCATCGGCCAGGTCGCCGACGTCCGCCTCGGCCCCGCCCCCAAACGCGGCACCGGCGCCGAGGGCGGCGCACCCGCCGTCATCCTCTCCATCAAGAAGTCACCCGGCACCAACACCCTCGCCCTCACCGAACGCATCGACGAACTCCTCGACCAGGCCGAGGCCGTCATTCCCGCCGGCATCGTCCTCAACCGCGACGTCGTCCGCCAGAGCCACTTCATCGAACGCTCGATCGACAACGTCCTCCACGTCCTCCGCGACGCGGTCATCATCGTCGCCATCATCCTCATCCTCTTCCTGCTCAACGTGCGCACCACCATCATCACCCTCACCGCCCTGCCCATCTCCATCGCCGTCGGACTCCTCATGATGGACTGGATGCAGCTCGGGCTCAACGTCATGACTCTCGGCGGCCTCGCCGTCGCCATCGGCGTCCTCGTTGACGACGCCATTATCGACGTCGAGAACGTCTTCCGCCGCCTCAAGCAGAACCGCGCCAGACCCGCCGCCGACCAACGCCCCGTCACCGAGATCATCTTCGACGCCAGCAACGAGATCCGGCCCGCCATGGTCTTCGCGACCGTGATCATCGTCATGGTCTTCGTCCCCCTCCTCTTCCTCGACGGCCTCGAGGGCCGCTTCTTCCGCCCACTCGCCCTCACCTACATGGTCTCCATCCTCGCCTCACTCATCGTCGCCCTCACCGTCACCCCCGCCATGTGCCGCTACCTCCTCCGAGGCAAGCTCGGCGGCAAGCATGAAGACCGCGACGGCTTCCTCGTCCGTCTCCTCAAACGCGTCTACGAACCCACACTCCGCACCGCCATCAAGCTCCGAGTCTGGGTCCTCAGCGGTGCCGGCCTCGCCACACTCGCCACCCTCTGGCTCGCCTCCACCTTCGGCACCTCCTTCCTCCCCAGTTTCAACGAGGGCACCTTCACCGTCTTCCTCTTCGCCCCCCCCGGCACCTCACTCAACGAGAGCGACCGCCTCGCCCAGGGCGTCGAGAGCCGACTCGTCCAGATCGACGGCGTCGAGACCGTCGCCCGCCGCACCGGCCGCGCCGAACGCGACGAACACGCCGAACCCGTCAGCAGCTCCGAGATCGAGGTCACCGTTCAACCCGGCCGCGACCGCGAGGCCGTCCGCGCCGAGATCGACGCCATCCTCGCCTCCGTCCCCGGCATCGTCACCCAGGTCGGACAGCCCATCGAACACCGCCTCAGCCACGTCCTCTCCGGCACCCCCGCGGCCATCGCCATCAGCATCTTCGGCGAAGACCTCCCCGGCCTCCGCGCCGTCGCCAAAGAAGTCGAGACGGAACTCCAAGCCCTCCCCGGCGCCCGAGACGTCAACGCCAACCGCGAGGTCATGATCACCTCGCTCCCCATCCGCTACCGACACGCCGACCTCGCAGCCGCCGGACTCAGCCCCGCCGACGCCGCCGAACAGGTCCGCGAAGCCATCTACGGCGAGGTCGTCGCCAAGGTCAATCAGGGCCTCCGCCAGTACGACCTCGTCGTCCGACTCGCCCCCGACCAACGCGAAACCATCGCTCAGGTCGAATCCCTCCTCCTCCGAGGCCGCTCCGGCGCCACCGTCCGCCTCCGCGACGTCGCCGACATCGCCCCCGAACGATCCAGCAACCTCATCACCCGCGAAAGCGCCCAACGCAAGGCCGTCATCTCCCTCAACGTCGCCGAAGGCGCCAACCTCGGCGACCTCATCGAACAAGTCCGCTCCCGCGTCACCCCCATCGTCAACCGCGCCGGCTACACCGTCGTCTACGGCGGCCAATTCGAGGCCCAGCAGTCCGCCGCACGCACCATCTCCATCGCCGGCCTCGGTGTCCTCGTCGTCATGTTCATGCTGCTCCAGATCTCCACCGGCTCCATGCGCGCCGCCGGACTGGTCATGCTCAACATGCCCCTCGCCCTCATCGGCGGCATCGCCGCGATCTACATCACCGAGGGCGGCGGACTGTTCGCCAACACCCTCGGCCTCTTCGGCCTCAGCTCCACCTACGAGCCGCCCGTCATCTCCATCGCCAGCATGGTCGGCTTCATCACCCTCTTCGGCATCGCCGTCCGCAACGGCATCCTTCTCATCAACCACTACAACCACCTCATGCACAAAGAGGGCGTCCCCCTCCGTGACGCCGTCATCCAGGGCTCCATGGAACGACTCGTCCCCATCCTCATGACCGCGTTCTGCGCCGCCCTGGGCCTCGTCCCCCTCGCCCTCGCCTCCGGCAAGCCCGGAAGCGAACTCCTCGCCCCCCTCGCGATCGTCACCCTCGGCGGCCTCCTCACCTCCACCTTCCTTAACCTGTTCGTCGTCCCCGCCGGATACGCCCTGGTCTTCAGCACCGACACTCGCAATCACTCACCGAATCAGCCGAAGTAGACCGATTCTCACGTACCACCCTCAATCCCCCGCACAAGGAGCCAGAAAATGCACGACACTCTCCGAATCCTCGCCGCCGCCGGCCTCACCGCCGCACTCCTCACCGGCTGCGGCCCAGCCTCCGACAGCTCCCCCGAAGCCGCCCACCACGACCACGACGGCCACGACCACGCCGCGGAAGACGGCCACGACCACGCCGACGACGACAGCCACGACGACCACGACCACGCCGAGGGCGCAGGCCACGAACAGGACGACCACGCCACCATGGCGCCCCCTCGGCACCGCCACCATCGGCACCCACCAGGTCTCCGCCCAACAGGGCCACGGCGCCGCCGCCCCCGGCAAGGAACTCCACCTCGTCGTCACCCTCACCGGCGACCAGAGCGGCACCGCCATCGTCCGCGCCTGGATCGGCTCCGAAGACCGCCTCGCCTCGATCGTCGGCAAGGGCGAGTTCGACAGCGACAAGGGCGTCTACGACATCCACGCCGAAGCGCCCACCCCCCTCGCCGACACGGCAAAGTGGTGGATCGAGATCGAAACCGAAGACGGCACCAAGAGTCTCGGGTCCGTCGCTCTGCACCGCTGAGACCCGCCGCCCAGCGCAGCAAAAAAAAAGGGGCGCACGCCTGCACGCGTGCGCCCCTGATCGTTCAGAAACCCGAACTCAGCGAACCGCGTTCGCCGCCGCGGCACCACCCATCGCCGCGTCGAGGTCCACACCCAGCTTCGCCGCCACCCGGCGGCCGTAGTCCTCATCCGCCCTGAAGAAGTGGCACAGCTGCAGCATCTGTACCTCCTGGCGTGCCTGACCCAAGACCCCCGCGATCCGCGTCGCCAGCCGGTCCCGGTGCGCATCGTCAAACATCCGGTACAGATTCCCCGCCTGCGTGAAATCGTCGTGATCCTGCGTCGAGTCGTACCGATCCACGACCGCCTGGCCGAGGTCCCACGCCGGGTCAACGAACTTCTCATCCGGCATCGGCGCACCCGCCCGTGTGTTCGGCCAGTAGTTCGGCGCACCGCCGTAGGTCTCCGCCGTCGCCGCCTGACCGTCACGCATGTAGTGCATCACCGGGCACTGCGGCTTGTTCACCGGGATCTGGTGGTGGTTCACCCCCACCCGGTGCAGGTGCGTGTCCGCATAGCTCATCAGCCGCGCCTGCAGCATCTTGTCCGGACTCGACGAGATCCCCGGCACCAGCGCCGAAGGCTTGAACGCCGCCTGCTCCACCTCCGCGTGGTAGTTCTCCGGGTTCCGGTTCAGCTCCATCTGCCCGACCTCGATCAGCGGGAAGTCCGCGTGCGGCCAGACCTTGGTCAGGTCGAACGGATTCCACCCCGTCCTCGCCGACCACGCCTCCGCCTCCGCCTGCGTCATCACCTGAATCTTCAGCGTCCAGCTCGGGAACCGCCCCTCGTGGATCGCCGTGAACAGATCCCGCTGGTGGCTCTCGCGGTCGCCCGCGATCACGCCCGCCGCCTTCTCGTCCATCCAGTTCTCGATGCCCTGGTTGGTCTTGAAGTGGAACTTGCACCACACCCGCTCCCCCGCGGCATTGATCAGCGAATAGGTGTGACTCCCGTACCCGTTCACGTGCCGATAGCTCGCCGGCAACCCCCGGTCGGAGAACAGAATCGTCACCTGATGCAGCGACTCCGGGCACTGACTCCAGAAGTCCCACTGCATGTCCATCTCGCGGACGTTCGTCTTCGGATCGCGCTTCTGCGTGTGGATGAAGTTGGCAAACTTGTACGGGTCTCGCACGAAGAACACGGGGGTGTTGTTGCCCACCATGTCCCAGTTGCCCTCGTCGGTGTAGAACTTCACCGCGAAGCCACGCACGTCACGCTCCGCGTCCGCCGCGCCCCGCTCGCCGGCCACCGTCGAGAACCGCAGGAACAGCTCCGTCTGCTTGCCCACCTCCGAGAAGATCGACGCCTTCGTGTACTTCGTGATGTCGTGCGTCACCGTGAACGTGCCGTACGCCCCCGAGCCCTTCGCGTGCACCACCCGCTCGGGGATCCGCTCGCGGTTGAAGTGCTGCATCTGCTCGAGCAGCTGCACGTCCTGCATCAGCAGCGGGCCCTTCGGCCCGGCCGTCATCGCGTGCTGCCGCCCGATCGGGGCGCCCTCCGCCGTGGTCAGATGGGGGCAGGTTCCGTCGTTGGTCGTGGTCATGGCAAATACCTCCGGGTCGCGGTTGAGAATGCCTGAGAAGATAGGTCGCCGCCCCATAGGCATCAATGCCGATACGGCCATTGGTGACATAGGATGTGCTTATGGAAATCCGCCAGCTCCGCTACTTCGTCGCCGCCGCCGACGCCGGCACCATCAGCCGCGCCGCCGCCCGATGCGGCGTCACCCAGCCCTCGCTCAGCCAGCAGATCCTCAAACTCGAATCCGAACTCGGTGCGCAACTCCTCGACCGCCTCGGCCGCGGCATCGCCCTCACCGACGCCGGCAGAGCCCTCCTCCCCCGCGCCCGCAAGATCCTCGCCCAGGTCCACGAGGCAGAGTCCAACCTCCTCGCCGACATCGACGCCGGACGCGACCGCCTCGCCATCGGCGCCATCCCCACCATCGCCCCCTACCTGCTCCCCGGACTTATCGCCGCCCTCCGCGCCGAGTTCCCCGCCTGCGACGTCATCGTCCGCGAGGGCCTCACCCAGCACCTCACCGAAGCCATCGCCGACAACGACCTCGATCTGGCCGTCATGAGCACCCCGCCCGAGCACAACCTCATCCACGCCGAGACGCTCAGCCGCGAACCGCTCAGGATCGTCGTCCCCGCCGAGCACCCCCTCTGCTCCGCGCCCGCCATCGCGATGGCCGACCTCCGCGACCAGCCCGCCGTCCGGCTCGACGAGATGCACTGCCTCGGCACACAGATCACCGAGTTCTGCACCGCCCACCGACTCGACGGCAACATCGTCTGCCACATGACACAGATCGACACCCTGCTCGAGTTCGTCCGCATGGGGTTGGGCGTGTCCATCGTCCCCGAAATGGTCGCCGCCCGCGACACAGACCCCGCGCGCCGCTACCTCGCGTTCAAACGCAACGGCCCCTCACGCGAGATCGTGCTCGTCACGCGCGCAGGGCGACGCACCTCGCGCCTCGCGCAACGATTCACCGAGCTGCTCCGCGAAAGACTCACCGGGCCATCCGCCCGCAAGCCGCTCACATCCGGAAGTCCCACCCCTTCCGGTACTCCTTCGTGATGTACCGGTTCGCCTCGTCGTTGTTGGTGAAGCGCTGCGCCTCCGCGTCATACTCCAGCACACCGCCAACCTTCTGCGCGATGCACCCCAGCAGCATCGACTCCGAGAGCGGGCCCGCGTACATGAAGTTGCTCGACGGGTGCGTGTACGGCGCATCCCCCGTGCACGCCTTGTACCACTCGAGGTGGTGACCCTCCGAGCGCTCGATCATCTGCGCCGGCGTCCCCGTCGACTCGTGCAGTTCAGTGGGCAACAGCCGCGGCTCCGCCCGGGCCGCCGGCATCGCCACCATCTTGCACTTCGTGCCGATGTACAGCGCCCCCTCGGCCGTCAGCTCGGTGCCCTCGGCCTCGAGCTCCTCCGGACGCTCCGGCTTGTCCCCACCCTCATACCAATACAGGTCAAACCCGGGCCGATCGCCGTCCGCGGCAAACCGGAACTTCACGATGCCGGTCGAGAAATACATCGGCCGATCACCGATCGGCTCCGGCTGGATCAACTCCACCGACGTCGGCAGCCCCGGCATCAGCGCCCAGTACACCGGGTCAACCTCGTGGCACGCCATATCACCCAGCGCACCGCACCCGAAGTCCCAGAAGCCCCGCCAGTTGAACGGGTGGTAGAACCCGCCCCAGCCGTCCGCCGGGTCATGACGGAACGGACGCATCGGCGCCGGGCCGACCCACGCCTCCCAGTCCAGGTTCGACGGGACGTCCTGCCCGCCCTCCGGAACCGCCATGCCCTGACGCCAGATCGGACGGTTCGTCCAGATGTGCGCCTCCTTGAGGTCTCCCAGCACGCCCGAGCGCAGGTAGTCGATGTTCTTCCGCAGCCCCTCCCACGCGTGCCCCTGGTTGCCCATCTGCGTCGCGACCTTGTACTTCTCCGCCGCGATTGCCAACTGCCTCGCCTCCCACGGCGTGTGCGTCAGCGGCTTCTGCGTGTACGCGTGCTTGCCCGCCATCATCGCGATGATCGTCGCCGGGTAGTGCTGGTGGTCCGGCGTCCCGACCATCACCGCGTCGATCTCCTTCAGGTGCTTGTCGTACATCCGCCGGTAATCGGTGTACCCCGGCGCATCCGGGAACCGCTCGGCCGCGGGCCCGAACCGGTTGCGGTCCGCATCGCAGTAGCAGGGGCACCCCGCGCCCAGATCCGTCAGGATCGGCACGTGCTGATTCCCCGCGATACCGCCCGTCCCCACATAGGCGACCTGCAGCTTCGCATTCGAACCCATCACGCGGCCGTACGACGCCGCCGAGAGAGACCACGCGCCCGCGGCAGCCGCCGCCGCAGACACCTTCAGAAATTCACGACGATCAGTCTGACGCGGGTTGCTCATGGCGCAACGCCCTTTCTGCTCAAACGCAAGGCCCCGCGAAACAGATCACGATGGGGCAGTGTGCGGGGGCTGGACGGCCCTCCGGCACGATGGTACCGTGAACGTCAGGCCACACGCAACCGTCCGCCCGGCCGGCGAGATCAAGGGAGATTCAGGAATGGCTGTTCGCAGGGCTCTGGTGTGTCTTCTCGGTGTGTTCTCACTCGGCGCCACAGCGGCGACGGCGCAACACGCCCCCGAGGGATTCCAACGGCTCATCGCCGACGAGGGCCTCGCCGGATGGTGGGGGCTCGGCACCGAAGACCCCCGCGCCGTCTACAGCCTCGACGAAGAAGCCTTCGCCCGCCGCCACGACGAGAGCCTCGCCGACATCGAGGCCCACTGGAAAAACATCGACAACGTCCTTGTCAACGACGGCAACGGACTCTTTCTCACCACCGACAGACTCTTCGGCGACTTCGAACTCATCCTCGAATACCGCACCGTCGCCAACGCCGACAGCGGCATCTACCTCCGGGGCATCCCCCAAGTCCAGATCTGGGACACCACCGAGGCCGGCGGCAAGTGGGAGATCGGCGCCAACTTCGGCTCCGGCGGCCTCTGGAACAACAGCCCCGGCGCTCCCGGCAAAGACCCGCTCGAACTCGCCGACCGCCCCTTCGGCGAATGGAACCTCGTCCGCGTCGTGATGGTGGGGGAACGCGTCACCGTCTGGCTCAACGGCGTCCTCGTCGTCGACCACGCCCGGCTCGAAAACTACTTCGACCGGAGCCTCCCCGTCCCCCGCACCGGCCCGATCCAACTCCAGACCCACGGCGGCGAGGTCGCCTGGCGCAACGTCTTCGTCCGCGAGATCGACGCGACCGAAGCAAACTCCTGGCTCGCCGAACGCGGCAACGAACAGTTCACCCCCGTCTTCAACGGTGAAGACTTCACCGGCTGGTCCGGCCCGACCGACGGATACGAGATCGTCGACGGCGCACTCCGCTGCAAACCCGGACACGGCGGCACCATCTACACCGACGAGGAATACGCCGACTTCGCCGTCCGATTCGAGTTCAAACTCCCCCCCGGAGGCAACAACGGCCTCGCCATCCGCTACCCCGGCTCCGGAGACACCGCCTACGCCGGCATGTGCGAGCTCCAGGTCCTTGACAACACCCACCCCAACTACGCCGCACTCGAGCCCCGCCAGTACCACGGCTCAATCTACGGCCAGCACCCCGCCCACCGCGGCTACCTCCGCGCACCCGGAGAATGGAACTTCCAGGAAGTCCGCGTCGTCGGCCCGCGCATCACCGTCGAACTCAACGGCACGCAGATCCTCGATTGCGACACCTCCACACTGACCGACTTCATGTACGAAGCCGAGAAGTTCGCCGGACGCACCCGCACCCAGGGCCACTTCGGCTTCGCCGGACACAACGACCCCGTCGAGTTCCGCAAAGTCCGCATCCAGCGAATCGAACCGTGACCCCGACGCCAGCCCCGCACGACCAACCCCGCTTCGCCATCGGCGTCGACTACGGCACCGGCGCAGTCCGCGCACTCGTCGCCGACACCGACTCCGGCGAAGAACTCGCCGTCGCCTCCTGGGAATACGCCCACGGCCGCCGCGGCGTCATCACCGACGCCGCCGACCCCAACCTCGCCCGACAACACCCCGCCGACTACGCCGAAGGCTTCACCCGCACCGTCGCCGAAGCCGTCGCCTCCGCCTCCCGCAACCCCCGCTTCCACCCCTCCCGCGTCGTCGGCATCGGCATCGACACCACCGGCTCCACCCCGCTCCCTCTCGACGCCGACGCCCGCCCCCTCGCCCTCAACCCGCAACTCGCCGAAAACCCCGCAGCCATGGCCTGGCTCTGGAAAGACCACACCAGCCACGCCGAGGCCGCCGAGATCACCGAGCGTGCCGCCGGCACCCCCTACCTCACCGCCTGCGGCAACGTCTACTCCTCCGAGTGGTTCTGGTCCAAAGCCCTCCGCTGCGCGCGCACCAGCCCCAAAGTCTTCGACGCCGCGCACGCCTGGGTCGAACTCTGCGACTACATCCCCGCCCTCCTCACCGGCGTCACCGACCCCCGCGCCATCAAACGCAGCATCTGCGCCGCCGGGCACAAAGGCATGTACCACCCCGCCTGGGGCGGCCTCCCGCCCGCCGACTTCCTCGCCTCCCTCCACCCATCCCTCCCCAAACTCCGCGACACCTACACCCACCCCGCACTCCCCGCCGACCAACCCGCCGGCACCCTCACCCCCATCTCGCCGACCTCGTCGGCCTGCCCCACAACACCCCCCGTCGCCGCCGGAGCCCTCGACGCCCACATGGGCGCCATCGGCGCCGGCGTCGCCCCCGGCACCCTCGTCAAAATCCTCGGCACCAGCACCTGCGACTGCCTCGTCGCCCCGCTCACCGACTCCATCGTCACCATCCCCGGCGTCAGCGGCGTCGTCCCCGAAAGCGTCCTCCCCGGCATGCTCGGCATCGAGGCCGGCCAGTCCGCCGTCGGCGACATCTTCGACTGGTACGTCTCCCGCATCGGCAACGGCTTCCAACCCACAACCGCCAACCTCCCCGATCCCGCCAGCACGCACGCCCACCTCACCAAGCTCGCCGCAGCACTCGCCCCCGGCCAATCCGGCCTCCTCGCCCTCGACTGGCACAACGGCAACCGCAACGTCCTCGCCGACCCGCTCCTCACCGGCCTCATCCTCGGCCAGACCCTCCACACCACCCCCGCCGAGACCTACCGCGCCCTCATCGAGGCCACAGCCTTCGGCGCCCGCATGATCCTCGAACGACTCGCCCAGCACGACATCACCATCGACCGCATCGTCAACTGCGGCGGCATCGCCGACAAAAGCCCCCTCGTCATGCAGATCTACGCCGACGTCTGCAACCGCCCCATGCACATCGCCCGCTCCAGCGAGGCCTGCGCCCTCGGTGCCGCCGCCTGCGCCGCAGTCGTCGGCGGCGCACACCCCGACGTCCCAACCGCCCAACACGCTATGACCGGCACCAAGCCCCGCTCCTACACCCCCGACCCCGCCCGCGCCGCCACCTACGCCAAACTCTTCGACCTCTACACCAAACTCCACGACGCCTTCGGCGGCGTCCAATCCGCCCCTGACCTCGGCCCCGTCATGAAGCAACTCCTCGCCATCCGCGATGACGTCAGGCGCGCCCAGACCGCCTGAGTTCCTCCCGCGCCCCCGCGCCCACCGACCCCAACATCCCCAACGCCAAAAACGCCGCCCCAACCTCCGGCCGCGCCGCCGCCTCCACCACCCGGCACCCCGGCATCCGCTCCCGGACCGCGCGCTCCACCGCCCCCCGCATCACCCCGCCCGCACCGATCACACCGCCCACCATCGCCAACCCAACCGCGCCGGCTCCCCCGCCCGACGCCCCGCCTGCAGCCATCCCCCGCGTCACCGCCTCCACCATCCCCGCAAGCTCACCCGCACCGCGCTCCACGATCTCCAGCGCCACCCCATCCCCCTCCGCAGCAGCCGCCGTCACCAGCGGCGCTACCGCACCAAACCGCTCCCGATACCCCGCCCCCTCCAGCAACACCAACGCCTCCCGCGCATCACCAACCCCCAACCCCTCCAACACCGCCTCCGTCAGCACCGTCCGCGGCCCTCTCCCATCCATCGCACGAAACACCGCCGCCAACGCCCGCTGACCCAACCACGCCGCCCCGCCCCCATCGTCCAGCCGACCGCCCCAACCACCCGCGCGATACTCCCCTCCATCCCCATCCCGCCCATAGCAGCACGCCCCCGTCCCCACAATCAGCACCACGCCCGGCCCGCCCAAAACGCCCCCGCGTGCGCCCGTCCGCAGGTCATGACCGATCCCCACCGCCCCCCGCGGCCCCAGTTCCACCAGCTCCAGACCCTCGAGCCCCTCCAATCCCGCCCGCCGCTCCGCCTCCGTCGAACACCCCGCCACACCGACAAACGCCGCCAGCGCCGGCCCACGCTCCAGCCCCGCCGCACCAAACGCCCCGTCCACTGCCTCCGATACCGCCGCCGCCATCCCCCCCCGGCCCCACATCGCGCAGATTCCCCGCACCCGCCGCCCCAAAACCAGCACACGCCCACGCACATCGGCCACCACCGCCCGCGTCGTCGTGCCGCCCGAATCCACACCGATGACCAGTTCATGCCGCATGCGCCGCCGAGTATCACCACTCCGCCGCTCCCAGGCAAGCCGGGCCCCGCCGCCCGTGCCCGCGCATCAAAAAACGCCGCCCGCGCTCAGCGCGGACGGCGTCAAAGTGTCAGAGATCCCCGCGGAGCTAGCAGCCCGCGTTGAAGTCGTTCAGGAACGCGAGCACGTCCTGCGTGTTCACATCACCGTCGTCGTTCCAGTCAGCAGCGCTGTCGTTGGCCGACCACAGGTTCAGGAACGCCAGCACATCCTGCGTGTTCACGGTGCCGTCGCCGTTGATATCCACGCGGCAGCACTCCGAGATCGTGAAGCTCGTGATCCACGAGTTCCAGCCGCTGTTCTCGTAGTACTCACCGACCACCCAGAACGTGCAACCATCCGGGTCCAGCGCGATGTCGAAGTAGTCGCCCCAGCGACCGCTCGCCGAAGCCGTGCCCGTCTTGGCGTTCACCAGCGCACCCATCGTGCCCGGGGCATCGCCCGCAGCCTGACCGGTGTACCGCACGCTCGCAAACTCATTCGAACGCGAGTGCGCCGTCACCATGCCGATGTCGCCCGCGTCGTTGATGTACACCGCCGGGAAGAAGCAGTACGTACCGCTGCCGCCCGAGACGTTGCCCGACTGAGTCAGCGAGGGCGAGCCCGACGTCGGCCAGTTGCCCGTGTCAAACTCGTACCACCGCGACTGCACCCGACCACCGGTGCTCACCCCGTGGCCCGCGACCAGCCGGCCGTCACGCCACATCACGTTCATGATCCGGCCATCCAGCGTGTCGATGCTCCCGCCGTTGTTCGGCGCGCTCCCGGGAGAGCTCCACGAAGGAACGCCCACGGTCGTGTTCACCAGCGAGGGGCTGGTCAGCGGGTTGCGGATCGCCGTCAGCTTCATGCTCGTCGAGCTGTTCGCCTGCACGAAGAACGGCGCGATGTTGTCGCCGAAGTGCTGCGCCGCCTGCGCCGACGCGCCGCTGCCGTCGCGAATGTCGGTGTACTGCGCCGTCCCGCCGTTCAGGATCGACGACTTGTCGATCGAGCGGTACAACACGCCGCCGAAGCCGCCGCCACCGCCGCTCAGGCGGAACAGGTTGCCGTTCACGTACACCGCGTCGCTGTCGAAGCCCAGGCCCGGGTAATCGACCCAGTACACCGTGCCGCCAACGTTCACGCGGGCGTCCGTGCGGTACTTGTACCACACGCCGTTCGGATCGCTGTCGTCAGAGATCGCAAAGGTGATCCACGCCTGGGTCGAGCCGTACACCTCGAGCGCCACGATGAAGAACCGCTCCGACTCGTGGTCGTAGAAGCACTTCGGGTCAAACGTGAAGTTACCGCCGCCGATGCCCTCAAAGAAGCCCGGGTTGCCCGTGCTGTCCATGCGGGTGCGGAACTGCTGCGTCCCGTCCTTGGTGTACCACGCCAGGTCCATGTTGGTGACCTGCACGATGTGGTCCGGA
This sequence comes from Planctomycetota bacterium, assembly GCA_013285505.1. Lineage (GTDB taxonomy): Bacteria > Planctomycetota > Phycisphaerae > Phycisphaerales > UBA1924 > PNC22. The sequence goes on along the minus strand of CP053450.1, from coordinate 2,590,313 downwards.
CCCGCCGCCAGCGAGGGGTCCGGCGGCGACCACGGCGTCGCATCAATGCCCGGGAACAGCGTCCCCGGCTGCGCGGTGATCTGATCGGTCACCTCGCCCGCCACCAGGTCGTTCGCCGCGCCCTGACGGAGCGTCTTGTCACGCCCGTGCGGCGGGAGCATGTACTTCACCAGCGTGGTCTCGCCGTCAAACGTGCTCGGCTGGATCTGCACCGGGAACTTCCGCGTGTCGATGATCTCCGCCTCCGCCGTGCCGCGAGCCCACGAGCCCGGCTCGGTCAGATCCGGCGGCGTCAGCTTCGAAGCCAGCTCCGGGAAGCCCTCCATCTTGTCGTAGCCGAACACGCTCGACACCGGCAGAGCCGACGCCGGCCCCGACGCGTGCTCACCGGACGCACCGACGCTCGTCGAAGTGCCGGTGCTGCACCCCGCACCCAGAAAAAGTGCCGCAGGAACCAGCGCAGCCAGCCCTGACAAACGGACAACATCAGATCGACGCATGCTCAACTCTCCGAAATACGATGTTCGCGGGACGGACCGCGACAGCGCGACCCTTCCCCCCTCGGGTAATGCCTCCATCGGCACGATGGCGACAGACGTTCCCCCCGCGAGACGGGTACGGTTGCAATATAGCGGAAGCTCCGCAACCTCACGAAATTATTCGGACACCGGAGGACTCATGGCCGCCACACCCTCGACAATGCTCCCGCTCGGCACCCCCGCCCCGGGGTTCGACCTGCCCAATACCACCGGCAAAGGCACCGTCAGTCTCGAGGGCGCCGCCGGCAAGCCCCTCCTCGTCATGTTCATCTGCAACCACTGCCCCTTCGTCAAACACGTCCGAGAACAACTCGCCGCGATCGGCCGCGACTACCAGTCCAAGGGCCTCGCCGTCGTCGCCATCAGCAGCAACGACGCCGAGCACTACCCCGACGACAGCCCCGAAAAAATGACCGCCGAAGCCGCCGAAGCCGGCTACACCTTCCCCTACCTCTACGACGAATCGCAACAGGTCGCCAAGGCCTACCGCGCCGCATGCACGCCCGACTTCTACCTCTTCGACGCCGACCACAAGCTCGCCTACCGGGGGCAGCTCGACCCCAGCCGGCCCAAAAACAACATCCCCGTCACCGGCAGCGACCTCCGCGCCGCCATCGACGCCGTCCTCGCCGGCCGCCCCGTGCCCGAGCCCCAACTCCCCAGCATCGGCTGCAACATCAAGTGGAAGCCCGGCAACGCCCCCGACCACAACGCATAAGCAACGCTACCGCGAACGCCCCCGCCAGTCCTCCTCCGTCAGCGCCCACCGCTCGTGGTCCGCCCACTCCCCGTCGATCCGCAAATACCGCGGCGAGAACCCCTCCAGCCGGAACCCGTTCTTCTGCGCAACCGCCCGCGACGGCGCGTTGTGCGGCTGGATGTTCGCCTCCACACGGTGCAGCTTCACCCGCCCGAACGCGTGCCGCAGCATCAACCCCACAGCCTCCGTCATATACCCGCATCCGGCGTGCGCAGCGCCGATCCAGTACCCCATATACGCCGACTGCAACGGCCCGCGGCTGATCATGCCCAGCGACGCCTGACCGACCAGCACATCGCCCGCAAGCGTGAAGATGAGCAACCGCTCCTGCGCCGGCTGCCGGCGAGACTTGTACACATAGTCAAACTGATCGTGGCCGAACGCGTCAAACCCCTCCGGCGGTCGCGGCTCCCACGGCGTCAAAAACTCGCGGCTCGCCGCACGCAACGCCACGAACGCCTCACGATCCCGAGGATGCGGGTACCGCAGATAAACCACCCGCCCGACCTCGACAGCCTGGTGCGGTTTGGCCGGGCGTGGTGTGGGCATGCAGCGCTCGCGAGCAAGAAACGACGTCAGCGGACTCAGTACCCGTAGGACGACCCGTCCTCGGACGCCGCATCGTTCGAGTCTAACGCCACCACGGCAAGTGTCGCCCCGCCGGCGATCACCGCCGCCGCGAGCCCTGCCAACGCCACCCGCACCAGGCCGTGCCGGACCGCCAGCGCCCACCAAAACGCCCAGAGGCGCCACCGCCATCACCGGCAACGCCGGCCACACCGGCACATCCTGATAGCCGTACGTCACCAGCACCACCGCCCCGAACACCGCCAGCCAGACCGTGTGCAGCCCAGACAGCGTCCCCTCCCGGTCCCGCCGCACCGCCGCGACCAGAAACGCCCCGCCCGCGATCGCCCCCAGCCCGCCGGCCAGCTGCGCCCCGCCGGCATACCCGCTCTGAAACAGCCCCGGCGCCGCCAGCATCGCCGTGCACGCCAGCGCCCAAAGCAGTCGCCGCACGCGGCACCCGCGACCCGACCGCATCAAGCGCCGCACCCGTGCCCGCGAGCCACACGCCGCTCCCCACAGTCAGCACCACCAGCAGCCCCCGCGGCATGTACATCTCCGGCAACGGCAACAGCACACCCAGCGCCAACCCCGCACCCAGCGCCAGCCGCAGCACAACCGTCACCGCGATCAGGCCGACCAGCGCGTGCACAACCCCCGCCGCGCCCGCCGCAATCGCGATCGCAAGGAACCGCTGCGTCCCGTCCTTCGGCCACAACTCATGCCACTGGTTCAGCCCCAGATCCGCAAAGAAGAACGCCCCGACCCCAACCAGCGCCGGCAACGCACGCCGCACCCACCCGTCACGCCGAGCCGGAGCGTCCGGTGCCGACTCGTCACGGTCAGCCACCCCGAGGAAGCTCAGGACCAGCAACGCCACAGCACTGAACGCGCCCGGAACCAGCACAGCAAGCACAACCTGAGTGGGTGTCATCGCACACTCCCTCCAAAGGGTCGGGCGCGAGGCCGGCGTGTGCGTGCACGCCGACCGTCGCGCCCGGAGGAGGACCCGAAAGGTCCCGAGATCCATCGCGTCAACAACTACTCCTGGACGGCTTCGACCGCCACCGTGAGCTTCACCGTGTTGCCCAGGCCGCCCGAGTCAGAGCCATCCGGCGCGAGATACTTGGTCATCCCAAAGTCAGACCGCTTGATCTCAAAGCGCGCCTCGTAGCCCGCCGTGCCCTGCCCGCGCTGGTTCGTGCCCGTGCCGATCCACTCGAGCTCAGCCGTGATCGGCCGCGTCTCGCCCTGCATCGTCAGATCGCCCTTCAGCGCGTACAGGTTGCCCTCCTTCAGCTCAACCCCAGTGCTCGCAAACGTGATCGTCGGGAACTGCCGGGCGTTGAAGAAGTCCGCGTTGCGGAGATGGTCGTCGCGGCTGGAGTTCCGCGTGTCAACACTCGCCGTCTGCACCTCGAAGCCGAACTCGCCGCTCTCCGGGCTCGCCGGATCAAACGTGAACGACCCCGAGAAGTCCGTGAACACGCCGTAGAAATTCGACACCCCCGCGTGGCGGATCCCGAACAACACGGTCGAATGGACCGGGTCAACCGTGTACGAGGCCAGCGAGGCCTCTTCGGCGACGACCGCGCCGGTGGCCCCGGTGTTGGCCGGCGCGAATCCCGCGAGCAAGCCCGCCGAACCGAGCAGCACAGCAGCAGGAATCGTGGTGAGGGCGGTCCGGGTGATCAAGGTGCGCATGAGGGTGTCTCCATGGTCTGGGCCCACCGGGCACAACCCCGTGAGCAGATGATGAGCAGATTACTTGTTGAAACAGACAATACGCCCGCCGGCCCTATTCCGCCCGCCCAGGCACCAACGAAACTTTTTTCACTCCCCGCCCCCCGACCGATCTCAGCCAAGCACCTGCACCACGACATCCCGGCGGTGCGCGCGCGTCCGGTGCTCCCACACATACACACCCTGCCACGTGCCCAACACCAGCGAGCCCGCCTCAACCGGGATCGAAAGGGACGTCTGGGTCAGGATCGCCTTGATATGGCTCGGCATGTCGTCCGGCCCCTCCGCCGTGTGCGTGTACAGCCGGTCCCCCTCCGGCACCAGCCGGTTCAACCACCGCTCCAGATCCCGCCGGGCCGACGGGTCCGCGTTCTCCTGGATCGTCAGCGACGCCGACGTGTGGCGGATGAACACCGTGCACAACCCCTCCGCCACCCCCGCCGCGGCAACCACCCGCGAAACCTCCGCCGTGATCTCGTGCAGTCCCTGGCCGGGCGTCTGGATCGTCAGGTGCGTGATGGGCATGCCCGCATTGTTGGCCCCCGCACCAACGAGCGGCCGCGATAGACTCAACACCGCAGCCCCCGAGACCCCAAAATCCGGTGGCCGCAACGGCGCAAAGCGCCAAGAGAGGTGACCCGGATGGTGAACATGCAAGCGACACGATGGCTCTCCCTGATCCTGCTCGCCGCGAGCGCGGTGGGGCCCGCGGCGTGCATATCCGGCGGGTTCGGCGGCCGCGAGTCCGATGCGCCCCACAGTCCGCGGCGGCGAGCCGAGCCGCAACGCCGACGCGGGCATCACCGCCGAGGAGACCGGCGAGGTAGTGCGTGTCCGCTGGGACCGGGACACGGCGTTCCGGAAGAATTACACGAACATGCGGGCCGCGCAGTCGGGCGCGGTTTGAGGTGCAGCACTCGACGACAGGGGCGTGGGCCGGGGAGGAGCGGGTGCTGACGCGGCAGATGAGCCAGCGGCCGGCGCAGTCGATGTGGAGGTACTACTCGGAGGGGACGCAGACCAGCGTGCCGCCCTTGGAGTTGCAGGAGGACTACGGGCGGGAGGAGTTCATTCACCATGCGCCGGTGCGGGGGATGAATTACTACCGGTATCGGGAGGTGAAGTGGCGTGGGGGGCGGGTGGTTGAGGAGGGGGCGTGGTCGGGGACGGCGCGGGTGAGCTATTCGGGGGCGGATGTGCCGCGGCTGCCGGGGGCGGTGGGGGAGTATGCGCCGGGTGCGTTGCCGTCGTTGATCGTTTCGCAGATCGTGGGCAACTCGGCGGCGGCGGATGTGTCGGTGCCGTTCTCGGCGGTGGCGACGCGGCAGCGGGCGGGGCCTCCGGCGTGGCGGGCGCGGTTTGCGCAGGTGCAGTCGCGGCTGGGGCTGTCGTCGGATAGTGGGGCGGTTGGCTGGTGCATCAAGGACCTTGGTGTGCGGAAGCTGGTGACGGATGACGGGCGGTCACGGGGTACGTCGGGTCGGGTGCAGGTGGCGAGTCTGCCGCGGCCGACGGGGGCGTATCCGTGGGTGGATCCGGGGCCGTATGAGACGAACGGGGCGTTTGCGGACGACGGGACGATGTCGCTGCCGGAGCTGTGGGCGCGGGGGCTGGAGCACACGCGGGGCGGGACGGAGCTGTCGGTGCGCGATGCTTCGGAGGGGTCGAAGCTGCAGGCGTTTGTGGAGCGGTATGGGGAGTGGGACGACGAGTTGTCGGGGCCGAAGTTTGTGTATTGCGGCAGCCCGTTGACGGAGAACGGGTCGTTTGAGACCGAGGTGCTCCTGGCCAAGAGCCACATGCGGCCGATCGCGGCGGCGTCGCATTACATGATCATGGGGACGACGGCGACGGCGGCGATCAGGGACGAGGCGACCGGGACGCTGACTGCGGCGGCGCGGTTTATCGGTTGGTGGCACGAGACGTTTCCGGGGCAGTGGATCTTTGTGGAGCCGGGGCTGCGGCGGGAGCGGACCAAGCACTGGATGGAGCCGAACGACTATCCGTTTGTCGGCTCGTGGCAGACGATCGACAACCTGTTCGACCAGGACGTTTTGCTGAAGAGCAAGCGGCTGGTGCTGCGGAAGGGGGGGAGGCGTGCTGCGGATGATGCGCTCGATCCGCGGGCGTACCCGGAGCGCCGGCACATTGTGTATGTCGCGCCGAATATCTGCCCGTACGTGGCTGCGGGGCGGACCAATGAGGACCGGGTGCAGCGGATCATCGAGGTGGCGGCGTTGCTGTACGCCTACGACCCGGGGCTGATCGTGCAGATCGGGGATATCGGTGTGATTGAGGACATGCGGCCGGATCAGGCGCGGACGCTGGTGCAGCTTGCGGAGCGGGCGGCGGCTCGGTCCGGGCGGTAGATCGGGCGGTAGGTCGGGCGGCTGGTGGGGAGGTTGGGGAGTCCCGGAGGGGGTCGGCGGCTTCTGTGCGGCGTGCTGCGTTGTTAGCAGTGCGGTGGCGGCCTTGCGGCGGGACTCGCGGGAAGTTGCGGGTTCGCGGGGGTTGGCGTTGGTGGCCAGGTGCAGGAGGGTGTGGCGGGCCTGGGGGGCGGCGTCGGCCTGGATGAGGTCGTCGCGGAGTGCGGAGAGGTTGCGGAGCTGTGTGAAGCGCTGGCGGGCCCAGTCGGAGTCGGCCCATGCGCGGAGCTGGTCGAGGGTGATCTCGGCGTGGTCGCAGATGTCGAGGAGGCTCATGGAGCCGTCGAGGAAGAAGCGGAGGAGGAGGGTTGCGGTTTCGGTAGGGAGTTCGGTGGGGTGTTGGGGTTTGGGGGGAGGGGTGTTGGGGGTGATGCGGGGAGAGGAGGAAGGCTCCTCGCTTGCGCTTCGGGCTCTGTTGGTGGTGCGGTTGTGCATGGTGTTTTCCCCCTGGGTCTGGGTGTATTTTCGGGGATTGGCGAGGGGATGCAAGGGAAACGTGGGGCAGGTGCACGAACTTGCGCGCAGATGGGGTAGGTCGGGGGCAGATTTGTGGTGTCGGGGTGTGTGTGTCTGCGCGGCGGGGGTGGTTGCGCCGGACGTCTTGTGTGGTTTCGGGTAGGCTGGGTTTGCGCTGCCGACGCCGGGACTGCTGCGGGCGGGCTGGCGCGACGGAATTGGTGCCCGGACGGCGCCTCGACACATTTGCCACGCTGGAGGAGTTCCATGTCTGACCACACGACACGCCGCGACTTTTTGACCGATGCCACCGGCTTTACCGCGGCGACGCTGCTTGCGGCTCGCGGGCTTGGCGGGGTGCATGCGCGGGGTGCGGACACGATTCAGGTTGCGCTTGTGGGGTGCGGCGGGCGCGGGTCGGGCGCGGCGAACAACGCGATGTCGGTGGGCGAGGGCCCGGTACGGCTGGTCGCGATGGCGGATGTGTTTGCCGACAAGATGAACCGGAGCCACGAGGCGTTGTCGGAGATGTTTGAGGAAGAGATGGACGTGCCGCAGGAGCGGCGGTTCATCGGCTTTGACGGGTACAAGCAGGCGATGGACTGTCTGCGTCCGGGTGACATCGTGATCCTGGCGACGCCGCCGGCGTTCCGGTGGGTGCACTTCTCGTATGCGATCGAGAAGGGGCTGAACGTCTTCATGGAGAAGCCGATCTGTGTGGACGGGCCGACGGGTCGGCGGATGATGGAGCTGGCCGCGAAGGCGCGGGAGAAGAACCTGATGGTGGCGGTGGGGCTGATGTCTCGGCACAGCCGGGCGATGCAGGAGCTGGCCGAGCGGACGCACAACGGCGAGCTTGGCGAGATCATTGCGCAGTACGGCTACCGGATGCAGGGGGCGATCGCGAGCTTCCGTTCGGGGCCGGTGCCGGCGGGCACGGACGAGCTGGAGTACCAGATCCGGCGGTTCCACAGCTTCCTGTGGGCGAGCGGCGGCGGGTTTAACGACTTCTTCATCCACATCATCGATCACCTGTGCTGGATGAAGAACGCGCTGCCGGTGAAGGCGCAGGGGATCGGCGGCCGGCACTACCGGCACGCGTCGGATGGGACGCCGTATGTCGATCAGAACCTGGACTCGTACGGGATCGAGTACACGTACGCGGACGGGACGAAGATGATCTTCGACGGGCGGAACATCGAGGGGTGCCAGGACCGGTTCTCGAGCCACATGCACGGGACGAAGGGGTCGGCGATCGTGTCGGCCAACAGCGACTGCGGCTTGCCGTCGCGGATCTATCGCGGGTACGGCTTCAGCGAGGAGAATCTGCTGTGGACGTCGGAGGTGCCGCGGGGGCAGACGAACCCGTACCAGAACGAGTGGGACGACATGATCGCGGCGTTGCGTGCGGGCAAGCCGTACAGCGAGGCGGAGTATGGCATCGAGGCGAGCATGGTGTGCAACATGGGCCGGATGGCGGCGCACACGGGGCGCGAGGTGACGTACGAGGAGATCTTCGCGAGCGAGCATGAGTTTGCGCCGGGCGTGGCGGGATTGACGCTGGGTGGTGCGGCGCCGCTGCAGGCGGGGGCGGATGGGCTGTATCCGGTGCCGCAGCCGGGCATTGTGACTGATCGGGAGTATTGAGCCGGTCGGGCATGGGTGGACGAGCCACCCGTGGCACGTGAGCCGGTTGGGCACGGGTGGACGAGCCACCCGTGGCACGTGGGATTGCGGGTGCTGCGGTGGGGTCGGCGGCGTCGGCGGGCGCGATCATTGCGGGCCGAGTGGGTCTCCGTGTATTCTGGTGTTGCGGCCCGTGACTCGCGCGCGGCTGCGGCCAATTGCGGAGGTCATCCCATGCCGACAACGACGCCGGAGCACGACAAACGGATCGCGGAGATGACGTTCTCGTCGGTCTATCCGCACTATGTGACGAAGGTCGAGAAGAAGGGGCGGACCGAGGACGAGCTGCACCAGGTCATCAGGTGGCTGACGGGGTTCACGGCCAAGCAGCTGCAGAAGCAGATCGATGACAAGGTGACGTTCGAGGAGTTCTTCAAGCGGGCGAAGCTGCACCCGAACGCGGAGCTGATCAAAGGGGTGATCTGCGGGTATCGGATTGAGGATATTGAGAACCCGCTGACGCGGAAGGCGAGGTATCTGGACAAGCTGGTGGATGAGTTGGCGAAGGGGAGGAAGATGGAGAAGATTTTGCGGGAGGGGTAGGGGATGTTCCGCGCCAGGCTGTCGGCATGGGGTCGACCTGCTGCCTTGAGCAGGTCGGCGTGGAGGATCGAAGCGCCGACCGCCAGGAGGCAAGAACGCGGGGAGAGATGGGAGAGGACGAAGTGAGTTAGGGCCGTAAGTGATGGCGCGCGGCGAATTCGTGAGGATATCATAATGCAGTCAGACAACGGGATTATTTTGTGGGGCGACACTGAAGTTCTTCGGATTGATGAAGGCTACGGCGTATTCCCGGTATTCTATGGTAAATACGAAATACTAACGACAGACAAAGACTTGCTGTATGTGCTCTCGTGCGGTCACGATGTTGGCAAACACAAAGAAATAGCTGGCAAATGTGGTCGCCATGTGTTGCAAGACTGGCACATGCGTCTAACTGATGGCGCGCGTTACAGTATCAGTATTCCGGCCCTAAACTCAAGCACACATACAGCATCTTGGAGACTCCGGCAAGGCCCAGCGGGTGGCCCGAATCCCTGAGCCATGTGCCACGACTCGCCGCAACTCCATCCCTTCCTCATCGCCTCGTCCTGTGCGGCGCAGTCGTGCCGTGCGTTCGTCATCACGGCGCAGGGAGAGATGGGAGCGGACGAAGTGCGGGAGGGCCGATCTCTCGGCAGGTGGCACCGACCCGTGCCGTTCACTTCTGTAGGTCATCAGCGCCACGACGTCGACCCGCCAGTTCTGACGGTCGTACGTCCGCTCTTCGAGCGTCCCGTCCGCCTGATCTTCCCAGGCCGTATTCGGCGGGGTGGCACCGACGCCGTGCCACCGACCTCTGCTTTGAGAGGTCGGTACTCTCGCTTCGGGAGGCCCGCACCGACCTTGCAGAGCCAAGGTCGGTGGCACGTCTCGGCGGCTCCCCGTCTCCGCATGCTTCCCTCCGCCGTTCCTCGGTGTTCTCTGTGTCTCTGGGGTGAACTGCCTTTCACCGCGCTTCTGGCTGTCGGGCCGCATGAACGGGAGCCCAGGCTTGCGCCTTGGGCCTCTTTCCCCTGCCTCCCTCCGCGATCTCCGCGTGCTCGGCGGTTCGATTTGGGCTTTCTATGGCGTTGCGCTGGTGACGGCCGACAAGCTCGTTGCGACGGCGGGCACCGAGATCGTCGAACTGATCTTGGTGGCACGGGGATTCGGTACCAGCCTTCCGGTGGGGTAGTGGCACGGGGCAGACTCTCAGAGCAGAGTCTGACCCGTGGCACCCGTCGGGAGGCGGAAAGGCACCCCCTTCGCCCTCGAAGGCTCGGGCACCTTCCTCGCGGGGCGCGGGTGAGGTTGCCTTTAGGGGCGTTGGGGTGGGGTTGGTGGAGTGGTTTGGGGCTCGGGCTTGTCGCTAGAGCGTTCGCCAGAGCTCAGGCTTGCGCCTTGAGCCTCTTTTGGGGGGCACCGGCTGGAAGCCGGTGCCGCGGTTATTCCCATTCGATGGTGGCGGGGGGTTTGCTGGAGATGTCGTAGACGACGCGGTTGACGCCGCGGACTTCGTTGATGATGCGGTTGGAGATGGTGGCGAGGACGTTGAAGGGGATGCGTGCCCAGTCGGCGGTCATGAAGTCCTGGGTTTCGACGGCGCGGACGGCGACGACGGACTCGTAGGTGCGTCCGTCGCCCATGACGCCGACGGACTGGACGGGGAGGAGGACGGCGAAGACCTGGCTGGTCTTGCGGTAGAGCTCGGCGGCGACGATCTCTTCGAGGAGGATCTCGTCGCAGTCGCGGAGGAGGTCGAGCTTGGGCTTGGTGATGGTGCCGAGGATGCGGACGGCGAGGCCCGGGCCGGGGAAGGGGTGGCGCCAGATGATCTGGTCGGGGAGGCCGAGGACCTCGCCGAGCTTGCGGACCTCGTCTTTGAAGAGGTCGCGGAGGGGTTCGACGAGGTCGAAGGCGAGGTCTTTGGGGAGGCCGCCGACGTTGTGGTGGAGCTTGATGCCGGCGGACTTGCCGGCTGCGGACTGGCCGGACTCGATGACGTCGGGGTAGAGGGTGCCCTGGGCGAGGAACTTGGCGTCTTTGCCCTCGGCGGCGATGACGGCGGCCTGCTGGGTGAAGACCTCGATGAAGCGGTGGCCGATGAGGCGGCGTTTTTCCTGCGGGTCTGAGACGCCGTCGAGGTCGGCGAGGAAGTCGGCTTCGGCGTCGACGACGCGGAGGTCTACTTTGAAGTGGTCGCGGAAGGTGGTCTCGACGAGCTCGCGTTCGTTTTTGCGGAGCATGCCGGTGTCGACGAAGACGCAGGTGAGTTGGCCGGGGATGGCTTTGTGGATGAGGGCGGCGGCGACGGAGGAATCGACGCCGCCGGAGAGGCCGCAGATGACGTGGCCGTCGCCGACCTGCTGGCGGACGCGGTCGCAGGCGGTCTCGGCGAAGTCGGCCATGCGCCAGGTGCCCTGGCACTTGCAGACCTTGTAGACGAAGTTCTGGAGGATGTCTACGCCGTGGGGGGTGTGGGTGACCTCGGGGTGGAACTGGACGCCGTAGAAGGGGCGGGCGGGGTCGGTCGAGCGGACGGCGGCGTGGGGGCAGGTGGGTGTGGAGGCGATGGTCTCGAGGCCGGCGGCTTCGAGGGCCTCGACCTGGTCGCCGTGGGACATCCAGACGGTGGTGTTTTGGGGGATGGCGGCGAAGATGTCGGAGTTGTTGTCGATGTTGAGTGTGGCGCGGCCGAATTCGCGGTGGCGGGCGCGGTCGATCTTTGCGCCGAGCATGCGGCCGGCGAGCTGCATGCCGTAGCAGATGCCGAGGACGGGGACGCCGAGGTCGAGGATGCCGGGGTCGCAGGTGGGGGCGCCGTCTTCGTAGACGCTGGAGGGGCCGCCGGAGAAGATGATGCCCTTGGGGTTGAGCGCGCGGATTTCCTGGAGGGGGGTGTCGGGGGAGAGGAGGACGGAGAATGCGCCGGCCTCGCGGACGCGTCGGGCGATGAGCTGGGCGGTCTGGGACCCGAAATCGAGGATCGGGATAACCTCGTCGTGCGGCGTGTCCATGCGGCCGACTCCGTTGGTTGGGTGCGGGAGGGGAAGGGGAAGCGTAGCGGGGGAGTCGGGGCGGGACGAGGGGGTTGGGGCGAGATGGGGCGTGTGCGGGTAGGATCAGGGCGTGAAGAGCGTTGTGGTGAGTCTGGGGCTGGTGCTGGCGGCGGGGTGTGTGCCGATCCCGAAGGGGTTTGACTCGCCGGAGCCGGCGGCGCGGATTGACGCGGCTGCGGAGGCGGCGCGGGAGTCGGATACCGGGAAGATCCCTGAGTTGATCGTGCTTTTGGATAGTGATGATCCGGCGACGCGGCTGATCGGGATTCTGGCTCTGGAGCGTCTGACGGGGCGGCGGCTGGGGTATGACCACGCTGCGGGGCTGGAGGATCGGGAGCTGGCGGTCGTCCGGTGGGTGGAGTGGTACAACGAGAATGCCGATGCGTTGGAGGCGGGTGAGTTGATCGGTGGTGCGAGCACGCGGGTGCGGCCGGTCGAGGGCTCTGGTAATGGATTGGGCGATGGGTGATGAGCCGCACATCCGGGTTGAGCTTCGGAGTGATCCGAACTATTTGGCGGGGGTGCGGCAGTTGATCGCGGGGGTGACCCAGCGGATCGGGTTTGATGAGAAGAGTTGTTCGCAGGTGGCGCTGGCGGTGGACGAGGCGCTGGCGAACGTGATCCGGCACGGGTATGGGCGGGAGTGCGACCGGCCGATCTGGGTGAGCATCTGGACGGCTCCGGCGGATAGTGCGTCGGGGGCGTATCTTCGGGTGGTGATCGAGGACGAGGCGAGGCATGTGGAGACGTGCGACCTGAAGGGGCGGGATCTGGACGATCCGCAGCCGGGCGGGCTTGGGGTGCACATCATCCGTGAGGTGATGGACGAGGTGGAGTATGCCAAGCGGTCGCCGCGGGGCATGCGGTTGACGATGATCAAACACGCGCCGCGGGCCGCCGGGTCGGCGTCGGCGGAAGGGTGAGGTTCTGATGCACGACGCGGCACTCCCGGTACGGATTGACAGTCGCGATGGCGCGACGGTGCTGGCGCCGCGGGGCGATATCGACATGAGCCGCGCTCCGGCGTTTCGCGAGCATGTGCGGCGGGCGATTCAGTCGGGGCCCACGCGGGTGGTGATCGATCTGTCCGAGGTTGAGTACATGGACAGCTCGGGGCTGGCGACGCTGGTGGAGGCGATGCGGAACGCGAAGCAGGCGAAGACCGAGTTGCTGCTGTGCGGGCTGCACCAGAAGGTGCTGGCGATCTTTGAGATTGCGCGGCTGCACCAGTTCTTCAAGATCGTGCCGACGGTGGAGGACGCGGTCTCTTCTGCGTGACGGTGGCGTGGATTCATGGCGAGCAACACCCCTCAATCCGGTTCGCGGTTCCGTGTGACTCGGCCGATCGAGCATGTCGGTGCGGCGGTGCTGCGGCTGCTCGACCACGCGGGGCACTCGGTGAACCTGGCGGTGGACGCCGCGGTGTGGCTGGGGCGGGGGATGCGGCCGGACCGGGCGGGTCGTGGCGGGGCGGCGATCGTTTCGCAGTTGATCCGTGTCGGGGTGCGGTCGATCTTCATTGTGTCGCTGGTGTCGGGGTGTGTGGGGCTGATTTTGGCGCTGCAGCTTGCGCCGCCGCTGGATCAGTTCGGGTCGCGGGATCTGGTGGCCAACATCATCGGCGTGGCGGTGTTGCGTGAGCTTGGGCCGCTGATCGGGGCGATCGTGCTGACGGGCTTTGCCGGGGCGGCGATCGCGGCTGAGCTTGGGACGATGGTGGTGAGCGAGGAGATCGAGGCGCTTGAGGCGCACGCGCTGAACCCGGTGCGGTTTCTGGTGGTGCCGCGGCTGACGGCGACGGTGCTGGCCATGACGATTCTGGGTGTGATTTCTGATCTGGTGGCGATCGCGTGTGCGATGGGGATCTCGCTGTTGATGCTGGATATCCCGCCGTCGGTGTTCATGGAGAACATGCTGTTTCAGGTGAACCTGAGCGACTTCCTGACGGGGATCGGCAAGGCGACGATCTTCGGGACACTGATCGGCCTGATCTCGTGCTCGAACGGGCTGAAGGTCACCGGTGGCGCGGCGGGGGTGGGCAACGCGACGACGCAGACGGTGGTGCAGTGCATCGTGGCGATCGTGGTGGCGGACCTGGTGTTTACGGCGATCTTCTACGCGTTCAAGCTGTTCTGAGGAGTCAGAACGCAGAGGTCGCAGAGCGGGACGCAAAGGACGCAGAGCTGGGATGGACGCGGTGCGCGGCGGCTCTGCGCTCTCTGCGGTCCTTACGTTCTTGCGGCTCAGTGGTCGTCGATGACGAGCGGGGTGAAATCGAAGCGGTCGACGTCGACGAGGCCTTTGTCGCTGAGCTTGAGGTGGGGGATGACCACGAGGGGCATGAAGCTGAGGGGCATGAAGGGGTCTTCGATCGGGCAGCCGAGGGTGTGGGCGGCGTCGAGGAGGGCCTGCTGCTGGGCGACGACGGTCGCGGCGGGTTCGGGCGAGATGAGTCCGGCGATGGGCAGGGGCAGGACGGCGAGGACTTCGCCCTCGGCGGCGACGGCCTGACCGCCTCCGGCGTCGGCGACGGCGCGGGCCGCGAGGGCCATGTCCTCGTCGTTGATGCCGACGACGGCGAGGTTGTGCGAGTCGTGGCCGATGGTGCTGGCGAGGGCGCCTCGGGTGAGTTTGAAGCCCTGGATGAGGCCGAGGCCGATGTTGCCGTTGTGGCCGTGGCGTTCGATGACGGCGAGCTTGGCGAGGTCGCGGGAGGGATCGGCGACGATGCATCCGTCGCGAACGACTGGCGTTGCTTCGAGGCTCTCGGTGATGAGTTGGTGTGGGTCCATGCCGATGACGCGGACGCGGGGGCGCTGCGGGCGTGGGGATGTGGAGGGATGTTGCTCCGAAGCCTTCGGGCAGGACGACGCGGCCGGCACGCGTGCTTGTTGCTGCGGCGCGGGCGGGGCCTGAGTAGACGCCGTCGCGGGCGGCGACGGTTCCGCCTGAGAGCACGAGGCGGGGCATGAACTCGTGCAGGTCGTCGGTGAGGACGATGTCGGCGCAGCGGCCGGGGGCGATTGCGCCGAGGTCGGGCTGGCGGTAGTGGTTGGCGGCGTTGATGGTGGCGATGGTGATCGCGTCGAGCGGGTCGAGACCGAGGGTGACGGCGCGGCGGATGATGTGGTCGATGTGGCCGTGGTGCATGAGGTCGCCGGGGTGGCGATCGTCGGTGCAGAAGCAGAAGCGGTGGAGTGTTTCGGGGGTGATGGCGGAGATGAGGGCGGCGAGGTTGCGTGCGGCGGAGCCTTCGCGGATGGCGATCTGCATGCCGCGGGAGATCTTCTCGCGGGCCTCGTCGGCGGTGGTGCACTCGTGGTCGGTCATGACGCCGGCGGCGACGTAGGCCTGGAGGCCGCGGCCTCGGAGGCCGGGGGCGTGGCCGTCAATGAGGCCGTGCTGGAGTCCGAGGGCGACCTTGGCGAGGACGTCCGGCACGGCGTGCACGACGCCGGGGAAGTTCATCATCTCGGCGAGGCCGCGGATGCGGGGGTCTTCGAGGAGTTGGCGGGTGGCGTCAACGTCGAGGGTTGCGCCGGGGGTCTCCATGTGTGAGGCGGGGACGCAGGAGGGGGCCATCCAGATCGGGTGGATGGGTGCGTCTTCGGCGTCGTCCATGAGCATGCGGATGCCGGGGATGCCGAGGACGTTGGCGATCTCGTGGGGGTCGAGCACGGCGGCGGTCGTGCCGCGGGCGACGGCGAGTCGGGCGAACTCGCTGGGCATGAGCATCGTCGATTCGACGTGCATGTGGGCGTCGATGAGGCCGGGGACGGCGAATGCGTTGCGGGCGTCGATGGTCTCGCGGGCGTCGGCGGGCAGGCCGACGGAGGCGATGCGGCCGCGGAAGATCGCGATGGGGCCCTGCTCGATACGGCGGGTGAAGACGTTGACCACCCGCACGTTGTCGATGCGGAGGTCGGCGGGTTTCGTGCCGTTGACGACGGCGAGGAATTCCGGATCGGTGCGGGGGATGGGTGTGGGCATGGCGCGCAGTCTACGCGGCATGCGGGGTGGTGACCGGGAGCTGGCTGTCGGGCGCGATCAGGTGAGCTCGGCGGTTTCGGAGACGTTCTCCCACTGCCAGCCGTCGGCGACTCTCCACCAGTAGCGGATCAGGTCGCCGTCGTCGGCTGCGCCGTAGATATTGACGACACCGCTGGGAGAGCTGAAGCCGACGACCTGCCCGGTGGGGGTCTCTGCGCCGTCGATGACCTGGCTGAGGTTGGAGATGTTCCACTGGCCGGGTCCGAGGTTGGGTGCCCACCAGTAGACGACGATGTCGCCGTTGATGTTGCGGCCGAGGATGTTGGTGCCGCCCCAGGGTGTGACCCATGTGGCGATGGATCCGGCGGCGAGCTGGGGGCCGCTGCGGAGGTCGGTGAGGTTGCTCTGTACCCAGTCGCTTCCGAAGCTGGGGACCCACCAAGTGACGACGACGTTGCCGTCGCTGTCGGTGCCGGTGAGGTTGATGGCGTTCCAGGTGGTGAGGTAGGGGGCGATGACGCCCTGGAGGGGCGGAGCGCCGGTGGAGGCGGAGAGGTTGGCGGCGGCCCAGCCGGGGCGTCCGGGTGCCCACCAGACGGCCTGGATGTTGCCGTCGGCGTCGAGGCCGACGAGGTTGAGGCCGTTCCAGGAGGTGACGTAGCTGGTGAGCGGGGTGGTCCACCTGGGGGTGGTGTCGATGTTGTTGACGAGGAGGTCTGACTCGGAGAGGTTGTTGGTGGTCCAGGTGTACTCGCCGTTGCTTGTCCCGTCGGTCTGGCGGAAGAGCAGGAGGTCGCCGTCGTCGCTGATGCCGGCGAGGTAGGCCCTGCCGTTGACGTTGGTGAAGGTGGTGAGTGAGGAGGTGATCAGGCCGGCACCGGAGATCTCGCTGTTGAGGTTGCGGACGGTCCAGGTGGTGCCGGAGGTGTTCTTGTAGAGGAGGAGGCCCTCGTCGGAGAGTGCCGCGGCGTAGGTCAGGCCGTCCTTGGAATCGATCCAGGTGACGGGGGTGCTGGTCTTGCCGGACTGGTCGGTCTTGAGGTTGAGGTCGGTGACGGTCCATCCGCCGCTGAGTCCGACCTGTTTGAAGGCGATTGCGCGGTCGAAGCCGTTTTCGAGGACGACGGTGGTGACGTTGCTGCCGTTGGAGGTGCCGTAGGGGGCGATGTCGGGGTTGGCGATGAGGCTGAGGTCGGGGTCGAAGACGAGTGAGACGGTGTTGAGGTTGACGAGGTCTTCGTTGTTGACCTCGCTGCCCTGAGGGTCGAAGCTGTCGGTGACAGGGAGGGTCTCGAATCCGCTGCCGAGGTTGACGATGCGGAGGTCGGTGATTGCGTCCACGACGTCGCGGCCGCCGATGACCTCGCCGAAGACGGTGAAGCCGCCGTTCTGGTTGTCGAGGTTCTGCGAGTTGTCGGCGAGGTTGATGAACCACTCGCTTGTGGCCGAGTCGGGGTCGCCGCCGAGCTTGGCCATGGCAACGGTCCACTCGAGGTTGGAGAGGTCGTACTCGTTGACGACAGGGTCCTGCTGCTCGATGTGCTCGGTGCGGGGGGTGCGGTTCTGGTCGTAGGTCCATCCGCCGCCCTGAAGGACGAAGCCCTGGACGTGGCGGTGGAAGAAGGTGGCGTCGTAGTCGCCGCGTTCGACGTAGCCGAGGAAGTTGTCGACGGTGGCGGGGGCGACGTCGGGGAAGAGCTCGATGTAGATGTTGCCGAAGTCGGTGTTGATCTCGACGACGGGGTTGGCGGCGTCTCCGGGGGTGCCGTCGAGCACGATGCGTGGCTCGAGGTTCTCGAGGGCGAATGCGGTCTCGGTGTTGGTTGCGCGACGAGAGAACAGCTTGCGCATGTCTTCGATCTCCGTGCCTGGTGCGGCGGTTTGTCTCTGGCGTTGAGCCCTGAGGGCCCGGATCGCGTGCGCGTGCCCGGCCCGGGCTGGGTGCGGTGGCCTCTGGCAACGATGTCCCATCGCCTGTCCGCTGTCAACCCCCTTTCGTCCGCGAAGGGGGTTTGGATGCATGATATCAGCCTCTCGGGGGCTAACGGCGGTAGCCGACGGGTTGTTCCGCGAGCCCGTACAACTCCCGAAGCGTGGTCATGGTGAAGAAGGCGACGAGGGCGAGGGCGGTGAGCAGGATGGCCTCGCGCGGGTAGCCGGCGCCGAGCATCCAGGCGACGGCGTAGAGGGTGAGCCAGAGGGAGCCGTAGCGGTAGATCTTGTCGGCGGCTCTGGGGCCGAAGCCGTACTGGCGGGTGCGGCGGAGGGCCAGCAGGACGAATGCGACGGTAAGGACGAGGGGGCCGATCGCGGCGGTGGGGGAGACCCAGGTGGGCCAGATGGTGCGGAGGCCGTCGCCGGATGTGGCGGACCTGAGCCAGCCGAGCCAGAGGATGAGGACGGACCAGACGATCCAGCCGAGGAGGGCGAGGCAGGCGGCGCGGGTGGAGATCGGGGGACCTTGCGGGCGAGGACGTGGGTGGCGGCCGCGACGATGAGGGCGTGGGTCATGACGAGCCAGACGGGCCACATGAAGCGGAGGCCGGGGTTTGGGACGAGGATGTGGCCGGCGTAGAGGAGCCCGAGGACGACCAGCCCGACGGCGGGGACGAATCGGGCGGCGGTGTTGAAGAAGAGGATGCCGAAGGCGAGGGCGAGGGTGAGGAGGACGGAGGCGGTGCCGAAGACTGTGGCACCGAGGACGGCGATGATCAGGGTGAGGGCGACGGTGACGGCGGCGGTCTCGATGGAGAGCTGTCCGGAGGCGAGGGGGCGTTCGGGACGGAGAGCCCGGTCGCGGCGGACGTCGAGCAGGTCGTTGAGGCAGGTGCCGTAGGAGTAGAGGCCGAGGGCGGAGGCGGCACCGCCGAGGAGGAGGGCCCACATTGGCTTGTCGTCGAGGTGGGGGGTGGGGGCTTCTTCGGCGACTCGGGAGGACCAGAGGATGACGAACCAGACGTTGGCCACGGCGGCGAAGGCGGTGGTGACTCTGGTGAGGTAGAGGATCGGGCTGATCCGGCCGAGGAAGCGTTCCATGCGAGTGGAGGGTATGGGCCGGGGTCGGGGTCGGGAAATGGTTGCTGCGGGAATCGGGGGGGAGCGGGCCGTGCGGGCTGGCGGGGGAGTAGGATCAGCCACGATGACCACGCATCACGCCGGAATCCCGCCTGTCGCGCTCGTTGTGGCGCAGTACAACGCCTCGATCACGCACGCGCTGCGGGACGGGGCGGTGGAGGCGTATGCCGCGGCGGGGGGCGACCCGGGCGGGTTGATCGTGGTGGAGGCGCCGGGGGCGTTTGAGTTGCCGGTGCTGAGCGCGGCGGCGGCGAGGTCGGGGCGGTGTGCCGGGGTGGTGGCGCTGGGGTGCCTGATCGAGGGGGAGACGACGCACGCGGATCACATCGCGAACGCGGTGGCGAACGGGCTGGTGCAGGTGGGGCTGCAGACGGGGGTGCCGGTAACGTTTGGGCTGCTGACGGTGGCGACGGTGGAGCAGGCGCGTGCCCGGGCCGGTGGGGGCGAGGGCAACAAGGGCGCGGAGGCCATGCAGGCGTTGCTGGAGACGTTGGCGGCGACAGCGGCGCTTTCGCGGGGTGAGACCGGGGCGCGATCGACGGCGGCCAAGCCGGACAAGGCCGCGGCGGTGAGCGGCTGATGGCGCTTCCTCGAGAGATCCGGCGGTTGGCGTTCCAGGTGCTCTACGAGCTCGACGCGCGGAATGGCGGCGATGCGGAGGAGGTGCGGGGGAGCATTGACGAGGAGGAGAAGCTGCGTCCTGCGGAGCGGGAGCGGGTGTTCGGGCTGGCCAGTGAGGCGTGGGCGCACCGGGCGGAGGCCGACGCGGCGATGCTGAAGCTGGCCCCGGACTGGCCGGCGCACCGGCAGCCGGTGGTGGATCGGTCGATCCTGCGGCTGGCGTATTACGAGATGACGCGTGGCGGGGCGGCGCCGAAGATGGTTATCAACGAGGCGGTGGAGCTGGCCAAGACGTTCAGCACAGAGCGGTCGCCGGCGTTTGTGAACGCGTTGTTGGACAAGGTGATGAAGTCGATCGTGGCGGCCGGCGGGGGTGGGGTCGGCGCGGGGGCGGATGCGGCGGCGGGCTCGGGGACGGCACCGCCGCGAGAGGCGGAGGAGTAGCGACGCATGGGTCTTGTCTCGGGCGCACTGGCCAAACTTCGGAGCGGGTTGACGAGGACGCGGGATGCGTTTGCGGGCAGGCTGCGGTCGGTGCTCATGGGTCGGACGCTGGATGAGGCGCTGATCCGTGAGCTTGAGGCGACGCTGATCGGGAGCGATGTCGGCGTGCAGACGACGACGCGGCTGATCGCGAAGGTGCGCGAGGGGCACAAGGCCGGGACGCTGACGCGGGGCGACGATGTGCTGGAGGTGCTGCGGGCGGAGTTGAAGCAACTCTGGCCGGACGCGGACCGTTCGCTGCACATGGCGCCGGAGGGCGCGGGGCCGACGGTGATCCTGGTGACGGGGGTGAATGGGGCGGGGAAGACCACGAGCATCGCGAAGCTGTGCAAGATGCTGACGGATGACGGGCACCGGGTGCTGGTCGGGGCGTGCGATACGTTCCGGGCTGGGGCGGTGCGGCAGCTCGAGATCTGGGCGGGCCGGCTGGGCGTGGAGATCGTCAAGGGGCAGGAGGGCGGCGATCCGGCGTCGGTGGCGTTTGACGCGTGCGCGGCGGCGAAGGCGCGCGGCGTGGACGTGGTGATTCTCGATACGGCGGGTCGGCTGCACACACAGGACCCGCTGATGCGGCAGCTCGAGAAGATTTACAAGGTGGTGGGCAAGCAGATCGAGGGCGGGCCGCACGAGGTGCTGCTGGTGCTTGATGCCACGAGCGGGCAGAACGCGCTGCGTCAGGCCGAGCAGTTCACGGCGTCGGCGAAGGTGACCGGGATCTTCCTCGCCAAGCTGGACGGCACGGCCAAGGGGGGTGTGGTCGTGGCGATCCGCGATCAGCTGGGGTTGCCGGTGAAGTTTGTCGGGGTGGGCGAGACGCCGGATGATGTGCAGCCGTTTGACCCGGCGTCGTTTATCGATGCGCTCTTCGACGTGCCGATCGAGTCTGCCTGAGCGAGCCACAACTCCTGTTCGGCGATGCACGCGAGGACTTCTGCGGGGATGTTGCGGAGGCCCCGACGGATGGCTTTGTCGAGTGCGTAGCGGAGCGAGTCGCGGACGCGTTTGCGGACTCTCGGAGTGATCTCGATGCCGTGTTGCGGCATGTTCTCGAGGGCGAACCGCCAGGCGTGGTATTCCTCGAGGCAGCGGGGTTTGTAGGTGTTGAAGCCGATGGCGTGGTGGCCGACTTCGTGGAGGAAGACGGCGGCCGAGACAGGGCCGCGGGGTCGGGGTGACTCGATCAGCCGGCTGGTGGTGCCGTCGCGGTAGAAGACCTGCCAGGCGACGCCTGAGGTGCTGGATCGCCATTTGCGGACGCGGATGCCGTAGGCCGCGAGCATGGAGCGTTCGAGTGCGTAGTAGCGTTCGGCGGCGGAGGGTTGGCGCGCGCGCGCGCGGATCGGGCGGTCGGCTCGGGGCGGGCGGGCCTGTGCTTCGCGGCGGTGGGGGTGCGGGGCTCGATGAGGTCCCAGAGCGTTAGCACGGTTTGGCGACCTTGGTGGAGGGGGGGGCTGGGGTGAGCACGGCACCTTCGGCAAGGGTGCGGCCTCGGGCGTAGTCGGTCCATCGCATGGGGCGCTTGCCGGCGGGCTGGATGTCCAGGATCTGCAGGACGCTCTCGCCGGTGGCGAAGTGTCCTAGTCCGGGATCGAGGAGTGTGCCCGGGGCGGCGGCGGCGTGCGGCTCGCCGATGCTGGCGGGCATTTCGATGACGGTGGCGCGGAGGAGCTTGACCGCCTGCCCGTCGAGTTCGGCCTGCACGCCGGGCCAGGGGCTCAGGCCGTTGATGCGGCGACGGCAGGCTTCGGCCGAGTCGGCCAGGTCGATCCATGCGTCGGCGCGGGAGATCTTCCCGGCGAGTGTCACGACGGACTCGTCCTGTTTGCGGGGATCGAGGGTGCGGGCCATGTGGCCGTCGAGCACGTGCTCGACCAGTTCAGGCCCGTCGCCGGCGAGGAGGTCGTGGAGTTCGCCGGTGGTGACGGTCGGCTCGATCGGGCGTTCGCTCTGGCCGAGGATGAGGCCGGCGTCCATGCGGTCGGCGAGGGTGATGACGGAGTTCCCGGTGACGCTGTCTCCGGCGAGGATCGCGGCGTTGATCGGCGCGGCCCCGCGCCAGCGGGGGAGCAGGGAGGCGTGGAGGTTGATCGCGAATCGGCTCTTGAGGAGGGGGGCGCCGAGTTTCTGTCCGAAGGCGATGACGACCCACGCGTCGGCCTCGACGGCTCGGACGGCGGCCGTGACCTCGGGTTCGTTGATCCGCTCGGGCTTGAGAAGGGGTGAGTCGGTAAGGTTTTCGGCGGCCCAGGCGCCGATGGGCGTGGGGGTCATCTTGCCGCCGCGGCCGGCCTTGCGGTCGGGCTGGGTGACGACCATGGCGACGTCGTGGTTGCGGGCGAGCCGCTTCGAGCGTGGGCAGGCCGAAGGCCCCGGAGCCGAGGAAGACGAGCTTCATGGGGTAAGGGTATCACCAACGGCGATCGCCTACAGTCGTCGTCGCTGGTCCCCAGGCGTGCTCGGGGTCTTTGTTCGCATCTGATTTGAACCCCGTTGCCCCGGGCGACCACGGTCTGGCCGCGGGCACGACTTCCGAGAACCGCATGCCCGCGATCACGATCCGTCTGCCCAAGTTCATCTCGATCGGCCACCCGGTGATCGACCTGCGGTCGGGGCGGAGCGGCTCGCCCCGGGCGGACATCCTCTCGGGCCTGACTGTCGCGCTGGCGTTGGTGCCGGAGGCGGTCGCGTTCGCGTTTCTGGCGGGTGTTCCCCCCCTTGTCGGGCTCTACGCGGCGTTTATCATCTGTCTGCTGACGTCGATCCTCGGCGGGCGACCGGGCATGATCTCGGGCGCGACGGGGGCGATGGGCGTGGTTGTGGTGTCGCTGGTGGCCGAGCACGGCATCGGCTATCTGTTCCCGGCGGTGGTGCTGTGCGGGCTCTTGCAGATCGTGGTGGGGCTGTTCAAGCTCGGCAGATTCATACGCATCGTGCCGCACCCGGTGATGCTGGGGTTTGTCAACGGGCTGGCGGTGGTGATCCTGCTGGCCCAGCTCGGGAGCTTCAAGACACTGAACGCCGATGGGGTGATGGCCTTCCTTTCGGGATCGCGGCTGTGGCTGATGCTGGGCCTGGTGGCGGCGACGATGGCGATCATCGCGTTCCTGCCCAAGTTGACGCGGGCGGTGCCGGCGTCGCTGGCGGCGATCGTGCTGGTGTCGATCGCGGCGTTTGCGATCAATGCTTCGGCGGGCAAAGCGCCCGAAGGGGAGGCTGATGGGGCCACGGCGGCGCGGCCGTTGCTGACTGTCGGCGACATGTTGCTGGACAGCACGCGGGCGGCGGCGGTGCGGACGGGCGCAGCGGGACAAGGACGCGGCGGTGTTGGCGGCGGCGGGTGCGGGGCTTCCGGAGGGCGTGGCTGCGGAGCCCGCGAGCAAGCAGCCCGTCGCGCCGCTCACCGATGCGGAGACTTCGGCGGCGGTTGCGTCGGTGGACGCGGCGGAGGTGGGGATCTCCGGCGGCCTGCCGCGGCCGGCGTGGTGGGACTTTACGATGCCGCCGGCGACGCTGGCGACGCTGCTGATCATCCTGCCGTATTCGGTGATTCTCGCGGCGGTGGGGCTGATCGAGTCGCTGATGACGCTGACGCTGGTGGATGAGCTGACCGACACGCGGGGCAGCAGCAACCGGGAGTGTCTCGGGCAGGGCGTGGCCAATGTCGCGTGCGGCTTCTTCGGCGGCATGGGCGGGTGCGCGATGATCGGTCAGTCGCTGATCAACGTGAAGGCGGGGGGCAGGCGGCGGTTGTCCGGGATCACGGCGGCGGTGGCGCTGCTGGTGTTCATTCTGTTCCTGGCGCCGTTGATCGAGGCGGTGCCGATGGCGGCGCTGGTGGGTGTGATGCTGATGGTGGTGATCGGCACGTTTGAGTGGACGACGCTGCAGACGTGGCGGCGGATCCCCCGGGCGGACGTGCTGATCATGTTGGTGGTGGCGGCGTACACGGTGTTCATGCACGACCTGGCGACGGCCGTGGTGTTGGGGGTCGCGTTGTCGGCGCTGGTCTTTGCGTGGAACAAGAGCAAGCATCTGATCGCGGACACACAGATCGACGAGCACGGGAGCAAGATCTATCAGCTGCACGGGGTGCTCTTCTTCGGGAGTGTGACGCGGTTCCGGGATCTGTTCTCGCCGCAGGACGACCCGGAGGATGTTGTCATCGACTTCTACTTCAGCCGGGTGTACGACCAGTCGGGGCTGGAGGCGATCAACGCGCTGGCGGAGCGGTACCAGAAGCTGGGCAAGCGGCTGCACCTGCGGCATCTGAGCGAGGACTGCCGCCGGCTGCTGGACAAGGCGGGGGAGCTGGTGGAGGTGAACATCAGCGAGGATCCGCACTATCACGTGGCGACGGAGCGGCGGGGGTAGGAGATCGGGGTGGGTGCGGGCTCTGGGTCTGCCGCGACGGGCTGGCGGAGGGTGGGACCGATTGATGGCAGCCGGTGAGCACGGGTGGACGAGCCACCCGTGGCACGGTGGTGGGTCGTGCGGCGCCCTGGCTCTCGTGCTCTCTGGGATGAACTGGGAGAGGGGGAAGCCGGGGCGGAGCTGGGGAGAAGCCCACGCTGGCGCGTTGGGCCTCCTTTGGGGGGGCGTCTCGCTTGCGCTTCGGGCTCTGTTATGGGGGCTAAGACTTTTTCTGTGTGTGGATGTCCCCTGTCGCGGCGGTTCTCGCTTTGCCGGGTGAGGCCGGGACGGCGGTTGCGTCCGGCGATGGCACCCATGTTCAGCGAAAGAGAGACGACATGACACGCATGACGAGTTCGGCAGCGATCCTTGCTCTGGCCCTGGCCGTGCCGGCGGCTTCGGCGGATGACTACATCTTCATCGAGCGTGACTTTGATCCGGGGACGTGGACGGCCGCGAGCCCGTTCTGGTCGCACGCCCCGGCGCAGGGAGCGAGCATGCATGTTGCGACGGACCGGTTCATCGGGGGCAACCCGCCGAACGGCTTCCTGCTCCAGCTGTTCAGCGTCGATATCCCGGCGAACCATTTCAATGTGGTGTTTGCGCCGGTCATGATGGACGGGTGGGGGTATGACCCGAGCACGCAGGGCGAGATCACGCAGTTCGCGGGCTCGATGCGGACACTGCCGGTGGCTGAGAACCAGCACGACCATCTCGCGGGCGTGCGGATGCTGATTCAGCAGGACGGCCGGGTGTTTACTGCGTCGACGGGGAGCAACTTCCACGCGTTTAACTTCGATGACCCGGAGCATGTGTACAACTTCTCCGGGTACGTGGCGGAGGACTTTGTCGAGGTTGTGCCGGAGACGGGGATCCTGGTTGACTCGCACCCGGACTTTGCCGGCGGGCCGATGGAGTTCGGCTTCGGGCTCTCGCTGACGAGCACCGGGCTCAACGGCGAGGGACCGCTCACACTGGCCGGCGCGTTCGATGATGTTTCGGTGCGGTTTTCGACGGTGCCGGCGCCCGGCGGGGCTCGGGCTGCTGGGGGCTGGTGCGGTGTTGATGGTGCGCCGCCGCCGGGCGTAGGTGGGGGAGACCGGTTGCGCTCACTCTGAGACCCCCCGGCGCTGAGCGCGCGCCGGGGGTCTTTGCGTTGGTGTGCGTCGCTAGTCGATGTGGTCTTGTTGCCAGGCGATCAGGGGGCTCGGCCGGGGGCGTCGGCGGGGAGTTGTTCGAGCCAGCGGTCGATGGTGGTGCGCCTCCGCGGTGTTTCCTTGGGCGGCGTGGGCGTCGGCGAGGGCGATGAGCAGATCGCTGTGCAGCAGGCTGCCGGGCGGGGCGTGCTCGAGGCCGGGATTGACGGCGGCGGCGACCTGTTCGGGCTGGCCGGAGGCGAGGAGGGCGCGGGGCCCAGCGGAGGCGGTCGGCGAGGACGAACTCGCGGGACTCGCCCCAGGACCTCGCGCGCGCGGGGACGACCCAGGCGTAGGTTGCTGCGGCGTCGGCGTGGAGGCCGGCCTCGGACTGGGCGCGGCCGAGCCAGTGCCCGGCGGTCGAGGCCTGGATGGAGTCGGCTCCGTGGAGTGTGTTGACGGCGTCTTGGTGTTCGAGCGCGTTCGGGAGCATCTCGGCGAAGCGTTCCTGCTTGACGGCGAGCTCGCAGGCCATGCGGAGGCCGTGCATGCGGAATCGGTTCGGGGAGCCGAAGATGGGCTCGGCGAGGGCGAGCTGGCGATCGATGACGGGCCGGGCCTGGTCGAGCTTTCCGGTGTTGAGCAGCAGGCTGGCGTAGACGTGACGGAGGGTCATCGCCTGCGAGTGTTGCGGGCTGAGAGATTCGTCGGCGATCTGGAGGGCGTCGCGGATGTGGTCGGCGGTGGAGGGGTCGTCCATGGCCGCGAGCGCGAAGCCGAGGTATTGGAGGAGTTCGAGGTGTTCGCGTGAGCCTCGGAGTCCCTGCCGTTCGTAGGCTGCGCCGATCGCCCGCATCTCGTCGCGGGGGTCGGGGGGGCTCTCGATCATGATGCCGTAGGTGCGCGCGCGGAGGGCGGTGGGGTGTTCGGGGCCGAGGGTGCTGATGATCTGCTCGCGGAGTGCGAGTACCTCCTGGTCGATGGCTTGGGAGGGCTGGGCCCAGCGTTTGGCGATGGCGGATTCGAGCCTGAGTCGGAGTGTTTCGGGGTGGAGGTCGCCGTGTGTCGCGGCGGTGACATCGGCGGCCTTGTCGAAGGCTTCCCAGCCCTCGGCGGCGTCGGTGATGAGCACGAGAGAACTGCCGGCGCGTTCGAGGACGGCGGTGAGGACGTCGGGGGTGTCGCTCAGGCGGGTCTCGGCGTCGCTGACGACGCCGCGGAGGAAGTCCTGGATGGTGAACTCGGTCCGGCCGGAGGTGTCGGGGCCGAGGGCGTCGAGCATGTCGCCGAGGAGAAAGGAGACGACGGCATCGGAGCGTTGGCGGGCCTGGTCGGACTGGACGAGTGCTTCTTCGGCGGCGGTGCGTCCGGCGCGGGCTTCGTCGCGGCCGTGCTTGAGTGCCCAGGCGCCGGAGGCTGCGGAGCCCAGGGCGACGGCGGCGAGGGCGGTGGCGGCCTTGTGGCGGCCGACGAACCGGCGGGTGAGGTAGACCGCGCCGGGTGGTGTGGCCTCGACGGGGCGTCCGGCGAGGTAGTGGCGGAGGTCATCGCCGAGGGCTGCGGCGGAGCGGTAGCGGAGGGCCGGGTCTGCGGCTGCGGCTTTGAGGACGATGCGGTCGAGGTCGCCCCGGAGCTCGCGCGGGCTGGCGGAGGGGGAGTTTCCGATCGCGGCGAGCTGGCTGGGGCGGAGTGTTCTGGAGGATCGGCGTGCGCCGGAGTCGGGCGCGGAGGTGGATGTCTGGGGGTGTGGCACCTGGCCGGTGAGCAGCTCACAGAGCAGGGTGCCGAGGGCGTAGATGTCGATGCGGACGTCCGAGGTCTCGTCGCCGGCGCGTTGTTCGGGGCTCATGTAGCGGGGCGTGCCGAGGCGGAGCCCCTCGCGGGTCATCAGCTGCGGGGACGCGTCGTCGAGGAGTTTGGCGATGCCGAAGTCGATGACGCGGGGGTGGGGGGAGCCGTCGATGGTCTCGATCAGGATGTTGGCGGGCTTAAGGTCGCGGTGGATGACGGCGCGCTGGTGGGCGTGGTGGACGGCGTCGCAGATGCGGGCCATCAGCCCCACGCGTTGGCGGAGTGTCAGGGCGTGCGCGTCGCAGTGATCAGTGAGCGGCTCGCCCCGGATCAGTTCCATGGCGACGAAGGGGCGGCCGGCGCGGTCGAGGCCGGCGTCGAGGACGCGGGCGATGCCGTCGTGGTTCATACGGGCGAGGACTGCGGCTTCGGACTGGAAGCGGGCCACGGTCTCGGCGGAGGAGAACTCGGTTCGAAGGAGCTTGATCGCGACGTCGCGTTGGACGGGGCTGATCTGGCGGGCGGCGAAGACGATGCCGAATCCGCCGCGGCCGATCTCGGGGCCGATGTCGTAGCCCTCGATCTCCGGCGGTGTGATCGCTCCGGCGACCGCGTTGGTGGACGCGGGAGTTGACTGGGGGGTGTCGAGGAGGCCCCGGGCCCGGCGGTGCGCGGCCAAGAGGTTCTCGGCGGTGCGGCGGACCGCGGGGTCGGCCTGATCGAGTGCGCGGCGGGCGGCTTCGGTCGGGTCGTGTTGGCTGGTGGTGGTCGCGGGGTCCTCTGCGTCGAGCAGCAGGGCGAAGAGGGCCTTGACCGCGGCGGCGTCGGGCTGGGCTGGCGGCTGGTCTGGTGCTGCGGGGTGGCTCATGACTCGGATTCGATCAGTTGCTGGAGACGGGCTCTGGCGAACTCCCAGTCGCGTTTGACGGTGCGTGAGGCGACGCCGAGGAGTTCGGCGATCTCGTCGATCTGGCGTCCGGCGTAGAACCGCAGGCACGACGCTCGCGGCGCGTTCGTCTTCGGCTTCGAGTGCGGTGAGGGCGTCGTCGAGGGCGAGGAGGTCGTGCGGGTCGGCTTCGGTCGAGGCGTGGACGAGGTCTACGTCGATGCGGCCGCGGACGGCGTTAGGGGTCGCGCGCTTGGCGGTGGCCTTGGGCGCGGGCGTGGTCGATGAGGATGCGGCGCATTGCGGTGGAGGCGGCGAGGAAGAAGGCGTGCCGGTGCTCGAAGGAGAGCTCGGGGGTGAGCCCGCCGGTTCGGAAGAGGCGCAGGTAGGACTCGTTGACGAGCCGCGGTGGCGTTGAGCGTGTGGGCGTCGCTCTCGCGGCGGAGCAGTGAGGCGGCGATGGTGCGGAGTTCGCCGGCGACGGCCTCCAGCAGATCGGTGCGGGCTTGGGCGGAGCCGGAGCCGGCCTGCTCGATGAGCTGTGTGAGGTCGGCGGGTTGCCGCGTCGGATTCGGCCTGTCGCCTTGCATGGGGCGTGCCTCACGTCCATGAGGACGTCCCCGGCGTGGCGGGGTCGCCATCGGGGGTGTCCGGTCCTCGGAGGAGGGCAGTCTACCGCGCAACAGGGTTGGGCCGGTGTGTCGTATCAGAGCGGTGCGGGCCGGGGCCCGGGATTAGTCCTGCTCGGTGCCGGCTGCGTCCACGAGCGACTGGAGGAAGGCCACGAGTTGTTCGGGCTCTTCTGGGAACTGTGTCGCCGGGCGGGCGAGCGCGCCGGAGACGAGCGGGTCCCGGTCGCTCTCGAAGTCGAGGACTACGCGCATGGTGCGGGAGATCGGGTCGATTCTCGGCTCGACGTAGCGGACGGTGGCGGTGCAGGTGCGCTCGATGGGGTCGTCCATGGCGATGGCGTACCGGCTGCCGGGCTGGAGTCCGGCGGCCAGATCGGCGGGCAGGTAGAGGTCTATGCACATCTGGTCGAGGGAGGCGAGCTCGGCGATGGGTTCGCCGGGCGAGAGCATGGCGCCGGGTTCGGCGACGATGCGGACCACGACGGCGTCGAAGGGTGCGCGGACGACGTGTTCCTCAAAGCGGGCTTCGGCGAGGGTGAGATTGAGCTGTGCCTCGTGGAGTTGTTCCCGGGCGTACAGCAGGTCGGCACGGGCGATCGCTTCGGCGCTCTTGGCGTCGGTCAGTTCGGAGGCGGCGGTGGCGTTGGAGGCGGTGGCACGCTCCAGCCTCGTGACAGTGTCGGTGGCCTGGTCGAGCACGGCCCGGGCGCGCTCGACCTGCGCGGTCCGTGACGCTTCGGCCTGGGCGAGTCGGAGTGCGGCTTGGGCGCTGCGGTCATCGATGATCGCCACCACGTCGCCCTTGCGGACGGCCTGCCCTTCCTCGACATGGACTGCGGCGAGCAGTGTGTCAAATGGAGAGCCGAGCACGACCTCGTGTCGCGGCCGAACGGTGCCGGGGAGGATGTCGCGCCCCGTGGTATCGAGGATCTGCACGGCGGTTCTCGTGTTGGCTCGAGCGGGCGTGTTCTCGGCGGGCGCTGTGAACGGGCCGCTGAGGGTGTTGACGAGCGTGACGCCGGCGGCGAAGAGAATCAGTGATGGGTTCATGGAAGACCTCCCTGAGCTTGCGTGTTGGGTTTGCCCTGTGGGCGAGGCGTTCGGTCTATGTGCCCGAGCCCTCTTTCATTCTGTTGAGGAATCTGCGGATGCGGCGATCGAGCAGCGAGGCGGTGGTGTGGGGGCGCGACGGGAATCGGGCGTGCAGTTCGCTCCCGGCGAGTTCGGCATCGTCGGGGGCGAGCCGTAGGCGGAGCTCGAAGTAGGGGTCGGCGGCGTGGCCGGTCGCGGCGTTGAGCGGGACGAGCCCGCCGGGGGCGAGGTGGGCTGTGCTGGAGGCGACCGTGCGGGTCCCGGTCCGGCCGATGTAGGCGACGACACCGATGATGTCGCGGCCGGGGAAGACGGGAGATCGGCAGACCACTGTGTCATTGATGGAGATCTGGAGCGATTCAAACTCGGCGGCGCGGATGTGGAAGACCGCCTCGGGCGATCCCGACCCGTAGATGGCGATCGGTTCGCCCTGCTCGAGAGAGAGCCCGGTCTTGCGGACGAGGAGATCAAGGACGCGACCGTCGGCGGGCGCCGTGACGGCGAGTGATGCGAGATGGACGCCGACGTCTTCGAGTTGGGACGCGGTCTGCCGGGACGCGAGTTGGGTCTTGGCGGCCTCGGATGGTGAGTAGGTCGCGGCCAGTGTGCGGCGCGAGTTGGCAAGGGCGTGTTCGGCCAGCAACGTGTGCTGTCGGGTCTCGAGTTCGGGGTTGCGCAGCATCGCGATCGGGCTGCCGAGGCTCAGTGTCTGGCCCTGTCGTACCGGTAGCGCGGTGAGCACGCCTCGTTGCGGTGCTCGGAGGGTGCTGACCGATTCGAAGGAGACGACGCCGCGGGCGTTGATGGGCCAGGGCACGGGCAGGAGCAGTACTCCGGCGGTGAGGCCGGCCGTTGCTGCGGCGGTGGTCAGGATGGCCCGGACACGGACGGGGGCGATTTCCTCAGAGGAGATCAGGTAGCGAACGAGTTTGATGGCGGACTTGCCGAGGGTCAGCGTGTTGAGGAGGATCGCCATGATGAGCCCGGCACCGCCGAACTTCATGACGAGCACGGTGGAGATCGTGATCATGAGCACGACGCGGTAGCTGATCTGGGCGAGCCCGAACGTGGTCAGGCCGGGGTGAAGCGGCATCGGCTCGCCGTCGGCGGACCGCTTGAGACCGAACAGCACCCGCTTGAACAGTCCGGCGACTGCTTCCTGACACCGGGCTCGAAGGTTGGGCACGCCGGCGAGATCGCTGACGAGGTAGTAGGCGTCGTATCGCAGCAGTGGGTTGAGGTTGAACAGTGTGGTGGTGACGGTGGCCAGCACGACGACCTGGTAGGCGAGCGTGTTGAGCGTTGAGGCATCGGTCGCGGCCCAGACGAAGACGGCGATGGCACCGATGATCGACTCGAAATAGACCCCGCCCAGCGTGACGATCGCCCGGCGGCGGGTCTTGGTGAAGGTCCAAGAGTCCGTCGCGTCCACATAGGCCAGTGGGGTGAAGAGGACGAGGAAGACGCCCATCTCCGGGACGCGCCCGCCGAACGATCTGCAGGCGTAGGCGTGGCCGAACTCGTGGATCACCTTGAGCCCGAGGAGGGCGGCGAAGAGCATGTAGACGTTGTTGCCGTCGAGCATCGTGAGGACCGGTGCGGACAGCTCGTCGAACCTGGAGAAGGCGACAAAGCCGGCCGCGGTCGCGAGCAGGATCCACGCGATGAAGGCGGGTGTGGTGAAGAGCCAGCGGAACAGCGGGAGCGTGCGGGCGAGGAATTGGTCAGGGTTGATGAGGGGGACGCGGAGGAAGAAGACGCCGAGAACCTTCGAGAGGTGCTCGGCGCGGCGCTTCCTCTCGAACCGCTGGAAGAGGGTGTCGGCGTCGTTGACCGGGAGGCTGAGGAGGCTGCGCTGGTGGAGCTCGAGGATGAGCGCGTAGAAGTCCTCTTCGTCGTCGTCGGTGAGGACGCCGTGGGCGACGAGCTGGCTGTAGGTCTGGCTGAGGGTGGAGTCCTGCCGGAGTGCGGCGAGGATCCGGTAGTCCTGTGGATCGAATCGGTGGGTCGCGAAGGTGACCGGGTCGCGCACGACGTAGGCCGGTCCGTCGCGGAAGACGTGGCGGCTGATGTCGAGTTCGCCGCGCAGCGAGACCACGACGTCGCGGAGGCGGTCGGCGATGCTCGGTTGTGCGGGTGCGGCGTTCATTAGTCGAGCCAGAACCTCAGTCGGGCGTTGTCGATGAGCCGGTGTGCAGCGAGCCACCAGTTCGGGCGGTCGCCCGCCTCGACCATGGCGATGCCTTCCATGCCGGGGCGGAGCCACGATTGGCCTTCCGGGGCCCTGGCCTCGGCGATGAAGACCGAGCGTCCTTCACGCTGGACCGTGGCCGGGGCGACCCGCTCGAGGGAGGAGAACCCGGGGTCTTCTGGGCGGGCGTGGCTGGCGAAGCGGAGGCGGCTGCCGGGGGTCAGGTCGGTGACGCGGCTCTGCGGCACGCGGAGTTCGAGCGTGAACGCGTCGGCGGCGGCGATCGAGATCATCGGATCGCCCAGGGCGAGCACGCGGCCGGGGAGGTTGGAGAGGTCGGGGGCGACCACCACGCCGGCGACGGGCGAGCGGATCTCGGACTCGCGGAGGCGCTCGAGCACGCGGTCGAGGCGGGTCTGCAGCGACCGCAGTTCGCCCTGCGCCAGTGATGCGCCGGCGGGGTCGCGGATGGCGATCGCCTCGGCGACACGGAGTCGGGCGTTCTGCATCTCGGCCTCGAGTTCGAGGCGCTCGAGTTTCTGGAGTGAGGAGTCCATCGTGGCGAGCACCTGACCGGCCTCAACCTGTTCGCCGGCGCGGACGAGAACCGAGGCCACGGCCCCTTCGATGGGGGCTGCGACGACGTGCTCGTGCTCGGCGATGACGACCGCGGGGACCGAGATCCGGTAGGGTCGTGTCCCGATGGCGGCCCAGGTGGTGGCTGCGAGGGCGAGGAGGATGAAGGCTTTGCGGCGGAGGGTTCCCTTGCCGAAGCTCCAGGCGGCGGCCTTGCGGACCGACTGGGCGGTGTGGCCCGTGAGCTGCTGCGTGGCCCGTGCGACGAGGGGGATGGCGCCCGCGAGCGCGCGCGAGGAGCTTCTGTGCGGCTTCGATGTCGTCGGCGTCGAAGGGGCGGTCCGCGGCGCGGCGGAAGGAGACAACAGCCGTGGGGCCGTTTCCGTCATCGACGGGGATGCTGAGGACGCACGCGCCGGCGGCGGTGGCTCGCCATCGCTGATGGAGGAGGCCCTCGTCGGCGAGGTCGGTGTCCTCCCATTGGTCTCGGGGCTGGGCGATGATGGCGCGGGCCGCGTCGGCGCACTCGCCCATGGCCTGTTCGATCAGGTGCACGCCGGGGCTTCTGCGTTTGACCTCGTCGAGGCCGGAGATGCACATGACGCGGACCTTGCCGTTGCGGACGGTCCCCATGGCGGCCTGGTCGCAGTCGAACCGCTGGCGGGCGGAGTTGGTGATGGTGTAGGCGAACTCGTGGATGTTCTTGAACGAACCCGCACGGG
The DNA here is from genome assembly GCA_013285505.1 of Planctomycetota bacterium. Taxonomy (GTDB): domain Bacteria; phylum Planctomycetota; class Phycisphaerae; order Phycisphaerales; family UBA1924; genus PNC22. The sequence goes on along the minus strand of CP053450.1, from coordinate 2,556,929 downwards.
TGAAGACGCGGGCGATGTCGGACATCTCGACACCGGACTTCGGCGCGTTCCGGCGGGTGAGGACCGACGCGATCTGCAGGCACGCGGCGCGGAGATGCAGCTGGAGTCGCTCGGCCTGGGCGGAACTGTTGCATCGGACCAGCACGGCGATGGCGCCGAAGGGGTCGCGTCCGGCGGCGTCGATCGGGCTGGCGATGACTGCGAACTGGGGCGTCCCGTCCGGGCCGAAAAGCCTGGCGATAGATCGTGCGTGGGAGCGGGATTCCAGGGCGGTGGATCGGAGTGTCCCGGTCCAGGCGGGCACCCCGGCGATCTCGCTCTGCCGCTGCAACTCGATCTCGTCGCTGGCGATGCCGACCGAGAGACAACCGCTGAGGCAGTCGAGCGACTCGACGAGCAGGTCGAGCAGGGCGGCGGCGCGTTGCCGGGCGGTGGCGTGCGTGCGCTCGACGGCCGCGATGCTCGCCGCGAGGTCGGACGGCTTCTGCTCGCTGTGCTGCTGCCAGTTCTGATCGGCGGCCTCGGTTGTGGCGATTGTCTGTTGCATCGTTCTCGGTGTTTGCAAGTGTGTCGGACGCGACGACCCCTCGGACTAGACGATGGACCGGGCTGGTTGCTGCTCGCCTGTCGTGGGGAGCGTCACCTGTTCGAGGAATCGGAGTCCGGCCTCGAAGGCGTCGGGCCGGACCATGCGGCCCCGGAGACAGAGTGCGTAGACCGGAGCCAGGTCGAATTCCTGGCGGTCGAAGGCGATCTGGTAGACGTCGCCGATGCGGAGCGGGCGGGGAAGGAGGATCTGTGTGCCGCCGGAGGAGATATCGCCGGTGATGCCCTGGAGCCGCACACCGGTCCGCTCGCTGAGGCTGGCGGGGTCGACGTAGACCTTGACGCGCACGGACAGCCGGGTGTGGTTCCGGAGCTTCTTGACCGCATCGGAGGTGCTCTCGGCCAGCTCGTCGATCAACGCCTCGGCGTGCTTGTCGTCGGCCAGGCCGCTATTTCGGTTCGTTACCATCAATCAACTCCAATCAGCCGCGACGGCCTCGCGGGTGCGTCTGGTTCTGCTCTTGTTCGTCGGACGAGGTCGTGCGGCCGCCGAGGGATCGGACAAGGCCGAGGAGCACGGTGAAGGTGCGGGTGAAGCGGTCCTGCAGCGAGCGTTCCTGCTGGCCGTTGTACCCGTCCTGGTCGATTGCATCGACGCTCGTCGGCGCGGAGGATGCGGCGCGGGACGGGTCTCCGTCGGCGCGGTCGGCGTTTTCGGCGCGGACGAACTCGTACAGGGGGCGGTCCGGCGGGGGCAGGGGGGTGTCGGAGTCGGAGGGTTCGGGGATGATCGGGGTGAGCTCGCCGATCATGCGTACGCCGGGGCCCTGATCGGGGGTGATGCCGGGGCCGTCGCCGTCGAGCTGGTGCAGTTGGGTGTCGATTTCCTCGAGTGTGCGTTCGACATCGGAGACGGTGTTGATCACGCCCAGTTCGTGGTCGCCCTCCCAGTTAATCTCTCCGGGGCTGTCCGGTTGGGGATCGTCAGAGGGTGGCTGCGGGACTGACGGGTTGCCCGTCGCGGACGGGTTGTCGGCGGCGTGGACGACGATCTGGAGGGTGGAGGACGTTGCGGCGGTATCGCCGTCGGCCTCGGTCGAGATGGCGGTGACCGTGAGTTCGATGTCGCCGGGTGCGTCGGTGGCTGGCGTGATGGTCAGGCCGTCGAGTTGGTCCGGCTGCAGAGTCCAGGAGCCGTCGGCGTTTGCGGTGCCGGCGGAGAGTGTCGCGCCCTCGGGAACGCCGGTGATGGTGAGCGTTAGGGACTCTGAGCCGTCGGTGTCGGTCAGGGCAGCGGACAGGTCGAGAGCGATGGGCTGGCCGGCAAAGCCCTCGGCGTCGGTGGTGGTGAGCGTGGGGATGTCGGCGACGCCAGTGACAGAGACGGTGATGGTGGCGGTAGACGCGGCTGTGTCGCCGTCGGCCTCTGTGGAGGTTGCGGCGACGGTGAGGTCAAAGTCGGTATCGGAGTCGGCCGGAGGTGTGATGGTCAGGCCGTCGAGTTGATCGGGCTGGAGGCTCCAGGAACCGTCCGGGTTTGCGGTGCCGGCGGAGAGTGTCGCGCCCTCGGGAACGCCGGTGATAGTGAACGCGAGGCTCTCCGACCCGTCGGTATCGTTGAGGACGGCGGAGAGATCGAGCGCGATGGGCTCGTCCTCGAGACCGGCCGCATCGATGGTAGTGAGCGTCGGAGCGTCTGCCACGCCCGTGACTTGAACGCTGAATGTCGAGGTGGTGGAAGCTGTGTCGCCGTCGGCTTCTGTTGCTGTGGCGGTGACGGTGAGCTCGAAGTCAGTGTCGGAGTCGCTGGGCGCGGTGATGGTCAGGCCGTCAAGGTCTCCGGGCTCGAGTGTCCAGGAACCGTCCGGGTTGGCGGTTCCGGCCGAGAGCGAGGCGCCATCGGGGACGCCGGTGATGGTGATCGACAGCGACTCGGAGCCGTCGGTGTCGGTCAACGCACTCGAGAGATCGAGCGCGATGGGCGCGTCTTCGAGGCCGGCTGCGTCCGCAGCGGACAGGGTGGGGGCATCGGCAACGCCGGCCACGGCAACGTTGATGATCGAGGTCGTAGAGGCGGTATCTCCGTCGGCCTCGGTAGAGGTCGCGGTGACGGTGAGGTCGAAGTCGGCAGAGGAGTCGGCGGCCGGGGTGATGGTCAGCCCGTCGAGGTCGCCGGGCTCGAGCGTCCAGGAGCCGTCCGGGTTGGCGGTTCCGGCCGAGAGCGAGGCGCCATCGGGGACGCCGGTGATGGTGATCGACAGCGACTCGGAGCCGTCGGTGTCCGTGAGCGCCGAGGAGAGGTCCAGCGCGATAGGCGCGTCTTCAAAGCCCGCGGCACCAGCGGTGACGAGAGAGGGGGCATCTGCGACGCCGGCGACGCGGACGTTGAACGTCGAACTGGTGGAGTTGGAGTCGCCGTCGGCCTCGGTGGAGGTCGCGGTGACGGTGAGGTCGAAGTCGGTCGCCGAGTCGGCCGCGGGTGTGATGGTCAGGCCGTCAAGATCGCCAGGCTCAAGTGTCCAGGAGCCGTCGGGATTGGCCGTGCCGGCGGAGAGTGAGGCACCCTCGGGGACGCCGGTGATGGTGATCGACAGCGACTCGGAGCCGTCGGTGTCGGTAAGCGCGGCCGAGAGGTCGAGTTCGATGGGCGCGTCCTCGAGGCCCGCGGCATCTGCGGTGGTGAGCGTGGCCGCGTCGGCGACGCCGGCAACGCTGACGTTGAACGTCGAGGTGGTGGAGGCGGTATCGCCGTCGGCCTCGGTAGCGGTAGCGGTGACGGTGAGGTCGAAGTCGGCAGAAGAGTCGGCTGCGGGCATGATGGCCAGGCCGTCAAGGTCGCCGGGCTCGAGTGTCCAAGAACCGTCCGGATTGGCGGTTCCGGCCGAGAGCGAGGCACCGTCGGGGACGCCGGTGATGGTGATCGACAGCGACTCGGAGCCGTCGGTGTCGGTCAGCGCCGCGGAGAGGTCGAGGGCGATGGGCGCGTCTTCGAGGCCGGCTGCGTCCGCCGCGGAGAGGGTGGGGGCATCGGCGACGCCGGTGACGGTGACGTTGATGTTGGAGGTGGTCGAAGCGGTACCGCCGTCGGCCTCTGTGGAGGTGGCGGTGATCGTGAGGTCAAACTCGGCGGCAGAGTTGGCTGCGGGCGTGATGGTCAGGCCGTCGAGTTCGCCGGGCTCGAGTGTCCAAGAGCCATCGGGATTGGCCGTCCCGGCCGAGAGCGAGGCCCCATCCGGGACACCTGTAACGGTGAACGACAGTGATTCGGAGCCGTCGACGTCACTGAGGGCACCGGACAGGTCGAGGGCGATGGGTGCGTCCTCGGCCCCGGCCGCATCGGCGGTGGTGAGCGTCGGCGCGTCGGCGATACCGGCGACGGCGACGTTGAACGTCGCAGTGGTGGAACTGGAGTCGCCGCCTGTCTCGGTGGAGGTCGCGGTGACGGTAAGGTCGAAATCGGCCGAGGAGTCGGCGGCCGGGGTGATGGTCAGGCCGTCGAGATCGCCAGGCTCGAGTGTCCAGGAGCCGTCGGGGTTGGCGGTGCCGGCGGAGAGCGAAGCGCCGTCGGGGACGCCGGTGATGGTGATCGACAGCGACTCGGAGCCGTCGGTATCAGTGAGTGCCGAGGAGAGGTCCAGCACGATGGGAGCGTCCTCGAGACCAGAGGCATCGGTGGTGGTCAGCGTGGGGGCGTCGGCGGTACCGGTGACCGAGACGTCGAGCGCCGAAGTCGTGGACGTTGTGTCGCCGTCTGCCTCGGTGGATGTCGCGGTGACCGTCAGTTCGAAGTCGGCAGAGGAGTCGGCCGCGGGCGTGATGGTCAGGCCGTCGAGATCGCCGGGCTCGAGAGTCCAGGAGCCGTCGGGGTTCGCCGTGCCGGCCGAGAGCGAGGCACCATCGGGGACACCGGTGATGGTGATCGACAGCGACTCGGAGCCATCGGTGTCAGTGAGCGCCGAGGAGAGGTCTAATGCGATCGGCGCGTCCTCAAAGCCCGCGGCATCTGCGGTGACGAGAGTGGGGGCGTCCGCGACGCCGGCGACGCTGACATTGACCGTCGAGGTCGTGGAGGCGGTGTCGCCGTCGGTTTCGGTAGAGGTGGCAGTAACGGTGAGGTCGAAGTCGGCGGAGGAGTCGGCGGCCGGTGTGATGGTCAGGCCGTCAAGGTCACCGGGCTCGAGCGTCCACGAGCCGTCGGGATTTGCCGTGCCGGCCGAGAGCGTCGCGCCGGTCGGGACACCGGAGATGGTGATAGAGAGAGTTTCGGAGCCGTCGATGTCGGTCAGTGCAGTGGAAAGATCGAGCGCGATGGGTGCGTCCTCGAAGCCTTCGGCATCGGCGGTTGTGAGGGTGGGGGCGTCGGCAACGCCGGTGACACTGACATTGACGCTCGAAGAGGTTGAGGTGGTGTCACCGTCGGCTTCAGTTGTGGTGGCGGTGACAGTGAGGTCAAAGTCGGTCGCCGAGTCGGACGCGGGCGTGATGGTCAGGCCGTCGAGTTCGCTTGGCTCGAGCGTCCACGAGCCATCGGGGTTGGCCGTACCGGCCGAGAGCGAGGCTCCTGTCGGGACGCCGGTGATGGTGATCGACAGCGACTCGGAGCCGTCGGTGTCAGTCAGCGCGGCGGAGAGGTCCAGCGCGATCGGCGTGTCCTCAAGGCCCGCGGCATCTGCGGTAACGAGAGTGGCCGCATCGGCGACGCCGGCAACGCTGACGTTGAACGTCGAGGTCGTAGAGGCGGTGTCCCCGTCAGCCTCGGTCGCCGTGGCGGTGACGGTGAGGTCGAAGTCGGCTGCGGAGTCGGCGGCCGGGGTGATGGTCAGGCCGTCGAGATCGCCAGGTTCGAGTGTCCAGGAGCCGTCGGGGTTGGCGGTGCCTGCGGAGAGCGAGGCGCCGTCGGGGACGCCGGTGATGGTGATCGACAGCGACTCGGAGCCGTCGGTGTCGGTGAGCGCGGAGGAGAGGTCCAGCGCGATCGGGGCATCTTCGAGGCCCTCCACATCGCCAGCGGTCAGCGTCGGCGTGTCGGCAACGCCGGTGACACTGACGTTGACGTTGGAAGAGGTGGAGGTGGTGTCACCGTCCGCCTCGGTCGTGGTGGCGGTGACCGTCAGTTCGAAATCGGCCGCCGAGTCGGCTGCGGGCGTGATAGTCAGGCCGTCGAGGTCGCCGGGCTCGAGCGTCCAGGAGCCGTCGGGGTTGGCCGTGCCTGCGGAGAGTGTTGCGCCGCTCGGGACACCGGAGATAGTGATCGACAGGGACTCGGAGCCGTCGGTGTCGGTGAGCGCACTCGCGAGATCGAGTTCGATCGGCGCGTCCTCAAGCCCCGCGGCATCGGCGGTGATCAGCGTGGCCGCATCGGCGACGCCGGTCACGGTCACCGTGTGCTCGCCCTCGGTTGCCGACCACTGCTCGCCGTCGAACGCGCTAAAGCGGACCGACGTCGTGCCGCTCCAGTCGGCGTCTGCCTCGAAGGTCAGAGAGCCGGCGTCGATCAGAGACTTGTCGATCACCTGGCCCTCGGTCACCTCCACTCCGTCGAGAAGGAGCGTGCCGTTGACGGGCAGGCCGTCAATACGCATGGACTCGACCGAGTCGCCGGTGTCGAGTTCCGTGGCCGCCAACTGAATGACGGCGACGCCGTCTTCCTCGATCGTGACAGAGCCCGCCTGCACCACCGGCGCATCGTTCTGCCCCGTCGTGTGCACCGTGAGCGACTCGGTGGTGGTTGTGCTGTGGCCGGAGTCGGGCTCGGTGGCGGTGACGTCGATCTGCAGGTCGAAGTCGATATCGTAGTTGGCCGCGGGCGTGATGGAGAGATTCGCCAGATCCCAGCCGGTGATGTCGACGGGGAGCCCGTAGGCGTTCGCGGTGTTCACCCCGTCGGTGAAGGTGGAACCGGCGGGGGCGCCGGTGACCTGGATGCGGCTGATGGTCTCGGAACCGTCGGTGTCGGCGGCCGCGACACTGAGGTCGAGGGCGATAGCGCTGTCCTCAACGCCGTAGGCGTCGGAGACGGTGACGATCGGCGCGTCAGCGATGCCGCTCACGTTAATCGTAAACGTGGCCTCGGCATCTGACCACAGCTCACCGTCGGAGACACTGAAGTCAAAGGAGGTCGAGCCGGCCCAGTCGGCGTCCGGCTCGAAAGTCAGCCGGCCGTGCGAGACGTCGTAGGCCGAGATCTCGTCGCTCGCCGAGACGGCAACGCCGTCGAGCAGGAGTGTGCCGTTGGTGGGGAGCGTTTCGATCCGGAAGGTCGCCGCGGCATCGCCGGTGTCGACGTCCTGGGACCCGAGCGAGACGACGGCGACGCCGTCCTCACTGATCGAGACCGAGCCGTCGACGGCGGTGGGGGTGTCGTTGACGGCGTCGATGTGGACGACCATCGTCGCGGCACCGGTCGTGGTGTCGCCGCTGTCCGCCTCGACGCTGGTCGCCGAGATCGTGAGCGTGAAGTCCTGGTCGTAGTTGTCGGCGGGGATGATCTGCAGCGAGGCGAGATCGAGCGCGGAGATATCGGCGGTGCCGTCCCACGCGGTGACGCTCGTCACGCCGTCGGTAAAGACCGAGCCGGGAGGGGCGCCCGAGGCCTGGACCGAGGCGATGGACTCCGAACCGTCGGTGTCGGCAAGAGCGATATCGACACTCAGGGCGATCGGCGACTCTTCGGTGCCGGTGGCATCTGCGAGCGTGATGATCGGCGCGTCGGCGTCTCCGACCACCACGATGCTCTGGGTTGCCGGCGCGTCGGACCAGGCTTCACCGTCCGAGACGCTGAATTGGATGGAGGTGCTGCCGCTGTAGTCGGCCGGAGGGGTGAACGTCAGGCCGCCCGAGGCGATCTGCTCGGCGGTGAAGGTATCGCCCGCGGTCACGGGGATGCCGTCGAAGGAGAGCGTCCCGATATCGGGGAGGCTCTCGATGCGGTAGGTGGTGATCTCCTGGTCGATGTCCGGATCGGTGCCCGTGAGAACGAGCGAGCCCTCGGTGTCCTCGGTGACGAGCGTTGTTGCGTTGGTCGGCTCGGGCGCATCATTCACGCCGGCAACGGTGACAGTGACAGTATCGATAACCGTGTTCACGCCGTCGGTCGTGGTGATCTGGAACGTCAGCTCCGTGTCATTAGCGACGTTGGGGGCGTCGAATGAGGGGTCGAGGCTGTAGGGATCGGAGAGCGAGACCGGGGGCCCGCCGGTCTGGACCCACTCGTGGGCGAGCGGACGGCCCTCGGGGTCCTCAGCGGTCGCTGTGAGCGTGACCGTCGATTCCTCCGTCACGGTGAAGTCGGGCCCGGCGTCGAGTGTGGGGGCGTCGTTGTCTGCGTTGACCAGCACGACGACGGTGTCGGTGACGGTGTGCTCACCGTCCGAGACCTCGAGCTCGAAGGTGACGTAGGAGTTTGCGACACCCTCCGGGGCCGTGAAGGTCGCGGTGGCCGAATCTCCGTCGGTCAGTGTCACGGAGGTACCTCCGGTCTGACGCCAGGTGTACGTGAGGTTCTCGCTGTCGGCGTCCGTCACGGTCGCGGCCAGCGTGACCGCATCGTTCTCGTTGACGCTCTGGAACGGCCCGGCATCGACCTCCGGCGGGTCGTTCACCCCGGTCACGCTGACAGTGACCGAGTCGGTGACCTCCTCGATACCGTCGGAGACGGTCAGCTCGAAGGTGACATCTTCCAGGCCGCTGGACTGCGGGGCGGTGAAGGTGGGGGCGGCGGCGGACGCGTCGGAAAGGACGACGGGCGGCCCGCCGGTCTGCGTCCATGTGTAGGTGAGGCCATCGCCGTCGGCGTCAGAAGCCGCCGAGGTCAGTTGCACGAGATCGCCTTCAACGACGCTCTGGTCCGGGCCGGCCGAGACCACGGGTGCCGTGTTGCCGGGGTCAACCACCAGCGAGACGAGATCGGTCGAGACGGTGGTGCCGTCGGAGACCTGCAACTCGAAGGTCACGTTGGAGGTGTCGTCGAGGCCGCGGGTGGAGAAACGGAGTTCCGGGCTGGTGGAGTTGAGCATCCGCACCGAGGGCCCCTCGGTCTGGACCCACCGGTACGACAGGGTCTGTCCCTCGGGATCGGAAGCCGTGGAGCCGACCGTGTAGACACTCTGATTGACCTGCGTCGCGGCATCGTCGGCATCAACAACCGGCCCGTCGTTGTCGGCCACGAGACGGACGTTGACGCGGACAGTCTCCGAGCCGTTGTCGTCGGTGACGGTGACATCGAAGGAGTAGATCTCGTTCTGGGTGCTCTCGGGGGCAACGAACGTGGGGGAGGCGGAGTCCACGCCGGTCAGATCGAGCGTCTCGGCGCCGGCCACCTGGACCCAGTCGTAGTGCACATCGCCCGTGGACTGCGTGACGTCGACCGCAAGGGTGATCGTGTCGCCCTCAGGGGCATCGAGAATCGCGGGAGCCGAGATGGTGAGTGGGCCGGAGGCTTCGGGTTCCGGGTCGGGAGCCGGATCCGGGGCGGGATCGCCGCCAGGATCAGTCCCGCCACCGGGGTCGGTGCCGCCACCAGGATCGGTCTCACCGCCGGGATCGGTCCCGCCACCCGGGTCAGTCCCGCCACCGGGATCGGTCTCGCCGCCCGCACCGCTGCCGCCGCCGGATCCACCGCCCGTGCCGGATTCAGTTGCCGGGTTCACGGTCACTGTGACGGTGTCGACGGAGGTGTTGGTGCCGTCGGTAACCTCGACCTGGAAGGTCAGCTCGGTGGCCTCGGTGACATTCGGAGCAGAGAATGTCGCGTCAGGCGCTCCTGGATTGGTGATGGTGACCTCGGGGCCGCCGACTTGGGTCCAGGTGTAGGCGACTGCCATGCCCTCGGGGTCTTCGCCCGTGGCGCTGAGCGTGCCCTGGGCACCCGCATCGAGCGAGTAGTCGCTGCCCGCGTCCGCGGTCGCCGCATCATTGACCGCGTTGACAAGCACCTCGACCGTGCCGACCGTGGTCATCTCACCGTCGCTCGCGGTCACCTCGAATGAGAGCCAGGAGTTGACGATGGCTTCCGGTGAGGTGAACGTCGGGCTCTGCGTGTCGGTGCCGGCCAGATCGACCTCGGCTCCGCCGACCTGTCGCCAGGAATAGGTGATCCCGTTGCCCTCGGGATCGGTCGCGGTGGCGCTGAGCTCAACAGGCTCGTTCTCGCCGACGCTGAGCGTCGGCAGTGATGTGAAGACGGGACGGTCGTCGTTGGCATTGACGGTAACCACCACGGTGTCCACGGACTCGTTCTCGCCGTCGGAGACCGTGAGCTCGAACTCGAAATCGGTGTTGACAAAGCCCTCCGGCGCTTCGAACGTCGCGTTCGCCGAATCAGCATTGGTGAGCGTGACTGTCGGGCCGGAAACCTGCCGCCAGGAATAGGTGACGTCGCCGCCGTCGGAGTCGACCGCCGTCCCGGTGAGTTCCACCGTGGTGGATTCCTGCACCGAGAAGTTCTCTCCGGCGTCGGCGATCGCGACATCGTCGGTCGCGTCAACATGCACCGTCACGTACTCGACGACCTCGGTCTCGCCGTCGGAGACCGTGATCTTGAAGACCAGATCAGTGCTTTCCTGCAACTGGGGGGCGTCGAAGGACGGGCTCAGCGAGTCGGTGTCCTCGAGATCGACCGTCGGACCGGAGACCTGCTCCCAGGTGTGGGTCGTGTAGTAGCCCTCGGGGTCCACGACCGACGCGCTGAGGGTGACAGCGTCTCCCTCGGTCACAGTGAGATCGGGTCCGAGATCGATGACGACGGGATCGTTGTCGGCGGTGATGCCAACGGTGACGTACTCGATGCCGGTGGTCGTTCCGTCGGAGACCTCGACGCGGAACCGCATGGTCGTGCTGGAGTCGAGTTCGGGCGTCTCGAACGAGGGCTGGCCGGTGTCGGCACCGTCGATCGAGACCGCCGGCCCGGAGACCTGCGTCCAGGTGTAGGTCAGTTCGCCGGTCCCGCTCGAGAATCCGCTCGCATTGATCTGCACCGATTCCGACTCGTTGACGACGATGTCTCCCCCGGTGCTGAGCATCGGGGCATCGCCCACCCCGCCGGCCATGAAGTGGCCGACGCCGGTGAACTCGATCGTGAAGCTCTCGCCGCCTCCGAGGTCGACGGTGACGGTCCCGCCCGCCTGATCGACGGTGATGTCGGAGACATCGAACGCGCTCAGGTCGAGGACGTTGTACCCGCCGCCGCCGTCGATGACGAAGTGGTCGCCGTCTGATGCGGCGCTGACGGCGAAAACGTCGTTGTAGTCGCTGCCGACGATCTGTTCGACGCCGGTGCCCGCGAGATCGAAGGTGACGCCGGAGGAGGCCTCGGCGAAGCTCACGGTGTCGGTGCCGGCACCGCCGAGGATGGTGTCCGCGCCGTCGGAGAGGAACAGGTCGTCACCCTCGCCGCCGGAGAGTGTGTCGGCTCCCTCGCCGCCGGAGATCACGTCGTTGCCCGCGCCGCCTTCGATGGAATCGTTGCCAGCGCCGCCGGAGAGAATGTCGTCGCCGGCTCCGCCGTTGATGGTGTTGGCATTCGAGTCGCCGGTGATCGTGTCGGCGAATGCCGAGCCGGTGACGTTTTCGACTTCGCTGATGGTGTCGGTGCCGTCGCCGGTAGCGGTCCCGGTTCCGAGGTTGACGTTCACACCCGCGCCGGAGTCGGCGTAGGAGATAGTATCGGTGCCGGTGCCGCCGGTGATCACATCGTCGCCAGCGCCGCCAACGAGCACATCGTCGCCCGCGCCACCGTCGAGTGAGTCATCACCCTCGCCGCCGCGGAGGGTGTCGTTGCCGGCCCCGCCCTCGAGGGTGTCGTTACCGGTGCCGCCTTCGAGGGTGTCGTCGCCCTCGCCGCCGCGGAGTGTGTCGGTCCCGGCTCCGCCGAGCAGTGTGTCGTTGCCTGTTCCGCCCTCAAGGGTGTCGTCGCCGGCACCGCCTTCGAGCCGGTCTGCGCCGGCGTTGCCGCGGAGTGTGTCGTTTCCGCCGCCGCCGACAAGGGTGTTCGCGCCGCCGTCACCCTCGATGGTGTCGTCGTGAGCCGAGCCTGTGACGTTCTCGAATCCGATCAGCGTATCGCTGCCCTCGCCGGTGGCCGACTCGTCCGCGAGATCGACACTGACGCCGGCGGCGCTGCCGCTGTAGTCCACCGTGTCGGTGCCGGAGCCGCCCAGCAGGAGATCGTCGCCCTGTCCACCGGCGACCGTGTCGTCGCCCGCGCCGGCGTCGATGATGTCGTCGCCGGAGCCACCGTCGAGCGTGTCGTTGCCGGCCCGGCCTTCGATGTAGTCGTTCCCGGCACCGCCGGAGATGATGTTGTCTCCGCCGTCGCCCTTGATGATGTCCGAGGAGCCCGAGCCGACCACGTTCTCGACGTCGGTGAGCGTGTCGTCGCCCTGGCCGCTCGCCGTGCCCGCGTTGAGGTCCACGACTACACGGTCAGAGCTCTCAGCGTACGAGACGGTGTCGCTTCCTTCACCGCCGTCGATGACGTCGTTCCCTGTTCCGCCATCGAGGGTGTCGTTGCCGGCACCGCCGAAGAGTTGGTCGTTCCCGGCATCACCATACAGGGTGTCGTCGCCGGCGTCACCGAACAGGTTGTCGTTGCCGCCCATTCCCCTGGCGAGATCGTCGCCAGTGGTTCCGCTGAAGACATCGTCGCCATCAGTGGCGTCGGCAAGGGGGTCGCCCGAGTCGGCGTCGGCCCACGTGCCCGACAGGAGGATGCGGTCCTCCAAACTCTCAGGTGCTCGCTTTTTGCGCGGAGTGCGACCCTTCGACGATCCGTTCTTTGACTTCTTGCCCACGGCGACTCTCCAGTTTGTCCCACTGGTGATCGGTCGTGTATCGGGCCTGTCGGACGCCGGGTTGTAGAGACTACGAGGGAGACCCCCCCGTACAACGGCGAACTGTGCCGGATGTGCGGCGTAGGTGGAACGGGGCACGCACCCGGACGCCGCGGTCGTCCGAGAACCAGCCAACCGCAGCCACACGCAGGCGGAAGCCCGGGCCGGTCGGGTATGGAGAGAGACGGGCGTGGTCAGTCCGGCATCGGGATCTGCACACCCGACGCGCGCGCAGTCGCGCGCCGCGTCGTACCCCGCGTCAACGTGCCGGAAGACACCCATCGCCGGATCGTTGGTCAGCACGCGTTCGAGCCTCGCCGCGGCATCGGCCGTCCCATCCGCGACAATCACCTGGCCGGCGTGCTGGCTGAAGCCGATGCCCACGCCCCCGCCGTGGTGGAAGCTCACCCAACTCGCCCCGCTGGCGACGTTGACCATCGCGTTCAGAATCGCCCAGTCGCTAATGGCGTCCGAGCCGTCCTTCATCGCCTCGGTCTCGCGGTTGGGGCTCGCGACGCTGCCGCAGTCGAGATGGTCGCGGCCGATGACCAACGGGGCCTTGACGCGCCCGTCGGCGACCAACCGATTGAAAAGCAGCCCCGCCTTGTCCCGCTCGCCGTAGCCGAGCCAGCAGATCCGCGCCGGCAGGCCCTGGAAGCCGAAACTGGGCGCGCATTCGGCGAAGTCTCCCGCGAGCAGGGCGTCGGGGTTGGCGTGGCAGGAGAGGATCCAGCGACGCAGCCCTTCGTGCTCGGGGAAAAGCTTCAGGAGCTCGTGATCGGTAATGAAGATGTCCCGCGGATCACCCGAGAGGGCCGCCCAGCGGAAGGGGCCTCTCCCGACGCAGAACTGCGGCCGGATATAGGCGGGCACGAAGCCGGGGAAGGCGAAGGCGTCCTTGTAGCCGTGGTCGCGCGCGCGCTGGCGGATGTTGTTGCCGTAGTCGAAAGTCACGCTGCCGCGACGCTGCAGCTCGACCATCGCGCGGACGTGCCGCGCCATGCTGGCCATGGAGAGCTCGGTGTAGTGGTGGGGGTCTACCACGCGGGCCTCGGCGGCCTCCTGGAAGCAGTACTCGATCGGCACGTACCCCTCGAGGGGGTCGTGGGCGCTGGTCTGGTCGGTCAGCACGTCGGGAGTGATGCCGCGGGCCAGCAACCGCTCGAGCAGCTCGACGGCGTTGCAGTGCACGCCGATCGAACGGGCTCGCTTCTTCGCGGCCTCTTCCACCGCGCGGTCGATGGCGTCGTCGAGGTCGGTCACGATCTCGTCGAGATAGCGGTCGGTGACGCGGCGGTCCAGGCGGGAATGGTCCACGTCGGCGATCAGACAGACGCCGCCGTTGAGCGTGATGGAGAGTGGCTGGGCGCCGCCCATGCCGCCGCAACCGGCGGTGACGCAGACCCGTCCGGCGAGCGTGCCGCCGAAATGCCGGCGGGCACACTCGGCGAAGGTCTCGTACGTGCCCTGCAGGATGCCCTGCGTGCCGATGTAGATCCACGAGCCGGCGGTCATCTGGCCGTACATGATCAGGCCCTTGGCGGCCAGGTCATCGAAATGCTCCTGCGTCGCCCAGTGGGGGACGAGGTTGGAGTTGGCGATCAGCACACGCGGCGCGTCGGCGTGGGTCCGCACGACACCGACCGGCTTGCCGGACTGCACCAGCAGCGTCTCGTCCGCCGCAAGGCTTTGCAGCGAGCGCACTATGGCATCGAACGCTGGCCACGACCGCGCGGCTTGACCCCGGCCGCCGTAGACGACGAGCTTCTCGGGGTGTTCGGCGACCTCGGGGTCGAGGTTGTTCATGAGCATGCGCATCGCCGCCTCGGCCTGCCAAGTCTTGCACGTGCGCTTCGTGCCCCGCGGGGCGCGGATGGTGCGGGCGGTGGGGGGCGTGTCGTTTGTGAGTGTGGCCACCAGAATCTCTCCCTTCGCGCCAGAGCGTTGCGCGACAGTCATTCCTTGCAGCGTATCCCGCGAGTGGGGGGGCTACAAGTTCCGTCTGTCGCAAGTCCTCCGTCCGTGCGGCGCCTCGGGCCGCCTACAGCATGACAGGCGGCAACTGTGCCACCACGTCGGGTGACGCGAGCATCGCAGAAATCGCCTCGATGTCAGGGGTCTGGGGCCGGTCTTCTGAAAGCGTCGGCACGATCGCCCGGAGCGCCGCGTGCAGTGTCTCGACGCCAACGCCCGAACGGAGAGGCCGGTGCAGGTCGATGCCCTGCGCGGCGCAGAGCATCTCGATCGCGACAACCGAACGCGTCAGCGAGAGAGCGCGTTCGGCCTTGGCCGCGGCGCGGGGGCCGAACGAGTTGTAGTCCTCGATTCCCGCGCTCGTCGAGATGTTGGCCACGCTGGCCGGGTTGGCCAGGCCGATGATCTCGTTGCAGCACGCGGCCGCGGTGTACTGCACGATCATGAGCCCAGACTGCAGGCCGGGCTTGGGCGCGAGGTAGGGGGTCAGGCCAGACGCGGGGTCTGATGCCGCGAGCATCGCAAACGTGCGGCGTTCACTGATGCCCGCGATATGGGAGAGGGCGATCGTCAGCACATCGAGCGGCACCGCCAGCGGCATGCCGTGAAAGTTTCCCGCCGAGATGATGTCGCCGTTCTCGAAGATGAGCGGGTTGTCGGTCACGCCGCCGAGTTCGTGCTCGATCGCGCGCTTTGCATACCTGGCCGCGTCGAGTGCCGCCCCGAGCACCGGCGGCGCACATCGGAACGAGTAGGGGTCCTGCACCCGCGGGTCGTCCTCGCGGTGGGAGGGGATGATCTGGCTCCCGGCGAGCAGGTCGCGCAGCGCCGCGGCGACGTCCGCCTGCCCGGGTTGGTTGCGGACCTGATGCACCCGCTCGTCGAGAAAGGCATCGGTGGCCATCGACGCATCGATAGACATCGCGCACGCCGCGACCGCCGCCGCGAACAGCTGGCCGAGGTCGTGCACCAGCAGCGCCGCCCTCGACGCCATCAGGTGCGTGCCGTTGATGAGCGCGAGCCCCTCCTTGGCCTCCAGCAGAACCGGTCGGAGCTGTGCTTCAGCGAGAGCGTCCTGGGCACGGCGCAGGACACCCCGGTGGTAGGCCTCCCCCTCACCCATGAGCGTCAGCGCCGCGGCCGCGAGCGGGGCGAGGTCGCCGGACGCCCCGACCGAGCCTACCTCTGGCACCGCGGGCGTGACGTCGGCATTGAGCAACGCGAGGATGGCCTCGACCACCTCGGGACGGATGCCCGAAACCCCGCGGGAGAGCGATGCCGCCTGGGCCAGCATCATGCCGCGAACGATCGGCACCGGCAGGTGCGGGCCGACACCCGCGGCGTGGCTCCTGATCAGGTTGCGTTGGAGCTGCGCGAGTTCGTCGGCGGGGATCCGTTGCTTGCTCAGCGATCCGAACCCGGTGTTGATGCCGTACCGGGGGGAAGGATCGCTGCAGGCACCTTCGACCACCGCACGCGAACGCGCAAGTGCTGCGCGCGCAGTCGCGCCCAGAGCAACCCGATCACGCCCACGGGCCACGCCCGCAACCGAGGCGAGGGACAGCGGGGACCCGTCGAGAACGAGCGACGCTTTGCTCATGACGCGAGTTTCCTGAATCGGAGCATGTAATTCTCCCGGAGCGGGACGGTGCTGATCTCTTCAACCAGCTCGAAGCCCGCCGCCTCTATTTCGGACTGGAACACCTCGCGTCCGGCCCTGACGTGACCGAGAATCCAGTCCGACGACACGCCCGGGATTCGCTCGAAGTCCAGCACCACGAGCTCGCCCCCGTCAACGAGTGCCGCGTGGATCGACGCGAGCGTGGCGGAGGGGTATTCAAAGTGGTGGTAGGTGTCGCACACGAACACCAGATCTACCGACGCGGCCGACAGATCGACAGAATCCTCGCTGCAGAGCGTCGCCCGCACCTGCGTGAGCCCCGCCGCGCGCGCGCGGCGATCGATGTGTGCGACAAACGCCGGGACAATGTCCACGCCGTACACCCTCCCCGAGGTGCCGACCCTGGAGGCCAAGAGCGGGACGAAGAGTCCCGTGCCGGCTCCGACATCGGCAACCCGCATGCCGGGCGAGAGCTGTAGTGCGTCGGCGATGGCTTCTCGAGCGGCGAACACCTCGCGGCTCTCCACCTCGAACCGCTCCGCCCAGACGTCGGGATCGACATCGGGCTGCAGATACGGGTCGTTGATCCCCGGATTGATGCTCTGGCGGGCGGCGGGGGTCTGGAGTGATTCGATGCCGGGCGTACGGATGGTGTCGCAACCGGACCATCCGGAGGCTGAGAGAGCCAGGGCGAGGCAGGTGAGCCATTTGGCGGTTCGGCGTGGCATGCGGACTCCTGGGCGGATGGACCCCGGTCTGGTGCGACGGGATCGCGTGCGGTGTGGTGATAGCGTATGTTGGCGAGGGGAACTGGCTGCGGCGGGATTCGGCGGGTGGATCGCCCCAGACCCAAAGCCCGATAATACATGTTATGTAAAAGTCACCCTTGAAGATCCCTTCAGGGGCCCCTAGGAGAGGCGGTCGGGCATCAGGGCAAGGCGGGGTCGGCGACCGGCTTGAGAATCACGCGGCAACTGAGCCCGTCCGCACCGGGTCCGTAGTACGCCGGGAGGCGGCGGACCGGCTCGAAGCCGAGTGCCTGATAGAGGGCCATCGCGGTGGCGTTGTCTTCCCGCACCTCGAGATACACACGCAGGATGTTGCGGCTACGGAAGTCTTCGAGCAGACGCTCGGTGAGGCGTCGGCCGATGCCGCGGCCGCGGGCTCGAGAGTGCACGCCGATCGAATAGATCCGTCCGGATCTCCAGTGCCTGTGCTGGCGAATCAGGCTGACGGCCCAGGCAACCGCCCCGGCGTCGTCCTCAGCGAGGTAGACGGTCGCGCGGGGTTTGGCCAGCAACGCGCGGACCTGCCGGCGGCTGAACTGGTCTTCGGGATCGGCGAAGCAGTCCTGCTCGACATCGAGAATGGCCTCGATGTCCCGGGCGGACGCGAGGCGGACGCGCACGTCGGGAGTGGATTGGCGTGCGATGGTCATGGCCGGCGGCAACGGCTCCGGGATGCGGTTGGGGACGTCCGGTGTTGGGAGTGGTACCGCCGAGGGGAGGGCGTCTCGAGCCAGGACGTACTTGTTGAGCAGCCGGATCGGGCGGTAGCTCTGCTTGGTGAACCGGAGCGTCGGGATTCCCCAGTCGTCACCGATGTTGCACTCGGGGTAGGTCGGAAATGCGGTGCGGCAGAACTCAGAGAAGATGTACTGCGGGCACCCCGGGAATGCCGGGTCGGTTTTCTCGATGAGCACCATGGACTGCATCGGCGAGAGTGCGAGCCCCAGCGTGAAGCCGGCGAGTTGATCCCCCACCATCACGACCATGCCGGTGAGCCCCAACTCGCGAAAGTAGGTCAGTGCGGTTGTCGTGGCGACGTGGTCTTTGTGGCGCAGCACGTCGGTGCCCATATGAGCGTCGTTGACCTCGCCGTCGTGGGTTGTGTCGCCGTGAGCCGCCCAGCAAGCGAGCAGAGCCTGGCAGGCATCGATGTGGGATTCGGTCATCGGCTCGGTGCGGGCATCCGGGAACTCCCGGAGGAACTTCGACCGCGCGTGGCGTTTGCTCTTGAGGTCGCCGCCTTCGAGCGAGATCAGGCGGTCGGTGGCGTAGACGTAGTCGCCCCAGAGCGGTGTTGCGCCGAGCGGGAAGGGCGTGCAACTGTTGATCTTCTCGAGCATCTCGTCTGAGACATACTCGATGCGTGAACGGTCACGCCCGTTGCCCGCGGCGTTGTACTCGTCCATGATTTCGAACGAGTCGGCGATCGCGGCCGCGAACTCCGTGTCGGTCGCGCCGGGGAGGCTGACCGGCGGGTGCAGCAGTGTGAGGTCGTCGGTGCCGTTGGCGAAGATGCAGAGGTGCCGGTGCAGCTGCGCCCAGGAGATGCGCAGCGCATCGGCCCACATGAATGTGCACGCGAAGCACGAGTCGGACAGGGGTTGGCGGAGCGTGGAGTAGGCGAGGTCAAAGGTCGCCTTGTCGGCGAGGACGACCGGAGTGAGGCTGCTCAGCAGCCTGGGTTGCCCATCATCTTCCATCAGAGGCCTTCTTGGCTACCTCGGGGCTGGACCCGGTTCCGAGAGTGGAGACCGCGGTTCTGATCGTTCCTGGCGGGGCTTTCGCGCCCCGCGCCGCTCTCTGTGCGCCCCAAGAGTATGCCCGAATCTGCGATGTCAAGAACCGGCGGGCCTTCCTGCTGGCGGCGCCACGCCGATTCCTATCCCTGAAGGATCGCCAGACAGCGATCTCGGACCGCGTCGAGCGGCACGACCTCGCCGTGGCCGGACTCCGACCTGGCCTTGCACTCGACCCCCCCTGCTTCGAGTGCCTTGGCACCGATGGTCAGGCGGACGGGCATGCCGATCAGGTCGGCGTCCTTGAACTTCACGCCGGGGCGTTCCTTGCGGTCGTCGAGCAGTACGTCGAGGCCGGCCACCCGAAGCTCGGTCGCGAGGCGGTCGGCGAGGGCCGCGTGCTCGGCGTCGTCGGGCTTCATCAGCACGATGTGGACGTGGTAGGGCGCGACGGCGGCGGGCCAGATGATCCCGCCCTCGTCGTGGCTCATCTCGACGCACGCGGCCATGGTCCGGCTGACGCCGATGCCGTAGCACCCCATGATGACGCTCTGCCGCTTCTGCGACTCGTCCATGACGTGGAAGCCCATGGCGTCGGAGTACTTGCACCCGAGCTTGAAGATGTGCCCGGTCTCGATCCCGCGCTGGGCGACGAGCGAAGCGCCCGGTGCCCGGGGCGAGGGGTCGCCGACGACGGCATTGCGGATCTCCGCGACTTTAACATAACTCTGGTCGGCCAGGGATTCCCCCAATTCGCGAGTCCAGTTGAACCCGGTGACGTGGTGGTCGGCCTCGTCGGCGCCGGTGGCCCAGGCGGTGGAGCCCTGGGCTGCGTCCGGATCGACCACAACCAGGCAGCGGCCTGAGACCGACTTGCTGGCGAGGGGGCTCACATAGCCGATCGCAAAGCCCGCGGCCTTGGCCCGCTTCTCGTCGGCGAGCCGCGGCCTTGAACCCGACCGCGTCGCGGAGCTTGCCTTCGTTGACCTCGTGGTCGCCCCGTACCACGGCGAGCACCCAGTCCACCCCCCGCTCTCGGTGCCGGGGGCGGGCTCGAGCACGATGGTCTTGAGCATCCCCGCGGCGGTCGTGCCGAGGTGTTGGGCGACGCCCTCGATGCCGGGCATGTTGGGCGTGTGGACCTTCGTGAGGGTCACCGGCTGGAAGCCGGTGCCACCGTCGAACGACCAGGCACGCTCGCCGATCTCGCACTTCTCGACGTTCGCGGCGTAGCCCGACTCGGGGCAGCGGAGGATCGTGTCCTCGCCGGTTTCGCAGTTGACCATGAACTCGTGGCTGGCCGAGCCGCCGATCGGCCCGGCCTCGGCCTCGACGGCCGTAAAGTCGAGCCCGCACCGGGTGAAGACGTTGGAGTAGGCCCGGTACATCGCGTCGTACGACTCGTTGAGTCCGCCCTCGCCTTCGACCTTGAGATGGAAGGAGTAGGCGTCCTTCATAATGAACTCACGCCCGCGCAGCAGCCCGGCCCGCGGCCGGGGCTCGTCGCGGAACTTGCTCTGGATCTGGTAGAGCACCAGGGGCAGCTGGCGGTAGCTGGTCACCGCGTGGCGCAGGAAGTCGGTGATGACCTCCTCGTGCGTCGGGCCGAGCACCGTCGCGCGGCCGTGCCGGTCTGTCAGCTGGAACAGGTCGTCGCCGTAGTCGGCCGCTCGCCCGGTCTCGTCGAAGATCTCGAGCGGGGCCATGGCGGGCATCAGCATCTCGCTTCCGCCCGCGGCGTCCATCTCTTCGCGGATGATCTGGCTGATCTTGCGGAGGGCCCGCCAGGCGAGGGGGAGGTAGTCGTAGACCCCGGCCGCGACCTGGCGGATGTAGCCGGCCCGCAACAGGAGCTGGTGGCTCGGCGTCGTCGCCTCGGCGGGTGCCTCGCGTAGCGTCGGGATGACGGTTTTCGACCACCGATCGACGGTGCCGACGTGCGTGGTGACGGGGGTAAACGAGGCGACGGTGGCGTGTTCGGTCATAGGGGGCAAGTCTATGACCGCCGGAGTGTCGCGACGGCTATCGCGGGGTCGGCTGGGCCGGCGCGCTGATCGTGACGTCCGGCGACGCGGAGACCCAGCCCGCCCGGTCGAGTGCGGCCCTCCACGTCTCTCTCTCGGCGGCGGCGGTCTTTTTCGGCGGCGGGATCTGCGGCCGGCCGCCACCACCAGCACAGATAGGCCGGGGCGTCGAGATCGACGACCAGCTCGGCCAGTTGGGTGTCGGTCAGGTCGACCAGGGGGTCTCAATGGCAATCTCCGCCGCGGCTGCCGTGCCGATGACGTCGGACTCGAGCCCGGCGAGCCGCTCGACGAGCAGCGCCCGGTCTACGGCGTTGGCAATGCGTTCGATGTCGCCCTCGAGCGAGTCGTCGGTCGCGTGGGCGTGGCTGGGCCAGACGATCCGAGCGCAGCTGTTGGCCCGGGCCACTTCCACCGCGGCCAGCAGGCCGAGCGTGTCCAGAAAGGCCGCGGAGGTGCCGGCGGCGAAGGCTTGGATGGGAGCCGGCTCGAGCTGTTCCTGCCGGAGGAACCGGGCCTGGGAGGAGACGGCCGCGAGCTGGGCGTCGGCGAGGAGCGGGCTGGTCACCCACGGCATGAGCAGGGCGGGAGCCCCCCCCACCGCCTTCACCGGCGGAGGCGACTCGCTCGGCCTCGATCGCTGCGGCCACCAGCGCGGGCAAGCCGCCGTCAGAGATGATGAGTGTCGGGCCCGTTGGGTGTGCCACGCGGGGAGTCTACCACGGATCAGGATTGAGGATCGGGGTTGAGGATCAGGGTTGGGGCGCGGCGGGGGCCGCGAGGGTGTCGGCGTAGAACGACGCGACGTGCTCGCGGAGGCGGCGGAGCTCGATCTCGCGGATGTACATCATGTGGCCGGCCTCGTAGGTCTCGGTGCGGATGTTGGCCCGCAGGTCGGCGTCGAGGCCCAGGTGGTCGATCGTGTAGTCGGCGGCGAAGTAGGGCGTGGCCAGGTCGTAGTAGCCCTCGGCGAAGAAGACCCGCAGGTTGCGGTTCTGGAACATCGCGTCGCGGAGGCGGGGGGCGACGTTGACGTAGCGGTTGGTGAACCGGTCGTAGTTCCACGGGTGGACGCGGCCGGTGAGGATCTCGTAGGGATGGTCGTTCTCGTAGCCGAGCTGGGTGCGGACGTAGTCGTTGAGCAGGGCGCCGTAGGGGCCGTCGATGGCCTCCATGCTGGGGTCAAACTCGGGGCCGGTGCCGTTGCGGTCGGAATCGACGCCGCGGAGGCGGCTGTCGAGGCGGCCCACGGTGACACCCCTGTCGCGGAGCAGCTCTTCGGTGAAGCGGGAGATACCGATCCGCAGGTCGGCCCGCTCGACGAAGCCCTCACTGAGGCCGGTGTAGCGGGAGAGGGTGCGGACGATGCGGCGGCGTTCGCTCGTGTCGAGCGACGCACCCTTGCCCAGCGCGACGAGATAGTCGGTGCTTGCAAACGCCTCGACCTCGTCGAGAAACTCGCGGAGCGGCTTGTTCTGAAGATCGGGCTCGAGTGCCTTGTGATACCACGCGGTCGCGGCGTAGGTCGGCAGGAAGAGCCAATAGGGCGAGTCGTTGCCGTCGTTGAACCGGACGGTCTGGAAGTCGAGCACCGCGGAGATCATGAGGATGCCGCTGAGGAACATGCCGTGGGAGTTCTGCAGATACTGGGCCATCCCGGCGTTGCGGGTGGTGCCGTAGCTCTCGCCGGCGAGGAACTTCGGGCTGCGCCACCGCTCGTTCTGCGTGGTCCAGAGGCGGATGAAGTCGCCGACCGACGAGATGTCCTCGTCGAGCCCGTGGAACTGGGACTTGCTCTCGCCCTCGGCCGGGCGGGAGTAGCCGGTGCCGACCGGGTCGATGAAGACCAGGTCGGTAAAGTCGAGCCAGCCGTGCTCGTTGTCGAGCAGCCGGTAGGGCGGCTTGGGCGGGAAGCCCTCAGGGCCCATGTCCACCCGCTTGGGGGCCAGCGCCCCCAGGTGCAGCCACACGCTCGAGGAGCCCGGCCCGCCGTTGTAGGCGAAGGTGATCGGTCGGCGGCCGATGTCGGCGTCTTCCCCGATGTCCCGCGTGTAGGCGACGAAGAAGATGTCGGCGCGGGGCTCGCCCCCGTAGTCGGGCAGCGACATGCGGCCGGTGGTCACGGTGTAGTCGAACGTCTCGCCGCCGCTGGTGGTGGTGTGGTGGGTGATGGCGAAGGGGGTGTCGCCGCCCGCATCGCTCCTGGCGTCTGCCCCCCCCACCGCCGGCCTCGGCGGCCCGGGCCGCGTCGGCCGACTGCCCGAACGCGACCGGCGCAACCGCCAGCACTGCAACACACACACCAATCGGCATCAGACGCATGGGCAAGCCTCCCGAGGGGGGTAGGGATGACAACGAACGACCACCACGGTACCACAAGCCGGTGGGCCGTGCGGACGGCGTGGGCTCGCCTCTGCCGACCCGGGATGCAGAACGCGGAGGCGCGGAGTTGGGAACGCGAAGGCCGCGAAGGGCTCGAAGAGAAGCAGAACGCCGGGATAAACGGAGCCCGACGCGCCATCGAGGAGCCCCCGCGGGGGAGGCAGAACGCGGAGGCCGCGGAGAGAAGACGCAGAGGACGCGGAGGAAGGCGAGGGGAAGTGCACCACAGAGGCACAGAGGGCACAGAGGGGATGGCAAGAAACACCGGTGCCCGCTTTCGTCTCGTCGAGCGAGGGCGGCGGGGGCCGACGACCCCCGATCGTGCTTCGCCTTGCGGGACGGAGCACGGCACCCGGCACACCGGGTCTGAGCTCCGGTCCCCGCGGGGACCTCTCGCCGGATCGGGTATTCTGCGGCGGACCGCAACGGCGACCGGCTGCACGACAAGGATCTTCAGATGGACCACGTGACGCATTGCCGCTTTCTGGGGGCGAGAATCGGGATCGTCCTCGGGCTGGCGATCGCGGCGGGCGCGGTCGCTGCGCAGGACGACGGCATCGACTGGGTGACCGTCGGCGACGCGGGCAACCGCGACACGCTGCCGCACGAGGTGCCGCGGTGGTCGGATCTCGAGGTCGGTGGCGTGGACTACGAGTACCGGATCGGCCGCACGGAGCTGACCACCAGGCAGCACTTCGAGTATGTGCAGGCCTACTGGCCGTATGTGCCGCTGGACGAGCGGCGAGGGCATTCGTTCACCGGGCAGTGGATCGGCAATGCCGGCTCGCTGGAGAACCCGCAGTACTACATCCGCAGCGGCGCGGCCGATCGGCCCACCGACCTGTCCTGGCGGCACGCGGCACGCTTGGCCAACTGGCTGCACAACGGCAAAGTCGAGGAACAATGGGCGTTCGAGGACGGCGCATACGACACCTCGACCTTCGGCGACAACAGCGACGGCACCTTCACCGACCAGCTCGAGCACCACCCCGACGCGAGGTACTGGATCCCCACGCTGGACGAGTACGCCAAGGCAATGTTCTGGGACCCCGACAAGGACGGCGAAGGCGGCTACTGGCGATATCCGCACTCGAAGGACACGGCGCCGATCTCCGGCGCGCCGTGGGAAGGCGGCGAGACCGACGCCGGAGCGCACCCGGACGACTTCCCGCCGCTCGACGCCGGGTCGTACCCGTGGGCCGCGAGCCCGTGGGGGCTGTTGGGAGGATCGGGCGGGGCGACGGAGTGGACGGAGTTCGCGCCACCCGGAAACTACGACCGGGTCTGGCACGGCTCATTGGAGTACGGATCGGACCACGATTTCCAGGACAGGCTCGACTACTGGAAGATCGGCAGTCCGCGGTTCAGCATGGGTGTTCGTTTCGCGGCGGCAGTGCCCGCGCCAGCGACCAGTGTTCCGTTCGCGTTCGTGCTGGGGATGACGATCCGGAAAAGGCGGCAGCCGACGGTTCGGCCGCGGCCCGCCGCGCCGTCCCCCGGATATCCCTCGAACCGCGCAGATTTGGCCGGATAACGCCGAACCCGGACGTCAGATGCTCGAAAGTGGGGAACAGAACTTCGAAGGTCGGAAGCAGATCTTCGAAGGTGGGGAGTAGATCTTCGAAGG
The DNA here is from genome assembly GCA_013285505.1 of Planctomycetota bacterium. GTDB lineage: Bacteria > Planctomycetota > Phycisphaerae > Phycisphaerales > UBA1924 > PNC22. Next base: position 2,532,403 of record CP053450.1, on the reverse strand, counting down.
TCAGGAGCCGATCTTCGAAGGTGGAGAGCCGATCTTCGAGGGTCGAGAGCCCGCGTTCGAAGGTGGGAAACAGATCTTCGAACGCGCCGGGTCGATTTTCGAACGTCGGGAACCGAGGCGGGCATATCGGGACGCTGCCCGCGCCATGCCCGAGGCCACATGCCCCGAACCTGATGCCCAGTGCCTGATGCCTACTCTCCCATCGCCCCGATCAACTCCTCCAGCACCGCGCGGATGCCCGCGTGCCCGCGATCGAGCTTCACACCCAGCGACTCGACCGCCGCCTTGCGGAACGAGTTCTGCGGCAGGGGCGGGCTGGAGAGGTCGATCCCGGCCTCGATCCCCAGCAGCTCGGCGGCCATCACCGCCCAGTCGGCGTGGCGGGCGTAGCAGTCGACGAGGTTGAAGGGCTTCCCGGCCGCGGCCTCGTTGCCGACCAGCGCGCCCCCACCACCGCCGCGACGTCGTCCACGTGGACGCACTTGCCGCCGCCGGGCCTGTCGTAGCGGCCGGTCTCGCGGAGGGCTTTGATGACCTGGTAGCCGTGCGAGCGTTCGAGTTGGGGATCGAGGCCGTAGACGGCGCAGGGGCGGAGCGCCGAGGTGTGCCGGCCGGCCCCGAAGTGCTCGGCCCAGAGGTGGGCCTCCATCGAGGCCTTGTACGCGCCGTACAGCCGCGAGGGCCGCAGCGGGTGGTCCTCATCGACGAGGTTGGTCCCGTCGGCGGCCTTCTCGCGCGGGAGCATGTCGTGGTGGACGGCGATGGTGCTCAGGAAGATGAACTGCCGCGGGGCCGAGGCGTGCAGAAAGCGGATCGAGGCGTCGAGGTTGGACCGCAGGTGGCCGTCGAGATCGACGGGCGTCGCCTTGAGTGGTTGCCAGTTGACGCTGTTGTGGACGACGCAGTCGGCCCCCTCGAGCAGCTCGGCCCAGCAGGACTGGTCCGCGTGGTCGCCCACGACGAACCGCTCGACGAACGGCTCGACGTGGTCGCGCCGGCTGGTGGTGCGGACCAGCCCGGTGACGGTGTGCCCGGCCCCGTGCAGGCGCCGCGCGATGGCAGAGCCGATGAAGCCTGAGACGCCGGTGAGTGCGATGTGCATACCGCAGCGTACGCACGAGGGAGCCGCGGAGGGTCAATCCGCCGGACCGATGGCCTTGCGGAAGCAGCGGATTTCGCAGACACCCTCGAAGCCCAGGGCCGCGTGCGCGCAGGCTGGCAGCGTTGTCGAGCTCGGCGTCGGAGGCGAACTCGGTGCAGCCCTGCTCGGCGGACCAGCGTTCCCCGGCCGCGACGAGCATGCGGCCTACGCCCACCCCCCGGGCCGCGTCGGCGACGAACCAGCCCTCGAGGTAGCCGACCGGCGAGGAGAGGCAGCCCTCGGCGATCTCGCGGAGCGAGACCTCGGCGAACCCGACCGGCGTGCCCGCCCGCTCGGCGATCAGCACGACGTGGCGGAGTCCTTGGATCGTGCCGCGGCCGAAGTACTCGGCGGCGAGGGCGTCGAAGTCGTCCGTCAGCCACTCCGGGCCGAGGCTCTCGCGCATCCGCGTCCACGCGGCCCGGTCGGCCGGGGTCGCCGCTCGCACGAGGATGTCGTCGGGTGATCGCGCCATCGGCGGGGCTCCATCGGCCGCGTGAACGCGCGCGGCGTGTCAGTAGTTGGGTGTGGGGGCGCGGTAGTCGGCAAAGTCGATCGACCGGAACCACGACACCGTCCGCATCAGCCCCTCGCGCAGCTCGATCGAGGGTTGCCAGTTGAGTCTCGCCTTGGCGAGGCCGATGTCCGGGCAGCGCTGGCGGGGGTCGTCCTCGGGCAGGTCCTTGAAGACCAGCTTGCCGTTGCTGCCGGTCAGCTCGAGCACCAGCTCGGCGAGCTGCCGGACGGTGAACTCGTGCGGGTTGCCGAGGTTGACCGGGCCGACGAAGTCGTCCGGCCCGTCCATCATGGCGATGAACCCGTCGATGAGGTCGTCGACGTAGCAGAACGAGCGGGTCTGCGAGCCGTCGCCGAAGAGCGTGAGATCGTTGCCGTTGACCGCCTGGCGGATGAAGTTGGAGACGACCCGACCGTCGAAGGGGTGCATCCGCGGGCCGTAGGTGTTGAAGATGCGGACGAGGCGCATGTTCACGCCGTTCTGGCGGTGGTAGTCGAAGAACAGCGTCTCGGCGGCGCGCTTGCCCTCGTCGTAGCAGGCGCGGGGGCCGATCGGGTTGACGTTGCCCCGGTAGCTCTCCGGCTGCGGGTGGACGTCCGGGTCGCCGTAGACCTCGCTGGTTGAGGCCTGCAGCACCTTGGCGTGACAGCGTTTGGCGATCCCCAGGACGTTGATCGCCCCGAGCACGGAGGTCTTCATGGTCTTGATCGGGTTGTACTGGTAGTGCCCCGGCGCCGCCGGGCAGGCGAGGTTGTAGATCTCGTCGACCTCCAGCCAGAACGCGTGCGTCACATCGTGACGGATGAACTCGAAGTTCGGCCGCTTGAGTAGGTGGACGATGTTCGACTTCTGGCTCGTAAACAGGTTGTCGACGCAGATCACGTCGTGACCGGCCTCGACGAGCCGGTCGCACAGGTGCGAGCCGAGAAACCCGGCGCCGCCGGTGACCAGGATCCGTTTGATGTTCACGCGGCGGTTCTCCGGCGGCCTGTGTGGTGGTCTGTTCGGTCGAGCGGTCTCATTCATCGGCTCCATCGCCGAGCACGTTGGCGCGGGAGGGTATCCGGAGCACCTGCCCGATCTGCAGGTCGTCGATGCTCGACATCGTGTCGCGGTTGGCGTTGAAGATCACGTCGGCGTACCGCAGGCTGCCGTAGAACCGCTGGGCCAGCGCCGAGAGGTTGTCGCCTTTGACGACGATGTACTCCATGAACTCGGGCGTGGGCAGGTCGGTCTCCTGGCCCTCCTCCGGCTTGCCTTGCACATTGTCCGGCGTGGAGGGTATCCGGAGCACCTGGCCGACCTGCAGGCTCGTCGGGCTCACGAACGGGTTGGCCGCGGCGATGGCGTCCGCGTGGCGGATCGTGCCCCAGAACCGCCGGCTGATCCGTTCGAAGGTGTCGCCCGCCCGCACCGAGTAGTCCCGGAATCTTGGGGTGCTCTCGACGGCCGCCGGATCCGGCGCCGCGGCCGGGGTGCGGTCCTCGGGAACGGCGACGGGGGGATCCGCCGGCAGCGGCTCCGGCTCAACGGGTACGGTCGCCCCCGGAATCTCGGGCGTCCCGGTCTCGACGGGTGGCGCGGTCTCGTCGGCAAACGACAGCCGCGGCGTGCCCGTTGGCTCCCAAAGCCAGTACACGCCGATCCAGACCCCCACCAGGGCGAGAAACCCGGCTCCGATGCGGGCGCTGGGGGCGCTCATGGCTGGGTGCTCCGTCGTCAGGTCGTGGTGATGGTCGTGCCGGGGGTGGCCTCGTTGTCCTGCTCGGTGTGGCCTCTCTGCCAGACGAGCGGAGCGGCCACGGCGATCGAAGAGTACGTCCCGACTCCAACGCCGATCAGCATGGCGAAGGCGAAGCCCCGCACGCCCTCGCCGCCGAAGGCGTAGAGGATGAGGATCGCCAGCAGCGTCGTGCCCGAGGTGATCACCGTCCGGCTGATCGTCATGTTGATCGACTGGTTGATGATCTTGTCGGTCGCGTAGGGAAGCCTGCCCTTCATCTCACGGATGCGGTCCATGACGATGATCGTGTCGTTGAGCGAGTAGCCGATGATCGTCAGCAACGCCGCGATCATGTTCAGATCGATCTTGAACGGCTGGATGCCCAGCGTCGCCACGATGCTCTCCGCCGCGGGGAGCTTGTACACGATCTCCGCGAGGGCGATCAGCCCGATGCAGGTCAGACAGTCGTGCATCAGGCACGCGATCGCGGCCAGCGAGTACCGCACGGAGCCGAACCGCACCCACACGTAGATGAGGATCAGCATCAGCGACAGAACGACCGACACGACCGCCTTGGCGCGGAACGTCCCCGCCATCGCGGCGCTGAAGCTCTGCACGCTGGCCAGCGTGGTCGTCTGCCCGAGCGCATCGCGCAGGAGGTCCCATTCGCGCTGGGCCAGGTCCTGCTCCCAGATGTTCTCGTTCTGCAGATAGTCGATTGCCTCGTCGCTCACGAGCACAACGGCCGATTCCACAGCGCTGTCGGTGCCCTCAAGCACCACGATCTCGACCGTGCGGCCGGCGGTGTCGGAGTAGTCCGGTTGCTCGCGCAGCCGGTTGAGCCGCGCCTCGAGCCCCTCCTTCGTTGTTGCGGGGTCGATGTTCTCGAGCAGGATCGCCACGCCGCCCGCGAACTCGCTGACGTCGTTGAGATACTGCGGCCGCCCGATGTCGGGGCCGAGCAGGCCGCGCGGGTTGCTCAGCGGGAACACGGGGGCCTGGGCGAGCTCTTCTGCCCGCTGGCCGGCGAAGGTCAGCGGCGGCCGGTTGTCCAGTTCGTCGGCGAACGCGACCATCAGCGACTCGATGACCGCCTGTTCGTTGGTCACCACGCTCTTGATCATGAACCGATCAGAACGGACACCGGAGGAGTCCGGGTCCAGCGGCAGCACCTGCGCGCTCGCCAGGTCGGCCAGCGGCGAGTCCGGGGCCGCGGACTGCGCGATCGCCACCACACGGTCCTCGACCTCCTGCCGCGTGAGCGTCAACCGGTCGTCCTCTTCGGGGGTGGCATCGTCGGTCTTGAACTGCAGCGTCACCTGCGTGCCGCCGCGGAACTCGGTATCCATCATCTCGCCGCGCTGCATTACGATCATGAAGACCCCGAGGCCCATGTAGATCGCCGAGACGAAGATGAACACCCACCGCAGGCTCAGCCAGTTGACCCCGGGCTCGAACGCCCGCTCGACCGCCGGGATGGACGAGGGCAGCATCCGAATCTTCTTCATGAGCTTGAGCTCGAGGAGCACATTGAAGACCAAACGGCTGGCCACGAGGGCGGAGAACATCGTCGTCAGGACGCCTACGCCAAGGGTGATCGCGAAGCCCTTGATCTCCTGCGTGCCGACGTTGGCCAGCACGATACAGACGATCAGGTTGGTCACGTTGCCGTCGACGATCGACGACATCGCCTTCGAGAACCCGAGCCGGACCGCGGCTTTCGTTTCCCTGCCTTCTCGGAGCTCCTCGCGGATGCGCTCGAAGATCAGCACGTTGGAGTCCACCGCCATGCCGAAGGTGAGCACGATGCCCGCGATGCCCGGCAGTGTGAACGTCGCCGACAAGGTCGACATCGCCCCGAGCAGCAGCAGCGCGTTGCACCCCAGCGCGACGACCGCGATCACGCCGCACCGGAAGTAGTAGACCACCATGAACAGCGAGACGCTGATCAGCGCGATGATCCCCGCCCCGAGGCCCTGCTTGAGGTAGTCAAGACCCAGCTCCGGGCCGATCGCGTTCCGGCTGATCGGTGCCGGAGAGAGTTTGTTCTGCAGCGAGCCCGCGTTGAGCACCCGGATGATGTACGCCAGCTCGGTCGGGCTGAAATCGCCCATGATCTGCCCGTTGCGGGAGATGCGGCCGTTGAGGTTGGGCGCGGTGTAGATCTCGTCGTCCAGCAGCACCGCCATGCTGTCCCCGACGTGCGCCTCGGTCAGCTCGCCAAGGAGCGTCGCGCCACGCGGGTCCATGAGGAAGTTGATCGCCGGGCGGCCCAGCTGATCCTGCCCCTGGAAGGCCTTCGAGACCTTCCAGCCGCGGCTGGATTCCGGTGTCAGCTTCGAGCCCCGGATATCCCACGCTAGCATGTAGTACTCGCCGTTGTACTCCTCGACGATGTAGTCACGCCCGGAGAAGAACCCGACCGGGTCGCGGCTCAGGAAGGCCAGTTGCTGGGCGTTGTTGTACCACCCGTCGATCTTGTTGAGCTTGAACCACGCCATGTCCGGCGTGCGGGCCGCGCGGGGGCCCTTCTCCTGCAGATCCGCCCGCAGTTGGGCTTCCTCAGGAACCGTCCCCGGATCGACGGTGATCCGGAAGCTCAGCACACCCGAGGCACGCAGCAGCCGTTCGAGGTCCGCCGGGTCGTCCAGCGTTGTCCGGATCGATTCGTACTCCTGATACTTGGCCAACAGTGTGTCGAGCCGGTCCTGCTGGTCGGGATAGTCCTCACGCAGCCGGTCGAGCGCCCGCTGCCTGGCACTGGGCAGCTTGACCTGTTCCTTGGTTTCTTCGTCGAAGAGCCGCTTGCCCTCGTCCGAAAGCCGCAACGCACGCCGCACCTCGTCGGAGCTCAGCGAGCGGGACGCGATCTGCGCCCGGGCCGCCTCGTAGTCGGTCTCCGCCTGCGCCGCCTCCATCGCCAAGGCCACGAGCGCGGACTCCTCCGCACCCTGCTGCTCCGCCTCTTCGAACGCGCGCCGCTTGTGGGCCGCGGCGTCCGCGACCGCGGCGAGCGACTCCAGCCGCCGCGAGCTTCGAGGCATCCCCGTCGGCGAGGGTCTCGATCGCGGGCCCGCGGTCCTCGGCCGGCATCGACATCACCCGGTCGATCCGCTCCGGCGGCAGTCGGTCCGCGTCGAGCTCGGCGAGCATCGCGTCAAACTCGGCCCGCTTGGCCTTCACGTCCTCGCCGGGCAGCGGCATCGTGATCTCGATCCGGTCCCGCCCCTGGGGCACCATCGAGATCTCGAAAAGACCCCTGGGGTCCACCCGCTCCTTCAGCACGTCGATCACGCTCGTGAGAATCTCCCGCGAGTTCTCGCCGGGACGCACCTCCACCGAGTAGACGAGCGTCACGCCGCCCCGCAGGTCCTTGCCCAGACGGAGCTTCTTCGACGGCGGCATCGCGGCATAGAGCGACAGAAGCAGCAGCGCGATCACCAGCGCGATCTTGGTCCAGTACCTTTGCATACGTTGCACGAACTCCGAAAGAGGAAAGAAGCCGAACCTGTTCCCGATCCGCCCGACCCGGCGTTCAGCCGGATTCCGTCGGCGTGAGCCTGCTAGTTGTCACCCTCGGTGCCGTCCGCCGCCAGTTCCTTGACCCCGCCCTTGGCCGACTTGACCACCTGCTGGATCGCGTGCTTGGCAAACTGCACCTTGGTCCCGCTGACATCGTCGATCTTCAGCACGACCGCGTCGTCGCGGACCTCGTGGACGGTGCCGAAGATCCCCGCCGCCGTCAGCACCTTGTCTCCACGCTTGAGCCCGCCCAGCATCTGGGCGGTCTGCTTCTTGGCGCGTCGCGCGCTCATCATCGACGACACGATCATGAAGACCAACAGCAGGGCCAGCATGATGAAGATGGAATTGCCGAACGGCTTGGCCGCCGCGCCGCCGGCGGGACCACCCGCGGCCGCGGGATCGCCCGGTGCCCCGGTCGTGCCGCCCGCCGACGATCCGCCGATCCCCGGCACCGCGTTGGGCAGCGCCCCGTCCTGTATCAAGCCGAGGCCCGGCGTAGTCGTCCAGAGGATGCTGTTCTGCATAAAGACCAATCTCGCTGTGTGTTCCGACCCGCGTGAATTCCGATCCGCCGACCGCTACCGACCAATCACCAACCGTCCGAATGCCCCGACTACACAACCCCGTCCCCTCCGGGAACGGCGGCCGCGACCCGGGGCCACTTCTGGGCAAACCCGGGCCAATCATCTTCCGCGATCGCTTGCCGGATGTCCAACATCAACGTCTGGAAGTGCCAGAGGTTATGCAGCGTGAGCAGGATCGGCCCGAGCATCTCGCTGGCCATGAAGAGATGCTTGATATAGGCCCGGCTGAACGGCAGCCCGTCCGGGGTCGCCCAGCCGTGCCCCGCCGGGTCGCACGCCGCACACCCGCACCCGGCCTCGATCGGGCCGAAGTCCCGCTCGTGCCGGGCGTTGCGGAACCGGAGCGTGCCCTCCCGCACGAACGCCTGACCGTTCCGGGCGTTCCGCGTCGGCAGCACGCAGTCGAACATGTCCACCCCGGCCAGCACGGCCGCCACGATGTCCTGCTCGTAGCCCACCCCCATCAGATACCTTGGCTTGTCCTCGGGAAGCAGTGCCGCCGTGTGCCGCGTCACCGAGGCGATGTCGTCCTGCAATTCCCCCACCGCGACGCCACCGATGGCGTACCCGGGCAGGTCGATGGAGGTGATCCGCTCGGCCGACCACGCGCGGGCCTCGAGATCGGTTCCCCCCTGCACGATCCCGAAGAGGGCCTGGTCCTCGGCGCGGGCGTGGGCCGCCTTGCACCGCTCGAGCCACCGCACCGTCCGCTCGTTGGCGATGCGGAGGCGTGCGGCGTGGTCGTAGATCCCCTTGGCCCCGTCGCGGATCGCCGCGATGCGGATGCGGGTCTGGTTCGTCGGACCGACGGTCGGGTCCATCGAGGGCGGGCAGTCGTCGAAGGCCATGATGATGTCCGCCCCGATCGCGTTCTGCACCGCGATCGAACGCTCCGGCGTCATCCGGATCTTCGCCCCGTTGATAATCGACTTGAACGTCACTCCGTCGTCATCGACGTCGTTGATGTCCGCCATTGAGTACGCCTGGTATCCCCCGGAGTCAGTCAGGATCGGCCCCGGCCAGCCCATGAACCGGTGCGCCCCGCCCGCGGCCTCGACGATCTGTTCACCGGGCCTGAGCATCAGGTGATACGTGTTGTTGAGCACCACCTGCGTCCGGGTCGCCGCGACCTGCTGCGGCAGCAGGCCCTTGACATTCGCTTTGGTCCCCACCGCCATGAACGCGGGCGTGTCAAAATCGCCGTGCGGCGTCGTCACCCTCCCAACCCGGGCCGAGGAGTGCGGGCACCGATGCGAAATCGCAAATCGAAGAGAAGACGCCACGGTCAGGGCTTGCCCCCGCCGGAGCCCAGCTCACGGCGCTTGCGCTCGGTGTCCTTGGCCAGGAGCTTCTTCTCTTTCGCCGTCAGGCTCCCGATCCCCTCGTCTTGGATCTTCGCCAGGATCGCGTCGATCTCTGCCTCTTCTCTGGCGAGCTTCGCGTATGCGCTCGGCTGCTGTGTTGGCTTGGCCGCCCGCTTGCCCCGGGACCCGGGCGCCCGCTTGTTCTTCCCGCCAGACCCCTTCGTGCGCGAGTCGTTCAGCACATCGAAGAAATCCAGCAGCAGGTGCGAGTTGCGGATGAAATACGCCCCCGCTATCGCACCGCCCACGTGCGCGGCATCCCCGCCGGCGTTGCCCCCGCCCAGCAGCAGGTTCAGCACCGCGAACCCGACGTACAGATACGCCATCGTCTTCATCGTCAGCGAGATCGGGATCAGGATGAACTGCACCCGCATCGTCGGTGCGACATACGCGCACGCCATGATCACGCCGAACACACCCGCCGACGCCCCGATCAGCGGCGTCTTCGGGTTGGCAAAGAGGAACCCCGGCAGTTGAAACGGCAGGAACGCCCCGGCGAGATTCAGCAGCAGGTAGAGCAGCCCGCCGAAGATGCCGCAGACCAGGTAGAACGCCAGATACTTCCGTCGCCCGAGGGCCTCCTCGACAATCCCGCCGAAGACCCACATCCCGAACATGTTGAACGCCAGGTGCATGATCGAACTGGGATCGTGCAGGAACTGGAACGTCACCAGGCGCCAGACCTGCAGCCTCTGGAAGCCCTCGTACGTCGAGAAGTGCCCCCATTGGTAGAACTGGGGCAGCGCGGTGTTCGCCAGCACGTGGATGACGATGTTGACGATGATGATCCACATCGTCACCGACAGCGCGTTGAGCCGGCCGAAGTGGAATCCCCCACCAGGTCCGCCGCCACCACCGCCGTACCCCCGCGGCTCGTCCCTGTAATACCCGCGATCAGCTAGGCCCATGTGGTGCAGACGCTCCGTGTCTGAGAGTCGTGGACGTGTCCCCCGGCCCCGGGCCAGTCTCCCGGGCGCGGGCAATGCTAGCGGCCGCGGAGGCGGTCTGTTGCCTCACGCAGCGTCCGCTTCTCTGCCCGACTCAGGCTCCCGATGCCCGACGCCGAGATCTTCGCCAGGATCCGCTCAACATCCTCCCGGTCCCGGGCAGGTATTGGGTCTCCGCCCTCGCCGCTTTCGTCGGCCGGTAGGTCCAGTACGGCCCGCCACCGATCGACGCCCGCCGGATCGACCGCGAACCGTTCCTGCTGCCAGACATGCCAGCAGTACACCCCGCCGCAGAGGCCGACGCTCGCCACGATCGGCAACCCCGTCAACAGCCCACCCGCCAGCAGGGCCACCGCTGTCAACAAGCCCAGGCGGGGGCGCCAGTGCACGCGAGCCGCCGCGATCGAACACCGCCCGCACCAGCACGCCCTCGTCCAGCGGCAGCATCGGCAGCAGATTGAAGGCCAATACGTAGACAGCCGCGGCGTAGACCTGCCAGAGCGTCACGAGCCCGACCGTTGCCGGCGTGGAACTCCCCCGGATCGATCCCATCACCACGCCCGGCCGCAGCGGCTCGAAGACCAGCGCATCGCTCGAGCCCGTGATCAGTGCGAACGACGTCCCCGCCGCGGCCGCCACGGCGACGAGCATCCCCAGCCCGACCGCCGCCCCGACACCCTCGGACCTCGCTCCGCCGCTGTCGCTCCCGTCATCGAATCGCCAGACCCCGCCCAAGGGCCAGAGCGTGACGTCGAGAGGCCGCCCGCCAAACCACCGCACCAGCGCGTGCCCCCGTGCGGCCTCGTGCAGCCCCACCACGGCCGCCAACGCGACGAGCCCGGTCGCCACGTACGTCGGCCCGAGCCCGTTCCAGACCGCGTACGCCAGGAGGGCCAGCGCGAATACGACCGAGACGACATGCACCCGGACGCGGCAGCCACCGAGCGCCACCAGCGGCACGGCCCACCACACCGGCGACTCGCCCTCGCCGAGGACTCGCGCCAGCAGCGGCGTCGGCTCGCCCCCCGGCAGGCTCTCTTTCGGCGGCTCTGCGCATGGCGCGATGCTAGGTCCGCTCCGCCTCTGGAGCCCAAAAAGAACAGCCGCCCGGCACGAGGCCGGGCGGCTGCGTTCAGATCAGGATTGATCCGCTGTCAGCGTCGGAATTAGCGACGACGACGGATCGCGGCGATGCCGCCGAGGCCGAGGAGGGCCATCGCGCCGGGCGCGGGGATGGCGTTCACGGCCGACGAGAAGTAGATGTTGTAGTCGCCACCATCGCTGAGGCCGTCCCACGCGGCGAGGGTGCCGTTGCCCTCGGGGCCCTGGATGAAGTTGCCGTTGTTGTCGCTGAAGGTGTTGGTGAAGCCGAAGATCGGGAGGGCGGCGCCGTCGAGGGCGTCGTTGTTGAAGGAGGTAATGCCGATGAGGTAGTTGCCAGCGGCCAGCGTGAGAGCGATCTCGCTGTTCAGGCCGTAGTTGACGGAGTCGTCGTTCTCACCGATGCCGTTGCCGCTGTAGTCGAAGAGGTGAAGCTGGGTGTCGAAGCCGGCGTCGCGGGCATCGATGACGAGGTCGCCACCGCTCCAGTTGAACGCGAACACGTCGTTATCGCCGCCGCCGTTGAAGCCGACGATCTGGAGGGTGCCGTTGGTCACGGACTGGCCGGGCAGCACATCGGTGGCGTCACCGATCTCGTTGAAGATCTGGCCGTTGGCGACGGTACCAGCGGCGGCGACGAGGGCAGCGATAGCAAAAACGTTCTTCATGGTCGGTCTCCTCCCCCACGCGACGCGCGGGGATGTCTTCGCCCAACCTCTGAATGAGGACGGGCATGTCTCTCTTGATCCACGAGAAGGGAACAATTCCCTCATCTCTCCTCAGACACCCGGAAGGCCTTGGTCCGCCGAGCATCTAGAGACAGTACCAGTTTGTCCGTATCGTGTCAATGCACTCTTTTTGCAACGGCAAGGAGATTTCAAGAAAAGGTGGTGATAACCCGCTCGAAGCCTCCAAGGGTTACCCAGCTTGCCATTTTTCGATACGAATCGATCAAACGCCGGTGCCGTAGCATCCCGTCATGCCCAGTTCCTCCGCGATGCGCAGCAACTGGTTGTACTTGGCGTTGCGGTCCGAGCGGCAAGGGGCTCCGGTCTTGATCTGGCCACAGTTGGTCGCCACCGCCAAGTCCGCGATGGTCGAATCCTCGGTCTCGCCCGAGCGGTGGCTCAGGACGCACCGGAACCCATTCGCCATCGCGTAGTTCACGGCGTCAAAGGTCTCGCTGAGCGTCCCGATCTGGTTGACCTTGACCAGCACCGCGTTGGCCGACCGCTCCTTCACCCCCCGCTCGACGAACTTCCGGTTGGTCACAAACAGGTCGTCGCCGACGAGCTGGACCGTGTCGCCCAGCGTGGCCGTCAGCTTCGCCCAGCCGTCCCAGTCGTTCTCCGCCAGCCCGTCCTCGATCGAACGGATCGGGTACTTCTTGCACCAGTCCCCCCAGATCCCGATCAGGTCGTCCGACGAGACGATCTCCTGCGACGAGCTGAAGAACTTGTACCCCGTCTTGCCGTCCTTCTCGGCCTCGTTCCACAGTTCGCTGGTCGCCGGGTCGAGCGCCACGAAGATCTGCTCGCCCCAGCTGTACCCGGCCTTGCCGGTGGCTTCCTCGATGATCTTCAGCGCATCCTCGTTGTCCTTGAGGTCCGGGGCGAAGCCGCCCTCGTCGCCCACCGCCGTCGAGAGCCCCCGCTCGCTCAGCACTTTCTTCAGCGTGTGGTAAATCTCCACACCTGCCCGGAGCGCCTCGCCGAAGTCGTCAAAGCCCCAGGGCTGGATCATGAACTCCTGGAAGTCCACCGTGTTGTCCGCGTGCTTGCCCCCGTTCAGAATGTTGAGCATCGGCACCGGGAGCGTCCTGGCCGACGTGCCGCCCAGATACCGGTAGAGCGGCAGCCCCGTCGCCTCGGCCGCGGCCCGGGCCACCGCGATCGAAACCCCGAGGATCGCGTTGGCCCCCAGCTCGGCCTTGTTCTCCGTCCCGTCAAGCTCGCACATCAGCGCGTCGACGCCCTCCTGGTCCCGGGCGTCCATCCCCTCGACCGCCGGGCCGATCCGCTCGATCACGTTGGCCACGGCCTTTGTGACGCCCTTGCCGAGATAGACGCCCTTCTCGCCGTCGCGGAGCTCCACCGCCTCGTTCTCGCCGGTCGAGGCACCGGAGGGCACCGCCGCCCGTCCGACCGCGCCGCCCTCGAGCAGCACCTCGCACTCCACCGTCGGGTTGCCCCGCGAATCAAGGACCTGGCGGGCGTGAACAAGCTCGATCTGAAAGCTCATGCGTCAACTCCGTGGATCAAAAGTAGATCAAATCGGTCAGGGTGGCGGTCAGGATCTCCACGCCGGCCGAGTCGCGGCCGGGCCCAACGCCAGAAACATGAGCGTAGCCCGCACCCGTGACGGCGGCCGCCCCACTATCATGCCCGTCCACCCCCGAGGGGAATCCACGATGGCAGCACCGACCAGCGGTTTCACCACACAACTCGACGCGATCAGCAAGACGCTCGTCGAGCAGGGCCACCGCGTCGCCGGGTTCTACGAGAGCGCCTGCGATGCCGTGTTCTCCATGGACGTCCAGGCCGCACGCGCCGTCGTGGACGCAGACGACGAGATCGACAACGTCGATCTCGAGATCGAGCAGCGCACCGTCGCGCTCCTCGGCGAGGTCGCCAGCCGGGCCGAAGCAGTCTCCGCCGGTGAACTCCGCCGGATGCTGACCATCGTCAAGGTCAACAACGAGCTGGAACGCACCGCCGACGCCGCCGCGGCCATCGCGGCGCTCGCCCCGCAGTTCGCCGAGATCGGCATCGCCCTCCCCGACACCCTCCGCGTGCTCACCAACAGCGTTGCCGGCATCCTCCGCGACATCACCCGCAGCATCGAACGCGGCGACCCGCGTCTGGCCAAGGCCGTCCTCGACGCCGAAGACACTGTCGAGGCGTTCAAGTCCCAGCTCCTCCGCGACGCCGAACGCGGCATCGCCTCGGGCGAGGTCTCCGTTGACTACGCCTTCGCGGTCCACGAGCTGACCAACCAGTGCGAGCGCATCGCCGACCACGCGACCAACATCGCCGAGCAGGTAATCTACGTGAAGACCGGCGCCATCGTCCGTCACACCGACGCCGGCTGGATCGAGCTGCCCCGCTCGTCCTGACGCCCGGCCCGCCGTCCGGACGCCCCGCAATTCAACGCGATCGCCTCCAGGCACGCACACGCCGCACGCACGTCGTCGTGGGTCGTCATCGGCCCCACGCTCAGCCGGCACGCCCCACCCGTCGAGGCCGTGCCCATCGCCTCGTGCGCCCCGGGGGCGCAGTGCAGCCCGGCCCGACCCAAGACACCCGCGCGGTCCTCCAGGAGCCTCGCCAGCTCTTCCGGCGGCACCGCCTCATGCGTGAGCCGCAAACACGCCGACACGCCGGTTCGGGTCATCCGGCCCGTGCAACCGATACCCAGCACCCTCGCCCGGGAAGTGCTTGAGAAACGTCCCGATCAGACCCGCTTCGTGCGCCCGCACCGCCTCGACCGACCGCTCCAGCAGCCACTCCACGCCGGCCAGGAGCCCCGCGATGCCCAGCGTGTTGTGCGAGCCCGACTCGAATCGGTCCGGCATCTCGGTCGGCTGCGTGTCCCGCTCGCTCCGGCTGCCCGTACCGCCCTGACGCACCGGGGCTATTCGGTCTTCAAGCCCGGGACGGATGTACAGCCCGCCCGTGCCCAGAGGGCCCAGCAGCCCCTTGTGCCCCGGGAACGCCAGCAGGTCGATCCCCATCGCCTCGACATCGACCGGCACATGCCCCAGCGACTGGGCAGCATCGACCAGCAAAGGCACGCCCCGTTCGCGGCAGGCCCGCCCGACGGCACCGACATCCTGCAGCGTCCCCGTCACGTTGCTCGCGTGCACCGTCGCGACCAGCCGCGTCGTCGGCCGGATCGCGTCGATCACCGCGGCAGGATCCACAACGCCGTCGGTGTCCGCGCCGACCCGCGTCACCTCCACACCCCGCCCGAGCAGCGCCGAACACGGCCGCAGCACCGAGTTGTGGTCCATCGCCGTCGTCACGATGTGGACCGGCTCGCCCGCGCGGTGCTCATTCCACCAGTCAACAGTGCCGTGGATCGCCAGATTCAGTGCGTCCGTGCAGTTGAGCGTGAAGACGACGTGCGAAGGCGATGCCCCGCCGAACAGCTCGCACAACCGCTCGCGGCACCTTGTGAGCAGCGCGGCGCTCTGCCGCGATTCGGCATAACTGCCCCGCCCCGGCGATGCGCCCAACTCCGTCGAATACCGCACCATCGCCTGGAGGACCACCTCCGGCTTCGGGAAGCTCGTCGCAGCGTTATCCAGGTAGATCCGCCGCCCCGTCATGCGGTCGCTACCGGCTTTGCATCGGGCTTGGGTGCCTTGTAAAACGGCATCGGCACGATCGTCCCCTCGAGCTGTGCCCGGCCGGTGTCCACCGTCAGCGTCGATCCGATCTCGGTGTGCTGTGAGTCCACCAGCGCCATCGCAATCGGGTGGCCCAGCGTCGGGCTGAGACACCCGCTCGTCACCGCACCGATCTGCTTGCCATCGGCGAGCACCGTGTTGCCCGCTCGCGGCGTCCGCTGCCCCTCAAAGGACAGCCCGACGATGCGCTCGGCCGGCCCGCCCGCCGCGATGATCTTCTCCAGCGCGTCCTGGCCGACAAACCGCTCGCCCCGCTCAGCCTCGTGCTTGTCCATCTTGATCGCAAAGTCCACACCGCACGAGAGGGCGCAGATCTCCTCGCCGAGCTCGTGCCCGTACAGGGGCATCCCGGCCTCGAGCCGCAGGGTGTCGCGAGCGCCCAGGCCGGCCGGCTTGATCAGCGCTTGGGCCTGCGTCATGTCCACGTCCTTGAGGATCAGCTTTAACGCCATATTCACCGCACCGGCCGGCAGGATCGCCTCGATCCCGTCCTCGCCGGTGTATCCCGTGCGCGAAACGATCACCTTCATCACCAGCAGGTTCTTGACCGTGAACCGGTACCGTTTCAGCGACGGGATCTCTTTGCTGAAGCTCGAGACGAGCTCCATCACCTTCGGCCCCTGTACCGCGACCATCGCCGTGGACTCGGTCTGATCCTCGATCTTGACCTTGAGCTCGTCCGCCGCCCGCACCTGCTCGAAGTGCTCGAGCAGCTTGGTCCGGTTAGAGGCGTTCACCACGACCAGAAAGTCGTCGTCGTCTAACCGGTAGACCAGCACGTCATCCCGCACGCCGCCCTGCTCGTTGCACACGAGGCTGTACCGGCACTGCCCGGCCTGCATGTCGGTGATGCGCCGGGTGCACAGGCGTTCGAGCAGCTTCCGCGCGTGCCGCCCCTGCACCTTGACCCGCCCCATGTGCGAGACGTCAAACACCCCGCCGCTGCTCCGCACCTGCTGGTGCTCGTCGCGGATGCCGGCGTACATCATGGGCATCTCCCAGCCCGTGAAATCCACCATCTTGGCGTTGTATTCAAGGTGAAACTTGTGCAGCGGGGTCTTGAGCATGGCAGCCTCCGGGCGAGAATCGGCTCTCGCTCCGCAAGCCTAGCCCGAGCGACTCGGGGCCGCAGGCCCGCCGCCCCGCGGCCGGGTCACGCCGGCGTCGGCCACGGCCCGTTGTCGATCAGACGCACGCCGCCCACACGCGCAGCCACCAGCGATCGGCAGAGCCCGCCCGCCCGTGGCGCTCCGAGCGTCGCGGCATCACGCACCGCCGCATACTCCAGATCGAGCCCCGCCCCGCCGATCAACTCGGCCATCCTCGCCTCGGCCTCGCCTGGCGAATCGAGACCCCCGGCCTCCCGGATCGCCCGCGAGATGACCACCGCTCGCGCGCGCATCGGCGTCCAGCAGCCGGTTGCGGCTGCTCATCGCCAGACCGTCCGGCTCCCGCACCGTCTCGCCCGGGATGATCTCGACCCCCAGCCCCTCGTCCGCCGACATCGCCCGCACCACCTGCAGCTGCTGCCAGTCCTTGGCTCCGAAAACGCCGGCCGCCGCCCCGGTCAGGACGAACATCCGGCGCACCACCTGGCAGACACCCTCAAAGTGCCCGGGCCGGTACGAATCCTCCAGTTTCGGCGTTGTCGCGACCGCGGGCAGCGGCCCGACGGGCACGTCTTCTCCCTCCGGGTACACGACATCCACGCCCGGCGCAAACACCACATCCACCCCGAGCGCTTCGCACCACCGGCAGTCTTCTTCCAGCACGCGAGGGTACCGGTCGAAGTCGGTCCGCTCGTTGAACTGCGTGGGATTGACAAAGACGGTCACCACCACCGGTCCTGACCCGGCGTGTTCCCGGGCGAGCCGCACCAGTGCCGCGTGCCCCTCGTGCAACGCGCCCATGGTCGGGACGATCGCGCAGCCGGCCATGCCCGCTGCGGCGATCTCATCATTTGTGGTTACAACCCGCATCACCCAAGCATGCGCACCCGAACCGGCGGGTCAAGCCCCCGCGGCAAACCGTACAGTGACGCCATGACTCGGAGTCTCCACCAGTGGCGTCAGCAGATCGGCTCGGTGACCGCCGCCGCGATCCGCGGCACCGCCCTCGAGCGGGCCCTCGGGGCATCACCCGAGCAGCGGATGGCCTTCGCAACCGCTTTCACCGACGACGCCGGGCATCGCCGACCCATCGATTTCCCCCTCCTGGCCTGGGTCCTCGGGCTTGAGAACGCTCCGGCGCCCCCGCCACAGATGGCGGCCGACCGCCCGGACCTCCGCCTCTGGTGCGCGCTCCAGACCCGATCCGTCGATCCGCACACCCTGATCGCCACGGCGACCGGAGCAATCGCCCCCGAATGCCAGAACGAGGGCATCGAGGTGTGGACCGAGGTCGAACTCGCCTGCCTCCACGCCCTGTGGTGGCACGCCCGGCTTCACGGGTCTGACACCCTGCGACACCGCGCCCTCGACCATGCAAACTGGTTGATGGCAGAGATCCAGCCGGACAACGGCACCAACCACGCCTGGGCCGTCGCGGCGTTCGTCGAACTCGCCGCCGCGGGAGACGCCGACGCGGCGCTGTATGCGGAGACCCTGCTCCACAACTGCCAGGTCACCCTCGGCAGGGCCGACCGATTCTCCGCTGTCTTGCTTGTGGACGCGACGCGCTACCTCGACGAGCGCATCTCCGACGGCGAACTGTGATCAGCCGTTGGCCAGCTGCCGCTGGTATTCGAGCGTGTCGAACCACCGCCGTGCGTGCGGGTCGCTTTCGAGACGTTTCCAGTTGTCCGCGTCGTCGATGTACCGATTGCACAGCGCTGCCGCTACAAGCCCCATAAACATCGGCTGCGGCCGGAGCGGACGGCTGGTGAGTTCCGGATGGAACTGCGCGCCCACGAAGAACGGGTGCACCACCCGCGGCTTGCTCGAGTCCGCGGTCATGTGCTCGGGCAGCGTCCGCGGCAGTTCGAGCATCTGCATGATGGGCTGGCTCGGATGCCGCCCGGAGAAAATCATCCCCGCCGCCTCGAGCCGCTCGATGAAGCTCGGGTCCACCTCGTAGCGGTGGCGGAAGCGCTCGCGGACCGTGTTCTGCGCCGAGAGCTGCTCGCGGTAGAGCCCCGCCAGGAGCGAGCCCGGAAGCACCGAGACGTCCTGAGCCCCGAGCCGCATCGTGCCGCCCAGGCCCTCGATCTTCTTCTGTTCCGGCAACTCGCTGATCACCGGGCGCTGGCAATCCGGGCAGAACTCCGCGCTATCGGCGTCCGACATCCGCAGCACGTTCCGCGCAAACTCGATCACCGCGACCTGGAACCCGAGACAGATGCCCAGATACGGCAGCCCCGACTCCCTCGCGTACTTGACCGCCGCGATCTTGCCCTCGACACCACGCGACCCAAACCCGCCGGGCACGACCACTCCGTCAAGCTCGCCGAGCATCTCGGTCACGTTGCTGTCCGAGAGATCGCTGGCCTCGACCCACCGCTGCTCGATCTGCGCGCCCAGATGCGCCCCGCAGTGCTCGAGCGCCTTGTCGATCGAGGCGTAGGCGTCACGCAACTCGGCGTATTTTCCCACCACGCCGACCGTCAGCGGCAGCTTGCCGGGCTTGGTCAGGCGGCGAACGAACGTCCCCCACTTCTCGCGGCCCCGGTCCTCGGCCGCGACATCTACCCGGTCGTGCAGCCGGAGCAACGAGAGGATCTCCCGGTCCAGCCCTTCGAGCCGCATCTCGTCGGGAATCGTGTAGATGCTCTCCCGGTCGTGCATAGAAAAGACCCGCCGGAGCGGGACATTGGAGAACATCGCAATCTTTTCCATCACCTGCCGCTGCACGGGGTTGGTGGCCCGGCACGCGATGATGTGGGGCTGGATGCCCGCCTCGAGAAGCCGCTTGATCCCGAGCTGCGCCGCCTTCGATTTCTGCTCGCCCAGCGTCGCCGGCTCGATCACGTACGTAAGTGCCACAAAGCACACCGACTCCGGACCTTCTTCGAAGGCCAGCTCGCGCATCGCCTCGATATAGAGCCCGTTCTCGTAGTCGCCCACAGTGCCGCCGACCTCGACGAACACCACGTCCGCGGGGCGCTGCCCGTCGCCCCGCAGCGCAAGCTCGCGGAGCCGGCGTTTCACCTCGCCCGTCACGTGCGGGATCATCTGGACATCGCGCCCGAGATACACCCCGTGCCGCTCACGGTCGAGGATCTCTGAGTAGATCCGTCCGCTGGTCGTGAAGTTGTGCGTCGTGAGGTCCTGATCGAGCATCCGCTCGTAGGTGCCCAGATCCATGTCACACTCGGTGCCGTCGTCGAGCACGAAGACCTCGCCGTGCCGGTACGGATTGAGCGTGCCCGAATCGATGTTCAGGTACCCCTCCATCTTGATCGGCGCGACGCAGAGCCCCTTGTCCTTGAGCATCTTGGCGACGCTCGAGGCAAAGATCCCCTTCCCCAGCCCGCTCATGACCGTCCCGAGCACCACCACATAGCGGTGACGTCCCTTGCGGTAGCCAGCCGGCATCGGCGAATAGAATTCTGTGGCCTGCGTGGTCTGCCCCAGCGAGGCGAGCAGATCACTCCCCCGACGGTCCGTCGGCTCGCCGCCGGAGGCATCTGCTGGTCGGTCGGAGGTGCCCCGCGGCGCTCGGCCTCCGGAGTGGTCAGCAGAGCGGCTCGGCCTGCTCGCGTCGATGCGTTGCGTTTGGCCGTCCGTGGTGGGCATGAGACATCGTACCATGTTGGCCGCCGACGACAACCCCGAGGCATGGCTGCGCCTTCAATGCCGAGGGAAAGTACCCCTCCTGTGGAGATACCCATGCACCTCGGAATCCGTCAGACCATCGCCGTCGCCGTGCTCCTGGCCTGCGGGTCGCACCTGCCCCTCGCGACCGCCCAGTCCGGCGGGTCCCTCCGATTCGACGAGGAAACCGGCCGCGATCTGTCCAACTATCTGCCTCATCGAGACTTCGACCATACCCACATGGTCCTGGAACTGGACTT
Organism: Planctomycetota bacterium; assembly: GCA_013285505.1. Lineage (GTDB taxonomy): Bacteria > Planctomycetota > Phycisphaerae > Phycisphaerales > UBA1924 > PNC22. The sequence continues at coordinate 2,512,079 of CP053450.1, read as the reverse complement.
CCCCGACTTCGAGCACGAAGCACGCGCCACCGCCCGTTGCTCGTTGACCATGACCCCCATCGGGACGCCCAGGGACACCGTCCGCCTCGACGCCACCGCCTACCCCATCCACAGCGTCACCCTCGGCGGCCGCGAGCTCCGCTACGTCTACGACGGCGAGGAGCTCCTCATCACCCTCCCCCGCGCCGTCCCTCTCGGCAACTCGATCACCGTTGTCATCGACTACGAACTCGCCCCCGAGCACATGGTCCCCAACGGCAAGGCCCTCTCCTGGTCGCCCCCGACCCGCCGCCCCAGCGACCCCGGCGAAGAAGTCCCCATGCTCCACTCCCAGGGACAACCCGACGACGCCAGCGGCTGGTTTCCCTGCTACGACCACCCCCTCGAACGCCTCGCCACCGAGCTCATCGTCACCGCCCACGACGGCTTCGAGGTCGTCTCCAACGGAGAATTGCTCAGCCGCGAGGTCCAGCCCGACGGCCGCGTCCGCTGGCACTGGGACCAGAAACTCCCCCACGCTCCTTACCTCGTTTCGCTGGTCATCGGCAAGTTCGACGTCGTGGACGTCGGTGGCCCCGCTACCGCTCGCCCCGGCCTGACCATGCCCGTCTACGGCCCCGTCGGCCTCGGCGACCGCATGCGCGACGTCTTCGCCAACACCCCCGACATGGTCGCCCACTTCGAGAAGCTCTTCGACGAGCCCTACCCCTGGGCCAAGTACTCCCAGGCCATCGTCCGCGACTTCGCGGCCGGTGCCATGGAAAACACCTCCGCCACCACCTTCTTCCCCTTTGCCTCCGCCGCCGAGCCCGGCTCCATCGACAACATCATCGTCCATGAGCTCGTCCACCAGTGGTTCGGTGACCTCGTCACCAACAAGAACTGGTCTCACCTCTGGATACAGGAGGGCTGGGCCACCTTCGGTGAGGCCCTCTGGGAGGAAGAAGCGGCCCGACAGGACGCCATCAACGCCGGCAAGGACGACACCGAAGCCGCCGCCGCCGCCCGCCGGGCCTACATCCGCCAGATGCGCGGCAACTTCCGTTCCTCGGCGATGGGCGGCACACGCACCAGCGCCCCTGAAGACCCCGCCCTCGCCTCCAACCTCTGGAACACCCCCGACCTCAACTTCATGAAGCCCAACAACCCCTACGCCCGCGGCGCCTGCGTGCTGCACATGCTCCGCGAACGGCTCGGCGACGAGGTCTTCTGGCGCGGCATGCGCCTCTACCTCGACCGATACAAGTTCGACGCGGTCGAGTCCAACGACCTCCGCAACGTCCTCGAAGAGGTCTCCGGCGAGAGCCTCGAACGCTTCTTCGACCAGTGGGTCTACCGCGCCGGCGCCCCCAAGGCCGATGTCGAACTCGACTGGCAGCCCGCCTTCGAGGACGACGACGACGGACCCGGCACGCTGACCATCACCCTCCGTCAGGTCCAGACCATCAACGCCGACAACCCCGCATACGCGATGGTCGTGCCGATGTACTGCCGGTTCGACAACGGCTCAGGTGAATACCTCTACCTGGTCACCGAAGAACGCGAAGCCTCCGTCAGCGCCCGCCTCGACCGCGCCCCCGACGAAGTCCGCGTCGACCCCTACTACTGGAACATCCTCGAAGCACGGATCACCAGGGACCTCGACGATCCCGAATCCGGGAACGAAGAAGAAGCCGTCGAGTTCGAGTAACCCGCTCGCCGGCGTTCATCTCCCCGCTGAGGCCAGCCACCTGGCCACAAACGCCGCGTACTGCTCCGGCGTGTCGATCCCCACGTGGTGTGCCTCGGCCACCGCCACGGCGATCGTGTGCCCGTGCTCGAGCACCCGCAGCTGCTCCAGCCGCTCGGTCCGCTCCAGCGGCGTCTCGGCCAGCCCGACATACCGCCGCAGGAATCCCGCCCGGTACACATACAGCCCGACGTGCTTCAGCGGCCCCGCCTCGCTCCCGCCGCCGTCCCTGTCAAACGGCACGAGGCTCCGAGAGAAGTACAACGCCCTCCCGCGGCAGTCCACCACCACCTTCACGATGTTCGGATCCGCCGGGTCCTGCCCGGCCCCAAAGGGCGACCCCACCGTCGCCACATCCGCCCCCGAACCGACCAGCGCATCCACCGCCAGATCGATCAGCCCCGGGTCGATCTCCGGCTCGTCCCCCTGCACATTCACCACCACCGCGTCGTCGGCCAGCCCCAGCACGTCCGCGGCCTCGGCCAGCCGCGAAGAGCCGTTGGGGTGCGACGCCGACGTCATCACCGCCTCGCCCCCCGCCCCGCGCACGGCCGAAGCGATCCCGTCGTCGTCGGTCGCCACCACCACCCGCTCCAGCCGCGCGCTCTTCTGCGCCGCCTCGAGGGTGTGCAGCACCAGCGGCCGCCCGGTTTCCGATGCCAGCATCTTGCCGGGAAACCGCGTCGACCCGAGCCTCGCCGGGATGATCCCCACCGCGCGAGCTCTGTTCCCGGTTCCTGATTCGCGTTGCTGCATAGTGGCCCCGCGCCGCCGCCCGATCAGCCGCCGGCCTTCAGCCTCACGACCAATTGCTTCAGCCCCTCGCGCCGGTCACGGATGTCGCGATACCCGAACTGTTCGATCGCGATCGTCGACGCCAGCTTCTCGGCCTCTTCCGCCGACGCAAGGTCCGAGTCGGTCTCCGCCTTGGTCGCCAGCGACAGCATCAGCCCGTACCGCAACTCGAGCTGCAGCTCGTCGGTCAGCGTCGCCTTGTTCTCGAGCGCCTGCCGGTAGGTCGCGATCGCCTCGTCGTGCCAGCCCATCGCGCCGAACGACTGCCCGAGCAACGCCAACGCCCGGCCCCGATAGCGGGCGTCGCCCTTGGCGTCCTGCAGCAGCGCGATCGCCTGGTCGTGATCGCCCCGCTCGAAGTACCGCTGCCCCAGCTGGAACTTCAGCACCAGATCCGTCGGGTACGCCTCGACCGCCGACTTGATCTCGCCCAGTTCGATGTCGCTGAACTTGGCCTTGGCCGCCTGATATTCCTGCTGCGCCTTCTCATCGTCCGGCTTCGCCTCGGCCCGCTCCTTGTACTTCTCGAGCGTCCGCTTGAGCTGCCGCAGCCTGACCTTCCCCGCGTCCTGCCGGAACCGGAACTGCTTGGTCGTCTCAAAGCCCTTCATCAACAGCCGGATCGCCCGCTGCTCATCCTCGGGACGCCCGCGTTCGAGCAACCGCTTGACCAGCTGCTGCAGCTTCGGCATGTCCTCGGGGTTGTCGCGGTACGCCGCCTCGGCGTCCAGGATCAGCCGGTCGATCGTGTCCTCGGTCTTCGAGATCCGGTCGCTGTCCTCGAGCTGCCGCTGCTTGTCCGCATCGCGGATGTTCGAGCGGAAGCCGCCGGCCTCGCCCGTCTTGTCGAACCCGCCGCGGCTGATCGACGACTGGGCCGACATGTTCTTCACGTCGTTGGCCAGCCCGCCGTCGCTGGGGTCCAGCCGCACCGCCGCGTCGCCGGCCTGCACCGCAAGGTCAAAGGCCTGCACCCGCTCGAACGACTCCATCAGCTTGACGTAATGGTCCTTCTTCGGCTTGCCGCCCACCAGCTTGAGCGCCTGCTCGCCGAGATAGTGCGTCTGCTCGCCCAGGTCCAGCTTCGACGCCGCCATCACCGCCTTGACCGCCAGCGACGGGTCGCCGATCTTCAGCCCCCACGACAGGATCGCCTGCACGTACTTGTCCGCGTCCGTCTTGCCCTCGACCGACTTGGCCAGGTCCTTGCCCGGCTTGCCCGTGAAGTTCACCGACGCGTTCAGGAACGACTCGAGCCCGTACATGCTCGACGGGTCCTGCCGCAGCCCGCTCAGCCACAGCTGCATCGCGTACTGATGGTTCCCGGTCTCGCCGACCGTCTTGGCGTGGTCAAAGAACCGCTGGGCCTTCTCCGGCGAGAACGCCAGGGGCTCCGGCGTCTTGCTGCCATCGCCGTTCTCGCCAGCGCCGCCGGTGTCGGCCGCGTCGTCCTCACCCTTCTTACGCCCGAAGATTGCCAAGTCGCGGACCCTCGCTTTCCACTGACCCACGCGACGCCTTCCGAGGCACCGCCGGGGGCCACGATGGTAGTCGGTCGGCGGCCGTGAGGGAATCCGACCGGCACCCGGCATTCGTGCCCGCCGCCGGCACCCCCACCACGCCCACCGCCACGCCCACCACCCCGCAGATGCCCCAATCCCGCCCCCCGACCGTGCAACACCCTAGCATGCCCGGATGCCTGTCGACCCCGCCAGCCTGTTCATCGTCCACTATCCCGACCCGGTGCTCCGCGCCAGGGCCGCGGATGTCCCCGAGGTGACCGACGAGGTCCGCGCTGTCGCCGACCGGATGATCGAGCTGATGTTCGACGCCCCCCGGCATCGGCCTGGCCGCCCCGCAGGTCGGGCTCTCCTGGCGCATGTTCGTCTGCCACGTCCCGCCCGACGAGGGCGAGGCCACCGACGCCGACCCCCTCACCTGCACCGCGGCCCCGATGGTCTACATCAACCCGGTGCTCAGCGACCCCGTCGGCCCGGTCGAGTCGGGCAACGAGGGGTGTTTGAGCCTGCCGCAGATCACCGGCGATGTGCAGCGACCGCGCACCATCACCATCACCGCGGCTCGACCGCGACGGCAAGACCTTCACGCAGACCGCGACCGACCTGCTCGCCCGCTGCTGGCAGCACGAGACCGACCACCTCGACGGCGTCCTCATCCTCGACCGCATGAGCCAGCTCTCGCGTCTGCGGACGCGCTCGGCGGTGCGGGGGTTGGAGAAGGCGGCGGGGGTTCGGTAGGTCCGGCCGGCCCCGGCCGCGGCCGGCGGATGTTCCGCATACCCCCCGTTCTAACTTCCAATCGGGTACAGTGGCGTCGTGGGCAGGACACCTCCGCCATTCTTGGGTCGGACCGAGGAGCTCAAGGCTCTGGAATCCCGCTGCGCCCGGCCGGGGCTGACGATCGTCAAGGGACCTCCCAAGATCGGCAAGACCACGCTGCTCAAGGAGTTCGTCAAGAGGTCGCGCGCCGGCGGGCATCGGCAGATCGGCATGGGCGAGGCGGCCGAGGCGGGCGGCGATGTGCTGCTCCGCGCGATCAAGGATGCGTACTCCCACTGGCTGTCCGAGGATGGCGCCCGCGCCGAGTTGCAATCCATCCACGCCCAGATGAAGGGCAAGTACATCAGCGAGGTCGGCACGGCGGTGGGGGTCGCACTCGCTGAGTGCACGGGCCCGGCCAAGGGGCTGGTCGGGGCGGTGTTCAAGGGGTTGGAGTCGGCCAAACGCAAGGTCGATACCGGCGGCCTCACGGTGCCCCGGCTCACGTCGGAGGAGGCCCGCGACCTGCTGGCGATCCTCGCGGCCGGTCAGGACCGGCCTGTCGTTGCCGTGCTGAACCAGTGGGAGGAGGGGCAGGACCTCGACAAGGACACGGCGACGCTCCGCACATTCCTCGCCGGGCTGGACGACTGGCCGGACTTCCACGTCGTGGTCCACCTACGCGACCCCCGCCTGCCGAGGGACCGCAACAAAGAGGCCGAGGGCTTCGCGGCCACGCTGCTGGAACATCCCGCCGTCAGAGCACTGTCCGTCGGTCTGATCGAGTTCGGGATGGACGAGGTCGCCTATCCCAAGCTCATGCAGTGGTTGGCCGCGCACTTCCCCGCGTTCAACGCGATCGAGCACATCGACACACTCTCCGACAGCGCTTTGGAGATGATCGGCGGCAATCCTGCCGTGCTCGACGAGTGGTCGTATCTCGACGACGACCATCGCGTAGATCTTGAGCGGCTGGGCGAGGTCGCCGACGATGCCCGTTCGCTCCAGTACCCCGAGCTGTGGACGATCTACCGAACCCTGCTGACCGAGGCGCGGGCGGATTCGGCCCACGTGCCCGCGTTGGAGGTGGCGTTGCTGGCGGCGGCGCTCCCGCTCCCGCCCGACGCGGAGGAACAGGCGGTCATCCTCCCCGCCGTGCTCGGGTTGGCGACCGAGGGGGACCTGGCGAGGCTCGAATCGGAGGACCTGCTCCGCCCCGAGGGCGGGCTCCGGCTCAACCTCGGTCACTCGTCACGCCGCGAGGCCGCCGAGCGTGGAATTCTTGGGCAGAGCGAGCGGTTCTGCAAGCTCGACGGCGGGCTCGCCCGCGACCTGAAGCCGTACTTGCGTCGGGCGGTTGATCGCGTTGTGCCGGCGGCTCACCGAACTGCACCCGGCGGGGGCCTGGAGTCGGCTTGATCCAGAAACCCAGTCTACGGCGGCGCTACTCGCCGCGACGGCGGGGGTCGCCGACGCCTGCGATGCTGGTCAGCTTAGCAAGATGCTGTGTGCTTCGGCGCGGACGCTCTTCAGGGACGGCTACGAAGCGGTTTCAAGTAGAATGCTCACGAAGGCCGTAAGTATGTGCTCCCCGCCAGTGCGTTGTTTGGTCACCATTGGGTTGAACAATGCACTCTTCAAACTCAATCACAGCCTTCCTCTAGCGATCAAAATGCTTGACGTGCTGCGAGTGGTCAGGGCCGACCATCCCAGGGACTGTGCGGCACGAGATCATTTTGCGATGGGGTTGTTCAATACGCTGAACAACGCTGAGGCGGATGCTGCGACAACATCCGAACTTGTCGAGGAACTTCGAGCACTCCGCGCTGACGATACCGAGAGCCTGGTCGCCCGCGAGCAACTCAGTAAGGGACTGAGCCACTTAATCTACCGAAACGAGCTTACCGCCTCGGAATTGGCGGACGTTCTTGTTGAGTTGCGGACGCTGCATGCGGAGTTCTCCGGCGACAGAGCGGTGCTGGAGCAGTTAGCCCACAGCTTGAACAACGCGATCCACTTCGGAAGACAGTCGTTGCCAGACGCACTCAGCCTGCTCCATGAGCTACGAGAGCTTCACGCTGCTCACGGCCAGAACAGAGTAGTGCTTGAAGACCTCGCTATGGGTTTGTTGAACGCGATCAATCGCACCGACCACATTCCCGACGCCGCGCCCGGCATGCTCGCCGAGTTGCGGCAACTGTATGCTGACCACCCCGGAAATGACACTGTTCGCAGAAACCTGGGCATGGCCTTGTACAATTGCATGCACCAACACGAGTCGGACTCGCGGGCGTTGGACGACCTATACAACGAATTGCAGCGCGTCCAATCTCACAATCCCGAAGATGACATCGTTCGCAGCCTATTGGCACAGGCGACTGCTCTCTTAGTCGCTGTCGCAATGGCGTCGCAAGACACGGAACGGGCCGCAACGAGAGCCGAGGCTTTGTGTCCGCTCCGGGATGCCGTTCTTTCTGCCACAGAGCTGCGCCCGCTCTTCCAGCGAACGATTGATGGCGCAGCCGAGGGGGCCGCCACACTCGGCGACACCGACGCCGAACGCCGCCTGCGGGCGGTGTACGAGACCTTGTTCGGCGGGGACGACGGCCCCGACGCCCCGGCCGAGCCCGCCCCTCCCACGCCCGAGGCGTGACGATCGGCTCCCGAGAGCCCAACGGCGGGACCCCATCTCCGGACGGGGGTTTCCCCCTTCGAACGCCGAACACCAACCTTCGAACGGCGGCCCTCCCCTTTCGAAGGTTGCCAACCAACCTTCGAACGGCGACAGCCGATGTTCGAACGGCGAACACCGACCTTCGAACGGGGAATACCAACCTTCGAACGGCGGGTGTTGACCCCGGGCAACATCTCACCGAATCTCGCGTCGCATTTGCGCTCTTCTTGCAAAACGAACACCGCGACTCAACGTGCGCGCGCCCCGGCCGACCTATGCCCCCGACCCCGCGGCGGGGTCGGCCGGGCACGGTTGCCCGGCCCGCTGTGCCCCGCCGCGTTCTGCCACGCGGGCACGCACCGCCACAGACGCCGTGCGCACACGCAGGAACGCCCGCCCTCTCGGAAAGGATGGTTCGCCATGCCAGTTTTGCCAGACGGGAACCTCGCGATGATCGAGTGGTTCGAGAACCGCATCGCCTCGTGGACGGCCAACGCCGCGGCCATCGGCCTCGACACCGCCCAGACCACCGACCTGCTCGCCAAGTCGGCCGCCGCACGCAACGCCTACAACGCCGCCCAGCAGGCACGCAACGCCAGCAAGGCCGCGACCTCGACCTTCCACACCGGGGCCGACGACCTCCGCGGCTTCGGCGCCCGACCTCATCAAGACCATCAAGGCCTTCGCCGAGACCACCGGCGACCCCGGCGTCTACGACCTGGCCGAGGTGCCGATGCCCGCCGCGCCCGAGCCCGTCGGCCCCCCCCGGCATGCCCTACGACATCACCACCGCCCTCGACAACAACGGCTTCCTGGAACTCAAGTGGAAGGCCGACAACGGGGCGTCCAGCACCGGGGCCTACTTCATGGTCGAACGCAGGCTCGACGGCGAGGCCAGCTTCACCCTCATCGGCGGCACCGGCACCAAGAGCTTCACCGACGCCAAGATCCCGCTGGGGACCAGCCAGGCGATCTACAAGGTCACGCCCAGACGCGGCGAACTCGTCGGCCCGGCCAGCAACCAGGTCGTCGTCCAGTTCGGTGTCAACATCCCCGGGCCCGGCGGCGAGAGCTCCGGCGAGGGCGGCCTGACGCTCGCGGCGTAGGCCTCGCCCGCAACGTGCGAAGGACGGAGAGCCTGAACGCGGAGGCCGCGGAGGGAAGTCGCGGAGGACGCGGAGAAGGGCGAAGACTCGAGCCGGGCGCGGTCCGCGGAGGCGGGCCGCGCCGTTCTCTATAGACTCTCCCCCATGGCACCACCACGGGACACCAAAGCAACCACCACCAAACCCAACCCCCCTCCCCGAGACCGCCGACCGCCTCTGCGACCTCATCCGCGCCCGCCACCCCCTCGTCCACCTCGTCACCCACGAGGAGCCCGAGGCCGTCGAGCAGATCGACCGCGCTGTCCGCACGCTCGGCAGCCACTTCTGGCGGTGGGACGCCGTGGACGGGCTCACCGCCCCGCTCGACGCCTCGACACCGCCCGTGGACGACACCACCCACCCCGCCGCGGCCTGCGAGTGGCTCGTGCTCAACGATGTCTCGAGCGTCACCCTCCTGGTCGATATCACCGGCCACCTGACCGACCCCCGCACCCTCCGCGCCCTCCGCCGCCTGATCGCCCACGCCGCCGCGACCGGCAGCTGCCTCGTCCTGCTCGACCACGAGGACAGCCCGCCCCCCGCCATCGCCGCCTGGGCCACGCCGCTCGAGCTCGACTATCCCCGCGACGACGAGATCGACTCGATCGTCCGCGCCGCCCTGCGCGACGCCCACCGCATGCACGGCGTCGAGATCGAGATCAGCAACACCGACTACAACCTCGTCCTCAAGAACCTCCGCGGCCTGACCCGGCGCCAGTGCGTCCAGATCATCCGCGATGTCGTCGCCACCGACCGCCGCTTCGACGCCGAGGACCTCAACCACGTGCTGGCCAGCAAACGCCGCCTGCTCGGCGAGACCGGCGTCCTCGCCTATGTCGAATCCCCCGCCACACTCGACCAGATCGGCGGCATGCGCCGCCTCAAAGCCTGGCTCGGCGAACGCGAACGCGCCTTCGACCCCAAGGCCGCCGAGTTCGGCATCTCGCCCCCCCGCGGCGTGCTGCTGCTGGGCGTGCAGGGCGCGGGCAAGAGCCTGTGTGCCAAGGCCATCGCCACCGCGTGGAAGCGGCCCCTGCTGCAGCTCGACCCCGGCTCGCTCTACGACCGCTACATCGGCGAGTCCGAACGCCGCCTCCGCGAGGCCTTCGACCAGGCCGAGGCCATGGCCCCGGTCGTCCTCTGGATCGACGAGATCGAGAAGGGCTTCGCCAGCGCCGGAGAGTCCTCCAACGACGGCGGCCTGAGCCGCCGCATGTTCGGTTCGCTGCTCACGTGGATGCAGGAGCACACCTCGCCGGTCTTCCTCGTCGCCACCGCCAACGACGTCCAGAGCCTGCCGCCGGAACTGCTCCGCAAGGGCCGCTTCGACGAGATCTTCTTCGTGGACCTCCCCGCCGAGGAAGCCCGCGAGGCCATCCTCCGCACCCACCTCACCCGCCGCAAGCAGGACCCGGCCACATTCGACCTGCCCGCCCTCACCGCCGCCAGCGCCGGCTACTCCGGGGCCGAGATCGAGCAGGCCGTCGTCTCCGGCCTCCACACCGCCTACAACGGCGGCCGCACGCTGACCACCAACGATGTCGCCAACGCCCTCCGCAACAGCCCCCCGCTCTCGGTCATCATGGCCGAACGCATCAGCGACCTCCGCCGCTGGGCCGCCGACCGGTGCGTCAGCGCCGACTGACCCCCGGCGCGCCCGCACACGATCCCCCTCAGGCAACGGCACACCGTCGGCGAGGACGGGGTCCCGCTGAAGGGTCCCGGGGTGTCACAAACAGCTCAGAGGCCGCCTCGCCGACGCCGCACGCCGAGCCCCAGCAGGCCCAACCCCGCCAACGCAGCAGCCGAGGGCAACGGGACAACAGACAGAACGACGTCCGCGCCGCCGCTCCCGTCGCCGACAAGACCGATCCCGCTGGCCATCCCGGAGAGCGTCATGATGTACCGCCGCCCGGCCACCAGCGTGCCCGTAAAGGACGTCGAGACCGTGCCCGCCGCGAAGATCATGTCTGTGTCGGTGTAGAAGAAGCCGTGATCGTCAGAGATCTCGAGGTAGGCCTGAACCGTGTCCGCACCCGAGCCCTGCCAGTCGAAGTCGACGTTGACGGTGTACTCGCCGCCGGTGAGCGCACTAAAGCGGAGCGTCGTCGTCCCTCGGTACGACTCCCGTCCGCCCGTGGCACCACCCGCGCTGGCGTCGAACACCGAGAAGGCACCGCGCGCATTCCAGTCCAGCGTGCTCGACGTCGATCCGTCACCGATCGACTCCGAGGCAGCGTAACTGCCGAACGCGTTCAGGTTCACCCGATCGGTGCCGGTGCCGGACGCGTTCTGGACGTAGGACTCCAGCGAGCTGGATCCGAACGAGCCGTTCGGCACCCACGTCGGGCCCGCCACAGCCGCCGCCCCACCGACCGCCACAACCGCGAACGCCACGCACTGAGTCCTCATCACAGCTCTCCTCTCCCCGCGGCAGATCGTCCCGGGAGGGACAACCGCGACAACACCCTCTCTCCGGAACGCTCCCCATACAACCGGGGACGGGCCCACAATACGCGTCGTGACCGTCCGAGCAAGCCCAATCTTTGCCGCAAGGCAATCAAAGTCTCGATCGCGCGACCGACCACGCAGAACCAACGGCAAGCCGGGCAAGCACCGCACCGAACCGAGCGCGAGTGCCCCGGACCGACAACCGTTATCGGGCAGCGTCCGGCCCCGACCGACCACCGATGCCCGCGCTCCGCCGACAACCACAGGCCGATTCGGACTCGGGCCCCGGGACGCTACGGACACCGCCGCCCGGACACATCAACGCAGCCGGCACCACTCACCGAGCCCGAGGGCGCCGCCGGGACCTTGGAGAACCCGAGCAGCCACATGAGGCACCGAGGATCGCTGACGCCCAACATCACCTCGCGGTCCGACGAGGGAGCCGTGAACAGCTCGCTCACGCCCATGTGGTCGCGGCACGCACTCCGCCGCTGACACCGCCGCCTGATGTGTCTCGCTTGCCTGGCATTCATGATCTGTGCCCTCGGGAGAGTTGCTGTCAGGTCCCCAAGCTGACAGCGACGACCCCTCCCGCTCCTCACGGGGGAGTTCGCCAAACAGATCCAAATTGATTCAGCAGCGGCCCTCACGCCCCGCGGCACCGCTACCGGCAAGGCCGCCGAAGGTCCATACCCTGCGCCGGCCGCACTGACGTTGGCAAGGTGAGCGGTCGGCCGGATCAACGACGCCAGAGGACAAGGTGAGAAGCCCGAAGAACGCTCGGAAGCACGGTGAGCGGTGACGCCGCATTCGCAGAGTGGCTGAGCGAGCGGGTGCAGCGTCTCGACACAAAGGCGATCTCCTCCGCGCAGACAAGGAGCCCCATCCCGAGGGACAGGGCTCTGGTCGAAGACAGAGTTGCTCAAGCCGTCAGAGGCTCCCGCGCCGACGCCGCACGCCGAGTCCCAGAAGGCCCAGACCAGCAAGCGCAGAAGCGGAGGGGAGGGGGACGACGCTCAGCGTCATGTCTCCGCTGCCGGCACCGGTTCCGACGAAACCGCCAATAGCCTGCACGAGCATTCCAACCCAGTACTGTTTCCCCGCCACCAGAGTGCCCGAGTAGGAAGTGGAGACCGAACCCGGGGAATCGCGATAGTCGTTGAATTCGTGGTAGGCACCATCGCGTTCCTGGATTGCCATCAGCACCTCCATGTAGCCCGCGCCTGATCCCTGAAACTCGAAATGAAGGCTCATCTCGAACTCGCCGCCCGTGACCGCTGTGAAGGAGATGAAAGTAACTCCCTCGTTATAGCCGGCAGAGTTTGCGACCACGTCGAATTCGCTGTGTGCACCGCTCGCGTTCCAGTCGAGCATGGTCCTCGACGATCCATCGCTATCGCGCGCCCGTGCGAAGTAGATGCCGAACGCATTAAAGTTATCGAACTGATAGTCAGAGCCAGCGCTGGAACTGACATCGCTCCCGTATCCGGGGCTGTACCAATCGTCCGGCACCCAGGTCGGTCCAGCGGCCACTGTCCCCGCCGCAACGCACAACGCCGTGGTCGTGATGATCCCCGTTCTCATGCTGCTTGCTCCTCACGCCCGGTTCGGTACCCGGCACTCCGCCAGCCTCTCACGCTGATACCCGGCAGGATGCGAGGCCCTTGGAAGTTTGGCACGAGGATATTCGGAGACCGCGAGCCCCGCAAGGGATTTCTGGTCAGATTCACCCAGCGAGTAAGTCGGACCCGCCTCAAAGGTGGTGCCCGCCACGAGAGTGCGATCTGAGGCCAAACAACGCGGTGGAATGCGATGACCCCAAAAACGAAACAGCCCCTGGCGTGACGCCAAGGGCCGTTCTGAAGCGAGGCGGACGGGAATCGAACCCGCAACCTCCGGATCGACAGTCCGGTGCTCTAACCAATTGAGCTACCGCCCCGGGAGCTCAACGCTGCTCTCGCAGCAGAGGGGCAAATATATGCCCCACGTCGTGGGTGTCAAGCGTTCTGACACCCGGAATACCTCTTCAAAGACGGCTCGTGCGCCGGCAAACTCCGCCGGCGAGGCCCGGGCCATCGCGGCCTAGTTCAACCGGATGTTATCAGGGTCCTGAAGGCCGATCGCGCTGTTGTTCGTGCCGAGCTTCCCGCCCTGGATGAACACCATCACGCACGCCGCGAGCAGCGCCACCACCGCCAACGCCATCAGCCCCGTGTACACGTCCGGAGTGGCGCCCCGCTGCACCCGTCCGCCCGGCATCTGCATTCCAAACTGGCTCATCGCTCAGTCTCCTGCGTCTCAGTGGGCCCGTGCCCAAGACTCTTCCGTACCGAACGACCCGGTCAGTTGCTAAAGCGGCTCACCACGAGGTCGCCCTCGCGGACAGAGGCCCCGTCGTTGGTCAGCGCCACGCGGGCAACCGCCGACTGCAGGTCCGTGCGGACCACCACCAGCGTCGCGACGAACTGGCTGGTGCCACGCCCGACATGGAGCTTCATATTCTCGGCAACGCGATCGTTGCTGCCGATGTCAACCTCAATGATCTGCTCACCCGAAGCGGTGTCCGTGCTCACCCGCGACACCCGGCCGCGGATCACCGGGCCGGCCGCCTCGTACGGCTTGTCCGAACCCATCGCACCCGACGCGCCGCTCATCGCCAGAGCCGCGTCACGCTGCGCCGCCGCGAGCTGCTCACGCAGCGCCCGAACCGTCGCCTGGTACACGTCGTTCTGGCTGGCAACATCGTTCAGCCGGTCCTCGAGCTCGAGCGAACGAGTCCGCAGCCGGAGCTCGCTCTCGCGGAGCTTCGAGTTGTCCTGACGCATGCTGTCGATCACCGCGGCCTGCGCCGCCGTCGTCTCCAGCGAGTCGCCGATCTGGTTCTCGATCGCCAACGCCCGGTTCTCAGCCTTCTGCTTCTCAGAGACGAGCGTCGTGTTCTCGCGGACCAGGTCCGCGTTGCGGGCCTCGACATCCGCGAGCAACCCCTGCAAGGCAGCGATCTGCTCCTGCTGACGGGCGCTCGTGTCCGCGTACGCCGAGGTCTTGGCCTGCGCCGCCGCCTCCGCCGATGCCGCCTTCTGCAGCGCATCGGTGTAGCGAGAGTTGATGCTGTCGGCGTTGTACGCGTAAGCCATCGTCAGCACCGAGAGCACAAGGCTCAGCACGGCGGCAAACACGATGAACACCTTGGTCAGGATGTGCACGGTCGTCTCCTCGTCGGGGAAGCAATCAATCGTACCGGCACGCGTCGTGCGTACCGATGGTTCGGTGCGTCAATGGGTTGTCGGGTCGATCCGCTCGGCCCCTTCCCGGGCCGCCACTATAGCGGAACTCGGTCCCCCGCGTCGGCGGAGAGACCTCTGTGGGAGGCGATTGATACCGGTACGCCGCCGGTCTGTCAACAGCCCCCGCCCCACCGTCCGGCCACTATCCGACGATTTCGCGAGATCTGTTCCCTCAGCGAGTCCGTTCCGCAGCCTTCAGCATCGCCGAGGCCACCGCCACCCGGACCCGCTCGCTCCCCTCACCCATCGCCCCCTCCAACGCCCGGATCGCTCCCGAACCCGCGGTTTCCCCAAACACCCACGCCGCCTGGATCCGGTTCGGCTCGTTGCCCTCGGCCAACGCCCGAGCCGCCTCGTCCAGGTCCACCGCCACCCCCAGCCGGCCCAGCGTCCCGGCGACCGCAAGACGCACCTCCAGCGGCATTCGGCCGCCGGGCGCTGTCCCGCATCGAACCAAGACTCCGCAGCTGCCCGATCGAGGCCCGGTCCCCCAGCGACCCAAGCACCTGCACCGCCAGCACCGTCGCGTCCAATTCGTCCGGCGTCGCCGGATACAGCGCCGCACGGATCGTGTGCAGCTGCTCGTTGTCACCCAGCTTCACCAGAGCCTCGGCGATCTGCACGCTCAGCACCTTGCTCTCGGCCGCCGTCGCACGGATCACCTCCGTCTTCGCAGCCTCCCGCAGCAGCGAGGATGTTCCCTTATCCCCCAACTCCCCGAGCAAAAACGCCGCGTGCGATCGGATCCGAGGCGACGGATCCTGCGTCGCCATCGCCCCCAACGGCGTCGGGTTGATATCCCGCCCGTTCTTCCGCAATGCATAGATCGCCGCGGCCCGGACATACGGCGACGAGTCCCGCACCATCGGCTCGACCGCCGACAGCACGCCCTCCACCTCCGCCCGTCCGACCGCCATCGCGGCCACCGTCCGCACGCCCTCATTCTGGTCGGCAAGCGCCGCCGGCAGCACCACCTCGAGCCGTCCCGGCGCGAGGATCAACCCCTCGATCGCGTTGGCCCTCACCTGCGGGTCTTCCGACGACGCCAGCTGCAGCAGATCGTCGATCGCCAGCTCCCGGAGCCGCGACCGCTCCACCGCCCCCACCGGCTCGCCGATCGAGGCCGTCGCGGGCTCGGTCTCGGACTGCCCCAGCGCGGCACTCGGCGGCACCACCCCGACCAGACAGACCAGCGAAACGATCAGAGACAACGACCCGGTTGGCGCATGCATGTGGCAAATCCTCTCAGTGGCTCTGCCGGCTCTACGTCGCCGACCCGCCCCCGTGTTTGTCGGTTTCTTCCGTCCCCGGCCTTTGAGACCTCTCCGAACGCCCCAAAACTCCCGCCGCGATCACCCAAATACCGGCCCCCACCAGCCCCAGCCACCCCGCAACATCCCCGATCCGGGCATACGCGGTATCTCCCGACGCTAGCGGCACCTCCCCGAACAAGACACCGTCCACCATCGTGTCGCCCGCCGGATCGCCCCGCTCCACCCCCGTCTTGAGCACCCCCCCGTAGGGATCGATCACCGCCGAGACCCCCGTGTTCGCCGCCCGCACCACCGACGTTCCCAACTCCAACGCCCGCCAACGCACGATCTGCAGGTGCTGACGCCGCCCCGCGTCAAAGCCGCCGAACCACCCCTCATTCGTCAACTGCACCAGCACGTCCGCCCGCCGCTCGCCCGCGGCATACGCCAGCCGCCGGCACACACCCGGCATCACGCCCTCAAAGCACACCGGCGTCGCCACTCGCACCCGGCCGGCCTCGGTCTCCACCACATGCCGGACCGGCGTCCGACCCGCATCCAGATTGAACGTCATCCCCGACGCCCCGATCCCCAGCCGCAGACTCACCCGCTCCAGCCACGGCCACGCGGAGATGTACGGCATCACCTCGCCAAACGGGGTCAGGTGCATCTTGTCGTACCGCTCCCCCACCATCCGACCATCCCGGAGCAAGTACGTGCTGTTAAAGCTCGCATCCCACGCACTCTCGACAACCCCGGTATCAGGATCCACATCCAAGCGCAGCCCGTCGTACCCCTCCGCCCCGATCAGAAACGGCACCCCCAGCTCGCGCTGCCACGCCAGCACCGAGTCCGCCGGCACAGTCGTCGGCATCACCAGCCGCCCGCCCATCTCGAAGGGACCGGGGACCGGCTCCGGCGCATCGATCCCGTCCATCCCCGTAAACACGACGAACCGAAGCTCCGGCCACGCCACCTCCGGACCGGTTGACCAGATCAGGCTCGCCGCACGCTCCTCAGCGATCGACGCCGGATCCAGCGCCGCCCCCGGAAACATCGTCTCCGGCCACACCACCAGGTCTGGCCGCGGCTCAATGTCACACGCCCGCTCCGTCAACTCCAGCATCCGCTCCAGATCCACCATCCGCTGCGGCGGCGTCCACCCCTGCTTGTCCCCCTGCGGCACGTTCGTCTGCACCACCGCAACCCGCATCGTGCCGACGGTCTCGATCGCCCCGCGAGGCACCGCCGCCAGCACCACCCACACCGCCATGACGCCAACCAGCCCCGCCGCCGCCCGCCACCGCCACACCCCGCGCGCGGCCACCACGCCATACACCGCCCCGACCACCAGCAGCATCAGCAGCGAAACCCCCGAAGCGCCGACCACCGCCCCCGCCCGCGAGAGCGCCGCCGACTCAATCAGCGGATGCCCCGCCATGAGCCACGGATACCCGTCAAACATCACCACGCCGCGAAACCACTCGAGCCCCGCCCAGAGTACCGGCCCGGCCATCCACACCGGCGCCCGAAACCTCGCGGCAACCCACGACGCCAGCCAGACAAACGCCCCGGCGTACATGGACAGATAGATCACCAGCAGCACCGCGCCCAACGCCGAAACGCCAAACACCCACTGCTGCTGCCACGCCCACATCGGCACCATACCCAGCGTCGCCGCCACGGCCACGCCAAGCCGAGCCCGACGACCGGCCGCCGGCATCCTCGACGCCGCCCAGAGCAACGGCATAGGCGCAACAAACGCCAGCACCCACCACCCGACCGGCGGGAACGCCAGCAGCGTCAACAGCGACGAGACCGCCGACGCCGCGCACACCGACACCCCGCCAGACAAGGCCAGGCCCGCACGCGTCTTCGGTGTTGTCGTTTCGATAGTCCGGCTCACATGCCAGCGTAGTCGATCAGCCGGGCCAGCTCACTCCGCAGGTCCTTCCGACCCACGACGCGATCCACCAGCCCGCTCTTGAGCAGAAACTCCGATCGCTGGAACCCCTCGGGCAGCTCCTGCCGGATCGTCTGTTGAATCACGCGGGGCCCCGCAAACCCGATCAGCGCCTTCGGCTCGGCCACGATCACGTCACCCAGCATCGCAAAGCTCGCCGTCACGCCGCCCGTCGTCGGATCGGTCAGCACGCTGATGAACAGCCCGCCCGCCTTGTCATACCTCGACAGCGCCGCGCTCGTCTTGGCCATCTGCATCAGCGACAGCCCCGACTCCTGCATCCGCGCCCCACCCGAGCAACTCACCACGATCAGGGGCAGCCCCTGCCGCGTCGCGTGCTCCGTAGACCGCGTCACCGTCTCGCCGACCACGCTCCCCATCGAGCCCATCATGAACGTCAGGTCCAGACAGCACAGCATCGCCGGGCGACCCTTGACAAAGCACTCGCCCGCCTGCACCGCGTCCTGATGCCCGGTCTTGATCTGCTCGGCCAGAAGCCGCTCAGAGTACGCCCGCAGATCCCGGAACTGCAACGGATCCCGCGGCGACAGATTCGTGAACATCGGCGTAAACGACCCCGTGTCCACCAACTGCCGCACACGCTCGGCCGCCCCGATCCGGAAATGGTGCTCGCACTCCGGGCAGCAGTGCAGGTTGGCCTCCATCTGCCGGCGATAGATCATCTGGGCACACGACGGACACCGAAGCCACAACCCCTCAGGGATCGCGTTCTTCCGCTCGGTCTTCTCCGCCGCCCACGTCCGTGCCGAAGCTGCTTGCGTCATGCGTGCAATCTACCTTGTGAAGAATGAATCGGGCTGCAGGGACCTTCATTGGCCTTCGGTGGCTATGGGTTCTGACCGTCAAAGAGCACCAGAGAATCCGTTCTACGCCCCAGAGCCGTCCACGGCCGCGGGTCGGTCACGCCTGCTGCGTTCACAGAGTCTATCACGGCCCCCGATTCCCGGCCCACCAGCGCAGGCAACCCCCGGCTTTCGAGTACAAATCCTTGATAATCATCGACTTATGCGGACCGAACGCCTCTTCACCCGCTCCGAATCCGCTCGATCGCCGCCGCCCGGGCGTCCGCCGGCAGGCCGTAGATCGCCGACCCGGCCACCAGCACATCACACCCCGCCGCCCGGCACGCCCCCGCCGTCGCCGGCGAAACCCCACCGTCCATCTCCAGCCGCTGCCCCGGCTTGAGCACCGCCCGGGCCTTCTCGACCTTCTCCAGCACCTCGGGCATGAACGCCTGCCCCCCCGAACCCCGGATTCACGCTCATCACCAGCACCAGGTCAAACGCCCCGATTTGCGGCAGCACCGCCTCGATCGGCGTCGGCGGGTTCACCGTCACTCCCGCCGTCGCCCCCAGCCCCCGCACCCGCTCGGCCAGCTTCACGCACGCATCCAGCCCGATCGGCTCCACGTGAAAGCTCACGTGGTCGGCCCCCGCCTCCACAAACGGCCCGACAAACATCGCCGGGTCCTCCACCATCAGGTGCACATCCAGAAACGCCCCCGGCAACGCCTTCCGCAGACACCCCACCAGCGCCGGCCCGAACGTCAGGTTGGGCACAAAGTGCCCGTCCATCACATCCACGTGCAGCACGTCCCCGCCCGCCTCCAGCGACTGACCGGTGTCCTCGGCCAGCCTCGCAAAGTCGGCCGCCAGAATCGACGGTGCCACCAAGACCTCTCCCTCCGGCCATGCGTGTGCGCTCATGCGAGGACTCTATACAACTCCTCCCCACACCCGCACAGATCACCCCCCACTCGGACGGATCTACCAATCAACGTGCGCAAGCCGAATCGAGGTCGCCGGTCGCCGCCCTGTCCTCCACCCGCAGCGTGCCCCTCAATCTTCCGCCTGCCAAGCCCCGGCGTTGCCCCTGTACGGCTCACCGTTGATTCCCATCGGCGCGTCCGGATTCGCCTTCGGGTCCAGCATCGTCCACACGTCGCTCTCCGGCGCAGGCTCCAAGGTCATCAGATCGAGAAACTGGGTCGAGAAGTCCACGTCGTAGTTCCCGCCCGCATCGACGATGCTCTCCCACTCGGCCTGCGTGTTGAACGTGCCGGGCACCGCGAACTGGTTGTCGTTGATGTTCCTGTCGTACCAGTTGTTCGCCATGGCGGGAAGGTTCATCGACGCGCCCTTCGCAAGAGCTCCGGCGTGCTCTCGGGCAAAGATGCAGTGCGTTGACTTGAGGCTGTCGGTCGCGGCCCCAAAGTAGAACCCGTCGGTGAGACCAGCGCAGTAGAGCGAACAGTTGGACAGCGTGACATCGCCGCCGCCGCGGATCATCACGTTGTTGGTGCCGCCGGCCATCGCGCCGACGAACGTGCACGACTCGAAGAGTGCCGCCCCGCCGCGGGCCACGGCAAAGTTCGCCTGACCGATCCCCCCGCTGCTCGTGCCGTCGATGTTGATCTGGCATCGCTGAAAGGCGACGAAGCCGTCCGCCTGACACTGCCCCAGCATCGAAGCCTGCAGCACACTGTCTCGGATGATCCATTGGTAATCGGCCACGTTGTCACGGTCGCCCGGGCCCGACCCGTTGCCGCCGCTGGCGACCAGAGCCTGCGTGCCCCCGTCCGCGTGGCAGTCGGCGTAGTCGATCATCGTGATGTTCTCGAACATCAACCCGCCCGCGCCGATCGATCCCGAAGACCCCGCGTGCCCCGCGAGGCCCTTGATGGGGTTGCCGCTGCCAAACCGGTTGAGCGGCGTGCCGTCGTACCGGCGGAGGTCGGAGAGGTGGACGGTGCAATCGCGGAACACGCCGCCCGTCAGCACCCCCGACCCGCTGTATTGCACGATGCTCGAGTCCGTGCCGCGGGCGACGGTCAGGAACGTGCAGTCCTCATACACGTTATCGACACACTGCGCACCGGTAGCCCCCGCAAGGTGATAGAACCCGTCGGAGAACCGGCAGTTCCGGAACGTCACCCCGGTGGTGCTCTTGCACTGCTGGAGCCAGTAGGTGTCGCTGGCCGTCGGCGCAAGTCCGCAGTCAAACATGAACCCGTCGAACACCACGCCGTCAGCGTTGATCCGGAACGCGGCACCGCCCGGATTGCGCAGCCACTCGGTCGCTACACCACTGCTGCGCGGATCATCGTTGTTTGGAAGGTACACGTAGAGCGTCGAGTTTCCGCTGTTGAAGTACCAACTCGGCCAATCGTCGTCGCCAATGTCGGAGACAAACCCAGCCAGCGTCGTCTCGAGCGACTCCGGCAGATGCCCCATGGGCAGAGACTGCATGTCGCCGTTAGCATCGGCCACATCGTCGAACCCGTAGCCGTACACGAACCCCACCGGAGCCGAAGCAACCGGCCCCTTGTAGATCGACCGCCCACCAACGACGGTGTGCACCGTCCAGTCAGCCGGAGCGAGCAACTCGCGGCCGGTGTGGGCCGGTTCGCCCGTGCCGTCCTCGACCACAAACGTCACGTTGTCGACGGTCCAAGTATAAAACTCCCGGTAGTCGAGATTCCCGTAATACGACACCGTGTCGCCCGGCGACACCGACGCCGCGATGCTCGCCAGAGATCCGGCATAGTCGCGCTTGCTTGTCCCGTCGCCGGACTCGCCCGCCTTGATGTACCATGTCTCAGGGACATCGGGGTCATCCATCCAGTGCCCGATGAGGTCCACCAACTCGCCAGCTGACGTGATCTCTTCCAGCGTCCCGTGGTCCGGCTGCGCCGCCGCGACGGCAGCAAGAGCGCACACAACGATACCGAATATCTTCATTGGGCCTCCTGTCCTAGGCCGTGTCCTGTCCTGCGGTCAGCATAATGGCGCGGGCCCCGCCTGACCTAATGTCTTTTGCCAACGCGAAATATCGTGCGGCGCAGGGCCACCGCCGCGAACCCCCGCGATGACTCCGGCCTCACCCTTCAGGCGGGACGTACGGATCGACAGGCCGCCGACGCCTGACGGGCCACACCCCGGGCCACCCCGTGCTTGACCCGGCAGCAACCGCCTCCTCCATCGCGACCGATCTCGCAGCCAGCCGAATCCGGGCAGCCAGAGCACTCACGGTCGGAGATGGGGTCTCGCCGTGGGGCTTGGGGTCGTTCCAGCCAGCACACCCTCTCCCCGCCGCCAGAACGGCCAATGCGTCCACGCCGGAGACGGCGCCTTCCCGCCTCTACCATCCCCCGACACCACGCGAGGAGATCCACCACATGACCACCGCCACCGCCCTCGACACCCTCCGCCCCAAACTCGCAGCCATCGGCCAGGACCACCTCCTCGCCTTCGCCGACACACTCCCCCCCGCCGACCTCGACCACCTCAGCACCCAACTCTCCGGCCTCGATCTCGACGCCCTCCCCGCCCTGATCGACCAGTACGTCACCACCAAACCGGAGCCCCACCTCCCCAAAGACATCCAGCCCGCCCCCTACTACCCCAACGACCCCACCGCCGACTTCCGCCCCTGGGACCAGCCCCACTTCCGCGCCGTCGGCGAAGATCTCCTCCGCGCCGGCAAAGTCGCCTGCTTCACCGTCGCCGGCGGCCAGGGCACCCGCCTCGGTTACGACGGCCCCAAGGGCTGCTACCCCGCCGGGGCGGTCACCGGCAAGAGCCTCTTCCAGTTCTTCGCCGAGGCCATCGGCAAGACCGGCCACAAGTACGGCACCACGCCCCCCTGGTACATCATGACCAGCCCCCTCAACCACGACGCCACCGTCGCGTTCTTCAAAGAGCACGACAACTTCGGCCTCGACGCCGTCATGTTCTTCCCCCAGGGCGTCATGCCCAGCTTCGACATGCAGACCGGCCGCATCCTCATGGCCGACCCCCACACCCTCGCCACCAACCCCGACGGCCACGGCGGCTCGCTCAAGGCGCTCAAGGTCTCAGGCGCTCTCGACGACATGCGCGCGCGCGGCGTCGAGCACCTCAGCTACTTCCAGGTCGACAACCCCATCGTCAAGGTCGCCGACCCCGTCTTCCTCGGCCTCCACGCGGCCGCTCCCGACTCCTCCGCCGAGATGTCCAGCAAGATGCTCGCCAAGGCCTACCCCGAAGAAAAGCTCGGCATGTTCTGCGTCGCCGACGGCACGCTCCAGATCATCGAATACTCCGACCTGCCTATGGACCGCCAGCGCGAACGCCTCCCCGACGGCCGCCTCCGCTTCCTCGCCGGCTCCCCCGCCATCCACATCCTCAGCGTCGCCTTCATCGACAAGCTCAACTCCGACCCGCGCTTCGCCCTCCCCTACCACCGCGCCGAAAAGAAAGTCCCCTGCATCGACGCCGCCACCGGCAAGGCGCTCACCCCCGATGCCCCCAACGCCGTCAAACTCGAACGCTTCGTCTTCGACGCCATGCCCATGGCCGCCCGCTCGATCGTCTACGAAGCCAACCGAGACGACGAATTCGCCCCCATCAAGAACGCCGAGGGCTCCGACAGCCCCGCGACCAGCCGTGACATCCAAACCGCGCGCGCAGCGCGGTGGCTCGAGTCCCACGGCCACGCCATCCCCCGCGACGCAGACGCCAAGTGCCGATGCACCATCGAACTGAGCCCTGCCACCGCCATCGAAGCAGGCGACCTCGCCGGAACGGCATCGCCGGATCTCGCGCCCGGCAAAGAGGTGGCGATCTAACCCATGCACCCCCGCTTCGCCCAATTCCCCTCCGCCCTCGCCGCCCAGGCCAAGATCACCCGCCTCGGCCCCTCCTCCATCCCCGCGCTGCTCGTCCACCCGGACTGGCAGACCCCCGCCCCCACCCTCCTCTGGCTCCACGGCCGCACCGTCTCCAAGGAGCTCGACCCCGGGCGCTACCTCCGCCTCCTCCGCGCCGGCATCGCCACCGTCGCCATCGACCTGCCCGGCCACGGCGAACGCGAGGGCCCCAAACGCACCACCCCCGAGCACACCGTCGATGTCCTCACCCAAGCAATCGGCGAGATCGACCAGATCATCGAGGCCATCCCGAGCCCCGCGTCCGGTGCCGAGTTCGCCGAGGGGGCCTTCGACACCTCCCGCATCGCCATCGGCGGCATGTCCGCCGGCGGCATGATCACCCTCCGCCGCCTCTGCGACCCCCACCCCTTCGCCGCGGCCGTCGTCGAGGCCACCACCGGCCGCCTCGCCGACCTCTACTTCCCGACCGAGGGCACCCCCCGACGCCCTTGGCCCGTGGACCACCCCCGCGACCGCGTGGACGCCATCGACGCCTCGCAGCACCTCGACAACTGGCGCCCCATCCCCCTGCTCGCCCTCAGCACGACCACCGACCGCGTCGTCCCCATCGAGACCCAGGAGCAGTTCATCGACGACCTGCGTGCCCACTACAACGCACACCACGCCGACCCCGACCAGATCGAGTTCAAGACCTACTCCGACACCGGAGCACCCGAAGAGCACGCCGGCTTCGGCAAGTTCGGCAACGACGCCAAGAACACCGCCACTGAGTTCCTCGTGCGGTGCCTCAAGCCCTAACTTTGGTCCGCGAGATCAGCCCTCGACCGGCGCGTACACCACCCGCCGCCGCAGGTCCGGCACGACCGTGCCGCCCGGCTCCTCGATGGTGATCGCAAACAGGCTCACGCGGCTCACATCCAGGCTCGGGTCGATCGGCACGATGATCTCGCCCAGCGCGTTCACATCAAACACCCCGCCGCTGACCTTCTGCTCCATCCCCCGCCGGTCGATCACCCACACCTGATACTGCTCGACATCCGGGTCGTTCGGCTCCAGACCCACGAACCGGAGATACCCCTCCTCCAGCTCATCGTTCCACACCACATCGCCGGTCACCGACCGCTGCTCCGCGGGCCCGCCCTCCACGTCAAAGGGTGCCCACGCGATCTGCACCGTGTTCGGCACGTCCAGCAGCTTCTGCCGGTTCTGCGCCAGGATCTCCGGCGGGATCGGCTCCTCGTACATCGCGACCGTCGTGTTCAGCGCGTCGATCGTGCTCGTCGCGTCGGCGAGCTGCTGGGCATACTCCAGCTCCCGCTCCCGTGCCGCGAGGATCTGCGACCGCTGCGTCTGCGTCAGGTCTTCGCTCTCGGCGAGTGCCAGCCGCAGCTGCTCGGTCGCCCCGCGCGCCTCGGCCAGCATCGTCTGGTTCGATTCCACCTTCGCCAGCAGCGTCTGGCGTTCTGCGTTCCACGCCTCCGTCGCCCTGGTGCGGTTGCTGACGGTAATGACCGCGACCGTCACCGACACCGCCGCAACAACGACCGCCGCCACCAACGCCGCCATCCACCCGAGCGACGCCCGGGGCGATTCAAACGGCAACGACGCGGGCGACACGGCCGATCCCGACGCCGCACCGACGACCGCGCGGCCGCGGGCGATCAGCCGCGCCGCGACATCCTCCGGCATCTCATCGGCACCGTCGGCCGCCGCGTCAAATCCCGCGATCAACTCTCCGAGCGCATCGCTCTCGCCACTCTCGCCGAGTTCTTCGCGCAGCATCTCGAGCTCCGCCCGGTCCTCCACGGAGATCTGCCCGAGGCTCTCATCCGCGGCCAGTTCGGCCAGACGCGCGAGTTTCGTGGAAGGAGTTTCGCTCACGATGCTCCCTCCTTTACTCCGGCCGCCGGTTTGGCCAGAATCTCCGTCAGCCGGATCATCGCCCGACGCAGGCGCGACTTGACCGTCCCGATCGGCAGTTCCGTCGCCAGCCCGATCTCCCGGTGACTCAGCCCGCGGTACACCGACATCCACAACGCATCCCGCTCGGCCTCGGGCAACCCGTTGAACGCCAGCGCGAGCCGCACCTGATCCTCCGTCGAGACGCCCCGGATGTCGTCGCTGAGCTTCGGCGCGTGCTCCAACGCCGCGGCCTTCCTGTGGTGCTTCCGACGCGTCGTGATCTCCCGCTGCCGGTCGATCAACCGCCGGTGCGCGATCGTCGCGATAAACGACGCCTCACGCCCCCTGTCCGGATCGAACCGCCCTGCCGACAACCAGAGTTCCAGAAACACGTCCTGCACCGCATCCTCGACTTCACCCGGCGCGTGGTCCAGGTGCTTCCGCGCCAACCGCCACACGAGACCGCCGTACTCGCGGACGCACTCGTCCACCGCGGCTTCCTCCCCTGCAGCAACGCGTTGAAGAATGGTCTCTGCCGGCACGTGCTTCTCTCGTTCCTTACGGCCCGAAGAGGCCGTGATCAGACTCTGTCGATCCCACACTGTAGCGTGCCTCACGCGCACTCCAGAAGAACCGAGCCGCGGGGCCCCGAGGGGGAGGCAGGGCCCCGCGCCCGATTCAGGCCCCGCTTCCCAGACCCGCACCCCCCGCCACCCGCGGCCCACTCGGCATCTCGAAGGTCGTAGACGCCCAGTAGCTCTTCCAGTCCACATCATCACGCCGCTCACTCACCCGCTCCATGTGCAGCGCGGTGAGCATCCACGCCCCGGCCCGCTCGGGCTCGAACCGCACCAACCCATCCGCATCCGATTCCAGCTCGATCAGCGTCGCGGGATCGAACGCACACACCGCCACAACACGCCGGCCCGCCAGAGGTTCACCCGCATAGAGCAACCTCGCCTCAACAGCATCCCCGCCGACCGACTCCACAACCACCTCAAACGGCAGCCCGACCGGCGCGGTCTCGCCCGTGAAGGGTCCCGCATCCCCGACCGTCAGCAGCGCCTTGGCACACCGCACGTACGCCTCTCGTCCGTCGGTGCTGGTCTCACCCATCGCGGCCCGGCGGCGGCTGATCTCGTCAAGCCCCTCCTCGGCCAGGTACGCCTCGAACTTCTCCGCCGGCAGCGGATTGATGTACTCACGCGTCTCGTACACGATCACGCCGTGCCCCGCCTGTTCCGGACGCAGGAAACCGGTCGTCGCCCCGTGCATGCCGCGGACGTCGGTGACCTCCCCGCCCAAATGGAACTCAAACCGCTCGAGCATCGGGACGTTGCGCGCCACCTCATCACCCGCAAAGCGTTCCCCGTGGAAGAGCGAAACCCGGACCAGTTCCCCCCCGCCGACCCGGTAGGCACTCGGCGACACCCAGAACTCGTGACCGATCGAGTCCGCCGCGACAAGCGTCAGGGTCGTGATACAGAGCAGTACGGTGTGCAGAAATCGGCGGGTGCTGGTCATGGTCTTCCTCTCCGGCATTCGTTTCGGCAGGTCCGGAGCACTCCGGACTCTCGCAGCAGGCATCAAGATCGAGATCAATCGCCAGGCGGCGCGTTCCCGCACCGCCCGGCGGCCGTGGCAGGGGCCGGATCAGCGCTCCTCGTTCCAGGCGTTGAAGTACGCGAGGATGTCGAGCGTGTCCACGACGCCGTCGTCGTTGATGTCAGCCTTCAGGATCTTCGGCGGGTCCTTGCGGTTGAACGTGCCCGAGTGCGGCGTCGCCGCGTACGGGAACACCCGGTGATAGTCCACGTCGTTCCGCGGCACGTTGTCGCCGACCACGGTGATCTCCGAGTAGGTCGGTCCGCTGGCCACCGCCGTCAGCGCGATGTCGATCACGTCATCACCGAACCGACGCCCGTTCGGCCATCCGCTCGAGACGCCGCCGGTCGTGTCGCCGCCCACAAACCCGAACCGGCTGAACCCCACCTCGCCCTCCAGCGGCACCGGCCCCGTCGTCGTCGCCACCCGCAACACGTCCGGGATGAAGATCGCCTCCAGATCCGCACGGTTGGTCGTCTCAAACGCCGTGCCAAAGACCAGGTTGATCAGCGCCGCAAGCTCCGGATCGGACGCGTACGCGGAGAACTGCGCATCGTCCACCGGCGAGGTCGCGTTGTAGCGGTCCTTGTCCGCGATCGCGACCAGCGCCTCGTTGAACAGCGGGTTGCCCAGACGGTTGACCTGCACCCAGTCGCCCGTGCTCTGGATGTCGTCGCCGCTGTTCCGCGTTGTCGTCATCCGGCGGCTCACCGAGCCGTATACGCCCACACCCGTCTGCGGCCCAAAGAACGGGTCGATGTACTCCATCCCCGGCAGCTCATTGATCGGGATCTGGATCGCGAACGTCATCACGTTGAAGCCCTTGAACCCGTCCTTGCCACGCCCGTCCTGCCCGAGCCCGTCGTTGAAGTCGCCGTCGTTGTCCAGGATCCGCACGTTCAGCAGATCAAACACCCCCGGCACATCGCCGTAGAAGCTGTCATCCCGCGGCCCGGCAAACAACGCCTCGCCCGTGCTCGCATCCGCGATCGCCTGCTGCGTGTACCCGTCCAGCTCGTCGTACGACAGCGCCCCGTTGATCGCCCGGCCATCCGAGTCGTTGTAGAGCGGAGTCACGTTGGCCCCCACGTTCGGGATCGAGGTCATCACGCCGTCGGCAATCGTCGCCGGCGAGCCGCCGACAGTCTTGGTCACTGTGTAGACCTGCACAAAGTTCTGCCGCGCATCGCCCAGCGTCAGAATCGGTCCCGGCTCTGTGCCCAAGCCGTAGGACAGGATCGTCCCCTCATTCTTGTAGTTCTCCGTGGTCGGCGAGAACTCGAAGTCGTACCGCATCACGGTCTCGGCGGTCACGGGGTTGGTGATATGAATGCTGTACAGCGCGTCGTCGCTGAACCGATCAAAGTGCGGCCCGTCGCCCGGCTCACTGAACGGCCGCACGTTCACGACCACATTCAGCACCTCTTCACCCGTGTCGTACCGCTGGCCGACAAACGCGTACACGTCGGTCAGGTTCGCCTGCGGGTCCAGCTTGATCAGCGGCGCGTCGTTGTGGCTCGAGGGCAGCCGGGACACGAGCCCGGCGGCTCGAGATGGCCCGGAAGCCGGCACCGAGGCCGCCATCGCAGCCCCGCACGCGACCATCAGGCCGACCGTCGCGAGTTGCAGAAGTCCGTTTCGTTGCAGAGGCATGTCGTGTCCTTTCGTGTGGTGTGAGCGCAACGATCGCGCAGCAATCCGTCCGCTCCACCGTTGACTGGTTGTCAGCGTCCAACCCGGAGGCTGATACCGGCCTTTCGGACGCGACCCCACCGCCGGATCTCGCTCGGCCGAACTTTCTGGCCGCCCCGTACCGACGACGCCATCACCCCGTGGCCAGTCCCGCGCACCGGGCACCACAGCCGGTGACAGGCCACCCCGCGCCGAACCCGCCCACCGACACCCTCGAGACCACGCCCTCAGGCGTCGTCACCACGCGAGAGCCACCGAGAGCCGCCAGAACTCCCTGCGGCGAGCGGGGCCCGCAAGAGCCGCCCCGTCGAAGCCCACACAACGTGCCGCACGCGCGGCACATTCGGGCCGAGGCGTTCGCCGGGGCACCGTCCAGCACACACCTCGAGTCCGACGCCCCATCACACCCCGCCACCCCACGCAAAAACCCGCCCCTGGCTGTCAGGAGCGGGCATCGCCGAATGCTGTCAGACTATCCAATGGGCAGAGCCGGACTTGAACCGGCGACCCTCGCATTTTCAATGCGATGCTCTACCAACTGAGCTACCTACCCGAACCGCCGGCTTGAGAGCCAGCAGGCAACGATACCACACCGCCCGCGGGCGTCAAGTCATCCGGCCACTCTCACTGGCCCAAGGCCCGGATAATGCCCGGGCAACCCGTCGGCACACCGCCGCTCAGCCCGAAACACGCTCCAGCTCACGAAGCAGCTCCATGTCCACCCCCGCCAGCTTCAACCGCAGCATCCCCAGCGCCGTGTTCGAGGACCACTCCCGCACCGCTCCCCGCCCCCCCGCAAACACGAACCGCCGGCAATCCACCGACCCGTCCGCGGCTCGCCCTGCAGATCCACACCGTCCCCACCGGCTTGGCCTCGCTCCCCCCGTCCGGCCCCGCAATCCCCGTGATCGCCAGCGCATGATCGGCCCCCCGCTCGCGGCCGATCTCGTGCCTCGCACGCTCCAGCCCGCCCCGCGCCCATCGACACCGCCACCTCCGCGGCTCACCGCCCCCGGCGCACCCGCCACCACCTCCGGAAACAACCCGCGATCCACCCCCACCGCCGAGACCTTCATCGCGTTGGTGTACGTCACCCACCCACCGGTAAACACCGCCGACGAACCAGCCACCGCCGTTATCATCGAGCCCAGCAACCCGCCGGTGCAGCTCTCCACCACCGCCAGCGTCTCACCCCTCGAGGCCAGCAGGTCAACCACCACCTCAACCAACCCCCGCCCACCATCACCACCCACGGGCGTCACGACCGCCGCACCGAGTACCCCGCGCACGCCATCCTCCGCCGCATCCAACGCCGCCTCCCCCGCAGCACGCCCCGCCTCCTGCCCCTCCCACCGCATCCGCACCGTCACCACACCAGCGGCTCGCCGTCGTCCCCACCAGCGGGTTCCCCCCCCGATCCATCACCCCGCCCAGCAACTCCGCAACACGCGACTCGCCCAGCCCCATCGTCCGAAGCATCCGCGTCAGCACCGCCCGATCCGGCCGCAGCTCGGGCTCCACCCACCGTGCAAACATCGGCTCCATCTCCCGCGGCGGCCCCGGCAGACAAAACACCTCCACGCCATCCACAGTCCCGGCCAGCCCCGGCGCAGTCCCGTTCGCATTCGCCAGACACCGCGCCCCCGCCGGCCGCAACGCCTGCACCCGGTTGGTCTCCGGCATCGCCCTCCCGCGATCCGCGTACCAGCCCCGCACCTCCGCCAGCGCCCCCGCGTCCTCCACCAACTCCTCCCCCATCGCCCGCGCCAGCCCCTGCCGCGTCAGGTCGTCCGCCGTCGGCCCCAGCCCCCCCGTCACCACCACCAGATCCGTATCCCGCGCACCACGCACCAGCTCCTCGGCGATCGCCGCGACCTCGTCATCCACAGTCACGTGCCGCACCGGCCGTACGCCCCGCTCCAGCAGCCGCTCGCTCAACCACCTCGAGTTGGTATCCAGCGACTGCCCCAACACCAGCTCATCGCCGATCGACACCACCACCGCCCGCCTGTGTGCGTTGCTCATGCACCAAGCCTACCCCGCCCGCCTCCACTCACTACATTGCACAGATGCCCGACCCCGCCCCCGTCCCGGCCGCCCCCTTCGCCAGCCTCGACTGGCTCGTCCTCCTTGGCTACCTCGCCCTCCTGGTCATCACCGGCCTCGTCTTCACCCGCAAGCAGAACACCACCGACGACTACTTCCTCGCCGGCCGGCGCATGCCCGCCTGGGCCGTCGCCGCCTCCATCCTCGCCACCGCGCTTCTCCGCCGCCACCTTCATCGGCGGCCCCCAGTTCGCCTACGACCACGACCTGACCTACCTCGGCGCCAACGTCGCCAGCCTCATCGCCATCTTCTTCGTCGCCTTCATCATCGTCCCCGCCTGCTACAAGCGCAACCTCACCACCGTCTACGAACTCCTCGACCAGCGCTTCGGCCCCACCACCCGGCGGGCCGCCGGCGTCATGTACATGCTCGGCCGCACCCTCGCCATCGGCGCCCGCGGCTACATCGGCGCCCTCCCCGCCTCCCTCATCATCTGGGGAGACCTCGATTTCAACCACATCGCCCTCTGCGTCGTCGTCCTCACCTCAGCCGGCGTCCTCTACACCGTCGTCGGCGGCATCGGCACCGTCATCTGGACCGACTTCATCCAGATGTGCGTCTTCCTCTTCGCCGCCGTCGCCGCCCTCTACCTGCTCTTCCGCGCCATCCCCGCCCCCGCCGCCGACATCACCGCCGCCCTCTCCAGCGACGCCAAACTCACCCTCGTCGATTTCTCTCTCGATCTCACCAAGCCGTTCACCTTCTTCTCCGTCCTGCTCGCACTCACCCTCTTCAGCCTCGGCTCCTTCGGCACCGACCAGGACATGGTCCAGCGCATGCTCACCTGCAAGTCCGCGCTGGCCGGGGCCCGCTCGGCCATCCTCGGTGCCGCCGTCGGCATCCCCGTCACGCTGCTCTTCCTCGTCATCGGTCTGCTGCTCTACGTCTTCTTCCAACGCCCCGACCTCATGGGCACCGCCGCCCCCGCATACGAGATCACCGACAGCCGCAAGATCTTCCTCAGCTTCATCCTCCGCGAGATGCCCGCCGGCCTCTCCGGCCTCATGATCGCGGGGCTCTTCGCCGCCGGGCTCTCCAGTGTCAACTCCACCCTCAACGCCATGAGCGCCACGCTCATCGCCGACTTCTACAAGCCCCTCCGCCCCGGCCGCACCGAACGCCACTACCTCACCGCCGGCCGCGCCGCCGTTGTCTTCTGGGGCCTCGCCATCGCCGCGGTCGGTGTCCTCTCGATCGCGTGGGAACAGTCCGAATCCGGCACCCTCCTCGACTTCGCCCTCGGCGTCATGGCCTACGCCTACGCCGGACTCGTCGCCGTCTTCCTCTCCGCCACCCTCACCAAACGCGGCAACACCGCCAGCGCCCTGGCCGCCTTCGCCGTCGGCATCGCCGCCGTGACCGTCATGCAGCCTGCGGTCTGGACCGCCATCACCGACACCCCCATGACCCTCGCGTGGCCCTGGCGGTTCCTCATCGCCACCATGCTCGCGTTCACAACCTGCCAGCTCGGCAACCCCCGTGCCCGCACCGCGAGCGAGGAGCGTGCCCAGTGAGCAACACCCCTCCCCCGACCGATCGCGCCCACATCCAGACCGAGCACCGCAACCCGCGCACCACGCAGCTGCACACGCTCTCGACCCGGGAGTGTGTAGACCTGCTGCGCACCGAGGACGCCGCGGTCCTCGCCGCCCTCGAGGCCACGGCCCCGGCGCTCACCGCGTTCATCGAGGCGCTGACTCCTCGATTCCTCGCGGGCGGGCGGCTGGTCTATGTCGGGGCCGGCACGTCCGGCCGCCTCGGCGTGCTCGACGCGTCGGAGGCCCCGCCGACGTTCCAGCTCGAGCCGGGCCGCATCGTCGGGCTGATCGCCGGGGGGACGCGGCGTTGCGGGTCTCGTCCGAGGGGCTCGAGGACGACCCCGACGGCGCCGCCCCCGAACTGCAGGGATTGGGGCTCACCGACGCAGACACCGTCCTCGGCATCGCGGCCGGGCGACGACGCCGTACGCCCGCGGTGCCCTGCCCGTCGCCAAGAGTTTCGCGCCGGGGTGTCTGACCGGGTTTCTGACGTGCTCGGCGTGTGAGGTCCCGCCACACGCCGACCACCTGATCGTCCTGCCGACCGGGCCCGAGGTACTCACGGGCTCGACGCGGATGAAGGCCGGGACCGCGACCAAGCTCGCGCTGAACACGATCTCGACGACGCTGATGGTGCAGACCGGGCGGGTGCACGAGAACCTGATGGTGGATGTGCGGGCGACCAACGACAAGCTGCGGGACCGGGCGGCGCGGATTGTGTCCTCGCTGACGGGGTTGTCACGGGAGGAGGCGTTCGGGTTGTTGGATCGTGCGGGCGGTGTTGTGAAGGTGGCGGTGGTGATGCATCGGCGGGGGGTCGACCGGGGAGAGGCGGCGGCGTTGCTCGAGGCGCACGAATGGCGGCTTGACCGGGCGTTGGCCGCTCCACTCGGGTGACGGGGCTCATGGCTCGCCCGCGTCCGGGTGGCAGTAGCAGGATGCGGCGGGGGTGACGTCGGCTCTGGCCCAGGCGAGGGTCTTGGCGGCGTCGATGGCCTGGGCCTCGGCGGTCTTGCCCTGTGCTGAGAGCGACTGGTGCAGGCCGAGGAGTGCCCAGCCGTTTTTGGCGTGGCGGGCGAGGTCTTCTCGGTAGACGCTCTCGGCCTCGGCGGCCCGGCCGTCGGCGAGCAGGAGTGCGCCGAGGGCGTGGCGGACGGGCTGCATCCAGCCGGGGGGCTCGTCGTAGACCAGCATGTCTTCCTGCGCGACGGCCTCGCGGAGCAGGCCGAAGGCGGTTTCGGCGTCGCCGCTCTTGAAGGCGATCTCGCCGGCGGCCATGTTGCGGGCGATGCCGGTGACGCTGGAGGCGGGGTTGTTGCCCATGAACCAGCCGTCGTCCATCTGGGCGACGACCTTGTCGAAGCTGGCGAGTTCGCGTTTGGCTTCGTTGATCCGGCCGAGGTTGGCCAGGGCGACGGCGCGGGCGTAGTGGCGCTGGGCGCGGCTCATGAGGCGGTAGGCCTCGGGCTCGGGCTCCTGCAGGATCTGGTCCCACTCGCCGAAGCGGACGAGGACGTGGAGGACGGTCGGCATGAAGCCGTCGGCGAACTTGACGTTGGTGCGCAGGAACTCGGGGGGGATGTTGGTCTCGATCTTCCTCGCGGCGGCGAGGGCCTCTTCGTAGCGGCCCTCCATCATCGAGGCGTAGGCGAGGAAGTGGACGTTGTGGAGGTAGTAGAGGCTGTAGAAATCGGGGGCGGGGGCGCTGGAGAAGTAGGTCTCGTCGGCGTTGATGGCGCGGGTGTTGGCGTCGGCGGCGTCGGCGTAGCGGCCGGTGCGGATGAAGATGTGGGAGGGCATGTGCACGAGGTGGCCGGAGCCGGGCACGAGAGCGACGAGGCGTTCGGCCGAGGGGGTGCCCTTCTCGGGCCAGGGCGAGGCCTCGATGGCGTGGATGTAGAAGTGGTTGGCGCCGGGGTGGTCGGTGTCCACGGCGATGGTGTGCTCGAGGACGTCGAGGATCTTGAGGGTGCGGCCCTTGGGCTCGCCGGCGTGCGTCCAGAGGTCCCAGGGCTGGAGGTTCATGAGCGACTCGGCGAAGAGGGCGCCGACGTCGGGGTCGGTCGGGAACATGGCGTAGGCGGCTTCCATCGCGTCGGCGTAGGCCTCGTCGAGGGGGCGCCGGTCTTCGGGGACGGGCCATTGGTAGCGGAGGGCGACGGCCATGATGAGGTGCTGCTCGACGGTTGAGGCGTGGTCGAGGACGTCGAGAGCGCGGCGCGAGGCTTCGTAGGCGAGTCGGGATTGTTCTTCGCCCATCTGCGGGTTGTTGATGTGGAGGCCGAGGGCGTAGGCCTCGCCCCAGTGGGCCATGGCGCAGTCGGGGTCGGCTTCGGCGGCGGCGCGGAAGCTGCGGATGGCCTCGTCGTGGTTGAAGCCGTAGAGGAACTGGATGCCCTGGTCGAACCACGCCTGGGCTTCTGCCGAGTCGGTGGTGACGGTGCGGTGGTAGCCGTTGAGGCCCGCGTAGTGGGCCGCGGCACCGGGGGCGATGGCTTTGGTGGTGGCGGCCCGTTCATGGGATGAGTTTGCGCAGCCGGAGAGGGCGAGACCGGCGGCGAGGAGCAGGGCCGCGGGAAGGTGTCGCGGTGTTGACAGGCGCGAGTTGGTGAATCGCATGGATTGGGTTCCTCGGATGAAAGGTGCGTGTCCCTGGAGAGGCAGGCGGGGTCGCCGTGCTGAGAAGAGTGTAGAGACTTTCGGCGAATCTGCTCGGCGTGCGTCGGTGTGCGATCGCGGTGGTGTATCTCTGGATCTGGCAGCACGTTGTGTGCAGCCCGGGCCCGGTCGGCTCGGCACCTGAGCAGCGCGGCCGCGGCTTTGCGGGTGGTTTCGCGGGCGCGGGCCTCGACGGCCGGGGGCAGGAGCCGTCGGTCGGCGGGGTCGCTGGCGGCGATCTCGGCGAGGCGGGTGACGGCGCGGGGTTTGGCGAGGGTGGCGAGTCGTTGGGTCTGGCGTTCGGCGGCGGCGGTCAGCGCGTCGAGGACGGCCACGATCTCGGGGGACTCGAGGAGGTCGAGCAGTTCGCGGACGCGGAGGTCGTGGTGGGCGGCGAGATCGGGGAGGGAGAGGTCGCCGCGGAGGTAGTCGTCGATGAGGGCGTTGGGGTCGGGGGGTGTGTGGTGCTGGGCGGTGGAGTCTTGGTGAGTGATGCCGGGCTCCTGGTCGGCCCGGGCGGGCATCGGCGCGGTGCGCTGGGGCGTGGCGAGCTCGGAGAGCGTGGTGGTGACTCGGTTGTGCATTGGTGTCCCCCTTCGGTGTGCTGCGGCTTGGAAGGCCGGCCCTCGTGCGCATGATCGCGTGAGGCGCTGGGAGGGGCAAGGGGGAATGGGTGGAGGTGCATGAAGTTGCGCGCGCTTGGGGTAGATAGGGGTGAGAATGTGGGGAGGAGTGCTCTTAGGGATCGGTTGAAGCATCACTGGGCGGGGGGGAACGGACGGGAGCGGCGGCGAGTGGTGGGACCTGAGGATTTCTGTCGAATGGGGATACGCGCTGAACGCGGAGGGTTGCCAGAGGCGTGCTTCGCCCTGGCGGGGCGAAGCACGGCACCGGGCGGCGGGTGATGGGACCTGAGGATTTCTGTCGAATGGGGATACGCGCTGAACGCGGAGGGTTGCCAGAGGCGTGCTTCGCCCTAGCGGGACGAAGCACGGCACCGGCGCTGGCGGGACGACCCACGGTGCCGGGTGGAGGGTTGCCAGAGGCGTGCTTCGCCCTGGCGGGACGAAGCACGGCATCGGCGCTGGCGGGACGAAGCAGGGCACCGGGCACAACTCTCTGACATCGAGGCGGAGGGATGGCGTTTGTTAGAATGCATTCATGGATCAGTTTCGGGTCAGTCTTCCGGCGCCGCCGGCTTCGGAACTCGGGTTTCCGCCCTCGTTTGTGCGGAGTGGTCCGTATCTGGTTCGGGGGGCGGGGACTCAGCTTGTGGGTGCTGATCTGCGGTCGGCGAGCGTGGTGTGGGAGGCCGCGGCGGGTCCGGGCTGGCCGGATGCTGATGAGATGATGTGGGGGGCCGGCGACGGCACGTGCGTCGCGGTGGTCACGGGCGTGCGCGGGCGGCTCACGGTTCGAGGGGTTGCGGCCGAGACCGGGGCTGTGCATTGGAAGCGAGAGATCTCACCTGCGGACACCCGCCAGCTGTGGAACAGCCTTGTGGCCGGGGAGATGCCTGAGGTGGAGCGCCGGGCGTGCGTTCTGCGACGGGCCGACATGCTCGTCGTCGCTCTCTCGAGCAATCCGGTCCGGATCGAGCGGACGGAGAGCGGCGAGGGTTCGACGCATCTTTCGACCGGGCAGCCGCTCGTCGAGTTTGTCCGGCTCGACCCCGCGGACGGGGGGGTGATGTGGCGGACGGGGGTGGCACGTGCCGCGTGCGCTTCGTTCGCTCTGTCGCATCGATTCGGAGGGCTCGCCTGCTGTGACGGTGCAATCTCGTCGCTGGACTGGGAGACCGGCCGGTGGGTTCCGCTGACGGATGCTGGCTCGCAGCCCGACTGTCTGGCGAGGTCCGGCCCGATCGTCGGCGCGGTGTGGCGGGAGCGAGGCGGGCTGCGACTGGCGACACTCGACACCCGCGACGGCACGGTGCGACGGGGGAGCATCGAGAGAGGGGTATCGCCAGAGTCGTTGCGCATCCGGCCGGTGACGGGGACTTTCTGCTGGCGATCAACTCGCGCACGGTCGCTTTTCTGGATGCGTCGGCATCGATCCGGTGGCGGGATCGGATCGGGGCGTATGTGTATGGGGTGATGGGCGCGCCGGGTTCGCCAGTGTTTGTGGATGCCGCGGGTGCCGGCGCGGCGCTGTACGCGTTCGGCCGCGGGACGGGCGAGGTTCTCGTTCACGAACGATCGGCGTTGGGCGCCGGTGGCGACCTCACTTTGGTGGATGGCACGGATCTCCTGGCGGTGAGTTCGTCAAGCCGGAGAGACTACGGCGCGGGCGGGTTGCTGGTGGTGCGGACCGACGGGACGGGGCTGCGGCGGCTGGATGTGGGGCACGGGATTGTGGGGAGCTACCGGGGCGCGGTGATCACCATGTCGGAGCGAGACCAGGACTGTCGGCCGTTGAGTGATGATGTTGTGGTGACGGGGGTGACGGAGGGGTGAGGGGTGGTGAGGAGTCGGTGGCGTGGTTTGCCGTGCCGGGACGGAGCGTGGTGCCGGGTGGGGGGTTGCCAGAGGCGTGCTTCGCCCTAGCGGGACGAAGCACGGCACCGGGCGCCGAACGCAGAGGGTTGCCAGAGGCGTGCTTCGCCCTAGCGGGACGAAGCACGGCACCGGGCGAACGCGGAGGGTTGCCAGAGGCGTGCTTCGCCCTGGCGGGACGAAGCACGGCACCGGGTTGGGGGGTTGCCAGAGGCGTGCTTCGCCCTAGCGGGACGAAGCACGGCACCGGGTGCGGCACCGGATGGTATGTTGGGATTCCCATGGTTGTTAGGCGGTACGACACCGAGGGACAGGCGCGGTTTCTGACGTTTTCGTGCTACCGCCGTCTTCCGTTGTTGCAGGACCCCAGAACGCGTGATGCCCTGGCCGAACATCTGGAGCGCACGCGGCAGCGGCTTGGGTTCAGAGTGCTTGCGTGGGTCGTTATGCCGGAGCACGTCCACCTGATCGTGCTGCCCGCGGACGGCAGGATTGGGCCCGTGCTGCGCGGCATCAAGCAGGGGTTTGGACGCGCGATGATTGGCCGGTGGAGGAAATGTGGCGCGCCGATTCTCGACCGGATGATGGATCCGCGGGGGACGACCCGGTTCTGGCAGCGCGGCGGCGGATACGACCGGAATCTTCGCGACCTCGAGGAGATCCGAACAAAGATTCGGTACATCCATCAGAACCCGGTGCGGCGTGGATTGGTTGCAGAGGCGGCCGCGTGGCGGTGGTCATCGGCACACGACTACGGCGGACCGAACGGGGTCGTGAGCGTGTGGCGGGGATGGAGCGGTTGATGGCCGGTAGATGCGGGTGCGCGTTTTCGTCTCGGAGAGGGAAGGTGGGGGGTTGCCAGAGGCGTGCTTCGCGCTAGCGGGACGAAGCACGGTGCCGGGCGCCGAACGCAGAGGGTTGCCAGAAGCGTGCTTCGCCCTAGCGGGACGAAGCACGGCACCGATTGCGGCGGGCACCGGGCCCGGAGTCCATTACCACTCGGGCCCGCCTGAGTAGCGGCCGTAGACGTCGGCCATGGCCTGCGTCATCTCGCCCATGGTGCAGCCGGTGAGGGCGGCGTCGATGAGTGTGGGCATGACGTTGGTGGGGTGGAGGGATGGCGCGGGTGAGGCGGAAGGCTCCTCGCTGGCGCTTCGGGCTCTGTTTTGGATG
The DNA here is from genome assembly GCA_013285505.1 of Planctomycetota bacterium. GTDB lineage: Bacteria > Planctomycetota > Phycisphaerae > Phycisphaerales > UBA1924 > PNC22. Next base: position 2,473,662 of record CP053450.1, on the reverse strand, counting down.
GGCAGATCATTGATGAGCGTGTAGGGCTCGCCGCGGCAGGCGGCGCGGATGTTGTCGAGGGCGGTGGCGACCTTGGCAGCGTCGCGGCCCGCCTTGAACTTCTTAAGGAGTTCGACCTGCTCGGTCTCGACCGAGTCGGGGATGGTGAGGATGTCGATGGGGCGGTCTTCGTCGGAGTCGGTGTATTCGTTGAGGCCGACGATGATGCGGTCCTTGGCCTCGCACTCCTCGCTGAAGCGGTAGGAGGCCTCGGCGATCTGGCGGCGGAAGTAGCCCTTGTTGATTCCGGCGACGACGCCGCCGGTGTGACCGATGTTGTCGTTGGGGGTCTCGCCCTTCTTCCAGGGGCCGCCGGCCATGTTGTCGATTTCTTCGATGTAGGCGAGGGCCTCGGCCTCCATGCGGTCGGTGAGTTCTTCGATGTACCAGCTGCCGCCGAGGGGGTCGGTGACGCGGGTGACGCCGGTCTCGTGGGCGAGGATCTGCTGTGTGCGGAGGGCGACGGTGACGGCCTGCTCGGTGGGGAGGCCGAGGGTCTCGTCCATGGAGTCGGTGTGGAGGCTCTGGCAGCCGCCGAGGGCCGCGGCCATGGCTTGGTAGGCGACGCGGACGATGTTGTTGAGGGGCTGCTGCTCGGTGAGGGAGCAGCCGGCGGTCTGGACGTGGGTCTTCATGTACCAGGAGCGTTCGCTGGGGGCGCCGTAGCGCTCGCGCATCATGCGGGCCCAGATGCGGCGGGCGGCGCGGAGCTTGCAGACCTCCTCGAAGAACTCGTTGTGGGAGTTGAAGAAGAAGCTGAGGCGCGGGGCGAAGGAGTCGATGTCGAGGCCGCGCTCGAGGCAGGCTTCGACGTACTCCATGCCGTCGCGGAGGGTGAAGGCGAGTTCCTGCGTGGCGGTGGAGCCTGCTTCGCGGATGTGGTAGCCGGAGATGGAGACGGAGTTCCAGCGGGGGACGTAGGCGGACTGGAACTCGATGGTGTCCACGACGAGTTTGACGGACGGCTCGGGGGGGTAGATGAACTCGTTCTGGGAGTGGAACTCTTTGAGGATGTCGTTCTGGAGGGTGCCGCCGAGGGTGTCCCAGGAAATGTTGCGCTGGTGGGCCATGGCGAGGTACATGGCCCAGATGACGGCCGCGGGGCCGTTGATGGTCTGGCTGACGGTGACCGAGTCGATGGGGATGTCGGCGTAGAGGCGGTGCATGTCCTCGATGGTGTCGATGGCGACGCCGCACTTGCCGACCTCGCCGATGCAGAGGGCGTCGTCGGAGTCGCGTCCCATGAGGGTGGGCAGGTCGAATGCGGTGGAGAGGCCGGTGTTGGCCTTGGTGGAGGTGTTGGCGGCCTTGAGGAGGTACTTGAAGCGTTTGTTGGTGTCGTCGGCGGAGCCGAAGCCGGCGAACTGGCGCATGGTCCAGAGGCGGGTGCGGTAGCCCTGGGGGAAGAGGCCGCGGGTGTAGGGGTATTGGCCCGGGGCGGGGATGTCGCGTTCGACGTTTCGGAGGCTCTCTGCGGGGGTCCAGGGCTGGTTGTCGTTGGTGACACCGGGGCCGTAGGCAGGGTCGAGGACGAGCCCGGAGATGGTGACGGCGTGGGGGTCGAGGTTGTCGAGCCCGGGGCCGGTGATGTTGGTGGTGGTCGTGGTGGTCATGTGTGGTTCCCTCTGCCTCGTCGTGCCGGCGTTGGGCCGGTCGCTGTATATGCAGACATGGTATCGGGCTGGGGCGGGTATGACCAAGCGTCCCCCGGGAGGGGGGTTGGGTGGGCCGCGGGGAGCGGGCAGGGCGGGCGTGAGTGCGGGGGCGGTGGTGTCAGTCGCCGCCGCCGGAGCCGATCTTCCATGCCGAGATGATGGCGAGGAGGAAGAAGAGCATGTCGAAGAGGTCGATGTTGGCGAAGAGGGCCTCTTCGGAGACGTCGTTGACGAACTCGGCCATGTTGGTTTCGACGGTGTGCTGGACGTAGGTGCGGTATTGCTGGCGGTAGGCCTCGTCGCCGCGGTTCCACTGGTCTTCGGCCTCGGCCCAGATGTCTGCGGGGTATTCCTCGGGCTCGCTGGCTTCGCCGAATTCCCATTCGGTGGGCCATTCGATTGTTTCGCCGCCGGCCATGCGTTCTTCGACGATGTCGTCTGCGATGAAGGAGATGACGAAGTCGTCGGTGACTTCGGCGATGCCGGCTTCGGCGATGAAGTCGCCGAGGTCCATGCGGATGGCGGCGTATTTGCCGCCGAGGATACCGGCGATGGCGATCGCGGCTGCGGCGACGCCGGTGGCCATGCCGGCGTTGTCTCCGGCGGTGGCGACGACTGCGCCGCCGACGGCGATGCCGATGAGCCAGGCGATCCAGGCGAGTTCGAAGTGGGCGTAGTAGGCGATGGCGGCCCAGACGGCGGCGCCGACCGCGGCCGCGATGACGCCGGCGATGATCCAGAGATAGGACTTCATGATGTACCCCTTAGGTTGAGATTGTCCCGAGACGGGGGCGAGTATGGCAGGAAGTTTGGTTTGATGCAAGCGGCATGGGGTAATCGGGCGGGACGATAGATACTGGAGGATGCGTGGCGGTGGAGCCGCGGGGGGATGGGTGGCACGCTGGCGGGTGTGGTCTGGGGGCTGCGGGAGCGGGTCTGGGGGGGCGCGTGGCTCGGGATGGCGCCGCCGTAGGGTGTGGCGGCTTTGCGTGGCGGCTGGCCGGTAGGATGGGGTATGGAGCTTTCCGGAGCGTTTCCGAGTCTGGGTATCGCGGTAGGGCTGGGGCTGCTGGTCGGGCTGCAGCGTGAGCGGGTCGGGGCTTCGGCGTACATCGGCGGGGTGCGGACCTTTGCGCTGGTGACGGTGTTGGGGGCGACGACGGGGATGCTGGTGCCGGTGGCGGGCCCGTGGCTGCTGGTGGCGGCGTTTTTGGGGGTGGCGGCGACGGGGTTGCTGTCGAATGTGTTGTGGATGCGCCGGGGCGACCCCGAGCCGGGGATGACCAGCGAGATCGCGATGATGGTGATGTTCGTGGTCGGGGCGCTGGTGGCGCTCGGGCTGCGGGAGGTCGGGGTGGCGCTGGGGGTGGGGACGGCGATCCTGCTGCAGCTAAAAGGGCCGCTGCACGGGTTGGCGTCGAAGCTGGGTGACGCGGACGTGCGGGCGGTGCTGCAGTTTGCGCTGATCACGTTTATCGTGCTGCCGATTTTGCCTGACACGACATACGGGCCGTTCGATGTGCTGAACCCGTACCGGGTGTGGCTGATGGTGGTGCTGGTGGTGGGCCTGAGCCTGGCGGGGTATGTGGCGTTCCGGCTGCTCGGGCGCGAGCGGGGCACGCTGGTGGCGGGGCTGGTCGGGGGGTTGATCTCGAGCACGGCGACGACGGTGAGCTATTCGCGGCTGGGGAAGCGGTCGGCGGCGGTGCGGGGGGCGGCGTGCGCGGTGTTTTTGCTGGCGACCTTTGTGATGTATTGCCGCGTGATCGCGGAGGTGTGGATTGTCTCACCGACGCACGCGCGGCAGATCGTCGGGCCGATCGCGATCGTGGCGGCTGCGACGATGGTGTGCGCGGCGTTGTGTCTGTTGCGGGCGGGCAAGCAGGACGGGGAGATGCCGGAGCAGGAGAACCCGGCGGAGCTGAAGAGCGCGCTGGTGTTCGGCGGGCTGTACGCGGTGATCCTGTTCCTGGTCGCGGCGGCGAAGGCGTGGTTCGGCGATGCGGGGCTGTACGCGGTGGCCGGGGTGAGCGGGCTGACGGACATGGACGCGATCACGCTCTCGGCGGGGCGGCTGGTGGAGCGCGGGATGCTGGTCCCGGAGACGGCGTGGCGGGCGGTGCTGATTGCGTCGCTCTCGAACCTGGCGTTCAAATGGGGGATCGTGTGGGTGCTGGGCGGCCGGGCGATGGCGCGGCAGGCCGCGGGGTGGTTCGCGGCGGTGGGTGCGGTGAGCGTGGTGATGTTGCTCGTGTGGTGAGGGGTGGACGCTAGTCGGCGGCGGGGCTGAAAACGGTTTCCCTGACTTCGGTCTGGTGAATCGCGGACCCTGTGCCGCTGAAGTGCTCTTCGAGCACAAACCGCCCGGGGGATGACAGTCGGTAAGTGCTTCCGTTCGGGGCGGCTTCGGTTGCCGGGGTGAGGAGTTCGTAGCGGAGGGGCTCGCCGGTGAACGGGTCGAGCGGGAGGGCGGTGATGAAGGTGGGCACGAGGGCGTCGAGTGACTCGGGGTAGGTGCCGCGGGCGAGGTAGTGGCGTTCGAGGGCGATCATCGTCGTCGTGGCACGGGTGGAGGTATTCCGGTCGTTGATGGTGTTGAGCGTCCGGTTGAGCGAGGGGGCGAGGATATCGATGAGCAGCAGGCCGGTTGAGTCGGGGGTGGGCAGTGCGGGACGGGAGACGGGGTCGGTGCCCGCGGCGGCGATGTAGGGCTCGAAGATGGCCATGAAGGCGTCGCGGTTTTCGGCGTAGGTGCCGAGACGGCCGTCGAACAGCGCGACCGTGCCGAATCCGCCGGTGAGGCCGCCGATTTGTGGCGAGAAACGGCCGAAGCGTGGGCGGGCGGGGTCGGAGAAGAACCAGCCGATGGTGTCGAGCCCCATGAAGACGTCGCCCGCGAACCGGTGGGACGGCGGGAGCGGCGGCGTCTGGCGCGCGATCGCGGCCTCGATGCCGTCGAGCCACTCGGCATCAGGGTGCTGCAGGATCGCGGCCCGAGCGCGTTCGTGCAGCAGCGAGACGATCGCGTCGCTGACCAGTGCCTCGATGAGCGTGAACTGGTGGGCGCAGAACCGGGCGATAGCGAGCCCGGAATCGAAGGCGGCGAGGAACTCCTCGCGGTCGCCGGACTCGGCCGCAAGATGCATGCGGGCGGCGTTGATGCGGGCGAGGTTTCGGGCGCTGCCGAGTGAGGGCAGCATGATGTTGATTGCCGGCTGGCTTAAGGGAAGGGTGAACTGGTGGACGGCACGGCGGTGCTGCGCGAGCGCGTCGAGTTGGCTGAGGGTGCCGGTCTCTCGCAGCTCGTCGAGCGTGTCGAGCGCCAGTTGCAGGCTGAATTCCGCCGCCGTGAGCCGCTCGCCTTCGAGTCGATCGTCAATGCCGGCGTAGATGTAGGTGAAGTCCGGGTAGGCGTAGCCTGGGTCGGTCCGCGCGGAGAACGCGTCGAAGATGTCGTCATGGACCACGGTGACCTCCACGGCGACCTCTTCGAGCGCTGTCCAGCCGTTCTCCTCGTCGCTCGAACCGGCGGGCTGGGCGGCCTCGACGAAGGCAAGGATGCCCTCGGCGCCGGGGCGTTCGGCGGCGGCGGTCGCGGCCTGTTTGCGGAGGAAGATCTCGTAGCCCCCCCACGACAGCGGGAGCACGACGAAGACAAAGGCGGCCGCGGCGATGGCGAGGCGTTTGGCGATGCGGCGGCGGCGCGGGGTCCAGAACTCGAGGCTCTTGTGTTTGCCGGAGGGCATGAAGACCTTGCGGCCGGTGTCGTCGGTGGCGACCTCGTCGAGGGAGACGTCGGCCTCGATGGTCATGCCGCACTCGGGGCAGGTGACGATGTTGTCGCCTGCGACCATCGCGCCGAGGAGGGTGTAGGCGCAGGCGGGGCATGTGCCGCGGGCGCGGATGACCAGACGCAGGCGGCGGACGAGGAACCAGTCCTTCACGAGCAGCGCGAGGAAGATCGGGGCGGCGAAGAGGAGGATGGAAAGGGTGCCGAGGGTCCAGAACGCGGCGTTGGAACGGTGGAGCGTGGGGGCGAAACGGTCGAGCAGGGAGGCCCCGAGCATGACCAGGAGCCATGCGACGATCCACGAGATGAGCAGGAAGACGACGAGGAGGACGCGGTGGAGGTGGCGCCGCCAGTCGCGTTTGCAGGCGGCGCGGACGAACTGCTCGCCCTGGGCGTCGGTGAAGCGGTCGAGCTCTGGGAAGGCGCGGTAGACGCGGCCGACGGGGATACGCATGCGTCCGAGTGTACCGGCGGGGGCGGGGGCGGATGCACGCGTGAGGGGCGCGGCGCGTTAGTCGAGGCGGGCGCCTTTGGAGGTGTAGTAGGCTGCGAGATCAGGGCGGCGGGGGGCGGCGTGGTAGTCGGCCATGCGGGCGGCCCAGGCTTGTTGGACCTGTGGTTCGGGGGCGTTGCGCGCGCGGAGGTAGTCGCGGTAGGTCTGGTCGTACTCCCCCACCGCTCGGCGGACGGCGTCGTCGTCGTAGCGGTCGTGCATGAGGACGGCGTCGAGGGGGAGCCGCGGGCGTGGGGATGGATCCTGGGCGGGCGTGCCGACGCAGAGGCCGAAGAGGGGGTAGACGCCCTCGGGGAGTTGGAGGAGGGCGTCGAGGCGGGGGAGGTCGGAGCGGATGCCGCCGATGTAGCAGATGCCGTAGCCGAGAGACTCGAAGGCGGTGGTGAGGTTTTGGGCGAAGAGCGAGGCGTCGATGGTGGCGACGAGGAAGGCCTCGAGGCGGGTGTCGTAGGGCTTGGCGTGGGCCTCGCCGAGGAGCCGGTGGCGGCGGGAGTCGGCGCAGATGATGAAGAAGGCGGGGGCGGACTCGATGTAGGGCTGGTTGCCGGCGAGGGCGGCGATCTCGCGGCGAGTGTCGGGCTGGGTGATGCGGATGATGGAGTAGGCCTGGACGGCGGACGACGTGGACGCGGCCTGCCCTGCGCACGGCGGCGGTGATGTGCTCGTCGGGGATGGGGTCGGTGGTGAAGGCGCGGATGGAGCGGTGGGCGGTGAGGAGGGAGAGGGTGGGGTTCATGGGGCGAGGGTAGGGCGGCGCTCAATCGCTGTCGGTCGCGGGCGTGAACAGATAGTCTGAACCCATGCCGCGGACCCTGAGCGATTGGGAGGCTTGATCGGACTCGCGCCACGGTCGAGCGTTGTCGTCGAGTGTGTCGTATCCGGCAGAATAGAGAACGTAGCCCAAAGCCGCATCGGGATCCGGGCGGTAGTGCAAGGCCTTGCCGGTGTAGGGATCGGGCGGCAGGTCGGGCAGGATTTCCGGGGCGAGGTCGGCAAGACCAGTCGGCGGTCTTCCGTGGCGATCGCGGTACACCTCGATCGCGAGCATGATCTTTGTGCCGAGATCCTCGAGAGTGAGCCTGCATGCGAGATCGGCGATTGGCTCAGCGGTCGAGTAGATCAAGTCGAACACGTCGAACCGTACTTCGTTCTGAGGAGTGGACGCGCTGGACATCCGCCAGTTGCCGTTCGCGCGGCGCTCTGTATTCGAGCGTTCACGCGGCAGTGCGCTCGCCATTGCGGGGAAACTCTTCGAAAACTCGTCATCCCAACGCAGGAGCTGCTCGAGACCGGGAAGTGTCGCATCGCCCTTGGCGTTCGGGTCCAATCCCGTCCGGTCGAATTGGTTGATGCTGAGCAGACGCAGACGCTCGGCAATGAGCTCGCCCTTGCCATTGAACAGCAATGCAAAATCGTGCCGTCGGCGCAGCCGCTCGCAGTCGTAGACAAACATGGCACGCGGGGTTGGCGGAGCGTCGGTGAGTACACTGAGGATCGCGGCGGCCGTCTCAGCATCGACTGCACCTCGGATGATTTGCTCGCGGATCGCCTGCAAGACGAGCAGGTCGGTTGCGCCGCCGCTGGAGAGCGATTCTGGGGAGCCCAGCGCGGCGACACGACGCGATAGCCAGAGCGTCTCACGCACCGCGGCCACCGCGTCGTCCCGGTCCTGCCCCTCGAGTGCGAGGACGAATCGGGCGGTGTTGACACGGGCGAAGCGACGGGTTGGCCGAAGGAAGTCGAACTCCTCGTCCGGTGTCCATTCGCCGAGCATTGGGGGGAGCAGATTGCTGGCTGCGGCGAGCGTAGCGAACTCGTCGAACAGGCCCGCAGCACGGGCGGAAGCGAGTGCAGCACGGACTGATTCGAGACACTGCTCGCGCTGTTGAAGGGTTTCGTGATCCGCATTGACTGGAACCCACGCCTGCTCCAGGTAGCACTCCTGATTGATGAGCCCCTGTTCCAAGGCCTCTAATCGCGGCGCGAGCCTCCGAAGATTGTCGTACCCGTTCGCTCCCGGCGACTGATTCGCCGCGACAAGTGCGCGGAGTTCACCCGGATAGTCGCGAGCTCCTCCCTCGGGTTGCGCAACGGCGCAAGAGAGACATGTGCCGAGCACGATGGAACTGAGAATGCAACGCATGTGTCCGCCCCTTTCCCCGAGGAGAGTCTACCAGACTCTGCCCGCGGAACCAAGGCCCGCTCGACTGCGCTCCGCGGCGGCTCGGCCCGGGCCTACTTCTTGGAATAGTCAAACACCCCACGCCCACTCTTATCCCCCAGCCGCCCGGCCACGACGAGCTGCTTGAGAAGCGGGCAGGCGCGGTAGCGGTCGTTGTTGAGGCCGTCGGCGAGGACATCCATGATGTGGACGCAGGTGTCGAGGCCGATGAAGTCGGCCAGGCGCAGCGGGCCCATGGGGTGGGCGCAGCCGAGCTTCATGATCTCGTCGATGTGCGCAGGCTCGGCGACGCCCTCCATCCAGGCGTAGAACGCCTCGTTGATGAGGGGCATGAGGACGCGGTTGGAGACGAAGCCCGGGCGGTCGTTGGCGGGGACGGGGACCTTGCCCATCGCCTCGGCCAGGGCGATGGTGCGGGCGGTGGTCTCTTCGCTGGTCGAGAGGCCCTTGATGACCTCGACGAGCTTCATCACGGGGACGGGGTTGAAGAAGTGCATGCCGATGAAGCGGTCGGCCATGTCCCCCACTGCTGTCCCGAGGTCGGTAATGCTGATCGAGCTGGTGTTGCTGGCGAGGATGCCGCCCTTGGCCAGCAGCGGCGCGGCCTTGGCGAAGAGCTCCTTCTTGACGGCGGTGTCCTCGACGACGGCCTCGATGATGATGTCGGAGCCTTTGAGGGCGTGGAGGCTCTCGGAGTAGGTCAGGCGGCCCTTCGTGGCGTCGGCGTCGGCCTGGGTCATCTTGCCCTTCTCGACGGCGCGGGCGAGGAGCTTGTCGTGGAGGGCCTTGCACTTCTCGATCGCGCCGGGGAAGGCGTCGTAGACGGTGGTGGCGAAGCCGGCGACGGCCGCGACCTGGGCGATGCCGCCGCCCATCTGGCCGGCGCCGATGATGCTGACGGTGGTGATGTTGTGGGGGGTGGTCATGCGCTGGCTCCTGTCTTGGGGCTTTGGGGGGCGGAAGGGTAGGAGCCCGCATGCCCGCGGCTACTGCCTGTGTGCCTGGAGCCAGTCCCGCAGCACGATCGCGTGGTTGCGGGACTCGTCGCGGGCGGCGTAGAGGAGCGTGAGGGGCTTGCGCAAGGTCGCGGCGGCAGAGAGGGTGCGGATCTCGGCGGTCGCTTCGGGGTCGGCCTCGAGCTCGGCGAGGTAGCGTTGGCGGAAGTCGTCCCAGCGGTCTTCGCCGGGGTCGGCGTGGAACCACTTGCGGAGGTCGTTGCTGGGGGCTGCGGATTTGCACCAGGCGTCGAGTTGGGCGGCGTCTTTCTTGATGCCGCGGGGCCAGAGGCGGTCGACGAGGACGCGGGTGCCGTCGGTATCGGACGGGTCTTCGTAGATGCGTTTGAGGTGGATGGGTGGTGTGGGCATGGGGAGGAGATCGGGGCTCAGCCGGTGTTCAGTGCGACGGCCTCGCGGATGAGTGCCTTGAACGCGGCGGCCTTGAGCTTGTCGCCCTCGCGGAGGTCGATCGCCCGGCGCGTGTTGCCGTCGAGGCTGGCGTTGAAGAGGCCGGCGGGGTCTTCGAGGGCTGCGCCCTTGGCGAAGGTGAGTTTGACCTTGTCCTTGTAGGTCTCGCCGGTGCAGAGGATGCCGCCGTGGGACCAGACCGGGACGCCGGCCGGGTTGGACGGCTTGCGCCATTTGATCTCTTCGGTGACGCCGGGGTCGGCCTGTTTGATGAGCGTGCGGATGCGGGCGAGGGTCTCGCCGCGCCAGTCGGGAAGTGATGCGAGGCGCTCGTCGATCAGGTCGGAGCCGCTGAGGGAGTCCGGTGCCGCGGTGTTTCGAGGACTGGGCTTCCTGGCCATGGCTCCGCTCCTTCAGGGAGTGTATCGGCGCGGGCCGTGGCGGCGTCTGCTTGGGCTTTGCTGTGCCCTGTCGGCCACGGCGCGGTGCCGACGACGGGTGCAGAGCCACCCGTGCCTTTGGGGGAGCCTGGCGGGCCCCTCACCGGTCTCGCTGGGACGCGCTGGCGTGAGTCGCGGGCCGGGCTCAGCAGCCAGCGGTCCACGCGTTCAGGTAGGCCAGGAAGTCGAGGGTGTTGACCGTGCCGTCCTCGTTCCAGTCGGCCTCGGGGTCGCCGTTGGTCCAGAGGTTGAGGTATTCGAGGAAGTCGAGGGTGTTGACCGCGCCGTCGAGGTTGGTGTCGGTCGGGCAGGTGATGACCAGCGTCGCCTCGTCGGTGTCGTAGCGGACGCGGTAGACCAGCTCGCCGGGGAGAGCGGGGCCGGAGAGGCTCGCGAACTCGCCGGTGATGTCCGGGCCGTCGATGATCGTGAAGACATCGCCGAAGACCGGCGCGTACCCGTCGATGAACGAGATCTCCAGCGAGCCGTCGATGGCGACGGTGCCGGGGCCGACGAGCTGGTCGAAGCTGGAGATCGAGCCGAGTTCGACGAGGAAAGTGGCGGTGGGCGCGAGGGTCAGGTCGCCGTGGACGGCGAACGCGCCCGCGGAGGCGCCGGGGGCGACCTCGTTCTGGGCGACGATGGTGCCGTCGAACCGGCCCTTGCCGCGGACCGGCTGGGCGAGGGTGATGGTGAATCCGTTGGCGTCCATCCTCGCGTCGGCCGTGTCGGAGGTGACCTGGTTGAGGACGATGGCGCCGGTGCCCGAGATGGTGGAGTCGGCCTCGGCACGGATTGTGGCGTTGAAGGTCGAGGCGTTGGTGTTGATGGTGAGCTGGCCGTCGTTGGTGACCGGGCCGCGGAGGATGAGCGAGCTGTTGCCGCGGAGGCCGGTCTCGCCGGCGAGGGTGACGGTGTCCACGGCCATCTCGCCGCAGGCGGCGACCTGCACCGCCCCGCCGTTGACGCCCTCGAGCAGGCCGCCGGTGATCTGGCCGTCGTCGAGGGCGATAAAGCCGGTGTCGGCCCGCATGGTCCCGCCGGCTGTCTGGTCGAAGGTGCCCTTGACGAGGAGGTCGAAGCCGGGCTGGTCGGCGAGGATCGGCCGCTCTGGACGAAGTCGCCGTCGACGCGGCCCCGGCCCGAGACGGTCTGGCCCGCCCCGACAGTGCCGGTGAATCCGTCCTCGGTGGTGATGCTGGCGTCGAAGCTGTCGGACGAGACCTGGTTGAGCACGACGGAGCCTGTCCCGCCGAGCGTGGTGTCGGCGATGAACCGCATTTCGGCGTTGAAGGTTGAGCCGTTGGCGTTGACGGTGATGGTGCCCTCGTTGACGAGGCCGCCGGCGGCGATGTTGAGGCGGCCGTTGCTGCGGATGCCCGCCTCGCCGCGGTTGGTCACGCCGGAGAGCGTGGCCACGTCGCCGGCGTTGACGTGGACCACCCCGCCGTTGGTGCTGTCGAGCTCGCCGCCGATGAGGGTGACGTCGCCGAGCAGCGCGGCCGCGCCCGTCGGCGCCGATGGTGCCGCCGCCGGCCTGGTCGATCGAGCCGATGAGCAGGAGTTCCTGGGCGGGGTCGTCGGCGAGGATCGCGGCCTGGCTGACAAAGTCGCCGTTGATGGTCCCGCTGCCGCGGACGAGCTGGCCGGCGCCGAGGGTGGCGACCGCCCCGTTCTCCGTGATCATGCGGGCGTCGTTGGCATCGCTGGAGACCCGGTTCAGGACGATCTCGCCGGATCCGGTGAACTGCGCATCGGACTGGACCGAGAGCGTGGCGTTGAATGTCGAGCCGTTGCTGTTGACGGTGACGCCGCCGCTGTTGAGGACGCCGGGGGTGTTGACGGCCATGACAGCGTTGCCGACGACGCCGATGCTGCCCTGCAGCTCGGTGTTGCTGAAATCGGAGCCGGCGGAGGTGGTCTCGACGGTGCCGCCGCCGACGCCCTCGACGAGGCCGCCGGAGATGGTCGCGCCGGAGAGCTCCAGCGTGGTGCCATCGGCGCGGAGGACACCGCCGCTGATCTGGGTGAAGACGCCGGCGAGGACGAGTGCGTGCGCGGGGTCGTCGGCGATGATCTCGCTCTCGTTGTGGAAGAATCCGTCAACTCGCCCGGAGCCGGTGATCAGGTGTCCCCCGGCGTGGGTGACGGGCGCCGCGCCGGACTGGACGAGCCGGGCGTCGTTGGCGTCGGAGCTGGAGCGGACGAGGACGATCCGCCCGGTGCCGCCGATGGTCCCGCCCTGATCGAGGGTGATCGAGGCGTTGAACGTGCTGCCGGTGTTGATCTGGATCAGGCCGTCGTTGACGATGCCGCCGGTGCCGATGGTGAAGTTGCGGTTGCCCTGGAGCTCGACCGTGGCGTCGGGGTTGACCACCGTCAGCGCGTCGATCGAGGGGCTCATGTTGATCCCGATGGTGTAGAGGCCGCCGACGGCGATGAGGGCTTCCTCGCCGGGGACATCGGGGACGCCGTTGGGAACCCAGTTGGTGGCCTCGTTCCAGAGGTTGCTGGTCTGGCCGTCCCACTGGTAGATGACCTGGGCGCTGGCCTGTCCGGCGGCGAGGATGAGTCCGAGTGCGGCGAGTTTGCTGAACATGGTGATCCTTCTCTCTTCCTCGTTGGGCTCTCGTGAGGGTCTCTCTTGATGGGCTCTCTCTGTGGCACCGCCGCCGCCGCCCCGAACGGGGGCGGGTGTGCTGCGAGACAGCGGGTGCGTTTGGGCGAGAGTATCCGAGGGGGGCGCGGGGTTCCACGCGTTTTTGGGCCGCGAGTGGCCCGGTGTGGGCCGTCCGGAGGTCTTCGGCGTGAGCCTGGAGAATCGGGGTGGACTGGGGTGGTGTCGTGGTGCGCGCGGGGGCGTGGTTTTCACCGCGGAGGACGCGGAGTGCGCGGAGGGGGAGGAGAGAGAGGAGTGTCCCGTGCCACCAAGATCGGCTCTGCGATCTTGGTGCGAGTGATGAGCGCGTCGGGAGAGCACCAGGGAGCGGCCCAGAGCCGCCGCACCTTGGTGGCACGGGTTTGGGGTGGGGCCCGGACCTGGCCCCCGGTGCCATCTCACGCGGCCGCCGGCAGTGTCAGGTGCGGTCCTTCTTCTGGCGGTCGCGCTGGTGGGATGGTTCGAGGCCGGATGCGCCGCGGGGGGGCGCCGCCCTGGTTGGCCCCCTCGGGGGCGCCGCTGGCGTCCTGACGCGGGCCCTGCATGGAACTGCCGCGGCCGCCGGCGTCGGGCTGGCCGTGCTGGATCTGCCGCCCCGAGTCTTCCCCGCCGGTGTCGCCGGAGACGGGGGAGTTCTCGCCCTTGGGTTTGGGTGCCTGTTCGTTTGTCATGGCGTGCTCCTTCGCGAAGTGCTGCTTTCGTGTCTGTCGCTGGCGGCACACGACCGGCGTGCTCTGTTGTGCACACCTGGCGCGCCGGGCCAACGCCGATCTGTGTGCATGATGTGGCCGCGCGATGAACGGGAGGTCTAGCGACGATGAATCGCGATTCATGTCGCGCGGGTCGGCCGCGGAGCGAGGCGAGGGCTCCCGTGCCACCAAGATCGGCTTTGCGATCTTGGTGCGTGCGGTGTGACAGCGGGCGGAGCACCAAGGAGCGGCCCAAAGCCGCCGCACTTTGGTATCGCGGGCTCGGAATACGTCTTGATCTTGGCGCCACCCGCCGGGCTACCGGAAAGCGGTCTTACAGAATCGTTGGCATCAACACCCGACGACCCAGTCATTAAGGTATGCCACGAAATCTCGCGTATCGACAGTGTCGTCACCGTTCCAGTCAGCAAGCGCATCATTGCTCGCCCATGCATTGAGAAAGACTACGAAGTCACGAGTGTCGACAAGGCCGTCCCCGGTGACGTCAGCGTCACAGCGATCGCACTCGCTCACGTCGATAAACTGGACTCCTGCGTTGCCAGCAGATACGAAGGCTTTGCCATGCACCACGAACGCATTGTACGCGTAGTCAGGAGTGTTGTAGAATCCGAGTTGCTCAGGCGCATGTGGGCGGCGCACATCTATTACATACAAACCGGCAGAATGATCCGTTAAATAGACTGTGTTTTCATGCACCATGACATTCATGGGTTCGCCGGGAGTGTCGAACGCGCCCAGCACTGCAGGCTGTGCCGGATTGCTCACATCAAGAACATGCAGGCCAGTTCTCTCAATCGCGATATATGCCGTGGTGCCCGATGCATCAATCCCAAGAGCGTCTCGCGGCGTGTCGTGAGTGCCGATCAGGGCCGGAAACGCTGGATCAGAAACGTCCAGAATGTGGACTCCAGCGGAGGAATCGGCGACATATGCCGTCGTCCCCACAACTGCTACTCGTCGAGCCTCGCCCGGCGTGTCGTAAGTGCTGAGCAGCAATGGTGACGCCGGAGTACTCACATCCAGAATGTGAACGCCGGCTTCGCCAGCAGCCAAATATGCCGTATCGCCAATGACCAACACGCTATGGGCCGAGGTTCCGTACTGAGCGAGCAGCAAGGGTTCGTTCGAATTGCTCACGTCGATGAGTCGCAATCCGCGAGAGCCCTGATACGCTACATACGCAACAGTGTCAGCAACACAGACATCGACAGCGATATCGTGACTGTCATACGAGCCAAGCAGTACCGGCGCCGCCAGTTCGCTCACATCAACGAGTTGCAATCCTTGAGCTCCATCCGCAACATAGGCGAGGTGTTCGTGTACCGCGACACCCCGTACGTGACCGGCCGTGTCATAGCTTCCGAGGAGCGCAGGTGCCGCGTGCCCGCCCCTGTCGATTATCTGCAGCCCCGTGCGATCGTCGGCTACACACATTGTTGTGCCGGTAGCAACAACTTGCCAAGCTGTGTCTCGTGTTGTGTATGCTTCAACCAGTACCGGCGCGCTCGGCTCACGAACATTGAGCAATTGTACGCCAGTGCCTGTATCCGCAAGCCACACGGTGTCGCCGGTGGCTGTGACGCGGAACACGCTGCCCTGCGTGGAATGCGAGCCTAGCAGCGAGGGTGTTCTCGGGTCGCTCACGTCGACGATCTGCGCACCTTCGTGCCCAGCAGCGATATATACGACGGAGTCTTGGGCAAAGACATCATAGACATACCCTGATGTATCGAGGGAGCCAATGAGTGCTGGTGAGCGAGGATCGCTGACATCCACTATCTGCAGCCCCTCCCAGCCCGACGCGATGTACGCTGTTGTCCCTACGACGTGTGTGCCGCCACCGCCGGAAGCCATGGGATAGGACCCCAGAAGCACCGGTGACGAAGGCTCGCTCACATCGACTATGTACAGGCCTGTGCTGAAGTCTGCGACGTAGGCAGTGCTTTGCGTTACAAATACGGTGCTTGCAAGATCAGGCGTGTCAAAGGATCCTAGGAGTTCGGGCCGACTTGGGTCGCTTACGTCCAGAATCAGAAGACCAGCGATACCATCAATCACGTACGCCGTCGTGCCAATGACGACGACTTCGTAGCAAACAACCGGTGTGTCATACGTACCAAGCAGCACCGGCGAGAAGGGGTCTGAGATATCAATAATCTGGAGCCCAGAGTCGGCATCCGCGACGTACGCCGTTGTGCCTACAACCACAACGTCGTATGCGCGACTCGGCGTGTCATACGTGGCAATGTAGTCTGCTTGTTTGCACAAAATGCTATCCGACTGCGCCACAGAGGTGCTAGCGGCAACCAGGAGAAATGTGGCCGTGAACGAGGCGATCCACCGCCATGAACAATGACTGCGGCAAGTGTGCGAATGGTCCATAGCAATGTCTTTCGCGATCCGGCGCGCTAACTCGCTGTGTGTGAGGGTTCCGCTGATACGGAGCTGATCAACTCAACGATACTCGAACGCACTCGATGTCGCAATGCATTTGTTGAAGGTTCTAGGGCCTGCTCGGCGGATGGAGCAGACGCAGGCACCGCTGGATCATGGCGAGGTCGTGCGTCGCGAGCTTCTCATGCCGGGTCGCGACGCGGCGGGCTTCCTTCAGCCAGCCGACGCAACCGCTCGACCACGTTCCGACGTCGGTACTTGCGACGGTCCAGCCGCTCGCGTGGCTGTTCCCGCCGGGTCGGGATCACCGCCTCGATGGCACGCCGAGAGCACCACGCCCGGATTCGCGTGTAGCCGTAGCCGGGTGCCCGCCTTCGACTCGAAGAGCGACGGCGGCGGGTGGCGGGTCGGTCACAGATCGTGCTTCGCCCTCCGGGTCGAAGCACGGCACCGCATCAGCGATGCCGATCACTCTGCGGCAACTCAGACTCCCGGTGAGAATCACGCGACCCCATGCGTTCGGTGATCCACATGCCGATGCCCAGAATGGCAGCTCCCCAGACCATCTTGATCCAGAACAAAGGAAGTGTGTGCTCTACGAGCCACGCCACAAGCGGCGGCGAAGGCTCCTCATTGATGAAATCAACTCCGACGACAATCCCAAACACGATGACACACCCCAGCAGCGGGTCGAGCATCATCCGAGGAACCGATTGCTTGGTTCGGGGCGATTCCATCTCCACGCCCTACCCCCCAAACGCCTTCTGATAATCCGCCACAAACTTCTCCAGCCCGCTGTCCGTCAGCGGGTGCTTCATCACCTGCTTGATGACGCTGAAGGGCACCGTCGCCACGTCGGCACCGGCCAGGGCGCACTGAACAAAGTGCAGCGGGTGGCGGATGCTCGCGGCCAGCACCTTGGTGGGGATGCCGTAGTTGTCGTAGATCTGCCGGATGTTGGCGATCAGCTCCATGCCGTCCTGGGCGATGTCGTCGAGGCGGCCGATGAAGGGGCTCACCAGGAACGCCCCGGCCTTGGCGACCATGAGGGCCTGGAGGGGCTGGAAGCAGAGGGTCAGGTTGGTCGGCGTGCCCTCGTCGGTGAAGCTCTTGCACGCCTTGAGGCCGTCCATCGTGCAGGGGAGCTTGATGACGATGTTGTCGGCGATCTTCGCCCGCTCGCGGCCCTCTTTCATCATGCCGTCGTAGTCGGTCGCGATGACCTCGGCCGAGACGGGGCCATCGACGACCTTGCAGATCTCGGCGAGGCGCTTGCCGTAGTCGATGCCCTCCTTGGCGATGAGGGAGGGGTTGGTCGTGACGCCGTCGAGCACGCCCATGTCGGCGGCCTGCTTGATCTCGTCGAGGTTGGCGGTGTCGATGTAGAGGTCCATGGGGGCTCCTGGGGGGTGTGTGAACTCGGCGCAGTGTAGAGCCCTTTAGGGCTGCGCGGGCTGGTCCTGCACGTCCGAGGGCACGGGCGGGGGCGGGGGGAAGTCGGCCACGCACCGGAAGCCGAGGTGGCTCATCGCAGAGTCGGGCGTCGAGGCTATCTTGGCGCTGGGGCGGTAGCTCTCGCAGTAGCTGGCGTGGCAGAGGAACGAGCCACCCTTCTGCACGCGCGAGTCGGCCGCGTAGGGGTTGCGCGGGTCGGCGGTCCGGTCGGGACCGGTGGGGTTGGAGCAGCAGGTGCCGGGCTCGAGGTCTTCGAGGCGCATGGTGTAGGCCTCGGGGTGGAACTGGTCGGTCGTCCACTCCCAGACGTTGCCAGCCATGTCGTAGAGGCCGCGGCCGGTGGGCGGGAACGAGCGGACCGGGGCGACGCCGCGGAAGCCGTCCTCGCCGGTGTTGCGGTGCGGGAACTCGCCCTGCCAGATGTTGGCCATGTGGCGGCCGCCGGGGGTGAGGTCGGAGGACTGCCACGTGTACTTGGCCCCGTCGTTCCCGAAGCGAGCGGCGCGTTCCCACTCGGCCTCGGTCGGCAGGCGCTTGCCCGCCCACGCGGCGTACGCGACGGCGTCGTCCCAGGCGATGTGGACGACGGGGAGGTCGTCGAGGCCCTCGATCGAGCTGTCCGGGCCGGTCGGGTGCCGCCAGTCGGCGCCGGGGGGTCCAGGCCCACCACCGCGAGTAGTCGCGGATATCGACGGGGTGATCCGGCGGCGTGAAGACGAGGGAGCCGGCGACGAGGACGTCGTCCGGCGGCTTGGGGGTGCCGGGGGGGACCTGCGTCTTGATCTCCTCCCAGTCGGGCTTGCGCTCGGCGAGGGTCTGGTAGCCGGTGGCCTCGACAAAGGAGCGGAACTGGGCGTTGGTGACCTCGGTGGTGTCGATCCAGTAGCCGCGGAGGCTGACGCGGTGGGCGGGGTGCTCGTCGTAGCGGCCTTCGGGTCCGTCCCATCCCATGGTGAACTCGCCGGGCGGGACCCAGACCATGCCGCGGGTGTCGGGGGGGGTGGTCCCGGCTTGGCTCTGGGCGTGGCTCAGGGTGGCGGCGAGGGCGACGAGGAGGATGGCGAGACGCTGCGGGGTCATGGGGTGAGCATACCGGCGGGCGGGTCCGAAAAAGACAGCCGCCGCCCCTGCGGGACGGCGGCGATCTTCTTCAAAGCGGGTGAGGCGACTTGAACGCCCGACCCTCACGTTGGCAACGTGATGCTCTACCACTGAGCTACACCCGCGATGTCGCTCTCCTGCGAGAGCCGTGTCCCGGTGGGGACAGTGCAAATTTAGCCCACTCTCCGGCGGTCGTCAACGTTTCGTGGCGATTGAGGTGGCGTATTGGTGCGGAGACGGGGGTTCGGAGGCCGCACGCCAGTGCCATAGGGGGGATTACCGGCTGGCGCTGGCGGCGGGCTCGGTGCCCGCGGCGAGGTTCAGACGGCGGAGGACCTCGGCGGCGGAAGCGTTGTTGGAGAGCAGGGGTTGGTCGAGCCCGGGGCCGTAGATGGCCAGCTGCGGGATGCCGGTGATGCCGAGCTCCTCCATGAGGTCGTTGGCGGGGTCGGTCTTGCTGGTGGTGTCGGCCTCGAAGACGACGACGTCCTGGGTCTGGGTGCGGCTGAGGACGGGGTCGCGGTCGAGCACGAGCCGCTTGTAGGCCTTGCAGTTGATGCACCAGTCGGCGGTGAAATCGACCATGACCACCTTGCCGTCGGCGAGGGCCTTCTCCAAGCGGGCAGGGGTGTACTCGTTCCAGGCGCCGGCGGTGTATTCGTCGGAGTGGCCCGCGGGGGCGCGGGAGACGTAGTCGGCCTTGGCGAGGGCGGTGAAGTCGGCCGCGATCCAGCCGAAGGCGACAGTCCCGACGGTGGCGACGGCGGTAAAGAAGACCCGGGGGAGGGGTTTGGCGGAGATCTGGAACGTGCGGAGTGCGAGCCAGGCGCCGGCGATGGCGACGAAGAGGGCTACGGCCCACCAGCTCATGTTGGAGGCGAGCCAGGGGCGTTCACGGATGAGGGTGTTGAGGCCGACCGCAATGAAGAAGGCCGCGCCGGCGAACATCAGCAGGCCCATGACCTGCTTGACCAGCTCGCTGGCCGGGCCGGTGCGGGGGATGCGGTTGAGAAGCTGCGGGAAGGCGGCCAGGACCAGGTAGGGCAGGGCCATGCCGACACCGAGTCCGCCGAAGACGGTCATGATCTGGAGGGCCGACATGGTCGCGGCACCGGCAAGAAGTCCCCCGGCGACAAAGCCGAAGCAGGGGAGGCCGAGGATGGCGGTCATGACGCCGAAGAGGAAGGACCCGTGGGGCGAGTCGGCCTTGGGGTTGACCGCGTAGACGGCCTTGGGCAGGTTGATCGCGAAGAGGCCCATGATGCCCACGCCCAGGAAGGCGATGACCACGCCGATGGCGAGGGTGACCCACCAGTTGCCGAAGAGCAGGCGGGAGGGGTCGAGGCTCTTGCTGATGAAGGCCATCGGGATGCCGATGGCGATCCAGAACGCGACGACGCCGAGGGCCATCCAGACGCCGAGGCCGATAGTGCGCGCGCGGCTCTCGCCGCCGTGCTTGACGAGCGTCATGACCTTGATGGGGATGACCGGGAGCACGCAGGGGGTGAGGTTGAGGACGAACCCACCGACGGCCGCGAGGAGGCCCACCGCGACGAGGCCCCGGGTGGCGGCGGCGGCGAACTCGTTGCCGTCTGTCCCGCCCGCGGCGGCCGGATCGGCCGGCGTGTCGGTGCCTGAGGGGGCGGCTGCGGAGGCGAGGGTCGCGTAGCCGGCGGCAGCGTCGAACTGGTCGAAGGGGGGAGTGACGACGGCGGGCGTCTCGGGGGCGTTGGGGTCGATGGTGATGGTGACGGTGAAGGTGTCGTTCTGCGGACGGTCGCAGGTGGTGTCGTCGCAGGCCTGATAGCCGACCGAGACATCCAGTTCGATCGTGCCGGTGGCGTCGGCCGGGATCTGGAGGGGGACGAATGCAGTCGCGGCCCCTTCGTAGACGGCGTAGGGCTCGGGGGTGCCGGTGCCTCCGAGGTCGGCGGTGATGGTGTGCTCTTCGGGCCACTGGACGCGGCCCTGGAGCAATCCCTCGGGGCCGGAGACCGTGACGACGGTGGGGATGGCGTCGAAGTCCCAGCTCGCGGGCGGGTTGGGGTCGCTGGTGTGGCTGTGCCAGCCGGGCTGGTGGTCGAGGGTGACGGCCAGGGCAAGGCGGCTCCCGGGGCGGACGGTGTCGCGGGAGGGCTCGACCGAAACGGTGACGGGGTCGGCGGGGGCTCCGGCGAGGGCGAAGAGGTCGAGACCCTTGCCGGATTTGTCGGGCTGGGCGAGGGTCGCGGCGGGGCCGAGAACCGCCAGGAGCGTCGCTGCGAGGGCGAGCAGGGGGCGGAGGATCGGGCGGGAGGAGCGGGCTGGGGGCGTGCTGGGCATGTTGGATGATTGGACGGTTCGGGGCGGCGTGGTATTCCGGAGCGGGTTCTGGCATCGGATCGTGGTGTTTCAAGGGCGGCGGGTGGGGATTCCGATAGCAGGGGCAGGAACTGCGCGGTGTGCGTGGGTGTTGTGCCTGGCGGAGTCCAGACGAGAAGGCGGCGATCGGAACCGATGGAAGTCCTTGACCAAAGTGAAATCGACGCCCTGCTGTCGGCCGACTCGCTGCCCGAGCCGGAGGTCGATGACTCGTCGGTGATGATCTACAGCCGGCACCGGCACGACGAGCCGATCGAGGTGCGGCCCTACGACTTCAAACGGCCGGAGCGCGTCAGCAAGGACCAGATGCGGGCGTTGCAGACGGTCCACGAGGCTTTCGCCCGGAACTTCGGGGCGTCGCTCTCGGGGTTCCTGCGGACGATCGTTGAGGTCCGGGTGGTGACGTGCGAGCAGATGACCTACTCGGAATTCACCTCCGGCCTGCCCAACCCGACGAGCTTTAACCTGATCGAATCGACGGCTCTCGAGGGGCAGATGTGCCTCGAGATCAGCCCGTTGATCATCTACCCGATCATCGACCGGTTGCTGGGGGGGACGAGCCAGGACCTGTTCATCCCGCAGCGGCCGATGACGCAGATCGAGAATCGGCTGATAAGCAACGTGACCACCCGGGGCTTGTCTGCTCTGGCCGAGGCGTGGGCGGGCGTCAAGGAGATGGCGTTCGAGATCGTGGCGACCGAGAGCAACCCGCAGCTGGTCCAGATCGTGCCGCCCAATGAGGTGGTGGTAGTGCTGGGCTTTGAGCTGCAGGCGAGCAGCCGTGCGGGCACGATGAACCTGTGCATCCCCTACAACGTGATCGAGCCGGTGGTTGAGGAGTTGAGCGCGCAGAGCTGGTTCATCGCTTCGACGAGCCAGAAGTCACGGGACGCCGGGAAGCGGCTCCGCAAGGGCCTGACGGGGGCGACGATGGGCCTGACGGGGCTGCTGGCGGAGACCACGATCACGATGCGGGATCTGGCGACGCTCGCGGTCGGCGACATCATTTCGACCGAGGTGGATTCGTCCGAGCCGGTGTGGATGTGTGTCGAGGGCGAGCGGAAGTTCCGGGCAGAGGTCGGCCAGCGTCGCGGCAACGTCGCGTTGCGGCTGATCGGGGGGGTGCCGACCCGGTCGGCGGGTCTCCCGGGGCCCCGTCGGGGGTGTTCCGGGGGCCGACCCGACCGAAGAGCCGACGTCCGGGGATTGACCCTGACATCTGTTGATCCGTACAGTCATGGGCAGGGCCGCGCCCGTTTCGGCGCGGTCGGTGTGAAGGAGCGTAGTTCATGATGGCCTTTGAGACCCATCGTGGTGACTGAGTGGACGAGCGAGAAGTGCGCTCGTGCGCTGGCTCTCCGTGGCGTTGCCGCGGAGAGGACCGGGGAGTCCCGCATGTAAGAGCGGGAGGTCCAGACCGGTCCGGGCGGGTGGTGTTCACCCGCGTGCTGGCGGCCACCGGCGTCTTCGGACGCGAGTGGCTGTTTCATTTTTGGCGTGCGGCAGGGACGGCCGCGGGAGTGAGTGTCGGGAGGGCCCGGCAAGACAATTCGGCAATTTGATGCCCGGACGGCCGGGCGGACAAGAACGGAAACGGAGTACACGCGGTGAACACTGCTGAGATGATGCGGATTCTGGACTCGATCGCCCGGGATCGGAACATCGACAAGAGCCTTCTGGTGACCGACCTCGAGCAGGCGATGGTGTCGGCGGCGCGTCGGTACTTCAACACGCTGGACACCGAGGAGTTCACGTGCACGCTCGATCCGCTCAACGGCGAGATGCAGTTGTTCCGGCACGGCGAACCGCTGGAGATGCCTCCGGAGGCGTTCGGGCGTATCGCGGCGCAGACGTTCAAGCAGGTGATGATCCAGCGGTTCCGCGAGGACGAGCGGAACAGCATCTTTGATGAGTTCTCGAAGCGCGTCGGCGAGATCGTGACCGGCACGGCGCAGCGGTACGAGGGCGGGTCGCTGGTTGTGACGATTGATCGTGCCGAGGCGTTCATGCCCCGGAGCGAGCAGATCCCCGGCGAGCAGTTTGCGGCGGGCGACCGCGTGCGGTGCCTGTTGCTTGACGTCCGCGACGTGGGCAGCCAGGTGAAGATCGTGCTCAGCCGGAGCCACCCCGACTTCATCAAGCGGCTCTTCGAGGTCGAGGTGCCCGAGGTCGCCGAGCGGATCATCGAGGTCAAGGCGATGGCGCGCGAGGCCGGATATCGCACGAAGCTCGCCGTGAGTTCGATCGACTCGAAGGTGGACGCGGTGGGTGCGTGCGTCGGCGTCCGCGGCAGCCGCATCAAGAACATCGTGGACGAGCTGAACGGGGAGAAGATCGACATCGTTCGCTGGAACGAGTCGAGCCAGATCCTGATCGGCAACGCGCTGAAGCCGGCGGAGGTGGCCGAGATCAGCCTGTGCTTTGAGCTGGGTCGGGCGACGGTTGTCGTTCGCGACGATCAGCTCAGCCTGGCGATCGGCAAGCGCGGGCAGAACGTGCGTCTGGCGGCCCGCCTGACGGGCTGGGACGTGGACATCCTGACGCCCGAGGAATTCAACAAGGGCTTGGAGATCATGTCGGAGACGCTGCTGAGCGTGGAGGGCATGACCGAGGTGCACGTGGACCGGCTGGCGGCGTTGGGCATGGTGAGCGTGTTCGACGTCGAGGAGGTCGGTGTCGAGGTGCTGGTGACGGAACTCGAGATCGAGACGCCGGTCGCCGAGCACCTTGTGGAGATCTGTTCGGCCCGGGCCAAGGTGGCCGCCGAGCAGCAGCAGAAGGACAAGGAAGCCGCGGAGCTCCGTCGCCGGGCCGAAGAGGAGGCCGCGCGTCGGCTGCTTTCTGGCGAGGCGGCCGAGGGCCCGGAGGGCGACGTGGATCCGGAGGTCGCGGTCGCCGCGATCCTCGGTGCCGGCGCGGCCTCGGCGGCTGAGGCCAAGACCGAGGACGAGAACGCTGAGGGCGGGGAGGCGGACGCGGCGGACGCCGAGGCCCGCGCGGCGGACATTCTGGGCAACAGCAGCGGTCAGGACTGAGACGGGATCGATGACGTCGGGCGGCGTGGTGGACACGGTGGCCGGTGAGCAGCAGCACATGTCGGTTCATCCCTGAAGAGGGTGGTCGCCGGCAGACACAGAGAGTCGGAGCACAGCTTGGCGAAGAGAGTCTTTGAAATCGCGAAAGAGTTGAAGGTTGCCTCGAAGGCCGTGGTGGAGAAGTGCCACGCCGAGGGGATCCCCGACACGCTTATCAAGAACCACATGTCCACGGTGTCTGCCGGACTTGAGCAGACGATCCGCGAGTGGTTCAGCGAGAGCGAGTCGGCCCACACGGCGGTCGAGAACACCGAGAAGGTGAATCTCGAGGACGTGCGGGTTGCTCCCAAGAAGCGCCGGGCCGGTCAGGCCGCAGAACGCACCGACGAGGCCTCCGATGGTGGCGGCGTGGCGACGGCGGCTCCTGAGGCGGAGGCTCCGGCGGCTCCCCCCACTCCTCCGCCGGCACCGACGCGGAGTCCGTTTGCGATTCCTCCGAAGAAGGTCGCGGCGACCACGGAGCCGGCCGCGGAGCCCGAGGCCGAGGCCGAGGAGCGTCCCACGGCGACCAGGGTGGCGGCCACGCCACCGGCTGCGGCGGCGAAGGCTCCTGACGCACCGTCGTCGGACGCACCGGAGGCTCCTCCGGAGCAGGACGCGGGCGGAACGGATGAGGACGCCGGCCCGGTCGCGCCTGCGCCACAGAACGTGCCGTCACGACCGACCGAGGTGAAGCCGGCCGGTCCGCAGCTTGATGTGCGCAAGCCGGTCAAGCTGAGCGGGCCCAAGGTGGTCCGGGTCGAGGCCCCGGACATCGTCGCGGCCCCGCGCAGCTCGCGCCCGAGCGACGGCGGCGATTTCCGCGGCACGGGCGGCGGCGGTGCCGGCCCGAACGTCGGTGGGCCGTCGAGAAGGGGCGGTCCGGCGCGACGCCGCGGTGGCCCTGGCGGCGGTGCCGGCCAGTCTGGTCCGTCACGACGTCGCGGCGGTCCCGGTGACGACGCCGCGCCCGGCTCGTTCACCGAGCAGGATCTCGCCGAGCGCGAGGCCCGGCTGCAGCGTTCCGGCGGGTATCTCAAGATGCGTCGTCAGCAGGCCAAGCGCGTGGCGCAGGCCGAGCGTTCGGCGATGCCTTCGGTCAGCGGCGGCAGCGTGAAGGTGACCGAGCCGTTCACGATCAAGGACCTCTCGGCGGCGACGGGTATCAAAGCGGCGGACATCGTCAAGAAGCTCTTCATGCAGGGCATCATGGCGACGATCAACTCCGGCATTGATCCCGAGCAGGCCCAAGAGGTCATGATGGACTGGAACATCGAGCTCGAGGTGGTCGAGGCCAAGTCGGCCGAGCAGAAGGTCAGCGAGGCGTTCGAGCAGCGGGTCGCTGTTGACGAGCGGCCTCGTGGCCCGGTGGTCACGATCATGGGTCACGTCGATCACGGCAAGACCTCGCTTCTGGACAAGATCCGCAACGCGCGGGTGGCCGAGGGCGAGGCGGGCGGCATCACGCAGGCGACGAGCGCGTTCCGCGTGCCGGTTTCGATGGGCGACGACACCAAGCAGGTCGTGTTCGTTGATACGCCGGGGCACCAGGCATTCACGGAGATGCGTTCGCGTGGTGCGAACGTGACGGACATCGTGGTGCTGGTGGTCGCGGCCGACGACGGCGTGATGCCGCAGACGATCGAGTCGATCAACCACTCGAAGGCCGCGGGCGTGCCGATCGTGGTCGCGTTGAACAAGTGCGACAAGCCGGAGGCGACGGACACCAACATCCAGCGGATCTACGGCCAGTTGGCCGAGCACGATCTGAACCCCACCGAGTGGGGCGGCGACGTCGAGGTGATCAAGACGAGCGCCACGACCGGTACGGGCATCCAGGAGTTGCTCGACATTCTGGACTACCAGGCGCAGCTGCTCGAGCTCAAGGCCGACTTTGGTGGCCCGGCGGGCGGCACGGTGGTCGAGGCCCGGTTGGTCGAGGGCCGCGGGCCGGTGGCGAACGTGCTGGTGCAGCAGGGCAAGCTGAAGGTCGGCGACTTCATGGTCGCGGGCCGGTCGTTCGGGCGTGTTCGGGACATCGTGGACGACAAGGGCAAGCGGCATAAGGAGGTCGATCCTCCGATCCCGGTGCAGGTGTCTGGTCTGGACATGATCCCGGACGCGGGCGATCCGTTCTTCGTCGTTGATTCGCTGAAGAAGGCGCAGCAGGCGGCCGAGCAGCGTCGCGAGCGGGACCGCGAACAGCAGCTGGCGCAGCCGAAGGTCACGCTCAGCTCGCTGTTTACGCAGATGGAGGAGCACGCGCTCAAGGAAATCCTGATCGTGCTCAAGGCGGACGTTCAGGGCTCGGTGGACGTGCTCCGCGCGGAGATCGAGGGGACGTCCACGCCGGAGGTCAAGGTGCGTGTGCTGCACTCGGCCGTCGGCGGCATCACCGAGAGCGACGTGGTGCTGGCGGAGGCGTCGAACGCGATTATCGTCGGGTTCAACGTCATCGCGGCGGCGAGGGCGCGGTCGGTGGCCGACCAGAAGGGGGTGGAGATCCGCACGTACGACGTGATCTACCACATCACCGAGGACATCAAGAAGGCCGTCGAGGGCATGCTCGAGCCGGAGCTCCGCCAGGAGGTGCTCGGCCATGCGCAGGTGCGTCAGGTGTTCCGCGTGACCAAGGTCGGCTCGATCGCGGGCTGCTATGTGACCGACGGGCTGATCGAACGCGACGCGCTCATCCGTGTGACCCGCGGCGACATCGTCATCGAGAACGACCGCAAGCTCTCGCAGCTCAAGCGGTTTAAGGACGACGCCAAGGAGGTCCGCTCGGGCATGGAGTGCGGCATGAAGATCGATGGCTACGACGACATCAAGGAGGGCGACATCCTGGAGTGCTACAAGAACATTGAGGTGAAGCGCACGCTGTGAGTGTGGGCGTCTGACCGCCCGGCCGCTTGTGCGGAGGGGCGGGGGTTGAACGTTCACTCTTGCACGGAAGAACCATGGTTGTCGGCATCCTCCAGTTTGAGTTGTTGGTTCCGGGCGCGACCTCGCTCAAGGACAAGCGTCGCGTGGTGAAGTCGGTCAAGGACCGGCTGCACCGCGAGCACTTGGTCTCGGTCGCCGAGGTCGGGCCGCAGGAGGTGCTCAACGCCGCGATCTTCGGGGTCACGCTCGTCTCGACCGACGGGGCCAAAGTCGGGCGGACGTTCGATTCGATCCTCGCCAAGATGCGGTGCGTGCGTGAGGCCGAGCTTGGCGGCACGAGTCGTCTGGTGTCGGAGGTCACTCCGCTCGGCCCGAGCGCGGAGATGGACGAGACCGAACGCGACAGCCTGAGCCGGGAGTTGCTCGGCATGATGGAAGAGGAGGGGGCGTGAGCAGGCGGACCGAACGCATTGCCTCGACGATGCAGCGGCAGTTGCAGGCGTTGATCGCCAAGGGGCTGTCTGACCCCCGGATCAGGGGGATGATCACGATCACGTCGGTGAGCGTGACCGAGGACCTCGACACCGCGGTGGCGAAGGTGTCCATCTATCCGGTCGAGCGGCAGTCGGCGACCTTCCACGGCCTCCGGGCGGCGGAGGGGTATCTGCGGCGGGAGCTCGGGAAGTCGGTTGCGCTGAAGAAGCTGCCGCAGCTGCGGTTCGAGATCGATGAGTCGATCAAGCGGGAGGCCGGTGTGCTGGCGGCCCTCGACCGCGTGCGTGAAGAGCGAGAGGCGAAAGAAGGGAAGGACCCGGGCGGCGTAGACGCCGGGGGACAGCCGGAAGCAGATGACGTGAACGATGCCGACCTGGAGAGGCCCGTATGAGCGCTGCCGGGGGAGATGTGGACAAGCTGACCGAGGTCCTCAAGCGGCTGCTGAAAGAGCAGACGCCCGCGGACCGCGTGCCGTCGAAGGGATTCGAGGAATACGAGCCGGCCTGCACGATGCTGGTGTACTCGTTCCTGCTCTGGGAGTCGACGCCGCGTCAGGCCGCGGCCGGGCTGCAGCGGCTCGGCGAGTCGATCATCGATCTCAACGACCTGCGTGTGGCGATGCCCTCGGAGGTCGCGGAGCTGACCGGGATGCGGGACGGGCTTGCCGGCGAGCGGACGGCGCGGCTGCGGGCGGTGCTCAACGATGTCTTCCGGCGCGAGCACCTGGTGACGCTGGGCCGACTCGAGTCGATCTCGAAGCGAGAGGTTCGTGACTATCTCGACGCGCTGGAGGGCATGCCGTCGTTCGTCGCTGCACGGGTGACGCTGCTGGGGTTTGGCGGTCACGCGGTCCCGATCGATTCACGGCTGCAGAAGATGCTGACCAGCGAGGGTGTGTTCGAGAGTGGGACCTCGCCGGACGACGCGGAGCCGCTGGCTTGAGCGACAGATCCGGGCGACCGACGCGGAAGACATCGCGCTGCTGCTCGAGGGCTGGCGCGACGCCGATCGGTCCCGCGCCGGTTCGAAGGACGCGCCGGCGTCGCGGAGCCGATCCAAGAAAGGCGTGTGATGACGGGCCCGGACACGATTCGATCTCTGGCGTGCATCGTCGGTGTCGTCGCGGTGGGGCTCGGGGTGACACCCTCGGCCGGGCTCGCGCAGACCGGCGCGACGTTTACGCAGGCGCCCGTCGACGACTGGCGCACGGCGTCGGAGGCGTACGACCGGCTTCGTTCGCTCGCGGCGTCGGACTCCGCCGCGGGGGATGCTTTGCCCGTGCCGGAGATGCCGGGGGCGGACGCCGGGAGGGGCCTCGAGGCGATCGGGCCGGGTGATGACGGCTGGGATGCGGCCCAGCTCCCACTGGACGCGGCGCTCGAAGAGCTCAGTATCCCGAAGCCCGCGTGGGTGGTAAACGCCCCGCCGCCGGCGGAGGCCGGACCGCGGCTGCGCGCGCAGCGGCTGTATGTCTCGGGCATGGCCAAGCGGACGGCGGGAGACAACGCGGGTTCGGCGGCGGACTTTGCCGCGGCGGCGCAGCTCGACCCGGGAGCACCCGGTCCCTGGCTTCGGCTGGCGGAGGCGCAGGGCGCGGATGGGGCAGGGGCCGGCGTCGATCCTGAGTCGTCGTCGTGCGGCCGACCTCGGGGACGACGACCCGGTCTCGCTGTTTATCTTGGGCTCTCAGACGGCACGGCTCGGGCAGCACGATCTCGCGGCCCACTACTTTGCGAGGTGTGTCCGTCAGCGGACCGCGTCGATCGATCCGATGTTGGAGCCGGTCGCGAGGGTGCGTCTGGCAGAGTCGCTCCGGGAGCTTGGATATCTGCGGGCTGCGATCGGGGCGTTGCAGGGAGGGCTGCCCGCGGTTACGTCGTCGTTCGGGCGGTCGGCATTCGGGGGCGATGCTGCTGAGCTGGCTTCGCGGGCCGCGGAGCTCTGGCTGGCGGCCGGCGACATGGCGAGTCGCATCGGGGACGAGAAGACCGCCGATCAGGCGTACGCTCGCGCGGCGGAGTTTGATCAGGGTGACAGCCGATCGATGTTCGGCCGCCGGGCGGCGGCGCTGCTCCGTGACGGCAAGGCGGCGGCGGTCGGGTTGCTGGTGATCGATGACTCCTCCCGACGCGGCGGGTACATCAGCGACTCGCAGCGGCAGATTCTCCGGTCGATCCGGGGAGAGAGCGACGCGGCGGCAGCGACGGCGGCAGTACTTCGGGACCTTGCCGTTTCCCTGCCGGACGACTCGCCGGAGTCGGTGGTCTCTGGCGTGCTGCTGGCCAGAGCCTCGTTGGTGCCGGATGCCGAAGTGAGAACCGTCCTCACCGAGCGTGGCTTGGCGGGACTGGACAACGCGTCCGTGCTCGACGCGCTCTTTGCCGCGGAACGGGAGCTCGATGACCGTGTGGACTTGGCGTTAGAGCTGCTCGCGGCAGAGCCGGGTCTCGCTCGATCGGTAGTGAGCGCACTCGAACGGTGGCACACGCAGCCGGGCCGGGTCGTCGGATCCCTGCCGGACAGCGAGGCCGGCAGGTTGCTGCGGGCGGCACTGCTCGTCGGCTTTGGCCACGCTGCGGAGGTCGCTGCCCTGGGGCTCGAGCCCGATGCGGAGCACCCGTCACTCGCCGAGGCGCTGGGGCGGGCCGGGGCGATGGCCGGCGACTGGGACGGCGTGGACCGTGTCGTGGCGGCGCTGGCCTCGCACCCGCTGGAACGGGCCCGAGTCCTGTACGCCGCGCAGCGGTTCGACGAGGCCGGTGAGGCGCTCGCCCCGCTGCTCCAAGAGACTCCGTCGGTGTCCGCGTTGATGCTCGGTGCGGAGTTGGCCCTGGCCGGGGGCGAACCGGCAACGGCCGAGGAGCTGTTTGCGCGCGGTCGGCGTCGACCCGTTCGACGAGCGTGGCTATGACGGGCTCGTCAGGATGTACCAGGGGTTCGGGGATGTGAGGCGTGCGGCGGAGGCGGTCCGATTGTTGCGCGACCGCCTGCCGGAGGCGTGGGCGTTGGGATGGCTTGATGCGCAGGATGATGTTCGACGGGGCCTGATCGACGAGGCCGAGGCAAGGTTGCGGGAGCTGATCGAGCGAATGCCGGATCGTCCGGAACCGATCGACCTGCTCTCACAGATCTGGACGCAGCGAGCGCAGAGCGATGGTGCGGATTCGCTCGCCGATGCGTTGGCCTGGTCTGAGGCGCAGACCTCACGCCTGCCGGCGTCCGCGGCGCTGTGGGCTCTGCGGGGGCGTGTGCTCGCGCTGGCAGGCTCCGACCGGGAGGCGGAGCTTCTCTTGCGGGGTGCGTTGGAGGCGCGGCCGGCGGTATCTCTGAGCCGGGCCCTCGAGCGTGTGCTGCGGGAGAGTGGTCGCGCCGACGAGGCCGAACGTGTGGCGGAAACGAGGTTTGCCTCGGCCGGCCGGGGGATCGAGTCGAGTCTCGATCACGCCGAGGCGTTGGCGAGGGGCCGGCGTTGGACGGAGATCTCCCAGGTCTTAGAGGACAGCATGCCGCGCGGGGCGACGCTGCTGCCGCGGCAGAGGAGTCGGATTCTTGCGCTGTTCTCGGCGATCAGTTCGCAGAGCGATGTGCGGTTGAACGCCGGCGCTCGTGAAGAGCTGCTCGCGGGCCTCGATCTGGCGCAGGAGCGTGGTGTCGGTCTCTCCTGGCAGCTGCACTCGGTGCGATGGACGCTGCTTCTGTCGGATCCGGAGGCGAGCGACGCGGCGTTGGTCGAGGCTGCGCGCGCGTTTATGGACGCGATCGATACGGTCGATGCGGCGCGGAGCATGACGGCGGGGGCGGCGATGCCGGACCCTGTGCCGATGGAGACGCTCGAACAGGGTCGCGGGTGTGTGGCGTACCTGCTCGCCAACTCGGTGCAGGCCGAGGGGCGGGAGACGGCGGCGTTGGGCGTGTTCCGCCTCGCGCTGGAGTACTACCCCGATCACGCGTGGGCGGCGAACGATCTGGGCTATTTCCTCGTCGAGCGTCACGAACGGCTTGACGAGGCCGAGATGCTGCTCGAACGGGCGTACCGCCTCAAGCCCGATCAGGCGAGCATCGCCGATTCGCTGGCGTGGCTCCGGTACAAAACTGGGCAGTTCGACGATTTCGTCCAACCCGATGGCTCGTCCAAGGCGGGTGCGGTGACGCTGCTTCGCGCGGCGGTCGTCCTGCCCGGGGGCGAGAGCAACCCGACCATTCACGATCACCTGGGTGATGCGCTCTGGCGGTCGGGAGACCGGGAGCGGGCGCTCTCGTCGTGGATTCGAGCGCAGCAGTTGCTGTTCGACCGTCTCACGCGGCTTCGGGACGGGGGCGGGTCCCCGACGCGGGACCGACTGACGGAGCAGGCGGGGTCGGTGGCGGCGAAGATCGACGCTGTTCGGGCGGGGCAGGTGCCCGTGGTGACCCCGCTGCACAAGGTCCCTTGACGGGAACAGGACCGCGACGGGCGGACTGTCAGCGGTTCTATGCTTGGTGCCCGTCGGATGGCGGGGAGTACGAGTTGAATCCCGCCGCGGCGGGGCCGGAAGGAGACAGGCAGTGGCAGGGCACAGTAAATGGGCGAACATCCGGCACCGCAAGGACCGCCAGGACAAGAAGAAGGGCAAGATCTGGTCGAAGTGCTCTCGGGCGATCATCGCGGCGGCTCGGGCCGGCGGGGGCGACCCGGCCACCAACCTCGCGCTGCGGTACGCCATCGATGAGGCGAAGTACGCCAACATGCCCAAGGACACGATCACGCGGGCGATCGACAAGGGTGCGGGCAGCGCGGGCGGCGACGCGTTCGAGTCGGTGAGCTACGAGGGGTACGGGCCCAACGGTGTGGCCGTGATCGCCGATGCGCTGACCGACAACCGCAACCGGACCGCGCCGGAGGTCCGGAGCACCTTCACCAAGCACGGCGGGAATCTTGGCGCGACCGGGTGCGTCGGCTACATGTTCGAAACCAAGGGACAGATCCGGGTGTCCGGATCGGTCGATGAGGAACAGGTCATGGAGATCGCGCTCGAGGGCGGGGCCAACGACGTGCAGCCGCCCGAGCCGATCGACGATGAGGACCCTGGCTTCTGGACCGTGGAAACCAGCCCGGCGGACTTTGCGACTGTCAAGGAAGCGATCGAGCAGGCGGGGCTGGAGATCATCGACGCGGAGATCACCAAGATCCCCGACAACACGATAACGCTGGACTCCAACGACGCCCGGAAGCTGATGAACCTGATCGACGCGCTAGAAGACAGCGACGACGTGCAGAAGGTCTACACCAACGCGGATATCCCCGACGAGGTCCTCGCGACGCTCGACTGAGCGGGGCTTTGCCGAATGAGCGCGGCTGTTGCTCAGCGGGACGCGGTAGCGGTGCCCGATTCGACCTCTGTGTCGATCGGGGCATCGGGCTCGACACCGAGATAGGTGAGCGAACGCTCGAGGACGCGCCTCGCGACCGGGCCCGCGACCCACGAGCCGTAGTGCTGCCGGGCCGCGATCGACTCCGGCCCGGGGTCGTCGATAACGACTACGACGATGAGTCGCGGCTGGTCGAGGGGCGCGCCCGCGACAAAGCTGGAGTTGTACTGCCGCTCGAAGTAGCCCTTGATGCCACGGGGCCGCTTTTTGCCTTCTGGCGGTGCGCCGAGGGCGATGTTGGCGGTTCCCGACTTGCCCCACATCTGGTAGTGCCAGCCCGCCTCAGGCTCGGCCGCTTTGGCCATCTTCTCCTCGACCTTGGCGGCGACCTGGCGCAGGATGGTCCGCGTCCGCGACGCCAGGTCCTGGGGCAGCGCCCGGACCATCGCGTCGGCGTTGGCCAGCTGAGGATCGGTCGCGAGGAGTTTGATCGACGGCATCGTGCCGGCGAGCTGTCCGGTGCGGGCGAGCGCGCAATACGCGCGGGCCAGTTGCAGCGGAGTCACCGCGATCTCGTAGCCGCTGGCGACAGACTCCTGCGTCCAGTGGGTCCAATTCTCCTGCGAGGTGACTCGCCCGGCCGACTCGCCGGGCAGCGGAACGCCGGTGCGTTCGCCGAAGCCGAATCGGAGCAGTCCGGACCGCAGCTGTTCGGGCGGGATGCGCGAGCTGCCCTTGACCATGCCGATGTTGGAGGAGTTGATGAGCACCTCGGTCCAGGTCATTTCGTCCCGGCGGGTGACGTCCTCGAAGCGGCGGCCGAACTCGTTCCGCCAGCGCCCGCCCTCGGTGTCGAACAACTCGTCGGGCGTGGTGACGCCGGTCTCGAGCGCGAGCGACCAGACGAAGGGCTTGAAGGTTGAGCCCGGCTCGTAGATGTCCTCGACGCAGCGGTTCCGGCCGAGGGCGGGGTGGATCTCGCGGGCCGGGTCGGCCGGCAGCGCTCGGTAGCGGGTCGTGTCGGCGGGGTCGAACGGGGGCGGTGTCGGTGCGCCGGGCTCGGGCTTGGCGTCGATCCACGGGAACTCGGGCAGCTCGCCGACGTCACGGTAGAGATCGACCATGGCGAGGATCTCGCCGGTCTGCGGGACGAGCATGACGAGGCGGCCGCCGGCGGAGTCGGCGTCCTCCATGCCGCGCCAGAGCTCTTCGTGGGCGATGCGCTGGAGTTCGAGATCGATCGCCAGACGCTGGGGCTTTCCGTGCTGGGCGGCGGTCCACTGGCCGTGCTCGATCCAGAGGGGCCGGCCCTTGGCGTCACGGACGTAGCGAGCGGTGCCGTCCGAGGCCTGCAGCGTCGGATCGAGCGTGAGTTCGGCACCCATCAGCCCGTGGTTCTCGAACCCGACCTTGCCGAGGAGTGAGGCGACGAGTTCGCCACTGGGATACTCACGGACCGGGGTGCGTTCGAGGTGGATGCCGGGGAGCTCGATCGCACGCACTCTCGCGGCCTGGTCGTCAGTCAGAACGGGCCCGACCGGGAGATAGCGGATGAGCTTGGGTGGGGTGGGTGATTCGGCTTCGTCACGCCCGGCCTGATCACCGGAGTCTGCGACCTCGCGCGGGTTGGCGTCCGGGGCGGCCGCTTCGGCGTCGTCGCGGCCGAAGAGCATGCTGCGGAGCTGATCGAGGGGCGCTTCCTGCTCGTCCGCGGCCCCGGACAGTGCGGCCCTGCGTCCCCGGTTAGCCGCGAGCGTGCGCAGCAGGCGCATGCCGAAATCGCCCGCGTCGGTGTCGGTGGCGGCGGCGAGTCGGACAATGAGATCGTCCACACGCTCGCGGTCGATCCTCTCGGGATCGACGAACGCGCGGAAGCCGAGGCGGCTGGTGGAGAGCAGGCGGCCCCTGCGGTCGAGGATCTCGCCGCGGTAGCCCTCCACGGGCCGGCTGGCGACTCGGTCGCCAGCGTGGACCGCGAGGCGATCAGACGGCGCGGTCTGGAGCTGGGCGACGCGGGCGAGCACCCCGACGAAGCTCAGACAAATCAGGATGGTTGTCCAGCGAACGAGGAGATCAACGCGGGCCGGGTCGGAGGGTCCGGGCATATCAGTGCTCTCCGGCGGCCAGTGGTGCGGCGGATGTGAGCAGTTCGGCGGCCTCGTCGGAGGGCGGCGGCAGGTGCTGCTGCGACGCGAGCGGCACGAGCGGTTCGTCAATCCACTCGGTCATGGACTCAACCTGCTCGGGCGTGACGAGCCGGGCGATGGCGGTGCGGGCACGGCTGACTCGTTCATCGATCGCCCGGACGCGGAGCCTGGCCTCGGCAAGCTCGTTGGCGGCCTGGAGACGGGCCTGCCGCAGGGCGAGCAGACTGCACGCGCAGATGCCGAGCGCGAGGATGACAATGGCGACCTTGGCGAACACGGCGTTCCCCTCCGATCAGGACTTGGCGGGGATGGTCAGGACCATGCCGATGCGGATGTCGTCGGGGTCGTCGATCTGCGAGCGGTTGGCGGCGATGATCTCCGCCATGCGCTTGGTGGTCCCGAGATACCGCTGCGAGATCTCGCTGAGCGAGTCGTTCTTCTTGACCGTGTAGCGAATCGGTGTTGAGGTTCTCGCCGGGGCGGACTCGGGCGTGCGCACCGGCGGGGTCGCGCGGGGTGTTGCACCAGGAATCACGAGCGAGACACCGGTGCGGACCGAGCCGTCCTTGCCGACCTTGCCGGTGTTCGCGGCCGCGAGTTCACGCCACCGGTTGCCATCGCCGAGGTAGCGCTTCGCGATCTTGTAGAGCGATTCGTTGGCCTGAACGACGTGCCGGACCGGCTTGGCGACGGGCTCGACCTCGACCGGGCGTGCCTGGCTGGGGAGGCCGGAGACGGCGGATCGGTCGTCGGCCCGCTCGACGACGGCGGCCTCACGGACGCCGTTGTCGAGGCCCCGGGCGATCTGCTCGCCGAGGCCTCGGAGCGAGTCTTTCCATGTCGGGCTCTCGGGCGGCGACTGCTGGGCGTCCGCGTCGCCGGCTCGGAGCACCTCGCCGAGGGGCGACTGCTGGCCGCTGCCTCCCTGGGCGAAGGTGAAGGGCTCTGGCGAGGCTTCGGGCAGGGTGATGATCGGCTGCACCGCGGCGTCGCGTTCAGGGGCGGACGAGGCGATACTGGGGACGTTGCGGTCGCGGTCCGGGAGGTAGGCGATGGGGGCCGCCTCGATACGGCCGGCGTCGCCCTCGGTGGCGTCGGCGAGCTGGAGGTTTCGTGCCCCGGAGAGGTGGTCGCTGACCAACACCCCCACCACGAGGACGACAGCAAACCCGACGATAAGTGCGATCTTCTGTTCTCGGTTCACGACAGCATCCCTGCTTTTCGCGAAAGACTCTCTGACCCCGCCTGCGCCAACCATGGCTTCGGCGGGAGACTATACAGACCTGCGCGGCTCACGTGTTGGCGATGACGCGGATTGTCCGCAGTTTCGCCGAACGTGAGCGTGGGTTGTCGTGTACTTCCGCCTCGGACGGGACGGTCGGCTGCTCTCCGACCATCTCGGCAAGACCCCGCTGCTCGAGTCGGGCGAACGACTGTTTGACCAGCCTGTCCTCGAGCGAATGGAAGCTCACGATCGCGACCCTCGCGCCGGCTGCGAGCCAGCCTTCCCCTGTTGACCTTGCTGCCCGTTCCACGGCGGCGAGCAGCCCTTCGAGCGAACCCAGTTCGTCGTTGACCGCGATACGGAACGCCTGGAATGTCCGGGTGGCCGGGTTGATCGCCCCGCCGCTCCGGACCACGCTCCGCACGAGGGCGGCGAGCTGGCCAGTTGTCGATATCGACCCCTCCGCCCGCGCAGCGACAATCTTTCGCGCGATCGGTCGGGCGGCCTTCTCCTCGCCGTACTCGCGGAGGATCCGGACCAGTTCGGCTTCGGGGAGAGTCTCGAGCAGCTCGCGGGCGGTCATGCCCCTGGAGGGATCGAGCCGCATGTCGAGCGGGCCGTCGGTGGAGAAGGCAAAGCCGCGGGCCGGATCGCTCATCTGGTTGGACGCGAACCCCAGATCCGCCAGGACCATGTCGGCCTGGAGGCCCTCTCTGACCAGTTGTCCGGGGAGGGCCGCAAAATTGCCGTGAAAGCCCGTGACCTCCACACCCGGGGCCGCTGACTCTGCGTGGCCAATGGCGTGGGCGAGGTTAATCGCGTCGAGATCGTTGAGGACGACCCGGCCGCCGGGGGGCAGGTGCGGCGCGATCGACGCGGCGTGGCCGCCGAGACCCGCGGTGCAATCAACGTAGGTTTCCCCGGGGTTCGGGGAGAGCGCGTCGAGGATCTCGGCGGGCAGAACCGGGATGTGCTGTGGAGGGCTCACGCTGGCGTCAGCTTAGCGCCGCCGCGGCCGATCTACCGGCTTGTCTACCGCTTGGGGGGCTCGCGGAGGAACCGCGGCGGGCGCGGGCCGGGGCAACAACCGACGGCGCGGCCGTCATTGCACCCAGCGGAGTCGCCTTCGCGGGGATCGGTCGAGGGCTTGGACCCCATAGGCGGGAGCTGGCCCTCTGCGCTGGCGGTCATCAGGGCGGCGATGGCGATGACGAGCATCGCCAGGAGGGGTATGTAGGCTGGGATGTCGATACCCAGCGAGGGCAGCACGACGAAGCAGACCGCCGCAAGGAAGAGTGCCAGGCAGAACGCGATCACGAGGCGGAGCAGGAGCCGCCTTCCTTCGACCTGGGGGGGCACCTCACCGGGCTCGGGGAGTTCGGCGAGGCGGAGGCCGTCCCGCTCGGGGATGCCGGGGCCGATGAGCATCGACTGTCCTGATTGTTCGGAGCGGTCTGCCAGGGCGGGGCTCCTCTCTCGGGCGGCTGGTTAGACCAGCAGCGAGGCCGGTCTCTCCAACAAACCCTTGACGGTCTGAAGATATTCGGCCGCCATGGCGCCATCGATGATGCGGTGGTCGCTGGACATCGTCATGGACATCTCGTGCCCGACGACGAGGATCGAGTCGCCGTCTTCATCCTGTTCGACGAAGGGCTTCTCGATGGCCTGACCCACGGCGAGGATCGCGGCGTTGGGCGGGTTGATGATGGCCGTGAAGTGATCGACGCCGAACATGCCGAGGTTGGAGATCGTGAACGTCGAGCCGGACATCTCCTCGACAGAAAGCCCCTTGTCGCGGGCCTTCTTCGCCAGGCGCTTAGTCTCGCCCGAGATCTGCCGGAGGCCGACACGGTCGGCGTCGCGGATGCTGGCGACGACGAGGCCCCCGCCACGCTCGGCCGGGAGCGAGATCGCGACCCCGACGTTGACGCGGCTGTGGAGCTGAATCGAGGGTCCCTGATCGACCCAAGAGCTGTTGACGAACGGGTGCTGATGCATCGCCACGGCGCAAGCACGGACGAGGAAGTCGTTGACACTGAGCTTGACGCCCTGATCCGCGAGCTGCTCGTTGAGCTCGGCCCGAAGGGCCATGAGCGAATCGAGACGCACGCTGACGGTGACCTGGTAGTGCGGGATCGTGGTCTTGGACTCGACGAGCCGCTTGGCGATGGTCGCCCGCATGTTGGAGAGCGGGACCGTCCGGTCTTCGAGTTCGCCCGCAGCGAACGTGAGCACGGGTTCTGGGGAGGCGGCCGCGGAGCCGGAGGCCGAAGCGGTCTGCGCCGCGGCCTGGCCTGTCCCCCGGCCGGCGCCCTCAACGTCCTTCTTGACGATACGGCCTGAGGGGCCCGAGCCCTCGATGGTCGCCAAGTCGAGGCCCCGCTCCGCGGCGATCTTGCGGGCCAGAGGCGAGACGAAGATGCGCTCGCCGCTGCCGTTCTGGCTGGATGCCCCGTTGGATGAGTGCGTCGTGGTCTTCTGCGCCGGCGGCTCGGCGACGGCAGTGGCGGACTCCGTGGGCGCAGCCGGGGCGTCTTCGCCGCCAGCCTGCTTGGCGCTGCTGCTGCCCGCGGCCGAGGCTCCCGCCGCGGCGTCTTCGACCGACTCACCGTCGCCGGCGATCAGGCAGATCAGCGAACCGATGGCGACGGTCTCGCCCTCCGGCGCGACGATCTTGGCGATGGTGCCCTCGTCGAAGGACTGGAGCTCCATGGTCGCCTTGTCGGTCTCGATGTCGGCGATCAGGTCGCCCGCGGCGATGGTGTCGCCCTCTTTCACGTACCACTTCACGACTGTGCCCTGCTCCATCGTGTCGGAGAGACGTGGCATGGTGACTTCGATGGGCATGGTCGGTTCCTCGTGGCGTCGGACGGGGCGAACGGTCTGCTGGGCGTAGTCGCGGGTCGATCGGGGGGTGGGTCAGGCGGTGCACTGCTTGACCGCGTCGTAGATGCGGTCGGGGTTGGGCAGGTACGCCGACTCGAGGCCCTTGGCGTAGGGCGTAGGGACGTCGGCGGTGTTGACGCGGACCGGCGGGGCGTCGAGCCAGTCGAACGCCTGCTCGGTGATCTGCGAGATCACCTCGCTCGCGACGCCGCCGAAGGGCCAGGACTGGTCCACGATCACGATACGGTTGGTCTTCTTGATGCTCTCGACCACGGCATCCATGTCGAGCGGACGGATGGTCCGCATGTCGAGCAGGTCGCACTCGATGCCGTCGGCGGCGAGCCGCTCGCAGGCCTCTGCGGCGAAGTTGACCGGCCGGCCCCACGAGATGATCGTGCAGTCGCCGCCCTCGCGGACGAGGCGGGCCTTGCCGAAGGGGATGTAGTACTCCTCCTCGGGGACGTGGGCCTTGTCGCCGAGCATGCGTTCAGACTCGAGGAAGAAGACCGGATCGGGGTCGAGGATGGCGGTCTTGAGCAATCCCTTGGCGTCGTATGGGTTGGAGGGGATGGCGATCTTGAGGCCGGGAACGTTGGCGTACAGGCCCTCGACGCACCAGGAGTGGGTCGAGGCAAGCTGGCCGCCGGCACCATCGTTGCCGCGGAAGACGATCGGGCAGCCCCACTGCCCGCCGGACATGTAGAGCATCTTGGGGGCGTTGTTGAGGATGGCGTCGGCGGCGACGAAGCTGAAGGACCAGCTCATGAACTCGACGATGGGGCGGAGGCCGTACATCGCCGCACCGATGCTCATGCCGGCGAAGCCGTTCTCGCTGATGGGGCTGTCGATGATGCGCTTAGCGCCGAACTCATCAAGCATGCCCTGCGAGACCTTGTACGCGCCGTTGTACTCGGCGACCTCTTCGCCGATGAGGAAGACCCGCTCGTCGCGGCGCATCTCCTCGCTCATGGCCTCACGGAGCGCCTCGCGGTACTGGATCTCGCGGTCGCCCTCGCGGGGCGGGAGCGGCTTGTCGAAGTCGGGCACGGCGTAGCCGCCGGGAAGGGCGGGGTGATC
Source organism: Planctomycetota bacterium (assembly GCA_013285505.1). Classification (GTDB taxonomy): domain Bacteria; phylum Planctomycetota; class Phycisphaerae; order Phycisphaerales; family UBA1924; genus PNC22. The sequence continues at coordinate 2,433,820 of CP053450.1, read as the reverse complement.
GTGACGGGTCGCGCCGGGAGGGGTGGGTGCGGTCAGGGTGGTCATCGGTGTTCCTCTCGTGGGCGTGCTCAGAGCAGCGGGTTCTTGTCGCCGTGGATGTAGTCGCCCATCGGGCTGAGGTTGGGCACGGGGTGGATGTAGACATCGCTGTAGAGCTCGGCCCCGACGTCGGGGTCCGTGCCGTTCTCGGCAAACTGCACCGCGTCACGCACGATCTCGGCGATCTCCGAACGCATGGCCTTCCAGTCGTCCTCGCTCAGGCACTCGCGCCCGCCGTCGCTCTTGGCCGTCATGAGGCGGGAGGCGAGGGCCGCGATCGAGTCCTTCTCCTTCCATGTGTCGACCTCGTCCTTGGTGCGGTACTTCTGCGGGTCGGACATGGAGTGACCCATGTAGCGGTAGGTCTTGAGGTCAACAAAGCCGGGACGCTGCAGGTCGCGGCACTCGTCGGCGAGCGGCTTGAACTGGTCGTAGACATCGACGATATCGAAGCCGTCGATCTCGATGCTCTTGATGCCGTAGGACTGGCCCCGGGAGATGAGGTTCTCGTGGTTGGCCGTGTGGCGGTGGATCGCCGTGCCCATCGAGTAGCCGTTGTTCTCGATGATGTAGATGACGGGGATGCTGAACAGCGAGGCCAGGTTGAGGGCCTCGTGGAAGGCACCCTGGTCGATCGCACCGTCGCCGAGGTAGCACAGCGCGACCTTCTTCTTGCCCTTGCCGAGCACCTCCCACTCATAGCGGGCGGCAAAGGCGAGGCCGGCACCGAGCGGCGTCTGTGCGCCGACGATGCCGTGACCGCCGAAGAGCCAGTTGGGTTTGTCGAACATGTGCATCGACCCGCCCTTGCCCTTGGCGCAGCCCTCGAGCTTGCCGTACATCTCGGCCATGCACGCGCGGGGGTGCATGCCGCGGGCCAGCGCGTGGCCGTGGTCGCGGTAGGCGAGAACGACCGGGTCGTCCTGGTTGACACTGTTGATGGTGCCGACAGCGCAGGCTTCCTGGCCTGAATAGATGTGGCAGAAGCCGCCGATCTTGGCCTGCTGGTACGCCTGCATCGTCCGGGTCTCGAACTCCCGGATCAGTTGCATGTCGTAGAGCCACTTGCGGAGCGTGTCGTCGGACAGGCCGTCGGAAGGCTTGCCGGTGGATTGCGGGCTCTTGGTGCTCGCGGATGCCTGGGTCATGCTGGGCTCCCGGTGTGGTGCTACCGAATCAACGTATCGACGAGATGCGTGCGCAGCTCTCGGATCGCGCCGGAACGATGGTGATCGTCCGGCGACCGACGCTCGCACAAACAAAACCCGATAGCACCGCCGTGTGGTACGCCCTATAGCGTAGGAGGGCCGCACGCGGTGTGCCACACACCGCGTGCGCCCAGATTGCGCTCAGACTCGCTTCACCGACCCGACCCGGCCCGGCCCGGTCCGAGAACCGTGCCCGCGGCTCAGGCGCCGCTCCCGGCACCCTCGACCGCCGCCCGCGCTTCCTGCAAACCCGCCGCCCGGCACTTGAGCAGCACGACCGCCGTCTCAAGCTGCACGTCGATGCCCTTGGCCAAGAGATCGTCCGGGTTGGCCCGGGGCTCCTCGGTCACCATGATCTCGCCGTTCTCATCCAGCGGCAGCACGTCGGCGTCACGCCGGAGCGTGAGGGCCTCCTGGTTCTGCGACGGCAACATGTCCACAGCCAGGTCGGGCTCGATGCCCCAGTCGGTCAGGCCGGGGCGGCGATGGATCAGCCGGCCGTTGGGCAGGCGGTAGTACTGCGTGGTGACCTTGAGCAGGGCCCGAGCCTTCGTGTTGAGGGGCCAGGCGTTCTGGACGCTGCCCTTGCCGAAGCTGCGCTGGCCGATCACGATCGCGTCGATCTGGCCGCGTGCGGCGTAGTCCTGCAGGGCACCGGCGACGATCTCGCTGGCCGACGCAGAGCCGGGGTTGACCAGCACCGCGACCGGGATGTCCCCGAGCCTGCCGGAGCCCTTCTTGACGCGGCTCGGTGGCGGTGAGTGCCCCGTTGGCGTCTTCGGTGGTGACGACCACGCCCGACGGGACGAACTCGCCCACGACGTCCACCGCCTGATCGAGCAGGCCGCCGGGGTTGAACCGGAGATCGAGCACGAGCCCCCGGAGCCCCTGCCGGGTCATCTCGTTGATCGCGAGGTCGAGGTCCTCGGCGGTGCTGGCGGTGAACTGGGAGAGCCTGACGTAGCCGATGCCGCTGTCGGGATCGACAAACCAGTTCCAGTCGTCCTCGCCGGCACCCGAGCGCTTCCAGCCCTTGACGCTGCCGAGCTTGATGACCGACCGAACGATGGTGAATTCTCTCCCGACCGTCTCGCCGTCCTCTTCACGCTCGACGCCGATGGTGACCTTGGTGTTCTTGGGGCCGGTGATCACGTCAACCGCCTGGTCGAGCGTGAAGCCGGTCGTGGAGTCGCCGTTGACCGAGACAATGACGTCGTCGGTGCGGACGCCGGCGCGCTGCGCCGGCGAGCCCTCCAGCGGCGTGGCGACCTTGATCTGCATGAGCTCGTCGTACTGGATCGAGACGCCGATCCCCACGAACTCGCCCTGCGTGTTCCGCTCGAAGCGGCGGACCTGGTCGGGCCAGATGATCGTGGAATAGTCGTCCAAGACTGTCATCGCCCCGTTGCCGAATTCGTGGAGCACGGCCTCCTTGGGGATGCCGACGGTCTGCTCGGACAGCTCCGTCAGTTCGTCCATCAGCCGGCCGAGGTCGCGCTGGTCGAGCCGGTCCTTCGGCTGCCGCCACTGCTGGCGGATCGCGTCGAGGTTCTTGAGAAACGCCTGCTTCGCCATCGAGTCCTGCAGACCCGTAAAGGTCTCGGCGAGATCGGAGGTCGTGACCATCGTCTCAACCCCCTCGATTCCGGCGCTGATCATCTGGCGGATCGCCTGCCCGTCCACGTGGCGGGTGCCCGCGATGCTGATCGACTGGATGATGACCCACTTGTCGAGACCCGCGAGCTTCTCTTCGTAGCTGTCACCCGTCGCGTTGTACGGCGGCAGGGCCGACTCGCCCGCCTCAAGACGACGGTCGTTGCGCATGCTCCAGTAGTGCTCCGGGGCGTAGAGCCGGACCATCTCCAGCCGGCGGCTCAGACGGTCGATCTCGGTCTGGTAGCGCTTGTCGATGTCGAAGAGGACGTGCAGGCGGTAGAACAGTTCGCTGGCCTTGAGCCACTCACCCGCGCTCTCGGCCTGGCGTGCCGCGGCGTCGGCGCGGTTGATCGCCTCGCTCATCAGCGGGTCGGCCATCAGATCGTCGGCCAGCAGCAGCCCGCCGTGCAGCTCGACCAGCTCCATCGCCAAGACCATCGCCTCGCCGAGCTTGAAGCCCGCCGGGTCGTCGTTCGCCTCGATCAGCCGCTCCTGGAGTTCGGTGCGGGCCTCGGCGATGCGGCTCTGGCGGTCGGCCTCACGCTTGGTGATGTTCAGCCCGTAGCGCTGCACATCGCCGGCGATGCCCGCGGCGAGGGGTGTGGCCTCGCGTTCCCGGAGCTCGCGCAGCATCGCGTCGAGTTCGCGCGTGTCGCCCGACTTGGCGGAGGTCCAGATCTGCTCAGACCACTGCCCCACCTGGCCGGTCACCTCGACCTGAGCGGACGCGACGAGCGACGAGAGCCCCATGGCCGCGAGGACCGTGAGGCGACGAATCGTGGTGGATCGCAACATTTCTGCTCCAGAGGCCTGGGGCACCCGCGTGGCGCCGCCTTCTCCCTCGATAGATACCCCGTCAGACTCGGACGGGTTCGGCCAAGTTCCATCGACCGCCGGACCCGCGGCCGTCCACACGGCGTGCGGAGTGCAGGGCCCGCCACCATGTTATCGAACCGCGTCCGATCCGGTTGCACGGGGTGGGATGGTTCGTCCCGCCCACGCCCCGCTAGGGGGACGGCGAACCGGCCCGCCGCACCGCTCGCGACACCCGGCGCACAAGCACCACCCCCACTACCGCCAGTACAATTCCCAGCGTCAGGAGCATCGCGATATTCAGGTTGATCGCCGGCGGAAGCACCCCGCTGCGTACGGCACCGACAGCAAGGAGCCCGGTCAGCGGCCCGCCCGCGAACCCCATCCCGATCAGCGCCTCGTGGGTTCCCCCAGCCTCAATCTCGCCGGCCCCGACCTCCATCGCGTAATAGAGCGAAGCGACGTAGATCACACCGTTGCCCACGCCGAGCATGGCCAGGCCCGCCAGCAGGAGCGCGAGGCCCGGCAGGTCTCCCACGAGCGGGGCGATCAGCGCGGTCCCGATCCCCCCCACCATGCCGAACGCCCCCACCGCCACGAGCCACCAGCGCCCATGCCATCCGTGCCATCGCTCCATCGCGATGAACACCACAAATCGTGAGAGCATCCACGTGGCCGCGACCGGGGTCTGCCAACCCACATCCACCGCGAGACGGTCGAGCGCATCCGGCGCGTACGGGGACCAGACGCTGACCACGAAATAGCTGGTCGGCAGCAGCAACCGGAACGTCGTCAGCAACGGGACGTAGACGGGTGGGTGGGGCTCGAGGTGTTCGGACAGATGCCGTCCCGGCTCGCGGCCCATGGGGATCAGCAGCACCGTGCTCGCCAGTTGGAGCGCGCCGAAAACCACCAGCACGCCGAGGGGTGTGCGGTCCAGGAGCGGCGCCATCGCCCACAACGACAGCAGCACCGCGAGGGCCCAGATCACGTTGAACTGCCCGATCGCGCGGCGCAGACGATGACCCGATCGGCCGCCGCCGAGATAGCTCTCGACGATCGGCCAGAACGCCCCGGAGCAGGGGGCGTACAACGCGACTCCGATCCACACGCCGGCAGCCGCTCGGTCGGGCGCGAGAAATGCGACCACCGGCGGCACCATCGCGGCCAGCCCCAGCGTGATCGACAGACCCGCCAGCACGCCGCGGCTGCTCACCCGCGGGCTCCGGGCCGCCATCCGGCGGAGCATCGGCCCGACGCCCGCCGCACCGATGATGTACATGACGCCGAGCAGGCTGCCAAGGGCGAAGTTCATCCGCGGCGTAAACCCGCTGCTTTCTTTGGCGATGAAGAAAAATTCCGTTGGTGACCACACCCGTGCCCATGCTCGCGAGGAACACCACCGATTGCACCGCCCACAGCGGCGAGGGGCCGCGCAGAGCGGGTGCGGGGGTTGGGCTCGGGGTGCTGGGCATGGCCGGGCTGGCGCTCCGGAAGGCGTGCGGATCGGGTGCCGGACAAAGGTGTGGAGCGTCGGGCGTTGCCGTGCGAGGCCGGGGATCGTACCATCCACCTCGCCCCGGGCCCGAACCCGGGCGACAGAGCGCCCGTAGCTCAACTGGATAGAGCGCTGCCCTCCGAAGGCAGAGGTTCCGCGTTCGAATCGCGGCGGGCGTATTTGAGACGGTGTGAGGCTCATGCCCTCGCGTTCGCGTATCGCAGCAAAGCCACCCCACTCATTGAGCCGAGATACCCATTATGCTGACCCTCGCCCACGCCGTCGCCGCGCTCGCCATGCTGGTCCCGCTCGGGCCCGCCCCCGAGGCAGTCACCCCGAGTCCGGAGACCACCGAATCCGTCGCCCAGCCGGATTCGGCGGACCTGCCGACCGCGGAGAGCCTCTTCGAAGCCCACATCGCCGCGACCGGCGGGATGGCAGCGCACCAAAGCCACAAGAACCGGGTCTTCGACGGTGTCTACCGCATGCTCGAAGCGAACGAGACGCAGATCATCCGCGTGTTCATGGAGACACCGAACAAGTTCCGCGCCGAGATCGAGGCCCCCGGGTTGGGCACGACGACCCGTGCCTTCAACGGCGAGGTGGCTTGGGGTCAGAATCTGTCGGGCAAGCCCTTCCTGCTCCAGGAAAATCGCGAGCGAGCCCAAGTTATGGACAACGCCGTATTCCTCGGCGAGGCCGGCTACAAAGAACGCTACGCGTCGATCACCACCGAGAGCATCGTCAAACTCGAGGGCCGCGATGTCTACCGGGTCGCGTTCGAGACCCCCACCGGCATCAAGGGTGCCGTCTACTTCGACCCCGAGTCGAAGCTGCTGGTGGCGCGCGAGGTCGAGGCCGAGAACAACCCCTCGCTGATCACCCTCGTGACCGTGAGCAACTACCGCGAGATCGATGGGGTGCGCATGCCGATGCTCCAGCGTCAGAAGCTCGCGACGCAGAGCGAGCCATCCATCGAGATCGAGTTCCGCTGGGTCGACGTCGATGTGGACGAGCTGCCGACCTTCGATCCGCCCGCCGGGGCCACCCTGGCCACCGAGGGCTGAACCGCGAACCGATTCGCCGCGGCCGCGCCAGGCTCACGCCTGGTCGCGCAGCTCGCAGCAGCTCCCAAACTTCTGACAGATCGGATGCGTGCTGCACGCTGCACCCCGTGCCTTGCACGCGCGGCGCCCGTGCCAGATCAGCATGTGGCTGAGGTCACCCCAGCGATCGCGCGGGAACATCGCCATCAAACGGCGTTCGATCTGCGGCACCGTCGTCCCCCCGTCCACGAGCCCGAGCCTCACCGCGAGCCTCGCCACGTGCGTGTCGACAACCACGCCCATGTGAATCCCGTAGGCGGTGCTCAGGACAACATTGGCCGTCTTGCGGGCAACACCGCGGAGTGTGAGCAGCTCGTCCATCGTCCGGGGCACCTCGCCGCCAAACGTTTCGGTGACGACCGACATCGCCGCGTGGATCGCCTTGGCCTTGTTGCGGAAGAGGCCGATGGTGCGGATGTAGGGCTCGATCTCCTCCGGGGTCGAGGCCGCGTAGTCGGCCGGTGTCGGGAACGCTTCAAACAGTGCCGGAGTCGCCTTGTTCACCCCGACATCCGTCGCCTGCGCCGAGAGGATCGTGGCGACGAGCAGCTCGTGCGGCTGGGTGAAGTCGAGTTCGCACACAGCGTCGCCGTAGTACTCATCGAGCGCGGCAAGCAGACGTGTCGCGCGACCCTTCAGCGAGGGCGCGACCTGGGGAAGCTCGAAGGGCAGATCGGCGTTGGCCGCACTCCGGCGCGCCGACTTCTTCGTCGATGGCTTGGCGGCACCTCGCCCGGCCATCAGCGATCGTCCCCGTCTCCGCCCCGTGCGGGCCAGGCGCCTCGCTCCGTTGCCGCCCACGCAGAGCACACAAAGAGCAGCAGCGCGGCGATCGTGGTCGCACCGATCAGCCGCGACGCCGTCGGATGCATCGAGTCGAACCGCGACTTGGCCTCACTCGCACGATCGTTGTCGCCGGCGACCGCCGCGTCCCGGTACTCGCTCGCGGCCTCGTTCATCCGCGGCTGAAGCCAGCCGGCGTGCGTCAGAAAGAGCCCAAGCGTCACCAGAACAAGGCCGAGCCGAACCACAGGCAGCCGCCGCGCTCCGCGACGAACGGCCAGGACCAGCACCCCGACCAGCGCCCCAAACAGCGCAACTCCAACGACCACGAACCCGATCCGGAAGACCCCCTCGGCGACCACCCCGGCGACAAGCGACCAGTGAGGCCCTGTGTACGACGCATGATCGGGCAGCACCGGGCCGAGATCGCGGACGGTCGGGAACACCACGGCCGCGACGACACCGGTCATGGCCACCACACCGAACGCGACGCCGGCGCAGACAACGAGCAGAGTGGACGCGACGCGAGCAATCCGGTTCATGGCCCATCCTAGAAGCGTGCCGACCCGCGGCCCGCCGGCGCGACCTATCAATTCCCGATGCTCGAACGCCCCCCGCTCAGCCTGGCCCTCGCCGCCCTCCGGGGCGCAAACAACGCGACGCATCCGCGCCAGCACCTCGAATGGGCCGCCGCGGGCGGATTCCGCTCAGTCACGCTGGACGCAGCCACCCCCGGCTTCAGGCCTCGCGAGCTCGACCGCTCAGGACGGCGAGACCTGGCCGCGCTGCTCCGCCGGCTCGAACTCGGGCTGATGGGCGTCGATCTCTGGATCCCCCCCACTCATTTCGGCGATCCTGAGCACGCCGAGCGGGCAGTCGAAGCAACACTGGCGGCCATCGACCTGACCGCCGATCTCGCCGGGCTCAACGAGGGCCAGCGAGTCCTGAGCCTGACTTTCCCCCGCGACCGCGAGGAAGCAAGCGCAGCGATCGGCACCATCGCCGGCCACGCCGACTCGCGCAGCGTCGAAATCGCCGACCACACCTGGCCGCCGGTCGAGTCCGGCGCGGCCGAATCGGTCCGCGTCGGGCTCGACCCGGCGGTATTGCTCCTCGCCGGTGACAACCCGGCCAAGGCCGCGGCACACACCGGCGATCGCCTCGCCGTCGCGCGGCTGTCAGACGCATCCGACATCGGTCGCGTTGCGCCGGGCGGGCGTGACGGCCGCCTGAACGACCTGGCGTACGTCATCGCGCTCGAGACCGCCAAGTACCGCCGACCGGTCGTGCTCGACACCCGGGGCCTGGCCGCGCCGGCCGAGGCCTCGCTCAAGTGTCTCGCGTGGTGGTCGGGAGCCTGAAGCCTCGGGAACGCTCAGCGAACAAACGGCGATTCGCCGCGCACGATCCTGTTCTTCGATCCCGGTGCCACGAGGGCCTGAAGGTACGAGTCGAACGCCTCGTTGTCCGCGGCGAGGTCCTCACCGAAATACATCCGCCAGACCTCGATACCCGAGCGCCGAAGCACCGCCGCGCGCGCAGCACGCGACCCGTACCGTGCTTCCAGCCGCGACATCATGCGTCCGGCCGCGGCGTCTTCGAGCAAGCGGCCGAGGGCAGCCCGGCGGTCGGGGTCGGACATGACAAAGTGCGCCAGCGCCCAGCACTGGGCGTAGTAGGTCAGCGTCGATTCCGACGAGACCTGAATCAACGCCTGCGGACGCTCCGTGAGGAGTTGTTCCAGGGGCATGAGCCCGTCGCTCGAGGCCGCGTGACGGAGCTGGTCGAACCGCTCAACGTTGGCCCAGGGCCGGAAGATCGGCTCGTGCGGGCGGTAGACGTCCCAGCGGAAACCCTCCGCCCAGACCGCCAGGCCCTCATCCAGCCACGAGGGCAGCGGCTCGCGAAGCGTGACCTGGGCGTACTGGTGCCAGCCCTCGTGGGCGAGGATGGCCATCGTGTCCTGCACCCCGATGTCCCAGAGCACCGCACGGCCGCGCTGGGTGAACCCGCCGCGCTCGATCGCGCGATACCGCTCCAGCCCCTCGCTCCCGTAGACCTCGGTCACAAACCGCTCCCACTCAGGCCGCGAGGACAGCACGAAGACTTCGAGCCCGCCGGTCGGCCGCGGCATCTCAGGGAACGCCTCGGAGAACCTCGCCAGCGAGGCCTCGGCAAAGCCAGGCAGTCGGTCCCGCAGCAGCTCACGCTGCACCGTCGTCAGCACCCGGTAGTGCGCGGTCGTGTAGGCCATCCCGCCCGCGCCCTGGAATGTCCAAGCGGAGGATTCGACCCACAGCGGGGCGCGCTCGGCGAGCATGCCCGGGCGGCCGCCGTCCTCCCGCACTGTCGTTCTCGCAGCGCAGGACATCAGGAGCGTCGAGACGCAGGCAACCATCAGCGCGCGCGCAGTGCGACCGGCCCCATGCCTCACGCCAGCTGTTCCAGCTGGGCCTGGAGGCTGGTGATCTCGGCGTGCAGATCGGCGAGCTGCTGACGGCTCTGCTCGACGAGGTGGGCCGGGGCCTTCTCGGCGTAGCCGGGGTTGCTCAGGCGGCCCTCAATCGCCTTGGCCTGCTTCTGGCTGTCGGCGATAGCCTTCTTGATCCGCTCCATCTCGGCCCCGGCATCGACCGCATCGACGAGGTTGCTCAGGCGAAGATCAAACCCGTCGAAGCGGGCGGGGACTGAGGGACCGGTCGGGTCGGCGTGCATGAACCCGTCGAGCCCGGCGAGCGTCGAGACGACCGGCTCGGTCAACGCGATGAGCTCGATCACCGGCTCGGGGGCGTGGAGCGTGATACGGCGTTTGGGCGGCACCTGGTGCTGCGCGCGCACCTCGCGGATCGCCGTCACCAACCCCTGCACGCGGGCGAACATCGTGACCGCGTCCTCGCTTTTCCATGAGTCGTCGAGGCGGGGCCAGCCGGCGGTGGCCAGCAGGCCGCCCTCGCGCGGCGGCGGCAGCTCAAAGCCCTCGATCGTGACTTTCTCGATCTCCCGGAGGTGCTCCCACACCGCCTCGGTAACGAACGGCGCGATCGGGTGGAGCAGGCGGACCGTCGCGTCGAGCACGTGCGCGAGGACCGACTTCTGGAGGGAGCTGGACTCGATCGTGGGCTTGATCGCCTCCAGATACCAGTCGCAGAAGTCTCGCCACAAGAAGTCATAGAGACTGGTCGCGTAGACGCTGAACTGGTAGCCCGCGAGCGCCTTCTCGCACTCGGCGATCGTGTCGGCCAGACGCGAGAGGATCCAGCGGTCGGGCAGTTGCAGCATCTCGCCGGGCGTCTGGTCGAGCGGCAGCGGCTCGGCCTCGCCCTCGAGGAACCGCAGCGCAAACCGCGAGGCGTTCCACAGCTTGTTGCAGAAGTTGCGGGCCTCGTCGAACTTGCTCGAGGTGTTGCGGGCGAGCGGCTTCTCCGGCGTGGGCTTGATGCCCTGGAACACACCGAAGGCGGTCACCATCGGCTTGGAACACGCCGGGCAGGTCTGCTCCGGCATCGCAACAGCGTGGCCCGAGGCGTTCTTGAGCGTCTTCGGCTCGAAGGTCTTCTCGCAGTGCGGGCAGACCAGGTCCACCGGCATGCGGACGTCCTGGGTCTGCGTCGTCATCTTGACGAGCGTGAACCGCAGCGCGTCGGCACCGTGAGAGTCGATGATGTCGGTCGGGTCCACGCCGTTGCCGAGGCTCTTGGACATCTTCTGCCCCGAGCCGTCCTGGATCATCGCGTGGATGAAGACGTCCTTGAAGGGCAGCTGGCCGTCGGCGTGGGTGGCGTCGTCCTGGCCCTGCGACTGGCCCAGGAAGTAGCGGTTGAACATCACCATCCGCGACACCCAGAGCGTGATGATCTCGCGCGCGGTGGTCAGGACGCTGGTGGGGTTGAAGGCCTCGAGAAGGCGGGCCGTGGAGCCATCCACGAACCCGTGGGAGCGCAGCCACGCCCCGGTGTCGAGATCGCCGAATTTCTGGGTGGCGACGGTGCCGTGCGTGCGGACACCAACAGCGCAGACGAGGTCGGTGCACGACTGGATGTCCTCGGGCGCGCGCAGTGGCGTGTTCAGGTCGGACTCACTGAACAGCTCGTACGCGATCGGTTTGGCGGGCTCGTGGTCGCGAAGAGAGAGCAGCCGCTCGATCACCTCGCCCGAGCGGGCGTCGGGGTCGCCGATGAACTCTTGCCACGTGCCGAAGCGTTTGACGAAGATGGAGAGGAACGAGTCGGGGTCCTCGGGCGCGAGCGTCGCGGCATCCGGTGCGCCCGGCACGCCGGGCCAGCCCATCGTGGACATCGGCCAGAGGGCGGAAGAGAACCAGGTGTCAAGGACGTCGGGGTCCTGTTCATACCCCTCTCCCTCAAGCATCGACACCATCGGATCGTTCGAATCCCTGAAGCTGACATGAACAGTCCAGGAGCCATCGGCTTCCTGCAGTTCACGGCTCACGATGCTTTCGTCCCAATCATCAGCAAGTTCGGACAGCAACGGGCCAAGGTCCTTTTCGTCTTCGGACATGCCCGTCTTTGTCCACACCGGAATCCGATGCCCCCACCACAACTGCCGGCTGATGCACCAGTCGCGCAGCCCCTCGTGCCACTGCTCGAACGTCTTGGCGTAGCGGTCGGGGTGGAAGCGGAGCTCACCGTCACCGTCGTGCACCGGGCGGGGCAGGAAGCTGTCGGTGGTCCGCTGGTCGGGGGCCATCGCGTGGAGGGCCGCCCCGCGGAGTTTCTCGTTCGTGACCGCGACATACCACTGGTCGCTCAGGTAGGGCTCGATCGCGGCATGACTCCGATAGCTGTGCCCCACGCTGTGGGTGTACGGCTTGACCTGCTCGAGCAGGTTGCGCGCACGGAACTCCTTGACGACCAGCTCCCGAGCCTCCTCGCGGCTCTTGCCGAGGAAGACGTGCCCGCCCTCGTTGTCCCGTTCGCGGTCCCAGCCGTGTTGGTCGGAGATGCTGGCGTCGGGGGCCATCACGTTGATCACCGGCAACTCGTGCCGCGTGCCGATGGCGTAGTCGTTCTGATCGTGCGCCGGCGTGACCTTGAGGAAGCCCGTCGCAAACTTGGCCTTGGCGTCGCTGCTCTCGGGATCGGGCATCACGACGTAGCTGTCCTCGACGATCGGGATCACGCGGCCGACCAGCGGCAACTGCACCATCAGCCCTTTGAGCGGCTTGGCCCGGGGGTCGTCGGGGTTGAGCGCGACGCCGGTGTCGCCGAGGTAGGTCTCGGGGCGGGTGGTCGCGACGGTGACCCAGGCGTTCTCATCGCCGTCGTGCTTGTGCGCGCCCGGGTAGCCGCGGGTGGCCAGCTCACCCCAAGTGACTTCCTGGACGTCCTTGGTGTCGTCGGGGTTGCGAGGCGGGTGGACGATGGGGTACCGCAAGTAGTAGAAGTGCCCCTCGATCTCCTCCATCTCGACCTCGTCGTCCGAAAGGGCGGTCTGGGTGACGGGGTCCCAGTTGACCAGGCGCTTGCCGCGGTAGATCAGGCCGTCCTTGAACAGCCGGAAGAACGCCTCACGCACGGCGCGCGCGCACAGCTCGTCCATCGTGAAACGCTGGCGCTCCCAGTCGCACGAGCACCCCATCCGCTTGAGCTGCTCGGTGATGTGGGCCTCGTACTCGTCCTTGAACGCCTGTGTCGCGGCGACGAACTGCTCGCGCCCGCCGGGTTCGTTGCGCAGCTGGGCGATCGCGGGCTTGCCCTGTGAGGCCAGCCGCTTGTCCACCACCGTCTGGGTCGCGATGCCCGCGTGGTCGGTCCCGGGCAGCCACATGACCTCGAACCCCATCATGCGGCGGGCGCGGATCAGGACGTCCTGGAGGGTGTTGTTCAGGGCGTGGCCGAGGTGCAGGGCGGCGGTGACGTTGGGCGGGGGGGATGACGATCGCGTAGGGCAGCGCTCCTCACCCCCGAGCACCCGCTCCGGATCCGCGTGGAAGGCCCGCGAGGCGTCCCAGCGGGCGCGGATCGCCGGCTCGTGGTCGGCCGGAATGTATTTGGACGGCATCGCGGCCCGCTCGGCATCGGTCGGCATGGAAAGTCACTCCTCGGAAGCTCGGACGCCGAAGTGTAAGCGGGGCGATACGCTCCGACAGACCCCACCGGCCCGCACGATCCCGAGACGCCGATCCATGCCGACACCACGCTCCAATCTGCCCGTGATCCTCGCTGCCGCAGCCGCAGCGGCGTCTGTGGTGACGCTCGCGGGGGTGCTGGTGTGGCGAGGACGGGTCACAGCAGCACCCGGCACCGGCCCCGACCGACTCACCGCCTCAGACCAACCCGGCGAGCCGAACCGCACCGACCCGACGACGGCCCCTCCGACGCCCGGGGACACGAGGAGTGCCGCACGGTCGGCCGCCTCGACCGAAGCCGTCCTCAAGGCCGCCAACACGCTCGTGCAGCAGGGCGAGGCCGACCGGGCCGAGGCCGCCCTGCGGGCGGCCGTAGCAGAGCAGCCGGACGATCAGGAACTGCGGCTGGCGCTGGCCGGGGCGTGCGTGCTCCAGCAGAAGCTCGCCGAGGCGTACCAGGAGTACGAGGCCGCGCTGGCGATCGGGCCCCGAACAGCAGATATCGAGTTCACCGCGGGGACGGTGGCGAGCCAGCTCCGCCGGCTCGATCGGGCCGAGGAGCACTTCGCGGCAGCGCAGGCGACCGACCCGGCGGACGCCCGATTCCCGCTCTACCTCGCGCAGGTGCAGATCGGGCAGGGACAACACGACGACGCGAAGAAGAACCTGCTGCTCGCGACCAGGCTCGACGAGACGCTGGCGATCGCGTGGGGCACCCTCGCGCAGCTCTCCCTCCGCGACAACGAGCCGAACGTGGCCTTGCAACTGGTCAAGCGGGCACGAGACCTCGAACCGGCGGTGTCGATCTGGCGGATCATCGAGGCCCGGGCGAGCAACCGGAGCGGCGATCCCGAGCGGGCGCTCGCGGTCCTGCAGGGCCTTCCCGCACCCGAGCGTCAACAGCTGGATGTGATGAGGATCCTGGGCGAGAGCTACGGGTTGCTCGGCACCCCGGCGGAGGCGGCGCGAGAGTTCGAGGCCGCGGCGGCGGCACGGCCGGAGGACGGACTACTGCTGCTTGAAACGGCGGTCTGGTGCGAGCGGGTCGGCGAACCGGACAAGGCACTCGGGTATGCACGCCGGGCCGAGGCTCTGGGCGTTGAGGGTGCAGCCAAAATGGCGGCACGGCTCGCCGGCGGCAGCTAACGCAGCGATTGCCTCCCGCCAGATCGATGGCCGACCGGTGCAACGAGAAACGCGGGCACCCGGTAGAGAGGGTTGGATGTCTCCGGTTGATCCAAGATCCATCTCCGCTCCGAGCGCTGAGCCCAATGTTGGGCCGGGTGTGGTCTGCGACAAATGCGACTACCCGCTGGAGGGTCTCCCCCTCGAACGGCAGGTGCCCGGAGTGCGGCACACCGATCAGGCGCAAGCGCGGCGTCGGCGTGCAGGCACGCGACAACCTCACCGATGCGCCGGTGCCCTATCTGAAGAATCTGCACCGAGGCGTGATGGCGATGGCGATGCTCGGTGTCGCCAACGGGCTGGTGCAGGCCACGTGGGTGTACTTCCGGCACCCGGTGGTGGCGTGGATGTTGCTGCTGGGAGGGGCTGCCTGGGCCGCGGCTGTGTGGATTCCGACCGGCCGTCGCCCGTTCCAGCCCGGGATGCGGATCAACCCCGAGCGTGAGAAGCTGAGACTCCGCCAGGCCGCACGGCTCTCGCAGCTGGCCTGGCCGGCGCGTGGTTTGTTTCTCGTCCTGATGCTGGAGGCGGGGACGGCGGCGTCCGCCGGGGTGCTCCGGATCCCGGCCGCGGCGTTGCAATTCGTCGGCGTACTCGGCTTCGCGCCGCTCTGCATCTGGCTGGCACATCTGGCAGACTGGGCGCAGGACACCGGGCTCTCCGGCCGGCTCCGGCTCTCGGCGGTGCTGGTCGGGGCCGGGGGTGTGGTGATGACGCTCGCGATGACCGCGACGGTGCTGGCGTCGGGCACGGGCTTTGCCGCGCCGCTCAGCATCCTGGCGGGGCTGTCGCTCCTCGGCTACGAGATCGGGCTGCTGGTCTTCGTGATCTCGCAGCTGCAGTTTGCGGGCATGGTCGGCTGGGCCGTGCGCAACGCGAAGGCCGCGATCGTGCGCGATCAACGGGTGCTGGAACGCAAGGCACGGCGGACCTTCTCCGGCGACGCCGCCGCGGGGACGCCGCTGGCGGAGATGGCCCGACGGCGGGGCGAGGCGGTGCTCGATCCCTGCGCCCGGATGCGGGTACGACCTCACCGGGCTCCCGCCGGGTTCACGCTGCCCGGAGTGCGGGCGCGAGCCGGACGCCGAGTCCACCGCGTTCCTCCGCCACCCGAGGCGGGAGAATCGGCCGACGCCGGCGGCTCGAAGACATCCCGCTGGTTGGCGATGAGGACGACGAGCCGACGGATCCGCCGCAGCAGAATGGGCGCGCGCCACCGAGCCGTGACGAGCGGCGGGCTCGCACGGACGGCGGGACGCTGGACGTTGGTGGTCGCGTTTGCGGGCTGCGCGCTCAGCCGCCGGCGGGGGCGTCGCGGGTTCGGCTTCGGGCTCGCCCTCTGCGCCGGGGACGGGGCCCTCGACCGCGGGGTCGGGCAGGTCGGGGATGCCGAGTTCGGCGACGATGAGGGGCGTCAGGTCGTCGCCGGTGCTGTCAAAGAGCACGGGCCGGAGCAGGACTTCCTGCACGACGACGTTGGTGTTGCTGGCGTCGATGGCGTCTACGTCCATGCGGCTGGAGAAGACGCGGTCGTACCCTGCTCGGCGGCGACCTTCTGCACGGCGGCGTGGACGGCCTGGTAGGCGCGGGTGAGCTGCCCGGCGGCGAGCGTGTCGATGGCCATGCCCGCCTGCTGACGGGCCTGCTCGAAGCGCTGCTGGGCGGACTGGTACTGGGCGTAGAGCGACTGGGCCGCGGGGGTCTCCGCCTGATCCGGGTCCATCTGCTGGAGGGCCTGCAGGTAGCTGTCGCGTTCCTGGGCGATGGAGGTGACCTGCTCGTTCCAGACGCGGGTCTCGTTGTCGCGTTCGGTGGCGTAGGACTCCATGTCGAGCATGCGCTCGAGGAGTTGGAGGACGTCGACGGTGCCGGTGCGGGCGTCGGTGAGCGTCACCGCGGAGGGCGACGACGCGACCGCCGGGGTGAGGAAGAGGTGGCCGGCGACGGCGGTGGAAAACGCGCCGGCGAGACCGGCCGCGAGAACGAGCATGGTGTTTCGGTGCATGGCTGACTCCCTGGGTGCGACGCGCGCCATCCCGGGCGGGCGTGGGTCCACTGTAGCGTCACGGAGTCGGTGTTTGCGGTGCGCTGCTCGGCGAGTGTCGGGGCGCCAAAACCAACGACACCCGGCACGGGTCGTGCCGGGTGTCGTTGGTTGCAGTGGGCGCGGTAGGATTCGAACCTACGTAGGCATTGCCAGCAGATTTACAGTCTGCCCCCGTTGGCCACTTGGGTACACGCCCCGATCGTCGTACATCTGGTTGTCAGACAGCCGCTATCGGCTGAATCGTCCCACGCGCTCTGCCGAGCATCGGGAACCCGCGGTTGGCCCGGGTGGTTTCGCCGCGGGGCGGCACGAAACGCCGGGAATCGTCCGGCGTGACCCGGCACACCGAACAGCCGCCGCCCGGACTCGAACCGGGGACCTGCGCTTTACAAAAGCGCTGCTCTACCAACTGAGCTATGGCGGCGGTCAACGCAGTCCGGCGTGGCTCTCGCCGCCATCCGAACCAATGAGCGATACAGGATTCGAACCTGTGACCTCTTCCGTGTCATGGAAGCGCGCTAGCCAACTGCGCCAATCGCCCGATTCGCCCCACCCGTGCGGGGCCCGCAAGTATACCTCGGACCGCCCCAGATGGCCAATCAGTCCGGTGCCGGACTTTGCCCGGCAAATCGGCCGCTGTCCATCTCAGGGTGCAGCCAGAGGCCCCATTCAGCCTCCGAGAATGACGATCTCGACGCGCCGGCTCTCGGCTTTGCTGCCCCGGGGCCGGTCGGGACCAAACGCGGCGACGTACATCCGCCGGGTGTCGATGCCACGGGAGATCAGGTACTTCTCGACGGCGTGACCGCGCTCGAAGCTCAGGTGGTCGTTGCTGGCCCACTTGCTCTTGCGGATGGGGTCGGTGTCGGTGTATCCCTCGATCCGGACCTCGTTGCCAGCGAACTGCGACTGCAGGAGGCGGCTGACGCTGTCGAGCGTCTGCTTCGCGCCCGACTTGAGCGTGACCTGGCCGGAGTCGAACAGCACGTCGCCGGCGACCGAGACCACCAGGTCCGAGCCGCGCATCGAGACGGTCGCGCCGGGGACGTCCACGAGGCCGCCGTCGTTGTCCACGGTCCCCGCCGCCCGCATCTCCTCGAGGGCCGCGGCCAGCTCCGAGTTTTCCTGCTCGAGCTTGGTCTTGGTGCTCTGCCACATCACCCGCTCACCCTCGAGGGCGGCGAGCTGGCCCCGCAGCTCATTGTTCTCGGCTTCGAGCGCGTCGAAATCGGTGCGTTTGTTGTTGGAGCAGCCGACCGAAGAAATCGCGATCGCCGCCGCCAGAAGCGTGCCAAAGAGCCGTTTGGTGATTCGTCCGTCCATTGCTGGGTCCTTCCTTGCGTGCCCGGAAACGCCGGGTGCGGAGACTATATCGCGCCGAACCCGCTCGCTGGGTGTACACACTCTTCGATCACTCGGATCGAGTTTCGTGAACGGTAACCGGCACCGGACGGTCAGGGGAAATTGAGCCGCTCGGGCGAGCCGAAAACCGCGGTCATGATGAGCTCGAAGCCAAACTTACCGACGATGACCAGCAGCGTGGCGATCGCCAAGTAGGGGCCGAAGGGCATGGCCCGCCGCCCGCCGCCGGTCCACGTCGCCTGCACCAGCACCATGTAGAGGGCGATGAACGGGGCGACGAAGAAGGCCAGCACCGAGTCGAGCCACCCCACGCACGCCCCCACCGCCGCGAGAAGATGAACATCACCCAGCCCCATCGCTTCCTTGCCGAAGCCGAGGGTGCCGAAGATGCGGATGGCCCAGACGATGCCGCCGCCGACGAGATAGCCGAGCAGCACTCCGCCTAAGACGTTGAGCCACAACGGGATAGAGTCGGACGCGATGCGTTCGTAGGTGACCGGATCGACCGTCCAGGGGGCACCGATCTTCTGTCCGACCGACCAGCCGACGAGGGCGAGGATCAGGCAGGGGGCGAGGAAGGCGATCTCGCGGATGACCTCGCGGCGGGCGTGCGGGTACTGGATCCAAAGCTCTGCCGGGCTGTCGTCCTTCGACTCGTCCTCGGCGGGTGCCGCGGGCGAGATCATCCGGACGATCGGGCCGACGGCGACGACACCAGCCAAAACCCCGGCTGCGACGCCGAGTGCTGCATTGAATCCGAGCATTCCCGCAGCCAGAGCTCCCAATCCCCCGCTGACCAAGACCGCCGCCAACACCACGCCGATCGCCTTCCAAGGCAGAGGGCTGCGGGGTGCCTCCGGCTGTGCCGGCTCGGCGGACTCGTGCGGGGTCTCGGGGCTTGTCGCATCGGCGGGCTCGGCGACCGGCTCGGGCTCTTGTGGCTCCGCCGCCGTTTCTGGAGGTGTGATTCCAGCCTCGGCGAGGGCTTCGGCTTCCCATTCGTCGTAGTCGGCGAAGCTGCGTTTGATGAGCCCGGTGGCGAGGAGGCCGTTGGCGACGATCAGCCCCACGACACCCCCGATCGATGCACAGAGCACGGGCCACCCAAACAGGCCGGGCACCGCCAGCGCCCACGCCCCCCAGTCGCCGTTGGCGACATGCCTCCAGGGCTTTCCCCTCACCTCCAGGACGAACGCTGTCAGCGGGTGCGCGACGAGGGCAACGACCGTCGGCGTCCACGCCAGCGCGAGCGGAATCGTGAACGTGCGTGCGTCGATGATGGTCATCGCGATAAGGGAGCTCACGAGCACCAGCAGTGTGATGAAGACCGGCCACGTCTGGGCGAAGCCGTTCATCGCCCATTCCGGTTTGATCAGTGACCAATCGACGCCGAGCCAGACCGCCCCACGATCGGGGACGACGTACCAGAGCAGGTACATCCCGACAAAGACCAGTCCCACGATCGCCTCCACGATCGGGTACTCGGCGGAGATCCGGCATTTGCAGAACCGGCACCTGCCGCGGAGCATGAGCCAGCCGAACACGGGGATGTTCTCCCGCCAGGTCAGCACGTGGTTGCACGAGGGGCATTTCGACGCGGGGGTGACCACGTTGAGCCCGAGCGGCATGCGGTAGACGAGCACGTTGATGAGCGAGCCGATGCAGGCCCCAAACGCGAAGGCGAATGCGAGTTGGATCGCGACGAAGACGGCCATCGTTGTCTGGGGACTCATGGGGTTCGACGCCTCCCTGCGCCCGATCCTTGCCGCCTGTCAGTCGTCGTTCGTCGTGCCGTCGCGGTCGAGTTCGGAGGAAATCTCTTCGACACGCTGCTCGCACCGGTCCAGCACGTCCCGGCACCGCTTGAGCAATTCCGCCCCCTTGGCGTACTGCTCGATCTGGTCCTCCAGACCCATCTCGCCGGACTCGATCTGCTCGATGATCGACTCGACCTGCGCGACCGCTTCCTCAAATGTCGGCTTTGCCCCGCCTGACGCTGCAGACGGGGCGGGGTCGCCGTTGGGTTTGGTCACGCGCTTGGCCACGGGTTCACCTTACTCACCGGGGCCGAAGAGGTCCAACTGATCGGCCTCTCGGTCGGTTTCCCGGGGAGGCCTCGCGGGGCGCTTCACCGGCCGGTTCGAGGCCCTGGGCTTTGCGGGCGTTGGGTCCGGGGTGCCGAGGCCTGCGTCCGAGACCCTGACCACATCGGCCTCGACCGACCCCCGGGGCCAGATAGGTCGTGAGCCGTTCGCCGGGAACCAGGTCCGCCGCGTCCCTGGCGGCGGTGCCGTCGGCCCGGAGAGTGCAGGAGTAGCCCCGACGCAGGACGGCTCCCGGCCCGATCGCCTCGAGACGCTCCCCGAGGGAGGCAGCCGCCGCGCGGCGCATGTCGAACCGGTGCGTGACTTCGCGCAGCAGCCGGGCCGCCCGTGCGTCGAGGCGGCTCGCGGGCGGACGCCACCGAGCGGCGGGGATCCTGGGCGTGCAGGCGCTGCCGCACCCGATCAAACCGGGCGGCCGCGGCGGCCATCGCGCCCGTGGGCGGCGTCGTCGAGATCGTCGCGGGCGGTCGCGAGTTGCTCCTGCGCCCAGCCGCGTCGCGCCGCGGGGGTCGGCCAGCACGGGATGCCGCGACGCGGCGGCGAGCCGCTGGTGCTCGTAGCGGAGCGTGCGGGCGAGATCGGTCCGGAACCTCCGCGAGAGGGCGTCGAGTTGGCGGCCCAGGGCCTCGCGGTCGGGAGTCAGTCGCATCGCGGCCTGGGTCGGCGTGGCGCGCGGCTCGTCGGCGACAAGTTCGGCGATCGACGTGTCGGTCTCGTGCCCGATCGCCGCGACCACGGGGATGCGGCAGTCGACGATTGCGCGCGCAACCTCACGGTCGTTGAACGCAGCGAGGTCTTCCGGAGATCCTCCGCCGCGGGTCACGACCACGGCGTCGATCCCCAGCCGCTCGTGCTCGCGAGAAACAAAGTCGATCGCTCGGACGACCTCGCGCGCGGCGCTCTCGCCCTGGACGCGGACCGGCACGACGGCGACGGCGACAGCCGGGCAGCGCTTGGCCATGGTGATGAGCACGTCCTGGAGGGCGGCACCGGTCGGGCTGGTGACCACAGCGACCCGTCTCGGGAACGTGGGGAGGGGTCGTTTGCGTTCCGGGGCGAACCAGCCGAGCGTTCGCAACTCCTCACAGAGCTGCCGGAACCGGGCCTCGGCGGCGCCCTCACCGACGGGCTCGAGCTTCTCGATGATCAGCGAGACCCGCCCCTGCGGCTCGTAAAACTCCACGCGACCGGTCGCGACGACTTCCTGACCGTCGCGGGGGTCGAACTGGAGTTTCTTGAGTTGGCTGGCGAAGAGGACGGCGCTGATCACTGCGCCGCCGTCCTTGAGCGCGAGATAGAGGTGCGTGCTGCGGCGTGCGCCGGTGATCTCCCCCACCACGCGCACCTTCCGGGGCAGGCCCTCGTCCAGGACTCCCCGGATCAGCGCCGCCAGCCTCGAGACCGAGAGCACGCCCTCGGCGGCGCTCGCGGCGTTGGCTTCTGACGGCGAGGCCGGGGCGGACCGGCCACCCTCGGCCTGCTGCTTGGCGCGACGCATGCGGTTGGGATCAAACGGCAATCGGCCCATGACGGGCCGATTATTGCCGAAACCGGGATGTCCTGCCTCCCGGTGGGGGCGGGTGGGCCCCGTCTACTTCTGCGCGTCGGCCGTCCGGGTGGACGAATCCTCGGCGTCGGTCCAACCCTTGGCGACCGAGCGTTCGACCGTGGTGGCCTGCACCGTCATCGGGTAGGACACCCGAACCGGCTGCTCGCCCGACAGAATCCGGACCCCACCGGCCACGCCCGCGTCTACCTGCTTGAGCTTGCCGCCGGTCTCCCGGGGCTTGCGGAGTTGAATCGTCGCGCTCGGCTCGGGCGTGCCCTTCCGTTCCGCCTCGACGTGCGCCGCGCCACCGGCCTGCATGTCGCGGAGCCGCTGCGGGTGCACGAATGTGCGCACACCGCCGGTGTATCCGCGTTCCTTGAGCCACTGCTGACGCCCGCGTTCGAGGTTGGCCCAACCCTCGCCCTCGACCTGCTGCCACGCGCTGATCGAGACCTTCTGGTTGTTCACGCGGACGTGCACGCGGTCGTGCCCGGCGTCGGCGGCGCCGTAGGCGAGCCTGCCGGGGTTCTCGCGCCACTTGCGGCGGCTGGCGATGTCTTTGACGTCGTCACCCACCCAGAGGCGGGCTCGCACCGAAGAGGCACCCGGCGTGTACACACGCGTCTGGTCCTCCGGCGGCCGCGTCACGAGCAAACCGTTGTGGATCGCCGGCGCGAAGCCGGGCGTGCAGCAGCCCCGGTGGGCGGTGGGCGCGTCGTGCGGCCCGGCAAGACTCGCGGCGATGGCCGCGGCAGCGAAGAGCGTGTTCATTGTCCGATCTCCTGATGTCTGGGCGCGAACTCCCTCCGCGCCGGTCACTGGCAACCCACCCCGACTTGATCCAGCATGCGCGATTCTGCGCGCATAGCAAGTGGATTTGCCGGGCTTTCCGGTTGTCTGGCCTGGAAGTTGGTCCGAGATCGGTGCCCGCCGAGCCTATCGGACGCGGGTCAGGTCGCGTCCGCGCCGGGGAAGGGCAGGGAGGGCTTGCCGACCGCAGCCTCGTAGGCCTCGATCACGCCGCCCACGTGCCGCGAGGAGCGGTGCTCGGTCGCGACGTATTCACGGGCCGACTCGGCCAGGTCGGCGACGAGTTGTTCGCTGCCGGAGGGCGCAAGAAGCCGGCGGATCTGGCGGGACCACCCCTGCCGATCGCCGGGGGCGACCAGCAGGGCTGTGCGGCCGTCGATGAGGGACGCGTTGGCCTCGTCGCGGGCGGCGACCACGGGCATGCCCATGCCCATCGCCTCGAGCACCAGGGTCCGCTGTTCGCCTCTGGCCTCGGGCAGGACGAGGACGTCGCCGCGAAGCACGAGATCCCGGTTGGCGTCCATCTCGTCGACGAGCGAGACCTGTTGGCGCACGCCGAGTTTCTCGGCGAGCTTCCAGAGATCGGCCCGGCGTGCGGCCACGGCGTCGCAGAAGACCAGCATGTCGGGTCGGTCGCGGGCGACATCGGCGATCGCCTCGAAGCACGCGGTGAACGCTGGTTTGTCGAAACCGGCGCCGGCGATCATCAGCGACCAGGCGGTGCCGGGCTTGAGCACCTGCCGCGGCGGCGCATCTACGTAGACCCCCCACGGCGACTTTCGGACCGCGACGCCCGGCAGGTCGCGTTCGCAGCGCGAGACGAGCGCCGCGTCGGGGCAGAGCACGACCGCGCCGGCGCGGTTGCGCGACCGGGCCATCAGCCGCTGGGCCTTGTGGATGAGCCCCGCACGCCACACCTCGACGATCATGGCCCCTTGGAGCTTCTCGGCCAGCGCCAGCCCGAACGGCCAGAGCGACCCGCCGAAGACGTGCACGATCCGGGCGGGATCGTCGCCGGCACGCTCGCTCGCGCGGAGCTTGGCGGCGACCTCGCCGGCACGCCACCGCAACGACATCGGCAGACCGGTTTCCTCGAACTCCACGGTTTCCTGGAAGAGGCCGTTGGTGTCCTGCACGAAGCCGCGGGGCAGCGCCAGCACGACGCGGATGCCCTCGTCGGCCAGGCCCACCTGCAGACGGGCGAGCATCGAGCGCTCGCGGCTCGCGAATCGGCGATCGGCAAGGAGGACAACCCGCATGTGACCTCCCTCACCCGGACCGGATGAAGCGTTCTGGACGCATCAGCTCGCGCTCGGCGACTGCTTGGCCGGGACCCGGTAATCGATGTCCGGCGGACGGCTCTCGTGGTCGCGTACAGCGTGGGTGCGCCACACACCGACCCAGTGCTCGGGCGCGACTTCCTGGAGGTAGTAGTCGCCCGCGGGCTCGTCCTTGGCCTCGAGGTCGTTCGGCGGTGTGTGCCAGGGCCACCACGGGCGGACACCGTCCGACGCGCCGGGGAGCTTGCGGAACTCGTCCTCGTTCTCGACGATCTCCCGGATCGTCACGAGGCGATCGAGGCGTTCGTGCATCTTCGGGATGCTGGCGAGGAGGCCACGGGTGTAGGGATGCATCGGGTTGTCGTAGAGGTCGAAGACCTTGGCATACTCCACGACGCGTCCGGCGTACATCACACAGACGACGTCAGAGTTTTCGGCGACGACGCCGAGGTCGTGGGTGATGAGCATGACCGCCATGCCTCGGGTCTGCTTGAGCTCGGTCATAAGCTCGAGGATCTGGGCCTGGATGGTCACGTCGAGCGCCGTGGTGGGTTCGTCGGCGAGCAGGAGACGCGGCTGGCAGGCCAGCGCCATGGCGATCATGACGCGCTGCCGCATGCCGCCGGAGAACTGGTGGGGGTAGGCCTTGATGCGTGACTCGGGGTCGGGGATGCCGACATCGCTCATGGACTTGAGCGCGATCTCGCGGGCCTTGGTCTTGCTGACGTCCTGGTGAAGAAGGATGGCCTCCATGATCTGGTCGCCCACGGTGTAGACCGGGTTGAGGCTGGTCATGGGCTCCTGGAAGATCATGGCGATGTCGTTGCCGCGGACCTCGCGGATCTGCTTGGCGTTCAGCGTCAGCAGATCGACGGGCCCGTGCTCGGTCTGGAAGACGATCTCACCGCGGTCGAACCGGCCCGGCGGGCGGGGGATGAGCTGGAGCATGCTCATGGCGGTCACGCTCTTGCCGCAGCCGGACTCGCCGACCACCGCGAGCGTCTGTCGCGGGTAGATGGTCATGCGGACGCCGTCGACCGCCTGCACGCGCGGGCCGCTCCCGTTGTCGAACGAGACGGCGAGCCGATCGACGCGGACGATGGGCGTGGCGGTCGGTGTCCCCGCGGCAGGTGATGTCTCGGCGCTGGCAGTGGTTGCGGTCATCCAATAATCCTCCGAACATCATAGGTGCCAAGAACATCCGGCACTTCCGGCCGCAGACACTATCGCCGCGCACGCTTGGGGTCGAACGCTTCGCGGAGCCCCTCGCCGACGAAATTGAGCGCGAGGAGCGTGACCCCCAGCAGGAGGCACGGGAAGAGCAGGAGCCACCAGTGACTCCGGTAGGTGTTGAGTTCCGAGAGCCCGTCGGCCGCGAGATTGCCCCAGCTGGGCAGCGGCGGCTTCACGCCGATGCCCAGGAAGCTCAGAAACGACTCCTGGAGGATCGCCTGGGGCACGGTCAGGGTCGCGTAGACGATGATCGGGCCGAGGAGGTTGGGGAGCAGGTGTTTCGTGAAGATCCGGAAGGGTGTCGCGCCGGTCGCCTGAGCGGCCTCGACGAAGGGCTGTTCCTTGAGGCTGAGGACCTGGCCCCGGATGACGCGGGCCATGGTCAGCCAGCTCACGCCACCGATCGCGAGCAGCAGCGTTCCGACATCGAGCAGAAGTCGCGATGATTCGCGGACGTTCTTTGGTGGCCGGGCGATCGACGCTGCTGTTGTCAGAACCTCGCCGGCCGATCGGATCGCGGCCTCGTCTTGGACTTCCGCCAATGCAATCTTCTGCGCATCTGGGGCGTTCACGGCTCGTTCAACCCGAGCCAGTATCAGATTCACAAACTCGGGATGATCGGAGGCCGGCTCTTCCAACCACACCTGATCGGAGGGCATATTGGACTGTTTCAGCGTCGATTGGACCCAAGCGTCGCGGGCGCCTTCCTGACTGATCCAGCCCGCGACGATGGCCTCGCTTGCGACGGCCAGCAGGACGACGAGCAGGATGTAGGGGAGCCCGTAGAGGACATCAACGATCCGCATCAGCACGGCGTCGGTCTTGCCTCCGACGTACCCGGCCAGGCCGCCGTAGAGCGTGCCGATGAACACCGAAATGAACGCGGCGGCGATCCCGATGCCCAGCGAGATCCCGCCGCCGGTGAGGATGCGGGTCAGGAGGGAGCGGCCCAGCACATCGGTGCCGAGCCAGTATCTCGGGGTCCGGCCGGTCGCCTGTTCGATCGCGTCGAGCCGTTCCTTCTGCAGTGCGTCGGCGGGCCACCAGAACGGGGGAGGCGTCCCTCCTCCGGGTTGCCCGCGTTGTAGCGTGGGACGGAGGCCCCTTCCTGTCCGCCGGCGGCCCCAAGCGTCCACGGCAGCGTCAGGACGCACGCCGCGATCATCAGCACGAGGAACCCGATCCCGAGCATCCCCGCGAAACTCCGCGTGAGCGGGTTGTCGCGATCGACCGCCGGGGCGCGCATCGCCGGGACGGTTTTGGGCTCGGTCTTCCCGGGCGTGGTGTTTGATGACGGCGTGGCCATGGCCCCAGAGCGTACCACGCCTCGGCGCGCGACGGCGGGCCTCGAAAGCTCCCGGCGCGCCGGCCGATCGGCTCCCGTACCATGAGACGTGAAAGGCTCCCTCCGTATCGCCCGGCTCTTTGGCATCGATGTCGCCATCCACTGGACGTTTCTCCTGCTGGTCGTCTACGTGGTCTTTCTCTCGACCAGACAGCAGGCGAGCCTCGCCGGGACGCTGGTCGCGCTGGCGTTCATCGGGGGCGTGTTCACCTGCGTGGTGCTTCACGAGTTCGGGCACGCGCTGACGGCCCGGGCCTTCGGGGTCAAGACGCGGCACATCACGATCCTGCCGATCGGCGGCGTTGCGGCGCTGGAGCGCATGCCGACCAAGCCGGGGCAGGAGTTGCTCGTCGCCGTCGCGGGGCCCGCGGTCAATGTCGTCATCGCGGCGGTGTTGCTCGCGGGGGTCCTGCTCGTCGGCGACGTGAAGACCCCGCAGAACCCTTTCACGCAGTCCACGGGCTTCTTTGGCATGCTGGCGCTGGTCAATATCGCCCTGGTGGTATTCAACATGCTCCCGGCGTTTCCAATGGACGGCGGGCGCGTGCTGCGGGCGTTGCTGGCGTTCCGTCTCGAGTACGCCCGGGCCACCCGGGTGGCAGCGATGGTCGGGCGGGTGATGGCGGTGGGCTTGCTGGTGTGGGGCGTGATGGCGGGCAACCCGGTACTGATGATCATCGCGGTGTTCGTCTACATGGGGGGCGGAGCCGAGGCCGCGGCGGCGACGCAGCGGGCCGCCATGCAGGGCACGCTGGTCGGGGACGTCATGCAAACGTCGTTCCGGACAATCCCGTCCGAAGCCAGTCTCGCCGAGGCCGCCGACGCGGTGATCGCCTCGTCGCAGCGGGATCTTCCGGTGGTTGACGCCTACTCCGGTCGCTTCGAGGGCCTTCTGCGCCACGACGATCTCGCCGGGGCGTTGTCGTCGCTCGATGCCGGGACGCCGGTCTCCTCGGTTATGCAGACCAACCTGCCGACACTTCCCCCGGACACGCCGATGCTCGACGCGATCGAGGTCCTGCGCCTCAATCCGCCTGTGCTGCCGGTAACCCATGCCGGTGATCTCGTGGGCATGCTCTCGGTCGGCAATGTCAACGAGTTCCTGCTGCTTCATGCAACCCCGCGTCCGGGGCAGCGAATACGCAGGTCTCGTGAGGATTGAGGGGCCGCCCCTTCGGTCCTTGGTGGACAACCCCCCGCATCCCGATTTGTGAGCCGCGTCTGGAAACCCCTCCCTCGCCACCCCGCGTGTCAGGCAGCGCTGTCGTCGTCGGTGGAGGCGTCGCGGGCTCCAGCGCTGGGCGCGCGCTGCGGTCGCGAGGGCTTTCGGTCACGGTGCTCGATAAGGGCCGCGGTCCCGGGGGTCGGGTCTCGACCCGCCGGTCAGAGTCGGGGGCGTTTGACCACGGGGCCCAGTATTTCACCGCCCGATCGCTGCCGTTCGTGGATGCTGTGGGCGGCTGGGCGCAGGCGGGTGTGGCGCAGCGTTGGGTGGGACAGTTCGGCGAGGTTGACAGCGAGGGGCTCCGCATGTTGCCCCACCGCAATCTGTGGGTGGGGATCCCCGGCATGAGCCGGATTGTCGCGCACCAACTGGAAGGGCTGGATGTTCGGTTCGGCGCCGAGGCGTGCGGCCTGGCGCGCGCGCGCCGGGGATGGACGGTGCAGACCGTGAGCGGCGAGGAGTTTGGGCCGTTTGATCACGCGGTGGTCGCGGTGCCGGCACCGCAGGCTGCGGAGCTGCTCGGCACGGTGGCCCCCGCGTTCGCCGCGAGAGCGAGTTGCGCAAAGTTCGCCCCGTGCTGGTCTGTGATGGCGGCTTTCGATGGTTCGCTGGGGCTGGCCTTTGAGGGGCTGAGGGTGCGGTCCGGTTCTGGGATCTCGTGGATCGCGCGGGACAGCGCCAAGCCGGGGCGGGCGGCCGAGCCGCCGGAGCGGTGGGTGTTGCACGCGTGTCCCGACTGGTCGGAGGCGACAATCGAGTTGCCGCCCGACGAGGTCTGCGGGTTGATGATGCGTGAGCTTGTGGGGCTCGTGGAGCGGTTCGGGGGCGTGGCGGCGACGCCGGTGCATCTGCGCGCGCACCGCTGGCGGTACGCCCGGACGGTTGCCCCGGTGGGGAGTCCGTGCCTGCATGAGCCCGCGATGTCGCTCTCGGTGTGCGGCGACTGGTGCCTGGGGTCTCGGGTCGAGGAGGCGTGGACGAGCGGGATGGCTGCGGCGGAGTCGGTGCTGGCTTCAGCCGCCGGCTGATGCCGGCGCTGCGTTCCCCGCCGCTCGGCGCGGTGCAAATGTGTAGTGCGACACGATCCACTCAGTTCCGCGGCCCAGTCCCCAGAGTTCCTCGCAGGCGATGAAGAACACCCTCCAGCGGTGGAACCACTTCTTCGCATCGGCGGTGCCGTAGTTCTCCTGCAGCACCGCCATCGCCGGGTCGCGTCGGGCGTCGAGGTTGTTGAGCCAGGCGCGGGCGGTTTTGGCGTAGTGCGTGCCGTCGACGCGCCAGTGGTCGCGTACGACGAGATCGTCGGCGAAGTGCAGGAGGAGATCGTCGGAGGGCATGGTCCCACCGGTGAAGAAGTATCGACCGATCCAGTCGTCGGTCTCGAAGGCGTAGGCGACGCGTGTGTGGGAGAAGATGTGGACAAAAAGCCGTCCATCATCGCGGAGCCACGAGGCGATGCGACCGAGGAGCGTGCGGTAGTTTTTCATGTGCTCGAACATCTCGACCGACATCACGCGGTCGAACCGTGCATCGGGGGCGAAGTGGTTGACATCGGCGGTGACGACGTGCGGCGGGGTGACGCCGCGACGCTCGGCCTCGGCGAGGATGAACTCGCGCTGCAGCGCTGAGTTCGACACCGCGGTGATCCGTGCCGCGGGGTACTTCTCGGCCATCCAGAGTGTCAGCGAGCCCCAGCCGCAGCCGAGCTCGAGGATGTCCATCCCGTCCTGCAGGCCGGCCCGCTCGCAGCTGAGCGCGAGCATGGCCTCCTCGGCGGCGGTCAGGTCACTCACGCCGGCGGGCCAGTAGCCGCTGCTGTATTTCAAACGTGGTCCGAGGCAGAGCTGAAAGAAGGGCGGGGGCAGCTCGTAATGCTGTTCGTTGGCCTCCTGCGTGTGGATCGCGACCGGGGCCTGGGAGAGGCTCTCGAGGAGCTCGCGGAAGCGGGCGGAGCGTTGGTCGATCGTGCCGCGTTCTTCGTGTCGGATGCGCGACCAGAGCCGTCGGCGGATACCTGCGCGGAGCACAGCGTCGGGGAGCAGGCCGCGATCGAGCACGCCCTCGTACCACGCGGCGGCGGGCGGCGGGGCGGTCTCGTCCCGGGCCGGAGTTTCGATGGTGGTCGTCGTCATGACGGGTCCTCGGTTTGCGTCGTGTCGTCTTTGGGGAACCACGGGAAGAACGCGCTGGTCGTGCGCTGGTAACGGCGGTAGGCGTCGCCGCGGGACTTGAGGGCGCGGGCCTCGGTCGGCGGGATGCCGGTGACCTTGAGCACAAAGAAAAGGATCATTCCCGGCGCGGTCCATGCCACCCATCCCCACGGCGCGAGCGTGGCGACCAGGGCGTACCCGATCCACATGAGCCATTCGAAGAAGTAGTTGGGATGGCGGGAGTATCTCCACAGCCCAACGTCGCAGACCCGGCCCTTGCTGTCGGGATCGCGCTTGAACTTCTTGAGCTGGGCGTCCGCGAGCGACTCGCCGAGCAGCCCGGTGACCCACACGCCCGCACCCAGGAAGTCCAGCACACCCGGCCCGGCCCGCGGATCGCTCGCGGCGAGCACGAAGGGCACCGAGAGGAGCACCACGAGCACCGCCTGCGCCTCGAAGAAGGCAAAGAGCGCGGGGTTGATGCGTGACCCCAGCTTCTCCCGCATCATCTGATAGCGGCCGTCCTCGGGACCGCTGAGCACGCGGTCGGTCAGCAGGTGCCAGGCGAGGCGATAGCCCCAGAGTCCGCCGATGGAGGCGATAATCGCTCGTCGTGCGACGTCCCCCTCACCGGTCAGGCCGCAGAAGATGGCCGCGGTGCCCAGGCAGGCCGCCCACCCGACATCCACGACCCCGGCGTCCTTCGTCCGCAGTTGCAGGATCCAGAGCAGCGCCATGACCAGCCCGGCCCCCGCCGCGATCCAGCCGAATTGTTCACCCGGGCTCAGCATCCGGCACCACCCTTTCTTCGAGAACCTACAAAGCAGACTCGCGGTCCCTGATCCCTTTGGAGCTTCACCATGTCACCTGTACGAACTGTCTCCGTCGTGTCGGCCGCCGGTATCGTCGCGCTCGTGGCGATGATTGTGTTCTCTTCGCTGGAGATGTCGCTCGGCCGCGGGCTTAGAGAGACCGCGGACACGCGCTGGGGCGTGACCACGCTTGTCGATCTGTACATCGGCCTGTTGGTGATTGGCGGCTGGATCGCGTACCGCGAGCGGAGCGTCGGCCGCTCGCTGCTGTGGTGGATCGGGTTGTGCCTGACTGGGAATCTCACGGCGCTGGTCTACCTTCTGCTGGCGTCGCTTCGTTCGGAGACGATCGAAGATCTCTTCCGGCCCGCTCGCCGATGACACGCCTCGCGGCGAACATCCACGCGGGGGTAAGGACCGCGTATTGCACGCCGAACCAGACGAGCGATGCCGCGACGGAGTCGCCGAGATTGATCGCGCCGATGCGGGAGCCGATCCAGTAGGCGAGAGGACCGCCCGCTGCGCCGAGGAGGGCGGCCAGCAGCGGCCTGTTCCACATCCAGAACAGGCTCGGCCGGAGGACCGTGCCGAAGTTGGCCCACAGCGCGAAGAACACGATCCAGAACTGGACGCCGGATCCGGCCCGATAGCTGAACATCCCGAGGCGCATCCCGATCGCGTCGGTGACGACGCCGACGAGAGCGCCTCCCAGAATGATGGCGGCCTCCTTTCGCCACACCGGAGAGATCGCGAGCTGTCCGGCGACGCTCAGGGCGGTCACACCGATGGCCACCCACCACCACGAGCGGCCCGCGCCGAACATCGTCAGCGTCCAGCAGATGTCGTAGGCGAACAGATTCACGATGATCACGAGCCAGCGGATCACGTCGGGCCTTCTCCCCTCACGCCCTGCCCTGCCGCGTGTGCGCTCGCCGGCGCGATGCGGCTGAGTGGCTTGGTCAGCAGCGTCTGCACCACGCCGACATGGCGTGCGCGGAACGCCCCTTCGCAGTAGGCGAGGTAGTAGTCCCACATCCTGATGAACCGCCCGTCGAACCCGAGAGCCCGGACGTCGTTGAGGCGGCCGTTGAACGCGTCACGCCACATCCGGAGCGTTGTCGCGTAGTGCGGGGCAAGGTCCTCGGTGTGCCATGTACGCAGGTCGGTTCGTGCGGCAACCGCACGTGTCATCACCTCGACGCTCGGCAGGCAGCTGCCAGGGAAGATGTACTTCTTCAGGAAGTCGCGCCGACGAGCCGCCCTCGCGAAGAACTGGTCACGGATCACGATGGCCTGAATCAGCGCCGCGCCGTCGGGTTTGAGGCGTTCTGAGCAGACCTGGAAGAATGTGGGCAGCTGGGCGGCACCGACGGCCTCGACCATCTCGATGCTGACCAGTTTGTCGAAATGCCCGGAGAGGTCCCGGTAGTCCTGCTTGAGGACGGTGACCCGATCGGCGAGCCCCGCGTCCTGCACACGTTTGGTCGCGAGACGGTGCTGCTCGTCGGAGATGGTCGTGGTGGTCACGCGGCACCCGTAGCGGGCCGCGGCGTGGACGGCGAGGGCGCCCCAACCGGTGCCGATCTCGAGCAGGTGGTCGGTCGGCCGCAAATCGAGCTTCCGGCACGCACGGTCAATCTTCTCGACCTGGGCTTCCTCGAGTGTTGCCGCGCCGTTCTCGAAGATGCCGCAGGAGTACGACATCGTCGGGTCAAGGAAGAGGCCAAAGAACTCGTTCCCTAAGTCGTAGTGAGCGACGATGTTCCTTCGGCTCCCGGCGCGGGTGTTGCGTTCGAGCCAGTAGGCCGCGCGAGAGAGCGGGCCACTCAGCCTCGCCAGGGGGCTCTCGAGTGAGTCCATGGCCGCGAGATTGGCGGTCATCGTTTCGATCAACCCCGCCAGGTCGTCCGATTCCCACGCGCCGTCGATGTAGGCCTCGGCGATGCCGAGACTGCCGCCGAAGGCGGCGGCGCTGAAGAGCGCCGGGTCCAGCACCCGCAGCGCGGCGTCGGGAGCGGCACCCGCGGTGCGGTCCTTCTCGTCGGCCGCCTTACCGGGGGAGGTCAGGGTCTCGCCGCGCGCGGTGTCCTCGATTCTGACGCTGCCGATGCGCACTCTCTCGATCGCGCGACGCACGATGGCCCTGCCGGCGATCTCCAGCAGGCGGAGTCTCCGCGTGGATGCGGCGGCGGCCCTGTCTCGGACCGACGCGCCCGACGACCGCGTTGCGGGGCCCGGTGTCCAACAGAGTCATGTCTGCATTCCCTCACTGACGGCGGAGACCGATCGGGCCCGCGCCGAGCCCGGATGCCGGGACACGGGCGCTCGCTTGAGCCAGAGCTTCAGCGCCTCGATGTGGATGCCCGCGACCACCTGCATGGTCATGAGCGGGCGCCTGGCCAGCACCGAGCGCAGGACGCCCGGTGTGAGTTCGCGGCGGTCCATCCGCAACGTCGCATCAAACGCCTTGCCCGCCTCGTCGCGGTCGCGGAGATTCATGTGCACGAAGAGGCGGTCGCCGGGCGGCACGAACGCCCAGTCGTAGTCCATGTCCATGGGCATGAAGGGGGACACGTGGAACCGCTTCTGAAACTTCCAGCGGAGGTGCCCGGAGGCGGGGCGCCGCTCGCGGGCCGGGCGGGCGTCCAGCACATAGGCGTGACGCTGACCCCACGGGGTGTTGGTGATCTCCGCGACCACGGCGTCGATCCGCTCGGACCGATCGAAGCAGTAATAGAACGTCACGGGGTTGAAGATGTGGCCGAAGTACCGCAGGTGGGTCAACATACGGACGGGACCGTCGGGCCGGCGGCCGAGCTGCGCTTCAACGCAGGCGCGGACGTCTCTGTCGAGATCCTCTGCCGTGTGCGACGGTTCGGAGCCGCCCGTCCCGGGGGGCAGGTGGTAGTCGGCCGGGCGGAATCTGGCCGGGCGCCACCACTCGGTCCCCCACCATGGTGACATTGCGAGCACCGTGTCTACCTCCCGGAGATCGAGATACACCATGAAGAGCGGGAACGTGAAGGCGTGCTCCGGGTCGCGGCGCCGGTGCCGAACATGGCCTTCGTAGATCGCGCTGTGCAGATTCACAGTGCCACTCCGAACGCGTCGCAGACCCTCTGGGCGCTCACGACGCCGTCCTCATGGAAGCCGTTGCCCCAGTACGCACCGCAGAAGTGGGTCCGCCGCTCGAGCGAGCTGACCTCCGGCCACCGTGCCCGTGCCCGTTGGCCGTCGATGGTGTAGAGCGGATGGTGGTAGCTGTACCTCGCGAGCACCTTCGCAGGGTCGATCGCGTCGGTGTCGTTGAGCGTGACGCACAGCGGGGACTGCGTCTCCAGACCCTGCAACATCGTCATGTTGTAGGTCACCGCGACGGGGCGTTGGTCGTCGTCGGAGAGACGGGAGTTCCACGCCGCCCAGCAACGCCGTTTGCGCGGCAGGAGACGCTCGTCGGTGTGCAGGACGGTCTCGTTCTCCTGGTAGGGCATGGCGCCGAGCACTTGCCTTTCGGTGTCGCTCGGATCGCCCAGCATGGCGAGGGCCTGGTCTGAGTGTGTTGCGAGGATGACGTGATCAAAGGTCTCCGGAGAGGTGCTTGGCGCGCCGGACCAGACCTGAACCGTGTCGTGGGTGCGTTCGATCCGTTGGACGCCGCACGCGGTCCGGGCGATCGGCTCGAGCGTTTCCCGCATCGCGCGGATGTAGGCGTCGGAGCCGCCCTCGACGGTGCGCCACTGGGGACGCTCGCGCAGGTCAAGCATGCCGTGATTGTCGAAGAATCGGAGGAAGAACTCGGCGGGGAAATCCATGAGCGCGGCGCGTGGGGCCGACCAGATCGCCGCGGCCATCGGCACGAGATAGTCGTCAAGAAACCCCTTGGAGAACCGCCGCTGCCGGTAGAGATCCCCGATGGTGACGGGGTGCGAACTCTCCGCGCTCACCTCGGCGAGCAAGGCCTTGCCCTGCTTGCCGAGCTGCGCAACGCCCCGGACCACCCGCCACCAGCGCGGCCGCAGGACATTGGACACGGAGCCGACGATGCCCGCGGCCGACGAGCCGCCGAACTCGAAGCCGGTCGAGTCGTCCCGCACGCTGAAGGACATGGTCGTCTCGCGCGAGGCGACCCGCAGCCGATCGAGCAGGCGGCAAAAGTTGGGGTAGTTGCGGTCGTTGAACACGATGAAGCCCGTGTCCACCGCGACGGTCCGGCCCTCGTGCTCGACGCGGGCGGTGTTGGTGTGGCCTCCGAGCCGGGGCTCGCGTTCGAAGAGCGTGACGGCGTGGTCCGCCGCGAGCAGGTAGGCGCAGACCAGCCCACTGATACCAGCCCCGACGACGGCGATCTTCACGCGGCCCCCCTGGATCGCTGCCGTTGCCTGCCGACTCCGGCGGCACGTTCGGCCTTGGCGTGCTCGGCGCGCTCGTAGACCGAGGCGGGAACCGGCCGCAGATCCCAGACCAGGCCGAACCACGACATGACCTTGAGGATCCAGTAGGCGGGATCGAACTCCCACCAGTAGAAGCCCTGCCGGACGGTGCCGGGGTACTCGTGGTGGTTGTTGTGCCAGCCCTCGCCGAGCGTGATGAGCGCGAGCCACCAGTTGTTGCGGCTGTCGTCGCCGGTCTTGAACCGTTGCGAGCCGATGGTGTGCGCGAGCGAGTTGATCGTGAACGTGCCGTGGTAGAGCACGGAGGTGGAGATCGCAAAGCCCCAGACGACCATCTGCCAGCCGTTGGTGCCAAGGCCCGGGGCCCAGACGCCGAGCGTCCAGCCGAGGATCGCCATCGCCGTGATCAGCAGCGCGGGGCCGATCAGGTGGTTCCGCTCGAGCCACACGAGTTCCGGGTACTTCTGCCAATCCGGGATCGCCCGCCAGTTGGTTGCGCGGCCCTTCTCGGTCAGGAACCAGACGGTGTGGCTCCACAGGACACCCTTCCACCAGGGCGAGTGGAGGTCGGGCTCTTCGTCGGAGTGTCGGTGGTGCTCGCGGTGGTGGCCCGCCCACCAGCAGGGGCCGCGTTGGGCCGAGGTCGTCCCCAGCAGGGCGAAAGCGAACTGCACGGCGCGGTGGGTGCGGAACGTCCGGTGCGAGAAGTAGCGGTGGTAGAACGCGGTGATGACGAACATCCGGATGAAGTAGAGCGCGACGGCGACCGCGACGGCGACCCAACTCCACCCCACCCAGATCACGCCGAGGCACATCGCGTGGATCGAGAGGATCGGCGCGATATCTCGGAGCCGCACGCGTGTGTGGTCAAGATCGGCCCAGGCGGTCTGGCCGGTGGTGCCGGTGTTCGTTGCCGGCCTTGCGCGCGCGGCGGGCGTTGGGTCTGCTGCCATGGTTCCCGCTCCTTCGAATCCTTCTCGGGGCACGTCGATCAGGCCCGCCCGCGCACTCCGCTCTTCGCCCTCGGTTCTGCGTCTCGACGAGGGCTCGAGGACTGTGGTTTGTGCAGAGCCATCTCCATCGAGCCGGATGGCTCTCCGAGCGCCGGCCGCGAGCCGGCCGTGCCGATGCGGAGATCGGGCGGTGCGTTCCATTCCGCGGCACCAAAAGAGCCGGGCCGCATTACCGTGCCAGAAACGCACGGGGCGTGACCATAGCGATCCCCGGGCCGGCCGGCCCTGCCCAAGGAAGCCATTGGGGCCAGATTAGACGTCCGGGCGCTGCTCGCGCCGCCCGATGGCCGGAATCCCCCTCCGCGGGACCCCCCCGGAGCGGATTCCCTCCGATCGGTGCCCGGCTCGGTGTGTGTGTTGGCCAACATCGCCATCCCCGGATCCGCTGTTCCCGCTCGTGTTCCCGCGCCGCGAGCCCGTGCCGCGAGGCGGACGCGGCACCGCTCGGCCCGCCGCAGTGGTCGGGGAATCGCAGCCGGGGCGTGTGCCGATGCGGGCGGGCACCGAAAACCGTCCAGATCGGCACGCCCGGCCGCGCCCGCTGGACCGCCCCGGCCCGGGACCAGCGCGGCCCGACCGGGGCGGGGGGCTTCACCTACACTGGAATCCCATGACGACCGCCACCCCCACAGCCGCCGATTCCGCCGCGAACCAGACCTCCGGATCCGTTGATCCGCTCCTCTCGGTGCGCGATCTCAAGACGTACTTCCCGGTGCGGTCCGGCCTGCTGCAGCGGGTGACCGACTACGTCCGCGCGGTGGACGGGGTCTCGTTCGACATCGCCCCGGGCGAGACGCTCGGGCTGGTGGGCGAGTCGGGGTGCGGCAAGACGACAGTGGGCCGGACGATCCTCCGCCTGCAGCCGCACAGCGGCGGGCAGGTGATCTTCGAGGGCAAGGACATCTTCCAGCTCCACGGGGCGGGGCTCAAGGCGATGCGTCGGGAGATGCAGATCATCTTCCAGGACCCTGCCGGGTCGCTCAACCCCCGCATGCGGATCGCGGCGATCGTGGGCGAGCCGCTGGTGATCCACGGGCTGGTCAAGGACAAGGACGAACTGCGGCAGAAGGCCGAGGAGCTTCTGGTCCGGTGCGGCATGCCCAAGGCCGCGGCCGACCGGTACCCGCACGAGTTCTCCGGCGGGCAGCGGCAGCGGATCGGCATTGCGCGCGCGCTGGCCCTGCAGCCGCGGTTCATCATCTGCGACGAGCCGACGAGCGCCCTCGACGTCTCGATCCAGGCCCAGATCATCAACCTGCTGGGCGACCTGCAGAGCGAGTTCGGCCTGAGCTACCTGTTCATCTCGCACGACATGGCGGTGATCCAGCACGTGTGCAAGAACATCGCGGTGATGTACAAGGGCAAAATCGTCGAGCACGGCCCGCGCGAGCAGATCATCGAGGACCCGCAGCACCTCTACACGCAGTCGCTCCTCAGTGCCGTCCCCGAACCCGACCCGCGGAGCGAGAAGCAAAGGGTGGTGTTTGAGGGGGGGGCGATGTAGGGACACGCCGGCCCGCGAGCGAAGGCAGGAACGCAGAGGCCGCAGAGGAGACGCAGAGCACGCAAAGCAAAGAGGCCCAACGCGCGAGCGTGGGCTTGTCTCCGTGGAGCAAAGGCAAGGATGGAACACGAAGGACGCGAAGGTCGCGAAGGAAAGGCGGAATAAACCGCGGAGAGCGCGGAGGACGCGGAGGGGGAGATGGGGGTGCCATCAGTCGCGGACTTGGTCGTGTCTAGTTAAGCTCCGCTTCTCGCTGCGCGGTGATGAGCTTTGTCAGCTTCCCGAGCACCGCTTGACCGAACAGAAGTTCGAGGGAAACGGAACCGGCAAATGCGGCAAGTTGCGGCACAACAGTTCACGGTGTGCTCGCTCACATAGGGGTATGCGCATGACAACGCTGGAGTCAACGGCCGTAATTGTCAGCCTAATCGCCGGCATTGGCGGCCTCACGCTTGGCGTCCTCAATACCGTTAGATCATGGAAGCGGGATCGGCCGCGCATTCGACTAAGCGTGCGACGGGCAAGGGTGCACCCTGGCATATTCCCTTGCGGCCCGGTGACATGCGTCTTTAAGGTAGAGAACACCGGAGCAATCCCAGTTCGTTTGGAGAACGTCGGATTCCAAGGAGCTAGCCAGACCGGAGCCATCGTCACGCGCCCTCAGACGATCGACGGAAACTCTCTGCCGCTCGATCTTCCCCCGGGTCATTCGACGTACATTTGGTTCGATGCCCGGGAACTTCGGGCCAAACTCATTACCGGCCAATACAAATTCGCGATGGCCAATTCCAGTATCGGCGGCGTGTTCAAGTGCAAAGGGCGGAGCTTCCACACTTTTGTGAAAGACCTTGAGCGCTGCCACCCCGATGACCTTGGCACCCCTCCACCGCAGCTAGAAATACATATGAACACGTAGTGTTATGAAGCGCTGATACCCTTCGTTTCTCCCCCTCTGTGCCCTCTGTGCCTCTGTGGTGAAACCCAACCCACCCTTCCTCCCCGCTTCCAAGCCCACGCTTGCGCGTTGGGCCTCCTTTCGCGGCGATCCTCGCGACCGCCGCGGCCGTGCTCCGCCGTCCTTCGCGCCCCTTCGCGTCCTTCGCGTTCCACTCTGCCTTCCCCTCCGCGTGCTCCGCGATCTCCGCGGTGCACCGGCTCTGGTTTCTCCCCGCCGGGCCGCCCGCGCATCCAGCCGCGGTGACATTTCCTCGATGCGCGGCGGCCGCGGCTCCGTACGCGGCGGCCGCGTCTCGATGCCGGACGGCCGCGGCTGGAGCCACGGCGGCCTCGCCCGGAGGCGGGGCGGGCGGGGTTCGGGCCGCGGCGGGCTCGGTTGGAGGCGCGGCGGGCGTTCCGGGAGGCGGGGCGGCGTTTTTGGCGGGCGAGGCGGGTTTCTCGGGCGTTTTGGCGGTCCGGCTCAAGGGCGGCGGCGTGCGTTCCGATCGATCGGGAAGCGCGCGGCGAGCGCGCGGAGAGGACACACCCCATGGCCGTCATCCCCAAGACACGCCGCGAGCAGATCGAGTGGTTTGAGTCGCGGCTCGACGCGTGGGCGGCCGACCCGGGCTCGATCGGGCTGACCGCCGAGCAGGTCACGCAGCTCGCGGCCGAGGTCGCCGCGGCGCGGGGCCGGTACCAGCAGGCCGAGCAGGCCCGCAACGCCAGCCGGGCCGCGACCGGTGCCTTCCACACCGCTACCGACGGGATGACGCGGAGCGGGCGCGATCTGGTCGCGACGATCAAGGCGTTCGCCGAGGCCAGCGACGACCGCGGGGTCTACGACCGCGCCAATGTCCCGCCGCCGGCCGACCGCTCGCCCCTGCCGCCCCCCGGCAGGCCGACGAGCATCCGCACCACGCTCGACACCACCGGCCGCATCCGCCTGACGTGGAAGGCCGACGACGCGGCGGCGAGTTCCGGGGCGTACTTCATCGTGCTGCGGCGGCTGGAAGAGGAGCCGACGTTCGGCATCCTCGGGGCCACCGGCGCAAAGTCGTTCACCGACGAGACCATCCCCCTCGGCACGCGGCGGGCGACCTACCAGATCCGGCCCTTCCGCGGCCAGAAGGCGGGGAAGTCAAGCGAGCAGGTGGCGGTGCAGTTCGGGGTGGAGGAGGCCGGCGAGGAAAGCGGCGGAACCGGGCGCGGGGCGATGCGGATGGCCGGGTAAGACAGCGGGGTATCGTTCTGTGCCCTGGGGAGAACAGATATTTCCACGACACCGCGCAGACCGAGCCCCGAGTCTTTGGCCGTGATGGCCAGCGCGGTCTTGGTTGGCCTGGTGCTCTATGGGCTGATGACGCCGCTCCAGAGGAGAACCTACCCCTCGCATGGGCCGGTCCACAAGTGCGGCCTCCAGATGCGGGGGCTCGCGTACGGATTCCGCCTCTGGGCGGACGACCATGACGGCAAGCTCCCGGTAGCGGACGACGATTGGGTCGGATTTCTCGTGGACAACGGGTATCTGGCGCGGGAGATGCTCACCTCGCCGAACGATCCGGTCAAGGGTCGCGTCTCGTACGTCTACGTCCCGGCAGAATCGCTCGACCCCACCGGCGACCGCGTGCTGGTGTACGAGGTGCCCGGCCTGCACGACGAGCACGGTGTCCACATCGCCTTCCACGACGGCAGCGGCGAGCTGTATCAGGCCGAAGAGGCCGCACGCATCATCGAATCGCTGAGCCGCGAGGGTTGGACGCGGGGTTCTGATTGAGGAATGTGCCGATGCCCGATGCCGAGCAACCACAGACGAAGCGACTCGGGCGGCCGGTGAGCCGGGTCGTGGTGATCGGTCTCGTGCTCGTGTTGGGTGCCTTTGGTTTCTTCGTGTTCGTAGCGCCGATTGGGCCGAGCCACCGCGGGGCGCGGGATATCAAGTGCCGGGCACAGCTGCATCAGATCGTCCACAGCATGAGTCTCTATGCCGAAGCGTTCGGCGGGCGACTGCCGCCAGCGGGCGGACAGGGGAGCGGCGAAAGCCCCGGCGCAATCGCCGAGAGCTGGGCCGATGTGCTCATCGAAACGCAGTACATCCTTCCGGAGTTTCTCGTCTCCCCGGCGGCCTTCGAGCAGGATCGGTCGTCGTACCTGTTCGTTCCCGCCGATCGACTCGACGGCGACCCCACGCGGGTGCTGCTCTACGAACTTCCGGGCATGCACGGGGAGCACGGCGTCCACGTTGCCTACCACGACGGGCACATCGAGACGCTTCCGCTGCAGGAGGCCGAGCGGCTCATTGCCGCGCTGACCGCCGCGCACGGACCGGCGTCGCAACCGCCACTTCATCGCGACGACGACGACCGCGTTCGCCCCGGAGAATGAACCCGGGCATCACGACCTCCCCGGTCTCTCCCCCGCCTTCGCTCTCCGAGGCGAAGGCGGGCACCGCCGCGGCGGGTGGGCATGCGCACCGCGGCGCACGGGTTCCCCCTCTGTGCCCTCTGTGCCTCTGTGGTGAAACCCAGCCCACCCTTCCTCCCCGCTTCCAAGCCCACGCTGGCACGTTGGGCCTCCTTTCGCGGCGGTCTTCGCGTTCGCCGCGGTTGATCACCGGCTTTCCTTCGCGATCTTCGCGTCCTTCGCGTTCTGCTCCGCCTTCCCCTCCGCGTGCTCGGCGTCTCGGCAGTGCATCCCCCTCCCCCGCGTGCTCCCCCACCCCCGCTCTGCCGCGGGGCGGTAGACTCGGCGGCGGGGACAGACACCGACAACGACGGAGACGTGCTGGATGCGACCGAACAGGGCGAGGCGTTGGGTCAACAGGTGGTCTCGCAGGCTGCACCGGTGGGGATCGGTGGCGGCGGCGCTGCCGCTGCTGATCGTGCTGTTGACGGGCATCCCTCTGCTGCTCAAGAAGCAGATCGGGTGGATCCAGCCGCCCACGGCCGCGGGGCCGGTCGGCGAGCCGGCGGTCGGGTTCGACGCGATCCTCGCGGCGGTCGTGGCCGTGCCGGAGGCGGGCGTGGCGGGCTGGGCGGACATCGACCGGCTGGACATCCGGCCGGAGGAGGCGGTCGCCAAGGTCCGGTGCGACTCGGGCTACGAGGTGCAGGTCTCGACGGTGTCCGGCGAGGTGCTGCAGACGGCGATGCGGCGGAGCGACCTGATCGAGTCGCTGCACGACGGGTCGTGGTTCCACGAGTTTGTGAAGCTCGGCATCTTCCTGCCGAGTGCGGTGGTTGTGCTGGCGTTGTGGATCACCGGGGCGTGGCTCTGGCTGATGCCGCACCTGCGGCAGAAGCGGCGGCCGCGGCCGGCGTAAAGGCGGCGCGGGCGGGACTCCGGCCCGGCGGTGTCAATAATCCGGGCAACCATGCTCACACTGACCGAACCCTTGGCGACCGCGGTGCTGCTGCTGATCTTCGGCGCGCTGATCGCGTTCAGCGTGCTCTTCACGCGGGCGCTGGACCGGATCGGCGTGCCGGTGGTGCTGCTGTTCCTGGTGCTGGGCATGCTCGGCGGGTCGGAGGGGATCGGCGGGATCCTGTTCGAGGACTACGAGCTGGCCTTCCGGCTGGGCACGATCGCGCTGGTGCTGATCCTCTTCGACGGCGGGCTGAACACCGCGCGGTCGTCGATCCGCCGCAGCATCGGGCCGGCGGGTGTGCTGGCGACGCTGGGTGTGGCGGCGAGCCGCGGGGATCGTCGCGCTGGCGGCGAGGGCGTTCTCGCTGCCGTGGGGGCAGGCGCTGCTGATCGGGGCGATCGTGTCGTCAACAGACGCCGCGGCGGTCTTCGCCGTGCTGCGGGGCGGGAGCGTGCGGGTCAAGGAGCCGGTGCGGAGCACGCTCGAGGTCGAGTCGTGTATCAACGACCCGATGGCGGTCATCCTGACGGTGACAGTCGTCGAGTCGCTCCGCACGGGGACGACGCCCTCGGTCTGGATGCTGGCGCTGATCCCCGCGCAGCTGCTCATCGGCGGGGCGGTCGGGTCGCTGGTCGGGCTGGCCGGGCGGTGGACGCTCAACCGCGTCACGCTGACGACCTCGGGGCTGTACCCGGTGGCGACGCTGGCGGTGGCGTTCCTGGCCTTCGGCGCCGGAACGCTGGCCCAGGGGAGCGGGTTCCTGGCGGTCTTCGCCGCGGCGGCGGTGCTGGGCAACGGGCCGCTGCCGTACAAGTCGGGCCTGACGCGCGTGCACGACGCGATCGCGTGGTTTGCGCAGGTGTCGATGTTCCTGATGCTCGGGCTGCTCTCTTTCCCGAGCCACCTGCTGGCGGTCTCGGGGACGGGGCTGGCGCTGGGGCTGGTCTTGGCGGCTGCTGGCGCGCGGCCGGTGGCGGCGGCGGTGTGCGTGCTGCCGTTTGGGTGGCGCGGGGCGAACGTGCTCTATGCCTCGTGGGTGGGGATCCGCGGGGCGGTGCCGATCATCCTCGCGACGATCCCCATCATGGCGGGGATCTCCGGCGGCGAGCACGTGTTCAATATCGTGTTCTTCATCGTGGTGGTGAGCACGATCGTGCCGGGGGCGAGCATCGTGCCGTTGACCCGCAAGCTGGGCTTGGCCGACGGGGCCGCCCCGACGCCGGCCGCGGCGGCTCGAGATGCACTCGCGCAAGCGGCTCTCGGGAGAGATCCGGATCTACCGCATCGACCCGTCGGTGGCGGTCTGCAACGCGACGCTCTCGGAGATGGCGTTCCCGGACAACGCGGCGGTGCTGCTGGTGGTGCGCGGTGACGACCTGATCCCTGCCCGCGGATCGACGCGGCTGCAGGAGGGCGACTTTGCGTACATCTTTTGCCACCCCGAGGACGAGCCGGCGATCGGCCTGCTGTTCGGGCGGACGGTGGATCAGTAGGGACGGCCGGAGGGGCAGCGTCGGCGGGCGAGAGCCAGTCCGCGGCTGACGGGCGCTCTGGCTTATACTGCGCCGATGCTGGTCGCCCTCGCCCTGTCCGATTCGTTCATCGCCGAGAGCTGGTTCGATATTCTCGTGCGGCTGGTGGTGGCGATGGGGCTGGGGGCCGCGTGCGGGTGGGAGCGGGAGAAGGTCAGCCGGCCTGCGGGGCTTCGGACCTTCATGATGGTCTCGCTGGGGGCGGCGGTGTTTGTGATGCTCGGGTTCGCGATGCTCGAGGGGCTGGACGAGGCCGACCCGAGCAACACCAAGTTCGACCCCTCGCGGATCGTCGCGGGGATCATCACC
This sequence comes from Planctomycetota bacterium, assembly GCA_013285505.1. Lineage (GTDB taxonomy): Bacteria > Planctomycetota > Phycisphaerae > Phycisphaerales > UBA1924 > PNC22. The sequence continues at coordinate 2,390,474 of CP053450.1, read as the reverse complement.
GGGATCGGGTTTCTGGGGGCGGGGACGATCATTCAGTCGGGCGGACAGGTGCGCGGGCTGACCACGGCCGCGGGGCTGTGGGTGATGGCCGGCATCGGCGTCGCGGCGGGGATGGGGCTGTTCACGCTGGCGGGGATCGCGGCCGGGTGCGTGCTGTTTATTCTGGCGCTGATGCGTTGGGTCGGGGAGCGGATCCCAGAATCGGACGCCGAGGACCCGTCTTGAGACCAACGGCCTCGTGACCGAGCGGATCAGTCCGGGTTGTGTCCGAGCAGCCACGCTTCCGCGGCGGCGAGCGCGGCGTCTGGCTCGGCAGACTCGGCGGACTCGACGACCTGATCCGGATGGATGGAGTCACCGTACAGCGTGCCTGTGCGGTCGGCATAGACGCCGGTGGTGAGCAACAGCAGCGAGCCGTCGTCCAACTCGATCGAGGCGTTGGCGGTTGACTGACCGGCGGTCGGCTGGCCAAAGGTGCGCAGCGCGTCCCGACCGAGGAACGCGCACAGCACGGCCTCGCCGGCACTGGCGGTCCGCCGCCCGATGAGCACCGCCACCGGCACGGACGCCAACGACGGGTGGGGCGATGACGCCGGGAGCGTGATGGACGCAACATCCGCGTAGCCGGCTTCGCTGGCGGTCACGAACCACGGTGTGCGCGGCCCCTCGGGCTGAACGAATGCCCCCCACGGTGCGTTGGCCGAGCAGCGGTGCCACACCGGCGAGCATCGGCCACATGTTGCCGCCGGTGTTGTTGCGGAGGTCGATGACCAGACCGGGAGCAGCCGCGGCGGCTTCGAGCAGGGCGCGGAGGTGTGTGGCGTACTCCAAGTTCTCCTCTGGTGTGCCCGAGGTGAGTGCAGGAACCTCGATGACATGCACGCCCGAGGGGAGGCTGCGCCCCGAGGGCGCACCGCTCCATGGGCTGAACCGGTTGCTGGCCTGTCTCGCGGACGCAGGGATGAAACTGCTGTGACCGTCCTGGAGCTGCGCGAGGGCGTAGCCGATCGCGGCGTGGGTGTCGGCGGGGACAGTGCCGCCGCGGGCGAGGTGATGGGCGGAGTCACGGATGTGCTCCCAGTCGAGCACCGCTCGGTGCAGTGCAGCGGCTTGCATGCGATCGAGCGCGTGATCGAGGTAGTCGGCGGCGACCGCTGTCGGCGGCGGGAGGTCGGCGGGGTCGTGCAACGTGGCTTCGACCTCATCAAAGTCGGCCCTGCCGGCACCGACGAGCCCGACACCCACGAGCACGGTGTGTGCCGAGGGCGGAACCGCGATAGACATCTCGCGGGAGTGCCAGGTCGCGGCGGCGGGGCTCGGCGTGAACGAGGTCTGCACCGCGAGCATGCCGTCGGGGCCGTCGACCCGCAGCCAGATCGCGGGGAGCTCGTTGGCGTGCTCGGTGCGGGCTTGGACGCGGAGCCGAACCACTCGCGGCAGCCCGTCTTCGATAACCACAGGGAGTTCCGTCCACGCCGTCTGGTATCCGGGATTCGCCGTCGTGCTGGCAAACCGCACCGCGTGCCGCCCGGCCCATACGCCATCGCTGGTGCGTGTGACGAGGTAGGCGTCTGGTGTGACGCCGGAGACCTCGCCGATGGTCCAGCCGTCGAGGCCCTGCTCAAAGCCGGCACGGACGACACACGTTTGCGAAGCGGGCTGGGAGTAGGCGGCCGCGAGCGGGAGGGCGCCGAGGGTCAGCGCGAGCCAGCGGCTGAAGGGAGGTCTCGAGCGGTAGACGGGGTGCATGCAGTCTCTCCTGGCGTGCGTCGTGTCCGGATTACGATACCTCAATGAAAGGACGGCGGCGATCGCGAGACCGCGGGAGGGTGCCCGGCTTCCGTCTGGTAGGCTGCACGGAGATGCGCGGAAGCAGCACATCCGACGGCCGCGGTGGTTGTCTCGTCGCGAGAGCTCGATTGCTCATCGCTGCGGCATTGGCCGGGGTGGTGACGACAGTGGTCGTCGCGTGGCTGGCCATGTTCGTGCCGACCGGCCACGCATGGAACGGCCCGCCGACCGACCAGGTACTCGGTGCGGCCAAGGCGTCCGACGGGAAGTTCTGGCAGCTCTCGCGCGGCGAGAATGCGTGGCACGCGGTGGTCAGCTATTGGCACATGCAGATCTCCGGCATGTCGATGTGGATGGCCGACGACGACTATCAGGGCATCAAGGTGGACCTCGCGCAGCTCCCCCGCCGCGACCGGCCCGAGGACCTGGCCGACCTCCACATGCACGCGTGGTACCACACCACGGGGTGGCCGTTCCCCGCGCTGTCCTGCGCGGTGCATTGGCAGCGGCAACTGGCCAACTCGAACATCCTCTACCGCGTCGAGGGCGGCGTGCAATTGCCCCGCGATGCGTCGTTCAACCCGAGGGCCCTCCCGCTGACGCCGGTGTGGTGGGGATTCCTGGCGAACGTGGTGGTGTATGCGGGTGTGTGGTTGCTGCTGGGAAGGGGGATGCGACTCGCCCGCGAACGCCGGCGGGCGAGGCGCCGGCTCTGCGCGGGGTGTGGCTATCCGCGGGCCGATCTGCCGAAAGGGAGCCCATGCCCGGAGTGCGGGCAGCGGCCGAATTAGAGCCCGAATCTCGCCCGAAACGCCCCCAGCCGCTCGCGCTCGCCGGGCAAATCGTGGTGCTCGATGCGGATGATGCGGCGACGGCCCCCGCTGCTTCCGGCGGACACACACACCCACTGCTCGCAAACATGCTCGAGGTGCTCGCCCTGGTGGAGGATGCGGTCGAAGAACCGGATCACAACCCACCCCTCGGCCGGGCCGGTGCCGGGTGCGATCTCGCTGCCGTAGGTAATCTCGTCGAATGACCTGGCGGCGATGTCGCCGTTGCCCTTGTACGACGCGACGATCGCGTCCGGGCCGCGCAGCGTCTGGCCGCGGATCGTGTACTCGCACTCGGGGTCGAGCAGCGCGAGAGCGGTGGCGTAGTCCTCGGTGTCCAACGACACGGCGAATCGACGTGTGAGTTCCGCCGCTTCGTTCGTGGACACCTCGGGTTGATTCTCGGCGGGATGAGGCATGTGTCGTCGCATGCTACCGGACCCCGCCGTCTCGGTCGAGGCGGTTGGAAGGGGGTGCGGCGTGACGCGGCCCGGTATCCTCTGACCATGACGCGATTGCTTACCCCGGACGACACCGACGCCTGCGTGCAGCTCCGCCGGCACATGCTGCGGGATTCGCCGTGGTCGTTTGCCGCGGACCCGGGGGCCGACCGGGGGAGCGATCCCGTTCATGTCGCGGCGGGTCTGGCCGATCCGGAATTTGCGTACGCAGGGAGCTTTGACGCCGACGGGCGGCTCGTCTCTGTCGCGCTCCTGAAACGCGAGACGAACCCCAAGCGGCGGCACATCGCGTGGATCGTCAGCGTCTACACCCACCCGGACGCGCGGCGGCAGGGCCGGAGCCGGGCCGTACTGGAGATGCTCATCGAGAACGCCCGGAACCGCCCGGGGGTCGCGGCGGTGTACCTGTCGGTCGGCGATCGGTCGCCGGCGGCCCAGCGGCTGTATGAGGCTCTCGGGTTTGTCGCGTGGGGGGTGGAGCCGGACGCGTACCGGATCGGCGACGAGTCGTCGAGCGAGATCCACATGCGGCTGGAACTCTGACCGCCCCCGGCGGACGGGCGGCGGAAGCGAATCAGGGCGACAGGATTCGAACCTGCGACATCCTGCTCCCAAAGCAGGTGCTCTACCAAGCTGAGCTACGCCCTGTGGCTGCCCCACTTCTCGGGGCCGGGAAGTGTAGTCCGGGGCCAAAACCGGGGGCGGGCAAAAACAACGCCGGCCCGATCTGTTCGACCGAGCCGGCGCTCTCCTCCAGCGGGGCGTATCCGCGTGGAGATCTGTGGAAGGTCCGCTCGCTCCCTCTCGTTAGAGCGGGACCTCCTTGAACAGCACGATGCGGGGCTTGTCGCCCGGGTTGATGACGTTCGAGCGGTCCACGACCATCAGGAAGCGGCGGGCGATACTCGGGATGAGCGGATCGTCCGGGTCGTTGGAGACGTTGACATCGCTCTCGCGGTAGCCGTGCATGAGGAACCAGACGGCGAAGTAGTCCGAGCGGACGCTCGTGGAGGCGAGGGCGGCATTGGCGAGGGTGAGCCGCTCGTCGTAGTCGTCATCGAGGTCGTCTTCGTTGCCGGCGTAGGCGAGCGAGTCCACACCCTCGACATCGATCCCGTCGCCGTCGAAGCCGAGGCGGTCGATGTCGTGCGGGGCGGGGTAGCCGAGGTTGTTTGTCACGAAGCCGAGGTCGCGGATCAGGAGCATCTCGCCGAGTGAGCGGAAGCCGGTGGACTCGCGGAGGCCGCGGACGCCGACTGCGCCCTGGCGGGCGTTGTCGCCCGACGCCAGTTCAGCCTGGGGCGAGCCCGGTGCGTGCCCTGCGGTTGACCCCGGGGCCTGACGCGTGGGCGAGTTGACGTTGAGGTCGTCCCACGCGTCGCGGAAGTTGAGGAGGCTGGGGATGGCCCCGCCGTTTGGATCACGCGGGAACATCGCGAGGCGGTCGCGGTAGGCCACCAGCGTGGTGGCGATGTCGGAGCCCCAAGTGTGGGTGCTGGACGTCCACCACCAGCGGGAGTGGCCCTCGAGACCGGTGGCCTCGTTGGGGCTGAGGCCGGGGATGGAACGGGCGGTCTCGCGGGAGACCGTGTTGATGTTGAGCGTGCCGAAGGTGGGCGTGACGAGCGAGCCGAAACGGCGGTCGAGCGCGGTGAAGCGGTCGATGAGCGTCGCGGCCGCGGGGACACCGAGGCCCCAGCGGGCGTCCTGCGGATCGGCGTTCAGGTCGAACACCCGGTTGGTGTCGTGGTCGTAGAAGGGCACGAAGGCGTCCACCTGGAGGCTGCCGCGGTCGAGGAGGTTGGCGGGCTCGGCGGGGGTGTTGGGCGGGACGAACGCGTTGGCGTAGATGCTCTCGTTGGTCGCCGGGTTGTCGTAGTGCAGGGCGATGGCGAGGGCCTCGCTGAGCGTGGTCCACTCGATGTCCTCGTCGCCGCCGGTGAAGGCGGGGTCGGGGATCTGGTGGGCGCCGATGCCCAGGGGCAGCAGGATGTCGGCGACGCGCATCGTGGAGATGCCGGAGGTGCCGTCGAACTCGGAGTTGTCGAGGTGGGGCTCCACGTAGAGGACGCGGAAGCTGTCACCGGCGAGGTTGGGGCCTATGTCCTCGTTCGTACCCTCGTTCTTGTCCTGCGGGTCCTGAGTGAGGGTGGGGATGATCTTGGTCGTGCTGTCGATCGCCTCTCGCAGGGTTTCGTGGCTCCAGTCGTTGTTGTTGAAATCGGAGATGTCCAGATTGCTGTTGACGTTGACGCCGTCGTCGTCGGTGATGTTCTGGATGTCCGCGTCGGTCTGGGCCTTGCTCTCGAGGCAGTACGCGGGGATCGCGCCGCGCGAGGGGTCGGACGCGCCGCCGGCGTTGGGGTCCTCGCGCCGGGAGAGGCGGCCCCAGAGGACGGTAGTCAGGCCCTGGTTGTCCTCGCTGTACCCGACGTTGGGCGGCTCGGGGCCGGGGTCGGCGTTGTTGATCTCGCCGGCATCGTTGGGCGAGGCATCGAGTTGGCGGTCGAGCGTGACCGAGCCGGACGGGTCACGCATGCGGTCCACGAGCGTGTCGTTGGCCGGGTCGTTGTTTGTGGCTTCGTCGATGCCGTTGATATCGAAGCCGCCGTTGGCGACGTCGTAGAAAGGCTTCTCGATGCGGAAGAGTCGGATGATCTGCCGGTCGGTGTCGGAGCCGCTCTGCAACGAGGTGAAGCTGCCGCTGGGAGGCGTGACCGCGCCCGTAGTCGGATCGAACTCGACGACGCGGGATGCCTCGCCGACGCCGCCGATCTGGGTGTCGAGCCAGCGGTGCACCGCGTCGATCGTCTCGGTGCCGGGGAGGGCGTTGTTGATGCGGTCGAGCATGTCCTGCGTGTTGCCGCTGAGGACGTAGAAGGTGCGCGTGCCGCGGGGACCGATCTGGACCGTGCCGCCGAAGTTCTCGACGCCGGTGTCGCGGTCGAAATCGGCGAGCTTGTAGTAGGTGTCGCCGTACTGGATGTAGTACTGCCCGCGGAACGCGAGCGAGCCGGTGCCGTCGTCAACACCCGTGAGGGTGATCGTCTCGTCGAAGGGGTTGTGGAGCTGGAAGGCGAGGATCTCGAAGACGCAGTCGGGGTTCGCTGAATCGGGGTCGCCGTTGATCGAGGGCAGGAACTCCTCGGGGATGTTGTCGCCGTTGATGTCCCGCGGCCAGTCGCGGTCGCCCTGGTTGGGCGAGTTGCGCGGCGTGTCGGTGTACATGATCATCGAGGCGGCCTCGACGATGAAGGGCTGGGCCTCGAGGCCGTGGATGTTGACCGCGTTGGGCACACCGGCGATGGGGTTGGCGGTCAGGTCCGGCAGCCTTGTCGCGGCGGTGGCGTTGCTGGCGTCGAGGTCGAGCAGCTTCCACGGGTAGAACGGGTTGCGCGGGTTGGTGAGGTCCACATCGGTGTTGCGGAAGGTCGTGCTCCCGTTGAGCAGCAGCGTGCGGATCGTGGGCACCGACGCCTCGTCGTAGGCGTCGCGCATGTTGATGGCGAGGTGGCCGGCGGTGCGCACGGCCAGGTGCGGCCCGCGGTAGCCGTAGAACAGTGTGGCGTACTCCTCGTTGGGAGCGCCGGGGTTGATGACCGCGTCGGAGTCCCAGATCGAGGTGTTGCTGAGGTAGAGGTCGGAGTAGGGCGCGAGGGCGTCGGCGTAGAACGTGAACAGGTTCTCTGCCGTGTCGAAGAGGGTGTCCTTGGTGGTCTTGAGATCGTTGACATCGAGCGCGAGATCGGCGGGGTCGGGGACGAAGTACTTGCCGTTCTGCGTGCCGAGAATGCGGGAGGGGTAGATCGGGCGGTCGCCGGAGTGCGTGGTCAGGCGCTGGCGGACGTCGGTGTAGAGGGCCGCCTTGGCCTCGTCGAAGAACTCGAACGACAGACGGTTGTAGCGGGCGCGGGCGCGCTCGAGGGTGGTCGAGCGGTTGGAGCGGAGGGGGCCGTAGCGGAGGGCCAGGTAGTCGGGGACCACACCGCCGTCGGCCGCGGGCGTGGCGCGGCCGTCGAGGGCGATCTCGAGCGGGCTGAGGTTGCGGTCGTCGTTGGCGGAGTTGAAGGCGAGCAGGTCGAAGAGCGACTCGGTGGAGAAGGGACGGAAGACACCGGAGGGGCTGTTGCCGCCGGTCAGGTCTCCCGTGCCGCCGCTGAGACCGAAGCCGGCGAAGAGCTCGTAGTAGTCGGTCGGCGTGAACGGGGTGCCGCCGATTTTGGCGTAGTTGGCCCAGTAGGGGTTGAGGATGTTCCGGTCGGTGGTGGCGAACTCGCGGTTGGTGTCGCCGGAGATCGAGGCGTTGAATAGCCCCTGGTAGTTGGGGCCGGGGGCGAAGCCGAGATCGAGGAAGGTGCGGAGGCCGTCGTAGGCGCTGGCGCCGACGAAGTAGGCGTTGGTCTCGTCGTACTCGCTGTAGTCCTGGCTCGAGAGGGGGTCCGGGGCCTTGGGGTAGTCGGGCTGCTGGTTGTGGTAGTTGGGGCCCATGCCGAAATCGGCGGCGCCGGTGAAGACGTTGCGGGTGTCGCCGAGCGAATCCTCGTGGGTGAGGAGCCGGCGGATATCGACGGCCGCGGGCGTGAGGCCGAAGGGGATCTCGGTCTCGGGGGCCAGCGTGCTGTCGGTGGCGGTGTTGACGTTGACCCGTGCGGAGAGATCGGTGATGCGGACGGCGAAGAAGTAGCGGAGGTCGTTGTCGGGCGTGAGCAGGTTTCGGGAGAAGTTGTCGAAGGGGTCGCGGTCCTCGACCATCTCGAACCAGCGGGAGTCGGCGATGCCGTCACCATCAGCGTCGGCCCACTGATAGGGCGTGTAGAGGCGGTCGTTGGGCCTGAAGACGCGGTCGATCATCGGGTAGGCGGCGCCTTCCTGGCGCACGGTCCACTCGGCGGGTACGGCGTCCGATGTGTTGGGGAGTACCGCGCTGGTGCCGTAGTCGGTCGAGTTGCCGCGGGCGTTCTCGGGGGAGACGTCGTTGAGCGTGAGCTCGACGCGCATCTCGGCCGCGGTGGCGTCGAAGTTGTTGCGCAGATTGAACAGATTGACGGGCGCACCGTCCGGTGCGATGTTGGAGATGTGCTCCCAGTCGAGGCGTTCTCGCCAATAGATGGTGGGATCGGCCTGGTTGTTGAGGCCGGTGCCGTCGAAGTTGAGCTGGGCGGGCTCGGCGGAGGCGAGCCACGGGTCGGTGCCCGTGTAGTTGCCCGTGGGGGTGAACCACGTGCGGGCGTCGTTGGCGCCGACGGTCAGCGGGCGGACGAGGTCGGTGAGCAGGCCGGGGATCGTGATCTCGTAGGCGGTGGACGGGTAGTCCCACGCCTCGCGGACGAAGACCGGGACCTGCTGGTTGGCGTTGTTGGGGTTGGTCGCGCGCTCACCGAGGTAGACCACGTCGAACACATCGTCGGCGATGATGCCGGCGATGTAGTCGCGCATCTCGGCGGGGATGTCCTTGCGCTCCTCGACGTTGAGGGCGGCGGCGCTGGTCTGGCGGTCGGAGCGGCCGATGGCGACGTAGACGACCGTGATGACCGCGATGAGCGCGAGGGTGCCGACGACCATGATGAGGAAGGAGCCGCGGCGGGTCTGGCGGAGGCCGCCGGGCAGGCCGGCGAGGCGCGCGAGGATCGCGGCGCGGGTGGCGCGTCTGGCGGGTAGGCGGTTGCGCAGGCGGGTGAGGCTGGCGAACATGACTGACTCCTTACGCGCCGCTGTGGGGCGCGTGGGGCCCACGAGATGGGCTTAGAAGGCGCGGCCTTCCGGGGTCTCAAAGACGAACTGGAACGTCTGCTCGATCGACGGATCCACCGGGTCGGCGAGCGTCATCGTGATGCGGACGAGCTTTGGCCAGGGCCAAGGGACGGTCGCGGGATCGATATCGGGATTGCCGGGCGAATAGGTCGGGTCGTTGTAGCCGAAGTGGGCGGTCAGGGTTTCGTAGTTGAGCGCTTGGTTCTGGTTTCCCGAGAGGCCGTAGAGCAACGCCTGCGGCAGCGGCCGCGTGCCGACCGTGCCGTCGAGCTTGAGATAGGACTGGTTGTGCGGGAACGCGTAGGGGTCCCCCGTGACCGGGTCGTTCCAGTAGGGATAGGGCTGCGCGGCGTAGCCGGTGTTGCTGGTGTTCTGCAGGGCGCGGGCCAGGCCGTGCCAGACGAGCTGGCCGTAGAACGGGCTCGTGTCGTCGGTGACGGTCTCGCCGAAGGAGTACTCCACGATAAACTCGGTGCACCGGGGGACGAAGACCGCGTTGCTGAGCATCCGCTGGTCGGTGAGGCGGAAGTTCTGAATGTAGGGGAACCGTCGGGTGCGAGCGTCGGTGTAGGTCGAGAGCGTGCCGACGTAGTCGGGCAGGCTCTCCTCGTAGCGGGCGCGGACGCCGACGGGGTTGGCCAGGGCCGACCGGCGGTCGGTGATGACGGGGAAGAGATCCTCCATCCACGCGTGCATGTGGAGCAGGTTGTTGACGGGGTTGCTCAGGTTCAGATCTGCGCTGTACTGATCGTCCAGGATGTAGTTGGGGTTGATCGGGTCGAAGTAGGTCACGTCGCCAGCGACCACCCACGGGAACTGGCCCGCGTCCATGATGATGCGGCGGATCTCGGCGAGATCGGTCGTCGCTGCGTCCACAAGTCCGGAGGCGCGGCTTGGCGCACGGTCCTGGTCGCCGCCGCTGAAGGCTCGGATGTAGGGCGCGTTGTAGTCGAACGGGAACGTCGCTGCCAGATGGCTGAAGACGCTCGTCGCGGCCGGCTGGCCGCCGAGCTGGATGTCGCTGTCGAGCGCGGTGACGCGGTCGAGGCGGAGCTGCTGCGTCCAGAACGGGTCGTTTGGTTCGGGCAGGTCGAGGTCGGACGAGTTGGGCTGTGCGAGCAGGGTGACTTGGCGGAGCAACGACCAGTTCTCAGCGTAGCGGTTGGGATTGGTCGTGTAGCTCGACTCGGTGAAGCCGAGGGCCCGCTCTTCGGGGAACGGACGGCCGGCCTGGCCGCCGGAGACAGACCGATAGCCGTCGTTGAGCTGCGGGCGGCGATACTCCACGCGCCCGCCGCCGAGCGTGCGGTTGGGGGGATCGAGCAGCGGGTCGAGCTTGATGCCGTGGCCGTAGTAGATCATCGCCTCGTTGGACGCGGCGTTGAAGCCGGGGACGACGGGGGCCCGGGCGCTGGTGTAGTCGCCGCGGGTGAAGAAGAGCAGTTGGTCGATGCGGCGGAGTCGTGCCTCGTCCGCCCGCTGCAGCGGCGAGTTGAGGACGCGGTCCGGGGAGTTGATCGGGTTGAGATCGATAACGCCGTCGCCGTCGGCGTCGGCGTAGTCGTGCTTGATGACCAGAACGCCGTCGCGGGTCATGGCCTCGAAGTCCGAACGCATCTGGCGCTCGATGAGCGCGGCGTACTCGTTGAGCTGGTTCACGCGGCGGCCGCCGGCGACCGTGCGGCCGATCGACTCGAAGATCGCGGCGATGCCGACCGCGACCAGCGCGATAGCGCCGATGGCGACGATGAGCTCGACGAGGGTGAACGCGCGGTTGCACCGTCGTGGTTGCCGTGCGGCCTGCGCTGTTCTTTTGTGTTGCGTCATGGCGTTGCTCGGTGACCGAGACTCCACGGGGAGTCCGGCGGTTACGGGTTCACGGTGAAGACGATGGGCTTGACGTTCGACGGCTGCGGGAGGAAGAGGATCGGGTTGTAGTCGTCCGAGGTGACCGAGCCGTCACCGTCCACATCCGAGATGGACGGCGAGATGATCGCGGCACGGACCGCGCCGCCGATGTCCGAGGTCCCGGTCACGGTGTGGACGTAGCCCCGGTAGTCGAGGAACTGCTGACCGGAGACGGCGATGAGGATGCCCGCGTCGGTCGTGTTCATCTGGGGGCTGAGGACCTTCTGCACGACGAGCTTGTCGTACTCGCCAGCGGAGCCCCCGATCCCGGGGCCGATGATGGCCTCGGCGACGATCGGCATGGCGTACGTGCCGCCCCGGTTGCGCCGACCGTCCTGCGTGGGCCGCCCGCGCTGATCGACCGAGACGGGATTGCGCCGATCACGCCCCGACAGATTGGAATCGATCAGGGCCGAGAGCACCGGATAGGGCTGCCCGTTGGTGTCGATCGCGGGACGGATGCCGGGATCGATCGGGCGCAGGAAGATCGCCACAAGCATCGGGCTCGAGTCGATGGTGGACGGGCTGGTGTTCAGGAGCCGCGCGGCCATGTCCCAGACGAACCGGGGGTCCTGGTCCGTCGAGTAGGGGACGGGGTAGAGGCGCTGGGCCAGGGGGATGTGGTACTCGACGCCCGTGTCCGGGTGGGTGAAGATGTAGGCGTTGAGCTGCGCGGCGTTGGAATCGTCTGGCTCGATGGGGATCCACTCCCCGCTCCGGCCGTTGTTGTTGATGAGGTACTCGCGCATCGCCTCCCAGCCGGGGCCGCCGTTGCGGGCGAAGTCTGGGCGGCTAAAGAGCATCTGCTCGATCGCGTTGCCGGCGCTGATACCGAGGTTGGACTCGGTGGCCAGACGCTGCTCGCGCATCACCATGGGGAAGACCGCGCCGAGGCCGAGGAGCCCCAGCGAGAGCACAAGCACCGCGATGAGCACCTCGACGAGCGAGAACGCACGCGCGCACCGGGTTGTGAGACGGATCGGTGTCATCGGTTCGCTCCGGCGAAATCGAGGAGGGGGACCGGTTGGAGCACGCCCGTGTACCGCTGCACGGTGTAGAGGCGGGCGACGGGCCTGTCGTCATCGTCCTGGATAATCCAGTCGTCGTCACTGTTGTTGCGCGCGGCGGTGGTGTTGCCCTCGATCCACCAGCGGAGGCGGGTGTGGAACTCCGCAGAGTCGCCCCGGCCATCAATCTCCGGCGCGACGGCGTCGTAGACGTAGAAGATGCCGCTGTCGCGGTTGAGCTTGATCCCCAGCCCGTTGGCCAGATCGGAGGCCTTGTAGAGCGCGATCTGCTCGACCGTGCGTGCGAGGATGGTGTCGCCGGAGACATCGCCAAACAGCGTCGTCAGCGGGTCGCCGCCGTTGCTCCCCTGGTTGGTCAGGAGATACGACCGGTTGTTGAGCGCCTGGCGCACGGTCCGCGAAAGGTCCGCCGTCGCGTCCACACGGACGTCCTCAAACGGCGTTCGGTCGCGGCCGATCGTGGTCGCGCGGGGCGAGAGGATCAGCGCCTCCCGGTCGTCGCCCACCGCGACCGAACCGACGCCACCAACAAAGCGGATCATGAACGTCTGCCGGTTGCCGCCGTCGTCAACGGTGCGGGCGTCAAAGAACTCGGTTTCGGGGAAGACCCAGTTGCGCTGATCGGTGTCGAAGCTGCGGTCGGCGGAGTCCTCGTACCACCCCGGATCGCTGTTGGTGGGCAGCGTGCCGGCGGGGACCAGGCCGCTGAGCATCCACCCGGCGGTGAGCTGCACCGGCTCGAACGCGGGCACCGGCACGAACACATCGCGATCGACGCTCGACCCGGGGTCGGAGCGGTCCCGGAAGGTGCCGACCTGTTCGCAGATCAGGATGTTCGTCTTGCCGCCGGGCTGGTAGGTAAAGACCGCGGCCGTGTCCGCCCCGCGTTCTGAGTGCAACGCGGCGTTCCGCGCCGAGAGCAGGGCCAGACGGAGCTGGGTCTCGACGTTCGACGAATCGCTCGCCGCGATCGTCGAGCGGAATGTCGGGATGGAGACGGCCAGCAGGATCACGATGATGGTGATCACGGCGATCAACTCGGTGAGCGTGAACGCGCGGCCGTTGGGTGTGCGGGAGATATTCATCGTCCGACCTCCACGATGTTGTCCTGCCGTGCCGCGTCTTCGGCCTCTTCCGGCAACGAGAACGACTTGCCGAGCGCCTCCTCGATCGAATCCTTGGACTCGACGGGGATATCGCCGAAGACCCCGTCGCGTCCGGCGGCGACAATCGCGTACCCGGCGTTGCGGAGCTCGACGTTCTCGGTCGCCGGGGACACCCCGGGCAGCAGCGCGTCGCCGAGGATGTTCGGCAGCCGGAGGTTGGCGATCGGGTCGTTGGCGTCGTACCCCGGTGTGGAGGGGGTCGCGTGCTCCCAGCGGTAGTAGCGGTAGGCGTTCCCGCGGGCGTCCTGCAGGACGATGCGGCCCTCGGTGGCGTCGCCGGCCGTCTGCGAGACCTGGCCTGTCTTCGGATCGAACAGCGGCTCGTAGCTCTTGTTGGTGAGCTCGTTAAAGGCACCGTTGGGCAGCGGCGCCTTGGCGCCGGGGCCGTCGATGTAGTCGGCCTCCTCGCCCAGTGCGCCCATGATGTAGTACGCGAGGCTGTGGACGCTGAACCGGTAATCGGGGTCCGAGTCGTCCTGCATGAATTCGAGATCGGTCGCGACCGAGAGGTCGTACACGTTGGGGTTGTAGTGCAGGTTGCGGCCAGAGCCGACCTTGACCAGCGGGTCCTGCCCGGCGCCGGGTGTGCCCGGATAGCCGTCCTTGACCAGCGGGGGCAGGAAGCCCCAGTCGTTCTTGAAGGTCTGGATGGCGATGTTGAGGCTGTTCATGTCCTGGACGCCGGCGGTCTTGTTCGCGGCGTTCACGGCCTGCCGGATGCCCACCAGGAGCAGCCCGATCAGGATCGAGATGATGAGGATCGAGATCAGCAGCTCGATGAGCGTGAAGCCGTGGTGGCGGGTTGTCTTCGCGTTGCGGTGCACGTGTCTGATCTCCGGGACTGAACGCCAGCGGGGGGCGAGAGGAGCGGACTCAGCCGCCGAGCGAGTTGATCATGGCGACGAGGGGGAGGAACATGGCGACCACGATGGTGCCGACCATGCCGCCGAGGACGACGACCATGAGGGGTTCGAGGAGGCTGACCAGCGAGGCGACGGCGACATCGACCTCTTCGTCGTAGTTGTCGGCGACCTTCAGCAGCATGGCGTCGAGCTCACCGGTCTCCTCACCGACATCGATCATGTTGACGACGATCGCGTCGCAGGTCTTGGACTCACGGAGCGGGCCCGCGAAGCTCTCACCCTCACGGATCGAGTCGTGCACATTCATCAGCGCCTTCTCGAAGACATAGTTGCCGGAGGTCTCGGCGGTGATCTTGATCGCCTCGAGGATGGGCACACCGGCGGAGATGAGCGTGCCGAGCGTCCGGGTGAACCGCGCGATCGTGGACTTGCGGATCAGCTTGCCGAGGATCGGCGTCCAGAGCAGCATGATGTCGGTGATCGCCCGTCCGGGGCCGGCCTTGCGGATCAGCTTCCAGCCGAAGACCACGATGAACGGCGAGGCGATGATCCACACCACACCGGGCATGGCCTGGTCGGGCGTGGCGGTGCCGCCGACCCAGCGGCTGGTGTTGATGAGCCACATCGTGAGAGCGGGCAGCGCGACGCCGAAGTCCGTGAAGATCTCCTCAAACTTCGGGATGATGAACACCATGATGAAGACCATGATGAGGATGGCGACGGCGATGACGACGATCGGGTAGACCATCGCACCCTTGATGCGACGCTTCAGGCGTTCGCTCTTCTCCATGAACTCGGCGAGGCGCTGGAGGATGATGTCGAGCACACCACCGATCTCGCCGGCCGCGACCATCTTGACGTAGAGCCGGTCAAAGGTCTTGGGGCACTTGGCGAACGAGTCGGAGAGGCTGGTGCCGCCCTCGACCTCTTCACAGACAGTGATGAGCGTGTTCTTGAGGCCGCCCGGCTTGGACTGGCTCTCGAGGATCTGGAGCGAGCGGAGCAGCGGGAGGCCCGCGTCCTGCAGCGTGGAGAGCTGGCGGGTGAACATCGTGAGCTGCTTGGCCTTGACGCGGCCGCCGGCGCTCTTGCGCTTGCGCTTCTTCTTGGGCCCGGCTTCTCCCTCAGTCGCGGCCGACTTCTTGACCTTCTGCTCACGCACCGACGTGGGGAAGTAGCCCTGGGCCTTGATCCGCTGGACCGCTTCGTCACTGCTGGTGGCTTCGATGGTCCCCTTCTGGGGCTTGCCAGCGGTGTTCAGGGCTTCGTAGGTGAAAGTCGCCATCTTCGGTTCTCCGGCTGATCACGCGGCATTCGCGTGGGTTGTCTGCGGTGTCGTCTGCCCGGTCTGTTGTCGGCCGTGACGGGACGTGCATGCTCCTCCGCACGCACGCCCCGTCGGCCGTCGGTGGTCACTCTTCCGAGATCGTCTCTCTCACGACCTCGTCGATGGTGGTCTGCCCCTCGTAAATGCCGAGCAGGCCGCACTCGCGGAGCGAACGCATGCCGTTGCGGCGGAAATGCTCACGGAGCACGTTGGTGCTCGCTTCCTTCATCACCAGGTCGCGACCGGTGTCGTCCATCTCCATGATCTCAAACAGCGCCATGCGGCCCCGGTACCCGGAGTTGGTGCAGTTGTCGCAACCCCTGCCGCGGTAGAAGACGCGGTCCTTGACGTCCGCCGGCGTGAGAGCAAGCTCGAGCAGCTCCTCCTCCTTCGGCGTGTATTCCTCTTTGCACTTCGGGCAGACGGTCCGGACCAGCCGCTGCGCGACCACGCCCTCGATCGTCGCGGTAAGGAGGAACGGCTCGAGCCCGAGGTCCGCCAGACGGATGATCGAACTCGGCGCGTCGTTGGTGTGGAGTGTCGAGAGCACAAGGTGACCGGTGAGCGAGGCCTGCACGGCGATCTGCGCGGTCTCGAGGTCACGAATCTCACCGACCAGGATGATGTCGGGGTCCTGTCGCAGGAAGCTGCGGAGCAGACGGCCGAACGTGGTGTTGGCGTCCTCGTTGATCTGGCACTGGCAAAGGCCGTCGATGTCGTACTCGACGGGGTCCTCGGCGGTCAGGATCTTGGTGCCGATGTCGTTGAGCTCTGCGAGCGCCGCGTACAGCGTCGTCGTCTTGCCCGAGCCGGTCGGGCCGGTCACGATCACGATGCCGTTGGGCTTGGAGATGAGCTTGCGGAACTTGACCAGATCGTCCTCGCGGAAGCCGACCCGGTCCAACTCGAGGGACACGTTGGAGCGGTCAAGCACACGCATCACGACGCTCTCGCCCCACATCGTCGGGAGCACGGCGACACGGAGATCGACCGGGTTGCCGCCGACCTGCAGCTCGATGCGGCCATCCTGAGGGAGACGACGCTCGGCGATGTCGAGGTTCGCCATGACCTTGACGCGGCTCGTGATCGCCGGGCCGAGGTGCTTGGGCGGCGGGACCATCTCGTAGAGCACGCCGTCGATGCGGTAGCGCATCTTGAACTCGTGCTCGAACGGCTCGAAGTGGATATCGCTGGCCCGGTCCTTGATCGCTTGCAGCAGGACGAGGTTCAGCAGCTTGATGACCTGGTTGTCGCCGGCCATCTCCATGACCGCGTCCAGGTCGATCGACGCGCCGCTGCTGGACGCCAGCGACTGGAACTTGGAGTCGTTGGCCAGGCCCTGCACCACGTCCGTCACCGACTCGCGAGTTGCGTAGTGCTGACTGATGACCGCGTCGATCGCGGCCGAATCGGCCACCACGGCCTCGACCGTGAACCCCATCAGCAGCCGAAGGTCGTCAACCGCCCGGAAGTTATCCGGACTCTTCATCGCGATCTTGAGCTTCCGACCCGAGGGGTTGAACTCGACCGGGACCACCTGGTAGGCCTGCACAGTTTCCGCCCCGATCGCCGCGATCGCCTCCTCCGAGAGATTGAGCGCCGGCAGGTCGATGTACGCCATCCCCGCCTGCCCGGCCAGAGCCTCGGCGACGTCGTGCTCTGTGCAATACCCCAGCTCAGACAGCAACTGGCCGATCGGCACCTTGCGGGTCTTCTGGATCGACAGGGCCTCGTGGACCTGCTCGCGGGTGACCTTGCCCATCTTGGTCAGGGCCCGGCCGAGCTTGCGGCCTTTGAGTTCAGCAGGGTTCATCGCCATCGGTGTGGTCTCCTGCCGAAACGGTGCGAGCTCCGAGAACCGGTGGGCAGCCTGACGTGTGGCTGCGCCGGGGAGTTTCAGGGTGGCCGCCGTTCGTGCCCACTCACTGGAACCACGAACGACGGCACCAAGGTCCGTTTCGGCATGTTATCAACATGTGTTGCAACGCAAAAGACCTCAGAGACATTCTCTGAGGTCTAGACATCTGGTTTCATGTACGTATTGGCTGGACTTCTTTCGGCATGTTCCGAACAACACCCTACTCCGCACCCGCGGAGTCGAACTCCTCGTCCCACTCCATACGACCGACCGTACGGCCCATTTTGTGGACTTTATCGGTCAGGTCAGATGGGTTCTTGGACTTGTCGATCATCTCCTCGGCCGTGATCACCCCCTGGGTGTAGAGCGACCAGAGGTGATCGTCCAGCAGCTGCATGCCGAACTTCTTGCCCGTCTGGATCATCGAATCGATGCGGAAGGTCTTGGCGTCACGGATCAGGTTGGCGATGGCGGGCGTGACCACGAGGAACTCGTAGGCCGCGACGCGGCCCGGCTTATCGGTCCTTGCCAGGAGCTGCTGGCTGAGCACGGCGATGAGTGCCGTGGAGAGCTGGACACGCACCTGGTTCTGCTGCGAGACGGGGAAGGCATCGACAACACGGTCGATCGTCTTGGCGGCACCGTTGGTGTGGAGGGTGGCGAAGACCAGGTGACCGGTCTCGGCGGCACGGATGGCCGCCTCGATGGTCTCGAGGTCTCGCATTTCGCCGACAAGGATCACATCGGGGTCCTGACGCAGCGCTCGGCGGAGAGCCTCGGAGAAGCTCGGGACGTCGTTGCCGACCTCACGCTGGTTGACAATGGATTTCTTGTGCTGGTGGTAGTACTCGATGGGGTCTTCCATCGTGATGATGTGGCGGTCGTAGATCTCGTTGATGTAGTTGAGCATCGTCGCCAGCGAGGTGGTCTTGCCCGACCCCGTCGGGCCCGTGACCAGGAACATGCCCTGGGGCCGGCGGATCAGGTCGCGGCAGATCTCGGGCAGACCGATCTGCTCGAACGTGAGCAGGCGGTTGGGAATCTGGCGGAGGACGATCGCGAGTTCGGACTTCTGGCGGAACACCGAGACACGGAACCGGGCGGCGTCGCCGTAGGCGAAGCCGAAGTCGGTGCCGCCGACCTCCTGGAGTTCCTGCTGGTTCCGCTCGGGCGTGATGGACTTCATGAGCCCGACCATGTCCTCGGAGTCGAGGACCTTGGTCTTGAGGTTCTGGAGGTGGCCGTGGAGGCGGATCGTGGGCGTTCGTCCCACGGTCAGGTGGAGGTCACTGGCGTCGTGCCTGACGACGGTGTCCAGCAATCGGTCGATCTGCATTGAACTCATTTGAACGACTCCTGCGGGGTGTCATCGGACGCCCCTCGGGTTTGATCTGTCAGTCTTCGACGCCTGCGACCTGTGCGACGCGGGCGACCTCGTCGGCGGTGGTCATGCCGCCGAGCACCTTGAGTTTGCCGTCGTGGACGAGGGGGAGCATTCCGGACTTGAGCGCGGCGTTGCGGAGTTGCACAACCGGGGCACGGTTGAAGGCGAGGTCGCGGATCTCGGCGTTCATGAGCATCATCTCGAAGATGGCTCGCCGCCCTTTGAATCCGGTGTTGACGCAGACCGGGCACCCGACCGGCTTGTGCACCCTGCCGAGCGCGTCGGCCGGCTCGAGATCGATCAGGTTCAGGTACTTGTGGTCGAGGTCGGCCTCCTCGGCGAGAGTCTTGCAGTCCTTGCAGAGGATGCGGATGAGGCGCTGGGCCATGATCGCCTGGATCGATGACGCGACCAGGAACGGCTTGATGCCCATGTCGATGAGGCGGGTGATCGCGCCCGGGGCGTCGTTGGTGTGGAGCGTCGAGAACACCAGGTGACCCGTCAGCGCCGCCTGAATCGCGATCTCGCCGACCTCGCGGTCGCGGATCTCACCGACGAGGATGATGTTGGGTGCCTGACGGAGCATCGAGCGGAGAATCGAGGAGAAGCCGAAGCCGATGCTCTCGCGGACCTGGCACTGGTTGATGCCGTCGAAGTTGTATTCGACGGGGTCCTCGGCCGTGATGATCTTCTTGTCGGGACGGTTGAGGATGTCGAGCGCGGAGTAGAGCGTGGTCGTCTTGCCCGAACCGGTCGGCCCCGTCACCAGGAAGATGCCGTTGGGCCGGCGGATGATCTTGTTGAAGACCGCGAGGTTCTCCGGCTCGAACCCGAGGTTGGACAACCCGATGCGGACCGAATCCGGCCGCAGAATACGGAGCACGACGCTCTCGCCGTGGTACGCAGGACACGCCGAGACGCGAAAGTCCACGGCCACGTCGTCAACGACGAGCTTGATGCGGCCGTCCTGCGGCGTCCGCTTCTCCGCGATGTTCATGCCGCTCATGAGCTTGAGACGGCTGAGCAGGGCGTTCTGCATGCGCTTGGGGAGGTTGTCGCGCTCGATGCAGACACCGTCGATGCGGTAGCGGAGCCGGACCCGGTCGGCCATGGGTTCGATGTGGATATCGCTCGCCCGCATGTTCACCGCTTCGGTGAGCATGCGGTTGCCGAGCTTGACGATCGGCGAGTCCTCGCTCGAAACATCGATGGACTTGTCCATCGAGCGGTCCACGGAACGGTCGATCGTGCGATCGATCGAGTCGGTCACCAGCGAGGCGCCGGGCTCGGCGTCGGCGATTGAGGGACGCTTGGTCTCGAGCGTGCCCTCGATGAACGCCTTGATGTCCGACCGTGCGGCGATCCGGGGCTCCACCTCGGCGTTGAGCCGGAACCGGAGCATGTCCATCAACTCAAGGTCCATCGGGTCGTGGATGACCAGTTGGAGCTTGGACCCGGACTTGGCCATCGGCAGGATGAGGTGCTTGCGGACGAGGTCTTCGGGCACCAGCTTCATGTCGATCTTGCTGGACATGCCCGCCGCGGCAAGATCAACAAACTCCATCCCGAACTGGTTGGCGATCGCCTTGGCGACCTGACCCTCCGTTGCGAAGCCCTGCTCTACCAATACTTCACCGAGCCGTTTGCCGGCCCCCTTGGCCATCGTCGCGGACTCTTTGACCTGGTCGGCGGTGACAACCCCCCATGAGACGAGGATTTCACCAAGCTTCTTGCGTGATCGTGCCATCGGCGGGAATGATCCTGTCAGGTCCCGGTGGCGGGCCTGTTCTTTGTCCGGTTCTCGTACGGTATATCAGGGCTCAATCAAGGCCCAGGTCGCGTGATGGTAGCAAGTCTGACGCACGTCCACCGGCCAGAACAAAGGTTGATGGGCGTGCCGGGACAAGAACGATCGCGCGGAGGGCGCAGTGGGCTGTTCGCTCAGGCAGAGGCTCCGGTTCCTGCGTACAACCCGTGGCATGAATCACGCGGCCCCGCAACGGGCTAGACCGCAAGCGAGCAAAGGCTCAGGATGGTGTTGCATTGACGATTGAGACCTCTCCCGACTGCCCCCCCCACTGTCAGCGGCGGCTCCTGATCACCGCCGGACCGACGCACGAACCGATCGATTCGGTGCGGTACATAGGGAATCGCTCCAGCGGGAGGCTGGGGGTAGACCTCGCCGATGCCGCGGCCCGGCGGGGTTGGGCGGTCACCCTGCTCCTCGGGCCCTCCGCGCTGGTACCCGCCGAACCGAGCGTGACCCTCGCGCGGTACCGCACGGCCTCTGATCTGGGCGAGCTGCTCGCGGCCCACCAGAAAGCGTGTGATGTCCTGGTGATGGCCGCCGCGGTAGCGGACTACCGGCCGAAGGTGACGCCGGAGCAGCTCACGGGCAAGCTGCGTCGGAAAGACGCAAAGATGGTGATCGAGCTCGAGCCGACGGAAGATCTCCTCGCGGGGTGCGCCTCGCGGCGTGACCCGGGCCAGGTCTTCGTCGGCTTCGCGCTCGAACCCCGCGAGCGGATGATGTCCTCGGCCCGGGACAAACTCGAGCGAAAGGGCATCGATCTCATCGTGGCCAACCCGCTGGAGACGATGGAGGCGGGCGCGATCGAGGCGGTGGTCCTGGGGCGTGACGGGTCGGCACGCAGGACCGAGGGCGCCATCGAGAAGGCGGCGTTCGGCGACTGGCTCCTCACCGTGATCGAGGAGGCGGCCACGTGCGTGAACGACTGATCGGCGTGGTGCTCGGGGCGCTGCTGCTCCTCGGCTCGCACGGCGCGCGCGCGCAAACCGAGCCCCCCGAGCCGTACGGGGCCTTGCCGGACGCGAGGCACCTGGCGTGGCACGAGATGGAGTTCTACGGCTTCCTGCACTTCACGACCAACACGTTTACGGATAAGGAATGGGGCTACGGCGACGAGAGCCCGGAGGTGTTCAACCCGACGGCGTTTGACGCCGACCAGATCGTCGGCGTCGCGGCCGACGCCGGGATGACCGGGCTTATCCTCACGTGTAAGCATCACGACGGGTTCTGCCTGTGGCCCAGCGCGTACACCGACCACGACGTCGCCGCGAGCCCCTTCCGCGGCGGGGAGGGCGACGTGGTCCGCGAGATCGCGGAAGCGTGCGCGCGCAGGGGGCTCAAGTTCGGGGTGTATCTCTCCCCCTGGGACCGCAACCATCCGGACTACGGCACACCCGCGTATGTCGAGTACTACCGGAACCAGCTGCGTGAGCTGCTGACCGAGTACGGCGACATCTTCGAGGTGTGGTGGGACGGTGCCAACGGGGGCGACGGCTACTACGGCGGGGCCCGGGAGTCGCGGAAGATCGACCGTTCGACCTACTACGGGTGGGAGGAGACGGTCGCGATCGTCCGCGAGTTGCAGCCGGGAGCCGTGATCTTCTCTGATGCCGGTGACGTCCGGTGGGTCGGGAACGAGCGGGGAGTCGCGGGCGATCCGTGCTGGGCGACCTACACGCCTCGGCCGGTGGAGGGTGAGGCCGAGGCGGTGCCGGGCACGACGCGGTACTGGGAGGGCGAGCACGGGCATCGCGACGGCGAGCGGTGGATGCCGGCCGAGTGCGACGTCTCGATCCGCCCGGGGTGGTTCTACCACGAGAGCCAGGACGGGCAGGTCAAGAGCCCGGAGGAGCTGGTCGAACTGTACTACGTCTCGGTCGGGCGCGGCGGGAGCTTCTTGCTCAACCTGCCGCCGGACCGGCGGGGGCTGATCCACGAGCGCGACGAGGAGTCGCTGCGGGGGATGCGGGCGATTCTCGACGCGACGTTCGCCGAGGACCTCGCGCTGCGCGCGCAGATCACGCCCTCGGGCGTGCGGGGCGGCGACGTGGCGTACGGCGCGGCCATGCTGACCGACGGTGACCCAGCGACCTATTGGGCGACAGACGACGGGGAGACGACCCCGTCGGTGGTGCTGCGGTGGGACGAGCCGGTGTTGTTCAATGTTGTGAGCCTGCGGGAGTTCCTGCCGCTGGGCCAGCGGGTGACATCTTGGGCGTTGGACGTGTGGCGGGACGGCGGCTGGACGGAGATTGCGTCCGGCGAGGCCATCGGGGCCCGGCGGCTGTGGCGCGGCGACTATCAGGAGACGGACCGGCTTCGGGTGCGGGTGACCGACGCGCCGGTGTGCCCGGCGGTCAGCGAGATCGGCGTGTTCGCCGAGCCGCCGCGGGTGGCGATCGAGGTCGAGGCCGAGGCGTTCGTCGAATCGACCTCGGTGGTGCTCAGGCCGAACCGGCCGGGGGCGTCGGTGCGGTACACGCTGGATGGGACCGCGCCGACGGGAGCCTCGCCGCTGTATCTGGGCCCGTTCGAGGTGCGAGAGTCGCTCACGGTGCGCGCGGCGGCGGAGGTTGACGGTGTCCTGAGCCCCTTGGATTCGAGCCTGACGGTGCGCGGGTACCCGCGGGACTCCCTCCGGCCGGCGGTGCAGACGCTCCGCGCCCCGGGGCCGGGGCTGCGGTTTGAGTGCTTCGAGGGCGGCTGGCAGACACTCGATCAACTGGATGGGGCGACGCCGGTCTCGAGCGGGAGCACGCCGGGGTTCTCACTCGACATCCGGCCGCGCGATTCCCACTTTGCGGTGGTGTTCTCGGGGTTCATTGACGCGCCGGAGGACGGGGTCTATTGGTTCGGGGCGACCAGCGATGATGGCTCGCGGCTCTGGGTCCACGACGAGCTGGTGGTGGAGAACGACGGGCTGCACGGGATGGAGCGTCGCGGGGGGTATGCCGGGCTCCGGCGGGGGCTTCATCCGATCCGCGTGGAGTACTTCAACGCCACCGGGGGGATGGGGCTGGAGGTCGTGTGGAAGCGGCCCGGAGCGGTGGAGGCCGAGCCGGTGCCCGCGGGCGCGTTGTTCGGCGGAGATTGAGCACGGATCGGTGGGATGAGGAACTCTCGAGTGAACACACGACGCCCATCATCACGCCCGGCACCCGCGGGCGCGGCCGGTCCGGTTCGGCGGGGGAAGCCCCGTTTGTCCATCGTTTATGAGGACAACGACTTCCTGATCGCGGACAAGGCGACGGCCATCGCGACGGCGCACTCGCCCGATGTTCGGCGGGGCCAGCGCACGCTGATGGACATGGTGCTGGACTATCTGCACGAGCAGGGCCGCCCCCGGCCGCATGTCTGGGTGACGCACCGGCTGGACGCGGAGACCTCGGGGTTGGTGATGTTTGCCAAGTCGATGCGGGCGTTCGAGTGGCTCAAGGAGGACTTTAAGGCCCAGCACGTGCTGCGCGTCTATTGGGCGTTGGTCGAGGGTGTAATTTCTGGCGGCGGAGCGCGCGCGCAGGAACACGGTCTGACGATTGACACGCCGATCATCGACAGCGGCCAGCACGTCGTGGAGGTGGCGTCGCCGGACTCCGTGCGACGGACGGCCGGCAAGCCCCGCAGCGGCGGGCGCACGACCACGCGCCCCGCCCGGCGATCACGCGCTTACAAGCTCGCGCACGCCGGCGACCCGTTCAGCGTGCTGCGGGTGCGGATCGACACGACGGTGCGGCATCAGATCCGTGCGCACATGGCCTCGATCGGTCATCCGGTGGCCGGGGACCTGCGGTACGGGGCGACGACCGATCCGATCCGGCGGCTGGGCTTGCACCTGGCGGAGGTCCGGTTCGTGCATCCGGGCTCGGGCGAGACGGTGCATCTGGACAGCCCGGTCCCGCCGGAGATGCTGTCGGCGGGCGGCATGGAAGGGCCGGCTCGTGATGCGGACCAAGCCGCGGCAGGGACGCCGGCCGGACGACCAACCGCGCCGGAGAGGACTGCGCCGGAGAGGGCCGCGCCGGAGGCGGCCGCGTCGACTTCGTGGGACGAGGTCGCGGGGTGGTACGACGATCTTGTGGAAGAGCGGCGGAACGATCTGCATCATCAGGTGGTGCTGCCGGGGGCGATGGAACTGCTCGAGCCGCGGTCTGGCCAGCGGGTGCTGGATGTGGCGTGCGGCCAGGGTGTGCTGGCGCGGGAGTTGGCCGAGCGGGGTGTGCATGTGTGGGGTATCGACGCCTCACCCCGACTGATCGAAGCGGCGCAACGGCGCTCCGTCGAGGACGTGCGGTTCGCCGTCGGCGACGCGACGCGGCTGGGGGCGGCGCTTGCCGAGATCGGACCGGATGAGCGATTTGACTCGGTGGCGTGCGTAATGGCGCTGATGAACATGGACCCGCTGGAGGCGGTGCTCGCGGGCGTGGCTTCGGTGCTGCGTCCGGGGGGCAGGTTTGTGGCCGTGATGCTGCACCCGGCGTTCCGCAGCCCGGGGCGGAGTGCCTGGGGGTGGGAGAACTCCGAGGGGGCGGTCCGGCAGTATCGGCGGATCGACGCGTACCTCTCGCAGGGCTCGCGGGAGATCGTGATGAACCCGGGGAAGATCGCTCACGGCGCGGAGCCGGTGGTCACGCGGACGTACCACCGCCCGCTGGAGGCGTACGTGCGGGCGTTGGCGGCTCACGGTTTGCTGGTAGATCGGCTCGAGGAGTGGGCGAGCCCCCCGTCAGAGCGAGCCGGGGCCGCGGGCGGAGGAGGAGAACCGGGCGAGGCGGGAGATCCCGCTGTTCCTGGGGCTTCGGGCGGTGCGTGTGGGCGGAGACTTGCCGGGCGGAATGGGGGACGAGGTTGGGGGCGGATGAGTTTCATCCAGCCCGGCGGCCGGGTACACTGTTGACCTTCGCGGGCGTAGCTCAATTGGTAGAGCGTCAGCCTTCCAAGCTGAATGTTGCCGGTTCGATCCCGGTCGCCCGCTTTGCGTCAGACGCCCCGTAAGGGGCGTTTTTCGTTGGGGTTACGTCGGTAGCGTCGGTGCCAGTTGCGCAAGGTTCATTGCGTTCCGGTTCGCCCAATCGCTGGGTTTCGCGCCCCAATTGCTGGCAGTATGGCTGTGGCAGAAGGGGCCGCGTCGCGATCGCCGCCGCCGTGTCGGTCAGCCCCAGCACTGTGTAGTGCTTTGATGTGGTTCGATACTCGCTGAGCCGCATAATCCGCTGTGCCACTTTCGGCGTCACCCCGGCGCGGGCCGGTTGGGTATCCAGCGTGGTGCGGAGCGCGTGCGGGTCGATCACCCGCCTTTCATCATTATTCGCGTCTTGATCCGCTCCCGCTCGCCCTTGCCGTGCCTTCTGAGAGGAGTCCGAGTCGCGATCTGGTACGCTGCACACATGACTACACCCGCACCACTCCTGCGATTCACAGACCTTAAGATCGACCGGCCCGCACACGCGTTAGTTGCCAATGTTGATCTGGTTGTCGTGCGATCTTCGGGCGGCGGTCCAGACGGTGGAGTGAGCGTGCTCTTTGGGAGGTGTCTGCATCGCGGGGCGCTGATGGCGGACGGACATGTCGACGGACAGAATCTGATATGTGGCCTGCACGGCTGGGACTACCGGATTGACACGGGGGTCAGCGAGTACAACAACAAGGAGCGGCTCGAGAAGTTCCGCTCTTGGGTGGAGGACCACGAAGGAGACCGGTGGGTGTTCGTGGACGCCGACGAGATCGCGGCATGGGAGCGAGCTCATCCGCAGCCGTACAAGAGGGACGAGTACCTCGGGACGTATCAGGATGTGCACGGGGCTGAGGAAGAGCCGCATGTGAGTCTCATCCAGACGCTCGCCAAAGACGGTCTCACAAAGCTCGGTCACCACGGGCCTTCGGGGGCGATGGGCGTAGCGCGGCAGGATCTGCCGAGTTGGGACGACATCCAGTTTGTGACGGCGCAAATGGCGACCAAGCCTCTGCAGGATGATCACCCGGTAAACACGGGCGTGGTAATCGGGCCGGCAGCGGCGCGGCCCCTGAAACTGTCCATCCCTTTATTCGTGAGCGACATGAGTTTCGGGGCGTTGTCGGCGGAGGCAAAGGTCGCGCTCGCCAAGGGAGCGGAACTGGCGGGGACGGGGATCTGCTCGGGCGAGGGGGGGATGCTCCCGGAAGAGCAGGCGGCCAACTCGCGGTACTTCTATGAGCTGGCGTCGGCAAAATTCGGCTACACCCTCGAGAAGGCTGCGAGATGCCAGGCGTTTCACTTCAAGGGTGGGCAGGGTGCCAAAACCGGGACCGGTGGCCATTTGCCGGGCGAGAAGGTCGACGCGGTGATCGCGTCGGTGCGGGGGATCCCGGTGGGCACGCCGGCGGTCAGCCCGCCGACGTTTCATGACCTCAGGTCACCCGATGACTTTCGGCGGGTGGCCGACGAAGTGCGTGAAGCGACGGGGGGAATCCCGATCGGTTTCAAACTGAGTGCGCAACACATCGAGGACGACATCGACTTCGCGCTCGCGGCGTCGGCGGAATACGTCATCTTGGACGGACGCGGCGGCGGGACAGGGGCGGCGCCCCTGATCTTTCGCGACAACATCTCGGTGCCGACGATTCCGGCTTTGGCGCGCGCGCGTCGGCACCTTGACCGAGTGAATCCGGACACCACGTTGGTGATCACGGGCGGTCTTCGAACGCCAGCGGACTTCGCCAAGGCGCTGGCGCTGGGCGCTGACGCCGTCGCGGTATCGAACGCGGCGATCCAGGCGATCGGCTGCCTCGGGATGCGGGCGTGCAATTCGAACAACTGCCCGGTAGGAATCGCGACGCAGAAGGGGCATCTGCGGGCAAGACTGATCGTGGACGAGTCGGCACGGCGTCTCGCGAGTTTCTTCAAAGCCGCGACGGAACTGATGACGGTGCTGGCGCGATCGTGTGGACACGACGATCTTGCGGGCTTCACGCCGCGGGACCTTGTGGCGTGGAAGCGGGATATCGCGGACCTGAGCGGGATCCGGTATGGGGGAGTGTCTTGAGGCGCGGAGCGAATGGAATCGGCACGACGGCTCGGTTGTACGGCATCGTTGTTGCGTTTGGTGTACTGGTTCCCATGTCGCTCTCTGGGTGTGGAACGGGGCAGCGGGCGCCCGATCTCGCAGCGTTGTACGAAACACCTGCGCGGGAGATCAGCGCTGACCGAACGCCGGTCGTCGTGATCCCCGGCATCCTCGGCTCCAAGCTCGCTGACGGTCCGAGCGGAACGAGCGTTTGGGGCGCATTCACGTATGGAGCCGCGGATGCGGACACTCCGGAGGGCGCGAGGTTCGTGGCCCTTCCCATGGGGATGGGGGTGTCCCTTTTGGCACTGCGGGATGAGGTCATCCCGACCGAAGCGCTGGACAGGATTCAAGTGGACACTCTGGGCGTGATTCGCGGGATTCAGATCGAGGCATACGCCGGAATCCTCCGGACGCTGGGGGCGGGAAAGTACCGCGATGAGGCGTTGGCTCGCGGCGCTGTGGTGGACTATGGCGGTCTGCACTGGACGTGCTTTCAGTGCGGGTACGACTGGCGGCGAGACATCTCGGAGTCGGCGGCAACACTGGGCGAGCAGATCCGCATCGCGCAGGAGTCGGCGCGGCGGGCACAGGGGCTGGACGCGGCGGCACCGATCCGGGTGGACGTCGTCGCGCACTCGATGGGAGGCCTCGTTCTGAGGTACTACTTGCGCTACGGCGAGGTACCTCTGCCTGACGATGGAACGGTTCCGACACTTACCTGGGCGGGCGCCGAACACGTACGCCGTGCGGTCGCGGTCGGCACACCGAACGCGGGATCAGCGCTCGCGATCGAACAGTTGGTGAACGGATGGGCGCTCGCGCCGATTACGCCGAACTACCGGCCGGCGGTGCTGGGAACCATGCCGGCGGTGTACCAGCTTTTGCCACGAGTGCGCCACGCGCGAGTGGTCGATGCCGCGTCGGGAGAGGCGGTCGATCTGTACGACCCTGCGGAGTGGAGGCGGTACGGCTGGGGCCTCGCGGGCGATAGCATCGACAAGGAGTTGTCCTGGCTGCTTCCTGGTGTTGACGCGGAGTCTCGGCGCCGGATCGGGTATGACCATCTCACCAAATGTTTGGCCAGGGCCGAGCAGTTGCATCGGGCACTGGACACGCCGGCGGCGCCCCCTGCGGGAACAGAGATCGTTTTGTTTGCGGGCGATTCGGAGCCCACACTCGACATCCTTCTCGTTGATGCGGACGGTTCGCTCCGCACGGGCAGGGAGTCACCGGGCGACGGGACGGTGACACGGGACAGTGCGCTGATGGACGAACGCGTGGGGCGGACGTGGATACCGCGGGTGCGGAGCCCGATCGCGTGGAGCCGCGTGCAGTTCTTGTCGGGCGATCACTTGGGGATGACCAATGACGCATCGTTCGTGGACAACCTGCTGTATCTGCTTCTGGAGGCCCCGGGGCCCGACGGCGCGGACACCGTCTCGGGGGGCGAGTGATGCTGAACGTGCTTGTATGGATGCTGATCGGAATCGGCGGGTATGCCATGGTTGGTCTGTCTATCGCGGTTTGGTTCGTCGGTTGGGGTGCGGCACGGCGTGACGAGGCTGCCAAGCGGGCGCCGCTGCGGGTGCGCGTGCTCTTTGGGCCCGGCGCGGTGGCGGTGTGGCCGGTGCTGCTGGCGACGCGGGAGCGTGGCGGCGGCGCGACGCAACTGGAGGCTGACTAGTGGATTCCGGGCTCCGTCAACGGCACCTGCGTCTGTGGATCGTTCTGGGACCGATGCTGGTGATCGGTGCGGCGGTGCTGTTGGCGTTGCGGCCGCCGCTGCTCGGTGCCAACCGGCCGGAGACCCCCGGGCGTATCGGCACGGGAGAGTCACCATGACCCCCTCCTACCGCTGGGTGCAGTGGAACCGGCACAAGATCGTGTACGACCTGGTGCTGGCGGGCGGGATCATCGCGTTCTTGGCAGTGTTTGTGGGGTCGAGCGTGCTGTTCTTCCAGGCACCCGGCGAGATCGCGGTGCCGGTGCTCCTCATCCGTGGCTTCGGGTCTTTGGCGATCGTGATGCTGCATCTGATTCTGTGTATCGGGCCGCTGGCGAGGCTCAGTGATCTGTTCGCGCCGCTCCTGTACAACCGGCGGCATCTGGGCGTCGCGTTTTTCTTTGTCGCGTTGGCGCACGCGGTGATCGCGGTGCTGTTTTACGGCGGGTTCGGCGTCCGGGACCCGGTCTCGGCGGTGGTTGCTGGGTATGGCGGATTCGGATCAATCAGTTCATTCCCGTTTGAGTTTCTCGGAGCGATGGCGCTGTGCCTGTTCTTTGCGATGGCAGCGACGAGCCATGACTTCTGGCTCGCGAATCTGGGCGCACGGATGTGGAAGACGCTGCACATGCTGGTGTATGTCGCGTACGGGCTGGTCGTGCTGCATGTCGTGCTCGGAGCGATGCAGAGCGAGCGGCACCCGTTGCTGGCGGCGATGCTGCTGGGTGGTGTGGGGCTGGTTTCGGGGCTGCACGTCGCGGCGGCGCTGGTGCAGGCTCGACGCGATGAACGGACGACTCAGACCCCTAAGGAGGGCGATTGGCTTGACGTCTGCGGCGTCGGCGACATCGGGGACGGGGCGGCAAAGATCGTGCGGCGTGAGGGGGAGGAGTCGATCGCCGTCTTTCGGGATGGTGACGGGTATTGCGCGATGTCGAATGTGTGCGCGCACCAAGGCGGGCCGATGGGGGAGGGGCGGATCGTGGATGGGTGTGTGACCTGCCCGTGGCACGGGTACCAGTACCGCCCGGCGGATGGCCGCAGTCCGCCTCCCTATACGGAGAAGGTTCCGACGTACAGCGTGCGGATCGTCGCGGGGCGGGTGCAGGTGGACGCGCGGGCGAACGAGCCGGGCACACCCACAATCCCGGCGAGGGCGGCGACCGATTCGGCGGATGCGGAGATGTCCCCGAGAGAGGGGCGGGAGGCTGCCGATGCCGAGTAGGCCGCCGCTCTACGTGGGCTACTTGCGGCTGCCGGAGAGGCACCGGCGGTTTGTCGTGGGTGTGGCGGTGGTGTTTGTATGCCTGCTCGCGGCTGCGGGGGGCGGGGTTGCGCTGTCGCAGCGCGACCCCGGTGACGCGGTGTGGGACACGGGAATGGAGCGGACATGGACGGGTGTGGTCCGGATGGAGCCGTACCCGATGCTGGTCGGAGACGACGGTTCGGCGAGTCTGATCGTGGGCATGGGGAAGTTTGCGGTGCGCGACCGGGTGGCCCCGTTTGACGGCATGGCGTGTGAGGTGCGAGGGTTTGCGCTCGCCCGCGAACATCGACGGATGATCGAACTCTCGATGGACGACGACGCGATCAGGGCACTGCCCGGCGCGCCGGTGCCGGCGGTTGAGACTGCACCTGTGGGAGCGGGCGAGAATGTCGTCGTGATCGGGGAGATCGTGGACGGCAAGTGCTATCTGGGAGCGATGAAGCCGGGAGATGGGAAGGCGCACAAGGCGTGTGCGGTGCTGTGCATCTCGGGCGGGTTGCCCCCGCTGGTGGCGGCTGACGTCCCAGGGGCCGGGCGGCTCTATCCACTCTTGCTCGTGGACGGGGCGGCGGTGCTGCCGGGAAGAGTGCTCGAGGTCGTTGGCGAACCGGTTCGGATTGAGGGGCGGCTGTTGGTCCGGCATGGATTTCCGGTGCTGGAGACCTCGGTGGGCGGCATCTCGCGTGTGGGAAGGTCGGTCCGCCAGAGCCCACCGGCGGAACGCGATCCGGGCAGGGACGAGGGGCGAGCGGGGACGGGCGGCTGAAGCGGGGTGCCCTGAGGCCTTGCCGGGTGCGGATCGACTTGGCGTCCGGCAGACGCGAGGGATATACTGGATGCTCCCGAGGACGAGCAGGTCTCGTCGGCGGGAGCCTCGCGACGACCGGACGGATCGCGGGGTTGGATTCTGCGGGTGTAGTTCAGTGGTAGAACGTCAGCTTCCCAAGACAGGGGAGCACGACTTCCGGAACCCTGCGAATCGACGCAAAGCACTGCCAATCAAGTACTTCGGCGATTCCGACTCTTGTGGATAAGGGGTGGATTGTCGCACTTTGTCGTGCAGAATCAGGCCAAAAAGTCGTGCAAGGTTCTGCCGTTAGAGTCGCTTGCTGGCTAATCCCGTCGCAAAGTGTCGCCGGCTCCTCAGCGGCCCCATCTGGGCTGAGTGCAGCCGATCGTCTTTCGGGCCGATATACTGTTTCCGTGAGCGTACGCCCGCTGGCCATCCTGCTGACCGCGATCATCGCGTTTCATACCCTCACCGGCGGGTCGGGCGGCGTGGCTGTGCTGTGCTTCGGCGGCGGCCACCAGCACGCTCCCGCAGAGTCCGATCACTGCGCATCCTCATGCAGCCACGACGCGTCGTGGCCGATTCCCCTGCCTGCGGGAGAGCATGAGCACGACTGCGGCTGTACCGACGTCGAGATCACGACGGCGGAACTCCTGACGCTCCCCCGGAGTGACGGTGGAAGCGATTCGCCGCCCGCGATCGTTTCGTCTCCCTCGTGGGGCGTGATCCTCGCGGAGACCGGTCTTGGTCGCCGCGGCCCGCCGATGCCACCGCCTTGGTTTGACCCCGGCGGGGTCCACAGGCTCGCGATCGTGGCGAGCGTTCGCCTGACCATCTGATTCCTGTCAGTTCATTCGCGCGTGCCGCGGCGGCGTTGTCCGTTGCGGTGGTCATCGCTTTGGACCCAGACAGGAATCACAAGCCATGGACAACCTGAAACGCCCGCGTCGAACGCGGGTCATGCTGCCGGGCCTCGGCTCGGCGGTCACCCTGATTGCGCTGGCGGGCTGCCAGTCCTACGAGCGGGCACCGCTGGATTTGGCCGACCATCGGGCCGAGCTCGATGCACGACTCGTTGCCACTGAACCCATCTCGAAATTTGTTGAGCGGCTCTCCGAGGCCGGCAACCAGGTGCCGGAGCGGTTCGACCCGAACGACGGGCTTTCCCCCGCCGAGGGCGAAGTGTTCGCCCTGTTCTATAACCCCGACCTCCGGCTCGCTCGTCTTGATGCTGGCGTCGCGCTGGCGACGTTGGAGACGGCGGGGCTCTGGCAGGACCCTCAGTTCGGCTTCGATGGGGCGGAGATCCTCTCGCCCTCCGGGCCGTTCGAGTACGGGCTCACGCTGAGCCTGACGATCCCGGTCTCGGGGCGGCTCGGCGTCGAGAAGGATCGGGCCGGGGCGGCGTACGAGGCCGAGCTGCGGCGAATCGTCGATGCCGAGTGGAGCACGCGGGCCGCGGTTCGCTCGGCCTGGGCGTCCTGGTCCGCGGCGTCCGAGCGGCTCCGCTTGCTGCGAGAGGTGATCGGTCAGGTCGAGCGGATCTCCGCCATAACTGACCGGCTGGAGACGGCGGGAGAACTTACGCGGGTCGAGGCTCGGCTCCTGCGGGCCGAGTTGGTCGAGACGCAAGCGGATGTCGCAGGGGCGGTGCTCGCAGAGGCCCGGGCCCGGGTCGAACTGCTCGGCCTGATGGGGCTTCCGCCGGATGCTCCGGTGGAGTTGCTGCCGGCGCTGCCGCCCGCTTCGATCGCTGAGATGAACGACGCGATCGGGCGACTCATCGAGGCGAACACAACCTTGGCGGTGCGGCGGGCCGAGTATCAGGTCGCCGAGGAGACACTCCGCCTGGAAGTTCGCAAGCAGTATCCGGACATCACGATCGGCACGGGCTACGGGAGCGAGGACAACGACGACCGCCTGCTGCTTGGCGTGTCGATACCCATACCAATCCTCAACGCGAACCGGGCGGGCATCGCGGAAGCGAAGGCTCGCCGCGAGGTGGCTCGGGCCGTGGCGGAGACGACCTTTGAGCGTCTGACCCGCGAACTCGCAATGGCCCGTGCCGCGTACGGCGCGTCGCGAACGCAGCGAGATGCCTTCGAGCGTGAACTTGTGCCGATGCTCGACGAGCAGGCATCCGAAGTCGAGCAACTGATCAATCTTGGCGAGGTCAACACGCTGCTCTTGCTCGAAACCGTCACGCGACGGTATGAAGCCAAGAGCCGACTGCTCGACCTTCGTCTGGCCGAGACCGACGCGGCGATTGAGATCACTCGCCTGCTCGGCCCGGACGAGTCAGAGACGCCGGCTCCTGTCGAGCCCGCCACCGACGATGACACCACAACAGCAACCACACCACACACCGCGGTGAGAGGCGATACGCCCGCCGAGGAGGCATCCCGATGAACATCATGGAACGGGCGATCGCGATCGCCCTCGCGGCACTTCTACCGCTGACACTGGCCGCCTGCGATGGCGGATCTCCGAAGACATCCGGCGAGGCAGAGCACGGCGAGGGGGACGGGCACGACCACTCGTCAGAGGTCGAGGCCGAGGCAACCGGGTCCGACCGTGTGGCCATCCCGGCCGCGGTGCGGTCGAACCTCGGCATCAGCTTCGTCAAGGTCGAGCGTCGGCGGGTTGAGCAGACGCTCCGCGTGCCGGGCCGGTTTGAGTACCTGCCCACGGCGCGACGCGAGTACCGGACCGCCGTGCCGGGGCGGGTTGAGCTGGTCGTCGAACAGTTCGATCGGGTCGAAGCGGGACAACCGCTCTATCGGCTCGATTCGCCGTCATGGCGAGAAATGCAGCAGCAACTCGCAGACGCCGAGGCACAGATCGAGCGGCTCGACGCACGCCTGAATACCTTCGAGCCGCTGCTCGCAGCGCATCAGCAGCACGAGGACAGCCTCCACGAGAGCGTTACTGTCTGGAACGAGCGGGTCGAGCAGTTGTAGTCGGTCCGCGAGGCCGGTGGCGGCCGCGTCGATGAGTTTGCCCAGGCCCGTGCGTCGCTCGCGAGCACCCGAGCCGACCTTGCCAACGTGATGGAAAAGAAGGCGGAACTCGGAGCGGACCGGCAGCAGACCGTTGCTGATCTCCGTGCGGCCCGGTCACGCCTGGACTATCTGCTCGACGCCGCCTCATCGGTCGTTTCGCGTTCGAGGGACGAACTCGCTCGGACCGTCGAGACGCCTCATGGGACCGAGCCCGTGTGGGCCACGATCGCCGCGATCGAGGTCACTGCATCCGAAGCCGGCGTCGTGGAGATGCTGGGCCTGACCAACGGCTCTTGGGCAGACGAGAAGACGCCAGTCGTCACCGTCGTGCAGCCCGACCGGCTCCGTTTCAGGGCGTCTGCGCTCCAAAGCGATCTGGGTGTGCTGCGGGACGGGCTCACAGCCCGGATCGTCCCGCCAACGCCGACCGCCGCGGGACGGGCGGTACCTCTAACCGAAACCATGGATGGCACAATCTCGCTTGGGCTGGCCGGCGATCCCAACGACCGCACGCTCGAACTGTTTGTCGTACCCAGTGAGCTCAGACCCTGGGCCCGGCCGGGCGTCTCGGCTCAACTCGAGATCGTGACCGACTCGACGGCTTCGCCCGAACTCGCCATCCCGCTCGCCGCGGTGCAGCGTGATGGGCTCTCGCCCGTCATCTTCCGCCGAAATCCCAGCAACCCGAACGAGGCGATCCGCATGGAGGCCGACTTGGGTCTTGACGACGGGCGGTGGGTTGCCCTGCTTAGCGGTTTGCGTGACGGCGACGAGGTCGTGCTCGACGGTGCTTTCCAGCTCATGCTCGCCACCAGCGGGTCGATCCAGAAGGGTGGCCACTTCCACTCCGATGGCACGTTCCACGAAGGGGAGGATTGAGCCATGTTGAAAGCCGTCATCCGCTTTTCACTCCGCTATTCCACGCTCGTGCTCATCGCAGCGGTCATGATCGTCGGCTACGCCGGCTATCGCCTGCCGAGGATGAGCGTCGATGTGTTCCCCGAACTCAACGCGCCGACCGTCACGATCATGGCCGAGTCCGGCGGGCTCGCCGCCGACGAGGTCGAGCAGTACGTCACTTTCCCAATTGAGACCGCCGTCAACGGCATGTCCGGCGTTCGGCGGGTCCGAAGCGCCAGCGCGATCGGCCTGGGCATCGTCTGGGTGGACCTCGAATGGGGCTCGGACCTGTTCGATGCCAGGCAGCTCGTCGCCGAACGGCTCGTGACCGCTCGCGAGAACCTCCCCGACGACGTCGAACCGTTTATTACCCCGATCACCTCCATCGCCGGCGAGATCATGTTGATCTCACTGTCTTCACCCGACGGGTCGATTAATCCGATGCAGCTCCGCTCCTACGGCGAGTTCGACCTTCGGACCAAGATCCTCGCGGTGCCTGGCGTCGCCCAAGTCGTCGCGATCGGCGGCGAGCTGCCCGAATACCAGGTCAATGTCGATCAGGAACGGCTGAGGCTCTACGACCTGACCATCACGGATGTGGTCGAGGCCGCGGGTGGAGCGCACAGCACCGCGAGCGGCGGCTATCTGGTGAACGTGGACAACTTCGAGATCCCGATCCGTCAGCAAAGCCGGGTGACACGCCCGGAGGACATCGCCAACACGGTCATCAAGTACCACGAGGGCGTGCCGGTCACGATCGGCCAAGTCGCCGAAGTTATCCTCGGACCGGCAATCAAGCGCGGCACCGCTTCTGAGGGCGGGAAGCCCGCTGTCGTGCTGTCTATCCAAAAGTCACCGGGCACCAACACGCTCGCCCTCACCGAAAATCTTGATGCGCTCTTCGACCAGATCGAGCCGACGCTTCCCGGAGGCGTCGTGCTCAACCGCGATGTAGTCCGCCAGTCACACTTCATCGACCGCGCGGTCCACAACGTGACCAAGGTGCTTGGCGAGGCGATCATCATCGTGCTCGTTGTGCTCGTCCTGTTCCTGATGAATCTGCGGACGACACTCATCACCCTCACCGCGATCCCGATCTCACTGGCCGTCGGCCTCCTGATGATGGACGCGATGAACCTCGGGCTGAATGTCATGACTCTTGGTGGGCTGACAGTGGCGATCGGCGTCCTCGTCGACGACGCGATCATCGATGTGGAGAATGTCTTCCGACGCCTAAAACAGAACCGGGCCATGCCCGAGGCCGACAAGCGTCCATTTACGGAGGTCATTTTCGAAGCCAGTAACGAAATCCGACCAGCGATGGTCTTCGCGACGGTCATCATCGTCATGGTGTTCGTGCCACTGCTCTTCCTGCAGGGGCTGGAAGGCCGATTCTTCCAGCCCTTGGCACTCACCTACATGATCTCGATCCTCGCTTCACTGGTCGTCGCCCTGACGGTCGTGCCCGCGATGTGTCGCTTCCTGCTCAAGGGCAAGCTCGGCGGCAAGCACGAGGACCGGGACGGATTCCTGGTCCGCCTTCTGAAGCGGGCGTACGAGCCGTCACTCCGGGCAGCCATTCGGTACCGGGCGTGGGTGCTCGGCACCGCCGGTGCCGTAACCGCCGCCGCACTCTTGCTGGCGAGCACGTTTGGAAGCTCATTCCTCCCGTCGTTCAACGAGGGCACGTTCACCGTCTTCCTGCTCGCTCCTCCCGGTACATCGATCGTCGAGAGCGATCGGCTCGCAACGGAGGTCGAGAAGCAGCTCGTCGAGATCGAGGGCGTCCGGTCCGTCTCACGGCGCACCGGACGGGCCGAGCGTGACGAGCACGCCGAGCCGGTCAGCAACTCCGAGATCGAGGTCACCGTCGATGAGGGGAGCGACCGATTCGAGGTGCGTGAACAGATCGACCGCATTCTTGGGGCTGTCCCCGGCATCACGACGATGGTCGGCCAGCCCATCGAGCACCGGCTCAGCCATGTGCTGTCAGGTACGCCCGCTGCGATCGCAATCAATGTCTTTGGTGAGGATCTGACCGAGCTTCGTGATGTCGCCAAGGCGATCGAGGCCGAACTCCAAAGCCTTCCGGGCGCTCGCGATGTCAATGCCAACCGCGAGGTCTTGATCACGTCCCTTCCTATCCGCTATCGGCACGCCGAACTCGCGGCGGTCGGTCTCAGCCCCGCCGACGCCGCAGAGCAGGTCCGCGAAGCCCTCTACGGCGAGGTCGTGGATAAGGTGAACCAAGGAGTGCGGCAGTACGATCTCGTCGTGCGGCTCGCACCCGAGGAACGTGAGTCCATCCGGCAGGTCCGCGACCTGCTGCTCAGGGGCCGGGGTGGGGCCACCGTTCGATTGAGCGATGTCGCCGACATCGGCCCCGAGCGATCGAGCAACCTCATCACTCGCGAGAACGCACAGCGCAAGGCGGTGGTGTCCCTCAATGTCGCCGAAGGGTCCAACCTGGGCGACTTGGTGGCCCAGGTGCAAGAGCGTGTCGATCCGATTGTCCAACGAGCCGGCATGACCGTGTCCTACGGCGGTCAGTTCGAGGCGCAGCAGTCGGCCTCCCGCACGATTCTCGTCGCGGGCGTCGCGGTCGTGCTCATCATGCTCATGCTGCTCCAGATCTCGACGGGGTCAATGCGGGCCGCTGTGCTCGTGATGCTGAACATGCCCCTCGCGCTCATCGGTGGCATTGCGGCGATCTATATCACCGAGGGGGGTGGGCTGGTCCACAATACCTTGGCGTTGATCGGCATCGGTGGGCCGTACATCCCGCCCGTGGTGTCCATCGCCAGCCTCGTCGGCTTCATCACGCTGTTTGGGATCGCGGTTCGCAACGGCATCCTGCTCATCAATCACTACAACCACCTCATGGAGGCCGAGGGCGTCCCCCTCGGTGAGGCCATCGTCCAAGGGTCTATGGAGCGGCTCGTGCCGATCCTGATGACGGCCATCTCGGCGGTGCTCGGGCTTGTCCCGCTGGCGTTGGCTGCGGGTGAACCGGGCAGCGAACTGCTCGCGCCCCTCGCCATCGTCACCCTCGGGGGCCTGCTGACCTCCACGTTCCTGAATCTCATCGTTGTCCCGGCGGGATACTCGCTCGTCTTCGGCCACAAGCCGGAGCGTCGTCCCGCTGAACACCCATCCGTGCTTATGCGGCTCGTCGGTGTGTTCCGCCGACCCAAGGCCATCACCTCAAAGGAGTCCTGAACATGAACGATCTCATCAAGATTCTCGCCGTTGCCGGTACGGCTATCGCACTGTCGGTCTCGCTGCCCGGCTGCGGGGAGTCCTCAGAATCAAAGTCCGCGGGAACGCACTCCGCGGACGACGGTCATGATCACGCTAGTGACGGCGACGACCATGAGGGGCACGACCATGCCGAGGGTGAACACGGTGAGCACGACGATCATGACCACGGCGAGATGCGGTCGCTCGGCAGCGTGACGATCGCCGGGACGACGCTGGCGGTGTCGGTATCCAGCGACATCAAGCCTTCTTCCGAATTGCACCTCGATCTCGAAGTTGAGTCTGGGCCGATTCCCGCCGCCGTGCGTTTCTGGATCGGCGATCAGGCCGGGACCGGTGCACTCAAGTCCAAGGCGGACGCCCACGACGACCACTTCCACGGCCAGACCGAAGCACCGGCGACCATGGCCGGCGCGAGCCTCTGGATCGAGATCGAAACCGCCAGCGGTGAACGGCAGGTCGTCGCCGTTCCGCTCCAGTAGAAGGTATTCGTGAGCAACCACGACCATCATCACGGATCCGACCTCGGAACCCGCCGGCTCGCCTGGGCCGTCGCCATCAACCTCCTGTTGACGGCGGCCCAGGTGGTCGGGGGCGTGCTGTCCGGCAGCCTTTCCCTCGTCGCCGATGCTCTGCACAACTTCAGTGACGCAGCCGGGTTGCTGCTTGCTCTGGTGGCCCGGCGGATCTCCAAGCGACCCGCCGACGAGCATCGCACCTTCGGCTACGGCCGAGCCGAGGTCGTTGGCGGACTGATCAATCTCACGTCCATCATGGTTATCGCGGGCTACCTGCTCATCGAGGCGATCACCCGGATGTTCGACCGGCCCGAGGTCGATGGGTGGATGATGGTGATCGTGGCTGGGATCGCACTGGTCGTCGATGCGGCGACCGCCGTGCTTACCTACTCGATGTCCAAGGAGAGCGTGAACATCAAGGCAGCGTTCCTGCACAACATCGCCGACGCCCTCGCCTCGGTGGCGGTGATCATCACCGGCACCCTGATCATCCTGTTTGACTGGTACTGGACCGACATCGTCGCGACCATCGGAATCTCAGTCTACATTGTGTGGATGTCGTGGTCACCGATGAAGCGGTGCATCCGGATTCTGATGCAGAGCACCCCGGGCGAACTCTCGCTCAACGCCATCGCATCGACCATCCGCGCCGTCGAGGGCGTCGAAGATGTCGGCCACCTCCATGTCTGGCCGATCGACGAGCACACCGTCTCCCTAGAAGTGCGAGTCGCGATCCATGATGATTCACCCTTCACTGCGACCACCGGAATTGTCGAGCATGTCCGCCGCTCACTCGCGAGCGAGCACGGCATCGAGCACGTGACAATCGAACCCGTCCCTGTATCCAAGTTCCGATCTGGGACGGTGGTTGACCACTGGCCATATCAGGCATCCGATTCATCGAAACGAACTCAGCAATAGGTACAGTTTGACGCGAAAAAGTGCCCAGTATCTCAATCGGAGGCGAGAGCGAAATGTGTTCACGCTTATCCATGATGAACGCGATATTCTTGACGTCATCGTTCTGGTTATACGCAAGGATGTGAGGGCATTTTGTTGATACTCCTGATCGTTGACCCGCATAGACACACTTGAGTTCAACTCTGATCTGCGCTAGCTTGCACCCAAACACCGTTCGACAAACACCGTCTCAGCGACGGCGTTCGAGCGGTGCGACGGGCGAACCAGGACCGGCCAGCCGGCCGTTCCGGCGTTCGCACGCAGGCTCCGACACCCGGGAGTTCGGCCTCACCAGCCGAGCGAAGGGACGCGGGATTCATCACCCCGCCAGCCGCTCCAATGGAGTGGTGGTCGTCGGAGGCACGTAGAGCCGGATGCATCGAGAGGTGCTTGTCCGGCTCGACGGAGGCTGCTGCGAGTAAAGCCTTCGGGAATGGGCCTCGTGGCCTATCCCAGAGAACAATCCGCAGCTTCTATCCGATGCAAACGGTCAACGCCCCCGCACGCTCACACGCGTGGAACCGGGGCGACCTGGACACGCTCCGACTTGGCCTTGTTGGGCTGCGTCGGAGTCGTCGTACCTGAAGCGGTGAGGCGGCGATCAGAGCCATGCTCTGGTGCCGCGTAATCCGCCGCGGGGGGTTCGGGGTGCGGCTCTTTGGAGCTTGCACCTCGTTCAACCCGTGCCGCCGTGGGGAGCTCGTTCGCAGCGATGCGAGCGACCGGGGGCGTGACCGCACCCGGCGACCGGCCGAAACAGCCGGCGGTGAAAAGCTCAACCATGAGAGGCCCGCGAGGGC
Organism: Planctomycetota bacterium; assembly: GCA_013285505.1. Classification (GTDB taxonomy): domain Bacteria; phylum Planctomycetota; class Phycisphaerae; order Phycisphaerales; family UBA1924; genus PNC22. Next base: position 2,350,036 of record CP053450.1, on the reverse strand, counting down.
TTGGCGGTGAGTCGGAACGGAGACGGTGCCGAACTGTGCAAGAACGCTGTCGGTCGATGGGTAAGCGGAAGTTTCTGGGTTCTCTCCGCTGAAATCACCCGGACGGGAGTCCGGGTGCAAACGCCGCCACGGGGGAGCCTGTGGACGGACGACCGATGGCCGAGCGACGTGACCGTTTCGACGAAGGGTACGGCTAACAGGGGAAGGTCTCGGGCAGCCGGCGTGATGAGCCGGTGCCGGGCCCCGCGAGTTCGCTCGCGGGGGGGTCAGCCCGGTGGTTTAAACGCCCGAGACTGGGAGTGTGCCGCAAGTAGAGAGCCCGGCCTGCGTCAAGCAGACCGGGGCGGTGTCCGCTGCAAGGCAGTGGCGGCCCGTGCATGAACGCGTCCATCAAGCCAGGGGTGGTCCCCCGGGCCGGAGCGTTCAGGCCGACGAAAGCGGCGACGTGCTTTCCTGTGTGCGTTCGCCGGGGGCCAGCTCAACGGAGCGGCCCCGGCGGAATGCCAAGCGGTCGGCGAGCGTGCGGTGAGACCGGGGACGGTCCCACCGCACGCTCTCGCCGGCCTGGTTTGTTTGAGGACGGCAGCCCCGAACTCCGCAGCACGGAGTCTCGGGCCTGCCGCAACGGCCATGGATTGGGCAACAGCAATCCTTGGAACCTGGATCTGGGCATACGCCACGGACCAGGACAGCCATCACTGAAGCACAGCGAGTAGCCCGGTCGGTGCATGGGCACGCGGCCGGGGGTTAAACAGGGTTGCAGAAGGTTTTGCAGGGGCTTTGGGTGTCGAGCCAGGTTTGGAAAGGACCGAATCGACACCCCACTACACAGGAGGGAACATGGTTTATCGCTACATCGCCACCAGCGTGGCGGGCTTCGTGCAGCAGCTCGCCGTCGCCTACATCAATCACGGGTATGTCTTCTATGTCGCGGGGCACATCCCGCCGGGGTCGGACGCCGAGACCATCGACCGCAAGCTCATGGCCAAGTACGGCGTGGCGATGTCCCGCTGGCAACGGGCCCGCCGCAAGCTGCTCGGCCAGGCCAATGTCCACTACCTGCGGTGCGGGTCGTTCTGGGTGCTGCTGGCCAACCACGGCGAGCACCCGATTTTCCAAGAAGAGAAGACCGTGCTCCGCGACGTCCGCCGCGAGCCGATCGCCTTCAGCGGCTACAGCATCAGCTATCGCCTCGGCACCGACGCCAAGTGGCACGTGTCCGTCCGCATCCATGCCAACGAGGAGCGATGGCTCAAGGTCTTCATGATCCAGTTCGGACGCTTGTCGACCGTCGAGGAGGTCGAACGAGAGTTCGCCCAGCTCCGCTTCGAGCCGTACGCACCGGTGGTGCGTCAGCTCTACGGGATTCTGCGGGCCACCAACAAGGCACGGAAGGTCGCCGGGCTTCCTCCGGTGGATTGGAAGTGCATCCGCACGCGTCGCCGCGTGGTGCGTCCGTTCGAGCCGGTGGACTTCTGCCGGGCGGCTTAAGTCACACCATCGCCGGGCCTCGCCATACCCCATACATGCCAGGGGAAGCGTCCACTCAGAGGGTTGTTCAAACCCGAAAGGAGACGCAGTATGGCCATGAATGGAACGAGAAAAGGAAGACGTATGGAATCAGTCGACAAGAACCAGCCGGTCGCGGAGTATCGCATCGGTGCCGTCAAGGGTGTGGTTTGGAAGAACGACACCCGAAATGGTGCGATGTTCAGCACCACGCTGGTCCGCATCTACAAGGATCAGGAGGACGAGTGGAAGGAGACGCACAGCCTCGGCCGTGACGATCTGCTGCTCGCCGCCAAAGTGCTCGATCAGGTGCACTCGTTCATCGTGGAAGAAGAACGACGGATGCGGGACGACGGCTAACGCCGCGCGCCCCTCACCCGACGTCAAGGTTGTGACCGAGACGGACGTTCCGTATCGGTCCACGGTTCATTTGGGATGCTTCCCCCGGCTCCCTTATGTTCAGCACAATGGAACCAGCAACGCACCCGACGGCGGACTCTTGCCGGGCGAAGCCCGGCGTACGATCCCGTCGGCGGGTTGTTGCGCTCAAGGGCATTACACCAACTGTGGGCCCAATGCATTCCGCACAGGGTGTGGATTACTCTGTCCGTTGCCAGTCTTGGCCCGGCAGCCAGCGGGCCGGGAGGTCATCGCCGGAAGCGGCGGCTTGCAACGGAGGCCCGACGAATCGGCGAACAACTTGGATGACCTCACGCAGCTCCAATGGTGCGTCCGGGAGTTTGGTGCGTTTGAGAAACGCTGCCCACTGGGCCCGCTTCTGGTCATCATCCGCGAAACGGTAGGTGAGCCCCACTGGCGGCTCGACCGGAATCGGCGTACCACGCCGGTCGAACGTGGCCGAAATCGCACGTGACAGAATCGCTCCGTCGAAGCCAAACCGCCGGCTGATCACGATCAGGTCGTAATAGTCCTTCATGCGGCTGTTGGCGATGCCGATCGAGCAGATGGCTTCGAGCTTCTCGGCCACGGCGGTCTCGGGCGGATAGGCCCTGATTCGCGGCGCGTCATGGCCGAGCAGCGGAGGAAACTCCCGCTCGGTCGCTTCGGGCGTGATCGCGTCTCCGAACCCGACATCGACTTGGACCACCACGCGGGCGGTGCCGAGCGTGGCCGGGATCCGAATACGGACACCGCCGTACTCCTCAGCTCCGCGAGTCTCCTCTGCGGTCACGGCCGAGCTATCGAAGACGAGCCCGTCGGATTCGTCTGTCACCTCCCGGAGGATGGCCGCGAACGTTTCTGCAAGCCGGTCGGGTTCGGGGTCCCCGTAGCCGAGCAGGTCGACATCCTGCGTTGGCCTGTGCAAGGCCCCGGTCCAGACGCGGAACAGCATCGCTCCCTTGAGCACGAAGCGGTCTGCGTGGCCGGATCGGCTGACGCGGTACAGCAGCCGCTCCACGGCGTACTGGGCCAGCAGTGCGTTGACGTCCTCGCCCCGCTCGCGAGCGAGATTCCGCAGCCTCTGGAACACGGAGGCAGGGATGTTCTTGACGGGCTTGCCGGTTATTGCAACGCCTCCATGTATGGCCGCATGACCTTGGCCACGCGGTCGATCTCCGCGTAGCGACCGATCTCGTCGAGTGTTGCGGCTCGCTGCTTCCAGCAGTCGCGAAGCGCTTCAACGGCGACATCGACGCCAACTTTGGTCCGGTGCTTGAAGCAGTCGGCCACGGTCTTCGCCGGGCATGTGACCCGGGCATCGACCCCGTCGATCCGCATCTCGGTCACCCCGGCCGCAAGCGAATCCCCGCTTGCGCGAACAACACGAAGCGGCGGATAGTCGAGCTTCGGCCGCCATGCGTCGCGGTCGATCATGATCCACACCTCGAACGGGTTCTGCGTGGTCAGCCCATGGATCCGCAGCGCCGAGAGCAGACAGACGATCGCAGTCGGCGCCTTCTTGGCGGCTTCGGCGATGGTGGCAAGCTCGGACGGCGCGTAGCTGGGGAGGGCGTAGAGCCCGCGTCCGAGCTTCGTAAGGAGTCCATCGTCCACCAGTCGCCGCAGGTACACCCGCGGGATGCCGGCCCGCTCAAGGTCCTTGGGCCGCACGAGTCCTTGTCGTGCCGCAAGCCCGAGAATCGCCTCTTTGTGGCCCTGGGTGTTCATGGCTCTGTTCCTAATCCTCCGCAGTTGCGCACAATAGCGGAGGTTTCGGAACAAGGCAAACGACTGTGCGGGCATGGACGGTCACCTGGGCCGCAGAGCGCCCAAAAGCCAAACGGGCGGCTTGAGCCCAAAGGGCCCGGTGCTTGGTTGCCCCAGTGATCACGGCCCGAGCAGGCCGAGTTCCACCAGCGTGGGGCCGAGCTCGCGGAGCAACTTCTGGACCCGCCGCACTTCGTCCTGGTCCGCGGCCGAGAGCGAGCGGAACTGCCGCGGGTATCCCCACTTCGTCCGCTCACGGTCCTGGTGCCTGTTGTTCTGGTGCCAGTGGATCAACGACTTCGACCCCGCGCACCCCTGAGCATTGGCCACGGCCAGCAACTGCATCAGCCCCTGCTGGTCCTCGGCCAGGGCTCCCACTTCCACCAACGCACTGAACGAGATCGGTCCGGGAGCCGCCGAGCCCTGCTGTGACGCACGCTGATTCGGCTGCCATGTACCGCGAGCGAAAAACGGGGCAAGGTCACGCTGCACGGAAGGCGACTGGGCGATCTGTCGCAGCCGGACCCCCTCTGCCTCTTCCACGATGTCACGGGCACCGGCCTCGCTCAACTCTCGTTCGAGCCGTCTATTGGCCGCCTCCAGCCGCTGCATGTGCTCGGTCTCGGCGAGCAGGTTCAACCGGGCCTCCTCGGCTTCCGCGGCCGCCTTGATCGCCTCGGCCTCGCGGGTCCGCAGACGGGACTCGAACTGCATGCGGTCGGTCTCCATCTGCTGACGTGCCTCCCGGAGCCTTTGCTCGGACTCTTGGAGCAGTCGCTCCAACTCGGCCACACGGGCGGCTTCGGTCATCTGCGGCTCGGCTTCTTCGCGGGCCCGCTGCTGACCGGCTGATGTCGCTTGGGCCCAGAGGTCGCGACGGGCCTTCATAAAGGAGTCAATCGCCTCGCTGAGCGTCGGGGCTCCATCGACGGGCTGGCTCGCATCGACGCCGCGGGTTGTATCACTCAGCCACGCCGATCGCTCGGCCAGCCGAGACGCTCGTTCCCTCGCCCAGAGGTACACGTCGTCCGTGCGATTCTCTTGGGCCGGGTCCACGGAATACGGCACGTCGGGACGCTGCTTCCGTTGCTCGACCAGTTGCACCATCTCATCGGCAAAGCCGCGACGCTCGGCGAAGTCCGCCTCCCGCATGAGCGGGGCGTCCATCCATCCCATGATGACCAGACCTGCCTGCTGGTTCTGGACCGCGACCCGCCGACCGGTGTCGCTTTTCATAAGCTCGGCCAATCGGTCCGTGAACGCATCCTGATTGGTCTTGAGCTCGCGGAGCTGCCGGTCCGCCTCCGCAACCCGCATCTCAAACCGGGCGAAGTTCGCCCGGGTGACCGCTTCGGTTTCCAGCTGCTTGGCCCGGGCCTGCTCACGGGCGACAGCCCGGTTGCGGAGCTCCTCATCGCTGAGGGAGTCCTGAGCCAGAGCCGGGGCGGCCATCACAACGGTGCAGACCGCCAGGGCCAATGAACGAGCTATCTTTCGGTTCCATGCAGTGGGAATCATGTGTGTGGGTCTCCGTGTGCGACTTAGGGTGTGCGCCCGGTCTGGGCCAAGAGCTTGGTGTGGAGAGCTTCGCGGTCGGCCACGACCGCCGACAGCCGGTCGAGCAGGCCTTCGGCGGACGCCCGGAAGCGGTCGATCTCCTCGCCGGTCGTGGATTGTCCGATCCCGTCCGCGAAGGCACGGGCCGAACGATGGTCGTTGTCGAGTCCGGCGACGGACTCCAGCAGACGCTTCCAAATCGGAAGGGCCGCTTTATCTTCAAGCAGCAGTGCATCAAAGTCGGCGGTGCCGGCGTCGATGTGAAACTCAACGCCCAGCTGCTGCCGCCCGGTGCGACGCTCCTGTTCCATTGCCGCCGCGAAGGTGTCGAGCGTTGCGAGCAGTTCCGACTGTGCCGCCGCACGAGCCCGGGCTTCGCGTTCACGAAGTGCGGCCGGGTCAACACCGCCGAGGAAACCGCGGGTGAGCGTCCCGGCCCCGAGCTCGGGTTCGGAACCTTGAGGCCGGACCACCGCGATTTCACGGTCCAGGGATTCGACCATGCCGGTCAGTCCCCCCGGCATGAACCGGTAGACGCCGCCGGGGTCGCCGACGATGAAGTTCATGACCAGGAGCAGCGAGGCCACGAGGATGTTCCGCGAGGTCTTGCCGTAGCGGACCGTGGGAAGCTGTACGCGGAGCTCCGGCTTCTTCACCTGCTCACCGGGTTCAGGAAGCACGCCCGCGGCGTCCTCTTCCTGAAGGATGCGTTCGCGGTTGGCTTCAAGCTCGGTCCGCGTCTGCTCATCGAGCAGGGCCTTCTGGGCCGGGTCTAAGCCGAGCAACTGGGCCTTGCATCCCGGGGTGCGCTCTTGCCCCTTCTTCGGCGCCAGCACTCTGGCGTACGGGTCATTCTCGTTCAACTGCCGCTCGTGCTCTGCTTCGGCCCGGCGTTCCGCGGCGGCCCGCCTCGAAGCGAGCAACGCCAACACAAACAGGAACAAGCCGATGGCACGGGTCCAGGGAAGCAGGCAAAGGACGATGCCCACCATCACCATCGCCGCCGGCTGATGCCGTTCGAGGATTGCCGACTCCCTGTGTGTCTTCACAAGCCGCCACCAGACCGCCGCGGCGTGCCCGGTGAAGCTGTCGGGCACCTCATCGCTGATCAGTCTGCCGCCGACTGCCTTCGACTCCAGCCCTCGCAGCACCCACACCAGTACCAGCCCAATCGCCAGTACTCCGAGCGGAAAGGTGATAGGGATCGAGACCAGACCACGCAGGTCCGTGCCCGCAAGAAGACCCCGGGCGAGGGTGAGCAAGAAGCCGAAGAGAGCGATCGTGCCGACCGCGTTGAGCAGGGCTACGAACCCGCCCACCGACCCGCCCACCTTTTCGCGGGTCGCAATGGCGACGATCGTCGTGACACCCCGGGCGAAGATCACGACGGTCCCCCTTTGAATTTCAGGGGTTCTTCCACATCCTGCGAGAATCGGAGCGGCAGGATATTGGTATTGGTCGCCTTCCAGACGTCACCGGCCCGGAAGATGATCGCCTCGGTGAAGCCGCGTTCCTTGCCGCCGCGTCGGAGCTCGGTCAGGACCTTCGCCTGGTACTGCGATTCGAGGACCTGCGTCCAGTTGCGTGACGAGCCGAGCGTCCGGGAGTAGCTGGAGGAACCGGCGACGCCCCCACCCCCGCTGGACTTGCCCCAGGTCTCGGATTCATTCGTGCCGTGGCTCTCCCGCCAGACGTGGTGCTTGCCGAAGAGGCGTTCGGCATACTCGTTGGTTTCCAGGTCGCCGTTGGCGTGGAAGATCTTGATGCCGAAGGCTCCGAGGAGCTTCTTGGCCCGGTCGCGGCCGCCGGAGTCGGCCCCGAAGGCGTCGTAGTAGTTCGGGAGGTTCTGGGTCATGTAGACCGTCGCGACCCGCGACGACCGGGCCGTGGTCTGGAACATCGTGTCCTGCGGGGTGGCGAAGAACTGGGCCTCGTCCGCCCAAAGGAAGATCGGTCGGGCGGCGTCCTCGTTTTTGCGGTCGAGGTCGCTGCGGCGTTCGAGCATCCGCTGCACGATGGTCTTGAAGAGCACCTGGGCGAACTTGCCCGCGTCGTTGTACTCGTGCACGGGCATGTTCAAGATGATGATCGTCCCGGAGTAGAGCAGCTCGGGGATGAAGGTGGTCCTGGTCATGAACATGGTGTGCAGGGGCCCGCGGAGCAGCATGTCGGTCAGGGCCCCGACCATGCTCACGACGCTGGAGCGAGGGTCCGGGTCGAGCCCCGCAAACTCCTCCTGGAAGTAGGCCGCGATGACCGAGAGGCTCCGAATGTCTTGGGGGTTCCCCGACTCCTTCACCTTGTCGAACGCCTCGGCGAGGCATCGGGCACACACCGACTTGTTCCGCCAGTCCGGGTCCTTGACCTCCTGTCGGGTGAGCGGGGCCGACCGGATGACCGCGGCGACATCGTCGAAGTCGACCTCCCCCCGGGCGAGCTGGACCAATTCGATCGCGTTGCGCATGAGCTGGGCACGGGCCTGCCTCCAGTAGGGGTCGCCGCCCACCACCTTGCCGGGGCTCTGGATCTCCAGGACCTGCTCGAAGAGGTTGACCAGGTTCGAGGCGATGCCCGCACCCGCCCCGGGCCGCTGCATCTCGTAGCGGATGAAGTTGAAGTGCTCGCCGTCCTCGGGCCCGAACTTGAGCACGGACGCCTCGCGTCCGGTCGCCTTGGCGTAGTCCACCCATCTCTGGACCTCGTCGGTCTTGGCCGCGAGCACCAACCCGCCAAAGCCCGACCGGAGGAACGCGTGGGCAAGGGACTGTCCGGATCCGCTGGACTTACCACTGCCCAGCCCGCCGAAGACATGGATCCCCTCGAAGGCGTCCTTGACGGTCAGTTGGTCCCTGCTTGAGACGCGGAGCAACGGCGCCGACAGTGGGAACACGGGCCGGCTCGCCCGGGGATTAAATCGCTCCAAGGTCTCATCCATAGACGGGCCCCATGATACTGCCGGAGTGGCTGAGACAGGAGCGATGGGGCCTTGCGGGACGCAAGGGGAGACGTCTGTAAGAAATCAAACTCACTGCTCGGACCTCCTCGCCCATCGTTCGGTTTTCAGTCGGCCTCTGCCGAACCGGTCGCTTCCTGGTCACTCTTCGCCTTCTCCGTGATGGTCAGGACATGGACCACCGCGTCGTTCGGCTCGCCGGTGTCGTGCCGCTCACCTATCTCACGGAGCTGTCCGAGCCGCTTCGATGCAACGGCTCTGTACACGGCCTGAAGATTGCGTCCCTGCAACTCCAGAATATGGGAGCTGAAGTAAATCCGCAGCGGCACCTTGCCGTCTGGGTCGAACTCGACCCGACGGAGACTCTCGTACGGGAGGGCCAGCCACCCCTTTTTCAGGGTGCGGATGTCCAGCATCCGTGGGGCGGCATCGAGCGTGGCCGAGTCGTCCTGCTCTGCCAGGATGGCCCGGCGGAGTTCGTTGAGCTTGTCAGATTCCATGCGAATGGTTCCCCGATTGGCGGAGCTGCTGCTCCCGCTCCTCTTGGTTCTTCCTGGCGAGCTCTTGCTCCTCCTCCTGCCGTGTTTGCTCGGTGTCCCGGACTTCCTGCCAGAACCGGTTGAACTGCCCCGAAGCCTTGGAGTCCTCTCGACGGGCCTGCCGTGCGTGTTCCTCGTTCATGTCCTTCTGGTCCTGCTCGGCCTGCTGCTTGTGCTCGGCCTGGTCATTGAAGTGTTCGGCCCGCTCGTCGAAGTCGGTGGCGGACATCCGGTTGGCGGTGCGGAGGACGGCCTTGTCCAGCTCCTTGGGGTCCGAGTCGGAGAAGATTTCGAAGCGGTTGACGGCGGACTCGGTGGCCGTCGTCAGCTGCTCGTTGCCGACCCGCTTCCAGTCGAAACCGTCCACCGCCATGATGACCGAGTCCGCACTGCGGCCCTGCAAGCCGTGCGGCGTCGTCGCGTAGTCGTGCACGAAGTGCCCGCAGCGGCGGCTCAGGATGCGGCCGCTCTTGAGGATGAGGTCGCGGGTAGCTGGCACGATGCCCACCACGGTCTGGAGGCTCTGGTTGCGGACGGGGCGGCCGAACACCGGCTTGACGTTCCGGGTCATGCGGATTTTGTCGCCGATGGCGATGTGGCTCCGCTCTGCTTCGTAGACCGCGAACCGGTCCGCGTGCGAGAGGAAGAGCTTGACGGGCGTGTGAAGCGGCTTGCTGACGATGACCTGGTTGAGGAGTGGGAGCACGCCGACCACTCTGGCCCGGTCCCCGGACCGGAACCCGGGCGTCGACTGGTGGAACTCGATGTATTGCCCGCGTCGATAGTTCTTGGGGTCCTGCTTCTCGGCTCGGCTCATCGACACCGGGTTGAGCTGGAGGAACGAGTAGTCCGGCCCCTTGAGCTTGCCCGCGGCACGCAGGCATGTTCGGGCCGAGCGGTTGAGCCACTTGACCGCGTCTTTGGTCGGCCCCACCAGGATGGCGGTCTTTTTCCGCTGGCTGACCTCGATGAACCGCTTGGCGGCTTCTTCGTGGACGAAGGAGCCGACGGGGGTCTGGCGGTACCGCCCGTTTTCGGCGAACTGCTTGCCGACATTCCGCTGGCGGTCACGGATGGAGAACGTGTCCTCGAAGAACGCACCCTCTTTGTGCTCGTTGACGTGCCACTCGACGGTGTTCAGCCCCGCGTGCTTGCGGATGATTCGGAAGGCGTCGCCACGGGCGGACGCCCGGAGGCCGTCCTCATCGCCGGAGAGCACAACGCGGCAGTTGTTCTTGCGGGCGAGCTCGAACAACGCGTGCATCGCTTTGGTGCCCAGCCGTCCGGCCTGTTCGACCCAGATGACCTTGTCGACCAACATTCCTTGGAGTCGCTTCGTGGTCTTGGGATTCGATAGGAGCTGGTCGACGGTCGGGGCTCCGTTGAGAAGTCCGTACCGCTTTTCCAGGTCGCGGCTGGCGGCGGCGGTGGCACCGAAGACCATCAGCCGCGAACCGCCCTGGTTCACACCCTGCCACGCGGCCCGGAGAATCTCGGGGCGGAAGCTCGCACCGGTCATCTTGAGGAGCGTGACGCGGTCCCGCGAGTCCATCAGACCGCGAAGGACCTCCCAGTCGGTCGCCGAGAGCTTGAAGGCCGACCGGCTCAGGGGCATCGCCCCGAGCGGCGACATCTGGTCGCGGCCGTCCTTGGCGAAGTCAATCATCCGCTTTTCTTCGCGGATGGCCTCTTTGGTCGTCACGCACCGCTTGCCCGCGATGGTCTTCCGCATGATGTCGTCGCGTTCTTTGAGGGCGGCCCAGACCTCGTCCGGGGTCGCTCGGCCGCGGCTGTGCCGCATGGCGTGGCGGACGATGTTCTGTTCAGTGACGACCGATTCTTTCTCCATGAGGTGCTGGAGAGCGAAGTCGATGGCCCGCTTGGCGGACAGGCTGGGTCGTGGCTCGTGCCTGGACTCGCGAGCACGGAAGGCCTTCTCTTCTTGCTTGGGCGAGGCCCCCATGCGGTTGTCGCCGGGTCCGCTGCCGGCCCGCTTCGCACCGTCGGCCGACCGTTGCTTGGAATCCTGAGATTGCGTCTTTCGCTCGCCATCGGCCGACGGGCCGGCCTGGGCCTGCTCGGCTTTGCCATGGCGTTTCGACCGGTCCGATGCGGGCCCGGCCTGCGTCGGACCCTGCTCGTATTCCCGCTGTTGATTCGACTCCGGTCCCTGCCCGGCCTTGGGCTGGTCCTGCTCCGAAGACGCGGGCCTGCCGGCGTCCCGCTCCGGGTTCGGGGTCGCGTTCTCCGTGGCCCGACCGGGCTCTGCCGGTCGGGTCGCTTCGCCCGCGTGCATGTCGTGCATGTCGGGGGCGTCGTTCAGCGACGGTTCGACTTGGGGCGATTCGTGGAAGGGAATCCCTTTCTGGAGCGACTCGTAAATCAAATCAAGCCATTGCCTGTCTTCGTCGGTCAGTCGAGCGAGCCAGATTTCCTTGAGTTCTTCGAGCGAGATGTCGTCGCGTTTGCGTTCACGCGTCTTGGCACCCAGCCCGGCCTTCTGGGCGGCGTCGGTGATGCCCATCTTCTCGGCAATAGTCTCGATGAATCGCTTGCGGCGGCTGAATCGCTCGATGAGGCCGTCGGGCACCCACCCCAGCTCGAACGCGAACTCTGTGGGTGTAATGTGCAGGCCGAGGTCACCGAGATTCCGTGCGAGTCGGGCGTGGAATACGTCCTGGAAGTACGGGGCGTGACGGACCATCTCGACGAACTGCCCGGCCTTCCAGCGGGCCTCCTCCGGGTCCCATGTGCAGTTGAACGCGAAGTTGTGGGCGTGCAGGTGCGGGTCGGGAATACCATCTACCGGGCGGGTGGTGAAGTGCAGGTACTCGGCCCAGACCATGCTGGCCGTGACGCGGTCATGATTGGCCCCGCCGCGACGCACGCGGGTGGCCATGTGGGTCTCGATTTCCTGCATGGTCTCGCGGACCGCTTCGGTAAAGGCCTCACGGATGCGTTCGTCCCCGGTCAGGAAGTACGCCACCGAGACAGACTTCGGGGCGTGGAAGTTCGTGTCGTAGCCGATGCGGCGGTCGTCGTTCTTGCGTGGCGTCAGTGGCTTGCCGGTCTGCGGATGGAGGTTCTCGGTGAGTGCGGCGAAGTCGCTGTACTCAACGGGTCCGGAGATGCCGATTCGCTCGGCGGCCACGCCGAACCAGTGGCCGGGTAACTCGGTGCCGGCCCGGTAGTAATCATCAGAAGCGAGGCCATCGACGAAGTATCGCCGGGCGGCTGCGGCAACATTCTGGACCTGAATCCGCAGCATACAACGCCCCTCGCGGGCCGCCGCTGCATGCGGGCCTTGCCTCGCGTTCGCAGATTATACGTGAGTCTGGGAATGAGGGTGCGAGCGTTCCGATGGCACGGCGGGGTGGGGGGCGGGAGAGACGCTGCCCGCCGGAGGCGGTCCTCGGCCCGTGCCCGTTCAGTTGGGGGGTGGGTGAAAAAGGGGTGCCCGGCCGTGCCGTCCGGGCACCCTATCTGTCACACGCCCGCACCAATAGCAATGAATGGATTCTTGCCGTCAAGCTCGTGGTGAACCATAACGGTTCGGCCAAACCACGCCAGGGACCCGTCTACGCGGGTGATCCCACGGGCGGGTTCCCCGGTCAGCTGGTTTAGGATCCTGAGCAACGACCTGCGAAGCACGCGGACAGTGTCCTCCGGGTTCTCGTGCGTCATCCCGCCCGTCATGATGTACACGGCCTCGGAGTTCACCAGCACGCGAAAATCCAAGTCCCGGCCGCAGAGAACCGGACCGATGTCGATATAGTCCGGATTACCGAAGACAAAAGGCCAGTACGTGTTCGGACTCATGCCAAGGATGCGTTTCATACAGACGAAGAACTCACCGCGTTTCATTTCTTTGATTATCACTTCTACTCCATAGAACGGCACACCCGTCCCGGGGGTATGCCGGTGTGTCCCTTTCATTTCCTTGGGCGGCGGATGCCGCCAAAGGTGGACCCGCGTGGGCATCGGGACTGCCCACGCGAACCCGTCCCGCATTCCGGCTAGACGCCCTGCGGGAAATCTGTTCAGCGGTCCTGCTGCTCCTCGTGCGTTGCTGCGTCCTCAGGCTCGGGCAGCAGGCCGTCAAGAATCCGCTCGGCGGTCTTCTGGACCCGTTGCAGCGATTGCCCGAGCAATGCGGCGTCTCCGCCATGGCTCTGGATGTAGTCGCTGGACGCGGTCCCGGTCTTCATGCCCACGGCCGTGCAGACGACGAAGGCGACCGATTCGGCCTCCAGCTCGCGGACCGTCTTCGGCGGTCTGGGGTCGGGCCTGTTCGGGCCCTGGTGCATGAGCTCGTGGGCGAGTTCGTGCACCAACACGCTGAACCGCTCGGCCTCGTCGAGTTCATCGCTGAGGGCGATGGTCCCGCCGCGGCTCTGGCCTTGGGTGGACCCGAGCGACTCGTACCGAAGGGCGATGCCTTCGGCCTCCACGAATCGGGTCAGCCGGTCCCAATACTGACCGGGGTCTCCGCTCACGCGGGGCGGCTCAGGCAGGTCATCGCCATCGGTCTGCGCGATGTCGAAGACCGACACGGCCCGGAAGCGGAGAAACGCGTCCTCGTCGGTCGCGTTCGCGTCCTTGGGCTTGAAGAGCATCGGGGCCATGATGGCGATGCCCTTCTCTCCCTTGCGGACCTGCCTTCCGAGCTTCTGCCATGCTCGATAGCCGGCGACCTGCGTGGCTCCGGGCCTCTGCGACACAATCAGCATGACATTGCCGAAGCTGTACTCATGGAACCGGGCCATGGCGGAAAGGAATCGGCGGTAGCCTTCGCTCTTTCCGTTGTTCAGGTCTTCGGCGAGTGAGCCGAGTGCTTGGCCAATAGCCTCCCGAGCCTTGGCGGTCTTGCTCGCGGGTTCTGCGGCTTCTGGTCGTGAAGGAATGAGTGGGGCCGGGCATGAGACCGGCCGTGCAATGGCCGTGCTCATACGAACTCCTCCAGCTCTGGGTGAATCAGTCCCCGTACCGGTTCAATGTCCGGTCTGAGGCGGCGTTCTTCCCACGCGATGACATCCGACAGCCTCGCGTACCTGATGCGGCCGCGTTGCTCGAAGGGGAGCTCTCCGCGTTGCATGGCCTCGATGACCGTCTCGCGTCGGCATCGCTGCATCTTGTGGATTTGGTTGAGGCTCAACCAACGCGGCAGGTCAGCCGGGGCCATGGTCGTATTGAGCGACAGTGTCGCGTCGGTCGGTTTTGGGGCCGTCCGGTCCGTCTGTTGCCAGCTCATCGGGCACCGTCTTGGATGCGGTGACCGGAGACGCGAAGCGGCTCCGGGCACAGGGTGCACCGACCGCACGCCGGTGACCCCGGCGTGCATCGTTTTGCAATAGTCTTCTTTGTGTTGTTGTCCATACGTTCTCCTCCGTGTTGTTCCCCAGCCCAGCTTTCCGGCCTGTGAGCGATTGGGGTTTCACTCAGCTGTGAACCCCTGAGCTCACAGGACGGAAAGCGACGCATCGCGAGCGACGGCCGCGCAGCGGCCTTGGAGTGAGACCACAAACAGATTGGCCGGCAGCCGTTCTCCCCGTAAGAAGAGCGATGGCATGACAATGTTCGTGCACGAGCAGACAAGCCTGCTCGGGACCCCGCTCGAACATTGGCGTGACATTGCCTGGAGGGGAGGACGTCCTCTGGGCTGTTATGCGGAAGGAACGGACCGGCGTCACATAGGCGGTTCGATGTCGCAGGGGGTAACCCGGAGACAGCGAAGCACGAAGGACCGGAGTCGTCCCTCGAACCGTCGCATGGCTGCGTGGTCGTCGTTCGGCGGGCGGTGGAGCGGACGGAGGGCGTGGGCCTCGGAGAGGAGCACGCCCTGATGCTCAAGCAGCATCTCGCAACACACCCGGAGCACCTGGCTGGGCGGGAGCGAGGCATCGAGCGACCCGCCGAGTTGATGACACAACTGCTCGAAGGCACGCTTGCGGTCGGCCGTCATGCCGACACGGATGCAAGGCAACCGGCGTGCACGCACGGTCGTATCTGGACGGGTCGATTCTGAGGGAGCCGTCCGGGGCCGCTCCAGCGGCAACCGCGGCTCGCTCCGGGCGGTGCCCGAGAGCGGCGTGTGCACGGTGGAAGTCTGCGGCCGCAGGTGCTCCAGCGGGTTGTATGGGCTCTGGGGTTCACGCCGCCGGCTCATGGTGACCTCCCGGAGAAACGGCATCCAGCGAAGCCGGATAGGCCTCGTGTTCATCGAGGCCGCGTTGAGCCGCCGCGATGCGATGCTCAACAGCTTCAACCAATGCCATGAAGTCCTCGGTCACCGGATGGCCCGGCAGCCGGTCGAAGAGCGTCAGGCCCATGCGTTGGACACGGGCCACGACGGTGGAGCGACGGATACTCGGCACGAAGCGGAGCGTGGTTGGTTGTTCCGGGAGTCCGGGCCCTGGGAATGCCTGGTCGATTTCTCGGAGTATCCAACCGGCGAGCAGCGTGCGGGCCGGCACGGAGCCCACGCAGATGCCGAGCAGACGGAGGTTGGCGTTGCCGTGCTGTCGGACGGCGTCGATGTCCCGGGCGGCGACGCACAGGCCGCTCATTGCGAACGGCTCGGCGAGTGTGGCGAGGATGAAGTAGTCCGCAACCTTGTAGGCCGACAATGAAGTCGAGAGCGTGGTGCTCGGCGGCGTGTCCAGCACGATGATGTCGAAGCGGTCCCGGAGGCGTGCGGTTGGCGACACCAGGACGTCGGCCGGATGCCCGAAGCGGTTGGCTTCGCCGAGGCGGCGGTCGATGGTCTCCAGCCGTCGGGACGCGGGCATCATGGAGAGATTCTCAGCCAACCGGGGTACTTCGGTGTGGTCCAGGATGCAGTCTTCGAGTTCGGCCTCCCCGGTGAGCAGCTCGAACACCCCGTGGTACTCGTCCGGGCAGACGCCCAGGTGGATGGTGGCCCCGGCTGACGGGTCCAGGTCGATGAGCAGGGTGCGGTGGCCCCGCAGGGCCAGGCCGCGTGCGAGATGGACGGCGGTGGTGGTCTTCCCCACCCCGCCCTTTTGGTTGCCGATGGCGATGATGACACCGCCCCAGGCCGTTTCGATTCCGTTCATGTGTTCCTCCATGGTCGTAGACGCGTGAGCGCGTCGATGCCCAGACCATGCCACATAAGGGGCTGAAAGTACAAGCCCCAATGTAGCGTCCGTGCTTGAACGCTTCGGAGCGTTGACGCCATCACGCTGCAACGCCACCGACGCATCGTGAGTCGAAGTCTTGCCAGCGGGTATCGAGTTGGGTGATGGTGAATGAAAGGGAAACGCCGCCGCAATGATGCGGCGACGCTTGGGACACACGGATACGGAGATGATGCTCCGTTCCTTGGACGCTACGACATTCGCGCACGCTTCGTCAATGGCCGACGAGCAAGAACGAGGTCGTACGCCGTCATGTCCCCAGCAACGCAAGAGGAGGGGACATGGCACGCATCATCGAAGCGAAAGGACAAGACTGGCACATCGTCACAGAGAAGCCCGCGGGCGGGTTCTGCTTCATCTACGAGCAGGTGGTATTCCGGGCCTGGTTGGCGTTGCAGGACGGGCGTATCGGGCTGCGGGACTTCCGTGTCTGGCTCGCATGCCATGAGCTCAAGGCCCGACGCTGTGTGGCTGGCGGTTCCAGGACGCCACACTACACCTTCGAAGAACTACACCGCCTGGTTGGCGGCACCGGAGGCGAGCACGTGCGGCGTTCGGTGAAGACGCTGGTACGCGAGCATCTCATCACATTCACTGAGAAAGCCATCGATCTGACGCCGGGACTGGAACGCGGGTCGAGAGGCCGACTCATCCCGATGCCGCGTCCGCTCCTGCGGCACCTCTGCCGGGTCAAGGGCAGGGCGTATCTGGCCACCGGCCTGGGTCATGTTCTGCGATGCCTGTTCTATCGGAAAGGCCAGTGCCGCTCGGGCGGTTGGTGCAAATCATCGTGGGTTGCCGAGAAATTCGGTGTCGCTCTACGAGCTGTGAAGGAGGCAAGACAGAAGCTTGTCAATCTCGGCGTGCTAGTGCTTGCCAAGGCCGACCAACTCCGCCTCAACCGCTTTGGCCGGCCCGTCCTGGTGAGCATGGATTGGGGGAGTCAATCCGCACCCCGGAACCCGGAATCCACAGCCGGATCCGCACCTCCTAGGGAACACAAGAAACTCTCCTACCGGAGATCTGAATACCAGAAACCCGCCCGATCGGCGGACCCGGCTGGTGCTCGCACACGAGCGAAGGAACCGGATCTAAACAACATCACGGTGGCAGATCTGCAAGACCCGTGGCGGTTGGCGGCGTTGTTCAAGCAGGCGAGGTTGAGGGGGTGGGTCAAGAAGACCGAGGCCGAGATCCTGACGCTCTTCGCATGTGCAGCCCATGCTCTTCGCGTTGGTACAACCAATCCACCGGGCCTCTTTCGGCGGCTCGTTGCTCGGGGTGAATGGGAGTTCCTGACCTGCGTCGATGAAGATGAGGGGAGGCGGATTCGCTCGCGACTCAGGACAGGAGGATGCATTACCACGGTTCGCTGAGCCGGTCTCGAACGTCCTGCCGCGAGAGTACACGACTGCATAGTTCCCATCGGTTCGCTTGCGGGTCAATGGTCGCCTGATAGCGAATGTCGAATGCGTCGATGGCTTGCTTGCGGAGATGGATGTAGCGATCCATCTGCTCTTCCAGCTTCTCGATGTTCTGGATCCACTCGTCTTCGATTGTGTCCGGCAGGCCGCCGAAGATGTCGTAGCGATCCTTGAGACGACGCGATAGGGCCTTGTAGACGTCTTCGTCCCGCGTCTCGTGGTACACGAGGTTGAGCATGTCGACACTGTCTCGTGCTTGGCCGAAACGCTTGATTCGACCAAGTCGCTGCTCAAGGCGAGACGGGTTCCAGGGCAGGTCCACGTTGATCAGGGTGCCGAGAGTTTGAAGATTCAAGCCTTCGCACGCGGCGTCGGTCGCGACGAGAAGCCGAACGGTGCGGTCCTTGACCGCAGCTTTGATCTCCTCGCGTTCGATTGTCACATGCTGCCCTTGTCGGAAGAGCACACTCCGGCCGACGCCCGCGTACACCGCCACCGGTTCGTCCGGTCGCCACTCCGAGAGCTGCTGAGCGAACCAGAAGGCGGTGTCGTAGTACTGACTGAAGATGATGCACCCAAGTTGGAGCCAGTTCTTCCCCCCTGTCCGGTGCGTGTCGAGGAAATACTGCACCGCAGCTAGCTTCGGGTCTCGTGCTTCGGGCCGTGACAGTTCGTCGACGATCGTCCGAAGCGAAGTCGTCTCCTCCGGCGACATCTCCGAGGTCGCTTCGAGAATGGAATGGGCGTCCTCGTCCGCATCCTCAAGCTCTTGCTTGTTCAAGAGCTTCTGAGCGGTTGATCGTCCCGACGCGAAACTGGAGCAGATCCTCTGCAACAGCATCGACCGCATAAACCCGGCGCCCTTCGTCCGCTGCTGAAGTGCAGTGGTGAAATCCTCCGCCCCCTTGTATGCACGGTCGAATGGGTGGTTGGTCTGGAGGCCAAGTCCTGTGAACACCAAGCCCGGATACTTGTCTGGGCGGTCCGGGTCGGGATGAATGTCCACGGCGATCCGCTTGAGCAGGCCCTCGTCTTCCAGTGCCTTGCGTCTCCTCAACACGGTGTGCCGGAGCACCGGATTGTGCTGGCGAAAGAAACCCGGCTCAAGAGCCTGATCGAGTTGTACTTGGGCGTAGGGATTCAGGTCGCTCACACCTTGCGTCGACCAATACACGCTATCCGCGAGGTCCAGACTTGTCCGAATGCTTGCGAAGAGCGGGTGCTCCGCAGCCGGTGGCAACGGATTCCTGCACAAGTCCCAAGCGGCGGCAGCATCATCTGGAAGCTCTTCTCCAGTGACAACGGGGCGAATCTTTTCAGGGTCGGCCCACGGTCGAATCACGCCACGCCCAAGCACGAAGTCTGTATCCACGGCGAGGATATCAAGCAAGTCCCAGAGTTCGGCAACATCCGTTTGAATCGGCGTCGCCGTGCCGAGCAGAACATGCCGGGCCTTCTTCGCTGCCTTCAGCATGAAGTCGAGCAAATTGTTCGGCTTCTCGCCGTCATTGCCGAGCCCGCCTCGCCGCCTGGCTTTGTGGGCCTCATCGAGAATCAGCGTGCCGTACTTTCGGCTCAGCAGCACCTCACGCTCGCGGGTCTGATGGAAGATGAGCCCGGTCGAGACGATCGCAATCTGGTACGGGCACCTCGCGATGTCTTCCGGGCCCCGGGTCCGGATGCGATGGCCGTCGGGGTCGAACCACTCCTTCTTGCTCGAATGCCAAACGGCACTCGGGATGCCAAGTCGGTCCTTCAACTCCACCTGCCACTGCCAAGTGAGCGTGGATGGACACAGGATCAACACCGGGCCGTCGCCGAGCAACGCGGAGATCATCGCTGCCGTCGCCAGCGACAGTGTCTTCCCGAGCCCTACCTCGTCCGCGAGCAAGAGCCGCACAGCGTGGTACGTGTCCCTGTGCTCAAGAAAGGTCGTCACGAATGACCGCTGCCACGGCTGGAGTTGTTCGCCGTTGCGATAGATCGGAGTCTCCGCCAGCGTCGCGGCGGGCAAGTCTTCTTCCGCCGCCTCCTCGAACCGGATCTCGATGCGGTCCGCGATGCGGCCGATTTCTTCCACGATGGCTTCGGGCAACTCGAATGCATCCGCCCACAGTGCATCAAACTCCTCTTCGACCCACGCGACTCCTTCGGGGGATGGGTCTTCCCAGAGGATCTCGTAGTTCGTGGAGAACGCACTCTTCGTCTCGTTGATGGAGCCGAGGAAGCAGGTCTTGCCCGATGGTCCCTCGATCACCCCGGCCTTGCCGTGGAGGAAGACCTTCTCCTTAGGCAGAACGCGGATCTGTACCTTGCCGGATTGCAGCAGATCGTAGAGCTTGCGGTAGCGGTCACGCGAGAGCAGGGCTTCCAACTCTGCGTTCCGCTCGTTGAACTTGGCCTTCAGTGCAACCGCACGGGCGGCCTTCGACACGGCGATGTCCGCCACATCCAAATCGCTGTTGCAGACAATACGTACATCAGGGATGCCGGCGATCTCCTCGCCGACAAGCTCCAGGATCGAACTGCGGAAGTACCCTGCAATCCGCTTGTAGCTCTTGGCGTTCGCAAGCCGGTCTGCGAGGTACGCCCGGTCGAGCGGTTGGCAGCGTGATGAGAAGCGTTGGATGCCGGACATCGACGGTCTCCTCGCTTCGAATCACAGACGCTGGTTGCGGACGCTCTGAGCCAGCACGCGGGCCTGGCTCGCCTCATCGGGCCGGATTGACTCCAGCACGGTGCCGAGGTACTGGCAGAGGGCGACGATCAGGTCCCGTGTGCCCTGGGCGTAGTAGTTTGGCACATTCATCGCGAGGTGGGCGAGCACATCGTCGGTGTCCAAGTCCTTCCCTAGTTCCATCATCGCGTAGAGGATTGCCCGGAGCGGCGTGTTGTGCAGCGGGCTGCCCTCGCTCATATCGTTCCGCTTGAACTCCTCGGACGACTTCAGGCGGGAGCTGTTGGCCTTGGCTGACTGCATGACGCTCCGGAAATCGGACACTTTGAATGCCTTGGCGAAGTTCTGATAATTGTCGAGCTTACTGACGCCACCCGCCTCCATGCCAATCATCTTGAGGTAGAAACGCTCAATGGGACTGAGTTCTCGCCAGTGGCTCTCGCTGATGCCCTGCGGAATGAGGCAGCGGTTGGCGACCTCGACGGCAAAGTCGATCAAGCTATCCACGGCGGTCTTCTCGCCCTTGGACCGTGGGCGACACGCCTCCTCGCTCATCCGCTTCCCATCTATGATCTCGTACTGCGTGAGCACTCGAAGGGCCGCCGCGTACCCGGCCATCTGTAGGTCGGCGTCTTCGAACAGATTTTCGTTGCGGTACAATCCGCGTGCCTGCTGGTTGAGACCGGTCAGGGTCTCTACCTGCCGCTTGACCTCTTCTTCCAGTTCCCAGGCGAGATCGTCGCGGTTTGTCTTCTGCTCCTCTCGACGTTTGCGAACCACGAGAAGATTGGTGCCCTTGACGTTGTCGCCCTGCCGAAGTGCAGAGTCCGTTTCCGTCGCCACATACCAGACTGCGGTCACTTGGAGTCCGCACGCCCAAACAATGTTGGCCATGTCCGACCAGATCCCCGTCGACTGGTGCGTGAACATGATGACTTGCAGTCCGTTGTCCGGCATCTGCGCGGCTGCATTGCGGTAGGACGCAACCATACCATTGCGGAACCCATCATCCTCGCCATGGATAGCCAAAGCTCGCCGACTATCCCAGACCCACGATGCAAACTCGGGGTGCCGAGTCTTACGGTGCCATGCGATGAAAAACTCGAGAATCTCTTCGTATTTCACTGCGTCGCCATAAGGTGGATCCGTGATGCACAGATCAAATGGCCCGACGACCGAGTCGGCACTCTCGCACTTGATTCGGACCGAATTGGCACGGATCTTCGCAGACTTGTGTGGCTTGTTGAGAATGGCGAACCAAGTGCTCGAACTCCGGCACCCATGGTCAAAGAGAGTGTTCAAGGCCTGATTGCTGAATGTATTCTGCACGACACCGCCACCACCGTTGTGACGGTTCCACATCGACAATTTGCTGTTGTAATTCAAAGCTTGATTCAGAATAGTGGCGACTGCAGCTCCTGCACGCTGTAGTGTGAGTCCACCAAGAAGAAGTTGTCGTGGATTGAAGAGATGGTGCCAGTGCGTCCAACCCCGTTCCCTGTAGAGTCGAGTTGTTTCGTCTCCAGGCTCGATACGCATCTCGGGAAGCCAGCCTTTGGACTGCCATTCGACGAGATGCTTGCCGACATAATCCTGAACCACTTGCTCCCGGAGGAGATCATCCTGCGTAACCGTGCGGAACGTATAGTCTCCACGGCCTTGGCGATCCTCCTGCCATTGCACCGCAAACAGCCGCTCTTGATAAAGGTCGTCGGACCTAGGCTTGAAATCATGCACTTCCCATTGCCGCAGCCGGTTCGAGGCATTGCCGTCCTCTGTGCGGAAGTCACCTCGAAGCGTCTTGATCGCGGTGCGGTACTCGACTGCATCGACCGAATGCACGAGTGCCTCGCCGATGACGGTTCCCTGCTTAGCGTTCGTGAACTCGCGAGCTGAGACATCCTCTCGAATGACGATGTCGTACCGCTTGCTCTTTGCATCAGGCACGAGATCTGCAATGGCCATCCGCCCCTTGCTGACTTGCCGCGTGGTCAGGAGTGGGACGAGCCAGCCGGAAGCCGGGCAACGGGCCTCAAGGCAGTACAAGTAGGTCTTGCCACGCCACGCCTTCCCATCAAACTCAGCGGACTCCACACCGAGCTCATCGATGATCTCGCGGACTTCCTCGGCGATGCGATGTTGCTCGGCCAGTAGTTCACGCCGGGCCTTACTGTTACCACCCACAATGTGCATCGCACCCCAAGTGAGCATGCATGCGGCGGGGTTCAGATCAGAAGCGACCACGTCACAGCCGAGCCGAGCAGCTTCAAAGGGAATCTGGCCAGATCCACAGAAAGTGTCCGCGACGACCGGGCGATGCCCGAATCGAGCAACACCAAGCTGCTCGACCAGCTCGGGGAAACTAGAGGCGGTCGTGCCGATGTGAGCGTTGACACGCGGCCAGATCGGATCGAACAGTTGGTCGCCGATTTCCTCCGGTCGCTTGGCATCGGCCACATGCTGCCTGTAGGACTGCTTCGGAAGAGATTCCCCTAGCCCGAGCTTCTTGCTTGCTACCAACCTTGACGCCATCGTGACGTCGTCCATTCCCATCAGGAGCTCGAATATCTCAAGGTCCTTGATCGCGTCTTGTGACGCGGGCAAGAGGCAGCCGAGGATACATGCCTTGTTCAGCACAAGTGGCTTACGTCCCTTCCAGTACCCGCCAAGACTGACGAGCACCTGTGCATGGCTCGACATCTTCTCCTTGTAGGATTCGATGGAGAGCTTCTGAACTGGTAGCACCTGCTCAATGAGTGAGGGGGCATCCTTTAGGCTGAAAGGGGGCAGCCCATTCTGATTGGCCGGGCTATTCACCTGCTTGTTTTTGCTTGCTGTTGTCATTGCAGATCTCCAAACAGGTGTGGACCGTTGCGTGGTTCGGCGGGACGCGGTCGCGGAGCACTCTTCTCGCCGTCCGAGAGAGCACTCCGAAGGGCCTTCCGCCAGCCTCGGGCCCGGTCCTCCGGGAGCCCGGCCTCCGCCGCGGTCATCGCGAAGAGCCACCAACGCTCCTCCGGGCGGAGTGCGGACCAGCGGGTGCAGACGATGGGAAGCTCCTCATCGGTCGCCTCCTCCGCCGCCCAGGCCAGCACGCAGAGTTCCTTGCCGAGAATCCGGTCGACGAGGTTCTCGCCCACGCTCCAACGCCCGGTTGGTAGCTTCGTGGCCTTCAGCCGCGTGTTGAACTCCCGCTGGGCGGCGTCACGGATGCCGGTCCAGATGTGGCGTTGCAGCCGCACGCGGGGTTCCTCTTCCGGAACGCCGCCGTGCCCGCCCCGATAGCCGTACCGCTCGGTGATGACGATGCCCTCCGTGCGACCCCGTGGGATCTCTACGTGAAAGACATGGGCCCCGAGCACATCGGGGGCACCGAAGCCGACCATCTTGAGCGGTTGGCTTGCCATCAATCCTGGACCACCTCACCTTGTGCCAGCTCGATGCCGACGGCCTTCGCGAACGCTTCAAGGTCGTGCCCGCTTGAGAAGTGGGCTTTGCGGAACGACATCGTGACCGGGGTGTCCGGGGGGAACTGGTCGAGTGCGGTCTCCAGCACCGCCTGGAGGTAGTCCGGCGTGACGATGATCTCGCCGAAGACGATCTGGACACCCTTATTCCCTTCGCCGATCGTCATCATGACGTTCTCGAACGTGACATTCCGTTCCTTCGCTTCGTGCAGACCGGTGAAAGTGTTTGCACGAGAGTCGAGCTTCTTGCCGCCCGCTCGGGCGGACTGGATGCGGGCCGGTTTGCTCGGGTCGATCTTGACCTTGGTCTCACCCTTGGCCGGGAACTGGAACAGCTCCTTCGTCTCAAGCCCTTCGGCTTCGGCGAAGGCAATCACGCGGGCTTCCTTCGGGCCGATTTCGATGGGCTCCTTGTACGGTTGGCCGTTCCGCGGCTCACTTCCGTCGAGCGTGAAGCGGATGTCTCCCGCGGGCACAACGAAGAGCCGCACGCGGCGGGGCTCGGAGTCGTCGATCAGCTCGCACCGGAGTTTGAGTTGATTCTTCCAGGTTGTCGGCGCGTCGCTCTCATGCTGGCCGGACGGGTCAACCGCAAGGAATTGCACGCGGAGTGCCTTGGTCGTGAGCTGGTCATCGTCCAGCTTGGGGCTGGCCTCGGTGGCGGCTCCGTTCTCGGCGAAGTGGATCCGCGGGTTGCTGCCCGCGTTCATGGGGATGATGCGGAGGCGGACGTTGCCCTCGTCATCGGGGCCGGACTCGACGACGACCTGAACGGTCGCCTTCTTTTTCTTGGGCTTCTTGCTGACGTAGCCGTTCCCGAGGTCTTCCCACAGGCCACGACTGCACGCGATGTCCTTGAGTTGGTCGAGCCCCTTCGGCGGCATCCACGGCACCCCGGCCTGCTCAGCCATGCGGTCGAGCATGTCGCTCCACCGAGCCTCGTCCTGGTTCGCGGGCCAGAGGAGGTCCTGGGCCTTATCGCGGAGCCCGTCGAAGTCCTTCTCGACGTCAAGGTAGAGCTTCTTCGGATCGCTCTGGAGCGTCTGCTCGATCAGCTTCTCGCCGTCGAACGGTTCGTTATGGCTGTGCGTTTGGTCGAGTGGCTTCGAGCGTAGTTGCGGCTGCTGGCCCTGGCGGTGGAAGGGGATGAGGAGTTGGTCGAAGATGGCCCGAATCGTGCCATTGAATGACTGCTCGTAGGTGGCTGACTTGCTCTCCAACTCTTCACGCTGCGGATGCCCCTTCGGGATGCGGCTGTCGGCCTGCAACGCCGCGAAGAGATTGCGGGCGGCCTGTTCGAGCGACGCCATCTTCGACTGGGTACCGGTGAGAACGAGGAGGTTGTTCTTCTGGAGGATATCGTTGAAGAATCGAGCGACCTCCTCGGGCGGCATCTTGGAGTCGGGGTCGTGGACGATCAGCACCCGTTGCTTACGGACGCGTTCGGCGATGTCGTCAAGCTCGGGAAGCGGGATGACATCGCTGTAGGCTACCTTGCGGTTGGCCTTGTACATGCTCTTCAGCCGCTCGCGAATCAACTCATCGATCTTGTTCTGCGGGGCCTTCTCCGCGAGATTCTGCAAGAGCTTGGTGAGGTTTTCCTGCCGGTCGAAGTAGTGCCGGCCTTCAGGCGTGTGGTGGAGATACCAGGCTCTGGCGTCGAGTTCGTCGAACGCATCGAGATACTCAGAGGGATCCACGAGCGGAGCGACGAGGCACTCCACCATCTCCTCGCGAGTGAGTCCCTTCACCGAGTTGACCGCACTGGAAAGGCTCGCGGTCAACAACAGGGCCCCGACCTGGGCGGTCTCGGTCTTGCCTTGGCCACGATCTTGGTCGATGAGCTGAGCGTGAGCGGAGAAGTTGCTGTCCCATAGATCCTTCGCGATGACGTCCCGCATCCCGGAGATATCCGCGAGCTTATCTCGCACCTCGGAAAGCGACAGGTCGAAGTGCTGGGGACCGATCAGGTAGACATCGTTCGCACTCCGCTTCCAGACCGACTTGAGCAGCCGCGAGACTAACTCCATAAGGCCGCGGGTCTGCTTGTAGGTCTCGTTCTCCTTGAACAGGGCGACGATGTTTTTGAACTGCGGATGGAACGGGTAGGTCTTGGAGATCTCGTCCGCGACGGCTTCGGCAGACCGACTCGCGATTTTGGCCTTCTTCGCTTCAACGAGCGACTTCGCAAACTGTTGGGCAATCTCGTCGATCTGATCAGCCGATGGGAGCGACTTGAAGAGTCGCTTGCGGAGGATGTCGTAAACCTCGTTGCCTTCAAGGTCGACGGGCGTGATGGTGTGCTCCTGCCTACCCAGCTCCTGCCTTGCATCGCCAAGAGCACGGTTGATCAGCTTCGTGCCCGTGTCGTAGCTCGCCGCAAGGTCGGACACCACCACGCAGATGTTCGACTTCTTGCCGGCCGCTGACAGCATGTTGGCGAAGGCTCGTGTGGCGATGTCCGCGACGGTTCCCGTGCCTACGGCCTGCGTGCCGTAGTAGTGGAAATACGGAGGAAGTTCGTCGAGCAAGATGAGCGTGGGCTCGGAGCGGTCGAAGAGCTTGAGCCAGTCCTTCTCGTCTGGGGCTTTGGGACCGCCCTCCCAGAAAGGTTTGAAGAGATCCGAACGGCCGAGTTGGGCTGCAATCTCGCCCCAGAAGAACGATGACGGTTGGTTGCGGCCGTTGAATGCAGCGATGTGGACATTGTCGAATGCATCAGCATGCGGGACCGACCCAAAATGGGAATCACGGAGCGACTTGTGCTTCGCGAGCAAGCCGAATCCAACGAGCAAGTGGGTCTTACCGCCGCCCATAGCTTGCTTGAGATGGAAGATCGCGTTGTTCGACTTGCCAGCGAGTCGCTTGACACCCTCGCGGATGAGTTCATCCATACCGGCGGTGACATGGGTCTTGTCAAAATATGCCCGACCGTCGCCCTCGGCCGTGATCAGCTCGTCAAGCTGCTCCACCTGATCGCTAACGCGGAGTTCAAGTGCGTTGTCTTGCAGAATACATGCATCGCGAACAGTGACGATCATTCGTGCTCCTCCGCATCAACGCGGTGTTCGGCGTCCCGTCGTTCGAGCCATCGATCAATGGCGTCCTTCCGGAACCGCCAGTGTCGTCCCACTTTCTGTCCTGGCACCCGCCCCTCCTGGGCCAGCTTGTAGAGCGAGGACTTCGACACCTGGAGATACCCCGCAAGGTCGTCGATCGTCATGACCTCGGGCACAGGCTTCGGGATGTCCTGACGGCGACCGGACATGGTGAGGCCATGATAGCGGTTGCTGGCAGATGCTGCGGCATGCTGCCGCCCTTCGGTGACAGGGTGCCGTCACCGGTCACGGGCCCAGATTGATCGCAAGTCTTGACAATAAAGGTGATTGGAGATTCTACAGGTATGGAGAAAAGGAGGGGAGAGCCGGTGGTGCGTCCGAAACTCTCTCCCAGTTGCCCCCATCACCTCGCCAGGGCGAGCAGCGATGAGGCCTTCTGGTCAACCTCCGATCGGTCGCCCGCGTTCTTGAGGCGGCCGGCGATCTTGGTCAGAGCATCCACCACCGAGAAGATGGTGAACGCTCCCTGTTCCCGTGCCAGTTCGAGGGCTTCCTTGGAGAGCTGGCGGGTGATGCCATGCTTGGTCAGCACCTTCATCACCTCTTCCGCGTCGTCGCCAAGGCGGACGACCATCGCCTTCTTGATCGCCGCGACGAAGCCGTCCCGACGTTGGTCCCGCTTCTCGACGAGTGCCTCGACGATGCGGCGGATATCGCGGAGCGAGTCGTGGACATTCGCCGTGTGTTTGCGGCTGAACTCCACGACCTCGACCGCGTCCCAGACGATGTGGTTGCGGCAGACGGCCTGGAACCAGAACGTCTGGACCCCGACCGACCGCTTACCCACCTCACTATTCCAGATGAAGAAGCCTGGGGCGAAAGCCTCCCCGTTGATCTCCGTCCATCCCGTCGGGTCGATCAGAAAGCAGAACATGTCCTGCTCCCCGCAGTAGAGCCCGCTGCCGCCCGATGAGCCCGGCGTTCCGGACTCTTGCGGCGGCACGAAGTCCGTCGCGAACTCCTTCAGCATCGTCAGCAGCTCGACATCGTGGAGCCTGGTGTAGCTCGCTCCGTGGATGGAGCGGATCAGGTCGCCGTCGGTGTAGAGCTGCATCGGCTTACCGCCCTTGGGCATGGTCTCTTCGAAGACCTTGGCGGCCGTCTCCGGCGTGAGCCGGTTAACGGTATCGCGGCTGACTCCCGCGATTCCGCAGAGCTGGCCGAACGACCAGCTGTTCATGCGGTGGCTGTCGATCGGCGTGGTCGCCAACTCAAGCCGGCCTTCCCTGGGGATGGCCAGCAGGTCATCGGCCGACCGCCAGAGCAGCTCGGACCGTTGCTTGCGGGCCTGGCAGGAATCCCAAAGGTCCTGCATGGTTGCGAACCGCTCGTCGGGGGTCCGCTTGTACAGCTCATCGTGAGCACGGGTCAGAATCTGTGACATGGCTATGTCCTTTCGTGAATGAGTGACAGCACCCGCGTGTCCGCACGCGGGTGTCTAAAAAACCTTGTGTTGCACCACCGGTCTCCCCGGACGGAACGATGTCCATCCGGCAAGACCGGGTCGTCATTTCTTCCTCTACATCAATGTCAATGATCGAGCGGATGGGCGGCTGGCAGTTCCGGCCCCCGCGACACATGCTTTGAATAGCACGAATCGCGACGCTACTCAAACACCGTTCGTTTCAGATCTTTCGCGTCGCTTGTTTCGAGCCCAGTACCTTCTCAAGCGACGGATACTTCGCTACTTTGTCCTGCCATGCCGTCTGGGCTTCAGGATCGAGCTGATCGAACTCGCGGCAGGTGTCGATCCAGAGATGACCCGTCTCGGAGAGCGGTTTGCCCGAGTGAGGGTTCTCTTCCGCGAGCAATCGACCGAGCTTGTCCATGGCGTATGCGGTCGCAAGATTGTTGTAGCCTTCGGACATCTCCCGGATCAGAGCCTTGAAGAGCCGGTTGAACTCTCGGTCTCGACGGCTCTTGTGAAGCGTGTGAAAAGTCTCCATCCGCTCAAATTGGTCGTGATCGATTGAGTCGCCTTCGTCAGTCTCTTGGAGATCGCTCGGATATGCGTCGTAGTAGCTGCCCAAAGCCCACCCTCGGGCGATCCAGCCTCGAATGGTGTCGGGGATGAAAGCGAGCGGCTCGTCGTTCGAGATGATGACCGTGTGCGCGAGAAAGACGCATCGGTCCAAATCCCAAACCACGTCCTGGAGTTGCATGCCCATTGGCTCTGGGCAATCGTCAAGCTCGACTCCATAGATGGCGAGGCCCGAGTACGGGGGGAACGGCAGCTGGATCGTGCGTGTCAGCACGATTCCGGGAGCATGCTTACTCATCGGCGGCACAAACCGCAGATGTAGGTCGAGGCACAGGGTGAACATGGGCAACCTCCTCGCTGGAGCTTTGCTGGCCAGGCACTACTCGGCATCGAGCAGCTGCGAACGGACCCATCCGATCACCGCCTTGTATTCCGGCGGCAGCGGCCGCATGTAGACGTCGGCCATTTCAGATGCCGCAGAGTGTCCCAGCCATCGCTTCATTTCCGCGATGGACGTGCCGGGCCGCGAGCCGAACTCGGACGCTCCAAGGTGCCGCAAGACATAGAAGCCAGAGAGCGTCTTGGGCTTCTCGCCAGTCTTCGTCCGTAGTTTGGCCCACCACTGCGTCACAGCGTTCGAGCGGGCGTGGACCAGCGGCAGACCGTCCCGCGTCACGAACACGAGCTCGCCCTCCTTGCGTCCCTGCTGTTTGATGTAGGCGGAGGCAATCCGCCAGACGAGGGGAGGGGTCGTGCCGAACCGCTCGATGCCGGTCTTACCACGACGGAGGTCGTACGCATCAGCGTCAATCTGACCGACCCGAAGCACCGACAGGTCCGCAGCTCCGAAGCCAAGCCCGATGCCGAGCCAGATCATCGCCCTCCCGCGGTCATCCGTCGCGGCGAGCAGCTTCTCAAGCTGCTTGACGCTGGGTAGCGTCCGCTGCTTGCTCGGTTTGCCATGGGCGATATCCCGAGAGTCCCAGTTCCACGCCAGCCGCTGCTGGCCGTGCTCGGGGCGACCGGCCCGGTCGATGATCCGCTTCACCATCTGCATCCGCTTGCCGACCTGGGATGCTGAGTACCCCCGGTCTACCAGTTGCCGGTTGAACATTTCGACATCGGTCATCGGCAGGTCTTCCACACGCATCCTCGCGGCGGTGCCTTTGCCGTGTCGTTTGTTGATGAAGGTGAGGAAGTCTTTGACGTGCTTCTGCCGGTCCACGAAAACCGGGCGGGCGACAGTGCCCCGCGTCCTTGGAGATCCTTCCTCCCGGACCGAAGCCTCCATGAGGCGGATGAGACCCGACGCCACCTCTACGAGCGAGCCCGGGGCGACCGCAGAACCGCCCGCCGGGGCACGGGCAACCCGCGGCTTGGCTTCCGCTCCGTCGCCAACTCCGCCGGCCAGGTGCCGGGCCAGCCACTTGGTGTAGGCCACCTTGGCGTCGGCCTCGGTCTTCACTGCGAAGCGGTGCTTCTTGGCAACGCCGGTATCCGGGTCTCGGTAGTTGACGTGCCAACCGAGGCCCCGGGTGGTGGTGTGGCAGAGCTGAGGAATCCGTTTCTTCAAATTGACCGAGCCGGGTCGCTTCGCCATATACTTCCAGTGCCTCCGCTGAACGGCCTGAGCTGAAAAAGTCGTGCAAGTCTAGCTCAAAAAGTCGTGCATCGGAGGCGGCAACTCGGTTTTTAACACTCTAGCGGGTGTAGTTCAGTGGTAGAACGTCAGCTTCCCAAGCTGAATGTCGCCGGTTCGACTCCGGTCACCCGCTTTCTGGAACCCGTTCGCAGGAGTTCGCAAAACATCGCGTTTTGCAGTACGAAAACGGGTTTCTGAGCCTTCACTCTCCAGCTGTCCGTTTGGCACACAGTCGCACCGATCGGCGTCCGAAGGTGCCGTTTCGTGCAGCGACTGCTGGGGCCAGTGCTGGGGTTCTGCTGGGGCCGGATCGGGCGCTGGGTCACCGTCATCCGACTCGTCGGTCTCGTCCGGGGTCAGGCCTACTCCAACCGACGGCAGCTTGGCCGCGGCCTTCGCTTGGTCGGGGAGCCGCAGGTCGGTGTAGTGGCGGAGCGTGGTGCTGATGTCCGCGTGCCGCATCTGACGCTGGGCCTGCTGCGGCGTCACTCCCGACTGAGCGAGGAGCGTGCCCGTCGTGGTCCGAAGCGCATGGCGGTCGACTCGGCGGCCAAGCTCGTCGTACTCGGTGATGCCCGCCCGCTTCAGGTCGGCGGAGAACGTGCGGGTCGTCGGCGACGCCTGGAAGACCCGGGCCACCGGACTCGCGCCGGCCGGTCGCATCTGCCGAAGCGCTGCCGTGACCTCTGGGCTGAGCGCGATCCAGTCATCTCTCTTGGCCTTGCCCTTGTTCGCTCGCACGAGGATGGCCTCGTTCGCAAGGTCGACATCATCCCAGGTCAGGCTGGTCATCTCCTTCATCCGAAGACCTGTCAGCGCTGCCACCAGGTAGAAGGTCCCCCGAGGACCGGATGACGTGATGAGGCGCCTGCGTGGAGACGCGCTTGTCCGGTTCGACGGAGGCTCGTCGGAGTAAAGCTCACTCTGAGTCAATCCCGGCGTTCGATCCGATGGTGCTTTGAGACCGGTCAATGCAAGCGACCGGTCTGACTGAGACTGATCTCTCTCAGCTACTTCGCCCGAGACCGGGCGATGGGGAAACGCCTCCTTGGCGGAGGCCGTGTCGTATCAAAGAAGGTGTGAGGACAACGGAGTCCTCGAATCCTCCCAGGGGGTTCACCACGAGCGTTGAGGGGCTCGTGCAGCAGGTCGCCTGCTGCTACATGCCCCACGGCTACTGGTTCCACGTGTCAGGATACATACCCGAGCACAAGGAGCCGACAGCAGTCGACGCCAAGCTCATGAAGCGCTACGGGATCAACCGGTCCCGCTGGTCGCGTGTGCGGCGCAAGCATTGGCAAGGCCGATGTGCTCGCGGCTCTCAGCGATTTGCCCTCAGCGGGGCGGCTTCTGGATCCCCTCGAACGACCGCTGGGCGAGGGTTTTGACCTCATGAAGCACCTTGAGGACATCGAACGGCACTATCTCGGGCGGGGCATCGAAGAGGCTGGAGGGGTGAAGACGAAGGCGGCGGAGCTCCTCGGACTCGCCAGCTACCAGACCCTCGACAGCAAGATGAAGCGGCTGGGAGTGGAGTGGAAGAAGGGGCGGGCAGGATGACCGATCGCGTTTGGCACGGAAGTTGTTTGAGGGGTCGTAGACCATGAGCCGTAACGAACGGACAACCTGTGCTGAGCTCATCGAGCCGTCCCTCCAGACTGCGGGTTGGGAGTGGGAGCGCGAGGTCCGCATCGGGCCGGGGCGTGTGAATCTCACTGGAGATTCGATGTACGACGCGAGCCAGCAGATCATTGCTGACTACGTGTTGCGCTGGGGCCATCTCCCGTTGGCTGTCCTCGAAGCGAAAGCCGAAGGGACAGACGCGATCAATGGTGTTCAGCAGGGGTCGCGGTACGCCCGTCGGCTGGGGCTTCGGTTCTCCATTGCCTCCAATGGCTCAGAGTACATCCTCACAGACAACGAGTCTCAGGAGGCCGAGACGCTCACGGCGCCTCCTTCGCCCGATGACCTGTTGTCTCGTATGGGGTACTCGGTTGATTGGGACCGGTGGAAGGCGACCTTCGACGCGCCTTGGTACATCGACCAGGTCACTCGGAAGCGCGTTCGCCCGTATCAGGAGATCGCGATCTTCCGGAGTCTGCTGCATTTCGCAAGCGGCAATCCCAAGGCCCTGCTCCTCATGGCGACAGGAACGGGCAAGACCTTCACCGTCTTCCAGCTCGCATGGAAGCTCTTCAACG
Organism: Planctomycetota bacterium; assembly: GCA_013285505.1. Lineage (GTDB taxonomy): Bacteria > Planctomycetota > Phycisphaerae > Phycisphaerales > UBA1924 > PNC22. The sequence goes on along the minus strand of CP053450.1, from coordinate 2,317,641 downwards.
GTGGTGCGCTCGCACGCAACCGAATCCTGTTTCTGACTGATCGCAACAGCCTGAAGGACCAGGCCTACCGCGCCTTTGCGGCTCTCCCTGCAGATGAGCGCGTTCGCATCGATAAGGACGCAGTGAAGCAGCAGCGACACCTCGTCGGCAAGGTCTTCTTTGCGAACTACCAGAATCTTGACGAGACGCTGGACGGCAAGAAGGTCTACGAGCATTTCGACCCCGACTTCTTCGATCTCGTGGTTGTCGATGAATGCCACCGCTCCGGGTTCGGCGACTGGTTCGGCGTTTTCGAGCACTTTGAGTCCGCCCTGCACTTGGGGCTGACCGCAACACCGCGTGAGCTGGATCAAAGTCGCCGTGCGCTGACGGACGAGGAGGTTCGGCGCGATACATACGAGTACTTCGGAGACCCGATTTATACCTACTCGCTACGGCAGGCCATCGAGGACGGCTTTCTTGTTCCGTACCTTCTTGAAGAGCGTGTGACGAACGTCGACGAGGACGGGTACACGGGCCCTGACGGTACGCATTACACAACGAGCAACTTTGAGCGCGATATTCGAATGCCGGAACGGTCAACGCTGATCGCAGAGGATCGCTGACGGCGTCTCTGTCCACATCCAGGCATCGGAGCGATTCGTTTGCCTCGCGGACGGCCGGAAGATCCCGTTCGATGACTATCGCGAGCAGTCCCGCGATGTCATACGAGCGCCGGATCGACGGCGAGTTCCGGTGGTCCAACTGGTCGAAGATGGTCGACCGCCCTGACGAAATGCTGGAGTTCGTCAATGGCAAACTCTGGACCAAACTGGAGAATCTCGGCGAGGACGCGGTGGCCGAGAGGTTCCGGCGAGTGTTCACATCCGTCCGCAACCACTCACGACGTGGAGCGAGCTTCGCGCGTGTCGTGCAACAGGTCAATCGCATTGACTTCGGTGACGAGACTGATGTCATTGCCCTCTCTGAGATCTACGAGAGCTTGCGGAAGCGGGTCGCTGCTGATTCCGCCGGCTACGCCGGAGAGTTCTACACCCAGCGGCACATCATTCGGGCGATGGTGGAGGTCGTGCGTCCGCAGATCGGCGAGAAGGTGTACGACCCGTGCTTCGGTACGGCGGGGTTCACCGCGCGTGACTCCGGCAAGTCGCTCACACAGCGGTTCGTGTTGAATCTACCGCTCATCGGTGCGCCTGAGAACCGGGAGAACAAGCTGCTATTGGCCATGCTCTCCAACCGCGAACGTCTGATTCGCTACTTGCTCATGCTCCTCGCTGGTCCGGAGTTCGCGCTGCGCGATCTGCAGCAGAGCGGCACGGGCGGGAAGTGGAAGAACGCTCACTTTGCCGGTGGCTTCGGACTGCCTCTGCTGGAGCCCTTGCTGCGGACGCTGTCGGATGATCCGGCGCGCCTTGCCGACGTCGAGCGGCTCGTGCGTGACCTGGAGTCTTCGGACGAGGGCGCGGCGCTCCTCCCGGAGGAGTTCGCCCAGGTTTGGAGCGCGATCCGATCAGTTCGCCGGGCCATACTGAAGGAGGCGAACGATGTCGTCTCCTGATCATGTGGATGTTGAGGCGGTCCTCCAGTCGCTCAAGAGCTTCCAGCGTCGCTCGGTGGACTACGTTTTCGACCGGCTGTACGGGGACGACGCAACGCGTCGGTTTCTGCTTGCCGATGAGGTCGGGCTTGGAAAGACACACGTCGCTCGCGGCGTGATCGCGAAGTCGATCGATCACTTGCACGCGGTCGGTGAGTCACGCATCGACGTGGTGTACATTTGCTCGAACGCGGACATCGCTCGCCAGAACATCAGCCGGTTGAACGTGACCGGTCAGAAGGATTTTCAGCTGACGGATCGGATAACGCTACTTCCCGGCAGAGTCCGGCACCTCGAGAAGAACAAGCTCAATTTCATCTCGTTCACTCCTGGAACGTCCTTCAAGCTCGGCCACAGTGAAGGGCAAGAGGAGGAGCGACGGCTGGTGTACTGGTTGTTGAAGAGCACGTGGCCGCGACTTTTCGAGAGCACGGCAGCACTCAACATCTTCCAGGGCGGATCTTCGAAGGACAACTTCCGCAGGCGGCTGCGGGCTGACGAACCCACTAAGTGGATCGATGCGCGACTGGCGAAGCAGTTCACTGCCCACGTGCGATCCAAGGACCAGGCTCTACGTGCCAGCGGGGAGCTCTCCTACAAAGACCGATTCCGGGACCTATGTGATCGCTTCCATCGCAATCGGAAGCACTTGCCGCCTGAAGACAGGCACGATCGAAGGGCATTCGTTGGCGAGATGCGGGCGCTACTTGCAGAGACCTGCATCGAGGCCCTCGAGCCTGATCTGATCATCTTGGACGAATTCCAGCGTTTCAAGAGTCTCTTGGATCCAGCTGATGAGGCTGGATCACTGGCACGGATGCTCTTCGAATGGCGGGATGCTCGCGTGCTTCTGCTGTCAGCGACGCCGTACAAGATGTACACACTCAGCCACGAGTCGGATGTGGACGACCACTACCGAGACTTCGTTGGCACACTCCGGTTTCTGCTCGACGATGAAATGCGCACCGAGAGGGTCCAGGGCCTACTCACCGAGTATGGGCGGGCATCCGCGCGTCTAGATCGCGACGGCATGGACCCTCTCCGCACGGTGAAGGGCCGGCTGGAGACTGAGCTGCGGCGTGTGATGTGTCGAACGGAGAAGCTGGCCGTGACCGAGGACCGCAGCGGGATGCTGAGGGATGCCGACGGTCTGGGCCTGTCGCTCCGGCCCGAGCATGTGCGGAGCTACCTGGACACCAGGCGAGTGGCGGACGCGCTTGGACACCGGGACATCGTTGAGTACTGGAAGGCAAGCCCGTTCTTGCTGAACTTCATGGACGCCGATCACTACAAGCTTAAGTCGCTGCTCCGCGAGGCACTCGACGAACAAGATGAGCTCGTCGACGATGCGCTTTCCGAGTCGGCGGATGTCCTGCTTGGGCGAGATGCGTGGCAAACGTACGGCGAAATCGATCCGAAGCATGCACAGCTCGATCATCTGCTCGGAGACACGATCGCCCGTGGCTGGTGGCGACGTCTCTGGGTTCCACCCGCGCACCCTGACTACGAGCTTGAGGGAGTCTTCTCGGGGACCGACCCCGCGCACATGACCAAACGTCTGATCTTCTCCAGTTGGCACATCGTTCCAAAGGCGATCTCCGTGCTGCTGAGCTACGAAGCCGAGCGGCTGATGATGACGACGCTGGATGCCGACGCCGAGAATACGCCGCGTGCGAGGGAGCGCCGTCGGCCACTGCTGATGTTCACCCGGTCGGAGGACCGGCTCACCGGTATGCCGGTCCTAGGAGTGCTTTACCCAAGCGTCGCGCTTGCCGAGCTGGGGGAAGCAGCCATCGCTGAAGCCGGCATCAGCCCCAGTCGTCCGTCGCTAGAGGATGTGCTTGAGTGCGCGCGCCAGCGCGTCAATGCGCGACTCGAGCCCATCGTCCGGAATGCGTCCTCTGAGGGCGCCGAGGACGAGTCGTGGTACTGGGCAGCTCCCATCCTCCTCGATCGCGATTCTGCCATCGAAGACACGGAGGCGTGGTTTGAGGATGCCCAGGAGCTGGCCGAGGCATGGTCCGGTGAGGAGGACGAGGCAAAGGGTTGGCACGACCACGTCGCGCATGCCGCGGAGGTCGCGACCGGGCAATGGCGACCGAGCGGGCGGCCTCCGAAGGACCTAGCCCAAGTGCTTGCGCTCCTGTCGGTGGCCGGTCCCGCCGTCTGTGCGCTGCGTGCGTTCACGAATGAGCTTGGCTCGGACGTGCGTTCCGATCCACTGGTACGGCACGCCGCCGGCCGGGCCAGCTGGGGGCTGCGCTCGCTCTTTAACGGGCTCGAAGTCATCGCTCTGATCCGAGGGATGAACAGCGCTGAACCGTATTGGCGCCGGGTGCTTGAGTACTGCGCTGCGGGCTGCCTGCAGAGCGTCATCGACGAGTACCTACACATGCTCGTTGAGGCCGAAGGGCTCGTTGATGCGGAGCCCGCAGAGGCGGCGGCAGCGCTCGCTTCGGTCATCGCCTCGACCGCAGGCATGCGGGCGGCGACGCCGGGCGTGGACTGGGTCGAGCGGGACGCCGCCGGGCATCACCGGGTCGAGAACCAGCGTGTCCGAGCTCGCTTCGCGATGCGTTTTGGTGATGAGCGAGGGGAGCGCGACGAGAGCTCATTGCGGAAGGAAGTCGTGCGGAAGGCGTTTAACTCGCCGTTCTGGCCGTTCGTCCTCGCGACGACGTCGATTGGACAAGAGGGCCTGGACTTTCACTCCTACTGCCACGCCGTCGTGCACTGGAACCTACCGAGCAATCCGGTCGATCTCGAGCAGCGCGAGGGTCGGGTGCATCGCTATAAGGGGCACGCTGTTCGGAAGAACGTCGCACAAGTGGCTCGCACAAGCGGCACCCCATGTGGGCCAGGGAACCCGTGGCGGTCTCTATTCGAGTATGCACGCTCGGTAGCGGACGAGGATTCAGACATCAGTCCCTACTGGGTGTTTCCCGTTGAGGGCGGCGCCGTCATCGAGAGGCACGTGCCAAGCCTGCCGCTGAGCCGTGAGTCATCCCGACTGCCCGCACTCCGTCGGTCGCTGGCGGTGTACCGAATGGTCTTCGGTCAACCGCGGCAGGAGGATCTGGTTGAGCACATGAAGCAGGCCGTGCCGGAGGACCAATGGGCTGCCCTGTCCCGTGAGCTCTCGATTTGTCTCGAACCTCAGCGAGATTGACGGAGCCAATGCGAGTTGAGCCTGGGTTCGGCGCTGCAACGATCGCATACAGCTCTCAGAGCGCGTTGAGAGAGGTGCGGTAACCCGAGTCACGGTGAAGTCTCGCGCGCCGGCAGAATTCCCGTGTGGTACTAATACGGGAATCTCAGCGGGGTCCTGGCGAAAGCTTCCGCCTCTGCTGCTGCTGCGAATACTCATGATGGATACCGCCCCATGGTGCCGCGCGGCGTTTGACGGCAGTCGGATGGGTGCAGCCGCATCGATGTCACACATCAGGCAGCCGATGCGAGAAGCCCGTGGCTCCACAATGTCGGCAAAGACAGTAGCAACTCCTCTCAGGTGCCTGTGACTCCACAACGAGATCAAGTTGTTAAGCGTCAGATGACCACTCCACGATTATGCACCCAACCTTCTGTGCGCCCAGTGTTCGTCTCGTCTGAGCCATTCTGCGCGATCGTGCAGGCGGCCGTTCCCAGCCGACCAGAGCTCGACCCGCTCGGCGAGTATTCGGTACCCGCCAAAGTCCTCGGGTCGGTCGGGGCCGAGGCCAACGGCCGTGCTCGCGGCGATGCGCATCGCCTCGGCGATCACCGCTTGTCGTGAGCCCGTAGCACGGCTCTGCGGGCTGACCGAGGCACCGACGCGCGAGAGCAACGGCCGTGTGCGGAAGTACGTGTCACTCTCGGCGGCGGTGGTGCGCTGGACAGCACCTTCGATTCTGGCTTGCCGCTTGGCGTGTGGCCAGTGAAAGACCGCCGCGGCGCGCGGGTTGGTATCGAGCTCACGACCCTTGCGGCTCGCGTAGCTGGTGTAGAAGACGATCGCCGGTGTTCCGGGCTCGATCGTCTTGCAAAGAACGATGCGGGCCGAGGGAGCGCCGTCGGGCGCGGCGGTAGCGAGTGTCATGGCGTTGAAGTCGTCGTACCGCGCACTGCGCCGGGCATCCTCGAACCACGTAAGCAGCAACGGCATCGGGTCGTTGGGCAGCGGATCGGGCAGGTCGTGGCACGCGAGCATGCCGGTGATGGCCTCAACGAACACTCCGGGTTGCTTGGGCGTGTGTGTCATGCGGGAGTCTCTGCGACCGGTTGCTGGCTGCGAAAGACACGCCAATCGAACGAGTCGATGAGTGCGGCGACCACCTCGTGCGAGGGCGAGGGCACGCCGGTGCGCCGCGCGTGCTCGATGATCTGGCGGTTGAGCTGGCCGACCTCGCTCGGGCGTCCGCCGCGGATGTCGCCAACCATGCTTGGCGTGTGTGGGCGGGCGTTGTCGAGGATGGCCCACATGTGGGCGGCCATATCCGGCCCGAGCTTAATCCCGTCGGCGCGAGCGACGCTCAGGCCCTCGTCGATGAGGCGCGACACGATCTCTCGAGCGGGCGAGTCGAGCACCTCGCCCACCGAACTGTCCGTAAGCGCCGCGACGGGGTTCATCGCGGCGTTGAGCACACCCTTGGCCCAGACAACTGGTTCAATGTTCTCCACCGGCTTGGTCGGCAGCCCGCACGCGGTGAGCAGGGCGGCGAGCGTCGACACGAACTTTCGGTGTGTCGCGTCGGGTCCGCCGATGTAGTGCGGCGGCATATTGAGCATTACGACGGCGGCGTTGTCGTCCACGGAAGTAGCGCCATAGTTGAGCACCATGCGCAAGATCCGGGGCTCGTGCAGGCGTTCCCCCAGATCGCGGCCCGGTTCGATGCCGTTCTGGAAACTGATCACGAACGGATGCTCTTCGACCGGAATACTGTCGAGCACGGGTCCAAGTTCGCGCGCGACCTGATCGATGGCCGTGGTCTTGGTAGCAACGAAGATCGCCGTCAGCGGCATGGTCTCGGCGAGCGCGGCGATCGATGGTACCACTGTCGGGTGAGCCATCGCCTGCATCAAGCCGTGTACGGCAACACCCGCGGAAGTGATGCGCTCGGCTTTCGTGGGATTCCGCACCACGATAGTCACCTCGGCAGTTCGGCCGAGCATGGCCGCGAGGCTCAACCCCATCGCACCCGCACCGATTATGCCGAACCGGGGAAGTTCGCTGGAGGCGTCGTTGATGGGGTCCATCTCCGCCAGTGACCGGCCATCAACGGCGTGGCACGTTCCGGACACGGCACCGTTCACGGGCGCACCGACTGGGCTGCGATCCCGCCACACGACGCGGAGGCCGGGACCATCGGTACGAACCGTGCCTGGAAGAATCGCAGGTGCTCTGGCTCGTGCACCATTTCCAGCCCCTGGACCTGCTCGGGATGCTCGTGGAGATCGAGGACGGACTCGGCGACGACATCCATGTGCGCCTGGGTATAGACCCGCCTGGGGAGGGTGAGGCGGATCAGTTCGAGCGAGGGGAAGATGTTCTCGCCGGTCTCGGGGTCTCGGCCCGCCGAGACGCCGCCTCGCTCCATCGAGCGAACGCCCGAATCGACGTACAACGCCGCCGCGAGCGCCTGGGCGGGGAACCGCTCGCGCGGGATATGCGGCAGGAATCGGGCTGCGTCGATAAAGATGCCGTGGCCGCCGATCGGGCGGACGATCGGCACACCCGCGTCCATCAGCCTCAGGCCCAAGTACTCCACCTGCCCGATGCGTGCGCGGATGTGGTCTTCCTGCACCGACTCGGCGATGCCGATGGCCATGGCCTCCATGTCGCGCCCGGCCAGCCCGCCGTAGGTGTGGAGCCCCTCGTACACAACCACGAGGTTCCGCGCCCGTTCGGCCAGGGCATCGTCGTTGACCGCGAGGAATCCGCCGATGTTCACCAGCGAGTCCTTCTTGGCGGACATCGTGCATCCATCGGTGTGCGAGCAGATCTCCAGGAGGATCGACTTGATGGTCCGGTCCGCGAAACCGGCCTCGCGTTGCTTGATGAACCAGGCGTTCTCGACCGCGCGCGTCGCATCAAGGTAGACGGGGATGCCGTGCTCGTGGCACAGTGCGCACACAGCGCGGATGTTCTCCATCGAGCAGGGCTGCCCACCGGCCATGTTCACGTTGGTCTCGAGGGAGAGGTACGGGATGCGCTCGGCGCCGACTCGCTCGATGAGGCTGCGCATTTTGTCGAGGTCGACATTGCCCTTGAACGGGTGCTCGCTCGCCGGGTCATGGGCCTCGTTGACAATGACATCCACGAACGATCCGCCGGCGGCCTCCTGGTGGTGGCGCGTTGTAGTGAAGTACATGTTCCCAGGCACTGAGTCGCCCGGATTAATGCAAAGCTGCGAGAGCAGGTGTTCTGCTCCGCGGCCCTGGTGGGTGGGGATCAGGTGCTTGTAGCCGTAATGCTCGTGGACGGCCGCCTCAAGGCTGTAGTAGTTCCGCGACCCGGCATACGCCTCGTCGCCGCGCATCATGCCGGCCCATTGCCGGTCGCTCATGGCGCTCGTGCCCGAGTCGGTCAGCAGGTCGATGTAGACATCCTGGCTGCGGAGCAGGAAGGTGTTGTAGCCAGCCTCGGCGATGGCCCGCTCGCGCTCCTCACGCGAGGTCATCCGGATCGGCTCAACCATCTTGATCTTGTACGGCTCGGCCCAACTTCTGCGCTTCATCGTTGTGCACCTCGTGTCCCATGCTGCGCCCCGCCGGTGTCCGGGGCCTGTGTCCCATCGGTATTCCGTCCGCGCCGGGCGGCCATCTCCTCGCCGATGCACCGGAGTTCGTCGGCACCCAATGCCTGTGCCGCGGCCGGGAAGAGCACCTTGTCCTCGAAGGCGATGTGCTCGGCGTACAGACGATCGAGTTTCTTGAGGTCAGACGCGATCGCACCTGTTCCAGCGGTACTCAAGCGGCCGGACTCCAGCCAGCCGTCGACCCTCGCATCGACCGAAGCGTGCAAACTCTCGGCCTCGTCGTGCTCTCGCTCCAGCCGGTCGGCCGCTTCGAGCAACTCGCGCAGGTCGTCCCCTCCCAGCTCACGCAGACGTGGAAAGAGCGAGTCCTCCTCGTCCTCGGTGTGCCGCGGAGCGCCCTCGCGGAAATAGCGCTGGGCCGTGCGAAGCGCGTTCATGCCCTCCTCGTCCAGTTCCCGAGAACCGTACCGATCGAGGACCCGGGCGAATACCCGCAGGAAGCCCTCGATGCGGCGGTGGCAATCGCTCATCAGTTCCAGCGGGCGATCGAAGCCGGGCTGGCCCTGCTGTCCGAGCAAAACGGGCATCAGCTGCCGCCCTTCGGCGGCCTGGATGCTTCCAGCTCGAGCGCCCTTGGGAACAGCACGTTGTTCTCTTTGTGCACGTGCTGGTGCATGTCCCGTTCGAACGCGGCCAGACCGTCAACCATGGCCCGGTAGGTGTTGCACGCCCACTCGGGCGGGGCGTACCCGTCGGTCAGCTCTTTGAAACGAGACATCGCGTGGCCGGCACTGTCGTGCTCGTGCTCCATCATCTCGATCGGGTTGGCCAGCGAGCCACAGTGGAAGGCCACCGCACCGTCGGCCTGCTCGAGTTCGCGGATCATCGGGAACAGCACGCGCTCCTCCTTGAGCATGTGGGCTTCGAGTTCCTCGCGGCAAGTGACAAAGACCTGCCTGATTTCGTGCAGCCTGGGCTCGGCATCCCCGTGCACCTGGGCGACCTTCTTGGTCATGAAGTCCAGCCGCGGCAGTTCTTCGCGGAGATAGGCGTGATGGGTGGCCTCGATGTGGTCGGCGAGGGCCGCCAAGCCCATGCTCGCCGGGTCCTCAGTCGATGGTGCTGGCTCGGCATCCACCAGCGCGAGGTCTGCGGCAACCCGGTCTGCATCGAGCCCGCGCTCGCGGCATGCCTCACGGAGCGGCACCTTTCCGCCACAGCAGTAGTCGATGGAGAAGTGTTCGAACACCCGGGATCGAGCCGGGTTCTCGCGGACGAGTTCGCCAACCGTCTGGATGAGCGGTGAGCTAGACATCGTGAACCTCCTTTAAACCGTGCAAGAATGCACACTTGCTCGGATTCTATCCATGCGGCTACACTTCGACAACAACCGGAAGGAGATCGAGGTCCCATGAAACTGCTCAACGACGCTACGGAGTATGGCCTGCGGGCGATCGTTTGGCTCTCGAACCAGCCCCGAGAACCGCACAAAGTACAAACCATCGCCGAGGCCACCGGTGCCGCTCCGGGCTACCTGATCAAGGTCCTCCAGGCCCTGTCCAAAGCGGGCGTCGTCTCCGCTCACCGAGGCACCACCGGCGGCTACGCCCTAAGCCGCGATCCGGAGTCGCTCACCGCACTCGAGGTGGTGTCGGCGATCGACCCGATCGAGCGGATTCGCTCATGTCCGCTCCGTCTAGCGGCCCACGCGAACGGCCTGTGCCCCCTGCATCAGCGCATCGACGACTCGATGGCTTCGATCGAACGGGACCTCGCCCAGACGACGATCGCCGAACTAGCCTTCCATCAGCCGCCGTCGGATGAGACGTGCATAGCGCTGACAACATCGGCCGCGTGTGCTTCCGCGCGCGGATGCTCGGGAGATTCTGGGAAAGACGGACCTTCGTCCAGCGGTCAAGGAGGAAGCAATGTCAGGGCATGAAACACCTCCGATCGTGCGGCATGACGCTCTGGTACCACTGAGCCGTGATCACTATGTCGGCCTGGTTCACGCTCATCGGCTGATGAAGGCCGCCTCCAAAGACCGCGTCGCGCGGCACAAGGCCCTGGCCGACTTTCTCGAGGCATGGCGCACCGAGATCGAGCCGCACTTCCGCGACGAGGAGCGATTGCTGATTCACTTGATCGCAGGCGAGAATGACCGTCGGCGGCTGCTCGATGAGCACGCCGCGATCGAGCGGGCGGCGAAGGAAGCCGTGATCAAACGCCGTGCCGTCGATCCCGATCCTGACTTCGTAGAGCGTCTCGGCCGCGATCTTGAGCAGCACATCCGCTGGGAGGAGCGCGTGCTGTTCAACCACGTGCAGGAGAGCGCGAGTGAGCGGCAGCTCAAAGACCTCGCAGTAGCGACCGAGCAGGTCGAGCTCACGCGCAACCGCGGCCGCGGTGGCTGCGAGACCGATCCCGGTCTGTCGACGGGTACCGGTGCAAACGACGACCGTGCGTGAGGCCCGTCGCCGGTTTCTTGTGCCGAGTCGTCGACCTCATGCGGCTCGCGCATTCACCGTCGAGTACCCAGCACAAGGGTCAGAGAGGCTCAGATGCCGAACAAAGAGATCCATACACTTCGGGAACGGGCGAAGGAACTTCGTTGCCTGTATCGCGTTCATGAAATCGTATCGCGACGAGGGCAACCGCCCGCGCACACCTTCCTCGCGGTGCTGGAGGTGATCCCGGACGGATGGCAGCACCCCGATTCGACCGGAGCGAGGATCGAGTACCTGGGACGTAGCTTCGTCGGACCCGGCTATTCGTCATCTGGCCACTCGATAGCCGAGGCCATTTGTCTCGACGGGACCGAGGTCGGTCGCGTCGAGGTATCGGACGCATCGCCCATCGAGGACGATGGAGCAACATTCCTCACCGAAGAGAAAAACCTCCTTCGCAACATCGCGCACCGACTCGGAGAGTACCTCGAGTGGAAGCACACAGAGTTGCTTGGCGAGCGAGCCACGACCGCTGGCGTCCATTGGCGTTGGCGAGAGGGTTACGCCGAGGCGATGGCGACAGCCCTTGACGCGGAGCGTTTCGGTGTCTTGGGCGTCTACCTGCACGGAAGTACCGAAGGTGGGAATGCTGGCCCGGGCAGTGACATCGACCTGATCGTTGTCTGCCAGGGTTCGGAAGAGCAGCGGGAACGCTTGAGCCACTGGTTCGAGGGATGGAGCCTCTGCCTATCCGAGCTCGCCCTCCAGCAGACCGGGTACGGATTCCCAGGTGGGATCCTCAACATCCAGTGGATGTCGGAGATCCCCGACATCCGATATCGACCCGGTCTGCGGGCGCTGCAGCTTCGTGGCCAGAGCACGAAAGGGACCGGCCACGCCTGCCGAGCCCAATCCGCAATCTGACCTCAGATCGAACGGTCGAGGGGTCAGGATGCGTCGGTGGAGAACGCCGAGCGATCGATCGCGCGCGCTTTGAGACCAGTGGGCCATAGCCTTGGAATCTCCGCGCAGTACGAATACGGAAATCTCAGAGGACCTACGAGCACAAATCCGCACGACCTCGAAACGGGTCGCTCACAGCAAGGCTCGGACCAGCGTGATGATCGCCGCGCGAACTGAATCCGGGAGTCGGGTCCAGTTCCTGGCCACGAAAGCGGCGTCGGTATTCCAGTCGTGCGCGCAATTGCTGGGGCCAGTGCTGGGGGGGTGCTCAGAATCGGCCTTCTCGCTATCGCCAGCGGGGTTTTCGAGCTGCTTCCCAATCAACACGAGGCAGAGGACGTTCGCGACCAGGGCCACAAGGCCAGTCACGATGATCAGCAGACTGATCGGCTCGCTGCCGTAGACAGACCGTCGCGCCACCTCGACCAGCACGCCGAGACCGAGGGCAATCTGGAGCACACCGCTCGTGGTTGCAGCACGCGCTTGCAGCGATCGCGACCGGCCGACGGCGTATAGAGCCACACCGTAGACCGCGGCATCAGCACCCATATCCAACGAGTCGGCAAGAAGCGCAGTTGATTCGGCCAGCCAGCCCAACGCTGCCTCCGCCGCAAACATGACGGCGTTGATCACCAGCAGTGTCCACAGCGTCCGACGCTCGAGCCCGACCACCTCATCGTCACATCCGCAGCCAGTCATGTACCTTCCCGCGTCTCCGACAGCACTTCGGGTCTTCGCATGAATGCTGAGCCGATCACGGGCAGCACGAAGAGGGTCAATAGAGTTGACGTGATGATCCCTCCGATCACCACCGTCGCCAGAGGACGCTGGATCTCGCTGCCGACACCCGTCGATATGGCCATCGGAACGAAGCCTGCGGCATCCGTGATTGCGGTCGCAAGCACAGGCCGTAGCCTCGTCTTCCCTGCCTCGATGATGGCTTCACGCCGCGGCAGCCCCGACCGCAACGACTCGCGTATGGCCTCGATCAAGATCTGCCCGTTGAGAACGGCGATTCCCGACAGGGCGATGAATCCAACGGCGGCACTGACACTGAACGGAATACCACGCCACCAGAGAGCGAAGATCGCACCTACCGCGGCGAACGGGATGCCGGTATAGATGATGAGGACATCGCGCAGGTCCTTCAGGCTGAAGTACAGAAGGAAGAAGACGAGGAGCAGCACGGCGGGCACGACGATTGCGAGACGGAGCTTTGCCCGCTCCAGATTTTCGAACTGCCCGCCCCACTCCAGCACGTAGCTCTCGGGAAGCGCTACGCGAGAGTCGACGGCGCTTCGCGCCTCTTCCACGAACGATGCTGGATCGCGACCTGCCACGTTGCACTGAACTCGGATCAGGCGCCTGCTCCACTCCCGGTTGATCGTCGCCGAACCCTCTGACTGATCAACTGACGCCATGGCCGAGAGTGGAACGGCGACACCACCTTCGGTCGGTACGCGCACCGACGAAATGGCGGTGACATCTTCGCGAAACACCTGCGGCAACCGGACGACCAACGGGAAGACGCGCTGTCCCTCGAACACCTCGCCTACCCGGATGCCGCCCATCGCTTCGACGAAGTCCAGCACCTCGCGGGCAGCGACGCCGTACCGAGCGACGCGCGCTTGATCGACGGCAATGGACAACGCCGGCTGGCCGGTGATCTGATCGACGGAGATGTCCGAGGCCCCGGGTATCTCGATGAGCACGCGCTGGACTTCGTCGGCCAGACGCAGCAGCTCCTCGAAGTCGTCCCCGAAGATCTTGATGCCTATGTCCGATCGGATGCCCGAGACCATCTCGTTCATCCGCATCTCGATCGGCTGCGTGAAGATCATGTTCACACCGGGGAACTGCGAGATGATCGTCTCCATCTCGGTCACAAGTCCCGCCTGGGTGGACGCGCGCGTCCACTCCGAACGTGGCGCGAGGTTGATGAAGATGTCGGTCAGCTCGATCCCCATCGGATCGGTCGCGACTTCTGCTGTGCCGATGCGGCTCCAGACGTGCTGGATCTCATCGGGAAACTTGTCCAGGAGAATCGCCTCGATGCGCGTGTTGTAGCGGACCGACTCCTCGATCGATACGCCAGCGAGACGGATGGTGTTGATCACCATCGAACCCTCGCTCAGACGCGGAATGAACTCACCACCCATTTGGCTCCCGCGATACCCGGCTACGCCGAGCAGCACGAGAGCAACAAGGACGACCCCCCATCGAAGGCGGAGCGCCATGCCTACGAGCCAACCGTACGAGCCAGTCATCGCCCGACTGATGACGCCCTCCTTGGGCTTCGTGCGCCGCGGCAGGAAGTAGTACGACAGTACGGGCGACAGGAAAACGGCAACCAGCAGAGCCCCGAGGAGCGCGAAGATGAACGTCCAGGCCATCGGGCGGAACATCTTTCCCTCGATGCCTTCGAGGGTCAGGACCGGTGCGAACACGAGCGTGATGATGCCCATCCCGAAGACGATCGGACGCACGACACGCGAGCTCGACTCGGCGATCGACTTGAGGCGCTCGTCGGCAGTGAGTTTCCGGCCCAGCTCGCGTTGCCGCTCTTTGAGCGATCGCAGATTGGCCTCAGTCATCACTACCGAGCCGTCGACGAGGATGCCGAAGTCGATCGCGCCAAGGCTGAGAAGGCTCGCGGCGATCGCGAACTCGTACATGCCCTGGACTGCGAAGAGCATCGAGATCGGAATCGCGACCGCGACGAGCAGGCCCGCACGGATGTTCCCCAGCAGAAAGAGCAGGACGACGATCACCAGCACCGCACCGATCACGAGGTTGTGCTTGACTGTCTCGATGACCTTCTCCACCAGGAGTGTCCGGTCGTAGACGATGTCCACGACGACGTCAGGTGGTAACGATGGTGCCAAGGACTCGAGTCGCTCTCGCAGCTGCTCAGTCACGACCCGGCTGTTCTCTCCCATCAACATGAACGCGAGACCGAGCACTGCTTCACCGTCGCCGGATGCCGAGACGGCCCCACGGCGGATTTCGCTCCCGATCTCAACATCCGCAACGTCACGGATACGCACCGGCGTGCCGTCGCTGGATGCAACGACGATGTTCTCGATCTCCTCCAGCGTCGAGACTCGAGCCAGACCACGCACGACTCGCGCCTCGCCCGAGGTCACGAGCTGCCCGCCGCCGACGTTGGCGTTGTTTCTCTTGAGCGCCGTAAGCACGTCATCCAATGTGAAGCCGAACTTGATGAGCGACTCGGGTTCCACGACGACGTGGTATTGCCGCTCCTCGCCGCCCCAGGAGTTGACTTCTGCCACGCCTGGTACCTTCCGGAGTTCCGGCTTGATCACCCAGTCGTGGATGGTTCGGAGTTCTTCGATCGAGCGTGCGGGGTCGTCTGAGCGGACGATGTAGTGGAAGATCTCGCCAAGTCCGGTCGCGATCGGCCCGAGTTCCGGCCGTCCCACGCCCTCGGGCAGTTCAACGGTCGAAAGCCGTTCGGTGACATACTGACGCGCATCGATGATCCGAATCTGGTCATCGAAGGTTGCAACGACCTGCGAGAAGCCGAACTTCGAGACCGAGCGGACGTTCTGCAGACCCGGGAGGCCACCGATGGACAGCTCGACGGGAAGAGTGATTTGTTGCTCGATCTCTTCGGGGCTCAGCGCCGGCGCCACGGTGTTGATCTGAACCTGAATGGGAGTCGTATCGGGGAACGCATCGATCGGGAGTTGCGTTAGGCGATAGACACCGCCAGCGCACGCGAACGTGAACAGCAGGATGACCAGCATCCGGTTCTTTAGCGAGAATTCAATGAGGCGAGTCAGCATGGTGGTTCCAAATCAGTCGTCAACACATCCGGCACCCAGGCGGGACTTGAGGAACTCAGTCTTCATGGTGAAGCTGCCGCGCGTCACAACGGCATCGGTCTCGGTAAGACCCGCCAAGATCGCAACCATGCCCGCGGTTCCGGGCGGCCCGAGATCGACGCGCCGTACCGCGAACAGGTCGGCGTCCTCGCGGACGAAGACGAACGAAGTGCCGTCGATGTTGTGCACAGATTCGCTCGGCACAAGCAGCGAGTTGCGGACATCGCCCAAGGCCGCAGCTACCTCGGTGAACATCCCGTGCCGCAGTACGCCGCGATCATTGGGAACTGTTGCGCGGGCGCGCACCATCCGAGTCCGCTCGTCAATCTGCGGGCTGACCCAGGTGATCTGGCCTTCGATGCTCAGTTGAGGCAACGCACGGACCCGAGCCACGATGGTGCCACCCCGTTGGATGTGAAGCGCCTGCTCTTCAGGCACAGCCAGTTCGATCCACATTGTCGACAGGTCGGCTATCTCGAACAGTGATCCTCCAGAGCCGATGGCTTCACCAAGCACCGCCGCACGTTCGACGACTGTGCCATCGAATGGAGCCCTTACGTACAGGTCCGACGAAGATGATTGGGACTCTGCGATGTCAGCGACTTCGCTCTCGGTGAATCCGAGGTTGAGCAACTGCTGATGGGTACGTCTCACAGCGAGTTCAGCAAGCCGGCGCGCGCCCTCGGCCTCCTGGAAGTCACGTCGGGCTGCGATGTTCTCCTCGACCAGACGCTGCTCCCGTTCGAACGTCATCGTCTTCACGTCGAGTTCGGCAAGTGCTGACAGGTACTCCGCCTTCGCCTGGGCCACGCCAACCGAGTTCACGACCGCTAGGATCTGTCCCGTTTCAACCACGTCGCCGACATCCACCCGGATATCGGCGAGGACGCCAGACGCCAACGGCGTCACCTTCGCCCGCCTGTTTCCGTTGTAGCGCACTTCGCCAAGAAGACGGAGCGTCGCGGCAGCGTCGCCCCGACCAGGTCGCTCAAGCGTCAGCCCAGCCATCTCCGCAGACCGCGCAGACGGCATCCGGACGAGAAGTGAGTCACCAACACCGAGCGCATCGGCGAGTTGCGGCTGACAGATACCGCACTCAAGTTCCGGTACGCCGTGTTCGTTACAGAAGAGCGCCGGAGCGCCTTCTGTGCCCGGCGTGAGTACCGATGCATCGCCTCGCAAATCCGGGTTGCAAAGATGGCACTCGTCCTCGTACAGGCCGTGCTCTTCGCAAAAGGCACGCGAGGCGTCTTCTAGTTGTGGCTGACAAATCCAGCACCGGTCCTCGTAGCGGCTGTGCTCGGTGCACCAGAGTCGGCCAGACTCCCGCTTCGCCGGGTCGCAGATGAAACAGGTCTCATCAGCACGGTGGCCGTGAATCACGCCGCCCGACGTGTCGTCGCCCTCGTCGGCTGTCGCGCGCGAGGGGTCGCAGAGGAAGCACTCATCCTCATAGAGGAAATGCTCCTTGCAGTAAGGGCGCGAAGCATCTTCCAGTTGCGGCTGGCAGATCCAACAGCGGTCCTCGTATCGGGAGTGTTCCCGGCACCAGAGGCGACCAGTCTCTCGCTTGGACGCATCGCACATGTAGCAGGTCTCGCCGGCATCATGTGCGTGTGCAGCCGGCGTCACAACAGACTGCGGGGACTCGTCGGACGACGCCGAGGAGTTTGTCTCATTGTCGCAGGCGGCGAGTACCAACGCCGTGAACAGGAGGCCCGCAACAGCGGGGCCTCTGAACCAGTGGAGTCGTATCATCGTCATGGTGTGTCTCCTGGATGCTCGGAGGCATCGGGCTCACTGTGGCGGAGAGTGCTCAAGGGCGCCGAGATGAGTCCTTCAACCTGAACCAGCGCGCTGTGGTATTCCGCCAACGCCTCCAAGCGTTGTGCTTCTGTGTCGAACAGTGTTCTCTGGGCGTCGAGGACGTCCAGATACGGGAGCTTGCCCTCGTCGTACGCGCGTCGCGTTGCGTCGTACGCGTCACGTGCTGCCGGAAGAAGCGCGGAGTTGATCGATTGCGCCTCGTGAAACGCCGCGGTCAGCCTCGAATGTTCGCGAATGAGCTGGGTCGCCAGCTCGCGCCGCGACGCCCGACCTTCATCGAGCGCTTGCGCGGCGCGCAGGCGAGCAGCAAGAATGCCGCCCTGGTTCCGATCGAACAACGGGAGGGGCACCGACACGCCGCCGACGAACGCCGCGTCGTCGATCTCGTTGATGTATCGAACACCGAGGCCTGCGTTGACGTCCGGAACAGCCTGTGCTCGCTCCAACTCGACTGCCGCCGTCCGCCGCTCGGACTCGGCGACCCATCGTTGAACCTCGGGATGCGCCTCGACACGATCCGTCAGGTAGTGGAGTGAGGGGACATCCATGACCTCGCCCAACGATCCGAGCACGAGTTCGAATGCTGGGTCACTCTCATCCCACATCGCACTGAGCTCGCGTCGAGCAGCGTCAAGCTGTCGTTTCAAGCGGTCGGCAGCGATGCGCGCTGATTCGCTCTCGAGCCTTGCCTTGATCTCATCGATCGGCGAAACGTCGCCAGCCTGAACGCGACGATCGATGACGCGGCGACTCTCCTCGGCGAGTGACCGCGCCCGCTCGGCGAACTCCACTTTTTGCTGAAGCTCAAGGACTCGTACGAATCTTGCCGCTGTTTCGGTTACGACCTCGAGTCGCTCGGCCTCGTAGTCAAGGGCGGAGACTGTCCACGCGCGGTCGGCGACCTGTATGCGGTGATCTCTCTTGCCACCCAACTCGATGAGTTGGCTGAGGAGAAGCGTCGTCTCCAGCTCATCGGTCCCGCTGAGCGCGCCGGAGCCGGCGAAGTTCTCGAACTCGACGCCGATTTCGGGATTCGGCGACAGACCAGCTTGCAGGCGGCTCGCCTCCGCGAGTCGCGGCTCCCATGCGACCGCCCGGAGTGAGGGATTGTGGAGGAGCGCGGCAGCAAGCGCGTTTCGCAGCGTCAGGTCGCCAGAGGTCGACACCACGTCCGTTGCCTGCCGCGCCTGGTCAGGATTCGTGGGAGCCGAGTACCTCGGCAACTCGCGCAGCAGAGGACGCGACTCCGGGGGATCGAAGTCGAACGGCGACGGCGCACACGCGGGAAGCGCGCTCAACGCCAAGCCGGCAATCACAAGTGAGATTGGAAACGATCGCATGGATGTCGCTCGAGGAGGAAAGGGCCGCTCGGCACGTGCCGAGCCTGGGCATGAAACGAGCACCGCAGAGGCGCACAGACCCAGGGCTCTCCTAGACGAGCAAGATCACGGATCGAAGTTGGGACGTACCGGTCGCGCTGAGCGTCGGCGTTTGCGCTCTTCCCTTCACCCCTTGGCGCGAGGTGCCATCGGGCGTCTCAAACGACGAGTGGAAGGGATAGGTCGCATACTTGGGGAAGGGGGAAAGCTGCTCCCGGTCAGCGCGATCGAATGTGGTCACAGCGCCATCGGAGACGAGCGTTGACTCGCAGCCGTCGGGACAGGTCCACGCAGGTACACCGTCACCGCATGACTCATCTACAACCGTCGCGACGCCGTCGCACGAATCGCAGCATGAATCCTCGGCATCGCAGCAGAACTGGTGGCCGAGTTCAACAGTGACTCTCCCATCGGCACACAAGCACAGGAATCGCGGACCGAGCGTGCTGCCGAGTCCGAACCAGGCCGCGAGCAGAATCGAGATGACGGGGTGCATCCGCATTGGTGAGTGGAGGGGCCTTTCCAGTATTCGGCTTGACTATTACACCCTATCGTGTAATTGTCAAGGGCGGCTCAGCATTTCCTGGCCGATCTGAAACGGAGGGTTCATGGACACCTGCCGACCCAAACCGCCGCTGCCGGCCCGCCCGCTGATCGAAGTTCGAGAGGCGGATCGCCTCGGAATACTTTTCAAGAGTCTCGCCCATCCGACCCGATTGCGGTTGCTCCATGCCCTGATCCGTGCCGGAGAACTCAACGTCAGCGACCTGGCTCGGGAGGTCGAGATGACGGCCCAGGCCGTGTCGAACCAGCTCCAGCGGCTGGCCGAGATCAGCGTGGTGAGCAGCCGGCGCGACGGGCTCCAGATCATCTACCGGGTTATCGACCCCTGCGTGCCGGTTCTGCTCGAGCGGGGCTGGTGCCACATCGATGAATACGACGAGGTGGCGGCGGCGGCTGGGCGATGAGCCTATCGCCCCAGCCGGGCACGCCGGAACTAGGCGGTGGCTCCTTCATAGTGACGCTCGCACCATCGCGATGATCCCGGTTCGCACCGACTGTGGCAGCCGTGCCCAGTTGGCACAGATGACGGCGAGCTCCGCGTCCTCGTCGTGCGCGCAACTGCTGGGGCCAGTGCTGGGGGGGTGCTCAGAATCGGTCTTCTCGGTATCGCCAGCGGGGTTTTCGAGCTGCTTCCCAAGCTGAATGTCGTGGGTTCGACTCCCATCACCCGCTTTCCCCCTTCCGGTTTCGCAGAGCATCAACTCCACGCTGGCATCGTGGGGTTGTGTCGTGCCCTGCGCCTCGGATAATCATCGGATTTGCTCTTCGGGCGCGCGGGTTGTCGTCGATTGGCGCGTCGAGGCGTGTTTCCGCGACTCGCTACGATGCCTCCATGAGCGAGACCATCGGCCCGTATCAAGTGCTTCGTGAGGTGGGCCGGGGCGGGATGGGTGTGGTGTACCTCGCCCGTGATTCTCGTCTGGATCGAGACGTCGCGATAAAGGCCCTTCCGGAAGACTTGGCCCAGGACCCCGTCCGGCTTGCACGCTTCGAGCGCGAGGCCAAGACCATGGCGAGCCTGAACCATCCAAACGTGGCCGGGATCCACGGTGTCGAGGAACAGGACGGCGCACAGTACCTCGTCCTCGAGTTCGTGGATGGCGAGTCTCTCGCGGATCGCCTCGACCGCGGGCCGCTGCCTGTTGATGAGGCGATCGAGCTGGCGGTACAGATCGCAGCCGGGATCGAGGCCGCGCACGAGGCCGGGGTGATCCACCGCGATCTCAAGCCCGCCAACATCATGATCACACCCGAGGGTGTCGCCAAGGTGCTCGACTTCGGGCTTGCGCGCACAGACGAGGCGCAGAGTTCCACGGGCGCGGCGCTCGACGCGCCCGACGATGCCGCAGCACTCACCGACCATCGCCGGCGCGATCCTCGGCACGGCCGCGTACATGAGCCCGGAACAAGCCCGCGGCCGCCGGGTGGACAAGCGGTCGGACACGTGGGCGTTCGGCGTCATCCTCTACGAGATGCTCACGGGCACGAGCCCGTTCCAAGGGGAGACCGCGACGGATTCCATCGGGGCCGTGCTGCACAAGGATGTCGATCTCGGTCGGCTGCCGCCGGAGACGCCCGTCAGCGTCCGCCGCGTGCTGGGACGCTGCCTCGTCCGCGACAAATCGCAGCGGTACCGCGACATCGGCGATCTGCGAATCGAGCTGATGCGAACGGACGAGGACACCGCGTCCGAGCCCGTCCCGGCCGGTCGATCATTCGGGCCGATGACGATGCTGGTGGTCCTTGCGTTGATGATACTGGTGGGGGTTGGCGGATGGTACGCGTCATCGCTGTTGAGCCCCGAGGCCGCCGAACCCGTGGTGTCCAAGGTGGATCTCGTCGTTGATGATGTGGACACGGCCTTCCGGTACAGCGGGCCGAAGATATCACCCGATGGCTCGATGATTGCGTACAGGCGTGGCGGCATGATCTGGCTCCGCAGACTGGATTCATTCGAGTCGCGTTCGCTGCCGGGGACCGACAATGTCAGGAACATCTTCTGGTCCACCGACAGCCGATGGATCGGGTACAACACGAGTGATTCGATCTTCAAGATCGCCGTCAACAACGGCAACCCGATCAGGCTCACCAGTGAAGTCCATAAGCTCAACGGGTGGACCGGCGGCGCGTGGACCGCTGACGACCGGATCGTGTTCGCTGGTGAGGTTGGAGACACCGAAGGGCTCACGCAGATCTCGGCCCGAGGCGGGAAGGCGACGATGCTGCTGGAGGTGGATCCGGCGCAGGGCTCGAGCATTCGTGATGTGACCGGAGTCCCCGGAACCAACACGATTCTCTACATCGAGTTTGAAGTTCAAACCGGTTACAGCCTCTGCGCCTTTGACGGGACAAAGCGGGTGATACTCAGGCACTTCACAGACATCCAAGTGTCCGATCCCGCCTATTCATCATCCGGTCATGTGCTCTTTTCAAGGTTCACGACCGGAGAGTCCATCTGGGCCATCGGCTTTGATCTCATGTCGCTGGAGCCCATCGGTGAGCCCTTTGTCGTTGAACCGCATGCATGGCAGGCATCGGTATCCAACGATGGGGTGCTGGCCTTTCAGCGTGGAAACCCGATGAGGGATGGGAAGTATGCGGTCTTTGCAGATGACGGGGATATACGAACCATTGATGATGATTTCGAGATGCGCTTCGCCCCGTCCATGTCACCGGACCGGAGCAGGGTCGCCTTCTCAGGGGGCAGCATGCCCAAGTTTGACATCTGGTCCCACGATCTGGCCAGAGGGGTCACTAGCCGTGTGACCTTCGCGGAAATGATCGTTGCCGTGACAGGATGGTCGCCCGATGGGCGAGAGATCGCGGTTACCGGAGGCAATCCCGAGATTGGGACGTTCGGGACGTATTTCTACTTCACCGATGGATCCGGCGAGTCGCGCCCTCCACTTGATATCGCGATCAACGGGTTCGATAGCGCGTGGGAGCACGCTGTCGCGATGGATCTCTCGAACCCATCTGCTGTGTACGCGATGTCCATGGATGATCTCTCGCAAAGAACCGAGATCGTGACTCTCGAAGGGCAGTCGAACAGGCCCACCAGCCTGAGCCCTGACGGCACACTGCTGGCGTATGCCTCGAGCGAGTCCGGCGATTTCGAGATCTACTGCACCCGGTTTCCCGACGGGGCTGGCAAGTGGCAGGTTTCCACCAAGGGCGGGACTCGGCCCCAGTGGTCCGCCGACGGCAAACGGCTCTTCTTTGAGTCCCGCGGTGACACACCAGACGACGACCCGATGATCCAGGTTGTGGATGTCTCCCGCGAGCCGGCGATCCAGTTCGGGCTCCCCACCCGGGCGTTCCCCGACATCGATCTCGGCAGAGAGTGGTTCGTCGCACCCGACGGATCGGCGTTGATCACCACACTCGAACTCGACGACGACGACCAGAGCCGCGTCAGCATCTCGCTGGTCCAGAACTGGTACAGAGCGTTCGACAAGCAGTGATCGTGGCTTGACGAGCACGCTCCGTGGACACCTTCGGCGCAAGCGTTGCGTGCGTCGCCTCTCGCCTTAGGGATGGCTCCGAGGCCACGCGCCGGGGCACCGAGGGGATCGCGTGTGCAGATCAACGGATCGGTTGGAGGTCACCTGTGTGGCTCGCGGTCTTGTGGCTTGGGTCGGGCTCTGCTGGGTGTCGTGTTGCCTGAGAATGGTGATCGGGGCGGGGGTCCTTTGCTGGGCTGTCCCAGCGGTTTGGTTCGGCCGGCCTGTCGGACGTTTGCACTTGCGGTACCTGATTCCCCCGAGGACCAGCCTGCTTGAGGCCCCACCCGGGGGGTGTGCGGATTGCGGACTCCCCGCCCCGTCACCTGTGAACGCATCGAGACAGTTTCAGATTGTCGAGAGCGGGCCGCGCGGTGCCCTCACCTATCCCGGCTGTGACCAGGTTTGGTGTGCGCGGGTGTGGATGTTTGCGGGTGCGAGCTTTGGCGTAAGTCGTTGTGGGGGCGGGCGGTACGTTTTTCTTTGGCGTCGTCTCATTTTTGCAGGATCATGGCGCGGTTTGCGCGCGCGTTGGGGGATGTCCGGGTTTGGGCGCGGGGGTTGGCGCGGGTTGAACTGCTGCGGTTTGCCGCGGAGCACGCGGCGAGCGAGGGGGAAGGCACGAAAGGCCGTGCGCCACAGAGGACGTCGGGGTGCCATCACTCGCGCCCCCCCACTCTTTCCCTCCCCCTACGCCAGCCGCGCAGTGATGCCGGCCCGCCCCCAAGCTACAAGACCCAGTCGATCGCCACCTGCCCCCCCGCTCTCTCTGGTACCACCGTTCGAGCCCTTCGCGTTCAGGGATCAGGCGCGATCGGCGGACTGAACGCCCACGGTTGCGCGTTGGGCCTCTTTCCCTTGCGGGATCGGATCCCCTGCCTCGTCCCTGCGCCCTCTGCGTCTGCTCCGCGGGCCCCCGCGTCCGGCATCTCTGCCTTCAGATCATCTCGTAGATCGGCTCGGCCCCCTCGACGCCGACGAGCTTGCGGTCGAGGCCAGCTTAGAGGTAGCTTAGCCGATCACAGTCGAAGCCGAGTTGGCGGAGGATGGTGGCGTGGAGGTGTTTGGCGTGGAAGGGGCGGTCGACGGCTCGGTTGCCGAGTGCGTCGGTTTGGCCGACGGAGATGCCGCCCTTGATGCCGCCTCCGGACATCCACATGGTAAAGCCCTCGGAGTTGTGATCGCGGCCGGTGCTCTCGGCGTACTCGGCGGTGGGCTGGCGGCCGAACTCGCCGCCCCAGACCACCAGGGTCTCGTCGATGCCGTAGAGCTCCTGGGTCTTTGCCGGCTTGGAGTCAACATCGACAGCCTCGGGAAGGCGTGATACAGACTGCATGTGGCTTTCGTGACGACGCGGAGAGGCAGCGCCCGCTGCGGCCGGGCGTGCAGACCTCTGCTGGAACACCGACGGCGACCGGACGCGCAAGACTTCCTGAGATCTCGGATCCCCGGCGGCTGGCCCGGATGCCGCGTCTTCATCAGCGGCCGGGTGCTTCGCGCTCGCCTTCCGGCGGCGTGACGCCCTGGATGGGGTTGATGGGAAGGTCGTCTGTGTTCGGGGCCGCTGGCGCCCGCAGTCTCAGCGCCATCGCCTGGGCTTGACGGCTGAAGTCGATGGATTCGCCGAGGATTCGCGTCGCCTCCTGGTCGGCGTGGAATCCGCGTGAGTTCTCGCTGCTGATGTAGTCGAGGCGCCACATCGACTTTCGCTGCAGCGTGAAGACGGGCGCGAGCTGCTCGTCGGTCACGCCCGCGGCCTTGGCCTCCAGGATCGCGTCGAGCATGTCTGTCATCGCGATGGCCGCGCGATCCATGTGGGCCATGGTCCGGCCCTGGATGGTCTCGACCTTCTCGCGGAGGGTGCGCTCGTCGTCGTTGTGGCACTGCTGGCAGGCGTTGTTGATGTTGGCCAGCGGGCTCTGAACATTGTGGCTGCTGACCTTCATCGCTCCGGCGCGTTCGTAGGGCATGTGGCAGTCGGCGCAGCTGACCCCGCTGCGGGCGTGGATGCCCTGGCTCCACAGTTCGAACTCAGGGTGCTGCACTTTGTGCACGAGCGCGCCGGTCTCGCCGTGCTTGTAGTCGTAGAACTCCGAGCCATCGGGGAAAGTCTTTTCCTCCCAGTGCTGCTCGAGCTGCTCCATCTTCAGACCGTTGGACCACGGGAACTCGAGTGTGTCTTTGTTGGCGCAGTAGTACTCGACGTGGCACTGTCCGCAGACGTACGACCGCATTTCCTGCCGCGTCGCGAGTTTGTTGGGGTCGTATGGCTCGTCTCGGTCACCGCGACGCCACTTCTCGATGCTCGGCAGGTGCGGAGTCGGCTCGCCGCTCTCGGCGAGGGCCGCGATCCCGAGCACAAAGCCGGGTCGGGTGACCCTCGCGGCCATCGTTGTCGGGTCGTGGCAGTCGATGCAGGAGACGGGGTGGGCTTCGCCGCCGGCCAGCGCCTGGTGGTCATCCGGAACCGGCTGCCCGCTGAACTCGCCCGTGAAGCCGCCGATCGGGGCCTGCGGCACGACTGGGTCGGTCTCGCCGGGCGTGCCGTCCGGGGAGGACATGACCAGCGTGAGCACCTCGTCGTAGGGCTTTCGGCTTACTTCCTGGAATCCGCGGATGACCGCTTCCATGTTGAACTCCGCCGCGAGAGCTTCGTCGTCGTGCGGCAGCCCCATGGCCTTGAGGCCCTCGCGGCGGTACATCACGGTGTTTGATGCGTGGCAGTGGATGCACGCCCCGGCCTGAGGCTTCTTGGTAACACGTTCGGTCACGCCCTGGTCGTAGAGCATGTAGGCGTGCCCGCGTGCCTCGCGGTAGTCGATGCTGAACGCGTAGCCGGCGTAGAGGCGTTTGAGCCAAGGGTGCTTGTCCAGTTTGCTCTGCGGCATGGCGCTGGCCCCGCCGTAGAATTTGTCGCCCGCTGTCGCCTTCCACCCGTCGAACTGGTTTGGCCAGTTCCGGCCCCACGGCTCTGGATCGGTACTGATCTCGGTGACCTCGGCGAGCCGAACGAACGGTTGGCGTGCGGCCTGCTTGTGCCCAAACATGGTGATGAGCACCCACGTCACCAGCAGCGTGCCGACCACGGCGACGATGAAGACGAGTGCGAGCAGCATCACACGGCCGGGCCGGGAGCCGCGGTCGGGTGTGGAGTTTGGTGTTGGGCGTGGCGTGGTCATGTCGTCACCTCGTCCCGCGGGTCGCCCCGGGGGTCAGTCTCGTGGTCCAAATCCTGATTCTCGAGCGGCGTGTCCCACGTCGCCGTGGCAGTGCACGCAGAGTTGCGTCTCACCGCCCGGTTCCACCGGGAGCATGTGATCGACGTAGTCGGCGTGGCAATAGAGGCAGGCGTTCTGTGTGACGTGCCGGTTGCGGGCCTTGATCTGAATCGGCTCGTGGTAGTCGTTCGTCGTGAATGCCAGCGAGTGGAAGAAGCCGTTGTCGGCCTTGGTGAACCACTTGCCGACAAAGTCGTGGGGCAGGTGGCAGTCGTTGCAGGTGGCGACGCCGTGATGGCTCGACTTCACCCAAGCGTCGTAGTGCCCCTGCATCACGTGGCAGTTTGCGCACGACGCCGGGTTGTTGGTGAGATAGGCCGCGCCGTCCCCATAGCCGAACGTAAACGCCCCGAGCCCGCCCAGAACGCCCAGCGCACTGGCACAGAGCACCGACAGCAGGGTCAGCCCACGCAGTCTCCCGCGCTTCCCGGCGTTTTGAACATGCTCGACAGACTCGTCCCCCACGCGACCCTCCGTGCCCACAGGATAGCGGCATCCAGAATCTTCGCAACTAGGCGGATTCCATGCCCTTCGACAGGCGGTTGGGGGCAGAGGCGAGACCCATGAGCAGGAACTGCGACGCGACGAACGCGGCGAGCCAGAAAGAGGCAGAGTCCATGAACCCGTAGGCGTGAAGGCCGACGCCGAGCATGTTGGTCCCGAACCAGCTCCACACCGTGACAATGTTGCCGGCAACGGCGAGCGCGGCGATCCCTCGAGCGCGGACCAGCCCCCCCCACCGTGCGTGCAAGATGGTCGCGTTGATCAGCACGACGAGTGCGGCGCCGTTTTCCTTGGGGTCCCAACCCCAGAAGCGGCCCCACGACTGGTCGGCCCAGATGCCGCCGAGCACCGTGCCGACGAAGCTGAGCAGCATGGCGAAGCACACGACGCCGTAGACCATGCGGATGATCGCCCGCTCTCGCTCCGGCGTAACCGCCCTCGTGAACACCCGTCCGAGCAGATAGACCGCCGCGAGAGCACCCGCGAGGAAGGTCGCCGAGTAGCCGAGCGTGATGGTGATTACGTGCGTCGCGAGCCAGAAGTTGCTGTCGAGGACGGCCTGCATCATCTGCATGGTGTCACCGTCGTTGCCGAGATTGTGCGCAACGATCAGGGTGCCGGCGCCGATCGTCGCCGAACCGAGGATCGCGACACCGAGCGGATACAGGCGCTCCATGAACACACCGGCGACGGCCGCGGCCCAGCCGACGAAGACCGCCGACGAGTACAGATTTGTCACGGGCGGTCGTCCCTGGAGATACATCCGCAGGGCCACAGCGATCGTGTGCACGAGCACCGCTGCGATCAATAATGCGAACGAACCGGTCCGGATCCGCTCGGCTGCCCCGGAGCCCGCGCGGGACCGGGCCACGAACGAGAGGCACACCCCGACGAACGCGAGCACGTAGACCGCCATTGCGCCTGTGAACAGCGAGGCTCGGTTGAACAGAACCTCCAGCCGCATCCGTCGCATGACCCCGGGCATCGACTCGTCGAGCAGTCCGGTGTACGACGCGACATTCGTGTTGAAGCCCTCGGCGTCGCGTTCGCTCGCGGCGGTCATCATGCTCGCGAGAAATGTGACGCTCGGGTGGGTGGCTCCCGCGTCCTGCTCATCGAGGAACGCGTCGTGGAACGGCCGCCACTGGCCATCCGGCGAGAGCGGCGGGACGGCGAACGGCTCCTGCATCCGGGCGTGCGCCAGCACGGTGGTGATCCGCTCGTGCAGTTGGAGCACAGCCCGCTGGAAGCCGTCGCGGCGACGCGGCTCGACAGCAGACGCTCGCCGTGCCTGCTCGGCGACCTCCGCCCAGTGCGGCTCGATCGCTGAGAGCGCGATCCGCCCGCCGTCTGCGGGGCCGAGCTCGAGTAGCGCGCCAGCACATCAGGATGGTCCACGCGCACGACCGGCAGGTCGGCGATGCGGCCGGGGTCCGCGACCAACTCGAGCAGGTACTGCGGGGCGGTGACAGTGCCGTCATCCGTCCGGACCTGCTGGCGCCCCCCCGCGATCATGAGCAGGGACCTCGCCGCGGTGTCCATCGGCTTCACGCGGCCACCCGCGGAGACCGGCAACGCCGCGAACGCCCGGGTGTCGAGGGCTCCGCTGGGAGCCGGGCGGAAGACCCCGCTGCAGGCGAGAAGAACGCCACAGGCACCGACGATCCACGGCAGCGGGCGCGGACGGCCGGTCGTCCGGACACCGCCCGTGCCGGCTCGCACCGGCCCGTGCTTGGTCCGCCGCCGCAAGAATCCGATCAGCGATTGCGCGAAATGCCATGTCATCCCGCCGCCCACGAGCACACAGGCGATGTAGGGCAGGAGCCAGCCGGGGTTGCGCACGACCTGAAGCACCGTGCCGCTCCCGTCGGGCTTGTAGGACGCCTGGTAGAACGTCAGCCCGGCGTAGCGCAGCGGGTTGTTCATCCAGATCCGCACCTCGCGGTCTGTCTCGCGGGCCGGGTCGACCAGCCGGATGTCGCTGGAGAAGTTCTTCGGGATGGTCGTGCCCGTGAAGATATCGTGGCGGAAGTCGTTGAGGTGCAGCGTGAAGGGCAGGTATGTCCGCCGGTATCGCAGCGCGAGCCAGAGCGACTCGTCGCCGACCTCAACACGCTGCGGATCGATCAGCGCTGCCGAGACCATCCATGTGCCGATTTCTTCGCCATCGTGAAGGAGCGTGACGTACGCCGCGGGGGTGTCCGACTGCGCCCCTTCAACACCCGTCACTCTCGGCGCGGGCTCGGCGCGGGCGTCCAGACCGATGCCGTCGGTGGCGGGGGTATCGCCGTCGGCACGGAACAGCGCCGAGTTTGGGAACCATGACTCCACCCGCACGGTGAAGGGCAGCCGAGCGTCCGTGATCGACTCGCCGTCCGCCGCGGCCCGAGCCAGCATCCAGCCCGGCACGGTGACAACCCGGTCGTGATCCGGATCACGGCGGTCGATGAAGGCCAACTCGGCGTTGCGGATGTCCTGGATGAATGAGCTGGTGTCCCCCTCGTCGATCGCCATCAGGCCTTCATCGGCGAGGAAGCCCGTCACGAACTCGCCGGCTAGCAGGACAATCAGCCCCGCGTGAAGCACGAGCACGCCGATTCGCTTTCTGGTCGCCTTGAACCGGACCGCGTGCGCCGACAGGAGGTTCACGATCATCGCGGCCGCGATCGCGAGCCCGCCCGGGATCGGGATCCGTATATCCGTGCCGTCACCCCGGACGAACAGCCCCGGATCGACCATCGCGACCCACGAGCGGAAGTAGGCGTCCACCGCCTGCCACACACCCAACCGGGTCTGCGCGATCGTGCCGACGAAGATCAGCAACATCGCGAGCGCCAGCAGCACAACAGTCAGCTTGAGCGACGCAAGCATCTTGAACACTCGCGGCATCATCCCCCGCCCTCACGCTCGATGCCCGCGATCGAGCGGGCCATCGCGAACAGGTCCGCCTCGAGTCGGTCGGCCGTCTCGGCGTCGGGCAGGGTCGCCCGCAGGAACCATGTCTGATCGATCGCGCTCTCGTAGACGCCCGCCGCGAGCATCACGCCGCTCGGCGATTCGATCCGGGCCTGGTACCCGTCGAACCCGCTCGACGAAAACCGTTCTATGGCCGCTTCAAGGTCTGGCTCGCCGATGGCCGGCAGCCCCATCTGGCCACGCCACCGATTGATGTTGGCCAGTTCGCCCCCGACCCTCCCCGCGAAGCGGGTCACGGCGACCTCCTGCGGACCCTCCGGGCCAGAGACCAGATAGGTCGCCAGTCGCATCTGTCGCGGCTGGGGGTCCTCGGTCCAGCCGTCGGGAACTACCCATGGCCTGGAGGATGCATCGACGCCAGACCCGGCCTCGGTGCCGCCCGCACCGGTCTCCGCTGGGGCATCGGGAACGCGCTCGACGCCCTTCTCGATGGTCTGCTCCTCGATCCCGCGACGCTCGCATCCAAAGGCTGCCAGGACGAGCAACATCGCCGTGAGCAGGGTGCCCACAGAGATGACGTTCCGGCGCTGCGTGGGATGGTGTGGGTTGATTGACATGGCCGGATCCTACACCCGCGATCGCTCACGGGCCCCACCGCGTTGGGGCGAAGCTCTTGGGTGGTTTCGCCGGTCCGGGCGGGCATTGCGGGAGGCCAAAGGTCCGCGTGCGGCGGTGTCCCGAGAGGGCCTCGGCGTGGCACCGCCATCCATGACGCGACCAACCCGGAACGGCCCGGGCGGGAACGACAAGAAACCCGCCCGACCGAAGCAGAGCTCCGGCCGGGCGGGGAGGAAGAGAGAGCGTCAGGCGATCAGCGAGTCCGTCGCGAACGACTCACTGGGCGTGCCCATCGAAGAGTCCCGGCCAGTTGGCGTTCGCGCGGGACACGCTGCCTTCGAAGTCGGCGTTGAACTTCTTGAGGATGTCCGCGTTGACGTTGAGATAGAGCTTGCCGTTGCGGATCTGGGCTGTGGTGATGTCGACGGGCAACAGGATGTTGATCGACACGCCGTAGGAGCAGAAGCCGCCGTACTGGGGGGCGTAGTGATCCGGGTCAGCGAGGAACCGCTCGCGGTTCTGCTCGGAGGCGAAGAGGTACGTGGCACCCGCGTGCTCGGCGCGGATCATGGGCGAACCGTTGCGGGGCGATTCGCTCTCGAAGAAACTGACCGGATCGAAACCGTCCAGACCGATCCCGCTGGCGCCGGAGATGTTCACCAGGTTGCCCCGGGCCGCGGCGATCTTCTCGACCGCTTCGTCGGTACTCCACACATCGCTGGCGATCATGCGGTAGTTGACGAACGCGGCTTCGAATCCGTCGTATCCCGGCAGCTTCGCGGCGGCGGTGGCGTCCGAGACAATCGCGACCTCGAAGCCTTCCTCGATGAGGTTCCGCATGTGCGATTCGACGCAGAGGTTGGCCGACATGCCCGCGAGGACGATCTGGCTGATGCCCGCCTTGCGGAGTTGAAGGGCGAGATCGTTGGAGTTCGGGCCGTACACCTTGTGGGGGCTGACGACGACCGTCTCGCCATCATTGATGTAGGGCTTGTAGCGCTCCAGCCAGTCAGCACCGGAGCTCTCGACCGACGACGCATCCAGCGGGCCCTTCCGGTCGAACATACCGATGTCGTGCATCAGCGCCTCGAGGGCACCCTCGAACTCCCAATTGTGGTCGTGCGGGTAGTAGTAGTGCGGGCTGACGAAGACCTTGGCATCGGCGTCCTCGGCCGCCTGAAAGAGCCGCTCGATGTTCTCGACGGTTCCGTTCTCGGTCACGCTCTCGCCGACGACACCCCAGGCAACGCCCTCGGGGCTGAGGAAGTCGTTCTGCGGATCGATGACCACCACCGCAAAGTTGCCGCGGCTGAGGTCAACCCCCGGACGAGGGATCGGCGCATCGACACGGGGGCCGTTGATGTAATGGACGTGCCCGGCGTGATCGTCGTGGCCCGAGGGCTGGGCGACTGCGGTGAGGGGGGCAAGAACGCAGGCAGTGAGGGTGGCGATTTTCATGGTGTTGCGGTTCATCTCGGGTTCCTTTCTTGTGGATCTGATCTCGATCAGGTCTTGCGTTGGACACTGCAGAATGCGTGCCCGGTCGAGAACGCCCCGACCGGGCTGTGGGTCGAATGTCATCGCACGGAGGGGATGCCCGCGTGCGATTCGGGTCTGGGACCGGGGGCCGGCCATCGGAAACGGCGGTCGACCTCGGCGATCGGAACGTCGTTGATGCTGGCCTCGCGGCGTCGCATCAGCCCGGCCTCGTCGAACTCCCACAGCTCATTGCCATAGCTGCGGAACCACCGGCGCTCGCTGTCGTGCCACTCGTACTGGAATCGCACGGCGATGCGGTTCTCGCGGAAGCCCCAAAGGGACTTGGCGAGCCGGTAGTCGAGTTCCCGTCTCCATTTGCCCTGCAGGAACGTGCGGATCTCGTCCCGGCCACGCAGGAACGTGCCTCGGTTGCGCCACTCGCTGTCGGGCGAGTAGGCCATGGCGACGCGGTCGGGATCGCGGCTGTTCCAGGCGTCCTCTGCGGCGCGGATCTTGGAGAGGGCTGTTTCTATCGTAAAGGGTGGGCGAATGTCACTTGGTGATGGCATCACACTGCTCCTGTGTTGAACGCTGGGCGTTGGTTGGGGTGGTGACGCTTCCGATGATCTGGGCTCTGCGTGCGCGTCTCGCCGTGGCGAGTCGGCTGCCCAGTTCGGACGCGTCCCGGAGGGCTTGCTCGCGCGAGTGGCGGTGTCGCTCGTCGCCGAACTCCTGGTACTCGGAGGCGATCTCGTGGATGTCCTCGTCCGCGATGCCCAGCAAGCGTGTGGCGACCGTGCGGAGGTGAGGGCTCAGGTGGTTCCAGCCGTCTCGGAGGCCGCCGGGCTCGAAGCCGAACTCTCCCCTGGACGTGAGCACGACGAGCGATTTGCCGCTGAGCGTGCTCCGGATCGGAAAGTCACCCCGGCGAAGATCGAACGAGAAGGTCTCGCCGGGGCGCACGATTTGATCGATCCAGGCCTTCAGGGACGCGGGGAGCCCGTAGTTGTAGAGCGGTGCGGCCAGCACGAGCACGTCCGCTCGCCGGACCTCTTCGATGAGCGTCACGGACTCGGCCAGCGCCTCGACCATCTCGGGCGTGCGCTCTTCGGCCGGGGTGAACCCCGCGCTGATCGAGACTTCATTGACCAGGGAGGGTGGCTGACGCCCGACATCCCTGCGGATGAGCCGGACATAGGGCTCGCCGCTTCGCCAGCCGTCCACGAACCGGTCGCCCATCAGTCGGGTGATCGAGTGGTCGATTCGTGCGCTCGCGTCAACGCGCAGCAGGACGGTCATGTCGAGGCTCCTTCCGGCGATGTGATGTGCTCGCGTCGCGGCCCTTTGCGAGGGCGGTCTGGAGCGTGAACGGGGGGAAGGGGCTGGCGCGACGATCGCGCGGACGCCGAGGCGTCGGGTGGTGCTACGGGTTCCATGTCGGTCTCCTTCAGGACGGTGTCGTGCTTCAGCCGCTCACCGCCGCGTCATCGTCTCAGCGGACGGAATCGGCGAGTTCCGCCGGCGTCCACTCGACCGCCGAGAAGGCTGCGTCAAGCGGAGTGCTCGCGATGTGATTCGTGTAATTGGACATCACCTTCAGCGCGGTGCCGAGGATGACCTCCAGGACGGTGCGGTTCGTGTAGCCCGCGGAGAGCACCGCCGCGATGTCCTCCCGCTCGGGCCATCCCCGGCTCTCATTGATCCTGACCGCGAACACACGAAGCGCTTCCAGCTTTGGATCCGCGAGTTCGGACCCATCGCGGAGCGCGTCGATGACGTCGTCCGGCACGCCCTGGGCCCTCGCGATGCCCGTGTGGGCGGACATGCAGTACGTGCACCCGTTGAGCCTGTTGTTGACCATCAGGATGATCTGGCGCTCGGTCGGCGACAGGTCGCTCTTGTCGAAGATGGCCGCGAGGGTCATGTACCCCTCGAGCAGGGCCGGGGCTTCGGCCATGGTGGCGAGCAGGTTCGGGAGGAATCCGAACTCCTTCTTCGCACTGGCAATGAGTGCCGCGGCATCGGGAGCGGTCTCGGCGGTGTGGAGCGGGAAACGGGACATGTCGGGCCTCCTTCGGGCCAATGCGATACCCGTCGCGGCGACACGCTCGCACGAGGACGGTGATCGCGGGTTGAGAGGGCGCTGCGGGCGCCGGATCGAGTTGGCCCCAGGAAACCGGTCGATTCGTCGCCCGATCCGGGTGCCATGCCACAAGTATACTGATCAGTCAGTATGTATCAAGCCCTTCAGATCATTTTCCCAGAAAAAGTCCACACCCCAACCGGTGCCGCCGCATTACGGCTGCCGCAAACAGGACGCCAGTTCTTGGAATCAAGGAACAGGTGCGGTGAGCCGATGCGTACTGTCTAGTCAGTATTGAGGATCGCGAACGGAAAGGAACCGCAGATGCCCCCGAGCCGGCGAGACGACCTGATCGATGCAGCGATGCGTGTGTTCTACCGGCACGGCTTCCACGCGTCGAGCCTGGACGACATCCAGAAGGAGGGCGGCATCAGCAGGATGACGCTCTACAACCACTTCAAATCCAAGGACGAACTGGTGGTCGCTGCGATGCGTCGGCGCGACGAGATCTTCCGCAACCGGTTGATGAAATTCGTGGACTCGAAAGCCAAGACACCGCGGGAGCGGTTGCTGGCGGTGTTCGACTTCCACGAAGACTGGTTCACCGGCGACGAGTTCTGCGGCTGCATGTTTATCAACGCCTCCGCCGAGTTCTCGCTCGCCGAGTCCGCCCCGAGGCGTCTCGCGGCAGAGCACAAGCTGGAGATCGAGCGGTACCTGCGCACCTTGTGTGAGGCCGCGGGGCTCGATGATCCGGAGGGTCTCGCCAAGCAGTTCAACATCCTGCTGGAGGGCGCGATCGTCACCGCGCGTGTAGTCGGGCAGGTCGCCGACGGCGGGAAAGACCCCGGCACCGCCGCCCGGCTCGCAAAGCGCATGGCGGTGGCGATCCTCGACGCCCGCTGACTCAACGTCACCTCGGGGTAACGAATGCGGAACCTCTCAAGGACCTTCAGGTCTTCCGGATGTACACGGAGTTGGCATGGTCCCATCGGCACGCGGGCAGGCAGCGTCAGCTGCCGATGGAGCCGCCAACCGACTAGACCAACTCGGGGATCGGTTCGGCCCCTTCGACTCCGACCAGCTTGCGGTCGAGTCCGGCGTAGAAGTAGCTGAGCTGGTTGCAGTCGAACCCGAGTTGCTGCAGGATCGTGGCGTGCAGATTTTTTACGTGGAACGGGCGTTCGACGGCCCGGTTGCCGAGTTCGTCGGTCGCGCCCACGCTGATGCCGCCCTTGATGCCGCCCCCGGCCATCCACATGGTGAAGCCAGCGGAATTGTGGTCGCGCCCGGTGCCCTCGGCGTACTCGGCGGTGGGTTGGCGGCCGAACTCACCGCCCCAGACCACCAGGGTCTCGTCGAGCAGGCCGCGGCGCTTGAGGTCCTTGAGCAGCCCCGCGATGGGCTTGTCGGTGCGGGCGGCGTGGTAGGCGTGGTTCTTCTTGAGGTCGCCGTGGGCGTCCCAGTTGGCGTCGTTGTGGTTGCCCCCGGCGTAGACCTGGACGAATCGGACGCCCCGTTCGACGAGGCGCCGAGCGAGGAGGCACTTGCGGCCGAACTCCTCGGTGTGGCTCTCGTCGATGCCGTAGAGCTCCTGGGTCTTGGCGGGCTCTGAAGCAACATCAACCGCCTCGGGCGCGTGCCGCTGCATGCGGTAGGCCAGCTCGTAGCTGGCGATCCGGGCGGCGAGTTCGGAGTTCTGCGCGCGCGGCTGCTGGTGCCGCTGGTTGTACCGGCCGAGTTGATCGAGCATGCGGCGCTGCGCAGCCTCGGAGAGCCCCTCGGGTCGGTCGAGATCGAGGATCGGCGTGCCATTGGCACGGATGACTGTGCCCTGATAGGTGGCGGGCATGTAGCCGCTGCTCCAGTTCTTGGCGCCGCTGATGGGGCCGCCGGTGGAGTCGAGCATGACCACAAACCCGGGGAGGTTCTCGTTGACCGAGCCGAGGCCGTAGTTGACCCACGAGCCCAGACACGGGCTGCCGCTGAGGATGCTGCCGGAATTCATCATGAGCATGGCCGAGCCGTGGAGCGGCGAGTCGGCGTACATGCTCTTGATGAAGGCGATGTCGTCCACGCAGCTGCCGATGTGGGGGAAGAGGTCGGAGACCCACGCCCCGCACTGGCCGTACTGCTTGAACTTCCACTTCGGCCCGACGACGCGGCCCTGGTTCTTGGCCCCGCCGCGGCCTTTGGTCTCGATGTCGATGGTCTTGCCGTCGAGGCCGTAGAGCTTGGGCTTGTAGTCGAAGGTGTCGACCTGGCTCGGGCCGCCGTACATGAAGAGGAAGATGACGCTCTTGGCCTTGGGCGCGAAGTGGGAACGGCCGACTCTGGCCGCGGCCTCGAAGGGCGTCACCCCGTCGGCGGCGACGGCCTGCTTGGAGAGGAATCCGTCCCGAGAGAGCAGGCCAGCGAGCGCGAGCGAGGTGAACGCGCCCCCCGTCTGCCAGAAGAACTCGCGACGGGTCTGGCCGCAGAAGGTGTTTTCGGGTTGGTCGTCGGGATGGGGCATGGCTAATCCAGGTACACGAATTCGTTCAGGTTGAGCAGGACAAGGCAGAAGCAGGCGACGGCGTCGTCGCGATCCCGGCCGTCGAGCTGTTGCAGGTCACCAATGAGGCGGACGCCCTCGGCGGTCTCCTCGGAGGTGGGCTGGCGGAGCAATGTCAGCTCGAGCCCATGGCTGACGATCGACTCCAGGCTGTCGTGCTCGGCGAGAAGGCGTTGGGCGAAGATGGCGGCCTGCTCGTTGATGAAGTCGCTGTTGAGCATCGTCAGCGCCTGCGTCGGCTGCGTCGTGATGAACCGCACCGGGCAGGTCAGGTCGGTGTCGGCAAGATCGAACGACGTGAGCAGAGGGTTGAGGAGCGATCGTTTGGCGTGGATGTAGATGCTGCGGCGGGCGGCCTGATCGGGGCTCGACTCGCCCCACGCGTCCTCGGGACGCGAGGACGTCGCGAGGACCTCCTCGGGCATCTTCGGATAGACACCGGGCCCGCCCATCTCGGGGTTGAGCGTGCCGTTGGTCATCAGGATCGTGTCGCGGACCTCCTCGGCGGTGAGGCGCCGCGGGTCGAATCGGGAAAACAGATCGTTGATCGGGTCGGCTTCGTAGACGGCGTCGTCAACACGAGAGTCCATCTGATAGGACGCCGAGAGCATGATGAGCTTGTGCATGCCCTTGAGTCGCCAGCCGCGCTCCACGACCTCGGTCGCGAGCCAGTCGAGGAGCGCGGGGTGCGTGGGCAATTCGCCGAGCTCGCCGAACTCGTTGGGGGAGCGGACGATGCCGCGGCCGAAGTGGTACTGCCAGAGCCGGTTGGCGATCACACGGGCGGTGCGCGGGTTGGAGGGATCGGTGATCCACCGGGCGAGCGCAAGCCGGCGGCCGGAGGACTCGCCGTCTTCGGGCGGGGTGATCTCGGGCGTCTGGCCGCCGAAGGCGTCGGGGAAGCCGCGGGCTGACCGGGTCGCCCTGCACCGCGGCGTTGCCCCGCACACGGACGAAACTGGGCATGGGGGTGTCGAGTTCTTGAGCGGACAGCACCTGCACCATGTCGCGCGTGGGACGTTCGAGGTCGAGCAGTCGGTCGATCGCGCCCTCGAGCCGATGAGCTTCGGCTTCTCCCAATCGTTCGCCGACAAGCGCGACATGAGCATCGAGCGTACCCCCGTCGATGGCTAGATTGAGTACCTCGCGCGGCTGAAGCGCCCGGTCCCAGAAACGGACTTCATCGATATCGCCCGAGAGCGATCGGGAGTCAGACAGCATGCGTCCGATGCTGATATGCGATGGCGTGGTCAGTGGCTGGTTTCCGCCGATAGCCTCGTCGGCCCGCGAGCCATCGACCCAGAGCGCGATGCGCCCACTCCCGGCGTCACGCACGAAAGCGACATGGTGCCACTGTCCGTCGGCGTAGCCGGTCGGACTTGCAACAAAGGTCTCGGGGTTGCCGACCCCCGCGGCGACGCGGCCGCCGACCAGCGAGACTCCGAAGTCGTCGACGATCCCCGGCACCTCGGCGTCCACAAGCCCGCTGCCAAGGAACCAGCGCGGGTCGGCCTCGTTGCCGGCACCGGGCTGATCGGCCCGAAACCAGAAGGCGATCGAGAAGCTTTCGGCGATCTGACGGTCGATGAGGACACGGTCGGACTCGGTGAATCGGCGTGCTCGGCCCAGACGACCCTCGACGACGGTGGTGCCCCGGGCGTCGCCGGGGGCTTCGTCAGCTTCAAAGTCAAAGTGCAGGACCTGCCCGGCGAGGAGCGTGGCCTCGGCGTCGGTCAGCACATTCTCGCCCCACCGCTCGCGGAGCTCGCGGGTCATGTTGCCGATCTCGGTGGTGCGTTCCTCGCGTTCGCGTTGCCACTGCTCAAACTGCTGCGCCCAGCTGCCGGTGCCGAAGTCGGCGGGGAGCGAGCGGACAAAGTTCTCGGTGTTGATCCCGTTGCCGCCGCCCACCTTGTAGGGCTTAAGCCCCTCAAAGAACGCCAGCATGCTGTAGTAGTCTTCTTCGGAGATCGGGTCCTTTTTGTGGTCGTGGCAGCGCGCGCAGCCCATGCTCGCGCCAAGCATCACGCGGCTGGTGGTGTCGAGCATGCCGTCAAGGTCGTCGTACAGCGCCTGGAGCGGATCGGTAGGTTCGTCATCCCGGATACCAAGATGGAGATAGCCGGTGGCGATGTGCTGCCCGAGGCCCTCGTCGGGGAGCTCGTCCCCGGCGAGCTGCAGCGTCACGAACCGGTCGTAGGGCATGTCCGAGTTGAACGCGTCGATGACCCAGTCGCGGTAGCGCCACGCACCGGGCTTGACGCGGTCCCGTTCGTAGCTGTCGGTCTCAGCCCAACGGACCAGGTCGAGCCAGTGACGCCCCCACTTCTCCCCGTAGTGCGGGCTCGCGAGCAGGCGGTCGAGCAGTTTCTCGTAGGCGTCGGGCGAGTCGTCCGCAACGAACGCCTTGACCTCCGCCGGCGTCGGCGGGAGTCCCGTGAGGTCGTAGGTCGCGCGGCGGATGAGCGTGCGGCGGTCGGCCGCCGGAGCGGGCCGAAGACCCTCGCCCTCAAGACGGGCAAGCACGAACGCGTCGATGGCGTTGTGCACCCAGTCCGCGCCGCACACAGCCGGGACGCTCGGACGCGTGATCGGTTCGTACGACCACGACGAGTCGGTGGGGCGCGGGGCAACGCCGCCGTCGAGCGGGGACAGCCCCACCATGCCGCACGCGGCCACACACACGACACCAGCCAACAACCACATTGCTCCGAATCTCCGCACCGGTTCCGCCTCCGACCACGACTGTACCGCACCAGCCGTGTTGCTCTCAACCCTACTCAACGCTGAACCTGTGAACCATTTTGTGCCTGTATATCTGGCCCGGACGGAGCACCGTGTTTGGCCACCCGGGTTCACCCTGCCGATTGATCGCGTCGGGAAACACCTGCGTCTCAAGGCAGAGCCCCGAGTGGATCGGGTACGACGCGCCGCGCTTGCCGGGGGTTCCGTCAAGGAAATTGCCGGAGTAGAACTGGATGCCCGGCTGGTCCGACCAAACCTCCATCACGCGGCCGGTAATCGGCTCCACAACACGCGCCGCCAGCCGGAACTCGTCCGCACCTCCGTCGACGACGAAGTTCATGTCGAATCCGCCCGGGTCGCCCGCCCCGTCGCCGGGCAGCTGTCCGATATCCCGCCCGATCGTCTTGGCGTTGGTGAAATCGAAGGGGGTGCCGCGGACGCTGGCGATCTCACCGGTCGGGATCATGGTCGCATCGGTCGGCGTGTAGTGTGAGGCGCGCAGCACAAGTTCATGGTCGAGGATCGTGCCGGCATCGTGGCCGGCGAGGTTCCAGTAGGAATGGTGCACGATGTTGACGGGAGTCGCCGCCGAAGCGGTTGCCTCGGTCACGACGCGCAGCTCGTCGTCGTCGGAGAGCACGTACTCCACGGTTGTGCGCAGCCGGCCGGGGTACCCCTCCTCCCCGTCGGGGGAGACATAGGTGAGCCGCAGGCCGGGGCCGTCCTCAGCCTGGAAAGGCTCGGCGTCCCAGACGACCTTGTCGAACCCCTTGTCGCCCCCGTGCAGGTGGTTGGGGCCGTTGTTGGTCGCCAGCTGGTATGTCTTGCCGTCGAGCGTGAAGCGGCCCTCCGCGACGCGGTTGCCGACCCGCCCCACCATCGCGCCGAAGTACGGGCTGTGGTCCTGATACTCATCCAGTGTGTCAAATCCGAGCACAACGTCGGCGAGGTTGCCGTCACGGTCTGCGAGCCAGAGCTGGGTGACGGTGGCACCGTAATCAGTAATGCTGGCGCGGCTGCCGCGGCTGTTGGCCAGGGTGTACAGCGTGACAGGCCTCCCGTCCGCTGTGCCGAAGGGTTCTGCTTTCACTGCCGATCCGCTCCTTGCGCACCCGGAAACCACCGAGAGCATCGCGCACAAAATGAACACTGAAATCACTGCATGGCTGCATCGCTGCATGATGGACCTCACGTGGAATCGGCGAGCCCCCGCCGTCTCGCCAGGTGTCGCCTTACAAACTCGTCGGCGCTCACGCCGAGCAGAATCACCGTCCCGATGATCGCGAACTCAAGCTGCGTGGGGATCCCGAACAGATTGATCGCGTTGTAGATCACCCGCATCGTGGCGGCGCCGATGACCACCCCGAGGACAGAACCCTCGCCACCACGGAGCGAACACCCGCCGAGCACGGCCGCGGCGATGGCGTACAGCTCGTAAAAATTTCCATGGTTGGCGGGCTGGATCGCCTTGTACTCGAACGCGAACAGCATGCCCGCGACGCCCGCGAGGCCGGAGCAGATGACATAGGCAAGAATCTTGGTCCGGTGCGTGTTGACACCGGCGTAGCGCGCCGCCCGCTCGTTGCTGCCGATCGCAAAGATGTGCCGCCCCCAGACCGTGCGTCGCAAGAACACGATCGCCGCGACAGTCAGGATCGCGAGCACTACGAACGCGGTCGGCATGCTGAAGTCGGTGCCCGGGATGGGAATCGGGGTGTTGGTCAGGTCGTAGAGGGGATCGTGATAGTCAGCCCCGAAACCGACGGTCTGGTCATCGGCGATCCAACGCCCGACGCCCCTGTAGACCAGCAGGCCGCAGAGCGTGACGACGAACGGCTGCAGCCCGAGCTTGGTGATGAGCAGGCCGTGGACGGCGCCGATGGCCATCGAGATCGCGAGCACCGTCGGCAGCACCAACGCCCAGTGCCATTCGCGTCCGCCCTGCTCGTGCGCGCCGAGCAGCACCAGCGTGATGCAGCCGACCAACCCCACCACCGAACCGATCGAGAGGTCGATCCCGCCCGTGATGATCACGAACGCGACGCCGATGCTGATGATGCCGAAAAGTGAGCTGCGGCGAACAATATTCTCCAGGTTATACGCGTCCAGAAACTGCGGATTGCACACCGCCGTGACGACGCACACGGTCAGCAGCAGCAGGAATATGCCGAGGACTTTGCCCATTGGAGTATCGCAGCGACCCTGGTGCCGTTTATCGCGCCGAGGCGAGCGGAATTAGCCGCCCTGACCGAGCTTCTCCTTGAGATCCGCGTGGAACGCTTCGACGTTGTCGGGCAGAATCTTGCGGGCCGGGATGTCCAGGAAGCCCGACGCGGGGATCACCGACGTGTCGCCCTCGGCGAGCGCGGCGAGCACACGAACAGACTCGTACCCATACATGTAGGGGTTCTGCACCACCGTGCCGTAGACCTCGCCGGCCTTGATGCCCTCGAGCGTGGCCTCGTCCTCATCGAAACCAACGACCGTGACCTCGCCGACCTTCCCCGCGTTGCGCAGCGCATTGAGAATCGCCGGCGGGTTGTACGCAAAGAGCCCGATCATGCCGTCGATCTCGGGATACAGCGCGAGCACGTCCTCGGCCTGGGTCTGCGAGCCCACCTGGGTAAAGTCGTCGGTCCGGGTGTCAAGGATCACAAAGCCGTTGCCCTCGAGCCGGGCATCCGGCGAGTCGTACCGCGTCGGGTCGGCGTCGCGGCCGAGCAGCTCGTCGATCACGCCCTGGCGCCGGCGCTTGGCGTTCTCCTGCTCGAGCCTGCCGATGAAGATGACGATCTGGCCGCCCTCGGGCATCGCCTCACGGACCAGTTCGCCGCACAGGCGACCGGCGGTGTAGTTGTCCATGCCGATATACAACTCACGGTTGCTCTCCGGAGCGTCGGAGTCGTGGGTGATGAGGTGCGTCCGGGCCGCGGCCTCATTCAGCTTGGTGTTCTGGTTCACACCGTCGATCGGACTGATCGCGATGCCAAGCACATCATTGACCAGCAGGTCCTCGATGATGCGGTTCTGATCGACCAGCCCGTCCGGCATGCGGACGTCGACGTTGATGTCCAGGTCTTCGGCGGCTTGGTTCGCCCCCGCCTGCGCGAGGACCCAGAACGAGGCGACGCCGTTGGTGACGAACGCGACCGTGGGCTCCTTCTCCCTTCCGCAGCCGGTGAGCATGGCCAGCGCGACGAGCGGGATGAGCAGGACCGAGAGTGTGGTTCGATGCATTGGTGAGCCCTCCCTAGCAGACGGTCATGCCGCCGT
Organism: Planctomycetota bacterium; assembly: GCA_013285505.1. GTDB lineage: Bacteria > Planctomycetota > Phycisphaerae > Phycisphaerales > UBA1924 > PNC22. The sequence continues at coordinate 2,275,329 of CP053450.1, read as the reverse complement.
TGACGTGAATGGTCTGGCCTGTGACAAAGGACGACGCCTCGCTGGCGAGATAGACCGCGGTGCCCGCGACATCCACCGGAACACCCCAGCGGTCCATCGGGATCATCGAGCGGTACCCGTCCTTGAGTTCCTGCGGGTCGTCCTCGTGTCGCTCGACCGGGATCCAGCCCGGCGAGAGCATGTTGACGGTGATGTTGAAGGGCGCCAACTCGCCGGCCATACTGCGGTTCCAGCCGTTCTGGCCCCCCTTGGCCGCGACGTACGCACTGAAGTTCGGCACCCCACGCGCGAACACCTCAGAACCGATGTTGATGAGCCTCCCCCACCGCTGAGCCTTGAGGTGCGGCAGCACCCGGCGCGTGAGCAGAAAGGGGCTCTTGATGAAGAAATCCAGCATCGACTGATAGAACGCCCAGTCGTACTCCTCGATCGGCATCTGGGGCTGCGCGGGCGTCGCGTTGAAGATCACGATATCCGGCGGCCCGAGCTGCGACTCGCAGGCCGTGACGAGCTCGTCAACGCCCGACTCCTCGATCACGTTGGCGCGGAGCATGACGCCCTCGTAGCCCGCCTCGCGGTAGGCCTTGAGCGCGGCGTCGGCGCGCTGCTCGTTGTTGGCGTAGTTCATCGCCACCCGTGCGCCCGCAGCACCCAGTGCCAGGGCCATCGCCTTGCCCAGCCCGGTGCTGCTGCCGGTCACAAGCGCAACGCGGCCGGAGAGATCAAAGTTTGCGGCGTGTGCCGGTACATTCATCGGTCGTTCCTTGCGTCGGTTCAGCCTTCTCTTTGCGGGCCCCCGCAGCGCCCAAAGCGGAGTTGGACAGCGTATCGACTTTGCAGATTTCAGGCGAGGATGTCTCGAACGACGTGGCCGTGGACATCGGTCAGCCGCATCTCCCGTCCCCCGAACGGCACGGTCAACCGGGTGTGGTCGATGCCGAGCAGGTGGAGCATCGTGGCGTGCAGGTCGTGGATCTCCACGGGCCTATCCACCGCCTTGTATCCGTAGTCATCGGTCGCGCCGTACACGGTGCCACCCTTGATCCCTCCCCCCGCGAGCCACATGCTGAACCCGAATGGGTTGTGGTCCCGACCGTTTGTCCCCTGGGCAAAGGGTGTGCGCCCGAACTCGGCGCCCCAGATCACGAGAGTGGTCTCCAGCATGCCGCGACGCTTGAGATCGGTGAGCAGTCCCGCGATGGGCTGATCGACCGCTCGGGCGTTCGACTCGTGGCTCTGCCGGAGGTTGGCGTGCTGATCCCACCGGTCGTTACCACCGATCGCAGGGCAGGTGAGCTCGATGAACCGCACGCCGCGTTCGACAAGCCGACGGGCCAGGAGGCACTGCTTGCCGTAGGTGCGCGTCGGGGCGAACTCAGCGTCCAGCCCGTAGAGACTCTGGGTTTCCGTCGACTCCCCGGAGATATCCATGAGCTCAGGGACGGCCGACTGCATCCGGAAAGCAAGCTCGTAGTTGGCGATGGCGGTCTCGACGGCGTCGTTGCGGCCCAGCCGGTCGGCAAAGTCGCGGTCGAGCTGCGCGATCAAGTCCAGCTTCTGGCGTTGGAGAGTCGGCGAGGCCTCTGTCGGCTGGATGTTGGCGACCGCCTCGTCGTTGGGCTTGAAGATCGAACCCTGATGCCGCGCTTCGAGGAAGCTGGAACCGAAGCACTCGAGCCCGCCGGGCGGAATCAGCCCGCCGTTGAGGACCACGAAACCGGGCAGATTCTCCGCAGCACTCCCCAACCCGTAGCTGGCCCAGGCGCCCATGCTGGGCCGCCCCGAGAGCCCGAGACCCGTGTGCAGGAAGTAGTTCGCGTTGGTGTGCTCGCTGAACGGAGAGGTCATCGAGCGGACGACGCACAAATCGTCGGCATGCTTCCCAACGTGCGCAAAGAGGTCGCTGACCCGCGTGCCAGACTGGCCGTACGGGCGGAACTTCCAGGGTGACCCCAGGGTGTTGCCGTTGTTGTCAAACTGGGTCGCTTCCATCTTCATGCCGAACGGCTTGCCGTCTTCGGCCAGCAACCTCGGCTTGGGGTCGAACGTGTCCACCTGGGAAGGCCCGCCGTCCATGTACAGAAAAATCACGGCGTTGGCCCGGGGCGCAAAGTGCGGGAGCGGGTTGGCACGGGTCGGGCCGCCGCCGGGAAGGCCCGACGCCAGCGCAGAGCGACCGAGCAGCCCCGCCAGCGCGAACGCGCCGAAGCCGCTGGCACCCTGACGGAGGATGTCACGCCGCGACATGGGTGCCTGGATGTAGCGCCCGCAATGGTGGCCCATGGACTCATCCCTATTCGATAAACATGAACTCTTTGAGATTGAACACCGCGTGACAAAGGTCGGCCCAGACCGCCGGGTCGTCCCGCCACTCGGCCACGCCGATCTCCGCGGCCTGCTGCTGAAGGAACGCCAGCGCATAGCGTGTCTCGGTCTCGGAGGGCGCGCGCGCAAGTGCGCGGAGATACAGCGCGGCGATCCGCGCCTCGACCTCCGGTGCATCCTCGATCAGACGCGAGGCCATCCGGCCCGCCTGCTCCACGACGAACGGGTCGTTCAGCAGAATCAGCGACTGTGCCGGCACGTTCGACTCGTTGCGCTTCCCGAGGGTCTGGTGCGGGTTGGGCGAATCAAAGGCCAGCATCATCGGGCTCAGGAAATTGCGCCGGACCTCCAGGTAAATACTCCGCCGGCGGTCGCCGTCCAGCGGGCCGGACGCCCCCGGGCGACCCCGCCCCGTCATGAAGGGCGTGAGATGCACCGCCACGCTCGGCCCGTACATCTGCGGATCGAGGTCTCCGGAAACGGTCAGAATCGCGTCGCGGAGCGACTCACCATCGAGACGCCGCGGCTCACGCACGCTCCAGAGATGGTTCAACGGATCGACTTCCAAGGCCTCCGGTGAAAGCGGCGGCGAAGCCGTGCGATAGGTGCGGCTGGCGACGATCTCGCGGATGAGCGTCTTGATCGACCACCCCATCTCGTGGCTGAACCGCCACGCCAGATGGTCGAGCAATGCCTCATTCGTGGGTGCCGAGCCGAGCAGTCCAAAGTCGTCGGTCGACTCGACGATGCCGCGGCCCATCAGATGGTGCCAGACCCGATTGACGATCACCCTCGCCGGGAGCGGGTTCGTCGGATCGAGCAGCGCCTCGGCGAGCGCAAGCCGACCGCTCCCCGGCCCGGCATCGATCGTGGAGGCACCGCCCAGCCGCCCGGGGGAACGCCCGCGGCGCCGATTCTCCCCGCTGGCGATGATCGCCGCGGACATAGACGTAGCCGTCCTCGCCGGTGCCGTCCTGCATCGCCATGACCCGCATCGGAGCCGGAACCGCCCCCTGGATGGCGGCAAACCGGGCCTGCGCATCGGCGTCCGGCGACGGCACAAGCGAGGACCCGGCAATCCAGGAGGCCAAGGCGCACGATTCGGCGTCGGTGCTCTCCCCCCGCAACGCTGTCACGGCCGCCTTGGCGATGCGAGCGGTGGAAGTGCGGAGAGGGATCGCACTTCCAGTGCCCGTCGCTACGGCGTGCGGGTCAACAGGCGGAGCCCGGTCCTCAGCACACCAGACCGCTCGGGTGACCTCGATCGATCCGTCCGCGCGATCGTCGATGATCTCGTAATGGGCGCGGTGACCGACCCACTTGCGGAGATCGTGGACCTGCCACTGCCAGCCCGACGAATCGGGGTCGAGCTTCACCCGATTCCACAGCAGGGCGTTGTACTCATCGAGGGTGTAGCCGTCGATAATGACGCGGAGCGTACCCCGGCCGCGCGTCCGGACCGCCAGGAAGGGCCGGGCGATCTCGAACGTCGGGGACCGCATCGTGCCGACGAGCGTTTCGGAGAGACGACCGGAGTCCGCACAGTCCGCATCGGCGATCCGCAGCCCGCTCCCCACCGCGCGGGGTTCACCGAGCCTGGTCGCCCGATCACCGAACGCCCACCCGCTCACGAACCAACGCCCGAACTCGTCGGCATCGGCGAAGTCGAAGAGCGTCGCGTCGGCGGGAACCGCGGGCTCCGCGGCCCCGCCGGCTGCGGGTGCGTCGATCTGCGCGTCCGGGTCGCCCCCAGCCTGCTCGCAGTGCCTGAGCCAGTCTCGCATCACGACCGGGAGGTGCTCATCCGACGAGCCCTGTACCGCCTCGACCCAGCGGCCGAGCGTCTCGGGATCGACCCCCCACTCCGCCGCGACGGCCCGTGGGTCGCGTGCCGCGGGCTTGGCGAGGCTCGCCTCGTCGCTGAGCACGAGTTCGTCCACGCGGATGTTGCCCCAGCCGCCGGTCACCTGGTCGAAGATCTCGACGGTGGCATCTCTGCCCTGATGCGGGGTCAGGTCGAACCTGTGGGGCACAAGCCGCAGCGAGTTGTTGCCGGTGGCCTCCTGGACGACCTGGTCATCGATGCGGAGCCGCAGGCCCGTCTTCCCGGGGTGGTGCCCGCCGCCGATCAGGAAATGGAGGTAGCGGTGTTTCACGGGAAACGGCGCACTGGTGATAAACCCCACACGATTGTCCGCTTCGACCGATCCCTCACCCTCAAGGCGCCTGTGTGTGTTCGCGAACCCGGCGCCCGCGGCCGTCCCCCTCGCCCGCCAGCGCGTCCGGGCCGGCGGGGGTTGGGCTCTCGGTGAACGCATCGCCCTCGACCGTCCAGCCGTCGTAGGTCCCGTCGTCGAAATCGGCGAGCACGTGCGCGCGCGCAGACGGGGGCAACTCCCCCTCGGCGGGATGGCCAAAGAACACCTGGCCAACCGCGGTCAATACTTCGGTCAGGGCACCCGGTGTTTCGCCCACCGGCCAGTCGGGTCTGGCGAGCGCCTCGCGCATCGACGAGTCCAGGGTCTCGAGTTCCGCCACCGCCGAGCCGATGCGACCGTCGGGGTCGAGGTAGGCCTCCTGCCGGCGCGAGCTCTGCACGAATGCGGCGAGGCCGTAGTACTCGCGGGTGAGCACGGGATCGAACTTGTGGTCGTGGCACCGGGCGCAGCTGACCGTCGTCGCGAGGAAGGCCTTGCTGAGCACATCGATCTGGTTGTCGATGCGCTCGGCCTCGTCCTGCAGGACGTCCACCGGCGAGTGCGTGCCCTGGCTCAGCCACCAGAATCCGGTCCCGATGACCGACTCGTTGAAGAACTCTTCAGGGTTTCGTCGCGGCTCGGTAACGAGATCGCCCGCGATGTGCTCCGTCACGAGTTGGTCGTACGGCACATCGGCGTTGAACGCACGGATCACGTAGTCCCGATACTGAAACGCGTGGCGGATCGGGTAGTCGAACTCGTGGGCGTACGTCTCGGCGTAGCGCATGAGGTCGAGCCAGTGGCGTGCCCACCGTTCGCCGTAGTGCGGCGATTCGAGCAGGTCCTCGACAAGCCGGGCGTAGGCGTCCTCTGTCGAGTCGGCCAAGAACGCTTGGGTCTGGGCGGGGGTGGGCGGCAGGCCGGTCAGGTCGAAGCACAGCCGGCGGAGCAGGGTCCGTCGGTCGGCCAGCGGTGCCGGCTCGAGACCCGCCTCGGCAAGGTCTGCATGGACGAAACGATCGATCGGTCCGGCGGCCCAGCCCGAAGGTGCAACGGACGGGGGCTCGCGCGGCTCGAGCGGTCGGAGTGACCAGTGCGGCTCGTAGGACGCTCCCTGGGCGATCCAGGCGCGGAGTGTCTCGATCTCTTCCGGTTCGAGGGCCGGCCGCTCGGGCGGCATGCGCACATCCGGGTCGGCATCGGTCACGCGGTGCAGCAGCAGGCTGGCATCCGGATCGCCCGGGACGATCGCCGCGTGACGGTCGTTCGACCGCGCGGCCGTCGCGAACTCGAAGGTGTCGAGACGCAGGTCCGCCTCTCTCGTGCTCGGGTCGAATCCGTGGCATGCCAGACAGTGGCGGACGAGGATGGGCCTCACGTGGCGGCCAAACTCCACCGTTTCCTCCGTTGTCGAGACTGGCGCGAGCACCGACACCGGCCGGGTGTACACCCGCGCGACGCCCAGCGCGCCGAGGCCCAGAAGACCCAGGAGCAGGCACACACACGCCCGAATGCACGTCATTGGTGGCACGGGGTCAGTCTAGCAGAAACGACGCAAACCGCGACACGCAGGAGACCGGTGGACACGCCCTCCCGTCCCGGCTCAGACTCACGTCGCGATGCCCGAGGTCAGGATCGACAGCAGTACCGCCGCGACCAGCACCGCTCGGCCCGTCCACGCGGCCGTCCGAACCCAGTTGGTCCGCACGAGCGATGCATGAATCCGATCGCTGTATTCATTCGAGAGCCGCTTGTGCCGCGGGACCTGGATGAGGAATGTGGACGCCCACACCACGCCGAGCAGGCACGCGGCGGTCCAGAGCACCGGGAGTGCGGTCGATGAAACCGCGGGCCCGGTGCCGGAATGCGCGAGAATCAGCGCGACGACGGCCGTCGAGAGCTCGAGAAGCATCACGGGTGCGACGATCCACGTGGTCCGAGCCTGATGGGCTCTCTCGTATTCCGTCCACCCGTCACGGCCGACCCGGGCCATCAGGGGGTAGTGAACGAGTTGCACGAACCAGATCAGGCCGGTCATTGTCCATGTCGCCGCGGCGTGCACCACGAGAATCGCGACGAACACGCCGGGGGACATCTCGCTCACGACGGCATCTCACAGGCGAGGGAGTTCAGGTCGGGACGGTCCGACGCTCGCGCGTGGCGGAACTCGCGGATCACCCGGCCCTCGTGGAGCACAAACGCGCCCGGCATCTGGAAGCCGTCTCCACCGAGCGGGCCGATGCCGTGGCCCTTCAACGCCGCAACGATGCCCCGGAAGAAGACGACCGGTCCGAACAGTTGCAGGAAGCTCCCGCGACGCAGATCGAGCGCTTGGTAGAGGATCCGGTCGGGGTCGGCGATCCACGACGCGTCGGTCAGCCCGAACTCCTCGGCCATGTGCCTGTTCTCGGTTGCGTCGGACATGGTGACGACGGCCATTCCGTAGCCCCGCCGGAGGATCTCCTCGCGACGCGAGGCAAGATCCTTGAGTGCCTCGCGGCAGAACGTGCATCCCGAGTGCCTCGTCAGGACGAGCACCGTTGGTCTGTCCGTGCTGAGCGCTTGGAGCGTTCGGCCGCTCTGATCCGTGGAGGTCCGGAGAGCTGTCTCCAGACTGGGGGCCGGGCCGTCCGGCAGTTCGCCACGAGACCGCGCGGCGTCCCAGAGGATCAGGCCGAAGGGGATCCACCAGAGCAGGTCGTTGGTGAGGATCGTGATGCCGAACGCGGGCGGAAATGTCCCCTGTGCAAGCGCCGCTGCGAACCCGAGGGGGCCGAAGACCTTGCCGAGCAGGCCCACCAGCACGATGGGCCAGTGCACCCGCGGGGCTCGAGCGGCGATCAGGTAGCCGATCCCGTAGACACCGACGATCATGCCGACGCACTGCCAGATCTCCGGATACCGCATCCGCTCGGCCCCGGCGAAATCGAACAGGGCGTGAGGGAACGCGATCACGATCACGCCCCACACCAGGTTGTAGACACCCGCGGCGTAGAGCCACCGGCGTGCCCATCGGGGAGAGTGTTTCAGGGCGTCTGTGGTCACGGTCTACCCCTCACGCTAGCGACCCCTGACCCGTGCGAGACCGCCATCCACGCCGATCACCTGTCCGGTGAGCCAGTCGTTGGCGGGCTCGAGAAAGAACATGATCGCCCGGGCGATGTCATCCGGAGCGCCGATGCGGCCGAGCGGGTGCATGGACGTTGACGCCCGCAGGGCCGCCGGGTTGCTGGTCAGTCTATCCGCGAGCGGCGTGTCCACGAGTCCGGGCGCGACCGCGTTGATCCGCAGATTGCCCGTCGCGTAGGTGGCGGCAGCGGCCCGGGTAAGGCCCTCGACACCGGCCTTGGCCGCCGCGATGGCCTCGTGGTTGGGCAGCCCGACGCTGGCTGCGCACGATGACACGAGCACGACGCTTCCCCCCTTGGTCCGCATCGTCTGTCCGGCCGCCCGGACCGTCGCGAAAGACGTCCGGAGATTCTGACTGATCGTTTCTTCGAATTCGTCTGCAGAGGTCTGGTGCGCCGGCTTGAGCAGGATCGAGCCGGCGAGGTTGACCACCGCCGTGACACCCTCGTGCCGCTGCACGGCGGCGGTGACGGCTTCGAAGTCCGTGGCGTCCAACTCCTCCACCGGTGCATCGTCCGGTGCAGCGAGGTGCTCGAGTGGCTCGCGGGTTCGACCCGCCAGCACGAGACCCCACCCGGACTCCCTCAGCCGTGCTGTCAGCGCCGAGCCGATACCACCACCGGCACCGATGACGAAGCACGTTCCTGGGCGTTCTGCATCAACATCGGTCACTGGTAGAACTCCTGACTGCGTCAAAAAGACAACGCCGCCCCCGGGATTCGGTGGCGGCGTTGCACTGGATGCTCGTGTTCGGAAAAAGGTCGACGCTAGTTGTCGAGGTCCTCAAGCAGGACTCGGACAGCCTCGAGCAACTGGGTGTCCTGGCCCTCCGCCGCGGCCTCGGGCGGCAGCGGGACTCGGTGGGTGGGCTCGAGCTGAGCGTTCTCGAGGTACCGACCGTCGGCGCCCTTGGTGCCGACCTGCGGGATGCCGAAGACCAGATCACCGGTGAACAGCCGCTCCCACCAAACGGCGGTTGCGGTGCCGGGCACGGGCATGCCGATCGTGTCGCCGATGCCCAGTTCGGTGTAGACCCATGGGAAGAAGTGCGCGTCGGAGTAGTTGCTCTCGCTCATCACCACCACGGAGGGCTTGACCCAGCGTGTGGACGGATCGCCGTGATACCGGGCGTTGGGGGCGAGCGTGTTGCGGGGGTAGAGCTCGACGTAGGTCTTGCCGGTGAGGAATGTCGCCAGGTCGTCGTGCAGCCAGCCCCCGCCGTTGAAGCGGGTGTCCACGATGAGGGCTTCCTTGTCGTAGTGCTTGCCCATGACCTGCGAGTAGAACTCGCGGAAGGAGTCGTCGTTCATGCCGCGGACGTGGGCGTAGCCGAGCCGCCCGCCGGAGGCCTCCTGCACGATCGCGTCGCGGGTGCGGATCCACCGCTCGTAAAGAAGTTGGTTCTCGGCACCGAGCGATGTGGGACGGACGACGTGGTCGGCCTCCTCGCCCGCGGCCGAGCGGACGGTGAGCCGCACGCGGTCGCCCGATTTGCCATCGAGCTGGGCGTAGAAGTTCGTCGAGGCGTCGAGTGTGACCCCGTCGACCGCGATGATGATGTCGCCGGCACCGATGGCGAGCTCGGCCTTATCCAGCGGGCCGTTCTTGAGGATCTCGGCGATCCGCTGGCCGTCGCCGGAGTAATCCTGATCGAAGACCACGCCGAGCGCGGCGGTGCTCGCCGCCCCGCTCCCGGAGGAGCCGCGGAAGCGACCGCCGGTGTGCGAGGCGTTCAACTCGCCGAGCAGCTCTGAGAGCAGCTCCGCGAAGTCGTGGTTGTTCTTGATGCCCTCGAGCTTGGGCTCGTACTGGCGGAGGTAGAACGCCCAGTCCACGCCGTGCATGTCGGCCCGGTAGAACTTGTCGCGGGTCTGCCGCCAGGTGTGCTGGAGCAGGTGGGCTCGCTCGGCGTCGGGGTCGATCGTCATGGTGGCTCTGAAGCCGATCGGCTTGCGGGTGCCGCTGTCGGTGTCGATCTTGGAGAGCGAGCCGCTGGCGAGCATGAAGATCGCCTTGCCGTCCTCGGACAACTGCATCGACGCGCCCGAGGCGCCCAGCTTGGCGAGGATCTTGGTCGACTCCTCTCGGAAGTCGTGGACCCAGAGGTCCGCCCCTTCCTCGAAACTCGCCAGGTAGTAAAGCTTGTCACCCTCGGGCGACATGGCGAAATCGCCGAGGCTGGAGGAGTTGATCGTGAGCCGTTCCCGGCGGTCTTCGAGGCCCTCGAACTCGATCTTCAGCGGTTCGGGCTTGTCCTCCTCGGCGTCCTCGCCGTCCTCGTCGGCATCGCCGTCCTCCGGCGATTCGGCATCGTCGTCGGCGTCTGTGTCGTCGGCGGCGTCTTCGTCGTCGTTCTTCTTCTCGTCCTCTTTCTTCTCGTCTTTCTTCTCCTCGAGTTCCTTGCGGAGCTCGTACTCCTCCTTGGAGAGCCGGAACCGGTCGTGGGCGTCCTGCGTGAGGAAGAGCCCGACCACGTCGTCCTCGGACCCCCAGCTGCCATGAGAACGCTCGCCGTAGCGGGCGCTCGCCCAGATGATCGCGCCGCCCTCCATCGCGAATTGCGGCCGACCGTCGTCGTAGCCGGAATTAGAGATGTCGATCACCTCGCCGGTGCCGTCGGCGCGAACGAGGCCGATCTCGCCGTAGAACACGCGGCCCTTGCTGTACAGGTGCGTCACGAGCCACTCGCTGTCGGGCGACCACTCGAACCAGTGGTCACCGTCGGAGTAGGAGTAGAACCTGTCGCCGGGCAGCGCGACCGTGGTCTGGCCGGACTCGGTGTCGAAGACCCGGATCTCGTGACGGTCGTGCAGGTAGGCGATCTTGTTGCCATCCGGGGCGTAGCGGGGCTGGAACTCCTCGGCATCGGTCGCGATGACCGCCTTCTCCTCGATGCTCGTCGCGCTGAAGAAGTAGAGCTCGTCGTCGTCGGCGAGCGAAGCCTCGTAGATGTTCCACGAGCCGTCGCGCTCGCCTGCGTAGATTAGCGAGCGGCCGTCGGGGGCGAACGAGACGGACCGCTCCTGCTCGGGCGTGTCGGTGATGCGGCGGGTGGTGTCGAAGTCGACGGAGGTCACGAAGACCTCGCCGCGGACGACGAAGGCGACCTCCTTGCCGTTCGGTGCCACCGCGAAGTCGGTCGCGCCGCCGCGTTCCGTGGTGGTCTGCGTGTCGGCGGCGCGGCCGTCGAGGGCGATCCGGATGTCGAGCTTCTGCGGCTGGCCGCCCTCGGCGAGGGTGAAGATATCACCGTGCCAGCTGAACGCCATCAGACCGGTGTCCGCACGCGAGAGGTGGCGGACGGGGTGGTCCTGGAACGAGGTGAGCGCCTGTGCCTGCGCGTTGGCCTCGAGCGGCATCCGGAAGATGTTGAAATCGCCCGCCCGCTCCGACAGGAAGTATACCGAATTGCCGTCGGCGGCCCACTGCGGGTCGCGGTCTTCCCCGGCGAAGTCCGTCAGCTTGGTATGTGCGCCGGTCCCGGCGTCGTAGAGCCAGACATCGCGGGCGATCGCCGATTCGTGGTGCTTGCGGAGCTCGTCCTCGTATCCCTTTCGGTCCTCGTAGAGCAGACGCCCGCCGTCGCTGTCGAACCGGGCGTTGAGCGCGGGGGTCGTCAGCACCATCCGCGGCGTGCCGCCGGAGAGGCTCACCTCGTACAGCTCGGCCAGCACACCGCTGGGGAAGAGTGCGCTGTCGGCGTGGTCCACGCGGGAACTGCTGAAGATCACCGAACCACCGTCCGGCGTGAAGTCGCTCGGCGTGTCGCCGGCGGAGTGGTAGGTGAGCCGGGTGGCGGGGCCGCCGGCTGCGGGCATCACGTACACATCGTTGTTGCCGTTGCGGTCTGAAGCGAACGCGATCATCGATCCGTCGGGCGACCAGACGGGACTGGACTCGTACGCCTCGTGGATGGTGAGCGGGATCGCCCGGCCGCCACCGACCGGCACGACGTAAAGGTCGCCGGCGTGGCAGAAGACCACCTGCGTGCCGTCAGGAGAAATCGCGGGCTGACGGAACCAGTTCGGGGTGATCTGCGCCGAGACGCCGCCCGTGATCGCGGCCGAGAGAAGTGCGGCGGAAACGAGGCTTCGTGTACGCATTCGTGGATCCTCTTGTTGGGACGCAACCTGTCCAGGAATCGAGTGGTGGGCATGGTAGCCGAGAGCGGCCGTCCTCCGGCCGATCTGCCGCTGCTGACGAGCGGCCGACAACTCTCACGCAGGCGAGCCGGTTCGGCACCGTTCGGCCCTGCCTTGATTCCAAACATACTGCAAACTTCTGCCTTGAGCCTGTCAAGCTGACTCTGGAATCGTTCCGGATCGAACGCCGAAAGCGTCATTTAACACTTACTTCTGCACGTTTATGACAGATACACTTGCGGCATTGATCCGGAACAGTTACGCTCCGCCGAGTATCGGGCCTTGATCGTCTCAGGGCGTTTCGTCGACCCACCGGGGCGGACTCCGCCGCGACAGACGCCCTGAGGCCCGTCGCAGAGACCGGCCCGGAACTCGGGTGGAACACCAGCATTGGGGCGAGCAGTCTCGACCCCTTGTCATTCACAAGGCCCTTGCGGCCGGATTTGGAGAGAAGCATGCAGCGCAAGACAACACTCGTAGGTATCGCCGGACTCCTGGTCTCGATCGCGACCGGTGCGGCCACGGCCGACATCGCTGTCAACGGCGGGTTCGAATTCGGCACCGGCGGCGACTCCGACAACTGGACCGAGGCCGGCGGCGGCGCGTTCGGCACCATGTCCTTCCGCTCGGATACCGATCCGATCTCCGGTTCCTGGTCGCACCAGCTCAACGCGGTCGGTGCCGACGGTCAGGGCGCTTCCGCTGTCGTCCTCACAAACACCTTGAACGAGGGCGGCCTCCCGTCGCTTCAGGAGAACACCTCCCTGAGCTTCGCGTTTGATGCCGAGACCGATTTCGGCCCCGGCGGCGTCGGCTTCTACGTCCTCCGCATCCTCAACGGCGCCGGAGCGATCGTCGCAGACACCGGCCTGCAGAACATCGCCAACGGCTCCAACGCCTCGGCCGTGCTCAACGTCCCCGCGTTCGGCGGCGGCGACAACGATTCCTACGCCGCGTTCATCGAGATCTCGACCGCCGCCGGCGCGTTCGATGGCTCGTTCTCCAACGCGAAGATCGACAATGTCACCATCGACGGCACCCTCGTTCCGACGCCCGCGTCGGCCGCGCTGCTCGCCCTCGGCGGGCTTGTCGGCATGCGGCGCCGTCGCTGATCGATCGCCCCCGGCGATCACAATCCACAGATCGAAGCAGCAGGCCGATCCCCGGGATCGGCCTGCTGCCGTTTGCGCCGGATCCCCTTCATCGCACTTTGCCGATCGGCGGCGGATTCTCGGATCGTCCCGCGTCGATAGTCGGTTGTCTCTCTCCACCGGAGCGGACGGCGACCTACTCCGTGTCGCCTTTCCGAACCCCGCCCCTCCGCAAATCCCCGGTACTCGATCTCCACAGCCGGATCGTGCCGTCACCGGATCCCGAGGCCAGTTGCGTGCCGTCCGGGCTGAACTTGAGCGCGTGGACGTACGTCTCGTGTCCGCGAAGCTCGAAGACGAGGTCCCACGTCACGGTGTCGAAGACGCGGATGACGCCGTCGTCGCCGCCGGTGGCCAGCCGCGTCCCGTCAGGTGTGAAACACGCCGCCCAAAGTCCGGTGACGTGTTCCAACTCGGCGACGACGGAGAAGTCCGGGATGCGGTGGACCACCGCCTCTCCCGGCTGAGTCCCGATGACGAGCGTCCGGCCGTCGGGGCTCCAGGTGACAGCTCGCACGTTCTCGGCTTCGTTGAGCCTCGCAACTTCGCGGCCGCGCCGCCTCACCACCCAGGTCCTCGCACTCTGGCGCACGGCCACATAGCCGCCCGAGGGCGCGTGTCGCTCCATGGACAGCCGGAGCCCGGCGTCGTCGCCCCACAGCTCGCGGACCTCGCTCTCGGTCACGGTGTCGGACACCGGTGCCCAACGGGTCGTATCCCACGCACTGAGCTGCTGCTCTCCGCTGCGGACGTGCGTGTGAACAAGGTGCTTCCCGTCGGGCGTGAACTGAATCGTCGGGAGGGTCCTTCCGGCGGTGTCGAGTTCGGTGACGGGGGTGCCGGTTGCGACATCCCAGACGATGGTGCCGCCACGTTCGAAGGCCGTGCTCGCGAGCATGCTGCCATCGGGCGACCATCCGAGCGCGTACACGAACTCCGGGTGCAGCAGCACATCCTGCTCGCGCAAGGCCCAGCTTGTGGCCTTGTCTGATGCGGTATCGCAGGTCACGAGCCTGTCCCCGACAACGGCGATCGACTCGGCCACACCGGCAAGCGGTCCCGCGCGACGCTGCTCGCCGGTGCTCAGGTCCCAGACCCGCCAGGTCTGATCTGAAAAGCTGGACACCAGAGTCTCTTCGTCGGCGAAGGCGAGGCACCTGACCGTCCCGGAATGGCCGATGAGTGTCTGCTCGCGCGTGAGCGAATCGGTGTGAAACACATCAATCGTGCGCAGAGTTGTGCCGACGGCGAACCGCTCGCCGCTCGGGCTGAACGCCACGATCGCACCGGGGTACCTGTTCCGCGCACGAGCAGATCTCCCGGACTCGATATCTCTCAGCATCGTGTACGCGTTCGGACTGACGTGGAGGATCGACTCGCCGTCAGGACTCAGCGCCGCGTCGAACCGCGAGAACCGTGTTGCGTGGCTGGCGAGTTCCTCGCCCGAGTCCACATCCATCGCGTACCCACTCTCCGCGTTGCGCATCCAGACGCGGCCCCCTTGGTCGTCGAGTGTCGGGTTCTGCCATGGCAGGCCGTCTTTCGGCGCAAACCCGGCCAGAACGGCGCCTGAGACGGTGTCGAACACGACTACCTCCCCCGTGTCGAGCACCGCAGCGGCCCGGCCCGCTGATGCGAATCGGCTGAGTTCCCGCACCTCACTCGAGAGATGAAGTTCGACCAGGTCCCCATTCGACGCATCCCACCGGAGCACAGCCCCTCCCGCGACCGCGAGGAAGCTCGCCGTCGATGGGTCAGCGCACACGCTGTGCACCGAACGGCCGCCGAAGGCCTCGGCCCCGGCGGTGAACTGCGCATCGAGGTATCCCCACTCCCAGCCCCGGTGTTCCGGCGGGCTGTCGTCGAGCATGCGGCGGGCGGTCAGAAAGTCGGCTTGCTCGATGGCGCTCGACGCCGCGGCGATGAACGCCCGGTGCGACATCCATCGCGAGCGTGCCTCCTTCTGCGAGGCAGACACCCCGAACCACGTCGTCCCGACCAGCCCGATGGCCAGAGCAGCAATCGTCGCGAGCGAGACAGAGACCATCAGGCGGTTCCGCCGAGCGAACTCGCGGAGTTGGTAGGACGCGCTGGGCGGACGGGCAAGGACCTCTGAGCCGGCGATGAAAGCGCGGAGGTCGGCCGCGAGCTCGGCCGCGGTGGAGTAGCGACGGTCAGGCTCACGCGCCAGCGCCGAGAGGACGATCGCCTCGAGCCGCTTGGGCGCTGGGGTGCCGTCGATGGTGAGCGTCGGGTCGCGGCGTGCCTGCAGCCTGCTGACCGCCTGCACCACCGACAGACCGTCGAGCTCGATCGGGTGCTCGCCAGAGAGCAACTCGTACGCGATCACGCCGAGGGCGTAGATATCAATCCGCGGATCGGTCGCCGGAGAACCCTCCAGTTGCTCCGGGCTCATGTAGTTGAGCGTGCCAATAAGCTGGCCCGTGGCGGTGTGCAGCGTCGTCACGTCCGGCCGCGGCTCGCACAGCCGCGCAACCCCGAAATCCAGAAGCTTCGGGCGGATTGCCCCATCCGCCGCTCGCGACACGAGAATGTTCGCGGGCTTGAGGTCGCGGTGGATGATGCCGCGGACGTGCGCGGCGTGTACAGCGTCGGCGATCTGAGCGAGCAGTTCTATCCGCGCATGCACCCCGAGCTTGTGCGCCCGAACAAACTCATCGATGCGAACGCCATCGACGAGTTCCATCGCGAGATAGGGCGTGACCTGTCCCCGGAAATCGGCAACACCGGTATCGAGCACTCGCGTAATATCGGGGTGGTCGAGCTGGGCCAGCAGCTGGGCCTCGCGGCGGAGCCTCCGCGCGAGCGCCCGGCGAACCGAACGCCGAGAGCACCTTGAGCGCAACGGTCTGAGGCGGGTCGTCCCGGGTTGCCTCGTACACCACCCCCATCCCGCCGCGGCCGATCTCGCGCACGACGACGTACGGACCGATGCGGTCCGGCAGCGGCGGCTCATCGATCGACTTGAGCAGCCTGTCCATAAGCGGGTGGTCCACCGCCGATTCGCTCGCGGCGTCCGCATCCAGCATGCCCTCGACCTGCTCACGCAGCTCCGGGTCCGCCGCACACTCCGCGTCAAGGAACGCCGCCCGTTCCCCGGCCTTGAGCTCGAGGCACCGTTCGAACATCGACACCGCAATCTGGTAGCGCGCCGGATCCATCACGCCGTCCGCGGCCCGAGCTCGTTGAGCAGCCACGCTCTGGCCGCCCGCCAATCGGTGCTGACGGTGCGCTCGGACACTCCGAGTACCCTCGCGATCTGCGGCTCGGTCAGCCCCGCAAAGAACCGCAACTCCACCACCCGGCCGTGCCGCTGATGCAGCGACTCGAGCTTGGTCAGAGCTTCCTCGAGCGCCATGAGATCAATCTCGTCGGGCCCGTTCTCGTCGCCGAGCCCCGAGAGGGTCACCCGGCCCCAGTCACCGCCGCGTTTGTCGCGGCCCTTCCCCCGGGCGTGACTGACCAGGGCGTGCCGCATGGCTGTGGCCGCCGTGGCGCGGAAGTGCTCCTCGTCGGTCCATCGGCTGCTGTCGGCAGAACCCAGCTTGAGATAGGCCTCGTGCACCAGGGCGGTGGGCTGGAGGGTCTCGCCCCCCTTGCGGTGGCGCCACCAGGAGGCCGCGAGAGCGCGCAGCTCCGCATACACGTCCTCGAACATGGCCGGCGTACTGGGCGTGTTAGGGGTTTCGCTGGGCACGGCTCCATAGTACGGGCCCTAGCCAATCGCGAAAAGTCCAGATTCGGCTTCGGGATGCACTTCCGGATGGCGTGGAGGTTGGTGGCGACCCCGGCATTCGTCGGGATGCGGAGTCAGAGAGCAGCATTCCTTCTCAATCAGGAGATCATCATGAGCGTTCGATCAATGATTCAGCGAACGATGACGGCCCTCGTGCTCGTCGCGACCGTCGGGACGACCGGGTCGGTGGCGACCGCGCAACAGGCCGACTTCGGCATCGTCGACGAGGCCTCGTACCAGCAGTTCCTGCAGGCGGTCCGCTCGGCGGAGTACGTGCGAGAGGACTACATCGTCGGCTACGTGCCGGACATGTGCCCCGACGATGGCGACGTCACCGAGGTGAGCACCCCGGGCACCAAGCCGCGCGTCGTCGCGGTTGTCGCGGCGACGATGGCGTTTGTCGAGCGGAACCCCGAGCTCCGCGAGGAGGCCATCACCGAATTCCGTGACGCCTACGACGCGGCGCTGCAGGCGGCGTTGCCCAACGACCCCGACCTGAAGCGGACGGCGAACTTCCTGCACGCGGTAAGGTACGTGCAGATCGAGTCCGATCCGAACGACGCCGATCTCGACAGCTTCATCGGCGCCGACACCGACGTGGGCGAACGGGCGCTGGAGTTGCTCGGCGTCGTGGCGCCGGGCCCGGACGGGTTCATCGCCGTGCAAAACCGCATGGTGCAGATGGAGCGGGCGGCGTCTCGAAACTTCGGCCTCCGACCCGAGTTCGGGACGCTCCTGGTGCACGGGTTCCTCAGCCAGGACCCGTCGGGACACCCCCGCCACAACAGCCTGAGCCAGGTGCTCAGGAGCTACCTGAACGACAACGGGTACTGGGCGGCCTGGGAACAGGACTCGCGTCCGGAGCTCTGCGGGGTCAACACCGCGATCAACGCAATGCCGGCGACCTACGAGGACTACCTGACCGCGCTGAGCTCGGGGCTCGACGACGATCCCGACGACGGGATCGACAACCCGCACCAGTCACGGCTCGTGAGCGCGATCGGCGAAGCATTCGACATCTCGCAGGCGCGCATCGACGAGATCGCGGATCTGCTCGCCAACGAGCCCTCGTTCTACGAGAGCGTGGACTACGCCGACGACGAGGTGTACATGCAGCAGGTGATCGATCGGCTGAACGCCGATATCCGAGAGTCGTCCGCGGCGCGGGCGACGATCTTCAGCACCTCACTGATGCTGATGCAGAGCGAGTACGAGGACTTGAACGGGCGGGTCGACCGCTACGCGGCCCGCGAGCTCGACCTCGGATCCGCGGTGCTCGGCGTGAACTCGACGTACGCCTACCTCAGCTCGTCCGCCCGGATCGCGGGGAGCCTCGCGGTCATGGGTACCGCGTACTACAAGAGCGATCCCGTGAGCATGGCGGGCGCCGCGGCGGACATCTTCTGCGAGGTGTTCGGGATCGCGGGGACTTCGAGCAACGGTGTGACCGACGACGACATCTACGACCAGGTCATCCAGATGCGGGTGCAGCTGGCGGACATGCAGACCCAGCTCAATGAGCGGTTCGACCGCGTCGAGGCGAAGCTGGACCTGATCTACGGGAGCATGATGGACGGCATGCTGGCGCTGGGCGACCAGATCGGCGACCTTCAGGACGACGTGAATGGGCTGATCCGTGACGTCTACATCTCGCGCAGCCAGCTCAGCCGCCTCGAGGCCGCTCTGTTCGGCGTGGCCGAAGACGTTCTGCTGCAGCAATTCACGCGGGACGCGGGCGAGTTGCTCGACTACCGGTCGGACAACGTGACGGACCTGCCCTACGACCAGGGGAGCCCGAACTTCCGGACCGCGGCAAGCGACCTGTTCAGCTTCACCTCGTCGGACGCGTCGAGCCAGTCGTTCGCGGGAACGCGGTCAGACCCGTTCCTGCTGTCGATGGCGGACGAGACCGTCGGGAGCGGGCCGCTCGCGCGGTACCTGAACGACCTGGTCGTCAACGTGCAGCACTTCGGCCTTTCGCCCCTGAGCACGCAGGCGATCGTGGCCCCCGAGCCGTGGGCGCACGGCGCGTCGGCGTACGTGCAGTTCGCGAGGGAGAACCCGTGGTACTTTGCGTACATGTTCGACGCCCAGCACGATACGTGGCAGAACCAAGGCGGATCGCCTCCCGATCTGAACGTGATCATCGCGAAGGGTGAGGCGTACGTCGATGTCATCGACGCGGCACGGGACGCTGCGCTCTTCGACGCACTGGTGCAGAACTACAAGGACGCGGCGGGCGCACTGCAGGTCGCGATCGAAGATGCGATCATCCCGGCACTCAAGGACAATCAGCCCATCCCGCTGGCGAATAATGAGCGGAGGCTCAATCTCTGGCACCAGAACGGGCTGCAGGGCCTCAAGCCGCTCACGCCGCGGCTGACCCGCATCGTCGCGGACTGGGGGAACAACGGCGATGCGCTGCCGCTGCGGGACCTGGGCTGGCACGGTTTCAACGCGATCACCGGCGATCTCGACATGTCGAAGCGTGAGTTGCTCTACTCGATGCTGCTCGCCAACGAGAACGACGGAGTGTGGCGCGAGCCCTACTGGTACTGTCAGGTCGCGGGCGAGGATCAGTCATTCGTCATCGAGCTTCCGATCCGGATCGAGCACGATGGCGGATTCAACCAGAGGCGGACCATCCACTTCCGGTACGAGCAGAACATCGGCGGGGCGTGGGTCGAGATGGAACTGGCCAACAACGCGGTCGCCGCGGAACTCATCAAGCGACTGTGGGCCGATACATCCGAGTTCTCGTTCAACGAGTCGGTCACTCGGGGCTTCAACACGGAAAACCGCTACTTCGAGCGTGCGCAGGAGCGGATCAAGGTGCTCGATGACGACGTCGTCGGACGGGGCGCGTCGTCGCTGGACGGGCTGAATGCCGAGGGTCTGAACCGCATCCGCAGCGGGTACATGCGGCCTCACATCGCGGGCCTCATACAGACGCCGGGCAACCAGGTCTTCGATGCCGCAGCGGCGCTCAACGACGCGGAGGCCATCCTCGACGCGTACGTCACGCTGGCTATGCCCGGGGCTCTCGAGCTGAGCGAAGTGATGACCTCGGCGCTGCACAGCGTTCCCGGTACCAGCGAGCTCGGTTTGCGGAGCGCCGACGTGATCGCGCTGCTCCAGGACTTCTCGGACTACGACGACTCGATCCCCGACGACTGGGGCGATGAGTCGTACGACATCCAGTCCGTGGGCCCGATCCTCGAAGTCCGCATCGACGAACTCCACGCCGAGATCAACCGGGCCCTCGAGGACTTCCCGCTTGAGGCCTCGCCCTATATCGAGTGGATGATGGCGGAGGCCGCGAGCCTGCGGGACAACGCGTCGCGCCTCGCGATCGACGACCTCTTCGTCACGTACTCGAGGATCTTCCGCGAGGGCAACCTGCTCGACAACGACGTATGGCAGGAGGCGGGGGCAGGCGAGTTCCGCCCGATCGAGGTCGACCTCGGATTCGGCCCGGGGGACGATGGGTACGTCGCGCCCTCGAGCGGGAACCTGATCCTGCGGTCGGACGGGTCGTTCCTCTACATCGCCGACGCCGGCTTCTCGGGGTCGGACCACTTCACCTACCGAGTCCGGTGCAACATCTCGGACGATGGGCCTGAGGTCTTCGCCTACAGCGAGCCGGCGCTGGTCTCGATCCGGGTGCGTGGCTCCGACGACAGCCTGGGCCAAGAGAGCGAGGAGAGCCCGGGTTCGGCGACGCAGATCCAGCCGTGACCGAAGGGTAAATCGGAAAGCGCTCTCGGCGGGGCGGTCGCGTGACGCGGCCGCCCCGTTCTCATTTCTGGTACTCGCGGCGGCGACGGCGGGGGATCCTCTGCAATGCCCCTGATCCCACCCCGAACGTGCACACAACTCAATCAGCCGATTCGGTCAAGGTCGGCTCGGTCCGGCCGGGGCTCTCGCCCCGTCGCTGCAGATCGACCAGAACCCCGTCTGCGGGCTTCGTTGATACTCCGGCCTTGGCGGGATTGTCCGGAGTCACAGCCCTGAACCGGAACAACTGCACGATCGCACCGACCACCAGCGCGACCTCGAGCTGCCCGAGGTGTTTGCCCGGGCAGAACCGCGGCCCATGGCCAAACCCGAAATGCAGGAGCTCCTTGGCGTGCGGGCACCGCTCGAGCCCCTCCCACCGCTCCGGGACGAACTCCCCCGCCGGGTGCCCTGTGCGAGCTACCCCCCAATGGTCCTCGTGCCGGTTCGCGTGCCACACATCCAGCAGGATGTTGTTGCCCTTCGGGATGTGGAGCCGCCGACCAGACAGGGTCTCGACCCACGTGTCCGCCGTCGCCCGGCGCGGATGGAAGTAGAGCGAAGGTGTGAGCCGGAGCGTCTCCTCCAGCACATGACCCAGATACGGCGCCGCCCGCAGCGTGTCCGGCGTGTACGTACTGATCTGCCGCACCTCGTCGTAGACACGGTCCTGCGCCCTGGTGTTCTGTGCCAAGTGGGCGACCGCCCAGCTCGCGTACGAGGTGGTGGCCTCGAGCGCACCGGCCAGGAACACGCGGATGTTGCTCCGCAGCGCAGCGTCCGACGCATCGGAATTGAACTGGGCCCAGAGCCCCCCGCCGCTGCCCCGTGAGGCCAGCGCGAGGTCGGTGAGTGCCTCAAACACCGCCCGGGCCTCCTTGGCCCGGGCGATGCCGCGGGTGACGCGGGGCATCACCCGGAGCGGGATCCCGAGCTTGTTGACCACCGTGTCGGTCACGATGTGATCGATCACGTGCTCAAGAGCGGGCACGTATCGCTGCCTGATCTCCTCATAGGGAACATCCGCCCCGAAGAAGTTGTTGACCAGCATCTCGAGCATCACCGCCTTGATCTCGGGCTCGAGGCGCACACGCACGGGCGCACCGGTCTCGTCGAGCTTCGTCTCAAGCACACCGAGACGGCACCGCACGGTCTGCCGGAATGTCTTCTCGAACTCTCCGAACTGCTCCGGCTGGAACAGCGTGGTGCGGGCAAACGGCGGCGTGGACAGCTTCTTCTGGTGCTTCCAACTCGGCCCGTTGGCGTAGAGAAGCGAGTCCCGCCCGGTCGCCCGGGCGATCCCGACCGACGGGAGCGTGTCGCGATCGAACTGCCCCTCCTGTGCCCCGGTCTTGGTCGAGATCGCGCGGATAAGACCGGGGTCGCGGACGACCAGCACCGGTGCGAACCCCGCAACCTCGAGAAACCGGCAGTGCCGACCCGTGCCCTCTTCCGCGTCGGCGTTCCAGAAAAACGACTCAAGGATGCGGATGGGCTCGTGATAGTTCCACGGGTGCGGGAACGGCGCGGTAGGTCTGCCGGAGCCGAACGCGATCAGCGGCACCCGCGTCGGCCGGATGTCACCCTCGAACGGACTCCGGCGAACCAGTTGGCGCGGCAGACGACGCAATCGGTCGGCCAGCGCTGCGCGGTCCGGCCGCGGGGGGCTCTCTCTTGGTTCCATGCAGAGTTCTCCGTGTTCCTCGAAGTATTCGGAACACGGCGCGGAGCGTACCGCAAGCCGCCGCAGATCACATCCACTAGTGGACGGCACTCAGCGACGGAACGGGCGAACAGCCCGGGACGAGTTGGACGGGGAAATCAACGCGGGACCGCCTGAGAGGGGGCCGGTCCGGGGAAGAAAGCGGAGAGGGGGGGATTCGAACCCCCGGTGACGCAAAGCGCCACACCGGTTTTCGAAACCGGCCCATTCAACCGCTCTGGCACCTCTCCGAATGGGGCAGTAGTGTAACCGCCAATCCCGCCCCGGGCGAGCCCGTCCCCGCTCACCCCGCCAAGTCCGGCAACAACCCCGTGAGCGACTCGAGGATCTCCTCCGGCTCGCTCATCCGCCCGGGCCCCACGCGCCGGCAGGCCTGCCAGCCGTCTCCGGGCCCGATGAACCGGAACCCATCGGCCACGAGCGTCGCGACGTTCCGCTGGGTCGAGGCTTGCGCCCACATGGTGCTGTTCATGGCAGGGGCGAGCAGCACCGGCGTCCGCTTCGGGTCCACCGCGCTCATGATCAGCGAGATCACGTCCTGCGTGCGGCCCGACGCCAGCCGCGCCAGGCAGTCCATCGTCGCCGGCGCGATCAGGGCCGCGTCCAGAGACTCCGCCAGCGAGATGTGCTGCGGGTCGTGAGACTCGACATGTTCCCACGGGGTCGTGTAGACCGGCCTGCCCGAAAGCGCCTGGAACGTCAGCGGCGTAACAAACCGCGTGGCGCTCTCGGTCATCGCGACCGTGACATTGACGCCTCGCTGCGCAAGCCTGCTGACCACCGTCGCCGTCTTGTAGGCCGCGATGCCGCCGGTCACGCCGACAAGCACACGCCGTTCTTTCAGCGCCATCGGTTCTCTACCTCAAACTTGCGATGCGGAACGGAGATCAGAGCAGCGCGCCGTCGTCGGCCGCGGCAGCGCTCTCGTCGGCCGGTGCGTCCTGCAGCCATCCGAGGCTGATCTTGTCCTGGAGGATCTCCTCCATGACCAGTTCCAGATCCGAACGGCCGTCACGCTCCACGAGGGGGCGTGCACCGTCCATGAGCTGGCCGAGGCGACGCTGGATCAGCGTGCAGAGCTTGAACCGGCCGCCGGCCTTGGTGATGAGATCGTCGCTCTTGAGCGCTTGAATCATGGGGCACCCTGTTTGTTCCCGAACAACCCCCCGCCCGGCGTCCGGGCGGTGTGTGGACCTCTATAGTAGGCACCGACAGCGGCGGGGACACGCCGCCGATCCCACAGGACAACGAGGCCCCTTCGCATCGCCCGCCCGCAGCGGCACGCGGATCAGCATACGCGGCAGGGGAGGAATCCGAGAATGACCGACCAACACTGGCAGCCGGGGGACCGCCTCATCCACAGCCTTCGGCCCGAGTGGGGCACGGGGCTCGTGCTCGCGGCGACGTCGATCCGCCAGGACGGCAAGGACGCCCAGCGCCTCTCGATCCGGTTCGACCGGGCGGGAACCAAGAACATCTCCACCGCCGTCGCCACCCTCGTCGCACCCGGCTCGGTACCCGTGGGAGCCTCCCGGGCCGCGGCCGGGCCAGACACCCCCGCAGCACCGAACCGGACCGAGCTCCTCCAGGCCCTCCGCGAGATCCCCGACGCCGCGTCAGACCCGTTCCGCCCGCTGGTGACCCGGCTCGAAGCCACCGCCGCGCTCTACCGGTTCGAACCGTCCGGAAAGCTCCTCCTCGACTGGGCCGCGGCGCAGACCGGTCTGGCCGACCCGCTCTCCGTCTTCAGCCGGTCTGATCTGGAAGAGGCGTTCGCCCGCTTCCGCACACTCCTCGATGAGCACCTCCGCGGGCTGGTCCGACTGGCACGGCGAGAGGAGCCCGCCGCCCTCTCCGGCCTCGGCACCAGAGTGACTCCCGCCGTCCGCGACATGTTGACGCGCATGCTCACCGAACGGTGACTCCACGCAACACGCGGCACAGACGGCGATCCGGCTGGGCAAACTGGGCAAACACCCGCCGCGGACACGCCTCGCAGGCAGCATGATCGCCCTTATTCTCGGACGTATCGATCGTCTGGGCCCGTGCCAGTCCCGCGGCCCCACCGTTGCATCGTGCCTCCCCAGACACCATGGCGACAGCGCCTCCAGATCTGGAAGGACCACGATGAACGACCCCCACACCGACGCCCAGCTTGCCAAAGTCCTCGACAACATCGAGGGCCTCACCGCCGAAGACCGCTCCAGGATCGAACGGTTCGCGCACGACACACGGAACCGCCACGAGAAGATGCGGACCACCCTGGCCGAACTGCAGGAGTCGTTGGACCACCTCCGGCTGAGCGTCAAGTACCTCGTCTTCGACCTCGAGGCGACCCGCCGCGAGAACCAGTACCTCCGCCGCTTGATCGAGGCCAACGGCGATACCGAGCGCGACGAACGCGCCGGCTGATCTCGATCCGCCTCCCCACCGCACGCACAGAATTGAGCCCCCGCCGCTGCCCCAGAGGCAATCGCCCGGGCCCACACCCCGACCTGAGGCACGCAAGAGCCTCAGCCGCGGCTTTGCACCGCCGCTCCGTGGGGGATATGCTTCGCGCACAACCGAGCCCGGATTCGGGCCCGTGTTGGAGAGGTGGCCGAGCGGCTGAAGGCGACGGTTTGCTAAACCGTTATACGGGTATAACCTGTATCGTGGGTTCGAATCCCATCCTCTCCGCTTCCTGCGAGACGCCCCGCCCGGCCGGGGCGTCCTCCTTTTTTGCCCGCGCTGATCAGGGCTCGCCGGGGTCCTAATCGGCAGCCGCGGCCGCCTATCGAGCCGCGCACCCGCCGCAGACCCCGCTCAGGGTGAGTTCGTGCCCTCGAAGCTTGAAGCCCGGCGGGAGCATGCGGTCGAGCCCCCCCACACACCCGCGAACGTCGAACACCCGGTCGCACTCGGTGCAGTGGAAGTGGTGATGATGGGTCGCCGCGACATCGGCCAGCTCGTATCGATCGGGCTGCCCCGGCACCGCGACGGCCGCGATCTCGCCCTGCTCAGCCAGCCTGCGGATCGTGCGGTAGACAGTGCTGAGGCCGATGGTCGGCACCGACGTCAGGGCCGCGTCGAACACCTCCTGCACCGACATGGGACGCCCGGCCTCGGCGAGCACCTCCCGGATGGACTGCTGCTGCTTGGTGCGACGGGTTTCCACTCTGGCGTCTCCTGCGTCTGCTCGTGCAACCGTTATTGAGAATCCTTGTCATTGTGCGGCAATTCCACACGAAGTCAACGAGCACCGGGCACGGATCAGGAATGACACCAAGCAGCAAACCACTCGGTCCGTGCGATTGACATATAGTTTGAAGTCCATACTATATCCCCATGCCTGCCCGACCACCCACGACCGACGCTCTCGACCCCGGCGAACGGATCATGGCCGGGCTCGCCAAGCTCTCGCTGGTCATGCGCCACGAGGCGTGGCGGGCCGCGGGGACGCGAGGCCTCACCCCGACCCAGGCGCAGATCCTCGCCATCCTCGGCGGCAGCACGTCGCCGCTCGGGGTCAAGGCCATCGCCCGGCAGCTCGCAGTCACGGTGGGGACCGCCAGCGGCGCGATCTCGACGCTGGTCGCCAAGGGGCTCGTGGCCAAACAGGCCGACGAGGCGGACGGCCGCGCGATCGTGCTCACGCTGACCGCGCCCGGCAAGCAGGAGGCCGAGCAGGCCGCCAAGTGGCCGGACGCGATGCTCCACGCGATCGGCGCGCTGCCAGGGAGTGAACAGGCGGGACTGCTCCGCGGCCTGGTCGGCATGGTCCGTGCGCTGCAGGAACAGGGGGCGGTGCCGACCGCCCGTATGTGCGTCGGATGCCGCTACTTCCGCCCCAACGAGTATCCGGGCCAGCCCAAGCCGCATCACTGCCAATTCATCGACGCGCCGATCGGCGATACCGATCTGCGCATCGATTGCGACGAGATGGAACCGGCCGCAGCCGAAATCCAGCCGGTTCTCTGGAACGTCTTTCTCAACGGCACCCCGCTCGATTCGAAGGGCCCGG
Organism: Planctomycetota bacterium; assembly: GCA_013285505.1. Taxonomy (GTDB): domain Bacteria; phylum Planctomycetota; class Phycisphaerae; order Phycisphaerales; family UBA1924; genus PNC22. Next base: position 2,249,124 of record CP053450.1, on the reverse strand, counting down.
CCCGAAGGCACGGCCCGCGAGCGGGTGGCCAACCGTCCCACACCCCGTCCAAAGGAGATCCGTCATGAGCACGACCGCGACGTTCTATCACGCCGGTTGCCCCGTCTGTGTCGCCGCCGAGCAGGGGCTGGCCGAGAGCCTCGATCCCGCCAAGTTCAAGGTCGATATCGTGCATCTCGGCCAGGAGAAGTCCCGCGTCGAAGAGGCCGAGCGTGCGGGAGTGAAGTCTGTGCCCGCGATGGTCATCGGGGGGCAGGTCTACCACATCAACCACGGCGCCGACTTGGCAGCGCTCAAGGCCTGACCGCTCGGGCCACCGACCCGGCACGATCCGGAACGGCCACACTCGACGCGGCCGTTCCGGGTCGATTCCGGCGCCGCACATCATGCCGAGACCACCGCCGGTCAGGAGAGGAAGTCGAATGGAAGCACCGAACGAGCCAACCGAGATCGCACACCCTCTCCCGCTGACCGAACCTCTGGCGGGATCGAGCGTCGCCGGGCTGGTCTCCGAGTCGGACATCGAGACGCTGGTCGACACGTTCTATGCGTCGGTCCGTGACGACGATCTGCTCGGACCGATCTTCCACCGCCATGTCGCCGACTGGTCGCTCCACCTGCCCAAGATGTACGCGTTCTGGTCCACGGTGGTGCTGCACACGGGCAGGTACTCGGGCCGTCCCATCGAAGCGCACCAGCCTCTCCCGGGACTCACACACGAGCACTTCGCAAGATGGCTTGGGCTGTGGGAGCGGGCCGTCGGTGCCGTGATCCGCCCCGAGGCGCACCGATACTTCGTGCTCGCAGCCACACGGATGGCGTCCTCGATGTCCTCGAGGCTTGTCGGCTGAGCCACGCCGCTTTCGCCTGATCCGCCGCCGCGACCGGACTCCCCCGGTGCCGGTTCACGGTACGATGCCGAGATGAATCGACTCGCTGTGCTGCTGTGGCCCGCTGTGTTGTCCGCGGTTGTGTTGTCAGGCTGCGCATCCGACGGAGGTGCCCGCGTGCGTGAGACCGCGTATACGACCGAGATCGACGCCTGGCACGCCGAACGTGTGGCCGGCCTGCGTTCGGAGACCGGCTGGCTGACACTGTCGGGTCTGCACCGGCTGACCCCCGGGACGTACTCGCTCGGGGCCGCCGCGGAGAACGACATCGTGCTGCCCGGCGCAGCCACGCCGCGAACCGGGGTACTCACGGTCACATCGGACGGCGTCGAGTTCGCGGCCGAGGGCGGCGCGCCGGTCGCGATCCGCGGCGACGGGAACGGGGCACCGATCGGCACCGTCACGATGCGTTCCGACGCCGGCGGCCCCCCCACCATCCTGACGAGCGGGAACGCGAGCCTGCAGGTCATCGAGCGCGGCGGCGAGTTGTTCCTGCGCACCAAGGACCGCGACAGCGCCACGCTCCGCGAGTTCAACGGCATCGACCGCTTCCCGGTCGATCCGCGGTGGCGCGTGACCGCGACGCTCATCCCCGAGCCCGGTGCGACCCTCGCGATCACCAACGTGCTCGGGCAGATCGAGACCTCACCGTGCCCCGGCGCACTGGAGTTCGTCCTGGATGGCCAGACCCACCGATTGCGCCCGACCGTCAATTCGGACGGTTCGCTCTTCTTCGTCTTTGGCGACACCACCAACGGCCGGCAGACCTACGGGGCGGGCCGCTTTCTCGACGCGGACCCCATCGGCGACGATGGCTCCGTCGAGCTGGACTTCAACAAGGCGCACAACCCGATCTGCTCGATGAGCGCATTTGCGACCTGCCCGCTCCCGCCGGCCGGGAATCGTCTGCCGATCGCCGTGGAAGCGGGCGAACGGTACAGCCGGTAGCCGCTCGATACGCACGCAACAATCACCCCAAGGCGCGAGCGAGCGTTTTGCGCGCGCAGTTCGGCTGGATCTCGGCCAACCGGAATAGCCGGACGCGGGCCGGCGTTCACCTGCCACACCGAGGATAAAAACCTCACCACACGGAGATGACTATGCGTCGATCGACCACCGCTGCCGCCGCCCCTGTTGCCCTCGCTCTCGCTCTCGCCGCGGGCGGCTGCCAGACGACCGAGACCCAATCCAGCGCCGCCTCCTCTGCAGAGAGCAGCGATTCGGACGAGGGCACGGCGCACACGGGCCCCGGGCTCACTGTTGGCGAACGCGCCCCGGACGCGATGATCCAGGCCCGCGACGGGCAGCAGGTTTCACTGGCGAGCCTCTACGCCGACGGGCCGGTGGTGGTGACGTTCTACCGGGGCGGCTGGTGCCCCTACTGCACGCGTCAGCTCGCCGAGTGGCAGGGCCGCGAGGCCGAGCTCGCCGAGGCCGGCGGACGCCTGCTCGCCATCACCGCCGAGTCGCCCGACAACGCCACCAAGACCGCCACCAAGCACGAACTCGGCATGGACATCTACTCAGACACCACGATGGCCGCGGCCAAGGCCTACCGGGTCTACTTCGACCTCGACGCTGGCACCAAGACGAAATACAAGGGCTACGGCATCGACCTAGAGACCAGCAATTCCAGCGGAACGTGGAGCCTCCCGGCACCCGGCACCTTCGTCATCGACAGCGAGGGCATCGTGCGGTACGCCTGGGCGGACTGGGACTACAAGCAGCGTGCCGATGCCGATGAGGTGATCGCCGCGGTGCGGGCAGCGCAGTAGACTCTCCGCGATCCTCCCGGATCACAACCTGTTCGATTCCGACGACGCGGTGGTTATCGAACGACCGCGTCGTCGCGTTCATCCTTGGTGGGCGTCGCAGGCTCGGCGCGTCCTGTCGCCCAGAGGATGCCGCCGAGGAGGTGGTCGCGGAACGCCGGGTCGGCGAAGCTCTCCGACGTGTGGCCGCCGCCGGTGTACCACGCCCTCCCACCGCCGAACTCGTGACACCACGCGGTCGGGTGATCGTCGGGCATGGTGCTGCCCTCGTAGGTCGAGGTATCGAGGTGCATCAGCACTCGGACGTTGGGCCGCGGGCTCGTGCGGAAGTTGTACCACTCGTCGGTGCGGTTCCACCGCTCGGGCAGGTGGGCGGTCGAAGGGTGGTCCGCGTCCTCCACCACCACGTCGGCGGGCTGGATGCGGGGGTGGCCCTTGAAGTAGGCCCCGACAAGCTGGCCGTACCAGGGCCAGTCATACTCGGTGTCCGAGGCGGAGTGCACACCGACGTAGCCCCGCCCCTTGGCGATGTACCGCTCGAACGCGGCCTGCTGCTCGTCGTCGAGGACATCACCGGTCGTGTTCAGGAAGACCACCCCGGCGAAGGCGTCAAGATACTCGTCGGTAAACAAGGCCGCGTCCTCGGTCGCCTCGAGCGAGAATCCCTGCTCCTCGGCGATCTCGGTGAGGGCCGCGACGCCGTCGGGGATCGACGCGTGGCGGAACCCCGCGGTGCGGGAGAAGACGAGGATCGAGAACGGCTCCGCAGCCGCGGCGGGGCTCGCATCTTGTGTGCGGGGGGCCACGGGAGTCCCTTCGAGCCGCCGGGAGGCCCGGCATCGGGGCGAAAGCGAGGGCGATTGCCCCCAGAGCAGCGAGATTCAGCATCCGGTCTCTCCGATCGCGTGGTGCGGGGGTCAGGATACGGGATCGCGGCTGACGGCGCAGAATCTCTGCTGCATATCTATACATATTTTGCATATCTGCCTACGATCCCCCCCAGACCCCATCCCCCACACAGTGCATGCTCGGAGAGCGGATTCATGGCAAAGAAGAAGGTCGTTCTGGCGTATTCCGGCGGGCTCGACACCTCGGCCGTGATCCCCTGGCTCAAGGAGAACATGGACTGCGAGGTCATCGCCTACGTCGGCGACGTCGGCCAGGGGGCCGAGGAACTCGAGGGCGTCGAGGAGAAGGCGATCAAGTCCGGCGCGTCGGCGTGCCGCGTGGTCGACCTGACCCGCGAATTCGTCGCGGACTACGTCTTCCCGACGCTGCTGGCGGGCATCCAGTACGAGCACGACTATCTGCTGGGCACCTCGATCGCCCGCCCCCTGATCGCCAAGGCCCAGGTGGAGGTCGCCCGCGAATTCGGGGCCGACGCGGTCGCCCACGGGTGTACCGGCAAAGGCAACGACCAGGTCCGCTTTGAGAGCACTTTCTCCGCCCTCGCTCCCGACCTTGAGATCATCGCGCCTTGGCGTACGTGGGACCTCCGTTCGCGTGAAGACCTGCTGGCCTACCTGCAGGAGCGGAACATCCCGACGACCTCCAGCGCCAAGAAGATCTACTCCCGCGACCGCAATCTCTGGCACATTTCCCACGAGGGAGGCGTGCTCGAGGACCCGGCCGCCCCGCCGCCGGACGACGTCTGGATGATGACCGCCGACCCGTCGCAGGCGCCCGACACGGCCCAGGACGTCACGGTGGAGTTCGAGGCGGGCGTGCCCGTCGGCGTCAACGGCGAGCGGCTGGCTCCCGAGGAGATCGTCTCTCGGCTCAACACCATCGCCGGCGAGCACGGCGTGGGGCGTGTGGACATCCTCGAGAACCGACTCGTCGGCATGAAGTCGCGGGGGCTCTACGAGACACCCGGCGGCACCGTGCTGGTTGAAGCGATCAAGGGCATCGAGCAGTGCGTCCTCGACCGAGAGACCCTGCACTGGAAGCAGCAGATGTCGGTGACCTACGCCGAACTGGTCTACAACGGCCGCTGGTTCACCCCACTCCGCGAGGCCCTGAGCACCTGTGCCGCGAAGATCGGCGAGCGCCTGACCGGCTCCTCGACCGTGCGGCTGTACAAGGGTCGGGCGTGGCTCGTCGGGCGGTCGAGCCCCTTTAGCCTCTACGAAGAGAGCTACGCGACCTTCTCGGCCGACGAGGTGTACAACCAGAAGCACGCCGAGGGGTTCATCCGGCTGCTCAGCCTGCCGGAGCGGATCGCGGCTCTCAAGTTCGGCGCAGGACGCGAAGCGACGGCTACCTCGGGCGTGTGACCCCGGAGGTGCCGATCGCGGCCTGCATGCGCTCGACGGCCTGGCGGAGCGTCTCCTCCCGCTTGCAGAAGGCGAATCGCAGGTACCTGCGTCCCTCGGCCTTGTCGTGGTAGAACACGCTCGGCGGGATCGTCGCCACGCCCGCGTGCTCGATGAGCCAACGCGCCATGGCGAAGTCGTCGGCGGGGCCGCCCGACTCGTCGCGCAGGCCGAGGCGCGCGCTCACCGCGGTGTGGTCGGCGCCGAGGCGCGCGCTCACCGCGGTGTGGTCGGCCATGATGAAGTACGTCCCCTCGGGATCGAGCACGCCGAAGCCGAGCTCGGCGAGGGCGTCGGCGAGGTAGCGGCGGCGGTCGGCGTAGTCGCGGACGAGCTGCCCGACGTACGCCTCGCCCTCATCGCTCGCGAGCGCAAGAGCCGCGGCGTGCTGGAGCGGGGTCGCGCTGGCGTAGGTCAGGAATTGGTGTGCGGCGCGGATTCCGGCCGTCAGATCCGGCGGGGCGATCGCCCAGCCGATCTTCCAACCCGTCGCGCTGAACGTCTTGCCGAGGCTGGAGAGCGTGACCGTCCGCTCGGCCATGCCGGGCAGCGAGGCGATCGAGACGTGCGGCCGGTCGGGGGCGAAGACGAGCCGTTCGTACACCTCGTCGGCGATCACGATGGCGTCGTGCTCGGCGGCGAGGCTCGCGATGCGGGTGAGTTCGGCTGCGGAGAACACCTTGCCCGTCGGGTTGTGCGGCGTGTTGAGCAGCACCGCGCGCGTCCGGGCCGAGAACGCGCCGCGGAGGTCGGATTCGTCAAACCCGAACCGCTCGCCTTTGGCATCCGGGCGGAGGGTCACCGCCCGCACCGTTGCACCGGCCATCGCGATGTCCGCGAGATAGGCGTCATAAAACGGCTCGAAGCAGACCACCTCGTCTCCCGGCTCGAGCAGTCCCAGGCAGCAGGCGGCGAGGGCCTCGGTGCAGCCGGATGTGACCGTGATCTCGTCGTGCGGGTCGAGGTCCCGGCCGCCCCCCCGCTTCCACCACGAGGCGATCGCTTCGTTGAGTGCGGGGACGCCCTGGGTGCGGGCGTACTGGTTCTCACCGGCGCTGATCGCCCGCTGGGCCGCGGCCTTGAGAAACTCCGGGCCGTCGAAGTCGGGGAAGCCCTGCGAGAGGTTGATCGACTTGTGCCGGGCCGCGAGGAGACTCATCTCGGCGAAGATGGAGGTGCCGAACGGGCGGAGGCGCGAGGCGGTACGAGGTTCAGTCATGCCGAGAGACTACCGGCTCGCCGGCGCGGGCGATGGCACCGCGAACACGCGGTCCGGGGCGATGGCGAAGAGCCGGTCGGACGGGCCCACCGGTACCCCCGCCCGGCCGGTGAACCGGCTGAAGGCCGGGAGCACCCCCACCCGGGCACCGATGCGGAAGCAGGGCAGTCTGACCGAATCGCTGCCCGCGGCCAGCCGCGACCGCCGGGTGGAGGTGTCCCGCCCAAGTGAACCGTCCCTCCACGCCCGCGTCGGGCTCGTGCACGAAACGGAAGGGGCCGTCGGTCAGTTCGGTGCCGTGGGTCGTGAGGTGCCACGACGCCGCGACGGTCGCGAGGTCGCGGTCGTGGTTTCCGGGCACGACGCCGATCTCGACGCGGAGTGCCCGGCGCCAAGCCGAGACGCGGTCGACGACCGCGGGCGTCAGCCCGTGCCTGGCGTGCAGCACATCTCCCAGCACCAGCACCCGCTCGGCGCCGAGATCGGCGACGCACCGGCCCAGCCTCGCCAGCGTCTCGTCGAGCACGCTCGACGGCACACCGATCCCCAGCGTGGCGAACGCCTGCTCCTTGCCGAGGTGCAGATCGGAGACCAGCAGCGTGCGTCGGCGTCCCCACCACGCGGCGCGCTCGGGAAGCAGTTCGACACATTCGTCAACGACTTCGATCGTGAGCGTCTCACGCATGGCGGGCGGCCTCCTGCTGCCAGAGGGCCTGCATCCGGTCGATGCGTTCGGCGAGCGTCCCGTGGGCGAGCTTGGTGCCGAACCGATCGGCCATGAGCGGGAACGAGAGCGGCGTGGGACGGTCCGGCGATGTGCGCACAAACTCGGATTGTCGCAGTCTCTCGAGCGTCCGGGCCATCCGGGTCTGCTCGAACTGCCGTTCGAGGACTTCCCGCCGGGCCTGGCCCAGGAGAAGGTTGTCGGGGTCGAACTGCTCGAACACCTCGAAGAGCAGCGAACTGCTGGCGGAGACCTGGCGGGCCGACTTGGGGGTGCCCGGGTAGGTCTGGAACACGAGCCCCGAGACCCGGGCCACCTCGCGGAACTGGCTCTTGGCCAGCTCGGAGAGGTTGACGCTCTGCTCGGCCTCCGCGGCGAGGTCGGTCGCATCGAAGAGCGAGGCATCGAACAGCTCACCGAAGGGGTACCCACGCTCGGCGAGGAGCTCAAAGCCATAGTCGTTGGCCGTGACGGTGAACGTCGTGGCGTGGGCCCGGCCCATCCGCAGCGCGAGCAACGCGCCGATGCCTCCGTGAACCAGACGGCCGTCGAAGGGGAACACGAACAGGTGCGAGCCGTCGCGCGAGTCGAACATCTCGACGAGGGTCTGCCGCCGACCCGGAACGGCCGAGAGCGCCGCCTGCGCGCGCATCAATTCCGAAGCGGCCCGGAGCTCCGGCCCGTCGGCGTGCGACCGGCTCGACCCGCTCGCCGACTCAAGCATCGACCGGACACCGGCCCCGAGCGACTCGGAGATCGGCAGCCGCGTCCCGGCCCAGTGTGGTGTGAAGTTGGTCTTGCCCTTCGCGGCCCGGACATAGGCGACCATGTCGTGCAGGCGGACGAACTCCAGCACCCGCCCGGCGAACATGAATTTCTGCCCCTTCCGCAGGCCCGCGACGAAGTACTCCTCGATCGAACCGAGCGAACGCCCCCCGACAAAGCGGACCGCGACCGTGGCCTCGGCGGTGATGGTGCCGATGTTGAGCCTGTGCAGCTGGGCGGTCCGCTTCGACTCGACACCAGCCCTGCCCGACTCGTCGAGCGCGACTTTGTGGAACTCGGGGTACGCCGCGAGGGTGGCCCCGCCACGGGAGACAAGCTCGAGCGTCCAGTCGAATTCCTCTCGCGTCAGGCCGGCGAAGGCGGCGGTGGTCCGGACCTCAGAGAACAGCTCCTCGGGCAGGAACCCACCGCCGAGAGCGCAGGTCACCATGTGCTGGGCGAGCACGTCCAGCGGCTTGTGCTGCGAGAGTCGCGGCTCGATGACCCCCTGCGCTACGGCGTCGCGCACGGCGGCCACCTCCACCAGTTCCATGGCGTGGGTGGGTACGCAGACAATCCGGCAGGTCTCGCCCGGCCGGTGCCCCGACCGTCCCGCCCGCTGGAGCAGGCGGGCCACCCCCTTGGGCGATCCGATCTGGAGGACCCGCTCGACCGGCGCAAAGTCCACGCCCAGGTCCAGCGAACTGGTCGCGATGACGAACTTGAGATCGCCGCGTTTGAGCCCGCCCTCGACGTGTTCCCGTTCGGCGCGGTCGATCGAGCCGTGGTGTAGCGCGGTGATGGGCTCCCACTCGGGGCGCGTGGCGAGAATCGCCCCGTGCCACAGCTCGGCCTGGGCCCGCGTGTTCACGAAGATGAGCGTGGTCTTGGTCGGGTCGAGCGCTTCGAGCACCCGCGGCAGCATCCGGATGCCCATGTGCCCCGCCCACGGCAACTGCCGCGGCTCGCTCGGGAGCAGCGTCTCGATCTCCACCGGGCGGTCCAGCTTTTCGGCGATGATGACGGGTTCGGCATCACCACCGACGGCGGCCCGGGCCGCGGCGTCGAGATTGCCCAGCGTCGCTGACAGTGCCCAGGTGCGCACCCCGGGCGACCACGCCCGGAGCCTTGCGAGGGCGAGTTCCACCTGCGTCCCCCGCTTCGACGCGAGCAACTCGTGCCACTCGTCGACGATCACGCTCTGGAGTGTGCGGAAGCGGAGCGGCGCGTCGGCGTAGCTCAGGAGCAGTGAGAGCGACTCGGGTGTGGTGATGAGGATCTCGGGCAGGCTCTTGCGCTGGCGAGTCCGGACAGCACTCGGGGTGTCCCCCGTGCGGCTCTCCACATCCACGCTCAGCCCGAGTTGCTGCACTGGCAGCCGCAGCGCGAGCTCAATGTCGCGGGAGACCGCACGCAGCGGCGTGACGTAGAGCACCCGGATCGAGCGGGGCCGGCTCCCGCGTTTGGGGGGGTCAGCGGGGGCGGAGGGTTCCTCTGCCAACTGCCTGAGAGGCCCCCCGAACGCGGCATAGGTCTTTCCCGCCCCGGTCGGAACGGAGATCAGGCCGCTCCGACCGTCGCGGTAGGCGTCCCAGGCCTGTTGTTGGAACGGGAAGGGCGTCCAGCCCTGGCCGGCAAAGAACCGCTCGGCAGCATCCAGACTGGTTTCGACCTCGAAGCTCACTGGCAGACTCCTCCCGGCAGCATACGGTGGCTGGTTGGGTGTCGGTCGGTACAGCTCCGGCGGGAGCGGAAGGGGTACGGATGCGAGCGTTGGTGTGGTTCCGGAGCGACCTGCGGATCGGAGACAACGCCGCCCTCTCGCAGGCGACGCACGACGCCGACAAGGGTGTCGTGGCGGTGTTCGTCCTGTGTCCCGGGCAATGGCGCGAACACGACTGGGGCGGGGCGAAAGCGGACTTCGTGCTGCGGAACGTCGCTGCGCTGTCGGAGGCGCTGGGCAAGCTTCGGATCCCGCTGCGCATTCTCCGTGTCGATCGGTTCGATGAAGTGCCCGCCGCGTTGCTCGGTCTTGCGAAAGACGCGGGCTGCGACCGGCTCTACTACAACCGTGAGTTGGAGTTCAACGAGCGCCAGCGCGACGACGAGGTTGAGCGTTCTTTCGATGCAGCGGGGGTGGCAGTCCGCGCGTTCGATGACGTGTGCATACTCCAGCCGGGGACCGTCTTGACCGGACAGGAGGGGTGGTACACGGTCTACTCGCCCTTCCGCAAGAAGTTTGGGAAGATCTTCGACGAAAGCGGCGGCTGCACACTCGCGCCGAAGCCGCGGCGGCAGCCGGAGGCCCCCTGCGACTCAGACACTGTGCCGACCGGGCTCGATTCCTTTGAGAGCCCTGAGCTGACGGAGCTCTGGCCGGCGGGCGAATCCCACGCGCGAGATCGTCTTGAGACGTTTGTCCGGACACGGATCGCGGACTACCACGACAACCGCGATGCGCCGGGATTGGACGGCACGAGTTCGCTCTCGCCGTATCTCGCTTCGGGAGTGATCTCGCCTCGTGAGTGCCTGCTGGCCGCGATGGAATCTGACGGCCGCGACGCGCTCGGCCCCGCGAGCGGCGGCGACGGTCCGGGCACATGGGTCAACGAACTGCTCTGGCGAGAGTTCTACAAGCACCTGCTCATCGGATTCCCGAAGCTGAGCCGCGGCCGGAACTTCCGCGCCGAATACGACGGCCTCGCCTGGCGGGAGGATCCGGAGCAATTCACCGCGTGGTGCGCGGGCGAGACCGGAGTCCCGATCGTCGATGCCGCGATGCGCCAGCTCGTTTCCACCGGGTGGATGCACAACCGCTGCCGCATGATCGTGGCGATGTTCCTGACCAAGAACCTGCTCATGGACTGGCGGCTCGGCGAGCGGTTCTTCATGCAACACCTGGTCGATGGCGACCTGGCGAGCAACAACGGCGGCTGGCAGTGGTCGGCGTCCACGGGCACGGACGCGGCACCCTACTTCCGGATCTTCAACCCGATCAGCCAGTCGAAGAAGGTCGATCCCGACGGCGACTACATCCGTGACCATGTTGCCGAACTCGGTGATCTTGATTCGCGCGAGATCCACGATCCCCGGCCGCTGGCGCGGGCGGGCGCGGGCTACGCCAACTCGATCGTCGACGTGAAGGCCAGCCGCCAGCGGGCCATCACGGTGTTCCAGGAGTTTCGTCAGTAATCGCGGGAGTTTCCGGCGCTCCCGGTGCTTCCGGCGGTCGCGTGAGGCCCAGGATCTCGCACGCACGCCACGCCGGGGCCGACCAGGGTGCGGTATCCACGACCCGCTCGAGCAGCCGCTGCTGGGGTTCGGTCGTGACCTCGGCATCGCCGAACCGGGCGAGGTACCCGTCGAGCAGCTTGTCGGCGTGCTCGGTGGCGTCCGCCCGGGACTCGGCGTGCTCTGCGTCCACCCACGTGAGCGCCTCGACAAACCGCTCCGCGGTCGGCAGGGTGTGGGCCATGTCTTCGTACTCGAACAACCGGACCTCGAGGCCGTCTCCGGTCATGATCCGGACCGCGTTTACCATCTCTCGGTAGTTGAAATCCAGCGGCCCGGTCATCGGCGCGATGCGGTGCTCGCGGAGCAACCGCCACGACGAGGCCTTCGGCCGGCCGAAGCCCATGACCACGAACCGGCCGTCGCCCAGCGGCACGTGCTTGTAGGCGTTGAGCCCCACGATGGGCACCGCTCCGGTGAACACGTCGGGGAAGCAGGCGACCAGCCCGGAGCTGATCCGTCCGCCGCCCGAGATCCCCGTGACGTAGACGCGCTCCGGATCGATGTGGTACCGCTGACTGATGGTCGAGACCATGTCCAGACCGAGCTGGTAGCGGTCGGTCGAGAGGCGTCCGTTGCCGGCCTCCGCGGCACCGACCATGATGCACCCCAGCTTGTCGGCGGCCAGATTGAACACCTCCGGCGGACGGCCACTCTTCGAGGCGTCGATCCAGACGATGAGCCCGGCGGGTGTTCTGGGCGAATAGCCCTCCGGGAGGCGGACGAAGAGGTGCTCGTCGGGGAGGTAGCGCTGGGTTTCCGGGAGGTTTGACTTGCGGCCGCCGTTGAGTCGGTCGCGGATCGTCGCTGAATCGAGCACGATCGGTGAGCGTCGGTAGGGTGGGGGCAGCGCCACGACCTCGGCGTGTGGGACGTCCGGGTCGGCGTCGAGGTCGCCGAGGTATCCCATGAGCGGGTCGAGCAGGCTCTGGCAATCGGCCGCGTCCATGGCGAAGGTCCGCTGGGCCAGCAGATCTTCAAACAGCAGCAGGCCGTCCGGCGTGAGTCCGAGGCGGTACGACGCCGCGTCACGCCCGCGGGTCACGTGCGCGTGACCGAGGACATTCGTTTCCTCGGGCCAGCCCGTCTCCTCAGCGCGGCGGGAGGCGACCGCCATCCGCCGCAGATCAACCGGGCCGATCACCGCGACGGTGCCGAGCAGCCTGTTGGCCATGTCGCAGTTGGTGAAGACTTTCGCCGGCTTTGCCGCGCTGATAGTGACCGCGATCTCGGACGGCGGAGAGCCGTGGAAGTCGAGCGGGCCACGGGCACCAACACTGGCCGGGCACAGCAGCACGGTGCCGATCCATCCCAGGGCCCACACGCTACGCCGAAGAGGTGTCGCCATGCCGGACGATACGCGGAGACGGGGGTTGTGATCCGGCATCCAGGGATGCATGCTCCGGGACGGGCATGATCGAGGGGCCCCGGCCCGGTTCACGGGTCGGTCACGATCTCGAACGCCACGAAGCCTGATACGTCCGAGCCCCGCTCAGCAGCCGCTGACGCCGCCAATCGAGGGCACGGACAACCCGTATGGGGTGCGGCGACTACCGATTGTGTCCAGTCCTGAAGACCCGGACCGGCACCGCTCCCCAGAGTCACCATTCGTTCTCGTGCACGTTATCCGTATCGCTGTTGGCCCAGAAGCGGCCGGTTGAGGGGTCGTAGTTCCAGCCCGCGGTGCCGAACACGGGTGGTGTATCCGCAACCCAGGTTGCGACCTGCACATCGCTCGACGAGTTGAACGGGTTCGCGGGGAACGCCCGCGGGACGACGGTTCCCACGGTCTCGAGTTGAGAGAGCGTCGGGTAGCCGGCCGAGCCGTTCGCGGCCGCGGCGCTGTCGTGGTAGCTGGAGATCGCCGCCCGGGCCATGCCGAGCGTCGCCTTGGTGTCTGACGCCCGGGCCGTGTCGGTGTACTTGAAGTAGTTCGGCACCGAAAACCCCGCGAGGACTCCCAGCACGACGACCAACGCCATGAGCTCAACGAGTGTCACGCCCCGGCGAAGGAGACCCATGTTGGTATCACGATTCCTCATGGTCTGTACTCCACGCTCTGCCCAACGACCCTGCGACACGGACCTCACCTCGTCGAAGAATCCGGCCCACTGCACCGCGGTGCCCCCGGACGGGAACATCTCGGGCACACGTGCTGGCACTGTTCCCTCAATCGCTACAGCGGGGACAGCTTCCGCCGAGAAGGTTCGGGTCTTCGTCCGTAGCGGGTTATGCGATCATGACGTCGCCAAACACCTCACGAGACACAACGGGGTCGCGGACCGAAACTTTCAGGCGGCCCGGCTTCTCGGTGCGTACACGTCCGCGGCACCGCTGACGGCGTCGATCGCGAGTGCGCGGCTGACCTCCTCCAGCGTGGTGAAACCCATGCGTGCCTTCTCGAGCCCGTCGCGCCACATAGGTCGCATCCCCGACTCGATCGCGGCCTCGCGTACAGTCTCCGCCGCCGCGTTGCTCTCAATCAGCTCCTGCATCGCGCGGTCCATCAGGAACAGCTCGGTCGTCGCGATCCGCCCCCGGTAGCCGCTGCTCATGCACCTGCCGCACCCGGCACCCCGGACGAGCCCGGCGCAGTCCTGGCCCAGCCCGAACATCCGCAGCAGGTGAGCGTCGGGCGCATCGGGCTTCGCACAGGATCCGCACACGCTCCGGAGCAACCGCTGCGCGAGCACCCCGATCAATGACGCGTTGATCGCAAAGGGCGGACACCCCATGCCGCGGAGCCGTTCGATGGCGTCCGTCGCATCGTCGGAGTGGAGCGACGAGAGCACCAGATGGCCGGTCAACGCGGCCTGGCACGCCGCCCGTGCCGTCTCCGCTTCCCGGATCTCGCCGACAAGGACCACGTCCGGGTCCTGCCGGAGCACCGATCGCAGCGCACCGGCAAAGGTCAGACCGATCTCCGGGCTGACCTGCAGCTGCCTTGCCCTCGGCATGCGGATCTCGACCGGGTCCTCGATCGTCATCACGTTGCGGTCGGGGGTGTTGAGCCGTTTGAGCGCGGTCGAGAGCGTGGTGGTCCTGCCCGATCCCGCCGGCCCGGTCACCAGGAACAGGCCGTGCGGTCTATCGAGCGCCGTCTCGACCTGCTCAACAATGTCGCCGGCGATACCCAACTCGCGGAAGCCCTTGATCGAGGTCTCCGAAGAGACCAGACGCATCACGACGTTCTCGCCGTGGATCGTGGGCATCAGGCTGACCCGCACGTCCATCGGATGACCCTCGTGAGTGAACCTGAACCTGCCGTCCTGCGGGCGGCCGGTCTGCGCCGGATCGAGCGACGCCATGACCTTCAGCCGTCGCACGAGGTCGGGGTGCTGAGCCCGGTCGGGCACCGGCCGCTCGTGCAGCCTGCCGTCGATGCGGAAGCGAAGGTGCAGGTCGTGCTCATCGGGTCCGATGTGGACGCCCGACGCGCCCTCCCGGGCTGCCTGAGCGAGTATCCGACCGATCGCCGCCGCGGCGGGTGAGCCGCCAGCGAGCGTCCCCACAGCACCCTCGACCGCGCTGCTGTCGGCGTCCACGCCGCCGGCCGTGAGGGAGTAGCTCTGCGCGATCAACTCGGTCAGCGCCCGGTGTTCGCAGAGCACCGGATCGACCTCGGCCTTGAGCAACCGCCGCAGCTGGTCAACCGCGTGCAGATCGAGCGGATCGGCCATGCCGACGGTGATGACGTCGCCGAGGTCAAACAGCGGGAACGCCACCAACCGCTCGGCCGAGGACTGCGCGAGCAGCTGCGTGTTGCGGATGTTGACCTCGAATGCTTCGAGATCGACGAAGGGGCACTCGAAGATCTCGGCCCTGCAGATCGCCATCTGCCGACGAGACACGACGCCCGTCGCGACCATCGCCTCGGGCAGCGACAGTTCGTGCTCCTCGGCGTAGCGGGTGCCGGCGTCGAGTTGATCCTGCCGGATCAGGCCCTCCTCGAGCATCGCGGCGATAACAAAGTCGTTGCCCTGCGTCATGCCGCCGCCCCCCCGCTGTCGGCACGTGCCGCCGGAGAGTGTGCTTCCGGCTCGGACGCCGCGGCCTCAAGGAGCGCGTCGATGCACGGCGCCGCCTCAGAAAGATCAACAAACGATGTGCCGAGGTAGTACACGGGCGAGCGGGCGATCATCGTCGTCCGCTGCACGCGGACGCGGACCTCACGGGTCACCGACCGCCCTTGCTCGGTGAGATCGATCGTGAGGGTCGCCTCGGCCCCCCGGGGCAGGTAGAACGGACCACGAAGCCCCAGGCCGCCCTCGCCACAATCGACGATACAGAGCGGCACCGAGCCATCAGCCTCGGCGACCGCGTCGGAGAACGTGATCTGGTGCGCATGCCCCTTCGCGACGCGCAGGCGTCCCTGTAGATCGCACGAGCGGCGGTCGTGCCGCCGCACCGCCAACGGTTCCTGGTCTCTGGGCATGGTCCGCGCCTCCCATACTTCGGTCGCAGAGGTCCCATCGGCCGCGCAGCGTCCGGACTGCACCGCGATGCGGGGCGGAGGCCCCGGAACGCGGCCCCCGACCCGGCGGAGATCGCTGCTGAGTGTTTTCGGACCACACCAACGAGACGACGCCCGCGGCCGTCTGTGACAGCCGCGGGCGTCGAAGTGGCGAGAGTGGGACTTGAACCCACGACCTGCGGGTTATGAATCCGCCGCTCTAAACCAGCTGAGCTACCTCGCCGGAGCGGGCCAATCGTAGCCCCGACTCGTGACCCGTGACAAGCCGGCCGGGAGACCGGGCTCGCCGCGGCGACGGCCCCCGTACAGGGAGCCGCCACCGGTTCGGGGGCTACTCCTGCTCGATGACGAACTCCAGCACCGAGTGCCCGTCGATCTCGAAGTGCTCAACCAGGATCTCCACGATCTGCTCCTTCTCCAGAGTGAACGATCCCTCGTCCCGGGCGGGAGCGTGCCAGGTCCAGTTCTCGATCACGGGCTCGCCATCAACCATGACACGGATGCCGTCGTCACTCAGGGTCCGGACATTCCACGTGCCCGGGGTGAGACGGAGCTTGGCCGTGGCGATCATCCCGAAGTGGTCCCGGCCCGGGCCGGCCTGGGTGATCGCGTCGGAGATCTTCATGTCCTTGGGCCCGCCGCCGCCGTAGGTGAAGTTGAGCGAGTCGATCTCGGCCCGGCGTGCGCCCGCCTCGTCGGCGTGGGCCCGCCAACCGTCGAGGTCTTCGCGGGGGTCAACAGTCCACGGGAAGAAGGTCGCCTGCCACTTGGTGACCACCAGCGTGTCCTCGTAGACCGTTTCGAAGTCCTTGCCGCGGAGCTTGAGGGTGTAGGGGTGCACCCCCGCCATCCCGAAGACCTCCACGCGGTAGGCACCGCCGTCCTCTTCCGGCTCGATCAACTTGAACTGCGCGGAGGACCCGTTCATCACGACGTAGAAATCCTCGACGCCGCCGAGCACCTCGTAGACATGCCTCGCGGCCGAGCGCTCCGCACGGCGTGCAAACGGCGAGGTGTGGTCCCACGGGAAGTACTCGCCCATGAGGATGTTCTCGCGTCCCGCGAGTTCGCTGCGCGCGCCCACCGGCGAGGTCGAACCCAACGCCTCGTACGACGGCGGCTCGTAGAGTTCCATCGTGACCATCACCTCGACCGGTGCCTCGCTGGCCTCGGCGTCGACCTCCTCGCCAACATTCACAAACTCGTTGCCGCCCATGCGGGTGTTGGTGCTCTCGCGGAGGTGCACCGCGACGACATCGCCCTCGAACCGGTTGCGGATGATCGAGTTGTCGTCAGAGCCACGGTGGTTGGTCTTGGCCCAGTCGGTCGCGAGCAGGCCCTCGTCGTTGTCCCACCAGAGGTGCACGCCGCACTTGTTGTCGCGGAACACGTTGTCGCGCACGACGTTGTGGAACCCGTGCTCGATATTCACGCCGCCGCGCTCCAGGCCGTACGCCCCCTCGCCGTTCCCCTCGAACAGGTTCCCCGCGATGGTCGTGTCCTGGGAGTAACCGCCCCAGACGCCGCAGATCGCGTTCCCGACCAGACGGTTGCCGATGAACCGGTTGCCGAAGCTGAACGTGAGCTCGATCCCGTGCGCGGGGGCGTACGAGAAATCGTTGTTGATGAGCAGATTGTCGTTGCACCCGGCCCGTTCGAGCGAGAACCCGTCCGGCCCCGGGACCTGCCCGAGCGCTTCCTTGCCGGCAAACCCGAAGAACCCGTCACCGCCGTGCGTCGCGGAGTTCTCGGCCAGCAGGTTGTCGCTGCACTGTTCGAAGAACAGGATCCCCGCCGAGTCCTGGCCGCGGTTGTAGACACCGTGCGAGTAGCCCCGCACGCAGAAGTCCAGCGCGTTGCGGCTCACGATGTTGCGGCTCGACTTCCACATCGCCAAGCCCCAGCCCGACAGGAACGAGAAATCGTTGTCGTACACCCGCGAATCGTTGACCTGGTCGATGATGAGCCCGTTCTGCCGACGCCGGGCGTAGCACTCCCGCACGGTGATGTCGTCGGAACGTTCAACGTAGATCCCCGCCCCGTACCGGTTCATCCACTCGTGGTCCGCGTTGTCGTGCGGCCAGAGCCAGTCCGAGCCGTCCTCGGCCTCGGGCGTCGAGCCGAGCCGCATCGCGTACCCGCCCGAAACATCGGCACCCTCGATCAGCAGCCCGCTGGCGTCGGAGGCGTAGATCCCGACCTTGAACCGGTGCGCGTGCGCGTTCAAAAGTGTGACGTTGGTCTGGCCGTCGATACGGATCCCGATGCCCGTGAGCGTCTCCCACGGAGTCCCCTCCGGCACCGCGATCAGCTCGGCCTCGCCCTCCACGAACTCCACCACGATATCGGACGCGACGATGTGAATCACACCGTTGCCGTCCTCGTCGGCGATGAACGTGTCTTTGGGAATCCGCACCCGGCACGACGCGTCGATGCGCGTGTTGTCCTCGGTGACGATGATCTCGGGAACGTCGGACTGCCCGGCGGCGGGCAACGCCCGAACACCGAAGCACACCAACACAGCAGTCGCGGCGGTAGAGAGTGATTTCATGCCCGCATGGTACAACAGCACCACGCGATCGTCGAAGAATTCAACGAACGGATCAGCCGTTCGAGTGAGGTTCCGACGCGGGCTTCACTTCTTCCGTTGCTTCCAGGTGAGATACCCGGCGCGCGTCGCCCGTGGGAAGCGAGGGCGATGCCGGGGCTTCCTCGATCGCCTTCGGCGAAGTCTCGACCTTCTTGCTGCCGGTCTCGATGTCCTCGTTGATGTCCTTGAGACCGCGCTTGAACTCGGTGATGCCCTTGCCGAGGCTGCGACCGACCTCGGGCAAGCGCTTGCCAAACAGCAGCAGCCCGATCGCAAGAATGATCAGCAGCTCGGAGTTTCCGGGCAGGTTGAATCCCAAAGTCATGACGTCCATGCGTGCTCCGCGGCCAAAATTCCGCCCGTCGTCCGGGGGGTTCTCAAGGTGATTCGGCAAACCAAGCGGTGCGTATCGCGCACCGCTGCTGCCAGTCTACTCTACGCATCCGATCCGGCCCCGAGCGCAGCCTCCGCGACGTTGAGCAACAGCATCGCGATCGTCATTGGGCCCACGCCGCCCGGCACAGGGCTCAGCCACCCAGCTATTTCCCGTACTTCATCGAAGGCGACATCGCCGACGGTCTTGAGCCGGCCGTCCGGCCCCGGCACCCGGTTCACGCCCACATCGATCACGACCGCACCCGGCTTAACCATCGCCGCCGTGATCAACCCCGCAGAACCCGCGGCCGCGACAAGCACGTCGGCCGACCGGCAGAGTTCGGCCAGCCCCTCGGTCCAGACGTTGCAACTGACCACCGTCGCGTCCTGACGCATCAGCAGCACGGCGATGGGTTTGCCCACCACATTGCTTGCTCCCACCACC
Organism: Planctomycetota bacterium; assembly: GCA_013285505.1. GTDB lineage: Bacteria > Planctomycetota > Phycisphaerae > Phycisphaerales > UBA1924 > PNC22. The sequence goes on along the minus strand of CP053450.1, from coordinate 2,230,264 downwards.
ACCGCCCGCTTGCCCCGCAGCGTGATGTCGGTCGATTCGATCATCTTGACCGCCGCCAGGGCGGTGCACGGTGCGAGGCTGGAATGGCCGTAGACGATGTTCCCGATATTGGCCGGGTTGACCCCCTCCACATCCTTGTCCGGATCGATCAGACGCTGCACCCGGTACGGGTCGATCCCCTCCGGCAGCGGCATGTGGACCATGATCGCCGAGACCGCCTCGTCGTGGTTGAGCAGCAGCACCCGCCCGGCGATGTCGTCGAATCCCGCGCCCGCGGGCAGCACGTGCAGCCGGTACTCGATGCCGAGCTCTTCGCACGTCGACCGCTGGTTCTCGGCGTACACCCGGGCTCCGTTGTCTCCGGACTCGACCAGCACCGCATCGAGACGCGCAACGGCCCCCCTGACGCCGGGCTTCGGCGACACGCCGGGCGATCCGGCCGCGGTAGGAGGCGGCGAGTGCTTTGCCGTCGATGAGGGTGGCGGGCATCGGCAAAAGCATAGCGAGACAGCGCCGGTGCCGGCGGCCGCCGATCGGCACACCCGGTTTGCCCCCGGTTATCATGCCCGCGTGAGCCCCGCGAAGAAGCCAGGCAGTTCAGACCCGACCACCCGCGTCCGTGAACTGCGCGAGCTGCTCCACCGCGCCAACGCCGCGTATTACGCCGAAGCCGCGCCCATCATGCCCGACGCCGAGTTCGACCGGCTGCTCGCCGAGCTCCAGGCACTGGAAGCCGAACTCCCCGAACTGGCCGACCCCAACAGCCCGACCCAGCGTGTCGGGGGTGCCCCGATCGAGGGGTTCGAGACCATCGCCCACGCGGTCCCCATGCTCTCCATCGACAACACCTACGACGAGGCGGATCTGCGCGCATGGCACGCCCGCGTCGCGAAGTCAGTCGGCGGGGACGGACCGCTCTTCGGCACTGACGCCGGCCCGATGCTGCTGGCCGACGCCAAGATCGACGGGGTCGCCGTCAGCCTGCGGTACGAGCGCGGCAGGCTGGCCCGGGCCCTGACCCGCGGCGACGGCACAGCCGGCGACGACATCACCGCCAACGCGCGCGCATCCGGGCGGTCCCGCTCACGCTCGACACCCAGAGCGGCCCGATCCCCGAGGTGCTGGAGGTTCGCGGCGAGATCTACATGCCGCTCGCCGAGTTCGAACGGATCAACGCCGAACGGGACGAGGCGGACCTCGAGCCCTTCATGAACCCCAGGAACGCCACCGCCGGCACACTCAAGCAGCTCGACCCGAAGGTCGTCGCGGCGCGGCGGCTGGGGTTCGTCGCGCACGGGCGGGGAGAGATCGCCGGCAAAGGGGCCAAGGGCTTTGGCGGCTCGCACTCGGCGTTCCTCGCGGCGCTCAGCGCCTCGGCGTGCCCGTGAGCCCCGCGCTGGGCGCACAGCCGCGGAGATCGACGAGATTGCGCGCGCATCGAAGACTTCGCCACCGCTCGGCACGACCACCCCTACGCGACCGACGGCGTCGTGGTGCGGGTTGACGAGTGGGCGCTCCAGGACCAACTCGGCGTGACCAGCAAGAGCCCCCGCTGGGCGATCGCGTACAAGTACCCGGCCGAACGCAAGACGACTGTGCTGCTGGATGTCCTCCACCAGGTCGGCAAGACGGGCAAGATCACGCCGCGGGCGGTGATGGAGCCGGTGATCCTCGCCGGGACCAAGGTCACCCACGCGACGCTGCACAACTATGGCCAGATCCGCAAGAAGGACATCCGCCTCGGCGACACGATCGAGGTGGAGAAGGCCGGGGAGATCATCCCGTACGTGGTCGGCGTGGTCGCGGCCAAGCGCGGTTCGAACGCCGAACGCATCGTGCCACCCGCGAGTTGCCCGGAGTGCGACGGCACGGTCGAGATCGAACCCCCGGAGGGTGATCCATCGCAGGGCGGCGACGCCGAGTTCGAGACCGTCCGCCGGTGTGTCAACCCGGAGTGCCCCGCGCAGATCCGTGAGAAGCTCATCTGGTTCGCCGGCAGGAAGCAGATGGACATCGACGGGCTGGGAGAGTCCACCGTCGACCAGATCCGCGCTACCGCACTCGACCAGGACGATCCGAAGCGGGCGGAACTCGGCGTTCCCGAGGAATGTCCGGTCATCCCCCTCAACCACTTCGCTGATGTGTTCGAGCTTGGCCAGCACCGCGATGCCCTCCTCACCCTCAACCGGATGGGGGAGAAGAAGGTCGACAATCTCCTGGCCGGCATCGAATCGGCGAAGTCGCGGGGTCTCGCCCGGGTGCTCGCCGGGATGGGCATCCGGCACGTCGGGAGTTCGACCGCCAAGGCACTGGCCCGGGTCTTTCCCGACCTCGAATCGCTCCTCGAGGCTGAGGTGTGGCGGCTCATGCCCAACGCATTCAACACCATGAGCGCCGACCGGCGCAAGGCCCTCTCGGGCTCTGACGCCAAGATGGATGACGTCTACGAGACCGGGCTGGGCGGCGGGACCGCCCCGGTCGTCCACGCCTACCTGCACTCTCCCGCGGCTCGCGACACATTCCGCCGCCTCGCCGAGTGCGGCGTCGACCTCACCAGCAGCGACTTCCGCAGCCGCGACTCCGCAATCGCCGGCGAGGCCCCAGACTCCCCGTTCACCGGCAAGACGGTCGTCCTCACCGGCACCCTCGCGCACTTCGAACGGACCGGTCTGTCGGAGATCCTCGAATCGCTCGGAGCCCGGGTCAGCGGCTCGGTCTCCAGGAACACCGACATCCTCATCGCCGGCGAAAAGGCCGGTTCCAAGCTCGCCAAGGCCGAGTCGCTGGGGGTCGAGGTGTGGGACGAGGCCGGGTTGCTCGACGCTCTGCCGCCTGAACACCGCCCGTCATGAGGCAAAAGCGGGTAGAGTCGGTTCCTCGCCTGTCCAAGCACCCGGGAGTCCCATGCACAACGTCGAGTACAAAGCCGAGCTTCGCGACGTGGAGATGGCCCGGGCCGCGTGCCGGGCTGTCGGAGCGGCCTTTATCGCGACGCTGGAGCAGACCGACACCTACTTCCGGGTGCCCTCTGGCCGTCTCAAGCGGCGGGAGTGTGTCGGAGAGCCCACCGAGTGGATCTTCTACGACCGCTCTGACGAGTCGCGCCCGCGACTGAGCAGCTTCACGATCTACTCCGACCCGCAGGCCAGGGAGCGGTTCGGGGTCAACCCCCTGCCGGAGCTGGTGCAGGTGCGGAAGGTGCGGGAGCTCTACCTGCTCGACAACGTGCGGATCCATCTGGACGAGGTCGAGGGGCTCGGGCGGTTCTTCGAGCTCGAGGCCATGGTCTCACCGGGGTTCCCCGTGCCGCGGTGCCACGCGGCGGTGGACCGGCTCCGGGCGACGTTCGGGCAGGTGCTGGGGGAGGCCCTGAGCGTGAGCTACGCCGACCTGATCCTGCTGGAACGCGAGTCGGCCGACCAGCCCGTGGAGTAACTGGGGCGGGTTGCCCGGCGGGATTCGGACGCGGGCTGCGGGCCGGGATGCTCCGGTGCCGATACTTCGGGCATGTGCGGCCTCCTCGGCATGGTGTCTACGCGACCGATCCGGCTCTCCGACCCGGCGTGCTGCCGTCTGCGCGACCTGATGACCCACCGGGGTCCGGACGGCGCGGGGCTCTGGCGGGGCGGGGTGTCCCGAGAGCCCGGGGCGGAGATCGTGCTGGGGCACCGCCGGCTTGCGGTGCTCGACCCGACACCCGCGGGCCACCAGCCGATGGCGACGCCCGACGGCCGCTACGTGCTGGTCTACAACGGCGAACTGTACAACGAGCCCCAGCTCCGAACCCGGCTCGCGCGGGAGGGTGTCCCGCTCACGACAGGCTGTGACACGGAGACCGTGCTCTGGTGGCTCGCGACGCGCGGGGCTCGGGGTATTGCGGACCTGCGTGGCATGTTTGCGCTGGCGATCGTCGATCGGGTCGAGGGCGAGGTGGTGCTGGCGCGGGATCCGCTGGGCGTCAAGCCTCTGTATTGGTGGCAGGGCCGCGACGCCGGGGCGGACTTGCTGCTCTTTGCCAGCGAGCCCGGGCCGATTCTCGAGCACCCGGCGGTGACGCCTGAGCCCGACATGGTCGCGGTGAGTGCGTACCTGACGACGATCCGCACGGTGCTCGGTGAACGCACGATGTTCGCCGGGGTGCACGCCCTGCCGGCGGGCCGGGTGATGCGGGTGGCGATCGGCACGGACCAGCTCCGCACGGCGGCGCACGACATCGGGATCGGCGAGGCCGCCCCTGCATCAGATCGGCAGGAGCGCGTCGCTCGCGTGCGGGCGGTCGTTCGCGACTCAGTTGCCTCGCACCTGCGGTCGGATGTTCCGACGTGCTGCCTGCTGAGCGGCGGGCTCGACAGCGCGATCGTGACTCGCGTGGCGAGCGAGACGCACCTCGGGCTGCGAACCTACTGCGCGGGCGCGAAGAACGAGACTGATATTGGGGGCGTGCCGCAGAGCGAGGATTTCCTGTTTGCGACCGAGGTTGCGCGCGCGCTCGGGACGCACCACACCGAGGCCGTCATCGATGAGGCGACCTTCCGAGGGCGCTGGCGGGAGATGGTCGGCCGGCAGGGCGTGCCGCTCTCGACACCGAACGAGATCGCGATCAACGAGGTGGCACGGCGGCTGCGGGCGGACGGGTGCGTGGTGACGCTCTCGGGCGAGGGGGCGGACGAACTGTTCGGCGGGTACCACCAGGTGCTCGCCCCCGCGGCTCGCCCACGTCGCCTCGGGCGATGCCGAGCCGGGGCTCTTTCACCTGGCGGTCGGCTCGTGGTGCCGGGTCGAGGCCAAGCCCGAGGTGCTGACGCCCGAGGCGTGGCTGGCGGCCGAGGGGGACGCGTGGCTCACGGAGTGGTACCAGAGCGAGTTTGCGTCGGTGAGCCGCGGGCGCGAACCGATGGCCGACCATCTCGGGTTCCAGAGGCGGGTGAACCTGGCCGGTCTGCTGCAGCGGCTGGACAGCGCGACAATGCTGGAGTCGGTGGAGGGTCGCACGCCGTTCGCGGACATCGCGGTCGCTTCGGTCGCTGAATCCCTCCCGATGGAGGACCGGTTCGTCGCGCCGGACCGCACGAAGATTGCCCTCCGCGAGGCGTTCGCGACCGATCTCCCCGCGTCGGTCGCCCGACGACCGAAGGCCAGTTTCCCGCTGCCGTTCCAGCGGTGGATGGGCGAAGCCCGGGAGACGGTCGCGGGGTCGTCGATGGTGCGTTCGCTCGTGCGGGCCGAGGTGCTCGACGCCGTGACGACCGACCCGAATGGCCTCTGGCATCTCGCGTGGCCTCTGACCAACCTCGCGATGTGGGCCGACCGCTGGTGGCCCGACGGGGTGTCGGGCGGAGAGCGAACGGCGCGGACTCACGTGGTCGGGGCTTGACGCGGACGCCGATCGGGCGACTGCTCTCCGGAGTTGCGCACCCAGTACCCGACATCGATCCAGCGGCCCAGTTTGAACCCCGCCCGGGGCAAAGTTCCGGCGTGGATCAGCCCGAACGACTCGTGCAGCCGCACGCTGGCGGGGTTGGGCAGCGCGATGCCCGCGATGATCGTGCGGTAGCCGATGTGGTCCAGTCGCGGGATCAGGTCGGCGTAGAGCCTGCTTCCCACGCCCCGGCCCTGTGCCTCGGGATGGACGTAGACGCTGATGGTGACGGTCCAGTCGTAGCCCTCGCGCTGCTGCCAGCGGGAGGCGATGGCGTAGCCGTCCACCGCCCCACCGTGATCCTCGTGCACGAGCCAGGGCAGCGTTGCCCGCGATTCGAGCCAACGCTGCAGATCGGCGGCCGTCATGGGAGTGGTCCCGAAGTGGGCGGTTCCCTCGGCGATCTCGCGGTTGACAATGGCTCTGACGGCCGGGAAGTCGGACTCGCACGCGGGGCGGACGGGCATGGGATGAGTCTATGAGCCCGCGGCTTGACCCGGCACCAGACTGCGGGCATCCTTGGGCATGCTCAATCGATCCCTATGGCGTGCCGGTGCGGTTCTCGGCGTTGTGTTGATGGCTGCGGGCTGCTCGGGGCCGGAGAAGCGGCCCGGGTCTTCCGCGGGCCCCGCGGTTGAAGACCTCCAGCCCCGCACAGCGGTGCGGGTGTTCGACCGGGAGGGCGGCGAAACTACTTGGGACGACATGCTCGCGGGTCTCAACGATGCGGACATCATCGTGATCGGTGAGACGCACGGTCACCCGCTCGGGCTGAGCGCGGCGGCCGCGCTGTGGGACGACGTGCTGGAGACTCGTCCTCAGGCGGCATTGGCGATGGAGTTCTTCGAGCGGGATCAGCAGGTTGCCCTCGACGACTATCTGGCCGGCGTCACTGATGAAGAGGCGTTCCGTGAGGCCGCTCGCCGGAGCCAAGGAAACTACCCGGAGGGGCACCGCCGGATGGTCGAAGCGGCGCGGGAGGCCGGCCGGCCCGTGATCGCCGCGAACGCACCGCGGCGGTACGTTCGGATGACCACGCCGCAGGGCTACGAGCGCCTGACCGGCCTCAGTGATGCCCAGCGGCGGATGTTTGCGCCGCCCGGCCAAGTCGTCGAGGGCCGGTATCGGGACGAGTTCTTTGGCCTGATGAACGGCGGCGGTCACGGAGAGACCATGCCCGAGGGCATGGTCGAGAAGATGTACTTTTCTCAGCAGTTGTGGGATTCGACGATGGCGGCATCGGTTGTGAACGCCACGCTCGGAGGGTCCCGGCCGGTGGTTCTGGTGGTTGGCAGGTTTCACTCAGACTTCGATGGGGCGACAGTCGAGTTCATCCGGACCGGCCGCCCGGATTTGACGGTGAAAACGGTCAGCGTGGTTGACGAGGCTTCGGGCACGATCGCCGAAGACGATGTCGGGCGGGCGGACTTCGTGTTCTACGTCGGCGGAGCTGATGAGCTTGAAGATGGGTCGTGAGTCGAACCGGATCGCGGTAGGCGGTGGACGCGGAAGCCACTACGATGTCGGCATGCGAAAGCCCGCCGCGTTCACACTGATCGAGCTTCTGGTCGTCATCGCCATTATCGCCCTGCTGATCGGGATCCTGCTGCCTGCGCTGGGTGCGGCCCGACAGCAGGCCCGGGTCACGGTCGTCGGCTCGAGGCTCCAGCAGTTGGGCCTGGGCATCCAGATGTACCTCAACGACTACGACGAGACGCTGCCGCAGTACATGGTTCCCGGCTTCGATGGCAGTCTGACGGTCGTGGGCTCGCTCTTCGGCGGGAAGAAGGGGCAGTTGCCGTTCCTCGGGATTGACGAGGTCGGGGCGGAGCGTCGGCCTCTGAACGCCTACGTGATTTCGTTCGATGTGCCGCCGGACGATGTGGACACGAACGTCGAGCTCGAGCCGTTCGAATCGCCGCTCGACAGGGGGGCGACCAACGTGCCGTTCCCCGGGTTTGAGGAGATCGACTCGTTTTATGACACGATCGGGTCGAGCTTCACGCTCAACGACCACTCGCTGGATCAGAACCCCTACGGCGACGACTACCCGACGCTCGTCCCGGGCAACGGCGGGCGGATGCCCCCGGTGCATGACACGACCAAGACGTGGGTGCTCGGTGAGCACCCGATCTACAACTACGACGACGGCGGGGACCGCGAGAGCTACTGGTACGACGACGGGATCGCGGAGACGAGTCTGTCGTTCCTCGACGGGCACGTGCAGATGCGCGTGCGGGTGCCCGAGGGCCAGGTGCACGAGACGAAGGACTACACGTTCCTGCCGCAGCCGGGTTGGCTGGACCGGTTCGATTGATCGTGCCGTGCGGACGCCGCGGCCGATGCACTTCCGCGGGATCGGTGAGGGACTACCGTCGCTACCTCTTGTCGTCGGGGAGTCGGCTCTGGTCGCGGCCGCCGTTGGGCGAACTGGTCATCGAGAAGCTGATGCGCTGATCGGCACGCCCGGGGGGTGTCGGTGTCACGAACCAGCCCCAGAGGGCGGGTGAGCCGTAGGACCGGACGGTGGTCGGCGGGTGGAAGTGGAACGCGATCGGGGCGACGCGGTCGAGCTCGTCGTGGGTGCCGAAGAACTTCACGGGGCGATCCAGGAAGTTGGGCGGCATCTTGCTTGAGGAGCTCCTCAGCGCGGTCACGTCTACCGGGACCCAGCCGAACGTCTTGTTGTCCTCGTCGTAGAGGGCGAACTCGACCCAGACGCGGATCTCTCCGTCGCCGCCGGACTGCTTGAGGTACACGCTCTTGCCAGCTCCCTCCTCGTCGTAGCCGATGACCAGCCGCGCGGGCAAACCCGCCGCCCGGTACATCGCGACCAGGAGGATCGGCAGGTCGATCTCGGTGCCCTGCGCCTCGAGGACCGCTGCGACCGGGCCAACGGGGGCGAACCCCTCGAGCATGCCGGACTTGTCGAACGCGAGGCCCTCGCCGTTCGGCTGCACGTATTCGGCGACCTGCCCGGCGAGGAACTTGGCCAGCACGACCGGCTTGATCGACTTGGGGTCTTTGTTGTTGGTCCACACCTGCAGCAGCTTGACGACCTTGCTCATGTCGTAGCGGCGGCCCTGGGCGTCGAAGTCCACGAGCATCTGCGGCTGGAAGGTCGCGGCGGCTTCCGGCGGCCATTCGCCCTTGGGCCACTCGACCGCGCGGGCGTTCCGCTCGTCGAACTCGATCTCGTGACTGACGATCGACGTCTTGACGTGCAATTCCATCTCCCGCGGGGCGTAGGCCCCCCGGGCCGGGGGCTCGACCTGCCACTGGGCCCGCCAGGTGGCGGCCGGCAGCAGTCCGCCGCCGATGCCCTGCTTGACGATGGAGACCTCTTCGGTCATGAGTCGATCGTCAAACTCGACCTTGCCGCTCACGGCGGGGACCACCTCGTCGCCGCGGCCGCGGACTTCGAGAATGGAGGATGCGGTCTCGGAGAGGACGGGGAAGACGAGTGTTGCCGCGTTGAACTCCCAGACATCGTTGGCCGGGATGGCCTGGCCATCGACGATGTCCGTCCACTCGGTGGTGCCGATGAAGACCATGGTCTCGAGCGTCCAGCGCTTGGGCTTGGTTCGCTTGATGAAGGGGCTGGGCTCGAGATCGTCGAATGCCTGGGCCGCGGGGATCTGGCCCGGCTGGGTCTGGGGCGTTGCGGGCGTCTGCTGGCGCGAGCGGCGGCTCTGGGCCGTCGCGGTGGAGACGAGCAGGGTCGAGAGCACCAGCCCAGCGAGGATGGTCAGCCGGACAGAAACGGGTGCGTTGCGATGCATCGTGGGCTCCTGGGGTCGTGGACGCTGGGTGCGAACGGCGTCGGGGTGCGGGGTGGGCCGCCTGCGGCCGCCGGCGGGCACCGCCGACATCGTTTGACGAGCGGCGCGGCGGCGGGTTCCGATCGTTTGTACCGGCCCGGCCACCGGACGATGCATCGTACCACGCCGACTACGATGCCATACGGATGGGGCTGGCGGGGTGTTCTGCCGGCACCGAAGTGCCCAAACGGGGCCCGGAGAGGGCAGCAGCGAAGGGATGTCGAGCGCGATGACCACGACGATCAGCAGCACGTCGGACACGTTCAGAACCGAGAAGGACTCCATGGGGTCGCTGCAGGTGCCAGCGGATGTGCTCTATGGCGCCTCGACCCAGCGGGCGGTGCTCAACTTCCCGGTGTCGGGACGGCCGGTGCCGGAAGAGGTCATCCGGGCGTTCGCCTTCCTCAAGGCGGCGGCGGCGGAGGTCAACCGCGACCTGGGGAAACTGGACGGGGACCGGGCGGCGGCGATTGTGGCGGCGTGCGGGCGGATCGATGCCGGGCTTCAGGAATCGGGCGGGATCGCCCGCCACTTCCCGGTGGACACGTTTCAGACCGGGTCGGGGACCAGCACCAACATGAACGCCAACGAGGTCATCGCGAACCTCGTGTGTGTGGACCGCGGGGCGCCGATCGGCTCGTCGAAGGACTCGGCGTACCTCGACGCCGGCGGTGTGCACCCGAACGACCACGTCAATATGGGGCAGTCGTCGAACGACACCTTCCCGACGGCGATGAACGTGGCGCTGGCGGTGGCGATGCACTCGAAGCTGCTGCCGGCGGTCCGTCGCATGGCCGATGAACTGGAGGCCAAGGCCGCGGCGTGGGACGGGATCGTCAAGATCGGGCGCACGCACGTGCAGGACGCGACGCCGATCCGGCTCGGGCAGGAGTTCAGCGGCTACGCGGCCCAGATGCGGCTCGCGGCGGGGCGGATTGAGCGCGCGATCGAGGCGCTGCGGCCTCTCGCTCTGGGCGGGACCGCGGTCGGGACTGGCATCAACACCCACCGCGAGTTCGGCTCGCGGGTGGCGTCCAAGCTTGCCGACCGGACGGGGATCGGGTTTCACGAGGCGGCGAACCACTTCGAGGCCCAGCACACGCGTGACGGCGTGGTCGAGGCGTCGGGCTGCCTGAAGACCGTGGCCGTGAGCATGTCGAAGATCGCCAGCGATATCCGGCTGATGGGGTGCGGGCCGAGGTGCGGGATCGGGGAGTTGAAGCTCCCGGCGGTGCAGCCGGGGTCCTCGATCATGCCGGGGAAGGTGAACCCGGTGATCTGTGAGTCGGTGATGATGGTGTGCTGCCAGGTGATCGGCAACGACGCGGCGACGACGACCGCCGGCCTTGGCGGGATCGGCGGGCTGCTCGATCTCTCGGTGGCCATGCCCGTGATGGCGGCGTGCACGCTCGACAGCGTGAATGTGCTCACGGGGGCGTGCGGCATGATGGTCGAGAGTCTGCTGACCGGGCTCGAGCCGGACGAGGAGCGTTGTGCCTCGCTGATCGAAGGCAGCCTGGCTATGTGCACGACGCTCGCACCGGTGATCGGCTACGACAAGGCCTCCGCGCTCGCCAAGCAGGCGTTCGCCGAGGGCAAGACCGTGCGGCAGGTCGCCACCGAGCAGGCCCTCGTGCCGCCGGAGGAACTGGACCGGCTGCTCAACCCGATGAGCATGACCGAACCGGAAGGCTGATGCACGGCGGCGGTCGTAGCGGAAACAACACGGGCGCGTCCGAAGGACGCGCCCGTGCCAGCACGAAGGAAACCGGGGTCGGGGGAGTTAGTCGGTCGGGACCGAGGCGATCGCGCGATCGCGCCGGAGGTCCATCAGCGCCGGGGCGCGATCGAAGCGCTCGGCGGCGGCTGAGCGTTGGCCGTGATCGAGCCGGTCGAGTTGGAGGACCAGCGAGGGCACCCAGGCGCCGTCTTCGGCCTGTCGCTGCAGTTCGATGCTCCAACGGTCGCTGTCGGCGCGGGTGAAGACCGCCCGGACCTCGCTGCCCTCGGAGGAGACCGTGGACAAGACGAGCGCGTCATCGCCGGATGAGGGGACCTCCGGGTCTGGCCGGTAGGTCGCGAACTGGTCTGACGCGTGCTCGCGGAGTGAGAGCCCCGGGAGGTCCTTGTCGAACGAGAGGATCATGGCGCCATCGACGGCCTTGCCGAAGGCGAAACCCTCGTAGTAGAGCTCGAGGGTTGAGGCACTCGCGTTGCGGACGGCCGACATGCTGACCGTTGACGCCGAGAGCTGTTCGCCGTCGGAGCGCATCCGGATCTGGCCCGACCATTCGCCGGCGAGTTGATTGCCGACCTCGACGGGTTTGAGTTCGCCGGCCGTGGCGACTCCGCTGAGAAGGACGAGTGCTGTCACGGGCAACACACCTCGCAGGTATTGTGTGCCGCTTCGGTTGCTGTTCATGGGTCGATCCTCCGACTGGCCACCACCGAGAGACTGCTAGGTTTCCCGCATGGCCGGCGGCCCGGGGACGGGAACACTGTGCCAATCGGCGCGGCGGTCGGCGAACCGAAGGGGAACGCGAAGTTGGACCGGTGGCGGTGCGGCCGTCGAAGCCCCCACAACCGGCACGCCTTGTCATCGCGGGGTGAGCGGATGCCCTCGCGGGCTCAGGTGTGGAGGATGCGGCTCAGGTCGACCCGGCGACGGAGCCGGAAGTGGAAATAGAGCAGAAAGAGCGTGGGAGGGATTGTGGCGACCAGGACGACGAACGACCAGCTCAGGCCCCGTTCGCCCCGGTAGATGGAGATGATCAGGTCCATTCCCACAGCGCCGATGCCGCACGCCACGAGCGTCGCTGATGCGATCAACGCCGGGGCGCGACGGCTCAGCCGGGTGACCAGCCAGACCAGCACAGACCCGCCCGTAGCGATGGCGATGATGGGGAGCGCCAGCGGCATGAACCAGCTCAGTTGTCCGTCGTAGAAATCGATCAGCAGCATGAATCCGGCGGTGGCGATGGCCTGTCCGGCGATCACAAAGATCGGGCGTCGCGCGATGAGCACCACCAGCGTGATGAAGACCCAGAGTACGCCGAATCCGGTCAGAGGATAGCGTGACCAGCTCATGCGCCCACTCAGCAGGAAATCGAGCGCCAGGAATGTCAGCCCGGCGGAGAGCAGCACGACGGTAGCGATGAGCCAGACGAGGCGGCGGATCTGGCGACCGGGCATCGCCGTGGCGTCGGGGAACGGGGCGGGCTCGGCCGGCTCAGCGTCCAGACGCTGTATGGGCGCGCCGCAGAGCGGGCAGGTTTCGATGCCCGGTTGGACTTCTGTGCCGCAGCGGGAGCAGTAGGCCATGGCGGATCCTCTCGGGGTTAGTTCGTCTCGATTCGTGCGGTGATGCCCATGCGCCGAAGCCGCGTGAAGAAGGCCCGTTCCAGCCCGGTACCGACGACGATGCTGCCGAAGGCGATGTAGAGCGAGTCGTGGTGCCCGACGATGGCGCACCCAATCCCGTGGGCGGCGCTGGGGTTGGGGACCACCTCGAACCGCTCGATGTGCCGATCGACCTCGTCGGGCAGGCTGATGCGGCCGAGATTGGAGAGCACCGTGGTGTAGCGCGTCCCCCACCGCCACGTGTAGAGCTTGCGTTTGGCGGGGACCTTGAGGAACAGCGGGAGATGGCGAATGAAGGCGTTGCGCTCTGCGCCGACGTTGCGTCGGATCTGTCTGCTGATGCTCTTGGCGGTGACCTGCCCCTGCATGGAATGGTGGACCTCGTGGAGGATTTCCTCGAAGGTGTAGGCGCCGAGCCGGGGGTCGAGGCTCGCCGTCACCGAGAGGAAGAAGTTCCGCATTGTTCGGGAGGGGAACAGGCCTCGGAGGTTGACCGGCGTCATCACGGCGATCGGGCCGCGGCCGGGGCCGCAGACGTCGGCCACCGAGGCGAGCAGTATCGAGGCAAGCAGTTCGGTGAGGGCCACGCCGTGCTCGCGGCTGAGCTCTCTGAGCGGCGCCACGGGCACGGTGCCCGCGATGACGCGGCACTCCTCGTCGGGCAGCACCTCGCCGCGGAGGCGGATTGCGCGCACGCCGAGGCGGGGCGGCGGGATCGAGGGGTCGTAGAACCGGCGGTAGGCGTCCTCGGCGGGTTCGGGGTCGGGCAGTTCGACGGCTTGGGTGCTCGAGTGCTCGGTATTCCCGGGCCCCTCGCGGCAGGCGACATACTCGGTCACGATCGCCTTGAGAAACTCGACCCCCCCGACGCCGTCAGTGAGGACGTGCGAGATCTCCAGCGCGATCCGGCGGTCGTAGACAAGGACTCGGAACTGCCAGGGGCCGTCCTCGGCGATGGTCATCCGGCGGCAGGGAAATCGGGTCTCCTCACGCACCCTGGGGGCACCGGGGATCGGCACGAGATAGTGCCAGAACAACCCCGCGCTGAGCCGGACGCCGAAATAGGGATAGCGCGGGAGCAGCTTGTCCAGCGCTCGTTGCAGGTCGTGCATATCGACCGGCTCGTGCAGCCTCACGGCGATGCGGAAGACAGTCGTTGTGCGGCGGGAGGCCAGCGCAGCGAAGACTCGGGCGGCGTTGTCGAGGCGGTACCAGGACTCGGCCGAGGACTGCGGTGCCTTTGCGGTGCGTGGTGCCATGGGCGTCGAGAGGATAGGGCGTGCCGGCACTCTCCCATCGTGGCCGGACCGTGTCCGTGGGCCGGTTCCGGGGATCTCGCGATCCGCGTCGCCGGACGCATCAGCCCCTCGGCCGTCCCGTATGCTGTCGGCGACGCGCGCGGGCGGTCCAGGGGTCGACGAGCATGGGTGTGGTCTCGCCGGAAAGATCAGTGGTCAACGCCCGCGGAGATGCACCTGTGCGGGACGAGCTTCGGGCGGGCATGGCGCGATCGATCGAAGCCCTCGGACGAGGCTTCCTCGCGCACAGCCAGAATCGGGCCTTGCGTCGCAGGCTGGCATCGAGCGAACTCTCGCCGGAGGAGTATTACCGCCAGCTCATCTGCGTCGCATGCAGACTGCTCTTCCTGTTCCTCGCCGAGGATCGGGGTCTGCTACACCCGCCGGAGGCAGGTGCCGCGGCGCGCGCGATACGACAAGGACTACTCGGCCCGCCGCCTCCGCGCGCTCGCCTCCTCGACCCGGGGCACTGGCGCCGCCGGGCTCTGGCAGTCGCTGGGTCAGGTCACGACGAGTCTGAGCCGTGCCGGTGGCTGTCCTGCGCTCGGGCTTCCCGGCCTCGGCTCGTTTCTCTGGACCGGCCGATCGACCCCAGACCTACCCGGACCCGACCCGGACCACTCCGGCCCCTCGGTGTTGATTCGGGACCGCGACCTCCTCGACGCCGTGCGTGCGCTGTGCGCTCTGGAGCAGTACGGTGATGCAGCGGATCGTGCCGTGGATGTCGGGACGCGGCGCGGCGTGAACTTCGGCGACGTTGAAGTAGGGCAACTCGGCTCGGTCTACGAGTCTCTCCTCGGGCTTAGGCCGGAACTCGACGTCAGCTCCGGGACGTTCGCGCTCGGCACCGCGTCGGGGAGCGAGCGGAAGGCTTCCGGGTCGTACTACACGCCGGACGCGCTGGTTCAGCACGTCCTCGACTCCGCATTGGACCCCGTGATTGAACGCCGGCTCGGGCTTGCCTCGGCTTCCGCGAAGACGACCGGGGAGTCGTTGAACGTCGCCCGAGAAGAAGCCATCCTCGGTATCACGGTGTGTGATCCGGCCTGCGGCTCCGGGCACTTTTTGGTTGCCGCGGCCCACCGTCTCGCGCACCGCCTCGCACGCATCCGGGCCGGCGTGCGGCAGCCGGCCACTGAGGACCACCGGCGGGCGTTCCGGGATGTCGTCTCTCGATGCCTGTACGGCGTTGACCTGAATCCGATGGCGGCGGAGTTGTGCCGGCTCTCGCTGTGGCTCGAATCGCACGACCCAGGGCGGTCGATGCCGTGTCTCGATGCCCGTATCAGGGTCGGCAACGCCCTGCTCGGAGCAACCCCGGAGCTCATCTGCCGCGGAATCCCGGACGAGGCGTTTCAGATGCGCAGCGGTGACGACCCCCGAGTCGTTCGGCTTTACAAGACGCGGAATACCCAGGAACGACGGACCCGTGAGGGGGATCGGCCCGCCCGAAACAGCGGGTATCGCCCGACCGGAGCGTCGGATCGGCTGATGTCCGGCGGGAACGCCCGGCTTGTTGCCGACGCGTGGTGCGCGGCCTTTGTCTGGCGCAAGCACGACACGGACCGATCGGAAGCGCTAGCGGACTGCCCGGGTGCATGGAACGCCATCACCGGGGACGTGCTCCATGCCTTGAACGACGATCCCGACTCGGTCCAGCCGTGGATCAGGGACGAGATCGAGCGACTGGCGGCTGCGCACCGGTTCTTCCACTGGCATCTCGAGTTTCCTGAAGTGTGCGGATCGTCGCCAGGAGCCGCGGCCGCGGAACCGGATCCGCGCGCGCGACAACGGCGCAGGCCGCCAACCCGGCCGGGGCTTCGACGTCGTCCTCGGGAACCCGCCGTTTCTCAATCAGCTCGAGACCGCGAGCGCCATGGAGTCGGGATTGGCGGCGATCACGCGGCAGCGCACCGGGGGCGTGAGCCGCGGCTACGCGGATCTCTCGGCGACGTTCCTCGCCCTTGCCGTGCGGCTCGTTCGGCCGGGCGGGAGGGTCGCGTTGGTTCAGCCCCAATCCCTGCTGACGGCCAAAGACGCTGCTGCCGTGCGAGCCGAGGTGCTGCGGACGGGAGTCCTCTCCTCGCTCTGGGTGTCCAACGAGCACGTGTTTCCCGACGCGAGCGTGTACACCTGCGCCCCGACGATTCACGTCGGCGGCCCCAGGCGTGGGCCGCTCGTCCGATCGGCGACGGGACAGTTTGTACCGCTGCGTTCGATCACGATCGACAATGACGCGCTGATGATCGAGGAAACGTGGGCACACCTCGTCGCCGCGGCAAGCGGTGTGCCGGAGGTCACGATCCGGACCGGACGCGTGATCGGAGACGTTGCTGACGCCACCGCCGACTTCCGCGACCAGTATTACGGGCTGGAAGGGTTCGTCGTTGAGGATGCCGAGCTCACGCCGGCGCAGCGGGCCGATCCGGCCGCGTTTCCACCGATTGTCACCACTGGGCTCATCGACTTGGCCGAGTGCCGCTGGGGCATGACGCCAACTCGGCTCCACAAACGGAGATGGGACGCGCCGCGCGTTGATCGCGCGCGCATTGAGGCAGAAGGCTCGCTGGGCGGCTGGCTCAGTGCCCGGCTTGTCCCGAAGCTGCTGCTGGCCACGCAGACCCGCATCATCGAGATCGTCGTGGACAGCACAGGGAGCCTCGTGCCGAGCGTGCCGGTGATCACGATCATCCCGCACGACCCGTCGCGCCT
Organism: Planctomycetota bacterium; assembly: GCA_013285505.1. Taxonomy (GTDB): domain Bacteria; phylum Planctomycetota; class Phycisphaerae; order Phycisphaerales; family UBA1924; genus PNC22. The sequence continues at coordinate 2,213,654 of CP053450.1, read as the reverse complement.
GTGGCATCTGGCCGCGGCCATCGCCTCGCCGGTCTGTACGGCGATCGCGCGACAGCGATACGCCGGCGCGGCCCTCCATGCGGACGCGATCAAGCTGAGTGCCAAGCAGGTGCTGAAGCTGCCGTTGCCCGAGCCCTCTCGCCGGTGGGACGCCGCGGCCGGGCACCTGCGGTCCGCGTCGGGGGCGGCCGACCCGGAGCCCCGCCTCGAGTCTCTCCACCGGATGGCGGGAGCTTCGATCGGGGCGTATGGCGTGCCGGATGAGGAAGCGGCGCGGCTCATGGAGTGGTGGGGACAGCGGTAGTCCGGGCGGAATCCGCGGCCGTCGTGTCGATCGACGGGCCCAGAGCCGCCGGCCTGTCGAAGATGAAGAAGTGGGCGCAACAGGACTCGAACCTGTGACCTCATCCATGTGACGGATGCGCTCTAGCCAACTGAGCTATGCGCCCGGAACCGGGGCGAGTATACGCCGGTGAGGGCTTCTCGCTCCAGCGGCCGGGGGACCAGATTTTTGGGCAGGGCGGGGGACGGCCCTCCGCCTCGGTCTCGCCGCGGGCTCACGGGCAGCCGGCGTTCCACTCGTTCAGGAAGAGGAGGACGTCTTGGGTGTTGGTCAGGCCGTCCCCGTTGAAGTCGCTGGCGAGGTCGTCGGCGTTCCAGAGGTTCAGGAAGGCCAGGACATCCTGGGTGTTGGCCATGCCGTCGCCGTTGATGTCGGCCCGGCACCGAGGGATGACGCGGTAGATCTCACCGTTGAGGTCGCAGATGTACATCTCGCCCGCGGCGTCCTCGCCGAACGACACGATGCTGTTGATGAAACCGCCGTTGACCGAGCCCATCTCGGTGGTGCGATCGGCAAAGTCGGACTTGACGCCGTTGTCGTACCGGAACGACCAGATCGTGTCGTCGCAGTAGTCCGCGAAGAAGTAGGTGCCGCGGAGGTGCGGGATCGCGTTGCCCTGATAGACGTAGCCGCCGGTGATCGAGCAGCCGAACGCGTGGGTGTACTCGTGGATCGGGTCGGTCAATGCGTCATCGAAGCACACACACCCGGAGAGGCCGGTGCAGATGGTGCCTTCCATGCAGCGCCAGCCGTAGTTCTCGCCGCCGAGGGACGTCGCTGGTTGGACGTTGACTTCCTCGCGGGCGCTCTGCCCGACGTCGGCGATGTAGAGCTCTCCGGTCGCTCGGTTGAACGAATTTCGCCACGGGTTGCGGAGGCCATACGCCCAGATCTCGTCGTCACCCGGTGCGTCGACGAACGGATTGGTCGCCGGGACGGCGTAGTTCCGGCCTCCGTCGTTGGGGAAGTCGTCGTCGTTCACGTCGACGCGGAGCATCTTGCCGAGGAGCATGTTGTCGATCGTCTGGGCGCGGTTGCCGGGATCGTTGCCGCTGCCGCCGTCGCCCGAGGCGATGTACAGGTAGTCGTCCGGCCCGAACCCGATCCAGCCCCCGTTGTGGTTGGAGAACGGCTGCGTGTAGGTGAGCACCTGCATGAAGGAATTCGGGTCGGCGATGTCCGGGTCGGCCGCAGAGACGCTGAACTGGGCGACCACTGTCGCTCCCGTGGAGATGTGAGTGTAATTCACATAGAAGAGTCCGTTGGAGGCGTATTCGGGGTGGAATGCGAGGCCGAGGAGGCCCCGCTCGTTGCCGGACTGGCTGACTCTGCTGCTCAGATCGATGAAGGGCTGGCTCAGGAACGTGTCGGTTTCCAGATCGAGGATGCGGATCAGGCCACGCTGCTGCACCACGAATGCGCGGCCCGGATCGCCGGCGTGGGTGAGATAGACCGGCCGCTGGACGCCGGAGGCGATCACCCGTTCGGTGGCGATGGTGTCCTGAGCAAGGGTTGTCGACGCCCCGACCAAGGCCGAGACACCTGACAAAGCACAAGCGAATCGAGTAAAACGCATTTCTCTCTCCTTGGTGGGGGCGGTCCGAAAGGGTTGCCCCGTCAGTGTATTCGCCGGGTTTGATCGGCTGGGCCAGCCAAATGGCGGGCGGGCTGCTGCCGGGTTGCCACCGGCCTTGTTCGTACTATAGTTGATGGCCTCGGGATGACCGCATCCGGGGCCGCGGAGCGCACGGTGAGCTCTCGCGTTCGTTGATTCAGTTGTATCGGGCGGTTTTCGCCCAAAGCCAAGCGCCCTTGTCGCGGGTGCCGCGGGATGTCTCCGACATGCCCGGGGCGGTCGGCTCCCGCGGGTGTCGCTGACAGGAACCATACCATGTCCAACAGCCTCGTCCAAGACCTTATCGAGTCGGGTATCCACTTTGGCCAGCGGGCCAGCAACTGGAACCCGAAGATGCAGCAGTACATCTACGCGAAGCGTCAGGGCATCCACATCATCGACATCAAGGAGACGGTCAAGGGGCTGCTCCTGGCCAAACGGCTGCTCGCCAGAACCGTCGCCGACGGCAAGGACATCTGCTTCGTGGGGACGAAGCGTCAGGCCAAGGACGTGCTCGAGCAGCGCGTCGCGGACGTCAAGATGCACTATGTCACCGAGCGTTGGCTCGGCGGCACCCTGACCAACTTCCGCACCATCCGCAGCCGTCTCAAGCGGCTCGAGGAGCTCGAGGCCATCGAGCAGACCGACAATTTCGCCAGCTACTCCAAGAAGATGGAGAGCCAGCTCCGCCGCGAACTCCGCAAGATCCGCCGCAACCTCGAAGGCGTCCGCCGTATGGACAAGCTCCCGGGTGCGATGGTCATCGTGGACGTTCGGCTTGAGACCACGGCGCTGCGCGAGGCCCGCAAGCTCGGCATCCCGACCATCGCGCTGATCGACACCGACGGCGATCCCGATCAGGTCGACCTGCCCATCCCCGGCAACGACGACAGCATGCGGTCGATCGACGTGATCGTCCGCGAGCTGTGCCTGGCGATCGCCGAGGGCAAGCAGCAGCGCCAGGGCGCCTCGGGCGAAGGCGAGAGCGTGGCCGGCGAAGGCGGGGAGCCCAAGCGGCGCTCGGCACGGGCACAGTTCCGTGCGGACGACTCGACCGATGGCGGCGAGCCGACCAGCGAGCCGGTCACCAGCAACGCGGAATAGGTAGACGCCTCCGCCGCCTTCGCGGTGGAGGCTGTGCAGTATCAAGTGGCGGGGACCGATGCACGCCGGCTTGGGCCGGGGTGGGCGATCACCGCCGAATCGACAACCGACCGAACGACGGACCCAAGACGGGAGAGCCAAACCATGGCCGAGATCAGCGCCAAAGACGTGATGAAACTCCGCAACTCCACGGGGCTTGCGATGATGGAGTGCAAGAAGGCACTCGCCGAGGCCTCGGGCGACTTCGAGCAGGCCGAGAACCTGCTCCGGATCAAGCTCAAGGGCAAGATGGACAAGCGGACCGAACGTGCCGCGGCCGAGGGCTGCATCGCCGTCGCCCAGCGGGGTGACTCGCTGGTCATCGCCGAGGTCCGCGCCGAGACCGACTTCACCGCCAAGAACGACCAGTTCGTCGCCCTGGCGCAGAAGGTCGCGGAGATGGCGCTCGATGCCGACGACGGCAAGGTCACGCCCACCGACGCGATGAACGCGGCGGTGGACAACATCCGCATCTCGACCGGAGAGAACTGCGCGATCGCCCGTATCCACAAGATCACCAGCCCGGGCGGCAAGTTCGGGACCTACATCCACCACGACGGCAAGACCGGCGCGGTCATCGAGGTTCAGGGCGACGCGAGCGACGAGACTCTCCGCGATGTGTGCATGCACATCACCGCGGGTGTGCCGGCCGTGCCGCTCGGTATTGACTCCGACAGCATCCCGGCCGAGGCCGTCGAGAAGGAGAAGAACTTCCGGCTCCAGCAGGCCATCGAGTCGGGCAAGCCCAAGGAGATCGCCGAGAAGATCGTCGAGGGCGGCATGCGGAAGTACTTCGAAGAGGTCGCGCTGACCCTCCAGCCTTTCGTGAAGGACCCGAGCAAGACGGTCAAGGACGTCCTCGGCGGAGGCACCACCATTAAGAGCTTCCACCGCTGGATGGTCGGCGAAGAGGGCTGAGGCCCCGCCCCGCGGCGCATCATCAACCGAATCCCACGCACAAGGGTGGCCCCACGAGGGCCGCCCTTTTTGCTAGCCTGTGGCAGTGCGAGACGCCGGGCTCAACCACCCCGCGCCGGACAGGAGGACAGCTATGGCATTCACACCCGCTCCCGGGGAACAGTTCACCGTCCGCCGCAAGGTGCTTAAGATTCTCGGCGCGTCGTTCCACGTCTTCGACGAGAACGGCCAGGTGGTCGCCTATTGCCAGCAGAAGGCCTTCAAGCTGCGCGAGGACATCCGGCTCTACACCAGCGAGAGCAAGACCGAAACACTGCTCACGATGAAGGCCCGGAGCGTAATCGACTTCGGCGTGACCTTCGACATCACGCTGCCGAGCGGGGAGTCGATCGGCTCGCTCCGCCGCAAAGGCCTCAAGTCGATGTTCAGGGACTCCTGGCTGCTCTACTCCCCCGCCGGGGTCGAACTGGCGACGATGCGGGAGGACTCCGGGACGATGGCGATCCTGCGGCGGCTGCACGAGGCGTTTGCGCTGCTGAGCCCCCAGAAATTCCAGATCACCAAGTCCGACGGCACGCTCGTCGCGACGTTGCGGACACACTTCAACCTCTTCGTCTACCGACTCGGTGTCTCGGTCCACACCGAGGACGAGGAGGTGGATGAGTTGATGGTGCTCGCGGCGGCCTGTCTGATCGCGGCTATCGAGGGTCGGCAGTCGTCCTGACCCCGACTCTTGCTCGCCCGTCGGCAGGGCAAGGCCTCCGCCTAGTGTTGTCGGGGGCGCACGAACCACTACACCGGGAGAATGAGCATGAACCAGAATGAGCAAGTGGATCGACGGGCGGCGATGGGAGCGATGGCACTGATCGGGTCGGGGCTGGCCTTCGCCGGTGCCGCGAGTGCCGGGCAACCGGAGAACGATTCGTTTCTGCCCATCGGCTGGGACGCCGAAGCGAGCGAGTACGTGCTCCCCAAGCTGCCGTACGCGTTTGACGCCCTCGAGCCCCATCTCGACGCCCAGACCATGCAGATCCACCACGGCAAGCACCACGCCGGGTATGTCCGGGGCCTCAACGCGGCTCTCGCGGCCCTGGCGGAGGCGCGGGCCTCCGGCGACGCGAGCCTCGTGCAGTACTGGAGCCGGAAAGTCTCGTTCCACGGCTCGGGGCACGTCAACCACACGCTCTTCTGGCTCGGGATGGCCCCGGCCGGGAAGGGCGGCGGCGGCCAGCCCTCCGGCCCGCTCGCCGAGGCGATCAACCGGGACTTCGGTGGCTTCGACAAGTTCAGCTGGCAGTTCCAGGCCGCGGCCAGGAGCGTCGAGGGCTCGGGATGGGGCTGGCTGGTCCACGAGCCGATCTCGGGCCGCCTGACGGTGGTGCAGGTCGAGAACCAGCAGAAGCTCCTGATGACCGGCTGCGTGCCCCTCCTGGGCATCGATGTGTGGGAGCACGCCTACTACCTCAAGTACCAGAACCGCCGCGCCGACTATGTCGCTGCGTTCATGAACGTGATCAACTGGGGGCACGTCCAGCGGCTGTACGAGCGGGTCATCGGCTGACCGAAACACCCCCACTCTGCACCGCCACAAGGCTCATTTCGCCCTCCCATCCGGGAGGGTGTTTGTTTGGGCATGACCAAGCCGCGAGGCGATTGACGCCGGCCCGAGAAAAAGTGCCCCAGATTGGTTGCATCCCTTCGGTCCTGTGGCATCTTGTCAGTGTCTTGTCTCTCTCTCCTCATTGACTCGACCGCGGCCGAAAGTCCGCAGTCGAGTTTTTTCTTGCGCCAGCGATGTGGAGCGCAGCCCGAGGGATAGCGGTCGCCGGGCATCTCGGCGGACCGTCGTGGCTCGAGAGGGCTGAGAACTGATTTCGTCTCTGGCAGACACCGCGCTCGCAGGCGCTTGCCACCGCAAGCTGACGCAGGGGGCCTCAACCGACGTGCTTGGGGTCGAAAGCGTCCTGCAGCGCATCGCTCAGGATATTGAAGGCGTAGACGAGGATGAACATCATCAGCGTCGCGGCGCCGAGTTCCCAGAACACCCCGAGCACCACGTCTTCCTTGCTGTCGCGGATCATCACGCCCCAGCTCGGCTGTCCTCCGGGCACGCCGAGGCCGAGGTAGCTCAGGATCACCTCGCCCTTGATCGCCGCCACGAACGCCAGCGAGAAGTTGATGAACAGCAGGTACATGACGTTCGGCAGCACGTGCCGGATCAGGATGCGGAACGGGCTCGCACCAATCGAGACCGCGGACTGGATGTAGTCCATGCTCTTGATCTTCATCGCCTCGCCGCGGATGACGCGGCAGGTGCCCACCCAGAGCGTCACGCTGAACGCGATATACACGGGGATCAGCGTCTGCGATACCGGCTTGCCCAGCAGGGGAACCTTCCAGTCGCTCTCGCGGAACACAAACGCGATGACGATCAGCCAGATGATGTAGGGAATGGACGACAGCGTGGAGTAGAGCCACACCACCGCGTGGTCGACGAGGCCACCGAAGAACCCCGCGGCCCCGCCGAGGACCGCCCCCACGATGATGCTGAACAGCGCGGTCACCATGCCGATCTGGGTCGCGGTCTTGATCGAGTAGATCGCGCGGAACGCGATCGACCGCCCCTGCCGGTCTGTGCCGGCGAACAGCCGCAGCTTGTAGACGAAGGCGTCCCAGCCCGTTGGCCGCGGGAAGAGCTTGTCCACCTCGGTCTCCAGGGCGAGCAGCGCGGTGTCAAACTCTGCGCGCGCAGCGACCACCGCCGCCCGGGCGTCGGCGAGTTCCGCCGCCTCGGCCCCGTCGTCCTCAAGCTCCTCGACCTCGATCTCAGCGTCCTCGAACTCGATGAGGACTTCGTCAAGCAGATCGAAGGCCTCGTAGCCGCTGTCGAGGGCCGTCTCGACGTCCTCCACCGACATTGCCTTTACCGATCGCTCGGCGAAACGCAACTCGGCGAGTGCGGCCTCTGGCTCGCTGGAGTCGAGCGCCTTCTCGACCTCACCGAGGAAGAACTCGGCGACCTCGATGCGGGAGTAGGGATCGCTCGCCAGACCGAACCCGGGCTGCGTGCCCGGACCGACCCGGCTCTGGACCTGGTCGAGGCTGATCAGGTGCGGCGGTATCGCGATCGCGACCGCGACGATCACGAACAGCGAGATCACCATCAGCGACGCCATTCCGGTGCGGTTGCGGACGAACTTGCGGACGCCCGGCTTGTCGAAGAATCCGGTCGGGCGGTGCGCCCCTGCGCGCGCGCTGAGCAGGTCGGTGGGCTGTTTCTCGGGCGCGGCCGGCTTGGATGGGCGGGGTTGCTGGGCCATCACGAGAGCCTCACTCTCGGGTCAACGATGGCGTAGAGCACATCGGTCAGGATATTCGAAAGGATGAAGATCGCCGCGAGGATCGCCACGATCGTCTGCGTCACGGCGAAATCCTTGTTCTGCATGTGCGTGAGCAGTGTCGCCCCCATCCCGGGGATCGAGAAATACACCTCGAGCAGCAGCGACCCGACGATCAGGAACGGCATCGTGATCATCACGCGGGTGATGATGGGGATCATCGCGTTGCGCAGCAGGTGGATGAACATCACGCGGGCCTGGCTGCAGCCCTTGGCCTTGGCGGTGCGGATGTAGTCGGCGTTGGTCTGCTCGACGATCACTGTTCTGTAAAACCGTGTGTCGTAGCCCATCGAAACGACGACGCTGATCATGACCGGCAGCAGAAAGTACTTCACCCAGTCGGCCGCGAAGTTGCCGGTAAGGCGGTCTGCGTCGTAGCGGACGGCGAAGAGATCCACCCCGGTCTTCTCGGTGAGCCAGAACGCCCCGAAGTACTGACCGAGGATGATGAAGACCAGGAAACTGACGCTCATCCCCACGACCGCGATGAACATGAGCCCCCGGTCGATCACCCTCCCGCGATTGGCCGCGGCGATCAACGCCACGACGATCGAGATGAGTGTCGAGAACAGCAGCGCGGGGAGCGTGATCTTCAGGCTGGGCAGGATCGACGGGCCGATGACCTGCCCGACGGTGTTGGTCTCCTGGTACCAGCTCTTGGAGGAGAAATCGAGCGTCACGATGCTCTTGAGCATCTGGAAGTACTGGACGAAGAACGGTTGATCGAGCCCGAACTCGGCCTCCTTCAGGGCCCGCTCCGCCTCCGTGGCGTTCTTGCTGAGGTAGGCAGACACGGGGTCGTTGATGCGCAACATCGCCATGACCACCATGACGATGACTAGATAGATCGGGATGTTGTACAGCACCCGCCGGACGACGTAGGACCACATGCTCGGCTCAACTCCTCAGAGAACTAGCGCTTCGATTCATCGACGTCGAGGTACTTAAACCACGACCAGAAGCGCGGCGTCGGCCGGGCGTTCTTGAGCCAGGGCTGCCACACGTAGTACCGGTTGCGGGCCAGAGAGCCGACCATCGGGACATCGGCGATGACCATGTCGCGCATCGCCTCGTAGAGCGCGGTCCGCTCGGGGCCGGGCTCCATCACGATCGCCTGCTCGTAGAGCGCGTCGAACTCGGGGCGGTTGTAGTTCCAGTGGTTCGATCCGGGGCTGACGTTCTTGCTGTAGAAGAGCGCGAGGTTGTTCTCGGCGTCCGGGTAGTCGCTCAGCCAGGCGAAGCTGAACATCGGGGCCTGCTTCTTGTTCGTCAGCTCGATCAGCTGAGAGAAGTCCACCATCTGGCCGTCGATCTCGACGCCGATCTCGCCGAGCTGGCGCCGGAGCAGATCGAGCATCCTCGCGTTGATCGCGCTGCTGTTGGTGAAGAAGCGGATCGGCGGAAGCCCCTCGCCGTTGGGGTAGCCGGCCTCGGCGAGCAGGGCGCGAGCCTTGGCCAGGTCCGGGCCGCGGGGGGCGCCCTCGACACGGTGGCCCTCGGGGTGACCGTCGAGCGTCGGGGGGATCGGGCCGTCGTACTGCACGCACAGGCCCTCGTAGAAGACCTGGTTGAATTCGTCGTGGTCGATCGCGTACGCGATCGCCTTCCGCAGCGCGACCTTGTCCGGCGTGTACCCGCCGACGATCGGGTCTTCCATGTTGAACGCCCGGAAGATCATGTCGAGCACGAGCACATTGCGGTACTGGAACCCCGCCTGGCGGGCGTCCCGGTTCATCCGCTTGGTCCGCGAGCTGAACAGCTCACCAAAGTACGTGAACGGGAGCTCTCGATCCATGCCATGTTCCCCTGCTTGAATTCGAGATACCGGGGCTGCTCCTCGATGATCATCGCGAACTCAATACGATCGGCAATCGGGAGCCGCTGCCCCGCGGCATCGGCGAGCCCGGCCTCGCGGTCTTCCTCGCTCCAGAGCTCCGCCGCCGGGTAGTAGGACTCGTAGTAGTTCGGGTTCCGCTCAAAGGTGAGACGCTGCTTGGGGATCCACTCATCCAGGACGTACGGCCCCGTGCCGACGGGGTGGGCACCGAAGTCCTCGCCGTAGTGTTCCACAGCCTCGTGCGGCACGATGGCCGTCTGGAACATCGTGAGCACCCAGAGGAACCGGAACACCGGCCGGGTCAGTTCGACCTCGAACTCGGTGTCGCTGATCTTGACAAAGCCTGCAATCGGCGCGTCGTAATCGAACGCCTCGCCGTCTTCCGGGCTGTCAAAGCCGACAATCGCATCCTCAAGCAACCACCAGTTCTTGAGGCCGTTCTCCGGATCGGCGAGCCGCTTCCACGAGAAGAACACGTCGTCGGTCACCATCCTGCGACCCCTGCCGCCGGGGAAGCAGTCGTCGTCCTGGAACCGCACATCATCCCGCAGCCGGAACCGGTAGCGCTTTCCGCCGTCGAGACGCGTCGGCATCTCAGCCAGCAGCAACGGCTCGAACCGCTGGTTGTCGTGGTAGCTCACCTGCAACAGGGTCTCGTAGACCTGGGCACAGCCCATATTGTCGTAGGTGGTCGAGCCGCGGACCGGGTCGAGCGTGCGCGGGCCGTCGGTCGGCATCGCGGCGGGAATCACCTTCTCGTCCTGGACGGCTGCGGTCGCGACCGCACCGGGGGCGGCGGCGATGAGCGTCAACACGGACAACCCGAACAAAGTTCTTCTCAGCACGACGTATCTCCTTTGAGCCAGCGATCGGGAGGCTGCAGGCGGCGGCATCGTATCCGCTCGGCGCTGCGCCCACCAGCACTGAGACGGATCGATCGGTCGGGGGTTCCAACGGGCGTGACCAATCCCGGCTGCGAGCCCGTCAGGCCCCGCGACGAGACCAGCCGTCGCCGGTACCATCCGGCCGAGAGTACCCACAGGAGCACACTCGTGAAACGCGGATTGACGATCGGTCGGGTACGTTGGGGGTTTTTTCTGGGCGGAATGCTCGGGTGGATTGCCCTCACGGGTTGCAGCGCGGCGAACTCGACGCAAAACGCGTCTGCTGCCGCAGAGCCGATCACCCCGCCCGGGCACGTCAGCCACGTCGTGTTGTTTAACCTCATCGAAGGCACAGACGAGGGCGCGTTTATCGACGACTGTCGGGATCTGCTCAGTCCGATCCCCGGGGTCACAGCCCTCTCCTGCGGCCGGCACCTGGACACGGGTCGGAACGATGTTCAGGGCGACTACGACGTCGGCGTCTCGGTCGGGCTCGCGTCCGCGGCTGCGTACCGCGACTATCTGACCCACCCCAAGCATCTGGAACTACTCGATCGGTGGGGCCCCGCTATCGACTCCTACCGGATCTACGACATTCAGGACACGCCCGCCGAGTAACACCCGTCAACAGCCTCCGCACCCCGCGTGTGGACGGGCTCCTGGTCGCCGCGTCGCAATCCCAACGGTCCGCCGGCGATCCGGTCGATATCATTCCCGACGCGATCGCCCACCGGCGCGGCGGGCTCGCGGCACTGTCCAATCGAAACGGCGCTCCCGTTGGGTGACCCCATGCCCGCTCCCGCGTTTCAGGCCAGCGACGCAACCACCGTGACCTTGGCAAACGGCCGGGTCGTCGTCTCCTTTGGCGGGTGCAACTACCTCGGGCTCGCAAGCCACCCGGCGGTGGTCGAAGCGGTCCGCCGAGGGCTCGACGTGTTCGGCCTCAGCGCCACCGCCAGCCGCGAGACGACCGGCAACGCCGCCCCGCACGAGTCTCTCGAGCGTGAACTCGCCGACTTCCTGCACACCGAACGAGCGCTGCTCGTGCCAGACGGGTACATCGCCAACATCGCGGCGTGCCAGAGCGTCGCGGGGTTGGGAGTCTCGGTCGCCCTGATCGACGAGCCGCGGGCACGCCAGCCTCGCCGACGCCGCCCGGACCGCCGGGCTCCGGATCGTGCGGTTCGAGCACGCGTGCCCCGATTCGCTCGCCCGGGCCTTGCGCGAGGCTCGACCCGCGGCCGCGGTCGTGATGACCGACGGCGTCTTCACCGCCGATGGCGAACTCGCGCCGGTCGCCGAGCTGCTCTGCGAGATCGGGGCCGAAGACTGGCTGCTCATTGATGACTGCCACGGGCTCGGCACGGTGGGACCGGGTGGAAGAGGCTCTGCCGCGGCCGCCGGACTGGCCGACCCCCGCGTGGTGGTGACCTCGAGCCTGGCCAAAGGCCTCGGCGGCGCCGGCGGCATCGTCGCCGGGTCCGGCTCGTTCGTGACGCATTGCCACAGGTCATCGGGCTATATCTGCACCACTCCCATTGCTCCCGCGCTGGCCGAGGGCACCCGTGCCGCACTGCGGGTGCTGCAGCAGCAACCCGACCGGCTCGATGCGGCTCCACGCCAACGCGGCTCGGCTCCGGACGGGGCTGCAACGGCTCGGACTCCTCGCCGACTCTGACGAACGAACCACGCCGATCGCGGCGTTTACCATCGGCGACTCCCCCGCCATGCAGCGCCTCGCAAGCGGACTGCTCGTCGATGGCTTCCGCGTTCCCCTGATCCGCTACCCCGGTGGGCCCGCGGAGGCGTACTTCCGTTTGAGCGTCAACGCCGAGCACAGCCCTCAACAGATCGACGGGTTGCTCAGTGCGTTCGAGAGCCGGTTGCTGGAGGAGAACCTCCCCTCACACCCAGAGCACGCCGCGCAGGACACGCTCATCTAGGCCGACTCGGGCACCGCGGACGACCTTTGCGGGGCTACTCAGAGTCGCCCGGCCACGCATGCTGCGCGGGGAAGACACCGGGAGTGAACCCGTCGAAACCGAACGGTGTCGGCTCGAACTCGCCAACGAGCCCGACATCGGTCCCTTCGGCCGGGATCGCCGACTCCATGCCGAGCGCCCAGTAGACGGCGTTGACGAGCATCCGCCGCGTGCCCTCGGCCTCCAGATCGGTGGCGGCCCCCATCGTGGTCGTAAATACCCGCTCCGGCCTGGCGGAGTCGGCGTCGAACTGGCGGGTCCACGCCACAGGCATCATGGGGGAGTTCTGCTCGCCCGCTACAGGTGCGTCTTCGGGCTTCATGCCCTCGAGCACCTGCCCGAGCACCACCGGCACGCACCCGTCGGGCAGCGGCAGCCGCACGCGATACACATCGGTCGGGCCCCAGACCGAACCGGGCGTAAGGCCCCGGGCGATCGGGTGGTCACCGGCATCGGGAGCGACCACGCCGCGGGTGCTCTGCACGCCGTGGTGTCCGTGGTGGGCGATCCACGTCTCGCCGAGCACCTCGCGCCCGAATCCACCCGCCGATGCGTTCCACGAGAATCCGGAGTACGTCCGCCCGCCCTCGATGTTGAACGCGTGCGTCGCGGTGCGAAGCCCGATCACCGGTTTCCCGGCTCGGAGGTACGCGGCGATGTGCGACATCTGCTCGTCCGGCAGATCGCGGAACCGCGTGGCAATGATCATCAGATCCGCCTCAGCGAGCGCCTCCAGGCCGGGAATGTTGTCGGTGGTGTTCGGATCGATCTCACCGGTTTCCGGGTTGATCGCAAAGACCACGCGGCAGTCGAACCCGTGCCGAGCCGTCAGGATCTTGCCCAGCTGGGGCAATGCCTCCTCCGACCGGTATTCCTCGTCGCCGCTCACGAGCACGACCCGCTTGCCGACCCCCGGGCCGTCCGTCCCGCGATACTCCACCCACTCGTCATCCGCTCTCTGCCCCGAGGCGCTGGGGACGACGCCGAGCGAGAGAAGAAGGACGATTGCCGCACCGATGGTCATGGCGATGTTCATGGTGCGAGGAGAGTATCACGCCTCCGACCGGTGAGGGAGGGATGGATAATGGCCGTCGAGTTGCGAGTCCGGCTCTCGACTGGCCGAGTCTGTGCCATCAGCGTTTTCTCGTAAGCGGCCAATCCAAGACGTCCTCGATGTAGCGTTCCACGTATTCCGGCAGGCCCGCAGCCTGCGAGATGCGTTCGAAGCACTCGGACATTGCACCATGGTCGTCGCTTGCGAGATGCACGATCCGCCAGGTGTTGCGCGGTGCCTCTTCCTCGCCGCTGACCCCGTGCTCTACGTGAAAGAGCGGCTGCCTGGGCGAAGCCTTCACGGTTCGCCCCACATCGTCTTCGACTTCGGGCAGACCGATGAACGTCACTCGCTGACTCGCGTGGTTCAGATAGCAGGCTTCGACAACAGTGCCATAGCTGTCGGGCTGCAGCCAGAGGCGTTGCTCGGAGGCACGGACGAAGACTTCGGTACCACTCTCGAGCCTGCGACGGCCCCAACTGCGGGCGGTGCCCTCGCGGATCACCCCGGGAATGAACAGGTCCGGACGGGCAGCCTTCCTGACCTCCATATCCCACAGTTGGGTTCGTGTCAGCGAGAGCCCCGCGACGCTGTTGTATGCATCGGCGAGGACCTGATTGACGTCCAGCGGCTCGAACTCGATGCTGGTGTAACCGTCGTGGTTCCAGGCAGCAGCGAAGACCTCTTCGTGGTTGTCCTGATGCACAATCCAACTCCCGTGTATCTTGGCAGATGATCACGACATCGGCATCTTGAGCGGCAGGCGACGAGTGAATGAGCCCGCTCCATGTCCAGAGCGTGACCCTCACCCATCCACCATCCTGCAGCGCAGTGTACGACCGAGTGTCCGCCCGATTCAAACACTGCAGAGGGCGTCCACCCGACTCTGCCCACGAGCCTGTCCAATTGCCAAGACGTGCTCACCCTCTCCGATCACGGCGAGGGTGGGCGCCAGTTCGAATAGCGACAGAGCAACCTGTTTCGGGAATCGATACTGCGCACAAAGCAGCGAGAGGGATCGTCACCGAACGCCCGCAGGTTCAGAGATCGTTGGCTATGCCTCATTCTTGCCGCACATGAGCCCTCGAAGCAAAGTCTCTGCATGCTGAGCGGTGATCGCTTCGAAGTCCATTCTCAACGTCGCGAACTCGGAGCGTTCAACGACCCTCTCGACGACCGGCGCCGGGTTGCAGTGCGGCCAGAAACCACAGACGGCCATGACCATCTGCACCACAAATGCTTGAGCCTCATCGTGTCCGAGTCCGGGCAGCGCCGAACGGAGCGATTCGAGAACCGGTGCGAGAAGTTCGAGGGCTCGTCGCTTGTGTGCCACGACGCGCTCGGCACTGACGTTCCGCTCGAGCACGGACGGCAACGCCGCAAGAAGAACACAGAGCCGTGGCCGGCCGGCCAACGTAGCCCCGAGCGCGCGCGCAATCGCCTCGATATCACCTCTCCCGGCCAGGCGACGGAGACGTCGATCAAGGGCCTGAAGCCACGCCTCTTGCTCCTCATCGAGCAGCTCGAGCAGGATCGCTTCCCGGCTCTCGAAGTACCGGTAGAGATTCGCCTTCGAGCTTCCGGCCGCCCGGCCGATCGCGTTGAGGCCCGTGCCCTCGAGACCGTCGGCATCGAGAAGACGCCCGGCCGCCGCCAGGATCGCCTGACGACGCTCCTCCTTCTGCTCCGGGCGCCTCGCCCGCTGCCATGTCCGCGAGTTTCCCATGCAGGCAATGTAGCCGGCTACTTGACAAGAGACCAGCAGTCTCCTATTAACCAACCACTGGTTGGCTATTGTGGCCGACCCCGCCGAGACGAATCCGAGACGACCAGACGGGAGAAACCCCATGCCTCGACGCCCAGAGAATCCCCTTGGCCCGACGGGATGGACCCCGGAGCGACTCAGAGACCTGTCGGGCAGGACCTACGTGATCACCGGGGCCAATTCCGGCACAGGCTTCCAGGCAGCCCGGGCGCTTCTGTCCAAGGGTGCCCGAGTCGTGATGCTCAACCGCGATCCCGAGAAGTCACGAGCGGCCGTCGCGGAGCTACAAGACGAGTTCGGGGCCAGCGCCGATGTGGGCTTCATCCGCACGGACCTCGCCTCCCTCACCAGCGTGCGCGAAGCCGCGGCGGAAGTCCTGAAGACGGTCCCGCGGATCGACGCGCTCCTCTGCAACGCCGCGATCGCCCAGGTGCCGACACAGAAGCTCACGGTGGATGGATTCGAGAGCATGCTCGGCACAAACCACTACGGCCACTTCCTGCTGTGCGGGTTGCTCTATCCGCGGATCGAGGAAACGACGGGGCGCATCGTGGTTGTCAGCAGCCTGGGCTACAACATGGGCATCAAGACGATCCAGTTCGACGACATGAACTGGGACAGAAACTACAACCAGAACAGCACCTATTCGCAGAGCAAGCTGGCGCAGATGATGTTTGCCTATGAGTTGCAGGACCGATTGGCTGCGGCGGGCAAGACGGGCGTCAGGGTCTATGTCTGCCATCCCGGCGCGTCGAGGACATCCCTCATCAAGACCAGCGGCAACCTGGTCACGCGGATCATGTTCCGGCTCATGTCCCTCTCACCGATGGTGCAGTCGGCCGAGAGAGGCTCCTGGCCTGAGCTGATGTGTGCGACCGAGGACGGCCTGGAGCAGCGGGCGCTCTACGGCCCCACCGGCCGCGCACAATTCGTGGGCCCGGTTGGGAAGGGCACGCTGCACCCCCACGCGTACGCGAAGCCCGCCATGGAACGGCTGTGGGAACTTTCTGAGAAGGAAGTCGGGTTCGCATGGCGCCTCTGATCCGCCCGAGGCAAACGAACCCGCCAGTACGAAACGCCCAAGCGGGAACACACGTGTCCGGTCGATGCGATCGGGGCCGTCCAGCGTCGAGTTCACTGGGGCACGATGCTCGGGGTCGGGCTCTGTGCGTCGGGCATGACCGCCCATCTCCGCTGGGTGCCCCCACGGCGATCCTCTTCGTCTCGGCCGATGCACTCGACAAAACGAAACAACCCTCTCCGGTGGCGGAGAGGGTTGACCTCGGTTTGAGAATAGTGGACGTACCACAAGGTTCGAGGTCTCTGTTAGGGGCGGAGGGCATGACCGCCCGGTCGCGCCGGCTTCGCATTGCCTGACGCGCTCCACCGCGTGCCCGGTTATCGAGAGAGAGGCCTGGGTAATGAGGAGATCTGGAGCTGAGTGGACGTACCACAAGGTTCGAGGTCTCTGTTAGCGCCAGAGGGCATGTTGTCGTGGTCGCGTCGGCTTCGCTTTGCCGGACGCGTTCCAGCGCGTGTCCGGTTACCGAGAGAGAGGTTGGGTGAAGAGGAGATCTGGAGCTGAGTGGACGTACCGCAAGGCGAAGGGTCTCTGGCGAAGGCGGAGGCGGACTCCGGGGTTCGTCTAGTGACGAGCAATGAGCGGCCGATCGGCCGGCGACCCGTTGACGAACTCGATCGTGGCGTGTGCGGCGTCGAATGACTCCGCGAGGAGTTCCTCGATCTGGAGCCGAAGCGGAGCCAGCTCGCTGATTCGTCGGTCATCGACGACGACGCGGACTTCGACCGAGCGCGTGTGCTCTTCGATCATCCAGACGTGCAGGTGGAAGACGCCTTCGACACCCTCGCAGGATGCGATGGCGTCGGCCACAGCGCGGACATCGACATCCTCCGGTGTGCTCTGCATGAGGATGCGGATGCACCGCTTCAGCGGTGGCACGGACATCCACACGATGTAGATCGAGATCCCGATCGTGGCGACGAGGTCCGTCCAATACCAGTCGAAGAGGATGATAAGCGTTCCGGTGATAATGACAACGACAGACGCCAACGCATCGGCGAGGTTGTGCAGGAACGCCGCCTTGATGTTGATGCTCGACTTCGACATCGCGTAGGTCAGCACCGCTGTCGCCACGTCCACGGCGAGCGCGACGCCCGCCACGATGACGACGATCCACCCGTCGACCTCGGGTCGCTCGAATGCGCGGGTGATCGCCTCAATGAGCAGGTAGCCCGCGATCACGACGATCGAGGTCAGATTGATCAGCCCGCCGACGACGCTGGCCCGACCGTATCCAAATGTCCGGTCTTCATCGGCCGGTCGCTTGGAGATTCGCCGTGCGGTGAGCGCGAGGAGCAACCCGGCAGCATCGCTGAAGTTGTGCAGCGCGTCGGCCACGAGCGACAGACTGCCGGCCAGAACGCCGCCGATAATCTGGGCGGCGGTCAGCAGCAAGTTGATTGCGACGGCAATCCCCAGGCGGCGGGCGCTGGCATCGCCTGTTGCGTAGTCATGCGAATCTCGGGGCATACTGAAACCTCGCCTGTCGCGCATCATTGCGCCTTCAGCCCTTCGATCGCAAGAGTCTGAGTCCATTGAAGATGACGAGCAGGCTGGCGCCAAGGTCCGCGATGATGGCCATCCAGAGCGTCGCCAGGCCCACCATGGCGAGGCCGAAGAATACAACCTTGACACCTATGGCCAGCGTGATGTTCTGCTTGAGTACCGCCGAGGCTCTCCGGCTGAGCCGGATGAACTCGGCTACCCCCCGCAGATCGTCTCGCATCAGGGCCACATCCGCGGTCTCGAGCGCCGTGTCGGTGCCCGCGGCGCCCATCGCGAAGCCAATGCTCGCCCTCGCCAATGCTGGAGCGTCGTTCACGCCGTCGCCGGCCATGCCCACTCCCGCCCCTCCCTGATCGCGCAGCATGTCATCGATCGCGGTGAGCTTGTCCTCGGGGAGCAGCCCGCCGCGAGCATCGTCGATGCCGACGGTTCGGGCGATCGCCTCGGCAGTAGTCTGGTTATCGCCCGAGAGCATCGCGGTCGTCAGGCCCAGCTCGTGGAGATCTCGAACGGCCTCGATGCCGGTTTCCCGCGGCGTGTCCGCGACCGCGAGGATGCCGAGCGCCCGATCCGTGTCGGCGACGACCACGGCCGTCTTGCCCTGCGATTCGAGCCCGGTCAGTTCGCCCTCGACCTCCGGTGAGGACACGCTCCGCTCGCTGGCCAAACGGTGGTTGCCAACGTAATAGGTCGTCCCGCCGATGCGCCCCGTGACGCCGCGGCCGGTGAGCGACTCGAACGCCTCGACGTCGAGGAGTTCGCCCCGCCAGCCCTCGGTCACGGCCCGGGCCACGGGGTGATCCGAAAGCGCATCCAGGCTCGCGGCGATCTGCAGCACTTCCTCCCGTTGGCGGCCTCCGAGGGGGATGACATCGGTGAGGCGTGGCCGGCCCTGGGTGATCGTTCCGGTCTTGTCCATCGCGATCACCTTCAGCAGGCGTCCCTGCTCCAGGTACACGCCCCCCTTGATGAGGATGCCTCGCCGGGCCGCCGCGGCCAGGCCGCTGACGATCGTCACCGGCGTCGAGATCACCAGCGCGCAGGGGCAGGCGATGACCAGCAGCACGAGCGCCCGGTACAGCCACGGCTGGAAGGGTTCGCCGAACACCCCCCAGGGGACGACCGCGATCAGCACCGCCAATACGCACACGACCGGCGTATAGACGCGGGCGAAGCGGTCCACGAACCGCTGGGTGGGCGCGCGGCTGCCTTGGGCCTCTTGCACGGATCGGATGATGCGGGCGAGGGTCGTTTCGTCCTTCCCGCCGGTTGTCGAGAACTCCAGCACACCGCTCTGGTTGATCGTGCCGGCAAAGACCTGATCGCCGACGCCCTTGTCCACCGGGACGCTTTCGCCGGTGATGGGAGCCTGGTCCACCGCCGAGCTTCCGGCGACGACCACCCCGTCCAGCGCGCCAGGCGCTCGCCCGGCCTCACCCGCACGACCGATCCGGCGGGCGTCTCGGCAGCCCGGGTCTCACACCAGGATCCATCGGGTTGCTTCACAAACGCGGTGTCAGGAGCGATCTCCATCAGCGCCCGCACTGCGTTCCTCGCCCGCTCCAGGGAGTACTTCTCGATGAGTTCGGCCACCGCGAAGAGGAATACGACCACTGCCGCCTCGGGGTACTCGCCGATCGCGAACGCCCCAACCACGGCGATGGTCATGAGGAAGTTGATGTTGAGCGTAAAGGTGCGGAGCGCGATCAGTCCCTTACGGAGGGTCGGTACGCCGCCGAAGAGGATCGCCCCCGCGCTCATGAGGAGCACGGGCCACGAACTCTCGTCTCCGCTCGTCCACGCGACCACTTCTGCCGAGAATGCGAGCACGCCCGAGACGCCCAGGAGGACCAGCTCCCGCCGCGACGCCACCGGCGTGCGGAGCGGCTCCCCGGCGGCGGCGTCGCTGGGCGCTTCTGCACGACGCTCGACCTCGGGCCAGACCGGTCCGTCGTTGCAGGCGCCCAGGCCGCAGGCGGGCACACTCCTGTTCGCCGACGCGGCTGCCGGCGCCATCCCGACTCGCCTGAGCGCCTTCACAATGGCCGCATCATCGGGGAGGCTGTGTGTCACCGTGAGCCTCCGGTTCAACAGATCGAACTGCAGCTCGTCAACGCCGGAGACGCCTCGCAGGCCGCTCCGGATGATCGACTCCTCCGTGGGACAATCCATCTGCGGGATCTCATAGACGCTGCGGCGTTCCTGCCCGTCGGTTTCCATACGACTCCGATTCTCGGCCCTCTCACCGGTGGCGCAACCACTCGGTCCACTCTATGGCCGCGAACAATCCTGCCATGCCGTCAAGAAGCAGGATCGCCAGGTTCAGATGAACGTGGCCATGCTGCTGAACCGACGCGGCGATCCCGAAGATCGTGACCGCCAAGAGCACGACGGTCAGCACTGTGAGCACGATCGCAAGCTTCAGGCTATCCTGGGGTCGGGTCCGCCTCCCCATTGCCGTTCGATGGGCGCGCCCGGCCTTCCTGCGGCCTCTGCGTTTCCGCTTGGATCGCGCCATAGCGCAGCGCCTTTGGTTGGAGCTACACCGCATCCTCCCCGGACTCTCCGGTGCGGATGCGGACGAGCGACTCGATGGCGTGCACTGCGATCTTCCCATCCCCCGGACGGCCTGTGTTCGCGTGCTCCTGGATGAGTTTCATCACCTCCAACGCACGCTCCTCGTCGACAATGCACTCGATCTTGGTCATCTGAATCGTGCCATACCCAGTCGAGCCCGCTGACTCTCGACCGGCCACGCGCCCAAAGCCACGCACGTCTGACACGGTGACACCGGGCAAATCCGGATGCTCGTGCAGCGCCCGAAGCACCGCGTCCAGCATGCCGGGCCGGATGAACGCCTTGATTTCTTTCACATGTGCCTCCTTCGTGTCGTCAGACGACGACCTCCTGCTTCCGCCCGCCGAACCACATGTAGAGGGTCGGCAAGACGAAGAGCGTCAGGATTGTGGAACTGATCAGGCCCCCGATCACGACCGTGGCGAGCGGGCGCTGCACCTCGGCCCCCATACCCGTGTTCAAAGCCATCGGAACGAAGCCGAGGCTGGCGACGAGGGCCGTCATGAGAACGGGGCGCAGGCGTGACAAGCTCCCTTCAACTACTGCCTCGCGCAGCGGTTTGCCCGCGTCCCGGAGCTGATTGATGAAGGTGATCATCACCACGCCGTTGAGCACGGCCACGCCCGAGAGTGCGATGAATCCGACGCCTGCGCTGATGCTGAACGGCATGCCCCGCAACCACAGGAACAACACACCGCCTGTCAGCGCAAGCGGAACCCCCGTGTAGACCAGGATCGCGTGTCGGGCATTCCCGAATGCGCTGAAGAGCATGATAAAGATCAGCGTGAGCGCGACAGGGACGACGATCATCAGTCGCTGCCGCGCACGCGCGAGATTCTCGAACTGGCCGCCCCATTCCAGGTAGTATCCTTCGGGAAGATCGACAGCCGCGTCGATGCGATCCTGAGCCTCTGCCACGAAGGAGCCGAGATCGCGGCCGCGCACGTTCGCCTGCACGACGATGCGGCGCTTGGCATTCTCCCGGCTGATCTGGTTGGGGCCTTCGGCGACTTCGACACTGGCGACGGCTTCGAGAGGAATATACCTGATACCGGATCCGAGCCCGTGCATGGTGGGTTCCGCAGAGGCGAGGGCGGGACCACCCCCATCCGGCAATGGGATCGGAATCTGGCGGACCAGATCCATCTGTCCTCGGAGTTCCTCAGGCAGTCGGACGACGATTGGGAAGCGGCGGTCTCCCTGATAGAGCGTGCCGGCCTCCTCCCCACCAAAGGCGATCGCAACAACCTCCTGTACATCGCTCACATTGAGGCCGTATCGGGCGATCCTCTCGCGGTCGACATCCACAGTCAGAATCGATAGGCCGCTCACCTGTTCGACCTTGATGTCGGCGCCGCCAGGGATCTCGAGCAGCACAGACGCAATCTCATTCGCTGACTGGAGCAACTCGTCCATGTCATCGCCGAACACTTTGACGGCGACATCAGATCGAACGCCGCTGATCAGTTCATTGAATCGCAGCTCAATAGGCTGCGAAATCTCGAAGTTCTGGCCCGGGACCGATGTCAGGACCGACTCGATCTCCTCCGCCAACTCCTCCTGCGTGCTGGCCCGCTTCCATTCCCGGCGAGGCGTGAGCATCAGGTAGGTGTCGCTGACGTTCGGCCCCATGGGGTCGGTTGCAACCTCGGCGGTTCCCGTCCGTGCAAAGATGCTGGCGATCTCATCCGGGAATTCGTCACGAAGCACACGCTCCACCTCCTTCTGCATCTCGACGCTTGTCGAAATGCCGATGCTCGGGATACGAGCGGGCTGGACCGCCAAGGCTCCCTCACCGAGCTGCGGCACGAACTCGCTCCCGAGGCGCGTCGCCAAGAGCCCGGCCCCGATCAGGATGGCGACAGCCACGCCAACCGTCACGTATCGGGCTCGCAACGCCCAGTCGAGCCCCGGCCGATAGCCTCGCTTGATCCACCGAATCAGGAAGCTCTCCTTTTCCGAGAATCGCCCTCGAAGTACCAAGGCGCATGCAGCGGGAACGAACGTGAACGTCAGGATCAAGGCCCCAGCCAGCGCGAGAAGGACGACGCCGGCCATGGGGCGAAACATCTTGCCCTCCACCCCGGTCAGCGTGAGAATCGGCAGGTAGACGATCATGATAATGAGCATGCCGAAGAGCGTGGGCTTAGCGACCTGCTTTCCAGCTTCCGCGATAATCGACAGTCGTTCGTCCCTGGCGAGCTTCCGGCCCTTGCGCTCCTGCTCCTCGGACAGGCGACGAATGATGTTCTCGACGAAGACGACTGACCCGTCGACAATGATGCCAAAGTCAATGGCGCCGAGGCTGAGCAAGTTGGCGCTGACTTCGTTCTGAACCATGCCAGTCACGGCGAAGAGCATCGAGAGTGGGATGGCCAGCGCAACGATGATTGCCGCCCGCAAGTTGCCCAATAGCAGCAGCAGGACGACAATGACGAGGATGGCGCCCTCGAACAAGTTCTTCTCGATCGTTCTGAGCGTCGCCTCGACGAGATACGTTCGGTTGTAGAGCGTTCGGATCTCGACATTCTCAGGCAGTGTCTTCTGGATCTGCTCCATGCGCGCGTGCACGTCTTCTGACACTGTCCGGCTGTTGGCGCCGAGCAGCATCATCGCGGTGCCTATGACGACCTCTTGGGCGTCGTGTGTTGCAGCGCCGGTGCGGAGTTCTTCGCCAACGGCCACATTCGCAACATCCCGGACATAGACGGGCACGCCGTCGTCGGTCTTGAGAATGATGTTCTCTATGTCGGTGATGTCCTTGATGAGGCCCGTCGCGCGCACAAGGTACGCGTCGCCGACGTGCTCGATGAAGCCGCCGCCGGCGTTGGCGTTGTTTTCGGCCACGGCCGTCATGATGTTGCGGAACGAGAGGCCGTAGGCCATCAGTTTGGCCGGGTCGGGCGTCACATGGAACTGCTTCTCGTAGCCACCAATGCTGTTGACCTCGGTGACGCCGGGGATCGTGCGGAGCTGCGGCCGGATGATCCAGTCTTGCACCGTCCGAAGATCCTGCGGCATGTACTCGGTGCCGTCAGGCTTTGGGCCAGTGGCTTCCACCGACCACATGTAGATCTCGCCCAGTCCAGTTGAGATCGGCCCCATAACGGGCTCACCGAATCCGGGAGGCAGCGATTCCCTCGCCTCAGTGAGGCGCTCTCCAACGAGCTGGCGAGCCCAGTAGATGTCGGTGCCCTCGTCGAAGATCACGGTCACCTGCGAGAGGCCGTAGCGGGAGAGCGACCGGATCTGCTCAATCTTGGGCAGGCCCCCCATCGACCACTCGATCGGGAACGTGATCTGCTGCTCGATCTCCAAGGGGGACAGTGCGGGGACATTCGTGTTGATCTGGACTTGGACATTTGTGATGTCCGGAACGGCATCGATGGGAAGTCGGGTAAAGCTGTACGCTCCGATGCCCACGAGCGCGAGCGTGGCGATGAGCACCAGCGCCCGCTGACGGATGGAGAACTCGATGAATCTGGCGAGCATGTGGCAATCCTCAGTGGTCGTGGCCGGCGGCGCTCTTGCCGAGCTCGGCCTTCATCAAGAAGCTGTTCGCGGTCACGACCGGCGCACCGAGCGCCACCTCGTCACCGATCAGTGCGACGAAGCGGTCGTTGCGAGTCCCAATGCGAACCGGAACGGGCATGATGCCTTCCTCGCCCTGCACGAAGATGACCTCCCGACCCTCGTAGAACTGGATGGCCTCGATGGGGACCACCCGGTCGGCGGACAGTCTGGCGGTCTCCACCCGCACGGTCACGAACTCTCCGGGCTTCCATGCCCGGTTCTCGTTGGGCAGCACAACTCGCGCCAAGACGGTGCGCGTGTCTTCGGAAACAACGGCGCTGATGTAGTCCACGACGCCGCGCGTGGTCCGGCCACCGGCATGGACTGTCACTTCCTGGCCCTCTTCGATGAGGTCGGTATACCGTGCGTACACCGAGATGTTGAGCCACACGGTGTCGAGGTTGGCGATGGTGTAGACGGCTTCATCGAGCGACACGCGCTCGCCGTTGGTGATGTGCTTGGTCACGATGCGTCCACCGATGGGCGCGGTGAGCTCATAGCGGGACACATTGATGTCGGGCTCAGTCTCGATCCCGCGGACCTGCTCATCCGAGAGTCCCAGCAGGTGCAGCCGGCGCTCGGCGTTTCCGACAGCCGATGACGCGACCTGGGCCGCTCGCTCCGCCTCCTGAAACCGGAGTCGAAACGTGAAATCGACATCCTCGAACGCGGCGAAGTAGTCCGCCTGATTGCTGTTGTACGCCTCCTGCGCAGCGAGGAGATCGGCCTGGGTGGAGAGCCCCTTGTCTCTCAGCTCCTTCTCTCGGGCATAGTTGGCCTCGGCTGCGCGGAGCCGCGCGTACGCTGACAAGAGGCGGCCCTTGTTTGCACCGATGCGCAGATCGGCCGCGCGCTCCTGAAGTTCGTCTGTAGATAGCTCCTGACGCAGGTGGTCCAAAAGGGTCGCTGTGTTCTCGCTGATCGTGCGCTGACGGTCAAGCTCGGCATCCGCGATGGCCTTGGCCTGGACGGCTTGGAGGAAAGCGATCTTCGCCTCCCCCAGCTCCGGGCTCTCGATGACGGCCAGGAGATCGCCTGCCCGGACATCGTTGCCGAGGAATGCTCGGACTTCCGAGACGATGCCGGGCACGCGCGGCGTCACATGAAGCACGGCGTCCTGATTCAGTCCAACCTCGGCAGGAAGCGTGACGTGTGTCGTGATCGTCCCGCTGGCCAGCGGCTCGATGCGCACGCCGGCTCGCTCGAGTTGCTCGGGCGTCAACCGGACGACATCCTCCTCGTGCTCGTCGTGGCCGTGCCCCTCATGAGACTCTCCGTCCCCGTGATCCTCCGAGCCAGGATCGTGCTGCTCTTCGGTGTGCTCATCGCCGGCCTGCCCTGTGTGCTCGTCCTCCTCGGCGCCATGCGCGTGGCCGTCGGACTCGGCGCGGCCGGCCTCGGCGCCGTGGTCATCATGTTCCTCCGCCCGGTCGCAGCCGACACCCAGCAGGGCGATGGCAATCAGAGAAGGGAGCAGCAACAGCTTTGTCTTCGTGTTCATGGGGTCACCTCGTCCCCGGGCGAGTCCGCAGGTCTGGGCTCGCGCCATGGGGCATCTGTTTGGGCAAGTTCACGCAGAAGCGCGGCGGCCTCGTGCAGCCTGCGCAGCGCATCGACATACGCAATTCGGGACTCAACTACCACCTGCTGGGCATCCAGCAAGCGAAGGTAGTCCGTCTTGCCGCGCTCGTAGGCCTGACGAGTCAACTCCAAGGTGCGATCGGCCTTTGGAAGCAGTTGCTCCCGGAACCTGGTTGCAGCCATGAGCGCGGCCTGATAGGCGGCCCATGCGTCGGACACCTCGGCGAGCAGGTCGAGCTGCACACTGCGGAGCTCAGCCGCCGCGGACAACCTTTCCGCCATCGCCGCGCGAATCTCGCCCTGGTTGCGATCGAACAGTGGGATGCCGATTCCGACGCTGAGATCGAGCGTCGTCTCATTCTCGGGGTCGGAGTAGCGAGGCCCAATCGCCGCGAACAGGTTTGGGACACCCTCGGATCTGGCGAGGGCGTGCGCCGCGCGAGCCCGCTCAAGTGCGATCCGGGCCAGTGAAACCCTGCTGTTCGCTTCGAGCACGGCAGCGACCAGTCCTTCTCTGTCGGGAAGCTGCGGAAGCTCGATTGCGCTCGTGGAAAGCGGCAGGTCGATTGTCTCTTCCAACCCCATCACAGAAGCGAGTGTTCGACGGGACGCGTCGGCGTCGAGTCGAGCTGCCTCCAGTTCGATCTGCGCCTGCTCAGCCACCACCTCCGCTCGAAGGCGATCCGGCTCTGTGGCGGCGCCCGCGTCCACTTGGGCTGAAGCCGCCTCGAGGAGCTGATTGGCCAGATCGGCAAGATCCTGCCTGCGCGCGAGCCCTTCGGCTGAGGCCAGCGCGTCGAAGTACGCCCGAGTGACGCGGGATGCAACAGCAAACTCCTCGGCGACGAACGCCGCCTGTGCCGCGAGCCGGTCCGCCTCGGCGACATCGCGGGCCCGGTCGAGCTTGCCACCGAGCACGATCTCCTGCTCCAGCTTGTAGATGGTGTCGCCCCCTCTCCCGGCGTCCGAACCGAGCCCTTCGCCCTCGAAAACGAACGCGGGGTTTGGGTAGAGCCCGGCCTGCGTGACGCGACCGGTCGCAGCGTCAACGCGATAGCCGGCGCTTCGGAGTCGAGGGTTGTTGACGATCGCGATGCGGATCGCGTCCTCGACACTCAGCGCATCGAGAGAATGGATGCTTGTCGACGGCCACGCGGATCCGTCGTCGGAGTCGTCGGCGATTCGCCGGTCCTTTTCCCCGTAGCGGTCTCGTATGGCCTGGTATGTCGAATCGTCCCACGTGCGGTCCATGGGACCCGCGCAGCCGGCCATGACGAGGCACAGCGCGAGCGCTGGTCGAGATCTGCTATTCATGTGAGGGTCCCTGAGCGGATTGATAGCACAACACCCACCGCGAGTGCGCGGTGGCCGCGGTCTTGAATCAGCTCAGGGGATCTACAGAAGCAGCACGGTTGCGCGCAGGGCGCGCATCACCTGCGTTGGAGGTCCTTCGCCAGGCGATAGCGTTGGCGAGTCCGCGGCGACCGATCCGTCGAGAAAGAGATCAGACAGTACGCCCACGGGAGCATGGGCTAGGAACAACTCCGGAGACTCGGAGTCAGTCGTCGGCCGGCCCTTGCTCACTGCCGGAATCTGACCGACCAGATCGTCAACACAGCCGATGCACGTCTGTGACCAGTCGCCCGCCGATTCGACGGTCGGGGCCGAGCTCGGATCGATCACGCCTTCATCGGAGCAACAATGCTCCCCAACCCACTCGTAATGAGTTGAGCCGTCTGCTTCGCGGCACAGCAGCAGGCCGGAGGGCCCCAGGGCGGCGGCAACGACCTGGGCCAACAAGGCCACCCAGGCGATCGCAAAATGGCAGCGGGACGTTCCCATGGGGCGGCATTGTACCCCATCGCCCGCAGCGGCGTCAGCCGCCTTCGGACGAGTCGAATCGGACCATGACCACCCAGACATGTCCGGGGATCGCATGGGGGCACGGCATGCGCCGCTCGCTCCGCTCCGGACCCAGCCTGCACACGGAAGAATCCCAGGCGGGTCACCGACCAGGCGGAAGAACTGCTCCTCTGCGTGGGGGTCGTGCCATCGAGCGTGAAGAGCCCGATGAACGGCCTCTACTTGGGCCGGCTCTCGGGCTTGCCGCCGTGCCTGTCAGAGGCGAAGTCGAACAGGTATCCCTTCTCACGATCTGGCCAGGAACTCCCGCCTGACGCCGAGCGACTCATCGGTCTCTGCGATGGACTGGTATCCATCGCGAACTGTCCCGGCCAGTGCACGGATCGCATCGATCGTCTCCGGGATCACGATCGCCTGGTTGTCGACCTGATAGGTGAGGAACGCCTCATCGCCCTGCACGCTGAGAACGTCATCCCAGACGGCCACCTCCCACATGTCGCCACGCGGTCGGCCGAGGTCGTGCATGAGCTCTACGGTGCTGTTGAGGGCCACGATGCCGTCGCGCATCCGTATGAAGGCGATGCGCGGCGCAACTCGCAATGCCGACAGCAGATCATCTCGCGATGTGCCGGGCGTGAGCCGGAGTGTCCAGTAGTGGTTGTGGGTCTGAGTGTGAGATGCCTTTGCGGCCATGGTGACCAAGTCGAGCTCCGGCCTGACGCTCTGGGCGTCCGGTCCCTGGTGGCTGGGTATGTGGGCCTCAGGGACGATTGTGTTCATGATGCCCGAGTGGTCGGATTCCCAGGGGTCGGTGGCGCGCCGAATGAGGACGCCGCGGGCATTGACGAGAACGCCGGCGTCCTGGAGCGCTCCCAGCACGCGCACGATGCTGGTGGTGTTGCAAGAGACCACACGCGTGGCGTCGCGACCGATCGCTGACTCGTAGTTCGCCTGGGCCACGAACGAGTGGCCCGTGAGGGAGTGCTTCTCCCCGCCATGGAAGATGGCCTTTACGCCGGACGATCGATAGCGTTCGAGATTCCCCGCGGCGACGCCCTTCGGCGTGCAATCGACGACGACATCGGCCACGCTCAGTAGATCCTCGATTGTCCCTTCGGCAGGAACGCCGGCATCATGCATCTCCTGGACGCTCTCCTCGGTGGCAGCGAACACTCGGGCACCCCCGGCGATCGCGGCTTTGACGCGATAGTCGGTCGCCACGTCCGCGATTCCGGCCAGTTCCATGTCCGTCTGGAGGCGCACCGCTGCTGCGACTCGCTTTCCAATGACGCCGTATCCGTTGACGGCAACTCTGATGCTCCCTTGGATCATTCGTATACCTCCTGATTGCGGTGTTGTTCTGACCTATGGCGCCACACCACCCACGCCGCGGCTGCAAGTGTCAAGAGACTGGCCGCATAGAACGGGGCTGCGGCATCCCAGACGAAGAGCGCGCTTGCCGCCAGAGGTCCCGCGACCTGGCCGAGGTACGTCGCCGATCCCACGAGACCCGCGGCCATCCCCGTTGCGTCCGGACTGTCGCTCGTTGAGAGCGAGAGAAGACTCGGCGCGACGATCGCGGAGCCTACGACGAAGATCCCGACGGCAACGGCTGCGAGACTGAGTGCGGGCGCCAGTGGGAAGGCGGCGAGGCCAACTCCCATGGCGCCGAATCCCATGCCGACCTGCGCCCATTCACCCCACCAGCGAGCCAGGAGCCAGATCGCTCCCAACTGCACGGATGCGGTGATCAGCCCGCACAGCGCGAAGACGGCGCCGATCCCGCCGGGTCCGAGGCGAAGCCTCGCATCGGCGTATAGCGCGAAGGCAGTCATGAACAGCGCCATCGCGACCTGACTCGCGAAGACGAGCATCAAGAGCCCGCGCATCCGGAGCCCCACGGCCGCCCAGCCCGCCCCCTCGTGGCGCGCTGCGCTGTGATTCGTACGCGGCGACTCGGCGCGCCAAAGAAGAAGCACTATGGCGATCATCACCGCCGAGATGGCTGTCAACGCGAAGAATGGCGCCGCGAAGCCGTCAATGACTATGCGGCCTACGGGTGTATCCCAACTCCACGACTGCCTCGCCGACATGCCCCCGAGGATCGGGCCCGCGACAACGCCGAGCGCCGCAGAGGCGCTCAGCCAGGCCATGCCCTGCGCTTGGCGGTGCCCGGGCAACGCAGCGGCGACCGACCCTGCCGCGATCGGGAATATGGCTCCGGAGAAGACGCCCCCGAGGATCCGCCCCGCGTAGAGGAAGGGCAGACCTGTCGCCAAGCCGCAAAGGATCTGCGATGCGCCGAAGCCGGAGAGACTCCAGAGCAGCGCCGTCCGCCTGCCGTGCCGATCGGACCATCGCCCCCACAGCGGCGCCGCAATGAACTGTGCAAGGGCGTACACGCCCGTCAGCGCCCCGACGTGAAACGCGGTCGCGTCGGGCGGCTGTGTCGGGCCAAGCACGACGCGGCCGAGCCGGGACGGCAGGACCGCCAGGGTGACGCTGAACCCGAGCATTACGAGGAACAGGCAGGTGAATGGGATGGCCAACGGACGACTCATCTTGGCTCGCAGCCTGCTGATGATGGCGGAGTGCCACATGTATGCTCGGCGCTGATGGTCAGGCGGGCGGGATGGCCGTACCACTCCCTGTGTCCGCCGGCGTACATGGTCTCGAGTTTGGAGGCGACGTCTGTCATGCTCCCGTCCGCCGGCACCCATCCGCCATCGATGTCTGGGAAGTCGATGCGGCAGTTCTCGCACTTCTTCCCGTCGTAGAAGCGGATGGGGCACCAGAACGACTCGACGTTGCGCAGCATCTCCCCGCCTAGGGCGTAGACGCCCGTCATCCAGTCGCAGTACAAGCACCAGATGAGGTCGTGCCCGACGAGCCCCTGGAACTTCTGGCGAGAGACGTTGACCCAGTCGCCGTGGCGGTACTTGGGGAAACCCAGCAGCCAGCGCAGCGGTGGATAGAGCAGGAGTTCCGCATAGCGAATCACCAAGAATCCGGGCAGAGCGATCAGGCTGATCCAGAGCGCGAGGTGGTTGGGCGCGCGCCCCACGATGCGGTTTAGGACCTTGACGATGCGCGGACCATGTCGGGCGCGCTGGTGCGTCGCCTCGTGCAAGAGCACCCAGGAGGCTAGTGCGATCGCCTGGCCGCCAATGACGCCCGCGAGGCCGAGCCAGCCGTCCACGGCGATCCCGACCACCCACGGACCCCACGTAAGGATCGATACGACCACGTCAAGGAGCGGAGCACGCGCTAGCGCGTGCGCGAGACCGCCGGATTGAACGCGAGGCGCCGCGGTCAAGGCGAGAGCGAACAGACTCTCGAAGGCTGCCGTCCAGATCACGAGTTGAACCGAAGTGTGCATTCACTCAGCCTCCGTGGATCATGCCCGCTTCAACCACGCACGTCACGGGCCATGTCCCAGCGCCCATGCCCGGACTTGAAGAGCGTGACGAGGAACCCGAACGCGGGGTCCTTGAACTCAGCATGGCGCAGCACGTCCCAGTTGTCGGCGACATAGGCCTCGAGAAAGGCGACGACGGTCTCCAGTAACACGATCGAATGGCGCGGAGACCGGCCCTCCGGCGCGTGGGAGCCGAAGGCAACGAGCCGGACGGCGTGTCCTGGGGAGGTCTCGGCGCGTCCGTCTCTTATCAGGGATTGAACTGTCGTGTCCGCATCAGCAGGCCGACAGCATCCAAACCGAACAAGCACAGCTCGGAGCACCGCCGCATCGGTCGCCGCGGCATTCAACTCGGCCCGGCTCTCCTTAACCTCGCCTATAAGCATGTCGGGGGCGTCCGGCGGGACGCCCAGCGCCGTATCCGGCCCCGCGATGATCATGTCCCGACGACCGGAGCCGCCCGCCCGCGGGACCAGCCGTCCCGCACCCGGGAATCGGAATGCCAGCACGTCAATGTCCGTGGCTGTGCGATGCCCGCCGTGTCGCAGGGCTTCGATGATCGGGAATTCGGTGACGGTGAAGTAGCCGTTCAGGCGGAGATAGGCTTGGACGAGGGCGACGGCGTTATCCATGGTGCGGCTCCTTGGCGGCCCGGGCGTGAGGTCGTGTGGATTGGGCGGCTTCGGTTCTGGCGGGGCGCATCCAGAAAATGTGCTCGTACGCGCCGGACCAGTAGCAGCCGAACGCGCCGGCGAAGAGCAGTTCCTCGATTGGCATCCCGAGCACGCGGATACCTGTGATCGCGTCCCAGTTCCAGATCTGATCGACGTACCCCGGGGCCGATGCCTGAAACCCGAGGAAGAGCAGCGTGTAGTACACGAGGAAGAGGATCCCACCGAGGATCGTCTTTCCGAGGAGCTCTGGACGGCATCCGACGTTGGCGATCGCGCCCACGAGCATTGCGATGATCGCGGGGTAGATCGGATTCCACCCCCACGGATAAAGCACGGGAAAGACGACCAACGGCGTCAGCAGGGCGGAGATGTGGTGCTTGTGCCGACGGTGGCATCGCTCCTGGGGCGGGACGGGCTCGGAGGCTTTACGCGTCACGGCGTTGTAGAGCACCGCTCCGACGCCGCCGAGCCCGAACGAGAAGAGCACGCTCTCGATGTCGAAACCGGTTCGCTGGGCGAGGCCGAGCAGGCTCGGTGGATTCCAGTACTCGGGGACGAATAGGGGCTGGCTCAGCCCGAGCGGCGCCGTGAGCAGGCTTGCCCGCAGCATGATGCGGCGCTGTTCCGGCACGAGGAGAAACAGTGCAGCCCACGGCAGAAGAAAGGCGACCGACCAGAATGTCCAGACATATTCATGGGCAATCATGAGCCAGCCTCTCGCGTGGAGCTTGATCGCAACGAGGCACGATCGGAATATGCGGCCGCACGGAGCACGTCCGCCGCCTGTTCCGGCAGGACCGAGTTGATCATGATTCCCGTGGCGAGTTCGAACCCGCCCGGCACGCCGAGGCGCGGCGTGATGCGGATGTGCCAATGGAACGCGTTGTTTGGCGTTTCATTCTCCCGGAGTGTGTGGATCACGAAGTTGTACGGCGGGTCGTCCAGCGACGACCGCAGAGCCTCAAGCGGCTCGCTGCGTGGCTGCCGCAACTGCGCGTATCTCGCACTCACCGGCCTGCGCAAAGGAGCGCTGGTGCACCACGGGCAGGATCCAGACCTCGAAGGGCCATTGCGAGGCGAACGGAAGGACGGTGACGAAACCGTCGGACTGGAGCAGGACGCGCTCTCCGGCCTTGCGCTCCGTGTCGAGCATGCTGCAGTAGGGGCAGCCTTGGCCCAGCGCAGTGCGGTCGAGGCGACATGTCGAAGGCTCCGCGTTCGATGCGACAATCTGCGAATGGGGATGAGCCAGGGACGTGCCGGCAGCAGCCCCGTGGTTTCGGAAGATGGTGACGGTGGAGACGCCGGGGCGCGCGCTCAGGGCCCGAAGCCTCCTCTGATAGACACCAAAGACGTGCGCCACGTGCTCTGGTGGATACGCGCTGAATGCCGCGGTGTGGTCCGGCGACTCGATCACGACCTCTTGTGCGCCACGAGCGGGCCGACGGGCGAAGCCGCTGGGATCGGGTCCGGTCCGAGACCGCTCCTGGTCTGGCCGGAATGCCGAGTACCGGTTCTCCACGACTCGGATCAGCCATTCGCCGGGCTCAACGCCGGCGACCCGCTCGAGCTCCGGCGGGGTCATGTGCTCGTTGCCCGGACAGAACGGGCAGACGGGCCGGCCGGCGCCGGTCTCGCGGTCATGCGGCCGCCGCGATCGCTCGGGGGCGAAGGCCACCCAGTCACCTGAGATCGGATCACGGCGAAGCTCGGACATCACGACACCTCGAACTGTGCGACGTATCGGGCCGGGTCCCGGCGGAATCTCTCCCGGCAGGTTTCGGAACAAAACCTGTACGTGCGCTCGCGGTGCTGCGCGGTTGGCGCGGCGGCCCTTGCGGCAATGGCCATGCCACAGACCGGGTCGCGCGACTCGAACCACTCCTGCGACCGGCTGATCGGGCGGGCCTCGACGAGGTCCCGTATGAGCATGACCTCGTTGAGGAGCAGTCTTGGTAGCAGGAAGTGCTCGCGCACGCGTGCTCTGCCGGCGTCGCCGAGGCTCCGCCGCCGGCCCTCGTCGTTGAGGAGCTTGATCATCGCTGCTGCGCACCCCTCGACATCGTCGACGAGGACGCCGCCGACCCCGTCCGCCACTTGGAGCGGGGTGCCGCCGGCGCGTCCGGCGACGACGGGTGTGCCCTTCCACATGGCTTCGGAGACCACAAGTCCGAAGCCTTCCCGGATCGACTTCTGAATGACGACCTCGGACAGCCGCTGAAAGGCGTTGACCTCGATGTTGCCGACACCGGTGAGGTTCGTGAACACATGGATCTGGGGATCGGCGTCGGCGACGGTCTCGATGCGTCTGTAGACCTCCCAGCCCTCGGGATCGTCGAGCGCCATCGAGCCCACGAGAGCGAGCTGCAGATCGGGGACCTGCTCGCGGGCGAGCCGGTACGCCTCGATCACGCCGAGCGGGTCCTTCCAGGGGTCGAAGCGAGCGACCTGTGTCACCAGGGGCTGGTCGGCGGGGACCCCGATCCAGTCGAGGATCTGCCGAGCCATGCCTTCGGGCAACTCGAGGTTCTTGGGACTCAGGGGATCGATCGCCGGTGGAATGAGCTCGACCCGCGAGATCGGGAAGTCGGGCGGGGCGAACTGCTCCATCGTGAAGACGGCGGCGTCGTACTCGCCGAGGAGCCCGCGGACCAGGCCCCACACGTCAGAGTTCGGCTGCGACGTGTCGATATGGCACCGCCAGACCCAGCGGCTCTCGCCTCTACCTCGTATTGAGGGGATCGGCACCGGCTGCGGATCGTGGACGAACACAACGTCATACTCTTCGGTGAGCAGGCGGGCGTTCTGCTCCGATGCGTCGAGGTACGCGGTACGTTGCTCCTGCGTGAGGGCAGCCGGATCGCCCTGGAGGGCGTTGTGGATCGCCTTCGTCGCGTCGAAGAAGGTGTCGTCGCCCCGGATGATCTTCCACTCCGCGACCAGACCGAGATCGTTGAGCAACGGCACTGTCGAGCGAAGCAACTCGGACACGCCGCCGCCGTACGGTGTCGCGTTGACATGCAGCACGCGAACGCCGCGCAAGTCGGCACTGGCCGCCGTCAACTGATCCAGAAGCTCGGCCGGAGCGACGCCCCGGTAGGCGTCGATGCGTCGGCTGCCAAAGTCAACCTTCTCTAGCATGAGATCCGCCCTCCCTCATTCTCAGGTCGGCTTCCGCCGCCCCGTTGGACCTGACCTGGAGGCGTCGTCGCTCGGACTCCTGCGCGGTGTCGCTCACTTGACGGGTTCGCTGGTATCCACCTGGCACGCCCCGAGGCGAGAGCGCGAACTGCCACACCTGGTATGCGCGAGATCTGAACGCGCCCGCGCAGGAAAGCAGGTAGTACCGCCACATGCGCCGGAACCGCTCTCCGTATTTCGGCGCCAGATCGGCCCACGCCGCATCGAAGTTCGCGTGCCACGCCATCAGAGTCGGGTCGTAGTCGGCGCCGAAGTTCTCGACGTCCTCCGTGACGAACACCCCATCGAGGGCTGCGCCGATCTGCTTCATCGACGGCATGACCGCCCCCGGAAAGATGTTCCGCTCCACCCAGTCGAGTTCAGATCGCGTCGGATTGGGGAAGCTGTCGCGCGTGCCGATCGTGTGAAGCAGGAACAGGCCGTCCTCGGCCAGGCAGCGTCGGGCGACGCGCATGAAGCCGCGGTAGTTCTTTGGGCCGACATGCTCGAACATCCCAATCGACGCGATGCGATCGAACTGCTCGTCGAGTTCGCGGTAGTCCTGGAGCCGCACTTCCACATCGAGCCCGCGGCACGCATCCCTGGCGTATGTTACCTGCTCGTCCGCCACCGTGATTCCGACGGCCCGCACCCCGAACCTGTCAGCCGCATGGCGGACGAGGCTGCCCCAACCACAGCCAATGTCAAGCAGGCGCATGCCGGGACGGAGCCCGAGCTTGCGGCAGACGAGGTCGAGCTTGGCTTCCTGGGCGTCGTCGAGGTTGCTTGCGTTCATCCAGTAACCGCATGAGTACGCCAGGCGCCGATCGAGCATCGCGCAGAACAGGTCATTGCCCCGATCGTAATGCGCACGTCCATTTCGCAATGCCCGACTCCGGGACTGGACATTCATAATCTGGTTGCGCATGAACGTGAGAAGGACGCGAGGAGGCCGCCGCATCTGGGCAGGCAGACCAGCCCGCATGACGCGCTCGAAGAACTGATCCAGCGCGGCGCATTCCCACCACCCCTCGACATACGCCTCACCAAGCCCAGTGATGCCCCGGCGGGCGACACGACTGGCGACGCGTCCGTCAACCACCTGAACGTCCCAGGGGTGATCGCCATTCACCTCTATGCCAGCCTTTCCAAGCAGGTCGATGAGAAACGCAGATCGCTGTCGAGGGCCGCGCGTCTTCTGGGCTCTACTCCTCATTGTGTGACTCATGTCAAATCCGCGGGCTGAACTGGCGGTGGGCAGCATCGCGACGCCGACCATTGCAGCGCGAGGGCCTCCTTTGCGATGCTGTCCGTCAGGTCCATCGCATTCGACGGGTGTGGGATCGTGTTGCACGAAACAATCTGACGCGCCCCGGCATCCACGAGACGCTGGTGGGCGTCGGCCGCGAAGATCGCATGAACCGCCACGCACACCGGCGCGGTCATGCCGGTCCTCTGAAGGTGGCCAACCGTTTCGATCATCGTGTTGGCGGTCGAGACGATGTCATCAACGAGCACAGGCGTGTGTGCGGCCCACCGTGCCACATCGGGGACGGACACCTCCACATCGTGATCACCCCGCCGGATCTTGTTCAGCACGATGTGCGGCGCCCCGGCGAGTTTGCCCACCTCCGCCACCCACTGCTCGCTCTCGGCGTCGGGGCCGATCAAGAGCGGCCTTTCGACTTCGCGGCGGATCCAGTTCGCGACCCTCGGCGCCGCATGCACGGTGGCGGTGGGAATCGTGTAGATCTCGGCGAGCGAACTCCGGCGGTGCAGGTGCGGGTCAACGGTCACGAGCGCATCAACGACGCACGAGAGAACCCTGGCGAAGTAGGCGCTGCTCACGGCCTCGCCCGGGCGGAACCTCACGTCCTGCCGCATGTACGCCAGGTACGGCGCGATGAGGCCGACGCGCGAGGCGCCGAGGTCTTTCGCCGTCTCGGACGTAATCATCAGCGGTACGAACTTCGGGTCAGGACGATCCAGCGTGCAGACGAGCCACACGGTCTTGCCTGTGACGTCAGTCTCAAAGCGCACGTACGTCTCGCCATCTGGGAAATGGTGGAACTTGACGTGCGCGACCTCTGCCCGCAGGTGGCCCGCCAGCGCCGCGGCGAGAGGTTCATTGCCAGGGAGAGGGACGAGGATCGTGCTCATGGCGAGCCTCCTGTCGCGGTACCGCGTTGATCGTTCGGGCCGATCGTCACGATGGGACTCTGGGAGCTGACGTACTCGGCGGCGTACGCGAGCTCGCCCGGGCTGTCGGCGTGCAGTCGGAACAGCGGCTGCCCGCGGCTCGACGACATCGCCGAGGCCGACTTCCAGGACGATCCCGGCAGCCGCATCTCGCGGGGCGCCGGCGAGCTTGGCCGCTCTGGCCAGCCTCCGATTGTCGATTGACGTGATGATCCCGTCGGCTTGGGCGACGACGGCGCGTGTGTGTGACGCAACCGGCGGTTGCAGCATGCCACCCTGAGCCTCGCAGATGCGTTCGAACTTCATGAGCGCCCGCCCACTCTGAAGGGTTTGAATCGCAATGGCATTGCCAGTGCCTGCCGCAGCTATCCCGGTGAGTTCCAGCACTGCGCCCGCAAGGGAGAGCGCTCGATCCCGCAGATCGGGGGGTGCGTCGGAGTTCTGATGGAGTACCGCGAGCACGTCCCGAGCCTCCAATGCCGGCCCGATACCGCGCCCGACAGGGGCGCTGCCGTCAGTTTCGACGACCAGAAGGCGCAGCCCGACTCGTTCGGCTACCGATTCGAAGAGCGCGCGCAGGCTTGCGGCCGCCTCCCGCGTCCGCACCTTGGCTGTTGAGCCGACGGGCATGTCGATGACAACGTGGGTTGACCCCGCAGCCGCCTTCTTGGAGAGGACGGACGCGACAAGCTGGCCTTCACTATCAAGATCGAGCGGGCGTTCTACGCGGATCAGCACATCGTCCGCGGGGCTGAGCGCGACCGATCCGCCCCAGGCGATGCACCCACCCTCCGTTTCGACGACTCGGCGCATCGACGCGAGGTCGAGATCGACGGGTGCAAGCGTCTCCATCACGTCCGCCGTTCCCGCGGGCGAAGTGATGGCTCGGGACGAGGTCTTCGGGATGACGCCGCCGCACGCGGCGACGATGGCCACCACGATCGGCGTTGTCCGGTTCCCCGGCAAGCCGCCGATGCAGTGCTTGTCGGCGACGACTTCGCTCGGCCACTTGAGTCGTTCGCCGGCGTCGAGCATGGCCGCGGTGAGTGACGCCACTTCCTCCGGATTGAGTCGGTCGACGGCGCATGCCGTCAGGAATGCCGCGATCTCGATGCTGGAGAGGCGGCCGGCTACGACATCGTCCACGATGGCCTTGTAATCGTCGAAGCCGAGCTGCCGGCCGTAGACCTTGGCGCGGACGTGGCTCATGGAGATAGGCGGAGGCATGTGCTCGACTTGGAGCGCCTCCCCCACCGAGGCCCTGAGGGCATTCCACGCCACCTCGGAGAGTCCCGCCTCGCCTGGATGCAGCAGCTCGGACGTAATGACGTTGAGAGTTGCCGAGATGCGGGCGGACCCCGACGAGACGAGCACGCGCGCCTGCGACTCGAAGCCCTCAGACCGGCACACCTCACACTCGGCGTGCATGTAGATGACGTTCTCGCGGTACGTGTCGATCCCCATGCGTCGGGCTCGGAGCGCCGGTCGTATAGCGTGGTCGTTCTCGCTCATCTCAAGCTCCGCGAATCACAGGTAGGGGCAGGGGATCCCGAGCGACTCGAACAGCTCGTGCGGGACGGGTATCAGAATGGCCGCGAGGATCGCCAGGGCGAGCCAGCCGAGCGTAAGGCGGCCAGCGCCTAGTGGCGTGATGTCGTTGAGGGGCGGGAGCCCCTTGCGCCCCGCTATGAACCAGACGATGAACGCCCAGAACAACAGGCCGGACCACACGAAGATGCCGAGGCCGAACAGGGCGACCAGCGCGGCCGTGCCGATCATGGCGCTGCGGCGCTGGCCGAACATCGCATCGGAAATGTGCCCGCCGTCGAGTTGACCGATGGGCAGCAGGTTCAACGCGGTAACCAGGAGTCCCAGCCAACCTGCAAACGCGAGCGGGTGCAGGAGGATCACGTGCCCCGTGAGATCGTCGCCAAGGCCGAGGCTCGCGAGCGTGGCGAGGAGCAGCGACGAACCGACGTTGACGCCGCCGCCGTGCATCGCCATGGCGCTCGGCGCCGTCTCGGAGACCGTGGACATCGGAAGACCGACCAGGAGCGCGGGGATGGCGACGACGAGGCCGGCGAGCGGACCGGCCACCGCCATGTCGAACAGGGCACGGCGCGAGGGCGCGGGCGATCGGAGGGATATGAAGGCGCCGAACGTACCCAGCGCGAACGGGATGGGGATGAAATACGGCAACGAGACGTGCATGGCGTGCTTGCGGGCGGCGAAGTAGTGGCCCATCTCGTGGGCGCCGAGGATGAGCATGAGCCCGAGCGAGTAGGGCAGGCCGGCGGCGAATCGCCCGGGCTCCTGGAGCAGGTTGATACCCTGGTGCAGCGCCCCTGCCCACGCCGTCGTGGCGAGCGTCGCGAGAAGGAGCAGGGCGTGCAGCCAGTACCGCTGCCCGATCTGCTCAGCACGATCGAGTGCGATCGGGAGGAGCGCGAGCGAAGGAGTGCCATCCTCGGCGGGCGTGAGCAGTGGGGTCCAGCCGGTGCCCCTGAAGCGCTCGCGCAGACGGGCGATCGCGTCGTCGGCCGATGTCAGCAGCCTCCCCTCGCGGACCGTCGCAGCCCCAACGCGCCGCTCGCTCTCGGGCGCGAAGACATCGGCGGTGTCCACGTTCGGCGAACGCGGCGTCTGTGGAGCGTGCGGTGCGCCGCCGTGCGTGTGTCCCCCATGGCCATGGCCTCCATGCCCACACATCCCACCCATGAGGAGGAATAGGGACACCAGGGCGAGCAGAAGGAGGAGCCACGCCCACCCGCCGCCCATCCCCATACCAGCGTGCCCGAGGCTGAAGAGGAGCAGGACGAGGACGAAGAGAACGATCAGAGTTCCCAGAGCCCGTTGACTCATGCAGCACCTGCCCTTCCTGAATCACTCCCGTCGTCTCGATGGACGCGCAAGAGGCGTGCGTTGATGGAGACGATCACCGTCGATGCGGACATCAGTACGGCGCCGAAGGCCGGCGTGAGCAGAATCCCGACCGGTGCGAGGACGCCCGCCGCCAGCGGGATTGCGAAGATGTTGTAGCCCGCGGCCCACCACAGGTTCTGGACCATCTTGCCGTAGGTGGCGCGGGCGAGCTCGACGATGGCGGTGACGTCGCGCGGGTCCGACCGCACGAGCACGATGTCGGCCGACTCGATGGCGACATCCGTGCCGGCCCCGACGGCGATGCCGACATCGGCCTGCGTGAGCGCCGGGGCGTCGTTGACGCCGTCTCCGGTCATGGCGACGCGCAAACCTCTGGACTGCACCTCCTTGATCTTCTCGGCCTTCTGATCGGGGAGGACCTGGGCGAAGACCTCGTCCAGCCCCAGCTCGCGCGAGACCCAGTCCGCCACGGCCTGCGCGTCACCTGTCAGCATCATGACGCGCACACCCATCGCCTTGAGCCGGTCGATGGCCTCGCGCGACTCGGGCCTGATCACGTCGGCCAAGGCGATGGCGCCGACGAGCCGATCGTCGGCAAGGACGAACACGACCGTCTTGCCCTCGTCTGCGACCCGGCGGACGTCTTCGCTCCCGACATCAATGCCCGCTTCTCGAAGATAGCCAGGGCTCACAACCTTGACATTGGTCTCCTCGACCATCGCCTCGGCGCCCTTGCCCGGGATGGCGCGGAAGCCCTTGGGCTGCGGCGGGCGGATCTCCCGCTCCTCAGCGCTGCGCACGACGCCGGCGGCGATCGGATGCTCTGACTGGCTCTCGATCGATGCCGCGAGCGTGAGGATTCTCGTCTCGTCCATGTCGGCGAGTTGGATGATGTCGGTGACACCGAAGCGGCCCTCTGTCAGCGTCCCGGTCTTGTCGAACACGATCGCGTCGAGGTTCCGAGCCGTCTCGAAAGCCGTCCGATCGCGGATAAGCAGACCGTTTCGCGCTGAGATCGCCGTCGAGACGGCCACGACGAGCGGGACCGCGAGCCCGAGCGCATGCGGGCACGCGATCACCATAACGGTGACCGTTCGTTCCAGAGAGAAGGCGAAGTCCCGTCCGAGGGCAAGCCATGTGATGAGCGTGATGGCGCCCACGCTGAGCGCCACGATCGTCAGGAGCAGGGCCGCGCGATTGGCCAGATCCTGGGTGCGCGATCGCGATTCCTGGGCCTTGCGGACCATCTCGATCACCTGAGCCAGATACGTCTCGTCGCCAGTCTTGGACACCTCGACGGTGATCGCCGCCTCGCCGTTGACGGCGCCGCCGATGACCTGGTCACCCTCGCCCTTCTCGACCGGCCGGCTCTCTCCGGTCAGCATCGACTCATTGACGCTGGTGCGACCCTCCACGACGGTACCGTCCGTCGGGATCTTCTCGCCAGGCTTGACCAGCACGCGATCGCCGTGTGTGAGTTCCGTCACGGGAACATCGCGCGTCCCTCCGTCGGCGACCAGATGCGCCTCGGCAGGCATCAGCTTGACGAGCTTCTCGAGGGCGGCGGATGCCCCCATGACCGACTTCATCTCGATCCAGTGCCCCAGGAGCATGATGTCGATGAGCGTCGCCAGCTCCCAGAAGAAAACCTCGCCTCGGACGCCGAACACGACGATGGAGCTATAGAAGTACGCCACGGAGATCGCGAGCGCGATGAGCGTCATCATGCCGGGCTGGCGCTTGACGACCTCGTTGAAAAGGCCCTTGAGGAATGGCCAGCCGCCGTAGAAGTAGACGATGGTGGCGAATGCGAACTGGATGTAGCTGTCGCCGAAGAACTGCAGCGAGTCCCGCAGTCCCATCCACGTCTGGATCATCGGGGCGAGGGCGACCACCGGGACGGATAGCACGAGGCAGACCCAGAACCGGCGTCGAAAGTCAGCCACCATGTGCTCGTGGTGGCTGTGATGATCATGCTGACCGTGATGTCCATCACCCCCGGCGGACTCATGGTGCTGGTGATGGTCGACGGTCTTTTGACTATGGTCATGAGGGACTGGCATCACTTCTTCCCTTGTTCGTTCGAGTCAGTTGCATCCGATTCGTTTGTGTGTCGCAGGAACACCCGTTCGCCAAGGAACACCAGCGCCAATCCCGCAAGCGATACCCAGATCACCAGCATGTCGGAACTGACCTTGATCCAAAGAAACGCGCCGAGCACCACCACGTCGAGCACGATTGCAGTGATGAGAACGGCTCCGTGCGCCCCGATCTCCCGGCGCAGATGGCGAAAGACACCCCAGTGGATCGCGATGTCCATGATGATGTAGAAGACCGCCCCAAGTGAGGCAATCCGACTGAGGTCGAAGAAGACCGTCAGCAACATGGCCAACACGATCGTATATACAAGGGTGTGCTTCTGTATGCTGCCGGGCATGCCGAAGTGGCTATGCGGGACAAGCTTCATGTCGGTAAGCATGGCCAGCATGCGCGAGACCGCGAACACGCTCGCGATGACTCCGGAAGCCGTCGCCACGATGGCGAAGCCCACTGTAATCCACAGCCCGTAATCGCCGAAAGCGGGGCGGGCCGCTTCAGCCAACGAATAGTCCTTTGCTTTGACAATCTCGTTGATTGACAGGTTCCCGCCGACGGCCAGTGCCACGAGAATGTACAG
Source organism: Planctomycetota bacterium (assembly GCA_013285505.1). Taxonomy (GTDB): domain Bacteria; phylum Planctomycetota; class Phycisphaerae; order Phycisphaerales; family UBA1924; genus PNC22. Next base: position 2,171,503 of record CP053450.1, on the reverse strand, counting down.
CGCCGTACATATGGTGATCGACGCGATGATCGCGCAACCGACGTTCTTGTTCGGGTTGACAACTTCGCCGCCACTGTTGGTGATGGTTGTGAAGCCCTTGTAGGCCAGAATGGCCAATGCAACCGCGCCAAGAAATCCCGATGCGCTCGTTTCTGACGGGGCAACAGAGACGCTCTGAAAATCGAAGCCTGCCGCCCATAGACCTCCGCCAGCAAGCAGCGCAAGCCCGGCTATCTTGATGAACGCCATGAAGAACGACAGTGACTGAATGAACCGGTTGCTCAGGATGTTGATCAGGAATGCGCAGGCCAATAGGCCCACCCCCAGCGCCGGCACGAGCCAGCTATCCTCTGGGGCGTCGAAGAGCTGCAAGGTATATGCGCCAAATGTGCGGGCGACGAGACTCTCGTTGATCACCATTGAGAAGGCCATCAGCAGCGCACACGCGCCGGTCATGACGCTCTTGCCGTATGCCTTCTCGAGGAACATCGCGATGCCGCCTGCGGACGGCCACGCGTTGGCCATCTTGACATATGAGTACGCGCTGAAGCCGGTGACCACACCGGCCGCGACAAACGCGAGGGGGAACCAGCCCCGGGCGAGTTCGGCTACTTGGCCAGTGAGAGCGAAGATGCCGGCCCCGATCATGACACCGGTGCCCATGGCAATCGCGCCCCACAGCGTCAAGCTGCCCTTCGTGTAGCTCGGCGACCTGTTGTCGTGCGAATGATCCATCACAAGTGCGCCTCATCGATCGTCAGGTCTATGCAACCATCGTGAGCACTATGCCCAACTCGGCAGTACGAGTGGTTCTCGACGTTCATGGTGTGATGGCCACTTTGAGAACGCCGTCTCGCTGTTGCGAGAAGAGCTCGTACGCCTCTTCGATCTGCGCAAGCGAGAATCGATGAGTGACGAGCTGTGCGGCGTTGAAGCGTTGCGATTCGATGACATTCATGAGTCGGCGCATCCGCTCCTTTCCGCCCGGGCAAAGCGTGGTTGCGATCTTGTGATCACCAAGGCCTGCCGCAAATGCCTCAAGGGGCATTGTGAGCTTGCCGGAGTACACACCGAGGCTCGAAAGCGTTCCACCGGGCCTTAGGACACGCAGGCAGTTCTCGAATGTGCTCTGCGCACCCAGTGCCTCGATGGCGACATCAACACCGCGGCCATTGGTGAGATCGAGAATCGCCTGTACGGGGTCGTCCTCTTGGTAATTGATGGCCACATCAGCACCGAATCGCGTCGCCATTTCAAGTCGGGCTGCAATGCCATCCACGCCAATGATGGTTGAGGCCCCGCACAACTTCGCGCCTGCGGTCGCGCACAGTCCAATTGGCCCCTGCGCAAAGACTGCAACCGTATCTCCAATCCTGATGTGTCCGTTTTCTGCGCCCGCGAAGCCGGTGCTCATGATGTCTGGACACATCAGGACATGTTCATCGGAAAGATTGTCAGGGATCGGCGTGAGGTTCGCCATTGCATGAGGCACACGGACGTACTCGGCCTGGCAACCGTCGAGCGTGTTTCCGAGTCGCCATCCGCCCATAGGCTTGCTGCCGCATTGTGCCCAGTCCGCGGCGAGACACGCATGGCATTGGCCGCAGGGCGTAATCGCGCCCACGATGACGCGCTGTCCGACCTCGTACCCGGATACGCCCGGTCCAAGTTCCTCGATTACGCCGACAGGTTCGTGACCGACGATGCGTCCGCGCTCAACGGGGTATTCGCCCTTGAGGATGTGAATGTCAGTGCCGCAAATGGTCGTGGTGGTGACCCGAATCAGGGCATCGCCGTGTCCGACCTGCGGAAGTGGCCGATCCTCAAGTACGATTCGATTGGGTTCGACATAGACAGCTGCCTGCATCGTCTGGGTCATGAGTCTCTCCTTTCAACTGTCATCGCCATCGGGGAAGGTGTCACCCGCTCGCACTGCAGATACGGTCAGTCTTTCTGCTTGGCGCTCTCCCTGGTGCTGCGGCCCCCACGCCGCCTCACGGTCCACGCCACGAGGACGAAGACAACCAACAGGACGACGCCACTGATGATGGTCAGTGTCTGTGCCATCGTTTATGTCTCCTGTACTTCGCTTCCAAAGCGGGGGATGAGCATTGGAACCCGCTGTCGATACGCGCGATACTCGTCGCCGAACTCCTTGATCATCTGCCGTTCCTCTCTTTTCGCGAGCAGCGTGTAGGCGATCACGATGACCGGGAATGCAATGACGGAAACGATCGTTGGCCAGTGCACAATGCCTTCGCCAAAGACGATAAGAAAGAGCCCGGTGTACTGCGGATGACGCACCTGTGCATAGACGCCGCCCGTGGCAAGTCGCCCCTCGCGCCGCGCCTTGTGAACCCTTCGCCAGCCATCAGCGACCATGACCGCGCCCCCGAACACGATTGCGTAACCAAGCAGCATGGCGACAATGTGCGCCATTGGCGTGCCAAACAACTGCGCCCACAGATTGCCGCCTTCGGTCCACGCGAGGTCCAGGCCAAAGAACCGCGTCAGGAAGTAGATCGTCAGCGGAAAGCCGTACATCTCGGCGTAAAAGGCGATGATGAACGCCTGCACGACCCCGACGCGTCCCCATTCTCTCCAGCTCTGCGGCGCCAGGTAGCGATAGAGCAGCCATGAGACGATCACCATGACGAGGACCGCGAGGCCCCATGCTCCGACATGCATCAGTGCACCTCACTTTCTTTGGCCTCAATGGCAGTCGGTCTCGCCACGACGTTGTAGAGCGCCGCGACCAGGGCACCGAAGAGCCACCCGAGGATGAAGATCTCCAAGGTCCCGACGAGTGCCTCCCACCACGGCATGTCCCAGCGCATGATGGGTTCGACGTCCCACCCGTGCATGATGCTGTTGAAGAATCGCACGACCGCCTCGCGCGGAACAGTTAGCATCACGAAGGCACAGCCGACGTAGAGGATGGCGCAGGCGCCTCCGAGCGCGAATCCGAACCGGCTAATGCTGAGAGTGTGCATGGTGTTCTCCTTTCGTCCGTTGTGTGTGCTGATCCGTCGCACCGTGCCCGTGGCCGCGCATCATCAGCAAGTGGCAGCCGAACATCAGCACAATGAACAGGAGCAGGACGACGCCTCCACTTACGCCGAACAGCGGAAGCAGGAAGATCAGCAGAAGCGGGAGAATGCAACCGATCAGGTGCCAGATAGTGTGTCGCATCGCAGCGCACTCCTTTCAGTTGACAATGCCGCCATGGCGGCGACGAGCACGGTGACGTCATCGAGCGCGGGCGCCTCACCGCGGTGCCGGCGCGCTGCATCGACGATCGCCGTCGCGATTTCAGAGGCGTCCGGTCGCGGCGCGTCCTGAATCAGCGCCGCGATGCGTTGCCGGCCGAGAAGCGATCCGTCCTCACCGAACGTCTCTGTTACCCCATCGGAGAGCAAGACGAGGAGGTCGCCTGGCCCGAGGTGGATCGTCACATCCTCAAAGGAGGCGCCCTCCTCGATGCCCAGGATGACGCCCGTCGACCCCATCGGATCGCAGCCGCCGCCGGCACGCCGCACGTAGCCGATCTCATGGCCGGCGCTCGCGTAGCTCGCCCCACCGGACTCGCGGGCGAGCCTGACGATGACCATCGTGGCGAAGTCCTCCGGCAGGCTGCTGCGGCAGAAGCCTCGGTTGATGGCGTGGAGCATCTGCGCCGGCGATGCTCCGTCCTGATTGGCCGCAAGAAGCAGCGCTTTGAGAATCGACGAGCCCATCGCGGCGTGGATGCCGTGACCGACGACATCCGCGACACACAGCAACGTGTCGCCGTTCGCGCAGGTGATGACGTCCACGAGGTCACCCGCGACCGCATCCGCCGGGTGGTACTCGATCGCGACGCTCATGGTGGAGTCGGCGCCAGAGGCCGGCACGAGATGGGCCTGGAGTCGCCTCGCCCGGTCGAGCTGTGCCCGGCGGTCAGCGTCGCGTCGAGCCAGTTCGAGGCTCATGCTCGAAACGGCGCCCGCGAGGTCGCTCAGTTCGCGATTGGCGTTTATCTCCACAGTCGTGCCGAGCCGGCCATGACCGATGTCGCGCACCGCGTCCGCCATACGCTCCACCGGACGGGTCACGAGCCGGATCAGCAGAACGTTCAGGACGGCGGCGCCCACGGCGCCCGCAACGAGGATGGCGCCGATGCGTCCCAGCTCTGCCCGGCGCACGTCAGCGAGCACAGGTCCGCGGCGCTCGCCGACCCGCACTCCAAGACCCGCGTTGCCCGATTCGCCCCAGACGAGGTCAGACCAGGCCGACGCATGGTCGTGCCCGTGGGTCGCCGGATCCGCGACGAGAGTGGTCCCTCCCAGCGTGACCTCGATCGTGTGTCCGGGAGACTCGCGGACGTTCATCGTTGCGCAGGTCGTGTCAATAAAGTCCTGAATCGCTTCCCAGCCGCCGGCGCGGAGCGTTCGCACCGCCGTCTCGATCGTGCGTGCTTCATCGGCGAGCGCGTTTTGCTTGTCCTGCAGTTTCGTGCTGACGGTGTGTCTGTAGTCGGCGACGACGAATCCGGCCAGCACGGCGGCGATGGACAGGTTGACCGCGAGCAGCAGCTGTGTCCGCAGTCGCGCCTTGCGGAATCTGGCGAGGAGTGTGCGTCGTGAAGCGGTCGTCATCTGCTGGACCTCTTCCCTTTCGCTGGACTGCTCATGGTCCGTCTGCCACCACGCCGAGGCGTCGAGGCAGCACCCAAGAACATCCCGGCTAGCACGACGAGCACGATCGAGTCGGCAATGGAACGGGTGGCATCAATTCGGGCGTGGTTACCCGGCCCGCCACGCGCAAACGCGCCAAGACTCGCGCCAACTGCTCGCACTGGCCTGGCTGAGATCGTGGGCACGTTGAGATCGTGCAGCCGCTCCTCGATTTGCTCGAGTACACCGAGATGTACAACAGCGCTGACTTGTTTCATGGGCACCGCTTTTCTCCGGCTTGCGTCGTGAGTGCTCGCTGGATCGCCCAGTCGGTGCGCCATGAGTAGACGGACGTCACTTGTCGCGTTCGTTTCCGCTGCGTCTGACGATCCACGCAATGAGGACGATCAGCGACACAATCCCGACGATCCAGGGCAGCCAGCCAGTTCGAGCCCCGTGGACGAGCCAGTCCCATACTGTGTTGTGCATCATGTCGTACCTCCGTTTCGCACGTGATGCGGGCGACGAATGTGCATGACACCCGAGGCGCCGGACTGGTAAGCGAGGCTCCGCCGTTATCGCGGTCCACGACAATTCCAAAGTCTCGAAGCCAACGTTCCGGGCGGGCAGCGAGCGGACGGCCTCTGGTCAACGGCGGGTCGCCGCAGCGCCTGACACCTCGACTGGTGGTGTTCACGATGACGACCCTCCTGTCAAGCCGCCGCTCGCCTCGTGCGTTCCGGCGGCCGATCGCTGGTGGCCCGCCGGTAGGGTGACGCCCTTGAGCACATAGAAGAGCACCGGATAGACCAACAGCTCCATGACGAAGCTCGTGGCGAGGCCGCCAATCATCGGCGCCGCGATCCGGCGCATCGTGTCGGCGCCGGCGCCGTGGGCCCACATCAGCGGCATGAGGCCGACGAGGATGCAGACGACGACCATGGTCTTGGGGCGCACGCGCTGCACGGCTCCGTCGTGGATGGACCACCATAAGTCGTCTCGGTTGCGCAGGCGTCCTTCGGCGCGGAACCGGTCGTGGCTGTTGTCCAAGTACAGCAGCATGACCAGGCCGGTTTCGGCGTCGAGTCCGGCAAGCGCAATGACCCCGACCCAGACCGCCAAGGACAGGTTGAAGTCGAGCCAGTAGAGCAGCCACATGGAGCCCACGAGGCTGAATGGAACCGCGAGCAGGACGATGAAGACGCGCAGCCAGCTCCGTGTGGCGAAATACAACAGCAGGACGATGAGTACCGCCACGAGGGGAACGGCCACGAGCAGCCGAGCCCGCGCGGCCTGCATGTACTCGTACTGGCCGGACCACACGATCGAATAGCCGGCCGGCAGCGGCACCTGCTCGGCGACTGCGCGCTGGGCGTTGCGGACGTACGTGCCGACGTCGAGGCCCGCGATATCGACGTACACCCAGCTCGTGAGGCGCGCGTTCTCGCTCTTGACCATCGGCGGGCCTTGCCGCGTCTCGATCGTCGCGACCTGTCCGAGCGGCACCTGTGCTCCCGATGGCGTCGCCACGAGCGTCTGGCGGAGCTGTTCGACGCTGTCCCGCAGTTCGCTCGGGTAGCGCAGGTTGATCGGGTATCGCTCAAGGCCCTCAACGGTCGTCGAGACGTTCATGCCCCCGACGGCGCTCATGATGACATCCTGCACATCGCCGACGAGCAGGCCGTAGCGTGCGATCGCCTCGCGGTCGGTCCGGATGTCGAGGTAGTTGCCGCCGACGCTTTTTTCCGGGAACGCGCTGACGGTGTACGCCCCGGTGCCGTCGGCTGTCTTGAGCACCTGCGAGATCTCGTTGGAGAGGTCCGCGAGCATGGCTAGGTCCGGGCCGAGCACCTTCACGCCGATTGGCGTACGGATGCCCGTGGAGAGCATGTCGATCCGCGTGCGGATGGGCATGGTCCACGAGTTGGTCAGGCCCGGGATCTGCATGACCTCGTTCAGCCCCGGAACGTGCGTGCCGTCGGACATCTCATAGCCGTACACGAGTTCGTCGATGGTGATTGGGCGTGTGTTCGGCCAGATGCGGCGCGGAACGGCCGCGAGCCAGTCAGGCCACCCGTCGTGGAACCGAGAGACCTCGACGGTGCGCCAGAGCGACTTGTCGCGCCGGAGCGTGATCGTCGTCTCCAGCATGCTCAATGGCGCCGGATCGGTCGCGGTGTCGGCGCGCCCGATTTTGCCAAAGACCGTCTCGACCTCCGGAAACTGCGCGATCAGCCGGTCCGTCTGCTGGAGCAGCTCGCGCGCCTTGGTGACGCTTAGCCCGGGGTCCGTCGTCGGCATGTAGAGCAGGTCGCCCTCCTCAAGCGGAGGCATGAACTCGCTGCCGAGGCGGCTCATTGGGTAGAGCGTCGACGCGAGCAGCAGTCCAGCGATGGCGAGCGTCAGCCAGCGGTACTGCATCACGAAGCGGAAGAACGGCTCGTAGACGCGCTGCAACACCCAACTGATCGGATTGCGTTCTTCGGAGATGATCCTTTGCGGCGCAAGTACCAGCAGCGAGAAGATGACCCAACCGATCACAAACCACCACCGCCACGCCGACAGCGAGCCGAGTGGACTCAGGGCTAGTGCGGCGGCGGGAACGACGGCCGTCCCCGCGTAGGCAGCCCACTGGCGCGACCAGCTCCAGCTGCGCGGCACCGTCCGCTCACTCACGAAGTAGTACATCAACACCGGGATGATCGTCACCGCCAGCACGGCCCCGGCTCCGATAGCGAACGTCTTCGTGAAGGCGAGCGGCTTGAACAGCCGCCCAGACTGCTCACCGAGCACGAAGATGGGCAGGAAGCTCACCGTGATGATCAGGAGGCTGAAAAACAGCGTGGGACCGACCTCACGTGCCGACTCGCTCATGATCTGCACGCGGGACTTCGGCATCAGCCCTTCGGCCGAACGCTGCTTTTCACGCTCCAGGTGCTTGTGAGCGTTTTCGACCATGATGACCGAGCTGTCCACCATCACGCCGATGGAGATCGCGATGCCCCCCAGCGACATGATGTTCGCGTTGATGCCGAGCAGGTGCATGAGTCCGACTGCGGCGAGCACGCCCGTGGGCAGCACGAACGCCGCGACGATAGCGCTCCGGGCGTGCAGCAGAAACAGAACGATGACGATGGAGACGACCGCGATCTCTTCGATCAGAGTCCCCGTGAGCGTGTGGACAGCCCGACCGATCAGATCGCTGCGGTCGTAAGCCACCTCGATGGCCACCCCGGGAGGCAGCCCCTGCTCGAGGCCGCTGAGCTTGGCGCGGACCCGCTCGATCGTGCGCTGCGCGTTCTCGCCGAAGCGCATCACCACCACGCCGCCGACCGTCTCGCCCTCGCCGTTCCATTCTGCGATGCCGCGGCGAATGTCCGGCCCAACCCGAACCTCAGCGACATCCGAGAGGTAGATGGGCGTCCCGGAAGGCGTCGCACCGAGGGCGATCTGCCGAAGTTCCTCCAGTACGCGATCGCTGCGGAGGTGCGAGACCGTCTCGCCTCTTCCACCCGCCTCCGCCACTTCTTCGGGCGTCAACGTCCCGAGGTAGCCCAGGCCGCGGACCATGAACTCGGTCTCGCTCATCTCCATCAGCCGGCCGCCGACGTCCACGTTCGATCGCTGGATCGCCATCTTGACCCTGGAGATCGGGATCCGGTAGGCGCGGAGTTGGACGGGATCGACGACGACCTGGTACTGTCGGACGAACCCGCCGATCGAAGCCACCTCGCTCACGCCCTCGACGGCCGTCAGCTCGTAGCGCAGGTACCAATCCTGAAGCGACCTGAGATCGGCAAGGTCTACGGTTGATCGAGCCAGCGGATTGCCATCAAGCGGGCACCGATCGAAGCCTCTGACCAGTTCGATCTCCTCAAGGCGATCGCGTGCTTCTTGCGGGGCGTCGTCGATCGATTCGTAGCGGCGGTTCTCCTGACGATCTGCCCAGACGACCCTGCGCTCGGGCAGAATGCGGTGATGAATGAGCTCCGCGCGGCTTTCCTCCGGCGCGTCGTCCCGCGACGCGAACCAGGAGTCCGTTTCTGGATCGTGCCATACCCCCTGCGGGTGGTCGGGGCAGTACCGGCCGGTCGTAAGCACGTACTGGAAGATCCACCCAACACCCGTGGCATCCGGCCCGAGTTGCGGGCTCGCGCCCGCGGGCAGCCGGTTGGCGACTGTGCTGAGCTGCTCCAGAACCCGGCTGCGCGCCCAGTAGAGGTCTGTCCCGTCCTCGAAGATGATGTAGACGAAGCTCGAACCGAACATGCTGTACCCGCGCACAACCTTGGCGTACGGCACGGCGAGCATCGCCGTCGTCAGCGGGTATGTGACCTGGTCCTCGATGATCTGGGGCGCCTGCCCGGGGTACTCGGTGCGGATGACGACCTGTACGTCGGAGAGGTCCGGGATTGCATCCACGGTGATGTTGCGGGCGGAGTAGACGCCCGCCGCGACCAGAACAGCCGTGAGCAGCACGACCATCAGGCGGTTGTGGAGGCACCAGTCGATGAGCCGCGCAATCATCGCCCGGCCTCCCGATCCAGCCGCGCCTTGATCGTGCCGCAACGGAGCATGCCGGGGTCGTAGGGATTGCGGATGTCCTCTCCGGCCTGGAGCCAGTGCTCCTTGACCATCGGGCAGTATGCGTGGAAGACGCCGCCTTCGGTCGTTGGAGGTGGAAGTGCTTCGGAGATCACGAGCAGCGCATTGGACACCAATGCGAAGGTGGATCGGATGGAGGCAAGGTCAGCGCCGGGATCGCGGGCGGCGACACGGATCTGCTCGGCCGCGTCTCCCGCAGTTCCATCGAGGGCGAGAAGCGGACCGACGTTCTCCACCATGTGCCGAAGACTCTCGGCCGCGCGTCGGGCGTCGTCCTTCGTGAGGCTGTCCTGCGCCGCTAAATATGCACCGAGCGCAGTCGCCAGGGTCATCTGGACCTCTGTGCGCGAACCATCCGGCGCGATCGCGTGGCCAGCCGGTGATTCATCCGCCGACGGAACGGCGCCCTCTGTTGCGGGCCGCTCGCCCGTGATTGGGAGCGCTTCCCGTCGATCGAAGCACTCCAGCATCATCGCTCCGAAGAATGGATTGCGCACTCCTCCGGCCGGCTGGAGCCAGAGCGCTCCGCCTTGACCCTCCCGGAACATCGGGCAGTGGAGCGACTGGACGCCGACCTCGAGCGCGGGCGGGACCCCGGTGGCCCGAACGAGTTTGTCGAGCGCCACGCTGAGATCAGCAAACGCCTCACGCGCCGATTCCAGGCCCGACGCCGACGCAAGTTCCAGCGCTTTGCCGCGTGCGACCGCGGCCTCGGTGTGACGGTGCCAGAAGTGCTCGTCGGTGGGAATGGGAACGCCGATCGTGCGATCGAGCGCCGCGGCGAGCGATCTCGCGGGATCGGCAATGCCCGAGTCGGAATCGGCCGCAAGGCGATCGCCGATCACAAAGTAGGCGCGAAGTGCGTCCGCAAGCCCTGCGGCGACGGGGGCCGGGAGCGAGTCGAGTTCACTCGCCCCCGCTGTCGCTACCTCCGCGGTCTGCTCCGAGGCGAGGTCGCCACGGATCATCTTCGCCAGGGCCTCCCGCACGCGCGACTCACTATCGAGCAGGAACTGGCCGGACGTCACAACCAATTCGCCCGGCTTGAGCCCGTCGAGCACCTCAACCTGGCCATCGCCGGCTTCGACGCCGATGCGGACATCGCGAGGCTCGAACTTGCCCTCGCCGAGGCTGACGAACGCGACGCTACGTGTCCCCGTTGAGATGACCGCGGCCCGAGGTACGAGCACGGCTTCACGCTTGAGCGTGCTCTGAAGTTCCACCGTGGCGAACATCCCTGGCTTCAGGAGCCCCGTGGGATTCTCGAACTCAAGGCGGACCTGAACTTCGCGTGTCCTCGTGTCCACGTAGGGATAGATGTAGACGACGCGCCCCTCAAGTGTCAGGCCCGGGATGTAGGGCAGTGACATCACGGCCAGTTGGCCTTCGGAAACGAAAGGCAGTTGCGACTCGTAGAGTGTGACGAGTACCCACACACGGGATAGGTCTGCGATTCGGAAGACCTGCATGCCGGGCTCGATCCGCATCCCCTCGTTGGCGTGCTTGGCGATGACGGTGCCGGTGTGCGGACTGAGCACCGACATGGTGCGGGACGGTTGTCCCGCCTCTGCCAGTGCTTCGATCTGCTGAGGTGTCACATCGAAGAGCTCGAGCTTCGTTCGAGCGGACGCGACGAGATCGAGCGGCTGGCCCGGCCGTTCAGTCCCGGGCGCCCGCTGTGTGCGCAGCGCCAGCAGGTACTCCTCCTGCGCCTGGAAGAGCGCCGGCGAGTACACCTCGAACAGTGGCTGTCCCTGCTCCACCGCGGCGCCGAGAAAGTCAATGTGGAGATCCTCGATCCAGCCGGCGATCTTTGTATTCACATCGCGGACCCGCGTCTCGTCGTAGTCCACGGTTCCGACGGTGCGGATCGTGCGGACCAGCGGCCCTTCCGTAACCGGTTCGACGCGCACTCCGATGTTCTGGACGACCACCGGATCGATCGCGACCTGGCCGGTGAACTTGGCCGGGTCCAGCGGTGTGAGCTTCATGTGGCAGATCGGGCAGTCGCCGGGCCGTGGCAGAATGACCCACGGATGCATGCCGCAGGTGTAGTACTGCGTGGCTCCGCTTGCGGCATCTCCTCCCGTCTCAGCTGCATGATCATGGCCCGCCGCAGTGGTCGATCGCGCAACGCGCGCCGTGGTCTCTCTCAATGAGTCGACAATGCTGCCGCCAAAGCGCATCCCCAGCCACGCGCTGATCGCGGCGACGAGGGCGAAGGCAGCGAGCAGCCACCACGGCATCGCCTTGAGCGGACGGCGGCTGGGCGGCGGCGCCGGCTTCGTCGGAGTGTTTGGCGAGTCGCCTTCGTGGGCCTCGCTTCCGATCTTGTGTGTTTCTGAAGTCGTCATCTACTCGACTCCTTGTCCCCGCCCTCATGCATGTCGCCACTGCCGGTGATTGGCTCGCCCGTGAGCCGATCGATGTCCGTCCCCACAGCCTGCTGAAGGTCGGCGAGGGCCTGCTCGACGTTGGCCACGACCTGGTGCTCCATCACCTGGTAGCTCAGCAGCTTCCGCCAGTTGTCCACGAGCACGAGGAAATCGCCAGAGCCCGTGCGGTACGTCGTGGCGGCCGCCTCAACCGCTGCGCTCGCGTCGGGAATCACCTGCTCTCGCAGCAGCCGCAGGACCTCCCGCTGGGATTCGAGCCGCAGCAGCGCATCCTCGACGCGGAACGAAACCCGATTGCGCTCGGCGGCGAGTTCGGACGCAGCCTCGAGGCGGCCGAACACCGCCTCGCGCTCGGCCGCGTCGTACTTCTCGGCCCAGATCGGCAGGTTGATCCCGAATCCGACCCACCATTGGTCGTCGCCGTTGGCCACGGGCGAGAGTCCCTCGTCGTCCACGAGGTTGTACGAGAGGCTGACCGTCAGGTCCGGCCAGCGGTTGAGCTTGGCGAAGCGCTGCTGCTCTTCGAACTGCGCCATGCGTTCAGAGATGCGACGGAGCGAAGGGTTCGTCTGCGAAGCATGGGCGAGCAGCGCATCGCGCTTCACGACGACCTCATCGCCCTCCGTGGGTTGCGGCTCGCCGATCGGCTGGGATGGCGGGGCATCGATGAGCTGGCGGAGCATCGCCGCGGCCGTGTCGCGCCGCTGCCTCAGCACGGTAAGCTCGGTATCGAGATTCCCCAGTTCCGCCGCCGCGCGCAGCACATCCTGCTGGTTCCGCTGCCCCGCCCGGAATTGGGCGTCCGCGACGTCTCGCAGCTGCGCGAGAAGTTCGCGGCTCTGTTCTGTGGTCTGGATCGCCCGACTGACGAAGAAAAAGGTCCAGTAGGTCCTCCGCGTATCCGCCGCGACCTGCAGTTTGACCTGCTGGAGCTCGGCCTCCGCCTGGGCCGCTTCAAGCTCGGCAACCCTGCCGCGCGCATCCAGCTTGGATGTCAGGGGGATGCGCTGGCTCAGCGACGTCATGACGCCGACTTGTCCCGCGGCGGTCTCGGCCATCTCGCCCACCGGAGCGACCATCAGCATTGGGTCCTCCAGGCTTCGAGCCTGTGGAGCGCGCTCGAGCAGTCTGCGGACCTTGGCCTCGGCGGACCGGATGGCGGGGTTGCGCGAAAGCGCTAGTGACACGTACTCCTCAGCCGTTTGAGGGTGCCCGAGTTCCTGCGCCAGGGCGGAGCCCATGTTCGCGCGATAGTCGGAGCGCAATAGGGTGGACCGCCATTCCTCCGCACGCTCGATGCGCCCGCGCGACTGCTGGTCGAGAGCAAAGGGACTTCCTCCGCAGCCGAGCATCCCAAAGGGTGCCAGCAGGATTAGGACGGCAGCTGCCATCAATCGCAGGCCGGTCTTGTTACCATGCATAGTGATCGATCCCATAGACGAGGGCCCCGCCGAAGAATCCGGTCATACCAACGAGGCCTGTGGTCACGAAGAGCCCGACTCGATATGCCGTCACCGCGCCGCTTGGCGCTCCTGGCCGTATTGCGCGTGCGAATAGAATGAGCGCCACGAGCGATAGGCCGGCCGTGGCTGAGCCGAGCCAGCGATGGGTCGCTTGAACCCAGTCGTCGTCCCAGAGCACGAAGCCTCCGTTAAACCAGCCGAGTGTCGCCGCGACGACGGCGCCGATCGCCGCAAGCGCCAGGCAGAAACCCGCGGTGTGTCGAAACCAAGATCTGTGGGTCGTGATCACGCCGAGTTCGGCGATGACGGCGCCGATCAGCAACCCGATCGGCAGGTGCGTTGCGGGCGGGTGGAGCTTGCCGATCCAGACCGCAAGCCTGGAGCGTTCCCCGGTTTCGTGGGAGTGTGCGTGTTCGTCGTCGGCGCTAGCCAGCGGCTGACTCGTCAAGGAGTTGACCGCAGGTGCGGCGCCGCCATCGTGTTCATCATCAGCATGGTCGTGCGCGTGCTCACGTTCATCCTGAGTGAAGGTAACGGGCAAGTTGTGGAGGTATGCGCCTGGATCCTGCTCGAACTTCGTCCGGCACTTGCGGCAGCAGAATCCCACTACGTTGCCCTCGTATTCGACGATGAACCGAGGGTCAATCGGCTCGTCGGTGGTCACCGGGCACATGGCGTTGACCGGGCCGTCGCCCTCGCCGGGTTGCCCCGGAGGGGACGACTGCGCCCAGCCTGCCATTGGCAGGACAGCCAGCATGACAAGCCCGCTGATCCAGACCCTGTGTAGAGCGTGCATGATTGTGCGGTTCATGTGACTGCCCTTTCCTTGCGCGTGTTCACCCGCCGTGGTCGTGCTCACCACCGCCGTGGTCATGACCTCCATGGTCGTCCTTGTCGTCGTCCTGGTTACCGTGATCGTCGTGGCCCGATTCATGGTCCGCGGGCATGTACTTGCCCTTCTCCTGCCAGGCCTTGTCGATGGCAGCGATGTACTTGGCCGGATCGGCGATGATCTTCGGCATGCAGCCATTGCAGCACAGCCGCATCAACCGGCCGGCGACCACAAACTCGACGGGCTCCCCCATGGAACCGAGCTGCTCGCCGCTGACGAGGCAGGTCTCGAGGGGATAGTCCTTGCGCTGTGCCTCCATCGCAGCCTTGTCGAGCTTCTCGAGGAACTTGGCCGGGTTGGCCTTGAAGTCTCTCTGGCACATCTTGCAGCACAGACGAATAAGCCGATTGCCATAGACCATATTGGTCGCGATGTCCTCGCCGTCCTCGGTCAGCGGCTCGCCGGAGACGACGCACGTCTGGGCCGGGTAGTAGCGCAGCTGGTCCTTGACGATCGCTTCGTCAACCTTTCGCCAAGATGCGTCGAGGTCGGCCTCGAACTTGTCGATGCAGCCGGCGCAGCAGAATCTGACCTCCCGGTTGTCGTACCTGCGCAGGACCGGCTCACCCATGGAGCCGAGCTTCTCGCCGGAGATGGGACAGACGGAGAGCGGGTACAGGTTGACGAGTCGCCGGGCGTCGTCGCTCAGCGCCCGGTCGTCGGCGTGCTGGCGTGCAGGCTCCTCGGCATGCTCGTGCCCCTCGTGCTGGGCGACCGAGACGGATGAGGCGGACGCGGTGATACCCAGTGCGGCAATCAGGTGGATGCAGCGAATCGATGACATGTGGTACTCCTTCGCCGGTGGGCGAGTTGGGGATCGGGGATCGGCCCTGACAGCGAGTCAGGGATGGATGTTGTGAAAGTGTGAGCGCGCGCAGAGCAGCCCCGCGACGGTCAGGGCGGGGTAGCCAGGTGAATCTGCTAGATGGTCAGCGCGCAGTGCAGGCGCAGCAGCGACGTTGGCGGTCGTGGGACCGCTGCGGGGCTGAGGCGGGCGATGCTCGGTGGTTCAGGAACCCATTCCAACCGCTCGACGCAGGGCAGAACAGCGATCACCGCGCATGTGTGATCGATCGTCGTCGAACGCTCGGGCACCTGCTTGATCTGCTTGTGCTGCTCGCAGTCGCATGGCCCGTCGTCATCACAGGGCGTTGGTCCCTCGCTTTGGCCGGATGAGTGACACCCATGACCAGATTCGCGGGACTCCCCGCGATGCCGGTCGGTGTCCTCGTGGTGCGATCCGTGCGCAACCGTTTGGATCGACGCCAATGCCCCAAAGGCCTGAGTGACCAACCGCCCGTTGCAGCAGCAGAACGGCAGCGCGACCGCCATCACGGTCGCGAGCATCCATCGTGCATGTGGCGAAGTCAGACGGGTCATCGGTCACTCGAGAGAACAAAGGCCATTCGAAGTGTATTCCGGCTCAGGCCGTTCGGCAACCGATCGGTCTATCTTGGGGCTTCGAGCCCCTTTGCGTGGTTTTCGGCCTCACGAGTTCAGCGGCGGCCGCCAGTTGCCTGGTGGCTACGGTGAGCCCGAGAGAGGCTGCCAGCGACGTGACCACGGACTCCGGATCATCCGTAAGCCGACCATACTCTATAGTGAACTTGCGATTCGTAGGCACTCTCGCCAGCCCCTCCGTCTTCGCCTCCCACAGCGCCCGTTGGAGGCGCTCGCACTGCTCCGGCGTCGCCCGGAGCCAGCCGCGGGCCTTGGCCGAGCGGTCCACCAAGGAACGAATCGACTCCTCCATCGGGCGATCGATGTGGATGAACCGGCTCTCGGGCTCGAATTCCAGGAGCAGGTCGATCATGAAGCACAGGTGTGGGTATTTGCCGCCCATGATCGTGCCGCGCCAGGCGGCCTCGCGGCTGGCGGGCGTCGATCCACTCGCGGAGGCGCCGGCGCGTGGTGTCGATCGGCACAGCCCGCTCGATCGACGGGAACGGGTACGCCTGCTCGCAGATCATGGCGAGGCCGTGCGCCTCGAAGCCGCCGGTGCCCCGACCCCCACGGTTCTCGTAGCCGATCAGGCGGTTGCCCATGTGCACGCCGAGGCGGTGGAGGATGCCGGCGGTGACGGACGAGCCTGAGCGGTGCAGGCCGATGACCCACACGGGCGGGCGCACTGCCTGCCGCGGGCCCTTGCCCCAGCCGTTCCAGAAGCGGTCCTGGGTGACGCGGCCGGAGATGTCGCTCGGACCGCCGGCCTGGCCGACGATCCAGGTCGCGGGCGCGTAGACCTTGTGCCGCCCCGAGGCGTGGAGCAACTCCATCCGGTGGTCTACGTGGTGGCGCGGCGAGCGGGCGTGCGCGGGCCAGTCGCAGAGGTGCTGATAGAGCACGCGGATGAACGGCCCGCGCACGGCGTAAGCCTGCGTGCGGTTGACCATGAAGGGTCGGACGACCTCGTCGTTGACGCGCTGCGGCTGGCGGACGCGGAGACCCCGGTGCTGGCCGCCGAGGTAGGCCTGTTCCCAGTCGTCGGGCAGGGCGCGGATGAAGCGGGCGGCGCGCTCGGCGAAGTCCGGGGGGAACAGGGCGTCGTCCTCGAGCACCAGCAGCACGCCGCCGCCGCGGTCGAGGCCGTCGGCGAGCCGCTTGCTCGAGGATGCGGATGTGGCTGAGCATGCAGCCCCAGGCCCCGCCGCCTTGCCGCCACCACGCGGGCGGGCGGACGGCACGGCCGTTGATGGCCGGGAACCGGTGGACGCCTCGGATGGGGCAGTTGCGGCTTGAACGCCTCCCAGCGTTCGGGGCGGCGGTCGAGGTTGATGCAGAGGGCGCGGACCTCGGCCCAGCCCGCTGCCTGGGAAAGCAGCCTCAGGGTCTCGTCGGACAGCCCGGGCGCGGGCCTCGTGGGGGTCGCATCCTTCTTTATGTGCGCGGCGACGGCCCGCTCGATCCGTTCGGCGAATGGCGGGGGCGGAAAGATGGTGGTGGCGGTGGTCATAGCTGCGTTGCGAGCCACTCCCGGAACGGCGGCGGCACGTGCGGCACGCCGACCAGGCGGAAGAACTGCTCCTCGGTTGGTGTGGAGACGGGTGCGCCGTCGAGGGCGTAGAGCCCGATGAAGGGACCGTGCTTAGCTTCGACCACCACGGGTGTGCCGTCGGAGGCGAAGTCGAAGAGGTAGCCCTTCTCCCTCGCTTTCTCGCGGAGGTGGCGGTTCAACTCGCGCGGGCCGGTCGAGAACGCCAGCACGGCCCCGTACGTCTCGGGCGTCGCCACGAACAGGTCGGCTTCGCAGTCGGGCTTGCGCGGCCGAGCGGGAGTGCATTGGAACGCCCACGGGTCGTTGGTGACGATGAGCAGGTCGAGATCGCCGACCTCAGGCAGGCCGCGCCGCACCGAGCCGGTGATCTCGGCGTGGAAGATGCGATCGTCGGCCATGAGCCGGTCGCGGGCTACGAGTGCACGTTGGAGGATGTCGATCGTCTTCATGGTCCTCACCCCCACGTCAGAACGGCACGGTGATCCCGCTCCCCGAGCTACCGCTGCTCGAACTCGATCCGGGTCCGCCGAATGACGACCCGCTGCTCTTGCTGCTGCTTCCCGCGCCGCCGCTGCTTGAACCGGAGCCGCCACTGCCAGAGCTGAGCGCGTCGTTGTGGACCCACACACCGTCGGCGAGGTAAACGTTGGTGCCGGGCACATGCAGCGCGACGGTGCGCACCGTGCGATGAATACGTTCGATGGAGACGATCTCCTCGTCGGCCAGGTCGTGGCGCACCAGCCGGTCGCCCACGCGCAGGAGTTCGGCCGAGCAGAATCCGGTCTCGCCATCGCGGCGGATCAGGAACGGATGCTCAAATGTCGCCTTCACGCGGCCATTGATCAGGAAGAACCCGTCGTGCGTCCCGCGGCGCACATTGGCGATGCGCGATGTGCATGGGCGAGAAGTCGCGGCGACAGTCACGCGCCACTGGTACTGCGCCTGCCAGGCGGCGTCTCGGGCCAGGCCCGGAACATCCAGCGACGCGACCTCGTCGCCGGGCTCAAGACGCTCGATCGGGACGAGCCTGCCGTCGGCGAGGCGCACGAGCGTGCCGTAGAGGAAGCAGTTCCCGCCGCCACCGCCACCTCCTCCGCTGGACCCGCCGGACCCTCCACCCGATCCGCTGGAGCCGCCCGATCCTCCGCCGGAACTCTCCGAACTCGACGGCTCCGACACCGAAGGCTCCGACATGCTGCTCTCGCTGAACGACCCGCTGGAGCTGCTCAGGCAGGGGGGGTTGAGCTGCGGGTTGCCGATGCGCGCGATGACCCACGCGATCTCCGGGTCGTCGCGCTGCCCCTTGGGCTGGACCCAGAGCAGGTGAGCGGAGCCGGTGGTGCTGCTCTTGAGGATCATCGCGGCCTCCTCAGAACGGCACCGTCACGCCGCCGAACGGCACGGTGATGGCGGAACTCGAACCCGAGGACGACGACGATGCGCTGCTGCTGCTGAACGACGAGCCGCTGGACTTGCCGGAGTCGGAGGCGCTCGACGAGCCCGACCCGGAGCTTGAACTGCTCGCCGACCCGGCGAACTGGGCGAGGTCGTTGTGCGCCCAGATCCCGTCGGCGACGTAGGAGTTCGTGCCGGGGACGTGGATGGCGACGGTGGAGACGATGCCGTCGAAGCGTTCGATATTGGCGACGGTCTCCTCAGTCAGGTCGTGACGCAGGAGCACATCGCCCAAGCGCAGCATCTCGACGGAGCAGAAGCCCAGCTCGCCGCCGCGCCGCACGAGCAGCGGGTGCTCGAACGTCGCCTTGATGCGCCCGTTGACGAGATAGAAGCCGTCGTGCTCGCCGCGTGTGACGCTCGCGACCTCGGCGTCGCAGCGGTCGAGGTCCGCCTCGCCTGCATTCGTGCGCCACAGGTACTGCGCGCGGTCCGGCGCGTCGGGCTCAAGCCCGGGCACATACAGCGACGCCACGCGATCGCCTTGGCGCAGTTCCTCGATCGGAACCAGCGTGCCGTCAGACAGGCGGACGAGCGTCCCTTCGAGGAAGCAGTTGTAACCGGAGGAGCCGCTCCCACCGCCCGAGCCCCCACCGGAACCCCCACCTCCTCCGCCCCCGCCACCTCCGCCTCCCCCTCCTCCACCGCCGCCGCCACCACCTCCTCCGCCGCCTCCGGACCCACCGCCACCTCCGCCCGAACCGCCACCGGAGCCGGACCCGCCCGAGCCGCTTCCAGAGCCGCCGCCCCCTCCGCCGCCGCTTCCTCCGCTCCCGCCGCTGGAACCGCCACCTCCTCCGCCACCTCCCGAGCTGCCGGCGTCGGGATCGAGGTCGGCGAACCGGTCGCACTCGTCGATCATGCGGACGCGCGCGCGCATACGCCGTCCACGCATGCGCGCCCGATTGCGCCCCTTGGCGATCGGCTCGAGCAGCACGACGAAGCGCCCGGTGTGCTTGGGCTTGGGCTCGACGCCGCGCAGCGCGACGCGCGCCGCGAACTCGTCGAAGTTCTCCTTGGGGAACACGATCGGCCCGCCGATGCCGAGAATGTCGAAGCGGTTCTTGTCCTTGCCGCTGGCGTTGAGCACCGGCACGATGCCCGCCTGGCGGATGGCGTGGATCGCATCGCCGGCGCCTGCGCCCTCCTCGCGGTGTGCCACGGCCGCATCGACGAATGCGTTGTACGCCGCGGCGGGGATCGCCAGCGGCTGGCCGGAGCGGACTTTGCGGAAGGCGTCGCCCATGACGTGCGGGGATCAGATCCCCAGCCCTCCGAAGTTGCCGGCGTCGTAGACCCGCTCGACGTAGGCCGCGATCGGACGCTTTACGAGTGCCTTGGCGTCGTCGTCGGTGCGATCTGCGTACCGCGCCCAGAGATACTCCCAGCCCTTCTTGCTGATGCCGGTGATGTCGCCGACCTTGAGGCCGGTCGCGTTCGGGCTGGCGGCGAACCGGAAGGTCACCTCCCAGTCCTGCGTCCCGCCGGGCGCAACGCGCTTCGAGCCCGATGCGCCGAGGAACAGCACCTCGCCGGCGGCGAAGCCGCGGAACGAGCCGTTGTTGACCTTGCCGGTCAGGCCGAAGAGCGTGAGCTTGTAGCCCTGCGTCACCTGCCCGTCGGGCAGGTAGTGCGTCTCGGAGAAGTTGTAGACGGGGACGACGATGTCCACGCCCTCGACGCCGGTGTCGGTGACGCCGATGGCGCCCTTGAAGTCCGGGGCGGTCTGCCCGGACGGCGCCTTGCGCAGAATCGTCTGGCGGCTCTGCGTGATGTGGCGCGTACCGCCGCCGGTGTCGAAGCTGAAGACGCTCTCGCCGGTCTGGAGCCCGCCGAACGAGGGCACGGCGTATCGCACCGTGCCGTCCCACAGCTCATGCCCCTGCGGCTCGATCTGCACGTCCTGGCGGACGAGGCCGTCGTACTCGGTCGGGGCCGCGGCCTCCAGCGCCCCGCGGGCGGCGAGGTCGTCGTCGGTGCCCTTGATCCAGTAGCGCAACTCCACCGACGGGCTCTTGCCCGCGACGGTCGACCGGCTCTCGAATCGTTCCTCGACAACGATGGGCACGCGGGGTTCCTCATCCGAAGGTCAGCCCGCCGGTGCGCGCGGCATCGGCGAGACGCTTGGTGTTCTTGGCAGTCTGCTCGGTAGCGCTGGCGGTGCGGCTCGGCGGCGTCGGCGCTGCCGGCGAGGCCTTGCACCGCGAGCCGCGTTGAATGTGCCGCGCACGCTGATCCGCGCGGCGATGGCGTCACCGATCCCCGCGAGCCGGTCCTCGAGGTCGGCCAGCAGATCGCCGGGTCCGCGGCGGGGCGTTCCGTCGGTGTCGGCCTCCTCCCGCTTGCGGCGGGCTTCGGCGATCGCTTCGTCAAGGCGGCGGCGGGCTTCTTCGAGCTGCTGCTGCGTCTCAGCGAGGCGGGCGTCCGTACCCTGCTGGAGCGCCTGCTGGTCCTCTTCAAACTGCCGTCCGATCTCGGCGAGCGTGCCCTCGTTCAGCTCACGCGAGCCATCGCGCTGCGTCTGCCGACGCTGCTCCCGCCGCGACAGGTCGCGCTGCGCCCCTTGGTCGATCTCCGCCAGTCGCGACTTGAGCTGCTCGTCCACCGCCTCCTTGGCGGCATCGACATCCAGCCCGGCGTCGAACAGCCCCTGGATCTCCAACATCCTCTTGGCGACGAAGGCGCTGGCCTGCTCCCAGATCTTGGTGAAGCCCGACGTGAATCGGGTCCAGGTCTTCGAAAGGAACGCGGTGGTCTCGATCCATGCGACTTCGAGCGCGTGCAGGACCTGCTGCGCCGCGGCCAGCGCGCCGAACCACATCTTCTGCGCCGTGCCGACGAAGAACGCCCGGGCCCGCAGCCAGACCTTGTTCAGCTCCGCCACACCCCGCTGCCACACCAGCTTCAGCGACAGCCACAGGATCTCCGCGGCGAGCGTGATGTCGCCCGCGGCGAGGGCATCGGCGATGCCGCCGATGACCTTGCCGACGAACTCCCGCAAGCGCCCGAACTGGTCGCGCAGCCAGGCAAGCCGCCTCGCCTCCAGCCGCCCGACCAGACCAGCAGCGCCCGTCCCGAGCCCGACGACGGCGGCGACGACGAGACCGATCGGCGAGAGCAGCGCGCCCAAGGCCGTGCCGATGAACCCGATCGCCGTTCCCACCGCGCCCACCGCCCCGGCCAGCAGGCCGAAGACGGCGCCCACGCCCGCGATCAGCAGGCCGAGCCCGATGATGGCGATCCCTGCGGCCGCCACGCCAGCGGCGACCTTGGCCACCGTGACGACCAGCGCTTTGTTCTCGCGGACCCACTGCGTCGCGGTGACCACGGCTCGGACGACCGCGTTGGTCAGGTCGATGACCGTCGGCGCCAGCGCCGAGCCGACCACGAACACGCCCTGCTTGACGACGCGCCACATGATGTTCAGCGTGTCGGTGAGCAGGGCCGCGTCCTTGGCCGTCTGCGTCGAGATGGTCAGGCCGAGCGAGCGCGCCTGCTCCTGGAGTTCCTCGATCCCGCGCGCCCCGTTCTGCATGAGCGGGAGCAGCTGCGTTCCCGCGCGTCCGAAGATCATCTGGGCGATCGCCGCCCGCTTGCTGGCGTCCTCGACCCGGCTGAGCCGCTCGGCGACGAGCTTGAACTGCTCCTCGGGCGAGCGCCCTTCGAGGTCGGCCATCGTCAGGTCCAGGTCGCCGAAGGCGTCGGTCTGCGTGGAGAGGCCGCGCCCGAGATCGTTGATGGCGCGCTGCATCGTGCGCACGCCCTTCTCGAGCGTGGCCAGGTCCGCCCCCGACTGCTCCGCGGCGAATCCGAGCTCGGACAGGGCCTCGACGCTGATGCCCGTCCGCCGGCTCATCTTGTCGAGCACGTCCCCGGCGCTGGCGAACGACCGCACGCTCGCGGCCAGAGGCGCCAGGCCCGCCGTGCCGATCGCGGCGATGCGCGTGCCGAGGGAGCGGACGCCGGCACCGAACGACTGGAGCCGGCGCGCGCAGCGCGGAGCCCCGCCGTCAGCCGGTCGCTGACGCCGAGCTCGACGAACGCCCGTCCCGCGCGGATGCCCTTGGCGCCGGCCATCAGTCCACCGCCTCGGATACAGTCGATCCATGAACGCAGCGTTCAAGGAGCACATCGACGCCCTGCCGGAACTCCTCAATAGGCTGCTCGCGGCCGAGCCGGTCCGAGTGGGTGAGTGTCCTTCGTCGCTTGCCGCGTCTGGCGTCTACGTCCTCTCCGAGAAGGGGACGCACCTGTACGTCGGGCGCTCTGACCGGCTCCGGGCACGCATGCGTGACCACGGAAACCCCTCGTCTGCGCAAACCAAGTCCGCGTTCGCGTTTCGGCTCGCGCGGGAGGCCACGGGGCAGGTGAGAGCGTCCTACAAGCCGAAGGGGTCGCGGAAGGAGCTGATGCAGGATCCGATGTTCTCCGCCGAGTTCGTCAAGGCAAAGGCCCGAATCGCTCAGATGGACATGCGGTGCATCGAGGTCTCCGACCCGATCCGCCAGGCGCTGCTGGAGATGCACGCAGCCCTCGAGCTGCAGACTCCCTACAACTCGTTCGGCAACCACTGACCGCATACGTCAAGGCCCTCCGCGCACGCTGTTGGCCCATGCCTTCGGGAGCTTGGGCGCTTCCTTCGCCAGCGCCGGCCCCATGTAGGGGCGCTCCGCGATCTTGATGCGCTGGCGCACGAGGCGGCCGCGAACGCGGCGCGTGATCACGGTCCTGCCGCCGAACTCCAGCACGTTCGGCGCGGTACTCTCCTTGAAGCCCACCGGCCCGACCACGACCGAGTCCGTGCTCCGGTCGTAGCCGAAGAGGATGAGCCGGCGCAGGCTCCCCTCGTGCGAGTGCGGCGGCTTGCCCGGCGGGGCCGACCCCTTGCGCTTGCGGATGCTCGTCTTGGCCGACTGCCGGATGAACGCCCCGCCGCGGGAGAGGGCCTTGCGCTTCGCCCGGTCCACGGCAGCGACGACGCGCGGCCGGTCGAAGAACATGTGCTTGATCCGCATGTCGATCACCGGGACGCCTCCTCGCTCTGTCTGGGCATTCGCTTGTCGATGAACACGTCCTTGAGAACGGAGACGCCGGCCGTAAGCGGTTGCGCGTGCGAGCGGCTGGTGGGGTCGAAGTCGGTCGGCTTAAACGGTCCGTGCTTCTTGGGGTCGCGGTGGGCGTTTGCGATCAGGGCCATCAGGCTGCTGGTCATGCTCCAGTCGTGCTTCTGCCGGGCCTCGGCCATCGCCAGCAGCTCGCGCAGGGTCAGTCGGGCGGGGTCGATTCCGGCGATGCCGGCGCACTGCCAGATGAGCTGCCAAGCCCCGTCTGCGCCTGTGCGAGCGCCTGCTCCGCCGCCTTCTCCAGCTCGCCGCTGTCGAGCTTCGCCTCGACGATGTCGCGGGCCTTGTCCATCACCTCCCTCGTGGCCTTGAGCACCCGCCCGAGGTTGGCCCTGTCCCTCGGGCTCGGGCAGAAAGACACCAGTTCCTCCAGCAGCGCCTCCGTGGCGTGCTCGATCGCGTCCCCCGCCATCGCGCGCCCGAAGTCTTCATCGGTGACGCTCCGCTCGTCGGCCTGCGGCTTGCAGACCGCGTAGACCGCGTCGCACAGCAGCACCGGGTCGCGGATGAGCCGCTCGATGAGCGTGCCGTCGAGGACGCCCAGCAGGTCCACGTCCGTCAGGCTCTTGACGCGCTTGAGGGCGGCGACGTTGATCTCGACCGTCCACTCCCGCCCCGCGCTGTCCTTGAACACCTTCATCGATCACTCCTCAGGGCACGACCATCCACTCGGGGGCGTTGACCGAGTACGCGGGCTTGGCGGTGACGCTCACGGTGATCGCTTCCTCCAGCGGCTCGGAGCGGCTGAAAGATGTGATCGAGAACTCGGCACGCAGGCCTTGGGTGCCTGTCTGCGTGATGTCTCCGTCCATCACGGCCAGGTCGATACTCGTCCCGTTGAAGAAGGCGTCCTTGATGGCGGTGAAACCCGCGTCGGCGGTGTCCCAGACCATCTCGAACTCGACGCTGGCCTCCTTGAGCGTCGCCGCCGTGGCGCGCCAGCCGCTGTTGGCGCGCGTGGTGACATCCGCCTCGCCGGTCTCGAGGTTGAGCGTCACGTCGCGGACGTTGGTGATCTCGACCCACGTGGGCGTCTCCCACGTCGCTGTGTTCCGGTAGACCTTGGCTTCCATGCCCAGCCGAATCGACATCGCTGCCTCCTACCCCCACGTCCCCCACCTCACCACGACCCCCCGACGATCGCGAGGTGGTGACCCAGGTTGCCCTTGACCTCGAGCTGCGAGATGTCCACGCTGCGGAGCGTCACCATGCCGCCCGGCGGGAAGTTCACGTCGGACCCGCCGCTCACGCGGAACTGGATGTTGCCGGAGTTCTTCGTGGACGCGACGAGCGTGACGGTGAGGACGGTCGGCTTGGTCTCGACCTGGAGGTAACCCTCGCCGGCGAACACGAAGCTCTTGGCGAAGATGTTGTTCGCCATCGGCTACCTCCTGACCCTATAGGTGACGGTCAGGATGCTGGTCAGCGCCCGCTGCTGCTCCAGGTGCTCCGCGGCGACGACCGGCTCGTGCTCGATCGAGAGCCATACGGCCTCGGGCTCGTCGTCCAACCGCTTCATGCGCAGGTGGTCCGCGATCTCCTCGGCCAGGTCCACGAGCCCGTCGATCTCCGCGTCGTCGGCGATCTTCTTCTGGATGCCCACGTCCACCGCGCAGTCGAAGTACGACCCGTCGCGCGAAGCGGTGGCGATGGTGACGCCCTTGGGGACGACGCTGACCTTCAGGTCGGCGAGGTCCGCCAGCTCGAAGGCGGGCTGGTAGAGCCGCTCGGCGTTGAAGGGCTGGCCGAACGAGCCCGCATTCAGGCTCGCCGTCACGGCGTCGGCGATGGCGATGAGCGTGCTCACGGGGTGTCCCTCCCTTCGAGCCGCCCCTCGAGGAAGGACACGCGGCGCTCGACCGCCTGGTATTCGGTCCGCAGCGCCCGCGCCTCAACGATCAGCTCATCCAGCCGCTTCTCGACATGGTCGAGCTTGGTCGTCACCACGCCCCACTGGACGGTGAATGCGAGAGCCGCGATCGCGATCGTCACGATCACGCCCGCCCAGCGCGTGCCGTTGCGATGTGGAACCGATCCTGTCATGCGCCCTCCGTGACGACGTGCTTGGTGTGGATGCGGAGCACCCTGCGATACGGGTCGCTGAAGCGGAACGGCGGCTCACCGCCGGGCGCCATGACCTCGTAGATCTGCGTCTGCGCCCCATCGGATTCCCTGACGCGGTCGCCCGCCTTGGGCAACGTCACCGATCCGTCAAGCACGAGGTCTGTCCGCCGCATCAGGAAGTCGCGCGACTCGACCTTGCGGATGAACCCGGACTCGTCGGCCTGCTCGAACACCGTCCGCCCGACCGTCGCGGCCAGGTCCACGGTGTCAACGCCGCGCTCGTAGGTGACCGTCCGCGTCAGATGCTCGTGACGCCGGTCATCGAGGAACGCCGCGCCCTGTTCGAGCAGGTCGGCCATGGGTCAAGCCTCCGCGCTCGCCGCGACGACGTTGCCGCCCATGAGCACGCGGACGAACCGGTCACCATCGTCCGCATCGCGAGTCGAGACACCGAGCAGCTTGTTCAACCCGCCGCCGTCGCTGGCGGTGGCGAACTTGGCCGTGTCGTCCCAGTACACCTTGGTGCCCGCGGTCATCCCGGTGCTCACGCCGGTGTCCTTGACGATCCCGAACAGCCCGGCCAGCGCGATGCGGCCGACCTCGCCGCTCTTGATGTCGCGCGTGGCGATACCGACGAGGTCGCCCTGGATGACCACGTCGCCGTAGTCGATGTCGCTTGGGGCCGTGTAGTTGATGCGGAGTCCGAGCCTGATCAGCTGTGCGCCCATGCGTGTCTCCTCGCGTGTGCTGTTCCCACGTCATTCACTGCGACAGGCGCGCACGCACCGTCGCGTCCGCGTCCGCCGCGGCCAGGACCGCCTTGCCGATGGCCTTGTTCGCCCCGGCGCCGTCACTGGTCGTGGCGAGGTCGTTGGTGTCGTCCCAGTACAGCTGGGCGCCGACGGTGATCGCCGTCCCGCCGCCCGTCGCCTTGGGGAAGTCGAACACGCCCTCGACCGAGAGCGCCCCGAGCGTGTTGGCGGGGATCGCCCGCACCGCCACGCCGACCAGCTCGCCCTGCACGACGACCGCGCCGGCGTCCACGTCCGCGCCAGGCGTGTAGTCGATCGTGGTCCCTTCGTGGATGAACGTTGCCGTCATGATCTGCTCCTCGCCGGGGCCCGGTTCTCCGCCCCCGGCATCGCCACCGATCGGTGGCATTACGCCTCGCCCTTGCTCTTCACGCCGCCGCGCGGGTCCTGCAGCGCCACGCCGAAGTCGTGGTAGCCCCGCATCTGCACGCCGAGCCTGTTGAAGTCCGCCTCCGCCGTCTCGATCGTGGGGCTCTCCTGCCCATTCAGGAATGCCACCTCGATGACCGGCAGGTCGCCGGGATCGGACAACAGGTACCACGACTTGGTCGAGTTGCCGGCGTAGACGGTGTTACCGAGGTAGCGGCTGACCTCGACGCGGAACTTGCCCTGGTGCGGATTGGTGACAGGATACTTCGTGCTCGCGGTTGTATCCCGCAGCTCGACGCTCTTGAACAGCTGCGTCCCGATCGCCGAGAGCGCCGTCGGCACAAGCAGGACCGCCGGCATCACGCCGATCGGCTTCCCGTCGCCGTCCACCTGGTCCATGAAGGCGACCTCGGCCTTGGTGAGGCCGTCGATCGACAACGCCGTGTCGGCCCCGGAGATGAAGTTCTTGTTGCCCACGGTGAAGAATGCACTGTTGTTCATAAACGTCGTCCAGAAGACGTCGTTGATCTTGAGCCCAGAGCCCCGGCCGAGCTTGCGGGGGATGGTCGTGATGGCGCCGAGGTCGTCGTTGATGATGTCCCGCCGGTCGATCGAGAGCATCAGGCCGTAGGTGTCGGCCTTGTTGGTGTAGCTCTCCTCGCCGAGCGTCCCGTGCTTGAGCTCGCCGCCGGGCGCGACCAGCTCGTACTGGTCCTTGCCGACCAGGCGATAGCTGGTAACGGTCTTGAAGTCGCTGACGTTGCGGACGGCGGTGACGCTACGCCATGCCCGCTCGACGCTGAAGAAGCCCTCGAGCAGGAACTTGTTGGCGACGTTGGAGAGGATGCCGCCGATGTCGATGGCGCTGAAGCCCGCTTCGATTGAGCCAGCGGGTGGGCTAAAGGCGTAACGGAGCACTGCCCGGCTGTCCCGGAAATTGCGTCCGGTGTAGCCATGGGCCCATGCGGCCTCGAGAAGGAGCTCCTGCAGCCCGATCCCGCCGCGGAAACGCTTGGTCGCGGCCTCAAGCGTCTGGTCGTCGAACGCCTTCTCGACGCCGTCCAGTCGTGCGGTCAGCAGGCATGCCGCCTCCAGGATCTGCGGCGTGGTCGAGTGCTCGGGTGCGTGGATCGCCGGGGGCTTTGGGCGGCTCGCCCGCAGCACCTCCAGCTCGCAGCGCGTCGCGTCCCATCCCTCTTGGATGGCCTTCGCCTCGAGGTCGAGGTGGCGACCGGCGCACACGCGGCGAATGGAGCCGATGCGCTCGGTCTCGGCCAGCGCCTGGGCGCGCACGTCGTCGGCGCTAGCGCCGGGGGTCGGCGTCGCGGGACTGGTGGGCGTCGCGGGACTGGTGGGGGTCGTGGGCACCGCGGCGGTCGCGGCGGGGGCGCCGGCGTCCGTGCCGGCGCCCGGTCTCAGCGCCCCTCGGGCGCCTGGTTGTCGTCCATGACTCCGTTCTCCTTTCCCGCCGCGATGCTGGCGCTGGTGCCGCCGTCGGCGCCCGAGGTCCACGAAGCTGATCTCGCCGAGCGTCGCCCGGCGCACGATGTTGATGGGCCCTTCGAACTCGCGCCCGTTGACCGTCGCCTTCTGCTTCTCGCGGACGAACTCGAACTCGTCCACGCTGGCGCCCACCGACGCCTGCCAGGGGAACCCGTTCTTCGAGGAGGCGACGACCTCCTTGGCCGCTGCGGTGTCGCGCGAGATCATGCCGGTGGCGACGAGCTGGCCGCCCTCGACGCGGATCGCGTCGGTGTGTCCGACGCCCGCGGCCGGGTCGTGCCCGAAGCGGATAGGGCGAGCCTGCGAGGGGATCTCCAGCCCGGCGAGGTCGATAACGACCGGGTAGCGCCATGCGGCGATGCGCATCGCCCCGCCGGTATACGCCACCATGCGGAAGCGGGGCAGCGCCCGCTCGCCCTCGGCGGCCTCGACCTCGATCTCCGCTGTCGCCGTGAGGCTCAGCGACGACGGGGCGTTCTCGTTGTCAGGCCGCGAGCGCGGCCGCGTCCGTGCGGTCGTTGGCATCGTCCTCGTCCTCGTTCTCGTCTGTTTCAGAAGTCGCCGCGGGCGCCGCTTGCGCCGGCGTCAGACCCAGCTCGCGCATGAGCGCCGTCTCCTTGGCGCGCTGGCGCAGTTCCTCTTCCCAGTCGCGCCCCTGCCGCGCATACTCCGCGGCGAGCGTCGTCGTGTGGTTCGCCAGGCGAGTGGCCTGGGCGCTGGCTTCCTTCGCCGGGTCCACGTGCTCGACGCCGTCCCAGAACCATGTGTGGGTGGTGTCCGCGCCGATCTCTCGCATCGGCTGCGGGAGCAGGCCCTCGACGAGCACCGCCTCGTCGAGCCAGGCGCGCAGGATCCGATCGAGCACCGCCACGCGCAGGTGGTGCTGCTCGACGCGGATGCTCTTGAAGTACGTCTGGTGGTCGAGGCGGCCGGAGGCGTAGTTGTACCCGCTGGAGTTGCCCGCCGCGACGTTGAACGGCATGTTCAGGCAGCGGGCGATCTCGTTGAGGATCTCCTTCTTGAACTCGGCGTAGGTCGTCGCCGGCTGCTCGGCGTGGATCTGGCCGAGCTTCCAGCCGCTGGGCAGCACGGTCGCCAGGCGCTTCTCCAGCTCGACCATGTCCATCGGCTCGAGCGCCTCGGCCTCGCCGTGCGCCGGCGCCTCGGTGTAGAGGACCGCCGCGAAGTCCGCCGCCGTTTCCGCCGCGGCGATCACCGCCAGCGTGTAGCGGCGGAGCTGAGCGAACAGGGGCAGTGCGGGCGTGATGTCCGGGATGCCGCGCCACTGACCGGGCCGGTCGGGCCGGAAAAAGTGGATCACAGACGCTGCGGGGACCAGATCGAACGCGAGCGGGTCGTTGTCGCGCCAGAACATCGAGTCGCCGGGGTGCCGCTTGAGCACCTGGTAGGCGACCGGGTTGCCCGCGGCGTCGAAGACGACCCCGTCCACCTCGCCCGGCCGCGGCACCCGCATGCGCGGGCTGGTCACCTGGTCCGGCTCGATGAGCTTGAGGTCGAGCGTGACCGGCGAGTCCACGCCGGGGTTACTGGTCAGGACGGCGAACGCCTCGCCGCTCTCGGCCCGGGCCATCCGCATGGTGCGGAGCTTCGCCGCCAGGTCCACCGCCTGCGACCACGCGTCGAAGGCGTCCTCGATCCGCCGGTTGGCGTCGGCGCTTCCCGTGAGCATCTGGAGGCGCGGGCCGGTGCCCACACAGTCGTTGGCCAGCGTGAGGACGATGCCCTTGGCGTAGGAGTTGTTGGCGACCTCGTAGCGAGCCCGGTTGCGGAGGATCCGCCGCACCTCGGGGTTGACCGCGGCGTTGGGCGCGAGCCCGTCGGCGTTGGCCCAGTGGCGCCGGTTGTCCGGGGTGGTCTGCGCCGAGTCGAACTTGGCGCGGACGACGGGCACAACCGTGCGGGGACGCACCGCCTCCGCGGGCTTGCTGCGTCGGGATGGGAGCAGGCGGCTCAGCACGGTCACACGGCCCCCGGCGGTTCGAGCTTGACGAGCTTGATCCCGAGACCCTTCTTCCGCGTGGCTTCCTTGCCGGACAAATAGCGGTCGGCCTCGATCTGGTCGCGCAGGCCGTGCTGCTCGACCGACTGGCCGTCCACCGAGGCCTTGGCCGGCCCCGCGGCGTTGTCCTTGATGGCCTGTTCCAGCTCTTCCGGCATCGGGAGCCCTGCCGCACCGTTGGCCTGCACACCGCGCGCAGGAGGCTGACTGGTGCTACTGGCTACCTATGCCGACATGAATGGAGCTGCGCAGGCTTGCGTGTTGATGAAACGGCACCGGATCAGTCGGCAGAGCCCCAGGGGCCGTGAGGCGGCCACTTGTCGCGGGAGGCCGAAGCTTCGGCTAGGCCGAAGAGCGGGAGCGCAAAGTCCCTGATTCGTGCAACGATCACCGGAAGCGCCTGCGCGGTGACGCCAGTGCCCATCTTGCGCAGGAACGCGGACCACTGCGCTTCCTTCGTGGGGTCGAAGGAGAACTCGTCGGAGAGGCCGATCGGCAGTTCCGCCGGCATCGGCGTTGAGCGTCGCTCGAGAGTCGCGGCCACCGCTTGGTGCAGGGCTGCGAACTCGAAGGTCATCGACTCGCTGAGGGTCCAGAGGTCGAAGTAGTCCTTCATGCGGCTGTTGCCCATGCCGAGCTTCACGATCGCGTCGAGTTTCTCGGCGACGACCGTTTCGGGCGGGTAAGTCCGGAGAACCGGCGCCGGCAGATCCAGCAGGGGCCCAAACGGCAGCTCGCGCGGAGACGGTGTGATCACGTCGCCGAAGCCGACATCGACCTGCAGCGAGATGCGGGCGGAACCGAGTGTGGCGAGGAGCCGGACGCGGAGCCCGTCGTAGACGTTGTCCTCCCGGATGGGCTGCACGCTGACGGACCCGGGGTCGAACTCGAGGCCGTCGGGCTCGACGTCCGCGAGGCAGATCTCCCTGAACACCGCCTCAAGCCGTTCGGTGGCGGGGGCGCCGAAGCCCAGCAGATCGACATCCTGGGTCGGACGGTGCGGCTTGCCCGTCCACACGGCAAAGAGCGTGGCGCCCTTGAGCACGAACTGATCGCGGTGGGGACTTTGCGTGAGCCGATACAGCAGACGCTCGATGCCGTAGCGGACGAGCAGGATGTTGAACGTCTCGCCCCGC
This sequence comes from Planctomycetota bacterium, assembly GCA_013285505.1. Classification (GTDB taxonomy): domain Bacteria; phylum Planctomycetota; class Phycisphaerae; order Phycisphaerales; family UBA1924; genus PNC22. The sequence continues at coordinate 2,140,015 of CP053450.1, read as the reverse complement.
TTGGCGCTGAGGTTGAGCAGTCGCTGCTTCACGGACTGGGAAAGGCCTTCGTTCGGTCGACGGCTCATGCCACGGCCTCCAGGTACGGCCGCATGACGGACCCGACGCGGCAGATCTTGGCGTTGCGCCAGAGCTCATCGGCCGTGCACCGGCGATCCCGCGTCGCCGATCGGAGCGCCTCGATGGCCACCTCCATCCCGACGTGGCGTCGGTATCTGAAACAGTCGGCCACGGTCTTGGCGGGGTTGAAGATCCTGACAGTCCGGCCCTCGATCGTGATCCGCTCGATTCCCTCGGTCAGCGGGGCGCCGGAGGCAAGCACGAACCGCATCGGCGGATGATCGACCTTCGGGCGGTGGGCCCGGCGGTCGATCATCATCCAGACCTCGTGAGGCAGCTGCGTGCCGATCTCGTGGTAGGCCAGCGCCGAGAGGAGGCACACGACGCCTTGGGGCACGCGAGCGGCCGCGCGGGCCAGGTCCGCGTGCTCGGTCGCGTCGGCCGCCGCCGGGCGCGTACATGCCGCGGGCGACCTTGACGAGCTTGCCGCTGGCGACCAGCCGGCGAAGCACCTCGGGGTGGATGCCGTGCTGCTTGGCGTCCCGGACGCGGAGCACGCTCAGTCGCCGGGCGAGTTCCAGGGCTTGGCGAGATGCCTCGGGGGTCTCGGGCATGTGTAATAGTATCGACTTGTGCGTGGTATAGTCAAGACAAATACACAAGCCCGATATCGGACCACTGCGGCCCCGACGCCTGTGGAAGGCCCGATCGGGATCGCCGCAAGATCACACTTGCCCCCGCAAGAACGAGCGGGCATCCGTCTTTCGGCAGACAAGGATCAACCCCGCCGGCCTCACATCCGGCCCGAAGAGCGCCGCCCACGCATGGACACCCCCGACCAGTGATTCCGGGCCGCAACCTACTCCGGCGTTGCTCGCCAGCCGTGCCGTTCTACCGCCTGCCTCACGCGTGCCACGGCCGAGCGCCTAACTGCGGCGATCTCAGCAACCCCGGTGGCATAGTCGACGCTCGCGTGCGAGACGCTAGGCAGACGCCGCAGCTCTGCTTCCAGGGTCGTCGCACAGGCTTCGCACGTCATGCCCTCGATATCGAACCGATGCACGACGAGTTCCGCATCCGCCGCCGAGACCATCTCCGCACCCGAATCGGGATACACGGCCTGCGCGACCACACCCGCGTAGCGAGGGAACAGGACAAACGCGGTCACGACCACCGCAGAGATCCAAAACGACATCTGGCGGAGCACGCCCGCCCGTCCCCGACTCGTCTCGCACTCGCACCCCGAGCACTGGGCGCGCCGAAGGTACGTCGACCAGAACCCGACGCCGAGCAGCACGATCGCAACCCCGGCGAACAGCGGCCGCCACCGCTCGAAGAAGGCCGATGCGCCCGCCGCAGATGCACCGAACGCCAGAAGTAGCAGCGGCAGCCAGCAGCAAGCGCTGGAGAGGATGGCCGTGAGCACCGAACCACCGGTCGCCAGAAGACCGGACCGATCCGGCGCTGATGCTCGGCTCGTGGTGGCATCAACTCCCATTGCGGTAAGGAGCATGTCTTCAGATGGGAGGCCGTCGGGCGTGCTATAGACCCGGCACGACATCGCGAAATCGGCCCGCTCCCTGGCCGCCGGCTCGATGTCAACGCCTTCCACCTGAACGGTCGGTGAACCGAGGAAGCGGAGTCGGGCCTCCTCACCCGGCGCGACCTCTCGCTCCTCAACGCTCGCGTCCAGACCGTGCTCGGTCACGAGCCGCCGGACCATGTCCACGACGGGCCGATGATTCGGGCAACCCTCGAAGTACAGAATCCTGATCTTCACAGATGATCAGCCTCCGGTTTGGCAACACGCCGGGAGTGCCGCGCCCTGATCCGCCGCAGTCTCTTCGCCGACCGGGCACCGGTCCCGGCACACGAGCTCTCCGGTCAGAGGGCACTCGATGCGTCCCGGGCAATCAGCCCGATCGGCGTCGATCAGGGGACACTTGTCCCAGCAGACCAACTCGCCGGTCACGGGGCAGACGATCTTGCCCGGGCAGTCTGCTCGCTCCGCGCGTGCCTGATGCATCGTTGTGGCGCCCGCCGCTACCGCGCCGGCGAGCCCAAGCGCCGTCCAGATCACGATGTTCCGTCGTTTCGTCATAGCCGTGCTCCTGAATGCGTTTCGCTTGTACTCTGAGTATCGGCGTTGAACCTTGGTGCAGGGTCAAGCCGAATCTCCCGGTTCTTTCCGATTTGTGCTGTCCGGACCATTACCCCCGCAAGCGCACGGGCGATCCAGCCCATCCAATACACCGCACCTACCCGTCTTGGCAGCCTTGTGGCACACCCTCATCCATCCCCCGAGTACGTTGCGCACGTGCTGAAGATGCTCGATCTCCTCGTCCACTTTGGCCAATCGAGCGCCAATCAAGCCCTGCACCTCCCGGCACGGAGCCGCGTCACCATCTCGGAACTCCAGCAGCAGGTCGACATCCTTAAGCGTGAATCCGGCCGACTGCGCCGCCTTGATGAACCGCAATCGCTCGAGGGCAGCCTCGCCGTACAGCCGGTAGTTCCCGCGGCTCCGCTCGTCGGGTATCAAGAGGCCCCGCCGCTCATAGAAGCGGACAGACGAGGTCGGGACATCGGCGGCGTTGGCCAATTGGCCGATCGTGTAGCTGTTGCCCATGGCTATCCCTCTAGATGACCTTGAACTGTAGTGCAATGTTCCCACTGCCAACGGGAATCTGTGTCGTCATCGTTTCGCCCGCTGGAGTTGGGACAGCCGCACCCTCGGCCGCGTAACCGGTCGTACGTCCGTCCCGAAGAGCACCGCCCCCTGCATCGACGCCGCGACCGCCGAGCCCACGAGGCCGTCGAGCCAGTGGTTGTCGATGGCCTGGGCGCGGAGCTTCCACTCGTCCACCGTCCGCCCGCGGCCCTGGGTCTTGACGCGGTACTCGGCCGTCAGGTGCTCGGCGAGGAGTTGTTGTCGCTCGGGCTTGTGGCCGAAGAGGGAGAGCGAGCCGGGGTCGCCCATCGGCACCGCCAGGCGGGCCTGAATGAACGACTTCCAGTAGTTCGTGTCGAAGACGACGTGCCGCACAGCGCGCTTGCCTGTCACGACAGGGATGCGCCAGTTCAGCCCGACGCGGTCGCCGCGCTTGCGCTTGTACTCGCTGAACGGAACACTCGATGCGCCGACGTACCGCCCGTGGCTCGGGAGCAACACGCCGCTGAACGTGCTCTGGCGGCAGAACTGGTACACCACGTCCGACGACTGGCCCCAGTTCGCGTCGATCAGACAGCGGTCGATGCGCACCATCGCGCCGTCGTCGCGCCGCCATTCGCGCCCGAGCGTTGCCTCCGTGAGCCGCTCCAGCGCGGCGTATACCGCGCCCCTCAAGGCCGGCCCGCGGGGCCGCCGCCCCGAGCGTGCGTCGCACATCGCGCAGCGTGAAGTACGCCGCCTTCTGGTCGGGCTCCGTTCCATAGTCGATGACGTAGCCGGTGAAGTCCTCCTCCCACGCGGCCACGAGCCAGAACAGGCACTTGGCCTGCACGTCGATGAACATGGTTAGCGCCGACGCCCCGATCGGCGCCTCGCCGCGCTGGTGCCCGCTTAGCTTGGCGCAGATCTGGTCGGCGCTGAGAAGATCTTCGTCGAGGGCCGTCGCCTCGGGGAGCGGCTCGTTCTGGTACTCCGCCCAGAACGCGGCCTCGTCCTGGAGCTTGAGGTTCATGGCGTGCTGGACGGCGGAGAGTTCGTCGTGGTTGAAGCGCTCGGCCCACGCGACGGCCGCGCCCTCGTCCATCGCCTCGCGGTGCTCGCGGTAGAACTCGGTCGCCCGCACGATCCCCTCGTCGGCGCGCAGACCCTCGGCCCGGAGCCGCGCGTACTCGGCCCACAGCTTCTCGTTGGTCGGGAACGAGTAGACCATCCTCGTGCGCTCGCCCTGCCACTGTGGGTGCTTGTCGCGGTCGAGGAGCCGGTCGGCCAGGTCGTCGGGGCGGACCACGGTCAGCGTCATGAGCCCGGCGATCTTCTTCCCCGGCCCGGCGAGCCCGAGGATGGCCCCGGCGAGGATGCGCTCGCGGTTGGCGCACTGTGATGGGCTCCGCGCCGACTCGTCCGTCTGCGGGTCGTCGATGAGCACGAGCGACGGGCGGACGCTGTGCCCATCCGGGCGCTTGTGCTTCATGCCGCGGATGCGCCCCGTAATGCCCGCGACGCGGATGATTGCTCCGCTCGCGCGGGAGTCGGGGATGGTCGGGAGCACGATCTCTTTCGCCGTCCACCCGATGTGCGTCTGCTCACCCTGGTACAGCTGGCCCGCCGCGCGCTGGTGGATGCCTTCGAGGGCATGGATCGGGAAGCACGCCTCCGGGAAGTCGTCGAGTAGCCGGTCGTTGTTCTCCAGCTCGGCCTTGATCGAGTCGAGCATCTGGGCGGCGTGCTCCTCGTCCGAGCCGATCAGCGTCACGAACTCGCGGTGCCCGAAAGCAAGAGCCCACAGGCACGCGATCTCGCACAGGCTCGTCTTGCCGCTGCCGCGCGGCATCGCCATCGCGAAGAGCCCGCCCTCGAGCACCGCCCGCTCGATCTTGGCGACGACCTTTAGGTGGTCCGGCGACCACGCCAGGTGGAACGTCGCCGGGAAGTACGCCTCGCAGAAGAAGCGGAAGTCGCGCTCCGCCCGCGCCTTTCGGTCCGGGTTGACCACCGCCGGCAGTTCGCCGATGTCGCGCCCGGCCAGAGACAACGACATGTTCCGCTGCCGCGCCCGCTCCCGGTGCGCCTCGTAGGCGTCCTCATCTGAGACCTCAGGCTGGGCCAGCCGCTCGTGCCGCTCGACCACGAGCCAGGCGACGTAACGGACGAGGTCGATCGCCTTGTCGTCGCCGATTCGGAACCCCGCGCGCGTCCGGTGGCGGTGCAGCTGGCGCTCGCTGATCACCTCGCCCAGAGGCGTGGAGTTCAGCAGGCGGCACAGCTCGCCAGGGCGCAGGCTGCGCGGGTCAATCGCCACGGCCACCCCCGCGCTCTGCCATCTCCTTCACGAGCCACGCGGCGTAGTGCACGAGGTTGACCGTGCCGTCCGGGTTCGTCGGCGCGCCCGCCTCGATGTCGGCGCGCAACATGTCTTCCGTGACGCGCTGCCCGCCCGCGCGAGAGAGGATGCGCGCCCGCGTCCGCCACGGGCATCGCCGCCGGGTTCAGCCGGGGACTTGTCCTGGCTTCGGCCTGCCGACTAGGCGCCTGTTCGGACATGTCGCCCCCTCCATGTAGGCGGTCGCCCACATGCGCAGATTCCTCCGGAATGGCCTTGCAATCCGGGGACATGCCGGCCCTCATGTGCCCCACGCCAGCGGGAGGCCGCGGGCATAGAGGACCAGAAGGAGGCATGCGCATGTTCATCAAGCAGATCGTCATCGAAGGCGTCGAGGGGGATGTCGAGGTCCGCCGCACCGAGAGCGGCGCGGTCGTGATCGCCAACGACGTCGAGATCGAGGTCGCCCGCGACGACACCCGCGAGGTGCGCTACGCCGTCGCGTACAACGCCGCCAAGGTCATCTGCGGCACGACGAAGCGCGGCGAGCCGAACGCCACCAACTCGATGATCCACGACGTGCTGAGCGAGATCGAGCGCGTCGCCGGTTGCTGATCCAAGCGCCCGCGCTGTGCGGGCACGTTCCTGTTCCCACCATGCAGAAGGAGAATCAGCATGGCAACGAAGAAGACGACGAAGAAGACGGCGAAGAAGGCTGCCCGCAAGCCCGCCGCGAAGCGGCCGTCCATGTCCAAGAGCCGCGGCCCGCGCCGAGGGCGCCCAGCGGACCAAGGCCGCGCAGGCCGCGAAGGCGAAGCCGCCGAGCCGCCGCCCCCGCGACGCCCACGGCCGGCAAGGCGACCAAGCCCGCCAAGGCCCCGAAGGAGCTCAAGCCGAAGCGCGTCAGCGGCCTCGACCTGGCCGCGAAGGTCCTGGCCGAAGCGGGCGAGCCCCTGAACGCCAAGACCATCGCCGAGCGCGCCATTGCCGCGGGCTGGAAGACGAGCGGCAAGACGCCCGAGGCCACCCTCTACGCCGCGATCATCCGCGAGATCGCTAAGAAGGGGAAGGACGCCCGCTTCGCCAAGCACGACCGCGGCCTGTTCGCGGCCGCCCCCACGAGCGGGAAGGGGGCCTGACCCATGCGGAAGAACGAGGTCCAGATCGGCGGCGTCTACACCGCCAAAGTCAGCGGCGAGATCGTCCGCGTCCGCATCGACCGCGAGAGCCCGTACGGCGGATGGGACGCGACGAACCTCCGCACGAAGCGGCGCATCCGCATCCGCAGCGCCCGGGCGCCTTGCGTCAGCGGGTCGAACCGCGGGAAGGAGCGTGAGCATGGACGCGAGCGCCAACGACAACCTGGTCGCGCCGGAGGACGCATGCCCCCTCTGCGGCGAGCGCGACGCGGACCGCTTGGTCTGGCAAGACGACGAGCGAGTCGAGTGCCAGATGTGCGGCACTGTGTACGAGCCGGGAAGGAGGGACCATGAGCGCCGCGCGTGACATGGATCGCCTCCGCGCCGTCTTCGAGGCGGCTGAGTCCCTGCTCGCCGCCCGCGAGGACCAGATGCTCACCACGGATGAGTGGGACGCGCTCGAGCACGCCGTCGCGGCCTGCCGCGAGCCGCCGCCGGACGAGCGGACGGAGACCTTCCGCGTTGATGAGCGGGGGGCGGCTCGTCCGCTCCGTCGTCCCCAAGCGCGGCGAGCCGTATGAGCACCGCTGCGACAAGGATGTGTTCGAGGCAGTGGCCAACGCCATTGACGACGCCGACGGGACCTTCGTACTGGAAGACCTCCGTCGGGCTACCGACGCGCCGTGGACGCAGGCCGCGGTCGCGTTCGCCTTCCTCAAGGAGCGGGGCGTTGTCGTCCCGATGCACGGACGCACCCACGCCGCAGCGGGCAAGGCGGCGTTCGAGGACGCCATGACCGAGTACCACGCCCTGCGCGAGAAGGGGCCGGCCGACGAGGCCTTCGGGTACGAGTAGGCCACGCCTCATGCATCTTCTCCAGCCTCGGCCGTCGCCGGGGCTGTTTCTCCGGCGGGAGGATCGCAATGCAGTCCCGCACGGCGATCCATATGATCTTGACCTATGCCGACGAGCGACCCCAACCGAGATTCGGACATGAAGCTAGTGCGAGAGATCGCAGCTGATGTTCGTCGAATCGTTGATGAGCTCGGATGGGACGAGTTTCTGAAGCGGGCAGAGCGAGCACCTAAGCCACCACTGCAACGAGAGTGGTTTGAGGTCGCCGAGTCGCTCAACGAGGAGACCAGCGACCGGGCACTCGCGATCGTGGCGGCAGCGTTCCTGGACGATGTGCTTGGGGACCTGATTGCGCGCCGACTCGCCTCTGAGGACGCGAGAGCGGCGGAGCGAGTGCTTCCTCGCCCAGGCGAGTTTGGTCGACGAATTGACCTAGCGACATGCATCGGCCTGGTCAGTCCAGATGAAGCTGGGGACCTACGAACGATCAAGGACATCCGAAACCGCTTCGCCCATCGCTCGCTCAGTCTGTCTTTCGACGACCACGACATCAAGTCCAAGTGTGGTGCGCTGTGCGTGCTGAAGAACGCGACGACGGACGGGAAGCCACTCGATCTGTCCAAGTGGCCTACGCGGGACCGCTTTCGCCTGGCGGTATACGCTCTCACAAGTCATCTCCAGATGTTGATCCCGACGGTTCCGTGTTTGCCTTCGAAGAAAGATGGTGAGTGGCCTTTCGGCCATCCCCTTGACCATGTCGATCGCTGGGCTCAGGGCCAGGAAGGCGCTCCGCCTTCCGCCCCGTAAACTGCTCCCAGCGTTGCACGATCACGTCGCAGTACGCCGGGTCGATCTCCATCAGAAACGCCCTGCGCCCCGTCTGCTCGGCGGCGATCAACGTCGAGCCGCTGCCGCCGAACAGATCGAGCACATGCTCGCCCGGGCGCGACGAGTACTGCATCGCCCGCGCCGCCAGCTCGACGGGCTTCTCCGTCAGGTGCACCATTGCGTTCGGGTTGATCTTCTTGACGTGCCAGAGGTCGGACGCGTTGTTCGGCCCCAGGAACACGTGCGCCGCGCCCTCCTTCCAGCCGTAGAAGCACCACTCGTGTGCGCCCATGAAGTCCTTGCGCGTGAGCACCGGGTGCTGCTTGTCCCAGATGATCGCCTGCGAGAAGTAGAGGCCCGACGCCTTCAGCGCCGGCGGGTAGTTGGCGCAGTTCGCGTACCCGCCCCAGATGTAGAAGCCGCGCCCCGGCTCCAGCGCCCGGGCCATGTTCCCGAACCACGCGAGCAGCAGACGCTCGAACTCCTCGTCGGACACGAAGTCGTTGACGAGCGGACGGTCCTTCGCTCGCATCTTGCCGGTGGGCTTGGACTTCTCCGGGTGACGCGCGAGGTCGAAACCCTGGTGGTGCGATGCGGTTGACTTCCGGGCCTGGCGCTCGCGATCCTTCTTGCCGCGCTCGGACTTCGACCGCTCGCACTGGAGGTCCTCGCGCCGCGAGAACGATGTGATGCCAGCCGCGATCGCGTTGTTGCTGCGCGGCTCGACCTTCACGTTGTACGGCGGGTCGGTGTTGACCAGGTGGATGGGCTGCCCGTCGAGCAGGCGGTCCACATCCTCGGCGCTGGAGCTGTCGCCGCACATCAAGCGGTGGTCACCGAGCACCCACAGGTCGCCCGGCTTCGTCACCGGGTTGTCCGGAGGCTCGGGCACGCTGTCAGGATCGGTCAGCCCCTCTTGCACGCCGGGATCAAGCAGCTTGGCCAACTCGTCCTGGTCAAAGCCGAGCAGCGACCAGTCGATGCCGGCGTCTTGGAGCTCGGCCAACTCGATCGGCAGAAGCTCCATGTTCCACTCGGCCAGTTCGGCCGTCTTGTTGTCGGCGATGCGGTACGCCCGGATCTGCTCGGGCGTGAGGTCGCGGGCGACGTGCACCGGGACCTTCTCCAGACCGAGCCGCTGCGCCGCTTTCCAGCGAGTGTGCCCGCAGACGATCACGCCGTCGCCATCGACGACGATCGGCTGGCGGAAGCCGAAGCGCGTGATGCTCTCGGCGACTGCCTCGACCGCGTCGTCGTTGAGCCGCGGGTTCTGCTCGTAGGGCTTGACCTCTGCGATCGGTCGCATCTCGATCTTCATGCCGTCCTCCTTGACTTTGGGGTGAACTTCAGCATCCGATGCCCGCGCGGGTGGCCCCACTTGCCGAGGTGCTCGACGCACCAACCGGTGGCGCAGCCAACCTCGGTCATCTCCGCGCGCGTGAACTCGAACAGCCGATGGTCGTGCGGCTCGGCCGGGTTGTCCTTCGGCTCGTCGCACTCGCCGAACGTGGCGTAGAGCACGCCGCCACGAGGCATCGCCCGCCGCAGGTTCGTCAGGCAGCGCTGAATGTGCTCCATCGGCAGGTGCGTGAACAACGAGTGCGCCCAGGCGATGTCAGACCGCGCCTGCAGCCGCTCGAACTCGAAGTCGGCCAATGCCAGCAGCGTCGGGCGCTTCGCCGCCATGAGCTCTGCGCCTAGCTCGTGCTCGGCGCCGATGCGCAGCAGTTCCGGCTCCTTGTCCACGCCGGTGTACCGCTCCGCGTCGAGGTAGCGAACCAGATGGACGCCGCCGCGCAGGGCGCCGCACCCGATGTCGAGCAGCCGGTGGCCCCGGCGCAGGCCCCGCCCCCCGCAGGAACCGCAGCTGGAGCCGGCCGACCTCGTCCCACAGGCCGCCGACGTACTCGCGGTGCCCGGCCTGGCGGACCCCCTCCCGCCCGTGCAGGTACGTGCGGCGGACGTCGGCGTCGGTGGGGCGCTTCATGGCCGCCCCCTTCCCGCCGCCTCGCCACGTCGCGGCCCAGGGCGGCCCACGTCGCGTCCTTCGCCAGAGGGCGTAGGACGAGGCCACCGGGCGGCCCGTTGGCCACCTGGGCGACCGTCGCGGGCGGGGACGGAACCCGACCGGACAAGCGCAACAAACTCTGTCCGGATTCGCGGCTGTTCCCGGCGGCCTGTCCTGACCAGCTCCGCCCGGAAGTACCTATCGCGGCGCTTCTTTCCCTCTTTCACTTCTTGCCCCGGGGGTCTCGCGTGCGCACACGCGGGCGAGCGAGGGCATTGGGTGAAAGAGAGAAAGAAGTGTGTGTGCGTATATACAGCCCTCATTCCGACCCCCCTTCGTTCACCCTTGCTTCACCTTCGTTCTCGGCCAGCCGGTAGCACGTGGCGTCGCGCCCGCCGGTCCTGAAGGTGTCCACCGACAGATCACCCCGCTCGATGAGCGTCTCGACGACCTGCCGGAAGGTCTTCGCGTCGAGCTTCATCCGCTTGAGCAGGACGCTGTGCGCAAGGGCGCGGTCCGGGACCTCGCGGAGTTTGCGGATCAGCCGCAGCGCGAGCTCGTCGAACTCGCCCTCGGCGGCGTACCCCGAGGCCATGTAGAGCATCCGCCTCGTCTGGTGCGACACGAGACGCGACGCCCACCGCACGGCATCGGCGCCGATCTCCGGTCGTTCGTGGTTCTCGCTCGCGGCGTAGATCAGCGCGAGCTTGCGTGCGTTCTCGCTGACCCGGCCCCAGACGGTCGTGGCCACGGCGTCGTTGCGCGACTCCGCCTCCGCATAGGCCGCCTCGGCTTGCTGTCGCAGGTCGTCGAGCAGCCGCCTCGCCTCATCCGTCTGGGCGACCGTCGCCGGCGCCGGATGGGCGTCGGCGAGGTTGCCGGCGCCCGGGCGGAAGTTCGCCCACCACGCTGCGGCGCTGACGATGCGCTCGGGTGGGTCCGGGGCAAGCGGCTCCTGCCCCGCTCTTCGCGGCCCGGACTCGAGCACGAGCATCCGCGCGAAGAAGCCGTTGGTGAGCATGCGCTCCGACAGCGCGGCGTAGTAGTGGTTCGGGATCGCGGTGCCGAAGAGCACGAGGCTCGGCTGATCGATGACGCCGGGATCGGGCTTGTTGGCGCGTCGGCGCATTGGGAAGACGGAGTTGGACGCCGAGTACATCGTCAGCAGCGTCGCCATGATCGACTCGTAGCGACCGTCGCGCGCCCGTTTCATCGACTGGAGCAGCGCGTCGATCTCGTCGGTCTGGAAGAGCAGCGAAGGCGTCGCGTGCAGCGCGTCCTGAATCCCTTCGCCGGAAGCGAGCTGATCGGCGAGGCGGTTCGCCAGACCGACCGCGTGCAGCACGCGCGCATTGATCTTGCGGGGCCAGTCCTTGCCCGCCGAGGAGTGCGCCAGCCCAAGCAGGTAGATGTTGGTGCGGTTGTCTGCGGGGTCGCGGATCTTCCGGCCGGCCAGGAACGCCTGCAGCGCCAGGGCGCCGCAGAAGGCGAGCGTCGGATTCGGGTAGGGCGCGGTCGCCAGGCAGTGGTCCATCACCTCGCCGATGAACCCGGGCACGCGTAGGGCCTCGGTGGGAAGCAGGCCTGGGTCTGGCGGCCGCGACGCGCGCGCGCACTCTCCTCGCGGCGCAGCTGCTTGAACGCGGAGAGGTCCACATCGCTCGCGTCCTCAGTCGGCGCCCGAGTCGCGCAGCCAGCCGAAGGGCTTGTCGTGCGGCTTGCTCGCGGCGTCCTCGACCTTGTGCCGCAGCTCCTTCTCCGACCACGGCGGCTCGCAGCGCGGGTTGTACCGCCCGAGCAGCAGGCGCAGCGCGGCCTCGGCGTCGAGCCCGAACCCATGCACCATCGCCGTCGCTGCGGCGTAGGTCGCGTTGTGCCCGCCCTGGCCCGAGACCGCGGGCGGCATGGCGTCGAGGTACGCCGCGGCCCGACGCTCGACTCCGTCCTCCGGAAGCGCCCGCTTGCCACAAGTTGGCCCACGTTCCGGCGTGGGCGGCCCGGCGCGAGCGCCTTGGCCGTGCCTTGCCCGGACGACCGCCTCGGCGAGGGCGGCGACGCACGCCGCCAGGAGCGGGCCCGCCACGCGCGCCGGCTCGGCCTCGAGCAGGTCGTACGGCTCGCCCGACGGATGCACGCTCGGGCCGATGACCGTCTGGGCGCCCGTGGACCGCAGCTCGACGATCATCTCGCGCGTCACCGGGTCGCGGTGCTTCGTCGTGGCGACGCCGGCGCTGACGTACCAGCGGTGCGAGTTGGGACGGCTGGGGCGGCCGGTGGTCGCCGGCGTCGGCGGCAGGTAGTCGTCCGACAGATCGACCGCCTCGTCGCAGTCGAGGTCCACATTGACCAACCCGCCGCTGGGCTCGCCGAGGAGCAGGCCGACGTTGCCGCTCGATGGGTCGCAGTTGAAGTGCGCGGGGAGATCCGGCTCGTCGAGCCGGAGGTTCTGCCAGGCCTTGATGCGCGGCGCCTTCTGCGCCGGCGGGATGGGCACGACGCGGTAGCCCCGCGCGGTGTAGGCGCGTGCGGCGTCGAGCAGGCTCGGCCCTTGACCGCCCATCAGAACGGGATGTCCTCCTCGTCGATGCCGAGGTCAGCGTGCGCGTACTCGGGCACGTTGACTGGGTCGTCGAGCCGCGGCGGCTTGTCGCCGATGGCATGCCCGACGACGCGGTCGTACTTCTCACCCGCCTTGCGCTCGACGGTGATCGCCAGAGTCGGCGCCAGCGCACCCGCCTCAGCCAGCTCGACCGCCTCCTCGACCGACGACGGCACCGGTTCACGTGACCTCGCCCGCCACCACTGCTCGGCCTTGGCCCGGGCGTAGCCGCTGTGCTCGAAGCAGACCCACTCGCGGAACCACGTGTTGAACCCGCAGCGATACTCGACCCGCATGGTCGGCGGAGCGTCCGGGTCGTCGCGCTTGTGGTGCACGTGGTACGAGACCTCGCTGACACGCTCCTCACTGCGCGAGGCCTTCCCTGAAAGAATGCCCTCGCTGCTCGCCGTCGCCTCGTGCTTCTCGCGCTTAGGCGGTGGGAACTCGTGCCCGCACTCAGGGCAGACCGAGTACGCCGCGTGGATGACGGCGTGGCAATCCGGGCATTCCTTCGCCGGCGCCTCACCGTCGCCAGCGTCGGGCTCCTTGATGCGGATCGCGTCCACCGGCCCGTGCCGGAGCACGTTGCCGCCGAAGTCGAGGACCAGGCAGTCGGCCTTGCCGGGCGCGAGGCGGAAGCCGCGCCCGACCATCTGGTAGTACAGCCCGGGCGACAGCGTCGGCCGCAGCAGCGCGACGCAGTCCACGTTGGGCGCGTCGAAGCCGGTCGTCAGCACATTGACGTTGGCGAGGTACTTCAACTCGCCGCGCTTGAACCGGTCGATCAGCTCGTCGCGGCTCCTTCGTCGCCGTCCCGCCCTCGATGAACCCGCACTCGGCGCCGTGACGCTCGCGGATCACTCGGGCGACGTGCTCGCCATGCCGGACGCCGGCGCAGAAGATCAGCACGCTCCGGCGGTCGGCGGCGTGCTCGACCATTTCGGCGCACGCGGCCTCGACCAGCGAGTCGGTGTCCATGAGGTCCTCGACCTCGCCGGCGATGTACTCCCCGCCGCGGATGTGCAGGCCGCTGGTGTCGGCCCTCGCCGTCCCCGCCTTTGTCCGGAGAGGGCACAGGAAACCCTGCACGATCAGCTCGCGCACGCCGACCTCGTAGCAGACCTCGTTCAAGATGGTGTCGGGCGCGCAGATCGTCCCGGTCTTCATCCGGAACGGCGTGGCGGTGAGGCCGATCACCCGCGAGTGTGGGTTGACGACCTTGGCGTCCGCCAGGAACTGGCGGTACATCCCCTCGCCGTCGGGCGGGATGAGGTGCGCCTCGTCCACGATGACCAGGTCCACCGGCCCCAGGTCGCAGGCGCGCTGGTAGATCGACTGGATGCCCGCGATCGTGACGGCGTAGCCGAGGTCCTTGCGCTTGAGCCCCGCCGAGTAGATGCCGACGGGCACGTCGGGCGCGATGGCCCGCAGCTTGTCAGCGGCCTGCTCGAGCAGCTCCTTGACGTGCGCCAGGATCACGACGCGCCCCGACCACAGGTTCACCGCGTCGCGGCAGATGGTCGCGATTACCGGCGTCTTGCCCCCGCCCGTCGGGATCACCACGCACGGGTTGTCGTCCCGATCACGCAGGAACGAGTACACCGCGTCGACGGCCTCGCGCTGGTACGCCCGCAGTTCCATCAGGCGGCCACCTCCGTGATCTCGACCAGGGCGCTGCCGCCCGCGACGACCTCGCCGCGCTCGACCTCGATCTGATCGATCTGCCCGTCGTCGCGGTAGACGCCCGCGTGCTGCATGGCGTCGAGGAGACCCTTGAGCCGGTTGTCCAAGTCGAGCGACCGCCGCGTCGGGGCGCACAGCGTCACCCGCACGTGCAGCCGACCGGCTAGCGCCCTCCGCCGGGCCGCGAGCCGGGCGCACACATCCCTGCGGTACGCCCGGCCCTCGCGGCTCAGCACGACGCGGTAGCCCCGCCGCAGCGGGATCGACCGCCAGTACCGGTTGACGCTCGGCGGCCAGGGAAGCTCGAGCGTGATCGTCCTCACCGCTTCCACGGGGGCGCGGCTCCCGGTGGCCGCGGCAGCGGGCCTGGCGGGCGCCGCGCCGTCGCGCTTCGCGTACCCCTTGACGGTGTTCGTGATCTCGCCGTTGTCCTCCCGCTTCTTGCACCCGACGCTGGCGACCAGCGGCAGGTTGTGCAGCTCGACGCTGTCGCGCGGCGCCATGACGCCCACCGCCCGGCAGATCGAGCTGAGCGTCCCCTTGGCGATCTGCACCGTCTTCTCATTGGGGTGCCTGAGCGTGAGCCGGTCCCAGAGCTTGCGCCCCTTGTGCGGCCCGTCGATGACCTCCAGCTCAAGCTCCAAGTACTCGCCGTTGCCCGCCTTGGTCTCCTTCATCTCGCTGGCGGTGATGACGCAGAAGTACTTTCCGGCGGGGATGGGATCGAAGCCGACGTTCGGCTCCACGTTGGTCGCGTCGAATCCGTTCAGGTTCGCCATGGGTTCAGGCTCCTTCTTGCTCGGTGGCCGCGGGGGCGTTCTCGGTGTCGACGACCGCCAGCGGGTTCTCGCCGCGCACGAACGCGGCGTACACGCGGTAGTCGAGTGGGATCTCGTCGGGGAGGTTGAGGCGGTTCTTCGCCACGTGCGCCGGGCGCTCGGTGGTGCGGATAATCCGCTCGCCCGTGCCGACGCCCTGCGTGCGCTTGCGGTCGAAGCCCTCCTTGGTCGTCTTCGTGTGCACGCGATAGCTGGCGAAGAGCACCTCGTCGCACCACTCCTGGACGAGCGCAGAGGCCAGCTTCTGGAGGCGAGGGCTGTAGCGGTCGTAGGTGTCGGTCTCGGGGTTGGCGAATCGCTCGATCTGGGCGTGGGCGATGAGGACGATCTGCATGCCGCGCTCGTTGCGCAGCGCATCGAGCCCGGTCAGGATCTCGCGCCACTGCGTCAGGGCGAACACGTACCCCTTCGCATAGCCGATGTCCTCGATCGATTCGACGCCGCGCTTGGCGCAGACCTCGCCCCAGATCAGCCGCTCGAGCCAGTCGAGCGAGTCGATGACGACGGTGCGGTACTCGTGCTCGGCGGTGTAGAGCTCGCCGAGGGCCGCGAGGACGTCTCCGTACCGCGTCGCCAGCGGGAAGCGGTCCACGTCGATGTTGGCAAGCCCGTCCTCGGTTTGGACGAAGACGGGACGGTCGGCCATCGCGCCGAAGGTGCTCTTGCCGATCCCGTGCGTGCCGTACACCATGACGCGTCGCGGGGCGGTCTGTGTTCCTCGTTCGATCTGGCTCAGTTTCATGCGGTCCTCCGTGATTGGGTTCTGCCGCGGGATGGGCCCCGCCTCTTGACTAGACGCTCCCGGTCGATGGTCACAGCCGGTCGAACAGGCGCATGGACTCGAAGTGCGTCGGCCACACGCCGGTGGCGCGGCAGCACGCCAGCTCCGCCATCGCCTGCTCGTTCTCGCGGCGGGCCTGCCCGAGCACGCGCTCAGAGAGCTGCCAGACACCGCAGCGGAAAGGCTCGCGTTTCTCGACGGCGATGATGTGGACGGGCAGCTCCTCTCCGGACGCGATGCCCACGAGGGCGCGGTAGAACGCGAGTTGGTGGACGTACCCGAAGGCGCTGATGTCGAACTCGAACGAGTCGAGACGGTCGCACGTCTTCAGGTCCACGATCCCGCGGCCCTCGATCGGGTTCACCCAGTCCATCCGCGCTTGGCAGGCGTGCCCGGCGCATTCGCAGCGCACCACGCCCTCGGCGAGGCCGTCCGCGAGTAGCTCCCGCGCGAAGATGTGCTCGCGCACGCTGGCGGCCATCTGCTCGACCAGCGCTGCTTGGTCGTCGGCGAGGACGGGCTTGCCGATCTTCGCGGCCCACTCGGTGAAGGCCTTCGTGCCCGAACCGAACGGCCGCCCCGTCTTCGGGTTCACCGGTCCGCCGACCGCGAACTCCGCCTCGAAGCGCTGGCGGCCTTCAAGCACCAGCACGTGCGCCGCCCGCCCGACGAGGTACGCGTCCGTGTCGCGCTCGGGTATCAGCCCGAGCTCCTTGCGCCTGAAGAGCAGCGGGCACCGCCGGAAGTCGGCGAGCGCATGCGACGACAGGTGATCGCGCGATCGAGCGTGGTACATTTCCGCCGGCTCGCGGTGAAGGAAGCGGAGATCAATGACGACCGATTCGGGCATCGGGTTCCTTTGAGGTGCTGGGACGGAGTCGGAAGACACGGCTTGCGGGCGAAGTCGCTCTCGCGGATGCAGATGAGGGGTGGCGTCGGTGGTCATGCGGCCGGAACGGCCGTCGGCGCGGACTCGCGGCGGATGGTGAAGGTGTCGCGTCCGAACTCGTGGGACAGCAGTGATGTGAAGATCTGCGTGACGGCTTCGAGCACGCCCGTTGCGCCCGACACACGGAGCTCCGCGCGCATCGGCTCGACCGTAAAGGAAACCTCCGTCCGGACGCGGGCCTCGCCGTACGGCCCCTCGGCCGCCAGGAGCGACAGGCGGAGCGTCCCGACCGCCTCATCGAGGTCCACCTCCGGACTGAACTGGAATCGGTACTCCATCTGGTTCATCGCTCGGTGCTCCTTGCCCCGTGGGGACGGCGACCGGAGCGCCCGGGCAATGCCCGAGCGCCCCCCGGTCGCTGATCCGCAGCGGGCCCAGCCGTCGTGGGCCCTCCGCTGGTTCCCTATGCGGACGCGTCGCCCGGTGCCCGGTCACCGCTCTCGCCATCCGCCGCGAACCGCTCGCGAATCTGGGCGACGAGCCGATCGATGCGGCGCCGGGACACCCGGCGTTTGCGAGCGGTGCCCGCCACGCCGAGCTCGATCACGTCACGGAGCAGCTTCTGCTCGCGCTTCGTGAGCTGGGCGATGACGCGGCGGTACTCGTCGCGGATCACCAGTTCGTCAAGCAGCGACTTCGGGTCGCGCCCGGTCAGGCGCACGCCGTCGCGTTCCTCGAGCACGCTGGCGAGCGTGTCGAGATCGCCGTCGCACGCCACCATCGTGGATTCGAGCGACAGCGCGTGGAGCCCGTCGCGGCGCTTCTTCGCCCGCCGGCGCCGGAGTTCCATGCCCTCCCAGCTCGTCACAGCGGTGATGACGAAGGCCTCGATGGTGCCGCGCTTCGGGTCGAACAGTCTGGATCGCTCCCAGAGGTACAGGTACATCCCCTGAGAGAGGTCCTCCTCGTCTGAGCGGGAAAAGCCCGGTTTGCGAGCCAGCTTCCTGGCCTTCTGGCGAATGAGTTCGGCGGTGATTGGGTGAGAGAAGATCGCGTGTCCACTGGTCTGTCGTGAGTTGTCCAACAGAATCTCCCGGTGGCCGGGAGACGCTGCGGGTGCCGACAGCGACAGCTGCATGGAGAACACAGGAGGCGTTGCAGGCATGCCGCTTCTGCGGCACCCACAACGCCTCCACTTTGTGGCCGGTTGGTTGTCAGGTACATCTACACTGTCATGTCATGTTGAGGAGCCGACCCTCTTCAGCTAGGCGAGCACCTCCTCCACGGTCATCCGGAAGGGAAGGCCGCGCTGAATCTCAAGCGACTGGATCACGCCGTCGCCAAGCCTGTCGAGAAGCTCGAACAGTTCGACGACTTGCCGCTTCAACAAGAAGTCGCTCTTGGCCGATTCGGGCCGAGGGCCGTTGTCTGCCTGGAACTTGAACTCGTGCACGATGCGGGGCATCGGATCAAGCACGGGCTCACCGCCCCGTATCACCAGACCCTCGATCCGCCCGAAGTTGATCCTCTGGAGTGTCTCGACGAGGCTCCGACGGCCGGTGGACAGGTGCTGCTTCGTGGGCGTGGCAGTCATGCCCGAGACATAAACAACACTCGTGCCGATTCGAGCACCGTCGTTCCTGGCTCAAGAACGGCGATTCGAAGCCCATGCCCGGGCGCCAGGAAAGTCCTGGAGCGAGCGAGGAAAGTCGGCTAGGGCCTCAGGAAAGTCGACAGCCGCCCGACGAGACTCAGGCGCCGGTCGGCTCCTTCAGCCCGAGGGCGCCGTACATCTTGGACGCCTGAGCCTCCTTCACGCCCATGATCTCTGCTGCCCGTCGCTGGAGTCCGGTGCCGGGCTCGTAGCCTTCGGCTCTAGCGACCGAGTCGGCGATCTGCCAGAGTTCGCGCCGGCACTCTTCGTCGGCGAGACCCTTTGCCTCCTCGGCGATGGGATCTGGCAACTCGCAGTGCTCGACGGACAATCTGCCGGTATCGTCGCTTTGGGCCCGTACAACGGCTCGGCTGAGAGTCTTCTGGAGTTCGCGGATGTTGCCGGGCCAGTCGTGGCGAAGCAGAGCGACCAGACAGCGCTCATCAATGGCAGTGGCGCCCGTGAAGTGTCGCGCCAGTAGGAGGATGTCACCACGACGATCACGCAAGGGCGGGATCTGGATCGTTGTGCTGATTCGGTCCAGCAGGTCTCGCCGCAGGGTGCCGGCCGACACCGCCGCATCGACGTCCACGTTCGTTGCGAAGATGCAGCGCACGTTCGGCGTGACCGAGTCGCCACCGATGCGGCTCGATCGAACGCTGCTCGAGCACCGAGAGGAAGATGACCTGCAGTTCGGGTGACAGGGCGGCAAACTCGTCGACGAACAGTGTGCCCCCATCAGCACGCATCAGGTATCCGGGTCGCCCCTTGGGATCGACTCCGGAGATGCCGTGCCCGCGCCCGTATCCGATCCACTCCCCACGCTGGATATTGAGGTCACCTCCGGCGCCTCCGGCGTTGACGTCCAGGAATGCTGCGGATGATCGACCACTGGACTCATGGATCAGCTTTGCGATGTGCGTCTTGCCTACCCCGGGCTCGCCAAGCATCAATACGGCGGCGGGGCCATCGAGCATGTTGGCGTGATAGATGTCCTCGAACACCTGCAGGATCGATGGACTGGACCCGATTACCAGCCCACTCGGATCGATCTGCTGGCGGTAGTGCCGCTGCGCTTCGACGCGCTTGCGGTTGATCGGGAGGGCCGGACTGGTCGTTGCGTTCGAAGGTGCTGAGGCAGCGCGGCGATGATCAAGGCGCACTGACAACCGACGCTCCGCCCCGAACTTCTTGAAGTGAATCTCGGCCTCGCCCTGCTGCTCGGGGAAGGCGATGGTCACGGTGCTGCCAGCCGCGAGATCGCTACAGCCGCAAGCGCCGTCCCCCTCAAACAAAGTGCCAGCGGGCCGCAGCGCGAGGCCGGGCGCCGCTCCGATGCCCTCGTTTGTAACGACGACGCCGTTGTCGGCGACGCTCGCGCGGAGATAGGGCCAGGCAGGCAACCCGAACTGCTCGAGCAGTGCACGATCGAGGTTTTCGAATGATGCCGCTGGCTCTCGAAGCACGCGAGCGCTCTCTTGGGGTAGCCGTGGGACCATCCCTTAGGCGATCAGACGGAGCGAAGGCGGCAGTCGATAGTGATTGGGTGGAAGCGCCGACGCCGCCGCGAGGCACCATCGCATCTGCTCGAGGCGTGACCGAATGTCCCCGTCCGCGGCCATGAGCCCCGTGTGCAGAGCCGTGAGAAGCCTCCCGAGGACCGCGACGATCGTGTCGAGCGAGAGGTCGTCAAGCCGCAGCCGCAATCGCCCGACCTCGATGGTTCCGGACTCCACATCAACGCACCATGCCTGATCCGGTTGGCTCAGCGCCCACGCCGCGAGTTCTGACTCCACCGACGCGCGGTGTGCTGCTGGAACAGTCTGAAGCGCGTCGCAGGACGCTGCCGCCAGCACGTCCCCAAGCCGCCTGAGCTTGGCATCCCCTCGACACGCTCGAAGTACGTCTGTTAGCCTCGTGGGCGCGGCGACTGCAAGGCCGCGGATGATTTCAGAGCAGTGGCACGCCACCTGGTCCGCTTCGACCAGCTCATCCATCGCCCGGAGGTGAGGCTGCCAGTGCTGCCATCCGTCTCCGAAATCGGCGGTCTGGAGGAACTCACTCCGAGACTCCGGGTTCGCCATCACCTCGCGGAACGGAGCGAGCTCGACCATATCGATGAACATGCCGAGGTCAGTCTCGAGTTCATCGAGCGCCCGCGGTTGATGCGTGTAGTAGTCTGCGTCGAGGATGGCGGTGACGGCCGTATCGACGAGGCGATAGAACACACGGGCCTGTTCGTCCGGGGTTTGCGGCTCCTTTTTGTAGCGAATCTTCGGGAAGCGGAGTCGTAGTGAGCCACTCAGGCCGCGGAGGAAGAATCGCACTCGGAGCTTGGTGGCGAGAAGAGATGACTGCACTTCGACGTCCGAATCGAACGACTCGATGGTTACCTTCGGATCGGCCTGGATCTCCTTTAGCCGCTCGGCCTCGGGATCGATGTACTGCCTGCTCTGGAAGAGCGCGTGATCGATACTTCGGTACTCCTCCCCCGATGGATCGGCAAAGCGCAACATGTAGAGCCGATCGACGAACTGCGTGAAGCAGAGTGACCGGAGCTTGGCGAGATCAAAATGCTGCTTCGTTACAGACGCCTTGGGAATGCCGAGAAAGCTGGCGTTGAAGTCGTGGAGGAGATCATCCGTGATTCGTCGGCCGCCCCCTGTCGCGGTGAATCGCAGCAGTCCGTGGTCGTCGCGGAAATAATGCACGCCTACGGTGTCGACGATGACGTTCTGCCACGAGTACCAAAGCGGTCGCCGCTCGTCATAGTCGTACGTTCGCACAGAGAGCTCATCCTGAAGTCCCAGAACAACGGTTGCCGCTGCTTCGCCGCGCACCGGCAGGCGAGAGAAGACCCCGAACCGGTTGGTCGGCGAGAGCCAGGCGGCCTCCAGCCCCGCCTCCAGCGCATCCAGATTGAATGGAACGGTCGACTGGTACGACTGCACTGTGACCTCGCGCTGATCGAGCACGCTCTCGTCGCGGGGTGCGGTCGCCAACGGCTGGATGTGTTCTGACGGGTCGTACTGGGAGGCCATCCGCTGGTCCTTCCTGCAGAACGCTCGTCCGGGAGGGGGCTCCTCGGCTGCCACCGGACCCGGGGTCTGCAGCAACGGATAATAACCGCTACCATGGCCCCATGCCCCCCGCCCCCGGCGCCCGCAGCCCCAGCGACCCCACCCCGCCAGAGGTGATGACCATCGATGACCTCGCACGGTATCTCCAGCTCTCGAAGTCCTCGCTCTACAAGCTCGCCCAGGACGGCCGGGTCCCGGGCCAGAAGGTCGGGCGGCATTGGCGGTTCCACAAGGCGGCGATAGACGCCTGGCTCACCAAGGGCGGGCCCGGTGCACGAAGAGGAGAACCATGAGCAGCAATGGATCCAGCTCCGACCTCGCCTACGCCGACACCCTCTGGAAATCCGCCGATGCGCTCCGCGGCCAGATCGACGCCGCGGAGTACAAGCACGTCGTCCTCGGCCTGCTCTTCCTGAAGTACATCTCCGATGCCTTCGCGGCGACGCGCGAGAAGCTCAAGGCGGACCTGGAGAAGGAGGGCATCACCGGCAAGCAAGCCGAGAGCCTCCTCGAAACGCGGGACGAGTACACCGCCGAGCGCATCTTCTGGGTGCCGCCCGAGGCCCGCTGGGACAACCTCCAGAACCAGGCGACCCGCGCCGACATCGCCACGCTCATCGACGACGCCATCCTCGCCGTCGAGCGCGACAACCCGGGCCTCAAGGGCAAGCTCCCGCGCGACTACGCCCGGCGCGGCATCGCGCCGGAGAAGATGAAGGGGCTCATCGACCTCATCGCCAACATCGGCTTCAAGGGCGACCGCGACAAGGCCCGCGACACGCTCGGGCGCGTCTACGAGTACTTCCTCGGCAAGTTCGCCCAGGCCGAGGGCAAGCTCGGCGGCGAGTTCTTCACGCCCCGCTGCGTCGTCCGCCTCCTCGTCGAGATGCTCGAGCCCTACGAGGGGCGCGTCTACGACCCCTGCTGCGGCTCGGCTGGCATGTTCGTCCAGTCAGAGCGCTTCGTCGAGGCACACGGCGGCAAGCGCACCGACATTTCCATCTTCGGGCAGGAATCCAATCCGACCACCTGGCGCCTCGCCCACATGAACCTCGCCATCCGCGGCATCGAGGCCAACCTCGGATCCCAGCCTGCCGACTCTTTCCTGCGCGACCTACACCCCGACCTCAAGGCCGACTTCATCCTCGCCAACCCGCCCTTCAACGTCAGCGATTGGTCCGGCCAGTTGCTGCGCGACGATGTGCGCTGGCGCTACGGCACGCCGCCGACCGGCAACGCCAACTACGCCTGGATTCAGCACTTCATCCACCACCTCGCCCCACCCAATGGCCACGGCAGAGGCGTTGCTGGCTTCGTCATGGCCAACGGCTCGCTCTCCTCCGGCTCCGGCGGTGAGGGCGAGATCCGGCAGCGCATTGTCGAGGCCGATCTCGTGGACGCCATCGTCGCCCTGCCTGCGCAGCTCTTCCTCACGACCGGCATCCCCGCCTGCCTGTGGTTCCTCACGCGCGACAAGACGGGAAAGAACCTGCCCAAGGGCGGCCGCGACCGCTCGGGTGAGACGCTCTTCATCGACGCCCGCAAGCTCGGCACGATGCAGACGCGCACGCTCCGCGTGCTCACCGGCGGCGACGATGGCGAGACGCTGCTGGCCGACGGCATGGGCGACCCCAACCACGATTCCGACCTCGGTCGCATCGTGTACGCCTTCCGCCAGTGGCGCGGCGAGCCGGCGCCAGAGTGGTGGGACGAGACAGAGCACGGCAAGTGGGCCTACCGCGACATCCCCGGCTTCTGCAGGAGCGCCAAGACCGAGGAGATCGCCAAGCACAGCTTCGTCCTCACGCCTGGCCGCTATGTCGGCGCCGAGGAACAGCAGGACGACGGAGAGCCGTTCGAGGAGAAGTACCCGCGTCTCTTGGCGGAGCTGGAGGAGTGCTTCGGAGAAGGGGAGCGACTCACTGCAGAAGTGCGGAAGCAACTCGCAGGTGTTTCGACGGGGCGCGACTGACGATGGAGCGACTGGCAGACCATGTTGACCTCCTGACGGGCTTCCCGTTCAAGAGTGCGTCCTACACATCGGACAGCTCCGGAACGCGACTTGTCCGCGGTGACAATGTGGTTCAAGGACAACTCCGCTGGGAGAACGCAGCTCGATGGCCCGACGATGAGCAAGACGGCATCGATCGGTACCAACTGGAGCCGGGCGATGTTGTACTCGCTATGGATCGCCCTTGGATCGAAGCCGGATTGAAGTACGCGCGGATCGGTAAAGACGATGTCCCGGCACTCCTTGTGCAGCGTGTGGCCCGTCTGCGTGCGCATTCCGATCTTCACCAAGGGTTCCTCTTCTACCTGATCGGCAGCCAAGGGTTCACCGACCATGTCTTGGCCGTCCAGACGGGCACCGCGGTTCCGCATATCAGCGGCAAACAGATCCTGGAGTTTCAGTTCCGCCTTCCCTCTTACACGGAGCAGGAAGCCATCGCGGCCCTCCTCGGCTCACTCGACGACAAGATCGAGCAGAACCGGCGGACGGCGCGGGTGCTGGAGCGGCTGGCGCGGGCGATCTTCAAGGCGTGGTTCGTGGACTTCGAGCCGGTCAAGGCCAAGGCCGCCGGCGCCGCGTCCTTCCCCTCCATGCCCCAGCCCACCTTCGACGCCCTCCCGACCACTTTCACAACCACCGACCACGGCCCCGTGCCGGAAGGGTGGAAAATGGGATCGCTCGGCGATGTCATCGACATCCACGATGCCCGCCGCGTGCCGCTGTCGAAGAGACAGCGTGAAGAGCGACGCGGAGTCTTCCGGTACTACGGAGCTGCGGGCGTCGTGGGCCATGTGGATGGCTATCTGTTCGACGGGTGCTTCACGCTGGTAGGCGAAGACGGCACCGTATACGGGGATGGCGATCGGCCCATGACTCAATATGTGTGGGGCCAGTTCTGGGTCAACAATCACGCGCACGTGCTGACCGGCCGTGCCCCTTGGACAACGGAGCACATCTACGTCCTGCTGCAGCACGTCTACATTCGACCGTTCGTCACCGGCGCTGTTCAGCCAAAGCTCAACCAGGGGAATCTGAAGTCGGTCCCCATAGTGATGCCTCCAGATCCTGTCGCGGGCTCATTCGGGGACATCGTCGAGCCGTTGTTCCAGTTGCTCCGCCATGTAGAGGATGAGAGTGCGAAGCTGGCAGATATGCGTGATCTTCTGCTGCCACGCCTGCTCAGTGGCAGTATCCGTGCGGAGGTGGACCATGGCTGACGGTGCGACCGCTGCCACACGGTTTCAGATGGTCGGCGCCAGGGCTGCCGTGAGCGACGGCCCGATTGCCGAGTCCATCGAGCAGCAAATCAGCGCGATCGAGAACGCGCTCGAGAGCGTGCCGGATTTCGCCTTCGACCTGTCCAAGACACTCGTCGAGTCCGTCTGCAAAACCGTGCTCGCCGACATCGGACAACCCGCCGATCCGAACTGGGACGGCCCGAAGCTGCTCCGTGAGACGACAAATCGATTGTCGATGCTGCCCCGTGATCATCCGGACCCGAAGAAGGCGCGCGAGTCGGTCGAGAAGACCATCCGCGGCCTGCTCCAAACGATCCAGGGGCTGTGCGAACTGCGGAACAACTACGGCATGGCGTCGCACGGCCGGGACGGGTTCTCAGCCCGACTCGACCTGAGGCAGGCGACGCTCGCGGCGCAGGCGGCGGACACGATCGTGTCGTTTCTGTACCGCATTCATCGAGATGCGCTCATGCAGACGCCGGGAGCGCGGGTCTACTACGAGGACCACGCAGACTTCAACGAGGTCTTCGACCGAGACAATGAGCCAATCCGCCTCGGCGAGTTGGAGCTGCTCCCGAGCCGGGTCCTTTTCCACGCCGACCGCGAGGCGTACAAAGCGGTGCTCAACGAGTTCATCGTCGATCGCGACGGCGACGACGAAGCGAACGACGACGCGGAGCCGCCAGCCGACGAACCGGAGGCGACGCCATGACTTCACCCACGGAACGCCTGGTTGAAGATGTCGCCTTCGTGTACTTTGGCGCGATCGGCGCCGGCGCGAAGTCGGGAGCGGACATCGATGACGCCGCCGAGCGGAGCGATGCGACGCAGTTCCTGCTTCAAGGCCGGGTCACTGCAGCGCTTCAACGGCTGAACCCGGAATTGCCCCACGAGACAGTGGAGGAAGCGGTTCGGACGCTGACGCGCCCGCCGCATCCCACGCTCATCCAGAACAACCGATGGTTCCACACGCTGCTGGTCGATGGCGTCGAGGTCGAGTATCGCGATCTGAAGTCCGGCGAGACCCGGGGCGGACGGGTGCGGCTCGTCGACTTCGATCACCCGGAAAAGAACGACCTGCTCGTTGTCCGTCAGCTCACCGTCGCCGGGCCGTCCGGCAGGCTAATCCGGCCCGATCTGACGGTCTTCCTCAACGGCATCCCGATCGCCGTGATCGAACTGAAGGACCCGACGGACACCGAGGCGACGCTGGGTGTCGCGATCAACCAGCTCTATCGGTACATGGCGACGGCGCCGGATCTCTTCGTGCCGAACATGGCGCTCGTGGTGTCGGACGGGATGCTGACGCGCGTCGGTTCCATCACGAGCGGCCCGGATCGCTTCATGCCCTGGCGCCCGCCTGAGGGCGGTCAGCCAACGCTGGAGGCGGTCATCCGGGGCCTGTTCGAGCCGCGGGCGCTGCTGGACTACCTGCGCTCGTGCGTCGTCTTCGAGGAGGACGAGCGAGGCGAGATCACCAAGAAGATCGCGGGCTACCACCAGTTCCGCGCGGTGCGGAAGACGCGGCGGAGCGTGCTGGAGCGCCTCAAGCCGCCGGCGGGCGAGGGCGATGGGCGCGGCGGCGTGATCTGGCACACACAGGGATCGGGCAAGTCGCTCACCATGCTGATGCTGGCGGGGACGCTCGTCCGCGACTCGGCGATGGCGAACCCCACCATCGTCATGATCACCGACCGGAACGATCTGGACGACCAACTTTTCGACACCTTCGCGGCCGGACGAGCACTACTGCGGCAGGACCCGATCCAGGCCGAGAGCCGCGACCATCTGAAGGAGCTGCTCGATCGGGCGTCGGGCGGCGTTGTGTTCACGACGATCCAGAAGTTCACCGAGGCGCACGGCGTGATCTCCGAGCGGGCGAACGTCGTCGTCATGGCGGACGAGGCGCACCGGAGCCAGTACGGGTTCGTGGACGGCGGGGCGCGATGGATGCGCGAGGCGCTGCCCAACACCACCTTCGTCGGATTCACCGGCACGCCGCTGGAGCGCGACGACAAGAACACGATCCATGTCTTCGGCGAGTACGCCGATGTGTACGACATCCGGCAGGCCGTCGAGGACGGCGCGACGAAGCCGCTGTACTACGAGTCGCGCATCGTCAAGCTGGCGGTTGACGACGCCGGCGCCACGGCGGCGGAGGAGAAGCTGCGGGAGGCGAAGCAGGCCGACGCCGAGGGCGAGGAGGTCGAGGACCAGATCCGCATCCCGCTGGAGGCGCTGGTCGGGGCGCAGGAGCGGATCGAGCGGCTGGCGGGGTTCATCGTCGAGCACTGGGAGAAGCGCCGGTCCGCGATGGAAGGCAAGGCGATGGTGGTCACAATGAGCCGCGACATCGCCGCGCGGCTTTATGAGGCGATCAAGGCCCTGCGCCCGGACTGGCACGACCCCGACGACGAGAAGGGTTCGATGAAGGTTGTGGTGACCGGCTCGGCCGATGATCCCGAGCCGCTGGCGAGCCATGTCCGGACCAAGGCGGGGCGAAAGCGGCTCGCGGAGCGTTTCAAGGATCCGGCCGATGACTTGCGGCTCGTGATCGTCTGCGACATGTGGCTGACGGGGTTCGACTGCCCGCCGGCGCACACGATGTACCTCGACAAGCCGCTGGCGGGCCACAACCTGATGCAGGCGATCGCACGCGTGAACCGCGTCTACGGCGAGAAGCCGGGCGGGCTGATCGTGGACATGCTGGGGCTGGCCGACCAGTTGGCCGACGCGCTGGCGATCTACACGCAAGCGGGCGGCACGGGTCAGGCCGTGCGGCAGGTGCAGGACGAGGCGGTGCCCGCCATGCAGGCGGCGTTCGAGAAGCTGCGCGACTTCTTTCACGGCTGCGACTACGAGGCGGCGCTGTCGGCTGATCCGCAGGACGTGCTTCCGGTCTACCTGCGAGCGATCGACCATGTTTTTGCGCAGGACGACGGGTGGAAGCGGCTGCGGACACTGGTAAAGCAGTTGTCGGCCGCGTTCGCGCTCGCCGTTCCGCGGCCGGAGACGGAGGAGATCGTCGATCATCTCGCGTTCTTCCAGCGGGTCACGGCCATGATCCGCAAACGACTGGCGGACGACACGGGGCAAAATGGCCGGCGCCGCCAGCGGGATGTGGACGCGGCGGTGCGGCAGGTCATCGGCGGCGCGGTGGATGCTGATGATGTGATCGACCTCTTCGCCGCGGCCGGATTGGACGATGCCCGGCTGGACATTCTCTCGGACGAGTTCCTTCAGCGGGTGGCGGCGCTTGAGCAGAAGAACCTCGCGCTCGAGACGCTTCGCAAGCTTCTCGCCGACCAGATCCGAGCGACAGAGCGGACGAACATCGTCCAGAGCAAGAAGTTCCGGGAGGCGCTCGAGGACGCGATGCTCCGCTACACGAACAAGGCGATCTCGACGGCGGAGCTCATCGCTCGCCTGATCGACCTGGCCAAGCACCTGCGTGAGGCGCATAAGCACGGCGAGGCGCTGGGGCTGAACGAGGAGGAGACGGCGTTCTACGACGCGCTCGCCGAGAACGGCTCCGCGAAGGAGATCATGAAATCGGACACGCTCAGGCTGATGGCCCGAGAGCTTGCGGAGATGATCAAGAAGATGCCCAAGCTCGACTGGACACAGCGGGAATCGGTGCGTGCAATGCTCCGCAGGAACGTCCGTCGCATGCTCGCCAAGTATGGCTATCCGCCGGACCTCTCCGAGGACGCCACGCAGCTTGTACTGAAGCAGGCGGAGCTCTCCACCGAACACCAAGCCTCGTAGGGCTTGATGTGGCGAGGATTCGCGCAGGATTTCAACGGACCAATTGGCCCCACATCCGCCGCTGTCGTGTCCAATCTGGCTCAGCGGCAACCGGCCGTAGATCGCGTTCGGTCAGCAGGTCCCGCCCCGTGGTCGTCGGGGGCAAGAACAGGATCTCCTCCTGGATGTCCGGCGCGAGGTGCAGCAGGTTCAGGATCTGCGTCATCCGCGGCTGCGTCACGTGGACGAGCCGGGCCAGCTCGGACTGGTTCGGGACCACGCCGTCGCGGAGCAGCTTCTCGAACCGGATCGCCAGGGCCATCAGGCGCGAGACCCGCGGGACCCGCCCCTGGGACGCCGGCTCCGGCGGCGGTCCCGCGACGGCCCGCTGCGCTTCCCCTCGATGGCGAAGTGGATCTGGCGGGTGATGGTCGTCATGCGGCCTCCTCAATGCGGCGCTTGCAGAGCGCCGCGATCCCCGTCGGGCGGAACGTCACCGAGACGCTGCTCGCCGCCGCGTCGTACTCGACGCGCTCGAAGACGAGGTTCAGCAGCCGGGCCTGCTCGCGCGGGATCAGGTTGCTCCAGACCTCGTCAAACTCGGCGAGCGCGGTCTTGGCGTCCTCGCGGGTGATCGCCTCGGACTGGAGCACCGCCAGTTCCTTCTCGCGCTCGGGCAGGCGCTGGCGGATGTGGGTGAGCCGCTCGTGCACGGTCGCCAGCCGCTCGGTTGCGCCGCGCTCGGTGCTCCCGACGGCGACCAGTTCCTTCAGCTCACGCTCACGCCGGGCCAGCTCCGCTTTCAGGTCGCTCCGCTCGCGCCGCAGTTCCGCCGTCCGGTCGTCCCCCGCCTGGCGGGCCTCGGCAAGAACGCGGTTGAGGAGCGGGCGGTCGCGCCCGAGCGCCCGGATCTCGTCTACAACGAGCCGCTCAATCTCGGCCGCCGGCAGGCTCGACCCCGGGCACGCGCTTGTCTTGATGGCCTTGCAGCAGCGGTAGTAGCGGTAGAACGGCTTCCCGCGCCCCCCGGTGAACGTGTGCGTCATCGAGGCGTCGCACTGCTTGCACCGCAGCAGGCCCCGCAGCAGGGCGCCGTACTTGTTCCGCACCTCGAGCCCGCCCGTTCGACCGTTGTACCGCATCAACTTCTGCACGCGGTCGAACAGCTCCGGCTCGACGACCGGATCGTGCTCGCCCTGGTACGTCTCGCCCTTGTAAACGATGCGCCCCGCGAGGACCGGGTTGGTCATGAGCACGTGGAGCGAACAGCGATCGAACGGGCGTCCCCCGACGACCTTCCCCTTCGCCGTCACCCGGCGCTTGTTCGCCCAGTGCCGACGCGTCAGCTCGGAGACGACCTTCTGGAGCGACCCCTTCTCCAGGTAGAGCGCGAAGATCTCCCGCACCCGCGCCGCCTCCGCCGCGTTGACGACCAGGCGCGGGCTCCCGTTCGAGCGGTCCACGTCGTACCCGAGGACGGGCACGCCGCCCGCCCACTTGCCCTTCCGGCGGAGCGCCCCGAGCTTGTCGCGGATGCGCTCTCCGATGATCTCCCGCTCGAACTGGGCGAACGACAGCAGGATGTTCAGCGTCAGCCGCCCCATCGACGTCGTCGTGTTGAACTGCTGCGTGACGGAGACGAACGACACCCCTTTGCTCTCGAACGTCTCCATGATCTTCGAGAAGTCAAGCAACGATCGACTGAGACGGTCCACTTTGTAGACGACCACGCAGTCGATGTTGCCCGCGTCCACGTCCCGAATGAGCCGCTCGAGCGCCGGCCGCTCCATGCTGCCGCCGGAGAACCCGCCGTCGTCGTAGCGATCCGCCAGGCACACCCAGCCCTCGGTCTTCTGGCTCGCGATGTACGCCTCGGCGCTCTCGCGCTGCGCGTCGAGCGAGTTGAACTCCTGGTCGAGGCCTTCCTCGCTGCTTTTCCGGGTGTAGATGGCGCAGCGGATCCGCTTCGCCTCGCGGCGCGCGGACGCCTTCGCCTGTTCGTCCGTCTGGGTCACGCGGCGGCGGCTCACTGCACCGGCTCCTTCAACTGGAAGAACCGGAACCCGTTGATGTGGGTCCCGGTCACCTTCTTGGCGATGGCAGTCAGGGAGGCGTAGCGGTCGCCGGTGTACTCGAAGCCCTCGCCGTCCTCAAGCACGACGACGCGGACGGTCTTCCCCTTGTACTTGCGGACGATGGCCGACCCGGCCGGCGGCAGCCGGGGATCTCGCGGCGTGGCCGGGTCGAACGCCCGCGTGGTCGTGACCCCCTTGCCGTTCTGCGGCGGGCAGACGATCGCCTTCGGCGCCATCACCCGGACCTCGGCATCGTCGGCCAGCTCAGCGGCGCGCCGACGGGCCCGCTCGCTCAGATCCCCCTCCGCGTTCGCCTGGATGCGCCACGCGATCTTGCGCTTCAGGTACGCCCGGTGCCGCGTCCGGCAGGCGTGCCCGTGCAGATCCTCGTAGCGCTTCACGAGGTCGGCAGTCGTCATCTTCTCCAAGGCCGCGAGTTCGCGTCGAATCGTGTCTGGCATGGCGCCTCCTCAGTGCATGGGCGGCTCGCGAGATAGGGGCCCTAACCCGCGGGCCGTGTTTCGACACTGAGGCTCGCATCGCCGGACAGTTCAAGTCCCTCGGCGCGAGAATCTCCGCTGTTCGCGGCATCCTCGCGCCGGGCGCGATGTGCGCGCACCAGGCCGCGGGCGAGGATGCTTGCGATCTCCGCGTCCCGCTCCGCAGGCGTCATGCTCTCTGGCTTTCGGGTCGATACCACGCTCGGGCTCCAGTGCTGCGGCTGGTTATGGCCGCGTCACTGGTTCCCTATGCCAACCCCTACGAACATGCCCAGCAACCATCCGGATTGGTGCCGCACAACCCCTCTCCAATTTCGGCGGAGAGGGCTTCGACATCCCGCAGGATGCCACGCGGCGGCATTGTCAGGTCCAGGGTCCGGACCCGCACCTCTCGACCTGCTCCCTCAATGACGTGCGTGACCGAGGTCAAGCCCGCGTCCGCCGCGTAGATGAGCGTCCCGGACGGTAAGCCGGTCGCGATCAGGTATGCGAGCATCTGGTACACGTCGGCGTTCTGGTAGCCCGCGGGGCTGAGCCGCTTGTACTTCGCGTCGCCTACCCAGCACATCGAGCCGTTCGAGATCAGACACAGGTCAGGCTTGAGGGGGATGCGCTCCGCGGCGTCGAGACGGAGACGCGGTGGTCTGTCGGGGAACTCCGAAAGCGAACATCCGAGCGCCTCTCGCATCGCCACGCGGAGGAACATTTCGAACACGGCGTTCATGTCGACGAGAAACGCGTCCGCGCGCCGCATGCCGGCGCCGGCATCGACCGATGCCGATCGGAGAACAAGGTGGGCGAGCCGCAGAGCTGGGTCGTAGTGCCGATTCAGCTGCGTGATCACGGGATCAGGGACGCTGTGCCTGGGGTAGTGACAGAGTTCGACACCCCCGAACAGTCTCGCGGCTCGTCCGATCTCCCGCTTGATCTTCGACGACCGCAAGGGGAGACGGCGGAGGCACGCGAGGGCGCTGAGCAGCACCCGATTCTCGACGATGTCTGTCGTGAAGAGGTCGTGCTCGATCTCGATCGGCGGCGCTTGTCCCAGCCGTTGGCTCAGGTGTTCGGGAAAGCGAATCCGGCCGCGGGGCGCGGTTAGCGATTCCTCGTGCGACCGGTAACCGGCGAGAAGTCCTCTCCTCGTCGCCCGCTCGATGCAGCGGCACAAGACGGCCGCGACCAGATCTACTAGCGTGGCGTCGTCTTGCCACGCCGTCTCCATTCGGGACCAGTTCACGCGATCCGCTGCATACGAGACGAGGAAGATCACTGACGACATCGGTGTCTTCGGCTGGATCTCGATGGCGACCGAGGGGAGCTGAACGACGCCGATGTGCTGATCCGGTGTGATATCGAAGCGTCCGGGCATGCCAGCCGATGGCTCGATCCGAAGCGTGGGATGCGCCCGGCGGAGCATCGCCAGCTCATCGGCGCCGAGGAGCACCCCGGCCGTCGTGGCGTACTCAGTCAGCGTCAGCCGACGCATCGTCAGCCTCCGCTTGGTCGGCCAAGACATCGTCTGATGTGACCTGGTCTCTCACCGTGTCATAGAGGAACTGGTCCATCTCGCTCGGGTTATCGAAGAACCGATCGGCGAGCGCGGGGATAACGGAGTGGTTCCATATCTGCTTGGCCCACTCCTCGGTGAGCGCTCTCGGGTCATCGGTCAGGAAGTGGCTCGGACCAATTGAGGCGTGCCTGTCGCCCACGATCTCGTTCACCGAATCAATCATTGCGGCGAGGTAGACCATGTCGGGGGCGTTCGCCTCGAGGAATCGCTTGAGCAATCCATCGATGGGCGGTTCTCCGGGCACGAGGTCGATGAAGCGGAATCTGCGACGCAGCGCCATATCGAGCAGGGCGATCGAGCGGTCGGCGGTGTTCATCGTCCCGATGATGAGGAGGTTTCGCGGCAGGCGGAACGGGGCCTCGGAGTACTGGAGAGTGATCGCTTCGTCCCGGTATTCGAGGAGGAAGAGCAGCTCGCCGAACACTTTTGCGATGTTCCCTCGGTTGATCTCGTCGATGATCAGCACAAACCGGGCATCGGGTTCAGCCGCGGCGCGCGCCGTCAGTCGCTTCAGAGGGCCGTCCTTGACCTCGAAGTGATTCGGGCCGCTCGGCCGAAAGCCCTCGACAAAGTCCTCGTACGCATAGGACGGGTGGAACTGCACGAGCGTCACCCGGTCTGTCGTGCCCGCGAGCGACTCCGCCATCTTGCGAGCGATGAAGGTCTTGCCGGTGCCGGGGGGGCCCTGAAGGATGACTTGGCCCTTTTCCACGAGCAGGGCCGCCCACCGCGACAGGGTGTCGGCTGGCTCCAGCATGAGCGACGCGGCAAGATCTTCGAGCGACGCCATGACAGCTGGAGCGTCGCCGGTGGACAGTCCAGGTCCGGCCTTCGGAGCGTTGCCACCCGTCTGCTTCTTTGGTTTGGCGTCCTTGGGCTCCTTCCATTGCTGGATGAAGGGCTTGCGGTAGAAGTGGAAGCCGGGCTCTGCCTCCTTGCCCAGTGCCTCTCGAATCGTCAACAAGTCGCGGTCGATGTTGTCTGTCGTGCCGTTGGGGAGGAGATGGCCGAAGCCGGCACGGATGGCCTTCTTGTCCTTGCGCGATGAGATGTTCTCAAACGTACCTGGAAAGGCGATGTAGAGCCACGCCTCCCGCATGGGCTGAAACGCCTGCAAGGACGTCTTGTGCCCGAAGACGTCATCGCGGAACTCCCATGGGTTCCCGAGCAGCTGGAACCTGCGTGACTCCGGGAGTTCATGCCAGTGGAGCAGGTACTCGTTGATCCACGCCAGATGCCAAGGACGGTGCTGATTGAAGCTCTGGTCACCAGCGTGTCCGGCGGCGCCCTCGACCGCCCACTCCGGAACCTCGACGGCCCGATCGCACCAGGTCAGGATCTCCCGGACATTCGCGATCTTCTTCTTCGGTCCGGTGACCGTGGTGAAGATCTGCTGGACATACACCAATTCGGCCGCGAGTTGGATCGTGTCGTCGTCCCCGCCATCAAGCTGGTGGCGGTACTTGTCGAGAAAGGTGCCTTCACCCTCGTCAAACCGTTGGACAAACATCTCGTGATGCCGCTGGAGGTTCCGTGCCGTCCAGATCTTCCGCTCCGGCGTGAAGAGACTTCCGAAGTCGATCAGCGCGGTCTCCCGCACTCGGTGAAGAGCCGTGTAGCACACCTCTGGAATCCCGGTCAGCTTCGCCATGCGGTACCTCTCTGCCACATCGTACGAGCTGCGTCGAGAGTCCGCGCCTTATGAACAGGCGAGCGTTCATCGAACACTGTTGGGCTCGCTTCGTGTTTGCGATCAGGGGGATGGTGCGCGCTCATGCCGAGACACGACCTCTTCACCGGGGCGCCGGTCTCCGAGAGACCCGCCGAGACTTCAGGCCGATCCGGCACTCGAGCGCCCGTCGGACCATGTCCGCCGGTTATCGCCGCCCGCCGAACCGAGACTTTGTCCGCCGCGCCGCCTCCCGCAAACCCTCGCGGAACGCCCCCAGAACGCGACAACGCCGCCGAGGTCTCTCGGCGGCGCTCATCGTGAACCGCGGGGCCGGCCGCTTCCGCAACCGACCGTCAAATAGCGGGGACAGGATTTGAACCTGCGACCTCCGGGTTATGAGCCCGACGAGCTACCAGACTGCTCTACCCCGCAATCAGGAAAGGAGCATAGGCGGCTCCCCCGATCGAATCCAAGCGACACCGACCAGATATCGGGGCGGACCGCCCTCCGACGGTCGAGACCGCACCGATCATCGCGGCCCGCCCGGCACCTCTGCGGCTGCGACGGATACGATGCCGCATGACCACGACCGACCCGGCCAAGCCGGCAGAGCACACCACCGATCCGGCCCCCGTCAACGTCCTGCTCGTGGGTGGCGGCGGACGGGAGCACGCGCTCGCAGCCGCCATCTGCCGCTCGCCTCGGCTCGGCAAGCTGTGGGTGACCCACCCTGAGAATCCCGGCCTCGCCGGCCTCGGCACACCCGTCGGGGTGCCCGTGTCGGCGGCGGCGATGTACCGCCTCGAACAGCTCTGCGACCGCGAACGCATCGGGCTGGTGGTCGTCGGGCCGGAGGGGCCCCTGGCCGAGGGGTACGCGGACAAATTGGCCACGCCGGACCGGCTCGTCTTCGGCCCGCGTCAGGCCGGTGCCATGCTTGAGGCGGACAAGGCCTGGTGCAAGGCGCTGCTCCGCGAGGCCTCCGTCCCCACCGCCGAGGGACGCGAATTCACGGATTCGGGCACCGCGGCTCCGCTACGTCATGAGCCGGACCGAGCCACCGGTCATCAAGGCCTCGGGGCTGGCCGCCGGCAAGGGCGTGTTCGTGCCGGAATCGACCAAGGAAGCCAGCGACGCCATCCGGCTGATCATGGATGAGCGCGCATTCGGTGATGCCGGGAAGAAGGTCATCGTCGAGGAGAGGCTGCAGGGACGCGAGGTCTCCGTGCTCGCCATCACCGACGGCCGCTCGATCCTCGTCTTGCCCCCGTGCCAGGACCACAAACGGCTGCTCGACGACGACCGCGGCCCCAACACCGGCGGCATGGGCGCATTCTGCCCCTCGGACGCGATCGACGAGACGACCATGGCCCGCATCGAACGCGAGGTTCTGGTCCCGACCGTGGACGCT
Source organism: Planctomycetota bacterium (assembly GCA_013285505.1). Taxonomy (GTDB): domain Bacteria; phylum Planctomycetota; class Phycisphaerae; order Phycisphaerales; family UBA1924; genus PNC22. The sequence continues at coordinate 2,104,385 of CP053450.1, read as the reverse complement.
CTCAAACGCGACGGGATCGACTACCGGGGCGTGCTCTACGCCGGGCTCATGCTCACCCACGCGGGCCCGAAGGTTCTGGAGTTCAACGTCCGGTTCGGCGATCCGGAGTGCCAGGCGCTCATGGTGCGACTCCGCTCCGACGCGATCGAACTCATGCTCGCCGCCTGCACCCGCACGCTGGACAAGGTCGACGTCGAGTGGGATCCGCGGCCGTCGGTCTGCATCGTGCTCGCCAGCGACGGGTATCCCGCCAAGCCCCGCAAGGGCACCCCGATCCACGGAATCGAGGACGCCGAGGCCATGGAGGACGTGACCGTCTTCCACGCGGGGACGGCCAGGAACGCCGACGGCGACATCGTGACCGCCGGCGGCCGCGTGCTCAATGTGGTGGCCCTCGGCGACACGCTCCCCGCCGCCCGCGAGCGCGCATACGAGGCGGTTCGGCGTATCCGGTTCGAGGGGATGCAGGTCCGCAGCGATATCGCCGGCCAGACCGTCGCCACGCCAAACCGGGCCTAGAACGCGCCGCAACTCTCGCCACGACCACGACGAACGGTCCCCTCGCTGAGGTCTGACACCGCGCCTCCGGCGGCAGCCGGGCCTGTCACATCGCGATGAACGTCCCCGTTGCCCGCCAGAGCGCTTCGAGCTGATCAATCCGATCGCGCGCGCGATCGCCGAGATCGCTGACAACCTGTGCGATCAGCAACTCGGCAGCAGTCACCGCCGGGACCGAGCTGTCGAACGGGCCGACCGCCGGAACACGCAGTTCGCACCACAGCTGCGTGATCGACGCGAGCGGCGAAAGGGGTCCGTCGGTCATGGCGACGATGGTCACACCGAGATCCGAGAGCGCGCGCGCAGCGGTGACGGAACTCCGGCGATACCGCGCAAAGTCGAACACCACCGCCACATCGCCCGGTTCTGCGCTGCAGAGGTCTCGACCCACCGAGTGTTCATGCACGAGGTGCACGTCGGAACGGACCATGGAGAGACCGCTCTGGAGCACCCTTGCCCCGGCCATCGAGGTCTCGCCGGAGAGCACCCACACCCGGCGTGCCGCGACCACCGGGGCCGCGAGGTCGGCCAGCCGCTCGGGATCCAGGGCATCGAAGACCCGTTGCACGGCGTCGGCGATACCGCTCCGGATCTCCGCCGAGCCCCCGTCGAGCCGGCGGATCCGGGCGCTCGGGCTCGAGAGCTGCCGCGAGACCCCTTCCCGGACCCATGCCTGGAGCTCGGAATATCCGGAGAACCCAAGTTTGGTGGCGAATCGGACGATGGAAGGGCGGCTGGTGCCGGCCCGCTCGGCGAGGTCGGAGACCGTCCCGAACGCCAAGAGCGTGGCATCGCTGGAGACGACTTCGGCGATTCGGCGTTCGGTAGGGGTAAGCCGGTCCCCGACGCCCGCGATGAGATCCTGGACTGACATTGCGCATCCTTGGGCTGGTCATTCTGTTGCAGACAATCGAGGATACTGTACAATACGTTTCAGTCCCGAGCCAGCGAACCCAGACTTCACCCCGGAGTGCTTCATGATCCAGCAGCAGCACGAGTACGCCCCGAACGATCGCGAACAGGCCTTCCTCGGTGCCGTTGAAGAGACGAAGTACCAGCGCGAGATCATCAACGGTCTTGCCCCGTTCTTCAGCAACAAAGCCCCCGAGGACATGCTCAGCTTCTACACCGACAACGAGGTCACGAGCCTCCGTGTGCTCAAGGGCACGGATCGGGATGTCGAGTCCCGCATGCCGGTGAAGATCACCCGCCACTACTACGACCTTGCGCGGAAGAGCGCGGCTATCCAGCGGATCGTCAAGGCCAGTCCGGACGAGACGGAGAACCTCCAGGGCTCTGAGGACCCGGGCAACCAGATGGACTACAGCCCTGTCGAGGGCCTGCTGCACAAGTACGAGATGGGCCTGATGTATGTCGTCTCGACCTGCTCGGCCCACTGCCGCTTCTGCTACCGCGAGGAGTTGATCGCCCGCAAGGAAATCGCCCGCCAGGACGGCACCGTCAAGAAGAAGGGTCTGGCCAAGATCTCCGAGATCATCCCGTACATCAAGGCCCACAACGAGATTGTCGCGGCCAACGGCGGTGTGCATCCGGAGACCGGCCGCGAGAAGCTCCGCGAGATTCTGCTCTCCGGCGGCGATCCGATGGTGCTCAACAATTCAAAGCTCGCCGCGTGGTTTGCTGCGCTTGCCGAGGCGGACGTGGAGTCCATCCGCGTCGGCACGAAGGAGATGGCGTTCTACCCCCAGCGGTTCGATCGGTCCTTCCTGACCTTGCTCGACAAGTTCCACGAGGCCTATCCGCAGGTCGGCATGCACTTCATGCTCCACTTCGAACACCCCGACGAGTTCCTCCAGAAGGATGACGAGGGCAACTTCGTCGAGGACAGCCAGGGATTCAAGCAGTGGGTCCCCGCGACGGGCGAGGCGATGCGCGGCCTGACCTCCCGCGGCTGGCTCACCGTCGAGAACCAGGCACCGATCATCCGGGGCATCAACGACGACCCGGACGCGCTCCGCATCCTCCAGCGCGAATTCAAGCGGGCCGGCGGCGAGAACCACTACTTCTTCTGCGGCCGCGACATCGTCGCCTACAAGGCGTTCAACATCCCGATTGAATCTGCCTGGAATATCCTCAACACCTCGCAGCGCGGCCTCTCCGGCATCGAGGCGCACGCCCGCCTCTCCATCACGCACTACAAGGGCAAGACCGAGGTCAACGCGGTTACCAACGAGCCCATCCCGGGGCTCAAGGGCTCCGAGAACGGCGTCGTGATCTTCAAGCTTCTCCGAAACGCGGCCTCGGCTCCTGACCGGGGCAAGGTCTGCATCGTGGGACGCAACCCCGAAGCCCTGTGGTTCGACGACTACGAGGACCGCGTCCTCTTCGACGAGGCGGGGCTCTTTGACTACACCCGCGTCAAGGCGCCGGGCGCTGCGCCCGGCCCCTCCTCCATGCCGCAGACCGGCGGGATGTGCCGATGATCGACAAGCGGGCACGGAGCCCGTTCGAGGCCCTCGAAGATGTTCGCGACGGGGCCACGGTGATGGTCGGCGGGTTCGGCGAGGCCGGCAGCCCGATCGAGCTTATCCATGCGCTCATCGACCAGGGTGCGACCGACCTCACGATCGTCAGCAACAACTGCGGGAGCGGCGAGGTCGGCTTGGCGGCGCTTCTCAAGGCCGGGCGGGTGGCCAAGGTCATCTGCTCGTTCCCTCGCACCGCCAACTCGACCGTCTTCCCGGAGCTCTACCGCAGCGGCCGCACCAAACTCGAGCTCGTGCCCCAGGGCACGCTCGCCGAGCCGCATCCGGGCGGGCGGCGCGCGGGCATCCCGGCGTTCTACACCCCCACCGCCGTCGGCACGCCGCTGGCTGAGGGCAAGGAGCAACGCGAGTTCGACGGCAGGCGGTACGTGCTCGAGCACGGCCTCCGCGCTGATCTGACCATCATCAAGGGCAAACGGGCCGACAGCCACGGCAACGTCGTCTACAACAAGACCGCCCGCAACTTTGGGCCGATCATGGCCATGGCCGGCACGATCACGGTCGTGCAGGTCGAAGAGGTCGTCGAGCCGGGATCCATCGATCCCGAGACCGTGGTGACGCCGGGTATCTTTGTTGACCGCGTCGTCGAGGTCGCCTCACCAGCTCTCGAATCAGCGCTCGTCGCGGCAGGGGCGGCCTACCCATGAGCGAGACACGATCCGTCCGCGGCAGGACCCGAGAGGAGATGGCCAGGCGTGTGGCGCAAGACATCGCCGACGGCTCCTACGTCAACTTGGGCATCGGCATCCCCGAACTTGTCGCCCGGTTTGTGCCCGAGGGCCGTGAACTGGTGTACCACACAGAGAACGGCCTTCTCGGCATGGGCCCCTCGCCGGAGCCAGGCGACGGGGATCCCGAGTTGATCAACGCCGGCAAGCGTCACGTTACGGCCAATCCGGGGGCCGCGTTCTTCCATCAATCCGACAGCTTCGCCATGATCCGTGGCGGGCACCTCGACCTGTGCGTTCTCGGCGCGCTGCAGGTCGCGCAGAACGGCGACCTCGCCAACTGGTCGACGGGCGAACCGGATGCGATCCCCGCCGTCGGCGGCGCGATGGACCTTGTCGCGGGCGTCAAGGCCATCTACGTCATCACTCAGCACTGCACGAAGCAGGGCGAGCCCAAACTCGTGGAGTCGTGCACCTACCCGCTCACGGGCGCGGGCGTCGTGAACCGCGTGTACACCGATCTCGCGGTGATCGACATCACCCGCGAGGGATTCCGTCTGGTCGAACTCAGCCCGGGCGTGGACTTCGACTTTGTGCAGGACCGCACCGCCGCCCCGCTGCTTCCCGTTCCTGAATCCTGTCCGACGAAATAACATGAGCACCCACACCGACCTTCCCGCGTCCACCCAAAGCTCAGCACTCTTCGAGCGGGCTCAGCGTGTCCTGCCCGGCGGCGTCAGCCGTAACACCGTCCTCCGAGCACCGCATCCCACCTACGTCGATCGCGGCGTTGGGTGTCGTGTGCTCGATCTCGAGGGCAACGAGTTCATCGACTTCTCGAACAACATGTGCTCGCTCATCCATGGCCACGCGCACCCGGAGGTCACTCGCGCAGTCGGTGAGCAACTCGCCAAGGGCACCGCGTTCATGACGGCGACCGAGAGTGAGGTTCTGTACGCCGAGCATTTGTGTTCGCGGTGCCCCGCGTTCGAGAAGCTGAGATTTGTCAACTCCGGAACCGAAGCGCTCATGGTCGCACTGAAGGCGGCCCGCGCCTTTACCGGTCGCGCAAAGGTCGCCAAGGTGGAGGGCGCGTACCACGGCGGCTACGACTACGCCGAGGTCAGCCAAGCGCCTGTCCCCGAGAACTGGGGCGACGCCTCCCGCCCGCGGAGTGTGCCGCTCGTCCATGGCACCCCGCGGTCCGCGCTCGACGACGTGATCATCATCCCGTTCAACGACGCCGAGCGGGCCGTCGCCATTCTTGACGAGAGTGCCAACGAACTGGCGTGCGTGCTGATCGATCTCATGCCGCACCGCGTCGGGCTGACTCCGGCGAGCCCCGAGTTTGTGGGGGCGCTGCGGGACTGGGCCACGCGGAACGGCGCCCTGCTCGTCCTCGACGAGGTCATCACATTCCGCTCGGCGTACGGGGGACTCCAGACACACGCCGGCGTCACACCCGATCTGACGGCCCTCGGCAAGATGATCGGCGGAGGGTTTCCTGTCGGTGCTGTCGCCGGCCGCGCCGAGGTCATGGATGTCATGAACCCGCGGGGCAGCCACTACGTCTTCCCGCACTCCGGCACGTTTTCGGCCAATCCGATGAGCACCACCGCTGGCCTTACAGCGATGCAGCTCTTCGACGAACATGCCGTCGCGCGCCTCAACGCCCTCGCCGTTCGCGCCATACACGGCATCAACGACGCGATCGCATCAACCGGTGCGCGAGCCTGCGTCACCGGCGGCGGCTCCATGTTCCGTGTGCACATGAAGCCCGAACCACCCCGCAACTTCAGAGAGGCGTACGCGACCGAGGCCGAGGACCGACGCCTCAAGGTGCTGCTCGATCACCTCTTCGACGAGGGATTCATCATGATCAACACCTGCACCGCCGCGCTCTCGACGCCCATGACCGAGATCGAGATCGACGCTCTCGTTGGAGCCATGAAGTCCGGCCTGGCCCTGATCGCGTCGATGGAATGAACGGCGGACTCGGCCGGAACCCGGCTCAGGCCAGTTCGAACACCGTGGCCAGCCCCTGCCCGACACCAACGCACAGCGACGCGACCCCGCGTTCGGTGCCGGTCCTGCGCATCTCGTGCACAAGCGTGGCCGCGAGACGCGCCCCGCTGCACCCGAGCGGATGCCCGATCGCGATCGCCCCACCGTTCACGTTGAGCTTGTCGTCGTCGATGCCGAGTTCCTGCTGGCACGCGACCGCCTGAGCCGCGAACGCCTCGTTGATCTCGAAGCGGCCGACATCGTCCAGCGACAGCCCGGCTCGCTTGAGCACCAGACGGATCGCCGGGACCGGCCCGAGGCCCATGAACGCCGGGTCAACGCCGGCCGCCGCGCTCATGCCGACCATCGCGAGCGGTTCCAGCCCGAGTGCCGCGGCACGACCGGCCTCGACCAGCAGCAACGCCGCGGCTCCGTCGTTCACACCCGAGGAGTTGCCCGCGGTGACGGTAGCCAGATCGTCCTTGGCAAAGGCCGGGCGCAGCTTCGCGAGTTGCTCGAGCGTCGTGCCCGGCCGCGGGTGTTCGTCGGTATCGACAATCAGCGTTTCGCCCCGACGCTGCGGCACCTCGACGGTCACCAACTCATCGGCGAACTTCCCGGCTTCGTGAGCCGCGGCCCACCGCTGCTGGCTGCGGAGCGCGAAGCGGTCCTGAAGCTCGCGTCCGATGCCGTGCTTGCGTGCCACGTTTTCCGCCGTCTCACCCATCGGATAGGGCGGATGCATCGCTGCGAGCCTGGGGTTCACAAACCGCCACCCGATGGATGTGTCGAACATCTCCTGCCCACGCCCGAAGGCGGCATCCGCCTTGCTCAGCACATAGGGCGCCCGGCTCATCGACTCGACGCCGCCGGCGACGAACACATCTCCGCATCCGGCCTCGATCATCCTCGCCGCGACGTTGACCGCCTCCAGCCCCGACGCGCACAATCGATTCACTGTTGCCCCGGGGACCGTCTCCGGCAGCCCGGCCAGGAGCGCCGCCATGCGGGCCACGTTGCGGTTGTCCTCGCCGGCCTGGTTGGCGGCCCCGAAATAGACATCATCGATTGCCGCGGGCTCGATCCCCGCCCGCTCCACAACAGCACGGATGACGTGTGCCGCGAGATCGTCCGGCCGGACCGGCGCGAGCGCCCCCCCGAATCGCCCGATAGGGGTGCGTACAGCGGCAATCACGGCAGCGCGGCGTGTCATCCGGCGATCCTAGGACACTCTTGTAGCCGGCCTTCTCGCAGCCAGCCGCGGCTTCCGGCCGGTCACCCAAACGGCCGCGTGCCCGGCCCAGCCGTCCGCCCGGGCCGCGCTCAGGAATCGAGCCGGTCGAGGCGGGGCCGCGAGAATTCAAGGAAATCGGGGTGAGAGGATTCGAACCTCCGACCTTCTCGTCCCGAACGCCATCTGGCCCCGGATCGGATCGCTAAACCACGATACGAGACGGGTTTACGGATTGCAAGTCACACCGCGCTTTGCAGATTTTGGAGGCGTTTTCGCGGCGGAGCGCGGTGTACACCGCGCTAGGTTCCAACTGAGCCCACCAGACAATTGACCACGCACCACTTCGACGGCATTAGGCGCGAGTTTGCGACTGTTCTCGCAGACGTGGGTGCCATCAATCTCCATCTCTCGCGGGGCGAACCAAGCGATCCTTTCACCACGAGCCAGAACTGGCGATATCGAACTCCAGACCGAGCGGGTCGGAGCTGAGAGCCTGATACCCTTCGAAGCGCTGACGGAGGCGCGCGTGGACGTCAAGTGAAGGGTACACGACACCAATGTGAATAAGAGTGTCAACGAACTGGGGCGTGAAAGGTCGTACCGATTCTCGACGGTGAACATCCTCAGCGCCGGGTTCACCTGTCGGAGTCTCGTTCAGAACGGGCGAACGACGGGAATCGGTGGGGTGAACTCGGACCGCTCGCGCTTTCCGCTCCCATGGCGACACGATACAGCCAATGGAGGGTGCTCTAGAGACTCCGAAACTCTGCCGATTGCTGAGGTCGCAAGGATCGCTTATAGGCTCCCAGCAGGCAGTCCCGCCACGGTAGATAACCGCGATACGGCTGCAACTCTAGCAGAGAACAAGGGCGAGAGCATGGCGGCCGCTCGGCAAGATACGACTACCGAGGATGTCCGACCGATCGCACTAGAAGTGGCTAGTCCACATCGTTCAGCGCGGGCCATCCGCTCTATCCGGTACTTCCTGCAGTCTCTTCGGACAAACTGCGAAGCCAATCCCAGCGGAAGTCGATGGGCGCGGGGAACGTGCTCCATTTCCTCTACTCTCGCAATCGGAGTCGCAGGGCGTTCGCGATCACCGAGACCGAGCTGAAGCTCATCGCTGCGGCAGCAACCATGGGGCTGAGCAACACCCCGAAGAACGGGTAGAGAACTCCGGCGGCGATGGGAACCCCGGCGGTGTTGTAGGCAAACGCGAAAAAGAGGTTCTGGCGGATATTCCGCATGGTCGCGCGGCTCAACTCGCGAGCGCGAACGAGTCCGTTCAGATCCCCGCCGACGAGGGTGATCGCGGCGCTCTCGATGGCGACGCCGGCCCCGGTTCCCATGGCGACACCGATGTCGGCCTGGGCGAGAGCCGGGGCGTCGTTGACGCCGTCACCGGCCATCGCGACTCGGTGCCCCTCGATCTGGAGCTTGCGGATGATCTCGGCCTTTTGTTCGGGCAGGACCTCTGCCTCGACGCGGTCGATGCCAAGTTGCTCGGCGATCGCGTTGGCGGTCGTCCGGTTGTCGCCCGTGAGCATGACGACGGTAAGGCCGCTCTGGTGGAGCGCGTCGATGGCTGCGTTCGTCGTCGGCTTGATGGGATCGGCCACCGCAAGCAGGGCCGCGAGCATTCCGTCGATCGACGCGAACATCACGGTCCCGCCCTTGCGGCGGTGCTCGTCGGCACGGGTGCTGAGCGCGGCGACATCGATGCCCTCGTCCGTCATCAGCGCGGGCGAGCCGATCGCCACGCGTGACCCGTCCACCGTGGCGATGATGCCCTTCCCGGTGATGCTGTCGAATGCGGTCGCATCGAGACGCAGGTTGGTCCGGTCCTCGAGGCCACCAACGATCGCCTCGGCGAGCGGGTGTTCGCTGCCTCGTTCCGCGGCGGCGAGACGTGCCAGCACACGAGACTCGTCGGCACCGTTCTGGAGTTCCACGGCGATCAGCTCCGGACTGCCCACCGTCAGTGTGCCCGTCTTGTCGACGACGATCGTGTCGATCTTCTCAAACATCTCCAGCGCCGCGGCGTTCTTAACGAGCACACCCTGCCTCGCGCCTCGACCTGCGGCAACCATAATCGACATTGGGGTGGCAAGACCCAGGGCGCACGGGCAGGCGATGATGAGCACGGAGACCGCAGCGATGAGGGCGTAGCTCAACGCGGGCGAGGGGCCGAAGAGCAGCCAGACTACGAACGAGACCATCGCGACCGCCACCACCACCGGCACGAACCACGCGGCGACTGAATCTGCCAGGCGTTGGATCGGCGCGCGCGAACGCTGGGCATCAGCGACCATCTGGACAATCTGCGCGAGTGTCGTATCAGCGCCCGATCCGACCGACTTTCATGACGAACGAACCAGTCTTGTTGACCGTTCCTCCGGTCACCTCGTCGCCCTCGTGCTTCTCGACGGGGATGGGCTCACCGGTCAGCATGGACTCGTCTACCGTGCTGCGCCCGTCGAGGATGCTGCCGTCGATGGGGATCTTGTCGCCCGGGCGGACACGGACGCGATCACCGGCGTGCAGATCTTCGACCGGGACGTCCAGCTCAGTCCCGTCGTCGCGGATGTGCCGTGCGGTCGGCGGGGCGAGCTCGAGCAGGGCACGGATCGCCCCGCCGGTCTGGCGGCGCGCACGGAGTTCCATGACCTGCCCGAGCAGCACGAGTGTGACAATGACCGCCGCGGCCTCGTAGTACACTCCGACCCTCCCGGCCTCGTTGCGCAGTGCCTCGGGGAACAGGCTCGGCGCAATAGTGGCGATCAGGCTGAAGGCATACGCGATTGAGACGCCTATGGAGATGAGCGTCCACATGTTGGGCTGCACCGACCGGATGGAGCGGAGGCCGCGGACGAAGAAGGGCCAGGCGCACCAGAGCACGACCGGGGTCGCGAGCGTGAGCTCGGCCCACTGGCTCGTAGCCGGCCCGATCACCGACGCAAACGGATGGCCGAAGAGCATGTTGCCCATGACATAGACGAGCAGGGGGGCCGTGAAGATGGTGGCGATCCAGAAACGGCGGGTCATGTCGTGGAGTTCGGTGTCGTCGTGTTCGGCGGTCGCGTCGACTGGCTCGAGCGCCATGCCACACTTCGGGCAGTCGCCGGGCCCGATCTGGCGGATTTCGGGGTGCATGGGGCACGTATAGATCGCCCCCTTTGGCGGTTGCACCGCCGGGGGACGCCCTTCGGCGTGCCCGTGCGAACAGCACGAATGTCCGGTGGCCTCGTTCCCTTTCGCGGCCTCGGTGTAGCGTTCGGGATTGGCCCGAAATTTCGCGGCACAGCTCTTGCTGCAAAACAAGAAGTCCTGGCCGCCGTGCCGCTCGCGAGCTGCGGCGGTCTGCTCGGAAACGTCCATCCCACAAACCGGGTCCTTTGCCATGGCATGACTCCTAGCGTGCGTTCTTGTAGAGCAGTTCGATGAGTTCATCGCTTGTTGCGTCGAACTCGGGCTTGCCAAGACGGGCGGCGTCGGCCACACAGTGCTTGAGATGGTGGCGGAGCATCTCCTTGCCGACCGACCGAAGGGCGGACTGGGCCGCTGCGATCTGCGTGAGCACGTCGACGCAGTACCGGTCCTGCTCGACCATCTGCGCGATGCCCCGCACCTGACCTTCGATCCGCTTGAGGCGGGCGAGGTTGCGGGATCTGTCCGCTTCACACACACCCGATGCGATCTTGTGGCTTGCTTTAATACCCATACCCCCTAAGGGTATGCGTTCTCGTGGCGTCGGTCAACCCGATTCGTCGAGATCTTTTCAGCGCGTAGCCGGAACGTTCGGGATCTCCGCTCAGTTGCTCGGCTTCCGCTCGGTCTTTCGACGGATCTGGGAGGTAGCTCGCCAACCCCACAGGGTGAGCCCCGAGCCGGACGCCAGGATCGCGAGAATGCTTGCGCCGGTCAGCAGCGGGTGGTTGAAGTCGTCACGACCACCGTAGTCCATGGTGTGAAGCATCCAGAAGAAGTCGAACAGCCGCCAGGACCGGTTCCGCCGGGCCGTGATGGCACCGGTCGCGGCGTCGACGTAGATCCGTGTCCGCGAGGCGTGGTCCAGTTCGATCTGGTAGATCGGGAGCGGGCGTCCCCGGTACTCGACCGGTGGGTCGGCCTCGATGACGCTCGATCTCGCGACACCGGAACCATGGACAAAGTCGTCCATCGCGATCGCCTCGGCCTGCTCGATGGTGACGGGACCGGCCGGGCTGCCATCCGAACCCATGCGGACCAGGAGTACGCCGTCGACGTCACGGGCCTCCCAGTGCGGCCCCAGGCCCCGGTCGATGAGCTCCAGTGTGGTGCACACGCCCGCTGCGCCGACCGCCTCGCGGAGGTGTGCGGGCACCGCGGCCGCGTCAAGCGGGCGCGCTTCGATCATCGTGGAGTTGTGTTCGCCCCGAACTGCGCGGATATCGAGCACACTGAACACGAACCCGCCGATGCTCCACGCGAGGAGCTGGAGGGCGATGAACAGGCCGATCCAGCGGTGGACCAGGTACGTTGTCTTGCGTGGTCGCATCGATCAGTCCTCTTCGGGTTGTCTCTGGCCGGACTTGTCGTGGCGCAGATACCACCATTCGGCGATGACGATGATCCCCATGCCGACCACCGACACGAGCAGCACGACCGGGTCCGAAACCGCTTTGACAGAGACAAACGCGCCGAGCACCACGGCGTCGAGCGCGAGTGCCGTGAGCAGAACGGGCGCACTGGCCCCTACGTCCTCGCGGAGATTGCGGTAGATTCCCCAGTGAATCGCCATGTCCATCACGATGTAGTAGATCGCGCCGAGCGACGCGATGCGGCCGAGATCGAAGAACACTGTGAGGGTGACGGCGATGACGGCTGTATAGACAAGGGTGTGCCTCTGGATGCGGCCCGGCATGCCGAAATGGCGGTGTGGAACGAGTTCCATCTCAGTGAGCATCGCGAGCATTCGGGACACCGCGAACATGCTCGCGATCACTCCCGAGATTGTGGCGACCATCGCCAGAGCAATGGTCAGCCACTCGCCCCACCGTCCGACCGCCGGTCTGGCGGCCTCGGCGAGCGACGAGTCCCGCGCCCGGATGATCTCGCCGACGGTCAGGTTCCCGGCGACGGCAAGCGTGACGAGAAGATAGAGCCCGGTACAGATCAGCAGGCTGATGACGATTGAACGACCAACGTTGCGCTCGGGATTCTTAATCTCATCACCGCTGTTGGTGATGGTCGTGAAGCCCTTGTAGGCAAGTATCGAGATGGCGATCGCGGCGAGGAAACCACTCAGTCCACCGGTGGAGCCTTCGGCGACACCGCCGGGCGAGTCGGTGCCCGTGAGCGTGTCCAACGACAAGCCCGAGACCCAGAGACCGATGATGGCAAAGATCGCGATGCCCACAATCTTGATAATCGCCGTGATCCTGCTAAGCCCGCCGATGAACCGGTTGCCACGCAGGTTGACGGCGAATGCCACAGCGATCAGTCCGACCCCGAGCGCCGGAACAAGCCACGACTCGGGGCCCACGCCGAACATGCGCATCGTGTACGTGCCGAAGGTTCGCGCAACAAGGCTCTCGCTGATGACCATCGAGGAATACATCAGGATCGAGCAGCTCGCGGTGACGACGCCCGGGCCGTAGGCCTTCTTCAGGATCATCGCGACGCCTCCGGCGGAGGGGTACTTGTTACAGACCTTGATGTACGAGTACGCGCTGAACGCAACGACGACCGTCGCGGCGATGAACGCGAGCGGAAACAGCCCACCGGCGAGTTCCGCGACTTGCCCGGTCAGCGCGAAGATGCCCGCACCGATCATGACGCCGGTGCCCAGCGCGACAGATCCCGTGAGGGTCAGGCTGCCCTTCTGATACTCGCTCAAGTGCGAATGATTCTGCGCCGTGCTGGTCATCTTGTCTCCGATGCGCATGTCCTTCCGCTGCGGCGCACCTTGCCGCTCACGTTTCCGGCGCGACTAATCTGCAAGGGACACAGTTGCCTAAGTTTGTTTCCGTGAGACAACCCATCCTCTCGCACCCCACAGCGGCGAAGGACCTGCTTCATGGGGGTGGTCACCTAGTGTTCTCAGGATCGCATCAACAGTGCGACAGATTAGCCACCGTGGTCGTGGTCGCCGTGGTCGTGCCCCGCCTCGTGGCCAGCTTCGACCTCGGCGAGCATGAACTTGCCCTGAGCTTGCCACGCCCGGTCGATGGCCTGGAGGTACTTGACAGGATCCGCCTCGACCTTGGGCTCGCAGTTCGCGCAGCAGAACCGCAGAAGCCGACCGGCAACGACCATCTCGGAGGGCTCTCCCATTGAACCGAGCTTCCCTTCCGCAACAATGCATGTGTCGAGCGGATAGTCCTTGCGTTGGGCATCGGCGGTCACCGCGTCGAGCGTCTCGATGAACTGTTCCGGGTCGGCCTTGAAATCGCGGGCACACATCTTGCAGCAGAGCCGCACGAGGCGGTTGCCGTAGACCATGTTGATCGCAATGTCCTCGCCGTCCTCAGTCAACGGCTCGTCCGACACGATGCACGTCTTGCTGGGGTAGTAGCGGAGCTGATCCGCGACGATCTGTTCGTCGATCTTCTCCCAGTAGCCTGCCTGATCGGCCTCGAACTTGTCGATGCACCCATCGCAACAGAACCGGACCTCCCGCCCGTCGTACTCCGCGACGATGGGGTCCCCCATCGAGCCGAGTTTCTGACCCGATACCGGGCAGATAGCGAGTGTGTACGGACCAGTCCAGGCGTCCTCGCCAGCCGCCGCCGGAGCGGACTCGGCACCGTGGTCGGTGTGTGCGTCCATCCCAGGCTCCCGGTGCGCGACCGCGAGCGCTACGAACTCGTCCTTGCGGGCATCGTCCCATGCAAGAAACTGCTTGCCGCAGCCGGGACAGCACATGCCGATGGCATTGCCCTCGTACTCGACCGTGCCCGCCGAGGGATCAACGGGCTCCTTGCCAATGGGACACATGGCGTTGATGGCACTGTCGGTGCCGTTGCCGGCTGCGGACCCGTGATTCTCGAGCTGCGCGACCGCCATCGGCGCGATACCCGAAAGGCAGAGACATGCGAGAAGCGTTGCAGGTTTCATGGAGATACTCCTTGTGCCGGTGGCACAGTGGTGTTGGACGCCGGGTTGGATTGAGCGAAGCGGAATCTCCACTCTGCGACCCAGCAGTACAGGATGGGGACAACAAACCATGTGATGGATGCCACGATCATTCCGCCGAACGAAGGGATGGCCATGGGAACCATGATGTCGGAGCCCCGTCCGCTGCTCGTCAGCACCGGGAGGAGGGCGAGGATTGTGGTGGCGCTCGTCATGACCGCGGCACGGATACGGAGCCGACCACCGTCAACCACGGCGCTGCGGATGGCTTCGATCGACTCGGGCTTCTCCTCGGCCATCGATTGCTCGATGCGGGTGGCCATGATGACGCCGTCGTCGGTCGCGATACCAAACAGCGCGAGAAACCCGACCCACACCGCGACACTCAGGTTGAACGGTTCAATCTGGAAAAGGTTGCGGAGATCTGTGCCGAGTAGGTGTGTGTCGAGAAACCACGGCTGGGCGTAGAGCCACAGCATCATGAACCCGCCGCCCCACGCGACGAACACGCCGGTGAAGACCATGAGCGTGACGCCGACCTTGCGAAACTGGAAGTAGAGCAACAGGAAGATGACGGCGAGCGCCAGCGGGAGCACGATGCTCATCCGCTTGGCAGCGCGAACCTGATTCTTGTACGACCCGGAGAACTCGTAACTGACACCCGCTGGGACGATCAAGTCGCCCGCATCGATCGCGTCCTGGATCTGGCGTTGGGCGTCCCGTACGACCGTGACCTCGGCATAGCCCGGCAGCCTGTCGAACAGGACGTACGCCACGAGGAAGGTGTCTTCACTCTTGACCATCTGCGGGCCGCGTCGATACTCGAGGGTGCTGAGCTCGCGAAGGGGCACCTGAGCACCCGCGGGCGTTGGAACGAGGATGTCGCCAAGCGTCTCGGGTTGGTCGCGCAGTTCGCGGAGATAACGAACGCGCACGGGGTATCGCTCTCGTCCCTCGACTGTCATGGTCAGCGGTTTGCCGCCGATGGCGACCTCGATGACCTCCTGCACCGCGGCAATTGTGAGGCCATAGCGGGCGATCTTCTCTCGATCGATATCGATCTCAAGGTACGGTTTGCCCACAACGCGATCGGCGAAGACCGCCGCGGGCTGGACACTCGGAACCCGCTTGAGCAGCCGTTCGAGTTCAAGGCCGAAGGATTCGATGGTTTGAAGATCAGGACCGTAGACCTTGATGCCCATCGGTGCACGAAAGCCAGACTGGAGCATGACGATGCGCGTCTCGATGGGCTGGAGCTTCGGTGCGCTGGTGACACCCGACATGTCGGCCGCTTCGACGATCGCGTCCCAGATGTCCTGAGTCGATTCGATCTCGTCGCGCCACTGGCGGAACGGGCGGCCGTCGTAGTCTTCGATCAGACTTCCCTGATCGTCGCGGACAAACCCCTCTGTCTCGTCATCAAAGCGGAAGTTGAGCCGTCTTCCTTGGTTATCAGTGCGGTACTCGCTCTTGTACTCAATAACAGTCTCGATCATCGAGATCGGCGCGGGGTCGAGCGGGCTCTCGACGCGCCCGATCTTACCGACCGCCATCGCGACCTCCGGCACGCTCATGATCCGGCGGTCGAGTTCCTTCAAGATGTCCGTCGCCTCGCCGATTGAGGCGTGGGACATCGTGGTCGGCATGTAGAGGAATGCGCCCTCGTCGAGCGATGGCATGAACTCGCTTCCGAGCCCAGGAAACGCGTGCGCAACCTCCACCATTGACTCCCGCTGCCTGACGGACTCTGGAAGCCATCCCCACACGCGATCGAAGCCGAGCCATACGGTGGCACCGATCAATACGACGATGACGGCGGGAGACAGCCCGATGAGTTTGTGCCGAAGTGCCCACGCGAGGATGTATGGAAATGCCAGCCGAACGAGCCAGAAGACGAGCAACACTCCGCCCACGATAGTCCCGATGAAGACCGCGTTGCCGAACATGCCCGGTTCCGGGCCGAGCGGCTCCCACGTCCCCGCGAGCACCACGAGCACCACAAGGACGGCGACGAGATTTGCCGACCACTGCAAACCTCGCACGAGGAGCGTCGGCAACCATGGCTTGGCAAGGTAGAACGCTCCGAACGCCGTGATGATCAGCCCACCGAGTGTGTGTAGCCAGATCGCAGCCGCAAGGCCGGACAGGGTGAGTGCGACCGCAGAGGCGGCTCGGATCAGCTTCGCCTTTGGGCGAAAGCCCATGAGCACGTGCGCGGCCGCGGGCAGGATTGTCAGCGCGACGATGATCGCGGCGACCAGTGCAAAGGTCTTGGTGTACGCCAAGGGCTTGAAGAGCTTGCCTTCAGCGGCCTCCATCGTAAACACCGGCAGGAAGCCGACGACCGTCGTGGCAACAGCGGTCAACACGGCACCGCCGACCTCGGTGGTCGCACGATAGATTACATCGATGGTCGGTGCCGCGTTCGCCTGGTCTACTGCGGCCTCATCAAGCCGTCTGAGGATGTTTTCACTCAACACGATGCCCATATCCACGATTGTGCCGATGGCGATGGCGATGCCGGAGAGCGCGACAACGTTCGCGTCGACCCGAAAGAGCTTCATTCCGATGAACGTCATCAGCACCGTAATCGGCAGCATCGCGCCGATAAGCAGGCTGCTCCGCAGGTGCATGACCATCAGGACGACCACGATGATCGTCACGAGCACCTGCTGAGAGATCGCCGAGTTAAGGGTCTCCAGTGTCTCTTTGATCAGACCCGACCGGTCGTAGAACGGAACGATCGTGACGCGACTCTCCGTTCCGTCCGCCAGGATCTTTGAGGGCAGGCCCGAAGCGATATCTGTGATCTTGCTCTTGAGCCGCTGAATCGTTGCCATCGGGTTCTCGCCGTAGCGCACAACCACGACGCCGCCAACGGCTTCATCGCCCGCCTTGGTCAACACTCCACGGCGCAGCGCGGGTCCGAGTGCGACCTTGGCGATGTCGCCGATGAGGATCGGCTGCCCATCCCGTGATGTGATCGCCGCCTGCTCAAGGTCCTCGACGCTCTGAATGAATCCGAGCCCGCGAACGATGTACTCTGCCCGGTTCACCTCGACCGTGCGGGCTCCGACATCAAGGTTGCTTTGACGCACAGCGCCGATGACCTGCTGGAGCGAGACACCCGCCGCCCGCATCGCGTCCGGATTAACGTCGACCTGATACTCCTGCACAAAGCCGCCTATCGAAGCGACCTCCGAGACGCCCTCCACGCCCGCGAGCTTGTACTTGACAATGAAGTCCTGTATTGAACGCAGTTCCTCCGGCCCCCAGCCTCCCGTTGGGTTGCCCTCCGCGTCCCTTCCTTCGAGCGTGTACCAGAAGACCTGGCCGAGCCGCCGTCGCGTCCGGTCCGAGCGCCGGCGAGACGCCGGGCGGTAGCGTGCCGGCCGGGAGTGAGTTCAGCTTCTCCAGCACCCTTGAACGCGACCAGTAGAACTCGACGCCATCCTCGAACACCACGTAAATCGTAGAGAAGCCGAAGACTGAGTAGCTGCGAATGTCCTTCACGCCCGGGATGCCGAGCATCGCGATCGTCATCGGGTAACTGATCTGGTCGTCGATGTCCTGCGGGCTGCGGCCGGGCCACTCCGTGAACACGATCTGTTGGTTTTCGCCGATGTCCGGAATCGCGTCAACGGGAACGGGATCGCGGGGCAGACCGCCGAGGTCCCAATCGAACGGAGCCACGAGCACGCCCCAGAAGAGGGTGCCAAAGAGTACGATCGCGACCACTAGCTTCTGCTCAAGACAGAATCGAATCAAGGTGTTGAGCGGTCCGCGTGAGGGCATCGGTGGAATGGATGGCGAACGGTCACTCATGATCGTGACCCTCCATCCCGATGTCCTCAGCATTCATTCTGACAGAGTCGAGCGGTTCAAACGACTCGCGGATGTCGCCACAGCGAAGCATGGCTGCTCCAAAGTAAGGATTGTTGATCTGTGTGCCGCGCTGCAACCAATCCGCTCCGTTGTTGTCAAACGCCATCGGACAGTGGGCGACATTCCATGTCTCGTTGCCCCGATGTCCGAAGCGGAGCTGCAACGCGATGATCGCCTCGCTCATGTCCTCGAACTGGGTCCGTGCGATCTCGATGTCGGTGATCGCACCGTCAACACGGAGCTTGGACGCGGCCCGACGCCACGCCGTGAGTGGGTCGCCCACGAGTCCCGCCTCCCCGACAAAGCCGAGCGCGGTGCGGAGATCCGAGGCCGCCTGCGCGAATCCACCGAGATCATCGGCGGCGAGCGACTCCTGTGCATCCAGATAGGCCGCGTACACTGGCTTCAGCGCGAACACAAAGCTATCGGGAACGGGGACGCGATCTGGCATCGCTGGCATCTGCCCGCCGGTCATGTCGCCGTGCCCATCATGCGGGTTTCCACCACCACCGCCGCCTGGTGTCATCATGCTCGGCTTGGCCGCAATCTGCATCGCGCTGTCGATACGGAACGCTCCGTTAACCACGACCCGCTCACCGCGGCGCAGTCCTTCGCGGACGATGTAGAACTCCCCGGCCCGCGGTCCGAGCACGACGGTCCGACCCTCGTAGGTCGGCTTCTCCATATCCGACACCTCGACATACACCACCGAGCGTGTGCCGGTGAACAGCACCGCCGATCGCGGGATTACGAGCGGCTCGTCCACCTTGCTCGGGTCGCCAACAACACCGAGCGACTCCGCAGGAACCATGTCCATGCCGCAGATGTCGCACTGGCCCGGCCCGTCCTTTACGACGGTCGGGTGCATCGGGCTGACCCAGCGGCCGGTGAGTTCATCGTTGACCACTGCGCCGTTCTCCGCGACGCGGGTACGAACTACCGCCGAAGCGAACATTCCTGGCTTAAGCCGACGCTCGAGGTTCTCAACGGCGACGCGAATGGCAGCGGTCCGCGTGCGCTCGTCCACCATCGGTTCAATGAACGCGATGCGCCCCTCGAAGGTCTCACCCGGGTGGGCCTCTACAGTGAACGTTACACGCTGGCCCCATCGAAGCAGCGGGAGCTGCGATTCGTACGCCTCCATGTCGAGCCATAGCCGTGAGAGGTCTGCGACCGTGGCGATCGGTGCTCCGGTCTGGACATAGTCACCCTCGCGGACGCCCACGTGTGTGACGACGCCGCCGATCGGCGCGAAGATAGCAAGTTGGTCAGATTCGAACGAGCCATCCTCGACCGCGGCGATCTGCTCAGCGGTCAGCCCAAAAAGCCGAAGCTTTTCCCGTGACGCTGTCAGCGTGTCTCTTGTTGTCGAGCGAACAAGCTCGCTTGTGCTTCTTGAATCATTCGCCGCTTGAGTGGACTGTCGGAGTTCCTCGAACGCCGAGAGCACTTCGGGGCTATAGAGCTCCGCCATGTGGTCGCCCTTGGCAACGGGCACACCGACGTAGTTCACGAACAGTCTTTCGATCCGCCCCGGAAAGTATGACGTGAGTCGGGCGACCGAGGTCTCGTCGTAGGTTACTTTTCCATAAAGACGGATCTCTGCGGTCGGGAAGAAACGACCGACCGGAGCCGTCTCGATCCGGCTCATCGCCGCAGCAGCGTCCCTGATCGTGACGCGGTGCTCACTCCCCAGGCCGCCTTCATTCACCACCGGGATCAGATCCATGAAGCAGATTGGACACTTGGCATCGGGGTCGGGTAGCCGCACCGAAGGGTGCATGGAACAGGTGTACATCTGCGGCTCGCTGGGGTCTCCGTCGTCGCCATGTCCCCCGGCAACAGGTCCCGGTGCGGGACGAACATCCGGACGGCCCATCCGGTACCCAGCGAACAGCGCCGCGATGATCAGTACCACGGCGATGCCCGCTGCGGTGTGCTTCCACAACCAGGCCGTCGCCGCTCGGCTCACCTTCATGAATTTGCTCATGGCGTGCCCTCATCGGGGCCGTCCCCCGCATCCTGCAGATCGGTATGTTCAGCCGCACCGGCGCTGCGCGTCGGCACAGACTCACCAACGAGGCGATTGAGACGCGCGAGCGCTTGCCCGCGGTCGGCCTTCGCCCGCTCGGCGGCGACGGCAAACTCCAGCAGCGTCCGCTCGGTGTCCAGCAGGTCCAGAAAGCTCGCCTCATCGGAGCGGAACCCGGCCAGCGATGCACGGAGTGACTCCTCCGCCTTCGGGATCAGCGTCGTCTCGAATAGGCGGGCACGGCGGTCCGCGTCCGCGTGCTCGAACCAGGCCCGCTGAATCGCGGCCGTGACCCGATTCGCCTCGTCCGTGCGCTCGTGCGATACGGCGAGCCGGCGCGCGAACGCTTCGCGGACTCCGGCGTCGTACTTGTCTCTCCAGATCGGCACCTTGATGCCGAAGCTCAGGAATATCGGGTCATCGCCACTCTCCGAGCTTGAGCTGTTCATCGCCTCGTCAGTGACGAT
Source organism: Planctomycetota bacterium (assembly GCA_013285505.1). Classification (GTDB taxonomy): domain Bacteria; phylum Planctomycetota; class Phycisphaerae; order Phycisphaerales; family UBA1924; genus PNC22. The sequence goes on along the minus strand of CP053450.1, from coordinate 2,083,914 downwards.
GTAGTCGAGCCCGACTGTGAAGTCGGGGAGTCCTTCCTTCCTCGCTACCTCGCCACGGATGCGCTGCTCTTCGATCCGCTCGTCGAGCGCGAGAAGCACAGGATTTGACTGCCTCGCGATCTCGGAAAGGGCGGGCCCGTCGATCGATACCACCCGCCCCGGGAGCGGACCGAGTGTCGGCACAGGCGCATCCGTCGGTCGATTGAGAGCGGCGTTAAGGTCCGCGACATAGGTTGGCCGCAACGCCACCAGTTGGGCCAGCCTGTCCTCGAGTTGCCCGAGTTCGACCTGCACTCGAATCAGCTCCGGGTGCGACCCCGCACCCACGCGATAGCGAGCACGCACAACCTCTTCGAATGATCGCAACAGTTCAAGGTTTTCACCCGTGATCCGGACCGCGGCATCGAGGTAGGCCACTTCATGGAGCGTGCTCACGACTCGTTCGGTGACCTCAAGCCGGGCGGCTTCGAACTGCCGCCACGCGGCCCGCGCCGCCATCGACGCGGCGTCCTCCCGGGCCCCGAGCAGGCCCGGCCACGGGAGCGACTGGCTCACTCCGACGCGGGCCTGTTGCGCGCCCGTCCGCGTCTCGACTTCATCCAAGAAGAACCCGAAGTTCAGCCGCGGATCCGGCAGCGACCGCGCTTGGGGCAGACGCTCCGCGGCGGCAATCCACTTCTGGTACGCCGCCTCAACCCTCGGGCTGTGATAGAGGGCAAATCGCACGAACTCGTCTGCGGACGCACCGGGAGCGAGTTTCAGGGTTCCCTCGTCGGGCCCCGGGTTGGACCTGTAGACCGAGCGGGACGACGAATCGGCATGAGGCGGTACTGATCGGGCGAACGAGGGCGGCAGATCACGGGGAGGATCGAAGGGCGTTGAACAGCCGCCAACAACTCCGACCGCCGTGATGCCCACCGCGCACGCAATGAAGCGAACGGCCATGGGTGGCTCCTGAGTATCTGGAGAGAAGAGTGTCCGAGCAGAGACAGCGGGAACAACTCGCGCGCTCAGCGCGCAACATCCCTAGGGGACTCGGGCTCTAGCGTTGCCAGACGCTCAAAAGGGCCTGAACTTCGTTGTGTGTCTTGCCCGCACGCAGGCCAAACACGAGTGCCGCCGCCACCGGCGTCGGATCGACTGGGTCGATGAGCCACCCGATCTGCGTCGATTCATTCGGCAGACCTGTCGCCGAATCACGATCGCTGCGGGGCAGAGGGGCGTCGGGACGCGGGTGTCGATCAGGATTCGGGGCCGCAGCGCACGTGCAGGGCCCGTCACTCATGGGGCAGACTGTCAGTCCTGCCGAGTTGCTGCAGCAAGAAGACTGGATAACCGCGTGCTGGCAACGAGAGATACTGCAGGCGTGTCCCGGGGTCCCGCCCGCAGGCAATCCAAACCCCAAGCCGGGGAGGCCGGCAAAGACGATGGCCAAGATGACAAGCAGACGAGTCACGGGTGCATTCTACTCCCAAGGGGTCTATCGGCAAACCACGATCTCTGCTTGCGTATTCCACCCTCCTGCCACGGGACGGTCGCGGGAGATGGGAACGACCCCAGGTGGCAACCAGCCCCCAGGGCCAGCCGCCCGGGAACCCACCTCCGCCTTGAAGGCGCTTACCACCCGGCCGCAACAGGGTCCACACCCATCCCGAACACCTCCAAGTCAACCTCGCAGAGTTCGATTCGATCCGGATCGGAGCCCAATGACCCACCGTCTCGCGACATCCGCAGCCGAGCGAACCGACGGACAAACGCCGAGAAACTGGTCCGGATCACCTTCACGCCTGCTCGTCCATGCCGGCCGAATACAGATCCGCCTGAAACCCACGAACGCCTGCCGGATCTCCGCCGCAGGCCCAAGCACCGCCACCGCATCCTGCAGAGAGTCATACCGCAGATCCAGCAAATGCGGCAGCTTCTTGTCGTCCAGTTCGGTTACCCCCTGCGTGACATAGTGCTCCAGCACAAACTCCACGAACGCCCGGAGCTCGCCATCGAAACGGGACGAGATCGAGGGGCGACGCCTCGCGACTCGTTCCGCCCGAGTCACCGGCGACTTGGCATAGGCGACATACGCCAACACATCGAAAAGATCGCAGTCCTCCACCTCGATGATCCGGGCGACGTCTCGCAGCTGCACGGCGCCATATCCCTTCTCGAGCAAGCCCTCCATCAACGCTCGACGCGCATCCAAGATGGCCAACGACATCTTGACAAGACCGACTGTGTCCACATTCTGCCTCGGACTCAGACGAAGGGATCGGAGTTTCCGGCGGTGGTTCTCTGCAATCTTTACGACCGCTTTTTAGGATCGCTAGCTGAGATGAGCCCCGATCGGCGGAATCGCTTCCATGTAGCAACGAGTAGGGCCGAGCAGTGGTTGTCTGTCGTGCTCAGGACGGAGCCCTGTCTCAACTGTCTTGCCGAACTCAAGTCACCCTAGTCACACCGGCTCACCACTCCCTCCCCCTCATCGCCTCCACCACCGCCCACGGCGCGATGTGGTCGAGGTACCTGGCGGTCGTGGCGATGGACCGGTGCCCGAGCTGCTTGCTGATGATGCCGATGTCCACGCCCTCGGACCGGAGCTGGGCGGCGTGGGTGTGCCGCAGCCCGTGGGCGTGGACCCGCTTCTGGATGCCCGCCTGCTCGCCCAGGCGGTTGAGCAGCCGGCGGATGTACGAGCTGGTGATCGCCTGGCCCTGCCGGGTGCAGAAGAGCGGGTGGCGGGCGTCGAGGCCGAGGGCGGTGCGGTGCCGCGTCCAGACCTCCACCAGCCGGAAGGCCCCGGGGTCGAGCCCGATCGTCCTGGCCCGGCCGCCCTTGCCCCACAGCACCCGCACGGCCCCCGTGGCGGCGTCGAGGTCCTTGGGGTAGAGGGCGAGGGCCTCGGAGACCCGGAGCCCGCCCCGGTACAACACGGCGATCAGGGCGCGGTTGCGGTGGCACGAGGGGATTCCCTCGCCGCAGGCGTCCATGAGGGCGCGGACCTCGGCGTCGGTCAGGACCTCCGGCGGGAAGCGGCGTCCGGCGTTGGTGGCGGGTGGTTCCCCTCGATGCTTTGGCGTGGCCATGGTCGTGCTCCGGGGTGCGTGGCAGGCCCGCTCTTGCGGGCGACGACCACGAGTACCTCGGGGCGGCGTCAGGGCTCAAGACCGTTGGGGGAGGATTCGCAAACAGTTGCGGGATGGCTGCGGAGCGGGACTGCCTTTACTCCATGAACTCCGGGAACCACTCAGCAACACCCCAAAGCTCGGGATCTGTGTTCAGTACCCAAAGACCCTCGATTGCCCGCGTCATCGCTGTGTATAGCCATCTCTTGAGTTCACTCCCCCCAGAACGGCTCGGACAAGACGACAACTCCCCATACTTCGAATCCCTTGAAGCTGTGGCCTGTGCAGACCTTGATGCGTCCGTCTCCTCGGCAGAAGTGGAAGAGCTTGTCCCGGTCCCGATGCCCGTCGCTGTCGTATACATGCACCGCCGGCTGACCACTTTCCTCCAATAGCCTGACGATTTCCCAAGCACGTTTGTTGGTCGTAGTGAGCACAGCAAGGTCGGATGGATGGGTTGGAGACATCTGCTGCGAGGCTATACGAATCACTTCAACAAGCCTCGCAGTCACGTCTTGCTGAGAGGCGTTTTCCCATCGGCAAAACGACGCAGCATCGAACATAGTCGGTTGCCGCCCCTGGTCGGTATCGAACGGCTCGCTGCCCAAGACCCGTACCGCAAACTCGGAAACCGCTTGAGTGATCTGCGGCGACATTCGCCAAGTGCTGCGCAGTGTCGCCCATGGCCCACTGAACCCCCGCAGCCCTTTGCCCGTTTGGATAGACGGCCCGCCGGACTCCAGAACCCTGGTGTCCTTCCCGTAGATATTCTGGTCTCGGTCACGAATCAGTAATAGTTCTCCGTTCGGCACCAGGCACGCATCCAAAACCCGGTACCAGTTCTCGGAGAAGTCCTGCCCTTCATCAATGAGTACTGCATCGTATTGAAACCGATGTGTTGGGCGCGTGTTGAGCAGTTGAAACACGCAGTCCGGATAGTCCCTATCAAGAAATGTGTCTTTGTCATCCGGATCGCCTGTGATTGGCGCGTCGTAGTACAAACGCACTTCCTTCAGCAGTTCGTGGAAGTACCTGATGGTAATGTCCCTCCAGTCAAAGGCGTACCGCATTCGATCCACCAGGTCACGGAGGTAGGACCGCAGGGTGATGTTGTAGCAGAGGAGCAGTACCCGCTTGTCTTGCGATGCGAGCACGGCGGCCTTGTGCGCGAGCACGAGCGACTTACCCGACCCGCCAGGACCCTGAAGGCGAAACCACCCGGTCCCGCGCGGCACCGCATGAGGCCGCTGACTTGGCGTGAGTTGGCTCTGTCCGATGATCCCGTCCTCCGCTCGATGGAACGGCGGTGCGAGCCATGACCGCGCGACATGCCAGAGGGTATCCAATACAGGCTCGCGCTGGTGATCGTTCAAGCCGTTGGTTCGCACCGCAGATGGCCAAGGTGCGGTGCCGGGGCCGTCTGGGTCGCCGTAGACCGGAATACTTTGGCGACCCGCGATCTGCTGCGCAGTCTGTCTACTCACTTTTGGCACCATGACAACAGCGTCGATGAAGCGTTTGACGATCTGAGCCGCGCGGGCATCTGGACTTTCAACATCCAGCTCTAGGCAACGGTGGACGAGGGGAGGGAAGCACAACTCCCAGAACTTCGCACGGAATAGCATCGCCCTCTCGCATGCCCTGCGGATTCGGGCGGCTGCGTTCTGGTCGTCAAGAGATCCTGCCAGAACTTCGATGACGAGCACGCCCCGATCAGTAGTCAGAACCAAGGCCGGATCATGATTGGCCAGGTAGGGACTCACGAATACGTCTGCGGGACCAAATGAAGGGTCATCGAGCAGCCACTGCTCGTACCGTTCGACCACTTGCATCACTTCCGGCAGTACTGGATTACGGAACTGCTCGATGTCGGTGCGGCTCGGGATGATCGCCATGGATTGGCCTCCCCGGGGGCATGGTAGATCCGACCGGTACACGACAGTGTCAAGCCCAGTCCCCCGATTGCACAAAAGCGTGACTTTTCAGTCGTCGTAGCCGGGGGGACGCAGGGCCCGCGGGCCTACCCCCGACCGCCGCGCCCCAGCCCCGCCCGCCGCAGCACCTCGGCCCTCCCGTGCTGGTGGTAGATCTGCCTCGCCCGCTCACGGGTGACGCCGATCATGGCCCCCAGCTCCTCCAGCGTGTAGGCGACGCCGCGGTGCCTCACCAGCGTCTGCCTGCGCCCCCTGGCCCTCGCCCCGCAGGACGGGCACCCCGGCCCCGTCCCCCCGACCTGGGGCGTCCAGCCGGTCCTCCCGCAGTCGCACCGCCACCCCAGGCGGACGCCGCGCGGGGTCCGACGCCAGCTCGTGATCGTGAGCGTGCCCCGCCTGGTGCCGACCTGCGCGGCGGCGCGCTCGTCGTGCTGCTGCTTCCTCCCGCGGGCGCGGCACGCCTCGCAGCGGGTGCTCTGCCCGGAGACGAGGTTCCCGCGCGGGACGTGCTGGCGCTGGCCGCAGTCGCACAAGCAGAGCAGCGTTCGGGAGCCGCTGGCGTCGGCAGCGCCGACGCCGATGACCGTCCACCCGCCGTGCCGCTCGCCCACCCTGTCGGTCGCCTTCTTCATCCCGCCACCCCGGGCCCCGGGTCCCGAGCCCCCGGGCCGCGCGGTCCCACAGAAAAGGCGGCCGAACCCTCGAGGAGCCCGGCCGCCGGTGCTGGCCGACTCAGGTGGGGGACAGGTACCGAGCGGCCAGCGGGTCCAGCATTGCGGCGGGCCGCCTACGCGCCAAGCCGGAGCCGGCGCAGCACGTCGCCCACGGGCGCGACCGACAGCATCCAGGGCTCGACCACGATCCGGTGCCCGTCGGCGGCGTCCTCGGCCTCGACCTCCCACAGCACCACCAGCGCCTCGTCCAGCCATGACGGTTCGGTTCGCACCTGCCCGGTGACCCGGACCCAGACCTCGGGCGAGTGGAGCCTGGCGCGGCAGTGGAAGACCCCGCCGACCCGGGACCACCTCCCCGTCGCGGGTGCGGTCGTCGTGGCAGGGCACGCCGTAGCGGGCCCTGGGGGCGGGAGCGTGGACCTGCTCTGGTTCCTAACCCCATGCCCGACGCATGCCGGACATCGGCCGAATATCCAGGGGCCGCCCCGAGACTTGGGGGCCCGTCGCGGGGGCCGTCCGGGGGCGCTTCCCCAGAGGGCCCGCTCGGGCGCGGGCGGGCGAGCCGATAGGTGGTGATTGGCCCTTTGGTGCATCCTGGCTCCGAGCCCGGCTATTGGCAGCCAATTCACCATTTCTGCCAGCGGTTGCCAGACTATGTGAACCGATGACTTGACGGGGGTGTACAAACACTGTACACTTGGTTGGAGTCTGTATGGGATGGAACCTGAATCAGAAGCCTGAGACTTGGGCAGCCGCAGAGCGAATTCTCCTTGGCATCATCCAGGAGAATGGCGGTTCATTTGATGGCCGAACAAGGCTCTACAAAGCGTTCTATGACGCCCACCTGATCTTCTGGCGCGAGACTGGACGGTATCTGACGGAGCATCCGGTCGTTCACATGCCGAACGGCCCCGGCGTCGATGACGGAGCGTCCATCCTCAAGGGCCTATGCGACAACGGGAAGTTGCGGTTTGGTCTCCGCTCCGTCGGACCCTACAGCGAGGGTGTGTACAGGCTCGCTGATGGGGAGAAGATCGAACTCTCTGATGAGGAGCGAGAGGCCATCGACGGCGCGATTGCCTGGGTTGGCAACAAGACCGCAACCGAAATCAGCCATGAGTCACACCTGCGCAGCCGCACTTGGCGGGAAGCCAACCAGTCGGGCCGCGCTGGCGCTCAGCTGCACATCTACTTGGACGCTGTGAGCGAGGAAGAATACGACTGCAAGATGTCGGCATTCGACGAGGCTCGCCGATTACTAGACGATGCCCTCGGATGAGTCCAAACGCCTTCGGCAGAGTTTGTCTACAGCGGTGCATGCTGGTGCTGACTGCGAAGCTGTTTCGTCTGGGCAATTGCGCCGGGCCGGCGTTTTTGATTTTCTCAATCTCGACACCACCGACCATGAAGATGCACGAGACCTCGGCCGTGCGGCCCTTCTAGACTTCTGTGTCGGGACTGATGGAGAGTGGGAGGGGATCTGGCGAACACTCCTGCCAGCGGTTCTCGCGTTCATGGAAACCGAGGGCCACGGCAGACCGAGCCGAGAACAGTTCAAGTCTCTCTCTGAACTCGCCCAGAACAAACCAAACCAGGATGCTCTGACTGACTGGTTCAACTCCACCTATCCATGATCAGACTAGCGACTCGCCCCGCCGGTCAGTTCTGAGTAGTCAACCGCTTCCGACGATCCGCCGCATGGCGCTCTCGAGCCGCGCCCACTCGAAGTCTTGGCGGATGTTGAACCGGAACCCCGCCTCCTCGAAATACGCGCCCACGCCTCAGTCCCCCTTTCTCTGAAGAGCGGGACTGTGTACGCACTGGTCTATCCACCTGCCGCGCAGCTCCGAATCAGCGGGATCACAAAGCCAGACACGATCACCGTGCCAAGGACGAAGTGTCGGGCTGTAGTCGTGCGTGCGTGCCGTATGGCGCCATCTCCGATGGTAAACTCCACGCGCGGGAAGAGGACGTCGTTTGCCTTTGGCCAGATCAGACCAATGACAATCGACCCCGCGATCACTCCGATCCATCTTGTCCAAGACACTCCACGAGAGGACGCCAGTGCGTTCTCGATTCGGTTGACTTTCGCGGCGGTGTCGTCGTCCAGTACCAAGCCCTCGGCTTGGCCGCGGCGTAGTTCGTCAACGACCGACGCTGCGTTCTCCTGCCAGTGTTGAAGATCTGCTCGAGCAAGCGAACCGAGCACAACCCAAGCAATCCAAAGCACCACAAGCAGTGTCCCGATGATCAGCCGCACTCGGCCAGGCACTTTGAAGACCAACGCGAATGTCGTGTCATAGAGCCAACGGAACGGGGAGTACCACGCGGTCGAGTTTTTCGCTTCTGCTCGTACGCTTTCACGCAGCGCTGATAGGTCATCGACCGAGTCACTAATTGCGTCCAGTCGAACCGCCGCACCATCGGAGCTCTGTGTACCTATGAAGATGTGCAGTCCGCGCGCGGTAGTGTTCAGGGCGAGGAGAAGCCCTTCGATCGGCGCTGTGTGAGGATTGCGTAGGGTGAGCAGTTCGTCGAGTGAGTCAATCACGAGCGGTTCGTGACCGCTGCTAATGGCGACGAACCGACATAGAACAGCATCGTCTTTCAGAAAGCGTTCGCCCGCCTCTACAAGCGATCGTACGGTGGTTGGTGTCACGACGATCGCACCGCGGATTTGATCTGATACGCGCGGGCCTTCATGATCTGGCGCAAAGCTATGCATAGTCCCTCCACGTGCGGGGCATTGCCAGCGGACTGGCATTGTGCCCAAGGTGAGGGAATATTAGTGCGAATGGCGTGTCGTATGAGAGACAGTCCCGCAACCCCACGGAAACGGGCCTGCGGGCGGGCGCGCCCGGCGGGGCGGGGAAGGGCCTCCCCGGCCCCGCGGGGGCGGATTGTGGGGTAACAGCGTCCTGCGGTGGGTTAGTGGCTTCGCCGCCGGATGCTGTTGATGGCGACGGGGAGTCCGCCGGACCCCGCGGGGTTGCCGCCGCCGGGGTTGACGCCTCCCCCGCCGGGGCCTCCCTCGCCGGGACCGCCCGCCCCGGGCGGCGGTGCCAGGGGCGACTTGATGTCCCGCGTTCCTGCGCCCGTGGATCGCGGCGGAGTCGTGGTGCCGCAGCTCGCGGGCGGCGGTGGACGGGGCTTGGGGCAGGGACGGTCCGGTTGTTCTGCGATGCATCGATGTTCTCCTTCGGCCGCTCGGCGGCGGCCGTTCGTGGTTCACTGCTCCCGAGCCGTCGGGAACGAGATGTGGTACTCGGTGGGGCGTCCGCAGCGGGGGCACCGGCGGGGCTCTCGGGGCTCCGGGGCGTCCCGGACGCTCCCGACCGCCACGGGCACGACGACCTCGTAGACGGCCCTCTCGGCCCCCCCAGCCGCACTCTGTGCAGGTCCTCGCCGTGTCCCCCTCCAGCCGTGCCAACCTACGCGCAAGCGTCTTCGCGGCCATGCCACTCCTCCAGCGTCAGCTCGTGAATCTCGACCACCAGCGACCGCCCGCACGCGGGGCAGCGCTTCGGCTCGGCGGGGGTTCCCCCCGCGCCATGAAGACGACCGTCAGCGCGCCGCGGCCGCCGCAGGACGCGCAGCCCTCGCGGGCGGCCTCCAGCCTCCGGACCCGGCGCGACAGCGCCCTACCCACGGTCGGCCCTCAGCACGATCAGCTTCGAGACCCGACCGCACATCTTGCAGCCGCGGGCGTCGTCCATTCGCTCGCCCTTCTGCTCGTCAACGAGCGCGGTACACCCAAACCCCGAGCAGTAGCGGCACGGCCTGGCATCCCGCTTCCGCTCCAGCTTCCTGACCCGTGTCCAGAGCCTCATGACCGATCCCCCTCGTCATCGCGTTCGGATTCCAGCGTCTCGATCCGCGCCGCCAGGTCGTCCAGCTCGATCGACTCGCGGCCGAACTTGAGCATGGCCGTGGCTGCCGAGACCTTCGCGGCGTTGGCGGCGCTGGCGTCGGCCATGACCTTGGCGAGTGTGGTGACCGCCAGCGAGGCGTACCGCTGGGTGAGCCGCGATGGCCTGGTCGAACGCCTGACGGCGCGCCGCCCGGTAGGCGGCCATGAACCGCTTGTCGTCGTTGATCCACTGGTGGAGGGTGCGCTGCCCGACGCCGCTGGCTCGGGCCGCGGCGGCGACGCTGGTCTCGTTGATCAGTCCGATGATGGCCTGCTCCTGCTGGGGCGTGAGGCCGTCTTCGAGGAACTTGCTACGCACCGCCATGGGCCACCCCCTCGGGCATGACAGGGGAACGCCTTGCTCCGGTTGGGGCGCTCCCCCTCAATCTCAGAAACACCTGCAAAAGCAGGCCAGAACGCCTTGCATGCGCCGTGGAATCATGGCTCATGTGTGACACCCGGCGGGGGTTCCGCCCGGGGCAAGGAGAACGCAGATGAGCAACGAACCGACCCGCGACCAGATCGAGGACCTGAAGGCGAACCTCGCGTACCACGAGCACCAGGCGGCGTTGATCCGCGAGCGGCTCGCCAGCGTGCCCGCGACCAACCGGGTGCCCGAGAAGGACGCCTGCCCCGGGTGCGGGGAACGCGACGCCGACCGGCTGGTGTGGATCGGCGACGACGGCGACCTGGTCCGCTGCCGGAGCTGCGAGCACGCCTACCGGCCGAACCCGGCCCGCTGACGACGCGGCCGCGCGGGGAACCGTGCGGCGCGCGCTTGCCCGCCGCGATGTGCGGGGGCTGTTGAACCACCAGCCAAGGAGAAGACCATGGCAACGCAGAAGACGACGAAGAAGGCCCCTACGAAGAAGGCCCCCGCGAAGAAGGCCGCGAAGCCCGCCATCTCGGCCACCATGAAGAAGGTCGCGGCCGAGGACAAGGCCAAGGCGGCGGAGCGGGAGGCCGCACCGGCCGAGGCCGCCACCACGCCCGCTACGACGCCGCGTGCCGCGAAGGGCGGCAAGAAGGCGGCAACGACCCCGGCCAAGCCAAAGGGCGGCACACGGGGCAAGAAGGCCGCCCCCGGGGGCAAGGCCAACGCCAAGCCTGAACCGTCGGCCCCGAAGCGCCTGAGCGCCCTCGACGCCGCGGCGCAGGTGCTCGCCGAGGCGGGCACGGAGATGAGCGCCCGAGAGATGATCAAGGCGATGGCGGAGAAGGGCCTCTGGACCAGCCCCGGCGGCAAGACGCCGGACGCCACGCTCTACAGCGCCATCACGCGCGAAGTGAGCGCCAAGGGAGCCGACAGCCGCTTCACGAAGACCGGCCGCGGCAGGTTCGCTTCCAACGGAAAGCGGGACTGAGCCGTGCGCGAGGACACCTTCCACATTGACCGGGACGGGTCGCTCGTCCGGGCGGCAACGCCACGGCGGGGCAAGCCCTACCGACACCGCTGCCAACTCGAGACGCTCGAGACGGTCGCCCACGCCATCGACGAGGCCGGGGACGCCGGGTTCGTGCTGGAGGAGATTGTCGCGGCCGAGGACCTTCCCTCCTCCCAGGCGGCGACGGCGATCGCGTTCCTGAAGGAGCGGGGCTGCGTCACCACCGAGGGCAGGCGGTCCTACGCGGCGAGCGGGTGCGTCCATCTGGACGCCATGACCGAGTACCACGCGCTGAAGTCCGGCGGGTAGCTCACTCATCCACCACCCGTCCTCGCCCCGGCTCGCGCCGGGGCGTTCTCAGTCACGGCCGTCATGGCGGTACGCTGCCTGCCATGCGAGAAGAGGACGCCCGCAAGATCATCGAGTTCGCCCGCGGCCGGTTCAAGAGCCTGAGCCCGACTCCGCCGAAGGTGTGGGACGCCGCCCCGCCCGTGTGGGTGATCGACTGCGTGCTGTCGCTGAACCGCCGCTACAAGGAGGTGGTCGCGCCCCCGCGTCGTCGCGTTCGAGGCCGCCAACCCCGGCATCAGGACCTGCGAGCAGTTGCTCTCGATGATCCGGGAGTGTGAGTCTCCGGCAGCGTTCACCGCGCAGCACCTGAGCACGAACGACCCCGCGCGGGCGGTGACGCTGGTGGGCGTGTTGGAGTTCGTCATCGACACGCTGGCCGCGTACCCGGGCGGTGACGAGGCCGAGCGGCTCGCCGCGTGGGCCGACGACGCCCGGCCGGGTGACTACCTGGCGGTGGGGGTGCGTGGCTTTGCGCTGGCTGGGTTCCAGTACCTGCGGATGCTCTTCGGGGCCAACACAACGAAGCCCGACCGGCACATCGTCAACTGGGTCTCCGAGGCCGTGGGCCGGGAGGTCACGGATGTGCAGGCGCTGTACGCCATCGAGCGTGCCGCGGAACTGGGCGGGTTCTCGGCGGCGTGGCTTGATGGGATGATCTGGAAAGCGGCTACGTCGCACTCGTCCTCTCCGCCTTCTGGCCAGTAAACCCTTCCCAACGTTGCACGATCACATCGCAGTAGGCCGGGTCAATCTCCATGAGGTACGCCTTGCAGCCCTGTTGCTCGGCGGCGATGAGCGTGGAGCCCGAGCCCCCGAAGAGGTCCAGCACCCGCTCACCCGGCTTGCTGGAGTAGGCCATCGCCCGCGCCGCCAGCTCCACCGGCTTCTCGGTCAGGTGGACCATGCTCTGCGGGTTGACCTTCTTGATCGACCACACGTCGGGGATGTTGTTCGGCCCGAAGAACTTGTGCGCGGCCCCCGAACGCCAGCCATAGAAACACCATTCATGGTCGCCCATGAAGTCCTTGCGGCTGATCACGGGGTGCATCTTGTGCCAGATGATCTGCTGGGCGAACCGCAGACCGGCGTCTTCGAGGACGGTGGGGTAGTTGGCGATGTTGGCGTAGCCGCCCCAGATGTAGAAAGCGCGGCCCGGGTCGAGCGAACGAGCCAGATTGCGGAACCATGCACAGAGGAGCAGAGAGAACTGCTCGTCGGTGACGTTGTCGTTCTCGAGCGGGCGGTCCTTGGCACGCATCTTGGTGGTCGTGCCCTTCACCTGTTCGCCCGATCGTGAGGATGACTTGGGCACGGGGTGGAAGCTGGTCTTGCCCGAGACGAAGGCGTTGTTGGACCGGGGCTCGACCTTGACGTTGTAGGGAGGGTCGGTGTTGACCAACTGGATGGTCTGCCCGTCTAGCAGCCGGTCGAGGTCGGCCTCGCTGGAGGAGTCTCCGCAGAGCAGCCGGTGCTCGCCCAGTACCCAGAGGTCGCCCGGCTTGGTGACAGGCTCGTCAGGCGGCTCCGGCACCTCGTCGGGGTCGCACTGGCCCGGGTTGGCCCCGTCGCTCATGAAGGCCGCCAGCTCGTCCTCGCTGAAGCCGAGGGAGTCCAGGTCGATGCCGAGGTCCTTGAGGTCGCCCAGCTCCAAGGGCAGCAGCTCGGCGTCCCAGGTGGCGATGGCGTTCGTGGCGTTGTCGGCGATGCGGTACGCCTTGGCCTTCTCGGGTGCGAGGCCCTCGGCGACGTGGACGGGGATGCGTTCGAGCCCCAGCCGCTTGGCGGCCTTCCACCGGGTGTGGCCGACGATGATGATGTTGTGCTCGTCCACCACGACGGGCTGGCGGAAGCCGAACTCCTCGATGGAGCGGGCGATCGCGTCCACTGCCGAGTCGTTCTGGCGGGGGTTGTTCTCGTACGGGGTGATATCACCGGGCGGCTTCAGGACGATGTTCATTGCGTCTCCATGATTGCTGCGAGTGTGACTGTGTGACTTTGCTGACTGTGAGTCCGGCCCTTCTGAAATCGGTGCCACCTTGCCAAACCGCGCAGACGGCGGTCTGAAGCGTTTGAGGCCACATCAGACCCTCCGGTGCCGAACACGGATTTCTGAGCGGGTGGATTCACAGTCACTACAGTCACAAAGTCACACTCCTGTGGTCTTCGAGGTGGCGTCGAGGAGACGCCAGACCTGCCCTTTGGCGGTCTTGGCCCCATCCGTGTCAAACTTCTTGTCCCCGATCACGCGGCCTCTCACCGCTCTGAGTTTGCTGCCGAGCTGACGGGCCGTTGGGTGCTTGTTCCCGCGTGGCGGGGCGAACAATTCGATGGCGTCACGGAGCGCTACCGCTTCCGGGCTCGTCGGTCTGCCGTCCCCCCAGGGGAACAGGTCCTTCAGGAGTGTGCTCAGCACGATCCCATTCCCAGCCCTGTCATACTCCTCCCACGCCGCCATCAGTTGCGCGAGCATCTCCTTGTCGGAATCTGCCGCGACCTCCAACTGGTCGCGTGTGTCGCAGGGGTCCTTCATGCCGAGCCAACGGACCGCCGAGCGGATCACCGCGGACCATGCGTCGTAGCTGCCAAAGGGCCGCAGCTCCATGTTCGGCGATCCGGCGCGGAGATAGGCAGCGACGATCGTGACCGCGTCGGCGAACAGCTGCGGACGGTGTGCCGTGACGTACCCGATGAGATCCTTGTGCTGGAACCCCCCGCGGTCCTCGGGGTGCTCGAACGGGCTGTCAAGGCGGATGTAGACGGTCCGCCGGGTCGTGTCCGCCTTCACCGTGACGTTGTTCCCGGTTGCAATCCACACAGCGAGCATGGGGCCGGAGTAGCTCGCGCTGCTCCCAAGAATTCGGTCTCGCCACCAGATGCTCGTCAGCGTCCGATCGAGGGCGACGTTCCCGATGACGCCGTTGAGGTTGTCGAGCAAGACGATCCTCGCGCCCTCCATCGCCAGGGTGGTGATCTGCTTGCGGCACTCGGTCGATTCGTGGACATACGAACTCACCGGCGGCACTGAGCCGGTGCCAATGATCGCCGCGATGGTACCGAGCATCGTCTTGCCGGCCCCTCTGACATTGGCGTCCACGAGGAACAGCGGCGAGGGGCCGTCAAATGCGTGCCTCGCAACAACGGTGAGCAACGCAGCAAGGAATGCTGAGCTGTGCGCCAGACCAGCAAACGGGAAGTCACTCACAAGGTCCATCAGACGGTCACATGCGTCGCAGGCGTCGTCGCGCGTCGGATGCTCGGGAATGACCGGGAACGTCGTGGTCGGTCGGTAGAGCACTTTGGAGATCGCGTCGTAGCCGGGCTCTTGCCACACTGTGCCGTCCGGACGCAGCACAGGGGTTTCCGAGAGCATCCGAAGCTCGCGTGTCCCCGCACCCCAGCCCCGGGCGTGGAGCGCGTTGACCAGCCACGCGGTCGGATGCCGCGGCTTCAGTTCCTCCTTGTAGTAGCCGAGCAGTTCGACGTTCCGGGTTATCAGCTCCCGGAGTCGTGCGGGCAGCAAAGTTGCGATCGAGGCGTACCCGCCATCGCCGGGCTCCCGCACTTCGACGAACATGCCCCCGCGGGTAAAGATGGTCGGGTCGCGGCCGACCGCGACGGCGACCTCGTCGATGACGCGGTACTCGTCGGTGTCGATGATCACCTCCGGCCGCCGTGCCAAAGACCGCGATGCGCTGACGACGGCCGCTCCCGCTGACCGCCCGCCCGCGTAGTACTCCGTTGTGTTCTCGATGGCGAACTCGATCGTGCTGCGGCGGTAGTCGTCGCGGGTCTTCCATTTGTCCCGCTGGCCGAGGAGGGATGCGGAGAACAGCCGCTCGATCCGGTCGTGGTCCGGTCCGCACCAGAACGCCAGCATCGAGGCCAACGCCATGTCCGCCGCGCTCTCGTCGCCCCCGTGGGCCGAGGAGTCGCCACGGTCGAACAACGCCGAGAACTTGTGTCCGTTGGTCGCCGAGCGGGCTCGCTCGAGCAGGGCCGCGTCGTCGCCCATGAACCCGGGCCTCCCGATGCGGCCGACCACGTCGGGTTTCGCCGAAGGCTGTTTCCACAGCCTGGCGCACAGGTCGTGCAGTTGGGCGTCCCGCTCGCGCACGAGCTGGCCGCACCCCGGCACCACGCGCCCGGTCAGGGTGAAGAACCTCTTCTGGTCGTAGATCTCGATTTCGCCGACGCCCGGCAGAGCCTTTGACCGGCACTTGGCCCACGAGGGCTTCCGGCCGCGTATGAACATCTTGACGCCGGTGCCGCTCGGCGAGAACTCCGCGTAGGTGGCGAACTCATCCACCAGCCCTCGCGCCTCCGGACTCAGGCGTCCCTCCGCGTCCACGCAATCGTCGAGGTCGATGCCGCAATAGCCGTCTTCGGCGAAGAACGAGAAACCCATGCCGTACTCGGCGGAGGTCGCCAAGCCGGCGGCCTCTTCATATCGCAAGCAGCGTTCGGCGTCAGTAGGATCAATCCGGGCACGCTTGTCGGGGTCGTACGGCACCTTGGTGGGCTTGCCGTCTCGCACCTCGTTGCGCCAGAGTACCCAGCGGTCCCGGCCGCGGAGCTCGGGCGGGAAGCCGAGCGGGTCAAAGTCGCCAGCGCCGTCCGGCAGGACTGAAGCGGCGGCAATCACAGTCCCTCCTCGCGCAGCTCGCGTTCAAGGTCGTCGGCCCCATTCGGGTCGGCGGGATCGGCCCGGTTCGTCGTCGTCTGCGACGACGGCCCGTACCTGGGGTCACGCGCGGGGAGACTGTCGCCGGCCCGACGCTTGGCCTCGAAGTGCGCCTGATCGGCCTCGGTCAGCTCACGGCCGAACGCCCGAACCCACTCGGCGGTTGTGTACATCTTGCCGCCGCTACGGACGTGGTAGAGGTAGACACGCCTGCCTCCCCGTGCGAGCACCCCCTTGCGGCACCACCGCCAGAGGCAGTTCGGGGTTGGCCTGCCTGGGGCGTGCCTCGCGGCCTGAGAGAGCGTGAGGAATCTGTCGATGGGTGTCGCGTTATCCAATCGGCACCTCCTCGTCTCCCCTCTGAGAGTCGGGGAGCGTGAGCGCCGCACGGACTTGTGCAACCACGCCTTCGTCGAACACCCTCGCGTTGCCCGCCCTGCCGATCGGGCAGATCGCGTTGGAGCGAAGGAAGTACTCGACCCGGTGCAACGGCTGGTTGACCCGCCGGGCGATGACGCCAATTGTCAGATAGGGGCGGACAGACTCAATGGACACTGCGCGTGCGACCACGGGTTGGCTCCTCTGTATCGAGCCCGACCCCGCCAGACCGAATGTCTCGCGGCGTATCGGGTACAGGTCACGGAAGAGGCCACACAACCAGCGTGGCGCTGCGCTATGTCAGATGTTCCGGACTACATTCCGTTGAGTGACCACGGCGGGGGATTCGGGCCGGGGCGATAACCGCTCGGCGTCAGATGAAGCCGAAGGTGCTCCGCGAATTCCGGCATGCCGTCGGCGGCGAATATCTTGACGCACCTCTTGATCGCCTGTGACACTCGCTTGCGGGCATTCTCCTCATCGCGGCGCTGAAACTCACGCTGACGATCGCTCACGCCCAGGACCTCGCCCAACGTCTCCAGCAAGATTGACCGTTCTTGTTCAAACCGAATCCGTTCGTCGAGGGTGAGGGTGTTCTTGTTCTCGCAAAGTTCATCATTGACAATCACAAGCCGCTCTTTGTACTCGGATATCGCCTCGGCGTCCGCGAGCGGAGTTCCTGCTCCACCCTCGTGGAGTATGTCGTCTTCAAACGGTTGTGTCTCGGCCTTCGGCGTAGCGTTACCTGTCTTCCACGTCAGCACTTCGACCGCACGGAGGTCTCGGCTCGGATTCGGTTCACGCAGAAGCCCGTGGATGTAGGTCATGCCGTCGAGGTGGCGGAACATGCGAGCCTCTTCGCCAAACCGCACCTCCCACACCGTTCCGCGCTTCACGAAGCAGGGTGCCGACTGCTCGCACTCAGAGACTGCCGGGTCTTCTTTGGCTGTTTTGCGATCCTCGCACGCGACCTCAAGCACCTCCGCCGCCAACTGCGCTTCAACGTCGACCGAAGCCACGCTCTGGAGCATCACCCTAAGCCTTTGTAGCTCGCGGACGTGCTGCAGATAGTCCTCTCCCACATCAGGGCACCCCGCCCTGACCGCCCCCAGTCCTCGCCGACCGAGCGTCGTGGGGTGCCAGGCCCCGACGATGAACCGCAGTGTCGTCTTCAGTTCCAAGAGGAAATGCGCCGGCAGCGCCGGTACGGTGTGCAACCCGTCGCGGACGCAGGCATCGACGATGTCCATCGCGTGCTCCGCCTTGGCGACGAACGCCCTGTAGGCGTCGATGAACTCGTCCAGCATCCCCTCCCACTGGTCCGGCGCGACGAACATCACGTCCGGGAGTTCCTCTCCGCCCCGACGCATCGCCTCGCGGTCCGCAGCGACGCGGTGGCTCCGGTAGGCCTCGGCCACGGAGCGGTACTCGGGCAGGTGCTCCTGCTTGAACGGGCCGTAAATGCCGTGGAGTCGCCCCGCCTCCGCGTAGGAGCTCAGGAAGTACTCGGTGCCGCACTCGGCGGCGACCACGCTCCGGACGAGCTCGTCGAGCGTGGCCGGGACGGCCGGTTCCGTAGCCGACTTGGGCTTGCCCGGCGCACCGCGGTTGCCGCGCCTCTCGATGCAGGCTCTTGCCTCCCCAATCAGCTCCAGCAGCGCCCACGACGCGAGCTCGGAGGCGTCTGGCGCGACCATTGACCGGCCCCAGACCTGATCGTCCAGCCATTCGAGCGACGCCAGGTCCGTGACGCCGCTGCAGTACTTTCCGGCGTCGCGGTCGGTCGCAAGGCAGGCGACGAGCACTACGAGCCGCGCCTGCACGAGCGGGTCCTCGGCCGCGAGGGGCGTCATGTCGGGGGGAAAGGCGATGAGGTCGGTGACGGCGCTGGAGAGTCTCGCCTGGAGGACGATCGGCCCGGACATCTCGTCCGTCACCACGATCTGGTGGGCCGAGAGGAACCCGCCCACGGTCTCCCCGCGCTCGTCGAAGAGCCGCCGCCGGTTGCGGACGGACGCCTCGGAGTAGGCCAAGTCGAGGTAGCGCCCGGCGAGCTGAAACTCCTCAGGGCGGAGTCGGACCCGGCGGTGCGCCCAGTCGAGAATGTCGAGCACCTCGGGCGTCGGGCGGTGTGTCGTGCGGTTCTTGCTTCCTTGCATAGAGGACTCCTTAGGTTGGCTCCTTCGTCAGCCTATACCGGGTACACCCCCAGCTCTCGCGGCGTCGCGCAACCGCACCTCTGTCCACATTTCTTACCCGGCGTCGCTACCCGATCCGGCCGAGTACCTCGGTCACCCTTCGCTCGTCCCGCTCGGCGTACACCGCGTCCGTGACGACCGCGCTGGAGTGCCCGAGCACAAGCTGGGCAGCCTCCAGCCCGAACTCGTGCCGGATGCGGGTCGCGGCGTTGTGGCGGAGCTGGTTGGGACGCCACCGGTGCTCGCCCCCCCACCGCCGCAGTTCCTCCCGCTCGGCGGCGGTCAGGCGGGCCTCGAACTCCGCCCGCGTCTCCCGCCCGCCGCCGGGCAGCTCGGCCGGCCTCAGGTGCTCCGGGGGCGGGAACGCACGCGCGCAGGCGTACTCGATCGCGCGGCGGTAGCTGTCCGTTGTGTAGGCGTCGCCCGCGGCCCGCGCCGGCTCGGCCCGGCGGTTCGTTCCGGGGCGGTTGCCGCAGGAGAGCGGCGTCCGGCGGCGCTCGCTCATGCGTTCCCGCCGCTCGGCCTCGGCCTCGGCGGGGCTGAAGAGCGGCTCCCCGGGGCTCCGCTCGGCGAGGAACGGCCGCACGACCCTCTCGGCGTCGGGGCCAAAGTACACCGCGCGGGACTTTTCAAGGTGCGCGGTCTTGTGCTCGCGGAGGCGGGCGACGAGCAGCCCGCTCCGGGGCTCGCGGGTCAGGTCCCCGCGCGGAGCCCGACGATCTCCCCCGGCCTCGCGCCGGTAAGCAGCTGGAGCTCCACCATCGCGCGCACCGGCGTCGCGAGGTGCGGGAGCGTCGCCCGCAGCATCTCCTCGCGGACGGGGGAACTCGCCGCGCCTCCGCGGCGCGCGTGCGGCCCCGGCGCAGCGGCTCCACCGTCGCCAGAGCGGCCGCGGCCGTCGCCGGGAGCATCTCCTGCGACGCCCCCCAGCGGAACATCGCCACGACGATGCGCACGCGGTCGTTGACGGTGGTCCGCGACCACGGCTTGCGGGGAGGGCTCGCCGCCGCGTCGCCCGCGATCATCGCCTCGCGCAGCAGCCGGAGCCGCCTCGGGCCGTAGTCGTTCAGCGGTGTGTTGCCGTCCATCCGGCGGAGCAGCCTGATCGTGGACTTGATGGCGTTGTGGCGCTTGGGCAGGAAATCCCGGGCGACCCGACGCCAGTAGTCCCGGACCAGGTTGTTGACCGTCTGGACATCGGGATCGACGGTGGGCCGGCCCCCGGGGGCGGCGTCGGGCTTGTCGGGGAGCCTGCGGCCGAGCGACTCGTAGTCGGCGAGCAGCCGGTAGTACAACTCGCGGCTCTGCGGGCTGCCGTACTCGCCGAGCCAGTAGTCGCGGCGCTTGCCGGTGGCCGAGTCGGTGAGTGTGACGATGGCCTGGTCGTATCCGGACCGGCGTCGGTAGGCGGGCGGCTTTTTCGGGGAGGGTTGCGGCTTTTTCGGTGCCACCGGGGCGCTCCTCTTGATCGAGCGCGGTGTAACACCGCGCTGTTTTCGATCCGAGTTGCGCCGCCGTCCGCCGGCGGGTCGCCGCAAGTGGCGGCTTCAACGGGCTTTATGGAAATCGGGGTGAGAGGATTCGAACCTCCGACCTTCTCGTCCCGAACGAGACGCGCTACCAAGCTGCGCTACACCCCGTGGTCGTCGTACATCGATGCCGGAACGAATCCGGCGGCGAGGGAGAGTATAGCCCGATCCCGCCCCCTCGCACGGTCCTTCGGACAAGTCCGGAACGGTTCTGACGCAGACGGGCGTGCCGGATCGACCCCGGACCTCGTTCCGCCGGGGTGCCCCGCGGCGCGGTCAGTCAAAATCTCGCGTCTCGACGGGGAACCGGGGCTCGGTGGAGTAGACGTTGTTCGCCCTGGTGCCGGGATCGCCGTCCTCGCCGGCGCTGTAGAAGTAGCCGTGCCCGCCGACCGCCATGCCCTCGTCGGCGTCACCCATCCATGTCGCCTTGCGGTTGGACGCGTCGGCCTCGAAGGGGCGGTAGGAGCGGCGGTACTCAACCTCGATCTCGCGCCCCTGCGGGTTCTTCACCATCACCCGCATGGGATCACGGTTGGTCATTCTCTCATCGTCGGCGTCCCAATACTCCCCGTACCCGCCGTGGAAAGCGGGATGGACGAACCGCATCGGTCGGCCCCAGGCGTCACGCAGATCCACCGCCGCGATCGCCCACTGCTCGCGTTGACCATTCCGCGGGTCCTCCTGCGGCACGGACGCTGAGTCAACAAAGGCGCTGTCGAGTTGCTCAAACTCCGGGGCAACCGACGCATCCTGCATCACGAGAGCCGAGTAGTACAGTGCGCTGGGCTCGGCGTCGGCTGCGAAGTCGCTGTTCCCGCTCGGACGCCGGGCGTCGATGATCGGGAGATACCGTGACCTGGTCGCGTCCTCTTTCACCTCGAGCACCGACGGCAGCGGGGTGCGGGAGTTGAGTTGCCAACTCCCGAGCGTCCCGTCGAGCACACGGATCACATCGGTCGTCGCACGTGATCTGCCCCCCTCGACCACCTTGGCACCGACCACCACGGCGAGCGCAACCAGCACCGCGATGATGCCAATCACGATCAGGAGTTCGATCAGTGTGAAAGCGCTCCGGGCACCGACCGGTGCACCCGTCGGGCGAACTGCGTTGTCTGGGATGCGGCGAGCCATGTGCAAAATCCTCTCCCTCCGTGCCGAGCCAGAACAAGAACGGCACCCGAACGGCGTTCCGACCCCCGATACGGGCGATCGGTGGGGTCTGATCCGAGTCCCCGACAGATTACCACGGACCGGGGGGCTCAGGCGAGCCCGGGCCCGACGATATTGCCCCCGGAACCCCCGTTGCCGCTGCCGACCGGGACCGGCGGCCGCCCGGGAGCACCCTGCGGGGCGGGTGCCCCGCCGCCGCCGGGCTGCAACTGGGCCGGGTTGATGCGGGCCTTGAAGATGAAGTCGGTCACCTTGTCGCGGACGCTCCGGTCCATCGCGTTGAAGAGCTGGGCACCCTCGCGCTTGTACTCGATCCGCGGGTCGAGCTGGCTGAAACTGCGGAACCCGATCCCGTCGCGGAGTTGATCCATCGTGTACAGGTGATCCTTCCACGTCGTGTCGAGCACCTCGAGCAGGATGGACCGCTCCAGATAGAGCAGCTCGGCCCGGAGCAGGTTCTCGATGAACGCCTGCACCGCGTCCGGCCGCTCGTCGGGCTCGAGGAATCGCATCGCGTCCGGCAGAGTGATATCGAAGCGTTCGCGCAGATGTGCGTCGAGTGCCTCGTCGTCCTTACAGGCCATCGCGGCCTTGACCTCTGCCGAGATGCGATCCTCCTTGACAAACGTCCGCGATGCTTCCAGGAGCTGTTCGCGGATCTGCGCAGGCGGCGTCTTCTGGATCGTCTCGGGCGACCAGTCGAGGCCGAACCGCCGGTTCGCCCACGCCGCGAGCTGCGCGAGGGCCTGCTGCGGGTTCTGCCGTGCCTGCGACATCGTCAGCTGCATGACAAACTCAACGGGATACTCCACCTCACGTGTGTCGTAGAGCTTCTCGGCACGCTCCAGGATCAGATCGTTCGGCGAGCGTTCCTCGTCGGCGATCGCCGCCAGCACGTCGTCGAGCTCGAGCTCGATCCCGTACTTGTTCTTGCTCCACTCGATGAGCTTCTTCGCGCCGTAGTGCTCTTCGGTGTACACCGCGATCCGGGGCAGCTCGGTCTTCTCGATCCGCTCGTGCGCCGCGGCACACAGCATGTTGTAGATCTCGTTCCGCTCGGCGACACCGCCGGTCCGGACCTGCGCCGCATCGACCTCGACATCGAACCGGCTCTTGGCCCACTCGACCAAGCCGGCGGAATCGAAGTCCACGCTGATCTCCGCCCCCTCGATCGGGATGTACTCCCCGAGCGTGACGTCGATCATGTGGCGGGCTTCCTCGGCCGCGATCTTGCGGACCGCGATGTCCATCTCGGTGCCATCCTTATTGCGGAGCTTCTCCGGCGGCACGGAGAAGTCGAACTGCTCCCGGGCGTACTCGGCCACGCACTCGGCCGGATACTCCGGGTCGAGATAGAGCTTGCCAGCGTCGTCGATCGCCTCGGAGATGTAGTCGAAGATCAGGTCGCGGACTTCGCGTCCCTCGAGCACCCGCTGCCGCAGGCCGTAGAACTCTTGCCGCTGGTGCTCCATCACCTCGTCGTACTCGAGGATGTTCTTGCGCACCTGGAAGTTGCGCTCCTCGACCTTGCGCTGGGCCCTCTCGACGCTCTTAGAGAGCATCGGGTGCTCGATCGCGTCGCCTTCCTTCATGCCCAGGCGGCTCAGCACCTTCATCGTGGTCTCGCCGGCGAACATCTTCATCAGGTCGTCGTCGAGCGAGACGAAAAACCGGCTCGAGCCCTTGTCACCCTGCCGGCCCGAGCGCCCACGCAGCTGGTTGTCGATTCGCCGGCTCTCGTGGCGTTCGGTGCCGATCACGTGCAGGCCGCCGAGATCCTCGATGGTCTCGAACCACCGCAGCCGGTGCAACAGACACCGGCCCGTCGAATCGAGCGACTCCCGGAGCGACTCGGCGTCCAACGAGTCCACCTTGCCGGGGTTGATCCACGTGTTCTTGTTCGCCCAGTGGCGGAGCAGGCGAAGCTCGAGCTCGCCGATCTCCATCGACTCGGCCTCCCGCTTGGCGA
Organism: Planctomycetota bacterium; assembly: GCA_013285505.1. Classification (GTDB taxonomy): domain Bacteria; phylum Planctomycetota; class Phycisphaerae; order Phycisphaerales; family UBA1924; genus PNC22. The sequence goes on along the minus strand of CP053450.1, from coordinate 2,060,616 downwards.
TGCCCAACTCCGCGGGCGCGATCTTGCGGTAGACATTCTCGCGGAGTTCCTCGTCGCTCGAGTCAACCGTGAGGCCCCTCGACGCAATCCCGCGGCGGAGCCAGTGGTCGAGCAACTGCTCCCGCGTCACCGGCGCCAGCTTGATGTCGGTGCCTCGCCCGGCCATGTTGGTCGCGATCATCACCGCGCCCAAGCTGCCGGCGTCCTCCACGATGTTCGCCTCGCGCTCGTGCTGCTTGGCGTTGAGCACCTCGTGATGGATCTGGTGCTTGCGGGCCAGCATCTGGGCGAGCATCTCGCTCTTCTCGACGCTCGTCGTACCCACAAGGATTGGCCGCCCCACATCGTGAAACGCCTTGATCTCGTCCACGATCGTGTCCCACTTGTCCTTGGCCCGCAGGAACATCAGGTCGTCGAAGTCGTTGCGGATCACCGGCTTGTTGGTCGGGATCGAGACCACGTCCAGCTTGTAGATGTCGTGGAACTCTTGGGCCTCGGTGTCCGCCGTGCCCGTCATGCCGCTGAGCCGCTTGTACATCTTGTAGAAGTTCTGGATCGTGACCGTCGCGATCGTCTGCGTCTCCTGCTTGATCGGCACGCCTTCCTTGGACTCGATCGCCTGGTGCAGGCCGTCCGACCACTGCCGCCCGATCATCGGGCGCCCGGTGAACGTGTCCACGATCACGATCGTCGGCTCGCGTCGGCCGGTCTGCCGGTCGTCCACGTCCATGATCACGTAGTCGCGATCGCGCTGATAGACCACGTGCGCCCGGAGCGACTGCTCCAGCAGGTGGGGCACGTCCATGTTCTGGTCCACGTAAAACGAGCCGATGCCCGCGAGCCGCTGGGCCTCACTGATGCCGTCGTGCGAGAGGTGGCACTGCTTCTTGTCCATCTCCAGCTCGTAGTACTGCGTGTGCTTGTCGCGGTCGGTCTCGAGGTTGGGCAGTTCCTTCTTCGCCGCCTCGAGCTGCTTCTGCAGATCGGGCACGAGCGACTTGTCCCGGGCCTGCCGGATGTCCCCCTCCAGCCCCTTGATCCGCTCCTTGCACTTTTCGACCTGGTCCTCGCGCTCCTGCCACGGCTTCTGCATCTCCACCAGGTGCCGGGCCAGCTTGTCGGCAAGGTCATACCGGGGCTGGTCGTCGTGGGCCGGCCCCGAGATGATCAGCGGCGTCCGGGCCTCGTCGATCAGGATGGAGTCCACCTCGTCAACGATCGCGAACTGCCGCTTGCGCTGCACCTGCTGCTCGACCGACCGCTTCATGTTGTCGCGCAGATAGTCAAAGCCGAACTCGCTCGTCGTGCCGTACACCACGTTGCACCGGTACATCCACCGCTTCATCTCCTCCGGCTGCATGTGCATCGGATGGATCGCCCCCACCGTCAGCCCCAGCGCGTGGAAGAACGGGAACACCCAGTCGCGGTCTCGCTGCACCAGATAGTCGTTGACCGTGATCACGTGCACCTGCTGACGCTCGAGACACGCCAGATACGTCGCCAGCGGCGCCACGATCGTCTTGCCCTCGCCCGTCTTCATCTCCGCGATCTTGCCCCCCGAGAGCACCATCGCGCCGATGAGCTGCACATCGAACGGCCTCGCCCGGAAGGGCGGGCGGCTCTGCGGATAAAGCTCGCGCACCGCGTTGTAGAGCTCAACGGGTATCTCCACCCGACGCCAGCCCGGCACCGGATCGGGGTGCCCCAGGAACTCGTCCTGCTCGTCCGGCTCACCCTCGGGCACGCCGCCGGCCGTCGCCAGCGTCCTGGGCAGCAGCGTCGGCAAGGCCTCGGCGTTGGCCTTGACCTCGTCGTAGACCTTCCGCGCCGCAGCCGGCAGCTGGTCCGCATCAAACCCCGCCTCGGGGTTCAGCACGTTGCGGATGCCCACCGACCGGTCCATCGCCTCGCGAGCGACGGCGAACGCCTCGACCAGCAGATCATCGCCCTTGGCCCCGTTGTCGCGCTGCTCCCGCAGCGCCACGAACTTTGCCTTCAGCCCCGCGTCGTCCAGCTCGCGGATACCCGGCTCCAGCCGGTTGATCGCCTCGGTGCGCGATGTGTACTTGCGGACGAAACGGTCGTTCCGCGTGCCGATGATGCGATTGAGCACGGGGCCAATCACGGGGATACCTTGCGAGCCAGCCATGGGGAGACCTTCCTGGTGTGCCGACGTGCCCCGACTGAGGCGACGTCAAACCATGTCTATCTATTGAAGTCGAGTCGTCCGCAGCCGGCTCCTCACAAAGGAGCCCAGGCCGTGGACAGGCGATGGACAGATTTTTTGATGCTCTCGATACGCCGCGAAACCGGATCACCGGTCGGCGACGCCGCAAAGATTCACGCCGCTGCCGGCGGCGGGATCGGCAGCTGCGCCGGGCAGACTACCCGCGAGATCAGGCGCGACCCGACCTGCGAGCACGCTGGCGACAGAGCCGCCACGTCACCCGCACGCCCAACAGCCAGCGGCCCGGCACCCTCCGCCACAGCCCCGCCAAGAGCCGCGTCGGCCCACAGCATCGGCAGCAGCCCCCCATCACACAGCCGCAGCGAGGCCGTCGAGGGGGTCACCGAAGCGGCAATCCCGGCCCCGACCGAGCCGAACTGGATCGCAAACGCCACCAGAATGACCGCCCGGGTGCTCCAGGGGAGCGACCGGACTGCGGCCTCGGTCTGGGATATGGATGCGCGATCAGCCATACTGCTTCGGTGAAGTATCGACCCGAACCCGGCCTCGAGCAAGGCCGAGTCGCCCGAGACCTGCCATGTCACGGCTTCAGAGCCGGCCCGGAGCCCTTCCGGAGCCGGTTTTTCAGCCCTCTCGGGCCCAATGTCCGATATCCACACCGGACACGGGAGTCCAACCGGGCGTACGCTCCGGCCGCATGAAGCACGACGACCTCAACCCACGGAGCGGAACGAGGATGATCGCCACCCGCCAGAGCCTGCCCCCCACCCGTCGCTCGCTGACCCACAAGTTCAGCATCGGCCCCCACGAGGGCTACCTGACCATCGGCCTCTACGAGGACGGCTCGCCCGGCGAGATCTTCATCAAGATCGCCAAGGAGGGCTCGGCCCTCTCCGGCATGTGCCAGGCCTTCTGCCGGGCCTTCAGCCTCGCCATGCAGTTTGGGCTCACCGTTGAGGAGGCCGTGGTCCGCTTTAAGGGCATGCGGTTCGAGCCCATGGGCATGACCAGCAACCCCGAGATCCCCGAGGCCCAGTCGATCGTGGACTACGTGGCGCGATACATGGAGATCGAGTTCGGCGAAGCGGTGCAGCGCTAGCTCACCCCACCCGGTTCGGGGGCTCCTCCCCCGCCAGAATCGCCGCCACGTTCGCCCCCACCATGTCGGTCATCATCTCGCGGTACCGCCGCTCGGCGCTGCCGATGTGCGGGGCCATCACGACGTTCTCCAGCTCCGCCAGCCCCGGCTCCAGCTCCGGCTCCCGCTCGAAGACATCCAGCCCCGCCCCCCAGATCCGCCGCTCCTTCAACGCCTCAGTCAGAGCCGCCTCGTCCACCACCGGGCCCCGGGACGTGTTGATAAGGATCGCGTTGGGCTTCATGATCGCCAGCTCCTCCCGCCCGATCAGGTGCGTCGTCGCCTCGGTCAGCGGCGTGTGCAGGCTCACCACGTCGGCCTCCGCCAGCCCCTCCTCCAGCGTCACCCGCCGGGCCGCCAGCGGCAAGCTCAAAGTCCCAGTGCCGGCTCCTCGCGACATACTGCACCCGCATCCCCCACCCGATCGACCGCATCGCCGTCGCAAAGCCGATCCGCCCGGCCCCCACGATCAGCAGCGTCCGCCCGGTCAGATCGACGCCCATGAAGTCGTCCATCCCCAGGATGCCGCCCCTCGCCCACGCCCCCGTGCGGGCGTACCGGTCGGCCTCCACCAGCCGCCGCGCCGTCGCCAGCAGCAACGCCCACGCCATGTCGGCGGTCCCCTCGGTCACCGCGTCCGGCGTGTTGGTCACCGCGACACCCCGGGCCTTGCAGAGATCCACGTCGATGTTGTTGTACCCGACCGCGAAATTGCACACCCCGCGCAGCTGGGGCCCCGCCGACTCGAGAAACGCCTCGTCCACCCGGTCAGAGAACATGGTCACCGCGACATCCGCCCCGCTGACAAACCGCAGCAGCGTGTCCCGATCCATCACCTCCCGCGGCCCGAAGCGGATCGCCGCTCCCGGCACCGTCAGCTCGCCCGGCAGCGGACGGGTCACGGCGATCTGTGCGGGCGTGCCAGAAGACGACGACGGGGGTGGAGTCATGCCGGTACGGTAGTCGCCGAGCCGCCCCGCACGCCCGGCGTCAACCCCTATGCGCATCCTCACCTGGAACATCCTGCACGGCGGCGGCCGCCACCGGCTGCCCCACCTGCTCATGGCCATGCTCGATCTCGAGCCGGACGTCATCGTCGTCACCGAGGCCCGCCGCCGCTTCGCCGGCCAGCTCGCGGCCGCCCTCGCCGACGCGGGGCTCTCCCACCACCTGCACACCGACCCACCGGACAACGTCAACGGCGTGCTCCTGGTCTCGCGATTCCCGCTCCAACGCACCGCCCGGCCCGACCTGCCCGAGTGCCTCCGATACCGCTGGATCGAGGCCGAGCTGCCCGAGGCCGGGCTGCCCGAGGCCGGGCTCGCGATCGCCGGGGTTCATCTGGCCGAGGCCGCCAAACGCACCGAGCACACGCTCGGCTGGCGGACGCTGCTGCGAGCGGCGCGCGCGCGGCGAGATCTCCCCTTCGCCATCGCCGGCGATCTGAACGCCTGGCGGGTGGAGGGTGGAGGCCGATCGGGCCCCGCGGCGACCAATTTCGGGCGGCTGACGGCTCTCGGGTACACCGACGCGTGGGCCGCGAGCCACCCCGATTCACCCGGCGACACGTGGTCGGACCACGCCGGCCGGGCGTACCGGCTGGACTACGTGCTGCTCTCGAAACCTCTCGCCGGGGCGCTCCGCGAGGCACAAATCGCCCATGTCTCAAGGGCAAACGGCCTCTCGGATCACGCGGCTTTGGTGGTCGAACTGGACGAAATCACCCCGGTCGCACCGACCCCGGAACCAAAATCCTCTTCGAAATAGGGGAAAAATGGCCCCCCAAACCCGGAAAGTCCGAAAAAAACAGTGATACAGGGGTCGATGCCCCTTGCCAGACGCCGCGAGTCGAAGTACAACACTCGCACGTTTTTGGCCCTAAACACGGAAGTTTTGGAGATACACCATGGCGAAGAAGAAAGCCGTCCGCAAGACCACCAAGAAAGTGACCCGCACCGCCGGCCGCAAGAAGGCCGCCAAGAAGGCGCCCGCCCGCAAGAAGGCGGCGAAGAAGGCACCCGCTCGCAAGAAGGCCGCCAAGAAGGCACCCGCCCGCGCCGCGGCACCCAAGTCGGTCAAGATCGGCCCCGCCCCCAAGGCCCGCACCAAGAGCGAGATGTTCGGCATCATCGCCGACAACGTCGGTATTTCCAAGAAGGAAGTCGCCGCCGTCTTCGACACCGTCAGCGAGATCGCCAAGGCCGACCTCTCCAAGCGCGGCCCCGGCCAGGTCAACCTCGGCGGCCTCATGAAGGTCATGGTCCAGCGCAAGCCCGCCACCAAGGCACGCAAGGGCATCAACCCCTTCACCGGCGAAGAGACCATGTTCAAGGCCAAGCCGGCCCGCAACGTCGTCAAGATCCGCCCCATGAAGGCGATGAAGGACCTCGTCTGATCCCAAACCGGATCAGACTCCCGCGGCTCGTTGAGCCGCGAGACTGAAGCACATCACGCAGCGGGCCGGTCCGGAAGGGCCGGCCCGTTGTCATTCCCGGGCGCGCCTCTGAGCCCGCGTGCGGGCAGTCCGCGTGCGAGCCGCCATCACCCAAATCGCAGCCAGCTCTAGCGCGAACTGGCCAGCGCCTGTCGGATATCGTCGAGCGCTCGCTGCAGCGCCGCGGCATCCTGCTGCGCAATCGCCGCCCGAACCGCGGGGAGGGGATACGCCCCGTACCCCGAATCCGGATCCGACGCCACGAGCAGGTTCTGGAACCACGGGCGTCCGGGCAGCCCCTCACGGCTGTGGAAGCGATTTGCCGGCATCGATCCGTCCGGTTGGGTCTGGTGACTCCCCGGTGCCGTCACAGCCAACGCGTCAGCCAGGAGCCCGGCGACCGTGGCCTCGTCGGCGAGCCGGATGATCTCGTCCAGCGCCTCCGCACCGATGGCCGACGCGACAAACGCATTTCCACGCCAGCCGCGCAACTGGTCGGCGACAAACCGAGGTTGGGCACTCGAATCGACCGGCACGCGGGCTTCGCTGACCAGTCTCCCCAGCACGCCGTTGGTCATCCGGGCGATCATCAACGCCGGCTCGTAGTCCTCCCCCACCACCTGCCGGTACCACGCGAGGTTGTCGTAGGCCGTGTGGTAGGCGGACCCGGCCGAGCCGCCGCCGCTGAACGCCATGCCGGGAACGCCGAGGTGGCACACAAACCCGACATGGTCGCTCCCGCCGCCGAGATCACCGATCCGCGGCCGCGTCCGGTCGTCTCCACGTCCCGCCCGGCCGACCCAGTCCTCGTAGACCGACTTCTCCGGCGCGCGCCTGCGGCACATCGCGGGCGGCGTCCTCGATCAGCCGCCGCAGGCTCGGCGAGGCCGACGCCCCGAAGTTCGGCCCCATCGAGGCCATATCCAGATTGATGTAGGCGACGGCCTTCTCGCGCAGCTCGTCGGCGTTGGCCTCGACCCACTCGGTGCTGCCGATGATGCCGAACTCCTCGGCGCCCCACGCCGCGAAGATGACGGTGCGTTCGGGCCGCCATCCTGATTCGGCGAGCTCAGCCACGCTGCGGGCGCTCTCCATGAGGGAGATCATCCCGCTCATCGCGTCGCACGCGCCGAAGCCCCACGCGTCGTGATGGCAGCCGACGATCACCCACTGGTCCGGGTAGGTCGAGCCCTCCATCTTGGCGATGACGTTGGCGGTCTTGGCGATCTTCCGCTCCTGCTGCACGTTGACGCGGACGCGCAGGTCGTCCCCCCGGCCAGCGGGTAGCTCATCGGCAGCCCGCCCCGCCACTCCGCCGGAGCCTCGGGCCCCTCCATCCGCACGATGATCTGCCGCGCAGCTCCCCAGCCGATCGGCTGCACGGGGATCCGCGGCAGCGCCACCTCGTCCGGATCGAGTCGCTCGGCGTCCTCGGTCGCCTCGATGAACGGCGTGAGCGGGTCGCCCTTGTAGGGCAGCGTGACGATCGAGCCCCGCTGGATGCAGGCGTCGGTCTGCCAGCCGCCCTCGGGGTAGGTCGCCCCCCTTGACAAAGCCGCTGTCTCCGGGATCGAGGTAGATCAGCAGCCCCGCGGCCCCCGCCTCCTCGGCAAACTTCACCTTGTAGCCGCGGTAGTTGCCGCCGTAGCGGGCGAGGACGATCGTGCCGGTGCAGTCGATCCCCATCTCGGCAAGTTGCTCGAAGTCCTGCTTGCGGCCGAAGTTGGCGTAGACCACCTCGCCGATCGCCTCGCCCGAGCCGGAGTAGGCGTTGAACCCGATCGTCAGCCCCTCGTCCTGCGAGAACTCGTCCTGCCGCAGCGGCACCTCCTGCAGCGGCAGCATCCCCGCCCCCAGCTCGATCTCCGGGTGCAGCACTTCAACCTCGGCCGAGATCGGGTAGCTCAGGTACGGCCAGAACTCGTGGACATCGACTTCGAAGCCCATCGTCTGGAACGACTCGGCGAGCGTCCGGATGACCCGCGCATCGCCTTCGGTCCCCGCGATGTGCGGCTCGGAAGCGAGCAGGTCGTGCCAGGCCCGCAGCCGATCGGGGTCGGGCGTCTCGTTGAGGCGCTCGACGTAGGTGGGTTGGGCGAGGGCGGCTGGAGTCAGGACGGTGGAGGCGATGACAAACGGGAGCAGTCTGATGAGCATGTCCCGATGGTACCGCACCGGCGTTCACGCCGAGTAGTCAACGGGGTGCCACGGGTCAGACGCAGCTTTGGGCGGCTGCCCCGTGCGGGCTTCTCAGGCACCTTCGCACCGATCGAGCACACCTCCGCATCACAGCCCCGCACGATCGATCGGAACAATCGGCGACAGGCCGCCGGAATACGCCCCCGCCGAAGACCACTTCCACTCCTCCGGCGTCCGAACGAGGCCGCGTCGAACGGGGTTCTCGTGGATGTAGCCGATCTTCTCCGGAAGCTCGTGGCCCCCCACGACGTTCCGGTCGTAGCCGCCGCCGGGCAGCCAGAAGCGGGTCGCGCCGGTCCCGTCCTGCAGGCGTGAAAGAACCGGCGCGTCCAATTCCCTCCACCTTCGGATCACCCGGCGGGCGAAGCGTTTCTTCAGTTCCCTTAGCACCTGAGAAACCGGGTACTCGGGCAGACGCGGGACGAGGAGGAGATGGATGTGCTCGGGCATGACAACCCAGGCAACGAGGCGGAAACCGAATTCCTCCCGAGCCTCACGGAGGTGGTCAGAGAAGTGGTCCTTGATCGCATCGTTGCTGAACAGGGGAAGGCGATCGTGGCACGAGCACGTGAGGTACCGCGCTTGGTTGGGCCGTTCGTGGCGCTTCGGATGTCGGCCGTGTGAAGGCTTGTCAAGCATCGGAGCAGCGTATCTCGGCACCGGATTGAATCTCAGACTTTCCCACGGGGTGCCACGGATCAGGTCCGGCTCTGCGGGACTGCCCCGTGCGAAGACACCCGACAGCGCTACACGGGGCAGCCGCTCAGAGCAGCGTCTGACCCGTGGCACCCTCGGACGCGATTCGCCGCCCCCGCACCACCAGCACCACCGCCTCCACCACGATCCACACCTCCAGCGCGAGCATCGCGATGCCGACGGCGAGCAGGTGGGCTTTGCCCTCGGCCCGGGCGAACTGGGTGACGAGGCTCACGATCGCCCAGCCGGTCATCGCGAGCATGAAGACCATGGGGATCGCCGTCACCCACGCGGGCCGCCTGTGGCGGACGAGCCAGACGGTGATGACCAGCAGCGCCAGCCCGCCGAGCAGTTGGTTGGTCGCGCCGAAGATCGGCCAGAGGATGAGGGCACCCTTGCCCGCGCCGGCGAAGCCGTAGACCGTGCCGGTGGCCGGGTTGGTGGTGAAGGCGTCGGAGAGCGCCAGTGCCGCGGCCGTGGCGACGGCGATGCCGGTGGCGACGTAGCGGTTGCCGACGAGCCGGCTGACCGCGTGCTTGGGTGGGGCGACGGTGCGTTTGCGGTCGGTGGTGGCGCACTCGGGGCAGGGGGCGGTCTGGTCGAGGCCGCGGAGGGTGTAGCCGCAGGCGAGGCAGACCTCTTCGCTGGTGAGCGTCATGGTGCCGGCCCCGGCGAGTTCGGCGATGACGTACCGCTGGAGTCGGCAGGCCGAGTCGAGCGTGGTGGCGGCGAAGCTGGCGACGAAGACGCCCATGATGGCGATGGCGAGACCGTGGGCGAGGCCGAGCGACTGGATCATGTTGGCCGAGCCCGTGACGAAGGGGGCGAGGTTGTTGCCGAGGCCGGAGTCGCCGCCCCAGGTGGCGTAGTGGTGTTGCCAAGCAGTCTGGTCGAAGCTGGTGATGGTCTGCATCCCTGGGGTAGCGCTGTCCTCAATGAGCGAGGGCCGGCTGTTCGACACAATCGGCTCATCCCACGGTAGTTCGGGGAGGAATGTGGCTAACGCGGGGCGTTCCTCAAAGGTAGTCCCCAACCCAATCCCCGCCACACACGCCAGGATCACCAGCACCGCCAGGAACCCCTCGGTCAGCATCGCCCCATACCCCACGTACTGGGCGTCCTTCTCGCTCCGCAGTTGGCGGCTCGAGCAGCCGGACGCCACCAGACAGTGAAACCCGCTGATCGCCCCGCACGCGATCGTGACGAACAGGAACGGAATAAAGGGCGGCACGAAGCCGCCGGGGGCCGCGGGCTCCGGCCGGAAGTTCACCGCGTCGGCGACGATGGGCGGGCGGCTGACCAGCAGCCCCGCCAGCAGCAGACCCATCGCCACCAGGAGCTGCCACGAGTTGATGAAGTCCCGCGGCTGCAGCAGCACCTGCACGGGCAGCACGCTCGCGATGAACACGTAGACCAGCAGCAGCACGGTCCAGAAGCCCACGGGCGAGATGATGTCGGTGAGGCTCGCGGGCAGCGTCGGCTGGGCCCAGGCGTAGGTGCTCGCGACGTAGATCGTGCCGTACATGCACGCGACCGCGACCAGCGTTCCCAGCAGCAGGCTCCCGCCGCGCTTGAGCCAGACCCCCAGCCCGATCGCGATGGGAATCTGCAGCCAGACCGGCCACACGCTCTCGGGGTAGAGCTTGAAGACCGTCGCGATCACGAGGCCGAAGATCGCCAGCACGATCCACAGGCCCATCAGGACCACGATCAGGAACAGCAGCCGCACCCGCGGCGTGACGACATCGCCCGCGAGGTCCGCGATCGTGCGGCCGCGGTTGCGCATGCTGACCACCAGCGAGCCGAAGTCGTGCACCGCTCCCATGACGATCGAGCCCACGAGCACCCACACCAACGCGGGCACCCACCCCCACACCACCGCGACCGCCGGCCCGACGATCGGCCCGGTGCCCGCGATGCTCGTGAAGTGGTGGCCGAAGACCAGCGACCGGCGGCTGGGGACATAGTCGACGCCGTCCTCGAACTCGACACTCGGCGGCGTGCGGTCGGGCTCGATGCGGAAGATCCGCCGGGCGAGGTAGCGGCCGTAGGTCCGGTAGGCGACGAGGTAGAGCACGAAGGCCCCGAGGGCGATGAGGACGGTCTCCATCGGCGCAGCGTACCCGGCGGCGATACATTCCTCCATGCACCTTCTCAACCGCGCCGGGGCCGGGTTCGTCGGCCTCGAAACCACCATCCTCGTCCACGGCGTCCCCCGGGCCGACGCCGCACCGCTCGCCGAACAGCTCGCCGCCGCCGTGCGCGAAGGGGGCGAAGGCGGGGCCCAGCCCGCGATCGTCGGCGTCGTCGCCGGCCGCCCCACCGTCGGACTGCTGCCGGAGGAACTCGACCAACTCCTCGCCGCCGACCACGTCGAGAAGGCCAACACCGCCAACCTCGGCGTCGTCATGCACCGCGGGCAGCACGGGGCCACCACGGTCAGCACCACCGTCGAACTGGCCGCCCGGGCGGGGATCCGCGTCGTCGCCACCGGCGGCATCGGCGGCGTCCACCGCGGCTACGCCGAGCACCTCGACATCAGCAGCGACCTGGGCACGCTCGCCCGAAGGCCGGTCGCGGTCGTGACCAGCGGCGTCAAATCCCTCCTCGACGTGGCCGCCACACGCGAACTGCTCGAGACGCTCGGCGTCCCCGTGATCGGATTCCGCACCGACTCCTTCCCGGCGTTCTATGTCCGCGAGACGGACATCCCCGTCGATTCCCGGTTTGACGACGCCGCGGATCTGGCAAGCTATCTCGCGGCCGAACTGGCCAGGACAGGCCGGGGCGTGGTCGTGGCCAACCCCTGCCCCGAGGCCGAGGCGATCGAGCCGGAGGTGTGGGAGAACCTGCTGGCCCGGGCCCAGGCCGCGGCCGCCGCGGAGGGCACGGCACGGGGGCGGGACGTGACCCCCGCGCTGCTTACCCAGATTCACGCGGCTCTCCGAGGGGACCTCGCTGCGGGCCAACATCGCCCTGGCCGTGGACAACGCCCGCCTTGCGGGGGCGATCTGTGCCGGGATGGGCAGGGTCCGGTAGCCAAGCCGGGGGCACCCCCGCGACAAAAACCGGGGCTTTTGCCGACAAGATCCCGTTCAGACGACGCGCACGATTTGCCGGACCGCACCGGGCACATACACTCCGGCAGATGAAGCAGCCCCGCGTCTCACGCCGGGTTTTCGAGTTGAGAGAGTTGAGAGCGACAATTTCTGGGTCAGAGGACGGATGCATGTGTTCTCGGATGCTCGCGCTTTGCGCGGCGTTCTGAGTGAGTCCGCCCGCGGCCCGAGGTGCAGCCCCCACAGCCGGTCGATACACACCCAAGGAGCAGAAGCAGATGAACCCCACCCACCGTTTGGCGCTTACCGTGGCCGCGTGCGGCCTTGCCTCCACCGCGATCGCGCAGGACAGCGTTTCGCCCACCGGCGCGCTGCCCGGCGACGCCCTGTCGGTCTACGACGCGACCGAGTCGTGCAACGCGTACGTCGTGGACGCCACCGGCTTCCTCGGCTCGTGGGGCACCCCGCTGCAGGTCGCGCCGGTCATCAAGTCGCCGCGCATGCCCGGCAGCACGTTCTTCAACAACCTGATCTCCGCCCAGGCCATCAGCCACGACGTGATCGAGGTCGGCAGCTACCCGGTCTCCAGCTACGCGGTCTGGAACACCGCCGGCGCCGGCATCAACGACCAGGTCAACACCGCTCCCGGCAGCGTCAACGTCAGCGGCTCGAGCATGCAGCTCGGCGTCGGCTTCTCCGACTTCGGCACCAGCCTCGAGAACCGCAGCTACAACGGCGTCCACGCCGCGATGGTCAACGTTGACCCCTCCGACGAGTCCCGCTTCTACGTCTACCGCGTCAGCACCGCGGTCAACGGCGTTGACGGCAACGGCAACAGCGCCCAGTTCGGCTTCGGCGTCATCGACGCCAGCGGCAACGTCCACTTCCGCAGCGACGACTTCGGCGTGCAGGGCCCCAACTCGATCGTCGGCAACAACATCTTCCGCACCAACATCCTCGACCGCACCTGCGGCTCGCTGAACCTCGTCGACAACGCCGGCGGCAGCGACGCCAGCGACTGGCTCGTCGTCCGCAGCGGTGACACCTACCCCGTGCCCAACGCCATGCCCGAGAGCATCGGCACCCGCCCGGTCTACGCCGGCGTCAACTTCAACAGCCAGTACGCCTACGAGGTCTCCTCCGGCGTCGTCGTCGCCAGCAGCTCGCACCTGCAGGGCGCGACCGACTCCCGCGGCACCAACGGCGTCAGCACCCGCGCGTGGTTCAACAACTCGGGCGCTGTCGGCACCCACGCCGTCCTCAGCAAGACCGCCGGTGCCGCGACCGACGCGATCAGCGTCTGGGACGTGGACACCAACGGCAACGTGCTCAACCCCGGCGCCCTGCTGGCCATGCCCGCGGCCCCCGATCAGGGCGGCACCGTCACCGACAACAGCGACGGCTTCTCCATCTCCGACGACATCAACGACGCCGGCGACGGCTGGGCCCTCGACGGCTACCTCAGCCAGACGCCCTTCCGCGGCGGCACCGGCTCGGTCGCGCTGACCGTCGCGCCCAACGGCGACCGCCTCGCCGCGACCACCGCCTACAACGACCTCGTCGGCGGCAGCGACAACCCGGCCAACGCCGTCGTCGTCGCCAAGCACGACACCGACACCGGCAACACCGTGTGGACCATCGCCGGCTACTACGACGCGGTCACCAACCAGGGCAAGGCCATCAAGGACGGCCCCGGCGGCAACACCATCGGCCTCATGACCGGCCTGTTCAACGTCACCGGCGGCTCGCCCCTCGGCCCTTCGATCGGCCAGCCCGCCTTTGACTGTGCCGGCAACGTCTACTTCGTCGCGGCCGTCGAGCTCTTCGGCGACTTCGGCAGCGACTTCGACGTGGCCCTCGTCCGCGCCGTCTACGACGACGCGACCTTCAGCTACGAGCTCGAGCTCGTCGCCACCAGCGGCGACGTCTACGCCGGCAACAACTCGGCCACGCCCTACTCGATCACCTTCATCGACATCGCCGACAGCAACTCGCTCTCCTCGGGCGGCTTCTTCGGCAGCAACGTCACCGGCGACTGCTGGGCCGGCACCGCCCAGGGCGACCTCGACGGCGCGACCGACTCGCGTGCCCTCGGCGGCCTCGTGCTCAACGCCCGCATCACCTACGACACCGACGGCAACGGCTTCTTCGAGAACGAGTTCGACGAGAACTATCGCACCGCCCTGCTCATCACGGGCACCGGCGCCGCCAACCCCTGCGGCTACGCCGACTACAACAACGACAACGCCGTCAACACCCAGGACGTGCTCGCCTTCCTCAACGACTGGAACGCCCGCAACCCCAACGCGGACTGCAACGGCGACTCCACCGTCAACACGCAGGACGTGCTCTGCTTCCTGAACCTCTGGAACGCCTGCCGCTAAGCGCGGACTGAGAATCATCCATCCACCGCACCCCCGCCCAACGGCGGGGGTGCGGCTTTGCTGAACACCACACGACTTCTCGCAACTCACCCGCTCGAGGGTGCCTCGCGGGAGGGTCGGGCCGGTTCAGGGCCGAGTTCGAGAAGGAGCCCCGCATGCAAGTTGCCAATCGTCGATTCGCGTTCTTCGGTGCCCTTGTCGGCTTGATCTCCGCCGTCACCGCCAGCCACGCCCAGTGGGACCCCGACAACGGCCAGTGGCGCAAGTCCGACCCCGACCACCTCCGGGTGATGACGTGGAACGTCGAGGACTCGATCTGCACCACCGCCAGCGACAAGCGCGAGCAGTTCGGCGGCTGGCACGGGCTGGTCTGCATCGTCGCCTCGATGCAGCCCGACGTGCTCATCCTGCAGGAGGCGGGCGACAACTCCGGCAACGGCACCGGCTCGGGCGTGGACTCGGTCAACAACCTGACCACCGCACTCGAGTTGTTCATCCACGGGGGCAGCGACCCCTTCGAGGGCGGCACCGTCTCCTCCTACGTGCAGAAATACGCACCCTCCTACGACCTGCCCTACATCTACGTGTCGAGTGCCAGCGACGGGTTCAACCGCAACGTCATCCTCAGCCGCTACCCCTTCGCCGATCTCAACGGCGACGGCAAGAGCCAGGTCCCGGACATCGGCTTTGTCGTGCCCCACCTGTGGGCCCCCGGCGGCAACGGCGGCATCCGCGGCTTCATGTTCGCCGAGATCGATCTGCCCGACGCGGTCTACCCCGGTGATCTCGTCATCGGCAACGCCCACCTCAAGTCCGGCGGCGATTCCAGCGACCGCGACGAACGCGTCCGGGCCGCCCAGAACGTCGGCTACTACATCTACCACCTCTTCGGCGGCGGCGGCACCGGCGTGCCCGATCCCCACAACAAGATCTCCGACAACCCGCAGGTCACCAACATCCTCGACGCCAACACCCCCGTCATCTGGGGCGGCGATCTGAACGAGGACGAGCAGCGCAACGGCGGCACGGTCGGCCCCGCCGACTGGCTCGTCCGCGGCGGCAGTCTCGGCGGGTCCGACGGCACCGACCGGGACACCACCGACTCACGCTACGACGACGCCCGGGAGTACTTCTCCAGCAGCCGCAACACCCAGTCCTCCAGCAAGCTCGACTACCTCGCCGCCTGGGACAGCATCGCGACGCCCGTCCGCGAGTTCGTGTTCCTCTCCTCGGCGATCCCCTCCGGCAAGTTCCCGCAGGAGTTGCTGAACTTCCCCACTCCGGCCAATCCCAACCCGCTGCTGGCCAGCAGCGCCGCCTCCGACCACCGACCGGTGATCGTCGATTTCCAGCTCCCGACCGACAACCAGTCGCCGCCCGGGCCGTTCGACCTGCTCCTGCCCGGCGACGGCGCCGAGGACCTTGGCCGCGAGGTGCTGTTCACCTGGCAGGCCTCCAGCGGCGCCGACTCCTACACGCTGACCATCGCGGCCGACGCCGGCATGAACAACGTCGTCCACACCGCCTCCGGACTGACCGAAGAGAGCTACCAACTCGAGGGGCCCGTGCTCGAGACCTGCTCGATCTACTTCTGGGGAGTCAGCGCGTTCAACGCCAACGGACAGACCGATTCGTTCACGTTCCCCGCCTTCTTCGCGACGGGCGGCGTGGCCGACTTCAACGGCGACGGCGATGTCAACACCCTCGACGTCCTCGCGTTCCTCAACACGTGGACCGCCGGCGACGACGACGCGGACGTCAACCTGGACGGCGCGGTCAACACCCTCGATGTGCTGTTCTATCTGAACGCGTTCAACGTCGGGTGCTGAGTCAGTCCTCGGCCCGGGATCGGCGGAGCGCGTCGAGCGTCGAGTCGAGTTCCCGCTTGAGCTGCCGCACGCGGAGCAGCGACCGCACGCGGGTGACCAGTTCGAGCCGGTTGACCGGCTTGGTCAGGAAGTCGTCGGCACCGGCCTCGACAGCACGCTCGACATCGCCCACCTCGTTCAGCGCGGTCACCATGATCACCGGCACGTCGCGGGTGCGGGGGCTCTGCTTGAGCCGCTCGCAGACCTGAAAGCCGCTCATCCGAGGCATCATCACATCGAGCAGCACCAGATCGGGCACCTCCGCCTCGATCGAGGACATGGCCTCCAACCCGTCAGCCGCGGTCCGGGTCTGGCAGCCCAGATCGTCGAGGTAGGCGCGGAGCAACTCGAGGTTCTGGTCGTTGTCGTCCACGAGCAGCACCGTGGCCCCGGAGAGGTCTTCGGAGGAGTTATCGGGGCTTTCATTGGTGTTTTCTGCGGGGGTATGGACCATGGTGGAGTTTCTTGAGCCCTCTTTTGGGGCCGGAGGGCTCCTCCGGGGGAACCCGCCGACCGAACGCGGCGTCGAATGGCAATAATAAGCCGACTCCGAACCCCACGCTGGCGGCTGCAAGGACACGCACCCATGGCCCGACGTTCCAACACCCATCGCTCCCCCTGGGAGGACAGGTTTACCAGCCCGACAGTCGATTCGCTCATGGGTGCCCTCGAACCCGAGATCGTCGAGGTCGCCGGGATGCTCCGAGAGGCTCTGGGCACCGAGCATGGCCTCCAGGAACGCCTCGAATGGTGCGGGGTTCCCTGGAAATGGTCCCTGACCTACAGGGCGGCCGGGGCGGACGTTCTGGCCTATGTCGTGCCAAATCCCGAATCACCGACCGTCGTCTTCCGGCTCACACACGAACAGTTCAACGCGCTGCCGCTGCGAAAGCTCTCGAGGCACGTCCGCGAGGGACTGGCCCCCACCAGACTGGTCGCGGGGATCTGCTGGCCCGAATGGCGGTTCCAGTCCTCAACGCAGGCACAGGACCTCATCGAGCTGTTTGGCCTGCTGCACTCGTTGGCCCCCTCCGAGGTCTGAGACCGCCCAGTCGGATGCATCGGCACCCTCGCGGGCCGATCTCGCCGGACGCCGAGCATCCTCTGCAGGAATGCGCCCACAACCGCCGATCCTGACGCAGTGCCGTTGCGACCCCGACCCGCACCAGCCCCGCAGGAGAGACGATGCCCACCGCCCACACCCCGACGTACCGGACCCACTCCCGAACCCTGACTCGGATCGCCATGGTGGCGGCTCTGGTGCTGGCCCCGGCGATTGCCTCGGCCCAGTCCCTGGCGTCTCGCGTGCAGCACGTGATCGACACCGCCGACATCGGGAAGGCCCGGGTCGGTGTCTGTATCCGCGAAGTCGGAGCGGCGTCCCCGCTGGTCTATCTCGACGCCGAGAGCGGGTACATCCCCGCGTCCAACATGAAGCTGCTCACGAGCGGTGCCGCGCTCCGGGTGCTGGGGCCGGACTTCGTATTCCGGACCGAGTTCGCGATCGACGGCGGCCGCGTGATCGTGCGGGGCGACGGCGACCCAGCGCTCGCCGATCCGGAGGTGCTCCGCAACACCGAACCCCGCATGACGGTGCAGGACTTCCTCGAGACACTGGCCTCGGCCGTGGGCGACCGGTCTCCCGACGGGTGCGACGAGATCATCATCGACGACCGCGTCTTCGACCGCGAGTACGTGCACCCCTCCTGGGACCCTGACGACCTGAACAAGTGGTACGCCCCGCAGGTCGCCGGGCTGAACTTCCACGGCAACCTGCTCGCGATCTTCGCGTCCCCGTCCTCGGGCGGGGCCGGCGCCCCCCCACGGCTCTCGACCGAGCCCGCCTCGGCGTGGATCACGCTCGAGAACCGCGCGCGCACCGTGAGCGAGAACCGCAACACCTACTGGGCCTCGCGCTCTCCCACGTCGAACACGTTCCGGATCTTCGGCGATGTGCGCTCGACCGCCCCGCTGCCGCTGAACGTGCCCACGCACGACAACCCGCTGCTCTTTGGCCACCTGCTGACCGAGCGGCTGATGAGCAAGGGAATCGCCGTGGGCGGCAGCGCCCGCCCCGGGCTCAATCCTCCGACCGCCGTGCGTGAGGTCGCCCTCGATGAATCGCTCCCCGAAGGGGAGTTGTGCGCCGTTGTCACCACGCCGCTGCAGGAGGTGATCAACCGGTGCAACACCGACTCGATCAATCTCTACGCAGAGGCACTGCTCAAGCGGATCGGCCACGAGATCACCCGTGAGCCGGGAAGCTGGACCAACGGCGCGAGTGTCGTGCGGATGACGATCCAGGAGCAACTCGGCCCGGACGCGGCCGTCTCGACGATCATCGCCGACGGCTCGGGCCTGTCGCACTCCAATCTCGTCACGCCGCGAACGCTTGTGGACTGGATCGAGACGTTCGCCACCGACCCCGAACTCCGCGATCCGTTCCTGCTCTCTCTGGCCACGCCCGGCCGCGGCACGTTCACGCGAAGGTTCCGCGATGCGGATCTCACCAACCACGTCGCCGGCAAGAGCGGTGTGCTCACCGGCGTGCGCACGCTCTCCGGGATCGTGATCGCACCGGGCGGACGGGAGATCGTCTTCTCCATCCTGATCAACGACATCTCGTCGGCCAAGGGCCCCAACGGCACAAAGCTCGCCGAGCAGATCGTTGAGGAGATCGACAGCTATCTCGCGAAGCTGTCCTCCACGACGCAATACGGCGGCTGACCCGGAACGGCTCGCATCAAGATCGATCTCGCGGGTCACCGATACACCCCGGCCAGAGCGTCAGGACAGCCCAAGCTCGTCGAGCCTCGACTCCACACCCGCCGCCACCGCCTCATCAACCCGCAGCACCGGGGGCCAGTCCCGCACCGGCTCGCCGTTGTGCGCATCGACCCGCGTCTTCGGCGTCGCGTCAAAGGCCACGACTCCGAAGCCGGCGACCCGCCACGCCTCCATGTCGCGTGAGGCGTCTATGTTCGCAACCCAGTGGAACAGCACGCGTTCGTCGTCTGTGAGGTCCACACCCCGCCCGACGATCACGAAGTAGGCCGGCGGCCTCGACGACGACCAGTCCAGACCGGCCAGCGCGTCCCGGATCTGCTCCAGCAGGGCGCGTCCGAGCTTGGGACGCTCCTCGCCGAAGTCCTTGTCTGCGCGCACAAACGCCCAGCCGGGCAGCTGCGCCGGCAACGCGACCTCCTGCACCCCGTCGCAACCGGCGATCGCCGCGACGAGTCGCCCAGCGGGCGCCGAGTCGGCCGCCATGAACGGCTGGGCCGGCGTCGCGGCCCCGCCGTCGCCGACCGCCTCACTCTCCCACCGGGGTGTGCAGTCAAAGCCCAGCTTGGTGCCGGCCCCCAGATACGGCGTCGCGTGGTCCAGCACGTCGATCGGGCCCCGGACCCGCTCGATGTCGCGTGTCGGGTCGCACCGCTCGGCCATGGCCCGCAGCACCGCCCGGTGGTCGTGCACGTCCACCGACTCGTCCACCACGAACACGTTCTTGGTCCAGCTCATCTGCCCCGCGCCCCACACCCCGTGCATCACGCGCCGGGCGTGCAGCGGGTACTCCTTGCGGATCTGCACCGCCGCGGCGTTGTGGAACGCCCCGAACATCGGCAGGTCGTAGTCCTCGATGTCCGGCATGATCGTCTTGAGCAGCGGCAGCATCACCCGCTCGGTCGCCTTGCCGAGGCAGTAGTCCTCCTGCGGCGGCAGCCCCACCACCGTCGCCGGGAAGATCGGGTCGCGGCGGTGTGTGATCGCCGTGACCTCCAGCTGCGGATAGCGATCCGGCAGGGAGTAGAACCCGGTGTGGTCGCCGAAGGGCCCCTCGAACACCGCCCCGTTCCCGAGCGGCTCGTCGCCGCGGGGGTCCCACCCCGGGTGCCCGGCTTCGGGCGAGACATAGCCCTCGATCACGATCTCTGCGTTGGCCGGCACCCAGAGTGGCACGGTCTGCGCGCACGAGCGGGATGCCCTTCCCGTTGAGGAACCCCGCCATCAGCAGTTCGCTGATGCCCGGCGGCAGCGGGCACGTCGCGGCATACGGCAGCACGCTCTCGCCGCCGAAGACCAACGCCACCGGCATCGGCTTGCCCAGCTTCTTCCAGCTCCGCCAGTGCTTGGCCCCGTCGTGGTGCATCTGCCAGTGCATCGCCATGTGCCGCCGGCCCATCAACTGCACGCGGTACATGCCGATGTTGTGGCTGGACGGCTTCTCCGTCCCCGCGTCGTCGGCGTGGATCGTGTGGATCCCGGCGAGCGTGACGTACCGGCCACGAAAGGACCGGTCCCACTCGTCGCCCTCGCCCCGTCCGACGATGCCGTCGTTGATCTCCGGCGGGTACCCGAGCGTGGCGAAATCGCCGTCGTCGGGCCAGCACCGGAGCAGGGGGAGTGTCGTCAGGTCGACCTCGTCCCCGGTGTGCACGACCTCCTGGCAGAGGCCCGACCGCCGCCGCTTCGGACCGATCTTCAGTAGCGGCGCGAACTGCCTGGCCTTCTCGATCGCCTCGCCGAGTGAGCGTGGCGGCTGCGGCTTGACCAGATCGCCGATACGCCCCGCGATCGACGCAAAGCCGCCCTGCTCACACCCGAGCGCCATCTCCATTCGGCGGTAGCTGCCGAACGCGTTGATGAGCACCGGGATGTCCGAGCCCTCGACGTGCTCGAAGAGCAACGCCTTCCCGCCGACCCCGGCGTGGATCGGATCGGCGGCCCGCGCAGCCGCGCTGGGCGGGTTCGGGGCCGGCCGGCGGCTCTCTCGATCGGCGATTGTGGCGATCTCCAGCACGGGGGAGACCCGGGCCCGTACCCTTGTCAGCTCTCCGGCGCCGGAGAGCGCCGCCACAAAGTCCCGCAGCGTTGCATGCATCGTGTGAGCCTATGTCAGATCAATCACCCAAACCCGCCCACGTCTACGCCGCCCAGCGCGACTGGCCCAACTACTTCAACCGCGTCGCCGGCAAGCCGCCCCGCGAGACGCTGGTCCGGGCTCTGGACGCCTTCGAGGCTGACGGCGGGCCGGATGCCGCCTCAGGAGCTCCGCCTCTGTCTGTCGATCTGGGGTGCGGTGAGGGCCGCGACACCGTGGAACTGCTCCGGCGAGGCTGGCGTGTGGTCGCGATCGACGGGCACCCCGACGCCCTCCGCCGCCTCCGCGAGCGGGAACTGCCTCACCCCGACCGCCTCGAGATCCGGCACGAACCGTTCGAGGGCCTCGTGCTTCCCCGGGCCCGGTTCGTGAATGCCAGCTTCAGCCTCCCCTTCTGCCCGCCCGAGCACTTCGCGGCACTGTGGGCAACCATCGTCGGCGTCGTCGAGCCGGGCGGCCGCTTCGCCGGTCAGTTCTTCGGCGACCGTGACGATTGGGCGGACATTCCCGATCGCTCCCACCAGACGCGGGCCGAGGCCGAGGGCCTGCTCTCCGGATTCGACATCGAGTACTTCCACGAAGAGGAAGACGACGGCAAGGACGCCCTCGACAATCCCAAACATTGGCATCGATTCGATGTCGTTGCGGTGAAGCGTCCCCGGGGCACCGGGGCGTAGCCAGGATCCGCACCAAGCGGGAAGGGGCCAGGATGAGTGACCAGACGTTGGCACCGGCGAGAGCGTCGGGCGGCAGTGAGTGGGCGATCGACCTCGCCGCGGTCGGGAAGATCTACAAGGGCAAGATCCACGCCCTTAAGGGCATCCAGATGCGGGTGCGAGAGGGCGAGGTGTTCGGCCTGCTCGGGCCCAACGGCGCCGGCAAGAGCACGCTGGTCAAGATCCTGATGACGGTCATCCGCCCGTCCCAGTGCAAGGGCACGATGCTCGGCGAGCCGGTCGGCAGCAAGCACGTGCTCCGCCGCATCGGGTATCTGCCCGAGCACCACCGCTTCCCCGGTTATCTGACGGGCGCTCAGGTGCTCGATTTCTACGCCGCCCTCAACGAGGTGCCCCGCAGTGTCCGCAAGGCCCGAATCCCCGAGTTGCTCGAGCTCGTCGGCATGCAGGACTGGGGCACCACCCGCGTCAGCCGCTACAGCAAGGGGATGCGCCAGCGGGTCGGCATCGCCCAGGCCCTGATGAACGATCCGGACATCGTGCTGCTCGACGAGCCGACCGATGGTGTGGACCCCGTCGGCCGTCGTGATATCCGGGAGATCCTGGCCGAGCTGAAACGCCGTGGCAAGACCGTGTTCCTCAACAGCCACCTGCTCAGCGAGCTCGAGATGGTCTGCGACAGAGTGTCGATCCTCGTCCACGGCGAGGTCGCCCGGCAGGGCACCATCGACGAGCTGACCGCCGGGCAGGAGTGCTACGAGATCGAGCTCGCCGGCGAAGAGTCGGCCAAGCAGCTCGCGGCTTCCCTGCCGGGGATGGTGCGGTTCGACGAGACCGGTGCGGAGAACGCCGGTCTTGCCAAGCGGGTGGGCGGCCGCGGGGAGTTGGCCACCGGCGAGTGGGTCGAGGTGGACCACGCCATGCTCCGGGTCGGAACGACCGACGCCGCGGCGGTGCAGCCGATCATCGACAAGGTGCGCGCGCACGGCGGGGTGATCAAGTCGATTCGGCCGAAGCGTCCTTCTCTGGAGGATCTCTTCATGGCGGCGGTTGATGGCGGCGGGGCTGCGCCCGGTGCAAAGTCCTCGAAGAACCCCAAACGCGACATGAAGGCCGCGGCCAAGGGAGGTGACTCGTGATCACCCAGACCATCGCCCTGTTCGTTGACGCCTACCGCGAGCTGAACGCCAAGAAGCTGTTCTGGATCACGATGCTGCTCTCGGGGCTGGTCGTGCTGATTTACGCCGCCATCGGGATTGACGAAGAGGGCGTGAGCATCCTGTGGTTCCGGATCGGCTTCATCCCGGTGACCAGTGAGCAGATCCCCCCGGCGATGCTCTACAAGAGCCTGTTTGTCAATCTCGGGCTCGGGATCTGGCTCACGTGGATCGCGACGGTCCTCGCGCTCATCTCGACCGCGGGCATCATCCCCGAGATGATCTCCGGCGGCTCGATCGAAATGTTGCTGAGCAAGCCAATCTCCAGAACCCGTCTCTTCCTTACGAAATACGCGACCGGACTGCTGTTTGCGGGCCTGCAGGTCGCGGCGTTCACCACGGCGTCGTTTCTCGTGATCGGCATCCGGGGCGGCGCGTGGGAGCCGGGGCTGTTCCTCGCGATCCCGCTCGTGGTCGTGTTCTTCAGCTACCTGTTCGGCGTGTGTGCATTGGTCGGTGTGCTCACGCGTTCCACGATCGCGGCACTCCTGCTCACACTCCTCTTCTGGTTCATGTGCTTCGTACTGAACTTCGGAGATGCCATCGTGATGGGCATCAGGGTCAGCAACGAGGCAAGGGTCGATGCCTACACCACCAGCATTGAGACCAAACGGGCCGACACCACCAAGATCCTCACCGCCCGACACACTAATCAGGGTGACCCGCTTCCCGCGGGCTACGTCGCGACCGACGAAGACATCATCGGGCTCACGCCCTGGGCCTCGCTGGTGTTCGAACAGCGAACCAAGTCCGAGGAAATGCTCGACGCGCTTCGGCCGTGGGCCAGAGGCGTCTACATGGCCAAGACCGTGATCCCCAAGACGGGCGAGACGATCGGCCTCCTGGAACGTTGGCTCATTTCGATGGCGGACCTCAAAACCGCCAACCAGATTGATGAGACGCACGAGGCCCCGAAGATCGACAAGGACACCGGCGAGATCGAGATGGAGGACAGCGAGGTCAGCCTGCGCGCGCAGGAGGTGATCCGATCCCGACCAGTCTGGTGGGTCCTTGGCACGTCACTGCTCTTCGAGGGCGTCGTCCTCGGCATCGCCGCGCTGGTCTTCCGGCGCCGGGACCACTAAGCCAGTCCGAACAGGAGACCGTCATGCTCGAACGGCGCAGCTTCCTCGTCAGAACCGGTGGTGCCGCCGCGGCGGTGGCACTGGCACCCCTGAGTCACGCGCAAAGCCCGTCCCAGCGTCGGATCACCAACGTTGCAGCCGCGCCCGACAGAACGAACGCGACCGGCGCGATCGACTGGCACGATGTCACTACCTGGGGCGTGGAGGGGCGCGGCTGGTCGGACACCGCGGCGTTCTTCGACCGGCTGCCTGCGCGCGCAGAAGGTGTGGTTCGCGATCCGGTCTGGCAGCTCAGCCGGCACTCGGCGGGGATGTTCGCGTCGTTCGAGACCGACGCCCGCGAGATCCACGTCCGCTACACCCTCCGCTCTGACCGCCTCGACATGCCCCACATGCCGGCGACGGGGGTGAGCGGGGTCGATCTCTACGGCCTCGACGGCGACCGCTGGCGATGGGCGGCGGTCTTCAAGCCGACCGGCAAGGCCAACGAGGGCACGCTGATCAGGAACCTCGACGGCGGCGCGCGCGCATGGCGCACCTATCTGCCGCTCTACAACGGGGTCGAGTCGTTCGAGATCGGTGTGTCCGAGGGGGCGGCGTTTACGCCGATCGCCCCGAGGCCGGCGAAACCGGTTGTGTTCTACGGCACCTCGATCCTGCACGGGGCGTGCGGCTTCGCGGCCGGGCATGGCGTGGCCATCGATCGTCGGGCGGAGGCTGGCTGCACCCACGATCAACCTCGGGTTCTCGGGCAACGGGCGTATGGAGCCTGAGGTCGCCTCGCTGCTGGCCGAACTCGACGCGGCGGCGTATGTCATCGATTGCGCGCCCAACATGAACGGTGCCCAGATCCTCGAACGCGCCGGGCACCTGGTCCGCACGATCCGCGGGGCCCGTCCGAGCGCGCCGATCGTGCTGGTCGAGGACCGGCGGTACGGGTACGCGTGGGTCCAGGATTCGGCTCGACAGCGCAACGAGGGCAACCGCGAGGCGCTCCGCACCGTCTTTGCCGAGTTGCGGGAGTCGGGCGTGACCGATCTGGCGTACATCGAGAGCGAGCGACTGCTGGGATCCGACTACGAAGAGGCGATGACCGACGGCTCGCACCCCAACGACATGGGCATGACGCGCTACGCCGACGCGGTGACGCCGGTGCTGCGTGACCTCCTCGAGTAGCGAGTTCGCCGTGCAGCCTCAGCCCTGCGAGAGCGCTCGCCCGCGGTCCCGGGCCGCAACAATGGCCTCGCGAAGAGCGAAGGGCATGCGGTGCTCGGCGAGGACGTCCGTCGCGGCGGCCGTGGTGCCGCCCTTGCTGGTCACCATGGCGCGCAGCGCGGCCGGGTCGGTTTCTGCCGCTGCCTCGAGCAGCCCGGCCGCTCCCGCGATCGTCGCGCGGACGAGTTCGAGCCCGGTCTCGCGATCGAAGCCCACCGCCTCGGCCCCCGCGAGCATGCCTTCGGCGAGGAGGAAGACGTACGCCGGGCCGCTGCCCGCCACGCCAGTGAAGGCGTCGAGCAGGCTCTCGGGCAGTTCGACCACGCGCCCGACCGACTCGAACAGGCGGCGGGTGGCGGCGAGTTCCTCGGCGGTTGGGGTCGCACGCCCGGCCTGCCCGGCGCCCGCGGGCGCGGGCTCGACGCAGAGCGCGGTGAGGCCCTTGCCGATCTGGGCGGGGGTGTTGGGCATGAGCCGGATTGGGCGGCCTCCCAGCTCGGCAGCTCAGACGCGCGGTGGTGATCCCCGCGAGGATCGAGAGCACTGGGCGGGGGCTCTGCCGGAGCGTCCCGGCCAGTTCGGCGGCGACCGCGCCCAGCATCTGCGGCTTGACGGCCAGCATCACCAACCCCTCGTCCGTCCCGCACGCGGCCGCCTCGAGGGCGGCGAAGGCCTCCAGACCGTGCGGGATCGAGGTCACGCACCGGATGCCAAGCTTCTCGAACGGGGCGTGTTTTTCGGGGTTCGGATCGACGATGACGACCCGCTCGCCGGCGAGGACTCCGGCCCGGACAGCGCCGGAGATGATGGCCCCGCCCATGTTGCCGCCCCCGATGACGAGCAGGGGGCGGGCCAGGGGAACCGATTGGGGGCTTTCGGCCACGTTGGGCGGGGTCTGCATGCGGTGAGCGTAAGGCCCCAAACGGCCTGGTGCCCGGCCGGTTCGCCCTGCGGCCGCTGTGCCGCCGGCGATGTCGGTGGCGATACACTTGCGGGGGTGTTGGTGCCCTGCCGGGAGTCCTGATGAGCACGTTTTACCAACTCGAATTTGAGCGGCCGGTGGTCGAGATCGAGCGGCAGATCGCCGACGCCGAACGGGCCGTCGCTGGCGGCGGTGCCGAGATCCCCGCCCTTGGCGGGATCACCGCCGAGGGGACCGAGACAAACGGGCGGACCAGCCCCGCGGATCTTGCGGCCCTGCGGGCTCGTCGCGACGATGTGCTGCGGGAGCTGTATTCGAACCTCAGCCCGTGGAACACGGTCCGGGTGGCGCGCCATCCGCACCGGCCGCAGACGCGGGACTACATCGACCGGCTCTGCCGCGACTTCTGTGAGCTGCACGGGGACCGTCGCTACGGCGACGACCCGGCGATTGTCACGGGCTTCGGGCGTATCGGCTCGGTGAAATGCCTGATCGTCGGTCACCAGAAGGGTCGGAACACGCAGGAGAAGCTCGCGTGCCACTTCGGGTGTGCGCACCCCGAGGGCTATCGCAAGGCGCTCGCGAAGATGCAGCTCGCGGAGAAGTACCAGCTGCCGATCGTGACGTTGGTGGACACGCAGGGTGCCTACCCCGGGCTGGGCGCTGAGCAGCGGGGCCAGGCCGAGGCGATCGCGGTGAATCTTCGCGAGATGTCGGCGTTGCGGACGCCGATCGTCACGGTGGTGATCGGTGAGGGCGGCTCTGGTGGTGCGCTGGGCATCGCGGTGGCCAACCGCGTCGCCATGCTGCAGCACTCCTGGTACTCGGTCATCAGCCCCGAGGGGTGTGCCGCGATTCTCTGGAAGCAGGCCAACGAGCGGACGAACGATGCCGCGGCGATCGCGCTGCGGCTGACTTCGCGCGACAATCTGGAGTTGGGGATCATCGACTCGATCATCGACGAACCGCTCGGCGGGGCCCATCGCGATCCGGACGGGGCTGCCACGCGGCTGGAGCGCTGGGTGATCGACGAGCTGACCAAGCTCCGGGAGATCCACCCGGATGTGCTGGTAGAGCAGCGGTACGCACGGTTCCGTCGGATGGGGTCGTTTACCGAACAAATGACTGATTCGGTCGCGAGCGGGGCTGACTGACCGCCAGATGCCGATTCCGGCCGGTCAGATTACCAAAAACAACCCAAATGCTTTGACTTTCTTACCCATGGTCGCTAGTTTGTGCCGCGCTACAAGTCGGGGCATAGCCCCTAGGACCAACATTTTGGCAAAAAAGGCCGCTACAACAACGAAGAAGGCGAAGACCCGAAAGGCCGCGGACTCGAAGGGGTCGGCGAAGAAGTCGTCGACCGGTTCGAAGGCGAAGTCGGCTGCCGGCGCGGCGGCTCCGGCCGCCAAGAAGGCCGCGAAGAAGAAGGCCTCCAAGGCCGGTTCGCGAACGGCAAAGAAGGCCGTTGCAAAGAAGGCTCCGGCGAAGCGAGCCGCCACGGCGAAGGCTGCACCGGCCGCGAGCGGCGCGAAGAAGGCCGCCAAGAAAGCTCCCACGAAGAAGGCCGCGGCGAAGAAGTCGGCCGCCAAGGCCACGACGAAGGCACCGGCGGCGGCCGGCGCGAAGGCTGCGAGCCCGAAGAAGGCTTCCGGGACGAAGAAGGCCGCGGCGAAGAAGACCGCGAGCAAGAAGGTCGCCGCCAAGAAGTCCACGAGCAAGAAGGCGACGAGCAAGAAAGCGGCTGCGAAATCGGCCAAGCCCGAGACCGCCGCGAGCAAGAAGGCTGCTGCCAAGGCCGAGGCTGAGGCCGGCAAGTCGAACCGCAAGGGCATCACGATCGTCACCAAGAAGCGGATCATCCGCCGCGAGCAGCCGCCGAAGGGTCGGCCTTCTGTCCCTGCACCGACCGGCTCGATCATGGGCATGGGCCTGAGCAGCGGACGGCCGCTGATCCCGTCGAGCAACGCGCCGACCGCTTCCGGGGACGGCGACGGCTCGGATGGCAAGAAGGTGAAGTCGCCCTTTACCAAACGGCAGCTCGAGAAGTACGCCGAGGTGCTGCACCGCAAGCGCCGCGAGTTGCTCGGCGACATCGACTCGATGGAGAACGAGGCGCTCAAGAGCGACGGCGGGGCGAGTTCGAGCCTGCCGCAGCACATGGCCGACCAGGGCAGCGATTCGTATGACCAGACGCTCTCGCTTGACTTGGCCGCGGCCGATCGCACGCTGCTCAAGGAGATCGACGCGGCCCTCGACCGCATCGCGGACAAGACCTACGGCATCTGCGCCCAGACCGGCAAGCCGATCAGCAAGGAACGGCTCGACGAGCTTCCGTGGGCGCGGTTCTCGATCGAGGCGGCCCGGGCGATGGAACGCCACGGCCGATGACCGAGGCCGACCGCGATCAACCGACGCCGCCCGGCGACACCGGCGCAGAGCCGACTCCCCCACCACCAGACGCCGCGGCTGCCGCCCCGACAGAGACCGCACCGCACCGTCAGCTTGTGCCCGCGTATCGCTCGCACAAAGCGTGGGCGCTGTTGCTCGTGGTGGTGGTGCTCAGCCTTGGTATCGACTTGATCAGCAAATCGATCGCCTTTGCCCGGGTCGCGGACACGCCCGTGCTGATCGATCGCGAGGCGGTGGTCACGCTCACCTCGGCGGGGAATTCGATCCAGGGGCTCATCCCGCCGCACAACCCGCGGACGGTGATCCCGAGCGTGCTGGAGTTTCAACTCGTGCTCAATCAAGGGGCGGTGTTCGGGCTAGGCGCAGGCAAGCGCTGGATCTTCGTGGTCTTCACGATGATCGCCGTCGGGCTGGGCCTCTGGGCCTTTGCCCACTGGACCGACGCCCGCGATCGGCTCGCCCACATCTCGATCGGCCTGGTGCTCGGCGGCGGTCTGGGCAATGTCTACGACCGTCTCGTGTTCGCGTGCGTCCGCGACTTCTTGCACCCGCTGCCCGGAGTGGTGCTGCCGTTCGGGTGGACCTGGCCGAACGACCCCTCTGGGCAGGTGTGGCCGTGGGTGTCCAATATCGCCGACCTGTTCCTGATCCTGGGCGTGATCGGACTGATGGTGGCGATGTGGCGGATGCCGAAACCGGCCGCGCAGCCGTAAGGTAGGCAATCCGGGCAATACGTCCGGCTGATTGTGCCGCGGAGGCTCTTGTGTCGGCTTTGTACGGCTGGTATGCTGAGTATTGTCGCGGAGCATGAACGGCAGACTTCACGGCATTCGGTACTCGACGATGAGGAGAAGACATGAGATACGCACCCGTGGTCGGGCTTGTTGGCTTGCTCGCAACGTCCGCGACAGCACAGACCAGCGAGCTGTTCGTGACCGACTATGATTCGGCGGCGATGGCTGTCGTCCAGGGCGGCTCGGTCGTTCGCTCGTGGAACAACGGCAACGTCGGCGAGAACGCGCTGGCGGTGTCCGGCACCATCCGGACCGGCGGCAGCGGTGTCAGCAGCTTCGGCGGTGCCGAGTACGACCTGTTCGGCAATCCGCTCGGCTCGAGCTACGCCATGCCCGCGGTCGGCAACTGGTACGACGGCACCACCAACGGCGTTGATCACAACTACGCGGTCCAGCACAACGGCGACTACAACCTGTACTCGTTCGATCGCGACTGGAGCAACCCGCAGGTGATGTTCCAGGTCGGCTTTGCGACCTCCGGCATCACCTACGACATGCAGAACGGCACGCTGTGGGTGAGCGACGGGCTGACCCGGGTGATCCGCCAACTGGACATGGCCGGCAATGTGCTGTCCACCTTCACCGCCAGCCAGGGCACCTACGCCTACGGCCTGGCGATGGACCCGGCCGACCAGACGCTCTGGGTCGGTGACTTCTCCAACAACATCGTCAACCAGTACGACCAGGCCGGCAACTTCCTCGGCAGCGCGACGGTCACGGGCCTCAACCGGTCGTTCGGGATGAAGTTCAACATCGTCCCGGCTCCCGGCACGGTCGGCGGCTCTCGCGCTCGGCGGGCTGCTGGGCCTGCGCCGCCGCCGCGGCTGATCCGGCCACCGACATCTCACGCTCCTGCAACCAGCGGCCCGGGCACACGCCCGGGCCGTTTTCTTCGCATTGAGTTTCCCACGGCGATCGGTCCGCGCCATCCGCTCCGGTCGGGATGCGCGCGCGCGAACATCCGGCGTAGCAACGCGCAACCGATCAGTCGAGCCGCAGGACCGCCTCTTCGCATGCGGGGAATCGGTCGTCTGCTGGCACGTGCTGGTAGTGCGTGACCCGGAAGCCGTTGCGCTCGAGCACGAGGATGGACCCGATGTTGGTGCGGGCGACCCGGGCGTGGAGGGGGCGGGCGGCGACCTCGCCGAGCAGCAACGCGAGCGCGCGGGTGGCGATGCCGCGGCCCCAGTGCTCGCGGGCGATCCAGTAGCCGACCGAGTCCACCCTGTCCATCTTGAAGCAGTTGATGCTGCCGACGAGGTCGTCGCCCGCGAGGATCGCCCGGGCGATGACGTTGCGGTCGGCCAGTATCCCGGCCCAGTGCTCGTCAAACTCGGCGAGCGAGCCGCGGGTTGACCACCGCCATGCGGCTTGCCTGCGGGTCTGCCTGCATGCGGAAGAGTGCCGGGAGATCGCCGGCGCAGACCGGGCGCAGCCGGATGCTCGAAGCCGCGGGGTGTTCTGCTCGATCGGTCACGGGATGATGGTATGTGACCGACACGCCGGGTCATGCGGGGCGTCGGCGGTGCCGCGTGCGGGCGCGGGCAGACCTGGGGAGCTTCGGCCGACGGGGACCCCACCCGGGCCGATTACCTGCCTCACACGCCAAGCCAGCCGCGGCCTCCGTGGTCTTTGCGTAAACTGGCCGGATGAATCCCCACAACTCGCTGCTCTGTGTGCTGCTCGCGTCGGCTCCCGCCGTCATCGCACAGCCCTTCACCGACCACTCGGAAGCACTCGGTCTCGCCCTCGGCGGCACAGCGGCCGCGTGGGGCGACATCAACCAGGACGGCTGGCCTGATCTCTACTGCGGGGGCAAGGTCTGGCTCAACCAGGGCGGCGAGTCGTTCACCAGCGTCAAAGCCGCGGGCACCGGCGTCATCGCCGACATCGACAACGACGGCCTGCCCGATCTTGTCAGCTTCGCTCCGATCGCCGTCCTCCGCAACATCGACGGCGAACGTTTCGAGGCGATCGAACTGCCCGAGCTCCCGGAGACGATCTCACGGGGTGTGGCCGTCGGCGACTACAACAACGACGGGTTCGTTGACCTCTACTTCGGCGGGTACGAGGTCTGGGAGCCGACGACCTACCCAGACCTGCTGCTGCTGAGCGAGGCGGGCCGCGGCTTTGCGCTCGCCGAGCGGTTCCCCAGATACCGCGCCCGCGGCGTCACCGCCTGCGATTTCGACGAGGACTCCGACCTCGACATCTACATCTCCAACTACCGCCTCATGCCCAACGTGCTGCAGCGCAACGACGGCAGCGGCGCCTTCGAAGACGCCGCGCCGGAGCTCAACGCCGTCGCGACCAGCGAGGGCTTCGGCGGCGGGCACTCGATCGGCGCGTGCTGGGGCGATTTCGACAACGACGGCCACTTCGACCTCTTCGCCGGCAACTTCGCCCACGTGGACAGCCGGGGCGACCAGCCCAAGAGCCGCTTCCTCCGCAACCGCGGGCCCGCCGGCGCCGAGCCCTTCGGCTTCGACGACCTCGGCGAGTGCGGCGTGTGGTATCAGGAGTCGTACGCCAGCCCCGCGGCCGCGGACTTTGACAACGATGGCGACCTCGATCTCTACTTCACCACCGTCTACGCCACCGCATCCTTCAACAAGAAGAACCACCCCGTGCTCTTCCGCAACGACACGTCTTTTGCGACCGATCAGGACGCGTGGGTGTTCACAGACGCAACCGACGGCTCCGGCCTCGAAGCACTGCCGCCGACCTACCAGGCCGCGTGGGCCGACTTCGACCGGGACGGCGACCTCGATCTGGTCACCGCGGGCAAGCTCTTTGTCAACGAGTCCGCCCCGGCCAACCACTGGCTGCAGGTCCGCCTCGTCGGCGACGGGGAACAGGTCAACACCTCGGCCATCGGCACGCAGGTGCGCATCACGCTGCCCGACGGGCGAACGCTGACGCGGCAGGTCGAGGCGGGCACCGGCGAGGGCAACGCCAACGACCTCACGCTGCACTTCGGGCTGGGCGGGTTCGGCGGACCGGTCCACGTCGAGATCCGCTGGCCGAACCGCGTGACCCAACTCCTGCCCGACGTCGCGCCCGATCAGCTCTTGACGGTGCGATTCAGCACCGCACGCTAGGTGCTGCGGTGGGTGGCGCAGGGTGACGCGGTCAGGGTCGATGCCGATCAACGAACGGGCTCGTGTGGCATGCCCACGCTTCGTGGGCACATGCCCACGAAGCGTGGGCATGCCACACATAGAGGTCCTAGGGGTTGGTCTGTCAATCGTTGGCGGCACTCCGGCGAGCAGGCCACCCGCCGGGTCAATATGCTGTACCGCCCCTGCCGGGGTGTGCGCGGGGTGAATGGTCCAGGTATTCTCTTGCAACCCGCGAACGATCTGTCGATACTGGAGGGGAGACGGATCCACTCCCGGGTTCGCATGCGGAATGGGACAGCCATGCACAGACTTTTGCGCATCGCCACGATCGCCAGCCTCGCCACCGTCGCCCAGGCTCAGCACGGCTTCTCACACACCTTTACTGTCGATCCGTCGGGCAACGCCGACTACACGACCATCCAGGGGGCGATCAACGCGATCCCCGCCCTCAGCAGGCCCGCCACCATCCTTGTGTACGCCGGGACCTACACGGAAGCCGTGACGCTCAGTGATCCGGAAATAGATATTGTCGGTATCGACCGCAAGGGCGTGGTCATCAAGCCGCCGGTCAACACCGACGCGGTCACCATCACAGGCAACGGCGAACGCCTCAACACCATCCGCAACCTCACCATCTGGACCGACGACGACACCGCGGGCGAGGGCCGGGGCATCGTCATCGAGAACAACGGCGGGGCCGACCCGACCGATATCACCATCGACGGCGTGACGTTCCGCATCGGCGGAGCCAATAGCGACGCGATCCTGCTGGATGACCGCGCCCACAGCATCGAGATCAGCAACGTGGCTGTGCTTGGTGCGGCCGAGGACACGATCAAGGGCGTCTGTGTGACCGGCGGCACGTCGGCGGACCCGTCGCTCGACATCACGATCTCGAATGTGGTCATGCTGCTCGATGGGTGCAGCGCCAAGGGCGTCACCTTTGAGGACGAGGCAGAGAACGTCACCATCACCGGGCTCTTTGTCCGCAAGCCCTCCTTTGGCGGGCGCGGGATCGAGGCTGAGTTCGCCACCAACCTCACCGTCGAGAACTGCGACATCCTCGCCCACGATGGCGACGGGTTGATCGTTGGTCCCAACACGATCGTGCGTGATTCCTCGATCGTGGTGCGCAAGGACTACGGCTCAGACGACGGGTGCGGCAGTTCGGCCGACGACAAGCCCGGTATCACGATCGGCGACGTCGCGGGGGTGGTGATCGACGATTGCTATCTCGAAGGGAGGTTTGCTGGCTTGAGCATCGGCACCGATGCCCAGGACGTGGCTGTCGTGGCCTCCGATATCCGAGGCGGGGTGGCGGGCGTGGGTATCAACGGGGCGTCGGACATCTCGCTCTCCAACTGCCGCATCGCGGGGGATTCAGACCTTGGGTTCGACTCGACCCTTCCTCCCAAGCAGCACTACGGCGTGCGGGTGCTGGGCACGACTTCCGGGCTGTCGGTTGCTTCCTCGGTGATCTCGGCTCGTTCGACAACATCCAAGGACGCGATGGGCGTGCTGGTTGAGGTCGCCCCGACCGACCGTCCCTTGCAGGTGCTCGACTGGGTGGTCTCGGCGAGTGTCACCAGCGCCGCGACCGGTGTCGCACACGCCGTGCAGAGCAAGGCTACCGACGGGATCGCGATGATCGGCGGGTCGGCCGACGCGACCGACGGCGACGAGCGCGAGACCGATGTCTACGACATCTACAACGCCTCGAACACCGCCGTCCGTGTCCGCACCTCCGGCACGAAGTTCTCGCGTTGGAAGGGAGCGGTCGGCGCGGCCGTCGGCGAACGCGCAGCAGTGCAGCGAGTGGTCAACGTGCCGAGCGCCGGGGCCGCGACTGTGCTCGCCACGACGGGACTTCTGGGGACCGAACGCACAGTTACGACCGGTATCACTGATCCAAGTGTCTTCCGCGTACTCTCGATTACCGGCAACACCGCCGGCATGGACCAGACCGTCATCATCATCGGCCTGGACTGGGGACTGCGCCCCATCGCCGACGCGATCGAACTCGACGGCACCAGCACCGTCAACGGCGTCAAGGCGTTCCGCAAGGTCACCAAGATCATCCTGCCCGCCGATTCTAACCCCGGACGAACCGTGTCGGTCGGCACCGCCGAGATCCTCGGCCTGCACGCGCCGATCTCAACGGCCGATGATCTCCAGCAGATCGGGCAGAAAGCCTCAGCGGGGACGTCATACTCGATCCAGGCGACGACGCCCACGCCGAGTGTGGAGCGGGGCACGGTCGATATCTCCGGGCTCAGCCCCGCCAACAACGATTCGATCGAGTTCACCTACCTGGCGAGCGAGTAACCATGCACCCCGTGCGACTTGCCATCGGTCTGGGCTGCTTCGCGGCGACTATCGTCACAGCTCAGCCCTGCGCCCCCGAGTGGGCTGTCGGGATAGGCAACCCGGGTGTCGCCTCCACCGTGGCTGCGTTGTACCTCCACGATCTCGGCGTGGGTGATCAGTTGCTGGCGGGCGGCCTGTTCTGGGAACCACATTATGGGATGGCCGCGTGGGACGGACAGGATTGGTCACAGATCGGGAGCCCGCTCGAAGGTGACGTATTCGACTTCTTGCGGTTCGACGACGGCAATGGCGAGAAGCTCTATATTGTCGGGAACCTCTACGTCGGAGGCGATGACCTCTGGCATGTGGCCCGCCTCGATGACGGCACGTGGACGTTCCTCGATCATGGGGACATTACCAACTCGGTCAACCGCATGGCTGTCTGGGACGACGGTACCGGCCCGGGGCTCTACGTCACCGGCGACTTCGACACGCTCGACGGCGTCACCACCCACAACGGCATCGCCAGGTGGGACGGCACCCAATGGCACCCCCTCAACGGTGGCATGACCTCGGTCAACTTCCCCAACATCGGCCTCGCGCTCGAAGTCTTCGACGACGGCTCGGGAGAACAGCTCTACCTCGGCGGCACCTTCCAGCGTGTCGACGGTATGCCGTTCTTCTACCTCGCACGCTGGGACGGCAGCGAGTGGTCGGACGTCGGCAACGGCCAGCCCAATCTCTCCGTCACCGACATGTGCGTCCACGACGACGGCAGCGGGACGGCCCTCTACATCGTCGGCGACTTCAGCGGCGTCGCGGGCATGGAGATGAACCACGTGGCCCGGTGGGATGGAATTGAATGGTCCGACCTCGATCGCGGCACCCAGCGGCAGAGTTCCGGGGTCAACGCCTGCGCCGTCTTCGACGACGGCAGCGGACCCGCCCTCTACATCAGCGGAGGGATCTCCGAGGCCAGCGGCAAACCCATGTGCAACATCGCCAGGTGGGACGGCACCGAATGGCACAACCCGGCGGGAGGTCTCGACTGCACAGGGAACCAGGGCGCCTTCGCCATGCTCGGCCTGCCTCCCGATTCCCCCTTTGGCCCGAGCATGTTCGTCGGCGGCTCGTTTAGTCAGGCCGGTGGACAAGCCACGAACTTCATCGCCGAGTACCGTGGCTGTTACTGCCGGGCCGACCTCGACGGCAACGGCATACTCACCACCCAGGACTTTCTCACCTACCTCAACCTCTGGGTCGCCAGAGACCCTGTCGCCGACTGGAACACCGACGGCACCATCAACACCCAGGACTTCCTCGCCTATCTCAACGAGTGGGTTGCGGGGTGCGGCTAACACCACCTACACCCATACTTACCCCGCCCCCTGCGCCGCACGCTCGCGCACGCCGCCGATCATCGAGCGGACCTCCTCGGCCATCCGCGAATTGGGGAAATCGGCGATGATCCGCTCGCCCAGCCCGGCCGCGTCCTTCCAGCGGTGGTCGCGGACGGCCAGCTTGAAGGCCGCGCCGAGGTTCTCCCGCGCTTTGCCGATCACGCCGCGGGCCAGCTCGCGGAAGGGCTCGGCCTCGCCCTCGGTGAGGTAGGCGTCGAGCTCTTTGAGCAGGCTCATCGCCTCGTCGGCGGTCTCGCTCTGGGCGGCGTGGAGGAAGCGGCGTTCGAGGTCGGTCTTGTAGCGGTCGCGGGCGTTCTCGACCCGCTGCCGCAGGCCCGCGGCCCGGGACGAGTCGGGGTAGAGCCGCTGGATGCTCTCGGCGTGGGCGATGCCGTGCTCCCACCGGCGGCGCTGGACGATCAGGCCGTCGAGGGCGGCGATCGCGGCCGCGACGTTGCGGTCGCGGGTCTCCGACCGGGCCTGCTCGACCCGCTGACGGAATTGCTCGGCGTCCTCGCGGTAGCCGAAGCGGTTGGCCAGCTCGTTGCACAGCACGACGGCGGCGTCCCAGTCCTCGCTGGCGATGTCCTCCTCGATCGCCCGCACCAGCAGGTCACGCTCGCGCGCGCGGTTGAGCACCCGTCGGGCGTCATCGGAGAGGGACTGGTATTCCTGGAGCCGGTTGACGGCCGAGCGGAGCTTGGTCAGCTCGGACACCATCGCGGCCGCGTCCGCCCCGCCGGCACCCCCACCACCGCCACCCCCGAGCGAGACGCTCGCGAAGCTGATCGGGGCGACGGCGAGCACAAGGACGATCGCCAGGGCTCCCATGGCGAGGATGCCGTCGCTCTCGGTGCGGAAGCCGAAGATGGCCAGCGAGACCGCCCCCACCGCCGCGACGCCGTAGATGAGCCGCCAGCCGGGTGATCATCTCGCCATGGCCGGCGGGCTGGCGGGCGGGGGCGTTGGCCTGCTGGGCGGCGGCACGGGGATCGGCGTGGGTGGTGTCGTTCACGGTGTGGCTCCTCGCCTGCTGGCGGAACGTCGGCCGGGGCCGGGGGATTGCCATGGGTTGCTCTGGCTGCCGGTCGGGGGGCGGTGCCGGGACGGTCAGTCCGGGGGTCAGCTGCCGGGGGTGGGATCGCCGCAGTTGCGAGAGACGGGCACGAGGCAGAGGAACCGGAGCCCTTCGGCGGCGGCCTTGAACTGGTGCTCCTCGTTGGGGGGGACCATGAGGACGTCTCCCGGGCCGATGGGCCGCTCGGCCCCCTCGAGCAGGACCGTGCCGCGGCCCTCGAGGACGACGACCTCGTGCTCGTAGTCGTGGCTGTGGCGGGGCGAGTGGCCCCCGGCCTCGACGCGGAACTGGCGGAGCGAGAAGTTGGGGGCCCCGTCGTCGCGGCCGACCATCATCGCCATCGTGACGCCCTCCGCCCCGTCCATCTGGATGGGCTTAAGGGGCGTGCTGTCTATGTTGCGGATCACCATGAGCAACCTCCTGGGGGTATTGTAACAGGCCACGGAGGATGCCATGCACGCAGATCAGACCCGACAGCCCGCAAACACGGACGGGGGCGGCCCCGCCCCGGTGGTCACCTGCCGGGGCTTCGCCCTCGGCCCGTTCGAGACCAACTGCTACGTCGTGGGCGTGGAGGGCAGCACAGCCTGCTGGATCGTGGACGCGGGGTACGAGCCGGGGGAGCTGATCGGGGCGGTCCGTGAGGCGGGCCTCACGCCCGCGGCCTTGATCCTGACCCACGCCCACGCCGACCACATCGCGGGGGTGCGGGAGGTGCGGGAGGCCTTCCCCGGGACGCCTGTCTGGATGCACGAGGCCGAACGCGAGTGGATGAAGGACCCGCAGCTCAACCTCTCGGCCAACATCGGCCTGGCGGTGACCGCCCCGCCGCCGGACGCGACGCTCGGGCACGGGCAGGAGTTGGAACTGGAGGGCACCCGGTGGCGGGTCTTCCACACGCCGGGGCACTCACCCGGCGGGATCACGCTCTCCTGCGCGGAGGCGGGCGTGGCGCTGGTGGGTGATTCGCTCTTTGCCGGGTCGATCGGGCGGACCGACTTTGTCGGCTCGAGCCACGAGACGCTGCTGGCGTCGATCCGCGACCACCTGTACACGCTGCCCGACGCGACCGTCGTCCTGCCCGGGCACGGGCCACAGACGACGGTCGGTCAGGAAAAGCGTCACAACCCGTTCGTGCGGGCTGACTGAAGCGCGCGCGCAGCGTTTCTGTCCACCGGCGGAGCCGAAGCGTGGCGA
The DNA here is from genome assembly GCA_013285505.1 of Planctomycetota bacterium. Taxonomy (GTDB): domain Bacteria; phylum Planctomycetota; class Phycisphaerae; order Phycisphaerales; family UBA1924; genus PNC22. The sequence goes on along the minus strand of CP053450.1, from coordinate 2,022,342 downwards.
TCAGAAGACCGGGCCGAGGCCCATGCAACGGCGCCAGGCGCTGATCTGCCCGATGTGCATGAAGTTGTGCGGGCCGACCATGAAGTTGACGACCGCGGCCCGGCTGTGGAAGCGCTTGCCGAAGTCGCTGTCGAGCCCGTGGTGCGCGGCGAGGTGCGCGTCGCTCAATCCGCCGATCTTGGCGAACGCGGCCTTGTATCCATCGAAGAACGCCGACATGATCTCGTCTTTGGCCGGGTAGATCGAGCCGTCGGGGTCGTCGCGGCACTCCTTGCCGGCGGCGAAGAGCTCTTCGTATCCCTCGGGGGCCGCGATGCCGTGATCCTCGATCCCCGCGAGCTGGCAGATTCGGGCCGGGTAGATCGCGAGATGGCCGAAGCAGAAGGCCGGGTGGTTGGTGTCGATGATGCCGCTCTTGCCCTCGGGCTTGCGGGCGAACATCTGCGGCGTGACGTCCTTGACCAGCCCCTCGGCGTAGCCGAATGCGGTGGCGCTCTGGTCGAGAATGGCGGTGGCGAGACTTTCCATGGCGTGTGGCCCTTTCGTGGTATCCATCCGGTGTGGGTCGGGGGCGTCCTGGATTCAGCTCCCGACGTATCGAGCGTAGAGCGCCCGGGCGCGGTCCGGCAGGGCGGTGCCTGAGACGATCGCGCGGCCGTCCCGGAAGACTGTCAGCGTGCAGCGTTCCTGAGATCCGTCCGGGCCGGCGGGCAGCGTGGCGCGGACCATGAAGGACGTGAGCCGCACCTCGCCCACCCCGCCGAGGCGTTCGGCGAGAGAGCCCAGATCGAGCGGGCGGCCGGGGCGGTCGGGGGGCGAGATCTGGACGGCGTTCTGGCCGCAGAGCGTGGCGGCGGCGGAGGCGTTGCCGCCGGCAAGAAACTCGAACCGCCGGAGGCCGCAGCAGGGGCAGTTCTCTCGCCGGGCGTCGGTGAGGTCGAGCCGTCGGCGGTGGCCGGCCCAGAGGTCGAACTCGAGCAGGGAGGCGGGTATCCGGTCGCCCTGGCCGAGCATGAGCCGGATCGCGTCCGAGGCCTGGCATCCGGCGACGATGGCGACGACCGGGCCGAGGACGCCCGCGGTGTCGCAGGTGGGCTGCGTGCCCGGGGCGGGCGGGTCTTCGAACAGGCAGCGCAGGCAGGGCGTGGTGCCGGGCCGGATCGTGGTCTGCATGCCGCGGGTGCCGACGACGCCGCCGTAGACGAAGGGGACGCCGTCGCGCACGGCCAGGTCGTTGAGCAGATAGCGGGTCTCGAAGTTGTCGGTGCCGTCGAGGATGACATCGGGCCGACCGGCGGGGCCGGCGAGCAACTGCGCGATGTTGCGGGGGGTGAGATCGGCGATGTGGGCGTCGAGGGTGATTTCGCTGTTGACCTCGGTGAGCCGTCGGCGGGCGGCCTCGGCCTTGGGGGACTGCTCGGCGGCGTCGCGCTCGGTGTAGAGCGACTGGCGCTGGAGGTTGGTGGCGTCCACGAGGTCGCGGTCGATGAGGGTGAGGCGGCCGACACCGGCGCGGGCGAGGTGGTCGGCGATGGCGCTGCCGAGTGCCGAGCCCGACGACCGCGGCGTGGGAGCGGGCGAGGCGGTCCTGTCCCGCATCGCCGATTCCGGGGAGGATCTGCTGTCTGTGGTACCGTCCGGCGCTGCCCATGATGGCATCGTAGACGGGCGACCGGTAGACTCCGAGCATGCCCAGATGTGCCAATGAGGTTGATACCGGTCTGGGGCTGGGGTGGACGCCGCCGGATCCATTCGTGATCCGGTTCGAGACGCCGCGGCTGGTGGTTCGGGCGTACGAATTGACCGACGCCGCGGCGTTGCTCGAGGCGGTGTCGTCCAGCCGCGAGCACCTGCTGCCGTGGATGGCGTGGGCCAGAGCGGGCCACACGGACATCGTGGAGAGCACCCACTACATCGCTTCGCAGATCGTGGCGCTCCGCGCGCGGAAGACCTTCAACAATGTGGGGATCGGGATCTTCGACAAGGCCGATGGCAGGCTGCTCGGTGGCACGGGCGTCCACGGTGTGCACCGTGACACCGCCTCGGCCGAGGTCGGGTACTGGATCAGGGCCGATGCGGTGAATCGGGGGGTGTGCACCGAGTCCACGGCGCATGTTCTGTCGTGGGCGCTCGGCGGGCAAGAGTCGGGCGGGCTGGGCCTGCGGCGCATCCTGATCTACTGCTCCGCGGCCAACGCGGCGTCGAGCCGGGTGCCGGAGAAGCTCGGGCTCCGCGCCGAGGTCATGCAGCGGCAGGACTACTTCGTGCAGGGGATCGGGTGCACCGACCGGCTCGGCTGGGGCGTAATGGCGGAGGAATGGGACTGCACGCACCACCGATTGCGAGAGCCCTGAGTGATAGCGCCGGGTCGCCCCGGCGCTCGGAGAGAGTCCATGACCACCGGTCTGTTGTTTGTTTGTCTTGGGAACATCTGCCGGTCGCCTCTGGCCGAGGGTGTGTTTCTGCATCAGGCCAAGGCCCGCGGCGTGCTCGACCGCTTTGATGTCGATTCGTGCGGTATCGGGCATTGGCATGTCGGTGCGCCGCCGGACGGGCGCGCGGTGGCGACGGCGAAACGGAACGGGGTGCATCTGCCGAGCATCGGGAGGCAGGTCGATCCCACTACGGACTTCGAGCGGTTTGACCTGTTGCTGGCGATGGACGCCTCGAATCGGCACGCGTTGCTGCGGCTCGGTGCGCCGGAGGATCGGGTGAAGCTCATGCGGAGCTATGACCCGACTTTGGCGGCGGCAGAAGAGCACGAACTCGAGGTACCGGATCCGTATTACGGTGGGCCGGACGGGTTTGACCGAGTGTTTGCGATGTTGGAGCGGGCGTGCGGGGGGCTCTTGGACGGGTTGGCTGGATGAGCCAACCCCGAGGCCGCGAACACCGAAAAACATCTGTTATCGCGCGGATTGCGCCGGTGCGGAAGCATGGGTGGACGAGCCACCCATGGCACAATTTGCGATGCCCGGCGGTTACAGATCGAGCATGAGCCGCTCGGGGTTCTCGATCGCGTCCTTGATCGCGACGAGGAACGTCACCGCTTCGGCCCCGTCGATGATGCGGTGGTCGTAGCTGACCGCGAGGTACATCATCGGGCGGAGGGCGATCTCGCCGGGCTTGTCGGGGTGCTCGACGGCACGCTTCTTGATCGTGTGCATGCCGAGGATCGCCGACTGGGGCGGGTTGAGGATGGGTGTGGACATGAGGCTGCCGAAGATGCCGCCGTTGGTGATGGTGAACGTGCCGTTCATCATCTCGGAGAGTTCGAGTTTGCCGTCGCGGGCGCGGAGGGCGAGTTCCTTGACCTTGGACTCGATACCGGCGAAGGAGAGCGTCTCGGCGTTGCGGATCACCGGGACGACCAGGCCCTTGGGGCTGGCGACGGCGATGGCGATGTCGCAGTAGTCACGGGTCTCGATGGTCGGGCTGCCGTCCTCGCCTTCGACGATCGAGGCGTTGACCATGGGCGAGGCCTGAAGGCCGTTGACGACCGCCTTGATGAAGAAGGACATGAAGCCGAGGCCGACGCCGTGCTTCTCGGCGAAAGATTCCTTGTAGCGTTTGCGGAGGTCCATGACGGCGGTCATGTCACACTCGTTGAAGGTGGTCAGCATCGCCGCGGTGCGCTGGGCTTCGACGAGGCGTGAGGCGACCCGCTGGCGGAGCGGCGTCATCTTCTTGCGGCTGGTGGCGCGGGACGGGCCGGACTGGCCGCCGGAGGACGCGGGCTGGCCCCCGCCCGTTGCCCCGATGAGCGCGCCCACAGAGGCCTGCGCGGACTGGACGAAGGCGAGCACGTCCTGCTCGCGGATCTTGCCGCCGGCGCCGGTGCCGACGACGCGGGAGAGGTCGACGTTGTTCTCGCGGGCGATGCGTTCGGCCAGGGGAGTTGTGCGGTAGTCGCCGTTGGAGTGTGCCGGTTGGGGTGCGGGCGATTCGCTCTGGGCTGCGGCCGCGGGCTTGGCTTCTGGCTTGGGATCTGCTTTGTCCTCAGACTTGGCCTCGGCGGGAGAGGCGGCGTTTGCGGGCTCGCTGGTCTCTGACGCGGCCTCGGCGGGCTTAGTCGCCGATTCGTCTACGGCACCGACGACCGCGCCGACCTCGACCTCGTCTCCCTCAGCGGCGATCCGCTTGAGGCTGCCGGCGGCCGGGGCGGTGATCTCCATCGTGACCTTGTCGGTCTCGAGTTCGAGGACTGTTTCGTCGCGCTCGACGTAGTCGCCGTCGGCCTTGAGCCAGGTCGAGATCACGCCGCTGGTCACACTCTCGCCGACGGTGGGGATGACGATGTCGGTTGCCATGTTCGGTTCGTTCCTGCTGCGGGGGCGTCGCGTCCGGCGGCCCGTTCCGTTCGATCACTTCGTCGCCTGGGCGACCTTGCCTTGGGTGGTCTCCGGCGCCTCGGTCGGCACCGGCCCGATGATGTCGTCGATGAGCTCGTGCTGCTCCTGCTTGTGCACCCGCTTGGATCCGACGGCGGGCGTCGGGCTCGCCGAGCGACCCATGTACTTGCCCTCCAGCCCCAGCGTCTCGCGGAGCCGGTCGAGGATGAAGAGTGCGCCACCTGCGTTTCGGGGCTCCTCCTGGGCGAAGACCAGCTCGGCGCTCTTGGGGTAGCGGGCGAGGATCTCCTTGCACAGCTGGGCGTGGAACGGGTAGAGCTGTTCCACGCGGACGATCGCGATGTCGTCGCGGCCGATCTCGTCGCGCCGTGCGGCGAGCTCGTGGTAGAACTTGCCGGCGCACAGCACCACTCGGGTCACGGCCTTGCGGTTGCTACCGGCGACGAATCTGGGGTCGTCGATCAGCTCGAGGAAGTGTCCGCTGGTGAGCTCGTCGGTGGTGCCGGTCGGGATGCGGAGCATGCTCTTGGGCGTGAAGACGATCAGGGGCTTGCGGAAGCTCTGCTTGGCCTGACGGCGGAGCAGGTGGAAGATCTGCGGCCCGGTGGATGGGTGGACGATCTGCATGTTGTCGCCGGCGCAGAGCTTGAGGAACCGCTCCATGCGGGCCGACGAATGCTCGGGGCCCGCGCCCTCGTAGCCGTGGGGAAGGAGCATGACCAGGCCGGACCAGCGTTCCCATTTGGCCTCGGCGGAGGCGATGAACTGGTCGATGATCACCTGCGCACCGTTGACGAAGTCGCCGAACTGCGCCTCCCACATGACCAGCATGCTGGGATCGGCGAGCGAGTAGCCGTAGTCGATGCCCACGACCGAGGCCTCCGACAGCGGGCTGTCGTAGACGCACATGTGCGCCTGCTGGGTCGCCGGGTCGAACTGCCCCTCGCCGGGCTCCCACTCCGGCCGCATGCCGTTGAGGGGGATAAACGGCGCACCGGTCTTGAAGTCGCGCAGCACCGCGTGGCGGTGGCTAAAGGTGCCGCGTCGGGAATCCTGCCCGCTCAGCCTGATCGGGGTGCCCTCGAGCAGCAGCGAGCCGAACGCGAGGCTCTCGGCGTCGGCGTAGGAAATGTCCTTGGTCTGGGGGAGCGACCGGCGGCCCTCGAGCACCCGCTCGAGCTTGGGGTTGACCTTGAACCCTTCCGGCACGCGACCCAGACCGTCGCAGATCTCCTTGAGCATGGCCTCGCTGATTGCCGTTTTGGGCGAATCGAAGCTGAAGGTCCGCTGCACGCCCGACCACCGGGCGCTGCCCGGATCGATCGTCGGGTCGTAGGGGGAGCTCTTGGCCGCGTCCTGGGCCTGCTCGAGCGACTCGTCGAGCCGGGTGCGAATGGTCTTCATGTCGCTGTCGGTGAGGACGCCCTCGGCGAGGAGCCGCTCGGCGTAGACCTTCATCGTGCTGGGCTTGCGCTTGATCAGGCCCGCCATGATGGGCTGGGTGAAGGACGCCTCGTCCTGCTCGTTGTGCCCGTAGCGTCGGTAGCACCACATGTCGATGAAGACGTCCTTGCGGAACCGCTGCCGGTACTCGATCGCCATCTGGGCCGCTGCGACAACCGCCTCGGGGTCTTCCCCGTTGACGTGCAGCACGGGCGCTCCGGCGACCTTGGCCACGTCGGTGCAGTACCGGCTCGAGCGTGCGTCCTCGGGGATGGTGGTGAATCCGATGAGGTTGTTGACCACGACGTGGACGGTGCCGCCGGTGGTGTAGCCCTCGAGCTGCGAGAGGTTCACCATCTCGTAAACGATGCCCTGGCCGGAGATGGCCGAATCGCCGTGGATGATCAGGGGGATCACGCGCCCGACGCTCGCGATCGCCGCGGAGGCGCTGCTTGGGCGCGGCAGCGCCCGGCGACGACGGGGGCGACCGCTTCGAGGTGGCTGGGGTTGCTCGCCAGAGCGAGGTGGACCATTTTCCCGTTGCGGAACTGGCGCGTGCCCGAGTAGCCGCGGTGGTACTTGACGTCACCGCCACCGTCCACGAAATCGGCGTCCCAGTTCTCCTCGAACTCCGTGAAGATCTGCGCGTAGGTCTTCCCGATGATGTTGTTGAGCACGTTGAGGCGGCCTCGGTGGGCCATGCCGAGCACGACCTCCTCGACCCCGAGATCGGAGGACCCCTCGATGATCCGATCCAGCAGGGGGATCAGCGACTCGGAGCCTTCGAGGCTGAACCGCTTGTCACCCGGGTAGCGTTTGCCGAGGAACTTCTCGAAGATCTCGGCCATGAGGAGCTGGTGGGTGATGTGGACCTGGTCGCCGCGGCTCAGGTCGACCCGCCCGCGGCTGCCCTCGAAGCGGTCGAGCCACCAGACCCGCTCGTCATCGGACTCGATGTGGTTGAATTCGAGCGCGATCGTCCCGGCGTAGGTGCTCTTGAGGTGTTCTACCAGTTCGCCGATGGTCGCGGTGGCACCCAGCCCTCTGACATCGTCCACGCGAACGGTCCGGGCGAGGTCGGCGTCGGACAGGCCGTAGAAGGCGGGGGTGAGGAACGCCGGGCGTTCCCGTTCGCGTCCGAACGGGTCGAGCTTGGCCTTGATGTGGCCTCGGCCGCGGTAGGCGGCGATCAAACGATCGGCCGCCGCCTGGATCGGGGAGCCCGAGCCCTCCCCGCCCCCGCCCGGCGGGCTGCCCGCGCTCCGGGCGAGTTCGAATCCCTGGAAGAACGCCCGCATCTCTGGTGAGACGGCGTCAGGGTCCTTGAGAAACCGCTCGTACGCGTCGTCGAGATACTCGGCGTTCCATGCGTTGACGGCGGGCGGCACAGCTCCCGGCGGGGTGTTCATTGCTTCCCTCAGCCCGAAAATACCCGATGTCCGAGGCTCCGAACAGCGATCCGGAGCCACCAATGACGATCCTAGGCAGAACTATCGGCTGCTCAACGTCCCCAATCCCGGAATCCTGACGGAACCCTCGCCAACAGGGGCCTGCGCGGGCCGGTTCGGACCCCTCGGGTCGGCGAGAGTGTCAGCCGAATCGGCCGGTCACGTAGTCCTCGGTCTCCTGCAGCCGGGGCGTCTGGAAGATATCTCGGGTCATCCCGTACTCCACCAGCCGGCCCAGATACATGAACGCCGTGAAATCGGACACCCGCGAGGCCTGCTGCATGTTGTGGGTCACGATCAGGACGGTGTACCGCTCCGAGATCTCGTGGATGAGCTCCTCGATCCGGAGGGTGGCGATGGGGTCGAGGGCGGAGCAGGGCTCGTCGAGCAGCAGCACGTCCGGCTCCGCCACAATTGCGCGCGCAATGCAGAGGCGCTGCTGCTGACCGCCAGAGAGTCCGAGCGCCGAGTCGCTGAGCCGGTCCTTGACCTCCTCCCAGATCGCCGCGCCGCGGAGCGCACGCTCGCAGGCCTCCGCGAGCACGGAACGCCGGCTTTCGCCATCGATCCGCAGCGGGTAGACCACGTTCTCGAAGATGGACATCGGGAAGGGATTAGGCCTCTGAAAGACCATCCCCATGCGCTTGCGCAGGTCGATGACGTCCACGGACGGGTCGTAGATCGATTCGCCGTTCAGGAGCATCCGGCCGCCGATGCGCACGCCGTCGATCAGGTCGTTGAGTCGGTTGACCGAACGCAGGAGCGTGGACTTGCCGCACCCAGAGGGCCCGATGAGCGCCGTGACCTTGCCGCGGGGCACCGCCATGGAGATGTCGAAGATCGCCTGGGCCTTGGTGTACCAGAGCGAGAACTGCTCGATCTCGAGGATCGGGGTCTCCCCGGCGAGCGAGGCGTGGACCTCGGGCGTCGTCTCCAGCCCCTGCTGGATCCGTTGGATGATCGAGGAGTCCTGCTCCGCTCGCGCTTCGGGGGTCACGGGTGTCGCGGTCATGCTGTTCATCATTGGCAACTCCGGGAAGATCAACTCTGACAACGCGAGCTAGAAATGGCCCGACCCCATTTTGCGGCGGACGCGGGCTCGCAGCATGATCGCGGCGAGGTTGAGCATCAGGATCACGGCGATCAGGAGCAACGTGCTCGCCCAGACCAGCGGCCGGGCGGCCTCGGAGTCGGGGCTCTGGAATCCGAGGTCGTAGATATGGAACCCCAGGTGCATGAAGCTCCGGTCCAGGTGGAGGAACGGGGCGTCGAGCGAGATTGGGAGCTCCGGGGCCCATTTGAGCGCGCCGACCAGCATGAGCGGCGCGACCTCGCCGGCGCCGCGAGCCATCGCGAGGATCATGCCGGTCAGGATGCCGGGCATGGCACCCGGCAGGACGACCCGCTTGATCGTCTGCCACTTGGACGCGCCGCAGCCGTACGACCCCTCGCGCAGGGAGGGCTGCACCGCGGCGATGGCCTCCTCGGTCGAGACGATGACCACTGGAAGGGTGAGCAACGCGAGCGTGAGCGAGGCCCAGAGCAGGCCTCTCTTGCCGAAGGTCGGGTCGGGCAGCCTCGCCTCGAAGAATCCGTGGAAATAGGGCGTCGTGACGAACATCGCGGCCACGAGCCCGAAGGCGGCGATCCACGCCACCGTTGACGTGATCCGGAGGGCGGTGTGTCTGGGCGTGTCGGGCTCGCCGGGTCGCCGCAGACTCAGAATCCCGAAGGAGCTGGCCGCCAGGACCACCGCGAGCCCGGCCGCGACGAGAAACCACCACTGGAAAGTCGGGAGCTGTGTCGATTCGCCGGGCCCGGCGTCAACATATCCCCCCACGGTGTAGCAGAAGAACCCCAGGCCGAAGACGCCGTAGACGATGCTCGGCACGCCCGCCAGGTTGTTGACCGCGATACGGATGAGGCTCGTCACCACGCCCTGCTTGGCGTACTCGCGCAGATAGAGTGCCGCGAGCACGCCGAGTGGCACGACGACAATGGTCAGCAGGATGGTCAGGAGCACCGTGCCGAAGATCACCGGGAACACGCCGCCCTCGGTGTTGGCCTCACGCGGATCTTCGGAGAGGAACTCCCACCAGCGCGCGAGGTAGAGCCCGAATCGCTCGCCCGGCGAGAGCGTGTTGGGCGCGAAGACGCGGGTGATCTGCGAAACTCGCATGGGCTCGTCGGGCAGGGACTGCCGCTCGGGCGCGAATCGATCGGCCGCGGGGTCACGGATGATCACGCGGTACTCGTCGTCTACTGCCCGGACGGCTGCGATCTTGGCGGCGACCTCGGCGTACTCGCTCTCGAGCTGGCTCTGGACCACCGCGGCGTCGGCCTTGATCTCCGCGAGACGCGCCGGCGTCATCGTGCCGCCGCCGGGACGCTCCAGCCAGACAAAGAGCAGGAGGCCGGCTGCCAGAACGACCGCGGCTCTCCGCACTACCCGACGGCTCGCTGTCGGTTTCAGGCCCGACTTCCGGGTACCGCGGGAGGTCAGCACGATCGCCGCGACCAGTCCAGCGGCGCTGAGTGCCGCGGCCCACCACGCGGCGGGGTTCACTGCCCGAGCGCCCGTCGCCGGCCTGAGCCCGGCGGAGCTCGATCTCGGCCTGCACCGTCTGCTGGTGCAGCCGGGTCATCGCGGCACTGTTCGGGCCGATCTCCTCGCGGCGCATCCGCCGTATCTCTTCACGCCGTTCGGTCGCGGCGGGCATGAGTTCCTGCAGCATCTCCCACGTGTCCTGCCGCCCCTCGGCCACGAACCGTCGCGTCACCACGAACGGCTCGACGACTTGTGGCTCCACCTCGATCTGCCGGAGTTCGCGCGTGCGGCGTATCGGCGTTCCGTCCTCGTCCACGACCTCCTCGGCCGGGGCACCGAGCACGGGCGCTCCGGAGTCGTCGAGCGGGGCCGGAGACATGGTCTGCACGACCACGGCTTCCGGGACGCCTACGAAAACGCCCCATTCAACACGTTCCACGAAGACCGGTTCGTCCGGCCGCTCGGCGGACTCGAGGTTTTCGATCTCGACCCATCGGAAGGGCTCTTGGCCGAGGTCGCGGTTGCCGACTCTGTAGAGCCGCCGCATCGGGCTGCCGTCGTGGGCGATCGCCTCGGGCGCGATCTCACCGGCCTCCACCCTTGCGAGCAGCTCACGCCTGCGCTGCGCCGACACCTCGAACGCCTCTTCGCGGATCGGGACGCCGAGAAACTCATCGCCGGAACGGAGGGTCACACGCTCGACGGGCAGTGGCCAGAACGCCTTGAGACCCTCAACGGCGACCAGACCGAACAACGCCGCGATCATGATGATGTTGAACACGAGCGCCGCCCCGAGCAGCCAGACCATCGACTCACCGCGCCCGTAGCGTCCGGTGCGGCGGACGTGGCGCTGTGTGTCGGTTGAAATTGCGGCGGTGGGGTTGGGCATGGATGGCGACACGCTTAGAGCAGAGCGTTCTTCTTCCGGTAGTGCTGGCGCACGATCTCGGCGGTGGTGTTGATGAAGAAGGTCATGATGAACAGCACGAGGCCGCAGAGGAAGAGCACGCGGTAGAGCGCTTCTCCCTTGGGCGCTTCGGGCAGCTCCACCGCGATATTGGCCGAGAGCGTCCGGAAGCCCTCGAAGATGTTGAGGTCCATCGTGGGCGTGTTTCCGGTGGCCATAAGGACGATCATGGTCTCCCCCACCGCCCGGCCGAGCCCGATCATCGAGGCCGAGAAGATTCCCGAGGCCGCGACGGGCAGCACCACCTTGATCGCGGTCTGCCAGGGCGAGGCCCCCGAACCCAGCGAGGCGGCGCGCAGGTTGTTGGGCACGCTGGCCAGCGCGTCCTCGCTGATGCTGTAGATGATCGGGATGATCGCAAAGCCCATGATGACGCCGACGATCAGGCTGTTGCGGGGTGTGAACCGGCCGAAGATCGAGTCGCGGGCATCCAGGCCGACCGAGGTCAGCACGGACGCCAGCACCGCGGCGAACACCACGGTGAACGCGAGCATCGCGATCGGTTGACCGATCGCGATGACCACTTCCGCGACGTGGGACTGCTCGGCCGCGGAGCGTTTCCTGATCAACGCCGCCCCCCTTGCTGTGAGCACCATGCCGATGATCGCGCCGACCGGGAGCATCGCCACCAGCCAGCCCGGCCAGGGCCCCCCCGATCTCCCCGTTGAGCCAACGCCGGATGCTTGGGGTGTCGAGTCCCTGCTCGAGCATCTCGGCCCGGATCGCGGCCATCGCCTCGTCGGACACCTCGACCGGTTGCACGACGCCGCCGTCGCGGAAGTACAGACCTTCCTGCCTCAACCGCCGTTCCTCGTCGGGGCTCATCGAGCTGCGCACGCCGACCCACCCGGGCACATCGCCGGCGTCCGCCGGCTCGTACGAGCCGCCCATCACGAGCAGATCACTGGTGGTCGGGCGGAACAGGGCCCGCTCCAGCATCGGGCCGACGAACCACGCCGAGCCGAAGCCCACCGCCAGCGCGAGCGTCACCAGCACGAACTGCGTCCGCCGGCCGAAGCCCGCCCTGATCCGGTTGGGCACGAGTGTCCAGAGGCCGGCCCCGAAGATGATCGTCACCGGCACGGTGATCATCGAGGTCATGATGCCTGGAAGCAGGTCGCGGAAGATCGGGGCAACCACCATCGCTGCGACAAACCCCAGCACGACCGATGGCAGGGACGCCATGAGCTCGATCGCCGGCTTCACGGATCGCCGGACGCCCGGGGAGAGGAATTCGCTGGTGTAGATCGCCGCGAGGACCGCCAGAGGGCACGCAAAGAGCATCGCCACCAGCGTCGCCTTGAGTGTGCCGAAGATCAGCGGCGTGAGGCTGAGCTTGGGCTCGGCCGCGTCGTCTCCGGCCGAGCTCTGGTACGAGAACACCGGCTCGGATTGCCCCTCGTAGTGCATCGGGGCGAAGAGCGACTTGAACGTGATCTCCGGATACCCCGGGTCGTAGGCGGCGTGGCTGAGCGTGCCGTCGGCGAGGAGCACCGCGACGGCGTCGTTCTTGGGCGCGATCGCGCCCGCGACAGCGGGCAACCCGGAGTCCGACGCGAGGCTCACGATCCGTTTCTCGCTGGCCAGGTGGCAGACCAACGCATGGCCCTGGTCGTCGGTGACCACGACCGAACGGTCCCGCCAACTGGTGCCGATCGACACGACCGAGCCGCCGGGGCCGCGGATCTTGTGGGCTCTGACCAGCCCGGACTGGTCCGGCGTCGGGGCATTCGGATCGGGTGCGGCAAACCAGGCCGAGACGTTCCCGGCCTCATCGCCAACGAGCAGTGTGATGGATCCGATGAGTTTGGTCGCTACGGTGACCGGCGAATCGGTCAGCAGGACGGTCTCGGCCAGCACAATCGGCGTGTTGCGCGGGTCCGCCGCGGCGTACCGCTGGCAGGTCCCGTCGCGCCAGACCACATAGACGTGCGAGCCGTCGCCCGACACGAACATCCAGCCGGGTTCGCTCTCGCGCGGCTCGAGGTCGAAGGAGTAGCTCGTCAGCCGGGTCCGGGACGGGCCGCCCCCGAGTGAGGTGATCGTCCGGATCGAGGCGTATGAGGCCGGACCGCGCTCGCGTGTCGCCACAACGGTCTGTCGCCGTCCATCGCTGAAGACATCGAGATTCGTGACCGCGCCCTCGCCCACCTCAAGCGCTGTGCGGGCAGTCAGGTCGATCTCTGGCGTGGTGACCCTGACCTGCCCGACATCGACTCGCTCGATCAGCGGTCGGAATCCGCCATCACCCGGTGCTTCACCCGGCCGGCTCTTGCCGACCGGGATCTGCAGTTCGGCTTCGGCGACCTCGCGTACATCGGAGACGAACTGGACGGTGCCGGTCTGCACGGAGCCGTCCGCGAAGCCCAGGGCAAGCAGCCCGTCGCGGCCCCATCGCGAGATAGCGGTAGGCACCATCCCGTCGCTGGAGATCTGCCGCCTGCCCAGCACCTCGCCGGTCTCCAGGTGATAGGCGGTGAGGACGCCGTCGGCGGACAGCACCACCGCGCCTTGGTTGTATTCATCGATCTGCAGCCCGTGGACGGGGTCGGACGACTCCGTCGAGGCGATGGGGACCGTGGCGGCCGGCTCGGCCTTGCCCCCCTGAAAGAGCGGCATCACGACGGCCGCGAGGTAGACGCAGATGCCGAGCACGGTGAGCAGCACCGCCCCGCCACCTATTCGGATCACCGATTCGGCGACTCGGTCGCGCCGATAGACGCCCGGCGGCGTTCGCCGCACGATCCGGGACGGCTCGCCGGTCGGATTGGACTGGGAGGACGGAGTGGTCATCGGGGAGCGGACCGGGCAACGAGGTGCTCAAGAGACGATGTACGAGGCTGCCGTGACGACGGCCGCAGTGTAGACCCTTGGGACGACATCGTTGCCCGGCCCGACCGGAACAAATCCAGGGATTCAACCGGGCTCACTTGCCGAGTTCGAGTCCGACGAGCTCGAGGTCCTCTTTGGCGATGGCTGCGGGGACGGGGATATATCCGTCCTTGACGACGACTTCCTGCCCCTGCTGCGAGAACACCAGCTTGAGGAACTCGGCCCGCAGGGGGTCGAGGCCCTCTCGCTCGTCGTAGTTGAGGTAGATGTAGAGGAAGCGGGCGAGGGGATAGTCACCCGAGTAGGCGTAGTCGCTCTCCGGCGGGAAGGCCTCGTCGCCGTCTTCGAAGGAGACGCTCAGGACCTTGACGTCGGCCGTCTTGTAGCCGATGCCGGAGTAGCCCATGCCGAAACGGTCGGTCGCGACGCCCTGGACCACCGAGGACGATCCGGGCTGTTCCTTGACCGTCGCCTTGTAATCGTTCTTGCCGAGCGCGACGTCCTTGAAGTAGCCGTAGGTGCCCGAGGCGGAGTTCCGCCCGTAGAGGTTGACCGGCTTGTTGGCGTAGGCGGGGTCCTTCACGCCGAGGTCACCCCAGGTCATGTCCGGCCCGGCGACGGAGAACACGCGAGTGAGCTGGGGGATCGAGAGCTCGTCCAGCGGGCAGTCGCGGTGCACGTACACCGCGAGGCAGTCGATCGCGGTGCGGATCTCGGTCGGCTTGTAGCCGAACTTGTCCTCGAACTTGTCGAGCTCCGACGACTTCATCTCGCGGCTCATGGGGCCGAACTGCGACTGGCCCTCGATCAGCGCGGGCGGCGCGGTGGACGAGCCCTTGCCCTCGATCTCGGGCTTCACGCTCGGGTAGTGTGTGACGAACTCCTGCGTCCAGAGCGTCATGAGGTTGTTGAGCGTGTCGGAACCGACGCTCTTGAGCGAGCCGAACACGCCCTGCGTCGGGCGGTATTCCGGCAGCGCCGGGTCGATCTGGGCGTGCGACAGGGTGGCGGACGCGGCAACAACAAGACCGGTCACTGTGGCGAGAAATCTGCGCATCGGCGGGATCTCCTGCAGAGTTCAGAGAGGCGAGAAATCCGTGACAACCGGGGTGCTTTCCGAGCACCGCGGCGACGGTACCGAAGGGTATCTCGCGATCCGCACGCCTTAACAAACCGGGCTCAACGGCGCGTCAAAAGTGTGTTAGACTTGCGCAAAGGGGCCGCCGGACGGTGCCTGGGCCCTGTTTCTGCCGGCTAGGCCCCGATCTGGATATCCAGCGGCCGGGTCGTCTTTGCGACGGCACCGTCCTTGCCAAGGAAGAATGCCGAGAGTCGGGCCTTGGTCACCGGCAGGACGTCGGTGGTCGCGTCCCGGATATCCAGCGTCAGCACGTGCGACGCGCCAACCTGGTCCCGCCTCCGGCTCGAATCCAGCACGCTCGCGGACACGTCCCACTCGGCGATCAGCCGCTGCTCGGAGTCCCTTAGTTCGAACCGCATGTCGCCGTCCGCCCACATGGGGAGGGGGTAGGGGTTATCCCACAGATAGAACACGATGGGGATGGTGTCCGGGTAGGCGTTGTTGTCGTTGTCCAGCAAGGGATAGGTCGCGATCGTCACGAGGTTTGGCTGCAGGTCGTTGGGGACCGCGATCGGCTTGCGGTTCTGCCCCTCGGCGACACAGCCGACGGCGATGACCGCCGCCAGAAGCACCGGCACCAGCACGCAGTTGCGACAGTTTGTCAACCCGAGGCTTCGCATGAACTCGTCCTATTTCCGGCCTTCCTCGGCCTTGTCGGCTTGCTTGGCCTGGATCCGGGTCACGGCCGTCCAATCGATCTCGCTCGCCTCGATCCTGGTGTTCCCCTCCACGGTAGCCGGTGTGGCCCTGATGCGCGGAGCGCTGAGGAAATCGACAGAGGCGTCCGACTGCTCGTCCAGCGGAGGAGGGGCCTCCTGCCGGTTGCCGTCCACGGGCCCGACCTCGTCGATGACCCGCTGCGGATCCGAGAGGCCGTTGATCGCCTTGTCGGTGAGGGTGCGGTAGCGTTCGACCGCGGGCTGTCCGCCGGGGATGATGTGCGGCGTCAGGATGACGAGCAGCTCCGTTTTGACGTTTGACTCCTTGGAGGAACGGAACGGCAGCCCAAGAATTGGGATATCACCGACGAATGGCACCTTCCACTCCCGCGACTCCTTCGTCGTCTGGATCAGGCCGCCGATCACCACGGTCTGCCCGTTCATCACGCTCACGGTGGTGTCCACCGAACGCCTCGTGATGATCGGCGCCTGGACGTTCTCGCTGACCTGCGTCGTGCGGCTGGTGAGCGCGGAGATCTCCGGCTTGATATCCAACTGCACGAAGCCGTCCTTGTTGATCGTTGGCGTGACCTCGAGGATGATGCCGACGTCCTGATAGGTCACACCGGTCGTGACGCCGGAGTTGGTCGACGTCGTGTCGCCCGGCACACCGATGTTCTCACCGACCTGCATCCGGGCCGCTTCGTTGTTCTTGACAGTGACCGACGGGCGGCTCAGCACCTCCAGCTTGCCCTGTACCTCCAACGCTCGGACCATCAGCTCAAAGTCCACGCTCGACACCGAGAGGTTGGCGGCGCCCAGCGCGCTCGAGAGCGCACCGCCCGCGGCAAACGAGCCGAGCTGGTAGGCGTCCGGGCCGAGACCCGACATGCCCCCGACCGTGATGTCCGCGCCCCAGGTGTCCTCATCGTCGAGTGTCACCTCGGCCAGCAGCACCTGGATCTCCACCTGCGGCGGGGCCGCGTCCAACTCGGTGACGATCTGCTCGACCTGGCTGAGGTACCGCGGCGAGGCCGAGATCAGCAGCTTGTTGCTCTTCTCGTCGCCGACGACCGTGACCTCCTGCTCGAGCTGCCGTGACACCGAGCCGGCGACACCGCCTGCACCACCCAGCGCCGCCTGGATCGTCGTGGCCTCGGTGTCGAAGTAGCTCTGCAGCGTGGTCTCGAGCTCCTTGGCCTTTGCGTTCTTGAGATGGAACACAAACTGCTCCCGCTCGTTTGCCTCGATGACGTCGAGGTCCATCACGACCTTGCGCACCAGCTCTAGATACTCCTCGGTGCCCGAGACGAGCAGGGTGTTTGTGCGCGCATCAATCGTGATCGAGAGCTCCTGCCGCTCATCGGGCACCGCGGTCACGCTGGAAGAACTCCGCGGCGACTGTGGATCCTCCGGGTCCTCGCGCTGACCGGTCGGGATCAGTACCAGGGTGTCGCCCTGCAGACGCAGGTTGAACAGATCCCGGAGCACCTCGGCCATCGCCCGCGCGTCGGCGTTGACCAGGCGGAAGGTCTCGATCTCCCGGGAGCCGGCTGTCGACCCGTCAAGGTCGAGCAGGATCGACTCGATCAGGTCCACGATCGACGTCGGTGCTGAGACCAGCACCGAGTTGGTGCGCAGGTCGGCGGTCAGGCGGACCTGTTCGCGGATGAAGTCATCGACCTCAGCCTCGGTCAGACCCCCGGGCACCCGGTTGCCCAGCGCGTCGGTCACCTCCTGCCGCAGGTAGCGGAGCCGGGTGGCCCGGCCCTGGCCGGTCGAACCCGCGAGACCACGCCCCGCGAGCACGCCTTCGAGCAGCCGGACCACCTCGAGCGCGTTGGCCGAGGTCAGCTCGAACCGGCGGACGTCCTGCACGCTGAGGACCTCGCCCTTGTCGAACCGGGCCACAAGTTCCCTGATTGCATCGATGTCGGCGTCGCCGCCGCGCACGATCAGTGCGTTGAGCCTGGTCTCGGCGGTCACGCTGACGGTGTTCTGCCCGCGACGCTCGTTCTCCCGGTTGACGTACACCTCGCGGATCGACCCGGCGATCTCTTCGGCGCGGGCGTGCTGCAGCTCGATCAGTTCCATCCGCCCGCCGCTCGAGATCAGTCCGGCGTCGTCCTGGATGGTGCTCACAAGATCCTTGACCAGCTGCAGGTTCTCCTCGCTGCACGCGAGAATGAGCAGGCTGTTGGCCGGATCGGCCAGCACGCTGAAGGTGTCCATCGGCGAATCGATCCCGCCGGTGCGGCGGGTCGATTCGATGCGCTCGGTCATGAGCTGCTGCAGGTTCCGAGCCAACGCCGAGACGTCCGCCCCGGGCACCGGCAGGACGTGCAGACCGACGGTGAAGTTGCTGTTTTCCGCGTCGAGCGAGGTGAGCAGCGACTCGATGATCTCGAACGAGCGGGCGCTCGTCGAGACGATCAGCGTGTTGGTCCGCGCGTCCGGGGCGGCGATCAGCCGGTCCTCCGGCCGCAGCACACCGGCCGCCTCACGCTGGCTGAACACGTCGTTGAGCACCGAGCCGACCCGATCGGCCGCCGCAAAGCGGAGCGGAAAGAACCGCACGACGTTGCCGGCCGAGGCGAGTTCCACGTCGAGCGAGGAGACCAGCTCGCGGACGACCTCGATGTTCGCCGGCGTACCGACCACGATCAGCGTGTTGGTCTCGGGCTCGGCCTCCACCACGAGGCTCGCCAGCGGCACGAAGAGGTCCGACTCGATCCGTGCCGCTGGGTCCGTCGGGTCGCCGCCGGAGGCGAGCACCCGCAGCCTGGCAACCTGCCGCTGCAGACCGTCGGCCTCGGGCGTCGTCCGTGTTCCCTGGATGACGACTCGGTTGATGATGTCCGCAATCGTGCGCGCATCGGCGTGCTCGAGCGGCAGCAACGCCGGCTCGACCCAGTTGCCGACCGTGTCGGCGTCGAGGTCTCTGATGAGCACCTCGACCAGCGCGACGGCCTCCTCACGCCCCGCGACGAGCAGGGCGTTGGTGCGGTCGTCGACCGACACGGCGATCTCGCCGGCCAGCGCCTGACCCGTCGCCGTCGGGGGCAGGCCCCGGCGGGTGGTGCCCGGCAAGCGGCGGAGCCGCCCTCGCCCTCGCTAAAGAGCTGATCGATGATGGACTTGATGCGGTTCGCCGCCGCGTTCTCGAGCGGGAAGATCCGGACCACCACCGCGTCGCCCACCGGCAGCGTGTCGAGCGTGCCGATCAGGTCGACGAGCCGCCGCGACGTTGGCCGGCGTCGAGCCGACGACCACCGCGTTGGTTTCCGCCGCGGGAATGAGCCGGATCGGCTCGGTCAGGTCGAGCGAGAGCTCGCCCCGCCCGAAGCCGCGGTTGAGCCGCAGCCGGCGAACGTGCTCGCGCACCGCCTGGGCCGGGCCGGTCTTGGCGTCCTGCGTCGCCGGATCGAGCATCTCCCGGAGCGTCGCGACGATGCTGGACGCGGCCGCGAGCTTCAGAGGCACCACCGCCATCTCCTGCGACACCTCGCCGGGCTGGGCGTCGAGCGCCCGGATGAGCCCCGCGACGACCTCCGCATCCCTCGGGTTGGCGACGATACCGATCGCCGCCTGATTGGCGATCTCCACCAGCGTCACCGGTTCCGACACGATGCCAAACCGGTCGTCGGGGACCGGGCGGGTCACACCCATCTGCTCGAGCATCGCCCGGATCGCCTCGGGGGCGTTGTTGGTCACGGGCACGATCTGCATCCCCGGCGTCGCGGCAGCACCATTGCCAGCACCGTCCCGCTCGGGCTGGCCATCCGCCCCGTCGTCCTCGGGCGGGGTGTCAAACTCGGCGACGAACGCCCGAACCTGTTCAAACACGCTCGGCGACGCCGAGACCACCAGGGCGTTGCTGCTCCGCTCCACGTCGACCGAGAAGGGCTCACCCATCCGCTGGGCGACCGGAGCGAACGCGGTCTGCACGAGTTGGCGGAGGCGCGTCGCGGGGATGGTCTCCAGACGGATCAGCCGCGGGGCGATGGCCACCTCGCTCTGTGATTGCAGCTCCCGCACCAGCGACCAGATCTGGACGAGGTCGTCCTCGTCGGCGCGGACAACCAGTGTATTGGAGATGTCGTCGCCGAAGATCCTTGCCGACCGCGGGCCGTTGCTGCCGGAGATGCTCGCGAACATCTGCGAGATCGACGCGGCGATGGCGCTGGCGCGGCCACGCTCGATCGGGATCACCACCGGCTGCGGAAGCTTCACGAACTCGGGCAGGTCGAGTTGCTCGACGATCCGCTCGATCCGCTCCAGCTCTTTGCGGCCGGCGGAGACGATCAGCGAGTTGGTCTGCGCCTCGGCCGACACCGAGGGAACGCCGGCGGCGTCGATCAGCACGGGGGGGGCGTAGAAATCGCCCGACCGCGGGTCGTTGTTGCTGTTCCGGGGCTGGTTCTGCTGCTGGCGGGCCCGCTCCCGGTTCAGTTCGTCCTGAAGCGACTGCCGGAAACCCTCGTTGAGCGCGCGCGCAACGCTCGCGGCGTCCGCGTGCTTGAGCGGGATCACCACAAGTTGACGCGAGGTGTCGTAGTCAGGCGTGTCGAGCTTCTCGAGCAGTGCCCGGATGCTCTCCCACTCGCTCTCCTCAGCGCTGATGACCAGCGAGTTGCTTGCCTCGTCGGCGACGATGGAGACGTTGCGGGCGGCGAAGGTCTTGGCCTCTTGGGCGAAGCGGCCGTAGAACACCTTCAGGGCGTCGGCGGTCTGCACGGCATCAGCGAACTCCATCCGGACAAACTCCGTCCGGCGGCTCTCGCCGCTGGGCACGTCCAGCTCGCGGATGATCTCCTGCACCCGGGCCATCTGGTCGGGCGTCGCCAGCACGCTGATCGTGTTCTCGTTGGGCGAATAGTCCACCTTGGGCTGCGGTTCGCCCGCGCCGGTCGGCAGATCGCGCAGCAGGGTGCTCAGCGTGAGCCGGACATCGCTGGCCAGCACGTGCTCGAGCTTGATCCGCTTGAAGGTCTGCAGCTCGGTGTTGGGCTCGATGTCGAGGCCCTCAATCTGCTCGGTCACCAGGGCGATGGTCTCGTCCGATCCGGTAAGCAGGAGCGTGTTGGACCGGGTCACCGGGGTGATGGTGATCTTGATCGACGACGGGAGCGCCTGCCGCAGTGATTCGGCGACATCGAGTGCCCGGGCGTTCTTCAGCGGGATCGACGCGATGTTGACGTCCTCGGGGCGCGGCGCGGCATCGAGCTCGGCCACCAGAGAGAGGACCTTCTCCATCCGGGACGGCGGCGCGGAGATCACGAGCGACTCGTTCTCCGGCTGCGGCGTGACGAGCACCCGCTCGTCGGAGCGGCCGGTCTGCGGGAACATTGAGAGGACCGCCTGCGAGACCTTGGCCGCGGTCCCGTTGCGCAAGAAGACAATCTCGATCTGGCGGTCGTCGCCGATCTCGGGCGTGTCGAGATCGGCCACCAGCGTGCGGATCAGCTCCATGCTGTCCTCGTCGGCGGTCACGAACAGCAGGTTGCCGTCGCGCGAACCCACCACGGACACGGCCTCCGGCGGCGAGCCCTCGGCGCGGGCCCGCTGTCGGAAGAACGCGCCGAGGCTCTGGGCGGCCCGCTGGGCGTCGGCGTGCTGGAGCTGGATCGAACTGACCACCGCGTTGGGGCGGCCGGAGACGGTGTCGAGCTGCTCGACATACGCCGCGGCCTGCTCGACCTTGGCCCCGGGGCCAACCAGGATGATCGCGCGGCTGCGGGCGTCAACCTCGATGGTCACCTTGTCCGGATCGCTGCGGGGTGGCCAGTACCAATAATCGTCGTTGCCGCCGGAATCCATCGCGTTCTCGACCACCGTCGCGATGGTCTGCGGGTCGCCCTGGCTGATCGGCATCACCTTGACCACGCGGGCCGTCATCTCCGAGAAGGGCACATCGAGCTTGGCGATGATGTTCTTCATCACCTCCATCGTCTCGCCCTGTCCCATCACGACGACCGAGTTGAGCCGTTCGTTGAACTCCAGCAGCAGCTTGTCCTCCTGAGGCGAGGGCTCGTTGCGGAACCGCCCGCCGTAGATCCTCTCGTACTGCAGCTCTCCCGCGAGGTTGCGGAGCGTGTCCTCCAGGTCCCCCACCCGCGCGTTCTCAAGCCGCACAATCTCGAACTTCAACTCCGCGATCGCGGCCGAGTCGGTGTCATACTGGTTGGCGAGCTCGGTGATCTGCTCGAAGTCCGTGTCGCCGGCCGCGACGATGAGCGTGCCGCTGCGTCGGTCGCCGGTGATCGCCACGCCCTGCTGATTGGTCCGGAGCCCCGCCCGCTGCATCGCCTGCTGGCGGTCGCGGAAGAAGGTGGTCAGCGAGCGAGCGACCTCGGCCGCGTCTGCACGCTCCAGCTTGATTGACCGCACCGGAAGGCCAGCGGTCTCGACCGTGTCGAGTTCGGCAACGATGCCGCGGATCTCGGCGAGGTCCTCCGGTTCGGCCCGGACCACGAGCACACTCGAGTTTCGCTCGGCGGAGATCTGCACGCGGTCGCGTTTGCCCTCGTCTCTGCCGATAATGACCTGCTCAAGGATCCGCTGCGTCGCCTGCGGATCGGCCTGCTCGAGCCGGATAATGGCCATCTCAAAGCCGTCGTCGGCTTGCGGCGCATCTGCGCTAGTCAGCAGCCTCTCGATCTCCTCGTGCTGCCGCGCCGAGGCGGTGACCAGCATCGAGTTCGTACGATCATCCGCTACGAACCTCGCCTGAACCCCGTCGTTTCCCGCCGCACCCCGGCGCTGGGCATCGAAGGCTGTCTGCAGTGTGCGGCTCAGGTCCGTCGCCTCCGCGTTCTTGAGCGCATAGCGGCGGATCGCCAGACGGTCCGCGACGGGGCTCTGATCGAGCAGGCCGATCAGCGAATCGATCAGGTCGAGGGCCTCTGCCGGGGCGGAGACCAGGATGCTCGTGCCGCCCGGCGATGCGGTCACGCGGACCGAGTCCGGATCGACCGAGGCTGTGACAGCGCGGCCCGGGGCGTTCTCGATTGTCACATCGAACCCGCGCACGCGTTGTGCCTGCCTGCCGCGGGGGCTGGTTGTGAAGAGGTCCGCGATGGCCCGCTGGGCACGATCGGCGGGGATGTTCTCCAGTTGGTAGTTCTTGACCGTGACCGAGAGGTCCGCGTCGAGGCTGGCGATTGAGGCGATCAGCGGCCCGACAACTTCGAAGTCCATGGAATTGGCCCACACGATGACTGCGCTGCCCGACGGGTCGGGCCGCACCGCCACAGAGCCCGTGAAGCCGCCGGCGTTGTTCGGGCTGGCCCGCCCGACCTGCCGCACGGTCTGGGGTCACGATCTGCGAAATCGCCTGCGCATCGGCGCTGTCGGGCAGCGTCACGATCCGCACCGACGACGGATCGGTCGGCATCTGGTCCTGCAGCTGCGTGACAAGGGCCGCGATCCGGTCGGTGAGCCGAGGCGAGCCGATGACGACCAGCGAGTTGCTCACAGGGTCGACCGCGATGCGTACCACCGGCTCGTCCTGCGAGTCGGTGGCCTCTTCCGGCTGGGCAACCGCCATCGACACCAGCAGCGCTCGGAGCGTCAGAAACCCGCCGGCCGCATGCTGCTGCGATCCATCACCTCCCCCACCGCCGGCCGCCCCGTCTCCTCCGCCATCGCTACCGGCGTCGCTCCCACGCTGCCCACCCGCCGGTGTCTCCTGTGCGGGCGTCGGGGCCGGCTGGCCGAGCAGTTCCTCGGTCGAGATGATCTCGACCTTGACACCACCCTGCTGCTCCAGCAGACGCTGCAGCGTCGAGGCCATCAGGGCCGCGTCGGCGCGGGATCGGTCCACCGGGATCATCCGCATCTGCCGTGCGCTGCTGACCGTGGCCCGGTCAAGGTCGTTGGCCAACTGCTCGATGATCCTCATCTGCGACGTCGTCGCCCTGACGATCAACGCGTTACCCTCGGCATCCACGCGGACCACCGGTGGGATCGCGACCGAGGCGTCCTCCTCGAAGACCGCGTCGATGTTGGCCGCCAGCGCCGTCGCGTCGGCGTTCAGGAGCGGGATCACCCGGACCAGCCGCTCCCCGCCGTCCGGACCATCGGGCGCGACATCGAGTTCGCCGATGATCTCTTCGGCCAGCGCGAGCACATCGAGCGGGGCGGCGATCACGAGCGCGTTGAGCCGCGGCTCCGCCGCGACGCGGACCACATCGCCCTCGGCCAACGACGGCTCGCGCGAGATGGCCAGCCACCGGTTCCACTCCGGCACCATGTCGAGCGCTGATTCCTCGGTCAGGATCTGCTCGAGGATCGGCGCCAGCGAGGTGGCCCGCGCGTGCTTGAGCGAGATCGTCCGCACCGCCATGCCGTTCGGCTCAACCGTGTCGTCCATCGCCCGGACCAACGACTCGGCCTGCGCCACACGCTCGGCAGAGCCCGAGACGACGACGGTGTTGCTCGTGGGTTCGGCCGTCGCAACCGCTCGGGGCTCGCCGGGCTTGATCCCGGCCGAGAACGCCGCCTGCAGCGCGGCCGCGACGGAGTCGGCAGAGCCTTGCCTGAGTGCGAACAGCCGCACCTGCACCTCGCGGCCGGAGGGCCGATCAAGCGTGGCGACCAGCTCTCGGATCACCGGGGCCAGCGGGCCGGGCGCGCTGATCACCAGCCGGTTGGCCTCGGCCTCGGCGGTGATGCGCGGGGCGGCGACCGCGATGCCGGCCTGCTCGGCGTCACGCAACGGCTGCGGCCAGCGCGATCGGTCCGACGCCAACGCCTCGACTGTCCGCGCCACCGCGTTCGCGTCGGCGTATTCCAGGTCAACCACCGTCAGTTCAACATCCGGCAGCGAGAACGCACGGTCGTCGAAGTCCGCGAGCAGACGCATCGCCTCGGCGATCTGCGCCTCGCTACCGATTGCCACGACAGAGCGCGTGCCCGGCTCGGCGGTCAGCTCGAGCCCGCGACGCTCCTGCGGCAGCGTCTCCTCTACGACTCTGGAGACCAACGCAACGAGTTTGGCCGGATCGGCCTTCGTCGGCGTGAAGGTCGCGACCTTGCGGTCGGTCACCTCGGCGGGCTCGTCGAGCCGCTCGATGATTGTCTTGGCCAGATCAAGCGTCGCCGAGGGCGCCGACACGATCAGCCCGTTGGTCCGGGGCTCGGCCTCGACGCGGATCGTCGGCTTCTGAAACATGTTCGGATTCCGCGAGTATCTCAGCTGATACGCGAGGATCCTCGGATCGGTCTCCTGTTGCTCGACCAGCAGGCTCTGCACCGTCGTCGCGATGCGCGTCGCGTCGGCGTGCTCGAGCTTGAACGTCTCAACGCCCATCTCCTCGGGATCGTCCGGACGCACATCGAGCGGGGCGACGAGTTCTTCAACCCGCTTGAGGTCGGCGCTCGCGCCGGCCAGAATAATCGCGTTCGACCCCGCCGCGGCGATGATCGTCACGTCGCCGCCGCCGGGCAGCTCCATGCTCGGGACCGCCTGAGTCAGCGTCCGCGACACCTCCGTTGCGTCGGCGAAGGTAAGCGGCATCACGCGGATCGTCCGCCGACCCGCCGCCGCGGCCTCGGTGTCGAGAGACCGAATCAGTTCCTCGGCGATCTGCTGGATCGAGGCCGGCGCGGTGATGATCAGCGTGTTCGACGGGCCGTGCGAGGCCACGTCGAGCAGCGATTCGACCGCGTCGACCGAACGCCCCTGCCGCTCCTGCTCGTCACGGAGGCGCGTCGCGAGCAGATCGGTCAGCAACGCCTGCAACTGCTCGGCCCGCGCGAACTTGAGCGGGTACATCTTCATCGACGTGTCCGGCCGTTCGGGCGTCTGCCCCAGCGAGTCCAGTACGTCCTCGACGTGCTTGAACACCTCGGTCGGCCCGCTCACCACGAGCGTCCGTGTGGTGGCCTCGGTGTTGATCGTGACCGGCGTGCGGCTGCTCGCCCGCAGCGCCCCGCTCGAGGACAGGTCTTCCAGCGTGCGCGCAACCATCGCCAGATCCGCCCGCTCGATGCGGTAGGTCCTGATCTCGAGATCCTCGCCCATGTTCTGCTGGTCGAGGCTCGTCACGATCTGCTCGAATCCGGCGAGCCGCTGCGCCGGTGCGTCGACAATCAGCGAGTTGGTCGCGCGGTCTGCGCGGACGAAGACCTCCTTGGGCTGCTTGAGGTGCGGCATCGGCCTGCCGCGCGAGTCGTACGGCATCGGCGGCTCAGGGAACATCTCGTCGATCGTGCTCGCCAGCTCCTCCGCCCGCGCCCACGACAGCGGGAAGATGCGGATCTCCCGCCCCTCGGCGTCCATCGCCTGCGTCTCGTTGAGCTGGCTGACGATCTGCTCGATCTCCGGCAGGACGTCGGGGTGCGCCGAAACGATGAGCGTGTTCGTCGCCGCGTCGGCCTGGATATCCACCGGCTTCTTCGTCCGCTCCTCGACGGGGCGGCCGGCGTACGACTGCTGCAGCACGACCGCGAGCCCGCTCGCGTCTGTTGTCCGCAGGCGCAGGATCCGGAGCGGCGGCCGCTCGCCGGCCTGCTGGGCGTCCACGGATCGCACCAGCTGATCGATGATGGTCAACTGGTTCGGCTGGGCTGCGACCAGCAGCGAGTTGGTCGCCTCGATCGGCTCGAAGACCGGCGTCGGCCCGCCCTGCATGGTGATCGACTGGTTGGCCGCGACCATCTCCTCGAGGAAGGAGATGATGTCGGTGACCTTGGCCAGTTTGAGCTCTATCAGCCGCACCTCGCGGGCCGACCCGGTCTGGCGCTGCAGCTGATCGATGATCGCCGAGAATCGCTCGAGCCCGTCGAGCGAACCCACGATCTCCAGCGAGTTCGAGTCGTCGTCAACCGTGACCTCCACCGGCTGGGCCTCGGGGAGACCCGCGATCTGCGCGTTGTAGATCGTCATCGCCCTGTCGCGCACCGTCAATGCAGGCACGTTCGAGATCGGCACGATCCGGAGCGACCGCTCGACCGGCACCGCCGAAAGACTCTCGAGGATCTCCTCGACCTTGGTGAACGTGAAGTCGTCCCCCGCGACGATCAGCGTGCTCGAGCGGGGCTCGGCCTCGACCATCACCTTCACCGCCTGCTTGCCCGGCTGGGCCGGCATCGAGAGCGCTCCCTGCCGGGCCAGACCCGAAAGGGTGGACGTGATCGTGTTCAGGTCGCCCTTGACGACCCGGAACGTGCGCAACTCGGCCTGGGGCGGAACCTCGACCCGGTCCAGTTGGGCCGCGAGCTCCTCCAGGTCGGGGATGCGGTCAGTCGGCGCATCGAAGATCAGCGAGTTGCTCGAAGGGTCGGCCGAGACGTTGACCTCCTTCTTTTCCTGCAGCCAGGGCATCGGACGGCCGAACCGGTCGGCCGGCATCGGCGGCAGCGGGTAGAGCTTGTCCATCGCCGACGCCACGTCGGCCGCCTTGGCGACCTTGAGCGGGAAGAGCTTAGTCGTCCGCTCCGGCTCGGCCTGGCCCTCCTGGTTCAGGATGTCGATCTGCGACTTGACATCCTCAAACAACTCCTCGTGCGCAGTCACGATCAGCGTGTTGGTCTGCGCCTCGGCCTGGATATTGACCGGCCGGGCCGTCCGCTCGGTCAGGGGGCGGCTGTCGTACCGCTGTTGTAGCAGCCGCGCGACGTTCGTCGCGTCCGCCGCCCGCAGCTGCAGCAGCCGCATCGGCGGCAGGTCGGAGGGGTCGGGGCGGTCCAGCCGCTGGATCATCTCCGCGACGAGCTGATGCTGCGCCGCCTCCGCGGTCACCACGAACGAGTTGGTCCGATCCAGCACCGTGATGGTCGGGTCCGGGATCGCCCGGGCCGGGTCGATCGAATCGGCCGACGCCAGCAGCTGCTGGAGCGGCGCGAGGATGGAAGACGCTTCGATGTTTCGCACATCGACGACCCGCGTGGTCCGCGCCGGCGGCACGAGCTGCTGCACCTGCTGCAGCACGCTGGTGAACTGCTGCATGCTGCGGCTGTCGGCCCACACCAGCAGGTTGCCGGACGCCGCGTCTACCTGCACCTCGACCTCAACCCGCTCGTCCTCCTCGAGCCCCTTGTTCGTCTGCTCCAGCAACGCGATCGCCCGATCTCGGATGTCGGCCGGCTGCCCGTTCTGCACGCGGATCACGCGAAAATCCCGACGCACCAGCTCCTCGGTGTCAAACTGTGAAATGAGCTCTTCGAGCACCGCGAACTGCTCCGCCTCGGCCCGCACGATGAGCGTGTCGAGTTCGTCCAGCGGCTCGAAGGTCGGCGCGACGTACGGCGTGCCGTCGTCGGGCGTCAGCAGCGGCCGGGCCAGCCGCGTCAGCCGCGGCGCCAGCTCGCTCGGCTTGGCCATCGCGAGCTGATACGTCCGTGAGACACTCCGTGCCACCACGCGCTGCTCGACCTCGTTGAGCCGTCGCTCGAACCGCGAGATCGCGGCCGCGGAGCCGACGATCGTCGCCGTGCGCGACTCGGCGTCGAGCGTCGCCGTCACCGGCTCCTCGACACCCTCGTCGGTCAGCTTGTCCAGTTCGAGGGCGCGGTCGATCACGGTTTGCGGGTCCGCCGAGTCGATCTGAACCACCCGGACCTCGGTCTTGACCGACGCCGGCCGATCGAGCCCCGAGAGCAACTGCTCAAACGTGGCCACGTCGGCCGTCGGGCCGGAGACCAGGAGCCCTGAACCGTCCGGCAGCACGCCGTAGCGGACCACCTGCTGCTGCCGCACCGTGAGCATGCGGCGCACGATCTGCTCGGCCTGCCCGGGCTCGATGTGCTCGAGCGCAATCGCCCGCACCACCGATTCCGGCTGTGCATCGCGGGGCTCGCCGGTCGCCGCGGCCGGGTCGATCTCGCCGACTAGCGCTGTCGCCTGGAGCACCAGCGCCTGTGCACCGATCACCGTGATCTTGTTGACCTCGGGGAGCGGGATCACCGTCGGCTTGGACTCCTTCGGCACCGACGAAAACAGCGCATTGAGCGTCTTCGCGGCCTCGTCCGGTGTGATGGTCTCGAGCACGAACGTCAGCATCTGCTGTTCACCGGTCAGCCCACCACCCGGCACGTCGAGGATCTGGATCAACTGCTCGACGGTCTCGATGCGGTTGGTCGAACCGACGACGATGACCGAGTTGGTTCGGGGGTCCGGCTGCATGTTCAGCCCGGCAACGTCGATCTCCTCGGCGACGGTGCGGTTGCCGTCCTTGTCGATGAACACCTGCTGCATCCGCTGGCCGACGAGCCCCTTGAGCGCCTCGACGACCTCCTTGGCCTTGGCGTGCTGCAGCTTGAAGACCTGGAACTCCGAATCCACCGGACGGACCGAATCGATCGACCGCACCAGCGACGCGATCCGCTCGCACTGGGCCGCGGTCTCGACCAGGATCAGCATGTTCTGCGCGTCGATCGGCGTCACCGCGCCGAACTCCGCGAGCAACGGCTTGATCTGCTCGGCCACCTGCGTCGCCCGCGTGTTGTCGAGCGGGATCGTCATCGTGACGATCATGTCCGGCGTGACGCCCTCGGGCAGCCCCTCGGCGCTGACCACCCGCGAGGGTCGGCGCACCGAGTCCTTGATCGTCGCGAGATAAAGGAAGTTCTCTTCACGGCGCAACGACACGCCGTGCAGCATGAGGTTCATGTTGAGGATCGAGAGCGCCTCCTCGAACGAGTACGCCGACCCGCCCACAAACGTCATGGTGCCCTTCGGCGGCTCGGCCTCGCGGATCACCGGGAGCCCGGTCTCCCGCGCAAAGAAGTCGAGCACCAATTCAAAAGGCGTGTCCTTGAACTGGAAGCGGATCTTCGGGTCGGCAACCGGCTGCGCTTCGGCATCGGTCCCGGCCGCCGGCTGGACCGCCTCGGCCGCGGGCGCCGCCTGCGGCACCGCGTCCTCGGTCTTTGGCTCGGTCACTGCTTCCTGGAACGCCAACGCCGACGCGGCAGAACCTGCCGAAGCGACCAGAGCGGCGATAAAAACGGCCCGCGAGCGGACTCGTGCGTGCATGAGAGACTCCTTTCGAACGACGGGCACGCCGTGCCCGCCCGGCCGACTCCGCGGCCTCTGAGCTAGTGCGCACTATACCAGATTCCGCCACGGCGTGGCTACTCCAGCAAGTGACGGTCTGCAAGGGTTTCGTTCAGGCTCAGTCGGTACCGAGCGTCACCGATCCGGAACACAACCTGTTCGGTGTTTGCTTCCTCCAAGGTCGCGTCCAGGACGCCCTCACCGGGGCGCAGGAGCACCGCTGTGCCCGTTGTCACATTCTGCATCCACGCCAGCATGCCCTGCGCAGGACTCCCGCTCACGCCGGTCAGTCGCCACTCGTGATAGGGCGGCGGCTTCGGCTTGGGGCGCGGCTGCTTGGGTGGAGGTTGCTCGGGGTTGGCCTTGACCACAACTGTCTCCGGCGCAGCGGGCGGTGGCTTGGGGATCGCAAAGACGTTCCGCTTCACGATCGCCGCGGTCGCCGCGAGATGCTGGGCGTCCGGGTCGAGAATCGCGGGCGGCTCGACCTCCGCGCGGCCTTCGCCGGTCTCGCGTGCGTCGGCCGGTGCAAGATCGGGGAGCACCGCGGTTGTCACCCCGACGTTGATATCAAACATCGTGCCCTGATTGCCCTGAGGTGTGATCGAGAACCCGCGCACGCGCCAGATCCACGGCTGGGTCTGCGCGAGCGCCAGCAGCCGGATCGCGGCCTCCAGCGTCCCGCTGCCGCGGATCTCCGCCTCCATGACGTAGAGATCGGGGGCGACGATGCGTTCGTCGTTCTGGAACGCACGAAACTCGGCGACCCTCTGCAGCACCGCAGGATTGCGGACCGCGGTGAGCGTACCCCGAGGGCTCACGATCGTGTCGTCCTTGATCAGCCCCGCACTAGCCGCCATGCGATTCAGCCCCGAACGGAACCGCGACTCGACGACCTCCGCGTCGTATCCCAGCGTGGCGGTCGCGAACGCGTTGAGCTTTTCGCTCACGGGCGGGCGTCCGTCCAACCATTCCTGGTATCCGCCGATACGTTCCTGATAGGTCGCCAACTGTGTCTGCAAATCGCCCTTCTGCCGAAGAAAGTGCAGGTAGTACGCCCCGGCACCGGCAGCGATCATGCCGACGATCATGACCATCCCGAGGATGACCGCTTGCGCGCGCTTCATGACGCACCCCCCGACTGCCCAGACTCAGCCGTGTCCGACTCGCCGCTCACCGCCATCGGCTTCTTCCCCGAGGTCTTGAGCACGTACTCGAACTTGCCCGCGACGTCGGCACCGCGCGTGCTCAGCTCGTAGACGTTGTCGGCCACCACATCGGCCCGCAGTTCGTCTGCCACTTCTCGCGTCGCCGCCCCCGCCAGGGTGAAGCTCGCGCCCCCGCTCGCGACCCACTGCCCGCCCTGCAGCGTCTTGGCCTCGGACATCGCCCCTCCCTCACCGAGCGTGAAGAAGCCGACCCCCGACCGCCCCACTCCGCTGAGGGATTCGAGCCTCGCCAACTCCGCCGGTGGCAGCGCCTGCGACAGGTAGTACACGTGATCGAGCCAGTCCACACTCGGCTCGCGGAGCTTCTCGATGTGATTCACCCTCGCCTCGGCCCGGAGCTGCCGGATGTACTGCATCGCAAGCGTGTTGCTCTGTTCCTTCGTGCTGTTGATCCTGCCGTTGAGCGACCGCAATTGCTGATCAGCGATCACCCAGCCGCCGCCACCGAAGATGATGAACCCGAACGCCGCCGCGAGCACCGCCTGCCGGAGCTGCGCCGAGGTGTCCGGAGCCTTCCGCGGGTTCGAGAAGTCGTACGTCGGGCGATCGATCGCCGCGCCAACCATCAAACCGATCAGCGGCGCGAGCACCGCGCGAGACTGGCTCTCCATCTCCGAGGGCAATTCCACCGCGTTGGGGAACCGCACGGTCTGCCAGGGCAACCCCAGCTCGTCGCCGAGCGACTTGCCGACCGACTCGGCCATCGCGTCGTCGCCCAGCACCGCGATGCACACGATGTCCCCGGACTCACCCGTGCCGCGGTACCCGACCCGGGTCCGCTTGGCCTCGACCGCGACCCGCTGTGTGAATGCTGCCCAGCCCGCAAGCTCCGCCGGGGGCTTGATCTCCACCGCGCGGGAGAACACCACGCGACCCTCTGCAACGATGCCCAGCTCCACCCCCTGCGCCGTCACAGACACTCCCAGCACCGGGCCGTCCTGCGTGTACGAGAGCTGCGCAAACAGCGTCGCCGACCCTTCGCCCCGCAGCGCCACAGAGCGAAGACGGAGCTTCGCCTTCTTGGCCACGCCCCGGGCGTGGGCGACAAAGTCACCGGGCAGCGCCGCCGCGAGAAGCTCCGTGGGGTCGCCCTCACCGCTCTCGGTCTGCGGCGAGTTGAGCCGCACATAGTCGATCGCCGCCCCCTGCAGGGGCATCGTCAGCTGACGCGCCATCTGCAACTGCACCATCCCCGCCAGATCCCCCTCACGACCGCTCGCGGCCGCGGGCAGCGTGAGCCGCTTGAGCACCACACTTGCTCGCGGCACCGCGATCACGCAGGCCCTGGCCTTGCAGCCCGCCTCCTTGAGCGAGGACGCGACCCAGTCGCCCACCCCCTCGGTGTCCGATCCATCGATGCCCTTCGGCTGCTCGGCGGCAAGCCAGCCGCGGACTCGGACCCGGTCCTTCTGCACCGTGCCCCACACCGCGCTCAGCCGCTCGCCCTCGTGGCAGAGCACCACCAGGTTCCCTCGGAGTTTCATGATCCACCCGCCTTCCGTGTCGTCCAACGCCCGATCCGTCGATCCACCGCGCTCGTCCCGCTACCCGCCCCACTCTCCGACTCAACCGCCAAATCCCCATCCCCGGCGCCCGAAGCATCGGGATCGAGCAACTCGGTCTCTCCGGCGTCAGGCGTCGCGAATCCCATCTCTTCCCCAAAGTCCAATCCGGCATCCAGCGACGCATCATCACCGGCCGTGATCCCCGACGCAAGATCGTCAAGCAGCGCCTCATCCTCCTCCAGACCGTCTGCCTCCTCGGCGCCCGCCCGCAGCATCGCCAGCACAGGCTCCAGCAGCGTGACCTCTCGCATGTACGCCACACGCGGCCGCGAGGACGCCACATCGATGACCGCCTCTACCACCATCCGGTGCAGCAGCCTGTCAAGCTCCGGCGGCTCGTCCCACGAAGCCGCAAGGTCGTCCATCGTCATCGGGAGACTCTCGTCGAATCCGCCGAACCCCTCACCGAACCCTTCCCCCTCGCCCGGCATGAGGCCAACCTCAAGCCGCACACGCCACTGCATCGACCGCCCAGTCACCCAGTCCGATGCCTCCGCGTACGCCTCGGGCTCGATCAGGCCCTCCTGCAGAAGCCACGTTGGCAGCGTCCTTGATTCGGCGTCGATCATGCTGCGCATGTCCACGATCGCCGCCGCCTTCTCCGGCGTGATCCCCGGCACACACGCCAGCACGTCGGGACCCGCACGGTTGACATCCACCCGCCCGGCGAGAAACTCATCATCGGTTGTGGAGAAGACATCAAAGACCGTGCTCCACCCCTCCGGATCCACCCCGCGGTCGAGCAGAACACGCGCGAGCTCGCTATCGGTCGTAAACGTCTGGCCGCCGTCGATCAACTGCTTCACCAGCTGCGCGACGTTCGCATCGAACCGCTCGACGATCGCGTCCTCCAGCGCGTCGGACCACGCCTGATCCAGATTCACACGCAGCTTCCCGCGATGCTCGCGCTCCCCCTGCACACCGACCTGTACGTTGGGATCAAAGCTGAAGACCGTCAGATAGTCGCCGAGGCCACCGTCCGCATCCCCCCCCCCAGCAAACGCCGCCGCCGCCGGCACCTCGCCCGCGAAGATGCCCGCGTCCTCACTGACCCTCGTCCCGTAGACCATGTCGGGCGTGATGCCCTCGACACCCAGCAGCTCTTCGATACTCGCGAAAGGCTGCGCCCCCCGGGCCTCAACGATCCGACGCGCCTGCGCTTCATCGATCCCCGGCACCAACGCGAGCATCTCGGCCGTCGCCGTGTTGAGGTCGAGCTTAGCGTTCTCCGAAACCACCAGCGACGCGCTCTCCGGGTCCAGATCGAGCAACCGGACGATCCCGCGGGACCCGTCGTCAAGCGTGAACAAAGACCACTCTTCGGTGAGCTCGGGTTCGAGCCCGTCCAGCAATCCGTCCCGCTGCTCAGCAAGCTCGGCCATCACCGCCTGCACACCCGACCACGCCAGAGCCCGCGACTGGGTCCGCTGCCGTTCCGACTCGGTTGACGCCCCCGCCGCATCGGCCGATACCAGCACCGTCGCCACGATGATCACCCCGATCACCAGCAGCAGCAAGACCGCGAAGATCGCGCTGCCCCCGCGGCAAGCCCCAAGCACCGGATGACGATCGCTGCGAACGCTCACGACGAACGCCCCTTCCACTCCGGAGCATCGGGCACGCCGATGATGCGCACGTGATCCGGCTCGCGGGGCACCCACCCCGACTCATCCTGCTCCATCGCAAACTCCGGCTCGAAGAACCCCTCAGGGCCGAACGGCTCGAACTCCTCCGACTCCGGCGCGAGCATCTCCGGCGGCCGCTCCTCCGCGCCGCGGCGACCAGCCGCCGCGAACCAGATTGAGACCTCAACCGCCACCGGCAGCCCGCCCGCCGAGACGCTGTCGTACGAGCCTGTCCAACGCCTGCCGTCGGAGTAGCGGAGCCGCACCCGCTCGACTCGCCCCAACACCGGCTCCGGCTGCGGCGAAGAGCCGCTCATCCTCCCCACCGACTGCGCGACCAGCGTGCAGGCCCGCCCGGGCTCGTCGAACATGAAGGTCAGGGCACACGCGTCGCCGACCGCCGCGTCGCCGGCGAGCATCGGCCACACGCCGCGGGTGATCACCGTGAGCGATGTCTCGTCGCCCTGGATACCCGACGCCCCGTCCGGGCCGACCGCCACCGCGTGCATAATGGCCGACTCGAGCCGCCCGAGCACGACCGACGCGTCACGTTGCCTCGAGGCGATATCCAGCAGCCGGCCCTGGCGGGAACTCACCTGAAAGAAGAACGCCGTCACGCCCACCGCGAGGACCGCCAGAATCGCCAGCGCCAGCATCACCTCAATGAGCGACATGCCCCGGCGCTGCGCCGGAACACCCCGCGTTCGTGATGGTCGCCGGACATCCACCGCCTACAGCCCTTCTCCCTGCGATGCCTCCACCGCCATGTCGTCCAGTTCACCGACGGTGTCCGCGCCCTCGTCGCCGAGCCGCACGAGTTGGTGCAGCGTGTACGACGCGACCAGCGAATCGCTGTCCGGCCCCGCCCGCTTCACCACGGTCACCGTCACGAGCGTGAGACCCGGGAACTCCGACCGCATCGTGTCGATCTCGATCTCCCACATCGAGTCCTGAGGGACAGTCTCGGAGAACCCGCCCGGAGCCGATTCATCAAACGGCCCCTCACTCACGAGTGGCGGCTCCCACGCCGGGACCGGGCCCACGAGGCTCTGCACCGTTCCCAGCCCCGCTTCGAGCTTCACCATCGTCGAGAGTGCCAGATCAACCGCCTTGGCCCGGTCGCGCGTGCGTTCGGCCGACGAGAGCCCTCTGTCCAGCGCACTGAGCACCGCGGTCGCCGTCATCACGAAGATCGCCAGCGAGACCATCATCTCGAGCAACACCCAGCCGCGCGCCGTGTTCCGAGTCATGGCCCGCCTCCCGCCGCCTCGCCCCCCGGCACCGGGACCGGGGGCACGACGGCCTCGTCATCACCCTCTTCGATCGGTGCCTCGGCGAACGAATCGACCGGCTCGATCTGCATCGTCCCGGTCAGCGGCCGCAACCGCACCGAACGCTGACGCCGACCCTCATCGGCGATCAGATACAGCCTCCGCGCGGGCCGCGCCGAGCCGTCGGCAAAGAACACGCCGAACACCCACCGCTGCGGCGACCCGCCCGCGTCCGGCCCCAGGCCGAGCCCGAAGTCGATGTCCTGCTCAGACTCGGGCATTTCCCCGAACAGCTCCTCTGCAGAAACACCGTCGGCCTCTTCCTCGGGCAACAACGCCACGAGCCGCGCATCCCGGATCTCCACACCGTCGAACGACCCCACCTCGACACGCTTGCGTTGCGGCAGGTCTTCCTCCGGCATCTCCTCCGGCGGCGCGTCGAGCGAGTCGCGCCCCAGGACCGACTCGATCTGCCCCGGCTCGATCGGCTCGGCGTACAAGACCCACTCGTCGCCGTCCTTCTCCGCGACGAACACCGTCATCTCGCCGTTGCGCTTCGCCTCGGCCCCGGCGATCGCCGCGCCGAACCGCAGCGCGCTCGACGCGCCATCGAGCTTGGTGCCCGTCACGCGCCCGACCAGCGTCGGGATCAGAATCGCGCTGATCGCGCTGGCGAGCAGCACAACAACCATGATCTCGATAATCGTGAACGCGCGACCGCGCATGATGTGTGTCCGCCGGGGCTCCGCCCCGCTCGTGCCGGGTCCGACCAATCGACTCAACCGCCCGAAGGAGGCGGCGGCATCATGTCGCCACCGAAGTCACCGTCCTCGGAATCCCTGCGCCAGGAGACGATGTCGTCGCCCTCGCCCTGCTCGTCCTCGCCGTTGGGACCGAACGACCACAGGTCGTACTCGGTCTCGTCGCCGCGGATGCTCGGAAACGCGTACCCCCACTCGTTACCCCACTGATCCTGCGGCGTGGGCTCGTCCATGTAGCCCTTCCCGAGGTACTTGTTCACGTCGGCCTCCGGATCAAGCGCCTCCTTGTCCCACAAGACGGCGATGCCCTCTTCCTCCGTCGGCCAGCGGCCGAAGTCGAAGTTGAACTGCTTGAGGCCCGACTTGAGGTTGTTGAGCTTGATCTGGGTGATCGAGATGTCCGCCTGGTCGCGACGGCCAAGCACCGCTACGCCGACGATGGCCGCGAGGGCCAGAACGATGGCGATGACGATCATGACTTCGATGAGGGTGAAACCCCTCGCGCGGGTCTTGCGCTGCATCGGTGAGCTTCCTTTCTGATGCGAACCAGGCTAAACCCCGGCCCGCAGACTCCGTTCCTGTCAGCTGTCGTTTTCGGCCGGAGACCCTTCTCCGGCCTGACATTAGTCGATACTAGCATAGCGATCACGCGACCGCAACCCCCGTTTGATACCCGCCAAGGCCGGAAGTGGTTCAATCCCCGCCGACCGAGCGGTCCGCGCGCCCGCCGCGACTCACCACGCACACCGCTCAGTCTCCGAACTCGGCCTTGAACTTGGCCTCCGACTCGTCCGTGCCCGCGAGCACGATCTCACGCCCGGCCTCGAGCGTCGTCGCCGCGGGGGGTTGATCAGGATCGAGCCCCCGTGGTCCCGCACTGCCACGATCGTGCACCCGGTGCGTTCGCGGACGCCGCACTCGGCGAGCGTCTTGCCGCCCAGCGTCTTCGGGACGGTCATACGGAAAATGTCGAACCCCTCGGTAACGGTCGCGATGCGGTCGCCGTGAATCTGGTTCAGGATGCTGTTCGATCCCATCGAGGCGTACGAGTGCACAAAATCCGCGCCGGCGCTGTGCAGCGTGTCGGTGTTCTGCTCGA
This sequence comes from Planctomycetota bacterium, assembly GCA_013285505.1. Lineage (GTDB taxonomy): Bacteria > Planctomycetota > Phycisphaerae > Phycisphaerales > UBA1924 > PNC22. The sequence continues at coordinate 1,985,400 of CP053450.1, read as the reverse complement.
GCGTCGCGCGGCTGATGATCTGGATGTCCTCCCGCACCGACCGGCAGTAGATCGTCAGGTAGATATTCAAACTGTCGTCGTGCGTCGTGACCAAGACGGCCGGCGCATCCCGCAGCCCCGCCCGATCGAGAATCTCGGGGTCCCGCACATCACCGAGAATGCCCTGCTCTCCCGGCGGCACGCAGTCGGGGTCGAGATCGACGATCCGCCAGTCGACGCCACGTTCAGAGAGCGCCCGAGCGGCCGATGACCCGACCCGCCCGCCGCCCAGAATGAGCACGGGCTTGGTCGAGACGTTGTAGATCGCAAACCCCTCGTCGTAGTTGGTGAACTGCTCGGCCGAGCCGGCGAGCACGAGAATCGTGTGCTCCTCCACCACCGAGTCGGGCGTGGCGTGCTTGTACTCGCCACGCTGCCAGAGACCGATCACACTCACACCCAGCTCACTCATCCGGTTCTCGCGCAGCGACTTCCCAACCAGCGGCGTGCGGTGCGTGTTCGCCTCCGCGATCAGCAGCTCGTCCCACCTCCCGACCACATGCGTCATCGCGTCGCCGCCCACCATGCAGCGGGCCAGCGACCTGCCCATCATGCTGCCCAGTTGCAGCACGCGTGTCGCGCCGGCGTGCGACAGAATCGTCGCGGCCGTCGGCCCCGAGGCCGTCGCCACGATCGGCACGTTCGGCGACACACGCCGCACGAGAAACGACACGTTCGTGTTGACGACGTCGTCGTTCGTTGCCGCGACCAGCCCCGCTGTTTCCGCCCGCGCGAGGCGGTAGGTCTCCGGGCTGTCCAGCGGACCGAACATGACCCGCAGCCCCATGTCGTGGTGCTTCGAGGCCTCCTCGAAGTCGGGCACAATCAGCACGTACGGCACCCCCGCCTTGTCCAGCCGCCGGATCAGCGCCGTCGTCACCGGGTTGTAGTCGGTCAGGATGACGTGGCCCCGCGCGTCCGCCACGACCTCCCGGGGCGTCCGTGCCGCCGCCTGCGCTTCCACCCACGGGGCGTAGAAGAACTGGATGATCGTAAACGGCAGCAGAATGAGCAGAAACACGACGCCGGTCACCAGCACCACGATCGAGAACACGCGGCCGAGATCGCTCTCGAACGTGATGTCCCCAAACCCGAGCGTGGACATCACCGTGAGCACCCAGTAGAAGCCGGTCACCCAGCTGTGCCGCTGCCCCTCGTGCATCATGATGAAGTGGAACAGCACGCTGTAGAGCACGATCAGGCCCAGCAGGATCCCGATGAACTTCACCAGCGACCGGATGTTCCGCTGCGTGCGGCGTTCGCCGATGAACAGGAGAATCTGGGTCGTGCTGAACTTCATGCTGCCCCGTGCCCCGTCCGGGGCCACTGCCCCGCGAGACTCCAGAATCCCTGCGGGTTGCTCGGCGAATGCCTCGAGCGTGCGGCCAACCGCCGCGGACCGAGACTACTTGATATCACTCAACTGCGTCAGCGGAAGAATCAGCGAGACCGCGATCACGAACACGATCGCGGCGATCGCGGCGATCAGCAGCGGCTCGACCAGCCTGATCAAGTTGGTCAGCAGCCGCTCCACCCTCACCTCCACGGTGTCGGCGATCCGGATCAGCACCTTGTCGAGGTTGCCGGCCTCCTCACCCACGGTCAGCATCTCGATCACGTCGGCCGAGAACAGCCCGGACTTGCCCAGCGAGGCCGCCAGCGGCTCGCCGGCCCCCACTTCCTCGCCCGCCTGCTCGATCGCCTCCTCCAGGATGATGTTGCCCGCCGCGGTCCGCGCCCGTCGCCAGCGCCCCCAGCATCGGCACGCCGTTGCTGATCATCGTCCCCAGCATGCGCGCAAACCGCGCCACCGCGATCGACCGCACCAGCGGGCCCACGCCGGGGCACCGCAGCGTCACCCGGTCCAGCCGCCCGCTGCACCGCCGGCTTGCGCTTGGCCAGCACAAACCCCACCACGCACGCCGCCGCGACGCCGAAGACCACCGGCGCATAGTTCGACGCGACGTTGGCGACCGCAAAGACCATCTCCGTCACCGCCGGCAGCTGCTCGATGCGGTCAAACATCGGCCGCACCTTGGGGATCATCACCGCGAAGATCACCACCAGGATGACCCCGCCCATGCCGACCAGCACGAGCGGATAGACCATGCTGCCGGTCAGCTTGCTGCGCAGCTCGGCCTGGGTCTCGACAAACTGCCCGAGCCGGGCCATCGCGTCCTCGAGAAAGCCGCCCTTCTCGCCCGCGCGGATGATCGCCACGTGCGTCGGCTTGAAGATGTCCGGCCGCCGGCTCATCGCCTCGCCCAGCTCGTCGCCCTCGGAGACCGCCGTCGCGACCTCCCGGAAGACCGTCGCCACCCGCTGGTCCTTCTGCCCGGCCAGCACGTGCAGCGCCCGCAGCACCGGCACACCGGCCTGCAGCATGTCGGCCAGCTGGATGTAGACCTCCGCCAGCCGCCGGGCGCTCAGGCCCTTGCGGCCCAGCGAGGCACGCTCCGGCTTCTCCTGGATCTGCACCGGCACCAGCGACCGGCCCTCGAGCTCGGCGAGCACCGCCTGCTCGTTCTGCCCGTTGAGCACCCCCGCCAGGCGCTTGCCCGACATGTCCAGAGCTGTGTACTGAAATCGCGGCATCGCGGGTCTCTCTCCAGAGTCTCTCAGGCCGGCGTCTCTCCGCCCTCATCCGCCGCGCCCGCGGGCGCCGGCTCAGCCAGCAGCCGCTCGATCTCCGCGACGAACTTCGCGTCGTTGGGCGCGGTCCGCGGGTCGAACCGCTTGACCACGTGCCCCGTGCGGTCCACCGCATACTTGGTGAAGTTCCACGTCGGCTCCCCGCCCTGCTCGGCCATCGCCGCCGCCAGCTTGGCGTACAGCGGGTGCCGGTCCTCCCCCACCACGCTGATCTTGCTGAACATCGGGAACGTCACGTCGTAGGTGCCCGTGCAGAACTCAAGGATCTCCGCCTCGGTGCCCGGCTCCTGCCCGCCGAAGTTGTTGGCCGGGAAGCCCAGGATCACCAGCCCCTCGTCCTCGTACGTCTCGTAGAGGCTCTGCAGGCCCTCGTACTGCGGCGTCAGCCCGCATTTGGTCGCGACATTCACAAACAGCACCACCTTGCCCGCAAATTCCTCCAACGCCACCGGCTCGCCGGTGATGTCGAGCATCGTAAAGCCCAGAACGGCGGCGGGATCCTTCGCGAGCGTGTCCACGGGGGTCTTCTCCGGTTGCGGAGCCGGCGCGGGGCGCGGCCGGGGCTGCCGGTGCGGCCGGGGGCGTCTGCTGCGCGCGCCGCGCCCGAGACAAGACCGAGCAGGCAGGCAAGGACGCAGGACGCTGTACGGGCCGCGCAGGCGGGGGCGGTGTGCTTCATGCCTCCATCCTATCGGCCACGCGCCGCGGGCGGCGGCGCGGGGGACGTGGGCGGGGGTCGGGGGGGCGTGGGGACACTGACCCCAGCACCCGAGCTATCGTGTCCCCGTGACCACACTCCTCCGACGCACAACCCGGTTCGCGGTCCGGCCGGGCGGCACTTCGCGGCCCCGCGGCGTCAACGGCTACGCCGGCCGCCCCCCCCATGACCGGCCTCTCGCCCTTCATCGAGTGCACCGTGGAGTGCCGCGGCGCCCCCGACCCCACCAGCGGCTACCTCATCAATATCAAGACCATCGACGACGCGGTCCACCAGACCGTCCGGCCGCGGCTCGACCGGGCGGCGGCAGACCCGACCCCCGCCGATCTCGGCACCCTCCTCGCCTCGTCGCTGCGGGACCTGGCCGGGACTCTCCCCGTCGCGGTCACCGGCCTCACGCTGGCCCTCTCGCCGTACCATGCCCTGGCCATGGCCACCGACTCGCCCCATCTCGCGACCGTTCTGCTCCGCTTCGACTTCGCCGCGGCCCACCGGCTGCACGTGGCCTCGTGGGACGAGCAGACCAACCGCGACTACTTCGGCAAGTGCACCAACCCCAACGGCCACGGGCACAACTACCGGCTCGAGGTGCGCGTCGCGGTGCCCACGGGCGGGCTCGCGGCCTTCTCGACCGACGCCCTCGAGCGGGCGGTGGACGAGACGGTCATCGACCGCTTCGACCACAAGCACCTCAACCTCGACACCGAAGAGTTCGCCGACGGCACGGGGGTGATCCCCACCGTCGAGAACATCGCCCGCATCTGCCACGACCTGCTGACCGGTCCGGTCGCCACCCTGGGCGAGGGCGTCTCCCTCCGCTCGGTCCGCGTCTGGGAGACCGACCGCACCAGCAGCGAATACCCGGCCTGACCCGCCCCATACACGGTGACCGATAGAGCCCCTCGCGCGAGCGAGGGGCCCGCGTCATGGCGCGCGTACACGCCCGTCCTGCCGCGCCCGTTGCCGACACACTGCCGCGGATTGTCCATGCTCCATGTCACGATGTCATCGCCGCTCCGTGCGTGCCGCACGTGCAGTCTCGCACGTGCTCTCGCAGCTGGCCGCCGGCAAGTCCCCAAGGCGGGTCGGGCTCGGCTCCACCGCCTGAGAGCCGCCGCCACGGCACGGCTCTATCCACACCACCAGCCCGGGCCCCGCGTCCGGGCCTTTCTCGTGGTGGTGATTCGCCCGGGTGCGGCCCGTTCGGCTGCGCGCGCCGCGCGGCGGACGCCCCCGCCGCTCGCCAGCGGCACCGCACCCGTGTTCTTATTGGACGAGCCGGCGCGCGCGCAAACACTGTGCGGCCGCGGCGGCTCCGGCCGGTACAATACAGCACGCATGACCATCGGCACCACACTCGTTGACCTTGGCCTGATCTCCAGCGATCAACTCGAGACCGCGGAGGCCGAGCACCGCTCGACCGGCGAGCGGCTCGACCGCGTCCTCGTCCGACGCGGGTTCCTCTCGCGCGATCAGGTCCTCGAATCCCTCGGCGAGCACTTTCACATGGCGGTGGTCGATCTCGCGACCGTCGAGGTCGAGGCCAAGGTGCTCGAGACCCTGCCCGCCAAGCTGGTCTACCGGCAGAGCTGCGTGCCCATCGCCCAGGCCGCCGACCGCCTCACGATCGCCACCAGCGACCCCTTCAACCTCGACGCTCTCGACGAGTTGCGGCTGGTGACCGGCTGCGCGATCGACCTGGTGCTCGCCGACGAGGACGAGCTGCGCAAGTTCATCCGCACCCACTACGGCGTGGGCAGCGACACGCTCGACCAGATGTCGGCCGACGCCGACGCCACCGCCCCGGAGGCCACCGACTCCTCCACCGCCGGCGAGATCGAGCAGGCCCAGGAAGCCTCGGTCATCAAGCTCGTCAACGACCTGCTCATCGAGGCGGTCAACGAGCGCGCAACCGACGTCCACATCGAGCCCTACGAGCACGAGCTCAACGTCCGCTACCGCATCGACGGCGTCATGCAGCGGGCCAACGTCCCCCCCACCATTCACCGCTTCGGGGCCGCGATCGTCAGCCGCCTCAAGATCATGGCCAACCTCAACATCGCCGAGAAGCGGCTGCCGCAGGACGGGCGCATCACCTTCCGCTACCGCGGCGAACGTGGCGGCATGCAGGAGTTCGACCTGCGTGTCAGCGTCATCCCCATGCTCTTCGGCGAGGGCGTGGTGCTCCGTATCCTCAGCAAGACCGCCGTGCTCATGAGCCTCAACGAGCTGGGCATGCCCGACACGGTGCTCGGCCGCTGGGACAAGCTCATCCAGCGCCCGCACGGCATTTTGCTCGTCACCGGCCCGACCGGCTCGGGTAAGTCGACCACGCTCTACGGCTCGCTCAACCGCATCGTCAGCGACGAGATCAAGGTCATCACCGTCGAAGACCCGGTCGAGTACCACGTCCCCGGCGTCAACCAGATCCAGGTCCATACCCGGGTCGGGCTCACCTTTTCCGCCGGCCTGCGTTCGATCCTGCGTCACGACCCCGACGTGGTCATGATCGGCGAAATCCGCGACCGCGAGACCGCCGAGATCGCGGTCCAGGCCTCGCTCACCGGCCACCTCGTCTTCTCCACACTTCACACCAACGACGCCTCCGGCTCGATCACGCGGCTCCTCGACATGGGCGTCGAGCCCTTCCTCGTCGCCTCGTCGGTCGAGGGCGTGCTGGCCCAGCGGCTCGTCCGCCGCGTCTGCGAGAGCTGCGCTCCAGTCCTACGAGCCGGAGGCCGCGGATGTGCCGCCCGATTTCGAACTCGCCAAGGGCGGCACGCTGACCCGTGGAACCGGGTGCCGCGCCTGCCGCGAGACCGGGTTCCGGGGCCGCCTTGGCATCTACGAGATGCTCTCGATGGACGATGAACTCCGCGAGATGGTGATGGAGCGGGTCAACGCCCCCCGCATCACCGCCGCGGCGATCAAGAACGACCACCTCCACACCCTCAAGCAGGACGGCTACGCCAAGACCCGCGCGGGCCTGACCTCGATCACCGAGGTCATGCGCGCGCTCGCTGTCTGAGCCCCGCCCGCTCATCGCACCGGCGGAATCTCCGCCAGCCGCGTCGCCGCGTCGTCGAGCGCCGAGGCCTCCGTCGAGACCACGAGCGTCGTCCGGTCAACGATCGTCACGAACCGCATCGACACGGTGCGGTCGCCCTCCGCCGGCGGCGAGTTGTCTGCCTTGAACGCGAGCGTCGCCGTCGCCCTCCCGGTCGAGTCCCGCGTCCACACGAGCCGCCGCCCGAACAGCGAGCCCAGCGCGCGCGCAATATCGCGGTCGGCCGACGATCTCACAAGCGGGAGCGCCGCGACGACCGTCGGGCCGCCCGCCGAGTCTCCCGGACCGCCCGACCAGAGCCAGACCCGCCCGTCGAAGGCGCGGGCGAGCCGTTCGACCGCCGCCGTTCTGGGCAGCCCCCACGCCTCAAACCGCTCCCGCGCCGAGATGGACCCGGTCTCCGGGTCGGTCGCGAGCACCAGATCCGCGAGGGCCATCGCCACCCCGACGCGGCTCCTCGCCGAGGTCGAGTTCGACGGGGTGCCCCGGTGCCGCCGCGGCGTCGCGGGTCGGGGCGTCGTCGATCGTCGCCAGGGGCAGCGCGTGCCAGGTGCCCGGCACCTCACCCCGCGACTGCGAGAACAGCACCAGCGACAGCCGGCCGGGGTGCTCCTCGTCCTGCGAGGGCACGATCGAGAGCCGTGCCGTGCGGGCGTTGTCGATCTGCAGGGCGTCGAGCACGCGGCCGCGGGTCGTCCGGCTGAAGGGGTGCGGCGACCGGTCACGGAACAGGTTGCAATCAAACGACAGGTCGAACGGGAACACCGCCGCCGCGCCGCCGCCGGCCTCGAGCGGCCTGAGCGTCGGGCCCAACATGTCTGCCAGCCCCACGCCCCATGTCGCGGCCTGATCGCCCCCGAGGGCCTCGACCACCCCCGACCACTGGTCGTTCTGGCCCCACCCGAGCCAGACCAGCACCCCCGCCGCGACGCGACGCAGTTGGGACTGCGCGCGCGCTGGCGTCCCCCCCGAGCGAGAGCATGCCCTCGGGGGCGGCGGGGCGCCGCCTCCTGGGCGTGCGCCGGACCGCCGGTCAGGACCGCACAGAAAAAGGGCGAGCGCGACCCGCGTCGCGCTCGCCCGGTTGAAATCGCTCGTTTCGAGTGCTCGCTGCATACCCGCGAGCGTAGCAGGATCACCGCTCGGGAAGAAGCTCGACGGCGGCCGGGGTCAGCAGCCCCATGCGGGGGATCGCCGTCAGCGTCGCCGTCATCTCCGCGACGGGGTCAACAAAGAGCGAACGCCGTGCGGCCTCGACCAGCGCCCATCGGCTGGGTCTGCCAGTCGGCGAGCCCGAGGTTCATCTCGTTGCTCGCGGCTCCGGCCACGCCCAGGCCCACCACCATCAGCGGCAGCGCGGCCGAGGCGACCCCCGCCGACCCGCCGGTCTGCACCCACAGGCTGCGGTCGCCGATCGTGGTCGTCAGCAGGTCGTCACCCGCCCACCGGGTGATGTGCATCGTGGGGATCGCGTCCCTGGCCAGATCGTGGTAGAGCGGCACGATCATCCCCGGCTCCCGCGCACCGGCGTCGTGGGGTGAGCGGACCATGTTCGAGATCCCCGAGCCCAGCAGCGTCAGCATCGGGTAGCCCGACCGGATCGTCCGGGGCGTGTCCACAAACTTGACGCTGGTCGCGCCCTCGCCGTGCCCCTTGAAGATCGACGCGAACCGCGGGTTCGAGGTGAGGCCTCGGTCGCCCTTGCCCATGGTCTGCCGGGCCGCCGCCACCGCCGCCTGCGGCGTCGGGGCCGCGATGAACCAGTCGTCGGTGAACGCCATGCTCAGCTCCAGCGGCACCGGGAGACCGGGGAAGCGGAGCGTGATCAACTCGGCGCCCGAGCTGTCCGACCACGTGTCGAACCGCACGTACTGCGCCGGCATGTCGGCCTCTTCCATGATGACCCGGTTGGCCATCGTCGTCAGCTTGTGGATCGCGCCGCTGAAGGCGTCCTGGTCCTCGATCGTCATCATCGCGACCGCCGAGAGGAGCGAACCGCCGCCGGTGGCTTCGGCGTTGTAGAACGCGAACGTGCCGCCGAGTGAGTGCAGGATGTCCTCGACGAAATCCACGCCGGTGATCTCCTCGAACTCGTCGAGGGCGTCGTAGACGGGCAATCCGTAGCCGGCCATCTCCTCGAGCGCGTTCTCGAGGGAATCGAAATTCGCGCGCCCGATCGTCACGCCGAAGGCGTCCGCGGGCACCGCGTTCAGCTCGGCCGTTGTGAGCGGTGTGGTGGGGAGCGACAGCGCCTCGGCCCGTGCCGCCGCGTCGTGCATGACCATCCGGCTCATCGACACCGTGTCCGTCGAGCCCGCCTGGAACCCGATCCGCATCGCGGCCTCGCCGAGGAATCCCATCTGTTCGATCCTGGCGGTGACGTCGCGCACCTGCGCGGCCCCGCCCCCGGCCATGTTGGTGACAATGCGGCTCAGCGGGGTGAGTGCCGCGAAGTCCATCTGCATGGTCATCGTGGTCTCAAAGTCACGGGCCTCGACCAGATCCAAGGGTTGGGTGAACACCTCGTCCGGGTCGTTGACCGTCCCGATCACGATCTCGTACCGCCAGCCGTTGGCCGCCTCGCGCGGGCCGAAGCTCAGGAGGCCGAACGGCAGCATCATCTCCTGCATGTGGTCGAACCGAGTGCTCGCCTCCAGCGGGATCTCCATGCGGTTTTCTTCGGCGATCATCCCGACGATGCCGAGCACCGAGTCGCGGAGCTGCTCGACCTCCGCCTCGTTGGCGCATTCCACGCTCGCGACAAATCCGTAGCCGAAGAACCCGCCCGACGGGTTGTCACCGTCGTAGAGCAATGCCACCCGGGCCGGCTTGGCGATGGTGCGCAGGAACAACTGCAACAGCCCCGCGGCCTCCGGCGGCATGTCGTCGATCTCCCCCGGCAGTTCGCCCACCCGGTCCGGCAGCATCGCGATCGCGTCGGCCAAGCCCCGGTCGCGGCTGTCTACGAGCATGCGGTCGAGCCCGCGGTGCTCGAACACGAGAAAGGGCTGGGCGGTGGTCTGCGCGGTCGCCGGCGCGGTAATCGCGCCGGAAAGCATCATGGCGCACCCGGCGCTGGCGGTCAGAAGGCGTTGCATGGTGTCTCCTTCGGTGTCCCGTGACGGATCTGAGGCCCGAGTGACCGGGCCGGTCTGGCAGGCAAAGGGTCGGGGAGCGATCGCATTCCTCGCGTGAGTCTATTTGGACCCGGGAGGTCCCGCTTTCATATCGGGTCCCGCGACGTACCATCTTGGCCCCGTGGAGCCCCCCGCCAAAATCCTACTGATCCGCCCCAGCGCCCCTCGGCGATGTCTGCCGCACGGTCCCCGTGCTGGCCAGCCTGAGGCGGGCCTGGCCCGACGCGGAGATCGACTGGCTCGTCCAGGACGACTTCGTGGACGCGATCCGGGCCCAGCCGGCGTTGCGGCGAGCGATACCCTTTCCGCGTCGCGAACTCGGCCGTGCCCTCCGGCGGGGCAGGCTCCGCGGACCGCTGGCATGGCTGAGAGACCTGCGGAACGAGCACTACGACCTCGTTCTTGATGCCCAGGGCCTCTTCCGGTCCGGGTTCCTCGCTCGGGCCTCGGGGGCACCCCGACGGGTCGGCCACCGCGCCGCCCGCGAGCTGGCCTGGCTGTTTTACACCGACCGCGAGCGGGGCTCCGAGGGCCGGCACACCGTCGATCGGATGCTCGCGCTGCTCCCGGCGATCGGGGTTGAGCCAGAGCACGACATGCGGTTGGTCGCTCCGCCGGAAGACCGGCGGGCGGCCGCGGCCGATTCGCGGCTCGCCGGCAGGTACGTCGTGCTCGCCCCGACCAGCCGCTGGCCCGGCAAGCAGTGGCCCGCAGATCGCTACGACGCGGTGGCCGAGCAACTGCTCGGCGGGGGCGCGGCCGAGCGGATCGTCGTCGTCGGTGGCCCCGGCGAACGCGGGCAGTGCGTGCCGCTGCTCGATCGGGCCTCACGCGACGACCGGGTCGTCGACCTCGTTGGGACCACTTCGATCGGCCGGCTGATGGCCGTCATCGAGCGGGCGGCGCTGGTGGTCGCCAACGACTCGGCCGCCCTCCATATGGCGGTCGGGTTCGACCGCCCTCTCGTTGCGCTATTCGGTCCGACGCAGACCGACCTCGTGGGCCCCTACCGCCGCGAGGCCGACGTGCTGCAGGTCGCAGGTCCGGGCGATCGCTTTGACCACAAGGACGATGCCCGAGGCCTCGAGATGATGGAGCGGATCACCACCGCGTCCGTTGTGGAAGCCTGTCTCGACCGCCTCGGCGGTTGAGCCGCGGCGTGCACCTTGCCCGCCGAACTGCGCGCGCAAGAAAAACCCCTCGCTTGCGCGAGGGGCTCCATGATGCTGGAAATACGGATGCTGGGAATACGGATCCGGCGATCAGGCGAAGTGCGAGAATGCGCGGTTGGCCTCGGCCATGCGGTGGATCTGCTCGCGGGTGTTCATCGCGCGGCCCTCGCCACGCGCGGCCGCGAGAAGCTCATCGGCGAGACGCTGGGCCATCGGGCGGCCCTTGTCCTTGCGGGCCTCGGTGATGATCCACCGGAACGCCAGCGACTGCTGCCGGCGGCGGCTGACCTGCATCGGGACCTGGTAGTTGGCACCGCCGACACGCTTCGACCGCACCTCGACGTGCGGCTTGACGTTCTCGATCGCGCGGTTGAAGCACTCGATCGAGGTCTTCGGGGCCTCGGGGATGTCGATCTTGTCGAGCTTGCCCTGGATGATGTCCATCGCGTCGTAGACGACGCGCTGGGCGACGCTCTTCTTGCCATCCTGCATGATGCAGTTGATGAATCGGGAAAGCACCTTGTCGCCGAACCGGGGGTCGGGACGGAGCTGCTCTTCTGCGTGTGTGATGCGACCGGCCATGGGTGGACCTCCTCAGGCTCATCCGCCGCGACGATGCGCGGCCGTGTTCACCGGGCCGCGGGTCAGGCGGCACGATTACTTGCCAAGCCGCGGACGCGCGTCCGCGGCAACGAATTACTTCTTCTTGCCCTTCTTGGTGCCGCTCTTGGCGCCGTACTTGGACCGGCCCTGCTTGCGGCCGTCCACGCCGAGCGTGTCGAGCGCGCCGCGGACGACGTGGTAGCGGACACCGGGAAGGTCACGCACACGACCGCCACGCACGAGCACGATCGAGTGCTCCTGCAGGTTGTGGCCCTCGCCGCCGATGTAGGCGGTGATCTCGTTGCCGTTGCTGAGCCGCACTCGGGCGACCTTTCGCAGCGCCGAGTTGGGCTTCTTGGGGGTCTGGGTCTTGACCGTCAGACACACGCCACGACGCTGCGGGCACGCGTTGAGGTCGCGCACCTTCGACTTGGCCTTGGGTGAGCGGCGGGGATTGCGAACGAGTTGGTTGATCGTGGGCATACCTGTGCGATTCCTGTCTGGGCTTCCGGGCCCGAATATTAGGCACGAAGCTCGCCCCGGCAAGCCCGCTACCCTCCCGACATGCCAGACCGCCCCAACTCCCCGCCGATCACCCTCGCCGAGTTCCAGCAGCTCATCCGCGACCGCTACCTCAAGACCGACGCCGCCAGGGGCGTCCCGGGCACGTTCATGTGGCTCATCGAGGAGGTCGGCGAGCTGGCGACCGCCCTCCAGGAGAACGCACCCGAACGGAACCCTACGCCCGCCCAGCGGGCCAATCTGGTGGAGGAATTCGCCGATGTGATCGCCTGGGTGACGACCCTGGCCAACATTTCCGGCGTTGATCTGAGCGAATCGCTCACCAAGTACACCGACAAGGGGCGTGTCGAGGGCGTCAAGTCGTAGCGCCGACCCCGGCGTCAGGCCTGCCCGCATCCCGCCGCCTGGACACCCCGGCCACCGAGTGGTGCAGGACCAGCAGGAGAGTGTCGTCCTCGGGCGGCCCGCCCCGGAACTCGATCACCTCGTCCTTGAAGATCCGGGGCCAGAGCGTCGGGCTCCGGCCGTCGGCCGAGGCGACCATGCGGCGGATGCCGTCGATCCGGAACATCTTCCCGGCGTCGTTCCGGGCCTCGATCGCGCCGTCGGTGTAGGCAAGGATCGTGTCGCCCGGGCCGAACTCGAGCGTCCGCGGTGCCGGATCGAACGCCTCGTCCGGGCACGCCCCGAGCACGAACGACGTGCTCTGCAGCTCCTCGATCGTCCCGTCCACCGCCCGCAGGAACGCCGGCGGGTGGCCACCCGACGCGTACTCGATCTCCTTGCGCGCGCAGTCCACCCGCAGACACATCCCCGTCACGTAGATCGAGTGCGTTGACAGGGTGAGATGGACGTACCGATTGAGCAGCCGCAGCACCTCGCCCGGCCCGACGTCGGGCATCTCGGCGAAGATCCGCTCGAGCTCGCCATGGAGCCGGTTGACCGTGAGCGCCGCCGGGATGCCGTGGCCGGTCACATCCAGCAGGACGACGTTGAGCGGGCCGTCGGGCTCGCCGTCGCGACCCCGGCAGCAGTGCGAGAACAGGAAGTCGCCACCGATCTGCCGCATCGGCTCGTACTCGAAGGCGAATCGGACCGGGCCGTTCTCGATGGTCTCGGGAAACAGCGATTCGTGGATCCGCCGGGCATCGACCAGTTCCCGCCGCATCTCGGAGTACTTGGAGTTGACGAATTTGTAGCGGAAGTCCTTCACCCGCTTGGAATGCCGCGTCCAGCACCAGAGCGTCCCGGGGACCGCGAGCAGGGGCGAGGCGATGAGCCTCGCCCACTCCTCGATACCCATGGCGCCGGTCCAGACCGGGTTCCTGATCAGCAGCGTCGCCAACGCGTTGACGCCGAGGACGACGATCATCGGGCGAAGGGCCTGCCAAGCGCTCCACGGCATGAAGAGGCATGCCAGCAAGTGGGTGACGAAGAAACTGAATGCCCCCATTGACCCGGGCACCCCCGTCACCTGCATCAGGATATTGAGAAGGCCGTCGAATGTTACCACCCAGAACGAGATGCGCAGCACGACCGATTCGGGGGGCTTCTTCCGCCAGACGTAGAGCAGGGCCGACGAGAACGCCGCGAGCCAGATCGCCGAGAAGACCCAGGTCAGTGGATTGCTGAGCAACTCGGCCGGATCGTCCGAACCATCACGAACCTGGATCGAGGAACTCATCGCTAGGACGATGCCGCCGAGCATCGACAGCATGCCGAACGCGACCACAACCCCGGTGAACCACAGAAACCGCCTGACCAGCAGCTTGCCGGTCTCGGCGCGGAATTCGTGGTGAAACTCCGTCGTGTACGCCGCGTTTGTGGTGCTCCGCTTGGCCAACGTTGGTCTCTCAGACAGTCCGGGCGTTCATCCACGCCTCCGGTCGGGCGTGTTCAGGAGCGTACCACAGAGGCTCAGGCCGGATCCCGGTTTGCTCCGGGGACCCACAAAACGTCCCCCGGCCCCGCGTGGTTCACCGCACGCCCGAGCACGAAGAGCAGGTCGCTCAGGCGGTTCAGGTACCGCACGACCTCCGCGCTGGTTGTTCCGGGCTCCTCGTCTCGCAGGGACACCGCCAGCCGCTCGGCCCGGCGTGTCACGGTGCGGGCCACGTGGAGTGTCGCGGCGGTCTCGCTCCCGCCCGGCAGGACGAAGCTCGTCAGCGGCTCGAGCGGCTCGTTCCACTCGTCGATCAGCCCCTCGAGCCTCTCGGTCTGGGCGGGGGTGATCCGCAGGGCCGCCCCCGGGGCCTCCTCGGCCGCCATGGGCGTGGCCAGATCGGCCCCGGCGTCGAAGAGGTCGTGCTGCAGCGAGCGCAGGACGGCCACCAGCCGCTTGGTGCCGCCGGGCCCTTCCCGCTCGGCGACCGCCACCGTGACGCCGATCGCCGCGTTCGCCTCGTCTGTGGTGCCGTAGGCCTCGACCCTCACCGACGCCTTTGAGACGCGGCTCCCGGAGACCAGGCCGGTTGAGCCGTCGTCGCCCGACTTGGTGTATATCTTGTTGAGCTTGACCATCGTGGTCCTTGTCCTTGGCACAGAGGCGGTCGAAATTGCAGCCGGAGCCGGCAATCACGAGTGTACCCGACGACTCAGGCCCTGTAGCCGTCCGCGGCATGACCGCGAGATGGACCCGGCGTGCCCCCGAACCCGCCCGCCCCTTTGAAGGCTCCAAGGTCCAGCGCCTCACCGCCCGCATCCTTGCGTCGAGAGGGCTGGAAAACCAGTCACAGGCCGAGGCGTTCCTGCACCCGACGCTCCGCGAGCTCCACGACCCCTCTCTCCTGCCGGACGCCGACCACGCCGCCGAGCCGCATCGTCTCCCGCCCTGCGGGCCGGCGAACAGATCGTCATCTACGGCGACTACGACGTGGACGGCATCACCGCGACCGCGATCCTCTGGCACACCTGCAAGGCTCTGGCGCCCGACGGTGATATCCGGACCTATGTCCCCCACCGCCTCGACGAGGGATACGGGCTGAACGCGGACGCCATCGCCACGCTTGCGCGCGCAGGGGCGGCCGTCATCGTCAGCGTGGACTGCGGCATCACCGCCTGCGAGCCCGCCCGAGTCGCCAAAGACCTCGGTGTCGATCTCGTCATCACCGACCACCACAACCCGCCCGCCACCGACGCCGACATGCCCGACGCGTATGCCGCGGTCCACCCCCGCGCCCCCGGCAGCCGCTACCCGTTCGGCGAGCTGTGCGGGGCCGGCGTGGCGTACAAGCTCGCCTGGGCGCGTCGTCACGCTCTCGGAGGGGTCCGACCGGGTCTCGCCGAGGCTCCGCGAGATGCTCCTGCACATGCTCGCGTTCGCGGCACTCGGCTCTATCGCCGATGTCGTCCCGCTGGAGGATGAGAACCGCGTCATCGCGCGGTTCGGCCTCGCCCGGATCAAACGCTCGCCGTTCGCCGGGCTGCGAGCCCTCGTCGATGCCTCCGGCCTCGGCGGCGACGACATCGACGCCGAGCCGCGTCGCGTTTACCCTCGCCCCCCGCCTCAACGCCTGCGGCCGGCTCGGCCACGCCAGCGACGCGGTGCGCATGTTCACCGAGGCCTCCTACGAGGAGGCGTACGCGATCGCCGACGAGCTCAACAGCCAGAACACCGCCCGCCGCAAGATCGAGGACGCCATCGTCAAAGAGGCGATCGAGATGGCCGAGGCCGCGGGGATGACGGGCGACGACCGTCGTGTCATCGTTCTGGCTAACCCCGGCTGGCACCCCGGCGTCGTGGGCATCGCCTGTTCGCGGCTGGCCGAGAGGTTCTGCCGCCCGACGATCCTGCTCGACGACGACGGGCGCCCACTGCCACGGCTCGGGACGTTCGGTCGTCGGGGTCAGTCTGCACGCGGCGATGCAGCGCTGTGCCCACCACCTCGACCGCTGGGGCGGGCACGACATGGCTGCGGGGCTGACCCTGCACCGCGACGCCCTCGACGAGTTCACCCGGGCGCTCACCGAGGAGATCAACGCCGTCCATCCCGCGGCGGACCTCGTCCGCACGCTGCGCTACGACTGCGTCGCGACACTCGATGAACTGACCGTCGGGGCGGTCGAGGAACTCGCCGCGATGGGGCCCTTCGGCGCCGGCAACCCCTCGATCCGCTTGCGCCTGGACGGCCTTACCATCGCCGAGACCCCCCGCCAGGTCGGGCGCGAGGGCAAGCACCTTCAGCTCCGGTTCCGCGGGCACGGACGGTACATCAAGAGCATCGCCTGGCGTTGGGGCGAGCACTCGGCCAACCTCGCCGCGGGCATGCCCGTCGATGTACTCGCCAAACCCACGCTCTCCCATTGGGGCGGCTCGACCACGGTCGAACTCGAACTGCAGGACCTGCGCGTGCAGCAGCCCACCGCGTAGGGTGGGCTGCCGACACACATATCGTCTCTCTCAGACCCAGCGGGGCTACCGGCGTTTCCGCGCCGGTCAGTTTTCTGTGATCAGATCGCTCTCGGAGACGCCCGCGAACTCGTCGCTCTCGCCGGCGGGGAACACCGAGGAGAAGACCTTCCGCGCGTCGTCGTCGCGCCCGAGGTCGGCCAGCACGAGCCCGGCCATCGTGTAGATCGCCTGCGATTCGCCCGCACGCTCGGCCGCGATCTCGAGCCACCGCAGGGCGTCGTTGCTCTCGCCCCGGCGGCGGTGCCAGATCGACCGGAGCAGGTACCCCTCCTCACGGTTGGGCTCGAGGGCCATCACCCGGCCTGCCGCGGTCCGGAGCCGGTAGGGGTCCTTGATGATGCACGACACGTTCCCGAGCCCGATCCAGGCGTCAACATCCGAGCCGCCCTCCTCGTCCTCGGTCAGGGCGAGATACACGTTCCGGGCCTCGATGTAGCGGCCGAGTTCGATCAGGCAACGCCCGTACACATGACGGAGGTCGCGCCGCTGCTCGGCAAAGTCTTCGTCGCTCAACAGCTTTGCGAGGCCGCCCGATGCGTCGCCGTACCGGCCGAGCGCGATCTGCGTCTGCACGAGGTCTTCGAGGATCTCCATGTCCTCGGGCGCGAGGATCCGCGCCTCGGAGAACATGGTCAGCGCCTTGGTCGGGTTGCCCTGCATCAACGCGATGTGGCCCAGCGTCTGCCGCACCCCCGCGTTGTGGTCGAACCTCGCGCGGCGGCTGCTGAGGTAGCTCTCGGCCTCGTCTACCCGGCCCGCGTCGATCATGACCTCGGCGACCGCCACGATGTACTGCGCCTTCTCCGGCTTCATCTCGGCCGCGGCCTGGTAGTGCTCGATCGACGTCTCGTACTCGTTGAGACGCTCGTAGGCCATGCCGAGGTAGTACTGCGCATCGACGCTCTCGGGGTCGAGCGCTTCGGCGGTGTGCAGCGCGTCGAGCGCCCCGTCGAGCTCGCTCAGCTCCAGCAGGATCCGGCCGCGCAGCACGTGCGTCTTGGCGACCTGGTCGTTGATGGCGATCGAGCGCTCCACGCCGTCCAATGCCTTTTTCAGGTCGCCGGCGTAGTACGCCTGCCGGGACATGTCGTACTCGGTCGCGCTCTTCATGATGTCCATCTTGGACTGGTGATCGAGGGACGTCTGTCTGGTGTACGCCCCGCCGCCGCCGCAGCCCGCGAGAGAACCGACCGCGAGACCGACCGCAAAGACCGAGAACACAAGGCGTCGAACCGGGGTGGGACCGTGCATGGTGGTGCTCCTGTGCATCGCGTGTGAACCAAGGAAAGCGGGCCCGCCCGTCAAACGGGCGGGCCCGTGGCCCACTTATCGGCGTGTCAGAGTCCGGGTTGAACTCAGTCTTCGATATCGGTCGGAACTTGTGTGTAAGTCGTCCCGGACGTGGAACGCCCGTTTTCCAACTCTCCGCTCGCGACAGCCTGGTCCACCGCCGATTCGTAGCCCTGCATGAAGGCCTTGAACTCGGCGCTCTGGAACCACTCGTCGAAGTCGGCCGGCTCGCGCCCCTGCTCGCGGGCGGACTCGATCGACCAGACCCGCATGAACTCCTTGAACTCGGCGCTCGCCCACCACTCGTTGTCGCTCTCGACGCCCTTCGGCGAGGAGAACGCCACCGCGAAGCTCTGGAAGTGGTCGCTCGTCCACCAGGTGTTGATCGAGCCGGCCGACTCCCCGTTCTCCTCGGCGATCCCGACCGCCCACGCGGTCATGAAGGCGTCGAACTCGGGGCTGCCGATCCAGGACGTGTCGCTGCCCGACTCGATGTCCGTGTCGATCGCCTGGGCGAATCCGATGAACTGGGGCTCGACCCACCAACGGTCCTTGGCCTCAAACTCGCGGTTCTCTTCGATGGCCTCGGCGACCGCCCAGTTGGTCATGAAGACGTCAAACTCGGGGCTCGTCCACCACGTCCCCAGGTCGGGGGCCGCCGCGAACGCGGGCGCGTCCCCGAAGTGGTTGCGGTCCTGGCTCTGGGTGCTGTTGGAGCGGGCGGCGGCTTCTCCGCCAAACTGCCCGGCCTTGGAGGCGCGGTTTCGGTTGATGTTGGCCGCCCGGTTGCTGTTCTGCGCGCCGGAGGTGTTGTGGTTCTGGTTCTCAACCTCGGCGAAGGTCTCTTCGGCCTCGACCTCTCGCTGGGAGATGTCGCCGCGCCAGCCGTGCTGGAGGATGTTGTGCCGGGTCTCCTCGGCATCACCCTCGATGATGTTCTCGAGCACACTCGCGCTGGGCCAGATGTCCCGCTCGTTCACCAGCTTCTCGCGGAGTGCGATGGCGTCGGTGTTGGCGGGCACCAAGTGCAGGGCCCGGCGGACTGAGTGCAGCGCCGCGTCGGTCTTGCCCGCGGCCGCGAGGTGTTCGGCCTCGACGACGAGCTGCGCCGCCTGGCGGGTCTGCGAGAAGGGCAGCGTGCCCTCGCGAGCACCGGCGCGGACGCGCTCGACGCTGTCCTCGCCACGGAGGCCCTGATCGACCAGCACCTGATCGCTGACGATCGAGGGCGTGATCATGAAGATAATCTCCTGGCGGTCAATATCGTCGTCGTGGCCGCGGAAGGCGGACCCAAGGATCGGGATGTCACCGAGCACGGGCACCTGACGGCGGGTGGTCGTGGTCGCCTCGCGGAACAGGCCGCCGAGCACGATCGTGTGGCCGTCGGGCACCATCACGTTGGCCACCAGCTCGTTGGTGATCTCGTCGGGGATGGTCACCACCGAGCCGACGACGTCGGTCGTCGAGCGGAGCGCCGCCTCCGAAACCTGCGGCTTGAGCTCCATCCGGATGATGCCCTCGCCGGTGACAAAGGGGCGGAAGTTGAGCTGGGTACCGGTATCGAGGAACTCCACGCTCTGGGTGCTTGAGGTCTGGGTCGAGGTGGTCTGGAGATAGCCGACCTTGCGCCCGACAAGCACCCGGCCGGGCTGACGGTTCAGCGTCACGACCTTCGGGTTCGAGATGATGGTCGTGCTGGTGATCTCGTTGAGCAGCTTGAGGAACACGCTCACGTCGTTGCTGACGATGCCGGCCTTGAACGTGCCGGGGCCGGTGGTGTTGCCGGGCGTGCCGACGATCGCGGACGCGCCCCCGTCGGCGGGCACGCGGGACGACCCGTCGTTCCCGTCGAGCAGCGCGTCAACCGCACCGAGGGGATTGGCGAAGTCGGCGTAGTCAAAGTCGGCGATGATCGAGAAATCCACGCCGAACGCGTTGGCCTCGGTCAGCGTCGTCTGCACGATCGTCGCCTCGACGAGGATCTGCGCAGGGCGCGTGTCGAGCGAGGTGAGCATGCGCGACACGGCCTCGATGTTCTCGGGGTAGTCGTAGACGATCAGCGTCGAGAGCGAGGCGAACTCCTCGTTGCCGGTCGGCGAGGTCGGGTCGGACCAGGCCGCGGTCTCGCCGTTGGTCTTGATCTCGCCCGACTCACTCAGGAGCGGTGTGACGAAGTCCGCGGCGTCAACGGAGCTGATGAAGTTCAGGTTGAACACCCGCCCCTCCACCTGACGCGAGGCCTGCTCGATCTGCTCGAGCACCTCGGCCGGGTAGACGTAGATGAAGTTGCCCTTCTCGATGTAGCCGTAGCCGTTGACGTGCAGGATGGCGTCAAGGGCCTCGTGGAACGTCACGCCGTAGAGGTTGGCGGTCACCCGCGCCGAGACGTCGTTGCTGGCCACGATGTTCCGCTCGCTCTGCAGCGACAGCATCTGGAGCACGTTGGTCAGCTCTTCGTCCTGCACGTGCAGCTCGACGGTCATGTTCTCGTCGTAGTAGAGCCCGTCGGTGCGGAAGTCGTCGGCCGAACCCTCCTGCACTGCGCCCGGCTGCCCGTTGGCGTCCTGGCCGCCGCCGGAAAGGAACGACATGAGCGAGCCGAGGCCGCCCGCGCTGTCCTCCGCGTCGACGCTCGACTGGGCCAGGCCGGCGGGGGCGCCGGCCATGCAGGCCAGTGCCGCCGCGGTCAGGGCGATTCTTGTCGGACGTGAACCCCGGATGTTCTGACGATCGTTCTTCATATTCATTGCTCGTCTTCCCCGCCGTTATGTGTCGCGATCGAGAGGCCAACCGACACCGTGTCGGCCCGAGCGCGCGGATTGCTCTGGTCTTGTCGTCCGGTTATGGGGAGGACTTGGGGGCACTCTTCGGTTTGTACCCGTTGGGCGCCGTCACAACCGGAACCCGGCCGCGGCACAACCCGACAGCCCCGCGTCATCGGCACGAGCAGAACCGCGCCGACGCAGGAGTTATCGGTCGATCGTCTCGGGGGGATCCGCCGGCTCTTCCGAGGAATCCACCGCCGGCGCATCGTGACGCGATGGCTCGAGCCCGGACGCCGCCCCCGGCCCCGGCAGGGGCTCTGCCCCCGTCGCCTCGGCCGATTTCGGATCGGCGTACACCATCCGGGGCGTGTCGGTCACCATCTTCAGCCTCGACCAGAGCAGCAGGCTGAACACCGACGCCAGTGTGACCCCCGCGGCCCGGAACGACCGGCGGCGAAGCGATTGCGATCCGCGTTGCGACTGGCCCATGCCCACCCCTTCCCCGCGTTCCCGCGGCGGGACCTACTCGTCCTCGACCGGAACCTCGTCAACCTCGGTCACACGGACCTGGCCGGTGTACGGCAACACCTCGATCCGGAACACCGACATCGAGCCCTCGATGTAAATCGTGCCGAGGCCGGCGCTGACGTCGGTCGCCGCGTCCAGCACCGGAGCGCCGATCTCGTCGAAGATCAGGATCGCGTTGCCGTCGAAGTCCGCCGCGCGCAGCGAGGCCCCGTCGAACGACCGCCCGTCGAAGTCCACGGTGTGATCGCCGTCCGGCCCGCCCGCCAGGAACAGCGGCGTGTACGTCACGTCGCCCCCGGACGACACCGTGACCTCGGCGACGGTGTAGGTGTTCTCGTCGGTGTCAAAGATCACCGCCCGGCGCTGCTGGTAGGCCAGCCGCGTCGGTCTGGGCGTAGCTGATGTCCGCGACCAGCGTCCGCACCGCCGCGTGGATGCGGAGCACGTGCGCCTGGCTGGTCTGCGGGATGACCAGCGCCCCGGCGATGCCCATGATCAGGATGACCAGGAGCAGCTCCACGAGCGTGTACGCCCCGCGTGTGCCAACCGAGTTGTGACTGTTCCGCTGCCGCATCATGGCTCCTTCACCCCGCCGCTCCCGGGTGCTCATTCCTTGGGAAGCGGGTTGTCATCCGCGTCGAACCCGCCGGCCCAGATGTCACCGGTGATCGGGTCGAAGATCCAGCCGTAGTCGGTCTGGTAGGCGTCGTCGGGCGCGTCCCCGAGCACGATGTAGCCGGCGTTCTCGCCCCCGACGTACGGGTTCATCGGGGCGGTCTTGAGGTAATCGCCCGCCGTGATCAGGCTGCCCCAGGTCTGGTCGCCCTCCTCGACATCGGGCAGCCCGTTGCCGTGGCGGATCAGGTAGACCTCGACGGCCTTGCGGAGCCGCTGCACCTCGTGGTAGGCCGTTTTCTCCGATGCGTCGCCGGTGGCACCGGCGTACTGCGGCACCACGATCGCCGCGAGGATGCCGAGAATCACCACCACGATCAGGATCTCCACGAGCGTGAATCCCGGATTCGCTGTTCGTCGCCGCATCGGTTCCTCCCTCACCCTGCCGTTTACCCAGGGCCGTACTTCAGCAAACGGCCCGGCACCCTCTCGGGCGTCGGGCCGGTCTTGAGTTCACTGTCGCCCGAGGGCTATCAGTCGGTCGCGGTCGTGGTGATCACGCCGTTCACTTCGTCGTAGTAGGAGGCGTAGAGCGTGTTGGTGTCGGTGTTGAAGACCCAAGCGGACGTCACCGAGCCGAACACGCCGGCGCCGACCGTCTCGACCGTGGTCGCCAGCGCGCCACCGTTGTCGTCGGGATTCCACGCCGGGTTGCTCGGGGCGGTCTTCAGGTAGTCATCACCGATCATGGTGCCGGCGGTGGCGTCGTCACCCCAGCCGTCGGCGTCAAAGTCGGGGTACTCGCCGTTGTTGCGGGCGGCGAAGAGCTCCGTCTGGTTGTTCAGCGTCTGCAGCTGCGTCGTCACGTTGCCGCCACGAGCGTCGTTGGCCGCGTTCGTAAACTGCGGGACGACGATCGCCGCGAGAATACCGAGGATGACCACAACGATGAGGATTTCAACCAGCGTAAACGCACGATTCCGACCACGGTTCCGAACTTGCATAACGAGCACTCCTTCACACACGGGACACACTTGCGCACGGCTCACCGCCTGGTGACCGTCTACGGATTGGAGGGCGGCCGCACACGACGCGGCCGTCGGGAAACCGAGAGCCGTGCTCCTCCGCACGGCCAACGTTCCCGCAGTGCCATCGACAATCCGCCTTCGGTGCTTGGGCCGGTCTCCTCCCGCGACGCCGCCAGAGGTTGGTGTGTATCGCCTGTGCGAGCCGCACCGACCACGCGGCCCGCCAAACCGCGCACGGACGCAACCGTGCCGGCCTTCCACCGTCCGGATATCCCGCCCCGGCGCGTCCGGGACCGCGCACAAAGAAGCACGCGACGGGCAGGAGCCCGTCGCGCACCGGAGTATCTACAGGATGTTGGGGCCCGGCCGTCTACTGCCCGAGCAGCTGCGGCAGGAAGTCCTCGTTGGGCACGCCCAGCGCCCCGAGCAGGGCGGCCGCAGCGAGCGATTCGGTCGCCGAATCGCTCCTGGCGATCTTGATCACACCGTTGAGCTGACGCTCCTCGAGGCGGTTGCCGAATCGCTTGGCCGAGTCGGCCGCCAGCCGGAGCAGCGCCGCCCGCTCCGCCCCGCTTGAGGACAGTGCCACGTCCGTCACAGCCCGCTGCCCACGCTCATCATCGATCAGCGAGAGCACCTCGGCAATCGCCAGGCGACGGGCACCCGCCGCGTCAGCGACCGCACCGACCAGCGACGACGTCGCATCCCGCACGTCCAGCACGCTGTTGCCGCTGATCGCCAGGTCCCGCAGCACGACGATCGCGCGCTCGGAGTACTCCCGGGCCTCGGCCGAAGAAATCGGGCCACCCGACGCGTCGTTCACCAGCGCCTCCACGGCACCGGAAACCGCCTCTGCCGGCAGGCCGACCCGCCGGACCATCACCATCGGATCCCGCTCGAACCTCGGCGACATCGCCGCCGCCTCGTCCGGCTCGAGCATCGCCAAGACCGGGGTCACCGCCAGCTTCGCGCTGTACCGGACCTGCTCGATCGACGCCAGCGACCGATCGGTCGGGAGCATCGTCACGATCACATCGATCCCGGCCGCCTCGGCGATCGCCGACTCCAGCTCACCCGCCGAGCCGCCCCGCGGCAGGACCGTGTAGCCCTGACCCGAGAGGATCCCACGAATCTGCTGGTACGCCTCAATATCGTCGGTCAGCACCATCGCGTACCGCTCCGACGCGTCGCGGATAGCGCTGGCGAGCAAGGGCACCACGCGGTCCGAGCCCGTGAACGACTCGTTCGGCTGCGCCGAACCAAACGCCAACGCCGCCTCGTACTGCACGCGGCGGTTGGCGTAGCCCAACGCCTCGACCAGAGGGCGGCGGTCGCTCGTGCCCGCCCAGAGCTGCGATCCGCCGGCGATTTCTTCGATCGCGCTGATCGCGGCACGGGCCAGGGGTGTGTTCCGGGTGTCAATGCCCCGCGCGAGCACACGCTGGTCCACCGGCATCCCCGCCGCGACCGCGAAGTAGCTCGCGTCACGCCGGTCCGAGCCGTACATCGGGTTCTCGTAGTCCGTCGGCTGCTCGACCTCTCGCTTGATGTTCGCCGACACCCACAGGGACGCGGCGTCCAGGTTCCGGCCATCGCGTCGCAACGCGTGCTCGGCCATGCGCATCGCCATGCCCTCGTGGTACACCTCGGTCAGCACCGGCGTCGCCGTCAGCGCCACCGCCGGAGCCCCGGGAAGATACGACCAGGTCAACTGGTGCTCCTCGCCCGGGAAGCTGGTGACCTCCGGACGCTCGGCGTAGAAGATCTCACCCAGCGACAGGTAGAGCGCCGAAACCGACGCCCCTTCCGTCCCGCCAAGGTTCGAGATCGCCCGGGTGCAGGCCTCGCGGACCTCCGACTCGGCAGTGCTCTCGGCCACATCGGCCAGGAACGGCAGCGCCGTCTTGTACCCCTTGATCCCCAGCACCTCGGCGATGAGCTGCTGCCGCGGCCCGGTCTCCGACCGCAACGCCACACACAGCGGCATCACCGACTGCGAGCCCATCTGCACCAGAATCTGCTGCGCGATCGCCTGCAGCTCCGAGTTCGTCGGATCGACCAGCGCCTCGAACAGCTGCGGCACCGAGTACTCACCCGCCGTCAGAAGCCGCTGGGTCGCCAGATAGCGTCCCTGCAGCTGCCCGGTCAGCAGGTCGATGTTCCGTTCGATCTCCTGCGGCGAGCGAGCCCGCTCCAGTTTGCCGCTCTCAAACAGCCCCTCGAGGTCCGCCGCCGTCGATTCCAGCGAGCCGCCGACATCGCGACGCATCGCCTCGCCGATCGCCTGCCGGAACCGCTGCAGCTCGCCGCTGCTCTCGACCAGATCGGCGAACGCCTGCGGCGGCATATCGCCGTTGAGCAACTGCTGCCCGATCAGCTCAGCCGCGTCGGGGCGGTCGATCAGCACATAGTGAATGAAGTCCCGCAGCTTCTGCTCCGGCGAGGCGGGATCATCCGCCTGCGCCATCGCCGCACCAGAGGCGGCCAGAAGCGTGAGCGTGGAAGCCACGACAGAGAGAACACGACCACTCGGCGTTCGACGCACGGTTGACTCCTCAAGGCAGGGAAAGGACGCTTGGCGTCCCGAGTTGGCAGGATCCTGTTCGCTGCACCACCGCTTCCGCAGAGCCGGACCCACTGGGCCACAACCCCGGTTGCGACCAACGGTACGCCCGAAGGTCGCAAGAAGATGCCTCCTGCCCTAGGGCAGGGGCGGCAATCTACACCTGTTCACTCCCGCCTGTCAATCGACGGGGCATTTCCCCGGAGCCCACCACCGGGCAATACCCCGGCTTCCGCCCCCACGCCCGAACGCGCGATTCCGGGTCCGGGAACCCCCAAATACGCCCGGAACGTCCTGAACGGTCAAGCCAGCACCGATCCAAGCCGATCGCCATGAGAGCCGGCTTTCGGATCGGCAGACCCACTCAAGACGTTCGGAGAGGTGAGAAGATGCCCATCGAGAAGGATGTCCTGACAACCGGCGAAGTCGCGAAGATCTGCAATGTCGCGCCCCGCACCGTCTCCAAATGGTTCGATTCCGGCTCCCTCAAGGGGTACAGGATCCCCGGATCCAAGGACCGACGCATCCCTCTGGCCGAACTCGTCAAGTTCATGAGGTCCCACGGGATCCCGCTCGACGGCCTCAGCAGCGGACGCACCCGGGTCCTCATCGTCGATGACGATGCCGAGGTCGTTGACATCCTCCGCAAGGTCCTCACCGAACAGACCAATTACGAGATCACCACCGCCCACAGCGCCTTCGAGGCCGGGCTCGAGTGCGAACGCTCCAAGCCCCACGTCCTCCTCCTCGACGTCCACCTCGGCGAAGACGAAGCCCAGAAGGTCGCCCGCCTCGTCCAGCACTCCGACTCGCTCCAGATGACCAGGATCATCGCCATGAGCGGCAAGCTCACCGACAGTCAGGCCCACGGCCTGCGCTCCCAGGGCTTCGAAGGATTCCTCCGCAAGCCCTTCCAGGTCCGTCAGGTCGTGGAGGCCATCGAAGCCGCCACCAACCTCGTCCACTGACCCTTCACCCGGTTGCCGGGAATCAGACGCGCACAACAGCCCCGGGCGACCTCGCCCGGGGCTGTGCGTTTTTCACCTTCGCTTGCTGCCTAGCCGGGGCGCTACTTCACCTCGGAGAGATACCGAGCGAGGATGTCCCGCGCCGCGCCCAGGTCACCCTTGTCGATCATCTCCGTCACCGTGTGGATGTACCGGGTACCCACCGTGATCCCGATCGCCTTGGCGCCGGCCGCCGCCTGCTGCGCCGCCGCGCCGTCCTGCCCGCCCGCAGCCAGGATCGTCCGCTGGTACGCGATGTGCCGCTTGATCGCCAACGCCTCGACCTGATCGAGCAACTCGTGGTCGGCGATGAACGACCCGTCCTTGACGTGCAGCCCGAAGCCCTTGCCCTGCTGCGTCACCGCCTCGGTGGACGGCACCCCCGGCGTGTCGCACGAGAGCGTCACGTCGATGCCGAAACCGACATCCGGGCGGACCGCGTAGCTCGCGGTCTTCGCACCCCGAAGCCCGACCTCTTCCTGCGTGGTAAACGCCACGACCACTTCGCAGCTGTTCGAGCCGCCCAGCCGCTCCAACTCGCGGATCGCTTCGATCCCCAGCCAGCACGCCACGCGGTTGTCCAACGCCTTGGAGACGAACTTGTCCCCCATCTCCCGCGCCGGCTCGTCCATCACGATGAAGTCCCCGATCTTGACCTTCTTGTTCACCTGGTCAACGGGCATCCCGAGATCGACGAAGAACTCCTTCACCGCCGGCACCTTCGTGCGTTCCTCCGGTGCCGAGATGTGAATGGGCCGGCCGCCCGGGTTCATCACGCCGTGGAAGTCACCGTTCTTCGTGCACACCAGCACCCGGCGACTGAACAGGTTCCGCGGATCGAACCCGCCCGCGGGGTTGATCCAGATGAAGCCCTTGTCGTCGATGTGCGAGACGTAGAACCCAATCTCGTCCATATGGCAGAGCAGCATGACCTTCTTCGGGTTCGACCCCCGGCCGCGGGCCTTCCGCGTGCAGATCAGCGAGCCCATCGCGTCGGTCTCCACCGAGTCGAAAAGCCCCTCGATCTCGCCCTCGATCAACGCCCGCACCCGCTCCTCGCGGCCCGGCACCCCGGGAGTCTCACACAACCGCGTCAGCAGGTCCAGATTCAGTCCCCCGCCGCCGGAGGCCTTCGATCCCCGCCCGCTCCCACGCTTGGCGGACGCCTTCGAGGACTTCTTCTTCGCGGCTTTCTTGGTGCTTCGCTTCGCCAAAGTGACTCTCCCGTGTCGGTGCAAAAACTCGGATCCCCGCCCCACCGCCGCCAACCGTGGCGACCGGAAAGGGTAGCGGACCCCTCTACACTCCGCCATGACACGCCGAAGCCCCCTCACGACCCAGCACGTCGAACGCGACGCACGACTGGCCGCCTATTCAGACCCCGCCGCCCCCTCCGACCCCGCCAAGGCCGCCGATCTTGTCGAGGCATTCGGCCCCCTCGAGATCGAATACGCCGCCCTCCGCAAGGGCTGCGTGCTCCTCGACCAGCCCCACCGCGGCACCATCCTCGTCCGCGGCGATGACCGCACCGAGTTCCTCAACCGCATGCTCACGCAGGAACTCAAGGGCCTCGACCCCTGGCACAGCCGCCAGAGCTTCTGGCTCAGCCGCAAGGGCCGCGTCGACGCCGACATCCGCGTCACCGCCCTGCCCGATGCCCTCCACTTCGACCTGGACATCCACCGCGCCGCCCACACCGCCGAGACCCTCGGCAGCTACCTCTTCGCCGAAGACGTCACCCTCACCGACGCCAGCGAGACCCACCACCGCCTCGGCCTCCACGGCCCCACCGCCATCATGCTCCTGGCCGCGATCTCGACCCACACCGACGGCCCGCCAACCGACAGCCTCCTGCCCGGCCTGGCCTGCCTCGTCCGCATCGCCGACCACGAGGTGCTCATCGAGCCGCCGCGACACCCTCGGTGAGATCGGTCTGGAACTCACCTGCGAGTCCGCAGCCGCGCCCGTCGTCTTCAACGCAATCGAGGCCGCCGGGACCGGCGAGTCTGAACTCGCCGAACGCGCCCGCCTCCGTCCTGCCGGCTGGCACGCCTGCAACATCGCCCGCATCGAGTCCGGCACCCCCCTCTACTTCCTCGACTTCGACGAGAACACCCTCCCGCACGAGACCGGCGTCCTCCGCGACCGCGTGAGTTTCACCAAGGGCTGCTACCTCGGGCAGGAAGTCGTCGCCCGCATGGAAGCGCGAGGCCAGGCCAAGCAGCGCCTCGTCGGCCTCCGCATCGACCGCCCCGGAGGGCCCGACGCCCCGCTCCCCATCGCCGGCGCAGAAATCTTCGCCGAGCCCGACGCCACCCCCGGCCAGGCCAAGCCCATCGGCAGGGTCACCAGTTCCACCCTGAGCCCCATGCTCGGCATGGCCTCGATCGGCCTGGCCATGGTCAGGCAGGCGCACGCCGCCGCCGGAACCGTGCTGCACATCCCCGCCGACGGACATCTGGTGCCCGCAACCGTGCAGCCGGACCTCACGTTCTGGAAACGCGGCTGAACCTCGAGGTTCGCGTCTGACACACAGGCCACCGCCACCCCCGCCCGCTAGTTCATCCAGAACGCGTACCGGAAGAACCCGCCGTCAAACGCGGACTGCAGATCCCTCCAGAGCCGGTCTGAGGTGAACTCACCCTCCCGCAGGTACGGTGCCGCCGCCGACCCCTGGATCCACAGCACAAGATCAAACCGGCGGGGCTCCAGAAAGCACGCCTCAACGTCGATCCCCCGCTCGCCGTCGCCACGCCAGAACCGGGCGACACGCCTGCCCCGCAGCAGATCTTCTCCCTCGCCCAACGCCCGGAGCCACGTGTCCCGCATCTCCGGCGTGATCAGGGCGTTCGGCAGGGCGGTCTCCCGCTGGTGAATATTGGGAATCCACTCCCGGTCGTCGTCGGTCTCCGCGTCGTACCACCGCCACATCTCGTTCCCGAGACGCAGGGTCTCGAGCAGGTGGTGCCGCGCGCGCGCCATCCGCTCGGCCTCCACGACCTCGAAGTTCAGCAGGTGCACCATCGCGATCAGATCCGCCGCGTCCACGCCGGTCCCGAAGTCGAACGACTTGCGATCGCCCTTGAGAAACTCAAACGGCGTCTCGTTGGCCGCGAACAACACATGCCCCGTCCGCTCGAACGCGTCCTGGGTGTCGTGAGCGAGCAGAAACTCTCCCAACGCCATGCAGATGTGGCAGTAGCCTCGCAGCCACGCGACGTCGCCGCGATCGAACGCGATCTCGAACGCGTCAGCGTCGGCCTGCCTGGGCGCGAACCGGCGCTGCACCGCGACGAAGAACCGCCACAACTGCTCGCGCTCCTCGCCCTCACCGTTGCCGTTCAGATCAAACCGCGCCAGCCCAACCGGCAGGCGGACCTTGACCTCCTCGTCACCGACCCGCGCCAGAGCCTCCTCGGCCAGAGCCACCGCCGCGATCCACTCCTCAACGACCCGACGGAAGCCCTCGTAGTCAATCGCCTCCGGCTCGGGATTGAACCCGACATTCTGCCCAACGCCACCCGCGCCCACCAGCATCGACGCCTGCACGGGCAGGTTGAATCCGCCGTACCGGTACGTGTTCTGGAACAGCAGCTCACCCGACTGCAAAAACCGCACGACGCCCAACGCCGCCAACGCCGAGTCGTCTTCCGGATCAGCCAGCAGCATGGCCTCGATCGCACCACTCGCCGAGTCGAGCGTGCCGTTGCCGATCTCACCGGTGAAGCTCTTGCGGAGCACATCGTCAACCGATTGGGCCTCGGCCGCGGTCACCAGGCAACTCGCCGCCACGATCCACGTCCACCACTTCATGGGGGCCTCCTCTCGGCCTGCGCCGATCGATACACCTGAGCTTGCACCACGTCAGTCTACACCGAAGCGCGCGCGCGCCGGTACCACTGCTCCGTGTCGCCAGCCAGCAACTTGGCCCGAACAAGGTCGAAACCGGCCAACACAGCCGCGGACGGTGCATCCGGCCGTAGGCCCGACCGGGACGCCACGTCCCGCGGGGGCGCCACATACACGATCGCCTCGTCCACGAGCCCGGCACCGAAGAACGATCCGAGCAGTATCGGGCCGCACTCGAGCATCACGTTCGTCACGCCTCGCTGCTCGACGAGCGACCGGAGCACCCCCTCCAGATCGACCCGCCCGCCCGAGTCCCGCAGGATGAGCACCTCACCCCCGACCGCTGCGCCGCCGCCAGCCGACTCCCCGCCGGCAGCGTGCGTGTACCCGCGAGCACCACTCGCAACGCACCCCGCCGCACCCGACCCACACCCCGCGCCGTCAGCAGAGGATCGTCCTCCACCACCGTCCCCATCCCGGTCACGATCGCGTCCACGCGCGCGCGCAACCGATGCACCCGACCCACCGAATATGCATTCGAGATCCACGGGCTCTCCCCCGCCGGCGTCGTCATGAAGCCGTCCGCCGTCTGCGCCCACTTGGCGATCACCCACGGCAACCCCGTCGTCACCCGCTTGACAAAGGGATCGCTCAGCCGGGTCGCCAGCACACTCGCGCCGCTCAGCTCGCACGCGATCCCCGCCCGCCGCAGCACCTCCGCACCGCCCCCGCTCGCGGCGTGCGGATCGGGCCGGGCGTAAACCACCCGGGCGATGCCGGCCTCGATCAGCGCGTCGGTGCACGGCGGCTGCTTGCCGTGGTGGCAGCACGGCTCGAGCGTGACATACGCCGTTGCCCCCCGAGCCTCGTTCCCCCGCCGCAGACAGTCGGCCAGCGCCTCCCGCTCTGCGTGCAGCCCCCCGTACCGACGGTGATGACCAACCCCCAACACCACTCCGTCGCGCACGAGCACCGCCCCGACCATTGGGTTCGGCTCGACATCGCCGGCGGCACGCATCGCCAGCCGTGCCGCCGCGTCCAGTATCCGCGCCGGCTCGCTCATGCCTGCCTCACCATCGCCTCACGCTCATCGTCGTACATCACCCCGTCGAGGTCCTCAAGCCACCGCCGGGCGTCCTGCACATACCCGGCCGTCGGTTTGAGTTCCGGCATGCGCGCGCACCAGTAGCGGTTGAACCGTGCCATCGACAGCTCACGCACCATTTTCGCCGTCATCGATGCCAGCGCCACCGGCAGGTGTGCCTCCTCGGCCTCGGGGCGAAACTGCACGTGCACGCCCTGCTCCTCCGGCGATGCTCCACCGCTGATGACGTACCGGCTGCACCGCTCGGTCTCCTCCAGCGTCTCCACCCCGCACCCGAGCCCCCGCACTGCCGTCCCAATCATGGACGCGTAGCTCGTCCGCCCGCCGTGCCGGTCGCAGACCACCCGCACTTCGTCACTCCCATCGCCCCACCGCTCGACCACCCGCCGCAGGTACCGCGCAAAGCACCGCGTCGTCAGGTGGGCCTTGCTGCCCCCCGTCCGCACCGCCTCGTTGAATTCGCTCTCCCCCACCGCGATGCACGCCAGCGCCCAGCGGCTCCACACCCGCCCCCTCGCACGCCAGCGCCAGCATGTTCCGCGTGATCGCGTGCGACGACGCCGTGCCCTCCAGCGGCAGCGCCGTCGCCTCCCCGCGCATACCAGGGGGTGCGATTCCAGATGCACTCCGAGCGCTCCAAACAGCAGCTCGTCGGTCGTGAGGTCCTGTCCCGGCACCTCGGCCCCGCCGGATGCCCCGACCGGCTCACCGGACCGCGGCTCGCCGGTCTCGGACCCGCCGCCGAGCAACCCCCCGAACGCCAACACCCCGCGCTCCAGGTGCGTCAGCGGGTGCCGCGTCTTGGACTGGTTGGACAGTTTCAGCTTCTTGGAATCCGCGACGGCGATCCGGCCCCGGCTGTCCCTGCCCTTTCGGCACACCGCCTTGTCGAGCAGTTTCCACAGGTCCGGCGCACCCTCGTCCGGCGTCCAGTCCTCCACCCGGAACGCGCTGAACCCCACGCAGAGCGGCCCCAGCATGGGGCCGTATCCCGCCTCGTCGATTCCGCAGTAGATCAGCGCCCATGGGCCAAAAGGATACTCGGCCGCCGGACGCGGGCTCCCGGGGCCGCCCGGCCAAATGCGGCCGCCAAAACAACGCCGGCCCGGGCAGGGCCCGGGCCGGCTCAAAGTGCGGACGAGAGGAATCGAACCTCCACGGGATTTTACTCCCACTAGGACCTGAACCTAGCGCGTCTGCCAATTCCGCCACGTCCGCAGCGTCATCAGGAGAAGAATACCCCCCCCGACTCGCCCGGCCAACCCGGAGCGGCAGACAAACGCCGGAGTCGCCGCACGGCCCCGCACGGAACCGTGCGGCCGGTCGCTAGGCCTCCACGGTCTCCGGCTCGGCCTCGGCGGCGGCCGCCGCTTCGAGCTTCTTCCGCCCGGGGATACGGATATCCAGGATCTTCTCGCGGATCTCGACCGCCAGGTCCGGGTTGTCCCGCAGGAACTGCTTGGCGTTCTCGCGTCCCTGACCGACCCGCACATCGCCGTAGCTGAACCACGAGCCGCTTTTCTGCACGACCCCGTCGTCCACCGCCATGTCCACCAGATCGCCCGAGACCGAGATGCCCTCGTCGAACATGATGTCGAACTCGGTGTCGCGGAAGGGCGGCGCGACCTTGTTCTTGACGACGCGGGCCCGGACGCGGTTTCCCACGTTCGTGTCGCCCTCCTTGATCGAGCTGATCCGGCGGATGTCGATACGCACCGAGCAGTAGAACTTGAGCGCGCGCCCGCCGGGCGTGGTCTCCGGGCTGCCGAACATCACGCCGATCTTCTCGCGGATCTGGTTGATGAAGATCACCGTGCAGTTGGAGCGGGCGATGATGCCGGTGAGCTTGCGCATCGCCTGGCTCATCAGGCGTGCCTGGAGGCCGACGTGCGAATCGCCCATCTCGCCCTCGATCTCAGCCCTGGGGATGAGGGCCGCGACCGAGTCGACCACGATCACATCCACCGCGTTGGAGCGGACCAGCAGCTCGCAGATCTCCAGCGCCTGCTCGCCCGTGTCGGGCTGGCTGACCAGGAGTTCGTCGATGTTGACGCCGATGCGCTTGGCCCAGGAGGGGTCGAGCGCGTGCTCGGCGTCGATGAACGCCGCGACGCCGCCGGCCTTCTGGGCGTGCGAGATGACAGTCAGGGCCAGCGTGGTCTTGCCGCTGGACTCCGGCCCGAAGATCTCGACGATGCGGCCCCTCGGAATGCCCCGCCCGCCGAGGGCCAGGTCCAGCGAGAGCGCGCCGGTCGAGATGCCGGGCACCGCGAGGTAGGCCTCTTCGTCCAGGCGCATGATCGAACCCTTGCCAAAGGCACGCTCGATCTGGCCGAGCGTGTTGGTCAGGGCCTGGTTCTTCTCTTTGTTGGCGACCTTGACCTCGGCCTTGGGAG
The DNA here is from genome assembly GCA_013285505.1 of Planctomycetota bacterium. Lineage (GTDB taxonomy): Bacteria > Planctomycetota > Phycisphaerae > Phycisphaerales > UBA1924 > PNC22. Next base: position 1,951,933 of record CP053450.1, on the reverse strand, counting down.
CGATGCGGTCGGTGACAACGGTACGAGACGTATTCTTCGCGCGGGCCATGGGTGGCCATCCTTTCTGCTGCGTCACGACGCCGGGAGCTAGCCGGCCGACGAGAACGCCGGTCCCAGCACGGGACTGATCCCCCACCCCTTGTGGTTGATCAGGTCGGGGGCGGTGCTGGTCGCGGGCCCGACGTGATCGGACGGTACCAGAGCCCAAACAGGCTGTCAAGGCCAGATACCGAACATCTGCATTTTTCTTTTCCAGGGGTGCCGCGGCCCATCTTCGTATCATCGCCCCCAGATCCGGAGACCAAAGGCATGACCACCGAGACCACACTCCAGACCACAACCGAGGCCTTCCGCGCCGCTGAGGCGGCCATCCGCCAGGGCGGCGGCCCCAAGGCGATCGAACGCCAGCACGCCAAGGACCGCCTCACCGCCCGCGAGCGCATCGCGCGGCTGGTGGACCCGGGACCGGCATCGAGTGACCTCGACCCCCACGCCTCCGAGATCCCCAACTTCCAGGAGTTCGCCCTCTGGGCCGCCCACGACATGTACGCCGAGCACGGCGGTGCCCCCCGCGGCCGGCGTCGTCACCGGCGTCGGGCTCATCCACGGCCGCCCGCACATGATCATCGCCAACGACGCCACCGTGAAGGCAGGCGCATTCTTCCCGATGACCTGCAAGAAGATCATCCGCGCCCAGCACATTGCGCGCGCATGCCGGTTGCCCCTGGTCTACCTCGTGGACTCGGCGGGCGTCTTCCTGCCGCTGCAGGAGGACGTCTTCCCCGACACCGACGACTTCGGGCGCATCTTCTATCTCAACAGCGTGATCTCGGCCGAGGGCATCCCGCAGACGGCCGCGATCATGGGCTTCTGCGTCGCCGGCGGGGGCTACCTGCCCGTCCTCTGCGACACGCTGCTCATGACCGAGGGCTCGGGGCTGTACCTCGCCGGGCAAGCGCTGGTCAAGGCCGCGATCGGGCAGGAGGTGAGCGATGAGGAGCTCGGCGGGGCCCAGATGCACGCCAGCATCTCGGGCACCATTGACTTCAAGGAGCCGGACGACGAGGCGTGCCTCCGTCGGCTGCGCGATCTTGTGGCCAAGGACGGGGCCTCGCGCCGGTTTACGCCCGAGGGAATGCTCCAGAAGCTCCGCGAGAGCCCTGAGCTTGTCGAGCGGGTCGAACGGTATCAGGAGCGTCTGCATCAGCGAGCGATCGAAGCCGGTGAAGAAGTCTTCGAGAGCGAAGTGCGCTACCACGCGGAGCTTGCGCACCTCGGCCTGCGGCCGTTCCGCGATCCCGCCGATATCTACTCCCTCTTCACCGACAAACCCGGCCAGCAGTACGACGTCAAGGACATCATCGCCTGCATCGTGGATGCCCGGACCATGCCGAACAGCGAGGGCCACGAGTCCCTCGCTCCGGATTTTGACGAATACAAGGCCGAGTTCGGCCAATCCCTCGTCTGCGGCTACGCCCGAATCGAGGGCCGCGCTGTCGGCATCGTCGCCAACCAGGGCAAGCTCACCGAGCGCTCCCTGCCCGGCGGCAAGGCCGGCCCGAGCAAATCGGCCAACATGCCCCGTGTGATCTACGACGACTCGGCCGACAAGGCCGCCCGCTTCATCATGGACTGCAACCAGCGGAAGATCCCGATCGTCTTCCTGCACGACACCACCGGCTTCATGGTCGGCCGCGACAGCGAGCAGGGCGGCATCATCCGCGCCGGCGCCAAGCTCGTCAACGCCATGAGCAACTGCGTCGTGCCCAAGCTCGTCGTCATCATGGGCGGCAGCTACGGGGCCGGCAACTACGCCATGTGCGGCCGCGCGTTCGAGCAGACCATCAGCTTCGCGTGGCCCGGCAGCAAGTGCGCCGTCATGGGCGCCGCCCAGGCCAGCGGCGTGCTGGCGATGATCGAGGCCCGCAGCCGCGAACGCAAGGGGGAGACGATCGACCCCGACACCCAGAAGGCCATCCTCGACGCCGTCCGCGCCGGCTACAACGAGCAGCAGGACATCCGCCACGGGGCCGCGAGAGGCTGGGTGGACCGCATCATCGAACCCCACCGGACGCGGGAGGAACTGGCCGCGGCGTTGGTGGCGACGAGCGGGTGGGACTATTCGAGGGAGTTTAGGACGGGCGTGTTGCAGACGTGACGTCGCTCAACAACCGGCGTTCCATGCATTGAGAAACGCGATGAAGTCGCGTGAATCGACCATGTCATTCTCGTCGATGTCCGCGGCGCAGCCACTCTGTGCGCAATCCGATCCACGTTCTGCGGCCCAGGCGTTGAGAAAGCCGATCAGATCGATCGAATCCGTCGTCCCGTCACCGTTCCAGTCGGCGACGCACCGATCGCAGGGTTCAACCCCGAGCACAACGAAGTCATCACCGTTGGACGATGCGCCAAAGTAGCCCAAGCCGTCCCGCATTGCTCCCGCTCCGAGCCGCGAGTTGGTCGGAGAGAGCCGTCTGATCAGAGATGGATCGCCGTGATCGGACAGATCGAAGACGCTCAACGGGATGTCTCCAGCACAGTACGCCACATCACCCACCAAGAACACATCCCTGAGTTTCGGCGAAACGGCAACGCTGCCCCGCAGCAACGGGCTGAGCGGATCTTGAATATCATATACTGCGATGCCGGACCCAACGACCAGCAGTCGGTCTCCGTCAACACGAACGCGTTCGATCCAGAACGGCCCAGGCACTTCTTGAACGATGAACGGATCCGCTGGGTTCGATACATCTATTACCCCAAATCTGCTGGCACTGGCAAGGTACGCAACACCAGAACCGACCGCGATGTACCGGATATTTCCGAACGACGGGCGGAGACGAGACAACTCGACCGGTGCCGCTGGGTTGGCAAGATCGAAGATCACCAACCCGTGACGCTCGCTAGCCCCATACAGCAGACCCTCATGCACTTCAAAGTCGAAGAAGTACGAGTCCGCGTCACCGACGATGCCAACCGATGCTGGCGCGTCTGGCTCCTCGATACTGATCAGCTCAGCAGGTTCTCTCGCTTTGGCCAAGTACGCGTACTCGCCACGCACAGCGACGTCATATCCCGGATAGCCATCGGCCGGTAAGTACTCGCCCACTACTCGCGGGCGAGCGGGGTCAGCGATATCTATCACCTGCATCGCAACAGGCACGGTTGAAAATGACAACACTGCTCTGTCGCCATCAAGAACAAGCCCCGTGCACTCCTCGGCGATCTCGGTGACCGCACGGTGAACTGGCGGCGGCCACTCACGCGAGTCGTACAAATCAACTTCATATCCATACCCCCGATGCGATGGAACAATGACGAGCCCATCACCGATCCCCATCGCAACCCCGCTCAGGGTGTCAATCCAGCCGTCGATCTCCGGCAAGAGAGGATCAGTGAGATCGAAGACCGCGAGCCCGCCGTGGGATAGAGACGCGTACAGCCGATCATCCACGACCCTCGCCCTCCCCGACGAGCCGGGCATCGAACACTCGCCGACAACGGTCGGAGAGGCGGGGTTGGCCACATCGACGACAAGGAAGTTATTCTCGTCAGAGAGCACGTAGAGCGCAGTCCCGGACGCCGCCAGCGCGAGTACGTTGACGTCAAGACTCAGCCGTGACATTTCCACGATCGCTGAGGGTTCCGACACATCGAACACGATGATCTCGTCTGCGTGGGTCGCGACGATCGCGAACTGGCCCATCAGTGCAACATCCGAGGTATTGCTGCCAACGAGGCCGAGCAGTTCCGCGTCACCCGACGCGTCCACACGCACAATCGTCAGCGGCCCTTCCGCGATATACCCCACCCCGTCTGCGAAGACCGCGTCGTACACCCCGAACCTCGAGAAGGCACCGACCCGGGTGATGCGCTCCGGATTGGACACATCCAAGAACTCGAGTCCTTCGTCGTAGTTCCACACACACAGCATGTCGTCGCTGACCCGGACAAGCCCGTTCGGATAGTTCGTGAGGGTGGTCGTATCGAGCGAGAACGGGTTGGCAGGATCGGAAATATCGACCGACTGGATGGCTGCGCCGTTCACTGTCAAGTATGCGACATCGCCGATGACTTCAACGTACCGAATGTTGGCTGTTTCGGTCGAGTACGTCCCGAGCAATTCGGGCGTGCACAGGATGCCCTGCCCCCGCACACCCGCCGAGCCAAGCAGCACCGCCGCCAGGAAGCACCAACCGACCTGCCTCAAAGACCTGGACATCACGAATCCCCCCGCCGCCCCCGCGACTCGACACTCATGGCGCAACACACGCCCAGCCGGGAGTCTACCTGATCGGTCCGCGCGGATTCAAGCCCAAACCGGCGACGGTCTCCCTCGCGCGAGTGAACAGCCGGCGGAAGCTCCACCCGAGGCCGCCGAGATCATGCTCTCCGCCCGGTGCCACGATGCACGAAGTGCGTCGTGCCGTAGACATCCTCACCCCGCCCGCACCCAGTCGGCACGACGCAGCAAAGCTGCATCGTGGCACCGGTCCGGAGCCCGCACCCGGCCGCCATCTCCCCGGCTGCCGAGGCGATCTCGACGGACGCGGAGGTCGTCTTCCCGGCCGCTGGAGCGATGGTGGCGGCCGCGGCAAGAGCATCAGCAACCGCGGCAACAGCGCCGGCGGCCGAGACAAGAGGTGCAGCAGCCGCGGAAAGAGCGTCAGCGGCTGCTGAAAGAGCATCAGCGGCCAAGAACATCGTCTCCGCTCGTCCGATATCGACGCCGCCGGCCCCCACCCGCCGCCCGCGGCCAACGTCCGCTTCCGGCTTCTCACGCCGAACGCGCCGGCTACCGCCGCGAACGTGCCGCGTTCTCCCCCGGTACCCGGTGTCACGATGCACGACATGCCCGGTGCCACGATGCACGAAGTGCGTCGTGCCGCAGGCATCATCCCCCCGACACCGCCCAACCACCCCCACACCCGCCCGGCACGACGCAGCAAGCTGCATCGTGGCACCGGGCACAAATGAAATCCGTTTCAGTCGCAGATCACCGCCTCCTCAACTCGCAGCCCCAATATCTCTGCAGACGGCGAGCGTGTGCCCGCCGCACCCTGCAACCCGATTGATGGAGACAGACCATGACGACCGCGACCCACACTACCGAGCCCAAACACAACACCTCGACCAACGAGGCCTCGACGACTTCGCGGGCCGCCGGGCACATCCAGCACCTCAAGGATGATGTCAGCACGCTCAAGTCCGACCTGTCTGACGCGGCAGCGGACGCGACGCAGGTCGCGCATCAGAAGGCACAGCAGGCGCTCGACGTGGCCAAGAGCGGGAGCGATCGCGCCAAAGACGCCCACGAGAAGGTCTGCAAGACCGTCTCCAAGCACCCCACCGCCTCGGTGCTGCTCGCGCTCGGCGCGGGGCTCCTCGTCGGCCGGGCGATCGGCGGGCGGTGAGCATGTTCGCCAACCTCCGCACCATCGTGAGTGCAGGCGGTGACCTGTTCCGCTCCGAGGGCACGATCCTGCTGGAACGATTCCGCCGGGTCGCCCTCTGGAGCGGGCTCTTTGCGCTCGCCGCCCTCGTGCTTGTCGCGGCGGCGCTGGCGCTGAGTGTCGCCGCGACCGCGGCGCTCGCGGCCGAGATCGGCTGGATCCCCGCCCTGGCGATCGCCAGCACCCTCGCGCTCTGCTTCTCTATCGCCGCGCTCCTGTACATCAGGCGCGCCATGACGCAGCAACTCCGGAGATCCGAGATGCCCCTCGAGCCCCGCACCGCCTCCGTGATCGCCAAACAGGAGATCACCGACGCCCTCCCCGGCACCGACTCGGACGGGGACTCTGCGGGGCGACCCGAGTCGCCGGCTACCCCAGACACCGACGACCCGGACCTCACCGCCAGGGTGACCAGGTTCATCACCGACCACCCGGCGGAGATCGCCGGCGGCGCGGTCGCCGTGCTCGGGCTGATCGGCCCGGTGCGGTCGCTCCGGCTGCTCTCCAAGGGCGTCATGCTCGCCGGCGTCGCCCAGTCGATCTCCAGGCAGATGCACGCGGCCGCGGAGGCCGCTGACGGGCAGGGCGCGGGCAAGTCGCCGAACGCGTCCTGAGCACGGTCCGCGCCCGACGCTGCGGCGCCCTATCGCACCAGCCCGCACCAGATCACCGGGCAGGATCAAACCCCGCCCGGCGTACTCCAGCAGCAGGACAAGCCCGCATCCGCGGGCTTGTCCTATTTGTCCATTTCCCTGACTACCGGTGCATCACTCAGCCAGGCGGCTCGCTCAGCTCCCGCGCCCGCCGCAGCAGCTCGTCCTGTCGGCGGCCGACGCCCTCGGGACCGTGCCCGCCCTCGGCGTCCTCGGTCTGCACGGGCGCGGATGTCCTCGAGTTCTGACCACACCCGCCCCAGCTCTTCCTGGATCGGGCCGCGCTTCGCGGCACGCTCGCGCTGCTCCGCCTGGTGGATGAGCTTCACGTGCTCGCGCTCGCGGATGATGCTCGCGCCCCACACCGGCATCGCGCCCAGCAACGCCAGGCCCAGGAACATCAGCAGCATCGCCATCGCGTTCGGCACGCCGTTGACAATCCAGATCACCACCAGCGCGGCCGCGACGAGCGTGGCGCCGATCAGCGGCACGGCCACGAACATCGCCCGGCTGTTGCCGATATCGACGCCGTGACCCTCGGGGTCGTGGCTTTCCAGCTCTTGATAGACGGGGGACTCAACCGGCGACGGAGTGCTACGGGCGGAGAAGCTCTGTGCGACATTCGTCATGATGCACCTCCTCTTCCCCAGAGTACCACCGAGCGGTCCAGTTTCATCCAATAGACCCGAGAATTCCCGGGAATCAAGCACAAAATCGGCCCTCGCAGCCCCTACCGCGACCTCCCCACAAACCCTTCCCGAACGCACCGCGTCGCCGACGAGCGGGCCGCCGACACGCCTTATCCCTCGAACATGTCCAGCAGCTTCTGCACGGTCCGCCAGTTCCGCCCGGTGCTCACCGTCCCCAGCGTCGAGTCGAAATAGGCGTTCGTCAGCTTCGTCCGCGCCACGCCGTTGGGGAGGTGCAGATAGACCTCGCGCCCGACCAGCGCGAACGCATCACCCGGCGAGCGGTCAGGATCGAGCGCACCGGCCGCGGCCTTGCCGGGCTTGTCCGCGAGGAACATCACGTGCAGCGACGCCGGGTCCGCCCGCTTCCCCGAAAACGGCACGCCACCCGCCACCGCCGCCATCTCCTTCGCCGAACGCACCACCACCGGTGACGCGATGCCGAACCGCTCGGCCAGGAGCGCCCTGCAGCACGCCGGGCACCCGCTTGGCCGCGGCCGCGGACGCCCCGAAGACGACATTCCCGCTCTGGATATACGTCCGCGGTGACTTCCCGCCGGCCTCCTCGACCAGGCCGCGCAGGTCTTCCATCGCGAGGCGGTTCTTGCCACCGACGTTGATGCCGCGGAGGGGGGCGATGTGGGACAGACTTGCCATGCCGCGAGCGTAGCAGCCGACCGTGGCCCGGCGGCGACGCACCCCGCCGGTTCCCGACCCCATACACTACGTTGAACCCCCTCCCCCGCCACCCGCCGCGGCCGCGATCGCGGCCCGCGAGCCCGCGAGCGGGGGAAGAACGAGGACCGCGACCGATGCCGTACTACACCACGCTTGGCGAGATCCCTCCCACCCGCCACATCCAGTTCCGCCGGCCCGACGGGGCGCTCTATTCCGAAGAAGTCTTCGGCACCGAAGGCTTCGTCGGCCCCACCAGCACGCTCTACCACATCCACCCGCCGACCCAGGTCTCTGGCTGGAAGAACCTCTACTCCACCAAGGTCGAGTACGTCGAGCAGAGCGTGATGCGCATGCGCCACCTCAACACCAACCCCCTGCACGCCGAGGGCGACGCCGTCACCGGCCGCAAGGTCATCCTCGGCAACAACGACGTCGAGATGTCCATCTGCCAGCCCGCCGAGCAGATGCTCTACCACTACAAAAACGGCCAGGGTGACGACCTGCTCTTCTTCCACTACGGCTCCGGCACCATCCACACCCAGTTCGGCACGCTCACCTTCGGCAAGAAGGACTACGTCGTCCTGCCCAAGGGCATCATCTACAAGATCGTCTTCAACGAACTCGCCGACGCAGACCGCCCCGAGGGTGTCACCCGCGAGCAGATGCCCCTCGGCAAGTTCCTCTGCTTCGAGACGATGAACACCTCCCACTACGGGCCCCCGCCGCGGTACGTCTCCAAGGCCAACGGCCAGTTCCTCGAGCACGCCCCCTACTGCGAACGCGACTTCCGCATCCCGCAGATGCCGCTCGTCTTCGACGAGAAGGGCGACTACGAGGTCCGGATCAAGGCCCGCGACAGCGTCCACAGCTACATCTACCCCTACCACCCGCTCGACGTCGTCGGCTGGGACGGCTGCTACTACCCCTACTGCTTCAACATCGACAGCTTCGCCCCGATCGTCGGCAAGACCCACATGCCGCCGCCCATCCACCAGACCTTTGAGGCCCACAACTTCGTCATCTGCTCCTTCTGCCCCCGCCTCCTCGACTTCCACCCCCTCGCCATCCCCGTTCCCTACAACCACTCAAACCTCGACTCCGACGAGGTCCTCTACTACGTCGAGGGCAACTACAAGGCCCGCCGCGGCATCGTCTCCGGCTCCATCAGCCTCCACCCCCAGGGCATCGCCCACGGCCCGCACCCCGGCACGGTCGAGGCCTCCCTCGGCAAAGAGAAGACCGACGAACTCGCCGTCATGTGCGACACCTTCCGCCCCCTCTTCCCTACCAAATTCGCCCTCGATATCGACGACCCGCACTACCCCGAGAGCTGGCGCACCGACCACCACGCGCCCGGCGAGGTCAAAGCCGCCGGCAATCAGGACGACACCGTCAACACCTGGACCTGATCACGCCGACACCGCGGGACCGAAGCGGTACACTGCCGCTCCATGCCGCCGCGCCAGCCCCCCAAACCCGCCACCTTGCCCGCTGGGCCCGCAACGCGGCCCGCTCCGCGGCCGGGCTGGCCCTCTTTGCGGGCACCGCCGCCGCACAGCCCGACGCCCCCGCACTCGCCCAAGCACTCACCGCCGCCGCCCTCGCCCAACCCGCCGACACCCTCGACCCGCTCGACATCACCGGACGCACCTTCGCTGGCCTGAGGCTTCCACTGGCCCCGGTCGCCGGCGTCGTCGAGTTCGCCGCCAACAAGGCCCGCGTCTGGATCGAGCAGGACGGCGACTCGGTCACCCAGCGCCTCATGCTCGACGGCGACGTCGCCGTCACCCTCGGCGGCACGCGTCTCCAAGCCGACCGCGCCGTCGTCTGGCTCGAGAAGCTCCCCGGCAACCCCGGCGACGCCCAGACCTACCAGGTTTATGCCTATTTCGACTCGGTCGGCTCCATCGCCGCCGACGCCGGTTCCTCACTCCAGGCCCGCCGCCTCAGCGTCGATGGCGTCGTGATGTCCGCCCGCCCCGTCCAGCTCTCCGCCGACCTCACAGAACAGGGCCGCCCGCGCGACGCCTTCCTCCGCGAGAGCGAACGCGAGTTCACCCGCTACCTCCGCGAACTGCTGCTCGGTGCTCCCGTCGCTCTCGACGATGTCGAGCCCGCGGCCCTCCCGCCGGAGACCGGTGCCGGCACCCCCCGGCCGCTACGCGGCTCCCCCAGCCCGAGAGCACCCTCCTCGAACGCCCTCCCACGCTCGCCGACCCCGGCGACGACATCTTCGCCCGAGACGGGGTCATCACCTTCGACGCCGGCCAGATCGCGATTGTCACCGGCGAGTCCGGCCGCTCGCTCCTGCTCACCGACGGCGTGGGCGTCCTCTATCGTGACACCAAATCCAAACGCCGCCTCCAGATGTCCGCCCAGCGCGCTGTCGTCTTCCTCTCCGACGGCACCATCGCCGAACTCTCCAATTTTAAGTCAGAGGACATCCGCGGCATCTACCTCGAGGGCGATGTCAGCGCCAGCGACGGCGACTACACCGTCCGCGGCCCGCGCATCTACTACGACGTCCAGAACGACCGCGCCATGGTCGTGGACGCGGTCTTCTGGACCTACGACCAGCGCATGAAAATGCCGCTCTACGTCCGCGCCAAAGCCCTGCGGCAGGAATCCAACCGCCAGTTCGTCGCCGAGCAGGCCACCGTCGCCAACACCCGCTTCGCACGCCCGCACCTCTCCATCGGCGCACAGTCGGTCACCATCGACCGCTACACACGCAGCGACGGAAGCACGGGGAACAACGTCGACGCGCACGACATGACGCTGCGAGCCGGTTCCGTCCCCTTCTTTTACTTCCCCCGATGGGACGGAGACCCGGACCGCTTCCCGCTCCGCGACTTTGAGTATGGCGGCGGGTCCCGCACCGGGCAGGTCTGGAAGTCCTCCTGGGACGTCTACACGCTGCTCGGCATGGAACGCCCCGAGGGCCTCGACAGCGCCTTCCTCCTCGACTACTACAACGTCCGAGGCTGGGCCATCGGCACCGACACGTCCTGGAAGACCGACCGCATGCGCGGCGGCGTCTTCGCCTACCTGATGTTCAACGACACCGGCACCGACCTCACCCCCGGCAGCCGCAAGATCGAGGTCGACGGCGAGACAAGAAGCCTCCTCCTCGCCGACAACCGCTGGCAACTCAACGAGCTCTGGTCGCTCACCACCGAGCTCTCCTACGCCTCCGACCCTCGGCTCATCTCCGCCCTCTTCCCCGACCTCGCCGAGGAATACCGCGAATTCACCACCCGCGCCCGTCTCGAACGCACCGACGCCAACTCCCAGCTCGCCCTCGAAGCCAAGGCCGACCTCAACGACTTCATCGCCAACTACTACCTGCTCGAGAGCCGCGGCTACTCGGTCGACAAGCTCCCCGAGCTCTCCTACGTCCGCACCCTCGACGACCTCACCGCCAACATCTCCCCCGGTGCCATCACACTCAACAGCGAATACCGCGCCGGCCAGCTCGCCTTCAACTTCCACGACCCCGCCGCCCGCGAGCTCGGCTTCCGCAACCAACGCCTCTCGCAGGCCGCGTTCGGCATCGATCCCACCGAGTCCATCGCCGACGCCCTCCGCGCCCAGGGCCTCTCCGAAGACACGATCTCCCGCTTCGACACGCGGCAGGAGCTCTCGGCGGTGCTCGACGCCGGGCCTGTCCGGATCAACCCCTTCCTCGTCGGCCGCGCCACCGCCTACGACACCGACTTCGAGGAGTTCTCTCCCGAAGAGTCCGACAGCGCCCGCCTCTGGGGTGCCGCGGGCGTCAGGCTGTCCACCACCCTGCAGCACGTCAACAACTCCATCGACAGCGCGTTCTTCGACCTCCACCGCGTCCGCCACATCATCGAGCCCGGCGTCACCCTCTGGCACGCCGGCACCACCGTCGACCGCATCGACCTGCCCGTCTACGACGAGGCCGTCGAATCGATCGCCGAGGGCTCGATCGTCCGCGTCGGCATCGACCAGACCTGGCAGACCAAACGCGGCGGCCCCGGCCGCTGGACCAACGTCGACGTGCTCAAGCTCCGCACCGAATACGTCTGGGCCTCCGGCGACGCCGACCGCGACAGCCCCATCGGACGCTACTTCGACGACCGACCCGAGCTCTCCAGCGTTGGCGAGTTCATCGACGCCGAGATGCTCTGGCAGGTCTCCGGACCCGTCGGCCTCACCGGACGCGTCATCTACGACGTCGAGGAGACACACCAGCCCGCCTACTCCGCCGTCGGCCTGCTCGTCGACCACGGCTACGGCCTGCGCTCCAGCGTCGGTCAGCGCTTCGTCAACGCTCTCGACTCCACCATCGTGTTCTACAACCTGCAGTACGACGTCACCGACAAATACCGCGTCACGTTCGCGACGAACTACGACACCGCGCTCGACGATTTCGAACGGATCAACGCCACGCTCACCCGCTCTTACCCGAACCTCACCGTCGGACTCGCCTTCAGCTTCAACAACATCAACGACGAGACCTCATTCGGGTTCATCCTCTCGCCCCGAGGCCTCGGCGGCGGCCTGGGCATCCGCTCCGGACGCGGCTCCAGCGACCGGGGCGCGTCCTTCGGCGGCTGAACGCAACCCCGCACCCGCAGAAACCTACCCCCCGCCCGAGTCCTCCGGCGCGTCCGACTCCGGCTTCGTCGCGGCCTCCCGCGCCGCACGCTCCCGACGCCGACGCTCCTCCAACGCCTTGCCGTACGCGATCATCACCCCCGCCATCACCGGCGCAGCCTTCTGCCCCGTCGCCCGGCTCAGCGATTCCAGAGACGTCAGCCGCCCCTCACGCACGTCCCGCTCCAGATCGATCACCACGTTGTCGACGGCCTGAAACACCGCGCCCCAGATCGCGTGCTCGTCCGGAGTCTGCGGCAAGAACCGCGACGCCATCGGGATGCTCTTCAGCGGCAGCACCACCGTCCACTGCCCCCGGTCCTGCTGCATCACCAGCCCGAACGGCGGGAACACCGGCTTCTCATCCCACAACACCGCCACCCGCTCGTCGTCGATCCACGCATAACTCAGGCGGCCCTCCGCCTCCGTCAGCCACGAATACGGATCCGAAGCGATCGTCTGCAGCACGCCGTTCCAGCGGTTCTCATCGTCCGCCGCGGGCGGCCCGCGCCGCGAACGACCAGACGACACCGTCGAGCCCAGCTGCTGCAACAGCCCTACACCTCGCCCGGCCTTGGCCTCCTCCTCCGCCTTGGCCCGCATCGCCGCGACCTCTTCCGGGAACCGCTCGTTGATCGCGACCGCCAGGTCTTGCAGGTGCCCGAGCACCGAGCCGAGCCGCTGGTACACACCCTCCATCTCCGGCACATCCACGTACAGCAGTTCGGTCAGCCGCTCCGCCTCGTTGTTGAGCACCATCTGCTTGGCCGCCTCGAGCACCGCATCGGGCGTCGAGCGGTCGTACGCCCTCGCGGCCTTGGGGCCAAAGAGCACCGAACCCAGCCCGATCCCCGTCCCCACAAGCACCACCAGACTGGCAAGAAAGATCAAAAAGCTCTTGCCCGAACTCCCCGCAGCCTGTTCCGTCATCGGTGGATCCCTCCCCGGGGCGAAATGCCGCCGCCCGCGCAGTGTACAACCCGGCCCCGACAGACTATTCGGATTCCACGCTCCGCCGATTCACGCCCCCAACAACGCCGGCCCCGGGCACAGGCTCGGACCCAACCCGCCCCCCAACCGCGGCCCCTGTCCAGACCACGCGACCAGCGCCCTAGCCCTCGGGCGAGCCCGCCAACAGCCGGTCCGCCGCCCACCGCACATGGTCGAAGAACTCGTCGAAATCCGCCTCACGCAGATCCGGATTCAGGCACACCAGCCGCACCGTCGAGACCCCGTCCACCGTCCCGTGGCTGACCCGGGCCCGCCCCGCCCGGTCCATCACGTGGCAGACCTCCTTGGCGTCCACCCCATCGATCGTAAAGCACAGGTTTATCGACTGCGGCCGCTTCACCAGCGTAAACCGGGGCTCCGCCTCAATCACCGACCGGGCGTAGGCCGCCAACGCAAACTGCCGCTCGATCCGCCGCGCATACCCGGCGTCCCCGTGACGCTGCCACGCCGTCCACAGCTTCAACGCGTCATTCCGCCGGCCGCACTGCAACGAACTCCGACCGGGGTTGTACGTCGCGTCGTCCCGCTGGAACAGATACGTCGCCGTCTCGTCAAAGTGCTTGTGCGGCATCTCCGGGTCGCGGAACAACGCCACCGAACACGTCAGCGGCACACCCATCATCTTGTGCGCATCCCACGTGAACGAATCGGCCAGCTCGGCCCCGCGCAGCAGATGACGGTGCTCCTCCGACAGCAGCAGCGTCCCGCCGTACGCCCCGTCCACGTGCAGCCACACCCCATGCGCCCGCGTCACTTCCGCCAGCGCATCGAGCGGGTCAAACGCCCCCTGCACCGTCGTGCCCGACGTCGCGACCACCATCAGCGGGACCACCCCCGCGTCGATGTCCCGCCGTATCGCTTCCTGGAGCGCAGAAGCCAGCATCCTCCCCTCGCCGTCGGTCTTCACCGACCGCACGTTCCGCCGACCGATGCCCAGCATGCCCGCGTTCTTAGGCAGTGAGTAGTGCGCCTCGGCCGAGATGTACATCGCCGCCGGACGACCGTCCAGCCCCGTCTCCCGCACACCCTCGAGCCGCTCGTTCCGCGCCACGACCATCGCCGCGAAATTGGACAGCGAACCCCCGGGCGTAAACAACCCGCCGCAGGGCTCCCAGCCCACCTTGCGCCCCATGTGCGCGATCAACGCCCGCTCGGCCAGCACCTGCGCCCCCGCCGCCTTGTAGGTGTACGGCGAGGTGTTCGCGATCACCGCGACCAGCTCCCCCAGCAGCGCCGCCTCGTCCCGACCCGCAAACAACTGGTTGAAGAACCGACGCCCCGACGTGCTCGGCGTGAACTCCAGCAACCGCCCCAGCCGATCGGCCACCTCGCCCAGCGGCCTCGGCTCGGTCGGCGGCCGCAGGTCAAGCGCAGCCTCCAGTTCCGCCGGCTCCGGCAGCCGCGTGGGCTCGTCGTCCCGCGCCATCAACCGCCGGGCCAGCTCGGACGCCAGCTCCAGCACATCACCGTCGACGACGGCACCCGCCGCGCCGTCCTCCCGATGCCAAACCGGCCCGCTTCCGTCTCTCGATCCTGCCTGCACGTACGCCTCCGATGCTCGTTCCCGCCGGGTACACACCCCGCAGAACCACGCTCCGAGGGAAGCGTAGCCGGGCGGTCCCGCACAGGCAGCACACCGAAATCCGCCCCGCGGCTACTCCGCGCGGCGGCGACGGGCACCCCAGCCCAGACCCGCAAGCCCCAGCATCCACGTCGCCGGCGCGGGAATGAACACCCGCGCGGTCGTCGTCACCGAGTCATACTCCACGCTCATGCCGCTGTCGCTCGTGTACACATTGCTGCTCTGGTGATTCGCCGACGACACACTGATTCTCGTGAAGTTGTGAGTCACCTCCCAGTCGAACTCGTAAATCACTACCGGGTTGTCGTCGATGAAGCCCGAATTGAACAGCGGCGGCAGCTGGAACGCTTCGATCCCCAGGATGTCGTTGTTGCCCTGCAACTGCCCGTCACCCGATAGATCGCCCAACAGGTTCTCATGACGCGTGATCGTCCCAGCGGTGTCAAACTCGTGCCCGCCACGAATCTCGAAGATCGACCCTGCAAAGCCGACCCGCTCCGGATCCATGATCGCGTACAGCTTGAAGTTCAGCACCGGTTCGCCGCTGTACAGAAAGTCGCTCCCGCCCGAGTCGTTGATGCTCCAGGCATACGCGACCGTCCCCTGCGCCATCGCCGCCCCGGCGCTCCCGACGAGCAGACCGACCAACACGAGTCTGTCCCTGACCATGACAATCTCCTCCTGTCAACATATCGAACAATGTCCCCGAGCAACCCCGCTCGGTCCCTCCGGTAGAGTACCAACAGCCAGGCTCGACCCCAACACCAAACACCGGAGGCAACATGCAATTTCTTACTTCGATACCAGACACGCCCGCCGCCCGCACCATCGCTCGCCAGCGCGTCGTCATCACCGCCCTGGCCGGGGCTCTCGGCCTCCTCGTCGGCCTCGGCATCGGAAGCGAAGCCCCCCGCCCGGCCCCGGAAACGATCCCGCACGCATCCGGGACTGCGCCCGTGCAGTACCTCGCGGGGGACAACCGCCTCTACCGGATCCACGACACCGGCGAGATCGAGTACCTGATCGTCGATTTCGCCCACGGCTCCGTCGCCGGCATCCCCGGCTGGGCGCTGCTCCGCGTTGACAACACGCTCAGCCGCGACCGAATGGGGCAACGTCATCAGAGCCAACGGCAACTAAGCCCTCTCCAGCCCCGTGCGCACACCACAATTTCCGCTTTCGGGCACCCGGGTTGTCATGTAGACTCCGGGGAGCGTCAACACTCATCGACCTCCAGATCGGAGCACGCCCATGCCCATCCACCACCGCCGCACCTCCACCCTCACCGCGCTCGCCTGCATCCTCTTCGCCGGCGCACCCGCCGTCGCCGCGGCCGACATCCCCGAGCCGCTCAACGGCATCGTCTACAGCGGCAGCAAACGCGTCGTCACCCGCGTCACACTCAACGGCATCGCCTTCGATTCGGTCACTGTCTTCTCCGACCTGCCCTACCTGCTCTGGCCTATCACGCCCGCCCCCGCCACCTCGCAGCCGGGCCCGATCGCCACCGACCCCCAGTCCGTCGGCACCTGGCTCGCGCTCGCCGCTGGCGAACTCGGCTACGCCGGCTTCACCCCCCGATTCACCGAACGCTTCGCCTGGAAGGACCACGAGGTCTTCGCGTACGAGCTCGTCCACGCCGGCACCCCCCTCCACGACGCCCGCATCCTCGTCCACCGAGACGAGTCCGGCCTCCTCGGCATCGTCAACCAGATCGACGGCCGCGTAGCCGCGATCGACCCCGTCAACTCCGCCGTCGCCGAGGCCGAGCGTGCCTACTACCTCGTCCCCGCGCCGGCCGGCGACTACCGGGCCATGGCGGTCCGCGCCGACCAGCGGCGCTACTCCGACCGCTCCACCCTCGACATCATCGCCCCCGACGGCCGGGTCCTCGAGTCCGAGGTCTCGCCCGACCCCGTCATGATCCAGCGTGACGACACCCCCGTCTTCACCGAGTACAACGTCTCCGGCAGCTTCCCCGACCAGATCTCCGTCGCCGAAGACGGCATGGTCTGGTACAGCGAGCCCAACAACAACCAGCTCGTCGAGTTCGACCCCCTCCTCGAACAGTTCACCTCCCACAACACCACGGGCGCCTCGGGCCCCGACGGCATGATCGTCGGCTCGTCCAACAAGGTCTGGACCGGCATGTACTACTCCGGCGGCCTCGGCGTCGTGGACGGCAGCACCGGCACCTTCACCAACTACCCCTCCCCCTACAGCCCCTCGGCCATGGCCATCCCCGTCGAGACCTCCAACGGCTCCATCTGGGTCACCGACCACGCCAACAACCGCATCAGCGAGTTCGACCCCGTCAACGAGGTCTTTCTCCAGACCATCATCATGCCAACACCCAACTGCTGGGTCGTCCAGGGCCACGAGGACACCACCCGCGGCGAGGTCTACTTCACCGAATACAACGCCAACCGCCTCGGCCGACTCTCGCTGGCCAACAGCACCGTCACCGACATCATCACCCCCGGCGGCGGCCCGGCCTTCTGCGTCTACTCCAACGACAAGGTCTACTACTCCCGCTGGAGCGAGTCCGGTATCGGTGTCCTCGACATCCCCTCAGGCGTCATCACCGAGTACCAGTTCCCCGTCAACAACGAGCCCGGCGGCCCGCTCTGGATCCGCCCCTCCGGCGACGTCGTCGTCGGCACCCGCAACCAGGGCTACGTCATGGTCTTCCACGTCGACACCGAGGCCTTCTCCGCCCTCCCCATCCCCACCAGCTTCGCCGGCCTTAAGGACGGCATGACCGTCGGCGCAGACGACATCATCTGGTTCACCGAGACCGGTGTCCGCAAGATCGCCAAGCTCGAGTTCTGCCTCAACTCCTGCCCCGCCGACTTCAACGGCGACGGCGAGGTCAACACGCTCGACGTCCTTGCCTTCCTCAACGCCTGGTCCGCCGGCGACCCCGAGGCCGACATCAACGAAGACGGCACCGTCAACACCCTCGACGTCCTCGCCTTCCTCAACCTCTGGGGAGCCGGCTGCTAACGCCGAGGGCGAACCACCCCCGAGCAGCCCGCGGCATGCCCGCGGCACCGCGTGGCCACGAGGCACCGACATTCGACACCTCCGCAGCACCGATCCCGAAAGGGCTCGGTGTTTCTTTACCCCACCCCAGCCTCCACCGATGCCGCCGCTGGCGGATGCGGCACCGCATCCGGCGGCGGCAACCGCAGATACCGCGCCAGCCGGAACGCCCCAAAGTAAAACGGCACCGTATCGATCATCGCCATCGCCGCCTTGAAGACATACCCCGTCACGATAAACACCAACAGCTGCGGCCACACCGACGCCCCATCGCTGATCGGCAACGCCTTCGCGTAGAAGTGCGTAATCAAGATCACCGCCGTCGTGTCCACCAGCTGGCTCACCAGTGTCGACCCGTTGTTGCGGATCCACAGGTACTTCCCGTTGGTCAGCTTCTTCCAGAAGTGGAACACGTGTACATCCACCAGCTGCGCCACCAGATACGCGATCATGCTCGCCGCCACCGCCCCGAACGCCAGCGCCCGCACCTCATAAAACACAGGCACCCGCCCCGCGGCATCCCGCACCATCTCCCCCGTCGCCGCGTCATACTGCTCCCACCCCGGCAACACACCCCCCACCCACAAAATCCCGATCACCCACGCGTTCAGCAGAAACCCCACCCACACAACCCGGTTCGCCCGCTTCCGCCCGTACAGCTCGCTGATGAAGTCGGTACACAAAAACGTGATCGGATACGGCAACACCCCCACCGCCACCGCAAACGCCGTCGCTTCCGGCGTCGCCGCGTCAAAGTCGATCTCGAACAGCTTGATAAACCGCGTGATGCCCAGAATGTTGAGCATCGCCAGCGTCCCCAGAAACAACCCCGCGAACACCAGAAACAACGTCTCCCGCCGCGCATACAGCCTCGCCTCACTCAACTCGGGCAGCCCGTCATACCGGTGCTGACGGGAGGGCAACGTCGCGTGCTCGTCCATGGCCACAGCCTAGCAGCACAGGCCCGCAGCCCGCCGGCCGCATCCGCCAGGGCACAGCAGACCGCTCCCCCACACCTTCCGGTATGCTGCCACCCATGCCGCGGCCCGCTCCCCACAACCAGCCCCACTCCCCGGCACGACGCCGGGCTGCGCGCGCAGTGCTGTCCCTCCTCTCCGTCGCCGCCTGCCTCACCTCCGGCTGCAGCACCACAGACTGGGGCATCCAAGACCCCGTCTCCCTCAGCGACATCGGCGACGGCATCCTCGGCATCGGCGCAGCCCTCGGCGGCGCCGTCGGCCTCAACGCCCTCCACGAAGCCGGCGGCGCCAACAGCAGCTTCGGCACCTTCTCCGGCGACGACAACTCCCGCCGCAGCTGGTAACCCCACCCGACCCGCCGACGAACCCCGCCCGCTTCAACTACCCTCTCCCCCATGTGCGGCATCGCCGGCATCCTGCGTACCTGGCAACCCGGCGAGGCCCCGCCCTCCCACCTCGACGCCATCCCCGAGGCCTGGCTCGACATCCTCGACGACTCCATCAAGCACCGCGGCCCCGACGGCCAGGGCCGCTTCCGCCAACGCACCACCCGCCCCGACGGCACCACCGTCGACGTCGCCCTCGTCCACCGCCGCCTGAGCATCATCGACCACGCCGACGGGCGCCCAGCCCATGCTCATAGTTGGCACGGCCCTCCGAGCCGTGAGCCAGAGTCCGCACGACTCGGAGAGCCGTGCCACCGTCCATGGGCCGCTGATCTCCCGCGAGGGCGCCCCCTACGCCCAGCTCCCCACCGCCGCCGACCATCACACCTGCCCCAAGTGCGGCGACGGCGTGGTCGCCGTCGTCTTCAACGGCTGCATCTACAACCACCGCGAGCTGCGGCGGGAGCTGGAGGCCGCGGGGCATGTGTTTCGTAGCAACCACAGCGATACGGAGGTGTTGCTGCACGGCTGGAAGCACTGGGGTCTGGGTATTGGTGATCGCATTGATGGCATGGCAACCGTGCTCGCGTGGGACGGGGCAATCGGGCAGTTTCTGGCTGGGCGAGACTTGGCAGGCGAGAAGCCGCTCTATGGCCTTGGTCTCGGCAACGGCGCGGTCTGGTGCAGCTCGTCGGCCGCGCTAAGCCGCTTGTACCGGCTTCAAGATCCGGGTGCGTCCCCAATCTGTCCGCTACTCCTCGACGACTGGATCCGGTTTGGCTGGGCCGCCGAGCCGGTCACTGTCGCGTGCGAGGGCGAGCCTGGCACTTGGCGCATGGGCGCCGGCCGAGCCGCTCCGGGGTGGCGTGGCGCGGGGTCGCTACTCGGTGAAGGACCGTGTTCTGCCGTCGCGGCATGGTGCAACAGTGATGGATGAGTCTGGCTTCTCATCGCTCCTGGAGTCGGCCGTGGAGTCGAGGCTGGACGCGGATGTGCCGCTCGGCACCTTCCTCTCTGGCGGACTCGACTCGGCGCTCATCACCGCGATCGCGAGGAAGCACCGACCGGACATCCGAGCGTATACGGTGCGGATGCCGGAAGCGGCTTTCGACGAGTCGGCCTCGGCTGAACGGAGCGCCGCCGCGATCGGCTGCCGCCACATCGTGCTCGACTGTGATCCGTCGCCGGCGAGTGACCTTGTGGCGCTCATCGAACAGCTCGGTCTCCCATTCGGAGACAGCTCGCTGCTACCGACCTACTGGGTGAGCAAGTCCGCGAGCAAGGAGATTCGGGTCGCGCTGAGCGGCGACGGAGGCGACGAGCTGTTCGGTGGTTATCAGCGGCACGAGATCAGCCGCGTTCTGGCGGCCCATCGGTCGCTGCTGTCCTGGATTCCGAGGATGTTGCTGCCGTCACGGGACCCTCGAAGCCGGTTCAGCAAGCTGCGGAGACTGACGGATGCTGCTCGATGCGAAGGATACGACGATCTTCTCTCCCTCTTTCCGCAGGCCGACCTGCGACACCTAGTTGTGGCGTGTGATGGCCCGCTGCCACCCGAGGATCGATTCTGGCCGCAGGATGATCCGCTGCGGCGCGACTTCGGCCGGTACCTTCCGTCGGACATTCTGCGCAAGACGGACACGGCCTCGATGTCAGTCCCTCTCGAGGTGCGAGCGCCGCTGCTGTCACGACGGATGGTCAGCGCGTGCCTCTGTACGCCGCTCTCGACCCTCATGCCTAACGGCCAACGCAAAGGCCTCCTCCGAGCCCTCGCCCGACGCCACCTCCCCCCCGAAATCGTCGACCGACCCAAAATGGGCTTCGCCATCCCCATCGGCGAGTGGTTCCGCACCGACTACGGCGGCATGCGCCAACTCCTCTACGACCATCTCGAATCCGCCGACCCCTTCCCCGGCCTCGCCGACGCCGGCGTCGAGATCAACATGGACTTCGTCCGCCGGATGCTCCGCGAGCACGACGCCGCCGGCGAGCGGTCCATCAACCCATGGCACGGTCGCGACCACTCACAGAGGCTCTACATGCTGGTGGTCCTGAGCATCTGGTGCAAGTGGCTCACCACCCTCACAGAGCCGCGGGCGTAAGCACGCGGAAGGAACGTGTGCACACCCGGCCCGGTGATCAAGCTTCGCCCGCTTCAAGAAACCGCCGCCACCCGTCAGACTCCAACGCCCGCTTGAGATTGGCCAGGTGCAAGGTCAGCACACGGTGCATGTACCGCCGCAACACCAAGACCTCGACCACCCGCCCCAGCACACCACACGGCACACGGAACGTGAACGTATCGGTCAGCGACGTTGCTCCTGCATCGATCGCCACGAACCGGTGCTCATGCCGAAACGAATGAAACGCCCCACGCACCTGCTCATCGACAAAGACCTCGGGCCGCCGACACTCCACCACCCGGCTCGTCAGTCGCTGCGTCACGCCAAAGTGCCGCGCCCGCCACGTGACCTCTTCGCCCTCACCGATCAGCCCGCTCGTCGTTCCCGCGATCGCGACCTCTCCGGTACGGGCCATCGAGTGCACATGAAAGTCGATCGAACGTGCAAGATCGAAGCACCGATCGATCGGGGCTTGAATCGTGGTCTGGAAAACGAGCGTCGGCATAGGCTCGAAAGGTACCCCCCGGTGTGAAGTCTACAACTCCGGCGCAAACCCCCGCCGCATCGTGTTCTCACAGATCGCCCGCGGCTCCACAAACTGCAACAGATAATCCTTCCCGCCCGCCTTGCTCCCCACCCCGCTCATACCAAACCCGCCAAACGGCTGCCGCGCCACCAGCGCCCCCGTACACCCACGGTTCAGGTACAGGTTCCCCACGCGGAACTCCCGCTTGGCCCGCTCCAGGTGCGCCGGCTTGCGGCTGAACACCCCGCCCGTCAGCTTGTACGGGTGGTCGTTCGCGATCGCCACCGCCTCCTCAAAGCTCTTGGCGTGCATCACCGCCAGCACCGGCCCGAAGATCTCCTGCCGCGCGATCGTGTGATGCGGCTCCACGCGGCTGAAGATGTGCGGCCCCACATACTCCGTCGGCATCGTCCCCGTCGAAGCATCCGCCGCCGGGGCATCCATCGCCAGCTCCTCGCGGCAACCCTCTGCGCGCGCAGTCTCGATCATCCCCCGGATCATGTCCGCCGCCGCCTTGTCGATGATCGGCCCGACATCCGTCCCCGACCGCGTCGGGTCCCCCACCACCAGCGACCGTGTCGACTCAACCAGCCGCTTGATAAACAGCGTCGTCGCCTCGCCATCCGGCCCGTCGGGGTCCACCACGATGCACCGCGAGCACGCCGAGCACTTCTGCCCCTGAAACCCGAACGTCGAGTGCCGCACGCCCAGCACCGCCTCGTCAAGATCCGCCGAAGTGTCGATGATGATCGCGTTCTTCCCGCCCATCTCGCACACAACCTTCTTGACCTGCGTCTGCTCCTCGCCCGTCACGCCCGCGGCCTTGATGATGTCCAGCCCCACCGCCTTCGACCCCGTAAACGCCAGCAGACTCACCCGCGGGTCGCGCACCAGCGCCGCCCCCGTCGTCTCACCCGGCGCAGGGCAGAACTGCAGCACGTTCGCCCCCTCCGCCATGCTCACCTCCTGCACGATGCACGCAGACAGGATCTCCCAGGCCACCTTCGCGATCCCCGCCGTCTGCTCCGCCGGCTTCAGGATCACCGTGTTCCCCGTCACCAGCGCCGCCCCCGTCATGCCGACCGCAATTGCCAGCGGGAAGTTCCAAGGCGAGATCACCACCGCCACCCCCCGCGGCTGGTAGAACTGCTCGTCCAGCTCGCCGATGAACCGCCCGATCCGCTCTCTGCGGAACAGGTGCACCGCCTCCCGCGCGTAAAACTCACAGAAGTCGATCGCCTCGGCCACATCCGCATCCGCGTCCACCCAGCACTTGCCGTTCTCCTTGATGATGATGCCCGAGAGCTCGTCCCGCCGCGCCCGCATCGCCGCGGCCGCGTTCACCAGCACCCGCGCCCGACGCTCGACCTCGATGTCACGCCAGCCCTTGTGCCGCGTCCCGTCCTTCCAGCGCCCGTTGAACGCACTCAGCGCCCGCTCGACCATCGCGTCCGCCGCTTCCGGCGTCGTGTCGCTGGCCACCTCCGGCACCTGCGCACCATGCACCGCACCCGCGAAGGTGTCCCGCACCTGCACCCTCGAGAAATCTCGCAGCGCCTCGTTCACAAACGCCCGCCCGTCCCCAACGCCCGGCTCGGCCCGCGACAGGCTGTGCCGCTCCGAGGAACTCATCGCAAGGTCCAGCTTCTCCTCCGCTCCCGGCTTCCGCGCCGGAACCGCGAGCAACGCCGAAGGGTCCGCCTTGTCCAAAAAGCCCGACCGCAGCCAAGACTCGTTCGACGTGTTCTCCAGCAGTCGCCGAACCAGATACGCCATCCCCGGGATCATCTCCCCCACCGGCACATACTCGCGCACCCGCAGGTCCAGATCGCTCGCCGCGTGCTTGAGCTGGTCCGCCATCCCGTGCAGCATCTGCAGCTCGAGCGCGTTCCGCGGCAGGCCCCGCTGATCCAGCCGCCGCCACCGCGTGCGCAATCGACCGCACGTTGTGCGACCCGGAGCGCCAGCTTCACCCCGCCCGAACCCGGCGACATCCGCGTCGGACCCTCCGCGGTCGCGTCCGCCTGCCCGCCCAGCGCCCGCGGGCACGAGTCCAGGAACACATCCGTCATGTCCTCAAAGCACTTGTCGCTCTGCCACTTCTCGTTCCACACCGGGCACAGCCACCCCATCTCCTCCGCGTGGATCGTCTCGTAGTCCCAGTACGCACCCTTCACAAGCCGCACCGTCACCACACGACCCGTCCGCTTCGCCCAGTCCGCGATCCGTTTGGCGTCCTCCACGCCGCTCTTCAGATACGCCTGCATCGCCAGACCCGCCCGGAAGTCAACCGCCTCGCAACACCGCATAAACAGCTCGAGCGTCAGGTCCTTCAGCGAGAACTGCTCCATGTCGAAGTTGATGAACACATCCCGCGCCCGCGCCTCCTCCAGGATCGGCACGATCCGAGTCATCAGATCCGCGATCGCGCCCTCCGTGTCGATCGGGTTGCACTTGGCGCTCAGCGAAGAGATCTTGATCGACACGTTCGTCCGCGGGATCGAACCCAGATGGTCCGACTCCAACCGCGGTTGCACCGGCCACTCCGACACACGCTCCGGCAGGTTCCGCACCAGGTCGAGATACTTGTCCCGATACTCATCCGCCTCCGCGTCCGAAACACACGCCTCGCCCAGGAGGTCCACGCTGAACGCGATCCCCTCCTTCCACAGATCCCGCAGCCCCGGCAGCGCGCTCTCCGCGTCCGTCCCGGCGATGAACTTCGCCGCCATGCTCTTGATCTGGCCGCTGATCGTCGAGGTCATCAGCCCCTTGGCCATCCCCCCGGCCTTCAGTCCGATGTCCATCCCCGGAGGAAGCCGCACATCCGGCTGCGTCAGATAGTCCACCAGATGATCGTGCACCGCCTCCGCCGACCGCAACATCGGGAACGCGTCCACAAACCGGAACAACTGCACCTTGAAGCCCTGGTCCTTCATCGACCAGTCCATCAGCTTGTCGGAGTAGAACTTCGCGCTCAGCAGCCCCGCCTTGTGCCCCTGCGCCTGCTTCAGAAGGTCCGACCCGATCGCCAGCGTCCGCTCCTCGAGCCCCCCCGCCGGGGGCGTCGGGGTCGAAGCGATCGAGGGCCGTGCTTTCCGGGAAAAAATCGCCATCGCATAGTCCTTCCAAACGAGCGGGACACCGCCGCACCAGAGTCTCATCCGGCCGCGTCCGGCAGGGCCGCGACTATAGGATTCATCCCAGCCGCTCAACAGCCCCGGCCGCACTACCCTCCACCCGTATGAGGCCACCGCCCACCATCGTCTCCATAGGCAATTTCGACGGCGTCCACGCCGGCCACGCCGCCATCCTCCGCCGAGCCGGACAGCTCGCCGGGAGCCTCGCCGCCGTCGGCGGCACCACCGTCCTCGCCTTCGATCCGCACCCCCTCACACGCCTCGAGCCCGACCGCACCCCCGCCCGCCTCACCACCTTCGAGCAACGAATCCACCTGCTCACCCAGGCCGGTGCAACCACCATCGAGCGCCTCCAGCCCACCGCCGACCTCCTCGCCCTCACCCCCGAGACCTTCCTCGAACGCGTCATCGCCAAGCACAACCCCCGCGCCATCGTCGAGGGCGCCGACTTCCGCTTCGGCAAAGACCGCGCCGGCACCATCGATACCCTCCGCGACCTCTGCCAGCCCCGAGGCATCGAGGTCCACACCGTCCCACCCGTCGCCGTCGGACTCTCAGACAACACCACAGTCACCGCCTCGAGCACCATCGCCCGCTGGCTCCTCCACCGCGGCCGCGCCCGCGACGCCTGGGCCGTCCTCACACGCCCACACCGCATCTCCGGCACCGTCGTCCAGGGCGACCGCCGAGGCCGCACCATCGGCTACCCCACCGCCAACATCGACACCCCAAACCTCATCCCCGCCGACGGCGTCTACGCCACCCTCGCCACACTCCCCGACGGCTCCACCACCACCGGCGCGCTCTCCGTCGGCACCAAACCCCAGTTCGGCGAGCACGCCCGCACCGCCGAGGTCTACCTCCTCGGCCACAAGCCCCAGCCCGACACCCCCAACCTCCCCGGCCTCCCCGAATACGGCTGGCCCATCACACTCGACCTCGTCGGCTGGGTCCGCGAGCAGATGACCTTCCCCACCCTGCAGGGCCTCCTCGACCAGATCGAACGCGACTGCACCCGCGTCGCCAACATCCTCAACGACCTCACCACCCCACCCACCCGCAACACCAACTCCACTCAACCCCACGAGGCGACCGCATGACCGACCTCCAGTCCGACTACGCCTCCAACACCTCCATCGCCCAAGCCGCAAAGTGGCTCACCGGCACCGGCCCCGTCGCCATCACCACCCACTTCAAACCCGACGGCGACGCCGTCGGCTCCAGCCTCGCCCTCGCCCGCACACTCACCCGCCTCGACCCCGCCCGCCCCGTCGAGCTCTGGTACGCCGCGCGCACTCCCCGACTTCCTCGCCGAGATCGCCGGCGACACCCCCACCCGCCACCTCGACACCAACCCACCCACCGAGGCCGACCACCCCGACACCCTCGTCATCGTCGACACCGGCTCCTGGTCCCAGCTCGAGTTCGTCCGCGACGCCGTCACCGGCCGCAGCGACCGCACGCTCATCATCGACCACCACCTCCGGGGCGACGCCGCCATCGCCGACCGACGAATCGTCGACACCACCGCCCCCGCTGCAGCCCAGATCATCGCCCACCTCTGCTGCCAGCTCCTCGACCTCCCCCCCAACAAACTCCCCGTCGAGATCGCCACCCCCCTCTACCTCGGCATCGCCACCGACACCGGCTGGTTCCGCCACTCCAACACCACCCCCACCATGTTCCGCCTCGTCGCCGACCTCCTCGAAGCCGGCGTCACCAGCACCGACCTCTACCGACTCATCGAACAACGCGACCGCGTCAGCCGCCTCCGCCTCTTCGGCCGCGCCCTCTCCAAACTCGAGATGCACACCAACAACTCCATCGCCCTCGTCATGCTCGACGAGCAGGACTTCAAAGACACCAACGGCACCTCCGGCGACACCGGCGGCTTCGCCGACCGCATGCTCGCCGTCGAGTCCGTCCAGGTCGCCGTCGTCCTCACCGAGTCCAAAGACCACACCGGCGCACCCGTCACCAAAATCAGCTTCCGCTCCAAACCCGGCCCCGACGAGATCGACGTCAACCGCGTCGCCGGCACCCTCGGCGGCGGAGGCCACGCCCGCGCCGCCGGCGCCCCGCCTCCCCAAATCACTCACCGAGACCCGCGACGCCGTCCTCGCCGCACTCGCCGCCAACTAACCACCATGCCCCGCCAACCAAACCACAACGACCCCCGCCCCCCGCGCCAACCCCAACCCTCCGGAGACCGCGGCAGCTCCAACCGCCCCAAGTTCCGCCCCAACACCCCCAAGGGCACCACCTTCAAAAAGCCCGCCCTCGAGCTCTTCACCTCCACACTCTGGGAATACCCAAGCCAGCACTACCTCCCCACCAACCCCAACGCCCCCACCGTCCAGGGCAACCCCAACTACATCGGCGCAACCCCGAGCTGGATCATCTGGCAGCTCCTCCAGCGCTACACCGCACCCAACGACACCGTCCTCGATCCCATGTGCGGCAGCGGCACCACCCTCGACGTCTGCACCGACCTCCGCCGCACAGGCATCGGCTTCGACCTCAACCCCTCCCGCAAAGACATCAAACCCGCCGACGCCCGCAAACTCCCCCTCGACAACAACTCCTGCGACCTCGTCTTCATCGACCCGCCCTACTCCACACACGTCAACTACTCCGACGACCCCGCCTGCATCGGCAAGCTCGACGCCGGCGGCCGCGACGGCGGACAGGCCTACTACCGCGCCATGGCCCAGGTCATCACCGAACTCGCCCGCGTCCTCAAACCCGGACGCCACCTCGGCCTCTACGTCAGCGACTCACGCCACGAAGCCAACCCCCGCGCCCGCACCACCCGCGGCACACCCCGCGCAGACGACCACTCCGAGTTCATGCCCATCGGCTTCGAACTCTTCGCCATCCTCCGACGCCACTTCAAACCCATCGACATCATCGCCGTCGTCCGACGCAACGCCAAACTCGCGCAGCCCAACCGTCAGCAACAGTCGCTCCAGGCCAACACCTTCGAGCGCGGCTTCAACTACCTCTTCATCATGCAAAAGCCCGACGCCAAAGCGCAGCCCCACCCCGCCCAAGCGCCGCCCGAGCACCCCCCAAGCCCGCTAACCCCCCCCCACGCTCACAACGCCGGATGATCCGCCGCCCGCTCCGCCCCCGGCAGCGCGTCGCTGTTCTTGTGGAAGTTCGACTCCACGATCGGCGTGTAGACCATCGTCTTCCGCTTCGAGTCCACCGACCCCTTCACCCACCCCTCGACGAGCATCGTCTCCAGAGTCGAAACACCCTGCGTCACGAAAAAACCCGCCCCCTGGCCCGACCGCGCCGACTGCTTCCGCGCCGCGGCCTCCAGCCCCTTCCGGATCGAGCCCAGATCGTTGTGCCGCCGCAGCAGACCCACCAGCACGCCGTACAACCCCACGTTCGGCAGCCACCGCCCGTCACGCACATAGCACTCGGCCTGCATGATCTTGCCCTGCGCATACACCGGCATCTGCTGCTTCTTCGTCCCCGAAAGATCCAGCCGGAACGTGTTGTACTTGTTGATCTCCCACCCGCTCCGGTCCTCCCCCTCACCAGAAAACACCTTCGTCACTTCCTTCACCGCCAGCAGATCCAACCCCCCAAGCCCCGGGAACGAGAAATCCTCGTGCGCAAACCCCCCGAGGCTCAGCCACCGGAACGCCTGCTTCGGCGACATGTCCAGCCCCGCCTCCTTCGCGATCTCCGCCGTCAGATCCTCCAGATCCGTAAACTGCCCGTTCGCGCAATACCAGTAGTCCGCAAACCGGATGTACTGCTCGATCCGCTTCTTCTGCCGCTCGGCGTACATCTCCCGAAGCCACGCCTCCTCGTGCTCCTTGCGCCGCATCGCCAATATCGTGTACGCCACCTCACGCCCGCCCGTGTGCGCAAGCGTCAGCCCGCCCGCCAGGATCGGGTCCGCAAACCCCGCGGCCTCGCCCGCCAAGAACCAGTTCCCGCCCGCCAGCCGATCCGCGACAAACGACCAGTCCTTCGTCGTCTTCACATCGCCGTCCCGTGTGGCGTTCCTCGTCAGCGACGCCACCCGAGGCTCGGCCTTCACCGCCTCCGCGTACAACTCCGCCGGGCTCAGTTTCCGCTGCTTGTAATACTCCACCGGACACACAAACCCGATGCTCGTCCGCGTCGGCCCCAGCGGGATGAACCAGATCCACCCCCCCGCAAGGCTCAACACCTGCACCCGCGTCGCCCCCGTGCCGATCTCCACCGCCCACTCCGCGTTGTCCCAATAGTCCCACACCGCCATGTTGCGCAGACGGCTCGGCTCGGTGATCCCCACACCCAGCGCCCGCCGCAGCACCCCCACATGACCCGATGCATCCACCACATACTCACCAGTCACCGTCCGCCCGTCGTCCAGCGTCAACGACCGGATCCGGTCGCCCTCGACCTCCGCCCCCCGCACCGCCGTCTCCTCCCACACCTCGACGCCCACCGACTCGGCGTGCCGCAGCAGGATGTCGTCGTAGATCGCCCGGTCCACCTGCCACGCCGTCATCCGACGCTGACCCTCAAACTTGCCCGGCCGCCCCTCGTCCTTGTAGATGCTCAACGGGATGAACTCAAAGTCCCACAACTCCGGCGAGTTCCCCCACCGATACGTCGCCCCGATCTTGATCGGGAACTCCGCAGCCTCCATCTTGTCCCACACGCCCATCTCATCAAGCACCGCGCCGATCCCCGGCAGCTGGCTCTCGCCGACATGCTCCCTCGGAAACTTCGCCTTCTCGATGATCAGCACGCTGATCGCCGGGTCGTACTTCTTCAAAAGCGTCGCGATAGTGGTCCCCGCCGGGCCCCCTCCCACGATCACCACGTCATAGTCGCATGCGCGCGCGCCAACACCCACGTGGATACCCCTTCAAACGCAACTACGCCAAGCAGCGGTCGGCAGGACGCCGAAAACGAGTGTCACCGCTGCGGCCAGGAAGACCCGGACCCAGCCAGCATACCAGAATCTCTTCAGAATTCCAAACCTTGAGGGAACCGCCGCGAGAAACCCGCGTTACGCCCGCGCAAGCCGCGTCCCGACCGCTACGCCGTCCCCACCACCCACCCACCGCCAAGCACACGCCCCGACCCGTCATACACCACCAGCGCCTGCCCCGGAGCCACCGCCCGCTGCGCCTCGCCAAACCGAACCGCAAACCGCCCGGGCCGCCCCGACGGCCCCGGCTCCGCCGCATCAGGCAGCACCGTCACCCGCGCCCCCACCGGCTCCCCGTGCGCCCGGTACTGAACCGTCACCGCCACACCTTCATCCGGGATCCCCGCCCCCACCGACGAAAGCCAGTTCGCCTCCCCCACCTCGCACGACCCCACCAACAGATCGTCCGACTCCCCCACCGTCACCCGGTTCTTCACAGGATCGCGGTCCACCACATAGATCGGATGCCCCAGCGCCACCCCGATCTTCCGGCGCTGCCCGATCGTGAACCGGTGCTGCCCCCCGTGCTCGCCCAGCACGTTCCCCGCCGTGTCCACGATCTCGCCGCGCCCGCGCGCCGCCTCCGCAAGCTCCGGACGCCGCCGCTCCACCAACCCCGCATAGTCATCGTCCGGCACAAAGCAGATCTCCTGCGAGTCAGGCTTGTCAAAGACCGGCAGCCCCAGCTCTTCGGCCAACGCCCGCACATCCGCCTTGCGCATCTCCCCGATCGGCAGCAGCATCGACCCCAGCTGCTCCCGCCCCACACCAAACAACACGTAGCTCTGATCCTTCTCAAAGTCCACGCCCCGCGCCAGCGCCGGACCGCCGTCCTCCCCCGTCACGATCCTCGCGTAGTGCCCCGACGCGACGAAGTCACACCCGAACTCCCGCGCATAATCGTGCAGCTTGCCGAACTTCAGCCAGTCGTTGCACCGCACACACGGGTTCGGTGTCTGCCCAACCGCGTACGAATCCACGAAGTAGTCGATGATCCGACCGAAGTCCTTCTTGAAGTTGCACACATAAAACGGGATCCCCAGCTCCGCCGCCACCAGCCGCGCGTCCGCAGCATCCGACACCGAGCAACACCCCCGATGCCTGATCGTCGGCCCCTCCTCCCCCGCGCCCCGCGGCAGAGGTGGCCGAGTCTTCGAGGCCGGAGCGGGTCCGTCCCCCTCCCCCGCGCTATCCGCGCCCCCGCGCTCTCCAACCGCGCACGCCTCCTCCACCACCCCGAGACTCTCCCCCACCGACCCCAGCCGCATGAAGCAGCCGATCACCTCGTACCCCTCACGCACCAACAGCGCCGCAGCCACCGAGCTGTCCACCCCGCCCGACATCGCCACAAGCACCTTGCCCCGGCCCGAGCCCGCACCACCACCAGCATGTCCAGAACGCACGTCCATCCCCACAGTTTAGGAGCCACACACCACCACAGCCCGACACCCCGTGCCACGGGTGGCTCGTCCACCCGTGCCTCCACACCCTCCGACACCATCCCAACCACAAAGAGGCCCAACGCGCCAGCGTGGGCTCCCCACCACACCACCCACCACCGACGCAAACAGCACCCCGATCACCGCAAGCCCGAGCGCCCCCCTCCGCCCCCAAAACCACAAATCTCCCCCCGATCCACCACCAGCGCGCGCAACTTCATGCACCTACCCCAAAAGCCACTTCCCTCCTCCCCACCCCAACCCCAAAATAGAGCAGGAAGGGGACCCCGATGCCGCACACAATCACACCGACCACCACACCGCGCCCGCATCACGAGCACCCGCCGCCCGCGATCACTCCCACCACCACGCGCACACCCACCGTCACCCCCGAAGCCCTCATCCCCGACTACCTCCGCGCCGACCTCCCGCTCACCGATCTCGCAGCCCTCCACGACATCTCGCTCTCACAACTCCTCGACATCCTCGAGTCCGCCGACTTCAACCTCCTCCTCGACCGACTCACCGCGCAGGCCGAGCTGCAGTCCCGACGCGCCGCCACCGCCGCAGCACCGATCGCCATCCAGACCCTCCGCCACCTCATGGCCCACGACCCCGCCGACGCCCGACCGCTCCCACCCCAGATCCAGGCCCGCCACCGCGAGATCACCCGCAAAGCCGCAGCCCAGCTCACCCGCCTGGCCCACAGCAAAAACAACACCGCGGGGCGTTCCGGCGCCCCGCGGTGTCAATGGACAAGTCCAACGGCCGGCTCCACCGGCCAAACCGCTCAGCAGCCACTACTCCACGCGTTCAGGAACGCCAGCACATCCAGCGTGTCCACCGAGCCGTCGCCGTTGAAGTCGGCCGACCCCTCGTCCGCCGTCCACGCGTTGAGGAACGCCAGCACGTCCTGCGTGTTCACCACGTCGTCCTCGTTGAAGTCCGCAACGCACCACAGCAGACCCTCCAGCCTCGCGTCACGCTTGGCAAACCGCGTCCCTCGGAACGCGGGCCCGGCCGTCGCGATGCTCCACACCGAGTTGCCACCCGGGTCGATCTCCACGATGCGGTTCTCCAGCGAGACACACACCAGCGAGTTGCCGTTGGCCATCCGCTGCACACCCGACATGAAGCTCGAGAAGAACGGCACCCCGTCGATCTCGTCCCTCGAAGACGTGAAGCCCTCGGGCCCGTAGGGGCCGCTCATGCTGATGTTGTACGTGCCGTCAACCCTGACCGGCGGCCGGATCTCCTCGGTCGATGAAAAACCGCGCGGGTTGCCGTTGTTGAAGATCGTGATGTTGCCCGCACCCGGAAGACCCTCGGGAATCCACTCCGGATCATGCTGATTGAAGAGCTTCTGATCATCCGGACCGCCCCGCCCGTAGACCTGCGGATTGCCCCAGCGGTACAGCAGATCGCCGCTGTCGTTCGGGTCGTGCGAGATGATGTAGATCTCGCTGAGCGTGAAACAGCTGAGCACGATCTGGTCAAGCTCCGCGTTGTAATCCAGCGCGTTGAAGTGCAGCCAGTCCGGCACCTCCGGCCCGGCGTTGATGTCGATCCGGCCCGGATTCTCCGAGATCACCCCGTAGTTCGGCAGGTTCGGATCGAAATCCTGCACCAGATGGTCCCACACCCGCCACTGCCACACGATCGTGCCCCCGTCCGGACCGGACGGCTCGATCTCGATCACCGTCTCCGACCAGACCTCCGCACCCACCCGCGCCGGGTCACGCCCATTCGCGATCGCGTCCGCAGCCGTGTGCCGCTCCCACACGATCGCCAGCACGTTGCCGTTGGGCAACAGCTCGATATCGTGGTGCTGCACATAGTCCGGCCCCGCCGCGAGATAACTCCACTCGACGGTCCCGTCCCACGCGATCCGCTCGATCCTCCCACCAAGCCCCGGACCGCCAAAGTCCCCCGCGCTCGGATCGTTCGCCGGCCGCAGGATCGCGCCGCCCTCGACCAGATACACCGAGGCCCCCGGCGTGAACTCGCTCTCCCACGTCTGCACGACGGTGTTGTCGAGATCGACCAGCTGAGTCTCTGTGCTGCCGATGGGGCAGAACAGCGTCCACTCACCCGCGTTCTGCGCCGCCGCAATCGAGGTCATCGCGAGCATCGTCGCAGCGACGTGCGCGCGCAGAAACAGCCGGTGATCGGTCTTGTAACGCATGCAAACTCTCCTCTGGGAAAATGGGGCGTATTTGTCTCTACCGACCCACGAGGTTTCACGGTAGCCGGAGAGAACCAGCGGTCCTACCCGATTCTCAAGAAAACCGCGTGCCCGCGTCGTCACGGCGCACACAAGCCGCCGCGCACCGCCCGGGCCCGAGAAAACCGCGAATATCGGGCGCACACCCGACGTTCTCGCCGAGCCCCGCTCGCGCACGCGTCACGCCCGTTCGCGATGCGGACCTACGCTTGCGCCGGAGGTTTCCCCATGAATCGATTCGTCACGCCCCTGCTCATTCTCCCGATACTCGTCCTCGCGCCCGGGTGCATCGTCCAGGACATCAACGACGGGATCGGGCTGGCCAACGACAACCTGACCTCGATCAACGACAGCTTCGCCAAGGTCGAGAAGGCCAACGCGCTGCTCACCAAGGTGGACGCGCAACTCACGACGGTAGAGGGCCAGCTCGTCGAACTGAACACCAAGCTCGAGGTCCTCGAGAGCGTCAACGCCCAGCTCGCCACCATCGACGGCAAGCTGACCAAGCTCGACGGCTCAGTCACGGCCCTGCAGGGCCCGCTGACACAGATCGAGAAGCACCTCGCCTCCCTGCGCACGACCATCAACAACATCGACTCGACAATCCCCTTCCTCAAGATCTCCGGCGACGACAAGGAGGAGAAGGCCAACCTGGAAGCCGAGCGCGACGCGGAGAATCAGCCAGACACCGACAGCGCAAACCAAGAAGCCGGCGAAGACGCCGGCTCCTCGGGGGGCTGAGACTCACCTGGCAGGAGTGCCAGCCGGATCGTGACCCTTCTCCCCTGTCCCGATCGGATGTGTCGCTCCGAGCGCGTCAGCGCCGGCGGCGAATCGCCGCGGCACCCCCGCACGCCAGCACGGCCAGCGAGCCCGGCGTCGGCACCGTGTGGTACCAGACGTTGTCGTACGAGATGCCCTCGGCCTCGGTGTTGGTGATGACCATCCCCGCAATCGACGCCGAGCCGTCCGAGGTCGCAAACCCGAACCCGCCGTCACGGATCTCGTCGATCGTGACCGAGCCCAGCAGCCCGCCGCCGCGGTCGTAGAAGTCGGCCCGCAGATCGCCCCCGTCGAGCGCGCCGAAGGTCGTGAACCCGACGTCGGGCTGGCCGACATCGAAGAGGAACGTGGCGGCACCCTCGCCGATGGCCTGGAAGTTGGGCCAGCCGGGCGAGCTGAGGCCGCTGATGGCGTGGCCCGTGCCACCGACGGGGGTGGTGTCGCCGATGACGAGGTTCTGCGTCGCGGCCGAGGGCGAGCGAGAGCGGGCCGTCGGGCGAGCCGCTGATGACATCGTGGGTGCCGCCGCCGCTCTGGTTGGTGCCGTCGGAGACGGACTGGCCGTCGAAGCGTTCGGCGATCGAGAGGCCGAAGGGGTTGGCGACGACGCCGTCGTAGTTGGCGCGCCGACGAACGGGGCTCCGGCGTCGAAGGTCTCGAAGGTCTCGACGTAGTCGCCGGTGAGCGAGCCGTAGCTGACCTGGATGATGTCGGCCGAGGCGGCGGCCGCGGCGCACGCCAGGACGGCGAGGGCGTTTGGTGTCTGCACATTCATGAAACGGATCTCCCGATTGCGAGTGACACCCCCCGGCCGGCGCGCTCCGATAGCGGGCCGGACGTACCGGTGGGTGGTCGCTCGTCTCTCTCTGGAGTGACATGCGGAAGAGTGCGTTGGGGTGGTCAGTGATTGGTCGAGAATGTCTTGTTTCCTTGGCGGCTCGGTCAGTAGACTCCGACTCTGCACACCGGGGGATCGACTGTGATGGAGCACGCCTTGGCCGACGCCCGACCCGACAACTCGATGGCGACCGACACGACACCGGTGCGCGAGCAGTCGCCCGACGACTGGATCCCCCGTGTCTACCAGGAGTTGCGGCGGATGGCCCGGCAGGAGATGCGGCACGAGGTGCGGGGCACGCTCCAGACGACGGTGCTGGTGCACGAGGTGTACCTGCGGCTGTTTGCCGGGCGGGAGATGGCGTGGGAGAATCGGGCGCATTTCTTCGGTGCGGCGGCGCGGGCGATGCGGCAGATCCTGATCGATCACGCCCGTGCGCGGCGGGCGGTGAAGCGCGGGGGCGGGGTGCGGCCGCGTTCGCTGGAGGGTCGGGATGTGCCGGCGCCGATCGCGGATCCGGAGCGGCTGCTCGACCTGCACGAGGCGATCGAGAAGCTGGAGCGTGTCGATGGGCGGAAGGCGCAGATCGTGATGCTGCGGTACTTCGCGGGGCTGAGCATCGCGCAGACAGCGCGGGTGCTCGATCTCTCGGTGACGACGGTCAAGAACGAGTGGAACTTCGCCCGGGCGTGGCTGTTCCGCGAGATGTCCTCGGAGCCCGGCGACGCGGGAGAGCCGGGTTCGGCGGGGGAGCGCGGCGATGGATGATGCGCGGTGGGATGAGTTGCAGCGGGTGTTTACCGAGGCGGTGGGCCTGGCGCCGGATGAGCGCGGGGAGTACCTCGACGGTGCGTGCGCGCGCAACGGGCCGCTGCGGCGGGAGGTCGAGGCGCTGCTCGCGGCCCACGCCAGCAGCGAGAGCGTGCTGGAGTACGCGACATCGACGGAGGATGAGACGCTCCCGCCGAGCGGGCCGGCGGGTGATGCAGGGAGTGCGGGCAGGGCCGAGGGGGCGGTGGCGCTGCCGAGCGTGCCGGGATACCGGATCGTTCGGGAGTTGGGACGCGGCGGGATGGGGATCGTGTACGAGGCCGAGCGTGCGCACCCCCGTCGGCTGGTGGCGGCTCAAGGTGTTGCGGTCGTCGTTTACGCAGCCGGCGATGCGGCGGCGGTTTGAGTACGAGATCCAGCTGCTGGCGCGGCTGCAGCACCCGGGGATCGCGCAGATCTTCGACGCGGGGATCGTGCCTTCGCCGGACGGTCCGATCCCGTACTTTGCGATGGAGCTGGTGCACGGGCGGTCGCTGCACGAGGTGGCCAAGGACCCGGGGCTGGACCTGCGGGGCCGGCTCGAGCTGATCGCGCGGATCGCCGACGCGGTGCACCATGCGCACCAGAAGGGTGTGATCCACCGCGACCTGAAGCCGGGGAACATCCTGATCGCGCCGGACGGACAGCCGAAGATTCTGGACTTCGGCGTGGCGCGGGCGGTCGATCCTGATCTGCAGATGACGACGATGCGGACGGAGGTCGGGCAGCTGATCGGGACGCTGCCGTACATGTCGCCCGAGCAGGTGGAGGGCGACCCGGGGCAGCTCGACACGCGGAGCGATGTGTACGCGCTGGGTGTGGTGGCGTATGAGCTGATCGCGGGCTCGTTGCCGTATGACCTGCGGAACAAGCTGATCCCGGAGGCGGTGCGGGTGATCAGGCAGGAGGAGCCGAGCCGGCTGAGCGCGACCAACCGGGAGTGCCGCGGCGATGTCGAGACGATCATCGCCAAGTCGCTCGAGAAGGACCGGGAGCGCCGGTACCAGAGCATCGCGGAGTTTGCGAGCGATGTGCGGCGGTTCCTTGCCGACGAGCCGATCGTGGCGCGGCCGCCGAGCCGGGTGTATCTGGTGCGGAAGTTTGCCAAGCGGCACCGGGGGCTGGTGGCGGTGTCGTCGGTGGCGCTGGTGTTGCTGGTGTGCGGCGCGGTGGTGTCCACGGTGCTGGCGGTGCGGCTGGCGGGGGCGAACACCTCGCTCCAAGACGCCGTCACCGAGGCCGGTGAGGCTCGCGCCGAGGCACAGGCGCGGGCGGCGGCGGCGCAGGCGGTCAACGAGTTCTACACCACGCACCTGCTTCTCGCGGCGGCACCGGAGGTATCTCTCGGGCGTGACGTGACGATCGTCGAGGCGCTGGACGACGCGGCGGGGCGCGTGGACACGGAGTTGGCCGAGCAGCAGGAGGCGGCGGCTTTCATTCACAGGGCGTTGGGGAGTGTGTACCGGCGGCTGAACGATCAGTCTCGTGCGCTGCATCACAGCGCCCGGTCTCTGGAGTTGTACGAGGCGACGCTGGGTGAAGAGGACCCGTTGACGCTCGAGATGATGAACATCCATGCGCGGCTGCTGCTGGATGACACCCGGTACGAGGAGGCGGCGGCGCTTCGTGAGCGGTCGCTCGCGGGGCTGCGTACGCACGCGGGCCCGACGCACCCTGCGACGCTTCGGGTGATGATAAGCCACGCGATGGTGGCGATGGAGTTTGACGAGATCGACCGGGCGATCGAGTTGTTTGAGGAGGCGCTGCCGCGGTATGAGCGCTGGCCGGAGGCCGACGCGGGAACGCTGCTGGACTACCGCACGGCGCTCTCGCAGGCGTACGACGCGGCGGGGCGGGCCGACGACGCTCTCGCGCTGCTGCAGTCAGCGATCGCCGAGGCGAAGCTGACGATGGACCCGGATCATCCGACGTACATGAAGTCGCTGAACTCGCTGGGTGCGACGCTGGCGGCTCGGGGCGACTTTGCGGCGGCGTTGCCGATCACGCGGGAGATCGCCGAATCGGCGGCGCGCGTGCTCGGCGAGGGGCACCTGAATGCGCTGCTGGCGCGGCAGAATCTGGCGCGGACGTATTCGGCGTTGGGGCGCTTTCCGGAGGCCGAGCCGATCTGGGCGGATGTGGTGCCGCGGATTGTCGGGCAGTTGCCCGACCCGCACCCGCTGGCGGGGGCTGTGATCAAGTCGTACGGGATTGCGCTGGCCGAGCACGACCGGGACGCGGAGGCGCTGCCGCGTCTGCTGGAGTCGTACCGGCATCTCGATGGGACGTACGGGAACGATCATCCGCAGACACAGCAGGTGGTGCGGTGGCTGGTGGCGGTGTACGACCGCGGGGGCGATATCGAGAACGGTGATCGGTGGCGGGCGTTGCTGGGGGATTAGGGGCGTGGGTTCGTCGGGGCGACTCTGCCTGCCAAACCGGCAGGCGGGCGGTGCAAGGGCGGTCGGAGGCGGTGTTTACGGCCGTTTCGAGGGTTTGCGGTCGGTGCGGTGGTTTGGCACGCGGCTCGCACTTGTCCCTGCATCATGACTGAAAGTACACCAAACGCAGAACGTCCGTATCTTGTCGCCGCGTGGCCCGGCATGGGCAATGTGGCTGCGATCGCCGGGGGCTATCTCGTCCGCAAGCTTGGTCTCAAGCCGATGGGCGTGGTGCCGCTGATCAACCATGTTGACCTGACCCACGTCGGGGTGCGCTCCGGTGTGGTCGAGCGTCCGCACCTGCCGCGGGGGCTGTTGTTCCGCACGCCCGAGGACCATATCGGGCGGCCGCTGATTGTGTTTCTGGCGGAGGCGCAGCCGTCGCGGAACGGGTACGCGTTCGTGCACGACTTGCTCGATCAGTTGCGCGATGAGCAGATCGATCGGGTGTTCACGTTTGCTTCGCTGGCGTCGGCGATCCATCCGAGCGAGGAGCCGGGAGTGACTGCGGCGGTGACGACGAGCAACCTGCTGGAAGAGCTGTCGGAGTTTGGGATCAACCCTGCTTCGGACGGGCGGATCGGCGGGCTGAACGGCCTGATGCTGGGCGCGGCCGGCGAGCGGGAGCTTGACGGGGCGTGCCTGCTTGCGGAGATCCCGTTCTACGCGGCCCGGGTGCCGAACTTCCGGGCGGCGCGGTCGGTGTTGTCGGCGTTCGGCGATGTCACGGGTATCGATATCGACTTTACGGAGCTGAACCAGCGTGTGGACGCGGGTGAGGAGGCGATGCTGCGGATGCTCGAGCAGGTGGAGGCGGGCGCAGGAGTCGGCCTCGGAGAGCGACGAGCTGTTCGATGCCGATGGGGATGACGGCTCGGAGGATCTGGGCCCGGACGATGTGGACTCGGGCGGGGGTGGTCCGACGGCTGACGAGGAGGACGACCACGGGCTGGACGCGGAGGTTCGGGCGGAGATCGAGCGGCGGTTCCATGCCGCGGCTGCCGACCGGGACGTGGCGTTTGACCTGAAGAGTGAGCTGGATCGGCTCGGCGTGTTCGATGAGTATGAGGACCGGTTTCTTGATCTGTTCCGCTCGTCGGACTGACGCGGGGCGGGACGCATTCTGCATGACTCCAGCACAACGACGCCCCGGTAACCGGGGCGCCGTTGGCTGCGCTGGGTGCATCGAAGTCGTTGTGCTACCGGCTCATTCGCAGCCGGCGGTGAAGGCGTTGAGGAAGACGAGGAAGTCCTGGGTGTTGATGACGCCGTTGCCGTCCATGTCGGCGGTGTTGTCCTGGTCGTTCCAGGCGTTGAGGAAGGCGAGGAAGTCGAGGATGGAGATCTCGCCGTCGGTGTTGAAGTCGGCGGCGCAGGCGTCGGCTCCGGCCATGGCGGTGAGGTCGAGTCCGGTGTCGTAGGTGCGTTCGATGTTGCCGTTGGCGAGGTTCATGCGGTGGACGATGCCGTCGGAGCCGGCGATGAAGAGGCTGCCGTCGGTGTAGGCCATGCCGACGCAGTCGGAGGCGACGGGGTAGGTGACGCGGTAGCCGCCGGTGACGGCGTCGAAGACGTAGATGGTGCCCTCGCGGGAGCCGATGAGCAGGTCGGTGCCGTCGGTGGTCATGGAGTTGACGGTGCCGCCGCAGGCGGTGAAGAACTGGAAGTCCATGCCGCCGATGGGGGACTTGTAGACGAAGGTGCTCCAGCTGCCGGTGAAGATGGTGCCGCCGAAGAGGACGGAGGCCTGCTGCGGATCGTTGATGTAGTAGGTGTCGATGAGGGAGCCGTCGTCGGCCTGGTACCACTGGATGCCGCCGATCTCGTCGGTGATGTAGAGGGTGTTGCCCCAGCGGGTCATCGAGAGGGGGCTGCCGACGACGGGGAAGGTGCTCTTGAAGAAGCCGGTGTCGAGGTCGATGCGGTAGACGGTGCCGTCGGAGCTGGCGGCGAGGACGTCACGCCCCTGGAGGACGAGGCCCTCGACGTTGCCGCCGCAGGAGACGGGGTTGTCGACGACGCCGGTGTCGGTGTCGAGGTGCCAGATCTGGCCGAAGTTTCCGGCGAGGTAGAGGTCGTCGGCGCTGGCCGCGGTTGTGGCTACGGCGGAGAGGGCGAGGGCGGTGAGGGCGGTCCTTGCGAGTGAGCGGTGCATGTGGTTCTCCTTGCTGGGTGTGCGTGCGGGGGGCCGGTGTCGGTCGGAACCCCGGGGGTTGCTGCACACATGATCCGCGGTGGAGGGGGCGGGGGGGCCCACTGATTGGTGGGTTGGGCGAGGAATGGGGGTCTGGGGGCGTGCGGGGGGGCTTCAGGCGCGGGTTGGAGGTTCGCGGCCGACGAAGAGGGCCATGAGTTCGGCCCGGGAGGAGACGCCGTAGTGGCGGTAGATGGCGAGGATGTGCTCGTGGACTGTGGCCCGGCCGACGCCGAGGGCGGCCGCGGCGTCTTTTTCGGCGAGGCCTTCGAGGACGGCGTCGAGGACGTCGCGTTGCCTGGGGGTGAGGTCGGAGAGCTTTGGCTCGGCGGCGGAGGCGAGGGCGTTTCCGAGGAGGCGGCCGATTTCTTCGTGGACGCAGCGGACGAGCCACCACTCGCGGCGGGTGAAGGGTGGCTGGTCGGCGGCGCGGTGGATCCAGAGTGAGTGCCAGAGGTCGGCGAAGGGGAGGCGCTGGATGGAGATGATGTAGTCGTCGATGCCGACGCGTTTGTGGCGTTCGTTGAAGGTGCGGGAGCGGTACCAGGCCTCGCGTCCCCAGAGCTGGTCGCGGGTGCGGGTGACGAGTCGGTCTTCGGCGCCGATGAGGGCGGGGTATTCGGGGGTGCGTTCTACGGGGATGTTGGTGGCGTAGTCGAGCCAGAGTTGCTCGGCCTGTTTGTCGCGCCATCCGATGCGGACGGAGCCGAGTGATTCGGCGTCGCCGGTGCCGAAGCTGCGCATGTTGCCGCTGATGCCGACCTGGGCGCGGACGGTGTCGCAGAGGCCGCGGAGGAGGCGTTCCTGCCACGCGATGAGGTCGGCACCTACATCTCGGCAGTCACTGACGAGTCGATAGGCGCCTCGGATGTCCTTTGCCCTTGGTCTGTCGGACCTGCTCACCCACCGCCGCCGGGGTTGCCGCCGCCGCCACCGACCACGCCGGTGACGGGCTGGTTGGTGAAGCCTTCGACGGTGGAGATTCCGGTGTCGACGCCGATGCTGACGTAGCGGCGGCCGTTGACGACTTGGGAGGAGGTGTCGGTGCTGGGCCACCAGGAGTAGCCGCCGAGGTTGCGGTGGAGGTAGTCGGGGCCGCGGACGAGGAGGCTGCCCTGGAAGTAGCGGATGGAGGCTGTGCCGCCGCCGGAGAGCCATGTCTCGGGCTCGACGAGTGCTTCGATGATTTCGATGAGTTCGACGGAGCGTTCTTCGAGCGTGGTTCGGTCGAGGTCGTCGTCCTGGGCGTCCTGGAAGGGGCTCTGTCCGCCGCCGCCGCCTTGGGAGCTTTGGAGGACGGTCTGGAGGTCGATCTCGGGTGCTTCGGCGTAGTCGGGGATTTCCCAGAGGAGGTCGGTGATGGGGTAGATCTCGAGTCGTGCGCGGCGGGCGAGGAGTTCCTTCGGGCCGCACTCGATGGTGCCCCATTCGGTCATCTGCCAGGTGTAGCCGCCGGAGAATGCCGCGGAGCCGACTTCGGCTTTTTCGAGGACCATTTCGAGGAGGCGGAGGGCGGAGACTCGTTTGGCCTTGAGGGAGATGAGGGCGTCGGGGTCGAGGCCGTCGATGGCGGAGTCGTCGATCCACATGGGTTCGAGGTCGGCTCCGGTGATCTCGCCGATGAAGTTCATGACGTCTTCGAGGCGGTATTCGTCGAAGTTGATGTCTGGCATCTGCCGCTGCATTTTGATGAGGTTTTCGCGCTTGAGCTGGTTGGGGCTCGGGGCGACGGCGGCGGTGCTGGAGAGGGTCTGGGCGGAGGCCGCGGGGAGGGTGCCTACGAAGAGGGCGCCGGCGGCGGCGATGAGCAGGCCGGTGCGGAATGCGGGATTTTGGCGGCGGGTTGTTGCCTGCATGAGCGGCCTCCTTGGGGCGTTGCCTGGGGCGGTGCGGCTGGGTCGCGGCGGGTGCGGGGCGTGTTTTCGCCTTTTGGCGGAGTCGCACGCGTCTTTGTCACACATCGTCACACATCGGTCGTCGGCCGCGACGGCCTGCTGCCGCCTCGGTCTTTACTGTATCAGACGGGTGAGGGGATTGGAAGGGGTTTGATTCCGTTCAATTCCCAAACATCCGTTTCGGGAGGCCCTCGCCGGCCGGTTGGGCTGGGTGGGGGTTGTCGGGCTGCGGTTGTGCGCCCGGGTGTGTCCCGGTCTCTGAGATGTACCGGTGTTGGACGGTGCGGGATGCAGGTGAGTTCCGGAGATCGTGCATTCGTCACAATCCGCAGGGTTTGACTCGGGGCGGGGACGGGGCTTGTCGACGTTTGTGGCAGGAAGGCCGGCGGGCACCGCTGGCTTCGAGGATGGGCGGCCGGCGGACGACGCGCAGAAACGACGCGTTTTGGGCGGCGGGGCGTGCCGGGGGGTCCATATCTCGGGTTGCGGTGCCTGTACGGCCGAGGACACAACCGGAACGGGTCGGCGCTCCCGCGTTGGGAGGGGCGGCCTCCGGGTATCGGTTCACCGCTGTCAGAAAAGGACAAGATCATGAACACCCCCTTCGCCAACTGGACCCCCACTTCGACGTTCAACACCGCGCCCTCGTGGAACGCCAACGGCGGGACGCCGTTCGGCTACCAGGGCTGGAACCCGAACTTCTCGCAGGGCTGGAACGGGGGCTGGAACCAGAACGGCTTCGGCGGCTCTACGCCGAGCCCGTTCAACTCGTTCGGGCAGGGCGGGTTCCCGGCGCCTCAGGGCTCCTGGAACCAGAACGGCCCGTGGAACCAGAACACCGGTTGGAACCAGTCCACCGGTTGGAACCCGGCGACCGGCTGGAGCCAGCCGTCGCCGTTTGGCGGGCAGCCCTTCAACGGGTATGGCCACGGCCCCAACGGCTGGTGGTTCGGTAACGCTGCGACGTTCGGGACGCCGTTTGCCGGGAATGGCTTTGGTCAGTTCTGGAACACGGGGCACTCCAACTTCCAG
Source organism: Planctomycetota bacterium (assembly GCA_013285505.1). Lineage (GTDB taxonomy): Bacteria > Planctomycetota > Phycisphaerae > Phycisphaerales > UBA1924 > PNC22. Next base: position 1,908,437 of record CP053450.1, on the reverse strand, counting down.
TCGCAGCCGTTCTTCCAGAACGGCTTCAACGGCTGGGGCTCGGCGACCACGCCGTGGTTCTCGAACTCCGCGACGCCGTGGTTCTCGAACGCGGGTGCGAACGTGCCGCAGACTTCGAACACGGCGTGGAACGGCACGGGCTGGCAGCCCTTCGGGACGTGGTTCAACACCCCGACCACCCAGAACACCACCGCCACACCGTTCAGCGGCACTCCGTGGAACGCGACCGGCTTTGGCTGGAATTCGCCGAGCGGCTTCAACTCGAACTTCGGGCAGAACTTCGCTGCCGGTTTCGCTCCCAGCTTCCATCCCAACTTCGCGCAGAACTTCAACCAGAACGGCAACCCCGGGTTCACGCCCAATTCCGGTGCGAACTACACCCCCAACGGCGGCAACTGGCAGCAGCCGATGCCGTCGTACACGGGCACTCCTGAGAACTACGCCGGCAACACGGGCTCCTTCACGCAGAACCCCGTGAACTGCAACGGGCGCGACGCGGCCTGATCGGGCTTGCGGCCTCTGCCTTATCGTGATGTCTCCTCGCAGCCCGGCCTCCTCAGGCCGGGTTGTGCTTTTTTGTGGGTGGGCGGGTCGGGGTGCCTGGGTGTCACGGCCTGGGCATGTGGTTCGGGCGCGTGGTTGGGTTAAGGGCGTAAGAAGTCCGTCGTCGGGTGGGGGCAGGTGGTGTCGGGGTGTTGGCTGCGGAGTTATGGTGGGCTGCCGGGGCGGGAGTGCCCGGGGCGGAGGGAGAGGGCGGCATGCGGACACGTCGGGTTGTCGGGACGATCGCGGCTTTGGGGCTGTGCGTGAGTGTGGCGATGGGTGTGGGGATGGGTGCGGCGCTTGGGGGCGGCTCCGAGGAGCGGGCGTGCCTGGTGATTGCGCATCGGGGCGCGAGTGCGTATCTGCCGGAGCACACCCTGGCGGCGTATGCCCTGGCGTATGGGCAGGGCGCGGACTTTATCGAGCCGGACGTGGTGATGACGGCGGACGGGCGGCTGGTGTGTTCGCACGACACGACGGTTTCGAACCGGGCGGTGATGGAGCGAGTATTCCCGGGCAGAGTGCGGGAGGACGGTGAGTGGTACTACATGGATTTCACGCTCGAGGAGCTGCGGTCGCTGGATGAGAGCCCGGGGCGCGGCGGCGAGCGTGTGCCGGGGCTGCGGATCGCGACGCTCGGGGAATGCCTGACGTTGGTCGGTGAGTTGAATGCGAAGACGGGGCGGGATGTAGGTGTCATCCCCGAACCGAAGCGGCCGGCGTGGCACCGGGAGCAGGGGATGGATCTGGCGGCGTCGCTGGTGTCGGCGTTGTCGGGGGCGGGCTATGTGCACCGGGGCGACAGCGCGGTGGTGCAGTGCTTTGAGCTTGCGGCGCTGCGGAGGATGCGGGAGGAACTGGGCTGCGAGCTGCGGCTGGTGTACCTGTGCGGCGATCCGGTTCCGGACGGGGTGTTGGATGAGGTCGCGTCGTTTGCTGACGGGATCGGCCCGAGTTTCAAGCTGATCGAGACCGAAGAGGGCGGGGCGGGGGAGGACCCAACGCTGATCGAGCGGGCGCTGGGGCGGGGGCTGGGGGTGTATGCGTACACGTTCGGGACGGATCGGGCGCGGCAGCGGCGGTTCGTGGAGCGGGGCGTGAGCGGGTTGTTTACGAACAACCCGGACATCACGCGCGGGGTCGTGGACTCGGGCCGGGGGGGCCGCCGCTGAATCAGGCGTCGGTGTCGCGGGCGACTGACTGGGCGACCGACCGGGAGAGGCTGGCCAGTTGCAGTTCGACGCGTTTGACCTCGCGGATGACCGCGTTCTTCTGCATCTCGAGCCACCACCACAGCTTGAGGAACGAGGAGCCCATCATCAGGAGCAGTGCGCCGAATCCCCAGCGGAGCATCGACTCGACGTTGTCGCCGCTGAAGAACCGGACCATGCAGATGACGGCGGCGATGAAGAAGACGATCATCCAGAAGCCGGTGAGGGCGTTGAGCCAGCGGTTGCGGCCCTTGAAGGTGTCGAAGACCATTTCCCAGGGCGGGATCTCGGGCGAGAGCTTCTCGTAGTCGGCGGCCTCGTCGGTGCGGAGGGCCTGGCTGATCTTGCGTTCGAATTCGTCCACGGCGGTTCTCCTTCAGGTGGTCGCGGCCCTTGCGGGCGGCGGTGGTTCGGCCGCCTCGACGAGTGCGCGGAGCGCCTCGCGGGCGGTGAAGAGTCTGGATTTGGCGGTGCCCTCGGCGATGCCGAGCATCTCGGCGATGACACGGACGGGCATGTTGTCGGCGTAGCGCATCGAGAGGAGGACGCGCTGGTCGGCCGGCAGGGTCTGCATGGCCAGGCGGAGGGCGTCGAGGGGTTCGTTGGCGGTGTCGGGCGCTGGGGACTGGGCCCGGGCGATGTCGCCTTCGGGGTGGGGACGTTCGACGCGGCGGCTTCGGAGAGTTGAACGGTCGGCGCAGCGTCGGGCGAGGATGCGGTAGAGCCAGGGTGCGAAGCGGGAGGGGTCTTCGAGCCGCGGGAGCGATCTGGCGACGGCGACCCACGTGTCCTGGGTGGCGTCTGCGGCCTCGGCGGGGTCGATGAGCAGGCGGGTGGCCCGGCGGAGCAGGAGCGGGTGCCACGCGGTGACGAGTTGGCGCCAGGCCTCGGGCACGCCTTCCATCGCCTGGAGCACGATGTAGTCGTCGAGGATGGCGTCGGCTTGGCGGGGCACGGTGGTCTCCGGGGGGATCGGCGGCGTTGTCCGGAGAGAGAGTCCGGGCCGGGGGCGTCGGGGTTCACCGATCTTGGGAATGGTTGCCCGTTTGGGTGCCCGGGTCCGGATACCATGGCCACCATGCCTGAACGAGTCCGTATTACTGATGTTGCGCCCCGGGACGGGCTGCAGAACGAGCCCGGCTTTGTCCCCACGGCGTCGAAGGCCGAGCTTGTGCGCGCGATCGCGGCGGCGGGCGTGCGTGAGGTGGAGGTCACGAGCTTTGTGCGGCCGGAGTGGGTGCCCCAGCTTGGAGATGCCGCGGCGTTGTGCGACCTGCTGGCGGGCCACAAGCCTGAGGGCGTGCGGTTTTCGGCGCTGGTGCCCAACGAGAAGGGGCTGGAGGGGGTTCTGGCGGCGAATGAACGGGCGGGGATGAAGCTGATCGACAAGGTGAGTGTGTTTGCCGCGGCGAGCGAGACGTTCAGCCGGAAGAACACGAACGGCTCTATCGCGGAGACGATTGAGCGGTTTCGGCCGGTGGTGGCGGGCGCGCAGAAGCACGGGCTGGCGGTGCGTGGGTATGTCTCGTGCGTGGTGGCGTGCCCGTTCGAGGGGCCGATCGAGCCGTTTGCGGTGGCGGCGGTGGCGACGAGGCTGGCTGATCTGGGTATCGATGAGATCGATCTGGGCGACACGATCGGCGCGGGGACGGGCGCGACGTTTGGCCGGGTGCTCTCGACGACGCTGCAGGCGCTGGACGAGGCGCACGAGTGGACAGACGCCTCGCGGGTGACGGTGCACCTGCACGACACGCACGGGCTCGCGGCCGAGTGTGTGAGGGTGGCGCTGGAGCTGGGCGTGCGGAGCTTTGATGGCTCGGTCGCCGGGCTGGGCGGGTGTCCCTTTGCGAGCACGCCGGAGCGTCGGGCCCCGGGCAACATCTCGACGGAGGTGTTGGTGCGTGAGGTCGAGCGGGCGGGGCTGCGGCACGATGTGGATCTGGAGGCCCTGGGTGCGGCGGCGGCGCTGGCGCAGCGGCTGGTGTCGGATTCGCGGCTGGCGGAGGGGTCGGCTTCTTGATTCGTGTCGAGACCGAGGGTGATGTGGGGACGATCACGCTGGCGCGGCCGCGGACGCGGAATGCGCTGACGCCGGAGATGCTGGACGAGATGCGCGGGGGGATCGGGGAACTCGGTGCCCGGGTCGGGGCGGTGGTGCTGGCTGGGGAGGGGAGTGCGTTTTGCGCGGGGTTTGACCTCTCGCTGTGCGAGGGTTCGCCTGATGGCTCGGCGATGCGGGATCTGTTGCGCGGGCTCGACGCGGTGGTGCGTGCGATGCGGGCGTGCCCGGTGCCGGTGGTAGTGGCGGCGCACAAGGCGGCGATCGCGGGGGCGTGTGCGTTGGTGGCGGCCGCGGACTTTGCGGTGGCGGACCGTGGGGCACGGTTTGGGTATCCGGTGGTGCTGCTCGGGATCTCGCCGGCGGTCTCGGTGCCGACGCTGGGTCCGGCTGTGGGGCCAGGGGCTGCGCGGCGTCTGACGCTCGACCCGGGGCTGATCGGCGGCGAGGAGGCGTTGGGTCTGGGGCTGGTGAGTGATCTTGTGGAGGAGGCGGCGGATGTCGGGCCGGCGGCGCTGGCGCTGGCGGGGGCTTTGGCGCGGAAGCCCCGGGTCGGCGTCGCGGCGACGAAATCGTGGTTGAATGAGATTGATGGGGCGGCTGAGGCGGGGGATGCGGGGCTGGACTGCTCGCTGGGGCTGACGGGCGGGGACGAGGAGCGGGAGCTGCTTCGGCGGTTTTGGGAAGGTCGGGCGGGGGGGTGAACTTCGTGCTTGCGTCCGGCCAACCCACACAAACACCGGCTCGCTCGGCGCGAGATGCAGAAAATTGGTGCAATGAGAAGATCGGGAACCCCGGAACGGTCCGGATCGGATATCGTGGGACGAACACGGGCACGGCGAGGCCGCCCTGGCCACCCCACCGCTGGCCCGACGTCCGGCGTCCCCGGCACGGTGACGAGCCGGACGGTATCCTGCCACACGGAAGGTTGCAGGGACCACCCCCGCAGTTGGAGAATTTGCTATGTCGATGAGCCGCTTTTTTCGTCGCGGGTCTGTAGATGCCGTCGCCAAGGGGAGTCTGTCCTCGGTGGTGCGCGCTGCGGGCCAAGCCGAGTCGATGCTTGAGACGCTCGAGTCGCGCGTCTTGCTGAGTGCCGACTGGTCGGGCGCGATGTCGCCGGAGCTCGCGTATGGGCCGAGCGCCCTGTCGGAGTCGGGCGTGGAGTACGTCGCGTGGCGTGGCGGCACGATCGAGGTGATCGAGCGGTCTTGGCTGCTGACCTTCGACGATGCGTACGGGCGCTGAGGAGGCCGAGCGGCTCGCGGTGCAGGTGGCTTCGGCGACCGGGCAGACGATCACGGGCGTGGAATCGCTCGGTCGCGGCCGCTGGGCGGAGGTGTCGTTCTCGTCGACGCCGAGCGACTGGGCGGTGCGGACGGCGGCGGAGTCGTCTCCTGCGGTTCTGGCGTTTGAGCCGAACGCGGTGTACCGCACGGACCGGATCCCCGACGACGCGTCGTTCGGGCGTGAGTGGCAGCTGGACAACACGGGGCAGAACGTGCCGGGCTCGGGCGTCGGTGTGGTCGGGGCGGACCCGAACATGCTCGAGGCGTGGGACATCACGATCGGTTCGCGGGACGTGGCGATCGCGGTGATCGACACGGGCGTGGACCTGCAGCACCCGGACCTGATCGCGAACATCTACGTGAACCCGGGTGAGATTCCGGGGAACGGCATCGACGACGACGGCAACGGCTTCATTGACGACGTGAACGGCTGGGACTTCGGCGAGTCGGACAACGACCCGGACGACGAGGCTGGGCACGGGACGGCGGTCGCGGGGACGCTGGGTGCGGTCGGGAACAACGGCATCGGTGTGGCGGGCGTCAACTGGGACGTTTCGATCGTGCCGATCAAGATCGCGGACCAGTTTGGTCGACTGAGCACGTCGGCGATCGTCGCGGGGCATGATTACCTGACGATGATGATCACCGATTTCGGGCAGAACATCGTCGCGAGCAACAACAGCTACGGGGCGTTTGTGCCGTCGTTCTACCTCGATGAGTTCCCCGAGGGCTTTGCGGGTGAGCAGGAGGCGATCGAGCGGTTCATCGCGACGGGTGCGTCGTTTGTTGCATCGGCGGGCAATGACGCCAACGACAACGATGAGGTCTTTACGAACTACCCGGCGTCGTACCCGATCCCGGGGATCATCTCGGTCGCGGCGAGCGACAACAAGGACGCGCTGGCGGGCTTTAGCAACTACGGGGCGAGCGAGGTCGATCTCGCGGCTCCGGGTGAGCAGGTCTACACGACGTTCAACGGTGGCTCGTACGGCTACATCAGCGGCACGTCGTTCTCTGGTCCGTACGTCGCGGGTGCGGTCGGGCTGCTGAAGGCGTTCCGGCCGAACGCTTCGGCGGTGGAGATCAGGCAGGCGCTGCTGGACAGCGTGGACGTGTTGCCGTCGTTCCAGGGCCGCGTGGTGTCTGGCGGCAGGCTGAACATGGAGCGTGCGCTGCAGGTCATTGGCACGGACGGCCCGATCGCGGTGGGCTTCGAGCCCGGCCCGATCACGAGCCGGCTGGACGCGAACACGGATCTGCCGATCGACACGGTCACGGTCACGTTCAACAAGGACATCGACGGTTCGACGCTGGACGAGACGGCCGCGTCGATCACGTTCGCGGGCCCGGACGGGCTGTTTGGCACGGGCGATGACAACGCGGTGCTGACGCCGATCGACAGCGTGGGGCTGCAGTCGGGCGAGACGCGGATCGTGGATATCGAGCTGGACCTGTCCGGTGTGCCGCAGCAGCGGCTGCCGCTGGGCAAGTATCGGGTGACGCTGTTCTCGGGCACGTCGTCTGATCCGAAGTTCCAGGACCTGGACGGCAACCTGCTGAACGGGGACAGCTCGAGCGGCTCTGACGAGACGTACGACTTCGAGGTCGTGGGTGTCGGAGGGGCGTTTGAGCCGAACGACACGCTCGCGCTGGCGACGCCGGTGGCGTTTAGCGGATCGGGTGAGGGGTCGTTCTCGAGCGTGACGCTCGGCGACGGGCTCGCGGCGGGTCTGGATGTGGACATGTACCGCGTGGATGTGCCGCGGGGCGGTCTGATCACGGTGGAGATCACGGCGGCTAACCTGACGGTGCCGTCTTCGCTCGACTCGTACGTCCGGCTCTTTGACGCCAACGGGGAAGAGCTGGCCAACAACGATCAGTTCAACGGTCGGGACTCGTTCCTGGACTTCTTCGTGACGACGGGCGGGACGTACTACGTCGGCGTGTCGGGCTTCCCGAACTTCGACTACGACCCGACGGTGTCGGGCAGCGGGCGGAGCCAGTCGACCGGCGTGTACGACGTCAACTTCAGCTATCAGCGGATCGCCGACGACCGTCTGACGGTGTCGGACACGCTCTCGGAGCCGCTGCCGATCCCGGCGGTCGGGACGCAGGGCTCGCAGAGTGCGAGCATCTTCGTGTCGGACGCGCGGGCGATCAAGGACGTGAACCTCCGCCTCGATCTGGATCACAACTACGTGAGCGATCTGGAGATCACGCTGATCGCGCCGGACGGGACTGAGCAGATCGTGTTCAACCGCCACGGCAACGACGGCGACGACTTCGAGGACCTGTTGCTGGACGACGAGGCCGGGTCGTCGATCGTGAACGCGACGCCGCCCTACTCGGGCAGCCTCAGGCCGACCAACGGGCTGAACACGTTCGACGGCAAGGCGGCGATCGGCACGTGGACGCTGCTGATCCGCGACCGTCAGGCGCTCAACAGCGGGCAGCTGAACAGCTGGTCGCTGGAGTTCACGCTGGAGAACGACATCTTCGGTGCGTTTGAGTCGAACGACACGCTTGCGACGGCGCGGAGCCTGGATGAGATCTCGGGCACGGGCACGGCGATCCGTCAGGCCGAGATCGGCGACGGCGGGTTCGGGACGCTCGATCGCGATATCTTCCAGTTCACGGTGGACGCGGGCGCGACGCTGAACGCAACGGTCAACTCGGGCGGGTCGCTCAACACTGCGTTGCGGCTGTTTGAGGCCGACGGCACGGAGTTGAAGGCCGCGAGCCCGACGGGGACCGACAACGCGACGCTGACGAGCTTTGTGTTTGCGGCCGGCGGCACCTACTACATCGCGGTGAGCGAGGGTGGCAACACGGGGTACGACCCGTTCAATGTGACCACCGGCACGCCGGCGGCGACGACGGGGACGTACACGCTGAGCGTGAACGTGTCGGCGGGTATCTCGGACTCGGCGGCTGCGTACGCGAGCGACTCGCTGGATGTCGGCGTGGCCAGCGACGGCACGCTCGGCGCGACGGACGCGAACGGCGATCCTCTGGGTCTGCAGTACGCGGGCACCGACTTCCTGCTGACGCAGGGGACGGGTGCGGGGCTCAACTCGCTCTACGGGCTGACGGCCTCGGGGTACGACTTCCTGAACGACGGCTCGCGGGGGGCTTCGGCGCTCCCGGTCTCGCTGACGAACCAGTCCGGCCCGCTCAACAACCGCATCACGGCGTCGGGTGCTTTCCGCGGCATCCGCGTGGAGCGTTCGGTGACGCTGGGCAAGAGCGACCAGTTCCTGGTCTTCGATGTGGTGCTGACCAACGCGGGGCTGACCGACGCGACCGACGTTTCGTGGCTTGAGATGCTGGACCCGAACCAGGGGAGCAACCTGGACGGACGCGGGCCGAGCACCTCGAACGATGTGGACTCGGCGGGCAAGTACGCCAGCGCGAGTGTCTCGACGAACGCGTACCCGGACGGCCTGACGATCTCGATGGGTGCCCCGGCGTCGGACGGCCGAGCCTTGGCGACCTTCATCGACCCGGACTCTCTGGTCATCCGCGACCCGAGCCAGGTGCTCGACTTCGGGCTCAACGATCCCGACGGCACCAGCGGCGACCTGAACATGGCGTTGGCCTTCGACATCGGCACGCTGGAGCCGGGCGACACGGCCAACCTCCGGTACTTCGTGTTCCTGGGGGACACGCCGTCTGAGCGCAGGGCTTCTACGACCAGGTCAACGCGGGCACGGGCGCGGGCAACCTCGCGGCCGACTCGGCGACGCCGGCGACCGAGACGCTCTCGAACGGCGAGCTGGCGCCGACGCTGCCGTATGTCTACTACTTCCCGGCCGGGTTCAGCAGCGACAACATCTTCAGCTTCGTGCCGATGATCAACCCGCACGACGAGGCGACGCGGGTCGTCGCGATCGCCCGCTACGAGGTAGGCGAGCGGGACGATCTGATCGCCGACTTCACCATCGCGGCGCAGGCCCGCGGCGGCATCACGACGAACACCCCCGCCACGTTCGCGACCGGGTACGGCAACCCGGGCGGCTCGCTGGTGCGGCCGCTGGAGCCGTACGCCCTCGAGGTGCGTTCGGAGCGTCCGATCGCGGCGACGTTCAGCTACTTCGACACGTTCCTTCTCGGTGGCGAGGAGGCGGCGGTCGGCGAGTCGTTCACGGCGACGACGAGCGACACGTGGACGTTCGCGAGCGTCGGCAAGGCCGACGGGCGGTTCGACTTCCCGGTCTACATCAACACGTCAGATGCGCCGGTCAAGGTCACGACGACGCTGCTGCCCACAGGCGGCGGTGACGAGATCGTGCTGACGCAGGAACTCGGCGCCCACCGCCGCGGCGGTTGGAACCTGTCCTCGATCGACAGCATCCCGGACGGTGAGTACGGCATGGTGGTCGAGGCCGCGGGGCAGATCGTCGCGTCGCTCTCGAGCTACGACGACGGGACCACATCTGGCCGCATCTCGGCGACCGGCGCGGTCGGCTTTGCCGGGCTGGGCTCGGTGAGTGGTGCGACACCGGAGGGCGAGATTGGGCTTAACTCGACCGAAGAGGTGGTCGGGATCACCAACGCGAACACCGCGAAGACCTCGGTCACGCTGTCGTTCCTGTTCCAGAGCGGCAGTGCCTACCGGACCAAGGTTGACGTTGCCGCGCGTGGACGTGCGGAGCTCGACGTGGCCTCGCTGCCGAATTTCCCGTCCGGCGAGCCCTACTCGATCGCGTACTCGGCGACGTTGCCGGTCGCGCTCTCGCTGCCGACGCTGATCTTCGAGGACGGGGCATCGTCGGCCTTCTCGCAGGATGCGTACACGCTCTGGGCGTTCGGCGCCGGCTTCCGTCCGATGGACGGCACGCCGCAGGTCGTGACGGAGTACCTCCGCATCTTCAACCCCTCGGACACCGACGTGGTCATCGAGATCACGGTCCGGTTCGACGGGAACTTCAAGGGCACGAACGTGCCGCTCGGGCAGGAGACCTTCCGCAAGGTTGTCCCGGCCCGGCGTGTCGCCGAGTTTGATATCCACGAGTTCGTCACCGGCGATCGTCGGATCCAGGACACCTTCTACGGCGTGACCGTAAAGGGTGCCTCGCCGATCGTGGCGTATCTCGGTCGCTACGACTCGTTCTTCCCGGGTGCGTTCGGCACGCTCGGCGTGCCGGTGGGCACGACCAGCTCGATCTGATTCGCGCCGAGACTTGGTTGACTGTTCCAGGCCTCCCCCGACCGGGGGAGGCCTTTTTCTGCGCGGACTCTCCGACCGGATGGTGCGGTCGGTGATCGCCCGTGGGCGGTCGTGCCGGTACGATGCGCCATGAGCCTGGCCACCCTTGACGTCCGCGGATCGATCGCGACTCTCACACTCAACCGTCCAGAGCAGCGCAACGCGCTCTCGCTCGATCTGCTCGCGGCGTTGGCCGAGTGCGTCGAGGAGCTCAAGGCCCGCGCTGCCCGGGCGGGGGGGCCCAAGGTCGTCATCGTGCGAGGGGAAGGCAAGTCGTTCTGCGCGGGGATGGATCTCAAGGCGGTGCTGGGCGCGTCGGCTGCGGACAACTCGCTGGCCGAGTCGCTGCTGGGCGGGCTGGCGGAGCTAACGATCGAGATCCGCAACCTCCCGGCGGTCGTGATCGCCCAGGCGCAGGGTGCGGCCATCGGGGGCGGGTGCGGCCTGACGTGCGTGTGCGACATGTCGCTGACCCACGACGCGGCCAAGGTGGGATTCCCGGAGGTGGATCTGGCGGTCTGCCCGGCGGTCGTGGCCCCGTGGGTGGTGCGGAAGGTCGGGGCGGGGCGGGCGCGGCAGATCCTGCTCCGCGGCGGGCTGCTGTCCGGGGCGGAGGGAGCGGCGATGGGGCTGTTCGACCGCTCGCTCGCGACGGTAGAGGCGCTGGAGGACGAGGTGGCGACGCTGGCCGACCGCATCGCGGGAGGCGGGCAGTTGGCCCTGCGGGAGACCAAGCGGCTTCTGAACGATCTGGACGGCTCGACGGACGCGGAGATCGTGCGTCGGGGGGCGGCGACGTCCGCGTCTGTGGTGGCGTCTGAGGAGGCTCAAGCGGCGTTGCGGTCGCGATTTGGGTGAGTCTCGGAGGGGTCTCCCGGTGATTCCCGCAACATGCGGGTCGGGGGTGCCCCGGGGGCTCAATCGCCCCTATACTGTGCACCAGGGCCGGTTGGCCCGGCACTGTTGGTGGCCGGGACAGTCGGCATCGTGGGAGCGGAGCCCCCATGACAGCGACCCCCTTTCCGATTGAACGTGAACCATCCGGCCCCTTTGGCGGGATCTGTACATTCCGGCTGGAACAGCCGGGGCGGCCTGTGGTCGTGCTGGATGAACCGCTGATCCGGCGGCTGGACGCGACGCTGGACGCGTTGCCGGACGGTTGCACTGGACTGGTGATGGCTTCGGCGAGCGAGCGGGTGTTCGTCGCCGGGGCGGATCTCAAGACGATCGTTGAACTCGACGACGACGCGCTGGATCGGTATCTGGCGTACGGGCAGCGGGTGTTCGGCAGGCTCTCGCAGTTGCCGTTCCCCACTGCGGCGGCGATCAACGGGCGCGGTGCTTGGCGGCGGGCTGGAGGTCGCGATGCACTGCGATGCGCTCGTGGCGGCGCCCCTCGGCCAGCGGCAAGCCCTACCCGGTCGGCCTTCCTGAGGCGGGGCTGGCGATCTGTCCGGGTTGGGGCGGGACGAACCTGTTGCCGGCGAGGATGGACCCGGCCGAAGCGATGCGGCGGACGGCTGCGGGACGGCCGCTGACGTTTGACGAGGCTCGGGAGTCGGGGCTGTTCGACGCGGTCGCGGCTTCGGCGGGCGACCTTATCGACGAGGCCAGGCGGTGGGTTGCGGCGCGGATCGGTGCCGGGGCGGTGGTGCGTGACGGTGCACCGACTCGATGGATTGGACGACGCGATGGCGCAGCGGCGTGCCTGGCGGCGTTTGACTCGGTGCGGGGTGAGTTGCCCGCGACCGACGCGGCGTCGGCGGTTGCCGATGCGATCGATGCCGGCCTGACGCGGGGCTGGCAGGCGGCGGCTCGATTGCGAGCGTCGACACTTGGTGCGGTTGCGTCGCACGCCCGAGGGGGCCGCGGCGATCCAGGCGTTCTTTGAGCGGTCGGCGGCCAAGGCCTGATCTGGCCGGTGGCGACCGACGATCTCGCGCGGGACGGTGTCGCCCTTGGCACCGAACCGGATGACGATATCCTGAAAGTGTCCCGTCGAGGCGGCGGGTGAGGAGTTTGAGCGATGGCTGATCTGAAATCGATGAAGGGTGTTTCTGAGAAGGACCGCAAGCTGATCGCGGAGGCCGAGGATCTGCTGGGTCCGGAGCCGGAATCCATGGGCTTCGTGAAGAACCTCTTCTGGGGTCGGTTCCGGGCGGACATGGTGATGCCCTATCCGGCGGGGAACCCGGAGGAGGTCGCGCGGTGCGACCAGCTGGTGGCCGAGCTTGAGGACTACCTCAAGAACGAGCACCCGTCGGTGCAGATCGACCAGGAGCAGGAGATCCCGCGGTGGGTGATCGACCGCCTGTTCAAGATGGGCGTGCTGGGGATGACGATCCCCAAGGAGTTTGGCGGGGGCGGGTTCGGGATTACCAGCTATAACCGGGCGCTCGAGACGATCGGGAAGTATTGCGGCTCGACGGCGGTGATGGTGAGTGCGCACCAGTCGATCGGGTGCAAGGCGCTGATGCTGTTCGGGACCGACGAGCAGAAGAAGCTGTGGCTGCCGCGGCTGGCCAGCGATCAGTTGAGTGCGTTCTGTCTTTCCGAACCCAACGTCGGTTGCGACGCGGGCGGGCAGGAGACGACGTGTGAGCTGAGCGAGGACGGCGAGCACTACATCCTCAACGGTGAGAAGAAGTGGGCGACGAGCGGTGCGCTGGCGGGCCTGTTCACGGTGATGAGCAAGCAGAAGATGGCCGACGGGAAGACGAAGGTCACGGCGCTGGTCTGCACGCCGGACATGGACGGCATCGACATCTTCCAGAAGAACCGCTCGAAGTGCGGCATCCGCGGGACATGGCAGGCGCGGATCAGGTTCACGAACGTGAAGGTGCCGAAGTTCAATCTGATGCACAAAGAGGGCCGCGGGCTGAACGTGGCGCTGACGTGCCTGAACTACGGCCGGTGCACGCTGAGTGCGGGCATGCTGGGCGGGGCCAAGCGGGCGATGGACCAGGCGATCAAGTGGGGGCAGACGCGGTACCAGTTCGGCGATCCGCTGGCGGAGAAGGAGCTGGTGCGTCAGCGCATCGCGAACATGGCGGCGCTGACGTACGCCAGCGACGCAGTGCTCTACATGACCACGGCGATGCTGGACCGCGGCGACCAGGACATCATGGTCGAGACGGCGGTGTGCAAGGTCTTCTGCTCGGAGATGGGCTGGCGGGTGGTCAACGACGCGATGCAGATCATGGGCGGCGAGGGGTACATGACCGAGAACGAGATCGAGCGGATCTTCCGCGACTCTCGGATCAACCTGATCGTGGAGGGGTCGAACGACCTGATGTGGTCGTTTGTGTTTGCCTACGGCGGCAAGCAGCTCGGCGAGTGGATGCTGGGGGTGCGCGAGGCGCCGCTGGGCAAGAAGCTCTCGATGCTGCCGCAGATCCTGCCGCTGGCGGCGGAAGTGTTCCTGGGCATCCGCAAGTCGGCGCCGAAGATCACGGGCGTGCACGAATCGCTGCGTGGTCCCGCCGAGCGTCTCGGCCGGATGATCAGTGAGTTCACGTACCAGTTCAAGCAGGCGAGCAAGCGGTACGACGCGGCGATCGTGAACCGGCAGGTGGTGCAGACTCGGCTGGCGCTGGTGGCGATCCAGCTGCACGCGTGGAGTTGCACGCTGTCGAAGCTGGACCGCGACGTGAAGGCCAACGGGTCGAACGGCGGCGAGGAGTTTGCACGCGACAAGGCCGCGGCGATGCACTTCTTCGATCTGTCGGAGCTCGAGATCCAGAAGCAGTTCCGCGATCTGTACTACCACGCGGACGACACGATGTTCGCGGCTGCGGACGCGGCGATCGCGTTCAGCGAGACGCAGCCGGCGTCCGACTTCATCATCCCCGAGCGGACGCCGACGGACCTTCGCGGCAAGGGGCGTACGCCCGAGCGTTCGGCGGTGAAGCAGTTCCCGGGAGTGAGCCGCGAGGCGTCGCCAACGGAGTAGGAGAGGGGGTCCGGGCCGCGCAGCCCGGACCGGCTATGCTGTAGTCGCAAGGCCCTTCCGTGGGGCCGGGCGGTGCGTGCCGAGAGACCGCGGACAGGACCAATCGGAGACCGCGATGCCGAAGAAAGTCGTGTACGAAGCCAAGATCGAGCACCTGCAGATCCTCGACGAGGACGGGAAGCTCGATCAGAAACTCGCCAAGGACACACTCACCGATGAGCAGGTGGTGTACCTGTACGAACAGATGTCGATCTGTCGCCAGTACGACGAGATCGCGTTCAAGCTGCAGCGTTCGGGGCGGATGGGGACCTACCCGCAGAACAAAGGCCAGGAGGCCAACGCGGTGGGTGCCGGGCTGGCGCTGGAGAAGGGCAAGGACTGGCTGGTCCCCTGCTACCGCGAGAACGCGGCGCTGTTCATGCACGGGCTGCCGATGCACTATGTGCTGCTGCACTGGATGGGTGACGAGCGGGGGAACCAGATTCCTGAGGACTGTCGCATGACGCCGCTGTCGATCCCGATCGGGACGCACATGCTGCACGCGACGGGTATCGCGTGGGCGAACAAGCTGCGTGGTGACGACTCGGTGGTGGCGACGTTCTTTGGGGACGGCGCGACCAGCGAGGGCGACTTCCACGGGGCGATGAACTTCGCGACGGTGATGCAGGTGCCGGTGGTGTTCTACTGCCAGAACAATCAGTGGGCGATCAGCGTGCCGCGTGAGAGCCAGATGAACTCGGCGACGGTGGCGCAGAAGGCGTTCGCCTACGACATGCCGACGATCCAGATCGACGGCAACGACATCTTCGCGACGTACAAGGCGACGAAGGATGCTGCGAAGCGTGCCCGCGAGGGTGGCGGGCCGAGCTTCATAGAGGCGGTGACGTACCGGCTGGGCGACCACACGACGGCGGACGACGCCCGGCGCTACCGCGACCAGGCCGAGCTCGACGCGTGGATGGGCAAGGACCCGCTGATCCGCACGCGTCTGTACATGGAGGGCAAGGGCCTGTGGAGCGACAAACAGCAGACGGAGCTCGAGGAGCGGGCCAAGCGGATCGTGGACGAGGTGGCCAAGACGGCTCTCGAGATCGAGGCGCCTTCGACGTCGGACTTCTTCAACCACATGTTCGCCGAGTTGCCGGCGGACCTGGCGCGGCAGCGTGACACCATGCGGACCTCGAGCCTCGGGCTCGATCCGGACCAGGTCGGGCTCGGCGCCCGGGCGCAACGGGTCTGATCCGCCGGCCTTCCCCCGGAACCGCCGAACGCAGGAGACGCTCAATGTTTGTCCAGCTCAAGACCACTGAAGGCAAGAACGTGGCGGTCAACCCGCTGGCCATCGCGCTGATTATGGAGCGTGATCCCGAGAGCACCGCGATCGAGACTACCGATGGCAACGAGTACATGGTTGCCGAGGCCTTTCTCGACGTGAAGGTCAAGCTGGAGAGTGCCATCAACGAACGCTACCGCAAGCAGGTCAAGCACTGACGGAGAGACAATGCCGCAACTCACTCTGGTACAAGCGATCAACACCGCCCTCGCCCAGGAGATGGAACGCGACAGCCGCGTGGTCATTCTCGGCGAGGACGTCGGCCCCAACGGGGGCGTGTTCCGGGTCACCGAGGGCCTCCAGGCGCGGTTCGGGAAGGACCGCGTCGTGGACACGCCGCTCGATGAGTCGGGCATCATGGGCAGCGCGATCGGGCTGGCGATTGGCGGGATGCGTCCGATCCCGGAGATCCAGTTCGAGGGGTTCCTCGGCCCGGCGTACGACCAGCTGGTCAACCACGCCGGGCGGATGCGGACCCGCACCCGCAGCGCGATCACGGTGCCGATGACGGTGCGCGTGCCGGTCGGCGGCGGGATCCACGCGCCGGAGCTGCACTCTGATTCGCCCGAGGCGATCTACACGCACTCGCCGGGCATCAAGGTCGTGATGCCGAGCACGCCGTACGACGCCAAGGGGCTGCTGCTGTCGGCGATCCGCGACCCGGACCCGGTCATCTTCTTCGAGCCCAAGCGGGTGTACCGCAGCTTCCGCGAGGAAGTGCCCGACGAGGACTACACGATCCCGATCGGCGAGGCCAAGGTCGTCAGCGAGGGCGACGACATCACGGTGGTCACGTGGGGCGGGCCGGTGTTCCAGTGTCTGGGGGCGCTCGACAACCTGCCGGAAGATGTGAGCGTCGAGTTGATCGACCTGCGTTCGATCTACCCGCTCGATATCGAGACGATCGTCGAGAGCGTGAAGAAGACCGGGCGTTGTGTCGTGGTGCACGAAGCGCCGAAGACCGCCGGGATGGGCGCCGAGATCAGCGCGTTGATCCAGGAGAACTGCTTCCTGCATCTCGAGGCCCCGGTGCAGCGGTGCGCCGGCTTTGACACGATCATGCCGTATTACAAGCTGGAGCTGGAGTATCTGCCGGAGACGCCCCGGATTCAGAAGGCGATCGAGGAGTGTCTGGCGTACTGAGTGTGCTCGCGCAACGCGGCCGCGGCGGCGCGGGGGTGGGCTCGGAGATCGCCGAGTGGGCGGACAGCCCCGAGAGGGTCGTCCTCGTGTGGGTGATCGGCGGAGCGATCCTGATCGGGGTCATCGCCCTGCTGGTGAAGATGAAGATGGACAAGGACTGAACAAGACATGGCTCAAGCAAAGTCGACCAATCCCAATGAGTTCATCCTGCCCGACCTGGGCGAGGGCGTGCACGAGGCCGAGCTGATCAAGTGGCGGGTGGCCGTCGGCGATCGGGTCAACGAGCACGACATTCTCGCCGAGATGGAGACCGACAAGGCGCTCGTGGAGGTGCCGAGCCCACGCACCGGCGTGATCAAGTCGCTCCACGGCAGCGAGGGCGAGATCCTCAACGTCGGCAACGTGCTGGTCGAGTACGAGGGTGAGGGCGGCGGAGCGACGGCCCCCGACACTCCTCCTCAGAACACACCAGCCCAGAGCACGCCGGCCACGCAGCCCAAGCCCGAAGCGGACGCGCCGGAAGAGCCGCGAGGACGCGGGCACCGTGGTCGGGCAGGTCGGCGGGGCGCTGGCGGGGCTCTCGGCGGGTGAGGGCAAGGCCCTCGCGACGCCGGCGGTCCGGCGGCTGGCGCGAGACATTGGTATCGACATCAACCGCGTGCCGGGCAGCGGCATCGGCGGGCGGGTGACGGAGAAGGACGTGCGGGCGTTCGGGCAGTCGGGCGGCGCTGCCGCGGCGGAGCCCGCGCCCGACAGCGAGCCGGCCCAGCCGCTCCCCCACCGCAGCCGACGGCTCGCACGACGACCAACTCTCCCGGGTTCCCGATGCCCGCGCCGCCTGCGCAGAGCGGGGCCTCGGGCGTGCCCACGCCGAACCAGTCTCCGGCGCTCGCGCCGGGGGCCGACTCGGCCCGCGTGCCCTTCCGCGGCGTGCGTCGCACGATCGCCAACCGCCTCCGCGAGAGCGTGGACACGGCGGTGCACTTTACGGTGATGGACGAGGCGGATGTCTCGGAGCTGGACGTGCTGCGGAAGAAGTTGGCGGCCGCAAGCGGCGAGAAGGTGAGCTTCCTGCCGTTTGTGTGCTCGGCGGTTGCGAGGGCGTTGTCGGAACAGTACGGCGTGCTCAACGCGACGGTGGATGATGCGAACGAGGAGATCATCCAGCACCGTTCGGTGCACCTGGGCATCGCGACCGACACCGAGTCGGGGCTGATGGTGCCGGTGATCCGCGACGCGGACCGGATGGGCGTGCTGGAGATCGGTCGCCACATCGGGCGCGATCGCGGCCGCGGCCCGGAACCGGAGCATCCCCCGCGATCAGCTCATGGGTTCGACGTTCACGATCACCAATGTCGGCAGCTACGCCGGGCGGTTCGCGACGCCCGTGATCAACTACCCCGAGGTGGGCATCCTGGCGGCGGGGCGCGTCCGCGAGGGGATGGTCGTCGGCAAGGGCGGCTGGTTCCGCGTGGGCAAGCTGCTGCCGCTGAGCCTCGCGTGCGATCACCGTGTCGTCGATGGCGCGACCGGGGCGTTGTGCCTGGCGAGGGTTGTCGAGCTGCTGCAGGAGCCGGAGCAGCTCTTGGGGCCGGCGCGTGCCTGAAGCAGACGCTGCCGGCCACGAGATGATGCCGCTGGCCATCGCCTCCGCCCGCGCCAGCATCACGGCCGGGCAGTCGCCGTTTGGATCGGTCATCGTGCGTGGTGGCGAGGTTGTCGCTACCGGCCACAACCATGTCTGGGCGTGGACCGACCCGACGGCGCACGCCGAGGTGGTGTGCATCCGCAACGCCTCACGGATGCTCGGGACGATCGATCTTCGCGGGTGCGAGTTGTACTCGACGTGCGAGCCGTGCCCGATGTGCGCTTCGGCGATTCACTGGGCGAACCTGGACGCGGTGCACTTCGGGGCGAGGATCGCCGATGCCGAGGCCGCGGGGTTTCGTGAGCTGACGCTGCCAATCGAGACGATCTACCGCGAGGGCAAAAGCGACGTGCGGATCGTCACGGACGTGATGCGTGAGGAGTGCGCGGCGCTCTTTGACGAGTGGAAGCGAGCGAGCGGGAAGGCGTATTAGCGGGCGGGGTATGGGGGGCGTTGGCGCGTGCGAGTGGGTCGCGGGTCCCCTCGCTTGCGCGAGGGGCTCTATGGGGCTTTCGTCGTATCGCTCGTGGGGGTCTTCTTGGCCATGCAGACGCGGGCGTAGCCGAGGGTGAAGCCCATGCGGGCCACGTTGCGTTCGGTCGCGATGCCGGGCTTGCTCTCGATCAGCGCGAGTTCGCAGCCGTGGTCGCGGGCGTGGGCCATGCGGTGGGCGAGCATCGCCTGCTGCACGCCGCGGCCGCGGAACGGCTCTGCGACGGCCGCCCCCCAGAGCGAGGCGGCCCGGCGGCCGTCGTGCTCGAAGATCTCCATGCCGCAGGCACCGACGGGCTCACCGTCGATGAGGGCGGTGAATCCGGCTGATCTGGGGTGAACAATCGAGCGAACGCCCATCTCGATGTGCTCTTCCGGGATCGGCTGCGGCATAAATCCGGACATGACCAGGATGGCGTGCTGCCGGCACGCTTCGGCGTCTTTGGGATCGGTCGGGACGATCTCGAGCCCTCCGGCGGGCGGGTGGGTCATCGCGGCAAATGGGTCCTCCTCGGGGCGTAACCGGCGCACGAACACGTGCTCCAACTGGTCGAGGGTGTAGTGCCTGGCGGCGAGGCTGGCGAGGAACGGCTCGGTGGCGAATGTCGTGATCTCGAGTTTCGGCGTGGTGCCGCGGTCGGTGAAGAACGCCTCGAACGTGTCGAGGTCGGGCTCCTCGACATCGACGTTGAAGCCGAGCATCGTCGCGTGGTTGATCCAGTCGATTCCGGGGCTGAAGCAGAGCACGCCGCCGGCGAGCGGCACGGCTTCGTCCGCCAGTTCCGCCAGCGCATTCCGCTGGCGGTTCTCGTTGATGGTGGCGACTTCGATGGGCGAAAGGACGGGCGGGAGCGGCATAGCGACGTTCCTGAGCGGGTCGAGGGGGATGGTAGATCGGCCGGGCGACAGGATACTACAGTCTCTCTCACCGGAGGAAACACTATGCGTCGAACGTGGTACTTGCTGTTCATGGTGTCTCTTGCAAGCACGCTGCTCGCGTCCGGGAGGGCGTCGGCACAGGTCGGCCCGATCCCGCGGGTGAGCACCTTCGCCAACCCGCTGGACGTGCAGGCGGCCGACCCGGACGTCTTCTTTGAGGACGGGACGTACTACATGTACGCGACGTCGCGGGCGAGCTTCGGGTTTGTGGTGTGGACGTCCACGGACCTGGTCCGGTGGCGGCACAGGGGGCTGGCGCTGCGCAAGACCGATTCGAGCTGGGGGCAGAAGGACTACTGGGCACCGTGCGTGATCAAGAGCGGCTCGCGGTACCTGATGTACTACAACGCCCAGCCGGAGAGCGCGGGCGAGGGGGCGTCGGGGCACCGCATCTGTGTCGCGGAGGCCGCGAGCCCGTTGGGGCCGTTCAAGGACGTCGCCGCCCCGCTGTTTGACCGCGGGCGGATGGCGATCGATGCGCACGTGCTGGTGGACAAGGACGGGCTGGGGTACCTGTACTACGTCACCGGCAGCGTGATGGCGGTGCGGTTGGACAAGTCGCTCACCAGGACCGAGGGCGAACCGGCGGTCGCGTTGTCGCCGACGCAGCCGTGGGAGAAGAAGTGGACGGAGGCGCCCTTCGTGCTCCGCCGCGGCAGCAAGTACATCATGTTCTACTCCTCGCCCGGCTACGACATGCCGGAGTACTCGGTCGGGTACGGCGTGGCGGACTCGCCGATGGGCCCGTTCCTCAAGCCGTACGGGGCCCCGGTGCTCACGCAGTCGGCGGTGGTCTCGGGGCCGGGGCACAACGGCGTCACGACCTCGCCGGACGGGACCGAGACCTTCATCGTGTATCACACGCACCAGCAGCTCGTCGGGGGCGATCCGCGGCAGATCGCGGTTGACCGCATGCGGTTCGTGGACGACCCGAAGTTCGGCGTCCGGGTGCAGATCGACGGCCCGACGACGCTGGCGCAGAAACTCCCCTCGGGGGCGCTGGGGCCGTTGCCGGCGGCATCGGATGAGTTCAACGGCGGCACGCTCGACCGGACACGCTGGACGATCGTGAGCGAGGACGGCGGCGCGTGGAAGCTCCGCGACGGGAAGCTGCAGATCTCGACCCAGGGCGGAAACGTGTGGGGCGACAAGTACGACCTGCGAAATCTGTTTCTGCAGCCGACCGGACCCGGCGACTTTGAGATCATCACCAAGACCGATTTCGTCGTCCGGCAGGGGTATGACAACGCGTCGCTGTTTATCTGGTGCGACCACAACAACTACATCCGCCTGAGCAACGTCTACGCGGGTGGGCGGAAGTGGCAGGTCGTGCGCGAGCTGGGCGGCAAGCCGGTGCTCCACGAATCGCCGAACACCATCGGCGACGAGGTCTGGATGAAGATCACGCGCCGCGGCCGGACCTACTCGTGCTCGGTGAGCGCCGACGGCAGCACTTGGTGGCCCGTCGGCCCGCCTCTCGCGGCCGACTTCAGCGAGGTCCAGGTCGGGCTGTGGGCGGGCACACCGGGCAACGACCGGAGGGCCGACGCGGCGTTCGAGTTCTTCCGCGTCGGCACGCCCCCGCCGCTCTTGGGACCGACGCTCGGGTCGCCGTCGGTGCCGGCCCGTCCGACGCGCTAGGTGGCGTGCGGCCGGTGGACGGACACGGGCGGGTCCTGCCGCGACGCGGCGGGGTACCATCTGCGATGAAGCACGTTCGCTATCGCTGGAAAATGCTGAGCGCGGGTCCCTTGTTGCTTGACGGCGGGTCCATGTTCGGCGTGGTGCCGCGGGTGGTCTGGTCGCGCATGGTCACTCCCGACGACCAGAACCGCATCGCCGTCAACCACAACTGCCTGCTGCTGGAGAGCGAGCACCCGGACCCCGAGCTCGGCCGGCCCCGGCGCGTGCTCATCGAGACCGGCACCGGGGACAAGCTGGACGAGAAGATGCGGACGATTTTTGGGCTCGAGGACCGCACGGTGGAGACGGCGCTCAATGAGGCCGGGCTCGACGCGGCGGAGATCGACGGTGTGGTGGTGACCCACCTGCACTTTGATCACGCCGGAGGGCTGACGAGGCGCTGCCGCGACGGCGAGACCGCCGACTGGACGGCCGGCCCGCGCGAGGCGTCCGGCGACGCCGCCGAGTTGAAGCTCACGTTCCCCAACGCCGCCGTCTGGGTGCAGCGACGCGAGTGGCAGGATGCGCTGGCGAACACCTCGGTCATGACGCGGACCTACTACCGGGACCACCTTGTGCCCATCGAGCCGCGGGTCCGGCTGGTGGAGTCAGTGCCGCCGTTTGCGCCGGGACGGATCCCCCACCGCGACGAGCTGCCGCGAACGGCGGCGGAGGTCCGCCGCACGGAGACTGAGCCCGGGGTGTGGGTGATGCTGACGCCCGGCCACACGTGGGGCCAGCAGGCGGTGGGGTTCACGGACGTGGACGGGAGGCAGATCGTCTTCACGCCCGATGTCCTGCCGACGGTCTGGCACGCCGGCCCGGCCTACAGCCTGGCCTACGACGTGGAGCCCTACACGAGCATGGTCTCGCGGCGGTGGTATCTCGACGCGGCCGCCCGTCTGGGCTGGACGCTGGTCCTCGACCACGAACCGAACACGCCGGTGGTCACGGCGGCTCCGACTGCCAAGGGCTGGTACGAGCTCTCACCACAGTCGATCCGCGGCTCGTCGTAGGGGCGGATCGGACGGATCTTTTGGGCGAGAGCCCCCCGGGCCTCGGCTGTGGGGTCCCGCGGCGTATCATGCGGAAGCAGAGACGACCCAGAGGCCCAACAGTGACGACCCCCAACGCCACGCTTCCAGACGAAACAGACGGCGCGACAGCCGCCGGCGAAGATGCCCCGGGAGAACCCCAGGCAGCTTCCGAAGCTGGACCGGCCGGCACGGGGGCCGAGTCGCGGTCGCAATCGGCCACGATGGGGACGCCGCGGGCGAAAGGCTCCGGCAAGAAGCGCCGCAAGCAGAAGAGGTCGCTCTTTGTCCGCATGGAGGCATTCGTGAGCCGACTGAGCACGCGCAACACGTTCTGGCACCGGGTCTGCTCGCTGATCTGGCTGCCGTACGCGTTCCACTCCGGCATCAAGATGAAGCGGCTCGACGGGCAGACCTTCCAGGCGACGCTGCCGTTCCGGCGTTTCAACCGCAACTGGTACAACGCGATGGCCGGCGCGGCGCTCTTGGGCAACTCGGAGATCGCCGGCGGCACGTACGTCTTCGGGTACTGCGGGAGCGACTACACGGTGGTGTGCAAGCACCTCGAGTACAAGTTCCTCCGCCCGTGTCTGGGGCCGGCGATTTATCGCATCAAGCCCCGCGACGATATCGAGGCGCAGGTCGCCAGCGGCACCGAGTTCAACGCGGTGCTGGAGATGGAGATCTATCAGGCGATCAACAAGCCGGGCTCGAAGGACCGCCGCGTCGGGCGGTGCACCGCGACGTTCCACATCACGCCCAAGGCGCAGCAGCGGAGCAAGGGCCGGCTCCGGTAGCCGTCGGTGGTCGACGGAACGCTGCGGACCACGCGCGCCGTATGTCGCGGCTCAGGCCCTGCGCCCGACGCCCCCCACCATCACCAGCGGCGCGACCGCGGCCAGCGTGCCGGGTGCCGGGATCACCGTGTCCAGGTAGTCGGTGACCTCACGGATCGAGATCTCCGTCGCGGCGATCGCGGCGTCGAGCGGTGTGTTGATGCCGACGTGGATGTGTCCCGCGGCGAAGTTTCGCCACTCGGCGTCCGGCGCACTGTTGAGCGAGTTGTACCAGACGCCGTGGAGCCCGATGAACTCGGAGAGGTAGTTGCCTCCCGTGCCGTTTTCGTCGATGTAGGCGTTGTTGATGACGCCGGAGTCGATGACCGCGTCGCGGATGGCCTCCATCGGCAGGCTGCTGTAGAGATTGGTGCCGATGTCGAGCGACTGGAAGATCGGCATGTCGAGCGTGGGACGGAACGGCTCGGAGTAGTCGGCGGCCCAGTTCTCCGGAGCACGGAGGTTGTGCCGGCTCTCGATCTCCCAGTTGGTGCCCCGGTTGCCCCGGCTGAAGGTGATGATCGCGGCGGGCTTGATCTCGCTCGTGATGCGCTGCCAGTCGGCGGAAGTGTCTTGGTAGTCGACCTCAAAGTCGCCTGAGCCCTGTCCCCAGTTATTGTCGCCGTCGTCGATAAAGGTGGGGAAGTAGGAGTAGACGTTGTAGCCGCGGCCCTCCCAGTTGCCGCCGACCCAGCCTTCGGGGTTGAGTTCAGGGTTGGTGCTGAACCGCTGGACCATGTTGGCGGTGGGCGGCCAGTAGCCGGTGATCATGATGTTGCGGGTGTTGTCGGCGCTGGCGAGGGGAGTGACGGCCCCGAGGCCGAGGATCACGAGGAAGTGTCGGCGGGCGGGGTGCATGGGTCTGGTCTCCTCGAAGTGTCGGGCGGCTGAGCGCAGGCGACAAGCGTCACCGATCGGGCGGCCGGTGCAACCATGCCACACCAACCGGGTCCACGCCAGCCGATTCGCGGGAGATTCGCGCCTCTCCTAGACTTGCCGACCTGTGAACCCCGCTCCTCAGACCAGCCCGTCCACGCTCCGCACCGCCCTCGGCTGGGCGGTGTATCTCGGCTGCTCGTGGACATGGTGCATCGGGATGTTCCTGCCCATCCTGCTGATCGGCGACTACGGCCTCTGGGGGTTCGTGGTCTTCGCGGCGCCCAATGTGGCCGGTGCCGCGGCGATGGGCTGGGTGCTCAGGACCTCGGACGCGGCCGAGCGGATCGTCCGCGACCACACGATGGCGTGCGGCCTGTTCGCGGCGGTCACGATCGCGTTCCATCTGTTCTTCCTGCAGTGGCTGGGCACCCGTATCACCGGCGGCTGGTGGATCGGTGCCCTGGTGGCGATGCCCATCGCGGGGGCGATTGCCCTGCGGCTCTCCCAGCGGACGCTCCGCGGGGTCGCGCTGGCGGTGTGGCTGGTCTCGATCGCGACGCTCGCGTCGGTGCTGCGCGATCGCTCGGCGGCGGCCGACTGGTCCCTGGGGCACGCCGACGCCCCCTCGACCTGCTCTGGCTCGCGCCGGTGTGCGTGTTCGGCTTTGCCCTCTGCCCGTACCTCGATCCCACATTTCTGCGCGCGCGCCGCTCGTGTGATGCCGGTCACGCCAAGGTCGCTTTCGGGCTCGGGTTCGGGTTCTTCTTCGCCGTAATGATCGTGCTGACACTGCTCTACGCGGTGCTCTTCCCCGTCGATGGATTCACGATGGGCTTTGCCGGCACGCTCACGCTCGGCCTGCTCATCGCCCACTTCGGGTCACAAGCGATCTACACGTGCGCGTTGCAGTGGAAGGAGGGCCTGCCGCTGAGCGGGCGCGTGCTGTTCGTGGTGCCGTTGCTCGGGCTCTGCATCGGGCTCCCGGTCTTCCACGGCTGGACGCTGGCGGGGTCGTCGTCGTACGAGGTCATGTACTACTGCTTCATGGCGTTCTACGGGCTGGTCTTCCCGGCGTATGTGTGGATCTGCATGATCCCGACGGCGGACGGCCACTCGGGCCTTCGCGGCGGCCGGGGCCGGCTCAAGCTGCGAGTGTGGTGCGCGGCGGTGGGAGTCGCCGCACCGTGCTTCGGCATGGGACTCATCGCGATGGAGGAATTCTTCCTGGTCCCGGGCCTGGGGCTCGTGCTGCTGGCGAGGCTGGCCGTCAGGCCCCGCCAGACGCGTCGAGCCGCGTGAGGGCCTCTCGGGCGGTCTGCCGGACCATCTCGGGCTCGCCCGCGTCCCAGGCGATGTCTGTGAGCTTGTCGCAGAACCGTTCACGCCAAGACCCGGCCCGCGGGCTGCCGTGGTCGTCGCGACGGTCCAGGCTCCCTGCCGCCACAAGGATGGCGTTGCGCTTGGCCTGAGTGAGGGTGATGCGTTTCATGGCGCTGCTGGCAAAGCGGGCGCGGCGGGCTTCTTCGTCCCAGCCAAGGACACTGAGCAGGTCGAAGCCCTCCCTCGTCGGGGCCAGGGAGGGGTTGAGCGGCGTCTCGTCGCGGTGCGTCGGGCTGCCGCGGGCGGAGTTGTGCGGGCAGACCTCCTGGCAGACATCGCACCCGACAAGCCAGCCGTCCAGCGACGCGGCCAGTTTGGGCTCGATCTCACCCTCGTGCTCGATCGTCAGATAGCTGATGCACCGCCGGGCGTCGACGCTGTAGGGCGTGATGGCGTTGGTTGGGCAGGCGTCGATGCAGCGGGTGCAGGTGCCGCAGTGGTCGGGCTCGGGGCCTTGGCCGGGCGGGGGCGAGAGATCGAGCGTCGTGAAGAACCCGCCGAGCACCATCCAGCTGCCGTGCGTGGGGTGGATGAGCAGTGTGTGCTTGCCGATCCATCCAAGGCCGCATTGGAGGGCCAGTTCGCGTTCCAGCACCGGGGCGGTGTCGCAGAAGGCCCGAGTCGCGGCGCCGGGGTAGGCCCGGCGGACCTGGTCGCACACGCGATGGAGGCGGCGTTTAAGCACCGCGTGGTAGTCGCGGCCTCGGGCGTACCGGGCGATGCGGCCTCGCTCGGGATCCGGGGCGTCCGGCGCGGTGCCGCGGGCCCCGTAGTACTCGGCGACCATCACAACGGACCGTGCGCCGGGGAGCACCCGGGTCGGGTCGAGACGCTCGTCGAGGGTCTCGGCGAGCCAGCCCATCTCGCCGTGCTTGCCCGCGTCGAGCCACTCGCGGAGGGCGGCCGCGTGCGGGCTCGGCTCGATCGGCGCGGCACCGGAGAGCGCAAAGCCCTCCTGCTCGCACATCGCGAGGATCGTCCGGGTCGCGGCTGCGGGGTCGGTGGCGCTCATGTCGGGGTGCGCCCCGGGGGTTGCTGCATCACGCGCTGGCGGCGGCGGTGGCCGGCGAGTGGACGCTCGTGCGGGGGACGTGGCTCTCGCGGGCGGCGAGAATCCACGACTCAACGGTCTTGAGCGCGCGGCGGAGGACGCCGTCGGCCTCGGCGAGTTCCGGACGCCAGCAGCGCATCCACTCAACCACCAGCCATCCGGTGTACTCGGTACGGACCAAGTGGGAAACCCCGCGTTCGAGCGGTATCTCGCCGTGACCGATCTCCACGGGCTGGTTGCCCTGGAGGTCTTTGAGCTTGACCGAGATCAGCCGGTCACCGAGCAGGTCGAGCGCGGCTTCGACATGGTCACCGTCGCGCGCGCCGACGGCGATGTTGTAGCTGGCGCCGAGCCACGGGCTCGGGCATTCGCGCAGCACCTCGGCGACCTGTTCGGCCCGGCTGAACGTTCCGCCGTTCTCGAAGACCAGCGAGACGCGGTGCTTGCTGGCGGCGGTGAGGAGTTCCTGCAAGCGGCTCGATGACGCGGGCCACGGTGCGGCCTCGCTTCTCGCCGGTCGTCGCGTCGAAGCCGAACACGCGGAGGTGCGGGCACTCGATGTCGTTGGCGAGGGCGACGAATCTGCGCGCGCTCTGCAGGTTGCTGTCGTGTCCCGGGAGTGCGCGGCCGATGACGGGGGGCCACACCGGCGCATCAAACCGCAGCGACGTGCCGAGCGACATCACGTGCGTGCCCGACTCGATCGCCAGACGGCGGACTTTCTTCGGGTCCGTCAGCGCCGGCTCGCAGGCCAGATCGGTCCCGCCCCAGCCGAACGTACGGAGCTCGACGCCCTGGTATTCCACCTCGTCGGCGAAACTCATGACGCGCTCGAGCGTCCAATCGGGACAGGCGACCGTGCTGAAAGCGATCTTCATGGAACGATGCATACCGGGTATCTCGCAGGCGATTCAGGGAGCGGGCCGAGGGAACCGGCCTCATGGTAGCGGCGCACAGTCCGGCGGGCCCGCCGGGTTCTCGGCCGCGACGCCGGGATCGGAGCAGGCCTCCCAGACCGCGCAACACGCGGAAGAGCCGACGCAGGCGGAGCGATCCGACCCCGCCGCGACCCGTCCCCCGGGCCTTTGCTGGCCGGGACGGGGATCGGCTTCCGATTCTTCATCCACACGGGGCGGGCACAGTGTGGCCCGGAGCCTGAAGGGAATGTGCATGTCCATTCGTCGGTCAGTCAAGACGGCGGGGCAGGGGACGGTGATGGTGGTCGTGGTGCTCGCCGGGAGCGGGTGCGCGACGGGCTCTGCGCGGACGGACTACCTCGTGTCCCGCGGCGCAGCCCACGAAGCACAACGCGGTGACGGATCGATCGTGGAGTTCACGCCCGATCGGGCCAACTCGACATGGTCCGCCTCGCTCTCGTTTGTCCCGATTCTCGACGAGGGCGACTTCGCCGACAGCAGCAGGTAGACGACGCGGCCGCTCGGCGTGAACCGCGGGGCGAGCGCGGGCGTCAGCCGCTGATGCTGTTCTCGGCCGGCGGTGTCGCGGGGAGCGTCAGCCGCAGGTCGGTGCCCCTCCCCGGTTCGCTGTGCAGTTCGATGCGTCCGCCGTGTGCCTCGACGATGCGTCGCGCGGTCGGCAGGCCGAGACCGGTGCCTCCCGACTTGGTCGTAAAGTACGGGTCGAAGATCCTGGCCGCGGCGGCGTCATCGATGCCGGGGCCCGTGTCGATGACGTGCAGGATCGCCGTGGGGTTGCGGTCGTCGTCCTCGCCGCGGCCGGTGCGAAGGATGAGTTCGCGGGGACCTCCCCCCGGCTGCTGCGACATCGCCTGCACCGCGTTGAGCATGAGGTTGAGGACGGCCTGCTTGATCAGCGGCGGGTCGCACCATGCTTCGAGCCTGCCCCCGACGAGATCGCTCCGCATCCGGACGCCCTGCTGCTCGGCCTGGGGCATGAAGAAATCGATGAGCTCGTCCATCGCCTCGTTCAGATCGGCGGCCCGGGCGTCGAGCCGCAGTTCGCCGGCGTACTCGAGAAAGTCAGTAAGGATGCCACGGAGGCGTTCGGCCTCGCGCCCGAGCGATCCGAGCCGGCGCAGGAGCGGGGCGCGGGCCTCGTCCTCGATGGGCAGTTCCTCGACGCCCTCGGAGAGGAGTTGCACATTGAGGCCGATGGTGGAGAGGGGGTTCTTGATCTCGTGGGCGAGGCCCCGCGTCATGGAGCCCAGCTCGGCGAGCCGCTCGGCGCGGCGGGCACGGGCGTCGGCCGCGCGGACGCGGCGGACGTGCCGCCGCACCAAGTGCGTCGCGGCGGCCGCGGCCACGAAGAGGCCGATGGCAAAGCCGATCAGTGCGGCTCTGCGCAGCCGACATGGTCGCGCCCCGCGGCACGGCGGCGATCACAACCCAGACTGGAACCGCCAACGTGCTCGGCATGGCAGAAGTCTACGGAGCACGGGACACGTCCACGTGTGCGGCGGCAGTGCGTCTCGACGCGGTTTATCTTCGGGGCGTGCGGGTGTACTGCCGCTTGGGCACCACCACCGTGGGCTCGACGTACTGCACGCGCGTGGCTTTCCAGCCCTTGTCGGTGTTCTCGGCGTCGTACGTGACATCGGCACCGTCCTTGAGGACCCGGAAGCCCTCGCCCTCGATACACGAAAAATGCACGAAGATGTCCTGTCCCTCAGGGCCGACAATGAATCCGAATCCCTTGCGAGGGTCGAACCACTTCACCTGCCCGTCGACGCCCTCGAGCCTGCCCGGAGAATCCAGGTCGCTCATGGGTCACCCCCAAACGTTCCCCACGCCGACGCGAGACGGAGGCCAGCACAAACCCGGCAACCCGAATCGGCGTGGATGGCACGCCCGGCGGCCCAGAACAGGCCGCACGGTCCGCGGTCCGGACGGAATCGGCACGAGAAACCGATTCCGGCCGGACACACCAGATTACCAGATTGCCCGTCGGCGTCAACTTCCGTCCGAAAACGCAATCGGGCGTCCCGGAGGACGCCCGATTGTTCGTATTTTAGAAGGCATCGCTACGGCCCTGCCGTGGCGATGAGGATCAGGCGTCCACCGTCTCGGCCTGCTTCTCCGCGGCCTGAACCGCCTTGCGGCTCAGCTTGATGCGGCCCTGCTCGTCAACCATGATCACCTTGACCTTGACGGTGTCGCCGACCTTGACGACCTCATCGACGCTCTTGACGAAACCGTCGGCGAGCTCGGAGATGTGGCACATGCCGTCGGTGCCAGGGGCGAGCTCGATGAACGCGCCGAAGTCCTTCACGGACACGACCTTGCCCTCGTAGATGGTGCCGACCTTGATCTCCTCGCAGAGGGCCTGGACCTCGGCGAGCGCGGCCTCAACGGCGGGGCCGTTGGAGCTGGAGATCATCACCGTGCCGTCGTCCTCGACGTCGATGTTGACCTCGTGCTTGTCCTGCAGGGCGCGGATGACCTTGCCGCCCGGGCCGATCAGCTTGCCGATCTTGTCGACCGCGATCTGCAGCGTGACCATCATCGGGGCGAACGGCGAGATCTTCTCGCGGGGCTTGTCGATGCACTTCTCCATGGTCTCGATGATCTCGATACGACCCTCGCGTGCCTGCGCGAAGATGGTCTTGATCTGCTCGAGGCTGAGGCCGCGGGCCTTGAGGTCGAGCTGGATGCCCGTGATGCCCTCGCGGGTGCCGGAGACCTTGAAGTCCATGTCGCCGAAGAAGTCCTCTTCGCCGAGGATGTCGGTCACGAAGACCTCGCGGCCGCCGTCCTCATCGGTGAAGCGGCCGACGGAGATGCCCGCGCAGGTCGCGTGGATGGGTACGCCGGCGTCCATGAGCGCCAGGCAGCCGCCGCACACCGACGCCATCGACGAGGAGCCGTTGCTCTCGGTGATGTCGCTGACGAGACGGACGGTGTAGGGGAAGTCCTCCGGGCTGGGGAGGATCGCCATCAGCGAACGCTCGGCGAGAGCGCCGTGGCCGACCTCACGCCGACCCGGGCCCATGATGCGCTTGGCCTCGCCCGTGCAGAAGGGCGGGAAGTTGTAGTGCAGCGTGAACTTCTTGGAGTACTCGGGGAGCAGGCCGTCGACGATCTGCTCGTCGCGGGCGGTGCCGAGCGTGCAGGACACGAGACTCTGCGTCTCGCCGCGCTGGAAGAACGCCGAGCCGTGCGTGCGGTGGAACACACCGACCTCGGCCTCGATCTGGCGGATCTCCTTGGGGGCGCGGCCGTCGGCGCGGCGGTGCTTCTCGGCGATCAGCTTGCGGGTGGTCTTCTTCTCGAGCGTGCGGAAGGCCTCCTTGGCCTCGGACCGCAGCTTGGCGCTCTCGGCGAACTCGCCGTAGGTGCCGGACTCGTTGATCGGGAAGTGCTCGTCGAGCAGCTTGGTGCGGAGCTCGTTGACGCGGTCGTTGCGCTCCTGCTTGCCGCCGATCTGGCGGGCCTCGAGCATCGCGTCACCGCAGATTTCCTTGACCTTGGCCATGACCTCGTCGCGGGGCAGGGTGAGGTTGCCGAGCACCTTTTCCTGGCCGACCTTGCCGACGAGCTCGTCGATCAGGCCGAGGATCTCCTTGATGTGCTCGTAGCCGAACGCGATGGCCGCGTGGACGTCGTCGTCGGGCACTTCCGCCGCACCGACCTCGATCATGTTGATCCCGTCGGCGTGGCCGGCGAGGACGAGATCCATGTCGGAGTAGTCCATCTGCGACACGGTCGGGTTGATGACGAACTGGGGGCCGTCGTCGGTGTGGATGCGGCCGACGCGGACCGTGGCGGTCGGACCCTCAAAGGGCGCGTTGCTGATCGCCAGCGCCGCGGAGGCGGCGGTCGCCGCGAGGACGTCGGTGTCGTTCTCGGCGTCGTGGCTCATGACCCAGCACTGGATCTGGACCTCGTCGATGAAGCCGTCGGGGAAGAGCGGCCTGATCGGGCGGTCAATCATCCGCATGGTGAGGACTTCCTTCTCGTTGGGCGCGCCCTCACGCTTGCGGAAGCCGCCGGGGAACTTGCCGCCGGCGGGGAGCTTCTCGCGGTAGTCCACCGCGAGGGGGAAGAAGTCGAGGCCTTCGCGGGGCTTGTCGCGGACGACGGTCGCGAGGACCGTGCTTTCGGCGTAGGTCGCGATGATCGCGGCACCGGCCTGTCGAGCGACCTTGCCGGTCTGCATGGTGAGGGTGCGGCCGCCGATCTCACGCGAGACGGAGACGTTGCCAAGGGGTTTGGTTGTCATGGTGCTTCTGCCTTGAGACTGCGCCGCTGCCGATCCCCAGCCACACGCCGAGCGACCGATCGCGGCTGACCCGGGGCCCTGCGGCTGGTCCGGGAGGCAGAAGGCATGTGGCAGGCCCGAAGGGCTGCCCCGTGCCGACTGCCGCGTCGAACACCCCGCGAGAACCGCGGATCCCGTTGTGGGTCCAAAAACAAACACCGCCGACGTTTCCGTCGGCGGCGTGTGGTTGATTACTTGCGCAGGCCGAGCTTCCCGATCGTGTCGAGATAGGCCTGGCGATCCTTCTTGGCGAGGTATCGCAGCAGCCGGTTTCGGCGGCTGACCATCGCGAGCAGGCCGCGACGGGAGTGGAAGTCCTTGCGGTGCTCACGCAGGTGGCCGGACAACTCGGCGATGCGCTGGGTCAGCAGCGCGATCTGGACCTGCGGCGATCCGACGTCGCCGTCGTGCATGGCGTACTCGGAGATGATTTCGGAGCGGAGTTCGGGAGCCGTCGGCATCAGCAATCCTCAGCCTGATCGAGGGGTAACACTCGATGGAAGTGAACGGGAACGAAACGCCTCGACCGCCCCCACGCCCGGCCTGAGGCCGCGCTTGCCGTGGGGGCAGAGTCGGACCCCGAATAATAGCCCGGCCCAAACCCCGATCAATCGCCAGATGCCTCTCAGGCTCGATCGGCCCTCCCCTCCCCCGACCAGCGTCATCGCCAGATCTGTCCCGATCTCCCCCGTTTCGACCCCCTCAGGCACGATCCCGCGGGTACTGTTCGGCCATGAGCCCCGCCACCACCCAACTCTCGACCTCGGCACGAGTCCAGTCCATCAAGCCCTCGGTCACCGTCGCCTTCGGCGGCAAGGCCAAGGCGATGAAGGCGGCGGGGATCGACGTCCTGAGCTTTTCCCTGGGGGAGCCCGACTTCGACACCCCCGAACCGATCAAGCAGGCCGCGATCGAGGCACTGCTGGCCGGCCAGACCAAATACATGCCGACCCTCGGCGACGCCAAGACCCGCCAGGCGATCGCCGACAAGCTCGCCGGTGAGAACGGCATCCCCGGCCTCACCGCCGACCACATCGCCATCTCGGCCGGGGGCAAGCACTCGCTCTATGTCTGCTGCCACTGCCTGCTGGACCCGCCCGGGCCCGGCGAGGACGCGGCCGAGGTCATCATCCCGGTGCCGGCCTGGGTCAGCTACGCCCCGATCGCCCAGATGGCCGGCGGCAAGGTTGTCGAGCTGCCCACCGGACCGGAGACCGATTTCAAGATCTCGCCCGAGCAGCTCCGGGCGGCCATCACGCCCCGGACGCGCCTGCTGATGCTCAACAGCCCGAGCAACCCGTGCGGCACGATGTATTCACCGGACGAGTTGCGGGCCCTCGCGGCGGTGGTCGCCGAGGCCGCTTCGACGGTCGCCCCGGACCTGGTCGTCCTCTCCGACGAGATCTACGAGAAAATCGTCTACGGCGGGATCGAGCACTTCTCGATCGGCTCGGTGCCGGAGATCGCTGACCGGGTGGTTACGTTCAACGGCATGAGCAAGGCCTACTCGATGACCGGCTGGCGGATCGGGTACGCCGCAGTTCCGGGAGAATTCGGCAAGACGCTCATCAAGGCGATGGGCACGCTGCAGGGGCAGATGACCACCTGCATCACATCGTTCCTCTACCCGGCGATCCGCACCGCGCTGGCCGACTGCAACGGCGAGGTCGAGCAGATGCGCCAAGCCTTCGCGGCCCGCGCCGAGGTGATCTTCCAACGCCTCAACGCGATCGAGGGCGTGGTCTGCCCGAAGCCGACCGGCGCGTTCTACGCCTTCCCCGATGTCTCGAAGTTCTTCGGCACGACCTCGGGCGGGGGCAAGCCGATCAACTCGGCGCTGCAGTTCAGCGAGGCGCTGCTCGAGGAGGCCCACGTCGCTTTCGTTCCCGGCGAGGATTTCGGCGGTTGCGGCGAGAAGTGCGTGCGGATCTCGTTTGCGTGCAGCGAGGAGCAGATCAACGCGGGGATGGACCGGCTCGAGGCGTTCCTGAAATCGCTCTCGTAGCATCAACGATTGAAACAAACGGCCCAGTGGGGGGCATTGGTATGGATCTGCGCATCGAGTGGGCGATCACAGATTCTCTGCACGATGACATCACGCTGCGGATAGGTGATGAATCCTGGCCTGCGGACAGCTATTACTTCGCTCTCGCGGCGGCGCATGACGACTCCCAAGCCGATGCCCGCCGAGTCTTTGGCGGTATGCTGAGGCTCTTTGTCCGCGAGATCACAAAGCCTGGCATCCGGAAGCGGTGGTGCCTGCCGTTTGGCCTCTTTGATCAAGGAACAGTCTGGCTATGCGTTCGGCGTCACGGAAAGATATTCGAAACAATGGTCTGCCCGTCTTCTGTCGAGGGCTGGCGCATCGATCTTGCCAACAAGCCTGTACGGCGCCGAATCAAAGCGGTCCGGGGTTGCTCACACATTATGAAATTGCCCTGCGAGGGCTTGATTAGAGATCTGGAGAGGGCCGCTGACGCGACGTTCGCCACCGCGATACCTCACGACTGATGGCGTGGGATTCGCGAAGCGAAATTCGGGATTACAACTCCACTGATGGAGCGTCTTCTTCCCGCAGCCCCAGCACGATCTCGCCCGACTCCTTGTCCTGCTTCACGCGGACCCGCCGGTTGCGGACCAGCTCCAGCAGCGCGAGGAACAGCCCCAGCATCTCGTGCCGCGGGCGGCCGACGAAGAGTGACCGGAGCGTCATCGTCTCCTTGCCCTCCCCCGCCCCCCGCCGCAGGGTGTCGACCATGTCCTCGGCGTACAGCTCGATGGGCGTCTCGTCGGAGACGACCTCGTGCTCGCCGAGCCGCTCGAAGTTGATGGTGTCGCAGATCTTCGTAAACGCCTCGACCAGGTCCACCACGGACAGGTCCTCGATGTCCAGCTCGCGTTCCTCGGCCATGATCGTGCGGATCTGCTCGGTGTCGTAGCCGGTCCGCCCCGCCGGGTGCCGCTTGCTCCACGTCTCGAACCGCTTCTCCAGCGAGTCGGCCGCGTCGCGGAAGCGTTTGTATTCGAGCAGCTGCGAGACCAGCTCGGCCAGCGGGTCCGGCTCGTCGGAAGGGTTGGTCGGGTCGGCCCCTTCCTCCCGCTCGCCCGCGGCCTCGGCCCCGAGGATCCGCGACTTGATCTCCGTCAGCGTCGCCGCCATCAGCAGGAACTCGCCCGCCCGGTCGATGTCCACCCGGTCGATCCCGTCGAGATACGCCATGTACTGGTCGGCGATCGTCGCAATCGGGATATCGGTGATGTCCACCTCCGCCCGCCGGATCAGGAAATACAGCAAGTCGATCGGCCCCTCGAAGGCCTCGAGCCGGACGGTGTACTCCTTGTTGCCCATCGCGGGCTCGGTCGTCGTCATCGCGGCCTCCGTGGGGACACCGGAGTATACGGGGCGGCGACCGGCGGCCTGCCGCCCGCCGGTCTCGAAGGCGGGAAGGCAGAACGCGGAGGCCGCGGAGGGGGGACGCGGAGGACGCGGAGAAAGGCAAAAGACGTGGGCCGCGCGCTCGGCGATCGACGCCCCGAATCCCGCACATAGAGCCCCTCGCGCGAGCGAGGGGGCACGCCGCGGCCACTCGACCGCCGCCATGCACTGCATCGTCCGACCGACGCGAACCTTAGTGATACCATTGGTCGGATGGGACGACTGACCGCACTGATACCAACCCGATTTGCCCAGGAATGCGCGACCGCCGGGTTCGTTGACACCTGCAAGGCCGCGGCTCGGCGAGCTGGCCGACGCCGACTCGCTGCCGACCGCGTTGGCGGTGCTCGGCGGGGTGGCGGGCGGGCCGCTGGCCTTTCTGGGGATCTACGCGGGCGGGGCGTTTCTCAAATGGAAGGCCGACGCCCGGCAGGCGGAGGCGGCCAAGGCAGAGTTCCGTGCCCTGCGCGCACGGCTGGGCGGGATCGAAGACGCCGTCACCGCCCAGAAAGAACTCGCCGGGCTGCTCAAAGAGTTGCTTCGGCGCGACAGCGAGATGCGCAAGCGGCTGAGGCAAGCCGGACGGCGGGCGGGTTCGCCCGAGGCCGCGTTCGAGTCGGTGTTGACCACGACACTCACGCAGCTCGCCGCCGACACCGACGAGAACTTCGACAACGTTCGGATCTTCCTCTCGAATATCTCGACGTGGGTGGTTGAGGGGTTCGAGCGGATCGAGGCGAACCAGGAGGTCACGCACGAGAAACTGGACACCAATGCCGCCAAGCTCGACGAGGTCCTGCGGCGTCTGGAGGCGATCGAGTCGATTCCCGCGGCGATGTCGCCGGGCTCCGACGCGCCGCCGGAACGTCCGCCGCTGCGTGACGAGGACCGGGCGTTGCTCGACTCGGTGAAGCCCTTCGCCGACGCGCTGACGCGGTACCGCATCGCTGTGGCCGAAGGCGACGACGAACTGGCCGGAGAGCTGGAGCCCGAGGTCGAGCGGCTGCGGGACAAGCAACGTGCCAAGGAGGACTTTGTGTACCACCGCGCCCGGGGCGACCGGCATTTCTATGCGGACCGCGACGATGAGGCGATCGAGCCGTACCGCGCCGCGCTGCGTGCCAAGCCGGACGACTCATCCGTCATGAACAACCTCGCGGGTGCCCTCCGATTGAGCCGCCGGCACTCCGACTTCGGATCGGCATTGATCGAATCCGAATCGCTTCTGCGGAACGCGCTCGAACTCCAGCGCAGGAAGTGCCCCGGGGACGATGCAGACCTCGCTTCGACCCTGCACAATCTGGCGTTCGTGCTCGATGACATCGGCCGTACGGCCGAGGCCGAGCCGCTGTACGCCGCGGCGCTGGCGATGCGGCAACGGCTCTTTCCCGGCGACCACCCGGCCGTGGCGAGCAGCATGAACAGTCTGGCGTTCGCGTGGATGAGCCTCGGCCGCACCGACAGAGCCCTTCCGGCATTCGAAGAGGCCTGCGCGATGACGCGACGCCTGTATACCGGTGACCATCCGGAATTGGTCGGGGTCGTCTGAATCTGGCAGGCGCCCACCAAGCACTCGGCAGGGCGGATCTGGCAGAATCGCTCTTTGCGGAAGCCATGTCGATGGCACAGCGGCTCTACTCAGGCGACCATCCCGAGATCGCGCGCATGCTTACTTGCCTCGGGTTTGCCCGACGGGCGCTGGGGCGGAACGAGGAGACCGAGTCGTGTTACGAGCAAGCGTTGGCGATGCGGCAGCGTCTGTACCCGGAAGATCACCCGGATGTCGCGAAGAGCCTCAACAACCTCGCGTTTGTGCGAGAAGCGCTCGGAAAGCGCGAGGCGGCCGAGCCCCTCTTCGAAGCCGCGATCGAGATGATCCAACGCGTGTATCCGGGCGACCATCCGGACCTTGCGGGTTCGCTGAGCAATCTCGCTTTGCTTCGACTCGACCTCGGCCGCGCCGAGGACGTGGTGCCGATGTTGCGAGACGCCCTGGCGATGCGCCAACGCTTCTTCGAGGGCGACCATCCGGAGGTTGCCCAGAGTCTCAACAATCTCGCGTACGCATTCCGTGAGTCGGGGAGGGCAGGCGAGGCCGAACCCGTCTTTGTGGAAGCGCTGGCGATGACCATGCGACTCTTCCCGGGCGACCATCCCGACGTCGCACAATGCCTCAACAACCTCGCCGGCGTGCGGCGGACGCTCGGCCGCACCGAGGAGGCACTCGCCCTGTTCGAGCGCGCGGTGGCGATGTCTCGGGGCGTCTTCCCCGGCGATCATCCATTCACGGCCCTTTGCCTCAACAACCTCGCCATGGCAAGGCATGATCTTCGGCAAGGCAACGCGGCGTTGCGTGCGAACAGAGAAGCGCTCGCGATGGCACGACGATGCCTTCCGAGAGGCCATCCGGAGAGGGAGAGGATCAAGCAGAATCGTCGGCACATCCGCAACGGGCTCCGGAGGGCGCGTGACGACGACGACAGCGGCCCCCGGCTCCGCCTTGTGCGGTGAGGGATTGCGGCGGGTCTGCTGCCGATCGGCCGGTGTCGTTCAGGGCGGGGCCGGCGGCACGAACGCACGCGGGCGCGTCGGCGATCGACCCGCCTGCGTCAGCACCGGCCCCTGCCGGGTCTGCCGTGGCCCCTGCCGCGTCCGCCCCCGACCGGCCAGCGTCAACGCCTGCCTTTGCAGCGTCAACGCCCGACACCCCAGCGTCAACGACAGACCCGCCAGCGTCAGCGACTGACTCTGGTCCGATACAGCCGCAAACACCCCCCACCGCCCCGCCGGGGGCCCCGTGCGTGCTTCCCCTCGCGCCTCCTGCCTGTCCCCCTCTGTGCCCTCTGTGCCTCTGTGGTGCATCCTGCTTTGCCGTTCTGCCCGAACTCCTGTCACGCCAAGACTTAGGTTCACTTCTTGCATGGCGTGATCTCATCACGGCCGACGAACTTGCATTTCGCACTCAAGCCGCCGCCCGCCGCGGCCGATCCCGCAAAAACGGCGGCGCGTGCTGCGCCGCGTGGGACTCATCAATACAAGGAGTACACCGATGAGCGTTTTGCCGGATTCGAGGATCGAGCGTATCGAGTGGTTCGAGCAGCGCCTGGCCGCGTGGGTCGCCAACGCGACCGACATCGGCCTGACCCCGGCGCAGGTCACGCAGCTGCAGACCGAGATCGCCGCCGCCCGCGTCGCCTACAACGCCGCACAGCAGGCCCGCGACGACAGCCGCTCGGCGACCGTCGCGTTTTATGACGCCGAGGGCGAGATGTCCGCCGACGGCCGCGACCTGATCAAGACCATCAAGGCCTTCGCCGAGACCAGCGACGACCCCAACGTCTACGTGCTGGCCAATGTCCCCCCGCCCGCCGACCCCGAGCCCCAGGGCGCGCCCGGCACCCCCACCGACATCCAGACACGACTCAACAGCATCGGCCAGCTGGAGATCACCTGGAAGGCCACGGACGCGGCGCCCAGCAGCGGGGCCTACTTCGAGATCCAGCGCCGCCTCAACGGCGAGGCGAGCTTCACCCTCCGCGGCACCGCGGGGGCGAAGACCTTCACCGACAACACCATCCCCCTGGGCACCAGCCAGGCGACGTACGTCATCACCCCCAAACGCGGCGAGCTGACCGGCGTCCCCAGCCAGCAGTTCACCGTCCAGTTCGGGGTCAACATCCCCGGGCCGGGCGGCGAGAGCTCCGGCGAGGGCGGGCTGACGCTCGCGGCGTAACGCCCGGCCGCGACGGCCGGAAACGCCAAGGCCAGAACGCGGAGGCCGCGGGGCAGACGCGGCCGACGCCAAGCGGGATGGGGACAGGGGCGCGGGGCCGGGGGGCCCCGCGTCCTTTCTGCATGAAGGGGTGATGCCGGGGGCGTGCGGGCGGGGTTGCCGGGGCGATCGGGGCGGGGAGGGCCGGGCCGCTCTCCGGCCGGCGGGGCTCTACCCTTGTCCATGGCCGGAACCCCCACGACCACCAGCCCATCGACCACCCCCGCCGACGGGAACGCCCCCGACGCGGCCGCGCAGCACGAGTTGGCCTACGCCCGACGCGTCTACGCCGCCGAGGTCGGGGCGATCCGGGCGACGGCCGACCTGCTCGACGGCTCCTTCGTCGAGGCCGTCTCGCTGCTGGTCGCCTGCGCCGAGGCGGGGGGGGACGGTCCTCGTCACCGGCCTGGGCAAAAGCGGGCTGATCGGGGCGAAGATCTCCGCGACGCTCGCCTCGCTGGGCATCCCCTCCCACCCGGTCCACCCCGCCGAGGCGGCCCACGGCGACCTGGGACGCTTCCGGCGGACAGACACCGTCATCTGCCTGAGCCGCTCGGGCGAGACCGACGAGGTGGTCAACCTCGCGGCGATCCTGCGGCAGGACACGCTGCCGATCATCAGCATCACCGGGGGAACGCCGCCGCGGCAGGACGGCACCGACAGCGCGCACCGAGCAGCCTCGAACGCCTCGCGACGGTCGCCCTCCACCTCGGAGAGTTTGCCGAAGCCGGCGAGGGCCCCGAGGCCCCCACCGCCTCGTCCACGGCGACGCTGGTGCTGGGCGATGCCCTCGCCCTCGCGGCCGCGAGGCGGCGCTGTTTCACCGATGCCGACTTCGCCGAGCCGCCACCCCGGCGGCACACTCGGCGGATTGCTCCGCCCCGTCGGCGACATCCTGCGGGTCCGCATCGGCCCCAACTGCCCGACGGTGGGCGAATCGACGCCGATCCTCGAGGCCATCGGGGCCGGTCCGGGGCGCAGAGCCGGGGCGGTGCTGGTCGTGGACGACGGCGGCAGGCTGACGGGGATCTTTACCGATGCCGACCTGCGGCGGAAGCTCTCCGAGCAGGGCCCGGGCGAGTGGATGCGCGACCCGATCGCGACCGTGATGACCCGTTCGCCGGTCTCGCTGGCCGAGACGGCGGCTGGTCCGCGACGCGGTGCTGCTGACCCGCGAACGCCGCGTGGACGAGATCCCCATCGTGGACGCGGCGGGCGAGCCCGTCGGCGTGCTGGACGTCCAGGACCTGATCGCGATGCGGCTGGTGCGGGGCGAACAGGGCCGGACAGGTGCCTCGGACGCCTGAGCCGCCGGCAGACCGGGCGCGATACGATCCCTACCTATGACACC
The DNA here is from genome assembly GCA_013285505.1 of Planctomycetota bacterium. Taxonomy (GTDB): domain Bacteria; phylum Planctomycetota; class Phycisphaerae; order Phycisphaerales; family UBA1924; genus PNC22. The sequence goes on along the minus strand of CP053450.1, from coordinate 1,867,959 downwards.
ACCCGCCAAGGCATCTCGTCCGCTCGGTTTCTACGTGGCTGTCGGCGCGGCGTTGGTCTGCGTGCTCGCGGTGGGCGTCATCCTGATCCGCGCGCTGACCGCACCGCAGAGCGGCAGCGGCCCGGAGACCGACGGGGCGTTTGCCAGCGGTGCCGACGGCAGCCTGCTCGGCGAGGACTCGGGCGCGAAGGGGCTGCAGATCCAGGTCATGGACCGGGACAACCGCGACCGCGTCTCGGCCGAATTCCGGTCGGAGACGATCACGCCGCTGCAGGCCCAGCGCTACGAGGTGACGCAGCCGCGGGCGACGTTCTACCTCGATGACGGGCGCGTGGCGCACATCCGCGCCGAGGGCGGCACGATGGTGATGCCCGACCGCACGAAGACGCCGGAGACCGGGACGCTGCGTGAGAACGTGGTGGTGCGCCTGTTCAGCGTGCCGCTGGACGGGGGCAAGCCCGACCCGGACCGTGACGAGCCCTCGATGACCTGGACCGGCGAGTCGCTGACCTTCGACGCCACGCTCGGCGAGGTCTCGACGACCGAGCCGTTCGTGCTGACCTCGCCGGGGTACGAGTTTCGGGCCGGAGACGCGAAGCTGCTGATCAACCAGACGCTCGAGCGGCTGGAGCTTCTCACCGTCCGCCAGGGTGGAGTGCTCACCGCCTTCGCCGTGGAGGACCCCGCCGAGACCGAACCGACACCGGCTGCGGAGACGCCGGCGGCCGCTGCCTCGCAAGACGGAACCGGCAAGCCGAAGGCCGCAGGCGAGGCGACCGCCGAGGCCGAGCCCGCACCCCTCCCACCGCCGCCCGTCGTGACCCTCTATCAGGCCGTGATGCGCGACGATGTCCGTCTCGACCGCGCGGGCCACAACATCGCCAGCGACCGACTGGATCTCTTCGCCAGAACGATCGACAACGCCCTGCCCGAGGGCGCTATCGCGAGCGTCGAGATCACCCCCACCCAGCCCGCATCAGCAGAAGCGGGCGATGGGGCGACCGTTCCTCAGCCGGACGCGGCAACGGACCAGGCCCTCGCATCGAAGGATCCGCAGGACCAAACACCCTCCCGCTCAACACCTGCGGGCTCACCCGGCAGCGAGACCGCCGACGCGACAGCGCCGGAAGCCGAACCCGTGACAGAGGACGCGGTGCTCCGGTGGTCAGGGCTGCTCGAGATCAAGCCGCTCGCGCTCGAGCCCGACGAGCTCACCGAGAACGACCTCCTCGCGCGGTTCACCGCCGAGCCGCAGCGGCGTGGTGACCTTCGCCGATCGGGCGTCCGACGCGAGCGGTCGGGCGGCGACGGTGGAGTACGGCTTCACCTCGCAGCGACTGATCCTGAGCGGACCTTCACAGGAGAGCAGCGTCTTCCTGACCTCGCCGACCATGGGCCGGGCCACCATGGGACGGCTCGAGCTCGACCTCGGCACCGGCGACGGCCTCGTGCCCGGGCCGTTCGGCGTGGTCGCCAACGACAAGGTCAGCAAGCTCGATGCGCGCGAGCGGACGACGCTCCGGTTCGCGGCCCGCGACGGGCGTGTCACCGGCGAGCTGCGCGAGGTGATCTGCGAGGGCAGCGTGGTCGCCTCCGACGCCGACTCGACCCTCAAGTCGGACTTCCTGCACGCCTACTTCGACATCGGAGATTCCGGCGGCTCGAAGCTCCGCCGTCTGATCGCGCGCGACACGGTCAGCCTGAGCGACGGGCAGGGCAACGGCGGCACGTGCGATGCGCTCGATGTCGCCTTCGCGCCCAACACCGATGAACCCCAGCCGACGTCTTTCGACGCGCAGGGCCGGGCGAGCTTCCGCGACCGGACCGCCAAGGTCGACGCCGAGCACCTGTACGCCACCCTCCGCACACCCGAGGGCGGCGGCCTCGAGGTCGCAAAGGCCTGGGGTGACGGCGCGGTCCGGTTCCGGCGGTACACAGACCAGATCGAGATCCGCGGCGAACAGCTGTTCGCCGACCTCGATGCCGAACTGCTCGAGGTCCAGCACGACGGCGCACTCGCCCACGTCGCCCGCGGCCCGACGGTCATCAAGGGCGAATCGGTCACGCTGCGAGGGCTCGAACGAACCGCGATCGTGACCGGACCGGGGATGTTCGACCACAGTGCCGGCAAGGGCGATACCGCCTCACGGGTCACCGCAGAGTGGACTCAGGGCATGGCGTTTGACGACGCGGCGGGCCTGCTCGAAGCCGCGGGCGAGGTGCGGGCGATCAACCGCCCCGACCCCTGGACTCGCGAGACCATCGCCGCGGCCGAGCTGCGCGTGGAGCTCGAGCCGGCGGTTGCGGAAACGGCGTCGGCCACAACCGACGACGGCAGCGAAGATGGCCTCGACGCGCTCGGCGGGCAGGACCGACCGATTCGGACGGTCTACGCGGCGAGCGCAGCGCACTTTGGGCTTGGTGAGGAACTCGCGACAGTCGAGTCCGCACGCTTCGTCGAACCCCTGCCGGATCCGTCCGATGCATCGGAGTCCGAGCCCCCGCTCGAGCGTGCGTTCCGTCTGAGCGGCATTGAGATCGTCTCAGACAACACCGCGGGAACGCTCGACGTCCCCGGGCGCGGACGGCTGTTCGTCGCCGATCTGCGCGTGCCGGCCGATGAGACGCCCGATTCGCCGGCGGACGATGGCGAGCAGCGCGGGGCCGCGTTGTTTGACTGGGCCGGCTCGCTCCACGCCGACCGCGCGCTGGGCCAGGCCGAGATGCTCGACACCGTGCAGATGAGTCACACCAACACGCGGGACGGCTCCAGAGCGATCCTCGAATCGATGCGGCTGCGGATCAACTTTGCTCCCAGTGAGGGCGACGATCCGGAAGACCTCTTCGGCGGCCTCCGGTCGGCGATCGCGACAGAGAATGTCTATCTGCGCACCGACACGCAGGAGCTCACCGCCGACGTCGTGGAGTATGACCCCGACGCGGGGATCGCGCGGGCGCTGGCCGAGGGATTCGGGACTGTCCGGATCCTGGACCGGCAGACCGGCTCACCGATGACGGCGTCGGCGTTGATCTGGGACCTGCTGAGCGACCGTGTGGACGTGGTCGACCCGAGCACCGTTGTCATCCCCCGCTGATCACCCGCCCGAGGGAACGCGCTCTGCATCTCAAAAGAAACCGCCCGGCCGTGCGGGCCGGGCGGTTCGGTTGCGTGCTTGCCACGGATCGTCGGATCCGCGGTTCACTCAGGCCCTGCGGCGACGCACGGCGGCGATGCCGCCCATCGCCAGCAGCGCGGCGCTGGCCGGGGCGGGAATGGTGTAGCCGAGATCGACCACGCCGTAGTGGTAGCCGTCGAGAGTGCTGGTCGGGAACGAGCCGTCACCGCCGTTGAAGCGCATCGTGTTGTAGTTGATCACGCCGGTCGGGTACCACTCGTTGCCGAGGCCGCTCTGGAAGAAGTAGTTCGCGCTGTTGTTCTGCGCGAGGATGCCGACGACGTAGGTGCCGCCGTTGGCGAGAGCGACGTCGGGGACGTCGTAGTACTGCCACGAGTTGCCGTGGGTCCTGGCCGCGGCGGACGTGAGCAGCGTCTGTGAGTTGACATCCCAGATCTGCAGCGTCACGGCCTCGCCCGAGGCGGGGGTCCGCATGCCGATCTCGACGGCGGTCACGCCGTCGCCGGCCACGGTGAACTCGTAGCCGCGGAACCACGACGACGGGTTGTTGGTGTTGAATCCGGAGGGATCAAGACCCTCCAGCGGGTGAATGATCTGGGCCGTCGCGGCCTGGCCCACAATCAGAACTGGGACCACGCAGATCGCGGCCCTGACGAGCGAACTCCTCATAGCAACTCTCCTTCTTGTCCACAAATCCAACCCCACGCGACATCGCGCGGCTCGGGGGAATCCCCGCTGAGGCTCTTAGCATGCACCAAATAGCACCGGCATGCAACCAGATTTTTCAAGGTTTGCGGACGCGAACTAATTGATCATTGATTAGTCCGCAATCAGACGGGCAACCTGTACCTTGAGAGGATGGGGTCATCGCGTCCTGCGCGAACAGCCGTCAGGAGGAGGTCCGGTCCACGACCCGGTAGCTCTCCCGCTCGCCGCGGCCGCGGAGCGGGTAGTCCTTGCGGAGCGGGTGGCCGGGGTAGTCCTCCCAGGTGAGGATCCGCCGCAGGTCCGGGTGATTCCGGAAACGGATCCCGAACATATCGAACACCTCGCGTTCGGTCCACTCGGCACCGGGCCAGATGTCGGTCACCGAATCGACGGTGAGGGCCGGGTCGGGCTCGATGCCGTCGGTCGGGATGGAGGGATCGACGAAGGTTTTGACCAGCATCCGGTCGTCGTGGGCGTGGCTGAGCAGGTTGTAGACCACGCCGAATCGGCCCGGCATCGCCTGCGGGTACTGCAGATAGTCCACCGCGGTCACATCCGAGAGAAAGTTGTACGCGCAGGCCTCGTCGTCCCGCAAGAACTGCATGATGGCGTGCAGGTCCGCCGGCTCGACGATGAGGGTGACCTGGCCCCGGAACCGAGTCGCCCGGAGTCGGCGGTCGCCGAAGACCGCTTTGACGCGGGTCAGGGCGGGGTGGTCGATCGGGGAGGTGGTTTCGGCGGGTGCGGCCATCTGTCGGCTCCTTCCAGAGAGAGACAGGATAGGACAGAGAGGCCCGCGCGGCTCGACGGGACCAGAGACCGCCCGCGCGGACCCGGAAGGTCCCAAAAAAACTTTCCGGGCGAGCCACCCACCACGAGTCGAGGATGGAGCGGGCCCGACACCCAGTCCTTGTGGCAGGCGCAGGAATGTGCCGCGGACAGGCCCCCGATGCGCAAGGTCCGCCGGCGTTACAGGCTGTGCGCGTCGACCTTTGCGCGTCGATCGGACCTGCACGACGCGACCGAAGACCCGCCGAGGAGGCCGACCCGATGCAATTGCTGCTCCGCCGTCACGAGACCAAAGCCGCGACCCCCGCTCCCGAGACCGCCGCGGACTCATCGGACCGCCAGGCGCTCGACCGGCTGGGTTTGGTGCAGCGGATCATGGCCCTCAACCCGACGGCGAGTAGCGAGTATCTGGGCTCGTTCACGGACCGGTCGCTCTCGATGTACCTGGCCCATCTGGAGTCGGCCGGGGCACCTCGCGGGGCGCGGTGGGAGCGTCCCTGCGACTCGCCGGCGATCATCGGGCGCGAATCCGCCGAGTAGGCGGTTTCCCTCGCAAGCCAGGAATATCCCTGGCCGGAAGAAACTCGCGCGAATCAAGTTACTGGACTGAATACGCCCTCCCGGCGGGTCGATGAGGCCTGCAGCCCGGGAGGGTCTGGCCCATCGGCGGCCGCCCCCGAGCACCACGCGCACTCGGGAGATCCCATGCACGCCGAAGCCCCCGCACGTCTCGCCCGGCCCACTCCCGCAGCACTGCTCCTGCTCTCGGCGGGAATGAGCGCCGCGGTGCTCTCCGGCTGCCACAGCCATTCCGCCGCCTTCGAGCCCGCGCCCCAGCCGGTCGTCGAGCCCGCCGAGCCCGCTCGGCTAACCGCGGAGTTGTCGCTCTTCGGCGACGACGACATCGCCTGGGCGTCGCCGGACTCGCTCCCGGCCGATCCGATCCCGATGACCGCCTCGCCCGACTCGGCGGACGTCTCGCGGGTGACCACGGCCGAACAGGGCGCCGACTTTGACCCCACCATCTCGGCTGACGGCCGCTACATGGTCTTCGCCAGCACCCAGCACAGCCTCAACGCCGACATCTACATAAAGCGGACGGGAAGCAAGGTGATCACCCAGCTGACCAACGACCCCGGCCGTGACGTGATGCCCTCGATCAGCCCGGACGGTGCCTGGATCGCGTTCGCGAGCGATCGCGTGTCAAACTGGAATATCTACGTCATGCCTGTGACCGGCGGCCGCCCGGTGCAGATCACCTCCGGCCCGAACGCCGAGCTGCACCCGAGCTGGTCGCCCGACGGGACGCGTCTGGCCTTCTCCAAGCTCGGCAGCAGCTCCGGGAAATGGGAGATCTGGGTCACCGAGGTCTCGAACACGGCGACCCCCCACTTCATCGGCTACGGCCTGTTCCCGGAGTGGTGCCCGAAGCCCGGGACGGGGCCCACCGGCGGCGATCTGCTGCTCTACCAGCGCTCGGCCGAGCGGGGCGACCGGGCCTTCGGCATCTGGACCCTCGAGTACAAGGACGGCGACGTCGGCAGCCCCAGCCAGATGGCCGGGAGCGCGACGACCGCCTACATCAACCCCACCTGGTCGCCGGACGGTGCGTACATCGTGTTCGCGTCGGTGGAGCAGCCGGGGGCGGTGCAGTCGATCAACTCACTCCGCTTTGGCGACAGCGACCTCTGGATGATGTCCGCCGACGGCTCGACCCGGGTGAGCCTGACCACCGGGGGAGCGTCTGACCTGATGCCGGCCTGGGGAAGCGACGGGAAAATCTACTTCGTTTCGACCCGGACGGGCAACGACAATATCTGGTCGATCGACGCCGGCGAGGCCATGTACGCGGCCGGCCTGAGCCCCTCCCTGCCCTACGCCAACGTGCCCACGGGAGAGTGACCGAAACCTCTCTCCGGTGTGCAGACCGGAGCGTCTGACCGCCGATCAAACCACATGCCGGTGCCGGTTGAAACACACCGGTCCGGAACTTGCGTCGCGATGGTGGAATCCTCGCGTCAAACCCACGGCAGGACGCCATGACAAGTGCACAGACCATGCTTGCAAATACCACACCGGTGCGGTGCGCCGTTCTTGCGCTCGCGGTTTCCCTCATTTCCCTCCTCGGATGCGAGGGCCTCCGGAAGCAGGACGAGCTCACCCCGCCGCAGGTGACCCGGGCCCCCTACGACGCCTCGCTCGGCGAGGTGCTCTGGGCGGTGATCCCGCTCTCGAACGAGTCGGGCACGGAACTGGTCGACCCCCTCATCGTCAGCGACAAGCTCGTCGCGGCCGCGGAAGAGGTGGTGGGCGTCCGGGCCGTGCCCCTCAACCGCACGCTGCAGGCGATGCACGCCCTCGACATGAAGGGCGTGCAGACCCCTGAGCAGGTGCGGCAGCTCGCCTCGGCGATGGGTGTCGACGGGATCATCCTCGGAACCATCACCTCCTACGACCCGTACGACCCCCCGACGATCGGGATGTCGCTGGCGCTGTATGCGAGAACATCGGCGATGGACTCGCGGGACTCGGGCACCACGCTGGACCCCAGAACACTGAGCGCCGCTCCGACCGAGACCCAGTCGCCGCGGGCGTTGCTGAGCGACCGACCGACGGCGGTCGTGAGCGCCAATCTCAACGCCCGGGACCACGGGGTGTTGACCGCACTCCGCACCTACGCCGAGGGCCGGCACGACCCTGTGTCGTCCCTGGGTTGGAAACGCTACACAGCGAGCATGGACCTGTACACGCAGTTCGCGGCCCAGCATCTCGTGGCGGCTCTTGTGGAACAAGAGCACCAACGCCTCGCCCCGCTGGCCATCGCAGAAGACCCCCCCACGCCCTAGGGATCGGCACCGAGCCGACCCAGAACCACGGGCCGACTCGGAGCAGATCACGTGGCACGGACGCCAGGACACGACAGCCCGAACCACAACGACGCGCAGGACGCGCTGCGTGTGGTCACGCTCGTGCACGGACGGCACCGCTGGCGATTCAGTTGCCACCGGGGCGAGGAACGCTCGCTGGTCACGGCGGTCGCCAAGGCGGCCCTCAAGGGACAGGGGGGCCTGGACCTGGCCGACGCGGCCATCCTGGCCCGACGGCTCGACGCCTGGCCCGCGCCGGGCACCTCCCACGACGCACGGCCGGACTCGGGACACCATCTGTAGGACGAATCGCCCCGCACCGCGGGTAGCCAACCGGAGATTGAAGATGTCGACACTGCCCATCACCCAAGCCTTTGCCTCCTACCTCACCGACGAGCGCCACTTCAGCCCCTACACCGCGCGGTGCTACGGGGCGGACCTGCGGCAGTACGTCGAGTTCCTCTGCGATGCCGCGGGAATCGAGCTCAACGATCAGGCTGAGCGCGACGCGCTCGCCAGGCGTGAGGCGGCCTCCGGCAGCGCCGGGGCCGAGGTCGTCGGTTCGATCGGGCCCAAGACGATTACCGAGATCGTGTGCGGCGCCGACGCCGATCTGATCCGGCAGTTTCTCGCCCACCTGTCCGAGGAGCAGTACTCGGCCGCGACGATGGCCCGCAAGATCGCCACGCTCCGCTCGTTCTACAAGTGGGGCGAGCGGCGCGGGCTGACCGCGACCAACCCGATGACCCTCATCCGCACCCCCCGGCAGAGCAAGCGTCTGCCCAAGGCGATCACCGTCGAGCAGGTGGAGAAGCTGCTCTCGAGCCCCAGCCAGGCCGACGTGCTCGGCCGACGCGACCGTGCGATGCTCGAGACGCTCTACTCCACCGGCATCCGCGTGAGCGAACTGGTCGGGCTCAACGTCACGGACCTCGACGTCCCAGGCGAGGCGCTGCGGGTGCGGGGCAAGGGCAAGAAGGAACGCCTCGTGCCGCTGGGCACACACGCCCTCGCCGCGATCGCGTCCTACATCGAGATGGTCAACGCCGATGCCAAGCACTCGCAGGTCTGGCAGGGCGAGAACCGCCATCAGGCCCCGCTCTTCCTGAACAAGCACAGCGGGCGGCTCAGCTCACGCTCGGTCCGCCGCAAGCTCGACAAGTACCTCCGCGAGGCGGGGCTCGATCCGAGCATCAGCCCGCACACCCTGCGGCACAGCTTCGCCACGCACCTGCTCGACAACGGCGCCGATCTCCGGAGCGTGCAGGAGCTGCTCGGCCACCAGTCGCTCAGCACCACGCAGGTGTACACGCACCTTTCGAGCCAGCGGCTGCAGGATGCGTACAAGGACGCGCACCCGCGGGCCGAGGCCGGCTGAAGGGCACCAGACTGACCGACCCGGCGCATCGCCAGCCCGAGAGCAGGCCGGCGTGAGCCGACACGATTCGACCTCTTACAAGCCCCGGGCGCAAGCTCGGGGTCTTGTATTTGGTGGCGGAGCAAGAGTCCGGATTCGCGCGCATGTCAAGCAACAGAGAACCCCGGGCTTGCGCCCGGGGCTCGTCTGGCGTTTGGCTTTGTGGTGTGAATCGGTACCCCGTGCGCCTCAATCGAAGAGCATGACCTGGGGCATCACCGCCTGCACGGGCTCCTCACGGAAGTTGAGCAGGGCCCGGCCGGCGTTGGACAGTTGTCGCCAGGATCGGTCGCCGAGCAGCTCGCGCACCGCGGCCGCGGCACCGAGTTGTGAACTCGTCGGTGCCTGCAGGAAGCCGCCGAGTGCCTCGCTGATGACCTCGTCGAAACTCTTCGGGCCGGGGTAGTTCATGACGTCGTAGCGGGACATCCCGAGCGACGCGGCCAGGTCGGTCACGGCGTCGTCGAGTGAGCCGATCTCGTCGGCCATGCCCAGCGCGATCGCCCGGTCGCCGGTGAAGAGGCGGCCCTCGGCGGTCTTGGAGATATCCATGCCCGGTCGGCCGGCCTCGACCCGCGAGACGAAGAGCTCGTAGGTCTCGGCCATCTTGGCGCGGACAAACTCACTCTCGCTCTCGCTCCACGGGGAGACCGACGAGAACAGCCCCGCCCGCGGCCCGCGCGAGCGTTCCACGATGTTGATGTGCAGCTTGTCGTAGAGCTCGCCCATGGAGAACTTGCCGCCCACGACACCAATCGACCCGACGATGCTGGAGGGGTTGACGTAGATCTTCTCGCCGCCGACGGCGGTGTAGTACCCGCCAGAGGCGGCCATCGAGCCGACGCTGATCCACACGGGCTTCTCGGCCCCCACGCGGCGGAGCCCCTGCCACATCACCTCGCTGGCGATGGCCGAGCCTCCGGGCGAGTCGATGCGGACGACGACGCCCTTGATCAACTCCTCGGCGAGGATGTCCTCGAGCGCACGTCGGATCGTCCGGCTGCCGACGGACTCGCCTCCGAGCAGGCCGCCGGCGACCGACTCGCCGTCAACGATCGTGCCGACGATATTGAGCACGGCGATGGTGTCGCCCTTGGGCGTGTGGTCCGGCGGGGTGGTGAGCATCCGGAGCATGGCAAAGGGGTTGGCCGGGTCGATCTTCATGCTCGCGTCGGGCTCGACGTCGGACCAGGCGATCTCGTCCCCGTAGGCGTCCTCGAGGTGCTCGGTGAGCAGCGGAAGGTCGACCACCGTGTCGACGAGCCCGGATTCGACGGCTCCGTCAGCGCCGGTGAGCCAGCCGGCCTCCATCGCGGCGTCGAGTTCGGCATCGCTCATCGCGAGGTTGGTCTTCAGCGTCGATCGCATGCCGCCGTACATGCTGTCGAGCAACTGGTTGATGTTCTGGTCCCACGCCTCGCTGGGCTGGCTGCGCATGAACATCTCGTTGGCGCCCTTGTAGTCGCCGACCTGCACCATGTCCGCCCGGACACCGATCCAGCCGAGGGTGTCCTTCAGGAACATCTCCTCCATGTGGAGCCCGCTCAGCGACACGGCGCCGCCGGCCTGGAGGATGGTCTCGTCGGCGTAGGAGCCGAGGAGGATCTCGGCGTTGCCGTAGTTCTCCGCAAACACGTGGACGCGTTTGCCGCTGTCGCGGACCTTGCGGATGACGCCGCCGATCTCTTCGATCTGGCTCGTCGAGAGCGCGGCGTCCTTGAGCCGGATGACCAACGCGTCGGTGCGGTTGCTCTCGGCAACACCGTGCAGCGCTTCGACAACCTCGGCGAGCGTCGTGAACGAGCCGGAGGACTGGATCCAGGCCAGGGGGCTCGGCTGCTCGGAGAGGCCGCCCTCAATCTCCATCATGGCGATGTCGGTCTGGGCGCCCGCGGCACCCCCGAGCATCATCGCCGCCGCCGCGCCGGCGGCCAGGACTCCCCTGCATCGTGCGTTGCTCCTCATCGGACTCTCCTTCATCGTGCGGGCCGAACGCGTCAGCCGTACCCGAGCTGTTCGAGGTCTTCCTCGTCGAGACCGAAGTGGTGCCCGATCTCGTGGAGGACCGTGATCCGTATCTCCTCGACGAGCGCTTCCTCGTCGAGCCAACCACCGGCCGCGTGCACCGTGCCGCACCGGAAAAGGTGCATCTGTTCGGGCAGCTCGCCCGAGATCTCGACGCTCTGCTCGAGCAGCGAGTGCCCGGAATGCAGGCCGCAAAGCGTACGCGACTCCTCCTCCCAGAGTTCCTCGGGCACCTCCAATGACCGCAGGATCTCCGGTGATGGCTCGTCAAGGACGATCAGCGGCACCTCTTCGAGCAGCGCGACCACCTGCCCGGGCAGCGCCTCGAGCACGCCCACCAGCAGCGCGTCGAACCGGTCTCGCTCGTCGTCGGTCATGCCGTGGCCTCTCGGGACTCGGCGGCGACCACATCCGCCATCGTCAGAGGCCGCTGGACCACCGCCGGCAGCAGCCGCACCGTGTCGATCGCCACGCCGGACAGCCCCAGCGCCCAGCAGCACCATGCCGAGCCCCACGAACACCTCGGCGAACAGCGCGAGCGTCGCCCCCCCAGTCGCCGGCCAGCCCGGCGCTCAGCCCGACCGCGTCTCCCGCGGCCGCGATCAGCATCGCCGCCACCGTCGCCGCGATGGTCTGGCGGTCCACCCTCCGCGACCTGAGCACCAGCGAGCGGGCGGCGAGCAGCCGCAGGTTGGGGCGGAGCAGCCACGTCGCCAGCGCGAGCGCGAGCCAGAGACCGAGGCGTTCGGCGCGCCACGACATCGCCTCGGCGCCCTGCGACCAGACCGCCAGCAGCGATGCGCCGGTGCCGGGCATCGCGTTGAGACCGACATCGAGGTAGAGCCTGCACGCGACCGGATAGAGGAGGATCGCGACACCCGCCACGACCGTGCGGCGATGCGAGATGCCCGCGTGCGGCCGAATGAAGGCGATCGCACCCAGCCCGGAGACGCCGAGCGATATCGCCCCACCGAAGACGAGATTACTGCGTACCGACTCCTGCACCGCGCCGTCGAAGATCGCCCCCGCCCAAGCGATCATGCCAAAGACGAGCGCGGCCGCACCGCCAAACGCCCAGAGCAGCAGACCGACCGCGACCAGCCGCGGCCGGCTGATCGGCTGCAACTCGAGCGCGTGCGGATCAACCATGCTCAGGAGCGTGGCACGGACGGGCAGACCGCACTCCGGGCAGTTTCCCTTGATGCTCAGGCCGCGGAGCTCGTACCGGCACGAAACGCACCGGAGCGGCCCGGTCAGTTCGTGCACGATCGGCGGCTCGGCCTCGCGGTCCGCACCCCCGGGCGTCGTGGTCACGGCCGGCGGCGGGACCGGTGGTCGGGCTTGGCCATCATGGTCCGGCAACGTGGCAACTCTCCTGGGCCTTGGCCTTGCCCCGGCGGCACCCGGCCTCATGAGGATCATATCGTGCCGCGGCGGGGCCCTACCGGTATACTCCGCGACCACTCGCGGGGGCGAGGAACCAGCCACCAGCCCATGAAGATCAACCCATCCATCGGACGGCTCCGAGCGTCCATCGCCAGTGTGTTCATCGGCAACGACGCCGCGATCGACCGTGTGATCTGCTGCATGCTCGCCCGAGGGCACATCCTGATCGAGGACGTCCCCGGGGTGGGCAAGACCATCCTCGCGGCGTCGATCGCCAGGAGCGTCCAGTGCTCGTTCAGCCGAGTCCAGCTGACCCCGGACATGCTCCCGGCCGACCTGCTCGGCGTGACTATCTACAACCGGGACACGGGCGAATTCGTGTTCCGGCGCGGCCCGATCTTCGCGAACTTCATCCTGGCTGACGAGATCAACCGGACGACCCCCCGCACCCAGACCGCCCTGCTCGAGGCCATGAGCGAGGCCCGGGTCTCGATTGACGGGACGCAGCACACCCTGGAACCGCCCTTCATGGTCATCGCGACGCAGAACCCGTACGACTTCGAGGGCACCTATCCGCTGCCAGAGAACCAGCTCGACCGGTTCCTGATGCGTCTGAGCCTCGGCTACCCCAAGCCCGAGCACGAGCGACAGATCCTCAACACCAGGCCGGCGACCACGGTCCTCGACGGAATCGAGCCCGTGATCTCGGGCGGTGAACTCGTCGCGCTGCAGGCCAAGACCGACGAGGTGAAGATCGACAACGCGATCCTCGACTACATCGTCGGCTTCGCGGCCGCGACTCGGGACGACGACCGGCTCCGGCTCGGGCTCTCGCCCCGCGGCTCGCTGGCGCTGGGCGCAGGCTGCGCGCAACGGCGGCTCTTTCACAACCGGGACTACGTGATCCCCGAGGACGTGCTCGACAACATCCACGCGGTCTGCTCGCACCGGATCGTGCCCCGCGCCACGCCGGAGGGCGCCGAACTCACCGCCTCAGAGCACATCCTCACGAGCATCGTGCAGTCGCTCGAGAGCCCCGTCTGAGATCGACGCTCTGCTCCCGCCCCATCGCCACAGCCCCGCCAACGAAGGACCCGCACCATGGCCCGAATGATCCGACACGAAAAGACCGGCCCCTACCGAATCGAGCCCGAGGATTTCCCCGTCGGCAAGCCGATGTTCATCTGCGGCTGCGGCATCTCCAAGAACATGCCCTTCTGCGACGGCACCCACAAGGCGTGCAAGTCGGAAGAGGAGGGCAAGGTCTACCGCTACGACGACGGCGAACGCACGGAGATCGAGAGCGATTGACGGGTTTCCGAGCGGCGCCGAGCGCCGCCCCAGTGTGCGCGCAAATCAGTCAGTCCGCGATTCTTGAGGCCAGCCACTCCACCGGATGCAACGCTCGCTCGCCGGTGCCCTCGGCGATCTGGTGCCTGCACGACGTGCCGGCCGCGAGGACCGCAGAGCCCGGCGCGCAGTCGCGCACCGCGGGAAGCAGGGTCATCTCCCCGATCCGCATCGAGAGGTCAAAACGGGACGCGGCGTAACCGAACGCGCCCGCCATGCCGCAGCAACCCGTGTCGAGCACCCGCAGCCGCCCCCCCGCCGCCCGCTGCAACGCGCCGGTGTGCGCGCCGTTGCCCCACAGCGCCTTGGCGTGGCAGTGGCCGTGATAGAGCACGTCGTCGCCAGAATCCTCCCGATATTCGGTCCACTCCGGCGTGCGAGGATGACTCCCCCACCGCGACTCGAGAAACGACTCAAGGCTGGTGGTCTCGGCGGCGATTGCGCGCACATCGGCGTCCGGTGCCGGCGAGCGGAGATCGAGCCAGTCGTCGCAGATCGCCGACTGGCACGAGGGCTCGGCGACCACGATCGCCCGCACCCGCTCGTCGCGAACCCACGGCATGAGCCGTTCGACGGTGTGGGCCATCGTCCGCGAGGCCTCGCCGAGCAACCCCGTCGAGATCTGGGCACGCCCGCAGCAGCCGGCGTCGGCGAGCCCGACGCTGTAGCCGAACGCCCGCAGCACACGCACCGCCGCCATGCCGATGCCAGGCTCGTTGAACATCGTGAAGCAATCGCCGAAGAGCACGACCGCCGGCGCGCGCAGGAAGGTCCGCCGGACACCTGGCGACCTCTCGATCGACCTGCCGCGTGAGCGGGCGGGCGAACGGGGGAGATTCCGCCGGGGATCGATGCCGAGCAGGGGCGCGCGACGGCCTTGCCGATCGAAGACGACGCGATGGCGTTGGCCACGCCCGGCATGATCGAGCCGAGGCGATTGAGCGCGCACATTGCCCATCAGCTTCGCGGCCAGCGGCGGTCCGCCCCGGGCGGCGTAACTCTGCGCGACATACTCGGCCTTGAGCCGGGCGACATCCACGTTGCTCGGGCACTCGGCCTTGCACGCCTTGCAGCTCAGGCAGAGGTCGAGGGTCTTGAGCGTCTCGGCGTCGTTCCAGTCGGGCTGCGGGGGCTCGGAGCGGTCCCCCGCGGCACCGTCCGTGGCGCCGAGCTGCCCGGTGATGGCCAGCCGTAGCGCGTTGCCCCGCCCCCGGGTCGAGTGTCGCTCGTCGAGCGTGGCCTGATAGGAGGGGCACATCGTCCCCCCCGCTCCGCTTGCGGCAGACGCCCGCGCCGTTGCACATCTCCACCGCCCCGCCGAAGCCGTGCTGATCGGCGAACGCAAAGTGCGTCCACACCGGCGGCACGTCGCGTTCCTGCCCGATCGGTGCCAGGCGCGTGCGTTCGCTGATCGACTCGATCCGCCGCGGCAGCGCCTCTGCACCCAGCGGCTCGACGATGTTGCCCGGGTTCATCAGACCGCGGGGGTCGAAGAGCGTCTTGACCTCGCGCATCGCGTGCACGAGTTCGGGGCCGTAGAAACGCTCCAAGAGCGGCGACCGCAGCTTCCCGTCGCCGTGCTCGCCGGACATGACCCCGCCGAGTTCCTTGGCCAGATCCGCAACCTCGACCGCGATCTGCTGCATGATCTTGCGGTCGGCGGGCGAGTGCGGGTCGATCAGCGGCCGCACGTGCAGCACACCGACCGACGCGTGGGCATAAAACGCCGCCTGCGTGCCGTGGCGCCGCACGATCTCGCGGAACCGCCTGACAAACTCGCCGAGCCGCTCGACCGGAACCGCGTTGTCTTCGACAAAGGTGATCGGCTTGCGGTCGCCCGCGATGCCGTGCAGGAGCGGCTCGCCCGCTTTCCGCAACGCCCACGCCCGCTGCATCGATTTCGCGTCGGTGTGCGTCGCCACACCGGGTGAGGGCACAACACTCCGCAACGCCTCGAACCGCTCCGCCAGCTCATCACCGTCGAGATCCGCGTCGCGATCCGCGAAGTACTCGACATAGAGCACGGCACGCACGATCCCGCCCGGGAGTTCGGGGAGCAGGTCAACATCCCGCCGGTACTCACGGTTGGCCCGGGCCAGGCCGATCACCATGTCGTCGAGCAACTCGACCGCACTCGGCCCGGTCGTCAGGATCGCCGGCACGGCGTCGATGGCGTCCTCCACGCTCTCGAATGCGACGACCGCGAGCCCCCGCGTGGCCGGCACCCGGTGCAGCTTTAGCGTGGCGCCGAGTGTGTAGGCCAGCGTCCCCTCGCTGCCGCAGAGCAGGGGTGTCAGATCGAGATCCTCGGGGGCGACCCCGGCGTCGAGCTGGGCCAGGACCATGTCGAGCCCGTAGCCGGCGTTGCGGCGGACGGTCTTCGGGAACCGCTCGCGGATCAGGGCCGCGTGCCGCTGCACGATGTCCGCGACGCCCATCGCCAACGCCCGCGCGCGCATCGGTGCGCCCCGCCCCCTGCGCAAAAGCGCACCCGGGCGCCCGTCGGCGAGACAGACATCGATGCCGTGAAGGTTCTCGCTGGTGCGTCCGTACCGCACCGACCGCGACCCCGCGGCGTTGTTGCCGATACACCCGCCGACACACGCGTGCCGGCTGGTCGCCGGGTCGGGCGCAAAGAACCAGCCCGTCGGGGCGAGTTGCGCATTGAGATCGTCAACAGTCACACCCGGCTCGACGACGCAGCTCCCCCGCTCGGTGTCCACCTCGGACACCGCGCAGCAACTCCGCGAGGTGTCGATCACGACGGCCCTGTTGGTGCACTGCCCGGCCAGGCTCGTCCCGCCGCCCCGCGGCAGGATCGGCACGCCGTGCTCGGCACACACCCGCACCGCCTCGGCCGCGTCGTCCACACTCTCGGGGATCACCACGCCCAGCGGCTCGACCTGGTACATCGAGGCGTCAGTGGCGTAGAGCATGCGGTCGTGGCGGCCAAACCGGATGTCGCCCCGAACCCGCGACCGCAGCGCCGTTTCCACGAGGCCGGACGCGTCGCCCCCACCGCCGCGCGTTTCCAGCACAGGAAGCGGGATTCGTCCGCCGTTTGGGCCGTCCTTGCCGTTTGCTCTGGTCACGTTCGGACTATAGCGAGAGTGCTGTCCAGCCACGCCCCTGCGGTGCTGCGGGCATCTCGCACCGAACAGGAACGGCCGCTCGGGCGTCTTCTGTCACGGTTGTGTCACAGCCCGGCCCCATCGCGGCACTTTTGGCAAGCCGGCCGGTATATCCAACCGAGCATTCACGCAAGGAGTCCTCTTTATGAACCGTCAGCCGAACCGCACGCCGTCTTCCGCCCTGTCCCGTCGCTCGCGACTGGCAACGACAACCTCAGCGATCACACTGGCCGCGGGGCTCTGCGCGAGCCTCGCCTCGCCCCTGGCCCTGGCCAGCCCGGCCGATCCTGACGACCTGCCGGTCAGCCGCATCACGCTCTACCGCTCGGGCGTGGGGTCGTTCGTCCGCGAGGGCGCGGTCGAGGGCAACGCCGACATCCAACTCCGGTTCCGCACCGACCAGATCAATGACATCCTCAAGTCGATGGTCGTGCTCGACTTCGACGGCGGGCGG
Source organism: Planctomycetota bacterium (assembly GCA_013285505.1). Taxonomy (GTDB): domain Bacteria; phylum Planctomycetota; class Phycisphaerae; order Phycisphaerales; family UBA1924; genus PNC22. The sequence continues at coordinate 1,850,695 of CP053450.1, read as the reverse complement.
ATCGAGGGTGCCACCTACGGCTCGAAGGAGCCCCTCAGCCGCCGCCTAGCCAGCTTCGCGGTGGATATCTCCGACAACCCCGGCCGGGCCGAGCTTCTCGAAAGGCTCCGCGGAGCGCGGGTCTCGGTCCGCACCAGCGAGGGCGAGCAGCAGGGCTCGATCCTCGGCGTCGAACGCCAGAACGTGGTCTACCCGCAGGGACAGCAGGAGACCCGGGCCACCGTCAGCCTCGTTACCTCGGCCGGCATCTGGTCGTCGGATGTGGACTCGATCCTGAGCTTCCGGCTGCTCGACGACGCGCTCGCGGCCGAACTCAACAAGGCCCTCGTCGCCCTCGCCGAGCACCGGGCCGACAACGTCAAAACACTCGACCTCAATTTCCAGGGCAGCGGCCAGCGCGACGTCATGGTCGGCTACGTCCACGAGACGCCCGTCTGGAAGACCAGCTACCGCCTCGTCATGCCCGAGGAGGCCGGCGACCGGCTCACGCTGCAGGGCTGGGCCATCGTCGAGAACACCACCGAGGAGGACTGGGAGGACGTGCGGCTCTCGCTCGTCGCGGGGCAGCCGGTGAGCTTCACGATGGACCTCTACGAGCCGGTCTACATCACGCGGCCGGAGATGCCCGTGCCGACGGCGGCCGGGGCGCGGCCGCGGAGCTATGCGGGGGGGGATCGACCTGTTCGACAAGAACGACGATGCGCAGGCGTTCTATGACCTCAAGAGCGTTGCCCCGTCCGCGGCGCAGGCCCCGGGCCGCGTACGAAGCGAGACGGCCACCGAATCGCGCCCGTGCCGCCGGCCTGTCCGCGGACTTCAGCGAGGCCGAGATGGGTGCCGCGATGCGCAACACTGTCGCCGCCGCGGCCTCGGGCGAGACCGTGGGCGAGGTCTTCCAGTTCACGCTCGACGCCCCCGTCACGGTCGGCCGTCAGCAGTCGGCGATGCTGCCGATCATCGCGGGCGACATCGAGGGCCGCCGGGTCAGCATCTTCAACCAGAACGACGGGCTGACCCACCCGATGCGCGGCGTCGAGATCACCAACGACACCGGCCTGCAGCTCATGCCCGGCCCCATCGCGGTCTACGACGGGACCTCCTACGCCGGCGATGCCCAGATCGGGCACGTCTCCCGCTCCGACGAGCGGCTGCTGGCCTACGCGGTCGATCTCGACGTGGACGCCCGCGTCGAGCCGGGCTCGACCAGCACCGTGCAGAAGCTCAGCATCGTCCGCGGCATGCTCCGCCAGCAGATGATCGAGCAGAACAGCGCCACCTACTTCTTCGAGAGCCACGACCAGTTCCGCGACCGCACCGTCATCGTCGAGCACGCCAAGTACAACGGCTGGGACCTGGTCGACTCACCCAAGCCCGAGGAGGTCGCCGGCGACCTCTATCGGTTCGAGCTCGAGCTCGAGCCCGGGGCCAAGGGCGAGCTCTCGGTGACCCAACGCCGCACGCGGTACGAGTCGATCGCGCTGCTGAACTACGACGTCAACTCGCTCATGCGGTACTCCCGCGACGGCAAGGTGTCGCGGGCGGTGGTCGATGCGTTCCGCGAGGCCCAGCGGCTGCAGTCCCGCGTGCAGGATTCTGAACGCACACTCGGCCAGCTCGTCGTCGAGCGCAACGAGATCGGCCAGGACCAGAACCGGATCCGCTCCAACATGGACTCGATCGACCGCAACAGCGACCTCTACGCCCGCTACATGCAGAAGCTCGCCGAGCAGGAGACACGTCTGGAGCAGATTGTCGAGTCGATCCGGACGACCACCGCCGAGCGCGACGCCCGGCAGCAGGAACTGCAGGAGTACCTGAACAACCTGAACGTCGACTGAAGCGAGGCGTCTGCGGACGCCCGCCGACAATCCGTCAAAAAAGCAACCGCCCCGCGGCGAACGCGGGGCGGTTGTGTGTTTCGAATCTGTGCCGGTGCGGGATCGCTCGGACTAGGGCCGGCCCGATCAGTCCCGGAACAGCGTCACCCGCGGGTCGGTAATCTCGCCGTCGAAGGTGACGTTGCCCCACGGGCGGAGGTAGGCGTTGGTCCAGCGGCCGGGGCGGTCCTGGTCGCCGGTGGCGTTGGCGTTGGCGTCGTTGTCGTTCTCGTTGAAGAAGACGTTGTCGGCGGACGAGGTCGTGTTGTCGCCGATGCCGAAGGTGAGCTTGAGGCCCGCGGGATCCGGCTGGTTGACCAGTTCGACCCGCCCGTCGCCGTAGGCGACGTGCCCGCTCCATGTGGAGTCGTCGCCGTAGAACTTGAGCGTGCCAGACCCGGTGCCAAACTGGTTCGGCAACAGATTCCATGCGCCGGGCTGCCCGCTGTAGACCGGGCCCCGGTTGCCCGCGATCACCGCGTCGCCGGCGAAGTCGCTGTTCCAGGCGTCGGGCGCGTTCGCCGAAGGGGAAGGCCGTCGCGTAGCTGTTGTGCCCGACCCGCTCGCCCGAGGTGCCCTTGCGCCGGCCATCGGCGGGCAGGCCGGAGAAGGAGTCCTGTTCGCCGGGGAATCCGGCGAATCCGGGGTCCCACGCCGCGAGAGCGGGGTTGGCGGCGCGCGACGCCTCGTCGCGCTCGAACGCCGAATCGACCACGATCAACTCGTTGGTCTCGACGGGGCTGACGGTTTGCTGGGCCTCGAGCATGCCGTTGAAGATCAGCAGCGACAAGATGTTGCCGGTGTTGTCCTTGACGAGCCCCGGGTTGCTCCCGGCGTCGATCGTTTTGTTTGCAAGATCCACAGCGCTCGGGCGGGGGAAGTCGCCGTCGTGCTGGCCGCCCCAGACGATCATGCCCTGGACGATGGACCGGATGTGTGTCGAGTCCTTGCCCTGCAGGGCGTAGCGGCGTGCCGCCCCGAGCGCGGGCACGAGGATTGCGATGAGGATCGCGATGATCGCGATGACCACGAGCAGTTCGATGAGCGTGAAGCCTGAACGTCGCGGCGATGTCTGCGGCATGGCGATTCCCTCTGGCCCCACAGCGAGCCCCTGCTCGGTTGATGATCCCGCCGATCGGTGTGTCGGGATCGGCGTTCCTGAAAAGAAGCGGGTCCGCCGCCGGTAGGCGACGGACCCGTGAGTCTGCGAGTGCCGGGCGTCAGGCCCCGGCGGCATGGACGAACTTAGTCGTAGAAGACGTCGATCGTCGCGCCGGCGTTGTTGCCGGTGGTGTAGCCGGTCACGAAGTAGGAGCGGAGGTAGGCGTTGCCGTTGCTGGCGTTGCCGGTGAGGGTCTGGCTGTTCTGCTTCGAACGGTCGCTGTCGCTCTCGTTGACGAAGATGTTGTCGCGCTGCGAGCGGTTCTCGGCGTTCAGACCGGTGAAGGTGAACGTGATGCCCTCGGGATCAGCGGAGTTCTCGAAATCGACGTGGTTGTCGTTGTAGCCCACGCCGCCTTCCCACTTGGTGCGGGTGCCGTGGATAAGGAGCGTGTTGGAGGTCTGGCCGACTTCGGTGTCGTAGTTGGAGTTGTTGCCGCTGTCGTTGATCAGCTCCCAGGTGCCGGTGTCGTTGCCACCGATGAGCTCAAAGCTGGGGCCACGGTTGGCCAGGGCAGCCTCGGTCGAGACGAAGGTGTTGGACCAGCGCGACTTGCGCTTGTTGAAGGGGATGGTGTGGCCGTAGGAGAAGCCGCCGGCGCCGTCCTGACCGTTAAAGTTGCCGTCGTCCTGGTCCTCGGGGGTGGCGCGGAAGCCGGGGTCCCAGAGGGCGAGCTTCTTGTTGGAGCCCTGCGCGGCGCGCGGCTCGTCGAACTCGTAATCGGCGTACTCGCGGATGTCGCCGTTGACCTCGGCGGGGCTCACGCCCATCTCGGTCGGGAAGAAGGCGTTCCAGACGAGCACGGAGACGATGTTGCGGGTGTTGTCCTTGAGCTGGGGCGGGGACCCGGTGACGGTGTTGTCCGCCTTGTCCAGGTTGCTGGGCAGGGGGTAGTCATCGTCGTTGTTCTGGGCGAACAGGACCATGCCCTGCATCATGCCGCGGATCTGGCTGGTGTCCTTGAGCTGGCGGGCGGTGGCGCGAGCCTTGCCGAGCGCGGGCAGAAGGATGCCGATGAGCAGCGCGATAATCGCGATGACCACCAGGAGTTCGATAAGGGTAAATGCACGATTCTTCATGGATGCACTCCTGTGCGTTGCGTCCCGCGGCACACCACCTGCGGGACAGATACACAACTCTTCTACAGGGTGCCCCTCACTCCGCGGGCACAGTGCCCGACAGTAAGCAGGAGACATCCCACCGACGACCATTTCGGCGAGCCTTGTGACGCAACAGCGGGCACGGTGTGTGTGCCCGGCGAAGCGCCGGAAAGCTGCCCGAGTTGTCGGCAGGCTGTCGATCCCCGGTCGGGAACGAGAATGGCGACCCGTGATGCAGGCCGCGAGATGAGGACGTTTGGTACAACGCCGACCGAGTTTCCACACACCCGCCTTCGCACGTGCGATCTGGTGATACGCTACCAACAGCTATCCGGCTGTCAAGGCCTCTATGTTCCCATCGGACCGCACAGAACGCGATTTCTGCAAAATAATCCGAACAAGGACCGTTCAAATGTCATACGAAAGCCGTATTCAGGAGCTCGGCATCACCCTGCCGGACGCCCCCTCGCCCGTCGCGGCGTACGTCCCCTCCAAACGCGTCGGCAACCTGCTCTACGTCAGCGGCCAGATCCCGATCGCCGGCGGCTCGCTAATGGCCAAGGGCCGCGTGCCCGATCAGGTCTCCGAGGAGGAGGCCAGATCGTGCGCGCGCCAGTGCGCGCTCAACGGCCTGGCCGTCGCCCGCGCGGCCCTCGGCTCACTCGACCGGATCCGGAGCGTCGTGCGCGTCGGGTGCTTCGTCGCCAGCGAGCCCGGCTTCGGCGGGCAGCCCAAGGTCGCCAACGAGGCCAGCGAACTCCTGGTGTCGATCTTCGGCGACGCCGGCCGCCACGCCCGAGCCGCGGTCGGCTCGGTCGCGCTGCCGCTGAATGTCCCGGTGGAGATCGAGTTCCTCTTCGAGGTCGACGTGTGATAACCAGGCGCGCGCAACCCGCGCGGATTTCGTGCTCGACCCGGGGCGGCTGTGCGCTACGCTTGCCGCCATGAACACAAACCGCAGCAACGGCAGCGCCCACCCCGGCGATAACGACGACTCCCGGGCGCGCTCGGCCGGTTCCCAGCCCGCCTCGAAATCGCCCAACGTGATGGGTGATCTCCTGGCCAAGTCCAAGGTCGCCAACGCCACGCCCTGCCCCAACTGCAAGACCTACCTGCCCAACGGCAACGTGGTCTGCACGCACTGCGGCTTCAACTCCGCGACGGGCAAGGCGACGACGACACGCGTGGTCGAGGTGAAGAAAAAAGAAAGCGGCCGAAAGGCCTGGCCCTTCAGCCGCAAGTGATGCCGGATGGCTCCGCGTGATGGTCGGGTGAACGATCGGGCGATCTACCAGCCGCCGCGATCTCCGCCACCGCCGCCGCGGTAGCCACCGCCACCGCCGCCGTAGCCACCACCCCCACCGCCGTACCCGCCGCCGCCACCGCGGCCGCCGCCGTAGCCGCCACCGCCGGAGCGGGGCTGACGCTCGCGCGCCTCGTTGACCACGAGCGACCGCCCGTCGAGGTCTTGGCCGTTCATGGCCTCGATGGCCTTGCGTCCGTCCTCATCGCTCATCTCGACAAACCCGAAGCCGCGCGAGCGGCCGGTGTCGCGGTCCATGATGACCGCCGCCGACACGACAGCCCCGTGCGGCTCGAACGCCGCTCGTAGCTCGTCTTCGCCGGTCGAAAAGGGGAGGTTTCCTACATAAATACGCATCGTTGCGATCCTGCCCGAGAGGCACCAAACTCGACCGAGGCGATCCTCTCGGGGCCGATCCGCTCAGTCTGTCCGGGTCTCTACCAACCGAGTGCTTCCCGGAATCCGGCGGCCAGTGTACCAAACTTTCTCAGGTGCACCCACGCGGTCGGGGGCGGAGTCACCCCCCCACCGTCTAGAGCGGCCGCCTCGGGCTCAACGCCGCGTTGGCCAGCAACAACCCCGTCACCAGCCCGACCGCCACCAGCACCATCGCAAACGCTGCCTCGACCCCGCCGAGCGTGTCGGCGTGCACGAACGAGTCCACGCTCCGGAACCCGAGCGAACCCGGCACCAGCAGCATGAGCCCCGGCACCGAGACCACGGGCGCTCGGGCGGTCGGCCGCCCGCGCCCAGCTGTTGGCCGCCAGCCCCACCACGAACGCCCCGAGACACACACCGATCTCCGGCCCGAGCCACAACGCCCCGAGCCTCGCGCCCCAGAACCCCAGCGCCCCGCCGGGCAGGATCACCCACAGGTCTCCCGGCCGGGCGCGGAACAGCACCCCGAGCGCCAGCGGCGCGACCAGCAGCGCCCCCCCACACCGCCCCGGCCGGCAGCGCCACGCTCGGCGCGCTCGCCGCGCCGAACAGCCCCGTCGCCAGCCGCTGCCCCAGCGCCACGCCAAAGCCCAGCCCACGAAGATCGTCAACGCCCCCATCAACCGCGCCGTCCCCGACGCGAGATGACGCGTCGCCAGCTCCGCCACCGCCGTCGTCAGCGTGAGCCCGGGCACGAGCGCGATCACCGAGGCGAGTGTCACCAGCGACGCCGACACCGGCGCCAGCCCCGCCGCGATCGCCCCGGCGAGAAACGCCGCCGCGAACCCCACGACAAAGTCGGTCAGCCGCGCGAGCCGCCGGTGACTCGACGCGACGATCAGGATGACTCCAACCACAAAGCCGACGAGCCCCGCGCCCACCACATCCCGCCACCCGCCGCCAAAGAACACCCCCGCCGACGCCGACGCGGCCATCTGGGCCAGCACCATCGGCACCGCCCCGTACCGGGCCGGCTCGGTCACCACATCCCCCAGCCGTCGCAGCCCGCCGGCGGCCGTTTCGTGCCCGTCGAGCACGTCCCGCAGCACCGCGTCGATCTGCGACTGCTTCTCCAGATTGACCTCGCCGGAATCCAGCCGCAGCAGGTGCGTCCGCTGGTCGCCGTCCGAGCCGATCGCCGCGAAGACCGCGGTGGGTGTCGCAAAGAACTGGGCCTCGAGCCCAAGGTGCCGGGCGCAGCCCGACGCGGCGTCCTCCAGACGGTGGGCCGGGATGCCGAACGACGCCATCAGCACGGCCAGCCGCAGCACGAACCGCTCGCGCAGGTCGAGCCCCGGCGACGATTCTGCCGGATCGGCCGTGAGTCCGCCGGCGTCCTGACGCTCGGGAGAGACGGGGATTGATTGATCGGTCTGGCTCACAAGCCGGATGTTAGAGGCCGCGGGACACAAAAAGCCCGTGAATGCCCCGTTGTCGGGTTGCCCCGACGAAAGTTCTTGCTAATCTATCCGCTCGACCGCGAACGAACCTCGAAGAAGTCCCCAAGCAGAAGACGCCACGAAGACCCCACGAAGACCACGAAAGGAGGCGACCATGCACAACACGCAAACCATCATCGCGAAGCTGCCTGTCGTCTCCGAATCCGGTCGTCTCTGCCCGCTCGGTCAGCTCGACATTTACGTCCCGAGCACCAACGACCGCTCCGGTCCGGCCGCGTATTCCCGCGACTTCGCTGATACCAACGACATCCCGCGCACGCCCCCGGCGATCTAGCCCGCACGAGAACAACCCGTTTCTCTGTCGGCCCCGGAGGCACCAGCTTCCGGGGTTGTTCTTTTTTCTCCATCCACACCACGCAAAGCAACAGCAGGAGCGATTCCCATGACATCGCGAAACATGAAGACGTCGAGGTGGCCCGTCCCGCAGCGAGCCCGGATCAGGGTCCGGCTCGGCCGGTACGTGCTGGTCGGACGCGTCGGACGCGTCACCACCCGCGCCACGAGCCCGCCGAGCGGCTGGGGCGTCTACGAACTCCGAGGCCGGCTCGGCTACGGCTACCGCAGCGAGCGGGGCCGCATCGAGTCCTGGCGGCCCCTGAACTCCCAGGAGTAAACCACACAACCCCCGCGCTCGCGAAAGCGTGCGCGGGGACTTTCCAATCTGATCTGAGACCAAACGAAGAGCCCGCCGCGGGCGATCATCACTGTGCCTAGTGCCCAGTGCCGAGTGCCTAGTGCCTAGTGCCTAATGCCTAATGCCTAGTGCCGAGTGCCTTAAGCCGGATAGTCAGCGGATCGCCCGCCTCTACCGCTCCTTCACCGAGCGCCTGCGCTGCAACTCCGCATCCACGAAAGGCTCGATCTGCCCCTGCAGCACCTTCTCGTAGTTAGTCTCCTCGTGACCCGTGCGGTGGTCCTTCACGCGGTTGTCGTAGAAGACGTAGCTGCGGATCTGCGTGCCCCAGCCTCGCCCGACCTCGCCGCCCTTGGCCTCCATCAGCTCCGCGGCCTTCTTCTCTTCCTCGAGTTGCTCGAGCTTGGCCTGGAGAATGGTCAACGCCTGCCGCTTGTTCTGCGACTGATCGCGGTGGGTGCTGGCGACGACCATCAGGCCCGTCGGCTTGTGCACGATGCGGCACGCCGAAGCCACCTTGTTGACGTTCTGCCCGCCGGGCCCGGACGAGCGGGCGAAGAAGGTGAACTCGAGATCGCCCTCGGGGATCTCCAGTTTCGACTCCTCAAACTCCGGCGTCACGTCAACCGTCGCGAAGCTCGTCTGCCGCTTGCCCTGGGCGTTGAACGGCGAGACGCGGGCCAGGCGGTGCGTGCCATGCTCGCACGAGAGGTTGCCGTAGGCGTACGGGCCCTTGACGTGCAGCGTGACGTGGTCGATCCCGACCTCGGTGCCGTAGGTCTTGGACAGCTCCTCGACCTTGAAGTCCATCCGCTCGCAGTAGTAGAGGTACATGCGGAACAGCATCTCGGCCCAGTCGTTGGCCTCGGTGCCGCCGTCACCGGCCGAGATGGTGACAAAGCAGTTCCGGTGGTCGTGCTTGCCGGAGAGAAGGGACTGGAGCTCGACCCGCTCCATCATGCCGCGGAGGGAGTGGAGCGCCTCGTCGGCCTCGACGAGCAACTCCTTGTCGCCGGACTCCCTGGCCATCTCGTAGGCGACCTGCGCATCGTCAAACTGCTCGATGACCGCCTTGAGCGGCTCGATCTGGGCCTTGACGAGCTTGAGCTTGCCGACGGTCTCTTTGGCGTTGTCCGGGTTGTCCCAAAAGTCCATGGCCGACATCTTCTCTTCGAGGTCGGCGAGGGTGGAGAGTTTGGTGTCGTAGTTAAAGAGAGTCGCGGATCGTGACAATCCGCGCCTCAAGATCGTCGATCACCGGCTGGTGCGCGTCGAAATGCATCGGTGGGCCTCCTGAAACGTGGCGGCAGTCTAGGCGGGAGGTGTTCGGAGCGGGGTCCGGGAAGGCTTTTTCAGGCTCCCGCGCCGAAACCGCCGGGCGGCGGCGTTGTACCCCAAATGGCGGCCCGTCCCATCCGGCATCCGCCGGGCCCCGATTCCCTGACCTCCAAGGAGACTCCGATGCACACACGACGCCTCACACCGCTGCTCGCCGCCGCCATTCTGTGGGGCTCCGCTCCACACACCACCGTCGCTCAGGATGCCACCGTAGACCGAGAGGCCAAGCGGCAAGCGCTTCTAGAGCGGGCGCGAGCCGATCGGGCTCTCAGCGATGCGTCCTCAGAGCACCTCATCTCGATCGAGTTTCCCGGCGGGACGCTCCGCGAGTATGTCGATGCCATCAAACGGGCAGCGGCACCCGAACCAGTCAATATCGTCGTGCGCGATAACGGGGTGGAGTTCTCGATTGACCCGGTGACGCTGACTCAGGTCTCGATTGAATCTGCCCTTGCCGTTATCGAACACAGCGGCCAAACGGTTGTCAATGGGCGGTACCTCCATGCGGGAGCCAGGCTCACCAAGCCATCGGGCGGCGGCCAACCCGTTCATGTCGTCTACGTGCAGGACTTGGGGGCCGAAGAGTCTTCTCCGAATCGATCACCCGAGTCCCGCGACTTCCTCGTCCTCCAGATCAAGGAACTCACCACCGCACTCCCCGGCGACCCGCCCGAGTCGGTCGTGCCCGCCGAGACCGTCCTGACCGCGATCGAGGCCGTGCTCGAGATCGCCGGCAACGCCGATGAGACCAAGGTCAAATACCACGCCCCCTCGGGTCTGGTCATGATCGCCGGCCCGGTCAACTCGCTCCGGGCCGCCGAGCAGGTGCTCAGCCAGATGTCGCGGGACACCAGCGTCCGCCGCAGCCGCGCCCGCGAGCTGCAGACCAGCCAGGGCCTCACCAACCCCGAGATGCTCGAGAGCGAACTCGCCGACGCGCAGGCGGATCTCGAACTGGCGCAGGTACGCATGCATGTCGCGAGCGAGCGGCACCAGCTCGCCGAGCAGGGCCTGGCCAAGACCCACGACCTCGTCGAGGGAGGGTTTGTCTCCGAGGGCGACCTCGAGCAACGCCGGGTCCGCATGATCGAGTCGCAGGCCGAGATCGAGGAATGCCGCATCGAGATGGAACGCCAGCACCAGCGCGTCGAGCAGCTCCGCCGCTCGCTGGATCGAGCCCGGGCTATCTCTTCCGGCGGCGGGAGCGCGAGCGAGATCGACGCATTGCGTACCGAAAACACCATGCTCCGTGATAGACTCGCGGTGATGGAGGCCCAACTCGCCCAACTGCAGGGCCGCCTGAATTCGCAGCCCGGAGTCGGCAGGGCCGGCACCGGGGCCGGCGGCGGACGCTCCGGCGGTGGCGGCCGCTGAACCACCAGCGTGCCCGACGCCCCACCCCAGCACCAGACCGGGCAGAAAGAGAGCAGCGTGAGCGGCACCCCCGCCATCCCACTCCGCACGCTCGATCTCACGCCCCCGAGCCACGGGTCCGCGGCCGACGACACGGCCGCGTTGACCCGTGCCGCCGCGCGGCGACACCGCCGCCTTCGGCACCATCTACGAGCGGTGGTTCGACCGCGCCCTCTCGGCCGCCCATCGACTCACCGGCCGCGACGAGTCGTTCTGCCTCGACGTGGTGCAGGACGCGATGCTGCGGGCCGCCCGCCGCCTCCCAGCCCTGCCCCACGAGGCCGCACTCGGGGCCTGGCTCTGCCGCGCCGTCCACCGGGCGGCTCTCGACCGCCTCCGCGCCGAGAAGCGGCGGGCCGCGCGGGAACGCTCCTCGGCCGGTCAGGTTCACCCCACGCCGGGCAGGCCGCCGGAGGCCCTCGACGAGGACATCGCGTGGCTGCGCGCGAACTCCGCGAACTCCCTCCCGACGACGGCTGGATGCTCGGCGCCCGCTTCGGCCAGAACCGCACGCTCGCGCAGGTCGGGGCGTCTTTAGGCCTGACCGGCGACGCCGCCCACGGCCGCATCCGCAGGGCCCTGCAGCGGGTCGCCCGCAAGGCCCCCACCGACCAGCACCAGGACCCGACGCCATGACCCACCAAAGCCGACCGACGCCACCCACCAGACAGCCGCTGCACTCCCTGCACGGCCTGCCCCCGAGCCGCTCTCGCAGGCGGCCAGGTCCAGCCGGGCCGCGATGCGTGCCGAACTCGATGCCGCCGTTCGCGCCCGGGGGACCCGCCGTGTGGTGGCCCGGGCCGCGGCTGCCGTGCTGCTCGTCGCATCGGTCGCGGCGATCGGTGTGGTCACGGCACAGAGCGGGCCCCGGTCCGGCAGCCACGGCGCCCCGGCCGATCGCGTCCGGACCGGCACACAGCGAAGAGCCAGCCACCGCCATCACGCCCGCGGCCAAGGATCTCTCGCCCGGGCCGACGCTCGCGGCTGGACGAGGCAGCGACGCCCGTCCGCAGCACACTGGTCGGGTACATCGCCGACGACCCCTCCGTCCTCGAGCGGTTCGGCGCAGCGGCGACACCCTCCCGAGCCATCACGCTCGACGACCGGTCGCTGCTGGCCGAACTCCGCAGCGTCGGCCTCGACGCGGGCCTCGTCCGCACGGAGGGGCACGCCCGTCTGGCCTTCCACCACCAGCGGTCCCTGGTCCCCGATCCGGTGCAGTAGACCGCCGGGCACTCCCGGCCGGGCCCGGCACCGCGTCGCAGCCGGGAGGGTGCCCGGCCCGGTACGATGCCGACGTGCTGACCCAGACCGCCGAGCCCGCGACCACGACCACCTCGACACCCCCACCACCACCCGTCGACCCGGCGGCGCGCCGGGCGGTCGGGCAGGCGTCGTCGGTGGTGCTGGTGACGCTCCTGATGGTGCTCACCGTCTCGTGCGTGCTGATCCTGCTGGCTCTGCGGCGGCGGAGCCGGTCGGAACGCAAACGCCGCGATGCCGCCAGCCCGGCCGACGCGTGGGCCGAATCGGCCCGCCGCGTGGGGCTTGAGGACCATCCGGACATCCCCCGCGAGCCGGGGACCGAATGAGCGGCCCGCACCACGCCAGTCCCGCCCCGCTGCCCGGCTCGCTGCCCTTCGCCGGCGACCGTGCTATCGCGATGGTGACCGGCGGGGCCAAGCGCGCCGGGCGGGCGATCGCCCTGGAGATGGCCGAACGCGGGCTCGATGTGCTGCTGACCTACCTCACGTCTGAGGCTGAGGCGGTCGCGACCCGCGACGAGATCCGCGCGCGCGGGGTCGACGCCGCGGCGGTCGCGATGGACCTGGCCGACCCGCGCGACGCGCTGCGCGCGCAAACCGGCTCGCCGCCCTCCTGCCCCGGCTCGACGTGCTCGTCCACAACGCCTCGGTCTACGCGCCCTCGCCGATCGAGCCCGGCGGCGCGGGACTACTCGACCACCTCGAACTCCACCACGCGGTCAACGCGTTCTCACCGCTGGTGCTGCAGGCGGCGCTGGCCCCACGGCTGGCTGCGTCCGGCCAGCCCGGCGGCGGCGCGATCGTCGCCATGCTCGACATCCACACCGAGCCGGAGCCCGCGCTGCCCCGACGCGACCACGCCGCCTACACGATGTCCAAGGCCGCGGCTGGGGCGCGCTTGTGCGCAGCGGCGGTCGACCTGGCGCCCAAGGTCAGAGTCAACGGCGTCGCCCCCGGCGTCATCGCGTGGCCGGAATCCGGGCCGGAGACCGACCCGGCGATGCAGGCCCGCTATCTGGCTCGAGTGCCGCTGGGCCGATCGGGCACGCCGGACGAGGCCGCGAAGGCCGTCGCATTCCTCGCGTTGGACGCGACGTTCACGACGGGGCAGGTGCTTCGGGTCGACGGGGGGCGGGCGCTGCGATAACGGAACTCAGCGTCGGCGCCTGCACGCCACGAGCAGACCCAACCCGATCGGCGCAAGCGTCGTGGGCGCGGGTGTCGGGGTCATTCCGACGGCGCCTCCCCATTGGGAGATGTCCATAATCGGCGTGGTGACCGCACCACCGATGCCTCGTTCATATACCCAGCCGGTGTTTGCACCGTCGGCGATGATGAATTTGCTGAAGCGTGCACGATGCCCAAACGTCGCCGTCGGGCCCAGGTCCACGTCGAACGGCGCGGCACCGACCATTTGCAGCGAGTGCCGGTCGTAGTGCAGCATGCGGTCGTTGCCCGTGTCGAGGATGTAGATCCGATTCCTGAAAATCTCATAGTCCGTTGCGATCGTCCCCACCGGGAGTCGCGGTATCACAAAGAGCGTTGGAACGCCGTTCCCCGGGTCGCGCGTGTCCAGCACGTGGAACGAACGGTCCGCGAGCATCACACCGACCTGGCTCTGGCTGTACCGCCCGGCCTCAACAATGGTGCCCGGCAGCTCTGCACTCCCCAGATACTGGGTGTGGTTGGAGGTGTTGTACAGGTCGATCCTGTTCCCGTCTGACACGACACCTATATCGCGCCAATCGGATCTGCCGGTCGACCAGACCCACTCGGAAGTGCGCCGTGCGTAGTCCACCTGAATGATCTCGCCAGCCGAAGAGTACATCAAGAAGGTCTCTCCGGCGAGACACAGCGATGCGCTCAGCATCGCGAGGGCACCTGCACCGATCGACATCGATTTCCTGCGCATGCCATCTCCTCTCGTTCCCGCGGGGTCCCCCACGGCACTGTCCCGGCGTGCGCGCACTCGCCGCTGAGTGTTACGCCCAACGCCTGTGTGCGTCAGAATACCGTCACCGGACTCACGCTCAAAGGCAATGTTGCAGGGCTCGAGAGTCTGACGGCGCTACGCCTTCACGCCCGCCACCGCCTCGACCGCGGCGCGGAACATCGCCAGCCCCGGCGTCTCGCCGCGACGGGTGGCTGCGGGCAGGCGGGTCCACCACGGGTGGCGGTTCCAGTCGAGGTAGCGCTCCGGGTGGGGCATCAGGCCGAAGACCCGCCCGCTCGCGTCGCAGAGGCCCGCGACCGAGCCCTGCGAGCCGTTGATGTCGGTGCGGTAGCGGAGGGCGACCTGCCCGTTGGCCTCGAGCGCCGCCAGCGTCGCCTGGCTGTCGGCGACGAACCGGCCCTCGCCGTGGGCGACGGGCAGGCGGAGCACCTCGTCGCCCCCCGCCCCCGACCCCAGCTCGGCCAGCGGTGCGGTCCAGATGCAGGGCGAGGTCTGGACGGCCTCGACCCCGACCCAGTCGTCGATGAAGCGGGCCGAGGCGTTGTCGGTCAGGGCGACGGTGGGCGTCGGGGCGGTCTCCGGCCACGGCTCGCCGGCGGCCGGCCCCGGCAGAAGCCCCGCCTGGACCAGCACCTGGAACCCGTTGCAGACACCGAGGATGGGGCAGCCCCGCTCGGCGGCCGCCCGCAGCCGGGGGTAGAGCCGCTCCCGCGTCTTCATCGCGAGGATGCGTCCCGACGCGATGTCGTCGCCGTAGCTGAACCCGCCGGGGAAGGCGATCAGGTCGGCGTCGTCGAGGCGGGCGGGCTCGGCCAGCAGGGTGTCGACGTGGACGAGCTTTGGGGTCGCGCCGGCGAGGGCGAAGGCGCGGAGCAGTTCGACCTCGCAGTTGGTCCCGGCGGCTCGGACGACAAGGGCGTTGGGCATGGGTATAGCCTATCCGCAGCCAACCCCAATCGCTCCCGATCGCAGGAGGTTCTCACCATGCCGCAGGTCTTCCCCTTCCGCCCCCTCCACTACCCGGCCCCCACGACCCAGGGCGGCACCGCCGGGGATATCTCCTCGAAGGTTGCCCCGCCCTACGACGTGCTGGACGCGGCCGACAAGGCCGCCCTGCTGGCTCGCGATCCGCACAACATCGTGGCGATCGACCTGCCCCACGTGCCGCCGAAGGAGCTCGGGCCCAAGGCCGCCTACGCCGCGGCCGCGGAGACGCTACAGGCGTGGGCGGGCTCGGGCGTGCTGACCCGCGACGAGCAGCCTGCGGTCTACGCCTACCGGCAGACGTTCGAGTTTGCCGGGCAGACCCACCAGCGGTGCGGGATGGCGTGCACGGTGGAGACCAACCCGTTCGGGCCGCGCGACGGCGGGGGGATCCTGGCCCACGAGCAGACGTTCTCCGGCCCCAAGGAGGACCGGCTGGCGCTGATGCGGGCAACACGCACGCAGCTCTCGCCGATCTTCGGCCTGCACGCCGACGAGGGGGGCGAGGCCACCCGGCTGACCCGGTCGCTCATGGAACAACGGCCGGCCGACTTCGTCGCGACCACCGACGACGGCGTGCGGCACGAGCTGTGGACCGTGACCGATGCGGCCGCGATCGCGGGCTATCAGGAGGCGCTGGCCGGCGAGGACCTCTTCATCGCCGACGGCCACCACCGGTACACCACGGCGCTGAACTACCTGGCCTCGCTGGAGGAGGCGGGCGACGTGCCGGCGGACCACCCGGCACGCCGGTGCATGATGGTGCTGATCAGCATGTCCGACCCCGGGCTGGTCATCGGACCGACGCACCGGGTTCTGGGGGGCATGAAGGATTACTCGATCGATCGGTTCATCGAGGCATCGACGGGTGCCCTCATCGTCCGCGAGCTGCCCGCCAACCCCGAGGCGATCGAGAACGCGATGGAGCACGCGAGCGTCGAACCGGGCCACAACGTGCTCGGCCTGCTGGACTTCGCGTCCGGACGCTGCTTTCTGGCGACGACCAAGGCGCCTGACCCGCTGCGGACGGTGTTCCCCGACCAGTCGGAGGCGTGGCGCACGCTCGATGTGGCGGTGATTCAGCACCTGATCGTCGAGAAGATCTGCCAACCCAAACTCAACAACGGCGAGCCGGTCAAGTGGGCGTTCCCGCACTCGATCGAGGAGGTTGTGGAGATCGGTCGGGGTCAGGAGACCGGCGCTGGTGGTGGCGCGGGCTTCGCGCAGCTGGCGGTCATCGTTCGCCCGACGCCGCTGGATGCGGTGCGGGACATCAGCCGGAACAACGAGCTGATGCCGCAGAAATCGACGTTCTTTTACCCCAAGCTGGCGACGGGGTTGTTCCTGAACCCACTCGCCTGATCGTCAGAACGGGACGGCCTGTGCTCAGCGGCGTCAGCCGCCGACGCCCGAGCCCTCGAGCCAGTTGAGCAGTTCGCCCGCGGAGAAGACGCCGGTCCGGCGGGAGAGTTCGCCTTCGCTGTCGAAGAGAACGAGCGTCGGGAAGGCCTCGATCCGGAGCATGCGGAGCTCGCGCTGGGCCTGCTCGGTGGTGCTGTCGGTGCCGTCCACGTAGGCGGGGATCGCGTGCTCGCCGATCCACCCGGCGACCCGCTCGTCCGCGAGTGCGCGCGCTTGAGCGTCTGGCAGGGGCCGCACCAGTCGGCGGTGACGAGGGCGAGCACGGGCTTGCCGGACTCGGCCGACTCGGAGATGGCGGCATCCAGCGTGGTGTGCGAGGCGAATGAGGCGGGCGTCTCGGCCACACCCCCGAAGCGCGCGCGCAGCACGCCCATCACCATGACGACCGCCACGAGCATCACGACCGGTCCGAACCAACTGCGTTTCACGTCTGTGACCTCCGTGATTGGATCTGGGTCAACGTCGGCCGCCGGGTCGGCGGCCCGAAGGGCGCACCGCGTCAGCCCTCGGTTTGTTCCAGCATCCGCTCGATATACCGCCAGGCGTTGAGTTCGCGTCGGATCGCCTGCACCGCGTCCGCGGCGGGCGGGGTGCCCAGGTCCGCGAACATCCCGCCGAGACGGTCGATGTAGCGGGCCCGCTCGGTCTGGGCCCATTCCCGCCACCGGGCGAGTTCGTCGCCGTCCCCGGATTCCACCGCGGCCTCGACCTCCATCCGGGTTTCCATCATCTCCATGAGGAAGCCCTCGGGCAGTTCGCGTTCGTCGCCCGCCCCACCGCCGAGCCGCGCGAGCAGGGCGCGGGGCGCGGTCTTCGGGGGCCGCCAGCACGGCCCGGGCCCGGTTCAGGGCCGCCGAGAGGCGGGCGGCGTCCGCGGCTTTGTCGGGGTCTGCGCCCGACCAGATCGGGGTGACAGGCGGCGGCACGGGCGAGGTAGGCCCGCTGGATGTCGCCCTCTGCGAGGTCAAATCGGGGTTCCAGCCCCAGGGTCTCGAACGGGTCGGTGGTCATGGCCAACTCTATCTCGACCATTGACACCGCCCCCCGCACACCCGACGATGCACCGGAGGGCCGCACCCTCCGTGATCTACCACCGGCAGGAAAGGATTTCGCCGTGAGCGGACACATCGGCATCTCCGGCGTCAGCCCCGAGGGGGCAGCGCTGTTCTTCCAATCGATCAACCGCCACTTGGCCGAGACGGGGCGGGACTCGCGGAACTGGCCCCGCGTCACGCTGCACAACGAGCCGTTCGGGCTCTACCTCGACGCGGTGCGGGAGCGAGACTGGATGCGGGTCGGGGCGTTGCTCCGCCGCTCGGCCGACAAGCTCGCCGGGTGCGGGGCGACCTTCTGCCTGACGCCGGACAACGCGGTGCAGCACGGGATCCACGTCGCGGAGGTGGGTTCGCCGATTCCCTGGATCAGCATGCCGGAGCTGATCGCCGACACGCTGGTGGAAGCCGGGTGCAAGACGGTGGGCATCATCGGGACGAAACTGGTCACCACCGGCTCGACCTACCAGACCATGCTGGGGCTGCGGGGCATCCAGCTGCTAGCCCCAGAGACCGACGAGATCGAGGATCTGGATTCGATCATCTTCCACGAGCTGATCTACGGCCGGTGTTGCGCCGACTCGCGTGCCCGGGTGATCGGCGTCGTCGAGCAATTTCAGCAGCGAGGGTGTGAGGGGGTAATCCTGGGCTGCTCGGAGGCACCACTGGTGATCTCCACGGAAAACTCCCCGATCGAGGTGTTCGACGCGGCCCAGATCCTCGCGGTAGGGGCCGTGGAACGTGCGGCGGGCTGATTCATTGCCTGAGAATCTGCATTTTTGCGAGTTGGGGGATCCATTTCGGTCCCGCATCGGGTATATTGGGAAAAGGATCGGGCTCCCGGGCCCCAGCCGAGCATGTCTCGGCCAGGTGCCGCGGCCTGGGAACGACCCGACCGCGTCCGGCCGAACGGGCCGGACGTATCGAGCCGCGAGGCTGGACGAACAGACGAGCCATGTGGTAAGCTAGTGCCCGGCGGTGATTGGTGCCCAAGATGGGGTACGCCCCTGAGTTGGGGACACCAGAGCCCTGGGAGAAGAAGCCGGGAGCGTTGCTCGTAGCCTGCGAGCCGTGTTCCCCATGGTGGGCCGAGTGCGGGCCCGATGAACGCCGCCCATGCCGACCGCAGGATCGGCATCAACAAGGATTAGATGCCCCGAGGACCGGGGCCTGGGAGCAGAGCAATGAGCATCTCGGACCGTCGCTCGTGGTGGAACCGTCGTCGCAAGCCGCAGACCCCGGCCTCCTTGCTGCTGGACGCGGGGCGGGCCCAGCTGTCCACGCTGGAGGAGCTCGAGAGCCGCGTGCTGCTGAGTGACCCGGGCTCCACGTTCGCGGACGCCCAGGAGCTGCTGCTCGACGGCGACGGTGTGGCGACCTACGACGACGACCTGCCGGACACCAGCGACATCGACATGTACACGTTCAGCGTGTCGAGCCCGGACTTCATCACGATCCTCGCCGACGCGGTGAACACCGCCGACGCGTTCGACGACCGCGTGGACACCCAGTTCACGCTGTTTGACTACCAGGGCAACGCTCTGGCGACGGCCCAAGACAGCGGCGACCTGACCGGCGGCACGCCGATCGACGCGTGGTACGGCTTTGTCCCGACCTCCAGCCACCTCGACCCGGACACAGGGATGTACACCTACTACGTGGCCGTGACGGCCGAGAACGCCGCGACGAACGGGGCGGCGGGGCTGTACACGATGCGGGTGGACGGGATCTCGACGGTCATCACGCCGTCCGGGACCGACGCGCTCACCTCCGAGGGCGGGACGATCTCCCGCCCGCTGGAGGACATCGTCTACCGCATCGATACCGACGACGACAGCGCGTGGGACAGCGTGGCCTCCGCAAACGCTCGCGCTAACAGCGCGGTGCTCGACACCCGGCTGGACATCTTCGACGCCGACGGCAACCTGATCACCGACGACAGCCAGTCCGGCCGGCTGACCAACGCCTTCGCCGTGTTCAAGGGCAGCCCGGACGAGACGTACTTCGTGCGTGTCCGTTCCGACGAGTTCGAGCCCGGCACGCCGAACACCGGGGCGTTCTCCCTTGGCCTGGACCTCATCGGGCTCGAGATCGAGCTTGATCCGGTCTCGCGCACGGGCCTCGGCGGCGGCGCCGGCGGGGCGACGGAGACCGAACTCCTCCAGTTCACCGCGCAGGCGAGCGGGCCGGCGATCATCTCCGCGGGCGGCGCGGGGCTGCCGCCGCTGGCCGATCCGGCGATGACGCTGTACGACTCGGACGGGGAGTTCATCGCGTTCAACGACCGGTTCTTCGGCGACAGCCCGCAGATCGAATCGACGCTGGTCGGCGGCGAGACCTACTTCATCCTCGTCGACGGCTTCGATTACCCGATCACGGGCGGATTCGCCCTCTTCATCGAGGCGAATCACACCTTCGACGAGCTCATCAACCTCGACGACCACGCCGACTCGCTCGACTACGCCAACGCCACGCCGATCATCTGGAGCGACTGGATGCAGGCCGAGGACAACGTCCTCGGTCAGGGCCCGCTGCCCGATCACTCGCTCGTCTCGACCGGGTCGTTCACGGGGCGGATTCACCGCGGATCGGACACCGACCTGTTCGTCTTCGTGCCCCCGATCGACATGCTCGGTGAGTACACCGGCAATGTCGGGGCCGAGATCGACGAAGACATGGACGGCCTCATCGACGCGGACGGCGACGCGGCACGCGACGGCGCGGCGATCCCGTGGTACGAGGGCTTCCGCCCGGCGACGCGTGTCGAGATCCAGATTCAGGCCTTTGAGGACCCGGGCGGGCCCGACTTCACGTGGCTCACGCCTTCGGTCCGCGTGTACGACTCGCTCGGGAATCTGGTCCTTGACAACATCCCGGACCTGTTCAATGACGCGCTGATCCCGCCGCTCAACTTTGCCGGCTCGCTCGACCCGTCGCGGTACTTCGGCGACCTCGACTTCGGCGCGCTCGGGGTGGACTACACAGGCACCGGCGAGCTGTTCGACGGCGTCTTCAGCCTCGAGGTGTGGGGCGGCGAGCCCTACTACATCGAGGTCGGCGGCACCAGCGGCTCCGGCCGGTACAACGCGTTCGTCTCGGTGGACGGCTTCACCGATCCGACCGACGCGGACAACTGGGGCGAGATCGTGTCCGACGAGCCCCTCACCGACGACACGTTCGTGGGGATCGCCGACGAGACGCCCTCGCAGGTAGTCTCCGGCATCACCGAAGGACCCAACAACTTCAGCAACAGCGCGTTGGACTTCGCGAACGCACAGACCCTCAGCCTGGGCGTCGCCAACGGCGAGTACGTCGGCCCGACCGGCAGCGGCAACGCCTACATCGACGGCTCGGCCAACTTCGAGCGCACGTTCGTCATGGGCAACGCCGACTACCCGACGTACTGGACCGGCTTCCCCGCCCCGAACATCTCGTCCGGCCTGGGCGCAACGCTCCTGGCCGGTTACGACGACGACGACATCCTGGGCGCTGGCCCGTTCGACAACACCGGCGTCACGATCCTCCGAGAGTCCGGGCTGGCCGGAATCGAGCACCCGCTCGACAACGACCTCTACACCTTCCGCGCCACCGCGACCGGCTACGCCGAGATCCGCATCAACACCACGGAGCTCGCCGACTGGCATGAGGAGTGGATCGCCGACGGATCCGGCGAGCTTATCGATCTCAGCATCACCGACGACTTCAACGACGGCGATCACAGCGAAGACGAAACCGACGATCCGTTCGGCGACTTCGACGATAAGGGCGTCTACCTCGACGACAACGGCGACCCCGCCGGCGAACTGGTCGAACCCCAGTTCTTCCGCAAGGACAAGGTCTACAACTCGATCCTCGACTCCGCACTCCGCGTCTTCGACAACGACTTCGAGCAGGTCGCCTACAACAACGACAACAACGCGATACTCGGCGATACCGAGACGACCTACTCAGGCCCCAACGGCGAGCGCACCTTCCACAAGCGCGACGCCCGCGTGACCTTCCCGATCGTCAAGGGCCAGGTCTACTACTTCCAGGTCGAGAGCGGCCAGGCCGAGCAGTACCAGGCGTGGCAGAGCGACAGCACCGTCCCCGTCAACTGGCAGCACATGATCGGCTCCTACGAGCTGCTGATCAACACCATCCCCACGCTCACCAACGACGATCACGAGAACTCCCGCCTGCTCAACGCGACCACGCTGGGCATCGACGAGGCGACCGGCACCGGCTCGATCGCCGGCACCATCGACAACAACGTCACCAACCCGTTCGACGTCGATCTGTTCGCCTTCACCGCGCCGGCCAGCGCCCGAGGTGACCGTCACCGTCGCCCGGGCCGACGGGTCCACGCTGATCCCCGCGGCCACGATCTTCGAGGTCAACCGCCTGGCCGCCGGCAACTACGAGACCATCGACCGCGTGAGCGACACCGCCTCCAGCGGCGGCTCGCTGACGCTCACGCTCGATGTCACCAAGGGCGAGCGGTTCCTGATCCAGGTCATCGGCGCCGGCAGCACCGAGGGCGACTACACCATCGACGTCTCCGGCCTCATCGACGTGGACGACCACGCCGACTGGCTCGAGTTCCAGGACGCCACCGAGATCGAGCTGCTCGACTTCCTCGGGGCGGCCGAGGCCGACGGCTCGATCGAGAGCAACGGCGACACCGACCTCTTCAAGTTCGAGGTCGGCAACTTCACCGACGCGACCATCACCGTCGAGGGCCAGAACGGGTTCAACCCCTACCTCGAGGTCTTCGAGACCTCCGTCGATCCCTTCGGCAACCCCGTGCTGCTGAAGGTTGATTTCAACGACGACATCGTCGCCAACGAGAACACCGACTCGCAGGTCACCCTGGGCCTCACCCCGGCACGGATCTCCGGCATCACCGGCGATGAGTACCCGTTCTACTACGTCCTTGTCCGCGGGTCGGACCTGCAGGCCGACGAGGGTGACTACACCGTTGTCTTCTCCCTCACCAAGACCGACGACCACCCCGACCAGGGACAGTTCAGCTACGCCACCCCCATCGCGGTGGACAACGAGAACGGCCAGGGGCAGGACACCGGCGTCATCGAGGTCCTCGGCGACACCGACCTGTTCCGCTTCACGGCCCTCGCCGGCGGCATCGCCCGCGTCACCGTGTCGCGCCCCAGCGACAGTGTCTTCCTGCCCAAGCTCTCGATCATCGACGCCGACGGCAACGAGCTCGACACGCCCTCCGACGGTGCCGTGCCCGGCACCGTCCAGACCAGCGTTGTTCGCGGCCAGGTCTACTACGTGCTGATCGAGGCCTCGTCCGTCGCGACCGAGCAGCAGTCGACCGGCGCCTACACCGTCACCGTCGCCGAGCCCCCGCTCGACGACTACCCCAACGCGCTCGAGTGGTCCATCGCCCACGCCCTCACCCTCGACGCCGACACCGGCGACGCGGTGCTGGGCACGCAGGAAGAGGGCAACCCGCTCAACCCGCGCCTGGAGGTCGTCGGCGACACCGACCTGTTCACCTTCGCAACGATCGCGACCGGCAACGTCGCCATCAGCTTCGACCCGCTCGTGGACTCGATCATCGGCATCCGGCCGGAGCTCAGCGTCTACGACTCCACGTTCACCCTCGTCCAGACGGTCACCGCGAGCGGCCCGGGCGAGACCGTGGCGATCGTCCTCACCGACACCGCGCCCAACGAGCGCTACTACATCCTCGTCAACGACGCGATCGGCAACCGCACCGGTGAGTACCAGCTCATCGTCGACGGCGAGGCCTCCGACGGCGGCGGCGGTGGCGGCGGTGGCGGCGACATCGATTTCGACGACGCCAGCGAGATCGTCCTCGATCCCATCCGCGCAGACGGCACCGTCAACGGCATCATCGCCCAGGGCGGCGAACGCGACCTCTACACCTTCTCCGCGCCCGTCCGGCGGCGATATCTACGTCCAGATCATCACCGCCAGCGGCTCGCTGCTGGACGCCACCGTCACCATCCTCGACGCGGCCACCGAGACCGCGGTCGTCACCACCGACGCCACCGGCATCCCGGGTGTCGACGCGGACGTGCGGTTCGAATCGGCCGGCGCCGGCACGCAGTACTGGGTCATCGTGGACGGCATCGGCACCGGGGTGGGTTCCTACACCATCAAGATCGACGCCGAGCCCGAGCTCTTCCGCACCTTCTACCCCGCCGGCTTCACCGGCCCGACCATCAACGAGTTCGTCTCGCTGGCCAACCCCAACGACTTCGAGGTCACCTACTCGGTCATCCTCCGCTACGAGACCGGCGACCGGGACCAGACCATCGTCACCAACGCCACTCTCGCGGCCGGCAGCCGCGGCGGCGTGACGATCAGCGTCGCGGGCTCGGACTCCCCGTCGGGCGCCCGCATCGCCCCCTACGCGATCGAAGTCCAGTCCACAGGCGGGCCGATCGGTGCGGCCATGGGCCACTTCGACTTCGGCTCGACCACGGGCGACGCCTTCACCGACATCATCTCCCCGGCCTGGAGCCTCGCCCGTGTCGAGCGCAGCTCGGGCAACGTCAACGACTTCGTCCTCTACTACAACCCGCACGACTTCGACGTCAACGTCACGCTGACGGCCTACAACGCCGCGGGCAACCCGGTCGAGGTCAACACCGTTGTCGGGGCACTCCGTCGCGGCGGGCTCAACATCGATCAGGTCGCCGCCCTGCCGGTCGGCGTCTTCGGGGCGGTCATCACCGCCGAGCCGGTCTCATCCGCTAACGCCGGCGAGTTCCAGGGCATCGTTGTCGGCCAGAGCCACTTCGATCTGGTCAACGAGTCCGGCTTCGGCCTCATCGCCGATCCGCTCGGCGGGGCCACCAACGGGGCGATCCCCTCGCTCGTGCGGAGTGACGCCGCCAGCACAGAGGTCGTGCTCTTCAACCCCAACCCCTTCTCGGCCAACGTCGAGCTCCGCGGCGAGTACGTCCGCGCGGCCCTGCCCGACCTCGCCCGCAACGTCAACATCCCCGCCGGCGGCACCGTCCGCCTGACCGGGGCCGACCTCGGCATGATCGACAGCCAGCCGCTCGGCCTCCGCTACTCGTCCAACTACCCGATCACGGTCATGGGCAACCAGTCCCAGTTCGGCGACGCCGACGCCTCCAGCGCCTCGACCCAGGCCGGCACGGGCTGGTTCTTCGGTGCGGCGTTCATCAACAGCGCCCTGGCCGGCGAGTCCTACTTCGAGACGGTCGCCATCTACAACCCGGCCGACGCCGGCACGCAGGTCAGCGTGCAGCTCCTCTTCGTCGACGGCTCGAGCGAGACGCTCCGCGTCAACGTCGACGCCAACGGCTTCGCCGAGATCCGCCTCCACGAGACGCTCGGGTCCGACTTCTCCAGCGGCACCAACCGTCCCGACAACTTCGATCCCAACGCCGTCCTCGGCCGCCCGGGTCTGAACTTCTTCTCACTCTTCGCCTCGTCCGCGACGCCGATCTCCGTCAGCTTCACCCACTACGACCTGTTCCTGCAGGGCGGCTGGACCAACTCCGGCGCAGCCCTCGGCCTGCTCAACCCGATCTCCACGATCGTGTAAGCCCGGCCACGCGGGAAACCGCGACACATCACGCTCCCCCTCACGGAGCGGTGCCCCACCCGGGGCCCGCTCCGGTTTTCTTTTTCAGCGCAGGCAACAGCCGACCGGGGCCACCGGGCTTCAGCCACGCGCAGCCGGCCATCCGCCGTCGCCGACTCGTCTTCACTCTTCTGCGGGAGGCAGCTCCGAGGTCTCGATGTCCCCGCCGCTCAGCAGCCACTCATCAAGCCCGCCGGCGTAGAACTTCACGCCGTCGTACCCGACCGCGAGCAGCCGCTTGAACATCGCCCGCGCGACCGCGGATCCCGGGTTGGCGCCGTAGACGATCAGACGCTCGTGCTTGCGCAGCTCGGGGTCCTGCGGGTCGTCCTCGCGGACATCGGGCAGCCGCAGATTCGTCGCCCCGGGCAGATGACCCGCGGCGAAGTACTTCGGTGCGCGGGGGTCAATCAGGATCGCATGATCCGGATCCTCGCCGTCCCGGGTGTTGATGGCCTCGCGGACATCGGCGAGCGTGAAGATCACGGACTCGTTGATGTCCTTCTCGCTGGTGCCCTTTTCGCACCCGCCGATCCCGAATCCGACCAGCGCCGCCCCGATCCACGCCGCGCCCACGATGAAGTTTTTGCCTGCCTGCATGGTCCGGAGAATACACTGCCTGCCGCGGCCGTTCTTTCCGCGAAGGAGTTTCCCCCTTGCGAGCCCAGACTGCGCTACTTGGCCTCTGCCTGACTGCCGCCGGCGCCCTCGGGGCCGCGGAGGTGCCAAGCGGCACCCAGGACCTGCACGCCACGCCCCGGCTGGTCGCCGAGCGGCCGGTGGCGATGCCCGGCGAAACCATCTGGCTCGCGATCGATTTCGAGATCGATCCGGGCTGGCACACCTACTGGCCCGGGATCAACGACACAGGCTTCGCCCTCGACACCGAGATCGAGGCCTCCAGAAACGTCACGGTCGGCGAGGCGGTCTGGGCGGCTCCGAATCGGTATGTCGCCTTTGGCGACATCCTCGACCACACGTTCGAGGAGCACATGACGGTGCTCCTGCCGCTCACCGTCGCCCCCGAAGCGAGGCTGGGCGATCTGGTCACACTCGCCATCAACGGGCGCTGGCTGGTCTGCCAGACCGCCTGCGTGCTCGAATCGGCGGATCTGTCGATCGAGATCCCGGTCTCGGACGCACTGAGCAAGCCTTCCCGCGAGACCGCGGCCCTTTTCGAGCGGGCCCGCGAGCGGCTGCCCGAGCCTCTCACCACCGAGTCCCCGGTCGAGATCACCTTCCAGGAAAATTCCCTGCACGTGACCGGCAACAACGCGGTCCGGCTGGCGTTCTACCCGACAGACGACTGCCGGTCGCCGCGCGATCTCCTCGGTCAGGGGGAGGCAGAGGCTGGCAAACTCGTCGTGGAGTTCCGCGACGGCGACGAGCCGATCCGCGGTGTCCTTGAAGTCTGGACCTCGAAGCACGAGTCAAAGGTATACGCGATCGATCAAGCCGAGCCCATCGAAGCACCGTCCACCCACATCGGCACACCCGGACGACGCGAACGCTGATCCGTCCGGCTCATTCGAGTTTCTGTACCGATCCTCACGTCACTCTCAGCACACCGTTCACCCCGGAGACCACACCATGCACAGCAAATCCATCCGTACCTCGATGTTCTCGCTCGTCGCCGCCGGCGTTCTCGCCGCGGTCCCCGCGCTCGCGTCCGCGCAGAAGACGGTCGCCCCGCAGCGTGAGGGCGAGACCCGCGAGGTCCAGCTCCACGCCCTGCCCACCGACGGCAAGATGGCCAACCTGCAGGACATCGTCGGTAAGCCCGTCGCCGACTTCACCCTCACCGATTCCGAGGGCAACGAGCACACGCTGAGTGAGTACCTCAGCGACGGCAAGATCGTCGTGCTGGAGTGGTTCAACGCGACCTGCCCCTACGTCGTCCGTCACTACAAGGGCGACTCGACCATGAACGACACCGTCGCCAAGTACGAGGGCAAGGACGTTGTCTGGCTGGCCGTCGCCAGCGGCAAGACCGCCGACCCCGAGGCCAACCAGAAGGCCCGCGAGGGTTGGGAGATGGCTCACCCGGTCCTGATGGACCCCACCGGTGATGTCGGCCGTGCCTTCGGCAGCAAGAACACCCCCACCATGTACGTCATCAACACCGACGGCGTGCTCGCCTACGGCGGCGGCATCGACGACAACGCCAACGGCCGCAAGGACAGCCCGACCAACTTCGTGGTGGAAGCCGTTGACTCGCTGCTCGCCGGCTCCAACGTGACCACGACCTACGCCAAGCCCTACGGCTGCAGCGTCAAGTACGCCCGCAGGTAAGCCCCCGACGTCCAGATTCCATCTCCACCGGCCCGGCCTTTCAGGTCGGGCCGGTCTGCTTTTGGCGGCGATCCACCACGCCGGGTGCGAACCGGGAGCCCGACAGACCGATACCATCCCCCATGGACGCCCTGCTCAACCTGCTCACGACGCTTTACAACCTCCTGCTCGTGGTGATCGGCTTCGGGCTGGTCGTCTTCATCCACGAGATGGGGCACTTCCTGACGGCCCGCTGGGCGAAGATTCGGGTCTTCGCGTTCGCGCTGGGCTTCGGCCCGGCGGTGGTGAGTTACCGACGAGGCATCGGTTGGCGACGTGGATCGAGCGAGGGCGAATACCTCGACCTCATCAAGGAAGCCGAAGGATTCCGAGGCGAAGCACGTGAGAACGCGCGCGCACAACTCTCGGGACGCGTCAGCCCAACCGAGTACCGCCTCAACGCCCTGCCCTTCGGCGGCTACGTCAAGATGCTCGGCCAGCACGACCTCCACCCGGAAAGCGCGGGTGCCGGCACGCCCCCCGACAGCTATCTGGCCAAGCCGATCTGGAAGCGCATGATCGTGATCTCCGGCGGCGTGGTGATGAACATCATCCTGGCGCTGGCGATCTTCATGTTCGTGTTCTTCGTCGGGCTCGAGACCGAGCCGGCCAAGATCGGCCTCGCCCGGGCCGACACGCCCGCCGCGCGCGCAATCGCGACGAACGCCGAGACGCTCGGTGTGACTCAGACGGGCCTCCAGCCAGGCGACGTCGTCCTCAAGGTCAACGACCGGGAGCCGGACGACTTCAACGACATCATCATGGCCGCGGCGATGTCCGGCCCGGGGGAGAGCCTCAACCTGCTTGTCCAGCGCCCGGGCGTCAACGAGCCGCTGCGGTTTTCCATCCTGCCGGAGCGTGACACGTTCACGAACCTGCTCGACATCGGGGTGACACCCGTCATGACGCTGACGATCCCCGAGCAGTACGGCGCGCGTCCCGACGACTGGCGGGCCGCGGCCGCGACGCTCGGGCTCACCGGCGTCGAGCCGGGCATGCGGGTTGTCTCGATCAACGGCGAGACCGACCTGTCGTCGTTCGCCGATCTCCGTCTCGCGGCCGAGCGTTCCGGCGGGGCCCCCGTCGAGGTGACCTTCGCCGACGACGACGGCACCACGCAGGCGGTCAGTCTCACCCCCACGCCCCGGTTGATGCGCGACGACGCCGACCCGGCTCCGGACCTCGTCCGCCCGGTCGATCACCTGCTCGGCCTCGTCCCCGTGATGACCGTCGCGGGGTTCGACAACGCCCGGCGGGGCTACGAGCAGGGGCTCCGCGAGGGGGACATCTTCGCCCGCCTCGGCGAGGTCGAGTTCCCGAGCCTCGACGCCGGCATCCGCGAGGTGCAGAAGCACAGCGGCCGGTCGATCGAGGTGGTCGTGCTCCGCGCGGGCGAGTCGGGCCGGGCCGAGGAGGTCGCCTTCGCCGCCGCGGTCACGCCGGCGGGCCTCATCGGGTTCACTCCGGGCACCACGGCGGACACCTCCGGACTCGTGACCCTCGCCCCGAGGTCGCTCCACCCGATCAAACCCGACGCGTCGCCCTACACCCCCGCCGCCCTTGAGGCGATCACCCGCCCGGGCTCGCGCATCCTCTCGGTCGGCGGCACACCGGTCTCGGACCTGGCCGACATCCGCGCCGCGCTGACCGCAGCGACCGCAGAGGCCGACGCCAACGGTGCCGACAGCGCGAGCGTGACCGTCGAGTTCGAGCCGCCCCTGCCGACCCAGCCGGACGGCTCGCGTTTGGTCGAGACCGCGACGATGACCATCGACGCCGGCCAGCTCGAACGCCTCCACGCCCTCGGCTGGGACCTGCCGATCGGCTCGTGGCTGTTTGCCCCCGAGTCGTTCACGCTCCGGGCAACAGGGCCGATCGACGCGATCCGCATGGGCATCAACCGCACCGAACGCATGATGGCGATGACGTACCTCACCATCGCCCGGCTCGTGCAGGGCACCGTGAAGGTGGACAACCTCAAGGGCCCGGTCGGGATTGCCCATCTGGGCACGCAGGTCGCCAGCCGCGGCTACATCTGGCTCATCTTCTTCATGGGCCTGATCAGCGTGAACCTCGCGGTGATCAACTTCCTGCCTCTCCCGATCGCCGACGGCGGGCAGTTCCTGATGCTGCTCTACGAGGGCCTGCGGGGCCGCCCGCTCCCGATCCCGGTGCAGAACGCCATCACGGCCGCGGGGCTCCTGCTGCTGGTCTCGGTGTTCCTGCTGGTGACCTACAACGACGTGTCGCGTCTGTTCGGCGGCTGACCGTTTCGCGCGCGCACCACGCGCCCGCCGCCCCTAACCTCCGCCCGTGGGTCTGCTGCTCCTCCTCGGCATTGGGTTCCTGGTCTACTGGGCGTTCCTCGTCTGGGTGACCGTTGACGCGCTGCTCAACCCGCCCCGCCGGTCGCTCGCGTGGTGCCTCTCCCGCAATCAGCCCGAGACCCCCGCCTCGCTGACCCCGCCGCGAGAGTTCGAGGAGGGGCAGATCCCCGACCCGCGCAACCTGCTGAAGGCTCTCCCCTTCTGGCGTATCCGGGGCGAGTCGCCGTCCGGCCCTGTGGTGATCTTCTCGCACGGGTGGGGCGAGTCGCGTCAGGCGGTGCTGCAACGGCTCGAGGCGCTGCTGCCGGTCTGCCGCGAGGTGATCGCGTGGGACATGCCCGGGCACGGCGAGGCCCCGCGCGGGGCGCGGCCGTCTCGGCACCGATGAGGCGGACGCGGCTCGGAGATCTGCTGCTGCTCGCTCAGGGTGAGGTGCTTGACGAACTGGAGCACGAGGCAGCGGTGATGGAGGAAGAGCTCGAAGACGAAGCGGATTGGGAAGAGTTCTTCGACCGGGCACCCAAGCCCGGCGCACCGTCGGTCGTGCTCTACGGGTTCTCGCTCGGCGCGGGCGTCAGCCTCGACGCGGCCGCGTCCAGCCGCAAACGCGTCGCCGGCGTGATCGCCGAGGCCCCCTACCGCACGCCCGCCACCCCGGCCCGGAGCGTGATGGCGGCCAGGGGCTTCCCGCATGTGCTCAACCTGCGGCCCGCGCTGACGCTGATCGGGTTCATCTCCAACTGTGGCCCCCGCTGGGCCGGGTTCGACCGGGCCGGACTGGCCGAACAGGTCGCTTGCCCCCTGCTCGTGCTGCACGGGGAACAGGACACCGTGAGCCCGCCCGAGGACGGCCGCGCCCATTGCCGGAGCCGCCGAGCGGGGTGAGTATCTCGGCCTGCCCGATGCGGGGCACGCCGATATCTGGCAGCAGGACGCATCGCGCAGAGCGGCGACGGAGGCGGTGCGGGCGTTCATTACCGGGCTCGCGGTCCACTCGGACCCGCGGCAATAGAATCCCCCATGCCCGCCCCCGCCACCGGACCCACGATCCCCCCCCAGCCCCACCGTTGACGCGGTCACCGCGAACCGGCGTGCGGCGGCGTTCCAGACCCGCTCGATCAAGACGACGGCCAAACTCGCGGGCCTCAAGCTTGCCCTGGCGATGACGGATCTGACAACGCTCGAAGGCAAGGACTCGCCGGAGAAGGTGCGGAGTCTGTGCCGCAAAGCGGTGCGGCCGTTTGAGCGGGATGAGGAACTGCTGGGCGAACGGCTGCCGCATGTCGCGGCGATATGTGTGTACCCGAGCATGGTGGCGACGGTGCGGGAGGCTTTGGACGCGCACCGGCTGGAAGCCGGTGCCACGAGTGGCAATGGCACCGATTCCGGTGGGACCGGCTTCCAGCCGGTGCGGACCATCCCCAAAATCGCCAGCGTCGCCACCGGCTTCCCCAGCGGGCAGTACCCCCTGGCGGTCCGCCTCCGCGACACCGAGCAGGCGATCGCCGCCGGGGCCGACGAGATCGACATGGTGATCAACCGCGGGGCGTTCCTCTCCGGCAAGTACGGCATCGTCGCCGAGGAGATCCGCGAGGTCGCGGCCGTCTGTGACGCCGCCGCCCACCCTGCACACCTCAAGGTCATCCTCGAAACCGGCGAACTCGAAACGCTCGACAACGTCCGCCGCGCCAGCGACATCGCGATCGCGAACATCCGCGACGGCGACTTCATCAAAACGAGCACCGGCAAGGTGTCCCCGGCCGCGACGATGCCGGTGACGCTGGTGATGCTGGAAGCGATCCGCGATGAGTTCCTGCGAACCGGCCGCCACATCGGCATGAAGCCCGCCGGCGGGATCAGGACCGCCAAGCAGTCGCTGCACTACCTCGTGATGGTGCAGGAGACACTGGGCCATCTGCCCGGGTGCAACGGGTGCCCGTGGCTCTCGCCGGAGCTGTTCCGGTTCGGGGCGAGTTCGCTGGTCAATGACATCCTGCGGCAGCTCGTCAAGCAGGCCACCGGAAACTACACCGCTGCATACGACTTCTCGGAGGCGTAACACATGCGGCGCACCACCCGCCTCGCGATTCTCAGCCTCCTGTTCGGTACCCTTTCCACGCTGTTGGTTGCGTGGGCGTGTGAGATTCTCAGCCACTTGTCACGGCCACTGGCCTGGCACGTCACAGATTCGGAAGCGGAAGCAATCGGTTGGCTCTGGCCGATGCCCAGCGCGTGGCCGGAGCCAAACTTTGTGACGCATCATGCCGGGATCGGCAGCGAACAACTGACGGTGAGACGAGAAGAGCCTGTTCCGCCGGCACGAATGACGCCAAACATGCACCCGGTGTGGTCGCCGTACAGCACAACTCGTGAACGGAGTGGGTTTCCGATGCTCGCGTTCGAGTCTCGATCCATTGTTCCGCAACCTCCGGAGGAGCTCGCACAACTTCGTGGTGGCTTTCTGTCGGCATGGCGATGGAGGTTCGATCACGGACTCTGGCTGACCATCGGCAACTCTGACGGCTTTGATCTTCCGCTCCGCCCAATTTGGCCGGGCTTCCTGATCAACACGCTGCTCTTTTCCGCTCTCTGGGCGGCGGCATTGCCGCTTCCTCGGTTGCGCCGTGACAACATCCGAAGGGCCAACGGATTGTGCATCTGTTGTCGCTATCCTGTGAGTGAATTGGAGCGATGCCCAGAGTGCGGCACCGATGTCCGAAGGAAATCGACATGACCCCAACCGTCGCAACGCTGCCCCGCCACCTCGACTTTGCCTCCTCCCTCACCCAGTGGGAATACGCCCCCGCGCCCGAGAGCGTGCGGCCGGAGATCGCCGCGCGGTACGGGCTCTTCATCGACGGCGAGTTTGTCAAGCCGACCGGATCGGCCGAGCCGTACTTCGCCGCGATCAACCCCGCGACCGAGGCACCGATCTGTGAGGTCGCTCAGGCGTCGGACGCGGACGTGGACGCGGCCGTGCGCGCAGCCCGCGAGGCCATCCCCGCGTGGGCGGCGCTGCCGGCCAAGGAGCGCGGCAAGTACCTGTACCGCATCGCCCGACGCATCCAGGAGCGCGCGCGAGTTGGCGGTGCTCGAGACCATCGACGGCGGCAAGCCCATCCGCGAGAGCCGCGATGTGGACATCCCGCTGGCCGCGGCACACTTCTTCTACCACGCGGGCTGGGCCGACAAGCTGCGGTTCGCGTTCGCCGGGCGCGAGCCTCAGCCGGTGGGTGTCTGCGGCCAGATCATCCCGTGGAACTTCCCGCTGATGATGGCCGCGTGGAAGCTGGCCCCGGCGCTGGCCTGCGGCAACACGTGCGTGCTCAAGCCCGCCGAGACCACGCCGCTGACGGCGCTGCGGCTGGCGGAGATCTGCCGGGAGGTTGGCCTGCCGCCGGGTGTGGTCAACATCGTGACTGGCGACGGTCGCACGGGCGCGGCCATTGTCAACCACCCCGACATCGACAAGATCGCCTTCACCGGCTCGACAGAGGTGGGCAAGAAGATCGCGGCCTCCGTCGCGGGCACGGGCAAACGCCTCACGCTCGAACTCGGCGGCAAGAGCCCCAACATCATCTTCGAGGACGCGAGCCTCGACCAGGCGGTCGAGGGCATCGTCGAGGGGATCTACTTCAACCAGGGCCACGTGTGCTGCGCCGGGTCGCGGCTCTTCGTGCAGGAGTCGGTGCTCGACGAGGTGGTCGCCAAGCTCAAGGTCCGCATGGCGAGCCTGCGGGTGGGCGACCCGCTCGACAAGAACACGGATGTGGGCGCGATCAACTCGCGCGCGCAGCTCGACACCATCACGCGGTACATCGACCAGGGGCGGACGGAGGGCGCGACGTTCCACGAGTCGAACGGCAGCGTGCTTCCCGAGGCCGGATACTGGTGCCGCCCGAGCTTCTTCAGCGGCGTGCAGCCGAGCGACACGGTCGCCCGCGAGGAGATCTTCGGCCCGGTGCTCGCGGTCCTGAGCTTCCGCACGCCGGAGGAGGCGATCACGCGGGCCAACAACACCCCCTACGGCCTGGCCGCGGGGGTGTGGACCGACAAGGGCTCGAAGATCTTCGAGATCGCCAGCAAGCTCAAGGCCGGCGTGGTGTGGCTCAACACCTACAACAAATTCGACCCGGCGAGCCCGTTTGGCGGGTTCAAGGAGTCGGGGTTTGGGCGCGAGGGGGGATTGCAGGGGCTGCGGGGGTATGTGAAGGCATGAAAGGCGAGGATTCACCACAGAGGCACAGAGGACACAGAGGGGGACAGGTGGAATGCCCGACGAATCAACGAGGGATGATCCGCTCACGAGGGACATCATCGGTGCCGCCATTGAGGTGCATAAGACACTGGGGCCCGGGTTGCTGGAGTCGGCCTATGAGGCCTGTCTTGCAAAGGAACTCTCGCTCCGAGGTCTTCGCGTCGAGCGGCAGAGCGAGATCAAGATTGAGTACAAGGGCGAGCGACTGGATTGCGTGTACCGAGCGGATCTCATCGTTGAACGCACAGTGCTGCTGGAGATCAAGGCCGTGGAGCAACTCCTTGCGATCCACGAAGCCCAGGTGCTCACCTACCTGCGCCTCACCGGTCTCAAGACCGCTCTCCTCCTCAACTTCAACACGCCGTATCTGCGAGGCGGCATCAAACGCCTTTCCAACTGACTCTCCTCTGTCCCGTCTTCCTCTGTGCTCTCTGTGCCTCTGTGGTGAAAAACTGCCTTTGGAGCGCTCCGCATGACCACCCGACTCCCCATCGCCAAGACCTACAAGCTGTTCATCGGCGGCAAGTTCCCGCGCACCGAGTCGGGAAGGTCGATCAAGATTGCCGACGCAGCCGGGAACACGCTCGCCCACACCTGTCACGGCTCGCGGAAGGACCTGCGGAACGCGGTTGAGGCTGCGGCGGGTGCGCAGCCGGGGTGGGCCGGGGCGACGGCGTATTTGCGCGCGCAGATCCTGTACCGGCTTGCCGAGATGATGGAGGGCAAGGCGGGTGAGCTTGCCGAAGCGCACCGGCTGGAAGCCGGTGCCACGGATGAGGTTGCGGCGGCCATCGACCGTGTCGTCCACTACGCTGGTTGGGCCGACAAGTACCCGCAGGTGCTCGGCTGCGCGAACCCGGTGTCCGGGCCATACCACAACTTCACCGTCCCCGAGCCAGTCGGCGTGGTCGGCATCGTCTGTCCGGACGAGCACCCGCTGCTGTCATTGGTGTCGCTGGTTGCGCCGGTGGTCTGCGCGGGCAACGCGTGTGTGCTGCTGGCCAGCGAGACCAACCCGATCCCCGCGTGCATCCTGGCCGAGGCGGTCGCGACGAGCGATATGCCGGGGGGCGTGGTCAACATCCTGACGGGCAAGCGCGACGAGTTGCTCCCCCACTTCGCCTCGCATCGGGAGATCGCGGCGATCCACGCTGCGGGAGTCTCGCTGGAGGAACGCCGCACGCTCGAACTCGGTGCAGCCGAGAACCTCAAACGGGTCACGGTGCGAGACTCCTTCAGAGCCCGAAGCACAAGCGAGGAGCCCTCGTCACTCGACTGGTTCGACGACGAACTCTGCGAGGGGCCCCAGTGGATCGAGCCGTTTGTGGAGTACAAGACGATCTGGCACCCGTCGAGTGCGTGAGAGTAGTTTTCCGGCGCCGATCGTCCGACACTTCACTCGAAGACTCGCTCAGTGTCGGCGTCCAAGGGCACGAACCCAAACTCTGAATTCGTAGAACCGACGCCGAAACTGAGGGTCTGCAAATCTCCGGGTTTCTGCCCCGCTCAACTCGCCACGAGCGTGAGCTTCGGCTTGAATTTGGGCTTGCTGATCTTCTCGGGGGTGAGTTCCTCGGGGATCCGCATCTCGAATTCACGAGAAACCTCTTCGCGCCAGCGGATCTCGAGTTCGACCTCGAAGAGCCCGAGCAACGCCCGCAGCTGCTTCTCGATGCTCGCCTGGGCCCGGCGGACGTACTGCGCTTCGGAGCCGCCCAGCAGCTCGCCGGCCTGTTCCTGGGCCGCCTTCATCAGCTCGCGCTGCCGCTCGGCACCCATCGGTATGACATCGAGCAGGCCCATCACCTTGCCGGACTGGATGTCGTAGGGGGACACGTCCACGAGCCGCAGCTTGCCCTGGATCGTCGGGAGCGTGATACGGAAGCTGCCGGTGCCGAGGCGTTCGACGTCGTCGGGACGGAGCGCACCGAGATCGACGGCGTATTGCTTCTCGAACTGGAAGATCATCGCGAGCTTGGCCTGGCTGAGCACGATCGGCGGCAGCCAGCCCCAGCCCTTGGTGGCGGTGGCGATCTCCTTGGCCGCGACCTCGAGCCCGACCAGCGATCCGGTCGCCCGGACACGCTCGGTCACGCCGTGGACATCGATCTTGGTCGGCTGGGCGGCCGAGCGGCGGACAAGCCACACATAGCCCACACCGATACCCAAAACGATCGCCACGACCGCGACACCAATAACGGCAAAGATTTCGCTCATGCACCCTTGTTGGGATTTGCGGGAGCGGTCTTTCGCGGTGTCCCGCCGCGGCGGCCCGCGGCACTGGCCACGCCCACCGGATCCAGCCGGACCTCGAAGGCCCGCACGACCAGGTGCACCGCCATCGACGCCAGCACCACGAGGGCGAGGCCGCCGAGCAGGGCTCCCACTACCCGGGCGATGTCGGACGCGTTCTCGACCGGAGCGAGCAGCCAGGCCCGGCCCGAGCCGAGCATCCACACCAGCGTTGCGAGCACCGGCAGAGCGGCGCCGATCCCGCCGGCCAGCTTGCTCCACGAGCGGGAGTCCTTGCCGAGGGCGAGGCTGAGGGCCAGCGCGCCCAGCACCACCGACGCGAGAAACCTCGCGTCGAACACGGGGTCTTTGAGCATCTGCCGGACCGCCTGCCCCTCGGAGCCGGCGTCCGCGGCCCGGGTGACGATGGCGCTGAATCGGCCGAGGGTCGCGGAAGCGAAGACGGTTCCGGCGATGGAGAAGGCCGAGAGCGCGGGTGCCTCGCGGAACTTGCCGAGCCCGACGAGGACGCCGATCACGGATGCCGCGAGGGTGATGAGTTCGAATCCGAACAACGCCCAGACCCTTGGCTCTCGTCCGACGGCGTCCCAAGCTCCCCACACTGCGGAGAGCCCGACGGCGGCCGACACGATCAGCACGCCCAGCCTGAGCGGGGCGAGACGATCCTTGGCGTCTTCTGATTGGGGCTCTGCGGCCTTGCTGGTCATGGCTGCGATCCTACGCACCGGGGGCGGGGTCGTTCGGGCATTCCTTCGGCGAACGAGCCGCGTGGATCGACCGCCACGCCGATCATCGTCCAATCCCGCAGTCCGGGCGAGCGCACAGCCCGATCCGGCCGATATGTCCCCAGACACGGGCCACCGGGCACTCGCCCCGCTCTGGCCCGGGAGTTGCGTACCCGCCCGGCAGGCGGTCTGGAGCACGGATGCACGAGACCGACAACCAATCCTGTGCTGCGGTGGACGACGCTCGGCGGAGATTCCGCGCAGTTCTTGCGCCTTGGGCTTCGGACCTGATGGCGCTGCGAGCACGCGGCCTGGATCGGCCGAGCCGCCGATATGCGCTCGGTCTGGTGCTCCGACCGACTTCTTCGGGCTCGGCCCCGGAGATGGCGCGGGGTGCGGGAATCCTGGACGGCCGCCGGGCCGCCTGAAGCAGTCCTTCCGCGGGACGACCGGCACGCCGGCCTCCCGCGACGATTACAAACAGAGAGAGCGATCATGAGCGGCATCACCAGCAACATCGGGCTCTTCAGCGGCATCGACACTTCGGCACTGATCACGCAGCTGCTCGCGATCGAGGGCCGCCCCCGCGACCTTGCGCAGCGGCGGATCTTCAACCTGCAGATCCAGCAGGGTGCCTATCTCGACATCAACTCCAAGCTCGGAGCGCTGCAGACCGCGTCGCGCCGGTTCCGGACCGAGTTCACGTTCGACTCGATGAAGGCGGCCAGCGGCAACGACGCGGTCCTCTCGGCGGTCGCGTCACGCTCGGCGGTGCCGGGCAACTACTCGTTCCTGGTTGACCGGCTGGTCTCGAGCCAGCAGGCGGCTCTCGCGGGGCTTCTCCGACGCCGATTCGACGGCGATCAACGCCTCGTCGTTCACGTTCGAGTCGGCCGCGGGGCGTCTTGATCGGGACATCGCGCTGGCCGACCTCAACGACGGCGAGGGCATCGCCCGCGGCAAGATCGTGATCACGCAGGGCTCCAACAGCGCGACGGTTGATCTGTCGAAGGCCGTCACCGTCAACGACGTGCTCGACGCGATCAACAGCTCGGGGCTCGACATCGCCGCGAGCACCGAGGGCGGTGCGCTCAAGATCACCGGCGGGTCCGATTTCTCGATCTCCAACGGCAGCGGGTACACCACCGCCGCGAGCCTGGGGATTGCCGGGAACTCCACCGGCGGCACGCTCACGGGCGACACCGTGTACGCCCTGACCGGCAACACCACGCTCGGCCAGCTCAACGACGGCAACGGGGTGTTCATCGGCACCGATGTCGGCGAGGATCGCTACGACTTTACGATCACCGTGGACGTCAGCGACTCGATCGACACGAACGTCAGGGTCAATCTCGGCTCGGTCTGGGAGACGATTGACGGCGAACTCGTCGAAACCGAGGGCGCGGTCAAGAGCATGCAGGGCGTCGTGGACCGGATCAATACGGCGATCGCCGACGCCGGGCTCGGCTCGTCGGCCAGCGCGTCGATTTCCAACGGGCGCCTCGTCATCACCAACGCGCTGGGGCGTGATATCGACGTGACCGAGGCCAAGGCCAAGTCGACGACGGCCGCGAACCTGGGCATCCTGGGCAACGCCACCGGCACGCTGACCGG
This sequence comes from Planctomycetota bacterium, assembly GCA_013285505.1. Lineage (GTDB taxonomy): Bacteria > Planctomycetota > Phycisphaerae > Phycisphaerales > UBA1924 > PNC22. Next base: position 1,812,191 of record CP053450.1, on the reverse strand, counting down.
CGAACAGCGTTTGTCCGGGCTCAACACCACGCTGGTCAGCAACCTCAACGGCGGCACCGGCCTGGGCGGCGACGGCATCCTCAACTTTACGGCCCGCGACGGGACCGCATTCGCCATCGATATCTCGAGCGCCCAGACGGTCGACGACATCGCCAGGCTGATCAACGACGACGCGGGCAACGGCGGCCGACTGTCGGTCTCGCTGAGCAACATCGGCAACGGGTTGCAGGTGACCGATTCGACCGGCGGCTCGAGCAACCTGATCATCACGGGCGACACTGCCGAGAGCCTCGGCATCGCCACCGACGTGGCCGGTGTGGCAGAGGACTCGGTCACCGGCACCAACCTGCAGCACAAGTACTTCGGGATGGCGACCCGGCTCGACGATCTCAACAGCGGTGCCGGCATCGGCACCGGCGACATCCGCATCACCGACGGCAACGGTGTCTCGTTCACGGTCAAGATCGGCTCGGACTCTGAGAGCGTCTTCGACCTGGTCACCGAGATCCAGGGACAGGCCGACGCGGCCGGGGCCAACATCAACGTCCGGCTGAACGACAAGGGCGACGGCCTGATGATCGAAGAGAAGGACGGCGAGCCGGACGGCGGCACGACCATCCTCGTCGAGGACGTCTCCGGCACCGTCGCCAAGGCGCTCAAGATCAAGGGCGAGTCGTCGGGCACCGGCGACGACAACTTCATCGACGGCTCGGCGGAGGTCGAGGTCGAGTTCGAGGCCACCGACTCACTCAACGAGATCGCGCAGAAGATCAACGACGCGACCGGCTCGCCGGTCCGCGCCACGATCCTCAACGACGGCACCGGCAGCAACCCCTACCGGCTCAGCTTCTCGGCCCGGGCGACGGGCGTCGACGGACGCTTCATCGTGGACGACGGCGGCCTCGGCCTGAACCTCTCGACCCTCGACGAGGGCAACGACGCCCTCGTCTTCTACGGCTCGTCCGACCCCGCCAAGGCGGTGCTGCTGACCAAGTCGAGCAACACGCTCGACGACGTCATCCCCGGCGTGACCATCGACCTGAACACCACCAGCGAAGAGGTGGTCAACCTCACCATTTCCCGAGACTCCGACAAGATCATCACCGCCGTCGAAGAGTTCATCGCGGCCTACAACGAGGTGCTCAACCGGATCGACTTCCAGACCCGGTACGACTCGGAGACCGAGGTCCGCGGCCCGCTCCTCGGCGAGAGCACCCTCGCGATCCTCCAGTCCACCATGAACCGCACCAGCCTCGGCGAGCCGATCGGCGTGGACGACGAGTTCAGCCGCATGTCGCAGGTGGGCATCACCGTCGGCGAAGGCGGGAAGCTCGAGCTCGACCGGGACAAGTTCCGCGACGCGATGGAACAGGACTTCGATGCCGTCGCCGAACTCCTGACCGCCCGGGAGCAGATCACGCAGGAGACCGAGACCGAGATCGAGGACGGCGTGTTCGTCCGCAACACGGACATCTCCGAACAGTTCAGCAAGCTGGGGCTCATCTTCCAGTTCGAGGAGCTGGCCGACAACTATCTCGACTCGGTGGACGGCATCTTCACCAACAAGGACAAGACCTTCGCCGACCAGATCGAGCTCCAGGAGAAGCGGATCGAGCAGTTCAACATCCAGCTCGACGCCAAACGCGTGAGGCTCGAACGCCAGTTCCTCGCGATGGAGACGGCGTTGGCGTCGCTCTCCAGCCAGCAGAGCGCCCTCCTGGCTCTTCAGGGCTGAGGACGGATCTCCGAAATCGCCGCGAGTCTCCCTGAAGTCGCCCGCGGGACACACCGATAAGCACCGTCATGACAACCGCCACCGAAGCCAACGCCTACCTCCGCACCCAGGTCCTCACCGCGTCGCCGCAGCAGCTGCGGCTCATGCTGCTCGACGGCTCGATCCGGTTCCTCCAGCAGGCTATCGACGGCCTCGGGAACAAGGACTACGAAGCCTCCTACAACGGCATCACACAGGCCCGGGCCATCGTGCTCGAGCTGGCCACCTCGGTGAGCCCCGATGTCGACCGCGAGCTCGCCGAACGCGTCCGCTCGGTCTACATGTACCTCTACCGCGAGCTGATCGACGCGAGCCTCAACCGGAGCCTCCCGAGGCTCGAGAAGGCCGCCGACCTGCTCCGCTACGAACGCGAGACCTGGGCCATGCTCATGGAGAAGGTCGCCACCGAGCGTGTGGCCAACACCGCGGACACGCCCGCCGACACCGCCCACTCGCCCGAGCCCACCGGCTTCTCCGCCCAGGGCTGAGCAACTACCACAATCTCGCATGCAGACGCCGCCTACCCGCGGCTACCGCTCCACCCCGCACCTCGCGGCCAGGTTCTCGAAAACCGGGCCCAGCGCCACGTTCGAGTCGAGCTGACGCTCGGCCTCCTGGCACGCCGTGATGCACGCGGTGAGACGCTCGGCGTCCTCGACCCGCCCCACCGCCGCCGAACCCCGCATCGCGGTGCGGAAGCTCTCCCCCAACAACCGGAACATCCGCGACGCGGCCGCGCGATTGGCGACCGCCTTGCTCGCGTGCGCCTTGCCCTCGACCGCCACGGCCGCGGCACTGTCAACAAGCTTCGAAAGCGTCTTCCCCGCGTCGATCACGCTGACGCCGTCGGCGAGGCGGTCCATCGTGCCGCGGAGTTCGGCGTGCCACGCCCCGAGCCCGCCGCTCACCAGTTCGGTGAGCACTCCGGGCGAGCCATCGGCGAACGAGACGGCCCACTCGGCGTCGATGCCCGCCATGTCGAGCCCGCTCTGGTCGATCCATCGCGCCATGGCCGCGTTGTCGAGCGGCCGGAACCCGACACGCTGACACCGGCTGCGGATGGTCGGCCGGAGCTGGTCTTCGCTGGATGTCACAAGGATGAGCACCACGCCCGGGCCAGGCTCTTCGAGCGTTTTGAGCATCGTGTCCTGCGCCTCGCGCCCGAGCAGGTGGGCCTCGTCCACGATGAAGACCTTGGACGCGAGCGACTCGCCCTGCACGACGCGGGTCCGCGAGGCCGGCTCGATCAGGAACTCCCGCACGACCTCGATCGAGATGGAGGTCTGCATGCTGCGGCGAACCCGGTCCTCGCGGCTGTAGGCCGCGAGCTCTTTCCGCACCACTCGCAGGTCGGGGTGTGAGCCGCCGCGGAGCAGCCGCTGGACCTCGCTCTCGGGATCGGGCCGGACGCGTCCGGACAGATCGGGCCCGGAGGTCGGGTCGAGGATCACGGCCGCGAACGCGAGCCGCCGTGGTGAACTTGCCGACGCCTTCCGGCCCGTGAAAGAGCCACGCGTGATGGAGCCGCCCGGAGGACACCGCCGCGTCGAGCACGCCCACAGCGTGTTCCTGCCCGAGCACCCCGTCGAGGCCGACCGAAAGACCGGCGGAGGTCAGCCCGGCGTCCGGCTTGGCGGCCAGCTCGGCCGCAGGCTTGCCCCGGCGTGCGGGGGCCTTCTTGCGGGTGGTTTTTCTTGCTCGCTTTCTTGGCCACGAGAGCAGCGTAGCTTCCGCGCGGTGGTCCCGCGAGCCCGGACCGGCTCGGCGGGCCCGGCCAGAGCCCCCCGGGCCGCACAGGGGGCCGCACCGGAGGCGGCGAGCCCCGCCCGGAAGGCGCTGGCGATCGGCGGTTCAGACGCCCTTGATCTTGTTCAGGCCGTTCATCGCCGCGACCTTGTAGCACTCGGCCAGCGTCGGGTAGTTGAACACCGCGTTGACGAAGTACTCCACCGTCGCGTTGAAGGCGATGGCGCACTGGCCGATGTGGACCAGCTCGGTCGCGCCGGTGCCGATCACGTGGACGCCGAGGATCGCGTGGGACTCCTGATGAATCAACAGCTTGAGCATCCCGATGTCATCGCCGAGCAGCTGGCCCCGCGCGATCTCGCGGTACTGAGCAACGCCGGTCTCGAAGGGGATGCCCTCCTCGGTCAGCTTCTCCTCGGTCCAGCCGACCATCGAGAGCTCGGGGATCGAGTAGATGCCGTAGGGCAGCAGCTTCGACACCGGGTCGATCGGCACGCCGAACATGTGCCCGGCTGCGCCGCGGCCCTGCTCCATGCTGGTCGAGGCCAGCGCCGGGAAGCCGATCACGTCGCCGGCCGCGTAGATGTGCGGCACCTCGGTCTGGAAGTGCTCGTTGACCGTGACCCGGCCGCGGTTGTCGGCGCACAGCCCGGCGTTCTCGAGTGCCAACTCCGCCGTCGCCCCCTGCCGCCCCACCGCGTAGAGCAGACAGTCGGCCCGCAGCGTCTTGCCGCTCTCGAAGAACGCCTCGGCCATGTGCTCGTCGATCGTCTTCGCGCCGGCGGTTTTTTCGATCCGCTCGATCCGGACGACCTTCTCGCCCATCCGCAGCGTCATGCCGGTCTGGCGCAGGTGGTACTGCAAGGCCTCGCCGATCTCGCCATCCACGAAGTCGAGGATGCGGTGGCGACCCTCGACGAGCGTGACCTTGACGCCCATCACGCTGAGCATGGAGGCGTACTCGGTCCCGATCACGCCGCCGCCCACGATGATCATCGAATGGGGCAGCGACGGGAGGTTCAGGATCTCGTCCGAGGTGATGATCGTGCGGCCGTCGAATTCGATGGTGTCGGGCCGGGCCGGGGTCGTGCCCGTCGCGATGAGCACGAAGTCCGCCTTCACCTTCTCAGAACCGTGCACACTCTCGACGACGATCGTGTGGGCATCCTCAAAGCGGCCGGCGCCGTGGAGCACGGACACGCCGTTGGAACGCATGTGCCGCTGCACAATGTCCACCTCGGCCGCGATCACCCGCCCGGCGCTGGTGGTCAGCTCGTGGAAGGTGTGCTCTCTGGCCAGCTTGAAATCGCCCGGCTGCGGCATGGCGCTCTGGCGGCTGACCATCGCCAAGATGGCTTCGCGCAGGGCTTTGGAGGGGATGGTCCCGGTGTTGACGGCGACGCCGCCGAGCACCTCGCGCCGCTCGACGAGCACGACCCGCTTGCCCAGCTTGGCGGCCTGGATGGCCGCCTTCTGGCCGGCCGGCCCGCTCCCGATCACGCACAGGTCACATTCTCGCATCGGTGTCACACGCCTCTTCCAAGGTCTCAGGAATCACGATCGGTCCGGAGGGCGGCCGTCGGAGAGGGGCGGCCCGGGGCCCGCCCAAGCTACAATCGGCCGATTCCCCCCATAGACCCCACCCACAGTCCCCACCTCGGCCCTCACCGATCGATCGCATCCATGCCAAAGCCAACCACCGCCCAGATCCGCCAGACCTTCATCGACTACTTCGTGGGTCGCCACGCTCATCGGTTCGTGCCATCGAGCCCGGTGATTCCCCATGACGACCCGACGCTGCTCTTTGCCAACGCGGGGATGAACCAGTTCAAGCCGGCCTTCCTGGGCCAGGTCGCCCCCGATTCGCCCCTGGCGGGCGTCGCCCGGGCGGTCAATACCCAGAAGTGCATCCGGGCCGGCGGCAAGCACAACGACCTCGAGGACGTCGGCAAGGACACCTACCACCACACCTTCTTCGAGATGCTGGGCAACTGGTCCTTTGGCGACTTCTTCAAAGAGGAGATCATCGAGTGGGCGTGGGACCTGCTGACCAACGTCTACAAGCTCCCCGGCGAGCGGCTGTACGCGACCTACTTCGGCGGTGACGAGGCGACCGGCCTCAAGCCCGACACCGAGGCCCGTGACCTCTGGCGACGGTTCCTGCCCGCCGAGCGCGTGCTGCCCGGCAACATGAAGGACAACTTCTGGGAGATGGGCGACACCGGCCCGTGCGGGCCCTGCTCCGAGCTGCACTTCGACCGCATCGGCGGGCGCGACGCCGCGGCGCTGGTCAACGCCGACGACCCCAACGTCATCGAGATCTGGAACCTCGTCTTCATCCAGTACGACCGCCAGCCGGGCGGGGCGCTCAAGAACCTGCCCGCCCAGCACGTGGACACCGGCATGGGGCTTGAACGCCTCGCCTCGATCATCCAGGGCGTGACGAGCAACTACGACACCGACCTCTTCACGCCGATCTTCGCCGCGATCGAGAACATCACGCACGACCCCCGCGGCTACCACGGCAAGCTCGGCAAGGACGACCCCGACGGGCACGACATGGCCTACCGCGTCATCGCCGACCACGTGCGGACGCTGACCTTCGCCATCACCGACGGGGCCGTGCCCAGCAACGAGGGCCGGGGCTACGTGCTGCGGCGGGTCCTGCGGCGTGCCGTGCGGTTCGGCCGGCAGAAGCTCAACGCCCCCCCCGGCTTCTTCAGCCAACTCGTGCCGGTGGTGGTCGAGCACATGAGTGTGGCGTTCCCGGAACTGAAGAAGAACCCGGAGCGGGTCATCGAGGTCATCCGCGAGGAGGAAGAAAGCTTTGGGAAGACGCTGGAGAAGGGGATCAAGAGGTTCGAAGAGGCCGCCGAGGGCGCCCAGACCGTCTCCGGCGAGGACGCCTTCCAGCTCTACGACACCTACGGCTTCCCGCTCGACCTCACCGTGCTGATGGCCGAGGAACGCGGCCTCACTGTCGACGTCGACGGCTTCGAGAAGTGCATGGCCGAGCAGAAGGAACGCTCGCGGGGTGCCCAGTCGTCCGGTCCGGGCGAGACCGAGACGCTCGACCCCGAGGCGCTCGCCCGGCTCCAGCGGCTCAACGTCAAGCCGACCGACGACTCCAACAAGTTCAACGCCCGCGACCTGCGGGCGACGGTCAAGGCGATCTGGTCGGGGCACAACTTCGACGAGCACGCGACGGCGACCAGCAACGTCGCCCGCCGCGTCGGGCTCATCTTCGACAAGACCAACCATTACGCGGAGATGGGCGGGCAGGTGACCGATCACGGCCGGGCTCTGGTCTCGCACGAGCGGAAGGTCGGCGGGCACAACCACGGCGGCGAGTTCAAGATCGAGGATGTCCGCGCCTTCGGCGGCTACGCGGTCCACTTCGGCCGCGTGGTCCGGGGCGAGATCCGCGTGGGCGACGATGTCCAGCTGCATATCGAGAACCAGCGCCGCGGGCAGGTCGCGGCCAACCACACGGCCACGCACCTGCTCAACCTGGGCCTCCGCCGCGTGCTCGGCGAGGGCGTCGAGCAGAAGGGCTCGCTGGTCGAGACCGACCGCCTCCGCTTCGACTTCTCGCACAACAAGCCGGTCTCGCCCGACGAGCTGGGCCTGGTCGAGCAGATCGTCGCCGAGCGGATCGAACAAGACCTGGAAGTCTTCGCCGATCTTGCACCGCTCTATGTGGCCAAGGGCATCAAGGGCCTGCGGGCGGTCTTCGGCGAGACCTATCCGGACCCGGTCCGCGTGGTCTCGGTGGGTGTGCCGATCCAGACGCTGCTCGACGACCCCGACAACGCCGAGTGGGCCGAGTACTCGGTCGAGTTCTGCGGCGGAACGCACGTTGCCAAGACCGGCGAAGCCAAGGCGTTCGCGGCTGATCAGCGAGACCGGCATCGCCAAGGGCATCCGCCGCGTCGAGGCCCTGACCGGCGTCCCCGCCATCGCCGCCCACGCCGCGGCCGACGACGCCGAGCAGCGTCTGGCCGACGCGGCCAGGCTCGACGCGTCCGAGCTGGCCGGCGAGGCCTCGGCTATCGCCGCCGAGCTCGACCAGCTGGCGCTTCCGGTCGCCCGCAAGGCGGATCTGCGGGCGAAGCTGTCCGATCTGCAGGACCGGGTGAAGGAGGCCGCCAAGGCCGCGGCCCGGGCCAAGGCCGCCGAGGCCGCGACGCTCGCCAAGCAGATCGCCGCGAGCAACGCCGCCTCGAGCGAGCCGGTGATCGTCGCCGAGCTGGACACCGGCGGCGACCGGGCCGCGCTGCAGGCGGCGATGAAGACGATCCAGTCCTCCTGCCCCGGCAAGGCCATCCTGCTGGCCAGCGTCGACCCCGACGGGGAGAAGCCGGGCGTGGCCCTGCTGGCGGCCGTCCCGCCGGAGCTGGTCAAGCTCGGCCTCAAGGCGGGCGACTGGATCCGCGAGACCGCGGCCGTCCTCGGCGGCAGGGGCGGTGGCCGGCCCGAGCAGGCCCAGGGCGGCGGGCCGGAGATCGACAAGCTGGGCGAGGCCCTGCGGACCGCCCGCACGGCGGGCATGGCCGGGCTCTCGAACTGAGCCGGCGGGCCCGGCCGCGGGTCGGGGGCCGCCCGGTCCGGCCGCGCCGGGGCCGGGGGGCCGGGGCCGGCCGTATGACCCGGTGAAAGCCCGGTGCAGAAGGGCCGGGATCGGGCAGGGGCGGCCACCGACCGGCGAGCGTCAGACGCAGACGCTCCAGCGTCAGCGACAAAAGCTCCGGAGTCAGCGGCAAAAGCTCCAGCGTCAGAGACAAAAGCTCCAGCGTCAGCGGCAAAAGCCCCGGCGTCAGCGACAAAGGCTCAAGCGTCGGCCGCCGACACCCGAGCCCCGACCGCCGCCCGCACCGCCCCGACCACCCCCCCGCCACCCTCCACCGCGCCCCGGCCGCCCCCTCCCGAATACCATCCCCCGTCGCCCGCCCCGCCCGGCCGATCGGAGCCCCATGCCCGACCACACGCCACCAACCCCGGAAGAAACACCGGCCCACGGCGGGCCCCCGCCCCCCGCCGAGGACCCGCGGCTGGCCATCCCCGACGTCCTCCGCGAGTCGCCCGCCGAGCGGGCCGCCCGGCTGGGCGGGGCCGAGCCGGACGGCCGCCGGCCCGCCTCGGCGATGGTCGAGACGGCCAGGGCGTGGGGCATGGCCCTCGACCTGGTCTTCAGCACGCTGGGGATGTTCGCCCTGGGCTACCTCTTCGACCTGTGGCGGGGCACCGGGCCCTGGGGGGCGGCTGGTCGGCCTGGTGCTCGGGTTTGTCACCTCGGCGGTGCGGCTGGTGCGGACGACCATGCGCCAGGAGGCCCGAAAGCGGGCCCGGAAGCCGTAGGCGGGCCCGATCCGCGAGCCCCCGGGAGGGCCCGGCCGACCGGCCCGTCGGGCGGCGGGCGTGCCCCGGCGGGCGGTGCCGCGACACCCCCTATCCCTTGCCGTCCATCCCCCGGATGTCTATGGTTTGCCCCTCTATCTGGGGCCGGTCGGGCGTCCGACCTCTGGCCCCCGTAGACCTCGGTTTCGGAGCCGCAGAATCCTCGTGTCGGCGGTCGCTGTCAGCCAACCCGTTCGGTCCCTCTTCGCCGCGGCGATGCTCGCGGCGATCGTGCTCGCCTCGGCGTTCGCGTTCGTCGTGGCGACGCGCCTGGAGGAGACGGCCGCGGCGCGTCTGGCCCTGTCGGCCGCCGAGTCGGCCGACCCCGCGGCGGCCGCGACCGAACCGGCGCGGTCCGTCGCCCTGCTGGTCGCGGCGGCTCGTCGCGAGCGTCTCGCTCGTCGGCCTGCTGCCCGCCCTGGTCACCCGGGCCGAGCGGCTTCGGCCTGGCGGTGCTGGGCTCCTCGATCGGCCGCATGCTGCTGGGCATGTTCGCGGCGCTGATCCTGACGCAGGTCGGCGACGCCCCGGCCCGCCCGGTCTGGCTCGGCACCGTTGCCGGGCTCGGCCTGATTCTTGTTATTGAGTCGATCCTCGCGATCGCTGTGCTCTCGTATCTCGAACGCCTCAAATCCGCCGGCCGCGACGTCGCCGCCGTCGGTGTGGAGCCGAGCCAGGCATGCTGAACACTCTCTGTCTTACCCTCGCGGCCGACAGCCCCGCCGACCACGTGTACAACCACGTGTTCATCAAGCTCGCCAACGGCTTCTGGCTGTGGTCGGGCAACCAGGGCAACCTGGTCCTCAGCGGGATCATCCTGATCTTCGGGATGCTGTGGGCGGCCAAGCACGTCTCGACAGGCACCGGCGACGACGCCGAGTCGTACGTGACCCGCAACCCCTTCGCCCACTTCATCGAGGTGCTGTGCGTCTACCTGCGGGACGAGGTTGTCGAGCCGCTGCTCCACGACCGCACCAAGGCGCTGATGCCCTTCCTGTGGACGATCTTCTTCTTCATCCTCGTCAACAACCTCATCGGGCTTGTCCCGATCATGGACGCGATCCACCTGGTCGCCCCGGGCTGGAAGGCCAAGCACATGACGCCCCTCGGCGGCACCGCGACGCAGAACATCTGGGTCACCGGCGTGCTGGCGGTGGTCGCGGCCGTCGTCTTCAACGCCGCGGCGATCTCGCGGCTGGGCGTGGGCAACTACTTCAAGCACATGACCGGCGGGGCCCCGCTGCTGGTCGCCCCGATGATCTTCGTGCTCGAGTTCCTCGGGCAGGTGCTCATCAAGCCGGTGGCGCTGGCCATCCGTCTCTTTGCCAACATGACCGCCGGGCACATCCTGCTGGCGACGCTCCTGGGCTTCGTCGGTGTGGTCATCAGCAAGAGCATTTTCGTCGCGGGGCCGGTCACCATCATCTCGGTGCTGGGCGCCTTCGCGATCATGATTCTGGAACTGTTTGTCGCCTTCCTGCAAGCGTTCATCTTTATGTTCCTCACCACGGTGTTCATCTCCCTCATGGATCATCACGACGAGCACGGCCACGATCACGAGCACGGCCATGCCGAAGGCCACGAGCACGCCCCCGCAGCGGCGTGAATAACGGGCCGGCCCGCCAACAGGGCCACCACGAACCGCTCGTGCACAGCGTTCCCTTGAAAGGACAGTCCACATGAAGATCAAGAGCATTGTCAAGACCGCGCTTCTCGCGACCGCCGCCGTCGCGGTCCTCGCCCCCGCCTCGGCCTACGCCCAGGGCACCCCGGCCGCCGCCGTCGGCACCACCATGGGCAAGGGCCTCGCCGCCCTCGGCGCCGGCCTCGCCGTCGTCGGTGGTGGTCTCGGCATCGGCCTGGTCGGCAAGGGTGCCGTCGAGTCGATCGCCCGCCAGCCCGAGGCCGCCGGCCAGGTGCAGATCAACATGATCCTCGCCGCCGCCCTCATCGAGGGTGCGACCCTCTTCGCGGTCGTCGTCGGCTTCCTCGCCTGATCGCGGGTTTGACCTGACACTCACCGTCCCGTGCCCTCACCGGCGCGGGACGGCTTTGACCGACACGCGGGCCGTCCCGCACGACGCAGCCCCGGCTGCCCGGACTCGACCACCCCGACCACCCGCCCGCCGGGATTCCCCGGCCGGCTCTGGAGACACCGCATGAGCCCCGACGCTCGCAAGCCGCTCACCGACGCCGCCCTCCTGGCCGGTTTCTTCGCTGTCGCCCCGGCCGCGCTGGCCCAGGACCAGGCCCATGGCGATGAACACGCCGCCGACGACGGGCACACCACCGAGCACGCTGGGGACCACGAGGTCATCGGCGCCCTGCCGACCGCCAAGCAGGGCCTCGCGACGGGCATCACCGCGATCATCGTCTTCGCGCTGGTCTTCATCGTGCTCCGCGTCAAGGTGTGGCCGGTGATCAGCAAGGGCCTGGACGAGCGGGCCGACAAGATCAAGAGCGAGATCGAGGCCGCGGCGTCGGCCCGCAAGCAGGCGGCCGAGGCGCTCGAGACCTACCAGCAGAACCTCGCCGAAGCCCGGGCCGAGGCCCAGAAGATGCTCGACGAGACGCGGACGCAGCAGCAGAAGATGGCCTCGGACCTCAAGGCCAAGGCCGACGTCGAGCTCAACGACATGCGTGACAAGGCCCGCCGCGACATCGAGGCGGCCAAGCGTGCGGCGCTCAATGAGATCTACGCCGAGGCCTCGACGATGGCGACGCAGATCGCCAGCAAGATCCTCGCCCGCGAGGTCAACGCCGGCGACCACCAGCGGCTGATCGACGAGTCACTCGCCGAACTGCAGACCGCGTCCAACTGACACTCCCCCCCACCTGCGACCCCCCTGTGATCCTCGCAGCACGCCTCGCGGAGCCACGACATGCCCCTGACCGAATCCCCGCCTGACGCCCTGGCCAACATCTATGCCCGGAGCCTGCTCGAACTCGCCGAGGCCGACGGCGGACGCGAGCGCATCGAGTCTGTCATGGGCCAACTCGAGGACATCCTGGACCTGGCCCGCGCCGACCGCCGGTTTGGCGAGTTCCTCGCGTCCAAGGTGCTCTCGTCCGCTGAGCGGCAGAAGTCGCTCCGCACGATCTTCACGGATCGGTGCGACGACTTGGTCATGCGTTTCCTGCTCGTGCTCAACGAGAAGGGCCGCCTCGGCCACCTCCCGGCGATCGTCGGCGCATACGACGCGATGGTGCAGGAGCGATTCGGCCGCATCGAGGTCGATGTCTTCACCGCCGCCCCGCTTGAGGTCGCCGAGATCGACAAGGTCAAGGACCGCCTCGGCTCGATCCTCAACAAGGACGTCGTGGTCCACCCATACACCGACGAGACGATGCTCGGCGGCGTGAAGTTCCGCATCGGCGACCAGCTCGTGGACGCGTCGCTCGCGTCGCGCCTGCGTCGCATGCGTGACCGCCTCCAGAACACCGGCGGGGCCGAGCTCCGCGCCCGGGCGCAGCGCATCCTCGACGACGCCACCGACTGATTCTCTCACACACACGGCCCGGGCCGCAGCGGCCCGTGTGCCTCGCCCAAGATCGGGATCCACGCCATGGCCAAGAAGACCATCGAATCTGTTGATGTCGCGGGAAAGCGTGTGCTGGTCCGTGTGGACTTCAACGTCCCGCTCGACGGCGGCGCGATCACCGACGACCGCCGCATCCGCAGCGCGATCCCCACCATCAAGAGCATCACCGACCGCGGCGGGCGGGCGATCCTCATGTCCCACCTCGGCCGGCCCGAGGGCACGGGGCACGAGCCGCAGCTCTGCCTGCGTCCGGTCGCCAACCGCCTCGCTGAGCTGCTCGGCAAGCCGGTCGCGTTCCCCTCCGACGACTGCACCGACGAGGCCGCCAAAGCCGGTGTCGCCGCGATGGCCGACGGCGACGTGCTGCTGCTCGAGAATCTCCGCTTCCACAAGGCGGAGAAGGACGGCGACGCCGCGTTCGCAAGCACGCTGGCCGGCTACGGCGACGTCTATGTCAACGACGCGTTCGGCACCTGCCACCGCTCTGACGCCTCGATGGTCGCGGTGCCCGAGGCGATGGCGGGCAAGCCCCGCGTGATCGGCTCGCTGGTCGCGACGGAGCTCCGGTTCCTGCAGGACGCGATCGAGAGCCCGGCCAAGCCGTTCGTCGTTGTGCTCGGCGGCGCCAAGGTCTCGGACAAAATCGGCGCAATCAGCCGCCTGCTGCCCAAGGCCGACCACATCATCGTCGGCGGCGCAATGGCGTACACGTTCCTCAAGGCTCTCGGCCAGGACGTCGGCGAGAGCCGCGTCGAGGCCGACCGGATCAACGACGCCAAGAAGATGATTGAGCAGGCCGCCGATCTCGGCGCGCATCTGCACCTGCCCGTCGATCACGTGTGCAGCACACAGTTCGCGGCCCACTCCGGCGACATCGAGGTCTTCGAAGACAAGATCAAGCCGGGTTACATGGGTCTGGACATCGGGCCCCGCACGCAGAGCAACTTCGCCTCCGTCATCCGCGACGCCAAGAGCGTCGTCTGGAACGGCCCCATGGGCGTCTTCGAGTGGACCGCATTCAGCGTCGGCACCAAGCAGGTCGCCAAGGCCGTCGCCGAGGCAACTGGCAAGGGTGCCGTGACGATCGTGGGCGGGGGCGACACGGCCGCGGCCGTGGAGAAGTTCGGCCTCGCCGATCAGGTGAGCCACGTCTCGACCGGCGGCGGGGCGAGTCTGGCCATGCTGGAGGGCAAGGCCCTCCGGGCTGTCGATCTCCTCGACAACGCCTGAGCATTCCGGTAGGCTGGATCCGTTCTGGTGTGGTCGTCGGCCCCTCCGCTCGGCCACACACGCAGCTCATGCCCAATGAACCGGCTTCCATCCCGCGCGAGACCGACACGCCTGAGGTTTCGGTGGTTGTCCCCATGTACCGCGAGGCCGACCGGATCGACGCGACGCTGCGCGACCTCATCAAGCAGCTCTCCCTCGCCGACCACACCTCAGAGATCGTCCTCGTCGACGACGGCTCGCCCGACAGGACCGTCGACCGGGTCTCGCCGCTGCTGACCGAGACGCCCGACGGCCCGCTGCTCAGCGTGCGGCTGCTGCGGCACAAGCACAACCGGGGCAAGGGCGCGGCCGTGCACCGGACTGGCCGGCTCGCGGGGGCGCTGGCGGCTCATGATGGACGCCGACAACGCGGCGACCGTCCGTGAACTGGCCACGCTGAAGGGTGCGATTGCGCCCGAGGTCGGCCTCGTCGCCGGCTCGCGTGTTGCCCTCGGAGCGAGAGTCGACGCGGTCGCAGGGCGCAAGCTCGCCGGCTCGGTCTTCAAGCTCGCGCTGCGGGCGATGGGGCTCGATCTGCTGGCCGACACGCAGTGCGGGTTCAAGCTCTACCGGGCGGATGTCGCCGAGCAGGTGGCCTCACTCGCCCGCGAGGACGGCTACGCGTTCGACCTCGAGCACCTGCTTATCGTTCGGGCCACCGGGCTCCGCACCGAGGAAGTCGGCATCGCGTGGACGCACCAGGAGGGCGGACAGGTCAACCCCGTGCTCGACGGGCTCAAGATGCTGCGTCGGGCCGCGGCCATCCGCGCTCGGCGAAACGAGATCGCACGAGCGGCCAAGGCACTGCCCGCGACCCTGCCGGTCGAGTCCGAACCACCGCTGGTCGTCACGCTGCCCGGCGCGGCGGCAGTCCCGCAACGCGTGTAGGTCAGGTCTGGGCGCCGGCGTCCGCGACCGGATGCTCCGTAAGTGCCTCAGCCGCACCAGCGGACACCGCCCCGCCCCCGACTCTCCAGAAGCTCAACGCGCTCCAGACCAGACCCAGCCACATGAGCAGCAGGAACCATGTCGCGCCGCTCACGTGTCGCCACGCGGTGAGGGCGGCTTCGAAGGGCTCTTCACCCGGCGGCAGGCGGGCCGCGAGCTGGTAGCCGATGACGCCCGCCAGCAGCGGCCACTTGCACGCCCCGGGGCGTTTGACCAGTAGGACGTACGCCGCGAGCATCTGCATGGGCAGCATGATGTAGGTGTGCCGCGTGATTGATTGCGGGCTGAAGGCCAGCAGGCCGATGATCACGCCGCACCACTCCAGCAGCACGACCGCCATGATCACCCGCTCGGCCCGGCCGCCGCGTCCGACAAACATCGGCACGCCGTGGCGGCGGTAGATCCACCACGTCGCCAGAAAGACCGCCCCCGCTACCGGCAATGTGGCGAGCCCGACGAGAGCCATCGACGGCCCACCGGGTCCGTCGAAGAACCGGGCCATGGCGCTGGTGATCGAGATGCTCAGTTCCCAGGTGATCGGGTGCAGGTTGATCCCCTCGGGCGCGCCCTCGCCGCCGAAGAGCCGGAACAGATAGCCGTACGACTGGCCGAGATAGCCCGCGGCTTTGGCAAACCCGAGCCCGGCTGCGGGAAGGAACGCAAAGAACACCCCGCCGAGAAGCATGCCGATGACGGTCTTCCACCGCCGCCGGATTACCAGATAGGCCGGGAACACGATCACGTGATGCTTGACCAGCAGGGCCAGGCCGAGCGCGAACCCCGCCAGCCAGGGCAGCCGCTCGATGAGCACCAGCCCCACGCACAGGCCCGTCAGCACCAGCACGTCGGTCTGTCCGTGCTCGAGCTCTGACTGCACCGGCCCGAGCATGAGCGCCAGCGTCGCCAGCCACACCGCTCCGACCGTCAGGGCGTCGCACGGGCCGCGGAGCGCTTTGGCGATGAGCCGCACGCTCAGCGTCATGCACACGAGCGTGAGCAGCATGTTGACGACACCCCAGACGACGCCCGCCTTGACGAGCCCCAGCCACACCAGCGGCTGCAGCAGCCAGGCGACCAGCGGCGGGTAGAGATACCCGCCGCGATTGGAGGTGTAGGGGTCGGTGCCGAGCCGCAACGCCTCGGCCGCGAAGTAGAAGTCATTGAAATCGCCGGTCTCGGTGAGCACGGCGCCCCGCCACATGCGGTACATGATCCACGCCCACATCGCGGCGACGCCGATCCACGCGGCCACCGCCAGCTTGGTGCGTTTGGCTCCCTGCGGCCCGCCGACGGGGATCACCCGCTCGTTCTGCGTCATGCAGCCCCACTCTCGTTGCGGATCAGGAACGGCCGAACAGCCGCTCCAGTTCGTGAATCGTCAGCCGAACCGATGTCGGCCGCCCGTGCGGGCAGTTGCTGCTGCGCTCGACCTCGCCGCGGAGATCGAGCAACGCCCGCAGCTCGTCGTCGCTCATGCGATCGCCTGCCTTGACCGCGGCCTTGCAGGCCATCATATCGAGCACCTCGCGGAGGGCTTCCTCGCTGTCGGGCACAAACCGCTCGCGGTCGGTCTTGTCGAGCAGTTCCTGCATGAACGACACCGGGTCCACGCCGCGGCTCGAAGAGCAGCGTCGCGAAGCTCCGCACGCCGACCGTCCGCGGCCCCATCGGCTCGGCCTCGATGCCGATCCGGGCGAGCAGCGGCGCGAGCTCGCCGAGGCGCTCGACGCGCTCGGGCGTCGCCTCGACGACGGCGGGGGTCAGGAGTTGCTGGCTCTCCAGCACGCCGCTGCTGACCCGGGCGTAGAGGATCTCGAACATCACCCGCTCGTGCAGCGCGTGCTGATCGACGATCACGACGCCCCGCTCGTCCTGTGTGACCAGGTAGCTGTTGTGGACCTGCAGCACGCGGTGGGCGGGGATCGCCTGCGGCAGTTCGGTCGGCTCGGCCGGTTCGGCGGGCTCTGTCTGGCCTTGGGTGGTCGGCGCGTCGCCCGGCCGGCCCGCATCGGGTCGATCGGTACCGGCGAGCGGGTCGCGGCTCGGCGTCGTGCCGGAACGCTCGACACGGTCGATAGCCTCCCGGATCGCGTCGTAGCTGAGCCGGTGCTGGGCCCGCTCGGGGATCTCCTGCGTGAAGAAATCCACGAAGCCCCGGGTGCCCGAGGGCGATTCGGCCCGAGGCTGCCCGGCACCGCCGGGCAGTATCTCCGTCGCGCTGGCGTAGCGCCGGCCCTCGCCGGTGCCGTCGAACCGCCCGGCGATGCTCGGCGTCAGGTCCTCGCGGGCCAGAGCCTCGCGCACCGCCCGCAGCACGACCGAGTGCACCATCGACTGGTCGCGGAACCGGACCTCCGACTTCTGCGGGTGGACGTTGACATCCACGCCCTCGGGCGAGAGTTCGAGCATGAGCACGGCGGCCGGGTAGCGCCCCCGGCTCGATCAGGCCGCGGAAGGCTTCGCTCACCGCGTGCTGGATCGTCCGGTCTTTGATCGCGCGGCCGTTGATAAAGAAGTGCTGCGCGCGCGCCGTCGCCCGCGCCGTCGTCGGCGTGCCGACCAGCCCCCAGAGGCTCATCCCCCGCGCATCGTCGAACCGGTCGGCCTTCACCTCGATCACCTCGCCGGCGAGTTCCTTGCCGAGGATGGCGAGGGCCCGGTCGCGCGGCGACTGCCCGCCGGGCAGATCGAGCACGGTCCGGCCGTCGGCGACGGCCTCGAACGCGATGGCCGGGTGCGACAATGCGCACGCCTTGACCACGTCCATGCAGCGCGTCCGCTCCGTGCCCTCGGTCCGCAGAAACTTCCGCCGGGCCGGGGTGTTGAAGAACAGGTTGCGGACCGAGACGCTGGTGCCGACCGCACCCGAGGCCGGGCGGGCCCCGCCGACCACGTCCCCCTCGATATCGATCTGCGACCCGCCGGGCTCGCCTGCGGTGCGCGAGCGGATCGACATCCGTGACACCGAGGCGATCGAGGCCAGCGCCTCGCCCCGGAACCCGAACGTCGCGATGTGGTCGAGGTCGGTGGCCAGCTCGATCTTGCTCGTCGCGTGCGGGGCGACCGCCAGCGGCAGATCATCGGGGGCGATGCCGACGCCGTCGTCGGTCACGCGGACCAACTCGATCCCGCCGGACTCGATCTCGACCCGGACCCGCGTTGCCGCCGCGTCCATCGCGTTCTCGAGGAGTTCCTTGACCACGCTCGCCGGACGCTCGACCACCTCGCCCGCGGCGATCTGATTCACCAGCAGCGTGCCGAGGTGGCGGATCTTGCCGCCCGCCGTCGCTCTCTCCGAGATTCCGTGCCGACCGCCGTCCATATCCCGCAGTGTATTCCGAGCAACCCCTCTGCACCCGGCTCTAGAGCCGCTGGCGCGCGGGGCTTTAGAAACCGTCATCTCGCCGGGGTCCGCCCGCTCACCAGGGCAAGCGAGAGCCGCCCGGGTGCGGGTGCCGGGGCGCGATTCGAAAGCCCTGCCAGTCGGTTTGCGGAGTGATTCGGGAGGAGCCGAGAGCACGCAGCACGGCCTCGCTGTCGTTCGGAGACAGACCCGACGCCGCGAACCCAGCCCACGCCTCGGTCAGTCGGATCTGGTATTCCCCCTCGGGCAGCGTCTCGTTCAGGCGGATGGGGATCGTCTGGATGGAGACCTCAGGGGTCACGGGATAGGTCTGCGCCGCCAGCGCGCCGCGCCCGAACGATGGCCCAGTCGAGAGCGTGACCAGCTGCGCGAGTGATAGGGCCGGCGAGGTCTCCACGTAGTCCCGAGCGGCCCGCTTCGCGGGTCGCACAACGATGTCATTCCCGTCCCCGTCGCGCAACTCGAACAGCTCACCCGTGAGTTCGACGGCGAGATCTCCCAGAATGGGCGCCAGATCCTGCTGCTCACCGGTCACGATGAACAGGTCGGCGTACAGGCCGTCAACGGTTGACCGGCATCCCGCAATCTGTATCCTGACCTCGCCGTTGACCGCAACCAAAGACTCGGCGATAGGCCGGAACGGCTCCATTCGGAGCGTCGGCGGATAGGCGGGAAAGGAGCGAGAGCCACACCCTCCGACAAGGGGTACGAAGAGGGCGAACACCCAGAGCACGAGCAGCTTCGTTCGCAACGCTGCGAAGGAGTTCGTTGACCCGGAGTGTGGGCTGGGTTTGGTGTCCATGATCCCAGCATACTTGCCCCCCCGCAAGGGCTCCGACGCACCGACACTGTCCCCCCAAGCCCGTTTCCCGCCCGATACGGCCGCACATCGCAACGCGGGATGCCCGCGCCGTACACTCCGGCCATGAGCGACAGCATTTTCAGCAAAATCATCCGCGGCGAGATCCCCTGCCACCGCGTCTACGAGGACGATCTCACCCTCGCCTTCCTCGACGTCAACCCCATCGCCCCGGGCCACACCCTCGTGGTGCCCAAGGAGCCGGCGGTCACGATCGACGAGCTCTCCGACGACTCGGCGGCGGCCATCGGGCGGGTGCTGCCGCGGATCAGCCGGGCGGTGATGAAGGTGACCGGGGCGGCCGCGACCAACATCCTGCAGAACAACGGCAGCCTCGCCCACCAGGCCGTGCCGCACGTGCACTTCCACATCATCCCCAAGACCGACAGCCACGGCCTGGGCATCAAGTGGAACGCCGAGCCGCTCGACGGCGATGCCGGGGCGGAGATGGGGCGGAAGCTCGCCCGGTTGCTCTGACAACTCGTTCGCCGCGATGGGCTCGCCGCAATGAATTCGTCGCGTCCGTGCGTGCCGTCTACTCGTGCACGAGTGATGTCGTTTCCGCGGGCAGCCGGACGAGTCCGCCATCGGCACATTCGACATCGATCATGCCCTCAGGATCGATCGCCCGGACCAGGCCGCCGGTCTCTTCGCCATCGCACCTGAACCGACGCCGCGTACCCACGAGCGTGTCCAACTCCGTGGCCTGGCGGGCGATCTCCTGCGGCGGCGCTGCCGAGACGGCGTCGAGCGCGCGCGCAATCTGCGCGGCAAGCAAGATCCGATCGGCGGCACCACCGAGCTGCGCCATCGAGGTGGCCAGATGCCGCACCTCCGCCGGGAACGCTTCCGGCGATTGCCGCACGTTCACGCCGATGCCCACGAGGGCGACGCGGTCCCGGACCTCGACGAGCACCCCGGCGATCTTGCGGCCGCTCTCCCGCTCGACGACGTCGTTGGGCCACCGAAGGCCGACGACGGCCGGCTCGGGCAGTCCCGCGGCCACCGCCTTGCAGACGGCCACGCCGACCCCGACCGACGAGAGCGCGCGCAGGCAGTGTGAGCGTCATCGCCAGTCCATCCTCGCCGGTGTCCGCCCAAGCCCGACCGAGCCTGCCGCGGCCGGCGATCTGCCGTCCGGCGATGACCATCCAGCCCGCCGCCCCGCCGCTGGCCGACCACGCGGCATCCTGCGTGGACGCGGTCTCGGCGACGACACGGACGTGCTCTATGCCCAGATTCGGGCAGCCAGCGCACACCGCATCGAGCCGGTCTGCCCACCCGGTTGTCGGGGTGTCGGGGGTCACACCGCGTCCAGCCCGAAGTCGAGCGACACGGCGTGATGGGTGAGCGAGCCGACGCTGATCCGGTCGACCATGCTGGTTGCGACCAGCCCGATGGTCTCCAGCGTCACCCCGCCGGAGGCTTCGAGTTGCCATTCGGGGTGCCGCTTGTCCCGCTCCCGGGCCGCCTCACGCATGTCGCCGGGGGGCATGTTGTCCAGCAGCACCACATCGATCGCCCCCTCGGGCACGGCCATCAGGAGCGTGAACTGCTCGAGCGTGTCCACCTCGACCTCGAAGAACCGCAGTCGCCCCGACAGCCGCCGCCGGGCCTCCATCGACCACTCGTGGACGCGGAGCGGCCACATCGGGTCGGACGCGAGGGCCGCGAGGTGGTTGTCTTTGATCAGCACCGCGTCGTTGAGCCCGAGCCGGTGGCAGCACCCACCGCCGCAGCGCACAGCGTACTTCTCCATGTGCCGCAGGCCGGGGGTGGTCTTGCGCGTGTCGAACACCCGCGCCGGCCACTCGTCGCCGACGGCCTCGACAAACGAGGCGGTGCGCGTCGCCACGCCCGAGAGCCGCCCGAGCAGATTGAGCATGGGACGCTCGACCGCCAGCACGTCCCGCGCCAGCCCCTCGAGCACCGCAACCGGCCGCCCCGCCTCGACACGCTCGCCGTCTGCCGCGAGGAGATCTACCTTTGTGACGGCGTCGAACGCCCGGACGATCCGCGGCAGGGTGGCGAGTCCGGCGACCACGCCGGGCTCGCGCGCACCTCGGCCCGCAGCGTGTCCGTCGCCCCGACCGCCAGCTCGCTGGTCACGTCCACCAACTCCGGCCCGAGATCCTCCTCCCGCACAAGTGCGAGAAACCGATCAAGCTGCCCCAGCATGGCGAGCTCGTCGAAGAGCCCCGGCAGCGGCATCGCGTTCAGGTCGGGCATCGTCATGGCCCATGGTACGGCACGACCGAAGGCCCCCGCCCCCCGCTCGCCCGACCAGCGGGCCGTGCCCGAGACCGCCGCCGCCTCGCCCTTCTACACTTCCCGCTCTCACACCGAAACGACGGAGACCCCTCATGACCCTCCTCCAGGGCAAGACCGCCCTCATCGTCGGCATCGCCAACGAGCGCTCCTACGCCTGGCACATCGCCAAGGCGCTGCACGACCACGGCTGCACGTGCGCCTTCACGCACCTACCGGGCGAGAAGAACCTCCGCCGCACGTCCCGGGCCGTCGAGGCGATCGGCGTCAAGGACCCGTTCTACGCCCCACTGGACGCTTCGAGTGACGAGCAGATCGACGAGGTCTTCGCGGCCTTCTCAGAGCGGTTCGATGCCCTGCACGTGCTGGTGCATTCGATCGCCTTCGCCGATCGCGAATGGCTGGCCAAGGGCAAGTTCGTGCAGACGCCCCGCGAGGCCTACCTCAGCGCGATCGACATCTCGGCGTACACGCTGCTGGGTATTTCGCGGGCGGCGATGCCGATCATGGAACGCTCCGGCGGCGGGTCGATCATGGCGATGAGCTACTACGGCGCCGAGAAGGTCGTCCCCGGATACAACGTGATGGGCGTGGCCAAATCGGCGCTCGAGTCCACGGCCCGGTACCTGGCCGGCGAGCTCGGCGAGAAGAACATCCGCGTGAACACGATCTCGGGCGGCTACCTCCGCACGCTGGCCTCCTCGGCCGTCGGTGGCACGGCCGACATCGAGACCCACAATCTCGAACGAGCCCCCCTCCGCCGCAACGTCGAGGGCGAGGACGTCGGCAAGACCGCCGTGTACCTCGCCAGCGACCTCTCGTCGGGCGTGACCGGTGAGAACATCTACGTCGATTGCGGCGTGAACACCATCGGGGTTTGACCGACGGGGTGGCGGCTGCGGGGTCATTTGCGGGCCCGCTACGTTCCCAGACCCCCAATATCTCGTGTCGGACTTTCCGATAACACCAATCTGTGCCAGCAAGTGAAGGCTCGGCGGTTCGGCTGTCGATATCCCCAGTATGACGTCCTTCGGTCCAAGTCTCGCCGCCTCGATCGCTGGTGCACCGGGTACGGAGCGCCAGCAGGTTGCGCGATCGAACCGGGAGGTCCGCGAGCGGGCCCGTGCCCGCGAGACCCGTCGCGACGAGCAGGACGCGCCGGTGGATCAGGTCGAGTTGACCGAAGCAGTCCGCAACCTGAAGGACAACTCACAGGAAGAGACCCGGGACGACCGCAAGGAGCAGACCGGGTACGGCACGAGCCGGCGCGCTGCGCCGAAGTCTGAGCGGCCCCGAATCGATCTCGAAGGCTGATCGTCTGACTATCTCACACAATCAGGCGGCGGAGGAGCGGGAGGATGCACTGCGCTTCTTCCGGCTCTTGGCGGCGGGGCTGGTCTTGGTGCCCGAGGCCACGGTGTGCGCGCGCTCGATCTCTCGGAACACCCGGATCAGCAGGCCCCGGTCCTGATCACGCCCGACGAGCCAGCCGGCGTAGGCCATCTCCTCGAGCATGTCGTCGCGGATGAAGGGGAGTTGCTCGGGGCTGGCCGACGCGCAGACGAGGCAGATCCCGGCCGCGGCCCGGCCGACACCCATCGGGTCGTCCGAGCCGTGTGAGAGTTCGGACTCCAGGAAGGCGACGTGGTCGAGTTCCGCGACGTCGGTCGATCCGTCGCGCAGGAGCGCATCGGCGCGGACGAGCCAGTCCATCCCCTCGTCGTCTTCGAGCCCGGCGATGTTGGCTGCGCCCAGACGCAGCGCTGTCTTGCCGCTGACGTCCCCGGCACCGACCAACGCGCGGAGCCCGTCCAGTCGCTCGGTGGGCGACATCGAGGGCGAGGCGACAAAGAAGCGCGCTCGCGGCGTCGATCCCGATCGCCGCCGCCTCCGGCCAGGTCTCAGCGTGTGCCGCGGCTTCGCTGGCGAGGCGTTCCATCGCCAGGCCCGCCGTCGAACGGGAGCTCTTCCAGAGCGAGAGCCCGCCGGGGCGGCTCGATCACGTCGGTCACCCGGCGCCCGAGCACGCGGTCGGCGAGCGTGAGCCGGTGCTCGCTCCGGGAGAGGGTGGCGGATGCTTCGATCAACGCCCGAAGGAGCCCGGCGCCCTGGCGGACGCGGGTTGTGCTGGCACCCTCGATCACGACCGCGGCCGGATCGACCCGCCCCGGGAAGAGCGAACCGAACGTCAGCGGACCGACGAGGTCGGCCCATTCGACGACGCCCGCGGCGTGGTCCGGGCGCTCGAGCGTCACGATGCGGACCGGGCCCTCTCCGTCGTGGTAGACCGCGGCATCGAACAGGTGCCTCCGGCAGGTGCCGACCGGGTCGTCCCAGCCGCCCATGCGGAACCACTCGATCCTCGAAGCGGTGTCGCCCGCGGCTGCGCTGACCAGGGCGTCCGCCTCGTCGTCGGGCAGGCAGAGCCCGACGCGCAGCGGCCGCGTCGGGAGTGTCCTCCCGGCCAGCCATGCTTCGAGGCGGCGGCGGCCGTCGCCCATGACGGACATCTCGCCCCCCCCAGAGCGGGAGCCAGGCCAGTTGAACCAGCGCGGCGGCAACCCGTGTCGCGCCCGTCGAGACACACGCTCGCGACGCGGTTGCGGGGCCACCAGCCGTCGTGACGCGAGCCGGCGTCGCCTTCGAGTTCCTTTGCCTGGCTGCCGGCACCGATCAGGCCCATCAGCCCCTCGACCCACGCCGCGATGCGGGCACGGACGGGGCCGGTGCAGAGTGTCGTGAGCAGCCCGATAAACCAGAGCCCCGCGGGGGAGGCCGAGGACCGGCTCACGGAGCCACGCCACCCCGAGCACATGCCCTGTCACGACGAGCCCGCACCCGGCGAGCACGATGGCCCAGGGCGGGGCGCTCGAGGAGACCCCGGCCGAACGATCGGTGACGCTTTGGGAGTTGCTGCTCATCGCAGCGTTTCATCGGCCCGACCGGCCGGTGGCCACAGCCGCCGGGTCGGTCTTGGCGGAGCCTTGACCCGGCCCGGCCCGCACAGCCCCACCCACCGGCCGAACGGGCTCGGAGTGGGGGTGGTCGAATCGGACCTACTTCCCGCTAAACCACTTGGAGATCGCGTGGATGGTCGTGCTGCGCCCGACCGCGGCGATCGATTCGGTGAGGGGGATGTGCTTCGGACAGACCTTCACGCAATTCTGCGCGTTGCCGCACTCGGAGACGCCGTCCGGACCCATGAGGGTTTCGAGACGGTCGCCCTTGAGCTGGGCCCCGGTCTCGTGGAGGTTGAAGAGCCGGGCCTGGCTCAGGGCCTGCGCACCGATGAAGGACTTGTCCCACTCCGACTCGTCCTCCGCGAGCTCGAACTGGGGGCACGCCTCGAGGCAGCAGCCGCAGGTCATGCACTCGGAGAGGGCGTAGCGGACGGCCTGCTCCTCAGGGCGTTCGCGTGGTCCCGCGCCGAGGTCGTAGGTCCCGTCGATGGGCACCCAGGCCTTGACGCGCTTGAGGGCGTCGAACATGCGTGAGCGATCGACCCAGAGGTCGCGGATGACGGGGAACTTGCTCATCGGCTCGAGCGTAACGGTGTCGCCGTCGT
This sequence comes from Planctomycetota bacterium, assembly GCA_013285505.1. Classification (GTDB taxonomy): domain Bacteria; phylum Planctomycetota; class Phycisphaerae; order Phycisphaerales; family UBA1924; genus PNC22. Next base: position 1,787,459 of record CP053450.1, on the reverse strand, counting down.
CTGGCGCGATCACATCGATCAGGGCCGAGCAGCTCTGCCGCGCCTGGCCGTTGATCACCATGGTGCACGAGCCGCAGACCTCTTCGAGGCAGCTGCAGTCCCAGACGACGGGGGTGGAGCGTTTGCCCTCGGTCGTCACTGGGTTGGCCGCGATCTTCTGCAGGCAGGAGATGACATTCTCGCCCTTGGCGATAGTGAGCTCGAAGGTCTCCCAGCGCACGAGCTTGTTGGGCCCGTCGCACCGCTTGATGCGGAACCGCACCTTCCGCGAGTTAGCGGCGGCGGTTCTCTTCGCAGTTCCGTTCGTTGTGGCAACCGTCATCGGCACATACTCCTGCGCTGGTTCAGACCCCAGCAGCCGCGGCCTCCGCCTTGGCGGGTTCTTCCTTGTCCACCTTGCCGTACGTCCGCGCGCGGGGCGCGACCAGTTCGGCTCTGACCTCGCGGTGCTCGACCCGGGCCCGCCCCTCGCCCGCGTCGTAGGTCACGAACGTCGTCTTCATGAACTTCGCGTCGTCGCGGTCGGGGTAGTCGATGCGGTAGTGGGCCCCGCGGCTCTCCTTGCGGGCCTTGGCGCCGGACGCCATCGCGTCGGCCACCGCCAGCATGTCGCCCACCGAACGGGCGAAGCTCAGCGACTGGTTGGTCCAGGTCGCGCCGTCGGCGAGCTTCATGCGCGACCACCGGTCGCGCAGCTCGGCGATCCTGTCGAGCGTCTTCTGCAGGCGTGCCTCTTCGCGGACCACCGTGCAGCCGGCGGTCATCTCCTCGCCCATCTCCTTGGCGATGATGTAGGGGTTGGTCTCGTCGGCGTGGTCGCCGCCGATCGCGGTGTCGGTGATGGCCTTCTGCCGCGAGCTCTCCGCCCCGACCGCGCTGTCGAACACGCTCTGCGGGATCGACTCGGCCGGTGCCGTGGAGGGCGCACCGTCGCGGATGTAGTTGGCCACACCCACGCCGCTGAAGAGCCCGTCGAAGATGCACGAGAGCAGCGCGTTGGCCCCGAGGCGGTTGGCCCCGTGGAAGGCGAAGTTGACCTCGCCGAAGGCGTAGAGGCCCTCGATGTTGGTCATCATGTTGTTGGGCGCCCCGGGCAGCATGCCGCGGCCGATCTCCGCGTCGCACGCGGTCTCCGTGCCGGAGACGTGTGCGGGCTGCGGCTCGCTCGGTGCGTAGCTGCCGGCGGTGTACTGCGTCCAGAGCCCGCCCATCGAGTAGTGCACGCCCGGGAAGATCTTCATGGGCTCGTGCCGCGGATCGACGCCGACGAACTTCTGGTAGATATCCATGATCCCGCCGAGCTTGCGGGTGAGGTACTCGGGGTCCTTGTGGGTGAGGTCGAGATAGACTTGGTTGCCGCCGTCGACGCCCATGTGCTGGTTGACGCAGATATCGAAGATCTCGCGGGTCGCGATGTCCCGCGGCACGATGTTGCCGTACTTGGGGTACTTCTCTTCGAGGAAGTAGAGCCGCTCGGCCTCGGGGATCTCGCGCGCCGGCCGGGAGTCACCCTTCTTGCGGGGCACCCACACGCGCCCGCCCTCGCCGCGTGCAGACTCGCTCATCAGCCGGAGCTTGTCGGCCCCGGGCACGGCGGTCGGGTGGACCTGGATCATCTCCGGGTTGGCGTACGCCGCGCCGGCCTGGTAGCACCGGGCGAGGGCCGCGCCGGTGCAGATCACCGAGTTGGTGCTCTTGCCGAAGACCAGCCCCGCCCCGCCGGTGGCCATCACGACCGCGTCGGCCCGGAAGGCGCGGATCTGCATCGTGCGGAGGTCCTGGGCGACGATGCCCACGCAGCGGGGGCCGTCGGCCCCGTCGGCGAGGATCGGGCGGAGGAACTCCCACGATTCGTACTTGGTCACCGCGCCGTCGGCCTCGAGCCGGCGGACCTGCTCGTCGAGCGCGTAGAGCAACTGCTGCCCGGTGGTCGCGCCGGAGAAGTGTGTCCGCTTGAAGAGCGACCCGCCGAAGAGCCGCAGGTCGCGGTAGCCCTCAGCGGTCCTGTTGAAGGGCACGCCCATGCGGTCGAGCAGGTCGATGATCCGCGGGGCCCAGTTGGCCATCTCGAGGACAGGGTGCTGGTCGGCGAGGAAGTCGCCGCCGTAGATCGTCTCGTCGAAGTGCTCGTACTCGCTGTAGCCCTGCTGGCGGGCGACCTCGTTGCAAGCGTTGATCCCGCCTTGTGCGCACACCGAGTGGGACCGCTTGACCGGGACGAGGCTGAACAGGTCGACCGCGAGCCCGGCCTCGGCCATGCGGGCCGAGCCCGCGAGCCCGGCCAACCCTCCACCGACCACGATCACCCGTTGCTGCTGTGTCATCTGTGCCTGCTTTCCTCGCGCGGGATCGATACTGCTGCCGAAGCCTCAACGTGCGCGGGTGTTCACCCGCCCGTGTGGTCGGAATCTTCGTCGTGCGAGGCCGCGTGCTCCGGGGCTGCCCCGTCGCCGTCAGCCGCCGCGGCCTTCTCCAACATATTCGTTTCAACCTCTCTGGCCGATGCGGCGTCGAGGGTCGCAAAGCCGAGCACCGCCGACCACGCCGCGAGCATGAGCCCCACGCCGATGACGAAACAGACCTGCCCCCACCGCTTCTGCGCCGACTCGCTGACCGTGAGGCCCCAGGAGATCGCCGCGGTCCAGAGGCCGTTGGCCAGGTGGAAGACCAGCAACGAGACCCCGACCATGTAGAACGCGGAAACCAGCAGGCCGCCGAGTCGGAAGCCGTCGGTGCTGCCCTGCAACGCCGCGGCCATGGTCGAGGCCGCGTACTCGGCGCTCCACTCGGTGCCCCCGGGGATGAGGAAGCTCCACCCCCACCGGAGCGTGGCGACGTGGTAGAAGATGAACAGCACGCCGACATAGCCGCTGATCCGCTGGAGCGTGTACCGCCAGTTGTCCTGATAGGCGTAGCGGTCGTTGTTGGGCTTGCTGCTGGTGGCGTAGATCACACCCAGCACGGAGTGGAACGCGATGGGCAGCCACAGGCCGAAGATCTCGATGAGGATCAACGCGGGCAGGCTGTGGATGAAGTTGACCTCGTGCTGGAAGGTCGCGACCGCCGCGTCTGCGCCTTCGAGTCCGTCGTGGCCGTTGATGCGGCCCCAGACGATCGAGGCGTTGGTGGTCAGGTGGACCATCAGAAACATGCCGATCGGCACGACACCTGTCAACGAATGGAGACGCCTGAGCAGAAAGTGGTGACGCTCCAGAAAGCCCTCGGATTTGGCCACGAATCACACCCTTCCAGTGGCCCGCCGGTCGCGGGCCCTCGCGATCACTTTGCACGACGGGACCACGGCTCCCGACGCTTTAAACCGAGTGTAGCCAGCCGCGAAACCGGCCGCGAGCGGCCCGGCTCAGCCCGGCATCGGCGGTGTGCCCGGCGCATCGGCGGGGGGATTGACCGCTCGCATCTCACCGTCGGGCCCCATCGTGATCTTGCCCTCACGGATGGCCTGCTCGATCGCCTTGCTCAGCTCAACGAACTGCATCCGCAACTCGTGCGTGATGCCCGACACCATCTTCGACTCATCGTCGGTCAGGTTGCCCTTGGTCTTCTCTTCGAGCACACCCAGCAGTTCGATGTGCGCCTGGGCCATCGGCGGGGAAACCACTGCCTTCCCGGTCTGCGGATCGGCCACCGCTCCCATGTACATCAGGGCCTGGCTGGCCAGCATCTGCACCAGGTCGGAGAACCCGATCTTCTCCTGCTGGCCGGGAGCCGCGCCGGCTCCGGGTGCGGCAGCACCCGCGGCCGCCGGGGCCGCCCCCGCCTTGGCCTGCTCTTTTTCGGCCAGCTTGGCCTTCTCGGCCTGGGCTTGCGCCTTCCAATCGTCGTCGATGATGATCTTCGGCTGCTGGTCGTCGGCCATGGCGGCGTTCCTTTCTGCTAGGATTCAGCCGCATGGTAGACGTTCGGGAACAACCTCGGCCGCGAAAGGGGCTTCTCGCGGGACCCACCGCGGGGTTTCTCGCCCTGATTCTCGCCGGGTGCGGCGGCGTTTCCCTGCCGGAATTCTCCGGCGGCACCCGGCTGACGGCCGCGGACTTCCGGAATCCGCAGAGCGGCAGCGAGACCGCCACCCAGCCCATCCCCACCTATACCCCTGAGCAACGCCGGGCCGAGCGCGTCGATATCCGGTCGCTCACGGAGGCCCAGGCCGACGCCGGCGTCGGCGAGATCGGCGTCGAGATCGGCGACCCGGTGCTCGAGCCGGAGAGCGAACCGGATGCCCCGCAGCCGCCGCAGCCTGACGCCAGACAGGCCCGACCAGCCCCTGTGGACATGACCGGTGTCACGATGGTGGACGCCAAGGTCGGCGACCTGAACGGGCTGCCGATCATCGCACGCTCATGGCTGGAACCCCTCGGGCCGCGGCTGCGGGCCGAGTCGATCGGGAAGTCCCGGGCCGAGTGGCGAGCCTTCGCGGCCAACGAGATCAACAACCGGCTCATCGCCAACCTGCAGGACGAGCTGTTCCTCGCCGAGGCCCGGGCGGGGCTGACGGATCAGGAACGCGCTGGCCTGCGCGTGTTCCTCGAACGCTTCGAGAAAGACGTCGTCCGCAGCTCCTACGGGAGCCAGACGCTGGCCGACGAGCAGCTCCGCCGCACTTCCGGCATCGGTCTCGAAGAGGCCAAGCGGGAACGTGAGCGGGCGGCCCTGGTCGCGCAGATCCAGCAGCGCATCCGCGACCGCGTGCAGGTGACCTCTCGCGATCTCGTGCTCGAGTACGAACGGAACGCCGACGAATTCAACCCGCCCCCGTCAGCGGTGTTCCGGCTCATCCGCGTGCGGACCGACGAGACGGAAACGATCGCGGCGATCGACCAGGCACTCGCCTCAACACCCTTCCCCGAGGTCGCGGCCGACGAGCGGAACCAGACGCCGGACCCGACGACCCGGGCGATCACCGGCGATCTGGCCAGCACAGAACTGTTCGGCCTCGAGGCACTGCAGAACGCCGCCTCCCAACTCTCGCCCGGCCAGTGGCAGGGCCCGATCGATGCAGGGACCTTCACCTACTGGGTCTACCTCGACCGCATCGAGGACACCTCGCGCACGCTCTATGAGGCGCAGCTGGAACTCCGGCAGCGGCTGATGCAGGAACGCGGCATCGAGGAGACCTCGCGCTACCTGCTCCGTCTGTTCGAGCGGGCCGGCATCTCCGGCTTCGACGATCTGATCGTCCGGCTCGTGCAGATCGCCGAGTCGTGGTACTACCAGGGCGAGCGTTCGCCGTGAGCGCGCGCCGGGCATCCGGCACCGCGTCGTCTCGATCACCCGAACCTCCATCTCGCACCGGGTGGCGTCGTTGGTGTTCTCGCTTTCCGATGTCTGGTCGTCGCCCCGCTCGGGCCGCGCATCTGGATGTCGGCGTGCGTGGCGAGCGGGAGGCCTCACGGTTCCTGCGGAAAGTCGGCTGCCGCACGCTCGCGCGGAACCTGCAGACACCGGGCGGCGAGGCCGACCTGGTCTGCCTCGAACGCCGGACGGGGACCGTCGTGCTCGTGGAGGTCAAGTCCCGCGTCAGCCCCCGTGCCGGGGACGGGGCCGGTGACGGGGCCGGCGGAGCCGACCCGAGGGGCCGGGCGATCTCACCGGCGGAAGCCATCAACGCCGACAAGCGTCGGCGGCTGGTCCGGACCGCACAGAGCCTCAAGACGCTCCCCCGCTTCCGGAACCGCCCCATCCGCATCGATGTGGTCACGGTCGAGTACGCGCACGCTGCCGATCGGTCCCCCACCATCCGCCACTACGTGAACGCGGTGACGGCGGACGGGCGCCTCCGGTAGCGACGAGGGGCTGCCGCGGCCCCGGTATCGCACTCACCCCCACCGCCGCCGGCCCGCGAGGGCACCGCGGAACCGGCCCTCGAGCAACTGCTCGGCCGAGCGGTCGTGATCGAATTTCACGGGAAGGATGAAACTGAACATCGCCCCCCGCCCGACATCGCTGACAAGCTGGATATCACCCTGCAGCAGATGCGCGAGCTCCTTGGCGATCGCGAGCCCCAGACCCGTCCCCCCGTACTGCCGCGTCGGCCCCTCGCCGAGCTGGCGGAATTTTTCGAAGACGCGGTCCTGTTCCTCCGGCGGGATGCCCGGCCCGTTGTCGAGCACGCTGATCCGCACGCGTTGCCGGTCGTCACCGCCCTGCCCGGCGGGCAGGCCCTCCGCCCGCAGCACCACCTCGCCCTGCGGCCCGCCTTCCTGGCCGGTGAACTTCACCGCGTTGCTCAGGAAGTTGAAGATGACCTGCTGGAACCGGCGCGGGTCGGTCTCGATCATCGGCACGTCGCCGATCACCTCGCCCCGCACCAGCACGCCGTTGCGGTCGGCCTGAGGCTGGATCAGCGCGACAAGCCCCTCGCACGCGTCGCGCACGCTCATCGGCTCGATGTGCAAGTCAATCTTCCCGGCTTCGAGCCGGGCCATCGTCAGCAGTTCCTCGATCAGCGAGAGCAGGTTGCGGCTGGCCGACTCGATGTTCCGCAGATATCGGGTGCGCTTGGCGAGGTCCTGATCCGGCGCGCCGTCGCCGCGGCCGGCCTGCGTTCTTTCCTCCGTTTCGGCGATCGAGAGCAGCAGTTCGGCGAACCCGATGATCGAGTTGAGCGGCGTGCGGAGCTCGTGGCTCACGTTCGCCAGAAACTCGCTCTTGAGCGTGTTGGTCTCGAAGAGCACACGGTTCGATTCGGCCAGCTCGTTGAGCCGGACGTCCATCGCCGAGTTGATCGCCCGCAGCTGGTCGTTGGTCTCGGAGAGGTGCTCGAGCATGCTGTTGAAGGTCTCGGCGAGTTCCTGGAACTCGTCGCCGGTCTCGATCTGGCTCCGGACCTCGAGCTCGCCCGACCGCACACGGTCGGCGGTCTCGCGCAGGCTCCGCACCGGGCCGAGGATGATCCGGTGTGTGATCTGGTAGAACACGATCAGCGCGAGACTCAGCACCAGGGTGCCGGCGCTGAGCAGGTAGGCCGTGTTGACCACCAGCTGCCCGGCCGCATCGGTGGAGCGGCGGGAGATGTGGACTACGGACGTCAGTGCACCGTCCTCCGAACGCTCGGCCGCGAGATAGCGGTAGACCCGCGTCGCCCCGTCCCACGCCGCCCGCTGGGCCTCCATCCGGGTGCTCTCGCCGTCGAGACGCCGGAGCATCCGGGCGAACGGCCTGTCAGTCTCGGCTCGGACTCGTGCGGCCGCGGGCAGCAGACGCTCGGCCTCGAACCCGGCCTCCGCGGCGATGGAGTCGGCGGTATGGGGCATCGCCTCCGCCGCCGTCCACGCCCGGGCGAGGTTTCGGCTGAGTTCGAGCTGGCCCCCGTCCACCAGCGCTCCCATCCGCAGCCAGGGCACGCTGAGCGCCACCAGGACGATCAGCACCACCGCCCCGCCGAACAGAATGACGCACTTGTCGGCAAGCGACACGCGGCGGAGCCAGGCTGCGGCGTACCAGGGGTTCAAAGCGGGGGCTCTCCATGCGGCGATCCGCGGGGATGGTATCTGAACCGGACCCGCCAACCCGCGGCGACCGATCCCGGGGGATTTCCGCTTGACACGGGCACCGGCCCATCGCTATATTGAGAATGCCTTCTCAACAGGAGCCCCGATGCCGGGAGTACGTACTCCATCCAGAGTCTTGACGCGACGCGTGGTGCCGCGTGGTCTGACGGTGTGGGTGCTGGGCCTCGCGCTGGCGGTGCTGAGCCCGTTTGTGGTGGGCTTTCACTCCCTGATCGCCCATCCGGGTGACGCCGGGCACGCGCACGCGGCACACCAACCCGCCGGCAGCACCTGCAGCCACCACCACGGGGCACCAGACGGCGGAGAGACGGCCCTCACCATGCTGCCGCACGCGGGGCACTCACATGGCGAGCCCCATCCCTCACCCGATCCCGTCCCGGCGGAGGACTGCCCAACCTGCCTGCAGCTCGGTCTGGCCGGCAAATTCACCGACGTTCCGCCGGCCGCCGACGGCCTGCGGCTCGGACAGTGCATCGCCCGGGCCGCGTCGACCGGCCCCGTGGCCGTACGCCCCGCAACGCCGCGACGAGCCGCCCATCCCCGGGCCCCTCCGGCCTCCGCCTGACCCAGCGCGTGCCGCGTGACCATCGGTCGCGTGGCTGTGTCATGCGAGGGGTGCAAGACCGATCTGCGCGATGCGCAGGACGTCACGCACATCACCCCGGCCGGAACCATCCACCATGTCTCATGCCAGCGACCGAACGTGCGCACAGGCTGCGCTACGCCCCGCGTTCACTCTGATCGAACTGCTCGTCGTTATCGCCATCATCGCGCTGCTGATCGGCATCCTGCTGCCGGCGCTGGGCAAGGCCCGGGCGGCCGCGCAGGGGGTGCAGTGCCTGAGCAACGTGCGGCAGCTCGAGACCGCGCAGACGATGTACGCGGGCGACAACCGCGAGAAGCTCATCGACGCCGGCCTCCCGCACGGCGGCTCGGGCGACACCGCCAGAACCACATGGGTCCACGATCTGGCACCCTACTACGGCTCGGCGCCCCTGCTCCGATCGCCGGGTGACACCAGCCTGCTCTGGCCGATCGATCAGGGCGGAGAGAGCACCGGCTACACGCTTGATCAGGCGCTCGCACTCTTCGCCGACGATGACGACGGCAACGACCCGGCCCCGAGCGAGATCGCCCGATGGACCAGCTACGGGCTCAACGACTATCTGACCAGCAAGGGACCGACATACACCGATCCGCAGGTCGGCCGCGTCGAGCCGTGGCGGTCGCTCAACCGCGTGCAGTTCCCCGTCGCGACAGTTCAGTTTCTGCTGATGACCGAGGGCGACGAGCCTCACGGGGACCCCGACTACGCCCGGAGCGACCACGTCCACGTCAACGAGTGGTTCGACGCGGATCCGAACGTCTCCGCCCAGCTCGCGGCCCGGCAGATGGAACTCCACGGCCGCGGCGGCGATCCCGCCAGCCCACAGGGTCGCGCAACATACGGCTTCCTCGACGGCCACGCCGAGGTGCTGCGCTTCGGCGAGGTCTACCGCGGGTACTACGACAACCAGTTCTTTCCGCCAGTCGCGCGCTAAACCGGCGCTACCGCAGGCACACAAGGAGAAACACGAATGCTCACGCAACGATTCCCGATCCGCAGCACGATCCTCGCGGCGGCGCTCACGCTCTTGATGGCACCGCCGACCGCCTCGGCCCAGGAGCACGAAGGCGACATCGTGCTGCTCGTTGAAAACGCCCAGATCATCACGACCGACGCGCACTACAACCCGCTGTGCACCTTCGGCACGCGCCTGGAGGCCGGCAACCAGACCAACGACCCCGGGTTCGACTCACCGACCAGCGAGTTCCCGGCCAACTCCGAGGTCGGATTCACCCTGCTCCATGCCCTGCGCGTGTGGGACGGGACCGACTTCGACACGATCCCGACCGAACGAGTCGAAATGTCGTGGGGCCCGCTCGGCCCGATCACGACCCCGCTCGACGACACGCCCGTCGACGGGTTCACCCTCGGCGTCGGGCAGTCGGGCGAGTCCCACTACCACTACAAGTTCAAACTCACCAGCCCCGCTGCGCCCGGCGTCTATCTGATGACACTCCAGATGTGGTCCGACGACGACGCCATCGCGCCGAGCGAACCGATCCACCTCGTGCTCGCCCAGACCGTAGATGACCAGGTCTTCGCCGAGGCGCTCGCCTGGTGGGAGCGCAACGGCGCCTGGTGCACGGCGAGCGACTGCGTCGCCGATTTCAACGGCGACGAGACGGTCGACACACGCGACGTGCTCGCGTTCCTCAACGCCTGGTCGAACCAGGACCCGACCGCGGACATCAACGGCGACGGCTCTGTCGATACACGCGACGTGCTCGCGTATCTGAATCTGTGGACCGCGGGCTGCTGAAACCCGCCCTTCACCCGTCGGCTGAGGGGCGCCGCAGCCCGACGGGACCATGTGTTATGGCGCCCGAGAGAGAGAGAGAGAGAGAGAGAGAGAGAGAGAGAGAGAGAGAGAGAGAGAGAGAGAGAGACAGATGATGAAGAATTCTGTTGTGTGCATCTTCATGACGACCGGGCTCGCGGCCTCCGCCGCGGTCGCGCAGCACGATCACGGCGGCGACTACATCGTCGCGGTCGATGCCGCCGGTGCCCTCGTGATCGAGGGAGACTTCGACGAGCCGCGGGAACTCCCCGCGTTCAACCAGAACGGTATTAACGGGTGGTTCGGCGACGACCCGGGCTTCACCAATCTCGACGAGGACGAGCCGGACGAGGGGCTGTTCATGCTCGGCAACGGCGCGGGACATCTACTTCGAGCTCGTCTCGCTCGATCCGGCGGTCAAGGTGTACACCCCCCTGTTCGACCCGATGAACCCCGGCGACGCATTCGCATTGGGGGGCAGCAGCTTCGATGAGCACCCGTTCTGGCACATCGACTCCGACGACGCCGCGTTCGACCCGAACCAGACCGTCTGGAATGTCAGTTGGCAGGTGGTTGATCTCGGCTCGACGGGATACGCCGACAGCGCGGTCTTCACGACCCAGCTGACCAACATCCCGGCGCCCGGCGCGCTCGCGCTCGCCGGAGGCCCCAGCGTGCTCGGCATGGCCCGCCGGCGCCGCTGATTCGGGACATCGATCTTCTGCTCGGAAGAGACGGGGAAACCCCACCAAACGGGATACATCCGCAAAGGTGTTTCCCGCTCCCATTTCAGAACACCCTGCATCGGGCGGCATTTCACGCGCAACGTCCCGAGCAGGGTTCGGAGGAGCCAGACGTGCGCAGCAAACCCGGATTCACGCTCATCGAGCTGCTGGTGGTCATCGCGATCATCGCGCTGCTCATCGGCATCCTGCTCCCCGCCCTCGGGGCTGCGCGCGCAACCGCGCGGCTGCAGTCCTGCCAGGCCAACCTCCGATCACAGGCGCAGACCGTGGCGACCTACCAGCTCGACCACAGCGACTACCTCCCCCCGCGCCGGCTGGACTGGAGCCGCATCAACCAGGACGGCGAGCTCGACGGCGGCCTCTGGTCCATGAACCGCTTCCTCGCCGACTACATGGGCGACCCATTCCCGGACGTTGACTTCGGCTTCCCCTCCCCGACCGGCATGTGGCGGTGCCCGAACGTCGGCCCGGACGACGATCAGCTCATCCGCCTGACACACGCGGGCGTCGTCCACCACGCGCCCAACCGCTGGCTGTTCACCTACGCCGTGGTCAACGAGGACCTCGGCACCGCCCGCTTCATCTCCGACACGCTCGCCGGTTGGGACAGCCGCTGGCCCAACCGCCACTGGCGGCGGGCCGACGTGGTCCCCCAGCCCACCGAGACCATGTCCCTGATGTGCAACACGGTCTACTTCTTCGAGGGCCACGGCCACGACGACGCCCGCGAGTACTTCGCGACCGCCGACGAGATCATCGACCAGCCCGAGGGCGCCAGCCCGAACCGCTCCAGCCACGACTCGGTCAAGAAGCTCCCCGCGGTCTATCTCGACGGCCACAGCGAGCCCCTCCCCCAGACCGCCAACTTCTGGAAGCAGAACATCGCCTCCTACAGCTCCAACGGCCCCGCCTACCAGCTCTCAGAGAAAGAGGTCAAGCACCTCATGTGGTTCGTCAGACGGTCAGACCTCGGCGGCGGGGGCGGCGGGGGAGATTGACGGGGAGATTGCCGCGGCCGCCCGGGCGCGATCCCGCCGGGCCGCCTCTACAATCGCCCCGCATGACCGGACGCACCGTCTATCTCGAAACCTTCGGCTGCCAGATGAACGAGCTCGACAGCGAGCTGGTCGCGGGCGAGCTCGCCCGCCTCGGCTACGCCTTCACCGGCACCGCCGACGACGCCGATGTCGTCCTCTACAACACCTGCTCGGTCCGCGAGCAGGCCGAGCAGAAGGTCTGGAGCCGCCTCGGCGAACTCACCCACCGCAAAGGCCGCGACCCCTCCGTCGTTGTCGGCGTCCTCGGCTGCATGGCCGAGCGCGACGGCGTGGACCTCATCAAGCGCATGCCGGTCGTCGATCTGATGTGCGGCCCGGGAGAACTCGACAAACTCCCCGCCCTCCTCGACAACGCCGTCCGCACCAAGGAGAGCCTCGCCTCGGATTCCCCCTCCGAAGGAGGCCCACGCGCCAGCACGGGCTCGGGCACGGGTGCACACGGCAAGACCGTCACCGGGCGCAACATCTCCGCCCAGCAGGTCGCCCTCCAGGGCAACACCAGCCGCCGCAGCGCCACCCTCGCAGCCGCGGAAGACTCCCTCGAGATGCTCGATCTCTCCCGCTCGGTCTCCCCGGTGGACCCGGCGTCCGGCGCTGCCAAACGCTCGGCCTACGTCCGCATCACGCGCGGCTGCAACAAGTTCTGCACCTACTGCGTCGTCCCCTTCACCCGCGGCGCCGAGATCCACCGCCCGCCGGACCACATCATCGACGAGTGCAAAAAGCTCGCCGACGCCGGCGTCATCGAGATCACCCTCCTCGGGCAGACCGTCAACCACTACCGCTTCGAGCACGGGGCCTCGGTCGCCGTGGGCGGCATCGTCCAGCCCCAGAAGGGCCGCACCTACAAGGGCAGCCACCAACGCGACGCCTTCGCCGGCGAGCAGACGACCACCTTCGCCGACCTGCTCGCCCGCATCCACGACGAGGTCCCCGCGATCCAGCGCCTCCGCTTCGTCACCAGCTACCCCCGCGACTTCGGCGACGATGTGCTCGAGGTCATCCGCGACCACCCCCGCATCTGCCGCTACCTGCACGTGCCCGCCCAGAGCGGGTCCAACCGCATCCTCAAAAAGATGAACCGCGGCTACACCGTCGAGGAGTACAACGACTTCATCGACCGCGCCCGACACTACCTCGACCAGCCCGAACTCGGCCGCCCGCTCATGCTCTCCGGCGACATCATCGTCGGCTTCCCCACCGAGACCGACGAGGACTACGACGCGACCGTCGCCCTGCTCCGCCGCTCACGCTACAAGAACTGCTTCATCTTCAAGTACTCCCCCCGCCCCGGCACGGTCGCCTACGACAAGATCCCCGACGACGTGCCCGACGAGGCCAAACGCCGCCGCAACAACGACTCGCTGGCGATCCAGTCCGAGATCTCCGACCAGATCGCCCGCGAACAGGTCGGCCGCGAGGTCGAGGTGTTCGTCGAGGGCCCGAGCAAGCAGCAACTCAAGCGTGAGGGCCTCAGCCACGGCGACATCCGCAAGGCCGGCGGCGCGATCACGCTAACCATCGGCGGGCAGGACCCCAGCACCAGTGGCACCGGCTTCCAGCCGGTGAGTACCCGTGGCACCGGCTTCCAGCCGGTGGACTCCGCCGCGACATCGACCTTGCCGAACGAAACCGTCCAGCTCTCCGGCCGCACCGACACCGACCTGATCGTCTTCTTTGATGCGCCCGCGTCAGAACGCGACGCACTGACGGGCCAGATGCTGCGGCTGCGGATCACGGAGGCGGATCGGTTGAGTCTGCACGGGAAAGTGATCTAGCCCCGAGGCAGGTCACACAAGTACACCCACACTCCATACACCAACCCCACACACCCATCCTCCCCCACATGCTCGGCGTGCAACCGCCGCAGCCCCTCCACCAGCCGCTCGGCCTTCTCCCCCACCTTCGGCACATAGCTCGCGCTCATCGCCCGGCCGATCAGTCCATCCGCATCGAGCCGCTGCTCGTTACGGAAGTGCAGCCGCCGCATCTGCGCATCCGCAAACGGTGCCTCAACGTGCGGGTCCTTCGCCACCGTCTGGTGGCTCGTCGGCCCTACGCCCGCGCTCGCGGCACGCACGAGGTCGTAATACCCCCTCGACACCGGGTCGCTCTCGTCGGCATCGTTCCACATCAGGGCCAGCCGCCCGCCCGGCCGCAGCACCCGCCCAAACTCGCGGCACGCCGCGACGGGCTCGAACCAGTGATAGCTCTGCGCGCACAACATCAGGTCCACGCTCCCGTCACCGAGCCCCGTTGCTTCGGCGGTGCCGTCGCGCCATTCGACACCGCCACCCTGCTGCTGCGACACGTACTGCGCCCCCGCCTCGCGCATCCCCGCGTTCGGCTCGATCGCGATCACGCGGACGCCTCGATCGGCGAGCAGCTTGGTAGAGATACCGGTGCCGGCACCGATATCGGCGGCGACAAGAAACGCGCCGTCGCGCTCCGGCTGGCGGCCGGTGCCACCTGGGTTCAGCCCCTCCAAGATCGCGTCGATCGCCTCCGCCGGATAGCTCGGGCGGTACTTGACATAGTCGGCGGCCCGATCGCTGAACCGTCCGGTCGGGTTCTTCTCGTGCAGCCGCTCGCTCACGCCTCATCCTCCGACTGCTCGAACCGCTCCTGCGCCCGACGCTTGGCCGCGAGCAGGCCACTCGGGCCCGACTCATCCCCCTCGTCGGCTCGCTTGGGCGATTTCTCCGGCGGCTTCGACGCCTTGCCGGCACCCGCCCGCCCGCTCTCCATCCCGAGCATCTCTTCACGCAGCTTGCGCAGTCGCTCCGCCTCTTCGCGCGCCCGTTCGCGTGCCTCGGCGATCACCCGCGCCGCCGACTGCTCGCCGAGTCCCGAACCAGCACCGCCAGATGCCGCACTCGCACCGCCGACATCACCCGAAGCCGGCGGCTCGGCCCGCCTTCAAGCCAGACAACGCCCGGCCCGCCTGCTCGCCCCGCTCGCGCGTTGCCTCGGCCGCGGCCTTGCGGAGATCGACCCCGAACTCGCGGCTCACGAACCGGTCCCACGCCACACGCCGCGTCGCGACGTCCAGCACAAACAGCGCGAGCGCCAGCAGCATCAGCGGCACAAACACCGGCGTCATCGTCACCCGAGGTGGCACACCCGCCCGGTCGAACAGCCTCCACGTTTCCGGGAGCGCCAAGTCCAACTCGCGACCCCCCGTCGCGTTGGCCAGGCGCGAGAGCAGCGCCTCATCAGACCGCAGGCGTCGGAACTCGGCACCCACGGGGATGGTCGTCCCCCCCACGATCGGCGGCAGCGCTTCCTGCCCGAGCCTGGGACGCACCACCGCGACCACCTGCCCGGCGTCGGGGCGGCTCGATCCTTGTCTCGTACACGCCCGGCGCGATCTGGGCGAGCGTGACCTCGGTCGCTGCGCCGCGGTCGTCGTAGACCGTCGCGGGGACCGTGAGATAGTCGATCGGCTTGCCGGCATCGTCCGCCGCGTCGAGCCGGAGCACGAGCCCGTCACCATCGCGGACCAGCCGCAGCTCATACGGCCCCGCCGACGACGGCCTCGACAGATTCCGCGCCAGCCCCGTCCAGAACTCGGCATACCCGGGCCAAGAGGCCCACAGCCCCGCCCAATTGTCCTCGCGCGCATCCGAAGTGAACGCCGCGACCTGGCCCAGCCCGACCTGCCAGTGGGCCAGCACCGGCTCGCCCTGCCCGGTCGCCAGCGGCGTCGAGACCGTCGGATCGGTCCTGGCCCGCGTGAGTGAGAGCCCCGTCAACGCCGGCACGCGGTCGCCGGACGCGAACGCCTCGACCAGCGGCGAGCCCGTGCCCAGCGCCCCGCGGCACAAACGGCGACTCCCGCACCAGCGGCGTCCGCACCACGCGGATGGCCTTGACGAAGATCCGCGGCAGCACGCTCGGGTTCATCACCGCGTAGTGCTCACCGCCGCTCAGGCCCGCGATCGACTGCATCGTCTGCTGGTCCGCCCCGCTGCCCACGCTGATCGTCGTGATGCGGATGCCCAGACGCCCGAACTCCTCGGCCATCCGCGGCAGCCCTTCGGCATCTCCCGCGCGGCCGTCGGAGAGCAGGATCACGTGCTTGATCTCCGCATCGACCTCAACGAGGCGGTCGCGGGCGAGCCCGAGCGCCGGGGCGACCATCGTCCCGCCGCCAGCCGAGATGCTTCTAATTCGTCCCGCCGTGGCCTGGGGATCGACATTCGGCCCGATCGGCACGACCTCCCGGGTGTCGCTGTCGAACGAGACCACGCCGACCAGATCGCGCTTGTCGAGCGTCGAGACCGCCAGCGCCGCCGACTCGTTGGCGATCTCCTGCTGGGTCTTGATCGAGCCCATCACGCCCCGCCCCATCGAGCCGGACGAGTCGAGCACGATCATCACGGCTGCGGACGGCACGATCAGCTCGTCGGGGATCTCCAGATCGACCGGCAGCAGCGGCTCGATGGCCGAGCCCCGCCAGCCCCCCGCGGCAAAGGAGTTGTACCCGCCGAGCATGACCAGCCCCGCGCCGAGGTCCTGCACGTGGGCCGCCAGCGCAGTCTGTGCCCGCTGGCTCATCGCGTCGGCGGGCACATCCTGCAGAATGATCAGGTCGTAGGCCTGGAGCGAGACCAGATCCTCGGGCATCGCGGCCGGGTCGATCGCGGCTGACGCGCAGCCCGGCGGCGGAGTGTTCTCGCCAGAAGCGCCCCGCCGCCCGTCGGGCCGCCCCGCCCCACGCCATCCACAATGAGCACCTCACCCTGCCCCGGCGTGATCGTCAGCCCCGTGGCGCGGTTGTTCTCGACGCGGGTGTCTCCGGACAGGGCCGTCCCGTTTCCTGCGGCCTCGACCCGCGGCTCCCACACCGCGTCGAACCGGTGCACACGCCCCGCCTCCAGCGGCACCTCGATCACCTCGACCCGGCGACCGGCGGTCAACTCCATCGCGCGGCCAAAGCCGTCCCGGCCCGGGCTGATGTCCAGTTCCTGGCCGCTCCGGAGCAGCCTGAGCACGCCCTGCGCACGCCCGGCCGAACGCAGCACCACCCGCACCGAGACCACGGACTCTGCCTCGGCCGTGGGCGGCACGTCCACCGACTCGACGATAACCTCGCGGTCGATGTCGTAGCGCAGGGCGGCGACATCGATCGGCACACCCGACCGCTCTCCGCCGGAGCCGGCCAGCCTGCCAACCAGCTCGGTCGCGGCCCCGCCGGCGTCGCCCATCGTCTCGTTGCCGTCGCTGAAGAGCACGATCCGGCCCGCAGCATCGGCCGGGATCATCGCGGAGGCGTAGCGCAACGCCGCCTCGATATCCGTGCCATCGGCCATCGAGAGATCGAGCGGCCGGTCCAGCGGGTCGGCCCGTGTCGGCGTGGCAATGGCCAAAGCCCGGCCATCGAACACGACGACCCCAAGCAGGTCTTCCGGTCCCCGATCGGCGGTGGCCTCGGCGAGGGCGTCGCGCACCGCCTCGATCGCCCCGGCCGCGGCACGCTGGCGGACACCGTCCGATTCGCCCGCGAACCGGCGGACCGATTCGGACACGTCGATGACGGCGACGACCGCCAGCCGATCAGTCTTGCGCACCGCGACGGCCCCGGCCAGCAGGGCCGCGATCGCCGCAAACAGCAGCGCGCGCCGATGGCGGCTCCACCGCCGCACCCGGCTCATCGACAGGAACCAGCGACCCGCGAGCCACGCCATCGGCAGCACCGCGAGCGCGACCAAGAGCCACACCGGTTGGGCAAACCCGATCGGCACTCACACCCCCCGCGTCACGAGCCGCCGCCGGACTGGTCGGAACGCTCGCTCGACTCTCGCTCGGCCGCACGCTGTCTGTACCGCTCGAACACCCGCCGGATGAGCTCCCGGCGGCCGCGCGGGACGGCCCGACGCTCGACGGCGCGGCTCGGCGCCCTTGGCCGCCTCGTCCACGACCGACCCCGCGCCGGTGCCCTGTCCGGACGACGCGGCACCGTCCGGCTGTTCGTTGTCCTTGCCGAACCACTCGGCGATCACGCGCCCGTCGTCGTCCGGCTCGCCCGACAGCTCACCCCGGGCATCGACATCCTCGGTATCCCACGCGCGGTCGGGAGTCGGCTGGGCACCCTCGGCACGCTTCGGTCCGGCTCCGGCACCACTTCCCGGCTCGCCGCCGTCGCCCTCCCGGGCCATCTCGCGGGCGAGTTCCTCGAGTTGTTCCCGCTCTTCCGACGAGGCGCCGTCGAGCATCCGCTCGGCCTGCTCGCGGAGCTTCTCGGCCGACCGTTGCTTCTCCTGCGCGGACTCGCCCCGATCAGCCATCCGGTCGAGCTGCTTGCGAAGCCGCTCCACGCCCCTCGGATCGGGAGCCTCGCCCTGCCCGTCGGTCATCCGTTCGGGCCCCTGCCTGCCGGACTCGTCCGCACCGGGCTCGGGCGTGCTCGACTCAGACTCGCCGGGCTGCGATTCGTCAGATTGGGGATCGCCGGACTGGGGATCTCCCGATTGGGGCGTAGCCGCGTCCCGCTCGCCGCCGGGGCGTTCTGTTGCGCCCCTCTTCGCGGCCGGCCGCGTCGCGCTCGGCCCCCTCGGCCTCCTGGCCGGTCTGGTCACCCGACTCCCGCTGGCTGCCCTGCTTTCCCTGGTCGCCCTGTTCCTGCTGATCGCCTTGCGCCCTGCTCGCCGCCCTGTTCCTGGCCGCCCTCTCGCCGCTGCTGCGACTGGCCCTCGCCGTCGCCCTGCGACTGGTCTCCCTGCTGGCTGTCCTGGGTCTGGCCCTCGTCGCCGCGCTGGGTCTCGCCGTCCTGCTGCGATTGGTCCCGGCCGGGCTGCTCGTCCGCTGTTTCAGTCCCGCCTTGCTCGCCCTGGCCTTGCTCGCCCTGGCCCTGCTCGCTCTGGCGGTCGGTGCCGTCGCGGGGTGTGTCGTTCTGGCGATCCTGTTCCCGGCCCTCCGGCGGGGTCGGGCGTTCCGGGTCGGTGCCCGGCGGGTTGGCGTCTTGCGGAGAGACGCCATTCGGTCGGGGTGCCGGCGGCTCGCGCAGCTCTTCGGCCGCCTCTCTCGCGGCATTGGTGAGTTCGTCCCGGGCCTCGTTCGCCGATTCCTCCGCGGCCCGCTGCTGGTTCTCTCTGGCGATCTCCTCGGCCAGACGCCGGGCGGCCTCGGGTTCGAGGCCCTCCTGCTCCAGCCGTTCCCGGATCGCGTCGGAGTCCTGCGAACGGGCGATGTCGGCCATGTCCTCAAGGCCCTGTTCCCGCAGCAACTCGTCGAGCCGCGGATCTGTACCCGACGACTCCGTATCGGCCCCGCTCGGCTCAGTCTGCGGTCCCTCCGCGGGCGCGCGCAGTCTGCTCGGCGAGTCTGTCCAGCTCGGCTGCGAGGCGTTGCCGCTCCTCCGGGCTCAGCTGGTCGATGCGATCAAACAGCTCCGCGGCCGCGTCGCGCGCCGCTTCGAGGTCGCCGTCGGCCAGCGCCCTCGCCAGCCGCCGAGTCGTCTTCTCCGGCGTCGATCGAGTCGGCCATCGCCTCGCGGGTCGCCTGGTCGGCCAAGGCCTCGGCCGCGGCTTCGCGTTCGACGCGGTCGGCGATCGACTCAAGCTGCTGCGACCCCTCGGCCAGCGCATCGGCGGGCGAGCGGTCGCCGTCGAGCAGTTCGCGCTCGATCTGCTCCATGCGGTCCAGTTCCTCGGCGGTTGCGCGCGCCGACGGGTCCGGGGGTCATCTCGCGGGCTCCTGACACCGCCGCGGCGATGGCCTCGGCTGCGGCGGCCCGTTCTGCATCGGTGGCCTCGCGCTGCGCGACGGGCGTGACGGCCTGGCGTTGCCTGACCGGCATCCAGAGACCCGAGGCGACGGCCATCGCCACAACCAACGGCCAGACCACCCACGCCGCGCCCGAAGCGGACCGGGGCGACCCGGCGCACATCCACCCGCTCGGAGGATCGCTCACCGTCGGCGATGGCCAGTTGCTCGCTCGCGGAAGCGGCGGGCCTTCTCGAAAAGCTCAGGGCGTTGCTCAGACGGTCGCGGAGCCCGCTGACCGCGTCGGCGGTCTGTGCGGCTTCGAGCAGCGTCCTGCGGCGGAGCAGGCCCAGCCCGCCGCCGATCACCAGACCGCCCCCCACGCTGGCTGCGAGCAGCCCCCACCACGGCACCGTGCCGGACGCCTCGGGCGCTGCGGAAGCCGAGACGAGCCAGCCCGTGCGGGTCGCCAGCACCAGAGCCAGCCCCACCGCGCTGCCGGCCACCAGCCCCCGGCCGGCGCGCGAGACGACCGCCCCCGCCAGCATCCGCCGACGGACCCGGCGTGCAACCCGCATGGTCCGCGCTGCTTCCATGTGTACATTGTACGAGACGGGGTGCCGCCCGGGTCGGTTCCCACGCTTTCTCGCCCGGTGCGCGCGCCTGCGCACCGCGTGCCGCCGACTTTCCCTACGCTGCCCGCATGGCCCCTCCACCCCCGACACATTCGCCCCACGACACTCTCCGGCAGCTCTTCGGAGGCTCCACGCTCTCGGAGACGCAGGCCGAGGCGTTGTTCGAGTCGCTGCTCACCGGGGGGCTCGACGACGCCCAGATCGCCGGCGTGCTCTCGCTCCTGCAGGCCCGCGGCGTGACCGTGGATGAGATCGTCGGGGCCGCCCGGGTCATGCGGCGGCACGTCACGCCCGTCCCTCGGCCGGCCGGCACCGATGACGCGGTGCTGATCGACACCTGCGGCACCGGCGGGGCACCGAAGACTTTCAATGTCTCCACCGCCGCGGCGATCGTGGCCGCAGCGGCCTCGGCCGGGGCGCGGCGGGTGCTGGTCGCCAAGCACGGCAATCGGTCGCGCACCGGACGCGGCTCGGCGGAGGTGCTGGAAGCTCTCGGTGTCAACGTCGCGGCCTCACCCGAGACACAATCGCTCTGCCTCGGCGAAGCCGGGGTGTGCTTCTGCTTTGCGATCCATCATCACCCGGCGATGAAACACGCGGTGGGCCCACGCCGTTCGCTGGGGTTCCCGACGATCTTCAACATCCTCGGCCCGCTCACCAACCCGGCGGGCGCCGATCGCCAGCTGATCGGCGTGTACGACGCTCGGTTTCTGCCGCTGCTCGGTGAGGCGTTGGTCCGGCTGGGCGCGACGCGGGCGATCATCGCGCACGCCGCGGACGGGCTGGACGAGCTCTCGACAACGGCGACCACATCGCTCGTGCATGTCGAGGGCGGCGCAACCCGCGAGCAGACGATCCATCCGGAGTCGCTTGGTCTCGCGCCCGGCGACGCTCGCCGATCTGCAGGCCGCTGATGTTGAAGACTCCGCGCGCATCATCCGCGATGTGCTGGGCGGGACGCCGGGACCGCACCGCGACATGGTCCTGCTCAACGCCGCGGCGGCCCTGCTGGTGGCGGAGGTCGCGAGCGATCTGCGTGAGGCGATCGAGATGGCCTCGGCGGCTATTGACAAGGGCCGCGCTGCCGCGGCCCTTGAAACACTGACCCGGGTGTCGCACTCGTCGGGCTAGTCAGCCGCGGGGCGAGAAGAGGCTCTCGATCATCGGGAGGAAGTCTTCGGGTGCGTCCTGGAGCGCCTCTGGTGAGCCGAAGACGTAGACCACCGGCTGCCCCACGCCCGCGTGGGGCGGGTCGATCCAGACAAGGACATCGGCAAGATCTTCAGC
This sequence comes from Planctomycetota bacterium, assembly GCA_013285505.1. Taxonomy (GTDB): domain Bacteria; phylum Planctomycetota; class Phycisphaerae; order Phycisphaerales; family UBA1924; genus PNC22. Next base: position 1,766,113 of record CP053450.1, on the reverse strand, counting down.
GTGAAGCCACTGGGTGATCGCGTCGCGGGCCCCGCTGCTGTCGAGGGGCTGCTGTGCCCGCGCGACCTTGACCTGCGCGACCAGTTCGTTGATGTCCACCGGGCTGGCCTGGCCTTCGGCCTCGCCGTCACGCAGTGTGCTGAGGACCTCGAGCCCGGCCTGCTCCATGAGCGCCACGCCGCCGCGGAGCCAGGAGGAGACCTGCTCATCGAGCGGGCGGGAGAGATCGTCCACGACGAGGACGCGTCCGGCGAGCGACGGTGCCAGCACCGGCTCGGTGCTCTCCGCGAAGGTCAGCACGGACGCGCCGTCGGCCTGTGTTGCGGCGGCGATGTCCTTGACCTCGTCGCCCTCGTAGGTCACTGTGGTGGAGACGCTCCGGGACCCGTTCGACTGCAGACTCCCGCTGACGATCAGGCCGGCCATGCCGACGCAGAAGGCCAGGAAGATAAAGAGGCTCGCGGCCACGCCGAGGTTGACACCGCTGGCGTGCTTGCGGCCGGACCGGTTGTGCCGGTGGCGTGAGACGCGGGCCTTGGCGGCGGCGCGGCGTTCGGCGGCGCGGCCTCGTGCTGACTCGAGCTGCTCGGCCGCGGGCCGGCGGATCCCCGGCGTGGGCGCGGCCGCGCGGGCCCGGCTGCGTCCCGAGATCGCTTCCTGCACCATCGATTCGGCCATCTCCAGCGCGTCGGCGACCGAGTCTCCGCCCTTGCCGACGTTGACGAACGGCTTGGGGGCGAACCCGGCCGCGACGACGCGGGAGCCCTTCCCCGCCAGTTCTGCCTCGTCTTCGAGTTGGTAGCGGCCGGACCACCAGCTGGTGACCCTGAGCCTGGGCTTGGCCCGAGCGGCGGCCGCCGCGGAGGCCATCGTCGCTGCGGCGTGACGGGGGCCGCCGGGGGTGGGGACCGCGCGTGCCGGGTTCTTCGGAGGCACCGGGTTCTGGAACGCGAGTTCCTCCTCGCGGGCCTCGACCACCGGCGCGTCCGGCTCGTCGAACCCGCCGCCGGCCACGCTGGGCAGTTCCGCCGGCTTGACCTTGAACGGGTCCTTGGCCGACCGGACGTATTGGACGTCTGCGAGCATGGCGGCGGCGGTGGCATAGCGCTTGTCGTAGTCGGTCATCGCGCGGCGCACGATCCAGCGGAGGGTGTCGGGGCACCGCTTGCCGATCTGGCTGAGCCCGCCGTGGGCGGGGAACGAGTTCTCGATCATCGAGTAGAGCACCGCGCCGGCGGCGTAGACATCGAAGCGGGCGCCGTCGACCTCGTGCACCTTCACGCCCTTGAGGGCCATGCGCACCATCTCCGGGTCACGGAAGTATTCGGTGCCGTGGGTGGTCAGCGTCATCGCCGACCGCAGCGGCGTGATGAGGCCGAAGTCGACAAGGTGCGCACCGTCGCCGTGGATGATGATGTTGTCGGGCTTGACGTCCTTGTGCCAGAGGCCGCCGTCGTGGTAGCGGCGGAGCGTGGAGAGCAGTCCCTCGATGTAGCCCAGGCCGCGGCGCAGGTTGGAGTCGTTCAGTCCCTCGGAGGGGCTGGCCGCGTGCATCCGCTGCGTCTCGACACCGAGCGACTCGCCCGGGACGTACTCCATGACATAGAAGAACCGCTCCGGCGTGAGCTCGTGGTCGAGCACGAGGCCGAGGTTCTTGGCCGCGTCGAGCGAGCGGCTCTCGCGCACGATCTGGGGCAGGCTCGATCCGTCCTTGAGGCTGAAGGACTTGAGCACGACCTGGGAAACGTCGCTGTGCCCGTTGCGGGCGAACGACGCGAGCTTGATGTCGTCCGGCTCGGCGACGTAGAGCTTGCTGCCCGAGCCGCCGCCGGGGAGTGAGCCGACGATTTTGTAGTGCTCGAACTGTCCGGTCCGCCGGGAGGGCTTGTCGCGTGTGGGCGCGGCGGCGACCGCCTGGGGCACGCGGTTCTCGATGCCGTCCACGAGCGAGTTGAGCCCGAGCAGGCGGGCGGGGTGGCCGACGAAGATGCGGTAGAGGCTCGCGGCACCGGCCGCGACCTCGGCCGAGAACGCCCGCCCGAAGTGGGAGGAGGCCGACCAGCGGAAGATGAGGATGTTGCCGACGACCAGGAAGCTGAAGACGACGGCGGTGATGACCGCCCCGACGACGCGGAGCATGTCCTTGATCTCGCCGCCGATGAACGCGAAGAGGTGGCTCACGAGCCAGCCGATGCCGCGGAAGAGCGGGACGAGCAGGACCGCGAGGAGCATGGCCGCGACCAACAAGCCGAACACGACGGCGATGAGACCGAAGGCAAACTGCATGGTGAACTCCTTCGCGCGGGTCGTTAGAACCCATCCCCACGCTCGTCTGTTGCCCTCAACTCCATCTGCCGGTGGAAGATCTCCCCCACGGCTTCGTCAAACAGGGCGTCGTCGGCTTTGTTGGGGCTCTGGACCAACCCGTTTCGTTCGCCCTCGGCGAGTTCCTCTTCTGTGAAGCTGAATGTTGCGACCGTGTGGGCGACGCGGGACCGCAGCATCTCCCGGACTTTGGCCAGCCGGCGGCTGACCGTCGGCTCGCTCACGCCCACTGCGACGGCCACGTCCTTGCCGCTCTGGCCCTCGAGCACCCGCATGCGGAAGATCTCGAAATCCGTGAACTCGCAGGCTTTTTCGACCTGCCGGATCGCGGCCTCGACCTTGGCGCGGAAGACCGCGGCCTCGTAGGCCTCGTCCACGCCGACACCGCCGGAGGTCGTCATCCACGCCTCTTCCAGCGACGTGCCGCGTTTGCCGCTGCCACGCTTGGCGGCCATGCGGCGGTCCATCTCGTCGCCGAGCACGTGCCTGGCGATCGCCAGCAGCCACGTGCTGAACCGGGCCCCCCGCGACGGGTCGTAGCGCTCGATCGAGTTTGAGAGCGCCGCCATGGTCTCCTGGGAGAGGTCGCGGACGGTCTCGGCCCCGATCCGCCCGTTGCCCCACTTCATGATCTGGGCCCGGACCACCGGCCCGAAGGTCTCCCAGAGCTCGAACCAGGCCGCCTGGTCGTTGGCGCGGAGTCGGGCCACAAAGGATGTCGTCATCGAACTCAGCAATGGGCGCTCCCTCGCAGCCGGACCACTCGGTCCATCCGGGCTGCCGCTCGTACGGGAAGCACCGCCCGGCAGTGCGTGCCAAGGCAAGACCCTTCCCTCAAGAGGTTCGGAGAGCGACCACGTCGCTTTCACGACGCGCACCCTCCCCACAGATCAACAGTAAGGATACCACGCGCGGCCCCCGGTCCAAACCGTCCGAGAATCGGCCCCCCGCGGCGACTTTCCGCCGGAAACTGTGAGTCTGCCCTGAAAGACGGCGGCTCGGCCTCCCAATCACATCGCCAGACCACATGAACCCAGCCGTTCTCGGCGACCCCGCGTCGGAGGCCGCAAGAAGGCATCTCGGAACGAGATTTCGATCAGGAGGTTGACCATGGGATTTCTCAAGCCCGTCATCTGGATCAGCGTCGCCGGCACCCTGGCGACCGGAACCGCATTCGCCGTCATGGGCCCCCACCGTGCCCACGCCCTTGTGAGCTCGGTGCAGGGCAAGATCAACGCGTCCATCGACTCGCGGATCGACGACCCCGTCGCGCTGCGTCAGCAGCTCCGTGAGCTCGAGTCGCAGTACCCCGGCCGCATCGCCGAGGTCGAGGGCGACCTGGCCGAACTGCGGAGCCAGATCAGCGAACTCGAGCACGACCGCACGATCAGCGTGCGGGTCGCGCAGATCGCTTCGGCCGACCTCGGGCAGATGAAGTCGCTGCTGGCCAAGGCCCAGACGGCGCAGTCCGACAGCGGCGGCGCGATCGTCCGTGTGCGGTTCGACAACGAGTCACTGAACATGAACCAGGCCTACTCCAAGGCCAACCAGCTCGGCGACCTGCAGAGCGCGTACTCGGCCAAGGCCGCGGACTTGGACGCAAACCTCTCGGTGCTCCGGCAGCAGGAGACCCGCCTGAGTCAGATCGCCGATCAGCTCAAGTCCGAGCGTGCGGACTTCCAGACCCAGCTGGTGCAGCTGGACCGCCAGGTCGACGCCATCGCCCGCAACGATCGCATGATCGAGATGCTCGAGAAGCGTCAGGAGTCGTTCGCCAAGTACGATCGCTACGGCGAAGTCGCCAGCCCGGACCACGTCAAGGGCCAGATCGCCCGCGTGCTCGCCGAGCAGAACGCACGCCTCAACAACCTCGCGCTGGCCTCCAACCAGAACGACTACGAGCGGCAGGCCGAGGCCGAGATCGCCCGTCAGGATCTGACCTACCAGACCCGCGTCGGGGCCGAGGTGCTCAGCGGGCAGTTCCCCCTCATCGAGCTCGAGCCCGATGTCATCGAGATCACGCCCGACAGCGACCTGCCCCCGGCACCCGCCGCGCCCGCCGGTCCGCTGGCCTCGAACCGCTGATCGCTCTCTCTCTGACCCTTCCCTCCGCGGCCACTGAACCCGAACGTGGATGCGCCCCGAGCGGATAACGGTCGGGGCGCGTTTTTGGGCTTCGCGGGCCGGCTCCGGCCGGCCGTCGCCGGCGGCTGCCGGGCCGGCGGACCCCGCGTTGGGAGAGCAAGAATCCGTTGGTGGCAGAAGATAGGGAATCCCGATACCCTATAATCACGGCTTCTGCCGTAGCGCAGCCGGATTCGCCCCCGATCGGGGACCGAATGGAAGGACTCACATTCGCCCCCGGGACGCCGGACCTCGGGGCCATCACCGGGCACGACGCCCCACACCGACGCCTGCGAGAACCGCTCCGTGAACCTCAACCGCTTCTTCCGCATGTTCCGCGTGGACATGGGCATCGACCTCGGCACGTGCAACACCCTCGTCGCGGTGCGGGGGCAGGGGATCGTTCTGAACGAGCCCAGCGTGGTCGCGGTCCGCAAGGGCACCAACCAGGTGCTCAAGAACGGCGAGGCCGTCGGCTGGGTTGCCAAGGAGATGCTCGGCAAGACCCCCGGCTCGATCACCGCGATCCGCCCGCTCAAGGACGGTGTGATCTCGGACTTCGAGATCACCGAGGCCATGCTGGGCTACTTCATCCGCAAGGTCAACGGCAACAACCGCCTGGTCAGACCCCGCGTCGTCATCTCGATCCCGTCGGGCATCACCGCCGTCGAGAAGCAGGCGGTGTTTAACTCGGCCGAGCGGGCGGGTGCGTGGAAGACGTATCTGATCGAGGAGCCCGTCGCGGCCGCGATCGGTGCGGGGCTGCCCTTCGCCGAGGCGACCGCCAGCATGATCGTGGACATCGGCGGCGGCACCACCGAGGTCGCCATCATGTCGCTGGCGGATATCGCCGTCTGTGAGTCGGTCCGGGTCGCGGGCGACGACATGGACGAGGCGATCATCAGCCACATGAAGCGCACGTACAACCTCATGGTGGGCGAGCAGACCGCCGAGCGGATCAAGATCGAGATCGGCTCGGCCGCCCCCACCGGCGAAGAGTCAACCATGGAGGTCCGCGGCCGCGACATGATCTCGGGCCTGCCCCGCAAGACCGTGGTCTCCAGCGAGGAGATCCGCGAGGCCCTGCAGGAGCCGGTCAACGCGATCATCGAGGCCGTCACGCGGACGCTGGAGAAGGCCGAGCCCGAGCTGGCGGCCGACCTGGTCGAAAACGGCATCATGATGGCCGGCGGCGGCGCGCTGCTCCGGGGCCTGCCCGTCGTGGTCGAGAAGGCCACCGGCCTGGCGTGCGTGCTCGCCGAAGACCCGCTCACCTGTGTCGCCCGCGGCACCGCCCTGTTCCTCGAAAACATCGACGAGTGGAAGGACACTCTCGAGACCAACCTGGAGCTCTGATCCTCCGGAAACCCGCCCCGACCGACGTGTGCCGGGTGCCGAGACCCGTGCACACCGACCGTTCCGAAGCCGATCACCACACCCACGATGGCGCGACCAGCGCACCAACGCACCCACGCAGACCGGCTGCTCCCCGCGGCGTTGCTGCTGCTCGCCGTGATCAGCTTCCTCCCGTACCGGTGGCTCCGGCCGAACGTCTGGGTCGGGGACCTGATCGTGCTCGTCAGCGCGCCGGTCGCCCAGCCGTTGCGTGCGGTCGGGGGCTGGCTGGCTCCGGCCCGGTCGGGCAGCGCAGAGCCCGCGGAGATCGCGCTGCTCCGGCGGCAGGCCGAGGAGTACAAGACGCTGTACCTGCGGGCACTCTCGCGCAACGACGACCTGCTCAAGCAGATGGAGCAGCTCCGGCTCATGGTCGAGCTGAATCCGTCGGTGAGCACCCGCCTGCTCTACGCCCCGGTCATCGGCGCGGGGAGCGACCCCGCGAACGCCCAGCTGCTCATCCGCGCGGGGGCCCGACAGGGCGTTCACATTAATGACGTGGTCGCAGTGGAGGGCGTGCAGCTCTTCGGCGCGGTCATTGATTCCGCCAACCGCACGAGCTGGATCCGCCCGATCACGGCAAGGTCGCAAGGCTACATCCAGGGCCTGGTCATGATCGAGGACGGCCGCGGCGTGACCTGCTCGTTGCAGCCGGTCGGCGACGGCACCCTCCGGGGCGACGCGGCGTACGACCCGCAGGACCCCGATGCCGCGACCCGGATCGCGGTGGGTCAGGTCGTCCGCCTCGACGACGGTGAATGGCCCGCGAGCGCCCAGATGCTGGTGCTCGGCACGGTCGAGGCCGTTGAGCCGGCTCCAGACTCTCCCCTCCGGCCAGTCGTGATCGTCCGGCCCACCGTCGCGCTCGACCGCGTGACCGAGGTGATCGTCCGCGTCAGTGAGATGCCCGGTGACGACGCCTCGCGCCAGAACGGGGGCACCCCATGAACTGGCTCGTCTTCGCGTTCGTCACCTGGATCATGCTGGGCCTCGAGCTCGGGCTGAAGTCCTCGCTGCAATTGGGAGATTCCTCGATCGCCCCGAGTTTCTTGGCGATCTACGCCGTCTTTATCGCGACGGCTGCCCCGCCGCGGAGCTCGCAGTGGGCCTGCCTGATCCTCGGAGCCTTGATCGATCTGACCGGCCCCGTGCCCCGGATGGACGCGGCGAGCAGCTTCACCGTGCTCGGGCCCAACGCGCTGGGTGCCTTCCTCATGTGCCAGCTGGTGCTCGCCGTGCGCGGGCTGCTGTTCCGACGCAACCCGTTGACCATCGCGGTGCTGGCGGCCGTCGGGTTCGCCATCTGGCAGGTCGTCGTCACGGCGGTGTTCACGATCCGCAGCTTCACGGGCGACCCGACCGCGTGGTCGCCGGCCAGCGAGTTGGGTGCCCGCCTCGGCGCCAGCCTGTACACCGGCCTTCTGGCGCTCCCGTTCGCGCTCATCCTGCTGATGATCGCCCCGCTCTTTGCGTTCCAGTTCGTGCCCAGCCGGTACGCCGGGAGACGCTGATTCCTATCATAAACCTATAATGACGGAGTTTTTCCCCAAGGGCTCCTACTTGTATATCATAGTGGCATGTCCGAAACCCCACACAATCCCCCAGACTCATCGGTGCCCGCGGAGATTCACCGGCTGTTGCATTGCGAACCCGGAGTCGGGTTTGCGATTGTCGATGGCGAGGGAATCGTGCGCTTTGCCAACCCCCGATCGGCCGAGTTGTTCCTGCAGGCAAAGCCGGAAGCGGCGGTCAATCAGTCGTTGGAGCAGCTATTCGGCAAGGAGTGGGCCGAGGAGCGGATGACGGTGCTCCGGAAGGTCTCGGCCACCGGCAAGCCGGCGATCATCCGCCATATCCGTCACGGCAAGCAGATCCAGAGCACGCTCCGCCTGCTCTCTGAACCGGGTGACGAGGAGGTTCTCTATCTTGTCGTGACGACGGAAGGCGAACAGGACCCCGCGCACCCGGAGGCGTTCGAGATTGTGGAAAGCAAGCTTGCGCACCTCGGGCCGCTCGACCCGCTCACCCGACGCGAGATGGAAGTGCTCGCGCTCATCGGCCACGGGCTGAGCACCAAGGAGATCGCCGACACGCTCCACCGCTCTCCACGCACTGTCGAGCGGCACTGCGACGGGCTCCGGGAGAAACTCCAGACCGCCAACCGGGTGCAGCTGGCCGAGTTCGCTCGTGCCGCGGGGCTCCAGGTGGAGGACGCGAATCTCAAACGCGTCTGAGCGCCCGCGGCCATTGGCCGGGCGGACGATCTCTCTTCGTGCCGATGCGTTCTACACTGTGCCTGCACCCGCACGGAACCACGCTATGCCTCTTGTCATTCTCGACTGCGACGGTGTGCTCGTCGACAGCGAGCGCATTACCACCGGCTTGCTCGCGACGATGTCGACCGAGCTCGGCTGGGCGGTGACACCGGAGCAGTCCGTCGAGCAGTTCAAGGGACGCGACCTGCACGAGATCCGCGACTTCCTCGAAGAGAGGACCGGGGCGACCCTCGGCGACGCGTTCATCACGCGCTACCGCGAACGGATGGCCGAGCAGTTCGAGAGCCGCGGTGTCCCCGCCATTGCGGGCGCGGCCGAGTTGCTCGACTGGCTCGACGACGCCGCGATCACGCACGCCGTCGCGAGCAACGCGCCCCACTCGAAGATGGCGCTGACGCTCGGCCGCATCGGCCGCCCGCGTTGGGCCAACGGCTGGTTCGACCGGTTCGAGGGCCGCCGCTTCAGCGCCTACGAGATTGAGCGTTGGAAGCCGGACCCCGCGCTCTTTCTGCACGCCGCGCAGCGCATGGGCCACGAACCCGCCAACTCGATCGTTGTCGAGGACTCGACCAGCGGCGTCAGGGCCGCCGTCGCCGCCGATATGCGCGTCATCGCCCTGGCCGATCTGACCAGCCCCGAGGCCCTGGCCGAGGCCGGCGCGACCGAGGTATGCCGATCTCTGCCGGAGGTCGCCAATCTCCTGGGCCGGTGGATCGACTAGCTTTACGCTGTTTCTCGCGGGGTCCGAAACCGGACGCCCGGGAATTCTAACAAGCTGCTGTCTCTGCCAACGCGGGGGCGGTCGTTATTCAGATTCCCAGCGCTGTCGCCCGCACGCGGCGACGAGCTGCTCACCCCGGAGACCCTCCCATGCCCCCGCTCGCCGCCCCCCCGCCACCTCCGCCAGTCACTCGCCGCGTCCCTTATCGCTCTGGCGGGGCTGCTGGGTGTGAGCCCCGGCTCGGCGGCCGCGCAGGGCGCCGCGGCACTCTCGGTCGATCGCGAGGTCTCGGGCGAGCTCTCGAAGGGTGCCACCGACGCCTACACGCTCGACCTCGGTGAGGGCTATTTCGTGTACGGCGCGGCCGATCAGATCAGCTGTGACGTTGTCGTCAGCATCTACAGACCGAACGGGGAACTCGCCGGACGCTTCGACGGCCCCGCCCGCGGCAACGAGGTCTTTCAGTTCGAGACCACGACGGCCGGGACCTACCGCATCGAGGTCGCCGCGTTTGAAGACCAGACCGGTGCCTACGAGATCGAGATCCGCCGGGCCGAGCCGCTTGCCGCGACCCCCGAAGCCCGCGTCGATCAGCTGATGGTGGCCTACGACGACCCGCACACCCCGGGAGGTGTTGTCGCGGTGGTCGAGGGGGGCGAACTCACGTTCGCCAAGGCCTACGGCGCAGCCGACCTGACCTTCGGTGTCCCGTTCGCGATCGACACCCGGACCAACATCGGCTCCACCTCCAAGCAGTTCACCGCCTACGCGATCATGTTGCTCGCCGAGCAAGGCGAGCTCGGCCTCGACGACGACATCCGCGAGCACATCCCCGAACTCCCGGACCTCGGCGAGACGGTCACCATCCGCCACCTGCTCACCCACACCAGCGGCTACCGCGAGTTCCTCAACACCCTCGCGATGTCCGGCCGCCGCCTCGATCGCGGCGACTTCATCGACCGCGAGGAACTGATCTCCATCGTCCAGCACCAACCGAGCCTCCAGAACAGCCCCGGAGCCGAGTGGAACTACAACAACACCGCGTTCGGGCTGCTCGCGACGACCGTCGAGCGCATCTCCGGCGAGACGTTCGCCGACTGGATGGCCACCAACGTCTTCCATCCCCTCGGCATGCACGACACCTTCGTCCGCATCAACCCCGCGCAGCTCATCGAGAACCGGGCCGAGGGCTACGCCCCCAACGACCAGGGCGGGTGGATGATCGCCCGCGACCTCGGCGGCTCGACCGGCGCCGGCGGCATCTACACGACCGTCGAGGACCTCGCCAAGTGGGTCCGCAACTACAAGACCGGCGAGCTCGGCGGTCCCGAGATCTTCGAGCAGATGAGCACGCGCTACGTGCTCAATGACGGCTCACCGACGGGATACGGCTTCGGGCTCTTCATCGACGAGTTCCGCGGCCTCGAGCGCATCCACCACGGCGGAGCCGACACGGCGCACCGCTCGATGGTCCTGTACTTCCCCGAGCTCGACGCCGCCGTCATCACCCAGAGCAACAACGCGACGTTCGCCGGCACCATCTCCGACGCGGTCGCGACCGCGTTCTTCGAAGACCACATGGAGGAGCTCCCTGCCGATGACTCGGCGTCCGAGGAAGAGCAGAGCGATTCCGTCGCGTTCGACGCGTCGTCGTTCGACCCGGCCTCGTTCGACGCGTTCACCGGCCGCTACGAGCTGGAAGAGGTTCCGGGCTTCGTGATCAGATTCTGGCGCGAGGACGAGAAGTACATGGCCCAGGCTACGGGCCAGCCGGCATTCGAGATCGTCCCCATCTCGCCCAACGGGTTCAAATTCATCGTCGTCCCCGCGACCATCACCTTCAATCTCGGTGAGAGCGGCAAGGCCGAGTCGATCATGCTCCACCAGAACGGCGACCACCCCGCGAAGCGTCTCGAGGACGAGGGGTGGAAGCCCAACATCGACACCCTCGCCGCGTACACCGGCCGCTACTTCAGCGAGGAACTCGAGACGTTCTACACGATCGCCATGGAGGACGATCAGCTCGTGCTCCAGCACCGCCGGTTCGATGATGTCCAGCTCAAGCCCGATACCGAGCACAAGTTCACCGGCGGCTTCCCCGTCGCGGCTGCGACGTTCGAAACCGATGCCTCGGGCCACGTGACCGCGTTGGTCGTTGAGAACGGCCGCACCAGAGGCGTCCGCTTCGAGCGGATGGACTGACCGATCAACCCCAGTCAACCGCCGGTCCGAGGCCGCCCGCCCCTCCAGGGCTTCTTCACCAGCAACATCGCGACCATCACCGCCGAGAGAGCGGCGAACATCGACTGCACACTCGTCGCCGCGTTGAGGTTGAGGCCGTCCTTCATCGCCGCCGGCACGACCCGGCCGAGCGGCCCTGCGACACCGAGCACGCCGAGCACGACGGCGGTGATCATCGCCGCCCGCCCGAACCTGCCCGCCGCGGCACCGCACACGACCAGCGCGACGCCGAAGAAGCTCGGGATCATCGCCGTGACACTCGAGCGGCCGGTCAGGAAGTACGCCGCCACTCCCAGCACGATCATCGCTACGCCGAAGCCGATCACCAGCCCGCCCGAACCTCTCTGCTGAGCACTCATCGTCGTTCCCTCCCGTGCGTCCCCGCCGAACGCACAAGCGTAGCGCTACCTCCCGAGTGCTCCTGCCGTCAGGCACGAGATTCCCGCCACGATCAGTCAGCACCGGCCATCGGTGCCTCCCGCTCGGTCAGCAGCACGAACGCCTCGTCCATCGCCCGCCGGTAGGCCCAGGCCCGCGACGTCTGAGCATGCTCGCGACCGCCCGCGGCCAGTCCCCGCTCCAGCGCCTCAACCACGCCCGCATCAAGCCCGCCCGGCATCAGCGTCAGCGACCGCATCGCCACCTCATAGATATCGGCGCAGGCCCCCTGCTCGCCGGCGTTGAACCGGGCCGCGCCACGCTCGATGGCCAGTTTCATCACCGCCAACGCTCGACTCGCGGCGTCCGCCGAGCCGGCTCCAAGGGACCCTGATTCGCTGTCTTCCGCCGCCACCTCCGCGTACGAACCGATCCACGCGACATCCAGCTTGAACGGCCCGTCCTTCTTGTCGTAGATGTACAACCCCAGCGTCTCCGCCTCGCGCGGGTCGAGCGCCGCGACGCGGCCGCTGACATCCTCACCGAACATCGTCGGCACGAAGCTCGCAAACGGCAGCGTGACGGTCTGCCACTCGCCGTCGCCGGTGGTCTGAAACTCCGCCCAGTAGCTCACGTCCCAGCTGCCGATCCGGGTGTCGGTCGTGACAGCCGCGATGTACTTCCGGCCGTCACCCCGCACGCGGAACAGTAGCCCGTCGGCATCGCCGAACGCCCACTCCGCCGGACGCGTCCTGATCGACGAGAAGCCGCCACCGTTGGTGTTCGTCACACCGGAGAAGGTCATGAGCCCGTCTGCAAACGAGGGCCCGCCGGTCGAGCGGCCGCCCATCACACCGTCGTTCACGGTGACCCACCGCTCGCCGGACCCCTCGTCGAGGAAGCCGACCACGATCCGGTCCGGCAGTGGGGCGGCACCCTCATCCGACGAAACACCTGCAGCCGGGGCAGCGGACAACGCGGCAACAACGGACATCAAGACTGGCAGCATGGCGTGACTCCCTCCGAGCGATCCCGACCGGCTCGTGACCGAGCCGCCGGACCTGATTGCATCAAGAACCGCCCCGACGGCGGCTCTACATCGGAATCGAGCCACTCAGACCGGCGGATGCACCGCCGGTCAGTCGAATATGCCACGCACCGGCCTGTACGGCCTATTTCGCCCCAAACCAGTCCCCGCTCACCGACGCGTCCGCCACCAGAGGCACATCGAGGGCCATCGCGGCCTCCATTCTCGCGACGATCAGGTCACGCACCGCCTCGGCCCGGTCCTCAGGCGCCTCAAAGACCAACTCGTCATGGATCTGCAGCAGCATCCGCACGCCTTCGATCTCCGGCCCCGCCCCCTCGCGCCACGCCGCGGCCCGGGGGCTGAGGCGCCGGTGCAGGTCCACCATCGCGATCTTGATCAGATCGGCCGCCGAGCCCTGCACCACGCTGTTGATCGCCATCCGCTCGGCAAGCGCGCGGCGGTTCTGGTCTCGCGAGTCAATGTCGGGGATCGGCCGACGCCGCTTCATCATCGTCTCGACATACCCCTGCGCGTGGGCCTGCGCGATGCACTCCTCCAGGAACGTCGTGATCCCCGCGAACCGGCGCTTGTAGCCGTCGATGATCTCGCCGGCCTCGCTGTTGGAGACGCCCAGCCGCCGCGCCAGCCCGAACGCCGTCACGCCGTAGACGATGCCGAAGTTGACCATCTTGGCGCCGTTGCGTTGCTCTCGAGAGACCTCCGCCAACGGCACGTCGTGGATCTGGGCCGCGACGGCGGCGTGGATGTCCTGCCCCTCGCGGAAGGCCTCGATCAGCGCCGGATCGCGCGAGAGGTGCGCGAGCAGCCGCAGCTCGATCTGCGAATAGTCGGCCGCGACGAGCAGGTGCCCCGGCTCGGCGACGAACGCCTTGCGGATCTCCCGCCCGAGCTCGGTCCGGATGGGGATGTTCTGGAGGTTCGGGTCGCTCGAGCTGAGCCGCCCGGTGGCCGCGACGGTCTGGTTGAAGCTCGCGTGGATGCGCCTGGTGCGCGGGTCGATCTCCTCGACGAGGTTGACGAGGTAGGTGTTCACCAGCTTGGTGAGCTGGCGGTATTCGAGGATCAGGTCCGGGATCGGCGTCTCGACCGTCGCGTCCTGCGAGAGCTTCTCGAGCACCTCCGCGTCGGTCGAGGGGCCGGTCTTTCCCCGCTTGATCACCCGCAGCCCCAGCCCCGGGTCGGCCGCGTCCGGCTTGTTGAACAGCACGCCCGCCAGCTGCTTCGGGGAGTCCGCGTCGAACTCCCGCCCGACGGCCCCCATCGCCTCGTCGGCGATCTCGTTGCGGAGGTCCTTGACCCGGCCCTCGATGCGCCCCCGCTGCCGGTCCAGCTCGTCGGGGTCAACGCGGATGCCGTTCCACTCCAGCTCGGCCAGCACGTCCACCAGCGGCATCTCCAAACCGCCAAACAACGCCCCGAGCTCCATCTCCTGAAGCTCGGGCAGCAGCCGTTGGCACAGCTGCAGCGTCACGTCCGCGTCCTCGGCCGCGTAGGGCGTCGCCCGATCGAGCGGCACCGTGTCGAACGTCTTCTGCTTCTTGCCCGAGCCGATCAGCTCCGAGATCGGGATATTCCGCCGCTCGAGCAGCGCCATCGCCAGCGCATCCATCGAGTGGCTGGAGCGCGACGCGTCCACCAGACAGCTGGCGATCATCGAGTCGCCGCCGGGCCAGTCGCCCGCGCCCACCGTCGAGACGTGCCCCCGCAGCTCCACTCCCGCCCGGCGGAGCACGAGGATGTCGTACTTGAGGTTGTGCCCCAGCTTCGGCTTGGTCGCGTCCTCGAGCACCGGCCGAAGCGCCCCGAGGACCGTCGCCTCGTCCAGATGCGTCTCCGGCTCCGGCGACCGCACCGGCACGTACCACCCGCTCCCCGGCTCGACCGCGAACGAGAGCCCGACCAGATCCGCCCGCATCGGCCGGATCGCCGTGGTCTCGGTGTCCACCGCGATCGCCTCGGCCGCTTCGAGCGGCTTTGACCAGTTCGGCCAGTTCCGCCGCGGTGCGCACACACCGGTAGTCGCCCTCCGCCTCGCTCACCGTCGCGCCGCTGTCTTCATCGTCCAGCCCTGCAAAGAGCCCGCCCGGTTCCTCCTGCACCTTGCGCGCCGCACGGGGCGCACCGGCCGGAGCCACCCCGCCACCGTCCTCGGCCGCCCCGCCCATCAGCAGCTTCAGCTCGTGCTGGTAGCGGTTGAACCCCAGCTCCTCCAGCAGCGGCTGCCACACTCCGAGCCGAAACTCCCCGACTGACGCCTCGTCCAGCTTCATCTCCACGGGAACGTCGTGCCGCAGGGCCACGAGCGAGCGCGACAGCTCCAGCACCCCCGCCTCCGCGGCCGCGAGGATGTTCTCCCGCCGCTTGCCCTTGATCTTCCAGTCCTTCTTGGCCTTCTCCTCGCGCACCTCGGCCACCACCGCCTCGACCGAGCCGAACTCGGCCACCAGCTGGGCCGCGGTCTTGGGCCCCACGCCCGGCACCCCCGGCACGTTGTCCACCGTGTCGCCCATCAGCGCCCAGCATGTCGATCACCTGCGCCGGCGTGATGCCGAACTCCTCACGCAGCGTCTCGGCCGTGATCACCTCGTCGGTGTGGACGTCGTACATCTCCGTCGGCGGCGCACCCTCGCCGAGCAACTGCTTGAGGTCCTTGTCCTTGCTCACGATCCGCACCCGCACGTCCGGGTGCCGCTCGCTGAACGTGCTCGCGATCGTCGCGATCACGTCGTCGGCCTCAAACCCCTCCGCCCCCAGCACCGGCACCCCCCGCCGCCCGCAGCATCGCCAGCGCACGCTCCACCTGCGGCATCAAGTCCTCCGGCGGGGCGTCACGCGTGGCCTTGTACTCCGGGTAGAGCTGCGACCGGAACGTGCCGCGATCGCCCGACACGTCGATCACCACCGCCACGTAGTCCGGCGGCCCGCCCATCTGCCCCTCACCCCGCAGCAGCTTGAGCATCATGCCCACAAAGCCGAACGTCATGTTCGTCGGCTCCTTGGTCACCGGGCTGGTCATCGGCGTGCGGATCGCGTGGTAGGCCCGGAAGAACTGGGCGAAGCCGTCGATGAGGTAGAGGGTTTTCATCGCTGAGATGGTAGCGTGGCGGCGGGACTAGCCGGTCTCATGCAGACTCGCCAGAAACGACGCGAAGCTCTCGGCGACAAAGTGCAACGAATTGTCCGGCGGGCCGATCTGATCGACCCTGCGTACGACCGAATCCCATTCCAGGAGCCAAACCTCGCCGTAACACCGACTTCGCTCTTCGATACAAAGCAACAGGAGATCATCACGGACCGCAATGCCGATCGGAATGAATTCGACCGGGATGAACTCTCGATACTGCACTAGGGTTGTCAGCATTCCCTGAGACGTGCCCGAGATCAGCGACTCATCTTCGATGCCAAGAAACTCATCCACCCAGTACTCCTGCGCACCCCGCCTCGGATGGTGGAACGAAAACCCCCGGACTTGTGGGGTTCCGCCGTTGTGCTTCTTCAGAAACTTGGTGTAGTCGGCAGGAATCTCTGAGACCATCGGCACCAAGAGCCGCAGCGCGTTGGACAGAACGCGGCCGGGCAGAGGCGATCCCGAGGATTCCATCCGAATGGATCGGATGCGGGATCCTGGCTCAGTTGATTCGCCCCGCCTACCGGCCCTCTGCTTCCCCATGCAGCCCCCGCAACCGCTCCACATACGCATCGCTCGGCTCCACATCCCGCCGCGCCATCACGTCGCCCATCACATCCAGAAACTTGTCCAGCCGGTACCTCCGCCGCCCCGCGTCGGTCACCCACGCGAACGGCTCGACGCACCCCGACACCGCCGCGCTCGCGGCCCACATCGAGCCCGTATGAATCACCGACCCCGTCATGATCCGCGTCCCGATCGCCGTCTTGACGTGGTCCCCGATCATCGCGCCTAGGAACGTCTCCCCGGTGTGCTCCCGCCGCCCGCCCGGCGTGGCCTGGCTCACGATCTCGCTGTAGGTGTTCAGCAGGTTCGAGTTGGTCGTCCCCGCCCCGAGATTGCTCCACTCACCAACCCACGAGTCACCCAGATAGCCGTCGTGCACCTTGTTGGCGAATCCCTGGAAGACCGTCCCCGCGACCTCGCCGCCGATCTTGCACCGCCGCCCGATCGCCGTGTTGGCCCGGATCACCGCGTGCTCGCTGATCACCGAGTGAGGGCCGATCGCCGTCGGGCCGATGACCACCGCGCCCGGCCGCAGCACCGCGCCGCCCGCGATCGAGATCGGCCCGTCCTCCACATCCAGCGTCGCGCCGGGATACACCGTCGCGTCGTGATCGACCAGCACACGGTCGCGCTCGCCGATCACCAGCACGCCCTCCGGCACCGGCTTAAACGTCCGCGTCGACCGGATCAGCTCCAGATCGAACCGGATCGCGTGGTCCCGCACCGAACGGAAGTGCCACGGCCGGTTCATCAGCACCGGGCCCTCCAGCGTCTCGATCTTCACATCCGGGGTCTCGCCGACCAGCACGCGGATCGCATCAATCAGTGCCAGCTTGCCGCCCACCGGCGTGTTGGTCTCGGGCTCGACGTAGATCACGCCGGGCTCGGGGTCGCGCAGCTGCTCCGGCGGGATCGGGCACCGCCCGTTGATGACGAAGACCTCCGCCATATCCGACGGCAGCCGGTTGATCGGCATGTCGTGGGCCTCGGCCGTCAGGTCGGCCAGCGCCTCCGGGACATACAGCGACACTACCTGCAACCCCAGCGTGTGCCGGAGCCGCTCGAGCGTCGTCAAGGCCCCCGTCCGCACGTCGAACGCCGCACGGAGGTGGGTCAGCGGGGCGAGCTCGCCCAGCCCGTCGTCAAAGACCACTGCGGGAGTCATGTGCGGACTATACACGCAGCCCCGCCGGCGTCGCTCGCCGGTACGCCCCCCGACGCGAGGACGGAACACCCGAGGCCCGGCCCCGCGTCCGCCGTGTAGACTCCCCCCATGATCAGCTCGGCCGACGGCCCGCTCCGATCCCGGGTCTACAGAATCATCTTCGGCACCGGAACGCCGATGGGCCGGGCCTTCGATGTCGCGCTGCTGCTGGCCATCGTCGGCAGTGTGCTGGTCGTCATGCTCGAGAGCGTCGCGGCCATCCGTGAGTCGCGCGGCACGCTGCTCATCCGGGCCGAGTGGGTCTTCACGGGATTCTTCACCGTCGAATACCTCCTCCGCCTCTGGTGCGTCAAACAGCCCGGCCAGTACGCCCGCAGCTTCTTCGGCATGGTGGACCTGCTGGCCATCCTCCCCACCTACGTCAGCCTGCTCGTCCCCGGCTCGCAGGCCCTGATCGTGATCCGTGCCCTGCGCCTGATCCGGGTCTTCCGCGTGCTCAAGCTCGCCCGATTTGTCGGCGAGTCGGCCGCGCTGATGGACGCCGTCCGGGCCAGCCTGCCCAAGATCGCCGTCTTCCTCGTCAGCGTCATCACACTGGTCATGGTCATCGGCTCAGCGATGTACCTCATCGAGGGCGGTGCCGAGGGCACCGGCTTTACCAGCATCCCGCAGGGCGTCTACTGGGCGATCGTCACCATGACCACCGTCGGCTACGGCGACGTCTCGCCCATCACCCCCGCCGGCAAGATGCTCGCCTCGGTGGTCATGATCATGGGCTACGGCATCATCGCCGTGCCCACCGGCATCGTCACCGCCGAGCTGACCAGCCGCCGCAACCCCAAGGCCCGCCGCGTCGTCTGCCCCGAGTGCGCCTCGGACGACCACGACGCCGACGCACGCTTCTGCAAGAAGTGCGGCGAGTCCCTTAGCCCGGTCTAGCGACGACCCCGCCGGCCCCCGCCGCGCGCCCGCCCCGACCGAAACAGCCAGCCACATCAGCAATTCCTGATGCCTCGCGCTGGCCCCCCTGCAGGCCGCGGATGCACTCGCGGCCGTTGGCCACGAGGTCCCCCCGTCGCGCCGCGTCGCCCAGCAGCCCCGCGATCACGCCGCCGAGGTCGTCCCGGTCGGCCCGCACCAGCCCGGAGGCCTCCTCCAGCACCCGCACGATCTCGGCAAAGTCGGACACCGCCGGGCCGATGATCGTCGGGCACCCCAGCGCGATCGGCTCGATCGGGTCGGACCCGTGCTGGTCAAAGAACGACCGCCCCACCACCGCCACATCTGCCAGTGAATAGGCCTGCCGCAGCTCGCCGAGCGTATCGAGCAGGAACCGCGAGCCGCCCGAACCGGCTGAGCCACTTGGTGCCGTTCTGCGCGCAATCCGGCAGCGCCCCGCGCCGCCTCCTCGAACCGCTCCGGCTTGCGCGGGGCACACAGCAACTGCACCTCGCGCCCCACGATCTCGCTCGCCCGCTGGCACGCAGCGTGCAGGAGAGCCTCCTCGCCCGGCCCCGTGCTCCCCGCGACTACCAGCAGCCCGGCCCCGTCGATGCCCATCGCGGCCGCCAGCTCCGCCGCACCTTCGACGTCGTCCTCGATCCGCGAGCTGTCAAACTTCATCGAGCCGGTCAACGCGACGCGGTCCGCGGGCACACCCATCGCGCAGAACCGCTCGGCGTACGCCCCATCCTGCACCGCCGCGACCGAGAGCGAGGCAAACGCCGGCGAGATCCACCGCCGGATGCGTCGGTACCCCCGGAACGACCGCTCGCTCAGCCTCCCGTTGATCACCGCCACGGGGATCGATCGGGCAACGCACTCGCGCACAAAGTTCGGCCAGAGCTCCAGCTCGACCAGCCCCACCGCGTCCGGCCGCACCGCGTCCAGAAACCGCCGCACGGCACCCGACCCGTCCAGCGGGTACCTCGCGACGGTGCACCGCTCGGCAAACAACTCGCGCGCGCGCCATCCCCGTGTCCGTGCTCACGGTCACCACCACGTCGGCCTCGCCCGCGAGCCGCGGCACGAGCTCTCGCAGCGCATTGACCTCCCCCACCGACACCGCGTGGACCATGATCCGCGGCACACCCTCCCGCTTCGGCGGGAGCTCCGGCAGGACCCTCGCGAACCGCTCCGCCCAGCCGGACCGCGTCTTCCGCATCCACCAGGGAGCGGTCACCAGCGCAGCCAGCGAATAGGCGATATCGAGAACGTTCACGGTCGGAGTATGACGCAAAGCTCGGCGGCCGGCGCGAGCCGCCGCGTGGGAAGAGACGCTGCCGCCCAACTCGGCGGGAACCCAACACCGCTCGGCGGGGTGTGTGCAGAATGGGCAGGCCGGGACTCGAACCCGGGACCTCTCGCGTGTAAAGCGAATGCTCTAGCCAACTGAGCTACCCGCCCGGGGCTGGCAAACAGTAGGACCGGCCCCACGCCCGGCGTACCCTTGCCGCATGACCAGAACCTGCCGCGTCGGTGACATCGAGATCGGATCTGACCGCCCGCTGACGATCATCGCCGGCCCCTGCGTGCTCGAATCTGTCGAGCTCGCCCTCGAGGTCGGCCGCACCGTCGGCGCCGCCTGCCGGGACCTCGGGCTTTCCTTCATCTTCAAGGCCAGTTTCGACAAGGCCAACCGCACGAGCATCGGCTCGGCCCGGGGCCCCGGGCTCGAGGCCGGCCTCGCCCACCTCGCCGAGGTCCGCGACGCCCTGGGCGTCCCGGTCACCACCGACGTCCACGCCCCCGAGCAGTGCGGCCAGGTCGCCGAGGTCGTGGACCTCCTCCAGATCCCCGCCTTCCTGTGCCGCCAGACCGACCTGCTGCTGGCCGCGGGACGCGCCGCCGCCGCACACGCCCGGGCCGTCAACATCAAGAAGGGCCAGTTCCTCTCGCCCGAAGAGATGCGCGGCCCGGTCAACAAGCTCGCCGAGGCCGGCTGCACCAACACGATGCTCACCGAGCGCGGCACGTTCTTTGGCTACCACCGTCTCGTCAACGACTTCATCGGTCTGGGCGACCTGATGGAGCTCGACGTCGAGGGCGGCGCTCCCCCGGTCTGCTTCGACGCGACGCACTCCACTCAGCTTCCCGGCTCGGGGAGTCAGACCGGGGGCCGCCCCGAGCGTGCCCCGCTCCTGGCCCGGGCCGCGACGGCCTCGGGCGTGCAGGCACTCTTCATCGAGTGCCATCCCGACCCCGCAAACGCCGCCTCCGACGGCGCGACCCAGCAGCCGCTCGACGCGGTTCCCGGGCTCCTGCGACAGATCGCCGCCATCCGCGGCGCATCGGTCACGGGCCAACCGTCATGACGGCCCGAAGCCGCAAGCGGCGGTACCTCCTCGTCTCCATGACCGCCGCGATCATGATCGTCGTTACCCTGGCGGTGACCACCTCGCAGTCGGTCCGCGTGCCCGTTGTGGTGGGTGCGGCGGTGACGTTCGGTTTCGTGCTGTTGATCGTGGCCATTTCCAAAGGGAGCAAAGCCGCCGCCAGCAAGCAGGCGGCCGCGTTCGCGGAGGCCTGCGTCCCGTTCGGGCTCACCTACTCGACGTTCGCCAAGCTCGAGGAAAAAGACGCCGCGTTCGCCCCGTTCACGCACCTTTCCCACCTCCGCACCGGCGGCAAGGGCCTCGCGTGGATGGCCCGCAACCCGGCGGGACAGCCGCCGCTGGTGCTGCTCCAGCACCGCTATGTCGTGAGCACCGGCCAGACCACGGTCCAGGTCACGCACACCCTCGCGGCCCTCCCGTGCCCGGTGACCTGGCCGCCGCTCGCACTCACGCCCGAGCACTTGGGCCACCGCATCGCCGGCATGCTCGGCAAGGGCGATCTGCGGCTCGAGAACGACGAATTCAACCGGCGGTGGTTCGTCGACGCCGACGACGAGGACTTCGCCGCCCTCCTGCTCAGCCCCGAGATGCAGACGTGGTTGGTCGACGTGCCCAAGTGGGCGACCTTCCACATCGGCCGCGGCCAGATCGTCTGCGCCGCGAAGAAGGCACTCAAGCCCGACGCGCTCGCGGATCTGGTCGCCCTGTGCGAGGAGTTCGCCGGACTCATCGTCCCCGAACTGCAGGCGTGGATCCCGCGGGCCTGACCGGCGTTGGGCGGCGGCGCCGGATGCTCTCCCGCGCATCGATTCTGCGCGCGCAGAAAGAACGCCGGGAAGACCCGGCGTGATTCGGACGGTGCTGGCTGGTGAGATCGTTGCCCTAGTTGGCTGAGGCGTGGGCCGCGCGGTACTCGCGGAGCCACTGCGGCCGGGGCGCGTCGGCGTCGAACGGATCGACGTGGACCTTGCGGCCCTGGAAGACGATCTTGCCGTTCTCCACCGCGAACAGCGTGTCGTCGCTGCCGCGACGGACGTTGAAGCCGGGCTGGAACTTGGTGCCACGCTGGCGGATGATGATCGCGCCGGGCTTGGCCGCCTCACCGCCAAAGAGCTTGACGCCGAGGTACTGGGGGTTTGAGTCGCGGCCGTTCTTGGTCGAGCCGCCGGCTTTCTTGTGTGCCATAGCTGATCAGGTCTCCGGTTCGAGGTCAGCCCGCGATCCGTCCTGGGACAGAACAAATCATCGGGCAGAGAGCCTAGGCGGCCTTTATCGCATGATCCAGCGCTTCTCGAGGACCGGGAAGGCGTCGTCCCCCATTTCGCCCACGCGGATCTCCCCGGGGGAGGCAAAGCGGAGCATGAGGGTCTTGCGGAAGATCAACTCGACCTCCTCGCCCGTCCTGGGGTCGGTCAGCTCGATCGTCTCGGTCTCGCCGCTGAAGCCGGCCCCGAAGACCCGGAGCTCGTCGGCCCCGAAGTCCCGCAGCGGCCAGACCACCAGCCCGTGCTTGGCGTTTTCCGGCCCCTGCTGGATGGGCCCGAGAATGTCGACCTGGTCCTGCATGAAGGGGTGCTCGAGCGACCGCAGGATGTGGTCGGTCACGCTCGCGGGCACGCCCAGCCCGGACATCATCGAGAGGCCCGAATCGGTCGTCAGCACGAACGAGGGCACAAATTCCAGGTCCGTGCCGGTGTTGTTGGTCACCGAGTACGTGAAGTACACGTACGCCCCGGCGCCGTCGAGCGTGTTGACATAGGCAACCTGCAGATCGCCCGGCGTGACCTCAAGCTGCCAGCGGTTCGAGACCGGATCGGGCTCGGGGGCAACGCCCATCGCCGGGACGAGGGCCACGCAAGCCAGCATGAACGCACAGAGACGGGCAATGGTGCCACGGAAATTCGATCGCATATGAGGACTCCCGCTGGCGGTTCCAGCGCTGGGGGGTTCGGCGTAGTCTAGTGACATGTGCGCAGCGGTCAACGGGGCGGTTCGGATCGAGTCGTCAGCCCCCGCGATCTCACGCCGGAGCAACCATGCCCACCGACGGTACGAGCAGAGCATCTGACGACCATCAGTCACCTGGGCCAACGCCCCCGGCCCGAGAGCAGGTGCCGGTAGGAATACCGGTCCCGACGGGGTTGCAGCGCGAAGCCCTAGTGCGACTCCTCGGCGGCGGAAGCTCCGTCCCGGACGCCACCGTGCAGAACTTCATCGAACAGGCACCAACCTTCGGGATCGACCTGACTCTGCTTGCGGCCGCTGTGTCACAGCCGGATGATGCTCACCAAGTCAGACAGGTCTGTCTACCCGTGATCGGCGCGGGCCGGACCGTGATGCTGTTTGTCTCTGGCGGCGTGGGCGGAGGCCCGCCGGACGCCAGCAGGGACCGCGCCACAGCCATCCGCGAGGCTGTGAGGCTCGCTTCGCAGGGGTACGGGGCGAAAGCCCACCTGATCCAGGCTCTGGCACAGCCACGCGAGCGGTGGGCGGCTGCGTCGTTCGAGATGGCGGGCCTGAGGCGGCTGACCGACCTCTACTACCTCGCCAAATCGCTGCAGATCCGCGAATCGGCCGGCACCGTGGCCGCCGGGAGGCCCGTGAAGCCCCTCGCCGAAACCTCGTGGCCGGCGGGGATCAGCGTGCGGGCCATGGACAGCTCGCCGGAGGCCGAGCGGGACCTCCGCCGGGCGCTCGAAGCCAGCTACGAGGACACGCTGGACTGCCCGGAGCTTGCCGGCATGCGCACGCTGGACGACATCATCGATGCCCACCGCGACGTGGGCACATTCGACCCGGCCCTGTGGTGGCTTGTCGAGCGGGAGGGCACCCCGGCGGGCTGCGTGCTGCTCAACAGGTGCCCCGCGCAGTCGTGCGTCGAGTTGGTGTATGTGGGCATATCCCCTCTGGTTCGCGGCATGGGTCTGGGACGGCTGCTCTTGCAACGTGCGATCGCGGCCTCTTCACCGCACGGCCGAGAGTTGCGCTGCGCGGTTGATGCTCGCAACGCGCCGGCGCGTCGTCTGTACGCGGCGCTCGGGTTCCGCGAAACGGAACGGCGCGTCGCCTACGTCGCTCTCACGCAGGATGTGCTAGGAAAACAGGGTAATCTGCGGGCTTCACAACAACCGTAATCCCTGAGATATCCACACACGCCCGGCTCACGGTGGGAAACTTTTTCTTGTCTTCACAAATCGTTGCGGGCGCGGTGCCTGCGGCGTTTGGTGCAGAAAGACTCTTCGGCGGCGATTGTCGCAGGCACCATCTCCCGCTACATTTGCCCCGCTCCACCAAGGAACGGTGAGCGACCCGACGGGCCAGCCGAACGCAAGCAGTCGCGAGCGTCGGGAGTGGGGCCAAGTCACGCCGGGTGGGGTGAACGGATTCGTTTCCAGTGGATCGGTACCCAGAGTTTGCAGCGCCCTGATTGTGATGGCGTGCCGCGGGGTTGAACTCCGACGGGCGCGATCGGTGTGGGTTCTTGGCAGCCTCCGGATTCCCTCGACGGACGGTGGGGAACGATGACGGACGAGTTCGGGACCGATCGGGCAACGCGGAGGCGAGCGCAAGAGGCCAGCCGAAGCCGACAATCCAGAGGCGGTGCACAGGACACGCGGCTCGACGCCATCCGCGATCGGGTCCGCGAGGATCTTGGTCAGGCCCGGTTCGGGCGGTACCTCGGGCAGGGCGCCAGGATCGAGGCTGCCGGGGAGTCTGTGGAAGTCGTTGCCCCCTCGACCTTTATGGCCCAAGTGCTCGACCGCAACGTCGTCCCGGCCATCAGAAGGGCGATGGAGGCGGCGGGCGAATCCACGCCGGCGGTCAGGGTCCGGGTCGAGCGGCAGGCCGGCAGCACGACGCCCGAGGAGGCTCCATCCCGCCCGGCGACGGCACCGCGACCGGCACCCGGCCCCGCGGCGGCCCCTTCGAGACGCAAACCGCCGGCAGGCGGCTTCGCCCCCCGCGCACGGCTGGAGGACTTCCTGGTCGGCGAGAGCAACCGGCTCGCGCACCGCGCTGCGCTGCGGATCGCCGAGGGAATCGACGACGCCGCGTTCAGTCCGCTGTTCCTTCACGGGCCGTCGGGCGTCGGCAAGACGCACCTGCTCGAAGGCATCGCCCGGCGGACGCAGGAGCGCAACCCCGGGGCACGCGTGCGGTACGTCACCGCCGAGGCGTTCACCAACGAATTCATCAACGCGATCCAGAACCGCGGGATGGACTCGTTCCGCAAGACCTGGCGCGGCGTCACGTTGCTGTGCATCGATGATGTGCACTTCCTGCGCGGCAAGCAGTCCACGCAGACTGAGCTGCTGCACACCCTTGATGCCGTGGGCCTGAGGCAGGCCCGGATCGTGCTCGCTTCCGACGAGCCGCCCCGCAAGATCGCGGAACTGAGCGACCAGCTCGTTTCGCGGTTCATGGGCGGGGCCGTGGTCCGCATCGACGAGCCGGACGACGCCCTGTGCCGGCAGCTGCTGGTCGCGCTCGCGGCCCGTCGGGGGCTGGTCTTCACCGAGGACGGGATCTCGATGCTCGTGCAGCGGGGCGCTGGAACAGAACCGGCGCAACGTCCGCGAGATCGAGGGGCTGCTGACCCAGGTCGCCGCGGTGAGGCGCCT
Source organism: Planctomycetota bacterium (assembly GCA_013285505.1). Taxonomy (GTDB): domain Bacteria; phylum Planctomycetota; class Phycisphaerae; order Phycisphaerales; family UBA1924; genus PNC22. The sequence continues at coordinate 1,740,786 of CP053450.1, read as the reverse complement.
GCTGCCTTGCGAGAGCCGGTCGGAGCCGGGCTCCCGCGTCGGCGGCCCGATCGATTCGGACGCGGTCCGCACGGCCTTGCTGGCCGGCGAGGGAGCCTCGGCCAAACGCCCTGCTCAGCGGGGCCCCATCCGCCTCGACGCGATCATCCGCACCTGCTGCGAACAGATGCGGGTGACGACCGAAGACCTGTTCGGTCGCGGGCGGCACAGGCGCGTCGTGCTGACGCGGGGGCTGATCGTTACGCTCGCTCGGGAGTTCACGACGCTGAGCTATCCGGAGATCGCCCGTGGCATGAAGCGGCCGAACCACTCCACGGTGATCACCGCGTTCAACCGCATGAAGGGGCAGATCAGCGGCCGGCGAGGACGCCGCGTGCGGGCCGGACCTCGCGGGGCTGACCATCGCCGACCTTCTCGGAAGACTCCGGGCCGCGGTGGCCGATCCATCCCGGCGCTAGGCTGTGTGCTGGCAGCTTTCGGGCGGCGGGCCGGTGCGCGGACACGGCCCGGGCGCGGACCGGAGGCCGAGTCGCAGGGAGCGCGAATCGATGGTTGACGAAATCCCCTTGAGCCGTCCCGATGTTGGCAAGGACGAGGAACGCCTCGTGCTGGAGGTACTCCGATCCGGACGCCTGAGTCAGGGACCGTATCTCGAGGAGTTTGAATCGCTGGTTGCCGAGCGTGCCGGCTGCCGGCACGGTGTCGGGGTCTCGTCGGGGACCGACGGGCTCCACCTCGTGCTGCGGGCGCTCGGCATCGGGCCGGGCGACGAGGTGATTACCACGCCGTTCTCGTTCGTCGCGTCCTCGAACGTCATCCTGATGGTCGGCGCGACGCCCAAGTTCGTGGACATCTGCCCGTCGAGCCTGAACATGGATCCGGAGCGGGTTGAGGCGGCGATCGGGCCCCGGACGAAGGCGATCCTCGCCGTCGAGGCCCTGGGGAACCCGACATACATGGATGCCTACGCCGCGATCGCGGGGCGTCACGAGATTCCGCTCGTCGAGGATTGCTGCGAAGCGCTCGGCACGACCCACCAACGCCGCAGGTGCGGCAGCTTCGGCCGGGCGGGCGTGTTCGGTTTCTACCCCAACAAGCAGATCACCACCGGCGAGGGCGGCATGATCGTCACCGACGACGAGCACCTCGCGGCCACCTGCCGGAGCCTGCGCAATCAGGGCCGCCCAATCCCCAAGCCCGGTGAATCGACGCTCGGCACCTGGCTCGCGCACGAGCGGCTCGGCTACAACGCCCGGCTCGACGAAATGCGGGCCGCGGTCGGCGTGGCGCAGATGCGGCGGCTCGACTCGCTGATTGAGGGTCGCCAGCGGGTAGCACGGGCCTACCTCACCCGCCTGATGCACCGGAGCGAACTGACGCTCCCCACGGTGGACGAGGCGACGGACATGAGCTGGTTCGTGTTCGTCGTCCGCCTTGCCGCGGGCTGGGGGCGCGAGGAACGCGACCGGATCATCGCGAGCCTGCGGCGGCACGACGTGGGCGCGTCCGACTACTTCCCCTGCATCCATCTCCAACCGCTCTACCGGGAATTGTTTGGGTACAAGGAAGGTTCGTTCCCGATCGCCGAGAGTGTGAGCCAGCGGACCATCGCGTTGCCGTTCTACACACAGATGACCGACCGCGAGATCGGGTTCGTCGTCCAGACGCTGGAACTGATGCTGGTCCGTGAAGGCATGTCCCGATGACGGACGGCACCGAATAAATACAGAATATGCCATCTGTTTGTGCGCCAGGGCGGTTTTTCCTCGTTGGCACCGCGGATTCTTGGTATATTGCTGCCCCGGCGATCGAGTTCTTCGCGGTGTGCGACGGGTCTCGGCCGCGTGACGGTTTTGTACGCCCTTTGGGCAAAGAGGAGAAGAGACATGAAGGCAATGACACTCGCGGCCGCGATCGCGGCAACCGCTGGTATGGCGTCCGCGCAGACCATCTTCGACAACGGCCAGTTCGGCGCGAACATCGGTTCGGTCGGTGGTGCGGGCGGCTCGGACATCTACGCCCAGAGCTTCGTGGCCCCCGCCGACAACCGCATCGTGCAGTTCGGCATGTGGCTTGCTGGCGGCAGCGGCGGCGCGCCGGCTGTCCGCATCGACCTGTGGGGTACCGACGGCAACGGCGACGCCGACGAGAACAACGTCCTCGTCGCCGGCACCACCCACCAGGGCGAACTGGCCGACCTCACCCGCATCGACACGTTCACCAGCTTCGATCTGGTCCCGGGCGATACCTACTGGATCGTCATCAACGGCCTGATCGACCAGCAGTCGCCGGGGACCTACTCCAGCACTTGGGACGGCGGCACCGACACCATCACCAGCGGCCACATGGACTGGTCCAACGACCTCGGCAACTCGTGGTCCGGCGGCATCGCCAACGGCGACTGGGGTATTTACGCCAGCTTCGTGCCGGTGCCGGCCCCCGCCAGCGCCGCTCTGCTGGCCTTCGGCGGCCTGACCGCGATGCGTCGTCGCCGCTAATCCGATCCGATCGGATTCTGTACGTCCTTTCGGTGGCCTTTCCTCAACGGGAGAGGCCACTTTTCTCTTTCCCCTTGCCCGAGAGACCTCGCGGGCTAGACTTGTGGCCCGAATCGACCTGAGGACTGACCATGCCATACGAATGCTTCTATACCGGCAAGAAGACCACCTTCGGCAAGCAGCGGACCTACCGCGGCCAGCGGATCAGCAAGGGCGGTTTCGGCCTCAAGACCACCGGTATCACCCGCCGCACGTTCAAGCCCAACATCCAGAACGTCAACGCGGTCGTTGAGAACCCGGACGGCAGCACGCAGGTCAAGCGGATCAAGGCTTCGGCCAAGGCCATCCGCATGGGCCTGGTCGTCAAGCCGCTCAAGCGGAAGTACGGCTACACCCGCGAGCAGAACCAGAAGGGCTGAGGCCTTTCCCCCTGAAGTCTTGCTTGTTCTGACCGGTGCCCGTTGGCGGCACGTCTGTGGCTTCGTACACTCTCTCCAGCGTGAACTGCGATCGTTGCGACAGCGAAGCCACCGTCCACGAGGTCACGATCTCGGACGGTCAGGTGCTGGAGATCCACCTCTGCGAGGTGTGCGCGCAGGAGACGGGCATCGTCTCGTCCTCGCCGGCGCCGGTGGAAGAGATCCTCAAGAAGATCGCGGCCGGGAAGGTCTCGGCCGAGAGCGCTCCGGCGTCCCCGGCGTGCCCCGCCTGCAAGACCACCTTCTCCCAGTTCAAGCAGTCCGGCCGGCTCGGGTGCCCCGAGTGCTATACCGCGATGGCCCAGCAGCTCGGCCCGATCCTCGACCGAGCCCACCAGGGCGCGGTGCATCACGTCGGCAAGGTGCCCAAGCGGATGATGGCCCAGGGGGGTGATGCGCCGGGGCTGGTTGATCGCGAGATCGCTCTCGCGGCGGCCGAGGCCAGAGCCGAGCAGATCCGCAGGCTCCGCGGCTCGACCTCGCCAGCGCCGTGCACGCCGAGCAGTACGAACAGGCCGCGCAGATCCGTGACCGGCTGCAGTCGCTGCAGCGCGGCGGCACGTCCGGGCAGTCTTCCGAACTCGGGCCGACGGAGGGCTCGTCATGAGCGGCTCGGGCGAACCCAACGGCGCCGCCGACGACACCACCCCCAACGGCGCAGAAGGGGCGCTGCCGGAGGAGTTGTTCGCCAAGGGCACCGAGTGGCTCCGCGGCGGCGGCGAGGCAGCTGACGTGGTCCTCTCTTCGCGGGCCAGGATCGCCAGGAACCTCGCCGGGCAGCTGTTCGTCCATCGCGCCGCCCCCACCGACCTGCGGCTCGTGCTCGAGGCGTGCCGCGACGTGCTCACCGCGGCGAATCTGGGCACGCAGAGCACCTGGGTCAACCTGCATGAATCCCCCGCGTTCGAGCGTTCGCTGCTGCTCGAGCGGCACCTTGTGAGCGCACACTTTGCCAAGGGCAAGCTGGGCACCGACCGCAAGAGCAACGATTGGCCGCGGGCCGTCGCGTTCGGTCTGCCCGACGAGCGGTGCGCCGTGATGGTCAATGAGGAGGATCACCTGCGGTTGCAGGTCATCCGCTCGGGGCTGGCCCTGCGCGACGCCTGGGCCGAGGCCGACGCGATCGACGACCGCATCGAGTCGGGCCTGGACTACGCGTTCAGCCCGCGGCTTGGCTATCTGACCGCGTGTCCCACCAATGTCGGGACGGGCGTGCGGTTCAGCGTGATGCTGCACCTCCCCGGGCTCCGGATGGCCGGCGAGATCGACAAGGTCAAACACGCCGCGGCCGACATGTCGCTGGCGGTGCGGGGCTTCTACGGCGAAGGCTCGGAGGCGTTCGGCGATTTCTACCAGTTGTCCAACCAGACGACGCTGGGCAAGTCGGAAGAGCAACTGCTTGGCGAACTCAACGACAAGATCCTCCCGGAGGTCATCGAGTACGAGCGGCAGAGCCGGCAGCGGCTGCTCGAGAAGCGCCGGTGGCAGCTCGAGAACACGGTGCACCGGGCGATCGGGGTGCTGCGGCACGCCCGGCTGCTGGGCGTCGAGGAAACGATGAAGCTCATCAGCGTGGTTCGCCTGGGCGTCTGCCTGGAGGTCTGCTCCGGGCTCGACACCGCCGGGCTGCACCGACTGATGCTGCTGGTCCAGCCGACACACCTCCAGCAGGCCGTCGGGAAGAGCCTCGGGCAGGACGAGCGGAAGCGTGAGCGGGCCCGTGTGGTGCGGGAACGGTTTGCGGCGATGTAACTTTCGGCGTCTGACCGACGCCCGCGTGGGGATCTCGCGGTGCCAGAATCTTCCGCACCGAACACCGAGGTGATGGCGGCGACCGCCGCGGCTGGCGGGAACGGCCGGTTCGTCTGGCCGCCCCGGCCCGTGGACCTTGAGCTGCTCGATCCGCCGCCTGTCGATGAAACGACATTGGACCCGGCCGCCCCCCCACCGCCGGCCCAGGCCTGCCGCGGAATTGGGAGGCTGGCCGTTCGGGATTGGCTCCGCCATGCCGAGAACGAGTGGCTCGGGGTGTGCGATGTCGCCTGGCGGGACGCGGTTCGGATGACCGGCTGGCGTGCGGACGCTCCGGACGCCTACTGCCCCCGCTGCGGCACCTCCGCGGGGCCGTTTGAGGCCGATGCGGACGGGTGCCCGGCCTGCCGCAAGAGGCGTCTGGCGTGGAGTCGATCGGTGCGGATGGGCCCGTACGAGGGGGTGCTCCGTGATGCGATCCTCGCGACCAAGTACACGGCCTGGCGTCGTGTGGGGCAGGAGTTGGGCACCGATCTCGGTGCCGTGGTGGCGGACTCGCTGCGGGGGGTCCGGATCGACCCGACCTCGGTGCTGGTGTGCCCGGTGGCCACCAGCCGGCGGCGTCGATTGGCCCGGGGGGTTGATCACACGCTGATTCTGGCCCGCGAGGTGGCCCGGCAGACCGGCGGGAGGCTGGTCCAGGGCCTGCGGCGGGAGCATCGGCCGCCTCAGAGCGGCCTCTCGGGCAGCGCCAGGCAGAGAAATGTGGCAAAGTCGTTCCATCTGCGGCCGTGGATGGCTCGGCTCGCTGCGGGTCGGACTGTGGTGCTTGTAGACGACGTCCGGACGACCGGCGCGACGCTCAGTGCGGCCGCACGGGCCCTGCAGCGGGGTGTTCGGGACCTGCCAGCGTCGGAACCGGCGATCATCTGGACGGCGGTGGCGGCGGTGACGAGCCGGCAGGGCGGATCCGGGGCGTGAATCGGGGGGAGAACGTGAATTTTTGCGTGTCCTCCATGTTGACGCGCGAAGGTTGCGGGCTACTATCTCCCCTGCCGCGTCACCCACCTGGGAGGCACGGCAAACCGGCGTCTTGCGGATGCGAGCATCGGTTTCAGCTCTTTGAAAAGTGAACAGTTGGGATCCATCGCGAGAATGTGGAGCGGTGCCATCGGTGTCACGCCGAGCCTTGGGAAGGGCAGGCATTCGCTCTGAAAATTCCCTCAACACACGTCACAGCGTGCTGTTGATCTGACATTCTCGTGAACCAAGCCCTCGACCGGGCCTTCGGGTTCGGTCGTTTGAATGAGAGTATTAGAAATTGAGTCGATTTTTGCCGATCGACGGCGTCCACGGGTGCAAGCCTGTGGGCGTAGACCGGCCTCATCCGTCTCTCCTTTGACGGATGGGGTTATCCAAGGTCAATAGCTTCATTGAAGTATCCCTTCGGGTTTCGGCCCGGAGGACAACGGCTTTCAATTGAAGAGTTTGATCCTGGCTCAGATTGAACGCTGGCGGCATGGTTAAAGCATGCAAGTCGAACGCGAACCACCTTCGGGTGGGGAAAGTGGCGAAAGGGCGAGTAATGCGATCGAATGTGCCCCGAGGTGGGGGATAGCGTCGGGAAATCGGCGGTAATACCCCATGTCCTCTACGGAGAAAAGATTTATCGCCTTGGGAGCAGCGATCGTCCTATCAGGTAGTTGGTGAGGTAACGGCTCACCAAGCCGAAGACGGGTAGCGGGTGTGAGAGCATGACCCGCCGCATCGGAACTGAGACACTGTCCGGACTCCTACGGGAGGCTGCAGCGACGAATATTCCGCAATGGGCGAAAGCCTGACGGAGCAATGCCGCGTGTGGGATGAAGCATCTTCGATGTGTAAACCACTGTCAGATTCTAGGAACACTGACCGGAATCAGAGGAAGGGCCGGCTAACCTCGTGCCAGCAGCCGCGGTAATACGAGGGGCCCGAGCGTTAATCGGAATCACTGGGCTTAAAGGGTGCGCAGGCGGACTTGTAAGCATCTTGTGAAATCCCCCGGCTCAACCGGGGAACTGCAGGGTGAACTGCAAGTCTTGAGACAGGTAGGGGCAGACGGAACTGTCGGTGGAGCGGTGAAATGCTTAGATATCGACAGGAACGCCAATGGCGAAGGCAGTCTGCTGGGCCTGTTCTGACGCTCAGGCACGAAAGCGTGGGGAGCAAACAGGATTAGATACCCTGGTAGTCCACGCCGTAAACGATGTGCACTAGATCGAGGTGGCTCTCACGCCTTCTCGGTCGAAGGAAAACCATTAAGTGCACCGCCTGGGGAGTACGGTCGCAAGGCTAAAACTCAAAGGAATTGACGGGGGCTCACACAAGCGGTGGAGCATGTTGCTTAATTCGAGGCAACGCGAAGAACCTTACCTGGGCTTGACATGTACGGATTAACTCTTGGAAACTTGAGCCACGCCTTCGGGTGGAACGTACACAGGTGTTGCATGGCTGTCGTCAGCTCGTGCTGTGAAGTGTCGGGTTAAGTCCCTTAACGAGCGCAACCCCTATCGCTAGTTGCCAGCGCGTCATGGCGGGGACTCTAGCGAGACTGCCGGTGTCAAACCGGAGGAAGGTGGGGATGACGTCAAGTCATCATGGCCCTTATGTCCAGGGATGCAAACGTGCTACAATGGCATGGACAGAGCGACGCGAGGCCGCGAGGCGGAGCAAATCGCAAAAACCATGCCCCAGTTCGGATTGCAGGCTGCAACTCGCCTGCATGAAGCCGGAATCGCTAGTAATCGGAGATCAGCTACGCTCCGGTGAATACGTTCCTGAGCCTTGTACACACCGCCCGTCAAGTCATGGAAGCTGGTAGTGCCCAAAGTCACGTCATTTCAGGCGTGCCTACGGCAAGATCGGTGACTGGGACTAAGTCGTAACAAGGTAGCCGTAGGAGAACCTGCGGCTGGATCACCTCCTTTCTAAGGGATGTCCTTAGACCCGTATGGAGCCGGTTATCGCCGGTTCCCGCAGAGCGATCTGCAGCGGGATCGTGAGCGCATTCTCGTCCGTCACATCCCCCGACTCCTCAAGATTTCACGGTCAAGAGGCGTCGGTCGACGGATAGCCGTGCGGTAACGCACGCCGAATGATGGAAACCCAACTGTTTACAATTACTCAACCCCCGGTCCTTTGGGCCGGGGGTTGTTGTTTTTTGACTTGTGCTTTCCCCCCACGCGGCCCCACCCGCGTACGGCCCAGCCTCAGTCAGTCTCGTGCAATCGCGTGACCGGAACCCCGACGAGCACGATCTCCCCGTCCCACGACAGATCAAAGCCAGGCACGCTGAGCGCCGCCTGTTCGGACGCGCGGAAGACCAGATCGGCCGTCTCGCCCAGCTCCACGCTGAGGGTTCCCGCGTAACCGGACTCGGCCTGAATCCCGGCCTCCAGACACATTCGACGCCAGAGGTGGAGTTCGCCGCTCGAGTCCCGGATGTAGACATCGCACGCGAACGGCATGGGCAACCCCGCCGAGCGGATCCCGCCCTCGATCGATACCCCGTTGTCACTCTGGGAGGTCTCGGTCAACCGTGGCACGGTGATCGCTCGCGCCATCTCTGCCGCGATCGAAGGGTCGTCCACAAACTTTACCAGAGTGTTGCTCAGCGGCACGATCTCGAAGCTCGTCGACAACGACTGTGTGAATGTCACGACGCGCGAGGCGTACGCACCGGGGGCACCGGTCAGACTCGCGGCCACCTCGGCGGTCGCGGTGAGCTCGTGCTTGCCGAGTTCACCGGTGATCATCGCCGGGCGAGAGCTCATCGCCGTCGAGCCCGGGCCAAGAAACCGGAATTGGGCGCTGCCCCATTTTTTCGAGGGCCAGCGGCTCTCGCCATCGATCCGCACCTCACCCCAGGCCGCGTCTACCTGACCTGCGGCACCCGGCCCGAGTCGAGCCGGCATCACGCGGAATTCGAACATGGCCTGTTCTCCCTGCCGGACACGCGCGCGGGTGCGCAGCGCGAATTGCAACCCGTTGCGGACATACGCATCGAACTGCTCGGGGCTGAACCGGCCCGCCTGAAGACCGGCGTCCAACACACTCCCCCACGCCGCGAGCCACGGTGTCTGCACGTCCGCCTGGACCGCCAGCCCCTGAACGACCAGCCTGTCCGCCCGGTCACCGCCAAGGGCATCCGCGGCCATCCGGGTCGCCAACTCCGTCAGGGCTGCGGTCTGGGTGGCCGGGTCGGGTGATGACGCGAGGTCTTCCAAGAGCCAGTCCGGCGCGACGCCATACCAGTTGTAGCTGGTGACACCGGCCCAGCCCATCACTCCCCCACCACCGATCCCCAGAAGCAGCAACGGGACCGCCATCGCGATCGCGCCTGACCGACGGCGCCTCGCTCCGGATCGGACCGATCGCGGCTCGGCGAGCACACGCCCGCACTCGGGGCACCGCTCGGCACCGGGATACACACCCACGAGGTCGAACCTGCACCGCCGGCAGATCGGGTGGTCGTCGATGCGGCGGCCGCGGACGCCGACGGTCAGCAGAACCGTCCCCAGCGCCCCCCGCAAAGATGACGAGTACGAGAAGTCCCTGAACCACGACAAAAGAATATCAAAACGCGAGAGAGGCGCAGTGGCAGAATCGAAGCCGACCGGACGCGGCCTCAGCCCGCCGGCGGCGTCTCCCGCGGGCTGTCAGCGTGCTTCTCGTGCCGCACGATCTCGCCCGTGACGAGATACACCACGTCTTCGGCCACGTTGGCCATCAGGTCGCCCACCCGCTCAAGCACGCGGCCCAGGCGGGCGATGTGCAGGCCGTTGGCCTCGCGGTTGGGCTCGGCACGCATGAACTCGATGGTCTCCACGAACAGCTGCTTGTGCAGCTTGTCGATCGTCTCGTCCTCGTCGATGATCTTTCGGGCCGCCTCGGCGTCTTCGGCGAGCACCGCCTGCAGCAGGCGCTGGCACATATACGGCACCCGCTCGCCCATCTCCAGCAGCGCTGTCGGCCACTTGGGGGGCGTCTCGCCCTCGATTTTTCGGACCGTCTTGGCGATCGAGCACGCGTGGTCGGCCACACGCTCGAGGTCCGCGTTCACCCGCAGCACGAACGCCACGGCCCGGAAGTCCCGCGCCACCGGCTGCTGCAACGCGAGCAGGCGGAAGCACGCCTGCTCGATCGCGACCTCCTCGTCGTCCACGGTGTTATCCCGGATCTTCATCTCGGCCGCGATGGAGCGGTCCAGCTTCCAGAGCGCGTCGAGCGACTCCTGCAGCATCTGCATCGCGAGGGTGGCCTGCTGAATCACGCGGCGTCGGAGGGCGACCAGCTCTCGTTCAAACGAGAGGCGGGCCCGTCCACCGGGGTACGTTCCGTCGGCTTGCTGTGTTGGCACGGCGAGGTTCGCCTCCGTTAGAGGCCACGTAGACCGGGCATCCTCCTGACATCCGGCTGGCGGGGCGACAGGGATTATATCGGCTCCCTGCGCGGCCATCCCCAGCCGACTCCGTGCTTCTACAGTCCCGGTCGATCCGGAGCACACATGGCCGATTCAGGACTCAAACGCGGGATGCGGACAGCGCTGGCCAAGCTGGCCCGCCCGGGTGTCGCGCCGATCGAGGCCAAGCTCGACCGGGTGCTCTCCAGACTCGAATCCCGGCCGACGGGCGCCGTGTGGCACGGCGGCCGCGACGGCCACGCCCAAAGGCCCGACGGCACCACAGACGACGCCGCCACCCACCGGATGCGTCAGGAGCTGCTCTACTGGGTCCGGGCGGCCAAGAACCTCGACAACGAGTTCCCCGACAGCATGGCGACGACCTTCGCCCGGTGGCAGCGAATCCGCCTCTACGAGCTCGCTCGCTGCCTGAGCATGGAATCCGGGCTTGAGGTCGGCGGGCCGATGACCGGAGAGATGGCGGACTGGCTCGCCACGCAGCGGGTGGTCGAGATCGGCGGCGGGCCCTGGCCGTGCGTCGCTGCGGGAACGTTCGCCAGCGCCGTTGTCATCGACCCCCTCGCCGACGGGTATCACGCCGAGGGGCTCATCGCCCCCGAGGCCCGCGATGTGGTCTATCTCGCGGCCGTGGGCGAGGCGATGCCCCTGCCCGCCGGCCGCACCGACCTCGTCGTCACCGACAACTGCCTCGACCACGTGCAGGACCCGGCGCAGGTCGCCCGCGAGATCGCCCGCGTGCTGCGGCCGGGCGGGCTGCTCTGGCTGCTGGTTGACGTGATGGACCACGCCGACGAGCTGCACCCGCACCCGATGAGCGAGACCCGCGCGGCCGAGCTGCTCACCAGCCGCCGGGCTCACCCGGGAATGGGGCGAGGTCTGGGACGGGCACAGCCACCCCCGGGCCAAGGGCCAGTGGCGCACCCTGTGGCGCAAGCCGGCCTGAGTCACAACCCCTCGCCGGCCCGACCTACGCTCTTGCGCGTCGCGGGCGGTTCTTCTCGTGCGGGGTGCGGCATGCTCGGTGATTTGTCACTCATTCTGGTCGCGCTGCTCGTGCTCACGCTCGGCGCCGAGATGCTGGTGCGCGGCGCGATCGCGATCGCGCGGCGTCTCGGGGTCTCGGGCTTCTTCATCGGCCTCACGATCGTCGGCTTCGGCACCTCGACACCCGAGCTCTGCACATCGCTCGTCGCCGCCGCTCGGGGCGAGGGCGACATCGGCGTCGGCAACGTCGTCGGCTCGAACATCTTCAACATCGCGGTAATACTCGGCGTCACGGCGCTGATCGCGCCCATCCCGCTCCAGCTGCACATGGTGCGGCGGGACGTTCTGGTCATCATCGCTGTCGCGTGCACGCCGCTCCTCGCGCTCCTGACCGGGGGCGTCATCGGTCGCTGGCTCGGCGCGGCGATGGTGGCGGCCCTGCTGGCCTACCTGTGGAGGGGGTACGTGGCCGGCACCAGACAGAACCAACGCGAGCTCGAGCAGGCCGCAGAGCGTGAGCTGGAAGACGAGCTCGCGGCTCCGTCATCGGGTTGGCTGGGGCGTCCGATGGGCAGTGCGCTGCTGATCATCGCCGGCCTGGGCACGCTGGTTGCGGGCTCGACGCTGCTGGTCAACGCCGCCAGCTCGTTTGCGCGCGGGCTGGGCGTCTCGGAACTGGTGATCGGCCTGACCATCGTCGCCGCCGGCACCAGCGCGCCTGAGTTGGTCACCAGCCTCGTCGCTGCGCTCCGCAAGCAGTCGGACATCTCGGTCGGCAACATCCTCGGGTCCAACATCTTCAACATCCTGGGCATCCTGGGGCTCACCTGCGCCATCACGCCTCAGCACATCACCCCTCAGGTCTTCGCCCTCGACATCCCGGTCATGGTCGCCGTCAGCATCGCCTGCATCCCGATCATGCGGAGCGGGGCGCGGATCTCACGAGGCGAGGGCGTGCTGCTGCTGGCGGCCTACTCAGCCTACATGGTGGTGCTGTTCGTCTACGCCCCGACCTGGTTCGCGACGGCCTGATCTTCTGGAGCCAGTCGAGCCCGCAGCACGTTCCCGAGCGTCTCCGAGTCCATGTACTGCGCCGGCGGGCGGTAGTAGACCTCGTGCATCGTGTCGTTGGTCTTGGGCGGCAGCGCGGTCACCTCGCCACGCGCATCACCGAGCTTGGCCACGATCTGCTGCGGCTTGACGCACCGGAAGACCACATCACGGTCACGCACGGTGATCGTGTTCACACCGAGCGCCGCGGCCGCGATCCGAAGCGAGGCGAGATCGAGCAGGCGGCTCGGCCTGTGACGGCACCGGGCCGTAGGCCTCGACGAGGTCCTCGCGGACTGCGTCCAACTGCTCGGCGCTCGCGGCGGTCGCGAGCCGGCGGTAGGCCTCGAGCCTGCGCTGGTCGCTCGGGATGTACGCCTTGGGCAGGATGCCGGTGAGCCCGATGTCGATCTTGGTCGCGCTCGGGCGGTCCGGCGGCTTGCCGCTCTTGAGCTCGTGCACCGCGTTCTCGAGCAGCTGGCAGTACATGTCGTAGCCGACGGCAGCGATGTGGCCCGACTGCTCAGCACCCAGAATGTTGCCCGCCCCGCGTATCTCGAGGTCCCGCATCGCGATCTTGAACCCCGCGCCCAGCATCGAGTACTGCTCGATCGCCTTGAGCCGCTTCTGGGCCACCTCGCGGACGGGTCGGTCGACCGGCAGCAGCAGGTAGCAGTAGGCCCGGTGGCTCGACCGCCCTACGCGGCCTCGGAGCTGATGGAGATCGGCCAGCCCGAACCGGTCGGCGTCGTTGATGATCATGGTGTTGGCCGAGGAGATATCGATGCCCGACTCGATGATGGTGGTCGAGACCAGCACGTCGGCCTCGCGGCGCATGAACTTGAGCATGACCTCTTCGAGCTCGTTCGGCGGCATCTGCCCGTGCCCGATGACGATCTTGGCGTCCGGGGCGAGCTGGCGCACGTTGTCGGCGATGCTCTTGATGTTGTGCACTCGGTTGTGCACGAAGTAGACCTGCCCGTTCCGCGACAGCTCGCGGGCGATGGCCTGCGCGATGCGCCGACCGTTGTAGGGGATCACCTCGGTCACGATCGCCCGACGCTCCAGCGGCGGGGTGGTCAGGCTCGAGATATCCCGCAACCCGAGCATCGACATGTGCAGCGTCCGCGGGATAGGGGTCGCGCTCAGCGTCAGGACGTCCACGGTGAGCCGGAGCCGGAGCAACCGCTCCTTGTGCTCGACACCGAACCGCTGCTCTTCGTCCACCACCACGAGTCCCAGGTCGGCGAATTTCACGTCCTTCGAGAGCAGGCGGTGCGTGCCGATGACGACATCGATCTCGCCCCGACGGAGTGCCGCGAGCGTGGCGTTGAGTTCCTTCTGCGATTTGAATCGCGACAGGCTCGCCACCCGGAAGGGGTAGTCGGCAAACCTCGAGCGGAAGGTCCGCTCGTGCTGCTCGGCCAGCACCGTCGTCGGCACCAGCACTGCGACCTGCCGCCCGAACTCGCATGCCTTGAATGCCGCACGGATCGCGACCTCGGTCTTGCCGAAGCCGACATCGCCACAGATCAGGCGGTCCATCGGGCGGTCCGACGACATGTCCTTCTTGATCTCGGCCAGGGCTGCGAGCTGGTCCTCGGTCTCGTCGTAGGGGAACTCGGCCTCGAACTCCTTCTGCCACGGGGTGTCGGCCGGGTAGCGCACCCCAGGCATCGACTCCCGCGCCGCCCGCACCCGCAGCATCTCGGCCGCGAGGTCGCGCACGCCCTCGGAGACCCGCTCCTTCTGCGCTTTCCACTTCTTCCCGCCCAGTGTCGAGAGCGGCGGCTTGCCGTGGAACCCGCCGACGTACTTCTGCACCTGATCGATCGAGGTCGCCGGCACGTAGTACTTGCTCTTGCCGGCAAACTCCAGCGCGAGATACTCCTCGGCTTCCCGCTTGCGGGGTGAGAGCTTGCCCGGCAGCGGTTTGGGCTTCATCAGCTCGAGCCCGGCGAAGACCGCGATCCCGTGGTCCACGTGCACGACATAGTCGCCCACGCTCAGGTCGAGGAACGTGTCCATCGCCCGGCCCGCGCGGAGTCGCCGCGAGGACGAGCCCCGCCTCGCCTCGACCCGGTGCAGCAGCTCGTGGTAGGGCACGAGCGCAAAGGCGTTCGGCTCGTCCCGCCGCCAGATGAAGCCGCGGTGCAGGTAGGTCAGCGTCGTCTCGAGCGATCGTGGTGTCGCTTCGGGCGTGTGCTCGGCCACCAGCTCGCCCAGCCGCTGCGACTCGGCGTCCTTCTGGCACGCGACCGTCACCGCCGCGGCACCCGCCAGTTCGACCAGCTCCCCCACTGCCGCCGGCAAGTCGTGCAAACTCCGGCAGCACCTCGATCGGCAGCTCGATCCGCACGTCGGCACCACTGGCCCCGGCCGAGAACTGATTGACCTCCGCAAACCCGCGGAAGCTCGACTCCAGGAGCCGCAGCACAGCCGGCGGGCCGTCGATGCCCCGCCCGTCGCTCGCCCGCTCGAAGTAGCCCCGCCCCTGCTCGACGACCTCCATCGTCTCGGCGAGGATCGCCGCGGCCTCACCTGGCACGAGCTCAAGGAAGTTCATCGTGCCCGAGTCGGTCTGCAGCGATTCCAGGCTCGCCGCGATCAGTTCGACCGAGTCCATCTTTCGGTCCGAGCCCATCGTCTCGACATCGATCTCGTTGATCCGCTCGATCTCGTCGCCGAAGAAATCGAGCCGCACCGGCGGCTGCCCGAACCCGCCGGGCGGGAAGACGTCGAGGATCCCCCCCCGCACCGCGAAGTCCCCGGGCTCCTCCACCGCGTCCATCCGGGTGTAGCCGGCCTCGGCGAGCCAGCGGGTCACATCGGTCATGTCGTGCCGCTCGCCGGGGCGGAACGTCCGGGCAAGTTTGTCGAGCCGCTCCGGCGTGGGCACGCCCTGCATGAGCCGCCTGGACCGGTGCGATGATGACCGAGTGCGGGTGCATCGAGACCCGGTCGGCACCCGTCTCCCCCGAGCCGTCCCCCCCCGCCATCACCGCCCGCTGCACCGCGATCCGCTCGGCGAAGAGATCGAGCGCGATGTCGGTCTCGCCGGGCAGCACCTCGAGCGCCGGCAACCGCAGCGCGGGCAGGCCCAGCGTCGTCAGTTCCTCGAGCGCATCGTCGGCATCGTCGATGTGGGCCACGACCAGCACCACAGGCCGCTCCATGGAGCGGGCCAAGACACCGGCCAGCAACGTGGTGGATGAACCGACGGCCCCGGTCACCACAGCCCGGCGTCGCTCGTTCAGCGCGCGCGCGAGCCCGGCGACGGCTTCGTCCGACGCCATGGCCGAGAGCCAGGCTGGGGAGGCCGAAAGTTCTTGCATGCACGCCCGGAGGCGGTTGATGGTAGCCCGGGACTCTGGAACCGAGCCGCGGCCGCGCCGAGCACAACCGGCGCTCACTCCGCCGAGGCGTAGGGCACCAGCTTGGCGACGGTCTTGGGGCCGATCCCCGGCACGCGGTCGAGGTCGTCGAGCGAGCCGAACGGCCCGTTGGCCTCGCGGTCGGCGATGATGCGGGCGGCCAGCGTCGGCCCGATGCTCGGCAGCAGGTCGAGCTCCGCCGCCGAGGCCGTGTTGAGGTCGATCTTGCGAGCCACGCCGCGTGCCGCTGGCGTCTGCGCGCGCGCAGTCGTGCCCGTCCCTTGCGGCCCCTCCGCCCAGCCCTCGGCCGCTGGCCTGTCGCTGAGTGCGGTCGTCACCGAGCCGGAGTCGATCGGGACCGGCGGCGGGGCAGTGAGCCCTCGCGCCACACCGAGCACCCCGGCCCCGCCGAGCACGGCCGCCGCGACCCAGCGGGCCGCGGGCGAGAGGGGCTGGGTCTGCGGTTGATTCGGTGCGTCGGGTGCGGAGGACACGCTTGGTACTCCTTGCCTGATGGTCTCCGGCGCAGGCCTCGCGGCCCGCGTTCACCGGGTCCTAGTCCGTCGTGATCCAGCTCTGCCCCGCCGCGAGGGAGCGACGGATCCCCGCGAACCGTTCCATCGCCGGCTTCGGGGCGGCGGTGTCCTTGACCAGTCCGAGTCCGGGCTCGGCACCCGGCGCGTCAGCCAGGTCAGCCCAGCACATGCCGTGCACGAACGGCTTGGCGAGCACGACCGACGCCACGTTGGCCAGCCACGCGGCTCTGCATCTGGTCCGACCACGGCGCTCGCCAGTATCCCGGCTCGGCGAACTCCGCGCCCTCTGACGCCCGCCGCGTCGCGCTCGGCACGCCGCACGCGGTGACCATGATCGGTCGCTCCAGCGACGCGTAGCGATCGAGGATCGACGAGATCTCCATCAGGTCGCGTGCTGCGCACCCGCGTCGCGGCATGCCCATGCTCAGCCGCAGCGCGAAGGCGTCCACAGGGATGCCCGCCTGGCAGACGGTGTCGGCGTAGAGCACCGGCGGGATCGACTGCCGGCTCACGGCGTAGTGCTCGCCCCAGATCTCGTCGATCTCGATCTGCACCTTGGCGCTGGGCTGGAGCTTCTTGACCAGCAGCACGCAGAGCCGGGTGAGGTCGAGGATCTGCTCGTAGCTCATCCGGAAGTTGCTGTTGACGTGCAGCCCGGAGGCGACGGTCCACCTCGACACCGTCCGCCGGTACCGCGTCACGATCGATTTCACATGCTCGTAGACCAGCTCGCGCAGGGTCTCGTAGTCGTTTTCCCAGATGTAGATCCAGTCGGGTGCGTCCTCGGTGCGGAAGTCGATCACGGGGCCCGCGAACACCGGGAGCTTGGCCTTGCGCACCGCCCACTCGATCCACCGGTCGGTGTTGGCGAAGCTGTACGCCCCCTCCTGCGGCTCCATGTCGATCCACCGCATCGGCAGATGAACAAAGTCGCACGACGACGCCACGAAGCGCTGCAGCGCCTCGCTCGACCGTGCCGGCGAGACCGAACAGCCGATCACCGGCCGCCCGGGGAGCGTCACGCCCAGTGAGTTCTGCACGATGATCGGGACGTTGGCCGGCGGCCTGTCCCCGCTGGCGCTGACGTACGCCTCGACGGCCTCGGCGTACCCGCTGCCGTCGAGCCGGGGCGGCATGTCCCTGGCCGCGTCGCGCACCGCGAGCTGCTCGCCCGCGTCGATCGCCAGAACCAGCGCCCGCCACGCGAGCCGGTCGGCCTCGACGGTGTGGCCGCCGGAGGGACCGCTACCACCGCCGCTGCCCTCGGCGACGAGCCGCCCGGGTAAAGGTGAGTCTCGCCTGCTCGAACTGCTGCATGATCGGGTCGTCGGCCGGCAGATCGAAGAGCGCCCAGTCCTCGAGCTTGTTGAGGAAGAACATGATCCTGTGCCGCGCCAGTTCGAGGCTCAGCAGGTACGGCCGCTCGCGGGCCGGCAGCAGACAGGTCCGGAGGCTGAGATCGCCGAGTTTGGGCAGGGGCTCCTGACCGTCTTCACCGCCCTTGAGCTGCTCGATATCTCGCAGTGGCACCTGGAGAGACAGCCCCGCGCTCGCGCGCTCGGCCGGGTCGCACCAGATCACCCCGTCGTCGCCCTGCGTGACCTCTGTGCCGATCCCGATCCCGTCGGGTCCGACCATGTAGGCGTTGCGCAGGCCGAACGCCGGACCCGGCGTATTCCCGTGAAAGACGACGAAGCTGAACATCCCAGGCGAATCCTCCCGCCCCGCGGGGCATCGGTCAGAATAGGCGAAACGCCGCCCACGTGCCCGACCCCTCACACCCTGCGGGTCATGGTTGGCAATCGGCACGACCGCGTGTCGTGCGGCCATCCCCTCGGGGCATATTCTCCCGGTATGACCCATCCCCGACCCTCTGCGGAGGCCGACGCTCACGCCGCCGTCTTCGAATCGTCGCTCGATTTGCCCGACCGCCGGTCCGGCAAGGTCCGCGACACCTACACCCTGCCCGCGGACCCCACGGCCAGCCCCGACGAGCCGGCCTCGCGAGACCGCATCCTCATGGTCGCCAGCGACCGCCTCAGCGCGTTCGATGTCGTGATGCCGACGCCGATCCCCGGCAAGGGCGTGCTGCTCACCCGCGTGGCCGCGTTCTGGCTCCGCTGGATCGAATCGCGGGGATTGTGCCGCACGCACCTGCTTTCCACGGACGCCCGCGAAATCCCGGATAACGCGTTCGGTGCCGGGTCCACGCCACGCGAGCACCTCGCCGGACGCGTCACCATCGGACGCCGGTGCCGCGTGGTTCCCATCGAGTGTGTCGTCCGCGGCTATCTCGAGGGCACGGGCTGGAAGGACTACCTGCGCTCCGGCGAGATCTGCGGCGTGCGGCTCCCGGCGGGCCTCCGCCAGTGCGACCGGCTGCCCGAGCCGATCTTCACCCCGGCGACCAAGGCCGAGGAAGGCCACGACGAGAACATCAGCTTCGAGACCGCCGCCGCGAGTGTCGGTGAGGAACGCATGGCGTGGCTCCGCGAGCGATCGCTGGCGATCTACTCGGCCGCGGCCGCGTACGCGCTGGAGCGGGGCGTGATCATCGCGGACACCAAGTTCGAGTTCGGGCTGCCGCTGGACAGCAACGACCGGCCGATCTCCGACGAGCCGATCCTGATCGACGAGGCGTTGACGCCGGACAGCTCGCGGTTCTGGCCGGCCGACCGCTACGAGCCCGGGCACGCCCAGCCGAGCTACGACAAGCAGTTTGTCCGCGAGCATCTGCAGGCGCTCGTGGACGCTGGCGGCTGGGACAAGACCGCGCCGGGCCCCGCGCTGCCCGACGATGTCGTCGCCGGCACGCTCGCGCGGTATCGCGAGGCGGTCGAACGCCTGATGGCCTGACGGGCCGCGGGTCCGTCTCGGGCTATTTCTGCTGCAGGTCGATCTGCTTCTGCGCGCGCTCGGCGGCGATTCTCGCCACCCACGCCCGGTGCTCGGCCATGCCGGCGGGCTCCATGAACAGCTCGTCGAAGGGTCTGCCGTTGCCGGCCTCGGCCTGCCTGTCGAGTTCCTCTTTCCATCCGGCCCTGAGGAAGTCGTAGGCGAACTGCTGCAGTTGGATGGGAGCCCGGCCGTACATCTCCGCGGCATCGTCCAGGCTCATGAGCTGGATCGTCCGCGCGAAGAGGTCGCCGGAGACGAGGCGGAACTCGGGATCGAGGACGCCCGTCCGTGTGTCACGCCCGCCGTCGGCGACGACGTCGCGGACCTGCGTCTCCATGTAGTACCTGTGGGCCTGGGCCGCCCACTGGAAGTTCTTCCGGAAAAGCTCGTCGTCGCCCGCGAGCAGGCCGCCGATGTAAGCCCCCTGCAGCGACCCCACCACCTCGGACACCAGCACATACGGCGAGCGGATGCGGTCTTCCTGCAGCTCTCTGAGCACGAACTCGTCGATCGGGACCGAGGCCTCGATGTCGAAGTACGGGTCGTTGACGTTGCGGCCGGGGAACGTGCCCAGCTCGTGGTAGTACTCCTTAGCGACCTCGATCTGCCCGCGCCGGTAGAAGAACCGCACCGCGTCGCGCAGGAAGTTCTCGTATCCCGCGGCGTAGACGCGGTAGGGACGCTTGTCCACGTCCGCCCACGAGCGGCCGATCAGTTCGCTCAGCACCTCGCCGTAGGACTCGACGAAGTGTGCGTTCGGGCCCAGCTGGTAGGGCCGGGTGCCGCCGGAGATCGAGTCGAAGAAGTTGAAGTAGACATCGCCCGAGCGGTAGAGCTCCTGCAGCGACTGGATGGTGATCCGGTCGGTGTTGATGAAGTCGAAGTCCTTCTTGTTGTCCTCGGTCCAGCGGGTGAGCGATTCTTCGACGCCGCGGGCCGACCAGTAGAGCGCGTGGGCCGCGGGGTGCCGCCAGTCGATGGGCCCGAACTTCCGCGTGAAGCGGATCATGCGGGTCGGCTCCATGTTGTAGTCATCCAGCAGCAGGCGCTTGCGCAGGTGCGACAGCAGCGCCGGCCAGGCCTCGGCGTACTCGGGGTCGTCCATCAGCTCGCCGAAGGCGATGTTGGTCTCGCCCATGCTCCGCTGCGCCCCGGCGCGGAACACCGACCGCCGGAGTGCCTTGTGCGACTCGTAGCGGCGCAGGAGGCCCACGGTGTCCTGCCCGTCGGTCAGTCCCTGCAGCACATCCCAGAGCTCCGCGGCCTTCGGATTCCGCGCCGCGAGCTGCTCCATCGTGTCGGGCGCTTCGGAGAAGGTGTTCAGCCACTCGACGTACTTCTCGACCGCTCCCTCGCGTGTCCGGTCCTCGATGCTGCGCGCGGGCGGGTCGCCCAGCACGACCGTCCACTCCTCGGCGAGCTTGCGCTTGTAGGTCTGGTTGGCGTCGTCGGTGATGCCGGCGACCTTGTGCAGGAAGATCCAGGCCAGCTCCTTGTGCAGGAGCATGGCGTTGGGGTTGGCGCGGATGCCCTCGTTGCGGAGCAGCCGGATGCCCGATTGCACCCACTGCCAACGCTCCTCGGGCGTCTGCGTCTTGACCGAGATGTTGTACGCCATGTTCCATGCGTGGAAGACCCACACCTGCGGGAACCGCGGCTGGAGCTTGGTGATCGCCCGGGCGAGTTCCATCGCTTCGTAGTAGTACCCCTGCTCCTTCATCTCGTTGGCGCGGTACCACAGGATGTTCACGAACACGCCGCGGAACGCCCCCATCGCGATGCCCAGCGCCACCTCCGGCGGGTCGCCGGCCTCGGCGGTGTCGGCGTAGGAGAGCTGGTTGCGGCCCGACGAGTTGGTCAGCGCCAGCGAGACCCCGCCGGAGAGGCCGAGGCAGACCACCGCCACCAGCAGGGCCCCGAGTTGGATCAACGTGTCGCGCTTCATGCCCAGCCTCCCGGGAGGGTCCCGGAGTACTTACCGTCCCGAATAGATCGCCAGTTCGCGCCGCCGCATGGTGATGACCGCCAGCAGATAAAACGCGCCGCTGGCGATCGCGATGAACACCCCGCCGACGATCACGCTGCCGAGCGGGATCAGCTCCCCCTGCACCAGCCGCTTGGTCGGTTTCAGATCGCCGTAGAGGCTGAACGCCCCCGAGACCAGACGCGTGACCACCGACGCGACGAGGTTGAACGCCTGCACGTTGCCCTTATCGTCAGTAGTCGCGAACGTCTCGACGCTGGTCCGCAGGAAGCCCGACCCCTCGGCCGCCAGCAGCGCGCCGAACGAGACCAGGCACGCCACCGGGAAGCTCAGGAACGTCGCCGCCCAGATCGCCAGGATCGACAGGAACGCGAGCTTGCACCACAGCACGACCATCGCCCGGACGAAGTTCAGCCGGTAGCTCCCCACGCGATAGGAGAACTCGAGCCCGCCCGGAGGGAAGGTGATCGTGTCGGGGTTCACCTCGCCGGTCGCGATGTTGGCGTTGACCACCTCGAGCACGACCGCGCCGTCGATCGACCGCAGTTCGCGCTCCATCTCCGGATCGTCTCTGACCCGGGCCAGGTCCTCGTCGGTCACGCGGTAGACCGCCGTCGGGTAGACCGTGCTGGAGTGGAAGAAGCCCAGCCCCATCCGCTGGATCAGCCGCGAGCCGTCCGAGAAGAGGAACGTGACGTCGTAGAACTCGTCGGGCCGGTTCGAGCCCGCGTCGATGCGGTGGCGGAAGAGCAGCAGCTCGTCGGAATCGCGGGCCTTGCCCAGACCCTTGAAGACGTACTGCTCGCGGTTGCCGGGCTCGATCGAGCGGTAGCGCGTGATCGCGTCCTTGTAAAGGTCGTCGGCGATCTTCGCCCGCTCGCCGGGCGTCGTGCCGAACTGATCGTCCAGGTCCTGCCGCGCCTGGATGAACTGCTCCACCCCGGCGCGAAACTCCGGCGAGTTCTTCGTGAACGGCACCTCGTTGACCACCGTCACCCGGGAGCTGAGCACCTGGGTCTCGAGCACCCAGCGGTCCTCGGTCAGGTCTCCCTCGCCGCCGGCGTAGGAGGTGAACGCCTCGCGTTCGCCCAGCGCCGGCTGGCCCCGGAGGTACTCCACGAACAGGAAGATGCCCGACGCGCACACCGCCAGCAGGATCGCGTTGAGGGCGCACACGCCGAGCCACTTGCCCAGGATGTACTTCCACGCGCTCACCGGCTTGGTGATCGTCTGCCAGATGGTCTTGTCCCGCTGCTCGAACGCCACCGTCGCCGCCGCGAACAGCAGCGTCAGCACCGCGATGGTCCAGAACGAGAGCCCCGTGCTGAACGACATGAACGACTGCACCCGGTACCGGAGCGGCTGGTCGGCGTCGAGGGCGTTGGGCAGTGCCGCGAGCCCCACCAGCAGCACCACGATGAAGACCAGCGAGATCTTCATCCGGACCGCCTCGTCCAGCACGACGCGGGCGATCGAGCACACCGGCCCGGCGTGGCCGAGCAGCATCCGCACCAACTGCAGCAGCGCCGTGAACGAGGCCGTGAGCGCCGTGATGCCCAGCAGCAGATGCCCCGCGCCGGCGGTCGGTTCGTAGAGCGCCAGCGGGAAGCCCACCACCGCCGCGAAACCCAGCAGGCCGAGATAGGTCAGCCCCAGCCCCAGCCACACGACCGTCAACGCCAGCGCCGTGACAACCAGCACGCCGAAGCCGACGCTCTGCCAGTCCGACTGTTGCTGGAGCACCATGTCCACCGCGCGTTCGCTGGCCTGCAGCGCCGAGCGGACGGTCTCGCGTGCGCGGACCTGATCGGGCGCGAGTTCTTCATCGGGCGACGGCGTCAGCTGCTCGCTGGCCCGGGCCGTCTCGTCGAGCCCGACCGGGGCGGTCTGCAGCACGACGTAGGTCGTAAACACCGCAACCGCCGCGAGCACGATCAGCACGCTCGCGATGATCTTGAACGGCCTCGCCCGCTGCACGCGGTTCGCCGCCGCGAGTCTCGCTCGAAGATTCACGGCTTGCCACCCTCCGGCCCGTCCCCGAGCAGCGAGTCGATGATCGACTCGTCCACATCCTTGGAGGGGGAGTCGGCTTCGGGCTGCCGGGTGCCGGCTTGTCGGTCTGGGGAGGCTGTGCCTTCGGCGCGGCCGGCGGCTTCGGCGGCGCACCGGCCACAAGATCGTCGATCACGCTGCTGGCCGCGTCCGCGTCCTCTGCCTCGCGCGATCTGGCCTCGCTGGCCCGACGCTCGCTGGCCGAGGGAGCCGCCTTCGGCTCGTCCTCATTGGTCAGCCTCGAGATGAGGTCCTCACCCTCCGGCTCGGACGCCTTGAGGAACGAGGCCGTCTCGCCGCCGTGGGTCGCACCGGCGGTCTCGAGCCGCTCGGCCCGGGCGCTCTCGACGATCGTGAGGAACTTCTGCTCGAGCGTCTGCCGCGGGCTGGAAACGCTGCGCACGCTCTTGGTCCCGCCGGACCGCCGCCGCACGACCTCGTCGATCTCGGCGAGTGTCTCCTCGTCGAGGGCGTCGGTCTCGATGGTGGTCCGCTCGTGCCGCACGAGCATCGCGTCGCAGGTGCCCTCGTCGCGCTTTTTGCCGCCGTAGAGGATGACCATGCGGTCCACGCAGTCCTCGACATCGGCGAGCAGGTGGCTCGAGAGCAGCACGGTCTTCCCGCGCCGGCCCATCTCGATGATCAGGTCCTTGACCTGCCGCGTGCCGATCGGGTCGAGCCCGGTGGTCGGTTCGTCGAGAATCAACAGGTCGGGGTCGTTGATCAGCGCCTGCGCCAGCCCGATGCGCCGCTGCATGCCCTTGGAGTACTCACGGATCGGCCTGTGCTGCACGTGCGTCAGCCCGACCATGTCGAGCAGCTCGTCGATGCGGCGTTTGCGGACCGTGTGCCCGATCTCGAAGAGCTTGCCGTAGTAGTCCAGCGTCTCCTTGGCGTTCAGGAACGGGTAGAGGTACGACTCCTCCGGCAGGTACCCGATGCGCTTCTTGGTTGCCACGTCGGACGGCGGCTTGTTGAAGACCGCCACCCGGCCCTTGGTCGGCCGCAGCAGGCCGAGGATGACCTTGATCGCCGTGCTCTTGCCCGAGCCGTTGGGGCCGAGCAGGCCGAAGATCTCGTGCGGGTAGATGTCGAACGTGAGCGAATCGACCGCCTTGGCGCGGTTGCGCATCCAGAAATCGCGGAAGACCTTTGTCAGGTTCTGGCACGCGACCACCGGCTTGCCGCGTGACCCGCCTGTGTCCATCTGGTCGATCATGCCTGCTCCTGGTCACTTTCCCACAGCCGGCCGAGCCCTCGCAGCCGGTCTGGTCACACTACCCGCCGCGGGTCTGGAGGCCTTCCTGCGTCTCGTAGCGGCCCTCTTCGATCATCCGCAGCCGCTCCTCACGCACCCGCGTGTTCTCCGCCTCACGCTCTGCCCGCTCTCTGGCGGCGCGGAAGGTCGGGTCAGCGTTGATCACCAACTCAAGCGTGTCGGTGCCGGAGGGATTGAAGAAGATCTCCAGATCGTCGTCTGAGAAGAACGCGCCGAGCGCGTCCGACCAGTCCGTCGCGATCATCACCGAGGGGTTGGTCTGGAACTGCGCCAGCTTGGCCTCAAACCGCGTCAGCTCCGAGCGGGCCAGATCGACCGCGCCGTCGCGGTACTGCCGCGCCCGGCTCACCAGCGTCGCCACCTCGCCGCCCAGGGCCACGCGGACCTCCTCGCCGTCGATCTCGACCGCGTCACCGTCCAGCAGCCGGTCGATCTTCGTCAGCGTGACCGCGGCCTCAGCCTCCTGCCCGAGGTCGTACTGCCGCTCGTACTCGTCGATCAGCTCGATCAACAGCCCCGCCGAGCCGCCCGCCGTCGCCGACAGCAATGTGGACGCGTCGCGCTGGGCATCCTCGCGGGCCTTGCTCGCCCGGCTGGCCGCCTGCAGCACGCCGTTGAAGTTCTCCCGGAGGTAGACCGGCGGGATCCTCTGCTTGAGCGCCATCTGCTCGATGTCGAGCCCCGAGCCCTGCTCGCCGATGTTGCTGAGCGTCTGCCGGGCGATGTCCGTCGCCCGCAGCGCGACCGAGCCCTGCTCCTGCGAGCTCTGCTTGAGCAGGTCGTCGATGCCGACGCCCGCGACGGCGTGCACCACGCCGCGAGCGATCGCGGCACGCACAAACCCCGTCTCGTGCGGCGGGTAGATCGTCTCCACAAACTGCCGCGCATCCGAACGGCGGAACTGCACCGACCACTGTGTGTGGGCGATCGCGCCGTCGCCGGTCAGGAGCGAACCGTCCTGCGAGGGATCAAGGCTCGCACGCGACCGCAACGACTCCAGCGGCGTGTCCTCCTTGCCCGGCTCGACATAGGGCCAGAACGCTCGGTTCACCTCGAGGTCCTTGTTGCCCACATCCACGTGAATCAGCTCACCGAACGGGTACGGTGCCGCCCACTGGAAGCCCGGACGCAGATCGGTCGCCGAGATGCGTCCGGTGAGCACCCGAAGCCCGCGCTCGTTGGCCTTGACCGACTGGAACCCGCTGGCGATGTAGAGCACCAGCAGCACGACCATCGCGCCCTGCAGGATGCGGAACGTGATCCGCAAGGCCTCGGCCAGCGACTGGTTCGCCGGGTCCATCATCGACGCGCGCTGCGCCGGCGACGATTCCTCCTCGCGCAGCTGCACCGACGCCGACCGAGTAGTTCCCGTCGGCGCGGGCGGCGTGCCCTCCTCGCCCGGGCCCTGTCCAGGAGTCTGATCGCTCACGGCGTGCCCCCTGTGTTCCGACCGGTCTGTGCCTCGGCCGCCCGCTGCCACGACTGCGGCAGCCCGCTGTCGGGGATCTCATCCGGCGTCAGCACGCCCACTTGCTGCGGGTCGAGCAGCCGCAGCCCGGGTGAGTCGGTCGAGAGAATCACCGTCGTCCGGTCGCTCAGCGACGCACGGATGAGGTCGAGGTTCTTCAGGAAGACTGCCAGCTCGGGGTACTGCCCCATCCGCTTCTGGAAGACCGACGCCGCGGTGTCGCCCTCGGCCTCGATCTCCTTGGCCCGGCGGTTGGCGAAGGCGAGGATGCGGTCGCGGTCCTCGCGGGCCTTGGCGCGGATGGCCTCGGCCTCGGCGTTGCCCTGTGCCTCGATCTCCTTGGAGAGGCGGTCGCGGTTGGCCGCGATGCGATCGTTGACCGCCTGCGTGGTCTCCTGCGCGAGCCGCACCCGGTAGATGCCCACCGACGAGGGCTCGATGCCGTAGTCGGCGATGCCGACGCCGCCGCCCTGCGGCGTGCGGAGTGCCGCGAGGATCCGCCCTTCGAGTTCGGGGAGCTTCGACTCGCCGTCGGCGTTGAACAGCTCGGAGAGGGTGTACTTGCCGGTCTCGGACAGCGCGCCCGAGAGCAGGCTGCGAAGCGTCGCCTGGGCCGCCTCGAAGTGGTCCTCGGACCGCTTGCCGGAGTTGCTGAACCGCTGGTAGAAGGTGAGCGGGTCGCTGACGCGCCAGGTCAGGAACGCCTCGACGACGATCTGCTTGTTGTCGCTGGTCTGCTGCGCCTCGGCCCGCGTCTGCAGCAGGCGCATGCGCTTGTCGTAGATCGTGACGCTCTGGATCGGGTACGGCGCTTTGAACCGCATGCCCGCCTCGGTGATGGTGGACTCTTCGCTCGCCTTGCCGAACGTGGTCACCACCGCCGCCTCGGTGAACCGCACCGTGTAGGTCATGCTGTACGAGAGCATCGCCAGCACAAAGACGACGGTCAGGATGATGGGAATCAATCGCTTCACAACTGCGCTCCTCAAGAGCTCGCCGGGCCGGCCGGCCCGCCACGGGAATGACTATTCGTTCGGGTCCTTGGTGAACAGGTCGAGGCCGACCTTCTCGGTCTGCAGCTCGCCACGGATGTGCAGGTCGGCCACGCCGGACCCCACGATGAAGAGCCGCGACCCGGCGATCGACTGCTGCAGGGTGTCGAAGTACATCCGGGCCCTGTAGACCATGGGCGAGGCCCTGTACGACTCGACCATGCCCTCGTACCGGATCGCCTCGGACCAGGCACCCATGTGCTTGTTCCACCGCTGGGCCTGCGCGCCGGCGAGGACGATGGCCGCCTCGCCGCGTGCATCGGCGATCAGGTCAACGACGATCGCCTCCTGCTCGGCCTGCTGCTGCTCGTCGGCGCCCGCCGTGCGCATGTCGTCGAGGATGTCGATGGCCTCGACGATCTCTCGCGCCGACTCTACGGATCCCGCGACACCCGCGAGCAGCTCGACCTCTGCGCCCAGCGCGGTCTCGATCTTCGACTGCCGGTTCTGTTCGGCGATCACGACTTCTTCGAACTTCGGCGCCACATCGCTCGGCGGGTGCATCCGCGCCGCGGTGATGCTCAGGACCTCGACCCCTGCGCCGCGGGCGACGCCGTCCGGGCCCGGGTTGAGCCCGTCGAAGGCCGCCTGCACCCGCTGGCGCATCGCCTCGGCCAGGTCCGACCGATCGGCGCCGAGGATCTGGTCGATCGACACGGCCGACAGGTAGACCGTGACCGCCCGCATGCCCTCGACCCGCAGGATCGACTCACGCACGCCGGGGGGCCGAGCTGATCGAACAGCAACGGGTCCGCGATCGCGTACTTGACCGGCACCTCGATCGCCACCAGCGCCACGTCCTGCGATGCGCCCCGCGACCCACCGCCCTCGGTGACCGACGGCTGGACGATGTTGTAGATCTCTTCCTTCGTGTGCTCGTTGGTCCAGAGGATCGGCTCGTCGCTCTCCTCGGCCGGCGGGGTGCCCAGCTGCAGCGTGCGGATGCCCGTCGCCGTGCGCCCGACCACGCGGATCTGCCCGCTCTCGGTCCGCTCGGTCAGCTCCGGGATCACCACGCGATCGATCGGCCAGGGGGCCTTGAAGTGGATGCCCGGGCCGATGTCCTCGCGGACCACCGCGCCGAACCGCAGCACCATGCCGCGCTGGTCCGGCCCCACCACCGTCCAGCAGCTCAGGAGCCAGACGACAAACACACCAAACACCACCGCCAGAGGCCACGACCGCAGCACGAGGCGGTAGAACCACGTCTGCTGCACGCCGAAACCGAGCTGGTAGTCCAGCGCCTCGCCGATGGATCGGGCGATCCGGTCGGGGGCCGAGATGAGCGAGAGGACCCGTGAGTCGAACGCGGGCCTGGGGTAGGCCCCCTTCTTGCGGGGGCGGTAGAGGTCGAGCAGGAAGTTGAGGAGGACCTCAACGCCCATGCCCATCATCAGGATGGGGATGCCGACCACCAGCAGCCGCCGCAGGGCGTCCGACCCGGCAACATCGACGAACTGGGCCACCGCCAGCAGGAGGCCGACCAGGGCCGCTGCGACCGCGTAGGCCGAGCCGCCGCGGAGGTTGGCCCAGACCGCCTGCTTGGCCATGCCTGAGACAAATCTTGCGAACACAAACCCAACAAAGGCGATGATCAGGCCGAACGCCATGGCCCAGCCGGCGTGGCGGGCCTCCAGCAGCGCGCCGGCGGTCGCGAATTCCTCGCTGACGCGGTACCGCCAGTAGCCCAGGGCGATTAGTGCCGCACCGATCAGAATACTGACGACGGGGATGACGAACCGGTACCAGGTCTGCAGCCGTCGCGAGGCGAGGCGGAGGTCGGCCGCGCCTTCTTCGAAGACCGAGCTGTTGGCTTCCTCGGCGAGGGCCTCGGCCTCCATGGCCTCCAGCCGCTCCCGGCGGTGCTGATCGAACAGGAGCAGCAGCACCAGCCAGACCAGGACACCGACCAGCGACAGGAACGACGCCGAGAAGGCCGCACGATCGCCGCTGTAATACCCATAGAAGAACAGCACCAGCGAGATCGCGATCTGGATCGCGAGCCCGAGCATGCTGACCGACGACGCGCGCTTGAAGCTCAGGTGGTCTGCCTTCATCGGCTCCTCATCACTCTGCTGGACGCAACACGACCCTGGCACGAACGGCTGGGCTCCCGGCACCCTTCCCGACAGTCCGGGTCGGGGGCAGGATTGTCACTGCGATACACCCCCATGTCCACTGCCTCCGACAAGTGGTCTTGCCCCGCCGCGATTGGCGGACAGAAACCCCGTGAAAGCCGTGGGCACACAGAAGGAGGCACGACGTGCCGCAGTACGCGGACCTACGCCCGCGTTTTGCGCCGGTTCGGCGCGCACTCGGAAATTTCCCAACACGGGAACGCATTCTCACGACCTTTGGGCCCGCCAGCGGTGTAAAGATGTCCCGGCATGATCCTCCAGACCACCACCATCGCGCGCAACACGTTCATCGAGAGCGTCCGGCAGCCGATCTATTTCATCGTCCTCCTGCTCGCGGGTGCCCTGCAGGTCTTCACGACCTGGAGCACCGCCTACAGCATGGGCTACACCGACTCCTCGGAGGTCACCAAGGACAACAAGCTGCTCTTTGACATCGGGCTGGCGACCATCCTCGTCGCGGGGATGCTCCTCGCGGCCTTCGTCGCCACGGCCGTGCTCAGCCGCGAGATCGAGAGCAAGACCATCCTCACGGTCGTGAGCAAGCCCATCAGCCGCATCGCGGTTGTGCTGGGCAAGTACATCGGTGTCGCGGGCGCACTGACCGTCGCGGTCATCATCATGACCAGCTACCTCATGCTCGCGGTGCGTCACGGCGTGATGAGCACCGCGGCCGACGAGATCGACATGCCGGTAGTCGTGTTCTCGACACTCGCGGTCGCCCTGTCGGTCGGCGTCGCGGGGTGGTGCAACTTCTACTACGGCTGGTCGTTCCCGCAGACCGCCAGCCTGCTGCTGCTGCCGACGATCCTGGTCGCGTTCGCCCTGACGCTGTTCATCGACAAGCACTGGGAGGCCCAGGCCCTCGCCACCGACCTCAAGCCGCAGGTCATGCTGGCCAGCATGGCGGTGCTGCTGGCGCTGCTTGTGCTGGCGGCGGTCGCGACCGCGATCTCGACGCGGCTCGGGCAGGTGATGACGATCGTCACCTGCGCGGGCGTGCTGATGGTCGGTCTGCTGTCGAACTACATGATCGGCCGGCACGCCTACCAGAACACCTCTGTCGGCGTCGTCGAGTTTGCCGAGCCCGACCGCGAGACCCGCTGGCAGTTCAACGAGCGGGGCCACATCTACTTCGTGCGGCTCTCCGCCCCGCCGCGTGCCGACATCGCGCCGGGCACGCCCGTGTACTACGGCTCGAATCCCAACGGCTTCATGCTCGCCAACCGCTCGATCACCGCAGACGACGGGACCGTGCAGGGTGTCATTGCTACCGACATCGACGGGCGTGAGCTGTCGATGGAACTGGCCGCCGATGCCCCGCTGGCCTCGCGGCCGCCGCGACAGGGCGATCACCTGTTCCTGACCGAGACCGAGGTGCACCCCGTCGCCGCGACGCTGCACGCGATCGTGCCCAACTTCCAGCAGTACTGGCTGGTCGATGCGATCACCCGCAACAGCAAGATCCCCACGCAGCACGTGCTCGTGCTGTCGGGGTATGCCGGCGTGCAGATCGTGATGTTCCTGGCGATCGGCGTGTTCCTGTTCCAGCGTCGCGACGTCGGCTGAGCCGGGTTTTTGGTAGGCTTACGGCCGACGAACCCGGTGTGACGACGACTCCGGCAGCACCCCGCCGGCCGGAGGACACCCCACTCGCGGAGGCGACCCATGCCCGAGAGACCATCCCTCATCGACGACGCCGGCATCCCCGAACCCTCGGGCGGGTCCGGCGGCGGCTCCGGCCGCGGCCTTGATCCCAAGATGCTCAAGATGATCGGTGTCGGCGCGATTCTTGTTGCGGCGCTGGCGGTGCTGGCCTGGGGCATGGGCCTGTTCGACGGTGGTCGCGAGGTCGATCCGGAGAACGAGCAGCGCAAGCAGCGGCTCGAGCAGGAAGTGCAGGAAGACGCCGAGATCGACGCCAAGACGCCGATCAAACGGTACGAGTCCGGCGGTTAATCCTCGTCCTCGCCGGACATGTCGCCGAGCTGCACGAAGCACGCCTCGTAGGCCAGCAGGTACGCCGCGGCAACGGATGCCGCGTCGTCGCTCGAGCGGCCCGCGACCGGCACTTTCGAGCGGAACGTAAAGAGCAGGTCCTCACTCCGGAAGTGCTCGACGGCGTCGACGGTGTCGTCGCACCCGAGCTCGACGAGTTCGTCGGTGACCAGTTCGTCCATCTTGTCGCCGGTGTGGACCAGGTCGCCCTCGATCGAGCCGCTGAGCCAGCGGTCGGGCGTGACCAGCGACACCCAGAGCGTGCCGGCGTCGTCGCACTCGAGCCGGTACTCGGCCGACTCGACCTCCTTGGCGACACAGACGAGCCGCTCGCCCTCAACCTGTACCGAGGCAAACACCCCAGCTTCACGAGCCCGCGAGGCCACGGCCTCAAACAACCCGTCCTGGACCGTGCTGGTCATGCTCCAACTCCTTCTTCCGTGCTCTCCGGAACCCCGCCGAGGGGGCTTGCGGACGGTACGCCGGGCACGTCCTTCCCGCCAGAGGATCGACAGCTACCGCGTCCGGGGATACACTCCCCCTCGCGGCTCCCGGAAGGGTCGCCGCTTCGGGCCCAGGTGGCGAAATTGGCAGACGCGCTACCTTGAGGTGGTAGTCCTGGAAACAGGGTGGAGGTTCGAGTCCTCTCCTGGGCACTTTTGCAAGACACGATCGGCCTCCCCGCGCGGGCCGGTCGTCCACGGCTGGGGGCACCAGCGCGAAGAGCAACGCACCATGGGCCGACCGAACAGACTGGCCGGGTTCGGGGGGCACGATTGGCCGCATGCGGCCTCGTGGCTGTCGCTGTGGGCACCGCCGCCGTGCTGCGGTCTGCAACATTCACCGAACCTGTCGGCCCGGCCCCGGTCGTCGCGGTGGGCTATTTCCAGCCCGAGTCGCCGCCCGCCGGGCAGGACCAGCCGGAGAGCCAGACCAGCCGCGTGGTGGTGGATCTGCGTGACGGCCGGCGTCTCGAGGGCAGGCTGATCAAGGGCGATCCGGCCAAGATCACCATCGAGATCGCGGGGTTCCCGACGACGTTCAACATGGCCGATGTGCTGCGGGTCGAGCCGGTGCCGCCGGTCGAGGAACGCTACAAGCAGCTCCGCTCGATCATCGCCGATGACGACGTCGAGCAGTTGCTGCTGCTGGCCGACTGGCTCCGCGACCGGGAGGCGTTTTCGCTGGCGCTGACCGAGGTCACGTCGATTCTCCGGGCCGATCCGAACAACACGCGGGCCAAGACGCTCAAGCAGCAGATCGAGAGCACCATCCTGCTGCGGGCCGAGGCGATGCAGCGGCAGGAGGAGGCCGGTCCCGAGGACCGCGGCGACCGCTTGCCCTCCAAGCCGCCCCGCCGCCCCGAGTTCCCCACGCTCACGCCGGACCAGATCAACCTGATCAAGGTGTACGAGGTGAGCCTGTCCGACCCGCCGCGGCTGTCGGTCGATCGGGAGACGATCCGCCGTCTGGTCGAGGCCTACAGCGATCACGACCTGATCCCGAAGTCCCGCGAGGGCCGGGCGGCGCTCGAACGACGCCCGCCGGTCTACATCCTCGAGTTGATGTTCCGTCTTCGGGCCCGGGAGTTCTACAACGACATCCGCGTGGACGGCGAGCCCAAGGCGTTCGGGCTGTTCCGGGAGAACGTGCACCGCCCCTGGCTGGTCACCACGTGCGCCTCGAGCGGGTGCCACGGCGGGCAGCAGTCGGGCAACCTGTGGCTCAAGAACGACAGCCCGAACGCGGAGAAGTCGATCTACACCAATTTCCTGATCCTCGAACGCTACCGCCTGGCGGATGGCACGCCGCTGATCAACTACGACGAGCCGGCCAAGTCGCCCCTGCTCCAGATGGCCCTGCCGCGGGACGCGAGCATCTACCCGCACCCGCTGGTGGCCACCAGCAGCACGGCCGTGTGGCGTCCGGTGATCGGTTCCACGGACGACCGCCGGTTTGCCCAGTCTGTCGAGTGGATCAACGCGATGTACCGCCCGCGGCCGGTCTACCCGGTGACCTACGACCCGCCCAAGCCGACCAAGGGTGTCCCCACGCTCCCCAATGATCCCATTGGCGAGCGGTAGATCGGAGATCCCCGACCCGCCCCCGGCGAGCCTGTGCTAAAGTGGCCCCCACCCGGGCCGCCCTCGAGCACGCCCGCCAACCAGCGACCGCCGGCCCCACGCCACCGCGAGGCCGCCGACCCGAACCACACCGCCCCCAGAGCCCAGCAACGGAACACCAAGGCATGAGCAACCAGACACGCGGCCGATCGACAGGCTCCTCCAACACGCGCAATCGGGCCAAGATGCTCCTGCTCTCGGCGGGGTGCGTCGGCCTGATCTGCCTGGCCGGGTGCGGACGGGACGCCGACGAGCAGTCGGTCGCTGAAGCCAGCATCATGCTCGCGGCGATGGACAACGGCTCGGGCACGCCGAGCCCCGAGGTCTCCGCCAAGGCGGGCTACACCGAGGTCATCAACTCGCTCCAGAGCATCGCCAACGGCGACGGCCCGCACGCGGCCGACGCGGCGGTGCTTGTGGCCGAGGCCCAGCAGGGCATCGCCGTGCAGGCGACCGAGCGGGCCGCCGAACTGCTCCACGCGGCGCAGCTGCGCCAGTCGAGCATCCGCGCCCAGCTGCGTGCGTGGCAGATGCACAGCGCGCCGCGGCCGCGGCGGCGGCGAGCTACGACGCCTCGCCCGAGATCGCGGCGATCGATCGCAGCACGCGTGAGAAGCAGGACCAGGCCGAGGCCGAGCAGGCCCGCAAGGCCACGATCGAGGCCGACATCGCCGGGCTGCTGCGGCAGGTGACCGACCGTCTGGCCCAGGCCTCCGACCTGCGCGCCCAAGCCGGCAACCTGCGGCTCGAGATCGCCCGTGTTTCCGAGACCGAGGGTCTGCGGCTGACCGAGCAGATCCGTGAGCTCTCGCGAGCCGCTGACAAGCTTGAGTTCGAGGCCCGCGAGATCAAGGTGCAGGCCGACCGCCGCAACCTGGATCTGCAGGAGTCCGAGGTCGAGATCACCAAGCTGACCAACCAGATCGAGCTGCTCGGCCAGTCCCGTTCGGCGGTGCAGACCCGGGCCGCGGCTTCGCAGGAGCAGGCCGCCCGCGCACGCGGCGACGCCGAGAAGGCGGCGGTCGAGATCGCGTCGAGGGTGGACACCGGCGAGAACGCCCTGACGCCCTTCATGGACACGCAGGCCTCGGCGGCGATGCAGGAGGCCATCAGCGGGTTCAAGAGCGCGATCGCCTCGGCCAACAAGGCCCGGTCCACCCGCAAGAGCGCGGCGAACCTGGCGGTCGGGCAGGCCCAGCAGAACCTCGCCGACATCCAGTGGAGCTATGCACAGAGCCTCGACAGCTACGCCCAGTTGATGGCCGAGCTGGCCTCCGCGCAGCCGGCGCTGCCCGCGGCCGCGGAATACGCCTCGCGGGCCGAGACCGCCAGCCAGCAGGCGACCGAGGCCAAGCAGGCGGCCTACGACGGGTACCAGGCGGCCAAGTCCGCCTACTCGGGTGCGGGTGCGACGGGCGATGCCCGCGACCGGCTGAACGCCGTCGGGAGCCGGCTGGACGCGATCTCGGCGATAGTCGGGGACGGCGTGGTTGATGCCGCGGCGCTCGAGAGCCTCGCGGCACCCGAAGAAGTCGCGAGCGACGACACGGGCGACACCGCAGACGCCCCCACCGCCGACACCGGTGACGCCTCGGGCGATCCGGTCGCGGACCTGCGTGCGACGCTGGCCGAGGTCATGCGGGCTCTCAGCGAGGGCCGGCTCACCGATGCCGAGGAGTTTGTGGTTCCGGCGGGCGACGCCGAGGCGGCGGTGCTGACGGCGATGCGTCCGGTGTTCAGCAGCTTCGGTCCGTCTGGATCAGGCCTCGCAGACGGCGTTCGGGCAGAGTTTCAGCCAGTGGAGCGCGACCGACCCGCAGGCACAGGCCCAGGCCGCGTCGATGCCCTCGTTTGCCCCGCCGGCGGCCGAGCTGGCGGAGATCGATGTGGAGACGCTCGACATCCGCGTGCAAGGTGATCAAGGTGTGCTGCTCACGGGCAACAGCGACGTTCCCCAGATTAACTTCCGGCGTGAGGGCGGCGAGTGGAAGCTGGTCTTCGAGATGAGCATGCTGGGCGAGCAGATGCCCGCGGGGGCCGATCCGTCGGAGGTGCTCGCGCAGATGGGGCCGATGATGCAGGGCATCGGCAACGTGCTCGACCAGGCGGTCGGCAAGGTCGAATCGGGCGAACTGCAGTCCAACCAGGCGGTGGCGGCGTGGATGAACACGCAGCTGATGCAGGTGTTCATGCAGATGATGCAGGAACAAGGCGGCGGCTGATCCGCGTTCCTGCTCCACAAAACGCCTAGTCTTCAGGCATGCCTACCTCGACCGCAAGAGACCCCGGCCCGGCGCTGCCAGCGGTCGAGATGCACATCCACCGGCCCGACGATCCCACCGTCGGCACGGTGGTGGAAAACCGTCACTGCACCAACGGCCGCAAGGCGGCCTCGTTCGTCCACCATCTGGTCATCGATATCAGCGGGACGGGCCTTGCGAATCGGTTCCGGGTGGGCCAGTCGTTCGGCGTCATCCCTCCGGGCACGACGCCCAGCGGCACGCCGCACAAGGTCAGGCTCTACTCGATCGCCTGCCCGACGGGCGGTGAGGACGGCACGGGGAACCTGCTGGCCACCACCGTCAAGCGCACGATCGACGAGCACGACGAGGATGGCACGCTGGTGCTCGGCGTGGCGTCCAACTACCTGTGCGATCTGAAGCCGGGCGACAAGGTCCACCTGACCGGCCCTGCCGGCAAGCGGTTCCTGCTGCCCAAGGCTCCGGAGGAGCACGACTACGCATTCTTTGCGACGGGCACGGGGATCGCCCCCTTCCGCGGCATGGTCCGCGAGCTGCTCGCCAGCGGCGTCTCTTCGAAGATCGTCCTGGTCATGGGCTCGCCCTACGCGACCGATTTGCTCTACCACGAGGAGTTCATCAAGCTCGCCAGCGAGCACGCCAACCTGACGTATCTGACGGCCCTGAGCCGGCAGCCGCAGATCGAGGGCGGCGACCCGTGTTATGTCCAGGGGCGGCTCGGCACGCACGCGGCGGAGTTCCGGTCGGTGCTGGAGAGCCCGAGGGGTCTGGTCTACTGCTGCGGGCTGGCGGGGATGGAGGTCGGGGTGATCCAGGGGCTGGCCAAGTCGCTGAGCCCGGAGGCGTTCGCCCGGTATGTGCGGGTGGATCCTGAGATCGCGTCCGAACCGGACGGGTGGACCCGCCGAATGATCCCCCGAGAGGTGGCCCCGACGCGTCGGATGTTCCTCGAGGTGTACTGATCCGGCTGTTTGGCCCGTGGGATGGCCCCCGGGAGTTCGATCGGCCCTATTGATTGCCCCCGGGCCGGGCAGGCCCCTCACGGGGCGCGTACGGTTGACCCCCGTGGGGGCGGGTGGTAGCTTTCCCCCTCTGTCGACGAGGCCGCACACGTCCGCGGCCCGGTAGCCCGGCAGAGGCACGACCCCGCCGGGACACGATCCGGCCGAAGCACGCCGGGCGAGCAGCCCGGCCCAGGACCGCCGGGCGCACGCCCCGGCCCAAGAAGGGTGTTGGCCTTGGCCGAACGCATGAGACGCATCACCAGACTCTTCCCGGTTCTTCTGACCCTCGCGGCGTGCGTGTTCTCGACGCCGGCGTTCGGCCAGCTTGAGTCGTTGCCGCCGACCGACAAGACCGTCTACTCGGACGCCGACAAGCAACAGATCAACGCCTACGTCACACCGAGGCTTGGTTCGATCGGCAACGGCGAGACCGCCGCCCGCGAGCGGGCCCGGCGCGAGCTGCTCGTGCCGCTGCGTCGGCCGGGTGTCTCGGTCGCCTTCCGCCGCGCGTTCCGCGAGTCGTCGATCTCGACGCTCACGGAGCTTGCCTCGAGCACCGACGACGCGGTGGCGATAAACGCGTTGCTGGTCCTCGGCGAGGTCGCCGACGATCCGTCCCGTCAGGTCGTGCAGCGGTACACCGCCGACGATCGCGTCGCGGTGCGGTATGCCGCGATCGCGGCGATGACCGCGACGTTCCGTTCTATCGATGTGGCCTCGCCGGCGATTGATCCCGGCCGCGTGGGCGAGATGGTGCGTCACCTGGCCGAGCCGCCTGCGTGAGGAGCCGGACGCGAGCGTCGCCGACGCGATCGCCCGCTCGCTGCTGGTCGCGGCCAACACCCGTCGCGAGGGCTTCGTCGGCTCGGCGGCCCGGGCGACTTCTGCTCTGGGCGCGGGTGTCGGCGAGAGGCTGCGTGCGGCGGACGACAACGACCGGCAGGTGGCGTTGATGACTGCGGTGCGTGTGGCGGAGTCCTACTCCAACGCGATGGCGGCCGCGGGGCAGGTCACGCCGGAGGCCGCGCGTGCGGGAGCGGGCTTTGCCGGGCAGGTCCTGGGGCACATGGCCTCGCGGGCCTCCAAGGGCGAGATGCCGGCGACCGAGGGTTGGGAGGCCGACCTGGTGACCTTCTGCGAGCGGATCATGGTCTTCTCGGCCAGCAAGCTCGGCGGTTCGGTCGCGGCGCCGGGGGCTGCCGGCGCTTGTCGAGAGCGGCGACTCCCGGGCGTTCTACGACCGGGTCAGCAAGCTGGTGCTCGGCCTCAGCGGCAAGCCGTGGAACCTGCCCGCCGACGACATGAAGCGGATCAGCGACGCCCTGCAGGGCAACTAGCTCTGCCCGGCGCTCGCGGCAGTCAGGCCGCCGGTCCCGGCCGGTTGTGATACACCGTGTAGGCATGCTGCGTCTTGCCCTCCCATTTGCGCTGTTCATGGCGATCCTCATCGGGGTGATTGTCTCGGACCGCCCCCTGCCGCGGGCTGACCTGACGTTCAGCAACGGCACGGACATCACCACGCTCGATCTGCAGCGGATGAGCTGGACGCAGGACATGCGGATGGCGCGGATCATCGCCGAGGGGCTGGTCGCCAACGACGTCTTCGATCCTGATTACGCGATCATCCCGGCGGTCGCCGAGCGTTGGGAGATCTCCGACGACCGGCGCGAGTACCGGTTCTTCCTGCGCGAGGACGCGAAGTGGTCGAACGGGGCGCCGGTGGTGGCGGGCGATTTCGTCTACGCGTGGCGTCGGGCGGTGCTGCCGGACTCGGCGGCCGACTACTACACGTTTTTTGAGTACATCGACGGCGTGACGGCGTTCTTCAACTGGCGCAACGAGGCGCTGCTGGAGTTTGCCGAGACCACCGCCAAGATGAGCGCCGCGGAGCGCGCCGACGAGGCCCGGCGGCTGTGGGAGGAGACCCAGCAGCGGTTTGCAGAAGATGTCGGCATCGAGATCGTCAGCGACCGCGAGCTGGTGATCCGCCTTGTGCGGCCGATCCCGTTCTTCCTGGACCTCTGCGCGTTCCCGACCTTCTACCCGGTCTACCCGCCGCTGGTGCAGCAGTACGAGCAGCTCGACACCGAGACGGGGCGGATCATCTCTGAGGGCGGGTGGACCAAGCCGCCGCAGCTGGTCTGCAACGGGCCGTACGAGATCACGGTGTGGCGGTTCAAGCGGGACATCCGCCTCGAGGTGAACCCCCACTACTGGAACAAGGACTCGCTGAACATCCGGTCGATCAGCGCGCCCTCGATCGCGGATCCTTCGGCGCAGGTGCTGGCGTATCAGACCGGGGCGGTGGAGTATGTCGCCGATGTGGCCGCACCATTCCGGCGCGAGATGGTGGCGCTCAAGAACGAGTACTACCGCGAGCACGCCGCGGAGCTGGAGCGGCTGCGCGGGCTGGGGCTCGACCCCTACGAGATCGACCGCCGGCTGCCGCCTGATCCGCGGCAGGACGTCCACGTGACGGCCGCGTTCGGGACCTACTTCTGGAACTTCAACTGCATGGCCAAGCTGCCGGACGGGCGCGACAACCCGCTCGCCGATGCGCGGGTGCGTAGGGCCCTGGCGATGATGATCGACAAGCGGATCATCACCGAGGAGGTCCGCGGCCTGGGCGAGCCGGTGGCACGCACGCTCATCCCGCCGGGCTCGGTCGCGGGCTACCCCACGCCCGAGGGGCTGCCCTGCCTGAGCGACTGTGAGACCGACGAGGAACGCCGGGCGCTGATCGACCGCGCCAAGGCGCTGCTGGCCGAGGCGGGCTATCCCGACCCGACCCAGATGCCGACGATCGAGCTGGAGTTCAACAAGAACTCGGGGCACGACCTGGTCGCCCAGTCGATCGCGAAGAACTGGCAGGAGACGCTAGGCCTGCCCATCCGCCTGGCGCAGAAGGAACTCTCGGTCTTCCGCGACGATCTCAAGAAGCACAACTTCATGACCAGCCGCGCCGGCTGGTACGGCGACTACCCGGACCCGCTGACGTTCCTCGAGATCAACCGCACCGGCGACGGCAACAACGACCGGGCCTTCGCCAACGCCGTCTACGACGGGCTGCTCGACGCCTCCTACGAGGAGCCGGACGTCGCGGCACGGGCGGCGCTGCTCTTTGAGGCCGAGCGCATGCTGATGGAGGACGAGGTGCCGATGGTCCCGATCTTCCACTACTGCGACGTGCGGATGTTTGACGCCCACAAGCTGAGCGGGCCCAACCCGCACCCGCGCTCGACGGAAAACATCTTCCTGTTCGATGTGCTCGGCGACGGTGTCGGCACCGACACGGTGCGGACGATGCCGGCGGGGTGGAGCGAATGATGCGCCGCGATGCAGCAAACAGTGGCACCGGCGTCCAGCCGGTGCGGGTGCATCACCGGCTGGAAGCCGGTGCCACGGGGGTCATGCCATGATCGCGTTGATCGTCCGCAGGCTGGTGCAGCTGCCGCTGATCGTCGGCGTGATCTACACGCTGACGCTGGTGCTGGCGTGGGCGGTGCCGGGCAACCCGCTGGAGAACCCCGAGGGCCGCAAGCCGCCCGAGTCGGTTATGGCGGCGATGAAGGCGCAGTACAACCTCGACAGCTTCCCGAAGTTTTACTTCTCGTACCTCGACAGCGCGTCGGGCCTGCGGTGGGCGCGGGACACCATGTCGGGACGGGCCGCGGAGCAGGCAGAGGCTGCGCGGGAGGCGGGGCTTGTCCCCCGCCCGCGCCCCGTCTTCGACCTCGGCCCCTCGCTCAAGCACCGCGACGAGCGCGTGGCGGGCATCCTGGCGGGGGCGTTGCCGGTGTCGGTTTCTCTCGGCATTTTGGCGATCCTGATCGCGGTGGCCGTCGGTGTGACGGCGGGGGTGGTGGGCGCGGTCAAGCCCAACTCGTTTGCCGACATGGCCACGCTGATCGTTGCGCTGATCGGCATCAGCCTGCCGAGCTTTGTGATCGGCACGCTGTTCGTCCTGGTCTTCGGCGTGTGGCTGGCGCTGCTGCCGGTCGGCGGCTGGGGCACCGTCTCGCAGATGATCCTGCCGGCGGTCACGCTCAGCCTGCCCTTCGCGGCCTACATCGCCCGCCTGACCCGCATGGGCATGATCGACACGCTCAACTCCGACTATGTCCGCACCGCCCGGGCCAAGGGCGTCGCCGAACGCGAGGTGCTGCTGCGGCACGCGCTCAAGAACGCCTTCCTGCCGGTGCTCAGCTACCTCGGCCCGGCGACGGCGCTGGCGATGACCGGCTCGTTCGTGGTCGAGCGGGTGTTCAACGTGCCGGGCCTCGGGCAGCACTTCGTGGACGCGGTGCAGAACAAGGACCTGTTCCTGATCATCGGCGTGGTGCTGGTCTTCTCGACGATGCTGGTGCTGCTGAACCTGGCGGTGGATGTGCTGTATCGGTGGGTGGATCCGAGGATCGGGTAGTGGCACCGGCTTCCAGCCGGTGCGGGGTCGGGAGCCGCCGGGCGGAGTTCTCAGGCACATGGCTCGGAAGCCGACGAAGCATGACGCTCAAGTCACCACAACGCGCATGGCACGACGCCGGACGGCTTTGGCGTGTCCGACTCCTCATGGCGTTCGTCGGAGTGGCGGGTGCCATTGGTATCTCTGCCTTCGGAATAGTTGTGTTGCAGGGTCCGACGTATTGGCTTGGTTTGGCGTCTTACGTCATCTGGGGGAGTTGTTATTTCGTCGCGACCATGCTCCACGACGTCAAGGTCCGTCGGAGAGTGGCGGCCAACGATGCTCTGGTGTGCTGGCAGTGCTGGTATCCGCTCACCAACGTCGAGCCCGGCCGCTGCCCCGAGTGCGGCACCCCCTTCGACCGCGAGGCGCTCCGGCTGGCCTGGACCAAGGCCCTTTACCGCCGCTGAGCACTCACCCCGGAACAGGAAGGCGGGCTGGAAAGCCCGCCCCCCTCGGTGCTGCAAGATGATCAAGGTGCCCACTGTCTGCGGTGCGCGTCTTGATCATGTTGTCGGGGGGCTGGGTCCTCCGAAGACCGTGCCATCAAAATCGGCTTTGGGATCTTGATGCTTTCCCCCGAGCTGTGAGTATACGGAGGCACCAAGAAGCGGCTCAGAGCAGCCGCATCTTGGTGGCACGAGAGGCCCCAGACTTCCGAAGACCGTGCCATCAAGATCGGCTTTGCGATCTTGATGCTTTCCCTGAGCTGTGAGTGCTCGGAGGCACCAAGAAGCGGCTCAGAGCAGCCGCATCTTGGTGGCACGAGAGGCCCCAGACTTCCGAAGACCGTGCCATCAAGATCAGCTTTGGGATCTTGATGCCTCCTCCCGAACTGTGAGTGCTCGGAGGCACCAAGAAGCGGCTCAAAGCAGCCGCATCTTGGTGGGACGGGATCCCATCTTGGTGGCACGGGTCGAGTTGCAGCGGCACGGGAGGACTCAGACTCCCGAAAACCGTGCCATCAAGATCGGCTTTGCGATCTTGATGCCTCCCCGAGCTGTGAGTTCACGGGGGCACCAAGAAGCGGCTCAGAGCAGCCGCATCTTGGTGGCACGAGAGGCCCCAGACTTCCGAAGACCGTGCCATCAAGATCAGCTTTGGGATCTTGATGCCTCCTCCCGAACTGTGAGTGCTCGGAGGCACCAAGAAGCGGCTCAAAGCAGCCGCATCTTGGTGGGACGGGATCCCATCTTGGTGGCACGGGTCGAGTTGCAGCGGCACGGGAGGACTCAGACTCCCGAAAACCGTGCCATCAAGATCGGCTTTGCGATCTTGATGCCTCCCCGAGCTGTGAGTTCACGGGGGCACCAAGAAGCGGCTCAGAGCAGCCGCATCTTGGTGGCACGAGAGGCCCCAGACTTCCGAAGACCGTGCCATCAAGATCAGCTTTGGGATCTTGATGCCTCCCCCCGAACTGTGAGTTCACGGAGGCACCAAGAAGCGGCTCAGAGGAGCCGCATCTTGGTGGCACGAGACTCATCCCGGTAGCGAGGCGACTCCATCCTCCAAAGACCGTGCCATCAAGGTCGGCTTTGCGATCTTGATGCTCTCCCCGAGCTGTGAGTTCACGGAGGCACCAAGAAGCGGCTCAAAGCAGCCGCATCTTGGTGGCACGAGACTCATCCCGGTAGCGAGGCAACTCCATCCTCCGAACCCGTGCCATCAAGATCGGCTTTGCGATCTTGATGTTCTCCCCGAGCTGTGAGTTCACGGAGGCACCAAGAAGCGGCTCAAAGCAGCCGCATCTTGGTGGCACGAGGTCCCGTCTCGGTGGCACGGGGTCCGTCTTGGTGGCACGAGGTCCCGTCTTGGTGGCGCGAGACTCATTCCGGTGACACGAGGTCCGTCCTGTTGCCACAGATCCCGTCGGCGTCTTGAGGCCGACTTGCTCGGACGCACCGCCGTTTGGTATCTTCCCGGCATGGTGCATCGGAAGGCCATGCGTCGGTGGGAGGTGCCCGGCGGCGTGCGGTTCGTGACGTTCTCGTGCCACGGCCGCGTGCCTCTCATGCACAACCCCTCGATCCGGACACTCTTCGCCGAGCGGCTGGCGGTCGTGCGCGAGGCTCACGGTCTGCGGCTCTTTGCGTGGGTGGTCATGCCCGAGCACGTGCACCTGCTGCTCAGCCCGGGCGAGCGGCCGCTCGGTGAAGCCCTCCGCTCGCTGAAGACCTCGGTGGCCAGGCGGGTCGTCGCGCGTTGGCGGGAGCTCGACGCGTCGATACTCGAGCGTGTGCAGGTCGCCGACGGCACGGCCCGGTTCTGGCTCCGCGGCGGGGGGTACGACCGGCACGTGCGGAGTGAGGAGGAGTTCTGCCGCGAGGTCCGGTACATCCACCGCAATCCGGTCGAACGCGGGCTGGTGCCCGAGCCGCCGGACTGGGCGTGGTCGAGTGCCCGCTGGTGGGCGGGAGACCGCCGCGGCGTGGTCGAGTGCGACCCGCCGCCGGGGGACCGTCGCAACTGGGCCGGGTGGAAGGGGTTCATGTGAGCGCCGTTGGGTGTGGTGCGGGGGTTGGGGACGGCTGATGAGATCGAGATCGGCTTTGGGATCTTGATGCCTCCCCGAGCTGCGAGTACACGGAGGCACCAAGAAGCGGCTCAGAGCAGCCGCGTCTTGGTGGCACGAGTTCCGGGTTGGTGGCACGGGAAGACTCAATCCCCTATGAACCGTGCCATCAAGATCGGCTTTGGGATCTTGATGCCTCCCCCCGAACTGCGAGTACACGGAGGCACCAAGAAGCGGCTCAGAGCAGCCGCATCTTGGTGGCACGAGACTC
Organism: Planctomycetota bacterium; assembly: GCA_013285505.1. Classification (GTDB taxonomy): domain Bacteria; phylum Planctomycetota; class Phycisphaerae; order Phycisphaerales; family UBA1924; genus PNC22. The sequence continues at coordinate 1,697,153 of CP053450.1, read as the reverse complement.
ATCCCGGTAGCGAGGCAACTCCATCCTCCAAAGACCGTGCCATCAAGATCGGCTTTGCGATCTTGATGCTCTCCTCCGAGCTGTGAGTACACGGAGGCACCAAGAAGCGGCTCAAAGCAGCCGCGTCTTGGTGGCACGAGACTGTCTTGGCGGCACGGCCTTGCGCGCACACCCCGTGCCACATCTCGGTCAAACTTTCACCACCGGCAAAACTTTCTTGACCCCTTCCCGTCCCCGACTTGCGCGGGTTCCGGCCCGACCGACCGCCACGTCTGTGCGCGCACCCGTGACCGCGGCCGGGCTCTGGTAGAGGGGTCATCCACTGGCCAACCGCTGTCTCGCCCCGGGGCTCGTTCGCCCCATTCCCCTCTGGGGGCAAGGGAGAGAGCGGGAGAGAGAGGGTCTGTCGGTATGACCAACCAGAAGTATCCGGAGCGCGACGAGCATGACACGCCGTGGAAGAAGGACACCACCAACAACCGCAAGTTCACGCTGCCCGACCATGTCAGCAGCGACCAGACCTACGACGGGCACGTCACGCTCAAGCGGCTCGACAGGGTCGAGCGGGAGAACATCCGCTGGCTGTGGGACGGTGTCATCGCGCGGGGCAAGATCACCATGCTCGCCGGCGATCCCGGGCTGGGCAAGAGCTTCCTGACGATGGACCTGGCGGCGCGGGCCAGCCGCGGCGGGCCGTGGCCGCTGGACTCGCGGGGCCAGACCGAGCCGATGAGCGTGCTGGTGCTCAGCGCCGAGGACGACCCCGGCGACACGATCCGCCCGCGGCTTGAGGACGCGGGCGCCGACCTGGGCAGCGTGCTCTATATCGAGAGCATCGACTGGCCGGGCGGGGGCAAGACGACCCTGCCGCTGCTCGACCGCGACGCCGAGGCGATCGCGCTCTCGCTGGTGCAGATGCACCGGCACATGCAGCACCCGCCGGGGCTGGTGATCATCGACCCGATCAGCGCCTACCTCGGCAAGATCGACGCCAACAGCAACGCCGATGTCCGCCGCGTGCTCGGCAAGCTCTCGATGATCGCCGAGCGGTTCGACGTGGCGGTCCTGTGCATCACGCACCTCAACAAGAGCCAGCAGTCGAAGCTGATCTACCGGTCGATGGGCTCGCTGGCGTTTACGGCCGCGGCTCGCCAGGCGTGGCTGGTCGCCAAAGACCCCCACCGCCCCGACAGCCGCGTGCTGGTGCCGATCAAGAGCAACATCCGCGGCACGCTGTCGGGCGTCTCGTTCCGCATCGAGAGCGACGACGAGGGTCGGGGGCGGGTCGAGTACGACCGGGCCAAGGACGGGCTGTCGCTGGAAGGCCTCGAGCTCGACACGCCCGATGCCGCGGCCGAGCAGGGCAGCGAACGCGACGAGGCGTGCGAGTTCCTCCGCGAGCTGCTGGCGTCGGGGCCGGTCGAGGCCAGCGAGGTGATCGCCGAGTCGGAACGGGCGGGCATCTCGGTCGCGACGCTGCGGCGGGCCAAACGCCGGCTGGGCGTGGTCAGCAAACGCATCCAACCGCCCGGCGCGGAGGCCCGGTGGGTCTGGACCAGCAAGCTGCTGCACAGCGACCCCGGCTGAACCGGGCAAGGCACGCAAGATGCTCGCCCGCAGCGGTGAGCACCTTGAGCATGTTGAGCGTGTGGTGGCGGGAGTGCGACCCGTGCCACCACAACTCGACCTCGTGCCACCAATCCGGGACTCGTGCCACCAATCCGGGACTCGTGCCACCAAGATACGGCTGCTCTGAGCCGTTTCTTGGTGCCCCCGCGCACTCGCAACTCGGGGAGAGCATCAAGATCCCAAAGCCGATCTTGATGGCACGAGTCTTCGGAGGACGGAGTCCCCCCGTGCCACCAAGTCACCATTCCTCGTGCCACCAAGATGCGGCTGCCTTGAGCCGCTTCTTGGTGCCTCCGTGAACTCGCAGCTCGCGGGGAGGCATCAAGATCCCAAAGCTGATCTTGATGGCACGGGTCTCAGGGCGACGGAGTCCCCCCGTGCCACCAAGTCACCATTCCCCGTGCCACCAAGATGCGGCTGCTCTGAGCCGTTTCTTGGTGCCGCCGTGAACTGACAGCTCGGAGGGGAGGCATCAAGATCCCAAAGCTGATCTTGATGGCACGGGTCTCAGGGCGACGGAGTCCCCCCGTTGCCACCAAGTCATTATTCCTCGTGCCACCAAGATACGGCTGCTCTGAGCCGCTTCTTGGTGCCGCCGTGAACTGACAGCTCGGAGGAGAGGCATCAAGATCCCAAAGCTGATCTTGATGGCACGGGTCTCAGGGCGACGGAGTCCCCCCGTGCCACCAAGTCACCATTCCTCGTGCCACCAAGATGCGGCTGCTCTGAGCCGTTTCTTGGTGCCGCCGTGAACTCACAGCTCGGGGAGAGGCATCAAGATCCCAAAGCGGATCTTGATGGCACGGTCTTCGGGGATCGAGCCCCCGCGCCACCAAGTCACCATTCCCCGTGCCACCAAGATGCGGCTGCTTTGAGCCGTTTCTTGGTGCTCCCGTGTACGCACGACTCTGGGAGAGCATCAAGATCCCAAAGCCGATCTTGATGGCACGGTCTTCGGGGACACGGTCCTCCATGCCACCAGAACCCAACCCCGTGCCACCAAGATACGGCTGCTTTGAGCCGTTTCTTGGTGCTCCCGTGTACGCACGACTCTGGGAGAGCATCAAGATCCCAAAGCTGATCTTGATGGCACGAGCCTCGGAGAGCATCAAGATCGCAAAGCCGATCTGATGGCACGGGTCTTCGAGAGAATTGGTATCGCAGAGCCGATCCTGACGGCACGGCCGATGCCGCTCTGCCAAGAGCAGCCCGTCGGTCACTTCGACGGCTCGATCACCGCCCCGCACTCCGGGCACCCCGCCCCCTCCGGCAGCCCGGCCAGGTTGTACCCGCACCCGCGGCACGACCCCGGCTTGCGCCGCAGCCGCCGCCACGCCCGGGGGCAACCCACCACCGCCGACCAGCAGACCGCCCCGCAGCTCGCCGCGTTGCCGAGCAACCCCCACCACACGGGCCGGATGGGGAAGCCGAACTCCGCCGACGCGAGCATCGGGCGTGCGCGGCGCAGGCCGCGGGCGTCGCGGTTGCCGGGCGTCCACAGCCACACCCTCTCGACGCCCGGCCTGTTGGCGTTGTGCACGCCCTCGGCCATCGCGGGGAGGGGCCAGCCGTAGGCGACGGTGAGTGTGCGGTGGAGGCCGCTCGACGGCTCCGGACGCTCGACCCATTGCGGCGGCAGAGCCCATCGCTGCTCGACCGGGAAGCCGTGCTGCGCACGAGCCGACAACACCCGCGCAGGTTCAACAACCAGAAGCGCCTCCTCGAACGGGCGTGGAATGGCGCCGTCGAAATACGGATCGTCCTCGGGAGCCTGCTCCACGAGCGCGGGGTCTCGCGCGAGCAAGGCCAGTTGCTCGGGGCTCATCCGAGGCGACATCTCGTGTACCGGCCTCGGCTCTCCCTCATACCGCCAGCGTCCCAGCCCGGCCCGCCTCGACACAACCCATCCCCGGCCGTGCGCGAGATACACCGATTCGCTCGACGTGATCCACCGCGACACCGCCGGATACCCGTTCACAAAGTGCGCGTGTCGAATCCCCCACGCCACGCCGACGCTCAGCACCAGCCCGAAACCACCGAACAGCACCAGCCCCCGCACCCACCGCCACGTCACAAGCCTCAGGCGTCCCATGCCGCGAGTCTACCACGGGCATCGTCGGAACCAACAGAGCCGCGAGGGTAACCTCGCGGAAGGGGCGTACATCACGGCAACACCGAGCAAACTCCCCGTCTACTCGCAAGCCACAATGCGACAAACCTCCGAACGCCACCCCACACCGAACCGCACGCGTCTGCAGTGCCGACGCCCCTTCCGCGTCCTTACGGCCGCGGCTCTGACAGAGCCGCGAGGGAAACCTCGCGGAAGGAGCGTACATCACGGCAACACCGCGCAAACTCCCCGTCCACCTGCACACTCGACTGCCACGAAGCTCCGCGCGTCACCCCGTGGCGAACCACACGCACCTGCACTGCCCAAGACCCCGTCCGCGTGCTCACGCACTCGGCTCTGTTTACTTCGACTGCCTGAACACCGCGCCGCCCTTGACCCCGCAGGTGACCATCTGCCCCTCGGCAAAGTCGGTCGCTTTCTGCCGCGGGTCGGTCGGGTGCAGGTGGAAGGGGACGCCGGCGGAGACGATCACTTCGTTCGTCTCGGCGTTGACCGCGATCACGCGGCCCTGGACGCGTCGGGGCGTGCCGAAGACCGGCTCGACGAAGCGGCCGCCGCCGCCGATCGGGTCGAGCCGCGCCGCCTGGGCGTGGACGGTGCCCTCGATCCGCTTGCCGGGCGTGCCGCGGACTTCGCCCTCGGGGATGAGGTCGAGCTTGTAGCTGGTGTTGGGGGAAGCCCAGCCGCACGTAGGCGGGCTTGGTGGCCGTCTCGGGCACGTGCTCGATGAAGAGGCCGCGGGCGGTGCGGGGGTCGATGGCGGTGGTGGGCATGGGTTCGATCATGGTGGGAGAGGATAGCCGGGCGAGGCCGGATCGGTGTTGGCGGGAGGGGGTCTGTGGTCTTGATGCGTCTGAGACCCGTGCCATCGAGATTGGCTTTGCGATCTTGATGCTCTCCCCCGAACCCGTGCCATCAAGATCGGCTTTGCGATCTTGATGCTCTCCGGGGCCCGTGCCATCAAGATCGGCTTTGCGATCTTGATGTCTCCCCGAGATGCGTGTGCTCGGAGACACCAAGAAGCGGCTCAGAGCAGCCGCATCTTGGTGGCACGGAGTCGGGTCTTGGTGGCACCGGAGGACTCAGTCTCCCGAAAACCGTGCCATCAAGATCAGCTTTGGGATCTTGATGCTCTCCCCGAGATGCGAGTGCTCGGAGGCACCAAGAAGCGGCTCAAAGCAGCCGCGTCTTGGTGGCACGAAGTCCCGTGTTGGTGGCACGAGGGTGGTGTCTTGGTGGCGCGGAGGACCAGGTCTCCGGAGACCGTGCCATCAAGATCAGCTTTGGGATCTTGATGCTCCCCCCCGAGATGCGAGTTCACAGAGGCACCAAGAAGCGGCTCAGAGCAGCCGCATCTTGGTGGCACGGGATCGCATCTTGGTGGCACGAAGCTCGTCCTGGTGGCACCAGACTCAACTCGGTGGCACGAGAGACTCCTCCCGGCACCACCGCTCAGTCACTCGTGTTCACAAACCACCGCAGCTTCCACCCGCTCTGGATGAACCGCGGCGTCGGCTTCTTGGCCTTGGCCTGCCGGATCATCTCCAGCCCCGCGTTGACAGACCCGGTCTCCGCCACCGCCTCCTCGAGCGTCGGCACCGTCACCTGCTCGGGCTCCAGCTCGCCCTCGCTGACCATCCGGCCGCCCTCCCAGACCATGTCGAACCCGCGCCACTGCAAGCCGTCGGCCGCGGCCCGGTTCAGCGTCACCCGCGTCACCCCGCCCGGCCGCGGCGTGCTCATCACGCCGGGCGAAAAACTCCCCCATCGGCATCCGCGCAAAGAGCGCCGCGACGTCCTGCTCGCGGCTCTTGAGATAGTCGAACGCCTCAGCCGGCGACATGTCCCGCTCGCGGAACTCCTTCTTGGTCTGTTCGCACAGCACCTGCTCGATGAAGAGGTCCCGCTCGTCCTCCTTCAGCGTCGAGTAGATGTGCGCCATCAGATGCCGCGCCGTCCGCGCCACCAGCACCGCCGACCCGTCCTCGCTCTCGACGCGGATCCTGCCGTCGTCGAGCTGCGTCGGGTCGCGGTAGCCCTTCGGCTTCTCGCTGAACTCCTCGCCGCCGCTGATCGCCCCCGGCGCACTCGAGAGCGCCGGACGCCAGTAGACCGTCTCCTCGTAGGTGCACCCGGCCAGCACCAGCGCCGCTGCCGCGCCCACCAACACCGCTGATCTGCCGCCGCCTGTTTTCACGCTCGTGTCCTCACCAACTCGCCCGTCTCGACCGCCACGGACTCCGGGCCCTCATCGCCCCGCGTCCAGCAGTCGTGCACGAGAAACTCCGGACGCGTGTCCGGGAAGTCGTCCCGCGCGTGGCACCCGCGGGTCTCCTCCCGCCACAGCGCCGACCGGGCCATCAGCGCCCCGACCAACAGCATGTTCTGCGTCTCCCACCCCTCCGGTTCGTCGAAAATCTTGTCCAGCGTGTAGCGGCCCCAGAAATCGAACATCTCGACCGCGTCCCGCAGCTTGGCCCCGGTGCGCTCGATGCCCACGTTCCGCCACATCGCCGCACGAAGGCTCGACCGCACGTCCGACAGGTCCAGCTCGCCCTGCACGCTCGGGCGGATGTCGCTGACCACCTTGGCCGGCTTGCCCAGAGGCTCGCCCGACGCCTCACGCACCGCCTCGAGCCCCGCGACCTCGCCCAGTACCAGCCCCTCCAGCAGCGAGTTGCTCGCCAGCCGGTTCGCCCCGTGCAGCCCCGAGCACGATGCCTCCCCCACCGCCAGCAGTCCCGGCACGCTCGTGCGGCAGGCCGCGTCGGCCCGCGCCCCGCCCACCGTGTAGTGCGCCGCCGGGTGCACCGGTATCAGGTCCACCCGCGGGTCCAGATCAAAGTTGGCAAGCAGCGACGAGATCCCCGGGAACCGGGCCGCGAAACCCTCGACGTGCCGGCAGTCCAGCAGCACGTGCTGCCCGCCCTGCTGGGCCAGCTGCTTGACGATCGCCCGGCTCACGACATCCCGCGGCGCCAGCTCGGCCAGCGCGTGCACCTCGGGCATGAACCGCCGGCCCGCGGCGTCCAGCAGGTGCGCCCCCCTCGCCCCGCACCGCCTCAGAGATCAGCGACCGCGCCGCGCCCGGCAGGTACAGCACCGTCGGGTGAAACTGCGTGAAGGCCATGTCGGCGAGCTGTGCCCCCGCGCGGTACGCGGCCGCGAGCCCGTCGCCGGTCGCCACGTGCGGGTTGCTCGTCTCGCGATAGACCACGCCCGCCCCGCCGCTGGCCAGGATCGTCGATCGCGCCCAGATCATCTGCAGCCCGAACCGCGGGTGGTGCGTGATCGCCCCGAGCACCCGCGAGCCCGCCTCCTCGCTGGCGGTCACAAAGTCGAGCAGGAAGCACTGGCCGAACAGCCGCACGTTCGCGTGCCCCGTCGCCCGTGCCGCGAGGCAACGCGAGAGCTCCGCGCCGGTCGCGTCGCCCCCGGCGTGGTAGATCCGCCGCGCCGAGTGGCCGCCCTCCTGCCCGGCATCGAGCGTGCCGTCGCCCTCGAGGTCCAGCTCCATCCCCCACGCCAGGCACTCGCGCATCCGCGCCGGCCCGCCCTCGACCACACGCCGCACCACCGGCTCGTCGCACAGCCCGGCCCCGGCCGTCATCGTGTCGGCGATGTGCGCATCGAACGAATCGCCCGGCTCCATCACCGACGCGATGCCCCCCTGCGCCCACGCCGTGTTCGTGTGCGCAAGATCGCTCTTGCTCAGCACGATCACCTCGGCGCCGGCCTCGGCAGAGGCGATCGCCGCACGCAGCCCCGCCACGCCCGCGCCCACCACCAGCACATCCGTAAAGATCTGCGGCAGCAGACTCGACCGGAACGGGATCAGATATCGGCGTTCGTCGAAGACTCGTTCCATACCGTGCTCTGAGCCCCTTGCACTCTTGATCCATCCGCCGGCTCGCCGAGCCATCCCGCGAGAGTCAACCCCCGTCGTCCGACTCGCACACACTCAGGCCAAAGGTGTCGCGAATACCCACCGACAAATACAGCTTCGCCGCGGCCGCCACGTGTTCGGGCACGTGCAACAGAAACGCCATCAGCACCTCCCTGACTTCGGCGTCCGTCGGCTGGCGGTCCGGATCGAGCACACCGAGCAGGTCGTGCAGATCGTGCAACCAATCCGACATGTGGAACGCGACAGGGCCGGAGACCTGCGCAGCACCGCCCTCTGCCTCCACAGCCCGCTCGATCCGTTCCCGGGCGAGGCGGACATATTCCTCCCACGGGCGGCTGCCCTCCCCCGAGTCACCAATCGGTGTGGGATCGTCAACCGTCACGGTCACTCCGCCTTCGACTTGCACCCGCACCCCGAGCCGCACCCGCCGGCCGGCGCGACCTGCTCGCACTCACCGAGCATCAGGTCGAGCTTCTTCTTGAGAAACTCCGCGTGGTTCTCGACGTGCCATGTCGCGTACTCGACCAGCTTCAGGATCGAGACTTCGCCCTGCTCGGGGTGCATCGCCGTGCGCTCCCACTGCTCGGGCGTCAGCGACATCAGCAGCTCGGCCGTCCACCGACGCATGGTGTGGATCGCCGCGACAAACCCGGCCGCGGGCGACCGCAGCTCCGGGCCGTAGATCGAGCTGTCCAGAAACGCCTCGTGGTCCCACAGCGACAGCACCGGGCCGTCCTCGGCGATGATCCGCCGGATGCGGTGGGTGAAGACCAGCTCGGCGTCGGCCAGATGCCCGAGCAGCTTCCGCACCGACCACAGCCCCGCGCCCTCGTCCTCGCCGAAGGTCCGGTCGGTCTGCTCGTCGGTCAGGTCGAAGACCCGCGGGTCGAAGTTCTCGACGCCCCGCAGGTACCGAACCAGCAATTCCTCGTGCAGCCGGGGCTCGCGAGCCGTCTCGGTGCCGCACTGCCCGTTCCCGCCACAACATTCGCCCTGCGCCATCCTCGCGCTCCTTTTGCAATCCGTCCCGGCCATCATCCCCGCCCCACGATCATTGTCCCCCCGGACCCCGCGCGAAGATCGCACGGCTCCGACGCAAAAAATTCGACAAGTTACCCATCTTCCGCTATAACTGATCGGGGACGCACGCACAGCGGCGGTTCTTCCCCGCCACGGACCCGTTCTTCGTGCCGCGTGGCGCCCGCACAACCCATGGCCTGACCGCCGGGGCGTTTCGACGCCCCGGTTCAAGTGCCCCCTGCCCACTCTCTCTCCTCCGGGCAGGGGGTTTTTTCTCCCCCATCGCCGCCCGCTCCGCTCCAGACCCCGCCCGGCCGGGTTTGATTGCCGCATGACAGACCCCACACCGCCCAACGCCGACCGCACCCTCGCCCTCCGCGTCGTCACGATGCCCCGCGAGACCAACCAGTACGGCACCATCTTCGGCGGCGTCATCCTCAGCTACATCGACCAGGCCGGCTTCGTCGAGGCCCGCACCCACGGCAATCACCGCTGGGTCACCGCCTCCATCGACCGCGTCGATTTCCACGCCCCGGTCCACCTCGGCGACATCGTCAGCTTCTACACCAGCACCCAGCGCACCGGCACCAAGAGCGTCACCGTCAAGGTCTGCGTCGAGGCCGAGCGCTACGAGAGCCAGCAGACCGTCGCCGTCACCGAGGCCGCGATCACGCTCGTCTCGGTCAACGCCGACGGCAAACCCATCCCCTTCGACAGCCCCGCGTCGGTCTGAAACGAGCCGGTTTCCGCGGCACACCGCGGCCACCCGCCCCCCCGCTACACTGCCCGACATGAGCGCACAGTTCGTCCGATTCGAGCACACCGGCGTCGCCACCATCGGCCACGTCGTCCCGAGCAAGGTCACTGAACGCGAGGCGGGCGTGATCCAGGAAGAGATCAACGCCGCCGGCCCCGACGCCGGCTGGCGCTTCGCCATCAACCTCGAAGCCGTCTCCCTCCTGGCCTCCGCCGGGCTCGGCACGCTGCTCACCACCAACACCGCCTGCAAGTCCGGCGGCGGCAGGCTCGTCGTCTACGGCCTCGGCGAGGACATCCTCGGCATGATGAAGATCGCCAGGCTCGACAAGGTCCTCACCATCACGCCCGACCGCGACGCCGCGCTCAAGCTCTTCCAGTGACCGACCCCACCGCACAACCGCCCCCGCGCCTCGCGGTCCTGCTCTCCGGCAGCGGCCGCACGCTCCTCAACCTGCTCGACGAGATCCACGCCGGCCGCCTCCACGCCGAGATCGCCCTGGTCATCGCCTCCCGCGAGTGCCTCGGCGCCGAGCGGGCCCGCGAGCGGAACATCCCCTGCGAGGTCCTCCCCGGACGCATCCCCGCCCAAACCCTGCAACAGCGCCTCCAATCCGCCCGAATCGCCTGGGGAGTGCTCGCGGGATACCTCCAACTCATCGATGTCCCCCCCGCCTACGCGGGCCGCATCGTCAACATCCACCCCGCCCTGCTGCCCCGGCACGGCGGGCCGGGCATGTACGGCCACCGCGTCCATCAGGCCGTGCTCGACGCCGGCGACACCGAGTCCGGCTGCACCGTCCACCTCGTGGACGGCGAGTACGACCACGGGCAGACCATCCTGCAGCGGCGCTGCCCTGTCCTGCCCGCCGACACCCCCGACACCCTCGCGGCCCGCGTCTTCGAGCAGGAGTGCATCGCCTACCCCGAGGCCCTCCGCACGCTGCTGCGCGCACACCCGGAGCCTCCCGCCGGAGACACCGCATGACCAGCCGAGCCGCAACACCCGGGAGCCCCCGCCCGCTGCGCAGCATGAGCATGTCGCGCACCCTGAGCAGCTTGAGCATGTTGCGCACCTTGACCGCGCTGCCCGTCCTGCTCGCCCTGCTCAGCCTCCCGCTCAGCGCCACAACCACCCTCGCGCAGCCCGCTGACACCAACACCGACCAAACCACCACCACCGACCGCGAGACCGAGCCCACCGAAGAGACCCTCATCCGCTGGACCGACGAGACCGTCGCGGCCTTCGCCGCAGACGAGCTCGACACCGCCGCGGCCCTCCTCGACAAGCTCATCAGGTGGCAGCCCGGCAACTTCGTCCACCGCTACAACCTCGCCTGCGTCCGCAGCCGCCAGGGCGAGAGCGAGGCCGCGGCCGAGCTGCTCCTCCAGGCCGTCGAGTTCGGCTTCTCCGATGTCAACCTCATCCGCATCGACCCCTCCCTCAACAACGCCCGCGAGACCACCACCGTCCAGTCCATGCTCGCCAAGTGGGACGAGATCCTCGAACGCCGCGTGGACACCGACCTCGAGCGCGCCCGCGACCGCTACGGCAGCAAATACTGGTACGTCAAAGACCCCGACCTCCGCCTCGCCTACGTCTGCGCCTACGACCAGCAGACCCTCGAAGAAGTCCAGGCCGAGATCCGCGAGGTCCACGCCTGGGCGATGGAGCATGTCTTCTCCGGCACCGACGCCGCCGACCAGCTCGTCCACCCCGACGACCCGTGGATCCTCGTCGTCCTGCCCAACCAGAACGACTTCCGCCAGTGGGCCGCGCAGACCTACGGCCCCGCAGCCCGCAGCTTCACCCAGGCCATCGGCGGCCACTACTCCCACGACGAGAAGCAACTCGTCACCATGGACCTCGGCGCCACCATCCGCCACGAGTTCATGCACGTCCTGCACTGGCGCTCCAACGGCCGCCGCAACCAGATGCACCCCGTCTGGGTCCAGGAGGGCCTCTGCTCCCTCATCGAGGACTACGACCGCACCGTCACCGGCGAGCTGGTCCCCGTCGAGAGCTGGCGCACCAACCAGGCGCAGTTCCTCGCCAAGACCGGCCACCTGCTCCACATCCGCGACCTCTGCAACATCCCCCGCGACCGCTTCACCACCTCCCGCCCGCTCGCCCGCTACGCCCAGTCCCGCGCCCTCTTCCTCTTCATGCACCGCGAGGGCAAACTCGCCGAGTGGTACGCCCACTTCACCGAACATTTCCGCGAAGACCCCAGCGGCGTCGCCTCCATCGAGGCCGTCCTCGACGGCACACTCGACGAGATCAACGACCGCTACGCCGACTTCTGCCGCCAGCTGCCCGAGGTCCCCGAAGAGGTTCGCCGCGGCATGGCCAGCCTCGGCGTCACCATCGACGCCGAAGGCACCGGCGAAGGCCTCCGCGTCGCCGCCCGCCCCCGCCGCGACGCCGGCGACCTCCGCCTCGGCGACATCGTCACCCACATCGAGGACCGCCCCGTACGCGACTACTGGGAACTGGTCCGCGTGCTGACCAGCTACGAGCCGGGGCAGACGGTCACTGTGCGCTACCGCAGAGCGAGGCTGCACCGGGAGTGTGAGGTGGTGCTGAAGGAGGCGGAGTAGCCCATCTTCTCACATTGCCACCCAATATCACAAGCATTCTTTGCAATCCCCTTGCATTCGCCTGCAACTTGCGGCCCGTTGTCGTGATAGACATGTATGCCGGTGGGCGGGCCTTGGCAGTGTGCCGGGGCTGCCACGCCGGAGGGACACTGGGGATGGGGGCAGGTCCGTATTTGTTGCCCGGGGCAGCCCGTTCTCGCAACGCACGGAGATGAAGATGTCAGAACGCATGCGCAGCTGGATGAAACAGGTTTGTGGGGGGGGGCGTTAGGGTACTTCGGTGGAACGGCTCTCCGAGCCGTGTATCCTCGCTGCGTTCTGCGGTGCTGGGAGGAGTGTTCGCGATGGTGGCGTTGGTGGGGAGTGTGGGAGCGCAGACCGAGCTGATCCCGAAGTTCAAGGCCCCGGTGGAGATCGGGGTTGGCTTCTTCCCGTGGGGCATCGCGGCGGCGGATGCACTCGGATACGACGCTGAAAACCCCGGACTTGATGGATACCCCGATATCGCCGTGGCGGTCGGACAACTGAACCTCTACAACGGGTATCCCAACGACTGGATGGGAGAGCCGGGCGAGGTGCGGATCTTCAGAAACACGAAGAACTGGACGAACCCCGGCGACGCCCTCGAACTCGCGCAGGTCATCACGCTCAACCCGATTCACGCGAACACGGTGGCGGCGGATGTGGCGTGGGCGCACACGGACGGGGACGAAAGGCTGGACCTTGTCATCACCGGCACAAGCCACTTTCAGTCCGGCCCGAATGAAGGCGCTTGGGGCATCTATGTCTACCGCTACGACATTGCCACTAACAGGTTTGTATTCCACGACTACGAACCGACCACCTTTCCGATCCGTGGCTTGACCCTCGCCGACTTCGACAACGACGGCGATCTGGATGTCGCCGCAGCTGTCGATTTGCTTGAATACGACACCAACCGGGACTACATCACGATCTGCAAGAACGACGGCACCGGTCACCTGCTCCCCGAAACGCTGTACGACTTGGGTGACGACTCGGATGAAGCGACTACAGAAGTAGTCTCTGGCGTGTTTGACAAGACGCCCGGTGGTGCCTCGCTCCCCGACTTGTTCACGTCACGCTGGGGTCTGGGGGACGGCGCTTCGCTCACCAACCTTGACGGCACGAACTACCAGAAGACGCTGGTCACCGACTGCCTCGGATGGGTCTTCACCGACATCACCGTCGCAAGATTGACCAGCGGAAAACTCTCCGACGACGTGATCGGTGTGGACGGGGTCGTCAATGATACTGTCTATGTGCTGCACGGCGACGGTAATGGCGGCTTCTCCATGGACTGCTCAGGCAACGAACCCGACGACGTGCACCCGCTGTCTTCGGGGGCGCCAGCCACACTTCTCCCGCTAGGGCTCGCGATCGGAAACTTCAACGGCGGCACCAAGCCCGACGTGGTTGTGGCCATGGGCGGGAGTTCGCCCAATCCAAACGTCGCCATCCTTCTCGGCCAGGGGAACGGAAAGCTGCAGTTTACGCACCTGGACTCACGCTACTTCGTCTCGCTGGGAAGCCTGGCGGACCGTCCGCTCCGAGTTGTGGCCGCGGACCTGAACCAGGACGGATTCGACGACATCATCACCAGCAACCACGGCGACAGTCCAAACGACGTCGGGACGATCACAGTGCTGATCAACAAGACGATCGTCAGCACTACGCCATAATCGCCGTACATCCAGGGGCGGACAGTCCGGGACACCGGACTGCCCGCATTCTTCCGTTGCACAATAGCAAGGAGCCTCACGATGCGATTCCGCGTGTCTGCGTCGGCCACAACCGTGGCTGTCATCACTCTTCAATGCGTCGCGCAGACGGCGACGTTCGAGAACATCGGAGAACTGCCCGGAGGGATCGACTTCACTGTCGGTCACGGTATTTCCCGGGACGGAAGCACCATCGCGGCGCTCAGCAGTAGTTACTTCGCCTACTACGGCGAGGCGGCGTACAGGAGGGGCGATTCTGATCTCATCGCGATTGGCGCACTCCCTACGCACCAGGAGAGCAACGCTGCGGGTGTATCGGCGACGGGAACATGGATTGTCGGAGAGAGCGTTCGTCAGAACGAATACACCGAGGCGTTCCGGTGGTCTGAAGACACAGGGATGATCGGACTCGGAGATCTGCCCGGTGGGGATCGAAGCAGTATTGCCCGCGCCGTCTCCCGCGACGGTCGCGTCGTTGTCGGCGGGGCCTCTACCGAACTCGACGGCAAGTCTGTCGGCGCACCATTCCGCTGGACCCCCGAGGGGGATGCAACACCTGACCGGCAGCGCCGTCAGCGGGAATGCCTCGGACGTGACCCCCGATGGCTCGGTGATCGTTGGCGGCGTGGCGGACCTCCACGGTGTCAGCAAGCCGTTCCGCTGGACGGCGGCCGGAGGCCTGGTCACCTTTGACGATTTGCCCGGCGGACGCGACTCCGCAGGCGCGCGCGCGGTCTCTTCCAACGGCCGATGGCTCGTCGGGACCGGCAGCTCTGTATCGGATACGGGACGAAGGGAATCTCAGGCCGCCCGCTGGAACGAGTTCGGCGAAGTCGAGGGCCTCGGCTTCCTGCCGGGCGAGGATCTCTTTGGCTCCGGCCGGTACAGCTACGCCTATGACGTCTCCGACGACGGGCGGATCGTGGTCGGCGTTGCCTACACGTCCGGCTACGACAACTCGGAGCACGCGGTGCTCTGGACGCCCGAGTGGGGATTCCGCACGATCGAGTCGGTCCTCCTCGACTACGGCGTTGACATCCATGCCGAGGGCTGGCTTCGCCTTGAAGCGGCAATCGGCATCTCCGGCGATGGCCGCACCATCTCAGGCTACGGCAGTATTCAGGGTCTTGGCACACAAGGTTGGGTCGTGACGCTTCCTGTCCCCGCCCCCACCACCGTCGCACCGCTCGCCGCACTCGGTCTGGCCGCGGCGAGACGGAGGCGGTAGCAGCCCCGCGACACTACCGACGCCCGCCCCTGTTCCTGTTCTACTCGTACGCAAGTCTTTCTCTGCCCCGCCCGCAACCTCGTTCTCGCGCCGCCGTATACTACGTCACACATAGTATCCGACACACACCATGCGGAGCCCCCCCATGCGGATCGAACGCGAACTCATGCGCGGCGCAGGACCCATCGCCGTCCTCACCCTCCTCAAAGGCCGCGAGATGTACGGCTACGAGCTGGTCGAGGCCCTCGCCACCCGCACCGACGGCGTGCTCGCCATGGGCCAGTCCACCCCCTACCCCCTGCTCTACAACCTCGAGGCCAAGGGCATGAGCGAGGCCACCTGGCACGAGGCCGAGTCCGGCCGCGAACGCAAGTACTACCGCCTCACCGGCAAGGGCCGCACCAAGCTCAAGGCCGACACCGAGCAGTGGAACCGCCTCGCCGGGGCCATGCAGTCGCTCGGCGTGCTCACCAACCCGCGCTCGCTCAATCCGGGGGGTGCCGCGTGAACGCCTCACCGGCCGACCAGACGGGTCCCGAAGCGTCGCCCGCGCCCACACTGCTGCACCGCGCCCGCCCACACCCCCCGCCCGCGACTGGCTCCGCGGCCGCGTCACCGGCCGGCTCGACTGGCGTGCCGACCTCGCCCGCGCCGACCTGCCCGCCCCCATCACCAACCTCATCACCACCACCGTCCGCCGCGCCCGCCTCTGGCGGCTCGGAGCGCGCCGACCTCGCCCGCGAACTCATCGCCCACTTCACCGACGCCCTCGCCGCCAACACACCGGAGGACCAAGCCGTGAACGATTTCGGGGACACCGCACAAGCCGCCCGCCTCATCCGCCGCGCCAAGAAACGCGGCCGCCACTGGAGCTACCGCGCCTTCATCCACACGCTCCAGGGCCTGCTCGCGATCTTCCTCGCCGCGTGCCTGGTCTACGCCCTGCTCGCCTGGCGTTTCTTCGCGGCCAAGCCCGACATCACCCGCAACTTTGCCGCCGAATACAACGAGACCATCGAGCAGATCCCCGAGCAGGACCGCGCCTGGGACCTCTACCTCCAGACCTACGCCGCGCTCGACCGCATGCCCGACGAGCTGGTCAACTCCTGGCCCGCCACCGCCCCCGAGCACCCGTTCTACCCCGACGCCCTCGCCTACCTCGACAGCCAGCAGGACGTCATCGCCCTCGCCCACCGCGCCGCGGCCCTGCCGCACCTGGGCGCACTTCTACAGGACGAACTCGACCCCCGCATCATCGACGCCGACAACGCCCGCAAGCCCGACGCCAACGAGCAATACGGAACCCCCAGCGACAACCCGATGATGATCGGCGTCCTGCTGCCCGAGCTGAGCCACATGCGCGCACTCGCCAAGCTGCTCACCTTCGACGCCCACACCGCAGCAGACGCCGGCGACGCCGCCCGGGCCGCACGCGACATCGAGACCATGCTCGGCATCGCCCGTCACGCCGGCGACCGCCCGATCATCATCTCCGGACTCGTCCAGATCTCGATCTACCACCTCGCGCTCAACACCGCCGCCCAGATCATCGACAGCCGGCCCGACCTCTTCACAGACGAGCAGCTCCGCTCGCTCGCCCACCGCGTCGCGGCCGACGACGCCACCGAGATGCACCGCGCCCTGCAGGGCGAACGCTGGATGTTCGAGGACATGGTCCAGCGCGTCTACTCCGACGACGGCAACGGCAACGGCCACCTCACCTACGAGGGCCTGCGAGCCCTCATGACCTTCACCAGCCTCTCCGACTCCTCCGAAGACATGATCGTCGGCCCCGCCCCCCTCGGCCCCATCACCGCCGCCCTCGTCGCCGACCGCGCCTCGCTCATGTCGAAGTACACCGAGTACATGGACAAACTCGAGCGCCGCGCAACCACACCCATGTGGGAATACGACACCCACCCCCGCGTCTCCGACGAGGTCGAGCAGCTCGCCGCCTCCCCGATCGACCGCGTCCGCTACTTCCCCATCGTCATCCTCATGCCCGCGGCTCGACCGCGCCGCCGAGGCCGGCCAGCGCGTCGCCCAGACCCGCGACGCCGTCCTCACCGGCATCGCCCTCGAGCTCTACCGACGTTCCCAAGGCACCTACCCCGACACCCTCGACCAGCTCACCCCCCGCCTTCCTCCCCGCACTGCCCCCGGACCGATTCACCGGCAAGCCCATCGCCTACGCCGTCACCGACGGACAGCCGCGGCTGTGGTCCGTCGGCGCCGACCGCGACGACGACGGCGGCACCGCCCCATCCGGCTCGCGCGATGAGAGCGGACGCTGGCTGCCCAAAGCGCAAGCCCTCGCCAAACTCGCCAACCCCGACACCGCCCCCAACCTCGACGGCGACTGGCTCCTCTGGCCCATCCCCTACGAGCCGATCACCTCCGACGAGCAATAGCCCGACCCGGTGCCGTGGTCTGCGCGAGTCCTCGAGCGAAGGCCACGCCCCCTACCGACCAACTTGTACCGCGTGCCGTGGTCTGAACGAGTCCCCGAGCAAAGCCCACGCCCCTACCGACCAACCTCCGCCCGCACCACCGGCGCCCCCTCCACCGCCGACGCCGAATCAAACTTCTCGTGCGTCCCCGGGTGGCTCGGCACGCCGGCAAAGAACCGCTTCACCGCCATGCGGTAGTGCGCCTTCTCCGGCATCTCGCGCCGGAACGCATCCAGATACAGCCCGATCTCCTCGAACGGGATCTCCACCGCCACAATCGCCGGGTCCCGGAACCGCAGATCGAGCCGGTCGTAGTCCACAAAGTCCTCCGGCCCGACCACCCGGTCGCCCGAGATGTTCGTCTTGGCCATCGCCTCCGGCGCCACGCGCGACCAGATCGTCTGGTCGCGGTACGTGTTGCCGAAATACAGCGTGTCCTCGACCGTGCACCGGATCGGCCACATCCGCCCGAACTGCCCGGAGTCGTTCATCACCTCCCGCATCAGCGGGTAGCGGTCCTTCCACGGCGAGCTGTTCCAGCCCTCCGGCCCCACCGTCCGCTCGGTCCGCCCGATGTAGTTCTCCTTCGTGTTCCAGTGGTCGTGCGCCGGGCCGTCCCGCAGGATCGCCTCCTGCCGGTCGTGGTTCCGCTGCGCACCCGCGCCGACGTTGTAGATCCCCCGGTACCCCTCCAGGCACACGTTGCCCCGCAGCACGTGCCCCGCCCCGCCGTTCATGAAGATCGCCTTCGAGGCCGACTTGTAGAACACGTTGCCGACGCACACTGAACCGGCCTGCAGATCGTCGAGATGGATCCCCGACCGCTCGACCTTCCCCGGCACGTGCATCAGATGGTGGAAGAAGTTGTACCGGTACGTCGTGCCATACCCCGCAAGATCCGCCCCGGCGTACATCGCCCCGCCGTCGCCCTCGTCAAACCCGATGTTGAACAGCTCGTTGCACTCCAGCAGATGGTCGTTGCCCGAGACCGTCACCGCCTGCCCCAGCGAGTTGTGCACCAGGTTGTGCCGGAACACCTGCCCCACGCCCGAGACGCTCACCGTCACCTTCCTGTGCCGAAACCGCCTTTGATAGATATGGCAGTTCTCGACCGTGTTCCCGCCCGCGCTGATCTCCCCCGGCGACCGCACCCCGCCCCGCAGCACCACGTGCCGGTTCAGGTCCACAAAGTCGCACCCGTACGCCCCGTTGTCCCGACCCGCAAGCTCAAGGCCCGTCGCGGTGCTGTTCCGCGCCGTGCACCCGAGCACGCGGTTGTCGTGCCCGCGCCTGACCGCAAACACCGTCCCGCTCCCGACGTTCTCGACCGTCACGCCCCGGATGTCCACGAACGACGCCCCGTCGATCACCACAAAGCCGGACGCGAACGGCAACCCCATCGGCATCGCGTCCTCGATCGACCCCTCCGGCAGCACGTACAGCCTGTCGGCCACGCGGTCGAAGTGCCACTCTCCCGGACGATCCAGCTCACACAGCAGCCCGAACACCTTGAACGGCTTGTCCCGCCGCCGGTTCTTCCAGTTCCAGCCGTACGCCAGCGCGTTCGAGAGATGGATCGTCTCCCGCTCGGCGTTCGCCCCCACCATCGGCTGCGACTTGAGCAGCCAGTTCGCGTCGATAAACCCCGTCAGCGTGTTGCGCCCGTTGTCACGAGCCAGCTCCGCCTCCCACTGCGCCCACGTGCCCGCCATCTCCGACGCGCTCTCGGCAAAGCCCGCCCACGCCCCACGCGGCTCCTCCAAAGTCCCCAGCCACCCCTGCGCCCGGCCCTCCTCCTGATACGGAGGGTGCCCGGCCCGCACGCCGTACGCCGTCTTGTCATCAGGCACTCCGGGCGGCGACGCCTCGGCCACGTCGTACTGCAGGTCGAAGAACGCGTACCCCTCGTTCGGGAACACCGAGGGCAGATGCAGCCCGCCGTCGTAGGCAAGCGTCAGCATCAACTCCGCCTCAAGCGCCGCGATCAGGTCCGGATCGGTCAGCGTCTTGGCCACCACACGGTCCCGGGCCGCCGGGGCAAGCCGCGCCCCGCTCCGCAGCATCCTCGACCGGCGCAAAGCCGTCGGCGCCGATCAGCAGCCCGCCGTCAAACACCACCCGCTCGTCCCCGTACGCCGCGATCACCACCCGACGGTCCGCAGCCCCCCCAAACTCCGGCCCCAGCACCACCGGCTCCCGAAGCGCATACCGCCCCCCACGGAGCCACACCGTCACCCCGCCCGCCGGCACCCCGCTCTCGCGGCAAAGCGAACGGACCCGCTCGATCGCCGCACCGAACGACAGCGGAGCGCCCTCCGTCCCCGCGCCCGCATCGCTCCCGTCCGCCGCGACCCAGACCACCACCGGCCCGCCATCTCCCTGCCCGACCGCCGAGGACGACATCCCCGCGACCGCCAGAAACGACAGAAACACACAAACGAAAACGCGAGAGATCGAAGACATCGACACAGGCTCCTCCAGCAGATGCGCGGCCGTTCGCCGGCCGTCGTGGCCACGCGCCGAGCCTACCCGGCCGGCACGCCTCCCGAGACGCCCGAGATCGGGCGTGGTACGCTCCGACCCGAACCGGTGGAACCGGCCGAGAGCTCACGGAGGCGACCCATGTCCGACACCCACGTCGAACCCAAACCCACCCACAAGCCCCACGCCATCGAGCGGCAGATGCCCGAGGATGCCCTCGCCGACGTCATGGGCGGGGCCCTCCGCCAGGAGATCAAGGTCCTCGACCACGGCTTCATCGCCCTCGTGGACGCCATGCCCCGCCTCGTCCCCACCCCCGAGGGACAGACCCCCACCGCCGACGGCGCCATCGTCCAGGCCGCCCGGGTCTCCTACGGCCAGGGCACCAAGAAGGTCTCCGAAGACCGCGGCCTGCTCCGCTACCTCCTCCGCCACCGCCACACGACCCCCTTCGAAATGGTCGAGTTCAAGTTCCACGTCGCCATGCCCATCTTCGTGGCCCGCCAGTGGATCCGCCACCGCACCGCCAACGTCAACGAGTACTCCGCCCGATACTCCATCCTCCCCGACCGCTTCTACGTCCCCAGCCTCGACGAGGTCCGCAAGCAGTCCCGCTCCAACATGCAGGGCGGCGACGAGCGGTTCAAGATCGACGAGGCCTCCGAGGTCGAGACCGCCCAGGAATTCCTCGACTTCCTCAAGGACGTGGAGGCCCTCTACCCCCGCTACATGGACCTGACCGAGAAGGGCGTCAGCCGCGAGCTGGCCCGGATGGGCCTGCCGGTCTCCATCTATACAGAGTGGTACTGGAAGTGCGACCTGCACAACCTCCTGCGATTCCTGAGCTTGCGCATGGATCCCCACGCCCAGGAGGAGATCCAGGCCTACGCCAGAGCCATGCACGACCTCGTCCAGCCGATCGTGCCGCTGACCATGGAGGCCTGGCGGGACTACGCCTTCGAGTCGATGCACCTGACCCGTCTGGAGATCGAGGCCATCCAGGACCTCGCCAGGGGCGGCCAGGGGGCCTTCGGGTCCGAAAACCGGCGTGAGAAGGCCGAGTGGGACGCCAAGCGGCAGCGCCTGGGCCTCTAAATCGCACCGGAATCTGGGAAGGATCGACGGGCGTGAACCGCCCTGAGAGCCTCTGGTTGCGGCCGCAGACGAGAATCTGCGGTTTTTTCTTCCCTCTTCGCTGGCGAAATCGCAGGGGTGTGGCACATTTCGAGTGTCCACGCTGGATCGGCCAGCACGGACAAGTCACTCGAACAAAGCCGCCGGGCAGTCAGGTACGTTCCTGGTGCTCAGCGGGAGAAGAGATGGAGATTCCCATGAAGCTTGCTTCCCTCATCGCCGTTGCTGGTATCGCCGCCGCCGCCTCCGCCCAGACCCTGACCTACTCGTGGACGGTTTCCGACACGGGCAACGGTGACGGCGTCATCGAGCCGGGCGAGTCGGCCCTCCTGACCATGTCCGCCACCATGGACCCCGACGCCGCTGGCTTCGCTGGTTCGATCTACGACATCATCGGTGGCGCCAACTGGGACACCGGCTCGGTCGACAGCTACGTCAACCGCCTCAACGAGCTCACCGACGACGGCCAGCTCCAGGGCAACGGTGACATCCTCCTCATCGAGAGCTTCCAGCTCCCGTCCGCCTTCAACGGCAACTACGTCGCCGACAACCCCATCGAGCTCTACTACATCACCTGGACCCCCGCGGACTACTCCGCCCGCACCGTCAGCGTCGGTGATGCCAACCACCTCAACAACTCCGTCTACACCGACGGCTTCGGCACCTCGGTCGAGTACGACGGCGTCGCCGGCTCCGCGTCCTTCGACGTGGTCCCCGCTCCCGCCTCGATGGCCCTCATCGGCCTCGGTGGCCTGGTCGCCGGCCGTCGCCGCCGCTAATCCGGCCTGACGATCGACTCCACACACTTTGACCGCACCCCGGGTTCATCCCGGGGTGCGGTTTTTCCATGCGCAGGAAGCTTCCCCAGATTCACACAACCCGCGAGTCAACACCGTGTTCAGAGAGTCCCAAAACCGCCATACAAATTCAAAATTGGGTGGCAAACCACCGCTTTCCTCTTGCGGCCGAATCAACTCTGCTCTATGCTGACCCCGGGTCAGGGATGAGTCCGCGAGGCATTCCTGTTGTTTGTGTCAATCTCGCGAAGTATGTATGGGCCTTGTTGGCCCTGTCTCAAAGTGAGGAGATGATCCATATGAAGACCACAGCACTGATCGCCGTTGCTGGCATGGCCGCCGTTGCCAGCGCCCAGACCATGACCATTTCTTGGACCGTGTCCGACACCGGCAACGGTGACGGCATCATCGAGCCGGGCGAGTCCGCCCTGCTCACCATGTCGGCCGACATGAACCCCGGTGGCGACGGCTTCGCCGGCTCCATCTACGACATCATCGGCACCGGCAACTTCGACACCGGCTCCGTTGACAGCAACGTCAACCACCTCAACGAGCTCACCGATGACGGCCAGCTCCAGGGCAACAACGACATCCTTCTCGTCGAGAGCTTCCAGCTCCCCCGCGCCTTCAACGGCAACTTCGACGACTCCAACCCCATCGACCTCTACAGCATCACCTGGACCCCGAGCGACTACTCCGCTCGCAACGTGTCCGGCATCACCCGCCACGTGAACTTCTCCGTGTACACCGACAGCTTCGGCACCTCGGTTGAGTACACCGGCGACGTCTCCGGCTTCAGCTTTGACGTTGTCCCCGCCCCGGCTTCCATGGCCCTCCTCGGCCTCGGTGGTCTGGTCGCCGGCCGTCGTCGTCGCTAATCCCGACTGACTTCGACCAAATGATCACTTGTTGATCCTGCACCCCCGCTCGAAAGGGCGGGGGTGTTCTTTTTGCTCACCCCCAAACCCGCCGCACCACCACCCCGAATCGCTTCTCCCCTAGCGACTACACTCCTCACGCATGGCCAAATCACCAAACACACCCGCCAATGCCCGAGGCCGGCTCGAGACCGTCGAGCCCGTCGGTAAACGTGTGCTCGTCCGAAAGGACGAAGACAAGAAGCAGACCAAGAGCGGCATCCACCTCCCCGACAAGATCGAGATCCCCACGCTCACCGGACGCGTCGTCGCCGTCGCCGCACAGGTCGAGCGGGACATCGACTACCCCATCCGCATCTACGACCGCGTGCTCTTCAACCCCAAAAACGCCATCCCCGTCGACTTCGAAGGCGACAACCGCCTCTTCGTCATCCCCGTCGAAGACGTCGTCGCCGTGTTCCGCCTCGAAGCGGCCGAGGACTGAGCGTGTCGATCTCGCCCGCGAACCCGCTCCAAGGCCTCGCCGACCCGCTCCCGCTGAGCCCCGTCCCCGAAGGCAGCAGGCTCCGGGCCACCATCCGCCCGCCCGGCTCCAAGAGCCTCACCAACCGCGCACTCCTCCTGGCCGGCCTCGCCAACGGCACCAGCACCCTGCGCGCGCCCTCACCGACGCCGACGACGCCCAGCGCATGCTCGCCGCTCTTAAGACCCTCGGCTGCAAAGTGCACGCCCCCACCGACGACCCCGCGCGACCGACCCTCGAGATCACCGGCGTCGACGGTCGGTGGCAGGTCCCCGCGAAGGCGTCCGGCTCGACCTCCAGAACGCCGGCACCGCCACCCGGTTCCTCACCGCCGCGAGCGTCCTCGCCTCCGGCCCGGTCACCCTCGACGGCAACAGCCGCATGCGCGAGCGGCCTATCGATGACCTCGCCGCCGTCCTCCCCGCCCTCGGGGCGCAGGTCGACTACCTCGCCACCCACGGCTGCCCGCCCATCACCGTCACGCCCCACGCCCGCTCGCGCCGCCACACCGCCATCGACCTCCCCACCACGACCTCCAGCCAGTTCATCTCGGCGCTCCTGATGCTCGGCCCGTGGTTGCCCGAGGGCATCACCGTCCGGCTACGCGGCGAGATCACCAGCCCCCCCTACATCGTCATGACCCTCAAGCTCCTCGACCAACTCGGCGCCCGGACACGCGTCAGCGAGGACCTCCGCGTCCTCCGGGTCGGCGCCCCCGCCGGGGCCGCCACCGGCCTCCCGGCTTTCGACTACACCGTCGAGCCCGACGCCAGCGGCGCGACCTACTTCTGGGCCGCCAGCGCGATCATCCCCGGGTCCCGCGTCACGATCGACGGCCTCACCGCCGCCTCGCTCCAAGGCGACGCCAAGTTCCCCGATCTCCTCGCCCGCACCGGCGCCACGCTCGAGGTCGACCCCCAAGGCCACACCACGGTCGTCGGGCCCGCCACCCCAAAGCCGATCGACGCCGACATGAGCGACATGCCCGACGCCGCCATGACACTGGCCGCGGTCTGCGCCTTCGCCCCCGGCCGATCCGTCCTCCGCGGCATCCGCACGCTCCGCGTCAAGGAGACCGACCGCATCGCCGCGATGCAGAACGAACTCCGCAAGCTCGGCGTCCGCGTCGAACACGACGTGCCCGAAGACCCCGACGCCCTCTCCATCACCCCGCCCGAGGGAGGGATCGACTGCACCCCCGACGCCCCCCGCGTGGAATTCGACACCTACGACGACCACCGGATGGCGATGTCCATGGCGCTCGTCGGCCTCCGCCGGCCCAACTGCTTCATCCGCGATCCCGGCTGCGTCCGCAAGACCTACCCGACGTTCTGGCGCGACTTTGACGCACTCCGCGCCAGCGCCACCACCCCCCACCAATAAGCCCGCGAACCGCACGATTACCGCTACAATCCCCTCCCCACGGTCGTTCCGCGACCACCGCACCCACGACCACCGCCCGACGCGCACCAACCCACCGCAAGGACTCTCATGGCCACCACCGAACAACTCCTCGCCCAGGCACGCGAATACCACCAGCAGGGCCAGATGCAGATGGCCCTCGAGCTCTACCGCTCGGCCGTCCGGTCCAACCCCCGCTCGGTCAACGCCCACACCGGCCTCGGGCTCGCGCTCATGCAGGGCGGCATCGACGCCGAGGCCGTGGACCACCTCGAGCGCGCCGTCAAGCTCGACCCCACCAGCCCCGAGACCATCTGCAACCTCGCCATGGCCCACCGCTCGCAGGGACGTCTCGACGAGGCACTCACCTGCTACGAGCGCGCCGTCTGGATGAGCAAGAAGTACCCCCGCGCCGTCGCGGGTGCCGCCGAGATCTACGCCCTCCGCGGCGAGTACGGCAAGGCCCACGCCCTGCTGCTCCCCTACATCTCCTCCGAGCAGGACGAACCCGCCGTCGCTCTCACCTACGCCCGCTGCTGCCGCGCACTCGGCAAGCCCAGCGACGCCGCCCCCGTGCTCGCCAAACACCTCGCCGGCCAGCGCGGCACGCTCCCGCCCCTCAACCGCATCTTCATGCTGCTTGAGCTGGCCAACGTCGCCAACGACCTCGGCCACCCCGACCGCGCGTTCGCCGCTGCGACCGACGCCAACCGCATCTACGGCCGCCGCTACGACGCCAAACGCACCAACGAAGCGGTGGACACCACCATCGCCAACTGGACCAAAGACGTCCACGCCGAACTGCCGGTCTCCACCGCCGAGTCCGAGCTGCCCGTCCTCCTCGTCGGCATGCCCCGCTCTGGCCACGCCCTGATCGAGCAGATCATCGCCAGCCACCCCGACGCCGCGCCCGCCGGCGAGACCGCCATCACCCGGCACATCATCAACCGGCTCGAAGAAGCACCGACGCAGGACATCCTGCCCTTCTCACGCCCCAGCGCACTGACCTTCCAGCCCGTCAACGAGGGCGCCGGCTTCTACCTCAACACCCTCGCCATGATCGCCAAACGCGAGGGTGCCGACAAGCCCGCGCGCATCGTCGACCGCTGCAGCCACAACTACCTCTACCTCGGCATGCTCGACCGCATGCTCCCCAAGGCCCGCGTCATCCACGTCCGCCGCAACCCGCTCGACACGGCGCTCTCCTGCTACATGAACACCTTCGACATCCCCTACCACTACCGCACCCACCTCGCCGACTTCGCCGAGGCGTACAAGGCCTACCAGCGCATGATGGACCACTGGAAGTCCGTCATCTCCCTCCCCATCCTCGAGGTGGACTACGAGGACATCGTCAGCGACTTCGACACCCAGGCCCGGCGCATCATCGACTTCCTCGGCCTCGAGTGGAGCGACGCCTGCACCCGCTTCTGGGAGACCAAACGCCGCATGACGTCGTTCAACAACCTCGGCATCCTCAAGCCGCTCTACGACACCTCCGCCGGCAAGCACAAGCACTACGAGCAGTTCGTCGCCCCGCTCCGCGCCGACCTCGGCATGCCCGCCGCAGCCCAGCCTGTCGGCGCGGGCCGACGCCGAGCCGACGCCGCCCACCGAGTAGCGTACACGCGGCGGCGACAACTCAGGGACCCTCGGCGTCGACCATGTCCCGCAACACCTGCTCCGCCCACGCGCGCGCGTTGTCCGGCCCCTTGCGGGTGAACTCTGTCAGCATGAGATTCATCGTCACGTCCGGCTCGACCCCGTGCCAGTCGAACACCCGCCCGTCGGGCATGAACGACACCATCGTCGAGACCTGCAAGGTCACGATGCCGCCGCGGAGCTCCATCGGTTCGCTCATCCCGCTCGCCCCGCGGCTGGGCCTGCCCACCAGCGTCACGCCCGGCAGCTCCCGCATCGCCGCCAGAAACACATCGCTCGCGCTGATGCACCGCTCGTCCATCAGCACGACCACCGGCTTGCCCGCCCACTCACCCGCGTGATCGCCGCCCGGGCTCAACACCGACACGTGCAACGGCCCGAACCGGTCATCCGGAAGATCCACCTCCGGCCGGAAGCCCTCAAGAAAGCGATCAATCGCGCTGCGCTCCGCCTCCGTCCAACGCGGATCGGTCGGAAGATACAGATGCCGCCCCTCCAGTTGAAGTCGCACCCGATCTGCGTCCCGCCCCGGCCACATCAGCACTCGCGCCGCCGAATAGATGACCGGCTCGGCATCCACCGGCAACACCCTCTGCGCGATCTCGTGCACGAAGTACCGCGACCCGCCGGTGTTGCCGCGCATATCGATCAGCACTCCGTCCGCCTCCCGCGCAGCCCGCTGCCCGCTTCTCACTGAACGCAGGGCTTCGCGATTTGCCTTGAGATCGCGCTCGGAATACATCCGCAACAGCGGCACAAACGCCAACCGCCGCTCCTCATCCAGCCACGGCCCGTCCAACCCGAATCTGCTCGGCCCTTTCCGGTGATCCTCTGACACCCGGTTCGTGAGCCGAAGCCGAACCACCACCACCGCCCCTTCCTTCGAGCGAAGCCCAAGCAACGCCTCCTCCGAAACCGCGATCCCCAGCCGCTGACGGATCCACCCGACCCGCACCGCCTCGCGGCAGGCCCCGTACCGCTTCGACTGCACCGACCCGCCCGGCGCAACCTCCCCCGCAACCTCCAACCACCGCTCGATCTCCACCCCATCTATAGACTCGACAAAAGGATGCGCCCGTCGAGACCAGCCCCGCCCCGTCCGGCTCGACCGCCACCACCCGGCCGCCCGGCACCAGGTCTAGCGGCATCAGCGACACCGGCAGCACACCCTCGCGGCGTGTCTCGGTATCTTCGCGCTCCGCCAGCTTCCCCCGCACTCTCGCGTGCCCATCGCCCGAGACGGCGAGCATGCGCCGAGCTGCCCGGACCGTCTCCCCCGGACCTGCGTCCTCCGCGAGTTCCACCATCCCCGACAACGCCTGCGCATCGAGCCCCCGAGCGACCGAATACGAGTGCCGCTCAGCCAGCAGCGCCGCGGCTTCCGTCAACACCTCCCGCATCGGGGCCGCCCTCGCACCCTCCTCCGCCGCCCGAATACGCTTCGACCAGAGCCTCTGCCGATTCTCCCGCGTCATAACGACGCCCGGCAGGTTGACGACTTCCCCACCCCCGACCGGCCGAAGCTCCAGCCGAACCGTGTCTCCACGGAGGACCTCGCCGAATCGCTCCATCACCTCGAGGAGATCCTCATCCACGCGCTTCTGCGCTCGCAATGCTCCGCCGTACTCGCGCTCGGCAAATGCGCAGAGTGCCGCGACCGACACCCCCTCAATCGCCACCGGCTCCCACCACTCGCCCCGCACCATCACACGCTCGAGCCCCGCCTCGCTCCACTCGACATCTTCAAACGGCGAGACCTGCCCCCGCGCCGCCCCGCTCACACACGCCACGACCACCGCAACACACCACACAACCATCAGTCCACGCATCACACAGCACTCCTGTCCCGGATGTCCCCACATGCTCTGACGCCACTCGCGCACCTGTCTCCGTGCCCGGCGCACCGCCCCCCGTCAATCCGACCCCGCCGCGACCGGCAAAAATCTACCCGCCACCCGACGCGCACACAACCCCACCGGCCACCCTTCCCCGCCCAGGTTCGAGAGCACGCACACGCTCACCCCATCCTCGGGCCACACCAGCAGCTGCGCCCGCGTCCCCTGCTGCACCAGAGTGCTGAAACACCCGCCGCCCGTCCACCCGCCCGATCCGCCACCCGATGCCCGTCCCCGTCGCGTCCCCGTCCAGCGTGGTCTGCGAGGTGAACACCTCGCCGAAAACCGCCTCGCCCAGATACCCCGGCGCGCAGTGCGCCGCCCCGAACCGCGCCATGTCGTCCGCCGTCGCGATCATCCCTCCGCCAGCCACCTTGTACGCCGGGTTCAAATAGCCCGAGTTCGTCACCGTCCCGTTGCGCCCCTTGTCATAGAACCGCGTGCGGTGCGCGACAATCTCCCGCGGCCGGTCCCGCCGCAATCGCTCCAGCCCCAAGGGCTCAATCACTTCCTCCCCCACCACCTCCATCAGGCCCTTCCCCGTCGCCCCCTCGATCGCCAGCCCCACCAGCGTGAACCCGAACGTCGAGTACGAAAACGCCGCCCCCGGCCGCGCCAGCAGCGGGTCGCCAGCGAAGATCGCCAGGATGTCGTTGTCCGACACATACTCCCGCGTGTCGATCGAGCCGCCCGGCGTGCTCTGCAGCCGGTCCTGCAACTGATAGTGCCGCACGCCCCCCAGATGCCCGCACAACTGACGCACCGTCACCACAAACGGCTTCTCCGGAAACAGCGGCACGTACTCCCGCACATCCGCGTCCAGATCCAGCCGCCCGTCCGCAGCCAACCTCGCTGCCGCCGACGCCGTCACCACCTTCGACACGCTCGCCAGCCGATACAGCGTCCTACGCGAAGCCGCCACCCCCTGCTCCAGGTCCGCAAGACCGAACCCGCCGCTGAAGACGATCTGCCCATCCACCACCACACTCACGCTCAGGCCCGGCACCCCGTGCTCCTCGCGCATCGACTCCACCAGCGCCGACGCCTCCGCCGCCGCGTCCTCCCAGCCCGACGCCACATACCGCCCCGCCCCGTCCGAAGCCACGCCCACAGCCAAGTCAGCAGCCCCGTCCACCGCCGCCACCTGCCCCGCCGCCGGCGCGCACACACCGCCCGTCACCACCAGCGCAGCGACCGCCAAAACACCCCAAAAAACCGCTGATCCTGACCACTTCCTGCGCATCATCATCTCCCGTTCCCCACGCATCGCGTGATCCCGTTACCATACCACCCAACCGATCGCGCCCCAAGCCGTTCGCGCGACGAAACGCCGAACCCCACGGAGGCCAGCCATCACTCCCGACGCCATCTGGAAAGCTCTCGCCGTCGCGCTCTACTGCGGCGTTCTCCTCCTCATCGGCTTCATCGCCTCGCGCCGCATGCGCAACATCCGCGACTACTACGCCGGAGGAAAGAACCTCGGCTTCATCAACGTCGCCTTCTCTGCGCGCGCAACCGGCGAGTCCGCATGGCTCCTCCTCGGCCTCACCG
Organism: Planctomycetota bacterium; assembly: GCA_013285505.1. Taxonomy (GTDB): domain Bacteria; phylum Planctomycetota; class Phycisphaerae; order Phycisphaerales; family UBA1924; genus PNC22. The sequence goes on along the minus strand of CP053450.1, from coordinate 1,667,370 downwards.
GCATCGGCTTCGCCGTCGGCGCCCAGGGCTTCTGGATCGTCCTCGGCGAGATGATCGGCGTCGGCGGCGCGTGGCTCTTCATGGCCCGCCGCTTCAAGCGTCTCAGCGACAAGTACGACTCACTCACCATCCCCGACTACCTCGAATCCCGCTTCCGCGACCCCTCCCACTGGCTCCGCCTCATCGCCGCGGGCGCACTGGTAATTTTCGTCCCTATCTACGCCGCCGGCCAGGTCTTCGCCACCGGCAAGGCCTTCAACGCCTTCCTCGGCATCGACCACTTCCTCGGCGCCGCCATCGGCTTCGGCGTCGTCATGCTCTATATCACCAAGGGCGGCTTCGTCGCCGTCGTCTGGTCCGACGTCTTCCAGGGCACGCTCATGGTCATCGGCCTCGTTGCCCTCCCCATCGCCGCCCTCCTCGAGATCGGCGGCGTCACCAACTTCTTCGACATCCTCCGAGAGACCGACCCCAGCCACCTCTCCATCACCGCCGGGCAGGGCTTCACGCCACTCACCATCGCCACCATCATCGGCTTCGCAGCCATCGGCATCGGCTTCCTCGGCTCCCCACAGGTCTTCGTCCGATTCATCAGCCTCAAGAGCGAAAACGAACTCCACAAAGGCGCCGCCGTCGCCCTCCTCTGGACCATCCTCGCAGACTCCGGCGCAGTCCTCGTCGGCATGACCGGTCGCGCCCTCTACGACCTCCCCACCATCGGCGGCGACGCAGACAACATCCTCCCATTCCTCTCCGCCGCGATCTTCCCCTCCTTCATCGTCGGCATCTTCATCGCCATGGTCCTCAGCGCCATCATGTCCACCATCGACTCGCTCCTCATCGTCGCCTCGTCCGCAGCCGTCCGCGACTACTGGCAAAAGACCCGCCACCCCGACATGTCCGACAACGTCCTCGTCAAGACCTCCCAGCGCCTCACGCTCGTCCTCGCACTCATCGCCTTCGCCGTCGGCATGGGCATCCTCCTTTACGACAAGGAAAACGGCGTCTTCTGGATCATCATCTTCGGCTGGTCGGGCATCGCCGCCACCTTCTGCCCAACCATGATCCTCAGCCTCTTCTGGTCCAAGCTCACCTCTCGCGGCGCCATGGCCGCCATGGTCGCCGGATTCGCAGCCGTCCCCTTCTTCAAGTTCGCGGCCCCGCCCATCCTCTCCGCCATAAACCTCCCCACCGCCAACGACTACCTCACCGCCCTCGATGTCCTCCCCCCCGCCTTCCTCGTCTCCTTCGCCGTCGCCGTCGTCGTCAGCCTCGCCGACCGCAAGGGGCCAGGCCGCCGTCGCCCACGCCGCGGAAGACCTCGCCCAGTCCAAGGGCCCACCCCCGCCTCACCCCCCACCTCCCCCAACACTTCCCCCAACCCCTAGCCCTACCCCCGACCGCCACCCCTCCCCGCGCCACCCCCACTCCCCCGCCCCGCGCACAATCACCACCCCTCCCCCACCCGACACCTATCATCCGCCCCGCCGTCCGTGCCGCCCTATCCGCAGCACCGCGGCCATCCATCAACCCCCTCGCCACCGGCAAGCAACACATCCCGAGGAGTGCCAACCATGCCCAACCCCATCACCATGACCCCCGCCGGCCTCAATGTCCCCAACGACCCCATCATCCCCTTCATCGAGGGCGACGGCACAGGCCCCGACATCTGGGCAGCCTCCGTCAAGGTCTTCGACGCCGCAGTCCAAAAGGCCTACAACGGCTCACGCAAGATCCACTGGCACGAAACCGCAGCCGGCGAAAAGTCCTTCAACGCCACCGGCGACTGGCTCCCCCAGTCCACACTCGACGACTTCAACAAATACCTCGTCGGCATCAAGGGCCCCCTCACCACCCCCACCGGCGGCGGCATCCGCTCCCTCAACGTCGCCCTCCGCCAGATCCTCGACCTCTACACCTGCCTCCGCCCCGTCCGCTACTTCGCCGGCGTCCCCTCCCCGGTCAAAAAGCCCGAAGACACCGACATGGTCATCTTCCGCGAAAACACCGAAGACATCTACGCCGGCATCGAGTTCGAACAGGGCACCCCCGACAACGCCAAGTTCAAGCAGCTCCTCAAAGACAACTTCCCCGACCGCTACAAAAAGGTCCGCTTCCCCGACACCGCCGGCATCGGCATCAAGCCCGTCAGCCAGGAAGGCACCGAACGCCTCGTCCGCGCCGCCATCCAATACGCCATCGACCACAACAAGCCCTCCGTCACCCTCGTCCACAAGGGCAACATCATGAAGTTCACCGAGGGTGCCTTCATGAACTGGGGCTACCAGGTCGCCGCCAAACAGTTCGGAGCCACCCCCCTCGACGGCGGCCCCTGGCACATAATCAAGAAGGGCACCCCACTCCCCTCCGCTTCCTCGTCTTCCCAAGTGCCTAGTGCCCAGTGCCTGGTGCCTCACGACATCGTCGTGAAGGACGTCATCGCCGACGCATTCCTCCAGCAGCTCCTCACCCGACCCGCCGAATACTCCGTCATCGCCACCATGAACCTCAACGGCGACTACATCTCCGACGCCCTCGCGGCCTGCGTCGGCGGCATCGGCATCGCCCCCGGAGCCAACATCAACTACGACACCGGACACGCCATCTTCGAAGCCACCCACGGCACCGCACCCAAATACGCAGGCCAGGACAAGGTCAACCCCGGCTCCGTCATCCTCTCCGGCGTCCTCATGCTCGAACACATGGGCTGGCAGGAAGCCGCCGACCTCATCGTCACCGGCATCGAAGGCGCAATCACCGCCAAAACCGTCACCTACGACTTCGAGCGACTCATGGACGGCGCCACACTCCTCAAGTGCTCCGAGTTCGGCGACGCCATCATCAAGCACATGGGGTAGCCGAAGGCCCGCGATCGGGGGTGGTGGCCGTTATTATTGCTCGGTCGTTCTCACATCCCAAGCACGCAGCCCGTCGTAGCTAAAGCCAAGATAACAGTCGATCTTGGTGTTCATGTCTCGATCTTGGACCAATGTTGTTCTCGCAGGAACAAAGAACGCTTTTTGTCCAGACTCTAGTTCAATGATGCCACGCTGCGGACCGTCGATGCTATCCACATGTCCCACAATGCGGTGCAATCGCGAGCGATTCGGATAGAATTCTTCTGTCGCATCCCACTCTCCGAGTTCGAATTGATGGACCAGCTGCTGAATCCCACGGCCTCTCCCGAGCCATTCGTAGCTCCAAGTGCGGCGTTTGCGATATTTTGACAACTCTTGAGATTGACTTAATGCTCGCTCCGCTTCCCTAGTAGACAGCACGGACCCATCCAACGCGAGCAATGAATATAGGACGAACTGGTAATATGCAGCGTCCAAGGAATCCGAATGCGCCCGCCACAACGCGATCTTTTCCAGCACTGATTCGACTGATGGAACGGGCTTCAAATGCCGAACCGCTCGAAGCCACATACGCAGACTAGTAGCATCAGCGGGCGCATCATCCAAGTTTTCCTGAAGTAGTCTTACACAGCGACTGACACTTTGCTCCTTCATTGTCACCCATTCGCCCCCACTCCGCCGGAGCAGCGTTCGCACAACCTGCCGACGCACAGACGGCTTGTACGATTGGTCCGGACGCCCGAGTATCGAATCCCAGGCTTGAAGGGCCTTCTCGTCATTACCATACATCGCATCAAGTTTTGCGCGGCAATCGAGCTCATAATTACTCGGCTGGCTTCCGCCGCGCTGAAGTCGCAACTGTTCCAGCAGCGACTCTGCTTTATCCAACGCGTCACGCAGTACACCGTGACTTACTGCCGCCGCCACAACCTCTGAACGGCCTCCACGTCGACGACCTGCAAAGTCCAATAGTCGGATGTATACCTGAACTTCACTAACATATGCATGCTCACTCTCTGGGTTCAGCTCCCGCGCTTTCTCAAAAGCCTCGCTCGCCTGTATCGCAAACGCAATGACATCATCCAACTCCGCTGGCGGCTGCTTCTCAGTGAGCAGGTAGAGACGATGGCGCCCAATCATTCCCATCATGTGATGCAGCACCGAGTCTCGGTCATTGAGAGCAATAGCGGTCTCCAATGCAGACTGTGCCTCATCGAATCTGCCACTCAACCCACAGAAGCGACCAAGATGAGCATGAAAGTGCGCCTCTTCTGGAAACGCCAGAGTCAATTCGCGCAATAGTTCGAGCCTGCCTTCTTCTGTGGGAATCAACTCAACGAGCTGAGAAAATTTCTTGGTACTTGACATTTCCGTACCAAGGATGCCCGAATTATCTCTGTAGACGAAGATACGCTGCGCCAACTCAGAGATCTCCTTGCCTACAAACTGCCATTCTCCGCGAAGGAAATGAGCAAATTCTCTGCTGCACTCCGATAGTCGATGAGTCCAGAGTGCTCGCTTGCTCTGCGGAGCCAAGAGATTCTGCAAAACCTCCTCAGCGATAAGATCGTGTATGGTTCGCCACGACTCCGAGTTCTCCTTGTACAATAACTCGAGCATACTCGGTGTCAGATAGTGCTCAAGATCAAGCGGTCGGTTGCGGGGCACCCCTAGCAGCCCTGCAAACAACTGACTATGAAGTGTTTGCTGCCCAAAGTGATGCGCAAATGCAAGAAATAGAAGCACCTTACGTTGAATGGCTGTTGCGCCATGCAATCGACTGATCACATAGTCCGATAGCCCATTAAATTCTCTCCCATACGTGACCAGTCCGACATAGAACGCGGTCTGCTGCTCAGGTCGAGAGCCAGTACGTAAGGCCGCGAGAGCCCCACGACGGTCCATTCTTGACAGTCCATAGGCGCTTATAAAGCGATCAAACTCAGAATCACTCAGCGTGGGTCGCAGCCGGAAAGAGCGTCGAGCTATTGGAGGGCTGCCGGAGAACGCAAACTGTCGGGACACAATGAGCATCGCTACCGGCAACTGCTCCGCGCCTACAGCCTCATAGAGATCATCAGCCTGCCCGTCCGTGATTGAACTTCCGTCAATGAGCAACAGCTGACTGCTGTTGGTGTGCTTATGAATCCAGCGGAGCCGCTCGACCGTCTGCGTAGTGCCAACCGAGTGTCGCAATACTGTGCACGGATACTGCTCACGCAGAGTCCATAAAAGGCGTCGGGCGACCGTCGTACCCCCGGCACCTGGTGAATGAACGAGGTTCACGCGAACTGCTCTACGATCACGAAGGTCTTGCGCAACACGCGCGTGCAGATCTGTATGAAGATCGCGAGCGCAGTCGTGATTGAGATTTATGTCACGCCATGTGATATCCGCGCCTTTGCGATACGGCTCAGGGTCGTCTGGTCCGTCCAAGCCAACATCGTAGTGCACAAGCTCGAGCTCCTGCTCAAGCCAAATACGATCTTGTCGGTCAACGCTCGCCGGAGTTCCGTCGGAAGTCGGCAGAACACATCGCTCACCGACACTGGGTGCATTCGTGTCAAGCAATACTTGGAATGCTGACGAGAGCGAGGCCATTGACATGGGGAATACGTCGAAACCGGTCGACTGTTCGCCATATGTTTTGGCGAGGGACGCGAGGCAATCTTTTGTCTCAGATACAAAGACGTATCGTGTCAAATCCCCCATTGTGCGATCAATAATGCTCAACGTAGTCTCGACGTACTGATGAAGAGAGTCGTCATTCCAGATAACGACGCAAATGATCGGGTTCGGACTGATTGCCTGCGTAATACTTTCGAAGGATCGGGTCAGACTTGATGAGCGAAGTCGGTTCCACGATCGATAGGTTCCATCATCACGCGTAGAACTCGCCCCCTCGTAGCCGCGAGCATGAATCCAAAGAGTATGATCACGAGGATGCAAGGAGGGCACTTGGTTACCGGCCACGCGCAGCACGGTTCGACGATCCGATAGCGTTGGCTTTATCGCAGAAAACAGACCGCCTGAGTCTGGCGATGTATCGAAATCGATGATTGCCGTCCATGGAACAAGGCCCATGCCACGCACGCGATCTTCTAATCCCGGCGGCAGGCTGTCCGTAAGTAACACATATCGAGTGCTGGCGCTCTCTTGAAAGCAATCCGTAGCGTCTAGGAATCGCCTCCACGGCCTATCTCCAATATCGTCTTTTCCTTGTATTTGATCGGCCAGAGTTTGAAGATCTAGCTTAGTCGATAGGGTACGCTGAACGGTCTCTACGTTGCGAATACGCCTGTTTGAATCCGAACTGACTAGCCAAATATCGTCTAAAGTGACATTTCGATCCAGACCGAACTCCAGCAGAAGAGTCTCAGTGTCATTGTTAACGCGTGTGACGAGGTCGCCGATGTCTGCGCCTGAAAGACGAGCCCACGTCCAGTTGCGGCGCTCGGCTAGTTCGCGTAGGCATTCCAATGCCGCGGCGTTGTCGCCATCTACGGAATGCAGTACTCGCCGGATTTCCTTCAGGTTTTCCCTGACAGCATCTGCTTCCTTCGCAGAATGATTACGCTTCAAGTGCTGGCATGCGAGCAGGACCAGTCCGTACGCTGCGACGGGAACTGCAGCGGGGCCGAAACTGGCCGAACAGTACGCCAAGCCGGCTAGGAGTCCGGACTGGGAGCACGTGGAGACGAAACTCGAAACCCCTCCGGCAGTTGCGTTGGCCAACGCGCCTCCGGCAACATCTCCCAGCAACTCAGTTACGATTGCTGGCATACGAAGCTGGCTTGGCATCTCTTTTCCCTCTTCCGAGATTCGTCTGATCAGAGCCTTTCGTTAGTGTACCCGAAACCACTGTGTGTTTCTGACGAGCACGACTGATTGCAGCTTTGGCGAGATGCCCCGTCACGGTTCGGCGGTGTCCGAGTTCCCTCACGCACGGCCCCAGACGCTCACCGTCCTCAAATCCCTGCTAACCTCTCCCCCCATGCACCGCCTCCTCCCCATCCTCCCCCTCCTCCTCCTCACCGCCTGCAACTCCGCCCCCGCCCCCACACGCTCCGGCTTCCTCACCGCCTACGACGCCCTCCAGACCCGCTCGGCCTCCCGCTCCGACTTCACCTCCCCCGACCTCGCCACCTACACCGCACTCCTCATCGACCCCGTCGAGGTCCGCGTCGATCCCGAAGCCCTCCCGCCCGACCAGGCCGCACTCGCCGCCGACCACTTCCACGCCGCAGCCGTCCGCGTCGCCACCGAGGCCGGCATCCCCCTCACCGACACCCCCCGGCCCCACCACCGCCCGCCTCCGCCTCGCCCTCACCGACATCGCCGCCTCCACCTGGTGGGCCAAGATCCACCCCGCCGCACGAGTCTCCGGCGCAGGCACCGGCGGCGCCGCCATGGAAGGCGAGATCACCGACTCCCTCACCGGCACCCAGCTCGCAGCCAGCGTCCGCGCCGACTCCGGCAACCAGTTCAACCTCACCGCCTTCTCCACCCTCGACGATGTCAAAGCGCGCCATAGACCGCTGGGCCGCCGACGCCGCAGCCCAACTCCGCGAAGCCCGCAACACCCCAAACCCCTGACCCCCCGGGTGCCACGGGTCACGGCCTCCCCCCTCCTCCAACCTCTCCCCCACCTCCCCCGTGCCCCGTGCCGTCCCAACACCCCGGGTGCCACGGGTCACGGCCTCCCCTTCCTCCAACCTCTCCCCCCACCTCCCCCGTGCCCCGTGCCGTCCTCACCCCCCCCCGGGTGCCACGGGTCACGGCCTCCCCCTCCTCCCACCTCTCCCCAACCTCCCCCGTGCCCCGTGCCGTCCCAACTCGCCCGCCCACCACCACAATCTCCCCCCAACATCCCCGTTTGCGCAAATTCGTGGACCTCCCCCCACTCCCCCTTGCCTCTGCCCGGCTCCCCCGCCACACTCGGGCCATGGACCCGAACACAATCCTCACCGAGCTCTTCGACGCCGCCGCCAGCCCGCTCGACATCGCCGAGCGCCTCGGCCTGCCCATCGAAGACCTCGCCGACTGGATCACCTCCCCACTCGCCCAGTCCGTCTACGGCGCCATGCGCACCGTCGCCGAGTTCCAGGCCGGCCTCGCCGTCGCCGCAGCACTCCCCGCCGCAATCGACACCCTCGCCCGCATCGCCCAGACCCCGACCTGCGAAACCCCAGCCCACGCCGACACCGTCCGCAAGGCCGCAGCCCAACTCTGCCGCCTCACCGGCCTCACCCCACCCGACGATCCCGACAAAGACCCGGCCGGTGCCACTGGGCGAGGCCCTTCCTCCCCTTCACCCTCTCCCCAATCTCCGCCGAGCCCAGTGCCCCCAACCTCTCCCCCCTTGCACCCAACCCCCGCTTCCCCCACACTCCCCCCATGCCACCCATCCTCGACCCGTCCCACCTCTACGACTACCTCACCCGCGCCCGAGCCCGCGTCCTCGCCTGGGCAGCACCGCTCTCGCCGGAGCAATACACCCGCGAGTTCCCCATCGGCCCCGGCTCACTGGCCAAGATCTTCAACCACACCCTCATCGCCGAGTGGTACTACGCCCTCCGCATCCTCGACCGCGAGGTCCCACCCATCGAGGACATCATCGCCCGCGAACGCTCCTACACCACCTTCGCCCAGCTGCAGTCCGCCTGGACAGCCCAGGCCGCCGACACCCGCGCCGCCCTGGCCGCCGTCACCGACTGGCACGCCCCCATCACCTACCTCTCGACCGACGACGAGACCGGCAAGGTCCGCCGCATCACCGCAACCCCGACCGACATCGCCTCCCAGATCATCCTCCACGAAGTCCACCACCGCGCCCAGGCCCTCAACATCCTCCGCCACCTCGGCGTCCACACCGACGACATCGACTACAACATGTTCATGTACTCCATCACCGACGCCTGACCACCCCCGCCGGAGTCCCCCCCGTGCCCACACTGTTCGACCCGCTCACTCTGGGCGAGATCACCATCCCCAACCGCATCGTCATGGCCCCCCTCACCCGGTGCCGCGCAATCAACCAGCGCACCCCCAACGCCCTCATGGCCGAGTACTACGTCCAGCGGGCCACCGCCGGCCTCATCCTCACCGAGGCCACCTCCATCAGCCCCATGGGCGTCGGCTATGTCAACACCCCCGGCATCTGGTCCGACGAGCAGGTCGAGGGGTGGCGAGTCATTACCGACGCCGTCCACGCCCGTGGCGGCCTGATCTTCAGCCAGCTCTGGCACGTCGGCCGCATATCGCACCCGGACTTTCTCGACGGCCGCGACCCAGTCGCCCCGAGTGCCATCGCCCACCCCGGCCATATCAGCCAGCTCCGGCCGAAGCGTCCCTACCCCGTCCCCCGCGCACTGGAGGCCGACGAGCTGCCCGGCGTGGTGGACGACTACCGACAGGCCGCGATCAACGCCCAGCGTGCGGGATTCGACGGCGTGGAGATCCACGGGGCCAACGGCTATCTGCTCGATCAGTTCCTGCAGGACAGCATCAACCGGCGGACCGACGCCTACGGCGGCCCAGTCGAGCACCGGGCCCGTCTGATGCTCGAGGTCACCGACGCGTGCATCGACGTCTGGGGCGCGGGACGGGTCGGCATGCACCTGGCGCCGCGCACCGACCTCGACTCCGACCCCGCGGCCACCTTCGGTTATGTCGCCTGTGAATTGGGCGCGCGCAAGATCGCCTTCCTGTGCGCGCGCGAGCACCTCGGTGACGACTCCCTCGGCCCCGCGCTCAAGCGGGCGTTCGGCGGGCCCTACATCGTCAACGAGGACTTCACCCGTGACACCGCGCAGGCGACGCTCGACGCGGGCACCGCGGACGCGGTCGCGTTCGGCAAGCTGTTCATCGCCAACCCCGACCTGCCCCGGAGGTTCCGGGATGACACGGCGCTCAATGCGCCGGACCCCACGACGTTCTACGGTGACGGTGCGGAGGGCTATACGGATTACCCGTTCCTTGATCGATCGTCCGACACGGCGGCCTCGCATGCGTAGGGCGTGTCGTCGCTACCCAAAACCACAAGCCGGGACCTTTCGGCCCCGGCTCGGTCAGTCTCTCTCAGATCTCCGACTCTCTCTCCCGCTTGGGTGCTGTTTACCAGCGACCGCCGCCGCCACCGCCGCCGGAGCGGGGTTCGCGGGCCTTGGCTTCGTTGACGGTCAGGTCGCGGCCGTCGACGTTCTGGCCGTTGAAGGCCGTGATCGCGGCGTTGGCGGAGGCCGCGTCGGCGAACTCGACAAAGCCGAACCCGCGGGGGCGGCCGGTGTCGCGGTCCATGACGAGGGCGGCGCTGGTGACCTGGCCGTGCTCCTCGAACATTTCGCGGAGCTTCGACTCGGAGGTGTCAAACGAGAGGTTGCCTACATAAAGCTTCATACGACGATTCCTTCACATGCCCATTTCGATCGAGGCCGGTGCGGCCACATGAGCATGAAGGGCGCGTCGGTATCCGCTGGGCTCACCCACGATGGATGATGGCCTCACGGAAGCCCCAGATAGTACGCCGTCGCTGCATGACCAGAGCGACAATCGCTGCCGATTCCCATAATCGCGGCCCGGAGCCTCTGCAGCGGGGCGGCAAGCTGGCGAGTCGGCGCGGTCTGCGCTGCGTGGTGGCGCGATTGCGTTGTGTTTGCTGTTGCCGGTGTGCCTGCTGAATCGTCTGGTGTGGGTCCCCCGACGGGTGCCGCGTGCCACCCCTTTGCACACTCCAGCGAGAGGACCTTTCCATGGCCATCTTTGTCAAGCTCGACGGTATTGCCGCGATGGACACTCAGCCCGTCAACCGCATTGCCAACCAGAATCCGCAGAACCTCGACCGCTCGCCTGAGGCCGAAGGGCGGGACGTCGCCCGAGCGTCGGACTCGGCGTCCTTTGGCGACTCGGCTCGGGGTCAGCGGGTGGAGACCGATGCCGCTCGGCTTGACAAGCCGAGCGTCTACGACGCCGGCGGCATGTCCCGCGCCCTCGAGGGTGATCCGGACCGTCCGTTCGCGGTTGATCTGCGTCACTGACCGCTCGCCGCGGGGCGGCGTGGGCGGCGTCGGGGGCTATCCTCACGCATGGGACTCTTCGACGGCACTCCGCTTGAACAACCTGTGACGTGCGAGCGCTGCCACAAGCCGCTGGATGCGGGGGCTGCGGATCACTGCACGTGCCCTCGCGGCGCTGACGGGGCGCTCTGCCTGCCGGGGGACCAGCACCCGCGCGTGCGTCGCGAGAAGCGTCGGGGCAAGTGGTGCACGATCATCGCGGGTCTTGATGATGCTGCCGGTGGCGGCGGGACGGATCGGAAGGCTCTGCTCAAGGCGCTGCGCACTTCGCTGGGCACGGGTGGTGGGTTGGCGACGTCCAAGGATCATCCGGCCGACGCGTTGATCCTGCAGGGCGACCATCGGGATGTCGTGGTCGAGCGGTTGTGCGAGATGGGCTACCGCGCCAAGGCGGCGGGCGGCTAGGCCGCACAGGGGGTCCGGGACTGGGCCGGGGACTGAGTTGGGGACTGGGACTCGTTACACTGCGGCGACCCTGAGAAGGAGCGCGCTATGGCGAAGTCCCCTGACGAGATGGCCGCGTCGATGATCGCGAACATGCCGGAGAAGACCGGCAAGTCGCTCGAGCAGTGGCTGAAGCTGGCCCGGGCGGCGCAGAAGAAGGCCCCGGCGGACCTGGCCAAGCATGGGCAGATCGTGAAGTTCCTCAAGTCCGAGCACGGGATGACCCACGGGTTTGCCGGCCTGGTTGCGCACAAGGTGCTCGAGTCGGACGCGGGGAGCGCGGCGGATACGGGCGATCTGATCGACGCGCAGTACGCGGGCGCGAAGGCGGACCTGCGTCCGATCTACGAGGCGATCATGAAGGGCGTTGGGTCGTTCGGGAAGGACGTGGAGGTCGCGCCGAAGAAGGCGTATGTGAGCCTGCGTCGGAAGAAGCAGTTTGCCATCGTGCAGCCCTCGACGAAGACCCGGGTCGATGTGGGGATCAACTGCAAGGGGCGGGAGCCGACCGCGCGGCTTGAGGCCTCGGGCAGCTTCAACAGCATGGTCTCCCATCGCGTGCGGGTTGAGGACGTCGGGCAGGTTGACAAGCAGCTGCTGGGCTGGCTGCGTGATGCCTACAAGGACGCCTGAGGCGCGGACCGATGCAGCGGCCGGGGTTTTTGTCGGCCTCCACCGGTTGGGGTGAGGGCTGCGGCTTGGCACTGGCTGCGTGCGGGCTTGTCGGGTACTTTACCGCGTCAGGCCCATTTCACCCCGGAGCATTCCCGATGACGACCGTTCATGCTTATGCCGCGACTGCGCAGTCCGCCCCGCTGGAACCGTTTGAGTACGACCTGCCCGGCATCGGTCCGGACGATGTCGATATCCGCGTGACGCATTGCGGGATCTGCCACTCGGATCTCTCCTGCATCAACGACGAGTGGGGCTTCTCGCAGTATCCGCTGGTGCCGGGGCACGAGGTCTCGGGGGTGGTCGAGGCGGTCGGCGAGCGCGTGCCTGAGGGGAAGGTCAAGGTCGGGGATCGCGTGGGGATGGGCTGGCACGCCTCGTCGTGCATGCACTGCCTGCAGTGCCTGGCGGGCGACCACAACATGTGCCCCACCGCCCAGCCGACGATGCTCGGCCGGTATGGCGGGTTCGCTGATCGGGTGAGGTCTCACTGGGTGTGGGCGACGAGGCTGCCTGATGCGGCTCGACCCGGCGATCGTCGGGCCGTTGCTGTGCGGCGGGATCACGGTGTTCAATCCGTTCGTGCAGATGAACATCCGCCCCACCGCCCGGGTGGGCGTGATCGGCATCGGCGGGCTCGGGCACATGGCGCTGGCGTTTGCGAACCGCTGGGGGTGCGAGGTGACGGCGTTCACATCGAGTGCGTCGAAGCACGAGGAGGCCAAGCGGCTGGGCGCCCATCGGGTGGTGAACTCGCGGGACGCGTCGGCGCTGGAGGCCGAGGCGGGCCGTCACGACATGATTCTGAACACGGCGAACGCCGATCTGGACTGGGGGGTGTATGTCAACGCGCTGTCGCCGCGGGGTGTGCTGCACATGGTGGGCGTGCCGCCCGGCCCGGTGGCGACGCCGGTGTTCCCGCTGCTGATGGGTCAGCGTTCGATCGCGGGCTCGCCGGTGGGGAGCCCCTCGACGGTCGCGGCGATGCTTGATTTCGTGGCGCGGCACGACATCCGGCCGGTGACCGAGTCGTTCAAGATGGCGGATGTCAACGACGCCATGGAGCGGTTGCGGTCGAACAAGGCCCGGTACCGCATCGTGCTGGAGGCCTGAGCGGGCGCGGCTGCGGCTCGGTGCGGTTGCGGGCTCGCTCCGAGTCTGTTGGGCTGGCGATGAGTATGTGTGACAAAACAGACAGCCGGGACCTTTCGGTCCCGGCTGTGCTGTTGTCACTTGCGTGTCGTGGTCAGCATGACGCGCCGAGGCGCGTCTGTGCTTTACCAGCGGCCGCCGCCGCCGCCGCCACCACCGCCGTAGCCGCCGCGGCCACCGCCGCCGCCGCCGCCGTAGCCGCCACGACCGCCGCCGCCGCCGGCGCGGGGCTCGCGGGGCTTGGCTTCGTTGACGGTGAGGTCACGGCCATCGACGTTCTGCCCGTTGAGGGCGTCGATCGCGGCCTTGGCGCTGGCGGGGTCCGCGAACTCCACGAACCCGAAGCCACGGGGGCGACCGGTGTCGCGGTCCATGACGAGGGTGGCGCTTGTCACCTCGCCGTGCTCCGCGAACAGATCGCGCAGCTGCGACTCAGAGGTGTTGAACGACAAGTTGCCTACATAAAGCTTCATAACGCTTCCTTCAGATGCCCTTGAACTGTGAACCGGTGCAGCATCTTGGGCAGAAGAAGCGCGTCGGGATCTCTGCGGCCGCCCCGAGTGGGCAGTGAGCCGCTTGTGAACAGCACAGTATACCCCGTCCTGCGCCATCGGGGAAAGCCCCAATCCACGCGCGGTGATCCAAAATCTGACTATTCCAAGGGCGGCCGGCCGCGGGATCGGGAGGGCTCTGGGCGGCCGGAGGGGGGCCTGGTTCGCCCCGGCGAGGTATTCTTGCCCATGCCTGTTGTTCTTCGTACCGACCGACTGATCCTCCGCAAACCGATTCTGGACGATCTCGGTGCCTTTGCGCAGCAGTTTGCGGATCCAGAGGTTACGCGCTACATCGGAGACGGCAGCCCCCGGACGCCGGAACGGGTCGAGCGGGGGCTCCGCAACGGCCTGCTGTGCTGGGATCGGCTGGGGTTCGGGCCGTTCACGGTCCTTCGCGAGGGCCGGGTGATCGGGGACTGCATGCTGTACCCCATCGCCCGCTCGGGGGTGGATCCGACCGACTTTGCGGCTCGGGGGCCGGAGATCGAGATCGGGTACCGGCTCGTCCGCGAGGCCTGGGGGCAGGGTCTGGCGACCGAGGCGGCCCGGGCGGTGCTCGGGTGGGCCACGTCGGATGCGTCCGGGCCGGGGCTGACGAATCTGGTTGCGGTGACGCACCCGGACAACATCGCGTCGCGGCGGGTGCTCGAGAAAATTGGCCTGGCCTCGATGGGGCGGAGCGAGGCGTACTACGGGACGACGACGTGGTTGTATGTGCTGCGGCCGGAGCACGCTGCGCGTCCGCCGATCCCGGAGTGATGTGCGGACCGGGTGCGGCCGGTCGTGCGAGCGAGAACGTGTGCGGGCGCACGCCGGGAGTTGGTCGGCGTGCGCTGCACAGCGTTCTGGTTGTTTGATCTGTTGTTCGGCCCGCTGCTCGGATCGCCGCTTGGCGGCCGGGGCTCGGGTCAGTCGATGGAGATTTTGCGGGGCGTCGCCTTGGGCTCCTTGGGCAGGCGGAGCACGAGCTCGCCGTGCTTGAGCTCGGCCTTGGCCTCGCCCTCGTGCACGACGCTGGGCAGGGCGACGCGGCGGCTGACCGAGCCGACGCGGCGTTCGCGGCGGTAGAAGCGTTCGGTGCGTTCTTCGGTTTCCTCTTCCTTCTCGGCCTTGATCGACAGCACGCCGTCGTGCACCTCGACGTGGACCTGGTCCTTGGTGAAGCCGGGGAGCGAGGCGCGGACGATCACGTGCGATTCGTCCTCGGAGATGTCGAGCGCGAGGGTGCCCTCGTCGGTGGCTGCGACCGAACCGCTGCTAAAGAAGGGCTCGGCGAGGACGGACGCGAAGAGACGGTCGAGACCGTGCAGGGACGAGTTCGGGTCGCGGCGGATGAGTGAGCTTTGCATGACGGTGCCTCCTTGATGGCGGGGCCAAACGCGGCCCCTGACAGATAGGGTTTTGGCGGCCGGCCCTACGTGGCTGGCCGGTCTACGGAGAGGCAAGCGGCGTGCCAGATGACCCGGTGCGCAGCGGGTGTGGGGTGGGCGTGGGCCGGTCAAAAAGACACCCGGCTGTCGGTTTGGCAGCCCACGGCGGAGGCCCCGGCTGTACGATGCCCGCTATGGCCGAGACGGGCCCGAGAACGATTGTGTGGACCGACGAGCAGCGTGCCGCGTGCATGAAGGCGGTCGCGTCGGCTGCGGGCCTGGTTGTGGTGGGTGCGGGGTGCGGGGTCAAGGGTCGTTCGAGCGCGGTCGCCGGGGTGTTTGATTGTCCGGTGGTGGACGACCTTCGGCGCGCGTTGACCGATGGTGAGTGCGACGCGGTGCTTATCGCGTCGGCGGGGGACTTCGGGGCTGCGGCGAGTCCGAGCGATGCGCAGGCCGTGCTTCATGCGCACCAGCGGGGGTGCGGGTGTTGACGCTCGAGCCGCTGCCGGCGAGCCGCGTTGGAGCTGGCGGGGCCGTGGACGGCGCCCGGGCCCGGGTGGGGTGCGGCCTCTTGACGGGCTGGCGTTTGTGCCGCTGGTGCGGGCGGCGCGGCCGTATCGGGAGGCGGCCGAGGTGCTGGAGATGTTCGGCCAGCCGCGGACGCTGCTGATCGAGGCGTGCTGCCGGGCCGAGGAGGGCTCGTTGGGTGCGCGGTTGTTCGGGGCGATCGAAGTGCTGCTGACGCTTTTGGGTGAGCCTGACAGTGTGGACGCGGCGTATGCCCCGCCGCAGCGGGGGCGTTGATCCCGCAGCTGGGCGAGACGCTTCGGGAGACGCACGGGGACATCACGGCGAACTTCCGGTTTGCGGATGGGCGTGCGGCGGCGGTGTTGGTGAGCAACCGGAGTGGTCGTTGGTCGCGCAACATCACGATGCTGGGCGGGGAGGGTCGCCTGCGGATTTTCGACGACGGGTTTGAGTGGGTCAACGAGGCCGGCGAGCCGGTTGACGCGTCGCGTGAGGTCAAGCGGCGCGGCGAGACGCCGACGTCTCGGTCGGTGCAGATCATCGCGGACGCGGTGTCTCGGGTGCTGGACCCGGCGGTGCCGGCGGAGAGCCCGCTGGATGAGGCGGGCATCTTGGCGGTGTGTCAGGCGACGCTGCTCTCGACGCGGACGGGTTCGGCGGAGAGTCCGTCGACGATCCGCCGCATGATGCAGGTGAGCAGCTAGGGCTGGCTGCGGTCCGGGGCGGGCGGGCTTGCGTCTGCGTCGGGGCAGATCTCTTCGGCGGGGAGGGTGAGGTCGAGGAACCGGCCGGAGCGCATCCCCCAGACGGTGTGCACGACGCGGGTGACGAGGAGCCCCGAGGCGAAGCCGACGACGAAGGCCCAGCCGTGGGCCATGCCGCGGTGCTGCAGTGCGTACATGAGCCCCATGGCGACCAGGTAGTAGAGCGGTGACAGGATGGCGCGCTCGAACTGGACGACCGAGGCGTCGCGGAAGAATGATCTCTTGTGCCTGGCGTCGCGGGCGCGTTTCCACGGCGGGTTCCAGTGGTTGGCGAACCAGTGGAGCGCGTAGTAGATGATGACGTCGACGACCATGTCGACGGCGCCGGCGGCGAGGGTGACGCTGAGGAGTCGCTCGGGGCCGATCCAGTTGCCGACGAGGACGACGAGCGGCTTTGCGAGGATGACCGCGAGGAGGCCGGAGGCGAGGATATTCAGATTGATATTGACGATGCGTTTGCGTTGGTAGAGTTCGAACAGACGCAACGGCATCGGGGGTGCTCCACCTGTCAGGCCGGGGACACGACTGACCGCTCACACGGGGGCACCATAGCCGTCACGAGGGGCCGACCGCGCCGCGTCCGACGGAGATGTAGGCGAAGCCGAGCCGGGCCATATCGGGACGCCGGTAGAGGTTTCGGCCGTCGAAGATCGCCTTGCTGCGCATGAGGCCGGCGAGTTTGGCGAAGTCCGGGCTTTTGAACTCGTCCCAGTCGGTGCTGATGACCACGCCGTCGGCGCCCTCGGCGGCGGCGTAGATCGAGTCGGCGATCGCGAGCTTGTCGCCGATGTCGCGCCGGGAGTTGGCGGCGGCGACGGGGTCGTATCCGACGCACTCGGCGCCGTGCTCGATGGCCTTGCGGACGAGGGTGAGGGCGGGGGACTCGCGGATGTCGTCGGTGCGCGGCTTGAAGGCCAGGCCCCAGAAGGCGAGGCGTTTGCCGGCCAGGCCGCCCTGGGGGGCGAAGTGCTCGAGGATCTTGTCGAAGAAGAGGCCGCGTTGGCGCTGGTTGACCTCGTGGACGGCGCGGGAGAGCTGCATGTCGAGGCCGACGTTCTCGCCCATCATCATGCAGGCGAGGGTGTCCTTGGGGAAGCAGGATCCGCCGTAGCCGAGGCCGGGGTAGAGGAAGTGGTGGCCGATGCGGACGTCTGCGCTCATGCCCTCGCGGACGCGGTTGATGTTGGCGCCGTAGTGCTCGCAGAGGTTGGCCATCTCGTTGATGAAGCTGATCTTGGTGGCAAGGAAGTTGTTGGAGGCGTATTTGACCATCTCGGAGCTGAGGACGTCCATGATGTAGATCGGGTGGCCGTTGCGGACGAACGGGTCGTAGACATCGCGGAAGCGCTCGCCGACCCAGTCCTCCTCGACGCCGACGACGACGCGGTCGGGCTTGTTGAAGTCGTTGATCGCGTCGCCCTCTTTGAGGAACTCGGGGTTGTCGGCGACGGCGAAGGGGATGTCCGGACCAGCCTTCTCGCGGATCCGGGCCTTGACGGCCATGGTGGTCCCGACGGGCACGGTGGACTTCATGACGACGACCTTCGGCGGCTGGTTCGGGCCGAGGTTCTTCATGACGGCGGCGATGTCGTCTGCGGCACCGAGGACGTAGGAGAGGTCGGTCTGGCCGTCGTCGCCGGTGGGCGTGCCGACGCAGATGAAGATCATCTCGGCGTCGCGGTAGGCCTCGGCCTTGTCGGTGGTGAAGTGGAGGCGGCCGGCGGCGGTGTTGCGGGCCATGAGCTCGGTGAGGCCGGGCTCGTAGATCGGGCAATCCCCGGCTTTGAGGCGGTCGATCTTCGCTTCGTCCACGTCGAGGCAGGTGACATCGATGCCTGTGTTTGAGAAACACACGCCTGAGACGAGACCGACGTACCCCGTTCCGACCATTGTCATACGCATTGAGCGGCTCCCAGCTGGTTGGGGCGACTATATGCCCCCGTCGGGCCACGCCACCCACGCCGTGCCGATCACACATCGACCCGGACGCCCGCTACACTCTCGCCCCATGCCAAGACCGAACAAGAAAAAGCGCAAGCCCAAGAGCAAGCTCACCGCCGAGACGGCCGACCGCCATGTCCTGTATGGACTGAGCGTGCAGAACGTCGAGGCCGAGATCGACTTCGTGGACGAGACCTTCGAGACGCTCCGAGGCCGGCACGCGGTGTCGCTGCGGGAGGACTTCTGCGGCACCGCCAACTCGGCGGCCGAGTGGGTGCAACGCCGCGAGACCAACCGCGCGGTGGGTGTCGATCTCGACTCGGAGACCCTGGACTGGGCCCGCGAGCACACGCTGCCGGGCCTGACCGAGGAGCAGCGGTCGCGGGTGGTGCTGCTGGAGCGGGATGTCCGCGACCCCGGCCCTGAGGGCAACGGTCACGACATCGTTCTGGCGATGAACTTCAGCTACTGGCTGCTGAACAAGCGGAATGATCTGGTGGCCTACTTCCGCTCGGTCCGCGAGGCGCTGGGGCCCGACGGTGTGTTCATTCTGGACCACTACGGGGGCTCGGACGCCCTGACCGAGACCACCGAGGACCGGGAGCTCGAGGGGTTCACGTATGTGTGGGACCAGGACAAGTACGACCCAATCACGGGCATGATGACCGCCTATATCCACTTCAAGTTTCCCGACGGGACCAAGCTAAAAAAGGCGTTCAAGTATCACTGGCGGCACTACACGCTGCCGGAGCTGCAGGACTGCCTGCTCGATGCGGGGTTCTCCGACGTCACCGTCTATTGGGAGGGTGAGGACGAGGACGGCGAGGGCGACGGGGTGTTCAGCCCGGCGGCCGAGGGCGAGGCGGATCCGGCGTTCATCACGTACGTCGTCGCGCAGCGCTGAGCCGACGCGAGTGAGCCTTGACGGCGGCCCACGGACGGGGCCGGGGCGACCGATCGGGCGGGCTGTTCGGGCGGAGTGTTCGGGCTCCTATCCTCCGGCATGGCACAGACGTTCCTTGAGGTTCCGCCCGAGCTCGCCCAGATTCAGTCCGCGCTCACCGACGGGCTGAAGCGGGTCGAGCGGCGGTTCGACGAGCAGCTCGCCTCCGATCTGCTCCCCGTCGAGCGTCTCTGCGGCCACATCGAGCGGTACCGGGGCAAGATGCTCCGTCCGTCGCTGGTGATGCTCGCCGGGATGGCGTGCGGGAGCCCCGCGCGCGCAGATGAGCCCGTCTCCGACCCGCACGTCACGATCGCGGCGGTCTGCGAGATGATCCACATGGCGACGCTCGTGCACGACGACATTCTGGACGAGGCGGAGAACCGGCGGCGGGGGCGGACGGTCAATCACCTGTATGGGAACGAGGCCGCGGTGATCCTGGGCGACTACCTGATCGCCTCGGCGTACCACCTGTGTACGACGATCGGGTCGCTCGACGCGGCGAGGCTGATCGGCGAGGTGAGCATGACGCTTTGCGGAGGCGAGCTGTTGCAGCTGCACTTCCGCGACGACTACACGCTGGATCGGCGCACCTACTTTGAGATTCTGGACCGCAAGACGGCGGCGTTGATCGGAGTGGCGTGCCACCTCGGGGCGCGGCTGGCCGGGGCCGACGAGGCGACACAGGCGGCGCTGGAGACCTTCGGCAGGCGGATGGGCGTGGCGTTCCAGGTGCAGGACGATCTCATTGATCTGCTGGGCACCGAGGCCGCGGCGGGCAAGAGCGTCGGCAAGGATCTGGAGAAGGGCAAGCTGACGCTCCCGGTGCTGCTGCACCTCGAGGGGCTCGCGCCGGAGCAGCGCGGGCGGTTTCTCGGGCGGTTGACCTCGGCGGGGGCGGTCGCCGACGAGGACGACCTGCAGGCCTCGCGGGAGGACGCCCGCGAGACCGCGGCCTCGCTGCGGGAGGAGATGCTCGGGTCGGGCGCGGTGCGGGGCGCGCGGGACCACGCCAACCGGCTGGTCGCCGAGGCTCGGCAGTCGCTCCGCGGGCTGGCGCCTTCGCCGGCGCGGGAGATGCTGGACCTCATGGCCCGCGCGGTGGTGGAACGCGAGTTCTAATCAGCGGCAGAGACGGATGGCAGTGGCACCGGCTTCCAGCCGGTGCGCCAGTGCCCGTCCCACGCTCACCGGCTGGAAGCCGGTGCCACGGTGACTCCCTATCCTCTGGGCCCATGAGCACGACACGCATCGACTTTCTCGACGAACTCCGCTGGCGCGGGCTGCTGCACCAGTGCACGGACGAGCAGGGTCTGGCCGCCCATCTGGCCGACCCCGAGGCCAACCCCCGCCGGGGCTACGCCGGATTTGACCCGACCGCCGACAGTCTGACGATCGGGAATCTGGTACCGATCATGTGCCTGGTGCACTTTGCCAGGGCGGGGCATCGGCCGATCGTGGTGATGGGCGGCGGGACGGGCATGATCGGCGACCCGTCGGGCAAGTCGGCCGAGCGGACGCTGATGACAGTGGAGACCATCGCCGATCATGTCGCGCACCAGCGGGGCATCTTCGAGTCGGTCTTCGCCGGGGCGGGGCTGCCGGCACCGGAGATCCGCAACAACGCGGACTGGCTGTGCAAGATCAGCTACCTCGAAGCCCTCCGCGACATCGGCAAGCACTTCAGCGTCAACATGATGATGCAGAAGGAGTCGGTCAAGGAGCGGCTGCACAACCGCGACCAGGGCATCAGCTACACCGAGTTCAGCTACATGATCCTGCAGGCGTACGACTTTGCGCACCTGTTCGAGCAGCAGGGTGTGACGGTGCAGCTCGGCGGGAGTGATCAGTGGGGCAACATCGTGGCCGGCGGCGATCTCATCCGCAGGTTGCACGCCGCGGAGGCTGGCGGGGATGACAGCGCCGCCCCGACGACCTTCGGCCTGACCAACCCGCTGGTGACCAAGTCCGACGGCGGCAAGTTCGGCAAGACCGAGAGCGGCGCGGTGTGGCTGACGGCCAAGCGGACGAGCCCCTACGCGATGTACCAGTTCTGGCTGAACACGTCGGACGAGGACATTGTCAGGTTCCTCAAGCTCTTCACGCTGTTGACGCGCGAGGAGATCGCCGAACTCGAGGCCGCGCACGCGGAGCGGCCGGGGGCGCGCGAGCGCACCGGGCGTTGGCGCACCACGCGACCACGCTTGTGCACGGCGAGGCGGAGGCCGAGAACGCGGCCAGGGCGGCCGAGGCGCTCTTCTCGGGTGAGATCGGCGACCTGCCGAAGGGCCTGCTCGCCGAGGTCTTCGCCGAGATCCCGTCGAGCGATCATCCCCGCGCGTCGCTCGATGGCGAGGGTGTCAACCTCGCCGACTTCCTCGTCGAGACGGGTCTGGCCAAGAGCAAGCGCGAGTCGCGCGAGTTCCTCGCCAACGGCAGCGTGAGCATCAACGGCACCAAGGCCGGAGCCGACCACACACTCTCGCCGAGCGACCTGCTCCACAACGAGATCATCGCGCTGCGGCGTGGGAAGAAGGCGTGGCATCTGACGCGGTGGGCGTGACTCTTCCTCCCTCTCCCTCAGGGAGAGGGCCGGGGTGAGGGTGCCTCTGGCCTTCTTCCGGGGTAGTCGTGTACGCTGCGCCGATGAACGCCCCCAAGCTCTCACGAGAGCGGGCCAAGCGACTCCGCCAGGACCAGACGCCGCCGGAGGGCATCTTGTGGTCCAGGCTTCGCTCACGCCGGCTCGGTGGATACAAGTTCCGGCGTCAGCATCCGATTGGCCCGTACATCGCCGATTTCTTCTGCCACGACGCACAACTCATCGTCGAGGTCGATGGCGCGACCCACGGCCCACGAAGAGCACAGGACGCCAGACGTGATGCATGGTTTGACCAGCGGGGCATCCGGACTTTGCGGGTGCCGGCGACGGAGGTGTTCAGGAACCTCGACGGCGTGCTCGTCACGATAAAGCGGGTCGCGGACGAAAGAACAGCGGGTGGCCTTTCACGGCCGCCCTCACCCGGCGGGAAACCCGCCGACCTCTCCCAGAGGGAGAGGTAAGATTTACTCCACGCCCATCAAGATCTCCATCGTCCGCTGGTCGAGTCGCTCGTAGGGCAACGGTCTGGCCGCGAGCTTCTCGCGGTTGAACTCCATCGCGCCGAGGGTTTCGGCCCGTGCGGGGGTGAAGTCGCCGGTCAGCCCGTCGATGTCCTTGCTGGCCTTGTTGATCTTGCGCAGGAGTCGCTTGATCTCCTTGTCGCTGTTCCAGCGCTTGGCGCGTTCCTTGAGCAACAGGTAAGTACGCATCGAGCCCCGCGCGAACTCGATCACATCGTCGCGGTCGGCGGTGCGGAAGGCGTGGCTGTCGAAGTGCTTGTAGCCGTCGTACTTGTGGTCTTCGAGCAGCTTGACCAGGAAGAACGCGTGCTTGAGGTTGACGCTGCCGAAGCGCAGGTCCTGGTCGTAGCGGCCGAACTCCTGATCGTTCAGGTCGATATGGAACAGCTTCTCCGCCTCGAGCGCCCCCGCGACCGCGTGGACGAAGTTGAGCCCCGCCATGTGCTCGTGGGCGACCTCAGGGTTGACGCCCACCATCTCGGCGTGCTTGAGCGAGTTGATCAGCGCGAGGTAGTGGCCCGTGGTCGGGAAGTACATGTGGCCGCGAGGCTCGTTGGGCTTGGCCTCGAGTGCGAACCGCATGTCGTAGCCCTGCTCGATGCTGTAGCCGCAGAGGAAATCGAGCGCCGAACGGAACCGCCGCACGGCCTCGACCGGGTCTTTCGCGGCGTCGGTCTCGGCCCCTTCACGACCGCCCCAAAAGACGTAGATCTTCGCGCCGAACTCGGCCGCGAGGTCCATCGCCCGCATGGTCTTCTGCACGGCGTAGGCCCGCACCTCTGCATCGTTGCTGGTGAACGCGCCGTCCTTGAAGGCCGGATCGCCGAAGAGGTTGGTCGTCCCCATCGCGACCTGCAGCTTGTTCCGTTTGAGAGCCCCTGCAAAGTCTCGCTTGATTGTGGCCGACTCTTCCTCGCTCGCGTCGATGGGCACGAGGTCGTTGTCGTGGAAGTTGACCCCGTGGACCCCCCCCACCTCGCCGAGCAGGTCCACAATCTCCGCCGGGCTCCAGCGCGGGCGCGTGGCCTCGCCGAACGGGTCGCGGCCGGTGTTGCCCACCGTCCACAGTCCGAAGGTGAACCGGTCCTTCGCCGTCGGTTTGAATGGGTCCGCCATCTCGTCTCCTTCGTCGGTCGTCGCCGCGCCGGGTGCTGGTGTCCGGTGCGTTGGGTCCCGGTGCGTCGGGTCATGGTAGAGTGCTCCGCCCGGACGCGGGCCGGCGTGGGGTGCGTCTCAGTCGGTGGGGTTCGGTCCGTCGTCCCCCGGCTCGTCGGGGGCGTCGGGCTCGGCGCTCGCGCGCAGGTCGAGGACAACCCGCTCGAGCCGTTCAAACCTCCGGGCCAGCATTTCCAGCCGGCCGGAGAGGGCCAGGACTTGCTCGTGCAGCTCGTCGATGCGCCTCTCGGCGAACAGTGCCGCCTCTTCCAGCCCCATGATCCGGTCGGGCTCTGCTCCGCTCACGCTCCACCTCCGCCGTAGGGGCGGCCGCACCGGGCCGCCGCTGCTGTCAACCCTACCCGCTGGCGGCAGGGCTCGCCGGGCCCGGATACGCTGCTGGCCATGATGATCTGCCAATCACGACAGCCCCGCCACTGCCGCCCGCTGTTTGGCGGTTTCCTCGCCGCCTCGTTGTGCCTGGGCTCCGGGCTGGCCGCGGCCGAAGACCTAGACGCCCTGCGGCTCTCCACCGAGGGTGCCCACCTGTCGCTGACGAGCCTCCAGCCCGAAGCCGATCCGGCCGCGGAGCCCGATGCGACGGCGTCTCCGGATGTGACCCTGCCGCGAGCGTCGGGGCCGGCCAAGCCGTACGGCACGGCGGGCACGGAGTGGATCCTCTTCGGCACGGGCGCGGCGTACGACTTCGACGACAACACCGATTTCAACCTGACGCTCGGCTACTCGCGGTTTCTTGTCGACGATGTGGAGTGGATGCTCGAGCTTGCGGGGTGGTACCACGCCCAGGAGGGCGAGGACGCGCTGAGCCTCAACCCGGCGATGGAGTTCCGCTGGCACTTCTTCAACCGGGCCAAGACCAGCGCGTTCCTCAATGTCGGCATCGGCGTGCTCAGCGCGACCGACAACGTGCCGTTCGACGGCACCGGGTTTAACTTCACACCCCGCGCCGGCATCGGCATGACGCACCAGATCGCCGACGATGGCACGAGGCTGGTCGGCGGGCTCCGCTGGCACCACATCTCCAACGCACGGATCCACGGCGACGACAGCAACCCTTCGCGGGACGCGCCGCACGTCTATCTGCAGGTGGCGATCCCGTTCTAGGTGGTGCCGGGCCGAGATGTCCTGGTTGTATCCGGCGAGCCGCGCTAGCCGACCTGGGCGAGCTTGATCCCGTTCTCGAGGGCCGAGGTCACCGCGCGGTTGCGGCCCTCCCGCTTGGCGCGGTAGAGGTTCTTGTCCGCCAGCTCGAGCCACGCGAGAGGCTCGGCCGTGGCGGTGCCCTCGGTCCCGACGACGCCGATCGAGCACGTCACCGAGCGCTCCGGGTGCTTGGGCCAGACGACATCGGCCAGGGCGATCCGGATCCGCTCGCAGACCGCGGCCGCGTCCGCCGGCACGGTCTCGGGCATGATCAGCACGACCTCTTCGCCGCCGTAGCGGCAGGCGACATCGGTCTGGCGGCACTCACGCCGGATGATCCTGGCCAGGCCCTGGATCACCGCGTCGCCCGCCGGGTGTCCGAAGGTGTCGTTGACGCTCTTGAAGTGGTCGAGGTCGAGCATGGCGATGGTGAGCGGCCGCTTGTGCCTGTGCACCGCCGCCACCTCTTCGGCCCAGCGGTGGTCGAAGTGTGCGCGGTTGTAGAGCCCGGTCAGGCCGTCGATCTGGGCGCGCTGCGAGAGCATCTGCATGAGGTAGCTCACGCGCAGCGCCGATCGGACCCGCACCCGCAGCTCGGTCACGTCGAACGGTTTGGTAATGAAGTCGACCGCGCCCAGATCGAACGCGGTCACCTTGTCGTGGGAGTTGTGCACGCCGCTGAGCATGATCACGGGGATGTGCAGCGTGGCCTCGTTGTCTTTGAGGGTCCGGAGCACCTCGAAGCCGTCCATCCCCGGCATGCCCAGATCGAGCAGGATGACCGAGGGCAGGTGCTCCTGGGCCGCGCGGACGCCCTCCTCGCCGGACATCGCGCTGATCACGTCGAGCCCGTCGTTGCGCAGACGCAACGAGAGGAGCTTCTGCATCGCGGCCGAATCGTCGATCAGGAGTGCTACGGATGACCTGTCTTCGAAGGAGTTGTCCGGGAGCGCCAGCATGGAAACCCGCATCTCCATCGACGATTTGCTCCCAATCGGTTCCATGCCGGAGGCCACCGCACGACGCACGACTGACAGGTCGCGTCCACGGGGTTGATTCGGATACTCCGCCTCTCGCCTTGACCGCCTCAAGGGCTTTCGCTCACCTTCGCGGGAACTTTTGACCCGAACACCCCTTGCAATAGTGCCCAGAATATAACCCCCACGGACGTTGCGCCGGATCTGGCACGACGGCACATCGATCCGGCCGGGGTTATCCAGTCAGCGCCGGCAGTGCCAAGGAGGCGAAGGTCAGCACCAGCATGAAGCCGCACATGTCCGTCACGGTGGTCAGGATCGGCCCCGCGGCGAGCGCCGGGTCGAACCCCAGCCGCTTGAGCAGCAGCGGCACCGAACCGCCCACGAGCACCGCGATCAGCGTGTTGAGCATCAGCGCGCCGCCCACCACGAGGCCCAGGGCCGGGTTGCCCTTCCACGCCAGGGCCACCAGCCCGATAAGCAGCCCGAGCACGAACCCGTTCAGCAGGCCCATCGACAGCTCGCCGAGCACCGCACGCCCGATCTCGCGGGGCCGGATAACCCCGAGAGTGAGCTCGCGCATGCTGACCGCCACCGCCTGATTGCCCGAACAGCCGCTCATGTCCGAGATGATCGGCAGGAACACCGCGAGGGCGATCACCGCCTCCAGCGTGTCTTGGTGCATCGCGATGATGCTCGCGGCGAAGATATTGAGCACGATGTTGACGCTCAGCCACGAAAGCCGACGACGCGATCGCACCAGGATCGGCATCGATCGGAGCTCTTCACCGCCGACGATGCCCTGCGAGCGCCGGTAGACCCCGTCGCGGTCTTCGGCGACGGCCGCCTCGATCGCCGACCGACGCACGACGCCGCAGAGCCGCCCCGCGCTGTCCACCACGGGCACGCCGAAGTACCCGTGATCGTCGAAGAACGTGACGAGCTCGGCCAGCGGCGAGGTATCGAGCACCGACTCCGGGCTGGGGATCATCACCGCACGCACCGCACGCGAACGCGGCGAGAGCAGCAGATCGCGCATCCGCAGCACCCCGACGAGCTGCCCGGATTCGTCGGTCACGTAGCCGTACTGGATCTCGTAGTCGGCGTACCGCTCGGCGTTCTCGCCGAGGTCGGCGATCACCTCGCCGATCGTCGCCGAGACCGAGTACTCCAGGTACTCGGTCACCATCAGACCGCCGGCCACGTCGCCCGCATAGCCGGTCAGCCGTCGGACATCCGCCGCGTCCTCGTGGGCGAGTTCGGCGACGATCGCCGCGGCGGCGTCCTCGTCGAGTGCACCGATCATGTCGGCGCGCTTGTCGCTGGGGAGTTCGTTGACGATCGCCGCGGCGGCGGTGACGTCGAGCATCGACACCGCGGTGACCGCCTGGGGCCACGGCATCTGCTCTACGACGTCGGCCGCGGTCTCGGGGTCCAGCAGCGTCAGCAGCCTGGCACGCCCGTCCTCGCCGAGGCTCGAGACCGCGTGCACCGCGTCCGGCGCGTCGAGGCTCTCCAGGAGCGCCGAGCATCCCTCGCCGTCCCCCCCATCAACCAGGTGTTCGAGTTGCTCGTCGTGCGTCAGGAGGTCTTCAGTCATGCCGGCATTGTCCCCGGCGCGGAGGACGCGCGGTGCCTGATTCGTGATTCCTCCGAAGAATTGCGCCGGCTGCCGAAGTCGCCCCGCCGCCGAAGACCCCTTTCAGCCGTGCTCGCGGGCGGCTGCCTACCTGTCGGCATCCGCGGCGATCTTCGCCTGGAGCACCTCCACCGCCCGTTCCAGCACCTCATCACGCCCCGCGGCGATACCCGCGACGGTGGGTGCCACGGGCACCGTGGGTGCGATGCCCACTCCGTGGTGCCGCGAACCGTCGTGCTTGAGTACCTGCATGCCGGTCCAGGACACGGCGAACCCGTCGGGCAGCTCGAAGGGATTCACGTTGCCGTTGGTGCCCGCGGTGGTCGCGCCGACGATCTCGCCCATCCGGTAGGCCTCGACGATGCCCATGATGGACTCGGCGTAGGAGATCGCCCGTCCGTCGGTCAGGAACGCGATCTCCGCATCGAGAAACGGCTCGGCCGGCGGCAGCCACCAGCGGCCGCTCTCGTTCCAGCGCCACCCCTCCCGGTCTGGTCGGGTCACGACCGGGACTCTCCACCGAGCGCTCTGGACGGCCTCACCCGAGAGGTGCGGCATCAACCGCACGCCGGCGTCGCCGGGATAGCCCCGCAGATCGAACACAACGCCCTCTGCCGCCGCGAGCAGGGGCATCGCGGTGTTCAGTGTCTCGGAGTCGGCTCGGTTGAGGTCGAAGTAGACGATGCCCGGGGCGAGTGCTTCGCCGGCGGCGGGCCGGTGCTCCGACACCCGGGTGATCTGCGCGGGCATGATCCGGTCCACAATCGCCTCGAACTCGCTCCCGTCCGGGCGGCGCAGCCGGAGCGATACCGGCCCGTTCCCGGGGATCTCGGCGGTGAGTATCGCCAGCGCGACCGAGCGGCGCCAGCCCTCGGTCGAGGCGGAGATACGCTCCGCGGCGTCCTCGTACCACGCCGCGACCGCCCGGCCCTCGATCTCCAGAACCGTGTCGCCCGGCGCAATCCGATCGGCGACCGACTCGTCGGTCCCGACGACGACCAGCTCGCTCCCCACCCATGTCAACGCCAGCGGCAGCATGACACGCGCACGCATCGACCGGTCGCGGACAAAGCCGTGACCGTCGTGGAGCTTGGCGACAAGTCTCTGGAGCGTGTGCAGATAGTCTCCGCGATCGGCATCCTCGGCCGCGGCCGCGAGGGCGGTGGCCAGTGCGGCGTCCCAGTCAGTGTCGACGACGTCGAAGTACGGGTAGAAGTGCTGCATGACCCCCCAGCAGACCGCGACGCCCGCCAGCCGCGTCGCCCGGTTGCTCGCGGTGAGGTCGGGCTTATCGTCCAGCCGCGACCACTCGGTCTCGGCCGGCGCGTGCGGCAGTGTGCCGGCATCGTCTGCGAAGACCTCGACCGGAAGCCGGCACGAGACGCCGCCCCCGAGGGACGTGACGACGTAGGCCGACTCTCGGGCTCCGGCCTCGGGGGCGTCGCCCCCGTCCGCAGTCGGGGCCTGCAGACTCTCGCGGACAACCGCACTCGCGTAGAGGCTGCGCTGCGATGCATGGGCGACAGCGCCCGCGCCGTGGTGACGCCAGAACTTCACGTGGTCGGCCCCGTCGGGACTCTCCGGCAACGCCGGCGCCTGATCGGTCCCGCCCGCCCAGACCCGGAGAGTCGGCGCGATGGGTGCGAAGAACGCCTCCAACCGATCGGCGAGTTCGGCCGGGTCGGCCGCGGGCTCGACCTCTTCCATCAGCCGCACCGCGAGATGGTCCCAGGCCGTCACGGCGACGGACTGATCGCTCGCGTGAAAGAAACGCACATCGGCGAGGAGTCGGGCCGCGGCACTGACATTCTCCAACCCGCGGGCGGAGAGCGGGCGCGGCTCGCTGGCGTTCTGCGGCGGGGTCCGCTCGGCGGCCGGACCGACGATCGACAACCGCACCGCGTCGATGAAGACCGTCGCGCCCCCGTTCGACATGAAGCCGACGGAGATGGACACGGCGTTGGGCTCGATGTCGATCTCGATCACGGCGTCCGACCAGTCCCGCGAGCCGGCCGCACCGGCCCTGATCGGCCGATCCCCCATGTTGTCAAACGCGCCCATCGTGCCGTCGTTCAGGTCGGGCGCGAAGCCACATCATCGCCCGCCCCACCGGCTCCCCTTCGGCGAGCACCTTCGCGCTCAGCCGGACACGCTTGCCTCGGTAGGGCGCAGCGTCGAAGACCCGCATCACATTGCCGAACGGCGCGTCCGTCGCGGCGTGCTGTTCCAGCACCATCGACTGCTCGCCCTCCGCCGCCGCGTCCGCGGTCAGCGCCGCGGCCCAGCCGGGTGTCGGGACCATCCACTGCGGTGCCGCGTCCCCCGGCTCGCCGACTTCGAACCGGTACTCCAGATCGCCGGATCGGACGTCGGCGCGTGCGTCCTGGGCGCTGCCCCACGCCGTCGTGATCGTGCACGTCAAGAGGGCGAGGACCGCCACGAGCTGCGAGCGCCAACGAGTTTGCATGGATGTCTCCCTGTGCCGGACGCGGATCCGCGATCGACTACGAGCCGGAATCGGCTCGGCGATGCAGGATACCACGGGCCCGAATCCGGCCCCGCCCAGCACCATCCGTCCCCCTCGCGCACCCACAATTGACAACCGCGAGCCGCTGGGGAGTGGCTCTGGCGGGGCCGTGAAGGCCGGTGCCGGTTGTCAAGGGGGATGGGAAGTGACCCCACGGGGATTCGAACCCCGGTTTTCAGGATGAGAACCTGACGTCCTGGACCTGACTAGACGATGGGGCCGTCTGGTGACAGAGCCTATCCGGCCGCCAACCCCCGTCAACAGCATCACATCGCAAAATTCGCGGCAGCCGCGCCCCGGGGCCCCACCCGAGGGCCCCGCCTCAGAGCCACTCCGGCCCGGCCTCGGCATCCGCTCAGATCGTCGCCATCGCCGCCGATCGACGCATCAGGGCAAGGGCGTACACCGCCGCCTCGTCGCAGGTGCGCCCCACAACGGTCCTCACCGATCCGCCCGCGTCAGGGCCAGAACCTCCCGCGGGAGCCTCGGTGGAGGCTTCTGACCACTCGGCCCGGTAGCAATCAAACAAGGGCACGTGGCGCAGCCGGAGGACGAACCCGGCGTCGGCAAACTCCCTCGAGACCCGAACGGGCTCGGGGTACACACGACCGTCCGCCAGACGACCGCAACCGCCCGATTCTGATCCTGCCCACCCCGTCGCTTCAAGCTGCGATACCGCGAAATCGAGTCCCATTCGTGGCTCCTCTGCTTCGCTCGACCGACCCGGTTCCCCCGCAGCACCCGTCCTGAAGACCGGCACCCACACCGCCTGAGTCTACAAGACCTCGCCGCACAACGCGAACCGCCCTCAACGCCCTCTATCCGCTCACCAGCAGGGCCACCACGTCGTAGAGGAAGTGCACGACCACCACCAGCCCGAAGCCCCGGGCCAGATAGAGCGCGCCGAAATACAGCCCCGCCACCAGGTACGGGAACGCCCACGCCAGCCCGCCGCCGGATCCGGCCTGCTGGTGGTAGAGGGCGAAGGCGATCGCCGAGACCACGACCGCGATCGCGCCGCCTGTCCGGTTCGAGAGACGGAGCACATCGACGAGCACCGTGTGCGCCGCGGCGATCAGGATCATCCGGAAGACGAGTTCCTCGTAGAGACCGGCTCCGGCCGAGATCGTCAGCCTCGCCTGCCACGGAAGCTCACGCAGCCCGGCTGCGCCGCCGGTCTGGACCAGCGCCGTCGCTGCGCCTTCCCCGCCGCTATCCAGCACCGAGTCCACGATGATCAGCAGGATCGTCAGCGGCACGGTCCAGACGCACGCCTCCATCGCCATGCCGACCAGCGCCATCGGCCGCACGCGCCACGGCTCCCGCTGCAGCACGTGCCAGACCAGCAGCACCGTCACGAGCAGCACCGCCGGCAGGTGCAGCCCCACCACGCCGAAGGTCTCGAACACGCGGGAGAGCATGCCCCACGCAGCGATCGTCGTCGGGCCCTCTTCGCCGCCGGAGAGGTAGAGCCACGCCCCGAGCTCGTAAGCCGCGAGCAGCGGCAGCAGGAACACGAGAATGGACAGCGGCCGCTGCGACTCGGCGAGGTATCCCCGCGACGCGACGCTGCTCACCTGCCCTTCCTCTGCGCGACCCTTCATGCGACCCAGCGTAGGGCGGATCTGCTCCGCACGACACTCTCGACTCAGCCGTGCTCGCGACGCCCTTGCCCGACGTGGGGAGGTTCACCGTGAGCGCGTCGGCCATTTCCAAAAACAAAAGACCGACCAGCCCGTGCCGGTCGGTCGTCAAGTCTGTGGTGCGTCCGCGGCGTGCGTGCCGCGAGGCTCAGGCGAGGGCCTTGGCCTTCAGCGCCGCGTTCAGGCGGCTCTTGCGGCGGGCGGCCTGGTTGCGGTGGATCACGCCCTTCTGGGCCGTCTTGTCGATCACCGAGCAGCACGCCTTCAGCGACTCCTTGGCACCGGGAACGTCGTCAGCGTTCAGCTTGCCCTGGAAGTCCTTGATCGCCGCCCGCATCGCACGGAGCCGCCAGCGGTTGGCCGAACGGTGCGAGAGATTCTGACGGACGCGCTTGCGTGCGGTACGTGAGTGAGCCATGCAATACCTCTATCTGTCTCAACCGGCCCGCGGCACACGCCGCAGACCCCAAACACCCCGCCTGCCACGCCAGAGGCATGACCAGTTCCGGGCTTCAATCATCGCCCCCCCGCCGGCCAGAATCAAGCCCGGCACGGATCCGCGGCGGAGGGGAACTCTCGCCGAGACCCGGGCATTTGCCCTCTCCGGCCCGAAAGGGGCCCCGGGAAGGTGGCCTTTCTGCCCGCGCAACCCCTCCGGCCGCTTGCCCGCCCCCCCCGGCCGGTTTACGATCCCCGCTCTGCGGGCGTAGCTCAATTGGATAGAGCACCTGACTACGGATCAGGAGGTTAGGGGTTCGAATCCCTTCGCCCGTGTTTCTGCTTGAGACGGCCCCTTGAGGGCCGTTTTTCGTGCGCCGAGCCGGCGGCTAGGACACCACCGTCACATGCCCGACCTTCCGCCCCGGCTTCTCGGCCTTGCCGTAGGCGTGCAGCCGCAAGCCGGCCTCGCCCAGCAACTCTGAGGCGGGAGGAATCGAGCCGATGAGATTCCGCATCTCCCACCCGCAGATCGTCCGCGTCGAGCCCAGAGGCCAGCCGAGCACCGCCCGCAGGTGGTTCTCGAACTGGTCGCACGCCGCGGCGTCGATTGTCCAGTGTCCGGAGTTGTGCACCCGGGGTGCCATCTCGCTGGCCAGCAGTTGGCCGTCGGGAGTCTCGAACAGTTCCACGGCGAGCACACCGACGTACCCAAGCCCCTCCATGAGCGAAGCGATTCCCGCGCGCGCGCGCTCCAGCGCGGCCGGATTGGCGGCCGGCCCGGCCGGTGTTGACCGCACCAGGATGCCGCCGGAGTGCTCGTTGCAGACCGGGTCGTAGTGCCGGACCTCGCCGTCTCTGCTGCGGACAGACAGGATCGAGATCTCCCTCGCAAACGCCACGAATCCCTCGAGGACGAGCCGGGCGGGAAGGCTCCGCGGCT
Source organism: Planctomycetota bacterium (assembly GCA_013285505.1). GTDB lineage: Bacteria > Planctomycetota > Phycisphaerae > Phycisphaerales > UBA1924 > PNC22. The sequence goes on along the minus strand of CP053450.1, from coordinate 1,634,457 downwards.
CCCGCGGGGTGCCCAGCGCCTCCCAGGCGTCCGTGACGTCCGCTGACTCGCGGAGCACCGCCTGGCCTTTGCCGTCGTACCCGCCGCGGCAGGTCTTGAGCACCGCCGGCAGGCCGATGGCCTCGACGGCCTCGTGGAGCTGCGCCTCGCTCTCCACGAGCCGGTGCGGTGCGGGCTTGAGGCCGTGCGCGCAGAACCGACTTCTCTTCGATCCGGTCCTGGGCGGCACCGAGGGCTTGGACCGCCGGGTGGGTCGCTACCCGCGAGGCGCACCACGACGCGGCCTCGACCGGGACGTTCTCGAACTCGTAGGTCACCACGTCGCAGCCGTCGATGAGCTGCCCCAGGGCCGCCTCGTCCCGAAAGTCCCCCACTACGAGCTCGGTGAGCTGGCCGGCGCAGGCGTCGGCGTTGGGGTCGAGGCACCGCACCTGCGCGCCGATCCGGTGCCCGGCCAGGGCGAGCATCCGCCCGAGCTGCCCGCCGCCGAGGACGCCGACGATCACCGGCCGCGTCCCTGCTCGGGTGCCGGCCGGCTGGGGTCCGGATCGTTGAGCACCTTGGAGGTCTGGGCTGCTCGGTACTTCTCCACCGCCGTCCGGATCTCCGGGCGCGAGAGCCCGACGATGGACGCGGCCAGAATCCCGGCGTTGGTCGCGCCGGCCTTGCCGATGGCGAGTGTCCCGACGGGCACCCCCGCCGGCATCTGCACGATCGAGAGCAGCGAGTCAAGGCCCTGCAGGGCTTTGCTCTGCACGGGCACGCCGAGCACCGGGAGCGAGGTCTTGGCGGCGACCATGCCGGGCAGATGGGCCGCCCCACCCGCGCCCGGCGATGATGACCTCGACCCCCGGGCCGCGGCACCGGCGGCGAATTCGAAGAGGAGGTCGGGGGTCCGGTGGGCGCTGACCACCTTCGACTCGTGCGGGACGCCGAGTGCTTCGAGCGTTTCGCAGGCGTGCGACATGGTCTCCCAGTCGCTCCGTGATCCCATGATGACCGAAACGAGGGGATTCACCGGTGTTTCTCCTTGGGAATCTCGGATCGCGCCCCCGGGGATGGGGTGACGTGGGCGGATGCTAGCGGAGGCTCAGGCTGCACGCGATTCGGGGCGAGACGGGGCCGGCGGGACGGCGCGGTCGGCGGGAGCACGACTGGCGGATGGTGCATGGGCGGGGGCCCCGGAACGCGCCGTCGGGAACTTCGGATTTTTGTGACGGCGGCGGAATGAACGCCGCCGGCTGACCGCTTGCAATTGAAGTACACGCTCGTTTACTGACGAGCGTCGAGACGAGACTGGCAGGGTCGGCCGCTGGAGGCAGCGGAGACGTCGTGGAGCGCCCGTGGCACGGGCGGGCCGGTGCCGCAGACAGCGGGCCGCCACGCACTCGGACAGACAGCGGGAGATCGATCACCGGCGTGTGCCGGTCGGCGTTGACGTGCGCCCAGATGACAGAGAAGCGGCTTCGGATTGCGTTGATCACGGGGCCAGATTGGTATTGAACGAAGGAGTAGTAGAAATGAAGAATGTGCAGAAACTGATCGTTCTGGGCGTGGCTGGTGCCGCGAGCGCAGCGGCGTTGGCCCAGCCGGTGATGATCCAGGTCACGGTCGAGAACCTCGCCCCGACCAACAGCATTTCGTATGCGCCGCTGCGCATCGGCTTTGGCAACGGCACGTTTGACTCGTTCAACGATGGCGAGGCGGCCGGTGCTGCGATCGTCTCGGTTGCCGAGGGCGGCTCGGGCTCGGCGTGGTTCCCGGCGTTCGAGGCGGCGGAGCCCGGCGCGGTGCTCGGGACCGTGCTTCCGGACCCTGCCGGCCCGCTCCTGCCCGGTCAGAGCGGCAGCGCGGTGTTCTCCGTTGATCCCGCGGCCAACCAGTACTTCAGCTTCGCTGCGATGGTCGTGCCGAGCAACGACTACTTCATCGGCAACGACGACCCGATGGCGTACCGCGTGCTCGACGACGACGGGAACCTGCTGATCGGCTCGATCTCGCAGACCGGCGGCGACATCTGGGACGCGGGGTCCGAGGTTGACGGGCCGTTCGGCGCGGCGTTCCTCATGGGCTCGGACAACGGTGACCACATCGACGAGAACGGCGTGGTCGTGAGGGACTTCATGGATTTGGACGTGTTCAACGGCCTTGAGACGGCTGCGGGCTACATCTTCGATCGCCAGTTCGGCGCGAGCGACGAGGTCTACCGCATCAGCTTCGAGATCGTGCCGGCTCCCGGCGCGATGGGGGCGCTGGCGATGGGCGGCCTCCTGGCCATCCGCCGCCGCCGCTGACCCGGGCGGTCCTGATTGAGACACGCAGAGATTGACACGCGGCCGCGGGCCGCCCTTCACGGGCGGTCCGTGCTGCGTTTTGGGGTCCTGCTGCGCGCGCACGGTGCGGTCAGGGCAACGGTGTGGTCCAACCCGGCAACACTTCGTCCCGCAGCCGCACCGAGCCGTCGAAGTGCGCGGTGTTGAAGCGGTCCGCCGAGCCGTGCAGCACGGCGAGCCGGTCCCGCACGTGGTCCTCACGCCTGAAGTCGATGACGCTGGCGGACCGTGTCGGTGGCGGGCCGTCGCTGTCGATCACCGCGGGCTGTGCGTCCACGAGGGCCGCGACCCGTTCGGGGAACTGCACGAGGCCGAACCGGATGTGCCCCGGGTTGTTCGGGTCGTCGTAGCTGTCGTTGTCACCGAGGTCCGGGTCGGCGTGGCCGGTGGCGTTCATCGCGTAGGTGCGTGTCATGTCGCCGCCGAAGGTGCGGTTGGTGGTCGGGCAGATCAGGACGGTGCCCTCGTCGTAGAGCTCTCCGGCGGTCTCGCCGGCCATGCCCGAGGCCTCGAGGACGACGAGTGCCCAGTTGGGGAGACGGCCGTAGGGCTGCCCGATGGCTGGGCCGACGCCGCCGTTCGCGTCGGCGTACATCTGGCACGCCATGAACGATTGCCGGAGGTTGGACCCGCAGACCACCGCCTGCGCCGAGCGTCTGGCCTTCCCGAGCGCGGGGAGGAGCACGCCGATCAGCAGCGCGATCACGGCGATGACGACCAGCAGTTCGATGAGGGTGAACCCCGCCGCGAGATGTCCCCGGGGGGTGCTCGGCATGGGGCATTGTTGACCGCCCCGCGCCGGCATGCTTGCCGCTACCCTTTATCGCGGCGAGAGCCGCCGGATAGAGCCTGCCACGCACACCCCGCCGGGAACCGACTCATGCGCACCGCACACACACCCGTTCTCACTGTCCTGCTGGCCGCCTGTCTCACGAGCCACGGGTGTGCCCAGCCCGGCAACGACGCGCCGGACCCGACCGACGTCCCGGCGTTCCAGATCCGCGAGGGCTTCGCCGTGGATCTCGTCGTCGACGGGCTCAGGGGCGCGAGGTTCATGCAGCTCGGGGACGACGGCACGCTGTACATTTCGCGTCCGCGGCAGGAGGACATCATTGCCTTCGCCCCCAACGACAACGGCACCTACTCCTCGCTCGGCACGTTCGTGGATGGCCGGAAGCTCGTCCACGGCATGCACTTTGCCGATGGCTGGCTCTACTTCGCCTCGGACGGCCTGATCGAACGCGCCAGAGACACCGACTCTGACGGTGCCGCCGACGAGGTGGAGACCGTCCTGGCCAACCTGCCCGACGGCGGCGGTCACTGGTGGCGGCCCGTGCTGGTGACCGACAGCTTCATCTACACCTCGATCGGGGACGGCAGCAACACGTCCGACCAGACCGACACCGACCGGCAGAAGATCTGGCGATTCGACCGCGACGGCACGGGGCGGACGCTCTTTGCCTCGGGCGTCCGCAACACCGAGAAGCTCCGCCTCCGCCCGGGCACCGAGGAGGTCTGGGGCTTCGACCACGGCTCGGACAACTTCGGCAGGAATGTCGGCGACAGGCCCGGCAACCAGCCCATCACCGACCTGAACCCGCCGGACGAGCTCAACCACTACCGTCAGGGCCACTTCTACGGCCACCCGTTCGTCACTGGGCTCCGCGTGCCGCGGTACGAGTTCCTCGACCGCGAGGACATCCACGAGCTCGCGGCCAATACCACGCCGCCGGAGTGGTCGATGGGTGCGCACTGGGCGTGCAACGGGTGGACGTTCATCGACCCGGCGATCAACGGTGCGACCGGGGCGCTGCCGGCCGACTTTGCCGGCGACATCGTCGTCGCCGCCCACGGCTCGTGGAACAGCTCGGTGCGGGTGGGCTACTGCGTCGCCCGCGTGCTCTTCGACGACGACCCGATCAACGCGGGCAAGCCGGTTGGCATGATGCCGCTGGTCCGCTGTCTCGACGCCTCGGGCGAGGTGTTGGGCCGGCCCGTCGATGTAATCCATCACCCGGACGGTTCGCTGCTGTTCTCCGTTGATGCCCCGGGGGGCCGCGTCTACCGGCTTCGGTATGTCGGCGACTGAGCCGGACGACCGCCCACGACCCTGAACACGCCGTCCCCGGATGCGAGAAGACGCGAGACATCCTTTACGCTTTCGTGCATACCCCACGGGCCCGTGGCGGAATTGGCAGACGCGGCGGACTTAAAATCCGCTCCCCGGCAACGGGGGTGAGGGTTCGATTCCCTCCGGGCCCATTGCAATCGCGCAGCACGGGCCCGGCGCGGTGCCGGGCCCGGGGCGGAGCCTGATGGTTGTGAATGGGCCGAGACTGTGATGCCGGTCGCGCGCCCCAGCCGCGAGCCCGGCCGGGGCGCGGTGCTCGCTCATTGGCCCGAAGGACGCTCGCGACGCTGGGTGCCGCCCGGCCGCGCACGCAGGCCGGGGCCGCCGCCGGGCCCACGCCGGCCCTCGGGACCTTCGCCGGCGCCCGGGGCCGCCGGGCCCCCTCCGACGCAAGGACTCGTCGGGCTCACCCCGCCACATCCGCGGCACGGACGGGAACTCCTCGGTCACGACGTAGTAGTACGTCCCCTGCGGGAATTCGGGCGTGATACCGAACCGGCCGTTGCACTCGTCGAGATCACCGAGCCCCTCGACGAACTCCCAGTCGAGACCGAACGTCCCGTCGTACACCCCGCCGGGGCCGTCGGGCGTTGTCGGCCGCTCGCCTTCCTTGAGCCGGTAGCTCGACCGCAGCTTGCGCACCGCGGAGCCGGCGTCGAACGCGTCCTCGTGGCCCCATTCGTTGTAGATTGGGAACCCGTCGAACGCCCAGCCCACCTGCACCATCTCCGCATGGTCGGCGTGCTCGTGCAGTTCCTCGACGAGCCCGGTGGGCGTGCCGTGGTAGTGGTACTTGCCGGTCGGCTGCACGTGGGCGTGGTTCATGTCGAGCCCGAGATCGACGCCGCCGCCGAGGGCTTCGTAGTTCCACGCCGAGCCGCCGCCGAACGACCTCGCCTGCTCGGTCGTCCAGAATTCGCCGGTGCCCGAGTCGAAGATCACGCCGTTGAGCCCGATGCCGAACTCCGGCCGGGCGTCCGTCGATGTCTCGGCCAGCGTCGGGAGCAGGGGCACGCGGTACTCGTGGCTCTGCGGGCGCAGGGCGTTGGGGTTGCCGCGGGTCGGGAATTCGCCGGTCTTGTGGGTCGGCAGCCCGTTCGAACGGATGACCCTCGAGGTGCCCTCGATCGTGATCGAGACGGTCGGCGCCGGCAGGTCTACGACCTCCATCTGCCGCGGCTCGCGTCCCGGCTCTCCCGTGGGCCGCTCGGGCTGTTCGGGTTGGTCGGCGTGCGCTGTGGCCGCCGCGTGCTCGTGGACTGCCCGCGTGCCGTCCGCCAGCACGTGCTCGTGCGCCCGACTGCGCCGAGGCCGTCCCCAGCGCGACCGACCCCACAACCCCAACCGCGATGCCGATCCGACGTGACAAGACGTACTCCATGCTCAAACCTCCTTGAGAGACAGCTGCTGTCGGCGCTGACTCCTGCCGTGTTGCAACAACGATACCGACGAAGCGGCGGGCCGCCGCCTCACAAAGACGCCCCGGCCGCGTCGGCGGCCGGGGCGTCGGGATCCCGCTCACTCTCCACACCCTTCAGCAAACGCGTTCAGATATGCCACCACGTCCGCTGAGTCCACGCGGCCGTTGCGTGTGAAGTCTGCCGTCGATTCCTGCTCACCGAACCGGCGCAGGAACTCGATGAGGTCCATGGTGTTGAGCGTGCCGATTGGTGCGGCGATGTCGGCGACGCAGATGCTCGCCCGCACGAACACATCGTCCTGCAGCTCGGGCCCGATGTCCGTGTTTCGGCGGATGATCTCGGCCAGGGTTGAGGCGTCGACCTCTCGCACCAGATCGGCGGGCAGGTAGGTCTCGTACCAGAACCGGTCGCCGTCGCGGAGCCGCGTGAACTGGTCGCGCAGCACCCGGACCAGTGTCTCGCCGACGAACGCGTCGCGGTAGTTGGACTCGGCGAGCAGTCCGACCCAGGCGTCCACATCGTCCGGGCTGGCGTAGGCGGCCGCGAGCCGGTCTCGGATCACCGGGTCGGCGTTGATCTCCGCGAAGCTCTGCACCCGGGGCAGGCCGTAGACGAACCGCACGTCGTTGTAGCTGGCCAGGCCGTGGTCGCGCCCGCGTTGGATGTTCAGCGAGACCAGGTCGAACCCGCCCGAGCCGGGGAGGCCGAAGAGGAAGTTCCGCAGGTCATCGACGACGTAGACATCCACCTTCTGCGCGCTCTGGCTGCCCAGGCCACGGAGGAGCGGCTCGATGCCCTCTTCGATGACGGCTGCGGGATTGAAGAACGAGGACGCCAGGTCCAGATTCCCCGCCGCGATCTCGTTCCCGCCGGCGTCCAGCCGCAGGAGCTCGGTCGAGAGCATGGTGTGGCCCACCCTGTAGGCGGCGGTGGCAAACTCGTTGGCGATTCCCGCGTTGATCACGGGCCTGTAGCCCCTGTAGCGTGACAGCGCATTCCTCCCCAGCAGCCGCGGCAAGAATTCTCTGTAGGTGATCGCCTGCATCTCGGCGGCGACGATGGCCCGCGCACGCTCGAAGATCTCGTCGCCGGACAGCTCGGGCTGCTCCACCGCGATTTCGGCAGCCAGCCGGTTGTGCTCTCGGACGAACACCGTGTGCATCGCCGTCAGGCCCACCTGCTCGTTGGCGCGGATGTCGCCGCCGAGAAAGAACGACGGGTCGGCTGAGCTGGGCGCGTTGTGGAAGCCGTTGACATTGAAGGGCAACAGATCGCCTGCGCTGGTCTTCATGCGGCCGGTGCCGTCGAGCGTGCGCAGCTCATGGGTGCGCTCTTCTTCGGCGCCGTAGACGTTTGAGGCGTCGATGTAGGCGGTCAGGTTGTTGATTTGCTCCCTGGCCCCATCGACGAGCGACCACGCCGAGCGGTCGAGCGGGATCGTCGCCTCGCCGGTGCCGAAGGGGTCGAACCAGGAGTCACCGGTGGGCACGACGATGTCGAACGCCTCGCTCGGCGATGCGACGGGCGTCTCGGTGATGTCGTGGTCCAGGAACTGGCCCCACTGCCACATGAAGTCGGAGTAGCCGTGCGAGTTGGGGATGTTCGCGCCGTCCTGCGCGTTGACGGTGTTGCTGATAAACCTCGCGCTGGCGCGACCGGCACCGGCCGGCGAGCCCACGCCGTCTGCATAGTCAGACGGCACGACGCGGATGAACTCACCGCCCGCGGCACCCCAGGCAAAGTGCGCGAGATTGTTGCCAGTGCCGTCGATGCTCCGGATGTCGAAGGGGAACACGGCCGCCCCGGCGTCCTGCCGCCCCTGGCCGCCTCCGTCACCCGGCGCCGCCCGCCGGGTCCGCTGCACCGGCGACCGCTCGTCGGGCTTCACGTCCTGCGCGTCCTGCGCGAGTGCCCCCGGGGTGACCGTGCCGATGGCGAACCCGGCGAGCAAGACTGTGATATGAGCGTTTTTCATCACGATGTGCTCCTTGCAGCTGTCCACGAGAACTCAAAGAGCAGTTGTTGCGGGCGACGCGGCGTGTGACACCGGACACCGAAAAAGTTCGGCCCCGGGCACGGGGTGTGGGGGAGGGACAGCACGATGGCGCAGGAATGGCACAGGTTTTTGCAGAATCGATGTCACAGAGGCCGGCCCGGCCGACAACACTCTCCGGCAACCCCACCAACTTTCTCGGTGGGGCGGAGGTTCATCCAGTGCCGCTCGGATCACACGCCCGCGATGGGCACGACATCTTCGAGATTCTCGTGCGCGAGAACGCGGCGATGCTCACCGCGTTCCTGCGCAGCTCGCTCCACGATCCGTCGGATGTAGACGATCTGTTCCAGGAGACCATGGTGGTTGCGTGGAGACGTATTGACGACTACGACAGATCGCGGCCGTTCGGCCCGTGGCTGCGCGGCATCGCCCGCAACCTCGTCCTCGCGCACTACCGCAAAGCCGCCGCCGCACCCCGCTGGTGCACGCCCGAGGTGCTCGAGGGCATCGACCGCAGATTCGGAGCGCTTCTCGACCAAGGCCGGCGACACCTTCAGGGACCGGGTCGACGCCCTGCTCGACTGCATCAACAAGCTCTCGGGACGCCTGCGTGAAGTCGTCGAGATGCTCTACGCCCGCGGCCTGAGCCACCGCGAAATCGCCTTCGCTACCAACGAACAGGAAGCCACCGTCCGCAAGCGGGCGCAGCGGGCCCGCGAAGCGCTGCACGACTGTCTGCTGGCCGAGGAGGAAGGCCGATGACCACCAAAGAACCCAACACGCCCGACCAGCCGAATGATCCGACAGACTCGTCCGATCCGGCAGCGTCGTCCGATCCGGCCACGCTCGCCGACGACCGGTTCATCCACGGGCTGCTGGGGTACATCCACGCGGAGACCGACGAGACCTGCGACGCCCGGGTCGAACGTGCCATGAAGAGCATCTGCTCAGCCCCGCGCGGGACGCACGCCCGCCACCGCCGGCTCCTCTCCAAGATGGTGCCGCTGGCCACAGTGGCGATGCTCGCATTGCTGACCGTCTCGCTGCTGATCATGTCACCACGGCCGACCGCCGGCGCCATGGTGGAAGCCGCGATCGAGGCCACCCGCGCCGCGCCGGGCCTCAGCTACGAGATCCTCGCGGCTGGCCGCGAGCCCGGCGACGAGGCACACCCTGACGAATCCCACGTCATCGGAACGCTCGACATGCGCGGCCCGTTCATGCGGGTGCGCATCTCCACACCCTCCGGCGAGGACTTCGTCATGGGTCGCGACGCCGAGGGCGAGTGGTCGCTCCGCCGCGACGGCTCGGTCTCTCGGGACAACGCCCGACGCGCCGCACCACGGTGGATCGACCTCGGCGAGAGCACCGTCCTTATCGGTTCCCTCGACGAACTGCTCGCCCAGCTCCGCGACGACTTCGCGATCGAGACCACAGCCCGGGACACCGCCGGTGGGACGCAGCAGATCACCGCCTCGCGCCGCGCCGCGCCCGGCGTGCCAGGACCGGACACGGTCTTCGTCTGGATCGACCCCGACTCTGCTCTCGTCGAGCCGCCTCGAGATGCACTGGCCTGCAAGCGACCACCCCGAGCCGGGGCCTGCCCCGCGCCCGCGTGAGGACGCCCTCCGGCCCGACGGCCGCGGCCCGCCCTCTTCCGGCGATCTCCCGCCGCCCCGCCGGGGGCACCCGCAGCTCATCGAGGGCCGCCCCGGTTTCGGCCAGGGCCTGCACCCCGCCCCGCCGAGCGCGATCATCTTTCAGCGCGTCCGGACGGTCGATTTGAGCGACGAGCAGTTCTCTCCCCCCACTCCCTGAACGCCGCCAGCCCGGACGACACTTCGGGGCCGCCTAGCGACCATCGCCGAACAGGTTGAGGAACAGCAGCACATCACGGGTGTTGATCAACCCGTCGCCGGTGTAGTCCGCCGCGGGATCCGCCGCCGTGAACGCGTTGAGGTACCGCAACACGTCAACGGTGTCGACCGACCCGTCCGAATTGAAATCGGCTGGGTGGAAGCCGACCAGCGTCACCACCGACTCGAAGTCCGACTGTCCGATCTCGCCGTCGCGGTTGATGTCCGCGTAGGCGTCGAAGTCGGGGTCGTTCTGTGCTCTGCCCCGCAGCAGGAACACCGCCACCGCGTCGGCACGCGTGAACGCACCGTCGTGATCGAGATCGCCGAGGTCGGTCGGCGGGGTCGCGACTACACGGAAAGTCGCCTCGATCGTCGTGCCTGCCAGAATCACCGCCGGGGCGTCGACCCACTCCAGCCACACCGAGAGCGAGTCGTCGTTGGGGTTTGTGGTCCCGGCCAGATAGGCCTGGACGCCGAACTGTCCGCCCGGCACCGAGACACTCTCGATGAGGATCTGCAGACTCGGGCCGCCCGGGTTCCAGGTCGCCAGGTTGTCCTTGAGCAGCGAGAACGCCCCGCCCACCGCGACCGGGACCGGGGCCGCGAAGAGATGCCGATCGCGCGGCGCGTCGGGGATCTCGATCGTCCGAGACGGGCCCGTTGCGGGCGAAACGCGGAGGTACCTCGCGTCGTACACGCCGTCGTCGGCTCCCGCCAGCATGCTGCTGAACATCACAAGCCGGAACGCGTCGAACCCACGCCCGGTGCCGCCCGACACGAGCGTGATATCGGCGCCGGCCACCCATGTGTAGCTGACCACCGTCTCCGTGCGGCCGATGACGGGGTCGGGCCAGAGATGCCGCGTGACGACGCTCGCCTGTGTGCCGTAGACACCGGCGTTCTCGATCGCGATCCGGTCCTCGGCGTCGTTCTCCCCGGTGAACACGTCCGCGCCAAGCATGTCGGGGATCAGATCGAGCGGGTCGCCCTGTGGTCTAAACGACGGAGCCGTGACGACCGACGTCCCGAACGCCGTGGACGAGCCGTCCTGAAGCTGTACGAGCGGGCGGATGAACCCGTTGGCGATGATGTCGGCTGCGGAGATCGGGTACGACCCGGTGCCCGGCACCCGGTCGTAGAAGTCGATGATGGTGAACGTGTCGCTGCCGGGAGTGTCCGGATCGTCAACGCGCGTGCCGTTCAGTGTGAGCGGGCCCCCCGGCTCGAGCACCCCTCCGTCGGGGATCGCCAGCAGCGCAACCTCACCGTCGTCGTAGAACTTGAAGCTCTGCGCGGCCGCCGCCGTGCTCACGGTCGTGACGGCCGTGAGCACAGCGAGGCCGTGGTTCCTGCATCGGGAGCGGGACCTCATGGACAGGGCTGCGTCCACGTGTTGAGGAACGCGATGAAGTCCTGCGTGTTGATCGTGCCGTTGTTGTCGAAGTCACCCCGCGGGTCGCGCGCGGTCCACAGGTTGAGGAACGCGATGAAGTCCTGCGTGTTGACGACGTCGTCGCAGTTCATGTCGGCGAGGCACTGCGTAAAGGAAAGATCGTCCCAGAAGATTGTGCCGGTCGAGTCGCTGCTGCCGAACCGGATCGGGAGCACACTGACCGACTCGGCGAACGGGGGGAACTCGTCGGTCATCTCGTCGCACCCGACGATGAACGAGAACTCCCGCCACGCCCCGTCGGTGTGACCGTCGATCGAGAGATCCTCGAAGGCGAGGTAGATCGAGCTGTTCGCGCGGCGGAACTCAAGCTTGAGCCCCGAGTTCGCGTCGACCAGCGGCTGATCGGCCGGGATCGCGTACCACCCGCTCACCCGCGCCGGGCCGCCGCGCCAGACATACCCGGGGTCGTAGAACTCCAGCGTGTCCGGATTGAAGACGTTGGTCGTCGCGCCGACGAAGTCGGCACCGGAAGGAAACTCGAGCGAGTAGAGCCCGGTCCGGACCAGGGCGTCGCCCAGGCCGTCGCCGTCCGCCCTGACCCGGGCGGTGTTGAAAAACTGCCAGCCGACGGCGCTGCTGCCGTCGAGCTCTTCGAAGCCGCCGTTGTAGACCAGATTGTCCTGAGCCGCGGCAAGGCCGGCGAGCGAGCCGATAGCAAGCAAGCTGCAAAGTGCGCGATGCATGGTTCTCTCCTGTACGCCCTGAGGGCGAAAGTATCGAGCGAAAGCGTTTACATTCTGCCTATTTGATCGGATCGTGCCCCGCGTGTCAATGGTGAACTGGCCGATTCGGCCACACCCACGCCGATCACTCCTTGAGGCCCTGGGTCGCGATCCCCTCCACGAACGTCCGCTGCGTTATCACGAACACAATTAGAACAGGCGAGAGCACGAGCACGCTCGCCGCCATCAGCAGGTTCCACGGCACGTTGCCCCCCTGCGACTGGTACAGCGCCAGCCCCAGCGCCAGCGTGAACTGGTCCTGCCGCTGCAGAAAGACCAGGGGGCCGAGGAAGTCGTTCCACACCGCGATGAACTGCAGCAGCGCGACCACCGCCAGCGCCGGTCGCGAGAGCGGCAGGATGACGTGCACGAACGTCGACCAGTGCGAGCACCCGTCGATCCGAGCCGCCTCGTCGATCTCCCGAGGGATCGTCATGTAGAACTGCCGGAGCAGGAACACGTTGAACGCCCCGGCGAACCACGACGGCACCCACAACGGCCGGAACGTCCCGATCCACCCCAGTTCCTTGAACAGCACGTACAGCGGCCCCATCAGCACCGGGAAGGGGATCATCATGGTCGCGAGCAGCACGCCGAAGACCACGCCGCGGCCGCGCCATCGCACGCGAGCAAAGCCGTACGCCACGATCGCACTCGACACCACCATCCCCGAGACGCTCAGGATCGCCACCAGGATCGAATTCCGCAGGAACAGCGGGAAGTCCACCACCGGGTCGGTCCACACGCCCCGCGTCACCGGGTTGCCCTCGGCGTCCACCGAGCCGATGTAGTTCTCTACCGCGTACCGCGGCGTGTCCAGCACCGGTGTCGGCAGCAGTGTCGGGGGCACCGACATCGTCTGCTCGACCGGCTTGAGCGAGGTCGAGAGCATCCAGATCAGCGGCAGCGCATAGACCAACCCCACCACCACGATCGTGAGGTTCAGCACCACCCGGGTTGACCGTTTGCTCCGCAAGCCCACCTCACGCCCCCCGGTAATACACAAACCGCCTGCTCAGCAGCATGGTCACGCCCGTCAACACCAGGATCACCAACAGCTGCACCCACGCCATCGCGCTGGCGTACCCCATCCGCGTGTACGAGAACGCGTTGTCGTACAGATACGTCGTGTAGAAGTACCCCGCGCGGTCCGGCCCGCCCGCGGCACCCAGCAGCACGTACGGCACCGCGAACACCTGCCACGCCGCGATCAACCCCACGATCACGTTGAACAGCACCACCGGCGAGATCATCGGCAGCGTCACGTGCCGGAACCGCCCCAGTGGCCGCACCCCGTCGATCGCCGCGGCTTCATAGAGCGCCGCCGGCACGTCCTGCAGCGCCGCCAGATAGATCACCACCGCGTTGCCGATGCTCCACAGGCTCATCAGTATCAGGGCCGGCATGATCCACGCCGGCGAACCGAGCCAGTTCGGTGCCAGCACGTCCCTCCCGATCACGGCCCCCACCACACCCAGCAACGGATCGAGGGCGGCGTTCAGCAGCCCGAGCTCACCGTTGAAGATCCACATCCACACCATCGCCGAGGCCACCAACGGCACCAGCGACGGCAGGAACACCACCGCCCGCCAGAACGCCGAGAACCGCACCCCGCTGTTGAGCAGGCACGCGATCGCGATCGCCACCACCGTCGAGACCGGCACCGTGATCGCCGTGTACACCAGCGTGTTCCGCAGCACCTTCCAGAACACCGGGTCCCGGAACAGCCCCGCGTAGTTCTCAATCCCCGCGAAGATCGGCGGCTCGAGCACGCTGTACTCGGTGAGGCTGTAGAACAGCGTCATCGCGCCGGGGAGCAGCAGGAAGACGACAAACCCGACCAGCCACGGGCTGATGAACAGCAACCCGGCTCGCCACTCGTTCCGCTCGGCAGGGTGAGCGGCCCGGCCCGGTATGGCATCGGCGGGGCCGCTCATGCACCGCTCCCGGCTCGCGGCCGCCGCTCGGCCAGTGTCCGGTCGCCGTAGCGACGCTCGTGACGGAGCCGCCGCGTCGTCCAGCAGCACCTGCGCGCGCCTCGATGCCACGCAGCTCTTCTGCGGCCCCGACACGGAGGTCCCACATCGCCCCCATCCCGGCGATGAACTCAGACTCGTACTGCGGCCACACCCTCGTCTGCGGCTTCACGAACGCCCGTGGGCTGCCCATCAGTCCGTTGTGCATCGCGATCGATCGGTTCAGGTGGGTTCGCACGAAGGAGTCCGAGACCTCCGCCAGCGGGGAGGGCTTCGCGTGCGCACTGGCGAGCCGCTCGAGCACCTCCCCCCGCTGCACGAACGACACAAACTCGAACGCCTCCCTCGGGTGCTTGCACCCGCGGGGGATGCAGAGCGTGTCGGCCTCCAGGAGCGCGATCGGTGCCGCGGGGTCGTAGATCGACGACGCCACCGGGAACGGCACCGCGGCGTAGTCCAGATCGGGGCGGAACAACTGGATGACGTTGGCCAGGAATGGCCCGTGCAGCACCATCCCGACCTGCCCGGCCAGGAACGGCTGCTGCAGCGAGTTGTAGTTCCCGAACCCCGACTGAAACGCCAGCAGCCTCGTCCGCCCGATCCGCTCCGGGTAGGACTGCAGCCACTCGAACCCGCGCACATTCTCGGCCGAGCCCGCCAGCGCCCGCCGCCCGTCGCCGCTCAGCAGTGTGCCGCCGAAGAAGTAGCCCCAGATCCAGTCCCACCACCCCGGCTCGCGGTGCACGAACCCCGCACGCTCCACACGCCCGTCGCCGCCGAAGCTCGTGAGCCGCTCGGACGCCTCGTCCATCTCCTCGATTGTCCGAGGGGGGCGGTCCGGGTCGAGCCCGACCTCGCGGAACAGCCCCCGGTTGTAGTAGAGCGCCATCGAGCTGCACGTGCTCACCGCACCCCACGAGAGCCCCTTGTACCGGCAGAAGTCCCACGCCGGCTTGGTGTAGCGCTCCGGATCGAAGACCCACCGCGTGTCGCCGTAGCGTGCCCGGAAGTCGGCCGCGATCTCGGTGCCGAACGCGTCGTTCAGGTCGTCCATCGCGAGCAGCCCTGCGCTCTCGGCAAACGTGGGCGTCGCGAAGCTCCAGAGCCCGAGCACGTCCGGCGGGTCGCCCCCCGCGATCGACACCATGGCCTTCTGCTCGATCGTGCTCATCGAGAAGTACCGCACGAAGATCCGGTCCTGCGTCGCGTTGAACTCGTCAACGATCGACTGCATCGCCCGGCCCTCTTGGCCCGTCCACTTCTCCCAGTAGTCGATCACCACGCGGCCCGGCGGCACATCCCGCGCACCCCTCGGGCCGAGCACCGCGTACGCCACCGCCGCCGCGCCGAGACCGCCGAGCGCGGCACGCCGCGACACCGCGCCCACACCGCCCTGCCCCCCGCGCCCGCCGCTCACAGCACCGCCCGGGCGCGACGCCACCCGGCCCCCACCCCCGCACGATGGCCCCGGGCCTCAGTCATCCTGGTCCGACTTCTTGCGCCCCGTCTGTTCCGCCACCGACCGCCGATCATCGTTGATGCGCTGGACCGTCTGCTCCCACTCACTCTTGGGGAACATGGTCGGCTGCCCCGTCTCCGGGTTGGTCAGCCCCTGCGAGGGGTCGATCGGCGCCGGGCGGTCCCAGAGCATCTGCTCCATCCGTCCGCGCGGGATCGTCATCTCAAAGCCCGTCTCGCGGCACTTGAGCGTGACCTCCTCGGTCAGCCGCTCGTGCGTGTACGGGTTGTCCGGCCCGGTGAGCCGGAGCAGCAGCACCACCGCCAACGCGCACGCAAACGCCCCGAGCAGGACCCTCGCGATGATCTTCGGGGTGCCCAGTTGCTTCAGATCCATGCCCAGTGCTCCGGTCCCGCCTCGAACCCGCGGCCCGCGCCGCCGGCCGCCGGCGGTCATCGCGGATCACCGCGGCGAACGCTCAGTTGGGATAGTAATGGCCCCAGTTGAAGAACGGGCCGGGTGCGCCGTATTTGTCCGTTGCCTCGGACGGCCGGTACTCCGGCAACGCCAGCGACTCGATCCGCAGGTCCCCGAACAGGAAGTTGTTCTTGGCAAACCGGGTCCGCTGGTCCTCGCCGGGCTGGCTGAAGTCGATCTGCGCCGGCGGCCCGGAGTGACGCGGGAACTCGTCCAGCGCGTCGGTGGCGAGCACGACCTCCTCCCAGTGCTTGACCTGACGGATCGGGCGGCCCGACACCCCCGAATTGAGCCCCTGCTCGTACGGCGAGTCGTTCATCCAGTACTCGGTGTACTCGACTTCGCCGTCATCGTCGTAGTCAAAGTCGTAGAACCGCCCGCCCTGCCGCAGGTAGCTGCGGCTCTGGTCCTCCAGGACGCTGGAGAGCCCGCGCGCGCCCGGGCAACCGAACGCTTCGCTCTCGGCGTTGGCGAGGTAGTCGTCGAGCGTGCGTACACCCTCCCAGTAGTCCCGCGCATTCCTCGAACGCGGATAGAAATCGATGAACACGGGGTCGCGCTGCCCGTCGAGATACATCTGCATCGCCGTCCCCACCTGACGCAGATTGCTCTTGCAGATCACGTCACGTGCCGCGTCCCTGGCGCGGCCCAGGCTCGGCAGCAGGATCCCGATCAACAACGCAATGATCGCGATCACCACCAGCAGCTCGATCAGTGTGAACGCGCTCCCACGGTTGCGGTTGGCTTTCATACGCTCCTGCTCCGGTGTGAAGGTGCTTCCGCGGCCAGCGGCTTCGGTTCCCGAGACCCGTCCGCCCAGCTGATGTCAATACAAACAGGCCCCTCGCCCGCGATGTCCGACGCACTGATCATCTTCGAGCCGTGGGCGACACCGTTCAGCGTGACCCGCGGCTGTGCCTCTCTTGAGAACCCGGCCGAATCGAACCTCGCCACAACGCGTCGGCCGCGCCACATGCGCGTGACCTCCGTTCGCCCCATCGAGGGCAGCGGGCACGGGTCCACCTCGAGTCCATCCCACGTCGCACGGAGGCCGGCCACCCAGTCCACGCTGACGCGGTTGAGCCACGCCGCCGAGCCAGTGTACCACGTCCACCCCGCGCGACCCGGCACCGGCGCCAGAGGCCCGTCCGAGTTCCCAGGCAGGACGTACGGCTCGGCCACATACTCATCTTCCCGCCCCGCCGACCGCGCGATCGGCGACAGCGTTTGCCAGATCCGTTCGGCCACCTCGGGCTCGTGCATCTTGCACGCCGCCGCGAGCGCCCAGGTCGCCGCGTGGGTATACACACCGCCGTTCTCGCGCGAGCCCGGCGGGTACCGCGTGATGTACCCGATCGAGGCGTCCGGCACCGTGTAGGCCGGCGCCAGCAACAGCGGCCCGGCGTCGGTCAGCAGCCGTGCCTTCACGCTCTGCCATGCCGTGCGCAGGCGTTCCGGCGTCGATGCGCCGGTCATCACCGCCCACGTTTGCGGGTTGAGGTAGATCTCGCCCTCGTCCGACGTGCTCGAGCCCAGCCACCGGCCTCCGTCGGTCGTCGCCCTCCGGAACCACTCACCGTCCCACGCGTGCAGGTTCACGACGTCCACGAGACGCGCCCGCTCCGACTCGCACCGGGACGCCAGGGCCTCGTCTCCCACAACCGAGGCGATGTGCGCCCAGTCCTTGAGGATGTCGATCTGAAAGAATGCGAGCCACACCGACTCCCCGCGCCCGTCCACGCCGCACGACGAGAGCCCGTCGTTCCAGTCGCACGCGCCGATCAGGGGCAGCCCACGCTCGCTGTGCCCGGCCGCGGCCTTTGTGAGCGACCGCGTGCAGTGGTCCAGAATCGTCCCCCGCCCGCCGGTGTCGAGGAACGGCGCCTCCCGCTCGAGAATCGTCCAGTCACCGGTCTCCCGCAGGTAGTTCGCCGCCACAAACGGCAGCCAGAGATAGTCGTCGCTGCACTCGGTCGGGTTCCCGAAGTTGGCCAGCGCGTGCCACCAGTGCTCCACCGCGCCGCTGGCAAACTGCCGCGACGCGTGCAGCATGATCTGCGACGCCGTCCGCTCGGGCTTGCGCGCAAGCCACACCTGGCTGTCCTGCAGCTGATCCCGAAACCCGAACGCGCCGGACTGCTGGTAGTACCCCGTCCGCCCGAACAGCCTCGCGCTCATCGCCTGGTACGGCAGCCACGTCGTGTTCAGCAGGTCGAAGTCGGCCAGGTCTGACCGCACCTCGACATCCCCGAGCAGATCGGCCCACCCCGACTCGCTGCCACGCAGCGCGGCCTCCGCGGCATCAAAGCTCGACAGCCGGTCCAATGTCTCTTCCAGTTGCTCTCGCGCCTCCGCGATCGCCAGCACATAGTGCAGCCGGGCCTCTCCGCCCGGCTCGATCACCAGATCCGCACCCAGCGCCGCCGCCGCGTCACCGTTCAACCCGCACCCCGTGCCCAGCTCCGAATCGCCGGCCAGCGCCGCGGGAGAAGCGGGCGAGGTGTACCGCCCGAGAAACGCGGACTTGTCGCCGAGCGCGACCGATCGCGTCCCGTCGACCACCCGCATCGCGTGCGCGGCGACGTAGGGCCAGGGCCGATTCCAGTGCTCCTTGTCCCCGCCGCCGGGCAGGTCCCACATCTTCTTGGTCGCAAACACGGCGTTCCGCTGCGGGTCATACGCCGTGGTGAGGAACAGCTTGTGGAACTCGCGCTTGGCATCGGGCGCAACACCGCAGCAGAACTCCAGGAACGAGCACACCCGCAGCCGGCGCGGCCGGTCCGACTCGTTCCGCACGCGCACCGTCCAGACCTCGGCGCCGCGGCCAAAGTCCAGCCCCATGGTCCACCGCACCTCAATCCCGTGCACCCTGGTCGAAAACGTGCTCTGCCCCACCCGATGCTCGCACGCGTACGAGTCGTACCGAGGGAAGCAGGGCGCCGGAGCGGCGGACCACGTCTCGCCGGAGTCCTGGTCGTGCAGATAGAGCAGCTTCCCGCGGTCGTCGCGGACCAGGTCCATCTCCCACCGCGTCAGCACGTTGTGCTGCGCGTCGTCGTACCAGGAGAACCCGCCGCCGTTGTGGCTGACCACAAACCCGTAGCGGCCGTCGCTCACGACGTTCGCCCACGGGGCCGGCGCGTGATCGTCGGTGACGACATAGCCCAACCCGTCGGGCGTGAACCCGCCGTATTTGCCCGGGGGCACCCGCGACCCGTCGCCCGTGCCCGGAATAGCGGGGCGGACCGTTCCCGATCCGTCCCGCTTGAGTTCAGTGAACTGTCCTTCGTGGAGCATCAGTCTTCCCGCTACCGTGCGAACTGTCAATGGACCTGCAAGTCGCCCTCGCTCAGCGACGCCGACGCAAGAGCGCCGCACCGGCCAGGCCGAGCAAACCCACACCGGCGGGCGCCGGCACGATGAAGTTCGTAAACGACGCCACCGACGAGCCCCCGGGCCCGCCCTGGTTCTGCACGCCGACCCCGACAAAGAAATCGAAGTTGCTCGGGATGCCGCCCTCGGTCGTCGTCATGTCCACCGCGCCGCTCGAGACCCACCCGCCGCCGTCGTCGTACAGGTACTCGATCGTGGACGCGATCGTGAACTGATCGGACGTCCCGTCGCCGTCACCCGGCGTGTGGATGATCCGCAGGTCAACCGGCTCGCCCGGCGTCCAGACCGCGCCGAAACTGTGGAACGGCAGCACCGAACCGAACGCCGCGATCTCCCCGTTGGGGAGCACGCCGAAGAACCCGAACCCGAACAGGTCCGTGTGGAAGCCCGCCTCGCGCCCGTCGATCGGCGAGGCGTCCAGATCGAGCGTCACCTGGAAATCGAACGAGTCGCCGTAGTCGATGTCCTTGGCCGTCGCGCCCCCGTCCTCGGAGAAGAACGCCGAGTGCCGGTTGGCGAAGTTGCCGTTCCCGAAGTTCGTCTCGCTGAAGGTCACCTCCGACGGGAAGTTGTTCGTCACCGTCAACTCGCTGTCCGGAAAATCGTTGAACAGGCGCTCGCGGATCTGGACGCTGTCGATCTGCGCCACGCCCGTCGCCGCCGCGGCACCGACCACCGTCAGCATCAATACAGCTCTCGTCTTCATGATCTCTTCTCCTTGGTTGGCCGACGAACACGAGCCCGTCGGGACTGAAAGCGTTTACATTCACAGCTTCGCAGGTCGCGCTCACCGTGTCAAGCCCTTTACGACCGCATCACAAAATCACTTATTCGTATTCTGTTCGTAGCCGCAGCCGCGTCACAGCACGCTCAACGAGCGGATGCCGGTGGAACGTCCGCCACAACAGCCCGGACCGCGCGTTCTCGATCGCCAGCAGCAGCGGGCCCTGGTCGATTGCCACGTAGTCCGCCGCGACCCAGCCCGCATCGAGGTTGAAGGCGTCCAGGAACCCGACCCCCCCCGCCTCCAGCCCCCGCCACACCAGCAGTTCTCCGTCATCGCCCGTCAACGCCCGGCAGTGCCGCAGCGCCGCGACCGACTCGGCGGGCGTGAACATGATGCTCGACCCGGCCGCGTACGGGGCAATCGTGCCGTCCATCCAATTGTCGGCCGGCCGCTGCGGCGGATAGTCCACCTCCACGATCGAATCAGGCATCTCGATCGGCTCCGGATACAGGTGGGCGACGTGATACCCCGTCGGCCCGTCCGACGCCCCGACGCCCCACGAGTCCGGCCCCACCGTGGCGAACCCCTCCGGATTCTCGATCGCCCGGTTCCGGTGCATCAACGCCAGCCGCCTGCTGTTCTCCCACCAGTCCACCGGCACCCGCCGCTCGACACCCAACGCCGACGGGTCGTCGGCCCCCATGTGCGCATAGTCGATCCAGCAGTGCGAGAAAACGAGGTAAACAGCGCCCCCGACCACGGGAACCACACCACCGGCCCCACACCCTCCACCATCCCGAGCGTCCGCCGCAGCCGGTAGTACTGCCGCGGATCCAGGTCCTTCCCCTCCTGCGCCCCCACCGCCAGAAACGTCACCAGCCTGTGCTCGGCCCCCGCGTCCACCCACGCAAACGGCAGCAGTTCCCCGTCGCCGCCCGGCTCATTCGCATCGGCCGCTCTCCAACCAAGGCTGATGTGTACACATCGTCCGGCTCGCCCGACGGCCCGACCACCAGAAACTCCCGCCAGTCCGCGGCCTCCAGCATCCCGTCGGCCAGCGCCGCGACCTCGCCGCCAAAGTACGACGACGCCGTCACCATCCCCGCAAAGAGCAGCGCCGAATCGATCGTGCTCACCACCGTCTCGTACCCCTCACGCGACGGACCCGCAGTCTCCCCATCCAGATAGTGAAAGAACAGCCCCGCCCGCCGGTTCTCCGGTGCCGACGACAGGCTCGACAGGATCAGCCTCGCCCGCGCCTCTGCCTCCTCGCGGCTCACCCATCCCCGCTCTGCACCCACCACGAGCGCCGAGAGCTGAAACCCCACCCCGGCCACGCTCACCACTTCCGCGCTGCTCCGGTCACGGACCATCCCGGTCGCGGCGTGGACGTCCGACCAGAAGTACTCGAACGCGGCCCGGGACACCTCCTCCAGCAACGCCTCGTCGGCCGGAGCGAACGAAAACGGCGGCCGCGACACTCCCGTTGGTGACTCAACAACGACACCCCCGTCGCCAGCCGGCACGGCGGTGACTCGGTCGGCATCGCCCGCACCGCCGTCCTGCCCGGCCCGCTGACACCCGCCGAGCACACACCCGATCGCCACCAACACACACGCCGATCGAAGCATCCGAGACTCCTTCCGTTCTGCAACCCGTTCGCGACGGGTGCACCATCGATGCCGCCCTCCCGGCCGCCAAACCCTACCATGCGGGCCGTGGCACGTCCCGACGAGGCTAATCCGAAACCCCGCGGCACCGCATCGATCGGCGACGTCGCCCGAGCGGCCGAGGTCTCGATCGCGACCGTGAGCCGCGTGGTCAACAACCCCGCGGCTCGTCGCCCCGGCCACCCGCGCCCGAGTGCTCGACGCCGTCCGCGAGCTCGGCTACCAGCCCAACCCGATCGCGCGCGCTCTGATGACCAACAAGAGCCGCATCATCGGCGTCGCCCTGCCCGATATCGCCGGCGAGTTCTACTCCGAGATTCTCCGCGGCGCAGAAGACGAAGCCCGCGCGGTCGGACAACGGCTCCTCATCGCCTCCGGCTCCCGCGGCGCCGCAGACACCGACGTCCACACCGCACTGCCCTACTCGCTCATCGACGGCCTCGCCGTCATGATCACCGAACCCAACGACTCGCTCTGGAAAGAAGCCATCGGCAGCGGCGTGCCCGTGTGCGTGCTCGACGCGCACATCGAGAGCGACCACGTCGACAACATCATCATCGACAACCAGAGCGCAGCCACTGACGCCACACGCCACCTGCTCCGCCGGTCCTCTCCCGAGCAGTGCTGCTTTGTTGGCGGCGCCGAGGCCAACTTCGACAGCAAGGAACGCGCCGCCGGATTTGCCGCGGCACTCACCGAGGCGGGCGCCCCCCGCCCGGAGCGACCAGATCGTCTTCGGCAGCTACACCAGCGACTGGGGACGCCAGTGGGCGACCTCCATGCTCGACGGCGTGGGGCTCAGGGGCCGCGCCGTGCTCGCCGGCAACGACGACATCGCGCTCGGCATCCTCTTCGCCGCCCGCGACGCGGGCCTGCTCCCGCCCGACGACTTCACCGTCGTCGGCTTCGACAACACCCGCCTCTGCACGATCGTGCGCCCCCACCTCTCCTCCGTCCGCGCCCCCCTCCGCGAGATGGGCGCCGCCGCCATCCGCATGCTCCTTGCGCGCGCAGAAGACCCCGCCCGCCCCAGCCAGCGCCTCGAACTCCAGGCCGAACTGGTCGTCCGCGAGACCTCCTGACGCGATACTCA
Organism: Planctomycetota bacterium; assembly: GCA_013285505.1. Classification (GTDB taxonomy): domain Bacteria; phylum Planctomycetota; class Phycisphaerae; order Phycisphaerales; family UBA1924; genus PNC22. The sequence continues at coordinate 1,611,747 of CP053450.1, read as the reverse complement.
CCGCTTCTCGCGGCCACGCTCCTCGAGCCACCTGGCCATATCCAGATCCTCCAGCCGCAGCCGGCCCCTCCATTCCCGCAGCGCCGCCAGGATCACCGGGTCCTCCTCCAGGTCCTGCTCCGGCAGCACCGGTTTGGCCGCCCCCAATCCCGCCTCCGGAGCCGCACGCTTTGGCGCAGGGTCCGGTCTGGCCGGAGGTGCCGCCCGCTCGGCCCGCTTCGGCGGTCGCGGCGCTTCCGCCGCGTCCCCGCCCCGCTCCAGCAGGTCCCCCGGCGTCAGGCCGAATTCTTTCATCCAGTGGGCCATGGAGTACTTGTCCAGCGGGATGTCCCTGGCAAAGTCCGGTACCGGCCGCTTTTTAGAGCGTTCGCCCGGCTCCAATAGGTGCGACAGGAACGTCCCGCTCCCCAGGCTCCGAGCCCGGACCCGGGACGCCGCGCGGCGGAGCCGCCGGTCGTCGCTGACCACCGTCATCCCGCTCCCGCCACCCAGACTGAGCCGGTCCTCGATCTCGTCGTCCGCCGTCGAATCCGGGCCGCTGAAGACCACCTCGACCCCCGAGAGCTTCACTCGCCCGTGTTTTCCCTTGGGCGACTCGACCGAGCCGTCCCCCCCTCCGTCGCAAACCAGCACCGCCGCCTGCCCGGCGTACCGGCTCGTCCCGAGCAGGCTCACGAGGTCAGCCACCGTCAGCGATCGCCCGACAGCCACCGCCTCCGGCAGGTGAAGCACGTTGAACGCATCGATGAGCAGCACCGCAGCCCCCAATTCTCTGACCGACCAGACCCCGACTCACTTGAAATCGCCGGTGGCCCGACCTTTACTTTCGCCCCGTCGGACCCGCACCAAAGTCCGGGCTCGGCGGGCATTACGCAGTCGATCAAACGCACGCCAGGCCGTTCACGCGGCCTCAAGCACGAGGTGTCCATGGCTATTCGCATTAAAGCCCGCGGCGGGGAGCATCCCGAAGGTCTCATGAAGCGCTTCAAGAAGCTCTGCGAAAAGGAAGGCCTGACCAAGGACGTCCGCAAGCGCGAATACTACGAGAAGCCCTCCGAGCGTAAACGCCGCTCCGCGAGAAAGGCCGACTCACGCCGCTCGCGTGAGCAGAGCTTCTCCAAGTAGACCAATCCAAGACCCAACACACCGGGCCCGGGCGAGAGCCGGGGCCCGTGTTATTCTCCACCGGCCGCGTTTCCCTCCGTGGGGCTCTCCGCGGCCGACCAATCCATCTGTTCACGTTCGGGATCATCGGCGCGGCCGGTGCCCGGTCACCACCCCATAGGTCCACCAATACGGAGACCCCAGCCTTATGAGCATCTCGATGCCCCTCACGCTGGCGTCCATCGCGGACATCCCTGCCCCTTACTACCTCGCCCCCATCGGCGCGATCGTCGCGCTCGTCATGGCCCGGGTCTTCACGGCCTCGGTCATGAAGAAGTCAGAGGGTGATGACGAGATGGTGCGTATCGCCCAGGCCGTCCGCGACGGCGCGCGAGCTTACCTCGTCCGCCAATACAAGGTCGTGGCCGGCGTCTTCGTCGTCCTCGTCCTCTTCCTCGGCGCACTGACCGCCCTGCACCTGCAGCCCTGGCAGTCCATGATCGGCGTGCCCATCGCCGGTCTGCTCTCCGGCCTCTGCGGCTGGTTCGGCATGCAGATGGCCACCAACGCCAGCGCACGCACCGCCAACGCCGCGAAGGAGTCGCTCAACGAGGGCCTCACCGTCGCGTTCCGCTCCGGCGCCGTGATGGGCCTCAACGTCGTCGGCTTCGCGCTGCTCGACGTGGCCATCTGGTTCCTCGTCTTCAACGCCATGGGCGTGCCGATCACCGGCCTCACCACCATCATGCTCAGCTTCGGCATGGGCGCCTCGACGCAGGCCCTCTTCGCCCGCGTCGGCGGCGGCATCTACACCAAGGCCGCGGACGTCGGCGCCGACCTCGTCGGCAAGGTCGAGGCCGGCATCCCCGAGGACGACGCCCGCAACCCCGCCACCATCGCCGACAACGTCGGCGACAACGTCGGCGACGTCGCCGGCATGGGCGCCGACCTCTACGAGTCCTACTACGGATCCATCCTCGCCACGATGGCCCTCGGCGCCGCCGCCGCGTTCTCCATCGTCGGCCTCGCCGGGGGCGAGGCCACCAAGCTCGGCCTCACCCTCGCCGCCACGCCCATCGCGATGGCCGGCCTGGGCATCCTCTGCTCGATCATCGGCATGTTCACCGTCAAGGCCAAGGAGAACGCCAACTTCGCCCAGCTGCTCAAGGGCCTCCACAAGGGCGTCTGGGTCGCCTCCTTCCTCATCATCATCGCCGCGTTCGGCCTGCTCTACTTCCTGCTGGGTCGCGAAGATTCCACCAAGGACACGCTCGCCGCCGCCGGCACCAGCTGGTGGCGCATGGGCATGGCAATCGTCTCCGGCCTCCTTGCCGGCAACATCATCGCCTTCGCCACCGAGTACTACACCTCCTACGAGCACGCCCCCACCAAGCGCATCGCCGAGCAGGCCCTCACCGGCCCGGCCACCGTCATCATCGCCGGCATCGCCGAGGGCATGAAGTCCACCTGGGCCTCCCTCCTCGTCGTCGTCGTCGCGATCATCTCCGCCTTCACCTTCGCCGGCGGCGGTGACAACTTCCTCATGGGCCTCTACGGCGTCGGCATCGCCGCCGTCGGCATGCTCTCCACACTCGGCATCACCCTTGCCACCGACGCCTACGGCCCCATCGCCGACAACGCCGGCGGCAATGCCGAGATGACCGGCCAGCCCCCCCACGTCCGCGAGCGTACGGACATGCTCGACTCGCTCGGCAACACCACCGCCGCGACCGGCAAGGGCTTCGCCATCGGCTCGGCCGCCCTCACCGCTCTCGCCCTCTTCGCCGCCTACGTCCAGGTCGTCCAGACCCAACTCACCGCGCAGGCCGACGTGTTCGCTCGCGACACCACCGGCGCTCCCGCGGCCCCCTACGTCGTCTACCAGGGCCACCACAAATTCGCCATCGTCGACCCCACCCAGACCGACGACAAGGGCAAGATTTGGGTTGACGGCGGCATGCTGATCGACCGCGTCCAGCTCGCCGGCACCCACTTCGAGAAGGCCTTCAAGAAGGGCACCGTTGTCGCCAACGTCAAGCCCCTCGCCCGCTCGGGGACCGCCGCCGAGCCCACCTTCAAGGAGGCTCGCCGCTTCGAGGTGACAGGCGAGGTCCAGCACGACGGCCACTCCGACCCGATCGACTTCGAGATCATCAGCACACGCAACGGCACCCTCCAGGACGTCCTGGCCTACTACGACGTCACCATCGCCAACCCCCGCCTCCTCGGCGGCCTCTTCATGGGTGTGCTGCTGGCCTTCCTCTTCTGCGCCATGACGATGAACGCCGTCGGCCGCGCCGCCTACCAGATGATGCGTGAGTGCCGCCGCCAGTTCGGCAAGATGCGCGAGGCCTTCCGCGCCAACGGCATGAGCGAAGAGCAGATCGCCGACCCCATGCAGTGGCCCAAGCAGGTCAGCCACGAGGGCGTCGACTACCCCGACTACGCCTCCTGCGTGTCCATCTCGACCGCCGGTGCCCAGAAGGAAATGGTCGTCCCCTCCGTCCTCGCGATCGTCGTCCCCATCGCCGTCGGCCTCATCCTTGGCGTCCCCGGCGTCATGGGCCTCCTCGCCGGCGGCCTCACCTCCGGCTTCGCCGTCGCCGTCTTCATGGCCAACGCCGGCGGTGCCTGGGACAACGCCAAGAAGCTCCTCGAGTCCTTCGGCCGCATGTCCGCCGACGACGTCGTCAACAAGCCCGACGTCCGCAACAAGGTGCCCGAGGCCATCCGGGCCGCCATCGTCACCCGCGCCGAAGAAATGATCCGCGCCGGCAACGGCGAGGGCATCGTCTACGGCAAGGGCTCCGACGACCACAAGGCCACCGTCGTCGGTGACACCGTCGGCGACCCCTTCAAGGACACCTCCGGCCCCTCTCTCAACATCCTCATCAAGCTCATCTCCATCGTCTCGGTCGTCTTCGCCGGCCTGATCGTCGCCTACGGTCCGATCATCAGCGGCCTCATCGGCCTCGACTAAGACCGCTGACCGAGCACACACCACTCCCCAGAGCCCCGGGCCTCACCGCCCGGGGCTCTTTCTTTGCGCGCAGCACCTCGCCCGCCCCCGCGCCCCCCCGCTCCCACTACACTCGCCCCATGCCCCCATTCCTCCTGATCGCTCTCACCACGCTCGGCGCCGTCCTCCTCGGCGCCGCCATCCTCCACCTCATCCCCCGCCTCGGCTCGCCCGGCAAGGCCCTGGCCGCGTGGCTCTGCCGCGCCCCGGGCCTCGACGTGATGATCACCTACTTCACCGTCGCCCCCATGTTCGCCGGTGCCTACTTCGGCGTCCGGCTGCTCAGCGGCACGCCCGAGCAGCCCGCCTCCCCCTGGCTGGCCGCCCTCCTCGGCTTCCTCGCAGCCGTCCTCGGCCAGGTCGTCGCCGTCTGCGTTTGGACCGTCCTCCACGAGCTCGCCAACCGCAAACACCTCAAGGGCCCCCGCATCGTCCACACGCTCAACCGCAAGGTCGGGCGCGTCCGCAACCACACCGCCGTCTGGTGGACCGCCCTGGCCGTCCCCCTCTTCTGGTTCGTCCGCCTCGCCGAGTACATCGTCTACCCGCCGCTCACCTGGCTCATCCGCCTGCCCAAGTACAACACCGCCGACTGGGTCAACGTCTCCCGCCAGAAGTTCGACGGCCTCGTCGGGCACGACCTCATCTGGTGCCTCTACTGCGACTGGATGACCGGCGTCTGGAGCCTCGGCGGCGAGATGCTCCGCAACGTCGAGACCTTCTGGTGCCCCATCCGCTTCGACTCCTCCAAGAAGTGCGACAACTGCCAGCACGACTTCCCCGACGTCGCCGAGCGGTGGACCCCCTCGAACAGCACCATGGCCGAGGTCACCCGCCGCCTCGACGAAAACTACCCCGGCCCCGACGGCGACAACTCCTGGTGGGGCCACCCCGCCCGCCTGACCGTCAGCGCGAAGAAGAAGTAGCCACAGATGGACACAGATAAACACAGATAAGGACAGGTAGAGCTGCAGTCGCATACTGAGACGCTCGCAAGGTCCTCCACGCCTCTTCCTCCTGCCCTTGTGCCTCTTGTCTTTATCCATCTGTGTCCATCTGTGTCCATCTGTGGCAAAGCTGCCTTTCTCATGCCCGACCAACCCGACAAACACGACCTCTACGAACGCTGCGTGCAGTCGCCCGCCCAGCTCGTCCCGATGCTCCGCGCCATGCACGCCGTGGCACCGGCTTCCAGCCGGTGCGGACCCAGCCCAGTGGAACCGGCTTCCAGCCGGTGCGTTCTCGCCGAAGACTTCGCCGGCACCGCCGCCCTCTCCTATCTCTGGGCCGACGCCTCGCCCGACAACCACGCCCTCGCCACCGACCTCGACGAGCCCACGCTCTTGCGCCGCCCCGACCACCCCCGCGTCACCCGCCTCGTCGCCGACGTCCGCGACCCCTCCCTCGCCTCAAGCACACCCGCCTGCGACATCTGCTTCGTCGGCAACTTCTCCATCGGCTACCTCCACACCCGCGCCGAGCTGCTCGCCTACCTCAAGAGCGCGCGCGCGCGCCTCAACCCCAACGGCGTCTTCCTCTGCGACACCTACGGCGGCGAATCCGCCTTCACCCTCGGCGAGGTCCACCGCGACCACCCCTTCCCCGGCGGCCGCCGCGTCCGCTACACCTGGGAACAACGCGAGGCCAACCCCCTCACCGGCATGGTCACCGACGTCCTCCACTTCGAGATCGACCGCGCCGGCATGATCGAGCACGAACTCCCCGACGCCTTCATCTACCACTGGCGCCTCTGGAGCGTCCCCGAACTCCTCGACGCCATGCACGAGGCCGGCTTCGCCACCACCACCGTCTACGACAAAGACCCCGACGCGACCGACGAAGACGGCAACGCCTACATGCTGCCCGTCACCGGCGACGGCGACCTCGACGACAACTTCATTGTGTACGTGACCGCACGCAACGGCAGTTGAAACTGCTGATCCTCTTCCCCTGTGCCACGGGTGGCTCTGCACCCGTGCGGAGGTGTCCGCGCAGCCCGCACGGGTGCAAAGCCACCCGTGGCACACCAGAAGTTCACGATGTCTCAGGACGCCCGAGCATCACTGCACGGCGAGAAACACCGAGCAGGAGAGAGACCGGGAACGCCGCGAGCGATGGCACCCCGTGTGGTAGTCTGGTCCCCATGTCCCCCGACGCCCCACCATCCACCCCACCAACACCCCCACGCACACCACCCCCACCTGCGCCTCCTGCGGCTACGAGCTCACCGGCCTCCGCGTCGAGGGCACCTGCCCCGAGTGCGGCTTGCCCGTCTGGCAGCCCCCCGTCCTGCACGACCCCTACATGGGGCTCTCGATCACCAGCTTCGTCTGTGGCATCCTCTCGCTGATCGGCTGCTTCGCCGTCGGGCCGTTCGCCTTCCTCCCCGCCCTCATCGGCGTCGTCACCGGCGAGATCGCGGCCGCGAAGTACCGACACTCCACCATCCGCTCATCAGGCCGCGGCCTGGCCATCGCCGGGCGCATCATGTCCTGGATCGGCGTCGCCATCGGCCTCGCCTTCCTCGCCGTCATCCTGATCGCGATGGTGAACTCCTGACATGGCCGAGGCTCCGACCGAGTCAAGCGTCGTGCGTTGCCGCTGCTGCAACTACGACCTCACCGGCCTCCCGCGCGACGGGCTCTGCCCGGAGTGCGGCGATCCCGTCGCGGCAAGCATCGGATGGCAGGACACAGGCAGAACATCGGCGATCTGGTCTCTCGTGCTCGCGCCGCTCGGGCTCCTCGCGCTGCCCTGCCTGCAGATCTTTACGCTCGTGGTATGGGCCTTCGCCGCCGTTCTCGCGATCGGTGCCCTCGAGGAGCTCCCCCCGGGACCGCGCAGCCGGGCCACCAGGTCGATCGCGATCACGGCTCTCGTACTGAACGCCCTGATCTTCGTCCTCGCGCTTCTCGTGATCTCTGCGTTTCTGCTGAGCAGCTAGTCAGTTCGATTGAGGCATTCGGTCCTATTCACGCCAGCTCAATGGCCGGCAAAACGGCCGCGGGCCCCCGGTCTCCCGGAGGCCCGCGATCAAACGGTCCTGCGCAGCTGGTAAGCCGAGTTCTGTCGGGGCCGTCGGTTCCCGCTTCCGGCCCTTTGACGGGGGCTCGACACCGGCTGGAAGCCGGTGCCACCGGAGACAGGCCTGCCGACCCGAGCGGCCATTTCTCTCGCCGCGCCGTTGCCGACGCGGTCCGGGGCTCAAGGCCCCGAGCACCCTACCCGTTCCCATCGGCCGGACAAGCCGTGCTGCGCGAACACAACAGCGGGGAACTGCTTGGGCTTGCACGCGGTGGGGTTTACCATGCCCCGGCTGTCACCAACCGGGCGGTGCGCTCTTACCGCACCCTTTCACCCTTGCCTGTGCCCCGGTTGCCCGAGGCCATCGGCGGTCTGCTCTCTGTGGCACTTTCCCTCGCCCCGGAACCATCGGGCGGGTGGGCGTTACCCACCACCGTGTCCTGCCGTGCTCGGACTTTCCTCAGTCGGAGTCGCCTCCTCCCGCGGCCGCTTTGCCACGCATATCTGATCATACGCCGCGCAACCCAAGAGGTTCACCACCCCCCCGTAGAGCCCCTCGCGCAAGCGAGGGGACACACGCCCACCTAGAGCCCCTCGCGCAAGCGAGGGCACCCGCCCCCTCACGCCAACTTCAAAAGCCGCCGGCCCACCCACTCAAACCCGAGCAACATCACCAGCACAAAGAGCACCACCGGCTTGTCCCAGAGCGTCTCCACGTCCGGCTCACCGACCACCACCACGCTCCGGTTCGGCACCAGATCCGGCAGCCGCGCCAGCTCGTCCGCACCCACCACCGCGCCGCCCGTCCGCGCAGCCAGGTCCGCCAGCAACGCGTGGTCCGCCTCCGGCACCCGCCGCTCATCATCCGGCGACACCACCCTGAACCGCGCGCGCACCCGCCGCCGCCAGCAACGGATCCGCAGCCTCCACCAGATACTCACCCGGCTCCCCCGCCACCCAGCTCGCGGCATACGACGCCGTGCGCGCGCCGCCGCGACCGCCGCCGTCCGTCTCGGCTCCCAGCGAGATCTCCGCCGCCTCGCGCGAGCCGTCCGCACCCCCGCCGCTCCGCGTCACCCGCACCCGCACCGCCGGAGGCGCCGCGTCCACCAGCGACTGATCCAGCAGCACCGCCCCCAGCCGCACCGGCGTCCCCACCGCCACCACACCCGGCAACGCCTCGAGCACCACCGACCGCCCGCTCCGCGCCACGCTCCCGCGTCCCGCGAGCCGCACCAGCGGCAGATAAAACCGCTCCGGCAACGCCTCGCCCCGTGCGTACCGCCAGCGCCAGATCTCGTCGGTCCCCACAAAGACCACCCGCCCCGCGCCGTACCGCATCGTCATCACGCCGGGGCTCGGCTCGCCCCCACCTTCCGCCGGCACCGCCGACGCGAGCACCTCCGCCGTCGCCTTCAGCGCGCTCGGCTCGACCGCCAGCGACCAACGCAAGACCGGCCAGTTGAGCCCGGCATCGCTCAGCGACGACAGCCACCCCGCAGCCGCACCCTCGCCCATCTCCAGCACGCCCAGCCGACCCGCCGCCTCCTCACGCCGCAGCGTGACCGGCCCGTCCGCTGTGCCAAACCCGCGCCCCGCCGCTGTCGCCGCCCTCGGCCTTGGCCGTAAAGGGCAGCAGGTCCCCCAGCGGCGTCGCCGCCCAACGCCACGGCGTCGAGCCCGGCCCCGCCATCCACACCAGCCCCGCCCCGCGCTCCGCCACCTGATCGCGGAGCTGCTCGAGCTGCTCGGTGCTGAAGACGTCCGGCCGCACATCGCCGATCACGACCACGTCAAACTCGCCCCACTCCCCGCTCGACCGCGGCACATAGGGCAGCCCGACATCCCCCTCCTGGATGTACCGCCGGTCCGTCGCCAGCAACATCACGCTCGAGCGGATCGACGACTCCCGCACCAGCAGGTCCTTCACATACCGGTACTCCCACCGCGGATACCCCTCGAAGTAGAGCACCCGCAGCGGCCGGTCGATCAGTTCCACCTCGATGCTGCGCTCGTTGTTCTCCGCCAGCAGATCGCCGCCAGCCCCGCCCGCGGGCTCGATCCGCACCGCCCACCGCGCCGCCGCCGCCGCGACCTCCGGCCGCGTCGCCAGCCGCACCTCGGCGACGCCGTCCTCCCACGCGTCCGCCTCGACCTCCTGGGTGTCCAACTCGATGCCGGTGGACGAATCGACAAGCACCACCCGGACAGCCTCGCCGCGTTCGGCCACCGCCCCCCGCGCCGTCAGCCGCGCCGTCACCGGCACAAAGTCGCCCACAAACGCCGATGTCGGGCGCATCCAATCCCTCCACGCCGATATCCACCAGGGCCTCCTCGCTGCCCAGAGGCACCGTGAACACCCCGACCCGCGACGCCGACAACTCCCGCAGCAGCCTCGCGTCCGGCGCATCGCTCGTCCGCCCGTCGCTCACCACCACCACGCCGCCAACCGGCCGCCCCGAGAGCCGCTCCATCGCCGACCGCACCGCCCCGCCGATCCGCGTCCGCGCCCCGTCCGCGCCGCCGATCGCCGCCGGATCGATCTCGTACGCCGACGCATCAAAGCCGAGCCAGACTAGATCGTGCTGCTCGCCGAGTTCCGCCCATACTTCGTCACCGACAACCCGACGAAGCTGCGCATCCCGCGTCGCACCATCCGAGAACGCCCCCGCCCCGTCCGGCATCGCCATCGACGCCGACCGGTCCACCAGCACCGCCACCGCGTCCCGCTCCACCCGCTCGTTGTCCCGCACCAGCCGCGGCCCCGCCGCCACCAGCAGCAGCACCACCAGCAACAGCGCGCGCAGGCCAGCACCACCCGCCCACGCAGGCCGCCGGATATCCGCCAGTAGCTGAGCCGCCGCCAGCCCGATCACCCCGACGATCAGCGGCACCCACACCCACGAGGGCAGCTCCCGCGTCATCTCAAACCGCACACCCTCATCACCCATCCCCAGCGCTCAGCACCGGACGAGTTCAGGCCGAACACGAAGTCGAGAAACCCGTTCATGCCGCCACCCCGCCCGCCGGCGCGGCCGCGTGGCTCGCCACCCGCGCCAGCCACAGCTCCACGCACGCCAGCCCCAACGCCGCCAGCAGGATCATCAGCCCCGGCCCCGGCACATCACTCCGCACCCGCGCCGCCGCGCCCTCAACCGAAGCCCGCTCCCCGTCGCTCCACGTCAGCGCATCATCGGTCGCGCCGGTCCCCACCAGCGCCGACACCACCCGCTCCCGCGATGTCGGCCCCACCCTCGCCGCCAACGCGTCCGGCTGCACCGCCACCGCACCGACCCCGGCCCCCTCGATATCCGTCGCCACCAGCACCCCGGCCATCTGCAGCGCCCCGCGCGTCCGCCCGCTGGCCGCCTCGATCGCCACGATCCCGCCCCGCCCGTCGAGCCGCGACAACTCGACCGCCCCGATCGGCGCGCCGAAGCCCGCGCCCCGGCCACTACCGAGCCGTCCCGAGCATCCGCCCCCGCGGCCCGACCGCACCAGCTCCTGCACCATCGGCACCATCAGCGGCCGCGCCGGCAGGTCGGTCCACGCCAGATCCACCGCCGTCGCCAGCAACGCCACCAACCCCCGCCTACCCATCGCCGACTCGCCCGCATCACCAGACACCACCCCGCCGCCACGCGACACCACCAGCACCGGACGCCCCTCCGCCGTCTCCAGCAGCACGTCCCCCTCATCCTCTGCGCGCACATCGAGCAGCCGCGAGACCGACACCGACCGCGACAACTCCTCCAACTCGCCCCGCACATACCACAACAGGTCGTCCTCGCCCGCCGGCCTCGCCCGCAGCACGCCCTCGCCCTCGCCGCTCTCCACCGGTTCCCGCGCGATCGACCAGGGCAGCTCCAACGCCCGCGCCGCGTCCTCCGTCCAGAGCTGCGCCCCCGGCGTCGCCGACGAGGTCAGCAGCACCGTCCCCCCGCGGGCCGCGAACACCCCCATCGCCGTCCAGCCCTCGATCCCCACGCGACCCGGCTCCGCCACGATCACCGCGTCAAACCCGGCCAACGCGCCCGAACCGATCCGGGCCGCGTCCAGCACCTCGACCTCGATCTGCTCCCGCTGCCCCTCACCGCCCGGCTCCAGCGCCAGCACCAGCCAGTCGCTCGCCACAAACGACGAGATCCGGGGCCGGGCCCCGAACCGCCTCGTCCCCACCACCGCAACCCGAAGCCGCTCCCGCAGCTCGATCACCGCCCACGCCGCATTGTCCCGCTCGTTGGCATCAGGCTCAAGCTCCACCCGCAGCACCACGCGCCCCGACGCACCGCCCCCCGATCCCAGCGCCGACAGATCCACATCCGCCAGCACCTCCGCGACCTCCTGCCCCTCGGCCCACGCGACCGAAACCACACCCACCTCGCGCAGCCCCGTCTCCGTCGCCGCCGTGATCCGTGCCACCGTCCGCCCCTCGCGATCCACGCCGGCTCCCGAACGCACCAGCCGCACCCGCACCTGCGACGCCCCCGCCATCCCCGCGCCCTCACCGCCCGCGCCCGCCCCGGTCACCACGACCGGCCGCAGCGCCTCCACGCCCACCAGCCCAACGTTCCCCACGTCCGCTTCCGCCGGGGGCGACACCACAAGTTCTGCCCCGCCCAGCGCCGCCGCGGCCCCCACGCTCATCCCCCGCCCAGCGTTCCCTCGCGGAACGCCGAAAACACCGCGACCACCCGCCGCGCCTCGACACCCTCGCCCGCCTCCGCCTCGGGCACGAGCCCGAGCCCCCCGGCCAGATCCGTCTCGCTGTCCACCGACGCGAGCTCACGCAGCCGCCGCTCCACCAGCGCCCATGTCCGCCGTCGCCGGAAGCACCACGCCCCGAGCCGGCCCGCCGAGCGAGATCAACGCCGCCCGGTCCCCCCGCGCCGGGTCGAGCCCGCGCAGCTGCCCCAGCGCCCGCTCGACCGACACCGCCAGTTCACTCGCCGCTTCTCCATCACTCCCCGGCGCAGCGGTCGCCGACGCGATCCCGTTGTCCACCAGCAGATAGACCTCGCGCGAACCACGCTCTCCCCCCGCGGCCCCGCCGCCAAACATCGGCCGCGCCACGCCCACCGCGATCAGCGCAATCAGCACGCACCGCACCGCCAGCAGCAGCCACTGCTCGAGCCTGAGCCGCCGCCGCTGCTGCCGGTAGGCCTCCATCACAAACCGCATCGCCGCCCAGCGCACTCGGCTTCCGCCGCCGGCGCATCAGAAAGTGGATCAGGATCGGCACCGCCACGCACGCCGCACCGACACCCAGCAGGATGGGATGCAGGAACATCACGCCCGTCCCGCCCCGCTCTGCGCGCTGTGCCGACGCGGCTCACCCATACTTGCTCCGTTTGATCTGGGCGTTCCGCCTCGCCACAAACGCCGCGATCGACGGCCCGAGCCACTTGTGCGTGTCCACCAGGTGATAGTCAAACCCCAGCCCCCGCGTCACCTTCTCCACCGCGTCGATGTGCGCCTCGATCGCCCTGCAATACGCCGCGCGGATCGACCGCGGATCGATCCGCACCCGCCCCTCGCCCTCGAGCCCCTCAAAGGGCGCCGCGTCCGCAAAGTCAAAGCTCCTCTCGGCGCGGTCCAGCACCTGGAACGCGATCAGGTCGTGCCCCCTGTGCTTGACCTGCGCCATCGCCGCGCGGATCTGGTCCACATCCGTAAAGAAGTCGCTCACCATCGCGATCAGGCACCGGTTGTTCACCTTCGCCAGCACCTGCTCGATCGCCCGGCCGAAGTTCGTCTCCGCCGACACCGGCTGCGTCGAGAGCGCCCCCACCACCTGCCGCCACGCACCCATCGAGCCGGTCCGCGCCAGCATCGCCTTCACCTCGTCGGCAAAGACCACCAGCCCCACGCGGTCCCGCTGCCGCAGCGTGATGTAGCTCAACGCCGCCGCGAGCGCCGTCGCGTGGTCAAACTTGCTCCAATAGTCCCGCTCGTCCAGGCTCTTGGTTCGCCCCTGCCCCGAGGCCTCCGCGAAGCTCCGCGAGCCGAAGTCCATCGACCCCGAAGCATCAACCATCACCAGCAAGTCGAGATTCGTCTCCTGTTGATACTGCTTGAGCTGCAGCTTGTCCGACCGCCCGTACACCTTCCAGTCCAGATGCCGGATGTCATCGCCCGGCACATACTGCCGGTGCTGGGCAAACTCCACGCTGAAGCCGTGATAGGGCGAACGGTGCTGCCCGCTCATCACGCCCTCCACGATCATCTTCGCCCGCAGTTCGAACGTCTTGAGCCGCGCCAGCGTCTGCGGGTGCAGATACAGCGACGCGTCCTCCTCGGGAAGCCGCGCAGCCGACACCTTCGCGTCCGCACTCGTGGTTTCGGGCGATCCGTCGCTCACACCGACAATGTACCCGCCCCGCCACCCCCCCGCACCCGATCGACCCGGATCCACCGGCCCAAAAGATGAGCACGCCCGTCCCCCTCACAGGTTCGGGCGTGCCCACAAGGGAATCTGCATGTCATTCAGCGATCAGAGCCGACCATTCGACCCCTGCTCAAGACGCCGCCGAACGGCCGCGCGATCGCCGGGACCTGCCCCGCGATCGTCCTGCGCCCCCGGGCCACGCCGCTGACCGGGCCGCTCAAGCTGCCGCTCGGTCTGCCCGCCGCGGAACCGCTGCGCGGGCCCGTCCTCATCCAGACGCTGGCCCTGGAACCGCTCGCCCCGAAGGCCCTGACCCTGGAAGCCCTGACCCTGGAAGCCCTGACCCTGGAACCGCTGACGCTGGAACCGCTGCACCTGCGGACGCTGACCTTCGGCACCCTCGCCCTGCTGGTGCCCAGCCTGCGGGCGTTGGCCCTGCTGCGGACGAAATTCCTGATCGCGGCCGCCCTCAAAGCCCCTGCCCTGTCCGGGCAACGAACCCGCCTGGTCACCGCCGCGCCCGTCCCGGCCCAAACGCCCCGCGTTCCCGCGGCACGCCGCGGCTCGTTCTGCGCCCCCCGGCCTCACCGGCCCGCGGGCGTCGCCGGCACGCTCCTGCAAACGACCCTCGCCGCGACGCTCGCCCCCCGGACGTGCTGCCGCGCCCTGCCGGGACTCACCCCGCTCGGCGCGGTGCTCTTGCATCCGCTGCATGATCTGTGCCCGCCGCTGCATGAACTGCTCGCGCCGGTCCGCATCACCGAGGCCCCGCTGCCCATCCGCGCCACGTTGTGCGTTCGCACCCCGCTGCACATCTGCGCCACGCTGCACGGCCGGTGCCCGCTCACGAACCACCGGCCCGCGCTCACCGTCAACGCGTTCCTGCGCGCCTCGCTGCGACTGCGCCATCGCCGCCGAACCCACCAACGCCAGCACGATCGCTCCAAACTTCACCTGTCGCATTGCCGAACTCCTTTCGTTGAACACATCATCCTTCGGACACATGCTCAACGCCCCAACGCGACTCGTATTGCCTCCGCACAAACCCGCGAAGACAAGCACAGGTGTTAGTTCCCGTCCGTGGCCAGCTCGGTCGCGTACGTCGCATCCCGATAATCAATCGTGCCGTCGCGGTTCAGGTCCATCAGCTCCGAACCCTCGCCGACAGCCGACAACGCCTTGGCCAGCTCGATCGGGTTCACATCACCCGAGCCGTCCTCGTCGAGCACCGCGAACGCACGGACCCGCTCAAACTCCGCGCGGAACGCCGGACGAGCCGCCTCGCGTTCCTGCTCGTTGAGCTCACCGTCACCGTCCTGGTCGTACTGCGGCACGATCTTCGACACGATCTGATCGCGCATTTGCGTGAAGTCGGCCCGCGCAGTCTCGCGCTCCGTATCGCTCAACTCACCATCACCGTCAACGTCATAGCGACGCATAATGAGCTGACGCATTTGGTCATCCCCGCGGCCGCGCCGGTTCCCCATCTCGTCGCGGATCGCCTGACGTTCCTCCTCGTTGAGCTCGCCGTCGCCGTCCTTGTCGAACCGCTTCATCATCTCCTCGCGGTTGAAGCCCCCGCGCTGGCCACGCTCGCCCTCGGGACGGCCCTCGCGTTCCGGCGGCCGCTCCTCCGGAGCTGCCTCCACCACCGGCGCACGCTCCCGCGCCGGACGCTCCCGCGGCTGGATCGTCTGCCGTTCCACAACCTCAGGCTCCGGCGTTGCCATGGCAACCGCCAGGTCCGAATTCGCGGCCTTGTCACCCCCGCCGCTCATGACCCAGACCCCGGCCCCCGTCGCCGCCGCCAAGCCACAGACGGTCAGCACAATCGCATCTTTTCCACGCATGATTCGGTCTCCTGCCTGCGGATACACCGCGGCGTACCAGCCTAACGACCCGCGACGCCCCGCATTGCATCGTGCCCCGGACGATCGTCACACCCCCACCTTTCGGCCAACCGCACCCCGCAGAGTCAGCCCCCACCAGATTCTGTCCCCAGCCCCGATCTCCATACCATCCGTCCATGCCAAACACCCCCCACACCCCCCCGGCCCGCATCGGCCTCCTCACCGGAGGCGGCGACTGCCCCGGCCTCAACGCCGTTATCCGGGCCGTCGTGAAGGAAGCCATCTTCCACGACATCGCCGTCGTCGGCTTCGAGGACGGCTTCCTGGGCCTCATCGAGGACCGCACCCGGAACCTCACCATCGACGACGTCTCCAACATCCTCACCCAGGGCGGCACGATCCTCGGCTCCTCCAACAAGGCCGATCCCGGCAACTACCCCAGCCGCCAGAACCCCGACGGCTCGTGGGTCTACGAAGACCGCACCCAGCAGTGCATGGACGTGATCGGCCGCCACGGGCTCGACGCCCTCGTCGTCGTCGGCGGCGACGGCACCATGACCTGCGCCAACCCCTTCGTCCAACGCGGCGTCAACTGCATCGGCGTCCCCAAGACCATCGACAACGACCTCCACGGCACCGACATCACCTTCGGCTTCCTCACCGCCGTGCAGACCGCCACCGAGGCCCTCGACCGCGTCCACACCACCGCCGCGAGCCACCACCGCGTCATGGTCGTCGAGGTCATGGGCCGCAACGCCGGCTGGCTCGCCCTGCACGCCGGCCTCGCCTCCGGGAGCGACGTCATCCTCATCCCCGAGATCCCCTTCTCACTCGACGAGATCGCCCAAGCCATCACGCTCCGCTCCAAACGCGGCAAGCGGTTCAGCATCATCGTCGCCTCCGAGGGCGCAAGGCCCAGCGGCGGCGAGCAGATCGTCGACCGTGTCATCGAAAACAGCCCCGACCCCATCCGCCTCGGAGGCGTCGCCAAGTGGGTCGCCGAACAGGTCGAAGACCGCACCGGCATCGAGTCCCGCTACGTCGTGCTCGGCCACGTCCAGCGCGGCGGCACACCCACCGCCGCCGACCGCATCCTCGCCACCCAGTTCGGCGACCACGCCATGCACCTGCTCCGCGACGGCAGACGAAACCGCCTCGTCGTCATGCAGCAGGGCAAACTCACCGACGTCGATATCAACGAGGCCGCAGGCAAGCAGCGGCTCGTCCCGCTCGACCACCCGCTGCTCGACGCCGCCCGCAGCGTCTACACCAGCTTCGGCGACGGGCACGCCTGACGCGTCACGCTGCGCACCGACATGTGCCACGGGTGGCTCGTCCACCCGTGCGGCAGGTGCAAGTCGCTCGAATATGAAACGCGGCAGTCCACCCACGCCCCGGTGCCACTGGGCGCTAGCCCAGTGCCCCCCTCACCCAAGCGCCGCCAGCATCTCCGCCCCGTCCAGCGCCTGCGGGATCTCCCGCGCCTGCACCCACTTGACCTTCATGCCGCCCGAGCCGTCCTTCTCCACCAGCACAGACCCACGCGACGACACGTTCAGGTCCGGCCAGTAGAACCCGTACGCCTTGCACACCTCACGGTGCATGTCGGCCAGCAGACGCTGCTTGAGCCCCAGCGCGTCGGCCCACGCCTTGTGCACGAAGAAACTGTCGCACGACACCCCCACCACCTGCGCCCCCTTGGCCTCCCACGAGGCAAACTCGTCGGTGATGCACTGCATCTCCGTCGAGCACACCGGCGAGAAGTCCAGCGGATAGAAGCACAGCATCACCGGCCCCTTCTCTACGGCGTCAGACAGCGTCCAGTCCTCCCGGTCCTGGTCCTTGAGCACAAAGTCCGGTGCCGCGTCCCCAACCCCGATCGGTGCCTCACGAGGCGTCAGTGCGTCTGCCATGATGAATCCCTTTCCCGCTTGAGAGCCCGGACCGCCCGCATCCGACACCGCGCGCCGAACACTCCCGTTCCGTACGAACCAGCCCCCGCCCGAGGCGGTATGCTAGTCGAAAGCGCCCGCCGCAGCCCCGCTGCGCCCGGGCCTCAAACCGCGGCGGAGCCGCACCCGGAGGACCCCTCCCCATTGCACGGAAGCCGCCATCCCCATGACCACCCCCGACACCACCATGCCCGACACCCTCGCCGAGCGCTACGCCCAGACCTGCCAGCGTGTCGCCGACGCCGCCTCCAGGTCCGGCAGACGCCCCGAGGACATCATCCTCGTCGCCGTCACCAAGCACGCCGAGCCCGAGCAGATCCGTGAGGTCCTCGCCCTCGGCCACCGCGACCTCGGCGAGAACCGCGTCCAGCAGTTCGTCCAACGCGCCGCCATGGTCCAGGAATACCTCGACCGGCTCAAGCTCCACCCCACCGGCAAGCCCGACGCCGCGGCCATCCTCGCCGAGACCGCCGGCCGCACCCTCAACGGCCAGTCACCCGGCACCATCCCCGACACCGTCCGCTGGCACATGATCGGCCACCTCCAGCGCAACAAGGTCCGCAAGGTCGTCGAGTTCTGCAAACTCATCCACTCGGTCGACTCACTCCGCCTCGCCGAAGAGATCCAGCAGGTCGCCGTCCGCAGAGAACAACCCGTCGACGTCCTCGTCCAGGTCAACTGCTCCCTCGAGCCGCAGAAGTACGGCTGCCCCATCGGCGCGGCCATCCCCCTCTGCGAGCAGATCGACACTATGGTCAACGTCCGCGTCCGCGGCCTCATGACCATGGCCGCCCAGACCGACGACGAGACCCAGACCCGCGCCGCCTTCGCACGCTGCCGCGAACTCTTCGAAGAAGCCCGCAAGCGAGGCGTCACCGACTCCCGGTGCAACATCCTCTCGATGGGCATGTCCAACGACTTCGAGATCGCTATCGAAGAAGGCGCCAACATCGTCCGCGTCGGCACCGCTATCTTCGGCGAGCAGACACCCGAAGCCGACGACCAGACCTGAGCGAACTCTTGCCTACGCCCGGGCCAACGCCCCGCCGCGCGACCGCGTCGACTCCATCACCCGCTGCAGGTTCACACCCGGGCACGCCGTCGGCCTGATCTCGCGGTGCGTGAACACCCGGCTCACGCCGACCTGGTACCGACGCATCAGCGACGCGACAAAGTCGTCCAGCGACTTGCTCGCCGCCGACGTCGGCACCTGCTGCTCGTAGTTGCCCATCACCATCACACCGATGTTGCCCTCGTTGTTGTCCTTCACGTGCGCGCCCTGAAGCGTCGTCGACCGCGCCTCCCAGACCCGCCCCGCCGGATCAACCACGTAGTGGTACCCGATGTCCGCCCAGCCGTTGCCCGACACGTGCGCGTTCCGGATCGACTCCAGACGCTGCGCCGCCGACGAAGAAGACGTGCTCATGAACGGCGTCATCCCGTCGTGGTGCACCGTGATCCGCGACACCCGGCCCATCGGGTTGGTGTCCCACAGCTTCGGCGTCGCACGCGTCCACGAGCTCCGCGGCACCACGCCCTTCATCACGCTCGGCGGCGGCGCACTCACCGTGCCGTTCTCCAGCCAGTCCGGCTTCTGCGACACAAACTCCCAGTCCGACGCGTCCGACGCCCGGGGCGTCACCCGGATCCCCGGCCGACGCGAAGTCCCGGCACCACCACAACCAGCCAAAAACGCCAACGCCCCGGCACCCAGGCCCGAACGAAGCAAATGACGACGAGAAATCTGGTCCATCACGCAAACTCCACCGACGCAACCACCGCGTCCGAACCATTCCATCGGCTGACGAACGCAAACGGCACCAACGACGCATCAGCATATCCGGCCGCCGCCGCCGCATTGCAACGGCACACCCTAATGCATAGCTATCAAACCGCCGCCCGGGCGAAATATCGGAACTCCCCGCCTACGCTCGGCACCATGAACACCCCCACCACAACCCCGAGCCGTCTGCTGGCCGCGACCGCCCTTTCCGCAGGATTCGCAGCCAGCTCCGCCCTCGCCTCCAACACCCTCGACACGTCCCCCGCCGGTTACACACACGCCGCCGCGCAGGACGAAGAAGCCGAAACACCCCTCGGCCCGCCCGACGAGTCCATCTTCACCGCCTCCAACTGGGACGGCAGCTTCTCCGCCGGCCTCAACGGCTCCTCCGGCAACAACGAGAACTTCAACTTCCGCGCCGGCTTCAGCATGAAGAAGGAAACCCTCCGCAACGCCGCCAAGCTCGGCGTGACCTACACCTACGCCTCCTCCGACGGCGACGCCAACGAGAACGAAGTCAACGCCAACGCCCGCTACGACTGGCTCTTCCCCGACTCCAAGTGGCGCATCTACCTGACCGCCACCTACGAGTACGACGACTTCCAGGAGTGGGACCACCGCATCACCTTCGGACCCGGCATCGGCTACCAGGCCATCAAGAACGACCGCACCGACCTCCTCCTCCGCATCGCCCCCGTCCTCGCCGTCCGCGAGTTCGGCGGCATGGACAACGAGTGGCGCGCCGAGGTCAACCCCGGACTCGACTTCTCACACAAGATCACCGACCGACAGACCTTCACCACGACCCTCGACTTCTACTCCGAGATCGGCGACTTCGACAAGTACCGCTTCGTCGGCTCCGCCGGATGGCGCATCGAGATGGACCCCGACGCCGGGCTCTTCCTCGAACTCGGCATCGAAGACGAGTACGACAGCGACCCCGGCACAGGCTTCAAGAAGAACGACTTCGCCTACTACGCCACCGTCGGCTGGTCCTTCTAACACACGCCCCCGCCCGCACGGCCCCGGCACCGACGCGCCACAAACGCAACCAGCCGCCGCCACACGGAGAAACCACATGCTCTTCCAGGACGCCACGCCCGCCGACGCAATCCAAGAAGCCGCCGAAACCACCGAAGCCCCCAGCGAGCAGCTCCAGGCCATCCAGGGCCTCCCCTCCCGATTCACCGACGGCGAGATCACCACCGCCGACTGGTTCGCCCTCTGGACCGACCTCGGATGGCCCATCACCAAGGCCCTCCTCCTCATCATCGCCGTCCTCTTCGTCAGCGGCTGGGCCAAACGCTTCGTCACCGGCACCTGCCGACGCACCAAGGTCGACGAAACCCTCGCCCGCTTCTTCGGCACCCTCACCCGCTACGCACTCCTCATCCTCGGCGGCCTCGCCGTCCTCTCCACATTCGGCGTCAACACCACCAGCTTCGCGGCCGTCGTCGCCGCCGCGGGCTTCGCCCTCGGCATGGCCCTCTCCGGCACCCTCGGCAACTTCGCCTCCGGCGTCATGCTCCTCATCTTCCGGCCCTTCAAGGTCGACGACGTCGTCAACGCCGGCGGCGTCACCGGCAAGATCTTCGAGATCGGCATGTTCTCCACCATCTTCGACACCTTCGACAACCGACGCATCATCGTCCCCAACGGCTCGATCTACGGCGACACCATCGAGAACATCACCCACCACGACACACGACGCGTCGATGTCGCCGTCGGCACCGACTACCCCGCAGACCTCGACAAGACCCGCGAGGTCCTCACCGCCGCGGCCAACGCCGTCGAGGGCAAACTCCCCGACAAGGACGTCGTCGTCTACCTCAACGAACTCGGCGACTCCAGCATCAACTGGGCCGTCCGCGTCTGGGCCAAAACCAGCGACTACTGGGCCGTCCGCGAACGCCTCACCCGCGATGTCAAGGTCGCCCTCGACAACGCCGGCATCGGCATCCCCTTCCCCCAACGCGACATCCACATCCCCGAAACCATCAAGGTCCAGCTCGCCAAGGACTGACGCGAGCAACAACCGTCCACCCCTCCACGCCTCCCCATCACGGGGAGGCGTTTTTCCTGCACCAAACCACCGAACCCGTGTGGCATGCCCACGCTTCGTGGGCATGTGCTTTGACCATGTTGCACCAGGCCATGCCCACGAAGCCTGGGCATGGCGCACAAACAGTTCCCGAGAGACGGGCCGTGACAAGCTCTCGGCGGATGGGTCAGTGCTGCATGACCAACCACATCCCCGCCAGCCAGAGCAGCGCACACCCCACCGCGAGAGGGACTCCCCGCAAATCCACCAACGCGAGCGCGTGAATCACACACCCAAACGCAAGCGTCGCCCCCACGGGGATCCCCGCACCAAAGAGCAGCACCAACACACGCAGGGGCACCGCCACGAACGCTGCGTCATATCCCGCCGATTCGATACCGCGCGAGACGGCCAGCACGACCCCGAGGCACAACGGCATCGACGACCCGAGGATCGCCCAGCGCACGTTCATCCTGAACATCCGCGGCCGGGCCAGCGCATGGTCAAACGTCCGCGCATCGTCCGGATCAAACCCCCGCCCACACTCCGGGCACACACCCGTCGTCAGCCCCCGCAGGTCGTATTGACACGCCATACACCGCACACCCAAGACTACCACGGCCCGGTGCCACGATGCACAAAGTGCGTCGTGCCGCCTCCTCTCATAGACACCACAGAGCCCCCCTCCTCTCCCCTACCCTCCCGCACGCCAACCCCGACCACCCCCCTGTGCCACGGGTGGCTCTGCACCCGTGCTCCCAGTCAACGCACAGCCGCCCGGATTCAAAGACGCCGATGCCGGCCTCCGACTCCAAGAGCAAACGCGGCCCGCAACCAAGCCCTCGCAAATCGCGCCACGCCCTCCCGGGCCGCAGCACAGCACCGAACGCACCCCCCCTGTGCCACGGGTGGCTCTGCACCCGTGCGCCCCATCGACACGCACCGCCCGCAACCAAGACGCCGATGCCCGCCTTCGACGCAATGAACCAAGGCAATCCGCAACCCAGCCACCGCGGACTAACACCACATTCCACCACACCACGCAACCCCGCCGCGATCCAACCGGTACGACCCTCCAGCCGCCCGCACCCACCGGAACGTCCGCGGCACGCAGGGACAAAGGGAACAACCAGCATGAACACCACCATCCGATCCATGGCGGGCCTCGCCCTCCTCTTCACCACCGGCGCCTCCGCCCAGGACTGCAACTGGACACCCCTCGCCGGCCTCGGCGAGGTTCCCGGACCCCAAGGCGAATACCACCGCACCGTCTACGCACCCGGCCAGGGCGTCCTCCTCTACGGCCGCCTCTTCAGCGAAGAAGCCGCCGAGACATGGCTCTGGAACGGCTCCGAGTGGTCTTTCCTCACCGACCAGGGCCCCGACGTCGCCGGTGCCGCGATGGCGTGGGACGCCGCCCGCGACTCCGCCGTCCTCTTCGGCGGCGACACCGACTTTAACGACGCCTCCGACGAGACGTGGATCTTCGACGGCACATGGACCAACCTCGGCACCCTCCCCGGCCCCGGCGCGCGGCTCTTCCCCAACGCCGCCTTCGATCCCGTCGCCGGGCAGACCATCCTCTTCGGCGGCGGAGACTCGTTCTTCAATCCGACCGACACCTGGGGTTGGAACGGCACCGCCTGGACCCAACTCGCCACCACCGGCCCCTCCGCCCGCACCCGCCACGCCATGGCCTACGACGCCGGACGCGGCGAGATCCTCCTCTTCGGCGGCGTGTTCAACGGCCAGCCCCTCGGCGACACCTGGGCGTGGGCCAACGGCCAGTGGACACTCCGCGCCCAGTCCGGCCCGCCCGCGCGCGGGAACGCCGCGATGGACTACGACGCCGCTCTCGACGCGGTCGTCCTCTACGCCGGCAGCGGCGACGGCGTGAGCTACGACGACGTCTGGGCGTGGAACGGCCAGACCTGGACCGAACTCGCGACCCTCACCCCCGGGCCGCGCTGGCAGCACGCCATGACCTACGACGCCGCGAACGAGACCCTCGTCGTGACCGGCGGCGTCAAGAACAACAGCGCGCAGGACGGACAGGCGTGGCTCTTCGACGGCCAGACCTGGTCGACCAACCCCGCCCGCAAGGGCATCGTCGGGCGCGGTCGACCCCGCCACCAGCCGCTCCATGTTCTTCGGCGGCCGCTCCGACGTCGGCAACGCCTCCGGCTACTCCAACGAGACCTGGCTCTGGAACGGCTCGGCGTGGGACCTGGTCGCCCAGGGCGGCCCCTCCCCCCGCACCGACTACGCGATGGCCACCTCAGACGACATCGTTCTGCTGCACGGCGGCGGTCAGTTCGCCAGCGCCCCGGCAGGCGACACCTGGACCTGGGACGGCAACGCCTGGAGCCTCGTCAACGGCGCCGGCCCCTCGCCCCGCGCCGCCCACGCCATGGCCTACGACCCGGCCCGCGACGAGTTCGTCCTCTTCGGCGGCATCGACGAGGTCTTCCTCAACAACGAGACGTGGACCTTCCACGACGGAACCTGGACCCGCCGCGATGTCGCCGGCCCCGGCGCAATCGCCAATCACGCCATGGCCTACGACCCCGCCCGGCAGGAAGTCATCCTCTTCGGAGGACTCAAAGGCTTCTCATCCACCAACGAAACCTGGGCGTGGGACGGCAACGCCTGGACGCTCCGTTCCAACCAGGGCCCCGCGCCACGCACCAACCACCGCATGACCTTCGACCCCACAACACAGACCGTCGTCCTCGTCGGCGGCCGCGGCACCGGTGTCGATCCGAGCATCGTCTGGCGCTGGGACGGCACCCAATGGCAGGCCGACCCCACGCCGCTGCCCATCGATCGCCGCAACCACGCGCTCGTCTCCGACCCGCACCGGCAGACCCTCCTGCTCTTCGGCGGCGAGGACGCGGGCGAGAACGCCCAGTCACAGACCTGGTCCCTCGACTGCGGCACAGACTGCACCGCCGATTTCGACGGCAACGACCAGGTCGATACCCGGGACATCACCGCATTCCTCAACGCGTGGAACGCCGGTGACCCCCGAGCCGACATCAACGGCGACAACAGCATCGACACCCGCGACGTCCTCGCCTTCCTCAACCTCTGGAACACCGGATGCTGAATCCCCTACCTCAGCCCGGTGCCACGATGCACAAAGTGCGTCGTGCCGTCTTCCCTCGCAGCTGACGCATGTACCTGGTGCCACGATGCACAAAGTGCGTCGTGCCGTCTTCCCTCGCGGCTGACACCTGTGCCCGGTGCCACGATGCACAAAGTGCGTCGTGCCGTCTTCCCTCGCAGCTGACGCATGTACCCGGTGCCACGATGCACAAAGTGCGTCGTGCCGTCTTCCCTCGCGGCTGACACCTGTGCCCGGTGCCACGATGCACAAAGTGCGTCGTGCCGTCTTCCCTCGCGGCTGACACCTGTACCCGGTGCCACGATGCACAAAGTGCGTCGTGCCGTCTTCCCTCGCGGCTGACACCTGTGCCCGGTGCCACGATGCACAAAGTGCGTCGTGCCGTCTTCCCTCGCGGCTGACACCTGTGCCCGGTGCCACGATGCACAAAGTGCGTCGTGCCGTCTTCCCTCGCAGCTGACACCTGTACCCGGTGCCACGTTGCACAAAGTGCGTCGTGCCTTCCACCACTCGAACACGAGATCTCGCTCCCCTACCCTCCCCCCATGCCCACCACCCCCAAAAACTCCCCCCTCGTCCTCATCATCCGCGACGGCTGGGGCCACAACCCCCACCCCTCGCACGACGCCTTCAACGCCATCAAGCGCGCCAAAACCCCGGTCGCCGACGCCCTCCTGCGCGACTACCCCAACACCCTCATCAAGACCAGCGGCATGGACGTCGGCCTGCCCGAGGGCACCATGGGCAACTCCGAGGTCGGCCACCAGAACATCGGCGCCGGCCGCGTCGTCGATCAGGAGTCCGTCGCCATCACCCGCGCCTGCCGCGAGGGCAGGCTCGCGGCCAACACCGCCCTCGTCGAGTCCATCACCCGCGCCCGCGACGCCGAACGCGCCGTCCACTGCATGGGCATCTGCTCCGACGCCGGCGTCCACGGCCAGCTCGAGCACCTCTTCGCCGTCCTCGACCTCTGCAAATCCCTGAACGCCCCCAAAGTCTTCATCCACCTCTTCACCGACGGCCGCGACACCGGCCCCAACACCGGCCTCGGCTACATCCAGCAGGTCCATGACAAACTCGCCGAACTGACCACGCCCGACTTCGCCCCCACCGTCGCCTCCGTCATCGGCCGCTACTGGGCCATGGACCGCGATAACCGCTGGGAACGCACCCAGCGCGCCTTCGCCTGCCTCACCGGACGCCACGCCGACGCCCTCCCCCACTACCGCACCGCCCACGACGCCGTGCAGCACGCCTACGACAACCCCGCCGAGCCCACCATGACCGGCGACGAGTTCGTCCCCCCCTCCCTCATCGGGCCCACCCGAGACGACGCCCTCACCCGCCGCATCGCAGACGGCGACACCGTCATCTTCTACAACTACCGGGGCGACCGCCCCCGCCAGATCTCCGCAGCCCTCGTCTTCCCGGACGCCGACTGGTCCGCCGTCCCCCTCTCGCCCGACTCCGGCGCACAAGGCTTCGACCGAGGCCCCAAGCCCGACATCGACTACGTCATCATGACCGGCTACTCCGAGCAGCTCACCAAACTCGCCCGCGTCGCCTTCCCCAAGCCGCCCAAGATGATCAACATCGCCGGCCAGCACATCAGCGCCCTCGGCCTCACCCAGTTCCGCTGCGCCGAGACCGAGAAGTTCGCCCACGTCACCTTCTTCTTCAACGACTACCGCGACGAGCCCTTCGAGGGCGAACACCGCGCCATCATCCAGTCACCCAACGTCAGCACCTACGACCAGCAGCCCGAGATGTCCGCCGCCGGCATCCGCGACGCCGTCCTCGCCCGCCTCGCAGCCGACGACTGCGAAGACCTCATCGTCGTCAACTTCGCCAACGGCGACATGGTCGGCCACACCGGCAACCTCGACGCCGCGATCAAAGCCTGCCAGACCGTGGACGCCTGCGTCGGCCAGCTCATCGACGCCACCCTCGCCCGCTCCGGCTCCCTCATCGTCACCGCCGACCACGGCAACGCCGAACAGATGAAAGACCCCGCCACCGGCGCACCCCACACCGCCCACACCACCTACGACGTCCCCCTCATCGTCGTCGGCCCCGACTTCACCGGCCGCACCCTCCACGACGGAGGCCGCCTCGCCGACATCATCCCCACCGCCCTCGACATGATGCACCTCCCCCAGCCGCCCGAGATGACCGGACGCTCGCTCCTGGCCTGAGCCGCTCCCGCAGCACGGGCTTCAACACCCCCCAGCGATCCTGTACACTGCGGCTTCCCCCAGCCAAGGAGCCCCTCATGCGCAACCTCACCACCCTCACACTGACCGCCTGTCTCACCGCCGCCCTCATCACCGGCTGCGAATCGACACCCACCCGCACCGCCGTCGCCGCCGACCACCAGGCCGCCATGTTCGGCCCCGTCGCCGCCCTCGCCGGCGAGTGGACCGGCACCGACCCCGCCAGCGGCGAGGACTACACCATCGAGTTCAGCCCCACGGCCAACAACTCCGCCGTCCGCGAGATCATGTTCCCCGGCAGCCCGTGGGAGATGACCAACCTCTACCACATGGACGGCGACGACCTCGTCATCACCCACTACTGCGCCGCCGGCAACCAGCCCCGCATGGTCACCAGCAAGGCCAAGCAAACCGCCGAGGGCACCGTCTACCACTTCGACCTCGAGAGCGTCTCCAACCTCCGCCCCGAGCACGACCACTACATGGGCAACATGACGCTCATCATCCTCAGCGACGGCTCCCTCCGCGAAGAGTGGCGCTCCTACCAGCGCGACGGCTCACTCACCGAGCCCACCACCTTCGTGATGACCCGCAAGTAGCGCCGTCACCAGCCGCTCCACACCAGACCCGCGGTCACGGCTGTGCCGTGCGCTCCTCCCACGCCCGCACCACCGCCGCGCGCACCACCGGCGTCCACCGCGCATACCCCGCCGCGTTCAGGTGCAGCCCGTCCGGCTCAAAGAGCGTCGGGTCCGGCGTCCCGTCCGCACCCAGCGTCGGCGTCACCGTGTCCACATACTCGGCGCCCGCAGTCCGCTCGCAATACTCCCGCACCACCGCGTTGGCCCGCGACATCGCGTCCCAGTTGCCCCACCGCGCCAGGCTCGCTTTGATCGGCACATTCACCACACGCACATCCGGCCACACCGCCCGCGCCAGCCGGTCAAACGCGATGAACCCGTTCGCAGCCGCCTCCCAGTCCGTGTTGTGCTCCCCCAGATCGTTGTCGCCGCAGTAGTACACGATCACACTCGGCGCATACGGCACCACCACCCGGTCGAACACCGCCAGCACCTCACCCGTGTTCGAACCGCCAAACCCCCGATTCAACACCGGCACCGGCGCCATGTCCGCCGCCAGCGTCTCCCACAGCCGGAAGCTCGAACTCCCGACAAACAGCACCCGCCCCGGTTCCGGCGGATCCGCCCGGTCCGACGCCTCAAACGCCCGGATCTCCCGCTCATACCACGCCTCCGGAGCCGCGGGCGCAGGCACCGGCGCCGGCACGGACCCCGGCACCGCCCCAGGCGGTACCTCCGGCTCCCGCCCCACGCCGCACGCACACCCCGCACCGACCGCAGCCACCACACACAACAACACGATTCGCAGAGAGTTCATGCCGCGAGCCTACCGACTCTGCGAGCCTCAATCGCGGTCAGTACCCCGCCGCCTTGTCCACCGTGTTCAGCAGCGGCTCGCCCGCGCCAAACCGCCGCACGTTCTCCCGGTACAACGCCCACCACCGCTCGCTCGTCAGCTCCGCAGACCCGGCCGTGTGCGGCGTGATCACCACGTTCTCATACCCCCACAGCGCGTGCCCCTCGGGTAGCGGCTCCGGGTCGGTCACATCCAGACACGCCCCCGCCAGCTTCCCCGAATCCAACGCCGCCATCATCGCGTCGGTATCCACGATCGGCCCGCGGGCGATGTTGATCAGGTACGCCCCGTCCTTCATCGCCGCGAACGCCTCGGCTCCGAACTGCCCGCGCGTCTCGTCGGTCAGCGGCAGCGCGATCGCCACCACGTCGGCCCGCCCCAGCATCTCCAGCAACTCATCCGGCTTGCCCACATAGTCGATGTACTCCGGCGTCGGCCGCTCCGAACGCCGCGAGGCGATCACGTTCATGCCAAAGCCCGCCGCCCGCTGGGCAATCTCCGACCCGATCCCCCCGAGCCCCACGACGAACATCGTCCGCCCCTCGAGCGCGATCCCCCGGCGTGCGTCGGGACTCCCCCACGTGCCTTCCGCCCGGTTCCGCTCGTGCACCCGCATGTTCCGCGTCAGCGTCAGCAGCATCGCAAACGAGTGGTCCGCGATCGTCGGCCCGTGCACCGCCCGCATGTTGGTCAGCACGATCCGGTCGGTCTCCATCAGCGGCTCGATCGTGATGTACCGATCCACCCCGGCCGAAGTGGACTGCACCCAGACCAGATTCGGCGCCGCCTCGATGAACTCCGCCGAGGCAAGCCGCCCATCCACCCCGTGCGCGCGCGCAAGCTCCATCGCCTCCGCCCGCGACCGCACCGAGATGATCTCAAGATTCGGCGACGCCTCGCGGAGCTGGTCCAGCCCCTCACCCTCACCGAGGATCGTCAGAAACACCAGCTTTGGCGACTCCCCCGCCGCGATCGGATAGGCCACCTTCGAGCCGTCGGTAGAACCGATCGACGACGCGTCGGGCTGGGCGACTGCGAAGGGGGCGAGGGCGGACAGTGTCAGAGCGATGAGTGTTGGTATGCGCATGGGCCGAGCATACACGCTCACGGCACGGCCCCCCATCCACCGCCGCGGGCCCCGTCGAGGATGTCCAGCGGGAATGCGGGCCGGGCCAGAGGCCGCAGCGCGATGGCCAGCAGCGCCAGCTCGTGGTCGTCGCCGGCCAGCCGGTTGACACCGATCTTGTCGCACCCGGTGCACCGGTGGATGATGGCCCACTCTCCGCCGTCGCGGACCTCGATGGCGATCGGCTCCATCGGGTTGCGGCAGAGGGACTGGCGGTCGCCGGGCTCGTCGTCGAGGTGGCGGGACCAGAGGCAGTAGGGACAGTGGTTTCGGTGGCGGGTGCCGAAGGCGTTGGCGGTGATGCTGCGCTTGCAGCGGATGCAGGTGAAGTCGGCGTTCTCGTTGCGGCGGCCGGGGTTGAGGCCGGGGCGGCCTCGGGAGTCTCGTGCGGGCATTGGATGATCCGTGGCGGCGCGGGGGCCGCGGGCGTGTGTAGTGCTCGGGGTAGGGGTCTTGGGGGATCGCGTGGGTGCTGAGCGGGGGCCGGGTCCGAGACTGGTCCGGCGGGGCGGCGGGTGGGCGGCGTGCGCGCACCGGTACCGCGGGGGGTGCTCGAGCTGGCGATCAGAGGACAGAGGGAGTGGTTGCCATCAGCCCGGAGCGTACCGGGAAGGCGGGGCCGCGGCAAGAGTTGGGTTGGGTGATTCGGAAGGGTCTGAAAGAAATGTTTGTCGGATGCGTGAGACGGGCGGGGCGAAGGGGCTCCGGTTGTGTCGTTGGTGGGAGAGGCGGGAGCGGGAGAGGGGGTCCCCTCGCTTGCGCGAGGGGCTCTATGTGCGGAAGGGGTCCCCTCGCTTGCGCGAGGGGCTCTATGGCGTTGGTTTGTCTGGGTGGTGAGTTTGGCGGCGGCGCGGCGGGTGGTTTCGCGGTGGCGGGCCTCGATGGCGGGGTGGCAGAGTTTGGACTCGGCGGGGTTGGTGGAGGCGAGGCGCGCGAGGGTGGCGAGGGCCTGGGGGCGGGCGAGGGTCTGGAGGCGGGCGGCGTGGAGTTCGGCGGCGTGGGTGAGGCGGTCGAGGAGTTTGACGGTGGACGGTTGGTCGAGGAAGTCGAGCAGCTCGGTGAGGGTGAGCAAGTGGTTGGCGGCGAGGTCGGGGAGGGAGAGATCGCCGGCGAGGTAGTCGGCGAGGAGAGGGCCGGGGTCGGGGGTGTTGGGGGGAGTGCCGTCGCTCGCGCGGGGGGCTTCGTTGCTGGCGGCTTCGGGGTCGGTCAGGTGGGTGATTCGGTTGTGCATGGTGTCCCTCCGTGCGCAGGATAAAGGCGGGGGCGGGTCACGGAAAGGGAATGTGGGGCGAGGTCCACAAGGTTGCGCGCATCCGTGGATGTCGGGCGGAGATTGTGCCCGTCGCGGCGCGGGGGCGGGCGGGTGCGGATGTAGACTGGCGGCATGGAACGGTGCGCGTGGGCGAAAAACGAGTTGGCGGTGCGGTACCACGACGAGGAATGGGGGCGGCCGGTGCATGACGACCGGGTGCTGTTTGAGTTTCTTGTTTTGGAGGGGGCGCAGGCGGGGCTGAGCTGGGACACGATTCTGAGGAAGCGGGAGCGGTATCGGGAGGTGTTTGCGGGGTTTGACCCGGCGAAGGTTGCGCGGTTTTCGGCGGCGAAGATTGAGCGGCTGCTGCTGGACCCGGGGATCGTGCGGAATCGGTTGAAGGTGGAGTCGGCGGTGTCGAATGCGGGGGTGTTTCTGGAGTTGCAGGAGGAGTTTGGGTCGTTTGATGCGTATGTGTGGGGGTTTATCGATCCGTCGGGGGAGCGGCGGCCGCGGGTGAACGCGTGGAAGCACTCGGGCGAGGTGCCGGCCACGACAGCCGCGAGCGACGCGCTGTCGAAGGCGCTGAAGCAGCGCGGGTTCCGGTTTGTGGGGAGCACGATCTGCTACGCGTTCATGCAGGCTGTGGGGATGGTGAACGACCACACCGTGGGGTGCGGTCTGCACGGGGTGTCGCGCGGGGCGCGGGGTGCGTAGGTTGCGGGTGCGTTAGGCCCAGCCGAGCTCGCGGAGGCTGTGGCCGTCGTTCCAGATCTTGGTCATGTGGCTGATCTTGTCGCCCTTGAACTGCATGATGTAGGCGTAGTTGGCGGCGACGGACTTGCCGGTGGGCGGGACGGGGCCGCCCTCGTGGGTGTGGGTGGCGTGGAAGACGCCGCAGCCGGTGACGTTGTTGCGCTCTTCATCGACGGCGAAGGAGAGGATCTCGTAGCGGCCGTCGGGGGCGGGGGCGGCCATGCCCTTCATCCACTCGGTGTAGGTCTCGAGGGTTTTGACATCGGCGAGGGCGTCGGCCTGGGCGGAGAAGGTGGCGTCGGGGTGGCAGTACTGCTTGCAGACGTCCCATCCCTTGGAGGTCTCGCAGGCGTCGAAGAACTGCATGGCGGTGTCTTTCATCGTGGCGGTGGCGGGCATGGGGGACTCCTGTGTGTTGGCTTTGTTGAAGAGCGGAGTGTACTTGACGGGGGGGGTGTTTGGAGTGGGTGGGTGGCCGGGGTAATACCGGGTGTGTTGGGAGGTGTGTGCGCGGTCTCGGGGCGCGGTGGGAGGTGGAAGATGGGGAAGGGAGAGGGGAGAGGGGTGGCGGTTGGGTTGGGGCGGCTTGGCGGGGGCACCAAGGAGTGGCTCAGAGCAGCCACACCTTGGTGGCACGGGGCGGGAGGCCCGGCGCTGACGCTTAGGGCTCTAAGGAGGGGCCCGGCGCTGACGCGTGGGGCTCTATGGAGGGGCCCGGCGCTGACGCTTGGGGCTCTGGGGGGAAGGGCGCGGGGATTTTGGCTGTGGGGCCTGGGTATGCTGGGGCCTGCAGGGGGGGTGGTCGGCATGGAAACTACCAACGGTGTTCATCATGAGTCCGATGCCGGCAGCGGTTCGTCTGCGCAGCGGGAGCGCGTTGTACACACTACCGCCGGGACGTTCATGTACGCGGCGGCGGCGTTCCATGGGGCGGCTGCGGTCGTCTCGATTGCGGGAGCGGTGTTGGCGGGGGCGCCTCTTTCTGTGGTCGGGCGGGTGGTCCTGGGCGTGCTCGGTGCGTGCTTTGGCGTCTTTGCGGTCGTCTCACTCCGGTGGTCCGTGCGCAGCCTGGAGTTGGCGGATGACGGCCTTGTGTTGGTCTCGTACTTGGGAACACTCGAGATTCGATGGAACGAGCTGCGGATGACCCGCCGGGAGGTCTCGGACGACAAATCACGCTTGGTGTTGTATGGACGACATCGCGCGTGGCCGCTCGCGATACTTACTGATCGCAGCGAAAGGGTGTTGTCGCTGGAGGCAAAGCTGCGCGGGCGTGCGGACGCCGCACCGCGCTGAGGCCGCGGAGCGGGGTGGCCTGTCGGGGGCACCAAGGAGTGGCTCAGAGCAGCCACACCTTGGTGGCACGGGGCGGGAGGCCCGGCGCTGACGCTTAGGGCTCTAAGGAGGGGCCCGGTGCTGACGCTTAGGGCTCTTTGGACGGGAGGCCCGGCGCTGACGCTTGGGGCTCTTCGGACGGGGCCGGCGCTGACGCTTGGGGGTCTGAAGGGGGAGGTGGGCGGCTGGGGTTGTGCCGTTGCGGCGGGGCACCAAGGAGTGGCTCAGAGCAGCCACACCTTGGTGGCACGGGGTCGGTGCCACCTGCGGCTGTGGTGAGGCCTACTCGGGGTTGAGTTGCATGCGGGGGAGGTGGAGGGCGGTGAGGGCTTTGCAGCGGGGTTCGTGGTCGGGGCGGGGCGCGAGGTTGAGGTGGGTGCGGAGGGCGGCGATGACGCGGAGGGCGTCGTGGGGCTCGGCCCCGGGGGGTGTGCTGCGGGGGGAGGTGTGGTGGATGAACTCTTCGTGGCGTTGGCACATGATTTCGAGGAACTCGTGGAGGTTGTCGCCGACGCAGTGCCGGGCGTCGGCGTCCATGGGGCTGACCTCGATGACGGGGGCGTCCTCGACGCGGCGCTCGGGGAGGTGGAGGAGGACGTAGTGGACGCCGTCGACGCCGGAGGAGGCGAACACGGTGGCGTTGCGGGGGGTCGCGGGGTAGGGCTCTTGGACGGAGGAGAGGTGAATGCCGATCTCGTCGAGAGGATCGTCGATGCCGAGGATGGAGGCGAGGTGGGTGTTGGTGTGTTTGAGGTCGGAGACTTGCATCGGGGGTGAGGGTATGGAGGTGTTCCGCGGGAGAGGGGGAGGCTGCGCTGGGTGGCGGTTGGGTTTGGGCGGCCCGGCGGGGGCACCAAGGAGTGGCTCAGAGCAGCCACACCTTGGTGGCACGGGGGATTCTTGGTGTCGGTGTTTCGATTTGCCGAGGGCACCGACCTCGCAGAGCCGAGGTCGGTGGCACGGGGTCGGTGCCACCTGCCCTCGAGCCACCCGCCAATAATCTAGTTCATGACCACTGAGGAAGCCAGACTTGTCGAACTCCTGCAGACTGCTGATAGGCTTGAAGCCTTCCAGTTCTGTGGCCCAAGCGATGACCCAGACGAACAAATCGCCGTGGTATACGGGTACAAGCACTTGGCCAAGCGCTTTGTCGGCTTGGCTCGCCGACTTCGGAACGAACATGTTCAGGAGGGCATTTCCGTGCTGACGCTGGACATTGAGACCGTTTATGACGTGTACGATCTGCATGCGGACTTGCAACTGCTAATTGATGACGTCAGACACCTAGCAACCAACCCAGGAGACGGCGACTTGGAATTGACTAATGCGATGTTCGTGGATCGCGCCTTGATCTCGGACCTGCGTTTGCACGCCACTGGGCCGTTTGACCTGAGCAAAGTAGCGCAACTCTGCGACGAGATGAACTCGGCCTTCGCTCGAGGGCATTATCTCTCGTGCACGCTGTTGCTCCGCACGCTTCTGAATCATGTCCCGCCCGTATTCGGCCAATCCACGTTTGCTCAAGTGGTCGGACAATCCCCGCGAAGTGTGAAGGAATTGCTTCGCCCTCTAGAGGAATTCGCTAGAGACATTGCGGATCACCAGACGCATTGCATGGTAAGACACAAGGAATGCCTACCAACGCTCGCACAGGTCGATCCATTCCGAGCGAGCGTTGAAATCCTGCTTCAGGAGCTTGTCGTCCGATGCGCATGGGACTTGTCCAGCGACAGCCCCTAGCCCTTTGGGGCGGTATCTGGAATATCCAGTCCTTTCTGGATCGGTCGAATCGATGGGTTTACTCGGAGGATGTACCGAGTGAACGAGCCGAAACGTGACCCCAATTCCTCGTCGATGGTGCGGGCAGGCACCAGACCTCGACGGTCTGTCCACAAAGCCTTCCAGCGGACCGCCTCGTCTTGGTCGACACCCCAATTCGCCTGCATGGCAAGGATTCGGCTTGCGTGCATTGCAGCCGCCTCCGGCAGCACCCACCGATCTACCAGCACACTTCCCTCGCGATCAGTCTGTCGCTCTAGGGGTGCTGCGAGCAGCGTCGCGAACAGCGCAGGCACAAACCCAAGGCGCTGGCCGTGGGAGTCCTCGATGTCAAAATCCTTGATTTTGGCTTTCCACGTCTCGGCACCTGCTTTTGTCCTGACCAGCTCCTGCAACTCAAAGTCTATCCGAATTGCATCGTTGGGCCGCAGCTCAATATGAAACTCCCCCAGTAGTGGGCCCATAAGGTCGCGCTTCGCAGCGTCTTCAAAGGTCAGTTCGTGCGCCTCATCCACAACGGTAGCGGGATCGAACAGCGTCCACCAATTCAGCCGACGACACTTCCAGGCAATCAGAACCGGGATGCCAACTAGTCGCGCGTACGCCAGAAGGGACTCGCGATAATCCGGGCGTAGTGGAAGCACCATCTCACTAGAGGTCTTTACCTCGACACAGAATCGATACTGCTTGTCGCGCGTAGAGCAAATGAGTAAGTCGGGCACGGTGAATTCCGACAGCGAGCCACACGATGACGTACCAGGTTGTCCTAACGGATGAACTAAGTCACAGCATCCTAACCAAGACGCTACGACTGCGAACTCATCCTCTGCATTGATGCCGAATCCGACATGCTGTGCTCGCTTCGCCACGGCGGCGATATCGAGTCCGTCGACACCTGCGTCTTCGATCGCCCTCGCAATCTGGTGTGCGATGCCCACCGTAGTCAGAGGGCGATGCCTTGAACCTCGACTTTCCGCCTCCGACATCTCAGTGCTCCATGCAGTGCTAAGCGAGCGACCGCCACGCTATATCCTCCCGCGCTGGCGTCGGGCCATTCGATTCACTCCTCGCCCGTGTCCAGCACCGCCATAAACGCCTCCTGGGGGATGTTGACGCTGCCGATGGACTTCATGCGGTCTTTGCCCTTGCGCTGTTTGTCGAGGAGTTTGCGTTTGCGGGAGACATCGCCGCCGTAGCACTTGGCGGTGACGTCTTTGCGGAACGCCTTGATGGTTTCGCGGGCGATGATCTTGCCGCCGATGGCGGCCTGGAGGGGGATCTCGAACTGGTGGCGGTCGATCTGTTTGCGGAGTCGTTGGAGGAGGACGCGGCCGCGTTGGGTGCCGCGGTCTTTGTGGCAGATGAGTGCGAGGGCCTCGACTGGTTCGTTGTTGATGAGGATGTCGATTTTGACGAGGTCGTCGGCGCGGTAGAGGGCGATCTCGTAGTCCATGGTGCCGTAGCCGGAGGTGAGGCCTTTGAGCTTGTCGTAGAAGTCGTAGATGATCTCGGCGAGGGGGACCTCGAAGGTGAGCATCTGGCGGGTGTCGCCGACGACCTGTTGTGACTTGTAGACGGCGCGGCGGTCGAGGCAGAGCTTCATGACGTCGCCGATGTACTCGTTGGGGACCATGATCTCGACGTTGCAGATGGGCTCGCGGATCTCGAGGACCTGGCCCATGTCGGGGAGGTCGGCGGGGTTGTGGACTTCGATCTCTTCGGGGACGCCGCCCTTGCCGCGGATGTCGACTTTGTAGGAGACGGTGGGCGCGGTCTGGACGATCTCGAGGTTGTGCTCTCGTTCGAGGCGTTGCTGGGCGATGTCCATGTGGAGGAGGCCGAGGAAGCCGCAGCGGAAGCCGAAGCCGAGGGCCTCGGAGTGGACGGGCTGGAAGGTGAAGCTGGAGTCGTTGAGCTGGAGTTTTTCCATTGCTTCGCGGAGGTCTTCGAAGTCGTTGCCCTTTTTGTCGCTGGTGGCGGGGTAGAAGTCGCAGAAGACCATCTGCTGGGGTGCTTCGTAGCCGGCGAGGGGCTCGGTGGCGGGGTCGATATCGAGGGTGACGGTGTCGCCGACGCGGACGTCGGAGAGGGTCTTGATGGCGGCGACGAAGTAGCCGGTTTCGCCGGGGCCGAGGGTCTGGACTTTGGTCTGCTTGGGGGTGTATTTGCCGAGCTCGGTGATGAGGAAGGTGCGGTCGAGGCCCATCATGCGGATCTTGTCGCCGACTTTGAGGCGGCCGTCGAAGACACGGATGTAGGTGATGACGCCGCGGTAGTCGTCGT
Source organism: Planctomycetota bacterium (assembly GCA_013285505.1). Lineage (GTDB taxonomy): Bacteria > Planctomycetota > Phycisphaerae > Phycisphaerales > UBA1924 > PNC22. Next base: position 1,575,278 of record CP053450.1, on the reverse strand, counting down.
AGACGGCGTCGAAGATGAGTGCGCGGGTGTTGTCGGCGAGGCTGGGTCGGGGCGGGGGGAAGGTCTTGCAGATGGCGGAGAGGAGCGCGGGGATGCCCTCGCCGGTCTTGGCGGAGACGGGGATGCAGTCTTCGGCGGGGAGGCCGAGGACCTGCTCGACTTCCATGGCGATCTCGTCGGGGCGGGCTCCGGGGAGGTCGATCTTGTTGAGGACGGGGATGATCTCGAGGTCCTGGCTGAAGGCGAGGAGGGCGTTGACGACGGTCTGGGCCTCGACGCCCTGGGAGGCGTCTACGACGAGGATGGCGCCTTCGCAGGCTTTGAGGGCGCGGGAGACTTCGTAGTTGAAGTCGACGTGTCCGGGGGTGTCGATGAAGTTGAGCATGTAGACCTTGCCGTCTTCGTCGGTGTGGGCGACGGTGACGGCGGAGGCCTTGATGGTGATGCCGCGTTCGCGTTCGAGGTCCATCGAGTCGAGGAGCTGCTCGCGGGCTTCGCGGTCTGAGACGGCCTTGGTCGCCTGGAGGAGCCGGTCGGCGAGCGTGGACTTGCCGTGGTCGATGTGGGCGATGATGGAGAAGTTGCGGATGTGGGCGCGATCGATGGACATGGGTTGAGCTACCTGGGCAACCGCGGGTGGGTCTGGTCGGAGCGGGACGGGGTGCTCCGGCGGGTCGGATTTGGCGGTTATTCGGGCCGGGGATGATAGCGCGATCTGGTGCGGGGCTCGGGGCTTTTGGGGGCCGGGGGGCGGATGGTTTGGGGTGGGGAGCGGGCGTGGGGTTGGGCGTTGGGTTGGACCTCGGGGGCCGGATGGGAGGAAGCTGGGAGGAAGCGGGCGGGAAGAGGGCGGGTTGCTGGGTTTGTGGCGGGCGGTGAGCCGATAGAGGAGATAGGCAACAACGACCCCCAGATAGCGCACGGAGCAGACCCATGGCGAGCGAGGCACCTCGGACGATCAAGACGATTCTGGTGGCGACCGGCCTGACGCAGGAGTCGGTCGGCGGGCTGGTGATGGCGTCGGACCTGGCGGCGAAGCTGGGGGCGACGCTGCACGTGGTGCACGTGATCGAGCCGATGAGCGCGGTGGAGCAGAAGGCGATTCCCGGGTTGGCTGAGAAGCACCTGAAGATCGCGGCGGAGGAGTTGGCGTCGTTTTGTGCGTCGCACGGGGTGCCGGAGTCGGCGGAGCAGCATGTGCTGAGCGGGCACCCGGGGAACGAGATTTTGCGGCTGCGGGCGTCGCTGAAGGCGGATCTGCTGGTGATGGGCCGCTATGGCAAGGGCGGACTGAAGCGGGGCCGGCTGGGGAGCATCGCCAACGCGCTGGTGCGGAAGTGCCAGGTGAGCGTGCTGATCGCGCAGCCGGAGTTTCGCGGGGAGCCGAAGCGGATCGGCGTGGCGTGTGACCTGCACGAGGAGTGTCAGCTGGAGCTGCGGCGGGCGCTGCGGATCGGCAAGACCGTGGGGGCGGACGAGGTGGTGTTGCTCGCGGCGTATGAGGTGCCGGCGGGGTATCACACGGTGATGTCGTGGGACGAGGCGTGCGCGGGGCTGGAATCGGCGCTGCGGGAGGTCGGGGATCGGGAGATCGCCAGGGCTCGGGAGGCGGAGCCGGGGTCTCCGGCGTGCCGGCTGCGGCTGGAGGAGGGATCGCCGAGCTCGCGGGTGGCGGCGATGGCGCAGGAAGAGCATCTGGACGTGCTGGTGCTGGGGACGCACACGCGGAGCCGGACGGCGATGGCGCTGCTGGGGCGGGTGAGTGAGAAGATCATCGACGCGGCGGGGTGCACCGTGTGGGCCGAGCGCGACGCGGGGATGTTCCAGGGCTTCCTGGCGGCGCTGAAGGAATGGGCGGAGTAGGGGCGGCCTGGCTCAGGAGCGGGGCCAGAGGACCCAGTCGCCGTCGGGGATGACCTGGGGTCTGGACTCGCGCTGGGAGGGATAGACGTAGCGCTCGCCTGCGCCTTGGGGGAGGGGCTTGGCGTTGTCGTCGTCGCCGTCGGGGCCGATGGAGTAGAGGGCGGGTTGGCCGTCTTCGCTGCGCGTGTAGCGGAGTGGCTGGCCGTCTACCCAGTCGGCGGGGATGGTGGGGAGCGTGTCGGGGACGAGGGCGTCGAGGGACTCGGGCCAGGCGTCGTGCTGGTTGTGGTAGCGCTGGAGCGCGACGGCGACGCGGGCGGCGTCGGTCTGGACGCGGAGGAGCTCGCAGAACTCGGCGATGCGGTGGTAGGACGAGACGAAGAGCATGTGCGGGAGCGTGCGGTTGTTGGCGGCCGCGGACTCGGACTCGGCGCGGAGAGACTCGAAGCCGGGGGGGCCGGTCCAGGTCCAGACTGGCGGGCTCGACTCTGCGGCGGCGGCGTCCCAGGCGCGCTGCCAGCCGTCGTAGGACTCTTCGTAGGAGAGGGCCATGGCGCGGAAGCGCTCGATGGCGGCCTGCTTGTTTTCTTCGGGGATGTCGGTTGCGGGGTCGAGATCCGGCGGCACCGACGAGCCGGAGAGCATCATCAGTTTGCCGGCCCCGGCGACGGAGATCTGCGGGTCGCCGAGGGGGTCGGTCTCGTTGTAGATGTTGTCGATGGCGTCGGTGAAGACGGCGCGTTCGTCGGCGATGAGGTCGGTCGTGAACTTCTGGTGGGTGACGGTGTCGAGGAGGGCGTCGAGGCGGTCGAGTTGCGCGGGGGTGAGCGAGTCGCCGGCGAGGTCGGTGATCTGGAGGACACCCTCGACGATGACGCCGCCCTGGAGGGCGATCGCGCCGATGCAGGTGGCGACGACGCGGGTCTCTTCGAGGTGGCGGGCCATGAGGGGGGCGAGCTCGAGGATGTCGATGGCGCGGTCGGTGTCGCCGACTTCGGCGGCGCGGAGGGCTTCGAGTCGGAGGCAGGTGCCGGCGGTGCGGATGGTGTTGACGTAGGGCAGGGCGATGTCGGTGAGGCGGGGGTTGGGGCTGGGCTCGGGCGGGGTGGCGTCGGGGCCGCGGAGGGCGCGGACCCATTCGGCGGGGAGGGCGTCGGCCCAGATCCAGGCGAGTGTGGGCCTGGACTGGAGCTCTTCGACGAGCGGGAGGAGCTTGGGCATTTGGTCGAGCAGTGCGGTGGCCTGCGGCCACTCCTCGTCGCCGGGCTTTGCAGTCTGGACGGGCCGGAGCTGGCGGAGGTTTGGCGCGAGGATGGCCTGGATCTCGGCGTAGATTGGCCAGGCGCGTTCGGCGTCGGGGAGGTCCAGGAACTCGGCGTTGCGCGCGGCGGCGTAGTTGATGGTCTCGGCGGGGAGCCGCGGCGGCGTCGGGCTGGGGCGCGGGGACGGCGGGCTGGGGTGCGGGGACGGCGTCTTGCGCGGTGGCGGCGGCGCACCCGGCGAGCATGAGAGCGAGGGGGAGGTATCGGTGCATGCCGGCAGTGTAGGGGCGGGTGGTGTCCGGCCGTGCGGGTGCTAGCGGGTCGCGATGAGCTCGTACATCGGCGGGAGGTGCATGTAGGCGGCGGGGTTTGCCGAGAGCGTCTCCCACTCGGCGAGGAACGCTGCGTGCTGTTCGGGGGTGATGTAGCCGAATTCGGCGAGGCGCGGGAGGAAGACACCCCAGAAGGTGTCGGGCCAGTGCCACATGGTGGTGCCGGGTCGGGCGGGGCCGGGGTCGATGCGGTCGATGTGTTCGATGTGGAGGCCGCGGTTGACGGCGATGGTCGGGAGCGTGCCCATGATGTCGGGGTTGCCGCCGTGGTCGCGCCAGCTCTTGGCGATGGCGGCGATGACGGTTTCGAAGGCGTCGGAGCGTGGAGCGACGCACATGGTGTCGTAGCGGAAGTAGTCCTGGACGAGCAGCTTGCCGCCGGGCTTGAGGGCGCGGGCGATGGCGGCGACGACCGCTTCGGGATCGGGCACGAAGCAGAGGAGCCAGCGGCAGTAGGCGATATCGAAGGTGCCGGGCTCGACCTGTTCGAGGGCGTCGAGCTGGGCGGCGTCGGCGACGGCGAAGGTGGCGTGGGTGAGGTGACGGGCGCGGGCCTGGTCGTTGGCGAAGGTGATGTAGGGTTCGGACTCGTCGATGCCGAGGACCTGGCCCGCGGGGCCGACGATCTGGGCGAAATCGAGGGAGGCGAAGCCGGGGCCGGCGCCGACGTCGAGGACGCGGTGGCCGGGCCGGATGCCGGCGCGGGTCCAGAGTCGGTGGGCCGCCCGGGACCAGAGGCGGTGCTGGAAGCCGAGCCGCTGGAGCTCGGCGGGATTGGTGCCGAGGACGTATTCGCGGGGCGCGGCCGGTGTATCGCCTTGGGTGGGGGTGGTTGCCATTGCGGGGATCGTATGGCCGGGGCGGGGTTTGGGGTTGCCTCGGGGACCCGGGGCGTCAAGGCTTGAGGCGTGCGACCTGTTGCCGATGACGAGACGTGGCTGAGCCGGGTGCTGTATCCGGTGCGGTCGTTCCTGCCGTCGGCGATGCCCGCGATGGCGAGGCCGAACTACCGGCGGGAGCTGGTGGCGTCGTTCTTCCTGCCGTTCCTGCTGTCGGTGGTGGACAGCGCGATCATCGGTGTGGTGGTGAAGAACTCGTACGAGGGTGTGGTCGGCGACACGCTGCTGAACTTCGTGGTGGCGGTGATCACGGCGTCGATGGCGTTCAGCAACATCGTGAGCTTTGTGTGGGTGAAGCTGAGCCACGCGAAGGACAAGATTCGGTTCATCAACGGGCTGCAGATCGGGATGATCCTGATGGTGGCGTTGATCGGCTTCATGCCGCGGTCGGCGGCGGGGATGTGGGGCCTGACCACGTGCGTGCTCTTTGCCCGGTTCTGCTGGGCGGGGTACATCACGCTGCGATCGACGGTGTGGCGGCAGAACTATTCGCGGAACGTGCGTGCGCGGGTGACGGGGAAGACGGCGACGGTGCAGGTGCTGTCGATGGCGGCGCTGGGTGTGGGGCTGGGCGCGGCGATGGACGAGGACACGGACTGGTTCAGGCTGCTGCTACCGATCGGGTGTGTGCTGTCGCTGGTGGGTGTGTGGTCGTGGAGCCGGGTGCGGCTGCGGGGCCGGGCGTCGCTGATGCGCGAGGAGGTGGTGAGCACCGAGGCGGGCGGGGCGCCGACGTTCAACCCGATCGGGATGGTGCGGCTGCTGGCGGGTGACCGGATGTTCGCGGGGTATATGGCGTGCATGTTCCTGCTGGGGCTGGGGAACCTGATGCAGACGCCGCTGCTGGTGGTGCTGCTGCGCGAGCAGTTTGACATGGAGTATCTCGGCGGGATCAAGATCACCAGTTCGATCCCGCTGGCGATGATGCCGCTGTCGATCCCGTTCTGGGCGAGGCTGCTGGACCGGGTGCACGTGATCCAGTTCCGGAAGATTCACAGCTGGTTCTTCGTGATCTCGTGCGGCGTGACCACGACCGCGGTGTACACCAACACGCCGTGGCTGTTGATGGTGTCGGCGGTGGTGCAGGGGCTGGCCTTTGGCGGCGGGGCGCTGGCGTGGACGTTGGGGCACCTGGACTTTGCGCCCCGCGGCACGGGCGTCGGAGTACATGGGGGTGCACGTGACGCTGACGGGGGTGCGGGGGCTGATCGCGCCGTTCTTGAGCGTGGGCGCGTACGAGGTGTTGCAGCCGCGGGTGGAGCACGCCAGCGCGATCGCGTTCGGGATGTGCTTTGTCCTGTGCGTGGGCGGGGCGCTCGGGTTTGCGGTGCTGGCGAAGCGGAAGCTGGCGAGCGACCGGCGGGCGCGGCCGGTGGAGACGACGCCGCCTTCGCGGATGGGGTAGCGGTGGCGTTTGGCGGGGGGTTTCCTCGCTTGCGCGAGGGGCTCTAGGCAGAGGAATGATGAGAAGTCCCCTCGCTTGCGCGAGGGGCTCTATGGGGTGGGTCACTCGGGGGGCGTTGCGGCGACGGTGAGCAGGTCGGCGGCGAGGTGGTCCCAGCCTGTGCGGAAGTGCAGGTCGAGCGTGGGGATGCAGACCGGGACGGGCCAGTTGATGTTGCGCGGGGCGAGTTTGGTCCAGTCCTTGGCGGTGAGGACGATGGCGTCGGTGCCGGCTGCGGCGTGCTGGATGCGGGCGACGGTGGCCTGGCTGAACGGGTCGTGATCGCGGAGGATGATCGATTCGGCGGTGCGAGCGCCGGCGCGCGCGCAGGCGGCGAGGAACGCGTCGGGGCGGCCGATGGCGCAGGCGGCGACGGCGCGCTTGCCGGCGAGGAATGAGACGGGCTCGGGGCGGTCGTGGTCGGCGGTGTGGACGGTGAGGCCGGTCCATTCGTGGGCGGTGATGGCGCACTCGGTCAGGCCCGCGGCGGCGGCGACCTGGGCTGCGAGGGATTGGGCGCGGTCGGTGGCGATGGACTCGGCGTGGGTGAGCCGCGGCGTGGGTGGCGCGGGCGAGGCCGGCGGCCGGTTCGCGGAGGCGGCCGGCGGGGACAACGCGGGCGGCGAACGGGTCGTGGGCGGCGTCGATGAGGACCAGGTTGAGCTGGCGGGCGATGAAGCGGTGCTGGAATCCGTCGTCGAGGACGACGCAGTCGACACGCCGGCCGCGTTCGGTGGCGAAGAGCTGGAAGAGGCCCTCGAGGCGGCGGGGCTGGGCGACGATGGGGAGGTCGTCGAAGGTGGACTTGTAGAGTTCGGCTTCGTCGGAGAGGCCGGCGTGTTTGCTGGCGTAGCCGCGCATGGCGATGGCGGGGTCGTGCCCGTGGTCGCGGAGGTGGGCGACGATGCGCTGGACCATGGGGGTCTTGCCGGTGCCGCCGAGGGAGAGGTTACCGACGCTGATGACGGGGCGGTCGAGCGTGACGACGCGGTGTCCGTTGTCGAAGCGTCGGTTGCGGTGTGTTGCGGCGGCGGCGTAGACGCGGGCGAGGAGCGTGCCGAGAAGGCCGCGGACGAGGGGCCGGTCAGTCGCGGCCGGGGTCGTCGGACTGGTCGAGCCCGGACCGTTCATCGGTGTTGGCGTCTGTGGTTTGGTCATCGGCGGGCGAGCGGGCGAGGCGGGGGCCGGTCGGGGTGTGTCCCTTGAGGATAGTGGCGAGTTGGGAGTGGAGGTCGATGGCGGCCTTTTTGACGCGTCGGCGCTGGAGGCGGGTGAGGCGGAGGTTGTTGAGCACGTCGATGGAGCTGAGCGCGAGGACGATGGTCAGGAGCATGATCGCCGCGCCCCAGACGAGGGCGAAGCGGGCCGGGTCGGCGGTGGAGGCGTAGGCGAACGCGTAGGCGAGCGTGAGGGTGGTGATGAGCATGACGACGCCGTTGGCGGTGCGGATGCGTCTGCGGCTGAGCGGCACGGCGCGGTCGGCCTGGAGTGCTGCGAGGTGCGCAGCGATGAGCAGCACCGTGAGGATGGCGAGCGGGAGGACGACTATTGGTGGCAGTACGCCTTGGTTGGGCATGGTCGGTTTGGGCGGGCGTTCGGATCGGGCGGGGCGGTCAGCGGGCGCCGGTGGTCTGGGCTGGGGTGATGCCGAGCCGGGCGAGCAGGACGGTGAGCCGCTGCATGGGGAGTCCGACGATGGTGGTCGGGTCGCCGGTGAAGGTGATGGGCCATCCGGCGTCGAGGCGTTCGTAGAGGTTGTATGCGCCGGCCTTGCCCTTCCAGAGACCGGTGTCGAGGTAGGCGTCGATCTCGGTGTCGGGGATGCGACCGACGGTGACCTCGGCGGTGTCAACGAAGATGTGGCGGTGGCCCTTGCGCGGGTCGAGGACGGCGACGCCGGTGTGGACCTGGTGGGAGGCCTCGGCGAGAGTGAGGATGGTCTGCCGGGCGTGGTCGGCGTCGCGGGGTTGGCCGATGAGCTGGCCGTCCTGGACGACGAGGGTGTCGGCACCGAGGATGAGCCAGTGCTCGTCGGGGCTGGAGGCGGGGAGGACGTCGATGCCGGCTGCGGCCTTGAGGAAGGCGAGGGAGGCGACCCACTGCTCGGGGAGACCTCGCCGGGCGCGAGGGGCGCCGTCGTCGATGCCGGGGTGCGAGGCTTCGAAGGGGGAGGCCGGCCTCTTCGAGGAGGCGTCGGCGTCGGGGGATGAGCTGGCGAGGAGGAGTTGTGTCATGAGCCGCCTCGGGGGCCGCACGGGGAGTGTACCGGCGGGGCTTGGGAAGGGCGCGAGCGGGCGGCGGGCCCCACTGCCGCTAGGCTTGTATGCAATGCGGGCTCACCTTGTGCAACTGGATATGGCCTGGGAGGCACCGGAAGAGAACTTTCGGCGTGTGGGGCGGCTTCTGGACGGGACCGATATCGGTGCTGGTGATCTGGTTTTGCTGCCGGAGATGTTTGCGACGGGGTTCAGCCTGAACACGGAGGTGACGGCGGACAAGGGCGGGGTGACGCTGCGGTTTCTGCAGGGGCTCGCCGAGGACCTGGGTTGCTGGGTGCAGGGCGGGCGGACGGTGCACGACTGCCACTGCGCGAAAGCGGACAACCGGATGAGTGTGCTGTCGCCGGAGGGGGCGCTGGTGCGCGAGTACACGAAGGTGCACCCGTTCAGCTTCGGGCGCGAGCCGGAGCGGTTTGCGGGCGGGGAGCGGGTGGAGACCTGGGAGTGGACGGCGGGCGATGCGCGCGCAGTCGTGTGCCCGGCGATCTGCTACGACCTGCGGTTCCCGGAGCTGTTCCGGATCGGGGCGGTGCGGGGGGCGGAGGTCTTTGCGCTGGGGGCGTGCTGGCCCGCGGCGAGGGCGGGGCACTGGCGGGCGCTGGCGATTGCGCGCGATCGAGAACCAGGGCGTCGTGCTGGCGGTGAACCGGACAGGGAATGACCCGCACCTGGCGTATTGCGGCGGGACGATTGCGGTGGACGCGAAGGGTGAGGTGCTCGGGGAGCTGGGGGACGAGCCGGGGGTGCTGAGCGTGGAGGTGGACGTCGCGGCGGTGCGGGAGTGGCGTGGTGTGTTTCCGGCGCTGCAGGATGTGCGGCTGAGGGAGATTCGCTAGGAACCTGCTCCAGACTAACGAGACACCGGCTTCGCTGATGCGAAGCCGGTGTCGTTGCGGCACGGGATGGACCTGTCGTCTCAGCCGCCGAGCTTGGAGGCGATGCTGTCGAAGGTGCTGTTGAGGCCCTTGAGGGACTCGCCGATGCGGGAGCTGATGGCGGACCAGCCCTCGGCGCCGGCGGTGCGGAGCTCGTTGAGGTCGGCCTTGACCTTGTTGAGATTCTCATCGGCGGTGGCGAGCATGGGGCTGACGGCGGCCTTGATGGGTGCGGCGGCGGAGTCGACCTTGGTGCGGAGCTCGCCGAGGCGCTCTTCGGCTGAGGCGAGGCTGGCCTCGGCCTTGGTGACGGCCTCGTCGCGGAGCTTCTGGAACTGGCCGCTGACTTCCTCGGACGCGTCCTCGGCGGCGTCCTTGACATCTTCGGCGGCGTCCTTGACACCCTCGGTGGCGTCCTTGACGGCGTCACCGGCACCTTCGGCGGCACCCTTGATGGCGTCGCCGACGGCGTTTTCGGTGGACTCGGCGTCCTCCTTGGAGCAGCCGGGGATCAGCAGGCCGAGGGCGAGGAGGGGGATGAGGAGCTTGGTGTTCATGTCTGGTCTCCCTTTCTGGGGGGATCGAGGTGCTGGGGGGATAGAGGGGATACTAGGGAGAGTGTTGGCGAGATCGCCGTCCGGGTAGGTGTTTGGTGGGAATTGTGGGGGAAATCTTTGTGCGATCGAAGCTCGCCGGGCTGGGGTGCCGGCGGGAGTGCCGCGATGGGGCCGGGCGGCCGGGGAGAGACTGTGTGGTCAGCCGCCGCAGACGGCGTCGACTTCTTCGAGGCTGGTGTGGCCCTCGGCGGCGAGCTTCCAGCCGGACTGGAGGAGGGTGGTGAAGAGGCCCTGGTCGATGATCTTGCGCATGCCCTGGATGGACTGGTCGGTGAGGATGACGTCGCGGAGGTCGTCATTGAACTCGAGGAGTTCGAAGAGGGCCTGACGGCCTCGGTAGCCGGTGCGGAGGCAGGCCTTGCAGCCGACGGGTGCGAAGACCTTGCTCTTGCCGCCGAGGTATTTGCCGATGCGGGTGGCCTGTCCGGGTGTGACGGGGACATCGCGCTGGCAGCGGTTGCAGAGGGTGCGGACGAGTCGCTGGGCGAGGATGAGGTCGAGGGCGTTGGCGACGAGGTAGGGCTCGACCTTGAGGTCGAGCAGGCGGAAGACGGCGGAGATGGTGTCCTTGGCATGGACGGTGGAGAAGACGAGGTGGCCGGTCATCGCGGCCTGCATGGCGGTGCGTGCGGTCTCGTCGTCGCGGACCTCGCCGAGGAGGATGACGTCGGGGTCCTGCCGCAGGCAGGAGCGGAGGAGGGAGTGGAAGGTGTTGCCGCGTTGTTCGTTGATGGGGATCTGGGTGCAGCCCTCGAGGTGGTACTCGACGGGGTCTTCGATGGTGATGACGTTCTTCTTCTCGCGGTCGACGGCGCGGAGGCAGTTGTAGAGGGTGGTGGTCTTGCCCGAGCCGGTGGGGCCGCAGACGAGGAGCATGCCCTGGCTGAGCGTGCAGACGCGGCGGATGCGTTCTTCCATGTAGGGGGCGAGGCCGAGCTCGGTGACGGAGGTCGGGATGTCGCGTGAATCGAGGACGCGGATGACGAGCTTGGGGCCCTGCATGGTGGGCGTGAAGCTGGCGCGGTATTCGACGCGGCGGTCGTCGAAGCGAGCGGAGAAGTGGCCGTCGAGGACGGCGTCGGCGGCGGAGGTCTGGAGCTGGCAGACGTTTTTGACCAGGCCGATGAAGCGGTCGCCGACGGGCTTGGGGATGTCGCCGATCCAGACCATCTGGCCGTCGACGCGCATGCGGATCTGCACGGCCTCGGTGCGGGGCTCGATGTGGAGGTCGGTGGCGCGGGCCTTGGAGGCGATCTGGAGGGCGAGGCGGACGGCGCGGGGGCCGTGGGCGTCGGTCCCGATGGCGGAGGAGGGCTGGCCGTCTGCCGAGAGCAGCTTGATGGGGGGGAACGGGAGGTCGGTGGGCTCGAGTGCCTTGCAGACTTTCTCCATGTCTTCGACCCACGGGGGGGTGGAGCCGTCGCCGTTGCTGGAGGCGGTCGCCGCGGTGATGGACTCCTCGATGACGAACTCGGTGTCACCGACCTGGATGATGTCTCCCGGGGCGATGGGCGAGCGGTCGATGCCGATCCCGTTGAGGCGGGTGCCGTTGCGGGAGCCGAGGTCGCGGACGCGGAACCCGCCGTTGGGGTCGGCCTCGATGAGGCAGTGCTTGCGGGAGGCTTTTTCGTCGGCGATGGGGATGGAGTTGGCCGGGTGGCGGCCTATGGAGATGGCGTCCTCCCCGAGGGGGAGCGGACGGGCGTCGGCGTCGACCTGTCTGAGACGGAGTTTGGTTGCTGTCATATGGCCCCGGCCATGGTACCTCGGTCGTGCGGGCGGTGCGTAGACTGGCGTCCCATGATTGATCTGCGAGCATTGCGAGAGGATCCGGAGCGGTTTCGTGAGGGCGCACGCCTGAAGCGGATGGCTGTGGATATTGACCGGCTGCTGGAGCTTGACAGCGCCAAGCGCGAGCTGGGCGCGAAGGTCGAGAGTCTGCGGGCCGAGCAGAAGCGGCTGGCCAAAGAGACCGGTCCGCTGATCGGGCAGTTGAGCGGCAAGCTCAAGAAGGCCGAGGCCGAAGAGCGGTCGCGGCTGGAGGGTGAGCTGGCGGAGCTGAAGGCGCGGCCGGCGGTGCTCAAGGAAGAGATTCAGGGCATCGAGTCCGAGATGGCGGCGATCGAGCCGGAGCTGTCCACGCTCCTGCTGCAGGTGCCGCTGCCGCCGGATGCTGACGTGCCGGTCGGGAAGACCAGCGATGACAACATCGAGATCAGCACGTGGAACCCGTCGTGGTTTGACGCGGCGAAAGACTTCGAGGCCAACAAGGGCTTTGCGCCGTTGAGCCATCTCGACCTGATCGAGCGGCACGGCTGGGCGGACTTCGGGCGTGGTGTGAAGCTGGCGGGGTCGCGGAGCTATGTGCTGGTGGGTGATGGTGCGCGGTTGCACAACGCGGTGCTGCGGTACGCGATGGACTTCATCGGCGATCGCGGCTTCGTGCCGGTGACGGTGCCGGTGCTCGTGCGCGAGGAGGCGATGGTCGGGACGGGGTTCTTCCCCGGGGGGCGTGAGCAGGCGTACCACATCGACGAGACGACGCGACAGTCGCCGGATGAGGACCACGGCCCGGACGCCGTTGCCGCGGACACGAGCCGCGACCTGTTCCTGACGGGGACGGGCGAGGTCTCGCTGATGGGTATGCGCATGGGGGAGATTCTCGATGAGGCGGAGCTGCCGCTGAAGCTGTGCACGGTAAGCACGTGCTTCCGGCGCGAGGCGGGGGCGGCGGGCAAGGACACGGCGGGGCTGTACCGGATTCATCAGTTCGACAAGGTCGAGCAGGTGGTGATCTGCCGTGCCGACGAAGCGGAGAGCCGGAAGTGGCACCGCGAAATGATCGGCATCGTCGAGGACTTCCTGAAGAGCCTGGAACTCCCCCACCGTTTGCTGCAGTGCTGCACGGGGGACCTGGGCGCGAAGAACGCGGACATGGTGGATGTGGAGAGCTGGATGCCCAGCCGCGACTCGTACGGCGAGACGCACTCGGCGAGCCGGTTGTATGACTATCAGTGCCGGCGGCTGAACATGCGGTATCGGGCTGGTGGTGAGGGCGGTAAGGGGCAGACGGTGTATTGCCACTCGCTGAACAACACGGTCGCGGCGAGCCCGCGGATTCTCATCCCGATTCTGGAGATGTACCAGAACGAGGACGGGAGTGTGACGGTGCCGGAGGTGTTGAGGACGTATATGGGTGGACGAGAGCGGATCGGGTAGAGCGCGGAGGTGTTCTCTCGCTTACGCGAGGGGGTCCATGCCGATGAAGGGCACCGAGCCGTAGAGCCCCTCGCGCGAGCGAGGGGACGGGAAAACGTACACTCTGCCCATGCCGAGCACGGGCCCGCCGCTTGCATACTTCCTGACGTGGACGACGTATGGAACGTGGCTCCATGGTGATCAGAGAGGCTCGGTCGATGATGCGCACAACGTCTTCGGGCACCCGGTGCTCGAAGCTCAGCCCCATCGCGCAGCACGAACCCGCGAGGGCCTCGCGGAACAGCCGTTTGTCATGACTGCACGGGTGCGGGATGTCGTAGACGACGCAATTCGGACACACGCCGAGTTTCGGAGCTGGCGTGTGCTCGGACTCAACGTGCGCACGAATCATGTGCATCTTGTGATCGAGGCGAATTCCCACAGTCCGGAGCAAGTCATGGCGCAGTGCAAGTTGTGGGCAACGCGGCGGCTCCGAGATCGCGGCCTGCTCGACGGCCGCAAGCGGGTGTGAACGAAGATGGGGAGCACACGGTCGCTCTGGGGTGAGCGGGCGTTGGCGGCGGCGTTGGACTACACCGAGCGGATGCAGTGAGCGTTGCCATGCGCAGTTCTTCCATGCTTGCCCAAGGGACTCCATGCGCGGGGGTTCCCCTCGCTCGCGCGAGGGGCTCTATAGTCGCGATGCTCGCACATCGCGGGCGGATGGAGAGTTCCGCATGCAGTACACACACCTCGGCCGTACCGGCCTTCGCGTCAGTCCGATCTGCTTGGGCACGATGAACTTTGGTTGGAAGACCGAGGAGCCGCAGAGCTTTGCGATCATGGACAAGGCGCTCGACCTGGGCGTCAACTTCTTCGACACCGCCGACATGTACGGCTGGGGCGGGGAGCGCGGGGACACCGAGCGGATCATCGGTCGCTGGTGGAAGGGCGACGCCGCGAAGCGCGACCGGGTGGTGCTGGCGACCAAGGCGTATCACGCCATGCCGGACAAGCATCCCGAGCCCAACCGCGGGACGATGGGGCTGAGTGCGCGGAAGATCATCCGGCACTGCGAGGACTCGCTGGAGCGACTCCAGACCGACTACATCGACCTGTTCCAGATGCACCACATCGACCGGACGTGCCCGTGGGACGAGATCTGGGAGGCGATGGAGACGCTGATCCGGCAGGGCAAGATCGTGTACGTCGGCTCGTCGAATCACGCGGCGTGGGACATCGCGACGGCGAATCAGGTCGCGTCGCGGCGGCATCTGGTGGGGCTCGTGAGTGAGCAGTCGCTCTACAACCTCAAGGACCGGATGATCGAGCTTGAGGTCGTTCCCTGCTGCCGGCACTACGGCGTGGGGATCATCCCGTGGAGTCCGCTGGCGGGTGGGCTGCTGGGTGGCGTGCTCGGGAAGATCGACGGGGCCCGCCGGGTGGATGAGAAAATGCGGACGACGGTGGAGAAGATGCGGCCGCAGCTGGAGGCTTGGGAGGGGTTCTGCAAGGATCTCGGCGAGCAGCCGGCGGATGTGGCGCTGGCGTGGCTGTTGCACAACGACGTGGTGACAGCGCCGATCGTGGGGCCGCGGACGATGGAGCAGCTGACCGGGGCGATGCGGGCGCTCGAGATCGAGCTTGGCGAGGACGCTCTGGCGCGGCTGGACGAGATCTGGCCGGGGCCCGGGGGCGAGGCGCCTGTGGCGTATGCTTGGTGACCCATGCGGCAGATCACGCTCATCACGACCGGCGGCACGATCGAGAAGACCTACGACGAGATGACCGGTTCGCTGGACAACCGGCGGTCAATTGTCGGGCGGATGCTGCGCCGGCTGCGGCTGGTGGGGACGGAGATCAACACGGTCGAGTTGATGAGCAAGGACAGCCTGCTGATGGACGACGCCGACCGGCGGCGGATCGTGGACACGGTCAAGGCGGTTGGGGGCTCGGGCGATGTCGCGGCACCGACGACCGGGATTGTGATCCTGCACGGGACGGACACGCTGGAGCAGACGGGTGAGGCGCTGTGCGCGGCGATCCCTGAGCCGCGGGTGCCGATCGTGCTGACCGGGGCGATGCGGCCGTACGAGATGGTGCGGACCGATGCGCTGCAGAATCTGACCGAAGCGGTGTTCGCGACGGGGCTGCTGGAGCCGGGAGTGTGGTGCGTGGCACACGGGCGGGCGTTGCGGTTCCCGGGGGTGGTGAAGAATCGGCAGCTCTCGACATTTGTCAAGCCGGGTGAGACCGAGACGGGTGGGGCCGCCGGCGCGGACCCGGAGTAGGCGCACGAAAAACCCCAAGCGTGTGCTCGGGGCTCGTAGAAGTCGGGCTGGGGTGCGGTTCGATCAGCCGGAGATGCCGGTGATCTTGACGCGGGTGTAGGTCTGGCGGTGGCCGGTCTTGCGGCGGTAGCCGGTCTTGGGCTTGAACTTGTGGATGTAGAGCTTGTCGCCCTGGAACTTGGGCTCGACGATCTCGGCGGTGACGGATGCACCGGCGACGTAGGGCTGGCCGAGCTTGGCATCGCCGCCGACATCGCCGACAACGAGGACCTTATCGAATGTGATGGCTTCGCCGACGGAGGTCTCGCCGCCCTTATAGAGGTCGATGAGGATGACCTCGTCCTGGGTGACTTTGCGCTGGCCGCCGGACTCTTCAATGATCGCGTACATGGGTCTCGGTCCTTTCTTCTACGCCGGCGTGGGGCGGGTGCCTCGTGGCGAGCCCGGCTTGGGTCCCGTCCGGCGGTAGGGCGGAAAGTCTAGGCGGGTGGATCGGTGGATTCGATCGTCGGGGGCTCGGAGCGGGGGGAGGGTGCGGGCTTGGGGGGCCTGGCGGGCCGGCCGGGAGCGGCGGGCCTGGGCATGCCGAGCGGGGCCCGTTTGGGTTCGCCGTCCCGTCTCGGGTAGGTCCGGGGGGGTCACGCGGAGCTTCTCCAGCACCACGACCCGGCCGGTGGGTGTGTCCACGGTTCCCGCGTGGGCGGCCCCAAGCAGGTGGAGGGCCTGTTTGGCCTCTTCCAGCTCCTCATCGGCTCGCTGGCCCTTGACGAGGATGACCAGACCCCCGGGCTTGACCAGGGGGATGGTCAGCTCGGCGATGACGGCGAGGGGCCCCACCGCTCTGGCGGTGGCGGCGTCGAAGGCCTCGCGGGTGGCGTGGAGGCGGGAGCCGTCGGGCTGGCGGTCGCCGCGGTCCTGGCCCGCGGCCTCGGCGCGGGCCTGGAGGACGTCGGCGTTGGCCAGTTCGAGCTCGGCGATGGCGTGGCGGAGGAAGTCGCACTTCTTGCCGGTGGCTTCGAGGAGGGTGAAGCGGAGGTGTGGGCTGACGATGGCCAGAGGGATGGCGGGCAGGCCGCCGCCGGAGCCGATGTCGATGACTCGGGCCCCGTCCGGGAGGTCGGCGAGCATGGGGAGGAGGGTGAGGGAGTCGAGGATGTGGCGGGTCCAGGCGTCGGCGGGGTCTTTGATGGCGGTGAGGTTGGTGCGGGTGTTGGTCTCGAGGAGGAGGGCGAGGAAGGTGGCGAGGCGGTCGAGTTCGCCGGGCTCGAACTCGACGCCGAGGGCGGCTGCGGACTCGAGGAACTCGGGCGTGGGCTCGGGGCGGGTGAGCTCTGCGGCCTTGGCGTAGCGGAAGGGCTCGGGCGTGGGTCGCGCGGGGCGGGGTGTGGACGAGGGGGCCGGGTCGGGTTGTGGGTCAGCGTCTGGGGGCATGTGGTTCCTGGCCGAGGGGGTATCTGGGTGCGGGGTTGTAGGGCGTGAGTTCGCGTCGCATGGCGATGTTGAAGAGGATGCCGGTCATGGCCCAGCAGGTGAGCATGCTCGAACCGCCGTAGCTGATGAAGGGGAGGGTGATGCCGATGATCGGCAGGAGGCCGATGTTCATGCCGATGTTGATCACGACCTGGGCGGCGATGAACCCGGCGATGCCGACCGCGGCGATGCGGCCGAAGCGGTCCTTGCAGGTGGCGGCGACGAGGAGTGAGCCAGCGAAGTAGACGACGAAGAGGGTTGTGAGACCGATCGCGCCGACGATGCCGAAACGGGTGGAGACGACGGCGAAGACCATGTCGTTGTGGGGCTCGGGGAGGCGGTTGAAGTAGACCAGCGCGCGGGTGCGGTCTTCGGGCTGGCCGGTTATTCCTCCCGCGGCGATGAGTCTCTGGGCGGTGAACGACTGGAAGTTGATGTCGTGCTCGCGGGAGCGGTCGCCCTGGACCTGCTGCACGAGGGCCTCGAACCGGGCCTTCTGGTGGGGCAGGAGGAAGGGCCAGGCGATCGGGGCGGCCAGCGCGGCCATGACGACGACCAGCGCGAGGTAGCGGAGGCGGGCGCCGGCGGTGACGAGCATGCCAAAGAGCGAGGGGACAAAGAGGCTGGCGGTGCCGAGGTCGGGCTGGACGGTGATGAGGCCGACGGGGATGAGCGTGAGCAGTCCGGGGGGGATGAGCGCCAGGAGCGTCTCGGGCGGTTCGCGTCGGCGGAGGTAGAGCGCCATGAAGAGGACGTAGGCGATCTTGGCCGGTTCGCTGGGTTGGAGGTTGAGGAGCGGGAACTTGATCCATGCGCGCGCGCCGTTGACCGGCTCGACGAGGAATGTCGGCACCCCCGGGATGAGCAGAAAGACGAGCAGGCCGACGGAGAGGATGGCTGCGGGCCAGGCGATGTACATGCCGAGCTTGTAGTGCGGCAGGGCGACGACGACGAAGCCGAGCAGGCCGAGGATGAGGAATACGACCTGCTTCCAGGCCTGTGCGGAGAGGTCGAGGGACTGGCTGGGGGAGGGGTTGGTGGCCAGGTCGATGGCGTAGACGCCGACGAGGCTCAGCGCGAGCGCCGTAAGAAGGACGATCCAGCCGGCGTGGGCGAGGCGGATCGTGGAGAGCACGGAGCGGCCTGGGGCGGAGGAACCCTTGATGAGGTCGACGATGTACACGGTTAGAGGTACCCCTCGTCGACGAGGGCGCGGATGATCTGGTTGACGATGGGGCCGCCGACGCGGGAGCCGGAGCCGCCGTACTCGACGATGACGCTGATGGCGTAGCGCGGGCGCCCGCCCTCGGGGCCGACGAGGGCGGTGAACCACGCGTGGTCGCCGGAGCGGATCGGGATGCGGTTGCCCTCGGCGTCGCGCGGCGGGTTGTCGGTGAAGATCGGCGGGGCCTGAGCGGTGCTCGATTTGCCCCAGACATGCATGCCCGGCGTGTTGAAGATGGGCTCGCGGCCTGTGTCGAGCGAGAGGTGGTGGGCGGTGCCGTTGCTGGCGTTGTTGACGACGCCGTCGAGACCCTCGAGCGCGGCGGCGATGGCGCGGCGGTCGATGCTGGTCTCGTGCGGCTCGGGGGGAGTGCCGTCGTCGATGACCCGCGGTGGGATGGCAACGCCCATGCGCGCAAGCGTGGCGTACGCGTTCGCGGCGTGGAGCGGGGTCCAGGCGATGGGGCCCTGGCCGATGCCCATGATGGTGGCGTCGAACTCGTTGAGATCGGCGCCGGTGTTGGAGCCGTCGAAGGCGCCGATCGAGCCGGGGAACTCGGCCCCGACGCCGAGGTTGAAGTAGTCGCCGACGTGGAACGCCCGGAGGTTTTCGGCAAGAACGCGCGGCCCCATGCGGCGGCCGAGCTGGTAGAAGAAGATGTTGCAGGAGGCGGTGAGCGCCTCGACGGCGTCGGGGTCGTGCCCGAAGCGGATGGTGTGGTTGGACCAGTCGTAGACCTCGCGGAAGATCCAGCACCGGAGGACCTTGTCGTTGTCGGGCAGCAGGTGGCCGGCGCAGGCGAAGCGTTCGCCGAGGGTGTGGTGGCCGTGGGTGACGGCCCCGCACAGCGTGAGCGCCTTGAGCACCGAGCCGGGCGGATAGGGCTTGGCGATGGCCCGGTTGACCAGCGGGGTGTTGACGATGTCCTGATCGAGGGCGATCGGGTCGTCGCGGTAGGCCTCGCGGGAGTAGCTCGGGCTGGTCACCAGCGCGAGCACATCGCCGGAGTCCACCTCGACAACCACCGCGGCTGAGTTGAGCGGGGTGCCCACGGGGAGCGGGCCGGGCACGGCGCTCTGGTAGGGCTGCACCGTGGTGAGCCCGACACGGGGGTCGAGGATGCCCTGGACGCGGGCCTGCAGGTGGATATCGAGGGTGAGCTGCACATCGGCGCCGGGGTCGGGGTCGATGGTCTGCTGCTCGCCGGTGTCGAGCTGCTCGGTCCGCAGGCCTCGGAAGCCGCGGAGCCGGACCTCGCGGGCGAGCTCGACGCCTGAGCGGGCGACGGTGTCGCCGGGGCGGTAGCGGCCGCGGTCGATGCGGTCTTCGGGGTCGGGGCGGTCGAGGGTGTTGACCAGGGCGCGGTCGGCGAGCCGCGGGGTCGGCGGCGAGCTCGGCGCGCGCGGCGCTGGACGTCGGTCTCGAGCGGGCGCGGTCCCATGCGGCCGATGACGTGGACCGCAACGCCATCAAGCTCGAGCGTGATCGGCTCGTCGCTCTTGAGCGGCGTGGGGAGTGAGTCGCGGGCGAGGGTGACGCGGGTGCGGTCGTAGGGGTACTGGCGGCTCCCTCGCTCCGCCGGACGACCAGACCGGGCAGGCCGGGGACGGTCTCGGAGCCGTCGAGCTCGCTCGGGTCCGCGGCCGCGGGGCGGTCGGGGGTGCCGATGCGGACGGTGGTGTCCTGCCGGCGGATGAGGGCGAAGGCGGCCTCGTCGGAAGCCTCGCCGATGACGTGGGGCTCGCGCTGGGCGGCGATGGGCTCGGCGGCGCGCTCCTGCAGCGTGGCGAGCAGTTCGGCGGTGATCTGCCGGCCGCGTTCGAGCTGCTCGGCCTCGTAGCGTTCGAGGCGCGTGCGGGCGACGCTGTCGGCGGTGCGGTTGACGGTGTCGAGGATGCGCTGCTTGCGCTGGGCGTACTCCTCCGGGGTGATCCCGAGAGTGTTCTGGATACCGCGCTCCATCGACTCGACGTGGCGCTCGTAGGCCGGGAGGAAGCGGGCGACGACGCTTTCGCGCTGGGCCTCGGTGAGTATGGGCCAGGCCTTGGCGTGGGCGCGGCGGGCGTGGCGGCGGGCTCGGTCGGCGGCCCACTCGCCGGAGAGGACGGGGAAGTCGATGGCGATCTCGTAGTTGGGGCGGTTCTGGGCGAGGATTCGGCCCTTGCGGTCGAGGATGCTGCCGCGGACGGTGGGGATCCAGCGTTCGCGGGAGAGGCGTCGTTCGGCCTCGGCGAGTGCCTGGTCGGCCTGGCCGACGCCGAGGCGGACCATCTGGGCGGCCATGGCGGCGGAGGCGGCGAGGAAGGCGAGCATGAGGAGGGCGAGGCGTCGGCGGAAGGCGGCCCTCGGGGAGCGTGTTCGTGGCATGTGTGGCCCTCCGTGTGCCGTGTGCCGCCGGGCCCCGTCGGCCGGGCCCCGTCCGAGAGGCCCCGTCCGGGGCGCGCGCCTCCGGGCACGCGGTCGCGTCATGGTATGGATCGGCGGGGCGGGGGCGGGGAGTTGCGAAAGGGCGACAGAGCCCGACGCGCGAGCGAGGAGCCTTTTTGAACACGAAGGGCACGAAGGGCTCGAAGGGGAGGCAGAACGCAGAGGCCGCAGAGGGGACGCAGAGGACGCAAAGAGGGGACGTCAAGGACGCCAAGGAAGGAGGCCCAACGCGCCAGCGTGGGCTTGGGCGGGGTGGCGGAAGGCGTGGATTCGGGGGGAGGCAGAGGAGGAATTTGTGCCACGGGTGGCTCGTCCACCCGTGCGGCGGCGTGCAGGATCGTGTTTCGCCCTATCGGGACGAAGCACGGCACCGTGCCGCGGAGGAAAAGCAGATGACGCCAAGGAAGGAGGCCCAACGCGCAAGCGTGGGCTTGGGCGGGGTGGCGGAAGGCGTGGATTCGGGGGGGGAGGCAGAACGCGGAGGCGCGGAGGGGGATCGGAGGGAGCGGAGGAAAGGCAGAGGACAGCTTGGTGCCACGGGTGGGGTGTGCGAGTGGATAGATGGGTAAGAGGTAACGGAAGATGGCTCACGAACGTCCTAAAGCCATCAAGAAAGCTGTAGGCAGCAGCATTCAAAGTTGCTAAGCTCACGGGCACCTGTATTCGAAGTCCTGATTTTTAAAGTTCGGCATTGAGGCTGGCCAAGCCACACCCCGAACCCCACGCGCGGGGCAACAGCTACCATGGAAGTCGGAGAATGCCTATGGCCCGAATCGCACCACCTGCTATAGTCGCGGTTGCGATCCTATCGTTTTCATCTTCTGCAATCGCGCAGCCTCTCTATGAGAGACTGAAGCTGATGACGCAGGACGGATCGACTCGTGACCTGCTCGGTCTATCCGTAGCGATCGCTGATGATTTGATAGCGGTGGGCTCGCCACTTGATTACCACAACGGGCGTCGCACAGGAACGGTTTGCCTGTTCGACATCGCAACTGGTGAGCAAGTAGTCAAGCTGCAGCCGGATGAAGGCACTGACGGAGATTACTTCGGAGAGCAGCTGGCCGTGAGCGGAGGCACCATTGCTGTCGGAGCTTATGGAGATGACACACTTGGCGATCGGACGGGTGCGGCCTACGTGTTTGACCTCGCTTCTGGCGCACAGCACCTGCGATTGCTGCCTAGCGATGGCAGTCCAGAAGACGAGTTCGGCCGCTCGATTGCATTGGGTGAGGGCATAGTGGCGGCTGGAGCGTATCTTAGGGACAAGGTCGGCCAAGACTCGGGGTGTGTATATCTGTTCAATTCCACTACGGGCGAAGAAGTGAGGCAGCTTGTACCGAGCAATGGCGTGGCGGGCGACTGGTTCGGCTTGTCCGTCGCGATTGGGAGCAGTGTGGTAGCTGTGGGAGCTCCATACGCGGATCGGAGCGGCCCACGGTCGGGGACGGTTTATCTCTTTGACATCACGACCGGGACCGAACTCGTCGAACTTACTCCAGCTGATGGCGCTCCGGGCGAGGTATTCGGATGGTCCGTCGCGATTGATGGAAACTACGTTGTTGTCGGCGCTCCCGCCGACGATGACTTTGGCTACAACTCTGGGGCTACATATGTGTTCGAGCTCTCATCAGGATCGCTAGTTCGGAAGTTCACCGCGGACGACGCATCGGAGGATGCTCGATTTGGGACTAGCGTAGCACTCGATCGTGACTGCATGGTCATCGGTGCTCACTACGAGTATGGCGACAATGAAGCGGGCGTCGCGTATCTCTTCGACGTCACGACTGGAGAACAGCGCCTCAAATTGCTACAAAGCGACGGGTCGGTAGGCGACTTGTTTGGGCATGCGGTCGCGGTGAAGGACAATTTGGCGGTCGTTACTGCACCATACGACGACGATAATGGCCGCGACTCGGGTTCAGCCTATCTGTTCGACTGGTCCTGCCGGGCCGACTTGAATGGCGATGGACTCCTTGACACCCGAGATTTTCTGTTGTTCCTCAGCAAATGGGCAGCGGACGATTCAGTCGCTGACTGGAACGATGATGGAGTGATCAACACACAGGACTTCATTGCCTACCTGAATAGCTGGACAGCGGGATGTCCTTGAGACTTTGAGGGGAGGGTGATGTGGCCACGATCTCGTCGGCTGTCCCGAATCCCCGGGTGCCATCACTCACGGCCTCCCTCTCCTCCCCCACCTCCGCCAGCCTCCCCGCGCAGTGATGCCGCTGCGCTCGCTGGCAGCCCACCCTCGGTCGCCGCTCCCGCGTCCACGACGACTGACCACCCGTCGCACAGGGGGGGCGTCGGGCTGGGCCACCTGCCGGTCACTCACGCACCCGGATGGACGCGTCAGTCGCCGGTGAGCCCGATCTCGGCCCAGAGGGCGGCGTCCTGTTCGAGGTCGTAGGTGTGGCCGCACTCGGGGCAGATGCCGGTGTCGGCGAGGGCGGTGAGGTCGTAGCCGCAGCGGGCGCAGAGGCGGCCGCGGGTGCGGTGCCACTCGCGGAGTGCGCGGCGTTGGACGAGGTAGCCGACGGGGTAGATCACTACCGCGGGGGCGAAGCCGAAGGCCATGATGAGGTAGCGGTGCCAGGGCTGGCGTGAGGGGGCGAAGTGGGCCCGCCAGACGACCGTCGCGAACGCGGCCGCGACGCAGATGCAGGCGAGGGCCAGGCACCAGCGGGACGTGCGCCACAGGACCGGCGGCCCGATGAAGGGGGTGACGAGGTTGCGGAGGGCCATGGGGGCATTGTCGGTGATGGGCGGTGGGTGTCAATCGGGGGAGTGGTGACGCGGGCGGGGAGAACGTGGTGTGGCCGGGGGGAATGTGGTGTGCCACGGGTGGCCTTGCACTCGTACGGCGGCGTGCGGAGGCACGGGTGCAGAGCCACCCGTGGCACAGGGGGGTTAGGGGGCGGGCGCACCGGGTGGGAGCGGGTGCGGCGGGGGAATTGTGCGAGGGTGGAGTGCGAGGTCGACGGCGAGCCCACGCTGGCGCGTTGGGCCTCTTTGCGCTGCGTGCGTTGCGGCCGCTGTGGTCGGTCTTTCCTTCGCGTGCTTCGTGCACTTCGTGTTCAGGAAAGGCGCCTCGCTTGCGCGTCGGGCTCTGTTTATTGCCCGCGTTTGTCGCGGGTGATCTCGGCGTAGGCGTTGTGGGAGTGGATGCTCTCGAAGTTCTCGCTGTTGATGTTGAACCACTCGACGCGGGTGTCGTCCTCGAGCCGCGTGGCCAGGTCGCGGACGATGTCCTCAACGAACTTGGGGTTCTCGTAGGCCTTCTCGGTGACCCACTTCTCGTCGGGGCGTTTGAGGACGGCGAAGACGGGGACCGAGGCCGCGGCCTCGAGGTGCTCGACGAGGTCCTCGATCCACATCATGCTGCTGGTGCGGACCTCGGCGGCGATGCGGCAGCGCTGGTTGTGGGCGCCGTACTCGGAGATCTCTTTCGAGCAGGGGCAGAGGCTCTGGGCGGGGGCGGCGACGGACATGATGAAGTCGGTCTCGCCGTTGGCGGTGCAGGCGAACTTGACCTCGTAGTTCATCAGGCCCTTCTGGCCGGTGACGGGGGCGGGCTTGTTGATGAAGTAGGTGAACTCGGCCTCGAAGTGGGCCTCCTTGGCCTCGAGGCGTTCGCGGATGGCCTTGGCGATCTCGGGGATGCGCTCGGGGCAGACCGGCTCGCCGGTGTGCTCGTTGAGCACCTCGAGGAAGCGGCTCATGTGCGTGCCCTTCTGGTAGTGCGGCAGGGCGACGTACATGTTGATCTTCGCGACGGTGTGCTGCTCGCCGCCGTCACGTGTGTGGAGGCGCATGGGGTAGGTGACCTCTTTGACGCCGACGCGGTCGATGGGGACCTGCCGGGTGTCGGGCAGGGCCTGGACGTCGGGCATCGGCTCGGAGGTGTTGGAGGGAGTTGTCAAAGGGATGTCCCTTTCGTGGGTGAGGATCGGCATGGGCGGACGCTCCTTGCGGGAAGGAAGGGGCGGGGTGTGAAGGGTTCCCGCCGCGGCCGTGTTCGGCCTGCGTCAGCACGTGGATTCGGTGCGGGCGGCGTCTTGCCGCGGGCTCGGGGAAGCCTAGGGGCGAAGCGGCGGAGCGACCGCTCCCCGGGTGGCCGGAGGGGGAGAAAGGCGGGCGGGGGATGGAGATCAGGCGGTGCGGGGGCCGGGGCGGGTGCCGGCGGCCTTTTCGGCGGGCTTGAACATGCCGAGGAACCACGCCTCGCCGATGGGCAGGCCGATGCAGGCCCCGGCGATCCAGTCGAGGGTGACCGGGGCGGCGACGCCGGTGAGCCTTCCGGCGTAGAGGTCGGGGATGAGCGAGCCGGCGTGGAGGAACTTGGCCGCGAGGGGGGCCGACGAGGCCGAGGATGGCAAAGCCGATCACGAACGAGGCGATGGGCGGCTGCTCCTTGAGCGACTCACCGGCGAGGCGGCCGAGGGGGACCGCGACAATGCCGGCGAGGGCGGCCGCGAAGATGGCCTGGCCCTTGAGCGTGTCCTGGCAGACGAGGTAGGCGACGCCGAAGCCGACGGCGACGGTGACGGCGATCGCGCCGATGCCGGCGGGGCGGGTGAGGGGCGCGGACAAGGCCGGCGCCGAGCGACTCGTGCTCGTCGCGCAGGCCCTTGGGGCCCCAGGGGTTGGCGGTCATGAAAGCAGGCATCGACGGAGCACCGCCGGGCAGGGGGTGCAGCTCGCCGTGCTGGCCCTTGCCGAGACCGGCCCGCCAGATGATCGCGGCGATGGGCACGGCGAAGAGCCCGAAGATCAGGCCCTCGACGGCGAGGGCGATGAGCGGGGCGTCGGACTGGGTGCGGCGGAGGATGCCGTCGATGGTGGCGGTCTGCGCCGCGGCCCAGGCGACGACGATGCCCGCGGCGTTGAGCCCCGAGCGGCAGCCGTTGAGATGGGACGCGAAGACACCGACGGCCAGGGCGAAGAGGAGCGTGACGGCCCCGGCGAGGATGCCCACCGCCGGGGCGGTGGAGACCAGCAGCGTGGCCTGCGCCGAGCCGTCGGGGGCCCGGAGGGAGCCGGTGAGGTGCCCGGCAATGGGGCCGAGGACGAAGAGCGCGAGGATCCAGGGGAGCTGCTTGATGGTGGCTTGGAGCATGGGGGAGAGTGTAGGGGATGCGGCGGGCCGCGGGTGTGGTGCGGCGGCGCTGTGGTCGCGAGGTGCTGGCCGGGTGCGCGCGCACAAAAACGCCCTGTCCGGTCGGACAGGGCGGGTGTTGATCGAGGGGTCGTGCGAGACCGGGGTTTAGAGCTCGGGGCGGCGGCGGCGTGCGGCGACACCGAGCAGCCCGAGGCCGGCGAGCGCCGAGCCGGAGGGCAGGGGGATGGCCTGCAGATCGAATTCACCGTTGTCGCCGTTAAAGAGCGTGATGGTGATGCCGTCAACGTACGTGTTGTTGCCGTTGTCGCCGGAGTTGGTGCCGATGGCCATCGAGCCGAAGACCTCGGAAGAGTAGTCGCGGCCGTTCACGATCCAGGTGCCGACGTCGCCTTCGGGCCCGCTAAAGCCGTTGCGCTTCGTATCCTCGATCTTGAGCTGGTTGGTTGAGGACTCGCTGTCGTCACTCGACCACTTCTGCCAGACATCGTTGATCTGGGAACTGCCCTCGTCAGGGTTGATCAGCAGGCGGCTCTTGTACCAAGAGGCCGAGTCGTCTGTGCCGGTCGGCACTGTGTAGATGTTCATAAAGAACAGGTCGTCGGTTACGTCGGCCCCATCGCGCTTGGTGTGGAAGCTGATTTTCGCGATGTCGCCCATCGTGACGTTGCTGCCGAAGGCCGCGACCATATCGGATTGGGTGAGGTAGAAGTTCGTCTTGTTGCCGGGACCGGCGACCGGCCCCTGGAAGCTCTGGCCACCCCAGCCCGCGGGCGAATCAAAGGCGCCGCGGACGGGGGTCTCGTCCCAGACGTACTGGCTGACGTACTTGGTCACGCGAACGGTGTCCGCGGAGGCCACGGCACCCACGGCCATCAGCACTCCGATGCCCACCAGTTTGGTACTTGTCTTTGACATATTGTTGTCTCTCTCTTTCGTTCTATGCCACGCGCACGAACCGACGACGCTCTCGCCGGTCCACGATTTCCTGGCCGCGTCGTCCCCCGCACGAACGGGATTCTCCTAAGCGACGGCCCCCAAAGATCTTGCCACTCCCTCGATGACTCGAGGTGTCACAAACCGAACACCATGTTTGTGGCATCTGGCAGCGCCCAGGGTTTTTTCCTGGCCAAGATTTGCCACGTGAAACTACTCAATGAAGCGTCAGCCTAGCCAGTCGGGACCGGGAACGCAAGGCCCAGTGGTGTTGATTTCAATAAGAGGCGCCTCAGCGGGGGGAGGGCCCCGGCCTAAGCATGGCGGACCGGGTATTGCTTGATCCCGCCGCGATTAGAACCGCTGAAAACACCGGCCTCAGCACTCAGACCAATCCCCAGATATCCCGATCGCCAAGCGACCGCATCGGACATGCAACGGATCAGCCAACAGTGTGCCGGCGAGGCTCTGTTTCAGAGTCCTGCCGCTACGGGATCCTGAGCGCGCGACCGGGGTGGAGGAACAAAAAGCGGAATCTGTGCCTATGCCCCCTGTGTGCTTCAGCGCCTCGTCACAGCACCCGTGATCTCACTCTCGCGGCGTCGGCCTGACCGTCAGTTCGTGCGTGGTTGCGCCGCGCTTGATCGTGAAGAGCAGGGTGTTGCCGAATTCGATCCCGCCGCGGATGGCGTCGAGGGGGTCGTCGATGTCGAAGGGGGTGTCGTTGGCACTGATGAGGACGTCGCCGGCCTTGAGCCCGGCGCGTTCGGCGGGGGTGCCGGGGAAGACTTCGGCGGCGACGAGCGTGTCGCCCTCGAGCCCGAAGGCGATGCCGATCGAGAATCGGGCGGGGGGACGGTTAGTGCAGAGCTGTTCGAGCTGCGCGGCGAGGTGCTCGATCGAGTAGCCGCTCATCATGTCGCAGGAATTGCAGTTGACGTAGAAGAGGTTATCGCCGCCGTAGTTGAAGACAGTCTCGAAGCCGTACATGTCGCCGTTGGCGTAGACGCCGCGGGAGGGGAAGTGGTGCATGACCATGTCGGGGATGAGGTCTCCCCGGTCGATGGCGAGGTGGAACTTTCGGAGGTCGCCGGTGGTGCCGACCATGCCGCCCGAGCCCATGACGAGCCACGAGGTGTCGCCCCAATAGGGCGGGGAGTTGATTCTGCCGGAGGTTCTCGAGCCGTACCCGAGGGCGACGGACTCGCCGGGGAACTCCTGGCCGAAGAAACCGGTGCGGGACATGCCGGCGGGGTTGAGGACATGGTTTTGGATGTAGGTCTGGTAGGACTGGCCGCTGGCGACCTCGACGACGGCGCCGAGGAGGCTCCAGGCGAAGTGCGAGTGCTCGTTGTCGGTGCCGGGCTTGAAGAGAAGCTTCGCGTCGCGGAACCGCTGGATGAACTCGTCGCGGGAGAGGGGCGAGTGATCGGGGTCGGCGTCGACGCCGGGGATGGACTGGAAGTCCGGGAGTCCGGAGCGGCCGGTGCGGAGGTGGTTGATGGTGATCGCCCGCTTGTCGGCGGGGATGTCGTCGAAGAACTTCGAGACCGGGTCGTCGAGGTCGAGCTTGCCGGCGTCGAGGAGTTGGAGGATGGCGACGTGGGTAAAGTCGATGGGGGTGGAGCCGAGGGCGTAGATCGTGTCGGGCAGGTTGGGCCGGCCGCGTTCGCGGTCGGCGAGGCCGTAGCCCTCTTCGAGGAAGACCTCGCCGTCACGGATGAGCAGGACGCTGCCGGAGAAGCCGCGGCCGACATCGCGCTCGATCACCTGCTCGATGGTGTCCCAACTCGGCGGTGCGGGAGGGGCGGCGGCGGGCTGCGCGATCGCGAGGGCGGAGGCGACCGCCACCAGGGTGGCGGCGAACAACATCGGTCTGGCGTGCATCGGTGGCTCCGGGGTTGAGAGGGGTTGCGTACCCGGATGCGCGAGGCGCGGGAGGCTTGCACAGTTTTGTGGGACGATTCTCTCTGCCCGCCGCTGCCGGCGTGGCTCGGGGCTCGCTCACGATGTGGACGCGCGGTCTGCCACCCCGGGCGGGCCGGGCGGCTATCTCGCCAGGGCCAGGATGCGGGCGATCCGTTTGTCCATCGGCGGGTGGCTGGCGAACATGGAGTTCATGTTCTGGTGGGCGGCGCGGGCTTTCTTGAGGGGGTTGGAGATGAACATGTGGGCGGTGCCGCGGTTGGCGACCTCGACGAGGGGCTCCTCGTCGCCGGCGATGGTGGCCAGGGCTGAGGCGAGGGCCTCGGGGTTTCGGGTGAGCTCGACCGCGCCGGCGTCGGCGAGGTATTCGCGTTCGCGGGAGTAGGCCATCTGGATGAAGCGGGCCAGAACAGGAGCGATGATGGCCAGCAGGATCGCGATGACGATCACAACGATGACGGCGGCGCCCCCGCCGCCGTCGCTGCTGCGGCTGGAGCGGCGGCCGCCCATGCGGGAGTAGAACGCCATGCGGAACGCGGCGTCGCAGGCGAAGACGATGAGGCCGACCATCGTGGCCATGAGCATGGCGAAGCGGATGTCGTAGTGGCGGATGTGGGCCATCTCGTGGGCGATGACGGCCTGGAGCTGGTCGCGGTTGAGTTTGGCCCTGAGGCCGCGGGTGACGGCGACGACGCCGTGCTCGGGGTCGCGGCCGGTGGCGAAGGCGTTGAGGGCGGAGTCGTTGATGAGGTAGACCTTGGGCATGGGCAGGCCCGCGGCGATGCGCATCTCGTCCACGACGTTGAAGAGCTCGGGGTCGGCGTCCCTGTTCATCTCGATGGCCCCCATCATGCGGAGGATGGCGCTCGAGCCGCTGAACCAGCTCCAGAGCGTGGCACCGACGCCGACGACGAGGGCCACGACGGCGCCGAGCACGAGGGACGGGAGGAGGACGTTGAGGTCTCCCCCACCACCGCCGTAGGCCGCGGCGAGCGCGCCGAGGGCGCTGCCGAGGGCCGCACCGAGCAGAAGCATGCCGATGATGAGCAGGACGCTCTGGCGTTTGTTCTTGCGGATGAGGTCGTGGAAGGTGACGTTGGTCGGGTAGGCGTGCATCTCCTGCTGCACGCGGTCGCGCAGGCTCGCGGGGCGGGATGTTTCTGTCGGTCGCTTAGCCACCGCGGCGTTTCCTTTCGGCTTCGGCGTGGTCGAAGTGTCTGGGGCGAGGAGAATCGTTGGAGAGCGGGTGCGGGTCGTTGATGCGCTCCTGCCAGCGCCCGAGTTCTCCGAGGAGGCGGGCGACACGGTGGCTGTGCGCCGGGTCGCCCGCGAGGTCGTGGAGTTCGTCGGGATCGTTGGCCAGATCGAAGAGCTGGGTCTGATCGATGAGGGGGTAGCGGATGACCTTCCAGTCGCCCTGCCGGAGGGCGCGCTGGCTGTCGCGGTAGAGCGTGAGGATGCCGGGCCGGCCTTCGAACGGCTCACCGCGGAGCGCGGGGGCGAAGCTCTCCGACTCGGGGCACCACGAGGTGTCGAGGCCGAGCAGATCACACACGGTGGCGGGGATGTCCGTGAGGTAGACCGGCGCGGGGGCGGAGGTGCCCCGAGGCACGCCGGGACCCGCGACGATCAGGGGTGCCTTCGTGGAGTGTTCGTACAGGTTCTGCTTGCCGAGCAGGCCGTGGCTGCCGACCGCGAGCCCGTGGTCGGCGAAGAAGACGATGAGTGTCTCGTCGGACAGCCCGGCGGCGTCGATCGCCTCAACGACGCGACCGATCTGGCGGTCCATGTGCGTGATCATGCCGTAGTAGTCGGCGAGGTGGCGCTGAACATCGACCTCAGTGCGGGGCCACGCGGCGAGGGCCTCGTCGCGGATGGTCATCTCGCCGTTGTCGAAGGCGTGGAGCGGCATGAAGTTGGCGGGGAGAGGGGGCGGATCGTCTTGATAGCGCGCGAGGTCGCTGGCGGGAGGCGTGCGAGGGTCGTGTGGCGCAGTGAAGGACAGATAGAGGAAGAAGGGAGCCTCGGCCTGTTCGGACTCGAGAAATCCGACGGCGGCCGAGGCGAACTCGGCGGAGGAGAACTCGCCGAGTTTGCGGCGTGCGTCGTTGTTGTACTGACCGTCGGGATCGAACTCGTGGACGAGCAGGTCGGTGTGGCTGCCCATGCCGCCGAAGAAGATGCTCGCGCCGCCGTCGAATGCGCGCGCAAACGAGGCCTTGCCGTTGTGCCACTTGCCGGTGGCGAAGGTGGTGAGGCCATGGTCTCGGAGTATCTCGGGAAGGAGGCGTACATCCGCCTTGGTGTCGTACGGATTGGGGCCGAGGTTGAACAGGGAGCGGCCCGAGAGGAACATGGCGCGGCTGGGGGCGCAGACGGCCGGGGTCATCGAGCCCATGCAGTAGGCGTTGGTGAAACTCGTGCCGCGGGCGGTGAGGGCGTCCAGGGCCGGCGTGTGGATGTACTCGTTGCCCCACGCGGCGATAGTGTCGGTTCGTTGATCGTCGGCAACGATCATGACGACGTTGCGGATCTGGGCGTGTACCGCGGAGGCGGCGAGGCAGACCGCGGCGAGGACGAGCGGCAACAGCCGCGGCCCTTTCCCGCTGGCTGCGGGAGAGGGGGCGGCCGTATCGGCATCGGCTCCGGCCGGTCTCACGAGAACGAGACCTTGGGGGCCTCGCGTGCGGCCGTGTCCTTGAGCTCGAAGAACTCGCGCTTGGCGAAGTTGAAGAGGGCCGCGACCAGAACGGTCGGGAAGGTCTGGCGCTTCTGCTCGTAGGTGCCGACGGTGTCGTTGAAGTGCTGGCGGGAGAAGCCGATCTTGTTCTCGGTGCTGGTGAGCTCTTCCTGGAGCTGGCGGAAGTTGGTGTCGGCCTTGAGCTCGGGGTAGGACTCCTGCAGCGCGAACAGGCGGCCGAGGGCCTGGGAGATCATGTTCTCGGCGTCGGCCTTCTGCGCGGCGTGGGCCGAGTCGGACGTGATGGCGACGGCCTGCTGGCGGGCCTTGATGACCGCCTCGAGGGTGTCCTTCTCGTGACCCGCGTAGCCCTTGACCGTCTCGACGAGGTTGGGGATGAGGTCGTACCGGCGCTTGAGCTGGACATCGATCTGGGCCCACGCGTTGTCGCAGTTGACGCGGGCGCGGACCAACCCGTTGTAGAGCACCATGATGATAAGAAAGAGCACGATGAACACCGCGACTGCGGCGATGGCGGCGACGACTAAGCCCATGGAGCCCATAGATACCTCCTCGGAACAGGAAAACGGTGCGAGCGGCGTCAGCATACCTCGGGCGGAGGCGACACGCCGGAGAACCGGTGTGCGCAGGCTCAGCAGCGTGAGTCCGGGCCGGGGTTGTGTATGATGCCCTTCCGGTGTGTTGTTGGTAAACCGGTCGGGGTGATTTCGCGGGTGTTGTGGTTGGCAGGGCGGGACCGAATGCGGGGTGCATCGTGGATGAGCGTGAACTCGATGGGCGGCGGGGCGCCGGGGCGTCGGCCGATTCGTGGTGGCTGCACGGGATGGTGGAGCAACTGCTGTGGGTGAAGCTGCTGCGGCTGCCCGCGCTGGCCCTGCGGCCGCAGCGGGTGGTGCTGGCGGTGTTTCTGGTGGTGCTGGTCGGGCTGATCGGCCGACTGGAGATGCCGTGGCGTGACGCCGAGACGCCCCCGTTCCTGGACGCGATGCTCGGGGCCAAGCTCGAAGCGCTCGCGCAGCTCTGGCGCGGCGTGATCGGCCTCCACGGCGGGGCGATCGGGTCGGGCTTCGCGGCTCTCCTGATCGATGTGCCCGCGATGGCGCTGACGCGGTACCCGGTGGAGACCGTGTTACTTGGCGTGCCGATCGCGCTGGTGTGGGCGGTGCTGGGCGGGGCGGTGTGCCGGTCGGTGGCGTGCGAGGTCTCGCTGGAGATGACGCTGCCGTGGACCAAACAGCTCGGGTTCGCCGTGAAGAGCTGGCGGACCTTCCTCGGCGTGGCCGTCCTGCCCGGGGCGCTGATCGGGGTGATCGCCCTCGTGCTGGCGATGGGCGGCGTCGTGCTGTTCAACGGTGTGCCCGGGCTGGAACTGCTCGGCGGGCTGTTCTACGGCCTCGGTCTGCTGCTCGCACTCGCGGCGGCCGGGCTGGTCGTGGCGATGGTGCTGGGGTGGTCCTTGCTGCTGCCGTCGGCGGCGTGCGAGGGGACGGACGCGATCGACTCGTTCGGTCGCGTGCTGGCCTACGTCGTGGCGCGGCCGGTGCGGCTGCTGATGTACGTGCTGATCGGCGGGCTCGTCAGCGTGCTCGCCGGCGGCGTGGCGTTCGGGCTGGCCGAGGGCGCGATCGGCTTTGCGCAGGCAACGGCCGGGGCATGGGTGCCCGCCGAGAGCCTGGTGGAGCTGACCGGCGCGTATCCCCTCGAGGCGCAGCTGAACGAGGCGGGCGAGCTGCGCGAGGTCGGCGGCGTGGCCGCGGCCTCGTCGTGGATGGTCGGGTTCTGGGGCTCGTGCCTGCGGCTGGTCGCGACCGGCTACGCCCTCAGCTGCGTACTGACAGCGGGGACGCTGGTGTACCTGTTCATGCGGCAGGTGTGCGACGGCCAGCACTACGCGGAGCTCTGGAGCGACCAGACCGAGCCGACGTCGCGGGCCTAGTCGACGACGCGGACGCCCTCGTGGGCAGTGAGCTCCCGGTAGAGGGTGCTCAAGCGCATGGTCATCGGGCCGGGGTCGCCGTCGGCGATCGTGCGTCCGTCCACGGTCGTCACCGCCGCCAGCTCTCCCATGGTCCCGGTGCAGAACATCTCGTGAGCCCGGTAGACCTCGGTGAGCGAGATGTCACGCTCGGCGCAGGGGATCTTGTGCTTGCGGCAGAGGGAGAGCACCGTGTCCCGGGTGATGCCCTCCGGGCACGCGACCAGGCGGCTGGTCTCGACCACGCCGTCGGTCACGATGAAGACGTGCGTCGCGTTGGTCTCGGCGACGAAGCCCTGCTTGTCGAGCATCAGGGCGTCGTCGGCGCCGGCGGTGTTGGCCTCGATCTTGGCCAGAATGGACTGGATGAGGTTGCAGTGATGGATCTTGGGGTCGAGGCAGTCGGGCGGGAAGCGGCGGATGTTGGCGGTGACCAGCGAGAGGCCGGTCGTGCCGTAGACCGGGGCCTTGTGCTCGGCGAGGACGATGAGCGTGGGACCGGACCGGTTCAGGCGGGGGTCCATGCCGCTGGTGATCTTCACGCCGCGGGTGAGGGTGAGGCGGATGTGCGCCGCGTCACGCATGTCGTTGGCGGCGAGAGTCTTCTTGATCTCCTCGGTCATGTGGTTGTTGGAGGGGATCTCGGCAAAGGCCAGAGCCTTGGCGCTGGAGCGGAGCCGCTCGAGGTGCTCGGTGAGCTTGAACACGCGCCCGTTGTAGACCCGCAGCCCCTCCCACACCGCGTCCCCGCCCTGAACAGCCGAGTCGAACGGGGAGATCCCCGCTTGGTCGCGGTGGATCAGTTCGCCATTGATATTGATGAGGAGGTCGCGGTTCTTCTCGTTGAAGGTCTGGAGCATGGGCGACGATAGGGCGGCCGTCGGCGCAGGAGTGCCGGGCAGAGAGGGTCAGCCCGTGACCCTCGCGCAGCTCAACACCCCGCCGATCTGCGGCACGAGCAGCTGCGTCGCCCGCTCCCCCTCGTGAGTAAACGAGAGCACCACGTGGCGGGCCCCGGCCGGAGAGAATCGGGAGTCACCAAGCGGGATCAGATTGCGGGCCACACCGCCGGCGCGCTTGAGCTGGAGGCAGGTGAAGCGGTCAAACCACACCACCTCGAACCGGTCCGCCTCGGCGAGGCTCCAGGCGTAGGTGCCGACCAGCGGCTCGGCCGCCTCGGGGTCGGTCTCGAAGGGGTTGGGCGGGTTGAGGCCGTTGGCGTCGAGATACTCCATGACCCGCGCAGCCTTGCCGGCCGCCGCGTGGCGGTAGAGCGAGATCGAGTGCGGCCCCTCGAGGGCGTCGGCGTTGGGGACCGACTCGAGAATGCCGCGGACCGCGTCGATCCGGTCGAGCGTGGCGAGGGTGAAGAGGTCGGGCCGGGCGCCGTGGGCAATGAGCAGCTCGACGATGGCGATCTGCCCGGTGTGGCTGGCGGCGCCGAGGGCGGTCTCCCAGTCGCCGAAGCCCCAGTCCCACGCGGCCTTGGCCAGCCCAGAGTCCTCGGCGAGCATCGCCTCGACACGCTCCATGTTGAAGTGGGACGCGCCGACGAACTCCTGCGCGCGCGCCGCGGGGGTGGTTGGGTAGGACTCGTCCGGGGCCGTGCCGGGCCGCGGTGCGGGCGGGCTCGTGGAGAACCCGGCGAGGGCCGTCGAGGTCAGGGCGGCGTAGCCGAGCGAGCCGGTGGCGAGGAAGGTCCGGCGAGAGTGTGCGGGCATCGGTTGTCTCCTTGGGTCCGTGGCGCGGGAGGATCTCGGTGTGGTACCCGCCGCCCGAGCCTGGGTTCCGGCGTGCGGCGGAATGAGGCCTCCGGAGGCCCCGGGGCGGCCTCAGGCTCGGATGCGGTGCGGGGCGAGTGCCTCGTAGCAACGTTGGCAGGTCTCGTAGACGTGCTGCAGCTCGTCGGGGACGGTGTCGGGCTTGGGGGTGTAGGTGCCAAAGCCGGTGGACTTGTGCACGCTGTCGTACCAGTAGGGCGCCCAGACGCCGTCGGTGTCGCGCGGCCCGGGGGGCCAGGCGAGCATCGCGTCATCGAACGGGATGCCGAGGGCGTCGCAGAGGTTGGAGAGCACGCCGCGGGGGTTCTCGAGCACATCGCGGGAGTCGATGACGGCCGGCGTGCGGCCGGTGCGGGCCCGCTCGGCCTGGAAGAGCTCGAGCTGCTGGGGCAGACCGAGTTCCTCGGCCGTGGGCCGCTCGACGACCTTGATGAAGCTGGTGATGACCTCGCGGGGGTCGCGGATGAGGAAGCAGTTGGTGAGCGAGGCGATCCAGCCGCGGTCGATGTGCGGGAGGAGGTGCTGGCCCATGTGTTTCTGGTAGTAGACGGGCTTGTCACCGGGCACCGGGCCAAGGAGGCGGTCGGTGACGGCGTGCCAGTCCGTCTCGTCCGCGGCGATCACTTCCGCAGCACCGGGGTGATCGACTCCGGTGCGGTGCAGGAAGTGGGCGTAGAGCGGCTCATCGACAACGGCCGTGTCGGGCCGATTCTCGAACGACCGCATCATCGCGGTGGAGATATTGCGCGGGCCGGACCACATGGCGAGGCGGAGGGGGGTGCTGGTCATGTCCGCACGATATGACGGGAACCATCTTCGGGGTATCCCGACTCGACGTGATCTCGGCATCTGGGCGTGCGCGGCTCGCGTCGATCAGCAGCCGGCGGTCCAAGCGTTGAGGAACGCGAGCACGTCGCGGGTGTCGAGATCACCGTCATAGTTGAAGTCGGCTTCGGGATCGCCCGCGGTCCAGGCGTTGAGGAAGTCGAGCACGTCGCGGGTGTCGAGCTCGCCGTCGCGGTTGAAATCGGCGGGGCAGAAGTCGCAGCGGGTGAGGTCGTAGAGGTAGGCGGCACCCGACTCGGGCTCGTTGCCGACGTCCCAGGGATCGCCGACGATCGCGGACGAATCGGCTATTGCGACAGTCCATGCGAAGTTGCCCCACCAATCAAACTCGCCGGGGGCGAGTTGGCCGATCGGAATGGGATCTGCGGGGTGCGACACGTCATAAAGGAAGACACGCGGCATCTGACGACCGCTGAAATCGACCGATCCGACCGCCGCGACCGTCCCGGAAAGGCACACGGAGACGCCGAAGAGGTCGTACTCAAACTCCTGAGGCGGTCGGAGCGTCCCCACCTGCTGGCCGGTTTTGGTGTCGAAGAGCGATGCGGTGCTGCCACGGGTGTCGGCGTATTCGTCGTTGTAGGTGCCGACGATCGCCAGGTCACCATCGATACCAACCGGCGTCCCGTAGCCGTGCCGCCAGCTCTCCGGTCTGTCGCTTGTCAGGTGCAGCGTTGCGCGTTCGAGAGGATGCTCGGGATCGGAGATATCAAAGACAAAGGCCCGTTTGTCAAACCACGCGTTGTGACTGACGACCACGGTAGTACCCGAGACCGCAACCGATGCGCCAAACTGGTACGCGC
Source organism: Planctomycetota bacterium (assembly GCA_013285505.1). Lineage (GTDB taxonomy): Bacteria > Planctomycetota > Phycisphaerae > Phycisphaerales > UBA1924 > PNC22. The sequence continues at coordinate 1,539,003 of CP053450.1, read as the reverse complement.
GGACGGCGGGCGCGAACGTGGCGAGTTCGACGGGCTCTTCCGGGTTGGAGATGTCGAACACAAAGCACCGCTCGGCGTCGCTTGCCCCAATGACCGCAAGATCGCCGGAGACCGCGACCGAGCAGCCAAACAAGCCCGCCTGCTGGCCGAGGCTCGAATAGAACCGTGAGAGTTCAACACCTGTATCGGTGTCGAAGATCGAGACCGGACCCGAGCCCTCGTCGTTCACGGCACCGATTATTACCAGATTCCCCTGCATCGCGAGCGCCGCCCCGAACCCGCGGGTGTTGGGATCGTCGGTCGTGAAGGTCCAGAGGAGCTCTCCGGTCTCTGTGTCGTACAACTGGGCGAGGCCGGAGCGCGGCAGCGAGCCAGTGGCGTAGGGCGCACCGACGGTGGCTCTGTTCCCCGAGACCGCCACCGCGGCACTGAAGCTATCGCCCCTTTGGCCGTCGGAACGCGCAAGTTTGAACGTCTCAATGCACTGACCACGAGCCACCGTCGCGGCAGCCAGAATCATCAGGCAGAGGGCCAACGCGTTGATCCGGAGCGTCTGCATGTGTGTCCCTTCCGACATTCACACCCCCGAGACTCCCATCGCTGGCCGCGGGGGGAGGGCAAGGGGGAGCGAACACCGCCCAGTCTACTCGGAGACCACGCCGCGGCCAAACCGATCCTGAGGCAGGGGACTGCTGCGGGCGCGGGGAGTGTTAGTCCCGGGCAGCCCCGGCGGCCTCGACTGGCTCGGTCTCGTGAAAGGCGTCGCCGTCGGGGTTGTCCTCCACACCCGCCAGCACCGGCCGATCGACCGCGCCCACGCCCGGGCGGACGCTCATCGGCTGCAGCTCGATGGGCTTGGGCCGGAACGAGCGGACGTGGATCAGCAGCAGCAGCGGGATGGTCAGCACCCGCAGGCCGGACGAAATAATGAAGAGCGTGTGGTAGGCGGCGATGCCCTCGCCGAGCAGGCCCAGCAGCGTCGCGCCTACCAGCGAGCCGATCACGATCGCGAGCGTGTTGGCGAAGTTGAACATGCTGAGCACGCTGGTGCGCTCGCTCGAGGGGATCGCGTCGAAGAGCAGCAGGAAGGTGGCGAGTTCGTACGCCGCCCAGACCGCGCCGGAGAACATCTGGATCGCCATGAGGTACCAGAAGTTGTCGCCGAGGGCCCAGAGCGCCGAGGCCGGAATGAGCCCGAGCCCGCCGACCAGCAGCACGGCCCGCGGGCCGCGGCGTTGGGCGAGGCGGCCCAGGAAAGGCAGCACGAGCATGCGCGACAGGAACGAAACCGCGATGAGCACCATGTAGGTGGCGTAGCTGAGCTCGAGGCGGACGAGCATGAAGGGCGTGAAGAACGGCCCGGAGGTCTGCACCGCGATCTGCACCAGCAGCATGTACCCCAGCAGGCGGGCATCGTGGCCGGTCCGCCAGCGGGCGAGGAACTGCTTGGGCGAGACGGAACGAAAGTCCCGCGGCAGCGGCTCCGGCTCGGACTGGGCCGCCAGGCACCGGCTGGCGTAGAAGCGGAACGCGGCCGCGGACAGGAACAGGATCACGAAGACGCCGACGGCGGCGGAGTTGTCCGGGTTGCCCTTGCCGAGGTTGAGCGCGGTGCCCGCGCCCAGCAGGCCGACCACCGTGCCCAGCTGGATGATGCGGGTGCGCTTGGCGAAATAGCGCGCCCGGATGCGGTCGGGCACGAGCGTCGCGACCCACGTGTTCCAGGCGGGGCCCTGGGCGTAGTTGACCGTCCAGTAGAGACTGACCGCCAGGTAGATCAGCCACGCGGGCATGCTGCCGTGGTAGGCCCCCATCGCCAGCGGCAGGAAGCTGCACGCCTGGATGGTGGCACAGAGCACGACCCACCGGCGGAGCGAGCCGAGGCGGCGGACCATGACCGGCGTGACGAGCTGCAGCGTGCCGCCGACGACCAGCGGGACCGAGCCGATGAGCCCGGCCAGGATCTCGTGCATGCCCATCGCGATGGCGAAGGCCCCGAAGTAGGCCTCGCCGCACCCGACCATGAGGCAGTAGAACAGCCCGTCGACGGTGATGAGCCGGAGGTCGCGGCGCGTGGCGGGGCTGGTTTGGGCGTTTGGTGGCGGCGGCATGCGGCTCTCGTGGCAGAGAGCGTACGGCCGCCGCCGGCGTCGCCGCAGCGGCGCGCGCAGATCGGCCCGGCAGATCAGGGCGATTGGTCGAGCCGGCGCAGCTCGGCGACGGGCAACAATGGAAAGCTCGTGCGTCCGGTCTTGAGCATCAGCTCGACGTAGGGCTTGCACATGCCGCAGCCGGTGCAACAACCGGTGCGGGCCGAGAGCGTCTCGAGATCAGCCTCAATCTTGTCGGCGATCTCCTTCAGCTCGGCGAAGCTGATGTCGTAGCAGATGCAGCGTTCGACGGTGGGCACGCTATCGACCTCCTGCGTCAAAGTCGAAGAGGGCGTTGGAGTCGTCCTCGCCGAACCAGCCGAGACCGACCGACTCGGGCGAGGGATTGTAGAGGCCGCTGGACCACGAGTGCGTGCGCGCGCGCGCATCGGCGTGGGCGTCGAGCCAGACGGCGACCACGCGGTGGTTGGCGTGGCGGAAGTGGAGCGAGGGATCGGTGCGGAAGCCGGAGTCGCCCTCGCCGAACTGGGGGTGGAACCGGGGTTCGGCGAAGCTGTACTCGACGACGCGGTCCGGCGCGAGGCCGTCGGGGAAGGCGGTGTCGGCGAAGGCGAGGGTGGTGCCGGGCGTGGCGAACCGGGCCAGACGGGCGCCGGTGCGGTCGTCGCGGACGCGCCAGGTGGGGTGGTTGTCGATAGGGGTGTCGCGGACGAGGGCGACGCCGAGGAAGGCGTTGTTGTAGCCGTAGCCGCCGGCGGAGCCGCTCGAAGCCGCGGCCGGACTCTTCGAGCCCGGCGAGGGTGCCGGCGAACGTCGGGCAGGTGCGGATGGCGGCCGAGGGGGCGTCGGGGGAGGCCGAGCCGGACGTGAGGTAGGGCGTGAGGGGGGCGTCGACCGCTCGGAAGGGGTCACTGGTGCGCGCGCGCGTGCCGTGCCAGCGGGTGAGGTTGGCGCGATAGTCGGGTGCGCCGGGGGCGGCGTGGTCGTCGTTGGCGTTGGCGTAGAGATGGAGGGCGGTGGCGAGCTGGCGCTGGTTGGAGAGACAGACCGCGGTGCGGCCGGTCTCGCGGGCGGCGCGGAGCGAGGGGAGCAGGATGCCGATGAGCATCGCGATGATGGCGGTGCAGACGAGGAGTTCGATGAGTGTGAAGGCGCGGCGCAGGGTCGCGCAGCCGCGGCGGGCGGGGCAAACACACCGAACGGAACGCTCTGTCGAGCGGGTGTGGCGGTGAGTCATGGCCTGCGGACCTCCGCGGGAGCGCGGCGCGCGCAGGTCGCCGGGTGTGAGGCGGGGGGCCACATCGGCGACGGCGCAGAGTTCGGCGGAGCGTTCGCCGAAGGGGCCGAACAGGGCGTTGGTCGCGTTGGTGATGCGGATGAAGTCGAAGGACCGGAGGTTAGCGGGCTCGCCGGTGGCGGGGTCGATCGCCCAGGCGATGTCGAAGGCGTCGCCCCCCCCACTGCCGGGATCGACGCCGACACGGAACGGGTTGTCGGGGGTGGTGTAGAAGACCGCCGGGTCGGCGTCGGGATCGTCGATGGCGTTGTCGGCGTTGAGATCACCGAGGAGGAGGGTGGGCGAGCAGTCGGCGTAGCCGCGGATGCCCTCGGTGGTGGCGAACTGTCCGTGCGGGTTGTCGAGGATCAGGGATGTCTCGAAGGGGTCGGCGGGGAGGCGGAAGGACCAGGTCTGCCAGGTGCCGCTCTCGCCGGGGGGGAGCCACGAGGCGAGAGAGGGCGGGAAGGTGGTGTCGTTGGTGTCGTCGTCCCAGGTCTGTGGCTGCCATGTGGCGACGGGGTCGGGCAGGTGGGTGCCGGGGATGAGGTACCACGGGTCGTCGGCGAGGCCGTTGTGGTTGGTGTCGCGGGAGATCTCGATTGTGGCGGGCTCGGCCCAGCGGCGGTTGGGGTCGGCGTTGTGCCAGAAGGCGTTGCCGAAGACGATGCAGTCGAGGCCGAGCGGGTTGTGCGGGTCGTCGCGGACGGGGCGGTCGAAGGCGAGGGTGATGGAGCCCCCGAAGCCGCCGAGGGTGACGGCCTTGGTGTCGTTACCGTCGAGCGTGCCGCCGCCGATGGGCGGGCCGAGCCGCGCGCAGGATCGCTGAGGTCGGAGACCTGCACGAACTGGCCGGGGGCGGGGCGGTAGTCGAGGACCGTCGCGGCGAAGGGGGACTGGGCGAGGGCGGCTGGTGCGGCGGCGCAGGTCGCGAGGAGCAGGGATGTGCTTCTGCGTGCGCGGGTGCCGTGGTGGTGTCGGGGAGAGGGCACTGGGCTTCGCCCAGTGGCACCGGTGTTGGGGGCGCTGGGCTTCGCCCAGTGGCACCGGGATCAGTGTTGTCAGTCACGGCGCGCGCTCCGGGCGAGGAGGCCGGCGGCGGCGAGCGGCGCGAGCGACGAGGGGGCGGGGACGGTGGCGTACCAGGTGGCGCCGTCGGTGATGTAGAGTTCGCCGGTGGACGCGTTGAAGACGCTGCCGAAGAAGCCGAAGCCGTCGAGGCGGGGGTCGAGGCGGGCGAGGTGGAGCGGGTTGTCGGGGTCGATGGGGCCGAGGCCGGCGAGGGCGTCTGCGATGGCTTGGGCGTGGACGACGCCGAGGTAGCCCGCGTCGAAGTTGTTGAAATCCCCGCCGCCGACGAAGAGGTTGCCGTCGGCGTCCATGTTGAGCCGCGTTGCCGCTGAGGATGTCGCCGATGAGCGTGCCGTCGCTTTCGAAGTCGGCGCCGTTGATCCAGTCGGCGGGTTCGAAGGCCCGGATGTTGCCGGTGTCGGAGCCGGTGCCGTAGGCGAAGCCGTTGGCGGTGTAGAGGCGTCCGGCGCTATCGAAGGCGATGCCGGCGGAGCCGCCGAGGATGTTGGTGACGACGGTCTCATTGAGCGGATTGTGGGGTGTGCTGGTGGTGTCGAGCATCGAGACGAACGAGGGCTGGCCGAACTCGCCGGCGGTGAGGGCGAGCGAGGTGTTGTCGAACCAGGTGCCGTCGTAGTGGCCGACGGCAAAGTAGTCGGCCAGTGTGCCGCTGGTGAGTGTGGTCGGGGCGTTCGGGGTGCCGAGGGCGCTGGTCTGGAAGACGGCGACCGGCTTGCCGAAGCCCGTGCCGATGGCGATGCGCTGGCCGTCGGGGCTGACGGTGAGGAAGGCGGGGTCGGTGGAGCCGCCCGTCCTGGTCTCGTCGAGGAGGGCGACCTCGTTGAAGACCGCCGAGCCCGCGCTGGACTCGAGGAACACGCTGTTGCCGGTGACCATCAGCAGCCGGCCGTCGGGGAGGGCGTCTCCGGCGACGCCGAAGGAGCCGTTGCCGACGGGGGGGCGTGGCGAAGGCGCGGTAGTGGTCGCCGTAGGTGGAGAAGGCGTCGGCGAGAGCGGGCGCGGTGTACGGGCCGATCGGTGCGACGATGGCTGCGGCGAGCCGCAGCGTGCGGAGAGCGAGTGGCGGTGCGTGGCGTGCATGGACAGATCCTCGGAATTCGTCCCGAGACGCGCGGGACGGCTCCCCTGCCGGGTGGCGGAGCTCTCGCGAGGATCGACGGGTGCGCCGGCGGCGGGAGCGTGCCGCGGCGATGCCCGACGCCTCGTTCGCGCGAGAGCGTGCAGACCTCCAGACCCGGCGTGAACAAACCGGGCCCGGTCTTCGGCAGGTCTTCCGGCTTGGGGCTCGCGAGTTCGGCCTTCCCGCGGCTCGGCACGTGGCGTGCGTTGCGGCAGTGGCTGGTTCCGTCCGGCCCGGCACGCGGCGTGCTGGAGCGGACGGGAACTCGCGATCTGTGCCCCCTACGGCGGCGCGACCGCGGCGGACTGGCCCGGTTCCCGACGCACGGGGCGAGGGATCGAGGCTTCACCGCACTTCCCTTTTCAGCCCCGCGGCCCGGCGTGCCGGGTCTTGGAGCACCGATGACAGCCGGAGCGTACCGCGCGGGGCGGGAGTGTCAAGCGCCCGGCGGGGCGGCCGCGGGTTCGGGCGTGCTCTGCGGGGGTCTGCGCTAGTCGTGTCGCCAGAAGCGGTGGCTGAAGAGCACGACGATCGCGAAGATCTCGAGTCGGCCGAGGAGCATGAGGAGGGTGAGGACGATCTTGGAGGGCGCGGAGAACCAGCCGTAGTTGGCGACCGCGCCGACGGCCTCGAGGCCGGGGCCGATCGTGCAGAGCGTGGCGATGGCGGAGGTGGCGGCGGTGGTGTAGGAGCAGTCGGAGTCGGGGTTGAGCTGCTCGAAGAGCATCACGCTGCCGGAACCGAGCACGAAGAGCATGATGACGCCCAGGATGAAGGCGAGCGTGCCGAGCTTGAGTTCGGGGTCCATCGCGGACTTGCCGAACCGGACGGGTCGGACGACCTTCGGGCGGAAGACGTGTTCGACCTCGGCGAGGAGGATCTTGCAGGCGGCCCAGACGCGGATGACCTTGATGCCGCCGGCGGTGGACCCTGCGCAGCCGCCGACGAACATGAGCATGACCAGAACGGCCTTGGCGAGGAAGGGCCAGAGGTTGAAGTCGCTGGTGCAGAACCCGGTGGTGGACTGGACCGAGACGGTGGTGAAGACGGCCTGCCGGGCCGATGCGCCGAGTGTGGACTCGACGTGCTCGCCGGTGGTCATGACGATGGAGTTGTCGGAGTACCAGACCGCGAGGGTGACCAGCAGCGCGCCGAAGCTGAGCAGGGCGAGGTAGAGGCGGAGCTCGGTGTCGCGGAGGACCTCTTTGACCCGGCCGCGGACGAGCTTGTAGAAGAGGTTGAAGTTCATCCCGGCGAGGATCATGAAGGGGATGACGATGATGTCGACCGAGACGGTGTGGGCGTAGGCGCCGACGCTGGCGTTCTTGGTGCTGAAGCCGCCGGTGGCGAGCGTGGCGAAGGTGTGGCAGACCGAGTCGAAGAGGTCGAGGGGGGTGGCGACCCACAGGGCGGTGGCCATGGCGACCGAGAGCCCGAGGTAGATGTACCAGAGCCAGCGGGCGGTCTCGCGGATGTGCGGCTGCAGGCCCTCGGGGCTGGGGCCGGGCGCCTCGACGTTGAAGATGCGCTTGCCGCCGACGCCGAGGCCGGGGAGGACGGCGACGAAGAGCACGACGATGCCCAGGCCGCCGAGCCAGTGGGTGAGGGCTCTCCAGAGCAGGATGCCGCTGGGGAGCGTCTCGATCTGGGGGAGCACGGTGGCGCCGGTGGTGGTCAGGCCGCTCATGGCCTCGAAGTAGGCGTTGACTGGCGATCGGAAGGGGTGGTCCGGGGTGTCGGATGAGATATGGGCCCAGACGAGGTAGGGAGTCGCGGCCAGCGCAGCGCCGAGGAGCCAGCTGCCGGCAACGAGGAGGAGCGCCTCTCGTCGGCCGATATAGCCCGGGGTGTTTCGGGCGGAGAACCAGCCGAGGTAGCCGAGGATCGTGCCCACGCCGCCGGTCGCGGCGAGTGCGAGCAGGCCGGTCTGGTCGGTGTCGCGGCGGATCTCGAAGACCTCGGCGAGGGCGAAGAGCCCGGCGGTGGCGATCATGATCACGCCGAGGAGCGTGAAGAGGAGGCCGAGCTGTCCGACGACGAGACGGTAATTCACCGCGGGGTTCCCGGATCGATGGAGCGCACGCTGTGCGTTCGGTGGTGCGAGGGCGGATGGTACCGCGCGTCGGGCTGTCGATTGGGCGGGCGGGCGGCGGCTTGGTCGTGGCGAGGGGTCATGAGCCGCGGAGGGCCTTGCGGAGTTCGGTCTCGTGCCCGGCGCGGCCGATGACCATGATGGAGTCGCCGGGCTTGATGGAGTCCTGGGCTCCGGGGACCCAGACATCGCCGCCGCGGCGGATCGCGGCGATCACGCCGTTGGGGAAGAGGTTCATCTCGATGAGGGGGCGTTCGGTCTTGATGTCGGCCTCGGTGACGCGCCAGAGGTAGACATCGACGCCCGAGGCCAGCGAGGCCATGCGGAGGAAGGGGCTGTCGTCGAGGAGGATGCCGAGTTCTTTGGCGGCGACCATGCCGGGGGAGTAGGCCCGGTCGACGCCGATGTGGTAGAGCAGGTCGAGGTAGCGGGCCCGCTCAACGACGGCGACGCACTCGGTGACGCCGCCGGCCTTGGCGAAGACGGCGCCCACGATGTTCTCTTCTTCTTCGCGGTGGACGGCGATGAAGACGTCGGCCTGGCCGATCTGCTCTTCGGCGAAGACACTGTTGTCGGTGGGGTCGGCGTTGATGACGGTCACCCAGTCGAGCCGTTCGGCGAGCTCGTTGGCGCGGTCGACGTCGGTCTCGAAGAGGCGGATGGACCACTCCCGCTTGTGGAGGACCTCGCAGAGCCACGCGGCCATGGGCGTGCCGCCCATCACGACAACTGTGCGGCGGCGGTGGTCCTTGACGCCGATGCGGCGGAGCATGTCGTCGAAGACGTCGGTGTCGCCGATGAGCACGAGGCGGTCGCCGTCCTGGAGCACGGTGTCGCGGCCGGGGATGAACGCCTGGCCCCCTCGGGAGACCGAGGCGATGCGGGTGCCCTTGGGGAGTTGGATCTGTGAGAGCGGCTTGCCGACAGAGGAGGCCTTGTCTTTGAGCGAGACCTCGTGCATGTCGATGCGGCCGCGGGCGAAGTGCTCGATGGCGATCGCGGCGGGGTTGCGGAGTGACCGGGCGATCGCGGCGGCGGTGGCGTACTGCGGGCAGACGATGTGGTCGATGCCGAAATGGTTCTCGTAATCGACATCGGACTGATCGAAGTAGGTCGCGTGGCGGATGTGGGCGACGGTGCGTGTGGCGCCGAGGGCCTTGGCGAGGCTGGCGGTGACGATGTTGACCTCGTCGTTGTCGGTGGTGGCCAGGACGAGGTCGGCCGACGCGGCGCCGGCCTCGCGGAGGACCGCGGCGCTGGCGCAGTTGCCCTGGAGGACACTGACGTCCATGGTGTCGGCGATGGTGCGGAGCTTGGCGGGGTCTGTGTCGACCGCGGTGATGGAGCGGCCGCCCTTGTTGAGAAACTCGGTCGAGTGGGTCCCGACTTCGCCCATGCCGCAGATGAGAATCTTCATGCAAGAGTGGTCCTGGCGGGTGCGAAGCGGATTCTAGCAGGGCTGGCGGGAAGTGGTTGGTATGCTGGAGCGGTGCCGTTGGACCGGTGCTGCCGAGAGGTTGATTCGGGCGGGCTCGGGATGTGGGTTCCGGAACGCCCATGCGGGTTGTGGTGATTCGGCACCGGCGGAGTCGAGGGCGGGGCGAGGCAAGAGGAGGTCGGACCATGCAGAGCAAGGCGACGACGGTCGAGGCGTATCTGAAGGAACTGCCCGAGGACCGGCGGAAGGCGATCGAGGCTCTCCGCAAGGTGTTCAAGAAGAACCTCGGCAAGGGGTATCAGGAGGGGATGCAGTACGGCATGATCGGGTACTTCGTGCCGCACAGCGTCTACCCGGACGGGTACCACTGCGACCCGAAGCAGCCGCTGCCGTTTGCAGGGCTGGCGTCGCAGAAGAACCACATGTCGTTGTACATGATGTGTATCTACGGGATCGACGAGCATCGGGACCGGTTCGTCAAGGGCTGGCAGGCCGCGGCGGCGGAGGGGCGGGCCCGGAAGCTGGACATGGGCAAGGCGTGCATCCGGTTTAAGAAGCTCGAGGACGTGCCGCTGGACGTGGTGGGTGAGGCGATCAAGCGGGTGCCGGTGAAGGCGTACATCGAGCACTACGAGAGTGTCATCAAGCAGAGCGGCGCGCGGAAGCCTGCAGCGAAGAAGGCGGCGGGAAAGCCCGCGGCGAAGAAATCCGCAGCCAGGAAGGCGACCGGCAAGAAGGCTACGACGAAGAAGTCGACGGCCAAGAACGCCGCGAGCAAGAAGGTCGCGGCGAAGAAGGCTCCGGCCAAGAAGGCCGCTACGAAGAAGGCCGCGGCACGAACGGCTGGGAAGGCGGGCGGCTCGAGGGCCGCACGCCGCTCGTGATTCGCACCTTCTCCGTCCCGGACTGCTGTCAGTTGTCGGGCACGACGCGGAGCAGCAAGTAGTCGAACATCAGCCCGCGGCGTTCTTCGTCGAGCAGGTCGTAGATGCGGCGGTTGGTGGCGCGGCGTTGCTCGGGGGTCGGCTGCAGTTGGGTCTCGCGGATGTGGTCGACGAGGATGGTGCGCATCTGTGCGCGCTGCTCGTCGGTAGGCTGGACGGCCTCGTAGAGCGCGTCCATCGCCTGGCGGTAGCGCAGGAGCGTCGCGTTGTAGCCGGTGCCGACCTCGGCGGCGAAGAGTTCGTAGGCGAGCCGGCGTTCGGTCTGTTCGCGTTGTGCGGCGATGCGCTCGAGGTCGTCGTCGGGCTGGTCGCGGGTCTGCCAGGCGACGAGAGCGTCCCAGTACTCGTCGACGATCCGGGTCAGTTCGGCGTGCTGAGCGGGAGGGAGCACTTCGGCGAGGGGAGCCAGCAGCGGGGAGCGGGAGGTCTCGGGGTCGAAGGTTTCCCAGAGCTCGTGCATGAGCTGGTTGACGCGAGGGCGGTCCTCGGCGAGGCTGGCATCGGAGATGACCTTGACCGCGTCGATCTCTTCGACGAGCAGCATCGCGACGGCCATGTCGCGGGCGTCGAGCACCTCGGTGGCCCGCCCGCGGGTCTGTTCGTCGAGGTCAAGCAGTTGGAGGGCGGCGGCCTCGGGCCGGCCCTCGACCCGTTGGAAGTCCCCGGTCATGGAGCGATGGATGAGCGTGCGGCGGGCGGTGTCCGGGACGGCGGGGCCGCGGAGGGGGTCGGGCTCCGGCTGCGCCGCAGCGAGCGGGGTGAGGAGCAGCACGAGGGCGAGCGCGCGGTGGGCGATGAGCTTCATCGGATCAGTGTACCGTGGTAAGGCGGTCCGACAAAGGACGATGGGCTGCGAAAGCAATACCAGGGAGTGCGATGATGAAGCGGCGAGAGTTCATGGCGGCGGGTGCGGCGGCTGGTGTCGGGTTGACGGCGATGGCCAGCGGGGCGCATGGGCGCTGCCCCGCGGGGCAGCCTGAGACGGCCGGCTCCGGCCGGGCAAAGCGGTATCAGGGCGGGAAGAGCCCGTGGCCGGTCTGTCTTGACACCGCGACGATCCGTCCCGCGACGCTGGTGGACAAGATCCGGTTTGCCTCGGAGGCCGGGTTTGACGCGATCGAGCCCTGGGAGGGCGAGGTGCATCAGTACGAGCAGGAGCACGGCGATCTCGGCGAGCTGCGGCGGCGGATCGAGGATGCCGGGCTCTTCGTGCCGAGCGTGATCGGCCTCTGGAACGCCATCCCGCCGACGCGGGAAGAGTTCGACGCGTCGCTGGTGGACTCGCGGCGGCGGATGCGGCAGGCGGCGGCGATCGGGGCCGAGCACATCCAGACTATCCCGCAGCCTGCGCGCGCATGGCGGGACTTTGACCCATTCTGGGCCGCGGCGCGGTATCGGGAGTTGCTGGAGATCGGGCTGGGTGACTACGGCATCAACCCGGCGATGGTGTTCGTGGAATTTCTTGAGGGGGCACGCACGATGGGGCAGGCGTCGCAGATCGCGATTGATGCCGATCACCCGAAGGCGAAGATCATCCCCGACGTGTTCCACATGCACATCGGCGGATCGGGCTTCTCGGGGCTCAAGCATCTGCGTGGTGAGTTCATCGCGATTTTCCAGTTCAATGATGCACCGGCGTCTCCGAAGGTGCCGGACCTGAAAGACGAGCACCGGGTGTACCCCGGCGAGGGGATCCTGCCGCTGGCCGGGTCGTTGTGCGACCTGCGGGACATCGGCTACACGGGGTGTATCTCGCTGGAGCTCTACAACCCGAGGTACTGGGAGCAGGACCTGGGCGGCGTGGCGAAAACGGGGCTCGCCCGAACGGTGCAGGTGATCGAAGACGCGCTCGCGGAGTAGTGGTTCTGAGAGTCGCATCGATGCACAAAAAGCCCCGAACACTCGCTCGGGGCTTTTTTGTGGGGATCGCGCATTCGGGCCTGCCTCGGCTGGGCCTAGGGCCTTGCCGTCTGGGTTTGCAGCGTGTTCACTGCGTCCTGACTGCGCTCGGCTCCGTCATCGTTCTCTTGCTCGTCCTCGTTGACATCGTCGGTGTCGCCTTTGTCTGACTCGTCTGTAGAGTCGGTGTCCGCGTCCTCGTCTGTCGCACCTTCCTCGACGGATTCGTCGGCGGAGACTTCGGCGGCCTCCTCGGCATTGTCGGCCTGTTCGGGCTCATCGGCCTTGGCGGGCTTGCCCTCGCCGAGGTAGCGGAGGAGGAAGTCCTCGTACTTGCGGTAGCGTCCGATGGTCTTGACGTCGCCGCCGAGGCCGTGGCCGCCGGTGGGATCGAGGAAGAGCTCGACGTTGACCTCCTTGTCTGCCTTGAGGAGTTCGCGGTAGACGTTGACGGTGTCCTGGTAGAGGACGTTGGAATCCTCCATGCCGTGGACGAGGAGCAGCCTGCCCGTGATGTTCTTGGCGAGCGGCAGGAGCGACTGGTCTTTGAGGTTGAGCTGTCCGGGCTTGTGGGGGCCGATGGTGCCGGTGGTGTACCAGGAGTTGTAGTTGAACCACTCGGTGGGCCCGGCGCCGGCCATGCCGACGGCGAAGACGTCGGGCTCGGTGTACATCACCATCTGGGTCTGGAATCCTCCGAACGACCAGCCGTGCAGGCCCATCTTCTTCTCGTCGATACCGCCCTGCTTGACGAGCCAGCGGGCGCCGTCGACGAGGTCCTCGGTCTGGGGCTTGCCAACCTGTTCGAAGTTGGCCTTCTCGAAGACCGCGCCGTAGCCCGAGGCGCCGCGGGGGTCGATGGTGGCGGTGACGTAGCCGTGGACCTCGGACATGTAGCGGGCGAAGAAGTAGCTCGGGGCGGCGAAGGCGCCGCGGGTGGCCATCTTGCGTTCGCCGAGCGGCCCGCCGTAGACGTAAATGAGCAGCGGGCGTTTGTCCTCGGGGGAGAAATCCTTGGGCTTGAACATGTGCCCGTGGATGGTCTGCCCGTGGCGGTTCTCGTAGGTGAAGTACTCGGGGGAGGCCGCCGTGAGCGTGTGCGCCTCCTCGGGGTGCGAGTCGGTCAGGGGTGTGGTCGTGCCGTCGGCCGGGGTCACGGCGACGAGTTCGCGGGGTGAGCCGAAGTCGATGTGGCTGGCGAGCAGGAGCGAGCCATCGTCGCGGACCGCGACCGAGCTGTAGTCGCCGTCGACGCTGGTCAGCCTGGACATGTCCCCGGTCTCGAGGTTGACCGCGTAGACGTGGCCCTGGTTGGGATCGTCCTTGGTCGCGGTGGCGAAGATCGTCGAGTTGTCGTCGGAGATATCGAAGGGGTAGACCTCGAACTGGCCGTAGGTCAGCTGCGTGAGCTGCTGGTAGCGCGGGTCGAGCAGATGGAGCTGGCGGAAGCCGGAGAGCTCGGTGATGAACGCCATGCGGCGGCTGTCGGGGAGGTACTGGGGCTGAATCATGCCCGGGGTGTTGGGGCCGCCGAAGTGGTAGAACTCGTAGACGACCTTGGCGTTCTCGATCTCGAACTCGGGCTTGTCTTCGTCCTTGTCGGCGTCCTCGTCGGGCTTGTCCGCCTTGGTTTCGCCCTCGGTGTCCTTGTCCGAGTCGGTGTCCTCATCGTTTCCGTTGCTGTCGCCTTCGGCGTCATCCTCGGCGTCCGGGGCTTCCTTCGCGTCGTCCGCGTCGGCGTCATCGGATTCCTCGACGAACCCAGCCTCGAGGACCTTGACCAGACCGGTGGTCTGTTCGTAAGCCGCGAAGGTGATCCGGGTCGAATCGGGCGACCACTCGGGCATGCGGAGGATGTCGCGGGGTCCGGTGAGCCGCTTGGTGAAGACGCGCTCGAGCGTGCCCTCTTCGGTCTCGTAGCCGTCGAGGTCGTAGAGGTAGACGCTGGTGAAGGCGTCGGGCCACGGGCTGTCGGGCATGTGGCGCGTCACCTGGTTGGCGCGTGCGAATCGCTCGCGGTAGTTGACGATGGTGACCGAGGTGCCGCGGCCCCAGTAGCTGTCGCCGCGGTTGGCGAGGAACACGAGCCGCTTCTGGTCGGGGCTGAGCTGGTAGCCGACCATCCGCTCGCCGTCCTTGAGTTCGGGATCGAGCTGGATGATGCGGTGGTCGCCGAAGCTGACGCGCAGGAGCGCACCGTCGCGGAGGTAGGTGTAGCCCGAACCGTCGGGGAGGTACTGGACGTCCGACTCACGCTCGCGGGTGAAGGTGAGGCGTTCCAGGTCGCCGCGGTAGGGTGTGACGGGCTTGCCCGCGGCGTCCTTGTCGTCGCCCGCGGGCGGCCCGACGGGTTCGGCCCACTTCTCGGCGTCGAAACTCAGGCGGTAGATGTCTCCGCCGGAGAGCAGGAGCATCTCGTTGCTCGATTCGGACCACTCGAACCCCTGAACGCCGCCGTAGCGCGGGGCGCGCTTGTCCGGGGCCTTGCCGTTCTTCTCATCGTTGATCTCGGCGTCCGCGTCGGTGACGACATCGCCGAGGGTGAGGCGTTCACCGATGGAGCCGATGACGCCCCGCGGCTCATCATCGCTGTCCTCAGCGGCCTCGTCGCCGGGCGTGAGCGTGAAACTGACAGTCTGCGCGGGCTCCTCGAGTGTGAGTGTGCCGGAGATCGCGGCGAAACCCTCTTCAGCGGCCGCGTCGAGCGAGCCCTCGACCGAGAGCGTCTTGTCGTCGATGGTGGCGGTGAGCGCGCCGGTCTCGGCATCGAACTTGGCGCCGGTCAGCGCGAGCTTGACCAGACCGATGCGGATGTAGCCCTCGAAAGTGTCCTTCTTGCCGCGGGTGAGGTGGAGCGTGGCCTGACCCTCGTCGATCGGGCCGCCGTCGGTAGAGGCGTCACCCTTCCACGTGCCGAGGGGGCTCGAGGCCGGCCAGCCCAGGCGGGCCGCCTGCTCATCGGCGAGAGACTGCGGGGTGATCCCGGCCTTCTTAGCCTGCTTCTCGCGGTCGTCGCGGACCTCACGCACATCGGCCTGGTGCTCGGCCATGCGCCCGACGCTGGTGATGCGCCGGATCTGTCCGGTCTCGGAGTCATGCACGTAGAGATCGCTCCCATGCCGTCGCTCGGCGTATGACCGATAGAGGAACGCCGCGAAACGGCCGTCGTGGCTGAACGACACCCGGCTTGCGGACGGGCCGAAGAACGACTTCTTGGGGAAGATCCGGTCGAGGGTGAGCTTGACATCCTCCTCCTCGGGATCGGCCTCGTCGGCGGGCACGATGGCGGTCGGCATGGCTGGGGGATGTGCCGTTCCCGGGCGGAAGGATCGGTTGGCCTCGTGCGAGACGGGCAGGAATGCCGCCCCACTCTCGTGGTGCTGCGTCATGGACGCGAGGGCGGCGAGGGTGAGCCAGAGCGTGACAGCGGCGGTGACGCCGACGGCGTGACGAATCGACATGGTGTGCTCCCGGGGGTCTTGACCGGGGCAGCATAGTGGACACGGGCGGCCAAGAGCCGGGCGGCGCTCAGACCTGTGCGAACCCCCGGCGACCGGTCCCACCCGACGGGCCCGGTGGCGACAGCAACGGCCCTTCTACAGATCGAGTCGGTGGCGGCGGACGATCCAGACCTCGCCGGGGTCAGCGCGTCGGCCAAGCAGACTCCGGCCCAGGGCGCGGGGGATGGCGATGCACGCCATCGCGGCACGGGTCCAGGGCCGGTGGAAGGGCGCAGGGGTGCCCCGGAGGACCCGGTAGCCGAACAGGTGAAGGACATCTCTGGCCATGACCGCAGCGATCGACGGGTCGATGTGCAGCGTGTGCCGGTCGGCGCGCCGCACGCCGGGCAGCGCCTCGAGAAGCCGGTGGGCCGCGGGCATGGCGCGGAGCCGGGCGGAGACCCACATGAATCGCCGCCAGACCGGGCGGAGGACGAAGAACGCGTCGTCCTCCGGGCGTTTGCGGGGCTGACGGTTGGGCATGAACAGCAACCCGTCCGCCGGGGCACGGAGCACCTCGGTGCGGTCCGGCCGGTGGCGGGTGGCGACGCGGGTCAGCCCCTTCCACACGCGGGTGAACGCCTGTGCGGTCTCGAGCATCTCGAGCGGCGGCGAGCCGACGGGGACACGTTGACGGATGTCGAAGACCCGCCCGGTCTTGCGGCCGGCGGCGGCTCGGAGGCGCTGGGCCACGTCGAACCGGGCCGCGTCGCTGGCGCTCTTGACCATGCCCTGGGCTTCGAGGACGGTCCAGATCGCCGCCTCGTGGACGGACACGGACTCTGGATCGCTGTGCGTGCCGGCCTCGACCACGAGCGAGAGCACGCCGAGTTCGCTGGTGGCGTAGTCGGCGAGCAGGCCGCTGAGTTCCTCCTCGAAGCCCAGCACCAGCGGGAGGCCGAGTGCCCGGCCCAGCCGCCGGGCGGGGAGCGAGTCCTCGCCGTAGGCGAACGCGGGGCTCGGCGAACTGACCGTGTGCAGATCGAGCAGCGTCGAGGCGTGGGGTGCCTCGCCGGCGATTGCCCGGAGCGCATCGATCAGTTCGAGGAGTTCCTGCTGTTCGGCGTGGCGTTTGGCGGGCGGGAGCGCGCGCGCGCGGTCGATCTCCTCGGGCGTAGCCAGACGATTGAGATCGTGTTCGATGTACCGCAGCGTGGGGTCCGCGGCGTTGCAGGCGGCGACGTTGCCGACCATCGCGACGAAGCGGCCTCGCCACGCGGGGTCGCTCCCGGACGGGCTGAGCGTTTGGAGCTTGCGGGCGACCTCGCGGGCTGCGTAGATGCCGGCCGGCTCGTTGCCGTGCACGCCGCCGGTGCAGATGAGCGTGGGCCCGTCGCCTCCGCGGAGATCGGCGATCGTTCGGGTCAGCGGGCCGCGGGGAGCGGGAAGGCGGTCGGGGTCGGTCATGCTTCTCGATCGTTGCCCGTGCGGAGCTGTTCCTCCAGCAATTCGCTGGCGATGCGCGTGAAGTCAGTCTCGGTGACGATGCCCACGAGCCGCTCGTCCTCGACGATGGGCAGGGCGGAGAGCGAGTGCGCGCGCATCAACGCGACGGCCTCGAGAGTCCCGGTGTCCGGTGTGGCGGTGACGGGGTCGGTGACCATCACCTCGGAAGCCGCGGCCTGCGAGGCGTCGTGTGACCCGTCGGCGAGGAACCGGAGCACGCGTCTCCAGGAGATGATCCCGACGAGGCGGTGGTCGTTGTCCTCGACGAGGATGTGGCGGATGTGCTCCCAGTCCATGATGCGGGCGACGAGGGCGACGAGCTCGTCCTCGCCCACAGTGAAGAGGTTGGTGGACATGATCTGGCCGACCCGGGAGTAGGCCATCGGGTCCCGCCCGCACGATTCGCTGTCGGCGGGCTGCCATTCGTGGACCGGATCGTCGGATTTGGCGCGTCTGAGCATCGCGTCGGTGAGGCAGGCGACAGCGCGGCCGCGGCGTAGCGACTGGTGCATGGTGTCGAACGAACGGAGCTGCCAGGCGGCGCCGGTGTTGCCGGTCTCGACCCGGGCCTCGATGACGCCGAGGTAACGTTCGATCTCTTCCTCGGGGAGTCCGGCCGCGGCGAGGCCGTCCCACGCGGCGGGGATGACGTGCTGCCGCAGGATGGTGTCGGCGGGGTAAGACTTGCCGTCGGTCCACGTCATGTGGGTGTCCAGACCCTGTCGCGCGGCCCGGAGGAAGTTGGTCGAGGCGTGGTCGAAGGACATGCCCTTGGTGAACTCGCCGAGACGCTCGCCGCCGCCGAGCATGGCGCCGATCCAGAGCGCGGCGTTGGCGATCTCGTCGAGAACGGTCGGCCCGGAGGGGAGGTAGCGGTTCTCGATGCGGAGATGCGGCTTTCCGTCGGTGATACCGTAGCAGGGACGGTTCCAGCGGTAGACGGTGCCGTTGTGCAGGGCGAGCGCGGTGAGTTTGGGGATCTGCCCGGCGTCGAGGGCGGCGATCGAATCGTCGGGCTCGTCACGGGAGAACATCAGGCGGAATCGGGCGATATCGGTGCGGAAGATCTCGGTGGCCGATTGGCGGACCCAGTCATCGCCGAACCGCACGCGGGCGAGCGTCTCGCGCCGGGCCCCGGAGACCGGACGCGTGTCGACGGCCTGCTGGAAGATGGCGATCCGGGTCTCCTGCCACAGGCGCCGACCGAAGAGGATGGGGCTGTTGACCGTCGCGGCGAGGATCGGTCCGGCGAGGAGCTGGGCGAGGTTGTACATCGGCACGAACTCGTCGGCCGAGACCTGGAGATGGACCTGGAAGCTCGTGTTGAGCGCTTCGAGCATGATCGAGGGGTACCGGATCGCGAGCTCGTCGGTGCCCTTGAGGTAGAGCTCGAAGTCGCGCCCGCGCATATCGCGGACGAGGCTATCGAGCGCGAAGTACCGCTCGTAGGGGGTGATGTTGGCTGCGCCCAGGTCGCGGAGCTCGAGCGTGGGGAGGATCCCGGTCAGCAGCGGCTCGCAGTCGAACTCGGCGGCAAATCGACGGACAGTGGCAAGGGTCTCTCTGACGCCGGACTCGAGCTCCTCGAGCATGCCCGCACCGACATGCACCGGGGACAGGTTGGCTTCGAGGTTGAACCGGGCGAGTTCGTTGGTGATGCGGTCGTCGGGGCTCGCCTCGGCGATTCTGGCGAGGATCTCCATAGCCTTCGGGGCGGGGCGGCGGTCGCGGTCGATCAGGACGAGTTCCTGCTCGGCTCCGACCCTTCGCTGGTCGTTCTCGATACGGCCCTGACGGATCATGCGGTCGAGGGCCTCAAGATCGCGCAGCAGGGCGGCCATGAACGCCCGGTGTTGTGCCCCGCCCTGATTGGCCTTGACGTCCTGACTACCCACGACCGATCTCCCGCCGGTGGCGAGGACCGGCACCGCAGTATGCGGGATCGTGGGAAATGCTGCAAGCGTGCCCGGGACGGGTCCACCGGCGTGGTTCGGACGAGGTGCCGCGGCGGGGGCGGCTCGCCTGGGAACCGGTGCCCTGCACGGCCTGCGCCGCTGACGGGACTTTGAATTGTCCGCACGCTGGTCGACGGCGACGAGAAGGCTGTCTCCCTAACGAGCCGCGGGAGGGAAAGTTCTCCCGCGACCCGTCCTTCAGGTCTTAGTCGGTGTGGACAAAGTCGCGCAGGTTGATCAGTTCGTCGAAACGCACGCCGATCTCGTTGACGAATTCCGAGAGCGAGCGGCACCGGATGACCACCGCCGGCACCGACACCACCCTGCCCTGGAGAGTCTTCAGCTGCACGGCACAACGAGCTCCCGGCTCGAGCCGCCCGCTGTAGAGCAGTCCAACACCCTTCTCGGAGATGTCCCGGAACAGGATGCGCAGAGGGCTCGAGTCCGCCTCGGGCTCGGCGAGCACGACGACCCCGTCGTGCTGGTACTTCACCCGCTCTGCGGCCCGTCTCGAAACGCGAACCCCTTCCGGTAGTCCCGGGTCTCCCGGGCGTTCGCCTGCCATCGTGCCGCTGTCACCAACCGGGGTCTTCCGTGCCGCCATCGCAAACTCCTTGTGCCTCTCCGGGAGCAGGACCCGCCGACTCACCCGAGCCCCGAGCGCCTACGCGGCCCCGGTGGCCTGGACATCGAGCTCCCGCTCCACCGCGTCCAGCGTCTCGAGGTAGTTGTTCCAAGAGGGATCGGTGAAGCTGTCAAAGTGGTCCAGCATGATCTGCCGCGCACTGTGAACTGCGGAAAAACCCCCATCGATCTCTGCCGGAGACAGGCTTTCGCGAAGACCGGACTGCCCGAGACGGTTCATCTGGTCCTTTGCGAGGGCGACCGCGTCGGCCTGTGATTTGTCGGATTCCTCGTCCGGCGCGGACGTAGGGTCGCTGAGGATCATCTCGAGTCGATGGATCGCCATCACGAACTCGAGCCAGTCTGCCCAGTCAGCCCGGCTTGCCCCCGCGGATTGCGGTTGCGATGCCAGTTGCTCGGCGGCCGGCGGCACGAAGTTCCCCCCACAGGACCCGGTTGCTCCAAAATGGAGTACTATTGCAGTTGCCGACGCGGCGACCAGCCGCGCGGCGCTACGACCACTCTTCTTCCAGTGCTTCACTCTCGGCCTCCTTTTTGTTTGTTCGCGCATGCCACGCGAATGAGTCCGAAGTCAGCCCGGCGAAGAGTTCGTGGCGTGACACAAGATCGGAGGTTTTCGTGCAGATTCCAGTCAACGAACGCGTTCCCGGACTCGAACAGACGACGACATCGCAAGACGCCGAAGGCGCCGACGTGACGTCGTTGGTTGAGCGCTTCCGCGGCGGAGACTCCGAAGCGGTCGGGGAGTTCGTGACGCGTTACGGACCGGTAATCAGGTCGCACTTCCGCCGGAAGATCGGCGCGTCGATGCACCGGCTTGTTGACTCACAGGACCTGCTCTCGACGATCTCGCGTCGGCTTTGCCAGCGCGTCCAGAACGGGCGCGTCAGCGCGGAGGACGACCGGCAGTTGTGGGCGCTGGTCTACCGGATCGGCAACGACGCACTGGTCGACCGGGTCAAGATCGTGTCACGGCTTCGCGCACTGGAATCGGAAGGGTCGCCGTTCGTCCGCGGGATGCGCGACCGGCTTGATCAAGCGGGCACCGGCTCGTCGCAGGAGTTTGCCGAAGAACTGCACCGGATGCTGGGCTTGCTCTCTACCTCCGCGGACCGCGAACTGCTCGTGCAGTGGCTGCACGGCAAGTCCCTCGCCGACGCCGGGGCCTCGCTCGGCATGAACGCCGCGATGGCGCGCAAGCGTTGGCAGCGCATCCGGGAGACACTGCAAGACGCACTCGCAGAATAGGGGACCGCATGACCGATCACCGCATGGAAGACACTCGCTCACGCCAAGCACCCGACGACAGCCTCGCGCAGATCGCATCAGCCTCTCCGCATATGGAGGACGAGCTTCTGGCCGAGCGGATCGAGCACGATCTCGGCCGACGGGGGTCGGTCGCGCCCGCCATACGCCTCTCCGGACTCATCGGGGCGATCCCGTTGCTGCGGAGCCGCCCGATCGCGCTCGACGCCGCGATCGATGTGGTGGTCAGGGGCATGCTCGCCCGCGGCGAATCTCCGCAAGACATCGAGGCCGCGTTGCTGGCCGATTCACCCGAGTTTGCCGACTCGATCCGGGCGCACATGGCGTTGCGTTCCATGATGAGCACCACGAACTCCGCAGCGGCACCGAAGGACCACCAACCGATGGGCGCGCTGCCCGTGTCGTTCGGGCCGGACCTGCCGAACGGGAAGCCGCGCTACGAGTTGGTCGAGAACGTGGGCGGCGGCAGCGAGGGCCGTGTGTACCGCGCGTTCGACCGCCAGATCTCGACGGGCGACCGGCCGCTCCAGGTCGCGGTGAAGATCCTGCACAGCAGCGGCGATGCCGTGCCGGCCCGGGTGATCGACGAGGTGGCCCGGGTGATGCGGGTGCGGCACCCGGCGGTGGTCTCGTTGCTCAACTGGGAACGCGACTACGAGCAGCCGTTTCTGGTGTACGAATTCATCGAGGGCGAGTCGTTGGACCGGTGGCGCAAGACCCGGGCCCGGCCGAGTTGCCGCGAGATCGCGATGCTGGTCCGCCGTCTCGCCGAGGGCGTGCAGGCGATCCACACCGCGGGCGTTGCGCACCGTGATATCAAGCCGAACAACATCATCATCGACCGTCAGGGTGCCGCGTATATCACCGACTTCGGGCTGGCCGAGGAGATCGCCGCGCGCGCAAGCCTGCGGTCGGGAGGCTCGCTGGCGTTCGCCGCCCCGGAGCAGCTGCAGGGCGAGCCCGGGAGTTCCGGCAACGCCGTGGACGTGTACGCTCTCGGCGGCGTCCTCTACTGGCTGCTCACCGGCAACTACCCGAACGGGGCAACCACCCGCGAGGTGCAGCAACACGTCACATCCCGTCTGGAACTGCCGGAGGTCGACCGCGATCGGTACGGGCGCAGTGAACAGACGCTGCACCAGATCGCCCGACGCGCGCTCTCGCCCGACCCCGCAGACCGGCACTCGTCGGCGGACGCGCTGGCCATCGACCTGGGGCGGCTGGCTCGCCCACGAACCGGTGGCGCCCGTTCGACGATTCCGTGTTGCGCGCGCTTGCGCTCGCGACACGACGGTCTCCGACCGCCGTGGTCGCGGTGGCGGGTGTGCTGCTGGCGACGATCGTCACGATGTGGTCCGCGTGGCGCGCCTCGACGCGCAGCGCGCCGAGTCGGCCTACACCATCGAGCGCCAACGCCTCCAGCTCGAGCTCGAACAACGGCAGAAGCTGCTCGAACAGGAGACCCGACGCATCCAGGAAGCGTAGCAGCTGACGCGACAGTTTGCCCAGACCGCGAGGCGGTACCTGAACACCGGGGGCGATACATCGTGGCTGGCGATGTTCAGCGCACTCGAGTCGCTCAGCAGCGAGGGCGTCCTCTCGATGCCGGGTGTCGGTGCCGAATTGGTCGGCGGGAGGATCGACCTGGTCTCGGACATTCTCGCGGAAGCCGATCGGGCCGGCACGCGCGACACCGTCGAGAGCGCGCTGTGGGAGTCGGCGCTGGTCTACTGGCTGATCCGCGCAGAACGCTTCGAGGAAGCGGCGAACCTCGGGGACCGAAACACCGCCAGGCTCGCGCGGCTGGTCCCGGCGGACGATCCCTGGTCGATTGTCGCCGGCGCACTCCGTCGGACCGCCCGGCTACACGTGCATCCGGCCGACGATCAGGCAGATTCTGACCGTCAGTGGCTCAAGGAGCACCGGGAGACGCTGCCCAGCGAGGTGCTCGAACTCACCGCCACGGTCCTGGCCAGGTCGTAGCCAACCGCGGCCCTCGATCAGGATCGGTCGAGATCAGTGGTACCGCGCCTCCGCGACGAACAACGCCCGGCGGGCGGGCCGCCCCACGGTCGTGCGAACGCGTCGTACTCAAGAGATCTCTACCCCGGCTCGCCCAGGAGGGCCAGCTGCCGCCGAGCCCACTCCCGCCACTCCGCGCGGTCGCCGCGGAGCCGCGATCTCCCGCAGGTCGCCGACGAGTTCCGGATCGTCGTTCGCGTCGTCGCTCCCGTGACGCAACTTGCACCGCGCGAGGGCCTGCACGGTCTGGATGTGCCCGGGGTGGACCTCGAGCGCCGAGCGGTACTCGTCGATCGCGTCATCGAATCGCCCGACCCGCTCAAGGGTCATCGCGAGGTTGAGGCGGGGATCGGGATGCCCGGGCATGAGCCGGCGGGCCCATTCGAACTCCTCCGCGGCAAGGTACATCTCGTTGCGAGCCAAGTGGATCACGCCGAGGTTGTTGTGCGCGGGGCCGTGAAAGAGGTCGGCCGCGAGCGCATCACGGAGCAGACGCTCGGCTTCCTCCGGGTCGCGCTCAAGCAACTCCGCGGCCTGCTGCGTGAGCCGTTGTGCCACGAGAGGATTTCGGGGGGCGTCAGCAACCGAGTTGTAGGGACTGCGTCCGGTCGAAGCGCAGCCCGCCCCGCCGACAGGCAGCACGCACACCGGCAGGCACAACAACAACATCCACACACGGTTGCGCATCATGGTTCTCGCTCCGATTCTGCGTTCGCTCCCACGGCGGACCCGTCGACGTACACCGCCGATGCGGTCAGCGTTGCACGGAACGTTCCGTCGGGTGTGCCGCGGCCGGACGCGGGTGTAAGGTCGATACCGGTCAGCGTCCAGAGCCCGTGCTCCCGCCGCCAGCGGTCGAGGAACGAGCCCAATTCATCCGGCAGGATCGGGCTCAGGACCACGCGGAACGTCTGGACTCTGCGATTCATCCCAACATCATTTCCGGGCAAGGGTCGGTCGCCGGAGGGCGTGACCGACTCGACCCGCGTCGATGCCAGGCCGCAGGCGGCGAGCGTCTCGTTGACACGTTGGAAGGCGTCGGCTTGCGGCTGCGCACCGAGGGCGACGGTCTGAGACCGTCCGCGGAGGACGAGCACCCGCTCGGCTTCGGCGCGCGGACTCGCTCGAGCGTGGCTTCGGCCGAGCGAGCGGCGACGGCGGCGGAGCCTGCGCGCGCAACAGACAGCGTCACCAAGAGCAGCGCGAAGGCCGCGGCGACCGCAAGAATGACCACCGACTGTCTGGGAGTCATGGCCCGCCCTCCGGCTCCATGCGCACGCGCACGGCGATCCCGTCGCGATCTCTCACGAGGTTCGGTTGCCTGAGTGTCCACCCGGGCGGGGGACGCAGTTCCCGCTCGAACCGCTCGGCTGCGGTCTCATCCGGCAGGCGGACGCTCAGCGTGATCGCCGTGGGCGAGGCGCTGAGTGAGTCGGTCGTCAGGTGCAGCGTGTTCGGCCACGAGGCCAGCAGGGCGGCGAGCGGCGGCGTGACCTCGGCCGGGCCCGCCTCAGGCGCGGCTGTGCCGCGGGTGCGGCTCGAGAGATCGCCGTTCGGCGGTGAGCCGCACGGAGGGAGGCACGGGGCTGGTGGAGGGCGGCAGCACCTGGTCGTAGATTTGGACCGTTGCAGTTTCCAGCGCGAAGGCGCGTTCGCGTTCGCGCGCTGCTCGTCGGGACTGCCCAGTGACGACGAGGGCCGCGCACAGCACAATCGCGGCACAGGCGATGAGTGTTGTGGTGTGGCGGTGGCTCCTGATCGGTGCCGGCTCAAACTCCCCCACAAGCAGGTTGATCCGCTCCGGCTCGATTGGCTCATCAAGCGATGAACTGATGAACGGCGGAAGCGAGCGGGGCGAGATCGTGACCCAGGGCATCGCCGCGTGCTCTTGCACGGCGGCACGGGGCATGCCGCACGCGAGCACCCGGTCGGGCCCGAGCGGAAGGTACACCGCGTGGATCGTGTCCACGGCGACGGGGAGCACCGCTTCGAACAGGTAGCCGAACTGCTCCGGCGTGCCGCGGGCGCGGCGGGGGAGAGCCGCGGCGTTGAGGATGCCCCAATAGAACCGGTCCGCCGGCAGCATCAGGTGCTCGCTCGTGCGGCTGGATGGTGCGTGTCATGGCCCCCTCCCGGGCAAGGTCTCGTCGCGGAGGGCGAGGGTGGCCTCGCGGCCGTCGATATCGAGTCGTACCGCGTCAACAGCGACCGAGGCGACACGCACACGTCCGATCGACTTGCCCGATTCGACGATATGGAGCCGGTCGGTATCCGGGTCGTACAACGCCGCCCGGAGCACCGACGAGCCGTCGGCGGCAGACTCGTTCACGATCCCGATGAGCTGCAGCCTCGGCGGGGGAGCAACAGCCTGCCTCGGCTCGGGGACAACGATGGCTGTGACAGGTTTCGGCGCGGGGTTCCAGAGCTTGGCGGCAAAGGCGGCGCGGTCCAGAGGCAACGGGCTGCGATGGGTAAAACGTTCGAATGTCGGGGCATGAATCTCGGTGGACACTTCGGGCACCGGTGCGAGAGGGACGAACGCCCAGACCAGCACCGCGAATACCGCGCAGCCCCCGGCAGCCAGAGTCAGCCGCTCGCGACGGCGCCAGAGACGGATTGGATCACTCGGTGATGGCAAGGCGCTGGACCCTCTCCCAGTTGCTGCCGGTGTCGGCGTACACACACCACCACGACTCGTGCGTGCTCCCGGCGCGGCAGTCGATCCTGAACGCCCAGGCAGTGCTCATCGAGACCGGGGCGATCACGGGACGAGTCGCGTTCGAGCGCGGAGCGCGGGCGGTGCCCGGCGAGACGACACGGCCCTGCGCTCGGGCCTCGACGACCGCGTCAATCCCCCCGAGACCGTGCGCAGCGTAGACCGCAGCAACCAGATCGAGGGGGGCGGTGTTGACGTTCAGCGAAGCCACCCGGCCCCGATGACTCGGGTTGTGCGTCGCCACGCACTCGCCGATGGCTCGGCGCGCGGTCGCCTCCTGTCCGGGAAACACAGGATCGACGCCGCCGCTGACCGCAACCAGCACATCGAGACCCGGACGATTGGTCCACGCAGTCCCGGCCCGCGCGAGCAGACGATGTGCATCGCCCGGGAGTGTCGCGGCGAGCCGGCCATCTGCCTCAGCAACCGGCACCATCCCGCACTGATCAAACGCGGTGATCGTGAGCCGGCACGGGATGCCGCGGAGATCGAGCGTTTCATCGAGGATCAGGAACCGAGGCGAGACAGCATCGGGCGGCAGCACCAGCCGGCCCGCGTGACGGTGCAGCCAATCGAGGACCGGGGCGTCCGCCGCATCGAGCAGTTCGCGAGCCAGGCGCGTGGTGGCCGCAGCATCGTGGCGCAGCCTGGCTGTCGCCGCGACGCGGGCCAGACCCGCCGCGGCCGTCACCGAGAGCACCAGAGCCACGAGCACCAGCAGCAACGCGATCCCCCGCTGATCGGTAGCCCCCTTCACCGCACGTCCTCCCGAGCCACCCGCCATGTGCGTTCAACGATCTCGCCATCTTGATGCGTGAGCCGCACGGCCACTCGGTGCCCAAGATCCTCGAGCGGCTCGAACTCCGCCGCGAGCGCGCGGACCTCGCCGAGGAGTGGCCGCGTGGCAAGGACGGTGCCCGCCGCGTCGAGATACTCGATGGTCAGCACCCTGCCTTCTATCAGCAGCCTGGCTGTCGCACACACCCGAACAGAGCCGCCCGCAGCAACCGTGGCTCTGGTCCGAACGAGCAGTCCGCTGTTCTCCACCGCGATTCGCCACCGGTCGCGGCCGCTCTCGCGGAGGTACTGGTCCTCGACCAGCAGCATTCGATCGATCTGTTCCAGTACTCTCGCCGCTCCGGACTCCCACGAGGCCCGCGAGCCGTGCAGGGCCGAAGCCCGGACCGTCGAGGTCGTCCAGGACACACTCGCCACCGTGAGCGCCGAGAGCAGCGCAAGGGCCAGAAGCAGCTCGACCAGTGTCATCGCGCGGTTCTTCACGGAGAGTCACCCCCTCCGCGCAACGGCGTGGGCACGCGTACCCACCTGAGAAACTCTGCGCCGTCGAGAGTAAAGACCGCCCAAGTGTGCGTTGTGCGGCGTTCATGCTCCGTGGCGTAGACCACGGGGTGAAGCCGTACATGAGTGTTGAACGCTCGACCGCCGCTGGTCCACGCAACGGAATACCCCGTGGGTTGCGCGATGCACTCGGCGAGCAGATCCGGACGCCGAACCAGGAGATCGTCGATGGCGTGTTCCAGTCCGGACTGCGCAACGCCCGCAGCCGGTGGTGATGCCGCCTGAAGATCCGCGCGCGCAACGCGAAACAAGGGGATTCCCGCCGCCACGATCATCGTGAGCAGCACCGTGGCCGCGACGACCTCCAGCAGTGTCAGGCCGCGGCTCATGGCTCGGACACCTCCTCAGCGGAGGCGTACCCCGTCAGCCCCGCAACGAGCGACTCAGACCTCGCCCCGGCCACCTCAATCGCCAGAAGGTAGTCAGAGCTCTGCCCGAGCCGATCGACCCGAAGCTCCTGGAGACGTTCGCGGGACATCGGCGTCAGCAGCGACACCACCACCCCGTCCGGCAACATCCGGCTGACGACCGGAGAGTCGTCGTCACCGACCCGGATCGTCACGCGGCCCGCATCGATCGAGAGGGCCACTCCCCCTCCGCGTGCCGCCAGCAGCCGCGCGCGCATCCGCGTCCAGCACGATCGACCGCGCGTCCTCGGCCCGAGCCGACCCTACCGACGGCGACAACCGCACGGCCACGGTCGCGGCCGCCAGAGCCAGAAGCGCCACCGCCGCGAGGCTCTCCAGCAGCGTGAACGACCTCATCGCGAACCCCGCAGACTGACAGACGAGAGATCCGCGTTCTCGCCATCGCCGCCGATCCGGCCATCCGCTCCGTAGGTGACAACCTCGTACGGGTGACCGTCCGGCCCGGGCGTGATGTAGAGGTAGGGTCGGTCCCACGGGTCGAGCAGAGTGTCCGGCGGCAGGTAGAAGGCACTCGTTGGTGCCGCCCCGGTGAGGGCCTGCAAGCCCGTGTCGAGATCGGGCCAACCACTCTGGTCCATATAATAGGTTTCCAGCCGCTGAACAATCTGCCCGATGCCCGTCTTGGCGAGTTCCTGCTTGCCCTTGCCGAACGCCCCGGAGAAACCCACCGCCAGCGTCGCTGCGAGCAGGCCGAGGATGACCACGACCGCGAGCACCTCGACGAGTGTCATGCCGCGGCGATTCGCCCGGCGGCTCACACTGCGCGCGCAGCGCGGGACAGACAAGCCTGAGACGTCGTGAAGCCGGGCCCGCCGAGGGTGATTCATCCGATGATCTCCTGCAGTTTGAGAATCGGCAGCACCGCGCCCATGACCACCACGCCGATCAGCGCGGCAAGGACCAGGATCACCGCCGGCTCGAGCATCGACGCGAGGCGGTCCACGGCCCGCGTCGCCGCTCGGTGTGCTCGGTCGGCCAGACGCTGGAGCACCTCGCTCACCTCTCCGGCGTTCTCACCGATGGCGATCAGCCGTCGGCACTCAGCGTCAAACCAGACCCGATCGGCCAGCGAGTCGGCGAGAGTCGAGCCGCGTTCGATCGACGCCGCGGCGTCTTCCAGCTCGGTGCGGAGCGACCCGCCGAACACCCCGGACACCGTCGGGCCGGTGATCCGCAACGCCTCGACCAGCGGCACACCGGTCCGGACCAACTCGGCAAGGCCGGACCACGCCCGGGCCAGCAGCGCCCGACGCACGAACACGGGCACCACCCGCCGCAGCCGGTCCGGCGCCCGCCAGCCCCGCCGACGAAGCCTGCCCATGATCCCCAATCCCGCGATCACCGTCGCGGCCAGCGAAAGGAGCAGAGCGGGCCCGTAGGCCAGCATGCCGCGGCCGATCGCGATGATCGCCAGGGTCAGCCCGGGCGGCGCAACGCCCTCGTCCCGGAGGATGCCGACCAACTCAGGCAGGGTCCGCACACTCAGAAAGACGACGACACCCACACCGACACACGCGACAACCGCGGGGTAGGTCAGCGCACCAACGACCTTGGCCGAGAGTGCACCGGCTCGCTGGTGCCGCTCGGTGAGCGTGCGGAGCACACCCGGCATCTCGCCCGATGCGCGCGCAGCCCGGACCATCGCGGTCTCCGTGCTGTCGAACCACCACGGGGCAGCGGCCATCGCGTCGTCGAGTGTCTGGCCGTTGTTGAGAGACTCGCGGAGCTCGACGAGCATGGTTCTGGCGAGACCCCGTGCGCGGCCCTGCGTCAGAGTGGAGACCGCCTCGACGACCGGCACGCCGGCCTCCAGCATCGTGGCGATGCTGTCGAAGAGTTCGGCCTTGGTCTCGGCGCGGCGGGCACGGCACCGGCCGCGGAGCCAGTGCACGACGGGCTTGACCCATGCGGCCCCTTTCGAAGTCGTGAGAGGCTTCCGGGCGGGTCTGGCCTCGATCACCTGCAGCCCGATGCGGCGGAGCGAGGCCCGCAGCGCGCCGCGGGAGAGTCGGCCGCGAGCTCGCCGGCGAGCGGACCAGCCGGGGCCTCGCTCGGCTGCAACGGGACAGCCTTGTAGCGGTACACCGTCACGCGAGCCCCCCCACAACCCGCTCGAGCTCGGCCGGTGTGCTCAGGCCGGCCTCGACGAGCGAGGCCGCTTCCTGTTCGAGGCTGCGCACGCCCTGCGCGCGCATAGCCCCGGATAGTCGCCGCGGACTCGCCGCGGGTGATCAACTCTCGGAGGCCGTCGTCGATGGCGACCAGTTCAAAGATCGCCGTGCGGCCGCGATAGCCGGCGTACAGACAGGCGTCGCACCCGGAGCCCTTGCACTCCTGGTGAGTCAGACGCAAGAGCCGCTGGGCCAGCACCGCCGAGACCGAGGACGCCACCAGATAGGGTTCGACACCGAGATCGAGCAGGCGGGTCACCGCAGAAGGAGCGTCGTTGGTGTGCAGCGTCGAGAAGACGAGGTGCCCGGTGAGGCTCGCCTGGATCGCGATTCTCGCGGTCTCGGCGTCGCGGATCTCGCCGACCATGATCACGTCGGGGTCCTGCCGCAAGATGTGGCGCAGGCCACCGGCGAAGGTGACACCCTTTTTGGTGTTGACCTGGGACTGGCTGATCGCGATGCCGGCGGTGGAGAGCTCGTACTCGATCGGGTCCTCGATGGTCATGATGTTCAGCCCGCTGCCGGTGTGCTGCGCATCGACCGCTGCCGCGCCGGGGTTGCAGGCCTCGCTGCGCGTCGCGAGCCAGCGGAGCGTGGTGTAGAGCGTCGTCGTCTTGCCCGAGCCTGTCGGGCCGGTGACCAGCACGATGCCGCTGGCCCGTCCGGCGCACTGCAGGAACCGCAACTCGACGGCGTCGGGCATGCCCAGTGATCTGAAGTCGTCGAGCCCGGGCCCGTGCCCGACATCGAGCAGACGCACAACCGCGCGCTCGCCGTAGCTCGTCGGCAGGGTGCTGATGCGCAGATCGATCGTCCGTCCTGAGCCGATGGCGACCGTGGCCCTGCCGTCCTGCGGGATGCGGCGTTCGGCGATATCCATGCGCCCCATGACCTTGATCCGGCTCACGATCGGCGCCGTGAGCTTTGTCGAGACCTCCCGCACCGTCTGCAGCACCCCGTCGAGCCGGTAGCGGACCAGCGTCCGGTCGGCCAGCGGCTGGACATGGATGTCACTCGCGCGGCGGCCGAGGGCGTCGAACAGGATCGCGTCCACCAGCTTGACCACCGGGCCCTTGCCCTCGGTCGAGAGCAGGTCGCGGTCGGCGAGACGGAGGAGGTGTTCAATGTCAGAGGCGTCAACCGAGACCTCCGCTGCTGTCGCGGGCTCGCTGATCGCTGGGCCGTGGCCGCGGTTGGTCGAGGCGTAGGCTGCGTCGATCCGTTCGGCGATCGACTGTTCGTCTCCGATCACGGTTTGGACCGGCATGCCCAGCCGCACCCCGACATTGAACACGGCCGCGGGATCGGAACGCTCGGCGATGGCGAGGCGTTCGACGCCGCCCTCGTGCCCGTCACTAACGATGAGGTGCTGTCTGGCGAAGTCTCGCGGGATGGCCCGCAGGAATGCCTCGCTGGGTGTGGTGCCAGTCCGCTCGCTCACTACAGCCTCGGCCGCGGCCGCGGTCATCGGATCACCCTCGGCTCGGGCTCGGGCCAGCCGTCGTCGATGTCCATCTCCGTGCTGCGCAGATCGCTGAGGTACTTCAGATCCTCGAAGTTTCGGTCGCGCAGGATCGTCGAGCGGATGAACACGTAGAACCGCGAGCGGCTGCCCGACTTGCTGCGGTTCTTGAACGCCTCGCCGAGCAGGGGGATATCGCTGAGCAGCGGGATGCCGGTCTCGGCGTATCCCTCGGTGGTCAGCTCGATACCCCCCACCGCGATGGTGTACCCGTCGGGGATCGTCGCCACGCTGTCGATGCTGTTCTGCTGGCGCGGCGGCGGGATCGACGGATCCGCGGCATCCCCCACGAACGCGCTGAGGGAGATCTGGTACTCCAGCCGCAGGTGATCGCCCTCGGCGATCTGCGGCCGCACGCTCACTTCGGTGCCCGCGTCAGAGGAGCCCCCGAACGAGGTCGTCGCGACAGTGTCCGAGGCGTTGAGCGTCGTGTAGGGTTGCTCGAGCACCGAGTTCAGGCTCGCCTGCTCGTTGCTCGCGACCAGGACCTTCGGGATCGAGAGCGACCGGCCCTCGTTGAGCGACTGCAATGCCCGCAGCACCACGCTGAAGTCTCCGGGGTTGAGCACGATCCCCGTGAGACCGGTGCCGCGGTTGCCCTCGATACCCGACGCGCCCGCGCCGGTGGAACTGAGCCCAAACAGCGAGCTGAGCTTGGCGACGGTGTCATTGGGGCCGTTGACCAGCGCATCGATCTCGACGCCCAGATCCATCGAATCGCTCTCCGACAGGCTCACGATCAGGACCTCGAGCAGCACCTGCGGTCGCCGGACGTCGAGGTCCTTGAGCAGCCGCTCCAGCCGTTCGAGTTCGGCCACCTCGCCGATCGCGATGATCGAGTTGGTGGCCGGATCGGCGGTGAGTTGCAGCGGCCGGGCAGCGGATTCCTGGCCGGATTGCCGCGACTCGTCTGCACTATCTGCAGAGCGGGTGCCGCCGGCGGGCGCGGGGCGCTGCTCGGACACAGCCCCTGACGAGATCAGGGACTGCACGACCCCGACAACATCTTCGGCGTCGCGATTCAGGAGCCGGAAGGTGCGGGTCGGGCGGCGGACCGCCTCGGGCGAGCGGGCGAGGCGGTCGAGGATCTCTGCGACCTGCGCGTGGTGCGATTGTGACCCGACGACGACGAGGCTGCCGGTGAAGTCGTCGGCCGTTACGGTGAATGTCGCGTCGCTCGCCGTCCGGCCGAGGAGGTTGGTAAGCGAGCCGGCCACCTGCGAGGCGACCATTCCCCCGGTCGAGTAGGTCACGGTCTCGACGGCGGCTCGGGTGTCGAGCTGGTCGATCAGCGAGCCGCCACGTCTCGACCTCGGCCGCCGGGGCGACGATGAGGATCGACCGGCCGCCGGCCGCCACGAGCAGCTCGCCGCGGAGGGCGGCTCCGCCGGCGGCGGTGCGTTTGGCGGCGATCTGGGTCGCTGTGGTCACGATCTGCTGGGTATCCCCGTTCTCGATCCTGATCTCCACGGGGAGGATCGGCGTGGTGCGGGCTTCCATGGACTCGATGGTCCGCACGATGAGGCGGACCCGGGCGTCGAGATCGGCGATGAGCAGCGCATCCAGGGAGGGCAGCGGGGTCGCTGTGCCGCCGGGCGATGAGAGCAGCGGCCTGACCGCCGCGGCGACATCGTCAACGCCGCGACGAGCCAGCGGCACCATCACGACCCGGAATCCGGGCGTCGCGGGCTCGCCGCCGGAGAGGAACTCGTCCAGGCTCTCGACCTGCGCGAGCCCGGCCGCGGCAGAGAGCTGGACGACGCTCATCGCCCCGTCCTCGGCCATACGGATCGTCGTGTAGCCGCGTGAGCCCAGCAGCCGGTTGGTGGTCGCCCACAGCTCAGCATCGGTCATCGCCGAATGCAGGCGGAGCGTGACCGAGCCGGAGACCTTCGCGTCGTAGTTGATCGGGAGGTCGAGTCGGGCCGCGGCTATATCGACCAGCCGGCTCAGCTCCACGGTTTCGGCCAGTTGCGTGCGACCCTGGCCCGGCTGCGCGAGGCACGCGGCACCCAGGCACAAGAGCCACAAGTGCGCCGCCACCACCCCCACGATCGACGACTGTGATCGCATACCTAAGATCGTACCATATCACGTTCTGAGGTGCGACTCTCCGCATCTTGGGGTGAACCCCTCGGCGGAGCATGTCCAAAACGGGCTCGGGCAGTGTCTTTGCTGAACGGCGAATGATCATCGCTTCGGGCTGCGATCACTGAGGTTCGCTCGCCGTCGATCGAGGGCGCGGTGTCCGGAACCACTCAATGCGTGACTATTGCATCCGGAATGTCGCAAACCCCTATATCTAATGTAATGCCCAAAGCTGTCGCGCCCGTCACCACACGACCAGCATTCAAGACAACTTGCTACGGAGCACCGCCTTAGGCGATCTGCATACCGGCATCAGGCACGTCACTGATCGAGGGATTCCCCTCACGCCGCAGAGCTCGCCACGGTCGCGGAGCCCCGCGAATCTGGCCGCGTCGGCGCGTGGGACGCCGGCCCGCGGGGAGGCACCATCCGGACACGCTGCGGTTTGGGGGAGGGCGGGAACTGGGGAGCCTGTTCCGCTCGGGTCCTGTCCGGACCCGGTCCTGCCAAAGCCACCTGCGAGACTCGAACTCGCGACCTGAGCTTTACGAAAGCTCCGCTCTACCAACTGAGCTAAGGTGGCATCTGCCCGGGCACAGGGCCCCGGGGCCGGCCCCGTGGCGGTCCGGGGGCAGCCCCGTAGTATCTGCCCCAGCAGGCGGGGAGTCTAGAGGGGGTGGGCTGGCGTTCTTGAGGGGCGAGTGCCGCCGGGCGGGCCTCGCGGGAGGGACGGGGGCCCTCACCAGGGGTTTTGACGTGGCAGGCCCGGCCTGTCGTCTCGATGTAGTCCTGGTGGTAGTCCTCAGCCGCGTAGAACGTCTCGGCGGGCTCGATCTCGGTCACGATGGGCCGGTCGAACCGGCCGTCGGCCTGCAGCTGCTGCACGTACGACCGGGCCGCGGCAAGCTGGGCCTCGCTGGTGGTGTAGATCCCGGACCGGTACTGGCTGCCCACGTCCGGCCCCTGCCGGTTGAGCTGGGTCGGGTCGTGCATGTCGAAGAAGGCCTTGAGGAGCCGTTCGTAGCTGATCACCTTGGGGTCGAAGACCACCATGACCGCCTCGGCGTGGCCGGTGTCCTCGTAGCTGACTTCCTTGTAGGTCGGGTCCTCGGTCTTGCCCTGCATGTAGCCGCTCACGGCGTTGATCACGCCCTCGCCCTTCTGGAAGTAGTGCTCGATCCCCCAGAAGCAGCCGCCGGCGAAGTAGGCCGTCTCGGTCGCGATCGGCATGCTCTGCGGCGGGCGCTCCTCGCCGTTCTCGTAGAACGTCAGGGAGGCCGAGTTCAGGCAGAACCGCATCCCGGTGGGCTCCGGCCCGTCGTCGAAGACGTGCCCGAGGTGGGCGGTGCAGCGGGCGCACTCGATCTCGACGCGGACCATGCCCAGCGAGCGGTCCTCCTTGCCGACCACGTGCTCGCGGTCGAAGGTGGTGTAGAAGCTGGGCCAGCCGGAGCCGGAGGTGAACTTGTGCTCGCTGGTAAAGAGCGGCAGGCCGCAGACGACGCAGCAGTAGACGCCATCCTTTTTGTTGTCGAGCAGCGTGCCGCAGAAGGCGGGCTCGGTGCCGGCCTTCTGGGTGATGCGGTAGGTCTCCTCGTCGAGCGTGCTGGCGAGGCGTTCGACCTCGTCGCGGGGCAGCGGGGTGACGTCGTAGGCGGACTTGGAGTACTTCTTCGCGGTTGTGTGGGCGGTCACGTCGGGATCATCCTCTGGATCGATGGCTGGGGCATGGGCGGGCTGGGCGGACGCGGGCTGCAGCACGAAGGTGCTCTGCGGCCCGGCGATCGAGGTGCGGAGCGGCAGGATGCCGAGCGCGGCCAAAACCCCCACCGTCAGCACGCCGCCGCCGACCAGCCCGATGACAAACTGTGTGATTCGCATGGAAAGGGAACGTGTGAGCATGGGGGTCTATTCGGTCATCAGGCAGGGATCGGATTCGGAGCGGCCGGATGATAGGGGTTCGGCCGGGCCCGCGACCCCCCACACACACTGACGCCCCCCACCGAGCCCCCACCGACGCCACGATCCCGGATGAATCTCGAATCACGTACGCGTCAGCACCGCCTCATCCGCGGGGGCCAATATCCCTGTGTCGGGACGCACGGGGCGAACCGTGACCACACCCGGCAGAAAGGAAAGCGACATGAACACCGATCAACTGAAAGGCAATTGGAGACAGTTCCGCGGCAAGGTGCAGGAGCAATGGGGCAAGCTCACCAACGACGACCTTGACGTCATCGAGGGTCGCGCCGACCAGCTCGCCGGGAAGATCCAGGAGCGGTACGGCAAGAGCCGCGAGGAGGCGGAGAAGGAAGTCGAGTCCTTCTGCCACGCCTGCAACTGCTAGCGACCCCCACGACTCCCCCACCGCCCCCACCGCCCCGGTCCCGACGCGGTGCCCGGGGCGGCGAGTGGGCTCTTCATCTGAGACCCCTTCGAGCGGTCGGTCGCTGTGAACACACGCGGCCGGCCGTTTGTTCTTCCGCTCATCCGACCCGGCAGACCAAGCCCACGGAGGACCACTCCCCATGGACACCCACACCGACACTACGCACCGCTCCCCACCGCTCCCGCCGTACGGGCGTTTCGCGGCGATGATCGCCACATCGACGGCCGTGATGATGGGCCTGATGTACCTGAACACGTACACGCTCGACCACGTGTTCTGGAGCGAGACCCGCGCGTACATGGCCCTGCTGATGGGCGCGACGATGGCGGTGGTCATGCTCACGTTCATGCTGCACATGTACAAGAAGACCGCGGCCAATCTGGCCGTCTATGCCGCGAGCATCGCGGTCTTCTGCGTGTCGCTCTACCTTGTGCGCAGCCAGACCACGGTGCAGGATGTCTCGTACATGCGGGCGATGATCCCCCACCACTCGATCGCGATCCTGACCAGCGAGCGGGCCGAGATCTCTGACCCGCGCGTGCGTGAGCTGGCCGACGGCATCATCGACGCGCAGCGCCGCGAGATCGCCGAGATGAAGCGGCTCATCGCGGACCTGGAGGCGGAGGACGGCGAGTAGCCCCGCGCCCCGGGTGCATCGGGCAACCGCCGCTCGCGCGGTGGCCGGACGAGATCCGCAACGTCCCGATCTTCGGCGTCCCGATGTTCGGCGCCCGGTTCCAGGAGCTCGCCATCATCCCGACCTCGAACGCCTCGGTCGTGATGCCGGACACCGACCGCGTCTCCGGCAACTTCGGCGGCTGGGTCGGCACGCCCGACGCGCTGGCGTTCTTGCGCTCGGGGCACGGGGACTGCTCGGCGCGCGGCGAGAGGACCGTCCCGCCGGCTCGGGCTCGCGTGGCGACGCCGAACGGGGCTGCGGCGTGCCACTCGCGTGCATGGTCTGTCACGCAGCCGTGGACGCGGGCAACGCCGGTCAGCACCTGGACTGCCAGAGGTTGAGGTACACGAGGATGTCCGAGGTGTTGATCTGCCCGTCGAGGTTGAAGTCGATCCGCGGGTCGCGGGACTGGTAGAGGTTGAGCAGCTGCAGCACGTCCTGGGTGTTCACGACCAGGTCACCGTTGAGGTCGGCGTGGCAGAGCCGGAGCGAGGTGTCGTCCACGCCGAGGTCGATCGAGGCGAACCCCGCGTCGAGCTCGCCCTCGAACTCGTAGATGAGGGTGTCGGCACCGTCCGCGAGCGGCTCGCGGACCTCGAGCGGTCGCCACGCGCCGGGTGCGGGGTCGAGGGCATCGGAGACCGAGACCTGCAGCAGGTCGCCCGTGTCGCCGTCGCGCCGGTGCTCGACAGTGACCCGCGCCAGGTCGTCGCTCGGGATGCCGTTGCAGCCCGTCGCCCCGCTCACGCGGCAGCTCGCGATGACGAACGAGTTGCCCAGCGCGATCAGCGGCTCGGCGGTGATGTCCACCGCCTGGCGGATGCGGACGAACGCGGTGCCGGGCGGGGTGCCGTCGCCCACCGCGCAGGAGAAGAAGTACCGGCCGGCGAAGGGCGTGTGCGGGTTCATGTACCCGCAGTCCGGCTCCGAGCGGCCCTCCGTCACGGCCCCCTCGTCCGGGACCGAGACCCAGGCGGTCAGATCGCCCGACTCGAAGCCGCCATTGGTGAGCAGTTCCGCGGGCTGGGCGAACGCCGCCCCGGCGGCACAGCAGATCGCCAGGGCGGTTCCGGTGCGGGTGTGATGGATCATGCGCCCAGAATAGTGGCAACCGCGGCGAGATCCAAGCATTCTCCCGCGGAGCCGAAGCGCGAGCGGGGAGCGGGCAGGAGGTACTGGGCGTTGGGCACTAGGCATTTGGCACTAGGCATTGGGCATTGGGCATTGGGCATTGGGCATTGGGCATTGGGCACGGGGTACTGGGTACTGGGCACTTGCCGGGGAAAGAGGCCCAACGCGCGAGCGTGGGCTTGTTCACGGCAGGCAGGAACGCGGAGGTCACGGAGGACGCGGAGGCAAGTCGGGGAGGGTTGAACACAGAGGCACAGAAAGGGACAAGACGAGAAAGTGCCTATGCCACAGCTCCGCGTGGCCAGAGCCGGGCTCGTTTGCGATACCCTATCTTACGGCTTGGGCGCCACCACGGCCTTCATGATCTCGCTCTTGAACCAGTGGTCATCCATGACGTTGCGGATGACATCGGTGTGTTGGCCCACTTGGCGATTGAAAGCGTCAGCAGAACCGGACTGCAGCGGGGATTCGTAATCCGACATACGGCGGCCTTGCGGGTCAAAGTCCCATGACCCGATCGCGTTCTCCATGGTCAGCGTCACGCGGCAGGCGAACGCCGGTTCCACATCCTTAGACTGATACGCCAAGACGATCGTCCCCACAGCCGCGCCGGGCTGCGTCGAGACAGCATCCGGCTGGAAGGCCGCCTCGACCACGGTCAGCTCCCCTTGCATGCGACCATCGGCGTTCATCACACGCACGATGGTGTCCGCGAGATTCTGAAACGCAGCGGCAGGATCCGCGGGAGTCTCATTCCCTGCCGACGAATCACCGCTCGGCGCGGACTCATTGGAGCAACCGTTGAGCAGGAAGACCGAAAGGACCAACAGGGTGACTATTCGAAGATTGCCGGTCATCGCGCTGCTCCATTCCATGCCACCACCAGATTCATCGCGGTTCTACAACGAGATAGCAATGCAATCAATCCAAGGTATCACGGTACCCCGAAAGTGTACTTGGGCCTCGGCGTGGTGGCAAGGCCCGTAGCCGGGTGCTTCAGGCAAGTGGCACCAAGCTTTCTCACCTCGTGCGATGAAGGTGCGACTGCTCTTAGCCGCCCCTTGGTGCCTCCGCAACGCCCACCCCACACGCACCAAGATCCCAAAGCTGATCTTGGTGGCACGGTCGGAACGCCGGTGTGCCGCGGTTTGCGTTCGTCTTTGCGACCCTCGCGTTCCGCCCCCTTCGTGTTCTTCGCGGCCTTCGTGTTCCGATTCCAAACCTCGGCACCCGCCCCACTTACCCCAGGACACCACTCACAGCCTGCGCAACGCGGTCCTACTCCGGCGGCTCGTCGAACAGTCGGTCCTGCTCCAGCCGCTCCAGCAAGTGATTCAGTGAGGGGCCCTGGTCGATCGCGTCCTCCGGCCCGCCGATCGCCGGCACCACGGCGTACCGCGGCGGCGCGACGGTGGTGTTGAGCGCGTAGTACTCCCCGCCCCCCGAACTGGCGAAGATCAGTTGACCCGGGTAGCACTCGCGGATGTCGGCATTGGTGTTGATCTCGATGAACTCGCGGACGGGATTGAGCCAGAAGTAGTTCTCGCCGAAGAACGCCCGGAACTCCGCACAGGTGGACAGCAGATCGCGGAGGTCGTCCGGCAGGGCATGGCCGACGAGGGCCTCGGCTTCTGCGATATCCACCGGCTCGGTCTGCCGAACGAAGTCCGGCGATGCTTTGAGTCGTTCGAGCGGCGTCACCGTTGTCCCCTCCAGCGGTCGGTCAATCCCGCGGCGGCGCGCTTCAACACCACCGGCCCCGTGCCACCAAGCTGCGGCTGCTCTGCGCCGCTCCTTGGTGCCTCCTCAGTATCCACCCCACACGCACCAAGATCCCAAAGCTGATCTTGGTGGCACGGTCGGAACGCCTCAGCGCCTTCCTTCGTGCCCTTCGCGGCCTTCGTGTTCCAGTCCCGCCTTTCCCCTCCGCCCCTCCGCGTTTGGTCTCCGCGTCTCCGCGTTCTGCCTTTCGTCAGCGTTCTCGGCGTCTCGGCGGTGAAGCCGGCTCCTCGCTTGCGCTTCGGGCTCTGTGCTTTGCGTGCTCTGTGTTCTGCCTTCCAAGCCCACGCTGGCGCGTTGGGCCTCCTTCCGCGGCGGGCGCTGTTCGTCGCGGAGGGCCTTGTTCGTCGCGGCGGGGCCTACTCGTACAGGAACTCGCTGTTGACCCGCACCGCCCCCTCGCCCACGCACACCGCCGCGTGGCCGCCCTTGAGGATGCTCGCCGTGCCGTAGGCCCCGTCCTTGCGCACGGCGTAGAACGTCACGCTGAACCGCGGCCGCTTGTTCTCGTTGAACATCCGCGGCTCGCGGGTGCGGTCCACGATCCGCTTGCACGCGGCCAGGCACGCCTCGGTCGGGCTCATGCCGTTGGCCATCGCCTCGACGATCCAGAACGAGCCGAGAGTCTGGATGACGCTCTCGCCCCGCCCGGTGGCCCCGGCCGAGCCGACGGCGTTGTCGCAGTAGAGCCCCGCGCCGATCAGTGGTGAGTCGCCCACGCGGCCGGGCAGCTTCCAGCTCAGGCCGCTGGTGGTGGTGCAGCAGCCGACGTCCTGGTCGGCGTTGGTCGCCGAGCAGTGGATGGTGCCGTAGGTGTGGGGGTTGCCGAAGGGGTCGAAGGAGATGTGGTCGTTTGGCGGGCTGGAAAGCCCGCCGCCCTGTTGTGTGGAACGCCCGCCGCCCGTTCCCCTCGCTTGCGCGAGGGGCTCTATGGAACCGATGCCGCGGTCGCTCTGCCGCCACGGCTCGGGGAAGTTGATGATCTGGTCCTGGTCGAGCCACTTGTCGCCGTCGTTGAGGTTGGCCCGCCAGCGCTTCCAGGCGTTGCGCGACTTCTCGGTGTGAAGGTCCTCCTCCTTGAAGCCCATGCGGACGGCGAACCGCGTGGCCCCTTCGCCGACGAGCATCACGTGGTCGGTGCGGCGGAGGACCTCGAGCGCGACGCTGGCCGGGTTCTTGATGTTCTCGATGCACCCGACCGAGCCGGCCTTGTGCAGCGGGCCGTCCATGCAGGCCGCGTCGAGCTGGATGACGCCGTCCTCGTTGGGCAGCCCGCCGTAGCCGACGGACATGTCGTTGGGGTCGTCCTCGACGAGCTTGACCCCCCGCACGCAGCACTCGACCGGGCGGCCGCCCTTGGCCATGAGGTCGAAGGCGAGTTGGACGGTCTGGCGGCCGTTGCCCGAGGCGATGACGCACGGGCCGCGGTGGTCGTCGCCGGGGGCGAGGGGGCGGGGGGAGGGCAAAGGCAGCCCGGCGCTGACGCTTGGGGCTCTGCCGGAGGCCCCCGCAGCCCCCGCGGCCGAGACCGCGGCCGCTGCGAGGAAGCCGCGACGGTCGAGATGGGAGGGGACAGCGGACGGCCGGTTGGGTGTGGTGCTCATTCCCACAGTGTGCCAGAAAGCGGCGGCCGCGTCACGCCCGGTCGCGGTGATCTGGCCCCCCCGCCTCAGGGCCCGGTCGTGAGCCGGACGGGCAGGGTGTAGGTGTGCGACTCGCCCCCCATGAGGCCGATGAGGCCCGAGCGGGCGTAGCGGGACTCGACCGTGAGCATGCCGTCGGCCGGGGGCTGCGGCGGCTGTGCGCCCTCGACCAGGGGCAGGCTGATATCCAGCAGCACGCTGGTCCCGGGGTCGATCTGGCGGTCGCCCTGCCAGTCTCCCGCGGCCAGGATCCGCTCGCCGTGCCGCAGGGTGACCGAGAGCCGGCGGAGCCACAGCGGGGCGTCGGTCGGGTTGATGGCGAGGATCTCGACCCGGGCGTTGTCGTCGGTGGTGGCGGGGCCTGAGAGTGTCGGCACGTGGGCGGTGCTAGCCCGGAGAACCGGCCGCGGGAGGTGGAAGCCGCCGGCACCGCCGGAGCCAGACCCGCCGGAGCTGGTGCAGCCGGCGAAGCACAGGAGACCCGCGGCGGTCAATCCCACCAGAAGACCGATGAGGGCGCGATGAAGCATGCGTGAAGCGTACCACACCGCGCGGGGCTCCAATACTACTGGTGTGAGGAGCGAGCACCCCATCCGAAGCGCCGCGAAGAAAGCGGCAAAAAAGGCCCGCGGGGCGCTGCAGTTCGGCGTGCACCGGTTGCCGGGCATGGTGGCGGGCTCGGTGCGCGAGGCGAGGCGAGGCGGGGTGGTGCCGGGGGCGTCGAGCATCGTGGGCGGGCAGGACCTGCGTGAGCTGCTGCAGGTGCGGTACGGCGCGGCGTGGCTCGGGCACGGGAGTGCGCTGGTGCGGCAGGGCGGGATGACGATTCTCGTGGACCCGGTGCTGAGCCACCGGATCGGGCCGCGGATCGGCGGCCGGACGATCGGCCCGGCCCGGCTGGAGGCGGCGCCCGTCGCCGAGCGAGGGGCTGCCTCCGATCGACGTCGTGCTGATCTCGCACGCCCACTACGACCATCTGGACCGGCCGACGCTCGAGCAGCTCGCGTCCTCGGGCACGACGGTGGTCACCTCACGACGCACGCGCGGGCTGATCCCCCGCGGCTTCCGGCGGGTCATCGAGATGGGGCTCGACGATCAGTTGGAGATCGGCGGCGTGCGGCTCTCGGCGCTGCGGCCGGAGCACTGGGGCGGGCGGACGGCGGTGGACGTCGCCCGGGGGTGCAACAGCTACCTGATCGAAAGCGACGACCGCCGCACGCTCGCGCCGGGCGACACAGCGCTGACCAGCGAGTTCGATGCGCTGGGTGCGGTCGATCTGGCGGTCTTCGGCATCGGGGCCTACGAGCCGAGCGAGCACCACCACGCGACGCCGGAGCAAGTGTGGCGGATGTTTACCGCGATGCCGGGGGGTGTGCTGCTGCCGGTCCATCACTCGACGTTCGAGATCTCGGCCGAGCACGTGGACGAGCCGATGGAGCGGCTTCTCGCGGCTGCGGGCGACCTGGCGGACCGGGTGGCCGCGGTCAAGCCGGGCGAGCTGTGGCTTCCCGGCGACGAATAGTCCGCCGGCTCAGGGCTGGGTCACGCGCTTCCAGTTGTCGGTCCGGAAGGGCGAGGCGGGCAGACCAGCGCCGTTGAACAGGTTGGGCTCGTCGTCGTCGTCCCAGCCGTAGCGCGCGGCGACCGGCTTGGCGATGCCGTAGGCCGAGAGGATGACCGTGTCGCCCTCGATCGTCGCGCCCCGCGGCCCGCCAGACCTTGTCCTCACCGGCGATCTCGAAGCCCTTGAGCGCTCCGCCCCGCGAGTTCAGCCCCGCGGCGTGGTCGAAGCGGACGATAATCTGGCTGCCGGACGCGACCACATCGCGGTAGAGCGGGCCGGAGAACTCGATCCCCGTCTCGCCGTACGTCTTGGCCCTCGCCCACAGAGCCAGGCGGTGACCGACGTCCTGCTTGTTGCGTGGGTGGATGTCGCGGGGGTTGCCGATGTCCATGGTCACGGCCATGCCGGTGTTCGGCAGACCGAGCGCCATCAGCTGCGCCTCCCGGAGTTCGGCCGTCTGGCCACTGTCGCCGCCGTAGGTGTAGGGCGCGATCTGCACGAAGTAGAACGGGAACTCGGTGCCCCACTTGGTGCGCCAGTCCTGAATCATCGCCTTGAACAGGTCGCGGTAGGCGTACGCGCCACCCCGGTTGCTCTCGCCCTGGTACCAGATC
Source organism: Planctomycetota bacterium (assembly GCA_013285505.1). Lineage (GTDB taxonomy): Bacteria > Planctomycetota > Phycisphaerae > Phycisphaerales > UBA1924 > PNC22. The sequence goes on along the minus strand of CP053450.1, from coordinate 1,496,114 downwards.
GCCCCGCGGATCGCGAACGGCTTGACCGGCGCGATCATGCCGTTGTAGAGGGCGGTCGGTGTGCCGGCCGTCATGCCACGCTTCTGCGGCTGCGGCGGGATGTCGTTGGCCGAGACGCCCTTCTGGTACGACCAGGTGCCGGACAGCGAGACCGTGTCGCTCTCGGAGTGGCCCTTGGGCGCGACGAACATCTGCGCGGGGTCGCCGTGCATGCCGCCGCCGCCGCCGGTGTCGAGCACGCTGACGGCCACGACCGCGGGGCCGGCCTTCACGAGCTTGGCCGGCACGGTGTAGCGGCGCGGCGAGTTCCACTGATTCACGCCGCGGGTCTCGCCCACGCTCACGCCGTTGAAGAACGTCTCGTCCTGATCGTCTACCGGGCCGAGTTCGAGCGTGAGTTCGCGGCCCGCCCAGGCCTCGGGGATGTCAACGGTCTTGCGGCACCACACCGTGCCGTCGAAGTTGGCCAGATCGGGAGACGACCAGTTGGAGGGCTGCTCTATGGCGTTCCAGCCCGTGGCGCCGAAGTCGGGCTTGGTCCAGTTGAGCTGGTCGCTCCGGGCGTATTTGGCCTTCCACGCCGCGAGATCGTTCTGGTACTGCTGCTCGATCGCGTCCGCGTCTTCGCGGAGCATGCGCATCAGCTCGAGCCCGGGTGTGTACTGCGGGAACGACGCGAGCCCCTCGGCGCTGGTCCACGACTCGGCCGGGGTGCCCCCCCACTCCGACCCGATCAACCCGACCGGGACTCCGAGACTCGTCCGCAGGTCACGGCCGAAGAAGTAGGCCACGGCGCTGAAATCCCGCACCGTCTCGGGCGAGCACTCCACCCACCGCCCGTTGCAGTCATCCTGCGGGGCAGGGGCGATGGCGTTCTGCACGAGGAAGAGTCGGATCTTCCCGTCGGTCGCGGCCTCGATCTCGGCCTGGGCGTTGTTCGTCGCCCGCATCGGCCATTCCATGTTCGACTGGCCCGACGCCAGCCACACCTCGCCGACCAGCACGTTGGTCAGTTCCAACGCGTTGTTGCCAGCAATGGCGATCGAGTAGGGACCGCCGGCCTCGGGCGTCGCGATTGTGCACGTCCACTTGCCCGACTCGTTGGCCGTTGCCCGGACCGCGGCCGCGCCCGGCCAGTCCGGCGTCAGGGTCACCGTCTCACCGGGATCGGCCCATCCCCAGAAGGGTGCATCGGTTTCGGACTGCACGACCATGTTGGAGCCGATGATTGCGGGGAGCCGCACATCGGCGCTGGCGGTGAACGCTGCTGCGAGAGAGAGCAGCGACGCGATGCAGCACCGACGGAAATGGAAACGGGACACGGTCGCGGCCATGGTGTTCTCCTCGCCCGCTGCTGAACGCGGGGTTGGCAGAATACCACGAGTTGTCGCCGCGCGATGCGGGACCCGCCGGCCGGGAGTCGCGTCCGTGCTCGCACCGTGGTCAGCCCCGGGAGAGCTCCTGTACGAGCCTCGCGAAGGCCTCGACATCGCGGGACGCCAGCACGCGGCTGACCGCCGCCCCCTTCGCCGGACTCTTGGCCAGCGCCCGTCTCGATCCGCTTCCAGAGACGGTCTCGGGCCTTGCCCTCCGCGAGATAGAGCTCGGAGACAAGCTCCTGGAGCTTGTTGAGCGTGATGGTGTCGAGGTTCTCGTAATAGCGGTTGACGATTTTCCGCTGCGCAGAACTGAGGTCCGGGCGTTTGGCCATGAAGATGCTCCTGAGGGATGCAGACGGCTGATTCTTGGACCCTCGGTCCGGCCGCGAGCCGTTCCCGCGACAGATTGGCGGTTCCGCGACGGGAGTATCCGGTCTGCGCATCTCCGATTCTGTCCGGCAGCCGGGCAACACCACGCGGCCGGCGTCGTTGAACGGTCCGGGACCGCAAGCAGGCGGACACCGCCTGCTCCGGCAGAAGGAGGCACAGGATGCCAGCACTCACAGCGGGCTTTGCGCTCAAGTCTCTCGGGATCGTCGCGGCGGGGCTGGTGATCGCCGGGTCGCACTTTGGCTCGAGTCTGGGCCCCAGATACGCCGAGAGCGGTGCGGAATTGCTCAGCACCGGTGTTCGCAACGTGGCCCGTGCGCTGCCCCACGCTGCGGCGATTCTCGGGATCGGCCTCGAAACCGCCGCCGAAACGACGAGCGTGGCCGTCAACCCTTCCGAAGGTGCCGCACCGTTCCGCCCCCAAGCCCTCTCAGAGCCCCGCCGCGACGGCCGAGCCTTTGCGCGTCTTGAGCGATTCCCGCTGGAACCGGGCGTCGCGACGCGCGAAGAGTCAGTCCGCCGGCAGATCGCCGAGGCGATGGAGCTCGGAGCGGAGGGGGCCGAGGAATTCACGATAGTGTTCCGCGCGCCCGATCGAGCTGCTGTACAGGCCCCTCGCAACCTGATCCGTGCTCGCGGTCCGGGCGACCGGGCCCGTACGGTCGAAGCGCAGGCACGCGTCATCGAACGGCAGGCCGCAGAACTCGAGAAGGCCCCGGACCGTTGGCTCCGGCTCAGCGACGAGCGTTTCATACTCGAGCTCGAATGCCCGTAGGTCGAGCGCTGCCCGCCAGTGCCGCATGAGACGCTCGCAGTCGTGGGAGTAGCGCGCGAGCGTGCCCAGGTCGGCGCAGAAGCTGTTGTCGTTGAACGGCTGCATGTAGCACGAGAGGCACGTGTCCAGAGGGTCTCGCCGGCACCAGACCACGCGAGCCTCCGGCAGCGCGAGCTGCACGAGCCCGAGCAGCTTCAGATTCGCGGGCATCTTGTCGGTGAAGACCTCGCCGGTCTCGCGGAGCGGCGCGACCGCGTCCAGGTAGTGCCTCGAAGCGGCGGCGACCGAGTCGGCCGTGCACGCGGCGAGGTCTGTCACGATGCCGAACCGCCGTGCGGGGTCGGCGTCGATCAGGGCCGCGGCCTCACGCAGATGCGGCCGTTCGCCCCCCGCCACGACGCGCGGGTGTGAGGCCAGAATCCGCTCGGCAAGCGTGGTGCCCGAACGGCGCATGCCCACGATGAAGACGAGCCCCGCTCCCGCACCCTCCGCCCGCGGGGCGGCGGCGACCGCGTCTCGCGACCACTCGGCCACCACCCGGTCGATCGCCGCCGACTGGCCGGCGATGTCGTACAGACGGGATTCGAGCCCGTTCGCCCGGGCGAACGCCCCGAACGCTTCCTCGTACCGGCCCATCGCGTCGAGCACTGCGCCCAGTTCGAACAGCAGCGGCTGCAGGCCGACCGGCGGAAGGTCCTCCCGCGCCGCCACCCGCTGGAGCGGCTCGAGTGCCTCCTCAGCCCGCCCGAGAAACCGGCACACCCGGCCGAACTGGGCCAGCAGGCCGGGGCGGTCGGCCCCGCGGGCGACCATCGGCTGCAGGAGATCGAATGCTTGCTGATGCTCGCGCCGGGTCGCGAGGATCTCTGCCAGATTCGCCAGCACGACCTGCGAGGCCGGGGCCCGGCGGTGGGCCTCTCGCAGCACGCGCAGCGCCTCGTCCAACTCGCCTCGCCCGCGGTGGACCAGCGCAAGCGTGACCGACCACGCCGGTGACGCGCCGGGCGCATGCGCATCGCGGCGCGGATATCGGCCTCCGCCTCGTCGTACTGCCGCATGCGGACACGGGCCGATGCGCGCGCGCTCAATGCGTGCGGCGACCTGGGCGCCCTGCCCAGCGCCTGCGTCGCGAGCACCTCGGCCTGCTCGAACCGCCCCTCACCCAGCGCGCGGAGTGCCTCCTGGGTGAGGGGGTCGGGGGGGATCTGGCTGGGGGGACGCTTTCTGGCCACGCACAAGACGATAGCGGCCGACCGGGGAGACCGGTCGGCCGCTGGAGAATCAGGTTGGCACACCCGCGATCAGCTGTCGGAGGTGAGGTCCGCGGTGGACTCAGAGAGCGACACGTCACGCACCTCGACCTGCGGCATGCCGACGGGGTCGGCGCGGTCGGCCCCTAGCGCTTCGGCCGCGGCCGAGGCCTCGGCGAGCATGGCGTCCGCGTCGTCGGCCGTCGCGGCCGGCGGCTCAACCAGGTACTTGACGCGGATGTTCTGGTAGTGACGGAATCCGGTGCCCGCCGGGATGAGGTGGCCGAGGAGCACGTTCTCCTTGAGGCCGATGAGTTCGTCCTCGGCACCCCGCAGGGCGGCTTCGGTCAGCACCTTGGTGCTCTCCTGGAACGACGCACCCGAGAGGAACGAGTCGCTGGAGAGCCGCGGCCTTGGTGATGCCCAGCAGCAGCGTGCGGCCGGACGCCGGGCGGCCCTTGCGGCCCTTGGCCGGCTCCTTGCCCTCGGCCTCGGCCCGCGCGTTGGCCTCGCGGACCTCGTCACGCGGGTAGAGCTCGCCGACGCGGAGGTCGGTGTCGCCCGCCTCGGTTACGCGGACCATCGACAGCACGCCGTTGTTCTTCTGGCGGAAGTTGAAGCGGTCCACCACTTCCTGCGGGAGCAGGTCGGTGTCGCCGGGATTCTCCACCTTGATCTTGCGGAGCATCTGGCTGAGGATCAGCTCGATGTGCTTGTCGTTGATGCCCACGCCCTGTGCGCGGTACACGTTCTGCACCTCGTCGAGCATGTAGGCCCAGAGCGCCTCCTCACCCTTGATCCGCAGGATGTCGTGCGGCACCAGCGGACCCTCGCAGAGCGGGTCACCCGCCTGCACGAAGTCGCCGGTGTGCACAAGCAGCGGCTTGTCGCTGGGGATGTGGTGGTCCTTCTCGATCCCCGAGTCGGAGATCACGCGGACGGTCATCTTGCCCTTGCGCTTGTCGGAGTGGATCTCGACGCGGCCGGAGATCTCGCCCATGATGGCCGGGTCCTTCGGCTTGCGGGCCTCGAAGATCTCGGTGACGCGGGGCAGACCACCGACGATGTCGGCCGAGCCTGCCGCGGCACGGGGCTGACGGGCGAGCATCTTGCCCGCGACGACTTCCTCGCCGTCCTCAACCTCGATACGCGCCTTGGCCGGCAGGTAGTGGAAGTCGAGGATGTTGCCATCGGCGTCGACGATGTTGAGCTGCGGACGCAGGTCGCCCTTGTGCTCGATGACGACCTTGGCCTTGCGGCCCTGACCGGCGTCTTCGTCGCGGTAGGTCTGGCCGAGTTCGATATCGACGTACCGGACCGTACCGGCCTTCTCGGCGAGTGTGGGCATACGGTGCGGGTCCCACTTGACCAGCGACATGCCCTTCTTGATCTCGTCGCCCGCCTTGTAGTAGAGGTACGAGCCGTACGGGGCCTTGTACTTCTCGAGCTCGCGGCCCTTCTCGTCGAGGATCGCGATCTCGGCGTTGCGCTTGAGCACGACGTGCGCCTCGTTGCCGTCGTCGTCGATGACGGGCACCTCGGAGCAGTCACGCAGTTCGAGCGTGCCGGAGTTGCCGGCCCGGTACTCGGTCTCCTGCGTGGTGCGGTGACCGATACCGCCGGTGTGGAAGGTCCGCATGGTCAGCTGCGTGCCCGGCTCACCGATGGACTGGGCCGCGATGATGCCGACCGCGAGGCCCTCCTCGACGAAGCGGCCCGTGGACATGTCCATGCCGTAGTCGAGCATGGAGCAGCCAGACCGGCTCTCGCTGGTCAGGGGCGAGCGGACCATCACCGAATCGATGCCCAACTCCTCGACGCGGGCGCCCGCCTCGGGAGTGACCATCTCGTTCTGCCCGACGATGACCTCGTCGGTGATCGGGTTCACGATCGCGTTGACGCTCACACGCCCGACGATCTGCTCGCTCAGCGGCACGTCGATCTCTTCGCCCTTGTAGATGGCACGCTTGACGATGCCGCGCTTCGAGCCGCAGTCGTACTCGCCGATGATCACCGACTGGGCGATGTCGCACAGCTTGCGGGTGAGGTATCCGGAGTCGGCGGTCTTGAGGGCCGTGTCGGCCAGACCCTTGCGGGCACCGTGCGTCGAGGAGAAGTACTCCAGGATGCTCAGACCCTCGCGGAAGTTCGCGCGGATCGGGGTCTCGATGATCTCGCCGGAGGGCTTGGCCATCAGACCACGCATGCCGGCCAGCTGCATCATCTGGCTGACGTTGCCGCGGGCGCCGGAGTCGGACATGAGGTACACCGGGTTGAGGAAGAAGTTGCCTTCCTTCTTCTCGATGCTGGTGTAGTTGCCGTCGGCGTCGCGGCGGTCGTTCTTGAGCGTCTCGATGAGCTTCTTGGTCACCTGCTCGCGGCAGTGCGACCAGATGTCGAGCAGCTGGTTGTAGCGTTCGCGCTCGGTGATGATGCCGCGGTCGTAGTTCTTCTCGACGCGCTCCACCTTCTTCTGCGCCTCGGCGAGCATCGCGGGCTTGGAGTCGGGAACGCGCATGTCGTTGACGCCGAAGGAGAGACCGGCGAGCGTGGACTGCTTGAACCCGATCGCCTTCATGTCGTCGAGCAGGTTGATCGTCGCCGGCTTGCCGCAGAACTTGAAGCAGTCGTCGATGACGCGGGCGCAGCCCTTCTTGCCCAGGGCGCAGTTGTAGAACGGCATGCCCTCGGCGAGGATGTCGGCGAAGACGATGCGGCCCGCGGTCGTGATGATCCGGCCGTTCTCGGGCATCGGCTCGACCGGCCCGCTCTGCGAGCCGACCACCGACGTGAACCCGTCCAGACGCACGACGATCCGCTCGTGGATGTCGATCTTGCCCTGCTCGTAGGCGAGCAACGCCTCGTGGCGGTCCTTGTAGCGGCGGAGCTGTTCGACCGGCCGCTCGTCGGGCACGCCCGTGGTGGCGAAGTACACGCCCAGCACGATGTCCTGCGAGGGCGAGATGATCGGCTTGCCGTTGGCCGGGCTGAAGATGTTGTTGGTCGACAGCATCAGCACGTGCGCCTCGGCCTGGGCCTCGACGCTCAGCGGCAGGTGGACGGCCATCTGGTCGCCGTCAAAGTCGGCGTTGAACCCGCCGCAGACCAGCGGGTGGATACGCAGCGCGTTGCCCTCAACCAGCACAGGCTCGAACGCCTGGATACCCATGCGGTGGAGCGTCGGTGCGCGGTTGAGCAGCACGGGGTGCTGGTCGATGACCTCTTCGAGGATGTCCCACACCTCGGGGTCGCGACGCTCGAGCATCCGCTTGGCGGACTTGATCGTGTCGGCCAGGCCGTGCTCCTTGAGCTTGCGGATGATGAACGGCTGGTAGAGCTCGAGGGCGATCTTCTTGGGCAGACCGCACTGCCAGAGCTTGAGCTCCGGACCGACCACGATGACCGAGCGGGCCGAGTAATCGACGCGCTTGCCGAGCAGGTTCTCGCGGAAGCGGCCCTGCTTGCCCTTGATCATGTCGGTCAATGACTTGAGCGCGCGGTTGGAGGAACCCAGCACCGGGCGGCGGCAGCGGCCGTTGTCAAACAGCGCATCGACCGCCTGCTGCAGCATCCGCTTCTCGTTGCGGATGATCACGTCCGGCGCGTTGAGGTCCATCAGCTTCTTGAGCCGGTTGTTGCGGTTGATGATGCGGCGGTAGAGGTCGTTCAGGTCGCTGGTCGCGAAGTTGCCGCTCTCGAGCAGCACCAGCGGGCGTAGGTCCGGCGGGATGACCGGGACCACGTCCATCACGAGCCAACCCGGGTCGTTCTCGGAGTTGCGGATCTGCTCGATGAGCTTCAGCCGCTTGGCGAAGTCCTTGATCTTCTGCTTCGAGCGGGTCTCGCGGAGGTCTTGGCGGATCTTCTCGGCCTCCTCGTCGAGGTTGGTCCGCTCGATCAGCTCGCGGATCGAGTCGGCGCCCATGACAGCGCGGAAGGCGTTGCCGTACTTCTCGACCGCGAGGCGGTGCTCGTCCTCGGTGAGGACCTGCTTGAAGGTCATCTCGGTGTCACCCGGATCGATGACGACGTAGTCCTGGTAGTAGATGACCTTCTCGAGGTCGCTGGTCTTCATCCCCAGCAGCGTGCCGAGGCGGCTGGGCATGCTCTTGAAGAACCAGATGTGCACGATCGGGCTGGCCAGGTTGATGTGCCCCATCCGCTTGCGGCGGACGCGGGAGTGGGTCACCTTGACGCCGCAGCGGTCGCAGATGATGCCCTTGTACTTGGTGCCGCGGTACTTGCCGCACGCGCACTCGTAGTCACGCTCCGGGCCGAAGATGCGCTCGCAGAACAGACCGTCCTTCTCGGGGCGGTAGGTGCGGTAGTTGATGGTTTCGGGCTTCTTGACCTCGCCGTAGGACCACGCCCGGATGTCGTTGGGCGACGCGAGGGTCACCTTGACGGAGGAGTAGTCGTTCACCCGCTCGTATACGTTCTCAGCCATGTTCGCTCCGTTTGACTCGCAACGTTGCGCCGATTCCCACGTCCTCGAAGTTCTCGCCGTAGCCGTCCGCCCAGTCCGCACTGACTTCCAGCTCGATACCCGCGTAGTGGCGGTCACTCTCGAATCTGTGGTTCAACTCGTTCGCTATCTCTGTCAACGGCTCGTCACAAACCCAGTGCCCAACCGCTTCATTGGAGACCCGGATGACGATCCGTGTTGCGTGCTTGCTTTCCCAATCCGTCTCGATCGAGTACCTCTCGTCGGGGAGGAACTCCGCCTTCTGCTCGAAGAGTCTCAGCGCCTCCGCCGCGACTCGGTTGAGGTAGTGCTTAGACATCGCACCAGCCCTATAGCAGCGTTCCCGCCTCCAACTGCTTCTTCTCCAGCGTGATGTTCATGCCCAGGCCCTTGAGCTCGTTGCAGAGCACGTCGAACGCCACCGGCATCCCCGCCTCGAGCGTGTTGGTGCCCTTGACCATGGACTCGTAGATCTTGGTCCGGCCCTCGACATCATCCGACTTGACCGTCAGGAGCTCCTGCAGGATGTACGCCGCGCCGTAAGCCTCGAGCGCCCAGACCTCCATCTCGCCGAACCGCTGGCCGCCGGTGCGGGCCTTGCCGCCGAGGGGCTGCTGCGTGATGAGCGAGTAGGGGCCGGTCGCACGGGCGTGGATCTTGTCGTCCACGAGGTGGTGCAGCTTGAGGATGTACATGTAGCCGACCGAGGTCCGCTGGTGGAACGGCTCGCCGGTGCGGCCGTCACGCAGCTGGATCTTGCCGCCCAGCGGCATGTTGGCCAGCAGCTCCCGCGGCTCGGGCCACGTGGCGGTGTCCTCGTACCTCTGCAGCTTCGTCTTGACGTGGTTGTTGGCCTCGGCGATCGCCTCGTGGATCTCCGTCTCGGTCGCCCCGTCGAAGACGGGCGTGACCGCCTGGAAGCCGAGCACCTGGGCCGCCCACCCGAGGTGGAGCTCAAGAATCTGCCCGACGTTCATGCGGCTGGGCACGCCCAGCGGGTTCAGCAGCACCTCGACGGGCGTGCCGTCCTCCATGAAGGGCATGTCCTCTTCGGGGACGATGCGGCTGATGACACCCTTGTTGCCGTGGCGGCCGGCCATTTTGTCACCCACCGAGAGCTGACGCTTGCTGGCCAGGTAGACCTTGACCATCTCGAGCACGCCGGTGGGCAGCTCGTCGCCGCGCTTCATGTGCGCGACCTTGCGGGACTTCTCGGCGTCGAGCGCCTCGATACGCGGCCAGAACTGCTTGTAGACCACCTCGGCGTCGGTCTTGGCCTCCTTCGAGCCCTTGATCCACTTGAGGTCGAAGGTTTTGATCTGCTCGAGGATGACCTCGCGGATGTCGGACGCACCGACCTTCTGGCGGGTCATCGGGTCGACCATCTCGGTGCCGACGATCGCGTTGACCGCGTCGATCATCTCGCGGAACAGGGCGATGGCCTGGTCGTCCATCGTCTGCTCGTAGAGCTCGATCTCCTTCTTGAGCGCCTTCTTCTGGGCCTCGGTCATGTGCATGCGGCGGCTGAACCGCTTGGCACCGATGACCACGCCCTCGACGCCCGCGGGCACCTCGAGCGAATCGTTCTTCACATCCTCGCCGGCGCGGCCGAAGATCGCGTGCAACAGCTTCTCTTCCGGTGTCAGCTCGGTCTTGCTCTTGGGGCTGACCTTGCCGACGAGGATATCGCCGGGCCCGACCCGGGCGCCGATGCGGATGATGCCCGCGTCGTCGAGGTTGCGGAGCATCTTCTCGCTGACGTTGGGGATGTCGCGGGTGAACTCCTCACGCCCCAGCTTGGTCTCGCGGATCTCGACGTCGAAGCTGTCGATGTGGATGCTGGTGAACGTGTCGTCCTTGACGAGCTTCTGGTTGATCACGATGGCGTCTTCGAAGTTCGACCCGTCGAAGGTGTTGAAGGCGATCAGGACGTTCTTGCCGATCGCCAACTGCCCGTGCTGCGTGCTGGCGCCGTCGGCGATGACCTGGCCCTGCTCGACCTTGTCGCCCGGCTTGACGATGGGCTTCTGGTTGAGGCAGGTGCGCTCGTTGAGGCCGACAAACTTGCGGAGCACGTACTCGTCGGCGTTGTCGACGATGATGCGCTCGGCGTCGGCCGCGGTGACCGTGCCGCCGCGTCGGGCGCGGACGACCATGCCCGAGTTGATGCCGACCGGCGTCTCCATGCCTGTGGCGACGCAGGGCGGATCGACCTTGATAAGCGGCACCGCCTGGCGCTGCATGTTCGACCCCATGAGCGCGCGGTTGGCGTCGTCGTGCTCGAGGAACGGGATGAGGGCCGCGGAGATGCCGACGATCTGCTTGGGCGAGATATCGACGTAGTCGATCTCGCTGGCGGGCACTTCCTTCAGCTCACCGTCGACGCGGGCGACCAGCATGCCGGTGCGCAGCTTCCCGGCCTCGTCGATCGTGTCGGCGGGCGCGAGAACCGCCTTCATCTCTTCGTCCGCACGCAGGTGCAGCACCTCGTCGGAGGGCTTGCCGTTCTTGATGGGGCGGTAGGGCGTGCGGAGGAAGCCGTAGTCGTCCACGCTCGAGAAGATGCCGAGCGAGGCGATCAGGCCGATGTTGGTTCCTTCCGGCGTCTCGATCGGGCAGATGCGCCCGTAGTGCGAGATGTGGACGTCGCGCACTTCGAAGCCGGCACGCTTGCGGTTCAGGCCGCCCGGGCCGAGGGCCGAGAGACGCCGCTCGTGCACGAGGCTCGAGAGCGGGTTGGTCTGGTCGACCACCTGTGAGAGCTCGGACCGGCCGAAGAAGAAGTCGATCGCGCTGGAGATGCTCTTGGAGTTCACCAGGTCGGCGATCTTGGCCAATTCGTCCGGGTCCTTGACGCTCATCCGCTCCTGCACCGTGCGGCGGAGCTTAAGGAAGCCCTTGCGGAGTTCCTCCACGCCCAGCTCGTCGAGCGTGCGGAGTCGCCGGTTGCCGAGGTGGTCGATGTCGTCGATGTTCGCCACGGCGCGGCCCGTCTCCGGGTCGGCGCGGTTCGAACGGAGGTCGAGCAGGTACTGGATCACCCGCAGGAAGTCCTCGGCGCTGAGGAACATCTGGTCCTCGGGCACGTTGAGGTCGAACTTGCGGTTGATGCGGAAACGTCCGACCCGCCCGAGGCGGTAGCGGTTGTCGTCGTAGAACTTCTCGCGGATGAGCTGACGGGCCTTCTCGACCTGCGGCGGGTTGCCGGGACGGAGCTTGGTGTACACGCGGAGAAGCGCCCGCTCGTACTCGGTCTCGACGTCGAACAGGTCAAGCCGCTCCTCGGCGACCGTGTTGAGGATCAGCGGGTCGGACGGGTTGACGACAACCTTCACCTTCTTGAGGTTCGAGTTGGCGATCGCCTCGGCGCCCTGCTCACCCAGCGCCCGGCCGACGTGGACGAGCTCCTCGCCGGTCTCGGTGTCCACGATCGACGACGCCGCGAAGTACTCCGGCTTCACGTCCGCAGCCTTGATCTCGCTCACCTCGTAGAACAGCGAGATCAGCGCGTCGGTCGTCGCGTACTGCGCCGCGTGGGCCACGGCCTTGGCCTTGAGCTCCTTGCTCGGCTCCTCGTCGCCGGCGTGCTGGTCGAGGTACGACCACTCCATCGCCAGGCCGGCCAGAGCACGCAGGAACGTCGTCGCCGCGAGCTTGGTCGACTGGTCGATCCGCATCGCCAGCGCGTCCTTCTTGGTGACCTCCAGCTCGATCCACGAACCGCGCTCGGGGATGATCCGCGCCGAGTGCAGCGGGCGGTCGCCCTCGCTGGAGACAATCGAGAAGTCCACACCCGGCGAGCGGTGCAGCTGGCTGACGATCACCCGCTCGGCACCGTTCACGATGAACTCGCCGCCGCCCATCATCACGGGGAACTCGCCGAGGTAGATGTCCTCCTCGGGAAGCCCGTCGTGGTTCTCACGGTGCAGGCGCAGCGTCACCTTGAACGGCATGCCGTAGGTCAGCCGCAGCTCGCGGCACTCGTCCGGCGTGTACCGCGGGTCGTCCAGCTCGTACGACACGTACTCGAGCCGCATCGTCCCGTCGTAGCTTTCGATCGGGAAGACCTCACGCAACAGCGCTTCCAGACCGATACTGGTCTGGCGGTCGTCGACCGATTTGGTAACCTGGAGAAACCGCTCGTACCCATCGCTCTGCAGCTGGGTCAGGTTGGGAACGCCGATGGCATCCCCGCGCTTCGAGTAGTTACGGATATCCCTCTCGCGCACAATCTTTGCCGTCATCAGCTACCTCGCGATGATGCAACATCACCGGTCTCAGGCGTACCCCCTACGCCCGAACGCCGGTCGTTCATCTGTTGTCTATTACGCTGCGCTCAACCCGCATCCCAAACAGGCATCAACCCTCGGTCGGTCGGTCCCGAACCCACCAGTGTACCCGGGCGGCCCTCGAATAGCCACTGGAAAGTGACCAAATCTTTACACAGGAAAACACCAGACTTGAAAGAATTCTGCCCGGAAAGCGACGCCCGGGGCCGTAAAGACCCCGGGCGCCTCTGAAATCCTGATCGTTCGAACCGGATCGGGCTTACTTGAGCTCGACCTCGGCGCCGGCCTCCTTGAGGGTCTCGGCCAGCTTGTCGGCCTCGTCCTTGCTGAGGCCTTCCTTGATCGCCTTGGGGGCGGCGTCGACCAGCTCCTTGGCCTCCTTCAGACCCAGGCCGGTCGCCTCGCGGACGACCTTGATGACCTTGATCTTCTCGCCGCCGGGGCTCTTGAGGATGACGTCGAACTCGGTCTGCTCCTCGGCCTCGGCCGCGCCGCCGCCGGCCGGACCGGCCATCATGACCGCGCCGCCGGCCGCCGGCTCGATGCCGTAGGCGTCCTTGAGGTAGTCACCCAGATCGACCGCCTCCTTCAGGGAGAGGCCGGCGATCGAGTCGCCGAGGTCCTTGATCTTGGCCTCGAAGGTCTTGCCGCTTGCTTCATCAGACATGTGTATTCCTCGCTCTTCGGATGCCCCGTGGGGCCTTGGTGATCTCGCCTGAGAGGGGCCGAACCATTCGGCGCTTTAACCCGGAGCCTTGGACGCTCATCAACCGGGCCAGTCGGACGACGATGCTTGTGGGAAATCGTTTCTCGGTTCTGCCTTATCCAACCTTGGCGATGGTCTCGCCCTTCTCGAGCTTCTCTTCGATCGTCTTGACCAGGCTCGCGACCTTGCGGCCCGGGCCGACCATGCTGGAGACCAGCTTCGACGCGGGGCTGAGGAAGAGCTGGACGGTCTGCGAGAGCGCCTCTTCGCGCGTCGGGAACTTGCTCAGGGCCTCGACGCCGGCCTCGCCCTCAAAGAGTTGACCGTCAAGGACGGCTCCCTTGAGCTCGATCGCCGGATAGGTCTTGATCAGCTCGATCAGCTCGCGGGCGATCTCCACAACCGACGAGCCGCCGTAGGTCAGCGCCGAAGGCCCCGACAGCACGGGCGCCAGCGCCTCGAGTGCCGTGCCCTCGAACTGCCGCTTGGCGAGCGAGTTGCGGATGATCGTCACGCTGATGTCCTTCTCACGAAGGCTCGCACGGAACGCATTGTTGTCGTTGGCCTCCACGCCGCGGATGCTGATCACCGCGACGTCGGACTCGGCGCCGAAACGCTCGGTGTAGTCCTGAAGGATCATGGTTTTGACTGTCTTCGACATAGCTGGTCCTCCCTCAGGTGTTAGGCCGTCTCGCCGGTGGAGTACGCGATCTGAACACCAGGGGTCATGCTCCCGCTGACGGAGATCTTCTTGATGTAAATACCCTTGACCGACGAGGGCTTGGCCTTCTCGATGGTCTGGACGAAGTGCTCGAGGTTCTCCAGCAGCGACTTGTCGTCGAAGCTCAGCTTCCCGATCACGGCGTGCACGTTGCCGGCCTTGTCGGCCCGGAACTCGACCTTGCCCGCGGCAAACTCCGCGACCGCCTCGGCGACGCGGGGCGTCACCGTGCCGTTCTTGGGCGAGGGCATCAGGCCCTTGGGGCCCAGCACCTTGCCGAGCGTCGACATCACACGCATCATGTCCGGGCTCGCGACGGCGACGTCGAAGTCCATCCACCCGGCGTTGATCTCCTGAACCAGTTCCTCGCCGCCCGCCTTGATGGCGCCGGCCGCGAGGGCGTCCTTGGCCACATCGCTTTGGCAGAACGCCACGACGCGCTTCGACTTGCCGATGCCGTTGGGCAGGCTGACCGAGCCGCGGAGGTTCTGGTCGGCCTGACGGGTGTCGATGCCGAGGAACATCGCGATCTCGACCGACTGGTCGAACTTCGGACCGGTGAACTTGCGGAGAGCCGCGATCGCCTCACCGGCCGGGAGCGGCTCGGCGGGGATCAACGCCTCGTTGGCCTTGCTTCGCTTTGTGCGTTTGGTCGGCATGGGATCAGCCCTCCACCACGACGCCCATGGAGCGTGCCGTGCCTTCGATGATGCGCATGGCCGCCTCGACGCTCCCCGCGTTGAGGTCGGCCTCCTTCTCCGCCGCGATCTTGCGGACCTGCTCCGACGTGATCTTGCCGACCTTGTCGGTCTGCGGCACGCCCGAGCCCTTCTCGATCCCCGCGGCCTCCTTGATGAGCACCGACGCGGGAGAGCTCTTCACCTCGAACGTGAACGTCCGGTCGCTGAAGACCGTCACCACCACGCCGACGAGCTTGCCGCCGAGGTGGCCCGTCGCAGCGTTGAACTGCTGGATGAACTGCCCCGGGTTGACCTGGTTGGCACCCAGCACAGGACCAAGCGGCGGCGCCGGGGTGGCGGTGCCACCCGGGGCCATCAGCTTGAACGTCTTGACAACTTCTTTTTTGGCCATCGATCTCCACCTCCCACTGTGGCCCCGGGCTCGCCCGAATCGGGCTCCCGGCGTGATCGTCCCCGGCCAGGGGGCGATCGGCGTCGTGGTGTTCACGGTTCACGTTGTTCCGCCGCACAACACGACGGGCCCCAACACTAGGCGCGCTGCTCCAACAGGCAAATCCCCGAACCGCAGCCGTCACCCTATCAAAACACGATCTGACAGCCGCTAGCGATGCGCCGGCGTCCCCAGCTCCCGCCGCAACGCATCCACGATGCCCTCGTCCAGCCCGGCCCGCTCGGCCCGGTCCAAGACCCGCGTCGCCCCGGCGGTCTTGCCCTCGGCCTGCAGCAGCACCACGCCGGCCAGATGGGCCGAACTCGCGTCCGTCCGCTTGGCGTAGGCCAGCACCCGCGAGAGCAGCCGATCGTGCCGTCGCGCCCCGAGGCCGAGCTCGTCCAGATCAACCGGCGACCGGGCCAGGAGAGCATCGGTGCGGTAGGCCAACGCCACCATCGCCGTCCCGTCGCTCAGCCGCCCGGCATCGAGCATCGCCAGCCCAAGGCCCCGCATCGCGTCCACGTCCTCCGGGTCGTCCACCAGGTGATCGCGGAACGCCTGGATGGCCCGGTCTGCCTCGTCGGCCGCGAAGTGGGCGTGGGCGAGTTCCAGAGCCGTCAGTTCCCTCGCCGGCTCGGCCGGCTGGGCCGGTGCCTGCGGCTGGGGCGTCATAAGCAATGTCGGATCGATCTGTCGGGTCAGGACCCCATCGATCGGCCGCGACGACCAGTAGCGCCCGGAGTCGTAGTACCAGTACGGGTTGTACCGATAGCCGCTCCCATGCCCCCCGCTCTGCAGGTAGTAGCCGGTGGTGTACACGCCACGCGGGTACAGCACCGTCCCGTCGGGCAGCAGCGTCGCCCCACTCCCCAGGTGGAACCGCAGCGCCAGGTTGCCATCTTCGTACGAACCGTT
Source organism: Planctomycetota bacterium (assembly GCA_013285505.1). Classification (GTDB taxonomy): domain Bacteria; phylum Planctomycetota; class Phycisphaerae; order Phycisphaerales; family UBA1924; genus PNC22. The sequence goes on along the minus strand of CP053450.1, from coordinate 1,480,090 downwards.
GACCTGCACACCATCACCGGTCCGCACGCGGACGGGATAGACCCCCGGATGCCCCACCACGGGCTGACCAACACCCTGCGGCGTCGGGCTCAGGCCGGGCAGCGTCAACTGACGCTGAATCGGCAGCGAACGCCCCGGATTGGCCATCCCCGGCATACGGACCCGCTGCCCCTGGTGGCCGACGCTCCGTGCCGGTGTGCCGTTCTGGGTCGCAGACGAACCACCGGTGTCTGACTGCCCGAGAGCACCGGGCACCCCGATCACGAGCCCCGCAGCGGCGACCACGAGCGCGATCGAACTGGCGTGAAAATGCATCGGTGCAACCTCCTGTTGGATGAGTTACCCCTCATCCCGCCGCGCCGAGCCGCTCCGTAGGGGTCCACGGGGCCTCGGGGCCGGTCGGTATCCTGTCCTTACCCAAAGTATAACGAGCGAGGAGTCTGAAAGATTCAACAAATCACGCCGATTCCCGCCCGTGTATCCTCCCGCGATGCCCAGAGCCGCCCGCCAGTACCAATCGGTGATGCAGTGTCTCGCGATCCTGGCGGCCCTGAGCGCCCTTTCCGGGTGCTCCCGGGTGCTCCGGGTCTCGGGGGTGCGGTTCGAATCGTTCGAAAACGGAGCGGTGCTCTCCCCCACCGTTAACGCCAGCGGCTACACCGCGCCGGACAGTTCCACGGCCGACATGTACCTCTCCGACATCCCGATCCGTGATCTCAGCCAGGCCGAGTCCTTCGACGACCTGACCGGCACCATCGTGCGTGTGCGGATGTTCGTCGCCCCCAAACCCGGCAAGACGCCAATCGAGCCGACCGCCTCGACCGCCACGGTCCAGGCCGCGGTCTTCGCCGGTGGCGAGGTCGGGATCTACGGCGGCGGGGCGTTCATGCTCCCGTCCGGCAAGCCGGGTGACCGCTCCTTCGGCGGCAGCGTCCGCGGCGGGTCCGTGCGACTCCTGTCCTCGACACCCGGCTTCCAGGACCGGCTCGGGGCCTCCAGCTTCACCGCCGGGATGAACACGCCGAACGACGAGGCCGCGGCCGCGATCCTGGCCCACTTCTTTGAGCAGGCAAACCGCGTCTCGCACGGCCAGGCCAACGCCGCCGCCCGCTAGCACCGCGCGACCAAACAGCAGGGCGTCTTCAAAAGCCCTCGACCTCCGACGCACGCAAAGCACTCACCTCGCCGCGGCGAACGCTTCGACCACCGACTCGGCGGTTGTGCGGTACAGATCGAGCAGCAGGTCACGCGGCAGCGCAAGCCCCGGCAGCCGCGGCGCCGCCTTCTCGCCAAAGCGATCGGGCTCGAGCATGTGCAGATCGGGATCCACCACGGGGCTCTCGCCGGCATACTCGGTCTCCAGCATCGCCCGCAGCGCCCAGTACCGGCTGGCGTACAGATCGAACGCCTCCGCTTCGGTGCTGGCCTGCTCGCTCTTGATGCTGATCGTGTTCGCCTTCTCCGCCCTGAGATGATCGTCCATCGTCACGATGTCCGAGCCGAAGAGCACCCGCCCCCGCCATCTCGTGAAGAACCTCACCACGCGGTCGTTCGGGTGCCCGCCGAGCGCACGCACAACCCATTTCGTCGCGCTGGTATCCAGGTAGAGGTTGTCGTGCCGCTCGAGCAGGCCGTCGAGAAAGTCCAGGTCCTCGGCGGACCCACCCATGTGGGCCGCGATCCACGGCTGCGAAAACCGGTCGAGCATGCGCTCGAACGAGGCGTAGTGGTCCCGCTTGAGGCGGTAGCGGGCGGTGTCGGTGTACTTGGCGCGAAACCACGTGTCCGGGTCGGCGATATGGACCATGAACATCATGCCCAGTTCTGTCGCCAGTTCGGCCTGCTTCACGCGCCAGTGGCTGTCAAACTCGACGAGGTCCGCCGGATCTCCCGCGGCGTGGTCAACGAGCGCCGGGCCCGACCAGAACTTCACGACGCTCGCGTCGAACCGCTCCCGATACTGCCTGATGATGTCGAGGTAGGCCCCGCGGTGAACCGACTCCTTGTCCGCGTGCGACCAGTCGGGAAACGCGATGAACCGGACCCGGTCACCCAACTCCTCACGCACCCCCTCGGCGTCCTGAAAGCGACTCATCGAGTACACCCGTTCGATACCGTACAGGTCGGCCGCCCTCGCCCATACCCGTGCCGAGGCGCGGCCGTTGATGTGGGCGTGGATATCGATGATGGGCGCGGGCGGCTTCGGCAGGAGTCCCGCCTCGGTGGCATAATCGAGCCCGAGACGGTTCGCGTCGTTGCGGAACACCCCGTCACCGGTCGAACCGACCGTGCCACCGAGTCCCGAGCCCCGCGGAGTGGATTCACGATTCTCTGACATCGGCCGATGGTAGACAAGCCGCAACAACCCGAGCAGGCACGCCCCGACAGCCTCGCGCACGACCGCACCGGCGCACGCCCGCGGTTCGCCCTCGCCCACGACTGGCTCTGCGGCTACCGGGGCGGGGAAGCCGTCCTCGAACGCATCGCTGCGGCTCGCCGGGGGGCATGGGCGAGGTCGACCGCCTCTACACGATGTTCGACGACAGGAAGCCGCTCGCGCCGGCGACCGACGCGTCGGAGCACTGCGTTTCGGGGCTCAACGCGTTGCCCGGCGGCTGGCGGCGTTGGCTCCTGCCCGCCTACCCGCTCGCGGTGTGGTCGCTCTCGCGACGACTGCGCGCGCAGCAGACGCACTCGCCCGTGGACATCGTCGTCTCAACCAGTTCGGCCGCGATCAAGGGCCTCAGGCCACCGCCCGGAGTCCCCCACCTCTGCTACTGCCACGCGCCGGCGCGGTATGTGTGGTCGGTGCGGAGAGAGTACGACGGCGGCGGGCGGCTCAGCGATCGGCTGCGCGCCATCGGCCTCGCGGCATTCGGCGGCGCGTTCAAGGCCTGGGACCGCGCGACGGCCGCGAATGTCTCGACCTTCCTCGCCAACTCCTCCCACACCGCCGCCGAGATCCACCGCTGCTTTGGACGCCGGGCCGAGGTCGTCTTCCCGCCGGTGCGGACCGAGTTCTTCACCCCCGACCCGCGTGTCCCACGCGAGGACTTCTGGCTGTTCGCCGGCGCGCTCGAGCCCTACAAGCGGGCCGACCTCGCGGCCGAAGCCGCGCTGCACGCAGGAGCGAGGCTGGTCATCGTCGGGACCGGCTCGATCGAGGACTCTCTCCGCCGGCAGTACGAGCCCAAGGGAGTCGAGTTCCGGGGCCGCGTCACCGACGAGCAGCTCCGCGATCTCTACCGCCGGGCCCGGCTCCTGGCCTTCCCGCAGATCGAGGACTTCGGCATCACCGCCGTCGAGGCCCAGGCCTGCGGCTGCCCGGTGGTCGCTCGGGACCTCGGCGGTGCGGCTCGACACGGTCGTCCCCGGGCAGACCGGCGTGTTCTTCGCGGAGACCACGCCCCAGGCAATCGCCCTGGCGGCCGAGGCGTGCCCTGCCGACGCGCCCGCCTGCAGGACGAACGCCGAGCGGTTTACCGAGGCCGTTTTCGACGCCCAGATGCGCCGGCACATCGACGCCACGCTCACTTTGTGAGGGACTCCGGCGACGCTGCCTCCCGGAGCCTGACCGGCTCCACCATCGCCCGCGTCGTCGCGATCCTGGCCTGGGCATTGGCTTCACCCGGGTCGCTCAGCGAGACCTTCCCGCCGAGCAGCGCGGCCCCGACCTCCAGATACAGGCTCTCCCCCGCACCCAGACGCACCAGCCGCGTCGAATCGCTCCACCGCTGCACACGCACGAGGTGTTCGCCCGCATCGACGATGACCGCGGCGTGGGTGTTGCGGCGGAGACGCGAGACCTCGGCCTGATCCACATGCACCGCCACCGGCCCGGGGCTGAACACCGAACGAGGTCGGTACAGATAGATGGCCGCCTCGCCGGACTCCAGCTGCACCGGCCTGTAGGGATCACCGCCGTGGACGCACCCCGACAGCGAAGCCACCGCAGCAATCGCCACGAGCAGACTCGGCAGCACGCTCAGCCAGCGGAATCTGGTGACAGCAACGCATCGCATCGCCAAACACTACACAGTTTCGTGCGCCACGCCCGCCCCGGGGGCCACGCGGCAGGCGACCACCTGCCCGATGTAGAGCTCGGACTCGGCCTCAAGGTCGAAGTGCCGGACCACCTCGCAGTCGAAGACCAATGAGGAGCGGCGGAGCACCGGGGCCCCGGTCCGCAGCTTCTGGATGGGGATCGCGTCGAACGGGCTCTCCCCGTTCATGCTCGCGTCGGTCGAGAACTTCCGCAGCGCGAGCTTGTCGCCCTCGTCCAGCCGACACACCGCAAAGCACCTCGCGTCGCGGATGATCGGCTCGATTGGGTGCCCGGTGCGCACCGCGATGCACAGCAGCGGAGGGTCCTCACTGCACACCTGCACCGACCGGACGATGACGCCCGCCTGGGCATCGTCGTGCTCGGCGGTCATGAGAAAACGCCCGGTCTGCAGAAGGGCAAACGCGTCTTGAGGTTGGGTGCTCCCGGCCATGGAACCAACTCCTCCAGGCACCCCCGCGAGCGAACGCCCGTCAGGGTATCGACCCGGGAGAACCGTTGCTTGGGCAAAACCCCCTGACTCCCAAGTTTCCCCAGACTTCCAACAGGCCATTCGGCACAGATTCGCTATCTGATGCCCAAGAAACCGCTTGATTTACGATGTTCATCCCAGTTTGGACCGATAGGTGTTGACAGAAGGGGCAAAGTGGGGCATCATCCCGCGCATGGATCTGGAGACACCGACCCGTGAGCTTCATTGGCCAAGCAGAGGTCACGATCGACAAGAAATCGCGGCTCGCGGTCCCGGCCAAGTTTCGATCGGCGCTGGAGGCCGGCAAGCTCGGCCCGGCCTGGGTCAGCATGCCCAGAGGCCCGGGTGTCCTCTGGCTGATCCCCGAGGTCTCGTTCGACGGGCTCTCGGACCAATGGGGCGATTCGCTGATCCCGGACACGGACACCGAGGCACTGGAAACGGTGCTGTTCAGCTTCTCCGAGCGGGTCGAGATGGACGCGGCCGGCCGGGTGACGGTGCCTCGGAAGCACCTGGAACTGACCGGGCTGGACGGCGAGGTCGCCGTGATCGGTGTCAAGAGTCGGCTCGAGATTCACAGCCGGGCCGCCTGGCTGGAGAGAGAGAAGGAGCGGCTGGCCAAGCTGCCCGAGTTGATCGCGAGGATGTCCGCCCGCCGGCCTCAAGGATGAGCCGCTGGGCGCGGAACGAGTTGGAGCCCCGCCAAGGAAGGCGTGGCTGTGAGGCCCGGAACAGTCCGGACCACGCAGGGATGCACGGGCGGGAAACCGTCCTGATGAGTCACGGAGCCGAGGACTGAAAGGACTCGCCCGATCGGCCCGCTGCACGCAGGGATGCGACCGCACGACCGACGGCTCTTGGGCTCACCGCAATTCGGCCTCGCGAGGCATGAAGCCCTGTCGAGGCCATTCCGGGCCGGTCAGCACCGCGAACGGGCTGATCGGCTCACCAGGTTCCCACCACCTGGCGACGGGGCGACCCACCACCGCCTCCCAGCCGTCGCCAAAGAGCGGAGCACGCCCGTTCCCGAGAGGGAGCGGGCGTGCCGCTTTTTTGCCTGAGGACCGGTGCTGTTGCCCTGTGTAGCCGCCGGGATGCGCAGATGGCCCTTACCGGCGGCGGCGGGACGCCAGCAGTGCCGCACCGAGCACCAGCGCGGGGGCCGCGGGAGTCGGAATGGGCTGGGGAGGGCCGATCGGGTCGACGCCTTCTTCGAGGCCGTCCATGCCGAGCTGTTTGAAGATGGGGGGCAGCTGGCCTCGGATCGCGCCGTTGGGGTGCTGCACGGTGTAGAGCTGGATGTACAGCTGGCCTGTGTAGAGCCAGTCCTCGTTGTCGAAGATGTTCGAGGAGAAGGCCCCCTGAGGCCCGCCCAGTTGGAGGGTGGATGCCGTCAGGCGGATGTCGTCGCCGTCCTGGACGAAATCGGTGAAGTTGCTCGGGTCGAGCGTGATGTCGCCGTTCTGGCCCCGGCTGCCCTGATAGATGTGGAGCGGGGTGCTGTTCGGGCCCGTGCCGAGGAGGTCGTCGAGGCCGACCCCGGTGACGACCAGATCGATGTCGTACCTGAAGGTGTGGTGGTTGTAGGAGATCCTGCCGGTCGCCCGGGCGTCGCTGTCGGAGGCGGGAACGACGTTCTGGGCCCGCATGCCGAAGACGATGTCGAGGATATGGCCCTGTGCCGACGCAGCGCAGGCTGCAACAACGATCGCGGCAAAATAGGATTTCATTGTCTGTTTCTCCGTCTTCACGAACCGCCCGAATGGACTTGTTCATTCTACCGCAAGCGGGTATCGTAACCAACGTCCGAATCCACTCTTCGCACGCAAAGCCTCGGCTGGTGCGATTGGGCGGACAGAAAGAGCGTTTAGGGAATGGGATGCCCGCCTTCTGCGGTGCGGCCCTTGGAAAGAACAACACCCGGGGATATTGGAGATGTCAGCCATGCGCGGACGGAAGGGCTTTACACTGATCGAGTTGCTGGTGGTTATCGCGATTATCGCGCTGCTTATCGGCATTCTGCTTCCCGCTCTGGGCAAGGCCCGCGACGCGGCCCGGACGATTGTCTGCGGTGCCAGCGTCCGCCAGATCTCTCAGGGCAACTTCGGCTACATGAACGACAACAAGGAGTACTACACGGGCGACCACGCCCAGACGGCCGGCCGCACGCAGTTGTCGGCGTGGACGCCTCGCACGCGCGTCTACCTCAGCGACTACAACCAGGACGTCTACTACTGCCCCACGGCTCTCAAGGAGGCCCAGTGGGACAACGAGTGGCGTAACGCGAACGAGACCATCCTCCTCCGCAACGGCACCGACATCGACCAGACCTACCTCGGCCACCTCGAGGGCGAGGCCGTCCTCGACGGCCACGTGATCGGTGGTGATCCCGACGCCCGCATGCGGAACGGGCACTTCTGGTTCTCCTCCTACGGGTTCAACGGCTGGGGCATCAAGGACTTCCCGCGCAAGGACTCGGGCGAACCGTTCCTCGGCCTCGGCGGCCACGTGGCGCTGCCCGGCGGCATCAATAAGGGCTCCGCCTACTACTGGGAGCGCAGCGAGGCCAGCGTCGTCATGCCCTCGGACATGATCGTGATGGGCGACACCACCACGGACGGCGCCCAGGATCAGTGGCTGACCGCGCAGGCCTCCGGCGAGATCGCCCACCCCTCCGAGCGTCACTCCGGCGGCGCCCAGATGGCCTTTGCCGACGGCCACATCGAGGTGTACAAGAAGGACGATCTCCTCCGGCGCGACGAGAAGTCCATGCGTCGTTGGAACTCCGACTACAAGGGCCATGAAGAGTTCTGGGGCAGCTGAGCCGCTCAGCTTCCCGGGGCAAAGTTCCGGAAGGTTCACAGAATTGCGTCGGCGGCCAGAGCCGTCGATAGATGCGGAGATCGCCATTGGCTAAGCCTGTTCAGATCGTGATTGTCGTGCTCTGCCTCGGGGCGGCCGGGTACCTGCTCGTCAACTTCATGTCCAAGCCCTCGGCCACCGCCAACGAGGGCACGCCGGAGTTCCTGCACTTCAAGTGCGGCAACCCCGAGTGCGGCCTCGGCTACTCGTGGGAACGTGGCAGCGACACGGGCGACCGGTACATCGACACGTGCCCCGACTGCGGCACCGTTGAGGCGTACCGTGCCGCGAAGTGCCAGGAGTGCGGCCACTACCAGGCGATGGCCGGGCACGGCTCCTACGAGAAGGTCTGCCCGGAGTGCGGGGCCGATATCCCTCCGATCCGCGAGCAGCGATAGGTCGGCGTGTTCTGACTTGACCCGCGAATGACCATGAAGAAGCGGCCGTGTCTGTCCGACACGGCCGCTTCTCGTTTTTGCCGGATGTTGCGCGAGCGATCGGGGATCACCGCGCAGGAAGCCGGTTCAGTTTGATGTGTGCGTCGCCATCCGCCCGGCCGACAGCCGCGTCGTGCGCACCTGCACCTCCGCGTCGGCGCGGACGGGGGCTGCTCGCTCGTGCTCGCCGCACTTCTGCGCACTCGTGTCGTCATCGATCGACGTGTCGGAGTCCGCGCCATCGGTGCGTTGCGCATCCTCGATCGTGTGCAGATCGTCAAGGATCGCGTTGAGGGCTCGCCGGTGCTCGGCGTCCTGGTAGTTGGTCGGGTATGCCATCTGTTCTCGTCTCCGCTCTCTTGAGTGGTGCCCCGCCTCACATCGCACGGGCTTCGTCGTCCTGACTTCACACACAACCACTCGGTGCGCCCATACTACCCGCGAGGTTCCGTCATGATGCGTGCTATTACGTAGGAAGCGAAAAAAACGAGGCTTTTCGGTCACTTGCGCAATGCCTGCGCGACCGAAAAGAGTTATTCACATGCAGGTGGTGTGGAGCACGGGTTTGACGCCGCACGTGCGGCGGCGCAAGCACGACGCCAAGCGGAGCAGGGTTGCTCGGAGAGAGCGTTTGCCGACCGGCTCTCCTCCCACGCGGACAGCCGCGAACGCGCTAGCGGTCTCCGGTCGGGCTGTCGGGAACGCACCACAGGCGGCCGGGCTTCTTCTCGATCTCTTCGTCGTACTCGGCGCGCTCGAGCCACTCGGCGTGGCCGTCGGCGCAGGTCACCGTGGCACCCCGTCCGTGCCGTTCGTTGAGACCCTCGTACGGATAGCTCGAGCCGTCGTTCCAGCCGTCTCCCTCGGTCTCCCAGAAGAGGATCGCCATCGGGTTGAGCTGGTCGATGCGGTAGCTGCTGAGTCGTCGTTCGCGTCGGCCGAACGCGACGACCGCGCCGTTCATCAGGTAGCTCGTCGTGTTGGCCGACCCGGTGAAGGGCTCCTTGTGGGAGGGGCAGCGGTAGATGTCGTCGACCTCGAGGTAAGGCCAGAGCGCTCCGGCACGGTGCGTTTCCCACTTCCAGGCCCTTCGGCCGGGTTCGGGGGGCGTGTAGAGCCACCCGGGCTCGGTGTACCCCCGGTTGCCCACCGCCCAATTGGGCCGCGGCAGCCAGTCCTGCCAGCTGTTGCAGTACATCATGGTCGCCGTGATGATCTGCTTGTGGTTGGTCTCGCACGCGAGCTTGCGGGCTGCTGAACGGGCCTTGCCCAACGTGGGGAGCAGTATGCCGATCAACAGCGCGATGATCGCGATGACGACGAGCAACTCGATAAGGGTGAACGCGGATCGCTTCATGGCTCCGCGTGTATATCACGGACCGGACGCCTTGCCAATGACCGATCCCTGACGGTGGCCGGCTACAGGGCCCGACCGCCGAGCGACATCCCCGACCAGGTCGGCCCTCTGGGGGGGGCGGCGGGGGTGTCGGGTCCTCCGATGCGGACCGCCCAGCGGGTGAGGCCGGCACCGGTGACGACCAGCCAGATCACCGCTGCGGCGGCGAGCGCAAAGCCGGAGTCGTCGGGGAACAGGGCGAGGGCACCGGCGAACAGCGACACGCTGCCGATCTGGAGCAGCAGGGTGCCGGACCAGGTCAGCGCGAAGATGCCCACGGTGATGGTCAGCAGCGCCGTCGCGACCGAGACCGCCTGGGGCAGTTCGGTGACGACCGCGGCCGGCAACGCGTCGACCGGGAGCGACCACGTCGCGAGCGCCTGGGCGACCGCGGCGGTCCACATCGGGTACCACCAGCCGAACGAAGCTCCGATCAGCCCGATCACGATCGCGGGCGCATCGAAGAGACGCCCGGCCACCGCGTGCGACCCGAAGAAGAACGCCGCGAAGGTCATGCCGAAGAGCAGCGCCGCCTGGGCCGGGTCGTTGTTGATCCCGGCAACCGCGGCCGTGCCGGCGATCACGACGGCGCACAGCCACGTCAGGCTGATCGCGACGCTCCGCCGGGTCTGTTCGGCCCTGCCGGCCTTGAGCTGCTGCTGGGCGATCCGCTGCGGCAGTTCGTGCTCGATGCGGCGGGCCTGCTCGCGGCTGCCCTTGAGCTCGCGGCGGACCAAATCGCACTGTTCGGCGAGTTCGCGGCAGCGTGATTCGAGCTGAATCGTGCGTTCCTGGGCCTCGGCCGCCCGCTGCTCGGCCTCGGCGGCGCGCTGGTTGGCGAGCTTCTGGGCCTCGGCCAGCTGGGCGGCCAGTTCGACGATCTCGGGGGAGTCCTTGCCCTCGGCGGCCGCGTGGGCGGCCAGCTCACGCTCACGGGCCGCGAGCTCGGCCTGCTCGCGCCGGAAGGTCTCGGCCTCGGCCTCGCGGCGTTCGCGGCTCGGCGCGGAGAGCTGCTTCGGCGGCGCCGAGTCGGGCCTGCATCTCTTCGACGGCCGCGAGCCGTTCGCCCGAGCTGGACTCCCGCTCTTCGAGTTCGGCGCGTTTGGCCTCGAGCGCACGCTGCTGCGCGAGCATCTCGTCCCGCTCGCGCGTCAGCCTTGCACGCTCGTCCTCGAGTTCGGTGGATGACTCGGACAGGATGTGCTCGCGTTCTTCGATCTCGGCCTGGCGGGATTCGAGCTCCTGCCGGAGGCCGTCGAGCTCGTCCTCGATCCCCTGCCGTTCCTGGTGCAGCTCACGGACATCGCCCAGCCGCTCTTCGAGCGAGCTGATCATGTGCATCAGGTCGTCTTCGGAGGTGTCAACACCATCGATAACGACTGACCCGCCGCTGGGCTTAAACTCGGCCTGCTCACGAAAGCTGTCCATGATCGGTACCTTCCTCCCCCCGTCGCACGGCGCACCGGGGCACCGCACATCTACAGGGATCGGTCGCGCCGATCCATAGACTGACCGCAAGTCTCCCGGCGGCTCGGTGATCGAGGCAAGCTGTGCCGGTGGGCCGGTTTAGGGCCGCCAGACACCGTCAATGTTGGGTGATTTCGCCGAAGTTTCAGCGTCCGAGAAGCCCGGCAATGGTCGCGGCGGCGCGGTCGATGTCCGTGCGGGACACGTCGAGATTGGTCACCGCCCGGATCGTGCGGGGCCCCTCGGCGAGCACGAGCACACCTTCGGCGGCGAGCCGCGTCGCACACAGCCTGGGCAGGGCCGAGGGCTTCGGAGAGATCGAAGTACACCAGGTTGGTCTCGACCTGATCCGGCGGCGAGGTGACGCCGGGGATCTCGGCGAGCCGCTCGGCGAGCAATCGGGCGTTGGCGTGGTCGTCGGCGAGGCGGTCGATGTGGTGGTCGAGGGCATGCAGCGCGCGCGGCCGCGAGCACACCGGCCTGGCGCATCGCCCCGCCGAACATCTTGCGGAACCGCCGGGCGCGTTTGACGGTCGCCGCGTCGCTGGCAAAGGCCGAGCCGACCGGGGCGCCCAGGCCCTTGCTGAAGCAGACGCTCACGCTGTCGGCGTCCCCGAGGATCTCGCGAACGGAGTGCCCGGAGGCAACGCTCGCGTTCCAGAGGCGTGCGCCGTCGACATGTGCGCGCAGGCCGAGTTCGTGAGCGGTGCCGACGACGGCGTGGAGTTGCTCCATTGGCCAGACGCGTCCGCGGCCTCGGTTGTGGGTATTCTCGAGCGACACGAGCCGCGTCACGGCGAAGTGCTGATCATCGGGACGGACGAGGCCGCGAAGGGTGTCGGCGGTGAAGGTGCCGCGTGGGCCGTCGGCGAACCGGGTCGTGACGCCGCTGAGGGCCGCGGGACCGCCGGTCTCGTAGTGCACGATGTGGCTGTCGGGGTGGCAGACGACCTCGTCTCCCGGCTCTGTCTGCGAGCGAATGGCGATCTGGTTGGCCATCGTGCCGCTGGGCACGAACACCGCGGCCTGCATGCCGGTGATCTCACACACGCGGGCCTCGAGCCGTGCGACGGTCGGGTCGTTGCCGAACATGTCGTCGCCCACCTCGGCCTCGGCGATCGCGCGGCGCATCGCGTCGGTCGGCCGGGTGACGGTGTCGGAACGAAGATCGATAGGTTTGTTCACGAGGTGACCCCGGCTCGGGCCGTGCGGCCGGTCGCGGTCCGGCGAGCGTCCGCATCGAACAGTGTCGGGTGGGTGGGCCACGCACCCTCGAGTTGGAGCAGGAACTGCTTGCGTTCGAGCCCGCCGCCGTAGCCCCGGAGCCCCCCACCGCTCTCGATCACGCGGTGGCAGGGCACGACGATGGCGACTTGATTCGCACCGTTGGCCGCACCGACGGCTCGCTGGGCACCCGGCGAGCCGATCCGCTCGGCCAGTTGGCCGTAGGAGCAGGTGGTCCCGAAGGGAATCTCGCACAGCGCTCGCCACACGCGCTGCTGGAACGCGGTCCCGGGGGTCTCGAGCGGGAGAGAGAATTCCTTGAGGCTCCCGGCAAGGTATGCCCCGACCTGGCGTTCCACCTCGTCGTGCAGCGGCGCCCGCGCATGCTCCAGTTCGGCGTCCAACGCGGTGCGGAGTTCGTGCGTCTCGCGGTCGATCCGGGAGGGGACGGAGAACTCGAGTGCCGCGAGCGTTTCGGCACCTTCGCGGTCCACGACAATCGCGAAGAGCGGGCCCACGGGGGAATCGAACTGCTGGCAACAGAGTCGCGTCATGTCGGGATGGTACCGCCATGGGAATAGCGTGCGCCCCGGCAGCGGTACGGCTCATTGACACGGACTGACCGAGGGAGGAAGCTGTCGACTATGGCCTTTGCGGAGAGAAACCGACTCAGCAGGCGGATGAGGTGGCTCGGTGCAGGCATCGGCGCGGCCTGGCTCTCGCTCGCGTGCGGGTGCATGGGGACGGTGCATGTCACCGGGGCCTCGGCGGTCCCGCTGACGGCACCGAGCGAATCCGGGCTCGAGAGGCGGTTTCCGGGGGCGTCGGCCCTCATCGAGGGCATCGACACCGCGGAGGAGTCAGGCCGCTGGGGGGCGGGGGACCGTGTCCTGCTGGGAATGACCTTCGCCAACGGCACCGCCGAGACCGAACGCCTGCTGCTGGTGGAACTGCTCGAGGAGCCCGGCCGGCGGCCGGTGTTCCGCCGGAGGGTGAACGTCTTCGGCGACGAGCTGCGGATCGACTCGCCCACGCGTGCGGTCCGGCTCGGGCTGTTCGACGCGGAGGGCGGGGTTATCGACCAGCGGGCGGGGCAACTGGCCGAGGTCTTTCTCGACTACGGCCCCGTGGAGGTCGCCCGGATCGGCGGCGGCTACGCCATCTCGACCGGCGGCGATGACGAGCCCCGCGAGAACCCGCGCCCCGAGATCGAGTTGGAGACCCTCACTCCGAGCGTGTACGGCATGATGAGCCTGCTGGCCTTCGGCGACGGCGCGAGCGACAACCCGACCCTCGCCAAGCTCATACAGCGGGCCTTTACCGCCGGGCAGCAACTCCGCCTGCTCTGGACCTGGGGCAAGTTCGAGATCCGGTTTGGGGACGTGGAGAGGCTCGCCGACGGGGCCGAGCCGGTGCCCGGACTGCGGGGCATCGAGGCGTACGACTGCCAGATCCGGATCTCGATCGGTGGGGTCGAGGCGCTGTCGGGGAGGGCGGTCGTGGTGCCGACCTACGCGCCGCTGGGGCTGTGCGGCGGGATCGTCGCGGCCGAGCTGGTCAACTCGGCAAACCCGAGCCTGCGGGCCGGGATCGTGCTGCTGGGTGCCGAGCGCGGCGGGGCGAGCCTCACGGACGACGCGGTGGAAGAACATCGCTATTGATGCGAACAGGCCCGCAACAGACGCCAAAACCGGCCGATGGATGTCTACATTACTTGGGAGATGCCGCGTGCGGCCGGCCCCCGAGCCCGGCACCGACAACGCCTCCCAGCCAACACCCGCTTTGACGAGACAAGGAGCCCTCCATGCCGCCCGCCAACCCCTACAACGCCCGCCGCCAGCTTGAGACCTCCTCCGGGACCTACACCTACTTCGACCTCGGGGCGCTCGACGCGGCCGGCGTCGGCGTGGGCATCGCCAAGCTCCCCTACTCGATCCGGGTGCTGCTTGAGGGCGTGCTCCGCAACTGCGACGGCTTCACGGTGACGCAGGACGACATCGCGGGGCTGGCCAGCTACGACGCCAAGTCGGTCAACAGCATCGAGATGCCGTTCGTCCCCGGGCGCGTCGTGCTGCAGGACTTCACGGGCGTGCCCTGCGTGGTTGATCTGGCCGCGATGCGGGACGCGATGAAGAACCTCGGCGGCGACGCCTCGCAGATCAACCCGGCGGTGCCGTGCGATCTGGTCATCGACCACTCGGTGCAGGTTGACGACTTCGCCACGCGCGTGGCCCTGACGATCAACGCCGTGCACGAGTTCGAGCGGAACAACGAGCGGTACACCTTCCTCAAGTGGGGGCAGGAGAGCCTCGACAACTTCCGCGCCGTGCCCCCGGCCACCGGCATCGTGCACCAGGTCAACCTCGAATATCTCGCCCGCGGCGTGCTGACCCGCGATGTGGAAGGCGAGATGCAGGTCTTCCCCGACTCGCTCGTCGGCACCGACAGCCACACCACCATGATCAACGGCCTCGGCGTCGTCGGCTGGGGCGTCGGCGGCATCGAGGCCGAGGCGGTCATGCTCGGCCAGCCGGTCTACATGCTCACCCCCGAGGTCGTCGGCTTCCGCCTCACCGGCAAGCTGCCCGAGGGCGCGACCGCGACCGATCTGGTCCTCATGATCACCGAGCAACTCCGCAAGTTCGGCGTCGTCGAGAAGTTCGTCGAGTTCTTCGGCCCCGGGATCGCCGCGCTCAGCCTGCCCGACCGCGCGACGATCGCCAACATGGCCCCCGAATACGGCGCGACGATGGGCTTCTTCCCCATCGACAGCGTCACGATGGAGTACCTCAAGCTCACCAACCGCAGCGAGGCCGAACGCGAGTTGACCGAGAAGTACGCCAAGGCCAACCACCTCTGGTGGGAAGCGGGCTCGCCGGAGCCCGAGTACACCGCGGTCCTCGAGCTCGATCTCGGCACGGTCGTGCCCAGCGTCGCCGGCCCCAAACGCCCTCAGGACCGGATCGAGCTCAAGAACCTGCACACCTCGTTCGCCGAGTCGCTGACCGCCCCCGTCGGGCCCAAGGGCATGGGCGTCGCCAAGGACAAGGTCGGCACCACCGCCAAGGTCACGCACACCGTCGAACGCCCCGGCGAGAAACCGGGCATGGTCAGCGAGTTGCATCACGGCAGCGTGGTAATCGCCGCGATCACCAGTTGCACCAACACCAGCAACCCCGACGTCATGGTCGCGGCCGGCCTGGTCGCGCGCAAGGCCCGGGCCCTAGGCCTGACCCGCAAACCTTGGGTCAAGACCAGCCTCGCCCCGGGTTCCAAGGTCGTCACCGAGTACTACGACAAGGCCAACCTCACCGAAGACCTCGACGCCTTGGGCTTCCAGACCGTCGGGTACGGGTGCACGACGTGCATCGGCAACTCCGGCCCGCTCCCGCCCGAGATCGAGGCCGCGATCGACGAGGGCGATCTCGCCGTCGCGTCGGTGCTCAGCGGCAACCGCAACTTCGAGGGCCGCGTCCACCCCAAGGTGCGGGCCAACTACCTCGCCAGCCCCCCGCTGGTGGTCGCCTACGCCCTCGCGGGCCGGGTCGACTTCGACATCTACAACGAACCCCTCACCCAGACCCCCGACGGCAAGGACGTCTTCCTCAAGGACGTCTGGCCCACGCTCGAGGAGGTCCGCTCGACCGTCGCGTCCTGCATCAACCGCGAGCAGTACGAGGCCAAGTACGCCGACACCTACACCGGCAACGAGACCTGGAACGCCGTGCCGGTCAGCGAGAGCGAGCTCTACCCGTGGGAGGCCTCGAGCACGTACATCCAGAACCCGCCCTTCTTTGAGGGCATGACCGAGGAGGCGCCGGGCGTCACCTCGATCAACGGCGCCCGCTGCCTCGCGCTGCTCGGCGACAGCGTCACCACCGACCACATCTCTCCCGCCGGCGCGATCGCCGAGGACTCCCCCGCCGGGCAGTACCTGATCGCCCAGGGCGTCGCCAAGCGTGACTTCAACAGCTACGGCAGCCGCCGCGGCAACGACCGTGTCATGACCCGCGGCACGTTTGCCAACGTCCGCATCCGCAACCGCATCGCCCTCGGCGAGGACGGCAAGATCCCCGAGGGCGGGTGGACCCGCGACTTCACGCAGGGCGACACCATCGAGACCGCGCCGGTGAGCTACATCTACGACGCCGCGATGGCGTCCAAGGCCGCGGGCGTGCCGCTGGTGGTCGTCGCCGGGAAGGATTACGGCATGGGCTCGAGCCGCGACTGGGCGGCCAAGGGCACCAACCTGCTCGGCGTCCGGGCCGCCATCGCCGAGAGCTTCGAGCGGATCCACCGAAGCAACCTCGTCTTCATGGGCGTGCTGCCCCTGGTCTTCCAGGCAGGCGAGACCGCCGAGTCGCTGGGCCTCAAGGGCGACGAGGTGTTCAACATCGTGATCCCCGAGGAGATCGAGCCGCGGATGGACGTCCACGTCGTCGCCAACACCCCCGCGGGCAAGTCGATCGAGTTCACCTGCACCGCACGGCTCGACACACCGGTCGAGATCGAGTACTTCCGCAACGGCGGCATTTTGCAGACGGTGATCCGCAAGAAGCTCAACGAGTCGAGGCAGATGGCCTGAGCCCCGGGGCGGCAACCGCCCGACCGTGGCGAATCTCGCGAAAGTAGGTATGCTCCATCCCAACATTTCTGTCGGGAGGACATCTATGACTACGGCCTCAATCTCGCCCACCGAATCTCGCGTCTGCCCAAAGTGCCAATACGACTCCGGAAACCCGGACGCGGAGGCTTGCCCCGAGTGCGGCACCTCGATGGTGCCCCACTGCATCATCTGCGGCTACGACCTCAAGGGGCTGGCCCGTGATGGGGTCTGCCCCGAGTGCGGCACACCCGTCGAGCAGTCCTATCTGCCCGATCTCCTGCAGAACCGCTCACCTGAGTACCTCGGCCAACTCCGGTCGGGGCTTTCGTTTGTGCTCAACGGCATCCTGGCGTACGTGTGCGTTGTGGTGCTCGGCATCTTCAGCGCGTTCGTCAGCGTCACCGGTGCCGAGCTGTTTCTGGCCTTCGCGGGGACGGCGTGCTCCATCGCGATCCTCGTGGGCTGGTGGCGGCTCACGACGCCGGACCCCGGCATGCCGCCCGACGCCAACGCCGGGTTGGGAGCGCGGCAGATCATCCGCATCGCGGTATGTGTCCAACTCGCGGCGTCGGTCTTCGGCCTCATCCCGCAGTTCAGCACCGGCCAGACGCTCGCCCCGGGCATGACGGCGATCGTCGTGCTCTCGCTGGCACTCGGGCTGGCCTCGCTGATCGCCTGGGTCGCCCAGTTCTTCGCGGCCATGCTCTACGTCCGCTGGCTCGCCCGCCGCGTGCCCGACCAGAAGCTCCACGACAAAGCCAAACGCTTCATGTGGCTCGGACCCTTGCTCCAGACCGTCGGCCTGCTGCTCTTCGGCCTCGGACCGCTGATCGCGCTGGTGATGTACTGGAACATGCTCGATGTCATGCGCAAGCACATCAAGCGGATTCTGGCCGAGACCTGAGTCCCTGCGGCACGGTTCCGGGCGCTATTCTGACAGCATGGCCACCCGCACCATCACCACGCTCGTCACCAGCCTCTTCGACTACGCCGGGCTCTTCCCCCCGGCCACGCTCGACATGCAGAAGTCGAGCGAGAACTACGCCCGCGACCGCATGGGCAAGCACGCGTGGATGCTCGGGCGGATCGTCTGCCCGGCGTCCAAGCTCCACAAGCTCTCCGAGGCCGCGGCGATCCTGATGCCCGGCACCTACGGCACCAGCGGCTACCGCGAGCACGCCGACATCCTCGAGCCGTGGGGCGTCTCGGCCGTCATCGACCGCCCGCTCGACGAGGCCCTTGAGCTGATCGACGCCTTCGACGAGCACCACGCCGAGGAGGTCCACGGCCTTGCCCGCGTCGAGTGCTTCGAGCTGCGTCCCGACTCGCCCGAGGCGATCGACCGGGCCCTCGACCAGATCCCCGAGGACGTCATGGCGTTCTTTGAGGTGCCCGCGATGGCCGACTGCCGCGGCTTCGTCGCGGCGCTCGCGGGCAACGATGCGGCCGCGAAGATCCGGTGCGGGGGCGTCAAGCCCGACGCCATCCCCAGCAGCGAGCAGGTCGCTTCCTTCGTGCTCGCCTGCAAGAACGCGGCCGTGCCCTTCAAGGCCACCGCCGGCCTGCACCACCCGATCCGCGCCGAGCAGAATCTGACCTACGACGCCAAGCCGCCCCGCGGCGTGATGCACGGGTTTGTGAACCTTTTCATGGCGGCCTCGTTTGTGCGCGCACGCGATGTGCCGCTGGAGTTTGTCGTCGACCTGCTGGAAGAACGCGACCCCGACGCCTTCAGCTTCGGCGAAGACTCGGCGAGGTGGCGCGACCACGAGGTCGGCGCGGCCGACATCGCCCGCGCCCGCGAGACGTTCGCGCTCTCGATCGGGTCGTGCTCGTTTGGGGAGCCGGTGGAGGATTTGCAGAAGCTGGGGTGGCTGTGAATCGAAGGGAGCGGCTCTCGTGCGACCCCAGCGACCAACAGATCGCGTCGGCGATATTGCAGACGCCGCGGACACCACAAGTGAGCGCAGCGAACGCTCCGGCCCCCTCCCCCGCGCCCCGCGGGGGAGGGCTGGGGAGGGGGCTCCCCCTTCTCCCTTGCCTCCCCACTCTCGTGCCCTCACGCCCACCGACACCGCCAAAGAGCGTGCAAAGCCCCTCCGCCGAGAGATGACCCCGCCCGAGCGCGTCCTCTGGTCCCACCTCCGCGCCGGCAAGTGCTTTGGCATCGGGTTCCGCCGCCAGGATCCCATGGGCGACTACATCCTCGATTTCTACTGCCACGACGCGGGGCTCGACATCGAGATCGACGGCCGGGTACACGGTCACCGGCAGAGCCATGATCGCCGTCGCGACGAGTGGCTTGGCGCTCGGGGTGTCGAGGTGCTGCGCATCCCTGCGTGGAAGATCAGCCGGGATGTCCACGCTGTCGTCGGGTTGATCGCGCATACCGTCGAGCGACGGATGGAGTCTCTGCACCCGGGAAAGTTCGCCGAGAAGAAGGCGGCGTGGCTGGCCAAACGAGCAGAGAAGAAGATGAAGTAGAATGAGCCCTCTCCCCAACCCTCTCCCGCGAGGCGCGGGAGAGGGGGCCGGAGTGCCGCCGCCCGACCTGCCCGAACCGACAGGAGTGATCCATGCCCTACGACATCAACGACACCCACGACCCGAAGCTCGAGAGCTGGGTGGAATCCGCAAACGACCCGGAGTCGGACTTCCCGATTCAGAACCTGCCGTTTGTCTACATGGCATCGCCGGACGACATGGGCTCGGCCGAGCACCTCGGCTTGCGGATCGGTGATTCGATCCTGAACTTGTACGAATTGAGCCACGTCGTCCCGATTCTCGGGAAATCGGCACGAGGTGAAGAGTTGTTCCATTTGGAGAACGGGCCGAGTTTGCTGGACGGCGCGTCATCGGGGCTCGGACAGCAGATTAGGAAACGTCTCCAAGAACTCCTCGGGAGCAGTGCGTCCGACGCGCTGCGTGCCCAGATCTCCGAACATCTGTTCCCCGAGGACGAATGCTTCCTGGAGCACATCCAACCACTGGACTACACCGATTTCTACGCCTCCCTCCACCACGCCACTAACGTCGGCTCCATGTTCCGCCCCGACAACCCGCTGCTGCCCAACTACAAGCACATCCCCATCGGCTACCACGGCCGTGCCTCTTCCATCGTCCCCAGCGGCACGCCGGTCCGCAGGCCCGTCGGCCAGCAGGCACCCGCCGAAGAGGGCGGTTCGCCGCAGTTCGGGCCGTGCAAGATGCTCGACTTCGAGCTCGAGATGGGCATGATCATCGGCCGCGGCAACGAGTTGGGCGAGCCGATCTCGATCGCCGACGCCGAGGACCACGTCTTCGGCATGTGCATCGTCAACGACTGGTCGGCCCGCGACCTGCAGAAGTGGGAGTACCAGCCGCTCGGGCCCTTCCTGGCCAAGAGCTTCGCGACCAGCGTCTCGCCCTACATCGTGACGATGGAGGCCCTCGCCCCCTTCCGCACACCCGCGTTTGCGCGCGCAGCCGGCGACCCGCAGCCGCTGCCCTATCTCGACAGCGACTACAACCGCACGAGCGGCGGCATAGACATCACGTGCGAGGTCTGGCTCGCCAGCGAGCAGATGCGTTCGCGCGACCTCGCTCCCGTCCGCCTCTGCAAGAGCTCCTTCAAGGACCTCTATTGGACGCTCGCCCAGTTCGTCACCCACCACACCGTCAACGGGTGCAACCTGCAGCCGGGCGACCTGCTGGCCAGCGGCACGATCAGCGGGGCCACCCGCGACAGCCGGGGCTCGATGCTCGAACTCACCTGGGACGGCGACCCCTGGGCCAACCCGCCCGTCGTCGTGCCCGGCACGCAGCGGACACCCATCAAGCTGCCCACCGGCGAAGAACGCAAGTTCCTCGCCGACGGCGACGAGGTGATCATCAAGGCGTACTGCGAGCGTGAGGGCTTCCGGCGGATTGGGTTCGGCGAATGCCGGGGAACGATCGAGGCCGCGCGAACGTAGAGCGGGTGTGCTCCTGCTCTGCGCGTTCATCTGGGCGGCCGAGGCGATCGTCGTCGCAGCGGTCAGGCACGAGTACCGGCAGGTGCCCGTCTACCCCAAGGGCGAGGGCAACTGCCAGGGCTGCGGCTACTCGCTGGCCGGTCTGCCCGCCGGCGCTCTCTGCCCCGAGTGCGGCAAGTCGGACCCGGGGGCCCCGACGATCCTGACCCGGAGCGGCACCATCCCCGCCTATGTCGTCCGGCGGCTCGCAACAGCGTTCTCGCTCTCCCTGCTCGGTCTGGTGCTGTTCGCGGCGGTGCTGCACGTGGCGCTCCGCTGGTCGTATGTGCTGCAGTTCGGGGCCCAGCGGGCCGGCCAGCTCGGCGCGGTCATCCGCACCCGCGGCATGGACCTTGAGTGGCAGGAGTCGCTGCTGCCGATCTTCGCGTGCGGCAGTGTCGCCGCGCTGAGCGGTCTGCTCTCGCCCGAAGCCAGGTGGTTCCGGCCGACCTGCTGGCTGATCGCTGCGGGATGGCTCGCATCGGTGATCTGGCTCTTCCTGCAAACCTGGGCAATTTACGGCTAAGGCCGTGCGCCGCAACCAGTTGCGCGGCCGGCACATTAGCGTGAGGGAAAATGGACACAACTTGCATTCGCCCAAGACGTATTTGTATGCTGATGAAATGAAACATCATCAGATACTCGTGGCGGTTGTGTTGTTTCTCATCTCGTTGCTCGGCCTGGCCGGGTGCGAAGACCCGGACGCCGCGGAGAAGGACGCGATCATGGACTCGCTCCGGCAGCTCGACCAGGCCAACATCGACTGCGACGGGGCGGCGGCGGTGGCGGTGATGTCGAGCGAGGGGATCGCCGACTACACGCGCCTGGTCAACCTCGCCCTCGACGGCACGCGCGTCGAGGTGCTGGGGCTCGAGCCGAGCGAGCTGATGCAGGTGCTGCAGCTCCGCAACCGCCTGACGCGCGCGCAGCTCGAGCAGATGGACGGGGCCGCGTACCAGGAATACGCCACCAGCGAGTGCTGGTATATCAGCGACGACATCGAGGACGTGGGGTACGAATGGTCGGTCGATGACATCAAGGTGTACGGCGACCTCGCCCACGCCGCGATCCTCGACGAGGACGGCAAGGACTCCGGCCTCGTCGTCGAGTTTGCGAAAGAGGACGGCGTGTGGAAGGTCAACGAGTTCTGCTTCCACCGGCTCTACGACGAGTGGCTCTACAGCTACGCCGGGCAGGAAGGCATGGAAATGGCCGACCTGCTCATCGCCGTCGAAGAGCTGGAGTGGGGCAACCCGATCCGCAGGTCGATCTGGGAGCCCATGCGGTAGAGCCGCCTTCCCCGGAGCTCTTCGAAGGAGCCGCGGCCTGCCCCTGCCTAGCGGCGGAACATCACCGCGCACGCCGAGTGGCCGTGCAGGTAGCTCTGGTCCCCCACCGGCCCGATCTCGCCGGCGGTGAAGCACCCGGCCAGCGGGACAAGCGACCTGTCGGACTCGACCAGCCGCCCGCCCTTGGCCTGCTCGGGGGCCGGGAGCGTGTCGCGGAAGGCCTGCTGGATCGTCATCGCGTCGTGGTGGCGGTGGTCGAAGAGGTTGGTGCCCCGACCGGTGCAGGTGATCAGCAGCACGCCGTCCGGGCGGCCGTGGAGCTGCTGGGCGTGCAGCAGCAGGTCGAGGTCCTCCTCGGCCGTCTGCGCATCGCGGGTGTGGAACCGCACCGTCTGCCCGACCCTGACCAGGTCCTGCACCGCGATGTAGCCGGTCTCGGGATTCACGCCCGCCACGTTGCGGATGAGGTAATCGCCCCGGCCGGTGTGGTCCTTGTATTCGCTGACCACACGCCCCAGGAACAGCCCCTGCTGCAGCAGCTCGCGTTCGTGCTCGCCCAGCGACTCGAACGCCTCGCGAAACACATCCAGCGCCGGCCTGCCGCCGAGCTCGTAGATGATGTTGTTCTTCGCCTTAGTGATGATCATGTTCTCAGCCAGCGGCCGGCAACCCTGGCTGACCACCGTGTCGATATGCACCGGCCCGGAGATGCTCACCCCGACGAAGCCGGTGCGGATGAGCGTGTCGTTGCACAGCATCGCGTTCTGCCCGGCCTTAGCCGCGCCCGAGACGACGCCCCCGACGATGACCCCCGCGGGCCGACCGGTCCGGTCGGGCGCACGGCACTCGTTGAGCTGGGGCAGGAGGTGGTTCACCGGCGTGCTGAACGGGTCGGCAAAGACCAGCGTCGCGCGGAGCGACGGGTCCCGCCCGATCAACTGGCCCAGGGCCATCCGCCCCGCCTCGCCCGTCGCCGCCGAATGCCGCAGCGACGCGCTGTGGAATGGGAGCACCCGAACTCCGGAGAGCCGTGCGGCCAGAGCCGAGACCGCCGGGGTGTGCTCGAGCTCGCGGTCCCCGGCGACGACCGCCGCGGTGGTCACGCCGATCACCGCCCGCGGCTGCAGCTCGCCACTGAGGGCCTTGCCTATCGCGCCCAGCTCGTCGGCGTGGTGCGCCGAGACAAACACGAGAAGCAGGTCCGGTTCGGGGATCGCCCGCAGCTGCTCGCCGACCTCGCCGGCCGCGATCGAAGCATCGGCGGAAGTGGAGACCCCGGAAAGAAACCGCACGCCGGTGTCCGGCGGCGGGAGTGAGGGCTCGGGCGTCTCGTACACCACCGCGCTTAGGAGCCCGGCTGACCGGACCCGCTGCCGATCACGTTCAAGCCCCCGGGGCCGAGCGTGTCGATCCGCGTGGGCGTGACGATGCGGAGATTCAGATCGCGGTCGAGCGTCGAAGACCCGAGCACGCCGACGATCTCGCCGAGCTTGTTGGTCACGCCGAGCGCGTCGTCACCCGGCACGATGTACCCGATCGTGCGGGGCACGCTCTCGTTGACGCTGACGATGCGGTACATCAGCGGCAGGCGGTTGCCGTCGTAAACACTGCTGCGGACCAGACGGCCGACAAACTGGTAGCCCCGCGTGGTCTCCAGCTCACGGATCTGCGTGGCGATCTGGGTGTAGCTCGCGTCGATCGACTCGCGCTTGGCACGCAGCTCGCGCCGGGCATCGCGGGCCGAGATCCGCATCTCGATGAGCTTCAGACGCTGGCCGAGCGAGTCGGCGATCCGCCGCCCGATCGTGTCGTCACCCTGCGCCGAGATCGCGCGGCGGAGTTCCGCCGCCATCTCGTCGAGCTCGGCCGTGTCGCTGTCCTGGGCCTGCACCTGGGCAAATAGCTCGGAGAGCTGGCGGAGCGTCCCCACCAGCCGCGAGTGGGCCTCCTCGGCGGCCCGCCCCTGATCGATGCGCGTGACGTTGTCCCCGGCGTCGGCAGCCGGCTGGGCATCGGTCTCGGGCTCTGCCGGCTCGGCCGCCGGATCACGCAGGTCGATGTCCTCGCCGGCCTCGGGATCGGTCGCGGCAGGGTCCGACTCAACCGGCGTGCCCTCACCCTCATCGCCCGCAGCCGGCGGCGTGGTCTCCTCGTCGGAGGCCGGGGTTCCCTCGCCGCTCTCCGCCGGATCGGTCGCAGCGGGCTCGGACTCGATCGGATCGGCCTCCGCCGGCTCAGCCATCTTCTGGGCGGGAATCGAGTCGCGGTACGCCTGAATCTCGGCCTCAGTCGCGGCCCGGAGGCTCCCGACCTTGAGATACGCCCGGGCGGCCGGCGGCGGCGTGACCGAGTAGCCGATGACCCTGTCGTTGGCGTCCTCGATCGGCGCATACACACGCATCCGCGTGCCGATCGGGGCGTCTTCGCCCCGGGGCATCGCCCGCTGCCAGCTCTTGCCGAACCCGCCCGCCTGATTGACACTCTTCAGCCCGCTCTGGCGGGTGAGGACGACGAACACGCCGTCGTCCGTCGGCTCGACCTCTTCGGCCCGCACATACACCGGCAGGTCCGGCGGATAGGCCACGCGGGCCCAGCCGCCGCCCTCGGCGTCTACCCAGACCACGCGCCCCCGCTCGAGCAGAGCGACGTGGTAGTAGCCGTCCATATCACCGGCCTTGAGCGGCACGTTGTCGGCTGTCGTCACGGCGAAATACGGCTCAACCGCGACGGTCTGCCCGCGCGCCGGGGTCGGAACCAGCACCAGCACGGCCGCGGCCAGCAGCGAGGCGCGGGTGACGAAGGATGCGAAACGGGTGGGTGTGATCCGGAGCATAGAGTCGCCTCCTGGCGGGTCTGGCCCGGCGCCGCTCGGCTCGGCCTTCTCGCGGAGCCCGTTCGCTCCGAGTCTGGCGCTTCCTTGCGTCCGCCGGGTCGTTGGTGAGTGTATCCTTGTCGGTCCGCGTGTGGGTGTGAGCCGCGTTGCCCGTGTGGGCAGCGGGCTCAACGGCATCGCTGACCGGGGTCCGCACCCGGGTTTTCGAGGCCCACACCCACATTCAGCCGACCACACCAACCGCAGGCCCGCCGCCGTGGCCTGCTTCCTCCGAGGCCCGAGCCCAAGGGATCACCGAATGCGTCGCGATCGACTGGCTGTTGGCATTGTGCACGTTCTCTCCACCGCCGGCCTCGCGGCCGGGCTGACCACCGCTCTGGCCACGGGACTGGCCGGGTGCGGCACCTCGCCGCTCGATATGAACCGCGAACAGTCGCTCCGCACCTACGTCACCGAGGCGGCCCGGTCCGAACTCGCCGAAGCCTCGGCCCGGCCCCAGAGCCGGATGACGACCCGCGACAGCGACCCGCTCCCCATCGACCCGAAGTTCCTCCCCGAACTCGAGGCGATGGCCGGGCCGGCCTCCCGCGAGATGACCGCCCGCGACTACGGGGCCGACCTGACCGGTGCCGAGTCTCAGTCGGTCGGCGTCACGCTGCGGCACGCCATCCGCGCCGCCGTCAACAACAACCTCGAGATCCAGTTCGCACGCCTGGCCCCCGCGATCAGCGAGACCGATGTCGTCGCCGCCGAGGGTGCCTTCGACTGGGTGTTCTTCTCGAACGCGACGTGGAACAACCTCGACCAGATCGCCCCGAACAGCTCGTTTAGCACCACCAACGGGCTCACCCAGCAGCAGTCGGTGCAGAACGCCACGGGCATCCGCCGGCCGCTCGAATCGGGCGGGCAGTTCAGCATCCAGCAGGAGCTGATCTACACCGACTTCAACACGCCGGGCGTGACCTTCACGCCCGACCCCGCCACGCAGGCCGCCCTCACGCTGCAGTTCGACCAGCCGCTGCTCCGCAACTTCGGGTCCGACGTCGCCCTGGCGCAGATCCGCGTGAACCGCAACCTCGAGCGCAACTCGGTGGCGGACCTGCGGGCGCAGCTCATCCAGACGGTGAACACCGTCGAATCGACCTACTGGGAACTCGCCCGCGCCCAGCACGATCTTGCGATTCTCGAGAAGCTGCTCGAACGCGGCATGGTCACCCGCGATCAGCTCCAGGTCAGGCTCGAGGCCGGGCTCGATGTTCCCCCCTCGCAGCTGGCCGACGCGGTCGCCCGCGTCGAGCGCCGCAGGGCCGATGTGGCCACCGCGCGCGATGTCGTCCGCGACACCAGCGACCGGCTCAAGCTGCTCATGAACGACGCGGACTACCCCGTCGGCTCCGAGATCCTTGTCACGCCGATCGACGTGCCCGTCGACGAGCCGATTGAGTTCAGCCTCATCAACGCCCTGACCACCGCGATCCAGCACCGGCCCGAGGTCGACCAGGCGATCCTCTCGATCGACAACACCTCGATCCGCGAGGTCGTCGCGGCCAACCAGCGGCTCCCGCAGCTGAACCTGCAGCTCCAGGCGAGGTTTCAGGGCCTCGACAACGGGCTCGGCGCGCTGGGCAACGAGACCGACGGCGACTTCGTGGACTATGTCGTCGGGCTCAGCTTTGAGCAGCCCATCGGCAACCGGGCCGCGGAGGCCGGCTACGTCCGGCGGCGGCTCGAACGCGAGCAGGCCGTGCTCTCCTACCGCAACACCGTGCAGCAGATCGTCAGGGACGTCAAGTCCTCGCTTCGGTCGGTAATCCGCAACTACGAGCTGATCGAGCAGCGGCGGAACTCCCGCATCGCCGCGTCCGAGTCGTTGCGAACACTCGAGGTGGAGAACAAGGAAATCCGCGAGCGGTCATCGGAGCGGTTGGAGCTCGAGTTCAACCGTCAGGAATCGTTGGCCAACGCCGAGCGTCTGGAGATGGAGTCCATCGCCGCGTTCAACTCGTCGGTCGCGCAGCTCTACGCCTCGATGGGCACCGCGCTCGAACGCAACAACATCGCGTTCGTCGCGCCCTCGGCCGCGGACGCGCTGCAGCCGCGATACTCAACCGACTACTGGGCCTCGTGGGGCGAAGCCGACCAGCAGGACCCGACCTTCGGGACCGAGCCGGAGGACACCCCCGGCGGGGTCAGCAGCGAGATGATCGCCGAGGTCACCGATCCCGATCCCGCTGGTCTGGCCGACGAGGCCGTCGAAAACGACGCGGCGATCGAGGACGAAGGCACAAACGCCGACGCGGGCGACGACTGATCCCGATGCAGGCCGGCCCGGAGGACATCGCCCTGGCGGTTGAGCGGCTCCGCGACAAGCGGCTCGTCGCGTTCCCCACCGAGACTGTCTACGGCCTCGGCGCACTCGCCCTCGACACCGAGGCCGTCTCCGGTGTCTTCCGGATCAAGGGACGCCCCTCCGACAACCCGCTCATCGTGCACGTCGTGGACGAGGCGATGGCCAGGCGGGTCTGCGCGGGTTGGCCGGCGCACGCCGCCACGCTCGCAGCAGACTTCTGGCCGGGCCCGCTCACGCTCGTGGTGCCAAAGTCCGCCGACGTGCCCGACGTAGTGACCGCCGGCGGCCCGACCGTCGCCGTCCGCTCGCCGCGGCACCCGCTCACGCTCGCCCTGCTCGAATCGCTCGGTGAGCCGCTCGTCGGCCCGAGCGCCAACCGGTCCGGCGGAGTCTCGCCCACGTGCGCCGAGCACGTCCGCGAGAGCTTCAGCGAGGCCGAAGTGTTCGTGCTCGACGGCGGCCCGTGCGTCGGCGGCATCGAGTCCACCGTCGTGGACGTGTCGGGCGGGCGGGCACGGGTGCTCCGGCCCGGCCTCATCTCGGCCGAGCAGATCGCCGCGTCGATCGGTGAGTCTGTCGAGTCTGGCGAACGCGGCGGGCACGAGGGCCCTGTCCGGTCACCTGGGCAGGTCGGCCCCCACTACGCCCCGCGGGCCCCGGCCCGGCTGATCGAGGAGGCCTACCTCGCGGGGGCACTGGCCGGGCTCGAGCCGGGCACGTCCGCAGCGGTGCTCACGCCGCGTGTTGATCAGGTCCCCGCCCCCCACCACGCCATCGCGATGCCGGCCGACGGCGAGCGGTATGCCGCGCGGCTTTACGCCGCACTCCGCGAAGCCGACGCCACGCGGCCGGCGGTTGTGCTCATCGTCAAGCCCTGGCCGGCCGAACCGCCGACGGGCGTCTGGGCGGCGATCGCCGACCGGCTGCGTCGAGCCACAGCACCGCGCGACCAGTGAAACCGGGCCCTACTGCTGCCGGACGCGGTGCTCGATCGAGCCGCTGTCGCGCTC
Organism: Planctomycetota bacterium; assembly: GCA_013285505.1. Taxonomy (GTDB): domain Bacteria; phylum Planctomycetota; class Phycisphaerae; order Phycisphaerales; family UBA1924; genus PNC22. The sequence continues at coordinate 1,452,089 of CP053450.1, read as the reverse complement.
GATGAGGATCTCGTCGGCCTCGGTCAGGAAGAGCCCGTGGTCGATCACGCCGGGGATGTCGTTGAGCGACGCCGCGAGCTCGGAAAGGTCGTGCTCGCCCAGCGCGACATCGATGATCAGGTTGCCGTTGTCGGTGATGAACAGCTCGCCCTTGATCGTGCGTCGGCAGACGCCATTGAGGCCCAGGTTGCGGAGCTCGCCCCGCACGGCCGTCAGCCCGAAGGCCAGCACCGCGATCGGCAGCGTGGTGCGCTGCCCGAGGCGGTTGACGAGCTTGGACTCGTCAACCATGTAGACGCGTTTTTTCGGAGGCCCACGCGACGATGCGCTCACGCGTCATCGCCCCGCCCGAACCCTTGAGCATGTTCATCCCGCCGTCGACCTCGTCGGCCCCGTCGAAGAGGTAGTCCACCTTCTCGACCAGCGCGAAGTCCATGACCGGCAGGGCGTGAAACCGGGCGAGGGTCTCGGTCGCGTGGCTTGTCGCGACGCACCGCAGCTTGAGGTCCTCGGTCTTGACTCGCTCGGCCAGCGCGACCACGCCGCGAGAGGCCGTGCGACCGGTGCCGAGACCCACGAGCATCCCGTTCTGGATCTCGGCGACTGCTGCTTCTGCGAGAGGATCGGCGACGCGTTGCTCGCTCATGATGAGGCTCCGAACTCGATGCCCTGGGCCAGCCGCATAGACGACCCGTGATTGATGGTGACTGTCTGGCGACGCATGTACTGCCGCCAGGCATCGCTGCCCGATTCGCGGCCGCCGCCGGTATCTTTCTCTCCGCCGAAGGCCCCGCCGATCTCCGCACCGCTGGTGCCGAGGTTCACGTAGGCCAAGCCGCAGTCGCTGCCGGTGCCCGCGGGGCTGAGGAACCGCTCGGTCGCCCGCACGCTGCCCGCAAAGATCGCCGAGCTGAGGCCCTGGTCCACGTCGTTCTGCATCGCGATCGCCTCGTCGAGGTCGCGGTAGCTGAAGATGTACAGGATCGGCGCGAAAGTCTCTTCGTGCGAGATCGGGAACGGACCGGACGCCGGGGCCCGGATGATCGTCGGGCGGACAAAGTGCCCGCCGAGGCCGTCGCCGGTCACACGCTCGCCACCGACGAGAACCTCACCGCCCTGCTGCTTTGCCTGCTCGATCGCCCGCAGGAACTGATCCACCGACCGGGAGTTGATCAGCGGCCCGACCAGCGTGGAGCGGTCGAGCGGGTCGCCGATCTTCACGTCCTTGTACGCCTCGACCAAACGCTCCGTAAGCGTCTCAGCGATCGACTCGTGCACGATGAGGCGGCGTGTCGTCGTGCACCGCTGCCCCGCGGTGCCGACGGCCCCGAAGAACGTGCCCTCGAACGCCAGATCGAGATCGGCGTCCGGCTCGACGATGATCGCGTTGTTGCCGCCCAGTTCAAGCAGCGTCCGCCCGAGCCGTCTGGCGACCACCGCGCCCACGTGCCGGCCCATGCGGCACGAGCCCGTGGCACTGATCAACGGCACGCGGCCGTCGTGGATCAGCCGCTCACCAACGACATCGTCAGTCCCGATCACGAGGTTGAACACGCCCTCGTGCCCCATCTCGCGGGCGACCCGCTCGGCAATGGCGTTGGTCGCGATCGCCGTAAGCGGGGCGAGCAGGCTCGGCTTCCAGATCAGCGAATCGCCGCAGACCGCCCCGAGCATCGCGTTCCAGCCCCACACCGCGTTCGGGAAGTTGAACGCCGTAATCACCCCGACCGGCCCCAGCGGGAGCCACTGCTCAAGCATCCGGTGCTCCGGCCGCTCGCTCGGCATCGTCTTGCCGTAGAGCTGGCGGCTGAGCCCGACGGCGAAGTCGGCGATGTCGATCGTCTCCTGCACCTCACCGATGCCCTCGGCCCGGATCTTGCCGACCTCCAGAGCCACGAGCTCGCCCAGCGGCACGAGATAGCGGCGGAGTTCCTCGCCGATCGCCCGGACCACCTGGCCCCGCACCGGCGCCGGCACACGGCGCCAACGGTCAAAGCCGGCAATCGCCTCAGACAAGACCTGCTCGTAGCTCGCCTCGGTGTCGAGACGCACGCCGGCGATCGGGCGGCCCGTCGCCGGGTTGTCGCTCAGCACGACCCCCGTCTCTGGAGTCTCATCGCCCACGGGCTCGAGCACCACGCGGCTCGTGGTCGGTCAGTCCGAGTTGCGCGAGCAGGGCGGTGGGCACGGCATGGCTGATGGCGGTGGACATGGCGTGACTGTAGGGCCGCCGGTATTCCCCGCGGCTACCCCCGAGGCCCGGCGGCGTGCTCGGCCCCGGGCAGCCCCCGCAGGAAACTCGTCAGCCGGGCCAGATCGGGCGAACGCGCGTCGCGGACATACGCCCCGCTCACCCCGCACCCCACCGCCAACGCCTCGGCCAGGGGCAACCCCAAGACCTGCGCGAAGCTGAACCCCGCGCCGAAGTGATCCCCCGCACCCGTCGAGAGCTTGGGGTGAGCCGTGAACGGGCCCTCGAACCAGGCGCTCGCGCCAGAATCGTCCGCGGCCCCGGCCCCCTCCCGCGGGTGGATCACCAGGCACGCCAGCCCCGACCGCTCCCTCACCCGCTCGGCCGCCAGCCGCACCCCGGCACCGAGCGACGGCGCGTCGGTGAACGCATCGACCCCCAGCACCCGAGCCACCCGTTCACCCTCGGCCAAGTTGAGGCTGAGCGTCACCGGCAGGATCTCGTTCATGCGGCCGAGGGTCTCGAGCGCGGAGCGGAGATCCTCGTCGGTCCGCTTGGCCGGATCGGACAGATCGATGAAGACCCGGCGAGGATGCCCGAGGCCGGACGACCCCGCTGCCAGCCCCGGCAGGACATCGCGGATCAGGCCTTCCCAGATCCCCTGCACGCCGCCGCAGAGCGTCCAGTTGACGATCCCCAGCAGCCTCGACCGCTCGCAGTGCGCGCGCAGCCCGTCAAGCCCGACGCGGCTCGACGAGCCGGTCCCAGGTCACCGCCTGCACGTTCGCCGCCTTGCCGAGCATGATCTTGCCGTCGTCGAACTCGAGGGCGTCGGTATACGCCGGTGCCGCGATCGGGATCACCCGCTCGCACCGCTCCGCGAAGGGCTGATAGACCGGGAGCAACTCATCGGATTCGTCGTCTTTGCCGACCGCGCCGATGTAGGTCGTCGGCATCCCCAGACGCCCAAGAGCCCCGGCGTAGAGCGGGCCGTTGCCGCCGAAGCGCACCTCGTCCACGACAAGCTCGATATTCGCACTCTTGCCCGCGGCGTCCGCGACGCGGCCGGCGAAGCGCGGGATGGTCGAGATGGGCTCGAAGTCCTCCATCGCCATGCTGCGGCGGCGATCAACCACGCGGATGATCGAGTCGAGGAATCCGTCGAACCCGGCGAGGGCGGGCGTCTCGGCGAGTGTGCCCTCGGCGCGCGCGCGGTCCAGCGCGTCGGCCGCGGAGCGGGCGATGGACTCCCGGCTCCCGCCGCCGGATGTCGTAGAGTGCGTGTCGGTCATGGTGCGGAGCGTACACTCGCCGTTCCATGACCGACCAGCCCAGCCAGCCCGTTCCGCCCGAAGCCGCGGCCCTCTCCCGCATCGTCATCGCGACCGGCAACCCGCACAAGGTTGCCGAACTCAGCCGCCTCCTCGCCCTTCCGGGCGTCGAGTTCGTCGGTCTCAAGGACCTTCCCGGGCACGAGTCGTTCACCGAGCCGGAGGAGGTCGGGGACACCTTCGAGGCGAACGCCACCATCAAGGCCCGGTCCTACGCCGCCCAGACGGGCCTGCCCTGCCTGGCGGACGATTCGGGACTCGAGGTGGTCGCCCTCGGCGGTGCCCCCGGCGTCATCAGCAGCCACTACTGCACCGACGGACGCGAGGTCGGCATGAGCCGTGCCGAACGCGACGCCGCGAACAACGCCAAGCTGCTTCGGGAGTTGGAGGGCGTGCCGGCGGAGGAGAGATCGGCGAGGTTTGTGTGTGTGATGGTATTGGCGGGGTCACCCTCCGAGGTCAGTCACACACCAGGGGGGCGGGCTTTCCAGCCCGCCTCTGGAACTTTCTCTGGTGCAGTTCAGAAGTCTCACGCCGGGAACCTTCCCCACTGGCAAGTTGGAGGCGCGACCTACTTTGTCACGTTCCGACTCAAGAGTGGCGGGCTTTCAGACTCCGAACGACAGCTCGTCTGTGACGCGTGCACTCATTGGCACGGCGAGCGGATACTCCTGCACCTTGCGACGGTGATGCCGAACCATGTCCACATGATCTTTCGACCTCTGTCGCTCGCGGACGGGTCGTGGCCGACCCTCCCGTCCATCATGCAGAGTATCAAGGGATACACGTCGCGCGCCATCAACTCCGGTCGACAGACGTCAGGGGCGCTGTGGCAGTCGGAGTACCACGACCGGGTGCTCCGCACGCCGGCTGAGATTGAACAGAAGATGGAGTATGTTGCCCTCAACCCTGTTCGTGCGGGTCTCGTGCAGAAGCCCGGGGAGTACCCCTTCAGTGTACGGGGAGATTGGGAGCGTACTGCGGCGGGCTGGAAAGCCCGCCCCCCTGTTGACCCGCAAGCAGTCGACGCGAGAGGCCGACCCCTGATGGTCGGTGGTCTATCGCCGGGCATCCTCTCCACCTCCCGCGGCACATTCGAGGGCCGGATCGGTCTGCCGGGACCGCCACCCTCCGGCGTGCCTCGCGGCACGAACGGGTTCGGGTACGACCCACTCTTCCTCGTCGGGCCAGAGTGTCGCCAGACCGGCGCCGAGTTGTCCACTCAAGAGAAGAACCGGCAGAGCCACCGCGCGGTTGCAGCCGGGGACATGCTCCAGCAACTGCGCGCGCACCTGCGTCACGCCTAGCCGCGAAAGCACGGCGGAATCAGGGGCGTTTCCGCGCAACGGCACGACGGTGTGAACAAAGAGAAAGACGGCCACAAGCCTTCGCTTGCAGCCGCCTGGAGGAGAGAGAGAGTCCTGAATTCACCCTTCAATACGGGTGCACCGGGACTCCGGTTCACATTTATTGGTCGTCTTTGACCTTGTATTCGGCGTCGATGACGTCGTCGCCCTCGGCCGAATCGCCCGATCCGGAGTCTTCGCCGCCGGCCTCGGGACCGCCGTCGGCCCCTGCGCCGCCCTTCGCGGCCTCCTCGTAGATCACCTTGCCGAGTTCCATCGCGGCCTGTTCGAGGTCACGGATTGACGCCTCGATCGCGCCCTTGTCCTCGCCCTTGAGCTTGGGCTCGAGGTCGGCGATGGCGCTCTCGATCTTGGCCCGGACGTCCTGGCCGACCTTCTCGCCGTGCTCTTCGAGCTGCTGGCGGGTCTGGTGGACCATCTGGTCGCCCCGGTTCTTCGTCTCGATCAGCTCGCGACGCTTCTTGTCCTCTTCGGCGTGGGCCTCGGCCTCACGCTGCATCCGCTCGATCTCGTCCTTGTCCAGGCCGCCCGAGTTGGTGATGCTGATGTCGGCGCTCTTGCCGGTCTTCTTTTCCGTCGCGGTGACGGTGAGGATGCCGTTGGCGTCGAGGCTGAACTCGACCTCGATCTGCGGCGTGCCGCGGGGGGCCGGAGGGATGCCCTCCAGATCGAACTGCCCGAGCAGCCGGTTGTCCGACGCCATCTCGCGCTCGCCCTGGCTGACCTTGATGGTCACGCTCGGCTGGTTGTCCGCGGCGGTCGAGAAGACTTCCTTCTTACTGGTCGGGATGGTCGTGTTCTTCTCGATGAGCTTGGTCATCACGCCGCCGAGGGTCTCGACACCGAGGCTCAGCGGGGTCACGTCGAGCAGCAGCACGTCCTTGACCTCGCCCTGCAGCACGCCGCCCTGGATGGCGGCGCCGATGGCGACGACCTCGTCGGGGTTGACCGAGCGGTTGGGCTCCTTGCCGAAGATCTCCTTGGCGATCTCCTGCACCTTGGGCATGCGGGTCGAACCACCGACGAGCACGATCTCGTCGATCTTGGAGGTGTCGAGCTTCGCGTCCTTGATCGCCTGCAGGCAGGGCTCGCGGAGACGCTTGTAGAGGGTCTGGCAGAGGCTCTCGAACTTGCTGCGGGTGATGGTCACCTGCAGGTGCTTGGGGCCGCTCTGATCGGCGGTGATGAAGGGCAGATTGACCGTGGTCTCCTGCATGGTGGAGAGTTCGACCTTGGACCGCTCGGCGGCCTCCTTGAGGCGCTGCATCGCCATCGCGTCGCCGCGGAGGTCGATGCCCTCCTTGGCCTTGAAGTCGCTCGCGAGGAAGTCGATGAGCGTCTGGTCGAAGTCGTCACCACCGAGGTGGGTGTCGCCGTTGGTGCTGAGGACCTCGAACACGCCGTCGCCGACGTCGAGGATCGAGATGTCGAAGGTACCGCCACCGAGGTCGAAGACCGCGATCTTCTCGTTCTTCTTGCCGTCGAGCCCGTAGGCGAGCGCCGCGGCCGTCGGCTCGTTGATGATGCGCTCGACCTTGAGACCGGCGATCTCACCGGCGTCCTTGGTCGCCTGCCGCTGCGAATCGTTGAAGTAGGCCGGGACGGTGATGACCGCACGCTCGACCTTCTCGCCGAGGTAGTCCTCGGCGACCTTCTTGAGGTCCTCGAGGATGAACGCCGAGATCTGCTGCGGCGTGTACTCCTTGTCGCGGACACTGACCTTGACGAAGTCGCCCGCGTCCCCGGTCACGCCGTAGGGCACGCGCTTCTCGTCCTCGCCGACCTCGTCGTGCCGGCGGCCCATGAACCGCTTGATCGAGTAGACGGTGTGCTTGGGGTTGGTGACCTGCTGGTGCTTGGCCTGTTTGCCGACGAGGCGTTCGCCCTTGTCGGTAAAGGCCACGACCGAGGGGGTGGTGCGGTCGCCGGCGCTGTTGATGAGCACCTTGGGCTGGCCGCCCTCCATGATGGCGACGACGGAATTGGTTGTACCGAGGTCGATACCGATGATTCTGGACATGGCGTGATCTCCCTGCGTGGGCGGGGCCCACGTTCGATGGTTGGCGTTGGCCCGACGGGGCAAACCGCCGAGCGAAGGGAATTATGCAACCCGGATGCCAACGGCTCAGGGTGACGCACCCCGAAAACCGGCGTCCGCCGGCCCTCTGGGGCGGTCAGGACGTGAGAATCGCGGCACCGCCTGCCGAATCGGCAGAGGCTCCACCGCTCGCCCCGGGGCCGAGCCGAAACCCATTCATAACCCGAATGTTGTGACGCCTACTGCTCCCCGGGGAACGCCACCGGGCCGCCCGTCTCCAAGCTTCGCCGCTCGGCCTCGAGCAGCGCGAGAGACTCGGCCGCGTCGTCGCACGAGACCCCGGCGTCCGCCCGCCCCTCGGCGATGCACCGGATCAGGTGGCGGATCTCGGCGTCGTAGCCGGTGATCGGCTCGACCTCGACCGCGGCGCTCTGGCCCCCCTGGCTCAGCATGAGCTGGGGATCCCGCCCGAGATCGAACTCGGCAGTCGCCCGCTCGAAACACACCACGAACCGCATCCGGAACCCGAACCCCGGGTCGTGCCCCCAGCCGCCCTCGGCGATCACCATCTCTGGCCCGTCGTCGTAGCGGTACATCGTCGTCAGGTGGTTTGCCGAACCCTCGCTGACGACAGCGCTCGGCGAGCCGAAGCAGTGGCGGACGACGTCGGTGTCGTGGATGTGCAGATCGACCAGCGCCCCGCCCGAGCGGGTCGGGTCGGCGTAGAAATCGGCCCACGCCGGTGTGGAGCCCAGCCTGTGGAACGTGGCACTGCGGACCGCCCCGAACTCGCCGGAGTCGATCGCCCGTTTCAGCCACGCGTACGCCGGCCAGAAGCGGATGCACATCGCGGGCATGACGATGGCCTTGGATGCGCGCGCAGCCTCGGCGACCCGCCGCGCTTCGGCGCTCGTGAGCGCCAGCGGCTTCTCGATCAGCACGTGCTTTCCGGTCGCGATCGACGCCAGCCCGAGGTCCACGTGCGTCGGGGTGGGCGTGCAGATCGAGATCAGGTCCACCGCGTCGTCGGCCAGCAGCTCTTGCCAGTCGGCGTACCCGGTCACCTCTGCGGGGTCGAAGATCCGCTCGGACTGGGCACCGGTCGCGATGTTCCCCGCGCCCTCGCCCCGCCCGTCACGCCGGTCGGCGTTGGGGTCGGCCACCGCGACCAGGCGGCAGGGCAGCCCCGCGGCCTGCGCGTCCCGATAGGCCGCGACGTGCGTGCGGCCCATGAACCCAAGCCCGATCACACCGACACCGATTTCACTCACGAGCTTCGCTCCGTTCGGGGTGACGCGCCCGGCTCGTCGTGGCGGATGCACGCCGGGGCCCCGCGAGCGTATCAACCCGGCGACGGCACGTCCGCCAGATCAATTCAACCGCCTCGTCCAATGCTCCCAACACCCGGGCCGCCGGAAGCCGAAGCGTCACGATGCCGGCGTCCGCCATGAACACATCACGCCGCCGATCATGCGTGCCGCGGGACTCGTGCGACGCACCGTCAATCTCGACCACGAGCAACGCCTCATGACAATAGAAGTCCGCGATGTACGGCCCGAGCGGACGCTGACGCCGGAACAGAAATCCCGTCTGCTTGCGCCGGAGTCTGGTCCAGAGCAACACTTCAGGTTTGGACATCGACGCCCGCAACTCTCGGGCGCGGTCCCGCGTGACCGGGTCGCTCTGCATCCGGCGCCGCCGTTCCCCGTGATCGACCTCCTCGCCGCCCATATCCGTAGTGTACGGCCTCTCTGAATCGCGGCCGAAGGCCCGCGCGATCCCCCTCCTCCCTGAGGAGGGGGTGCCGAGCTGCAGCGAGGCGGGGGAGGTGCGGCCCTACAGCGTTCGCAGAAGCGGCACTAGGGAACCGAGACGCACCTCCCCCGGTCCTCGCGTCGCTCGAACCGCCCCCTCCGCAAGGCGGAGGGGGAACAAGTCAGCGGCCCGCGACGCTCCGGCCAGCTGTCTTAGCCTCAAGCGACCCGTCGGCCTCGCTCGGTGTCCACTTCACGAAGCCCTCGATCGCCTGGTACTCAGGGAGCCCGAGCTTGTCGTAGACCTCCGCGGTCTTCCGGTTGCGGTCCTCGGCGCGTTGCCAGAATTCCCGCGTGTCCCACGAGCCGGGGAACAGCGCCCGGTCCTTCTGGCTCTCGTGCTTGAAGATCGCCATCCGCTTGCGCTCGACCTCGTCGGGCGAGAGCGGGACAGCCATGTCCAACTCGTGCGCGCCCCACTCCTGCCACGCGCCGCGATAGAGCCAGAGCTCGCAGTCGGACATCCACGGCCGGTCCTGCATGCGGTGGATCGCCGTCGTGATCGACGCCAGGCACGTCCGGTGCGTGCCGTGCGGGTCGGACAGGTCGCCCGCGGCGTAGACCAGCTGCGGCTTCACGCGGTCCATCAGGTCCATGATGATCTGGATGTCGTCCTCACCGAGCGGCTTCTTCTTGACCTTGCCGGTCTCGTAGAAGGGCATGTCGAGGAAGTGGATGTGCTCCGGGGACACGCCGCTGAACTTGGCCCCGGCCCGGGCCTCCGACCGGCGGATCACCGCCTTGATCGCCCGCAGCTCGGGCGTGTCGACCTCGCCCGGCGCCTTGGTCTGCAGAAACGTCTGGATGTCGCGGGCGATCGCCGCGGCCCGCTCGGCGCCGTCGCCGATGCCGAGGGCCGAGCAGAGCTCCTGGAAGAAATCCACGTGCCGCTCTGCGGCCGCGTCAAAGACGGCGATGTTGCCGGAGGTCTGGTAGGCCACGTGCACCTCGTGCCCCTGGTCGCACAGGCGGATGAACGTGCCGCCCATGCTGATGACATCGTCGTCGGGGTGCGGGCTGAACACAATCACCCGCTTGGGGAACTCGTCGGGCCCGTTGGCCTCGTCCACGCCCTTGCCCACAACGAACCGGGGCCGCCCCGGCTTGCCTCCCGGCCAGCCGGTGATGGTCTTCTGGAGGCTCTTGAAGACCTCGATGTTGATCTCGTAGGCCGTGCCCCGCTCGGACATGAGCTCCTGCAGCCCGTGCTCGTTGTAGTCCTCGGCGGTGAGCTTGAGGATCGGCTTGTCGAGCGTCTGGGCCAGCCAGGTCACGGCCCGCTTGGTCAGCGTCGCGTCCCAGGCCAGCCCGGCGTCGGAGACCGGGCCGAGCAGCCAGGGGGTCTTGAACCGGGTGAGTTCGGCGGCGGCGGCCGGGTCGAGGACCACCCGCGCGTCGGCGTGCTGCTGCAGGAAGCTCGCCGCGACGACCGGCGTGATCTCGCCTTCGACCGCCTGACGGATCACCGGGGCCTTGTGCTCACCGAAGGCGAGCATCACCAGCCGCTTGGCATCGAGGATCGTCCCCACGCCCATCGTGATCGCCTTGCGGGGCACGTTCCACTCGCCAAAGAAGTCGCTCGCAGCGTCCATCCGGGTCACGCGGTCGAGCGTGATCAGCCTCGTCCGGCTGTCCCGGCCGGAGCCCGGCTCGTTGAACCCGATGTGGCCGGTCCGGCCGATGCCCAGAATCTGGATGTCGATGCCCCCGGCCTCCCTGATCTTCTCCTCATACTCGCGGCAGAAACCCGCGACCTGCTCGTGAGGGATGGTGCCGTCCGGCAGGTGGACGTTCGCCCGGTCGATATCGATGTGGTCGAACAGGTACTCGTCCATGAAGCGGTGGTAGCTCTGGAGCGCCTCGACCTCCATCGGCCAGTACTCGTCCAGGTTGAACGTCACGACGTTGGCGAAACTCAGTCCCTCCTCCCGGTGCAGCCGCACGAGTTCCTCGTAGATGCCGCAGGGGGTAGAACCGGTCGCGAGCCCGAGGACGGCGTTCCGGCCGTCGGCGGCCCGCGTGCGGATCAGCTCCGCGATGTCGGCAGCGACAGCGACGCTCGCGGCGGCGCTGGAGGGGTGGACGGTGACCGCCATCTTCTCGGTGCCGCCCTGCGGGGGGTGTGGTGTTGCATCTCGCGGGGATCCTTCTGGGTCGAAAACGCGTGCGTCGGAGGGGTGTACCGGGGAAGCCTAGATCGCTGCGCCGTCCGGCACCCGCCCGGAGAACGAGATATCCGTCGCCCGCCGGATGCCAGCCGTGAGGATCTCCCGTATCCTGTGCCGTCACGCAGGCAACCCACGGATCGGGAGACCGCAGATGCACCGCTCGAACACCCTCGCCGCCCCTTCACCCCTCGCGATCGTGCTGTCGATCGCCATCGTGCTGGCCGGAATCCTCGCCGCCGCGACGATCCAGGGATGCTCCTCCAGCGGGCCCTTCTTGGCAGACAGCGCCGAGAAGCGGGACGACATCATGCGGGGCATCTGGGTCACGCGATGGGACTACCGCACGGCGGTGGATGTCGAAAAGGCGATCGACGACGCCGCCGCGACCGGGTTCACGGACGTCTACTGGCAGGTCCGCGGGCAGGCCGACGCCTACTACCGCTCCAGCCTCGAGCCGTGGGGCGAGGACCTCTTCCGCGACCGGCCCGACGCGACCGACCCCGGCTTCGACCCGCTGGCGGTCGCCGTGGCCCGGGCTAAGCAGCGTGGCGTGCGCCTGCACGCGTGGATCAACGTCTATCCCCTCTGGAAGGGCAAGGGCCAGCCCAAGGATTCGCGGCACGCGTTCCTGCGTCGTCCCGACTGGCGGCTGACCGACGACCACAACCAGCCGCAGCCCCAGACCGACCAATACGTCGTGGCCAACCCGACCGACCCGACCGTCCAGGCCCACATCGCCGCGGTCTGCCGCGACATCGTGAGCCGCTACGCCATCGACGGGCTGCACCTCGATTACGTCAGGTTCGTCAACGACGGCCTCCCCGAGGGCCGGATCTACCCGGCCGACTCCGCGTCGATCACGCGGTTCTACGAGGCGACCGGGCGTCGTTCGCTCGTCTCGATCGAGGACAAGGCCGCTCACGCCGCGTGGGTGCGGGACGAGATCACCACGCTGGTCGAACGCATCCGCCGCGACAGCAAACGGATCCGCCCGCGGCTCGAACTGAGCGCCGCGGTGTGGAGAACGCCCAACCTCGCCAAGGAAGCCGTGCTGCAGGACTCCGAGGCGTGGCTCCGCGAGGGCACGGTCGACCGCGTTCTGCCGATGATCTACACCGAGAGCAACGCCGACTATGTCCGCGACCTCCAGCTCTGGCTGGACACCGCGAGAGGCAACCCCGTGACGCCCGGCATCGGGGCCTACAAGCACCAGGCCACCCAGACCCTCGAACAGATCCGGTTGTCGGAGCAGGCCGACGGCTACTGCCTTTTCGCCTACGCGACGATCTTCGAGAGCGCCAACCCCTTCGAGAAGAAGGACGCGACATCGGTCGCCATGCGCGAGGCGAGGCGGCGGGCGCTGGAGGCGGTGCAGCGCGTGCCGGTCCGCAACTAGCGTTCCAGAACGCGCCGGCCCGAACGGGTAGGCTCGGGTGGTGCCGCCCGTCAACGCCGTCAATGAGCGAGGCCCGGTGAACGCCCGCGTGCGGCGGGCGCTCCGCTTCTGGGGCGACCGGTCGTGGCTCCGGATCACCGTGTACGCGCTGGCACTCGGCGGGCTCTCGGTCGCGCCCTCTCGCGTCTACACCGACGCGCTCTGGTGGGCCGACAACGCCATGGGCCCTCCCGGGACGGCCTCGCCGAGCGGGACCGTCATCTGGTTCCGCGTCGAGGGCGACTCGCTCGAGCCGCTCGACAACGTCGGAATCGGCCCCGACGCCGGCCCCGACATCGTCGGCCTCGACTTCACCAACGCCAGCACACGTATCCAGCCGCCGGGACGCGATCCTGCGCTCTCCGCGGTGCGGATCTGGCTCGCCGCGGCGGTCTGGGCCGACCCATCGCAGCAGCCGCCGCCGGATCACGAGAGGATGGCCAGACTGCTCGCGGCACAACTCTGGATCGACACCGACCCACCCTTCACCTTCACCGCGCTGGGCGGAGGCGTCTACGAGGCCAGACACAAGAGCATTCCCGGAGTCAGAGCGTTTGCGCGCGCGCAGGCCTGGCCACGCCTGCGGAGCGCGCTGCTCTTCGCGGCGGTCGCCCTTCTGGCCGGAGAAGGCCTCGCATGCCTCGGCAGACGGATCGTGACGATCCAGCCCGGAGGGTGTCTGTCGTGCGGCTATCCGCTTGCTGACCTGCCTACTGAGCGGTGTCCGGAGTGCGGCTCGCCGCGGCCCGCCGACGACGGCAGCGAGCCGCACGCCTGAGCCGAACGCGCCGTTCCGCTATTCTCGCGTACCCCCCTTCGGAGATTCTGCATGCGCCATCTGCTCCTGCCCATTCTCGCCTGCGTCCTGCTCGGCTCACAGCCCGCGACTTGCCACGCCCAGACCGATGACAACCTCCCCACCACCGCCGAGTCCGCCGCCCTCGTAGAACTGCTGAGCGACTACCAGGCCGACCGACGCGCCGTCCGGTCGTTCTACAGCATGTCGTTCGACGGCCGCTCCTACGACCGGCTCGGCGAGGTGGACGCCGAGGCGAGGCGGGCCCTCGAGGCCACCGACTTCGACGCGCTCGACCAGCAGGGCAAGATCGACTACCTGCTCCTCCGCACCGAACTCGACGCTCGCGCCGCGGAGCTGGATCTCCAGCGCCAGCGACTGGCCGAGATGCGCGACCTGATCCCCTTTGCCGACACGATCGCGGCCCTGGAACGCGACCGGGTCGCCATGAAGCCGATCGACGCCCAGGCCGCGGCCGTGCTCCTCGACGGCATCGACGAGCAGATCGAGGCGCTCCGCAAACGCATCGACAAGGGCCGCAAGGAGGGCGGTGCAGACGACGACCGGCTCGTGGTCTCCGCCGTGGTCGCCAACCGCGCATCGCGGACCGTCCGCAACATCGCACGCACTCTCAACCACTGGTTCGGCGAGTACAACGGCTACAAGCCCGGGTTCGGCTGGTGGGTTTCGTCGCCCTTCGCCGACGCCCACGCGGCCCTCAACAACTACGCCGAGTTCCTCGGCAAGACCGTCGCCGGCGTGCAGGGCAGAGACGACGACCCGCTCATCGGCGACCCGATCGGACGCGAGCAACTCCTCACCGACCTCCAGACCGAGTGGATCCCCTACTCACCCGAAGAGCTCATCGCGATCGCCGACCGCGAGTTCGCGTGGTGCGAGGCCGAGATGCTCAAGGCCTCGCAGGAGATGGGATTCGGCGACGACTGGCACGCGGCGCTCGACGCCGTCAAGCAGGACCACGCCGAACCGGGCGAGCAGGACACGCTGGTCCGCGAGCTTGCGCAGGAAGCCATCGACTACGTGACCGACAACAACCTGGTCACCGTCCCGCCGCTGGTCGCCGAGCTCTGGCGGCTCGAGATGATCCCGCCGCGAGATCAGCGGGTGTACCCCTTCGCGTTCTACGGCGGCAACTACATGGGCGTCTCCTACCCCACCGACGAGATGGGGCACGCCGACAAGCTCATGTCGATGCGCGGCAACAACCGCCACTTCACCCGAGCGATCGTGCACCACGAACTCGTGCCGGGGCACCACCTCCAGGGCTTCATCGCCCAGCGCGAGCGGGCCTACCGCGGCGCATTCCGCACACCGTTCCTCGTCGAGGGGTGGTGCCTCTACTGGGAGATGGTGCTCTACGACCGCGGCTTCCCCCGCACCCCCGAAGAACGCATCGGCATGCTCTTCTGGCGCATGCACAGGTGCGCGCGCATCATCGTCAGCCTCAAGTTCCACCTCGGAGAGATGTCGCCCGAAGAGATGATCGCGTTCCTCGTCGATCGGGTGGGACACGAGCGCTCCGGCGCGACCGGCGAGGTCCGGCGGTTCATCGGCGGCGACTACTCCCCGCTCTACCAGGCCGCGTACATGCTCGGCGGCCTGCAGATCCGGGCCCTCAAGGCCGAGCTGGTCGGCACCGGCCAGATGTCCGAGCGGGAGTTCCACGACACCATCCTGCGGCACAACTCGATCCCGGTCGAGCTGATCCGGGCCGGGATGACCGGCCAGCCGCTGGACCGGGAGACCCAACCCGCCTGGCAGTTTGGGGATTAACCGCCAATACGGGATTTTTGACGGGTTTCGGCGCGTCGGCGCCGACGTTCGCGGATCCAGCCGGCAACACTCTCTCGATCCCGACGGAACGGGAACGGCTATCTGCCGCGAATGGAAGTGCACGGGGCAAGGGCTCCGCTCGGACCGAGACCGAACACCCGGAGTGAGTTGTGAGCCGCACGCTGTTTGTCATCCTGGCCACCGCAGGGCTCGCCCCTTCCATGGCGACCGCCGCTCGCGTTGACCGCCCCGCCTCCGGGCACGCCGCGGAAGACGCGATCGCTGGCTCGCAGCTCCGGGCCGGCCAGTCCGGCGACCGTTCACGCTCCGACGCTCTGCCGTTCCTCGTCTTCTCGGCCGCCGGTTCGCTCCGGACTCCGGACGCCGAGGTGACCACGCCCGGCGCGTTCGTCTTCGACCACACCCGTCACAGCACGGTTCGTGAGGCGTACGCGGCTGACACCCGCACCGGCGGCCACGGTTCGCGCCCCGACAATCGCTGGCTGCAGTCTGGAACGATTCTGAGCGGACCGAACGCCGAGCCGCCGAGCTTCCGGACTCCGGGGAACATCTCGCGGCTCGCCAGTGGCGGAGTCGTGGTCAAGGATGGCGGCGACCCGGAAGTGGTCGTCCCCCTGCCCTCAGCCGCGTTGATGAGCCTGGCGGGACTCGGCGTCGTCGCCTGCCGCCGTCGCCGCTGACGATTCCCCCCACCCTCAATCCAACACCCGGTCGAGAACCGGAGCGTCCGTTCGACGCCGCGCGCCCTCACGCCTCGCGGGCCAAGCCCCGAGCCCGGCCGCTCGCCACTCCCGATGACCAGCCGAAGTCTGGCCGCGATCCAGGGCATCCACCGACCGCCCGGCCGTCCTCGCGTTACAGGACCCAGAGGACCCCTGTGGGTGTGAAAAAACAGTGGTAAATTCCCCTCAACGAGGGAACGGGGTTGCCCGCGAGCCTCGAATGGGTAACGCTGTGTGCGTCGGGTACGTTGGTCCCGGATGTTAGATTCAGGAGAGATTTGTGAACAATTCGAAGTGTGTCATCATCGTCGCCGCGATGGGCGTCGCGTCCTCGGTCGCTAGCGCTGACCGTGTCGATCTGGTCGTCTTTGAGAATGCCGACGGGGCCGATGTGTCCGGCCTCAACCTCTGGGTCGACGTGATCGACCGCGGCACCCACGCCGACTTCGTCTTCCACAACGACTCCACCATCGCGAGCTTCGTCCGTTCGGTCTACATCGAGAGCACCGATTTCTCCGACGACGCCCTCGAGAACGGGCGGGTCGGGTCGACGCAGCGGAGCGGCGTCGAATTCGTCGAGGGCGGCTCGCCGCCCAACCCCGCCGGCTCGATCCAGCACTTCGGCGGCAACTGGCAGGGCAACCTCTTCGCGAGCGAGGCCGACAAAAGCGGTTCCGGGAAGGACGGCATCGACGAGGGCGAGCAGCTTGTCCTGCAGTTCGACTACGACCAGATGACCTTCGCCGCGCTCATGAGCAGCCTGACCGCCGAACAGCCGGGCTTCCGCATCGCCCAGCACGTCCAGGGCCTCCCCGGCGGCTACAGCGTGTGGACACGGAACGACGATACCCCCGAGAACGTCATCCCCCTCCCCTCGGCCGCGATGATGAGCCTCGCCGGACTCGGCCTGATCGCCGGCCGCCGCCAACGCTAGCGGAAAGGATTCCGACAGCCAAAACCCGCTTCGAGCCTTCACACCCCCGGTTTCCCTCGAAACCGGGGGTATTTGTGTAGAGATCTTGCCCGCGCGTGTAGGAAAATCCTGATTTTGCTGGTATTCTCTGAAAGACGAGAGACCCCCCGGACCAACAGACTCTGTGGTCCGGAATCATCAGGAGAGAGAGCATGAACCACCGCATCCCCGTGCTGAGTTGTCTTTGTGGCATCGCGGCTATCGCCAGCGCCGACATCGTGCCCCTGACCGTGTACGAGAACGCAGACAACGCCGACGTCTCCGGCCTCAACCTGTTCGTTGATGTCACCGACGGCGGCTCGTACATCGAGTTCGCCTTCGGCAACTCGTCCACGACCAGCGCGGTCGTCACCGCGGTCTACGTCGAAGACACGAACTCGATCGACGGCTGGCTGCTCAACGGCCACATCTCGGCCGAGTCCACCGGAGTCAACTTCTCCGACGGTGCGACACCAGCGAACCCTGCGCAGATGAGCGATGCGTTCGGTGGCACGTGGGCCGGCAACCTGTACTCGGCCGACGCCGATTCTCCCGGCCCGACCAACGGCATCAACGAGACCGGCAACGAGTCCCTGACCCTCCGGTTCGACTACGGCGGCGGCGCGACGTTCGCCGATGTGCTGGCCGCCCTGACCGCAGACGATCCGGGCTTCCGGTTCGCCCAGCACGTGCAGGGCCTCCCCGGCGGCTACAGCGTGTGGACGACCACCGTCCCCGCACCGGGATCGCTCGGTGCTATCGCACTCGCCGGACTGCTCGCGGCACGGCGCCGTCGCTAAGAACAAACAGACCCTATACACGCCCCTCCGCACCGCCCCCGGCTCCGCTCGGGGGCGGTGTCTTTTTTGGAGTCAGCACACAGCCTTGCGCTACCCGTCGCGGAATACCGTCTCGATGTCCTCAAGCCCCGCGCCGAGCACCCGGCGAGCGATGTGGTCCAGCCCGCTGGTCGCGCCCGTGAAGTGCATGGTCCGGTGGGTGTGGGCCCCGGACTCGCCCGGCCCCAGCGAGAGCCGGGCTCGAAGTCTCGATCTCGTAGAAGCCGCCGATGGCCTCCCCGCCGGGGGTGGTCGGGCCGTCGTTGTAGCTGTTGAGCACATCACCGGCGAAGGGGCGCGTCCTGCCGCTCCCACATCGAGTTCACATACTCGGTCGTCGGCACCGCCGGAACGCTGTGCTGCACGATCGTGAGCACGCCCGCCTCGGGAGCCCACGAACCGGCGACGGGCAGGGGCGCGATCCGGCGCGAGTCCGAGCTTGCCGCGGTGCCGGGCGTCGGCGCGAAAGAAGAGCCGACCATCGCCACGAACCAGCCGATCGGCCGGGATGGTGCCAAAGTACGCATCGTTGACCACGGGGCCGAGCGTGTCCTCCGGGCCCGGGCGGAACGGGATGACCACGGTTGTGCGCGCGCCCGGGCGGAACATCCCCGGGATCCAGATCGAGAGCAGACCCGTTTCCTTGGTCCACGCGACGGGTCCGGTGTTGGTGATCTGGTTGCGGCTCTCGAAGCCGACCGCACGCACGCCGTCGTTTCGGCGGAGCGGGCCGCCGATCGCCGCCGCGATCTCCGAGTCGTGGAGCAACGCGATCTCGCGGTCGATCCGGACCTCGAACCTCGTGCCCGAGACGTTGGTCAGCGAGGCGTCGTGCGTGAACCTCGCGGAATTGGCATCGGACCCGACGAGCGTGTACGCCTCGCTGTCGATAGCTGCGGGGGTCTGCCACTGCGCGAACGAGTAGTCGGTCCCCGGCGGGAAGTAGATCGAGAATTGCCCGCCTTCCGGCCCCAGCCAGAAGCGGTCTTCGCCGCCGTAGGCGTTGATGTGGGGTGCGCGCGCGCCCGAGGCGATCAAGTCGTGGTTGATCCAGCCGTGGCACGCGCCGGCGTCGCCGCCGGGTGACGAGACCATCACCCGGGCCTGATAGTCGCCCACGACGGCGACGCGCGGGCCGCCCGGGTCGGCCCCCAGCACGACCAGCGATTCGGTGTGGTCGCGCAGGAACGCGACTTCGTCGGCGAACGTGCGGGGCGGACGGGTCGGCGGTGCGGAGCGGGGGGTGGTCATGCGTCGGATTGTTGCCGCTCGCGCCGGGCGCAGGCCGGCGGCCAGGCGGAGGGAGTTGCCGAGCACCGAGGCATCGCTCACCGCCATCGCCAGGGCCGCGATGATCGGCCCGTGCACACCCAGCAGGCCGAACGCGGCCGCGGGGATCGCGAGGCTGTTGTAGACGAACGCCAACGCGAGGTTCTGCTTGATCGTCCGCAGCGTGCGCCGGGCGATGCCGAGGACATCAAGCACCGCCCCGAGGCGGTCGCCGGGGATCACGATGTCGGCGCTCTCGATGGCGACGTTGGTGCCGGTGCCCATCGCGATGCCGATGCCGCCCCGCGCCCCGGCCTCGGCCAGCGCGGCCGCGTCGTTGATGCCGTCGCCGATCATCGCGAGCGTGCCGCCGGACCGCACCGCGGCCTCGGCGAGTTCGCGCACGCGGGCGACCTTGTCCTCCGGCGAGAGCCCGCCGTGCGCGCCGCGCTCGATGCCCAGGTCCCGGGCGATCGATTCCACCACCGGGGACCGGTCGCCGGAGAGCAGGTGCGTCTCGATGCCCTCGGCGGCGAGCGTCTGCAGCAACGCCCCGGCGTCGTCGCGCGGCTCGTCGCGGAACGCGATGACGCCGGCGACCTGCCCGTCGGTGAGCACCACGCTGACACTCGCGTCGTCCTGGCTCTCCGGGAAGTCGATGCCGCGGCTCGTGGCCGTGCTCGTGGAGATGACCTCGACCGGCGTCCCGCGCACCAGCCCGGAGAGGCCAACCCCGGGGGTCTCGGCCAGGTCGGAGACGGCCGCGACGTCGAGCGACCGCTCGCGGGCCGCGTCGGAGATCGCGACCGAGAGCGGGTGGGAGCTCGAGGTCGCCAGCGCGGCCGCGAGCCGCGAGGGGCTCGTCGTCGGCCCCCACCACCCGCGGCGTGCCTTGGGTCAGCGTGCCGGTCTTGTCGAACGCCACCACCCGGACCGCGGCCGCCCGCTCGAAGGTCTCGGGCGAGCGCACCAGCACGCCCGTGCGGCTGGCGGCGCCCGGAGGCGACCATCACCGCCGTGGGTGCCGCGAGGCCCAGGGCGCACGGGCACGAGATCACCAGCACCGTCGTGGCGCTGACCAGGCCGGTGATCCAGTCGCCGGTGAGCACGCCCCAACCGAGCAGCGTGACCGCGGCGATCGCCAGAACGGCCGGGACGAACACGGCCGCGACGCGATCTGCGAGGCGCTGGATGTGCGTCCGCCCCGACTGGGCGTTGATAACGATCTCGGCGATGCGGGCGATGGTGGTCTCGGTGCCGTCGGAGGTGGCCCGGACTACCAGCCGCCCGGTGAGGTTCATGGCCCCGGCGACGACCGCCCCGCCGGTTGTCCGGTCCACGGGGATCGACTCACTGGTCACGACCGATTCGTCGATCGAGGAGCTGCCCTGCACGATCTCGCCGTCCACGGCGATCCGTTCGCCGGGCCGGATGAGCACGTGGTCGCCGGGCATGACGCTCTCGGTCGGCGTGACGGTGCCCTCGGCGGCGTCGGGCGAGGCGAGCTTGACCACCTCGTCCGGCTGCAGCGAGAGCAGGTCGTGCAGGGCCGAGCCGGCGCGGGCGGTCATGTGGGCCTCGAGCCAGTGGCCGAGGGCGATGAGCGTCAGCAGCCCCGCGGCCTCGGTGAAGTAGAGCGGGAGATCGGCGACGCCCGAGAGCGCGCGCGCAAGATTGAACACCGACAGGCCGATCGCGGCCGTGGCCCCGATCGCGATCAGCGTGTCCATGTTGGTCGAACGCGAGCGGGCCGCGCGGAATGCCGAGACGTAGAACGCGCTGCCGACATACGCAAACACGGCCAGCGACGCGATGACGCCGATCCAGAACGGCAGGCCGCCGCTGGGGTGGTGGGTGTGGATGCCGATCGAGGGCCCGAACCAGTGGAGCAACTCCAGCGGCAGCCAGACGGCGCCGCCGACGATGACCCGCCACTTCCACCGGCGGACGGCCGCGAGGCGTCGCCGTTCCATCGCCTCGCGGCGTTCGGCGAGCGACTCCCGCCGTTCCATCGGCTCGGCGGTGAACCCGGTCGAGCGGACCGCCTCGACCAGGGCGTCGGTGTCCGGCGCTTGTTCCCCCGCTTGGCCCCGCACGAGGGCCATCGCCCCGGTCAGGCTGACCTCGGCCCCGGCCACGCCGGGCACCCGCCGCAGGGCGGATTCGACCTTGCCAACGCAGCCGGCGCAGTGCATGCCGTTGACGCGGAGTCGGGCGGCCAGCCCCGCGGCACGCGGCAGTCCATCGCGTGCGTTACCTTTCACGAGTTCGACAGCATGTGGCGGCACGGATTCTCCGAGAGCAAACGTCGAACACCCACAGTCTATTCGCCCCGGGGTGATGTCCCGCACATCGACTCGACGCCGTCCCGCGCGGAGTAACGCGCCGGCGGGAACCGGAGAAAGCCAGTGCGTGCCCGGAGGTGGGCCACCGACACGGGGACTGGCAGTCGACCGCTCCGGACATCACCCGCCAGCGATCGGCTGGGGCATGGACTCTATCCGCGCCCCGCTTGCAGCTCTATCGCCGATCGCTGCCCACTCATCCCGAGCAGATTCTGCGGCGACACCGCCTCCCCGCATTGCCCACTCACGGTAGAGTACGTCGATCCTCTCTAGCAAGCGGGTCACGCTGGGATGATCGCCGTCGAGCCCTCTGAACGCCAGCCCGATCCGGTCGTGCAGCACCGCCTCCGACGCGGCGAATCGACCCGACTGCAGCAGCGACTGGGCGAGTTGATCGGCGGTACCGATCGTGAACGGGTGCAACTCGCCGTAGACGCGGTGACACAGCTCGAGCTCCTCGCGGTAGACCTCGACGGCCTCGTCGAGCTTGCCCTGAAACACGAGCGCCGCGCCGAGCTCGTGCTGGGCGTCGATCGTGAGCGGGTCGTACTCACCCACTGTGTCTCGCAACTCGGTCAGCAGCCGACGGAAGAGTTCCTCGCTCTCTCGCAGCCTGCCCTGGTCGGCCAGACAGATGCCAAGCCCGCACTCGTACAGCAGCCGTGCCCGAGTTCCCTCGTCTCCCAACGCCCGTGCGAGCTCTATCGCTTCGACGGAAAGCTGGATCGACTCGTCAAACCTGCCCAGCACTCGGTAGGCGTTGCTCAGGTTGTGCATGGCCGCCGCAGTCAGAGGGTGCTGCACGCCGAAGACACGCCGGCGGTCGTCGAGCACGCCCTCGTAGGCGTCCCTCGCCGCCTCGAACCGCTCCTGCTCAAAGAGCAGCGCTGCCGCCTTCGTACGGGCGATGAGCGTCTCGGGATGGTCACGGCCGAGCTCATCCGCACGGGTCTGCGCGGCCAGCGGTAGGTGCCGCGCAGCACGTTCGAGCCGGCCGATGTTCATGTACGCGTTGCCGATGATCAGATGCAGCTCGGCCCGGATCAGCGGGTCGGTCAGTTCGTCGGTCTCGAGGCGTCGCTCGGCGGCCGTGAGGATGTTCATCATCAGCGAGGTGTCCGCGAGTTCGGCGACCTCGGGCGAGACCGACTGCAACATCTCCGACATCACCGCCTTGACCTCGTTGGCGCGTTGCAGCTCCCGAGTTGTCGCCGCCTGTTGTTCGGAGAGCTTGGCGTTTGCCGCGGTCGTGAGCACGAGGCCGGTCACCGTTCCGAGCGTGCCGAGGGCGAACAGCAGAACGATGACGGCCCCGACCGCGACCCCGGCGCGATGGCGTCGCACGAACTTTCGCAGACGGTAGGAACAACCCGGGGGCCCGGCCAGCACGGGCTCGAAGCGCAGGTATCTGCGGATTTCGTCAGCGATGTCGCTTACGGCGGCGTACCGGCGGCTGCGTTCCTTTTCGAGACAGCGCATCACAATCCAGTCGAGGTCGCGTTTGAGCGCATTCATCAGGACCTGCAGGTCTACCGCCCGGACCGCGACTATCCGCTCGCTCGCCGCGTGGTCGGCATCGAGCCCGGTGCTGAGCTTGGTGCTCGGCCTCGGCGGGTCCACGTCGCGGATGATCCGCTGGATCTCGGCGAACCCCGCCGCTCGGAGCTGTTTGGCGTCAAACGGCAGTGTGCCCGTCAGCAGTTCGTAGAGCAGCACACCGAGGGAGTACACGTCGCTGCGCGTGTCGATATCGGAGGCGGTGACCTCCGCCTGCTCTGGGCTCATGTACTCCGGCGTACCGATCATCTGCCCCTGTTGCGTAAACGCCGTCTCGGCAGCCAGATGATGGCTGAGCGCCTTGGCGATGCCGAAGTCGATAACCGTGGGGTGCGGCCGGCCGATAGCGTCGTATCGAACAAGTATGTTGCTCGGCTTCAGGTCCCGGTGGATCACGCCTTTCATGTGGGCGTGCTGCACCGCATCGCACACGGCCATGAACAGGCTCAGCCGCTCGGGGATAGAGAGGCTGTGCCGATCGCAGAACGCCGTGATCGGTTCACCTTCGACCAACTCCATGACGAAGTAGGGCAGGCCGCGCTCCGTTGCCCCGCCGTCAAACACCTTCGCGATGCCGGGGTGGTCCATGACGGCGAGCATCTGGCGTTCCGCCTCGAACCTGGAGAGTACGGCATGGGAGTCCATGCCGGGCTTGATCAGCTTGAGCGCGACGTCGCGACGCACCGGCTCGGTCTGAGTGGCACGCCACACCACGCCGAAACCACCCTCGCCCAGGATCTCCAGCAACT
The DNA here is from genome assembly GCA_013285505.1 of Planctomycetota bacterium. Classification (GTDB taxonomy): domain Bacteria; phylum Planctomycetota; class Phycisphaerae; order Phycisphaerales; family UBA1924; genus PNC22. The sequence continues at coordinate 1,428,701 of CP053450.1, read as the reverse complement.
GGTAGCGGCCAACCCAATTGCCCCGGACCAATCCCAACGTGGCGAAGCCGGGTGACCGGGCAGATTGCGGCTCGGTCGCAGTCCCCCGGTCCGAATGCGATCCATCCGAGAGCAGTGTCGGCTCCTCGGCCTCGATGGCGGCCAAGCGTTTCTCAACCTCATGCCTGAGTTGCTCATTGCCGGCGCAGGCGATGCTGAGGAACGCCGAACGTTTATCCGGCGAATCGTTCCGCAACGCCTCGGCGACCAGCGCTTCGATCTTGGGGCCGGGCTGGGTCATGACACCCACGAGTCTACGGCAGAAGAGATCGCGGGCACCCGGCCGCCGACGTAGCCTTCGCCGTGCATGCCGCAACTCGAAGGCGGGCGGGGGGATTCGGGCTTGGCGTGCTTTCGGGCGTCTGAGCGAGTGTTGCGTCCACGAGACCTCCGTGGAGAAGGAACGTCTGAGACGCGGACTGTATTCGAGGCTCTCCCACCGCCCGCGGCAGGGGTCTACAGTCGCTGGTCTTCCCAGTACAACCACTGTCCTTTCTCACCGGAGTACCCCGCCATGAAGTCACGCCTGCTTCTCGCTTCGTCGATCGCCGCGATCACGCTCGCCCCGCTCGGCGGCTGCGAGGGAGGGTCGGGCGTGCTCGGGGATGTGCTCGGCTCGACCGCACCGGACGCGATGGCGTTGCTGCCCGAGTCGGTCAAGCAGTCGGTCGAGGGATACCTCGCCAGCGTGACCTCGGCCACCGATCTGCTGGCCGGGGCCCAGCAGTACACGGACCTGGTCGGGATGGTTCCGCAGTTGCAGCCGCTGATCGAGCAGATCACGCAGGCCTCGCAGGCGCTCTCGTCACTCTCGCCCGACATGCGGCAGAACGTCACCGAGGCGTTCGGCTCGCAGCTGACCGACACCAACAGCATGTTCACCAACCAGGTTGACCGGCTCAAGAGCAGCCTCGGCCTTCCGCCCGCGGTGAGCGACATGCTGGGCGGGGTCAACCTGTTCGGGTAGTGCCGACGTCTGTCACAATCGCATGACCGGAATCAACTCCGACCGTTCGGTGGAGCGAGCAGTGTTGCGCGCGGCCGCTCGGGGCGCCTCGTGGCCCGTGGCAGCCGCCGTCGGCACACGCGCGCCCTGCGAGGGGGCACCGCACGGACCCCCGCAACCCGGCCGACTCCAGCCGGTACATCCTCGCAGAACGACCCGCACACGCGGCTACACCACAAGGGGACCCGACATGGCACGACATCTTCCACAGTTCGCACCGCACGCTGGACGTTGGCCCGGCGTGCTTCTCCTGGCCTCCCTGACGCTGCTCGGGGTGACCGCCCTCCCTGCCGCGGCGCAGGGTGACGGGGTCGCGTGCAGGGGCCGGGACCATCACGGCTGGCTCGACACCCCCGGCTGGACCGAGGACGTCGTTGTCGAGGGCTCGATCACCTATGTCGCGGCCCGTGAGGCCGGGCTGCTCGTGGTTGATTTCTCTGACCCGCGCAGCCCCGCCGTTCTGGGCACGCTCGATACGCCGGGGGTCGCACGCCACCTCTCGGTGGTCGGCACGACTGTCTACCTCGCGTGCGAGACCGGGGGCGTCCGCATCATCGATGCGAGCAACCCGGCGGACCCCTTCGAGATCCACTCGTTCAAGTTCACGCCGCAGTCGCTGGATGTCGAGGTCGTCGGCGGCCTGGCCTTTGTTGCGACCTACGACGACGGGCTCCAGATCGTGGACGTCTCGCTCCCATTCCTGCCCCGGCTGCTCAGCGAAGAAGCAAGATTCACGCGAGTGTTTGGTGTCGCCGTAGCGGGCGAGACCGCGGTGGTCGCGGGGGGTGCGGACGGCTCGGTCCGGATTCTGGATGTCCGCAACCCGGCCGCGCCGGCTGTCCTCGCAGAGTACGACACCGGGGGGAGTGCCTCGAGCGTGTCCCTCCGGGACTCGACGCTGTTCGTCCCTGCTGCGGACGGTGTGCACATCCTGGATGTCTTGACACCCTCGGCACCGACGCTGCTTGCCGTCCAACCGATGCCGGGTTCGCCTGGTGCGGGACCCGTCACGCTCGTTAACCAGCTCGCGTACGTCTCGAACGGCTCGCACGGGATCTTCGTCATGGACATCGCCGACCCGGCGAATCCGGTCGGTCTGGGCAGCTTTGACACCCGCGGCGGCGGGGGCACCATCGGCGTCAGCGGAACGACCGCGGTCGTCTCCGACTATCAGCAGGGGCTCTACTTCGTCGATATCAGCAGGCCGGGCTCGTCGGTGATCGCCTCGCTGGAGATCCTGGCGAACGCCTATGCCATGACGCGTGCCGGCGACTTGCTCTACATCGCGGGCCTGCAGGGGATGCAGGTCGTGGATATCGCCAACCCGCTGGTGCCCGAAGCGATCGGGCACTTCCGCACGAACGGCAGCGCCGCGGATGTCGGCGTCGCGGGCACGTTTGCGTATCTGGCGGCCGGGAGAAGCGGCTTGCTCGTGCTCGATATCAACAACCCGACCCAGCCAGAGCTCGTCGGTGAGTACACGCAGCTCAACGACGCGGATGGGATCGACATCGTCGGCAACGTGGCGGTCGTCACGACGAACCCGCTCACACTCCTCGATATCTCCGAGCCGTCTGCGCCCTCGCTGCTGAGCACGTTCGAGACACCGGGAGACATCCAGGACGTGGCGATCGACGGAGATCTCGTCTACATCGCGGACCGTGCGGAAGGGCTGCGGATCGTGGATATCAGCGACCCCAGAGCGCCGCGGGAGATCGGACACGCCCCGACGGCGAGCTCGGCGCGACGGGTCGTCGTGGCCGACGATGTCGCCTATGTCAGTTGCGATTCGCTCCTGATGTTCGACGTGCGCAACCCGGCGGCGCCGGCGCTGCTCAACTCGTACTCGCGCGATTTCGGCAGCCTCGGCGAGACCGAGGTGCGCGGAGACCTGATGTACCTCGCCACAAACGGCCTGCAGATGGTCAACATCGCCGGACTGCACGAGCCGACCGAACCGGTGTGGATCGGCTCGCAGGTCGGCATCAACGCCCGGGCCGTGGAGATCAGCGGCGAACTCGCCTTCGTCGTCGGCGGCGGCACGCTCTCGATCGTCGATCTGCGCGACTGCGACTGCTTCGTGGACCTCAACCGAGACGGCCGCGCCGACAGCCGCGACTTTCTCTCGTTCCTCAACGCGTGGGCCAGCGGTGATTCGGCAGCGGACTGGAACAGCGACGGCGAAGTCGATACACACGACGTGACCGCCTACAGAACAGACTGGTCGGCCGGCTGCTGATCAGTAAGGCTCGGCTCACCGCACCGGCACCACCCGATAAACCTCACCCACCGCCGACTTGAAGGTCGCAAAGCCGTCGGCGTCGGTCTCGGCGATCACGTCGCCGCCCTTGGTCGAAACGCGCGAGGGCACCGGGCACCACACGCGGCAGGGCACGCCGCCGAACGACCGGATCTCGGCCGCATTCAGCACGCCGTTCTGCCAGACGATGTCCACCTCGAACCCGCCGCGGGCGCGGAGGCCGTGCACCGCGCCGGAGGGCCAGGCGCTGGGCAGCGCCGGCAGCAGGCGGATGACCGGGTCGGCGGCGGTGCCCTCGTGGCTCTGCAGCAGCATCTCGGCGATGCCCGCGGTGCCGCCGAAGTTGCCATCGATCTGGAAGGGCGGGTGGTTGTCGAACATGTTGGGCAGCGTGCTCTTGGCCAGCAGCTGCTCGATGTGCTCGTGGGCCGCGTCGCCGTCGTGCAGGCGGGCGAAGTGGTTGATGATCCACGCGCGGCTCCAGCCGGTGTGGCCCCCGCCCTGGGCGAGGCGCGACTCGAGCGTCTTGCGTGCGGCGGCCATGAACTCGGGGGTGTCGGTGTAGTTGAACTGGTGCCCGGGGTGCAGGGCGAACAGGTGCGACATGTGCCGGTGGCCCGGCTCGGCCTCGTCGTAGGGCTGGTCCCACTCGAGGATGCGCCCGTCGGGGCCGATCTGGCTGGGGGCGAGCCTGTCAAGGGCGCCGCGTGCGCGCGCGGTGAACTCATCTTCGATGCCGAGGACGCCCGCGGCCTCGAGCGCGTTGGTCAGGCTGTCCCAGATGATCTGCTGGTCCATCGCCGTGCCCATCGCGATGTGGAGCGTGCGGCCCTCGTCGTCGCGGTAGGCGTTCTCCGGCGAGGTCGAGGGGCCCGAGACGAGCAGGCCGGTGCGTGGGTCCTCCACCAGCCAGTCGAGCAGGAACTCGCAGGATTCCTTGATGACCGGGTAGGCGGTCTCGGCGAGGAACGCCTCGTCGAGCGTGAAGCGGTAGTGCTCCATCAGGTGCTGGCTGCACCACGCCCCGCCCATCAGCCACATGCCCCAGACGACCCGCCCGGTCGGGCGCGGTCCAGAGCCAGGCGTCCGAGACGTGGCCCGCGGCCCAGCCGCTGGCGCCAAACGACTCGGCCGTGCGGCGCCCGTCGGTGCGGAGGCGATCGGTGAAGGCGAGCATCGGCTCGTGGCTCTCCGAGAGGTTGGTCACCTCGGCGGGCCAGTAGTTCATCTGCAGGTTGATGTTGGTGTGGTAGTCGCTGTTCCAGGGCGCCTCCATGTGCTCGTTCCACAGGCCCTGCAGGTTGGCGGGCATGTCGCCCTCGCGGGACGAGGAGAGCAACAAGTAGCGGCCGTACTGGAAGTACAGCGCCTCGAGCGCGGGGTCGGACCGCCCGGCCCGGACCAGCGCCCAGCCGGTGGTCGGTCGGCACGTTCATCGGCTCTTCGCCGAGGTCCAGCCCGACGCGTGTGAACATGCGGCGGTTCTCGCTGATGTTCCGGGTGAACAGGGCGCGGGTGATCCGCCCCATCGTCGCCTCGATCGTCTCGTCGCAGACCGCGCCGAGGTCGCGTTCGAGCGGGGAGGACGGGTCGAGCCGGTTGTAGTCGGTCGCGGCCGCGATCGTGATGTTCACGGTCTCGGCACCCTCCACACGGATGCCGCCCTCGACCGCCGTGATCGTCCCCTTCGCCGACCGCACTATCGCCCGGCCCTCGAAGCGGACGCCGAGATGCTCGCCGTCGTGCTGGGCCTGCCCTCGCACCACCAGCGTGTCGTCGCCGAGCACCGTGACCTCGGCGTCGGGTCGTTCGAACGACACCGTGAAGTCCATCCCGTCCGGGTCGTCGGTGCGCATCTGCACGAGGACGATGTCGTCGGGGCGGCTGGCCATCACGCGGCGGAGGTGGAACCACCCGTCGGCCAGAAACGCCGTCGAGACCACGGCCGCGTCGAGATCGAGCGCCCGGCGGTAGGACGAGAGCTCGCCGATGCTCGAGAACGACAGCTTCAGATCGCCCAGCGGCTGGTAGCTGCGCGGGCTGATCCGCGGCGACAGCGCCTCGGCCTGCAACAACGCCTCGGCCTCCGCAGCCTCGCCGGCGAAGTACAGCTCACGCGCCCTGGCCACTGCCTCGGCGGCGTGCTCTCGCTGGGGAGGAACCGGCGGCCCGGCCCAGATCGTCTCCTCGTTGAGCTGGATGCGTTCCTCGTAGACGCGGCTGAAGACCATCGCGCCCAGCCGGCCGTTGCCGACGGGCAGGGCCTCGTTCCACGTGGCCGCGGGCTGCTCGTACCAGAGAGTGTGGTCGCGCACGGGAGCCCCCTGCATCACGCGGGCGTTGGGGGCGAGGGGAGTGCTGGCGGCGGCGAGGGCGGTGAGGGCGGTGAGGGCGCCGGCGTCCGGCGCGGCCCACGCCGCGTCGTCTCCGGGGCGGACCTGCCAGGCGGTGAGGACCCGGACGGTGTCATCTCCCCCGATCAGCAGCGGCGTGCCGCCGGTCAGGCCGCCGGCACCGCCGCTGTCAAACACCCGCACCGCGATCGTGTTGACCGCGCCGGCCTTGAGCAGATCGGCCGGGATCACGTACTCGCGGGGCGTGCTCCAGGCGGTCGCGACATCCGGCGGCATCGAGCCGGTCGCGCCCACGCGGACCCCGTTGACGTACGTCTCATCGACATCGTCGATGCCCGCGAAGTAGAGGGTCGCCGCCTTCCCTTCCCAGGTCGCCGGCACGTTGACGCCGGTCTGGTACCACGCAAACCCGTCGTAGGAGGCAAGATCACCGCCCAGACTCTCCCACGGCGCCGGAGCGTTGATCGGTCGCCAGTCGCCTTCGGCGGCGGGCTGGGCAGAGAGACTCGGACAGGCCAGAGCGGCACACAACGACAGAATGGCACGAAGCTTCATACCCACACGATAGCAGAGCGGGGCTCGGCGCAGGGCATCTCCGGCGCGAGCCGGACCGGGGCCCCACGGGCCTCATCCGGCGGTGGTGCCGGCGGGCACCGGAGCGTCAGGGCCCGGCTCGATCACCAGCAAGGCCGAGTCGTAGCTGAGCACCCCGAGCATGATCGCGCAGATCAGCCGCTCGAACCGGACCCGGTAGACATGCGAGCCGAACGGCTGATCGGCCCCCAGCGGGTCGGCGATGGTCACGTGCCGCCGGTCATCGTCGAGGCCGAAAATGATCACGAAATGGGCGGCCGGCTCGCCCTTGACATCGTCGGGCTCGCCGGTTGTCCAGACCTCCCGGGGCTCCATGTAGAGATAGGTGGCGCTCAGCGACGTCATCACCGGCAGCCCGCGCCGCAGGTAGGACCGGACGAGCTTGGCGGTCAGCTCCCGGAACTCGATCAGCCCCCCGAGCCGCAGGAATTCCATGTAGCGGTTGCTGACGAACCGGTAGCTCGGCTCGGACTCGTACTCGAGTTGCTGCTGGAGCTTGACCGTCAGGTCCGCACCCTTGCCCTGGAACCAGGTGGGGTCCCAGATGTCGAGGTTGTAAGGATGGATCGTCGCCCGGTAGCCCCGGTGCAGCGCGTGGATCCCGAGCAGCGACGCGAGCGTCCCGCCCTCCTTGAGCATCCGCGTCTCTTCGATGACCGTCGCAAGATCGACACGATCGCCGAACGACTGGTAGACCGCGTGCAGACAGGTCGGCCCGCACGCCGCGTCGTCGGGCTGGGTCAGGATGTGGAACGGCGTCGGACGCTGTTCGTGCTCGCGGCGTGTCATAGAGGCGGAACTGTACGCTCATCGCGACCAATCACCCGCCGGTCGCGCTGCCCGGAGACCACCTCTCGGTCGCCGGGGGCTTCCCGCCCCACCCACGCGTCCGAATCCTCGCCGCCAGAGTGTGTTGTGGGATTGCCGGCCGGGCAAGCCGGTCCGGTCCCGGCAGAGCAGTCCCGCCAAGGGTTGCCCAGATTGAAACCAGCCGCGGCGCGGCGGGCCGCCGGTTCCCCCACTACGCTTGCCGCGTGGCCAAACGCAGCCCCGCCATGGTGCAGTACGACCGGTTCAAAGCCCAGCACCCCGGGTGCGTGCTCTTCTTCCGCATGGGCGACTTCTACGAGCTGTTCTACGACGACGCGGTGATCGCCTCCAAGCTGCTCGGGCTGACGCTCACCGAGCGTTCCAAGGGCCAGCCCATGGCCGGCATGCCCCACCACCAGCTCACCAACTACCTCCGCAAGGCGATCGACGCCGGGCTCCGCGTCGCCGTCGCCGACCAGATCCAGGACCCCAAGGACGCCAAGGGCGTCGTCGACCGGGCGGTCACCCGCGTCGTCACCGGCGGCACGCTCGTCGACGATGGGCTGCTCGACGACGCCTCGGCCAACCGGCTCGGCGTGGTCGCGTTCGTCGAGACCGGACGCGGCCTCCGCGCAGGGCTCGCGGTCGTCGAGGTCTCGACCGGGGCGTTCACCGTGCTCGACTGCCCGCCCGAGCGGGCCGGGGACGAACTCGCCCAGCCGCGGCGTGCGCGAGCTGCTCTTCTCCGAGACCCACTCCAAAGAGCCGCCGGAGCGGGTCGGGCTGGTCCTCGAGGCGCTCGGGATCTCCGGCACGCCCCGACCGGCGTGGCAGTTCCGGCGCGAGGAAGCCCTCGAAGCGATCAAGACGACATTCGGCGTGGCCTCGCTTGACGGATTCGGTCTCTCCGAAGACGACCCGGCGCTGCCCGCGGCCGGGGCGGTCATCCGCTACCTGCGCGAGACCCAGACCCCGGCCGCCGAAGCCACCAACGGCAAGCCGCAAGCGCCCACGCCAACGCGGCCGACTCGGCCATATACCCCGGCCTCGGCGCGACGCTCGCCCACCTGCAGCCGCCCCGCCGCGAACGCGACGAGGGACGCTGCGTCGTGGACGCGGTCAGCCTGCGCGCGCTCGAGGTCGAGCGGACCATCCGCGGCGGGGGCGACTCGATCGAGGGCTCGCTGCTCGGGGTCTTCCTGCGGGCCAAGACCGGCGCGGGCAACTGCCACACGGCGATGGGCCGACGCCTCCTCCGCGACTGGCTCTGCAGCCCGCTCGCCGAGGCCGAGCCCATCACCGCCCGACAGCCGCTGCGTCGCGACGCTCGCCGAGGACCGCCGCTCGGCGGCCGAGCTGGGCACCGTCCTCGCCGACGTGCAGGACGTCGCCCGCATCGGCGGCCGGATCGCCCTGGCCCGGGCCACACCGCGAGACATCGTGGCCCTGGGCCGGAGCCTCGACACGCTTGACCGCGTTCGGGCGGTGCTCGCCGGGGCCGGATCGTTCGCCGCGTTCGACGCGACGCTGGCGGGGGTCCGTGAGTCGCTCGCCCCGCTGGCGACGCAGATCGTCTCGACGTGTGTGGAGACCCCTCCGGCGCACCTGCGCGAAGGCGGGCTCATCCGCGACGGCATCGACGCCGAGCTCGACGAGGCACGGGGCCTGCAGAAGGACGCGGGCGTCTGGCTCGCCAGCTACCAGACCCGGCTGGCCGAGGAGATCGGGCTCGCCGGATGCAAGGTCGGGTACAACTCGGTCTTCGGCTACTACATCGAGCTGACCAAGGTCCAGGCCCGCGACTACGCCGAGCAGATCGATCGGGCGGCGCTCACCCGCAAACAGACGCTCCGCAACGCCGAACGGTACATCACGCCCGAGCTCAAAGAGTTCGAGGACAAGGTCACCACCGCAGAAGCGCGCGCGCTGGCGCGCGAGCAGGCGATATTCCGCGAGCTGTGTGACGCAGCCGTGCGCCAGCTCCGCCCGGTCGCAGCCTTCGGCGAGGCCATCGCCTCGATCGACGCTCTGCTCGCTCTGGCCGACAAGGCCGCACACCGGGGCTGGGTGCGTCCGCAAGTCGTCGAGTCGCAGACGCTCACCATCCACGGCGGCCGGCACCCGGTGCTCGACGAGCTGCTCGGGGCCGACTTCGTGCCCAACGACACCGAACTCGGCGCAGCCGCGGCCGTTGACGGCTCGGACCGGCCGGCGCTTTCGCTGCTGACCGGCCCCAACATGGCCGGCAAGAGCACGTTCATCCGGCAGGTCGCCCTGCTGACCCTGCTGGCCCACACCGGCAGCTTCATCCCCGCCGACCGGGCGACGGTCGGGCTCTGCGACCGCGTCTTCACCCGCGTCGGCGCCGACGACGCGCTGCACCGCGGGCAGTCCACCTTCATGGTCGAGATGACCGAGACCGCCAACATCCTCAACCACGCGACCGAGCGGTCGCTGGTCATCCTCGACGAGATCGGCCGCGGCACCAGCACGCTCGACGGGCTGAGCCTGGCGTGGGCGATCTGCGAGTGGCTCGCCACCGAGCGGGGCCCCCGCACGCTCTTTGCCACCCACTACCACGAGCTGACCGACCTGGCCGAGCAGCTGCCCGAGCGCGTCGCCAACCTGCAGGTCAGCGTCCGCGAGTGGACGACCGCCGACGGGCACGAGGAGATCGTGTTCCTCCACCGGATCGAGCCGGGCCGGGCCGACCAGTCCTACGGGCTCCACGTAGCCAAGCTCGCAGGCGTGCCGAGCGGGGTCGTCGCGCGCGCGCAGGATGTGCTCAGCTCACTCAGCGTGGAACGCGCCGGCGACCGTGCGGCCATCCAGACTCAGGGGCCGCCGGCCGCCGAACCCGAACGCGGGCAGCTCTCGCTCTTTACCGAGTATGTAGACCACCCGGCGATCGCGCAGCTCCGCGAGCTCAAGCTGGACGGCATGACCCCGCTGCAGGCGTTCGACGCGCTGCGTGCGCTGCGGGAACTTACCCGCGACGAGGCCTGACTCCGCATCGGCGCTCCGGCAAACATACTTGCATCTGTGCCGCCCCAACATTATCCTCATGTCATCGCACCCGGCCGTGCGGGCCGGGGTGCTTGGGGGGATTCGTGACATGAGCAAGATCTGTGGCATCTGCGCCGAGGACTGCAGCGAGCGCCCGCGCATCAAGGACCGAAAGGGCCGGTATTTCTGCAAGGCCTGCGTCGCCGAGCGGACCGCGGCTCGGGCCACCGGGGCGGGCGTCATCGCTGCGGCCCCGCAGGCCGAGCCCGCCCAGAACGCCCAGTTCGAGCTCGACGACGGCGGTGCGTTCGAGCTCGACGACGCCGAGCCCGGGGCTCGCCCGCTCCCGATCGACATGCTCAGCCACGCCAAGCCGGCCGCGCAGTGCCCCGGGTGCGCGCACCATGCCCCCCGGCGCTCGGATCTGCGTCTCGTGCGGCTACGACATGGAGAAGGGCATCCAGAGCTCCACAATGGTCGAGAAGTCGACACGCAGGGGCAAGCGGGGGCACTTCTGTCACGAGTGCGGGTACGACCTCAAGGGCCTTCGCGAGCCGGTCTGCCCGGAGTGCGGCACCCGAATCAAGGCAAACAAGCACGAGCGCTGGGACAAACAGACCGAGCGCGACGTGATCCGCACCGAATGGACCAAGCCGCTGGTGACCGCAGGGATCGGCCTCGTGGGCCTGCTGGTGGTCATGGGGATGCGCGACATGTTCGACGCCGCGCCCTATATCGCGATGTTCATCGGCGCGGAGATCGTCATCGGCTACGCCGTGTTGTGGATCAGCTTCACGTTCCTTGGGGACATCGGCACGCCGCTGCTGAACCTCGTCCGGCTGACCGCGCTCTACCTCGTCGTGGACTCTCTCTGGATCCTGGTCTCGGCCGTGCCCTCGTTCTGGCTCCGCAACAGCGTGACCGGCCTGGCGTACGTGGGGCTGTTTACCAACTTCTTCGATGTGGACTGGCAGGACGCGTGGTTTGTGATGATCTTCAACTGGTTCGTGAAGATGGCGCTGATCGTTACCGCGGCCGTGATGCTCACCAACTACCTGTGATGCACGCCGCCGCGGGGTCTCACGACGACATCGCCGCCATCACGCTCCCGGCCTCGCCCCACGCGGTGCGGGCGGCGTGCTCTCGCTGCACGCCGGCGACAAACTCCGCCAGCGGCATCGCGCCGAGGTCCTTCTGCACGCCCCGCGCGCACCGAGACGTTGCCCGCCTCGGCGTCCCGCGGCCCGACGACCGCCATGTAGGGAATCTTCTCCTCGGCCGCCCGCTTGATCTTGGCCTGCACGCGCTCGTTGCCGTCGTCGAGGGTCGCCCGGACGCCCGCGTCACGCAGTGCCCTGAGGGTCTCGGCGGCGTAGTCGTTGGTCTTCTCGCTGATGGGCAGCACGCGGACCTGCTCGGGGCTCAGCCACGTCGGGAACGCCCCGGCGAAGTGCTCGATCAGGAACCCGACGAACCGCTCCATCGAGCCGAACGGGGCGCGGTGGATCATCACCGGGCGGTGCGGCTTGTTGTCTGAGCCGGTGTACGAGAGGTCGAACCGCTCGGGCAGGTTGTAATCCACTTGCACCGTGCCGAGCTGCCACTCGCGGCCCAGCACGTCACGCACCACAAAGTCGATTTTCGGGCCGTAGAACGCCGCTTCGCCGGGCTCCTCGCTCACCTTGACCCCGAGCGTCCGGGCCGCGTCGCGGCAGGCGGCCTCGGCCTTCTCCCACACCTCGCTCGAGCCGACGTACTTCGACGAGTCGGGATCTCGCAGCCCGACCCGCACGCGGAAGTCGTTGAGCCCCAGCGTCTCGAACGCGATCTTCACGAGGCTCAGGCACCCCTGCACCTCCTCGCCCACCTGATCGTCGCGGCAGAACAGGTGCGCATCGTCCACGGTGAACGACCGCACCCGCATCATGCCGTTGAGCTCGCCGGACTGCTCCCACCGGTACACCGTGCCGAACTCGCTCAGCCGCACCGGCATGTCGCGGTAGCTGTGCGGCTGGCTGTCGAAGATCTTGATGTGGTGCGGGCAGTTCATCGGCTTGAGCAGGTAGCCGTCGATCTCGCCGCTCTCGAGCATGTTCGAGAGGTCCGAGCAGGAGCACCCGTCGTCGGCGAGGCCCTTGAGGAACTCCCGCTCCATCACCGGCACGAACTGGCTCTCGGCGTAATACGGGAAGTGGCCGCTGGTCTTGTACAAGCCGAGCTTGCCGATGTGCGGGCAGAAGACGTCGGTGTAGCCCTGCCGCCGAAGCTCGGCACCGATGAAATCCTGCAGTTCCTTCCGCACGATCGAGCCGTTGGGCGTCCAGAGCACGAGGCCCTGGCCGACCGCCTCGTCGATGTGGAACAGCCGCAGCTGCTTGCCCAGCACGCGGTGGTCGCGGGCCTTGGCCTGCTCGAGCCGGTCGAGGTACTCATCGAGGTCTTTCTTCTTGAAGAACGCCGTGCCGTAGACGCGGGTCAGGCGGTCGGAGGTCTCGTCGCCGTGCCAGTAGCTGCTGGCCAGCGACATGATCTTGACCGCGCCGATGCGCCCGGTGTTGGGCACGTGCGGGCCGCGGCAGAGGTCTTCCCAGTTCTTTCCCGGCTCGCCGGTAGCGTACCAAGACAGCTGCACCGCCTCGCTGCCCGAAGCCGCGATCGCGCGCTCGGCATTGTCGATCTTGTACTTGCTGCCCTCGGCGGCCAGCTTCTTGAGCCCCTCGGCGGCGGGCATCTCGTACCGCGTGAACCGCCGATCCTCCTTGACGATCTTGGCCATCTCGGCCTCGATCGCCTCGAAGTCGCCCTCGCGGAGGGGGCGGTCTTCGGGAAACGCGATGTCGTAGTAGAACCCCGTCTCCAGAGGCGGGCCGTAGACCAGCTGCGCCCCCGGCACGACCCGCTGGATCGCCTCGGCCATGACGTGGGCCGCGGAGTGGCGGACGAGCATGAGCGCGTCGGGATCGGGTTCCCCGTCGCGGGTCTTCTCGGTGACGATCGCGAGCTGGCAGTCTCGCTCGATGGGTGCGTGCAGGTCGGTGAGTTCACCGTCGATCTTGGCCCCCACCGCCGCCTGCGCAAGCCGCGACCCGATGCCCTCGGCAACCTGGAATGCGGTGGTCGCACCCGCAAACTCTTTGACGGTGCCATCGGGGAGTGTGATGCGGATCGTGTCGGAGGCGGCTGCGGGGCTCATCTGGGCTTCTCCACTCCTGCCGGGCAGGGGTACGGGCTTCGGTTGAGGGGCAGGGTATTCGTCGGAACTGTGAACAGCGGGCAAACAAAAAACCCGGCCGTCGGGCCGGGTCGGGTCAGTCGGGCTCACGCACGGACATCACCTCCCGGCCAGCGGCGGGGTCGTGGGAGTCGTGGTGGTAGTCGTGCGGGCGAACATCTGCCATCACTATACGACCACGCTCGGCGGGCTCTTGATGGACGCGCGGGCGAACCGCCAGATTTTCGCTTGACAGATATATCGTATTCCGATATATTGGCGACATGACCACCCGCATCGACACCACCACCTCCGAACTTGTCGCCCTCTCGGTGCTGGCCGAGGAGCCGCTCTACGGCTACGCGATCGCCAAGCGGGTCGCGGCCCGGTCGGACGAGCGTCTCCGCCTGACCCCCGGCGTGCTCTACCCGCTGCTCAAGCGGCTGGAGAAGTCGGGTCTGGTGACGGCGACGTGGGAAACGGTCCGCTCGGACCGGGCGGAGGAGGGCTCCGAGGGCCGCCGGCGGAAGTGGTACCGCCTCTCGGCCAAGGGCCGCAAGCGGCTCGCCCACCACGCCAACGCCCAGCGCGAGCACCAGCGGCTGATCGAGGCGTTCCTGCCGCCCGAAGAGCCGGAGGCCGGGGCATGACCGCGCTCGACTCCCCCACCACGACCGGCTCGCCCGATCCCGCTGCCAGAGCGCTCCCCGGGGACGGGTCTGACCAGATCGGCTCCTGGCTCAACCGGCTGGTGCGGCTGACGCGTCTGCCGGCGGCCGAGGCCGCGGAGCTGCGTGAGGAGCTGGACGCCCACCTGCGCGAGCGGGTGCGTGACCTGATGCTCGCCGGTCACGACGAGCCCGACGCCATCCACAAATCGATCAGCGAGTTGGGCGACCTGGCCCAGCTCGCCCAGAGATACCGCGAAGCAAGCCGCACACCACGAAGGAGACTCTTCATGAACCTCGCCATGATCGCCGTCGCCGGTTCCGCCCTCGGCCTGAGCACGCTCGCGCTGCAGCAGGGCCAGCCCGAAGCGCCCCGCCGCTGCGCCCGTGCACCAAGGCGAATACCACCTGGTGCCCCGAGCGGTCGCCACGCCGGACGGGACGGGGGTCTCGCTCGAGCTGGTACCGCGGGCGGCCGGCGATGCGGAGCCCGTGCCCGTGCTCGCCGACCTCCCGATCGTGGGACGCCTGTTCGGTGCCGAGGATGCGGGCGCCTCCGCGCTGGAGCAGAACGCCGACGGTCAGGAGCTGCGCAACGTGCTCTTGATGCTCGCCGAGCCGTACGACGCGAGTGTGCACACCTACTGGAACGATCTGGAGATCATCGATCTCGCGCTCGACACACACGTTGAGTTCATGCCCTTCGAGGGCCAGTCGGTCGAGAAGGCGTTGGCGATGTTGAGCGACCACTACGGCCTGTCGGGGGACGACCGGCTCGACCACCGCGTGGAGAACGGCCTGATGGAGATCGCGACGCGCCGGTTCTTCGACCAGCGCGAGATCACCCTCGTCAGCTACGACGCGAGCGAACTGCTCTTTGCCGCCTCGCCGCTCGAGCAGAGCGGAGAGTCTGAAACACTCATGGAACTGATCACGACGCTCGTCGAGCCCGCGGTGTGGGAGCGCCACGGCGGCCTCGCGTCGATCAACGTCGCGGGCAACCGGCTCTTTGTGAACGCGCCGGCACGGATCCACGAGCGGGTCGTGTGGCTGCTGCACGAATTGGTGACCGAGAGGAGCGCCGGGGTGCCCGCGGCCGGGGACGACGCCGCGGTTGTCGTGGTGTACCCGGTCGCCAACACGTCCGCGGACGCGGTTGCCGGGACACTCGCGGCCACGCTGCGCCACTTCAACGGCAGCGTCGCGCCAGATGCGCAGACCAACACGCTGATCGTCAGCGGATCGCGGGCGGTGCAGCAGGCGGCCGGGGTGCTGATCGGCGCTCTGGATCGCGATGCCGCGGGCGGCGACGGGCTGGAAGCCCCCACGCCCCGACCCGTGAGCCTCGGGCGTGAGAAGACGCCGGCGGCGGACTAGCCTTCCGGGGTGCCGGACGGGCTCGCCCGCGACCGGCGGGTGCGTCCGGGCAGCCCCGCTTTGACGCCCGGGCCATCTCGCGGCATGATGTGTCCTCATCCGGCACTCGCCGGAGAGGGAGCCGTCCGCTTGATCTGCCCGTTCTGCGACAAAGACAACGACAAGGTCATCGATTCCCGCGCCAGCGAGGGCGGGAGGGTCATCCGCCGAAGACGGGAGTGCCTGGCCTGCGAGAAGCGGTTCACCACCTACGAGCGGGTGGAGCAGACCTCGCGGCTGATGGTCGTCAAGCGGGACGGCAGCCGCGTGCCGTTTGACGGCGAGCGGGTGCTGGCGGGCGTCATGAACGCCTGCGGCAAGCGTCCGGTGGCCGACGCGGCCAAGCGCCGTGTCGTCGAGGAGATCGAGGAAGAGCTCAACCGGGAGTTTGAACGCGAGGTTGACTCCGGCGTGATCGGCGAGCGCGTGATGCGTCGGCTGCGCGAGATCGACGGCATCGCCTACATCCGGTTCGCCAGCGAGCACCTGCAGATGGATACGGTCGAAGAGATCAAGCAGGAACTGGAAGACCTCGCGGCGCGGCCGCGGGGCGGGCGGGACCAGCAGGAACTGTTCAATCGCGGGCGATAGTCCGGTCCGGCGGCCGCTTGACCTCCGCATCGACCGTCGGCGTGCTCCGCGGCTTGGGCCGCTCGATGACCATCGGGCCCACCGGAGTCAGGTGCGCATCTCGCAGCTCGAGCCCCGCGGCCTGGGCGATCAGCGCCAGGCTCACCCGGTCGTGCTTGTCGAGCTTCTTGCCGATCGAGTCGCGGTGGCGTTCGACCGTGCGGGGTGAGAGTTCGAGCAGCTCGCCGATGACCTTGGCGCTCTTGCCCTGGCCGATGAGGGCCAGGACTTCGAGCTCGCGCGGGCTGAGCACCGACAGCGGGCCGAAGTTGGCGGTGCCGGTCGTGACCACCTTGAAGTCGTCGGGGATCAGGTCGTCGTCGGTGACCCCCTCCCGCGCGGTCAGCAAAACCCGCGTGGGCGCATCGTCGTCCCCCTCGATCTTCTGGTACTGCACCTCGAACCGCTTGCCGCCCCAGATGTACCGAACGACCAGCCGCTCGTTGGTCTCGATCACCCGCTGGAGCAGCGCGACCTTCTCGGCCGCCCACTCCGGGGGGTAGAGCTCCCCGAGCCGGCGTCCGGTATGCTCTTCCACGGTCCCGCCGCCGTACATCCTGGCCGCGGTATCGTTGATGTACACGATCGTGCCATCTGCCTCAAGCAGGCCGACTCCGAGACCGGGGATCGCGGCAAACCGATCGAACACCTTGGCTTCGGATCGGTTGTAGGACTCAGACATGTACCCTCCACGACTTCAATCCCGACAATTCCAGTCGTTCTGAAACCCCCCACCACGCTGCGTATGTTATCAGATCGAGGAACCCCATGCTATCCAAACTCTGCTCAGACCCCACATCGGCCCTGCACGACTTGCAGGACCGCGGAATTCTTTACGACGGCTGCACGGTCATGGTCGGGGGCTTCGGCCTCTGCGGCATCCCGGAACAGCTGATCATCGCCCTGCGCGACACCGGCGTCCGTGACCTCACGTGCGTCTCGAACAACGCCGGGGTAGACGACTGGGGCCTGGGCCTGCTCCTCCAGACCCGGCAGATCAAGAAGATGATCTCCAGCTACGTGGGCGAGAACGCGACATTCGAGAAGCAGTTCATCGATGGGGACCTCGAGGTCGAGTTCAACCCGCAGGGCACCCTCGCCGAGCGGATCCGCGCCGGAGGGGCCGGAATCCCCGCGTTTTTCACGGCGACCGGGGCCGGGACGGTGATCGCCGAGGGGAAGGAGACACGGAGCCTGCGCGCGCCGAGGCACGCGGCCCGGGTCAACGCCGACGACCCGTCCACCGCACCCCGGGATTTCATCTTGGAAACCGGCCTCTACGCGGACCTCGCCCTCGTGAAGGCGTGGAAGGCCGACGAGTTCGGCAACCTGGTCTTCCGCAAGACCGCGCGAAACTTCAACCCGATGATGGCGACCGCCGCGGCGTTTGTCGTGGCCGAGGTCGAAGAGACCGTCTCGACCGGAGACCTTGATCCCGACTCTGTCCACACCCCGGGAAGTTATGTGGACCGCGTCGTCCAGACCGTAAGTGAGAAGCGGATCGAGCAGCGGACGGTGCAGGGGTAGGCCCGTGACGACAGCGCTGCTCACCATCGTTGTCGCGATACTCGGCGCGGCACTCGCGTTGATCTGGACCGTCGCCGCGGCTGTGCGTCGGTCGATGGAAGGGCTCGCAAGCGAGGCATGGGGGCTCGAACCGCTCGATGTCGATGAACAGCCGGAGCCACTGGAGCGAGCGGCCGAACACGCCGACTGGGCCGACGAGAACGGCTTTGAGTGGGACGGCCTGTACTCGCTGGTAGTCCCGAACAACCCCGCGGCCAGTCTCGCGGTGTGGCGCCTCCCGCCGGGGCACACCTACTTCGTCTGCTACCTGTACGGCAATCAGGAGTTCTCCGAGTTCGTCACGGTCTTTGACGAGCAGAGGAAGATCGCCGTCTCGACCAGCGATTCCAGCGCGAGCCTGCTCAGCCGTGCGAAGCCCCCGGCGTTCAAACAAGCGTTCGTCGGTCTCTCGCACGACGACCGATTCGCCCGGCACCACGAGACGGTTGGCACACTCGCGGCCCGCTGGGGCATCACGCCCAAGGCCAGTTCGACCCCAGTCGCCGAGTCGATCCCACGCTCTGTCAGAGGCGAGGCCCGGCGGATCATGGCGACACCGGGCTGGTCGTTCAGGGGCGTCTACGGGTACTTCATCGGCCGCCATCTCGCGGCGAACAGGAACGCACGGATCCCCGCTTCCGCCCCGTTCTCGATCACACCGTAAGATGTCGCCATGCGCCTCGGCCTCGGCCTCATCCTCATGCTCGTCGGCGGCGGGGTCATGCTCGTCGGCATCGTCATGGCCCTGCTCCAACTCGGCAGCCTCTACCAGGGCGCGATCAACGACCCGCTCGGCCAGCCCCTAGGCACCGAGGACGCCGTGCGGTTCGGCATGCTCCACTGGGTCGGGATCGGCGCGGTCGGCATCCTCCCCTTCCTGATCGGGGTGGTCATGTTCAAAGGGGCCCTGGTCAGGATCGCTCGCCGCCGGAGGATGCGGCGGTAGGGGTAGGCCGGCACCCGCCTCCACCGACGCCAACAATCCCCGATGCTCGATCCCGCCCGCTACCACGCCATCACGTTCGACTGCTACGGCACGCTGATCGATTGGGAAGCGGGCATCGCGGCCGCCCTCGGCCGACTGCTCTCGGCCCACCGCGTCGAGGTCCCGAGCGATGATGAACTGCTCGCGCTCTACGCCGAACTCGAGCCCGCGGCACAGGCCGGCGAGTATCGGCCCTACCGGGACGTGCTCGCGGAGGTGACCCGCGGCGTGGCCGCGGAGTTCGGCCTCGCGCTCGGACCCGGCGACGAGCACGCCATCGCCGATTCGATCCGAGACTGGCCGGCGTTCAGGGACACGACCAAGGCCCTCTCGCGGCTCGGGGCGTACTACGACCTGGCGATCCTCTCCAACATCGACCACGAACTCTTCGAACACACGCGCCCCCGCCTGCTCGCTGTCCCCGCCGGGTGCGAGCCGTTCGACTTCGCGGCCGTCATCACCGCCGAGGACACACGCAGCTACAAACCGGCGATCGGGCATTTCTGGCACGCCATCCAGACACTCGGCGTGCCGGGTGCGCGCATCCTGCACGTCGCCCAGAGCCTCTACCACGACGTCGTGCCCGCCCAGTCGATGGGGATCTCGACCGTGTGGGTCAACCGCCGGAGCAGCGCCGATGGCCCGGGCGCTACCCCGGAAGTCGCCGACACGGTGGAGCCGGACATCGAGGTGCCCGACCTCCGCGCGCTGGCCGACCTGCTGCTCGGCCGCTAGGCGGAGACAAACCCGGAGTACGCAAAAGAAAGACCGGTCTTCCGCGCAAATGGGGAAGACCGGCCTAGAGGGGGACTGGATGTTGCGCGGGCCGGAGGCCTTAGCGCTGGCGGCGGCGGAACGCCATCAGCCCGGCGACGCCGGCGAGGCCGAGGGCACCCGGCGCGGGCACGAAGGACACGTTGTCCACGAGGCCACGGATGGTGGTGTAGTCGCCGTTGAGCGTCGCGTAAATGCGCATCGAGTCGAACGCCGGGGCGTTCACCGCGAGGTGGGTCGCGGCCGGGTTGTCACGGCCGTTGGGGTCGTTGCCCGCGACGACGAACGACGTGCTGTCCACGACGTTGCCGCCGAGGATGGCCTCGAGCGTGACGGTGATGCCGCCCCAGGGGCCGTTCTCGTAGTAGACCAGGTCGAGGCTGCCGTCGGTGAACGAGCCGGCCGCGGACATGCTGGCGGTGGCCAAGGGGCCGATGGTGACGTTGTCACCGGGGACGAACGCGCGCCCGAAGGTGAGCGTGTTGGGGAACGAGACGAACCCGGGGAAGTCGTTCCAGACGACGGTGGACTGCTCGATGATGAAATCGCTGCCGAGCTCGGTGTCGTCGAACGGCGCGCCGTCGGGGTAGAACCCGCTGACGTTGTTGGCGTCGAAGAACGACACCCCACCGCTGGTGTAGCTGGTGCCGAGAAAGCCCTCGGTCTCGTTGTCAAAGTCCGCGAACTGGCCCATGGCCGAGCCCGACACACCGGCGATCAACGCCGCACACATAATCATTCTGCTACGCATCTGCATTTCTCCTATCTCTCCTTCTGGCGCTCCGCACCGCGCGGAACCTGCCGGATGCCTCGCGGCACCCGTAATGCCCGGCCGGCGCGTTTGCGCCGGCCGGACCATCCCCACGATCCGTCACCCACGTTTCACCACCGGGTGTGCATCCGCGTCAGCGGCAGGCCGCCCAATCGTTCAAGTACCGCAACACGTCCTGCGTGTTGATCGAGCCGTCGCCGTTCCAGTCAGCCCGCGAGTCCTGCACAACCCACAGGTTCAGGAACGCCAGGAAGTCCTGGGTGTTGACCTCGCCGTTGCCGTCGAGGTCGGCGTTGCACGGTGAGGGTACGACCCCCGTCATCACGAAGCCCGCCAGTTCGCCTCCGGAATTCCACCCAAAGCCGGCGATGTCTCCCGCGTCGTTGATCGACTGCGCGCTCACCAGCACGTCCCACTCGGTCTGATCGGGCGCCAGGAAATCGTTCAGGTCGTGCATGGCTCCGTCAAAGTAGACCCACGCGCGCGGATCCATCACGAAGTCGTCGTCGAGCGTGCTGCCCACGATCACACCGGCTTCGTTGATGTCGTACGCCTCGGAGTTTTCGAACCCCGGGAGCGAGCCGAGCAGCACGACGGGGTTGTCGCGGTCGAGCGTGAAGACCGCGGCAGTCCACGGCCCGTTCGTCAGATTCGCGAGCCCGATAATCGTGCCCGCGTTGTTGATCGAGTGCGCGATGCTGAACGTGTAGCCGCTGGGGCCGATCTCCTGCGCGTCGTACCCGCCCCGCCCGTCGGGCACGCCCATCATCGCGGTGTCCGGGTCACCGAAGAAGAACCCGTGCCCGACCACGACGCCCGAGTCGTTGACGCCTTTGTTCGCGCCGCCGTTGTAGCCCGGCACCGTGCCGCCGGCGAACCCGGTGCCCGGCCCGTTCCAGACGAAGCCCTTCGAGAACCCGCCGGTGATCGCGGCCTGCCCGGCGACCAGCCCGTTGTCGTTGATGTCCCAGCCGACAGAGCTGCCCACCGCGTTCATGTCGGCACCGAGGTCGGTCCAGCCGCCGCCCTCCCAGAGCATCGCCGTCCGCGGCGACGCCCCGGCGTCGCTCCAGCCGACGATCTGGCCTGAGTTGTTGATCGACCACGCGCTCGAGTTGCCGTCGATCGCGCCCAGGTCGGTCGGGACGCCCCCGACCCACAACACAGCATGGACAGAGCCGTCGGCCATTTCGGCCTCGCCGACAACCTCGCCGGCGTCGTTGATGCCGAAGGCCAGCGACGCCGAGCCCCCGAGCGGCGGAAGCTGCGTGATCTCACCGGTCTGCGCCGCGGCGGTGCCCGCGTTCAGGACCAGCAAGAGTGCTGCGGTCACGGCCTGCGATGATCGATTCCACATGGTCCAAACTCCTGCGTGTGCTCCACGAGGCCCGCACGGGCCCCGTCATTCTTCGCCAAACCGCTGGAGAAGTTGCATTGTTCTGAGAATAATAATGAGAACAGTCTTGAGGTCAAGGGCTTTTTCTGAGAACATGAAGCCAGCATTCAGGAGCGCCGTGTCCAAACTCCCCCAGACATCCTCCTCATCCGACCGCACAGCCCCGGCGGGGCCATCTGGTATCGTCCGCGTCATGCCGACCGCGAGGCTCAACCCACGCCGACAGGCCGCGACCCCGCTCACGGCCGAGGAGCGGGAGCAGGCCGCCCGGATCGCCGTGCGGCTACAGGCCGACCTCGGGGCCCTGGTCAGGGCCCTCCCGGAGCCCGCCCGCGGGGCCAGCGGCATGGCCCGTCACCTGGAACTCGTCCGGCCGACCTGCCAGCGAATCGTCCAGTCGCTGGCCGAGACTGAGCCCTCGCCGGAGATGCTGACATCGCTCCCGGGCGTCCGGGGGCTCGAGCAGTTCATCGAGGCCGTCGCCGCACACGGCGGCGATCCGCGCTCGATCGACATCGCCTCGACCGCGGTCCGGCAGTTCGGTGCCTTCTTGGACCGGATCGGCGGGAGCCAGTCCAAGCTGGCCGCCAAGCTCAAGCAGGACCGGTCCGTCGTCGGCAGCGACGAC
Source organism: Planctomycetota bacterium (assembly GCA_013285505.1). Lineage (GTDB taxonomy): Bacteria > Planctomycetota > Phycisphaerae > Phycisphaerales > UBA1924 > PNC22. The sequence goes on along the minus strand of CP053450.1, from coordinate 1,406,586 downwards.
CTGCGGGCCGAGACCGAGCGGGCGGCCGTCTTCGACGCCGTCGCCCGGATGATGGGCCGGCAGATCGAGACCGCCTTCAGCGTCTACGCCTTCCGGCCGTCCGGCGAGGACGACTCGATGCTGGAGCGCATGCTCGCGCACGGCCAGATCGGCAGCCGCGTCCGCCCCGGCGGCATGCCCATGGTCCTCACCTCGGGCAACACCATGTCGTTCGAAGAGCCCGGCGGCCCGGCCCGCCTGCTCGACAACGCCCCCGCGACCGGCAAGACCCAGTCGGCGATCCTCGCGCCCTTCACCACGCACCCGCTGCCCACGGTCACCTCCCGCGGCAGCAAGGGCAAACTCGTCCAGGTCATCGATCCGGAGACGCTCGACAGCGAGATCGAGATTGACATCGCCCTCGGCGAGCGGTCGCGCCACCCGATGGTGGACGAGCACGGCAAGCCCACACTCAACGAGGTCTGGACGCTCGTCAACGCCCCCACCCGACAGTTGCTCTTCGATGTCTATCTGGAAGAGCGGCTCGAACGCCAGTACCGCCCGAGCGTCGATGCGCAGATGTGGTACCCGAACCTCTCCAGCCCCGGCGACGACCGCTGGATCACGCGGTTCCCCAGCCAGCCGCGGCTGCAGCTGCTGGGGCGAGGGCTGTCGCAGGCCGCGTCGCCCGCCAACGCCCGCCACGCCGAGTTGACCGCGTTTTTCTTCGACCGTCTCGGGCTCGATCCCGACCGGTTCGTCGGGTTCCGGTGCGAGGTGGCCTACCCGATCTGGCGTGCGGGCTACCGGATGGCCTTCGAGCACGTTTCCGGCTGAGCCGGCCCGAATGCTTTATGATGGGGCATGCCCCTCGACCGAAACCAGATCGCCAAGCGTGCCGCCCAGGAACTGCAGGACGGCTTCATTGTCAACCTCGGGATCGGGATGCCGACGCTGGTGGCCAACCACATCCCCGAGGGGATGGACGTGTGGCTGCAGTCGGAGAACGGCCTGCTCGGCATCGGGCCTTTCCCGACCGAGGCGGCCATCGACGCCGACCTGATCAACGCCGGCAAACAGACCGTGACCGCCCGGCAGGGCGCGAGCTATTTCAGTTCTTCCGACAGCTTCGCCATGATCCGCGGCGGGCACATCGACATGTGCATCCTCGGCGCGATGGAGATCAGCCAGGAGGGTGACATCGCCAACTGGATGATCCCCGGCAAGATGGTCAAGGGCATGGGCGGCGCGATGGACCTGGTCGCCGGTGTGCAGAAGGTCATCGTGGTGATGGACCACTGCAACAAGAAGGGTCAGCCCAAAATCCTCGAGACCTGCACGCTGCCGCTGACCGGGCAGCGCTGCGTGGACATGGTCATCACCGACCTCTGCGTGCTTGTGATGGACCACCAGAGGAACCGCTTTGTGCTCACCGAACTGGCCCCTGGCGTCACCAGAGACGAAGTGGTCGAGAAAACCGACGCCGAGATCGTCTCAAACGGCGAACCGTCCCTCATCGCGATCTAGAATGCAGTTCCTTTCCCTGGTGCGGCCGGCACTCGCTGGCGCGCCAACACTCTCATTCGCCCGCCATCCATGGGCACAGACGCAGGAGGAACGCATGGCCAATTACAAGATCGAGGACGTCGAGGGCATCGGCCCCACCTACGGCGAGAAGCTCCGCGCCGCGGGCATCACCGACACCGACGGCCTCCTCGCAGCGTGCAAGACCGCCAAGCAGCGCAAGGATCTCGAAGCCACGACGGGCATCGAGCACGGCCGCATCCTCAAGTGGGCCAACATGGTGGACCTCTACCGCGTCAAGGGCGTCGGCTCGGAGTTCGCCGAGCTGCTCGAGGCCGCGGGCGTTGACACCGTCAAGGAACTCGGCACCCGCAACGTCTCGAACCTCGCGGCCAAGATGGTCGAGGTCAACGACGCCAAGAAGCTCTGCCGCCGCACACCGACCGAAGCGGACGTGACCAAGTGGGTCGAAGAGGCCAAGTCCATGCCCGCCGGGCTGGAGTACTGATAGGCCCCGCCCCATCTCATCGCAATGCACAACAGGCCGCTCCTCTGGGAGCGGCCTGTTGCATTTCTTGAGAATTGGAAATCCGGTCGAGAACTCTCAGCCGCCCGAATCCTCGTCGGCCGTTTCGTCGTCGGCCGGCGCGGGCTCGTCTTCTTCGGCCGCATCGTCGGCGTCGTCATCGGCCTCGGCTTCGGGCTCCGCCTCGGGAAGCTGCGGCGCCCGACCCAGCGCCCGATCGATCGCGAGCTGCAACTCGTCGGACCAGTCGATCTCGACCTTCTCGTCGGGGATCTCGGCCGCGTCGGCCTCGGCCTTGGCGTTGGCGAGGAAGGTGCGAAGCTCCTCGGTCGTCACGCTCTCGGGGTTCTTGAGTTCCACGTTGATGTTGCCGGTATGGATGGCAACCTTGTCGGTGGCGTCCATCGGCGCGTGAATGGGCTCGGTGACGTCGTCGATCTTGGTCTGGGAGATCGTGCCCTCGGCCACGCCGCGGACAAACCGGCTGAGCTGCTTCGAACCGTCGGCCTTCTCCTCGTCGGTCAGTTCCGAGTCGCTGATGTACGACTCCTCGATGCCCATGACGATCATGGCGGGCATGACCGGGCTCTGGCCGAGCTGCTCGAGCACCTTGAAGAAGTCCTCGACCGAGACGTCGCCCGACTCGAATTCGCCGGTGAACGAGTTCACCACCGCCATCACTTCCTGCTTCTCGGAGTCTGGAAGCGAGCTCTGCTCGACGCCCTTCTCCACGATCGTGTTCACGCCGTTGCTCGCCCAGGTCCTCCAGTTCATGGCGGCGTAGATGCCCGCCCCGACCACGAGCACGCCGACAATCGCCAGCGCAATGAGACAGCCCGCGAGGACGCCCCCCCGACGATGTGTACGCTTTCCGATCTTCCGTCCCGAACCATGCATAGAAACCTACCCCTTCCCCGGCCTGCCCCGACAGAGGGCCATTTGCCGCCGGTGTTTGTCCGCATCATAACTGGGATTGAGCCCCCGGTCGTTTCGTGATTGCCCCCGAGGGGCTCTCCAAGGGAGATTGTCGATGCCGCAGTTCTTCGATGCCCACCTCGATCTGGCGTATCTGGCGGAGGTCGGACGCGACATGCACGCGCCGCTCGACGACTGCCGCGGCAGGCTGCTGCCCGCGTCCATCACGCTCCCCTCGCTCCGCGACGGCGGCGTGCGGGCCTGTCTCGGCACGATATTCACCGAGGCGATCGCCCCGGACGGCACCACAGACACGCCGGAAGCCTCCTACCCCGAGGGCGACGCGCTGGCCGCGTGGAGGGCCGGCATGCGCCAGCTCAAGCTCTATCAGGCGTGGGCAGAGGCGGGGGTGATCGAGTTGCTGCCAAAGCGCCCGAGCAACACCGCGTCGCCCCACGAGGCGGGGACACCGAGCGCAGAGTCGTTCCGAGCCGCCGACGCCCCACTGCTGCTGGGCATCCTCATGGAGTGCGCCGACCCGATCGAGACCCCCGAGCAACTCGACGAATGGGCCGACGCCGGGGTGATCGCCATCGGCATGGCCTGGTGGCGCGGATCGCGCTACGCCGGGGGCAACGGCCTCGGAGGCCCGCTGACGGACGCCGGCCGCGACCTGGCGACGCGCATGGACGAACTCGGTGTCGTGCACGACCTCTCGCATCTCTCGCAGCACGCCACCGACGACCTGCTCGCCCACACCGACCGCGTCGTGATCGCCTCCCACTCCAACTGCCGCGCACTGCTCGACGGCGAGGCCAACCCCGACTGGCAGCGCCACCTCAGCGACGAGACCATCGCGGAGATCGGCACCCGCGGCGGCATCGTCGGACTCAACCTCGTCCGCAACTTCATCCGCACCGGCCTCAAGCGCAACGACCCCAACGACCGCCCCACCATCGATGAGGCGGTCGCCCACGTCGAGCACGTCTGCGAGCTGATGGGGCACCGGCGAGGCGTCGGACTCGGCACCGACATGGACGGCGGCATCACCGCCGACGAACTGCCCCGCGGCATCGACACCCCGAGCGACCTGCCCAAGCTCTGCGACGCGGCTCGCCAGCCGCGGGTGGAGCGACGACGACATCCGCGGCTTCGCGTGGGGCAACTGGGCGAGGTTCTGGGGGCTGGAGTAGCCCGGAGCTTACGAGCGCCTGCCTACTTGGCTGCCAGACGGGCGTCCTCTGCGCAATGCGCACACCAGAGCACCGGCTGATCGAGATCGAACATCGCCGATTCGCTGCCGTGCGTTGCCGGCGGCAGGGCCGCGAGCCGGTCGAGCATCCGCCGCTTGTACCGATCCGGGTAGAGGCCGTACTCGCTCGTGCCCTGCGTGTAGGCGTATTCGCCCTGGAGCATCTCGTTGATGCGATTGATGCGAGTCTCGCTGGCCGGGTGGGTGCTGAGCCACTCGGGCGGGCGCGAGCCCCCGGCCGACGCCGCCCCGAGGACCTCCATCACCTGCCGCTGTCCCTTGGGGTCGTACCCGTTGGCGACCATGTACTGGATGCCCAGCCCGTCGGCCTCCAGTTCCTCATCGCGCCCGTAGCTGAGCATGACGACATTGCCGCCGACCGCCAGAGCGGGAACCGCGTACTGCCCGTACTGCCGGATCGACGAGTCGCTGTCGGAGAGCCCCACCCCGACGGCCAGGCCCGCCAGGATCAGGTTCATCCCGAGCTGCTTGCTCATGCGCTGGTTGCCGTGCCTCGCCATGACGTGACCGACCTCGTGGCCCATCACGCCGGCCAGCTGTGCCTCGTTGCTCAGCTTCTCGGCCAGCCCGCGGGAGAGGTAGACCTTGCCCCCCGGCAGCGCGAAGGCGTTGAGCACCGCCGAGTCGAGCAGCGTGTAGTCCCAATCCAGCTCCGGCACATCGGCGTAGGCCTGTTCGAGGGCGACGCGGGTGAGCTTCTCGCCGATCTCCGCGACGTACGCCCTCGTCGCCGCGTCGGGGACCTCGCCCCCGTACTCGTCGGTGAACTGCGGCCCGGCCTCGGCCGCGAGCGAACGCTCCTCCGCCCAGCTCATATAGAGAAGACTCGACTTCCCGGTGGCGGGATTCGTAGAACAGCCTCCGAGCACGCAGGCAACGACGATCGACAGGAGCAGGCACGCCGCTCGGCATCCAGACAGTGTGTGCATCACGAAAACCCTCCTACAGTCCCAACCCAGTGGGACGCCCGCCCCGCCGAGGAGTTCGGCGACGGATCCGACCGTATTGAATATGACCCAGCCCCCTCCGACAACCCCGCAGCCCCAGACGGCGGCAGAAGCCGCCCCGGACGGCGCCGCGTGGACCGACGCCGAACTGGCCGATCCGCACACGAGGGCCGACAAGGCGGCCCGAGTCCAGTCGATGTTCGCGGCGATCGCCCGCAGCTACGACCTCAACAACCGGGTCCATTCGCTGTGGAGAGACCAGGCGTGGCGGCGCGAGGCGGTCAGGGCTGCGCAGGTTCGGCCGGGAGACGAGGTTCTGGATTGCGCCTGCGGCACCGGCGATCTGACCCTGGCATTTGCCAGGACACCCGCCAAATCGGTTATCGGACTGGATTTCACCGCCGAAATGCTCGATTTTGCGAGGCTCAAGACCGATCGCGAGGACTCGCCGGGGCGCATTCCGGGTCCGACGGTCCGGTATCTCCAGGGCGATGCGCAAAATCTGCCGTTCGAGGACGGGTCGTTCGACGTCATCTCGATCGCCTTCGGGATCCGGAATGTCCAGGACCCCTCGCTGGCACTCAGGGAGTTTTTCCGGGTGCTCCGCCCCCAAGGTCGGCTGGTGGTGCTGGAGTTCGACCGGCCCAAATTTGCCCCGATGCGTTGGTTCAACGACTTCTATTGCGGGCAGATCATGCCGCGGACGGCGACGTGGCTCAGCCGCGATAAGAGCGGTGCCTATCGATACTTACCGAAGAGCGTCGGCGCGTTCATGACCAGCGCCGAGCTCGCCAGGGCGATCGAGGACGTCGGGTTCGGGCCGGTCGCACAGCGGGCGATGACCTTCGGTATCTGCGTGCGGTCTGTCGCGCAGAGGCCCGAGTAATCGCGGGCGACGATTTTTGCCTGCCCGGATTTGCTTATCGGACAGCCAAAGTCCACTTCCCGCCGGCCGCAGGTCCGATTCTCCGCAGATGAAGAGTCGTTCATGGCACAGCGGCATCGGGGCCGATCACTCGCTTGCCCGGTGGCGTACCGGGCGACCGGGCGGAGCCCGTGAAGTAACCTGGCGTCCGACTTCGCGGGGATCCGCTGCCGGGCTGGTACACACACGGAAGTGGGAACTCTGCACCATGAATCACGAACACCTGATGGAGCGTCTGTTTGAGATCTTGATCAACGGCGATCGGCCGGCCTCGCGGTCCCTGATCACCCAGATGACCGACGCCGGGATGACCGGCAACCAGATCCTCAGCGATGTCTTCTGGCCGACCTACGAGACGATCGAACGCCTCAACCGCAACGACCAGCTCACGGTGCTGAGCTACCGGCTGGCCACACGCCTGCTGCGGGTCATGATCGATCAGACCTCCACCCTGCTGGAACACGCACCCCGCAACGGCAAGGCGATTTTCGCCTCGTGCGGCCCGACCGAGGGCGAGGAAATCGGCGGCCAGATCGCCGTCGACCTGCTCGAGGCCCACGGCTACGACATGACCTTCTCCGGGGGCGGCGTCGCGGCCGACGAGGTCCTCGCGTTGGTGCAGGAATCGAAGCCGCAGATCCTCCTGATGTTCTGCTCGTCTCCGGGCGATTTGCCGCAGATCCGTCACCTGATCGACTCGATCCGCGAGATCGGCGCCTGCCCGAACCTGCAGATCGCCGTCGGCGGTGGCGTCTTCGCCCGGGCCGAGGGCCTGGCCGAGGAGATCGGCGCGGATATCTGGGCAAGCTCGCCTCAGGAGCTCTACGAGGAGCTGATGGAGAACCCGAACTACCGGGCCGAGGTCAATCGCTCGGAGTCGGCCCGGACGCGCCGCCCGCGCCGGAAAGTCGCCTGAGGCCCCGTACAGACCCAAAGTGGACCCGCAGACCGCCCCGTTCGACGGGGCGGTTTGTGATTTTGGGGGAGCGCACGCGCCAAAACAGGGGCAACCTCCCCCGGGGGGTACCTGTATAGTGTGGGTCGGGAGGCCCTATGGAGCGAGCGGTAGAACAAGCACTGATTCGACGAGCCGCGGCGGGAGACCGTGCGGCTGCCGGTGAGTGCGTTCGGTCCTTCCAGGGCCAGCTCTACGCGTACATCCTCCGGCTCTCCGGCCGCCCCGAGGTCGCCGAGGACATCGCCCAGGAGGCGTTCGTGCGGGCGCTCACCAACCTCGATCGGTTCGACGACCGGTACAGGTTCTCGACGTGGCTGTTCACGATCGCCCGGCGGCTCTACATCAACTCGAGGCAGAAGCTCAAGCCGATGTACGAGAGCGAACTGGTCGGCTCGATCGGCGGCGACGGTGTCCGTCCCGATGCGGGCACCATCGACGACGAGGTCGCGGGCAACGCCCGTGACGAGATCCAGCGCGCGCTGCTGCACCTCCCGCCGGATCAGCGGGAGGTCGTGGTGCTCTTTCACCAGTTCGACTGGTCGATCGCGCAGATCGCCGGGCACATGGGCATGCCCGAGGGAACCGTCAAGAGCCACCTCCACCGCGGGCGTCGGCGACTGCGTGCGGTGCTGGAATCCAGCGAGCGTTCGGCCAACCGTGTCGAGGAGGTGTGGGGATGACTCTCGGCAACTCCAATCTCGGGGGGATGGGCGGCCCCGGCCGGCCCAAGGCTCCTCCTGCCGGCCCGATGATCGATGCGCTGCTCGACGGCGAGCTTTCCGACGAGCGGTTGCGTGAGGTGCTCCGCCTGATCCGGCACGACGCCCAGGCGTGCGAGGATCTCGCCCGGACCCGCGTCGCGGTTGATCACCTCCGCGAGCCCATCGACGTTCCGGACATGAGCGAGGCGATCCTCGGGAAGGTGCACGCCCGGCGGCGGTTCCTCCCGCGGCGTTCACGCCGACTGGTGACCGCGGGGCGTCTGGCCGTCGCGGCCGGGTTCATCGGCGCGATCGGCATCGCCTCGCTGGTGCAACGCCACGTGCCCGCCGTCCGCCTGGCCGACGAGCCCACCGCGGTGACCCGGATCGTCGAGGCCGCGGCACCCAACGCGATTGACCGCCCCGCGCTTACCGACCAGACGGTCGAGAAGATCAAGGCCTCACTCGGCTCGGGATCGACTACGCCCTCGGTGGGCCGGCTCACGCTGTCGCCGCGGATCAGGCCGGGCGACAGCCTCCACTACGACCTCTCGATCGATCGGGAGTCCGGGGTGGTGTGGTCGATCACGTCGAGCGACGCGTTCGCCTCCATCCCCTCCACCGCCAACCAGCCCCGGGCGGGGGCGGCCGCGGAACTCGGATCGAGCATCGTGGTCGTCGGCCCGGAGATCCCGGTTGTCGGCGCTGCGCGCGCAGAAGCGGTCGCGGCAAGGCCGAGCCCGCTGCTGAGCCGCTTCCGTCCTCTGATGATGTATCTGCGGGAACCGCCGAAACCGATCGAGGGCGATTCCGCCGGATCGGACAGATAACCCGACGCTGTTGGCTGCGGATCGCTCGATGTCACACACACCAGTCCATGCCCGTTCTCGGCTCCGGCGGCTCGCGAACGCCGCGGTGCTCGCGGTGGCGTCGGTCTGTGGCGTCGCGTCGGCCGACGACGACCTCGGCCGGGTGGTCTCGCGCATGCCGATCGGCGTGGACTTTGTCGCGGCCGTGGACGACGGCGCGTCGCTCCGCAAGAGCCTGCACGGCTCGCCGGTGATGCTCGCGGCGGCCGCTTTGCGGCGGCCCGCGGCGGTGATGAACGCGTGGTCGGAGTTCGCCGGCGAACTCGGCATGACTGATGCTGAGGCGTTCGACCTGCTGCTCGGGCAGCGAGTGATCGTCGTGGGATCGCAGCTGCGTGCCGACGCCACCGAACCACCCCGTTGGGCGATCCTGAGCGAACTGGATCCCGAGACCGAGCGGAGCCTCCGATCGCTCCTGAAGGCGGTGCCCCGCCGCATCGTCAACGGGCAGCCCGTGCTCGAGTTCGAGCACGGCTCCTACCTGCTGGCGACCTCGAACGGGCGGCTCGTCTGTGGTGCCGACGGGCGATTCGAGAACACCCTCGCCTCCACGATCCTGCTGCTCGCGCCCGCGGCCGACCGAGAGCTCTTCGATCAGATGCTGCCCCTGCTGCGGTGTGACAACCCGGACCGCATGCTCGCGGACGTCCCGGCCGGGCGGATGGTCGAGTCATGGGCGACCCGCGACGCGATCGTGGTCTGGCGCATCCCCGATCCGCTGGGCTCGCAGCACCGGTTCGTCGGCGCGACCCTCGGCACCAGCGGCGACGGATGGGGCATCGACGCCATGGCGTATCCGGCTGACGGATGGGCAAAGAAGGACGACCTGGTCTCGATCCCCACGTGGTCTCCCGCGTTGCTCGGGACGCTGCCCTCGGACGCGGCGCTCGCGATGATCGGAAGCCGCGAGTCGGTGCGTGAAGCCCGGGCCTGGATCGAACCGCTGGTCGGCAACGGACTTCCCGACCCGAGCGGCGACTCGTTCGATCACGTGCTGGGCCGCCGGTCGATGCTCGGGGTCTGGCTCCGGCCGGGCCGGGACGGGGCCGAGGCGCAGACCGAGTTGCTGCTGGCCATGGACACGCCCGACCTGCCGCGGCTGGCCGCGCGAGCCGACGCGTATATGACCGAGATCATCGACGAGGGGTTCGGCGAGGGTCAGCGTCGGAACGCCCGCATCGCCGCGACGCCGCCTCAACTCTCAGACGTCCGCTCCCTCTCGATCAGCGGGGAGGACGACGGGCGCGGTCGCGGGCTTGCCGACACTCAGCTGGGCGTTCGTGCCCGAGGCGGCGTCGGGCGAGGACGCCGGGTGGTGGCTCATGCATTCCTTCCCCGACGGTCTCGCGCCGGACGCCGACCCGGACCCCACCGCGGGCCGATCGCTCCAGGAAATCGGCCGGATGCCCGCGCGGCGATACCTGCACGTCGGGCGTCTTCGGCCCCCGGCGTGGTCGGCGACCTTCCGACGCCACGCGGCCAACGTGAAGCGGGCGGTGAGCGACGAAGCGGGCTCTGCGCTGGGCATGCCCGCGGCTGAACGACTTCGTGCTGGGGCACATCCGCGCGACCGATTGGGCGGTCTGGCTCGAGGGCCCGGCCAACCTGCTGCGGGCCGAGTTCCGGCTCGAACTCGGCGACAGCGTGCCGCTCGTCGAGTAAGCTGCCCGCGTGACGCAACTCCTCGGGATCGATGTCGGAACCTCATCCACCAAGGCGGTCGTGTGCGATGCGCGGGGCACGATCGTTGCAACGGCGTCCGCGCCGCACACGCTGCTGACCCCGAATCCGGGCTGGTCGGAGCAGGAGCCCGAGGGCTGGTGGAAGGCCGCGGTCCAAGCGATACACGCCGTGCTCGGGTCGCCCGGGGTTTCGGCCGACGCGATCGCGGGTGTGGGGCTGTCCGGCCAGATGCACGGATCGGTGCTGCTGCCCGAGTCGGCGCTCACGGGGGACGCCTCGGACGCCAGGGCTCTCCGGCCGGCGCTGCTGTGGAACGACCAGCGGACCGCCGCCGAGTGCGCCGCCATCGAAGCCGCGGCCGGGGGATGCGCCGGGCTGGTCGAGATGGTCGGCAACGCGGCGCTGACGGGGTTCACACTCCCCAAGCTGCTGTGGGTGCGGAAGCACGAGCCGGAGATATGGGCAAGGGTCGCCGGCTGGTGTCTGCCGAAGGACTTCGTGCGGCTCCGACTGACCGGCGAGTTCGCCGCGGATGTCGGCGACGCGGCCGGGACCCTGCTGTTTGACGTGGACCGGCGCGGGTGGAGTGCGCGCGCGCATGCGCTGCTCGATCTGGACCCCGGTCTGGCCGCCCCGGTGCTGGAGTCGTGCGCGGTTGCCGGGCGGGTCACCACCTGGGCCGCGGCCCAGACCGGCCTTCCGGAGGGCACGCCCGTCGTTGCGGGTTCGGGTGACAACCAGTGCGGCGCGGTCGGGGCGGGGGTGGTCGAGCCGGGGCTGGTGCTCGCGACGCTGGGCACGAGCGGGGTGATCTACGCCCACAGCGACCTGCCCCGGAAGGACCTGGGAAGCGACACCGCCGCGGCGGGGGCGCGTCCACACCATGTGCGCCGCCGACGGAGTTTCCGGCGGACCCGGCCACTGGTCGCTCACGGGGTGCATGCTGAGTGCTGCGGGGTCGCTGGCGTGGCTCCACGACTCGCTTTTCCCCGATGTGGCCTACGACACGCTGCTGGCCGAGGCCGAGGCCGCACCCCCGGGTGCCACGGGGCTGGTCTTCCTGCCGCATCTGACCGGCGAGCGGTGCCCGCACCCGGACCCGGACGCCCGCGGGGCGTTCATCGGTCTGACGGCGCGGCACGGGCGGGGGCATCTTGTGCGGGCGGTGGTGGAGGGCGTGACGCTGACGATGCGGCAGATCCTCGACATCTTCTCGGAGGTCGGGGTCGAGGCGTCGCGGATCAGGCTCGGCGGGGGCGGGGCGAAGGGCGCGTTCTGGCGGCAGCTGCAGGCGGATATCTACGGCGCACCGGTCGAGCTGCCCAACACCGAGGAGGGGCCCGCGTTCGGTGCGGCGGCTCATGGCGGGCGTCGGGGCGGGGGTCTGGGACGACCTCGGTGCCGCGTGCGGGGCAACGGTTCGCGTGACCGAGTCGCGGTCGCCGGAAGGGGGCTCGGTCGAGTTCTATCGGGGGCTGCTGGAGAAGTACCGCGGCCTGTATCCGGATCTGCGCGCACTTTGCCGGGCTCGGCGCGTTCGATCGGTGAGCCGCACGACAACGCCCGCGATCTCCGCGGGCGCGCCGTCTCTCTCCTCCGACCCGATCGGAGATGTTCAGTGCGGCTCAGCGGCGGCGGCGTGCGGCGAGCCCGAGCGCGATGCCCGCTGCCGCGAGTGTGCCGGGGACCGGGACGCTGCGGGTGCTGGTGGTGAGTGTGACGTTGTCGATGCCCCATGACTCGTCGTAGACGCCCTGAAGGCCCTTGCCGAACCATGTGATGTGGAGGCGGTCGGCGTCTCCCGGGTGATCGAACGTCAGCGTGATGTTGCGGTAGATCGAGTCCTTCCAGGTGGGGGAGTAGGCGAGGTGCTCGGGGCCGACGTCGGGCGCGCGCATGGACTGCGGCTTGTCCCCGTTGGAGATGGTCTCGTGCATGAGGACCTGGCCATTGACCTGGACCTCGAAGACGTCGGGGCCGTAGTTGGGCCCGTCCCCGTCCCAGGAATCGAACGCGAAGAGGTCGAACGTGAGCGTGTAGTGCGGCGTGTGGTCGCCGCCGCCGCCGTTGTCGCCCCCACCGTCACCGCCGCCGTTGTCACCCCCACCGCCATCACCACCGCCACCGTCGCCCCCATCACCGCCGCCATTACCTCCACCGATCTTGATCTTGCCGAACGGGCTGATGCCGCCGCCGGCTCCGACCTTGCCGAGGAGCCCGCCGGTCTTGCCGCCGCCGTCCGGCGGCGGCTCCTGGAAGAGCGAGAGGGTGATCCCCCCGGTCGCTGTGGCGGCCGTTGAATTGGGTAAAGCCGGGCTGGGCGTCGAGCCGGCAGTTGTTGCTCCACTCCGGCCCGAGGCCGGGTTTCTCAAAGTCGGTCTGGTAGATCGTGACATCGGCGTGCGCGGTGCCGGCGGCGATGAGCGTGGCGAGGACCCCGAGCGTGGTCAGTCTTGTCTTGGTCATGTCTTTCTCCTGCCGGCGAGAGCGCGAGCGCCTGTCGAGTCGGTTCGCGGTGTCGCGGCCGGTTCGGCGGGCGGGTGGTCTGCGTCGATGGACCTGTTGCCGACAGGAGAACCATGCACCGGAGACGCGTGAATCCCCAGCGATTCGAGCCTTCAGGCACCGGAAGGCGTGGCGCCTGTGCCGGATAGGTTGGGCTGGAAACCGGGCGGGCGCGGTGATCGGACGGTGCGGGCCGCGGGCGGGGGCCCCACGGACAGCATTCCTCGGTCTCGTGCCTACGATTGCCCTTGGCGGGAGGTGCCCGCTCAGCCCCCAATCGCATGTCCGCCCAACCGCTCGCACAGGCCGGCCCGACCCGGCGTGGGAACAGCTTTATGACCGCCATCGAACCCACGATCCGCAACGTCGCGATCGTCGCCCATGTTGACCACGGCAAGACCACGCTGGTCGACCATCTGCTCATGCAGTCCGGGAACTTCCGGGCCGGTGAGCTCGAGAAGCTCGCCGGCGGTCAGCACGACCTGATCCTGGACTCCAACCCCCTCGAACGCGAGCGCGGGATCACGATCCTCTCGAAGAACTGCGCGGTGAACTACCACGCGGCCGACGAGACCGATTACCGAATCAACATCGTTGACACCCCGGGGCACGCCGACTTCGGCGGCGAAGTGGAGCGCGTGCTGCGGATGGCCGACGGCTGCCTGTTGCTGGTGGACGCCTTCGACGGGCCGATGCCGCAGACCAAGTTTGTGCTGAGCAAGGCGCTCGAAGCCGGGCTGCTGCCGGTGGTGGTGATCAACAAGTGCGACCGCCCGGACGCCGAGCCGAAGCGCGTGATCGACGAGGTCTTCGACCTGCTGGTGGATCTGGGCGCCGACGATCACGCGCTGGAGTTCCCGGTGGTCTATTGCTCGGGGCGCGACGGCTGGGCGAGCGACACGCTCGACGCGCCGATCGAGGAGCTGCGCAAGGGTGACCTGCGGCCGATCTTTGAAGCGATCATCAAGCACGTCCCCGCGCCGCACGCCCGGCCGGACAAGCCGCTGCAGATGCTCGTCACCACGCTCGATTACTCCGACTATCTGGGGCGGATCGCGATCGGGCGGGTGTTCTCGGGCAGCATTCGCAGCGGGCAGCAGGTCGCGTTGCTGAAGCGCGACGGCGAGCGTGTGCTCGGCAAGACGGGGCGGGTGCTCCGCTTCCAGGGTCTTGGGCGGATCGAGGTTGACGAGATCGCGGCGGGAGACCTGTGCGCGGTGCCCGGGCTGCCGAGCGTCGAGATCGGCGACACCATCGCCCACATCGACCAGACCGAAGCCCTGCCGACGGTGAAGATCGACGAGCCGACGATCTCGATGATCTTCCGCATCAACGACTCGCCGTTTGCCGGACGCGAGGGCAAGTATGTGACCAGCCGGCAGATCCGCGACCGCCTCGACAAGGAGCTCGAGCACAACGTCGCGCTGCGGGTCGAGAGCGGGCGGACCGCCGACGAGTTTCTGGTCTCCGGGCGCGGGCTGCTGCACCTGGGCATCCTGCTCGAGACGATGCGGCGTGAGGGCTTCGAGCTCTCGGTCGGTCGGCCGGTGGTCATCACCCGAGAGATCGACGGGGTCACCTGTGAGCCGGTCGAGACGCTCGTGATCGACTGCCCCGCGACCGCCGTGGGGCCGGTGATGGAGCTGGTCGGGGCGCGCAAGGGCGAGCTCAAGAAGATGGAGTCCCGCGGCGTGGAGACCTCGCACATGGTCTTCGAGATCACCAGCCGCTCGCTGATCGGGCTGCGGAGCCGCATCCTCACCGCGACGGCGGGCGAGGCGATCATGCACCACCGGTTCGACCGCTACGTGCCCGACTCGGGCGACCGGCTCGGACGCACCAACGGCGTGATGATCGCGACCGAGACGGCGCAGGTGACGGCCCACGCGGTGGAGAACCTGCACGACCGTGGCGTGCTCTTCGTCGCGCCGGGCGACAAGGTCTACGCCGGCCAGATCGTCGGCGAGCACAACCGCGACAACGACATCAACGTCAACATCACCCGCGAGAAGCAGCTCTCCAACGTCCGCAACGCCAACAAAGAGGCGACCGTCACGCTCAAGGCGCCGCGGAAGATCACGCTCGAGTCGGCCCTGGAATACTCCGAGGACGACGAGCTGGTCGAGATCACACCGGGCGCGGTGCGGATCCGCAAGCGCATCCTCACCGAGGGTGAGCGCAAGCGTGCCGAGCGGCAGGCCAAGGACCGCGAGAAGGCCGGCACCGCGGGTTGACCGCTACCGGCTCTCCCCAAGCACCACCCGCGGCGACGGGCTGCGTTCGAGTTCGATCCCCTCGCGTCCCTCGATGATGCGCTGGACCATCTCGGCGGGGTCGTCGGTCGCGGTAAACAACTGCAGATCTTCGGGGTCGATCGTGCCCTCGGGCACCATGGTGTTTCGGACGAAGGTGGCCAGCGGCCCGAAGTAGTCCTTGCCCATCACCACGACGGGGAACCGCTCGACCTTGCCGGTCTGGATGAGCGTGCCGACCTCGAAGAGCTCGTCCATCGTGCCGAACCCGCCGGGCAGCACGACGAACGCGCTGCTGTACTTGACGAGCATCACCTTGCGCACGAAGAAGTAGTTGAACTCGATGAACTTGTCGAGGTAGGGGTTGGGCTGCTGCTCGTGCGGGAGCTTAATGTTGCAGCCGATCGAGTAGCCGCCGGCGTCGCGGCAGCCGCGGTTGGCGGCCTCCATCACGCCCGGCCCGCCGCCGGTCATCACGGCAAAGCCCGCCTCGGCGAGCTGCCTGCCGACCTCGCGGGCGAGCTCGTAGTAACGGTGGTCCTCCTCAAAGCGGGCCGAGCCGAACACCGTGACGCAGGGGCCCGTGAAGTGCAGGGCCCGGAAGCCCTTGATGCACTCCAGGAAGATGCGGAACGCCCGGTTGAGCTCGGCGAGCCTGCTCCGCGGCCCGGCGAGGAAGCGTTCCTCGTCGTGCGAGCGGGTGCCCTTGCCCCAGCGGTGCGGGCGGGGTCCTTCGGGTATCGCGCTGTGACGGTCCTGCGGCTCGGTCATGCCCGAGTGTACGGGATGTCGGCGGCGTGTCGCTCACTCTGGCGAGCCGGAACTCCGCCAGCGTGGCGTGCTGGGGTAGCCGCGTCTCCGGCTCGCCAGAGTGAGCGACACGCCGCCGACATCGCGGGCGGCGCACGCCCGCTGCACACGCTCGATGTGGGCGTCCAGCCGCTGCTTGTATTGCCGGATGATCGCGCCGGACATAGTGACCTCGACACCCCTGCCGGTCTCGGCGTCGGTGAGCCGCAGATCGCCGACGAGGCCGGACTGGGCGGCCCGCTCGGGGGCGATCTCGCTGGGGGCGAGCACCTGGACGAACGAGGCGTCGAGCCCCCCGCCGCCGACGAGGTAGGAGAGCCCCGACTCGACACCCTCGGCGACCATGGCGTCGGAAACGAGAATGACCACGCCGGAGCCCTCGCGAGCGAGGCCGAAGGCCCGCAGCGCGCGCTCAAATGCGCCGCGGCCGCGCTGGTCTGCCTCGGGCGAGGGTGCCGCGTGCTCGGACGATTCCAGACTTTCCAGCAGGAACTTTGCGACCCTCACCGTCTGCCGCCGCCCACGGAGTGGGGCGAGACGGCGGAGCGGGTCGGCCCCGGCGTGGCCGAAGGTCGCGACCGAGACCCTGTTCTGGTTCACCAGGCCGATGTAGGCCAGCGCCATGGCGAGCCTGTGAGCGAAGAGCAGTTTGCTGGGTGCGTCGCCGCCGCCGGCGAGCATCGAGGCCGAGCAATCGAGAAGGATGTGCAGCCCGAGGTCTTCTTCGGCGCGGAAGAGCTTGACGAAAAACCGGTCGAAGCGGGCGAAGGCGTTCCAGTCGAGGCGGCGGAGGTCGTCGCCGGGGGTGTAGTCGCGGTAGTCGTCGAACTCGACGGACTCGCCGCGACGCTTGCTGCGACGCTCTCCAGGGAGGCGGCCCGCGAAGACCTTGCGGCTCATGACGTCGAGACGGTCCAAGCGCTGCGAGAGCCCCGGGCCGAGAAGCTCGTCGATGGTGGTCGGCAGGTTGCGTTCAGGACGGATGAGCATTGCAGGCGAGCATACCCGCGACTGCTCTACCTCAGGAGCACATCCAGCGACAGGCCCGGCGAGAAACCCGGCAGCGGCAGAGGACAGATCAGCGGAACTTGCGGGGGTCTTCCATCGGCTTGCCGTCGGCAAACTCCCACACGACGACGGGCATCCGCTTGACGCCCCACTGGCGTGCCTGCTTGTGCGTGGGCATGAGCAGGTCGATGTGGTGGCCCTTGATCGCGCCGCCGCGGTCGAGCACGGGGACGATGTTGCCCTCGTCGTAGCCCTCGACCGAGAGCATGGAGCCGAAGGGGAAGAGCCGGGTATCCGCGGCGACGAGGTTGCCGCCGTTGGTCTCGACAGAGTGGAGCGTGGCGGTGATGCCGTCGGCGAACGGGCCGCAGGAGCGGGCATCGGGCGAGTAGGCGGTCACGGTCATCCACACGACGCGTGCCGGACGCACGGGGCGGCCGTTGAACCAGCGCACCTGCTCGGCCTTGCGTTCGAGGATGCGCTCGGCCCGTTCGGCCTCGGCCGGGGTGGGCTCGAGCCTGGTGGGCTCCGCTGCCGTCGTGTTGGCTGCGGGTGTCCGGTTGGCCGCGACGATGATCGACGCGTTGGTGCGATCGGCACCGGGCTGGGCCACCGACGCGAGGGCCGGCAGGTGGCTGGCTTCCTTGACCATCGCCGCCGAGACGGCGGTCATCGCGACCAGCAGGACAAAGACGCCGGTCTCGACGGACGCGCGGGTCGACAGCCGACGACACAACGCGTCCAACAGGGCTTTGTGGTTGTTCTTCACGAATCGCCTCCCAGACTCGACGGCAGCAGAGGCGTCTGCTCCTAGAAAGCTTGCGAGCTTCCCGGCCGGGGACAAGGTCCACCTCCTTGTGGCCCGGTCCGTCGATGCGGGAAGTCTAACCCCGAAAGCACCGGCCGGCAGCCGGCGGGCCGAGACATGTGGCGGCCCACAGACACCTTTCGGGTGCTGGAAGGGGCTTCTGTCGCTATAAATGGACCCAACGTCAGGATCGGCCCGCCAACGCGCGTTATCGGGCCCCACTTTCTTGCCCGACCGCCCGATTGGTCCCTGAGAGGCCCGAATCCACGCATGACCCCCACGGAGATCCTCATCGCGGCCGTAATTGGACTGGTCGCCGGGGTGGTCGGGGGCCTTTGCGGCATCGGCGGGTCGATCATCATGCTTCCCGCCCTGGCGCTGGTGTTCGGCTACGACCTCCCCGACGGTGAGCCCGACGCGACCCGGAACGCCCACCACCTCTACATGGCGGCGGCGGCGATGGTGAACGTCGTCGTGGCCGCGACGTCCATTCGGCCACACCTCAAGGCCAAGGCGATCGACCGCGCGATCGTGCTGCGGCTGGTGCCGCCGATGGCGATCGCGAGTATCGGTGGTGTTGTGGTGAGCAACAGACTGCCCGGCAGTGTGCCCAAGCTCGCGCTCATCGTGTTCCTGTTCCTGTTTGTCGCGTGGACGCTGTTCACGGCGATCCGCAAGCTGCCAGAGCCCACGCCCGAGCAGCAGCGGGCGACCGCCACCCGCGTGGGAGGGATCGGGACGCTCGCGGGTTTCCTGGCCGGCTTCCTGGCGATCGGCGGCGGGATTGTGCTGGTGCCGTCGATGCAGATCATCGCGCGGATATCGCTGCGTCGCGCGATCGCGGCCAGCCGCGGTGGCGATGTGCGCGGTGGCGCCGATCGGTGCGGTGCTCCGGCTGGCGACGCTGAGCGATCACGGCCTCGCCTGGATGGACGCGGTGTCGCTGGGGCTGGCGATGGCGGTGGGCGCGGCGATCGGCTCGCCGCTGGGTGCGCGGCTGACTCACATTCTGAAACTGCAGAATCTGCGGCTGATGGTCGCGATCGTGCTCGGCATCTCCGGGGCGAAGATGGCCGGGTTCTTTTGAGGACCCGGTGCGGATCAGTCGGCATCGCGCGCGTAGTAGACCCCCGCGTCGACCTCGGTGTAGCCGCGTGCGGCGAGTGCGTCCCGGAGCGGCTGTTCGTGTGGCTCGACGGTGAAGTAGAGCTCGCGTGCACCGAGCGCGGCCGCGTGCGCTGAGGCGGCGGCGAGGGTGTCGTCCCAGCCCTCCGGCGTCGCGAAGAACGCTGTGACGGCCGCGTGCCGGCCCCGGGTTTCGAGGGCGAACGCTCCGCGGTCTCCGAGCCGCCAGAAGGCGTCGGGGTCGAGCCAGCCGCCCTCGCAGCGCGCGCAGTTGTTCGGCGGTGACGTCGGTGGCGGTCGGGTCCGAGGCGGCCAGGTCGGCTATGGACTGAAGCTCGGACATTCGCACCGGTGAGAGCTTGGGCGGGACTCCGCGGACTTCGGCGGCGTTTCCCAAAAGGGGGAGGCGCTTGAGCTTCCGCCAGCGGCGTGCGGTCAAGAAGCTGATGTGCTCGGTCCATGTCTCGCGGAACCGCTGGATGTAGATGTCCCGGCGCGAGGCCGCGAAGGTCTCCGGGATGGACCGGGCCATCTCGTCGTAGAGCACGGCCTCGAGCGTTGGGTCGCGCGGGAAGGTCCACGGGAAGCCGAAGGGGATTGCCCAGCCGAGCGGCTCGCTGGGCGGGCCGTGAGCTGCGGGAGACCACTCGAAGGGCGGATGGACCCCGATGTAGCCCGCCAGCGAGCCGTCGGGGCGTTCGGCGTAGAGGCGGCACCCCGGTGCCGCGGCGGCTTGGGCGAGCTGGTGCTCGACGTTCCGGAGGCACGATCTCCAGGCCCGCGGCAGGTGGGCGGTCGCCTCCAGCCAGAGGGCGTACTGCGGCGCGGCGTCTGCCATCGAGCGGAACGGGCGGATGGTCCAGTCGGGCATCGCTCGGCTCCGGCTAGAGGCGTGGCAGGATGTGGGTGTCGATGTCCTCGACCCACCGTCGGGCGGTCGCGGCGTCGAACCGGTCGGGCAGGTCGATTCCGGGATCGGCGTCCAGGAGGCTCTCGAGCAGGGCCTGCACCACACGCGAGGGCGGGAAGGGCCGCTCTCCTGCCCAGTGGTTGTGATCCACCCAGCTCAGGCGGACCCGGTGGGTCGTGGGTGGTTGCCCGTCGCGGTCGATATCGATGACGTAGCGCCAGCCCTGGGGGACCTCGGTTTCGGAGCGGATGTGGACGGTGGCGGCGTGGGGCATGGCGTCTGGGCAACCTCGCGGCGGACTGCCGCTAGAGTACACCACGGCACCGAGCACCGGGTCGCTCGGCGCGGCGGGCGTGGAGTCTGCTTCGGGGGTTGGAGGGTCTGGACTTTGACGTTTCTTCTTGAGATCGTTCGGCTGGGCATCACGAACCTGCGTCTGCACCTGTTGCGGTCGTTCCTGACGGCATTGGGCATCATCCTCGGGGTCGGGGCGGTGATCACGATGGTCGCCATCGGCGAGGGCTCCAAGCAGGAGGCCCTGATGCAGATCGAGCGTCTCGGGGCCAAGAACATCATCCTGCGGAGCCAGAAGCCGCCGGAATCGAACATGCAGACCGGCGGGCAGCAGCAGAGCTTCGTGGTCACCTACGGGCTCACCCGCGACGACCTTGATGTCATCCGGACGAACTTCCAGGGCGCCGAGGTGATCGCGCCCATCAAGGAATTCGGCAGCCAGCTGATCAACGGCAACCGCGTGCAGACCAGCCAGTCGTACGGCGTGACGCCCGAGTTGCTCGACGCGGCGCGGCTGCGGGTGGACCGTGGTCGCTACATCACCCAGAGCGACCTCGACGAGAAGGGCATGATCGCGGTGATCGGCAAGGAGGTTGCCCGGCAGATGTTCCCGCAGGAGGACCCGCTGGGCAAGACGATCCGCATCGACGACAAGCCGTTCCTGATCGTGGGCGTGCTCGCGCCGGTCGGCTTGGCCGGCGGTTCGGGCGCATCGCTGATCGGGCGCGACCTGAACCTGGACGTGCACGTGCCGATCACGACCGCGCGGTCGGTGTACGGTGATATCGTGGTCAAGCGCGAGAGCGGGTCGTTCTCGGGTGCCGAGATCCAGCTGTCGGAGATCTACGTGGTCAGCAGGGACCGCGACACGGTCATCACCGACGCCGATCGGCTGAACCGGATCATCGACGTCCGCCACGCTGCGTCGAGGGACGTGGTTTCGATCGTGCCGTACGAACTGCTCGAGGAGGCCAAGCGCACCGCGATGACGTGGCAGATCGTGCTGGGCGCGATCGCGGGGATCTCGCTGCTGGTCGGCGGTATCGGGATCATGAACATCATGCTGGCCACTGTGCAGGAACGCACCCGCGAGATCGGCATCAGGCGGGCGATCGGCGCCACGCGGAACCACATCACTGCGCAGTTCGTTGTCGAGACCGGCGTGCTCAGCGCCGTCGGCGGCATGGTGGGCGTGCTGGTCGGGGTCGGCCTGAGCATGGGCATGGACGGCCTCGGGCCGTGGATCAAGTCCAGGTTCGACACCCAGACGGTGATCTCGGCCGAGGTCACGGGCTGGTCGGTTGCGCTGGCCTTCACCGTCGCGGTGCTTACGGGGCTCTTCTTCGGGATCTTCCCGGCGATCAAGGCCGCACGGCAGGACCCGATCGTCGCGCTCCGTCACGACTAGGGCGGGTTCTCAGGACGCCAGGGGGCGCGGGGCGCACGAAAGCACGGAGGCGGGTGCCTCCGTGCCGGGTGTGGTGCGTGTGTTGATCCTGACGGACGGGCCCGGGTCAGCCGAGCAGGTCGCGGAGTTCGTCGTCCACCGGGTTGCGTGCCCGTTCGTCCTTGGGCCCCTTGCCGTGCTTCTTGGTCGGTTTGGTCTCGGCAGACGCCGTCGCCCCGGACTCCTCCTCGTCACCGATGTCGTCGTCGTCATCATCGGAATCGTCGAGCAGGTTCTGGGCCTCGACCTGCGCCTCGAGCTCTTCGAGGCTCAGTTCCTCGTCGTCGGGGCCATCGGAGGCCTTGCCCTCCTCGATGAGGCGCCGCTTGTACGCTTCGACCTTGGGCTTGTCGGGCGCGAGCAGCAGGCTCGCCGAGCGGCCGGCCCAGCGAGGGGGCATCTCGACCTTGGCGATATCGGAGAGGTCGTCAACGATCTGGCTGAGCCGCTCGATGCCGATTTCCTTGTGCATCATCTCGCGGCCGCGGAAACGCTGGGTGATCTGCACCTTGTGCCCGGCCAGCAGGAACCGCCGTGCCTGCTGCACGCGGATGAAGACGTCGTGCGGGTCGATCTTGACCGACCGCCCGAGGCGGATCTCCTTGGTCTCGCTCTGCTTGCTCTTGGCCCGGTTACGACGCTCCTTCTGCGCGAGGTCGTACTTGTACTTGCCGTAGTCCATGATCTTGCAGACCGGGGGCCTCGAATCGGGGACAATCTCGACGAGATCGAGCCCCTGTTCCTGCGCCATGCGCAGGGCCTCCTGCGTCTCGATCACGCCGATCTGCTCGTTCTCCGAGCCGATCACGCGGATCGGGGAGATCCGGATCAAGAAGTTGACACGGGTGCGCCGGACGGGCCCCGTGTCTCGATAAAAGCGTCTTCCTCTGGCGATGGTAAGGCCTCCTGTGTGTTCAGCGGCGAGAATCTGCGGTCACCAAAGTGCCCCCGCGCCGACGCGGGAACTGACCGAGAATCGAAACGAGATGTGCGGGTTGACGAGGGTTCATGCGTCGATGACGCGACCCGGGCACAGGCCAGCCGCAACCGATGTGGTGTCAGACACCTTCGATATGGGCACAGGCCGGACTCCGGGGGAAACCACTCAGTTCGGACCGCACCGTGCGGCCCGACACGCCAAAGACTAACCCGGGCCCCCGAACAAAGCAAGCGAAACGGGCCCAAGCCGGCACCATTGCCCGGCCCGGACAGCCCTGAGATCGCCCTAACTGACCGCCTGGATGATATTGAACGTGATGCTGACCGCCGCCACGGCACACAGCAGGAAGAACAGCCAGGGCCGGATCAGCTGGTTGCCACCCACGGAACGGTCCTGGGGGATCTCCATCGAGGTCGCGGCCTGTGCCTCCGCCGCGGCGAGCGTCGCCAGCGTGTCGGAGGGCAGCACGTCCTTGTGGGCGATCGTCGGCGAACCGCCCGAGCGGACCTCGCGGAGGTCGAGCAGCAGGTCGGCGCAGGAGCGGTAGCGTTTGCGCGGGTCCTTGGCCATCATCATCTCGATGACCTCGGAGATGCCCGCGCCGAGCTTGGGGTTGACGTGGTCGGGCGGGACCAGCTCGGCCTTGAGGTGCTTGTGCATCACGGCCGACGGGTTTTTGCCGTCGAAAGGCACGCTGCCGGTGACCATGTGGTAGAGCGTCGCGCCGAGTGAGTAGATGTCCGCCGGCGGGCCGATGTCCTTCTCGCCCCGGATCTGCTCCGGCGAGATGTAGTAGGGCGTGCCGAACGCCTTGCCGGCCTCGGCCTCGGCGGCTTCCTTGTCGGTGATCGCCCGGGCCAGACCCATGTCCGCCAGCTTGGCCACACCCTCTGGGGTGATCATCACGTTCTTCGGCTTGACGTCGCGGTGGATCAGGCCCTTGGCGTGGGCGTGGTCGAGGGCTTCGGCGATCTGGATGATCGTGTCCAGCGCCTCGGCCTCGCTGAAGCGGCGGTGCTTGACGATGTCGTCGTAGACGGTCCGGCCGTCCACGTACTCCATCACGAAGTAGTAGAGCTCTCCGGACCGGCCGACGTCGAACGCCTGCACGATGTTGGGGTGGTTCAGCTGGGCCGCGGCACGGCCCTCGGCGTAGAACCGCTCGATGAACTGCGGGTTGGCGGCGAACTTGGGCGGGAGGATCTTGATCGCGACGGCCCTGTCGAGGCTGATCTGGTTGGCCTTGTAGACCGTCGCCATCGCCCCGGCGCCGAGCTTGCCGAGGATCTTGTAGCCGGGGATCTTCTGCCCGGACCGCTCGGCCTCGATGATCTGCCGGAGGCGGGCGATCTGCCGCTTGGTGACGTAGTTGTTCTCAACGAGAGCCTGGGCGAGGGAGAGGTGGCTCTGCTGCTGCTCCCGGAGGGTCTTGACCCGGTCGTTGGCCTCGGAAACCTCGTCCTCGGTCGCGAGGCCCTGCTCAATCACGAGCCGCCCGACGAGCGTGTCGACATTGGTGCCCTCGGGGAGGGCGTCCTGCAACGCCTGCTCGGCGTCGCTCACCGTCGAGGTATCGCCCGGTGGGACCGGACGGGTATCGCCCGCCCCGTTGGGGCCGGTGCTGCCAGCGTCCTGCTCGCGTGATTGGTCACTCATTGGCGTCTGTCGTCTGTCAACTGTCTCGGAGCCGAACGCTCGCCCTCTCTCCATACCCGCTCGGGTGAATACCGGTTCGATTCTACCGGCTCTGGCGGTGTCGTACGAGAACTCGCGGGCGGGGGACGCAACTCGCAGGTTTGCGGACGACGCGGCGGTCCGAATACCTCCGCCCGCGGACGTGGCGTAGGCTAGCGAGGACGACCGGACACGACGCCACGGACGGGCACGATTGTGAAAACCATGGACCTCGACCACCTCCTCGACGACCTGACACCCCCCCAGCGGGAGGCCGCCACCCACACCGAGGGGCCGCTGCTGGTCCTCGCGGCCGCGGGCAGTGGCAAGACCCGGGTCATCACCCGACGCATCGCCAACCTGATCGGGTGCGGCGTGCCGGCGTGGTCGATCCTCGCGCTCACCTTCACCAACAAGGCCGCGGGCGAGATGCGCGAGCGGGTCCACACCATGCTCAACCCCGGCGGCGATGACAGCCGCCTGACCCGCGGCCTCACCGTCAGCACCTTCCACGCCCTCTGCGCCAGGCTGCTCCGCCGCTACGCCGAGTTGGCCCTCCACGACGGCGTCAACCTCGGCATCAAACCGGACTTTACGATCTACCCCACCGCCGACCAGCTCGCGGCGATCAAGTCGGCGGTGCTGGCCCTGCAGCTCTCGACCAGCAACTGGCCGCCGCGGAGCGTGCTCAGCGCGATCTCGGCCGCCAAGAACGAGCTGCTCGACGCCGAGGCGTACGCGGCCCGGGCGTCCGATTTCTACTCCAAGAACGTCGCGAAGCTCTACACCTCCTATCAGGCCAAGCTCCGTGCGGCCAATGCCGCGGACTTCGACGACCTGCTGGTGCTGACCGCCAAGATGCTCAAGGAGTCCGCCGCGGTCCGCGAGGAGTGCCAGAAGCGCTGGCAGTACCTCCTGATCGACGAGTACCAGGACACCAACCACGCCCAGTTCGTCATCGCCTCGCTGCTGGCCGGCAACGGGCCGGAGGGCGGCATCGGTCCCAACATCTGCGTCGTGGGCGATCCGGATCAGGCGATCTATTCGTGGCGCGGGGCGGACATCGCCAACATCCTCGAGTTCGAGGAACGCTACCCCAACGCCGCGGTGATCACGCTGGGAGAGAACTTCCGTTCGACCGCCCCGATCCTCGCGGCGGCGGACACGCTGATCCGCAACAACAAGCAGCGCAAGCACAAGGACCTCTTCACCAGCCGCGAGGGGGGCGAGCCGGTGACCGTGGTTCTCTGTCGCGACGAGCGGCACGAAGCCCAGCTCGTCACCGACTGGCTCAAGTCTCACGCCGAGGACGAGGACGGCGAGGGCGCCCGCTGGCGCGACATGGCCATCTTTTATCGCACCAACGCCCTCAGCCGCGTCATGGAGGATGCCCTCCGCGAGGCGGGCGTGCCCTACGTCATCGCCCGCGGCACCGCCTTCTACGACCGCGAAGAGATCAAGCACGCGCTGGCCTACCTCCGCGTCGTGGCCAACCAGGCCGACGATGTCTCGCTCGACCGCGTCGTCAACACCCCCGCCCGCGGCATCGGCAAGACCTCGCTGGACAAGGTCCGCGAGGTGGCCCAGGCGTCGGGCATCCCGCTGTGGGACGCGCTCAACGCCGTCGAGGATGTCCCCGACCTGTCCGCGCGAGCAACCAACGCCGTGAAAGCGTTCGTCGAGACCGTCCGAAACTGGACCGGCGGCGGGTCGTTCATGGGGCGCGAGGTCAGTGGTTCGCTGGCCGAGTTGGTCGAACGGGTCATCCGCGAGAGCGGGCTCGAGTCGATGTACTCCAAACAGGCGCAGACCAGCAAGAGCGAGAGCGATGCCGAGCGCCTTGACAACCTCAGCGAACTGGTCAGCTCGGCCGCCCAGTTCGAAGAGGAGTACGACGCGGCGTCTGATCCCTTCGCCTTCCCCGCCGGCGACGGTTTCGACCCTGACGCCGATCTGGCCACGCAGGCCGAGACGCCGCCGCTCTTGGCGATGCTGCGGGCCTACCTCGAACGCGTCTCTCTCGTCGCCGACGCCGACGCGGTCGACCCCTCGCACGGGTCGGTCACGCTGATGACGCTCCACGCGGCCAAGGGGCTGGAGTTTCCCGTCGTCGCGGTGATTGGACTTGAGGAGGGGTTGCTCCCCCACTCGCGCGCGCAGACCTCCGAATCCGACCTCGAGGAGGAACGACGCCTCTGCTTCGTCGGCATCACCCGGGCGATGCAGCATGTGCAGCTCACCTGCGCCAAGTACCGCACCGTCCGCGGCATGTCCGAGCGCACCATCCCCAGCCGCTTCATCGAAGAACTGCCCCGCGAGCACACGAAGATCAGCGACCAGTCCGACGCCTGGGCCGACACCGGCGGAGGCTTCGACGACGACTTCGATCAGTCGGCCCGCTCCTACGAGACCAAACCCGGCGGCAAGCTCGCCCAGGCCCAGCGCGAGCTGCCCGTGGGCAGCAAGGTCCGGCACCCACAGTTCGGCGTCGGCCAGGTGATGAGCCTCGAGGGCGGGGCGAGCGTGCGGGCGAAGATCAAGTTCCAGCACGTGGGCGTCAAGACGCTGGTGCTGGAGTATGCGAGGCTTACGCGGCTGTGACGCTCGGGGTGAAGCATGGAGCAACAGTTGTCACGTCCCATGACCTTCTCCCTCGCCGATCAGTGGCGCCGCTCGATCGTCGCCAGACTCCCCGCAAAGCTTGTCGGTGCATGGCTTTCGCTCACCATCCTCGTGCCAACACTCTTTTCGCAGGGTTTGACCGCTCCCTTGGGGGCGGGCGTCTTTCTTGGTGTGCAAGGAATGGGGCTTGCGCTCGCGTTCCTTGCACATCCCGGCCTGGACGTCTATGTCTTTCTCACCATGCGATCCAGACTCCTCCGTCTCGCCCGGATCGAACTCGGGCAGCCCATCTGCGCACACTGCGAGTACCCCATGACCGCGATGCAGGATGCAGTCGAGTGCCCCGAGTGCGGCCGCGATCCGTGGGATGTGCAAACCCTGCGGCAATCGCTCTACGGCTTTGCACGCTTCGTGCCAGGTCTTGACCGCGTGCCCAGCGGCCTACTCCGCGATGAACTCCGCCGCCTGTGGCGCAGCGAGGGCCGCACCGTCTGGCGGCGCCTGCTGTGGCCCGTCGGCCTGATTGCCATCGCCGCGTCCGTCCTTGTCACCGTCAATGCCATGTTTCAAGGGACAGGCGTGCTGATTCCCCCGTCGCTCAAGCTCCTCGCCGTCACGATGCTGCTCGCGGGATGCTTCGCCGCGGTGCTTGTCATACGCATCGGCATGCTGGTCCGCGGCCTGGCAAAGTTCAGCGCCGAGCACCCGAGCCCCACACCACCTGAACCGGCCTCATCGCACACCAAGGAGCCCCCCCGTGTGGCATGACCACGCTCCGCAGCGTGCTTCGCCCTATCGGGTCGAAGCACGGCACCCAGCTATCGCGACTCGAGGAACTCCCACTCGACATCGATGAACGTGTCAGGGTGGTCGAGGTTGACCATGTCGATGCCGACCTGCAACCCGCGGCGAAAGACCTCAGGATCGTCGTCGCGCGTGTAGAGCATGACGCGGAGGCCCAGAGCGTGGGCACGG
The DNA here is from genome assembly GCA_013285505.1 of Planctomycetota bacterium. Taxonomy (GTDB): domain Bacteria; phylum Planctomycetota; class Phycisphaerae; order Phycisphaerales; family UBA1924; genus PNC22. The sequence continues at coordinate 1,378,916 of CP053450.1, read as the reverse complement.
GCGACGAATTCTGACGAGAGGCTCTCCGGGCCGCACTCGATGATCTGGGCGTCAAAGTCTTGCATGGCCGTCAGCAACTCCGCCTCGCTGTCGGCGTTGATCTTCAGCCCGACAGTGCCGTCCAACGCTCGGAGACGCTTCGCGTCGTCATCGTCGCCGAACCAGAAGAACACGTCCTCCTCCATACCCGCATCGCGAACGACTCCGAGTACCCGCTCGAGCTCGGCATCTTTGACATCGAGGTACACCCGCACGCGGCCACTCGCCCACGCGAGCAGATGGGTCAGCCTCGGGACGCGCTGACCGGTGTAGACAGGCCCGAACCACGACCCGGCATCCAGCAGGTCCAGCTCAGCGGCGGTCAGATCGCGGAACTCGCCCTCGCCATCGGTCGTGCGATCGAGCTCGGCGTCGTGCATGACAAACAGGACATCGTCGGCGCTCGTGCGGACATCGACCTCGACGTAGTCAATGCCCCACGCGACGCAGAGTGCCGCGGCGGCGAGCGTGTTCTCCGGGGCGTACTTGTTGACTCCACGGTGGCACACGATCTCGACGGTGTGATCCGGATGCCTGTGGATGTCGGGGATCGACCCCGGTGATGAAACGACGGGGGAGGTCACAGCCTGCCCCAGAACAGTGATCGCAGCGGCGACAGCGAGAGGTGTTGACATGGCCGGAAGGTAGAGGCGGCCGATCACGCGAGCGCTCAGGGCATGTCAGACGAGCGCGAAGATTGCGGAGACGATCATGCCGCTCCGGGCCGATTCACCGCCGGTTTCCCCGGCACCGCCGCAACTTCAGCCGATCGAATACGTACACCGCCTGTGTGAGCCCCCTCCCCGCAAAGCAGCCCGACGCCCGCGTGACCTGGCACTCGATGCATCAGGCGGGCCCCTTCCGCATCACCCACAAGACCTACACCGGGGCATTCCGGCAGGATTGGCACGAACACGACGAGGCGAGCATCGACTTCGTGCTCGCCGGGAGCGGGGCCGGCACCTACGCCGGCCGGGATGTCGACTCTGACGCGGGGGCGGTTGAGTTCTTCGCGGCGGGGGTCCGCCACCGGTTCGCCTCGCACCCCAGAGGCATCCGCTCGCTGCACATCGTCATGCCCGCCGCACTGCCGCGAGAGGCAGGCATCGACGCCGACACCATCGTCCGGGAACTCGACACGACCACCGCGCTCCGGCCCGCAGCCGCGATCGTCGGTGAGATCGCTCGCACGCCGGTGCCCGACACGCTGCTGCTCGAATCGCTCGCGATGCAGTTGGTCCACGAACTCCTGCCGCGGAACGCCGTCCGAGCCGACGACGGTGCCTGGATCGCCGACATCCGCGAGCTGCTGCTCGAAGAACCGGAACTCGCCTCGAGCCTCAAGGCGGTCGCCACTCACGTCGGCCGGCACCCCTCCCACGTGGCGAGGCATTTCCGCCTGGCGACGGGTGTCACGATCGGGGAGTACGGCCGGCGCGTGCGGCTGGCACGGGCCGCCCGATCGCTCGCGGCACGCCCCTGCCCGCCGATCGTGCGGGTCGCGGCTCGAGCAGGGGTTCGCCGACCAGTCGCACTTCAGCCGTGCATTCCGTTCCGTCTACGGGTGCACGCCGCTGGCCTTCCGCAAGGGGCTTGGCCGCGAACCGGAGTAGGCGGGACCCTATCCCGCGCGTCGACGCGAGAGGAGCAACGCCACCGCCAGCGGTCCTGCGGATACCGGCGCGGGCACGGCGTACAGCTCAAACGCGCTGTCGCTGTCCTGATATCCCGTCCACTCCGACGACGCCCAAGAGAACGTCGCCGACCAGACGTTGTTCAGGTCCGCATCCTGCCACTGCCACGCGTCCGAGGGCGAGTTGGTCTCGATCATCCCGGCGCTGACGGCGATGAAATACTGCCGCCCTGCGTCGGCCGCAAAGGGCGTGGCCAGCGTGGCTTCGTGCCGGTACTCCCTCGCCCCGTTGGTCGCCAGCCGCCCGGTCTCGGCCGGGGAGGTGTCGCCGAGATCGAACACCTCGACCGCGAGCAGCGCCCCGGGCAGCATGTCGCCCCCGACGTCCACCGCCGCGAAGAACTCGATCTGGAACGTGTCGAAGTTGGTCAGGTCGTCGTGCCGATGCTTCGAGCTCTGGCCCCACCAGACGACACGCCCGATCTCGGCGTCGTCGGTCAGCGTGAAATCGTCGGCGTGCTTGTAGTTCTTCCGCACCCGGGGCTCAGAGTGGCTGTACCACCCCAGACCCACGCTATCGGGGTTGGTGGTCGTCGGCTGGCTGAACACGGCGACATCGCGAGCGGCCGCGCTGACCGAGGCGAACACGCAAGAACAGGCGGCAACGGGGATGAGACAACGCATCATCGGGACTCCTTTCATGAGGGTGTCTCCATGATGCAGGTGAATCGGGGTCGCGGATTGCACGAGAGTTGCGCGCGCAGGTGCCACCCGGCCCGGGCCGGTCTCAACCCCGCCCGCTCTTCTTCCCCCGCTTCTTGGTCGGCCGCACCCCCGGCATCCCGGCCTTCTTCCGCCGCCCGCCGCCCCGCCCCCCCACCAGACCCGCTCAGGGCGTTCTCGATGGCTGTCCGGGTCAGCATCAGCGGCGGGTAGTCGTCGGGCCGCTTGGGGGGCGCCGGGCTCAGCAGGTCCGCGGCTCGCCGCCGACGCGGCCTCGGCCTGCTGGGCCGCGTGCTCGTCGAGCAGTTTGCGGACGATCACCGCCTGATCGCGCAGGTCGGCGGCCTTCTCGAACGCCATCTCCTCAGAGGCCGCGAGCATCTCCTCTTCCAGCATCTTGAGCAGGGCCGAGGCGTCCACGCGTTCCTCGGTGGTCGCGACGGCCTCGCGGGCGCTGCGCCGGGCCTTGAGGTCGGACTCGATGCCACGCCGGATCTCCTTGACGATCGTGGTCGGCGTGATGCCGTGCTCGGTGTTGTACGCCACCTGCTTCTCACGCCGCCGGTCGGTCTCGTCCATCGCGGCCTGCATCGAGGGCGTCACGGTGTCGGCGTACAGCACGACCTTGGAGCTCGAGTTGCGGGCCGCGCGGCCGATCTGCTGGATCAGGCTCGTCGCCGAGCGGAGGAAGCCCTCCTTGTCCGCGTCGAGGATGCCGACGAACGAGACTTCGGGCAGATCGAGCCCCTCGCGGAGCAGGTTGACCCCCACGAGGATGTCAAACTCGCCGGAACGCAGGTCGGTGAGGATCGTGATCCGCTCGAGCGTGTCGATCTCCGAGTGCAGATACCGCACGCGGAAGCCCTGCTGGTCGAGATAGCTGGCGAGGTCCTCGCAGAGGCGCTTGGTGAGGGCCGTGACCAGCGCCCGGCCGTTGGACGCGACGCACTCGCGGCAGCGCTCCAGCAGGTCCTGCACCTGGCCGGACGCCGGACGGACCTCGATCTCCGGATCGAGCAGACCCGTCGGGCGGATGACCTGTTCGTGCACTACGCCGCCGGAGCGTTCGAGCTCATAGGGACCGGGGGTGGCCGAGACATACAGCGTCTGCGGCACGATGGCCTCGAACTCCTCGAACCGCAGCGGCCGGTTGTCGAGGGCCGCGGGAAGGCGGAAGCCGTGCTCAACCAGCACCTCCTTGCGCGCGCGGTCGCCGTTGTACATCGCCCGCACCTGCGGCACGGTGACGTGCGACTCGTCGATAATGAGCAGCCAGTCGCGGAAGTTGGGGCGGGCCTTGGTCGCGCCGGATTCGACACCCCCGGACGCCGCGACCGGCCCCGCGGCCCCGTCGGCGGCGGGGGCGAAGTCGAAGTAGTCCAGCAGCGTGTACGGCCGCTCGCCCGGCGAGCGTCCGTCGAAGTACCGCGAGTAGTTCTCGACGCCGGAGCAGTAGCCGACCTCTTCGATCATCTCGATGTCATACTTTGTGCGCGCAAGCAGGCGTTGGGCCTCGAGCAGCTTGCCCTGCGCGCGCAGCTCCAGCACGCGGGCGTCGAGATCGGTCCGGATCTGCTTGATGATCGGCTCGAGTTCCTCCTCGGGCATCACGTGGTGGACGGCCGGGAACAGGAAGAACTGCCGCTCTTCGGCCAGCAACTCGCCGCTGGTCGGGTTGATCAGATCGACCCGGTCGATCTCGTCGCCGAACAGCTCGATCCGCACCGCGAACCGCTCGTACGCCGGCCACACCTCGATCGCGTCGCCGCGCACGCGGTAGCGCCCACGCTTGAACTCGATGTCGGTCCGCTGGTACTGCATCGCGTTGAGCGCGAGGAAGAAATCCCGCCGGTTGATCGTGCTGCCCTTGGTGATCGTCAGCAGACGCTGCGAATAGGCGATCGGCGAGCCCAGGCCAAAGATGCACGAGACACTCGCCACCACCACAGTGTCGCGCCGGCCGAGGATGTTGCTCGTCGCGGCCAGCCGCAGCATGTCCAGGTCGTCGTTGCGGCTGGCGTCCTTCTCGATGTAGATGTCGCGCGAGGGGATGTACGCCTCGGGCTGGTAGTAGTCGTAGTAGCTGACGAAGTAGTTGACGCTGTTGTTGGGGAAGAACTCGCGGAGCTCCTCGTAGAGCTGGGCGGCGAGGGTCTTGTTGTGGCTGATGATGAGCGTCGGCTTGTTGAGCTGCGCGATGACGTTGGCCATCGTGAAGGTCTTGCCGGTGCCGGTCGCGCCGAGCAGGCAGGCCAGCGGCGCCCCGCCCTTGAGGTCGCGCGTGATGCCCTCGATCGCACCGGGCTGGTCGCCGGTCGGTGTGAAGGGGGCCTGCACATCGAAGCGCTGCTGTCGAGCTTGATTGAGGGGAGAATGGGCGGAGCCGGGAGTCGTCATGCGAGCATCGTAGAGGGCAGCGCGGGCGAAGGGCCGATCGGAACGTCGCCGTGATCAGTCCTCGTGCCAGACGCCCGGCTCCATCGAGCCCCGCATGGTGGCAAATCGCTCTCCGCACTCGGGACAGGCAGGCTCGGGCAGGCCTTCCAGTAGATAACCGCACCGGTGACAATGAGTCAGTCGCGCCGGTGGCACCCACGCCAGTGTTCGGCTGAAGGCCAGGAGTATCCAGACCAGCGGCACGGCCACCAATGCCAGCAGTCCACACACCGGCATCGGCGAGGACAGATCCATCTGAAAGAGGGCAGCCCGCGACTGGCCTGAGGCGAGCGCCACCACGATGGTAATCGAAGCCGGCACCGCCCATATCACCACGACCATCCACAGAGCCTGCAGCCAGGTTCGCTCGAGCCGGGCCGCTCCAGCACTCCGACAGGCAGCAGCGATGGTCCAGATCATCGCCACGAGTGCCGCGTACGCGAATGCATGAAAGACCGTGTTGACCATACCCAGCGGCCCACTCTGCCATCCCAGAACCATGTTGCAAAGCGACAGCAGCACACCAAGCACCAAGACCCCGGCGACTGGACCTAGAAACCTCTTCGCGCGGGCCGGAATGTGCGTTCGGTGTAGCCGGGCGACCGCGACCGTGATGAGAAGATACCCCAGTGCATCATGGACGAGATCGATCGTGAACCCGTGCACGGGCTCATTCTGCGGTGCTGCCGAACTGCTCCAGTTCTGCACGCTGCTCCACGAGGAGAACGTGATATCCACGAACACGATGGCAAGCCCGATCATCGCCGGCCAGAGCACGGGGCGAAGTGCTTGGATAATCCCGGCATCGACCCGCGGATACAGCGGTCTGTCCCACTCATTCTTCATGATGTGGAGAGAGTAGCCAAAATCCCTAGGACCGCAAAGCACCGAACCGTGCGTACGCACGGCTCGCTACCGCACATCCAGCCCCTACTCGTACCGCACCCCATCATGCTCAATCCACCCACCCTCGCGCCGCTTGCCCGGGTCGTGGTGCGTCCAGTGCAGCGTCCCGCCCTTCTCCGTCCATTCGTACTGGCCGCGGAGCAGCAGCGTGTCGCCCTCGTCCAGCGGCACACGCTCGGCCAGGTCGATGTTGTGTGCCACCAGCAGCGTCCGGTCGCGTGAGATCTCGATGAGAAACCGCTGATGCCGGCTGCCCTCGTTGTCGTCGGGCAGGATGTGCACGACCTCGCCCCGCACCGTGACCATGACGCCGGAGCGCTGCTCGGCGAAGAGGTCCTCCACCAGCCCCGCATCGCCGGTCGTGTCCGCCCGAGGTGTCCGCTCCGCCGACCGCGACGTTGCGCCGGACTCGCCCGGTCCGTCCTCGGCCGGCGCGAGGTCGATGCCCAGCACCCGCGTGAGCAGCACGATCGCCAGAACCAGCACAATGCCGCCGATGCCCAGGCCGGCCTTCTTTGGCTTTGCCATGCGGAGATCTCCAGGGAATGCCCGAGCATACGCCCGCGTCCGCCCGCACGCGGGCTCGGCGCTCAGCTCCGAGAGCTCAGCAGCTCTCGCGGCCTCATGCGGTTGAGCCGCAGCACCGCAGGCACGCTCGCCAGCAGACAGATCACCAGCACGATGCCGCACCCCGCCAAAATCGGCAGCAGCGGCGGGCGGAGGTCCCAGACGACCCCGAGCAGCGACCGATGCAGGTGCTGGGCCGCGAGCGAGAGCTGGATGCCCATGAGCGTGCCGAGGAGCCCTGCCGCGATCGCGATCAGCACCGCCTCGGCCGCGACCATCCGCGCGAGCATGCCCCGGTGCCCCCCCACCGCCCGCAGCACGCCCAGCTCGTAGCGCCGCTGCTCGACGCTGTTGATGATCACGTTGGCGACACCCAGGCTCGCGATCAGCATATTGAGCACCGCGACGAGCGAGGTCGCGTACAGCATCGCCCGCATAAACTCGATGATGTCGGCGAGGATCTGCCTCCCGCTGCCCGCGTCCAGGATGCCGTAGGGCGCCATCTCGCGCCAGATCGCGTCCACCGCTTCATCGTCCCGGGTGTCCGGGTCGAGGCCGATCTGGATCAGATTGATCGAGTCGGTACCGAACCGAGCGCGCAAATCGTCACGCGAGCCAAACACCGCGTGCAGCGCCTGCTGGGTGTACTCGGCCCCCACATCGAAGAACTTGCTGACGATCTCCAGCCCCGGACTCGTCACGACGCCGACGATCTCGAACTCGTGCTCCACACCCTCGTCGCTGCACGTGAACGTGTCCCCGATGTGCAGGTCCTGGGCGACTTGAAACTCCCGCGCGACGATCACCGCGCCGCCCTGCTCGAGTCTTCGCAGCGCATTCTCCGGATCACCCTCCACCCACGTCAACGTCGCCATCTCAAAGAACGGCCCGGGCTCGAACGCGATGAACGTTGTGTAGTACTGCTGCAGCGCACGCACGCCGAAGGCGTCCGTCTCGACCGGGTGCAGCGTGATCGCGCACGTGCCGGTCACAAACGGCATGGCGTCGAGCTTGTCCTGTGCCTCCGGCGGGATGTTGAGCCCGCTGACAAACGCGTCGGGGAACTGCAGTTTCTCCAGCCAGTCGCGGATGAGCGCCCCGCCCTGCGTCCACAGCCCGACCATGAGCGCCAGGCCCGCCATCATCGCCCCGGCCGTGAAGCCGTACCGGAAGGGCGTCGCCGCGACGAGCCGCTCGACCAGCCCCCGCGGCACACCGAGCAGCCGCACGATGAGCGGCCCGCACACGCGCGTCACGAGAATCATCACCGGCACCGACAGGAAGAAATAGCCGAAGAACACCGCCGGCAGACCGACCGTCGCGTACGCCCAGAACATCGTCTGGCCGTCACGCGGCAGGAGGAACGTCAGGAGTTGGATGCCCAGCCCCACCACCGCGACCAGTGTCGCAGCCGCGATGATCTTGCGGCTCGGCGCCGTCGCCCGCGAGGCCATCGCCTTCAGCGGGCTCGTCCGCGCCGCCCGCCACGCCGGCCACGCCGCACCGAGCAGCCCGGCGAGCAGGCTCCCCGCGGGCGCAAGCACCAGACCAAGCGGGCTGATAATCGTCCCTTCGGGGACATACTCGCGGAACGCCGAGACCACCGCCGCCGCGATCCCGAGCCCCAGCGGCACCCCGAGCACGGCCCCCGCCACCCCGATGAACGCCCCGACCAGCAACTGGAACGCCGCGAGCTGCGTGCGGCTTGCCCCGACGCACCGCAGCATCGCCAGCTCCCGCTGCTGCTGCGCCGCGTCCACCGTCAGCCCCGTGAAGATGATGAACGCCGCCGTCAAGAACGCCAGCACCGTCGCCAGGATGAGCCCGAGCTGACTGGAGGCGAGGTTCTTCTCCACGTTGGCGGTCACCCGCGCGGTGGTCGTCAGCACAAACCCCTCGGGCACCTCCGGGCTGTGCGTCGCGGCAAACTCGGCCGGATCGACACCCGGCGCCAGCTGCGCCTCGATCTCCGTCAGCTTGCCCCCGCCGCCGGTCGCCGAGGCCAGCGATTCGAGCGTCGTGTACCCCTGGGGACGGCCCCCGAGCGGTGCCTGCCGGGCGATGCCCACGACCGTGAACTCCGCCGGCGCGCAGCAGCCGCCGCACCCGAAGCCGATCCCCCAGCCGCAGCCCGACCGTGGCGTTCAACCGCTCGGCCTCGTCGGCCGAGCCCACGCTCTGCGGGATCTCCTCTACGGGCGTGCCCGCGACCGCCGTGCCGACGGTGATCCCGTACCGCCCCGAACCGCGGTCCTCGGCCTGATAGCCGTAGGTGAGCCGCTCGGTCACCAGACCGTCGACCACGATCTCGCCCGGCGCTTCGGGTAACCTTCCCGCGACCAGCTCGACCGGCCGCAGCTGCTGCCATGTAGCGAAATCAACCCCGTACACCACCGTGGACAGATCAAGCGTGCGGGGCTCGCGGGTCCACGGCCCGTCGGCCCCGGTGGGTGCGGCGAGCACCTCTGTGGCGAGTTCGAGGCGGATCGACTCCTGCCGCGACGGCGAAGCAACCTCGACACCCGGCCACGCCTCGACGCGCGAGAGCCAGTCAGCCTGCACCGACTTGACCGAGGTCGCCGGTTTGAGCACCACGTCGGCCGCCCCGACGGTTCGGCTGAGCTGGCCCCTGATCGCTGCGTTGAGCGAGGCCATCGCGCTCGAGACCACCGTGATCAGCGCAGCCGACAGCGCGACCGCCAGCACGATGAGGATCGTGCGGCTAGGCCTGACCCAGAGCCTGCTGATAGCGAGCCGCCACACCGGCCGCATCAAGCCCCTCCGTTTCCATTTCACCCCGGACGCGGCCGTCCTGCAGCAGGAAGGCCCGCCGGCAGTGCGCCGCCGCCGCGGGCTCGTGCGTGACCATCAACACCGTCATCTCGTGCTGTGCCGCCAGCGTGCCGAGCAGCGACCACAGCCGCTCGGCGTTCTCCGAGTCCAGGTTCCCCGTGGGCTCATCGGCCAGCAGGACAGGGGGCGAATAGAGCAGCGAGCGGGCGATCGCGACCCGCTGCTGTTCGCCGCCGGACATCGCTTCGGGCCGGTGGCTCGCCCGGTCCTCAAGACCGAGCAGCTCGAGCAGCTCGAGCGCGCGCGCGCGGAGCTTCTTCGGCTCGTCCCCCGCCAGCAGGCCCGGCAATTCGACATTCTCGGCCGCCGAGAGCGTCGGGATCAGGTTGAACTGCTGGAACACGATGCCCAGACCCCGCCTGCGAAAGTCCGTCGCCTCGCGCTCGGAGAGGTCGTGCACGCTCCTGCCGCCGATGAAGATCTCTCCCGAGTCCGGCCGGTCGAGCGTCGCCAAGAGGTGCAGCAGCGTCGACTTGCCCGACCCCGACTGCCCCATAATCGCGTAGAACCCCGGCTCGGCGATCTCGAGAGACGCCCCGCGCAGGGCGGGCACCTCACGATCAGCCAATCGGTACGACTTGTGCACATCGATACAGCGGATCATGAGCGCAACGCAATGGCCTCCCGGCGGTTGTTCGAGAGGAAGCCTACAGCGTTTCATCCCCCGGCGTGAAACTTCGTCGGGGGATTCCCTTGCAGATCAGCGGGGTGCCTCAGCAGCCGGCGGTCCATTGATTCAGGAACGCGATCACATCCCGAGTATCGACCACCCCGTCCCCGTTGGTGTCGGCACGGCCCTGGCCGCCCGACCAGGTGTTCAGGAAAGTGATCACATCCCGGGTGTCGATCGTGCCGTCGGCGTTGAAGTCCGCGGCACAGACCGGCGGGTCGAACCGCAGGCCGTCCCACCAGACCGTAAAGCCCGCCTCCCACGTGTCGGCGTGGAGCGCGATGCCCCGGATCGACGTGATGTCCGGAGTCCCCTGCACCGTCCGGGCCCACGCGCCGTCGCCGGCCAGCGGGATGCTCAACTCGACCCACCGATCGCGGGCCTGGTTGAGCGCATCCTGGGTCGAGTGCAGCTCGATGAAGTCCCCGCCGTCGCCCAGCAGACGTATCCACGGGCTGTTGTTCTGAAACCCGACGTTGTCGTTGTCGGCGTAGACCCACAGGTGGATCCGCTGCACCGCAGAGAGATCCCACGACGCGACACCCTCACCGGGGTACGTCGCGGCGTTGTCCCCGCCACCCGTCGCGATGTACTCCAGCGAACTCTGCCCCTCCCGCACCATCGCCTCGTCGTCACGCACCAGCAGCTGACCGTCCTGGGCCCAGGTCGCCCAGTCGGCGGCGTTCTGCTCGGTGAGCTCGGCCGGCGGGAAGTACTGCACGCCTCCGCCGATCGAGAGCGTCCGCTCGAAAATCGCGGTGCCGGTCTGCCCCGTCCAATAGGCATCGTTGGCCTCGGTGATGGGAAGCCACGCGTAGTCGGTCTGCCCCTCGTGCTCGATCTCGAGCAGCAGCAGACCGTTGGTGCCGACCACGGCGACATAGCCGAAGGGGTTGGGGCCCAACGCATCGCCGGCGTAGGTCTCGGGGAAGATGTTCGGATCGATCGCCACGTTCGGCAGCGTCCACTCACCCGCGCCGTCGGTCACGCCGGTGAACTTGACCTGATTGGTGATGACATCGCCCTGCCCGGGACGCTCCGCCCGCTGGTAGACCCGGACGGTCGCGCCCGCAAGCGGCCCGCCGTCGTGGCCCAGCAGCCGCACGCGGCAGTGCTCGGGCAGCCGGTACAGATACTGCCCGTAATACCCGTGCGCCTTGTCCAGCCACAGCGTCATCGCGTCGGCGCTGTGCCGGCTAACCACGTGATCAACACCGTGCATCAGACCCGGGATCGCCCAATAGGCCTCGCCCGAGACATGGTTCCGGTCGGCCGGAAGATCCAGCCGGTAGAGATCGATCAGGCCGAGCTGGTGCCCCATCTCGTGCAGCAGCCCGTAGTCGAGGTCCTCGTCCGGGTCGTAGTAGCCGCTGAGCCGGAGCGTGCCGTCGGTCGCCTTGTACCGGAACGGGAAGATCGCAAAGTCGATGCGGTCCACCACAGGGTCCGGCGCGTCGTCCTCGAGCGCCGCCAGCACGTCGAAGTGCACCCGCTTGTCCGTCCCCGCCGCCTCAAACAGCTCGTTGAACCGGGCCATGTGCAGGTTCAGCCAGTCGAACAGGTCGTCCGAGATCGCGTCGTACTCGGGCGACTGCTCGCGGAAGTTCTCGATGTAGGTCAGGTCCGCGAACGACAGGAACGCGACCGACTTGCTGTCGAGCTCGAACGTGTTGTTCCCCGGCCGGTCGTCGGCGATGTCCAGCCTCGCCTCGATCTCGTGGTGCGCACCGTCCCACGGCATGGACCACGAGTAGGTCACCGTGTCGCCGATCTCGATGGCTTCGAACGGCGAGGCGCTCTCGACGGTGTCCCCGTCGAGAGACCACGCGTAGGGCAGGCTCCCGATGTAGGGCGTCGTCCCCCGGTTCCGGACCGTCATCGTGTAGGTGACCGTCTCTCCCATCATCGGCCAGCGCTGTGTGTCCTGGTCCTGCCCGGAGCCCAGACCCGTCGCGGCTGTCGTGATGTACGGCCCGAATCCGCCGGGATCGGTAATCTCGTGGTACGTGTACGTCGGGTCGTACCGCGGGAACCGCGGCGTGCGCGAGACCGACACGATCTGCAGGTCCGATTCCAGCCGCGGCGTCCGGGGACCGACACTCTCAACATCCTCGGTCTCCGCCCCGCCGTCGAACAGCGCGGTCACGGCGTAGTGGTACCGCACCCCGTTGCTCGCCGTGTCGTCGAGGAACACCGTCGCGTCGGGATCACCCACCACCGCGATCGGCGAGAGCCCGTCCACGCTCGAGAACGGCGACAACTCGCGGTACACCGCGAACCCATCCAGCCGCCCCATCGGGTCGGGGTACGCGTCCCACTCCAGCGCCACACTCGCGTTGCCCGCGTAGGCCCGGAGCCGGTCGGGCGCCGGGAGCGACATGTCGAACCGGAGCCCGTCGATCCACAGCACAAACCCCGCGTCCCACGTGTCCGCGTGGATCTCCACCGAATCGACAGAAGAAAGGTCCGGCGATCCGACGTCCGTTCTCACCCACACCGCGTCACCCGCGTAGGGGATGGCAAACTCGGCCCATCGCCCCAGCGCATCGTTGAGCACGTCCACCCGCGGCCGGTACTCGACGTACCCGCCGTTGGAGTACAACCGCACCCATGGGCTCCCGCCCTGAAAGGTAAAGTCGTTCTCGGCGTACGCCGAAAACCGCATCCCGCCCGAGCCGTCGGCCAGCATGTCCCACGACGCCGAGCGATCGCCCGGCGACCAGAGCCACGTGTCAAACCCGCCGCCGGTCTCGAAGCGGAGCGATGCCGAGCCCTCGACAAATCGCTCCGTGTCATTGGACACGCTGGCAAACGAGCCGTCCGCCTGCGCATCCCACGCCGCCGCGGACATCTCCGTCAACGCGTCCGGCGCCGGCGGCGGATCGGCGTACACCGCAGTCGCAACCGCGCAGACCACAACGCGCACACAACGAGAAACATCTTCGAATCGCACGGCTCTCTCCTGGAATCTCTCGGTCTGACCCGCCGTCCCCGACCGGTCTCCCCGCCCCAAGTCTAGCCGATCATCACAGGCCTTCCGCCTCTCCTTCTTGCGCCACGCGCATCCCCGCACCTTGAATACGACGCTGTGCATATCCATCCGTCTGCAGCGCCGGATTGGTGTGGTTCAGGTGAAGGAAGCGCACCTTTGCGCGCGCAGTTTCGGGCAACGACGCGAACCGTTCCATGCTGTGTGTGATGAACGGGTGCGGGAAACCGCTCATGTCCCGCCCGGGGATCTCACCATTGGCAAAGAACGTCCCGTCGAGATACGCGATGTCGACCCGCGCCAGCATGTCCTCGATCCGCGTGCCCATCGCGTCCCACTCCTCCCACGAATCGATATCAGGGATGAAGAGCACCGAACGCGACGGCCCGTCGATCCGATACCCCACGACCTCCGAATACTCCTGCCGGTGCGGCACCAGAAACGGCGTCACCGACAGCCCCTCGCCCAGCACCACCGGCTCGCCGGCCGCCAGCGTGCGCAGCTCGATGTTCTCATACCGCACGAGCTGATCCCACGGGCCGTGGCGCTCCAGAAACCCCCGCATCCGCGGCATCGCGTACACCGGAACGTTGTCGGTCCCCATCGACTCGTGCCCCAAAAACATCAACCCCGAGTAGTGGCCGATGTGGGCGTGCGTCAGAAACACCCCGTCCAGCGGCCGCGGCTTCGGCTCGCCGAGGTGATTGCCCGCCCGCCACCGCCACCGGGGCCCCTCCGCCTCGGCGTGCAGGTCGTAGAGCTGCCGCCGGAAGTCCGGCGTCGCGTCAAACATCCACGCGCTCTCGGTCCGCGGGTCGAGCAGGCCGAGACACGCGACCATCCGCTGGCCGTTGGCCTCGCCCCACCGCTGGTCGGCAAAGCTCCCCGCCTGCGGCACGCCGCCGTCCTGGGCGATGCCGAGCACAACGACCCGGGGTGACATGTCACGACCAAGGCCGCCGCACCCGCACAGCACGCAGAGCGCAACGCTCACGACAACGATTCGAATCATGTCCCCAGACTACCAGACGGTGCGCTACGCGGGCCGGATCCCCCGGTACAACTGCTGCACCCGCTCCGCCTCCTGCTTGCGCACCTGCTCGAGCACCAGCCGCGGCACACGCCACTGTCCCTGCTCGGCCGTCACGTTCGAGCAGTGCTCGCTCAGGCACCGGTACAGCAGCTTGAACGCGTCACGTGGCTGGTGCATCTGGTCCAACGCGTCCACCACGTCCCGCCCGGTCACGTCCTCGGCGAAGAGGTCGAGCAGACTGATCGGCTCGGCGTCCGGGTCGCGGCATGCCTTCAGCCGCGCATCGCACAAGTCATAGAGCATCGACCCCGTCCAACTCAGCCGCTCGACGAGGTTCTGCTTGTCGAGCCTCGCCTCCTGGAAGAACGCGCTCGATTCCTTGAACAGCGCGTGCCGCAGGTCAACCGGCAGCAGCATCTTGAGCCCGAACGACTCCTGCTGCAGAAACTTGTTGTTGAACATCGGCCAGACCACCGACCGCATGCGCTCCGGATCACCGTTGATCAGCGTCGGCTCGTCCACGCGGTCCACCAGCACCACCACACCGCCATAGCCCAGCACGCCGAGCACCCGCTTGAGCCGGTCCAGCATCGCGTACCGCGTCTCGTCAGAATCGGTCAGGGGCAGCACCAGCGACGACTGGTCGGCGCTGGCGAGCTTGCCCACCGTCGCAGAGAGCGATCGCTCCGTCCGACGCAGCGTCCGCAGCTGCTTCCGCAGCCGCTTGCCCAGCAGCAGCAGCCGACCCCGCTCAAACAGGAACTCCTTGGCCGCGAGCACGAGCCACACCGCCGCCAGCACACCCGCCGCGATCTTGGCCGTGAGCGCCAGCGTCTCGGCGTCGTCGGCGACGCGGAAGTAGGCATACCACGCCGCAGCCGCGGGAAGCACCCACCCGCCCCACACCAGCGCCCGGAACACCAGCCGCTGCCAACTCGGCCACGCCCGGAGCCGCCGCCGCAGGTCCTTGCCACGCGCGACCGCCTGCTCGGCGTTGTCGTAGACCGCCTGCAGCAGGAGCAGGTCCCGCCGCAACTCCGGTCCCGCCTTGCGAATCCGCTTGACCGCATCGCTCGGCACCGGGCTCGGGGCGGTGACGGCCGACCCCTCGATGACCTGCTCGACGATCGAGGTCGTCGCGATCGACAGCAACGCATCGATGTGATCCACCAGCCGCATGCTCGCCAGCGAGTCGGCCGGATCGCTCTCCCCGGTCCGCTCGTGCAGACAGTCGAGCACCGCGTTGAGCCCGTCGTAGGGAATCACCCACACGCCGCGTCCCGGGTTGGCGAGATTGTGGAGCCGGATCTGCTCGGCCAGCTGCATGCGGATCGCCGTCTTGCCCGATCCCTTCTCACCAAACACCACCGACGTGGAGGGCCTGGCCAGCGAGCCGAGGATCTTCTCAAAGTCGGAGTGGGCGGTGATCGGGCTATCCGCGGGCTTCGCCCCGCGCGCATCGGGCAGCCCGAGCTTGGCGAAAACCCCGTCGTCGCGGGCCTCCTCGCCCTTAAACGGGTTCTCCCTGATCGACCAGTGCTCAAAGAAGTGTGAGAGGTTCATGGCTGAGTGACCGAACCGACGCGAGCATCCACCAACAGTCTATCCGCCCGCCGCGGCCATGCCGCCGACGGGCTTGACACCCCAATCGAGCAACCAATCAAGGACCCAAACGACGGCCCGGACATCGTCCCGGAGGGCACTCCCCCGGTCAGTGATCGACCCGGGTCCCCAGCTTCGGCGAGAGCTCGGCGAGGATCTCCTCGAGCGACTCCCGCGTCCTGGCCTCCACGTTCAGCCGCAGCAGCGGCTCGGTGTTGCTCTTGCGGACGTTGCACCACCACCCCTTGCCGGCGAAGGCGTCGATCGTCACGCCGTCGAGGTCGTCGATCTCGGCCACGCCCGCGTACTCCTCCCGGAGCGCGTCGAGCGCCTCGTCCTGCTCCTCGATCTCGAAGTTGATCTCGCCGGACTGGAAGTACTTCTTCGCGGGCGCCGTCAGCTCGCTCATCGTCTTGCCGCTCTTGGCCAGCACGCTCAACACCGTTGCCATCGCGATCGCGCCCGAGTCGGCGTTGAAGTTCTTGCGGAAGTAGAAGTGGCCCGAGAGCTCGCCGCCGAACTGGCAGCGGTGCGTCGCCATCTCCTGCTTCATGAACACGTGACCCACGCGCGACCGGATCGGCTTGCCGCCCAGCTCGCGGATGGTCTCCTCAACCGCCTTGGTCGACCGCAGGTCGTAGACGATCGACGCCCCGGGCCGCTGCTCGAGCGCGCTGGCCGCGAGCACCGCCGTCAGGTGGTCGCACCCGATGATCTCGCCGTTCTCGTCCACCACCACGCACCGGTCGGCGTCGCCGTCGAAGCAGATCCCCAGGTCCGCCTTCTTGTCCACGACCGCCTTCTGCAGCTGCGCCAGGTTCGACGCGACCAGCGGGTTCGGCTCGTGCACGAACTCGCCCTTGGAGTTGTCGAAGTTCAGTTCGACGATCTCCAGCCCCTCGATGTCCTTGCCCTTGTTGCCGAAGATCTTCGGCACCATCGTCCCAGCCATCCCGTTCGAGGCGTCGATCACGACCTTCAGCGACTTTCCGCCCATGTCCAGGAACCGCAGCACGTGCTGGCGGTACGCGTCCCACAGATCACGCTTCTCGACCCGGCCGTCACGCGTGGACCGCCCCTTGTCCGCCGTCGCCGCATACTTGCGCACGTCCGCCAGACCCGTCGCCTCGCCGACAGGCTTGGCCTCGATCTTGCAAATCTTGAACCCGTTGTACTGCGGCGGGTTGTGGCTCGCCGTCACCATCACGCCGCCGGCGCAGCCGAGATGGTTGACCGCAAAGTAGACAAACGGCGTGTCCACCAGCCCCACATCGATCACATCGCCGCCAAACGCCTGCACACCGTCGATGAGCTGCGCCACCAGCGTCGGGCTCGACTGCCGCATGTCACGCCCCACCACGATGTTCCGCATCATCGGCGAGTTCTGACCCTGCGCCTCGGCCTCGGCGAACAGGAACCGGGCCGCACCCCAGCCGATCTGCCACGCCATCTGGTCGCTGAGCAGATCCGGATAGGTGCCGCGAATGTCGTAGGCCTTGAAGACTCGTCCGAGCATGAAGATCTCCCTGTGTCAAAGAGCGGAGGCCCCACCGCCAAAAGCGCACCAAGAACGGTGAGGGGCGAACAATAGACGACCGCCTCCCCGAAGTCAGATTTGTTCGTAGTATGACAGGGTCAGAATCCACCGGGCGTCGGCCCGATCGCCCATCCCGCCCTAGCTGTGAATGACCTCTGTCCGGACCCCCGCCGGCAGGGCGTTCATGAAGGCCTTGCCATACCCCGTCGTCAGCACCCGCGGGTCGAGAATCACCACCCGGCCGGTGTCGCTCGACGACCGGATCAGCCGCCCGAACCCCTGCTTGAACCGGATCACCGCCCGCGGCAGCGAATCCTCCTTGAACGGGTCGCCCCCCCGGTCACGGATCCGCTCGATCCGCGCCTCGGTCAGCGGCCGGTCCGGCGGCTCGAAGGGCAGCCGCGTGATGATCACGTTCCGCAAGGAACGCCCCCGCACGTCCACACCCTGCCAGAAGCTCGCAGCCCCGAACAGCACCGCCCGATCGCTCTCCCGAAACTGCCGCAGGATCTCCGTCCGCGAACCGTCCCGGCCCTGCACCAGCAGCGGCAGATCCTCATCCGCCAGCGGCACGCGGGCCATGTCCGCCACCTTGTACAGCGTGCTGAAGCTGGTAAAGAGCACAAACGCCCCGCCCCCTGTCTCACGCACGTGCCGCACGATCCGCTCGGTCAGCGCCCCCTCGTACGACTGGGGCTGGTGGCCGAAGAGTGGGCTCGAGCTGCGGCTCTGCTGGGCCCGCCCGCCACGCGATCCGCCCGACGGCGCCGGCATTGTGCGATCGACATACACCTCGACCTGCCGTGCATACTCAAACGGGCTGCCAAGCTGCAGCGTGCGCGCGCCCTCGCACCCCAACCGCCCGATCGTGTACGCAAACGCCGTCTCGGCGTGCTCGGTCGGCTCATCGTCGCGAACCGTCCGCGTCGCGAGCGTCGCGCTGGTCAGCACCGTGCTGTGCTCGGCCGAGAAGAGGTACTTATCCAGCAGCGGCGCCACATCGATCGGCGAGGCCGCGATCGTGACCCGAACCCCGGCGTACCCCGCCTCGCCGTCCCGACCCGGCCTCCGAACCTCGATCCAGTACACACAGTGCTCGGCGGTCTGCTCGACCCACGCCTCCGCGACGTCCGCGATGGACACCGCCCGCTCGATGTACGCCGCCAGCTCAAACCGATCCGGCTCGTTCTTGGTGTCCTCACGCAACGACCGCAGCCGCATCGCCAGGTCGTTCATCGCCGGCGTGAGCGGGTTGGCCACCGCCCGCGGCTCGTGCACCCGCCCGTTCCGCACGCCCGACGACTGCTCCAGCGAGACCATCGACTCGAAGAAGTCCCGCGATGCGCGCTCGGCACGCGCCACCAACTCGATCGCCCGCCCGACCGCCTCTCCGTCGTTGTGCAGGTTCTGCAGATTGGCCAGATACCCCCGCCTCGACCTCGACTGAAACAGCGTGCTCAGCAGGTGGTTCACCCGCCCCTCGCTGAGCGAGAGCCCGAAGTGCTCGGCCGCGACATCCTCCACGCCGTGCGCCTCATCCAGAATCACGTGGTCGTACTTGGGCAGGAACCCCACGCCGCGCGCGCGCAACGCCAGATCCGAAAAGAACAGCGCATGGTTGCAGATCAGCAGCTGCGACCGCTCCATGACCCGACGCGACGATTGGTAGAAGCACTCGTCGTAGTGCGAGCACTTCCGCCCCATGCAGTTTGACGAATCGCTCTGCACCTTGTCCCACACACCCATCCGCTCCAGCGGCGGCAGCGTGCTGAGCGAGCCATCGCTGGTGTCGTACGCCCAGTCCTCGATGACGTGGAGCGAACGCCGGGCCGCCGGGTCCGACAGCAGCTTGTCCTGCCGGCTGCTGGCCAGCTTGAGCCGCCGGATCGAGACGTAATTCCCCCGCCCCTTCACCAGACACGCCCGGAGATCGCCCGCCCAAGACCCGGCACCGGGGGGCGGGCTCTCCAGCGGGCCATCCGATTCGTCATCCAGGGCGGCAATCGTGCTCTGCAGCAGCGGAATATCCCGCTCCATCAGCTGCTCCTGCAGCGCGATCGTGTTGGTCGCCACCACCACCGTCTCGCCCCGCGACAGGCACCGATCGATCGCCGGCACCAGGTACGCAAACGACTTGC
Organism: Planctomycetota bacterium; assembly: GCA_013285505.1. Lineage (GTDB taxonomy): Bacteria > Planctomycetota > Phycisphaerae > Phycisphaerales > UBA1924 > PNC22. The sequence continues at coordinate 1,359,790 of CP053450.1, read as the reverse complement.
CCACCCCAGTTCCCGCCTCGACCAGCAGCGTCTCGCGGGCCTCCATCGCCGCCGCGACCGCCTCGGTCATGCGCAGCTGCGGCTGGCGCGGCTCGTAGTCCGGGCCCAACGCCCGGGCCACCGGCCCGCCCGAGTCCAGGATGTGCGTGATCGCCGCCGACATGTTCGGAGTTTAGCGGGGCAAACCACCGGCCCTGTCGCGCCGAATCAAATCTCCAGCGATTCCGAGCCCGCCCCGGGCAGCGGCCGCAGGTGTTCCTGCAGCAACGGGCTCGGCACGTCGTTCAGCGGGATCGCGTCCTCGATCGAGAACGCCCCCACCGCCGTCCGGCGCAGCCCGGCGAGCATGCCGCCCACGCCCAACGCCATCCCGATATCACGCGCCAGCGAACGGATATACGTCCCCTTCCCGCACCGGACATCCAGAACCAGCCTCGGGTAGACGTACTCGGCGATCTCGATCGCGTGGATCTCGACCGGCCTGGCCTTCATCTCCGGCCGCTCCCCGGCGCGGGCGAGCTTGTACGCCCGCTGCCCGTCAACCCAGATGGCCGAGTGCGCCCGGCGGGACCTGCTCGATCGTGCCGACAAACTGCGCGCACGCCGCCGTCACCTCGGCCGACTCGGGCGCACGGATGACACTGATCTCTGTCTTCTCCCCCTCCCGGTCGTCGGTCGTCGAGCGGCACGAGAGGTCCACCTCGGCGATGTACCTCTTCTCCCCCGCCATCACCTCATCGCACAGCCGCGTCGCCGCCCGACCGATCAGCACGACCACCACGCCCGTCGCCAGCGGGTCGAGCGTGCCCCCGTGCCCGACCTTGACCGACTTGGGTGCACCGCCGCGGCGCAGGCAACCCTTCACCACGCGGCAGATGTCCATCGAGGTCGGGCCCTCGGGCTTGTCCACGACGAGCAGCCCGACGGGGTTGGTCGGCACGGCCGGATTCATGGGGCTTTCGGTCAATCTCGGATCCTCTCCACAATCGCCATCTTCTCCATCCGGCCCTTGGCGTAGTGGACCCCGAAGACGAACCTCGAAGGACGCAACTCCATCAGGTGCTGCAGGTAGCTGTCCTCCGCCGTCACCGAGACGATCGCCACACCGTCCCCGTGCTCGCCAAACCACTCCGTGAGGTCGTCCGGTGACGTGAACGAGGGCCGCCCGCGAGCGAACCACGTCACGCTGTCCTCCTGGAACCCGACCCAGGTGACCGGGCGGTCGCCCGCGAGTTCGGCCGCGGCCCGGTGCGCCGAGCGAGACAGCCCGAAGACCCCGGGTGCCACCGCCACCAAGAACGTCACCAGTAACGGCCACACGGCGAGCATCGACCACGCCTGCGTCCGCCGAAACTCAAGCATCGGGATGGTCCGGAACGCCTTCACCAGCGCATACGCCGCGAGTGCGAGGCCCAGCACCGCCGACCATTTCAGCACGCCGCCCGGCGTCATCAGCCACGCAAAGCCCAGCCCGAGCAGGAGCACCGCACCGACCCCGAACCAGATGTACGCCCCGAGCCGGGCCCGCTCCGGGTGAGGGATCGGCGACGGGATCCACACCAGCAAGCCGCGGGCCGTGATCAGCGCCACCGCCGGGTACATCGGCATGGTGTAGTGCGGCAGCTTGGTGCCCACCAACTCAAACACGATCCACGTCGGCACGAGCCACGCGAGAAGGAACGCCTCCGCCGGCTGCGATGTGCGCAGGTGGCCCAGGTATGGGAGCAGCCCACGAATCCGCGCGCGCAAGCTCGCGGTCGGCGTTGTCGCGCGCGCAATTCCGTCCGCAGCATCCGGGTCTCTCCCCCGCGGCTGCGACCGCCTCGGCGTGCTCACGCCCGCGGCTCTGAAGCCCGACCCGCCATGCGCGCAACCGACCACCCCGTCAGGAGCGATCCCGGCCAGAACAACACCACCAGCAGCACGAGGTGGTACCCCGGAGGCCCCCAGTGCCCCTCCTTCGCACTCCCCGCGCGCGCAAACACCTCGTCGTACACGATCGACCAGTAGCGGTCGAGCCCCACCTGCTGCGCAACGGCGTACAACCAGGGCCAGAGCCCGAGCCGCCACGATGACCAGACCGAGCAACGGGTTGAGCGACCAGAGCCACCGCCAACCACCGGCGGGCGCGATGCCCCGGTTCCCTTGGCTGGAAGAACGACTGCGCGCGCGCCCGCGGCTCAGCACCGCCAGCGTCAGCGCTGTCAGCACCACCACCATGGGTGTGATCGGCCCCTTGGTCAGGACGCCCAACGCCACGCACACCCACAGCAGCACGACCGCCGCCCATCTGCCGAGCCTCGAGCCGCCCGTGTCAGCGTTCGCAGCCGCCCGCCACAGCTGCCAGAGTTGCCACATGGCCAGCGTGGTGCACGCCACCATCACCATGTCCGCCCGGGCCTGATGCGCTTCCCAGACGAAGACGGGTGCCACCGCCAGCAGTGCCCCGGCCACCCACCCGGCCCGGGGGTCGAACATCGACACCCCCAGCCGCCATGTCGCCAGCACCGTCACCAGCCCCGCCAGCAGCGAGGGCACCCGGTACATCCAGATCGCGTCCTTGAGCGGGTCGCCACCGGTGAAGAGGGCTGCGCTGCCGGCCTGAAGCCAGTAGATCAGCGGCGGCTTGTTCAGCCGCGGCTTGCCACCCACCATCGGCACGGCCAGCCCGCCGGAGTGCAGTTCCTCGTCCCGCTCGGCCTCGGGCAGGGCGACGCTCTCGAACATCTGCCGGCTGGCCTGGGCAAACCGCGACTCGTCCCGGTCCACCGGGGGGATCGAGAAGAACCCGGGCAGATAGACTGTGCAGCACAGCACCACCAACAGCAGTCCACCGAGCGGGCCGTCCGCATGGCGAAGGAGCAGCCTTCTGCGAGCATCGATGTCTGTAAACCCACTCCGCATCTCGTGGGAGCATAATCGCGCCCTCCCCCTGCCGATCAGGCTGGCCCACGCTATCTGGGCGATATGGTCACCCGTGCACCGCTGGGCGTGCGCCCATGCTCGGCGTTCGTGGGCCCCGGCGGCCCTCTATGGCATCATCGCTGTGGCTGTGCTGTGGCGGATGGACCCCTGGGTGATGAATCTGATCACCGCCCACGGCACCCGCGGCTCGCTCCCGATCGGCGGTGACATCCGGCGTGAGCTTGAGGTGCTGCAGCAGTTCGGCCAGGGGGGGATGACCATCCTGGTGGTGCTGGTGATCTGGCTTCTTGACCCCTCTCACCGCCGCCGCCTGATCGACTGGCTGGTGGCGATCGGCATCGCGGCGTTGCTGGCCTTCGGTCTCAAGATGCTCATCGGCCGTCCCCGGCCGGTCCTCGGCGAGCCCGAGATGGTGCTCGGCCCCTTCGGCATGTACCCGGTCCCTGTCGACCACGGGTTCGTGGTGACCCGCGCGTGGGCGTTCTGGCAGGACGATGTGGCCAAATTGTGGTCGATGCCGTCGAGCCACACGGTGTTTGCGGTGGTCGCGGCGGGCATGCTGGCGTCGTGGTACCCCCGGCTGCGCGGGCTCATGATCGCGGTCGCGGGGCTCGTGGCGCTGGCGAGAGTGGGCTTTGGGGCCCATTATCCGAGCGATGTGGCCGCGGGTATCGCGGTCGGGCTGGTCGCGGTGGGTCTGGCGAACCGATGGAATCTGAGCGGGACGCCCGATGGAGATCGGGGTGTCGGCCGTACGGGCTGACAGCCGCCGGTCGGCGGCTTACACTTGCGTCCCCCAGCCGGAGAGGTGTCCGAGCGGCTGAAGGAGCACGGCTGGAATCCGTGTTGTCGGGGTAACCCGGCACGGGGGTTCGAATCCCCCCCTCTCCGCTTGTTGAATGTGAACACCCTTCACGGCATCGTGAAGGGTGTTTCCATGCCGCGGCGTCCCCGCCGGCCGTCCACCACCCGCCGCGACACTCTCACCCGATCACCCGCCGCTTCTGCTGCAGGTAGTCCCACAGCACGAACCGGTCCAGATCGGCCCCGGCGGTGAAGAACACCCGTCCCCGCGTGGTCTCGGCGAGTCGGTGGGCGAAGGCGATGTCCTCGGAATTCTGGCTCCAACTCGGCACCAGGAAGATGTTGATCGTGATGCCCTCTTTGGCGCACCGCTGCGCCTCGCGCATCGTCGCCTGTTCGGTCAGCGGGTCGGGCGGGTAGAGCAGGTAGAGGTGCTCCCCCTCGTAGTGGGCCGTGGGCAGGCCGTCGGTGATCAGCATGATCTGCCGGTTGGGTGTGTCCTGAGCCGCGAGCATCTGCCGCGCCAGCCGGAGCGACGCCTGGATGTTCGTAAAGTGCGGGTGGACCATCAGCTCCGAGACCTCGGGGTCGGACATATCCACCCGCAGCCGGACCCACGGGTCGTGGATCGTCACCGGCTTGGGCATCAGCTCGGGCAGCTCCGAGACGTGCCGCAGCTTGGCGAAGCTGTACATCTCGATCAGCGACAGGTGGTCGCCGGGATACTCCCGCCGGATCAGCCCGTCGAGCGCCAGCGCCATCTTCTTGCACGCGATGTACTGCCCGCCGTGGCGCATCGAGCCGGACATGTCCATGATCACCGCGGTCGCGGCCTTCGGGTTGTTCCGCGTCTCGTGCACCTCGATATCGTCGGCACCCACCGCGAACCCACGACCCGCCCCCGCACTCCGCGCGGCCGCGTTGGTCAGGGTCTGCGCGATGTTCAGGTGTGCGGCGGAGTCGCCGAACTCATACCCCCTCGTCCGCGGCAGCTCGACCGCCCCCTCCCCCACGATCGGCCCGGCGTGCCGCCCCGACCGCGACGCGTCCAGCTCGCTGAAGATCTCGTCGAGCAGCTTGCCCTGGATCGTCCGCAGCGCCTTGGCCCCGAGCCGGTACCCGTCCGCCGTGCGCTCGAGCCCCGCGAGATCGGCCTGCTCGCGCACCATCTCGCGGATCCGCTCCTCCATGCCCCGGAGCTGCTCGACATCGGCCTCGTCCACGAACCGCCGCAGCGCGTCCATGTCCACGATCCCGATCTTCGCGTTCTTCTTCGCCTCACGCAGTTGCTCGAGGAGCCGGTCGATCGTCTCCAGTTCCTCGGCGATCGCCAGCGCCTCCGGCGGAGTCACCGGCTGCCGGCCGGTGAAGTCGTACCGGCTGAGGAGCCGCTCGATCTCCAACCGCGTCCCCATCGCGTCGATCAGCCGCATCACCTGTCCGGCCAGCGGCCCGCGTTCCCGCTCGGCCCGGTACCAGAGCCGCTCGAGTTCGGGGATCGACTCGCTCCGCACCGCCCTGTCGATCTGGTCGCGCAGCTTGGCCGAGGGGGGCTCCACCTCGGTCGCGGCGGCTGCGAAATCCCGGTGGGCGGTCGCCAGCGCCGTCCGGGGTTCGTACGTCTCGAGGATCCGCCGCTTCCGCTCTTCCAGCATGGCGATCAGCGCATCGAGGCTCGGCCCGAGCCCTGCGATCTGCGACGGATCGATCTCGACCGCCTCAGCGAGCTCCTCATCCGTGAGGGGTCTGTACGAGCCGTAGGTCATCAAGTGGTCCATGGCCGCGTCGGTCAGGGCGTCCCCGGCCGGCTCGGTTGGCGACGGGAACCGTTTGGGGTCGTACCCGAGGTAGCTGTGGACGATGCCTCCCGGTGCCCGGGGACCCGTCGGGGGGAGGCCGGTTGGCCGCTCTGGCCTGTTATGCGTCATGGCCGACTCCCAATCAGATACGGTGAGTTTCGACCGGAGGCCCTTGGGGCGGGCTCAGGCCGCGTACAGTCGTACGCCTCCGGTGTCCCTGCCACGCTCGCGGGCGCACCCCTCCACGATGCGACGACGCACGCTCCCCAACGGAGACGCTCTTGTACGAAATGACCACGAAGACCGGCCGCAACACCTGCCTCGTCAACAGCACACCCGGTGCGCCGCTCGGCGTCAACGTTGTGGGCTATGGCTATTACCTCCCCAACGAGGTCATCACGAACCACGACCTCGCGGGCATGGTTGACACCTCGGATCAGTGGATCCTCGAGCGGACCGGTATCCGCTCTCGCCACCGGGCGGCCAAGGAGCAGGCCACAAGCGATCTGGCGATCGCCGCCGCCCTCCCCGCGCTCGAGCGTGCGAACATCACACCGGCCGAACTCGACACGATCATCGTCGCGACCGCGACGCCCGACTCGCCCGTCCCGGCCGTCTCCTGCGTGGTGCAGGCGGGTCTCCGGGCGCACAACGCCGCCGCGATGGACGTCGGCGCGGGCTGCTCCGGGTTCCTCTTCGCGCTCCACACGGCCGCGTGCTTCGTCCGAGCCGGCGCGGCCCACCGTGTGCTGGTGGTCGGCGCCGAAACACTGACGCGCGTCACCGACTACGGCGACCGCCGCTCGTGCATCCTCTTCGGCGACGGCGCCGGTGCCGCCGTTGTCACCTCGCCCGAGGCCGGCGCCGAGAGCACCACCCCCCGCTCCAGCGACGGGCTCGAACTGCTGTATTCGGCCCTCGGCACCGACGGCGAGATGGCCAGCCTGATCGAGATCCCCGCGGGCGGCAGCCGCAGCCCGGCGAGCGAGGCCACGATCCGCGACCGCGAGCACTACCTCCGTCTCGACGGCCAGGCCGTGTTCCGCCAGGCCGTCCGCCGGATGGCCGAGGCCGCCCGCGACGCGCTCGACGCCACGGGCCTCAAGGCCGGCGACATCGACTGGATCCTGCCCCACCAGGCCAACGCCCGCATCGTGACGGCCGTCGCCGAGCAGGTCGGCGTGCCGACCGAGCGCGCGATGCTCGACATGGCCGAGACCGGCAACACGTCGGCCGCGTCGATCCCGATCACGCTCGGGCGCGCCCGCGAGAGCGGCCAGCTCGCCGCCGGGCAGATCATCCTCATGCTGGCCTTCGGCGCGGGGCTCACCTGGGCCTGCCAGGTGTGGCGCGTCCGCGAATAGCCACGCACGGCGCGTCGGGCTACATCTCATATTCCACCCGCCCGTGGCGCACGCCGCGGCTGATCCGCTCGCCCGCCCACAGCCCGGCCAGCACGAACTCCACGCAGCTGGCCCGCACCGCCGGATCCTCCGCGGCGTTCACCTCGAACGCCTTGTCCCACGCCGGCGGCACCCGCTTGAGCAGCTCGGCGTAATGCGCGCTCGGCAGCATGTCCCCCACCTCGATCCGCACGCCTTTGGCGAAGATCTCCGCGATCTCCCCCAGCCCGTGCTGGTCCACATACTCGGCGAACACCTCCCCCACCGCCTGGGCCATGATCGCGTCGAGCACCTGCGACTCGGTCATCTGGTGCGTGCCCATCATGTCCAGTTCGAGCTTGCCCATCGCCGAGGCGTGGAAGTGCGCCAGGTCGCTGATGCGCGGCACCGCCGGGGTCGGCTCGCCCCGCCCGGCGAGCAGGATCGCCCGCCGACGGGCACTCGACACCATCGTCTTGTAGTTGGCGATGCTGAACCGCGCGCTCACACCGGACGCGTGGTCCACCCACTTGCTTTGGCGCGCCACCACCGCCATCTGCTCCACCACCTCGGCCATGAACCGCGGCACCAGCACCGGATAACGGTCGTCCAGTTCGTCCAGCCCATCCGCGCGTGCCTGCTCGGCGGTGATCTGCAGCCCCAGCTCCCGTTCGCGTGGGTAGTGCGTCACTACCGTCGTCCCGATCCGGTCCTTCAACTGCGGTATCACCTTGCCCGACCGGTTGTAGGTGGCCGGGTTTGCGCTGAAGAGCACGCAGACATCGATGTCAAACTTGACCGGGTAGCCGCGGATCTGCACATCGCGCTCTTCGAGGATGTTGAACAGGCCTACCTGCACCAGGTCGTCCAGATCGGGCAGCTCGTTCATCGCGAAGATGCCGCGGTGCATCCGCGGGATGAGGCCGAAGCTCAACGCCTCCTCGGTGTTCAGGCTCACCCCGCCGGTGAGGATCTTCGCCGGATCGATCTCGCCGATCAGGTCGGCGAACTTGGTCCCCGGTGCGAGCCGCTCGGCGTAGCGGCTCGTCGCGGTGCCACCAGGCGATGGGGATCTCCTCGTCCGGCCGCTGGGCCACCATCGCCCGGCCCGCCGAGGTGATCGGCGCGAGCGGGTCCTCGCGGACCGGCGAGCCCGGGATGTCCAGGTGCGGCACCCACTCGTCAAGGAATCGCACCATCAGCCGCATCAGGCGGCTCTTGGCCTGACCCTTCTCGCCCAGAAACAGCATGTCGTGCCCGGCGAGCACGCCGTTGACGATCTCCGGGATCACCGTGTCGTCGTAGCCGACGATGCCGGGGAAGAGGGCCTCGCCCCGCTCCAGCGCCGCGACCATGTTGTCACGGATCTCGGCCTTGACCGTGCGGCTGGTCCACCCGCTCTCGCGCAGCGCTGCCAGTGTTCCCGGGCGGGTCTCCGTCGTCGCGATACTCATGCTGTGTTCGTGCCTCTGAGGTGTGTGGGACGCGATCGGCCGCGGGCCGCGGCCGTCGTCATACAGACCGCTTCGAGACCCCGGTTCTTCCGGATGCTACACATCCGACACCTGCGACCAACACCAGAGACCGAGCGACGCGTGACTTGTCCGACCCCGCTCGACGGTTTCACGGCTCCCAATCGGGATCGTCCTCGCGCGCGGCCTTGTCCGACCACACCCGTCGATCGAGCAGGTCTTCCGGCGTTTGCGATGCGCTGTGCCCGTCCAGGAAGCTCACCAGCGCCCTCCCGCCGTACCGCGGGTGGACGTTCCCGAAGAGGCCCGGCGGCTCGCTTTCGTCGAATGTCGCGCCGAGCGGGGGCGGCTCGACCCTGTGGAACCCGAGTTCCACACCTCCTCCGCCGGAACCGCCCGGCCCCCGGGCCGTGGCGAACGCGATCAACCCAGTCGGGCGGAACGCGTCGCCTATCCGGCGCACTCGGCGCGCGGGCCGCGAGCGCCGAGCCGCCCAACGCGGAGTTGCCCCCGACGTAGTTCACGTTCAGGCCGAACGCCGGGTAGACACTCATGCGGTAGACCCACTCGAACTCGCCGCCGTCGCCGCTGCGGATCTCGTCGCGGTCTTTGTAGAACTCCGCCTCCCCGTTGACCAGGGTCGTGCCCAGGAACTCGTAGCCGAACCAGGGCGCGAGCCTGTACAGCCACCGCTGCGCGATCGGGTCACCCCATTCGAGCCCGAACTCGTCGAGCACACGCCGCCCGGAGCCCGCGCCGAGGTACCCCTCCGGCAGCCAGTCCTGGGCGTCCCCCGCGTACATGGTGTACGCCCCCATCAGCGAACGCGACGCAACCAGCGCCCGCGTTGCGCGGGCCTGGTTGCGTGCCTTGCCGAGCGCCGGCAACAGGATGCCGACCAGCAGCGCGATGATCGCGATGACTACCAGCAGCTCGATGAGCGTGAACCCGAGCCCGGTGTTGCCTGTCCGCACGCCCTTCATGGCGCCGCCCTCCTCCGTGCGGTCAGCAGCCGGCGGTCCAGAGGTTCAGGAACGCGATCACGTCCCGCGTGTCCACGCCGCCGTCCTCGTTGATGTCGGCCGAGCCCTCGCCCGCGCTCCACGCGTTCAGGAACGTGAGCACGTCGCGCGTGTCCACGATCCCGTCCTCGTTGAAGTCGCCGCGGCAGGCGTCCTCGAAGGCCAGCGAGTCCACCGCGATGCGGTTCACGCTCACGTGCGCATCCGCCGTCGGGATGTCGATCACGATCTCCGACGGGTTCCCGTCAATCGCAAACTCAAACAACGCCTCAACGATGTACCCCTGATCCGCCAGATCCCGGGTCAGGAACGTCACCCCCACCGGCGCATCGCCCATCGCCACCACGTTGTCGTAGTCGAGCTCGTTGCCCTCGGTCCGCACCTGCAGCAGGAGCGTCGTCTGCCCGACACCGTATCCGTAGTTGGGCACCGTCACCTGCACGTTGATCGGCCCGAACGGTGAATACAGATTCCCCGAACCGGTGACAAATGCCGAGCCCGTGGTCTCCACCACGTCGGGGCTGACCCAGCCGTCGGGCAGCTCGCCCGGGAACTGCCCCACGTCCGGGTCGTTCCCGCCGAACGCGCTGCTGAACACGTCCCACTCGAAGTAGGTCGAGTCCGCGTCGCCGCGGGCCCATCCGAAGTCGCCCGGCGTAATGAAGTCCGCCGCCGCCGCTGCCGTCAGCACCGCCACCGCAGCCCCCGTCCCGACAACACTGTTCGTGATCCTCGACATGCTCGACATCCTTCCTCTCGGGCCGCCTCGCAGCCCGCGTCATGTGCACACCGGCCGCGGCTCCGCCGGCGGGACACCCCACGGCGGGCACCTCTGCGTCGAGGCGGCCGGAAAGAAATGTTTCCTCGTCCATCTGCACCAACCGCGGCGAGCTCGCTCGCCGCATCTTCGCCTTCGTCACTCACGGCGTTCGGGATGCCTCCTCGGACATCGCGTCGAACGTTTCAATGATCAACCCGAACATGCGCTCCGCCCCGGCGATCACATCCTCGCGCTCCGTCGCCTCGAGCGACAGCCCGCTCATCGCCGCGCAGAACTCTCCCCACCTGGCCTTCTGTGCATCCCCATACGGATCGAGATAGCGCGTCCCCCGATCACCCTCGAGGCCGAGGCCCTTGCGGATCGCCATCGCGATGAAGCGCCCGCCGTTGGTGCTGCCCTCGAGCACGTAGTGCATCCCGAGCAGCTCGGCATCGCGCTTCCCCGACACGCCGGCCGCGAACTCCGCCACGGGCCCCACGGGCGGCCCGATCTGCGACCCGTCAAACGACGCGAGGTCCTCCACGATCGCACCCGCCCGGAACTGCTCCGGCGTGACGGGCGCCCAGCGCCGCCGAGCCCTCCAGCCGACGCCCCAGCTCGGACTCGAGTGCCTCGTGGATGTGCCACATCTGGCCCAGGTAGGCCGTGTACCCACCCACGCCGGACTGCCCCCGCACCATCGCCGCCTGCACCGGGTGCCGCTCCGCACGGGTGTGCAACTCCCTCGTCCGCTCCCGCAGCTCCGCGAGCATCGGGCTCACGCCGGCCGTCGCCGCGTTCGATTCCATCACAGCACCTCCCGCGCGCCCTGCACGGCCATCGCCCCGATCGCCAGCCACACCAGCCCTTTCACCAGAAAGAAGGCGAAGCCCAACGCCCCAAACCTGACCAGTAACTTCTTCATTGCCGCGTCCTCTTCGGTGGTTTAACGTTGCGATTGAGTCTGCGTCTCAATCGCACTTCCGAAGAGTATCCAATGCACCCCGAAGGTCAAGCCACGGACCCGCGGCGTGACACCGGAACACGATTCATCGAAGACAGACCAGGGCCTCAGCGCTGCGCAGACTCGGTGGTGCCGGCCGCGTCGCTCTCGCTCGGGCGCGCGGGCATCTCGACACCCTCCAGCTCGGCGACTTCCCGAGGCAGCACCTGAAACTCCACGTCGAAATGGAACGGCTCGAAGAACGTCCCCGGCACCTCCAGCGCCCACGGGTCGCCCTTGTGCCGGAGCAACCGATACGGCAACACCAGATCCATCGACACACTGCCGTCATCCTCGACCCACACCGAAGACCGCGCCACACCCTGCCGCGGCTCGCCCGATTCACCATCGGTATCGTGCTCGATCACCAGGCTCGAATACCTTGCCTGCGACGGCAGAATGCTCCCGCCCATGTCGTCGTGATCGCTCGCGAGATTGAACATCTCGGTCTGATCGATCGTCAGGCCGCACGCCTCGACATCGTCCACGCGGTACCGCAGCCGCTGAAGCAACGTCTCCGGGTCGGGCGTCACATCCTGATTGAACCGCACGTTCCGCAGTTCGATCTCGACCGAGCTGCCGTTGGCGATGTCCTCAAAGAACAACAGGTCCCGGTCGGTCTTGAACAGCCCCACTCGGACGATCGCCCCGTCGGGGTGCCCCGCCCCGCGCTCCAGACGCGAGCCCCCCAGCGCCACGAACACCTCGAGGTTCCGACCGAGCACCGTCCGGTCCGACGTGCTCGTCAGCGGCACATCGAGCGAGTACTCCACCCGCGAGCCGTCACCCTCCGTCCAGGCGATGCGGACATGTGGCACCGAGGTGCCGTCGGCCAGCAGCAACGGCCCGGAACCCGCCCCGGACGCCGACGCGATGCCGCTCGCCACAACCAGCACAACCCACTTTACCAGAATCTGTCCATACCCGAACATATTCCTATCCCTTCCGCCCACCGAGTGCAGGAACCAAGCCCCTTCATCGTACGAACGGGCTGAAGTCTGGTTGCTCGGAGAGCACCATCAGAGTAGATTGATTCAGCCAAGCCCGTTCCTGACTGTGGAGAACGTCTCCGCAGCGGGTCGTATCGGCGACGGCATCACCATTCCGCACCGAGAGGGGAGTTTGTTCATGACTCGCACCCGTTCTATCGCCGTCCTTACACCGGCGCTGCTCTTCGCAGCCGCCACGTCGGCCCTGGCCGATCCCCCCCGCGCCGCGGGCGATGAGGACATCCTCAAGCTCCTCGACCGGCCCGCAGCCGCGATCGACCTGACCGGCCCCGGCGATGACGACGGCAACGAGCGCATGGCGTTCGACAGCCAGAACATGACCATGCTCGCCCACTTCACCCTCGCCGACTTCCCCGGCGGGTCGTCCAGCGGCAACGACTGCTGGGGCTACGTCTCCCCGTCCGGGCGTGAGTACGCCATCATGGGCCTCGAGCGCGGCTACGCCTACGTCGAGGTCACCGATCCCGAGAACGCGGTCATCATCGACTACATCTCCGGCCCCTCCAGCCTCTGGCACGACGTCAAGGTCCTCGGCGAGTACGCCTACGGCGTGAGCGAGGGCGGCTCCGGCATCCAGGTCATGGACCTGTCCGACATCGACAACGGCAACGTGACCCTCGTCCGCAACAAGACGCAGCAGGGCCACTCGTCCACCCACAACATCGTCGCCAACCCCGACTCCGGCTTCCTCTACCTCGTCGGCGCCAACATCCAGAACGGCGGCCTCATCGCGGTCAACACCAACGACCCCGAAGACCCCATCATCTCCGGCGCGTGGAACGCCATGTACGTGCACGACGCACAGGTCGTCTCCTACACCGAGGGACCCTTCGCCGGGCGCGAGATCGCCTACTGCCTCTCCGGCTTCAGCGGCGGGTTCAGCCAGACCGGCCTCCGCGTCGTTGACGTGACCAACAAGAACAACATGTTCACCGTGGCGACCATCTCCTGGGCCGGCGCTCGCTACGCCCACCAGGGCTGGCTCAGCGAAGACCGCCAGTACTTCTACGTCAACGACGAGATCGACGAGGGCGACTCGGTCAGCGTGACCACCACCCGAGTCTTCGACGTCAGCGACCCGGCCAACCCCTCCTTCGAGGGCATCTTCACCACCGGCCTGCCCGCCACCGACCACAACCTCTACACGCACAACGGCCTGATCTTCCAGTCCAACTACCGCTCAGGCCTCCGCGTCTTCGACTACGCCGACAACCCCGTCAGCCCCACCGAGATCGCCTACTTCGACACCTACGCGTCCAACGACGGCGTCGGCTACAACGGCTCGTGGAGCAACTACCCCTACCTGCCCAGCGGCACCATCATCATCTCCGACATCGAGGGCGGCATGTTCCTGGTCCGGCTCGAGGGCGTCGATCTCGAACTCATCCTCCCCCAGAGCAAGATCGACCCCAACACCCCCACGCCCGTCACCGTCGAAATCACCGAGACCTTCTCCGGCTACGACGACCAGACCGTCACGCTCAACTACTCCATCAACGATGGACCTGAAGAAACGGAGGCAATGGCTGCGCTCGGCGGCGGTCTCTTTCGAGCCAGCCTCCCCGCCGCGAGCTGCTTCGACGCCGTCGACTACTACGTCTCCGTGACCACCGACTCGGGTGCCCAGGCGTCCTCCGAGACCATCAACGCCTTCGTCTACGAGGACCTCACCACCGTCGTGGACTACAACGGCGAGACCACCAGCGGGTGGACGGTCGGCGACACCGGCGACAACGCCTCTACCGGCATCTGGAACCGTCAGGACCCCAACCCCACCGACGCGCAGCCCGGAGACGACGCCTCCGACGACGGCACCAACTGCTGGGTCACCGACGGCCGCGGCGGCGGTCTCGGCGACTACGACGTCGACGGCGGCAAGACCACCCTCAAGAGCCCGGTCTATGACCTCGACGGCCTCAACGACCCCTACCTCGGCGTCTGGGTCTGGTACTCCAACAACACCGGCGCCGATCCCAACAACGACACCTTCCGCATCGACTTCTCCTCCAACGGCGGCAACTCCTGGACCAACGCCAAGACCCTCGGCCCGTCGGGTGAGTTCTCCAACGGCGGCTGGTTCTACCACGAGATCCGCGTCGCCGACATCGTCACGCCCAACGCCAACTTCCGCGCCCGCTTCGTCGCCGAGGACGCCGCCAGCGGCTCCATCGTCGAGGCCGCGGTCGATGAACTGAGCATCTACGACTACGTCTGCGACGGCTGCATCGCCGACTTCAACGGCGACGGCAACGTCAACACCCAGGACGTCCTCTCGTTCCTCAACGCCTGGAACGCCGGCGACGGCTCCGCCGACATCAACGGCGACGGCAACGTCAACACCCAGGACGTCCTCGCCTTCCTCAACCTCTGGAACGCCGGCTGCTAAGACCGACCCGGCTCCGAGCTCTCTGTCCAACAACAACCGCCCGCAGGCCGACGCCTGCGGGCGGTTGCGTTTTGCCTTCGCGGCAGCGCCCGCTGCCGCAATCTGCTGAATCATCCGATCGCGTTTAGCCGCGGACCGTCACATCCACCGACCCGTTCGAGGTGTCGAGGGTTGACTCGGTCTCGCCGCCACGGACCCGGACCACTTTCTCAGTCTTCGCGTCCTGAACCATCTCCACCTGCCCCGCACCCGCCTCGTTGTGCACACGGATCGACCCGTTGCTCGTGTCGGTGTGCACCGTCCCCGCAAAGCCGGGACCGACGATCACGCCGATGCTGCCGTTGGAGGTGTCGATGTCCACCGGGCCGCTCGCGCCGTCGGTGAGCCGCACCGTCACCGACCCATTGCTCGTCTCGGCATCCACAGCGCCCGTCGCGTCCGTCACGATGATCTTGCCGTTGCTCGTGCGCAGGTCGAGCGGGCCGTCATGCCCGGAGATATCGATCTGTCCGTTCGACGAATCGGCCTTCACGCCGCCGGCGAACCCCGCGATGGTCACACGCCCGTTGCCCGTGCCGATATCCACGGGCCGCCCGCCGGGTGCTTCGATCACGAACGACACACCCTCGCTCCCCTTGCGCGCATCCGGCCACACAGCGCTGATCTGCAGAGCGCCGTCCGCCGACACGCCGACCACCCGCACCGCGTCGGCCCGCTCCTGGGTTGTCGCGCGCACCGAAGCCCGCACCAACACATCGTCGCGCACCACCTCGGTCAGCTCGACCGCGCCGTTCCGCGTGCGCACATGAATCCCGTCGCCCGCAGGAAGACGGAACACCGTCTCGATGTCGCGTTGGAACTTGGCCTGCTGCCACGAGCCCACACACCCCGGCAAAAGGAACGCCGATCCCGCCACCAACGAAAGCACACACGCCTGAGTCCGCCGCATGAGTATCCTCCTTCCCGACACCAACCCGTACCCTGTCCCGTTCAGCCGCTCGCCTCGGGCGACACCGCCCGATACCGCACTTGTTGGGCCTGACCGATATCCGCTTGCATCACCATACCGGGAAGACACCGTGCCAAGACCATTCACCAGGAACGACTCGCAGAAGGCCGCCCGCGCACTCCGCAAGGGGCCCGGCCGTCCCGACACCTCGCCGCAGACTGTCGGCGACCGCATCACCCGCTACCGCGACCCGGTCTTCGCCGATCGGGCCCTCCGCCCCTCGCCGGCGCTGCTGACCCAGCCCGAGCCGATCGAGACCGCGCCCGCCACGCCGATCGCACCCACCTTCGCCGACAACGGCTCGTGGCACACCCTCCGCCTCGAGATCGAGCCCGGCACGGATGTCTTCGGCACCGGTGAAGTCGCCGGCCCGCTCTGCCGCAACGGCCACACCGTCAGCCTCCGCAACACCGACGCCTTCGGCTACGACGACACCACCGAAGCGGCTCTACCAGTCCCACCCCTGGGTCGTCGGCGTCCGCGCCGACGGCAGCGCGTTCGGGTTGCTCGCCGACTCCCCCCGCCGCGGCATCGTCTCCGTGCAGCGCGACATCCTCATGGCCTTCGAAGGCGAGCCCTTCGCCGCCTACCTCATCGAACGCGACAGCCCGCAGGAGGTCGTCCGCACCCTCGCCGAGCTGACCGGCACCGCCGCACTCCCCCCGCTCTGGTCGCTCGGCTACCACCAGTGCCGCTGGTCCTACGAGCCGGACTCCAAGGTCCGCGAAGTCGCCCGCGAATTCCGCCAGCGCCGCATCCCCTGCGACGTCCTCTGGATGGACATCGACTACATGCACGGCTTCCGCGTCTTCACGTTCGACGGCGAGAAGTTCCCCGACCCCGCCGCCCTCAACCGCGACCTCCACGACCAGGGCTTCCACGCGGTCTGGATGATCGATCCGGGCATCAAGGTGGATGAGCAGTACGACCTCTACCGGCAGGGCCGCGACGGCGGTCACTTCATCACCACCGCCGACGGTGCCGAGTTCCACGGCAACGTCTGGCCCGGCCCCTGCGCCTTCCCCGACTTCACGCGCGCGCGCACCCGCCAGTGGTGGGCCACCCTCTACCACGACTACATGGCCACCGGCATCGACGGCGTCTGGAACGACATGAACGAGCCCGCCGTCTTCGGCATGCCCGGCAAGACCATGCCCGACTCCAACCGCCACGACGCCGACGATGACCTCGGCGGCCCCGACTCCCACGCCCGCTACCACAACCTCTACGGCATGCAGATGGTCCGCGCCACCCTCGACGGAGTCCGCGCCGCCAACCCCGACAAACGCCCCTTCGTCCTCACCCGCTCCAACTTCCTCGGTGGCCACCGCTACGCCGCCACCTGGACCGGCGACAACACCAGCAACTGGGACCACCTCCGCTGGTCGATCACCATGGCCCTGGGCATGGGCCTCTCCGGCCAGCCCTTCGTCGGCCCCGACATCGGCGGCTTCGCCGGCAACGCCGACGGCCACCTCTTCGCCCGATGGATGGGCATCGGCGCTCTCCTGCCCTTCGCCCGAGGCCACTCCATCAAGGACTCGGTCGATCACGAGCCGTGGAGCTTCGGCCCCCGTTGCGAACTCGTCTGCCGCCTGGCCCTCGAACGCCGCTCCCGCCTCGTCCCCTACCTCTACACCCTCTTCCACGAGGCCTCGCGCACGGGCATGCCGGTCGCCCGCCCGCTCTGGTTTGCCGACCCGGCCGACCCCGACCTCCGTGATGCCGAAGACTCGTTCCTGCTGGGTGCCGACGTCCTCGTCCGCGCGCGCACTTCACAGGCCCGTGCAGGGCCGCCATGCCCGGCGGCACATGGACCCGCTTTGAGCCGGTCGCCCCCGGCGACCCCGAACTGCCCGAGCTGTTCCTCCGCCGCGGCGCCGTCCTGCCGCTGGGCCCGGTCCGCCAGCACGTCGGCGAGTCGCCGCTCGACCCGCTCACCCTCATCGTCCACCCCGACGAGAACGGGCACGCGACGGGGCTGCTCTACGAGGACGCGGGAGACGGCCACGGGCACGAACGCGGCGAGTGCCGACTCACGCGCATCGACGCGAGCGTCAATGCGGACGGGACGTGCGAAATCCAATACACGGTTCTGGAGGGTGACTGGGGGCTCCCCGACCGCCAGGTCCGCACCGAGATCGTGCGGGGATAGGCGATCGTCCCGGCGCACAAGCGGCGCAGGATGGGGCGCCGCGTCGCGGCGACCCCCGCCGGATCAGGTGATCTCGACGATCAGGAACTTCTTGACGCCCCGCGGCGCGCGCACGCTGATGGTCTCGCCCACGCTCGCCTTCATCAGCGCCTCGCCCATCGGGCTGGTCACGGTCACCTCGACATAGTCGAGCGACAGGTCGCCGCTGGCCTCGCCCACGAGGCGGAACAGGTCCTCCTCGCCGTTCTTCTCGTCGCGCAGCTTGACGGTGGAACCGAGGAACACCACGCCCTCGGCCATCTGCGTCGTGCCGTCCACGACCTGGCTCTGGTCCAGCCGCTTCTGCAGCCGCTTGATCTCGGCCTCCTCGTACCCCTGCTGCTCTCGCGCGGCGTGGTACTCGGCGTTTTCCTTGAGGTCGCCCAGCTCCCGCGCCTCGGCGATCCTGGCCGTGATCTTCGGCCGGTTCGCGATCAGCTCCGCGAGCTTCGCGGACAGACGTTCTTTCTCGTCGGCGGTCATGATTTCCATCGTCGTCTGCCTCCACATAAACACCAACCGCCGAGACATGCGATGTCCGGCGGCCGCTCTATTCAAGCGCTCTCGGCCCTGCGAAACAAGCCCATCGCACCGAACATCACCCACACCGCCGCCCCGGCGACGCCCACGACCGCGATCGATCGCCAGTGCCCCACACTCACCGCCGCCGCCGCCCCCGTCCACAGGCGGTCACGCGAGATCTCGAAGCCGGAGGTCACCGGGCTGGTCATCCACCACCAGTCGAACGAACCGTCCCCGTGGGCCGCACCCCCGAGGGGCCCGATCGCGACCAGCGGCCCGAGCCCGGCGAGCCGCCACGACCACCAGCATCCACCAGCCCCGCCCGCTTCCGGGCCCGGCCATGTTCAGGCCCGTCGCCAGCACGCCGCCGATGACCAGCGTCCACACCGCCAGCGACGCCGCGAGAGCCGCGACCACCGGCACGGGCCACGCCGACATGGCGATCTGCGGCCAGATGACCGCCTGCGCGGGGATCAGGAGCACCATCATGTCCTGCATGACAGCCCGCGCGATGCGCCTCGGCCGCTCGCTGGGGGCCGACTGGCTCAGGCGCGTCATGGGCCAGAGCAGGGCGATGCCGACCGTGATCGCCGCCAGCAGCGACCGTGCCGCGGGCCGCATCGCCAGCGCGTCGTGCGACCCCGGTGCCCCCGCCGTCCAGAACGCCCCCACCGTCGCCAGCAGCAGATAGAGCGTCCAGAAGAAGGCGAAGATGCGGGGCTCGCCGCGCCGGTGCGCCCAGTCGCGTCCCGGGGGGCCGGCCTCCCGAAGACGTCCAGATCCACAGCCGAGGCATCGCCGGCCGCGCTGGCCACGGGCCCGGTCTCCGGCACGGGGGGCCCCATCGCGTCCCCGACCCGCGAGGCGGAAGCGGAATCGTCACCAGGCTGCGTGTCGGGTCCGGCCATCTGCCCGTTTGTACGGCTCTCGGGCTCGTCAGTTTCGTCCGGCCGCGCCGTCACGGCGTGCCCGTGCGGTCGAGGATCAGGTGTTCGCCCGAGATATCCAGCCGCTGGGCACCGGAATCGATCCGCCGTTCGTACATCGGGTTGGACGCCGCCGCCCGCAGCCGCTCCATCTTCTGCTTCGTGGTCGCCTCGCCCGGCACAAACTCGCCGAAGCGGCCGCCCCAGATCACCCGCGAGTCCCGGTCGGTCACGATCGACAGCCGCCCCAGCGTGAAGTACTCGCCCACGTCCACCCCGGCGACCTGCCCGGCGAACGGCTCGCGCAGTAACGGTGCGAGCAGGCCGAGCCCGACCTCGACATCCTCGCCCGGCCAGGGGTTGATCACATCCAGCGTGCCGACCGCATCGAGCGGCACCTGCGCGCGCACACCGACCAACACCCGGAGCCCGGACGTGCCCGCCTCGTACTCGATCGGGAACGGGCGGCCCCGCCAGTCGAGCGGGTAATCCCGCCCGCTCACCCGCACCGCGCACGCCGGCTCACGCCAGACGCCGGAGACGCGGATCGTCGAGTCGCCCGTGCGCGCAACCCGCGGCTCGGTGTCGAACCACCCGCTGGCCGCGAGCATCTCGCCCACCGACGCCAGCGCGCCGGCGTCCAGCGATCGGCCCACCAGCTGCGAATCGATCTGTTCGATGATCTGCTCGCGCAGGCCCTCGCCGAGCCACGTCTGGTCGGCACCGCCGAGCGTCGGCCACTCGATCTCGACCGCCGTCGGCTCGGCGGCGAGGATCTCCCCCTGCGCGCATGCACCGTCGCCGCCCCCCATCCCGCCGCACCGAGGCCGACCAGGGCCCCCCACGACCACCACGCCAAGCCGCAGCCCGGGCGAGGCGGCCCACGCCATCCGGTCCGGCTTGGCCGCGCGTCGGGACTTTGCTTTGCTCTTCTTCTTCGCCATCACCATTCTCCGATCTCTCACGCCGGCCAGCGCGATGATTCATACTGCGTGCTGCGTGTCCCGGGCGTTCATCGCCACCCTGATCAGGTGCGCGCACAACGCCGGCATCTCCAACCCCTCGGCCCGTGCCGCCATCGGCAGCAACGAGTGGCCCGTAAACCCCGGCATGGTGTTCGCCTCGAGCAGCCACACACCGCCGTCTCCGTCCAGAAGATAGTCCACCCGCCCGAGATGCCGGATCCCGATCGCCCCGGCCAGCGCCCGCCAGCGCCGAACCGCAGCACCCCTCGGCGACCCCGTCCGGCAGCTCCGGACCGATCACATACCGCGTGTCGTCCCGGTCGTACTTGGCGGCGTAGTCGTACACGCCGCCGGTCGGTGCGATCTCGATCACGGGGAGCGCGGTCAGCCGCCCCTCCCGCTCGAGAAGGCCCACGGTCAGCTCGCGCCCGCGCACCATCGACTCGACCATGTACGCCCGGCCGGGCCTGACGCCGATGTCGCGCGACACCGTCTCCTGCGTTCGGTCCCACTCCGCGGCGTCGTGGCACAGGTGCAGGCCGACGCTCGACCCGTCGTGCACCGGCTTGACCACCACCGGCATGTCCAGCGGCGAGACCGTGTCGCCGGCCTTGAAGACGCACGCGGGCTTGGTGGCGATCCCCAGCGACGCGGCGACGAGCTTGGTCGCCATCTTGTCCATCGCGACCCGTGCCGCGACCGGACCGCTGCCGACAAACGGACGCCCGTCCGCGACCAGCAGGTCCTGGAGCGGGCCGCCCTCACCGAAGCTGCCGTGCAGCACGGGGAACACGACCTCGCCCGGCAGCGCGGCGAGTTCGGCCTGCGTCGGGCGTTGGATCGTCACGTTGTGCACCGCCGCGCCCGGCATCCCGCAGCGCGGCCGCGACACCCGCGGCGCTCTGCAGGCTCACCGGATGCTCATCGTCCGGCCCGCCCGCGAGGACGAGCACCGACGGCAGCGACGCGCTCATGCCCCCTCCCGGGTCCACACCACGACCTCACGCTCCAGGCGCACGCCGAACGTGTCCAGTACGCGGCGCTCGACCTCCTCCATCAGCGAGATCACGTCCGAAGCCTTCGCATCCCTGGCCACCGGGAAGAAGTTCGCGTGCCGCTCGCTCACGCTCGCGCCGCCGATCGAGAGCCCCTTGCACCCGGCGCGGTCGATCAACAGCCCCGCGCTCGCCCGCGCTCCCGCGTCGCCGATGCCGGCGATCGCCTCAACCAGCGTCGGGTTCTTGAAACAGCACCCGGCCGAGTCGGCGGCCATCGGCTGCGTGGACTTCTTGTACGCCATGACTTCCTTGAGCCGCGTGCGCAGCGCACGCGGGTCGCCCCGGCACAGCTCGATCTCGCACCCGGTGACGATGTACTCGCCCAAACCGCTCCGGCGATAGCCAAAGTCGATCTCCGACCGCTCCAGCGTCAGCGCCTCGCCGGCACGCGTCACGACGAACACGCGACGCACGACATCGGCGATCTGCCCGAACGACCCGCCGGCGTTCATCACCAACGCCCCGCCGACCGACGCCGGGATGCCCCCGAGCCCCTCCAGCCCGCCGAGCCCGTCCCGGACCGAGCCCGTGATCAACTTCGGCAGGTTCACACCGGCGCCGACACGCAGGATGACCGTCTCGCTATCCGGCTCACCGTCTGCGCCCGGCAGCGGGCCAGCCTCCCGAAACGAGCCCTGTGCAAGACACACCACCAGCTCACGCACGCCCGCATCGTGCACGAGCAGGTTGGCACCGTCGCCCAGCACGCGGCACTCCGCGTCCAT
Organism: Planctomycetota bacterium; assembly: GCA_013285505.1. Lineage (GTDB taxonomy): Bacteria > Planctomycetota > Phycisphaerae > Phycisphaerales > UBA1924 > PNC22. Next base: position 1,337,828 of record CP053450.1, on the reverse strand, counting down.
CTCCAGGCACGCCAGCAGCTCCGCCTCGTCCCGCGGCGTGGCCAGCGCATCGGCGCCGCCACCCACGCCGAACCACGTCGGGATCGGCGCATCGCGTTGGAGAGGGATGGGCTGCACGGTGGTTGCCATGTCGAACGATCGCACCCTTACAGTTCAGGCCCCGGAACGCCCGGACGCCGGGAGTCCCATGTAGCTGTGGGCGATCTGCCCGACCGGCCCCGCCCCCATCACGACCAGCAGGTCGTTGGGCTGGCAGAGGTTCTCGAGCTGCTCGACAATCGCCTCGAACGGGTACAGGTGCATCGCCCGCACGCCGCGCTTGCGCAGCCGATCGACAAGATCGGCCGCGGAGACCTTGGTCTTCTCGATCTCGGTGTCGCGCACAAAGTAGATATGCGGCACGATCACGATGTCCGCCTGGCTGAACGCCTGCGCGAACTCCTCCAGCAAAAACCGTGTCCGCGAGTGCTGGTGAGGCTGGAACACGCACACCAGACGCCCGTCCTTATCCTGAGGCCGCTCAAAGTCCCGCAACGCCCGCAGCGTCGCGTCCACCTCGGTCGGGTGGTGCCCGTAGTCGTCATAGACCCGCACCGAGCCGCCCCGCACGGGCCGGTCCCCGAGCAGCTGCAGCCGGCGGTCCACGCCCCGGAACGCGCCGAGACTCCGCGCGACCCGCGCCGGGTCGGCACCCATCCGCACGGCCAGCGCACACGCCGTCGCCGCGTTCATCGCGTTGTGCACGCCGGGGAGCTGCATCGTCCAGCTCGCGACCAGCTCGCGCCGGAAGGTCAAAGCCACCTCGCGCGAGCGCGAGTCCACCCAGACCACCCAGTCGGCCGCGGGGCTGAAGCCGATCGTCTCGACCTTGCACGAGAGCCCGGCGGTGATCTGCCGTCGGTGGGCACCCTCGTCGGCGATCAGCAGATACCCCCCCTGCTCGGCCGAGGGCAGCAACCGCGCAAACTCCGCGAAGCTCTCCACCACCGCGTCGAGCGAGCCATAGATATCGAGGTGGTCGGCCTCGACCGACGTGATGGCCGCGACCGTCGGTCGGTGGTGGTGGAATGAGCGGTTGAACTCGCACGACTCGGCCAGCAGCAGCCCCGGGCGCCCGGCCAGTTCGCCGGTCGGGATCGAATCGGCCCCGAGGCGGAAGCCGGTGCGGGCGGACTTGCCGTCTGAAGCCACATCGGCCTTCGCGGGCACGCCCTCGCTGGTCAGACACCCCGTCGCCAACTGCGAACAGAGCGCCCCGACGATGACTGTCGGATCGAGCCCAGCGTCGGTCAGCGCCGCCCCGAGCATCGCGGTGATCGAGCTCTTGCCGTGGGTCCCCGCGATGCACACCCCGCTCCGCCCGAGCATGCACCGGCCCAGGGCCTCGGCGTAGGTCAGTGTTCGCACGCCCCGCTCGGTCGCGGCGAGCATCTCGGGGTGGTCGGCCCGGATCGCGGCCGAAGCGATCAGCAGATCACAGGCCTCCGTGATCTCGCCCCGGTCCTGGTCGAACCCGATCGCGATGCCGCTGGCCTCGAGGCTCTCGGTCACGTGCGTCGGGGCCTGATCGCTCCCGGCGACGCGTGCGCCTCGGGCGAGCAGCATCCTCGCCAGACCCGACATCCCGCACCCGCCGATGCCGATCATGAAGACGTGTTTGCCCCGCACATCGAACGGCTCGGCCGAGGCGGAAGGCGTCGTGGAGTGCTCGATTTCTGCGCGCGGATCGGCCATGCCCAAGAGTATCGGCGAGCCGGCAATCCTCGCGTGAAACACCACCAATCCCCGCTGAATCCCTCACGATTCCCCCGCGCCGGCCGCGAGACGACCCCGCCGGACCGCTATCCTCCGCCGCTATGACGCCCACCGACGCACCCCTGCCCTACCGCATCGCCTGTCTCTGCGACCTGCGCGACGCCGAGGGACGCATCCTGCTGCTCCACCGCATCAAGCCGCCCAACAAGGACCTCTACTCCCCCATCGGCGGCAAGCTCGAGATGGCCACCGGCGAATCACCCACGCACTGTGCCCAACGCGAGATCCTCGAAGAGGCCGGGATCGAGGTCTCGATCGATCGCCTCCACCTCAGCGGCATGATCTCCGAGGCCGGCTACGAGGGTGCCGGGCACTGGCTGCTCTTCTACTTCCGCGTCCTCGGCCCCGTGGAGGTCCAGGCCGGCCCCATGAACGAGGGCAACCTCGAATGGCACAACCCCGAGGATGTCGCCAATCTCAACCTTCCGGAGACCGACCGCAAGGTGATCTGGCCCCTCGTGCGGCAGCACCGGCCCCGGAACGAGGGCGAGCTGCCCGGCTTCTTCGCCGTCCATGTGGACTGCACGGGGCCCGAGATGGCCTGGAGCGTCGAGCAGAGCCTGCCCCCGCACATGCCCTGACAGCCGCTGCTGGGCCGCCGGAACGTGAATCGAACAGGCCGCGCTTCCGTATACTGTGCTGTGATGAAAGCCCGCACGCAGCAGTACGGTAATCGTTCGGGCCTGCGCCGGGCACGGTCGCGATCGCTCCGCGTCTTCGCAGCCGCGCTCTCACTCATCACGGGCGTGCTGGCCGTCGCCCAGGACACCGCCCAGCCGGAACGCCCCGCCGACCAACCGAGCGCCCCGATCTCTCTGCCCGCCCACCGGCAGGCCGACAACGTCGCGATCATCTCAATCGAGGGGCCGATCGACCGGGTGACCTCGTTCAGCTTCCAGCGGCGGCTCGCGATCGCCGAGCAGAACGGCGCCGACGCCTTTGTCATCGACCTGGACACGCCGGGCGGCGAGGTCGGCGCGGTGCTCGAGATCACCGACGCCATCCGCAACTCCACGATCACCAACAGCGTGGCGTGGATCAACCCTAAGGCCTATTCCGGCGGCGCGATCATCGCGATTGCTTGCAAGGAGATCGTCACCGCGCGGTCGGTCGCGATGGGCGACGCCCTGCCCATCGGCATCGGCAACCTCGGCCAGCTGATCCAGATGCCCGAGGCCGAGCGGCAGAAGATCACCGCGCCGCTCCTGGCAGAGGTGGTGACCTCGGCGCGCGCGCGCGGCTGGGACGAGTTCGTCGTCCAGGGCTTCGTCGCCCTCGGCGTCGAGCTGTGGTGGGTCCGCGACACCACCACCGACGAGACGTTCGCCATCAACGAGGCCGAGTACCGGATGCTCTTTGCGGGCGACCCGCCCCGCAATCGGCCGATCGTCTCCTCCGCACCCCGCCTGAGCGACGCGACGCCGGACGCGGGCGATCCCGACGCAGACCCGGACGCGGGCCCCGGTGCGGACCCCGGTGCGGGCCCGGCACCGACCGAAGGCCCAGAGCGGTTCCGGCCGGCGGGTCCGGATGTCTCCGGCATCGAGATCGATTCGGTGATGATCGGGCGCGCGAGCCAACGCCGAACGGTCTCCGAGGGCGACCGGGGCAACATCGAGCTGATCGGCTACCTCTCCACCGGCGACGGCCCGCTCACGCTCGACGCCGAGCAGCTCGCCCTGCTCAATTTCTCGTCCAACGTCGATCAGACCGGCGCGGTGCTGCCGGTCCTCACCGACGCCGATCTCCAGCAGTTCTTCGGCGCTAAGAACCTCAGGCGTATCGACCCGAGCTGGTCGGAGTGGCTCGTCACGATGGCGACGACTCTGCCCGTGCGGGGCGTGCTGCTGGTGGTCTTCCTGCTCATGCTGTTCCTGGAGATGTCCCACCCGGGCATCGGTCTTCCCGGCGCGATCGCTCTGGCGGCCCTCGTCGGGCTGCTGGCCCCGCCCGCCCTGATCGGCATGGCCAGCTGGTGGGAGATCGGCGCGATCGCGGCCGGCATCCTCCTCATCTTCTTTGAGGTCTTCATCCTCCCTGGCTTTGGCATCCCGGGCATCGCGGGGCTCCTGCTGCTGTTCGGCGGCATGCTCGGCACCTTTGTCGGCGGCGACGGCGGGCTCTTCCCCGACAGCCCGGCCGAGCAATCCAACCTGCTTTACGGCCTGCTCACCATGATCCTCAGCCTGGTCAGCGCCGGTGTCGGCATGTACTACATCGCCAAGCACCTCGGGTCGGTGCCGCTCCTGGGCCGTCTCATCCTCGACGACGAGACCGAGCGCGAAGACCGTTTGCTCTCGCAGATCCCCGTCGGCGATACCGACCTCCCCCCGGTCGGCGCGGTCGGGACATCCATCACTCCGCTGCGGCCCTCGGGCCGCGCTTCGATCGACGACAGGGTCGTCGATGTCGTCAGCGACCTGGGCTATGTCGACGCGGGCGAGCCCGTGCGTGTGGTCGCGGCGGACGTGTACCGGGTCGTCGTCGAGCACCTGGTGCCCAAGGCCGGCGACACGGGCCCGGGCGAGGCCGGAGATTCTGAAACCGCGTAAAGTGTGATTCGCGGGGCTCGCTCGCGTCGGGAAGGGCATCGGTTTGGACGACGGCACGATCTTGTTGTTGGGACTGGGGCTGCTGGCGGCGGGGCTCCTGCTGGTGGTGGCCGAGATGTTCATCCCCTCGGGCGGGCTGATCGCGATCGGCGCGGGCGCGGCGGCGATCTCGGGCATCGTCGTGCTCTTCCGCCACAACGACCCGTGGTGGGGCTTCATCGGGATCGGGATGGTGCTGGTCGGCACGCCGATCGCGCTGAATCTGGCCCTGAAGATCTGGCCGAGCACCCCGGTGGGCAGACGGATGCTGATGGGCGACACCACCGAGGCCGATCTGGAGGCCAAGCGTGCCGCGGAACTCGAGGCCCGCGAACGCCGCCGCGCCCTGGTGGGGGCCGAGGGCGAGGTGGTCTCCCCGCTGCGTCCGGTGGGGATTGTCCGGATCGGCGACCAGCGGCACGACGCCCTGGCCGAATCGGGCATCATCGAGCCGGGGCAGCGGATCCGCGTGACGGCCGTGACCGACAACCAGCTCAAAGTGCGGGCGATCTAAGTCGGCGAGCCGCGAACCGCCCGAGCGACCCCTTAGTCCGTATACTCGCAGAGCGAATCGCGCTTCACCAAGGCAGGAGTCCACATGCTCGTCAACCACCTCTCCCAGACGCCGCTCGCCACACTCGCGCAGACCGCTGGCGGGCTCGGCCCGGTCACGATCATCATCCTCGTGGTCGTCGGCCTCGCGCTGCTGATCGGTGTCTTCCTGATCGGCCAGTTCATCAACCTCTACATCCAGGCCCTGCTCTCCAAGGCCCCCGTCGGCATCCTCGAGCTGATCGGCATGCGTCTCCGCAAGGTCGATATCCGCACGATCGTGTTCAGCCGCATCCGGGCGGTGAAGTCCGGCCTGCCGCTCTCGACCAACGAGCTCGAGACCCACTACCTCGCCGGCGGCCGCGTGCCGAATGTCGTCAGCGCCCTGATCGCCGCCCAGAAGGCCCGCATCGATCTCGACTTCGACACATCCTGCGCGATCGACCTTGCGGGGCGTGACATCCTCGACGCGGTCAACACCAGCGTGAACCCCCGCGTGATCGACTGCCCCAACCCCGCCGGCGGACGCTCGACCATCGACGCCGTCGCCAAGGACGGCATCCAGCTCAAGGCCCGCGCCCGCGTGACCGTCCGCACCAACCTCTCCCGCCTGGTCGGCGGTGCGACCGAAGAGACCGTCGTCGCCCGCGTCGGCGAGGGCATCGTCTCGGCGATCGGCTCGGCCGACACCCACAAGCACGTGCTCGAGAACCCCGACCGCATCTCCAAGGCCGTGATGGCCCGCGGCCTCGACGCGGGCACCGCCTTCGAGATCCTCTCGATCGACATCGCCGACATCGACGTCGGCGAGAACATCGGTGCGAAGCTGCAGGCCGATCAGGCCGAGGCCGACAAGCGCCGCTTCCAGGCCGAGGCCGAGCAGCGCCGCGCGATGGCCGTCGCCCAGGAGCAGGAGTACAAGAGCGAGGTGCAGAAGAACCAGGCCCTCGTGGTGCTCGCCCAGGCCGATGTCCCCAAGGCGATCGCCGAATCGTTCCGCAGCGGCCACCTCGGCGTCATGGACTACTACCGCCTGCAGAACATCCAGTCCGACACCAGCATGCGGAGCGCCATCGCCGGGGGCGACTCCGACGGGCCGACCAAGCAGTAGTAGAGGGCGCTGCCACTGCGCGATCGCGCGCGAACCCGTCACCGCCCCGCGGCCGCCTCGCTCTCGCGCCACCGCCACGCCGCGCCACGGATCAGTTCACTCACCCTCCGGCAGCGGTGGTCCTCATTGGTCCACATCGACGTCGCGGGCTCGGCGGGGGGCAGGCCCTTGGCCACCGCGTCGCGGCCCACGCGAAGATCGACACGCCCGCCCGCCGACAGATCCTCGCTCCTGTTCCGCAGGGGCTTCACGGCCAGTTCAGAGGGCACACGGTGCATCGACGGTGCCCGCGCCTCATCGGCGTAGGGCAGCGACGAGCCGAAGACCCCCGGCCGGGCCAGATCAACCGGCAACGACCCGACGTAGTAGATCGTCCCCGGCGGCACCAGCGGCATCGAGTTCCAGCCGTAGATGCTGCGGTCGAAGACCGCCGTCACCGCACCGCTGCGCCTCGCGAACAGCCCGCCGGAGTCGACGATCTCGTAGAGACGCTCGAACCCCATGGGCGCTCGCAGATCGACGGGCCGGAACTCGTTGTCGTTCATGAGCGGGCTCAGGTCCACGCCGCCGGGAGAGACCTCGCGGAAGCGGGTCTCGTCGATCTGCGCGCGCGCGGGCGCGACCAGCCCCGCGCCGAGCAGGAATCCGAGGGCAATCGTGCGGGCGGTCATGCTCTCTCTCATCGGTTACTCCCGGAGTTCCGTATTGTCCCCGACCCGGGAATCAGGACGATCCGCATCGTGATCGGCACCACCGCCTGCGGATCGTCTACCGCGAGCGCCTCGAGCGCGCGGCCCTTGGCGGTCCAGGCGTAGATCGCGTCGAGCAGGGGGCCGTCCACATCGGCGTAGCCGGTGTCCTGCCTCTCCAGGAACGCCGCTCTGGCGACGGTGCCGTTCTTGCGAAACTCTATTCGTACCACGGGGTTACGCGGCACCGACATCATCCGGGTGGTCACCGTCCAGCGGGGCCTGACCGTGGTGATGTCCAGCCCCTCGACCGCCGGCGGCTTGCCCGGCTCCCACTCGGCGATGCGTTGGCGGGAGGTCGCGTCCGACTCCTTCTCCGACGCGATCGCGTCGCGTGGCTCGCCCGGGGGCGGTGTCGCCGCGGCGGCTCGCCGGTGTGCTCTGTGCCGCCTGCGCTGCCATGGCGGTCTGGAAATCCTGCAACTCCTGGGCAATCTGGGCGGCTTGGGCAATTTGCGCATCCAACACCGCCCGCCGCGCCCGGGACGCCGCACGGCTCAACGTGCGGAACAGCCTCGACGCGGCCTGCTCGGTCGACTCCCGTCGCACCGCCAGGATCGGAGCGGCCTCGGTCTCCGCCGCTTCGCCGGCGTCGCCTTCCTCGGACGCCGCGAGAGTCTCTGCCGAGGCCGGAGTCTCCTCCGCGATCTCTGCCTCGGGTTCGGCCGGCTCGGCCGCCGCTTCCACGATCACCGCCGTCTCGACCGCCTCCGCTTCGTCGTCCGCCTCAGCCACTTCCACGGGCTCGGCGGCATCGGCCGGCTCGATTAAATCGGGCTCGGGGACCGCTTCGGCGAGTTCCAGCGCGGGCTCGATCACCTCCGCGGCTTCCGGCACGCCGGACGCGATGGGCGAGAGTGCCGCCTGGTCGACCTCGGCGGGGGTGGCGCTGTGCGGCGTGGGGTCCTCGAACCCCAGCCAGTTGATCGTCACCTGGCGGGACTCTTCGATCCCCGGCTGGATCTCCGGCGGCTGCTCCGACGCGGGCAGGGCGACCTGCAGCGGCGACGGCAGCGAACCGCCGAACCCGCCCGGCTGGACGAACAGCACGCCCGCGGCTGCGGCGTGCAGCAGCACGCTGCAGACTGCCCCCACCGCCAGGCGGCGGCGGGACTCGTAGTCCACGACGTCATCTGAGATGGTGGGAGCGGCGGCCGCCATTCGCGTTCCTGCCTGGGAGGGGGGTGTTGGTCTCCGGGTCGAGACCCGGTATCTTGCACAGGGAGGGTACGCCGCCGGGGGCCGTCGGGGTCTCGAATCGGCGTTGCGTCCCGGGAGGCTCGGCATGCTCAGATCACGCACAATCGACGGCTGCGCGCGCAGAATCCTTGACACAACGGGACGACACTCCGCCGCGGGGCTGGTGCTGGCGCTCGCGGTGCTCGCGGCGGGTGCCGTCACGGGCTTGGCCCAACCAAGCGGCCAAGCCGGTACTCGGCCCGGCGGCTTCGTCGATGTCGAGCCGCACTCGCTCGGTGTGGGCGACCCCGCACCGGCGCTGGCCATCGGGCAATGGATCAAGGGCGAGCCGATCGAATCATTCGTCGAGGGGCGGGTGTACGCGGTCGAGTTCTGGGCGACGTGGTGCGGGCCGTGCATCGCGGGCATCCCGCACCTCAGCGAGGTGCAGGAGAAGCACAAGGATCATCTCGACATCGTGAGTGTCACGAGTGCCGACCCGAGCAACACCCTTGAGGCTGTCACCGAGTTCGTCGCGGCACGCGACGGCGAGATGGGCTACCGCGTCGCGTTCGACGACCTGGACCGGACGAGCACGTCGTACATGCAGGCCGCGGGTCAGAACGGCATCCCGTGCGCCTTCGTCATCGACAAGCAGGGCCGCGTCGCGTGGATCGGCCACCCGGCCGACCCGGCGTTTGAGGGCACAATCGAGGCGATCATCCGTGATGAGTTTGACCCGGAGGCGGCGGTGCGGGAGCGGAAACTCGCCGACGAGCGGCGGGCCCGGCTCGAGGCCGCCCAGCGGGAGCTGCACGCGGCGTGGAACACGGGTGAGACCGAGACGGCGTTTGCGCTGGCCGACGAGATCGTCGGGACCGATCCGCAGCTGATGTCGAGCTGGGCGTGGTGGAAGTTCGAATCGCTCATGGTGGGTGTCGGCGAGCCCGCGCGGGGCCAGGCCTACGCCAAGGAGCTCATGCTGGGGCCGTACCGCGAGGATGCGCAGATGCTGATGCGCCTGGCCTACGGCATCGCCGATTCGATCGGGGTCGAGGGCGCGGACCTCGACCTCGCGCTCGACATCGCCGAGCGGGCGGTCGCGCTGCGCCTCGGGCAGGACTCGCAGACCCTCGCCACGCTCGCGATGGTTCGCCTCGCGCGGGAGGAATACGACGAGGCGGTCGAGGTGATGCAGCGCGCGGTCGATGTCGCGCAGACACCGGAGATGCGCAGACACCTCGAGAACGAGCTGGAGTTCTACAGGTTTGACCGCGACATGGCGGCCCGGCAGAAGTCCCGCGAGAACGAGTAGTCTCACCGGCGGACGCGGGCCGTGCGCTACCCGGGCGGAGACTCACCGGATCTGTCCGATTCACCGGGCGTGCCGAAGAGCTGGAACGCCCCGAGGCCGGCCTCGCTGAGTTGGTCGATCACACCGAGAAGGTCGCCCGCGGGGCAGGCGGTGTCGGCCGCGATGTTGATCTTCGCGTCGGGCTGGTCGGCGAGTGTCGCGCGGAGGGCCGCGATCAGCGCGGTCTTCTCGATGGGTTCTGCGTCGAGGTAGACCCGGCCTTCGGCGTCGAGCGTGATCGTGACCGCCGCGGCCGATTCGGCCGGCTTGCCGGCCCCGAGCGTGGGCAGCGTGACGTCCAGCACCTCGGCCCGCACCATCAGCACCATGGCGAACACGAAGAAGGTCAGCAGCAGGAAGACCACGTCGATGAGCGGGGCCATCTCGAGACGGACCTCGGGGCTGTTGGTTCGCACGCGGCGCATGGGGAGAGGATACGCGGCCGGGCACCGGCGGTGTCTAGCGGGAGACGCGGCTGTAGGCCCGCCCGCCCCACTCGGTCGGGCGGTCGTGGATCAGGTCCTGGGCCGCCTCGCGGAGGATGCCCGCGACCCGCCAGCTCGCGAGCGGGTAGAGCAGCACCGACCAGAGCGGCGCGCGGCTGAGGCGGTAGATCGCGGCGAGGGCGACACTCCAGATCACCAGACCGGCCAGGCACACCACCGCCCCTGTCACCCGCACCCAGCCGGGCTCGAACGTTGTGGACAGCGCGACGATCGCCCCGACGCACGCCAGCACCGGCAGCAGGGCGTCGAGAATCCGCACGCGCAGCGTTGCGCGGCTGAGCCGGCGGGGCTTGCGGTTGGCGCACTCGGTGTAGATCCGCTTCCAGCCCTTGCGGAACTCGGCCCAGGTGTGGTACATGCGGCAGATGAGCACGCCGTCGGCGTTGAGCAGACCGGCGGAGAGCCCCTCCTCGGACGCGACCCGCGAGATGCCGAGGTCCTCGAGCAGGTGCTCTTTGACGCGTTCGTGCCCGCCGAACGCCCAGTAGGGTTTGGCGCGGAACAGGATGAACTGGCCGTTGGCGAACGCCCGGCGACGCTCGGCGCGGCTGGCCCGCAGCGGCGGGTACTGGCGCATGAGCTCCAACGCGGCCACCGGCTGCACGACGCGCTCGAACCATGTGTCTGTCGTCAGGGTGCTCATGAGGCTGAGCAGATCGAGCTTGCGCTCCTCGGCCAGCGCGACCGTCGCCCGCACGCACCCCGGGTGCAGCGTGGTGTCGGCGTCGGCAAAGAGCAGAAACTCCGCCCCCTTGGCGTGCTCGGACCGGTGCATCGCGGTCCACATCGCGTTGACCTTGCCCGCCCAGTCGTCGGGGCACGACTCGATCTCGAAGATCTCGAACCGCTCGTCCGGGCCGGCCGCGCCGCGGGCGATCGCGGCCGTGTCGTCGGTGCAGCGGTCGAGCCGCCAGCACGAACCGGACGTGCTTGTAGTCCTGCTGCCGGAGCGAGTGGACGAGGTTGCCGATCACCTTGGCCTCGTTGTGGGCGGGCACCACCACGCAGACCGAGGCCCCGGGGGCGGGCAGCGAGAGGCCGTCGCGGGCCGTGGGGAGGAGGACGATCGTGCGGATGACCTGGTAGAGCGCAACCGACCAATAGACCGCCAGAGCCGCGGCGGCGGCGAGACCGGCAAGTGTCAGTGTGAGGAAGATCGCGTCCATGTGCCGCACCGGGAGGGCTTGAGGGTAGCGGGTAGACTGTGACGATGTCGCCCGCACACCCTCGCCACCCCGGAGACCACGGCCCGGGAGCGCACCATCCCGACAGCAGACGGCGGCCGCAGGAAGAGCCGCCCAGATGCCTGGTGCTCTCGCGGGACGCCGTGCGGCGGGTCGATCGGGTGGCGGTTGACCGCTACGGCATTCCGTCGATCGTGCTGATGGAGAACGCCGCGATCGGCCTCCGCGAGCGATCGCTGACGATGATGCTCGGACTCGGGACCGAGCGGGTGGTGATTCTCGCTGGCCCGGGCAACAACGGTGGCGACGGCCTGGCGCTGGCCCGGCATCTGCACAACGCCGGGGCCGAGCCTCTGGTCCTGCTCGCGGCGGACCCCGAGCGGCTCGCCGCCCGCGGCGGCGACGCGGCGACCAACCTCGCGATCGTGCAGAAAATGCGCATCGAGATGGAGCGTCTGGACCGATCGGCGGGCGCCGAGTTGCTCGAGCGGTCGGCGGCGGAGCCGGTGTTGGTCGTGGATGCGCTGCTGGGCACCGGGCTCCGCGACGCGGCGACAGGAGTCGTCCGGGACGCGATCCTTCACGTCAACCGGGTGCGGGCCCCGCGGATGGGCGTGCTGGCGGTGGACGTACCGAGCGGTCTGGATTGCGACACCGGCGAGTCCGCGGGCGGCGGGCCCGCGGTCATCGCCGACGCGACCGTGACGTTTGTTGCGGCTCAAGCCTGGCATGCTGCGGCTGGAGGCCCAGCGGCTGGACCGGGGATGTCACCGTCGCGGAGATCGGTGTGCCGCGTGAATTGGTCGAAGAGCTCGGAGACCACATGCCGGACACCCGGCCCGGGCCCCGGACCCAGGAGGGCAGCCGCGGCGGTGAGAGTGCCCCGCCGGCGTCGCACGGCCGAGGGGCGGATCGGGGCGGGTAGGATGTCGTGTCGGACGCCCGATTCTGGTGTCCGGGTCGGTCAGTAAGGAGTCGGCGATGCTGGTGCGGATGGAACTCTCGCGGATTCTGATCCGTGAACTCAACGACTTTCAGGTCATCGAGCTGCGCGAGGTGTCCGAGGGCACCGATGTGCTGGAGGATCCGCGGTCGTTCCCGATCGTGATCGGGCTGCCAGAGGCCCAGGCGATCGAGCGGCGGCTCAAGGGCGTCACGATCCAGCGGCCGCAGACCCACGACCTCTTGGCCAACGTCATCGAGGCTCTCGGTGCCTCGCTTGATTCGATCTCGATCACTGAGCTCCGCGACCACACCTATTACGCGACGCTCGATGTGCGCAACGCCGAAGGCGAGGCGGTGCAGATCGACGCGCGGCCGAGCGACGCGATCGCGCTGGGGATCGCCGGCGAGGTGCCGATCTACGTGGACGACGCCGTGATCGCAGCGGCGCAGGAGCCGGGATGACCGAGGCCCAGCCCTTCGAGGCCGGGTGGGCCGCGCCCGACACCGCCGCGCAACCCGGCATCGGCGGCACGCTGCGCGCGCGACCGGAGGATTTCCTCGTCGAGGAAACGCCGCTTTATCAGCCCAGCGGCACCGGCGAGCACGTCTATCTCTTCGTGCAGAAGCAGGCCATGTCCACGCTCGACATGGTCGGCGTGCTGGCTCGGCACTTCGGCGTGCCCAAACGGGACATCGGCTACGCCGGGCTCAAGGACAAGCGTGCGATCACGCGGCAGGTGGTTTCGGTCCGGCTGCCCGGGCGGGAGGTCGAGGACATCCCCATGCTGCGGGACGATCGGCTGGCGATTCTGTGGGTGGACAAGCACGAGAACAAGCTCCGGCGCGGGCATCTCCGGGGCAACCGCTTCAGCATCAAGATCCGCGATGTCGGGTTTCAGGCGGCGCTGCCGGCCCAGCAGGCCCTGGAGCGCATGGCGCGCGAGGGCATGCCCAACCGGATCGGGCCGCAACGGTTCGGCATGCTCGGCAACAACCACCTCGTCGGCCGGGCGATCGTGCTGACCCGGTGGGAGGAAGCGCTGCGGCACCTCCTCGGCCCGAGTGAGTCCAACCCCGACGCCCAGCCCGAGTCGCGTGCCAGCTTCGCGGTTGGGCGGTACGCCGACGCCTTCGCCGAGATGCCCGGCTCGCTCGGCGTCGAACGGGTGGCGCTGCGGGCGCTGGCCGACGGCGCGACACCGGAGCAGGCGATCCGCAGCATCGAGCGATCGGCGGTCTCGTTCTTTGTCACCAGCTTCCAGTCGGCGGTCTTCAACGCGGTGCTGACGGCGCGGGAGGCGGCGGGGACGCTGGGCACCCTCACCGAGGGCGACGTGGCGTACATGCACTCCAGCCAGCGCACCTTCGCGGTCGGCCCCGACGAGCTCGCCGACCCGGAGATGCCGGCGAGGCTCGCGGCGCAGGAGGTCAGCCCCTCCGGGCCGATGTGGGGCACGCGGATGCGGAAGGCCGAGGGTGGGGTGGGCCGGCTGGAGCTCGACGCCCTGCACGCCAGCGGTGTTGACGAGGGCGCGATCGAGCACTTTGCGGAGATCGGCGGCGAGATCGAGGGCGCGCGCAAGCCGCTGCGGGTGCCAGTGACGTCTCCCGAGGTCGAGGGCGGGGCCGATGAGCACGGGATGTACGTGAGGTGCGCGTTCGACCTGCCGCGGGGGGCGTTCGCAACCAGCGTGATGGCGAGCATCATGGGCGACCCCAGCGCCGAAGAGCCGGAGAGCGACTGAGATGACCGACACGACCGTTCGGATGGTCTGTTTCGACGCGGGCGGTGTGCTAGTGCGCATCTGCCGCTCGTGGCAGGAGCGGTGCGAGCGGGCGGGGGTCCCGTTCCGCTGGAGCACCGAGGCCGAGGCCGACAGCGAAGACCGCCGGGCGATCCACGCGGAGTTTGAGCGCGGGCGCATGGCGGCCGATGCGTACTTTGCCGCCATGGCGGCGAGTGCTGACGGGCTGTACACACCCGAGGAGCTTCACGCGATCCACGTGGCGTGGATCGCCGAGGAGTACCCCGGCGTTCGCACGCTTGTGCGCGCGCTGCGCGAGGTGCCGAAGCTCTCCACAGGTCTGCTCAGCAACACCAACGCCGTGCATTGGATGACCGCCTCCATGACGGGCGACACCAACTCGGCCGTGAGTGGTCTCGATCACCCGCACGCCAGCCACCTTCTCGGCCTGACCAAGCCCGCGGCGGAGATCTTCCGGGCCTTCGAGCACGCGACCGGATTCGACGCGGGTGCGATCCTGTTCTTTGACGACATGCCCGAGAACGTCGACGCTGCCCGGGCCGCGGGGTGGACGGCCGAGCGGATCGACCACACCGGCGACACCGCGGGCCAGGTCGTCGGCCACCTCGCGGCACACGGCGTCCGCGTCGCGCCCGGCGGTTGACCGTACACTGACCTCCGCAATGACTCTCACCCTCGCCGACGCCTGGTTGCACGATCTCAGCCCGTTTGTCATGCGCTTCAGCCAGTCGTTCGGGCTCCGGTGGTACGGCCTCGCCTACGCCCTCGGCTTTCTCGCGGGCTATCTGCAGCTGCGCTGGCTCTCGAAGCGCGGGCTCATCGCGATCCCCCCACACCGGTGCGGCGACGCGATCCTCACTGTCGTCGTCGGTGTGGTTGTGGGCGGCCGACTCGGCTATGTGCTGTTCTACGAGCCCTCGCTGCTCTGGAGCTTCTCCTCGGGCCTGCCCTGGTGGGGTGTGCTGGCGATCAACCGGGGCGGGATGGCCAGCCACGGCGGGATGATCGGCGTCGTCCTCGCGGCCTGGTGGCTCAGCCGCGGCTGGAAGCTGCCCGACGGCAGCCGCGAGGGCCGGTCCTCGATGCTACGAGTGGCCGACGCGTTCGCGTTCATCGCGCCCCGCGGGTCTGCTTTTCGGCCGATTGGCGAATTTCGTCAACGGCGAGCTGCTCGGGCGCATCGTCGCGCGGCCCGGTGAGCCCGCGCCGTGGTGGAGCGTGCGGTTCCCGCAGGAGGTACTCAGCCAGCACGACTGCCAGCGGACCGAGGCCCAATCGCGGGCGCTCGACCTGCTGATCTTCCGCGAGGCGAGGGGGCCGGATGAGCCGTGGGACCTGGTGTACGAGCGGATCGTCGCAAACATTCAGGCCGGCGGGGCCGAGGGGCGGCGGCTCGCGGGCGAACTGACGCCGCTGCTGTCGGCCAGATACCCGTCGCAGTTGTTGCAGGCCGCGGCAGAGGGGATCGTCCTCGCGGCTGTTCTTTGGATCGTCTGGGCCCGGCCCCGCGTGCCGGGCGTGATCGGGGCGTGGTTCCTGATCGCCTACGGGCTGATGCGTGTGCTGACCGAGCTGGTGCGACTTCCGGACGCCAATGTCGTGATGCCGCGAGTGATGGGGCTCAGCCGCGGGCAGTGGTTCAGCGTGCTGATGGGCCTCATCGGCGTGGTCCTGCTGGTGTGGCTGAGGCGGTCGGGGGCGGAGAGGGTCGGCGGATGGAGGTCACGGAAGCCGGCTGTTCCCTCAGCCCCGGCGCCCGACTGACCGATACAGTCCGGACCACCATGACGACACCCAACGAAACGAACACCACTCCGACCGACGATGACCGGGCCGACACGCCGGTCGAGAGCGCGGCTGCCGAGAACGTGCCTCCGACCGAGCACGTGATCCCGGGGGCTCCGGTCGGGAGCGCGATGCGCGCGCGTGGTGGCAGGTGCACCGCCGCATGTACGACTGGGTGCTGTCGCTGGCCCACCACAAGCACGCGACGACGTCGCTCTTTGCGCTCAGCTTCGCCGAGTCGAGCTTTTTCCCGATCCCGCCGGATGTGCTGCAGATCGCGTTAACCCTTGAACGCCGCGACAAGGCGTGGTGGTTCGCCGGGGTGAGCACGCTGGGGTCGGTGCTCGGTGGGGTAGTCGGCTACCTGATCGGCATGTGGGCGTGGGGCGCTATCGGCGGGTTCTTCTTCGACCACATCCCGGGCTTCACGCCGGAGCACTTCGCGGTGGTGCAGGAGAAGTACTCCGCCCACGCGATGCTGGCGATCCTGACGGCCGCGTTCACGCCGATCCCCTACAAGGTGTTCACGATCACCGCGGGCGTGTTCGGCGTCTCGCTGCCGATCCTGATCATCGGCTCGCTGATTGGTCGGGCGGCGCGGTTCTATCTCGTCGCGGCGATCATCTGGAAGTTTGGCCCCCCCGCGAAGCTCTTCGTCGAGAAGTACTTCAACCTGCTCACGCTGCTCTTCATGGTGCTTCTGGTGGTGGGTGTGGTGCTGATCAAGGGCATGGGCGGCGGGTCGCACGCTGACGACGCCGGCCCGGACACCCCGGCCGCGACCGGGCAATGAACAACCCGAGCTTGCGCTCGGGGCTCGTTGTTCACAACAGGACAATGTGGTCGATGCGTCAGTCTGTGCGGCGGGGCGAGACGGTCGTAACCAGCCGCATGCTGGCAGACTCGAGATTCGCGGCGATCGCGGCGTCATTGAGATCGTCCGGGCGGATCGTCAGGTCGATGGTGGCGTGCTGCAGCCGCGGCCCTACGTCGTAGTGCAGCGTGAAGGTCACGTTCTGCACGTTGGTGAGCAGCGGGTACGACTCGGCCTCACCCTGCTGCACGCCGTCGATCAGATCGGTCTGGACATACCACAGGGCGTAGACGTCTTCCTCGGTGGTGTCGCGCCGCTCGATGCGGATGACCCGCTCAAAGCCGCTCGCCTCGTCCTTGTCCACGACGAACTCGATCTCCGGCGGGTCGGGGGTCAGCACCGGGTCCAGGATCGGGTTGATCGGGTAGGGGCCGAAGTCCTCTCCCGTGCGGATCATGGTCGTCATGCGGTGCATGACCATCCGTGCGATCACGTGCGACGAGGCGCTCTCGGTCGTCGCCTTGTAGGCCTTGAAGCTGCCGTCGAGCGCGCCGAGCGTTGCGGTGAGCAGCATCGAGCTGATCATCAGCGCGATCAGCAGCTCGGCCACACTGAAGCCGCGGCGGGAGCCGGGAGTGCGCCCCGCGGCCGGTGAGAGTCGTGCGTGGTCGCTCACAGGTGACCCTCCTTGTAGGTGCCCACGAGCGGCAGCGCCTTGACCGGCAGCATGAGTCCGTTGGGCAGATCGTTGTCGGGGTCGAACTGCAGCCGGATCCGCCCGAACCCGTTGAAGGGCACCACGACACCACCGTCCGGAGCGTCCTCGAACGGCCCGACGTCGGCGAGGCCGTCGCCGTCGGTGTCCCAGCCGACTACACGCTGCCCGTCGATGATCGGCAGGTCAAACGGGTCGTACGACTCCTCGTCGCCGTCCTCCGGGCCGAAGTACCCGAGGCTCGCGTTGAAGTCGGCGGGGTTGCCGATCGGGTTGCCGTTGATGTCCTTGAGGGGCCCGGAGCCGAATTCCGGCGCGAAGGTCAGCAGCAGCGAGCCGTGGATGTCCGTGTTGCCGCGGACGTCGAGCACACCGGCCACGATGGTGCCGTTGAGCTTGACCTCCTGCTCGGGCGGGCTGTTGAAGGTGCCGACGTCGACGGAGAAGTTGGGGAGCATCATCGAGCTCTTGACAAGTTCCTCGAGGTCTCCCTCTTCGGGGTTGAGGGTCTCGTCGGTCGGGTGCTGCTCGAGGAACCGGGTCTTGCCGGTGAACTGCATCTTGTTGCGGATGTGCGTGAACTCGTGCGGCACATCGCTGACGATCGACCCCACGAACAGGCTGTCGTGGAACCGGAGATTGTTGGAGTAGGGCCGCGTGTCGGTGACGCGCGTCGGGACCATCTCCAGCCCGCCGCCGATGTCTCGCAGGGTCTCGATGATCAGCGGTTCGGGCAGCGCGTTGTAGGCATCGATGTTGTAGCCGCCGATCTGGCTGGCGGGGATGTCGCCCTTGTCGATCGGGTTCTCGGCCATGAGCATGAGCTGCAGGGGCGGCTGCGCTTCCGGCGGGAGGACATCGTCGCCCAGCGGCGGCGCGTCGCTGAAGCCGGAGCTGGGATCGTACTCGGACGGGTCGTCGCCGAAGACCCACCGCGGACGCCTGGGCACCGGCCGGCCCGTCGTGGTGTCGAGCTCCATCTTGCCGTACTCGTTCCAGGGGATGCTCGGTTTGTCGGCGTCGAGCACGTTGAAGTTGTCGGCGTGGGCTCGCACATACGTGGCGCCGACAAACGTGCAGCCCACAAACAGGCCGTTGAGCCCCTCGGGGATCTGCACATCGCGGAAGACCATGTGCTCGAACACCGGCCGGTAGTACCAGTCCACGGCCGCCGGGGCGCTGAAGGGCATGGCCTCGAAGTGGGCGGTCTCCCAGTTGTCCGGGAGGCCGTCGAGATCATCGTCCGGATCGACGCGGAGGTAGCGCGGGTAGTAGACCGTGTTGCCCTCGCCGTCGGTGTAGCCGTCGCCGGACTCGCGCGACTCCACGTAGCCGTCGAGATCGGCGATGTTGACGCCGAGGTTGTCGGCCACCTGCTGCCAGAACGCCTCGCCGTCGGCCGCCGCCTGCAGCGCGGTCTCGGAGTCGGAGAAGCTGTCGGCGGTGATCAGCGGCAGGTCCTGCTCGGACGCGTCGAACACCCGCGGGGCGTCGCCGTTCTTCGGCTTGATCGCGCCGGCCAACTGGTCGTTGTAGTCGGGGTTGGCGCTCGACCACGCCGACTCGCTCGTCTTGAACACCAGCTTGCCGTTGAGCTTGACGTACCGGTCCATCTTGTCGAGGTAGCCGTCGAGGTAGCCCAACTCGTGGTCGGGGTAGTGCTTGTAGGCGTCGTCGGAGCCCGGGTTGACCCAGTACCAATCGAGGAACTCGTCCCCGTCGTCGGGGTCGTAGCGCCCGTCGCCGTCCACATCGACAAATCCCCACACGCCGTTGCGGTTGCGGTCGGGCGTGCCCGAGTCGATCAGGTGCGCGAGGTCGGCGTCGATGGGCTCGCCCGAGTCGTCCACGAACTCCGTCTCGATATCCACCCGACCGTCGCCGTTGCTGTCGAAGTGGTTGATGAACAGGTCGTACTCGTCAACGTAGCCGTCGCCGGTGGCGTCCGCGAAGGCCGACTCCGGGTCGGGGTCCCCCTCGTCCATGTCGTAGCCCTCGGGGATGGCCGCGCCCTCGATCGGGTGCTCGGGCCGCAGGCGGTTGTCGCCGTCCACGTCGATCGCCGGCTCGCCGGCGACCGCGTAGAACGCCTCGAGCTTGGAGTCGAGCGTCTGGTCGATGCGGAAGAAGTCTGATCGCGTCACGAGCGGGTCGCCGTGCTCGAACTCAACCTGATCGAACCGCGCGCCGAGATCGCCGACCACCTGCACGTTCTTGCCGATCAGGATGCGGCTCGGGCTGACCACCGCCTGGTCGATCCGCTTGGCGATGCGGAAGTCCTGCATGATCATCCGCGTCATCGGCGGGCGGTTCTCCTGGAAGTCGTACCCGATCACGATCACGCGGATGTCCGTGCCGTTGGCCAGCGGGGCGTACACGATCTGGTACCCGGCCGGCGGCGGCCCGTTGTCACCCGGCGCGTCGACCGCGACGATCGGCGTCATGATCCAGTCGTCGCCGCGGTAGACGTCGGGGTCGGCCTCGGGCCACGCCGCGGTCATCAGCGGCGCGTCGATGTCCGACTCGCTCTGCACGATGATGTTGGCGTCCAGCGCGTGCAGGAAGAGCAGCGCCTCGGCGACACCGGCCGGGTCGTCGTCGTAGCCCAGCCCGTTGGGCAGCACCGTGTGGTCGCCCCAGCCGTTCAGGTTCCCCAGCCAGAGGTCCTCGACGAAGGCGGGCAGCATCTCGCTCTGCTCGACCATGAACCGGCCGGTCGCCTGGGACAGACGGTTCTGCGCGACCACCAGGCCGGTCTCGGCGGCGCTGGAGCCGCGGCGGTCACCTGCAGGTGCGTGCTGGCGGTGCGGATATTGCCGCGGCTGGTGATCGCCATCGCCGCCACCAGCGAGCCGAACAGCACAAGGAACATCATGGCGAGCACCGACACGACGCCGCGTCGATCAAAGCGACGGGGTCGGCGGCGTCGGCCACGCGCCTGGCGGGGCTGCGCGGCCGGTGTCGTGCGAGATGTCCTGCGAACTGCCACGGAAACTCCTCCTCCTCACCCGTGCGCCGGCGACAGCACACCGGGCACAATCCGTCACCCGACGCGTCCCTACGGCGCGATCCAGCTCAACCGAGCCATCTCGAGCTCCTCGCCGCTCGCCGAGGTGTAGGTCACCACGACCGTCACCCGGAGCGGGAACGATTCGCGGCCCAGCGGCGGCAGCCCGCCCTCGTCAGCATCCCGCTCGTACGCGTCGTCGCGAGCCCACGAGCTGTCGAAAGGCTCCACCTTCTCGACGGTGATGGTCTGGGCCCAGCCGTTCATCGGCTCGGGGTTGCCGTCGGCGTCGAGGTTGATGGTGCCGTCCAGATTGATCTCGGGGATGACCTCCCCCAGCGCGTTGATCGGGCCGTCCATGTTCCCACCGAAACCGAACCGCATGCCGTCGAGGTCGTCCAGATCGTCGAGGTCGTCGCTTGTCAACTCGCCGGGCTCGGTGCCGAAGGCGTACGCGTTGTCCTCGTCGAGGCCGCGGACCGGGTCGTGGCGGGTCATGTTCCGCGTGAACTCGCGGACCTCCTGGGCGAGGAAGTTGCCGCTGGCCGCGTGCGAGGACCATAGGTTGCTCTGAATGAACGCGGCCTGCGCCTCGACCATCGCGAGCACGCCGACGCCGATGATCACGAGCGTCAGCGCGGTCTCGAGCAGGGTGAAGCCTGCGCCCGTCGTCCGGACCCGGGTCCTGCTTGTGATGGCTGTCGGCCTGCGGCGCATCGTGCTCCCTCCGTGATCGACGCCGCGATCGCTGGGCGAGAGCGCGGCCCGACCCCCGCTCTACTATCCATTACCCGACGAGCTGGCTCATCTTGAAGATCGGAAGAATGACCGCCATCGCGATGAATCCAACGACTGAACCCATTACAACGATCATGACGGGCTCGATCATGCTCGTCACCGCCTTGATCTGCTCCTTGAGCTGCTTGGCGTAGTACCCGCTGATCTCGTCGAGCACCTCGCCCAGCTTGCCGGACTCCTCACCCGCCGCGATCATCTGCACCACACTCCGCGGCATCAGGGCGTCCTTGAGCAACGGCCCGGTAATCTTGCGGCCCTGCTTCACGCTCGAGTGCACCCGGAGCCACATGCCCTTGTAGAGCTGGTTGCCCGAGATCTCGCCCGTGATGCTCAGCGTGTCCAGCATCGGCACGCCGGCGTTGATGAGCTGCCCCATCGTCTGCAGCGACCGGTTGATGTACAGCGCGTTGAACATGTTCTTGAGCATCGGCAGCGAGAGCTTGAGCTTGTCGATCCAGAAGGAGCCGACCTCGGTCTTGGCCACGACCACCAACAGCCCCGCCACCGCCACGGCGCCCCCGACGATGAACGGCCACTCCGCCGTCATGAACTTGCTCAGCCCCATCAGGAACTTCGTTGACCAGGGGAGCACGTCCTCCTTGCCCTCGAAGATGGTGTAGAACCGCGGCAGCACGAACGAGAGCATGAACACGGTCACGCCGATCGCCATGGTCGCGATGATGCCGGGGTAGATCGACGCCCCGACAACCATCTTCCGAGTCTCGATCTGCTGACCGATGTACCCCGCGATGCGGTCGAGCATCTCCGAGAAGGAGCCCGACATCTCCGACGCCCGCACCATCGAGACGTAGAGCTGCCCGAACAGCTTCGGGTACTTGGCGATGGCCTCCGAGAACTGCTTGCCGCTCTCCACGTCGTCCTTCAGGTTCATCACGACCTTCTTGAACTGCGCGTGGTTGGTCTGCTCGGCCACACCCTCGAGCGCCGCCCGCAGGTTGATACCCGCGCGGATCATGACCGCCAGCTGGGTCGTAAAGTCCAGCACGTGCTTGGTCGTCGGCTTGCTCGAGTTGATCCGCTTGAACGCCTCGACCAGCCCTGAGCCGGCCTCGCTGGCCCCGGCCGGCGAGAGCGACACCACGTGCAACCCCTGCGTGCGGAGCGACGCCGCCGCAGCCGCGACCCCGTCGGCACTCACCGTGCCGCTGTTGACCTGCCCCGCGTTGTTCCGGGCCTGGTATCGGTAGTTCGGCATGGGTTACCTCTTCATCAGGCCGCGAGCTGGCGGGCGAGCTTGTCGGGATAGACCGCCTGGGCGATCGCGTCTTCCTTGCTGATCATGCCGTTGAAGTACAGCTCACCGATCGCCGTGTCGAGGCTGCACATCCCGATCGCGCGGTTCGTCTCGATCACATTCGGGATCTCGAACGTGCGGCTCTCACGGATCAGGTTCCGCACCGCCGGCGTGCACAGGAGAACCTCGACCGCCGGGCACATCCCGCCAGAGTCCTGCCGCGTAAACAGCGTCTGCGACACCACGGCCTGGAGCGTGCCCGCGAGCATGGCGCGGATCTGGTTCTGCTGACCGGCCGGGTACATGTCGATGATTCGTTCGACCGTCTGCGAGGCGTTCACCGTGTGGAGCGTGGACAACACCAGGTGACCGGTCTCGGCGGCCGAGATCGCCAGCGCGGTCGTCTCCAGGTCACGCATCTCACCCACCAGGATGATGTCCGGATCCTGACGCAGGGCGTGCTTGAGTCCCGACGAGAATGTCGGCATGTCCTGCCCGAGCTCGCGCTGCTCGATCAGGCACTTCTCGCTCTCCAGGGCGTATTCGATCGGGTCCTCAAGCGTGATGATGTGCTTGGCGTACCGCTCGTTCATCGCCTGGATCATCGCCGCCAGTGTCGTCGACTTGCCGGAACCGGTGTCCCCCGTCACCAGCACGAGACCACGCGGCAGGTAGGTCAGCCTCGCGATGATGTCCGGCAGGCTCAGCTTCTCGAGCGGGGGAACCTTGGTCTTGATCGTTCGCAGCGACATCGCCACCGCGCCCCGCTGCATGTGCGCGTTCACGCGGTACCGGCCGAACTGCTCCTTGGCGAACGAGAAGTCAGAGTCCTTCTGCCGCTCGAAGATCGACTGCGCCTCGTCCGGCGCGATCTCTCGGAAGTACCGCGACGCGTCCTCGGCCGAGACCTGCGGCAGGTCCATCCGCTGCACGATCTGGTGGACACG
This sequence comes from Planctomycetota bacterium, assembly GCA_013285505.1. Lineage (GTDB taxonomy): Bacteria > Planctomycetota > Phycisphaerae > Phycisphaerales > UBA1924 > PNC22. Next base: position 1,314,755 of record CP053450.1, on the reverse strand, counting down.
CATCGTCGGCTGGTGTCCCGCGACAATGTGGATATCGGAGGCGTCCGCTTCGTGAGCGAGCTGCAAGATCTTGTCAAGTTCCACGGTCGTTCCTCCCTGTCGCCGGAAGCACACGGGCGGACCACCCGGACCCTCGGCGTCAGGTTCATCGACGCAAGCGAACCCCCCGTTCACATCCTCGCCCCCCCGGCGCGGCCCCACCCGCTTGCCGCAGCTGCGCATGCGGCACAACCCGCCCCGCCCGCGGCCCCCACCCAGCCCGCACCGACCGCCTCCCCCACCACGACCGTCACAACCGGCACAGAGTGGCGTCCGGAAGGTCCGCCCTGCCGTCGTTGGTATCCCAGCAACACCGAACCAGAGTTATCTGCCGGCCGCCGCGTCACGGGCCTGCACCGCGAGCTGGTCGCAGCGCTCGTTCTCCGGGTGCTCGTTGTGCCCACGCACCCAGTGAAACCGGATCTCGTGCCCCGACCGCAGCTCGTCCAGCCGCTCCCACAAGTCCTGGTTCTTGACCGGCTTCTTGTCCGCGGTTTTCCAGCCCCGCTTCTTCCAGCCGGCCATCCACGACTCCAACCCCTTGAGCACGTACTGCGAGTCGCTGTAGAGATCGACCTCGCTCGGCCGCGTCAGGGCCTCGAGCCCCCGGATGACCGCCGTCAGCTCCATCCGGTTATTGGTCGTGGCCTTCTCCCCGCCCGAATCCTCGCGCTCCTTCATGGTCACCGGATGACGCAGCAGGTACGCCCAGCCCCCGGGGCCGGGGTTCCCCGAGCACGCGCCGTCCGTATACAGCTCCACCTTCGGCGGCGTCTCGGCGGGCGCACCCTCGCCCGAAGTTGCAACAGATCCAGCGGGCTTGGAGCGGGCTTTGGCCATGGGGCGGACTGTACCCGGGTGCCCCCCGCACGTCAGGCATCACGATCCATCCACATCGCGACTTCTGGCCCGAATCCGCCGATCCGCCGCAGTATGATCGGACTATGCCGACCGCCTCCCCCACCGCCGACACCGCCCACCTCCACCGGTTCGAGGTCTCCCGTGCCCCCCGGCCGCGCCCGACCCCCGGGGCGACCGCCTCGTCGCCGAGGCCGCGACCCTGGGCTACAGGATCGACACCGCCCGCTCGATCCGCGTCTACCTCATCGAGGCCCCGATCGGCAGCGACGCCTCCGCCCGCCTCGGCACCGGCCTCCTCGCCGACGCCGTCGTCAACGCCTGGACCGAGGGCATCGAACCCGCCCAGCCCGGTGCTGTCAGCATCGAGGTCCACCCGCTCCCCGGCGTCATGGACCCGACCGCCCAGTCGGTCCGCACCGCCGCCGCCGAGTTGCTCGGCGTCGAGCCCGACGCGGTCCGCGTCTCCACCGGCTGGCGCTACGACCTGACCGGCCCCGACGCCGCCAAGGCCCCCGAGATCGCCACCCGACTGCTCGCCAACCCCGTCGTCAACGCCATCCACGACGCCCCCTTCCACCCCGACGCCCTGCCAGTCGGCCACGCCTCCGAGTTCCGCCTCACCCACATCACCATCCGCGGCCTCGACGACGCCGCACTCACCACCCTCTCCCGCGACGCCCACCTCTTCCTCAGCCTCGACGAGATGCGGACCATCCGCGACCACTACGAATCCCTCGGCCGCGAACCCACCGACATCGAACTCGAGACCCTCGCCCAGACCTGGAGCGAGCACTGCGTCCACAAGACGCTCAAGAGCACCATCCGCTACCGTCGCGACGACAGCGCAGCCGGCCTTCCCGTCCCCGGCCTCGACACCCCAGAGGGGCTCGAACGCCCGGGGCACACCTTCCACGACGACGGCTCGGTCACGATCGACAACCTGCTCAAGCGCACTGTCGCAGCCGCGACATTTGAGCTTATTGACGACGGCCTCGACTGGACACTCAGCGTCTTCAAGGACAACGCCGGCATCATCGCCTTCGACGAGTCCACCGCCGTCTGCGTCAAGGTCGAGACCCACAACCACCCCTCCGCCATCGAGCCCTACGGCGGGGCCGCGACCGGTATCGGCGGGTGCATCCGCGACATCATCGGCACGGGCCTGGCCGCCAAGCCCGTCGCCAGCACCGACGTCTTCTGCGTCGCCCACCCCGACACCGCCCACGTCCCCGCCGGCTGCCTCCCGCCCAAGCGCATCCTCACCGAGGTCGTCGCCGGCGTCCGCGACTACGGCAACCGCATGGGCATCCCCACGCTCAACGGCGCGGTCTACTTCGACGACCGCTACATCGGCAACCCCCTCGTCTTCTGCGGCTGCGTGGGAGTCATGCCCATCGACCGCGTCGAGGGCGACGCCCGGCCCGGCGACCTGATCGTCGCCCTCGGCGGCCGCACCGGACGCGACGGCATCCACGGCGCGACCTTCAGCTCCGCCGAGCTCACCGACACCCACGCCGACGAGTTCAGCCACGCCGTCCAGATCGGCAACGCGATCGAGGAGAAGCGGACACTCGACGCCATTCTGCGCGCGCGACGTCGAGGGCGGCCCGCTCTTCTCCGCCATCACCGACTGCGGCGCCGGCGGCTTCAGCTCGGCCGTGGGCGAGATGGGTGCCGAGATCGGGGCCAACGTCCAGCTCGACGCCGCCCCGCTCAAGTACGACGGCCTGACCTACACCGAGATCTGGATCAGCGAGGCCCAGGAACGCATGGTCCTGGCCGTCGCCCCCGACCGCCTCGCCGAACTCCAGCAGATCTGCGATGAGGAGCACGTCGAGCTGTCGGTGCTGGGCACCTTCGGCACCCCCGACGCCGAGCTCATCCTCAACTACCACGACCACGAGGTCGGCCGCATGTCCATGCACCTGCTGCATGAAGGCATCCCCCAACCCACCCGCGAGGCGACGTGGTCCGCTCCCCACAGAGCCCCAAGCGTCAGCGCTGGGCCATCTGGAGCCCCTCGCGCAAGCGAGGGGACACCGCATGCGCTCGCCACGCCCGACGAAACTCCTCCCGCTCGCGCGGGGGCTCTACGCCGAGCACTGCCCCCACTAACACCGACGCTCTCCTCACCCTCCTCGCCCACCCCAACATCGCCAGCAAGCACTGGATCATCCGCCAATACGACCACGAGGTGCAGGGCAACACCGTCCTCCGCCCCCTCGTCGGCGCCGGCGGCAAGGGCCCCGGCGACGCCAGCGTCATCGAGCCCGTCCCCGGCACCGGCCGGGGCCTGGCCATCGGCTGTGGCCTGGCCACCGGCATGGGTGACCCCGCCGCCGCCGGCGACCCCTACCTGGCCGCGATCGCCGGCATCGACGAGTGCATCCGCAACCTCGTCTGCGTCGGTGCCGACCCCGCGCGGGTCGCCATCCTCGACAACTTCTGCTGGCCCAGCTGCACCAGGCCGGAGAACCTCGGCTCGCTCGTCCGCGCCGCCGAGGGGTGCTACGACGGGGCCAAGGCCTACCGCACCCCCTTCGTCAGCGGCAAGGACTCGCTGAACAACCAGTTCACCATCCCCGGCGAGAACGGCCAGCCCGGCCGCACGATCGAGATCCCGCCCACGCTGCTCATCACCGGCATCGGCATCGTCCCGTCGCTGGAGAAGTGCATCACGATGGACGCCAAGCGGGCCGGGAACATCCTCGTCCTCGTCGGCGAGACCACCGGCGCGATGGGCGGCTCGCACTACGCCCAGATGTTCGGCACCCCCGCCGGCGGCCTCACCACCGACCCCGACTCTCTGATGGCCGAGGTCGAACGCCGCGCCGCGGGCGTGCTCGCCGGCGTGCCGGCCGGGCCCAAGAAGCACGCCCAGGCCCTCATCCGCTCCCTCACCCCCACCGCCATGGGCAAGCTCGACCAGCTGGTCTCCGCCTTCGGCCCCCGCGCCAGCGAGACGGCCAAGCTGCTGGCCACCCGCCTGGGCAACCCCGCGATCGAGAAGCTCGCCGGCGAGATCGGTCCGGAGAAGGTCCAGGACCTGCTCCGCATCGTCGCGACCGCCGCCGAGGCCCAGGGCCTGACCAACCGCATGCCCGCCTTCGACCCGACCGCCGGGGCCCGCACCGCCCGCGCCCGTCGCCGCGTGCATCGCCGATGGCCTCGTCGCCAGCGCCCACGACTGCTCCGACGGTGGCCTTGCCTGCGCCGTCGCCGAGATGCTCATCGGCAGCAGCACCGGCACCACCGGCCTCGGCGCGATGCTCGCCGATCACCCCGGCACCATCCACCCCACCGCGTGGTGCTTCGCCGAGAACCCCGGCCGGTACGTCCTCGAGGTGCCCGCCCTCGAGATCGCCAAGCTCCGCAAGACCATCGCCGCGACCGCCAAGGGCGTCTCGGTCGAGCAGATCGGCGTGCTCGACAGCACCGGCCGCCTGCGCTGCGAAGAACTCGGCTTCGACCTCGGCGTGGATCAACTCACCGCCGCCTGGCGCGGCACGCTGGACTGGTAGCCGCCTCAGCGATGTCCGGTTTCCGGTCATCGGCACCACGGTGCCCGAGGTGCTCCAGGACGCGGCCCAGCGGATGATCGGCTAGAGTAGTTCCGGGACATATGCCGCGAGCCGGGGTGCCGCCAGCACCGCCGCCGCTCCGCGGAAGGAGGACACCCCATGGCTCGCGCTCTCAAATCGTGGTTCCGGCTGCGCACCCAGCACACCCAGTGGTCCGAGCCGCTTGAGGCGCGGTGCCTCCTCTCCACCGGCTATTTCGCGGCCGGCATCGAGTTCAACGACGCCTTCTCCTCCTTCCGCGAGGTCGGTGAGTACGACGACGAGGGCACGATCCTCTCCGCAACGCGCCTGGACTCGAGCGGCAACCTCATCGACTCGCCCTGGGCCGCGTTCACCCAGTACGGCAGTGAAGAGCTCTACCGGGCACAGTTCAGCCTCCTCGCGGACGACTTCTACCCGACACGCGCATCCGTGGGGTTCGAGGCGACTTCTCTCGGATTCTCCGGGGCCATGGGGGCGTACTACCAGGCGGCGGGTGCCGTCTCCTCCGAGTTTTTCATCCGCCGGCCAACCGATCTCGGCACCGGCGAGGGCGGACGCGACGGCTCCTATTTCTTCAACGGGATCACACTCGACACCAGCACCGGTCTCTGGTCGTACCACAACGGCACCAGCACGATCGAGGGGCTGAACCTCTCCGGCACCAGGACGACCGAATCAGGCTCGGCGGCGTTCGCCATGCAACTCGACCCAGACGGCATCGGCGCCGACGGACAGACCCGGTTTCTCAGCAGCTCCGAACTGGCCTACTTCGGCGAAGGGCTCGGCGTCTGGATGCAGTCCGACCTCGACGACACCGATCAACTCCAGAGCCTCACGCTCGGCTTCCGCACGGCGCCCGGAACCGTCTTCGACGATGCGGACTTCTCCGGTGACACCTACGCAATATCCATCTCCGGTCACAGCGCATTGGGCCGGATGATCGGACACGGCTTCGGCGACAGCACCGGCCAGTTCACCTTCCACGGCGCGTTGGAGTTCCTCGACAACAACCAGTTCAGAATCTACGTCCTCGACCGCTATTTCGCCGGACGACTAAACGCGTCACGACTCATCACCGGCACCTTCGAGACCCTCGGTGATGTGGTCCGTCTCACACACAGAGACAACCTCGGCACGCTCGATCTGAAGTTCAGCGCAGATCTCGGCACCGTGCTGGCCACCAGCTACGTCATCGGTGGTACCGAACGCTTCATGTTCGGCGGCGGCACACGCATCATGGACGGCCTCCCCGGCGACTTCCCAGAAGAGCTCGCCGACACCGGCGGGAACGAAGCACCGCAGTTCGTCAACGCCACCCGCGCCCTCGATGCCGACGGGACCCCTTACATCATCGCCAAGACCGTTTCCGGCGACCAGGTCCGGTTCAACATCGGCGAGAAGATCGGCCTCGACCTGGCCAACAACATCGGCACGGCATGGGTCTCGCCCGACGGCCGCAAGATCGAGGGCCTCGAGGCCGATGGCCAGCGGCTCTACTACATCCTGCGGCTGCCCGACGGCAGCTGGGGCCGCACACTCATGACCGCGATGCAATCCCAGGTGCCCGCGACCAACCTCGGCACCGGAAGGTTCACCGAGGGGGGCACCGCCCGCAACCGGTTCACCGCGGGCGCGTTCAACAGCGCCGGCGACCTGCTCCAGTATCAGCAACTCGACACCACCAAATCGCCGAGCCCCCGAAACCTCTGGTGGGTGCGTAGATACACCGGCTCCCGGTTTGAGGGCGATGTAGGCGTCACGATCAAGGACAGCCAGCCCGGTGCCCCGACCGCTGTCACGCACCTGCTTGTCACCCCATGGGACGGCTGGCACCTGTTCTACATCGACACCGAGGGCGACCTCCGCGCCGTCTGGTCCTCACGGAGAATCACCCGCTTCTACGACAACAACCTCTCCGAACGGGCCGGCCTCTCGGGAATCGATGGTGCGTCCATCGACGCCGTGCGCACGGGAAGGGCTTCCATGTCCGTCGCGATCACCTCCGGATCGACGCTGCACAATCTCTCCTGGGCACGGCCGCAAGGAGGCTCGTGGCTCGACACAAACCTTGCCGACTCCCTCGGAGCCGAGGCAACCGGGCTGCACGATGAGTTCAGCGGCCTCTACTTCGACGAGGCGACCTCCACACTCTTCAACTTCGCCGTGCTGGTCGACACATCCGACGTGGTCATCTTCCGCCTGCAGCCGGGGGGCACCTGGCAGCGTTTCTCAGTCGCGGACGACCTCGGCCACACCGGCTACACCGTCCCCGAACCCCGCACCATCGTGGTAGAAAGCCTCGGCGGCGACGGCATGGACTTCGAGCTCCGCGGCAGCACGCCCGGCAACAATCAACTCCCGATCCTCTCGCGCCTCTGGACGACGCGGCCCGAGTCGCAGCTCAGCCAAGACCTGCTCGATTTCACGATGTACTCACTCGAAGAGCCGACCGACGGCTAAGCCCCGCCGAAACTACTTCACTTCGGCCGTCGCCGCCCGCCTCGACGCACACAACGCGATCGCCAGTGCATCGGCGATGTCCGGCGGGCTCGGCGGCTCGGCCAGGCCGAACACCCCCTGCACCGCCCCCTGCATCTGCGCCTTGGTCGCGTGCCCGTGCCCGGTGATCGACTTCTTCACCTCATTGGGCTTGAGCTCAACCAGCCGGCACCCCGCCTGCCGGATCGCCAGCAGCAGCACCCCCCGCGCGTGCCCCATCACGATCGCCGTCGCCGGGTGCTTGTAGTGGGCAAAGAGCGACTCGACCGCGACCAACTCCGGCCCGAGACGCTCGAGCGCATCGCGGAAGTCCCGATCAAGCTCCAGCAGCCGCGCCGAGACCGAGGCCGCCGAAGACGACGCCCCGCCCTCCTTGTCCGCATCGCTCGCCCGCTGGCTCAGGCGGAACACCCCCGCCTCCACGATGCTCGGCTCATCCGGCCGTGCATCGGGCACATCCAGACAGCCGTAGCCGGTCAGCCGCAGTCCGGGATCAACGCCGAGCACTCGCACGCAGAGAGTGTAACCGGGTGCGACAGTCCGAGACCGTTCACTCCGTGTCGTCACGCTCCCGCGCCAGCCGCGTCCGTTCGATGAGCAGGATGTGCTTCATGAGCGTCGTCGCCGCCGTGCTCCCCGCGGCCGCCCACCCGCGCCAGCCGTCCCGCCACGCGGCTCTTCATCACCATCTGCTTGACCATCGCCCCCACCGGGCTGGTCACCAGCTTCCAGTAGCTCCCGACGAGGCCGGCCTCCGCGAGACTCTCCGCCGAGACCTCCGCGTGGCGCAGGTTGTTGGCCAGGTGCTGCCGCATTCCATCGAACGAATCGTGCCGCAGCGTGCCCGGCAGGTCCGCCAAAATCGGCGCCCCTGCCCGCCCGGGCTGCGTCGGTCGGCTGCCGCGACCCGCGATAGCTCACCTCGAGCTTGTCGTGCGGGTTCAGCCCGCCCCAGGTGGCCAGCCCGGCCTCCACATCCGCCCGCCGCACCAGGCGGAGCCGCCACTCCGGCTGCCAGCAATGGTTCAGCGGCCGCCCGGCAAACCACGTCTTGCGGTTCACGCGAGCCGCCGCGACGGTCGGGTCGTCGCGGCTGAGAAACTCCCGGAGCGACCGCGCCAGGTCGGGCTCGACGCTCTCGTCGCTGTCGAGTGAGAGCACCCAGTCGCTGGTCGCGGCCTCCAGCGCCGTCTGCTTGGTCGCGATGTGGCCCTTCCACTCGACCCGCTCGACCCGCGCCCCCTCGCGCTCGAGCAGCGCGATCGTGCTGTCGGTCGAGCCCGAGTCCAACGCCACGATCTCGGTCGCCAGCCCGGCCACGCTTTTGAGCGTGCGCCCGATGGTGGACTCGTTGTTCTTGCAGACAATCACGACCGAGAGGGACATAGACCATGATCGTCCGGGCCGAAGCGGCACATGTCAAATCGACGGCCCTGCCCGCCCTCCGTGTACCATCCGTCCGTGCCCGGCCTCCCCGCAGACAACCCGCGCGTGCTCTGCCAGAGCATCCCCGGCGATTGGGCCGCCGCGCTGCGCACCCTCGAGAGCCCCCGCTGCCTCAAAGACCACCCCGGCGGCACGGTGTGGCGGGCGACGCTCCTCGGGCACGACTGCATCCTCAAGTCCACACCACTCACGAGCCCCAAGCGCCGCGTCCAGGCCCTGCTCCGCCGCTCTCCCGCGTGGAAGCACTGGCGGGCCGCACACTGGCTCTACGCCCACGGCATCGACACCGCGCCGCCCCTCGCCCTGCTCCGATGCTCGCACGAACGATCCCCCTTCGAGTGCCTCGTCCTCGCCTTCCTGCCCGGCGGCACCGTGCTCGAGCACCTCGCCGATCGCGACCTCACGCCCGCCGAAGAGCACCGACTCGCCGAGGCCGTCGCCAGACTCGCCTGCACTCTCGCAAAGCAGGGCGTGCGAAACCGCGACGCCAAGCCGAGCAACCTGATCGTGACCTCCATCGACCGCTCCGCCGCGGCCCTGGCCGTGATCGACTGCGCCGACCTCCGCCGCGTCCGCGGCTCCGCCGAGCACGCTGTCGCGCAGATGCTCGCTTCCGCCTTCATCGAGCCGCTCGGGTGCGGCCTGCGGCCGCGCCGCGCCCTCTGCGCGCGCCCGTCTACACCGCCGCCCGCACCTTGACTCCCGACCAGCCCGCCGCAACCGCGCGCATTCTCTGGCACCAGATCGCCGCGATCGTCACCGCCCACGGCGACGCCACACCCGCCGACAATCCGCTCCGGCCCCAAAAATGAAACGCACCCGAAGACTCGCATCCCGGGTGCAGCACGCCGTCTCGACCCTCCGGCCGCTTACGCCTTCTTCTTGAAGCCCCGCTCCCACACCGGCATGTCGGCCGCGAGGATCTTCTCCGCATCCTCCGGGCTCATCGAGCCCTCCGCGACATATGCCGCGATCTCCCGGCGAGACTCTTCGCGGGCCATCACCTGATCGGTCTTGGCGTGCGTCTTTGTGCGCACCATCAGATACTCCGCGAAGATCGCCACGATGATGACGGCCCCGACGACAACGCCGATCACCATCCAAGCGAGTTGTTCGCCGTTCAGACCCAAGTCCATCGCCAGCTCCTTCACTCGCGCGCTCTACCGCTTCCCACGCTCCCAGTGCGGCTGACCGGCGCTGATCAGTCGCTCTGCATCATCCGGCGAGATCGACCCCTCCGCGACGTACGCCGCGACCTCGCGTTTGGTCATCTCGCGCGAGCGGGTCCGGACCACGTTCGAGATCGCACCCGAGAGAATCGCAATGATCGCGACGAGCAGGCCCCCACCGATCGCGATGATCGGGATGATGTCGTTGTCAATGGACGCAAGACTCAGCATGCCCCGACTGTCCTTTCTGCAATAGCCCCGAGCCGGCTCGGGTCGTCCAATGTGTTCGGATCCGCGGCAGGCTACATCGAGCCGCAGCTCTTGCCGGCCTTCATCAGCTTCTCGCCCTGCTCGGGCGTCATCGAGCCCTCGGCGATGTACGCCGCGATCTCACGACGCGTCCGCTCCCGGGCGACCGACTTGACCATCCCCGCCATCGTCCCCAACACGATCCAGACCAGCCCCACCGACGCCATGATCAGGGGGATGAACAGATCCTCGTCCTGCAAGACCGAAACCAGCGGGTTGTCATTCATCAGTCGTTCCTTCCCGAGCCGGAGCCCCACTCGCACACACCCGCGCCCTCGTGCGCTGCGGCGGTGCAGGAGATAATTGGGAACCGCTCGACCCCAGTTTCGCAGATCGGCATCCCGAACACAACCGCAACGCCTCGAAACCCCTCCCACGACCCTCCGGCTCGCCCCCCGGCCGGCCACCAGCCGGCCCCCCTCGCCCACCAGATCCGGGCGTACGGTGACCCGATGGCCCAGAAGCCCAACCAGACGCCCGCCCACTCGCCCGACCTCCCCCCTCACCTCGCGGCCGCGCTCGACAGCTACCGGGAAGGGGCCTTCCTGATGGCCGCCCAGACCCCCGGCCGCGGCCGGCACACCCCGCCGCCCTGCTGGTACCAGACCGACCCCCGCGGCGTCATCCGCCTCGACCCCCCCGGCTTCCACATCAGCCGCCGCCTCAGGCAGACCATGCGGCTCCGGCCGCTTCGAGGTCACCACCGACGCCGCGTTCGCCCGCGTCATCCGCGCCTGCGCCGACCGGCGCCGCGACGGCGCGTGGATCGACCGCCACATCATCACGCTCTTCGAGGCGTTCCACGATGCCGGCCTTGCCCACTCCGTCGAGGCGTGGCGTGCCTGGCCGGAGGAGACTTCACCAATCCCCGCGCCCGAGGACGCCGTCTACTTCGACCACGCCAACCGCCGCACACTCGTCGGCGGGCTCTACGGCCTGCGCGTCGGCGGCGTCTTCTGCGGCGAGGCGATGTTCAGCCGCCCCGACCTCGGCGGCCGCGACGCCAGCAAGGTCTGCCTCGCCCGCACCATCCTCCACTGCCGGGCCCGGGGCTTCACCCTCCTCGACACGCAGATGTGGAGCGAGCACCTCGCGACGTTTGGGTGCGAGGAGATGGCGGCTGCCGAGTATCAGAAGCTGCTCGAGCAGCATCGTGACGATGTGTGCGAGTGGGGCGCTCTCACATCTATGCCATCATCGTCTTGAGCCACGCCACCACGATCCATAACCACACGACCCATCCAAGGACGAGGCCGTCGATGACGAACCACGGGGCGTGATCACCATGCTCTCCCCGCAGCCGGCGACCGTCCTTGGCACCATACAGCCACAAACACCCGATGAACACGCACGTGCCGTGCAGCACACTGAGCACGGGAACGGCGACATAGGACGACACACTGACCATGATCGAACCAACGACCATCGTCAACGCCGAACCCGTCGCGAGCCACCGAACGCCACGGCGAATCAAGACCCACTCATCTACTCGTTGCCGTTCTTCACACCGCAGCGGCTCGTCTACGACGCCGCACTCAGGACAGGGCAGTGCCTCTTCGAGCCCAGAAAGGTCGTACCCGCACTCTCTGCAACGAGGCGGCCATCCAGCAAACGGCGTCGGCTCGGCACCGATGAACACTTCACGATGCCAATCCAAGCCGCATCCCCGGCACACCTCGGCCGTGTCATGCAACTCGCCTCCGCACACGCAGCACTCGGCCCTGAGATCAGAACCAGCCTTGTTCCGCACCATGTCACGCGTGATCGATGCGATCGTGAACACCAGCAGCAACAGGTATCCAACCGGCAGCAGCAGTAGCAGAGCAAGCTGGCTGTCCGTCATCGACCAGATCGGACGGCTGTACCATGCGAACAACAAGCTCGCGAGCGGTGCTACCAACGCCAGCGCGAGGAAGCTCAGACTCAGCCAACCCGACCGACCGCTCATCATCAATCGCGCCCCTGCCCCTCTGCATCACGCTCCAGCCGAGCGAGAGATTCTGTTGGGATTTCACGCCCCCTGCTTGCGGCCACACTCCGGGCACGCCGCCCCCACGGCCAACCCCGCCCGGTCATACCCACACCACGGGCACAACCCCGCAAACCGCCGCGCACGCCCCCGCGCGCAAACAGCGGCACCAGAAACGCCGGCCCCGCCACGACGATCCCCAACGCCGCACAGACATTCAGCATGAAATACGTCCCGGTGAAGCAGTAGCACTCGGACTTCCGCCGCACCATCACGCTCAGCGGGATCAGCGCGATCGTCTCCACCACCGAGCCGGCAAACACCAGCCGCGCGACCCGCGTGAGCAGCCCGTCGTTGGTGAGCGCCGAACGCCGGCAATACGCCAGCAACAACACCGACCCCACCACCCAACTGAGCAGCACCGCCGCGAGCACGGCCAGCCCCGCGGCCTCACTCTCCACCGACCGGGGCCAGAACGCCTCGAACATCGCCAGCACGATCCCAATCACCATCAGCCCGATCAGGAACGCCGAAACCACCAGCGACAGCTTGAGCGATTTGCCCCGCTTCCGCGGCGGTGTCTGAAGCTGCCACGGAAAGACCAGCACCCACTGAACCACCGTAAACACCGCCACCCAGAAGCCGAAGACCTTCCACGCGTCGGGGTCCATCAACTCCCGCACGGTCGGCGGATTGAACCCGCCGTTCTCAAACGAGAACACCACGATCGGGACCGCCGCGACGAGCACACTCTGGACGAGCCAGTAGGCGAACACCAGCGACCACCGCTTGACGGATCTGTTCATGTCGTCACCCCGGGGACAACGCAGGAATCCCGACTTTCTCGCACTTCAGAGCCGCGGGCGTGAGCACGCGGACGGCGAATCGGCACTCTCACGACACGCGGATTCTCACCGGACCGCGCTCGCGTGCTTATCCCCATCGCACCGATCTCTCTCACGCAATCGTCATCTCCGGCGGCTCCAACGGCAAACTCCTCGCCATCTTCAGGAACGTGTCGTAGTTCGTCCCCATCTCCGTCACCGAGTCGCCGCCGAACTTGTCGCTGAACGCGCGCGCAATCTCGAACGCCACCGCGTTCTCCATCACCACGCTGGCCGCGCTCACCGCGCACACATCGCTCCGCTCGTACTGGCTCTCGTCCGCCTTCTTGGTGTTCAGATCGATGCTCGGCAGCCCGCGCAAGAGCGTCGCGATCGGCTTCATCGTCCCCCGCACCACCACCGGCTGCCCGTTGGTCATGCCGCCCTCGGTTCCGCCCGCGTTGTTGCTCGATCGCACAAACCCCAGCGTCGACGTGCCGCGCTGCGCCGCGTCGTAGTAGATCGGGTCGTGCACCTTCGACCCGGGCAGCGCCGCACAGTCGCGCCCCATCCCGATCTCCACCGCCTTGAACGCTTGAATGCCCAAGACCGCCGCCCCGATCCGCGAGTCCAGCTTGTCCCGCCAGTCCATGCTCGAGCCGATGCCCATCGGGCACCCGAACCCGTGCGCCTCGACGATGCCCCCCACCGTGTCCTTGTCCACCTTCGCCTGCCGGATCGTCGCGCACTGCCGCTCGGTCACCGCCGGGTCCGGGCAATACGTCTCGCTCGCGTCCCGCACCGCGACCATCTCACGCCAGTTCTCCGGCGTTACCTCCACAGCGGCTCGCGTGCGGCCCGATCTGCCGCACAAACCCGAACACCTCCACCCCGAACTCCCGCAGCAGGCACTTGGCCACCGCCCCGGCGGCCACCCGGGCCGCGGTCTCCCGCGCGCGCTGGCCCGCTCCAGCGTCTCGCGGCAATCGGTCGTCAGCCACTTGATGCTGCCAGCCAGGTCCGCGTGGCCGGGGCGAGGCCGGTGCACCGGCGGCGTCCGCTCCAGATCGTCCAGCCGCGAGTCCTTGTTCTTGATGAACATCGTCAGGGGCGACCCGATGCTCCGCCCCCCGCCGCACGCCGGTCAGGAACTCCACCCGGTCGGTCTCGATCCGCTGCCGCCCCCGCGCCCCGTACCCGCCCTGCCGACGCGACAACTCCAGGTTGATCAGGTCCTCATCGAGCGAGACACCCGCGGGCAGCCCGGTCACCGTGGCAAGCAGCCCCGGCCCGTGCGATTCGCCCGCGGTCTGGTAGTGGAGAGTTGGCATGCCGCAAGGGTATCAGAGCCCGACGCGCAAGCGAGGAGCCACGACGAAAGAGCCCCAACGCGCAAGCGTGGGGTTGCTCCCGCCCAGGTGCCGTGGTCTGAGCGAGTCATCGAGCGAAGGCCACGATCCGGCCGCACCCGCGCTCCGCCGAGGCTCACCCCACCAACGTCTGCCCCCGCCCCGGCCCCACGCTCACGATCGACACCGGCACGCCGAGATACTTCTCAACGAACTCGACATACTCCCGGGCCTTCGCCGGCAGATCGTCCCACCCCCGCGCCCCGGTGATCTCCTCACCAAAGCCCGGCAAGGTCTCGTAGATCGGCGTCACCCGCTCCAGATCCACCGCGTCCGGCGGGAACCGGTCGGTCCTCTCGGTCGTCCCGTCCGCGCGCGCAATCTCGTACGCCGTGCACACCTGCAGCTCGTCAAACCCCGCCAGCACGTCAAACAGCATCAGCGCGATCTCCGTCACGCCGTTGACCATCACCGAATACCGCACCGCCACCAGATCGAGCCACCCGCACCGGCGGGGCCTGCCCGTGGTCGTGCCGTACTCGCGCCCCCGCTCCCGCAGCAGGTTGCCCGTCGCGTCCAGCAGTTCCGTCGGCATCGGTCCCGCACCCACCCGCGTCGAATACGCCTTCATGATCCCCACGACCCGATCCAGCCTGCGCCCCGGCACGCCCGTCCCCGTCGAGATGCCCAGCGCCGTGCAGTTGGAACTGGTCACAAACGGGTACGTCCCGTGGTCCACATCCAGGAGTGTCGCGTTGCCGCCCTCAAACAGCACCCGCTTGCCCTCGCCGAGCATGTCATGCAGCAGATACGTCGTGTCCATCACGCGCGCGCGCAGTTTCTCCCCTACGGCCGACAAACGCTCGGTCAGCTTCGCCGGGTCCAGCGAGTCCCCCACCTCGATATCCACCAGCCGCGTCCGCTTGAACCGGCACGCGATCTCCAGCTTCTCCCGCAGCGCCTCCGGCCGCAGCAGGTCCCCCACCCGGATCGCGCTCGACCGCTGCGCCTTGTCGGCATAACACGGCCCGATCCCCCGCTTGGTCGTCCCGATCGAGCCGTCCTTGCCCCCGCCGGTCAGCAGCCGCTCACGCACCTCGTCCTCGAGCTTGTGGTAGGGCGCCACCACGTGCGCGCGACTGGAGACCACCAGCCGCTCGGTCGAGACCCCGCGCTTCTCCAGCCCCTCGATCTCCTCGAGCAGCTTCTCCGGATCGACCACCACCCCGTTGCCCACCACCGCCATCACGCCCGGGTAGAGGATGCCCGACGGCACCAAGTGCAGGGCGTACTTCTGGTCGCCCACCACCACCGTGTGCCCGGCGTTGGCCCCGCCGTTGTACCGCACCACCGCGTCGTGGTCGGCCGCGAGCAGGTCCACGATCTTGCCCTTGCCCTCGTCCCCCCACTGCAGCCCCACGACCGCCGTGCAGGTGCCCTTCTGGGTCCGGTCACGCCCCTCGGCCCGGCTGAGCGCCCGGGGCGCGGCCGCTGTCGTCGTGCTGCTCTCAATCATCGCTGCGAGTTCCTCTGCACCAGGCGTGGGGGACAGTCTCTCAAATGCGTGCGGTCAACCGCCGGCACGCGACCCACAACGATAGGGGCGTCCGATAGGTCCGCCGATACCGAGCCAGCCCGCACGACCCGAATGCCCGCCCGCTCCCCAAATCGCGGCCGCGACACTCCGCCTCATCCGACCCCGCCGACAGCCCGATCAGAAGGCCGTACGGAGAGTGTGAGCCAATGGAAGAAACCATCCGCATCATGTGCCCCAACCTGCTCTGCCGCAAGGTATTGGGCGTTCCCTCCAGCGCCCGCGGCAAGACCGTCCGCTGCAAAGGCTGCTCGACCGCGATACGCATCCCGGAAAAAGCCACCGACCCGGCCGACGCCGCCGCCAAGCCCGCAGCCAACGCCAAAAAGCCGGCCTGATGCCCGGCCGGCTCCCCCACGACAGATCCTGATCCGAACAGATCCCCCGCCCGCCGCCTACAGCGCGGGCTGGTCGTCGTCGTCGTCCGACAGATCGAAGTCGAAATCAAAGTCCACGCTCGAGTCGTCGTTGGCGAGCGGCGTGTTCACCGTCGCCGCGTCCGCCCCGGCCGAGCTGGCCGCCGACTTGACGTGCTGACTCAACGCCTCGGGGTCGATCGAGGCCGGGTCGCCGTCGATCCGCACCACAAACAGCAGCGTCCCGATCTCGAGCACATCGCCCGCCGAGAGCTCCGCGTCATCGACCTTGTGCCCGTTGACAAAGGTGCCGTTGCTCGAGCCCAGGTCCTTGATGCGGACGCCCGAGCCACCGGTCACCACCTCGCAGTGATGCCTCGACACGTTGGCCGCCGGGATCCGGATCTGACAATCGTCGTGCCGACCGATCAGAATCTTGCCGGCTTTGAGAGGCACCGCCTGCTGCTTCCCGTCCGAACGCACATGAACAAGGGCCGAATCCACTCGAGCACACTATCCTTTCCCGCCGGACGCATGTCCGGCCTGCCGTTCGGTCCGGCCCGCGAGCCGGTCGTCGGGGTCAATCCGCGGGCGTGACATCCGAATCCCGCCTACTCGATACACCGGCCCGGAAGTCCAGACCGTGCCGCAGGGTAGCCTAGTGTGACCACCCGCCTCCCGCAAATCCCGAGCACCTCGACCGGCGCCGTCGTGCGGGCCCTCGCCGCCGACCCCGCACACGCCCCGGTCAGGCACCTCTACATCCACGTCCCGTTCTGCTTCCACAAATGCCACTACTGCGACTTCTACAGCCTCGTGGACACCCGGGACCGGCAGCAGCCCTTCACCGACCGCCTCCGCCGCGAACTCGAGGCCCTCGCCCCGCTGGCCCGGAGTGAGCCCCTCCGCTCCATCTTCGTCGGCGGCGGCACCCCGACCCTCCTCCGAACCGACCTCTGGCAACAACTCCTGTCCACCCTCGACGCCTCCTTCGACCTCTCCTCCATCAAATCCGGCACCGGCGAGTTCAGCGTCGAGTGCAACCCCGAGACCGCCAGCCCCGAGCTCTTCGACACCCTCCGCGCCGGCGGCGTCAACCGCCTGAGCATGGGCGCACAGTCCTTCAACCCCAAGCACCTCAAGACCCTCGAACGCTGGCACGACCCCGACAGCGTCGAGCGGGCCGCCGGCCTCGCACGGGCCGCCGGCATCACCCGCACCAGCATCGACCTCATCTTCGCCATCCCCGGCCAGACCCTGCCCGAGTGGGAGGCCGACCTCGACCGCGCCCTCGCACTCGGGACGACCCACCTCTCCTGCTACGCCCTCACCTACGAGCCCAACACCGCCATGACCGCTCGCCTCAAGCGGGGCGACTTCACCCCCGCCGACGAAGACCTCGAGGCCGACATGTACGAGCGCACCGTCGAGCGCTGCGCAGCCGCGGGGCTCGACCGCTACGAAGTCTCCAACTTCGCCGCGACCGGGCACGAGTGCGCGCACAATCTCGCCTACTGGCGACAGGCCTCCTGGCTCGCAGCCGGCCCGAGCGCCAGCGGCAACCTCCGCACCGCCGCCGATCCGCAGCCAGCACACGACCCGGAACGACCCGGATTCCAGCCCGCCGGCACCGCCGACCCGGCCTTCCAGCCCCCCACCGCCCAGGCCGCGGCCATCCAGCCCCTCAACGCGGGGCGCAGCCGCGTTCCAGCCGCCCGACTCCCTCCATCGCGTCCGCCGCCCCGCCAGCTGGCGCTGGAAGAACCAGCCCCGGCTCGACGACTACCTCAACCGCGACGACCAGGGCCACCCCCACGCCGTGGACATCGAACACCCCGACGCCACGCGTTTCCTCGGCGAAACGCTCATGACCGGCGTCCGCCTGCGCGAGGGAATCGATCTCGAAAGCGTGCTCCGCGGCTTCGACGAGACGATCGCCGCCGCCGTCCGAAGCATCGCGGCAGAACAGATCGAACGCGGCTATCTCGTGCAGGACGGCGACCGGATCAAACCGACCGCTTCAGGATTCCTCGTCGCCGACGGTATCGCCCGCGAATTCCTCGGCGTCCTCTGGTAGACCGTCGTCATCGACCAGCCCGTTCCCCGCAGATTTCACGCCCACCGCCGGCGGAGGGTGCAGGTGCATCCGCGTGAGGAGCGACCGCAGGTCTTTCGGGAACGGCGAGTGCACGTCGAGTTCTTCGCCCGTGATCGGGTGATTGAACGCCACCCGGTGCGCGTGCAGCGCCAGCCGCGACGACGCCCGCCGCGCGACATCAGGACCGTAAAACTCATCCCCCAACACCGTCGAGGAGATCGAGTCGAGATGCACCCGCACCTGGTGCAGCCGCCCCGTCACCGGCCTTGCCTCGGTCAGACACCCCGAGACCGACTCCTCGATCACCCGGTACGCCGTCACCGCCGGCTTGCCCGAGGTCCCGATCCGCGCGGTCTTGGTGGAGGTGTACTTGTCCACCTTCTTGACCACCTCGACGATCGGCCGCTTGATCACCCCCGACGGCTTGTTGGGAGCCCGCCGGCACACCGCCCAGTAGAACTTCCGCACCGCCCGGGTCTCGAACGACTCCCGCAGCCCGTCGTAGGCCTCCGCCGAGAGTGCCACCACCAGCAGCCCGCTCGTCCCGCGGTCGAGCCGGTGCAGCATCCCCCAGTCCCGCTTGGCCCCGAGCTTGGCCAGCCGCGGGCCGTAATGGGCCATCAGCCCGTTCAGCAGCGTGTCCGCATCGTGCCCCACGCCCGGCACCGTCACCAGTTTGGCGCGCTTCTCGACCACCAGCATGTCGTCGTCGGCATGCGCCAGGCGGAAGGTCACGCGGTCGTTGGCGAGGGGAACAGCCACGCGAGACAGTAGCTCCGCGCCGCGGCCTGCACCCGCCGCCCGACCCGGATAACCTTGAGACATGACCTACCGCTCACCCGTCGAGTACAACGCCGAACGCATGCACGCCGCCGCGGTCTACTGCTCCGACGGCCGCGTCGGCGAGCACTTCGACGATTTCCTCCAGAACGGCCTCAAACTGCCCCGCTACGACCGGGTCGCCCTCCCCGGCGGCCCCGGCTGCCTCGCCGGGCACACCGAGGCCCGGCTCGAGCAGGAGGGCGTCATCGACGAGCTCAAGTTCCTCACCGACGCCCACGGCATCGACCGCGTCGTCCTCATCCAGCACCAGGGCTGCGCGTTCTACGCCCACCGCCTCGGCGTCGAGCCCGACCGCATGGCCGCCCTCCAGCGCGCCGACCTCGTCCGCGCCGCCTTCCAGATCCGCCGCGTCTCGAGCGCCATCAACGTCGAGGCCTACTTCGTCGGCAGCGAGGGCGACGGCCTGGTGTTCGAGCAGGTCACCATCGACTAGCGCATGCTCCCCGGTGCCACTGGGCGCTAGCCCAGTGCCCCCCCGTACTACTCAACAACGGCCCAGCTCCCGGGAACCACTGTGTGGCATGCCCACGCTTCGTGGGCATGGAGTTGTGCAACAGGTCAAGCACATGCCCACGAAGCGTGGGCATGCCACACGAACTGGCCACACCAGTTCGGGAGTCTTCCTGTCTCACGATACCGCGGCCCCGCGCCCCCACCCACACTCCGGGCACCCACCCGCCGGGTGCCACTGGTCAGCCCCGGCTTTGCGGGGATGCCCAGTGCCGGTCACTCACACGCGTCCGTCCCGTCCCCACCCGCATTCCGGGCACCCCGCCGCGATGTCGCCGCGCAGATCATACCCGCACCGCCCGCACTTCCCCTTTCGAATCCGCCGCTGCGCTCGAAGCCGCGGCCGCACCACGATCGGAAAGCACCAGAAGACCGCATAGAACGCCGTGTTGAATGCAACACCCCGCCAGACGGGACGGCAGGGAACACACCGGAACTCCGGCAGGCTCACCGACCCATCCGTCTTCGAGAACGCAAACCCACCGCGCACGCCGCTGACCATCACAGTGCCACCCGGCGGGGCTCTCAGCAACTCACACCACATCGTCGGATTCGGCCACCCGTACGCCCGATCCAGATAGGGCGTCTCAACCTCAAGCAACCCGGGATCTGCAGATCGCGGCAGCAGCCCCCAACCCAGTCGGGAATCGAAATCTGCAGCGCGCGGGTATGCGAGCGGCCAGCCCACGTTGCGCCTTGGTTGGCGCCAAAACGACGAGGGATCCGGAGGCTCGGGAGGGCCCCGCACGATGAGAATTCGTTCTTCGATTCCCGGCCCGGATGATCGGACGACGTCCACGCCTTCAAGGTGCGTCGAAGGGCCAAGGTATCGCGCGACTTCCGACGTTCGTGCGATCACCGGCGACACCACCGCGATCACCAAGACCAGCAATCCGTTTGTCAGAAATCCAAGCAGCAAACACAACCCAAGCCGCCGAATCCACCAACTGCGTTCCTCGCCCGGCTCCGGCCATTTCATATCGCGCTCCCCCGGCGGCACACCGCACACTCCGGCGACGTCTCCACGACGAGCCCCGAGCGCAAGCTCGGGAGTCTGCCCGTCTCACACCACCGCATCCCCGCGCCCCCATCCACACTCAGAACACCCCTCCCCCAACCGTCCCTCCAACTCATACCCACACGCCGGGCACCGCCCCGCCCGTCGCCGCCGCTCGCCGCGCACCGCCCGCCACGCCAACCGGGGCACGACAAGCACCACCACCCATACGCCGCCGAACACCACCCAGTTGACCGCAAACCCCGGCCACACCGGCCGCAGCGGCAGCACCTCGCCGCTCAACGCTGGGCTTAACAAGCCGCCACGCGTGCGTTCACGCCGTCGGTCTCGAACGCCAGCCGTCCGATCGTGACAAAGTTCGGGTTCGGGAACGCCGCGGGCCGCTCGGCCCGGGCGGTCAGCGCCATGCTCCGCTTCGGCCAGCCGCACCGCCACTCGACGCGGAACACATCACGCCCGCGCGCCGGACGCGCCAGCTCGACCTGCCGCCGGTCCTCCGCGCTCCACACCCCCGTCCTCGTCTGGCCCGAGGCGTTCAGCGCGTTCAGGCTCGGCAGCGGCGCCGCCTCGGTCGCCTTCCCCGCAAACGCGTCAAACACCGCCGCGGGCTCGAGACTCACCGCGTGCGCCTCCACCGCGTCCGCCGCGCCCGACCCCGCCCGCACCACCATGTACTTGAACAGGTCATCGCTCGCCGTCGCCGGCAGGCCCACCCAATCGCCGCGGATCCACACGCTCCCGCCCTGCGCCGCCCGCGCCGACCACCACGCGCCGCCCACGGTTGTCGCCCCGCCCAGCACGGCGCGCCCAGCACCAGCACCCGCCACCACCGGCCGAAGCCTCGTTGGTTGCGGGCCCTCGTTATCACACCGGCGTCTCCCACGCCTCGCCCGGCGTGTACCCCACGAGCCCGTACAGCTCTTCCCGGGTCTGCATCCCGCCCAGCAACGGCTCGACCGTCCCCTCGGCCTTCAAGGTCTCCAGCGCCCGCGTCACCGCACCCATCGCCACCCGCAGCATCGACACCGGGTAGATCACAAGGTCGTACCCCATCTCCCCAAACCGCGACAGCGAGATCAGCGGCGTCTTGCCGAACTCCGTCATATTCGCCAGCAGATACACCCTCCCCCCGTCGCTCTGTCGCTTGGTCGCGCTGTCGCTTCTCAACGCCTCCGCGAACTCCGCAAACTCCGCCTCGGTCTTGAGCCCCTCAGGGAAAATCATGTCCGCCCCCGCCCCGACATACGCCTTTGCCCGCTCGACCGCGGCGTCCATCCCGTCCACACCCCGCGCATCGGTGCGCGCGCAGACCACGAACGCCCCGCCCGAGCAGTCCCGCGACGCCTTGGCCGCCCACTCGACCTTCTCGCACATGTGCTCGCTCGGCACCAGCGTCTTGCCGTCCAGATGCCCGCACCGCTTCGGGAAGACCTGATCCTCCAGATGCAGCCCCGCGGCCCCCGCCCGGTGATACTCAATCACCGTCCGCCGCGTCATCTCCGCCTCACCAAACCCAGTGTCGGCGTCCGCCAGCACCGGCAGGCCCGACCCGTCGGCCACCTCGCGGATCACGCGGCAGAAGTGCTCGAGCGTCAGCAGCCCCACATCCGGCACGCCGGCCGCCACGCTCGTCGCCCCGCCCGACACATACGCCGCGTCAAACCCCGCCTGCGCCACCGCCCGCGCCACCAGCGCGTTAAACGCGCCGGGGGCCGCGACGACCGAAGCATCCATGAGCGAGCGGAGACGAGCGCCGGGGTGGGGTGTGGTCATGCACGCAGTTTAGGTGCACGCATCCGCCCCGTCCGATCCGTGCCCGCCGAGCCAACCTCACGGCAGCTGAAGCCGCAACACCCACTCGCCCTTGCGGAACTTCGACTTGGTGTGCTCAACCCGCCACTTGGTCTCGGCCGTCGGGCCGAACGTGTGGCCATCCCCCACCACTGGGCCGTTCTCGACCAGATACATCACGAGCGAGTAGCCGATATCCGCCAGATCCGCCGGCTCGGTCGTCGAGTCGATCACCTCCAACTCGGCGAAACCCAGATGCACCATCCCGCACGACGACATCGAGTAGGGGCCGTCCTCGGTCTCCCCCGAGATTACCAGCCCCACCCACAGGTGCACGGGCGGCACATCCGCCAGCGAGTCCTGCACAAACGTGTCCGGCTCGTGCAGATGCCCGCCGTTCCCCCAATACACCCCCACCGCCTCGCCGGCGCGGCAGACCGCCGCCGCGATCCGGGTCGCCGCCATCACCGCCTCCAGCGGCGACTCCCCCGAGCGCTGTCACCAGCACGTGCGCTGCTGCGCGCATCGCCTCCCGGGCATCCGGCCACATCCACGACCGCAGCACCGCCTCATCGATATCCGGCTTGGGAATCGGGAACGGGAGCGGCACGACCATCACCGGGACACCGCCGCTCACAAAGCTCAGCACAGGGTGTTCACCCTCGGCTTTCTCGACCGGAACATCCGGAAACACCTCGCGGGCCGCACGCAGGATCGACTCCTGCGACAGCCCCTCGACCGTCCGCATCGCCACCATACAGATCTGCGGCCCCGGCCCGTCGCCCCCGCGCTTCCGCCGTCGAAACAGTCTGCCCAGCATCGCCATGTTCCCCAGAGATCGCCGTGTACCAAGCCCGGTCCGCAGGACCGTCAGCCCGCGGAGCGTAACACATCAGCCCCCGCGCGCGCACCCGTCAACGTACCCGCTTCTTAGCTTGCAAGCAACGTGCGCAATTCCCCGCACACCGCCGCCGGCTCCTCCGCCCCGCACACCGCCGAGCTCACCGCGATCCCCCGACAACCCGCCCCCACCAGCTCGCCCAGATTCGCACCACCGATCCCCCCGATCGCCAGATGCGGCACCCGCGCGCACGCCGCGTCCGCCAGATACTCGCGCAGATACCCGACTCCCGCGACAGCCTTCGGCTTGGTCGTGCTCGCGAACATCGGCCCCACGCCGCAGTAGTCGGCGCCCGCCGCCGCCGCAGCCCGTGCCTGCTCGACGTTCCCCGTGCTCACGCCCACCAGGAGCGAGTTCCCCGCGATCTGCCGCACCTCGCGCACCGACATGTCGCCCTGCCCCACGTGCACCCCATCCGCCCCGGCCGCAAGCGCGACATCCACCCGGTCGTTCACCACAACCAGTGGCACCGGCTTCCAGCCCGTGTCCTCCGCCCCCTCCCGTGGCACCGGCTTCCAGCCGGTGCAGCCTGCCCCTCTCCCCCTCACGATCTCCACGAGTGCGCGCCCTCGCCACCAAATCCCCCGTCTCCAACCCCTTCTCCCGCAGCTGCAGACAGTCCGCCCCACCCTCCACCGCCAGCTCCGCCACGCGCTCCCACGGGTGGTGCGCACAACGCCTCGGTGATCAGCACACACAGCCGCCACTGCACCGCCCGTCCCGTCCCGAGTGCCCGCTCTACGCCGCCGCACGCGTCGTACGCCCGGTACCGCAGCCGCTCCACGTCGCCCGCCACGCCGCCGGCGTTGAGCGCCTTGGGCGCCTTCCTCGATCGCCCGCAGCGCCTCGGCCAGCCGCCCGGCCGCGGCCGCGACGATCGCCGGCAAGTCCGCCCGCGACGCCTCGCCCGCCGTCGTCGCCCCGGTCCCCACATCCCCCGCCGTGTCCCGCCACGCCAGCAGCACGCCCCGGTCCACCGGCAGGGCTCTGATCGCCTCGCCCAGCCCGTGCCGGATCGCCTTCAGCTCCGCGCACGCCGTGGCATCGCCCAACACAAACCTCGCCACATCCTCCACCACCCGCAGCCCCTCCCGGGCACGGTTGGCGTTGGCATCAATCAGGCGCGCAATCGAGGACATCCCGGCACGATAGTGCGCCCCGCGGCCCGTGGATGCCACCGGCTCGGCCGGGCTCGCATCCGCTCCCTCACCTTCCTCAGTCTCCCCCTCCCATCTGGCCGATACTCCCCCCATGCCCATCGCCCCCAGCACCGAACCCTGCCTCGTCGTCATCTTCGGCGCCTCAGGCGACCTGACCGCCCGCAAGCTCATCCCCGGGCTCTACGAGCTCGACCGCCTCGGTCAGCTCCCCGAGGGGCTCGCCGTCATGGGCGTTTCCCGCACCGAGATGTCCGATGACGCCTTCCGCGACAAGATGCGGGAGTCCACCCGCGAGCTCTCTCACGCCTTCGACGAGGCCGCGTTCGACGCCTTCGCCAAGCGCCTCCACTACCACGCCGCCGACGCGGTGAAGCCCGAAGACTTCGCCGGCATCCGCGACTCGATCGCCCGTCTCGGTGCCGAGCACAACATCCTCCGCTCGGGGGAGACGCCCAACCTGCTCTTCTACCTCTCGGTCTCGCCCAACCTCTACGAGCCGATCATCGACAACATCGGTGCCGCGGGGCTGGTCAGCGAGGGCAAGCGCTGGTGCGCGATCGACCCCCGCGCCATGCCCTGGCAGCGGATCATCGTCGAGAAGCCCTTCGGCACCGACCTCCGCACCGCCAAGTCGCTCAACCAGGCCCTCGGGCGCGTGTTCGAGGAGGAGGCCACCTTCCGCATCGACCACTACCTAGGCAAGGAGCTCGTCCAGAACATCCTCGTCCTCCGTCTGGCCAACGCGATCTTCGAGCCGCTCTGGAACCGCACGCACGTGGACCACGTGCAGGTCACGGCCGCCGAGACTCTCGGCGTCGGCTCCCGCGCCGGCTCCTTCTACGACGGCGCGGGCGCAATCCGCGACATGATCCAGAGCCACCTGCTCCAGGTCCTCGCGCTGGTCGCGATGGAGCCCCCATCGCAGTACGCCGGCGACGCCATCGCCCGCGAAAAGATCAAGATCCTCTCCAGTGCCCACATCGCCTCCTCCGAGGACGAGGTCTGGCAAGCCGGAGCCCTCGGCCGCTACGGCGCCCGGCCCCGACGGCCCGGCCTACACCGACGAAAAGGGCGTGAACCCCGACCGCCGCACCGAGACCTTCGCCGCGATCCGCGTCGGCTTCGACAACTGGCGTTGGGCGGGCGTGCCCTTTTTCCTGCGTTCCGGCAAACGCATGGCCAGCAAGCTGACCGAGGTCGTCGTCCAGTTCCGCTCACCGCCGATGAACATCTTCGAACGCCTCGGCGTGACGCCGCCTGCCGAGCCGGCCAACCGCCTGGTCATCAGCATCGCCCCCACCGAGGGCGTCAGCCTCCGCGTCGCCGGCAAGGTCCCCGGCTCCGGCTTCAAGATCGAGACCACCCGCCTCGACCTCGACTACGCCGAGAGCTTCGGCGGCGAGTCCATCGACGCGTACGCCCCCCTCATCCTCGACGCCATCAAGGGCGACCGCACCCTCTTCAAACACCGCGACGAGGTCGAGAGCGGGTGGCGCCTGGTCCAGCCCTTCCTCGACTCCCCACGCCTCCGCGAGGGCATCGAGGTCTACGGGCCGCGCACCTGGGGACCGGCCCGGGCCGACGAGATCGTCGCGGCGACGGGGGCGCGGTGGCACAACCCCATCTAGAATCCATCAGCGGGAATCACGATGACTTGAATTCGTCTTGATCGACACTGGTATCTGCTGTACATTCGGATTCGATCTCTCGATCTTATGACCGGAGACTCCCCTTGCACAAGAATGGCTTTGTAACGCGCACGATGATTCTCGCAGCCATCTGCATCGCCATGAGCTTCCTCCCACTGAGTGCATGTGCACAGTCCACCGGCTGGCAGTGTGCCGCACGGGATGTGCTCGATCGCTACCAAGAGCTGGCCGAAGCCAATGGTGTCGTTCTCCTCGGCGACCTTGCCTTCATTGCCGACGGACCGCGGGGCTTGGTCATCCTCGATGTCTCCGAACCGACCGACATCCGATTTGTTAGCGAAGTCGACACCCCCGGCGACGCCAAACGCGTTGTCATTGCTGACGCGGTCGCGCTGGTCGCCGACACGATCGGCGGACTGCAGGTCATCGATGTCTCTGAGCCGGCCTCGCCCGCAATTGTCGGAGCAGTCACCACGCCAGGCACCGCAGTCGACCTTGTCGAGATCGACGGACTGGTGTATATCGCGGATATCGTCGGCCTCACGATCGTCGATGTCTCCAACCCGGCTGAC
Organism: Planctomycetota bacterium; assembly: GCA_013285505.1. GTDB lineage: Bacteria > Planctomycetota > Phycisphaerae > Phycisphaerales > UBA1924 > PNC22. The sequence continues at coordinate 1,288,235 of CP053450.1, read as the reverse complement.
CCCGCAGTCGTTGGTACCCTCACGACGCCGGGAGACGCGATCCACTTGGGCGTCTCAGACAGTGTAGTCTACGTTGTAGACGGCGCTCTGGGCCTTCAGGTCGTCGACGCCTCAGAACCTGCGAACCCTCGGTTGATCTCAACGCTTGAGATCAACTCCACCCTCGGCATCGCCGTGAACGGCGAACGCGGTTACCTCACGCACAGCTATGCCTTCCTCACTGTTCTCGACCTCACCAACCCCGCACAGCCTCAGATCGTCGAGACTTTTGATCTGCCGTTTCGACCATCCACAGACCTGACGTTGAGTGAAGACCGTCTATTTATGGACGGATTGCGCGCCGTTTACGACTTGACAGACCCCGACAACCCGACCTATCTAGGTGCTGGGCTCGCCCCCGGCCGACAGGTGGCAACTCTTGGCTCGCTCGCCCTTGTGGTGCTCGACAACACCCTCGTCTCCGTTGCTATTCACGACATCCGTCCATCCGGTGTTCTTGGTAGGCTCTCCGCGCAAGGCGTTGTCGAAGGGCTGGCTATTCAAGATGCCTATGCCTACTCCGCGGAGTACGAATACGGCATGCACGTCATCGATGTGAGCGACTCCGCCACCCCTATCCGTATCACGTCAATCGACACAGGCGGCTTCACGCACGACATCGTGATCCAGGACGATTACCTCTATGTGATGGATGATGCGAGCGGCCTGCGAGTCATCGATGTTTCCAATCCCACAATCCCCGCGATCGTCAATGAACCCAACACTCTTCAAGGACAGCGCATCGCCGTTGCGGGCAATACGGCCGCCGTACTCTCAACCGTAGTCCGCTTTGTCGATATCAGTGAACCAACTTCACCGCTTGTCTTGGCAGCCCACACCGTCGGCGGCGGTGGTTCGCGATACCACAACGAAGTCCGTCTCGCTGCCGGATACGCGTACGTTTCAACGACTTCAAGACTCTACATCTTCGACCTCGCCCATCCCGCCGCCGAGCCTCTCGCGATCCTCGATGGATCGCGGTCCGCCATCGCCGTGGATCCAATCCGCGGTATAGCGTGCCTCGCGACGGATGATGGAATCGTGGTCATTGACATTTCCGAGCCAACCAACCCCCTCCAGATTGGTCAGATTGAAATCGAACCGGGAAACCAACCTGTGTCCATCGAGATTGTCGGCAGACGCGCCATCGCATCGCTCGAACGGTACGGCAACGCCTGGCTCATCGATCTTGAAGATCCCAGCAACCCAGAGTTGGTGACGTCCGCAAACGGCTGGTTCAACACGTCACTTGGCGCTTGGGACATTGAAGTCAGTGACAACACCGCGTACTTTGGCACCCCGGTCGATGGCCTGGTCATCCTCGACATCTCCGACTGCCCCTGCCCCGCCGACTTCAACCACGACAACACCGCCGACTCCCGCGACGTCATCGCCTTCCTCAACGCCTGGGCCGCCCAGCGCGGCACCGACTGCTCCGGCGGCTGCTCCGCCGACTTCACCGGCGACGGCCTCGTCGATTCCCGAGATTTCATCGCCTTCCTGAACGCCTGGAACGCCGGCTGCTGACGCCCACATACGCCGATCGCCGCCCCGACCCGAGAGTGTGCCACGGGTGCAACCCGCCGCCTTCGCATCCATACAACCCCGCGTCGAACCACACGCAAAAGGGGATGTCATGGTTGCCAATCACGCCGCAATTCTCACCCTCGCCGTCTGTGTGTGCGGCGTGCTTCCTCCGGCCGCCGCGTCGGCACAGTCAGATGGTCTCCTGTGCGAGGTCTCCGACACGCTCAGCCTCACGCCGACGACGGGCGAACCCAGCGGCATCGCGCTCGAGCAACACCTCGCCTATCTCGCCGACGGGACCGCCGGGCTCCTCATCATCGACATCAGCGAGCCCGCCGCGCCCGCGTTCGTCGCGGCCCGCGACACGCCCGGCACCGCCACCGCCCTCGTGATCGAGAACGGGCTGGTGTTCGTTGCCGACGGCGACGGCGGTCTGCAGATCATCGACGTCAGCAACCCCGCGATGCCCGAGATCGTCGGGAGCTTTCCGACAGCGGAGCCCGCACTCGGGCTGTGTGTCGCCTCCGGTGTCGCCTACATCGCGGTTGGGCTCGACGGGATGCTCACCATCGACGTCTCAGACCCTGCCAACCCCGTACTGCTCGGGAGCTACGACACCGCCGGAACCGCAACCTCGGTCGCCTGCGCCCAGGGCATCGCCTACATCGCCGACGCCGATGGCGGTCTCGTCATCCTTGACGTGTCCAACCCCAGCTCGCCGACACTCCTCGGCCAGTCCGGAGCCGCACAAGTCCAGGACGTGATGGTCCAGGGCGACCTCGCGTTCGCCGCCACGGGTTCCGGGATGGCGGTGTTCGATGTGCGTGAGCCCACCGCCCCCGTGCTGCTCAACCACACCCAGGAGATCGGCGGCGGGAATGACATCACCATCGCCGACAACCGGGCCTACCTGTCCGGGGCGAGCCTCGCCTACGACATCGCCGACCCGGAACAGCCGTCGCCAGTCGGAGCGTTCTCGCACGCCGGCTCCGGCGCAGCCGTCCGCGACAACCTCGCGTACATCGCGAGCACCGACGGGCTCCTCATCCTCGACATCACCGATCCCCCGTCATCCACCGTGCTCGGCTCCGTGTATGTCGGCACCACGCCCGAAGGACTGGCGGTCCGCGGCGACTACGCCTACGTGGCCGACTGGGACGACGGGGTGGTCGTCGTGGATATCTCCAACCCGACTGCGCCCGTCCGGATCGCAAATGTCCCCACGGGCAATCTCGCGCACGATCTGGCCCTCGAGGGAAACTACGTCTACGTCGCGGACCCCAGCGCGGGGCTCGCGGTGATCGACGTCTCCGAGCCTTCATCGCCGGTCATGGTCGTCGACCCGACCCAGTTCCGCGGCACGCGGATCGACGTCGATGGTGACATGGCCTGCATACTCAGTTCGTCCCGGCTCTACATGGTCGATATCAGCAACCCACTCGAACCGACGTTGCTCGCCCAGCACTCCGGGTTCGGGGCAGGGCGTAGACACGGCAAGGTGCAGATTGTGGACGGCTACGCTTTCGTTGCAGGGCCGGGGCTGAGCGTCTTCGACCTCTCCGATCCGGAGGCACCACCGATCGCACAAGTCGAGACTGACGCCGCGGCCACGACGGTCGAAGTGGTCGATGGACTCGCGTGCGTCGGGACACATCTCTCACTGACACTCTTTGATGTCACAGAACCGGATCAACCAACCGAACTCGGACAACTCGTGCTCCCACTTGGTGGTGCTGAATCGTCACACATCATCGGAGACATCCTCCACGTCGGTCTCTTCAACGGTGAAGTCTGGCTGGTTGATATCTCTGACCCCGCCAACCCTCACAGGCTGATCTCCACCGACCGATGGCTCAGCCTCGGGGGCATTTGGGACATTCAGATCCAAGACGACCTCGCCTTCATCATCGACTCCTTCACCGGGCTCATCATCATGAATGTTTCCGACTGCGACGACTGCCCGGCCGACTTCGACTCCAACGATCTGGTGGACTCCCGCGACATCATCGCCTTCCTCAACGCCTGGGCCGCCCAGCGCGGCACCGACTGCTCCGGCGGCTGCTCCGCCGACTTCACCGGCGACGGCCTCGTCGATTCCCGAGATTTCATCGCCTTCCTGAACGCCTGGAACGCCGGCTGCTGACGCCCGCACACACCGATCACCGCCCCGACTGGCAATCCCCGCCCATCCGCGCCACAATGGGCCATGCCCGACCCCTACGACATCGCCCCGCCGCTCCCCAAACCGGCCCTCCCCGGCGAGGTCCTCGTCCGCGAGTCCGTTGACGATCTGCTCGACGCGATGACCTCCGACATGCTCTTCCAGGCCAAGTCCTGCGTGCGCGCCTTCGGCGATTTCCACCTGGCGCTCTCCGGCGGCTCGACCCCCGAGCCGCTCTACCGCCGCCTCATGTACGACCAGCGCGTCCGCGACTTCCCCTGGAAGAAGACCCACCTCTGGCAGGTGGACGAACGCTGCGTCGCAGACGACGACGACCGCCGCAACTGGAAGATGATCGCCGACCTGCTGCTTGACCACTCCGACATCCCCCTCGCCCAGACCCACCCCATGCCCGTGCTCGACCCCGGGGGCGACCTCGCCTACGAGACCTCGCTCCGCGAGGCGCTCGAGTGGCGCGAGAAGGGCCACGACCGGCTCGACTACGTCGTCCTCGGCATGGGCAACGACTTCCACACCGCCAGCCTCTTCCCCGGCTCGGTCGCCCTCGACGCCCCCGCCGGACGCCTCGCCGTCTTCAACGACGGCCCCGGCGTCGTCCCCCCCAAGCGCATGACACTCACCTACGAGATCCTCAACGCCTCCCGCTTCCTCGCCGTCCTCATCACCGGCAAGGGCAAACGCGACACCATCGCCAAACTCGTCGCCGACAGCCGCGACCCGCACGAGGCCCCCATCCGCGGCATTCGCCCCCTCGGCGGCACGCTCCGCTGGTACCTCGACCGCGACGCCTGCCCGGAATAGCCCGGAGGCGGGCCGCGGGACCAACGGGACCCCTCAAAGCCCGACCACCGGGACCTCGAAAAAAGTTTCGCCACTCGTGCGAGATCCGCCGTGCACCGCCGGAGTGCTTGTGAACACCGTGCCCGAACGTCGGGCCGGTTCGCAACAGACTTCAGGAGGTTCACCATGAAGTGCACGACCACCACTCTCGCCCTGCTCGTCTTGGCGGGGTCCGCCGGCATCGCTTCGGCACAGAACCTGTTCTTCGGCTCGGCCGGGGGGCACTCCGGCAGGAACTCGCTCTACACCACTGACCTCAACGGGCTCGGCTCGACCGACATTCTCCCCACCCCGATGGTGGTCTCAGGGGTCGCGGTTGACGGCGGTGCCGGGAGGGTATTCTGGCAGGAGCCGCACCACGGTTCGGGGCGGAACCAGTGGAGCATCCATTCGGCCAACCTCAACGGTTCCGCCCACTCCGTTGTCTCGAGTTGGACCCAATCCAGCGGCAACACCTACGGAGTTGCCGCCGACCGCACGAACCGACAGGTCTACTGGGCGGACATCAACGGCATCAGCCGCGCGAACTACAACGGATCGGCAACGGCCGCCATCGTCAGCTTCCACCACGTGAATGAGGTCGAAGTTGACCCCGCCGCCAACAGGCTGTTCTGGGCCGGTTACGACAGCGGCGGCAATGTGGGAATCTGGTCGAGCACCCTCAACGGCGCAAGCCCGAGGCTGCTCCGAGCGATCCCCGGCGCAGCCATCATCTCCGGCCTCACCGTCGACCCGACAAGCAGCACCCTGTTCTGGGTGGACTACACGAGCGGCACAGTCTCGAGCATGGACTACGCCGGGGGTTCGATAACGACCCTACTCAGTTCACCCTTCGTCAGCGGCGCCGAGTTCGAGCCCGTCACAAACCGTCTGTATCTCGCATCGAAGTCCCCGCCCGCCGGGCGGATCGCGTGGATGCCGCCGACCGGTGGTCCAGTGACCACCGTCTACACGGGCATCGGCCAGGGCGAGATGTGGGATGTCGGTGCAATCGTCCCTGCCCCAGGCTCGCTCGCTTTGCTCGCAGCCGGTGCGTTTGTTGTACGTCGACGCCGTCTCTGAACCGGACCCGCAGGCCCGACACCCCGAACCCGTAAGGAGCAAGAAATGTCTCACACACGCCACGCCGTCATAGCCCTCACAGCAGTCAGCCTTGCCGTCCCCGCCGTCCTCGCCGACGACCTCTTCCCGCCGCCCTGGCGCGGTACCCACGGCACGACGTTCCAGCACTGGGGATTCGATCTCCCTGGTGGCGGATCACCCGACAACGGTCTCAACAACCCCTTCGGCACGCCGCTGTTCTCGCCGAGTCCGGGCGCGAACTGGGACCCCATCGATCCGAGCGGCCAGCGGACGGGAACATACATGATCACCCTGAGCGACACGCTCGACTTCGAGGTCCCCAATCACGACCATCCCGGTGGCCAGAAAGAACTCTGGCTCCAGTTTGTCTACACGACTATCGACGGCATCGGGCCGACCTCGTCAGTGCTGGACCCCGCGGGTGGCGCGGCCTTCACGCTGACCAACTCCTCCTCGACCGACTTGGGCGGCGGCCTGTACCACCAGCTGGACATCTACTCCTACGCCGACTGCCCCCCGGGCGAGCTCGTCACGTTGTCGCCCGGCACCCCCAATTCGCCCGCGTGGATCGACCAGGTCGTCATCGACACGCGCTGCGTCATCCCCTCGCCCGCGTCCATCTCCATCCTCTCCCTCGCCGGCCTCGCCGCACTCCGACGCCGCCGCGCCGACTGAACCCACCTTGCACCCAACGCCTCAGCGCCGTGCGAACCACACCACCCACATCGCACGACTCCGGAGCCCTCACCATGAACACCAAACGCATCCTCATCCTCACCGCCGCACTCTCCACCGGCGCACACGCCCAGACCTTCCTCATCACCCAGGGCGACACCTACTACCGCTACTCCGCCGGCACCACCCAGACCTACACCCTCGGCAACCAGATCACCGGCCTCACCACCGTCCCCGCGGGCATCACCGCCGGCAACCAGAACGGCGGCGCAAGCCCCGGCGACATCTTCGCCGTCGCCAACGGTGACGGCGGCAACACCGCCTACCGGCTCGACAACCCCCTCGCCACGCCCTCGCTCACCCAGGTCGGCGTCATGGGCGGCGGCGGGAACAACTCGCCCTGCTTCGCCAACGGCTCGCTCTACGGCGTCCTCCTCGGTGTCAACTTTCTCGAATACAACCCCACGACACTCGCCGCCAACAACACCTGGAACACCGGCGTCTTCGGCGGCTCCGGCGGCCTCGTCCACGACCGCGGCAACTCCTTCCTGTTCATCGAAGCCCTCAACGACGCCTTCTACGCCTACACCATCGGCGGCACCGCCGCGTCCGTCGGCCCGCTCGGCATCGACTTCGACAACGGCGCACTCGAGTCCTACCAGGGCACCATCTACGCCGCACTCGGCCGCGTCGATACCGGCCAGCTCGTCCTCGGCACCGTCAGCCGCAACACCGGCGCCTTCACCGCCATCGACATCATCGACACCTACCGCGGCGGCTCGCTGGGCCTCGCCATCGTCCCCTCGCCCGCGTCCCTCTCCATCCTCTCCCTCGCCGGCCTCGCCGCACTCCGACGCCGCCGCACCACCTGACTCCTCACGATCCACTCGCCGGGCCGCAAGCCCGGCTTGGTGAACCGGCCCTCGGTGCGCGAGAGCGCATCGGGGGTCGTTCCATGCTCGACGAAGGCACCGCGCACTCCGCCCCGCACAATCACCACCCCGACGCGGCATCCAAAACGGTCAACCCAACATGCGCCCCACGGTTTCACCGAATGGCGCGTTGCGCGCGCACCGTTCGTCCCCGGCCGCAACCCCGCGCACCGCACCGGCCGCGCCCCGCACGATCAAATGACCATTTCCCCCCCACTCTTGCGTTCCAGAACTTCGCGCCAAACATGACATTCAACCATCCTGCCAAGCACGTTTCGGTGTAATCTGTGCGCGGGGTCCGCACACCGCAATCGGAACGCACGCCGAAGGAGACACCTGATGAGGCACACGTCCGCCATATTCAACCGACACACGCTCGCGCCGCTCGCCTGTCTGCTCACCCTCGCCGGTGCCGCGGCCGCGCAGCCCGAGACCAACGAGACCGCCAAGATCGCCTTCTCCGGCTCGCAGGCCGAAGATCGCTTCGGCCAGGCCGTCGCCACCTCCGGCGCTCTCGCCGTGATGGGCGCGCCCTTCGAGAACGGCTACTTCCTCAACATGGGGGCCGCGTACGTCTACCGCAACACCTCGGGCTCCTGGTCGCAGGAAGCCGCATTCGACGTCTCCAACACCGCCGGCGGGTCCAGCAACGACTGGTTCGGCCACGCGGTGGCGACCGACGGCGACTGGGTCGCCTCCGGAGCACCCCTCTTCGACACCACCTTCATCGATGACGGCGCGGTCTATCTCTACCGCGACACCGGCACCGGCTGGGGGCTCACCCAGAAGCTGACCGCCCCCGACGCCGGCGGCCCCGACCAGTTCGGCTTCGCCGTGGAGATGAACGGCTCGCGGCTCGTGGTCGGCGCCATCGGCGACGACGGCAAGGGCTCGGTCTACATCTACGGCTTCGACGGCGTCTCGTGGGTCTTCGAGGCCAAGCTGCAGGAGGCCGCCACCTCCGCCGGAGCCCGCTACGGCAACTCGCTGGCGATCGAGGGCGACACGCTCCTGGTCGGCGCCCCCGTCCAGAGCGGCGGCGGCCTGGTCTGGGTCTACGACTTCGACGGCGCGTCTTGGAACAACACCGCCGTCCTTGACGCCTCCGACGACGCCAGCGACGACGAGTTCGGCTTCTCGGTCGATCTCGAGGGCACCCGCGCCCTCGCCAGCGCCCACCTGCAGGACGGCGCAGGCGGCAGCCTGCCAAACTCCGGCGCGGTCTACGTCTACGACTTCGACGGCGTGAGCTGGAACGAGACCACCAAGCTCTCCGCGGACGCCGACGCCAGCAGCCAGGCCAACTTCGGCTACTCCAGCGCCCTGATCAACGGCGCCGCCGTCGTCGGGGCCTTCCAGGCCAACTCCTCCGCCGACAGCTTCACCGGCGCCGCCTACGTCTTCCGTGAGACCGCCGGGACCTGGGGCCGCGAGTCCACCCTCACCGCCTCCGACGCCGTTGGCGGCGACTTCTTCGGCCTCGCGGTCGACGCCGACGCCCAGATCCTCGTCGGCGCCCCCGGCGACGCTCCGCCCAGCTCGGGGCAGGCCCGCTTCGGCTCGGCCTACATCTTCGACGCCGCCCCGCCCCCCCCGGTCGACTCCGACGGCGACGGCCTGTTCGACTCCACCGAGACGGAGATCGGCACCGATCCCAACAACCCCGACACCGACGGCGATGGGATCAGCGACGGCGACGAGGTCAACATCACCTTCACCAACCCGCTCAGCGCCGACACCGACGGCGACGGGCTTTCCGACCTGGTCGACCCCACACCCCTCGACCCCGGCGCCACCGCCGACTGGCTCGAGGCCGAAGCCCTCGCGGCTGAGCGACTCCGTCGACATCCTCGGCCTCGCCGACTTCAGCGGACCCAACAACAACGCCAACAAGGGCCGCCGCAACGCCCTGGCCAACCGCATCCGCAACGCCGCCAAAGACATCCGCCGCGGCGACTACGACAGCGCAATGGACAAACTCGACAGCGCGCTGGCCAAGGTTGACGGCGTCGAACCCGAGCCGGACTGGATGCACGCCGGCCCCGCCCAGCAGGAACTCGCCGACGAACTCGTGCTGCTCATCGGCCTGCTGCTCTACGGCTGATCTACTCCGCGAAACCCAGAACCGCACCCCAGAGCGCCGGGCCCCGCCCGGCGCTCTTTCGTTGCGCGGGCCGCTCCGGTGCCACCGGGCAAAGCCCGGTGCGGGGCGTCACTATCCAGACTGCGCGCTGAGAGGCTGCCGATTGCCACTCACTCAAGTCCCGGCGAACGGTGCCGCTGGACGAATCCCACAGCAGTCATCGAGTTAGCACTCAGTCACCCTTCGCGGTCAACGGCGCGAATACAAAGTCCGACTCCGCTCCGTCCTCGCGGAACGCGAACTGCGGGAAACGGGGATCGCTGTACGGCCTTGCTCCATCGTCGCCCCCATCCAACCCCGCCGAGTACAGCACATAGCCCAGAGGTGCCGAGGCATCCCGTCGATACAGCAACGGCTCGCCTGTAAACGAATCCGACACAATCTCGTCAAGATACTCCGGCACGAGCGCTCCCAGATCCGACGGTGGCTCGCCCTCCCCCGCCTTGAAACACTCGATCGCCAGCAGTGTCTGCGTCCCCAGCCTCTGCACCTCCGCCGCCCGTACAGCCTCGGTCAGCGACGGACTCGCCTGGCCAGGCTTGTCCAGACCAGAGATCATGCTCAGCAGCATCGAAACGACTTCGGCATCCACCTGTCCGCGGACCAGCGACACACGGATGCCCTCCGAGGCGTGCAGCTCAATGACAATCCCGTTCAGCCGATTGATATTGCCGCCCAAGCTGTTCGCCAGCCGCACCAGCCACAGCACCTCGCGGACCGCCCGCACCGCCTCATCATCGTCTCCGTCCGCGGCCGCAAGGCTGTACCGCGCGGTGTTCAATCTCACCACCCGTCGCGCCGCACTCATCAACTGCTTCTGGCGATCACCCGGCCAGCCGGTACCAGAAGACGCACGCGGGTCCGTCGCCGCCATTCTCGCAAGGCCCGCCGTCACCCCTAGTTTGCCCGCCCGTTCGACCGCCGCGACTATCCGCGCGCGAACTTCGTCGGTCAGCGGCTCGTCGCTAGTGCTCGGATTCGAGAGCTGTTCGAAGTAAATCTTTGATACGGCGAGATCGACCTCGATCTCCGAGAGCTCCGGGCCGAGCCCCTCCAGAATCAACGCCCCGTCTGCCGCCGACACTTGGTCTTGTTCAGCCGTATCAGGCTGCGCCGACACGGCACCCACACAACCCGCCGTCAACAACGCCACAATCATCAACACTCGCATGAGAAACCCTTCCTAGCGCAGCCCATACTCCTTCAACTTCCGGTACAGCGTCCGCTCCCCGATCCCCAGCAGTTTCGACGCCTGCTCCCGGTTCCCCCCCGTCAGCTTCAGCGTCTCCCGGATCGCCCGCTTCTCCAGCTGCTCCAGGCTCGTCCCCGCAAGCGATCCCGCCGTCCCGGACTCTCCAAGCTCAGCCGACGATTCCTCGCTCCGGATGTCCTCGGGGATGTGCTCGGTGTCCAGCGTCAGCGGACCTCCACCGGCCCCGCCGATCCCCATCACCGTCATGTTCTGCACCACGTTCAGCAGCTGCCGCACGTTGCCCGGCCAGTCAAACGCCGTCAGCCGCATCAGCGCCGCGTCCGTGATCCCCGGCACCGCCGCCTCCGGCGCCAGCTGCCCGGCAAACCGCGCGATCGCGTGACGCACGATCCGCGGGATGTCCTCCCGCCGGTCCCGCAGCGGCGGCAGGTGGATGTGCGCGCCGTTGATCCGGAAGAACAGATCCTCCCGGAACGCCCCCTCCTTCGCCGCCGCCTTCAGGTCCTTGTTCGTCGCGCTGACAAACCGCGCATCCGTCGTCCGCGACGTGTTCGACCCCAGCCGCACCAGCTCCCCCGTCTCCAAGACCCGCAGCAGCTTCGCCTGCATCGCCAGCGGCATGTCGCCGATCTCGTCGAGAAACAGCGTCCCCTTGTCGGCGTACTCAAACACCCCCTCGCGGTCCTTGTCCGCCCCCGTAAACGCCCCCCGCACGTGCCCGAACAGCTCGTCCTCCAGCAGACTCTCCGCCTGCCCCGCGCAGTTGAACGCCACAAACCGCCGCTGCGCCCGCTTCGAGTGGTCGTGGATCGCGCGCGCAATCAGCTCCTTGCCCGTCCCGCTCTCCCCGGTGATCAGCACCGGAATATTCGACGGCGCCACCGTCGCCACCGTCGTCAGGATCCGCCGCATCGGCTCCGACCCCGCGATGATCCCCTCAAACCCGTCGTGCTGGATCAGCTCCCCCGCCTCCGGCGCCTCGTGCCGCAGCAGCACCGCCTCGGCCGCCCGGTTCACCACGCTGCGGAAGACCTCAAGATCCAGCGGCTCCTCGACAAAGTCGAACGCCCCGTCCTTGAACGCCGCCCGCGCCCGTCGGCACGTCCCCGTGCGCCCGTCACCATGATCGCCTCGGCGTGCGGCTGCGTCCGCCTGGCCTCCCGCAGCACCACCATCCCCGCGTCGCCCCCGTCCCCCGACACCGCCCCCCCGCCGCGGCATACCCCGCACTCCCCGGCATCCGCAGGTCCGTCACGATCACGTCAAACGACCCGCCCCCCAGCTCCTCCACCGCCTGGGCCACCCCGTGCACGATCGTGCACACATGCCCCGGCTTCCGCAACGCCGCGGCCATCACCTCGGCATGATCGGGCTCGTCCTCGACAATGAGGACCTGGGCGGCGGGAGGAGCGTTCTTCGGGGATTCAGGCATAGGCCCCAAGTGTATGAGCCCAACCCGCCCCAGCACCGCCAGACGGGCACCAACCCATCCGCACCAACAGAGCCCGACGCGCAAGCGAGGAGCAAACCCCGCCAACCCGAAAGCCAGAACACGAAGGCCGCGGAGGGGGACACGGTTCCATTCCTCAGATCGCCCCCTCCATCCCCTCATCCTCACCCTCCTCCTCCCGCGCCCGCGGCTGCCCAGACCGGTCCCGGGCGTACTGCTGCATGTCCACCACCACGTCCGTCTCGTCCACGATCTCCTCGCCGATCAGCGACTCGAGCACGTCCTCCAGCGTGACCACACCCACCACCACGCCCCGCTCGTTGACCACCCCGAACAGATGCGTCCGCATCGCGACAAACTGCCGCAGCAGCAGATGCCCCCGCGTGTTGCTCGGCACGAAGTGCACCGGCTGACACATCGACCCCACAAGCCGGTCCCGCTCCCCGCGCGCCAGCGAGGTCAGGATGTCCCGCCGCAGCACGATGCCCGCCCACCGCTCCGAATCCCCCTCCGCGTACACCGGCAGCCGCGAGTGCGCCCACACGCGCTCCTGCGCCTCGACCTCACCCAGCGTCATGTTCGCCTTCAACTCCGAAACCACCGCCCGCGGCGTCATGATCTCTTTTGCGAGCAGGTCGTTCAGCTTGAGCACGTTCTGCACCAGCTCGGCCTCGATGGGCAGGATGCTCCCCTCCTCGGCACTCATCCGGGCCATGTGCCGCACCTCATCCTCCGGCGCGATCGCGATGTGCGCCGTCGGTAGCACGATGCGCGACGCCGTCTGCACCAGCCACACCAGCGGCCCCAGCACAAACACCACCGCCTGCAGCCCCACCGCCACCGTCCGCGTCACCCCCTGGCTGAACGCCACCCCCGCGATCTTCGGCAAAATCTCCGCGAACACCAGCACACACAGCGTGAACCCCGCCGAGAACCAGATCAGCGCCCCGTGCCCGAGTTCCTTCTCCGCCAGCGCGCCCGCGATCGTCGCCCCCGCGGTGTTCGCCACCGTATTCACGATCAGGATCGCCGCGATCGGACGCTCCATCCCCGCCTTGAACACATTCAGAATCGCCCCCGCCCGGCTCCCCGAGTCGGCCAGGTTCCGCACGTACGACACGCGCACCGAGTACAGCGCCGCCTCGGTCAGCGAACACAGACCCGAAACCAGCAACACCGCAGCGACCGTAACCAGTAGTAACGTCATCGTGTTTGACTCCGCGAAGGCGACACAAGCAACTCCCCTTCCTCTCGGGCCGCGACAGCAACGCCGCGACCATCCGCCATCCGACATCGCATCCCGCGGCACCTGCCCGGCGGCGATGCGCCACGGTGCCCGCCGGACTCACCCCCCGCCGAACGCGCCAGCCCACCCCCGGACGATCTCCGTGCGCCCCGGCGGCCGGCCAAACCCGGTTCTGCCAATCGGCCGGCACGCAGGGTACTTCGAGAACGCCGGGCCGTGTCCGGCCTCCAGAAGCCGCGAAGAGCATCCCCACCCGCCCGGACTCTCCGAGCTCCCGCCGCACCGCCGCCCATCCGACCCCCACCCCGCGGCGGAGGGACCTCCGCCCCCCCCGCGCCGCAGACTCTCACCACTACACAAACGCCCCCGCCGGCCCATCCAACCCGATCGGCCGCTCCGGCTCAAACATCCCCAGCCGCAGCAACACCCGCTGCCACGCGCCGAGCGAGCCCTCCCACCGGGCGATCGCCGAATGCAACTGCACCGCCACCGGGTGCGAGCGATCAACAAGCCGCAGCTTGTGCCGGCACCCGTTCAGGTTGCCCGACAGCAGCAGCGCCGCCGCGAAGTTCGCCACGTGCAGCGGCGAGGTCCCCGCACGCACGCCGAGACCGTCACCGACGCACAACCGGTGGAACACCTCCACCGCCTTCGCCGGACGCCCCGCCCGCAGGTAACACACACCCGCGGCGTTCATCAGCACCGGGTCGGTCCCGTCGACCGACTTGATCAGCTTCAACGCCTCATCCGCCTTGCCCTGCTCCACAAGAGCACGGACCCGCTGGAGCAACTGCTCCCTGCCCGCAGGTTCTGACTTCTTCATGACTTTGCACTCCACCGGGATCGCGCACACCCTGAGGGCGCGCAACCGCCGCGCGAGAGAAACTGGTTACATCGAGTTCCACAGAAAGCCGCGTGAGAACCACGCGAGGCGCTAGAGCAGCCAGCAACAGATCCGGCTGCGGCACGGCACCAGCACCGCGTCACCCGACCCGGCCACCAGACCGATCGCGGCCTCACCAGTCAGGACCACACAGTCAGGCCCGCCCACCCACGCCGCACCCGGCGTCGGCTCCCAGCGGTCCCGAGCGTCAGAGATCTGCCCCGGCTTGTTCGGCAGCACCGCACGCGAGTCCGATTCGCCGTACCCCGCAGCCGCGACGCTCCCCAACACCCGCGCCGGCACCAGCCGGAACACCGGCGATTGCAACGCCGCCGCCGCGACCATCAAGGCCGCAACCACCAGCACCAACCTGTTGCGAGCACGGTCCGTCATGTAGCCAGAATGCTAGCGGCCTGCCCCGTGCCTCGGGTGGCTTGCCCACCCGTGCTCCCCCGTGCCACGGGCGTCTCGTCCACCCGTGCTCCCCCGTGCCACGGGCGTCTCGTCCACCCGTGTTCCCCGTGCCACGGGTGGCTCGTCCACCCGTGCTCCCCCCGTGCCACGGGTGGCTTGCCCACCCGTGCTCCCCCGTGCCACGGGCAGCTCACCCACCCGTGAAGCTCCCCTACCCCCCAAACTCCCCACCCACAAACGCCCCAATCAGACTCCCCGCCACTTCGTCCGTCCCCTTCGCCGCCCCATCCCCCCCAACATTCGTCGCCACCAACACCGCAAACCCCTTCTCCGGCGACGCCCACACCACGCAAAACCACATCGTGTTGCTGCCCGAGTGCGCGATCACCCGCCCGCCCCAGGGCCGGTCGTGCACCGCCCACCCCATCCCGTACCGACCCACCTCCCCGTCCTCCACCGTCGGGTCCCGGTGCAGATGCTCCCACGCCTCCCGCGGCAACAACTCCGACTCGCCCACCCGCCCCCGCAAGTGCTCCCGCATATACCGAGCCCAGTCCTCCAGCGACATGTTGCACCCGCCCCGCCGGCGTGATCGCCGGCGGATTGTCCGAGTGCGGCCCCGGCACGATCGGCGACGCCCCCCCACCCGGCACCGCCCCCGGCACCAACCCCGGCCCGTGCCCCCACGGCTGATCCATCGCCCCCGCATCCCCCGGCACCCCAAACCCCGCCGTCGTGATCCCCAGCGGCACAAACACCAACTCCGTCACCAACGCCTCCCCACGTCGTCCCCTCCGCACCCTCCGACTCGTCCCACGCCCGCTCCAGCATCGCCGCCGCGATCGTGATCCCCTGATTCGAATACTCGTACTTCGTGCCCGGCGCACTCGCCGGCTCCGCCGCCAGCACCGCGCGACAAACGCATCCCGCTGCGCGCACCGTCCCCCGCTGCTTCCGCGCCGCCGCCCACGCCGCGGGCGGTGCCCCCGTCGGCACACCCGCCCGGTGACTCATCAACTGCTCCAGCGTCGCGCCCAGATACCCCGGCCGAATGTCGTCAAACTCCCCGCCGAAGACCTCCCCCACCGTCGCGTCCCACGAGATCACGCCGCGATCCACCAGGATCGCCGCGACCGTCCCCGCCATGCTCTTCGTGCACGAGCCCAGATGCCACAGGTCGTCGGCCGTCACCGCCGTCTCGTCCCCGGCCTTCCGCACCCCCACCGCGCCCGCAGCAACCGTCCCCTCCGCCGTCGTCACCAGCGCCGCAAGCGCCGGCAGATCGTGCTTGGCCCGAATCGGCTCGAGACGCTCGGCCAGATCGACCGGCTGCGCCACCGCCACCGAGGCCACCACCCCCCAACACCACCAACCCCGCCCGCACCAACACCGCGCCCGACCGATTGCTCTGCTTCATGCCCCCATGCTACCGGCCCGACCCCGCCGCCGAACAGCTACTCCCCCACCGCCGAAACGCTACTCATCCAGCTCATCAATCCGGCTCCGCATCTTCGGCCGCGCCGGCATCGTCGCACGAGTCCCGTCCACCACATAGATGATCCGCGCCTCCACCTCACCCACGTTAAACACCCCGTGCACCACGTCCGCGGCATACGTCACCGCGTCCCCCTCGTGCAGCGTGATCGACTCCGACCCGATCTCCATCCGCACACTCCCCGCAATCACGATCGCCGTCTCAAACGTCCCGGCGTGGTGCGGCGGGAACCCGCCCGAGTCCACCCCCGCCGGATACGTGTACTGCAGGATCTCGATCCCCCGCCGGATCAACGCCGAACTCAACAGCCGCCGCTCCATCCCGTTCTCCGGGTCAACCAACACCCGCTGCCGGTCCCGCCGCTCCGGCACAAACCGCGGCGTGTCCTCCGTCTCAATCAACTCCGAGATCGAACAGTCCAGCCCCGCCGCGAGCTGCCCGAGCAGCCGGATCGTCGGGTTCTTCTTCCCCGCCTCCACATCACACACCATCGCCTTCGACACCCCCGACCGGTCCGCCAGGTCCGACTGCGTCATCCCCAGCCCCGTCCGCCTCGCCTTGATCTGCTCGCCGATTTCCATAGTGCTGTTCGCCTTCGTGAATCTACCCAGCCCGACAGAGACCACCCAAACCACCCTGAGAAGAAAAATTCTCTATCGCGAATATTGACCCGCCATGACGAGTACGTACACTATAGCGAATCGATGTCCCCTCAGCAAGGACCCACAGACCATTTCGAAAGGAGCTCAGTCGCCATGATGAACAACACCCACCCCATGACAACGCCTGTGTTCCGCCGCGAGTTCGCGCTCGGGACATGGACCTTCACCCTCGCCCGTTCGCCACAGCGAATCTGCGAGAAGGTCGTCGACTTCGCCGTCGGCACCCGCTGGGCCCTCCTCGGCCTCGCCACCGGAGCCGCCGCGATCGCCTGGATCGTCTCCACCGGCGGCTAAGGCAATCCCGCAGCACCATCACCCTGCCGCGGCCCCAATCCAGACCACCAAACGGGCCCACGCCTTCACCGGCGTGAGGCCCGCTTTCGTTGAAAGCCGGTTTCGACCCCCCGGGGTGCCCGGTGCCCGCCTTCGTCCCGATAGGGCGAAGGCGGCCGCGCACCAGCCCGGTGCCGGGTGCCACGGCCACTGCTCTGAGTGGCCATGACAACACCTCCACTCCGCAGCCCACAAGCGCCTCACCCCCAGCACCCGCTCTTTAGATCTCCTCAAACTTCGCCGTAAAGTGCCGCAACGCCGGCGGCTCCTCCACAATCCGCATCCCCCGCACCGTGTCCCGCTTGGCGACCGTTGCGCCATTCCGTTCAGATCTCGCCCGGCTGTAGATCATGATTCACTCTGCGCCGAGTCACCGGGTCGCTCCCCAGCACCTTGCCCTGGCCGACGGCCCCACCCGCACTCCGAACACCCATCGTCAGGTCGTCCCAGCAGGTCATACCCGCACTCAGGGCAACACCCCTCACGGAGCCGCCGTCGTCGACGCGGCAGCACGGCCCTCAACGTTGGTGGCAGCGCGCAAAGCACACCGCCCCACACGACTCCATAGATGAACACGTTGGTCACAAACCCCATCGGGATGACCGCGAGCGGAAAGCCCCGAAACTGCTCACCCAATCGCCCGACGAGCCAGAAATCAATGGAACCCCAGAAGTACGAGCCTTGCTGGGGATACTCGACGACGAATCCACGCATCGCCGGAAACGGCCAGCCCATCGCATACGAAATCTGGTTTGTCGGCGTAATCCCGGCTGGAGCACCGACCGGCATCTCATCTCCCGGCGCGTACATCCACGGCGGCAATTGGTCTAGCCCGATTGTGGGCAAGGGCTCGTCGTATCCAAGTGGCTGCGGCAGGTTCGTGAACCCGTGCATGAGCGCGACGACATCCGACTTTCCAACTGTGGTATGCATGACCAAGTACGCATCGTCATCAGTCCGCAGCACCGACTCAGCGGGAAAGATCGGCAGAGCCCCTGACGTGAGCTTCGTCTCCGCCCCGATCCACCAGCAGACGCCAATCGTTGTGAGCACACCAAGCCCAAGCGAGAGGCCCGCGACGACAAAGCACCGCCGTACACGCTGCCCCACCGCCATCAGATCTCCTCAAACTTCGCCGTAAAGTGCCGAAGCGCCGGCGGCTCCTCCACAATCCGCATCCCCCGCAGCGTGTCCCGCTTGGCGTGCAGCTCCGCAAACACCTCAAGCACATAGTCAATATGGCTCTGCGTGTACACCCGCCGCGGAATCGCCAGCCGCACCAGCTCCATCGCCGGCTTGGCGTGCTGGCCGAACATCACCGACCCGATCTCGCACGCCCGGATCCCGCCCTCGCGGTACAGCCCCGCCACCACCGCCTGCCCCGGGAACTGCTCAGCCGGGATATGCGGGCAGAACGCCCCCGCATCCACATAGATCGCGTGCCCACCCGGCGGCTCGATGATCTGCACGCCCATATCCAGCAGCCGCTCCCCAAGATACGCCGTCGAACGGATCCGGTACCGCAGATAGTCCTCCCGCAGCACCTCCTTGAACCCCTGCGCCATCGCCTCCAGATCACGCCCGCTCAGCCCCCCGTACGTCACATACCCCTCTGTCAAGATCAACAGGTTCGTCGCGTTCTGAAACAGCGTCGCATCGCGCATCATCAGCACGCCGCCCATGTTCACAATCCCGTCCTTCTTCGCGCTGATCGTCGCCCCGTCGCACAGGTCAAACATCTCCCTCACGATCTCCGCCACCGGCCGCTCCCCCTGCCCCTCCTCGCGCGTCTTGATAAACCACGCGTTCTCCGCAAACCGGCACGCATCCAGAAACAGCGGCAGCTTGTGCCTGTCGCACACCGCCCGCACCGCCCGGATGTTCTCCAGGCTCACCGGCTGCCCGCCGCCGGAGTTGTTCGTCACCGTCAGCATCACCAGCGGGATCTTCTCCGCCCCCACCTCCGCGATCAGCGCCTCCAGCGCCGCCACATCCATGTTTCCCTTGAAGGGGTGCCGGTTCTTCGGGTCCTTCCCCTCCGCAATCGGCAGGTTCACCGCCCGCGCCCCCGAGTGCTCCACGTTCGCCAGCGTCGTGTCAAAGTGCGTGTTGTTGGGGACCACCATCCCCTCACCGCCCATCAGCTCAAACAGGATCCGCTCACTCGCCCGCCCCTGGTGCGTCGGCAAAATGTGGTCAAACCCCGTGATCCCGTGCAGCCGCTCGTGGAACCGGTAGAACGAGTCCGCCCCCGCGTACGACTCATCCCCCCGCATGATCCCCGCCCACTGCTCGCTCGACATCGCCCCCGTCCCCGAGTCGGTCAGCAGATCAATCAGCACATTCCTCGCCCGCAGCAGGAACGTGTTGAAATTCGCCTCCCGCAGATACCCCTCTCGCTCCTCGCGGGTGGTCATCATGATCGGCTCGACAGACTTGATACGGAACGGTTCGATGATCGTCGGCATAGGGCGTTCTCCAGCGCCATCCTAAGCCGCCCCCCTCCGACGGGCACCACCCTCACGCACAACGAGCCCCGAGCGCAAGCTCGGGAACCCCCGCACCTCCCCACGACGAGCCCCGAGCGCAAGCTCGGGAGCCCCCGCACCTCCCCACCACGAGCCCCGAGCGCAAAGTCGGGAGCCCCCGCACCTCCCCCACCACGAGCCCCGAGCGCAAGCTCGGGACCATCCACGCCCCCTCGCCCCCTCCACCGCTCCCCCTCGTACCATGCCCCAAGAGAAAGGCACCCTTCATGACCGTCCATCAGCCCGAGCACCAGCCTCCCACCACCTCCAAGCAAGATGCCGCCCACCCGGCGGCACAGCCCGCCCACACCAACCGCCTCGCCCGCGAGACCAGCCCCTACCTGCTCCAGCACGCCCACAACCCCGTGGACTGGTGGCCCTGGGGCCCCGAGGCCTTCGCGGAGGCCCGCCGACGCGACGTCCCCATCTTCCTCAGCATCGGCTACTCCACCTGCTACTGGTGCCACGTCATGGAACGCGAGAGCTTCGAGAGCGAAGAGATCGCCGCCCTCATGAACCGACACTTCGTCTGCATCAAGGTCGACCGCGAGGAACGACCCGACGTGGACAACCTCTACATGACCGCCACCCAGATCTTCTCCGGCCGCGGCGGATGGCCCATGAGCGTCTTCCTCGAGCCCGAACACCTCCGCCCCTTCTGGTGCGGCACCTACTTCCCCGCCGAGCCCCGCCCCGGCATCAACATCCCCACCTTCCCCCAAATTCTCGAAGGCATGACCGGCGCCTGGACCAACCAGCGCGCCGGCGTCATCGAACAGGCCGAGGGCCTCGCCTCCGCCGTCCGCGAACACCTCGCCGCCGCCACCGCCCCCGTCCCCGTCGGCAAGCGCGATGTCGAACGCGCCATCGAACGACTCCTCCAGTCCTACGACCAGACCAACGGCGGCTTCGGCGGCGCACCCAAGTTCCCCCAGACCGTCTACGCCGACTTCCTCCTCGACGCCCGCACCCAGGCCGCCGACAAAGACACCCGCGACGCCATCGACCGCGCCGTCCAGGGCTCGCTCGACGCCATGGCCCTCGGCGGCATCCGCGACCACGTCGGCGGCGGCTTCCACCGCTACGCCGTAGACGCCACCTGGACCGTCCCCCACTTCGAGAAAATGCTCTACGACCAGGCACTCCTCGCCCGCCTCTATACCCGCGCCGCCCGCGTCTACGACGACACCGAGTACAAACGCGTCGTCCGCGAAACCCTCGAGTACATCCTCCGCGAGATGACCAACGACCGCGGCGGCTTCCACTCCGCCCAGGACGCCGAGGTCGACGGCAAGGAAGGCCTCAACTACCTCTGGACACCCACCCAGCTCGCCGAAGTCCTCGACCCCGGCGAGGCCGAGTTCGCGGCCGAGGTCTACGGCCTCACCAACGGCCCCAACTTCCAGGACCCCCACCACCCCGACGAACCGCCCGCCAACGTCCTCCGACTCGCCGCCCGCCCCAACACCCTCGCCGCCCGCTTCTCACTCTCGCGCGACGAGTTCCTCATGCGCCTCGCCAAGGTCAACCGCACCCTCTACGCCGCGCGGCAGAAGCGCAAACAACCCCGCCTCGACGACAAGGCCCTCGCCGAGTGGAACGGCCTCACCATCGCCGCCCTCGCCGGCGCCGCCGAGCTCTTCAAAGACCACCGCTACCTCGACGCCGCCGAACGCGCCGCCCAATTCGTCATCGAGCACATGACCGACGACGCCAGCCGACTCCGCCGCAGCTGGCGCGACGGCACCGCCACCATACCCGGCGTCCTCGAAGACTCCGCAGCCATCCTCACCGGCCTCCTCGCCGTCCACCGCGCCGCACTTGCCCGCGACGGCAAACCACTCGGCACCGCCTCCACCCCCTACCTCGAGCACGCGATCGCCCTCCATCAGCACGCCCGCACCGATTTCGGCGCACAGGGCAACGCAGGCGACACCGGCTACCACGACACCCGCGCCGACCGCGAAGACCTCTTCGTCCGCTCCCGCACCACCTACGACGGCGCAACCCCCTGCGGCTCGAGCGTCATGCTCCACGCCCTCCTCGACCTCGCCGAAGCCGCCACCAACCCCGCCGACAAATCCCGCTACCTCGACGAGGCCGTCGCCCTCCTCCGCGCCCTCAGCCCCGCGCTCAGCCGCGACCCGCTCGCCACCGTCAACTCCGTCCGCGCACTCCTCCGCCTCCTCGCCACCGACCGCTCGCGCCAGGACACCGACACCTTCACCACCATCGACACGCCCGACACCGAGGACACCCACGAAGAACCCTGCCCCGAGTCGCCCGACACCTCACCCGTCGAGATCTACTCCGAGGGTGAAACACTCCACCTCGCACCCGACAAACCCGCCGAGACAATGCTCCTCGTCCGCATCGCCGACGGCTACCACGTCACTGCCGCGGACCCGCACGCCGGCGACAAGGCGAGTGACCCGGCCCTCGCCCTCACACCCTTCCGCGTCCACATGATCGGCGGCACCGGTCTCGCGGCCTACGCCGACTACCCCACCGGCACCCCCACGGCACAGGCCACGACTTGGCCGACGACACCTTCCTCGCCTACGAAAGCGAGTTCGAACTCCGCGTCGCCATCGAACAAACCGGCCCCGTCACCGGACACCCGCGTCTGGCCATCACCTACCAGGCCTGCACCGACACCGAGTGCCTCCTCCCCCGCACCGTCGAACTCGACCTCGACATCAAACCCGAATAGACCGGTGCGACCAAAACAGAGCCCGAAGCGCAAGCGAGGAGCCCGCACGGTGCCGCGGTCTGAACGAGTCTTCGAATGAAGGCCACGAATGAGGGTGCCGTGGTCTGAACGAGTCCTCGAGTGAAGGCGACGCCCCCGGTGCCACGAAGCAGGGCGCCACGGGTGGCTCTGCACCCGTGCCCTCACTCACACCCCGCCGCCCACTCGTTGAAGAACCCGAGCAGGTCAATGATGTTGATGTTTCCGTCGTAGTTCCAGTCGGCAAAGAGGTTCCGCCGCTGCCACACCAAGAGGTACGCGGTGACATCCGCCTCGGTCATCACCCCATCCTCGTCATAATCAGCCCGGCACGTCGGGCCGAGGTAGGCGACCCAGCCCTGCGTGTTGCCGTGAGGGCTGACGCCGTAGCCGACGATGGTTCTGCCATCAGCCGACACGCCGGACGCCCTGCTGAGTCGCCACCCATCCGGCACCTCGACACCATGATCCTGGAACACATCGATAAGCAGCCGAGTGCCGTCTTCTGGCGTCCAGTAGAACGGCCCGGTTCCCGCGCTCGACGAACCGAGTTCACCGACGATGACATTCCCATCCCACGATGTGTCGTACGCTCGCTGATGACTCTGATCCTCATGGATCTTCTCGATCGCGACCATGCCATCCGCAGCCGTCCAGCGGAACGCACGCTGACCGCTCTCGTCAAACCCATTGCCGACGACGACACTGCCGTCCGCTGAAACCGCCGTTGCTGATCCGGAGACATTCCCATCTGGGAGGTCACCGAGACTGACCATGCCGGTTTCAGCCGTCCACCGAAACGCTTCCCAGCCTGCTTCCACTCGCGAACCGCCAACCACGACAAGCCCGTCGGCAGAGACCGCTGAGGCACCGCTCGAAAATGGTCCGCCGGGCAGGTCGCCCAATCCGACCATCCCCGTCTCCGCTGTCCATCGAAACGCTTCCCCGCCATCGTGAGAATTTCCGTATCCAACAATCACATCGCCTCTCGCCGAAACGTCAGTCGCCCCGCTCCGGAAAATCCCACCGTCGAGGTCACCCAACTCCACGACACCGCCTTCCGGTGTCCACATATAGACATATCTCGTCCTGTTCCCGATCAGACCTCCGGTGATGACGGTCCCGATGCCGTTGACGCCTCCGCCCTCGCAGTCGCTATGACGCCCGGGCACTATCGACCGCAGCCCCTCCGCTCGCGTCCAAATCACGCCCTCGGTAGGGTAAAGCCCGTTGACAACACCACTGTCGCCACTTGCGACAACACCATCAGCAGATATTCCTTCAGCGATACTTCTCAGCGTTCCGCCGTCCAAGCTTCCAATCTCGGCAAAGAAAGGCTGCGCGGCAAGCCCTTCGACTGCCGCGCAGAGGAAGATGCTGCTCAGTATCGTGCGGGACAGTAATCGCATCGTTCCTGTTTCCTTCCTCTCAGCCCGCTGCTCAGAACCCGATCGCGACGACCATCTTGTTGATGAGCACCGAGAAGTTGTCGTTGAGCGCGTCCGAATAGTTGTTCGAGACCACGATATCGTCAAAGCCGTCAGCATCCAGATCAACAACCTCGACCAACGCCGCCCCTCCGACCACGCCTGGCCCGTCGGTCCGGAAGATGTACGCGGTCTGCGCGGTGGGCACCTGGAACGTACCGTCGGCCTTGCCGAGCAGCACCGCGACCGCAGAGACCCACTCCGGCCCCTCCGTCGAGGCGACTTCCAGTTCGTAGAGGGTCACGACGAGATCGACCCCCGGACCGCCGTTGAGATTCCCAGAGTCGATGCCGTGCGCACGCACAAACGCATTGTCGGGGTCGGTCGTGGGCAAGAGCTGGTAGCCCAGCGCGGGGTCGTCGCAGAACGAAGTGAACTGCGCAAGTTGGTTCCCCTTGAACACGCCGAGAAATAGATCGTCAAAGTCCACCGCTGCAAAGTCCCACCACGAGTCCGTGCCAAACTTGGCCGAGGCAGCGGTGATGAAGCTCCAATCCGAACTGCACCCCGAGTTTGCCGCGGTGGTCGGCACAAACTGGAGCTGGCCCAGATTGCGAATCTTGGTGTACGAAGGGTCCAGCGGGTTGGACGTCACGAGGTCCTGGAATGAGTCACCCGCAGAGAGCGCGTAAAAGTCACCAACCACGATGTCTCCGGGAGCGGTATCAGTGCCTGTTGCGATCTGCTCGATCTGAGCATCGAACGACAACACTCCATTAAAAGTGGCATTCTCGAACACAACAAATCGTTCAGTTGCACTCCCCGTGTTGTCGCAGTTGCTCCCCGCCGCAGCAATATCAATATCACCATCGCCATCAAGGTCCACGGTCACCAAGCCACGAACCGAAACATCCATGGGGAACTCATCTGGTGACGATTGAAATGTCCCATTCCCTAGATTCTGGTACACCCACAGATACCCCTCCCCAAGGTCCGGCTGAAAACCCAACAGGACAAGGTCGGGGTGACCGCTGCCGGTCACATCCGCGAACGCCAGTTCCGTCGCGGTCTTGCCGCTGGCGATATTCAGCACTTGATGCTGCACCAGCGCCCCGGTCGGGTTGGTGTCCCACGTCCCGGTGTTGTGGAAAATCTTGAGGCTGTGATCGACGGCGATCTGATCACAGTTGTCCAGGAGGTTCAACCCTGCGCCGGCCACCGCAATCTCCGGGTACCCGTCCTGCCCCGGATTGCCGTTGGCGTCCAGAAAGTCTGCCGAGGCAAGACCGTAGGGACTGCCGACGCCAGCCCCGAACGTAATCGGATCCTCAAAGGTCGGCACCTTCTGCACCTGACCCACAGCCGTTGTCGCGGCCACGCCGATCACCACGAAACCCATCACAACGCCTCGAGCCCGATTCCGCTGCCTGTCCATGCCTGTCTCCCAGTTCTGGGGACCGGCCCTGTGAGACCGGCCCTGTGAGACCGGCCCTTCAATGTCACTCGCACTAGGATACTAAAACCGATGTCCTGTCAATCCAATTCCAAGCCCACCCGAAAGAGCCAAAACACAGTTCGCATCTATGTTCGGCAAGGGGATGACCAGCCCGTGCCGCTGTCGCACCCACAAGAACGCGAGCTGCATCGGCGTACATGGCCGTGACGATTCGTTAGATCAAACGCCCCCTACCTCACCACCACCCGCTCCAAATCCACCGTCTCCACCGGGATGTTCTTCAACACATCATCCCCCTCCCCCGGCTGGTCATACGTCTGCACCGCCGCGATCGCGTCCACCACATCCATCCCCTCCACCACGCGTCCAAACACCGCGTACCCGGCATCCCCCGAAACCTCGCGGGCGATATTTAGCCGGTCGTTGTCGGCGAGGTTGATGTACCACTGCCGCGTCGCGCTGTCGGGGTCGGTATCCCGCGCCATCCCGATCGTC
Source organism: Planctomycetota bacterium (assembly GCA_013285505.1). Classification (GTDB taxonomy): domain Bacteria; phylum Planctomycetota; class Phycisphaerae; order Phycisphaerales; family UBA1924; genus PNC22. The sequence continues at coordinate 1,262,481 of CP053450.1, read as the reverse complement.
CGCCGCGCGTTGGTCAGCCCGTTGCCCCACTCATTCACGATCGGCTCTCCGCCCGGCAGCTCCGTCAGGTCGGCCGAGTGCCCCCCGCTCTGGATCACAAACCCCGGCACGATGCGATGGAAGATGTTCCCGTCGTAGTCCCCGCGCTCGGCGTACATCACGAAGTTGGCCACGCTCACCGGGGCATGCTCCGAGTCGAGCAGGAGCCAGATATCGCCCTCGCTCGTGTTCATCTCCACCAGTACCCGCCGCGCTGACGCTTCAGCACGCGGACACGTCCCCGCGCATCCCGAGACCAATCCAGCCAGTACAGCGAACCCGGCACACCACACCACGACATTCCTGACACACGCGACCATGACATCCTCCGATCAACAAGAGACTGCGTGCCGCACGATACCACGCCGCGCGACTTGGTACCCTCCCGCATGCCCGCTCCCCTCGCCATCCTCGGCTACGGCCACTTCGGCCGCACACTCGCCGACCTCGCCGCCGCCGCCAACATCCCCTGGCTCGCGTGCGACCCCGACGCCGAAACCCACGCCACAATCCCCGCCGACCACCGCGCCACCGACCTGACCGACCTCACCAGCCGCGCCCGCACCCTCATCCTCTGCATCCCCGTCCCCGCGACCGAGGCCGCGCTCGCCCAACTGCGCCCCCATCTGACCCCCGACCACCTCGTTCTCGACGTCGGCAGCGTCAAGCTCTGGCCCACCCGGGTCATGGCCGAACACCTCAGCGCCGACATCCCCTGGTGCGCCACCCACCCCCTCTTCGGCCCGGTCAGCCTGTCGCGCAACGAGCGCCCCCTCCGCGTCGTCGTCTGCCCCAACGACCTCCACCCCACCGCCGCCGACCGCGCCCGCGCGCTCTACGAATCCCTCGGCTGCGAGGTCACCGAACTCGACGCCGACACCCACGACCGCCACATGGCCGAGACCCACGCCATGGCCTTTTTCATCGCCCGCGCCATGCTCGACCTCGACTCGGGCAACACCACCTCCGCCGCCCGCGATCTGCTCACCCCCAGCTTCCGCGCCATGGCCCAGACCGTCGACACCGTCCGCGGCGACGCCGGCCACCTCTTCGACCTCATCCAACAAGGCAACCCCCACGCCGCCGAAGCAAGACGCAGGTTCATCCAGGCGCTGCAGACCATCGACGACGCGCTGACACACGAACCCGAACGCTGATTCAGTCCTCGCCCCCGATATACCGCTGCTTCACCCGGATATCCCGCGCCGCAAACGGCCCCTCCCCGAACGCAAACACCTCCACCACGATCCGCTCGGGACCAAACATCCGCGTCACCTCGCGGAAGTCCTGATTCACCGCCGCGATCGCCTCATACAGCCGCTCGGACAACCCGCCAGGCGTCTCCGCCGCACTCCCCCGCGACCGCTCCAGCATCACCCGCAGCACCGGGTCCAGCCGCTCGTCCCGCTCCACCGACATCTGGTACGAATGGAACACCTCCCGCAACACCGGGTCGTTGTTCAACACCGCATCAAGATCCGACGTCCGAATCTTCGCACCATAAAACGCCACCGACAGATCACTCCGCCCGCAGACAAAGAGAAACGGGAAGGCCAGCGACGGCGACGGCAACGACGCCACATCCACCCCATGCGCCCCCAACGCCCGGACCATCGCCCGGTGCGTCACCGACCCGCCAAGGTCCATGATGTTGTACCGCACCTTCGGCGCCACGTTCCCCCGCCGCAGCAGCGTGATCACCAACTCACCCGCCGGCGAACGCTCCACCAGATAGTCCAGCGGGTTGTACTGAAACACCATCGGCGGCGTCTCCGTGCCAAACAGCGCCGCGCACAACCCCGGCCGCTCCGCACACAACCGCCGCACCCGGATCGACAACGGCGTCTCCGCCGCGATATTGATCTCCAGGTCCGACGCCCCATACGACGACCGCACCGACCGGAACACCCGCAAGAACCGGTCCCGAAGCCCCTCGCTGATCCCCTCGCCCCCCACGATCAGGTGCATCTCGTACCCCGACAGATCGAGCCCCGTCGAGTCCATCCAGTCCTTGATGAACGGCGGATACCCCGCCACCGCGTACCGATACCCCGGCCCGAACCGCCGCAGCGTGCTCTCCAGCTTCGCACGGTCCGGCCCGATCGACTTGAGAATCACCGAGTCCGCGAGCGACATCGACAGGTTCATCCCCGTCGCCCACGGCCCCAGCGCAAAGCAGTTCAGCAAGAACAGACTCTCGCCGCGGTAGGTCAACGCCAGCCCGTGACGCAGGAGCCGCCGCACCGCCTCCCGCTCGGCCCGCCCCCGCACCCAGTTGTTCGGCTCCCCGCTCGACCCCGAAGACTCGTCGATCACCACTCCCCGCGCCGGGATCTTCCCGCCGAGACACCGCGACTCGATCGAGTGCTCCAGCACATAGTTCGACTTCGTCGTGATCGGCACCGAGCCAAACCCCGCGATGCCGCGAGAGACTGGCGCGCCCTGCGCCCGCAAGAACGCCCCGTACGCCGGGCACCGCCGCGCCGCCACCCGATGCACATCCACCGCCCGCCGACGCCCCCAGTGCTCGAGCAACGGCTGCGCCCACGCCGTCCCCAGCAACGCGTAGACCCGCGGGCTCCGCAACACCGGCAACCGGCACACCATCAGCACCAACCGCAGCACCTCAACCACAATCCGATTGATCACCGTCCGCACAAGACCTCCCCCGCCGCCAGCCGCAGACTCCGGGGCGGCACCGGCGTGCGTCCGAAGCGGAACACCAACCACACACGCTCCACCCCCAACCGCCCCGTCAGCCACGAGTGCGCCGCCCCGTTCGTCACCAGATTCCCGAAAGGATGGATCGACACGTCCTCCGCCGCCAGCGTGAGCCACACACGCAGCAAACACCGCCCCGCCGCCTGCGCCTCCTCGCGGCCCGCAAAGAACGGCCCGGACAAGAACCCCAACTGCTTCGCCCCGCCCAACCGCGCGTGATACAACGCCCGCATCAACGGCTTGGTCACGCCCCAACGCATGCTCGCGGGGAACACCGTCGAAAGATACATCTCATACCCCGGCATCCGCATGCATCGCGCATCCAACCCGTCCCGAGTCCGCTCCGCCTGCCCCCGCGTGTACCGAAACCACGACGCAATCTCCCGCCGGTACGGCCCCACGTTGAGATCGTGAAAGACCGCCGCGACGTTCCGATCCAGCACCTCGCCGATCAGCCCCGCGTCGTCCGTCCACGTCAACGCCTGCCCGCCCCCAGCCGCCACCTCGTCCCGAACGGCGGCCAGCACACGTTCTTCTACCGGCGCCCCATCATGCGGCAGCCGCGACGTCCGTCGCCGCAACAACAACGCCGCGTTCAACGGCTCCTTCGGTGCCCCTTCCCGCAACCCCAGCCGCGCCACATGAACCAGCGCCGCCTCCGTGTCGAGTTCCACGTTCTCAGCGGTCAGCGAGAGCCCCTCCGCCGCCGCCGCGATCGAAAGCGCCTCGATGAAAATCCCCATCGCGCACTCCAGAAACCGACCCGTCGTGTCCTCGTCCGGCAGCATCCGGGCACGCTCCATGTACAGGTCCGCTCCCGTCGCACTCCGCGGCCGCACCCTCCACGGCTGCGTGTTGTGCGGCGAAGGTGCCCACCGCGCCACCTCCACCAGCCGCGTCCAGATGTCGCCCCCGTGCGCTTCGCTCACACCGGCATCCCCTATGCACGTGTCATTCGGCCTGTCCGAGTCTGGCTTCCAACCCCACCCTCACCCCCGGCCACTCCCCCGCCAACACAGAATACATCGCCGTGCTCCTGTGAAACCCGTCTGGCATGATGACGCTCTCGCGGATGATGCCTTCGAACTTGGCCCCCAGCTTGAGGATCGCTGCGCGGCTCTGGGCGTTGCGTTCGTCGGTCTTGAGGCAGACGCGGATTGCGTCGAGGGTGTCGAAGGCGTGGCCGAGCAGCAGCAGTTTGGCTGCGGGGTTGAGCAGTGTGCCTCGCGCGTGCGGTGCGTACCAGGTCCAGCCGATCTCGAGGCCCCGGTGGGCCGGTTTGATGTCGAGGTAGGTGGTGATGCCCGCGGGGTTGCCGGTGCCGGGGTCGATGACGCAGAAGGGTTGGGTCTGGGCCGGGCCCAGCAGGTAGTCGATGAACTCCCGCATTGCGGGCTCGGTGAGCTCGGTGGGGCCGCGTGAGAAGTAGCGGTAGGTCTCGAGTGATCCGGCGGCGGCGGCGAGGCCTTGGGCGTGGTCGGGTCGGAGGGGTTCGAGGCGGGCGGCGGGGTGTTCGAGGGTGAGCGGGCGGACCCAGGTGGTTGGCATGTTTCGAGCATAGCTCGGTGTGCCGGATGACCGGCGGGGCCACTAGGCGGGGGCGAGCTTGGAGGCGACGACGATGCCGGTGCTGACGGCCTTTTGGACCGGGCACTTCTCGGCGATCTCGAGGACGCGTTGGCGTTGGTCGTCGGTGAGGTCGCCGGTGACGGTGAGTTCGACCTCGACGCGGGAGATGACGTGGCCGGCGACGGCTGCGGCGCGGGCGGTGGCGTCGATGCGTTCGACGGGCCAGCCTTTGCGGTCGGCGTACATCTTGGCGGTGATGACCTTGCAGGTGGCGATGGAGGCGAGGAGGAGTGACGTGGGCGCGGGGCCCTCGTCGTGACCGCCGAGGTCGCCGGGCTCGTCGGCGGTGAGCTGGTGGCGGCCGCTGGTGACGGTCGTGGTGAACGGCTGGGCGCCGACGGTAACGGTGACTTCGTTTGCCATGGCGGGACTATAGAGGTGTTGGCGGTCCGATTTCGAGAGCGGGGTGTCGTGTTGGCGGGCGCCGGAGGTGCCGAGCGGGCTTTGGGGGCGCGCCGGGTGGCGTGAGGCGGGGGAGGGTGTGCCGCGGGGGCGGCTGCGGCGATGATGGCGATCGCCGCTTTGCGGCGCGAGTCGTGGAGTGCTGCGGGCGTGGTGTCGTGTGGGTGGGTGGCGAGGTGGGTGAGGGCGTGTCGGGCCTGGGGGACGGCCTCGGCGGTGATGAGTTGGTCGCGGGCGGCTGCGAGACGTTGGATGGCGGCGAAGCGGGCGCGGGCCCAGTCGGAGGCGGCCCAGGTTTCGAGTTGTTCGATGGTGAGTTCGGCGTGTTCGCAGATGTCGAGGACGGAGAGAGAGCCGTCGAGGAAGAGGCGGAGGAGGAGGGAGGGGTTGGGGATGTTGGGCGGTGGTGCTTCGGCGGGAGAGGTGTGGTGGGTGGGCCGGTCGGCGAGTGACGGGGCGGGGCGTGCTTTGGGCGGTGCTGATTCGAGTGTGGCGAGCATGCTGTCCCTCCTGTTGCTGCCGGATTGTTGTGGCGGGGCAAGGGGAGGGGGTGGTTTTTGGGGGGGAGGTCGATGAAGTTGCGCGCATGCGTGGATGTAGGTCTGGTTTTGTGCGCGGTCGGGTGTGCTTGGTGCGTTGTTGCACCGGGGAAGCGGGATTCACCACAGAGGCACAGAGGTCGTAGAGAGGGGACGGAAGCGGAGGGGGCGGGGAAGAGGAGGGTGTGACGGGTGGGGTGATTGGTTGGGGCGCGTGCGGGGTCTCGGGCACGGGTGGGCGAGCCACCCGTGGCACAGGGGAGAGGGGGGGCACGGGTGGGCGAGCCACCCGTGGCACAGGGGGAGGGGGGCACGGGTGGGCGAGCCACCCGTGGCACAGGGGAGGGGGGCACGGGTGGGCGAGCCACCCGTGGCACAGGGGGAGAGGCTGGGCGGCGGAACCGCACGACGGGGGTGGGTGCGGGGGCGGTCTGACGCAATTCGTGCATCATGGCGCCCGGTGCTCGTTGCATTGTGGCGCGGGCTATTGGGTTCGGTCTGCGATCTCCAGTAGGTAGGCGATGAACGTCGCGACGTCGGGCCACTGATCGCGCGGGGTGAATGTTTCGTGGTCCCACCAGGTGACTCTGGCGTCGGTGGGCATGGCGGGGTCGGTCGATCGGATGGCGAACCAGTCGCCGCATCCGGTTTGTGCGAAGACGATGTCGTGCGGGCTTGGGTGTTCGGGGTCGTCGTGCGGTGCGTCTTGTTCGAGCCAGGTGGGATGGTGAGGGGGGCTGAGTTCGAGTTCGAACTCGGGTTCCTCGTCCTCGTCGTCACCCCGGACTTCGAGTTCGACGGGCAGGACATCGGTGAGTTGCTTGAGTGCGTCGGGGAGCGATACGAAGAAACGTGAGCCACGGAACTTCTTGTGCTGCCTGCCGTGGTCGCGGAGCGGTGTCCACGGGGGGTACCCGTCGTCGATGCGGGCGTTGAGGGTGGCGAGGAGTGCGGCGGCTGACTTGGGCGGGGTGGTTCGTTTCGGAGTCGGTGCGGAGCGGATCGATGCGCGGCGTTTGGCCTCGGCGGCGGCCTCTTCGGCGGTGAAGACGGGGAGCGGTAGGGGGTGCTTGATGGTGCGGTCGAGGACTTCGGTGTCGGCGTCGGTTTCGGGGATGGTGAGGATGGGCGTCGTGAAGTGGCTGGGCTTCATCACACCGGCGTCGATCAGGGCCTCGCGTGCGCGGTGGTTGCAGCAGATGTCGCGGAATCGACGCCCGACCCAATCGGGCGGATGGTCCTCCTCGTAAGTCCACTGGGAGTAGGCGAAGTCGGTCTGGGGCAGGTGCTCGCGTACGACCCGGTGCGGGCCGGCGATCCGGCACCACTGGTCATCGCCGAGGGCGACGAGGCGGGCGATGGTGGGGCTGGTGATCTGGGCGTCTTCCCGGAGGTACCTGATCCAGGCGCACGGCTCGCCGCGGCGCCGGGGCTCGAGGATGGGCTGGTCCGGGTCGGCGCGGGCGACGAGCTTCTCGGGGTCTACGAGCGGGTGGTCGAGGCCTCGGCCGAGCGGTTTGGTCGCCCAGACCTGCCACCAGCCGTCCCAGTCGGCCAGGGGCAGGAACGCGAGTCCGGTGAGGCCCGCGGTGTCCACGGCGTTCTTGAACTCGGCTGAGGCGAGTAGCACGAATCCCCACGTGTTCCTGCCCGGCTCGCGGCGAACGAAGTGACGGGCGTTGGGCGAGCGGTTGGGGCTGCGGATTTCGTTGCGCCCGGTGCAGAGAGGGAACCAGGCCGTGCGGTCGGTGGGCTTTGGCTTGGGGGCTTCCATCCACCAGATGCCGAGTCCGTTGCCCGAGCCCCGGCCGACGCCGCCCTCGCCTCGCTTGGTGAGATCTTCGATCCAGTCGAGCATCTCGGGCCAGCGGGCGTCGCTGAGCGGGATGGTGTCGTGTCGGTAGCGCTCGAACTTGCGGTTGAACTCTTTGCAGAAGGCGCGGCGTGGGGCCTCGGCCCACTTGTCGGCGTTGCCCTTGCGTAAGACATCTGAGGGGACACCGGTGAGGCAACCGATTTCAAAGACGATCTTGCTACCCTTGGGCGGTGTCCAGATCTTCATTGCGCAAGTATATAGACAGGGGGCGCTCGGCTAGAGGCTATCTGACCACTCCCAACTGATGAGATCAAAGCGGTATTCGGCGTCGTGCGCGGCGACTGTCGCGCGGTGGTTGAAGCGTCCGGCTGCGGCCGTGTGCCATCGCTCGGCGAACCAGCCGATGAGTTCGGTTTGCGCGACGTCGAACACCCAGTGTGACTCGTCCGACCGGGGGTCCATCTGCCAGGATCGGACCGTGCTTTCGGTGAGAATCGGTGGCAGTGTGAGTACGAGCGGGCTTTGCAGCGGGAGTGCTGCGAGCAGCTCCTTGTAGCCGGGTGCGTAGAAGTAGGCGGTGATGTCCACCTCGCTGTCGAACTCGACGAGTCCGTGGAGTTCGAAGTCCAGCTGCCAGAGCGTTTCGGGGTAGGAGTGGTTGACGATCCGGCGCAGTTGCAGGTCGAGGGCGGGGGTTGAGGGGGTCAGCCGCTCTCGGATTGCGGGGGCGACCTGATTGCGCTGGTCGTCGGGCACGTTGCGTCGAGCGAAGTTGGGTGGGTTGGGGATCATTCTGGTCGTGGTGATCGTGGGCTGTGGGGGGAGAAGAGGATAGGGGTGCTTGTGCGGAGCTCCGACGGTTGGTCACAGGGACTGATGGCACCTCGGACGCTTGATATGTAGCGATTGTTGTATTGTGGCCCCGGGCGTGTGCGGCACGACGCAGTTTGTGCATCGTGGCACCGGATAGAGAGCGCGGCACGACGCACTTTGTGCATCGTGGCACCGGGCACGGGGGGGCGGCGGGCACGGGTGGGCGAGCCAACCGTGGCACAGGGGGGCGGGCACGGGTGGGCGAGCCACCCGTGGCACAGGGGGAGCAGCGGGCACGGGGGAGGGGGCGGGGTCTCGGGCGGAGCGAGGACGGGTTCGATGGAAGAATGTACGCTTCTTTGGGGAGCGGGTTATGGCGAAGCGATCGAAGGTAGGGCGGAGGGTTGGTTTGGAGGATGTTCTCCGGGAGGGGCAGGTGTGGGCTGTGCCGCTGCCCAGGCTTGGGTATTGCCCGATTGTGGTGACGAGGGTTCCGGGTCTTGCCCGCGAGGTGGACTTTGCGTTTGGGTATGTGAAGCCGGAGGTGTCTGAGGGGCTGCCGGACCCGGCGAGGGTGGGCACGGCGCGGTCGTGGTCTCGGGCGTGGGTGGGTCTGGTGCCGACGCGGCCGTTTCGGAAGGCGCGGTGGACGCTGTGCGGGGACCTGCCGGGGTTCTGCCGCGAGGAGTGGCCTGTGCCGCCGTCGCGGGGATCTTTCGGGAGTGCTCGGGATGAGGAGTCTGGGTGTGAGGGTGCGGATTCGGAGGAGATGTGGTCGGTCGAGACGACGGCGGACGAGCCGACGATGACGCTGCTGGCCAACGAGCCGGCGACGCGAGAGGAGGCGTTGGGGTTTCCCAAGGTCGATGTCGTGACCGCGGCGAGCCGGTTTGAGAAGTCGCTGGTGCATCGGATGAAGGGCCGGACGATTCCGTTTCTGGACACGCACATCACGATCAACGAGTTGGAGCCCGACAGCATCGACCGCTGGGCGCGGCGGGCGGAGGCGGTTCGGGCGCGGGAGGGCGGCTCGCTGCCGGAGTGGCTGCCGGCGGGGCGCAGGACTGATCGTGAGCTTCGTGCGGGGGCGTGGCTGGCGTTGCCGTTGACCGGGGGCGGGTTTGGTGCGGCGATGCTGATCGAGCGTCCGGCGGAGCACTTTCGGGTGTTTTCGGACGCGGTGGTGATGGGCATGCGCAGGCGGTGGGACCGCTGGCCGACCTTTGAGGAGGTGGACCGGCTGCGGCCTGAGGACGGCGGGATCATCGATCAGACGAGCATGATCTGTGTGCGCGACGGTCGATGGCGGGTGCTCGGGTATCGCGAGAACCACGACACGCTCAGTTGGACGTGGCCTGTGTCGTGGATCCGTGATGAGGACCGGCGGGAGCAGGGCGTGATCTACGTGCGGGTTGATGGGACGCGGTACATCGAATTGGAGATTGAGCCGCGGCTTCTCGATCTTGATCCGCGGGCGAAGCACACGTGTGCGGGATCTAAGACATACAGAGGGATTGAGCTCGATATCGCACGGCTGCTTGACGGGACACTTCCGGCGGACACCGAGTACTACCGAGCGTCTGACTCGGTGGTGACACCGGAGCGGATGGCTGCGTGGCAGACTGTGAATCGTGCGATTTATGCGGCGTTGGTGGAGAAGCTGGGTGATGCTGCGGGGGATGGGCGGAGGTTGTGACTGGTGCAATCGAACGGGTGCGCGGTGGTGTTTGGGGCGCGGCCGGTGGCGGGACTGGGGCGGGACTTGAGCGGGACTGGGGATGGTGCGGACGGGAAACAGGTGGAAATCTGGGCCGATTCGAGAGTCCCGATAAAGCGGGGGTCCATCGGAGGCGATAAGCGTCATCGACTGGAGTCCCTGCCCATGCGCGCACCTGAGCACCCGAGAGAAGCCGAACGTCTTGCTGCGGTCGATGAGATTGGTCTCGTCGGCGGTCTTCCGGATGAGTTGCAGCAGGCTGCGGTTCATCTGGCGAGCCAGATCTGCGGGACTCCGATCGCGGCGGTCAGTCTGGTTGACCGGGATCGGCAGTGGTTTTCGGCGATCGAGGGGCTTGATTGCCGCGAGACGCCGCGTGATGTGGCTTTTTGTGCGCACACGATCCTCGGCGACTCGCCGCTGGTGGTGAGCGATGCGACACAGGACTCGCGGTTTTCTGACAACGCGTTGGTGACCGGGGATCCGGGGATCCGCTTCTACGCGGGGATCCCGCTCAAGACGCTTGACGATCCGGCGGTCGGCAGTCTTTGCGTGATCGACAGCAGTCCGCGCGAGATCTCGGCGGGGCAGCTGCAGAGCCTCCAGACGCTCGCGGATCTCGTCGCGGCGCAGCTGGAGATGCACAGGTACAACCATCGGATCACGCGGCGGTCGGAGGAGAACCGCAGCCTGCTCGAGCAGATCACGAAAATTGCCTCGCAGGTTCCCGGTGTGATCTACCAGTTCCGCACCTGTCCGGACGGGACATCTTCGTTCCCGTACGCGAGCGATCGGATCAGGGAGATCTACCGTGTCAGCCCCGAGGAGGTCGAGCATGACGCGTCGGCGGTGCTCGCGGTGCTGCACCCGGACGACCGCGAGGGCGTGGAGACATCGATCGAGGAGTCGCGGCGGACACTGCGTCCCTGGAAGCACGAGTACCGGGTTCGGTTTGATGACGGGAGCGAGGAGTGGCTGCTCGGCAACGCGATCCCGCAGCGGGAGGCAGACGGGAGCACGCTGTGGCACGGCTTCATCCAGAAGATCACGGATCGCAAGGTGGTCGAGGCGGCGCTCCTTGACTCGCAGCGGATCATCCGCCGCCAGAACACCGAGCTGACGAAGATGGCCGATCGTGCGCACCAGGTCGTGGACGATGTCTCGCACGAGTTCCGCACGCCGCTCGCGGTGATCAAGGAGTTTGCGTCGATCATCAGCGACGGCATCGCGGGGCCGGTGTCGGACGATCAGGCGACGTATTTGCAGATCATGTCCGGCGCGGTCGTTGATCTGAATCACATGGTGGAGGATCTTCTCGATTCGAGCAAGCTCCGGGCGGGCATCCTGCGGGTGGATCGGCGCTCTGTCACCATCCAGGAGATCGTTGACGAGGGTCGCCCCGCGCTGGCCTCGAAGGCGTCGTCGCGGTCGATCACCATCGAGGAGCGGCTGGGCGACGGGCTTCCGTGCGTGTTCGCGGACAGCGAGAAGGTCCGGCGGGTGATCAGCAATCTGATGACCAACGCGATCAAGTTCTCCCCGGAGGGGGGGGCGATCGTGCTCTCGGCCACGGCCGGACCGGGGGCCGGGGAGGCGACGATCTCGGTCACGGACAATGGGCCGGGGTTGTCTGCGGAGGACATCGACCAGCTCTTCGGCCGGTTCAAGCAGACCTCGACGGCTCGCAGCATCAAGGCCAAGGGCTTCGGGCTCGGGTTGTCGATCGCGCAGGAGCTTGCGTGGCTGAACCTCGGCAGGCTCTCGGTGCAGAGTGTGAAGGGGGAGGGCGCGACGTTCTCCTTCACGCTCCCGACGAATGATCCGGCCGCGATTCTGTCGCACTACTTTGATTCGATCCAGTCCGGCGAGGTTGCTGGTACTCGCTTTGCGCTGCTGCGAGCGCTCGCCACCGGCGGGCCGCGAGCCGACGAGGCCGGCGCGTTTCTGGCGTCGATCGTCTATCCGTCCGACCTCGTGCTGCCCGGGCCACGGGACGAGCTTGGGCAGGCGTGGTATGTGCTCGGGTGTACCGACTCGGCGGAGCGTTGGGGCGGCAAGCTTCGCGCGGCGTGTCGGCAGCGGTCCGCGAGCGGCCGGGACGATCTCCGGCCGATCTCGATCGGGCTGGAGGGGCAGTGGGACCGCGTTGAGCGCTTCGATGACGCGATGCGGGAGACGTGCCGCGTGATCGCGAAGGAGAACTGTCATGGCACAGCGCGTGCTGATCATTGACGATGAATGGACGATTCAGCTAGCTCTGAAGGCGAGGCTGATTGCGCATGGGTACGCGGTTGAGCTGGCTGAGGATGGCCCCGCCGGCATTGCTGCCGCGAAACGGGAGCCGCCGGATGCCATCCTGCTTGATCTTCGGATGCCGGAGATGGATGGGCTGGAGGTGACTCAGCACCTGAAGGCGGCTCCGGAGACGGCGGATATCCCCGTCATCATGCTGACGGCCAATGTGCAGGACACCGTCAGGCAGCAGGCGTTGAACGCCGGTGCCTGTGACTTTTTGACGAAGCCGTATGACCCCGCAGCTGTTCTGGATGCGATCCGGACTGCGACCTCGGGCGTAACTCGTGCCGCGGACTGATGCGGCGACACACAGACTGGAGCTCTTCCGATGACACACAAGATCTTGCTTGCCGATGACAACCCCGCCCTTCTTGCGTCTTTGACCGTGCGTCTGCGTGGCGAGGGGTACGAGGTTGTGTGCGCGAGCGACGGGTATCAGGCTGTCGATCAGGCTCGCAAGTCCTGCCCGAGCGTCGCGATTCTCGATGTCAATATGCCGGCCGGGGATGGCTTTACGGTGCAGGATCGGATCGAGAAGATGACCGATCTCGTCGGCATCCCTGTGATCTACCTGACCGGCGAGCGGTCAGTGCGGGTGGAGTCGCTTGCGGAGTCTCACCACGCGTTTGCTGTGCTGTACAAGCCGTTTGAGACCGACGAGCTTCTCGCTGTGCTGCAGGACGCGATCAAGTCGCATTGCACAGAAGAAGTTGCCTGAAGGAGCGGCCTTCGGCTGACGGGACGTGGCCGAGGAGCGGTCGGACGAGATGCCCGGCTGTGGCGGGCCTGAGCGCCGCGGACGCGGTGTCCCTATCGGCAGATTTGTGGTGGCGGGGCGGAGGTCATCTCTGCCCCGCTATTCTGCGAGCACCCCGCGCATATCCTGCTACGGCTTGGCGGTGTGGTGAGTGAACCGGCCGGTCACTCCCGGGGGCGGGCCGTGCTTTGGGTGGTGCTGATTCGAGTGTGGCGAGCATGGTGTCCCTCCTGTTGCTGCCGGATTGTTGTGGCGGGGCAAGGGGAGGGGGTGGGTTTTGAGGGGGAGGTCGATGAAGTTGCGCGCATGCGTGGATGTAGGAGACAGATTGTGGGTAGAACGCTGTTCCCGAACCGTGCTAGTCACGACGTACTATGCCGGTAAAGCCGACGACCGCCAATGTCGTGAACAACCAGCCGCCGACGATGTGAACCCATAGGTAGACGCGCGTCCATCCCGTCGGCTCCCAATATGGCTCTTGGTGCAGATTCACGATCGGCAACAAGGTGTCGGCGGAGTAGATAAGGGACATGAAGCCCGGGTACTCTGTCAACTGGCTCGAAGCCAGGTCCTTGTACGATCCGCGATATCTCTGCACGTACGTTCGCCGCCGCAGTGGATCATCCATCGCGATCACGGGCTCGCCGGTTACCTGATCAATCTGCTCGACCCAGGAGTTGTAGATGTGCGGTAGCGCGGGCTTGAATGAGCCCGTCGCCCAGCCGCCCCAGAATACTGCCGCACCGAAAATCCACATACCGAGCAAAGCTGCGACTGTTCGCCGTGTGCTGTAGCCGTACGCCAGAAGCCAGCACACCAAGAGCCAGTGGAGGCCGAGCAACACTTTCCTCCAAACCGTGTCAGCCGCTGGCCGGTCAATCTCAACAAATAACTCACGGTCTCGCGCGATCCTCACCTGCCGCGCACGCTGTTCATGCCCTGCGTCATGCAGCACACCCGCCAACTGATTGTAAGGCTGTGGCGAAAACGACCGCCGATCCGCCCCCGAGCCTCGCGCGAGCCACACCTTTCGGAACTCCAGGTCGAGCGACTGAGGGTGGACACCCAAGCCCTGATAAGTGAATCCGTCCACATCTATTGTCACGGCCGGTTTTTCATCGCAGCCATCGCGGCCCCAACCCCGCCACACCTCGGGCGAATCATCGAACTGGCCACACCTGGCGTGGCGCAAAACAACCCGCCCTCGCACCAAGCATGCGCAATCTCCATTCCAGTGCTCAACCATTCCAATGAAGCCCACTATTTGTGCATTACTCAGGTCAAGAACAACTGAATCAGCATCAGCACCTCGTATAACCGCATCATGCATCAGCAGATTGCCACCCACTTGAGCCGAAATCAAGTCGACTTTGCCGTGAGCGCTAAAACCCTCTGACAGAAACACACTCTTTCCAACTCGGATACCATTTCCGTTGAGTGTCTTTCCTGACGGATTCGTTATAGTGGCTCCGAGACAGCCTACATTATGCCGACACTCTGCCGCGACAAATCGCACTTCTCCAGTCGCCTCAAAACCTCGAGTCATGGACACGTCGCCACCGACCGTAACTCCCGAGGCCTCCAAAGCGACGCCGTGCTCGTCTTCGGACAGTTTCGCGCCGTTTAGGTTCAAAGGACCGCCGATCACTGTGCCCCACAGCGCCACACCTGCATGAGACACGATGCCATCCATGAACAATCCGTGTTCGACACGCATGTAACATGCCGCCAGACCTTTACAGAATGTTGACTGTTCGAATGCAAGATGTTGCACTTCGAGAAAATGACAATGTACAGACTCACGAAACTCGCAGTGAAGAAGCGCAACCGGCCTGTCAACTCGGGCCCTACTCAGCGTCAGCGACTTGAGAAACACTCCTCCGTGAATCCATATGCCATTGGGATGCACTTCACGAAGAGCCTCAGCTGAAAACAGCAACCACTCCAAAAGCCGCGAATCTACGCAATTACCAGATTCAGTACCATTTTCAAGAATCACTGGATCTCCAAGTGCCAAGCACCGGAGCATCTCGCGCACAGACGGTTCCAAGAATCCTGCATCTTGTGCCAATGCGACCAATCTATCAGCATTGCGGGTGAACGGTTGGCCCTGTTGGTGACCAGACTGCGACTCGTGCGTTGCCATAGGATTTAGCTCACTTGGACCGCTCTACACCTCTTGCACTACAAAGTTCAATGTATTCTACTGCACCTTCACTCCACGGCAAAGAACACGACACGACGAATCAGTGCCCAATCTCAATCAACTTGTAGTGACAAGTTCCTGCCCGACATCCCGCGGCCATGGTCGCCACTTCGCCTTCCGTCGTCCGCACTCGTCGTACATGTCCCGATTTTTGTTCGCCTTGCCGACCCATGGGCCGGATAGGCGACACAGAAATCTTGCATGTTCGAGGATGTCGCACAGGAACAAGAGTGAGTCCAGCCTCGCTCCGTAGGCAGACCTCGGATGCGACGGGGAGCAGAACGCCGCCGCATGGAACATGGGTAAACAGAGCACAACTGAACGAGCTGCGACACAGGGCGGACCGTTCGATCCATCCGTGGCTATCTTTCGGAGAGGACTCCGCGCTTGGCCTGGAGTGCCTTGGCCGTGTCGGGATCGACGTAGTCGGAGTGGCAGGAGGGGGCGTCGGCGTCCTTCTCGGTGGTCTCGTCGGCGGCGGTGGTGGTGAGCATGACCTTTTTGGTCTTGCTGGCGAGTTTGTGGATCTCGTCGGGGTTGAGGTAGCCGCGTTTTTCGAGGATTTCCTTCTGCTCGACGGTGAGTGCGGCGCTCTGGATGACGCCGCCGGCTTTGCCGTCTTTGCCGACGCGGGCGAAGCCGTCGGCCTTGCCGCTGGCGAACTCCTGTATCTCTTTGGAGATTCGGACGGAGCACCAGTCGTGGCCGCACATGGCGCAGAAGTCGGTGTCCACGTCGAGGTCTTCGTCGTGGTAGGCGCGGGCGGTGTCGGTGTCGAAGGCGAGTTCGAAGTGCTTGTCCCAGTTCAGCGCGGCGCGGGCGCGGGTGAGGTCGTCGTCCCAGTCGCGGGCGTTGGGGATG
Source organism: Planctomycetota bacterium (assembly GCA_013285505.1). GTDB lineage: Bacteria > Planctomycetota > Phycisphaerae > Phycisphaerales > UBA1924 > PNC22. The sequence continues at coordinate 1,246,686 of CP053450.1, read as the reverse complement.
CCGAGGGCGACGTCGGCGGCGTGAGCGGCGATCTTGTAGGCGATGCAGCCTTCCTTGACGTCGCCGCGTTTGGGCAGGCCGAGGTGCTCCTTGGGGGTGACGTAGCAGAGCATGGAGGCGCCGTGGTAGGCGATCTGGGTGGCGCCGATGCAGCTGGTGATGTGGTCGTAGCCGGGGAAGACGTCGGTGACGAGGGGGCCGAGGACGTAGAAGGGTGCGCCGTGGCAGAGGCGGCGTTGGAGTTTGGCGTTGTATTCGATCTGGTCGAGGGGGACGTGGCCGGGGCCCTCGATCATGACCTGGACGCCGCGGGCCCAGGCGCGTTCGGTGAGTTCGCCGAGGGTTTCGAGCTCGGCGAGCTGTGCGTCGTCGGTGGCGTCGGCGAGGCCGCCGGGGCGGAGGCCGTCGCCGATCGAGAAGGTGACATCGTGCTCGCGGAGGATGTCGCAGATGTCGTCCCAGAGGGTGTACATGGGGTTTTCGGCGACGTGGTCATCGGTGGAGTGGACGAGCATCCACTTGGCGAGGAGGGAGCCGCCTCGGGAGACGATGCCGATGAGGCGGTCTTTGACGTACTGGAGGTGTGCGTGTCGGACGCCGGCGTGGATGGTCATGTAGTCGACACCCTGCTCGGCTTGGTGTCGGATGGAGGTGAGGATGAGTTCGGGGGTGAGGTCTTCGATCTGGCGGCCGATGATCATGGAGTAGATGGGGACGACGCCGATGGGGACGGTGGAGTGTTGGCAGAAGGCGGCGCGGCAGGCGTCGATATCGCCGCCGGTGGAGAGGTCCATGACGGTGTCGGCGCCCCACTGGATGGCCCAGTCGAGTTTTTCGAGCTCTTCGTCCATGCCGCTGGAGACGGGGGAGGCGCCCATGTTGGCGTTGATCTTGGTCTTGGTGGCGCGGCCGATGGCCATGGGGTCGAGGGCGCCGGCGAGGTGGTTGCGGTTTGCGGGGATGACGAGCCGGCCGGCGGCGACTTCGTCGCGGACCTGGGCGGGTGTGAGGTGGGGTTCGCGCTCGGCGACGCGGTGCATCTCGGGGGTGATGGTGCCGAGGCGGGCGTGCTCGAGCTGGGTGATGGGTGTGAAGCCGGGGGGTGTGGTGACGCGGCGGGTTGTGCCGCGGGCGTCGGTGAAGATGTGGGCTTCGTGTGCGCAGGGGGATGAGGCGCAGGGGGAGGCGTCGGGGGAGTCGAGGGTTTCGACGGACCAGTCTTCGGGGAGGAAGTCCCAGGCGGTGTAGGGGGAGGGCTGGGGCATGCCGGGGGCGTCGGGCGAGCTGAACATGAGGGGGCCGCCGATGTCGGCGGCGTTGGCGAAGGAGCCGGGTGTGGTGGCGTGGCCCTGGCCGGGGTTGTGCGCGCCGCGGAGTGGGACGGCGAATCGCTCGGTGGGGCGGGTCGCGTCGGGGTTGGCCGCGAGGGTGTAGACCTTGTGGTCGGTGTTGGTGGTGGTGTTCGAGTTGGTGCGTGTCATCGCCATCCCTCCGCCGGTATGAGCCGGATCAGGTTCAACGGGTGCATCTCAGCGGCGGAGTGGCACTAGGCATACGGCACTAGGCACTTGGGGCCGCGCCCCGAGCGAATTGGGGAGTGTAGGGGCGAGCTCAGCGGCACGATCTGGCGGGGGGGACCCAGCCGTCGCGGGTGATTGTGCCGATCCACTCGGCTCCCCCCGAGTCAAAGCCAACCGCGACGGGGCGTGAACCGTTGGGGCCTGTCAGTGAGGGAGAGTCGGCCAGCATTGCGAACGCGTCTCGGTGCAGCACCGCGACAGTGGCCAGGACGAGATCCTCGTAGAGAGATCGTATTGAGATACCGCCGATCGAGTTCTCGAGGTGGGGTCGAAGCGCTTGTTCCAGAAAGATCAGGGAGTCAGGGCGGCAGTATCCTTCGTCGGGAAGCCAGAGCGGCCTGACTGCCCAATCGAAATCCTCATCCTCCTCGTCGTATTCCTCCGCGGCGGCCAGGTACATGGTGATGACGCTTTCGTCATGATCGCTTTCGTCTTCCGGTGCCCCGTCGAACATGCCGACGTAGAACGCCGCGGCCTGTTCCGGGCAGGGATCCGCCTTCAGGATTTCCTTGTAGAGGGCGGCGAGATCAGCGGTTTCGGCGCCCGGTGGATGCGCCGCGACGCGCGCCCAGTCGATATCAGGAGCTCGCGACTCAAGGTCTAGGATTGCGTCGCTCAACACGCGGTGCGGATCGGCCGGTGCGTTGAGCACTCGATGCAGGATGGTCCTGTTCATGGCGACGGTGGCTCCCGGTGCAGATGCTGGGTGAAGAAGTCGGCGATGGCGCGTTGCGCCGCAGGGTTGACCGGGACCATCGAGTTGTGGTCGCCGGTGGGGTCGGTCCAGAGCGTGGTTCGCACGCCGGCGTCGCGGGCGGCGGCGGCGAGGATGTCGGCGTGGCGGGGGTTGATGATCTCGTCCTGCATGCCGTGGAGGATGAGGTAGGGGCGGTTGCCGAGGCGGCGTGCGGCGGCGGCGGGCTCGAGGCCGCGGGGCATGAGGATGGGGCCGAGGACGGGGGGCTAGGTCGTGCGCGACACCGGCCCAGGTGGAGAACGCGGAGGCGGTGGCGATGGCGCTGACGTCGGGGTTGTCGGCGGCAGCGTGGAGGGCGAAGACCCCGCCGAGGCTGACGCCGAGGATGCCGATGTTGGCGGCTTCGACGTCGTCACGGGTACGGAGGTAGGCGAGTGCGGCGTTGGTGTCTTCGAAGAGTGCTTGGCGTCGGCGGCGTTTGTCGTCTGAGCGGCCGTAGCCGCGGTAGTCGAAGAGGAGGACATGGAAGCCGTTGCGTGTGAGGAACCGTGAGAACGACTCGTGAGAGTCGACGTTTCCGGCGTTGCCGTGGACGTGGAGGATGGCGGGGCGGGGCGTGCTGGTGTGGTCGTTGCGCGATTCGGCGGCGGGCATGAACCAGCCGTGGAGTCGTGTGCCATCGGCGGTCTCGAACCAGACGTCTTCGGTGCCGACGGGGGTGGTGAAGGGTTCGCGGGAGGGAACATAGGCCATGGACTCGACGATGCCGGTACATCGGACGAGAAGTATGGTGGCGAGTGCGATGAGGAGAATTCGCGCAACGCCTCGTAGTGGGCGGCGCGGCCTATTGGTCGCCGGCGTGGTGTCGGTCGGATTAGTCATTGGCGGTCAGCATCCATTGCATGACGCTGCTGGGGGGTTGCTCGGCGACGCCGAGGTGGCGGAGCATGTTGAGGCACTGGGCGCGGTGGTGCATGCCGTGGGTGGTGACGTGGGTGAGGACGCCGCCGCGGGGGAAGGAGTAGGACTTGCCGCCGCGCTCGGCGGTGGCGAAGTCGTCGAGCGGGTGGGCGGCGAGGGCGGCGTTGAACTCGGCGGTGACCTCGGCGAGGAGGACTCGGAGTTGTTCGAGCGTGTAGGGACCCGCCTGCTCAATGCGTGCGCGCGGTTCGCGTCCGGTGAGCATGTCGGTCCAGCCGCGAACGGCGCCGAGGATGTGGGCGAGCGTGTCGTGGAGTGAGCCGAGGCCCATGTCGAACTGCTGGTGGAATTGCTCGTGGCCGAGCCCGGCGCAGGCATCGAGGATGTGCTCGGTCGCCCAGGTGTCGTGGGCGAGGAGGATCTCGGCGGGATTGGTCAGGGGCATGCGTGGTCTCCGCGGCGGGTGGGTGTGGGTGCTCGTGCAGGGAATGTACCGCGATGGTCGGGGACCGGTTTGGCGGGCTGTCGGCGGAGGACTTGGTGAGCGGCGGGGAGCCACCCCCACTACGCTGCGGGTGCATGTCGAACCCTGCGCCCAGCCCGACCGTTCGCCCCGTGCCCAAGGGGGCGGGGCCGCTGATCTTTTTGATCGTGTTTCTGGATCTGCTGGGTGTGGGGCTGATTGTGCCCTTGGGGCCGTACATCGTGGAGCGGTTCAGCTCGACGGGGATGGCGGTGGCGATCTTGACGCTGAGCTATTCGGCGGCGCAGTTTCTCTCGACGCCGTGTCTGGGGGCGATCTCGGACAAGGTGGGGCGTCGGCCGGTGCTGCTGATCAGTGTGCTGGGTTCGGCGGTGGGGTATGTGGTGTTTGCGCTGGCGGGGTCATTGTGGGTGTTGTATCTGAGCCGGATCCTGGCGGGGGCGACGGGGGGGAATATCTCGACGGCGCAGGCGTATCTGGCGGACATCACGCCGCCGAAGGACCGGGCGAAGGCGTACGGGATCGTGGGCGCGGCGTTCGGGCTCGGGTTTACGCTCGGGCCGGCGATCAGCTCGATGCTGGCGGAGTTTGGGCTGATGACGCCGGTGTGGGTGGCGGCGGGGCTCTCGCTCGTAACGGCGGGGTTGGTGGCGATGTTCTTGCCGGAGACGCTGCCGGCGGAGGCGCGGACGGAGGGGCGGCTGCGGGCGCGGCAGTTCAATCCGTTCGGGATGATTCTGGAGACGCTGAAGATCCCGCTGGTGCCGGCGATGCTGGCGGCGATCTTTGCGTTGGCTTTTGCGCACGCGGAGCTGCGGATGGGGCTGGGGGTGCTGCTGCGGGACAAGTTTGACTACACGGAGATCCACAACGCGCGGATCTTCACGTTCATCGGGCTGGTGGCGGTGGTGGTGCAGGGCGGGGTGGTGCGGAAGGTGTCGCCGTGGCTGGGTGATCGGCGGGTGGTGCTGATCGGGCTGCCGATCGCGGCGCTGGGGTATGCGTTGATCCCGGTGGTGCCGGCGCCGCACTGGGGGGGCTTGCTGATCGCGCTGGGGTTGCTCGGGCTGGGCGGGGGGATTGCGGGTCCGTCGATCACGGGGATGCTGTCGCGGCTGGCGCCGAAGAGTGAGGAGGGGAAGGTGATGGGGGCGTCGCAGTCGATCAGTGCGCTCGCGCTGGTGTTTGGTCCGCTGGCGGCGGGGGAGCTGTATGACGAGGTTGGGCAGGGGTGGCCGTTTTGGACGGCGGCGGGGATTGTGGTTTTGGCGCTGTTGGTCGGGGTGGTTCGGGGGGTGGGCAAGACTCGGCGGTCCGCGGCGGAGGGATTCGGCGGCGGCGGACGCGGCGGAGCGAGCCGGGTTACGCTCCGTGCATGAGAGTCGCGATTGCTCAGTTTGCGCCTGCGTTTCTTGACCGGGCGCGTGTGACGACGCAGGTTGTCGAGTGGATCGGCCGCGCGGCGGGGGCCGGCGCGGAGTTGGTGTGCTTCGCGGAGGCGTTGATCCCGGCGTATCCGCTGTGGCTGTGCCGGACGGACGGGGCGAGCTTTGACGACCCGGTGCAGAAGCGCTTGTTTGCGCGGTATTCGCGCGAGGCGGTGTGTGTCGAGGACGGCGACCTTGACGCGGTGCGTGCGGCGGCGGCTCGGCACGGCGTGGCGGTGGTGCGGGGATCGTTGAGCGGCCGCGTGGCCGGGGTCACAGTCTGTTCTGCTCGCGGGTGATCATCGCGGGCAAGGACGACGCGGCTGCGGGTTGCTGCGCGGGAGAGATCTTGAGTGTGCATCGGAAGCTGATGCCGACCTATGAGGAGCGGCTGGTGTGGGCGTGCGGGGACGGCGCGGGGCTGGTGACGCACCAGCTGGGAGAGTTTCGGGTCGGGGCGCTGAACTGCTGGGAGAACTGGATGCCTCTGGCGCGGACGGCGCTGTATCAGGCGGGTGAGGACCTGCACGTCATGCTGTGGCCGGGGTGCGAGCGGCTGACCGGCGAGATCACGCGGTTTGCGGCGAGGGAGGGGCGGAGCTTTGCGGTGTCGGCGTGTGCGATCTTGCGGCCGGGGGACATGCCGGCGGATGTCGCGGAGCTCGTGCGGTTGCGGGAGAGCGACGAGACGGCGTTTTACGACGGGGGTTCGGCGATCGCGAACCCGGACGGGACGTGGTTGATCGAGCCGGTGGTGGGCCGCGAAGAGTTGGTCGTCGCGGAACTCGATCTCGATCGGGTGCGTGAGGAGCGGCAGAACTTTGATCCGGCGGGGCATTATGCGCGACCGGAGATCCTGCGGCTTTCGGTTGATCGTACTCGCGAAGCCTGAATACGTGCCTGCCGGCGACTCAGCCTGCTTCGTTGTGGGCGAGAGAGATCTCGACGATCAGCGTGTCGTCGTTGGACGGGCCCTGCTGGTGGGCTTCGACGGCGGCGGCGATGGTGTCGGGGAGGGGGGCGGCGGGGTCGGCGGCGGCGATGGCGGCGCGGACGCCTTCGATGCCGAGCTGGTTGCCGGCGTGGTCGGTGGCTTCGATGGCGCCCGTCGGTGAGGGTGACGATGGCGTCGCCGTTGGTGAGCGGGAGCTGGCCTTCGTCGCAGGTGAAGAGGTCGGCGTCGAGGACGCCGAGCATGGGGGCGGTGCTGTCGAGGAGGCGGACAGGGGCGGTGGTGCTTCGGAGGTAGGCGGGTGGGTGGCCGGCGCCGGCCCAGGTGACGCGGGCGGTGGCGGGCTTGGCGTCCGGTTCGATGCGCACGCAGAAGGCGGTGGCGAACATGGATTGGGGGGCGAGTGCGGCGCAGGTGAAGGTGTTGAGGCCGGTGATGACGGCTGCGGGGGAGGGGAGCGGGTCGGCGGCGGTGAGTCGCTCGAGTTCGGCGTGGAGTCGGTTGACGGCGAGTGCGGCGGCGATGCCGTGGCCGGTGACGTCGATGAGGACGACGAGGGTGGGGCCTTCGGTGGCCGAGGGCGGGAAGGCGAGGGGCCGGACGAAGAGGAAGTCGCCGCCGATGGAGCGCATGGGCTCGTAGGTGTAGCGGATGTGGACGCGGCCGCGGGTGACGGGGGGGGGGAAGAGAGCCTCGTGGACGCGGCGGGCGTCGGAGAGCTCTTGGGTGACCTCGGCGTAGCGTTGGCGGATGGTGCGGGCGTGGAAGCGGTCGCTGAAGCTGCGGTAGCGCCACCACCCCCAGGCGATGCCGGGGGCGACGGCGGCGGGGGTGAGGCCGATGAGCCATGCTTTCTGTTCGGCGGGGCCGACCGACGCGAAGAGCACCCACGCGATGAAGGCGAGCATGACCGGGAGCATGGGCACGAGGCCCTCGCGCGGGGAGAGGGCGACGAGCAGCGACGAGATGAAGTGCAGTCCGAGGAGGGTGACGAGGGAGGCGAGGCCCTGGGCGAGGTCGTCGTCTGCGGTGTGGCGGGGGATGGAGTCGGCGCTCCACGAGGCGTGGCGGAGGAGGGCGATGACGACCGCGCCGGTGAGGCCGGTGAAGAAGAGGAGCCACTGGAAGGCGCGGACGATCTCCGGGCGGGTGCGGGGTTTGCGGGCGAAGTAGATGAGCGCGCGGACGAAGGCGAGGGTGAAGAGCGCGTGGAAGACGATGTCGGCGCTGGCGGTGGTCGCGGATCCGGAAGAGGACTCGGGGAAGGCCAGGTGCGTGGCCGTGACCCCCCACCCGTGGGCGACCAGCGCGAGGACGACGATGCAGTACCAGATCGCGCGGCGGCGGAGGAGGGCGGCGCGCTCGGCGTCGTAGCGGGCGAGGAACTCGCGGGGGATGGGGTCGTGCTGCCGGGCACTCGGTTCGATACGGGATCGAGAATGGTGCGGCGACATCAGCCGGGATGATATCTCGATGCGCGGGCGAGATCACGCCAAATGGCGGGCTTGGGTCGAGCGGTGGGGCTTAGGCGGCGTGGTTCAGGCGGTGTGGGGCTTCGGGCCGGCGCGGCGGAGCAGGCTCGCGGCGAAGGTGACCGGGAGGAGCAGGACAAGGAAGGTCAGGTGGTACCAGACGGGCATGAGGTCCCAGACCCCGAGCTGGACGCCGATGCCGGTGAGGAGCAGGAGGAGGCCGAGGATCAGGGCGGCGATGCGGGCGCGGGGGCGGCGGCCAGCGATGAAGCTGGCGGCGAGGCCCGCTGCCAGGGAGCAGACGACACTGAGGATGAGGATGCCGACGAGGGGGCCGGCTTCGTCGTAGCGTTCGCCGTTGCCGGCGGTCTTGGTGGCCTCGGCGAAGATGGTCAGGTTGCCGGCGAACCAGAGGGCGGTCCAGAGGATGTAGCCGGAGATGATGGCGAGGATGGCGCGGAGCATGGGGATTCTCCTGTAATCAGCGGGGATGCGGGCGTGCGGTGGCGCGCGATCGGGTACGGTGGTCGCGCAGGCGGGTTGCGAAGGGAATGCGATGACGAGCTACCGAATCGGGCCGGAGACTGCACGCTTGGTCTTGCGGGCGATGACCGTGGAAGATGCGGTCGCGTTCCATGCGCTGAACAGTCATCCCGAGGTGATGCGGTACACGGGCGAGCCGCCGATGGGTTCGGTGGAAGAGGCGCGGCGCGCGATCGCGGAGTACCCGGACTTTGACACAGTGGGGTTTGGGCGGTGGGCGGCGGTGCTCAAGGAGAGCGGCGCGATGATCGGGTTCTGCGGCCTCAAGCACCTGGCCGATCTCGATGAGGTGGACATCGGTTTTCGGTTTCTGCCGGAGTATTGGGGGCGAGGGCTGGCGACCGAGGCCGCGACGGCGACGCTCGAGTTCGGCTTTTCGACGATCGGGCTTGCGAGGATCATCGGTCTGGTATTGCCGGAGAACGGTGCGTCGGTGCGCGTGCTCGAGAAGATCGGGATGGTCGCCGACGGGGAGATCGACTACGAGGGTCTTCGGGCGCTGCGGTATAGCACCGGCCGCGAGAGGTTCGCGGAAGGCGGCGGGGCGAGCGTGTAGCGTCTCGCGGCGCATCAGGTCACCGGCCAGTTCTCGCTCAGGCACTTCTTGGGCGTGAGCGGGGTCATGACTTTGAAGAGCAGGAAGAGCGTGCGCGTGCCGCGGCTGGGCTTGCCGGTCTCGATGACGCTCTTGAGGGTGTTGCAGATGAGCGTGCCGCCCTGGAGCATCTGCTTGGCGGACTTGGTGCCGACGGGGAGGTCGGCGATGGTGAGCGTGAAGTTGACACCGCCGTTGGTCTCTTCGAGGTCGAAGATCATGGTGCACTCGGGATCGTCGTAGTTGGTGAACCTGAAGGTGTGGACGAAGCGGGTGGGCGGGTTGAACTCGAGGACCTCCCCCACTACTCCGGTGTATTTGCCGCTGGGGGTGCGCATGGCGATCTTGGCGCCGGGGGCGAGGGTGGTGGTGTGCATCTGGGAGTTGAAGAAGGCGGGGATGGGCGAGTCGGTGCGGGTGATCTCGTGCCAGACGGCGTCGATGGTGCCTTTGATGAAGACGCGGAACTTGGCGCGGGTCTCGCTTTCGTGTTCGACTTTGGTTGCACTAGGCACGCTTGGTCTCCTTGGCTTGTGCTGCGGCTTCGATGCGGTCTTTGATGTCCACGAGGCGGCTGGCCCAGAAGGCGCTGTACTGGTCGGTCCAGCGGTCGTAGATCTGTTGGATGGGGACGGGGTTGAAGTACATGCGGCGTTCGCGGCCGCGTTTCTCGCTGAGGATGAGGTCGGCGGCCTCGAGCGTGGCGAGGTGCTTCATGACGGCGATGCGGGAGATGTCGAAGTGGGAGGCGACGGCCTTGACGGTGAGGCCGGGGTGGAGGACGAGGAGATCGAGGATGCGGCGGCGGACGGGGTGGGCGAGGCTGCTGAAGACCGCGTCGGTGCCGGGGTCGGCGGGCTGGCTCAAGATGGAGTGAGTCCGGCTGTCCATAGGTAACGACATAGTTACCTGTTTTGCACGCGCTTGTCAAGACCCCGGGCCTCTCGGCAGCGGTTTTCTGCCTCGAGGCCTCGGGGGGATGGTGTTATTGGACGTTGTGTGAGGGGCTCAGGCGGTCTTCTGCGCCGCGTGGACGCCTTCGGTGATCTCCTCGCCGAGCTTGGCGATGAAGGCCGGGAGATCGTCGGGGGTGCGGCTGGTGACGAGTGCCTGGTCGACGACGACCTCGCGGTCTTCCCAGCGGGCGCCGGCGTTCTTGAGGTCGAGCTTGATGGAGGGGTAGGAGGTGACCTCGCGGCCTTGGAGGACGCCGCAGTCGATGAGGAGTTGCGCCCCGTGACAGATAGCACCGACGGGCTTGCCGGCCTTGAAAAACTCGCGGACGAACGTGGTGGCGTCCTCGCGCATGCGGAGCTTGTCGGGGTTCATGACGCCTCCGGGGAGGACGAGGGCGTCGTACTCGTCGGCGTTGGCCCGGGCGATGGTCTTGTCGACGTCGATGGTGTCGCCCCAGTCGCCATCGTGCCATCCGGTGATGCGGCCGGGCTTTCTGGTCTTGTCCGGCGCGATGATGTGGACGGTGGCCCCCCACTGGCGGAGTTTTTCGAACGGCTGGGTGAGTTCGGACTGCTCGAATCCGTCGGCGGCGAGGATGGCGACCTTTTCGCCGGAGAGGTCGTAGCTTTTTTCGTTCCAGTTCGTCATGGGGAAGGTCCTTTCGGTTGTGTGTCGTGTCGGGGCGTGGGTGACTCGTCACGCAGGTTCTGTTGCACACAACGCGTTGCGCGGGCGGATGTCAATGGTCGGGCTCGCGGGAGGGCCTTCTATGAAGGGGGATTCATGAGGGGCTCATGTGCGGGGCGGTGGGGAGCGGGTGATGTGTGAAAGAAACGGCACGACGCACTTCGTGCATCGTGGCACCGGTGGATGGGGATTGAACACAGAGGCACAGGGGAGGGCTGGTCGCGTGGGCCTCAGCCGCTGGCGCGGAGTGAGGTGATCTTCGCGGCGAACTGCTCGCGGGCCTTGAGGGTCATCATGCCGACGTGGCGCATGACTTCGCGTCCCTCGGTGTCGAGGAGGACGAAGGTGGGCAGGGCGTGGACTTCGAAGGCGTTGGCGACGTTCTGGCCTTTTTCGACTAAGCCGTAGGTGTAGCCGTGCTCGTCGAGGTAGCTGCCCGGGTTCTCGACGCCGTCGTCGGCGTGGACGCCGACGACGAGGACGTTGTCGTCTGCGGCGAACTGGTCGTGGAGGATCTGGACGTTGGGCGAGCTGGCGCGGCAGGGGCCGCACCAGGTGGCCCAGAAGTCGGCGAGGACGACCTTGCCCTGCCATTCGTCACGGACGGCTGCGGGGAGTTCTACCGGGCTGGTGGTCGCGGTGGCGGTGGTCGTGGGCGAGCCGCCGGAGCAGCCCGCGAGGCCCTGGGACGCGAGGACGAGGCCGAGGGTGGTGAGAAATCCGAGTGGGGTGCGTTGCATGGTCATGGACTCCTGTACCCTCTGTGGAGCGGGATTATGCCGCCTCGGCGGGCGGGGCGTGGTTGGGGCCTGTCAGGAAATCGGTTTTGGGCGAACTGGTCGGGAGCTTTCGGACGAATCAGTTGGTAGAAGAGAGTGGTTAGGGAGGCCCCGGGGCCGCCCGGGGGCAGGAAGGCACGCACGCATTGACGGGTACACGCGATAGGCACAACTCTGGAGCGACCGGGGCTGCGGGACGTCGGCGGGGCCCGGCGCGGGAGCTTGTCGAGCGGGTGGGCCGGCGTGCGCGGGCGGTGCTGCTGGCCGAGGCGTGGTGCCGCACGCTGGCGTTGGTGGTCGCGGCGGTGTTTGTGCTGGTGGTGCTGGACTTCGTGTTTCGGCTGCCGCGGCCGGTTCGGGTGTTGCATCTGGCGGCGCTCGGGTACGGCGGGTATGTGGTGGTGCGTCGGGTGCTGCTTCCGGCGCTTCGGTTCCGGCCACGCGAATCGGAGATCGCGCTGCGGATCGAGCGGGCGGAGGAGGCGGCGCGCGCGCGCAACCGGCTGGCGTCGGGGCTCGAGCTGGGCTCGGGCGGGGACGCGGACGGGGGCGGGCTTTCGGCGGCGATGACGCGGGAGGCGACACGGGAGGCGGACTCGGTTGCGAGTGAGCTGCGTGGTCATCGGTTTGTGAGTTCGAAGGCTGCGGCACGGGCGGGGATGGTGCTGGCGGCGACGTTGCTCGTGGTGTCGGCGGCGGGACTGTTCCGGCCTCAGTTGGCGGGAATCGGACTTTCGCGGACACTGTGGCCGTTTGCGGGCACGGCGTGGCCGAAGCGGACGGTGGTGGCGGACGCGACGGGGATCGAGATGCACCCGATCGGCGAGGCGTTGCCGATGCGCGCGGTGCTGACGCGGACGCATCTCTCGCCTGGGAACACTGAGGTGGTGGCGTTCTACCGGGTGGTTTCGGGAGGCGAGGCCGGGGCGCGGCAACGGGTGGTGCTGACATCGCAGCAGCGGCGCGAGTCGGTCGGCGGGGCGGATGGTGAGCTGTATGAGCGCCTGATCGAGCCGGCGGGAGTGTTGGCCGAGGGCGATGAGATTGAGTACTGGTTTGAGACCGAGGACAACCGGACAGAGTCGGTCCGTGTGCGGCTGGCCGAGCGGCCGCGGGTGACGCGGATCTCGGCGACGGTCACACCGCCGACGTACGCGGCGTCGGTCCGCGGGAGCTTTCTGGCGGCGGAGGACATGGCGGTCTCGCGGGACTCTGGTGGGGTGGCCGTGGTGCAGCCGGTGCTGGCGGGGTCGGCGTTTGCGATCAGGCTGACGACCAACAAGGCGGCGTCTCTGGCGGCGGGCTCGGACGACCGGGAGGCTTCGCCGGATACGGAGCTGCCGGACGGCTGGACGCGGGAAGACGCCCGGACGCTGGTGTATTCCGGCGTGGCCGATGAGCGGACGCGGCTTGATGTCGAGTTGATCGGCGAGGACGGGCTGGTGAGCACCGAGCCGGTGGCGGTGGTGCTGCAGGTGACCAGCGATGCCCCGGCGGCGGTGACGATCACGGACCCGCCGTACGACGAGTCGGTGCTGGCGACGGCGTCGGTCGGCTTGCGGGCGGAGGCGCGGGACGATCTGGGGATGCGGTGGCTGGCGCTCGAGCGGCAGTCGGCGACGCCGCCGGCGGGGTCGGAGGGCGCGGCCCCGGAGGGTGCCGACGACGCGGTGCGGCTTGGTGCGGTCGAGGCGGCGGATGGCGACTCGGCCCTGGCGCTGACCGTCGAGGCGTCGCTTGATCTAGCGAGCATCGGCGTGCGGGCGGGCGATGAGGTGTGGCTGACGGCGGTCGGGCGGGACATCTTCGCGGCGGCGGAGGATCCGGAGATGGATCCGCGGGTGATCCGGTCGGCGGTGCGCCGGCTGCGGATTATCGACGAGGCGACGTTCGTGAGCCAGATTCAGGGCGAGCTGGCGGGGGTGCGTCGTGCGGCGATCGAGATCGACGCGGCGCAGTCGGAGGTCGGTTCGGCGGGTGCGGAAGTTGGTGATGAAAATGCAACGCGCGAGCGCGCGGAGCGGCAGGCGTCGCTGACGGATCGGCTTGACGCCCAGCGGGGCGCGATCCAGCGGCTGGGGACGCGGGCGGCGCGCAACGGGCTGGACGACGACACGCTGGAGGGGATGCTGGACGACGCCGGGGCGCTGCTGCGGGGAGGCGACCGAGGCTTCCGAGGACGCGACCTCTGCGCTGGAGCGGAGTGAGTCGGCCTCGGAGGCGGCGGCGGAGGCCGAGGCGGCGCAGGGGCAGGTGCGAGAGAATCTCGAGTCGCTGATCTCGATGCTGGATCAAGGGCAGGACAACTGGGTGGCGCGGCGGACGGTCGAGGGTTTGCTCGCCGAGCAGCGGGAGCTGGCGGCGGCGACGCAGGCGCTGGGGCGACCAGACGATGGGGCGTTCGCGGGAACAACTTTCGGCGGAGGAGCTGACCGAGCTGGAGCGGATCGCCGAGCGACAGAGGGATGCTGCGGAGCGGGCGCGGCGGGCGCTCGACAGCCTCGCGGAGCGTGCCGAGGCGTTGGAGCGGTTTGACGCGGCGCAGGCGGATGCGATGTCGCAGGCGGCGCGGCGTGGTCGGCAGGAGCGGGTCGAACAGCAGATGCGGGAGGCGGCGTCGCAGGTGGATCAGAACCAGACGCGTGCTGCGGCACAGGGCCAGCAGGCCGCGGCCGAGGCGCTGGAGCAGATGCTCGAGGACATCGACTCGGCAGACGAGGCGCGGGACGAGGCGTTGCGCCGGGTGCTGGCGAGCGTGCTCGATTCACTCGAGAGCCTGATCGACGAGCAGGAGGCGCAGATCGACGCGCTGGCGGTCGAACAGGATGAGGGGGCGCTGCCGGCGCTGGCCGATCCGATGGTGCGGCTGGCGAGCAACACGCTGGGGCTGCTCGATGAGATTGGTACGCAACGCGACCTGGCGAGCGTGGCGTCGTTGGTCGGCCAGGCGTCGGACGCGCAGGAACGCGCGGTCGGGGCGCTGCGTGAGGGGAGCCGGGACAGCGCAGACGACGCCGAGCGCGAGAGCCTCTCGAAGCTGCAGGATGCGCGGATGGAGGCCGAGCGGCTGGAGGAACAGGCGCAGGACCGTGAGAGTGCACGCCAGCGGGCGGAGCTGCGGACGGCGTATCGCGAGCTGCTTGAGCAGCAGGTGGCGATCGTGACGGACACCGAGCCGATGGTGGGCGTGGAGCTCGACCGGCGGGCGCGCAGGTGCGGGCGTTGGGTCAGCGGCAGGGCGGGGTGGGCGAGTCGCTCACGGCGCTGCGTGATGCGACGGAGGAACTGGCGGAGGCGACGGTGTTTGATCTGGCCCACCGGCGGATCGAGAGCGCGTCGCGTGCGGCAGAAGAGCAGCTGCTCGGCGGGACGGCGGACGGGGATGTTTTGCGGCGGCAGGCGTCGGTCGTGCGGCTGTTGCAGTCGCTCTTGGCGGCTTTGGCGGAGGAGAATCAGCCGCCGGGTGCGAGCGAGCAGCAGGCCGGCGGGGGCGGCGGCGGCGGGTCGGGCGGGGAGACGCCGATCGTGCCGGAGATTGCCGAGCTCAAGTTGTTGCGGGCGATGCAGGCCGAGGCGATGGAGTGGACGCGGAATCTGGACGAGGCCGGGCGGCGGCCGCTGCCGGCGGAGCTGAGCGAGCTGGCGGACCTGCAGTCGGAGCTTGCGGGCCGGGCGGCGGAGCTGGTGGAGAAGCTCACGCAGGGGCAGCAGGGCCCTGACGGGGGCGAGGAGTCGGATCAATGAACCGCTTGGTCGCTTTGGTGTTGGTGGGTGGGGTGGTCGCGTTTGCCGGTTGGGGTGTTGCGCCCCGCGGCGGCGCAGGACGCGGACCCGTTGCCGACGCTCGATGAGTTGCTGGGCACGGAGGGCGGGGCCTCAGAAGGGGGCGAGGCGGTCGAGTTGCCCGAGGAGACGGGCGAGACCGAGCTCGACCGGTTGCTCTCGGGGCAGGAGATCGTCGATGAATTTCGTTCGGCGGTGGACCTGATGAACCGTTCGGCGGAGCGGCTGGGCGCGGCGCGGGACACCGGGCTGACGACGCAGCGGATGCAGGAGGACGTGCTGCGGGCGTTGGACAAGTTGATCGCCGATGCACAGCAGCGCGGGCAGCAGAGCAGCTCGTCGTCGTCGAGTTCCAGTCAGCAGCAGCAGGGCCAGCAGCAACAGCAGCCGGGCCAGCAGTCTTCGCCTCAGGCGTCTCAGGGGGACAACCGGGGCGAGGCGAACGCGCCGGGTGGGCAGGACGGGGCGCTCCGGGCCGGAGCAGGCCGCGGACCTGGCGGCGTGGGGCAACCTGCCGGGCGCGGTTCCGCGAGGCGTTGGTGCAGGGGGCGAGCGATCGGTTCAGCGCGACGTACCGTCGGCTGACCGAGGAGTATTACCGCAGGCTGGCGGAGGACCCGAAGGAATGAGCCGAACCCGTCTGGTGATGTTGTCCGCGGTGGCGATGGTGGGTGCGTGTGTCGCACCGGTGGCGGCGCAGGATGCCCAATCTGGATCGGGGTCGGGCTCGGGCTCGGCCCAGAACGCGGCGTTGCCCGACGAGATCACGCCGTCGATGGACGGGGCGGTGCAGCGGGGGCTGGCGGAGTTGGCCAGCCAGCAGCTCGATGATGGTTCGTTCGGCTCGGGCCGGTATGCGCGCAACGTGGCGATCACGTCGCTGGCGTGTCTGGCGTTTATGGCTGATGGCAACGTGCCGGGGCGGGGTGAGTATGGCGACGCGGTGCAGCGGGGGCTGGAGTACATTCTGGCCAACTGCAACGAGAACGGGCTGATCGCGGCGGAGGCCGCGAACGGACCGATGTACGGGCACGGGTTCGCGGCGCTCTTCCTCGGCGAGGTCTACGGCATGACGGCGGGGGGCGGCGACACGGACCTGGCCGACCGGGTGTACGAGTCGCTGACGCGGGCGTGCCGGCTGATCGAGCGGACGCAGAACGACCAGGGCGGGTGGCGGTACAACCCGGTGCCGTACGACGCGGATGTGTCGGTGACGATCTGCCAGATCATGGCGCTGCGTTCGGCGCGGAACGCCGGGCTGGAGATCGACAAGAAGGTGATCGATCGGGCGGTGGAGTATGTCCGGCTGTGCCGCAACCAGGACGGCGGGTTCAAGTACCAGCTCGAGGGCGGGGCGAGCGCGTGGCCTCGGTCGGCGGCGGGCGTGGCGAGCCTGTATTACGCGGGTATCTACGAGGACGACGCGATCGACCGCGGGCTTGCGTATCTTCAGGCGAGCGCCACGCCGGGGCGTGAGGTCAACACGGCGCACTACTTCTACGGGCACTACTACGCGGTGCAGACGATGTATCTGGCGGGGGGAGAGTATTGGGCGTCGTGGTGGCCGGCGATCCGCGAGCAGCTGCTCAAGGCCCAGAACGACGACGGCTCGTGGACGGATTCTTCGATCGGCGACGCGTACGGCACGTCGATGGCGCTCATCATCCTCCAGATGCCCAAGCGGTATCTGCCGATCTTCCAGAAATGACAGCACGCACACTGGGCATCCTGATCGCGGCGGCGGGCGTTGCCTGTCTGGCGGGGGCTGCGCGGGCGCAGAACTCATGGCGGTTTGTCGCGCGAGACCTGAGCGAACAGGTCGGCGAGCTGACGACGCTGGAGGGCGGCGTGGTGTCGTTCATCGACGAGCACGGCCGGTCGCAGCAGCGGCCGGTGACGGACTTCGTCGTGGCGGTCCACGAGCTGGCGCCGGCGGAGCGGGCGCCCCGCGAGCTGCCATGGATCACGCGGCAGCTCGACCGGTTCAGCCCCGGCGTGCGCGAGGACGAGCTCGAGGACATCAAGGCGTTTGTCGGCCGGCTGGAGCTGACCGACGGGCAGGTGTGGGTGGGCACGCCGCTGAGTGCGAGCGGGCAGTCGGTATCGTGGTTTGTCGAGGATGCGCTGGTGCTGTCGGTCGGGCTCGAGCAGATTGTGTCGGCGGAGCTCTACGGCCCGCTCGGCCCCATCACGCGGTCGAACTGGAATACGGTGGGCGATCTGGTCGCGCTGCGCAACGGTGATGTTCTCGACGGGTTTGTCGATTCGATCGACGAGCAGGTGCGGGTGGAAGCGGGCGACGAGGTGATCTCGATGCCGCTGGACCGCGTGGCGGGCGTGCTGCTGGCCAACCGGACCGAGGCACCGGAGGGCATGGTCGTACGCACGACCGGCGGGTCGGTCATCACGGTTGACGATGTGCGGTTCTCGCTGACGGGCGAGATGACGGCGGTGCTGGACCATCAGGGCGACACCTCGGAGATCACGCTGCCGGGCCAGCGGGTGCGGTCGGTGCTGTTTGCGCCGAACGCGGTGGCGTCGCTGGCGAAGATCGAGCCGGCGGAGGTCTCGTCGCCTGATGCGGCGGTGCGGGGGCGGGGGCTGGAGACGGAGGCCGATCCGGGAGTCGGCTTCGACAGCATCGCGCTGCGCGGGCCCGTGGTGGTGCGGTGGTCGTTTGCTCGGCCGGCGTCCCGGTTCGCGGCGACGGTGACGCTGCCGCCGGCGATGTGGGCGTGGGGTGATTGCGAGATCGTGGTCTCGACGGCGGACGGGCGCGAGGTGCTGCGGGAGCGGCTGTGGGCCGAGCGGCCGAGCGTGGAGATCAACGTGCCGCTGGCGGGGCTTCCCGGGCTGTCGGTAGAGATCGCGAGCGGGCGGGGCGGCTCAGTGCAGGACCGGGTGGTGCTGACGCGTCCGGTCGTGTCGTGGTGAGCGCAGGGCCGAAGGGCGCTACCGCACCTTGATTGACGCCAGCGCAAAGACCAGCAGCAGGACGGTGACGATCCAGAGTCTGGCGACGATCTGCTGCTCGGTCCAGCCGCCGAGGTGGAGGTGGTGGTGGTAGGGCGCGCAGCGGAAGACGCGCTTGCCGCCGGTGGACTTGAAGTAGCCGACCTGGATGACCACGGAGGCGATCTCGACGAGGAAGACGCCGGACATCAGGAGGACGACCGCTTCCTGGCGGACGACGAGGGCGGTGTAGCCGATGAGGCCGCCGAGGCAGAGCGAGCCGGTGTCGCCCATGAAGACCTGCGCGGGGGAGCAGTTGAACCACAGGAAGCCGAGGCAGGCGCCGGCCATCGAGCCGGCGAGCACGGCGAGTTCGCCGGAGCCGGCGACGGAGGGGACGAGCAGCGTCTGGGCCCAGCTCTGCCGGCCGGCGACGAGGGCGAGGACCACAAGACCGAGGGCGACGACGGCGCTGATGCCGGAGGCGAGGCCGTCCATGCCGTCGGTGATGTTCACAGCGTTGCTCATGCCGGCGATCATCAGCACCGAGGACACGACGAAGACGCCGAGGGGCAGGACGATGACGCCGGCGCCGAGGCGGTCGGTGACGGCGGACTCGTAGGTCTTCTGGAAGGGCAGGTTGAGGACGTGGGCAGTGTCGACGGGGGCCTCGCTGAGGCCGGCGCGGTAGCTGAAGTAGCCGACGATGGCACCGATGCCAATCTGGAAGACGAGTTTCTCCCAGGCGTGGAGGCCCTGGCGTGAGCTGCCGCGGCGGGCGGCGGTCATCTTGAGCCAGTCGTCGGCGGCGCCGACGCCGGCCATCCAGAGCAGCACGACGAGGCCGAGCTGGACCCAACGCTCGGAGATGTCGGCGAGAAGGAATGTGGAGAGGAAGATGGCCCCGGCGATGAGGATGCCGCCCATGGTCGGCGTGTTGGACTTGCTGGCGGCGATGCGGCGGAGGGACTCGGCGTCGGAGAGGCCGGCGTCGCCGATCTTGAGCCGGGCGAGCAGGGCGATGACCCGCTTGCCCATCAGCAGCACGATGGCGAAGGAGAGGCCGGCGGCGGCGAGCGCGCGGAACTCGATCTGGTCGAGCACGCCGAAGGGCCCGTCGAGCCCGTGCTCGTAGACCCACGCGCGGAGTTTTTCATAGAGCAGGTAGAGCATGGGTCAGACGGGTCCGCCCGCGGCCGAGGGCTCGGACGCGATGCGCCAGGCCTCGGCGACGCGTTCGAGGCCGGTCCGGCGTGAGCCTTTGAGCAGGACAACATCGCCGGGGCGGAGGGTTTCGAGGATGGTGCGAATCGAGGCTTTGTCGAGCGTCGGCAGGCCCTCGACGCTGAGGCCGGTGGCGCGGAGCGGGGCGACCATGGCGGAGGCTGCGGGGCCGACACCGATGACGAGGTCGGCGAGGTCTTCGCGGACGATGGCGTCGGCGACCTCGCGGTGGGCCTGCTCGGCGTGTTCGCCGAGTTCGAGCATGTCGCCGAGGACGGCGACTCGTCGGGCGCCCGCCGGGGTGACCTGCTTGAGGGTGCGGAGGCCGGCGAGCATGGAGTCGGGGTTGGCGTTGTAGGCGTCGTTGATGAGGGTGAGGCCGCCGGAGCGTTGGAGCGCGAGGCGCATGGGGGGCGGCTCGAACGCGGCGAGGCCTTCGCGGGCGTGCTCGCTGTCGACGCCGACGCGGCGTGCCACGGCGATGGCGGCGGCCGCGTTGAGCCGCGTTGTGCGGGCCGAGCATGGGGAGCGAGAAGGGCTCGCGCTCGTTGAGTGTGAAGGTGATGCCGTCGATGGTCTGGTGCACCTCGCCGATGCGGAGGTCGGCCTCGGGGCTTGTCCCGAAGGTGAGGACGCGCTCGAAGCGGTCGCGCCAGGGGCGGAGGGGCTCGCTGTCGGCCGAGAGCATGACCACGCCGCCGGGCTCGAGGTGCTCTGCGAGCGAGGCCTTCTCGGAGGCGACGCCCTCGATGGAGCCGAAGCCCTCGAGGTGGGCGCGGCCGACGTTGGTGATGACGACGACGTGGGGGCGGATGATGCGGCTGAGTTGCTCGATCTCGCCGGGGGCGTTGGCGCCGACCTCGCAGAGCAGGTACTGGTCGCCGGAGCGGACGCCGAGGATGGTGAGGGGGACGCCGAGGTCGTTGTTGAAGCTCTTGCGCGAGGCGTGGCCCCGGAGGGTGGTCGAGAGGCAGGCGTCGATCATGCGGGTGGTGGTGGTCTTGCCGTTGGAGCCGGTGACGGCGATGACGCGGACGGGGCCGAGGGTGGAGCGGTAGGAGGAGGCGAGCTTGCCGAGGGCGGCGCGGGTGTCGCCGACGCGCACCACGGGCAGGGAATCGGGGGCGGAATCGAGGGCGTCGGGGTCGTCGATGACGGCCATGGCAGCGCCCGGCGTCGGCGGCCTGGGCGAGGAAACGGTGGCCGTCGGTGTGGTCGCCCCGGAGGGCGAAGAAGACCTCGCCGGGCTGGAGCTCGCGGGTGTCGATGGCGGCGCCGCTGCGCATCTGGGGCAGCAGTTCGGGGCGGGTGGCCCAGACAGCGCCCATAGCGACACGGACCGAGTCGTGCGTCCAGAACGAGGCAGCGGTCATGCGACGCCCCCGTTGACCGGGCGAGGGCTGCCGGTGGCGGCCGCGCGGCGCGCGCAGGGCTTCGCGGGCGATCTCGTGGTCGTGGAAGGGGATGGTGCGGGTGCCGCCCGCGCCGTCGGGGATGACCTGCTCGCGCTCGTGCCCCTTGCCGGCGATGACGACGACGTCGCCGGGGGCGGCGTCGGCGATGGTGGCGAGGATCGCGGCACGGCGGTCGGCGTCGCGGCGGACGGTGTCTTGGCGGTCGGCGGGGATGCCGGTGATGACCTCGTCGATGATCGCGTCCGGGTCTTCGGTGCGGGGGTTGTCGCTGGTGACGACGGCGTGGTCGGCGAGCGTCGCGGCAGCGAGGCCCATGCGGGGGCGCTTGGCGCGGTCCTTGTTTCCGCCGCAGCCGAAGACGGCCCAGAGCGAGGCGTCCGTAGGTGTCGCGAGCCGGGCGGCGCGGAGGGCGGCGGTGAGCCGCGTCGTCGGTGTGTGCGAAGTCGATGAAGACGGTGACATCGTCGCGGTCGGTGTCGACGCGCTCGAGGCGTCCGGCGGGCGGGTGCACGCGGGGGACGGCGGCGGCGATGGTCTCGGGGCTGAGTTCGAGGGTGTGTGCGGCGACGACCACCGCCTGGAGCAGGTTCATCGCGTTGTGGAGGCCGAGGAGCGTGGTCTGGGTCTCGATGGTGCCCCACGCGCCGGCGAGGCGGACGCGCATGCCGCGGGTGTCGGTGTGGAGGACCTCGACGCTGGGGTTGTGGCGGGCGGCGCGGGAGTCGAGCTGTTGGGGGGCCGGTGGCGAGGGTGCAGCGGTAGAGGGTGGCCGGGCAATCCTCGAGCATGCGGCGTGAGGCTGGGTCGTCGGCGTTGACGACGGCGATGCTGTCGGGTGCGAGGGCGGAGAAGAGGCGGGCCTTGGCGGCGGCGTAGGAGGCCATGTCCTTGTGGTAGTCGAGGTGGTCTCCGGTGAGGTTGGTGAAGACGGCGGCGGCGAAGGAGAGGCCGGAGACGCGGTGCTGGTCGAGGGCGTGGCTGGAAACCTCGATCGCGGCGGCATCGCAGTTGTTGTCAACCATGCGGCCGATGAGTGTGCTGAGGCGTTCGGCGGGCGGGGTGGTGAAATCGGAGGGGACAGTTCCCGAGCCGTCGTCGATCTCGACCGTGCCGATGAGGCCGCAGCGGAGGTGGGCCTGGTTGGCCAGTTGGCTGAGGAGCGAGGTGATGGTGCTCTTGCCGTTGGTGCCGGTGACGCCGACGAGCTTGAGATTGGAGGAGGGAGCGCCGGCGAGGGCCTCGGCCATGATCGATCCGGCGAGGGCGGGATCCGGCGTGCAGATGAGGGGGAGCGGCCCGGCGTGCGGGTCGGTCGGTTCGGGCGGGGCGTCGGTGAGGATGGCGATGGCTCCGGCGGCGATCGCGTCGGGGATGAAGCGGCGGCCGTCGGACCGCAGGCCGGGGCGGGCGATGAAGACCCAGCCGGGGCGGACGAGGCGCGAGTCTTCGGTGATCCCCAGCACCTCGGCGCGGGGGTCGAGCGGCCCCTGCGGGGTGAGGTTGGCGTGCTGGAGAAGTTCGGCGAGGTGCATCGTGGTTCTCTGGGCGTATCGACCGAAACGGCGGCCTGCGAGCACTTTATCGGGGCGGGGCCGGGGGCGGATGTGGAGTGCCCGTGGATGCTTGCGGAGGGTGTGCTCGGGGGCGTCCGGGCGTGGATTCAGAGCACGAGCATGGCGTCGCCGAAGCTGTAGAAACGGTAGCCGCGGCCGATGGCCTCGCGGTACGCGGCTTTGAGTCTGACGATGCCGATCGGGGTGCCGTCGGGCGCGGGGGCTTCGTCGGGCGACTGCAGCATCGCGCCGACGAGGGCCATGAGCGTGGAGCGGGGCAGATGGAAGTTGGTCAGGAGAGCGTCGGACCAGTGGAGCGATCGGCCGGGCGTGAGGAGCAGCCGGGTGGAGAGGTGATCGGGCACGGGTTGGTCGGTCGTGGCGAGGGCGGCGGCGTAGGACTCGATGGTGCGGACGCTGGTGGTGCCGACGGCGACGACGCGGTGGCCGGCGGCGCGGGTCTGGCGGATCTCCCCCACTGCTGCGGGGCTCATGGAGCACCACTCGGCGTGGATGGGGTGGTCTTCGACATTCTCGGTCTCGACGGACTTGAACGTGCCGGCGCCGACGTGGAGTTGGACGTCAGTCCGGGCGACGTCGCGCGCGCAGCGAGTCGAGCAGCGCGGGCGTGAAGTGCAGGCCGGCGGTGGGCGCGGCGACGGAGGCGGCGGGGGTCGGGTGGTCGCCATCGCCGGCGTAGACGGTCTGGTAGCGGCGGCGGTCGTCGGCGTCGTCTCCGGCGTCGCCCGCGCGGCGGCGGGCGCTGAGGATGTAGGGCGGGAGCGGCGTGAGGCCGACGGCGTTGAGGACGGTCGGCGCGTCGCGGGGCAGGTCCGGGTTGTCAGCGTGGACCTCGACGGTCCACGCGCCCGGGCGGGTCGGGCTGGGGCTCGAGCATGCGGAGTGTGTAGGGCGAGGGGCCGTCGGGGCCGAGCAGGCGGATGGGGGCACCGCGGGCGTGGCGGCGGGACTTGAGCATGGCGAGCCAGTGGGTCGCGGCGGGGTCGGGTTGGGGGGCGTCCTGCAGGTAGAGGCCCTCGACCTTGCCGCCGGTGTCCTCGCGCGTGCCGCGGAAGCGGGCGGGGAGGACCTGGGTGGTGTTGACGACCAGGCGGTCGCCGGGCGCGAGTAGCGCGGGCAGGTCGCGGATGTGGGCGTGCTCGAAGCGGTCGGGCTCGGCGCGGCGGATGACCATGAGCCGGGCGGCGTCGCGGGGCTCGGCGGCGTGGGTGGCGATGCGCTCGGGGGGGCAGGTCGTAGTCGAGTGCGTCTGTCCGCAGCATGCCGTCTCCGCACAACATCGGGCGTGGCCTGACGGCGACAGGCCGCACAGGCGGGAGGGCGGCGGCCGCGGCGAGAGGGCGGACGGGCCCGGGGAGTGGAGTTTATCGGTCGCGTTGGTGCGGCACGCCGTTCGTCGGGTGCTTTTGCGTGTCCCGGATCGACGGCCATCCTGCGCTCAATGTTTGCCGCGTGTGGAGCTGTGCGGTGCCTGCGCCGCCTCGGTGCCCGACGGCGGACGTGAACCGGTATCGCCTGGCCGAGACGCCGGTCATCGTGAACCTGCTCGAGTTGCTGCCGGGTGATGCCCCGTATTCGACCCATCTGGAGTTGGAGGGGGTGCGGTCGAGGCTGGTGGATCATGGGGTGCGCGATGCGCTGCGGCGGCTGGCGGGGGATGCGATGGGGGCTCCGGATACGGGCCGCGCGCCGGACTACGGGAGGCTCGCTGCGGAGACGCCGATGGAGCCGTGCGGGGACACCGAGCCGGCGAGAAGGGGACCGGTCGAGTCGCCCGAGCATCGGCGGATCGTGACGGCGTACACGGCGACGCGTCGGATGTGGCCGGCGGCGGGTCTGATCGATCTGGTGATCTAGGGGCTGGAGCGGGCGTCAGTCGGCGGCTGGGGCGGGCGAGGCGGTCCGCTGCGGCGCGAAGGCGAGCAGCAGGAAGACGGTCGCGGCCAGCACCGAGAAGACGCCGACGGGGAAGACCCACCCGACGGCGACGAGCGGTGAGTCGCCGGCGATGATGCGGGGGGAGCTGCCCTCGGGCATGAGCAGGTGGGCCATCTGGAACTGCCACGAGCGGGTGTTGAGCTCGGGGAGGCCGCCGTCGCCCTCGGCCTGGCGCAGGGCCTCCTGCTGCTCGGCGGAGCGGGCGTGCGGGTAGGCGAAGCGTTCGTGGCGGAACCCGCCCTCGGGCAGGAACTCGTAGAAGTCGAAGATCCAGTCCTTGCGCCAGACCTTGCCCCACGTCTCGGGGTTGACGCCGGGGCGGATCGACTTGGTGACGAGCACGAGTCGGTCGTCTTCCTTGCCCTCGCCGATGGCCTGCATCAGCTGGTTGTAGTCGCGGCCGGTGAGTTCGGCGAAGCGGACGAGGCGCATCCAGTCGGCGTGGCGCTCGAGCCCGGGGAAGTTGTCGGCGAACTCGTTGGGCGGGATGGTGACCGGCAGGTCGAGGACCTCGTCACCGAAGGTGATGCGGACGGCGCCGAGGCCGCCGGGCTTCTCGGCGGGGAGGTCTTCGATGGAGACCGGGAGGTCGTTGTAGGAGAAGCGGTTGTCGGTGACCTCGTACTGGACGTAGGTCGCGCGGCCCTGGGTCTGGTTGTAGTCGACGATGCGCCGGGCCATGACGACGACCGCGCCGAGCATCAGCGCGACCGAGAGGATCGCGAGAGCAAGCGGGATTGTTCGAGGGCGACGCATGGCGTCATTCCGTTCGGGGGATCGGGCCCCATGGAGGCGGCCGCGGGTCTGCGGCCTGTGGATCAGTGCCCGCCGGTGTCGTGGGACGCGTGGTCGTCGTGATCGTCGTGGGCGGTTGCGTCGAGCGCGCCGCTGAGGCCGGTGCGGACGAGCGAGCGGTCGGCGCTGGGGAGAGTGTCGTGGTGATCGTGGATGTGGTTGGCCTCGGCCCAGCGTCGCTGGTACTCGGCCTCGGTGATGCCGGTCTGGGCGATGTAGCGCTTCTTGAGTTCTTCGGCGAGCGAGCCGGTGAAGCCGAAGCCGACCTTCTCACCGCTGCTGTTGAGGTCGTGGAACTCGATAGTTTCGCCGAGGACGTGGATGGTTGACGGGGGGTGGGTCATGTTGACGCCGGTGCCGCCGGTCTCTTGTGAGGCGACCTTCCAGTCGTAGACGTGGCCGCGGTTGTCGAGGTCCATGCCGGTGAGGCCAAGGAACAGCGCGAAGGCGAACATACAGAACAGGAAGACGATGGAATAGAGCGGATTCTCGTACCGCAGGGCCATGAAGATCAGCAGGACGAGGGCGCCCTTGACCAGCGCGATGCTCATCGCGACGGCGATGTTGACCCACTCGGGGAGCATCCAGCCCATTTCCTTGACGAGATAGGTCTCGATGGAGGAGGTGACCACGGTCAGCGCGGTGAGCACGACGAGGGTGAGGATGACCACCACGAGCATGCGGGTGCTGGTGATGTGGTGCCCGTGGTGCTCGCCGAGGTCGGCGAAGCCGTGCGGGTCGTTAGGGTCGAATGTCTGGGCGGGTTGGGCCTGCATGGCGTCGGTCCTCGGCCTTGGGTCGTTTGGCGGGTCTCTCGCGTCGGGGCGGGCGGGCCCCGACGGCGTCAGTGGATGAGGTACAGCAGCGGGAAGAGGAAGATCCAGATCACGTCAACGAGGTGCCAGTAGAGTCCGGCGTTCTCGAGCATGGTGTAGTGGGTCGGGCCGTACTGGTTGGAGCGGAACGATCGGACGAGGCACCAGATGAGCAGGGCGGCGCCGATGAGCACGTGGAGGGCGTGGATGCCGGTGGCACCGTAGTAGACGCTCCACCAGGTCGGCTCCTGCGGGTGCCCGGCGAAGGGGTTGGAGTAGAGGATGCCGGGGCGGATGCCCTGGCTCCACTTGGGGATGTACTCGAAGGCGAGCTTGATGAAGAAGAAGAGGAAGGCGCAGAGGATGGTGATGATCAGGTTGATCCGCAGCCACTTCTGGTTGTTGAGTTGTGCGCACCGGATCGACATCGCGACGGTGAAGCTGGAGAGCAGCAGCACGAGGGTGTTGATGCCGCCGTACTTGACGTCGAGGTGGTGCGAGCCGGCCGCGAAGGCCTCGGGGTACTTCATGCGGAACATGGCGTAGGCGCAGAAGAGCCCGGAGAAGAGCAGGACCTCGGTGGCGAGGAAGAGCCAGAAGCCGAGCTTGCAGGCGTCGAACTCGTCCTCGGCGTTGCGGAAGTGGTTGGCGAACTTGTACCGCTTCCACCCGGGCTCGCCCGGTGCACCGGCTTTGGTTGATGTATCGATGGTCGACATGGTGTTGTCCGTGGCTCGGGGTCGAGCGGAGTCGAGCGGGGTCTAAACGGGTCGGTGGATCAGTGGGCCTTGGCGCCCCCGGGTTTGGGATCGGGCAGGGGGAAGTCGGCCGGGTCGCAGTGCGGCGGGTAGACGTCCTCGTAGTCGTAGGGGCCGTGGGTGAGGATCGGCTCCTTGTGGAAGTTGTGCTCGGTGGGCGGGCTCTCGATGTACCACTCGAGGGTGAGGCCGCCCCACGGGTTGGGCGGGGCCTTGCGCCCGGCGATGAGCGAGTGGATGAAGTTGCCGAGTTGGATGAAGAAGCCCAGGCCCAGCGCGAAGGCGCCGACCGTGGAGATCTGGTGGAGCAGCTGGAACTCGTCCACGTAGCTGGCGTAGCGGCGGGGCATGCCCTGGATGCCGAGGAAGAACTGGGTGAAGAACGTGACGTTGAACCCGACGAAGACGAGGAGGCAGCCGACGATGCCGACCCACTCGGTGTACATCTTGCCGGTCATCTTGGGCCACCAGTGGTGGACGCCGCCGACGAAGGCGATGATGGTCCCGCCCATCATGACGTAGTGGAAGTGGGCGACGACGAAGTAGGAGTCGTGCAGGTGGAGGTCGGTCGCGAGGGTCGCGAGGGGGAGGCCGGTGAGGCCGCCGATGGAGAAGAGGAAGAGGAAGCTCAGGGCGTAGAGCATCGGCGTGTTGAGCGCGATCGATCCCTTGTAGAGGGTGGCGATCCAGTTGAAGACCTTGACGGCGGTGGGGATGGCGACGAAGAAGGTCAGGGCGCTGAAGACGGCGCTGGCGAGTTCACCCATCGAGGCGAACATGTGGTGGCCCCAGACCAGGAAGGAGACGGCCGCGATGCCGAGCGAGGCGAAGGCGATGGCGCGGTAGCCGAAGATCGGCTTGCGGCAGTGGACCGCGATGAGCTCGGTGGCGATGCCCATGCCGGGGAGGATCATCACGTAGACGACGGGGTGGGAGTAGAACCAGAAGAAGTGCTGGAAGAGGACGGGGTCGCCACCCATGGCGGGGTCGAAGATGCCGACGTGGAAGACGCGCTCGAAGATGAGCAGCAGCAGCGTGATGCCGATGACGGGCGTCGCGAGCACCTGGATGATGCTGGTGGCGTACATGGCCCAGACGAACAGCGGCATGTCGAACCAGCCCATGCCGGGGCAGCGGAGCTTGTGGATCGTGACGATGAAGTTGAGGCCGGTGAGGATCGAGCTGAACCCGAGGATGAACGCGGCAGTCGTCATCATGACGATGTTGCCGTAGGTGTTGCCCGCGTGCGACGAGCTGTATGGCGTGTAGAACGTCCAGCCGGTGTCGGCGCCGGTGTTGAGCAGCGCCAGGACGGCGAAGGCCGCACCGAGGAGGTAGATGTACCAGCTGAGCAGGTTGAGCCGCGGGAAGGCGACGTCCTTGGCCCCGAGCATCAGGGGGAGCAGGAAGTTGCCGAGTGTGGCGGGGGCACCGGGGACGATGACCAGGAAGACCATGACCGCGCCGTGCATGGTGAAGATGCGGTTGTAGGTGAGGTAGTTTTCGGCGGCGGTTTCTCCACCCTTGAAGAGCTGGCCGGTGACGGCGACCTCGCCGGCACTGTCGACGATGGTGCGGGTGGGTTCCCAGAGTTCGGCGCGGACCATGAGTGCCGCGACGCCGCCGAGCATGAACATGCCGAGCACGGCGAAGAGGTACATCATCCCGATCTTCTTGTGGTCGATCGTGGTGGCCCACTGGATGATGGTGGCGAACACCCCGCCTTTGTTGGGCGTGAGGTAGGAACCCTCGTGGTGTCCGCCGTGTCCGGTGTCAGGTGTGGTGATTGTCGTCATGGTGTTCTCGCTCCCGCGGCACGTCTGTGGGGAGGTGGTGGTCCTAGTTCGACGGGGCGTCGGCGGGGGCCTGCTCTGTGGGGATTTCGCCGGCGGGCGCCTTGCTGCTCAGTGACTTGATGTACGCGGCGATGAAGCCGAGCTCCTCTTCCGTGAACGCGCCCGCGTAGGAGGCCATCGCGGGGGCGTAGCCGGTGTGGATCTTGGCGTTGGGGTTGATGATCGACTCGCGGATGTAGTTGTCCCACGCGTCGGGATCGTCGCCGGCCAGCGAGGTGCCGTCGGCGAACTGGACGGGGTTGCCCCAGGCGTCCTTCCAGGTGGGGCCGATGCCCTTGGTGCCGTCGATGGAGTGGCACGCGGCGCAGCCGCCACGGGTGTCAACGAGGCGCTTGCCGCGGACCTCGGGCGGGCCGCCCGGGTCTTCGATCGACTTGAGGTAGGCGTCGTACTCGTCTGCGGGGATGGCGCGGATGATGGCGGACATCTCGGAGTGGAGGTCGCCGCAGTACTCGGCGCAGTAGACGACGTGCTCGCCGGGCTCTTCGGCCTCGATCCAGAAGCTGGAGTAGCGGTTGGGAAGCACGTCCTGCTTGAAGCGGAAGTCGGGGATCCAGAAGCTGTGCATGACATCGGCGCTGGTCATGCGGAACTGCACGGGGCGGCCAACGGGGATGTAGATCTCGGGGGCGGCCTGGTTGTTGCCCATGGTGATCGAGGTGAGCGGGTTGGCGCCGTTGGGGTAGGTGATGGTCCACACCCACTTGCGGCCCTGCACGTCGATCACCTCGGCGTTGGTCGGGGCGACGAGGTTGGAGATGTAGCCCTGGAAGCCGACGTAGAACATGTAGCCGAGGAACAGCGAGGGGATGATGGTCCACGCCAGCTCGAGCGGTGTGTTGTGGTGGGCCGAGCGCTGCGGGGCGACGCCGGGGCGGCGGCGGTACTTGATGACCCAGTAGGCCATGAGCCCCATGAGCAGCACGAACCAGAAGGTGCTGAACCAGAAGATCCACATAAAGATCGCGTCGGACTCGCGGGCGAGAGGGCTCGCTCCGGCGGCACCGAAGACCTTCGTGGTGAGCCAGTCAGACTGCTGGGCGATGGAGAGTGCACACATGTTCATATCTTCGATTCCGAAACTGGCTGAGCGTGCGTGGGGTGGTCACCGGCGTCCGGCCGCGAGCCGGCGGCACCGAGGCGACGGCCGCGCATGCGTTCCTTGATCAGCAACACTCCGACCAGGCTCCCGACGGCGAGCATGGAGAGCACCCCGCCGAGCTGCACCACGCGGAAGGCCACGAGGGCGTACTTGCCGGTTGCGGGGTCGTACCTGTAACAGAACATTCGAATCTTGTCCCCGATCGATTCAGAGACCTTGCCGTCGGAGGCCTCGAGCAGGGCCATCCGCATGGTCTCGGACTCGTAGCCGACGCCGTAGACGTAGCGGGCGATCCGCCCGTCGGGCGTGAGCACGAAGATGCAGACGGGGTGGCTGTACTCGCCGCCGGCGACGGGCTTGTAGTCCCACCCGACGGCCTCGGCCAGGGCGCGGGTGCTGTCGGCGGGGGAGGTCAGGAACGACCAGCCCGCAGCGGTCTTGCCGCCGTTGGTGCGGTCGTAGGTCGAGAGGTAGCGGTCCTTGATCGGCGAGGCGAGCGCGGGCGTCTCGGAGGGGTCGATGCTGGCGAAGACGACGTTGTAGTCCTCGCCGATGTTGAAATCGATGCCGCTGAAGGCCTCGGTGAGCTTGCCCATGACGACGGCGCAGACAACGGGGCAGTCGTAGTAGACCAGGGCGAGGATGACGGGCCGGCCGTCAACAAACGAGTCGCCGAGGGTGACCAGGTCGCCGTCGGAGTTGATGAACGGCAGGTCGAGCGGCACCGGCTCGCCGAGGTGCTCGGTGACGCCGACGTTCTCCTGCTGGGCCGGGGTCTCATTGACGCTGCCGCGAGAGCCGAGGGGCTGGACCGCACCGCCGGGCTGGGCAGTGGCCACCTGCGCGCACAGCGCGGCCGCGAGGATCGCGGCACTGCGGGCGAGCTGGATGGCGCGGCGGCTGGTCACGGCGTGGAGGTCTCCCCTTGTTCGCTGATGACGAGTTTCATGGCCTGTTCGATCGGGAGTTTGACGTTGCCCTCGTTGGTCCAGCCGTAGCCGGACTGTTCGGCCAGGGCGGCGTGCTTGTAGGCCGCGGCCTCGGGGGCGACGGCCTCGAGGCCCTCGGCCTCGCGCTCGGCGACGAGCTTGTCCATCTGCCCGAGGGAGTAGACACCGATGCCCACGCTGAAGGCGACGGTGGCGACGGTGATGACGACGAAGGTGACCAGCAGGACGCTGAACTTGGCGTGAGCGCCGTGCTCGGCCTGCGGCATGCCCTCGGCGGCGGGGTGCTGGTGCCACGCGTCCAACTCGGAGTGCGTCGATTCGGTGTGTGCGTCGTGGTGTGTGCTCATGCCGGTCTCTGCTTGCGATTCGTGGGCTGGTCGGTTGGGGATTCTCCCAACGGGTCAGACGTAGTTCTTGTGGGCCATGGCCTCGGGGAGCTTGGGGTCGCGGAGGGGGGTGAGTGCGGAGGAGCCGACGCGGAGGACGTAGAGGCCGAAGAAGATGCCGCAGACGCCGACCAGTGCCGCGATATCGAGCCACCAGGAGGCCGGGGTCGGCGCGTGTCCGCCGTGGTGAAGCACCGGCCGGACGATCCAGACGTAGTCGATGATGTGCATGAAGAGCACCCAGCTGGCACCGATCCCGATGAACAGCGGCTTGCGCTTGATCGTGCGGGGCATCAGGAAGAAGAACGGGATCGCGAAGTGCCCCACCGCCAGGAAGATGCCGGTGCCCTTCCACTCGCCGGTGGTGCGCTCGAGCATCCAGAAGGTCTCTTCGGGGATGTTGGAGTACCAGATGAGGAAGTACTGGCTGAAGGCGATGTAGGCCCAGAAGCAGCTGGCGAAGGCGAACAGCAGCTTGCCGAGGTCGTGGTAGTGCTCGGAGGTGACCAGACCCTGCATGCGGCCGAAGAGTTGGAGCACGCAGAAGGTGAGGACCACAATGGCCATCGCCGCGCCCGCGCCCCCGGCGAAGATGTAGACGCCCCACATCGTGCTGAAGAAGTGCGGCTGGATGCTCATGAAGTAGTCGAAGCCGGCGAACGCGATCGTCAGCGCCGTGAGCGGGAGCGCCCAGGCGCTCAAGAAGCGGGCCTTGAGGCTGAGGAAGCGGTCGCCGGTGCGGTCCTGCTCGAGGCTGAGGGCGCGGAGCCGGTAGGACACGCCGCCCCAGAGCAGGAGATAGAAGACGAAGAAGATGAGCAGGCGGACGGGGTTGAGGTAGGGCGCCTTGGCGATGATCAGCGCGTCGGTCTTGGCCAGTTCGGGGTTCATCCACTCCCAGAGGGCGCCCTTGGTGACGACGAGGTCGATCAGGAGCGCCGGGAGGAGCAGCAGCAGGGCCACGGGGGCGAGGCTCGCGAGATTCTCGAACTGCCGGCGGGTGGTGGCGATCCAGCCGGCGTTGACCAGATGGAAGCACATCGTGAGCACGAGCGCCGAGAGCGACGCCGAGAGCACAGCGCCGACCGCGACGGTGTAGGCCGCGAGGGCGTGCTGGGCACCGAGAACGAAGCCGCCCACGAGCGTGATGGCCAGCCCGGCGGCACCGGCGCCGAGCAGCACGCGGGAGACGGAGGCGGCGCCCGACGGGTGCCGAGACGTTGTCGCCGGCCATGCGGGGGTCGGCGGCGATCCCGTCCATCATCTGGTCGTAGGTGTCAGCGGTCATCTGGCTCACGACTCACCCCCTGTCGGCGCGGTCTCAGTCTTGGGTGGCGGCGGGGTCTCGGTCTGGGGCGGCGGCGGGGTCCCGAGCGTAGAACGCTCGGTCTCCGGCACGTCGATCAGCGAGCCCTGGTGCGAACGCTGTAACGCGCGGATGTAGGCGACGACCGCCCAGGTCTCGGCCGAATCGAGCGCGTGGGCGTAGCCGGGCATGGTCTGGTTGGGCAGGACACCCTTGCCGTTGCGGGCGATCATGTAGATGTACCCGGCGCGACCGAACTCGCCGCCAGCGCGGAAACGCGGGTCGTGGAAGTTGGCCACGGGGATCGACCAGCGGCGGCCGACCATGCTGCCGAGCTCCGGATCGATCGCGGGGTTGGACCCCTCGCCGTTGTAGCCGTGGCAGACGGCGCAGTAGATGTTGAACTTGCCCTGCCCGACGCGGAGCATCTCGGCGGTGACCGGCACGGGGATCTCTTCCAGGAAATCGCCCCACTCGTCCACGCCCTCGTAGAGCGCCGCGTCCGCGGCGAGGAACTCGGCACGTTTCGCGTTGAATGGCGCGGCCCAGTCGGCGTTCGACACCATCGCGGTGGTCCCGAACGGGATGGTGCCCTCCACGGGCTTGCGCATGGTCCGGCCGTCGGCGAAGAACTCGGAATCGGCCTGCGGGTTCCAGCGGGGCTGGTTGTCCATGTCGGGGAAGAACTGGCGCGGCGGCTTGTCGGAGCGGTCGCCGCGGCAGCCGCCGAGGGGCAGCGCGGCGGCCAGTGCGACGCCGCCGAGGGCCAACACCCGGATTGTCTGTATCACTCGGGGGCTCATGCGTCCTCCACCAGATCCACGGCGGTCGCCCCGATCTCACGGAGGAACCGGCTCGTCTGCTCGGGATTGAAACTCGGGTCGCGGGCCTCGACCACGACGAAGAACTTGTCGTCGGAGGAGTCGAGGAACCGGTCCTTGCGGAACAGGGGGTGGTGCCAGCGGGGCAGCCCGTTGAGCATGAGCATCCCGAACAACGCGGCGAACGCGCTGAGCAGGACACCGAGCTCGAAGATGATCATCGTGAACGGCTCCCACGCGCCGTACGGCTTGCCCTGCACGGCGATGTCGGTGTAGGCGTAGGCGGTCACCCAC
Source organism: Planctomycetota bacterium (assembly GCA_013285505.1). Classification (GTDB taxonomy): domain Bacteria; phylum Planctomycetota; class Phycisphaerae; order Phycisphaerales; family UBA1924; genus PNC22. The sequence continues at coordinate 1,213,623 of CP053450.1, read as the reverse complement.
CACTGCAGCGCCGCGGCACCGCCGGCGCCGGTGAAGGTGCCGCCGAGCACGACGAAGGGCAGGATGGTGCGCTTGATGCCCATCGCCTCTTCGAGGCCGTGGATCGGGAAGGGCGTGTGCAGGTCCCAGTGCTTGAAGCCCGCGTCGCGCATCTTCTCGGCGGCGTGGTAGGCGTTGACGACGTCATCGAACTGGGCCATCACGCCCCAGATCGGCTCACCGGTCTCGGTGGCGAACTTGGCCTTCCTCGTCATGAAGGGCACGTAGTCGGAGAGCATGTCGGTGATCATGGACATGGCTTAGTGTCCTCCCCCCTGGTTGGCCGCGAGATGGCTTTCGTCGCCGTGGCCGTGGTCGCCGCCGTCACCGTGGCCGTGCGGGTCGCCCTGGGGCATGACCGCCTTGATCTCGGCGAGCGGGAACACGGGCAGGAACCGCAGGAACAGCAGGAACAGCGTCATGAAGATGCCGCAGGAACCGACGAAGGTGAGGATGTCGACCGCCGTCGGAAAGAACATGTGCCACTCGGCGGGCAGGAAGGCCCGGTTGAGGCTGGACACGATGATGACGAACCGCTCGAACCACATGCCGATGGTCACCAGGAGCGCAACGGTCCAGATCACCTTGGGGTTGGTCCGCATGCTGCGCTTCCAGAAGACCTGCGGCGAGAGCACGTTGCAGGAAATCATCGTCCAGTAGGCCCACCAATAGGGGCCGGTGGCTCGCTGGATGAAGACCTCGACCTCAAACTTGTTGCCGCCGTACCAGGCGATGAAGAACTCCATGGCGTAGGCGAAGCCCACCATCATGCCTGTCACCAGGATGATCTTGGCCATGTTCTCGAGGTGGCGGAGGGTGAGCAGGTCCTTGAAGTTGGGGAACAGCTCGCGGGCGGGGATCAGCAGGAACAGCACCATCGCGAAGCCGCCGAAGATGGCACCCGCGACGAAGTAGGGTGGGAAGATCGTGGTGTGCCAGCCGGGGATGACCGAGGTCGCAAAGTCGAACGACACGATCGAGTGCACACTGAGCACGAGCGGCGTGGAGATCCCGGCCAGGATGAGGTACGCCGCCTCGTAGCGGTGCCAGTGGCGTCCCGAGCCGCGCCAGCCGAGCGAGAGCAGACCGTAGACGAACGCCCGGATCCCGTCGGCGCTGACGGGCAGGTGGAAGAACTTGATCCCGGTGACCGGGCACTGCACGCAGAGCTTGGACGTGCCGCTGCCGGCGCGGAGCCGCTTGTCGGCCCGGTCACGCAGCGTGGCGAAGTCGGGGATCATGCCCATGAACCAGAAGAGCGCCGAGACGGTCGCGTAGGTGCTGACCGCGAAAACGTCCCACAGCAGCGGCGACCGGAAGTTGGGCCAGATCGCGTTGGAGTTGGGGATCGGGAAGACGAACCAGATGAACCAGATACGCCCGACGTGGATGCCCGGGAAGATGCCCGCACACATGACGGCGAAGATCGTCATCGCCTCGGCGGAGCGGTTCACGGCGGTGCGCCACTTCTGCTTGAACAGGCAGAGAATGGCGGAGATCAGCGTGCCGGCGTGGCCGATACCGATCCAGAACACGAAGTTGGTGATGTCCCACGCCCAGCCGACCTGGTTGTTCAGACCCCACACACCCACGCCCGTCACGAGCAGGTAGAGGATCATCAGCGTGCCGACGCCCGCGACGGTCGCGGTGAACATGAACGTGGGCAGCCACCACTTGCCGGGCGAGTTCTCCGCGTAGCCGCAGACGATCTCGGTGACGTCGTGCAGCGAGCGGTTGTTGAGGACCAGCGGTGTGCGGACCGCGGGGTCCTCGAACAGCGTGCCGTCACCGTGCGGGCCCTGCGGACCGCCGGAGGTCGGCTTGCCGGTCAGCCGATCGGCTGTCACCTTGTCGGGGTGAAGCGTGGTCATGCATGCACTCCATTGCCACCAAGGACTCTGAGGCTCAGGGCGTACCCGTCGTCCTCGATCTGTCGGGTCGGATCGACCCGGAAGCTGTGCGCGTCGTGGGACTCACCACCGTGCTGGTCGCCCTGGGAGTCTCCGTGCCCGTCGTCGTGACCCCCACCGTGACCCCCACCGTGACCATGAGCCGCGATGGCGTCCACCGGCTCGGTGATGGCGGGGTTCGGGTTGTTCACCCGCATGAGATGGCTGGTGCGGGGCCGCGTGTTAATGTAGCCGAGCAGGAGGTACGACCGCTGGTTCTGCCGCGTCTGGCTGACCCGGCTCTCGGGGTTGCGGATGTCGCCGAACACGATCGACTCGGTCGGGCAGGCCTGCTGACACGCGACCTGGAAGTAGCCCTCGGGGACGGTGCCGAGGCCCTGGACCTTGGCCGAGGCGCGGGCGCTGTTGATCCGCTGGAGGCAGTAGGTGCACTTCTCCATCACGCCGCGGCCGCGGACGGTGACGTTGGGGTTCTGCCCCATGTGCTGGATCTCGTCGAGCTTCTCGCGGAGGCGGGGCGGGATGAGGTTCTGGTTGAACGTCGTCCCCTCGCCGGCGTTGTTGGTCGCCTTGCGGACACCCTCGGGCACGTACTTGGGATCGAGCCCGCCGTTGAGCTTGGCCTGGGCAAAGTCAAAGAAGTTGAACCGCCGAGCCTTGTAGGGGCAGTTGTTCATGCAGTACCGCGTGCCGATGCAGCGGTTGTAGGCCATGACGTTCAGACCCTCGCGGTCGTGCACAGTCGCCGTCACCGGGCACACGGTCTCGCAGGGCGCGTTCTCGCAGTGCACGCAGGCGACGGGCTGATTCATCACCCGCTCGGGCTCGTCGAGCGAGTCGCCGACGAAGTAGCGGTCGACGCGGATCCAGTGCATCTCGCGCCCCTTGGCGACTTCCTTCTTGCCGACGACCGGGATGTTGTTCTCGCTCTGGCACGCGATCACACAGGCGTTGCAGCCGGTGCACGAGGCCAGGTCGATCGTCATGCCCCACTGCGGGCCCTGGGCGTAGGCCGAACCGGGCTCGGCGTTGCCGCGGCTCTCGTTGAACGGGTTCTCGTAGAGCGACAGGTTGGCCGGGGTGTGGGTCAGCTCGCCCAGCTGCTCGGCGACCGAAAGCTCGCTGTCGTCGCCCGAGGTCGCGTAGGGATCGGCGACGACACCGTGCCCGGGGCCGTGCTCGGCAGCGCCGGCGTGGGTCTCCCACGCGGGCTTGTCGAGCCAGCGGACCAGCGAGTCGCGGCTCTCAAGCGACCAGTGGTTCTGGGTGCTGGAGATCGGGTAGTTCTCGCCGGTCTTCTCGAGCGTCGCACCGCGGAGCACCGCGCCGTCCGCGGCGTTGCGGAGGCCGTAGGTGTTGAAGCCGACACCGTTGCCCACCAGCCCCGCGGTCTCGCGCCCATACCCGAGCGTGACGATCGCGACGTTGTCGGCCATGCCCGGGCAGATCCAGACCGGAAGCTGCATCGAGCGGCCGCCGACGCTGAGCGTCGCCATGCGGGCCAGCGGCTCCTGACGTTCGGTGTAGTCGTCGGGCGTGACCTTGAGCGCCTTGGCGGTGGCCGGGCTCACGACGACGGGGTTGTCCCACACGACCTTGGTGATCGGCTGGGGCATCTCCTGCAGCCAGCCGTTGTTGGCGTAGCGCCCGTCGCCGATGCTGCCGGTGACAAACTTGACGTCGAGCGCCCGTGGAGGTCGGCGCAGCACTCATCGCGACCGACGCCAGTGCGCTCGCGACCTCCGTGCCGCGGACCGCCGGCGTGGCCAGATCACCGCCGGAGCCCGCCACGAGCCCGTCGCGGAGCGCGGTGCGCCAGATCCTCTGAAACTCGGCGTCGGTTGGACGCATCGAGTGCACGCGGGCCCAAGTCTTCTGGACGAGATCGTGGCCGTCGGGCGCGTCGTCGCCGGCGAGGAACGCGAGCAACTCGATGTCGCTCATGGCCGGGTCGTAGAGCGGCGCGATCATCGGCTGGATCGGCGCGATGGTGCCGTCGTGGCTGGCGGTGTCGCCCCAGGACTCGAGCCAGTGCGCGCCGTTGAGCGACCACGTCGAGGCCGCGGCGGTCTCGCAGGCACCGACCGAGAGACAGACCGTGTTCGGTACCTTGCCGAACGCCGCAGCGAAGCCGAGGTCGGCCGGCGCGTCGAACACGGGGTTGACGTTCAGGCAGACGAGCGTCTTGACGCTCCCGGCAGCCATGTCGCGAGCCAGTGATCGCAGCCCGGCAAGACGCGGCGCGGCGAGGTCGCCCGTGAGCTCGGTGTACCGCACGGTCGTGCCGGCGTTGCCGAGCCGCGGCGTTGAGTGCGTGCACGAGGGCGTGCACCGCGGCCGGCTGCGACTCGCCCGCCACGATGAGCGAGTGGCCGAGGTGATCGGCGGCAACGAGATCGTCGGCGAGCAGTTCGATGAACGTCTTGCCCTGCGTGGCGGTGGGGATCGCGTCGAACGCGGCAGTGTCCGGTTCGCCCACGCCCGCGAGCCGCCGCCTGCAGCGCCGCGTTGCCGCGCCGGGCGAGGACGGCCTTGGCCATCGCGACGGCGAAGGCAGGAATCTGCGAGGGGGCGAGGCGCACGTGGTGGTCCGACAGCATGCCGACGCCGGAGTGCATGGGCTCAACGGCGTAGAGGCGGCACATCTGGTCGGTGGACTTCCAGACCCGGCGGGCGGCGCCGAAGCCGCGAGCGTTGCTGATCGCGCCGGCCTCGTTGTCCGTGAAGTCACGGTCGAGCGAGACGATGACCCTGGCCTGCGCGAAGTCGAAGACCTCACGCATGGGCGTGCCGAAGGCGAGTCGCGAGCCCTCGGTCGCGGCGTCGCTGCCGGCGGGCATGTAGCTCACCCAGCGAGCGTTGGGAAACTTGGCCATGAGGTCGGCCTTGGCAGCGTCCCACGCGGGCGAGCTCTTGGGCTCGGTCAGGAAGGCGAGGCCCGCGCCGCCGCCCTCGTATGCCGCGAAGTGCTCACGCCCCCACGTCTTGAAGTCGTCCCACGTCGCGTCGACCCGGCCGCGGGCCGGGTTGTCGTAGATGGGGTACATGAGGCGGTCGGGGTCGTAGATGGTCAGAGTGGCGGCCATCGCGTGCGGGCTGCACCGGCCGCGGTTGTTCGGGTGGAGCGGGTTGCCCTCGACCTTGGTCGGCCGTCCCTCGTGGGTCTCGACGAGCAGGCCCTCAGCGCCGCCGCCGGGCAGAGGCATGCTGGTGGCGTAGAACAGCGGCTTGCCGGGAACGACGTGCTCGGGGACATCCGCCGAGTAGGTCATGATCTTGTGGTCGGGTCGGCGGCAACCGGGGATGGTCGCGGCACCGGCGAGGGCGACACTGGCGCCCATGAGCTTGACGAAATCGCGGCGCGAGGTGTCGAGCAACTCCGAAGCGCCGCCCGGGAACTCCCTCTCGACGAACTCGCGGAACGCGCCGGTCTGCGAGAACTCGTCAACACTGCGCCAATACCCCTTGCCTGAAGGCGTCCCGACCCTGGCGGTCACGTCCACCGGGCGATCCTTGCGGGTTGATGGGCACTGATCCTGCGTCATGCTTGCTCTCGCTTCTGCTCAACGTGTGGCTGAGAACCTGAAGACCAACGGGAAGGGATGAGGAGAACTCAGACAACCGTCACTGGTGGCACGCCCCGCAAGCCTGCGGCGGTGCGTTCCACAGCATGCCGGTCAGCTCGTCGGTGTTCGTGGTGCCCTGGCCCGCGGCGCGGGCCTCGAGTTCGCCGGCCACCCAGCGGAGGTCGGTCACCTTGTCCTTGGGCACCAGCGCCTGCTCGGGATGCCGGTGGCAGTCCAGACAGAAGCTCATGCTCAGGCTCTCGGCCTGATGAACGACCGGCATCGACATGATCTGGCCGTGGCAGCTCAGGCAGCTCACGCCGGCGCTGAGATGGACATCGTGCGGGAAGTTCCGGACATAGTCGGGGAGCTTGTGCACCCGCCGCCACTCGATCGACTCGTCGGCGTCGAACGCGTCCCGGATGAACTGCGTCTTCTCGTCGGTCGCGGTTGACCGCGCGGGGCTCACCTTGTTGGGGCCGTGGCACCCATAGCAGGTCGAGACCGCCGGGATGTTCGCTTCCGGCGACTTCTCCACGTTGGAATGGCAATACCGGCAGTCCATGCCGAGTTTGCCAGCGTGGATCTTGTGGTTGAAACCGGTTCCGGGCTGCGTCGGCTGGTAGCCGACCTCGAAGAAACTGGGCGTTGCCCAGTACCACGTGCCGGCGATCACGGTCACCACGCCACCCATCGACGCGATCGCGCCCAACGTCGGGAGCGCGTTCATCCATTTCGGGAACATCAACGACACGATGCGCTCCTTCCCAGAGCCTCCGAACGGGGTGTGATAGGCCGGTCGGAATCAATTCGCGACATCAAGGGGGTGATATCTGCGGAATATTTCTCGCAGACGCTGAACGGCCCAAACGACGCGGAGTCAACCGTCCGCGCGCTCCCACCATAGTGTCAAGCCGTCTGTGAAAACATCGAACAAATTGAGACCACGTCGCATCGTAGATCCGGCGTCGTTCATGACTTCGATTCTCGTCCCGCATACCATCGGGTTGATGCCCGAAATCCCTGCCGTTTCCGGAACCGTGAAGCCCGGCTTCGACCTCGCCCCGCCCAGACTCCTGGCCCTGAGCCTCGGCGTGACCGTGGGGCTCTGGACACTCTGGTTCGGCCTCCATCTGCCCGGGCTCTCCCTGTCCCCAAAGGCCGTCGGCCCGATCGTGCTGGTCGGCTGGCTCGTGCTCTCGTTCATCGGCGCACGCCTGACGCGCCCGGGCATCCCGGGGGCAGCACTCGCAGGACTGCTCACCGCACTCATCAGTCTCATGGCACTCGGCTCGGCCCTGGTGGAACAACCGGACCCCTCCCGATTCGCGGACGGCGTGGCCCCGCTGAGGCCGGCTGCGGGCCTGCTCGGGCTGGGCTTTCTAGCGACCGGAGCCGCCATCGGTGCCCTCGGAGGCGTGCTCGCGGGCCGGTCGGCCCCGTCCCCGTCGCTCCCCGATCCCATCGCCGACCCCTGGCCCTGCCGGCTGGCGATCGTCGTCGCAGCCTCCTTCTTGCCATTGATTTTGCTGGGTGGAATCGTGACAAGCACCGAGAGCGGCATGGCCGTTCACGGCTGGCCCGACACGTTCGGTGCCAACATGTTCCTGTACCCCATCTCGCTGATGTCCCAGCCGCGGATCTTCCTCGAACACTCCCACCGGCTGTTCGGCAGCCTCGCGGGCCTCGCGACCGTGATGCTGTGGCTCGTGGTCGTGGTTTCCCCTGGCCTGCGGCGTCGATTCGGACTCTGGGCCACCGGGCTCCTACTGGCGGTCGTCGTGCAGGGCCTCGTCGGGGGCTTCCGGGTGGTGGAGAACAACCCCTATCTGGGCTCGCTCCACGGAGCGTTCGGGCAGGTGGTCATGGCGTTCGCCGCGACACTGGCGCTGTGGATGTCCCCCCGCTATCGCGGCCTGGCGGCCCTTCCGAGCATCCGGACGCGCCCGCTCCGGGTCATCGCGACGGCCGCGTTTCACACCTCGATCCTGCAGTTGGTGCTTGGTTCGCTCTTCCGTCACCTGCGGCGTGACGGCAACGACGGGGCGACGCATGTGCTGTTCACCCATATCGGGCTGGCGTTCGTCGTCGTGACGATGGCGATCCTCGCCGGGGCGGCGCTGTCGAAGTTTGCCCGCGAGCATCGAGAGCGTCTGCTGCCGGTCGCCGGGCGGATCAGGGCGATCGGGATCGGGATCATTGTGGTTATCGGACTGCAGTTCGTCCTGGGCTGGATCGCGCTGATGCCGATCATGACCGCCGACGCCCGCGGGCCGGTCCCGACGGCCGATCAGCTGGCCGACGCGGCACCCGTGCCGCTGGCCGAGGCCGTGACCGCCTCGATCCACCAGTTCAACGGCGCCATCTATCTGACGCTGCTGATGCTCGGCTGGGCATGGGCCAGACGCCTGCACCGGGCCTCGCGGCCCTCTGCGGGCTGATCCGGCGGTCTGCCGTGTTGTCGCGACGGCGCTGCCCGAAGTGGTCACGAAACCCGCCGGCGGCGATCACGAATCGTTCTGTGGACACGATTGCGCTCGCATCGGGCGGCGGACCGATGCATACTGGACGGATAGGTAGTTGAGACCGAACCGTCGCGGGCGAGCAATCCCGCGGCCGCTGCTGCGTTTGGGACGGGGTGCCCCCGGGCCGACGCGAGGCCGGGGCCGGCACCTGCCGCGACGTTGACCGAGGAGGCGAACCGATGCCCGAGTCCCCGAGCACAGCCCGTCCGGCCCTGACGCCCATCCGCAAGGAATCGTTCGGCTACACCGAGGCCCGGCACCTGCTGCTGCGGGCGGGGTTTGGCGGGACGCCGGAGCAGATCCAAACGCTGGTTGAGTGGGGCCCGGAGAAGTCGGTCGACTATCTGGTGGACGTCGACAAGGCACCGCAATATGACGTGGACAGCTCGAGCATCACCAGCTCAATCATGGGCCCGCCCGACGCCGAGACGCGCGAGCGGTATCGGCGTGCGCGGCAGACGAGCGACGAGGAGGCCCTGGCGCGGCTGCAGCTCGAGCGCCAGCGCCGCCAGTCGGAAGACCGCGCCCAGATGCGGAAGATCCAGCAGTGGTGGCTGACGCGCCTGATCGAGACGCCCCGCCCGCTGGAAGAAAAGATGACGCTGTTCTGGCACGGGCACTTCGCGACCAGCTACCGGACGATCGAGGACAGCTACCACATGTTCGCGCAGAACAGGCTCTACCGCACGCACGCGGTGGGCGGGTTCGGCACGCTCATGCACCAGGTGATCCGCGACCCGGCGATGCTGGCGTATCTCGACAACAACGACAGCCGCAAGAACAGGCCGAATGAGAACCTCGCCCGCGAGCTGATGGAGCTGTTCGGCCTGGGCGTGGGCAACTACTCCGAGCAGGACATCAAGGAGGGCGCGCGCGCGCTGACCGGCTACACGTTCCAAGACGACGCCTTCACGTTCGAGCGGCAGAACCACGACGGGGGCGCGAAGCGCATCCTCGGCCGCGCGGGCAATATGGACGGCGACGACTTCGTGGACATGATCCTGGCACAGCCCGCGTGCGCGCAGTTCATCACCCGCAAGCTCTACCGGTTCTTCGCGGCCGACGTGCCGGCGGGGGGCGATATCGGGCGCGAGCAGGCCGAAGCGCTGCGGGAGATGGCCAACCTGCTGCGGCGGACCAAGTACCAGCTCGGCCCGGTGCTCAAAAAGCTCTTCCTGAGCGAGCATTTCTACTCCGAGTCGGTCGTGAACCAGCGGATCAAGAGCCCGGCGGAGCTGCTCGTCGGGACGGTGCGCTCGCTGCGGACGCCGGTACGGGATTTGAACATCCTGCTCGACGCCCTGTCGCTGATGGGACAGAACCTGTTCTTCCCGCCGAGCGTGGCCGGGTGGGAGGGCGAGCGGAGTTGGATCAACACTTCGACGCTGTTTGTGCGGCAGAACATCATGGCGTACCTGCTGACCGGCAAGACGCCGCGGGGCTACGACGCCCTGGCCGACGAGCAGCGGTTCGACGCGAGTGCCGTCATGGCACAGCTGCGGGCGGCCGACCCCGCGGCCGCGAAGGACCCGGCGCGGGTGATCGACTACCTCCTCCGCTTCACACTGGGGCAATCGCCGACCAACGCCCGGGATGAACTGACCGCGTTTGTCAAAGGCAACGGGGGCGGGGTGTCCGACGACATGATCACCGGGCTGCTGCTGCTGATCACCGCGATGCCCGAGTACCAGCTCACCTGAACCCCGATCCGACCTCGACCCCGAAACACTGGCCCCGAACCACCGACCGCGAACACACGACCCGAGGCAACACCATGGACCTGCACAACGCCAACGCCTACACCCGACGTCACTTCCTCGGCACTGGGCTGACGCTCGCCTCGGCCTCGGTCGCGCTGCCGGCGTTTCTGCAACGCTCGGCGTTCGGCCTGCCAGCGGCGGCCGAGGGGATGAGTTCGATCCCCGGGGTGGATGAGGACCGCATCCTGGTCGTGCTGCAGCTCGGTGGCGGCAACGACGGGCTCAACAACGTCATCCCCTTCCGCGACGACAACTACTACCGGCGTCGCCCGGGGATCGGCATCCCCGCGGACAACGCCCTGCGGCTGGGGCGCAACGACGACGTCGGACTGCACCCGGGGCTGCGGGCGTTCAAGGAGCTGCACGACGACGGGATGCTCTCGATCATCCAGGGCGTGGGCTACCCGAACCCCAACCGGTCGCACTTTAAGAGCATGGACATCTGGCAGACGGCCGACACCTCGGGCACGGGCGACGGCTGGATCGGGCGGTATGTGGACGCCGAGTGCTGCGGGTACGGCAAGGGCGAGTCGGGCACGGCCGACGGGACAGGCGGCGGGACCGACGGAGAGGTCAGCGGCCAGCCGACAATCTCGATCGGGCGCGAGGCCCCGCTGGCGATGCAGGGGCGCAAGGCCAAGCCGGTCTCGTTTGAGACGCCCGACCTCTTCCGCTGGACGGGCGAGGATGTCCACGAATCGCTCTCGGCCCCGTATGAATCTCTCACCATGCACGGCGTGCGCGACGGCGTCGATGCCGACTCCGCGGCCGGCTTCCTGATGCGGACCGCGCTGGACGCGCAGGTCTCGAGCGACCTCATCCGCAAGGCCGTGCGGCAGGCCCCGCAGGCGCAGTATCCCGGCAACGCGCTGGGGCGCGACCTTGCGATGGTCGCGAGCATGATCCGCGCCGGCCTCAAGACGCGGGTCTACTACGTCTCGCTCGGCGGGTTTGACACCCACGCGGGGCAGGGCGGGTCGAACGGGCGGCACGCACAGCTGCTGCAGACCTACGCGACGGCGGTGCGGGCGTTCTATCAGGACCTCAAGGCCAGCGAGAACGACAGCCGCGTGATGACCATGGTGTTCAGCGAGTTCGGCCGGCGGGTCTCGCAGAACGCCTCTGGCGGCACCGACCACGGCACCGCGGCCCCGATGTTCCTGGTCGGGCCGATGGTCAGGGCCGGCGTGATCGGCGACCACCCGTCGCTCTCTGACCTTGACGACGGCGACCTGAAGTACAAGATCGACTTCCGGAGCGTGTACGCGGGAATTCTGGAAGACTGGCTGAGCGCGGACAGCAAGACGATCTTGGAAAAGAGCTACCGGAAGCTGCCCATATTGGCGTGATCAGACGGTGCGGCGGCGTTGCCACAACCACCATCCAACCCCGGCGAGCACCATGGCAATTCCGCCTCCGAGGAGCATGTCGCGGAGCGATGTGCGACCCGGGGGGGTGGCCGCGGAACGTGGCTCCCGGGGTTCTGCGACGCCCGCTGCTCTCTGTTGCGCAACAGACCGCCTGTCGTTGACGCTGTCTGCACTCGTGTCGATCACGAGGGCCGCATCTGACGGCCTGTCCACGATGCGGGCTGCGATGAGTTCCATCGGGCTCGCCGGGCTGTACTCTCCGTTCGGCTTTCGGACAGATACCGAGACCCTGCGCCCGAGCGGTGCGGGGAGGTGTTCCGGCCAGCAGAAGTCCGACAAAACCAGTCTGGCATACTCAGTGCCGTCTGCGCCGCGGTTGGTCACGCGCGACAACACCCAGCCGTCTGCAAACGGTACAAGCTCAAAGCCCAGCCCTCTTGAGGGAGACACCGCCTCAATCAGATCCGTTTGGACAAACACAGCCGAGAAATCGCTCTCCAGCAAGCCGAATTCGAGGACCCATCGCGCGAGCACAAAGGGTGCCCTCACCGCCTCTCGCTGAATCGCACGGGTCATCTCGGGACCGTGCATTATGTCAGCTTGACCAAACGCGGTGAACCGGCGTACGTGCTCGCCCGTCGGAGCAATCCCTTCCGTCACCAAGGCCTTGTCGTACTGGTTCACACTGAACCCAGACGCCTCGTTTCTGCGAGCGTCGAACACAACGGTGCGCCGAAAGCTATCCGGCCAGCGATACAAGGTATCTTCTACAAGCCACGCCGCCTCCAAGATAGATCCATCCTGCGCGTAGCGGTTGCGCAGCACGTTCCACGTCACCGCCATCGCCTCTGCGTCGGCCCAATCACTCGCCCACTCGTAAACGGCACCGATCGCGTCATCATCGCTGGCCGCCGACTGGCCGATCGCCTCCCTTGCCGAGATCAGTATGAGGCAGACAGCGATGACTCTTGGCGCATTCACGGACATACCACAGGCGACAGAAACACGGTATACGTATCGTCTTCTACGGGATTATCGCAGATGCCAGATACACCGAGTTCACATCGCTGAGTCGTGCTGTTCCACTCGCCGCCGACACAGGTAAGGCAATACCTGATGCTCGTGCTCGGCGTGCCGCATGTGGTGAACACTCCGGGATTCTCGGTCGGGCACTGCCACGCCTCGTCACACTCCGTCCAAGATGTGCATCCGCTCTGGATGTGACTCTGCGAGGTCGGCATGTCGATTTTCTTGATGCACACCGGCCCTCCGCCCCCCGGACCGGTCTGCATTGCCGCCGCGGCGGCGACGAATGCTACGCCGACTACAACGGTTGTTTTCATAGCCAGTTCGCACATCAATCCCGGTTTGCCCGTACTCATGACGTTCTCCCTTGGTGTTTAGGTACACTGCCTGGCGCAAGATATCGCCCCCCCCCGTCCGGTGTCAACAGGATGCACACCCTATGTCCCTCAACTCGCCGTCCATCCACACTCAAGTCCCACTGCAGAAAGACTCTAGGAATGGTTTCACGCTAGTTGAAACCGTCATTTCTCTTGGGGTCATCATGATCCTGATCGCACTCCTCCTTCCTTCTCTTGGCCGGGTGCGGCTGACGGCAACAGAACTTTCGTGCACGGCCCGGATTCGAGAGTTGGGCAACCTTGTTGCTTCTTACGCCGCTGAGTATGACGATAGATTTCCTTCTACGCTCGGCGACGGCCCGGAGATCACGCAGAACAGGGACATGTGGCCGCACTACAGCTTCCAGTTGTACTCGACCTTTCCTCGCGACCCGTGGCTGCAGTGGTCCGGGCTCGGACCCTTCAGCGAGATTCTCAACTGCCCGGACTACCAGCCCTGGCCGGAAGGACCGGACCGGGAATCCGATCCTGATTACGTCCTCACCGCCCCCGCGTTCACGGAAGTGAAATACTGGGACCCGGAATTGCCGGAGAGCGTCTGGAAGTCCCGGCTCGGTGCCAAAGTGCAACGACACAGCGCAGCTGTGTTTCCCGACCGCAAGGTCGGACTGCTGGAGTACCGAGTCTGGCACGGGTGGAGCGGGACGCACTGTGAGGGCTGCCCGACGGCAGGGCTCTGGCACGACAGTTCTGAGCGGCCCGGCTCGCTGTGGTTCCTTGACGGCCATGTCGCGCAGATTCATGGCAGCGAGGCACTCCCGTATCTCAATCGTTATCCAATATGGGGGCCATCGCCATTTGGCTCTACAGAATGGGGCATCGCCGGCCGCGACATCCAATAGCTACCGCTTGATCTTCACCTCAAACCCCTTCGGCAGCACGCGTTCCTCCCACGGGGCGAGGTCTTCTGGGCCGTAGCCGTATTTGAGGAGGCGGACGAGCTTGCCGCACTCGGGGCAGCGGACGCGCATGCGGGAGCGGTCGTCGGGGCGGTGGGCGTCGTCGATGATGGGCAGGCCGCGGAGGGGTTGTCTGCACTTGGGGCAGACGGCCCCGGCGACGATGCGGCGGAGTGTGCGGCCGACAACGATGGCGTTGGCGAGCCAGCGGAGGCCGGGCGCCGAGGGCGATGCCCGTGATCAACGAGACCGTGCCGACGACCAGGTACACCGCGTCGGTCTCGAGCTGCGGGTCTTTGGTCAGCGGGGTGAACCGGACGACGGCGAAGAAGAGGGCGGGAATCCAGACCAGACCAACGCCCGCGGCGGCCGCGTCGATGGTGCGGAGGGGTGGCGGGTCGCGCCGCCAGCGGCGTTCGATCATCTCGCGGCACTCGGTGTCGCTCAGCCCGTCGAGCTCCGGGTGCGCGCCACGGTTTGAAGAGCGTCCCGAGCATGCCGGGAGTCTATTCGGCCCGGGGCTCAGCCCGGGTCCGGGGTCTCGGACGCGGCGAAGCCGGAGACGCGGAACTCGTAGCGGAGCGGGGTCTGCCCGATCGCCTCGTCCTCGGGCACGCGGGGCAGGCGGCGGGCCCCGGTGACCGATCCCTCATCATCGATCGCGAGGCGGACGGTGCCGCCGTCGCCGGCCAGGCCGAGGCGGAAGGCCAGGGGCTCGCTCTGCTCGGCCCCCCGCCCCGGCCGCGGGGGTCGGGAGGCGGAGGATCCAGGTGCCGTCCTGCTGTTGCGAGAAGGGCAGCGCGTTGGCGGCGGCAAACCCGTCGCGGTTGGTCAGGAGCACGACGGGTCGGTCGGATGAGGCGAGGCCGGACTCATCACGCACGAGGAGTTCGACGCCGCGGGCGGTGCGTTCGGCGGGGATGCCGAGGTCGCCGGAGTCTCCGGTGCCGAAGAGTGACTGGCCGATGGCGTTGGCCCCGCCGGTCTGTCCGGCGCCGGGCGCCGACCGGCTCGGCGACCATCGAGGGGCCCCGCTCGAAGGCGATGAGGATCGCGTAGACCAGCACGACCATCACCACCAGCGGCGAGGCGATGAACGCCATCATGAAGACCCTGTGCCGGAGGCGGGAGACTGTCATCTGTGGCAAGGCTATGCGCGCGCGCGCACCCCGGATAGGCTCTCGGCTGTGCCGAAGCTCACGGACGAGCAACCCCCCACCCCCGATCAGCCCAGCGATGTTGAGGCGGACGCCGGTGCGCAGCCGCTCGCGGCCGCGATCCGGACGGTGAGCGGGCTGACGCTGATCTCCCGGTTCGCGGGGCTCGGGCGGGATCTGGTGCATGCCCGGTTGTTCGGCGATTCGGCGATCGGGTCGGCGTTTATGGCGGCGTGGGCGATCCCGAACCTGTTCCGAAGGCTGTTCGGCGAGGGGGCGCTCGCGGCGGCCTTTATCCCGGAGTATGCCCAGCTGCGGGCGAGCCGCCGAGCCGCGAGGGCGGAGACGGCGCGGCGGCCGAGCAGTTCGCGACGCTCACGATCTCGGTCCTCACGCTGGTGACCGGGGGGCTGCTGATTGTCGGCGAGCTGTTGCTGCTGGGGTTGCTGCTGCTCTCGGACGGGGCCGATGCCAACCGGGACCTCTCGTTCCGGCTGATCATGGTGATGCTGCCGTTCATGCCGCTGGTGTGCGTCGCGGCGATCCTGGGCGGTGTGCTGCAGACGCACCAGCGGTTTGGTCCGACGGCGGCGGCGCCGATCATCCTGAACGTTTTGGTGATCGCGGCGGCGTTGCCGTTCTTGCTGTCCGATTCGCCGGATCGGGTGACCGCGGCGTACTGGATCGGCGCGGCGGCCGTGGTGGCGGGTGTGCTGCAGGTGGGGTGGTCGCTTCTGGCGCTGCGCCCGCTGGTGCGGTGGAGGCGTGGAGTGTCCGATGCGGCGGCGCCGATGCGGCGCCTGATGCGGCGGTTTCTGCCGGTGGTCATCGGGATGGGGACGATCCAACTCAACGCCTTCTTCGACACGCTCATCGCGATGTGGCCGGTGTGGGTGGGGCCGACGATCTTCGGCGTCGTCTACCCGCTCGACAGCAGCTCGAACGCGATCCTGGCGTTCACGCAGCGGCTGTACCAGTTCCCGCTGGGGGTCTTCGGCATCGCGGTCGCGACGGCGATCTTCCCGCTGCTCTCACGCCACGCCGGCGAGCCGCACCACTTTCTGGCGACGTTGCGGCGGGGGCTCCGGCTGTCGTTCTTCATCGGCCTGCCGGCAAGTGTGGGACTGCTGCTGGTGCGGCACGACCTGACGACGGTGATGTACGGCGGGGGCGGCAGCGCGTTCTCGGAGAGCGGCACGGCGCGGGCGGCGGCGGTGCTGCTGGGGTACGCCCCGGCGGTCTGGGCGTACTCGCTGAACCACGTCGCGACACGGGCGTTCTACGCGGCGGGCGACACGCGGACGCCGATGCGGATCGCGCTGTGGATGGTCGCGGTCAACTTGGCGTGTAACTGCCTGTTCATCTGGGAGTTGGGCGAGGCGGGGCTCGCCTGGTCGACCAGCATCTCGGCGGTCTTGCAGTTGGTGCTGCTCACCCGGGCGTCGAGACGGCTGACACAGAGCCCCTCGCTCGATCGCGAGACGCTGGGCGCGCTCGCCCTCACCCTCGGCTCGACGTTGGTCATGGCGGTCGCGGTGGTGCTGGTCCGCTCGGCGGTCCCCCTCCCGCCGACGTGGCTCGGATCGCTCGGCCGGCTGGGTGTCGCGGTCGGCGTCGGCGGCTGCGTGTTCTTCGCAACGGCTGAGGTGAGCCGGCAGCACGAGCTCCGCTGGCTGACCCGCCGCCGGTGAGTCTGAGATTGGGGCTGAGCGGCCATCCGACCCCGTGCGCCATACACTCGTGCCCAACCCTCTTCATGGAGATTCGGACATGAGCACACTCCGCCGCAACATCGTCAAGACCGCCGTCTGCGCGATCGCCGTCGCGTCGCTCGCCATCACCGGCTGCAACACCGTGAAGGGTGTTGGCAAGGACGTCGAGGGCGCGGGCAAGGCCATCCAGGGCGAGTAGCCCCCTTCCCGACTGCACCACGTGCCACGCGACCTGAGCGGCCTCCCCATCGCGATATCCGGCGCCGGCTCGGGCATCGGCCGAGCCACGGCGATCGCGTGCGCGCGCCGGGATGCCGGTCGCCCTGGCTGGTCGGGCGCCAGGGGCCGCTGCGAGAGGTCGAGCGTCAGATCACCGACGCCGGCGGCCGGGCGATGGTGATGTCGGTGGATGTCGCCGATGCCGAGGCCTGCACCCGCTTCGTCGAGGCGACGGTTGACCACTTCGGCACGCTCTACGCGGTCTTTGCCAACGCGGGCTACGGGCTGCGGGGCCCGGTGCACGAGCTGACCGACCGGGCGATCCGGGACATCTTCGAGACGAACTTCTGGGGAACGCTCAACCTGTTCCGCCCGGCCCTGGACCACATGCTCGAGCACCGCGACAGCGAGCAGGACCGGGGGCATCTGCTGGCCTGCTCCAGCTGCCTTTCCAAGATCGGCACGCCGTTCACCTCGCCCTATTCGGCGAGCAAGGCGATGCAGGACCACATCGGCCGGGGGATGCGGCACGAGCTGTCGGGCTGTCGGGTCCATGTGTCCACGGTGCATCCGATCGGGACCCGGACCGAGTTTTTAGACGCGGCTGCGAGCCGGGACGACAGCGTCGGACAGAGCCTCGCCCCGCCGAAGATGTTCACCCAGCCGCCGGAACGGGTCGCCCGGGCGGTGGTCAGGTGCCTCGGCAAACCCCGTGGGGAGGTCTGGACAAGCCACACGGTGCGGCTGACGTTCGCACTGGCCACGGCGTTCCCGGGGATCACCGACCGCGTGCTGGCTCGGGCGCTGCGGTCGGAAGTACGGCCCTGAACATTGGCGAGCCCACCTCTGAGCCGGCGGGGAGCCGCGTGCAATACCCCTGCGGGGGGCGGCGTTATCCTCTGCGTGGCAACGAGGGCCTGTAGTCCTCGCGCTGCACATGCCTTATCTCCGCCTGGTGAGTCTGATTGACTCTGCCAGACTCGAACTTCACCACACAAGGAAGACACCATGCACACCCTCGCCAGCCGCGTTCTCGCTGCCGCCGCTCTCTCCGCACTCGCCACCACCGCTCTCGCCCAGCAGCAGGGCCGCCAGGGCGGTCGCCAGGGCGGCGCCCCCACCGCCGAGCAGTTCATCGCGCGGATGATGGAGCGGGACGCCAACGGCGACGGCAAGCTGTCGCGGAGCGAACTCGAGGGCCCCCTCGCCGACCGGCTGTTTGAATCGGGCGATGCCAACGGCGACGGATTCCTCGACTCGGCGGAACTCAAGACTTCGGCGGAGAGCTTCATCGCCCAGCGCGGCGCCGGCCAGGGCCGGCCCGACCGTGCCGGGGCCCCCGGCCAGAACAGGCCCGGTGACGCGATTGATCGCCGCGGTGCTCCCCGCGCGGACGAGGGCGGCGAATCCGACACGCTGGACTTCCATCACGGCATGGAGCAGGCCGGACAGACGATGCGTCCGCTCCGCCGTTCATCCTTCACCGCGGCCACGCGTGCCGCGGACCTGGAGAACATCGGCCTGCTGCAGCAGGGCCTCATGGCCGCCAAGCTGGACATGGCGAGCGTGGAGAT
This sequence comes from Planctomycetota bacterium, assembly GCA_013285505.1. Taxonomy (GTDB): domain Bacteria; phylum Planctomycetota; class Phycisphaerae; order Phycisphaerales; family UBA1924; genus PNC22. The sequence goes on along the minus strand of CP053450.1, from coordinate 1,195,468 downwards.
GGCCGAGGCCTCCAAGGAGCGGTTCGGCGAAGACACGGACAAGTACCTGGCCGAGTTCCGCATGACGCTGGTGCAGACTCTGATGGAGTCGTTGGCGCTGGAGATGGCGGTGATCGAGGGCGATGCAGAGGCGGCGAAGAACAGCGTGGCCCACCTCGTGCAGATCCAGAAGGAAGGGCACGACCTGTTCCAGCCCGAGGAAGAGGAAGACGAAGCCGACACCCCCGCGCCGACGCGGGTCCGCCCCGCGACACCCCGTCGCCCGGCCGGCGATCTCTGACACCCTCTGACGCAGGTGGATCATCCAGGGGTCCGGGCGCGTGCCCGGGCCTTTTTTGCGCGCGCTGTATCCGCCTCTGATCAGTTGGTCGGCGGGGCGGCCGGCGGGGCGGCGTTTCCCGGCTTGGCCCCACGCGCCCATACCGCGGCCGCGCCGAGCAACGCCCCGACGGTGTTGGAGACCAAATCCCAGCCGGTGTTGACGTAGCCGCCGACGTTGGTTTCCGGCAGCGTCCGCGTGGCGACGAACTCGACGACCTCGTTGACCGCACCGAACCCCGCGCCCATCAGCGCGGCCGCGGCTGCGAATCCGACGCCGATCCGCGCGGGCCTGGTCGCGGCCCACAGCGCCTCACCGCTGGCGAGGGTCGCGCAGCAGAAGCCGTAGACGTGTATCAACTGGTCGTAGCGCGGCGCCCACGGGGCCAGCCGGAAGGAGTAGAGCACGGGGTCGCCGCTGCCGCCGTCGGCAAACCCGGCGGGGATGGGGATCGTGCCGCCGCCCATGTGGCCGAAGCCCCACACGGCCAGCAGCCAGAGGACGAGCGGTGAGAAGCCGACCCGTCGGTGGATCGCGTACACCGCCGCAACGAGCACGAGCATGATCACCAGATAGAAGATGAACTCGCCGTTGCCCTTGACGATCGCCACGCCTCCGAAGGCGAGCAGGTACGCGGCTGCGAACGTGGCGACGGCCTTCGGGAAGGGTGCCTTGCTTTCCATAACGCACAATCTACCCGGAGCGGGCGGAAACTGTGCGCGCAGAACGGCCCCAGGGCGTCAGACGTTGAACAGGAAGTGGCACACGTCGGCGTCGCGCATGACGTACTCCTTGCCCTCGGTCCGCATCTTCCCGGCGTCGCGGATGGCCTTCTCGGAGCCGTGCTTGTCGAGATCGTCCACCGAGTAGACCTCGACGCGGATGAATCCCCGCTCGAAGTCGGTGTGGATGACGCCCGCGGCCTGAGGGGCCTTGCTGCCAATGGGCACCGGCCATGCGCGGATCTCCTTGGGCCCCGCGGTGTAGTAGGACTGCAGGCCCAGAAGCGTGTAGGCCGCGCGGGCGAGCTTGGCGAGCGCCGGCTCGTCGAGCCCCATCGCTTCGAGCATCTCGGACTTCTCCTCGCCTTCGAGATCGGAAAGCTCGCTCTCGATCTTGGCGCAGACGGCGACCGACTCCATGCCCTCGCTGGCGGCGTGCTCGCGCACCCGGCTGGCGAGCGGGCCGGTGCCCTCCAGGTCGTCCTCGTCCACGTTCATCACGTAGAGGACCGGCTTGGCGGTGATGAGGCCGAGTGACTTCATCGCCCGCTGCAGTTCGGGGTTGGTCAGCTCGAGCAGGCGGGCGGGCTTGCCCTCGTTGAGCATCGGGGCGAGTTGCTTGAGGACCTCCAGCCGGGCGATGGCCTCGCGGTCCTTGCCGCGGGCGGCCCGCTCGGCCTTGGGGATTCCGTTGTCCACGGTCTGCAGGTCGGCGAGGATGAGTTCGGTCTCGATGGTCTCGATGTCGCGGATGGGGTCGACCGAGCCGTCCACATGGGTGACGTCCTCGCCGCCGGGTGCTTTCTCGAAGCAGCGAACGACGTGGAGGATGGCGTCCACCTCGCGGATGTGGGAGAGGAACTTGTTGCCGAGGCCCTCGCCCTGGCTCGCGCCTCGGACGATGCCGGCAATATCCACCAGCCGGAGGGCGGCGGGGAGGATCTTCTGGCTCTCGATGTGCCCGCGGATGCGTTCCAGGCGAGGGTCCGGTATGGGCACGACGCCGACATTGGGCTCGATCGTGGCGAAGGGGTAGTTCGCGGCGAGGGCCCCGGCCGCGGTGAGGGCGTTGAAGAGGGTCGACTTTCCGACGTTCGGCAGCCCGACGATTCCGGCATCCATGGCTTCGTTCCTTGCTGGTGAGACTCGGCCGCGGCGGGCCTTATCGGGGTCAACCCGCGTAAGCCCTGAGGCACGGGGGGCAGATGGTATGACCATCTCTGCCCGAAGAGCACCCGCCCGCTGGCACTCTCTGGCCCGCGGTGCATCTTTGTGCCGGACTCCGCGCCGATTGGGACGCCCGCGATCACCCGCCATGCAAAGACACGACCACCCATCCACCGCCGGCGCCGGGAGCGAGGACCCGACGATCCTCCCCGTCGGGCGTGGCCAGCAGGCCCACGGCGGCGATACCACGACCAACGGACGGGCCGGCAGCCCCGAGCGTCTGGGTGAGTACAGGATCCTCGACGTGCTCGGCGAGGGCGGGATGGGCAAGGTGTACCTCGCCGAACAGTCGCACCCTAAACGCACCGTGGCACTCAAGGTGATCCGCCCGGGGTGGGCGACGCCGTCGCTGCTCCGCCGGTTCGAGCACGAGACCGAGGTGCTCGCCCGCCTGCAGCACCCGGGCATCGCGCAGATCTACGAGGCCGGGGTCCACGAGGACCACGGCGAGCGAGTGCCGTTCTTTGCGATGGAGTGTGTCCGTGGGCTTTCGCTCACGCGGTACGCCGAGTCCACGGGGCTCGATACCGCCGAAAGGCTCGAGCTCTTCGCCCGGGTCTGCGACGCGGTGCAGCACGCGCACGCCAAGGGGGTGATCCACCGCGACCTGAAGCCGGGGAACATCGTGGTGCCCGAGGACGGCAGGCCGCGGGTGCTTGACTTCGGCGTGGCCCGCGTGACCGACGCAGACATCCAGTCCGCGACGCTCTGCACAGTGCAGGGCGAACTGGTGGGCACGGTGCCTTATATGAGCCCCGAGCAGATCGCCGGCGACGCGGCCGAGCTGGACACACGCTCGGATGTCTACTCGCTGGGGGTGGTGCTGTACGAGCTGCTGACGGCGAAGCTGCCGCACGATGTGCGGCACACTTCGATCGCGCAAGCCGCCCGCATGATCGGTGAGCAGGAGCCGGCGCGGCTGTCGAGCGTTGACCGGATCTACCGGGGTGATGTTGAAACCATTGTTGGAAAAGCGCTGGAGAAGGACCGCGAACGCCGGTACCAGTCCGCGGCCGATCTGGCCGAGGACATCCGCCGGTTCCTGCGGAACGAGCCGATCGCGGCGCGGCCGCCGAGCACGACCTACCAGCTCAAGAAATTCGCTCAGAGGAACAAGCCGATTGTGGCCGGGGTTGCGTCGGTGGTGCTCACGCTGATGCTCGGCGTGGCGGCCACGAGTTGGCAGGCGGTGGCCGCGACGAACGAGAGTGTGCGCGCGCAGCAGGCCGAGACCGACGCCAAGCGCGACCGGAACCTGGCCCAGCGGGAGGCGGCCAACGCGACGGCGTCGATGCAGATTCTCGTCGGCATGCTCGAGGCGGTGAGCCCGGGTGAGGCGCTCGGGCGCGAGCCGACGGTGCGGGAGGCGCTGGACGCCGCGGCCGCGACGATCGGGGACCTGTCGCAGGGCAACACGGTCGTCGAGGCGACGGTCCGCAACACGCTGGGCACGGTCTACCAGAGCCTGGGTGAGTACGACTCGGCCGAGGCGATGCTGCGGGAGTCGATCGTGCTGTTTGAGGATTCCGACGGCCCCACTGCGCGCACGACGCTGTCGGTGTGCCGCAATCTCGGCGCGGTGCTGATCGATACGGGCCGGCTCGACGAGGCGGAGGCGATCGTTCGGGAGACGCTTCGGCGGGCGACAGATGCGCTCGGGCCCGACCAGCCGGAGAGCATCGGCACGCTAGGCGACCTGGCCCGCATCTTCGAAGAGCGGGGTGATGTGGAGGAGTCGGAGCGCACGCTGCGGGAGGCGCTGGACGCCGCCCGCCGGTATCTGCCGGCCGAGGACCAGCTCACGCTCGCGATCCTGCACAACCTCTCGACCAATCTCAAGACGCAGGGGCGCTTCGACGAGGCCGAGCCGATGGCGCGGGAGAGCCTCGCGACGCGCCGGCGGGTCTTCGGCGAGCGGCACCCCGAGACGCTCTATTCCATGAACAACCTCGCGACGCTGCTGGCGCGGACGGGGGAGACCGACGAGGCCGAGGCGTTGCTCAGAGAGTGCCACACGCTGAGGAGCGAGGTGCTCGGGCCGGACCATCTCAGCACGCTGACCGCGGGGCAGAACCTCGCGGGTCTGTACGTGCAGTCGGGCCGCCTCGACGAGGCCGAGCCGCTGATGCGGGCCGCGCTGGTCGCGTGGGAACGCGATCTCGGTGAGACCAACAACCGCACGCTGGTCGCGATGAACGGGCTGGCGTATCTGCTCGAAGAGCGGGGCGAGCTGGACGAGGCCGAGGCTTTGTACCGGCGCGTCGTGGACCTGACCGCGCAGAGCGTCGGGCGCAATCACCCGGAAGCGTTCGGCCCGCTCAACAACCTCGCGATGCTGCTCAAGAGCAACGAGAAGTACGGCGAGGCGACGGTGCTGTTTGATGAACTGCTCGCCAGTGCCGCGGCCGTGCTGCCGGAGGATCACTACTTCCTTGGCATCTTCCGGGGCAACGCGGGCGAGTGCCGCATGCTGGCGGGGGAGTTCGACGCGGCCGAGGCGCTGCTGCGGGACTCCGAGCGGATCCTGCGGGCGTCGCTGGGCGAGGAGCACCCGCGGACGGTGAAGGCGGTGGAGCGTCTCGAGCGGCTCAGGGAGATGCGGTCCGGCGGGTAGCGGCAGGGGCGAACGGGGTGTAGAGCCGGAGAGGCCTGCGGGCCCGGCGCTGACGCTTAGGGCTCTTTGTGGCAGGCGTGTCCGGCGGTCTGCGTTGGGGGTGGGTCCCCGCCGTCGATCCGCAGGCCGACGAACTTGCGTTTGCGGACTTCCTCGGTGCCCAACTGGCCGCACGCGGCCATCGAGTCGCGGCCCTTGGTCCGGCGGCGCTTGGCGAACACGCCCTCGTCGCGCACCCAGCCGAGAAACTCCTCGACGGCGTCTTCGTAGGGGGCCGGCCAGGGCGAGTCGCGGCGGGGGTTGTAGGGGATCAGATTCAGCATGCCGCGATGCTTGCCGTCCTCGCTGCCGGAGGCGGTGAAGGGGCGGAGATAGTCGGCCAGCTCGGCGGCGTGTTCCTTGGCATCGTTGACGCCGGGGATGAGGACGTAGCCGAAGCAGATCTTGCGGTGCGTGCCGACGTAGGGGACCGAGGCGATCAGGTCGCGCAGCTCGGCCATCGGCGTCGCGCGGTTGATCGGCATGATCGAGGACCGCACCTCGTCGTTGGGCGCGTTGATGCTGATCGCGATGCCCAGCTTGCGCCAGCCGGGCTTCTCCATCTGCTCACACAGCCGTCGCATCCCCGCGGCCTTGCCCACGGTGCTCACGGTGATGTTGGTCATGGGCACGCACGGGCCGTTGTGGTCGGTCAGGATGCCGATCGCCTCGATCACCGCCTCGACGTTGTCGAGCGGCTCGCCCATGCCCATGAAGACGATGTTCTTGACGCTCGCCCCGCGTTCGTGCGTCGAGGCCCACCACTGGCCGACGATCTCGGCGGCGGTCAGCGAACGCACGAGGCCCATCTGGGCGGTCTCGCAGAAGTCGCACCCCATCGCGCAGCCGACTTGGCTGGAGACGCAGAGCGTGTGGCTCTTGACGCCGCGACGGCCGATCATGGGGATCTGCACGGCCTCGATGTCAAAGTAGGGCAGGCTGGCCTTGGCGGCCGACGAGGGCTCGACCGAACCGGGCAGCCGCTGAACGAACTTGCGGATCGTGCCCTCGGGGGTCTGCTCCTCCAGCTCTTTGACGATCGGGGCGACCTCCGACCTCACGCGGCAGAGGGCGTCGAGCCTGCCGGGGAACGGGGCCTGGCGGTCGCCCTCGCGGAAGAAGGCCCGGTAGGCCCGGCGGGCCGGGTCGGCCGCGACGCCGAGGTCGCCGGCTGCGCGCACAAACTCGGCGCTGGTCATCGCCAGCGGGTCGAGCGTGACTGGCTCGGGCTGGCCGGCGGCGTGGTTGGGTGGGGACTGTTCTCTCACGCACGAGGGTAGGTCGGGCCCGCGCACCGCCTCGACGAGGCATCCCTACCATCCACCCCCGATCGTCCGCCGGATCGGGACACCAGACCACGGAGCACGCGATATGTCCTGGATCACCGTCAAGCACGCCCTCGCCGCCGACCCCGGCCCCTCTGTCACCATCAAGGGGTGGATCCGCACCCGGCGTGACTCCAAGGCCGACGGGGGGCTCTCGTTCCTGGCCGTCGCCGACGGCACCTGCCACGACGCGATCCAGGCGGTCGCCAAGAACGACCTGCCCAACTACGAGTCGGAGATCACCCGGCTCACCACGGGGTGCGCGGTCGAGGTGGACGGCACGCTGGTCGAGAGCAAGGGCAAGGGCCAGTCGCTGGAGATCCAAGCGACCGCCGTCCGCGTGCTCGGCTGGGTGGACGACCCGGACACGTACCCGGTGCCGCAGAAGCGGCACACGTTTGAGTACCTCCGCGAGCAGGCCCACCTGCGGGTGCGGACCAACACCTTCGGGGCCGTCGCCCGCGTGCGGCACACGCTGGCGTGCGCCACCCACCGCTTCTTCGACGAGCGAGACTTCTACTACGTCCACACGCCGATCATCACCGCCAGCGACTGCGAGGGGGCGGGGCAGATGTTCCGCGTCAGCACGCTGGACATGGCCAACTGCCCGCGTGACGACCAGGGCCGGCCGGACTTTGCCGAGGACTTCTTCGGCAAGGAGGCGCACCTGACCGTGTCGGGCCAGCTCAACGTCGAGACCTACTGCCAGGCGCTCAGCCGGGTGTACACCTTCGGCCCGACCTTCCGCGCCGAGAACTCGAACACCAGCCGCCACCTGGCCGAGTTCTGGATGCTCGAGCCGGAGATCGCGTTTGCGGATCTGGCCGATGATGCGGACCTGGCCGAGGCGTACATCAAGTATGTCATCACCGACCTGCTCGAGCGGCGGCCGGACGACATGGACTTCTTCGACCAGCGGATCGAGAAGGGCCTGCTCGACCGGCTGCGGCACGTGGTGGACTCGCCCTTCCGCCGCCTGCCCTACACCGAGGCGGTGCAGATCCTGCAGGAGGCGAGCAAGAAGGCCAAGTTCGAATACCCCGTCGAGTGGGGCAGCGACCTGCAGAGCGAGCACGAGCGCTACCTCACCGAGAAGCACTTCGAGCAGCCGGTCGTGCTGATCAACTACCCCAAGCAGATCAAGGCGTTCTACATGCGCCTCAACGACGCCGGCACCGACAACGCCCCGGCAGACACCGTCGCGGCGATGGACGTGCTGGTGCCGGGCGTGGGCGAACTCATCGGCGGCAGCCAGCGCGAAGAACGCCTCGACGTCCTCGACGCCCGCATCGACGAGATGGGGCTGCACAAGCCCGACTACTGGTGGTACCGCGACCTCCGAAAGTACGGCACCTGCCCGCACGCGGGCTTCGGCCTGGGCTTCGAGCGTCTCATCCAGTTCTGCACGGGGATGCAGAACATCCGGGATGTGATCCCCTTCCCGCGGGCGCCGAAGCAGGCGGAGTTCTGAACCGACTCACCCGCTCAGAATCACCCTCGTGACAGACGCGGCCGGGCGGGAATCCATCCCGGCCAAACGGTCCACCGGAACTGCCGCTGCGGGAGTTGCTTGAAGCGGTCGGGGGAATGCAACAAGCGCGGGGTCGCACCTTCGTCCAGGTGACGCCTTGTGTGCTATGGGTGGCTCAGGGGAGCGGGATTCGCGTTCCGGGTACCCTTCTGCACATGTCGTGGGACATCTTCATCCAGCAACTCCCCGCGGCGATCTCGTCGGTCCGAGACATCCCCGACGACTTCGAGCCCGATCCGCTCGGTACCCGGGCGGAGGTGATCGCCAGAATCCGCTCGCATCGTCGGGAGTTCGCGCCCGACGCCGACGGATTCGCACTCGTCGAGACCGAGCATGGATCGATCGAGATCGATATCGGCGCAGCCGACCACGTCCAGTCGGTCATGCTCAGCGCTCGCGGCGGATCCGATGTTGTTCCTGTGGTGAGTGCGATCGTCGGCGCGTTCGGCGGCCGCGCACTGGACCCAAGCTCCGAGACGGGTCTTTTCGACGAGACCGCCGCGGCCCGGTCCTTTGCAACCTGGAAGGGCTACCGCGACACGGCACTCGCCGAGCCGGCGCCGAAGCCCCGGCCCTGGTGGCGGCGGTTGCTGGGTGGATGACCTGCCGACTCCGGCGGGTGGCCCGAATCCCCAAGTAGCCGCAATCGCGTCTCCGTGGGTGCCATCACTCGCGGCCTTTGCCCTCCTTCTCCTCCTCCGAACCCTCCCCGCGCAGTGATGCCGTTTGCCCCATTGCTCACAGCACCCGATCAAGAGGCACCAACCCTTCGAGGTCGCCCCGGTAGGCCCGCACACACGTCCACGCACAGCCTTCGGGTGTTTTCACCGGTCTGCGGTGTACCGAGTTGTCGAGGATTGTCGGGCCGCTCAATCAGGCGCATGCAATAGTGTCGGAAAAAGGCGTCCGGCTCGTCTCGCTCGGGAGGCATGGTGCGAGACAACCGCGCGGGGAGTGGAAGAGCATCACTGCGCGGGGAGAACAAGGGAGGAAAAAGGAGAGCAAAGAGGCCGCGAGTGATGGCACGCGTGGTGCAGCTTACATGCGAGAGTCAGGCATTCGGGCCACCCGCCGTCGCAAACGACTGGAACTCATGATCGGCTGGCCCACGGTCTCTCGACGCCCGTGACCGTTCCCCCACTCAGGCGTTCCACAACACGCCGAGCTTTCCCGGTCACCAGCAGTTGGGATCCCCGCCCAGCGCTGCAGAAGTCCTGGACCGGCCATGTGTCACGGTCCGGCAGCATCCGCGGAAACTCCATCCCGCACAAAGTTTCGGTCCCGTCTTCGACGAGTTCGACGGTCTTGTCGGAGTAGACCTCCCAGAGTGGGCCGATCCCCTTGGCCAACTCGGGACGGTGTCGTCCACGAAGGAAGTAGTTCTCTGGTTCACCTCCGGGCGGAAGGCGGCGCGGGAGGCACGCGGTACGGTCCCACCCTTCCCAATCCAACTCCACGACCTGCTTGAGGATGTCCGCGCGAAACTGGAGCCCGGTGAGCCCCGAGGACCCCAGGCGCTCGCGCACGCGATCGCATACCACAACCACCCCGACGCCGGGCATGGTGATAGGCGGCACGAATGGACCGGTTCGCTGCAATTGGAGCCGTCGACGAGAGTCGCGACCGAGGTACCCCGTCATGCCGTGGACGAGCATGTTGCCGTAGTCGCCCCACGGCGCTTTCGTGCGGCACAATTCGAAGAGCTTGAATGGCATATCGCACCGCACGATACTGGTCCCGGACCTGGACCGTCCGGAATCCCGATGGACTTGGCCGCCAGCGATGCGGGGGCACTCGCCTGAGGCTCGGTAGATTCTGGGCGCTCGATTCTGCTTTTGGACTCAACCACCGCCGACTACGGAATACCCGAGTAAATACCTATCTCAACTCGCGTGCTGCATGCCGTCAAGCCCATCTCCCGGCACCTGTCGACTCCCGGTCACGCCGCCCCCCCGCTCGCCCGATGAAAACCACGCCTAGTATCCCCCACAAGCCGGTGGCCTCAGCCCTCTCACCCCGCACGCCTCAATGTGCCGAGAGGACCATCTGGGAATCTGTCGGCAGCGTCCTCTCCGTCCGGTGACGAATCACCGACCCACGCGAAGACGCTCCACCCAGTTCGGCCGCTCTTGCCCCATTCGCCAAACTACAGGCAGGGCACAGGAATCGCCCGAATCAACACACGCGCCTTCGCTGCACCTCCGCAGCGACGGTCATTGGAGTCCATGCACTTTGTCCCGTAACCCGAACAACCTCCGACGTACCTTCCGCAAGTCCTCCCCCAAAAACAACCGGCCCAGCCGCCCCGAGCGCGCGCCGGACGCCAACCACTCGCCCGACACCCCCTCCACTCCTTTCGAGATGGGTGAGCCCGCGACCGACTTCGTCTCGCTCGATCTGGCCCCGCAGCTGCTGCGGGCGATCCAGGACGAGGGCTATGAGACGCCCTCCCCGATCCAGGCCCAGGCGATCCCGCCGGCTCTGGCCGGGCGCGATGTGCTCGGGTGTGCCCAGACCGGCACCGGCAAGACCGCGGCCTTCGCCCTGCCCGTGCTCGACAAGCTCATCAAGGAGGGCGTGGCCAACGACCGTTGCCACCATGTCCCCCGCGCCCTGGTGCTCTGCCCGACGCGCGAACTGGCCGGGCAGATCACCGCCAGCTTCGCGACCTACGGCCGCCACGCCCGCCTCCGCCACACGGCGATCTACGGCGGCGTGAGCCAGTTCCACCAGGAGAAGGCGCGCTGCGTCGCGGCGTCAACATCCTCGTCGCCACCCCCGGCCGCCTGATCGATCTGCTCGACCAGGGCGTGGTCGATCTGAGCGAGGTCGAGGTGTTCATCCTCGACGAGGCCGACCGCATGCTGGACATGGGCTTCATCGCCCCGATCCGCCGCATCGCGTCGGAGATCCACGAAGAGCGGCAGACGCTGCTCTTCAGCGCGACCATGCCCCGCGAGATCAAGTCGCTGGCCGACTCGCTGCTGAAGGACCCCGTCCGCGTGACCGTGACGCCGGTCGCCTCGGCCGCCCCCAAGATCGAGCAGTCGGTCTTCATGGTCGGTCGCCAGGAGAAGCAGGCGCTTCTCCACCACCTCATCGACGAGCACTCGATCGAGAAGACCCTCGTCTTCACCCGCACCAAGCACGGGGCCGACAAGGTCGCCAACCGCCTGAACCGCGCCGGCATCGCCGCCGACGCGATCCACGGCAACAAGTCGCAGAACCAGCGGCAGCGCGCCCTCGACGGCTTCCGGGCCGGCAAGTGCCGCGTGCTGGTCGCGACCGACGTCGCCGCCCGCGGCCTCGACATCGACGCGGTCTCCCACGTCTTCAACTTCGACCTGCCCAACGAGCCCGAGGCCTACGTCCACCGCATCGGCCGCACCGGCCGCGCCGGGGCGACCGGCCTGGCGATCGCCTTCTGCGACAAGGACGAGCGGAGCCTGCTCCGCCAGATCGAGCGTCTGACCGGGACCAAGATCGCGGCGACCACGGAACTGCCCGACCTGCCCGTGCTGCCCAAGCCCGAGCGCCAGGTCGAGTCGAAGCCCCGCACACCCCGCGGTGGCCAGCAGAGCAACCACGGCAATGCGGCACCCCGCCCGCCCAAGCGCCGCTCCGGCGGCGGGAACGACCGCGGCGGGTACGGCGGCGGCGGTGGCGGCGGCCAGGGCGGAGCCAAGCCCCGCAGCCGCAAGACCCGGTCGAGCAGCTACGGCTCGCGCCGGCCGTAACCGATCTCACGGCGACAATCTGACCGTTCGAGCGGGCGCACGTGCAACGTGTGCCCGCTTTTCTTTTGGACTGAAGCGGGGACCCGGGCGGATCCTGCACCTCGATACACTCCGGGCATGCACAGATCTCTTTGTTCGCTGGCACTTCTCCTCGCCTCGAGCGCCACCCTCGCGGCGCAGGTGACACCCGATGACGACGGTGTGAACGGTCTGCTGGACCGCATGGAGGCGGCCGTCCTCGCGAGCGATACCGAGGCGTATCTCGCGTGCATCGACACAACCGTCGCCGAGTGGGCGACCGAGCAGACCAACTGGGCGGCCGACCTCGCCGACCACACGCCCGAAATGTTCGAGCTGACGCTGCAGAGCGAACCGGTAGCAACGCGTGAATCCGCCGACGCCGCCGATCCGTCCGCTGTCGAGGCCGACCTCCGCTTTGCATGGAAGCTGCCCGATGCCCGGGAACGCTCCATCGAGATTCCCGCACGCTTCACACGAGCGGACGGGGGGGGAGTGGCGCTACGCGGGCGAAGCGTGGACGAGCCTGGCCTCCGACGACGGCCAGACCATCGTGCTGTTCCTCTCCGATGATCTGCGCGAGGTCGCCGAGAGCATCACCGAGATGATGCCGGAGATCCGCGAGCACGTGGACGCGGGATTTGAGACGCACCTCGACCACCCGCAGGTCGTGAAGCTCTACACCGACATGCGGCACCTGCAGCAGTCGATCTACCTCAGCTACACCGACCCGCTCGGGGGCTGGAACGAGCCGGGCGAGGCGATCAAGATCATGGCCAGCCGCGGCAGCGGCGAGCGGCAGCTCCGGGTCCTGCTCTCCCACGAGTACGGGCACGTCGCGACCTTCACCTACCACGAGGAGGCGGCGCTGCACATCCCGTGGTGGGTGGCCGAGGGCGTGGCCGAGCTGGCGGCGGAGAAGTACTCGGGCAGCCGCGCCCGTCAGGGCATGACCGCCGCGGTCCGGGCCTGGGCCCAAACCGACTCGCTGGCCGCGTGGGACGACATGGCCGACTTCCGCGAGACACCGGCGAGCCTGCACGGGCACGTCTATCTGCAGGGGCACCACTTCGTCGGGTACGTGTCCGAGCGGTTCGGCCGGAGCGCGCAACGCGTGGGTGCGTGCGCTCGCCTCGGGGGTGCCGCTGGAGGAGGCGACCAAGAGCAGTTTCGGCGTGGGGTTTGAGGACCTCAACGCCCAGTGGCGGGAGTCGCTCGACGCGGACGAGTAGTCCCGACCGACACGGCGTCGGCCGGGCGGGTGTGTGAGAGTGGGCACGCTGGGCAACCGAGCTGGATAACCAAGCTGTGACCGCGGCCGACCGTCCGCTCGGGATGGTCCAAGAACACACGCAATCGGGAAGAAGTCGCCTTTCTCCCTCGCGATGCCTTGCGGCAGGCCCGCGGCGCTTTAGGTTCACTGTGGTGTGGTGCGGCTTTCGGCACCTCGCCCCGGACCGCTATGGAGGAGAGATGTTCATGAGAACGATGGCTATCGCTGCGCTCGCGGCGGGTGTGGCGGCAAGCTCTGCCTCCGCCGAACCGACGTATTCATTCCGCAACAACACCGCCGCCACCGGTTGGTCCGGGACGCACGAGCCGGCCCGGTCGGCGTTCGATCCGGTCACGAATCGCCTCTTCTTCGAGGCCGCGCTCGCGGGCAACCCGGGGTTCCAGTTTGGTGGCTACCGCTTCGAGATGGCGCGGTTCTCGACCGCTGCGACAGGTGGGACGGGCCAAGTCGGGGGCCGATTCGCAACACCGGTCAGGTTGGAGCCTGCGCACAGCGGTGAGAGTGATGGAAGCGGAGTTGGCACCGCGGCCAACTCTGATCTCCTCGGCGGACTCACCCTCAGCGTCGAGGCCGCGAACATCCTCGGCTACAACCCCGACGGGGCCGACGCCGGCTCGTCAGATTCGTTTGGCTTCTGGCTGCACTCGCTGCGGAGATTTGACGTGAGCAACCGGGACCGCCGCGGCCCGGGCGTCGGCGGGGACCACGCGCTGCGCGAGTTTGAGGACAGCAGCGTCAACGGCGCGAACCTGCCGATGAACGTCGTGCCCCTGCCGAGCGGCGCCGCGATGGCGGCCCTGGGCCTGGTCGGCATCGCCACCCGTCGCCGGGCGCGACTGATCGGGCGAACGGTTCAATCCCAAGTAAACCACTGGCAAACTGCCCCCGCCGCCGACGGCGTCGCCATCGGCCCCTGCGAGCACGCCGTGGGCCCAGTCTGGCACTGCAGCGCGGCCGCGATTCGGCCGATGAGAGCCGGATGCCCGAGGCCCCGCCAGCCCCCGCCGCGAGAATGCAGAATGGGGCTCAGGGTGCGGCGACGTCGTCGAGTGTTCGGAGGATCTGCGGCAATTGGGCGGCAAAGCCCCCTCTGGCGACCACACGGTCGGCTCCCGCGGCTCTGGCCTGTGCGAACAAGTCGGTCATCACGTGGGGGCCGAACGCGAGCACCGTGATGGCCCGCTCGGCCTCGCTGGCCTCCGGGCCCCGGAGCCGCTCGATCAGGCCCAGCCCCGTATCGCCGGCTTCCAGATCGACCACCAGCGCGTGGACGGGCGAATCGGCGAGCCTGGCCTCGAGCATTTCGAGCGTTCGGGCCGGCCTGGCGGCCACGCCGACCGACTCCGCGGTCGACTTGATTCGCGTCGCCCATAGAAGATCGGCACATATGAAGAGTATCATCTGGATTCCTCGACCACCCCGTTGGTTCGCGGAGGGATCAGCGGGGTCGTCAACGTCGTTACCGGAGGATAGCCATGAGCACCACAGCCGTGTCCGCCAATGAGTCCGCCGCGGAATACTCCAACCCCATCTTCAAGGAACTCGACTTCCCGCAGGACCCCAACAACCTCTACCACCAGACGGTGGAGACGATGCTCCACGCGGCGGACATCATCGACCTGAAGCACCGCGTCAAGATCATCCTCGCGCAGCCCAAGAACGAGGTCATGGTCCACTTCCCGGTGCGGATGGACGACGGGCACCACAGGCTGTTCAAGGGCTACCGCGTCCAGCACAACAACGCGCTCGGCCCCTACAAGGGCGGCATCCGGTTCCACCACGACGTCCACCTCGACGACGTCAAGAGCCTCGCGCTGCTGATGACCATGAAGTGCTCGCTGGTCCGCGTGCCCTTCGGCGGCGGCAAGGGCGGCGTCAAGGTCAACCCCCGCGAGCACTCCGCCCGCGAGATGGAACGCATCACCCGCCGCTTCTGCTCGGCGATCATGAACATCATCGGGCCCGAGTACGACATCCCCGCGCCCGATGTCGGCACCAGCGCGCAGAACATGGCGTGGTTCGCCGACACGTACATGATGTCCAACGAGGGCAAGGCCGCCAACGACGGGCTCCGCGTAGTCACCGGTAAACCCGTCGAGTTCGGCGGATCGCTCGGCCGCACCAAGGCCACCGGCCAGGGCGTCGTAGACACCCTCGTCGAGCTCCTCCCCGAGGTCGGGCTGGAGACCAAGGGCATGCGGGTGAGTCTTCTTGGTTACGGCAACGTGGGCTCGTGGGCCGGACGCATCCTGCACGACATGGACGCCAAGATCGTCGCCGTCGCCGACCACACCGGCGCGATCCGCGACGACAAGGGTCTGGACGCCCACCGTCTCGCCGAGCACTGCGAGAAGCACGGCGGCGTCGCCGGGTTCGCGGGCGACGCGATCACCACCGACGAGTTCTACCAGACGCAGGTGGATGTGCTCATCCCCGCCGCGCTTGAGCAGATGATCACCGACCGCGAGGCCGCGATGATCAACGCCAAGATCATCGCCGAGGGCGCCAACGCCCCCTGCACGCCCGAGGGCGACCGCGTGCTCAGCGAACGCGGCATCGAGGTCATCCCCGCCATCCTGGCCAACGCCGGCGGCGTGGCCGTGTCCTACTTCGAGTGGGTCCAGAACAAGACCAGCAGCTACTGGGACATCGAGCAGGTCGACCGCGAGCTCAACCGCCACATGGTCATGGCCGCACGACGCACCGTCGTCGCCCGCCAGAAGTACGGCGTCGATCTGCGGACCGCGGCCTACATCGCGGCACTCGATCACATCGGCAAGGCCTACTCGGTCCGCGGCATCTTCCCCTGATCCCGGCCCGCAGGCACAAGGTCCGAGAATCTCGGGCCTGACCAGATCCAATTTGCCCAAATTACCACAGCCGCCCGGAAGCACCCGGGCGGCTGCTTTCTTGTGCAGATCGCGATCCGCTGACAAATTCCCCAGATTCGCTTCTCTCCAAAAACGCTCTAAGTCTCTGGCAGAGCTCCACTTCCGTGGCATGTTTGAGTTGACGGCATGCCCAGTGTTTGCATTGGGCTTCGTACGACAATTGCAAATCGGTGGGGAGGAGAGAAGCCATGCTCAACAACAAACTCATTGGAATCGTCGCGCTCGCAGGGATTGCCCAGATCGCCGCGGCCGACATCGTGCCCGTGGACGGAAAGGCCGCGATCTTCGACGCCGGGCGTGACGTCCCGACGCTGGACGGCCAGCTGCCGCCCATGCTCGCGGTGCCGGACGGTGCCAACTTCGTCACGCTTCCCGAAGTGACCGGCCTGGTGCGTGCGCACCACACCCTGGAATGGGCGGGCCCCGACGGCAACACCTCCACCCTCAACGACACCGACATCAGCTCGTTCCAGGGCATCTCGGGCCTGGTCCACCCCGCGACGCTGCCCCTGGTGGGCGTCTTCCTGACCGACGACCTGCCCGAAGAGAGCGGCACTCCCTCCCGTCTGGACTTCTACGACCTGGGCTCTGAGTTCGCGTCGCTGGCGCCGGAGATCGGCCAGTCGTTCTTCATCGGTGACGGCTGGGCCGACGGCTCGACGCTGCAGGAATTCATGGTGCCCGCGGGCGCAACACGGTTCTTCCTCGGCTTCGCCGACGCGGGCTTCTTCACCGGTGAGCCCGGGGCGTACGCCGACAATGACGGCGCGTTCATCGCCGACGTCCGCTTCAACATCGTCCCCGCGCCGGGCTCGATGGCCCTGCTCAGCCTCGGTGCGCTCGTCACCGTGCGTCGCCGCCGCTAAGCCCGGCCGCACGGCCGCGGTCACCATCGCGGCCGAAACAACGCCGCGGACCTGTAGTCCAACCCCACCCCTCCGGCTGCGCCGGACTCTCAGAGTTCGGGCGCGGCCGGTGCCTTTGCGGGCGCCTCACGAGCAGGACGGACACGGCGCGAACGCGAACCGCTACGCGGCGCAGGACGCTCCTGAGGCACTCACGCGGTTCCACGGCATCTTGCCCAGAAAGAGCGCCATCCCGCACCAGCCCGTCGCCCCCGCGAACATCAGCCCGCAGCCGACAAACGCGGACAACGCAAGGAACCAGGGGGAGACCAGAAGCCCGAGCACCACGCCGAGGGTCACGAGCGATCCGGCGGCGATCTGCACCTGGCGCATGACCGGGATCCGGGCGGCCTTGGCCGGACGCACCGTGGGATGGCCCGCGGCCTTCCACGCCTCGATGCCGCCCGCGAGGTGATACGTGGTCTCACCATCGCGAGCAAAGCGGCTCGCCGCGTCGGCCGAACGCTTGCCCGAGCGGCAGTGGAACACCACTTTCGAGTCTGGGTGGGCCGCCCGCACCGCATCGGGATCGAACTTCGAGAGCGGCGCGTGCTTGGCGTCGGCGATGCGCTCCTCGGCGTGCTCGAATGGCTCACGGACATCGACCAGCACGGCACCGCCGTCATCGAGCCATCGAGAGACTTCCTCCGGCGCGAGGTTCGTGACCGGACTCTTCTGCTGCGTTTCTGCCATTGTCTTGCTCCATGTCCCCGGACAATTCTACGTGGCTGAATACCCGGCACGACGCCCGTGGACGGGACCGGCCGCCGAGCACGCGTAGCCGACGGGGCCGGACTGGGGCCGGCCCGTCTGGATCCCGAGGCCCGCCACGGGCGGAGCCGGTGATCGTGAAGTTTCCCGGCACTGCATCGCAACCGGGGATGTCGGCGAACGCTCGGCGGGAGGCTGCGGGCGATGGGGCACCCTCCGCCTGCGCGATCTGTCCTCATCACCTGTTCCGGGGGCTGAGCCACCTGTGCCAATGGAACCGCTTGTATCTCGGAGTATGCTCGGATTATCACTGGTTTTGCGAGGCCGATGCCGCGGCAGGCGGTCTCCACCCGCCCCAAAGATCGCCGCAAGCGGGCTTTCTGGAACGATTGCAGCATTCACCGCATGGGACAGACCGAGCGGAGCAGGGTCGTTTCAGGGAAAAAACGCGAGAAAATGCCCAACCCGGTTTGCAGAGACACCAGATTCCGTTACGCTACCGAAACAATTCCAGTAATGCTAGTGCCATGAGGCGCAGCGAATCAGACCCGATAACCACCGACCGAGGAGACCCACATGTTCCGCACCGCAGCCGCGCCCGCCGCTCTTGTCTGCACGCTCGCCAGCATGAGTTCCGCACAATTGCTCAACCCGAGCTTCGACGATCCCGGCTTCCAGACCACCTTCGAGAACTGGGACCAGTTCGGCGGCAACATCTTCCTGGTCGAAGACCCCAACTACCAGCCGCCGCTCGACGGCACCGGGTGCGGCAAGATCTTCGGCAACTTCGACGGTCAGCAGCAGAGCGACTCTGGTGTCTTCCAGAGTGTGGCGGCCAGCGAGGGCGACACCTACACCGCCACCATCAACGTGCTGCACCGCAGCGACGACGCCATGGCCGGCGACAACATCGCGCTGCTCATCCTCAGCTGGCGCGACGCCAACGGCGCCGAGATCCTGGCCGACGCCAAGACCGTGCTCGACGCGAACTCCCCGCTCGATCAGTGGATCGAGGACTCGATCACCGCCACGGCACCGGCCGGCACCGTCAGCGTCGACTTCTTCGTGCTCTTCATCCAGTTCGCCACCGACGAGTTCCCCTTCGGCGCGCCCGGCGCCATGTTCTTCGACAAGGCCAGCCTGGACCTCGACGAGCCCTCCTGCTACGCCGACTTCAACGGCGACTCCAGCGTGAACACGCAGGACGTGATCGCGTTCCTGAACGCCTGGAACGCAAGGGACTCGACCGCGGACTGCAACGACGATTCCAGCATCAACACGCAGGACGTGATCTGCTTCCTGAACCTCTGGAACGCCGGCTGCTAAGCCCGAAACCCAGCCTCCCAGCCGCCGCCGCGTGAAAGCCCGGCGGCGGCCTTCCGCTCTGGAACCTTGCCCGAGTCACTCACGGAGATCGACCATGCCCGGCACCCCGCGACGCGGCTTCACTCTGATCGAGCTCTTGGTTGTCATCGCGATCATCGCGCTGCTGATCGGCATCCTGCTGCCGGCCCTGGGCAAGGCCCGCGACTCGGCCCGAACCATCAAGTGCGCATCGAGCATGCGGCAGGTCACGCTGGCGCTCATCAACTACTCGGCCGACTTCCGCGACAAGTTCCCCCCCTCGCTCTTCCGCATCCCCGACCCCGACACGGGGAAGCTGAGCATGCACTGGTACGACGAGGCCCGGATCGGTGCCTACCTCCCCAACGTGGACTACAGCAACATCGGCTACAACAACATCGAGAACATCACCGTCGGCGGCGGCGTCCTGCTCTGCCCCTCCCACCCGCAGGGCGGGAGGTCGTACACCATGAACTACTGGGCCACCTCGGCCGGTGCGTGGCGGAACGGCCCCAGCGGGCCGATCACGTACAAGCCGGGCCAGAACGCCAACGACCCCGACGAGGCCGACCGCGGGCGAGGGTTCGACTCCGGCACCGACTTCAGCAGCCGCACGCTCCTGCTCGGCGAGGCCTGGGGCCTGTTCCCCTCCGAGGGCTCCACCCCGACGGACGCGACCTGGTTCACCGTCGGCGAGATGGGCTCGCAGGGCACGCCCGCCGAACGCTTCGGTGCCGGCGACGGCATCGGCAGCGGCGCGTTCCCCGGCCCCTGGCGGCGCAACGCCCCCGAGATGGAATACGCAGACATCCCCAGCCCCGGCAGCTACATGCCGTGGTACCGTCACCCCCGCCGCAACTCGGACCTGATCGGCCAGGAGGGCGGGGCCAACATGGGCTTCGTGGACGGACACGTCGAGCGCAAGGCACGTTCAACGCTCGTTGACGACAGCGCCGTCAAGAGCACGTACGAGGTCCTGTGGTCGATCATCGACGAACGGGTCGAAAAAGACTGAGCACCCCCAATCGCAAGGAAGCGTGAGACGCACCGTGGCCAAGAACCGAACCACCAAAGCAACAACCGCCCGCAAGCTCGCCAGCGAGCTGGGCATCTCCGTCGCCACCGTCTCGCGTGCGCTCAACAGCCACCCGGACGTCTCCCCCGAGACCCGGTCACGGGTGGTGCAGATGGCCGACAACCTCGGCTACATGCCCCGCGTCGGGCGACGCCGCACCAACGTGATCGGCCTGGTCTACCCGACCGACCCGGTCCGGGCCGACTACGGCAACTTCGAGTCGGCGATGCTCGCGGGCATCCTCGACGGGGTCAACGAACAGCGCTACGACGTGACCATCATCAACGTGCAACGCGACAAGGACCCCGCCGACAGCTACTCGCAGTTCTTCCGCGCCAAGGGCGTGGGCGGCGTGATCGTGCGCCGCATCCACCCGTCGTCGCGCATGGCCGAGGAGATCGCCGACGAGGGCTTCCCCTGCATGCTCATCGCCGACCGCAGCGATCACCCCAAGCTCAACTACATCTACACCGATTCGCTCGAGGACTCCAAACGGGCGGTCGAGCACCTCATCCACCTCGGGCACCGGCGGATCGCGTTGGGTGTCCATAACGTGATCGACTCCGACCACCGTGACCGCCGGAACGGCTACGTCAAGGCCCTCGAAGAGGCCGGCATCGAGCTCGACCCGGCGCTGCTGATCCAGTCGCCGGCGAGCATGGCGGGCGGGGCCTCGAGCATCGACCGCCTGCTCTCGCTGCCCAACCCCCCCACCGCGGTCTACTTCACCGACCCGCAGACGACGGTCGGTGCCATGCACCGCTGTCTGGTCCGGGGGATCTCCGTGCCGCGTGAGCTGTCGATCGTCGGGTTCGACGACGGCGACGCCCGGGCGCAGACGTTCCCCCGCTACACCGCCGTGTGTCAGGACGCCCGCCAGATGGGGCTCGAGGCCTCGCGGTGGCTCACACGGGTGCTCGCCGCGGGCGGCGAGATCCCGAGCTACCGGGAGCACCGGTACACCACGTGGTCGGTGAGTGAATCGACGGCCATGCCCGCGTCCCGCGCACCGAGCGTCGGCGCAGAGTAACACCACGTCCAGTCCACGCCGAACGGGCGCGTGTCCCGTCGAGCGTCAATGTCCAGAAGAGAGATGGAGAGAAGACCATGAAGACCAAGATTGCCGTTGCCGCACTCATCTGCGGCGCCACGTCCGCTTTCGGGCAGAACCTGCTGACCAACCCCGGCTTCGAAGACGGCCTCAACGGATGGAACGTCTTCGGCAACGCCTACCCCGAGGCGGCCAACCCGCCGGAGATCGTCCCCTTCGAGGGCAACGGCGTCGCCAAGATGTTCGGCAACTTCAGCGGCGGCTTTGATGTCACCGGCATCTTCCAGGAGTTCGTCGCCGCCCCCGGCCAGACCTGGGAGATGGACGCCTACTCCCGCCACTGGAGCGGCGACGCGATGGTCGGCAACGGCGCGCCCGATGCCAACTGGGTGGTCATGAAAATCGTGTTCAAGGACGCCGCCGACGCGGAGATCGGCTTCGCCGAGAGCACCATCCTCGACGGCACCTTCGCCACCGACACCTGGTTCGACAACGCCCCGGTCTCGGGCGTCGCACCGGCCGGCACCGTGCAGGTCGAGGCGTTCATCCTCTACCTGCAGCCGTTCAACGACGGCGGCGCGGCGCACATCGACAACGTCTCGCTGATCCCGGCACCCGCGTCCGCCGCGCTGCTCGGCCTCGGTGGCCTCGTCGCGACCCGCCGCCGCCGCGCCTGATCCCCGCAACGGAGCGTGAATATCTGCGCATGAAGCAGCAGGCCTCACACACCACCTCTACCACCACCCGGGCCCCGCGCTTCGCCGCGAGGCCCGGGTGGCTTTCATACTTCTCACTCGGCGGGTGGGCGGTCGTGGTCGTGGCGATCGTCTCGACCGTGCTCGTCGTCCTCCCCGAGGACCGCGCGGAGTCCGACGTCACGCTCTGGACCTTCGCCCCGCCGCACGCGCGCATGTACGAGCCGATCCTCGAGGGGTGGGAGCGGGACGGCTCGCAGGGCTCGGTGGGGATCGAGACGCTCAGCCTCCCCGCGCTCGAACGGCGCATGCTCGGCGGGTTCATGTCGGGCGTCCCCGTCGCCGACCTGATCGAGGCCGAACGCCGCGTCGCCTCGCGGGCCTTCGGCGGGCCGGTCGAGTCGGTCGGGTTTCTCGACCTGACCGACCGCCTGCGCGAGGACGGTCTGCTCGACGCGATCAACGAGAGCTCCTTCGGCCCCTGGACCTACCGCAGCCGCGTCTTCGGCCTGCCGCACGATGTCCACCCGGTCATGCTCTGCTACCGGGCCGATCTGGTCGAGGCCGCGGGGATCGATGTCGCCGAGATCGAGACATGGGACGACTTCGCCCGGATCATGCGGCCGCTGATGGCCGACAACGACGGAGACGGCGCGCCCGACCGCTACCTCATCAGCTTCTGGCCGACCTATATCGACAACATCGAGCCGCTCATCTTGCAGGCCGGCGACGGCCTCTTCGACGACGACGATATGGTCAGCTTCGCCACCGAGACCAACGCCCGCGTCATCGCGACCATGGCGACCTGGGTCGCCGGGCCCGACCGCATCGCGGCCGATGTGCCCGAGTTCAGCGCCGCGGGCAACAAGCTCAAGCTCGACGGCTACGTCGTCGCGGCCCTCATGCCCGACTGGCTCAGCAACATCTGGCGACAGCAACTGCCGGAGCTGTCCGGAAAGCTCAAGCTCATGCCGCTGCCCGCCTGGGAGCCCGGCGGCCGGCGCACCAGCGTCTGGGGCGGCACCATGCTGGGCATCCCCAAGAGCGCCGAGAACCCCGACGAGCTCTGGCAGTACGCCAAACGCCTGTACCTCTCGCCGGAGCTGTCCCGCTCGCTCTACACCGAGGGCGACATCATCTCTCCCGTGCGCGCACACTGGGACGACCCGATCTACGACGCGCCCGACGAGTTCTACGGCGGCCAGCCCAAGGGACGGATGTACATCGATCTCGCGCCGGACGTCCCCCGCCGGACCTCGTCGCCCTTCAACAAGATGGCCCTCGAGCGGGTGCAGGACGCGGCTCATCCGGCTCAGCCGCGAGGTGGAGGCCGACCCGGCCCTCACCGATGCGGCACTCGAGGCTCGCGCCCTCGAACTGCTGCGGGCGGCCGAGGACGAGGTCCGCGCGCGCATGATGCGCAACGTCATCGCGACCGAGAAGCCCGAGGGGGACCAGCCATGAGCGATACCCGCCACGGCCGGTTTGCGCCCTACCTGTTTCTCGCGCCTTTCCTTGGCGTGTTCGCCGTCTTCGTGGCCTACCCGCTGGCCCAATCGGTGGTGCTCTCGACCCGCCAGATGTTCGGCCCCACCGCCTCGGTGTATGTCGGGATGGACAACTTCCGGTTCCTCCTGCAGGACCCGCTGTTCCACAAGGCGGTCCGCAACACGCTTGTCTTCACCGCCGGATCGATCTTCATCCAGCTGCCGGTGGCGCTGGGGCTGGCGTTGCTGCTCGACCGGCCCGGCCTGCGGGGCCGCAACGCGCTGCGCCTTGTCTTCTTCGCCCCGCAGCTCGTCGGGCTCGTGTTCCTGGCGGTCATGGCCAGCGTGATCTTCCAGAAGCGCACCGGCGTGCTCAACCAGATCCTCGAGGAGGTGCTCGGCAACCGCCTCGGATGGGTGCTCCAGAGCGGGCCGTGGCTCGATTACCCGTGGCTTGAGTCGCAGGTCATGTGGGCGCTGATCCTCTCGGCGCTCTGGATGTACGCCGGGCTCAACATGGTCTACTTCCTCGCGGCCCTGCAGAATGTGGACCGCTCGCTCAGGGAGGCCGCGTCGATCGACGGCGCCGGCGTCGTCAGGCGGTTCTTCGCCGTCACGCTCCCGGCGATCACCCCCGTGGCCGGCTTCGTGGTGCTGCTCTCGGTCGTCGGGAGTCTGCAGCTTTTCGAGCTGCCCTACATCCTGCTCAACGCCGGCGGCGGGCCGGACAATCAGGGGCTCACGATCGTGACCTATCTCTATCAATCGGGCTTCGAGACCGGCGATCTCGGCTACGCCAGCGCGATCGGCTGGGTGCTCGCGGTCATGCTCGCGGTGTTCACGCTGCTCCAACGCTTCGTCCTGCGGGAGAGGAACGCCTGATGCCGACCGCGAGACACAAGTCCGTCCTCTCCACACTCGGCGCCTACGCGGTGCTGCTGCCGTTGGCGGTGGTCACGCTGGTGCCGTTCGTCTGGCTGGTCACCTCGGCCTTCAAGTCGCGGGAGCAGTTCTTCGGCTCGATGTTCCTGCCGCGGGGCGAGGGCGTGCTGGGCGTGGACTGGGCCGCGCTCACGCTCGAGAACTTCACCCGCCTGTTCAGCGAGATCGCGATCGGCCGGGCCCTGCTCAACTCGCTCTTCCTGTCCAGCGTCACCGCCCTGCTCGCCACGCTCTGCTGCGCCGCCGGCGGCTACGCCCTCGCGATGTATAAGTTCAAAGGCCGCGGGATCTGCCTGGGGATCGTCCTCGCGGCCCTGATTGTGCCCGCGCCGCTGCTGATCGCCCCGGGGTATCAGGTGCTCTTCAAGCTGGGCCTGCTGGATACCTACACGGGGCTCATCCTGCCGGGCATCGCCCCGGCGTTCGGCGTCTTCCTGTTCCGCCAGTCGGTGCTGCAGTCGGTTCCACCGGAACTGCTCGAGGCCGGCCGTCTCGACGGGTGCGGCGAGATGGGCATCTTCGCCCGCGTGGTGCTCCCGCTCCTGCGGCCGATGACCGGCGCATTCCTGATGATCACCTTCCTGGCGATGTGGAACAATTTCATCGGGCCGCAGATCGTGCTGCAGAGTCCGGACAAGCAGCCGCTCTCGGTGGCGATCGCCCAGCTCAAGGGTGTGTATTACGAGGACTACGGTCTGATGATGGCCGGCACGCTGGTGTCGGTCGCACCGGTCGCGGTGCTGTTCCTCCTGCTGCAGCGCGACTTCGTGTCGGGGCTGACGCTGGGGGCCGTGAAATGAGTTCGTTCGACCTGAACCAGACGGAAGGATTTGTGATGGGATTTCCACAGGACTTTGTGTGGGGCGCAGGAACGTCGTCGTATCAGATCGAGGGCGGTGTCGAGAAGCACGGCCGCGGGCCCTCGGTCTGGGACAAGTTCTGCGAGACCCCCGGCAAGATCAAGCACGGCCACACCGGCCGCACCGCCTGCGACCACGTCAAGCACTACAAAGAGGACGTCCAACTCATCAAGAATATGGGGCTCGACGCCTACCGGTTCTCGATCTCGTGGTCCCGCGTGATGCCCGAGGGTGCCGGCGCGGTGAGCGAGGCCGGGCTCGCGTTCTACGACAGGCTCGTCGATGAGTTGCTGGCGTCCGGCGTAACGCCGTGGGTGACCCTGTTCCACTGGGACTATCCGCTCCCGCTCTACCGCAGGGGCGGGTGGCTCAACCCGTCCAGCGCGTCCTGGTTCGCCGAGTACACGCGCGCCGTCGTTGACAGGCTCTCCGACCGGGTCAGCAACTGGATCACCATCAACGAGCCCCAGGTCTTCGTCGGCCACGGCCATATGACAGGCGAGCACGCGCCCGGCCTCTCGCTACCCTTCCCGGAGATCACGCGCATCGTGCACAACGTGCTCCGCGCCCACGGCCTCGCGGCCCGGTGCATCCGCGAGTGCGCGCAGACCAAGCCCGTCGTGGGCTGGGCGCCGGTCGGCATCGTCAGCTCACCGACCAAGGGCGACCCCGAGGAGATCGACGCCGCACGCGCCAAGACCTTCGAGATCGAGCGCTCGGATGTCTGGAACAACTCCTGGTTCAACGACCCCGTCGTCTTCGGCGAATACCCCGAGGACCTCCTCGAACTGACCGCGCCCCACCTGCCCGACGGATGGGAACGCGATCTCGAGATCATCAAGCAGCCGCTCGATTTCCTCGGCCTCAATCTCTACCAGGGGGCCCGCGTCACCCTGGGCAAGGGCCAGACCGCCCAACCCGTGCCGCAGGAGATCGGGCGCGCGCGCACCGCCTTCGGATGGAACATCACGCCCGAGGTCCTCTACTGGGGCCCCCGATTCTTCCACGAACGCTACAAGCTCCCGATCGCGATCACCGAGAACGGCCTGGCCAACCTCGACTGGGTCGGGCTCGACGGACGCGTGCAGGACCCGCAGCGGATCGACTACACCGCACGCCACCTCCTCGAACTCCGCCGCGCCATCGACGACGGCGTGCCCGTCCTCGGCTATTTCCACTGGTCGCTGCTGGACAACTTCGAGTGGGCCGAGGGCTACGACCAGCAGCTTCGGCCTGGTCTACGTGGACTTTGAGACCCAGGAGCGCATCCCCAAGCAGTCCGCCGAGTGGTACGCCGAGGTCGTCAGGACCAACGGCGAAAGCCTCGGCGCAGCCCCGCAGCAGAAGCTCCCACCTCCGGTCCCAGTCAGCGGCAAATAGCCCGGCGACGCCGCCAGCCGCCGGCCGCGGAGGTCTACCGCCCCGGAGCTGCCCGCCGGGGAAGGCCGTCCGCAGCTGTTTCGAGCCGGAAACGCCCCGCCCACAGCCGGTAATCGGCCCGAACCCGGCGGCCGAGCCCTCCGTGCGCGCGCAGCCTCGGAATTGGCCAGAACTCGCCAGAGTTCCAAACATTCCCCTTGTGATCGGGTCTCCCGCTGGTACCATTGCCGACCGTTTGGTGGGTGGAATTATCCAATCCCCCAACGGTAGAGAGGGAGATCCATGTCCGAAACCAGCCCAGTGCCGCCGTTCTACCTCGACCTCACCGACGCCGAGATCGAGGGCCTCAAGGACCGCCTCGGCGAGATCCTCCACTCAGGGAGCCTCATCCTCGGTAAAAACACCGAGGCGTTCGAGACCGAATTCGCCAAGGCCATGGGCACCGCCCACGCCGTCTCGGTCAACACCGGCACCTCGGCGCTGGAGATCCTCCTGCGCGTGCAGGGCGTCGAGGGCAAGAAGGTCGCCGTCCCGACCAACACCAACTTCGCCAGCGCCGCCTCGATCATCCAAGCCGGCGGCCAGCCCGTCTGGCTCGACATGTCACCAGAGACCTACATGCCCACCGTGGCGATGCTCGAAGAGGCCCACAAGCGGGACGGCATCGCCGGGTTCATGGCCGTCCACATCGGCGGGCTCATCCCGCCGGACTTCCCCGAGCAGGTCAAGTACTGCCAGGACAACGGGCTGTTCCTCATCGAGGACGCCGCGCACGCCCACGGCAGCGCCCCTCGGGGGCACCCGCGCCGGCGCGTTCGCCCAGGGCGGCGCGTTCTCCTTCTTCCCGACCAAGGTCATGACCACCATGGAGGGGGGCATGATCACCACCAACGACCAGCGCACCGCCGACCTGGCCCGCTCCTACCGCAACCAGGGCAAGGGGGGCGCGAAGTTTGGCAACCACCACACCGAGCTCGGCAACAGCTGGCGCATCAACGAGCTCGGGGCCGCGATCGGCCTCGTCCAGCTCGCCAAGCTCGACGCCATGGTCGCCCACCGCAACCGGGCCGCCCGCGAGTTCGTCAAGGTGCTCAAGGGACTCGGCCTCGGCTACTGCGACTTCGAGCACATGGACCAGGCCAGCCAGTACAAGCTCATCGTCCGCTACGAGGAAGACATCCCCGTCGGCGACATGAAGGCCCGCTTCAAGGAGCAGGGCGTCATCCTCGGCGGCGGCGTGTACGAATCGCCCTGCCATCTCCAGCCCGTCTTCGCCGACATCCCGATGCCCCCCGGCGGCCTGCCTGCAGCCGAGCGCTGGTGTCCCAAGCACATCTGCCCGCCCCTGACCTCGGGCCTGACCGACGACCAGATCCAGCGCGTCTGCGACGCATTCCGTTCCTGCACCGCAAACGACGCCTCACGCGCATCGAGCCACGCATGAAGTTCTGTTTCTTCAATCCCATCCCGTGGCCCGCGCTGTCCAAGCGCCCCGACCGCTGGCCATTCCCGAGCGACGAGTTCGATCCCAAGCGGTGCGAGAGGCTCTATCAGGAGTGCATCGATCAGCTCGTCTTCGCCGAGGACTGCGGCTTCGACTGGATCGGTGTCGGCGAGGACCACATGACCGCCTACGGCGTGGTGCCCAACCCGCTGCTGATCCTCTCGGTCGTCGCGCAGCGCACCAAGAGGGTGCAGCTCGCGGTGCTGGGCGCGCCCCTGCCGCTGCTCAACCCGATCCGCGTTGCCGAAGAACTGGCGATGGTGGATGTCCTCAGCGGCGGGCGCGTGGTCGCGGGTTTCATCCGGGGCGTGCCGCAGAACTACGCGGCCTACCACGTCCCGCCCGCCGAGTCCCGCGGGCGTTTCGCCGAGGCCGACGCGGCTGATCCGCAAGGCCTGGACCGAGCCGGACATCTTCGCGTGGAAGGGCGAGTTCTACGACTTCCCGACGGTCTCAATCTGGCCCCGCCCCGTGCAGCAGCCGCACCCGACCGTGCTCTACTCGGCCAACAGCGAGACCTCCGCGGTCTTTGCCGCCGAGCGGCAGGCGCTGATCGGCGCGATCCATCTCTACAGCCGCGACGCCATGGACGCCGTCGGCCGCAGCGCACAGGGCCTACCGCGCGCGCCCGCCGAACTCGGCAACACGCCCGCCCCCGAGCACCTGCTCGTCGGCTTCTCGACCTGCATCGCCGAGACCGACGCCGAAGCGCAGGACACACTCGGGCCCGCGCTCGACTACCAGTACAACGTCCTCTCCGGCACCTACAACGCCGAGAAACGCCGCATCGCCGCCCAGGAGCCCGGCTACGGCTTCTCGCCGGTCGAGGAGCACCCGCCGACGCTCGAAGAACGCATCGAGCGGGGCATGGTCCTCTGCGGCTCGCCCAGAACCGTGATCGACCAGATCCACGCCGCCCGTGAACGCGTCGGCCTCGGCGTGATCAGCATGCACATGCAGGTCGGCAATATGCCCAACGACGCGGTGCTCAACAGCATGCGCTGGTTCAACACCGGCGTCCGCGGGGCGTTCGGCGGGGGTGCCGGCGCGTGAGCGAGACTGGTGACAAACCGCTGGCCCGCTCGCTCGGCTGGGTCACCCGCTCGCGGACCACGCTCCACCGGAGCCGGTGGTTCGACGTCCATCAGGACCGGATCGACCTGCCCGGCGGCGAGGAGTGCGTCTACACGTTCGTCGACCACCCCGGCGCGGTCTTCGTCGTGCCCGTGACGCCCGACGGCTCGATCATCCTGCTCAAGTCCTTCCGCTACACCTGCGACGAGTGGTGCATCGAGGTGCCCGCCGGGGGCATGGGCGATCAGGGCGAGGCCAGCGCCGAGCGGGTCGTGGCGACCGAACTCCGCGAGGAGCTCGGGTGCGAGTTCTCCTCGCTGGAACACCTCAGCACGCACTGGATGGCCAACGGGTTTGCCCGAAACCGCTCGGCGTTCTTTCTCGCGCGCGACGCGGTCGTCACCGCACCCCCGAGCCCCGAGTCCACCGAGCTGTTCGCCGAGCCGCTCACGGTGCCGCAGGAGAAGGCCCGGCAGATGGTCCGCGCCGGTGAGATCAACGACGGCGAGTCGGCGTTCGCGGTCATGCTGGCCCTCGACTGGCTGAGAGACCATGCCGACTGACCACGCCCTGAGAGAGGCGCCCCGAGGCGGAGAGATGCGACGAACCCGAAATGTGTTGGTGGTGGGCGGCGGGATCGCCGGGATCGCGATCGCCGAACGCCTTGCGCGCGAGGCGAAACGCCAGGGCAAACTGCTGCGCATCATGCTCGTCGAGCGCGAAAACCAACTCGCGACCGGCGCATCGGGCGGCCTGGAAGGGTGGCTCCACACGGGCATGCTCTACACCAAGCTCGAGAACCCACGCACACTGATCAACTGCCTCAACTCGTTCGAAGATCTGGTCAACTGGTACGCCCACGACCCGCTCTTCCCCCACCGCGAGCGGTGCAACCTCGCGACCCCCGCCGGCGGGCCGGGCAAGCCGCGGCTGGTGCCGCGAGACGACGGGTGGTTCGAGAGCACCATCGAGTTCATCGTCGAGCCCGACCTCAAAGACCCGGAGTGGACAGCGTCGTGCGCGCCATCCACACCCGCTCGGCCGTGGCGTTTCACGATCCGGCGTGGTCGCACCCGACACTCGGGCTCTGCCAGGCCCCCCACCCCTTCAACCCGCCCGTCGCTCCCGCCCATCTCCATCCCGAGACCGCGAGCGAGGTGCCCCCGCCGCTCTCGACCGACCTGGTGATGGCCACCCGCGACCTGCTGTGCGACCTTGCCTCCTCGGCCGCGGTGTGCGGCGTGGAGATCGTCACCGGCTACGAGGCGTGCATCGACCATGCCGAGGCGTGCGATTCGGCCGACGCCCGGCCGAGGGTGCCGGTGCGGTTCCGGTCCGTCGATGACCCCGACGACACCTTTGAAGTCGAGGCAACCCAGACGATCTTCGCCGCCGGCGGGACGATCTCCCCGACCGACACCGCGTTCTTCGAGCCCGAGCAGCGGGTGCATCTGGAGAGTCGGCAGAGCGTGATGGTCGTGGTGACGCCGCCGATCGAGAGCGGCAACTTCACGCGGTTCAGCCCCGACCCGACCCACGACCTCAACCACGTTGCCCACCGGACCCCGCACGATGGCACGACACCCTTCTCCATCCTCGCCGACTCCAACGCGCTCCCGGTCAATGCCGCGGAGGCCGATCTGGAGCACGCCGCCCAGCGCCTCGTCGAGAAGGCCGAGCAGACTCTTGGCCCGCTGCGCGACACCGGGCACAGGCTCGCGTGGTACGCCCGCACCAAGACCGAGTGTCTGGTGGAGAACGGGTACGACCGCAACTACTGCTACTGGTGGGGCCCGGCGCTGACGCAGCTCGCGCACGACGCGTGGCAGACGCCGCGGAACGACAACAAGGCCGAGATAGAGCGAACCATCCTCGCCTGGGTGCTCGATCCCCAGACGCCGCTGCCCGCGCCCATCGAGTCGGACTGGTGGGCGATGCGCAGGCGCTGCACTTCGCGGCCCTGCTGAGACTGCCCGGCGCGGCCGCCAAGCACGGCGAGCCGCTCGGCCGTGTCCGCTCCACGCTCCACGCCGCGATCGAGCGGGACCGCACCCGGCCTCCGCCCGCCGAGCTCTGCGTCGTGCCCGGCAAGTTCTCACTGTTTCCCTCGGTCGCGCACCAGGTCTACCTCGAGATGGAGCTTCGCGGCCTCTTCTGCACGCTCACCGACGGGCAGTCACCCGCCCAGCCGTTCGACGAGGGGCTCGTCGCCGCACGCAGCGCGCGGCTCGCCTCCGAGCTGGAGAGCCCCCCGGGTCGCCTCGCACGCTGGACCCGCGACCGGGCCGTCGCCGGTGTCACGCACCGCCGCTGATCGCATCCGATCCGGGCATACCCTCTCGGCGACGCTCCGCACACGCCCGAACGGGATCCCATGCTCCTCACCGTCCGCGACATCTCCAAATCTCTCGGCCTCCGGACCCTCTTCGAGGGCGTGTCCCTGTCGATCAACGAAGGCGACCGCCTCGGCATCATCGGCCCCAACGGCGCGGGCAAGAGCACACTGCTCCGCCTCCTCGCCGGGCTGACCGAGGCCGACTCCGGTGAGGTCAAACGCCCCAAGGGCATGCACGCGGTGTATGTCCCCCAGCAGGACCAGTTCGACGGCCGCACCACGGCCAAGGACGCGGTCATCGCGCAGGCCTTCACCTGCCTCGGCGGCGTCGGCACCACCCACGACCACCACGAGGCCGAGACCCTCGCCGACATGATGCTCTCGCGCGTCGGCTTCGACGACGCGCTGGCCGACAAGCCCGCTGGCACGCTCTCGGGCGGCTGGCGGAAGCGGCTCTCCGTCGCCTGCGCGCTCGCCAGCGCCGGGGGGCGAGCCGGACCTGATCCTCCTCGACGAGCCCACCAACCACCTGGACCTGGACGGCGTGGCGTGGCTGGAGGAGTTCGTGCGTCGCGCCCCGGGCATGCCCGCGGCCAGCGCCTCGGTCTTTGTCACCCACGACCGCATGTTCCTCGAGGGCGTCGCCACCCGCGTGGCCGAGCTGAGCCCCGCCTACCCGCAGGGCATTTTCGTGGTCGACGGCAACTACACCGAGTTCCTCCGCCGCAAGGAGGAGTTCCTCACCGCGCAGGCCGAGGCGCAGCGGGCCATCGCGGGCCTGGTGCGCCAGGACATCGCGTGGCTCTCCCGCGGGCCCCAGGGGCGGCAGACCAAGGCCAAGGGGCGTATCCAGGAGAGCCACGCCCGGATGGACGAGCTGGCCGAGCTCAAGGCGCGCAACGCCGCGGCCAGTTCGACCGGGGCGCGCGTCGGCTTCGACGCCACCGACCGGCGCACCCGCAAGCTCGTCGTCGCCAAGGGGGTCGCCAAGTCCTACGCCGATCACACGCTGTTCCGCGAACTCGATCTGGTGCTGGGCGCGGGCGACTGCCTCGGCCTGCTCGGTGCCAACGGCAGCGGCAAGACCACGCTGATCCGCGTCCTCACCGGCGAGGTCGAGCCGGATGAGGGCCTCGTCGACTTCGCAGAGCCGATGCCCCGCGTCGCGGTCTTCAGCCAGCACCGCGAGGACTTCGCCCCCACGACGCTGCTCCGCGAGGCGCTCTGCCCGGTCAGCGACCTGGTCCGCTACCGCGGCCAGCCCATGCACATCACCGCGTGGTCTCGCCGGTTCCTGTTCCGCGACGAGCAGCTCGACCAGCCCATCCAGTCTCTCAGCGGCGGCGAACTCGCCCGCGTCCACATCGCCCGCCTCATGCTCGTCCCGGCCGATGTGCTCGTGCTCGACGAGCCGACCAACGACCTCGACATCCCGACGCTCGAAACGCTGGAGGAGGCCATCGAGAGCTTCCCCGGAGCCGTCATCCTCGTCACCCACGACCGGGCCATGCTCGAGCGGCTCGCCACCAGCGTCCTCGCCCTCGACGGTCGCGGCGGGTGGGCCCTGCACGCGACCCTCGCCCAAGCGAGCGCCTGGCGCAGAGCCAGGGAGCAGGCTGCGGACGCGACGGCCGCGACATCCTCGGCCCCCTCTTCCGCCGGCACCCCCGCCCGGGCCCAGACCGCCCCCCAGCGCAAGAAGCGCAGCTACAACGAGCAGCGAGAGTACGACACCATCGAGCAACGCATCGAAGAGGCCGAAGCCGCGGCCAAGGTGGCCGAGCAACGACTCGCCGACCCCAAGGTCCTCGCCGATCACGAGGCGATGACCAAGGCCTGCGAGGCACTCAGCGCCGCCCAGGAACTCGCGGCCCGGCTGTACGCCCGCTGGGAGGAACTGGAGTCGATCTGACCGGTGCGTTCCGACTGCGCGCACTCGGCGCGGGCCTCGACCCGATCCGTGGCTACCCTGAGAGCTTGGCACAGACACGGGCAGATGTCGTGATCGTCGGCGCTGGTGCCGCGGGGCTGATGACCGCTGCCCGGATCGGCCGCGGGCTCGCTGGCGCGCGCGAGGGTGCTGCTGCTCGACGGCGCGAAGAAGGTCGGGGTCAAGATCCTGGTCGCCGGCGGCGGGCGGTGCAATGTCACCCACCACGCGGTGGACGAGACGCAGTACGCCGGCGGCTCGCGCAACACCATCCGCAAGGTGCTCAGGCAGTTCGATGTCGGGCAGACTGTCGCCTACTTCGCCGAGCTCGGTGTCGAGCTCAAACGGGAAGACACCGGCAAGCTCTTCCCGGTCACCGACCGGGCCCAGACCGTCCTCGACGCGCTGCTCGGCGATGTCAGGCGGGGCGGGGCCGAGCTGGTGCACCCTTGGCGGGTCGGTGCGATCGAGGCCGAGCCCGGGGGTGGGTTCACCGTCCGCCGCCAGGACGCCGACGACTCCATCGCGGCGGCACGTGTCGTTTTGGCGACAGGGGGCATGGCGCTGCCCAAGAGCGGCTCGGATGGGGCCGGCTTTGCGCTGGCCCGCCGGCTCGGGCACACCGTCACCGATCGGCTGATCCCGGCGCTGGTGCCGCTGGTCACGGGCGACCGCTCCCGCTGGCTCACGGAGCTCTCCGGCATCAGCGCGCGCGCAACCGTTGAAGTGCGGTCCGGCACGGGCAAGCGGCTCGCGCTGTTCGAGAACGATCTGCTCTGCACGCACTTTGGGCTCAGCGGGCCGGCCGTGATGGACGCCTCGCGCTGGCTCACGCATGCACGGGACCAGGACGCCGGCGCCACCCTGCACATCGGCTGGCTCGTCGGCGAGAGCTTTGATTCGGTCGATTCATCGCTGCTCGGGCTGGGCCGGACGCGGGTGCTGACGTGGCTGCGGGAGCGGCTGCCCGAGCGGCTCGCCCGGGCCGTCTGCACGGCCCACGGCGTCGATCCCACACTCCCCGGGGCACAGCTGGGCAAGGAGGCTCGGCGCGCGCCGCGCACGCACTCGTCGCGATGCCCGTGGAGATCATGCGGGACCGGGGCTTTGCCCACGCCGAGGCGACCGCCGGCGGGGTGCCGCTGCACGAGATCGTGCCCGGCACCATGCAGAGCCGCATCCACGACAAGCTCTGGCTTGTCGGAGAGATCCTCGACGTTGACGGACGGATCGGGGGGTTCAATTTCCAGTGGGCGTGGTCCACGGGTGCGGTCGCGGGGCTGGCCATCGCGCGAGACCTGCGGCCGCCGCGGTCTTAGCGGGGGCGGTGCTGCCCGCAGGCCTGATCGTGCAGTTCGGTTGCCTCTTCCCGCAGGGTCCGCTGCACGCGGACCAGAATCACGACCATCCCCGCGGTCCCTGATACGACGCCCAATACAAGCAGCGCTTCCATCCTGTTTAACTCCCGAGAACCCGTCCGAACGAAAGAACCCCCGCCACAGATATGTTCGGGAGCGTGCGTGAACGCGCGGTGGGCCGGGCATGAAGTTGGCCTCATCCTGCTCACGCCGCGCGCGCAACCGGCGGGGGAGCCGTTCGTGGGTTCGTCTCATTCCTGGGCGGACGTCGGGTCCAGCAAATTCTCGGCGTCCGACTCCCGCTGCGAGGCGGCGGCGATCGATTCTGTGACCCGATCGCGTCCGACATCGTGCACGACCGAATCGGCGGGTGGTGCCGGAGCGGGTCCGGACGCTGCACTGCGTTCCTCCCGCCCTCCGCCGTCCGCGGCCCGTCCCGCCTCGGCCGGGCTCTGCCCGGGCAGCGCACCGCCCAGCTTGATCTTGTAGATCGGCTCCGGCATGTCGATATCGCGTCGGTCGTACTCTGCCTTGACTCGCTGCATACCGGCGGCTCCTGACCTTGCCGAAATCGCTCTCGCGGCTGGTTTACCCAGCCGAACAGACTCACGGTGATGCTCGAGTCGCCGAGGCGGGTCACGATCGCGAAGGGCGCCGGGTCGCTCAGCACGCCCTCGGTGCCGCGCAGGACCTCCACGCCGACGTTGATCGCCTCGGCGAGGTCCACGTCGTAGCCCACACCGACATCGAAGGTGAAGCGGCGGCGCGGATCGGTCGAGTAGTTGGTGAGCGCAGATTTGAACACGATGGCGTTGGGCAGCCGGACGATGTTGCCGTCGAAGGTCGTGAGCACGGTCGTTCGCGAGTTCATGCTCGTGACCAGGCCCTCGTGCCCGTCGATGAGCACGTGGTCCCGCGGGCGGAACGGCTGGCGGACCGAGAGCAGGATGCTCGCGATGTAGTTCTCCACGAGGTCTCGGAAGGCAAAGCCGATCGCGATGCCCGCCACGCCCGCCGCCCCGAGCACGCCGCCGACCAGCGCCGTCGCGTTCAGGATCTCCAGCGCGAGCAGCACGCCCGTCAGCACCACCGTCGTCTGCACGATCCGCCGGCAGATGTCCTGCAGGAACGGGTTCCTGGACAAGCGCGTGTACGGCCACCGCCACCGCCCCACGGCCCACGCGAGCACGAGCCCCAGGAGTGCCACCACGAACGCGATGGGGATGAGCGGCAGGTACGCGATCCACTGCTCGACACGGCTCCCGAGACGGTTGGCCGCCCCGTGGAGTCGCTCCCCGAAATCGGATGTGAGCGTGATCTCGTTTTGTACCTGCGCCGCCCCCGGTGGCCGCCAGCGCGGTCTCGGCGGCGCGCTCCAGCACGAGCGGGTCGTCGGCGACGCCCTCCAGCCGCACTGAGTCGCCCTGGATGTCGACTGTCGCATCGGACAGGCCCTCGATCCCGGCGAGTGCCTCTTTCGCCCGGGCCTCCTTCGCGGCCTCCTGCGCTCCGGGATCGGCATCCTTTGCGGAGCTGTCGTCGGCTTGTGAGGTGACGGTCGTCCCGGCGTCGTCTACGCCCCCGGTGTCCTGTGCGAGCCCGGGGGCCGCGAGGATCACCATCGCCGTGACACCAGCGACAACATGCACGCCGAGCCCGATCCGCTTCATACTCATCCTCCGGGCCGGGTCTGCAGAAACACCCCGGCCTGTATCTCTATAGGCCGGGGCAGAGGGGAAGGGGATCGATCAGGCCCGGGCGTCCCGCATATCGCGGATGGTGTCGTGATCCTGTTTCACTGACGCGTAATGCCGGTGCAGCACGGCGTTGAGGGGGCTGCCCGCGGTCTCCTTGAGGACGGTTTCGTAACACTCTTTGATGGCGTCCTCCCCGCGCTCGGCCTCGGCCAGCATGGCGTGCTCGTCGCCGCTCTGGACGGCTCCGCGGATCCCGACCCACCAGCGGTGGATCGTGCCCTTGAGCGTGCCCGAGTCCTTCGGCTCGGTGTCGTTCATGCCGACGACCCGCTGCAGCTCGCGGGAGAACGTCTCACGGCGCTGTCCGCACCGCCGGAAGTAGTTGGCGATGTCGGGGTTCTCGATCTTCTCGGCGGCCTCCGCGAAGCCTTCGCTGCTGTCGATGTTGATCTCGATCAGGTCCTGGAGGCCGCTCACGGTCTCGTCGTTCAGTGTGGTAATTGTTTCCATGGTGCTGTTCCTTTCTCCGCGTGCGCTGTTGCGAACGCGTCTTGTCTTGGGCTCTCTCTCCGCCGACGCCGACGGAAGCGATCAGCCGCCGTCCGTCGCGTCATCGACCTCGTCGAGGGTGTCGTCGACGGCGTCGCCCGCGTCTTCAAGGGCGTCACCGGCCTCGTCGGCCACATCGCCCAGGTCATCGGGCTCGTTGTCGCATCCACCGAGCATCGGCACGGCGCCGAGCAGGGCCACCGCAGCGAGCGGGAGGAGCGGGAATTTCACGGTTTGCTTCTTCATGGGTTGCTCCTTGAGCTGTGTGGCGGCCCGACTCGGCGCCGTCCCGCGAGTGACGATCACGGGTCAGACTTGAACCTTGGTCCCGCCGCGACGGAGGAGGCCCGCGACAAGCGACAGGAGGAAGAGGACGACGAACACGAAGAACAGGATCTTCGCGATCGATGCCGCCCCGGCGGCGATGCCGCCGAACCCGAAGACCGCGGCGATGATGGCGACGATGAAGAATCCGAGTGCCCAACCAAGCATGGCTGTTTCCTTTCGTGTGCCGCGAGCTACGAGGTGTGGATCATCCCGTTCCGGCACCGCCGGGATGTTCCGTGTTGTTTTGCTACGCACGAGTACTGTGCGGCCTCGGTCTGAACGCACGGTTTCGGCCGCGTGAAACCCCGCTCATTCTGCGGTTTAGTCGTTGGCGTCTCGGGCGGTGTCGGAGACCGCGTCCCCGGCCGCCTCGACGTCGTCGCCGACACCCTCGATCGTGTTGCACCCCGCGACGACCGCCAGCGAGGCGGCCGCCGCCGCGGCCGCGAGCACGCGAACAGCCGGGGAGGGGCTCTTGACTGCGTTCTGCGTTGTGGTATCCATTGTGGTCTCCTGTGTGTGTGAGCCGCGGATGCTTTTGCGGCTGGTTCGTACAGGTATGTTCGTCTCCGCCTGTGGAGCCTCAGTGACGCGTGGATGAAAGCACGTTCATACTGAGGCCCGTCCGCACGCACTCGGTGTTGACTGCCTGCGGAGGGGGGGTGCAGCACAGAGGTGCCGACCCGCGGCGGACGCTGGCGGCCCCGCCGTTGGTCCCGTCGTCGGTGGGGGCGGCGGCTGGGTGGGCGGTTAGGGCGGTGGGAGCGAACGGGCACGTCGCTGCGGGGACCGATTTGGACATGCCCTGAAGGAACCCGGCGAGGTAGAATGGGCCCACGCTGATCGAACGGCTCGCGTCCCGTCCCGACGGGGCGCACCGCACGGGGAGGAATCATGCGAATCCTGGTAATCGAGGACAACCCGAAGATGGCCGCGGGGATTGAACGGGGCCTGCGAGAGAACGGCTACGCGGTGGACGTGAGCCACTCCGGCTTCGAGGGCGAGGACCTCGCCGCGAGCGGGAACTACGACGCGATTATCCTCGACCTCATGCTCCCGGACCGCGACGGCGTCGAGGTGTGCCGGAATCTCCGGCGCAGATCAATCGCCGTGAAGATCCTGATGCTGACGGCCCTCTCGGGAACCGATGACAAGGTCAGCGGCCTCGACGCGGGCGCGGACGATTACCTCACCAAACCGTTCGAGTTCGAGGAACTGCTCGCGAGGCTGCGGGCGCTCTTCCGGCGCGGAGAAGCCTCAGAGGGCCGCACCCTCCGGTGCGACGACCTCGAGCTGGATCTCTACTCCCGACGCGCCACCCGCGGCGACTGCAGTGTCGAGCTCTCCAACAAAGAGTTCGGGCTGCTCGAGTACCTGATGCGGAACCAGGACCGCGTGCTCAGCCGCACCCAGATCGGTGAGAAGGTCTGGGATATGAACTTCGAGCCCGACAGCAACGTCATTGATGTCTACATCTCGACGCTCCGGAAGAAGGTCGATCGCGGCCACGAGCGCGAGCTCATCCACACCGTGAAGGGTGCCGGCTATCGCTTCGGCGTCATGAGCTAGCCGTGCCGCACCGCGGGCGCCCCACACTCCGGAAGCGCCTCACCCTCCGGGCGAGGCTGACGATCTGGGTAGTCTCGATCTTCGTGCTTATCCAGGTCGTGACCGGCGTGGGCTACTGGTTTTATCAGCGGTCGGCCGACCGCGGGCTGTTCAACGACCGCCTCGTCAAGCGGTCGATGCTCATCGCTTCGCGGATCAGGGACGAGTACGACTTCCTCGATGAGGGGGCGCTCGACGCCCTCGTCCAAGAGACGCTCGACCCGCTCGAGTTCGATCGATTCCGGGTGGACGTCGTTGACGGCAAGGGGATCAGCCTGCTCCGGGACGAGACGCGCTGGCCTGTCATCGGGAGGCAGATCGTCGCCGTGATCGATCGTGCGCAGGGATACGCCCTGCGCACCGTTCCGGACGCACCGGCGGAGTTCGCGGCGGCCGAGGACGCCGGGGTCTTCGCGATCGGCCTGCCCATCCCGGAGATCCCCAACGCGTACCTCGTTGTGCTCACCACCGATACGTTCTACGCGAGACAGACCGCGCTGATTCTCCGGATTCTGCTCGTCGGAGGGCTCTTCGGCACCATCGCGAGCATGATCAGCGGCTGGATCATCGCCGGCGTCGCCGTCGAGCCGCTCCGGAGGCTCGCCGGCATCGCCGACAAGCTGGTCCCCAACACCGTCAAGCAGGCTTCGAACAGACCTGAGTTTGACGAGGTGCAGGAGACCCCCGAGATCCAGCAGCTCGCCAGTGAGCTGCATGCCGCGAAGGTGCGCATCCGGGAGGCGTTCGCGGCCCAGGAACGGTTCCTCTCCAACATCTCCCACGAGATCAAGACCCCCATCGCCACGCTGCAGCTCGAAGCCCAGACGCTCGACCGGAGCCGGCTCCCACCGGAGGGTATGGAGTTCGTCGAGTCGGCCGAGGACGAGATGCGCAAGCTCGGGCGGCTCGTGGAGAGCTTCCTGACGCTGACTCGGGTCCGCGACGGGCAGGGCGAGGCCCCGCCGCACAGATGCGGCGCCAACGAACTCGTCATGGACTCGCTCGAGGACTGCGCGCTCATGGCCGAACAACACGGGGTGCGGCTCGACGTGCAACTCGCCGACAGCGAGGAGGCACTGGACGCCGCCGTCGCCGGAGACCCCGAGTTGCTGCGCACCATGATCAATAATCTGGTCCGCAACGCGATCCGGTTCACACCGCGCAACGGCCGCGTGCGTGTCCTCGCGATGGTCCGAGACGACACGTTCTGCATCGCCGTGCGGGATGAGGGCCCTGGGCTCCCTCCCGAGCTGCTCAAGGAGGTGTTTGATCGGTTTGTCCAGAGTTCGGAGGAAACCCGACGTAAACGCGGCCACGGCCTCGGGCTGGCGATCGCCCAGGGGATCGCTGAGCTCCACGGCGGGCGGATCCACGTGAAGAATCTCCAACCGAACGGGGCCGAATTTATTGCGGAACTCCCGCTGCTCACGCCCGGCGTGAGCGAGCCCGACTGAACACGGCCGCGGCGACGGGCTGCGCGACACCGTTTGCGCGGTATCCGAGTTTGCCGCTCTTGCTTTCATCTGCGCTCTCTATCATCTCTCTATCCGGAGGTCACGCCGCATGAACTTCTTCCAGCGCCTCTTCGACACCAGCGACTATCCCGCCCGCTGGACCTGCGGTAACTGGTCGGCCTTCGAGGGGTGGCTGCACATCGTCTCGGACCTCTTGATCTTCTGCGCGTACACGGCCATCCCCACCGCGCTCGCGCTCTTGATGCTCAGACGCCGGGCCGCGGCATTCCCGATCATCGCCTGGCTGTTCGTCGCGTTCATTCTCTGCTGCGGGTTTACCCACGCCATCGAGGCGTCGATCTTCTGGTGGCCGGCGTACCGCCTGAGCGGGTTGATGAAGGCCATTACCGCGGTCGTGTCACTGGCCACCGCGGTCGCGACGATCCGGGCGCTCCCCGAGGCGATCGCCCTGCCCAGCGTGCGCCGCATCAACGCGGATCTGACCGCGGCGCTCGAACGTGAGAAAGCACTCTCCGAGCAGATCACCGCGGCACACGCCACGCTCGAACAACGGACCAGTGCTCTCGCCGTGCGCGAACGTCGCATGCGGGAGGCCGTGGGTTCGGCGAAGGCGTGCGCCGTCCGCTGGGACGTCGAGACCGGCGAGGTGCTCTGGGAACTCGGGTTTGCCGAGGCCATGCGTTCCGCGGGACTGGACTGGCACAGTGAGTTCAAGCACTGGAACCTGCTCCTCGACGCGGCGGCGGTCGAGTCGCTGCTCAAGAAGTCCAGACACCACGCCACCGAGGGCACCGTGATCCACACCCGGTACGACCTCCTCGGGCACGAGGACACCTGGGATGTGCGCATGACGGCCACGCCCGACGCCGTCATCAAGGGCCAGCCCGCGACCATGTCGGGACTGCTCGGGCTCGTGCCGTCCGCCGATTCCCGCGCCTGATTGCATCCCCCGGGCGAGCTCGCCTCGATCCTCTCCCACCACCGCTCGCTTTCCTGCAAAAACACCCCCGCCCCGAACGCCCCTCCCAAATCGTCCGCGGCGGGGGTGTACACAGGCGCGTCGAGTCCCACCCTGACGCGGCTACTGACAAATCCCGGGGCGGGCTTCTGACGGCCCGCCCCGGGTCTCTCCTCTACCACTCACTTACCGATCGGTGTGGCTGGCAGACCGGCTGCGCCAGACGGGCGTGCCGTCCTTCCACAGCACGATCCGCTCGCCCTCGAGCCGGTTCACCACCGTGGCAAAGAACAGCTCCTGGCCGTCCAAGCGGACGTTGCGGCCGAGAACGCTCACCTCTGCGCCGTCGGGGAACCACATCTCCTCGGCGCTGACGTACCAGCCCGGACCGAGCACGACCTCGCGGTCACCGTCGTCGGTACGGACCACGATCGCCGTCGCGTTGGGCATGCCCTCGGCGATGTCCAGACTCCGGGTCGATCGCACCGTGCCGTCGAAGTGCACGTTCTCGCTGTCGCGGTAGGCCTTGGTCAGGCGGTCGTTGCCGGACCAGTCGCGCACCTGCGTGTCGAGGCTCCACTCCCGCCGCTCGCGCGGATGGAAATCGACGACCTGCACGTCGAACACTCTGTAGACCGGCTCGAGCCTGGCGGGCGTGGCGAACACGCTGACCTGCTCCGGCATCGACTCGCAATTCAGCAACATGTCCCGATCGGCATCGATCCGCACCGTGTCGGTGCCCACCGACGCCACCGACCAGGGAACGCATTTGACGTCGTCGGCGATCCCCAGAAAGTTCTCGTTCGGGTCCAGCGAGACCATGGCAATCCGCCCGGACTCAAGCTCGAGCACCGCGTCGGCGATCTCTCCGCCATCGTCATCGCGGGCGTGGGCCGACTTGCCGACGAGATCGGTCAGGCGGAGCATCGGCGACGTCGCGGTGGTCCCTCGGGCCTCCGCATCCGCCCAGCCGCGGTCGGCGACGTCCCACCGGGGCGTGCCGTCGTCGTTGCGGACGGCCAACTCGCCGCCATCGATCGTCGCGTCCCGCGCCACCAGACGGTTCTGACCGTCGCGGGGAAGCACGTACGCCACCGTGCTGATCGTGTCGCCACGCATCGGTGCGGCCGCCTGGCTCATCACGTACCACGACGGTCCGAGGATCACTGATCGGTTCGAGCCGTCCGCGGTTCGGACGTGCACGGTCACCTGCTCCTCGCCGTGGACGGTTGTGTCGCGCTCGACCCAGGTCACCGTGCCCTCGACCCGCTCGGTCTCGGCCCCGGCGATCCCCGCGGCGTACGCGTCCCGCGTGTCGGCATCGAGCGAACGCATCATCT
This sequence comes from Planctomycetota bacterium, assembly GCA_013285505.1. Lineage (GTDB taxonomy): Bacteria > Planctomycetota > Phycisphaerae > Phycisphaerales > UBA1924 > PNC22. The sequence goes on along the minus strand of CP053450.1, from coordinate 1,153,146 downwards.
CGCGATAGGCCTCGGTCAACTCCTCGGTCCACTCCTCGGAATCAAACTCCAACCACCCGTCGCTCTCGGACGCCGGTGCCTGCTCCAGACGCTCCGGCGTGACATCGAGGGTCAGGCGGCCCTTGCTCGCGTCGTAGCCGAACGCGCCGTAGGGCACGGCGACAAGCTTCCCGCCAATGCCCAGGAGACCGCCGTCCCGGATCACGACCGACAAGATCCTGCCGTTCCCGCGGTTGATCACGATGTCATCGACCGATCCGAGTTTCTCGCCGTTGGCGTTGAAGACCGACGAGCCGAGAATCGCGCCCGACTTGACAAAGTGCAGCGTGCGCACGACATCGTGACCGTTGACCCGCGCATCAGCTGGCTGATCGCGGTGCTTCTGGCGATCGGGCGACTTGGGGTTGTCCCGTCCAGTCTGCGCGGCCGCGATCCCTGCTGAAATCGAGGTTCCGGCGATGAGCGTGAGAACAAGACCAGTCCTGGTGTTTCGCGTATACATGTTCGTTCCTTTCCATGAGGTCGCCAAGAGGGTGATGGTGCCTCGTGCCGACTGACCTCCGCGTCGGCACAAGAACTATCGGGGCCGGGATTGAAACGAAGGTGACCGCCGGGTAAAAGCACATTCATTCACGCGCGACGGCGACGCGCCGCCGCGAAGCCGCGGAACATGAGCGCTCTTTCATTTCCCCACCACCCGTCCCTCACACACACCCGACATGATGCCACGTGGGTGTCGCCCGGACACCCGTTTGCCGAACACGCGATCCGGAGACGCACACCGTGGACATCCTGAAGATACTTCTCGCGATCCTGCTCCCGCCCGTGGGAGTCCTGCTGGAGGTCGGCCCGACCGGGCACTTCTGGCTCAACATCCTGCTGACGCTGCTGGGCTACATCCCAGGCATCGTGCACGCCGTGTGGGTGATCGCGAGCAAGTGACACGGGCTCACCCGCGGCCGACCGACGCACGCCCGGACGCCGGCCGCTTCACCGCGCACACACCCCTCGCCGAGATCAGAGTCGAAGGTGTAGTGGAAGCCCCGAACGAAGCACGTCCCGCCCTGCCCGCAGCATTGCGGGTGGGCGTTTCGTAATGGAAAGACCGACCCCCGGGGCGCGGGAACGCTCCGGGGGTCGGCTCGTCTGCCGGGGATCGTCTGATCAGTCGGCGTTCACAGCGCCGTCAGAGATCACCGACCTATCAGCCTGCCGAGATCGTGGCAGCCGCAGCCGCTCCCGCCGGTCCGGAGCGACAGAAACCTCCCGCTCCTGCCCTTCAAGACGTCGCGACTCGCGCCCCAATCGGCGGCGCGGGGCGGGCGAGGTCCGCCGCCTTACCGGCGGCCGCTGGTGCGTTGGGCATCAGCGGCGCCGGCGGCAGCAGAGGAGCCCCACGAGACCTAGCAGTGAGGCGGACCCGGATGTCGGCACGACTTCGATGGTGCCGCTGAAGATGATCCCGCTCGCGCCGTGGGTGAGGTCACGCTGGTAGAAGTACAAGTAGTTCTGGCCGGGCGTGATCATGCCCGCGATGCTCTGAGCATGCGTCGTCTTGAACGCGAAGTTGAACCCCTGATACATGTAGCCGGCACCGATACCGTTGATGTAGAGGCCATCGGGGTTCGGACCGCCGGAGTACCAATCCCCGAGCACCTCATCGACGCCGCCCTCAAAGGTGAGCGTCGCACCCGTGATGTTCTGGGTGTTGACCCAAAACGGCACGGCGTATAGGGCCGAGCCGGACGGCCCAAAGGGATTGGATTCGAAGTTGATCCACCGCGCGTCCTTGTCCGTGAGCGGGTCGACCACGCCACCCATCCAGGCAGCCTGGGGCTGAACGACCACGGCGGGTGCACCACCGGCCGTCAGGGCAAAATCGCCGGCCACAAACGGAGTACCAAGCACGGGAGCGCCGCTGGGGTTGCCCCACGGATTGAACGTGACAAGGTCGTCCGGCGATCCCGGCGTGCCGGGAACACCGCCGGTCTGGCCGCTGCGAAACTGGATGATCTCGGCCGCTGTGGCGACGGGAGCGAGGGCGAGCAAAGCGATCGTGACTACCTGGCGAATCATGGTGAACCTCCTGAGTGCCGATTCCGACGGGTGGCCCCCCGACCTTCGGGAGGCGCGATCACCAGCACTCCGGGCCCCGGGGAGCGATCTCGCAGGCTGTTGAAAGAAATTCTGAGCGACGCCCACCCGCCGCTACCGGGCACACTCCCGGACAGCCGCGGCCCAGCGGCGGAGGGTGTCGGCCTGGCTCGGTTCGCGCCCGTGGTCCCGGACGAAGCGAGCGATGTGGTACTCGAGATTGCCGGCGATGCACCGGTCGGGCGAGGTGAGGTCGATCAGGAAGACCTGGCCGCCCTCCTCGGGGTGGTCGAGGCGGACCTCTCCGCCAGCAACCAGCCACCGGCCGTCCGGGCTGAAGGCCACGTCGAAGACGCCCAACTCGAACAGGCTGAACGTGGCGAGCTCGCGGCGGCGCTGGACGTCCCAGAGTCGGACATCCTTCGACTCCGGCGAACCCCCGCCGGTGGCAAGCAACGTGCCGTCGGGACTGAACCCGAGCGTGAAGATCGCGCCGGCGTGGGCACCAAACGCCTCAAGCGGCCGCAGGCTCGGCGTCGGTCCCGGCTCGAGCCTCCAGAGGGTGACGCGCCCGTCATCGCCGGCCGTGGCGACCAGGGTAGGGTCGGCGGGACTGATCGCAATGTCACGCAACGCGCCGGTCGCGGCGGGGCTCGCAACAGCCTCGAGCGTGTTCTCGTCGAGGATGGCGATGCCCCCGTCGGCCGGGCCGACGAGCAGCAGGCCGAGCGAGGGGATCCGCGCCAGTGTGCGGGTGGTGGCCTCAGAGTGTCTCGGGAGGGAAACGTGGGCGAGTTGTTCCCCGGTGTTCGGGTTGAGCTTGAACAACTGGTTGTCACCGGTGAGCACCCACAGGGCCGTGTCGGGCTCGGCCTCGAGCGCGCAGATCCAGCCTTGCCCTTCGAGGAGGATGTGAGAACCGGCGTCATCCATCCGCACGACGGCGGCATTGCGAAGCCCCATGTCGTGCGTGGTGGCAAACGTGGCGTCGGGAGTCTGCCGGACCGCGGTGAGCCCGAAGCCTGGCAGGGGTGTCGTACTGTGCAAGGGCTCTGCGGAAGCAATGTCGAACGTGCGAAGCGAACCGTCCATCGCGGCGATGGCGAGCTTTTGGCCCGAAGGGGCGAAGTCCACATCGAAGACCGTGGCAAAGCCTGCGTCTGTTGTCTCGGCAGGAACCGGGAGGCGGCGCGGAGCGGCCGAGGCGACATCGACGATGGAGGCCCGGCCGGAGGGTCGCATCCTTGCGGCAACGAACGACGCCTCGGCGTTTATCGCCAGCACATGGGCGCTCAGGGCGGGGAGCATTGTGCCCCGCGTGTGCGGGAGCGTCTTGTCGCCGATACCGACGCGCATACGGTCGGTCGTGATGACATACCGGTCAGCGGCGGCGTTGGCGCTGATCGCCCTGACGCCCTCAAGGAAGCCGGTGCGCGGTCGCGCGTTGTCAAACCCGAGCTGCGGGTCTTCGATCTCAACGACCGCGATCATCTCGGGTCCGTAGACGATGAACTCGCCGGGCACGCCGCGTGAGTGGACAGCGATGTAGCGCGGCTCCTGGCCGTCGCGCGAGTAGATCGCGGATCCATCGTCGGCGCGAGCGATGAGGACCTGGCCTTTCTCCGAAGTCACGGCGAAGGCTTGCCCCGAGGCATCGAAGAGGGAAGAGCGTACCTGACTCTCAAAGGAGTGCCCAGCGATCGACTTGGGTGGATCGGTGGTGAGATCCCACAACATGGCGCGGAACTTTGACGGACTGTCCACATTGATGACGATCGCTCGAGTGTCGGACGTGATGACCGATTGGGCAGGGGCGGAATCCTGGAGTGTCGTGACGCCGCCCGTCTCAAAGTCGATGAGGCTGGGCAGCAACCCGGCACCGGTGCTGATCCCGTGCGTGCCGTCCGGCGACACCGACAGCCCGAGAGCACCAGCCAGCTGCGGCACATCGAGTGTTCGCAAATGCGCATGGGTGCCGTGGTCCCACCAATCGAGGCGATGGGCGTCTGGCCGGACCGTGATGAGCGAACCATCGGCGAGGTCGAGCGCCGCCAGTTGCCGGTCGGTCGAGGGCGCCGTGAAGAGCACGGGATTGCGTTGGTAGATCTCCCAGAGCGCCCAGTACGCCGGGCTCGGCACGGCCGCGTCGCCCGCACCGAGGCCCTCGATGCCCTCCTTGAGCAGTGCCGGGTGCGGATCGAGCAACGCGTCCCAGACTTCGCGGCTCGCCCGCCTCGAAGTTGTCGAGCGCGGTGGCGCGGGCCTCAGCCAGGCGGGCCCAGTGCGACTCCAGCACACGGGCGTCGCGGACAGCATCGGCGAGGTTGGCGCGGTTGGCCTGCTCGCGGGCGATGAGCGCGAGCGTGGCGGTAGCACCCAGCGCGACGAAACTCGCCGCGGCTATCGCGATCGGGAGCCTGTGGCGGCGGACCGCTTTGCGCGCGGCGTACCAGCGGCTGTCCAGGCGGGCGCGGACCGCGCGGCCCTCGAGCCACGCCTCAAGGTCATCCCGCAGTTCCGCGGCCGAGGCGTACCGCCTGTCCCGCTCCTTGGCGAGAGCCTTGAGCAGAATGGCGTCCAACTCATCACCAATATCGGAGGCCAGCGACGAGGGACGCGGCGGCGGGACCTCGCGGATCTGCCGCAGGACCTCCGCGGTTGAGGCCTCGGTCGTGTGCGGAAGCCTGCCGGTGAGTGCCTGATAGAGCAGCAGCCCGAGACCGTACACATCCGTCCGCAGGTCAATCGCGTCCGCGCCAGGACCGATCTGCTCCGGTGCCGCGTACGAGAGCGTGCCGATGAACGCGCCGGTCTGCGTGGCGAAGCTGTCGCCGCTGTCGTCCAGAGCCTTGGCCAGACCGAAGTCGAGCACGCGAGGCGTGTCCCCCTCCGTCACGACCACATTGCTCGGCTTGATGTCGCGATGGAGCACCGCCCGCTGGTGTGCATACGCGATCGCGTCCGCGACAAGCGCACCCACCCGAACGATCCGCCGCACCGCGCCCCGTCCCTCCCGCCGCCGAGACTCCGCCCAGAGGTCAAAGGGCTCACCCTCGATGTACTCCATGACGCAGCCGATCCGGCCGTCGGCCAGCTCGCACGGACCGATGACGCGCACAATGCACGGATGACTGAGCCGAGCTGTGAGCTCAATCTCCCGCTGGAACCGGTACCGCGTGGCCGGCCTGCGCAGCGCGTTGCGGATCGGCACTTTGATCGCCACCTCGCGGCTCGTCCCCGACTGGATGGCACGGAACACCGCACCCTGACCGCCGAACCCGATCAGGTCGCGCGTCTCGTAGCCGGAAACCCGGACCGTCCCCGCGTCGGGAGGCGTGGCCGTGTTCGGAGTGGACCCACCGCTGCGGAATCGCTCCAGGAATCGGTTCGCGCTCCGCATGTCCGCAAGAATCGACCGGCACCGCTCGCAAGACTCCAGATGCGCCGCGACCGATCGCTCCGGAGCCGCCGCACCCGCCGAGGCGAGCGCGTCGAGCACCCCGGTGTCAAGACATCCGCGCGGAGTGGACTCACTGATCCCTTCGCCCTGGTCCATGTCAGAGATCCTCGTAGAGCTCGTCGAGCCGCGCGACAACAGGTTGGAGGCGCCTGGTGACCCGATACTTGGCGTTGTAGACCTCCTCGCGAGACATGCCGAGCCGCTCGCTCACCTCACCGATGGCGACCCCTCGGACGCCAAAGAGCTCGAACGCCGCGAGCATCCGCTCGTCGGCACCACCCTCCCGCAGCTCACTCATCGCCTGCCGGAGCAGCTGGCTCCTCCGCTCGTCCAGCCAGATCCGGCTGACCTCCAACTCCGAGAATCGCTCGACAGCCTCGATCGGTGCCGCGGCCTCACGTCTGGCGACCGCGCGACGGCGGGCATCGATCGCACGGGAGCGGAGGATCGTGATGAGAAAGGCACTCAGCCTCCCCCGCTCGCGCTGATACTGTCCGCCCCGGTACGCCTCGACGAAGCAGACCATGGTCGCCTGCACCGCGTCCTCGGCCTCGCTCTCGGTCAGCCCGATCCGCCGAGCCACGCCCAGCATGACCGGGCGGCACCTGGCATCGAGTTCCACCCACGCGCTCCGATTGTCGGGGTCTTCCAGACCGTGGAGGAGGGCTGTCGTGGTGCGTTGCGAGAACATGCTTCTCAGTCACCCCAGCAAGAGCTCGATTCCCACGTCCCAGATGCCTCCGAAGCCTGTCGCAGCATACCTGCAACCGGCACCAACCACATCCGGGAGGCGGCCCCGGCGACAACCCTCCAGAGCAGCCCACCCGAACACCACACCCTCGTGTCGCGGCATCCGCCGCCACACCCTGAAACACCCACCTCGCCAATCCCACCAAGAGACGGTCGAAAGGCGTTCGCGTGCAAAAGAGGTCTTGACCCCGTCCACGCCGGGCGGTAGTTTCGACCAGTCGCGGCATTCCTCGCGGGAAAGTGGAGAGGTCATGTTCAAGCACACCGTTCAGGGCATGCTCCTCGCGAGTGCCGCCGCGGCGGCATCTCTGACGCTGGCCCAGCCGTCCGGCCAGTCACGCTTCGAGCCTCCCGCCGCCCCCGCACCCTCCCAGAGCTTCGTCAACTTCGAGTCGCCGCACGTCAGCCCCCTGGACATCATCCCGGACGGGTCACGCCTGCTCGCCGTCAACACCGGCGACAACCGCCTGCAGGTCTTCGACATCACGATGAGCGGCCTCGTCGCAGCCGGCGCCGTGCAGGTCGGTCTCGAGCCCGTCACCGTGCGCGCACGGACCGACTCTGAGGCCTGGGTCGTCAACCACATCTCCGATTCAGTCAGCATCGTCGATCTCGACGCGATGCACGTCGTCGCGACCATCTACCCGGGAGACGAGCCCTGCGACGTCGTCTTCGCCGGCCAGCCGGAGCTCGCGTTCGTGTCCGTCTCGCAAGAGAACCGCGTGCTCGTGTTCGATCCCACCAACCTGGACTCGCCCCCGTTCTCGATCGAGATCGCCGGCGAAGACCCGCGTGCCCTCGCCACCGACGGCACGTCCGTCTACGCAGCCATCTTCGAGTCCGGCAACCTCACCACGGTGATCGATGACGCGAGCGTCTCCTTCCCCGGGTTCAACCCCTACCCCGGAAACCCCAACCCGCCGCCCAACGACGGGCTCGAGTTCGATCCGCCCGTCAACCCCGACCTCCCCCGCGCGCCCCGCACCGCCCTCGTCCTCAAGCAGGACCCCAACGGCGCCTGGCTCGACGACAACGACGGGGACTGGTCCGACGCCGTCTCCTGGGGCCTCCATGATCACGACATCGCCGTTATCGACGCCGATTCGTTCAGCGTCCACTACGCCGCGGGCACGATGAACCTCAACATGGCCCTCGCACCCAGCCCCTCCGGCGGCGTCACCGTCGTCGGCACCGACGCGACCAACGAGGTCCGCTTCGAACCCAACGTCAACGGCACCTTCGTCCGCGTCATGGGCGCCGACGTGAGCCAGGCCGGCAACGTCCACGCCCTCACAGATCTCAACCCCCACCTCGACTACACCTCGCCACGCGTCGATCAGGCCACCCGCGATCTCGCCATCGGCGCCCCCCGCGGCATCGTCTGGAACAGCACCGGCGACCGCGCGTTCATCACCGGCATGGGCTCCAACAACGTCCTCGTGACCGACGCCAGCCTTGCACCCACCGCGCGCATCGAAGTGGGTCAGGGCCCGACAGGCATCAGAATCGACGCCGCGGGCGAGCGGGTCTACGTCCTCAACAAGTTCGACGGCACCGTCTCCGAGATCGACGCCTCAACGCTCAACGTCGTCGCGACCGCCCGCTACTACGACCCCACTCCCGCCTCGATCACCGAGGGCCGCCCCTTCCTGTACGACACCCACCGCACCTCTGGACTCGGCACGGCCTCGTGCGCCAGCTGCCACATCGACGGCCGGATGGACCAACTCGCCTGGGACCTCGGCGACCCCGCGGGCGAGGAGAAGGCCTTCAACCAGCTCTGCCGCGACGACTTCAACACCAACTGCGAGGACTGGCACCCGATGAAGGGCCCAATGACTACGCAGACGCTCGTCGGCATCCTCGGCGGCACCGAGCCCCTCCACTGGCGGGGCGACCGCGAGGACCTCGACGCCTTCAACCCCGCCTTCGTCGGTCTCCTGGGCGACGATGTCGAACTCAGCGACGAAGAGATGGCCGCGTTCACCGAGATGGTCCGTTCCCTCACACCCGCGCCCAACCCCTTCCGAAACTTCGACAGCACCCTCCCCACGACCTCGGCCAACGGCGGCAACCCCAGCCGCGGCCAGCAACTCTTCCGCACAGCCAACCTCGACGGCCCCTTCAACTGCATCGACTGCCACTCCATCGAGACCGGCACCGACCCCTTCGTCACCTCCGCGATCCTCGACCAGACCACCCAGAGCATCAACTCGCCACACCTGCTCAACACCTACGACAAGGCGTCCTACGACCGCGCCTCCATGGACAACAACAGCGGATTCGGCTTCATCCACGACGGCACCTTCGAGTCGCTCTTCAGCTTCTTCAACATCCCCGCCTTCACCTTCAACAGCGACCAGCAACGCCACGACATCATCGGATTCATGCTCGCGTTCTCCGATGTCACCCACGCCGCGATCGGGGCGCAGCTCACGCTCCCCGAGGCCGCCGACGGCGCGAGAGCTTCGCTCGGCGAGATGGTGGACGCCGCCGCGACGGGCAGGGTCGGGCTGGTGGCCAAGGGGATCATCAACGGCGAGCCGCCGCGGCTACTACATGCTCGACCCCGAGACCTTCCAGTCAGACCGTGCCGCCGAGCAGGCCAGCCTCATCCAACTGTTCGCCGCCGCCGGACCGGATCAGGAGTTCACCTGGACCGTCGTCCCCCGCGGCTCAGAGACCCGCATCGGCGTCGACCGCGACGAGGACGGCTACTTCGACCGGGACGAACTCGACGCCGGCACCGATCCCGCCGACCCCCGAGACTGCCCCACCTGCTGCCCCGCCGACTTCAACCTCGACGGCACAGTCGACACCCGCGACGTCATCCTCTTCCTGAACGCCTGGAGCAGCGAAGACCCGACCGCCGACTGGAACGGCGACGGCGATGTCAACACGCAGGACTTCCTCGCCTTTCTGAACGACTGGGTCACGGGCTGTTGAACGTCGGGTGCCCGCCGGGCACCCGGGCCGCACCAAGTCGAGGCCTCCCCCGGCACACACACGATCCCACCGGCCGGCTCCGGCCGCGCGCAGAAAATGCCCCCCGAAGGACTCGATCCTTCAACCCGCTGATTGCGAGTCAGACTCTTGACTCTTGTAAACCACTAGAAACAAATGACTTGCGCTGCAGGTTCCGGGACCGCGCAGCGCCGATCGGGGGGGGGAGGCCACATCGGGAGTACCCAACGATCCTGGCTTCGTGGCTGTGGTGCAGGCATCGTCCGATCTGCCTGAGGCCGTGCGGGTCGGCATCGTGGCGATGGTGCGGGCGGCGACCGGAAAGGGCGGCGACCAGTGAGTGAGTAGCAGAAACGCCCCAAGCGGAGTACCGCCGAGGGTCTGGCGACTCCTATGCGCCGCAGCCACCCACGTAGGGCTGTGGGAGCGCACAGCCTCACCGCCCGGCGAGAAATACGCGGTACGGCCGCCAGAAGACGATCCGGCAGCGCGATTCACCTTCCCGCAGCTTCTTCGATCTCGCGGTCCGTAGAGGCAACCCTGATCGCCGCAGCCGCGTCCGCTCGCCCTATCCCGTCGTAGAAGCCCCACACCTTGTCCCTCGCCGAGACAAACTTGGGATGTGAAGCCCCGATTGACCGCAGCACCCGCCGCAGCCCCTCGATGAGGATCGGCTCCGCCTCCTCGATCCGGCCGAGTTGCTTCAGGCACAGACCCAGCCCAATCCGGGCATCTCCCCGCGCCCAGTGCCCGTCGGGCAGGCTGGACTCATCCTGCGCAAGCATTCGCTCATACAACGCCTTCGCCTCGTCCACTCGACCCAGCGTGAGGCGCGTCTCAGCGAGATTCGAGACGGTAAGCAACGTGTCAAGATGCGCGAGCCCGAGCGACTCTTCCCGGAGACGCGCCGCCTCGGCAAACTGCCTCTCCGCCTCCTCGTACCGCCCGGTCTGGTAGAGCGTGTTGCCCAGCGAGTTGACCGCCACAAGCCGGATCGGATGCCCCGCGTCGAGCCGCTGGTCCATCACCGCCAGCGCCCCGCGCAGCAACGACTCGGCCTCGTCGTATCGCCCGAGATCGGTCAACGACCAAGCAAGCGCGCTCATCGTCGTGAGCGTCCGCGGATCGGCCTCGCCCAGCACCTCCAACCTGCCCTCGAACGCCTCGCGATACAACGGCTCGGCCTCCGCCGGTCGATCGAGCGAGATATACAGGCCTGCCAGATTGTTGATCGATGTCAGCGTGCTCGGGTCTCGATCGCCGAACGCCGCCCGCTTCCCCTCCAGCGTCTCGGCCAGCAGCGGGGCCGCCTCGGCCAGCCGCCCCATCTGCAGGTAGGCCACCGCCAGGTTGCCCTTCGCTCTGAGGATCTCGTCGGAATCGGGCTCCACACGCGACTCAAAGAACTCCAGATTCGTTCGGATCACCTCGATCGCGTCGGTATACCGCCCCTGATTCATCAGATTCGTCGCCAGCGAGGCCATCGCGTTGGCAGAGGTCGGCGTTGGCTCCCCGGACGGTGACAACAGCAAGGACGCAGCCCGACGCCAGTGCGGCTCGGCCGCGCCGGCGATCCCCAGGCGCTCGAACGCCTGCGCCAGCGTCAGCCGGATCGCCGCCTCGACCGACGGTTGATCCGGGAACCGCCCCTCGATTCGTTCTGAAGCCCGCTCAAGCACCTCCCGCATCGTGATGTCCGGCGACTCGGCCCGCGTCGGGTCAGCCGCGGAGAGGATGTCCTCATTCAAAAACTCGTTGATGGCCTCCGCGATCGCCGTCTGGCTCCGCGCCTCGGTCACGCTCGCCTGCAACGCCAACTCCGCCCGCGTCGCCCGGATCAAGCCCAGCGCCGTCGCGACAAAGCCCCCGACGAAGACCAGCAGCACACAGGCCGTGCTCCACACCAGAACCCGGTGCCGCGAGGCCAGCTTCGAGAGCACGTACGCCGTCGTCGGTGGCCTCGCCACGATGGGCTCGTTCTGCAGATACCGGCGCAGATCCGCCGCCAGCGCCGCAGCATCCGCATACCGCCGCCCGGGCTCCGCCGCGAGAGCCTTCAGCACAACCGTCCCGATGTCGCCGGGCAGGTCCCGGCCCACCGTGCCGAAGGACGTCTCCTGCGCGCGCTGCAGCGCAAGCACAGCCTGCGGAAACGAGGTCCCCGAAAGCTCGCACAGCCGCCGCCCGCTCAGCAGCTCGTACGCCACCGCCCCGAGCGAGTACACATCGCTCCTGACATCGATCTCGCCCGAGTCGCCCGCCAGCTGCTCCGGGCTCATATACGCCAGCGTCCCGATCATCGCGCCCGACTCGGTCCGCATCGTCGCCAGCATCGTGTCCGGATCAGTAGTGCTCGCAACCCCAAAGTCGAGCACCTTCGCCCGACCATCCGCCGTCACCATAATGTTCGAGGGCTTCAGATCCCTGTGCACCACACCGCGCCCGTGGGCGTGCCCCACCGCATCGCACACCTCCGCCAGCAGCGCGACCCGCTCCCGCATCCCGAGCCGCTGCCGCGCAGCATGCTCAAGCAACTCCGACCCGTCCACATACTCCATCGCAAAGAACGGCCGCTCCGAACCGCCCGCCCTGTACGTCCCAACCTCGTAGATCGCCGCGATGCCCGGGTGCGTCAGCCGCGCAAGCAGCTCCGACTCCTGCTCAAACCGCCGCAGCCGGCCGGGAGTCACCAGGCTCGGGTGCAGTACCTTGAGCGCCACGCGGCGTCGCGGGTGCAACTGCTCGGCCTCGTACACCAGCCCCATCCCGCCCTCGCCGATGAGCCCGACCAAGCGATAGCCGGGGAACCCCTCCGCGATCGCGCCCACCGCCGGCGTCGCCGGCCGCAGCAGCCCCGACACCGACGGCACCGCGGGCGTGTCGAGCGCATCCCACGCTCCCGAGCGGCTTCAGCAACGACTCAACCTCATCACACAACGCCGCGTCCTGCGCGCGCAGCTCCTCAAGCGCCCGCGCCCTCTCGCTCCCCCCGAGCGCGTGGATCGCCTCGAACCGCTCCCGGATCTGCTCGGCCCGTTCCATCACTCGCCCCCCTCGAGTTCCCGGCGAAGCCACGCCCTGGCAAACGTCCAGTCCGCCTCGACCGTCCCGTGCGACACCCCCACCACCTCCGCAGCCTCGGCGATCGTCAACCCGCCAAAGAACCGAAGCTCAACCACCCGAGCCGACCGCTCGTGAAACGCCGCCAACCGCGCGAGCGCATCGTCCAACGCGAGCGTTTCCACCCCCGGCGCTCCGGCCTCGTCCGACGCCACGCCGCTCAGGGTGATCCGGTCCCACCCCCCGCCGCGCTTGGCCGACGCCCTCGCCCTCGCGTGGTCAACCAGGACCTGCCGCATCGCCCGGGCCGCGATGCCGAGGAACCGCGCCCGGCCGCTCGCCTGCCGGTCCGGAGAGTTGACGAGCTTGAGATACGCCTCGTTGACCAGCGCCGTCGGTTGGAGCGTGTGATCCCCCCGCTCCCGACGCATGTAGGCCGCAGCGATCAGACGCAGCTCCTCATGCACCGCCTCCATCGATGGGAGCGGCCCCCCGACAACATCGTCGTCGGGGGGCCGTCCGTCGCTCGGCTGCGCTCTGGCGTGATCGGTCATCGCGGGGTACATCTCGCTTCCGCCGAGCCCGCCACGCCACTTCGGCGAGCGGAAGTCCCGACATTCGAGCCGAGAGTCTACCCGACCGAGTCGACCCGCCCCAACCCTCACCTGCCGACCGCCTTCGCCTCGTTGAAGTCCGCAATGAACGCGATCGCGTCCTCGATCGTCACCCGGCCGAACGGCTCGGCGATGTCCGCCAGAGGACGCCCGCCGCCGAACCCGTCGAAGAACCGCCGGATGTCCTCCACATCGACCTTGCCGAACGGGGCCGCAACATCCGCCTTCCGCGTAACCACCAGCTGCAGCGTGTCCGGACGCGACACCACCCGCATCTGCCACGGCGAGATGTCAGGCAGGATGATCGTGTCGAAGGACTCGTCGAGCACCCAACCACCCGTGTCGTCGCCGCCGATCACCGTCATGCGGTCGCCGAACGCAGGCGAGAACCCGTCCGGCAGCGTCACGTACAGCGTGCCGCCGAGCACACCCGTGCCGCGGCCGCGGATCGCCCCGTCCTCGCTGTCCGCATCCGGCTCGAACTCCACGTGCAGCGTGTGATCGGCCTCGGTTACCAGGCCCACGTCCTCGGCCGTGATGTCCACGCCGAACCCCAGCGACATGTGCCCCGCGTGCTCCACACCCCGCAGCGTGATCGCCGAGCCGTGCATCTCGAACGAACCATCACCAACGGTCTCCATCGACCCGCCCTGCACCACCACGGGATCGTCACCGATCAGGCGAATCGGGGCACCGTCGGCGGTGAGCCTCCCGTCCTGGCCACCGCCGCTGAAGTCCTGCTCGAGAACGACCCCGGCCAGCTCGAGCGATCCATTACCCTCGGCCCTGATCGTGCCGTTGTTCCACTGGTCCTCACCGGACAGCCGGAGCATGCCGCTCCCAGAGTCCGCAGCGATCACCGACTGGTTCCAGTACGCGCCGGAGTACTCGCCGTAGCCGCGGAGCTCGCCGCCGGTGATCGTCAGGCCCGATGTGGCCGGCAGGATCGATCCGCCCGCAAACCGCACCTCGCCGTCGAGAAGGTCGAAGAACCCGCCGAAGCCTGCGGTGTCGCCGCTCAGCGTGAACTCGCCGGCGCCGCGCTTGCGGAACGTCGAGGTCTCGAGATTGCCCTCCAGAGTGCCGGAGAAGGTGAAATCACCCCCGGGCTCGCCGACGGTGAAGATCTGGCTGCCGAGCGCGACAGTTCCGGCGCCCTCGATCGTCGGGGCGTTCACAGTGCCGAAGGGTGAGAACGTGCCGTCCGCCTCGACAGTGATGCTCGCCGCGCCGCCCACGGCGGAATCCGAGAGGCTCAGGGTGCCCTGAGTGACGAGAATCGAGCCGCCCGTAAGATCATTCAGACCCGTCAAGGCATGAGTGCCGTGACCGACCTTGACCAGTTCTTGCACGCCGCGAAGGCTGCCCGGGAATGAACCGCCCTTATTCCCCATGCCGATATGCAGCTCGATTCCCGCGTCTGAGTAGATCGCACCCGTCCCGGCGAGCGAGCCAATGCGGTGCGGGAAGAAGGGCACTCGGTACTGGATATGGATCTGGTCCGACGGATTGGGCACCGAAATGGTCATGGGGGAATCGAGATTCTGGTCGACCAGGATGACACCCCCGTCGGCCTCCAACGTGCCGACAAACTCCGGCAACTGCCCCTTGATGGCCAACGGTTCCTCCCCCACGAACCGGACGGTGCCGTCTCCGACGATTCGGCCATACACGAGACCCTCTTCGAGAACGAGCGTGTGGCCATCCAGATCGACGGTCCCGTCCATGGCCGAAAGGCGTCGAATCAACGAGTCGTCCACCAGCCTGAGCACGCCCCAATCCCGGATCTCGACGCGGCTCAACGCCTCCGGGTCGACTTCCAGCACACCGTCCCTGATGACCCAATTGCACTGACTCCCCGACGCGATCCTGAGCGTGCCCGAGCCGAGCTTCACCGCGTTGGTCGACGTTCCGAGCTCCGAGATCGTGACACGGCCGGACGTCGCGGTGTTGATCGACCCGCCGCGGCACACGACCGGAATCGCGATCGTCATCGGCGCGTCGACACGCAGCGTTCCCCCCCGTTCAAACGGATCCATCGTGACGTGAACGGTATTGCTCAACGCTCCCAAGTGCCACGCCTCCGACACCGCCAGCTCTCCGGGCCCCGTGATCTCGATCCCACCCGTGATCGTGTGTTGTTGCCTGTTGGCGGGACGCAACTCCACCGTACCCCAACCGACTTCGAATCCCGTCGTCCCCCCCAGCGGGGTCTCCAGCACCAGAGGTTCACGTTGGCCGCCGGAGATCAGGCACTTGCTGGCGTCGGGAGCCGGCCTCAGCTTCAGCGGCAACCCGGTGATCCTTGCCGTGCCTTCGTGACGGCCGCGAGACATGCTTGAGACGCTAAGAAAGTCCCGGAGGTTGTTGAACGCCTCAAAGTCAGCGTCCTCATCAAACTCGAACACCAACCTGTTCATCGCATCCGGGTGCAACGACGGCTTCACAAAGTCCTCCCAGTTCGACGAGTCGTTCATCGAACCGGTCTCGGGCGCCCCGTTGGGGTTCCACCAGCGGTAGGTCGTCTCCTGCCCCACCGCCGCCGACCCGGTCAGCCCCACACACGCCACAAGAGCGATCGCACGGGCTCTCGAGCGGCTGCGGTGCCGGGAGGTGAGAAGCTGGGGAAGAGATCGAGTCTGAGAAACTGCCATAGCGGTGCCCTTTCAGTGTGCGGTGTCTGACCACCTGCACCTGCGACTTCCGCGCCCGCACTCCCCAGACCAGAATCAAATAACTCCGCCACTCCCCAGCACCCCACCTGCGCCTTCCTCACCGCCGGCACCCACACCGGCCCGGCCCCCAGCCAGACCCGCAGCCCGGCCACCCCGCAGACGCCAGACCAGAAGCACCCGCGCCAATGAACTCCCTGACCGCGGCCGGCCCACCAACCCCCAAAGAGCCTTGCCCCCCGACACCAAGCGCGCAGAAAATGCCCCCCGAAGGACTCGAACCTTCAACCCGCTGATTAAGAGTCAGCTGCTCTGCCGATTGAGCTAGGGAGGCGTTCGGGGGCTCAAAAACCGCCCCGCCACACCAGCGACCGCCAAGGGCCTCCCCCCGTCGATCGCAGCACCAGCATGGTACCCGCCAGCCGCCCGGCGTCCAGCCCGAGACCGACCGATTCATTGACCAACCCGCCCGCCGGCGCTACCGTTGCCGCCGGACTCCGAAGGTCCAGACCGGCCCCAAAGCCCGTCGCCGCCGCCAGAACCCGGCCAAATCGACCCGTCTCTCGCCTCTGGCGACGCTCGGAAAGGATCCACGCTCATGCTCCCAGGTCAAAGACAGAGCTACGGCCGCACACGCCGCCGCCGTGCACACGACGCCCTCACCGCCCCCAAGCACGGCATGTGCCCCCTCAGCGGCATGCCCAAGCTCCCCCACAGGGCCTGCAAAGAGTCCGGATACGTCCGCCCCGGCCTGAAGATCTCGGTGCCCAAGCTCGGCATCGGCGTCCCGAGGGACTGATTCCGTGCGACTCGCAATCGACGTGATGGGTGGTGACAACGCCCCCGACGCCGTCCTCAAGGGATGCGTCGAGGCACTCACCCTCCTCGCGCCCGAAGACAGACTCATCCTCATCGGCGACGAACCCCTCATCCGGGAACTCCTCGAAGAGTTCGGCTGCACCGACGACAGGCTGATCGTCGAGCACGCCAGCGAAGTCATCGACATGTCCGACTCGCCCGCCAAGGCGGTCCGGGGCAAACCCGACAGCTCGATCGTCCGCATGGCCCTCCGCGGCTCGCGGAAGCACGACGACCCCGTCGACGGCATCATCAGCGCCGGAAACACCGGCGCCTGCGTCGCCGCGTCCATCATGCACATGAAGCGGCTCCCCGGCGTCCACCGACCCGGAATCGCCGTCACCATCCCCGCGTTCCACGGCCCCGTCGTCCTCTGCGACGCCGGCGCCAACCCGGAACCCACCGCTGTACATCTCTGGCAGTACGGCGTCATGGCCGACGTCTACGCCCGCGGCACGCTCGGCATCGAGAACCCCCGCGTCGCCCTCATGAACATCGGCGCCGAAGAGGGCAAGGGCTCCGACCTCATCCGCCAGACCCGCGACCTCCTCCGCAACACCCCCGACCTCAACTTCATCGGCTTCGTCGAGGGGCGCGACTTCTTCGACGGCGTCGCCGACGTCATCATCACCGACGGCTTTGTCGGCAACACCGTCCTCAAGATGGCCGAGGGCCTCGCCAAGAGCATCTTCGCCGCCATCGCCCAGGAAGTCTTCGACGCCGACCCCAACCTCGCCCTCCAGTTCGAACCGGTCGTCAAGCAGATCTACGCCAAGAACGACTACCACGAATACGGCGGCGCCCCGCTCCTCGGCGTCAACGGCAGCTGCTTCATCTCCCACGGGTCGAGCGAGTCCCGGACGATCAAGGCCGCGATCCGCAACGCCCGCGACTACGTCACCAACCACGTCAACGACGAAATCGCCGCTCGCATTCAGAGCCTCGAGCAGGCCGCTGCACCGCAACGAGAGCCCGCATGAGCCCCGCGCCGACCGGCGGACACACCACGCCCCGCTCGGGCATCGCGATCATCGGCACCGGCTCGGCCGTACCCAAACGCCGCGTCACCAACGCCGATCTCGAAGCGTGCATGGACACCTCCGATGAGTGGATCGTCCAACGCACCGGCATCCGCACGCGGCACATCCACGACCCGCAGTCCGGCGAGAGCACCGAAACACTCGCCACCGACGCCGCCCGGAACGCCCTCGACGCGGCGGGCATCACCGCCGACCAGCTCGACCTCATCGTCTGCGGCACGATGACCCCGGACATGCCCACCCCCAGCGTCGCCAACCTCCTCACCGCCTCGCTGGGCGCGCGCACAATCCCCGCCTTCGACCTCAACGCCGCGTGCTCCGGTTTCGTCTACGCGATGAACACCGCCCACGCCCTCATGACCACCGCCCCCTACTCCACCGCCCTCGTGCTCGGGGTCGATTGCGTCACCAAGTTCTGCAAGTTCTCTAACCTCGACCGCAGCTCGGCCGTCCTCTTCGGCGACGCCGGCGGCGCCTGCGTCCTCTCGGCCACCAACGACACCTCCAAAGGCCTCATCGCCCAGGCCATGCACTCCGACGGCGGCGGCGCCAAACACCTCTACATCCCCACCACCACGCACTCGTTCCTCAACCCCGACGACACCGACGATGGCAAGCTCAACACCATCGTCATGAACGGCCGGAACGTCTTCAAGTTCGCCGTCAGCACGTTCCCCGAACTCATCAGCCAGACTCTCGATAAAGCCGGCCTCGTGCCCGAGGACATCGACCACTACATCTGCCACCAGTCCAACGCCCGGATCCTCGCCGCCGCCCGCGAACGCTTCAGCATCCCCGAAGAGAAGTTCTACATCAACATCGAACGCTACGGCAACACCGTCGGCGCCTCGGTCCCCCTCATCCTCGACCAGCAGACCCGCGCCGGCCGCGTCAAGCCGGGCGACCGCGTGATGTTTCTCGCCTTCGGCGCGGGGCTGACGTGGGCGAGCAGTTTGTGGCAGGTCTGACGACCCACCCCCGCCGATGCGGCCGCGTATCCCGGCCCACCATCACCACACCGCGAAGCTTGAAAGACACCCCGCCCAGAAGGACGGGGTGTCTCGTTCGCAGCCCGCCACGCCGCGGGCCGGCCCCATTCCACCGTGCGCGCACAATGGAGCCGCCGTCCCCTCACGCCCTCCGACGCAACGCACCCACGAGACCCGAGGCAACCAAGATCGCGAGCGATCCAGTTGCCGGGACAGCACCGTCACGAACCACCCCGAAGCTCTGATCATCCCACGTCAGGCTCTGGCTGTAGATGAAGTCATCTGTCAGCAGATCTGATGGGACCACGTAGTCAAACGTCGTCGGGATGAACTCCGGAGGGAGTTCGGCCCGAACAACATCGAACCCCTCCATCGACAGGACCCACGGCAGGTCCGCCCACGAGCCTGTAGCCTCGAACACGCCATCGTCGAGTGTCGCACCGAACTCCCCGAACGAATCCACCAACCAGTCGCTGGTCGATGCGCCCCCGATGGAGACCGAGCCGTCGAGCCCACCGTCCCCGTCGCGCTCCGCAGCCAGCATCACGCCGACGTCGGCGTTGTACTCCCAGTACACCGCGTTCCCCGCGCCGTTCTGCGAGAGAATGTCAAGACTCAACAACTCCTCCGACCAGACCCGGCCGGTGCGTAGTTCCCTGATCGTCACGAAGACCGGATCGTGGATGCTGTGCCCCCCCTCGTCGATCCTGCCGTTCGGCGTGCCCTTGCCAGATCGCGTTCCCACACCGACACCATTGATCTCGCCCTTGAGAACCCAGCCCTTGACCTTCGCGTTCGCGATCTTCACCACCGCCTTGGCCTTGTGCTTGGCGAGCCCCCACTCCCCCGGTCGCACGTGCGGCGGATCAATGCTGTCCTCCCCACCGGCCGTGGTCGTCGTCATGACCTCGTAGGTCGGCGGCTTCTCGTTCCCGGGCAGCTTGACGGCCCGCAGCGCTGTCACGCTCGCTCTCCCCATCCCGACCGCGTGCCCCTCCGCGTCGTTCTCCTTCTCGGCCACCTTCAGGGGTAGACCGGCCGGAGCATCCACGAGCCACATCCCACGCTGCGGGGGCGCCGCCTTCCAGCCCTTCCCGGCACCGTGCGTGCCCCCCGAATAGGCCTTCGCCACCAGCGAGTA
Source organism: Planctomycetota bacterium (assembly GCA_013285505.1). GTDB lineage: Bacteria > Planctomycetota > Phycisphaerae > Phycisphaerales > UBA1924 > PNC22. The sequence continues at coordinate 1,133,504 of CP053450.1, read as the reverse complement.
CGAACCCCGCACCTTCGCGATGTTCGCCGCCCGGAACTGCCAAGTCAGGATCTTTGTCCCCTCAACAGGTTGAGCGCGCGCTGACGCCGGCAGCACACCAAGAGCAAGCATACACGCTGCGCCGTACCAAACTGGCTGTACAGGAAAAGTCATCGGGTTCCTCCGTTCGGGGGTTGCGGTGCGTCCCGTCAACCCTCGCACACCCCGTTCGCCGATCCGCCACGAAGATCAATTTTCCTTTCGTGGTTCCCGAAGGTGCCGAGGTACACTGCGTTCATGGCGGCTCCTGCACCTCAGCCAGCCCGCAAGACAGGCGCAGCCAACAGTGCGCACCGATCACCCGAGGCGTTGCGCGACGCCACCCCCGACCACTACCCCGACCTCCACTCCTCCGCCCACAAACTCCTCCGCCACGAACGCCGCTCCCACACTCTCACCCCCACCGCCCTCGTCAACGAAGCCTTCATCCGCCTCGCCCGCCAACGCAAACGCATCTGGGACTCCCCCGAACGCTTCCTCGCCGCCGCCACCGGCATGATGAAGCGCATCCTCTCCAACCACGCCCGCGATCGCAACGCCCTCAAACGCGGCGGCACGCACAACCCAACCACACTCGACGAATCCACCGTCCCCGACAAACGTGGCGGGTCGACCGTCTCCAACGTGCGAAACGCCCTGGACACACTCCGCGCGCGGATCCGCGCGCAGCAGCCATCGCCGAGTGCCGCCTCTACCGCGGCCTCAGCAACGATGTCATCGCCGAAACGCTCGGCGTTTCGCTCCGCACCGTCGAGCGAGAATGGTCCGCCACCCGCGCCTGGCTCCAGGCCGAACTCGCCGAGGAGTCCCGCCCGTGAACACCGAATCCTGGGAGCGAGCCAAACACGCCTTCCACGCCGCCATCGACGCAGAACCCGCCCAACAGGCCGCCACCATCGCGTCCCTCTGCGGCAGCGACGAAGACGCCCGCACCCAAGCCACCCGCATGCTCGCGCACGCCGAGCCGCACCGGCCCGCAACCCCACCCGATGGAGACCACCACGCCGGCCCGCGCATGATCGGTCGCTTCGAGGTCCTCCGCCTCGTCGGCACCGGCGCCACCGGGAAGGTCTACGCCGCCCGCGACCCCGAAACAGACCGGACCGTCGCGATCAAGATCCTCCGCCTCAACGTCGACACCGAATCCATGCGCCGCCGACTGGAGTACGAGGGCACCGTGCTCGCCGGGCTCGACCACCCCAACATCGCCCGCGTACATGAGACAGGGATCGCCACCACCGAATTCGGCACCCTGCCCTACATCGTCATGCAATACGTCGAGGGCACGGCGATCGACACCTTCGCCGATGACCACGCACTCGACGACCGCGCCCGTGTCGAGCTCGTCGCCCACGCCTGCGCCGCGGTCGCCCACGCCCACGGCCGCGGCGTCATCCACCGCGACATCAAACCCACCAACATCATCGTCGACCGCACCAGCACGCCGCTGCTCATCGACTTCGGCATCGCCAGCCACACCGCCGCGCTCTCCGACATCGACTCGCTCGCCACACAGACCCGCGACCTGCTCGGCACACCCGGCTACATGAGCCCCGAACAACGCCACGGAGCGGCCAACGCCGTCGACACCCGCACCGACGTCTACGCACTCGGCATCATCCTCTACGAACTCCTCGCCCGACGCCGCATGTTCGACGTCGCCGGTCTCCCACTCATCGCGGCCCTCGAGACCATGGAGACCTCGCCGGTCCCGCTCCTCAGCGACGCCCGCCCCCTCCTGCCGCGGCCCGCTCGAGGCCATCGTCACCAAGGCCACCCACCCCAACCCACGCTGCCGCTACAGCTCCGCCGCGAGCCTGGCCGAAGACCTCGACCGCTACCTCCACGCCCAGGAACCGCACGCCCCGCCCGTCACCAGCGCCTACCGGGCACGGCGGTTCCTCAAGCGACACCTCGCCGTGCTCACGATCTCGCTCGCGCTCGTGCTCACGCTCGCCACCGCGCTGGCAACGCAGCACGCCGCCAAAGCCCGCGCAGACCGCCGCCTCGCCTTCCTCTCCCCAGCGATTGTCGCCGCGTCCGCACTATCCTCGCACGAGACCGCACTCGACCGCTTCGAGACCGCAGAGTCACGATTCATCGACGCCGACCCCCCGCCCGAGGTCACCCGAATACTCTTCGACGCCATCGGCGGCAGGTTCATCGCCACCCCCCGACAACCGCGACGCCGCCGCCCGGGCCTACGCCATCGCCTTCGCCTGCGCCGAACGCGAGTTCCCGCCCTCCCACGAAAAGCGACTCCGCGCCCTGCAGGTCTACGCCGAAGCGGCTCTGCATGAGCAACCAGCCCGACCTCGCGCTCCGCCTGCTCACCGAGGAACTCGACGGCCGCTGGGCGTTCAGCCCAGACACCCCCCCCACCCCGCGCCGACGACACCCAGTACCAACGCCTCCTCCGGCTCGCCATGACCCGGGGCGACGCCCTGGCAAGACTCGGCGACCCGGACGCCGCGGCTCGAGCACCTCAGCACCGTGCTCGCCGCACAGTCGGCCCTCTTCTCCCGTACCGAACAACCAGACCACTCCGACCTGCACGACACCGCCGACATGATCGCCTTCATCGAGGACAACATCGACGCATTCCGCACCCCCTGACCGCGACGACCAACGGCGCCGGCGGTCCTCACCGGTCGGACCCGCCATACACTCGGCCCATGAAAGCCATCCTCCTCGCGACCGCCGCCGGGCTCTGCTGGGGCATCGGCGAGCTGTTCACCAAGAGCGTCCTCCACACCCACAAGGTCGGCCCCGTCACCGCCATCGCCGTGCGATCGACCGTTGCCCTCCCGGTCCTCTGGCTCGCCTACTACATCGCCGTGCACGTCTCCCGCGCCGAGCCCGCCGATTGGCGAACCGCCGGGACACCCACCCTGCTCAAGCTCACACTCGGCTCCGGCCTCATCGCCGGCGCCGCCGCGATGATCTGCTTCTACGCCGCCCTCAACGTCGGCGAGATCTCGCGCGTCAAACCCATCGCCTTCGCACTCGCCCCAGCCGTCGCCAGCCTGCTCGCGATCGTCGTCCTGCACGAGCCCTTCACCGCACGCAAGGCCTTCGGTATCGCCGCCATCCTGCTCGGCGTGCTGCTGCTCACCGGAAAGTAGAACCCGGCTTACTCGCCTCGCTCGAGCACCACCTCACGCCGCTCCCCGTCGCGCTCGATCATCAGCACCACCGTCGGCTTGCGCATCTCCACCGCGAAGTCACCCGGAGGCAGATCGGACACCCGGAGCCCGTTCACCGAGATCAGCACGTCCCCCGCGCGCAGATCCGCCTCCGCCGCCGGCGTGTCCGGCAGAGTCCCCGCCACCTCATACCCGCCGCCACGATTGGCCAGCCGCAGCCCGAGCCCGCTCTTGGGCTTGCGGATCGGCACCGCCGCTCCCGCGGAACGCTCAAACCGTGCCAGTTGATGCTCCTGATCAAACGTGATCGCAAACTGCCCCAGCACCTGAGAGCCGATATTCGGCGTCGGCAACAGATCGAAGAAGGTCAACGACTCGGCCAAGATCTCGTGCCCCGCAATGGAGATCGACCCGGCATAGTCGGCCGCGTAGATCGCAAACTCGCTGTTGACCGTCCTCGCTCGGCCGATCTCCGTCATCGGTGAAGTCAACTCCAGCCGCTCGCCCAACTCCCGCGGCAGCATCAACGCCCCCATCGAGCCCGAGTCCAGCATCGCCACGTGAGACTCGCCACCAATCGAGAACGGGATGTTCGGGATTCCGTTCGGTGCCGTGTACTCCACCACGTCTGCACCGGGCTGCAGCACGCCGCGCTCCACACGCATCTCCCCCGCCGGATAGTCAAACGTCACGAGTACATCACGGAACATCGGAAACCCCACGATGCCGCGCGGCGCATCCTTCCCCGAGTACAGCGTGCTCCGGTCCCACGCGATCGCGTCCATCTCCCCAAACCACGCCGCCCCCAGGCCCACAGAGTCCACGTGCATGACCTGCACCTCGATCGCCTCCGGATCGGTCGGGTCCCCCACCGCCGAAGTCCCCACGCTCTCCAGTCCCAACTCCGCGGCCAAGTCGCTGTTGAGAATCAGCGTCGGCGACGCCCCCGTGTCCACCAACAGCTTGAACGGCCCGCGCCCGTTGATCATCACCTCGATCGCGGGCTTGCCGAACGACAACTCCATCGGCGTGGCGACCACCCCGTCGGGCACCCGGGTCTCCCGCGGCGGCGCCGTCATCAACGCCTCCATCTGCTCGCGCTCCGACTGAGCCGACGCCCCGGCCGCGGGGAGCGCCAGCAGGGCCAGAAAGATGTTGAGCACGGGACGTGTCGGGGCTTGCATGGCGGTCTCCTGATTAGTACGATTCGTACTAAAGAGGATGCCACACACCGCCAGACCTGTCAACCCCCGGAAGAAAAATGCCCGAACGCACCACCACCCGATCCGCCACCGGCCGGCTCAGCGAGCTCGAGGGGGCCGTCCTCGGGCTGCTCTGGCGCGCCGGCCCCATGACCGCCCACGCCGTCCGCCAGATCTTCCACGACTCTCCCACCAGCCACTTCAGCGGCAGCGCCGGCGCGATCTACCCCCTCATCCGCCGCCTCCACGACACCTCGCTCATCGCCAAAAGCCCCGACGCCGCGGGCGCCAAGGGCGGTGCCGCCTACACCATCACCCCCAAGGGTCGATCCGCCCTCAAAGCATGGATGCAGCCCCACGATCCCGCCTGGCTCACCACCGTCATGTTCGATCCCCTCCGGACGCGCATGCTCACGATCGGCATTCTCACCCCACGCCAGCGCGCCACCTTCCTCGAACACGCCGAACGCGAGCTCGGCGCCGCCGCCCAGCAACAAGCCGTCGAACTCCTTGAAGCCAACACCGACGAATGGACCGCCGCCGCCCTGCAGGGGGCACTGGCCGTCACCCGCGCCCGCCTCCGATGGATCAGATCACTCCGCCGCGACCGCAGCAACTGATCGACTCAGTACATCGTCATCCCGCCGTCCACCGCGATCACCTGACCGGTCAGGAACCCCGCGTCGTCCGCCGTGACATACGCCACCGCCGCCGCGATGTCCCCGCCCTCGCCCAGACGCTTGATCGCCATCATGTCCTTGACCTTGTTGGTCACGTCCTCCGGCAGGTTCGCCGTCATGTCCGTCTGGATGAACCCCGGCGCCACCACGTTGCACGTGATCCCCTTGCCGCCAAGCTCACGCGCCACCGTCTTGCTCAGGCCCACCAGCCCGCTCTTGGCCGCAGCATAGTTCGCCTGCCCCGAGTTCCCCACCAGCCCGCTCGTCGAGGCAATGTTCACAATCCGCCCGAACCGCTGCTTCATCATCGCGCGCGCGCACGCCCGGATCCCCACAAACGCGCTAGTCAGGTTCACCGACACAACCTCGTCCCACTCCTCGTCACTCATCCGCAGCAGCAGGTTGTCCCGCGTGATCCCCGCGTTGTTGACCAGGATGTCCAGCCGCCCCCGCTCCTTGACGATCCCCTCGAGCGCCGCAGCCCACGCCGCCCGGTCGCCGACATCCGCCGCCACCGCACTCGCCTCGCCGCCCGCCCCCTCGATCTCCGCCTTCACTGCCTCCAGCGGCCCGGCCGACCGCGAGACCAGCACCACGTGCCGCCCGTCCGCCGCCAGCCGCATCGCAACCGCCTTGCCGATCCCCCGGCTCGCCCCCGTCACCACCGCGACCCGCGTCTGATCTCCCACGCCAAACCCCTTTCCGCAAACCAGAGCCCACGGGCCCCACGCCCGCGCACCAACCAGCCCCGAGCGCAACGCCCGGGACACCCCCGAGACACTTCAACTCAACCGCCACCCGGCCGACGCCCGCCCGGCTGACGACCACCCGCATCACCCCCGTCATCCGCCCCGGAGTCCGCGGCATCCGCCGGCGCCCCGCCCAGAGACTCGATCAGGTCACGAAGCTGCTGCAACTGATCCGGCGGCAGCACGCCCTCAAGCTGATCAAGCAGCGCCGAGAGCTGCGCCGGATCCGGGTTGTTCGGATCGATCCCCAACTGCTGCAGCTGCGCCAGGATCTCCGGCGAAAGCCCGCCGGCATCGCCGCCGCCGCCAAACCCGAACGAAGACCCCGAGTCCGCCAGCATCGCACCCGACACCCCGTCCCACGCCGACGCCCGCCCGCGCACCTGATCCGTCGCCGGCCGCGCCGTAAACATCCAGTCGTCGAGCACCTTCCGCCCCGCCCAGAGCATGATGTACGCCCCGTCCGGGTCCTGCACCGCAAGGCCCACCTCGGCCCGCTCCGGCGCCCTGTTCAACCGCGCCCCGCCGTCGATCGACACGATCCGCACCGCCTCGATCTTCCCCGTCGCCTCATACCACTGCCCGTCGCCGATCAGCTTGTCCAACGCCCCGTGGTCGCTCTTGTCGAGCAGCCCCCGCAACGCCTCGTCATCGCCCCGCGCGATCGCATCGGCCAGCCGGATCGCCGCCTCCGCGAGCCCACGGTCCACAGGCGCAGCATCCTCGGCAAACTCCACCCGAGCATCCACACCCATCGACTGCAGCACGCTCCCGGCGTCCAGCGGTGTGGGCGCCTCAACCCGCGGCTTCGGCGGAGGAGGCGGCGGAGGCGCGGGCTCCTCCTTCTTGCACGAGGCAAGCCCCAACACCGAGACCGCCGTCATCGCGCACACCACCCGAGCCATCGCCCGAGCGCCGCGCTGCCTATTCCACCGAAGCTGGATCGTCATAACTCTTCACCTTTGTCCCGCGGTCTATCCGACGCATCAGCCCGCCCAGCGTCTTGCCCGGCGAAAGCTCCACAAACTCCGACCCGCCCCCGACTTGCGCATTCCCGATCAGCCACGCACAACACGCCGACCAACGCACAGGGCTCGTCAACTGCTCCACCAGCCGCTGGCGGACAGAGTCGGCCATGCTACCAGCCCCGCCAGCCCCGTGCGGCTCCCCCGTCACGTTCGACATCACCACACACCCGGGCTCACCGATCGCCGTCGCCGCCAGTGCCTCCCCCAGACGCTCCGCCGCAGGAGCCATCAGCGGCGAATGAAACGCCCCCGCCACCGGCAGCGCCGTCGCCCGCAGCCCCATCTCCCCAGCCACCGCCACCGCCAGCTCACACGCCGCCCGACTCCCGCTCACCACCACCTGCCCCGGCGCATTGAAATTCGCCGCGACCAGCACCTCCGTGCCCGCCTTGTCCGCAGCACCCGCCGCGTTCTCCAGAGCTTTGACGCACACCGCCTCCGCCTGCGCCTCGTCCGCCCCGATCAACGCCACCATCCCGCTCGGAGACGCCACCGCCGCGTCCTGCATCGCCCGGCCACGCAACGCCACCAGCCGCAGCCCATCGGCAAAGCCGATCGCCCCCGCCACGTGCAACGCCGTGTACTCACCCAGCGACAACCCCGCCGTCGCCGCGAGAGGCACCTCACCCAGCCGCCCCCGCACCCCCGCCAGACACGCCACCGACGACACATAGATCGCCGGCTGCGACACGTCCGTCCGGTTCAGCACATCCTCCGGACCGCCGAAGCAGACCTCCGAGAGCGCCGGCAGCCCGCTGGTCGCCTCATCACCCGCCCACAGCTCCGCCATCAACCCGTCGGCCTCGGCAAACACCGCCCGCGCCTCCGCCGAAGCCTCGTGCCAGGCCTTCGCCATCCCCACCGCCTGCGCCCCCTGACCGGGACACAACACAATCACGCCGTTGTCGCTGCTCATGTCCCGATCCTAGGAGCCCCAAGCCTCAGCGCCGGGCCATCCAAAGAGCCCCAAGCGTCAGCGCCGGGCCATCCAAAGAGCCCTAAGCGTCAGCGCCGGGCCCCAGCCAAGACCCCTAAGCGTCAGCGCCGGGCCATCCAAAGAGCCCCAAGCGTCAGCGCCGGGCCATCCAAAGAGCCCTAAGCGTCAGCGCCGGGCCCCAGCCAAGAGCCCTAAGCGTCAGCGCCGAGCCCCTCCACAAACCCCAAGCATCAGCGCCGGGCCCCTCCACATCACCAACCCCATCTCAAAACCGATCCACCATCCACCCACCATCCCCCGCAAACACCCCATCAATCACCGCCAGCGCCTCCCCCTCCACCCAACCCAACCCCGCAGCCGACGTCGCCGAGCAATACCCCGCATACACCGCCGCCAACCCCCGCACATCACACCGCATCACCGCCACGCCGCGCATCCCCGCCCGCGCGCTCCACCTCCTCGCGCGCCCATCCGCCACCCGCACCCGCCACGCCCCCGCGTTCGCCTCCACCAAATCGTCCTCCACCTCCACCACCACCTCCGCCCGCACACTCGGCGCATACCCCCGCGCCTCGAGCGCCTCCTTCACCAAGTTCACCCGCAGCATCGCCACATCCACCGACTTGGCCGAAAAGTACTGCTGCGGCATCAACGCCATCAACGGGTGCACCGGCGCCCCGTCAAAGACCGCGTCGTCCCCGATCGTCGCCAGATCGCTCAAAAAGCCCAGCAACCTCCGCCCGCCCCGCGGCGTCGAAAACACCAGATCCGTCACCGCCACATCGTGCCGACCGGTGCTCGCCTTCCGCCGCTGCGCAAAGTACAGATACGCCTCGAGCCCTCCCGGCGCACCACCAACACCCTCCCCAAAGATCCCGAACCCCCGCCGCACCTCCCCCCGGTTCGACCGCGTCCGCCCCCACACATACGCCCCCCGGTCCAGCATCCCGTCATACCGCGCCGCAAACCGCGCATAGCACGACGCGACCGCCGGCTGATCCGCCTCCGTCAGCTCGCGCACCACCATCCCCCGCTCGCGCACGCCGATCGTCCGCAGCGGCAGCGTCGTCTCAAACAACACCCCGCACTGCTCATACCCCACCTGCCGGTACAACGCCTGCGTCGAAGCAAACAGACACGACACCGGCACCCCACGCCCGGCCGCGTCCAGCACCTGCGCGCATCAACCGCAGCCCCGCACCCTTCCCCCGCCCCTCCGGAGGCACCGCCACCCCCGCGATCCCCTCCATCTCCACGCTCTTGCCGCCGTAGTACTGCCCCATCGGGATCACAATCAACGACGCCGCCACCGACCCGTCCGCCTCCCGCAGCACGCGCAGGTTCTCGTGCCGCGCCTGATCGCGCAACCACTCGACCGCGCCCTCCAGAGTGCCGCCAAACGCCAGCGAACAGAACCGCGCCGCCGCCGCGTGCGCGGCGGAATCATCAAACCCCGGTGCTTCGTACCGCGCCTCACCCACGCTCACATTTCCTGCATCCCGGGCCCGTGCCGACCAACTTATCTCGCCGCTTCAGGATCCGCGCCATACCCAATCACTCCAACGGCAAACGCACCTCGTGCCGCTCGGGAAACTCCGCGACCAGGCGCTCGCCGTCCCGCTCAATGTAGAGGCGCAGCACCTTCACCACGTTGGGCTTGGGATCACCGAACGGCGCCCCGCAACGGAACGTGAAACCGCTCCCGCTGCCCCGATCGGCCATCTCGTGCAATTCGTACATCACGTCGGCCCAACCGTCCTCCGCCCCGTACCACGCGGCGACGATCCGAGTATCCCCAACCTCAATGGCCGGAAACACCGTGCCAATCAGCCGTTCGACTTGGCCCGGCCTGCCGAGCACGATCGCGGACTTCTCCTCGCCCTCCCAGGTGTCCTCTCGACCATCGATTGAGAGCGTGATCGTCAGCGTCTTCAATTCGCCCACCGCGGGGTCGGGCACACCGAGCGTGTCTGAACGCACTGAGATCCCATGCAACCCTTCGGCCACGAGGTCCCGCACCCGCTCGGTGACGTCAACCGTGGCATCACCCGCGCCATACTCCGCATGCAACACCTGAAGATCATCGGGGCCCCAGAGGTCCTCCTCGCATACCGAAATCGAGGAGACCAACGCCGCGGGTCGGCGTGATGAAGGCGGCTCCGCGGCGCCGCCCGGCTCCGTAGAGCGAGCCGCCTGAGGCGACGGTAATACGACATTCTCCACCGGTTCCTCCGCCATGCGTTCGTCGTACCGGGCTCTAACCTCTGGAGTCATCGCATCGAGCAACTCGGGGGTGACAACCTCCCGGAGGATCCCGACGGACAGGGAGTTGATGTCATCGAGCGTCGGGCTTGGAATGTACCCGAACGGATGCACGACGTCACCATCGCCATACATCGTGCCGTCCTCCAGCACCACCGCCACGAGCGTGATGCTGACGCTCTTGCCCTCGGCGGTGTTGGCCGTGCTGCTGAAGCGGGATGTGTACGTCTCGCCGACCTTGATCGGTCTCGACTCCGAGAGCACCTGCACCCCACCAAAGCTCGCGGCGCCACTCGCCGAGATGTAGGCCTGCGTGATCTTCTGCTCAGTTTTGTTCCGGATCGAAATCGAGGTTGTCAGCCTGTCTGGGAAGCCTTCCCAGCTCACCGCATCCCGGAATGAGAAAGACGCCGCCGAACTCACCGGCTCCGTGCCGTTCTTCCCGGGCCCCGTGCGGCCGGCGTCGCACCCGAGTATCACCGAGATCGCCACCAGAGCCCCGAGCCACCCGATCAGCTTCTGCATGTCCATGTCGCACCCTGTTTCTTCCCACTCCGTGGACTATGTACCGACTGCACAGCAAGACTCTACCAGCACCCCGCGCGGTCCCCGAGACAGACCGCCACCGCATCATCAGCGGCCGGCGGGTCGACTCTCATACGAGAGTCCGCTCCCCCGTCGCCGCTTCCTGCATCGCACGGAACCGCGGCCGCACCGGCAACAATGCCGCCATCAACAACACCGACACCCCTGTCACTGCCAGCGGCCACAGCTCGCCGTGCATCAGAATCAACACCCCGGCGAACAACCCGAACCCCTCCGCGATCGCCCCCCGAACAATCGTCGTCACCGTCAGCAATTGCACCAACGCCGCGTGCCCGCGCTCATCGTCCTCCCGGGTCTCCCACACCCGACGCGCCCGCCCCCTCGCGGCCGCGCCGACCACGAAATACCCAACGATCCCGGCAATCGTAACCCCGGCGAGAGCCATCCACAACACATTCGGGACCCCCGTCTCCTCGCCGCCCGCGCCGGGTGCCCCTGCCCCGCCGGTTCCGCCGGAACCCGTCAGGCGCAGGATCACTGACACCCCCGCGAACAGCACCACACCAATCGTTAACGCCGCCACCAGAACGGGCAACACCCGCAACCGCTCCTCGGGGATCTGCGTCCGATCAGTCTCCATGGTGCGTTCCTCCTGTTCGCCCGAGTGTATCAAAGTCCCGCAGTCGCTCCCGAAAACAACAAGAGCCCCGACCAACCGGCCGGGGCTCTTGCAGTAACTCAGGTTCAGACAAGCAGCTCGGCTTACGCCTCCGCCGCCATCTTCTCCGCCTTCCGCCGCGCATCGTCCAGCGTGCCGACGTACATGAACGCCGACTCGGGCAGGTCGTCGCCCTCGCCGTTGCACATGCGCTCGAAGCTGTCGATCGTGTCCTCCAGGCTCGTGTAGATACCCGGGAACCCGGTGAACACCTCCGCGACGTAGAACGGCTGGCTGAGGAACCGCTCCATCTTGCGGGCGCGGCCCACGATCAGCTTGTCCTCTTCGCTCAACTCGTCCACGCCGAGAATCGCGATGATGTCCTGCAGGTCCTTGTACCGCTGCAGAATCACCTGCACGCGACGCGACACCTCGTAGTGACGCTGGCCGATGATCCCCGGATCGAGGATCCGCGAGGTCGACGCGAGCGGATCGACCGCGGGGAAGATGCCCTTCTCCGCGATACCACGCGCCAGCACGACGAACGCATCAAGGTGCGCAAACGCCGTCGCGGGGGCCGGGTCGGTCAGGTCATCGGCCGGCACATAGATGGCCTGCACCGACGTAATCGCGCCCTTGCTCGTCGAGGTGATCCGCTCCTGCAGCTCACCCATCTCCGTCGAGAGCGTCGGCTGATAGCCCACCGCCGAGGGCATACGCCCGAGCAGCGCCGACACCTCGGAACCCGCCTGCGTAAAGCGGAAGATGTTATCGACGAACATCATCGTCTCTTTACCCGACTCGTCGCGGAACTCCTCGGCCATCGTCAGGCCCGAGAGCGCCACGCGGAGACGCGCACCCGGAGGCTCGTTCATCTGACCGAACACCATCGCCACCTTGTCGAGCACGTGCGCCGTCTGCCCGTTCTCGTCGGTGTACTCCGCCTCCTGCATTTCACGCCAGAGGTCGTTGCCCTCACGGGTACGCTCGCCCACGCCGCAGAACACGGAATAACCGCCGAACTCACGGGCCACTCGGGCGATCATCTCCTGGATGATGACCGTCTTGCCCACGCCCGCACCACCGAACAGACCGATCTTGCCGCCTCGCACGAACGGGCACAGCATGTCGATCACCTTGATGCCCGTCGGCAGGATTTCCGTGTTGGGGTTCAGCTGGCTGAACTCCGGCGGCTCACGGTGGATCGGCATCATCTTGGACGCCTTCGCCGGGCCACGCTTGTCGATCGGCTCACCGAGCAGGTTGAACACCCGACCCAGCACGTTCTCGCCCACGGGAACCTTCACCGGGCTGCCCGTGTCCTCGCACGTCATGCCGCGCGTCAGACCGTCGGTCGAACCCAGCGCCACGGCCCGCACCCGGCCGCCGCCCAGGTGCGACTGCACCTCGCCGGTCAGCCGCAACGTGCCGGTCTGCGTCTCCGCCTCGACCTTCACCGCGTTGTAGATCTCGGGGAGCTGGTCCTCGGGGAACCTCGCGTCAAAGGTCGAACCGATGACCTGTGTAATCGTGCCTGTCGAAGCCATGAACGCGCCTTTCGTTTCGTCGAAAACCGTCGCAAAATCAACGCTGCCGCACCCCCACGGGGGACGAACCGGAGCCCTCGCCCCGCCCCCGCCGAGCGGGTCACAACAATAGCTCGCTGCCTTCGCTGCGGCCAACACCAGCCCGAATCAACGCACGACCCCGCCAGAACCCCAGACGCCCGAAACACCGCGCATCCCCATGCCGCGACAGCAAGTGTTTTCCCCAGCTTCAGCCTCGGAGCGTCTCGGGAATGTGCAGAACTGCCTAGCGTTTGATGGGGTGAATCCCCTAGAATATGTCAAGGCATGCCACACCCGTCACGGCACGCCAAAGTTCAGCTTCGGAAAGGGAGAGAGTCCATGAAAGCCATTGCCATCACGATCGTCACCGCCGGAGTCGCCGCCAGCGCGCTCGGCCAGTCGCTGTTCGTCAGCCAGCCCAACACCAACTACGACGCCCGCTACGGCACCACCCGATGGTCCGACACCACGTCCTACATCGACACCACCTTCAGCTCCGTCACCCTCGGCGGCGACATCAGCGATCTCAACGCCCTGCTCACCTACGACCGCCTCTGGCTCGATCAGCGCTTCGACGCCCCGCTGAGCAACGACGAGGTCAGCAACCTCCTGGCGTTCGCAGCCACCGGCCGCCGCGTTGTCATCATCGGTGAAAACTTCAACTGGCCCTCCTGGAACGCCTCCGTCCTCGGCGCGTTCGGCAGTTTCGTGGACGGCAACGCTGACAGCATCGCCAGCCCCGTCATCAACAACGACATCACCAACGGCATCTCGACCGTGGACATCAGCTCCGGCTCGACCGCCGACGGTGGCATCGAACTCTTCACCCAGAACTTCGCCACCCTCTGGGGCGACACCGACAACGTCCTCACCGTCCTCGATTCCAACATCTGGGACACCGCCAACCTCGGCGCGGCCGACAACCGCCTCTTCACACAGAACGCCATCGACTGGCTCGCCGTCCCGGCACCCTCGGGCCTCGCCCTCCTCGGCCTCGGCGGCATCGCCGCCGTCCGTCGTCGCCGCTAGTCGCGACCACCGACAACCAGTCCGGTCTCAACGACGGGCCCGCCTCCACCGGCGGGCCCGTTGTCTATTCGGCATCCCAGCAACCCCGGCTCACCACGCCCGCCGCACGTCGTACCACCACGCCTCCATCGCCGCATCCGCACCCGCCGCGTCCGCAGACACCACCGCCGCACCGACCCCGGCTTCCTTCGGCGGCACCAGCTCCAACAACCGCGCTACCACCTGCGCCCGCTCCTCACCCGCCGACCGCGCCACCAGGTGCCACAGCGTCAACCCGTCCCGCGCCCGCGCCGCCTCCAGCACCCCATCCAACGCCCCCCGCCTCGCCCGACGCCGCCCCCTCCACCAGCCCGCCAAACCCCTCACCCGCATCCTCAAACCACGGCAACCCCGGCTCGCCACCAACCCCCAGCCGGCACACCGCCCCCGCCGGCACCCGACTCACACCCGCAAACCCGCCCGCACCCTCACGCCGCAGCTCCACCCAGCCCCCCGTCACCCGCAGCAGCCCGCTCCCGTCCGCGGCCACATCCATCTCATACACACACCCCATGTCCACCGCCGTCGCCCCCGGCGTGTCTACAAAGAACAGCCGCGGCGGCGCGATAGATAAACGCCTCGATCGACCCCTCCGCCAGCTCCAACCGGTGCTCACCCTCCCCCCGCACGCACCAGCCGCACCCGCGAATCCGGCCCCACCGTCACCCGCCCCACCGCGTCCGACGCCACCTCGACCGCCTCACCCGACCCGGTCTCGATCCACGCCCCCGCTGACCACACCGCACCGGCCCCGCCGCCAGCCACCCGACGCCACGAATCCAGATCCACCCCGCCCCCACCCCAAGGCCCAAACACCCACACCCCCCGCCGCCAGCGTCACCGCCGCCGCGAGCGCCAGCACCGACCGCCGCACCACCACCCGCGCGCACCCTCCACGATCGCGTCCCCATCCAGCCGCGCCATCAACCCGTCCACATCCCCGTCCCACCGCGCCCCGCGCAGCGCCGACTCCACATCCCGCTCCGCCCCATCCGACGCACCGACACCATCCACCAGCCAGTCCGCACCCTCGGGCCGCCCGCCGCGTTGCTCCCGCGGCTCCATTACGCATCGCTCACCTCCGCCATCGCCGCCCGCAGCCGCCCCATCCCCCGGTGCAGACTCACCCGCACCGCGCCCGGGCGACATCCGCAGGCACATCCCGATCTGCCCCCCAGTCATCCCCACCACAAACCGCAGCACCAACACCTCTCGAGACTTCTCCGGCAACGCCCACACCATCGCCAACACCTCCTCCGTCCGCGGATCAGCACACGACGCTTCCGCGACCTTCGCACCACCCCGCACCAACTCGCGCGCGCCGCCGCCCACTCGCCCGCGCCCAATCCGCAGCCCGCCTCCGCGCAATCGACACCAGCCACGCCCCCACCGCTTCCCCGTCCCGCACCTCACCCAGCCGACGCCACGCCACCACAAACACCTCCTGCGTCACGTCCTCGGCCTCACTCCGCCCCGCCCGGCCCAGCCTGGCCAGCACCACCCCGTGCACCATCGACACGTGCCGCCGATACAACGCCGCGAACGCCTCCCGATCCCCACCCCCCGCGCGCACCACCAACTCCCGATCCGACGCCTCACCCACCCCGTCCGCGCAGCGAGCGGGCGCACCGTCCATCGCCGCTGCGCCCGCCCCGCCTCGCGATGTCGCGCCGTCCCGCATCAAGCCGCACACACCTCCGCCCGCAACTCACCCCGCAGGTCACCCGGCCGAACGAAACGACGCCGCCGACTCGTCAAAGTGCTCCAGATGCGCCTCGATGTTCTTGGCCAGCAGCGACCCGCGCTCCGCCCGCCCCAGCGCCTCCCGCATAAACCGCTCGTACAGATCCCGCTTGCTCTCCCGCATCGCCGGGTGCGAGACCAACGCCGCCGCGAAGTAGACCGCCCCCACGTCCAGACCCCCCTCACTCTCCCCCGCAGCCTCCGCCGCCCGCTCCAGCCACGTCAGCCCCTGCACACCCTGCGCATACCCCGGCTTCCAGCCCACACCCGTCCCGATGTGCGACAACGCCCCCGCGAAAACCCCGCGTCCAGCCACGCCAGGGCACGCACCGACGCCTCCGCCCCGTCCGCCTCCGCGGCCGCCGCCCGCGCCAGCAACTGCGCCAGCACCCGGTTCGCCCGCGCCCTCGTCCCGATCCAGATACACCGCCATCCGCCGGATCGTCTCCAGATGGCTCAACACATCCCCGCTCGTCGCCAGCGTCTTCAGCCCGTCCCCCACCGCCCTGTCCGCCGAATACCCCCGCGTCTTCGACAGCACCCCGTCCCCAAACTTCACCCCCCGGCTCCTCAGACTCGATCACCAGACAGATCGCCGGCGGCCCGAACACCACCGTCTCCACCGCCACCGACTCCCCGGCCCCCACTCCCGCAGCCACGCCCGGGGCAACCGCCCCCGCCAGCCCCACCACACACACCACCGCCATCATCCGGGTCTTCATCACAAGCTCCTTACCGCCCCCACCCAATCTCCGGCACCGCCACACCGGCCGCGCCCACACCCAAAGGACGCCGCCGCACCGCCCCACGTTACAGCACCACCCCCAAATCCCCTCCCTCGCCCCCTCCCGGGGTACCATGCCACTCGATACCCCACACCAACCCCACCATCCCTCCAGCACGCCACCGGAGTTCCCCAATGAAGATCCACGAATACCAGGCCCGCGACCTCCTCCGCTCCTACGGCGTCCCCGTCCCCCCCGGAGAGGTCATCACCTCCATCGAGCAGGCCGCTCCCGCCTACAAAGCCGCCGTCGCCGAAGCGGGCCTCGGCGAGGGCGGGCTCGCCGTCATCAAGGCCCAGGTCCACGCCGGCGGCCGCGGCAAAGCCGGCTTCGTCAAGCTCGTCCGCTCGGCCAAAGAAGCCGAAGACGCCGCCCGCTTCATGCTCACCAACAAAATGGTCTCCAACCAGACCGGCCCCGAAGGCCTCGATGTCAAGAAGCTCATCGTCGCCGCCGGCGTCGACATCGAGCACGAGTACTACCTCGCCATCACCACCGACCGCAAGACCCGCCGCAACGTCCTCATCGCCTCCGCAGAGGGCGGCGTCGAGATCGAAGAGGTCGCCAAGACCAACCCCGCGGCCATCATCAAGACCCCTCTCCACCCCCTCCTCGGCCTCCAGCCCCACCAGGCCCGCACCGTCGCCTTCAAGCTCGGCTTCAAGGGCAAGCAGGTCGGCCAGGCCATCAAGGTCATGACCGGACTCGCCCAGGCCTTCCTCGCCAAAGACTGCTCCATCGCCGAGATCAACCCCCTCGTCCTCACCGCCGCCAACCCTGACCACCCCGACGGCCCCCAAGAAGGTCAAGTCCTCGCCATCGACGCCAAGTTCAACTTCGACGACAACGCCACCTTCCGACACAAGGACATCCAGGCCCTCTTCGACCCCGCCGAAGAAAACCCCGCCGAGCTCACCGCCCACAAGTTCGGCCTCTCCTACATCGCCCTCGACGGCAACATCGGCTGCCTCGTCAACGGCGCCGGACTCGCCATGGCCACCATGGACACCATCAAGCTCGAGGGCGGCGACCCCGCCAACTTCCTCGACGTCGGCGGCAGCGCCAGCGAAGAAGCCGTCACCGAGGCATTCCGCATCATCCTCTCCGACGACCGCGTCAAAGGCATCCTCGTCAACATCTTCGGCGGCATCATGGACTGCGCCGTCATCGCCGCCGGCATCGTCAACGCCGCCAAACAAATCGGCTTCACCGTCCCCCTCGTCGTCCGCCTCGAAGGCTCCAACGTCGAAGCCGGCCGCAAGATCCTCAAAGAAGCCGCCAACAGCCTCCCCACCCTCCAGGCCGCGGAAGACCTGGGGGATGCGGCGAAGAAGGTGTGTGGGGCGGTGGGGTGAGGCTAATATAGAGCATGGCTTCGGAGCAAATACTCCATCTAGCTAGAGCCACTCCCGTCTTTCTGACGGATTTCTTTCAGCACCGGTTTCGCTCCACTCCCCTCCGTGTTTTTCTTTGCGGACAACAACCGAACAATCGCCACAGCGACGATCGCATTCTGCTGAAACGAATCATGAGCGAACGATTCGGCTGCAACGCGTTCTTGGGAGAGGATATTCCCGAGTTCTCAGCCGCCAAGCCTCGGGTGAGCAAAGACCATCTCTCCATCGAAGTTGAATGGGCCGAACGCTCAGATTTGATTGTGATGTTCCTTGGCTCTGCTGGAACGATCTCCGAGATTACAGCCTTTGCGATGACTCAATCCATCAATCCCAAACTACTGGTGTTCAACGACGAGCGATACCGCTCGGCCAGCAGCTTCTTGACGCAGGGACCTCTCAGGCTGCTTCAGCCCACTCAGAAGCACTACTACGCCAATGCGGACTCAATTCTCGATGTCGAAGTACTCCGAGCTGTTGACATCGCATTGTCACAAGCATGGTACAGGAAGAAGCCCGAGTCCTTGACTACCATCCGAGAAGCCAATTACTATGATGCAATGACGCTCGCCAATGTCTGCGCACTATACCCAGTGCGCTATGGCGAACTTCGCGAGCACTTGCCTTGGCCGGAGCGTCGCTTGCTTTCAGCTCTCAAGAAGCTCGTCGCGAACGGCCTGTTGGCAAAGGTAAATAACACATATGTCCCCGCAATGCCACTTTCGGAACAACCGATTGGCATGAGCTTCAGAACAACAATAGCGAGAGCGCGTGCTCGCGCCATGAGTTCATTACTTCAGGATGAGCAATTTCGAGAGAGATACTCTCGGATTCAAAACAAATTAAGGGGGGTGGGACGCTTCAGGACTGCGTAAGCAGGAGCGGTCGGTGTTTCGCCGACCTCGCATATCTGCCCACACTGGCGGGTTACTCGCCGGGGAAGGCCGAAGGTACTCTTCGGCCTTCCCCGACTCCTCCCCCGTATCGGGGAGCTGCTGTTCGGCCCACCCCTCTCTTTTCCAATGCCTCCGATCAATATTCCAAGTTCTGACGCACTTTGCGGCCTACTAGGTATGCCTCGCTATGTGATCACGAGGTACGCCCATAACTGCGATCTCTATTACAAAGTGTTTTCAATCCCCAAGTCCTCCGGGCGGAGTCGCCGGTGGATTTGCGCACCGAGTCGAGAACTGAAGGGACTGCAGCGATGGATAGTCCGCTATGTGCTGAATCCCATCCAACTACATGATGCCGCGACCGGGTATCGCCGACGTCTTTCGATCGTCGACAATGCCAAGTGTCATGTCGATCGCGAATTTGTCGCCAATGTCGACATCCGCGATTTCTTCCCATCAATTAGCACTCCGCGAGTGTTTGGCATGTTTCGATCACTCGGTTACTGTGACGATGTCGCATGGATTCTGTCTCGGCTTTGCACCTATCGCGGGCGTCTGCCGCAAGGCGCGCCATCAAGTCCTGGCATCACGAATGTGATTTGCCGCCGATTGGACGCGAGATTGTCTGCCTATTGCGATCTGTACGACTGGAGCTACAGCCGCTACAGTGATGATATCACTGTGTCTGGTGACGGACCGCTGGGTCAGGCCCTCAGAATCATGACAAAGATAATTTCGGCAGAGGGGTTTGCGATTAATCCCCGAAAGACCAGAGTCTCAAGGCGAGGCGCTTCACAGCAGGTCACAGGTCTGATCGTTAATGCTGCAGTTGCGCTGCCGCGGAACAAGCGCAAGCTAATTCGCGCCATGTTTTATCGCGCGAAGATTGGCCACCCGGATGCCCCTAGCGATTCAGCGTTGTCCGGACACTTGGCACTGCTTACCATGATAAACCCAGATGATCCGGCGATCGAAGGATACCGCCAAGTGCTTGCTGCCCGGCAATCGGAGTAATCCAGAGGTAGGGTGGCAGCGCAGCACGACCTCCCCTCCAACATCCCCTGGCAGGTAGTCCAATTCCCCCACCCCGGGCGGGTGGCCCGGATGCGGCAGGTGAGGCGGGTGGCCCGAATCCCCCCGCACGGGTGCCACTACTCGCCGCCACTCCCCTCCCTCCCCCTCCTCCTCCAATCTCCGCGGCGCAGTAGTGCCTCTCGCCGAGGCAGGTGGCACCGACCCGTGCCACCGACCCCGGCTCTGCGAGGTCGGTGCCTAGTCACAGCCCTTGGCGGTCTTCAGCGTCAGCAACTCATCGCGACGCTCGCGAGCACTCTTCTCCGCAGCGTCTCGCTCCATCGCGTTCCCGATCCCGAAGTCTCCGAGGAACCCCAGAACAGAGCGACCATCGATATTCGAGTTCTCCGATACCTGCTCAAGGAACGCATCCACCTTGGCGAGTTCGATATCGATCTCGCGGCAGGTCAGTTCTTCCTTCTCGATATGAGACAGCGGTATCAATCGACCGTGGTTCTTTGTGGCGCAGCCAGTGGCGCACAAGACGAATCCGAGAACGAGTGCCATTTTCATGAGTAGTCTCCCTACGAGCGTGAGGGCCCAGACTACAACCGAGTCGAGACTAACACAACCTTGTCAGAAAGGCGGCACGACCAACCGCTCTCCTGCCCCCCGCCCCCCACCGAGGGAAACCCCTCACTCCCCCCACCAACGTAACCCCGGCGGGTGGCGCCGACCCGTGCCACCGACCTCGGTTCTGCGAGGTCGGTGCCCTGTGGCACAGCCCCCTGGCCCGTGGCCCGAATCCCCTCGATCACGCAACGGGTGGCCCGAAGTCCCCCGGCACACGTGCCGCAACCCCTCCAATCTCCGCAGCACAGCATCGCCACCCCGAGCACTCACGCACACTCCCCCCACCAAATCTCATATCCTGTCCCCAAACGCACAAGGGGACCCACATGCCACTCTTCCGCAAGAAACCACCCAAGCACCTCCCCCTCGAAACCCAGCTCCAGATCCTCGCCGCCAACGGCATCAACCTCCTCCCCGGCCGCACCATCGACGACCTCCTTGTCTCCTTCCCGCGAGAGGAATACGAGACGTTGCCCTACAACCTCCTCCTCATCATGCTCGGCACCGAGGTCGAGGACGAGTCCGGCCGCAACTTTACCGACAATGTCTGCAGCTTTGACGCCGAGTGCATCGAGGACACCGGCGACTACGCCCGCAAGATCCAGCGTCTCGCCGAGATCGCCGGCGGCGACCTCCCCATCGAGGACATCCGCGACGCCATCGACGTCGACGCCGGCACCGCCCGGATCGAGTGCACACTCGACGGCCGCACCCACGAGTTCGAGCCCAGATTCGACGACGACTGGTTCGACCCCGAAGTCATCGATTGGCTCGAACAGCTCCTCACCTCCCGCGGCAGCACCCGCCGCTTCTTCCTCTACGACTCCGGCGATCAGAACATCGTCGTCCTCTGCACCACCCCCCACCTCATCACCAAACTCGTCAAAGCCACCGGCCTCCAGTTCCACAGAACCAACTGACACCAACAGCCCACCACCAACCACCCCACCCGTGCCACCACCCCGTGCCACGGGTGGCTCGCCCACCCGTGCCGCACACCCACACTCCACGACAGACCAAAAGCCCCAACCCCCGTGCCACCAAGGTGTGGCTGCTCTGAGCCACTCCTTGGTGTCCCCGCACCCCACACCGCCCCACGCGTGCCTCACCCACCCGTGCCGCACACCCACACCCCACCACAGACCAACAGCCCCACCACCCGTGCCACCAAGGTGTGGCTGCTCTGAGCCACTCCTTGGTGCCCCCGCGGCGGCTGGCCCGAATCCCTCCGCACGGGTGCCACTACTCGCCGCCACTCCCCTCCCTCTCCCTCCTCCTCCAATCTCCGCGGCGCAGTAGTGCCCCTCGCCGAGCCCTCCTCATCGCACCGACTCCCACCCAGCAAACGAGGGGAACCCCTCACCCCAAAACCAACATCACCCCACACTCAGTTATCCTCGTCCCATGTCCGCCCCCCCACCCCCCAACCCCCTCGACAAACCCAACAACCCCTTCGGCACCGGGACCACCTGGGAAGACGCCCTCGACTACTGGCCCACCCGCGTCAAAACCCCAAAGCCCTCGCCGCGGCCATCGACCTCACCCACGCCATGATCGCCCACCGCGACGGCGGCCCACCCGCCCCGCTCCACACCGTGCGAGCCGCACTCAACGCCCCCGCCGCCGAGGTCCGCACCACCGCCGCAGACGCACTGCACACAGTCCTCGCCGCACAACCCCGCCCCTTCGACACCCTCATCGACCTCTGGACCTCCGTCCGCGCCCCGGGCCGCGCCCAGATGGCCTCGCGCGCAGGCCTGTGCCGCAGCACCCTCTCCGAACCCGAAGAACTCGACTTCCGCTCCCGCGGCCTCCGCGACCGCTCCAAACTGGTCCGCCGCCACGCCGCCGGTGCCGCGGGCGACCACCTCTTCACCCCGATACTCCCCCTCCTCAACCACGTCGCATCACACGACCCCGACGAGCCCGTCCGCCACGAAGCCCGCGTCGCGGCCGACCTCATCGAGCACGGCTACCACCTCCACGACCAAAGCAACAACACCGACTGCATCACCCTCACCCTGCTCACCCGCGGCCACGGCTGGAGAGCACGAGTCATCACCGCCATACCCCGATCCGACGCCGACCGCATCGGCCTCCACGCCGCCATCGCCCGGCTGCAACACGAACTCGACGAAGAAACCCGCGACTTCGACCGCTGGTGCGCCGAAGCCGCCAAAGACACCTAAAGCCCGCAAAAACACCGCGCCCCCGCGCCCCCGTGCCACCAAGGTGTGGCTGCTCTGAGCCACTCCTTGGTGCCCCCGCGCCGCCCACACCGTGCCACGGGTGGCTCGCCCACCCGTGTCGCACGCCACCCACCCTCCACGCTCCCTCCACCACCACCCTTGCAACTACCAGACCTTCCATTAGACTGTCTCCAGAAAGGAGCTTCTCATGTTCTTCCGCCGCCGGGGCAAACGCAAGTCCCCCACCGCCGAGACCATCGCCGACGCCCGCGACATGCTCGACTCCGAGGTCGCAGCCGGCTTCGATCCCCCCGAGGAGATCATCACCTCAATCCTCGAGTGCTACGAGCACGAGGCCGACCCGGCCGCCCTCCGCCCCCACCTCGAGACCCACCTCCACGACGCCCTCGCCGCCCACCGCGCCGCCCAGGCCTCCTGGCCCGAGACCACCGACTGCGACCGGCTCGACGCCGCATTCGCCGAGCTCGAGTCCCGCGGCATCCTCGCCCGCCAAAACTACTGGTGCTGCGGCACCTGCGGGTGCGCCGCCATCGACGAGGAGATGAGCGAAGCCGGCCCCCAGGCCCGCGGCTACACCTTCTATCACGAGCAGGACACCGAGTCCGCCGTCGAGGGCCACGGCCTCTACCTCAACTACGGCGCAGCAGACCACGAAGCCGGCCCCGAAGCCGCGGTCGAGATCGGCGAAGAGATCCGCGGCACCCTCGAACACCACGGCCTCCAGGTCGACTGGGACGGCACGGTCGAGAAACGCATCGGTGTCGCCCTCGACTGGAAGCGCCGAGCCCCGCAACCCGGCTAGCACCGATCCGCGACTCGGCGGCGGTCCGCGCTGCGCCACCCACGACCGCCCACGGGGCTCCCCACATGCCACTCTTCCGCAAGAAACCACCCAAGCGCCTCACCCTCGAAGCCCAACTCCGCACCCTCGCCGCCAACGGCATCAACCTCAACCCCGGCCGCACAGTCGACGACCTCCTCATCTCCTTCCCACGGGAGAGATTCGAGTCGGTGCCCTACGAGCTCCTCGTCATCATGCTCGGATCCGAGGTCGAGTCCCGGCCCTGCGGCCGCCACTTCACCGACTTCATCTACACCTTCGACGCCGAGTGCATCGAGGACCACGGCGACTACCGAGCCCAGCTCCGCCCGCTCACCAGGATCGCCGGCGGCGACCTCCCCATCGAAGTCATCCGCGACGCCATCGACGTCGACGCCGGCACCGCCCGCATCGAGTTCACCCTCGACGACCGCCCCCACAAGTTCGAGCCCACCATCTACGACGACTGGTTCGACTGCCAGGTCATCTCCTGGCTCGACACACTCCTCACCTCCCGCGACAGCACCCGCCGCTACTTCATCCTCGACAACTCCGGCGACCAGAACCTCGTCGTCCTCTGCACCACCCCCCACCTCATCACCAAACTCGTCAAAGCCACCGGCCTCCAGTTCCACAGAACCAACTGACACCACCACCCGTGCCACCAAGGTGTGGCTGCTCTGAGCCACTCCTTGGTGCCCCCGCGCCCACCCCAACCCCGTGCCACCAAGGTGTGGCTGCTCTGAGCCACTCCTTGGTGCCCTCCCGCGCACCCCACACCCCACCACAAACCAACACCCCCGCAGCACCCACCCCAAGATCCTGCAATACTGCCGCATCAGGACAGGAACACCGTACTCCGGGAGACACACCATGCAACAACGCTGGCGGGTAGAGGTCGCAGACACGCAAACCAACGAGCGGTCCGAACAGACGTTCCTCGCCGCCGACCAAGACGACCTGCACAAACAACTCCTCAAGGCGGGGCTGGATCTGGTGCAGATCGTCGACTCCGCCCCTTGTGTCGAAGGCGGCATCTCCCCGGTCCTGCCCGAACGCACCAGTCATGCCGAACTCCGCGCCTTCAAAGCCCTCGACACCATGCTGCTCGTCGGGCTCATGGCGGCGTTCGCCGGTGTCATTCTGGCGATCCTCGCCGTCCTCCAATCCGCCAATGACGAGATCCCCCTCGGCTCGACACTCTCGATCGGGCTCACCGCCTTCGCCAGCATCGCCCTCTCCATCGCCATGTTCCTCATCCCCCTCGCGGTCGCAGCCAAGTCGATCTGCGTGTGCATCCGCTGCAACGGACACACCGACCAGACGTAACCCCACGAGCAGCGCCGCCCCACCCCCGTACCACCCAGCCCCCGTGCCACCAAGGTGTGGCTGCTCTGAGCCACTCCTTGGTGCCCCCCGCAGCCCACACCGTCCCACGCGCGGCCCACCCACCCCTGCCGCACACCCCACCCCACAATCTCCCCCTTAACATCCACCCCACCTCATGCCCCGACCACCCATCCACCCCGGCAGCTGGCACCGCACCCGCGCCGACTTCCAGCGACGAATCCGCTCCCCCAAGGCCCGCGAGATAGGCCTTGCATTCTGCGACGCGATGATCGCCTGGCAACAAACCGGCGGCCCAACACCGAGCCTCGACCTCCTCTCAGCCGCCATCGACTCCGGATCCTCACCCGTCAGCCACAACGCCGCGCACCAACTAGGTGCCATCCTCCCCCATCACGCCCCCCGCAGCGACGCCTTCAACCTCGCCGCCGACATCTGGCGCCGCACCCGCGCCCTCGGCCGCTCCCGCATGGCCTGGGAAGCCGACAGCATCTGTGCCGCCATGACGCGCGCCCAGGCCGTCCAGTTCCGCAAACTCGGCCTGCACGACCGGTCCAAGCGCGTCCGAGGCGACGCGGCATACGTCGCCGCGAAGTGTGGACTCCGAGAACTCCTCCCCGAACTCCTCACAATGACCAGCGCCGACCCCGATCCAAACGTCCGCCACCACAGCGAGATCTCCTTCCATCTCCTCGACCGCGGCTACCTGATCAAACCCTTCGCATACGACGCCGCCAACTACGACGAGATCACCGTGCTCTGCACCAACCGCGACGCAACGCTGGGCACCCTCCGCATGACGGTTTTCGTCAAGCGATCCGTCGTCGAGTCACTCGGTATCGATGAGGTCGTCGCCCAACTCCGTCGGCACGAGGCAGACCTGTCGCCGCTGCCATGGGATGAATGATCAAGCGGGCGGCACCGGGCGGGTGGCCCCCACCCCCACAATCTCCCCCAACATCCACCATTGCGCGCTAACTCGTGCACCTCCCCCCATTCCCCCTTGCCCCCACCCCGCCCTCTCCGCAAAATGGAAGCGGAGGGACACCCCATGCACCTGACCAACCGCATCACCACCCTGCTCACCCAAAACAGAGCCCGAAGCGCAAGCGAGGAGCCCGCCCAAACTCACCCGGGCGCAACCAAACCCCCGCCCCCGAACAGAGCCCCTCGCGCAAGCGAGGGGGCCCCGCTCGACCCTCCCCCCCGCGCCCCGCGGGGAGGGCCGGGGAGGGGGCTCCGTCCCCTTCGTCCTCTCTCGCGACGGCTTCCTCCCCGAGCACACCCTGTCCCCCCATCACACCCCCCCATCACCCCCTCCCTCCTCTCCGACTACCTCCTCGCCGACCTCCCCCTCCCCCGACCTCGCCGAGCCGCCACGACCTCACCCTCGCCCAGCTGCTCGACATCCTCGAATCCCCCGACACCCGCGCCCTCCTCACCCGCTGCCGCCGCGCCGCCGAGCAACAAGCCGAAGACCTCGCCGCCATCGCCCGCCCCCCAGGCCCTCGCCCGCCTCGCCCAGCTCATCACCGAAGACCCCGAACACCACCTCCCGCCCAACCGCACACTCCCCCCCGCCGTCCGCGCCCGCACCAACGAAACCGCCCGCAAAGCCGCCACCCACTTCGCCCGACTCTCCAACCCCAAAAGAGGCCCAACGCGCCAGCGTGGGCTTTCCTCCACACCCCCCGAAACGCCCACAACCCCCCCACAACACACCCCCAAGAGAGGCCCAACGCGCAAGCGTGGGCTTTCCTCTACACCCCCCGAAACGCACACAACCACCCCACAACACACACCCAAAAGAGGCCCAACGCGCCAGCGTGGGCTCCCCTCCACACCCCCCGAAACGCACACAACCACCCCACAACACACCCCCAAAATGGCCCAACGCGCAAGCGTGGGCTTTCCTCTACACCCCCCGCGCACAAATCCACCCCAACCCCCAACCCCACAACCCCTGTACCCTCACGCCCACCGGCGGCCACCCCCCGCCGCGGGAGGCCGCACATGAACACCCTCACCACCGCCGTCGCCACCACCGCCTGCGCCGCCCTCCTCGGCTGCGCCACCAACCGCCCGCCGGCCGACCACCACGCCGGCTCAAGCGAATTCGCCTTCATCTCCGACCGCGACGGCGACCACGAGATCTACCTCCACAACCTCACCACCGGCACAACCACCCAGCTCACACACAACGACGTCACCGAGTGGGGCCTCTCCTGGTCGCCCGACGGCACCCGCCTCGCCTTCGGCAGCGAGCGCGACGGAAACCAAAACCTCTACGTCCTCGACCTCGCCTCCAACACAACAACCCAACTGACCCACACCGAGACCGACGACAAGTCCCCCGCGTGGTCTCCCGACGGCACACAGATCGCCTTCATCTCCGAACGCGACTCCGCCCGCGGCGAGCTCTACCTCATGAACGCCGACGGCTCCAACCCCACCCGACTCACGAGCAACGACCGCTACGAAGAAGTCCCCGCCTGGTCGCCCGACCAACGCCACCTCGCCTTCGGAGCCCTCGCCCAAACCGAACACGAAGAAGGCCAGACCCTCCAGATCGTCTCCATCGACCTCGAGTCCCGCGCCGAACGCCAACTCACAGCGCTCCCCGGACACAACTCCGCCCCACGCTTCTCACCCGACGGCGCAGCCATCGCCTTCTACGGCACCGTCGGCGACAACTTCCGTGGCACAGACATCTACACCATCGCCCCCGACGGCACCAACCTCACCAACCTCACCAGCGACGCCGAACCCGACTGGCAACCCGACTACTCCGCCGACGGACAGCGCATCATCTTCTGCCGCGGCCCCGGCAACCCGCTCGACATCTACGTCATGAACGCCGACGGCTCCACCCGCGTCCGCATCGACGACAACCCCGCCCGCGACGAACAACCCGAGTGGCGACCGCCCACCCGCTGACACCCCCAGCCGATCCGCCGCGACAGCATCCACCCCCGTTCCTCTATCATGGGCCCATGCACAGACCACCGCTCACCATCGCCCTCTGCTCCCTCACCCTCCTCGGCCCCACCGTCCACGCCCAGTCCACCGCGCCGACAACCACCGAAACCCAAGCGACCGCAACCACGTGGGACAACTTCATCGCCGCCGCCGAGGCCGAGTTCGGCACCGACGGCCGCGCCGCAGCCGAGTTCCTCACAGCCCACCGCCCCCCGCGCGACGCCGACCTCTCCACCGACTTCCTCCTCACCAACCTCCGCCTCGCCATGCAGGCCCGCGACCAGTTCCCCTGGGCCGCCGCCACCCCCACCGACATCTTCCACAACGACGTCCTCCCCTACGCCGTCCTTGACGAAACCCGCGAACCCTGGCGCGAAGACTTCTACGAGCGCTGCAGCGCCATCGTCGCCGGCGCCACCACCGCATCCGAAGCCGCCCAACGCCTCAACCGCGAACTCTTCAACCAGATCAACGTCCACTACAACACCGGCCGCAAGCAGCCCAACCAGAGCCCCAGCGAGTCGGTCGCCCAGGGCCGCGCCACCTGCACCGGCCTCTCCATCATCCTCGTTGACGCCTGCCGCGCCCGTCGGCATCCCCGCCCGCGTCGCCGGCGTCGCCAACTGGTCCGACAACCGCGGCAACCACACCTGGGTCGAGATCTGGGACGGCGCGTGGCACTTCACAGGCGCCGACGAGTACAACGCCAAGGGCCTCAACCGCGGCTGGTTCGTCGGCGACGCCTCCCGCGCCACCGCCG
Organism: Planctomycetota bacterium; assembly: GCA_013285505.1. GTDB lineage: Bacteria > Planctomycetota > Phycisphaerae > Phycisphaerales > UBA1924 > PNC22. The sequence goes on along the minus strand of CP053450.1, from coordinate 1,105,040 downwards.
GCAGCCGCGAACACGCGGTGTGGGCCACCTCGTGGCAGCGCACCGACAACCCCTTCCCCATGGTCTGGGCCCCCGACGACACCACGGTTTACGCCGTGGACGCCACCACGCGGTACGCCGCCGCGAGCGACGAAGCCCCCGCCGACGCGGCTCCTGCTCCTCCGCGTCTGGGACACCCGCGGCGGCGAGCGGCTTGTGGCCACCATCGACATCGGCGGCACCACCGCCGAGTCCCGCGCCGGCACGGCCGACCTCAACGACATGCCCGAGCTGCCCGCGGCTGTGGGCGAGCCGATCGAGGGGCGTGTGGCGTTCGACGGCGCGCGCGCATTCGCGTTGCCCGGCGTGGGCCTGGGGCGGCACACGGTGGATCTGTACTGGGACGAGCTGTGGATAGGCGAGGACGAGGCGGCGGAGGTGATCCGGCGGGAGTATGCAAGGCTGGCGGACGCGCGGCACGAGCAGGCGATGGCGGCGATCGAGGGCGAGGCGATCACCGCTGGCGGCACGACGATGCGCATACTCGAGCGCACCTTCGGGGACGAGCCGGAGGGGGGGCACAGCCTGTGGATCTCCATGCACGGCGGCGGCGGGGCTCCGGCGGAGGTGAACGACCAGCAGTGGCGGAACCAGATCCGGTTGTATGAGCTTGAGGAGGGGATCTATGTTGCGCCGCGGGCGCCGAGTGATACCTGGAACCTGTGGCATCAGGGCCACATCGACCCGTTGTTCGCGGCGTTGATCGAGTCGTATGTGGTCGCGCGGGGGGTCAACCCGGACCGGGTGTATCTGCTCGGGTATTCGGCGGGTGGCGACGGGGTGTATCAGCTTGGGCCGCGGATGGCCGACCGGTTCGCGGCGGCGGCGATGATGGCCGGGCATCCGAACGAGACCACGCCCGAGGGCCTCCGCAACCTGCCGTTTGCGGTGTTGATGGGTGGTGAGGACAACGCGTACAACCGGGCGAGGGTGGCTGCGGAGTTTGGCGAGAAGCTCGCGGCGCTGCGGGAGTCTGACGCCGAAGGGTACGAGCACCGGACGATCATCTACCCCGGCCTCGGTCACTGGATGGATCGCAAGGACGCGGAGATCCTGCCGTGGATGGCGTCGTTTGCGCGGCAAGCCTGGCCGCGGCGGGTAGTGTGGAAGCAGGACGATGTCACGCACGACCGGTTCTATTGGCTGGCCGTGCCGGAGGGCACGGCGAAGGCACGCGCGATGATCACCGCCGAGGTCAGCGGCCAGACCATCACGATCGAGTCGGCCGATGTGCAGTCGTGCACGCTGCTGCTGCACGACGATTTGCTCGACCTCGACCAGCCAATCAGCGTCATCGCCAACGGCACGCAGGTCTTCAGCGGCACGGTGCGGCGCACCGAGCAGGCGATCCGTGACGCGCTGGCCGCTCGTTTCGACCGCCGGATGGCGCCCTCGGCGTCGCTCACTGTGTCGTGGTGACTTCGGTCGCTGCGGCGTCCATGCGCTCGGCCTCCCTCCGGATGCCGCGGAGCATGCCGGAGAAGACGATGTTGTGGGCGGGGAGGACGGAGTACCAGTAGAGCAGGCCGAGCAGGCCTTTGGGTCGGAAGCGGGCGGTCATTTTGAGGTGGGTGCGGGTGTCGGTTTCGGGTTCGATCTCGAAGCCGAGGACGGCGACGCCGGGGAGTTTCATCTCGGCGCGGAGGAGGAGGGAGCGGTCGCGTTCGACGCCGATGACGCGCCAGAAGTCGAGGGCTTCGCCGAACTCGATCTGGTCGGGGTGTCGGCGGCCGCGGCGGAGGCCGGGGCCTCCGGAGAGCTGGTCCATCCAGCCGCGGATGCGCCAGAGGATGTCGGCGGCGTACCAGCCGTTGCCGCCGCCGACGCGGCAGACGGCGGCGAAGACGGCGGCGGGCGGGGCGTCGATCTTGATCTCCCGGGCGTCGATGAACTCGGTGCCTCCGGCCCAGTCGGGGTCGCCCTCGATCGCGCCGGCGGCGGACCAGCGGGTCTCGATGTCGGAGGATTGTGTCTCGCCGATGGCGAGGCGGATGGCCTCGCGGCAGCCGAGGGCGTCGTGGGGCATGACCTCCTGCACGTCGTTCTGGGTGACGACGACGCGGTTGCGGAGGCCTTCGGCGAGGGGCCTGGCGATGCTGGCCGAGACGGGGGTGACCAGGCCGATCCAGAGGCTGCTGAGGCGCGGGGTGAGGACGGGCACGGGGACGATCCAGCGCTTGGGCAGGCCGAGTTCTTCCTGCATGAGCCGCATGAGTTCGAGGTATTCGAGGATGTCGGGGCCGCCGATCTCGAGGACGCGGCCGGTGGAGTCCGGGGTCTCGAGGCACCGGACGAGCCAGTGGAGGACGTCGTGGACGGCGACCGGCTGGCTCTCGGTCTTGACCCAGCGGGGCGTGACCATGACGGGCAGGCGTTCGACAAGGTAGCGGAGGATCTCGAAGGAGGCCGAGCCGGAGCCGATGATCATCGCGGCGCGGAGGACGGTGACGGGGACGCCGGTGGAGCCGAGCAGCTGTTCGACTTCGCGGCGTGACTCGAGGTGGGTGCTGAGGTCGTCGCCGAGTTCTCCGAGGCCGCCGAGGTAGATGATGCGCTCGACTCCGGCGGCGCTGGCGGCGCGGGCGAAGGTCTCGGCGAGCTGGCGGTCTTTGGCCGAGTAGGTGTCACCGCTGACGACCATGGAGTGGACGAGGTAGTAGGCGACGCGGCAGCCGCGGAGCTGGTCGGTCAGGACCGATTCGTCGGTCATATCGCCGGCGACGACCTCGACGCCTGGGTCGTCGCGCCAGGGGCGTTGTTCGAGCTTTCGGGGCTGGCGGGCGAGGCAGCGGATGTGCCAGCCGGCCTCGAGCAGGCGCGGGGCGAGGCGGCCGCCGATGTAGCCGGTTGCGCCGGTGAGGAAGGCGGCTTGGTGGTTGGGCTGGGTCACTGGGCTCCATTCGCGTCACCGACGAACGCCGATGCACTCCGGGGAGTAGACAGTACCACATGGAGACCACACCCACACCGTCGCCACCCGCCCAGCCCGCCGGCCCGCAGCCGGGTCCGCTCCCCGGATCGTTCACGGCTGCGGACCTTGAGCCGCACATTGGGGAGCTGGAGCTTGCGCCCGCGAGGCTGCGTGCGGCGGTGGCGGGCCTGACTGCTACGCAGCTCGACACGCCCTACCGCAACTGGACGCTGCGGCAGATCGTGCACCATCTGCCGGATTCGCATCTGAACTGCTACGTGCGGTTCATGTGGGCGCTGACGGAGGAGAGGCCGCGGATCAAGGCGTACGACGAGTCGGCATGGTCGGCGCTGTCGATCTCGCGCACGGGCGATATCGAACTCCCGCTTGCGCTGTTTGACGCCGTGCACGCCAAGTGGGTCGCGCTGCTGCGGACGATGTCGCTGGACGACTTTGCGCGGGCGTTTGAGCACCCGGAGACTGACAAGCTGGTGAGGCTTGCCGATGCGTTGCCGAGCTATGCGTGGCACTGTCGCCACCACACGGAGATGATCGTGTGGCGGCGGCGGGCCGAGGGCTGGGACGGTCCTGCGTCGTGAGCTAGTTTTGGACGAGCTCGAACGACTCGACGACGAACCGGCCGTCGATCACCTCTCCGACGACTTTTGCCTGGCGTATCGCGTTGCAGAAGCCGTCGGCGGCGTGGGCGTCGCCGTGGTCGTCGAGGCCGGTGCCGTCAACGAAGTAGCCGACGCCGTCGATGCGGACGGCGAGGTCGCAGCTGTCGCCTTCCATGTCGAACTGGCACTCGCCGCAGGCGGCCTCGACGGTGCGGGTCTGCGCGACGGGGGCGACCACGGCGGCGGGGTCTTCCTGCCGGCTGCACCCGGCCAGCACGAGTGTTCCGAGGCCGAGGCTGCAGGCGAGCTGCACGATTGATCGGGTGGTTGTCATGTTGGATCATTCGCAGGCCGGGGCGGGCGCGGCGGCTGGGGGTACACTGCGGGACTATGAACGCGATTCAGAAGCTCAGGCAGCTCGTCGGTGAGGTGAACAAGGGCCCTGCCAGCGCGATGCAGGCGTGGCCGGTGGTGACGCGGTTGCTGAGCCGCATGCCGCTGGACGCTGCGGAAGTGTCGCGGGTGTGCGAGGCTCGGGACGCGGTCGGGCTGGACGTGCTGGTGACGCGGCTGGAGAACCCGGGGGCGGCGGCGGAGCCGGGGGTTGATCCGGCGGTGGCGGCGGTGACAGAAGAGGAGATGAAGTCGGCGCTGCGGGCGTTCAACAAGCGGCTGAAGCTGGGGCGGCTGGCGGACGAGTCGCGGCTGGGCGGGCGGTACACGTCGGGCGGGCGGGAGTCGAAGATCGATGCGATCCTGCCGCCGGATGAGTTTGCCGAGCCGGTGTGGAAGGCGCTGGTCGCGGCGGGGAAGCTGAAGTACACGGGCAACGGGTTCTATGCGCCGGCGGATTGATTGTCTGTACACTCCTGCTTTGTGGCATGTGCGCAAGGAGGATCGGTGATGACAGACCAGGCTCGGCTTGAGGGTGTTCGTTCGGACCGGCGGCTGTTTATGGCTGCGGGAGCGGCGGTGATCGGCGGGCAGCTGGTGCCGGCGGCTTCGGCGCAGCCGGAGCGTGTTGAGACGAACAACGGGCGGGGTGACGGCGCGCACGGCGGCCTGCGTCGGGCGTTCATCGACGGCACGGGTCACGGCTGGCGGGAGCTCGGCGAGAGCGACTTTGTGAACGTGAATTGCCACGAGGACACGTGGGTGTGGGCGGAGGGGATGCTGCGGTGTTCGGGGCAGCCGGTCGGGGTGCTGCGGTCGGTGGAGACGTACACGAACTTTGAGCTTGTGTGCGAGTGGCGGCACAACCGGGCGGCGGGGAACTCGGGTGTGTTTTTGTGGACGACGGAGGATTCTGTGGCGGAGCTCGCGGCGGCGGGCAAGCCGGGGCTGCCGCGGGGGATCGAGGTGCAGGTGCTGGATCTGGCGTACGGCGGAGAGAACCCGGAGGGCTGGTACACGAGCCACGGGGATGTGTTCCCGGTGGGGGTGGAGATGACGCCGTTCCCTCCGCTGTCGCCGAACGGGGTGCGGAGTTTCCCTTCGAAGAACCTGACGCTGGGGGCGGGGCAGTGGAATCACTATTACATCCGCGCGATCAACGGTGAGGTGCGGTTGTGGGTGAACGGTGAAGAGGTTTCGGGGGGGAACGGGTGTGAGCCTCGCTCGGGGTATCTGGCGCTTGAGTCGGAGGGGTCGCCGATTGATTTCCGGAACTTGCGGTTGCGGGAGTTGGCGTAGGGGTCGGGGGCGTCGGATTGGGGACGTTCCCTCGCGTGCGCGAGGGGTTCTCCAAGAGAGATGTCCCCTCGCTCGCGCGAGGGGCTCTACGGAGGGGGGTCCCCTCGCTTGCGCGAGGGGCTCTATGGATTGGAAAGTCCCCTCGCTTGCGCGAGGGGCTCTACAACGGAGATGTCCCCTTGCTTGCGCGAGGGGCTCTATGGGTGGTGTGCGGCGCGGTGCTCGGTGTGTTGGGCGCGGCGCTGGGCGCGTTGGTTGCGGAGCTTGGGGCCATTGAGCAGGACGCCGATCAGGGTGTAGCGGACGAAGAGGTGGTAGGTGCCGAGCATGATCGCGAAGGCGGCGAGGCAGACGAGTGTGAACTTGACGAGTGCCGGGGCGGGGAGCGGGTAGAGGCACCAGTTGAGCGCGACGACGAGCGGCAGGTGGACGATGTACATCCAGTAGGCCGAGTCGGAGATGTAGCGCATCGTGGGGCTGGGCTTCTGGCAGAGGCGCAGGAAGAGGCCGGTGACGCCGACGACGAGGAACGCGGTGGCGGGTGCTGCGAGGACCTGGGCGGTGGTGAGGATGCGGGAGAGCTCGGCGGTGGACACGGGTGACGGTGCGGCGCCCGGGCGCAGGACCAGCTCCCAGTAGCGGCCGGATGCGCCCATCGAGACGATCGCGAGCAGGATGCCGAGGATGAGTTGGGGGATCCAGAAGCGTGCGAGGCCGGGGAGGTCGTGGCGGCGGCGGTAGAGCAGCCACCCGGCGGTGAAGTAGACGGCGTAATAGGCGACGATGCGGGGCGGGGGGAGGGCGCCCATCTGGGTGTCGGCGCCGGGGCCTTCCTGGAGCAGGAGCGCGGGGACGGCCAGGAGGGTGAGGGGGATCGCGGCGAGGCCCTTGCGGACTGTCCACGCCCAGGCGGAGGTGCAGGCACTCGCGAGTGCGGCAAGCGGGGGGATGCGGGTGCAGAGGGCGTGGCCGAGGATGGCGGCGGCGTAGAGGACGAGGAGGTGCTGGAGGAACCAGAGGTGCATGGGTTGGAGCCAGCCGGCGGTGCCGCGGAGGGAGAGGTAGTTGGTGTAGGCCTGGAGCGGGGCGGCGCGGTCGGGCTCGGGCAGTCGGAGGTTGAGGCCCCATGCCCAGACGAAACCGGCGATGGGGATGACGGTGCACATGCCGAGGAGGAGGGGGAGGGCGATGCGTTTGGCGCGGTGGCTGGCGAAGGTGCGGGCGCCGTCGCGGGCGAGGAGCATGCAGCCGAAGAAGCCGGCCATGAGGAAGAAGGCTTCCATACGGAAGAGGTGGATGACGGAGAAGGCGACGATGAAGAGTGGGCTGGAGGCGGGGTCGTCGGCGGCCCAGAGGGGGAAGACGTCGGGCCAGTAGGCGAGGGTGGCGTGGAGCGCGATGCCGAGGAGCATGGCGATGGCGCGGAGGGCGTCGAGGGCGTGGAGGCGTTCGGAGTGGGCGGGGGGACTGGGGGGGAGGATTGGAGGGGTGCATAGGGGCCAGCGTAGGGGTGCGGGCGCGGAGCTGGTGGGGAGCGGGTGGGGCTATTCGGGCTGGTAGAGCATGGTGCCGTGGAGGTTTCGGAGGCTGTCGGCCTGCTCGGTGAAGCCTTCGGCGGCGGCGAGGTCGGCGGTGGTGTTGAAGATCTTGGCGAGGTAGGCCTCGCCGTCGAAGCCGGAGAAGGTGGAGTAGTTCGCGGAGAAGAGGTCGTCGTGCCGGGCGTCGAACCAGCGGTCGTAGTGCGCGGCGTGGAGGCTGTAGTCGTCGAGCCTCTGGATGCGTTGAGAGACCTGGTCGTGCCAGTGTGCGGAGAAGGCGCTCTCACGCTGGGTGAGGAAGATGGCCATGCCGATCAGGAAGGCTGCCACGATCACGATGCCGGTGATGATCTTTTTCATTGGGTGGGCCCGCGGCCCGGGCCGCGGTCATTGGTCTTCTTCGAAGTAGAGCTCGTCGCGGAGGGCTTTGAGGTTGTCTGCCTGCTCATCGTAGCCGGCGCGGGCGGCGGACTGGGCCATTTCCTGGAAGAGCTGGTCGAGGTAGCTGTCGGCGTCGAAGTAGGTGACGGTGCGGCCGCGGCGGCCGCCCTGGCGCTCGATGATGTAGTGCTCTTTGAACACCCACTCGTGGTGCTCGTCGAGCCATGTGGTGTAGAGCGAGCCGTGGGTGTTGTAGTCGGGGAGTGCCTCGAGTGCGAGCAGCACCTCGCCGTGCATGTCGACGGCGTCCTCGTCGCGGTTCATGTTGGCGTAGATGAGGCCTGCGCAGAGCAGGCCGACGGCGATGAGGCTACCTATGACGCGAGATCCCATGATGTGCTCCGGTTCGGTGTCCCCGCGGCGGTTTGATTCGCCCCCCGAGCCGCGGTCCCCCCGGGTGCGTGGGGCCAAGCGTACCAAACTCATCAACCTGAGTCCAGACCTTCGTTTTTGGGTGGCTTTCGGGCACACGCGGTGGGGACGGATGTTAGTTCTGTGGGCCGACGGGGGGCTGGAGAGTGAGGGGATCCCCTCGTTTGGGCGAGGGGCTCGGTGGGGCGTCAGCGGGTCCGCAGGCGGACGAGGTCGCCGTCTTCGTCGAGCTCGATGGGCTTCTCGAAGAGGCGGGTTGCGCTGGGCAGTTCGAGCAGGACGAGCGCCGCGCGGGCTTCCTGCAGGAGCAGGTCGGGGTCGGCCATCATCGCGCGGATCTCGGGCTCGGTGAGGTAGAAGTCCCACACTTGCGGCGGCCCGGGTGCTGTCAGGAGCGCCTCGGAGGCGCGCTTCTGGTGGATGAGTTCTTCGCCGTAGCCCATGCGGATGGTCATCATGTCCGTGAGGCGTTCGTAGGCGCGGACCCACGGGCGCTGCCGGCCGTGGGGGTAAGCGCGTGGCCTCGGCGTAGCGCTGGCCGAGCACGATCAGCTCGGTCCGCGGCATGCGGGCGTAGTGCAGCGCGTGCATGAGCTCGTGGGCGGCGAGGCCGTGGAGGATCTCGTCGAGGTTTTCGTACTCATCGAGCAGGAGTCGCTTGTTGATCAGGACCCTGGACCCGGAGACCTCTGCGGAGCCGGAGAAGGCGGGCGTGGTCTCGCCGAGGCCCTGGAGATCGGTGACGACCACGTGGACCGTGACATCGTCGAGTGCGTAGCGGACGCGCACGTCTTCCATCGCGCGGCCGATCCGCCAGAGCTGGCGCCGGATCTGCTTCTCTTCGGACGGGGTGGCGGCTTTGACGCGGTACAGCGTGTCGCCGCGGCGGGTGTTTATGCACCCGGGGCCGGCGATCAGCGACAGGGCGACCGCGCAGGCCGCGAGCAATGGAATCGCACGGGGGAGCACGGGGCGAGGCTACCGGGGGGGCGGGGTGATGGCAAACCGCTGATTCGGGCTTTGGGCCGGGCGTGCTGCTGGTAGACTCGGCGGCATGACACTTGACTACTCGTATCCGTACTCGTCGCAGCGCGCCCCGGTCTTTGCCCGCAATGTGGTCTCGACGAGCCATCCGCTGGCGGCCCAGGCGGGGCTGGAGATGCTGCGGAAGGGGGGCAACGCGGTCGACGCGGCGGTGGCGACGGCGATGGCGCTGACGGTGCTCGAGCCGACGAGCAACGGCATCGGTTCGGACAACTTTGCGCTGGTGTGGACCGGCGGGGGGTTGCACGGGCTGAACGCGTCGGGGCGTGCGCCGATGGGGCTGCGGCGGGAGCGGTATGACGGGATGGAGTCGATCCCCTACTACGGCTGGGACGGGGTGACGACGCCGGGTGCGGTGTCGGGCTGGGTGGCGTTGAGTTCGGAATTCGGGTCGTTGCCGATGTCGGTGTTGGCCGAGCCCGCGGTGCGGTATGCGCGGGAGGGGGCGATCGTGCCGCCGGAGGTTGGTGGCGGATGGGGGCGGGTCGCGCGCGGGGGTATCGGGGGAGGCGTTCGAGGCGTGGCACGCGACGTTCGCGGCCGGGGGCGCGGGCCGCGGATTGGTGAGCTTGTGAAGCTGCCGGACCACGGAGACACGCTGGAGGCGATCGGGGCGACGAACGGGGAGGCGTTCTATGAGGGTGCGCTGGCCGAGCGGCTGGAGGCCGCGGCTGTTGCGGGGGGTGGTGATCTGCGCGCGGCCGATCTGGCTGCGCACGAGGCGCGGTGGGTGCGGCCGATCTCGACGGAGTATCACGGGTGGCGGCTCCACGAGATCCCGCCGAACGGGCAGGGGCTGACGGCGTTGATTGCGCTGGGGATCCTGCGGCGGTTCGGGCTGGAGGAGATGGACCCGGACAATGCCGAGAGCCTGCACATCGGCATCGAGGCGATGAAGCTGGCGTTTGCCGATGCGCACCGGTACATCGCGGACCCGGCGTTCATGGATATGACGGTCGAGCAACTGCTGGACGAATCGTATCTGGCGGAGCGCGGGGCGATGATCGATCGGGCGCGCGCGCAGGACTTCGACCACGGGACGCCCAAGGAGGGTGGGACGGTGCTGCTGACCGCGGCCGACGCGGCGGGGAACATGGTGAGCATGATCCAGAGCAACTACACGGGCTTTGGGTCGGGGATCGTGGTGCCGGGGACGGGGATTGCGCTGCAGAACCGGGGGTGCTGTTTCTCGCTGGAGAAGGGGCATCCGAACGAGGTCGCGGCGGGGAAGCTGCCGTACCACACGATCATTCCGGGGTTTGTGACCAAGACGGGTGCGAACGGGAACGACGAGCCGGTGATGGCGTTCGGTGTGATGGGCGGGTTCATGCAGCCGCAGGGGCACGCGCAGGTGCTGATGCGGATGGCGGACCACAACCAGAACCCGCAGAGTGCCCTCGATGCGCCGCGGTGGCAGGTGAGCACGGGCGTGAAGGTAACGGTGGAGCCGGGCTTTGATGCGGGCGTGTACGAGACGCTGCGCGACATGGGTCACGATGTGACGGTGCCGAGCCGGCGGAACGCCCGCCAGGGCAGGGGACAGGTGATCTATCGGCTGGAGGATGGGTATGTGGCGGGGTCGGATCTGCGGTGTGATGGGCAGGCGGTGGGGTATTGAGAGAGCAGTGTTGCGGTTCGGCGCGAGAGTCGCTGTGGGATCGGCTGCGGAGGTGAGGGCGATGGCACGCAATTGCCTGCTGATCGGTCTGTTGGGCGTTGCGCTTTGCGCGTGTGCTGATGATCGTGGGGCGCAGCGGAGTGCGGCGATGATTGAGGTTGAGGTATTGGGGTTTGATGGTTGCCCGAACACGCCCGTGATGCAGGAGCGTGTGGCTGAGGCGGTGCTCGCGCTGGGAGAGGGGTACCGAGTGGTCGAGGTGGATCAGGAAGCTCTCGAGGAGTCCGACGCACGCCGTGGATATCCCACGCCGACGGTTCTGGTCAACGGAACCGACCTCTTCGGCATGCCGGTGCCGGATGTCGCGGCGATGGGCTGCCGGGTGTACCCGGGGGGGCTGCCTACCGCGGCGGAGATCGGGCTGCGGCTCGCCGAATGGGACCGCTGAGATCGCGGGAAGCCATGACGCGACCGAGAGCGCGGGGAGATGCCGAGCGGGGAGGGAAGAGGGGACGCTGATGGACCTGCTTGAACGGCTGTTGGGTCACGACGCCTGGACGACCGGGCTGCTGCTTGCGCGGTGTGAGGAACTGAGTGATGCGCAGCTCGACCAAGACATCGACATAGGGCACCGGACGGTGCGGCGGACGTTGGACCATCTGATCTGGAACATGCAGGCGTGGGGCAACGAGATGGCGGGGCGGCCGGTGGGTGAGCGGGGCGGGGCTTCGCTCGCGGCGTTGCGTGCGCGGTTGGACGCGGGGGCGGCGGTGCTGGGGGAGGTGGCGCGGGTGTCGCGGCACGCGGGGCGTGGGACGAGGTGTGGGTGCCGGCGGAGGACGGGCCGCGGGTGAAGCGGACGTACGGCGGGACGATCGCGCACGTGATCACGCACAGCATGCACCACCGGGCGCAGGTGCTGTATATGTTGCGGGTGCTGGGATTGAGGGATCTGCCGGAGGGGGATGTGCTTTCGTGGGAAGCGCAGGCCCGCTGACCGGAACGTTTCGGAGAGTGCACCTGGATGTTGCCGCCCGGAGTCAAGACGTTGAAGGCGATCCGGCGGCAGCGGGACCCGGTGACGCGGGTGCACGAGGCCAAGCGGCTCTTGGAGTATCTGCTGGACGCGATGACGCCGGGCCTGACCGACGGGCGGGGGCGTGAGGCGTTTCTGGGGGACATGGTGCGCGCGCAGGAGGGGTGTTTCTCGAACGTGCGGGATGTGATGTTCGCGATCGGGGTGCGGAACCGGCTGGATCATCCGTCGGTGCGGGAGGATCCGCCCAAGGCCGACGAGATCGAGCGGGCGGGGTGGCACTTTGTGCGGGCGATCGAGGAGGTGCTGCCGCACGCGCCGCGGGAGCTGGCGCGGGAGGCGGGGTATCGGCGGCCGGGGGTGCTGGGGCGGTTGTTCGGGCGGGGCTGACCGGCAGGGGCTGTTCGGCAGGGGCGTGAGTGGCCGGGGTGGGCTGCGTGTTCGTGTAGACTGCGGCATGCAAAAAATCACTCGGGGGGGTTTACGCTGATTGAGTTGCTGGTGGTGATCGCGATCATCGCGCTGTTGATCGGGATATTGCTCCCGGCGCTGGGCGGGGCGCGGGAGGCGGCGCGGGAGGCGGCGCGGCAGACGGCGTGTCTGAGCAATCAGCGGCAGATCGGGACGGCGTTGATGATGTACGCCGATGACTACGACGAATGGATGCCGCGGGCGGCGGGCGGGGAGAACCAGATGAGCTGGCCCCGGGCTTCCCGGGCGTACATGGACCCGCAGGCGGATCTGGACAGCCAGATCGGCGACTGGTGGGAAGGTGCGGAGTATCTGCGCGATCCGTCGCGGAACGACGCGGACGGGCACCGGATCCACTACGTCAACAACGGGCTGGCGTTTGACCGCGACGGGGAGTTCACCGGCGACAAGGCGTGGACGCGGCTGAGCTCGGTGCCGTTCGCGTACGACACGATGTATCTGACGTCGTACACCGATGATCCGAACGGGACGTACTACCGGCAGCTGTATCGGCCGAACGCGACGGACTGGCGGATCGCGATCTACTACGACGTGTGGCGTCGGGTGCACGTGACGGGGAACGACAACAACCGGCGGATCGATCCGCGGCGGCACGGTGACGGTGCGAACGCGATCTTCCTCGACGGGCACGCGGTCTTCAAGAAGACGGCGTGGATTCTGGACATGGCGAACTGGAACGACGGGGTGTACACCGACTAGGGCGGCCGGAGCGTGCCGCGGGCACGGACCATCGCGAGCACGAAGGGCAACGACTGATGAGCAACCGCACACCGGGCGATCTCGAGGGGTTTTTGGACTGGGTGCGCGGGCGGAACCCGCATGAGCCTGAGTTTCTGCAGGCTGTCGAGGAGGTGGCCGAGTCGGTGGTGCCGTTCCTGGCGGACCACGTGGCGTATCGGGATGCGAGGATTCTGGAACGCCTGACCGAGCCGGACCGGATGGTGACGTTCCGGGTAAACTGGGAGGACGACGACGGGCGGGTGCGGGTGAACCGCGGGTACCGGGTGGAGTTTTCGAGCGCGATCGGGCCGTACAAGGGCGGGCTGCGGTTTCATCCGACGGTGACGGCGAGCGTGCTGAAGTTTCTGGGGTTTGAGCAGGTGTTCAAGAACAGCCTGACGACGCTGCCGATGGGCGGCGGGAAGGGCGGGTCGGACTTTGACCCCAAGGGCAAGAGCGACCGCGAGGTGATGCGGTTCTGCCAGGCGTTCATGAGCGAGTTGTTCCGGCACATCGGGCCGGACACGGACGTGCCGGCGGGCGATATCGGCGTCGGGGGGCGCGAGATCGGCTACCTGTTCGGGCAGTACCGGAAGCTGGCCAACGAGTTTACGGGCGTGCTGACGGGCAAGGGGCTGAGCTATGGCGGCAGCCTGATCCGGACGGAGGCGACCGGGTACGGCGCGGTGTATTTCGTCAAGCAGATGCTCGAGCACTCGGGCGAGGGGATCGAGGGCAAGAAGGTCGCGGTGTCGGGCTCGGGGAACGTGGCGATCTACGCGGTGGAGAAGCTGATCGAGCTTGGCGCGAAGCCTGTCACGATGTCGGACTCGAAGGGGTTTGTGCACGACCCTGACGGGATCGACGCGGAGAAGCTCGCGTTTATCAAGGATCTGAAGGAGGTCCGGCGCGGGCGGATCAGTGAGTATGCGGAGAAGTACAAGAGCGCGACGTTCGGTGAGGGGAGGCCGTGGGGTGTGGATGTGCACGTGGCGATGCCGTGTGCGACGCAGAACGAATTGGAGACCGAGGGGGCGAAGCGGTTGATCGGCAACAAGGTGCGGGTGGTCGCCGAGGGCGCGAACATGCCGACGACGATCGAGGCGACAGCGGCGCTGCAGAAGGCGGGGGTGCTGTTTGCGCCGGGCAAGGCGACCAACGCGGGGGGCGTGGCGGTGTCGGGGCTGGAGATGTCGCAGAACTCGGTGCGGACGAGCTGGTCGCGCGAGAAGGTGGACGGGAAGCTCCACGAGATCATGTCGGACATTCACGCCAAGTGCGTCGAGCACGGGGGCGGGGGCGGGACGGTGGACTATGTGCGCGGGGCGAACATCGCGGGGTTTGTGAAGGTGGCGGACGCGATGCTGGCGCAGGGGCTGGTGTAGGCACGCGGCCGGGTGCCGCGAGTTGCGATGCGCGGGATGAATGCGGGCGGCTCGGGGGTTGGTACTCTTGCCGACATGACCCAGGCCTCGACCCCAGCACCGCTCGATGGCGAGGCGTTCCTCCGGATCGCCAAGGCGCTGTCTGATCCGAACCGGCTGGAGATCCTCGAGCGGGTCGCGGCGGAGGGGGACATCACGTGTGCGGACCTGCTGGGGTCGTTCTCGATCTCGCAGGCGACGATGAGCCACCACCTGCGGGAGCTGCGCGAGGTGGGGCTGCTGGCGTGCGAGAAAGATGGCAAGTGCGTGCGGCTGCGGCTGGTGGCGGGGGCGATGGCGGCGTATCGCGACGAGCTGGCGCGGCGGATCCCGGGGTGATCGGGGGGAGGGGCAGACTCCCCCACCGCTGACGCCGCGGCGTGGGGCTGAAGCCGCGTTCTGAGGGCTTCAGAGGCTCTTTTGTGCTGGAAACGGGATTTTTGGCCAGCGTCGAAATACATCGATGATGGTCGAAGTATGTCCTGTCGCGGATGCATCGATGTGCATCGAAACGAGAGTCGGGGCCGGGCGGCGGCGACAAGGGCCGCGACGGCCGGGCCGCGGCTGTGATGAAGAGACAAATGCTCGGCTCGGCGAGCTGACAAACTCCTCCTTCGGTGTGAAGTCGGACGGCCCGGGTGTGTGTTGCACCCGGGCTGTTCGGCTGCGCGGTGGGCGGCTGGTCAGTCTGCGCCGGACAGTCGGAGCCGCGGCCTCCAGAGTGGGGAGGCATCGATGTCGGTGAAGAGCTCGTTTGTCGCGGCGTGGAGGTGCCGCTGGCGACAGGCGGAGGTCTTGGGGCACGGCCAGGGGCGTCGCCGGATCGGGAATGGGTGGCCGCCTCGGCGGTGGGCCCCCGGGCGTGCTGCGACCACTCGCTTCGCGGCGATTCGGAGCCCTCTCCGCATCGCTTCGGCCTTTACAACAACTGCCCAGCCCATGGTTTCCCTCTCGTTCAACTCTCTCGTGCGGCCGTTATCATCGACGGCGCGCAACGGTTGAATGGACAATTCGGGTAAATTTACTAGGCGTGGTCTACGCACGGGTTATTACCAGTTCATGACGGCCGGCGCGTACCGAGAGCCGGCGCGCGCGCAGTTCTGGATGTCAGTGGGAGAGTTCGCGCAGGAGTTGCGCGATGGGGCCCCGGTCGCCGGCGGCTTCGAGCCGGGCGCGTTCGGCCTGCAGGCGTGACGCGTGGCGTTCGAGCGTGGTGCGCTCGGTCGGGGACAGGGGGGTCAGGGCGGACTTGTCGGTCAGCTCGATGACGGTGGCCGCGGCGTCGAGTGCGTGGAGCTGGGCGAGCCAGGGGTCGTCGGGCGCGGCGTGCTGGGTCCAGTAGGGGATGGCCTCGGCGAGGATCTCGCGGGCGCGGGCGGTGCGGCCGTCGCGCAGGAGCCAGAGGGCGAGCGAGGGCTCGGTGAGGCGGGCTTCGAGGCTGTCGGGGCCGGCGGCGGCGCGGGCGTCGGCGCGGACCGACTCGAGCAGGTCGATGCGGGTGGCCCAGAGCGTGCTCAGGGCGGCGGGGTCCTCCATGAGCGAGGGGCCGTGGGCCCACTCGAGGACCCAGAGCGAGGTGAGGACCTCGGCGGCGAGGCCCTGGTCTTTGGCGGCGCTGAAGCCGGACATGAGGCGTCGGAGGCTGTCGAGTGCGCGCTGCGCCAGGCGGTGTCGGCCTCGATGCGCGCGCTCGACGGCGAGTTCGGCGGCCTGGGCGGCGTTCTGGTCGGCGAGCTGGCGGGATTGCTCCAGGCTCGCGGCGGCGGCGACGCCGCCGGCGAGGGCGAGCACGAGCCGCGGCGGTGGAGAGCGGGCGGCGGCGGACCAGGAGCGTGGTCCGGCGCCCGGGGCCGGGGCGGGTGGATTCGACGGGACGCCGGGAGGCCCAGGCGCGGGAGGTCGGCGGCGAGGACGCCGGCCGAGCCGTAGCGCTCGTGGAGGAGGGGGGCGAGGGCGCGGAGGGTGATGGCGCGGAGGTCGCGGTCTACGCGTGCGGCCCGCAGCTCGCGCTCGATGCGGTGGGTGTCGATGCCGCCCCGGTCGGAGAGGCTGCAGATGGCTTCGGCGGAGTTGCGGCCGGCGACGGGGCTGCCGGTGAGCATCCAGTAGAGGGTGGCGCCGAGGGAGAAGATGTCTGAGGAGGGCATGAAGGACTCGCGGTCGAGGCGGAAGAGCTCGGGGGCCATGAAGGCGAGGGTGCCGCGGGGGGCGGAGGGGGAGTCTTTGGTGAAGGCGGCGTTTGGCGCGCAGGTGGCGGAGGCGCCGAAGTCGGCGATCTTGAGCGTGCCGTCGGGGGCGATGAGGAGGTTGGCGGGCTTGATGTCGCAGTGGACGAGGCCGGCGGCGTGGATCGCCTCGAGGCCGTCGGCGGCCTGGGCGATGAGGGCGACGAACTCGCGGCGGGTCCGTCGGGTGATGCCGGGGCCGTGGCTCTCGAGCGTGGTGCCGGCGACGAGTTCCTGGACGGTGAAGGCTCGGCCGTCTTCGGTGACGCCGCAGTCGAGGACGCGGACGACGTTCCGGTGCTGGACGCGGCGGGCGTTGCGGGCTTCCTCGAGCCACCGATCGACATCGCGGGCCGACTCGGTGAGGGAGACTTTGATGGCGACGGGGGCGTCGCTGTGGTCGGAGGCGAGGCGGGTGTCGCTGGCTTCGTAGACGGTGGCGCAGCTGCCGCGGCCGAGCGTGCGGATGATGCGGTATCGGCCTTCGCCGAGTGTGCGTCCGGTGAGGGGGATGGGCGTTTCGGCGGGCGGGCTCTGCGGGCCTTCGCGGGTGAGGAACTCGACGAGGCGGCGCGCGTCTTCCGGGTTGTTGCCGAACCCCTTGTCGGGGCGGATCTGTCCGGCGAAGCTAGCCATTGGCGTCGCTCCGAGCCTGGGTTGCTTTGCCGACGAGTCTCAGCCAGCGGGTGCGGATGACGGCGGCGGAGACGCCGAAGGCGGCTGCGACCTGGCGGTGGAGCAGGCCGTTGGCGCGGAAGCGGACGAGTTGGAGTTCTTCGGGGTTGAGGTGGAGGGCGTCGAGGTTGCGGCGTTCGGAGGGCTCGCGGGGCTGGACCACCATGTTGTCGCGGGAGGCCTCGGCCTCGCGGGTGAGGGATTCCCGGACATTGTGGTCGCGGACGGTGGCGCGGGCGTAGTCGGAGAGGGCCTCGAGCATGATCTCGTGGAGCATGCGGGCGATGTCGCGCGCGGCCTGACTGCCGTCGAGTGAGACGAACTGGTCGGCCCGGCGCTGGACGGTGGAGAAGAAGTCGCTGGAGTCGTAGAGGCGGTGGTCGCCGGCGGCCATCTTGGCCCGGAAGCTGGCCTTTATGGCCTCGCGGTGGGCGTGGATGAAGTCGGCGACACGCATTCGGCGGTCGTGAGGCTGTTCAGAGAGATGGATTGCGAGAGATTCCACGTGGATATACCGGGTGCGGTCGGCGGTTCTCAAACCCCCCGGCTTGCCACCGGACGGAGAGTGTGCACAATGCAGCGTCGAGCACGGATTCACGCTCGGCGCACGAGCCACGGAAACGGCATCGCTGACGAGCCGTCCGGGACCTTCTGGTCTGCGGACGAGTTATCGGAAAGAGATTGTCGTGAACGTGAAAAATCGAGGGTGTGTGTCGGGGGCGTCGGACGGGGCGGGCGCGAGGGGGCGTGGTCGCGGCGTCCTGGGGCTGGGTGCGGCGGCGATGGTGCTGCTGGCGAACGCGTCTGTGGCGTTCGGCCAGTCGATCGAGGAGGCCCCGGCGGGCGACCCGATCGAGGAGACGTGGCGGTATCTTGTGGAGTTGTTCCGGATGGTGCTGGGGCTGTAGAGTCGCGGGATTGGCGGGCATCACCACCGGCCGGCCCGTGCGGCGACTGAGCAAAGGCGTTTGTCTGTATGACCACACCGGCACTGCGCGCGATCGGCTGGAACCAGTTCTTTGAGGATCAGTTGGCTTCGCTCGAGGTGGCGGGCTTTTCGCTTGCGCGCGTTTCGGCGCATCACGGGTCGCAGGTGGAGTTGTATGGGGAGGCGGGTGAGTATCGCGCGCCGGTGCGGTCGGCGGAGGCTGCGGGGAAGGTGGCGGTCGGCGACTGGCTGGTGCTGAACGCGGACGGGCGGGCGGTGCGTCGGCTGGAGCGGAAGACGGAGCTGGCGCGGAAGGCCGCGGGCGAGGAGGCCAAGCCGCAGATCCTGGTGACGAATGTTGACACGGTGTTCATCGTGAGTTCGTGCAACGAGGATTTCAATCTGGCGCGGCTGGAGCGGTATCTGGCGATGGCGCGTTGCAGGCGGGGGCTACGCCGGTGGTGGTGTTGACGAAGGCGGATTTGTGTGAGGACCCGGCGGCGTTGGCGGAGCGCGCGCGCGGGCTGCATCCGGGGCTGGTGGTGGAGGTGATGGACGCGCGGCGGGCGGAGCAGGCGGAGGTGCTGCGGTCGTGGTGCGGGCCGGGGCAGTCGGTGGCGCTCTTGGGCTCGTCGGGTGTTGGCAAGTCGACGCTGGCGGGGGTGTTGGGGGCGGGGGATCTGGCGACGGGGGGCATCCGCGAGAAGGACGGGAAGGGGAAGCACACGACGACGTCGCGTTCGCTGCACCTGCTGCCGACGGGTGGGGTGTTGGTGGACAACCCGGGGGTGCGGGAGTTTCAGCTGGGGGATTGCGATGAGGGCGTGGCGGATTTGTTTGAGGATGTGCTGCGAATCGTGGCCGAGTGCAGGTTCAGCGATTGCCGGCACGAGGGCGAGCCGGGGTGTGCGGTGCGGGCGGCGATGGAGTCCGGCGAGCTGGACGAGCGGCGGTACGCGAGCTTTGTGAAGCTGAACGAGGAGCAGGCGCGGAATGCGCGCACGCTGGCGGCGCGGCGGGAGAGGGAGCGGAAGGTGGGGAAGTCGTATAAGGCGGCGGTGGAGAGGAAGCGGCGGAGGGGGTGAGGGGGGTTCGGTGTCGCCGTAAGTGTCACATCCGCGGGAGCAGGTCTGCGATGAACGGGATCGTGCTGCGAAGAACATCCTGCACCGTCGAGCGAACAACTCCGGCACCGTGTATCGGATCCGCCGACAGCGTGATCGCGAGGTTGTCGTCGGCGATGCGTTCGGCTCGGCCCCAGTCGTCTGCGAGGGCCTGCGGCATGAGCGCTTCGAACCTCCGCACTACGTCGTCCGCGTTGATCTCGGAGAGCAATTCGCGGCCGAAGAAGTTGCCCCAGTACGGGCGGACAGGCTTGAGGCGCCCCTGGTTTCTGACTCTCTGCCAGAGGATCCGATCGCAGAAGCGGCTCCAGCCGATCGTCGGGATCATCCGATCTCCGTAATGGACATGCCCGCCCCCGGCTTCGTTGCGGCCGCAGACGTCGATGAACCCGTAGTCGGTGCCGAACCGTACCGCGATTTCACGGAAGAACCGGTCTACGAGGTCACGCCGGACGGCGCTGGGCTCGTGCGAGCAGGCCGCGATGGGGACGATCAGGAGAATCTGTGCGACACCCTCCCGCCCGCCATCGTGGCGAGAGCTGATCTCACAAAGGGGGAACGACCCTTCTCGGAGCGTCTTCCATTGCAGTTGCACGCCGTGCGATTCTGGGGGGCTTGAGCGCCAGGCGGACTCGAGACGGCTGGCCTGACTGAGGTCGAGGTGTGATCCGGTGAGAACGAGGTCGTGCAGAACGGGTACATCCTCCAGGAATGCGGGCTCGGCTTTCCAGCCTGCGTCCACGAGCATCTTGGAGGCTGCATTGCCCTTGCCGGCGAGTGCAGTGAAGCGAACTCGCTTGAGCTTCAGCTCGCTGAGCGGGGACAGCATTTCGAGCAGCTCGGAGGCTATGGCGTAAAGACCCACAGGGCAGCGTCGCGCGTAGGCCACGAGCACGATGGCCGGGTGGTCGTCGAGTTCGAGCAGGGGGTCGGAGTAGTGGGTTTCGTGAGGCACTCGATCACCTCCAAGGGGCTTCTTTTTATACCCGACGCCGTATCCCTGCGACTCCGCGGCTCGTCGCGAAGCTGCGGCATCGGCGAGAGATCGCACGCCGGGTGGCCCGAGTCTTAGAGTCGACACACGCGCGGTTCTCAAGGCATTATCACTGGCGGCCTCCGTGTTCCTCCAACGTCGGTCATTCTTCCCGCGCCGTGATGCTCCGGCCTCCAGCGATTCACCGAATGCCACCGCATCACTGCGCGGGTAGGGAACGGAGATTCAGAGAGAAAGGGAAGGCCGCGAGTGATGGCACCCTTCTCGTCAGGCCATTCGGGCCACCCGCCTTCGCAGATGCGTCCGACCACGCCGTCGATCGTGGTGACCGCGTGGATGCCGCAAGGGCTGGAGTAGGCACAGGGTTCGCAGTACTCGGTGAAGTGGTCTGAGACCGTCTTCTTCATGTCCGGCCCGATCTCCCATCCGGTGAGACTCTCGAAACAGTGTCGATCCGGGACGTGGTCGACTTTGATGGAGACCGGTTCGGAGACATCGAAGAGCCCGTAGGTCCAGGCCTGCCGCGAGACGAGGAGCGGGGGCACGAGCAGGTCGTCGAGCGTGTAGGCCCGGCCGGGGTCGCCCGGGCGGAAGATGTAGACCACGAAGCAGTCCCAGTCGCCGCCTTCGGCGAGGAAGGCGTCGTCCTTGGCGACGTAGCCGAGAAGGTGGTCGCCGGTGGAGAGATGGACACGGAAGGCGATGCCGGCCTTGATGCGTTTGCGGCTGCCTTTGACGTAGCGTATGGACATGTGGTTGCAAGATACACGCGCCCGGGGCTTGACCTCTACTCAAGCCGGCGAAGCCTGTCGCGGCGAGGGTGTCTGGGATTCGGGAAAGTCGGAATGCCGTTGCGAGGACGGGTCTGCGCCCGAGGTATCAAGGAGTGCCGTAGAGGATCGGGGTGAGATCCAGCTGTCTGATTTTGTGCTTCATGAGCTGGCGGGCGAGGTCGCCCCGCAGCCATGGCCGGCGCTCCGGGAATCCGTGAATGCGCCCGTCGTCGAAGCGGCCGAGGTCGCCCTCCCAGAACGGACACAGGGTCACCGGCGGGCACGTGCTTGCATCGAACTCCTCCCGCAGCAGGCTGTACCGTCGCCCACCCGGCGGATCGCTGAACGACGTGAGGCGGGGTCCGCCACACTCCGGACACTCAGTGCGCTCCGCGCGGTGAACTGTGAGCGCAGCGGGAGACACGGGAGTGTCGGGGCACAGCTGCCAGTACGGCTGCTCCAGCTTGCTCTTGCCGATCGGCTCGACCCGTCGAAATGGCATGGCTTCCTTGCAGCTCAAGCTCAGAGCCTCTGCTAACTCGTCGGCGACGAACAGGAAGATGTTCTGCCCGATCCAGATGCTCGCGAACTTGCCGGCCTTGTTCAGCTCGGCTGCGGGGATGCGCAGGGCCCCGTCCTGCACAGCGCCTGCGCCGCACTTCGGGCATGCTTGAGAGGTGTCGACATCGCAGATGTGGCAGACTCCCGCGATATCGTTTCCTTCTTGCGGAAACGAGATATCGCGTCCGGTGTGCACTACCGAGAAGAGAGGGGCTGTTTCTACTTCATCCGCGGAGTACACACTCTTGATGAGCCTCACATCCCAATCCGGGGCAATGATCCCGTTGTTCACACCCTCGCTCATCTCTGCTCGCCATGATTCGTCGCCCAAGGGAACGAGCAGGCACATGTGCGGCCCGCCCCACCATAGCTCGACGACGTACCCCTTGATCCGCCAGTGATCGTACAGCTGGTTCAACGTCGAGCTTCGTCGCGCCGTTGGCCTGAAGATGATCTCGAGCATCTCGTTCATGCGTATTCCGTGATGCTGTCTTGCTGCTCACTCGATCGCCCGATCAGTGTGCGACCGCATTACACGTACCCTAGCTTGGCTGCGTTCCTCATTCTCGCACAGTCTCCCGCACACGCCGGGGAGCCGGCGGGGGGAACCATCGCGGCCGTTGGCCGGGCTGGTAGCACGGGAAGTCCGGAACCTGACCGACCCCCGGCGGCGGGCGGAGAGTGCCGTCCCAGCCGGGATCGTTTGGGAGGGTCCATCCGTCGGCCGGCTCCTTGAGCACGGGGATCTTATAGAGGCGAAGATCAGGGACACGTTGCCTGAGCTTCAGGTCGGCCGCGAGAGGCTTTGAGACGAACACGTCTCCGTTGCAGTCCACGACCACCTCACGCTGCCGGATATCGGCTTCCACGAATGCTTCCGACGAGCTGCCGAACTCCTGAATCCTGCCGCGGCCGGGACAGGCGTAGTGTCCGGTCTCGCTCTGCGCGTCGAGCTGCGTCAGCCCACGATGTGGATACGCCTGTGAGCGTCTCGGTACCTGCAGTGTGAAGAAGGGGAGCTTCTGTTCCGTAGCGCCCTGACGATGCAGACACTGTCCCCACACAGCCTCGGGAATCCACTCGGCCAGAACTGCGCACAGATCCTCACGGTAAAAGGTGACGGGGCACGCCGTCGTGCCTCCACTGGTTCCCTGGAATGCGCCGATGAGCACTGGCTCGATAGGTGTCGGTTCCAACTGATGCTTCGCCGTTGGGAACGCGCAGCAGTTGCAGCGGACCGTGCTCCAGTACCACGTCGCCCACGATTCATCGGCGCGAAAGCCCTCGCCGTACTTGAAGCGATTGAACTTGGAGTAGATCTGCCCGAATGTAGTGCTATCAAAGGAGGAAGGCTTCGATCGCATGGAGGAGTCCTTGGATGGCGTGCCTCTCTCGAGCTTGATAGCTGATCCAGTGTGCCGGTCGTGGCAGCTGTGCCCATTTTGCTTGCCGCCCAATCGATCCCGAGTTCCGAGCCACCCCTCGAACCACTCAGGTGAGAGCTTACGCCACAGCTTGGGAAGCGGCTGGACAGCTGTGATTCGGTCCATCGGCGTCCTCGCGGCTTGTGTGCGCAGCTTGGGGAATGCATCTCCTCGCCCGCGGTTGATTCCAGCGCGGCTGAGGGGAGCAGCGGCCGGACGTGATGACACCCTAGTTGTCGCTCACATTCCGACAACCCGCCTTCACCGGACGATCCTTCCAGCGACAAAGGCTGCGTTGACCCACTTGCAGCGCCCCCGTCATTGCCTTGCGCAGACGATCTACCTTGCGCACTCAGCCAGATGACCACTGACGCGTACCTGAAGCGCCACCACTCCATTAGGTCTGCACAATGCATCACCGTGACAGTGTAGTACTCACAATGCTTCGCATCATGAGTCGATGGAGCATTGTGCTCGGGCAGGTCTTCTCCGCGCTCAGAAGAGCTGCGACATGGGCCTCGCCTAGCGTTGTCGGCACACTTATGTCTCGGTCTCCCATGGCATGCTGCACTCGCTGCTTCGATACTTCTATGGCCAGATTTTGAGCTTGTGCTATTGGCGGATACTCCTCTCCCTTTACTATCCCCGCTCCAGCGACTACAGGCTGCTTCATTCGCCGATGCAGCCTCCACGCCGTGGCGGGGCAACGCATTCGAATACATTCCCCAACATAGATTCCGATATCAGCACCAATCGAGAGTGTCATCGGCGTGAACTGCGGACACACGTCTGCCACGCTAGCAAGCGGCCCTAGGTTTTCTTTTATTTGGTTCGACTCCTCCTCGGTCGCGCTACGCTCTTCCATGTGACGAGCGTACCACTCGCCGAGTACGGCCAATGAGACGCCACTCAGGTCTGGCTGCCAGTCTGGATGCTCGATTCGAACAAGACCCGACAGGTAGTTCACCCGCTCAGAAATGCCAGCAACAAAGCTCTCAAAGTTCTCACGAGATTGCGCAGTGGTTAAGAGTCTAAAATCTAGATCTCTCGGCACATGCGGCAGGCTGAACAGTATGTACGTCATGTCTTTAGTCCACTTCTTGCACAATCTCGATAACCTTAATGCCCTGCCTCTCCAAGAAGGCTCGTAGTTTGGACGAGCAGCCCTGGCGTCCTGTTGCAGGATTCGTGAAGAACACCCACACAATGCCCTCGATGCGTTCAGCCAAGGACCCTCCGAGCCGAAGCAATTCTGCATCCTTTTCTGCTTGCCGCCTGATCGCCGGTGTCAGATCAGCGAATCCAGTCTTGACCTCATATGCGATACCGCCAACCAGCCGGTCAATGAACCGGCGCCCGAGCGACGTTCTGAAGTATACCTGCGTCTTCCCACCAAGGGATTCCAGTATGCTCTCACCGAATCGCCCCGCTGCCTGGGCCGCCATGGGGAATCCCAAGCTCGCCCCGGGAACTGGGTTAGTTACCCCATAGGCAACTTCTGCCGCCACGACCATCCTGGCGTAATGTTGCACCATGACTGCCCCGATTTGGGCTTCTACGGATTTGAGAATGCCGATCATCTTGGGAGCCAGCGCCATGTCAAGTGGCGAAGCGCCGTCCATCCAAGACAGTCCGAACGGATCGACCTGCAATCCCGGCGCGGCTCCGAGGTATGCATAAGTACTTAGACCATCGGTGTAGAGTTCAATATTGTCTGATCCAGGTGACATCGGGTGGACAGCTCGCCCACGCTGCACGCTCCTTAGCTCATTCGCACCTGTCCCATTTGGATCGCTACTCGTGAACCTCCCACTCCTCGGGTCGTACGTCCTGTTCCGGTTGTGGTAGAGGCCTCTGGCGTTTGCCGTGAGCTCGAGGACCGGGGGGTTGGTATTGAGGCGGTCGAAGAAGAGGCCGTGGTGGCCGAGGCGGTTGTGGGCGGGGGAGTTGAAGGACTCGTCGGCGATGACTTGGCCGTAGGGGTCGAACGTGTATTGCCGCGCGACGGCGCCGGTGGCGTCGAGGAGGGCGACGACGTCTTTGCTGGCGTCGTGCAGCACGTGGAGCACATCGCCCGGGCGGGTGATCTGCCAGAGGCACTCGTCGATGTAGTCGGGGCCCCAGACGTATTCGCGGTCGGTGTAGGTGACGTAGCCGGAGCCCTGAGCGCTGCCGATGGGCACTGCGGGGCCGACGACGGGGTCTTTGAACACCTCGACGATGCGGCGGACGCCGTCGTAATAGAGCAGTGTGTCGCGGTGGTCGCTGCCGGCCGGGCCCCAGGGCTTCTGGATTCGAACGAGGCGGCCAATGGCGTCGTAGGCCATGTGCATCTGCCAGGAGCCGGGGGTGCCGCCTGCGATGTTGCCGTCGGCGTGGAACATGAGCGTGCCGCGGGAATGGACGCTCGCGAGTCGGTTGAACGCGTCGTACTGGTACCAGTAGTCGGCGTCGGCGATGAGGTTCCCGGCTGCGTCGTGGGCGTTGGTTTCGATGACGACCGGGGTGTTGCCCTCGGTGACCTCGATCTCGCGGAGGCGGTTGCGCTGGTCGGTGGTGTGGGCGTGTTCTTCGGCGAAGAGGGTGTAGTCGTTTGACGAGGTGTCGTAGAGCTCTTGCACGCGGCCGGTGAAGAGGTTGTTGTAGCCGGCGGGCTCGGTCCAGTTGCCGAGTGTGTCGAGGCCCCAGCTGGTGCGCTCGGCCCGTGTCGGCGCGGTGTGGTCGAGGCCGGAGAGGTCGGGCAGCAGGGTGCCGCGTTCGGCGGAGGTGAGGCGGGAGAGCTCGTCGTATCCGTAGAGCCAGGACCGGGTGTTGGAGTGGCCGGCCTGCTCGACCTCGGCGGCGAGGCGGTCGCCCGCGGCGTTGTAGGCGTAGCGGTAGCGGTGGATGTCGGCACCGACGCTGTCGACGTAGCGCAGGTCGGTCGGTCGGCCGAACCGGTCGAGGCCGGGATAGCCGACGGGCGTGTTCGGGTCGGTGAAGGTGTGCTGCCAGACCGTCGCGGGGTTAGAGCTGACGTCCCTTTGGGCGTGCACGCCGGTGCGGCGGCCGGCTCCGGCGTAGTCGAACTGGGCGCGCAGGTCGGCGGTGAGGTCGTCGATGGCGGAGATGCGGCTGAGGGCATCGGAGGCGGGGTCGGTGGCGTCGCCGTAGGAGAACTGGAGCGAGCGCGAGACCCCGGTCTGGATGCGGGCGGGGTAGGCCATGGCTGCGAGGCGGAGGTAGTTGCCGACGTCGTGGGAGGCGTAGTCCCACAGATAGCCGACTACCTCCTGAGGGTCTCCCAGGCGGGGGTCGGGGTTGGCGGCGTCGCCGTGGGACTGCTGCTCGGCGACGAGATTGCCGAGGTTGTCGTAGGCGTAGGTGTTGTCGGCGATGATGACGTCGTTGCCGTTGTCGTCCCGCACAGCGGTGGCGCGGACGAGTCGATCGCGGTCGTCGTATTCGTACTCGAGTGTGTCGGCGAGATCGAGGGGGCGGTAGGCCTCGTACGGGTCGTTGGACGGCCAGTTGTAGTCGATAGTGGTGAGTGTGCGGCGGCCGAACTGGTCGTAGGTGTGGGTGAACAATCGGCCGAGCGCATCGGTACGGGAGCGGACGAGACCGTCGGGGTAGTAGGTGAACGTGAGTGAGGGCGTGGAGCTTGGCTGGCCCGTTGCCTCGTCGGGCAGGTAGACGGCACTGACCCACCCGTTGTGTTGGCTGGGCGGCTCGCCGTCGCCGGCGTAGACCTCGGCCTGATACTCGAGCATGGTGACCTGCAGGGTGCCGTCGTCAGCGTCCCAGTCGGGCTCGATGTAGATGGAAGAGTCGGTCTCGGCGCCCGCGTTGGAGTCGGTCGGGCCGGTGTACTCCAGCCGCGACGTGCCCGGGTAGCACGGCGGCGATGTGCGTGAGCTGGCCGGTGGTCGGGTCGTACTTGTAGGCGGTTCGCCGCAGCGGCCCGGGGCCGTGGGCGTTCTCCTTGGAGTAGCGGAGGTTGCCCATCCCGTCGTAGTAGGAGCGATCGACGCGGTAGGTCGGGCTCGCTCCGGCGGTGCGTTGTGTCGCGACTGCGGACTGGCGGCCCGCAGCGTCGTAGCGGTAGCAGGTCAGGATCGCGTAGTTGGGGACGCCGGCTCGATCCACCGTGCCGTCGCTGGCGAGCGAGGGCGAATCGGGCGTCCGTGTCGGCGGTGTGGAGTTGACGAACTGGTCGCTCGTGGCGTTGCCGGTCCCGAGCGAAGCGGTCGCCTTGAGACGGCCGTTGTAGTCGTACCAGCTCCACTGCCAGGTGGCGACCGCGTTTCCGTCGGAGTCGATAGTCAGTTCGGCTGCCGCGTCGTGGTGCGTCCGTTCGAAGCTGGCCGTGCTGATCTGGCGGCCCTGATCGTCGTACTCGTACTCGGTACGGGCGATCTGGTACGGGCTGGACGTGAAGGGATCGAGGACCGTGAGACGCCGCAGCACGCGGCCCTCGGCGTCATTTTCGGTGATGGTGGCTGCGGTGGACGGCTGGGTCTTGAAGGTCTCTTTGTTCCGGCGGTCGTAGTACGTCGACGTCGCGTGGTATGTGAGCGCGGTGTCGTCTGCGGTGTCGTACTCGATTACCCGCTCGACCTGCCCGGCCGCGTTGTACACGGTCTCGGTCAGTGTGTGCGGGAGGGTTTTGAGGATGTCTTCGGCGGAGGGCATACTGAGTTTGCTGTCGTACTCGATGCCGTTGAAGACCATCGCATTCCCGCCCTGCTCATCGGGCGTCGGCGCGGTCTCGCCGTAGGACGCCACGAAGCGGACCCGGTCGAGATTGTCGTAGAGCGTGATGGTGTGCCGGAGCGGGTCACCGTCAGCCTGGCCGTCACCGGCGGCGTAGGTACGCTGCCACACCGGTCGCATGCGCCAGTCGTACAACGATTGCTGCAGCCAGCCCTCGCCGTCGAAGTCGAGCGTGCCGTCTTGCGGATTGTGCGCTTGGTACTGGCTCTTGGCTGGCCGGGCCCGGAAACTCCGCGAAGTGATCTGCAGCCCAGCGTCGGTCTCCCCGTGGCCGTAGGTGAAATGGTCCGTGAGGACCATGTTCTCGTCGCCACCAGTCTGGCCGTTGTTCCAGAACGCGTCGCCGTCCTCTGTGCCCATGAACACGCGTTCCGGGCGGCCCCGGGGGTCGGTGGCGGTGCGTGTGATGGTCCCTTCTGGCTCGATTCGGCGGGTCATCATGCCGAACCGGTCGAGTTGTGCCTCGACTCTGCGTTCGTTGCCGCGCCAGTCGGACTGTGTGGCGGCCGTCGGTCGGCCGGAGGTGTCGGTCTCGGCTTCGGTCTCGGCGATGACGGAGAAACCGTGGTTGTACAGACGGTCTCCGGATATCCAAGCATCCCAAGTGACGTGCTGGACGGCGCTTTCCGCTCCGGTCCGGGTGATGGTGCCGGGGCCTCGGGGCTTGCCGCCGCCTATCGGATCGCCGACTGGGCTGGTGAAGCCGCGTGCGACACGGGTCTCCATCACACCGCTGCGGAACCGGCGGTAACTCATGTGCGTCTGCGTGCCGTCCGGCTGCTCGATGATGAGCGGCCCACGATCGCTAAAGAGGGTCTTAGTGATCCTGTGTGCAGGGGATTCGTTGATGTAGTCCGGGTCGTCCCTACCTGAGGGATCCGGGTACGCCGGCACCTCTTCCTGCGACAGTTGCTGAGTATCGTAGCGGCCGTTGTAGTCGACAAGGTCTTCGAGACTGACGCCCGCCGCGGCATCGACAACGAGCCTGGTGACTCGACCGTCTTCGTCGTAGTGGTAATAGTCGAAATACCGCGAGGCGAGCGACGTGCCGGCTAGCGGCTCCATGCCGTACGCCTTCCAACGAAGCCGACCGCGTCTCTTCCCGTTGGCCTCATCGTCCTCTGCGTCGTAGTAGAGCGATTCGCGGGCCCGGTACAGATCGGTCGAGTTGTCCAGCGCGACTGGTGGTCCCAGTGTCGTACGCTCGGTGATCACCCAGTCCTGAGCGGGTTCCTCGTCGGGATCGTCGTCAACGTCTTTAACAAACTCATAGGAGATCTCAGTCGTGCTCGGCGTAGACGTAAAGGGGTCTTCGAACGTCTCTGTCGGCGTGTCGAATCGGTGCAACGCGGTGATCAGGTCGAACCGGATGATCTCGTTGGAGCTGCCGTCGCGGAGACGCTCGGTAACCTCGCTGTAGTATGCGATCGCGTCCTCGCCAGATCCGCACTGGACTCCCTTGGCCCGGACCTCCATCGGGATGTCCAGAGGCCCCTTGATGCCCGCGTTCCCGTCGCGTTCCTCCGCCGGCCAATACTCGAACCGAGTGACCAACCCGCTGGTGAGCCGCGGGTCATCTTGGCTACTTCCGAACGAGCCGTCAAGAATGTCGACCGGGTTCCCGAGGGAATTCCACCCGGTGCTGTAGATGTGGGTCATGCGGCCGTGTTCGTCGTAGCCGTAGGTTTCGGTGTAGCCGTCTGTTGATACGAGCACGCCATCATCGGTGAACTCCCACGTGCGATCCATGAGAACGAACCCGGCGGCGTTCTGGTACACAGCGCGGCGGGTGCGTGGAAGCTCGGCTGTTGACCAGCCGTCAAGGATTGCGGCCTCGAACAGCGTTTCATACTCGTCGATGACGGTAACCCAGGCGAGCTCGCCGAGCTCCCGGAGCTCGACGGGCGTTGCCGACGACCATGTGCCGTTTTGGTCGTACGCGGGCATCCTGTGCGGGTCATGGAGCACGGAGCGGAGCGGCACCAGACCATCGTTGTACTCAACGAACGCGTTTGCCGTCGAGTGATAGTCCTGCTCTGACACGTAGAACCGGTACGTGCGGAAGTACCGCTCGGCGCCTCCGATGCCGCGTTCTGCATGCATAGCCACGCCCGGCACAAGGAACATCGACTTGGTGTTCGGCAGTGCCGCAAAGTCGGCCCCGGCGAGTACTTGCGCAAACTGTGACGCCTGGAAGGCGACCCAGTCTCCGGTCATGTCATTGTCACGCGCATAGTTGGACGGCACCAAGGGGCCGTCCCATTCCCAGAGCGATCGACTCGCGCGGGTGTCCCATTCCGGGATCTCGTCCCCGTCCTCTCCAAACTCGGTCAGGCGTTCGTCCAGCAGGGTGCCGTCAGGGCCGATGCCGGTGATCAGATCATTCACGGTCCATTCGTGCTGCGGACTCTCATCGTTCAACTCCGAGAGCATCTGCATGATCGCTGCGTGGTCGTACAGATGCTGGAGCGTGGTCGTTTGGTGTCGGCCGTGGACGTACCCCACCGGGTCGCCAGCCGCTCCGCTCGGCCCGGCGGCGTCGTATCGGTACAGGCGGTAGGTTGATTCGTCTTCCCATGATGAGCCGTCCGGCTCGTGCAGACGCTGGGTGACGGTCGTCTTCAGGAGCCTCGCCGCACCCCGGGCATTGCCGCAGGAGTACGCGTACGCCGCCTCGTACCAGTCGTCGTCTTCACTCTCAACGGTGCTCTCGTCTCGATCCCGCCGCAGCGGCTCGGCGTACATGTAGTGCACCGCGTAGGCCCAGTCATCGCCGTACGGGTCCTCGCTGGCAAAGACCTCGAGTTCGAGCGTGTCGATCGGATCCAGGTCGGCGAGATTGGGATCATGGCTCTTGTACCAGCCCGCTCCTGATCCGCCGTTCCCAGCTGACGATGGATTGAAGAACTCCTCAAAGTGGATGGTGCGGCAGGTTGGATCAAGGCCGGCCTCCCGCTCGCCCTCGTACGCGTGAATGCTGTGGATAGCGTTCTCGCGCGCGAATGCGTGCGGGAAGGACAGTTCCGGATCGTCGGGATTCTCGTAGGCGTAGCCAGTCCAGAAGGAGCGATACGTGTAGAGCAGCGTCCACTCGACGATTCCGGGCTCCGGGCTGCCGGACCAGTCAAACGGGTGCGCGTCGGGATGATCCGGATCCGCTTGCCATTCACCACCGTTCATCCAGTCGGACGTCGCATCGAACTCGACGCCGGAGAGCAGCCTGACTCGAGCGACCTGACCCTTCTCATTGTAGTTGACCGTGCATTCCTGGCAATCGGGATTTGGATCCTCATCGGGATGCACGTAGTTGCGTGCGCGGAACTCGCAGTACTCAAGGTCTATACAATTGCCGTAACGGTCGTCGATTCGTTCGGCGAGCCCCCAGTAGGGCAGGCTGTTGTAGCACGCTCCGAGTTGGTCGGGCGTGTCATGATCCGAGTACATGCCATCGTCTCGGTCCTCCTGTGTCGGAATGAACCCGGGGAAGACGTCTTCGTACCTCGGCTTGATGGTGTAACAGACCGCACCGTCGTACAACCAGACGCGATAGACGGTCGGTCGGATCGACCAGTAGCCGCCGCTTGGGTTGCTCGAATCCGGGACCCAGGTGCCGTTGTGTGAGAGTTGAGCACCGAAGTGCGACGCGGCCACATAGACCCCAGAGTCTGAAGTCGTGTCCTGGATGAACGAGATGGCGTGATGCGCATCGGGCATGAACACGCATCGCCGTGCGCCGCCGGGCTCACCGGCCAGAACCTGGTATTGCACATCGATGAGCAGGACGGGCGAAGTGGTCATCGTCCAGCCGTTGCCTGTCGATTCCCAGAACTCACCCCCAGGAACCGCGTTGCGCGCGACCGAGGCCAGTCCTTCATCGCCCGTGGACAGCATCTCGTGCCGCAGTTCGTGATACTGGCCGAACGTCCGAGTGTGCCTGAACGTGGCCGATCCGAACGGCAGCGCGAGATCGGTCTCTTGGATAAGCGGTGTACCGGTGACGGCATCGACGGTTTCCCCGACGAGTTGCCGCGGCCAGCGTACCTGTCCACCATCTGACGTGGCGCTGGGCGGCACCAAGGGAGAGGTCCCTTCGGCCACGCTGTACGACAGCGGCGGCAGTCCCGCAGGTCCAATACCGACATTGAGGTCGACATTGAGCGGAAAGCCACCGAGCGTCCCCATGTGCTGCACACATGCAAGCCAGTCCCACCCGTCGTTCCAACGATCCGAATCCGACCCGCCGCAGGGGCCATTTGGCGATCCGGCGCACTGGTACTGCGCCCCGTACCGGGGCCACCAGCACGCCGAGGGCACCCAATGGGAGCCCATGGGAAGCGTCGTATTGAACAACTCGCAGTCCTCTGCAGCTTCCAGACCGAGTGTCGGATAGCCCTCGATGTGTGCGTCGAAGCGCATCGGAGCCGGTGGGTCGTTGTCCGATTGCCCTAATGCCGTGCTCGGGACTGCGACGCTGCACACCGCCGTCATGACCATCGCTCGCGAGAAAGTACGGCACACCTGTACACTCATTGCCTTGTCTCCCTGCGGAATAATTGTGCCCTCATCAGCGCCTGCGCACTCCAGCAACGCTGGTCGATATGTCTACATACAACCAGGGTTGTATGCAACCCCTCTCAGAGTACATTTGTGCAAATACTTGCTCGCACGGGCACACGACCTTAGACGCCTGCTAGTTGCGCATTACTGCAAAACAGTTCGTCACAACGATTTAGGCGGAGACGCAGTTTGTCTCAACATATCTTGCGTCGAGCCAGGCAGCGCCGCGAGGGGATCCCCTCACCGCGGCCAGTAAGCGAGAGCAGCTCGCACTGCCATTGGGAACAGAGATCGGCCGCGAGCGTCCGAAACGTCTTCTCCGGGCCCGCCTACGGACCAAGGCAGTCAGGCCACTCGCGCGGGGCATAAGTGCCTGCGCCGAGCCGTTCGTCCGGTCGAACAAGGCGGATTGCCCATCGGAGATCGTCCCGATGGGCGAGGGACCCTCGCGTCTGGCGATCGAGGAACAGGGGGCCCACCATCACCTCGAGCGGACCACCAGGGGCTTAGCAACCGGCTGATCGGGAGGCCGAGCGAGAGCCCGTGATGGACATCGAATTCTGGGAGCGGCTCGGCGGCATGCTCCGCTCGTACCGTCGCGCCGCCTGACCGCGGCGAGGTCCAGACAATCCGGCATGCCCCGGAACGGCGACGTCTGCTGCGCAGCTGGGTCGGAGTATCTCCGTCCACCCTTGGCCCATGTCTATCGCGGAGCACATCTTGTGCGAGCCGGACGACAACTGACGGACGGAACCCTACGGGCTCTCAACCCAGACTACTTCCCCGTTCCGGTTGATTACACGCGACTCGCCGGGCATGACGCTCTTGATAAAGGCCAGGCCATTCCGAAAGCCTGCCAGCTGCGGATGAACGGGACGCACGACTCCAGCACTAACAAAGTGCTCATCGCCTTCGAGATCTACAAATCCTCCGAAGGACCGCTGATCGCTATCCTCATTGAAGAACGCAGCGAGTCGCTCTGAAAAGTCTCCGATAAAGTCGTAGCTCGTAGATGTTAGCCACTTGCCATCTCGCCCGACTACACCCCAGCTCCCTGCGCGGGCGTCCTTCACCGGATAGACCAGGCCCTGCCCCCCGCCGATGTACTCGAACGTTGCGCCATTCAGCAGAGGCTTGCCATGAACACTGACGAGCGACATCGCGCCGCCCTGGACCACCCGCACAGCACCCTCAGAGAGGCCACCGACGAGTAGATCATATTGAGGCTGTAGGATCTCGTCTCCACCGCAGGTCATAAGCCCCCACTGCCCCTCGCTTCGAAACGCCACCACTCCCTCGGATGCCCATCCGAGCATCTCTTTCGAACCATCGATTGCGAGTTCACCAGCCATATTGACGAGCACCCGAGACCCGTCGGACACTTGGCTTGCGATCAGATACCCTGTCCACACAGGCGAAGGCAGAATCTCAAGAGACTCTGGAAGGGTCCAAATCGTAGTCCCTGAACGAAGATGGACAAGAGCAGTCTCTGCACCAGAGTGGCCGTTGCCCTCTTGGCCAGCCCGTTCTAATAAAGCGAAGCCACTGCCACAGTACCCGAGAAACGAGTTCCCCGCTACGCACCCGAGCAGCTGCCCGTGCCCGGACCATATCATAGTCTGCTTGGG
The DNA here is from genome assembly GCA_013285505.1 of Planctomycetota bacterium. Classification (GTDB taxonomy): domain Bacteria; phylum Planctomycetota; class Phycisphaerae; order Phycisphaerales; family UBA1924; genus PNC22. Next base: position 1,071,449 of record CP053450.1, on the reverse strand, counting down.
CGTCCACCCATCATCCTCATACGTTGTGGCAATGGTAGCACCGTCCGAGTGGTACTGCGCGTCGCCGAAGACATAAGGCAGGAGGACGCCGTCCATAGAGACCAGGCGGTACACCAAGTCGGGTGAGTTCATCGCGTCGCCAGTTCCCATCTCAACAATGCAGAGCGGCGCACCAACATTCGTAGCGGCATCCGTCATGGACGCCGGCTCCTGAGCAATTGAGACGCTTATGCAGGGCGCCAAGACTCCCAAGCACAGAAGCCATCGCATCATTGCGTGCTCTCCACTTTGTTCCTTCGAAGTATCAATAGCGTGCCCGGGGTCGAGTCCGGGGCCCCGATCGACGCCGCAGCCCGCCTCCGGGGCACCAGCCCCGCGTGGAGCTCGTCCTTCTGGGCGAGGTAGCGGTCCCGGGCCCCCATCGGGTCGGCCCAGATGCCGAAGAAGACGAACCGCCCCCGTATCTTCTTGGCCCACTGGCCGTTCCTGTGGGGGAAGAGGGGGAACGTCGGGTAGGGCTTGGCGGGCCGGTCGGCCGTGGCCCGAGCAGGGGATCCCCGCTTGGCCGGGGCCTTGCTGGTGGTGGTATCCTGTGGCATCGCCGCCTCCTTGCGACACCCGCCAGAATGGCGGACGACACCAGAGCAGGTGTCGTAACGGGTGTCGTAGGACATGAGGCCGGGAGATGCCGAAAGTCAAATCGGCTGCAAATTACGGTGTTTTTCGCGAAAGCCCCCGTAGCTCAGTTGGATAGAGCATCGCTTTCCTAAGGCGTCGTCAGCACCGCCCCACTATTGCCCCTGAGGGCACAGAATCGGCGATTCCGGCCCGTCATGGGGGGTGGCGACGACACCCGGGATGATCCCGGATGCATCCGGTCGTGCCCGGTTGCAGGTGTCGGCGGAGGTGTCGGCGGACCGGGGCGGAGCACCGCGCCGGAGCCCGTTCTCAGGGGCCCAAAGCCCTCTGAAGAATGCTCCAGGCGCTGGGTCGGAGGGGGCGGACGCACACGAGGACGCACACGATGTCGGGTGGGAAGAGGTGGAGGCATTATGGCCATGCCTGGCCACAGAGCAGCGAGCACGCGTCCTGGCTCTGGTGCGACAACTGGGCAGTCGGTGAATTCCACCGGATCGAAAGTCCCAATCCGGTGGTCTCTGCACCCCCTCCAGAAGGGCACAAACCGCGTTCTCAGGGTCAAGAAGGCGGTTTGTCGGGTACCAGCTGAGTACCCCTCAAGGGGGGTTTTGGGGGTGGTCAAAACGCACTTTTAGACGCACCGGGTGCCTCCTCCGGGGCCGGGCCTGTACCCGCCACCCAGGCGATCCTCTACTGCGTCTACACCGCGTGCAACCCGAAGGGCTTCAGCCGGGCGATCCCGGAGGAGTGCCCGAGGTGCGGAGCGACGAAGGGCATCGAGGTGTCACTCGTGGCAAATCCCGTCGGGCTGTCTGGGACCTACCGGAACTCCAGTAGCGCGGGATGAATCTCGACCGGTGACGTCGGCCACCGATTGGCGAGGCGACATTCCTCCCTTGCCTTCACGTCACTCGCTCGGGCGTATCGGATGCGGCCTCGCTGCTCATATCGGAGTTCACGGGAGAGCATCGCGGCAACGACCGTCTCGCGTCGCATCCGCTGTTGACTTCGGATCTGCTCCACACTCCGCCAACACGGAATGCTCGGCTGCTCGCTGAATGACGAATCAGGCATCACCACTCCGGACACACGCTGTTCGTACCACCGACTGGAGCCAGCCACGAACGGGTACAGCTCAGAGCTGGCTGTGCTGATACACGTTCTTGATATTGGCGTTGAGATATTGGCCTTTAGACTCGGCCGCCATGAACTCAGAATACACCCATTCTTCGACGCCGTGATAGACATACGTCGTTCCACTCTTGGAGAAGCGCACATGCAATTGCTGGCACTCTGCGGCGTATCCGATCGCCTCGATGTTCGAGGACACTACCATTTGCATCTCCGGCATTCTACGGCTCCTTTGTGTCGCTCTCTACCGTGCTCGGCACCGGCTCCAATACTGCCTGAGCACGCCAGTTCGCGAGCGCTGCTTCGTAGTGATTCGACGATGGGCGCGGTGAGCGTCTCCACTGCTCATCTAGGAGAGGGTCCCCACCGACAGGCTTGTTCGCTGCCTTCCTCACCCTCACCCGAGAGGGAATAGGCAGGACCTCCCCCAAGAACAGCCCCTCGCCGGTCCGAAGCGTCGGTAACTGCTCGATGAGCCCACCAAGATCGTCCGGAACCGCCGCGGCGACGTGAGCGCGATCCGCGCCATTCGTGAGCCTCAAGGCGATCAGAGAGCCACATTGGCTCATCACCGTCTTGTCGAGCTCAGACGGACGTTGCGTCACAAGCATCAGGCCGATGCCGTACTTCCGCCCCTCTTTCGCGATCATCGCCAAAGTATCGTGAGCGAGGCCTTTTTGGTCATCTGGGACGAATAGATGCGCCTCATCGAGGACGATGAAGAGAGGCTGATTGCGACCGCTCACGGGCAGCGACCCCGCCCAGAAGAGACAGTCGTAGACCACTCGCAGCATCGTGCCGACAATCGTCGCCCGCACCTCGCTCGGTACGCCCGAAACGTCTAGGACAGTGATTGGTTTGTCGTGGCCTACCCACTCCGACACGACGGCGTCCAGGTCGGAACCAATCGTTCCCTCGGAATCTGGCGTGCAACCGCCGGATGGCTCAAACAGAAACTTAAACCGCGGATCCTTAAGTCGCGTCCGCATCATGGTGAGCTGCCGGTCGATAAGCCGCCGCTTCCCGTTGTAGTACGGTGCCTGGTTGAGAGGCGATGCTGGCGGATATCGAGTCGGTTTGAGGATTTCCGGATCACCCATTTCAATCGGAGCGCTTCTCGTCGCTTCGTTTTGTCCGGTGCCTGACGCTGAAAACGTCATTCCTTCGAACTCGTCAAGTTCGTGCCACAGTTTCTTGATGCTGAAGGGAATGGGTGAATCCGCTGTGATCGCCGCCTCAGGGAGCACCCGCCTCAATCGCTTCGCACTCGCACCTTTCAGGTCAATTACCGCTTCCCGGATCGCAACCTCGTGATGCGGTTGCAATTGGCCTAGTGTAAGCCCACACAGGTGCTCGAAGGGCAGAGCCCAAAACGGCACGCGCAGCTGCATCTCCCCTTTGCTCGCCTTCGGCGATACTCGGAACACCGCTGCACGATCCCCAACAGCCGATGCGTACTCACCATGCGGATCGATCACTAGAGTGCGTGCGCTTGGAAACACACCGCTAGAAACCGCCTCTAGCAGCACCGCAACAAGATTGGACTTCCCCGATCCAGTCGAACCGACGACCACGGTGTGACGCGACACCATCCCGCTCACGTTCAGTTCAGCCGGAATACCTGAGCTACCTGCGATCTGGCCCACAGACACCGTGCCTGTCTTCGGCGCGACACGGCCGTAGATCGTGTTCAGATCATCAGCCGTGACCAGGTGCACCTCATCCCCAATCGTTGGATACTGACTGACTCCACGCTCGAACTCCTTGGCAACACCCTCTCCAAACAAAGCGACCGTCATCCAACGGAAGCCACTCATGGCCGTCGCTCCGGACGCTGAATGGGACAACTCGTTCGCGGGCAAGGCGGTCGGAGGCATAGCGTCAGCACCGATTTGAGTGCAGATGGCGTACAGCTGCGTGTAGCCGAGCGGGATTCGGACGTAGGCTCCAATTTGGCCGACCCGATACGAGTCTCCGTTGACCAACACGATCGGAGACGGCATATCCTCGCGGAGACGGACCCGAACGCTCGCTCCTGACACGGAAGCGACTTGGCCGATAAAGGTGGGCTCGTCTGCGCTCATCGCGTTATCGCTCCGACATGCTTTCAAGGAAGGTGCAGAAACGAGCGAAGTCCCCCAATCGCAGCGAGCGAGCGCCGTCCGCCCCCGCGTCTACGACGCCTTGTGCGGCGAGCATCTCCGCGTCCTTTGACCAAGGTCCCACCACTCCACCGATCGCACCACAGTTCGGGCTGGCCACCACAAGATTTCGGCATTGTCCGGCACGCTTCAACAACGCGCAGGCACCATCAATGGCGTCAAACTGAAGCGCGTAGACGTGCGTTCGCGTGCTCGCTTCAAGTGCTCCGTAAATGACTTCATTGACATGCTCGTCCGAAAAGCTGTAGCCCAGCACGACCAGCAGGGCGTCGTCCTCTTCCAGGAACGTTCTCAACCGTGACGTGAAGGCAGAGTATGGCTGCTGCCGAGATTCGTCATACTTTTCAAACGATGGGAAGATCAGCTCGCCCTTCTCTGACACTGGACCTCGTACAATCCGTTGCGACCCGCGGACAGTCGCCCGGCTCCAGTTCACGGAGCCATGCATTTTCCACAGCCGAGTCCACATCATCCCGGGCATGAAGCCCGACTGCGTCAGAGTCTCGGCGTGAAAGTACGGTCGGCTACTCCCGACAAAACCATCGAAGACCGCGATACGCTCTTCTTCTAGTGCATGCTCGAAAAGCATGTCATAGTTCAGCGTAAATATCTCAACGGGAAACTTGCGCGTGGCTTTGGACACCCATCGCGCGAATGCGCGATGAGGGAACACCTCCGGATCGGTCCCGAGATCAGGATTCACCGTCTCAACGATGGATTGTCGGATGCACTGTTCGAGCTCACCAACCTCGTCACGGGACAAGCCCACCAGTTGACCATCACGCCCCATCGCCCTCTTCATCATTCGAAGTCGCGACAGGATGCTCTCGACAAAGTGATCCTGCCCGTCGTCTCGGCAGTGTGTCTCCAAAAGATCCCAAGCCTCAGCAAATTTCGCGTTCGCTGCTGATGCCTTCTCTTTGCACTTCGTCGTCAGGCCGGGCACTGCTGGGATGAGCGGGAGCCACTCTCCCCCTCCGTTCCGCGAGCCCGCAGCGCACGAGGTTCCTGCACCGCAAAGGAATGCGATACGCTTGTCGTGGCGAGTCAGATGTTCGCGGAGGTCTGCAACGGTCTTTTCTGGGTCATGCTCAGCCACGCGGCCCCCTCGACACATATCTGTTGTCACTCACCATCTGAAGCCACCATCGCCCATAGAGCCTCGTGAAGCCGCACCATCGCCTCTGTGTCCCGTTTGCAGTATGCGAGCAATGATGCGCGGGTCTCTGCGACCCTGTCGTCGGGGATTTCGCCACGCACAAGCCTTGCGAAACGCGTTATCGCCGTGTCGCCGCCACTGATGTCTAGGTCTTCATAGCTGAGGTCTGGAACAAGCACAGGAAGCACAGACTTTATCGAGTAGCTGCCTCTAAAGGCGGGGTGGTAAACATTGCCCCGCACAATCGGCAGAAGATCGACTAGGCGGTCTTCGAGCGCAGCTAGCGCCGGGCGCGCATCGTGGAAACGGTCGGCGAGTCCCCGCAGTCTCTGCTTCTCGAAATGGGAGTAGACCACGACTGAGCCCGACGTTCCGAGGGCTCGAATGAGCGATTGAGCCAGCTCCCACTGGCACTCGCGTTTGTTCTCGGCAAGAAACTCGTCGTGCGTGCACTCGCGGTCGAACGTCTCCCGGTGATGAACGCTGTATTGCGTGAGCACTTGCTCGTGACACCGCAAGCCGGGAAACAGTGGCAGCACCGTGGCGACGGTCTCAAAGTCCAAGTAGTGGCAGGGCCACTCTACCGATTCAAGTGCCTCACGGAGCGACTTCTTCGACACCACAGGTCGTCGCGTCAAGACTGCATCTCGGACACGAGCCTGTGTGTCTGTGAGGGCAAAGTTCTCCGGGAGATCTGAAAGCGAGACTACAGACCGAGAGGCCAGTGCCTCCAGCTTCGACTGATGCAGGTTCGGCAACTCCAATACTGAGTGTTCCACATCGCGCCCTAGACATTCGGCAGCAAACCACGCGCATTGCCGACACGCTGATTTCAGTCTTGCCGCTGGCGGACCGCAATCGCTGAGCGCGTTGCGCACTTGTTCTTCGCTTTGCCGAAAGGCCGCCGCTCGCGAAAACGCTCCCTCGGAAACGTCACGCTCTTCGAAGAGTGAAGTCGGAGGGTCGCCGTATTGGTAGTCGCGAGACAACAGCAGCAACGATGCGCGAGTAACCGTCACCGACTTCTCAGCCACCATCACGGTATAGGCCAAATCGTCCACCAACTCGTCAATACTCTTCGTGTCGGCAAAGCTGGATTTCACCTCGACGACGTGCCATCCGTCCAGCAACCGCACGAGGATATCGGCTCGTGCGACGAATCCGTCAGACTCGAAGCGTGCCTCAAAGAAGCAGGCGGATTCGTCCTGGTGCTGCCGCCAATCATCGCCCGACGCCACAACCCCGCCTGGGAACAGAGTCTTTGCCAGCTCGCCGACTTCCTGACCTTGCTGCATTCGAAAGAGATCTGATTCCGACGGGGATTCGCCGCCTTGTAGGCTCAGCCACGCCTGCGTTGGGCATTGAAGCGCCGTGAGCCAATCATGCTTGCTGAAGCCGTCAATCAAGCGTCTGGTTCCCTTAAGACAATGACCACAGCCTGTTGCGACCAGGCTCCCGGCGTCCCGCCAAATTGTACCTCGATCCCATACCAGGCGTTTCCTCGGGGTCAAGTTTGCTTGGCAGCCGCAAGGGCCTGCTCAAGCATCGCCGCGACGCACACGATCCCCCCTTGGGTTTCTCTCCCCCTGAGAGGCGCGCAAAAGACGTTCGTATGGATCGCCCGACGGGTCCACTCCGCATCAATGTGGGAAGCGAGAGCCCACTGGCGGTCGCGGACCAAGGCCCAGAAGAGCGATGTAGGCTCGCGACCGACCCTAACGGCGTGCGCGGCGGCTGCAAATGTTCGGAGCCGATCGCAGGGAGATGTTCCCACGAGCCGTTCCGCAACCAGCTTGTCGTAGAGCCTGGCGACACCTTCAGCGGACGTGAGGTCCTTCGATTCGAACGGTCCGCACCATCTTCGCCACTCTTCCCCCTGAGTCTGCTTTCGGACACCACTTCCCCCTTGTGGAGCGAGCGTCCTGTTCTTCGGAAGGAGGGTCTGTTTGGACTAGGTTCTGTTTGACGGATTATTTGTTCGGTGCACGTCCGCTTGCGCTTTTGGTTGAGCTTGGTCACTCTGTCGTCGGCAAGGAGGCCGACGATGGCGAGGAACCAGAGGACAGGGCGTGGCGTGGAGGGCCGGCCGGGCAGGCGGTACGAGCTGACCGATGAGGGCTTCGCGCGGATCGAGCCGCTGCTGCCCCGGCGGCGACGCGGGGGCAAGTGGACCGACCACCGCACCGTGCTCAACGGCATGTTCTGCGTGCTCAACGCCGGGGCCCAGTGGCGGGACATGCCCGAACGCTACGGCAACTGGGAGACGGTCTACGGCCGGTACCGACGCTGGACGCGTGAGGGGCTGTTCGACCGGATCCTCGAGCGTCTGCACGTCTCTCTCGACGAGGACGGCCGCATCGACTGGAGCGTCTTCGATGTGGACGGGTCGAACGTGCGTGCGCACCGGTCGGCGGCGGGGGCCTCGAAAACAACAGGCCGAACGAGCCGCGAGACCACGCCCTGGGACGATCCCGCGGAGGCTTTGGCACGAAGCTTCATCTTGCCACCTGCGGGTGCGGCACGCCGCTGGGCGTGCTGGTGACCGCGGGGCAGGCGCACGAGTCCAAGAGCTTCGAGGCGTTGATGAACACGGTGAAGATCCGGCGTCGTCGGCGGCCGGACGCGGTGGCGGGGGACAGGGGGTACAGCTACCCGAGGATCCGCGCGTGGCTGTCGCGCCGGGGTATCGAGGCGGTGATCCCGACCCGACGCGACCAGCCGCGGGCGTGGCTGGACAGGAAGAAGTACCGACGGCGGAACGTGGTCGAGCGGTGCATCGGCTGGCTGAAGGAGTGCCGCCGTGTGGCGACGCGGTACGAGAAACTGGCCACCCACTACCTGGCCATCCTCAAGCTCGCCATGATCCAGAGGTGCCTCAGGCGCTCGGATCCGTCAAACAGAACCTAGGCCCCGCCCCAGGCTAAGATCTGCTCCATGCCGAAGACGCCCGACGATTGGCCAGAGGTAGTGTTCCGAGGTGGTGCGATTACCTCGGCGGGCATTGGGGAAGGTGAGGTAGCTGCCCTCATTCGAGAGCTGGCCCAAGGCATCGGGGACGAGCCGGTGCCCATCGTCCGCAGGCTCGTAGTAGCAGACATGCCGAACTACGCCGAGGCAATCCGTGCCGAACTGGGTGGCCGGCGTGGCCCGACCCACACCGACCGTCCCGAGTACCGGGGTGTCGCGCAGACGATTCCTACCGCGCACGACGACGGCACTATCGACCAAACGATCGTGATCTGCTCCGGCCCCGTCGCAGCAGCTCTAGATTGCAGCACCGCCATCGAGCCGTTCATGCCCAAAGGCCTGGCCCTGTACCTACTCAGGCACGAGCTCGCCCATTGCATTGATCATCTTCGGCGGGGGATCGGCATTCGGGTCTCTTTCTCCACCCGGGACGCATTCTCGGTGGCCCGCGTCTGCGACTACTACAGACCGATCCTGATGACCGAGCTGGCAGCATGCGTGTTCGCCGGAGCGGACCTCGACGATGAGACATTTGACTTGTTGATGTCACTCGACCAAGACCCGCTGGAATCGGAGCTTCAGCGCGTTCTCGATCAACGAATGCTGTATGTCACGCGATTATCACGGGATCTCCACGCGTTGGCCCTTGAGGCAGCGGGCCACTTCTGGTTCGTGCTCATCCAGTTCGCCAAGGTTTTCGGTCATATGGTTGGTGCGAAACGAACACAGGCGAGTGTGGGCCATCCTCCTTCGATCGCCCACCAGCCAGATGCGCTCGCGGCACTGCGGCGGCTGTCAGAACTGATTGGCGAGCGAGTCATGACCTATCCCGATTGGCCAGAAGAGGGCTGGCTGGAGCTGGACGAGATCTGGTCCGATCTCGCGGCGTGCTTTGGATTCCAGTTCGAGGCCACAGACGCGGGTGATGCACTCTGGCTCGAGGACATAGACTGATCTTCAAACGGGCCATGACTAGGCCTGCTCGCATGAAGCTCGCACATGGTACCAGACCAGGACCATCCGGCCCGCGATCCAGGGATCGGGCACGACCCGGACCCCGCCGCCTCGCTGGCAGCAGCGCACCTGCAGGCTCTCGGCTATAGCGTGGAGCGAGTGCCCGTTCTTGGGACCATGACCTGCGACCTTCAGGCTTCCCTTGGAGAGGAGACCCTCCTCATCGAGGTGAAGTCCGCACGACTGGACCCGACGTCACTGCACCGCCTGCGCCGCGGCGAACACATCACAGTCCAGCGGGCCATCGCGAGATCACGCGACCGCTCGCGACGGTTCAAGCAAGCGTCGCTGCAGCTCGCGTCGTCGGCGACACACCACGAGACAGCACTGCGAGTCATGTGGATTCGGTGCATGGGTCCCGGTGGCATCGCTTTCTCTCTCGAGTCGTTCTGCACGCTCTATGGCATTCGCTGGTACCGGATCATCGCCAGTTCGACACCGCTGGTTGTCAACATCATCCCGGTGTTCTTTGCAGATCATGCCTGGTTCCGGTCGAATCCTGAAGTCTGCGCTGTCGTGGAGGAGGGACTGAACGGGCTGAGCCTCCGGGTCAACCCGTTCACTTCCGACAGGGTTGCGCTCACGCAATCCGCGTTGTTCCGCAAAGTGCTCGGGCTCGGCGGGGTGTTCGATCTCGAATCCGTCCGCGACACTCCCGGCGTCTACGTGGTGGACTGCGATGGCGTCACGCCCGGAGGCGCAGAGGTCAAGGCATCGCTCCGTTCCAAGTACGGCATCGACGCGGAGGGCACCGATCTCTCGGCAGAGTCGACCGCATGGCCCGGGAACGAGCTGGGCGGCTACAGCCCGGTGCCCGGTTGGGACATCGGAGTTCCGGACCTTCGCTGGTTCACATAGCTCGCCGAGCGGGAGGCCACGTGAGCAGCAGCTGGCCCGAGGCGGTCTGTCACGCAAGTCCAACTCTTGATAACATAACATTATCAAGAGTAGAATCGGCGATAGAAGGGGGATGATGGCCGATCCGATACCGCATGTACCGAACAATGCGCTGACCGTCAGGAGACAGGTCGGCGCGCTCTCGGCCGAGCAGTTCCAGAGCCTCGCCGACGTGCCGGCGGCGGCGGTCTGGCTGGCCAACATCCACAACCAGCATACCAGGAGAGCCTACAAGGGCGATGTTGAGGCCTTCATCGCCTTCTGCGGGATCGAGACGCCCGAGGAGTTCCGGTCGGTCAACCGGGCCCACGTCATCGCCTGGAGGGCGCTGCTTGAGGTCTCGGGGCCCGAAGGCCGATCGCTCTCCCCCGCCACCATCCGCAGGAAGCTCTCCGCCGTCAGCTCGCTGTTTGACTATCTGTGCAACGAGAACGCCGTGGAGTCCAACCCCGTGGCCGGGGTCAAACGGCCCACCGAAGGGGCCAACGAGGGGAAGACGCCGGCGCTCTCAGACGCGCAGGCGCGGGCCCTGCTGCAGGCGCCCAAGGGCGACTCCCTCAAGGCCTACCGGGACCGGGCGATCCTGGCGACGTACCTGTTCCACGCCCTGCGGCGGAGCGAGGTGGCCCAGCTCCGTGTGATCGACATGCGGGAACGCCGGGGTGTGGTCCACTTCACCGTCTTTGGCAAGGGGTCCAAGACCCGGTACGTGCCCGTCCACCCGGCGGCGCTCTCGGCGATCGAGGACTACCTCCGTGTGGCCGGCCACGGAGACGACCGGCCCGGGGCCCTGTTCAGGCCGGTCAGCAACAACGCCGGCGACAAGCTCGAGCAGGCCATCACCGGGGACGGGATCTACAAGATGCTCAAGCGCTACGGGGCGCTCGCCGACATCACCATGGACGGGCTGTGCCTGCACGCGCTGCGGGCGACGGCCGCGACCAACGCCCTAGAGCACAAGGCCGACATCGCCTACGTCCAAATGTGGCTGGGGCACGCCAGCATCGCCACGACGAGGCTGTACGACCGGAGAAGGTCGAGGCCGGAGGATTCGCCGACGTTTAAGGTGAGTTACTGAGCCGCGCCGATGTCGCCGGCGTCACCGACAGGCCAACCGGCGAGTGGGTGATGCGGGCCGCCCGATCCCTCGCGGATGGCTTCGACGGGTTCCTGCTGAAACACCGGTACCTGATACACGACCGCGACGCGCTCTTCGGTGGCGGCCTTCCGGCGCTGCTGCGCTCCGCCGCCGTCGAGCCGGTCATGCTCCCGCCCCACAGCCCAAACCTCAACGCCAATGCGGAACGGTTCGTCCGATCGATCAAGGAGGAGTGCCTCTCAAAGATCATCCCCATCGGCGAGCGGCATCTCCGCCACGCCATCGAGGAATACGTCGCGCATTACCACCTGAACCGATATCACCAAGGCCTAGGCAACCGGCTGATCGATGGCGAGGCCCGAGCCGAGCCGGCGGATCGCGTCGAGCCGCCGGGAGCGGCCTCGGCGGGCTGCTGCGGTCGTACCACCGCGCCGCGTGAGCGGTTGATCCCCATCGACATCGCACCAGTTCCAAGCCGTCCCGCCGCTGCCGCTGCGCAATCTCGGTGGAAGGTCCGCATGACGCCTGCGGTTGGACGTGCTGTCGGCATTGGAACAACCATCTGGCCACGGGTGGTGTAGGCCATCGTGATCCGCAGCACGTCGGTGGCGATCCCCGAGCCGGTCGCGGTCGCCCGGCGGTGCAGCTGCCTCCCCGCCGTGTCGTAGTCGGTCTCGATGACCGTCCCGACCTGGTCCTTCGTGTAGACCTGCGCACCCAGCGCGTCGTAGGCGTAGCTCACCACGTCCGAGGAGTCGCTGTCGATGTCCCCCGAGTCCGTCCCCGTGTTGGTCGAGTCGGGGTACACCACCGCGCGGAGCAGGTTGCTGACCGTCCGCTGCATCTGCGTCGGCGTGCCCGCGGTCGTCCCGTAGAGGTCGGCGGGAGCTAACATCCGCGGCGGCGGTCGCGGAGACCGCAAGCCACCCACGAGCCAACAGCGAACGCCCGAAGCTGTCGCGAGCACGAGAACGCAGCCGGTATTGCTCGGCAGAGATCACAGTTCAGAGATTTCTGATGCAAATATCATTACCTTGCCAGACAACTGAATCATTACAATGACAATCTACCTTGAGTGGCTCTCAAAAGTATATACAAACCAAAGCTAATCGTCGTTCCAAACAATCCGAGCACTCCCATGTGGCCAACGACACGCCAGAATGATGTCCTCGCTGAGTATAGTCGTCGATCATTTAGCATTTCAAGAACACACTGCTCATCTTTCGGCGAGAATCCGCTCCTTCGAAGCCATCCGCTCTGCACTTCGTCCATAAGCGCTGCAAAATCGACATCCTGAATATCTCGCTCAGGCCTTGCCGATAGCCCATACTCAATAGTGACCGCCGTACCCCACTTGCTAGGCACCTCCCGCATGAGCCACATGTCACCGCGTTCCACTCCCACTAGCCAAGATGCTTGCACGACCGCCAAACGCCGCGACGGTGAGTAACAAGCGTCGTACGCAATATATGTTATGATCGCCAATAGGATCCACAAAGCCACTCCTGCTCGAGCACACCGCCTCCTAAGCATTGCCGGCTGCGACAGAGCGAGGCAGCCCGCCCAACAGCTGTACTGGGCCACCACTCCTTCAGTCATTTCGCCGTGGGCGTTCTCTTGAGATACCATAATAATAGCGTCCATACTCTGCGAGTCAATCTGCCTTGTTCACAAGAGCAATCGTATTTCTTACCGTTGTGTTGCCGGCACTAGCTGATCGTGCCGCCACTTCCGCCGCCACCATACATGCTACATGCTCCCGTTATGCACCGTGACCCAGTGGGGCACGCTTTGCCGCGATGTAGGAACTGGCACATGCTGTGCGCATTTGCAATACACGACTTGTACGTGAGCAAAGCCCCGGTAGCGGCCGCTGTAGCGATCGTTTGGCAGGTCTTTTGCTTCGCAAACTTTATTGAAGAGCACGCTATGCATTTACTCATACAATATGGATTCCTAGTATCGTCGCATTTATTTGCGCAACCCCCGACGCATTTTGCATGCGCAAGAGCGGCGAGTGAATTGCACAGAGCTAACGCACCGTCAATTGGAGCAAGCGCGTCATCGTATGCTTGTTCACAAATACTCTTCTGAAACTTAAAACACGCTGTGTCTTCACAGCAGCTGTCCAACCCGTTGTCCACACCGCCACGACACCCTAATCCAGAACTATCTCTGTACTTATTTGGCATAGACCGGGAGTACTCATAAATGCTCATCCCATCGACATACCCCAACGGATCTCTCCGCGTCCATCTTCCTTCTCTACTCATGTACACCCGATGCCTCACGTGGTACACACTCTCCCACCCCTCACTGCCCGTGAGCACCGGATCGATCTCGTACCCGGCGTAGGCCTTCCTGTTCGCGCCGCCGGCCGTGCCGTAGGCGTAGCTCGGATCGCCACGCCCCAACCCGGAGTCGGCGTTCTTGTCGTTCAGGTACGCGGTGATGTCGGTGGAGTTGACCGTCCCGTCCCAGTTCCAGTCGGCGTACGGGTGCGTGCCGCCGGAGTAGTACGCGTACCAGTCCGTGTAGTCGTCGTTGTCCACGTCGCCATCGGCTTCCATGTCCGCCAGAGCGATCCCAAACGGCACACCGTACGGGTCATAGCGCACCTGGTTGATGAGCTCGCCACCGTCGGTCATCAGCGCCACCACGTCCGCCCGCCAGTTCTGGCAGTAGTACGTCCGCTCCTCGAGCGTCCCGTCCGCCTGAGCTTCCCAAGCCGTATTCGCATCGCGGTCACGCAGGATCACCGCATCAATGTACGAGGAACCCCCTGCCCCAGCAAGCCCCGCGTTGTGATAGACGAACTGTTCCTTGGGATCACTGTCGATCGTCCAGGTACTGTGGTGGCTGGCCCGGTAGGTGGCTGTTATCCTCCAGCGGGTGTCGTAGACGAACTGGAACCACGGATCGTCGGGCGTGGAAGAAGCGTTAGCCTCCACCGTGCCGTCCCCGTCGACGTCGTAGTGCCAGCCGGTGCGGTAGCCGAGTCCGTTGTAGGTGTACTCGGCCACGGTCTGCTGGCTCTGGTTCTGCACCTCGACCAACCGCCCGAACGCATCGTAGATGAACTCGTAGTCCTTGTCGTCGTCGGTCAGGTTGCCGGCCGCGTCGTAGGTCGGTGTGTAGTCATCCGTTCCGTCGTCGTCAGTATCACGCGCTGTCAGCTCGTTGACCTCGTTGAAGGTCTGGTCGTCGTCCAGCTCGTCGGTGCCGGTGAACACTCCGTCGCCGTCCAGATCGAGCTGGTACTGCTCCCAGTTGCCCGTCTGGCTCAGGGTCCACAGCTCGTCGTGCACCGTGGTGGTGATCGAGCTGCCGCCCCACACGCCGCGCTCGGCCTGGGTGAGACGCTCCAACCCGTCGTTGGTGTACGCCACGTCCCAGTTGGGGTAGACGTTGTCTTCCACCACATCGATGTTGCTCGACCGGCTCCACGAGATGTCCACGTCGTAGAAGTCGCGGTAGTGCTCGTACCCGGCAGGAGCGCCGGTGTCGATGCCGCGGGTCCAGATGTCGTCGGTCACGCGGTTGAAGTTGTCCAGCCGGTCCACCGTCCCGCTCGTGTTGTAGCGGGTGTAGAGCAGGTCGGCCTCGAGCAACTCGGTGCCCATGAGGTTGGCCACGCCGCTGTACTCGTACCGCGCCACGTTCGTGGAACTCACGACCACGCGGCTGACTCTGCTGAGCCGGTCGTCGTGCCGCGCATTGATGCTGTCGTAGGCGAACGTGACGGCCGTCCCGTCGGGCATCGTCATGCCTGTTCCACGGAGGGCCAGGTAGACGCCGGAGCCCTGCGAACGGGCCAGCGCGTGCGTGTAGTCCACGTCCACCGAGTCGCCCGAGATCGCGGAGTTCCAGTCCTGGTCGAACGTGCTGACGTTCCCCCACTCGTCGTAGGCGAACTGCACCTCGTCGACCACACTACCCGAGCCCGCCGTCGCGTGATCGTACTGCGTCACCGTCTCGACCTGGCCCCGCGTGGTGTAGGCGGTTGTGATCCGCAGCACGTCGGTGTCGATGCCGGAGCCGGTCGCCGTCGCCCGGCGATGGAGCTGCCGGCCCGCCGTGTCGTAGTCAGTCTCGATGACCGTCCCGGCCTGGTCCTTCATGTAGATCTGCTCGCCCAGCGCGTTGTACGCGTAGCTCACCACATCACTGGCGCCAGAAGAGTCGGGGTAGGTCACCTTCTGGAGGGCCCGGCCGGACTCCAGTTGGGAGTCGCCCGCGATGATCCCCTTGGTCACGCCGAAGCCGTAGGTTGTCACCTGATCATCGGCGTCCTCTGTCCCGTCGCCATCGAGGTCCACCCAGAGCTTGGTTTGCAGCCCGTCTGTGTACTCCTGGCGGACGATGTTGTCGTCGTCGCCGGTCGCCGAGCTCGGCGTGCCGTTGACGTAGTTGCTGATCGTCGCGACCACACGACGGGCGTCGTCGTACTCCCAGCGGGTCTTGGATCCTGCCGGGTCCTCGACCTGCAGCCGCGTCCCGTCGCTGTTGTAGGTGATGGTGGTCCGGAGCGCCGTGTCCGAGCGGGTCGGCACGCTCAGGGCGTCGCGGTCGAAGTTCGAGCCGCCGTTGGTGCCGTACCGGACCGTGTCCTCGACACGGTCGAGCTCGTCGTACCACATCGCCGTGATCTGGCACCGGCCCGACAGGTTCGCCGCGGTCACCAGCAGATCGTCCCCGTCCGCGTTCGAGTCCAGCTCGCCCGTCGACTGCCCGCCTCCGTAATCGTCGTAGTCACGCTCGATCGAGACGCTCATCAGGACGTTGCCGGTCAATGGCTCGTACACCGTCTGGCTCTCTGTCGCCACCTTGTCGTTGGCCAGGCTGGTTTCGTAGTCGGTCGAGTTCCAGATCGCCGTGCTCGCTGAGGGATCCTTGTACTGCGAGTCGTCGTCGTCGGCCAGCACGAACCTGTGCGTCGCCCGCCCGATCCGGTCGTAGCGGGTCTTGATCGTCTGCTGCCCCTCGGTCTTCATGACCCGGCCCTCCGGGTCGTACCAGGTGAGGGTCCGCAGGTGCTTGTCATTCGAACTGATCTGTTCGATCGCCCCGGTGGATTGGTTGATCTGGTAGACCCGGCTCTCGTAGGACCGCCCCATCGCGTCGTAGTCCGTCGCAGACAAGCTCACCCGGTTGGTCGCAACGCTCTCGGGGTCGTCGGTGATGTCCAGCCCGGAACTCGACGTGTAGCTCGCGCGGGCCAGCACGTTCCCTTGCTCGTCATACTTGACCAGCGAGTGCGGGGCTTGGGGGTTGATCGTCACGATCGTCCGCCCCCGCGCATCGTGCAGGTACTGCGTCACCCGCTGATCGCTCGTGGTGCCCCAGTTGCCGTCGGGGTCCAGCGTCGTCTCGGTCACATGGCTGTTCCCGCCGTCGCCGCCCGAGTCGTACTCGGTCGCCGAGACCTTCACCATGTTGTCCGGGCCCGAGGCCTCGCCGCCGTCGAACGAGTTGTCGTTCGTGCCGGTCCAGCTCTCGATCCCGCGGCCGAGATCGTCGAACACGGTCCGGCTGATCGTTCCCGTCGCGTCCTTCATGCGCCACTTGCGGCCCATGTCGTCGTAGCCGTAGAACGTCGCGTCGTAGTGCGTCCCCTCCGTCCCCGGCAGGTAGTTGGGTGAGCCCGGCAGATCGAAGTACATCCGGCTCTCGTCCAGCTGGTTGCCCGTCTCGTCGTACACGCTCACGCTCACCCCGCTGAGCGAGCCGACACCGAGCGCCTCGATCGGGTCGTCCTTAGTCTCGTCGATCCAACTGGTCAGCGCCGTGGTCGTCGTCGAGAGCGCGATCGTGCCGCTGAACTCGGCCTTGCCGGCCAGATTCGTCACCGTGTAGCTGGCCGGGCCGTAGAACGTGCCGCTGTCCACCAGCGGGATCGAGATCGAGACCATCCGGCCGTCGGCGAGTTTCGAGAAGTAGCGCTTGGAGATGTCGCCGTCTGGTGCCGTCACCTCGTCGGTCCGGCCCTGCGCATCGTACGTGTACGAGGTCTCCTCGTGCAGGGGCGTGCCCCGCTTGGCGAAGTTGATCGGCGTGCTCGGGATCGTCACGCCGTTAAAGATCTCACCGCCGCCGTTCTTGGTCGTGTCCGCGTCACGGACGCTGGTCTCGACCAGCCCGAAGTCGTTGTACGCCCGGTACCCGATGATGCCGGTCTGGCTCTTGGTGAACGCCACACGGCCGTCGCTGCTAGCGTACGACCCGGTCGTGTCCGCCGCGCCCGAGCCGTTCTCGCCCGAGCCGACCTCGACCAGCGTCCGCTCCGAGTACTCGGTCACCAGCGGTGCTCCTGAGTACGCGTCGACGTCCGTCATCACCGCGTTGCTCGAGCTCAGCGTCCCCTTGGTCGTTGTCGCCGTGTAGTAGCTCTGCCGCGCCATTACGTACGGCCGGTTCAGGTCCGCGTCCGTCATCGCCTCGGTCAGCTTGCCGCGGTCGATCGACCACGACCACGTCGAGTTGGCGTCCGTCGTCGTCGTGCCCTCCTTCCAACGCTGGCCGTCCAGGAACCCGGTCAGATCACCGACCGATGAGCGGGGATAGTAGTAGATAAGCCCCGCACTCCCGAGTTGCCGCAGCGTGCCGTCGGGGTCACTGGACCCGTCGTCGTGGTCGTACCCGTTCCCGGGCGCGACATCGTCATTGTTCGCCGGTGTGTGCACGTGCGTGACCATCCCCATCGAGTCGCGCACCACCTTGGTGGCCCACATGTCCGTGTAACTCACCGCCGGGTCCCCGTCGGTGATCACGTTGCTCAGGCCCTGCCCCACCTCGTCGAAGTACTGCGTCAGGAACGTCCCGTCGGGACGCTCGATCACCGCCCGGTGCGCCCACACGGCCTGGTACCCCGAGGTGTCGGTGTAGTCGTCGTCGGTCTCGTAGGTGAACTCGTGCACCCCGTCGGCGCTGCCACCGCCGCACCCGCACTCGCCGTTGAACCAGGCCTTGTCCACCCGTCGCGACGAGTCGTACTCGAACGCCGCTGAGGCGTACGGCTTCAGGGGGGTCTCGGTCATCGACTGAGGATCGTCGTCGAACGTCGAGTCCGACCAGTCTGCCCGACGGTACCCCTCGGCCTCCACGATGTACTGCAGGGCGTACGCGTGCCCCGGGTTCGTCGAGTCGTCGAAGCTCCCCTTCCAGTAGCGGTAGTAGGTCTTGGCCTCCAGGCTCACCCCCGAGTCGGTCAGCGGCGTCGTCACCGTCACCAGCTCCAGGTTCCCGTTGTCGCCGTAGGTGTTGTCGCCGGTCTGGTAGTAGCCGTACGCCACCTTCCCGACCTCACCCAACCCCATCGGGCTCGCCCACGTCCCGCCCGTCTTCGTCTCGGCCTTCACCTGCGTCAACCGCGACACGCTGTCGATCGTCGAGTAGGTGTAGGTGTACCGCCGGTCCACCGAGTCGTAGGCGTAGAGGATCCGCCCCGAGCCGTCGTACCCGTTCGAGATCGCCGTCGATCCGGTGGAGCTGTCGCCCACGTACGCCGTGTTGCCCGCGGGGTCGCTCACCTGCCAGAGCTGGCCATCGCACGGCGCGGCGTCTCCGTCAAACCCGAAGAACACCGCCGTGTTCCCCGACTGGTCGTGATAGGTCCACAGGTCCGGCTCGCCGCCCGTTCCGACCGCGTCGTAGGACAGCACGCCCGCCGCGCCGTTGACCGCCCGGAACTCGGTCGAGCTGTAGCCGCCCGCGTCCAGCGCCACCCGTCGGAACTCGATGTACCGGTCCGCGCCGTACACCAGGTACACCAGATCGTCCGCGTCCACCGCCTCGTCCTCGAACACCAACTCCGGCTGGCTCATCTGGAACCAGTTCCGCCCCTGGTACCCGTCGCTGTCGTGATGCCCCGCGAGGTCCTGCCGGGAACTGAAGCTCCGCCCCACCACCCACGGCTGCTTGGCGGGCAGCGACAGGTCGATCGCCGTCACCGAGGGAGACCCCGTCACCAGGTCTACCGAGTTGAGCATCCGCCCGCCCACCGTCCCGCCGCCGATCGGGTTGGCGTTCAGACTCCAGCCGAAGGCCGAGCCCGCGCGGCCCGATCCGTCAAGATTAACGCCGCGGTGCAGCACGTTCGGCACCACCCCCTGCACGGGAGTCGCCGACGACTGCAGCATCGAGGTCAGCGACGCCGCGTTGGTCACCAGCAGCTGCCCGTCGTCTGCCAGCGCAGCACCTCCCCCGAACACCGTCGCGGCCGCGAGCATCGCTCGGATGGTGCGTGAGGCGTGAGATGACGTGCGTGCGGAACCGGCGGTGTTGATCGTCATGGCGGGTCTCCAAGTGGCGAGGCGCACCCTCGCACCGTTCGACCCTACCGATCTGCGCCGGAGCGCCGCAAGACGAAACCGCCAAGTATGAACGGGCATTTAATCTTGCGCCCCTGCACGTCTGTGACACGTACTGCGCACGCACCTCCCAAGATTAAATGCCCGTTCATACTTGCGCCTTTGCGCTTGGAACTGTATGGCCCGCGTGGTATCCCGGAGAGAGTGCCGCCGTGCGCACTCCGTCTCGACACCCGCCACGAACAGCCCGCATAGATAGCTGTGTGCATTCCAGGAGACCACCATGTCACCACGACCCCCACACCGTCTTCAGCTCGGCACCGCCACGACGATCGGTGCCGCCGTGCTCGCCTTCGCCGCCATCACCGTCGCTGGCCTCGGTTCCTTCGGGGCATTCTCCGGCCTCACCGCCGCGAGCCACGCCATGCTGGCCGCGCCCACACCGTACGAGGTTGAGGCCTCCCTCGCCCGCGTCGGCATTACCGCGACGACGCTCGCAGCCGCCGGATGCTCCAACGCAGACGCCACCAACGTCGGTGCCGATGCTGCGGCCCATCTGAACATCACCAATTGGAACGCGCTCAACGACGCTGACACCGAGGTCCGGGACGCCGCAGCCGATGTGGACCGGCTTGGCAAGCTCGTCAGAGCCGGCCAGGCCGATCAGGAGGACCTCACCGCCTACAGCGCCGCCAAGAGCACTCTGGCTACCGCGACCAGCACGCGTGATGGCATCCTCGACCGGCTTTACAACACAGCGGTAGCGGACCTCGAGGCTGGTGAGATCGCCCTGATTGAGACCATGCGCGACAACAGTGATCGGCCCGTACCCCTGCAGTACACGGTCACCGACCGCACCGACGCGCAGTGGACCAGCCTCCGCAACGCCCTGGCCAATATCAAGACCAGCGGCATGTGCGGGGAGGATCCAGACGGCCACTGCACCACCCTCGTCACCAACTGCAACGCTGAGACTCCCGTCGTGACCGCCGCCTCCAACCTCGACAGCAACCTAGCGGGCGTCACATCCGCCCTCCACGCGTCCCTGGGGCACAAGTAGCACCGCACAGGTGCCCAGACCGCCCTGTTCCCCTCTCCTATTGCTGATTCAGTCGCTACGAAGAGTCCCCGTGCCCGTAATGGCCCCACCACCCCACACATTTTGCTGCTCATCAACATGCATAGGGTATATGCTGGGGTGGACGTGGGGAATGCGCAAGGGCCGTCTATGCACGCAGCTACCGCTCTCGATCGACTCGCCTCGCTCGCTCATGATCTGTGGCGCGATCGTCTGGAACGCGCAGGGTGGTCGCGGGGTCCGCGGTTTGATCCCGTTGCCAAGCGCCACGATGCGCTGGTGCCGTTCGACCAGCTCGATGCGCGGGACCGGGAGCGGGCGGTTCTTGGCGTCGGCACTCTTGACTGTCTCGAACAGCTCGCCGACACGATCGACTACCAGCGCGGAACCGATCGAGCCTTCACGCTCGACGAGATGCGTGAAGGAGTGCCGGTCGTCCACAACGACCCGGACCGGAACGATCCGTCGACGCTCGCGCCCAACGAGCCCGGCCGCATCATCGAGTGGAAGGCCGAGGCCGGGCAGCTCCGCTGCATCCGCGTGGAGTGGGCCGACGGCAGCACCTCGGAGCACCACCCGGCCGACGGCGAGCTCAGGCGTCTCGACGCCGAGTAGCCGAATCCGCATCGCGACGTTCGGGCTTGGGCTCACGGAGGACACCGTTCAGAGGACCCGTCTCGTATGGATGCGCGCGGTCTCCGCCCGCCGTCGACACCTGAAGAGAACTCGCTGGCAGTTGCAGGCGCAGCACCGACCCCCTGTGACCGCACAACGTGAGCTCCACGGTTGCTTCGGTGATCGTGTGAGCGCAGACCGAGGGACCGAGTCTGTACACGCGCCGGTGCCCCTCCTGCGTCGCGGTCACGAACCCAGCATCACGCAGCGGGCGCAGGTGGTGACTCAGCAGCGAGCATTCAAGCCCGAGCCGTTTCGCAAGTGTGCCCACGCTCGCGGGATTGGACGCGATCGATACCAGGATCTCCAGTCGCGACGCCACGCCCAGCACCTTCAGCAGAGAAGCGCAGCTGATGAGCACGTCCGCGTCCGATCGACTCTCCAATTGGTTGCTTGGTTCCCGCACGCATTCGCCCCGGCGTAGAGCATACCGAACCGTCCCTCTGTGGCAACTAGGAATGACACTGAAACCACCCCGAGCCCGACAGACACTGCGCACTCACCAATCACCTTGCAAACATTATGTGCAGCAGTCATGCACATCGAGGAGCAGCAGTTCATGCGCATCACAGTAAGAGCAAGATGCGCGTGGGCTGCGGGCGTGATTCTTGCGCATGGTGCGTGCGCACAGCCGGCACCGACTGTCGAACTGGCATCGGTCGTGGAGTTGCCGAGGCTGGTAGACCTTGCCGCCGAGCGTCTCGGCCTCAATATCGAGTACGACACACGACTTACAGGCAGCGTCACACTGCGGTTGCACGGCGATCTCGACGACACAAGCCTGTGGGCGTTGACCAATCGCCTGCTCGCCGCGCGAGGGTTTACCATCATCCGCATGGCCGGAGACGGCACCTACAGCGTGGTCGCCCTGGAACGGGCCGCGTCGCTGGCGCGAGTGGAACCCCTCGCGCAGTACACAATGTCGCAAAACGGACACGAGGCGGGGTTCCGGGCGGTCCTCGTTCCGGTCCGCGGACGGAGCCTCGAGAGCACTGTCGCCGCGATCGAGCCTCTACTCTCCGCATCGGGATCGGCGGTCTCGATCATGGAGTCACAGATCGTCCTCGTCGCCGACCTCGCCCCGAGAGTCCGGGCCGCGGTCCTGGCCATCGCGTCACTCGACGCGGATGCCGCCGCCATCCGGCCGGTCGAGGTTGCGCTCGCGAACCTGCCGGCCGATCGGATCATTACGCTGCTGGCACAAGTCACCGCCAAGCGGGCCGCGTCGGGTGCGAGCCCTGTGCGGGGTGAACTCCTGGCCGGGCCCGACAACCGATCCCTCTTGCTCATCGCGCCACCGGGCGAGCTTGGACGGTGGCGCGACCTCATCTCGCAGTTGGACCGGCAGGAAGCCGTGCGCACCGAGAGCTATCCGCTGTCCGGGATGGCCGGGGACGCGGTGTCCGAGTCGCTGCTGCGGCGGTTCGACCCCGAGAACCACCCCAGGCTCCGTGTGCTCGCCGACGACCTGACCGGTTCGCTCATCGTCACCGGCACGGCAGAAGAGCACACACGGGTTCAGGGTCTGCTGTCACTGATGGCCACCGCACCCGAGGCGGTGCGCCGTCCCACCCGGACGTTCCGCCTCAAGAACCGGGACGCCGAGGAGGTCGTTGGCGTCGTCCAGTCGCTGATCGCCTCGGGAGTCGTGGCCAACCCGAACATCGATGTGTCGAATAGCGCGGCGGTCACCGGCGGCGGGACGCCGACGGCGGGCTCCCCACCCGAGCCCCGCGAGCTCCAGCTCACCGCCGACCCCGTTACCAACTCCATCATCGCGATCGGCGAGGTCGCCGAGCTCGAACGATTGGAGCGGCTGCTGAAGGACCTCGACGTCCGCCGGCCCCAGGTGCTGCTTGAGGTCCTGATTGTGAGCCTGTCCGATAGCGACTCACTTGATCTCGGCGTCGAGATCGACGCGCTGATCAACGGTCCCAACGACACCGTCGCCAAGCTCAGCTCGCTCTTCGGGCTCAGCTCGACCGGCGCGAGCGCGTCGGGTATCGAGGGCAACCGCGGCGCGGGGCTCACCGGGATCGTGCTCAACCCTGGCGACTTCAGCGTGGTGCTGCGGGCGTTGCAGTCGCTCAACCAAGGACGGTCGCTCTCGATCCCGAAAGTCCTGGTGGCCAGCAACGAGCAGGCGAGCCTCAACTCGGTGCTCGAGCAGCCTTACACGACGCTCAACGCCTCGGACACGGTCGCGACCACGTCGTTCGGCGGCTCGTCGGATGCGGGTACCGAGGTCAGTGTGCGGCCGCAGATCGCCGAGGGGGACCACCTGCGGCTGGAGTACCAGATCTCGCTGAGTGCGTTTGTTGGTGCGGCGTCGGATCCCTCGGTCCCGCCGCCCCGTCAGCAGAACAGCATCGACAGCGTGGCGACCATCCCGGACGGCTACACGATCGCGGTCGGCGGCATCGAGCTGACCACCGAGGGATACGCCGAGACAGGCATCCCGTTCCTGAGCGACATCCCGCTGCTGGGCGAGGCGTTCAAGAACCGAAGCAAATCGGGCAGCCGCTCGCGGTTCTATGTCTTCATCCGCTCGACGATCCTGCGCGATCGGGACTTCGAGGACCTCAAGTACCTCAGCGACCTGCGCACGACGGAGATGGAGATCGACGACGGCTGGCCGGAGCCGGAACCGAGGGTGATCCGGTGAGCGATGCAAACGATGCTGTCGCCGTACAGACGGACCTCTCGCCTCCGAGCGAGGCGTTCCTTCGCCTCATTCCCAGGGACTTCGCGAGGCAGCACCTGATCCTGAGCGGGGGGCAATCGGGCGGTGTGGAGCAACTCCTCATCGCGGATCGTTCCGACCCCGCCGCGGTCTTCAACGTTGGTGTACGGCTCGGGGTCGCGGTCGAGACCACCGTCGGTGACGAACAGGCCATCGCCGAGCGGGTCGACGCGGCATACGCCTCGGCCCAAGGGCACGAGACCGAGACGACAGCCTCTGATCAGGCCGAGGACGACACCGACGTCGAACGACTCCTGCAACTCGCCGACCGGGACCTGCTCTCCACCGAGGGCAAGGGCCCAGTGGTCAAGCTCGTGGACGCCATGGTGTTCGAAGCCCTCGGCCGCGGGGCCAGCGACATCCACGTCCAGCCGCTCGCCGATCGGACCCTGGTCCGCTACCGCCTCGACGGCGTCCTGCAGACCGTCCGTGAGGTGTCCCCCAAGCTCACCGCCCCGATCGTCAGCCGGATCAAGGTCATGGGCCGCATGGACATCGCCGAGCGGCGGATCCCGCAGGACGGCAGGGCCACAGTCGCGATCGGGTCGGGCCGGTCCATCGACTTGCGGATCAGCACACTGCCGACCAGCTACGGCGAAAGGGCGGTGGTGCGGCTGCTGGATGTCGGCCACGGGCCCGGGCTCGACGACTTCAGATCCCTTGGCATGCCCGACGCCGTCGAACCCCGGTTCCTGCAGGCCGCCGGACGGGCCAGCGGAATCGTGCTGGTCACCGGCCCGACCGGCTCGGGCAAGACCACGACGCTCTACACGACCCTGCGCTGGCTCGCGACGCGCAGCGAACGAGACGATCAGCCTGACTCCTCAGATGGAGCCAAGCACCACACCGGCGGTGGGCTCAACATCATGACCATCGAGGACCCGATCGAGTACGAGCTCGCTACGGCGGGGATCGCGATCAGTCAGTCGCAGGTCAACACCAAGAAGGGCGTCACGTTCGCCGGAGGGCTCCGCCACATCCTGCGGCAGGACCCGGACGTCATCATGGTCGGTGAAGTGCGCGACGCCGAGACGGCCCGGATCGCGATCCAGGCCAGCCTGACCGGGCACCTGGTGTTCTCGACGCTGCACACCAACGACGCCCCCTCTGCGGTGACGCGGCTGCTCGATCTCGGTGTCGAGCCGTACCTGGTGGCGTCCTCGGTCTCGGCCGTGCTCGCCCAGCGGCTGCTCCGGCTGGTGCACCAGGAGTGCCATGGCAACGGCTGCGAGGCGTGCCTGCACGCCGGGTACCGCGGCCGCACGGCGATCTTCGAGCTGGTCACCATCGATGACGGGCTCCGAGAACTCATCTCGGGGGGCGAGTCTGCCGCCACGATCCGGCAGTACGCACGCGCTCAGGGTGTACGCAGCCTGGAGCAGGAAGCCGCCTCGCTCGTCGAGGCCCGCCTCACCACGCGTGCCGAGCTAGAGCGTGTGGTCGGGGGGCTTGCGTGACGGTCTACCGCTACAAAGCTGTCCCCTTGCAGCCGAGCGAGACGCCGGCCGGCCCGCTTGCGGGTGAACTCGCCGCGGACTCTCCCGCCGCGCTGCGGGCCTCGCTCCGCCGCATCGGGCTGCAGGTGATCGAGGCCAGGCCCGCGCGGGCACGGTCTCTGCGTGCAAAGCCCGCGGGGTGGGCCGGGCCGCTCGTGCATTGGCTCCAGAGCCGAGCCCGCACGGGCGCGCCGACCCCAAGGCCGAACTGTTCGACAGCATCGCCACGATGCTGGAAGCCGGTGTTCCGGTGGTCGAGGCGGTCTCTACGCTGACACAGGGCCGCACAAAGGGCCGCGCCAGGACCATGCTCGTCGAACTCCGCGAGTCACTCAACAACGGCCAGACGCTCGACGACGCGATGGCTGTTGCCCCGTGGTGGTTTGACGGGGCGGAGATCGCGATGGTCAGCGCGGCGCGTGCTTCGGGTGAGCTGCCGAATGTGCTTCGGACTCTCGCCGAGCGGCACCAGCGCGCCGGGACGTTGTCGGCCAAGATCGTCGGGGCCCTGACCTACCCCGCCGTGGTCTCGTGCGTCGGGGTGGGCGTGGTGATCTTCCTGAGCGTGCGGACGCTTCCTGAGTTGGTCGGGATCCTCCGCGACGAAGGGGTTGCGCCGCCCGGGCTGACCCTTGCGATCATCGCCACCGGGCGCGGCCTGCTCGCCTATGGGCCGCTCCTGCTCCTTGGCGCGGCCGCGGCCGCAGCGGGGAGCATCGCTGGCGTTGGACGCCTGCGACGGCGGGGATGGCACGCCCCGACCTGGCTCCGTGCCCTCCTCCCGGCGTTCGTCCGCCGCGCGCTGCTCGCGCGCCTGGGCGAGCCTCGCCGAGCTGGTCCGCACGGGCGTGCCGCTGGTCGAGGCCCTGCGGATCACGGGCCCGACCGTGTCGGGGGTGTTTGGCGGCTCGCTCCGCACGGAGCTGGAGAACGCGGCAAACTCCATCGAGCGCGGCTCGACGCTCGCGGACGCACTCACCGATCACGTCTGGTTCGACGCCGAGTGCCGGCGGCTGATCTCGATCGGCGAGAACGCGGGCGAGCTGAGCGAGGTGCTGCAGCGGCTCGCCGATCGCGCCCACCGGGCCGCAACCCGCGCGGTGGACCGGCTCGCGTCGATGCTCGAGCCCGCGGTGATTCTGGTTCTGGCCACGCTGATCGGCGTCGTGGTCATGGGCGCGGTGCTGCCGATCATCAAGCTGCAGGAGATCATCGCATGAGTACCGCGACCACCCACGGCACCCGCCGCCACACCCCCCACTGCCGACGTGACGCGAGTCGCCCCGCGGTTCGCCGCGGCATGACACTCGTCGAAGTGCTCGCCGTGGTGGTCATCCTCGGTTTGCTCGCCGCGACGCTCGCGGTCGGGTTCTCCGGCGCGTTCGGCAAGGGCAAGCAGGAACTCGCCAAGACGGGCATCGGCCAGGTCGTGCAGCGGCTGGAGACCTACTACATGGACCAAGGGGCGTGGCCCGATCTCGACACCGGGCTCTCTGCGCTCGCCGAGGCCCCGCCGACGAGCGCGTTCTACCTGCCCTACGACACGCTGTTGGATCCGTGGGACCGGCCGTACCTCTACATCACGCCCGGACCCGACGGCCACCCCTACGAGATCGTGACCTACGGGGCGGACGGAAGGTCCGGTGGCGAGGACGAGAACGCCGACCTCTCTTCGGTGAGCCTGCGGGGGTCGCGATGAGGGCGTTCACACTGCTCGAGTGCATGGCGGCTGTCGTGCTGCTGGGCGCTGACCGCCGCGACGGTGGCGGTGCGGGTCTCGCCGTCGGTCGAGTCGGCTCGAATGGACGACGCGCGATCGATCGTGCTTGACGCGGATGCACGGGCTCGGTTGCTCGCGGCACGCGGATCGGTGACCACGCTCGTGATCACGGATGGCCGGGTGGTGGTCCGCGTCGCTGGCGGCGAATCGCCGGCCGTTGACCGGTGGTTGCCGGACGGAGTCACCGGGTCGCTGCTGACGCCGGACTCCCGCGATCCAATCCCGGAACTCCGGGTCGACCGGCTCGGGCACAGCCCCGACTACATCCTCTCGGTCGGGACGTCCGGCGCGAGGTCGGAGACCCTCGTCGCCGGTCTGACGGGGTGCGTGTTCGATGGGGAGGTGTCCGAGCGATGAGGCGTGGGTTCACACTGCTGGAGGTGGTCGCGGCCACGGTGCTGCTGACGATGATCGTGGCGGCGGGGATGCCGTTCCTGCGCAGCGCTCGCGCGGACCTCCGAGCCTCGGCATCACCGGTCGTGGGTGTCGATCACGCCGAGATTGAGACCGCGGTCGACGAACTCCTGCGACAGAAGCCCGGATTCATCGCCGAGTGCGTGCGGCAGCCCGCCGGGTATCACGTCGAATGGACCAGCGATGAACGTCTCTTCCGTGCCGAGGTGCGGCTGGGCCAAGCGGTCACGGCCGATGACGAGGAACACCGGTCCACGCACGCGTGGGCGGTGTTCAGCGTGGATGGCACCGAGTGCCTCCGGTGGATGCGCGTGCCCTCGCAGCTGCTTGACGGGGATGACTCTCCATGACGCGGCACGCCATGACACTGGTCGAGTTGCTGCTCGCCCTTGCCCTGCTCTCGGCGCTCACGGTCGCGAGTGTGTCTTGGACGACCTCCACCGTCCGGGCCTCGGCGCTGCACGGCTCGCGGGCAGTGTGGGAGGCCGGGGCCTCCCACATCCTTGACTTGATCGGCGGGATGCTCCTGCTGGAGGACCACCAGCTCCGCCAGAATGACCGCGACCGGTGGCGCATCGCCACGGAGAACGGGGACCTTCTGCTCCGGGCCAGAACCGTGGTGGTTGCAGACGGGCCCACGCGGGTGTCCACGACAGCCCGGCTCTCGCTCCGGGACCGGGTGCTGACCATCGAGTACCTCGATGAAGCCGACGCCGTCCTGTCTGTCCGCCCGCTGCTTGGCGAGCTCAGTTCGTTCGCGGCAGAGTTCGAGGAGCTGGAGACGCGTGAGTATGTGATGACCGTGCGGCTCACTCACCAGAACGGCCGGGTCCTCTCGCGTGTGTGGCGGCTGACACGGGAGGACGTGCGTTGAACCCTCCGGCTCGCCAACGCGGGATCGCGCTGCTGCTCGTCCTCGTGGCGCTCGTGCTCTCGGTGACCGCCGCTGCCGGGCTGGCCCGCGTCGCGGCCACCGCCCGGCAACGTCACGAGACCGTAACCTCCCAGCAGCACACCGGTCGTCTGCTCGAAGGGTCCGAGGCGCCGATCCTCGACTGGCTCCACCGCCACGCGGGCAGGCTGGTGCTGCCGCCTGACGCGGGCTCGCCGCGGTTCCTCGTGCTCGACGACGAGATCGAACTGGGCGGCGATTCCTGCCGCCTCACGATCACCGCGTTCGATCAGTGCGGGATGGTGCCGAGCACCGAGAACGGCGGTCGGCTCGCGTCGTTCCTGCCGAACGGCGTCCACCGGGCACTCACCGCCGCGGGCCCAGACTGGCTCGAACACCCTGGCCTCGATGTGCTGGCTGCAGTCGCGGGGGACC
Organism: Planctomycetota bacterium; assembly: GCA_013285505.1. GTDB lineage: Bacteria > Planctomycetota > Phycisphaerae > Phycisphaerales > UBA1924 > PNC22. Next base: position 1,042,559 of record CP053450.1, on the reverse strand, counting down.
AAGTCCCGGTCTTCCCGCCTGCGGGAACGCATGACACTGGCGCACTCGGCGAGCATCTGGCGAGCCACAACCCCGCGCGCCCGGGGCGTCCCGCGGTGCTGAACGTCAACACCGCGCCACTCGATCTGATCGTTGCGGTCTACGCCGCGGACGATTTGGGCAGCATCGAAGCCATCGCCGACGCCAGAGCGCAGGGCCGGCCCGCCTCGCCCGGAGCTTCGCGGGCCCCACGATCAGGCGGAGGAGGGCCGTCGATCGTCCCGGTCTCGATGAGCACCGCCTGGGCGTTCCGGATCGACTGCCGGAGCGGCCACGTCATCGAGTCCTGGTGGTGCGTCTACACCGACACCGGCAGCAACTGGGAGAGGGTGCAACGCCTTGCCATCACCGAGTGATCCAACCGGAGTCTGGCGGAGACGGCAGCGGATGACCCTCGCACTCGGCGGCTGCGCGGTCCTCGCATCGCTGGCCTGGGCCCTGGCCCCTCTCTCCCCGGTGCCTGACCTTGAGGTCGAGCTGCCGAGGCCCGCGGGCGGTGCGTCCGGCGAGGACGCTCTGCCGCCCGTCGATCGCGCGGCGTTCGCGGCGCGGCTGTGGAACCCTCAGCCCCCGCCGTCAACACCAGAGGCCACCTCCGAGCCCAGACAGGCCGCCGCTCCTCCCCCCCAGGCTGCAGCTCATCGGCATCGTGCACGACACAACAGACGGCGGGGAACGGACCCTCCGGGCCGCGCTCTACGACCCCGACACCGACACACTGCACATCGTGGCTTCCGGTGAGCAGATCGGCGGCGTCCTCATTGCTTCGGTGGATCCGGACTCGGTGCGTCTCGACGTCGGCGGCCGGCCCACGACACTGGCCCTGCGCGACGAGACCGACTCGGGGGGGCGGCCATGAGTACCTCTTCCCCGAACGCGGGCAAGCGTCTCGAACTCCCGGCGGACCGGTTCTACTGGGGCGTGCTCGACGCCTCGGCGCTCCCCCGGCGCGCCCGTAGCACACCGGAGCAGCTCGGGTACCTGTTCGAGTCGGTGCTCCCCGTAGCCGTGGACACAATCCACGCGGTCTATGCGCCGATCGGGATCGATCGGGTTCTGGCCTGCGGGATCGACCTCGACGACTTGCACGGCCACGCGGCGCAGGGATGGCTCACCCTGTCTCCTGAGGCGGTGCCGGGGTTCATCAGCGAGACACTCGACGAGCCGATCGGTCCGGCGCGGCTTAACCTGCTCGTCGGCACGTTCGAGCCGCGCCAGATCAGGGTCCATCGCCGCGGGACCACACTCATCGCCTGCGGCGCGATGCTGCTCTGCACCGGGCTGATCCTCGCCGGGCAGTCGCGCCGAGCGGCGCGCCTGCTCGGGCACACCCGCGCCCTGGAGTCGACCACCGCGGAGATCTACGACGCCGTACTTCCGCCATCGCACAACCCTCTTCCCCCTCCGCCCGGCTGACCGCCGAGTTGCGTCTGCTGGATCGCACCCGCGGCACCGCCTCTCCCGAGTCCGGTCCGATGGAGGTCACACCCGCCCTCGCCGCGATGCTGGCTTCCTGGCCGAACGACCTGAATCTGACCACCGATTCGCTGAGCGCCTCGTCCACGGCGATCACGCTCAGTGTCCGGCTGCCGGACGAAGCGGCGGCCGAGCGGTTCGAGCGCGAGCTGCGAGCCCCGCCCGGGTGGTCGCTGAGCCAGCCCAACGTCGTCCGTGAACGCGACGGCATCGCGGTGCGGGTCCGCATGGAGCCGGGGGTCGGCCCATGACACCGAGGCGGTCCGTGATCGTGCTCGCCCTCACACTCGCCGCGGCAGCGCTCATGCTCGCGCTGGGAGCGGCGCGCATGAGCGAAGCCCGATCCTTGGCCGACTCGGCCCGATCGACTCTCGAACAGGTCCGGATCGAGGCCGGGCGGGTGCTCGAGCTCCGGGGGCGGTCCCAGACCGTGGCCCTCGGCGCACAGCCGCAGGGAGACGCGTTCCAGCCGCGTGAACGAGACGCTCGCCGCGTGCGGGCTGGTCTCGACCCGGGTCGAGTCGGTCACGCCCTCGGGCGATCGGGCGTTGTCGGGCAGCGACGGAACATCCGCACGCCGGGTCCAGACGTTCCGGGTGGTCCTGAGCCCGATCCTTTTGGATGAGCTTGGCTCGTTCCTCGACCGCTGGCGGCGGGAGCACAGGCTCTGGACCGTGACCGGGGTTGATCTGACCCCCGCGTCGAACCGCGGGGCATCCGACGGCACGTTCCGTGCCACACTGACCGCGTCCGCCCTGTACGTAGAGAATCAAGCCGAGAGCGAGCATCCCGGGATGGAGCCGACACCATGAAGCGCAACGGATTCGTGACCCACTCGTGGAACGCAATGTGGGCAGCGGCGGCATTGTCGTTGCTGCTCGGAGCAGCATGGGGCTGCGCATCGAGCGGCCGCAGCCCCTATACCGCGTCGGCCGACTCGCCCCGGAACCCGCTGGAAGCCCAACGCCTTACCCAGGAGGCCGCGGCCGTCCTCAAGAGCAACCCTGACAAGGCCGAGCGGTTGCTGCGTGAGGCGTTGGCCGCCGATCTGTTCCACGGCCCGGCGCACAACAACCTCGGTGTGATCCACCTGTCGCGGGGGGAATTGTACTCGGCCGCACAAGAGTTCGAATGGGCCCGCCAGCTTCTCCCCGGGCTCGCGGACCCCCGCTTCAATCTCGCGATGACGCTCGAGCGGGTCGGGCGCTTCGACGACGCGATCGATGAGTATCGGTCGGCGCTCGAGGTGTACCCGGGGCACATTCAGACGGTGCAGGCGATGACGCGGTGCCAGCTTCGTCATGATGCCACGAATGCCGCGGAGGATGTGGAGGTCGCTGGCAATCTCCGCGAAATCGCGCTGCGGGGTGAGAGCGAGGAATGGCGGGAGTGGGCACGGATGCGACTCACCAGCAATTGACACAAGGCCAAAAGCTCAGGCGGCCCCGCGTTGTGACGCGGGGCCGCCTGTTCATGTTCACGACCAATGACCTCCCGGGCACTCCGTCCGCTAGCAGCCGAGATTCCACGCGTTGAGGAACGCCAAGACGTCTCGGGTCGTGATCACACCGTCACCATTGAAGTCCGCGGCTTCATCGCCCGCAGCGAAGGCGTTCAAGAACGAGGTCACGTCCTGGGTGTTCACCACGCCGTCACCGTTGAAGTCCGCCTCACACACTTCGTACCCGTACGTGACGCGAACCGTGACCGTGGACACCGCATCATAGAAATAGCAGATCTCCACGCCCGACACCGCGAGGAAGTACGAGAACTCGGGGTCGACCGTGAGTGTGACGGTTCCATTGCCCGTGTAAGCCCCCCAAGAGCCGGACGACACCTCGGCCGCCGGGCTGGTGCGGCAGCGGTTCCCCCACGTGCATTGCCCCTGGGGCGTGTTCGGCGTGATGCTGCCACCGCAGTCCGGGAACACCAACTCGTGATCAACGTTGGGGCTGATGCCGGGCCCGTCGAGGACATAGTCGAACGTCATGTTCGTCGCGTACCCACCAAAGCCCTCGTCGGGGCTCTGCCAGGTGAACACCCCGTTGCCACAGGCCACGAGCTCGACCTGGACACCGGTCAGCACACCGAGCGCCGGATCGAACTGCGGGCACTCGATCCGCAGACGATCGAGGGTCAGACCGTTCTGGCAGTCCAAAGAGGAGCAGCACTCCCAAGGCGTTGTCACCGAGAGGCTTGCCGTGCCTTCCACGGTGATCTCCTCGGTATGGCCCGGGGCCCCTGCCAGAACCAACACACTCAGAGCAAGAAGAAAGCGCATCATGATCGAACTCCTTTCGAGAGAGGCGAGTGGCCGATCAACGGCGACCGGCGCTCGCCGAGGTATTCGAGGCCGATCGGTCCTGCGCACCGGCTGTGACTGTCATTCGAAAATTTCTGCAAAGCGGCGATTTCGCGGTGCGCCGGGGTCACTCATCCGTACATGACTACGTCATGTCGCGTGGAGGATCAAAGTTCAACCAACACCCAGACGGCCATGCCGACCGGTCACGGCTCAGGGAGCTCGCTGTACGTGCGTGCCGGTCCGGCGACCTCAAGGCATGGGATGCACTTGTCCGTTATTGTCAACCCCTGCTGCGGTTCCGGCTTCCCAACTCGACCGAGGATGATCTACAAGAGACCTGGGTCCGGGTATGGACTGCTCGCGAACGATTCGATCCAGAGCAGGCGTCGTTCCTCACGTGGATCACGGTGATCGCGCGAAGACGCGTCATCGATCGACTCCGTCGCAAGCAGCACGCACACACGAGCCTCGATGCACACGGCATTCCTGCGGCAGCCCCAACGCCGAGCGACCGTGAACACTCCGCGACACCATGTCTCATGAAGTGCATGGAGGAGCTCCCGAATCGCGCCCGCGAGCTGCTTGACGCTCGGATCGTCCACGAGATGCCCTACGCCGCGATCGCGAGCGTGTTCGGTTTCGCCACCGAGGGTTCAGCACGTTCGCAGGTGAGCAGAGCGCTCGATCGCCTGGTCCAGTGCGTGGAGGAATGTATGAAGGGCAAGTTCCCCATCGGGGGCGGCGAGGACCCGCCCGGCGAGCACCTATCACATGAAGCGCTGCTGGACGCGGCATTGGCGCTCGACGACGAGCAGCCTGCCTCTGCCCTCGCCCACCTTCAAGATTGTGCCGAATGCCGAGCTCGGTTGGATCGGATTGTATCGCTACTGGAGCTCGTCACCCTCCACTTGCGCGGTCCGGCTGACAACAACGCACGCTCCTGTCCCACCGACCTTGAACTTGCGGCGTTCGTCGACGGTTCCCCGGGCGGGGCTGACCTTGAAGAGATCTCACAGCATGTGCTTGGATGCGCGACGTGCGGAGAACTTGTTGCACTGCCGGAGCCTCTCGGCGGGCTCCCGACGCCGACCGAATGTGCCCCGCGGAGGCGCTTGACGAAGATTGGCTTGCTCGCCGCTGCGTCGGTCGCCGCAGCCGTGCTCCTCCGGATCGGGTTCCCGCTCTCACCGCGCGCCGAATCAAGACTCACACTCACCGAGCAGACCCAGCAGCCGCCGCAGTGGACAGACCGGCAGCTTGTGCCAGACTTCACCGCCGGGATCACACCGGTGGTCTTTGCCGATTGCAGACCGCTCGGCCTCTTCGCCGCCGACGCGGCAGAGCAAGCGTGTCTGCGATTCGAGGAGGGGGTGGCCGCTCAGCGGGCCGGCAACATCGAAGCCGCCAGTCGCTCGTACGCGGAGGCGGTTGAACTCGCTCCCAAATTCGACGCCGCCCGCGCCAATCTCGCTATCGTGCTCGCGCAGGGTGGTGACGCTCGCGCTGCACGACAGCAACTCGATGCACTCGAGATCGCTGCCGACGCGACGACCTTGTACAGTGTCGGAGCTGCCCTCGTGCAGAACGGGATGCCGGGCGAGGCGTTGCCGTTCCTGGACACCGCGTTGGACCTGCGCCCGGCTCTTGCCAACACCAGCGATGCTCGAACTCGTGCGCTGTGCTTGCTCGGTCGATGGCGAGATGCCGACGCGACGATACGCGAGCGACTCAGTACTCAAGCGCCAACACCCGAGGACCTGTTCATTGCGGGCTACGTCGCGTTTCGACTGGGCGAACTGGATCGCGAGATCGAGATGTATCGCGCCGCCATTGGAATTGATGCTCGGTTTGGCAAGGCATGGTTCAATCTCGGAGTGGCGCTGATGAACCGCGCACAAGCCGAGTTTCACGAGGAGGACTACGCCGGAGCCCGCGCGACGTTTGACGAGAGTGTGTCTGCATACCAGAAGGCGGGAGACGCTGGCCTCTTTCCTGCTCAAGCGCAATACAGCATCGGCGTGGTTTACGGATTACAGAAGCGGTTCGCAGAGGCGATCACGGCGTTGGAGCGAGGGATCGAGCTTGATCCCACCGATGCCAAGCTCGTTCATGCGCTCGGGATCGCCGCGCTGCGTTCGGGTGATACGAACAAGGCACTTGCACAGATCGAGATACTCCGGGCGATGGAGCGCTCCGATCTGGCAGATCACCTCGAGCAGTTGATCAACCCATGACGGTAATGGTACATTTTGAGTGTGAGGGAAGGTAATCCGTCACCCGACCACCGTTCGCGGCCTCTTGAGCCTCCAGACACCATTCTTCGCCCTGTCCGTGCCGCCGACGTACGACCAAATCTCGTCCGCCTGGACCCGCTCGGATTGGAGGTCTTGGACATGCTCGTCGTGCCACTTGGAGGCCATCGTCCCGGCGTCGGCCAGAAGCCGCAGCACGGTCACCTTGGAGCATCCGCAGACGCGGGTGGTGGCGTTGACGGAGGCCCCTCGCAGAGGGAGGTGAGCATCATGGCCCGATTGTCTGCGCTGAGCTTCCGCATGAGGCCTCATCATGCTTGACGGTCAGGCATAGTCGAGAGTTTGGACACTAGATTGACTACTATGGACAGTAAGGACGCAAGTGCCTGAACCAACCGCTATACTATGCCAATGAAACTGTACCCAGACAACCACCTATCGGAAGACCAAGCCAAGCTGATCCATATCCAAGCTGGCGAGGTCTTTACCCCAAGAACACCGATCAGCAACAGCGAGTTGTTCGCTGGCCGCTGGACAGAGATTAATCAGCTCGTAGATGCGGTGAACGAGGTGGGGCTACATGTTGTCTTGTATGGGGAACGCGGAGTGGGAAAGACCTCCCTCGCGAATGTCATCCCGATTCTCATTGAGGTGTTCGATTCGAAGCGAGAGCCGCCACGAGATTCCAAGCGCATCGCGGTCAGAGGAAACGCCAACAGCACAGATACTTTTTCGACGGCATGGGAAAAAGTGTTCGACGAAATCTACTGGACTGAGGATGCCCCGTCAGTGGGATTCAGACCCACTCCGGGTGTTCGGGTGGTTACTCTCAGAGAAGCGTATGGCCTCATCAACCGCGAGTTGACAATTGAAGATGTACGCCGTGTGCTGGCTGGTCTGCCAGGGTCTGTGTTTGTCATTGACGAGTTCGACAGATTGCCGAAACCCCACGCCTCGCAGTTCACCGATTTGATAAAGGCATTGGCCGACAGCGCGATTGACACAACCGTCATGTTGGTTGGAGTGGCAGAAACCGTTGACGATCTTGTGCGTGACCACGCCTCCATTCCCCGCGCGTTGATTCAGATACCGCTTCACCCGATGAAGCTGAAAGAACTGCGAATCATCCTTGAAAACGCCGAGAGAAAGCTCCAGATCACGTTTGAGGATGACGCATCTGATCGGATCACATTCATGTCACAGGGCCGACCCCACTACACACACCTGGTTGGTCTCCTTTCAGTTCGTGCCGCGTGCGAGAGGCGAGTCAGTCTGATTACAATTGCCGATGTGTCCAAGGGGTTCGAGCAGGCCGTACAAGCCGTCGATCACACCATTTCCAAGCTCTATGACGACGCAACCTACAGCAGCCACTCGGACGCTCTGTGGAAGCCCGTTTTGCTTGCTTGTGCGGTCGCTGCGGCACGAGAGTCCGACCCCATCGGGTACTTCTCCCCGTCTGCGGTTGTAGAACCGCTTTCAACAGTGCTAGGTCGACAAGTACAGATATCGACATTCAACGGACATCTTGGTGAGTTCTGTGAGGACAAGCGTTCCATGTTGGGGCGAACGGGCCAACCACGGGGATACCGCTACAGATTCCGCGACCCGCTTGTGCCGCCGTATGTTCTCATGCGTGGAGTCTCAGAGGGCATGATCAGAGCGAAGGATCTGAACAGCCTTATGCACGCGCCGAAGTCTACGGTTTTTTCCACCTTGCCTCAGCGGCCTTCCTAGCAAACTCCTGCCGCTGTTCCTCGGTCAATACTTCGGCTCGGGCCTTGCCACCCTTCAGCCTTCCACGGCGGCCAAGGTCTGCCGCAGCATCTGCGATGACAGTTCCGGCCCCTGCCTCAAACGCCGCCCGCAGCAGCGTCAGAGCCCGCTCGTCGATGCCCTGAATGCCCTTGATCCACTCGGCCCATGCCGCTTCCAGATCGGCGGGTAGAGGGTTCCCGGTGTCGGTGGCCTCGCGGACCACGCGGGCGGCTTCGGCGTTGAGTTCTTGGCTCATTGGAGTATTGTAGAGGGTGGCCCGGATCGTCCCTCGCGGGGGTCTGGGTCGAAGTGAACCACTACCGACCGGTGCATCCACCCCCAACTCCTACGCGCCCCCCTCGCGACCGCTTGGGGAAGCGCTTGGTGCGCTGGCCTATCCACCTCTACCCCGCTGCAACTCCGACATCCTGACCTTCCTCCTCACCCTCCTCCTCGGGTCCGGCGCACCAAACAGGCTCACCCCCTGCACCGACGCCGCCACCGCGGCCCCGACCGCGCAGTCGAGCCAGTGGTTATCCAACCCCGGCTTCTTGAGCTTCCACTCATCCACGGTCCGCCCACGCCCTTCGGTCCGCACCGGGTACTCGGCCGTCATCTGCTCGGCGAACAGCTGGTGCCCCCGCGCGTCCCGCCCGAACAGCGACAGGCAGCCCGGGTCCCCCATCCCCACCGCCAACCGCTCCTGCACGAACGACTTCCAGAAGTTCGTGTCGTAGACCACGTGCCGCACCGCGCGCTTGCCGCGCACCGACGGGATCCGCCAGTTCACCCCGGCCCGGTCCCCGGTCTTCGGCTTGTAGTCGTTGAAGGGCGTGCTCGACGCCCCCACGTACCGCCCGTGGCTCGGGTAGAGCAGCGAGCCCAGCGCCGACTGGCGGCAGAACAGGTACACCGTGTCGGTCGACGCCCCCCAGTTGGCGTCGATCAGGCAGCGGTCCATCCGCATGTTCGTCCCGTCGTCTCGCCTCCACTCCGACCCGCACAGCCGGTTCACCAGCGACTCGAGCCCGGCGTAGAGCAACGCCTCCAGCCCCGGGTTCGAGCCCTTGTGCCTCGACCGAAGCGTCCGCCTCGAGCTCCGCAGCGTGAACAGCGGGTCCTTCTGATCAGGCTCGGTCCCGTAGTCCACGATCGCCCCGCCGAACTCGGCCGACCACCCCGCGACGACGTAGAACAGCATCTTCTCCTGGACGTCGATGAACGCGGTCAGGTGCTCACACCACGCCGGCACCAGGCCCCGCTCCATGCCGTTGGTCTTGGCCGCGATCTCGGCGGCGGTCAGCGGCCCGGCCAGACCGACCGACTCATTCAGCGGCTGGTTCTGGAACTCCGACCAGAACGCGTGCTCGTCGAGGATCTTGAGGTTCATCGCGTGCTGCAGCGCCGAGAGCTCCTCGGGCTTGAACCGCTCCTCCCAGGCGACCCTGGCCCCCTTGTCCATCGCCCTGCGGTGTTTCTTGTAGAACGCGGTCGCCGCGGCGATGCCCTCGCCCGCCCCCATGCCCCGGCGCAGGATCCCCGCGTACTCAGACCACTTGGCCTCGTTGCTCGGGAACTCGTAGACCAGGCTGGTCCGCTCCCCCTGCCACTCGGGGTGCCGCTCGCGGTCGAGGATCTGGTCGGCCAGGTCCTCCGGCCGCACGACCGTCAGGGTCATCAGCCCCGCGATCTGGACGTTGGGCCCACCGATCCCGAGCACCGCGCCGGAGAGTACCCGCTCGCGGTTGGCGCACTGCGAAGGGCTCCTCGCGCTCTCGTCGGTCTGGGGGTCGTCTATGAGTACCAGCGAGGGCCGGGCGGTCCCGCCGTCGGGACGCTTGAACTTCATGCCCCGCAACTGGCCGGTGATGCCCACCACCCGGATGATCGCCCCGCTGGCGGCGCTCTCGGGGATCGTCGGCAGGACGAGCTCTTTGGCCGCCCACCCGATGCAGGTGGCCTCGCCCCGGAACAGCTGCCCGTTGGCCCTTTGGTAGATGCCCTCCAGCGCCCGGATCGGGAAGCAGACCTCCGGGAAGTCGGCCAGCAGACGGTCGTTGTGCTCCATCTCCGACTTCATCGAGTCGAGCAGGTTGTCGGCGTGCTCCTCGGTGGCCCCGATCACCACCACGAACGACCGGTGCCCGTAGAGGATCGCCCACAGGCACGCCGCCTCGCACATCGAGGACTTGCCGCTGCCCCTGGGCATCGCCATGGCGAACAGCCCGCCATCGAGCACGCACCGCTCGATCTTCTCGATGACCCGCAGATGGTCGGGTGACCAGGCCAGCGTGAAGGTCGCCGGGAAGTACGTTTGGGCAAAGAGCCGGAAGTCCCGGGCGCAGGACTCCTTCCGCTCGGGCCGCTCGACCTCGGGCAGTTCGCCGATGTTGCGGCCCGAGAGCGACAGGGCCTTGTTGCGCTGCACCGCCCGCTCGCGGACCGCGTCGTAGCCCCGCAGGTCGCCTTCCTCGGGCTTGGGGGCCTGCCAGCGGAGCTCCTCGTACAGCCACGCCGCGTACCGCACCAGATCGATCGTGTGCGCGTCCCCGATCCGGTACCCGGCCTCGTCCCGGTGCCGCCGCAGCTGCCGCTCGGTGAGCACGGTCCCGAGCGGGGTGGAGTTGAGCAGCCGCCGGGTCTCGGCGGGCCTGAGGTGCCTGGGGTCAGCGGCCACGCCTGGCCTTCTCCCGCGCCTCGACCAGCCACGCGGTGAAGGCGACGAGGCTCATGGTCTCGTCGGCGTTGGTCGGGGCCCCCTGTTCGATCTGCTGGAGGATGTCCGCCTCGGTGAGGGCGACGAGGCCGGTTGAGGAGAGGACCGCGGCCAGTTCGGCCGGCGTGAGGCGATCAGGGTCGAGGGGGGCCTTGGCCTCGGGTACGGGCTTCGGCTTGCTCGGCTTTCGTGCCATGGTGTTCCCTTTCTCGTCTCTACCCGGACTCTCCCGCCAGCCAGCCTTCTCGAATCCACTCCGTCTCGGGTGAGGTAGTACTCCTCGCGGTGCACGACGCGCGGTTCCAATCACCGATCAGGGTGCCGCCTTGCGCTTCCCTCCGCCCGCCCGGCCAGTAGCCTTCGACCGCTTGGCGGTCCTCTTCGGAGCCTTCCTGACCAGCTCGGCCTTCCCGCCCGTGAACCGCTCCCAGCGCTCCACGATCACATCGCAATACCCCGGGTCCAGCTCGATCGCGCGGCACCGGCGCTGCAGCTGCTCGCACGCGATGATCGTCGTGCCGGATCCGCAGAAGGGGTCGAGCACCAGGTCGCCCGCGTCACTGCTCACCGAGAGAAGGTCGGCGAAGAGCGCCACGGGCTTCATCGTCGGATGCACCTCGCTGCGCTTGGGACGGGGGAACTCGAGCACGGTGGTGCGGCTTCTCGTCGGCGGCGCGTGGTGCGCGCCGCCTGGCGTCCAGCCGTACAGGATCGCTTCGTGCCGGTAGTGGTGATCGGAACGCCCCAGCACCATCGAGTCCTTCACCCAGACCAGGGTCTGCCGCCAGACACCCGCGTCGCCCAGCACCGCGGCGAAGGCGGCGAACTGCGGCCCGGCGGGAGCACAGACGTACCAGACGCATCCTGGTGCAGAGTGTTCGACGAGCTTGCCGAGGGTTGATTCGAGCAGGGGCTGCAACCCATCGATCCCGTCGTTCTCGATCGTCAGCGCGTTCTTCGTCTTGCCCTCGTACTCGACGCCGTACGGGGGATCGGTCAGGACCATGACCGGGCGGTCGTCACCGAGGAGCTGCGCGGGCGCATCCTTCGCCGAGTCGCCGCAGACGAGCACGTGCTCACCGAGGCGGTAGAGGTCACCCGACCGCGTCCGCGGCGTGGTGGGCAGGTCCGGGGCGTCGTCGGGCTCGGCCCCCTCCCGGGCCGTGAGCGACGGCGAGAGCAGGCGACCGAGCTCGAGTGCCCCGAACCCCATCGCGCCCCAGTCCGCGCCGCTGGTGATGCCGGCCGAGAGCTCGATCGGCAGGAGCTTGGCGTCCCACTCAGCGCCCTCCGCGGTCTTGTTGTCGGCGATGCGGTACTCGCGGGCGAGGGCGGGGCTCAGGTCGGTGGCGATGTGGACCGGAACCTCGGTGAGGCCGAGCTCCTTTGCGGCGAGGTACCGGGTGTGCCCGACCACGATCACGCCCTTGGCGTCGGTGACGATCGGCTGGCGGAACCCGTAGCGTCGCAGGCTCTCGACCACGGCGGGGACCGCCTTGGCGTTCTTCCTCGGGTTGTTCTCGTAGGGCTTGACCCATTCGATCGGCTTCATCTCGACGTGCATGGGACCCTCCAGATTCGTGGCACTCGGGGTGTGCAAAGCGCACGACGCACCCAAAAAGAAACTCTCCCATCGGAGGTTGCTGCTCCGGCGGGTAGAACGCGGCGATACATGGCCAGGAAGGACCCATGCCCCCCCCCACCTCGGTCTGCACATGTGGGATCCGCCTCAGGAGGTCACTCGCAATCAGAAAAGCGCTCGGCATCAGGAGACCACTCCGCTGTGCGCCGCCATGCTCCGTCGAGGTTCCTGCGACGTTGAGCGACGCTCGGCACACTCCGCCGCCGCTTGGGCGAGGAGTCGAAGCAATCGCAAGGGATCGGTTTCAGCGAGATTCCACTCCTCATCCGAGAGTGTTGCGCGCTCGGTAATCTGCCCAACGGTCGGCCAGACAGCATGAACTACTCGAAGCATCTCGCCGACTTGCGGACCCTCGGGAGCGCCCTTGAATATCTGGAGATTGGCGTCCAGCGCACGGCACTTGTTCCTCCGATTGACCTGGCGTTTCCGCTCCTGGATGCGCTGCTCTTTCAGCGCCGCCTCATTCAATCGCTCCTGCGCCTCGCCCGAGGTCAACAGGTGCACGACCATCCCAGGGTGGCTCCTAGGGAGCCGGGGCATGCTCTTGACCAACTCGATCGCCGAGCGGACAAGCTTGGGCGAAAAGGCCCTTGACAGCTTGGATGCGTTCGAGGTCCGCACGCCTTGCTCCAAGAGCATTCTCTCGGCCTGCTCTTGATCATCCAGTTCCATCCCCCCCCCGCCTTCTTTGACATTGGGCTCTTCGCGTCGTTCGGCGATCCGAGCGGCAGGGGGGCGGTTGGTTGTTCTCATTGTTGTCTCCTGATCCTGCGCACGCAGTGCGCGGTTGATGGTTGCAGAATGCGCGGTTGGTTGCTGTTGAATGCGCGGTTCCGACGTCACTTCATCGCAGTCGTCGCCGCTGCACTCCTCGGTAGCAAGCAATCGGAGTTGGTGGACATTTATGTTGATGATGTGCGGACGGCCGTTCCCGCCCTTGGACTTGTACACGAACACAATGAGACCGCGAGCATCCAGTTTGTCGAGGAGTATTCCGGTCTGGCGCCGTGCATATCCCGCACTGGCGCCAATCGTCTCGACGTTTGCACGGATGCCCTTTCCAGTCTTCCAGTCCGCGAATTGCACGAGTGCCTTGAGAACGGCCTTCTCGTTTCGAGGAACCCGTGCCCTACCCGCGAGGTCCATCAGTTCCGCGTACCCGGTTAGTCGGCTGCGTTGGAGACTCACCGATAGCCTCCCACTCCGGCACCATGGCCAAGGAGTCCGCTGTACGGATCGCAGTCGGCTTCGCTTACTCCACCGATGGATGCGCCCCCCTCTTCGTCTCTGCTTGTGCTTGAACCGCATCGCCCCAACCTCCCCTGACCATGTCCGACTTGACGAGTGAGTGCTGCCAGCCTCCATAGATGGTCCATCAGAAAAACTCCACGACTCGGGTGGTTCGCTGCGCGACGGATCCGCGCGTGCCCGCACCCGACGCTCGTCGTTCAGTTGTTCTGGCCTGGGCACGATTCGATCGACCGGCATCGAACGCCGAGAGAGCACCTTGGCTGACCCTCCACCGGGCCGGACCCTGTGCGCTCGCCGCATGGTCAACCGCGAGCAGCTCTCCGGACCTGATCCAGCCGTAAACGGTTCCGGGTCGGATGCCACGGCTCTTTGCGATCTGCCTTGGGGTCAGCCACTCAGCCATCGTCACCCGCCTTCGCGGGCGGGCGTGCCGCAGCGAGTCGGGTGAAGAACCGCTCCATAGCAGCCCGGCTGGTACACATCGTTCCGCCCACCTGCACGACTTCCAAGCGGACTCCACTCAGTCCGGAGCACGCCCATCGGTAGAGGGTGCTCGGCGGCTGGCGGGCGTCCGTGGCGGCGTCCGGGGAGCAGCTTGGCCGCCTGCGCGAGCGGCAGCAGCTGCTCGTCAAGGCTGATCGCGGGCGGTCGTGTTTCTTGCGGCGACTTGCACACGCCGCCATTTGGCCCCTAGGACCTCATGAAGTGGGGGGCATTTCATGAACTTTTTTGTGAGAGCCGGGCACGGAGCGGTTCCAGATCTGCCGAACAGTCTCTGCCTTGAGGCCGAACTCGCCGCCAACATCACGACAGATTCTCGTACCGCTCGCGTCGGGATTCTGGGCCCGCCGCACTTTGCATGCGGCGACGATTTCGGCGTTTCGAGCCGCATGACGCCCGCCCTTGATGGTGCCGCCCGAAGAAGCACCGCGCCTCACACGATGACCACAATCGACGTCGGGCTCATACCTGATGAGACGGAGGGTCTCCATCGCCGCCCCAAGCCCAAAGGCCCACACGATCCCGGTTCCCGAATCCGGATGCTGCTCGATGAATCGACGCAGATCATCGACAACCCGAAGCGCCGCCTCCGATTGGTCGGCGCGGAATTCCGGGAGCCCATTCCACCGTGAGCTCGAACTCGCCACCCCGTTCGCTGATCGTCCCGTCTTCCCCTGGTCGCCCTGCTCAATGCACCACCGAAGGTCGGCCTCTACATGATCCAGTAGGCACAACGGATCCTGCCCTTCCACGAAGGCCTCTCGTAGCTCCTGCCAGCTCTCTGGATCATTGGGGATATGGTGCGTACGACTAAACCTGAACATGATCCCGTCCCACAAAACGTCCTTGTTTGCACCCATAGCATTCTCCCTCAGCATTCGTGTTTCGATGCTCATTTCGACGTCGCGACGCCCATCGGCGACCATTCCCGCACGTGATCCGTCACGCGCCGCAGCCGCTCGTCGCCGATGCGTTCAATGTAGTGCGAAGCGATGTCGCTGCCGTCTTGATGGCCCATGATCAAATCGATCGCGGGCCGATCGTTCACCTCGTCAGCGACCGTCCGGAACGTGTGCCGCAGTGCGTAGAAGCCCCTACCAGCGCTCTCAATCCCGCACCGCCGCTGCAGCTTGCCGAACTCGAGGGCCACCGCATCAACCGTCACGGCCTGCGTGCCCTTCTTGGCCCGCGGGCCCGGCTTCTTCACCCGCAGCCACCGGTGGCCGTACTTGGTGATGAAGACGAGCCCATTGTCTTCGGCCAGCTTCTCCCGGGGCCGGACCTCCAGCGCGGTCCGCAGCGCCTCAACGGTCTCTGGCCAGAGCATCGCCCGACGCGGGATCGCCGTCTTGGGTCGGGGGAACTCCACCAGCCCCTTGTCGAGGTCGAGAGCGTCCTGGGGCAGCGAAGCGACGTCGGTGTTGCCCATCCCGCAGTTCAGCCCCAGCAGGATCATCGCCCGTAGCTGCAACCCCGCCGCCCCTAGCAGCAGGGAGATCTCGTCGGGCTCGTACATCCGCGGCCCGCGCTCCTGCTTCGACTGCCGCATGGCCCGCTTGGCCGGCTTCTTGAACTCCGTGCCGAACCGCATCGGCCGGTCCAGCAGCCCGGACTCGAATCCGTACTTGAACATCGACCGGATCCGCTGCATGTGGATCGCCAGCGTCACGGGCCCGCGGCCCTCGGCCAGGTTGGCGCGGAGGCCGCCGAAGTCCTCGGTCGTGATGTCGTCGAGGCGTCGGTGCCGCCCGAGGTGCTCGAGCACCATCGAGCAGGTGCGGTAGAGATCGTCGAACGACCGGAGCGACAGCTCTCCCGACTCGCGCTGCCGCTTCTTGGCCGTCAGGAAGTGGTTGGCGAGGTCCCGCAGCGTCGGCACGTCGGCGGCCGCTGCGGCGGCCGTGCCCGGGGTCGAGGCCGGGGCCCCGATCGACGGCGCTGCCCGCCTCCGGGGCACCAGCCCCGCGTGGAGCTCGTCTTTCTGAGCGAGGTAGCGGTCCCGGGCCCCCATGGGGTCGGCCCAGACCCCGAAAAAGACGAACCGCCCCCGGATCTTCTTGGCCCACTGGCCGTTCCGGTGGGGGAACAGGGGGAACGTCGGGTAGGGCTTGGAGGGCCGGTCGTCCGTGGCCCGAGCCGTGGAACCCCGCTTGGCCGGGGCCTTCTTGGTGGTGGTATCCTGTGGCATCGCCGCCTCCCTGCGACACCCGCCAGCATAGCGGACGACACCCGAGCAGGTGTCGTAACGGGTGTCGTCAGACATGAGGCGCGAACAAGCCGAGAGTCAAATCGGCTGAAAAATACGGTGTTTTTGCACGAAGCCCCCGTAGCTCAGTTGGATAGAGCATCGCTTTCCTAAGGCGTCGTCAGCACCGCCGCACGAACGCCCCTGAGGGCCCAGAATCGGCGATTCCGGCCCGTCACGGGGGGTGGCGACGACACCCGGGATGGTCCCGGATGCATCCGGTCGTGCCCGGTTGCAGGTGTCGGCGGAGGTGTCGGCGAACCGGGGCGGAGCGACGCGCCGGGGCCTGTTCTCAGGGGTCCAAAAACCCCGTCCACCCCCACAACCCCCAGGAGCCCGCGATGGCCCACCTGCGAAGACTGGTCGAGCCCATGTACCTCGCCTTCATGCAGGCGACGCACGCGGACCTGGCGAGGCAGATCGAGTACCTCCGCGCCGAGAACCGGATCCTGCGCAAGAAGCTCGGGACCAAGCTGAAGGTCACCAGGGCCGAGCGGAGGACGCTCTTGGAGCTGGGGTCCCGGGTCGGCCCGGCGCTGCGGGACCTGATCTCGATCGTCGCCTACGACACGTTCCGGCGGTGGGTGCGCGAGGCCAAGAGCCCCCGGCCGGCGGCCCGAGCTGGACGTCCCCGCAAGCCGCAGTCGCTGCGGGACCTCGTGATCAAGATCGGCAGCGAGACCGGGTGGGGGTACACCCGGATCCTGGGCGAGCTCAAGAAGCTCGGCATCACCGACATCAGCGCCAGCACGGTCGCGAGCATCCTGTTGGAGGCTGGCGTGCGCCCGAGGCCCAACGGGCGGACGGGCTCTTGGGACCGGTTCATCCGGTCCCACACCGAGACGCTGTGGGCCTGCGACTACTTCAGCAAGCCGGTGGTGACCCTCCGCGGGGTCAGGACGTGCTACGTGCTGTTCTTCATGCACATCCACAGCAGGCGGGTGATCGCGTGCAGGTGCACCGACCGGGCCGACAGCGCGTGGTCGGCCAAGCAGGTCCGGGTCTTCGTGGAGGAGGCCGAGCGGCAGGGTCTGGGGACGCCGGGGATCGTGATCCACGACAACGACACCAAGCTGTGCGGGGGGTTCGACGGGGCGCTGCGCGGGGTGGGGTGGCGTCCGAAGCGGATACGGGTGCGCGCGCCCAAGCTCAACGGCTACGCCGAGCGTTGGGTGGGGTCGGTCAAGCGGGAGTGCCTGGACCACTTTGTCTGCTTCGGGAAGGGACATCTGGACCACCTGGTCACAGAGTACCTGGAACACTACCACGGGGAAAGACCCCACAAGGGGCTGGGGAACCTCAGGCCGATGGAGACGGGGCCGCCGCGGCTGAGCGGGGAGATCGAGTGCAGGCAGAGGCTGGGAGGGGTGCTCAGGAGCTATGAGAGGGCGGCGTAGGGCCCCGCTCTGCCGCGAAGTCGTGCGGGGCTCCCGCGGCCGTCCCGGGCAGCGTCGAGAGGTAGCGAGGTTTGTTCGCACGCCCCGCGTCAGAGGTCGTTCAGTCTCGGCGCGCGCAATGCGGGATCGAGAACGCAGTAGCCGGTCTCGCCGAGGGGCTGGAATCCCATCCTGCCCCAGTACTGGGTAAGCGCTCGGATCGCGGATTTGGTTCCCTCGTCGTCCTTGACAAGCATCCCCGGCGTTGCTCGTTCCGGCTTCCTCATCGGTCGCGGCAGGCAGGCGACCAGGCCACCCGGCACCGGGAACAGGTCCATCAACACCCGGGCCGCGCGAAGACCAAGCCGCTTGCCGCGATGGGCGGGATCGATCCGCACCTCGCTCAGGATGAGCAGGTTGGCGGACCATACGTCGGGGCACATCGCCTCCACCTCCGGGGTCCACCAGTTCTTGCGGCCAAACAGGACCTCGCAGTAGTCCGTGGTCTCCTGCTCGAACGCGTCGCACGCGTCCCAGAGAGACCATCCCCGTTCGGAGCACTCATCGCCGTCGATCCGATACGCAAGAGCACTGCCTACGGGGATGGTGTCCGAGACAAAGCCCGACTGAGGATCTACATCGCAGACGATCTCTACATCGATGCGCGTGATCACTCTCGAATCGGGCTCGTGGTCGTGAAGACAGAGTGGTGGCACGCTGAACACCAATGCGTAGTCGCCCGGTTCCTCGGGTTCTGATCGCACGTCAGGCCGGACTTTGGAATCGCTCATGATGATCGCTCGCCTCCATCACCGGGGTCGCGGCAGCACCTCGATCGCCGCACTCCTTGAGCCACCCGCTCATGGAATCAGCGACAGACCGCCTCAGCGTAACCGGCAGCGGCCTTCGTTGGATGCGGACACCGCGACCTTCTTGGTGCGGTGAATCACGACATCCCACTCAGCCACTGGGAGAGAACCTGACGGATGACCGCGGCCGCTCCCGTTGCCCCGATCGACCCGTGACAGGCTCCGCTGTGATCATGCAAATAGCGACTAGACTACGTGGCAAGTAGCAAGGAGTGCGGCACACTCATGAAGGACAGATCCAATACAACACCACTCCGTGGCCTTGGTCTCGACCTTGTGCCGATCGACACCATCATGCTTGCGCTGCGTCGTGATGCAAATGCGGCGTGTGCGTGGCTAACGCCAACAGAGATCGACACGCTTGGGACGCGCGCTGAATCGGTTGAAACACTTGCGGGGCGCATTGCCGCCAAGGAAGCCGTCGTGAAGTCGCTGGGGTGCGGATTTGATGACGAAGTTGCTTGGCAGGACATCACGATCCTGGCGGACGAGTACGGAGCCCCGAGAGTTCGATTGACCGGCGGTGCGGCCGCGGCGGCGAAGCGGATCGGCGTGCGCTGTGTACTCGTCACCATTACCCACGCGGGCGACTACGCGGCGGCGGCGGCTTGTGCGATGGCGTAGTTCACATCCCGAGGTACCGGATCGTCCTGGCGTCAAGGTCGAGTTCCACACGGCCTCCTTGATTCTCTTGGACCTGCTTCCACACCTCGTAGCCCATCAGGATCGTCCGCTCCCATTCGCCGGTCGTGCACACGGCTGCTTCGAATCTCGACACCATGATCCGTATCGCTTTGAGCAGGTCATAGTCGAGCGACTTCACACCTTCGAGTGACTTGTGATCGCACGCGTAGGCGAAGACCAGGGCCGAGATGCCTTCCTCCGTCACGATCGCACGGCCACCATCCTCGACCTCATCCACAAGCCCGTCGCTACGTCTCTTTCGTTGCAGGTGCTTGCGGATCACCGGGGACCATCCCAGCACAGCGGCGCACGCGAGATGAAACACGTCGTGAAACTGGTACCCATCCGGCGTGTGCGCATTGTCCGTCAGCGGGTCGCCCATCTGCTTGCCATCGACAAAGACCCGTGTCTTTACTACCCCGTCATCCTCGAATCGGCGAAAGTCCGCCTCGAGCTTCCGGGGGAATCGCTCCTCCGCAGGGAACCCGGCATCGAAGGCGTGGGACTGGAAGAGTGTGCCATCGACATCGTCCGTACCCCAGCGTGATCTCGTCTTCGCGAGGTTGCGATCGGCGACTGTTTCGAGGTCAAGACCGAACCGGCTGGCCGTCTCGGCGACGTACCACAGGATATCGCCGAGTTCCTCCACGACTCGTTCGGGGAACCGCTCGTGAGCGTCGCCGTCGCGGAGCTTCTTCTTGTACTCGTTGAGTAGCTCCCCCACCTCGCCCGCGAGGCCGAGGATGGGCACCATCTCATCGGTGCCTTGGATGTGGGCCTTCTGAGCCGTTCTATGCGCGCTGGTCTGGTATTCGTTGAGGTGCATCGTCTACTCCAACCGGGTGGTGTATAGTGTGCCGGGGCCTTGCGCTCGATGAGTGAGGCACCACTCAGCTATGCTGTCGTTTAGGCCCCATTTGGGTGGGTACCACGGCTCGGGCAGGACGCCTTTCGGCACCAGCCGTTGCTTGATGCGCGTTCTGCCTGACAATCCGCTGATCTCGGGATGCCGAACCCGCGCGTACTTGTCAACCTCGCAGAACAGGTTCTGGCAGTCGATCAACTGCAACGGCCGACCCCAGAGCGACTCAAAGTCGAGACCGAGTCGATCGAACTCCGCCTCCTGGCGGTCAGCCATGAAACGGATGATCTCCGGCTCGTTCAGCCCGCCTGTGTCGATGAAGCACTTCCGAATGCCATCGAGTGCGCCCGGACCTGGAACGACAAAGCCCGATTCGGAGAAGTCGGTGAGTTCGCTGTAGTTCAGGTCGGTCACGTACTGGTATGCGAGGAAGTCGCCGATCCCGGGGTACGACTTGAGGAGCTCGAACGCTCGCTGCATCGTGCCGCAAGCCGTCAGGTGAGCCGGGAGGCTCTCATCGAGCATCCGCTCCAGGAGCACGAGGTGATTCCTGTGCTTCCGATCATGGCCGAGCGAGCCACCCCCGGAGGGCATGATGTATGCGGCCGAGTAGATCGTGTGACCCGACTGCATCGCGCGCGAGAGCACCGCGTCGTAAGGCTCAAAGGCGAAGTCCTCCACGACCAGGGGGCCGAGCTCCCGTTCGAGTACCTCCCACGTCTCGATCTTGTTGAACAGCTTGAACAGCATGACCCGGAAGAACACGTCTTCCGCGGTGGCTGGGAGGTCGTCACGGTAGATGACCCGGCGGATCAGATACTGGCTGACCCGATCCGACGCCCGATACGCATTGGTGAACTTGTGCGCCGCAATGATGGGATCGCGCGTCCAAGGGGGCGGCGAGCCTTCCAGTCGTCGGAAGAACACACGCTGACGCTCAGCCGCGAACTGCCAATACGTGTCGTACACAACGGTTGGTTTCAGGGGGAGAATCCCCCCCCGAGAGTTGCGACGCGCCCGGGGCTTTGTTTCAGTGATCAGCTTTCGCCCGTCGCTCTCGGACGGGCCTCGCCGGGCACGGCACGGAAGGGCGTCCAAGATGCCTTCCGCTACCAGCCCGGGTTCTCCCTTGTTGTCCATGCGCAGCACATGTGATGTCTTTTCTTCACGGGAAGCCAGGCGCCGGTACTCGGACACGAGTGAGCCCCAGTCCTTAATGTTCACATCACGATCGAGCGGGGCCGGTCTTTGCAAGAGGACCACAAGAGCCGGGCGGAGATCTCTCCACGCGGTGCGTTCGGCGTTGATAAGCGCTCGCAGGGTTCGGCGATCGCAGCCCGCGGTGATTCCGTACACCCACGCGGACCACCAATACCGATCGAGAACCACCGTGGCGCCGTCGCGCAGAGCGGGCGCGATCCGGCGTTCGATGGCGTCGAGATGCGCGGCGATATGCAGCGCTTGCATCGACAGCCGCGTGATCTCATCGGCTCGGGCCGGACCGTCGTCGTGGTGCACCTTGTACACAAGTTCTCCGACCGAGCCGGGCTCCTTCCCCGGGAACGAGAGCTCTACGACGTCGTCGCCACGCCGACGCAGCTCCGCCGCGACGAGCTTGCCGATGGTGGTCTTCCCGACGCCGTCGGGGCCTTCCAGCACGATGAGCGTTCCGTGTCCTCCGGCCGAGCCCATCAGGCACCACCCGCGAGTGCTCGGGTGTGTTCGAGCGTTTGCTCGCACGCCTCCGTCAACGCGTCGCCGAGCCCCTTCGCCGGTCCGTTTCCGGACTCCATCTTCTCCATGCCGATGAAGCAGGAAAGACGATCAAGGGTGAGCCCCGATTCGCCAGCGACAAAGCTCCCAAGCCGGGCGAGCCCGAGGAAGTTCCCATATCCCTTTCGAAAGAGCTGTTGCGTCGCGTAGAACGCGTTCATGGAGAGCGTCTCGGAATCGAAGCATGGGAGGAACGTGATGTGTTGCAAGCAGGGAAACCCGAGTCTGGCGTCGTTCACGTGATCCCGAGAAGGATCAAACACTGACGCCTGGAGTTTCATCTTCTGGACGCCGGGCTTGCAGTTGCTGATGATCACCTCGATCTGATTGCCGTCTTCGGGAATCGAACCCTCCGGGTAGCTATCGAGTCGCTCGCCGTTGCGATGATCGTGTCCGTATGCGATAAGCCGTCCAAAGTAGAGCCCGCGCCGATTCTGGCTTGAGTCCATCGCGACGTAGTCGGGCAGCGACTCCAAGTAGCTCTGGTAGAACGCGGCACGGTCGCCCTTGGCTCGGCGCCACAGAACCTGCGGGAAGATGGTGTTCGCGACGGTTTGCACGGACTGCATGTCCGAGCCTTCGAGCGCCGTGTCAACAGCATCGCGGACGTGTTCGTCTTCGAGAGGGCCGTCCGCGTCGAACCCTGTGAAGCTGACCACGAGAGGTGAAATCACGTGACCCCGAGCATCGCGGGCGGCTAGGTACGCCTCCGCCCACGCGAGGGACAGGTTGGCCTGATCAATCAGCATTGGCTTACTCACCGTCGGTCTCCTCTAGATGGCGATATCTCGCGAGCCCCGCGTACTGCATCCTCGATACACGCACGATGACGCCGAACCCCTCGGCCTCCACACGCGCGAGGCCGGGTCGTACGGCGCGGAACACGCGGCCCGCCACGAGGTCCTTGACCGGCTCGATCCGATCGGATTCAGTTTCAGCTCCCTCTGGCAGCAGAACGAGGTTCCCGACCTCCGCGTCTAGCGTTCCGATCGCATGATGCCGGTCCGCGATGACGAGATGCTCCTGAGTCCGCTCGCCGAGGATCCGCTCGCGGATCTTGGGCAGCTTGGTCTTTCGAAGCGTCTCGGCTCGGTCGCGTTGGATGTACCGAAGCCCGTACGCGAGGTGCCCGATGAGTGTCTCGTATCCCACGCCGAATGATGAGGCAACGGCGTAGATGTCCTCTGGCGTCGCGTCATCCATACGGAGCTGTCTCGAAGAGAATGCGCGCTTGACCGCCTGCGCAGGCATGAGCAGATAGCCCGCAAACGCCTCGACCAGGAACTCCTCCGGATTGAACACCTCGCGTTCGGCTTCGTCCTTGAGTTCGTCGATCGTCGAGCCGTGACCGAACACGTGGTGGCCGAACTCGTGTGCGCACGTGAAAGCGCGGCGTGTCAGTGGCCGGAGCGACGATAGGATGATGCTCGGTTTCGATAGCGCAGCATACACGCCTTCCATGCTGACGTCGTCTACAAAGCGCACGCTGACGCGTGCCTTGTCGCACAGCTCGTACACGCATAGGGGCGATCGGTAGTCGTAATCGTGCTCGTCCCGCACTTCGAGAGAGCGTTCGAGCGCTTCTCGGGCGAGGTCGGTGGTATTGGTGGTCACGGCTGCTGCCCCTGATCACGCATCGAGGCAAGGATCGTCAGCAGCCGGTTGAGGTCATCTGGCTTGAGCTTTTGCAGTTCGCGAGCGGCGAGCTGCAGCCGGTCATCGTGAGGGTCGAGCTGGCGGACTCCCTCTCCGAGGAGCCACGCGACAGACACATCGAAGATGTCGGCCAGCTTCGCCAATTCCTCTGCTGACACCGACCTGTTGCCGGACTCCATCTCGGTGACCGACGGGCGTTGCAGGCGGAGCATCTTGGCGACCTGGCCCTGCGACAGCCCAGCCATCCGGCGCGCCTCGCGCACACGCGAAGCGATGATCTGTCGTTTCGACTCTTGTGCTGACATGTTGGTCACTCCTTGCAGTACATCTCGCGGATGTTCGCCGCGACGTCCTTGAGCGGCAGCTTGCGTTTGTTCTTGTCGATGTAGGGGTTCTTGAGCCGAGTGCCAGGGGCGAGCTCGATCCCGAGCGCTTTGAGAACGCCCCTCACCACGGTTGGGATCAGCGGGCTGTCGAACCCTGCCAGCCCGTCGATCGGCATGGTGTTGCCGGTCACGAGCGAGGGGTCCTCGCCGGCGTCCTCCTCGATCTCTCTGTGCTTTTCCAGCAGAGCGTCCATGACGCGGCCCATGTTGGATCCTCCTACATATGGTCGGCATATCTTACCACCAGTAGGAATCCGTGTCAAGGAAGCGAGAATCAAATGGGATGAGCCGCCAGAATCGGCGATTCTGGGGCATCAAGGGGCTCTGCTGCGGCGAGCCAGCCCCCCAGTCAAATGGCCGTCAAATGGGTTAGGTCGCCCAGAAGGGCACGTACTGCACGTGTCGCCTCGATTTATTGGACGGGTCGTACTGCTTGATCAGACCGGCCTCCAGGGCGTCGCTGATCAGGCGAGACACCATCGAGAGATTCCCCCGGGCGATCCCGAACCGCTTTCTGAGCGAAGCATTCGTCATCCGCTCGCTGGACACCCACTGGAGGCTGGCGTGCTGGTAGGTCGCCCGGAGCCGTTCGTCCTTGGTCATGTCCCCGAACGCGCGAGGGCCGTTGATGATCGCGCGGGTGTGACCCTCGACAACCTGAAAGTCGGGTGCGGGCAGCAGCTCATCCTCCGCCGCTTTGACAACCTTGTCGATCCCGGTGCCACGCTCCTCGCAGATGCGCATGCGCCGCATCAGGGCGGCGAGAGACTCGTTGCGGGAGCGCGGCGGCGCGTCGAGGAAACGCCTCACATCGACGAGCGGCTCGCCCGAGTTCGTGATCTCTATCCGGTCTGGGAATATGTCAACCATCGGCCCAACCCCCGACATCAAGAAGTCCTGGTGGATGAGTGCGTTGCCGATCGACTCACGGATCGCGTCCGCCGGGTACGCCGTCTTCTCCACGCGTAGGCCGTGCTCGATGCGTTCTTGGCTCGGCACCTGACTCTCGATGTAGTCCAGGACACTCTGGAACCCAACCGCGTAGCCCGAAGTCACCACCTTCTCACGCACGGGTCTCGTTTTGCCTGGGTCGCCGTATGTCACGACCCGGACCGCCTTCCGCCCGAGGCGCCCGAACGCGTCGAGATCACGGGCGAACAGAACTGCCGCGATGTTGAGGACGTCGAACCGACCATCGTCACGGGACTTGACGAGCCCCTCTTCAACGAACCGCTGCACAATCGCGTCAGCGCCGGGTGGCGCCTGGGACGAAAGCATCTTGAAGAACGCGGTGTGGTCGAGCAGCGCGATGATGTCGGCCGCGCTCGCGCCCATGTGCGCGACCGCGTCCTCGAACGAACCGCCGCTCAACACTCTCCACAGATCCCGCTCCTTCTCGGGATGGTCGCGCAGCTTCTTCTTGTACGAGCCAACGCGGATGTACTCGAAGTCCTTGAACCGCACGGGCGTATGGGCAGCAGCGGGGACCTCGAAGACCACGACAGGATTGTCGTCAATCTCGCCCTCATGGATCGCGAAGTGAATCTCGGGTGACAGGAGCGTGACGAGCCAGTTCTCGAGCTCTTGGCCTTTCACCTTGTCCGTATGAGGCCGGAACGTCGTCCCCACGACTTCGTGGTCGCCGTCTCGGACGCCCCAGACGATGTACCCACGATCCCGGCGGGCCAGCGCGGCAGAGTTCGCGATGGCCGATAGGTACGCGCCGATGTCCTCCGGGTTCGCGTTGTTCTCTTTGAACTCGACCCATTCTGTTTCGCGGTCCAGAGCGGCCAGGTCAACAACGAGCTTCGTGAACTGTGCTGCATCCATGGGCTAGCAGATCATATCCGTTCAACGACCTCGGCTTCGACTCAACGCCGCCGCAGTCCCTGTCCACAGTGAGGTCTACCGCATGCGGCGCTCCGCTCCCTTAACCAGGCCGTGAATCCAAGGCAAGAGCGAACAGCCCTTGAATTGCGACCAATGCGAAGGAGCCCATGATGTCCACGGCACGTCACGAGGCAGTCAGGCAGGAGTGCGAGTATCCCACACCGTGCGGCGCTGACCGTCAGGAGACAGGCCGGCGTGCTCTCGGCCGAGCAGTTCCAGAGCCTCGCCGACGTGCCGGCCGCGGCTGTCTGGCTGGCCAACATCCACAACCAGCATACCAGGAGAGCCTACAAGGGCGATGTCGAGGCCTTCATCGCCTTCTGCGGGATCGAAACGCCCGAGGAGTTCCGGTCGGTCAACCGGGCCCACGTGATCGCCTGGCGGGCGTTGCTCGAGGTCTCGGGGCCGGAGGGGCGGTCGCTCTCCCCCGCCACCATCCGCAGGAAACTCTCCGCCGTCAGCTCGCTGTTTGACTACCTCTGCAACGAGAACGCCGTGGAGTCCAACCCCGTGGCCGGGGTCAAACGGCCCACCGAGGGTTCCAATGAGGGGAAGACGCCCGCCCTGTCTGACGCACAGGCACGGGCCCTGCTGCAGGCGCCGAAGGGCGACTCGCTCAAGGCGTACCGGGACCGCGCGATCCTGGCCACCTATCTCTTCCACGCCCTGCGGCGGAGTGAGGTGGCCCAACTCCGCGTGATCGACATGCGGGAACGCCGGGGTGTGGTCCACTTCACCGTCTTCGGCAAGGGGTCCAAGACCCGATACGTGCCGGTGCACCCGGCGGCGCTCTCGGCAATCGAGGACTACCTCCGTCTGGCCGGGCACGGGGACGACCGACCGGGGGCCCTGTTCCGGCCGGTCAGCAACAACGCCGGCGACAAGCTCGAGCAGGCCATTACAGGGGACGGGATATACAAGATGCTCAAACGCTATGGGGCGCTCGCCGGCATCACCATGGACGGGCTGTGCCTGCACGCGCTGCGGGCGACGGCCGCGACCAACGCCCTGGAGCACAAGGCCGACATCGCCTACGTCCAGATGTGGCTGGGGCACGCCAGCATCGCCACGACGAGGCTCTACGACCGGAGAAGATCAAGGCCGGAGGATTCGCCGACGTTTAAGGTGAGTTACTGAGCCGCGCCGATGCCGCCGGCGTCACCGACAGGCCAACCGGCCAATGGGTGACACGAGTCACACGGTCGCTGGTGGACGGCTTCGACGGGTTCCTGCTGAATCACCGGTACCTGATCCACGACCGGGACCCGCTCTTCGGCAGCCAGTTCCGGGCTCTGCTGCGGTCGGCCGGGATCGGGTCGGTCAGGACGCCCCCTCGAAGCCCCAACCTCAACGCCTACGCCGAGCGGTTTGTCCGGTCGATCAAGGAGGAGTGCCTCTCCAAGATCATCCCGATCGGCGAGCGGCACCTGCGGCTAGCGATCGAGGAGTACGCGGCCCACTATCACCTGGAGCGGAACCACCAAGGGCTGGGCAATCGACTCATCGACGGCGAGGCCGAGTGCGAGCCCGTTATGGGCATCGAGTCCCGGGAGCGGCTCGGCGGCATCCTCCGCTCATACCGTCGCGCCGCCTGACCGCGGCGAGGTCCAGACAAACCGGCATGCCCCGGTACGGCGATGTCTGCTGCGCATCTGGGCCGGAGTATCCCTGTCCCTCCTTGGACCATGCGTTTCGCGGAGCACATCTTGCGCGATTCGGGCCGCGGCCGACCAGTGGAACACTACGCCGGAACTGGACCAGTTTGAGGGAGGGGGGTCACGATCACTCATCCTTCGGGCGCAAATAGTATGTCCTCTACACCCCATTCATGTATATACTCAATCATTTCTTCTGGCGCGCCCGCGTCGAGCAACATGTCAACTGCATCTCTCGGCGTCATCGCGCTACCTTCAATAATTCGTGCGGCAATATACGCTTGGATATCTACTGCACAATCACTCATGTCATCGTTTACAAGCATATCTAACTGCTTTGCAACATCAGTGTCTCGTATGTCTCCCACACTCAGTCGCCACGCTGCGTAAGGCGAAAGCACTGGATTATACTCACCGGCAATTCGAATCAGTACAATAATTGTGTCAGGCGATAGGTCCACTCGTGTTGACGCTCTAATAGCAGTAATTTGCGGCCCATACGTTGGCGCAGGCGATACGAGCTCGTTACGAAGGCGAGACTCGATGGACGGCGCCGAGCCAAACGAGTGATGCGGCAGTAGATTCATCATCTTGAGTAGACGTTCATTTGTGAACCGATTATCTGATGATACATACACAATTGCCTGCCACAACAATTGTTCATTAACGGACAAATTATTTTGGCATCTAGCCGCAAGTTCTTCCCAATACTGATCCTCCCTCCCCGGATCGGACTCGAACAAGCGAAGCAAAGCAACGGTCGGCAACTTGGCTGCGAACGACCCCTTGCTATGTTGATCAAACGCCCACGCGACTAACGCTCCACACATCAAAATAATCGCAACAATCCAATGAACGTGCGCCGGCGATCGCCGATGCACGCTCTCACGCGATCGTGGAATCCACCCACACTCCGGACATCTCTCGGTAGTAGCAGACATGTCGTAACGACAGTTTCGGCACTGCGGATTGACTCTTAGTCGCATGCCCCAAGCAAAATAACTCACAAACATGATGGCACCTGCCAAGCAAACCCACATACCTATTATCGGCGTATTAATACTAACAATACACCTCACGTCCTCCGCCTACTGCGGAACTGGCTCACACGCCGGACAATCTCCGCCGCAGCCACTCAATAGACGGCCAGCACAAGCGAGCGCATGCATGGTTGCAAATGTCAATCTACAGCGCCTTGCAAGTCGTGGGTTTGTTTCATCCCACTGGCTGCATGCTGCAAATTTTCCTCTGGCACATGTTGCCATCAGACAGAGCCCGCCACACCATCCCTTTTCTAAGTCTGTGCCCGGTGGGAATTCTGGTCCACATGTAGGTTGATCACATCCTACGCACGTTGCATCTGCGGCGACCACAGTCCACAGTGACTTCCTGCAAGTGTGTCGCATTAGAAGAAATATTCGCTCATCCGGAGACATATTGTTCCAATCTGCGAATCGCTGTTCAAGACCGGAGCAAACGACCTTCCGATGAGTGCCGTCCGAACGTCGACAGCAGACAATGCCCCAATTCGTTCCTTCGCAACACTTCCGATCACCTGGCCCTGGCCGATTGGCCATGTCCGGAGGATCCGCTGGCTGCTCAGGCTGGTCATCTCCTGGCCCTGCAGTTCCTCCGCAGTGTCCCTGCTTACAGATCTCAGTGCCATTCGGATCATTATGCAATAATACAAATCCGAAACTGTACCAATACAATCCCAATCGAATGTCGTCAACGTACCCCAACGGATCTCTTCGTGTCCACCGTCCTTCTCTGCTGTCGTACACCCGATGCCTCACGTGATAGATCGACTCCCACCCCTCACTCCCCGTGAGGACCGGATCGATCTCGTACCCCGCGTACCCCTTCCGGTTCGCGCCGCCGGCCGTGCCGTAGGCGTAGCTCAGATCGCCACGCCCCAGCCCGCTGTCCGCGTTCTTGTCGTTCAGGTACGCGGTGATGTCGGTGGAGTTGACCGTCCCGTCCCAGTTCCAGTCGGCGTAGGGGTGCGTCCCGCCGGAGTAGTACCCGCTCCACACCGTGTAGTCGTCGTTGTCCACGTCGCCGTCGGCGTCCATGTCCGCCAGGGCGATCCCGAACGGCACACCGTACGGGTCGTACCGCACCTGCTGGATCAGCTCGCCGCCGTCGGTCATCAGCGCCACCACGTCCGCCCGCCAGTTCTGGCAGTAGTACGTCCGCTCCTCGAGCGTCCCGTCCGCCTGAGCTTCCCAAGCCGTATTCGCATCGCGGTCACGCAGGATCACCGCGTCAATGTACGAGGAACTCCCTGCGCCCGCAAGCCCCGCGTTGTGGTACACGAACTGCTCCTTCGGGTCGCTGTCGATCGTCCAGGTGCTGTGATGGCTCGCCCGGTAGGTGGCTGTTATCCTCCAGCGGGTGTCGTAGACGAACTGGAACCAGGGGTCGTCGGGCGTGCCGGAGGTGTTGGCCTCCACCGTCCCGTCGCCGTCCACGTCGTAGTGCCACCCCGTCCGGTACCCCAGCCCGTTGTAGGTGTACTCGGCCACCGTCTGCTGGCTCTGGTTCTGCACCTCGACCAGACGGCCGAAGGCGTCGTAGATGAACTCGTAGTCCTTGTCGTCGTCGGTCAGGTTGCCGGCTGCGTCGTAGACGGGTGTGTAGTCGTTGGTGCTGTCGTCGTCGATGTCACGCGCGATGAGCTCGTTGACGACGTTGAAGGTCTGGTCGTCGTCGAGCTCGTTGGTGCCGGTGAAGACGCCGTTGCCGTCGAGATCGAGCTGGTACTGCTCCCAGTTGCCGGTCTGGCCCAGAGTCCAGAGCTCGTCGTGGACGGTGGTGGTGATGCTGCTGCCGCCCCACACGCCGCGCTCGGCCTGCGTCAGACGCTCCAGCCCGTCGTTCGAGTAGGCCACGTCCCAGTTGGGGTAGACGTTGTCCTCGACCAGGTCGATGTTGCTCGAGCGGCTCCAGGAGATGTCCACGTCGTAGAAGTCGCGGTAGTGCTCGTAGCCGGCCGGAGCGCCGGTGTCGATACCGCGGGTCCAGATGTCGTCGGTGACGCGGTTGAAGTTGTCGAGCCTGTCAACAGTCCCGCTGGTGTTGTAGCGGGTGTAGAGCAGGTCGGCCTCCAGCAGCTCGGTGCCCATGAGGTTGGCCACGCCGCTGTACTCGTAGCGCGTCACGGCGGTCCCGCCGTAGACCACGCGGCTGACTCGGCTCAGCCGATCGTCATGCCGGCTGCCGATGCTGTCGTAGGCGAACGTGACGGCGGTCCCGTCGGGCATCGTCATGCCGGTGCCGCGGAGGGCCAGGTAGACGCCCGAGCCCTGCGAGCGGGCCAGCGCGTGGGTGTAGTCCACGTCCACCGAGTCGCCCGAGATGGCGCTGTTCCAGTCCTGATCGAACGTGCTGACGTTCCCCCACTCGTCGTAGGCGAACTGCACCTGATCGACGATGCTGCCCGAGCCCGCCGTCGCGTGGTCGTACTGGGTCACGGTCTCGACCTGGCCACGCGAGGTGTAGGCGGTTGTGATCCGCAGCACGTCAGTGTCAATGCCGGTGCCGGTGTCCGTGGCTCTTCGGTGGATCTGCCGACCGGCCGTGTCATAATCGGTCTCGATCGTCGTCCCGGCCTGGTCTTCCATGTAGATCTGCGCACCGAGCGCGTTGTACGCGAACCGCACCACATCGCTGCCCGATGCCGAGTCCGGGTAGGTCACCTGCCGCAGCAGACGGCCCGAGTAGAGGTTCGACGCCCCCGGGCTGTCGGTCGTGGCCACGCCGTAGGCGTACTCGGTCACCTGATCATCGGCGTCTTCGGTGCCGTCACCATCAAGGTCCACCCAGAGCTTGGTCTGCTGCCCCTCGGCGTACTCCTGGCGGACGATGTTGTCGTCGTCCCCGGTCGCCGAGCTCGGCGTGCCGTTGATGTAGTTGCTGACCGTCGCGACCACACGCCGGGCATCGTCGTACTGCCAGCGGGTCTTGGTCCCGGCGGGGTCCTCGACCTGCAGCCTCGTCCCGTCGCTGTTGTAGGTGATGGTGGTCCGCAGCGCCGTGTCCGAACGGGTCGGGACGCTCAGGGCGTCGCGGTCGAAGTTTGATCCGCCGTTGGTCCCGTATTGCACCGTGTCCACGACACGATCAAGCTCGTCGTACCACATCGCCCTGATCTGGCACCGGCCCGACAGGTTCGCCGCGGTCACCAGCAGATCGTCAGCGTCCGCGTTCGAGTCCAGCTCGCCCGTCGACTGCCCGCCTCCGTAATCGTCGTAGTCTCGCTCGATCGAGACGCTCATCAGGGCGTTGCCGGTCAGGGCCTCGTACACCGTCTGGCTCTCGGTCGCTACCTTGTCGTTGGCCAGGCTGGTCTGGTAGTCGTCGCTGTCCCAGATCGCCGTCGTCGCCGAAGCGTGCCCATACTGCGAGTCGTCGTCGTCGGCCAGCACGAACCGGTGTGTTGCCCGCCCGATCCGGTCGTAGCGGGTCTTGGTGGTCTGCTGCCCCTCGGTCTTCATCACCCGGCCCTCCGGGTCGTACCAGGTCAGGGTCCGCAGGTGCTTGTCGTTGGAGCTGATCAGCTCGATCGCGCCCGTCGACTGGTTGATCTGGTACACCCGGCTTTCGTAGGCCCGTCCCATCGCGTCGTGGACCGACGCCGACAGGCTCACCCGGTTGGTCGCCAGGCTCTCGGGGTCGTCGGTGGCATCAAGCCCGGTGCTCGATTTGTAGCTGGCGCTCGCCAGCACGTTCCCCTGCTCGTCGTACTTCACCAGTGAGTGCGGGGCCTGCGGGCTGATCGTCACGATCGTCCGCCCCCGCGCATCGTGCAGGTACTCCGTCACCCGCTGATCGCTCGTCGTCCCCCAGTTGCCGTCGGGGTCGAGCGTCGACTCGGTCACATGGCTGTTCCCGCCGTCGACGCCTGAGTCGTACTCGCTGACCGACACCTTCACCATGTTGTCGGTGCCAGAGGACTCGCCACCGTCGAACGAGTAGTCGTTGGTCCCGGTCCAGCTCTCGATCCCCCGCCCCAGATCATCGAACACTGTCCGGCTGATGGTCCCGGTGGCGTCCTTGACCCGCCACTTGCGGCCCATGTCGTCGTACCCGTAGAACGTCGCGTCGTAGTGCGTCCCCTCGGTCCCCGGCAGGTAGTTCGGCGAGCCGGGAAGCTCGAAGTACATCCGGCCCTCGTCCATCGTCCCGCCGGTCTCGTTGTACACACTCACGCTCACCCCGCTGAGCGAGCCGACACCGAGCGCCTCGATCGGGTCGTCCTTGGTCTCGTCGATCCAGCTTGTGAGCGCCGTGGTCGTCGTCGACAACGCGATCGTGCCGCTGAACTCGGCCTTACCGGCCAGGTTCGTCACGGTGTAGCTGGCCGGGCCGTGGTACGTCACCGAGCCCGGGTTGGTCACCAGCGGGATCGAGATCGAGACCATCCGGCCGTCGGCGAGTTTCGAGAAGTAGCGCTTGGAGATGTCGCCGTCGGGGGCTGTGACCTCGTCGGTCCTGCCCTGCGCGTCGTAGGTGTACGAGGTCTCCTCGTGCAGCGGGGTCCCCCGTTTGGCGAAGTTGATCGGTGTGCTCGGGATGGTCACGCCGTTGAAGATCTCCCCACCGGCGCTCTTGGTCGTGTCCGCGTCCCGCACACTCGTTTCGACAAGCCCGAAGTCGTTGTACGCCCGGTACCCGATGATGCCCGTCTGGCTCTTGCTGAACGCCATGCGACCGTCGCTGTTGGCGTAGGAGCCGGTGGTGTCCGCCGCACCCGAGCCGTTCTCGCCCGAGCCGACCTCGATCAGCGTCCGCTCCGAGTACTCGGTCACCAGGGGGGCTCCTGAGTACGCGTCAAGGTCCGTCATCACCGCGTTGCTCGAGCTCAGCGTCCCCTTGGTGGTCGTCGCGGTGTAGTAGCTCCGCCGCGCCATCACGTACGGCCGGTTCAGGTCCGCGTCCGTCATCGCCTCGGTCAGCTTGCCGCGGTCGATCGACCACGACCACGTCGAGTTGTTGTCCGTCGTCGTCGTGCCCTCTTTCCAACGCTGGCCCTCCAGGAAGCCGGTCAGGTCACCGACCGAGGAGCGGGGGTAGTAGTAGATCAGGCCGGCGGTCGTGTGCGGCGTGATCGTCCCGTCGGGCCCGCTCATATCATCATGCGCGTACCCGTTCTCGTTCGCCGGGGTGTGCACGTGCGTCACCATCCCCATCGCGTCGCGCACCACCAGGGTCGCCCACGTGTCCGGCGTGCCGGTGCCCGGCACCGAATCGGTGATCACGTTGCTCAGGCCCTGCCCCACCTCGTCGAAGTACTGCGTCAGAAACGTCCCGTCGGGACGCTCGATCACCGTCCGGTGCGCCCAGCCGGTCTGGTACCCCGACGTGTCGGTGTAGTCGTCGTCGGTCTCGTACGTGAACTCGTGCACCCCGTTGGTGCTCCCGCCGCCGCACCCGCACTCGCCGTTGAACCACGCCTTGTCCACCCGCCGAGACGAGTCGTACTCGAACGACGCCGACGCGTAGGGTTTCAAGGAGGATTCGGTCATCGACTGCGGGTCGTCGTCGAACGTCGAGTCCGACCAGTCCGCCCGACGGTACCCCTCGGCCTCCACGATGTACTGCAGCGCGTAGTTCCAGCCCGGGTTCGTCGAGTCGTCGAAGCTCCCCTTCCAGTAGCGGTAGTAGGTCTTGGCCTCCAGGCTCACCCCGGAGTCGGTCAGCGGCGTCGTCACCGTCACCAGCTCGAGACAGCCGTTGTCGCCGTAGGTGTTGTCGCCGGTCTGGTAGTAGCCGTACGCCACCTTCCCGACCTCGGCCAGCCCCGTCGGGCTCGCCCACGTGCCGCCGGTCTTCGTCTCGGCCTTCACCTGCGTTAAGCGCGACACGCTGTCGATCGTCGAGTAGGTGTACGTGTACCGCCGGTCCACCGAGTCGTAGGCGTACAGGATCCGCCCGGAGCCGTCGTAGCCGTTCGAGATCGCGGTTGTGTGCGTCGAGCTGTCGCCGACGTACGCGGTGTTGCCCGCCGGGTCGCTCACCTTCCAGAGCTGTCCATCGCAGGGTGACGCGTCCGCGTCGAAGCCGAAGAACACCGCGGTGTTCCCCGCCTGGTCGTGGTAGGTCCACAGATCCGGCTCGCCAGTGTCTTCGTCCTCAAAGTACGAGATCACGCCCGCCGCGCCGTTGACCGCCCGGAACTCCGTCGTGCTGTACCCGCCCTCGTCAATCTCCACGCGCCGGAACTCGATGTACCGGTCCGCACCGTAGACGAGGTACAGCAGATCGTCGTCCGTCGTCTCGGTGGTCACCGTCTCGAACACCAGCTCCGGCTGGCTCATCTGGAACCAGTTTCGCCCCTGGTACCCGTCGCTGTCGTGATGACCCGAGAGGTCCTGCCGCGAGCTGAAGCTCCGCCCCACCACCCACGGCTGTTTCGCGGGCAATGAGAGGTCAATCGCCGTGACCGAGGGAGACCCCGTCACCAGATCCACCGCGTTGAGGGTGCGCCCGCCAACAGTCCCACCGCCGATCGAGTTGGCGTTCAGGCTCCAGCCGAAGGCCGAGCCAGCCCGGCCCGATCCGTCGAGGTTCACACCGCGGTGCAGCACGTGGGGTAAGGCGTTCTGCACCGGTGTCACCGCCGAGAGCTGCATCGAGGTCAGCGATCCGGAGTTGGTCACCAGCAGCTGCCCGTCGTCGGCGAAGACGGTGCTCCCCGCCATCATCGTCGCGGCCGCGAGCATCGCTCGGATGGTGCGTGAGGTGTGAGAAGACGTGCGTGCGGAACCGGCGGTGTTGGTCGTCATGGCGGGTCTCCAAGTGGCGAGGCGCACCCTCGCACCTTTTGACCCTACCGATCTGACCCCGAGCGCCGCAACACCAAACCGCCAAGTATGAACGGGCATTTATTCTTGCGCCGTTGACGACGCGCTTTGTTCGCACCCCACGCGCTACGAACAACATGCGCAGAACACCGTCTCCTCAATGACGCGTTCCGCCCTCAAGAATAAATGCCCATTCATACTTGCGCCTTTGCGCTTGGAACCGGCAGCACGGTCTGGTATCCCAGAGGGTGTGCCGTGACGCGCACGCTGCTGACCCGAACCGCCGCACAGCCCGCTGTGCGCCATGCAGGAGACCCACCATGTCACCACGACCCCCACGCCGTCTTCCACTCGGCACCGCCACCTCCATCGGTGCCGCCGTGCTCGCGTTCACCGCCATCACCGTCGCCGGCCTCGGCTCCTTCGGGGCCTTCTCCGGCCTCACGAGTGCCAGATTGGCCATGCTCGCCGCGCCGGAGGCCGTCGAGGTCGAGGCCACCCTCGCCCGCGTCGGCATCACGGCGGAGACTCTGGCGGCCGCGGGCTGCTCGAGCGGCGACGCCACCAACGTCGGGGCCGACGCCCTCGCGCATCTTGACACCACCAACTGGAACGCGCTCGTCTCCGCGGACGGTGACGTTCGCGACGCCCAGGCCGAAGTCGATCGGCTCGGCAAGCTGGTCCGTGCCGGTCAGGCCGACCAGGAGGACCTCACCGCCTACGCCACCGCCAAGAGCACACTGGCCACCGAGACCAGCACGCGTGACGGCCTGCTTGATGCGCTCTACGACGCGGCGGTGGCCGATCTGACCTCCGGCGAGACCACGCTCCTGGAGACCATGCACGGCAACAGTGACCGGCCCGTCCCCCTGCAGTACACCGTCTCAGACCGCACCGACGCGCAGTGGACCAGCCTCCGCAACGCCCTGGCCAACATCAAGACCAGCGGCATGTGCGGGGAGGATCCAGACACCGCCTGCACCACCCTCGTCACCAACTGCAACGCCGAGACCGAGGTCGCCACCGCCGCCTCCAACCTCGACAGCAACCTCGCGGGTGTCACATCCGCCCTCCATACCGCCCTGGGGCAGGAGTAGCACCGCGCCGGTGCCCAGACCGCCCCGTTCCCCTCTCCTACCGCCCTTGCCCGGT
Source organism: Planctomycetota bacterium (assembly GCA_013285505.1). Classification (GTDB taxonomy): domain Bacteria; phylum Planctomycetota; class Phycisphaerae; order Phycisphaerales; family UBA1924; genus PNC22. The sequence goes on along the minus strand of CP053450.1, from coordinate 1,006,263 downwards.
TCAACACCCCAACTCCTGTGAGGAGATTCCGTGCCGGTACTGCGCACAAGCCCTGGGTCGATTGGTTATGCATCGCCATGCAGAGTGTGTATGCTCCGGGCCTCACGGGGCTTGCACAAGGGCCGTCCATGCACGCAGCTACCGCTCTCGACAGACTCGCCGCAATCGCCCACGACCTGTGGCGGGACCGCATGGAACGCGCGGGATGGACGCGGGGCCAGCGGTACGAGCCCCGCGCCAAGCACCACGACGCGCTCCTGCCCTTCGACCAGCTCGATGCGCGGGACCAGGAGCGGGCCCTTCTGGGGATCCGTGCGCTGGACTGCTTCGAGCAGCTCGCCGAGGCGATCGACTACCAACGCGGCCCGGATCGCGAGTTCACACTCGACGACATGCGCGAGGGGTTGCCGGTCGTTCACAACGACCCGGGCGGGCCAACGCCGCTCGCGCCCGGCGAACCGGGACGCATCGTCGAGTGGAAAGCCGACGCCGGGCGGCTCAGCGCGATCTGCGTCCGGTGGGCCGACGGCAGCACGTCCGAGCACCACCCCGCGGCCGGGGAGCTCAGGCGTCTCGAGGACGAGTAGTCGACGGACGGTCCTCAGCTCGAAGCGGCTTGGGCTCGCAGAGCACGCCGTTCATCGTCGCCGGCACGGGAAGTGTGAGCTCCACCGCGACCCCGTCGCCGCCCCGGACCTTCACGCGGACCTGATCCGTTCGCAGCTCGTGGTGGATGAGTGCCGGGCCGAGCGCGTACTCGTGCCTGTGCCCCACCTGCGTCGACGAGACCAAGCCGGACTTGCGCAGCACCGCGAGGTGATGGCTCAGCAGCGAGCAATCCAGGCCGAGACGTGCGGCGAGCCCACCAACACTGGCCGGCTCGTGCATGATCGCCAGCAGCAGTTCGAGCCTGTTGGAGACACCGAGCAGCTTGCACAACGCCGCGCACGATGCGATCGGCACACAGAGGCCCTGTTGTCCGCGCGAGCTGTCCATGGCCCTTCCCTTCCATGAGATTACCGCCCACCCGTGTGTTGGGATTGGGAGATCTGGGGATTTTGCGATATTCACCATGGCGACCGAGGGGAACACCCCCATCTCCATACTGCGAGCTTCGAAGACATGAGGTTCTCTCTGATGCGGCGGGTGAATGCAACTCCGTGGATATGCGTTGCCGCGCTCTGTTCGGTGCCGACCCTGCGCGCGCAACCGGATCCCGGAACACAACTGAGTTCTGTGGTGGAACTGCCCCGGCTGGTCGACCTCGCGGCGGAGCGGCTCGGGCTCAACGTCGAGTACGACACGCGGCTCACGGGAAGCGTGACCCTGAGGCTCCATGCCGAACTCGACAACGCGGGGCTGTGGGCTCTGACCAACAGGCTGCTCGCGGCGCGTGGCTACACAACCGTGCGCATGGCGGGGGACGGCACCTACAGCGTGGTCGCCCTGGAACGGGCCGCGTCGCTGGCGCGAGTGGAACCCCTCGCGCAGTACACGATGTCGCAAAACGGACACGAGGCTGGGTTCAGGGCGGTCCTCGTTCCGGTCCGCGGACGGAGCCTTGAGAGCACTGTCGCCGCGATCGAGCCTCTGCTCTCCGCATCGGGATCGGCGGTCTCGATCATGGAGTCACAGATCGTCCTCGTCGCCGACCTCGCCCCGAGAGTCCGGGCCGCGGTCCTGGCCATCGCGTCACTCGACGCGGACGCCGCCGCCATCCGGCCGGTCGAGGTTGCGGCTCGCGAACTTGCCGGCCGATCGGATCATTACGCTGCTGGCACAAGTCACCGCCAAGCGGGCCGCGTCGGGTGCGAGCCCTGTGCGGGGTGAACTCCTGGCCGGGCCCGACAACCGATCCCTCTTGCTGATCGCGCCGCCGGGCGAGCTTGGACGGTGGCGCGACCTCATCTCGCAGCTGGACCGGCAGGAAGCCGTGCGCACTGAGAGCTATCCGCTGTCCGGGTTGGCCGGGGACGCGGTGTCCGAGTCGCTGCTGCGGCGGTTCGACCCCGAGAACCACCCCAGGCTCCGTGTGCTCGCCGACGACCTGACCGGCTCGCTCATCGTCACCGGGACGGCCGAACAGCACGCGCGGGTTCAGGGTCTGCTGTCACTGATGGCCACCGCACCCGAGGCGGTGCGCCGTCCTACCCGCACGTTCCGTCTCAAGAACCGGGACGCCGAGGAGGTGGTTGCGGTCGTCCAATCGCTGATCGCCTCGGGAGTCGTGGCCACCCCGAGCGTCGACGGGTCCTCCAGCGCAGCGGTCACCGGCGGCGCGACCAAGCCCGCGGGCTCCCGACCCGAGCCCCGCGAACTGCAACTCACCGCCGATCCCGCCACCAACTCCATCATCGCCATCGGCGAGGTCGCGGAACTCGAGCGATTGGAGCGGCTCCTCAAGGACCTCGACGTCCGCCGCCCGCAGGTGCTGCTCGAGGTCCTGATCGTGAGCCTGTCGGAGAGCGACTCGCTCGATCTCGGTGTCGAGATCGACGCGCTGCTCAACGGCCCCAACGACACCGTCGCCAAGCTCAGCTCGCTCTTCGGGCTCAGCTCGACCGGCGCGGGCGCGTCGGGCATCGAGGGCAACCGCGGCGCGGGGCTGACCGGGATCGTGCTCAACCCGGGCGACTTCAGCGTGGTGCTGCGGGCGCTGCAGTCGCTCAACGAGGGCCGGTCGCTCTCGATCCCGAAGGTCCTGGTCGCGAGCAACGAGCAGGCGAGCCTGAACTCCGTGCTCGAGCAACCCTACACGACGCTCAACGCCTCCGACACCGTCGCGACCACCTCGTTCGGCGGCTCGTCGGACGCGGGCACGGAGGTCAGTGTGCGGCCGCAGATCGCCGAGGGCGACCACCTGCGGCTGGAGTACCAGATCTCGCTGAGTGCGTTTGTTGGTGCGGCGTCCGACCCGTCGGTCCCGCCGCCCCGCCAGCAGAACAGCATCGACAGCGTGGCGACCATCCCCGACGGGTACACCATCGCGGTCGGCGGCATCGAGCTGACCACCGAGGGGTACGCCGAGACCGGCATCCCGCTGCTCAGCGACATCCCGCTGCTGGGCGAGGCGTTCAAGAACCGCAGCAGGTCCGGCAGCCGGTCGCGGTTCTATGTGTTCATCCGCTCAACGATCCTGCGCGACCGGGACTTCGAGGACCTCAAGTATCTCAGCGACCTGCGCTCGACCGAGATGGAAATCGACGACGGGTGGCCGGAGCCCCAGCCGAGGGTGATCCGGTGACTGATGCACAGGATGCAGTTGCCGTTCACACGGACCTCTCGCCTCCGAGCGAGACGTTCCTGCGCCTTGTTCCGAGGGACTTCGCACGGCAACACCTGATCCTGAGCGGAGGGCGAGCGGACGGTGTGGAACAGCTTCTCATCGCGGATCGTTCTGACCCCGCCGCGGTGTTCAACGTTGGTGTACGGCTCGGGGTCGCGGTCGAGGCCACCGTCGGTGACGAACAGGCCATCGCCGAGCGGATCGACGCGGCATACGCCTCGGCCCAGGGGCACGAGACCGAGACAACAGCCTCTGATCAGGCCGAGGACGGCACCGACGTCGAACGTCTCCTGCAGCTCGCCGACCGGGACCTGCTCTCCACCGAGGGCAAGGGCCCTGTGGTCAAGCTCGTGGACGCGATGGTGTTCGAAGCACTCGGCCGTGGGGCCAGCGACATCCACGTCCAGCCGCTCGCCGATCGGACCCTGGTGCGCTACCGCCTGGATGGGGTGCTGCAAACGATCCGCGAGGTCTCGCCCAAGCTCACCGCCCCGATCGTGAGCCGGATCAAGGTCATGGGCCGCATGGACATCGCCGAGCGGCGGATCCCGCAGGACGGACGCGCCACGGTCGCTATCGGCTCGGGACGCTCGATCGACCTGCGGATCAGCACGCTGCCCACCAGCTACGGCGAGCGCGCGGTGGTGCGGCTGCTCGACGTCGGCCACGGGCCGGGGCTTGATGACTTCCGGTCGCTGGGTATGCCCGACGCTGTGGAACCCCGGTTCCTGCGGGCCGCCGGGCGGGCCAGCGGGATCGTGCTGGTCACGGGCCCGACGGGCTCGGGCAAGACCACGACGCTCTACACGACCCTGCGGCTGGCTCGCGACGCGCAGCGAACGAGACGATCAGCCTGACTCCTCAGATGAAGCCAAGCACCACACCGGCGGTGGGCTCAACATCATGACCATCGAGGACCCGATCGAGTACGAGCTCGCTACGGCGGGGATCGCGATCAGTCAGTCGCAGGTCAACACCAAGAAGGGCGTCACGTTCGCCGGAGGGCTCCGCCACATCCTGCGGCAGGACCCGGACGTCATCATGGTCGGTGAAGTGCGCGACGCCGAGACGGCCCGGATCGCGATCCAGGCCAGCCTGACCGGGCACCTGGTGTTCTCGACGCTGCACACCAACGACGCCCCCTCTGCGGTGACGCGGCTGCTCGATCTCGGTGTCGAGCCCTATCTGGTAGCGTCCTCGGTCTCGGCGGTGCTGGCCCAGAGGCTGCTCCGGCTGGTGCACCAGGAGTGCCTTGGTAACGGGTGTGAGATCTGCCTGCACGCCGGCTATCGCGGCCGCACGGCGATCTTCGAGCTGGTCACCGTCGATGACGGGCTCCGAGAACTCATCTCGGGCGGCGAGTCTGCCGCCACGATCCGGCAGTACGCACGCGCTCAGGGTGTACGCAGCCTGGAGCAGGAAGCCGCCTCGCTCGTCGAGGCCCGCCTCACCACGCGTGCCGAGCTAGAGCGTGTGGTCGGGGGGGCTTGCGTGACGGTCTACCGCTACAAAGCCGTCCCCCTGCAGCCGAGCAAGACCCCGGCTGGCCCGCTTGCGGGTGAACTCGCCGCGGACTCTCCCGCCGCGCTGCGGGCCTCGCTCCGCCGAATCGGGCTGCAGGTGATCGAAGCCAGGCCCGCGCGGGCACGGTCTCTCCCGGTGAACACCGCGGGGTGGGCCGGGCCGCTCGTGCATTGGCTCCAGAGCCGAGCCCGCGCACGGCGCGCCGACCCCAAGGCCGAACTGTTCGACAGCATCGCCACGATGCTGGAAGCCGGTGTTCCGGTGGTCGAGGCGGTCTCTACGCTGACACAGGGCCGCACAAAGGGTCGCGCCAGAACGATGCTCGTCGAGCTCCGCGAGTCACTCAACAACGGCCAGACGCTCGACGACGCGATGGCCGGTTCTCCGTGGTGGTTCGACGGGGCGGAGATCGCGATGGTCCGGGCGGCGCGTGCATCGGGTGAGTTGCCGAGTGTGCTGCGGACCCTTGCCGAGCGGCACCAGCGCGCCGGGACGTTGTCGGCCAAGATCGTCGGGGCCCTGACCTACCCCGCGGTGGTCTCGTGCGTCGGGGTGGGCGTCGTGATCTTCCTGAGCGTGCGGACGCTTCCTGAGTTGGTCGGGATCCTCCGCGACGAAGGGATTGCGCCGCCCGGGCTGACCCTCGCGATCATCGCCACCGGGCGCGGCTTGCTCGCCTACGGGCCGCTCCTGCTCCTTGGAGCGGCCGCGGCCACAGCGGGGAGCATCGCTGGCGTTGGACGTCTTCGAGGGCGGGGATGGCGCGCCCCGACCTGGCTCCGCGCCCTCCTCCCGGCGTTCGTCCGCCGCGCGCTGCTCGCGCGTGCCTGGGCGAGCCTGGCGGAGCTGGCCCGAACCGGGGTGCCGCTGGTCGAGGCTTTGCGGATCACGGGGCCGACGGTCTCGGGGCTGTTTGGTGGCTCGCTGCGCACCGAGTTGGAGAGCGCAGCGGGGTCCATCGAGCGGGGATCCACCCTCGCGGATGCGCTGACCGATCACGTCTGGTTCGACGCCGAGTGCCGGCGGCTGATCTCGATCGGCGAGAACGCGGGTGAGCTGAGCGAGGTGCTGCAGCGGCTCGCCGACCGGGCCCACAGAGCCGCAACGCGGGCGGTAGACCGGCTCGCGTCGATGCTCGAGCCCGCGGTGATCCTGGCCCTGGCCACGCTGATCGGCGTGGTGGTGATGGGCGCGGTGCTGCCGATCATCAAGCTGCAGGAGATCATCGCATGAACGCCACGACCACCCGTGACACCCCCCACTACCGACGTGCCGCGAGACCCCTTGCGGTTCGCCGGGGCATGACACTCGTCGAAGTGCTCGCCGTGGTCGTGATCCTCGGTTTGCTGGCCGCGACGCTCGCGGTCGGGTTCTCCGGGGCGTTCGGCAAGGGCAAGCAGGAACTCGCCAAGACCGGCATCGGCCAGGTCGTGCAGCGGTTGGAGACCTACTACATGGACCAGGGTGCCTGGCCCGATCTTGACACCGGGCTCTCCGCGCTCGCCGAGGCCTCGCCGACCAGTGCGTACTACCTGCCAACCGACACGTTGTTGGACCCGTGGGACCGGCCCTACCTCTACATCACGCCCGGGCCTGACGGACACCCTTACGAGATCGTGACCTACGGGGCGGACGGCAGGTCCGGCGGCGAGGACGAGAACGCCGACCTCTCTTCGGTGAGCCTGCGGGGGTCGCGATGAGGGCGTTCACGCTGCTTGAGTGCATGGCGGCGGTGGCGCTGCTGGCGCTGACCGCCGCGACAGTGGCGGTGCGGGTCTCGCCGTCGGTCGAGTCGGCTCGCATGGACGATGCGCGATCGACGGTGCTTGACGCCGATGCGCGGGCGCGGGTGCTGGCGTCTCGCGGGGCCGAGGTGACGCTCGCTGTCGTTGACGGCCGGGTGTTGGTTTGGGTCGGCGGCGGTGAATCACCAGCGGTCGACCGGTGGTTGCCCGACGGGGTTGCCGTGTCGCTGCTGAATCCGGACTCCCGCGAGGCCATAGCGAAGCTCCGAGTCGACCGGCTCAGCCAGAGCCCCGACTACATCCTCTCGGTCGAGTCGGCGGGTGGCAGGTCCGGGACCCTCGTCGCCGGGCTGACGGGATACGCCTTCGCCGAGGAGGTGTCCGAGCGATGAAGCGCGGGTTCACACTGCTGGAGGTGGTCGCGGCCACCGTGCTGCTGACGATGATCGTGGCGGCGGGGATCCCGTTCCTGCGCAGCGCTCGCGCGGACCTCCAAGCCGCGGCATCCCCGGTCGTGGGTGTCGATCACGCCGACGTCGATCGCGCCGAGATTGAGACGGCCGTCGACGACCTCCTCCGTCAGCGGCCCGGCCTCATCGCCGAATGCGTGCAGCAGCCCGCCGGGTATCACGTCGAGTGGACGAGCGACGAACACCTCTTCCGTGCCGAGGTGCGGCTGGGCCCGGCGGTCTTGGTCGATGACGAGGAACACCGGTCCACGCACACCTGGGCGGTGTTCAACGTCGATGGCACCGAGTGCCTGCGGTGGATGCGTGTGCCCTCGCAGCTGCTCGACGGGGGTGACTCTCCATGACGCAGCACGCCATGACACTGGTTGAGGTGCTGCTCGCCCTGGCACTGCTCTCGGCGCTGACGGTCGCGAGTGTGTCCTGGACAACCTCCACGGTTCGGGCCTCGGCGCTCCACGGCTCGCGGGCATCGTGGGAGGCCGGAGCCACTCACATCCTTGACCTTATCGACAACATGCTCTTGGTTGATGACCACCGGCTTCGCCGCAATGGCCACGACCGGTGGCGCATCGCCACGGAGAACGGGGACCTCCTGCTCCGAACCCGAACCGTGGTGGTTGCTGACGGGCGCACGGAGGTGTGCTCGACGGACAGGCTCACGCTCCGGGACCGGGTGCTGACCATCGAGTACCTCGATCAAGCCGACGCCGTCCTGACTGTGCGACCGCTGCTCGGTGAACTCGGCTCGTTCGCGGTAGAGTTCGAGGAACAGGAGACGCGTGAGTATGTGATGACAATCCGGCTCATCCACGAGAACGGGCGTGTTCTCGCACGTGCGTGGCGGCTGGCCCGGGAGGATGTGCGATGAGCCGTCTGCCGAGCCAACGCGGGATCGCGCTGCTGCTGGTGCTGGTCGCTTTGGTGCTCTCGGTCACCGCCGCGGCGGGGTTGGCCCGCGTTGCCGCTGCCGCCCGGCAACGTCACGAGACGGAGTCGGCCGGTCAGCGTGCGCGCACACTTCTCGACGCATCGGACGCACCGATCCTCGACTGGCTCCACCGCCACGCCGGGCGACTGGTGCTGCCGCCGGACGCGGGCTCGCCGCGGTTCCTCGTGCTCGACGATGAGATCGAGCTGGGCGGCGAGGCCTGCCGCCTCACGATCACCGCGTTCGATCAGTGCGGGATGGTGCCGAGTTCCGAGACCGGCGGCCGGCTCGGGTCGTTCCTGCCGAACGGCGTCCATCGGGCACTCGCCGCGGCGGGCCCAACTTTGCTCGAACATCCTGGCCTCGTTGTGCTGGCTGCAGTCGCGGGGGACGACGTCCCGGTCTTCCCGCTCGCGGGAACGCATGACACTGGTGCACTCGGCGAGCATCTGGCGAGCCACAACCCCGCGCGCCCGGGGCGTCCCGCGGTGCTGAACGTCAACACCGCGCCCCTCGATCTCGTCTCGATCGTGTACGCCCAGCACGATCTCGGGGGCATCGACGCGGTCGCCGAATCCAGGGCGGCTCGGCCGGGTCGCCTCGCCGGGAGCATCGCGGGCTCCACGAACCGGCGCGGACCCGGCGGCGATCGTCCCGGTCTCGATGAGCACCGCCTGGGCGTTCAGGATCGACTGCCGCGCCGGGCACGTCACCGAGTCCTGGTGGCGCGTCTACATCGACACCGGCAGCAACTGGGAGAGGGTGCAACGCCTTGCCATCACCGAGTGATCCAACCCGAGCCTGGCGGAGACGACAGCGGACGACCCTCGCGATCGGCGGCTGCGCGGTCCTTGCATCTCTGGCCTGGGCCCTGGCCCCTCTCTCCCCGGTGCCGGACCTCGACGTCGAACTGCGGAGCCCGGCCCGCGGTGAGTCCGGCGAAGGCGGCTCTGCCGCCCGTCGATCGCGGGGCGTTCGCGGCACGGCTGTGGAACCCTCTGCCCCCGCCAGCGACACCGGAATCCACCTCCGAGCCCAGACAGGCCGCCGCTCCCCCACCCAGGCTGCAGCTGATCGGCATCGTGCACGACACAGCACACGACGGGGAACAGATCCTCAGGGCCGCGCTCTACGACCCCGACACCGACACACTGCACATCGTCGCTTCCGGCGAGCAGATCGGCGGCGTGTTCATCGCCTCGGTGGATCCGGCCTCGGTGCGCCTCGAGATCGGCGGCCGGCCCGCGACCCTGGCGCTGCGCGACGAGCCCGACTCGGAGAGGCGGCCATGAGTACCTCTTCCCCGAACGCGGGCACACATCTTGCACTCCCGGCGGACCGGTTCTACTGGGGGGTACTCGACGCCTCGGCGCTCCCCCGGCGCGCCCGGAGCACCCCGGAGCAACTCGGGTACCTGTTCGAGTCGGTGCTCCCGGTCGCCGTCGACGCCCTCCACGCGGTCTACCTGCCGATCGGGACCGATCGGGTCCTGGCCTGCGGGATCGCACGAGACGACTTACACGACCACGCGGCGCAGGGGTGGCTGACACTGTCTCCTGAGGCGGTGCCGGGGTTCATCAGCGAGGCGCTCGACGAGCCGATCGATCCGGGGCGGCTCAACCTGCTCGTCGGGGCGTTCGAGCCGCGCCAGACCAGGGTCCATCGCCGCGAGACCACACTCATCGCCTGCGCCGCGATACTGCTCTGCACCGGGCTGATCGTCGTAGGCCAGTCCCGCCGAGCGGCACACCCGCTCGGGCACACCCGCGCCCCTGGAATCGACCATGGCGGAGATCTACAACGCCGTGCTGCCCCCCTCAAGCAGCCCCCTGCCCCCGTCGGCGCGGCTGACCGCCGAGCTGCGCCCTGCTGGATCGCACCCGCGGCACGGCCTCTCCGGAGTCCGGGCCGATGGAGGTCACACCCTCCCTCGCCGCGATGCTGGCCTCCTGGCCGAACGACCTGTACATGACCACCGATTCGCTCAGCGCGTCTTCCACGGCGATCACGCTCAGTGTCCGCCTGCCGGACGAAGCGGCGGCCGAGCGGTTCGAGCGCGAGCTGCGGGCACCGCCCGGGTGGTCGCTGCGCCAGCCCAACGTCGTCCGTGAACGCGACGGGATCACGGTGCGGGTCCGCATGGAGCCGGGGGTGGCCCCATGACACCGAGGCAGTCCTTGGTTGCGTTTGCGCTCACCGTCGCCGCGGCGTCGCTCATGCTCGCGCTGGGTGCCGTACGCACAAGCGAGGCTCGATCTTCGGCGCAGTCGGCCCGTTCGACGCTCGAACAGGTCCGCTCCGAGGCCGAGCGGGTGCTCGAACTCCGGGGGCGGTCCCAGACCGTGGCCCTCGGCGCACAGCCGCAGGGTGACGCGTTCCAGCGCGTGAACGAGACGCTCGCCGCGTGCGGGCTAGTCTCGACCCGGGTCGAGTCGGTGACGCCCTCGGGCGATCGGGCGTTGTCGGGCAGCGACGGAACATCCGCACGCCGGGTCCAGACGTTCCGGGTGGTCCTGAGCCCGATCCTCCTGGATGAGCTGGGCTCGTTCCTCGACCGGTGGCGGCGGGAGCACAGGCTCTGGACTGTGATCGGCGTTGATCTGACGCCCGTTTCGAACCGCGGGGCAACCGATGGCACGTTCCGTGCCACACTGACCGCGTCCGCCGTGTACGTGAGAGGGCAGACCGAGGGCGAGCATCCCGGGATGGAGCCGACACCATGAAGCGCAATGGATTCGTGACGACCTCGTGGAACGCCGTGTGGGCGGCGGTGGTGCTGTCGTTGCTGATCGGAGCGGGATGGGGCTGTGCCTCGGGCGGCCGCAGCCCCTACACCGCGTCGGCCGACTCACCCCGCAATCCGCTGGAAGCCCAACGCCTGACCCAGGAGGCCGCGGCCATCCTCGAGAGCAATCCGGACAAGGCCGAGCGTCTGCTGCGTGAGGCGTTGGCCGCCGATCTGTTCCACGGTCCGGCGCACAACAACCTCGGTGTGATCCACCTGTCGCGGGGGGAGTTGTACTCAGCTGCCCAGGAGTTCGAATGGGCGCGCCAGCTTCTCCCCGGGCTGGCGGACCCTCGGTTCAATCTCGCGATGACGCTCGAGCGGGTCGGCCGCTTCGACGACGCGATCGACGAGTATCGGTCGGCGCTCGAGGTGTACCCGGGGCACGTCCAGACGGTGCAGGCGATGACCCGGTGCCAGCTCCGGCACGACGCCGCGAACGCCGCGGAGGATGTGGAGGTCGCCGGCAATCTCCGCGAGATCGCTCTTCGGGGTGAGAGCGAAGAATGGAGAGAGTGGGCGCGACGTCAGCTGGCAGTGTCCACGGGCTCCTGACCAACAGCGTCGCGCCTGTCGACCGGCGGGGCCCCGCACTCGTGATTCCAATTCCACTACCACTTCACACCCGGCTCGGCGTACGGGGTCGCGCCAGCAGAACCCGACGGTGTTGCGACCGGGCTCGACACAGGGCGTGCTCATGTTCATGGACGCTGCACATTCAGACCACAACACGCTCCCGGACTCGCTCCGCGTCGTGGTGTACAACCACGAGAGACCTGAGCCTCCGGTCGATGCCCGAAACCAGCTGTCGTTGCTGGCAGACGCCGGGGGGCGCAAAGGAGTCGGATCCACGGAGACCGCAACACTCATTGCGCGAGCAGGTCAGGTCCGCGTGCGGACAGGGATCTGAATGAGCGGCGCGAGCGGCTGAATCTGGGTGGCGTAGCGACGGACGATCTTGTCGTAGATGTCCCTGGTGTTCTTCGAAGTGACGCTCACCACGAGAGCGTATCGCACCTTCTCCGCCGCGCCCGTCGGCCCACCACCTTCACGCGGGTTGTAGTGAATCGTGAACGCTGGATTCGAGAGACTGCTCGCGCGCTTGGTCTTGGCCCGGTGCAGCGTTGTCTTCCCCCGGATCTCCCATATGGATCTTCTATGGTGGTATACTGTCCACCCGCTTGGTCCTGCAATTACAGGCCTTTCTTGACAGCCGGGGCGGAGATCAAGGAGCACCCATTGGGTGAAGCGGGCACGGAATCCTGGCGGGTGGGTTTCGACCGCACGGTCAAGCTTGAGTTTCACGGGGTGACCGTCAGTTCCGACGCCGGATTGCTGCCCTATCGCGACCTCGACGATGCGGTGCAGCTGACCGAATCGGCCGCGGCCGAGCTGCTCGACTTCCGCACCAACCGCAATGTCCGGCACAGCATGACCGCGCTGCTGCGTCAGTCGGTCTACAGCCGCCTCACCGGGCACGAGGACGTCAACGACGCCGACCGCCCCAGCGTCGATCCGGTGATGCGTCAGGTGATCGGCAGCCGGGCCTTCACGCGCCGCGCCGCCTCGATCAGTCAGGTCGGCCACTTCGAGTGCGGGTGTTACCATCCGCTGTTCTGCTTCAACCAGTTCGGTGACGTAGAACGGGCGTTGTTGCGGAATGGGAATGTTGCCAGCGCCGACGACTGGCGTTCTGTCCTTGAGCCGATCATCGCTCGTTACCGCGATCTGGACATCCACCGGTTCTTCCGAGGCGACGCGGCGTGCGCCATCCCCGACCTGTACGAGGCGCTGGAGGCCGAGGGCTACCTGTACGTGATCCGCCTCAAGGGCAACGAGGTGCTGTACCGAGAGATCGAGTTCCTCCTCGTCCGGTGGGCCGACCGCCGAACCACCCCATCGTCTGGCGTCACGACTTCTCCTGCCAGGCGGGCAGCCGGCACCGTCGTTCTTGTCGCAGATTGCACCCGCACGCGGTCAGATCGGGCTTGTGCTCCGCGCGAGCGGCGGTATTCTGGTGGAGAACGGCCCGGCGTAGCCGGGCGGAGTTCAAATGGGGAATGTCGGTTGATGGACTTTGCTGATGAGCTTTGAGCTTGGGTGCTGGCGGGGTAGGCGGCGGCCTTGGTTCCGGATGACATGAGAGGCTGACGTGATGGACGCACCGCGGGGACAGCGCGACGGACTGGAACACGAGGGGGCGTCGGTTGGTGCGGTGACGGACCGCGAGACGTTTCTTGTCGTGGGTGTGGAGCGGTGTCCGTATTGCGATTACGAGCTGGCGGGGCTGCGGGCGCGGCGGTGTCCGGAGTGCGGGGCGGAGATCACGGCGGAGGACATCCGGCTGGATGCGCGGCGGCGGGTGTTCTTGGAGTTGACGACGTGGCAGGTGGTGTGGGGGCATTTGCTTCTGCTCGGCTTGTGCATGGTGACGACGTCGGGGCTCGCCGTGCTGCCCTATGCGCTCGGGCTTTTGGCGGTGTATCTCGTTCCTGATTCCTCGGGTTCTGCGGTGGTGCGGCGGGTGCGTCGGCGAGTCTGGCTGGTGGCGATGGGGAGGCTGTATTCGCCCTGGGTGGTGCTGATCGTGGGGATCGGTTTTCTCTCGATGTTCTTCTACTTCGGCTCGGTCTTTGCGGGCTCGGTGATGGGTAGAGGTGAAGAGTTGCTCGGCCCCGAGGCGATGCTCGTACTCCTGTTGGTGCTCTATCTCGGTGGCGCGCAGCTTTGGCGGCGGCGGCTTCGGAAGGTGGGGCGGCTCGCGGGACTGAGCGAGGCGCAGGTCGCTGAGGCCTATCCGCGGCGGGGGCGCGGCGACACGGCTGGCGGTGGGGCCGGTGCTGGTGGTCGTGGTGGCGTTGTTGGTCGGCATTCCGCTGTCGAGGCTGATCGGGCGGATCTGGCCGGATTGGGGATTGGGGTTCTGAGGTACCGCCTCGGGTGAGCGATTCGGCGGGTCTGCCTATCCTTCGCCCCCATCGGGGGAGTCCCGCCTTGAGAGACTCTGGCCACTCCGCGGTTATCTGGGCCAGTGCGAGATCCGAGCTTCGCAACTTTGAACCAAGCGATTGGTTTGCTCGTGGGGGGAAATGCTGTTGCCCCCCTTTGTTTTTTGTAGGGGCGACAGAACCACCAGACGCAGGCGTCACAGAGAGGAATATCGATGGCGAAGAAGACAAAGAAGACCACAAAGAAGTCCGCGAAGAAGACGACACGCAAGGCCGGCGCTCGTAAGGCTGGTGCTGGCAAGAAGGTTGCGCGCAAGGCGTCCGCGCCCCGCGGCGGCGGGCTCCGTGCCGCCTCGGCGGGCGAGTTGCACGCCGAACTGCAGCGTCGTTCGCGAGACCTGGCTGCGGCTCGAGTCGAAGCGGGATGATCTGCTGGGCAAGGTGGACGGGCTCGAGGCCGAGATCGCGGCGATCAACGGGCGCCCTCGGCGTGAGCACCGCCAGCCGGCGGGGTCGTCGTCCGGCGGGCCGGCCCAAGAGTGGTGCGAGCGTTCGCGTGACACGCATGAGCGGCGGCCGCCGGCCTCGCAACGAGAACAGCCTCGAGGTGTCGCTCGCGAAGACGCTGCAGGGCAAGACGATGGGTGTGAGCGAGGTCGCGACGGCGGTGCAGAAAGCCGGCTACAAGACGACGAGCCCCAACTTCCGCACCATTGTGAACCAGACGCTTATCAAGAGTCCGTTGATCAAGAAGATCGGCCGCGGGCAGTACACCGCGAAGTGATCATCTGACAGACATTAGATCCGTCGTTCTTGCACCCCGTCGGCGAATCCGGCGATAACAAGAACTACCACGTCGTCCCCCACAACGATGGTTGGGCCGTTCGCCGAGAGAACGCGTCTCGCGTTTCATCAACGCATCCCACACAGAAGGCCGCCATCGACGCCGGGAAGCCGCTGGCACAGAAGACTCGCGGCGAACTGAGGATCCACGGCACCAACGGCCAGATCCGCGACACGGATTCGTACGGGAACGACCCGAGATCAATCCGAGATACCAAGCAGTGATGAACGGGCCGCAGGGATGACCTGGTCGGCAACATGACCGCTACCGCCGCAATGACCACACGTCCCGCTGACGATGCGCACTCTCGCTCGGCTCGCGCGAATCATGTCGGCGAGACGCTCATTGAGTCGTTCCGGGCCCGCCGCTTCGTTGTTCGCTGGCCTATCCGCCTCTACCCCGCTGCAACTCCGACATACTGACCCTCCTCCTCACCCTCCGCCTCGGGTCCGGCGCACCAAACAAGCTCACCCCCTGCACCGACGCCGCCACCGCGGCCCCGACAGCGCAGTCGAGCCAGTGGTTATCCAACCCCGGCTTCTTGAGCTTCCACTCGTCAACGGTCCGACCCCGCCCCTCGGTCCGCACCGGGTACTCGGCTGTCATCTGCTCGGCGAACAGCTGATGCTCCCGCGCGTCCCGCCCGAACAGCGACAGGCAGCCCGGGTCCCCCATCCCCACCGCCAACCGCTCCTGCACGAACGACTTCCAGAAGTTCGTGTCGTAGACCACGTGCCGCACCGCCCGCTTGCCCCGCACCGACGGGATCCGCCAGTTCACCCCGGCCCGGTCCCCGGGCTTGGGCTTGTAGTCGTTGAAGGGCGTGCTGGACGCCCCCACGTACCGCCCGTGGCTCGGGTACAGCAGCGAGCCCAGCGCCGACTGACGGCAGAACAGGTAGACCGTGTCGGTCGATGCCCCCCAGTTGGCGTCGATCAGGCACCGGTCCATCCGCATGTTCGTCCCGTCGTCACGCCTCCACTCCGACCCGCACAGCCGGTTCACCAGCGACTCGAGCCCGGCGTAGAGCAACGCCTCCATGCCGGGGTTCGAGCCCTTGTGCCTGGACCGGAGGGTCCGCCTCGAGCTACGGAGTGTGAACAACGGGTCCTTCTGGTCCGGCTCGGTCCCGTAGTCCACCACCGCCCCGCCGAACTCGGCCGACCACCCCGCGACGACGTAGAACAGCATCTTCTCCTGCACGTCGATGAACGCGGTGAGATGCTCGCACCACGCCGGCACCAGCCCCCGCTCCATGCCGTTGGTCTTGGCCGCGATCTCCGCGGCGGTCAGCGGACCGACCAGACCGGCGGACTCATTCAGCGGCTTGTTCTGGAACTCCGACCAGAACGCGTGCTCGTCGAGGATCTTGAGGTTCATGGCGTGCTGCAGCGCCGAGAGCTCTTCGGGCTTGAACCGCTCGTCCCAGGCGACTCTGGCCCCCTTGTCCATGACCTTCCGGTGTTTCTTGTAGAACGTGGTCGCCGCGGCGATGCCCTCACCGGCCCCCATGCCCCTGCGCAGGATCCCCGCGTACTCAGACCACTTGGCCTCGTTGCTCGGGAACTCGTAGACCAGGCTGGTCCTCTCCCCCTGCCACTCGGGGTGCCGCTCGCGGTCGAGGATCTGGTCGGCCAGGTCCTCCGGCCGCACGACCGTCAGGGTCATCAGCCCGGCGATCTGGACGTTGGGTCCACCGATCCCGAGCACGGCCCCGGACAGCACCCGCTCACGGTTGGCGCACTGCGAGGGGCTTCTTGCGCTCTCGTCGGTCTGGGGATCATCGATCAAGACCAGCGAGGGCCGCGCGGTCCCGCCATCGGGCCGCTTGAACTTCATCCCGCGCAGCTGACCGGTGATGCCCACCACCCGGATAATCGCCCCGCTGGCGGCGCTCTCGGGGATCGTCGGCAGGACCAGCTCCTTGGCCGCCCACCCGATGCAGGTGGCCTCGCCCCGGAACAGCTGCCCGTTGGCCCGTTGGTAGATGCCCTCCAGCGCTCTGATCGGGAAGCAGACCTCCGGGAAGTCGGCAAGCAGCCGGTCGTTGTGCTCGAGCTCGGACTTCATGGAGTCGAGCAGGTTGTCGGCGTGCTCTTCGGTGGCCCCGATCACCACCACGAACGACCGGTGCCCGTAGAGGATCGCCCACAGGCAGGCGGCCTCGCACATCGAGGACTTGCCGCTGCCCCGGGGCATCGCCATGGCGAACAGCCCGCCATCGAGCACACACCGCTCGATCTTCTCGATGACCCGGAGGTGGTCGGGCGACCAGGCCAGCGTGAAGGTCGCGGGGAAGTACGTCTCGGCGAAGAGCCGGAAGTCCCGGGCGCAGGTCTCCTTCCGGTTGGGCTGCTCGACCTCGGGCAACTCGCCGATGTTGCGGCCCGAGAGCGACAGGGCCTTGTTGCGCTGCACCGCCCGCTCCCGGACCGCGTCGTAGCCCCGCAGGTCGCCCTCCTCGGGCTTGGGGGCCTGCCAGCGGAGTTCCTCGTAGAGCCACGCGGCGTACCGCACCAGGTCGATCGTGTGCTCGTCCCCGATTCGGTACCCGGCCTCGTCCCGGTGCCGCCGCAGGAGCCGCTCGGTGAGCACGGTGCCGAGCGGGGTGGAGTTGAGCAGCCGCTGAGTCTCGGCCGGCTTGAGGTGCCTGGGGTCAGCGGCCACGCCTGGCCTTCTCCCGCGCCTCGAACAGCCACGCGGTGAAGGCGACGAGGCTCATGGTCTCGTCGGGGTTGACCGGGGCCCCCTGATCGATCCTCCGGAGGATGTCGGCCTCGGTGAGGGCCACCAGCCCGGTCGAGGAGAGGACCGCGGCGAGTTCGGCGGGAGTCAGGCGGTCGGGGTTGAGGGGGGCCGTGGCCTCGGTTTGTGGGTTCGGCTTGCTGCGCTTTCGTGCCATGGTGTTCCCCTTCTGGTCTCTACCCGGACTCTCCCGCCAGCCACCCTTCTCGAATCCACTCCGTCTCGGGTGAGGTAGTACTCCTCGCGGTGCACGACGCGCGGTTCCAATCACCGATCAGGGTGCCGCTTTGCGCTTCGCCCCGCCCGTCCGGCGAGTGGTCTTTGACCGTTTCGCGGTCTTCCTCGTGGTCGTCCGAACCAGCTCCGCCTTCCCGCCCGTGAACCGCTCCCAGCGTTCCACGATCACGTCGCAGTACCCCGGGTCCAGCTCGATCGCGCGGCAGCGGCGCGCTGCAGCTGCTCGCACGCGATGATCGTCGTGCCGGATCCGCAGAAGGGGTCGAGCACCAGGTCGCCCGCATCGCTGCTGACCGAGAGCAGGTCGGCGAACAGGGCCACGGGCTTCATCGTGGGATGCACCGCGCTGCGCTTTGGACGCGGGAACTCGAGCACGGTGGTTCGGCTCCTCGTTGGCGGCGCGTGGTGCACGCCGCCGGGCGTCCAGCCGTACAGGATCGCTTCGTGCCGGTAGTGGTGATCGGAACGCCCCAGCACCATCGAGTCCTTCACCCAGACCAGGGTCTGCCGCCAGACACCCGCGTCGCCCAGCACCGCGGCGAAGGCGGCGAACTGCGGCCCGGCGGGAGCACAGACGTACCAGACGCATCCTGGTGCAGAGTGTTCGACGAGCTTGCCGAGGGTTGATTCGAGCAGGGGCTGCAACCCATCGATCCCATCGTTCTCGATGGTCAGCGCGTTCTTGGTCTTGCCCTGATACTCCACGCCGTACGGCGGATCGGTCAGGACCACGACCGGGTGCTCGTCACCGAGGAGCCGCGCTGGGCGCGTCTCCCGCCGAGTCGCCGCAGACGAGCACATGCTCACCGAGTCGGTAGAGGTCACCCGGACGCGACCGCGGCGTGATGGGCAGGTCCGGGGTGTCGTCGGGCTCGGCCCCCTCGCGGGCTGTGAGCGAGGGCGAGAGCAGGCGTCCCAGCTCGAGTGCCCCGAACCCCATCGCTCCCCAATCCGCGCCGCTGGCGATCCCCGCCGAGAGTTCGATCGGCAGGAGCTTGGCGTCCCACTCAGCGCCCTCGGCGGTCTTGTTGTCGGCGATGCGGTACTCGCGGGCGAGGGCCGGCGACAGGTCGGTGGCGATGTGGACCGGCACCTCGGTGAGGCCGAGCTCCTTTGCGGCGAGGTACCGGGTGTGCCCGACCACGATGACACCCTTGGCGTCGGTGACGATCGGCTGGCGGAAGCCGTAGCGGCGCAGGCTCTCGACCACGGCGGGGACCGCCTTGGCGTTCTGGCGGGGGTTGTTCTCGTAGGGCTTGACCCAGTCGATCGGCTTCATCTCGACGTGCATGGGACCCTCCCGGTTCGTGGCAATCGGGGTGTGCAAAGCGCACGACGCACCCAAAAAGAAACTCTCCCATCGGAGGTTGCTGCTCCGGCGGGTAACACGCTGCTTTTTAAGGCCAGGAAGGACCCGCGACCCCCCCACCCCTCAGTGCATGATTGCCTGATGCTGCGCTGTGCGAGCCTCGCAATCCGTGGTCTCATTGGCATCATGACGCTCCTTGGGTCGGCGCGCCAACCCGCCGATGCGCCTCGTGCCCGACTCCATATCGCGCACGATGCTCCAGCGCCGCTTCCTCAAGGATTCGCAGAAGCTCCACCGGGGCCGTATCGGCAAGCCCCAGATCTTCGTCCGACACCGGCGCACCTTTCGCGACGGCATCGTCGGTCGGCCAAACACTGGAGACGACGCGAAGCGACTCCATGATCGCGGCCGCCTCGGGAGTGCCTCTGAACCCTCGGAGCCGGACCTGCATTAATCGCGCCCGCCTCGCACGCTCGTGCATGCGCTCCCGCTCGCGGCCGCGCTCGACATTCAACTCTGCGGTTTCATGGCGTCTTTGCGCATCACCGGATCGCAGCTTGTGAACGATCATCGCGCCGCGGTCCTTTGGGGGTCTGGGCATCTCGTCGACGAGCTTGATGGCCGACGCGATGACGCTTGGCGAGTTGGTCTGCGAGAGCGCCTCAGCCGTCGACGACCAAACACCTTGTCGCAACAACATGCGGGCCGCTCGCTCCCGCTCATCAAGAGTGGTCCCCACCCCTCCCCTCGCTGGCGGCTCCGTTGATCTCCCGGCGTTGCTCTGCGCCTCGGGGGGCTGGGGGGGGGTGGTGGTGTTCTTGGTCTCTCCTTGATCGTGCGCACTGCGTGCGCAGTTAATCGCCGCAGAATGCGCACTTGATTGGCGTTGAATGCGCAATTCCGGTTCGGGGCTCAGGTCCCCGGATTCATTCGCTCTTTCGTCGGCACTCGCGAGTTGGCGAAGTCGACGAACTTCAATGTTGATCCTGTGCCGGCATCCATTCCCCCCAGCAGATCGATGGACGAACACAATGAGTCCACGCCGCTCAAGCGCGTTTAGCATCAGCCCGGCCTGGCGGCGCTTGTACCCAGACATCTTTCCAATGGTGCTGACACATGCCCAGATGCCCTCGCCCGTATCCCAGTTCGCCAATTGCACGAGGGCCTTGAGGACCGCCTTCTCGTTGCGTGGAATCTTCGCTCGACTCGCGAGAGCCAGCAACTCCGCTAGTCCCGTGAGTTTGGCGCGCTTACGACTCACTGGCCGCCTCCTCTCCCGACACCACAGCCAGAGACCCGACCGCCTACGCCGCAGATTGATCTGCTTGCTCCGCCGATGGTTGCGGTCCCGTCGCCGACTCTGTTGGTGCTTGGACCGCATCGCCGCAACCTCCCCTGACCATCTCCGTCTTGACGAGTGAATGCTGCCAGCCTCCATAGATGGTCCATCAGAAAAACTCCACGACTCGGGTGGTTCTCTGCGCGACGGACCCGCGCGCGCCCGCACCCGACGCTCGTCGTTCAGTTGTTCTGGCCTGGGCACGATTCGATCGACCGGCGTCGAACGCCGAGAGAGCACCTTGGCTGACCCTCCACCGAGCCGGGCCCTGTGCGCTCGCCGCATGGTCAACCGCGAGAAGCTCTCCGGACCTGATCCAGCCGTAAACGGTTCCGGGTCGGATGCCACGGCTCTTTGCGATCTGCTTTGGGGTGAGCCACTCAGCCATCCTCACCCGCCTTCGCGGGCGGACGCGCTGCAGCGAGTCGGGTGAAGAACCGCTCCAGAGCAGCCCGGCTGGTACACATCGTTCCGCCCACCTGTACGACTTCCAAGCGGACTCCACTCAGTCCGTAGCACGCCCATCGATAAAGGGTGCTTGGTGCTGGCGGGCGTCCGTGGCGGCGTCCGGGGAGCAGCTTGGCAGCCTGCGCGAGCGGGAGCAGCTGCTCCTCGAGGCTGATTGCGGGCGGTCGCGTCTCTTGCGGCGAATTGCTCACGCCGCCATTAAGCCGCAATGACTTCCAAATTTGGCCGGCACTCTAGGATTTTTCTGGCTGTCGCCTCAGCTGAACGAAGAGGTCACAATCTGCCGAATCCTCTCGACCCCAGGCTTGCCTCCATGCGCATCGGAGATGCGCTTGTAGCACTTGGAGTCGAGGGCGTCCGGATCCTCAGCCCGCAGCTTGTGATAGGCAGCAATGATCGCGGAATCCCGACCTGCGTTGCGGCCCCCCGCGGCGGTGCCGCCCGACGACGCCCCGCGCCGTACCCGCTGTCCACGATCGACATCGGGCTCATAGCTGATGAGCCGGAGCTTCGACATCTCGAGTCCAAGTCCGTACGCCCAGACCAAGCCGACCCCTGATTCCGGATGCTGCGCGACGAATCGGCGAAGATCGTTGACCACGCGCAACGCGGACTTCGCTTGGTCCGCTCGGAACTTGACGATTTCTCTCCGCCGCGAATCCGGGTGTGGACCCTTCGGCTGACGCTTCGAGGGACGCGGTGAGTCCGCCCTTGCTGATTGAACGTGTTCCCCGGATTCGCTCGCCGGGGGCTCAGGAGACTCCTGTTCGAACTGCTCGATACACCACTGGAGGTCGGCTTCCACCTGCTCCAATAGCCAGAGCGGATCCTGCTCTTCCGTGAACGCCTTGCGGAGCTCCTCCCAGGCCTCAGGATCACTGAGACTGTAGTGCATACGGACGCACGTGAACATGATTCCGTCCCACAGCACATCCTTGGTTGCAGCCATGTCGATTGTCCCTTCGTGACCAGTTTCGACAGTTCAACTCGACGTCTCGACGCTCGCGAGCATCCAGGCCCGCACATGATCCACCACGCGCCGCAGCCGCTCGTCGCCGATGCGTGCAATGTAATGCGTGGCGATATCGTTGGTATCCTGGTGGCCCATGATCAGATCGATCGCGGGCCGATCGTTCACCTCGTCGGCGACCGTCCGGAACGTGTGCCGCAGTGCGTAGAAGCCCCTACCGCCGCTCTCGATCCCGCACCGCCTCTGCAGCTTTCCGAACTCCAGGGCGACCGCATCGACCGTCACGGCCTGCGTGCCCTTCTTGGCCCGTGGACCCGGGGCCTTCACCCGCAGCCAACGGTGGCCGTACTTCGTGATGAAGACGAGCCCTTTGTCTTCGGCCAGCTTCTCCCGGGGCCGGACCTCCAGCGCGGTCCGCAGCGCCTCAACGGTCTCTGGCCAGAGCGTCGCCCGACGCGGGATTGCCGTCTTGGGGCGCGGGAAGTCCACGATCCCCCTATCGAGATCGAGCGCGTCGATGGGCAGCGACGCGACATCCGTGTTGCCCATCCCGCAGTTCAGCCCGAGCAGGATCATGGCCCGGAGCTGCACCCCCGCCGCCCCGAGCAGCAGGGAGATCTCGTCGGGCTCGTACATCCGCGGCCCGCGCTCCTGCCTCGACTGCCGCATGGCCCGCTTGGCCGGCTTCTTGAACTCCGTGCCGAACCGCATCGGCCGGTCCAGCAGCCCGGACTCGAACCCGTACTTGAACATCGACCGGGTCCGCTGCATGTGGATCGCCAGCGTCACGGGCCCGCGGCCCTCGGCCAGGCTGGGCGCGGAGGCCGCCGAAGTCCTCGGTCGTGATGTCGTCGAGGCGTCGGTGCCGCCCGAGGTGCTCGAGCACCATCGAGCAGGTGCGGTAGAGATCGTCGAACGACCGGAGCGACAGCTCTCCCGACTCGCGCTGCCGCTTCTTGGCCGTCAGGAAGTGGTTGGCGAGGTCCCGCAGCGTCGGCACGTCGGCGGCCGCTGCGGCGACCGTGCCCGGGGTCGAGGCCGGGGCCCCGATCGACGCCGCGGCCCGCCTCCGGGGCATCAGCCCCGCGTGGAGCTCGTCCTTCTGGGCGAGGTAGCGGTCCCGGGCCCCCATCGGGTCGGCCCAGATGCCGAAGAAGACGAACCGCCCCCGGATCTTCTTGGCCCACTGGCCGTTCCGGTGGGGGAACAGGGGGAACGTCGGGTAGGGCTTGGAGGGCCGGTCGTCCGTGGCCCGAGCCGGGGAACCCCGCTTGGCCGGGGCCTTCTTGGTGGTGGTATCCTGTGGCATCGCCGCCTCCTTGCGACACCCGCCAGCATAGCGGACGACACCCGAGCAGGTGTCGAAAAAGGTGTCGTGGGACATGAGGCTCGATGGGGCCGGGAGTCAAATCGGCTGGAAAATACGGTGTTTGTGCACAAAGCCCCCGTAGCTCAGTTGGATAGAGCATCGCTTTCCTAAGGCGTCGTCAGCACCGCCCCACTATCGCCCCTGAGGGCCCAGAATCGGCGATTCCGGCCCGTCACGGGGGGTGGCGACGACACCCGGGATGGTCCCGGATGCATCCGGTCGTGCCCGGTTGCAGGTGTCGGCGGAGGTGTCGGCGGACCGGGGCGGAGCACCGCGCCGGGGCCCGTTCTCAGGGGTCCAAAACCCCGTCCACCCCCACGACCCCCAGCACCCCCACAACCCCCAACACCCCCAGGAGCCCGTGATGGCCCACCTGCGAAGACTGGTCGAGCCCATGTACCTCGCCTTCCTGCAGGCGACGCACGCGGACCTCGCGAGGCAGATCGAGTACCTCCGCGCCGAGAACCGGATCCTGCGCAAGAAGCTGGGGACCACGCTGAAGGTCACCACGGCCGAGCGGAGGACGCTCTTGGAGCTCGGGTCCCGGGTCGGCCCGGCGCTGCGGGACCTGATCTCGATCGTCGCCTACGACACGTTCCGGCGGTGGGTGCGCGAGGCCAGGAACCCGCGGCCCGTGGCCCGAGCGGGACGCCCGCGCAAGCCGCAGTCGCTGCGGGACCTCGTGATCAAGATCGGTAGCGAGACCGGGTGGGGGTACACCCGGATCCTGGGCGAGCTCAAGAAGCTCGGGATTACCGACATCAGCGGCAGCACGGTCGCCAGCATCCTGCGGGATGCGGGGCTGCGGCCGAGGCCTGGTGGTCAGTCTGGCTCCTGGGACCGGTTCATCCGGTCCCACACCGAGACGCTGTGGGCCTGCGACTACTTCAGCAAGCCGGTGGTGACCCTCCGCGGAATCAGGACCTGCTACGTGCTGTTCTTCATGCACATCCACAGCAGGCGGGTGATCGCGTGCCGGTGCACCGATCGGGCCGACAGCGCCTGGTCGGCCAAGCAGGTCGGGGCGTTCGTGGCCGAGGCCGAGCGGCAGGGGCTGGGGACGCCGGGGATCGTGATCCACGACAACGACACCAAGCTGTGCGGGGGTTCGACGGGGCGCTGCGTGGGGTGGGGTGGCGTCCGAAGCGGATCCGGGTGCGTGCGCCCAAGCTCAACGGCTACGCCGAGCGGTGGGTGGGGTCGATCAAGCGGGAGTGCCTGGACCACTTCGTGTGCTTCGGGAAGGGGCATCTGGACCACCTGGTCACAGAGTACCTGGAACACTACCACGGGGAAAGACCTCACCTCGGGCTGGGGAACGTCAGGCCGATGGAGACGGGGCCGCCGCGGCTGCGCGGGGAGATCGAGTGCAGGGAGAGGCTGGGTGGGGTGCTCAGGAGCTACGAGAGAGCGGCGTAGCGCCGAAGCTCTGGTGCGACGTCGTGGTTTGGACCCGAGGCCGACTGGTAGGGGTCCGGCACGGACTCCGCCGGCCCGGTCGTGATCCGCACGCACCTATAGCTCGTTCAAGCTCGGCGCGCGCATCCCCGGATCGAGAACGCAGTAGCCGGTATCGCTGAGGGGCTTGAATCCCATCCTGCCCCAGTACCGGGTCAGTGCGCGGATCGCGACGGTGGTTCCCTCGTCGTCCCGCGAGGACTCACCCAGCTTTGCTCGTTCCGGCTTCCTCATCGGTCGTGGCTGACAGGCGACCAGGCCACCCGGGACCGGGAACAGGTCGATCAACACCCGGGCCACGCGAAGACCGAGCCGCTTGCCGCGGTGGGCGGGCTCGACGTGCACCGCACTCAAGATGAGCAGGTTGGTGGACCAGACGTCCCGGCACATCGTCTCTACCTCCGGGATCCACCCGCCCTTGCGGCCGAACAACGCTTCGCAGTAGTCTGTGGTTTCCTGCTCGAACGCGTCACACACTTCCCAAAGTGACAACCCCCGATCGGCGCACTCCTCTCCATCGACCCTGTAGGCAAGGGCATAGCCCGCGGAGATCGACTCAGACGGGACTCCCGACCCCGGGTCCGCCTCGCAGATGATCTCGGCATCGATGCGCGTGATGATCCGTGCATGGGGCTCGTGGTCCTCGAGACAGTGAGGCTGCAGGCCGACCACCACCGAGTAGTCTCCCGGATCGGGTCGTGGTCTGGATGGATGCCGGTCGTCGGAATCGTTCACAGCCGTTGCCCACTTTCGCCCCTGGGTCGCGGGAGCACCGCGATCGCCGCATTCCTTGAGCAGCTCGCCCAGAGGATCAGCGTCGAACCGCCTCAGCGTAACCGGCGGGGGCCTTCGATGGCTGCAGCCACCGCGACCGTCTCGGTCCCGTGGATCACGACCTCCCACTCGACCGATCTGGCTGCAGGTGCTGACTGAACTCGGCTGTTCTCCTTGTCCAAATTAAAATGGCCATGGGGCCAGACAGACGAGTCTTGGATTCATCGGCTGCTGACGCTGCTGCGTAAGTCATGTGACTATCCGCCATGCGGAGTCGCCTACGTGCTGCACATCTTCGGCAGAGATGGCCGGAGCGGATGCCGCTCTTCTCGACTGAACACCTCTGCGTGCAGACTCCAGGCGGCCTTCGGGTCGCCGCCGATAATCAACAGCACCGGTTCACGACACTGGTACTGCTTCGAGCGAGAGATCGACTTCATCTGCTGGATATCCGCTCCACTGGGGGTCGGAGGCGCGAAGGGATGGAAGTGCCACTCGCCGAGGTAGTGTTCACGACCGCGGCCCCACAGATCGGCGAGCAGGGTGGCAAGCCCGCTTACTCCTCGCACAAGCCATCGCCTCCCTGCTCGGGTATCGGATGGCGACGGGCAAGCACGAGACACGATAGCGAGCGACAGATCCTCGGAGTAGCGACCCACGAGTATCCCGCCGGTCTCGTTCTTCCCACTGCGGAGACACTGCTCCAGCATCGAGGACACGACTGCTTGCGACAGCCTGACGCCGAAGCGACGATCACTTGACCTGTACTCATCGTGCGCATGATGCTCAGGCACGGTCGACGCTCCCCGCCTTCGCGACCGGTGCCCTCGAGCACTCATGATCGATCACCCGAAGTCCGTCCCAGCGGATCTCTCCATTGCACGCCCGGTCGATCTCGCGAACCGCGGTTCCGGCGGCATGCCACACGTCGACAGCCGTCGCGGGAAACACTGGGTGCCAGCAGCCGATCCCCTCCCACGGAAGCGATAGACCCGCTGTTGCCGCGCGATCATCCTCAAGATGGGGCGCGATCGTCGACCAGAACTCCGTGGCAGGGAAGCCTGATCCATCCGCCAAGAACAGGTAGCATCGCGATCCGCGACGTCCGAGTGACACTGACGCATACGCCGTCGAGTGGCCCGGAGCGTGCTCGGAGAGGGCGTGCAGAGTGTCGTCCTCCCCAGTGCAGTCGATGATCAAGTCACGGTCCATGATCTGGCCGATCACCTTCTGATCGAGGCTGGGAAACCGAGCAGGGACCGCCACGACACGAGCGTGAGGCGACATCAGGTTGAGCCTGTGGCCAAGCGCTATGGCTTTGGGCAAACCGACCTCCGGGAGCGTGAGCGTATGCCGAACGAGGTTGCCCGCTTCGAGCGTCCCACCATCCATCACGACCAGATCATGTACACCGCCGCGGACGAGAAGCTCGGCCAGAACCGAACCAACTGCACCGGCACCGAGGACCAGCACCCGACGCCGCCGTAGTGCCTTTCCGAACTGCCCCCGGGTGGCGATCTCCGGCGGCGCGAAGTTCCGACCACCCATCCAGTTGATGCGTTTGGCAGGATTCAACGCGACGGCTTGATTGCATCTCATTCGCCCCTTCTTGCCGGACCTGAATCCCGGCCTGGGCCGACCATCCATCGCCACGTTCTCGAGCTGCATGGGCTGCCAGTGCATCAACTCGGGCGGATCGTTGACTAGCCGCGGCACAGGGAACCCGACCAGCAGGATGGGGCTTGCTGTCTCGGTCAGTGGGTCGATCGCCTCGCCGATCAATGCCGCCACATCGAGGTTCTGCTTCTCGCCAGCATCAAAAAGCTCTCGCCAACGCATCGGCGCGGCATACGGCGGTACGACAGGCATCTCACCAAGGCGAATCCACGCACCGATGAGCGGCTTGCTCTCAGACTCGATGCTGATGCCCCACCGCGGCACACAAAGTTCATCCCCATTTGGCGACAGGAACCGGCGTGCAACGTACGTGTGGGACGCCCCGAACCGCACTAACTCCACCGTGCCGGCGCGATCAGCGGCACGGCACCACTCTTGAAACGACCTGTCGTCCTCATTGAAGCCAACTGTGATCTTACCTGCACCAAACTGCGGCAGCTCGAAGGGTTCTCCATCACGAACTAGATTGCCGCTGATCGCCGCTCCAACCCACTCGATGAGTCGATCGACATGCCAGCTGAGCCTGAGGTCGTCTCCCCTCGGGTCCGAGTCGGCCAGCGCTCGTCCGAGCGTGAAGCCGGGTTCACGCACACAGATGTTCCCGGCTCGCCACGGCCTATCTGGATCCTCCTCGCTGTTGTGGCGCTGATGCGGGTAGGTCCCGGCGATGCCACCCTCCTTGGCTGGAAAGATCTCGATACCACCCCACGGATACCGATTGTCCACCAACAGATACCACCGCAGGGTCGGGGGAATCTCGCTGCCATCCTCCGCTCCGGTCGCGACCTCGATGGGGATAGCCCACGACTCTTGCTCTGCGTCCCAGACCGACTCACCAGCAGCGAACACACCCTCTCGATCAAGAATCGTGCGACGAGCCACCCGCAGAGCAGCAGGCATGGTCGGCATTGCCGTCAAGCGAACCGTCCCTCACTGGGTCGTGCGGCCGCTGCAGGTGAAGTGAACCCGCCCGTCACTTGAACTCCGTCTGATGGCGGAGACGGGAACTCACTCCCGAACAGCCTGCCCCAGAGCCGAATACTCTCGTCTCGATCGGTTGAGTCGAGCGCCTGCCGAGCCAGCGCAGCAGCATCGCTGACCTTGGCATGGAACCCCGCAAAGTCATCTCCGCTCACTCGGCGCATGACATCCACCAGCGGCTCCTCGATGCCCCGAGACTGAAGCACGGGAGCCTGGAGCGCGGCAACGTGGTTGGCATACCGGTTGGCGATCTCCGCGAACGTCTTGGCGACTCCCTCGGCGACGCTCTTGATGCCATCCGGACAGCATTCACCCACGAGATGTTCGAGCGGGTACCCCTTCGGGTATTTCGGCAAGGGCGCGACTTCGCGACGCCACCACTTGACGGCCCGAACGACCCGGATGAAGTTGCCGTTCGTTGCGAGGTTCTTCTTCGCCGTCCAGCCGATCAAGAACAGCGGATGGGTCTTCTCCCACTGCTGGAGCTCTCTGTCAGGAATCCACAAGGGTTCGGTCTTCTCAAAGTCCTCGTCACGCTTCGCCTCAGCGAGGATCACCGACTGGACCGTCTGCAGGCCGAGCGCACTACTGAGAGTTGAACCCGGCTCGGGCTCCCAGTCTCGCAGGCTCTTCCGGGCTATGGCCTCCCGGAGCAGAGGGCTATCGGGCTCGGAGGTCAGCACGAGATCGAGCTTAACCTCGTCGTCAACGGTGATACACCACGACCGATCTTGCGGCTCGTACGCCCCGGGGTAGTGCTTCTGAAGAAACGGTTGAAAGAGACGGTGCGCGTGGACTGCGGTCGTCGCACTTCGAGGCAGATTTGTGACGGCGACGATGTCGACATCGCACTTGTGGTCGATGGAGCCGCGGTTGGCCGTGAATCGCCGGTAGCTCCCTTGGATAAACGTGCTGATCACGACCGGCTTCAGGACAACGTCAGCCATCAGTCGTTCTCGCAGGAGCGCGTGTTCGCGCTTCATGACCTCCTTCTGGTGGTCAGTCGGGCCGATGCCGGACAGAAAGTCGTCAAAGTACGTTGGGGACTCCATGGCGTTTGGTTCCTTCAGGCTGGAGGGGCTGGATCGGAGAGGAGCGCGGCACGACGATACTGAGAGACTCCGCCCTCAGGCTGCACCTGTTCGTACGTTTGGATGGGGCCGAGGGCGTTGAGTTGCTGTCCGAGCAGTACCGCGAGGCCCGCTGGACCGGCGAAGAATAGGTGGATGCACTTGATCCCTAGCATGGCCGCCCGGCCCTCTCGGATCGCCCTCGCGATCTGGCGCGCGACATGGGTCGCTTGTCCAGGGTGATTCAACTCACATCGCTGCGCCTCGTTCCCGGGTCGGACCGAGACGATCCCGCGGAAGGCAGGCAATCCACTTGTAGCAGCCACGGCCGCCTCGACGTTTCCGGTCACGGAAACAAACACCGCGAGATCAACGGCGCCGATCTGGATATCCCGCACGGGATCAACGACGCAGCCAGAATCCCGCTCCGGCTCCTGCAACGACCAGATCACGCCGGCGGGATGTTGCTTCCAACTCAGCGACACACCAGTCACCTCCCGAAACGTGCTCCCGAGGGCGAGGCACGAGGCGATGCTCGCCGGACCCTCGGCCACGATGCCCCGTCCAGGCGCGCTCGCCCGGACTGCGGCGAGCACTTGAGATAGTGCGGGCACAAGTCGACTACTCCACGTCTCGGATTCGGCATGCCGATGCGCGAAGTGTCGGGCCCAATTGATCTGCAGCGGGTATCCAGGAACATATGCATCTCCAGTGTCGCCGTGCGCTCTAAGCAGAAGACGGAGAGGCTCCTCGGCGGGCAGTACTCGGTGAACCTCTCGCAACCTGCGCCGCAACAGGTGGCTGGCGATCCGTCGCGCCTCGGCGTCATTGATTCGGTGAAGGACCGAACCGTCTGGCTGGTGTACCGGGACCGTCCGAGCACACTCCAGATGCCACGCCGTCGAGACGCTCTCGACAAGTCCAGCTGGGCGGAGCAGTTCATTTGCCTCGTCATACTGGACGTTGTCGGCGAGCCACAGTTCAACGACGAACGTGGGATCGGTCCTTGAACGCGAGAATATGAGCGGGGCTTCAAGCTCGAGAATCGTCGCGGACTCCGCGATGTCCCGCGAAACCCACATCAGTGACCCCGCCGTATCGCGATCACCGATGGCGGCCCGGAGCGCAGGACCGAGAGGTTGTGACGAGAGCTCACGAAGATCCTGCCATGGCGGGACGCCATGGTCCAGCATCGCCTCAACAATCCGACTAACCTCATCCAGCCTGCTCCGCCTATAGGAAACGAAGCACTTTCCCATCGGATCAGTCGCGGAGCCTACAGCGTTTACTTCCGACATCAATGACGAGCCCTTTCAGCAGAGTGCGTTCCTGCGCCGTCGTCCACAGAGGAAGGGCTCAGACGCATTCGGTCGCTGATCACATTGGAGTCTGGAATCGCCGTAGAGTGCAGGCACAGGCCATCTGAGGACCACGAAGCTTCCGATCGCCGCGCGTCCTTGCAGGCCCAAGCCCATTGGAAGATCCTCCGGTCCCGCCGTGCTGCAGTCATCAAATACGTTCTCTCCAAGTGCCCGATCTCCACATTCGCCCTACCAGTCATTGTTGCAGTACACCAAGCCAGCGGACCGAGGCCTGTACGGTTCGTGTCCGGATCATTCTATTCCGATCCGAGAGTCAGTTCAAGGGTTCCCCTAATCGCCAAGAGACGCGACTTCAGCACGCTGTGCTTCCCGCGAGGCCAGCTCATAATGGCCATCATTCGGGTACCGATTGTACAGATGGCTTCAATGAACCCGGGCCGGGGACACTCGCGGGTCGAGAGAGCCCCGGCCATCCTCGGCACCGATCTAGCCGGTTCCGCGGAGCCCCAATCTCAATGCCTACGCCTAGCGGTTCGTCCGGTCGATCAAGGAGGAGTGCCTATCGAAGATCGTCCCGATCGGCGAGCGGCACCTGCGGATGGCGATCAAGGAGTACGCCGCCCACTATCACCTGGAGCGGAACCACCAAGGGCTGGGCAATCGACTCATCGACGGCGAGGCTGAGTCCGAACCCGTGGTCGCCGTGGAGTCCCGTGAGCGGCTCGGGGGCATACTCCGGTCGTACCACCGCGCGGCCTTACTCCGCACCGCATGCTGACAGCCCAAGTCCCCACCGCCTGCGCGGTCCGTGCACCGATCTCGGCCCAAAGAGTCTCGTCGGCGTCAACCCATCCTCCTGAGAGAGCCAATCTTGCGCGATTCAGCCCTCGGCCGACAAATGGAACACTACGGGATCGCGACTCGTGCGATCAGAATTGCTCGACACATTGAGAGCGAGCCGCTTCTGGGCTCAGATGAGAATTGGAACACTACGCCATCATCTAATGAATATGATCGGCGCTTCAAGAACTTTACATGCGCCCCCAGTTCGCACCAATCGGACAATGCACATCCCGCCTTCCAGTCTGGTAAATAATTGTGCGGCCACTTCCGGTGTGCGTGCTGAATCCACTTCGACATGCCACGCATAAGCCAATGTGGGATCGTACGGAGGTATTCCAGACAAGCCCATGTAATTTTCGACTTTGTCCGATGTGCTCAGATCATCTGCATACAGTACGACTCCACTTTCTGCATCAATGAGTTCAATCTCCACGACCGTGGGAAGGAACTCAAACCACACTCCCACGATGGCTATACCCCCACCATTCGGTGTTTTCATCGCGTACGCCGGACATGCCACCCCGCTGAGCAATTCCATTCCATCTTCGGCTAACATGTCCAACGCCGCCTGATTTGCTCGTTGAAAACTGGCCGTGCTAGATCTCGCGACTGAATCCATGAGAACTTCGCTAGTGCTCGCGATTCGTACTGGCACTGAGTACCGGTCCGGATACTGGTAATTATCTTTGGAATGACGTGGCGCGCAAGCACAACCAGCTCCGTAGCACGCGATGACACTTCCAGTCACAACCTGTCGTACTCGATTCATTGCTATTACCGCCCCTTCAATGGACTCTCAGGCAGAGGAAGTAACGCACCTTGGCCTGCGGTGCCTGAAGGACACTTAAAGTGATTGTCCTTGTTGTTCGCGCAATCGGCAGCGGCAAGAAGAGCGTCGGCGGTATTCGGATCGTAACTTTTGCGCCATTCGTACTGCGTGCCCGACGGATCTGATAGTGTGGATCCATCAAGATCCCAAAGCTTGTCTCTCGTACACCAGAGCTGCATGCTATGCTTGATCCAACGCAGCTTTCCCTTCTTGTCCATTTCGCAACACTCGCCATCAAGCGTAAGTATTGGCACCACTCCTCGTTGATCTGCTTCCATTGCTTGAAGTTTCTTCAAATCTGATATAATGTCTTTTGTCATAATATCTACGATTTGATTGTAAGGAAACGTCGCTACTCCCGCCGATGTTGTCAAGCCTTTCAGCTTGTTGAGCCATTCGCCGACCTTCCAAAGAAGATTGTCATTCGCACCTACCGCCTTCAGCGCGTCCAGCAATCCGCCTGGTACGTCTGAGGGATCTAGACTCATCGCCCATTTATTGATCTCGTCCAGACCGGACTCAAGCGGCTTGGACAGGTCAGAGCCAAATTGAGGGTACTGTCCGTCTCCCAGTCCCCAGAAGGTATCTCCGATCGATACATTCCGTCCGTCTCCTTCACTATCGCACCCGGCGCATCCCGCACTCTCACTCGCCAAGCCAAGGGGGTCAACAAAATGGATAGGTGACGATCTAACAAACTCAAGACCATTCTGGCCATCCACGTATCCGAGTGAGTCTCTCTCAATCCATCTCCCAGTTACCGGCTCATAGTGCCTGAATCGCACCGTGTACAGCTTCGTCTCTGCGTTGAAGAGGTACCCATCGTAGCCGATCGGGCTGTTCGGCCCGCTGGGATCGGAAACCAGACCCTTCGCCAGCGCCGCCTTGCCGGCACCGAGCGCGGCGATGTAGTCGATCGAGTTGACGGTCCCGTTGCGGTCGATGTCCGCGTCGGGGTTGTACCCCGCCTGGTCGATGGTCTTCGTGATGCTGATGAGCCCGGTGTCGGTCGAATCCACGTCGCCGTCGCCGTCCAGGTCGAACGGGAAGTGGTGCCGCGCCTCGCCGTAGGCCGAATAGGCCACACGCTCCTGCAGCGCCGCCGTGTCGCTCACCACCGCCACCATGCTGAACTGCGGGTCGGTGATGAAGTAGTCCGTCCGCTCGCCGGCGTCGGCGTAGTTGTAGTCCTGATCGGTGTCGGTTCGTCTCAGCACGGCATCATCAATATCTCGCAATCCCCAGATGGTCTGTGAGCATTTTTCCTCGGCAAACACGCCGCCGCCGTCGCTGGTGTCGCTGTCGAACCGCTCCTCGAGCAGTTGCCAGGAGGCGGAGTAGAACATCCGACGCTCGGCATCGCCGGCGGTCCTCTTGACCGTCCGCCAGTGCAGGCCGTTGTACTCATACTCGCCGAGCGTTGATGCCGGGATCGTCTGGAGCTGCCGGACCTTCACCAACCGGTTCCAAGCGTCGTGTGTGTACCCGATATTGCTGGCCGCGCTGCGCTTGTTGCGTGTCCAGTTGCCGGCCTTGTCGCGGTGCTGGGTGAAGGGCGAGCCGGTCAGCCCCTGGATGTCCAGCGAGGTGATCTCGTTGGCGGCGTTGTGGCCCCGGTCCTCGGTCTCGGAGTTGCTCGGGTTGAAGCTCCCGTCGCCGTTGAGGTCCTGCTCCCAGGTCGACCAGTTGCCGAGCATGTCGAGCGTCCACTCCTGGGTGCCGATGCCGGTGGTGAGGGTCGAGCCATCGATATCTCCGCGATCGGCGGTCACGAGCCGGTCGAGGTCATCGTACTCGTACTCGAAGTCCCAGTTGGGCATTTGCGCCCCAGGCCGCTCGTCGTAGCGGGTGAGGCGGTTGCTGGCGCGGTCGTAGGTGTGGGTGGTCTCAAAGAGCGACGGCCGGTCGGGGTATCCCGCGGTGGAGCCGTGCTGGGTGTAGTTGCCGTCCACCCAAGTGTGGCGGACGACCCGGCCGAAGCGATCCCAACCGGGGTAGAGCCCGGCGGTCTGCGTGCTGAACCCTTGTATCGCTCGCTTGCCGTCGTGGCTTGCGGTGCGGTCGAGCTGGACATCGGGCACGGCGTAGTCGACCTCGGCGAACATGCCGAGGCCCACGTGGTCGTAGTTGACGATGTCCGTCGGGGTGCCTGAGCCGAGGGAGAGCGTGGTCACGCGGCTGATCAGGTCGTCGGTATCGCCAGTGGTAGCCCCGTACTCGTAGTTGAGCTGCGAGCCGTCGGGGTAGGTCATGGAGGTGAGCCGGCTGTGGTTGTTAGTGGCATCCTCGGAGTAGCCGTAACGGACAACCATGGTGTCGCCGGTAGGTGTGCCACCGGTTTCAGTGACAGCGCTGTTGGGGTCCTGAAACACATCCTCGACCTGCCAGAGGCTGTTGTAGCCGAACTTCACGCCGTTGACGACGGCAGGCGTGCTGTCGAGGCTCTCGACTAGTTCGACCCGTCCGAAGGTGTCGTAGAAGATCTGGATGCCGTTGACGGTGTCATCGATGTCGGTCCCCTGGCCGTCGACATCGGTGCCGAAGGCCGAGACCCAATCGAGCGTCGCTCGGCCAGCGTTGTCCCTGCTATAGACATGGGTGGTGCCGTTCTGGTCGACGACGCTGCGGAGTTCGCCGAGCTGGTTGTAGGCGTACTTGACCTTGTACTCGTCGGTCGTGCCCGGCTCTCCGGTCGACTCGTTCGGGTAGCGGACCTCCTTAAGCAGGGAGTAGGAGGTGATAAGCGAGTCGGTGTCGCCGGGGCTGCTGGTGACCGCCGTCACACCGTAGACGTACTCGGTGACCTGGACATCCTCCGAGCCTCCGCCGCTGGGCGGTAGGTGGGCCGTCTGGTACAGAACGTTGCCGGCCAGGTCGTGCGCGTAGCTCGTGACGCGGTTGACATCGGGCGTGGAGCCGCTCAGGCCCCCGGTAACCTCCCACCGCCCGGCGGTGGCGTCCCAGCCGAAACCGAAGGCGGTGCTCACATAGTTCTCGACCACCGCGATGCGGCGGTTGGCGTCGTCGTAGAGGTAGCGGGTGAGCTTGCCCTCGGGATCGGTGACCGTCTCGGTCAGGCCGCGGCTGTTGTAGGATTGTTCGGTGATAATCGTGTCGTCCCAGGGCGAGGAGTCGCGGTCGGGGACGGTGCTGGGGACGGTGGGGATACCGCCCGACCCCGCGGGCTGGAAGCCCGTGGTGTTGGTGCCCCAGTTGATGGTGGCGATCAGCCGCGAGGCGTCGTCGTAGACCGACCCCGCGAAGGTGGTGATGCCGTCATCCAGGCCAATCTCGCCGGGGTTCTCGACCGCATTGGACCACTTGGTGGTATACGCGAGCTCGGGGAGCGTGTCGTCTCGGAAGACGATGGTGGACTCCTCAATCACATTGTCGTCGCTGAGGTCGGTGATGTCCTCGTACGAACCCGAACCGTTGGAGGCGGTGTCGCCGGCGCGGTCGGTGATGAAGGCCCGGACCGTTCTGCCGAGGCCGTCATACTCCACCACGCTGGCCGGACCGTTAGGAGCGTCGGACGCGAGGCGTCGCCCGCTCTCGTCGTACCAGGTGTCGGACTCCAGGAAGCTCATCGTCGCCTGGGACGGGTCGATCGCGACGCGGGACCGATAGGGCAGGCCGCGCTGGGAATAGAAAGTCTCGGAGTATGCACCACGGTTGGTCTCGTCGTCGATGTCCACGCCGTCCAAGTCGATGGTGGGCAGGGAGGAGTAGACCGCCGCGACGATCGGCCGGTCCATGTTGTCGTACTTCATGGCTTGGTGGGGCGACTCGGGGTTCTCGGTGGCGATCAGGCGGTCATGCCAATCGTAGTAATTGATGGTCTCGCGCTCGTCATCCGCGAGTGTGCCGTCCTCGCCGGTGTGCTGCACGAGGACGGTGAGATTGCTGTTGCCGATCCCGGTCCGGATCTGCTGCGTGCCGCTGTCATAGTACATCTCTTGCACAAGAAGGTCGCCGCTGCTGTCACCTACATAGCCCTCGATCGGAC
Organism: Planctomycetota bacterium; assembly: GCA_013285505.1. Lineage (GTDB taxonomy): Bacteria > Planctomycetota > Phycisphaerae > Phycisphaerales > UBA1924 > PNC22. The sequence goes on along the minus strand of CP053450.1, from coordinate 970,336 downwards.
GATCGAGTACGTCAAACACGGTCCGGCGAAGAGTCCCGTTTGGATCGGTCACCGCGACCCGCCTTCCCAGACCGTCGTACTCGTAATCGATCTGCGCGACCCGCCCGGTCTCGTCGAGGTCCAGCCACCGCTTGGTCGCGGTCGTCACTCCCGCGTAGGACAACGTCGCCGTGCTTCGTGACAACTCCGCCGCCCAATCCACGTCGCTCGGTGTCGGCGGGTCGTAGCTGCCCTGGAGATCGAGCTCAAACCCGCTGCTGCGGAGGGTCGAATTGCCCGCGTCCCGCCACGACACCGCCACGGGACCGTCCGTGCTGTCGTCTGAGAGAAGATGAGGGAACCGCAGTGTGCGGAAGTAGAGCACATCACTTCCGGACATACCGAACTCGGCCGAGTCCTCCTCGGCGATATCGCGGATCAGGTAGGTGGACACACCGGTTGGCGACGTGCTTGATACCATGCGACCAAGCAGGTCGTTGGTCCGAGTGGTGATCGCGAATCCACCATCGGCATACCGGCCCCACGCCGAGGTGTCCGAGATGCCGTACTGCGATCCGTTCAAGGGTGGGTTCGGAGAGCCGCTCGCACCACCCGTCGGATCCACATTGTGGGCGATCTTTACTGTCGTCCCGGTACGGGGTTCGTACTCCATGTAATCGATGCTGTTGTCGAAATGCTTCACCCACACAGGCTTGCCGTCTGTATTCAAGAGCACCGTCATCGAATGGCCCGAAAGTCCGGCGCTGGAACCGTTCTCCGCGGCGAGGTCGCCCTCGGTAGTCACGGTAAACGCAGAGATCGCGGAAGAGTCGACAGCCTCGTCTGCAACATCGTCCCACACCTGGTAGAACCGGTAGTCGTACGTCGTGGTTTGTGTATAGTCCGCACCGGATCCCAGTCCGTTGAACTCGCGAGTCTCGGTGATCAGGTGCGAGGTCTCGTCGGTGGATCCGTAATCGATCTCGAACCGCGTGACGGCGGACGGAGCCGATTCACCTTTCCGGTGTTTCGCGCGGATGATCCGCCCGTCGCCGTTGTACTCAACGAGCGTCACATGCCCGGCAGAGGCCTCCCGAGAGATCGTCGGCCCGCCGCCACCAGCACGGCCGTAAGAGGCGAGGGCGCTGGTTGTGTAGTGCTCTTCGAGCAGAAGGCTGGTAGTGTCGTAGACCGACTCTGTGGCCCAGATGCGCTCGTCGTCGCCGCTGGAATCGAGTTCGGCGGTCGCACGGCTCGTGACCCGCGGCACGTAGTTGCTCCCGATGAGCGTGGTATCGATGTAGTAGCGCCGGTACGGCTCGTACCCCGACCCAGAGTCAACCGACTCCGTAATAATGAGCGACCGCCCCCGGTCATCGGCAGGGCTGATGTCGTACTCCTCGAGTTCGTACGCCATTCTCACAGACTGCGAGGAGCCGGAGCAGCCGCACGCGGCCTGGAAATGCTGACGCTCCACGAGCCCGTTGGAATCGTAATGCACAATCTTGGCGGCGAAATCGACGATCTCCGGGGAGTTCCCGCCCTCGCTCCAGCCGCTGCTCGATTCGTCGTCGTCCATCCCGAGCATTTCTTCCGCCGCGTCAAGGACACGGCTCCCCGCGCTCCAGGCCGCCGTGCGCCGCTCGGCGTAGTACTCAATCTGCTGGGGCTCGATAACGGACTTGAGCTGACTCTGCAGCCCGAAGACATCGAGGCGTTCGTCGCCGGTGGAACTCGCCGCCGCTCCATCGTGGTACCGATACTGGCGCACCTGGACGCGGTAGGGGTCGACGCCGGACGGCGCGCTGTCGACAAGGGTGTAGGTCGCGACCTGCACCAGCTCCGTGGATTCATCGTGCCCGGTCCCGTTCTTGGCCACATCCGGCGAGAGGGCCGAGCCGAGCTCCGCGCCGTAGGAGTAGTCGACGCGCTGCGTGACGACCTCGTCACCATTCTCATCCAACCGGACCACCTCGACCTCGTCGAGCTGGCCAACAATACTCGTCAGGGCCCCGCCATCGTCGTCGAAGTGCCAGGTAAATCGCACCCGAGCGTCGCCGAACTGATAGGGCGAACCGTTGAGGTGAATCTCGCGGAGCCGGGGGGTGAAGACATCCGTCCCGCCGTTGTCGTACACAACCTTGTAGTAGGAGTACACCCGGTAGTTGTTCCATGCATCGGAAGAGTGGAGCAGTACGCCGTAAAGGTGGCCATCGAGCTGATCGGCAACCGAACCGGCATCGTCTTCATCAAACTCGCCCGTGCCGGTTTCGGCTTGACGCACGAAGTGCATCGCCCACTCCCGCGGGGCGTGCAGCTTCCAGGTCGGCCAGTACTCCCCGTCGATCCAGACAAACGATTTGTCAATCCGGAGCGTCGAAGTACCCAGCGGGAGATACGCGTCCTCGGACATGTCGTAAGTGAACGGGTACTGCACCGTCAACGGCCACGAGCGAAGCAGCAATCGCGTGCTGTCCAAGGGATCCGGCACCAGGTACATGAACGCGTTCATGGTCCAGCCCTCACCAACGAGCGCGGGGCCGTTCAAGGCACGGTTGCTGTTCGAGACGTAGTCCGGTGCGCCGGTGTAGTGCCGCACCAGGGAATAATCTGGCCCGTCAACCGTCACCTGAAGATCCACAACGGTCTCGGACTTGACCCCATTCCTGTACTCGACCGGGCCGCCAGAAGCGAGGTCATTGCCCGCGCAGTTCGGATCGGGCGGGAAGACCGCCGAGCAGTACTGGAACCCGCCATCCGGCGGCTCCGCCGCCTCCCTCCGAACCGCCGCCGGCCTGCGGGCCTCCTGGGCCGCCGGGTCCTCCCGGGGGCGCCCGGCCCACCCGGACCGCCCGGACCTGCAGCTCCACACGCAGTACCTCCCTGCGTGCCGGTATTGTCGTCCTTCGGGAGGTCGTCCTCGCGAGGGTCATCCGGCCTCACCGCTGTTTCCGGATCTTCGTTGCAGGGCACGCTCGCGGATGGATTGGCGAACTCGAACTCCCAGACTTGGTGACTCTTCACGCTCCAACTGCCATCGAACGCGTACTCGACCCCACCCTCTTCTGAGTGACTCTTATTGACATCAAGATTGAACAGCTCTTTGGTACCGGTGCCATCGAACTTATTATTCCACCCTGAGACCCGTTGGCCACCACCATCCTCGTCGGGCGTGGCGGGCACTGTCTCGTACAGTTCCCAGACCTCTTCCGAGGATGTCGGCATTCCATCCTTGTACGGAGGGATGGGGTCCCCGTAGCCATCGAGATACTCACCTACCGTCGTATAGAGAAACCAATTGACCTTTGCCGGCACCGGCCAGATCGTGTCAACGCCAAGCCGCCGACGTACGTGGCGGTATGAAGGGGGCGCAAGCATGGAAGAGTCGTTCCATTCGCCGTCGTATGCGGCGTAGCCGCCTTGGGCGCCAGTCTCCGTGAGCGACACATAATCATCGCTCCACGCCTGGCTATCAGAGTCAGTTGGGTATGATTCAAGCCACTGCTGTAGCGAGGAGCCGACACCCGTTGCGTCCCATTCATCAACATCGCCAGACCAAAGGGTGTACTCGATGTCGGCGTAGCCCACCCCCCCGGTCACGTACCTGCACATGCGGATCGCTTGCGTCATGTCGGCCAGTGCCGCCGGAATATTGGCTTGAGTAAAGTTGGATGGCACAAACCACGGCGCATTATCTATCCCAGAAAAATGCCAGTTGCCGTAGTCGGAGAGGCTCAACGTTGAATCTGTCTCTCCCTTAATTGATTCATACCCATTATGAATGATGTCGTCAGGCGTGGCGTACTGAGTGAGAGAGGCCTGCTCTTGCAGAAACTCTTTCGCTACATCCATAAATCGCTCATCCAGATCTGCGCTATCGGCGATATCGGAGAGAACCTCATCCGGATGTGTTCCGAAGTTCTGCTCGATCTCTCCTAAGTAGAATCCGTCGGGCGGAAACAGGCCGGGGTTGCATTCATTGCCTTCTGCCACGACGTATCCATCTGGCCAAGAATACGGGCTCTTGTTTCCGTTCACTCCAACGGTGATCTTGCGGATCTGCACCTCACGCATAATGCGTTCGATACCGCGTGTGGTTTGGGCGCCGACACGCCCCGCACTGTGGGCCACGACCGCGGCAATAATGATGCAGAACGTTGAAAGGCGGAACGATGCCATGGCGATCTCCGTCCTGTGCTCGGGGACACGCGGAATCCAAAGCCTCGCCGACCGAGCGCCCGGCGCCCTCTGAGGCGTCCGAGCATACCGCCATTTGTCACAAGTGCAAGTCGGTGACCAGAGCCCGAGATGTGTCCTGATGAGTTTGCCACTGGCTTGTTGATGTTAGGCTTAGCTCCCTTTGGCCCGGAATGTGCCCCTTGTCCGTGTTGTCCGTTCCCTGTATGCTGCGTTCTGGAGATCGCAACCACAATACAGAAGGGCGTGCAAATGCTGGGCGTATTGATATTCGGTCTTTGGCCAGTGATCTCGATGCTGCTGCCGACTGCCGTGGATCTCGGCGGCACCGAGATCGCGGAGCGGATCGGTCTGAGCCCTCAAGTTCTGGCGAGCAGCAACGTCAATGCCACAGATGCGACAACACTGCTCGATCGCCTTGAGTTGCCCTCCGATCAACGAACGGATCTCATTGCCCATCAAGGGATTATGGATCAGGCCATTGAGGACATTGCCGCTCTGCAGGACCGGCTTGTTGACGCTCCCGGCGACCACGACGTTCTCGCCGCGATGGCTACCGCCGAACAGGCACTCTCCGCTTCACGAGCGGCATACCTGACCGCAAGACTGCAGTTGCTTGACTCTTCGCTCATCCAGCTCACTGAGCTCACAACAGCAGGTGTACTCGCAAGGTCTGAAGCCGCGGTGGCTGGCCTCCCAGCCGAGTTCGGGGCTGTGCTGACCGATCATGCCGAACGCCACGCTGCCAGACTGGCCCTCCGTGCCGAGCAGCGGGCCCAACGCCGAGGTGAAACTGTCCCGGACGCGGCGCGATCACTGCTTGAGTCGATCCGCCAGGATGCCGGTGTCGCCCAGGCGAGCGTGTGGCGCAGTCTTCATGAAGACGGCGTTCGAGCCATTTGGAATCGGCAGTAGTCCACTCAGGTCAGGCCCGCTCGCATTGCAGCCCCGTCTGATTCAGAAAGCTTGTGCTTCACGATGTACGATGTTTCGACGTTGACGCGTGTTCCCCAGCAACGCCACGGATCGCGGGCAGTTGGGCTCATCGAGTCCTCCGCTCGGGCTTCATCGAGGCGAGACGCGTGATGGGCAGACCATGTGCAACGTGGAGGTTGGCGAGCGCATGCCTTTGGCTTTCCGTGCTGTGTGTGCCGGCCTTTGCCCAGACAGCGCAGCGCACACAACTCGCCGAGACCACTGAGTTGGCCCGACTGATCGATCTGGCCGCAGAGCGCCTCGGTCTCACGATCAACTACGACACGAAGCTCTCGGGCACAGTCACGCTCCGTCTCAACACCCCGATGACTGACGAAGAACTGTGGGCACTGACGAACCGCATGCTGGCGTCTCGGGGGTTCACGACGATACGCATGGCGGACGATGATGCGTTGACGGTCGTCCAACTCTCTGCCGCGGCCGGGCTCGCCCGCGTCGAATCCCCGGACGAGCTGATAGTTGCTGGCCAGTTTGCTCCTGCCGGCTTTCGCGTGGTCATGGTGCCCGCTAACACGCGTGATGCGGAACAACTCGCAACTGCGGTCAGGCCACTCCTCTCGACACCCGGCGGTGTGGTAACGCCGCTACCCTCGCTTGGCGACCTCCTTGTGGCCGACCTCGACCCCCGGGTCCGGCTGGTGCTCCGAGCAATCGAGAAGATGGAGAGAGAGTCGTCGCCGGTCGTTCCAGTTGAAGTACATATCGAGAGTGGAGAGGTGCAACAGATCCTCACCACCGCTGCGCAGATTGCTGCCAAGCGGGTTGCGTCGGGGAACGCGATCCTGCGGGGGAGCCTCATCCCATCCGGTGACGGTCGTTCGATCCTGGTTGTGGCCCCTGAGTCGGAGCTCGATAGTTGGAGAGCTCTGATTGCACAGCTCGATAGTCGCGTGGCTGCTGAGACCATCACGTACTCGGCTGGGGGGGTGCCCGCCTCTCAGGTCGCAGGCTCCCTGACCACTCTTTTGGGCCAACCGATTCTCGGCGATCGGTTCCATGTGATCGGTGATGATCCGACTGGAAGTCTGATTGTCACTGCGACCGCCGCCCAGCACAAGCAGGTGGTCGAGATCCTTGCCAGGCTTGCCGAATCTCCTGAGGCCGTGCGTCGGCCGACTCGGACCTTCCGCCTTATGAACCGCGACGCCGAAGAGGTGGTTGCTGTAGTGCGATCCTTGGTCTCCACCGGAGTCGTTGCGCTATCCAGTCGCGAGCCCGACGAGGGAACGCGTGCTCCAGACACCGCAGCCACTCCACCGCAGACTCGGTACGAGGCCGCATCCGAAGAACTCCAGCTCACCGCCGACCCCGCCACCAACTCCATCATCGCGATCGGCGAGGTCGCCGAACTCGAGCGGCTGGAGCGGCTGCTCAAGGACCTGGACGTTCGGCGACCGCAGGTACTGCTGGAGGTCCTGATCGTGAGCCTGTCGGAGAGCGACTCGTTGGACCTCGGTGTCGAGATCGACGCGCTCATCAACGGCCCCAACGACACCGTCGCCAAGCTGAGTTCGCTCTTCGGGCTCAGCTCCACCGGCGCGGGCGCGTCTGGCATCGAGGGCAACCGCGGCGCGGGGCTGACGGGGATCGTGCTCAACCCGGGTGATTTCAGCGTGGTGCTGCGGGCGTTGCAGTCGCTCAACCAGGGCCGCTCCCTCTCGATCCCGAAGGTCCTGGTTGCCAGCAACGAGCAGGCGAGCCTCAACTCGGTGCTCGAACAGCCCTACACCACGCTCAACGCCTCGGACACGGTCGCGACCACCTCGTTCGGCGGCTCATCGGACGCGGGCACCGAGGTCAGCGTGCGGCCGCAGATCGCCGAGGGGGGCCACCTGCGGCTGGAGTACCAGATCTCGCTCAGCGCGTTCGTCGGCGCGGCGTCCGATCCCTCGGTGCCGCCGCCGCGACAGCAGAACAGCATCGACAGCGTGGCGACCATCCCCGACGGCTACACGATCGCGGTGGGCGGTATCGAGCTGACCACCGAGGGGTACGCCGAGACCGGGATCCCGCTGCTCAGCGACATCCCGCTGCTGGGCGAGGCGTTCAAGAACCGCAGCAAGTCCGGCAGCCGGTCGCGGTTCTACGTCTTCATCCGCTCGACGATCCTGCGCGACCGCGACTTCGAGGACTTGAAGTACCTCAGCGACCTGCGCTCGACCGAGATGGACATCGACGACGGGTGGCCGGAGCCCCAGCCGAGGGTGATTCGGTGACTGATGTCCTGAATGCTGTTACCATGCACACGGACCTCTCGCCTCCGAGCGAGGCGTTCCTGCGCCTCATTCCCAGGTACTTTGCACGACAACACCTGATCCTGAGCGGGGGGCAAGCGGACGGTGTGGAACAACTCCTCATCGCGGATCGCTCCGACCCCGCCGCGGTCTTCAATGTCGGCGTGCGGCTCGGGGTCCTGATCGAGACCACCGTCGGTGACGAACAGGCCATCGCCGAATGCATCGACGCGGCCTACGCCTCGGTCCAGGGGCATGAGACCGAGACGACAGCCTCTGCTCAGGCCGAAGACAACACCGACGTCGAACGGCTCCTGCAGATCGCCGACCGCGACCTGCTCTCGACCGAGGGCAAGGGCCCTGTGGTCAAGCTCGTGGACGCCATGGTGTTCGAAGCCCTCGGCCGCGGGGCCAGCGACATCCACGTCCAGCCGCTCGCTGACCGGACCCTGGTGCGCTACCGCCTCGACGGTGTGCTCCAGACGGTGCGAGAGGTCTCGCCCAAGCTCACCGCCCCGATCGTCAGCCGGATCAAGGTCATGGGGCGCATGGACATCGCCGAGCGCCGGATCCCGCAGGACGGACGAGCCACGGTCGCTATCGGCTCGGGACGCTCGATCGACCTGCGGATCAGCACGCTGCCGACCAGCTACGGAGAACGGGCGGTGGTGCGGCTGCTCGATGTCGGTCACGGGCCCGGGCTCGACGACTTCCGATCCCTGGGCATGCCGGACGCCGTGGAACCCCGGTTCCTGCAGGCCGCCGGGCGGGCCAGCGGGATCGTGCTGGTCACCGGCCCGACGGGCTCGGGCAAGACCACGACGCTCTACACAACCCTGCGCTGGCTCGCGACGCGAAGTGAGCGAAGCGATCAGCCTGCGTCCACAGATTTGGCCAAGCACCACACCGGCGGTGGGCTCAACATCATGACCATCGAGGACCCGATCGAGTACGAGCTGGCCACGGCCGGGATCGCGATCAGCCAGTCGCAGGTCAACACCAAGAAGGGCGTCACGTTCGCCGGCGGGCTCCGCCACATCCTGCGGCAGGACCCCGACGTGATCATGGTCGGCGAGATCCGCGACGCCGAGACGGCGCGGATCGCGATCCAGGCCAGCCTCACGGGGCACCTGGTGTTCTCGACGCTGCACACCAACGACGCCCCCTCTGCGGTGACCCGCCTGCTCGATCTCGGTGTCGAACCGTATCTGGTGGCGTCCTCGGTCTCGGCCGTGCTGGCCCAGCGGCTGCTGCGGTTGGTGCATCAGGAGTGCTGCGGTGCCGGCTGTGAGGCGTGTCTTCGCGCGGGGTACCGCGGCCGCACGGCGATCTTCGAGCTGGTCACCGTTGACGATGGACTCCGTGCACTCGTCTCGCGCGGAGAATCTGCCGCGACGATCCGGCAGTACGCGCGAGCTCACGGTGTGCGCAGTCTCGAACAGGAAGCAGCCGCTCTCGTCGAGGCCGGCGCAACCACGCAAGCCGAGCTTGAGCGTGTGGTCGGGGGGCTCGCGTGACGGTCTACCGCTACAAAGCTGTCCCCCTGCAACCGAGCGAGACGCCTGCTGGCCCGCTGGCCGGTGAGCTCGCCGCGGACTCTCCCGCCGCGCTGCGGGCGTCGCTCCGCCGCATCGGGCTGCAGGTGATCGAGGCCAGGCCCGCGCGGGCACGGACTCTCCGTGTGAAGCCTTCGGGATGGTCCGGGCCGCTCGTCCATTGGCTCCAGAGCCGGGCCCGCGCCCGGCGCGCCGACCCCAAGGCCGAACTGTTCGACAGCATCGCGACCATGCTGGAGGCCGGCGTCCCCATCGTCGAGGCGGTCTCGACGCTGACGCAGGGCCGCGCACGGGGCCGCGCCAGAACGATGCTCGTCGAGCTCCGAGAGTCGCTCAACAACGGCCAGACGCTCGACGACGCGATGGCCGCTGCCCCGTGGTGGTTCGAGGGGGCAGAGATCGCGATGGTCCGGGCGGCGCGTGCGTCGGGTGAGTTGCCGAGTGTGCTGCGGACTCTCGCCGAGCGGCACCAGCGCGCCGGGACGTTGTCGGCCAAGATTGTCGGGGCCCTGACCTACCCCGCCGTCGTCTCGTGCGTCGGGGTGGGCGTGGTGATCTTCCTGAGTGTGCGGACCCTGCCCGACCTGGTCGGGATCCTCCGGGACGAAGGTGTTGCGCCGCCCGGGCTGACCCTCGCGATCATCGCAACCGGCCGCGGGATGCTCGCCTACGGGCCTCTCCTGCTCCTTGGTGCGGCCGCGGCAGCGGCGGGGAGTATCGCCACCGTCGGACGTCTTCGACGGCGCGGATGGCGCGCCCCGACCCGGCTCCGAGCCCTCCTCCCGGCGTTCGTCCGCCGCGCGCTGCTCGCGCGTGCCTGGGCGAGCCTGGCAGAGCTGGTCCGGACCGGGGTGCCGCTGGTCGAGGCCCTGCGGATCACGGGTCCGACAGTCTCGGGGCTGTTTGGGGGTTCGCTCCGCACCGAGTTGGAGAACGCGGCGGGGTCCATCGAGCGCGGCTCCACGCTCGCGGATGCGCTGACCGATCACGTCTGGTTCGACGCCGAGTGCCGGCGGCTGATCTCGATCGGCGAGAACGCGGGCGAGCTGAGCGAGGTGCTGCAGCGGCTCGCCGACCGGGCGCACCGGGCCGCGACGCGCGCGGTAGACCGGCTCGCGTCGATGCTCGAGCCCGCGGTGATCCTGATCCTGGCCACGCTGATCGGCGTGGTGGTCATGGGGCGCGGTGCTGCCGATCATCAGGCTGCAGGAGATCATCGCATGAACGCCGCTATACCCCACGACGCCCGCCACCACACCCCCCACCGCCGACGTGCTGTGAGTCGCCTTGCGCTTCGCCGCGGCATGACACTCGTCGAGGTGCTCGCGGTGGTGGTGATCCTCGGCCTGCTGGCCGCGACGCTCGCGGTCGGGTTCTCCGGCGCGTTCGGCAAGGGCAAGCAGGAACTCGCCAAGACGGGCATCGGCCAGATCGTGCAGCGGCTGGAGACCTACTACATGGACCAGGGCGCTTGGCCCGATCTCGACACCGGGCTCTCTGCGCTCGCCGAGGCCCCGCCGACGAGCGCGTTCTACCTGCCCTACGACACGCTGTTGGATCCGTGGGACCGGCCGTACCTCTACATCACGCCCGGGCCTGACGGCCACCCCTACGAGATCGTGACCTACGGGGCGGACGGCAGGCCCGGGGGCGAGGACGAGAACGCCGACCTGTCGTCGGTGAGCCTGCGGGGGCCGCGATGAGGGCGTTCACGCTGCTCGAATGCATGGCGGCGGTCGTGCTGCTGGGCGCTGACCGCCGCGACGGTGGCGGTGCGGGTCTCGCCGTCGGTCGAGTCGGCGCGAGCACGAGATGCACGCTCGATCGTGCTGGACGCTGATGCGCGAGCGCGAGTGCTGGCGGCACGCGGATCGGTGACCACACTGGCGATCACGGATGGCCGGGTGGTGGTCCGCGTCGGTGGCGACGAGTCGCCGGTGGTTGACCGGTGGCTTCCCGACGGAGTCACCGGGTCGCTGCTGACACCGGACTCCCGCGAACCCATCCCGGAACTCCGAGTCGACCGGCTCGGCCAGAGCCCCGACTACATCCTCTCGGTCGAGTCCGCCGGTGTAAGGTCGGAGACCCTCGTCGCCGGTCTGACGGGGTACGCCTTCGATGAGGAGGTGTCCGAGCGATGAAGCGCGGGTTCACACTGCTGGAGGTGGTCGCGGCCACGGTGCTGCTGACGATGATCGTGGCGGCGGGGATCCCGTTCCTGCGCAGCGCTCGCGCGGACCTCCAAGCCGCGGGATCACCGATCGGAGAGGCCGATCACGCCGAGGTTGAATCCGCCGTCGACGCCCTCCTCCGTCAGCGGCCGAGCCTCATCGCCGAGTGCGTGCGGCAGCCCGCCGGGTATCGCGTCGAATGGACCAGCGACGAACGCCTCTTCCGTGCCGAGGTGCGGCTGGGTTCAGCAGTCAGAGCCGATGACGAGGAACATCGATCGACGCACGCGTGGGCGGTGTTCAACGTCGATGGCACCGAGTGCCTCCGGTGGATGCGCGTGCCCTCACAGCTGCTTGACGGGGGTGACTCTCGATGAAGCAGCACGCCATGACACTGGTTGAGGTGCTGCTCGCGCTGGCCCTGCTCTCGGCGCTCACGGTCGCGAGTGTGTCTTGGACAACGTCCACCGTTCGGGCCTCGGCAGTGCACGGCTCGCGGGCATCGTGGGAGGCCGGTGCTGCCCACATCCTTGACCTGATCGACAACATGCTCTTGGTCGAAGACCACCGGCTCCGCCGCAACGGCCACGACCGGTGGCGCATCGCCACGGAGAACGGAGACCTCCTGCTCCGGACCCGAACCGTGGTGGTTGCAAACGGGCGCACGGAGGTGTGCTCGACAGCCCGGCTCTCGCTCCGGGACCGGGTGCTGACCATCGAGTACCTCGACGAGGCCAATGCCGTCCTGTCTGTCCGCCCGCTGCTTGGCGAGCTCGGCTCGTTCGCGACAGAGTTCGAGGAGCTGGAGACTCGCGAGTATGTGATGACTGTGCGGCTCACCCACGAGAACGGCCGTGTCGTCTCGCGTGCGTGGCGGCTGGGCCGGGAGGACGTGCGATGATCCGTATGCCGAGCCAACGCGGGATCGCGCTGCTGCTCGTCCTCGTGGCACTCGTGCTCTCGGTGACCGCCGCGGCGGGGTTGGCGCGCGTTGCCGCTACCGCCCGGCAACGTTGCGAGACCGCAACCTCCCAGCAGCACACCGGTCGTCTGCTCGAAGCATCCGAGGCCCCAATCCTTGACTGGCTCCACCGTCACGCCGGGAGGCTGGTGCTGCCGTCAGACGCGGGCTCGCCGCGGTTCGTCGTGCTCGACGACGACATCGAGTTGGGTGGCGTGACCTGCCGGCTCACGATCACCGCGTTCGATCAGTGCGGGATGGTGCCCGGCACCGAGGCCGTCGGCCGGCTCGCGTCGTTCCTGCCGAACGGTGTTCACGAGGCGGCTCGCCGCTGCGGGCCCAGACTGGCTCGATCATCCGGGTCTCGATGTGCTGGCTGCAGCCGCGGGAAACCACGTCCCGGTCTTCCCGCCCGCGGGCGCTCGTGACAGTGGCGCACTCGGCGAGCATCTGGCGAGCCACAATCCGACACGCGCGGGGCGTCCCCCAACCCTGAACGTCAACACCGCACCGCTCGATCTCGTCTCGACGGTGTACGCCCTGAACGATCTCGGGGGCATCGACGCGGTCGCGGAATCCAGGGCACTCGGCCGGGTCGCCTCGCCGGGGGCATCGCGGGCTCCACGAACCGGCGGAGACCCCGCTGCGATCGTCCCGGTCTTGATGAGCACCGCCTGGGCGTTCCGGATCGACTGCCGAAGCGGCCACGTGATCGAGTCCTGGTGGTGCGTCTACACCGACACCGGCAGCAACTGGGAGAGGGTGCAACGCCTTGCCATCACCGAGTGATCCAACCCGAGCCTGGCGGAGACGACAGCGGACGACCCTCGCGATCGGCGGCTGCGCGGTCCTTGCATCTCTGGCCTGGGCCCTGGCCCCTCTCTCCCCGGTGCCGGACCTCGACGTCGAACTGCGGAGCCCGGCCCGCGGTGAGTCCGGCGAAGACGCTCTGCCGCCCGTTGATCGCGGGGCCTTCGCGGCACGGCTGTGGAACCCTCTGCCCCCGCCAGCAACACCAGAGACCACCTCCGAGCCCAGACAGGCCGCCGCTCCCCCACCCAGGCTGCAGCTGATCGGCATCGTGCACGACACAGCACACGACGGGGAACAGATCCTCAGGGCCGCGCTTTACGACCCCGACACCGACACACTGCACATCGTGGCTTCCGGCGAGCAGATCGTCGGCGTCCTCATCGCCGCGGTGGATCCGGAATCGGTGCGCCTCGAGGTCGGCGGCCGGCCCGCGACACTGGCCCTGCGCGACGAGCCCGACTCGGGGAGGCGGCCATGAGTACCTCTTCCCAAAACGCAGGCACACACCTCGAACTCCCTGCGGACCGGTTCTACTGGGGCGTGCTCGACGCCTCGGCGCTCCCCCGGCGCGCCCGGAGCACGCCGGAGCAACTCGGGTACCTGTTCGAGTCGGTGCTCCCTGTGGCCGTCGACACCATTCACGCGGTCTATGTCCCGATCGGGACCGATCGGGTTCTGGCCTGCGGGTTCGACCGCGACGACTTGCATGGCCACGCGACGCAGAGATGGCTGACTCTCTCCCCCGACAGGGTGCCGGGGTTCATCAGCGAGACACTCGACGAGCCGATCGATCCGGACCGGCTCAACCTGCTCACCACGGCGTTCGAGCCTCGCCAGATCAAGGTCCATCGCCGCAGGACCACGCTCGTCGGCTGCGCCGCGATACTGCTCTGCACCGGGCTGATCCTCGCCGGGCAGTCCCGCCGAGCGGCACGCCTGCTCGGGCACACCCGCGCCCTGGAGTCGACCACCGCGGAGCTCTACGACGCCGTGCTGCCCCCCTCGAACAGCCCCCTGCCCCCGTCCGCGCGGCTGACCGCCGAGCTGCGCCTGCTGGATCGCACCCGCGGCACGGCCTCACCCGAGACCGGCCCGGTCGAGGTCGCCCCGTCCCTCGCCGCGATGCTGGCTTCCTGGCCGAACGACCTGCACCTAACCACCGATTCGCTCAGCGCCTCGTCCACCGCGATCACGCTCAGCGTCCGGCTGCCGGACGAAGCGGCGGCCGAGCGGTTCGAGCGCGAGCTGCGGGCACCTCCCGGGTGGTCACTGCGCCAGCCCAACGTCGTCCGTGAACGCGACGAGATCGCGGTGCGGGTCCGCATGGAGCCGGGGGTGCCCCCGTGACTCCGAGGCAGTCCGTAATTGTCCTTGCGCTCACCGTCGCCGCGGCGACGCTCATGCTCGCGCTGAGTGCGGCGCGCACGCGCGAGGCTCGATCTTCGGCGCAGTCGGCCCGTTCGACACTCGAACAGGTCCGCTCCGAGGCCGAACGGGTGCTCGAGCTCCGGGGGCGGTCCCAGACCGTGGCCCTCGGCGCACAGCCGCAGGGTGACGCGTTCCAGCCGCGTGAACGAGACGCTTGCCGCGTGCGGGCTGGCCTCGACCCGCGTCGAGTCGGTCACGCCCTCGGGCGATCGCGCGTTGTCGGGCAGCGACGGCACCTCCGCGCGCCAGGTCCAGACGTTCCGGGTGGTCCTGAGCCCGATCCTCCTGGATGAACTGGGCTCGTTCCTCGACCGCTGGCGGCGGGAGCACAGGCTCTGGACCGTGACCGGGGTGGATCTGACCCCCGCCCCGAACCGCGGGGCGACCGACGGCACGTTCCGTGCCGCACTGACCGCGTCCGCCGTGTACGTAAAGAATCAAGCCGAAAGCGAGCATCCCGGGATGGAGCCGACACCATGAAGCGCAACGGATTCGTGACCCACTCGTGGAACGCTATGTGGGCAGCGGCGGCGCTGTCGTTGCTGCTCGGAGCAGCATGGGGCTGCGCATCGAGCGGCCGCAGCCCCTACACCGCGTCGGCCGACTCGCCCCGGAACCCGCTCGAAGCGCAACGCCTGACCCAGGAGGCCGCGGCGATCCTCGACAGCAACCCTGGCAAGGCCGAGCGTCTGCTGCGCGAGGCGCTGGCCGCGGATCTGTTCCACGGCCCGGCACACAACAACCTCGGTGTGATCCACCTGTCGCGGGGGGAGCTTTATTCGGCTGCCCAAGAGTTCGAATGGGCGCGCCAGCTTCTCCCCGGGCTGGCGGACCCTCGGTTCAATCTCGCGATGACGCTCGAGAGAGTCGGGCGCTTCGACGACGCGATCGATGAGTATCGGTCGGCGCTCGAGGTGTACCCGGGGCACATCCAAACCGTGCAGGCGATGACGCGGTGCCAGCTCCGGCATGACGCCGCGAATGCCGCGGAGGATGTGGAGGTCGCCGGCAATCTCCGTGAGATTGCGCTTCGGGGAGACAGTGAGGAATGGCGGGAGTGGGCGCAGGCGAGGCTCTCGCATCGCTCCGACTGAGCCCCGTGCTTCACATTCTGTATCGCCACGGGTCTCACGCCCAAGTCGGCGAGACGCAATGCATCGGAGCAGGGACCATGCCCACCCAGCGCCGCGGTGCTCTACCGTCTACTCCTGACCCACGATGTCGACCGCGACCTCCGTCTGCGCGGCGATCATCGCGTAGAGATCGATGACCCCCGGCGGCGTCTCGATCGACACCACGAGGCTGTACCGAGCAATACTCTCCACCTTCTGAAGAAACGCCCTCTCCTTCCACCAACCGGTGACGGGGAAGACGGCAATAGCATCGCTGGCCGCCAACTGCTCCGCGGTCCCGATCCACCAATCACCCTGCAGCGAACCACGAGCGCGGCCGTTGCGACCGATCACCCAGTCGCGGCTCTCCCCGGTCGCATCGATATCCGCATCGGGGTCGTCTCGTTCTGCGGTGGAGAGTCGTCGCTTGAACTCCTCAAGATCCTCGCCGGGTCGCCGCACATCGAACCGGAGGCCGTGCGAGCCATACCGCGTTCTGGGAATCCTGCCACGGCGTCCCGGGTTCGGCTCGATGAAGTAGGACAACGTGACCCGCATTCGCACCGGGGTCGACCCGAGTTCATAGAGCGCTGCGGTTGGCCAGGGCAGTTGATGCAGCCCCATCTGGTTGGTTCGTGCCACGCCGCTGCGGCGCGCGTAGGGCTGGATGGCAGATTCCGCAACGAGGGTCACGGCATTCGACATGCTCGCGATGGCCCTGTCCCTGTTTGGGACGCCGAACCCGAACGTGCGGATCCGCTTGCGGATCGCCTCCTTGCTGGAATTCGCCGGTACCTGTGCCGCCATCTCCTCTGTCCACTCCGCGGAATGGACGATGAGCGCACGGACCGTCTCTGGCCTGAGCGACGGGTACTTAGCCATGATCTCCGCGGCGAGCCGGGCCCCCTGTGCGACAGCCGCGCTCGTGCCCGCGTTGGTATCAAGCACAGCGCCGGTCGGAGAGACGGCCGTGGTGAGAATCTCGGTCTCGCGGCATGTGGACATCGCACCCGATACATCGGCGATCAGATTCCCGCCCTCGAACACGACATCGGGCTTGAGCGGCCAGGGCGAGAGTTCATCGGCGTCCCAGGCCGCGCTTGTTCTGCTGATCGGCGACAACCCGCCTGCCGGAGCGACCGCGGACCACCCCTTGTACTCAGGTGTCAGTTGCGCACGCTCGGTGTACGCTCCGACCGTGAGAGCATTCGACGCGTGGCTCGGGTCTTCGATCGCGCCGATTGGTGACTGGTTGCTGCCGACGTACTGATATTCAGCGCCCCATTCTCGTACGTTGCCCGCCGAGACCATCACCAACCGGCTCCGCTCCCCGTCGCCGTACGCCAGCTGATCCACGGCCGCCGACCATGAGCTCGGGGCCCCCTGCCCCGTCGGATCCGTCGCGGTGATCGCCAGACACACGACCCGAGGGCGCGCGGGGGCGCGGATCTCCGCGATCGATACGGCTTGCTGGGTGACCGCGCCGTAGAGGTCAGGATCGTTTGCCCCGCGCCTCGGGAGGATCCGGACAGACTCGATCCGGTGTCTGAGTTCGACGTGTTCCGCGCTGCTCAAGTGCGTGGCCAAGTCACCGAACAACGCCGTACCCGCCATCAGGGTGCCGTGCTGATCGTCTCCAACATTATCCGACGGGCCCCACTCCTGGACAACCGATTGCCAATCCGCCTCCAGCAACGAGTCCTCGAGAAGCGGGTGCCCGCGATGCACGCCGGTGTCCAAGAGACACACCGCCGGTGCGTTGGGGTGCGCGACACGCAGCCGCCCCCGCAAATCGGTCATCCACTCGGCCTGTTCCATGGGTGAGAGGTTGAGGTAGGGTGTCGCCAGCTCCGCCGGGGCACGGAGTTCTGCGACCGTCTCTAGGAGGAGCCTGGATCTCGACCAATCCGACGCTCGTGCCTTGACGAGCATGACCACACGCTCGGAAAACTCAAGCCACCGCGGACTCACGGCAAGCTGCAACGGGGCGGCGATCGCCATGAACCTCGCGTGGACCTCCTCGGCGTGCTCCTGGTCCCTCGGGACCCATACCTCCCACCATCGCGGTGCGTCCGAGGTAGGGAACGGCGTCGCATCGGTCCAGAGATCGCGAGCGAGCGCGAGCCGTATGCGCTCGATGCTCTCGATGAGAGCGGCGTTCTTCGGGCGCCCGTTGTCCCTCGTCTCATGCTCGTAAACCTGAATGCGTTCCGAGAGTACTCCGATGGCTTCTCGAGGTACGAACACTACCGCTCGTTGCACACCATCCGTCGTCTTGGCGTGCAGGAGCTGGATCCCTGCCGGACGATTCTCCAAGCTCTCCAGTTTCAGATCGAATCCGACATGGCTCGCCAGCACGAGTTGGATGCCCTTGACCTCCGCAGCCACCCCTTGCTGAATGCACTCCTGCTCCGCCGCCTCGATCGCCTCGGTAACTCCGGACCGGAGCGACTGAGCGTGCGGGATCCGATCGCGGGGCGGAGTCTCGAAAGGTCCAAAGCCGGATCTGGGGCGTGCGTAGGCAACGCCGCTGACCCCACCGAAGAGTTGAAGATGCGGGAGTTGTGTCACGGCGACACTATACTACGGTTTGCCCGGGGTGCGTTTCTTAGGTCGCCGACGCGCTTGGAGCGCTTCAACAACGTCCGAAGCCAGGATGGCCGAGAGGTGGCCCAGCACGACGGCCTTGGCGGCTTCTTCGCAGGCCTTGACGACCTCGGCGTGACTGAGCCCGCGGGCGGCGGCAGTGATCTCGGGCCACTTGAACTGCAGGGGGGCAAACATCGCCAGCCGGTTCTCCACGAGCTGTCGGACGGCGGTCGGTGTCGGTCTCGCGAACAGGACGATGTCGTCGAACCGTCGGAACAAGGCGTCATCAAGCGTCTCGACGCGATTCGTCGCCGCGACGACAATGCTGTCGGAGCTGTCGTGCTCAAGCAACTGCAGGAACGAGTTCACAACACGCCGAGCCTCACCAACATCGTTCGAGGCCGACCTGCTGGTTCCCACGACGTCGAACTCGTCGAACAGATACACACCTCGTGTTCGACTCATCGAGTCGAAGATCGTGTGGAGCTTCGCCCCGGTCTCACCCATGTACTTGGTGATGAGGGCGTGGAACTGAACAACCAGCAGAGGCAGCCCGGTCTCGCCGGCGATAGCTCGCGCCGTCATGGTCTTCCCACACCCCGGCGGCCCCGCGAGCAGCAACCTGCGGCGCGGCTCCAAGCCGTGAGCGCGCAGTGTGTCAGCCGCGCGGTTCTCCTGAAGCAATCGGTCCAACGAGGCCCTGCACTTCTTTGTCAGGACCATGTCCACGAACCGCGTCTTGGGATAGGAGACGGTAAGCAGCGAGGCCAGCTCGCCCTCGGGCCTGACGATCGGGACGGCGCGGGGGCCGACTGAGGGCAGCACGGACCGGCGCGAACGATCAACCATCGCCCGGACGGTTTCGGCGAGTTGTCGGTCACCGGCCTTCGCCGCCGCCGCCGCAATGTCGAGGGCAACGGTCCGGAACCGCTCGTCATCTCGCTCGGCGAAGGAATCGACGAGCAACCGGATTTGGTCAGGGGAGGTGGACATGGCTGGAAAGGATCATATCGGTTGTGCGCGCTGCCTGGTACCAATTTGCTCGCGGACAGCGCCCGCGGCGGTGCTGGCAGCGTGTATGCCGACTTCCGGCCGAGAGTTCCCTGGGACCTGTGGCGCATTCACCCCTACCCACGACGCCCCCGCTGCAACTCCGACAACTTGACCTTCCTCCTCACCTTCCGCCTCGGGTCCGGCGCACCAAACAAGCTCACCCCCTGCACCGACGCCGCCACCGCGGCCCCCACAGCGCAGTCCAACCAGTGGTTGTCCAGCCCCGGCTTCTTGAGCTTCCACTCATCCACGGTCCGCCCCCGCCCCTCGGTCCGTACCGGGTACTCGGCTGTCATCTGCTCGGCGAACAGCTGGTGCTCCCGCGCGTCCCGCCCGAACAGCGACAGGCAGCCCGGGTCCCCCATCCCCACCGCCAGCCGCTCCTGCACGAACGATTTCCAGAAGTTGGTGTCGTACACCACGTGCCGCACCGCCCGCTTGCCCCGCACGGAGGGAATCCGCCAGTTGACGCCAGCCCTGTCCCCGGACTTCGGCCTGTAGTCGTTGAAGGGCGTGCTCGACGCCCCCACGTACCGCCCGTGGCTCGGGTAGATCAGCGAGCCCAGCGACGATTGCCTGCAGAACAGGTAGACCGTGTCGGTCGACGCGCCCCAGTTGGCGTCGATCAGGCACCGGTCCATCCGCATGTTCGTCCCGTCGTCACGCCTCCACTCCGACCCGCACAGCCGGTTCACCAGCGACTCGAGCCCGGCATAGAGCAACGCCTCCAGCCCGGGGTTCGAGCCCTTGTGCCTGGATCGAAGCGTCCGCCTCGAGCTCCGCAGCGTGAACAACGGGTCCTTCTGGTCCGGCTCGGTGCCGTAGTCCACGATCGCCCCGCCGAACTCGGCCGACCACCCCGCCACGACGTAGAACAGCATCTTCTCCTGAACATCGATGAACGCCGTCAGATGCTCGCACCACGCCGGCACCAGCCCCCGCTCCATGCCGTTGGTCTTGGCCGCGATCTCGGCAGCGGTCAGCGGCCCAGCCAATCCGACCGACTCGTTCAGCGGCTTGTTCTGGAACTCCGACCAGAACGCATGCTCGTCGAGGATCTTGAGGTTCATCGCGTGCTGCAGCGCCGAGAGCTCTTCGGGCTTGAACCGCTCCTCCCAGGCGACCCTGGCCCCCTTGTCCATGACCTTGCGGTGCTTCTTGTAGAACGCGGTCGCCGCGGCGATGCCCTCGCCCGCCCCCATGCCCCTGCGCAGGATCCCCGCGTACTCGGACCACTTGCTCTCGTTGCTCGGGAACTCGTAGACCAGGCTCGTCCTCTCCCCCTGCCACTCGGGGTGCCGCTCGCGGTCCAGGATCTGGTCGGCCAGGTCCTCCGGACGAACCACGGTGAGCGTCATCAGCCCCGCGATCTGCACGTTGGGTCCGCCGATCCCGAGCACCGCGCCGGACAGCACCCGCTCCCGATTGGCGCACTGCGAGGGGCTCCTCGCGCTCTCGTCGGTCTGGGGGTCGTCGATCAGCACCAGCGAGGGCCGCGCGGTCCCGCCATCGGGCCGCTTGAACTTCATCCCCCGCAGCTGGCCCGTGATGCCCACCACCCGGATGATCGCCCCGCTGGCGGCGCTCTCCGGGATCGTCGGCAGGACCAGTTCCTTGGCGGCCCAGCCGATGCAGGTGGCTTCTCCCCGGAACAGCTGCCCGTTGGCCCTTTGGTAGATCCCTTCGAGGGCCCGGATCGGGAAGCAGACTTCCGGGAAGTCGGCCAGCAGCCGGTCGTTGTGCTCGAGCTCGGACTTCATGGAGTCGAGCAGGTTGTCGGCGTGCTCCTCGGTGGCCCCGATCACCACCACGAACGACCGGTGCCCGTAGAGGATCGCCCACAGGCAGGCCGCCTCGCACATCGAGGACTTGCCGCTGCCCCTCGGCATCGCCATGGCGAACAGACCGCCCTCGAGCACGCACCGCTCGATCTTCTCGATGACCCGGAGGTGGTCCGGCGACCACGCCAGCGTGAACGTCGCGGGGAAGTAGGTCTCGGCGAACCGCCGGAAGTCCCTCGCGCAGGACTGCTTCCGCACGGGCTGCTCGACCTCGGGCAGCTCGCCGATGTTCCGGCCCGAGAGCGACAGGGCCTTGTTGCGGCTGGACCGCCCGCTCCCGGACCGCGTCGTAGCCTTGCAGGTCGCCCGCCTCAGGTTTCGCAGCCTGCCAGCGGAGCTCCTCGTAGAGCCACGCCGCGTACCGCACCAGATCGATCGTGTGCTCGTCCCCAATCCGGTACCCGGCCTCGTCCCGGTGCCGCCGCAGCAGCCGCTCGGTGAGCACCGTCCCGAGCTGGGTGGAGTTGAGCAGCCGCCTCGTCTCGGCGGGTCTCAATCGCCTGGGGTCAGCGGCCACGCCTGGCCTTCTCGCGGGCGTGGACCATCCACGCGGTGAACGCGACGAGGCTCATCGTCTCGTCAGCGTTGACCGGGGCACCCTGGTCGATCCTCCGGAGGATGTCGGCCTCGGTGACCGCGACAAGCCCGGTCGAGGTGAGGACCGCGGCCAGCTCGGCTGGGGACAGGCGGTCGGGGTTGAGGGGGGCCTTGGCCTCGGGCTGTGGGTTCGGCGTGCGGCGCGTTCGAGCCATCGTGTTCCCCCTTCTGGTCTCTAGCCGGACTACTCCGCCAGCCGGCCGTTTCACATCCACATCGGTTTGGCTCAGATAGTCGCCCTCGCGGTGGAGCAGGCCGCGCCCGAACCACCGATCACGATGCCGCCTGCCGCTTCGCCCCGCCCGCCCGGCGGGTGGCCTTCGCGCGCGCGGCGGCCTTCTTCGTGGTCTTCCGGACCAGCTCCGCCTTCCCGCCCGTGAACCGCTCCCAGCGTTCGACGATCACGTCGCAATACCCCGGGTCCAGCTCGATCGCGCGGCAGCGGCGCTGCAGCTGCTCGCAGGCGATGATCGTCGTGCCGGATCCGCAGAAGGGATCGAGCACCAGATCCCCCGCGTCGCTGCTCACCGAGAGCAGGTCGGCGAACAGGGCCACCGGCTTCATCGTGGGGTGCACCTCGCTGCGCTTGGGTCGCGGGAACTCGAGCACCGTGGTGCGGCTCCTCGTCGGCGGCGCGTGGTGCGCACCGCCCGGCGTCCAGCCGTACAGGATCGCCTCGTGCCGGTAGTGGTGATCGGACCGGCCAAGCACCATCGAGTCCTTCACCCAGACCAAAGTCTGCCGCCAGACGCCAGCTTCGCCCAGCACCGCGGCGAAGGCGGCGAACTGCGGGCCGGCGGGGGCACAGACGTACCACACGCAGCCCGGCGCGGTGCGTTCGACGAGCTTGCCGAGGGTCGATTCGAGCAGCGGCCGCAGACCATCGATCCCGTCGTTCTCGATGCGCAGCGCGTCCTTGGTCTTGCCCTCGTACTCGACGCCGTACGGGGGATCGGTCAGGACCATCACCGGGCGATCGTCACCGAGCAGTTGCGCGGGCGCATCCTTCGCCGAGTCGCCGCAGACGAGCACGTGCTCGCCGAGGCGGTAGAGGTCTCCCAACCGTGTCCGCGGCGTGATGGGCAGGTCCGGGGCGTCGTCGGGCTCGGCCCCCTCGCGGGCCGTGAGCGACGGCGAGAGCAGGCGTCCCAGCTCGATGGCCCCGAACCCCATCGCGCCCCAGTCTGCGCCGCTAGTGATGCCGGCCGACAACTCGATCGGCAGGAGCTTGGCGTCCCAGGTCGCGCCCCTCCGCGGTCTTGTTGTCGGCGATGCGGTACTCGCGGGCGAGGTCGGGGCTCAGGTCGGTGGCGATGTGGACCGGCACCTCGGTGAGGCCGAGCTCCTTCGCGGCGAGGTACCGCGTGTGCCCGACCACGATGACGCCCTTGGCGTCGGTCACGATCGGCTGGCGGAACCCGTATCGGCGCAGGCTCTCGACCACGGCGGGGACGGCCTTGGCGTTCTGGCGGGGGTTGTTCTCGTAGGGCTTGACCCAGTCGATCGGCTTCATCTCGACGTGCATGGGACCCTCCCGGTACGTGGCGATCGGGGTGTGCAAAGCGCACGACGCACCCAAAAAGAAACTCTCCCATCGGAGGTTGCTGCTCCGGCGGGTAACACGCTGCTTTTTAAGGCCAGGAAGGACCCGCGACCCCCCCACCCACACACCCACTCCCACCCGTCGCGGTCATGCTGTGGGCTCGGATTCGGAGACAGACTCTCGCACGCGCCTCGGTTCATGACGAGGCTCCGCTCATCTTCGCGGCGCGAAGGCTCGGCCGTCCCTCTGCGGGCGTGTTCGCCGCGACGATGCGGCGAGCCGCGGCGTCTCGCAGCTTCTGCGCGATGTCCATCGGACGCTGTTCGATCTCGCGGTAGTCCTGCGGGGAGAGCACATTCGCCAGCACGATTGCCTCATCGGTCGACCACATTTCGCGCACGTCCTTGAGCACGGCGACGCCGTTCGGCCAGCGGGCCTTTCCGTGCTTCGAACCGAGAGTAGTCCGCAGGAGAAACATCTGGCTGATGCGCCAGCGTTGCTCTGCGGACTCCGCCGACGACCGCCGGGCCCTTTCGCGCTTGTGGACCTCCCGCTCGGCCGTCCCGTCGCGGAGGAAGGACACCGCCAACCCTGGACGCGATTCGATGTTCCCCGGCGCTCTCTTCGCCATCGACACCGCGAGCTTGGCCTGCGCGAGCCCGTACTCCAGAGCGAGGCCCTTTGCGTTGCTCGTTCCGACTCCGAACTCCGACAACAATCGCTCCGCCGCCACCGCCTCAACGCTGGACGACTCCGAAATCTCACACTCGCCCGGGGAGGTCGGAGATCCGCGATAGCTTGGTGGTGGTGTTGGGGTTTTTTGTTCTAGGTATTGATTGTGCCCATCCACTTTACAGTCGATCGACCGTGAGTTGGCAGTTGATGGCGGCGCAGTGTGCAGTTGATTCACACTAGGTTGTCGGTTGATTGACGCTCTACCCCCCCTTGACGCCTCCACACTTTCCTCGTGATCGTCCGGAGTCACGCTTCGTCGCTCGTGGTCGTGCTCGTCGGCAAGTTCCTCGAGCCGCTCACAAACGATGCGGAGTTCGTGAGTCCGTCCGTATTGCCCGGCTGAACGCCCGCCCCGGGATGACACAATCAGCGCCACGACACCGAGCTCTACGAGGGCCTTGATCTTCTTGCCGGCCCAGTTCCTTGAGTATCCAGCTTCAGCCGCGATCGTCAGTACTGTCGCGGTTATCCCTCCTCCGGTCTGCCAATCCGCGTGAAGCGCGAGGGCGTTCAGGACGGCCTTCTCGGCCCGCGGAAGGCCCGACGCCGCGATCAGGCGACGGGTGTACTCCGATCCTCGTTTCGCTTGCCCCTGAGTCCTCAAACGAGCGCTCCTCGCCGGAAGCCATCCGTGCTCGCGCGCAAACTGTGCCGCGCGGAGCAGACGCTGATGCCTGAATCGGGCCATACGGAGTTCCTCCTGCTGTAGCGGGGCAGACTCGATCGACGGTTGGTTGGCGGCCGACGCGGAGTCGTCATGGGAAGAATTCCTCCACCCCAGCGCTGTGAGCGCGACGTGTTCGACGATCTGCAGCGGCCTTCGTGCGCACCAGCGAACCCGACGCGCGATTCGATCTTGCGGCATCGAACGCGGCAAGCGCCTCAGCGCTGATCTTCCATCGCGGCAATCCATGTGGGCTCGTGGCGAGGTTCACCGCGAGCAGTTCGCCGGAGCGGATCCAGTCGAGGATTTTTGCAGTGCGTAGTCCACGCTCTCGAGCAATCTCCGGCGGCGTCAACCAGCGGCGCGCTGCACGGGATTCACTCCCCGCGTCAGTGGACTTGCTCGGGCTTGACTGCGTGCCGCTCACATCCGGACAATCCCCCTGATGCCTCTACAAGGCAAGGGGGGCGATCAGAGTGTCCGCCCTGTCCGGTCGATGTCCGCTCAATGTCCGCTCGCGGCGATTAACTCACGCGACGGCTGACTCTATCGAGAGTGCCGCGAGTATCCTTTCTGCGTACTCGGGCCACTTGAGGCACACGCTGCGGACCTCGTAGAAGTACAGCCGGCCACGCTGCTGATATCGCAGTTGGCTCACATCTGACTCAGCACCGCGTTCCCTGGCCTTTCGCAACGTCTCAGTGTTCAGGCTGGGGATGATCGCATGAAGCCACGCCGTCGGCCGCCAATCCTCGTGAGCCTGACACTTCTGAGCCGCCCGGCCCAGCCCGAGCAGTATTGCCTTGACCTTCAACGCCGATGCAGCGAAGCACTCTGGCTCCATTTGCGCGTACCACGACGGCGAGAACTGTGCATCTGCTGGCAAGCGGGCCGCTTCCGTTGACGTGGAAGGCTGGATGAGTTCCTCGCGCCTCAGGCGTCTCCATCCTCTCTTCCCGTGTCGAACCCGTGCCTCGGCAGATAAACCCGGGAGGCCATTGCGCGCAGACGCGTACAGATCGAGCATCCACATCGCGACAAGATCGAAATCTGGAATTCCACGCGCCCCATCGAGGAGCGCCCTCATGACTTGAAGCACGAGACTGGCGAATCTCTCGTACCCGTCTGAACGGCCGCGCAACAACTCGAAACCGCCCAACAGCTCAAGTGTGCCGTCTGGTAGTCGGCCTGCGAACGGGGCACCCCAAGTCGAGAAGGCGACCGGCCGGAGGCGAGGATCGTCGGGACGCTCCGGACCGTCTCGATCCATCCGGGCGTCGTCATGCCGCTTTACCAAAAGGGTGTGGTGCAGCTGGTACTCCCGCGAGGCAACCCAGAGCTCACCGAGAATCGCTTCGAGCGACATCGTCACCGCCGGAAGGAATGCAGGGTTTCCGCTGTAGTCTTCGACCTGCGACTCGAACGGCGCGCGTGCCAGAAACTCATCAAACGAACCTTTCCACCTCAGAATCATGCTGAACTTCCACATAGGCGACCTGCCCACACTCGCACGTGATCCGTCACGCGCCGCAGCCGCTCGTCGCCGATGCGTTCAATGTAGTGCGAAGCGATGTCGCCGCCGTCTTGATGGCCCATGATCAGATCGATCGCCGGCCGGTCGTTGACCTCGTCGGCGACCGTCCGGAACGTGTGCCGCAGTGCGTAGAAGCCCCTACCCGCGCTCTCGATCCCGCACCGCCGCTGCAGCTTGCCGAACTCGAGGGCGACCGCATCGACCGTCACGGCCTGCGTGCCCTTCTTGGCCCGCGGGCCCGGCTTCTTCACCCGCAGCCACCGGTGGCCGTACTTGGTGATGAAGACCAGCTTCTCCTCGTTGGCGATCTTCTCCCGGGGCCTCATCTCCCCCACCGCCCGCAGCGCCTCCACCGTCTCGGGCCAGAGCGTGGCCCGACGCGGGATTGCCGTCTTGGGTCGGGGGAACTCCACCAGCCCCTTATCAAGGTCGAGAGCGTCCTGGGGCAGCGAAGCGACATCGGTGTTGCCCATCCCGCAGTTCAGCCCCAGCAGGATCATCGCCCGGAGCTGCACCCCCGCCGCCCCGAGCAGCAGGGCGATCTCGTGGGGCTCGTACATCCGCGGCCCGCGCTCCTGCTTCGACTGCCGCATGGCCCGCTTGGCCGGCTTCTTGAACTCCGTGCCGAACCG
This sequence comes from Planctomycetota bacterium, assembly GCA_013285505.1. GTDB lineage: Bacteria > Planctomycetota > Phycisphaerae > Phycisphaerales > UBA1924 > PNC22. The sequence goes on along the minus strand of CP053450.1, from coordinate 943,701 downwards.
CATCGGCCGGTCCAGCAGCCCGGACTCGAATCCGTACCTGAACATCGACCGGGTCCGCTGCATGTGGATCGCGAGCGTCACCGGCCCGCGGCCCTCGGCCAGATAGGCGCGGAGGCCGCCGAAGTCCTCGGTCGTGATGTCGTCGAGGCGTCGGTGCCGCCCGAGGTGCTCGAGCACCATCGAGCAGGTGCGGTAGAGATCGTCGAACGACCGGAGCGACAGCTCTCCCGACTCGCGCTGCCGCTTCTTGGCCGTCAGGAAGTGGTTGGCGAGGTCCCGCAGCGTCGGCATGTCGGCGGCTGTTGCGGCGGCTGTGCCCGGGGTCGAGGCCGGGGCCCCGATCGACGCCGCGGCCCGCCTCCGGGGCACCAGCCCCGCGTGGAGCTCGTCCTTCTGGGCGAGGTAGCGGTCCCGGGCCCCCATCGGGTCGGCCCAGATGCCGAAGAAGACGAACCGCCCCCGGATCTTCTTGGCCCACTGGCCGTTCCTGTGGGGGAACAAGGGGAACGTCGGGTAGGGCTTGGAGGGCCGGTCGTCCGTGGCCCGAGCCGGGGAACCCCGCTTGGCCGGGGCCTTCTTGGTGGTGGTATCCTGTGGCATCGCCGCCTCCTTGCGACACCCGCCAGCATAGCGGACGACACCCGAGCAGGTGTCGAAAAAGGTGTCGTCGGACATGAGGCCGGGAGATGCCGAAAGTCAAATCGGCTGCAAATTACGGTGTTTTTGCACGAAGCCCCCGTAGCTCAGTTGGATAGAGCATCGCTTTCCTAAAGCGGAGGTCGCAGGTTCGAGCCCTGCCGGGGGTGTTTGCTGAGGGGGATGGGTTGTCGCCGCCGTGCGGCCGCGGCGAGTCCGGGACCAAGCGAGTCCTCTTCGCGTCCTCCACGGGGCAACGCTGTCCCGCAGGGTGGCTGCGTGGGCTCTGCGTCAGAACAGCGCCGAATCACTGCGGCTGCCGGACTCAGCGGGGGCGCAGAAAAACACACAGATCGCCGCGGGCTCGCGGCGATCTGTGAGCGAGAAAGATATGGGTGGCCGGGCTGCCGGCCACCGAGTCGATCGTGGGTATTAGCGGCGACGGCGTGCCATCAGGCCGCCCAGGCCCAGGAGGGCGAGCGACGAGGGAGCGGGCACGACCTTGATCAGGCCGCCGAAGACCTCGCCGGTGTACGACTCGGACGTGCCGAACGTGTCGGTGTAGACGTCAAAGTTGATGTGGGTCGAGTCGATCGACACGAACGCACCGTCGTAGGACGCGGGGGTCCAGGTGACGCGGTAGAGGGCGATCGGGTTGTCGGCGACGAAGTTGCCGTTGAACGCCGGCGGGAGCTGGAACGACTCGATGTTGGTGATCGAGTTGTCGCCGTTGAGCGTGCCGTCGTCGGTCAGCTCGCCGAGCAGGTTCTCGTAGGACTCGACGGTACCGGCCTGCCAGAGCGCATCGCCGTTCAGGTCGTAGATCGAGCCGGCGAAGCCGGTCTGTCCGGGGCTCATCTCGGCCCACATGGTCATGACGGCCGACTCACCCGGCTCCACGATGCCGTCACCGTTGCCGGTGTCGCTCGCCGACCAGGTGATCGTCATGACGCCCTGCGCGGACGCGAGTCCGGCGGCGGCGAAAAGGCAGCTTGCAAATGCGAAACGGTTCATGAATCTCTCTCCTCGGTATCTCGGTAGCCCCGAGGCGAAAGCGGCCGTACTCGGTCGCTCTGCTCAGGCACATACCCGGGTTTCTCCATCCCTAGCGATCAAAATGTAGCATGGCCGGATCGCGGCCGCAAGAGTTGCAAGCGAATTGCCAGAAAAAATACCGACAGCCCCCATTTCCCAATCGCTATCCGAACAGATATCGGAGCGTCGAGCGTTCGGCGTCAGACCGGTTGCAGCGAGGACCTTCCAACCATATTGCGTACAAAGATGGGTTCAGAGCATCTCGCCCTGCCAGGGCTCGCCAGCCTGCCACCAATATCGGACGAGGTCGCCGGATTCGCTGAGGCCCATGATGGAGATCACGCCGCGGCTGGAGGTGTGGCCGATGACCCCCGCCGCGGGCGGATCGACATCGGGGATGTAGTCGCTGAGGGTGGTGATGTTCCAGCCGCCGGAGGTGGGCGTCCACCAATAGACCACGACGTTGCCCGACTCGGTGAGGCCGGAGACATTCAGACCGCCCCAGGGGGTCACCCAACTGGCGATGGTGCCCTCGAGCAGGTTGGGTCCGTCGAGGACCTGATTGAGCTTGGTGAGTCTCCACTGCCCGCCGAAGCTGGGCACCCACCAGACGACGGAGAGATCGCCGTTGACATCGGTGCCCGCGATGTTGATGCCATTCCACGGGGTGAGGTAGGCCGAGATCGTGCCCTGGTACTTGGGCGCGCCGGTGACGGCACTGAGGTTTGAGCTGCGCCAGAGGTCGAGGCCGGGAGCCCACCAGGCTGCGAAGACGTTGCCCGCGGCGTCGAGGCCGGCGATGGTCAGGCCGTTCCACCCGGTGACGTAGGAGATGAGCGTGGAGCCGTCGAGGGCGGGGAGTTGCTGCCCCTGGGGGGCCAGGTGATCGGTGGAGAGGTCTTCAAACCCCCAGGCTGGACGGCCCTGGCTGTCGTTGCCGCCGGTGTGCTGGTAGGTGACCAGATTGCCGTCGGCGTCGAGACCGGCGGTGTAGACCAGCCCGGTGCGCGTCGTGAAGGTGACGGGCTTGGAGGCGATGGGCGCGGCGCCGAGCTCGGCAGAGAGATTGCGGACCGACCAGTCGCCGCTCTCGTCCTGCTCGTAGACGGCCAGACCGGAATCGGTGGCGCTGACGATCGACGAGCGGCCGGTTAAAGGGTCGAGGAAGGTGGAGAACCGGCCCTCGGGTGTCGGCCCGCCGGCCTCGCCGACCAGGTCAACGCGTCGCCACGAGCCGTCGGTCTGCTGCAGAAACAGGATGGGCCGGCCGTTGCTGTCGGTGCGGACAACCGTGAAGGCACCGGAGCTGTCGCTGGTCGCGTCGACGGGCGGGTTCTCGCCGTCGGGGGCGTTGTCGCCATCGCCGGACCCGCCATCACCGCTGTCCCCGCCGCCGTCGCCGTCGCCGTTGTCGTTGTCGTCGCCGCCGCCGCTGTCTCCGCCGTCCCCGTTCTCGCCGCCGTCCCCGCCGCCGCCCTCGGAGTTGTCCTCGTCGGGCGGGGTGATGGTGATGGAGAGCGTGTACTCGCCGTCGCCGTTCTGGTCGGCGTCGGCGACGACGATGAAGTACTGCTCGACGGCCGCGGCGTTCCAGACGAGTGTGACCGAGCCACCAATCTCGCCGGCCGAGTCGAACGTGAGCGGGAGCCCCGAGTCGCTCTGGAGTGTGAGCTTGCCGCGGATGCCGGCGTCCGGAGCGCTGAGTGTGACGGCGAGCTCGCCGGCGATATCGGCGGTGAAGTAGAAGAGGTCGGTGTCGGTCGGCGAATCCACGAGACCGGCATCTGAACCCCGGTGTTCGTCGCTGAGGGCGATGAGCGTGGCGTTGGGGTAGTCGCCGTCATCGGCGTGGTCGTCGGAGCCGGAATCGCCGCCGTCGCCGCCGTCGCCCCCGTCGGAGCCACCGCCGTCAGACCCGCCGTCGCCCCCACCGCCGTCCGACCCGCCATCGCCGGAGTCACCCCCGCCGCCGGAGTCCCCACCACCGGAATCGCCGCCACCGGAATCGCCACCGTCATCGTCGGCGGGCTCCTGCAGCTCATCGCGTGTGGTGTCGAGCTTGACGTTCTCGCTGTCGGTGGTGACGGCTTTGGACACAAACCACTCGGTGGCAAGGTCGGTGAAGGTGACCATCCACGAGCCGTCGCCGAGCTCGATCTGGTAGTTGCCGGCGTCGTCGGTGGTGTAGGTCGCGACGACGACGTCGGGTGCGCCGGCGGTCGCCACATCGATACGCACGCCGGTGAGCCCCTCGCCGATGGAATAGAAGTCGTTCCCATCGCTGTCGGTGTAGACCACACCGAGGAGGCGTGCGGTCGAGCCCGCGCCGGGGTCGCCAAACATCGCGGTGAAGTGGTCTTCCGCACCGACCTGATCGGTCGCAAACCCGAGCCCGAGTTGGTCGTAGTGGAAGCTCTCTGTAAAGGAGCTGAAGAGGCTGAGGATGTTGACGCGGTTCTCGGGCGTGTCCATCCACGCCGCGTAGAGGGCGTCGAGGGAGTTGTGCGCAGAGCCGATCGCCTCGCCGGCGACGCCCGCGTATCCCGAGGCGCGCGCTGCGTTGGGTTGAGGCCGTCGGGGTTGACGTGGTCGAAGAACTCCCGCTGGATCATGTCCAGGCTGTGGGCCCGGGCCGCCGCGGCGAGCGAGAGGTCGAGGGCCAGCGGCTCGACCGGCCCCAGCAGGTCGATCTCCTCCTGGGTCAGCCCGTCGGTGAAGTCGATCCCGATGCGGGCGGCCTCGGCGACGGGGTTGATGCGGGCGCGGTTGATGAGCTCAGCGAGATAGACCTCGTCGGCACTGAAGGCGCTGGAGAGGAGCGTCCTCGCCTCGAGGGCTTCCATGCACGGTTGGCGCGGGCTGAGCGGCGATCCGGTCCGGCCGCGTCGGCTGCGTGAGTTGTTCGGTGTACGGCTGGACACGTCGTGCTCCCCGGCCACGCGAGGCGGGGCCGTGGGTTTCTTCGGCACGAAGCTGGGGCCGCAGGGGTGGAACGGGAAACGATCGATTTGCCGGATCCGGTGGGACCGATTGCGCAAGAGTTGCCGACCGCGAGTACATTTATGGGACCACATCGGCCGACACCACCGCCTGCGGAACTCGGGAGCCTCTCCGAGTCGTACGACGTGAGGCGATTGGGATGACGGCAGGGAGTGACTTCGCGGGAGAGCGCGCGAAGTTGGGGAATCCAGCAAGATACGAATCCGCACCTGTCGATATCCGTTCATGGAAGTCGGGGTGGCGATTGAGGGAGCGTGTGCATGCCATCTTGGCGACTGCGGAATCTGTTGAATGTCCGGCTTTTGGCCGGCCTGCTGTGCCTGACCGGCATGGGCATGGCCGCGGGAGCCGGCCCGACCGGGGCCACGCACCCGCGCGAATCACAGTCGGCTGATAAAACGTACGAGATTGTCCGGATGTCCAAGCCGGACGGGACGGTGGTTGAGATGCGCGTGCCGCGGCACCGGTCTCTCCTGGCCAAGCTGCCCGGAGGGGCCGCGGGGCACGGTCCGGCAGTTGCCCGGGACGGCGGCCGCGGGCGAGGAGCCTTCGGAGACGCCGCAGATCGGGGGCCGACGGGCGGTCAGGCTGCAGCAGGCCCCGACGGCGCGGGCGTCGAGCGAGGGGCCGTCGCGTCCCAGCTCCGGCCGTGTGGTGACCCAGCGGGCCAACCCGCAGCGGGCCGACACCGGCGCGCCCGGATCTCGCACCCGTACACGGGCTCGAGGCAGCTGACGTCGGGGGCGGTGGATGTGATGCGGCCGACGGCGGTGCCGCGAGGGGGCGCGGTCTCGCAGACACCGGTCGTGGCGTCCGACAACGCGTCGGAGTGGCGCACGGGCCTGGGCTGGGTGCCGAACAACGAGGACGACGAGACGGGTCGGTATCTCTCGAGCGACGATGCCTTCGCCGAGCTGGTGCCGGGCGACGGGTGGGACGGCCCGACGGACGACCCGGACCCGGTGGGCAACGACAGCATGCCGGGTTGGGACGCGAAGGCGATTGCGCGGTGGGATGTGGTGCCGTACCAGACGGTTTCCGGCAACTTCGAGATCGGGTTGCTGGCATTCCACATGAATGGGATAGAGCGAATCGATGTCTCGCTCGAAGATGGACCGTGGCAATCGCTTCGAGAGATGCACGAGAACCCGCGGACAGGTATCCGCGAGTATGTCGCCGTAATTCCCGGGGACACGGATACCGCAATCTCCGACGGCCTCGTCGAGCTCCGCGCGATCGCCTACCCCGAGGGTGCCGGGACTCCACGGTTGCTCGACTCGTTGTTCCTGTTTGTGAACAACCACGGAACACTCGACGGTCCGATCATCTATGTCGCGAAGAGTGGCAACGACTCCACGGGCGACGGTTCCCAGAACAATCCCTATGCCACCGTCAGGCAGGCGCTGAATGTGTGTGGTAGCGGCATTGACGACTATGAGGGAGCCACGATCCGAATCGAGGAGGCCGGCAGATATGATGTCGATCAACCAGCCCAGCCGGTTCGTAACACGCGATGGATCACTATCGAAGGCGCTGACGGTTTGTCACGCGATGATGTGGTCATTGCTGCCGGGTCAACCGCTGACTACGTGCGCCCCAATACGCAAAGGCTGCGATTCACAAATGTGAGCATCGATTTTAGTGACATGTATCAAATGTACAAAGAGGACCCGCATCAGCAGTGGTACGACAACTGCCGTTGGTTCTATGGCCAAGGGTGGACCTACACGCCCCCTGCATCACTGTGCCCCGTGCGCAATGTCGGCTACGGCGGCTTGTTCGTCACGGACAGCGGATCAACAGACTCTATCTATGCTTTTATTAACTGCAATCTCGTCCGCAACTCCCATGTCGAACGGATTTCGGGCGATGTGTTTCAAAACTCACTGATGGTCGTGGGATGCAGCGTAGATACGGTTGATGGCACCGTCATGTCGCACCACTCGGATCTGTTTCAATACTTTGGTGTCTACGACAACCTGATCGTGTATGACATTAATGCTGCATCGATTAAGAGTACTCAAAACTTTTTTCTCGACCACGCAAACACGACGTTCACAAACTGTGCGTTTGTAAATATCTCAGTACAAGATGTTGAAAGCGATCCGCCGTTCAGCCAATTGAACTCTACCCAAGAACACGTTTTGTTCTTTCACGTCTCCAACCCTGGCCAGCGATTTGTGCTGCGAGATGATATGAATGGCGCGGGCAAGTTTGTTGCGAAGAATGTCATTTTCCGCAACAATGTCGTTGAACGGATTCAGGCAGCCGGCTACTTTGATCCGATTCCCGCTGGCGTGTCAATCGAAAGCTGTCACTTCAACTACAATGCTCCTACTGGAGACAACCCCACGGTAGGGGCGATCGAGATTATCAACAGCAGCGGGAGCGAGTTTGAGTATCGCGGCATAGGTGCTAGCCAGATTCTCGGCTCAGCGCTACACATCCCGGGCTACTCCGACTCAGACTCGCCCGACCGCGGGGCCACATCGTGGAGACTCCCCCGCTAGAACTTGCTGGCTGCACGTGAGAGCAGGACTATGGCCACACAAGACCGTGTTGATGAAACTGCGCTGCTGCGTGACCGCAGATCACCCGTGACTGCCCTCGCCCGCCGCGCTGCGGCAGTTGCGTGGTTGTTCTGGCGAAGGGGAAACAAAGAACTCGTACGCCGTGGGTTGCCTCTGTTCAAGCGACCAGAACGACTCGATCTCCCACTTGAGACGCTTGGATCCGCGTACGGCGGCTGGACCATCCCCACGGACCTGCTGCGATCGGACTGGATCTGCTATTGCGTTGGCGTCGGCTGTGATGCCACGTTTGATCTAGCGCTGCGTGAGAGAGTTGCGTGCGAGGTTCACTGCTTCGACCCGACGCCGCGTGCTATCAACTACATGCAGGACCTTGATGCCGAAGCGAAGGGCCTGCGATTCCACACGTGGGGGCTTTGGACTTGCGACACCACGATGCGGTTCTTTGCCCCAGCTGACAAGCGCAAGACATCGCACTCGGTACTGGATCTCAATGGGACCGGCGAGTTCTTTGAGGCCGAATGCCTCAGCCTCGCCACCATCAAGTCACGTCTGGGCCATGACCGGGTAGACCTACTCAAGATGGACATTGAGGGTGCGTGGCGGCCGATCGTCGAGCAGTTCGCTGCCGCGCGCGTCGCGATCCCCGTGTTGTGTGTGGAGTTCGATTCACCCACCTCGATTCCGCGGGTACTGAGGGCGATCCGCAAGCTCGAACAGGCGGGATACCACCTCGCTCATTACACCAAGGAGAACTTCACGTTCATTCACGCGGCCGCACTCGCCGAACCAAGTCCAGCACCATGAGTTCTCGCCGCGGGCAACTCCTCAGGGGCGGCACGACGCTGATGGTTGGCGAGGTGGTGGTGCAGTTCTGCGGACTGCTCCGGAACTTTCTCGTCGCCCGAGTCATCGCCCCGGAGCAGTTCGGCATCGCCGCGGCATTGGCGATGAGTATCTCGCTCGTGGAGATGCTCGGCGACCTCGGGGCGGGGCGTTTCCTTACCCGAGCGAGTGGCGAGGACGGCGACGCTTGGCTTCGCGTGGCGCACGGCATCTCGGTTTGTCGCGGAATCATCGCGGGAGTACTGCTGCTGCTGCTGGCTGAGCCACTCGCCCAGCTCATGAAGATGCCCGAGGCCACCTGGGCGTTCCGCATCGTGGCGCTTGTGCCGCCGATCCGCGGGTTTACACACAACCAGATCTGGCTCGCGCAGCGAGACCTCCGCTTCAAGGCGATGGTCGCAACCCAAGCGGTACCGCAGGTGTTCCTGCTGCTGATCGCTTATCCGGTTGCGGTGTGGATCCCTGATTTTCGCGCGCTGCTGTGGCTGCTCATGGCCAATGTTGTCTTGACGGTGGTGCTGTCACATGTCGTTGCCAGGAAGCCATACCGGCTCGGCTTTGACGCGCAGAAGGTGCGACAGCTGCTGACGTTCGGACTGCCGCTTCTGGGCGATGGCCTGCTGATGTTCGCGGTGCTTCATGGCGAGCGGATCGTCATCGCGAATCACTACTCCAAGGCTCTTCTCGGGGCGTACTCGGCAGCGTTCCTGCTCGCTTGGACTCCTGCTGCCGTTATTGGGCGGGTCGGATTCTCGCTGGGTGTACCGCAGTTGGCGTCGCTCCGCAACAGCCCAGAGGCCAGGGCCCGGCAGTACGCCATAGGGGTCAGGGCCATGGCCGCACCCGCATTAGGGTTGGCCATTCTGTTCGGACTGTCGGGCCGGGAGCTTATTGCGGCGGTCTTCGGTAGCGATTACGTACTTCCCGCGGGATTTGCCGCTTGGCTTGGGTTGGGCTACGCCTTCCGCATCCTCCGTAATCCTCCGGCGGTGATCGCGGTGGCCGATGGCTACACAGTCTCGCCCATGGCTGGCAACTTTGTTCGCGTCATCGGTGTTGGCGCGGGCTGGACTCTCGCGGCAAGGGGTGCTGAACCGAGCGCCGTCATGGTTTGTGGCGCACTAGGCGAGGTGGGTGCCCTGATACTCATGGCCATAATCAACGCACGCCGATTGTCCATTCCGGCGGTGACCCACCTCGGCCCGTCCGCCGTTGTCGGGCTCGGGTTCTTCGGCGCTTTGGCGCTCACGCAGATCGCGCCGTTGCCCACGGGGCCATTCGTTCGCACTCTGATTGGCTTATCGGCTGGCGGATTTGCGGTTGTAGCTTGGACGATCGCCAACCCAGCAACTCGGCACTTGGCTCTCGACTTCACCAAACACCACTTACGCCGGCAGCCGATATCCCCTGCCAACGCGGAGCTCTGATATGCAGCTGACTCGAGAACAGCCGACGGCCTCTTCGTCCGAGGGGCCGACGCCGAGCCGGATCGATCCCGCGCCGAGCGAGGGTCGCCAGCGGTACTTCGTCCACTTGCGCACGGATGTCCTCGCTCTGGTGCCCGAATCGGCTGTTTCGGTACTCTCGGTGGGATGTGGGAGCGGGCGTACCGAGGCCGAGCTTGTCCGGCGAGGCTGCCGAGTGACGGGGATCGAGATGGACCGCGACGCGGCGGCCGCGGCTTCCGAGCAGGGTCTGGAGATGCTGACGGGTGATGTGAACGAGATCGGTGCCCGACTGGCTGACCGGCAGTTCGATTGCCTGCTGTACGCCGATGTGCTCGAACACATCGCCGACCCGGTCGCGGTCCTCCGTGAGCACGTCTCGAAGCTGAATCCGGGTGGGTGCGTGATCATCAGCGTGCCGAATTTCCGCCACCTGTCCGTGCTCTCCGCGCTCTTTCTCCGCGGGCACGTGCGGTATGTCGATTCGGGGATCTTCGATCGGACCCACCTGCGGCTGACGACGCGGAAGATGGTCGAGGAGTGGTTCGGCGAGGTGGGGCTGCGGACCGACGCGGTGGACTATCGGTTGTGGCGGCGGCGAGGCGAAGCGTTGTCGATGTTGACCCTCGGCCTCTTCAAGGAGTTTCTCGCCTACCAGGTCATCCTGCGCGGGGTCAAGCCGGGAGGCGAGCTGTAAGCGATGACAGTCGCGTCGATCCAGACCGGGCGGGACGGGACGACGGTTGGGCCGCGGGCGACGTCGGCACGGCGGGCCGCGGTGATGGCGGTGCCCGCTATGGACCGGTGGATGATTACCGGATTTTTGCTGGCGATCGCGATTCCTCCTGAAGCGCAGTTCAGCCTCGGCGCCCTGGTCTTGAGCCCGCAGCGTGTGCTGCTGATGGTGGCGATGGTGCCGGCGGCGCTGCGGGTGATCGGCGACCGTCGGCTCGGGCTGCGGCTGCTCGACGGGCTGGCGCTTTTGCATGTGCTGTGGGCTTGGCTGTCGGTCTGCAAGGTGCACGGTGTGAACTCGATGTCGGTCGAGGCTGGTGGGATCTACACCATCGAGTTTCTTGGGAGCTATCTGCTCGGGCGGGCGCTCATCGCGAGCCCGGCGCACGCGGTGTTTTTTGCGAAGCGGCTGCTGTTGTTCATCTTCGTACTCGCGATGGCAGCCATACCCGAGATGCTGACCGGCAAGCACCTGATCCGCGAGACATTTGGCAGTGTCTTCGGCTCACGGAACCTCGCCGGCGTGACGCCGCGGTTCGGTCTGACCCGAGCATTTGCCTCGTTCGATCACCCGATTCTGTGGGGTGTATTCGCGGCCAGCGCGTTGGGCATGACCTGGTACATGACGAGGGCTCGGCACATGCTGAGTTTTGGTCGGATCTGGCGGTGTGTTGCCATCGTCGGGGCGGCGTTCACATCGCTCTCGACCGGGCCGCTCATGGCCTGTACGGTTCAGCTCGGCATTCTCGGATGGGACGTGGTCACGCGGGGGATCAAGGGGCGGTGGTGGGTGTTGATGGCGGGAGCGATCGCGGCCTACATCGCGGTCGATGCGCTTTCGAACCGTGACCCGCTCACGGTCTTCGTGCATTATCTGACGTTTAACGCCCAGACCGGGTACGACCGGAAGCTGATCTGGGACATCGGCATTGCACAGGTTAAGCTGACGCCGCTCTTTGGCATCGGCTTCAACGTGTGGACCACGGCACCCGAGTGGTGGCACAACACGAGTGTGGACGCGTTCTGGCTGCTCACTGCGCTGCGGTACGGGCTTCCCGGAGTGCTGACGCTGGCGGCTCTCACACTGTGGACGGTGATTCGAATGATCCGTGTACCTCACGAATCGCTTAGGCCATTGGTCATGGGCTGGTTGGTAACATGTATTGGTCTGTCGATCGCAGCGATGACTGTGCACCTTTGGGGCTCTACATTCGTGCTCTTCGGGTTTCTGCTGGGGATGGGTGTGTCTGTGTCTGGCCTTAAACTGGCGAGGCCCACGCCGCGATTGCCCGCGCCATTCGGTTCAGCCAACGACGCACGCGAGCCTGGAGCGCCCAAACCACTGTACCTCTCGGAGGGCACTCTGTGAATACTGGAGTGGAGGCAAGCGCATCAGACAGCCGTACCTGTGTTGTGAAGACCAAGGGCGGCATGGGCAACCGCATGCTTTGCGCCGCCAGTGGCATCCTCTGGGCAAAGGCCGCGGGGCGGAGTGTGTACGTTGACTGGCGGGACGAGGCGTATTCCCGGAACAGAGAGAACTCGTTCCACTCGTTCTTTGCTGCGCCGGGCGTTCTTCGCGACGCGCCCGCCGATCGGGATGACACGTTCCCGCCGGTGTGGCGCGGGCACATGGATCTCTCGGTCAGCGAGATGCTGCACCGGTTCGATCCGGACAAGCACTCGAGTCTGACGGTGCATAAGAAGTACTCGATCGACCCGTCTCGGACGAATTACACCCAGCCGACGGTGGTGTTCTGGTACTACATGGACCGGTTCCGGGACATGGCGAAACTCGTGCGGGCACGAGTGGAGGGGTACGCGGGCCTCTCGGTGGGCGAGATCTCGCGGAAGGCGATAGGGGAGGAGCTCCCACTGGTCGCGCCGTTGCGCGGGCGAGTAGACGCGTTCGTCGAAGCACACTTCACGGTTCCGATTGTTGGCGTGCACGTGCGGCACTCCGACCTGGCCGCCGATCTGTCGAAGCTGGAATCGGCGGTGCGCGAACAACTCGCGTCTTTGCCCGGCGCGGCGGTGTTCCTGGCGACCGATAACCGGGGCGTCGAGGAGGAGTATCTCAAGAAGTTCGACAGGGTGATCACGACTCCGAAGTGGTTCCCGCCAGAGGGGGCCGCCATGCACCAGAACAAATGCTGCGCCGACCCGGTGGCCAACGGCGAGGAGGCGCTGCTGGACATGCACCTGCTCTCGCGATGCGATGCACTGGTGTACGCGGGTCGCTCGACCTTCGGCGAGATCGCCTGCCTGCTGTCCGACGCCCCTCGGGGCCAGATTACCGATGTAGACCGGCGTGATCCGATGGTGTTCACCAAGCGGTTTATACGGCGACTCACCGCCTGACCATCCGACCACCCGACGACTGAGCCCCAAGCGGGAACGAGCCATGGATGTCTCGACGATCATTGTGAGCTACAACACACGGGATATGACCCTTGAGGCTATTCGCTCGGCGCTGCGCCAGACGACTAGGGTGTCGCAGGAGATCATTGTCGTCGACAACGACTCATCGGACGGCTCGGCCGAGGCGATCGCAGCGGAATTCCCTGAGGTGCGGCTCATAGCGGTCCGAGAGAATCTTGGCTTCGGGCCCGCCAACAATCTGGGCGCGAAGGAAGCCATCGGCGAGTATGTGCTGCTGCTCAACCCGGACACGATCACGCTCGATCACGCGATCGACACGCTTGTCGAGTTTGCGCGCGCGCACCCGGAACACGCGATCTATGGCGGGCGCACGTTGTTCGGCGACCGTTCGCTCAACGCGGCAAGCGCCTGGGGCAAGCCGAGCCTCTGGAGCATGGTGTGTCGCGCGAGCGGGCTGAGCTCCGTGTTCAAAGGCTCGATGTTCTTTGAGCCCGAGTCGTTGGGGAACTGGCAACGCGACTCGGTACGCGAGGTGCCGATCGTGTCGGGGTGCTTCCTGCTGATTGACAGGGCAGTCTGGGAACGGCTCGGCGGGTTCGATGACCGGTTCCGCATGTACGCCGAGGAGTTTGACCTGTGCTTGCGCGCCGCACGGGAGGGTGCTCGACCCATCGTGGTGCCACAGGCGACGATCGTGCACTACGGAGGGGCGTCAGACCGGATAGTGGTCGAGCAAACCATCCGGCACTACTCGGGCCGGGCACAGCTACTGACGAAGCACTGGCCCCGATGGAAGGCAGGGTTGGGCGTGCTTTGTCTGGACCTGTGGGCTCTAGGCAAGCTGCTCCGAAGTCTGTTGCTCGCCCGGTTCCAGCCGGCCCACAGGGAGCTCTGGCGGACTTGGCGAACGATCTTTGCGAGACGGGGTGAGTGGCACGCGGCTGGCAGCGCGATGCGGGGCGCGGGGGATGGCGGGCGATGAGTGTGAAGAAGCGACGCATCCTAGCAGTCGCCTCCGGCGGCGGACACTTCGTGCAGCTCCGCCGAATGCGTCCGGCGTGGGAGCACTGCGAGGTCCACTATCTCTCGACGCTGGCCGACTATGCGCGTGAACTCGAGCCCGGGGCGAAGCTCCACCTCGTTAACGACGCCAACCGATGGGACAAGATCGGTGTGGCACGCATGGCCATGCGGGTGGCGTGGACGCTGATAAAGCTGCGTCCCGACGTGATCGTCTCGACGGGAGCCGCGGCCGGGTACTTCGCGCTGCGGTTCGGCAAGCTGATGGGGGCGAGAACGATCTGGGTAGACTCGATCGCCAACGCCGAGGAGCTGTCGCTCACCGGGCGGATGGTGGAGAAGTACGCCGATCTCTGGCTGACGCAGTGGCCCGATCTGGCCGGCACCGATGAGGCCCAGGGGCCGAGATACGTGGGGAGCGTGCTGTGATCTTTGTGACCGTGGGCACGCAGCTCGCGTTTGACCGGATGGTTCGCGTGATCGACGAGTGGGCGGGCAGGACCGAGCCCCGGCCCGAGGTGGTCGGGCAGATCGGCCCGAGCGATCTGGTCCCGCAGCACATCGACCACCGGGCCTTCGTCGAGCCGGGCGAGTTCGCCGAGTTGGCCGACCGGGCCGACGCGATCGTCGCCCACGCGGGGATGGGGTCGATCATCACCGCGTTGACCTACGGCAAACCGATCGTGATCATGCCGCGGCGGGCGGATCTGGGCGAGCAACGCAACGACCACCAGCTCTCGACCGCGGCCCGGTTCGCCGGCCGGCCAGGGGTCTTCGTCGCCAAGGACGAGCACGAACTGCCGGGGATCCTCGACTCGCTCCGGGGCCTCACGGCGGGCGAGCCGATCCCGCCCTTCGCGGACCCGAATCTGATCCAGACGATCCGAGAGTTCATCGACCGGGGCCAGTAGACTTGGGGGACTCCCGGCGCGGGGGTGTCCACACCGTCGTTGGCATGCTCACGAAGGGCTCCCCACTGTCTGACTCGCTGCGAGCAAAGATTGATTCCGGCGACGTGCTGATCGGCGTGATCGGGCTGGGCTATGTCGGGCTGCCGCTCGCGGCGGCGATGCATGCCGCGGGGTACCGGGTGCGCGGATTTGATGTGGACCCGGCCAAGATCGATTCTCTCTCGCGGGGGGAGAACTACCTCCGGCACCTCGGCAATGAGATGACCCGGGTGCTCGCGTCGAGCGACCGGTTCGACGCGACGGCCGACTTCGCTACTCTCGGCGAGCCTGATGCGGTGCTGGTCTGCCTGCCGACACCGCTCAACGCGACAAGAGAACCCGACCTGAGCTACGTGGAGCGCGCGGGTGCACAGATCGGTACGACGCTTCGCGCAGGACAGTTGGTGGTGCTGGAATCAACAACCTACCCGGGCACCACACGGGGGGCGTTCCTCGAAGCAATCGTCGCGCCCGCTAAGGGCGGTCCTCAACCTGGGCTCACCCTCGGCACCGACTGGTTCCTCGCATTCAGCCCGGAGCGAGAGGACCCCGGAAGGACCTCGCACACTACGAGCACGATCCCCAAGCTGGTGGGCGGGGTGGACACCGCCTCGACCGAACTTGCGGCCGCGCTGTACCGACGGGCAATCACGGAAGTAGTCGCGGTGTCGAGTGCCGAGGTCGCCGAGGCGGCCAAGCTGCTGGAGAACACCTTCCGCGCCGTGAACATCGCGCTGGTGAACGAGACCAAGCTCGCGCTCGAGGCCATGGGCATCGATGTCTGGGAGGTGATCGAGGCTGCGAGCACCAAGCCGTTCGGATTCATGCCCTTCTATCCCGGACCGGGCCTCGGAGGGCACTGCATCCCGATCGATCCGTTCTATATGGCGTGGAGAGCTGCCCAGATGGGTGCGCCGGCACGGCTCATCGGTCTGGCCGGCGAGATAAACCACGCAATGCCGGGCCACGTGGTGGACCGGCTTGAGTCGGCGCTCGCGGCGCGGGACACCCGCCTCGGAGGCTCTCGGGTTCTGGTGCTGGGCCTGGCCTACAAGCCGGATATAGACGACGTCCGCGAGAGCCCGGCGCTCGAGATCATCACGCTGCTGCGTGGACGCGGTGTGAGCGTGGAGTTCTCGGACCCGCACGTCCCCCGCACGCACGCGATGCGCCGGTACGACCTGGGAATGGCGAGCGTGGACCTGACTGCCGAGCGGATCGCCTCATACGACGCGTGCGTGCTGGTGACCGACCATGCGGCGTTTGATTACGGACTTCTCGCCAGACACGCCCGTCTCGTGGTCGATACTCGCAACGCGTTCCGGGCGTTTGCCGCGGAGATGGGCGAGAGGCTCGTGAAGGCCTGAGACGGTCTGAAGGCGGCGATGGCTGAGACCACAACACAGTTCGACGGCATCATCTGCTTCGGCGGCGAGGACTGGTGGTACCACAACCGCGGCCACTACGACATGCAGATGATGCGCGAGCTGTCCAAGCGCGTGCCGGTGCTCTATGTCAACTCGATCGGCATGCGCGTGCCCAGCGTCGGCGAGGGCTCGATGTTCGCCAAGCGCGTGCTGCGGAAGCTCAAGAGCCTGAAGCGCGGACTGGTCAAGGTCCGCGACGGATTCTGGGTCGCGAGCCCCTTGGTCGCGCCGGCGGGCATGGGGGCGGGGCTCAACCGGTGGGCGCTGGCCAGACAGGTCCGGTTCTTCGCGAGGCGCGCCGGGATGCGGCGGCCGCTGGTCTGGGTGGCCTGCCCGCCGGGAGCCGAGGTCGTAGATCGACTCGGCGCAGTCGGCGTGGTCTACCAGCGGACCGACCGATTCGAGGCTTTCCACGGGGTAAACCCGACACGCATCAAGGGCTTCGACGTGTTCCTCAAGGACCGGGCCGACCTGACCCTCTTCTGCTCGTCGTGGCTGATGGGTGAGGAAGAGTCCGAATGCCGCAGCGCAGCGTTCATCGACCACGGGTGCGACTACGAGGCCTTCGCAGCCGCCGGGCAGGACCCGGCGTCCGAGCCCGCCGACGTGCAACCCATTGCCAGACCACGAGTTGGCTTCGTCGGCGGCATCGATGCCCACACATTCGATCCGACGCTCTTCGTCGAGGTGGCCGAGAGGTTGCCCGACGCCCAGTTCGTGCTCGTCGGCGGGTGTTCTCTACCAGATGATTGGGTACAATTATCCAATGTTCACCTGCTCGGGCGGCGGCAGTATGAGGACGTCCCCGGGTATATGGCGGCCTGTGATGTCTTAATCATGCCCTGGAACCGCAATGAGTGGATTCAGGCCTGCAATCCGGTGAAACTCAAGGAGTATTTGGCGGTGGGCCGCCCGATCGTGAGCACACCCTTCCCAGAGTTGGAGCGGTTTGACGGACTCGTGGAGGTCGCCGACACAGCGGACGGGTTCGCTGACGCGATCGCGCGGGTGCTCGAATCGCGCCCCGACGCCGGACCGGGTCGGGAGCGGGTTCGAGCGGAGACGTGGGAAGCCAAGGGCCGTCTTGCCGTTCTCGCCTTAACCGAACGCGGGCTTGAACCGATGATACAGGCGGATCCGTAAGGACCGGGAGGGGCCCGGAACACCGACCGGAGGTGCCCTCTGCGGGGTGCTGCGATCGGATGAGCGGGTCGGCTGATGATGGGTTCTAGGGTGCGAACCCGCGTGCAGAGGCGGATCGAGCCGACGGGGAGCACACAGGAGTGGCCTTGGAAGCGACCAATCCGGACCACGGGCCCGGCCGGGGTGACCGGTCGCTACCGCTGCGCTTGAGCGGGGATACCGATAGCGCCGAGCGTCCGCTCACGGTGGCGCTGATGGCCGGGGGCTTCAGCCCCCCACCACTCGCCGAGGCCGCGAGCTGTTCGCTGCTGGACCTGTTCGTCGCGCCCGGACAGCGGCTGTCGGATCGCTGGAACGCGTCGCTCCGTGCGATGGGCCAGTCGGTCCGGACCGAACAGACGCTCTGCCTGTGCGGCGGTTCGACCCCGCTGCCCCAGAACACCCTTGGCTCGTGGCACACCATCCTGGATGAGACGGACTATCGGGGGCCCGCCGGGGCGCTGCGCGACGCGGTCGCACACTCCACCCCGCGGGACAGCCGCGGCCCGGTGCTGGCGATCGAGGCCGGCAGGGTGTGCTGCCTCGACCTGGCGTCGCTGGTGGCGTTCCACCGGGCCCGGTCCGCCGACGTGACGATCGGCGTGCTGCCCGATGGCGGCCCGGCGGGGGTCTACATGCTGGAGCGGTCGATGCTCGACGCGATCCCCGAGAAGGGCTTTATGGACCTCAAAGAGCAGTATCTCGATCGGCTGGTCGAGCGGGGCGCCGATCTGTTCGTCCATCGGTTTGCGCACGGCACCTGCCGACCGGCTCGCCGGCTCAGGGAATACATCGACGTGATCGCGCCCGGATGCACGGCTTCGGGGACTCTGGCGGCCCCGCAAATCGTCGCGGCCCGCGGCGCGAGCGGCTCGCTCATCTGTGACGCCGCGGAGGTCAGCCCGGACTCCGTCGTGGTCAACTCCGTCGTCATGCCTGGCGGCCGCGTCGAGCGCGGCGCCACCGTCGTCCGGTCCCTCGTGTGTGAGGGTTGTGTCCTGCCCGCCGGCCTGACCGTCATCGACAAGGTCGTCGGCCCCCGGGGCGTGGTCTCGGACGATGAGGCGTGCCGGCCGAGCAAGGGCAGGGCCGCAGGGGAGGTGCGTCATGATCAACCGGGCTCGATGGACCGGCGTGGACGCGGCGTGGTTGGCTGCCCTGGTCGTTCTGGGCGTCGCGGCGATGTGGAGCATCTGGGTCGAGGTCTTCCGGACCGGCCTGGGCTCCGAGGAGGACTCGCACATCCTGATGGCGGTCCCGGTCGCGGTCTGGATGGTCTGGATCCGGCGTGGCCGTCTCCGGAGCTGCCCACCCGCGCGGAGCTACTGGGGCCTGCTGCTGATCGCGATCGGCGTGGCGATGGAGCGGGTCGGCGTCATGACGGCCGTGGAAGTGGCCAGACACCTCGGGGCGATCCTTGTGCTGCTGGGCGGCGTGACCGCGGTGGTGGGCCCGGCTGTTGTCATGGTGTTCCTGCCCGCGGTGGTTTCGCTGCTGTTCCTGCTCCCGGTGCCCGGCCGCGTGAGGCAGGAGATCGCGGTGCCGCTCCAGGAGATCTCGGCGATGGTCTCGGAGTTTGTCCTGAACCTCTTCGGCTTCGGTGTGGAACGGCTCGGGAACATCCTGACGATCAACGGCGAGCAGGTCGCGGTCGCCGAGGCCTGCAACGGGATGCGGATGGTATCGGCGTTGGCGATCATCTCGTTTGCTTTCGTCTTCTCGGTCCCGATGCGTCACCCTGTGCGGCTGCTGCTCCTCCTGGCGAGCCCTTTGGTCGCACTCCTGGTCAACATCGTGCGCCTGATACCCACGGTGCTCTTCTACGGCTACATGCAGAAGCCGACCGCGGACCTCTTTCACGACCTGTCGGGCTGGGCGGTGCTCGGGCTCGCGTTGGTGCTGTTGTGGGGGATGCTGTCGCTGATGCGCTGGATGGAGATCCCGATCGATCCCTACCCGGTCGCGAGGAGGGAACGGGCATGACCTCTCGACCACGACTCCGCACGTACGCGCCGTTGATCAGCGCCGGGATCCTCCTGGCGTTGGCCGTCGCGCGGCTCTGGACCGAAGCGCCCTCCGCCGACACGACCGCGTACATGGCCCGCGTCGCCGAGAGGATCGACGCGATGCCCTACCGGATCGGCCGGTTCATCGGGGTCGACGCCGAGGTGACCCCCGGCGCCGTGGAGCTCCTGCAGCCCAACAGGATCCTGCAGCGAAGGTTCAAGGACCCCGTCACGGGCGAGCAGTTCTCCCTCGTCATCGTGCACTGCAAGATCGCCAAAGACATGGCGGGCCACTTCCCGCCCAACTGCTACCCCAGGGCCGGGTGGGAGGCCACCGAGGAGGCCGACACCGTCTCGCTCGAGGCGGCGGACACGATCGTCAACGCGAGCCTGTACCACTTCTCCCTCGACAGTGGCCTGCTCCCCACGCGGATTGACATCCTGAATTTCTTTGTTGTCCCGTCCGGCCCGCAACGGTACGGGTCTGATATGCGTCTGATCGATCTCGCGAGTCGCTCCGCCGCGGGGAGCCGACTCGGGGCTGCGCAGGTCCAGATCATCACGCCGCGTGGCATGGATGAGGCCACGCGCGAATCGATCTGGGCCCAGACGATGGACGTCGCCTTGCCGGTGCTGACCGAGATCGCAGGTGGAACACTATGACACACGACATGACCTACGACGATGCCTTCGGCCTCGACCTCGAGCCCGACCGCGAGGGCGCCGGCCAACCGGTAAACCCGCTCCTGCTCGTGCACAACTGCCTGCGCGGCAGGTACGCGCTCGCTGTCGTGCTCGGGCTCGTGCTCGCGTTCCCGCTGGCCTGGGTCGGGTACAACGCCATCCCCCCCAAGTACACGAGCACGGGCGTCATCAATATCCAGCCGACCCGGCCCATCATCCTGTACGAGAACGAGTTCACCGAGGGCATGTCGGGCTTTGCCAGCTTCGTAAACTCGCAGGCCACCGTCCTGCGATCCCAGCGCGTGCTGCGGGCGGCCATCGAGAACGACAAGCTCAAGCAGGCCGGGTGGGCCCCACTGCCCCGCGGCCTGAAGGACCTTTCCGAGGCCTCCTCGGTGGACGTGCCGCGGAATGCCCAGGACATCTTCGTGTCGGTGGAGTGGACGGACCCGCGGCTCGCGCAGTTGGCGACGAACGCGATCCTTGACGAGTATTCCACCATCGCGATCGAACGCGAATCCACCGATCTGCAGAAAACGATCGACACAGTCTCTGACCTGCGGGAAGAGGCGAGGGTGGACCGGGACGACTACCGGACCCGCGCATACCAACTCGCCGAAAAGGAAGGCACCGACAACCTCGTCCGCCTGCTCGACGCCAAGCACGAGCAGATCAGGTACATAGACGCCACGCTGCTGGAGATCGATCTCCAGCTCCCCGCCGAGACCGGCCCGGTCGTCGCGCCCGACCCGAGCGCACAGACCGAAAGCGACCAACCCGCACAGCCGGCACAGACTCCAGAGGCCGAGCTCGAGGCGCTCGCGCAGACCAACCGTGAACTCGCCACGCTCCTGGCGCGCCGCGTTGATCTCCAGCTGCGCATCGAGTCGTTGCGGCAGCGGTTCGGCCCTGCGCACCGACAGATCCTCGCCGCCGAGGACGAGCTCAAGAGCGTCAACGTGCTCATCGAGGCCAAGGCGGCGATGGCTAGAGCCACAGCCCCCGCGGGCGGGGTGGCGATCGATCCGGTCGCGCAGCTGCGGAGCCAGCGGGACCAGCTGCGCCAACGCCTCGACAGCGTGCAGAAGGAAGCCCAGCGGATCGGGCGGGTCCAGCTGCAGATCAACCAACTGCGCGAGCAGGCCGAACGCGCCGACGAGAAGTTCCGCGAGGCGGACCTGCGGCTCGAATCGCTCCTCGTGCAGAAGCGTGACGGACAGCAGGGCCGGATCAACATCAGCCAGCGGGCCGACACACCCCTCGGCCCCTCGACCGACCGAAGGATCCCTCTGGCCGCGATGGGGTTCATGGGTGGCAGCGGGCTGGGCGTCGGTCTCGTCGTCCTGCTCGGGCTGCTCAAGCCGAAGTACCGGTACATCAGCGAGATCGATCGGCTCAGCCAGAGCGTCCGGATCATCGGCGCTGTGCCGCAGATCGATATGGCCGACCCCGCCGTGAACATCGACGAGCTCATGGCCACCAGCGTGCACCAGATCCGCACCGCCATCGACGCGCGGCTGCTCGGGTCCTCCTCGCGAGGCCTGGCGCATCTGGTCACAAGCTCTTCATCGGGAGAGGGCAAGAGCACCATCTCGCTGCGGCTGGCAAGGTCATTCGCGATCAGCGGCAAGCGGACCCTCCTGATCGATGCGGACATGATCGGGCGCCGCGTCACCTCGAAGTTCGGGTTCGACTCGCTGCCGGGGTTCGGCGACGCGGTGCTCGGGGATCCCGCGGCCCCGCTGCCGGTCCACCCCGGCGATCAGGAGAACCTCACCGTGATGCCCGCCGGGCCGCGCGACAGTTTCGCGCCGGAGCCGCGTCTCCGCGACGGCTGTCGACCGCCTGTTCGAGCGGCTCCGCGTCGAGTACGACGTGCTCGTCATCGACACCGGCCCGATCCTGGGGAGCATCGAGGCCCAGGCGATCGTGCCCGCAAGCGACGAGGTGCTGCTCGTGGTTTCTCGCGGCCGCGATGTGCGGCATGTGCGGATGGCGATCGAACGACTGCAACGCCTCGGCGCGCGACGCCTCGGCATCGTCTTCAATCGCGCGGCCAGCAGCGACTTCGAGCGGAGCACCAGCATGAGCATGGCCAGCGCGAGAGTCAGCCAGCCCACGACCGCGCGCGCAGAACTGCTCCACGGCATGGCCGACACCGCAAACGGTCACACCGGCAACCGCGCAGGATAATCACACCCACGACATGGACCGTCATGATCACAACTCAACCGAGAGAGACCGGATCTGGGGCGGACGGCTCAGTGATCTCCACGACCGGTGCTGGGCGTCGCAGGGGGTGCAGGTCATCCGACCCGGCGGAGAGCCCGTCGAGCCCCGCGGCCCGGTGTTGTACATGCTGCTCTCACCCCGGGCGATGGTCCACTTCTCACTCGACGAACCCCTCAAACGCCTCCACTGGGGCAAACCACGCGCGGTGCGCGTCAGGATCCTCGATCAGACCGACCAACCCTACAGAGAGGTGGTCCACGCCGACGCGGACGACCGGTTGATCGGCATCCGGCGGGAGTACTCGCAGCGGACGGCCGCGACCGGACGCGCCTGGCTCACGCCCGACCCCGCGCTCGCCGCCGAGTGGCGGGAGCAGCGCTCGGCCGCCCACGCGGTCGCCACGCTGCGCCGGCTCTCTCGCGACCGCCAGAGCCTCCCCGTCGAGGTCCGCGGCGTGGTCACCGGGAGCCACGGGGCGCCGGGGCAGACACGCTGGCTCAACGCCGCCGTCACGCAGATGGGCCAGGCCGAGCGGGTGTTCGGCGGGGTCTACCCGTTCTCGAACAGGGCCTGGGCTCACGAGACCGCGTCGGTGGACTCGGGGGCCAAGCTCATCGGCTCAGTGCTCGTCGGCGCAGGCCGCGAGATCCCCCCCGGGACGATCGCCGTGGGACCCGGGATCCTCTGGGACGATCCCTCCACGACACTGCCGGCCCCGGTCAAGATTCCCTGGAACACACTCCGCTCCAGCGACTGGCACCTCTCCCGCGGCAAGGGGCTCTCGGCAGACCTCCGCCGCGGATTCAAGCGCCTGTTCGATATCGTCTTCAGCCTCTGCGTTCTGCTCGTGACGGTGCCGCTCTACCCGTTCATCATGCTCGCGATCTACCTCGAGGACGGCCGCCCGTTCTTCTTTGCACACCCCCGCGAGACGGTCGGTGGGCGGGAGTTCCCCTGCTACAAGTTCCGCACGATGTGCCGGGACGCCGAGCGGATGAAGCGGGAACTGGCGATGGCCAACCAGGCCGACGGCCCGCAGTTCTTTATCAGCGACGACCCGCGTCTGCTCCGCGTGGGCAAGTTCCTGCGGAAGTTTCAGCTCGACGAGCTGCCGCAGTTCTGGAACGTGCTGCTCGGCCACATGAGCGTCGTGGGGCCGCGTCCGAGCCCAGAACGCGAAAACCAGTACTCTCCGGCCTGGCGCGAGGCCCGGCTGAGCGTGCGCCCGGGGGTCACCGGGCTGTGGCAGGTGCGGCGGACCCGTGAGCCGCTGACGGACTTCCAGGAGTGGATCAGGTACGACCTGGAGTACGTGAGGCACTATTCGTTCGCCCGTGATATGAAGATAGTTGTTGAGACGATCGTCCAACTGATCAAGGTGATCCGGTAGCCAGGACAGGGAGTTCACAGATATGTCGATTTCTCGGGCGACGAAGCGCAAGCTCGCTGTGCTGCTGGTGGCCCTGCTCTGTGTCGGGGCAGTGGGCGGTCTCTATCTCTTCCAGAAGCACCGGCAGCGTGAACGGCTCGCCGCGGACAAACGCGACGGCATGGCCGCCTACCAGAGCGGTGAGTACGCCGAGGCCCTCCCCCGGCTGAGCCGCTACGTGGGCCGGCACAAGGACGACGCCGACGTGCTGCTGGCATTCGCCGACTCGCTCCAACGCGTGCCGACCGAGGGCGACATGCAGCGCAGACGACAGCAGGCGCTGGGCGCTACGCAGCTGGCGCTGGAGATCGACCCCTCCTCCGAACGCGGGTGGGTCATGCGCATGGAGATCGCCGCCAGCCTCGGGTTTGTCACAGAGGCGAACGATGCCGCCGCGAGGGTGCTCGAGAAGAACCCCGCGAACCTCATGGCGCACTCGGTCCGCCTCGAATCGGCGATCGCGACCGGACGCGACAGCGACCGGATCGACGCGGCGATGCAGCTTGCCGAAGCGCTCCCCGAGAGCCTCGATGCGCAGTGGACCGCCCTCAACCACCTCATCTCGGCCGGGCTCTCGCCGGAGCGGCTCGACGCGTTCGTCGACGCGAGCACGGCCGCCCTGGGCGAACGCATGGGCTCGCTCCTGATCCAAGCGCGCGTCGCCATACACCGGGACCCGTCCGACGGGCCCGGCGTCGAGAACCAGGACAGCGCCGAGCAATTCGCATCGCTCATCGGGACCGCGGTGACGATTCCTCCCCAGGAACCGCTCGAGGCCATCCTGCTCGTCTCGTTCCTCGACGGCGCGGTCTCGGCGTCTACGCGGCCCAACCAGTCCGGCAACGCCCTGCTGCTCGAATACCTCGACAACCCGGAGATCCGCCCGGGGATCCTCGAGTTTGCCGCGGCCCGCGCGTGGCAGCGAGCCAATACCGAACTGCTCGACGCCGTCACCTCCGGCGACGACGATCCCGAGACGCTCACAACAACGGCACTCGGTTGGCTCGCCCTCGCGACCAAGACGAGCGACACATACACCGCCGCCCTCGCCTCCCGCGAATCGGACGAGCTGGCGGCGGCGTGGCTTTCGCTCCACGAGGCCTCCACGCTCATCCAGTCAAGCCAGTTCGCCGCCGCACGCGACGCCCTGACCTCGACCCGCAACAGCAGAAATCCGACGATCGACGCCGTGGCTGTCTATCTCGACGCCCTCGCGCTGGACGGGCTCGGGGAACGCAGCATGGCCGACGCCCGGCTCGTCGAACTCGAACCCAGACCCGAGTGGTCGCGCGCGCGGCTCATCCTCGGCGAGTGGGCCCTCGACCGTGCCGACTACTGGCGCGCCTACGAGGTGTTGAGGCGCGACCAGCTGGTCATGGGCGTGCCGCTGCTGATGGAGGCCGCCATCCGGCTCGAAGAGACCGACTTCCGATGGCCGGTCGGCGCGGTCACCGGCCGCCAGATGTCCGACAGCTTCTTGATGCTCGCGCCGGACGAGCCGCTGCTGCTCAGCTACCACGCCCGCGCAGAACTCGCAGCCGGGAACGCCGATCGGGCCAGGGACGTCGCCGATCAACTGATGTCCATGCCCATCGATGAGAGCGCCCGACGCCATCCTGCGGTTTGCCGAACGCCTCGAGACGGTCGACGCCGAGCGGGCCCGGCAGCTCCGAGATCGATTCGGCGAGCGGCTCGAACGAAGCCATGCAGAGCCTGGTCGACCAGGCCCTCGCCGGGCAGATCGGTGTGCAGGAGTTCCGAGACGGCGTGAACTCGCTCGTCGCCGGCGGGAGCCCCGAAGCCAAACTGCGGGGAGCGGTACTTATCGCCGGCGTGCTCGACGCGCTGGACGACCCCGGCGCCGCCCGGGAGTACATCGACCTGGCCAGCGACCACCCCTCCGACGCACGGGTGCAGATCGAGGCCCTCCGATCGAACGCCATCTGGGCCACCCCGGCCGCGGCAGAGGATGTGATCGGCCGACTGCGTTTGCTCACCGGTGACGACGGCACCTCGTGGAGAGTCTTCGAGGCAAAGCGAGTGCTCCTGACCGACCAGTCAGAGGCGACCGCGGCCCGGGTTGTCAACGATCTCTCGAGCGTGCTGCGGGTCTCTCCGCGAGACGTTCTCGCGCTCCAGCTGATGGCGGAGGCCATGATCCGCGTGGGGGACCTTCCCCGTTCTGCGAGCTTCGCGACCCGCGCCGCCGAGGCCGATCCCGAGAACCTCGTCATCGCGATGGACGCGATCGATGCGCTGGTCCGGGCCGGACTGAACACCGAGGCCGAGGCCCGCGTGGAGGCGTCCGTCACGATCCGGAGCGACTCGCCCGCAGCACGGCTCCGCCGAGTGAGCCTGCTGGGCCGCTACGGCCTCCGCGACGCCGCAGCGCAGGACTGGCTCTGGCTCGCCTCGAACGGCGATCTGCTGACCCGTGCCCGTGCCGCCCTGGCCCTCGCGCAACTGGACCGGCCAGAGGTCGCGACCGACCTGGTCGCCGAACTCGGCTCCAGCGAAGAACTAACCCCGGATGCGCGCGCGCTGCTCGCCGATGCGCTGGCCGCACTCGGGAAGAAGGCCGAGGGCGAGGCACTGCTCCGCGCCGCCCCGCCCTCCGAGGCGGAGGAGTCGCCGGAGATCGCCGTCGCGGCGTTCCTCGCCCGGCACGCACAGAGCCCCGAAGACTTCGAGGCCCTGGAACAGCTCGCGCGGGAATCGGATCTCGCCGAGGCCTGGGCCATCGCCGTGCGGGGGTACATGAGCCAGGGCCTCATCGTCGAGGCACGCCACGTGCTCGAAGAGGCACACCAGTCGGTCGGCGACCACCCCGCCCTTGAGGTCTACGACAGCGCCCTCGACCCGGAACGCGGCTCCGATGCCGATTCGTACTTCGCGATTGCGCGCGCAAGTCTGTCGGCGATCGATGCCGAGTGGGCGAGGGAGCTGAGCAACCAGCTGACACGGACGATCAACGACAGCGGGTTCACCCCCCAGCTGACCACGCACCTCCGTGAGCTCGTCAAGCGGCAGCCGCAGACCGTCCTCGTCTGGACGCTGTTGGCCGAGAGCCAGTTCCTGGAGGGAGACCGCTCGGGGGCGAGGACGACCGTGCAGCGGATGCTGCAGACCATCCCGACCAACCCACAGGCCGCCCAGTCCGCCGTGTTCATGTTCCGCCGCCTGCGATTCCCCGACGACGGCCTGCTGGCGGCACGGGAATACCAGGAACGCCTGATCGAACCGACCTCTCAGAGCGGCCTGCTCCTGGCCGAGATGGCGCTGGCGGCGGACCGGGGCCAGGAGGCATGGGCAGCGATCGCGCCCTGGAAGGATTCTCTGGAAACACCGATGGATCGAGGGCTGTTCGTCCGGGCGGCGGTAGAAGCCGGGGCCATCGGCGAGGCCTCCGAGGTGGTGTGGAGCGTGGACGCGGAGGACCGGGCGTGGACCCGAGACGCCATCGTGCTCGGCGAGCGGATCGCGGACCTCGACGCCCGCCGCGCGTGGCTGGAGTCGGCCGCCGAGCGAGTCTCGCCGGACGACGACCGCCTGCGGCTGACGCTCGCGACCGCCTGGTACTCTCTCGCGCTGGACGCCGGCGACCTCGCCGGCCTCGATCACGTGATGCAGTTGGCCAGCCCCGAGGCGGACGACGAACAGGTTCAGTCCCGTCTCCTGCGGCTCCGGGGCGCGTGCCTGTCGCTGCTCGGTCGCGCCGATGAAGCCGTCGGGGTGTATCGCCGGGCCGCGCAGCTCGACCCGAACGACCCGGACACGCTCAACAACCTCGCCTACCTGCTCCTTGAGGGCGAGGGGAACGACGAGGAGGCGCTCGGCTTCATCGAGCACGCGGTCGGGGTGCTCCGCGAGGCGGGTGCCCCCGCTGAGCAGTTGGTGGCGTACCTGGACACGCTCGGCACCGCCCTGCTGCGGACGGGGGATGCCGAGGGTGCTGTGGCCATCTTCCGCGAGGCGCTCGCGGCGGACCCCGCGTACAACTACGCGTTGGTGGGCATGGCAGAGGCCCAACTCGCTGTCGGCAATCTCGATGAGGCCCGATCGATGCTCCGTCGGGTGCAGGCGCCCAACCCCGCCCTCGCCGAGCGACTGGCCCGGGTCCGCGCCGCCCTCGAAGGCTGACGCGGCGTCGGAGCGGCGGGCGCTCGCGCCGGGGCCGCACGGCACGGAACCCCGCTCGGCGGCGGCCCCGCCCGCCGAATCGCCCCGGCTCGCCGGCGCGATCGACCAATGCAGGTCTCAAACCAGTCATCACATCTTCGCCAGGCCCCGGCGCAGGTGACGACCATTGGGTGCGCGGTCACGTCCGAGAAGTCGGAAAACCCGGGTCCGATCACACATAAAGTGCTGTAATACAAGGATTTATGACCAGCCACTATTGTTCTCCCCAGTCTCTTCCAAGTAGAATGACTGGACTGTGTGATGGCGCAGACGTTGGACGCCATACATATGCCAAACTGTTTGCGGGAGGAGAGAGAGTGATGAAGAGAACAACAGCGATAGCGGCCGCGGTTCTGGCTGCGACGATGGTCTCGGCGGCGAGCGCGGCACCCCAGGTGCGGTTTGCGGACACCGACAACAACAGCAACGGGAACGACGGCTTCCGGGCCGACCTCGGGGCGGATGGATCGTACGAATTCGTGACGTTCTGCGCCGAGACGCAGGAGACGTTCAGCTACGGCACCAAGTACGAGTACAACGTCTCGACCTCGATCATGAACCGGGGCGGATCGGGCCCGCTCAGCCTGCAGAGCGCGACCGGCTACGCGATCGCCTACATCTTCACCACCTTCGCCAACCAGGGCGAGGCCGGCATCCAGGCCCTCTCGGGCATCAACGGATTCACGGCGAGCGAGTACCGCGAGCTCGTGCAGCGGACGATCTGGAACAAGCTCTACGGCGGGAACACCAACGGGACGTTCACCCAGACCCGCATCAACCAGCTCTTCAGCGCGGCGTCCGGCGTCTGGAGCGATCTCGGCAACGTCCGGGTCATGAACGTCTGGGACGATGCCGACACCGAGACGGGTGCTCGTCAGGACATGCTGATGATCATCCCGCTCCCCTCGACTGCGGGCCTGGCGGGTATGGGTCTGTTCGGCATGGTCGCTGCTGGCCGCCGCCGCCGCATGGCCTGAGGCCCGAGTCGGCTCTTCGACGGCCCGATCCCAAATCACGCACCGAGCACCGGCACCCCGTGCCGGTGCTCTTTCGTTGCGCGTGCCACGCCGGTCCGGGTACAGAACGTCCCATAACCATCTCGTTGGCCGACCCGGGAGTTATTTCGGACACACAGGTTGCCCAAATTCCGACCGACGGCGTTTTTCTACACGAATGACGTCCGAAATCTATTGACATGGTCCGAATTTCGGGACAGAATTGGTATTCCTACGCAACAGCGCTGGGCTGCAGCAAGGAAAACGACAGGTGGGACGTATCGAACGTGCTGTGTTTGCGTCCGATCGGACGAGATTGGGAGACAGTGAGATGAAGAAGATTCTCGGTGTACTGGCGGTCGGGTGCCTCGCGGGCAGCGCGATGGCCGGCCCCCAGGTCAGGTTCTACAACACTGACGGCTCTGATAACGAGGACGGCTTCACCGCCGATCTTGGGGCCAACGGGTACAGCAATCCGACGGGCGATTACGTCACGTTCTGCGTCGAAACGCTCGAGCACTTCGGCTACGGCACCACCTACGAGTACCTGATCTCTGACCAGGTGCGCGACAACGGTGGCAACGGCAACCTGGCGCTCAACACGCAGGCGGGTCGCCGCGTGGCTTGGCTGTACAAGGAGTTCGCGACCGGCGGCGCGGCCGCGATCAGGGCTCTGGACGCGGCGTTCAGCGGGTTCACGGACCAGCAGACCCGTGAACTCCTGCAGCGCTACATCTGGGACCGCTTCGCGATCCCGAGCAACGACAACTGGCAGAACGGCACGTTCACCGATGCCATGTTTGACACCATGACCACGCAGGCTGACGCCGGCGGCGCGCAGAGCGGCCTCCACAACGTCCGCGTGATGAACATCTACAGCGTCGGCCACAACGGCGATGACGCCTACGGCGGCCAGGACATGCTGGTCATCATCCCGCTGCCCTCGGGCGCCGGCCTCGCCTCGGTCGGCCTGCTCGGCTTGGCCGCGGCTCGCCGCCGCCGGGCCTGAGACCCGGCCCGCGATCGAACGAGAGCCTGAGGCCCTCGGCGAACGCGAGACAATCTGATCCCATCGCAGCCGGGTGACGTGAGTCACCCGGCTGTCTTTTTTAGATGCGGTCCGGACAGTGCGACGCCGCGGAGTAACCCCGACGGCCCCCGTCCTGCCGCGCCCGACCGATCCGGACCATCGACAGCCTTTCTCTCGCGCTATGGGACGGCGCCGCTGTTCCGAGAAGCCGAACCTGCGCGTGTATCTCGCAGCGGACGTGGAATCACACGCCGCTCTGCGGCATGGTGTAGCCACGTGGGCCGACCCACCATCGCTCTCACCAGAACGCAAAGGACCAAATACATGAACCGTATGTTCAAGGCTTCGTGTCTCCTCCTCTCCCTGGCCTCGATCACCTCGACCGCCTCGGCAGACCAGGTGACCCTCAACTTCGACGGCATCAGCGGCAACCTGGGCCACAACGTCGGCGTCTCGCTCTCGGGCGGGCTGAGCTTCGCCGATGGCGGGCACAACAAGACCCTCTGGGCCGGCCAGCTGAGCCACTCGATCAACGGCGACTCGTTCAAGACCTACTGCACCGAGCTGACCCAGTGGGCGCACTCCGGCGTCTACGAGATCGTGAACGTTGCCGACGCCCCGTCGAGCGGCCCGATGGGCACGGCCAAGGCCGAGGCGATCTACCGCCTCTTCAACGCGACCAACGGCGGTGCCGACGTCAACACCGGCCAGAAGGCCGCGGCGTTCCAGGCCGCGATCTGGGAGATCGTCTACGACTTCGACCAGGGCATGAACTTCAGCGGCGGCAAGGTGCAGATCTCAGGGCTGAACAGCACCCACTTCAACCTGTACACCGGCTTTGCCAACGACACGCAGGGCGACAAGACCCCCACCGTCATCGCGTACAGCAACACGCAGTACCAGGACCAGCTCGGCATGCAGGTGGTGCCCCTGCCGGGTGCGGCCGCGATGGCCGGCCTCGGCCTGGCGGGCATGGCGGCCCGCCGCCGCCGCGAGGGCTGATCGCCGACCCGGCCCACGGGCCGATCTCACACACGACACTCTTCGAGGGGAGCGGCGGATGCCGTTCCCCTCGTTGTCGTTGAGGGGACAGGCCGGCGGGGCCCGATCCGGCCGGCGTCAGGCCGAGGCGGTGCTGCCGTACTGCCGCTCGTAGTAGTCGCGGTAGGCACCGGTGCGGACGCGCTGCCACCACTCGGTGTTGTCCTGATACCACCGAACGGTCTCGGCGAGCGCGCGAGGCCAGGCCGATCGCGAGGGCTTCCACCCGAGTTCCCGGTCGATCTTGGTCGCGTCGATCGCGTACCGCCGGTCGTGCCCGGGGCGGTCCTTCACCCGCTCGATCATCTCCTCGCCGTGCCCCATGAGCTCGAGGATGGCGTGGGTGAGTTCGACATTGGAGCGTTCGTTGTTGCCGCCCACGTTGTAGACCTCGCCGGCGGTGCCCTTCTCGAGCACCGTCAGGATCGCCTCGCAGTGGTCGTCGACGTGGAGCCAATCGCGGACGTTGAGCCCGTCGCCGTAGAGCGGGACCTTCTTGCCCTCGATGAGGTTGGCCACAAACAGCGGGATGACCTTCTCGGGGAACTGGTACGGCCCGAAGTTGTTGCTGCACCGGGTGGTGAGCGTCTCCATGCCGAACGTGTGGTGGGCGGCGCGGACGAGCAGATCGCCCGCCGCCTTGCTCGCGGCGTAGGGGCTATTGGCCGCGAGGGGGGTCTCTTCGGTGAACAGGGCGCTTTTGTCGTCCAATGGCAGCGAGCCGTAGACCTCGTCGGTGGAGACGTAGACGAACCGGCGCGGGCCTCCTGGGGCCTTGCGGACCGTGTCGAGCAGGTTCTGCGTTCCCAGCACGTTGGTGCGGATGAAGGGCTCGGAGTCGAGGATCGAGCGATCGACGTGGCTCTCGGCGGCCATGTGCACAATGGCGTCGGCCTCCTCGACGAGGGGCGCCATCGCGGCGCTGTCGCAGATATCGGCCCTGACGAACCGGTAGCGCGGATCGCTCTCGACATCGCACAGGTTCTCGAGGTTGCCCGAGTAGGTCAGCACGTCGGCGTTGATGACGCGGCAGTCCGCGCGATTGGACAGCACGAAGTGCACGAAATTGGCGCCGATGAAGCCCGCGCCGCCGGTGACCAGAATGGTGTTCATCGCTGTCTGTCCTCGTCGTGGTGCGGCCGCGGCATCGGGCGGCCGGGGTGAGCGGTCATGGCGGGTCGAGCCGACGCATCACGTCGGCCAACGCGACCTGCCAGGGGGTCATCGGCCCGATCAGGGCCTCGGTTCGGGAGATGTCGAGCACGCTGTAGGCCGGACGCGGGGCCGGCCGGGGATACTCATCGGAGCCGCACGGGAGTACCGCCGCGGGTTCAGCCCCGGTTCGCGCGAGCCGCACGATCTCGCAGGCAAACTCAAACCACGAACACTCGTCGCCGTCGGTCGCGTGGGCGAAGCCGGTCGCGTCGGCCAGGAGCAGCCCGAGGCTCGTCCGGGCGAGCCCCTCGGCGGACGTCGGCCGCCCCCGCTGGTCGTCCACCACGCGGAGCTCCGGGCGCGTCCGCGCCGCGTTGGCGATGGTCCGCACGAAGTTTCTGCCCCAGGGCGCATAGACCCAGCTCGTGCGGATGCACAGCCACGGTGCCCCGGCCGCGCCGAGTTGCTCGAGCAAGACCTCCCCCGCGGCCTTGGAGCGGCCGTAGGCGTTGACCGGTTCGCGGGGATGGTCGGTCCGGTAGGGCGACTCGGCGACGCCGCTGAAGACATAATCCGTCGAGTAGGTCACAAAGCGGGTGTCGGCTTCGGCGCACCGCCGGGCCAGCACGCCCACCGCCTCGGCGTTGGCGGTGTGTGCGCGGTCGTACTCGGTCTCGGCGTCATCGACCGCGGTCCACGCGGCGCAGTTGATCAGGTGCGAGTAGGACGCGACATCAACCGATCGCGCGGCGTCGAGATCCTCAAGATCGAGTCGGTCGCGGCCGAGCACGTCGTACGGGATGCCGTGAGCCGTGAGCAGGCCCGTCCACGCCCTGCCGAGCATGCCGCGGGAGCCGAGGATGAGCACACGATCGGGACGCACGTTCGGATCAACCTCGGTCGTTGGGGTTCGTCTGTCGCGGGCCGTGTCTGGTCACTTGTGTTCGACGTGCCACGGGAAGCCGGCGAAGGCGTCGTGGGCGCAGCGGTCTTCATCGGGGGCCGCGGGGTCGTAGGCGTGGGTGACGTAGTAGAGCAGCCCCGCGGGGGTCTGCCCCACGGTCGCGGCCCCGTGCCACAGCGGCGGCGGGATGACCACGGTGCCCGGCCGCTTCTCGCCGATCACCAGCGACCAGCTCCGGCCCGCGTCCTGATCGTGCACGCCGACCTTGAGGTGACCGAGCAGACACATCCAGAAATCGGTCTGCTTGTGGTGGCGGTGCCACGCCTTGATCACGCCCGGGTACTGGACGGAGAAATTGACCTGGCCCTGCGGCGCGAGCACGCCCTGCATCTGGTTCATCAGCGACCAGCCGCGGTCGTCGGTGAAGAACTGTGCAGGAACAAAGAGCGGCTCGCTGAGCTCCGTTGCGCGAGCAAACGCGTCGGGGAGCGGGCCGTTGTGAGTCGTTGGGGCGGTGACCTTCAAGCGTCGTCCTCTCGCGCTGGGGCGTGTGCCTAGCTCGCGGCTTCGGCGATCTGCTTCTTGACCGGCTGGTCGGCGTGGTTGGCCCCGCCGCGGGCGATGTACTCGCTGGCGCGGAAGAGGCTCTCGAACGTGCCCGCGTCGGTCCACCAGCCGTCGAGGATGTCGTGGGTCAGGTCGCCGCGTTGCAGGTAGTAGTTGTTGACATCGGTGATTTCGAGCTCGCCGCGGCCGCTGGGCTTGAGGCCCTGGCAGACCTCGAAGACGTCGGCGTCGTAGAAGTAGATGCCGGTGACCGCGCAGTTGCTCGGCGGGTCGGCGGGCTTCTCGATGATCTCGGCGACGCGCCGGTCGTCGCCCTCACCCTCGAATCGCACAACGCCGAACCGCTGCGGATCGGGGACCTCCTTGAGCAGGATCTTGGCGCCGGACCGCTGGGTGAAGAACTCGCCCGCGGCCTTGCGGATGTTCTGCTCGATGATGTTGTCGCCGAGGATCACGCAGATCTTCTCGCCGTCCGCAAAGTCCTGCGCGAGCTTCAGGGCCTCGGCGATGCCGCCCTCGCCCTCCTGGTAGGCGTACTCGAGGTGGCCGATGCCCAGGTCCTTGCCGTTCTTGAGCAGCTTGAGGAAGTCGCCGGCGTGCTCGCCGCCGGTGACGATGAGGATGTCGGTGATCCCCGCGTTGAGCAGACACTCAATCGGGTAGTAGATCATCGGCTTGTCGTAGACCGGGAGCAGGTGTTTGTTTGTGACCAGCGTAAGCGGGCGGAGCCGCGTCCCGAGGCCTCCGGCGAGGATGACACCTTTCATCTGCTACTCCCTCCAAGCGTCTGAGCCCCAGAATCCTGCGCGGGGCGGCCGCGCTGACCTGGGATCTTATCGGCTGCCCGGCCCGCCAAGGCCACGCCGTGGTGCCAGAAAGCGACGAAGCGTGTGGTGTTTCCGCGACACGGTGCGTGGGAACACCGGGCAAACCTTGCGCATATACACTGGAGTGGTGGTCGCGCTGGTGGCGCGGCGTTTGTAGTCTGGGAGAACATGCAAAGACGCCTGGCAGCCATCGTGGTGGTGGGAGCAGCCGTGGCGGCCCTGACCGGCTGCACGGAGTCCCGTTCGACGAGACTTTCCGTGGCACCCCAGCCGGGGGCCGGTGGCTCGTGGAGCAGTGTGCTGCCTGGTCCCGCCCTGTCGGCGTCGCCGGGCCAGCCGGCACCCGAGTGGATTCTCAGCCGCAACGACAGCGAACTCAGCCCGCGGACGGTTGATCCCGTGCTGGCCACGTCCGCGTGGCCGGAGCCTGAGCGGCCGAGCCTGCGTCGCCCGATCCTGATCCGGGTGTACGAGCAGCCGGGGCGGTACTACTCCTACGGCCCGCAGCGGCGGTACTACGACAACGCGCGGACCCGCTACCGGCGATAACCCCCCGGTGGACCATCGCACCACGATCCGGTGGAACGCGAGGGACGGCGCCATACTCCGAAAAACAAAAATCGCCCGCCGCAACAACTGCGGACGGGCGTGGGGTGGGGTCAGCGTTTCGGCTGCGCGATCAGTCGTAGAGACCCGAGACCGTGGGGACGCGGATGTCGCGGAGCTGCAGCGTCGTCTCGACGCGGAAGTTGGACTGCGTCGTGTGCCGCTCGGCGAAGAAGAAGTGGAGGGTGTAGGTCTCCCCGTCCTCGAGCCAGGAGAGGCGGTCGAGGAGGATGGTCTGGTCCATCGCCCCGTGCACACCGCCGAGGTCGATCACGAGCCTGCCGTCGATGAAGACCCAGACATCGTCGTCGCCGATGAACCTGAACTCCTGCTCGGCGTCAGCGTCATAGACGAACTCGGTCGCCAGCTCGAAGGTGAAGTGGAAGTTCTTGCCCGTGTTGTTGTAGTTACCGAAGAGCTCGTTGTTGATCGGGAAGAACCCGCCGAGGCCAGAGAACATGGGGTCCTGCTTGTCGTCGAAGACGTACTTGTTCGTGCCCGGCTCGCGGTGCAGGGTGATCGGGAGCGAGCTGCTGAGGTTCACCCCCGGCACGTCGCGGAACCACTGCGCAAAGCCCTCGGCGTCGTGGACGGCCAGGCCCGAACTCTCGGCGGCACCGAGCGAATCGCCGTCCATGCCCAGCATGTAGCTGCGGGGCCGCATGATCTCGTTGCCGTTCCCGTCCTTCCACTGGCGCGTCACCCGGCGGCCCTGGGAGTTGAAGACCGGCTTGCCGTCCTCGTCGAGCTCGTCGGCGCACACATCGATGTAGTGCCCGTAGGCGCCGTATCCGTTGGCTTTCTTGGGCTGCCACTGGAAATCGTCGTGCCCGCCCTGCTGGTCACGGCCGAGGAAGTCTCGGACGGTGCCCGTGAGGGTCACGGCGTCGGGCAGATCGTCCCCGTCATCACTCTGTGCGATCGCGGCATTCGTTCCGCCGACGGCAAAGATGAGAAGGGCGATCGGGATCGTTCGTTGACTGAGCGGCATCACACATTCCTCCGTTCCACTGCCGCGGCACGAAATTCACCGCGGCATTCCCCGGAAGACACCGTGCCAAACACACCGCGAGAACGCCAGCGGCGGCGGCGGCCAAACGGGGGGATTGGGCTTGATTGTGCGGCCTCTGACAATGGCGCGGGCCTACTCCTCGTCGAAACCCGCCGCGATGAGCCTGTCGAGTGCCTTGAGGGCTTCGGAGGCGTCGTCGCCCTCGGCCGTGACCTCGAGCGTGGTGCCCTTTGTGGCCGCGAGCATCATCATCTGCATGATCGACTTGCCGTCGACCTCGGTGTCACCCTTGCGGACCCGGACGGTGCTGGAGTAGGCGCTGGCGCAGTCCACAAACGCCATCGCCGGTCGGGCGTGGAGCCCGAGGCGGTTGACGATCGTGGCATGGAGAGTCTGACGCGCCAAGGTGCGCTCCCGGGCAGGGAAGGGATGAAACACAGAACGTGACGGGCACAACGGCCCGACGCCGGATCAGCCGAGCTGCTGCTCGTCGGCCTCGACGAGAAGTGTGCGGACCTCCTCGGCCGAGGTCGCCTGGCGGAGGAACCTGCGGAACGTGTCCTTGCTCAGATTCTTGAAGATCACCTCCATCGCGTGGAGATGGTCCTCGGGCTGGTCCTCGGGGCTCAGCAGCAGA
Source organism: Planctomycetota bacterium (assembly GCA_013285505.1). Taxonomy (GTDB): domain Bacteria; phylum Planctomycetota; class Phycisphaerae; order Phycisphaerales; family UBA1924; genus PNC22. Next base: position 907,208 of record CP053450.1, on the reverse strand, counting down.
AAGACCGAGTAGACCGGCTGCTTGTCGAGCGCGTTGAAATCCACACCGCCGGCGCTCAGTCCGATCGCGGCGTTCATCTCGGTGATCGACGCGTGCTTGACGTGCGGCACCGCGACGCCCTTCCCGAAACCTGTGGAGCCCTTCCGCTCTCGGTCGAGCACGCAGCGGATCAGCTCGTCGCGGAGGCCCGCGTCGATCGCGCCGGAGGCGATCAATGCGTCGAGCAGTTCGGTGATGACCTCGTCCCGCTCCCTGGCGGCAAGCTGCGGGACAATGGCTCCGTCTTTGACAAGCGAGCTGAGCTTCATGGTGTTGCGTTCACTCCGAGGGCCCCGGGGGAGGGCGAGCGTGATTGGTGACGATCGGTCGGCCGGGTCAGCGGTGGTTGTTCTGCTTGAGCTTCTCTTTGAAGTCGTGGAGCTGACGCTGGGCCTTGGCAAACGCCTGATCGACCGCCGCGTAGAGGTCGGGGTCGTGGGCCTTGGCGATGAAATTCGAGTGCTTCTCGACGTCGATCACCATGTCGACATCGAAGCGGCCGTGGGTGTGATGATCGTCCTTGCTCACCGTGATGGTCGTGGCCTGCACGCCGTCGAAGTACTTCGGGAACTTGTCCGCCTTGCTCTGCGCGTAATCCTTGATCGCGGGCGTGATCTCCAGGTTTCTTCCGACGACATCAATCCGCATCGGGTCGCTCCGTGGGGGTGTTGCGTGGCAAGGGCGTCCGGGCCCAAGGGGCATCATATCCCCGTCTGTGCCCCGGCTCAGGCCTCGCTCGGCGGGGGGTCGGCGGCGGTGGAGAATCCGACCCGGGTGGCGTCGGGGTTGCGAGCGTGCCCCCGCCGCGGCTCTCCAGCGCCTCGTTGGCCAACCGGTCGGGCACGAGCACTCCGCCGGTCACAAAGAATCGCAGGGCCTCCTCCACGCTCATCGGCAGATCGACCAGTTCGGCCGACGGCAGATTGATCGCAAACCCGGTGAACGGCGTGGGGCTCGTCGGGATGAACACGGTCACCACGTCCGCCTGCATCTCCTCGGCGATGAGCTTGAGCGACGGGCCGGTCACCAGCCCGATCGTCCAGATCCCCTTGCGGGGGTACTGGGCCATCACCACCCGATTGAACGCGATCGGCCGGTCGCCGAGCACCATCTGCACCACCTGCTTGACGTGCGGGTAGACCTGCTTGAAGCCGGGCACCTTCGCCAGCAGCGCCTCCAGCCGCTCGTACACGCGGCGGCCAAGATAGCCCCCGAGCAGCCGACCCGCGAAGTAGATCACCACGATGGCGATGATCAGCCCCGTCGCCTGCAGATACCAGTGGCTCTGCCACGCATCACGGAACTTCGCCCGCCGGAGCAGTTCACGGACCCGCGCGTCGGGCATCTCGTTGATGCTCCGGAACACCCGGCCCGCTCGGGCCTCGGCGATCTCGGTGTCCTTCACGCGGAACCAGCCCGGCAGCTTCTCCTCGTCCACCAGCCTCGGGTAGATCTCGATCACCGCGATGCGCACGCCGCGGTTGATCGGCTCGCCGATGTTGTTGTTCAGAAACAGCAGCAGCTGGAACAGAATCCAGAGCGTGAGCACCGAAGGCAACAGGATGCCGAGCCCGCGGCCGAAGAACCGTCTGAAATCGCCCATGAACGTTTTCTGGTCTGGCATGCTGCTGATTCAATCGGCGAGAGGGTGCGGTTCGCGGGAGTCTGGCATCGCAAGAGCGGGTCGTCCACCGAGCGGCATCCATGACCGCCGCGACAGTGTATGTGTTCGCCGCCCGGGCCTTGCGATGCGCACATCCCCCCGCGGCCGTGCCCACACCCGCGCCGGGGGTGGCCGCCAAAAGAAACAGGACCGGGTCGCTCGCGCTTCCCGGTCCTGATCCGAAGTGGGCCTAACAGGACTTGAACCTGTGACCTCGCCCTTATCAGGGGCGCGCTCTAGCCAACTGAGCTATAGGCCCGCGAGCTTCTCCTTCGGCCCATCGGCCGACGGGCTGCAAGTATAGGGCGAACCCGCGCCGAGTCATCCCCGTTCGGCCGGCGGATTCATCGCGGCAGCACCCCCGGGCTCGCCCGCCTCCGCCGGGAGCCAGAACACGAACTCGGCCCCGGGCTCGGCCGGAACCGCCAGCCGCAACTCGCCCCCGAGCGATCTGGCCACAGTCCGGGCCAGGGCCAGCCCCAACCCCAGGCCCGACGAGCCGTCCGCAGCATGCGTGCGGGCACGGGTGAACGGGCTGAAGATCCGCCGCCGCTCGCGTGGGGCCACCCCCGGCCCCCGGTCACGCACCCGGAACTCGACCCCGTTGCCCGCCTCGCGCACGCGGAGCGTCACCCGCCGGTCATCAGCTTCTGACGCGTACTTGCAGGCGTTGTCCACCAAATTCCCGAGCACCCGATCCAGCGAGGCCGCGTCGGCCGCCACCGAAAGCGACCCGGAAAGGTCCACGTCAACCTCCAGGTCCATCCCCGCCTGCTCGGTGCGCTGCTCGAGCAGCGGCACGACCGCCTCGAGCAACGACCGCACCGGCCGCGGCTCACCGGCGCTGACCCGATTGCCCGTCCGCGCATAGATCAACACATTCTCCACGATCGTCGCCAGCCGCTCCGACTCGCGCTTGAGCGTCGAGAGGTACTCGCGCCGGCGGTCCTCGCCCTGCACCATGCCGTCGGCGAGCATCTGCGAGTAGAGGCAGAACGTCGTCAGCGGGGTGCGCAGCTCGTGCGTCACCGCCGAAACAAACCGCCCGCGCCGCTCCGACAACGCCAACGACGCACGCAACACCAGCCCGATCGCCACCACCGCCGCCACGACCGCCAGCCACGCCACCACCAGCACGATCCGGGTCGGTGTCAGCCCCGAGAGCGCCGGCTGCGCAGTCACCCCCGGCGCGAGCACCGCGGGCACACTCGCCAACAGTCGGCCGGCGCTGGCGAGCCCGCCCGCCGGCCCCGCGAGCTGCCCGCTCGCCAGCCGAGAAGGGATCAACGCCCCGATCGGCTCCAGCTCTGCCTCCGGCAACAGGTCCGCCACCGACGCGAGCAGATCGGCCCGCAGCCGCGGCCAGTCCACCCAGAACCCCTGCAGCAGCTCCCGCCCGTTCACGGTCACCACCCGGACGAACAGGAGCTCGGCCTCGCCCGTCGTCGGGTTCGCCCGCCAGACCGGCGTGAAACTGCCCTGCGTCACCGCCCCGGAGTCCTGCCCTCCCCCGCCGCCCTCTGAAGACTCCAGCGCCGCCGAGAGCCTCATCTCGTCGGACGCGGCCGCTTCGGGAGCCAGCACGGCGGACTCGCCCGCCACCGTCCGGTCATCCGCCTCGAGCCGCTGGCCATCGCGGCCAGAAAGCTCGTTTGCCTCATTGCGGCCCTGCGCGCGCGCGATGGTCTGCTGCCGGGCTTCATACTCGACGACCGACCGGTCGTTCTCGCTCTCCTGCGCCTGCGGATCTCGCCTGCCGCCGACGTTGTCGCTCTCGACCGGCGACGGAGACTGCTTGGCCAGCAGTCGCAGCTCCCTCTCGGCCGCGTTGAGCGCGGGCTCGTCGGCGTCGGCCCGCCGCTCGCGGCTCGGCGCGGCCAGAAACGCGCTCGGGTCCTCTTGGAAACTCGTGCCCCGCAGGATCGAGTTCAGCTCCACCAGCCGACGCTCGACCGTCAGCATGTCCGCCAGCGGCAACGACTCGGCGTTGAGCCGGTCCCGCAGCGTGGCGTCGGGTGCCTGGGGCGAGGTCAGCCAGCCCTCCGGCGTGCTCTCAAAGTGCAGCCGGATGTACTCCTGCGGCCCCGAGAGCAGCGGCGAAGGCACCAGCACCTCGCCAGCCCCCACAGGCTCCCACATCTGGTTGTACGCCCGGGCCGCCGGGTAGAACGCCCGGTACTGGAAGTACGGCCGCCCGGTCTCGGCCGCGATGATCGGGCTCAGCATCCCGTCCATCCGCCAAAGCGAAAGCCGCACCGCCTCCTGCAGCTGCGCATCCTGGCGCGCAAAGCGCTCGCTCCGCTCCAGCCGCAGCACCTGCCACGTCACCCACCCGAGCCCGTCCACCAACAGCAGCGCGCACACCGCAAAGATCAGCCACGTGAGTCGGCGGTGAGAGTTCATGATCCGTCCGCCGGGTTGGGCAACGCCGCCTCGCTCGCCGCGGCCGCAAACATGTACCCCTTGCCCCGCACCGTCAGCACCAGGCCCGGCCCGGTGCCATCGTCCCCGAGCTGCTCCCGAAGCCGCGCGATCGCCATGTCCACCGTCCGCGTGTGCGTGCCACGCGGGTCGATGCACCAGACCCGCTGCAGCAGCTCATCACGCGAGATCGCCCGCCCCCGGTTGGAGACAAGAAACTCGAGCACCTCCGCCTCGCGCTGCGCCAGCACCACGCGACGCCCGTCGTCGAAGACCACCTCACGCCGGGCAAAGTCGAACGTCCGCCCGTGCAACGACAACCGCTCGAGCCGCTTCGGCCGCTCGGCCGACCGCCGGAGCACCGCCTCCACCCGCGCCAGCAACTCCGCGGCATTGAACGGTTTGACAACGTAATCATCGGCCCCGAGACGCAGGCCGCGGACCTTGTCCTCCGCCTCGCCCCGCGCGGTCAGGAAGATCACCGGCAGCCCCGGCCGCAACAGCCGCAGCTCCTCCAGCACGCTCAGCCCGTCACGCTTGGGCATCGAGATATCCAGCAGCACCAGATCGATCTCCGCCGAAGAGGCGGTCTCGAATCCCTCGCGACCGTCCGACGCCTGCAGCACGGCGTAGCCGGACATCTCCAGCGCATCGCTCACACCCCGCCTGATCGCGGCATCGTCTTCCACAACTAGGACTCGGGCAAGGGCCACAGCAGACTCCATCGGGGCCGCGAGCACGACAAGCTCGCGCGAGAGGGGCAAATCGGCAGGGCCCGCACGCGGCCCCACGCGAGTCTACCCGCACCCGCTCAGAAAAACGCCCGGCCGGGGATGAACCCGGCTCGGGCGTGAGGGGGAAGAAGGTCTCAGAGGGCCCCCCGTGTATACCGACCGCTCGGCCGGAGGTTCACCCCTCTTACGGCGTCTGCCGCACAAGCGTTCGCGTCCCGTCCAGCAGCAGGTAGACGTCGCCCGCCACCGCCAGCACGCTCTGGCGGTTCTCACCCGCCAGCCGGGTCGCCAGGGCGAAGTACTCGTCGCTGGCAAACTCGATCACCCGCTCGGGCTCGGCGTCGGGCGTGTCGAGAAGCCGGGCGTCCAGCCAGCGTTCGCCGCGACGGTAGAGCGTCATGTCGGCGTTCTGCCGAACGCTGACGAAAGACGACTCGCCGAGGTCGCGAGCGCCGCGGCCGCCGCCCTGCGCGTAGAGCAATTGGTTGCGGGGGTTCAGCGAGGTCGCGTCGGCCTGCTGCTTGGCGTTCAGGTCCTGCAGGATCGCGCTTTCGCCCGAACGACGCCGACTGCCAGCATCCAGATTCTCCCGTGCCGCGCGCTGGAGAACCTCCATCGGCGCATTCGCCGCCGCACTGCCCTCGAAGCCCAGACGCAGCATCTCGTTCTCCTCGGCCGCCAAGAAGGCCGTGTACTCGGTCAGGATCCCGAACTCGGTCGAGAGCCGGATCACCTCGTCCACCAGTTCCGAATCCGGCGAGCCCCCGTCGGCACCCGACTGACGGATCTCGTCGGTCAACGCACCGATCTTCCGCATCGCCCAGATCCGCGGCACGTAGCTGTGCTGCACACCCGCGTTCTTCGGGTCGAAGGTCACCTCGTACGCAACAGGCTCTCCCGCAGCGTCCGTCCCGGTCAGCGTGAACCGCACCGGCTCCCGCGACATGTACTGGCCCAACACCAGCACCTGCTCGCCCTCGAACACGTCGTTGAGCGAGCCCGGCAGGATCTCCCGCAGCGGCGCGGTCGCGAACGTCTGAGGAGTGACCGTTGCAAACGTCAGCTCGGGCGCCACCATCACCGGCCCCTGCAGCCGCTTGAACACCTGCCCCACCTTGACCTCGATGTCCTCGTCTGGAAGCACAAACGTGGGCGTGCCGCGAGACGCACTCGAGAGCGCGCTCAGCAGCGGTGAGTTGACATCAAACCCGACCCCGAACGAGAAGATCCGCCGGCCGTGCGCGTTGGCCTTGCGTGCCGCCTCGCGGATGTCGCGCTCCTCACTGATGCCCACCGTCGCGAGCCCGTCGGTCAGGAACAGCACCATCGGCAGCACGCCCTCCGCAGGCTCGGCGCTGAGCGCCCGCACCAGCGCGTCGTGGATGTTGGTCCCCCCCACCGCCGCGAGGCCCGAGAGGTACTTCTCCGCCCTCGCCAGAGACTCGGCGGTCTTGGCGACAGGCGCGGGCGCAAAGCTCTCGATGCTGTCGGAGTAGTCCACGATGTTGAACAACTCACCCTCGGCCAGCCCCCCCAGCACCTGCATCGCCGCCTCGCGGGCCTGTTCGATCTTCTGCCCCCGCATCGAGCCCGAGCGGTCGAGCACCAGCGTCACCTCCCGCCGAAGCGTGGGCCGGGCCACATCCGCCGGCAACCCCAGCAGCAGCATGAAGTACCCGCCGTCGCCAGTCGCTCCGACGCGCCGGTCCGGGTAGGCCAGGATCGACGCCGCCAGCCCGTCGGGCTGGGTCAGCACGTAGCTCAGCCGGAACGCCCCGGGATTGGCCGCCGACGTCGCCGGCACCGTCACGCGCACCGAACCGTCGGCCTGACGCTCGGTCGCCAACTCGTGGCTCGGTGAATAGACCGCACCGATCGCCCGGGCGGCTCTCGACCGTCGCGGCTCATCGACCACCGCACGCCCGACGCCTCGAGCGACTCCGATCGCGGCAACACGTAATCCACCCGCGAGCCGTCCGCCGGCAGCACCTGCTCGTAGACAAGCTCCATCCGCTGCGTGCCGTTGGCCGGAACCGGGAACACGCTCGACTGGATGAGGTTGTAGCCGACAAACTCGATAAGGCCCGGGTCGCGGGTCTTGCGAACGATCTCCTCATAGATGCGGCGCGCCTCCTCGCGGGTCAGCACCTTGGCGATGCCCTCGTTGGGCAGGCCCTCCAGCCGGAACTGCCGCACCGCAGCGCCGTCGGGCACCGGCATCAGCAGCCGCGACTCCTGCGCCCCGCCCCGCCGGGTTGCGGAGTTCGATCGCCACCGTCGTGGTCGCCACCTGCTCGCGGATCGCCACGCGGACATCCACCGTCTCGATCCGCACCGACGACTCGGTGATCTCCGGCAGCAGCACCCGGCTCTGCGGGAGCACGATGTTGTGGTCAGCACGCTGGGCCGCCGCGGGCGAGACCGCAGCGACAGCCAACGCCAGCCCGGCGGCCACAACCCATCCGAGGCGTCTGCGAGCGGGCGTTCGGGCACAGTCGTTCGGCCGGAAAGGACGGGGGTTGGTGCGCATCACTGGGCTCCTGCTCGGTGTGATCTCAGGCGGCTGCGGCGTGCAGCGGTCCACAGTGAGAGATACCGATCAGGGCGGCCCCGGTGCGCAACCGGTTCGTAACACGGCCTCCGGATCGCGTCTGAACGCGCGTGGGGGCGGAATCCGAGGGTGCAAAAAAGAGGACCGCCCGCACAAAGGCGGGCGGTCCATCGGATCAGGGTACCAGTCGAGGCGCTGTATTAGCGGCGACGACGGGCGGCGGCCAGGCCACCGAGGCCGAGCAGCGCGAGGGCGCCGGGGGCCGGGGCGACATCGCCGGTCAGGCTGAACGCGATGTCGGCGGCGGCGCCGAAGATCGCCGAGCCGGACTGCAGACCGCCGAGGTCGCTGTAGTTGACCCAGCTCTCGGAGCCGGTGACGCCCGAACGGACCATCTGGAAGTGGTTCTCGGGGCCAACGACCTGCATCTCAACCCAGTAGCGCCCGGGGGCGAGGAAGACGTCGTCGTAGGTCACGTCGATGGCGACCTCGGGACGGCTGAACCAGCTGCGACCGGTCACGTTCTCAGCGTAGCTGGTCACGTTGGCCGAAGCGATGGGGGCACCGGGGGAACCAGCGTTGTCCGACCAGAAGTTGAGCACGTAGCCGGTGCCCTGGTTGACGGCGCCGGAGGACCACAGACCGAGGGTGTGGAAGTCGTTCAGGATCCAGCCGGCGTTGTCGGTGACTTCGAAGTCATCGAGGGTCGAGCGGGAAGCGCCGAAGACGCCCGAGGTCGCCTGGCTGTAGCCGTTGGTGCCGTCGGTGTCGCCGTTGTCCCAGAGGGTCGCACGGTTGGAGAACGGATCGTTGCCGAGGTTGGCGGGGTTGCCGTTGCCGACGGAAACGGCCTGCGCGGAAGCCACGCCGGCGATCGAAACGATGGTGAGCACAGAAACGGTCTTCATATCTTGTCTCCTCACAAATCAAACGTGCAGAATGCACCTGAACGGGCGAGGCCACGAGGCCCCCGACGAGGAACACACCTCGTCACAACTGAATGTCATGCGGTTGAAAGTCTCGAGCAATCCTCTCCACGATCAATCTCATGCCATCCGTTGACAAGAATACTGGTTACGCACTAGCACGCAAGTGGAAATGAAGCCTTTGCAACCGAATCCGTAAACATTTTTGAATCCGGACCATGGCTTCCACCTGATCGAGGCCCTGTTTGGCAATCTGGGCGCTTCAGTCGCCTAAATTTCCCTGGTTTCACTAGGGACAAAACCTGCAAAACCAGTGGATCCAAACCCGCCCGAACCCCGCTCCGTCTCGTCCAGAGACGCCACCACAGCCACCATCGCCCGCGACACAGGCGCCACCACCAGCTGGGCGATCCGGTCGCCGTGGGAGATGCGGACCGGACGCCCCCCCAGGTTGATCAACGCCACCATCAGCTCGCCCCGGTAGTCCGCGTCGATCGTCCCCGGCGCGTTCACCACCGTCAGACCGTGCCGCGTCGCCAGACCAGAACGCGGCCGGACCTGGCCCTCGTGACCCTCCGGCAGCGCGATCGCGATCCCCGTCGGCACCTTCACGATGTCGCCGGGACCGATCTCCAGCGTCTCCGCGTCACACTCCCCCCGCGGCAGGCACGCCGCGAGGTCCATCCCCGCCGCCTGCTCGGTCTGGTAGCACGGAAGAGCAGCGCGCGGATCGAGCCGGCGCACGTGGAGCATGGGGGTGGTCGTCATGGGCTCAGCGTAGCGAAGAACAGCCGCCAGCGCGTTCCGGCCCTACGAAACGCGGGCGAAACGGTTCTGCCTCGAAGCCGCGACCGAGGGGTCGATCGTGACCACCGGGACCTCGCGACGCTCCGACCGGGACGGCCTCGCCGACTCGATGCCGGCCTGACGATCCAGCGTGTCGATCACGTGCTGAGCCGCCGCGATCGCGTTCTCCAACGCGCTCCTGCCCGTCACGCGCTTCAGATGGTCGGGCTGGCCCGACTCGAGCAGCCGTCGCTCCGATTCGTCCCGAGCCGACTGCAACTGCCGGAGCGTCTGCTCGGCCCGAGTCCGCGCCTCGGCGATCGCAAGCTGCTGGTCGGATGTGCCGGCGAAAGTGGTCATTGTGGAGTTCCTGGGGCGGGCCGCACCCGGGGGAATGGTTCGGGATCACCCGCATTCGGTTGCTCGTCGGCCAGACCCGATTGTCGCTCGCCCGGACGACCTGTCAACCTCATCCCTAACACAATCTTTACCCGGCCAGTCGCAAACAAGTTGCACCAAGTTCCGGGACCGCCTCGTGGAGCGCCTCCAGGGCCACCTGAGGATCGCTGTCGCCCCGGGCGGCGTCCAGAGCGGCGATGATCGCCGCAACGTCGGGCAACGGATCGCCCCCGGCGTCGAACGACCGGATGCCCCGGTGCGGGGTCGGCCGAAGCGGCTCCGCGGCGTACGTCAGCTCCTCGTGCAGCTTCTCGCCGGGCCGGATCCCCGTGAACACCACCTCAGCCTTGCCCGGCGTCGCGACAGACTGCCGACCGTCGGCCGCGAAGACCGGCTCGAGCCCCTGAAGCCGGATCAGCCGCTCGGCCAGATCCACGATCCGGATCGGCTCGCCCATGTCCAGCACATACAGCGGGGCATCGGTCGAGCCCTCACTCAGGGCCGCGGCCTGGGCGACCAGCGTCGCCGCTTCGGGGATCGTCATGAAGAACCGCGTCATCCGCGGGTCGGTGATCGTGATCGGCGCCCCCTCGGCCAGCTGCGCCGCCCAGATCGGCAGCACGCTGCACGCCGAACCGAGCACATTCCCGAACCGCACCACCGAGAACATCGTCGGCTCCGCCGATCCAGCACCGGGGGGCGGGCTTTCCAGCCCGCCTTCCCGCAACTCCCTGTGCAGATGCCGCACATACTGCTCCGCCACCCGCTTGGTCGCGCCCATCACGCTGGTCGGGTGCACCGCCTTGTCGGTCGAGATCAGCACGAAGTGCCCGCACCCCGCAGCCGCCGCCGCGTCGGCGACCGATTTGGTCCCAAAGACGTTGTTGGTCACCGCGTGGGCCGGATGGTCCTCCATCAGCGGCACGTGCTTGTGGGCCGCGGCGTGGAAGATCACGTCCGGACGCAGCTCGGTCAGCAGCCGGCGCGTTCCGGGAGCGTCCACCACATCGTGCAGCACCGCGCGACGGTGCACGCCCGCGCGCGCAATCTGGCGGTCGATCTCAAAGAGCGCATTCTCCGAACGCTCCATCAGGACCAGCATCTCCGGATCAAAGTCGGCCGCGATCCGCGCCAGTTCCGACCCGATCGAGCCACCCGCCCCTGTGATCAGCACCCGCTTGCCCCGCAGCACCCGTCCGACCGCCGCCCGGTCGAGCCGGTGCGGGTCGCGCCCGATCAGGACCGCCGGGTCGATGGCCGCGGGCTGGGGCCGCCACCACGACCGGGTGTCCGGCACCGGCGCAAGGGCGTCGGCCAGCGGCGGCACGAACCGCTCCTCGATCCCGAGGTCGGCCAGAGCCGCCCGGGTCCGGGCGATGAGCATCGGCTGCGACGCCGGAAGACTGACAATCGCGGCTCGGGGCCTTGCCGAGAGCCGGGCGAGATCGTCCAGTGAGTCCAAGATTGGCAGGTCGGTGGCACCCACGGTCTGCTCGGCCATCGCCCCGCGGCCCTCGGCGACCGAGCCACCCACGACCACCGCCCCGATCGGGCGCGGGCCGGCCCCGGGCGAGAGCTGCGAAACCAGAGCCGCGAGCGTGTCCGGCGTCCCGACAAGGACGACTGAGGGCACGGGCTTGGGCTCGGTGGCCCGGTCGGTCCTGCGGCTCGGAAACTCTGTGGGCATCGACATCCTCCGGTCGTGCGGGACAAGAGGGCACACGACAGGGGGCTTATCGGCACAATCGGCGTCCCGTCTCGCACCCGTTCAGGCCGGACCGTCCCGATTGAGCCGGGGGGCGGCGGCCGGGCGGCGGTCGGGCCCGCAGCGCAGCGAGCCGCGGATGCTGCTTTACTACCCCCATGATCTGCAGGCTCGTCGGAACAGTGGAAGGCGTCGAGGGCAACGCCGTGGTGCTCGATCAGCCCGAACACGGGCTGGCAAGGCAGGTGCTTGTCCCGGCCTACCTCGCCGAGCGTCTGGCCGGCGACCGGGGCCGAACGGTCACCCTGCACACCATGGAATACCTCGAGGCCCAGGGCCAGGGCTCCAGCTTCATCCCCCGGATCGTCGGGTTCGGACGCCCCGAGGACCGCCGATTCTTCGAGATCTTCACCAGCGTGAAGGGCCTGGGGAACCGTAAAGCGTTGAAGGCCATCGCTTTACCGCCGTCCGAGATCGCGGCCATGGTCGCCGCCAAGGACGCCAAGGGGCTCCAACGGCTCCCCGAGATCGGCAAGCGGCTTGCCGAGACGATCATCGCCGAGCTCACTGGCAAGCTGGACGCCTTCGTCGATCCCGGCGTGATCGTCGAGGGCAAGGGCTCAATCCCGGCGACGAAGTTGTCGATCCCGACCGGAGCCGCGGCGGCCGTCGAGGACGCGCTGGCCGTGCTCATGGAACTCGGCCAGACCCAGGCCGAGGCCGAACGGGCCATCGAGCGGGCCCTCCGCGGGGCCGACCCCGAGTCGCTCAGCGGCGAGGATCTGGTCGCCAAGGTGTTCGGGCAGGGGTAGCGGGCCCCGAGCAACAACGAACCCCGAGCGCAAGCTCGGGACAGTACGGGAAGGGATCCTGAGCTTGCGCTCAGGGCTCGTCAGACAACGGCCCGACCGCGGCCGGGACCGGATTCAGGCACAGGAATCGGCATGCGATACGCGACGATCATGGCGGGCGGGGCGGGGACAAGGCTCTGGCCGATGAGCCGCAAGGCGCTGCCCAAGCAGCTCATCCAGTTCGTCTTCCGCGACGGGCAGGAGGGGCCGTGCTCACTGCTGGAACTGGCCGCCGCCCGGCTTGACGGGCTGGTGCCCCCCGAGCGACGCGTGATCTGCACCGGCGAGCGGTACCGGGGCGAGATCGAGCGCGTCCTGCCCGACTTTGCCGGCGAGCGGATCCTCGGCGAGCCGGAAGGACGCGACACGATCAACGCCGTCGGATTCGCGGCCGCGGTCTTCGGCCTGCACGACCCCGACGCGGTCTTCGCCGTGCTCACCGCCGACCACATCATCGAGCCGGACGAGGTGTTCCGGGACGCGATGGACGTGGGGTTCCGGATGGTCGAGCAGGACCCGCGCCGGCTGGTGACGTTCGCGATCAAGCCGACCTATCCCGCGACGGGCTTTGGCTATGTGCAGAGGGGCGACGGGGTCGAGGGCTTCGATGCGCGCGCGTTCGGTGTGCGCGAGTTCAAGGAGAAGCCGGACCTCGAGACCGCGACCCGCTACGTCGAGAGTGGGCAGTACGGCTGGAACGCCGGGATGTTCATCTTCCACGCGCGCACGTTCATGGAACTGCTCGGCAAGTACGCCCCGGAGAACGCCAAGGGCCTCGAACGGATCGCGGCATCATGGGACACGCCTGACCGCGCGCGCACTCTCGAGGAGGTCTACCCGACGCTGCCTAAAACCAGCGTGGACTACGGCATCATGGAGCCCGCCTCGCGGGACGACTCGGTCTCGATCTGCGGCGTGGACATGGACCTCCGCTGGCTCGATGTGGGGAGCTGGCCGGCGTACGCCGAGACGATCGAAGCCGACGGCGCGGGCAACCGCGTCCGCGGCACCGGCGACACGGTGATGGTGGACAGCACCGACAACCTCGTCATCACCGGCGGCACCCGCAAGGAAGGGCACGGCCACACCGTGGCGCTGGTCGGGTGCGAGGGGTTGATCGTCGTGCAGACCGACGACGCGACGCTCATCATGCCGGCGGAGCGGGCGCAGGATGTGAAGAAGGCGCACGAGCAGGCAAGGAACGACTTGAAATAGGCGGTGCTCCAGTCATTGGCCACAGATGAACACAGATGAACACAGATGTCGTAGGACTCCCATGCGATGGAAGCGGTGGAGTTGGGGGGTTGTGGTTCGCCGGTGGGTGCTGGGCGGGGTTTCACTGACGATTATCTCATGCGTCCTCTTCAAAGGCTTCGAGCGGCAGATCGAGGCGTGGGAGTCGAGCGCGGGGATACCGGCACGAGAACAGCGGTTTCTCGTCGTCTATACCGATGGCTTCGCCAGGCTCAATGCCCGACATCGTCTGACAAACTCCTTCATTGACGCCAACGTGCTCACCGGGATGGAGGACGCCACAGTCACGCGGCTCCTCATGACCTATCGCGAGGACACTTGGCCAAGAATCCCCGCCGGGAGCGCGCCCGAGTGGCTCGCCGAGACGGGGTATCCGACCACGTTCGGAAGCTACCACTCCATCCACACCTACGGCTGGCCTTGGAGGGCACTTCGAGCTGATTCCTGGGGTCACAGGACTGCACCGCTCTTGCTCGGCACCACGTTGAACACTCTGGTGCTGGGTGCGCTGGTATTGCCGATCGCGTGGCTGTTGCCGGACTCCGCGGATCTGAAGCGATGGTGCAGGCGCTTGTCCGGAAAGACCAAGCTGGAACGAGGTCTGTGCACGCAGTGCGGATATGACCTGCGTGCAAAATATGATGATGGATGTCCGGAATGTGCATGGCACAAGGGGGGTTCGGTATCCCCTGAGAAGCCGTCCAACTAGACTCCCTTCGTGCGATTCCTCTGTATCGATCTCGGCGACAAGCGGACCGGAATCGCGGTTGGTGACGACATCACGCGGCTGGCATCGGCGGTCGAGGTGATCGAGGTGCCGCGGGAGCGGGACGGGGGGCGGGCGCTGATCGACGCGATTGCGCGCGCGATCGAAGACCAGCTCGGGCCGCGGGACGAGCTGGTGCTGGGCCTGCCGCTGAACATGGACGACAGCGAGGGCCCGCGGGCGAAGATGGTCCGGCAGTTCGGGATGCACCTCGGCGAGCGGACGGGCCGGACGGTCCACCTCCACGACGAGCGGCTCAGCAGCGTGCAGGCCGACTGGGAGATGGGGCGGACGGGCATGACCCACAAGCAGAAGAAGCAGAAACGGGACGCCCTGGCCGCGGCGGCGATCCTGCGGGAGTTTCTGGCGGTGCGCGGGCATGCTGCGTCGGCCGAGAATCCCGCCGACGACCCGGAATAGCCGATGGGGGAACAGGCGGGCACCCTCGGGCGTCTAATCGGAGGCCGCGGGTCTCGCGGTGCGGTAGCGGACGTATGGTCCGCACACGGGCCGATCATGAGCCGGTCTGGGCCGATCATGGACCTGGGAAGGAATCCGAATGCTGACAGCAATCACAGTGATGACCAAACTCGTGGCGGTACTCGCGGCGATGCTCTCGTGGCACACCGTGCGGCCCGCGGACGCGCCCGCACCTGCCGCCGAAACGGTCGTGCAAGCAGAGCCGGTCGTCAACACCTCTGACGAGCTGATCGCCGACGCGGCACCCGCCCAGCCCGCCTCCGAATCGATCGCCGACGAGTACACCGACGCCGACGAGTTGCTCGGCGCTCTTGAGACCGCGGGCAACGATGTCCGCCGGCTCAGCGCCGTGGTGCGGTACGTCAAGACGTTTGCCATCCAGGGCGACACCCAGCAGCGCGACGGCACGCTGGCCTTTGTGAGCACGCCGGCCGGTGCCGAGGCGGGCGCGACGCCCGACCGGCGCTTCGCGATCGAATTCCACAGGCTAGCGCTGGACAACGACAGCCGCATCGAGGACGCCACGACCGGCTATCGCGAGCGGTACATCTTCGACGGCGAGTGGCTCGCGGAGGTGCGGCCCTTCGACAAGCAGTTCATCCGGCGGCAGGTCGTCGCGCCGGGCGACAAGTGGGACCCGCTCCGTCTGGGTGAGGGGCCCTTCCCGATCCCGATCCAGCAGCGTCGGGCGGACATCCTGGCGCGGTTCGACGCGGAGCTTCTGGACGGGCTCGACGGTGTAGAGGAGCGCGGGCTGCGGGGCGTGGCGGGCAAGTGCTACCAGCTGCGGCTGACGCCCAAGCCCGAGGCCAACGAGAAGGAGCTGCGGGAGATCCGGGTGTGGTATCAGCGTGACACGCTGCTGCCGCGGATGGCCAAGACGATCAGCCAGGCGGACGACGAGTCGTTCGTGCTGCTCAAGGACCTGCTGACCAACGCCGACGCGGAGGTCTCGGAGGCCGAGCTGACGACCGCGCTGCCGGTCGATCGCGCGGGGTGGAACATCACGGTCGAACCCTACGCGGGATAAATCATGCGCAACGAACTTCGGGCGGTGCGGGCGGGCGCGGTGCAGACGCTGACGATCGCGTCGGCGGTGGGCGGGCTTCTCTGCGGCACGGTGCGCGCAGGACGGCATCGCCGAGCGGCTGCTCGACCAGATTGATCGGCAGGCGCAGGCCGCGGGGTCGGACAACGCCGGGGCGATGCGCCCGCCGGAGCTCGCGGCCAGCGTCCGCCGCATGCTGGACGGCGCGCTCCTGACCGACGAGCAGAAACTCGACGCCCGGATGCGGCACGGCGTGTGGGAGGAGAGCGACCTGACCACGGCGGCCCTGCGCGCGAGGCGGCGCTGGTGCGCGGGGCTCTCGACGACGAGTCGCTCGCCGACGAGGGTGCCGACCTGCTGGACCGGGCAGAAGCCGCGGCACTGCGGGGCGAACTGGACAACGCGATCGCCATGCTCGCCGGCGAGGGGAGTGTGCGGGCGATCCGCATCCGGGCCGAGGCGCTCGAGACACTCGGACGGTTTGACGAGGCGGATGCGGCGCTCGACCCGCTGGTGGCACGGCTCGGCTCGCGCGAGGTGACCTCGGGCGACGAGCTGGCCGAGGGCGTGCGCGCGCTGATGGTGCGCAACCGCCTGCGCGGGCCGGCGCGGGCCGGGCAGGCCAGTGCCGACTTCCAGACGCTGATGCAGTTGCTCGGGCGGGCCAAGAACGAGCTGGACCGGCTGTCGTGGAAGGCCCGGCTGGTCGAGGCCGAGGTGCTGTGGGAGAAGGACAACGCGCCCGAGGCGCAGGCGGCGGTGACGGAGGTGCTGAGCCTGAACCCGAAGTGCGCGCGCTGGCGCCTGCTCGGCGACATGGGGGTGAGCGGGTTCGACTTTGACAGGGCCGAGAGCGTGGCCCTGCGGCTGGACGCGCTGGCGGAGGGCTCGGCGGACGCGGCGGTGGTGCGGGCCCGGGCGGCGCGCGCCCGGCGTGATCCGGCGCTGGCCGAGTGGGTGCTCTCCCGGGCGCTGGCGACTTATCCGAAACACCGCGAGCTGCTCGCGGCGGGCGGCGACGGCGGCGGTGCGGTTTGACACCGAACGCACCGAGTCGTTGCTGGCGGCGTTCGATGCGTTGAACGCGGGCGGGGCTGTCGCGGCGGAGGACGCCGGCTCGCCCGAGGCGCTCTTTGCGGTGGGCAAGGCGTTGTCTGAGGCGCGGCAATACGCCGAGGCGGCGGACTATCTGGAGCGGGCGGCGGCGCGGCTGCCGACGCTCGCAGCCCCGTGGATCGAGCTCGGCCTGCTCGAGATGCAGGCCGGACGCGACCTGCGGGCCAAGGACGCGCTGCAGAAGGCCGGGGCGCTGGACCCCTTCAACGTGCGCGCGCGGAACAGTCTGGCGCTGGTCGAAGAGATCGGGACCTACTCGGAGCTGGAGAGCGAGCACTTTGTGGTGCGGTACAAGCCGGGCGTGGACGAGGTGCTGGCCGGTGAGATGCTGCCGGTGCTCGAGGCGATCTACGCGGATGTGTGCGGGCCGGAGATGTTTGACCACGAGCCGTCGGTGCCGACGGTGATCGAGGTGATGCCGGATCACGCGAGCTTTGCGGTGCGGATCACGGGGATGACGCAGATCCACACGATGGCGGCGGCGACTGGGCCGGTGATCGCGATGGAGGCGCCGCGGTCGGGCCCGGGCAACAAGGCGGGGCCGTACGACTGGGCACGGACGGTGCGGCACGAGTACATCCACACGGTGACGCTGTCGCGGACGCGGAACCGCATCCCGCACTGGTTTACCGAGGCCGCGGCGGTGTGGGGCGAGGGGCTGCCCCGTCGGGCGGAGTGGTGGACGCTGCTGGCGCAGGCGTACCGCACGGGCACGCTGTTTGACATGGACACGATTAGCCTGCGGTTCGTTCGCCCGATCAAGCCGACCGACCGGACGCAGGCGTACGCCCAGGGTGACTGGATGTATGAGTACATGGTCGAGCGGTTTGGCGTGGAGGCGCCGCTGGCGCTGATGGACCTGTACGCGGAGGGGCTCAGCGAGCAGGTCGCGATGGAGCGGGTGCTCGAGATCTCGCCGGAGCGGTTCTTCGAGGACTTCAAGGCGTGGGCGCACGGGGAGCTTGTGGACGTCGGGATGATGCTGGGCGAAGGCGTGCCGAAGCTGGGTGAGTTGATCCCTGATCCGGAATCGGTCTCGCGGGAGGATGTCGAGGCGTCGCTCGCCGAGCATCCGGGGCACCCGGACCTGTTGCGGGTGGCGGTGCAGCTGGAGCTGCGCGATGCGGGCGGCGAGCCGACGGCGGGGATGGTGCCGGTGCTGGAGCGGTATGTGGATGCGTGTCCGGTGGACCCGATGCCGCGTCGGATGCTGGCGAGGCTGGCGTTGGAGGGGCAGCTCGGCGATGCGGAGGGTGACTCGGGCAAGGAGAATCTTGCGCGCGCAATCGAGCACCTGGAGTTTCTGGATGCTCGTGAGATGCGTTCGCCGGCGTATGCGTTGGCGCTGGCCGAGCGGTATGCCAAGCTGGGCCGGATGGACGAGGCGTGGGCCAAGGCGATGCGGGCGAGGATGATCGCGCCGTTTGATGCTGCGACGCGGGAGCAGGCGGCGAGGATCGCGCTGCTCAAGGGCGATCTGGCGGCGGCCGAGCACGAGCTTCAGGCGCTGGCGGTGCTGGAGCCCGACCGGGAGATCCATACGCGGCGGTTGGAGGCGATCCGGGCGAAGATGGCGGGGTGAGGGGTGCCTGCAGCGGGTGCCACTCACCTTCGTGAACTTGTCACGGCCCATCTCCCGGGACCTTCTTGTGAGGCATGCCCACGCTTCGTGGGCGTGTGCTTTGACTTCACTCCCAGGCCCCATGCCCACGAAGCGTGGGCATGCCACACGTTGCCGGTGCTCCCCCGCTTGCGCGGGGGGCTCTATCGCGGAGCGGCGGCACCCTCGGGGGAAATCGGCCCTAGGATTCTCCATGCCCGTCAACAAAGAGCAACGAGCCCGTCCCGGGAGTCCCGGCGCGGGGGAGAACAGCCGACCCGGCGAGGTCAGGCTGCAGCGGTACCTTGCCGACGCCGGGGTGGCGTCGCGTCGGCACAGCGAACTGCTGATCACCGAGGGACGCGTGAAGGTCAACGGCCGGACGGTGCGCGAGCTGCCCGCGTTTGTCGTGCCCGGGGAGGACCGGGTGCAGGTGGACGGCACGCCGATCGAGGGGGCCGAGCGGCGGGTGTACATCATGCTCAACAAGCCGACGCGGACGCTCTCGACCGTGGAGGATGAGCCGGGGGCGGCGCGGCGGACGGTGCTGGACCTGGTGGATCATCCGTCGGGGGCGCGGCTCTACCCGGTCGGGCGGCTCGACTTTGACACGCGCGGGCTGGTGCTGATGACCAACGACGGGGAGTTGGCCAACCGGCTGACGCACCCGAAGTTTGGCGTCGAGAAGACGTATCACGTGACGGTGAAGGGGTATCTCGACGCCGAGGGGCTGGAGAAGCTCGAGAAGGGCATCTATCTGGCCGAGCGGCGCGAGGGACGCACGGTGGGTGCGGTGCGGGCGAGCCATGTGCGGCTCAAGATGCTGCGGCGGGACCGGGAGCGGACGATCCTGGAGCTGACCCTCAAGGAGGGGCGGAACCGGCAGGTGCGGCGGATGCTCGCGGCGGTGGGTTGTCCGGTCAAGAAGCTTGAGCGGGTGGCGGTTGGTCCGTTGAAGCTCAAGGGGCTGGCGAGCGGTGAATGGCGTGAGCTGAGCAACATTGAGGTGCAGATGCTGCGGCGGGCGGTCGAAAGAGGGACAAAGAAGGCGGCCATGGGCCCGAACGCGCGCGCGAGGGCAAGGCCGAGAAGCCAGGCTGGAGCAAGCGCAGCCGGGCCAGCGCCCCTCCGGACGGGGGCCGACGGGAGGGCTCGGCGTGAGCCAGGGCGGGGTGAGCAAGCAGGTCGAGAGCGTGTTGGCGTGGTGGAGGCCGCGGCTGCGGATCCTGCGCCGGGTGGGGCGGGTTGTCTCGGCGAGCCACATCACGCGGATGGCGGCGGCGCTTTCGTACCGGACGGTGTTCGGGCTGATCCCAATGCTGGCGATTGGTGTGGCGGTGCTGGGCGGATTTGCGACAGACAAGCAGGTAACCGACGCGGTGACGAACGTGCTCGAGCTGACCGGGCTCGACGAGATCGCGGTTGCGCCGGAAACGACGTCGAACACCGGCGCGGGCAGCGAACAACCGAGCGATGACGGAGCCGTGACGACCGGTGACGGCACGGCGGCTCGGTGATGGCGGGGGAGATTCTGCGACGGCGGCCGATGCCGCCCGGGACGGGCCGGGTGCGGGCGGTCCGGATGGCGTCGATGCGGGGACCGGAACGGGCCCGGACGCGTCGTTGGAAGCCACGGCGCTCGGTGAGTGGCTGAACGAGCTTGTGAGCAAGGTTCGGGGCGTGTCGTTTGTTGCGATCGGACTGACCGGGCTGCTGATCCTCGCCTACGCGGCGATTTCGTTCATGGTGGAGATCGAGCGGTCAGTGAACCAGATATACCGCGCACCGACCGGGCGGTCGTGGGTGCGGCGGGTGACCCAGTACTGGACCACGCTCACACTCGGTTCTCTCTTCTTGTTTGGGACGTTCTACGTCGGTGAACAGATGACTGATTGGGTGGACACCTTCAGCACGCCGACACAGAAACAGGTTGAGAACGCCGCTGGTGGCGAGACTGGTCTTGCGAAGGGCGATATCGCGGAGGGGCAGCCTTCGGGGACAGCGGCCGGAGAGCCCGGGCTCGGGGCCGACGATGTGGGCGGCGGCGGTGCAAGCGACGCTGGGGATGGCAAGAGCGCAGACGAATCGCCCCCGGTAGAGGGCGACGAGGAATCGAAGGACGAGGAGAAGAAGAGCACGCCGAACTTCTGGGCCCAGAGCGCGGGAACGGGAGTCAATATCCTGATCAACTTCGTCCTGCTCTTCTTTGTCTACATGACGGTGCCCAACGCGCGGGTCGCGCTGAAGTCCGCGGCAGGCGGGGCGATCCTCGCGGCCACCGTGTGGGAGCTGGGCAAGTGGGGCTTCAAGTTTCTCGCGATGAACTCTTCGGCCCAGACGCTGTACGGGGCGCTGGCGCTGGTGCCGTTGTTCCTGCTGTGGGTCTACATCACGTGGATCATCGTGCTGTCGGGGCTGCAGCTGGCGTACATGTTCCAGCACTTCCGGGCGTTCGCGGTGGAGGAGGAGGCCGATAATGGCCCGCTGCTGATCGACCCGCTGGCGCTGGTGCGGGTGGCGGCGGAGGTGGCTCGGGGGTTTGCGATCGGGCAGTCGGCGACGGTGTCGGGGGTCTCGACCGCGATCGGGCTGGACGAGAAGGCGTCGCTTGAAATGCTGGAGCGGCTGAGCAAGGCGGGGTTCCTGCACGAGGTGCCGCTGGGGCAGGGGCGCGAGGGGTTCACGCTGGCGCGGCCGGCGGAGAAGGTGCGGGCCAGAGAGTTGTTGGAGTTGGCGTCGCAGGTGAGCGCGGGCGGGCGGGTGTCGGCCGAGGACGGGAAGCTCGGCGAGCTGCGCCGGGCCCAGCTGGACGCGGCTGCGGACCTGAGTCTGGCGGATCTGGCGGGTTCGTCGGGCGTGACAAGCTCGCCGGGCGCGACCGAGCCGGCTGCGGGACTGGCCGCGTCGAGCTGAGTTAGCCCAGATTTACACCCGATTATATTCCGAACAGGAATGCGTGCACGGCTCTGGCCGCGGGTCGATTGTTGCGCTAGGGTTCCGCCCTTTTCTCGGGGCTGCATTCGCGGCCTGATTGAGGGGTCGTGATGGTTCGGGCTGGCGCCCGGGCCGATGACTCAGGATGCTCCGGCAGACGCGGCAGAAGGCTGCGAGAGGCCGGAGGGAGAGGCAGGAGACCGCATGGAGGTCGTTCGGGTCCCGGAATTCAGTATCTATCTGGCAGACCGCCCTGGCGAGCTTGCGGGCGTGCTCGAGGCTCTCGCGGCGGCCGGTGCGAAGGTGACGGCTCTTTCGGTCGTCGAGACCGTCAATGGCGTGGATCGGAAGGGGCTGGTCCGTCTGATCGGCGAGCCGGCCGAGGCGATCCGGCGGGTCTGTGAGAGCGTCGCGGACACCGGCGCGGGTCCGGTCTCTGAGTCGGAGGTGCTGGTGGTGTCGCTCGGCGAGCACCCGGGCCGGTTCCGCGAGGTCGCGGTGCGGCTGGCGGATGAGCGGGTGAACGTGCGGTATCTGTACCAGTGCCCCTCGATGATGGGTGAGGGCGCGAGGTTTGTGCTGCGGGTGGAGGATCCGGCCAAGGCCGAGGAGATCGTCAGGGATCTGACGCTTCCGGCGAGCGGCACAGAGACCGGGCTGGGTGGCGCGGCCGGGGCGGCCTGACCGCGGGATCGGCCGGTTGGGGTTGATCCGCCGCCGCGATGCCCGCGGTGAATCTGCAACGTAGAATGCCCGAAGGCGGACCGAGACCGATCGGCCCGTGTGTGAGGAGCAACGGATGGGAATCGAGACCGCACTGCCGACCGACGTGATGCTGACCACCCAGCTGCAGCGGGTGATCAACTGGTCGCGCCGGAGTTCGATCTGGCCCCTGCCCTTCGCGACGGCGTGCTGCGGCATCGAGCTGATGGCGACGGCGTGCAGCCGGTTCGACCTGGCGCGGTTTGGCGCGGAGGTCATGCGGTTCAGCCCGCGGCAGAGCGATCTGCTGATCGTGGCGGGCCGTGTGGGCGTGAAGATGCTGCCGGTGCTGCAGCGGATGTACGAGCAGATGACCGAGCCGAAGTGGGTGATCTCGATGGGCGCGTGCGCCTCGACCGGCGGCGTGTTTGACACGTACGCGACGGTGCAGGGGTGCGACCAGTTCATCCCGGTGGATGTGTACATCCCCGGGTGCCCGCCGCGGCCGGAGATGCTGATCGAGGGCGTGATGGCGATTCAGCGGATCATCGATCAGGACCGGATCCCGCCGAAGGGGCCGGACGGCAAGCGGATGCCCTTGGGCATCGCGATCCAGCCGAACTACACGCCCAAGCCGCAGCCGGTTGGCCTGACCGTCGGCAGCTGAGCCAATCTGCGAGCCTGCGGGTCGCTTCCCAGCGCGGCCGCACGGGTAGGCTTGCGGCATGGATACAGGCATCAAGAACAAAGTGGCGGTGGTGGCGGCCTCGAGCAAGGGTCTGGGGTTTGCGATCGCGCACGGGTTGGCGGAGGAGGGCTGCCGCGTTGTCGTCAGCGCGCGGACGGAGGCGGATGTGCGCGACGCGGCGGCGCGGATTGCGGAGGCGACCGGCTCGGAGACCGAGGGGGTGGTGGCGGATGTCTCGGTCGCGGGTGACTGCGAGCGGTTGATTGCGCGCGCGGCCGAGCGGTTCGGGGGGCTGGACATCCTCGTGACGAATACGGGCGGGCCGCCGGCGGGGCGGTTTGACACGCTGACCGAGGAGCAGTGGGCGGGCGGGTTCGACTCGACGCTGATGAACGTGGTGCGGCTGGTTCGGGCGGCGGTGCCTCACATGCGGGCGAAGGGCTGGGGCCGGATCGTCAACCTGACGAGCATCTCGGCGAAAGAGCCGATCGAGGGGCTGCTGTTGAGCAACGCGTATCGCGCGGCGATTCACGGGCTGGCCAAGACGCTGTCGCGGGAGTTTGCGGCGGACGGGATTCTGGTGAACAACGTGTGCCCGGGGCTGCACGCGACGGACCGGCTGCGGCACCTAGCGGAGATCCGCGGGGCGGCGGCGGGGATTTCGACGGATGAGGCGATGGTGAAGCTGGCGGAGGGGATCCCGCTGAAGCGGCTGGGGCGGCCGGAGGAACTCGCGGCGGCGGCGGTGTTCTTGTGCTCGGAGGCTGCGAGCTTTATCACGGGGCAGAGCATTGTGGTGGATGGTGGTGCGAGCACGGCGCTGGCGTAAGGGCGCGGATGCGAGGTGCATTATGTGTGGCATGCCCACGCTTCGTGGGCATGGAACTGTGCAGCATGAAGGCACATGCCCACGAAGCGTGGGCATGCCACACGAACAGCGCGCTCCTGCTGAGATCACTCCGGTATCGCGTTGAGCGTGTACCACGCCTCGGTGGACCACATCTGGGTGCCGTCGTCGGCGGGCGGGTCGGTCATGAAGTGGACGACGTGGCCCGGCTTGAGGCCGGGGATCACCAGCCGCACGCTCTTTCGGTCGGGCGCGGGGATGGCTTGCCGCACGGTGAGCGTGGCGTTGTCGAGTTTCGGGCCGCCGTAGTCTGGCGTGGACTGGTAGCGCCACTGGGTGATGAGGTAGTTGGAGGGCGATTCGAGCCAGTCGCGTGAGACGGGCCTGGTGAACTCGACGACGAAGCCGTCGCTGGTTGCGCTGATGGACTGGTATTCGAAGGCGGTCTTGCCGGTGGGGCGGAGGCGTTGCAGGCCGGTGGTGGTGCCGCGCCAGTTCCAGTTGCCGCCGGTGCCGGTGCCGCCGATGTAGAGGCAGCCGTCGGGCCCTTCGAGGAGTCGGTTGACGCCGGCCTCGAAGCCCTGGGTGAAGCGGAACACGGCGCCCTGGTATTCGCCGTCGACCTGTTCGAGGAAGACGCGGCGGATGCCGCCGGCGGTGAGCTCGCCCAGGTACATCTGTCCGGCGAAGGGGCCGGTCTTGATGAGCAGCGGGATGGTCGGAGAGTTGGCGCACTCGTTCTGCGGGAGCCAGACGGCGGGGGGCGACTCGCCGGTCTCGCGGAAGAGCGCGGGGTGGCCGCCCTGCGGGTAGCGGTCGCTGGTCTGGCGGCCGTTGTCGTGGCCGTAGAAGCGGCCGGGCTGCATGTGGATGAGCTTGCTGGCGGGGAGGAAGGCGCCCTGGTTGTCGGAGACGAAGATGTCGTCGTCGGGCCCGAGGCCGATGCCGTTGGGGGTGCGGAATCCGCCGGCGAGGTACTCGATCTCGGCGGTGTCGAGGTCGACGCGGAAACATGTGCCGCGGCCGTGGGGATTGGGGCCGTTGAGGGCGACGACGTCGCCGACGACATTGTCGGCGGTGATGGTGTTGCCGAAGTAGATGCTGGTCGAGAGCGTGCCGTAGAGGTAGCCGTCGTGCGGCAGCAGGCCGAAGGTGAAGTGGTGGTAGTTGTCGCAGGGGATGTCGCAGAACTTCTCGCGGGTCTCGAAGGTGCCGTCGTTGTCGGTGTCGCGGAAGCGGATGATGGAGAACTTCTCGGCGACGTAGATGTCGCCGTCGACGACGGCCATGCCGGTGGGGTCGTAGAGGCCCTCGGCGACCTTGGTGGGGCTGACCGTCGAGGGGTCGCCCTCGATGACGTCGTCCACGATCCAGAGCGAGCCGCGGGGGGCGTCGTGGAGGACGCCGTCGTTGAGCGGGTTGAAGGAGGTGAGGGCGAGGCGGCCGTCGGGGAGGAAGGCCATCGCCCCGACGAGCGGCTCGAATCCCTCGGGGCGGAGGTCTTCGACGACCCAGCCGGGGTGGGCGCCGTCGAGCGGCATGCCGTGCCCGGGGCGGAGGTTCTCGCGCCCGTCGAGGACGATCTTACGCCCGGGGCTGGTGAGGCGCTGCGCATCGCGCTCGACGCGGAACGCCGACGCGGGGACGAGGGTGAACTCGGTCGCGCCGGGCGGCTTCCACAGCAGCTGCAGCGCGGCACCGCCGGCGCTCTCGAACATCTGGATGTGGAGGGGGTGCAGGCCGGGGGTGAGTGTGGCGGTGCCGTCCATGGCGGTGGCGGGGTGGAGGCCGTCGTGGGTGATGATGGTCTGCCCGTCGAGGACAAGCCGCGAGCCGTCGTCGGAGACGAGGCGGAAGGCGTACTCGCCGCCGGTCTCGACGGCGAGGTAGCCGAAGACCTCGACGACGAAAAAGTCCGCGGGGCCGTCGAACGCGGCGTCGTCGGCGAAGTCGATCGTGTCGATGAGAGTGTCACGGTTGGGACGCTGCTCGGGGGCCAGCGGGGCCAGCTGCTGCATGGGCCGGCCGATGGCGTAGAGGCGGTAGGTCAGGCCCGGCTCGAGATCGGCGGCGGGCGGGACGGTCTGGGCGGAGATTGTGGCGGAGAGCGCAGCGATCGCGCCTGCGACGATTCGTGTCAGGGAATGCTTCATGGATCAGTGGCTCGTCTGGGGCTTCATGCTGTTGATCAGCTCGGTCTTGAGGAACTGCATTTGCTCTTCGGTGATGTCGCGCTTGGTGGCACGGAGCATCTCGAGGAAGCCGTCGGCTTCTTCGGGCGCGGCGGGGTAGCCGATGTTCTGTCCACCGGCGGAGCTGTGGGTGACGATCTCGCCTCGGGAGTTGAGGAAGGCGAACCAGGGGATGCCGCCGCGGGGTGAGTTGCGCATGTCGGTGAGCATCTCGCCGCCGCCGATGGTGCGGTCGGTGTCGATCTTGACGTCAACGAAGTGCTCGCCGAGGATTTCGATGACGTCCTCGCGGGCGAGGAACGCCTCGAGCCGGTGGCACCACGAGCACCACGGTGCGCCGTAGTGCAGGAAGACGAGTTTGTCTTCTTCGCGGGCCTGTGCGAGGCCCTCGTCGAGGATGGCCGAGGCGCTGCGGTACTCGGCCTGGTGCTCGGTGAGGAAGGCCATGAGCTTGGCCGAATCGTGGGAGGCGTCGGGGTTGTCGGGGGCCTCGAGCGATCCGGTCTCCTGGTTGGCGATGGGCGTGCCGTCGGCGCTCAGGACGGTGAGGAAGGGGACGCCGTTGCCCTTGAGGTCGGCGCCGAGCTTGGTGGCCAGCTCGATGTTCTTGTCGAAGCGGCCGATGTCGATGTGGACGAGGTCGTACTCGTAGAGCAGCTTGCGGCGGAGGTCCTTGTCTGCGCGCATGTGGTCGTTGAGCTGGATGCACCATCCGCACCAGTTGCCGCCCCACTGGATGAGGACGCGGCGGTTCTCCTTGCTGGCCTTGGCGAGGGCTTCGGCGATCTGCTCGGAGGCGTCGGCGTTGACGTCGTAGAGCGTGGGCTCTTTGACGAGCCTGACCGGCTTGTCGGCAGGGGTCTGTTGCTGGGCGACGAGGGCGGGTGAGAACATCGCGACACAGAGCAGGGTGGCGGCACAGCGGTTGAACATGGTGGATCTCCTGAGGGTGCTCGGCGCAGTGTACCGCCTCGTTGGGCGCACACCATGCCGCGACCCGGTGTTCAGGACCCGGTCAGCCGAGGGGCAGGAGGGAGGGTGCGCGGCCTGAGAGCTTGTCTTCGACCACGGGCAGGCGTTCGGCGGCGCGTTCGAGGGATTCGATGGCCTCGTCGTAGGCCTGGTCGGCCGCGGCGGACCAGGCGCGGTTCATGGCCCGCTCGGCGGAGGCGAAGACGTCCATCAGGCTGGCGTAGGACCCCAGGCCCATGCGGGCGACGAGCCGCTCGCGCTGCTCGGTGATGGGCGGGACGAAGTCGCTGATCGCTTCGCCGAGGCGGTCGGTGATGAGCGCACAGGCGCGGCGGTTGTCGGGCTCGGCGGGCGCGTCTTCGAGGAGGCCGGCGACCACGGTCCGGAGTTGCAGGACGGCGTTCTCCGGCGACATCGCGTCGTCGGTCTCTGCGCTGGCCTCGGCGAGCTTGATGGCGCGGGCGGCGCTCAGCCGCGTGAGCATCGCGCCGGCGAGCAGGCCGACGCAGGCGATCGCAAAGTGCGGCAGGTGTGTCCAGCGGCTGAACTTGAACGTCTTGACCTTGACGCGCTGGACGGGCTGGGTGCTCTCGGTCGGGAGCTGCGCGACGATCTCGGGGGTCAGCGCGGTGTCGGGCTGCACGATGGGGGCTTCGTCGGCGTCGATGCCGGCGACGCCGGAGAGCACCGCGTAGCTCTTGGTGCCGTCGGCCTCGGTGCCGAGCAGGAAGTGGTCGGCGCCGCCCGATTCGGGGAACTTCCACATGTACGCGGTGGTGGCGGAGACGGCCCCGACGCCGAGCGAGACCCAGATGAGGATGAACGCGAGCAATCGCATTGGGAGACTCCGTGAGAGACCAGATCAGCCGATCGCGAGGATCACGATATTGAAGATGAGCGCGAGGATCGACTCCCCGACGATGAGGCCCGCGGCGAACGGCACCCCCCACTCCTCGGTCCAGCGCGGGCCCTTGAACGCGCGGAGGATGATGTTGACCACGCACCCGATGCCGTAGGTCGAGATGTACATGAACGGCAGGTAGACACTGAGGCCGACCAGCACGCCGAGGCCGGCGAACGAGCCGAGGCCGAGCAGGATGCCCAGGCCCGCGCCGAGGCCGTAGAGGGCGTAGGGCATCTGCCCGCCCTGCACACCCTCGATGACCGCCTGCAGCGCCTGGGCCTGCGGGGCGGAGGTCGTGGTGCCGGGGCCCATGGCGATTCCGGTGGTCTTGAGGTTGGCCCCGACGATGATGAGGATGGTCAGCATTGTGATGACCGGGCCGATGGGCACGGCGAACATCTCGCACATCTGCTGGCGCCGGGGTTTGCCGCCGATGAGGTGGCCGGTCTTGAGGTCGGCCATCATGTCGGCTGCGAGCGTGATCGCGACGCAGAGCGCTGCGCCGATCAGCACTGCCCCGAGGACGGACCCCGAGCCGGAGAGAAGCAAGACAAGCACCACGGTGAGGAGTGCCATGCCGGAGATCGGCGACCAATCGGTCATGCCGGTGCACTGGGCGATGATGATGCCGGCGAACCAGATCCAGAGCACCCCCACCACCGCGATGATGGCGGCGCGGAGGTGCGGGTTCATCGAGGCGAGCAGGCCCGGCTTGGCGCTCTTGGTCGCGAGGAAGGCATCCTTGGCCGCGTCGTCCCAGGTGACCGCCGACTCGCCCTCGCCGAAGCTCGTGCCGTTGACCCAGGCGTCGCGGCTGTCCTGCTCGGCGAAGGCGATCGAGTAGCCCTTGTAGGTGGCGTTCTCGATGTTGCCCGCGACCTCGAGCCCGGAAACCGGGTCGAGGCCGTTCTTGTTGAGCGGCTCGTTGCCGACATAATCAGCCGCCATGAACAGCAGCAGGCCGGCGGCGATGACGGCGAAGACGATGGGAACGATGCCCATCTCCTCGCGTCCGCCCTTGCCGGCGGTGCGGCCGGCGGTGGCGATGGACTTGAGCGCCGCGGCGATGGCCGGCACGGAGAACAGCACGCCCATGAGCGCACCGCCGAGCAGCAGACCGATGCCCAGCGGCCGGTTGAAGGCGCCGAAGGCGAACCCCGGCGCGTCCTTGGCCTCGACGGTCGCCGGCAGCCAGCCCATCCCGAAGACCACGGGGTTGATGACGAAGTAGGCGAGGATGCCGCCGGCGAGGACCATCAGGCCGGCGCGACCGGTGATGAACCCGGCACCGAGGGCGAACGGCGCGATGGCGAATATGAGCTGCACCTGCGGGGGCAGGCCGATCGCCCGGCCGACATCGACCGTGCCGTCGGTCACGAGCAGGTCGGGGCGGCCGTTGCCGTCTCGATCGACATTCGGGTGCAGCACACCCGGATCGGCCGACTCGGGGTCGCCGTACTCGGGCAGGCGGAGCTGGAGGTCGTGGTAGCCCCAGAGGTTGTCGGTCGCCCAGCCGTAGTCGCGGTGGCGGAGGTCGTCCCAGCTCAGGGCTTTGGCGTTCTCGCCCTCGCCGGTGAAGCCGGTCTCGATGCTGTGGACCGCGATCGCGAGCTCTTCGCTGTATCGGGCGAACGGCGCGAGTTCGGCGGATTCGAGTTCGGTGTTGATCTCGGCGATCCGAGCCTTGTCCTCGGCGATGCGATCTCGGGTGCCCTCGGGGATGGGGTCGTCGTAGAGCGAGTCCTTGGCCTCGGCGAGATCGGCGGTGACCGCGCGACGCTCGGCGATGAGCTCGCCGCGACGCGCGACGCCGGCGGGGGCCTCCTTGGCCTCGATCCAGCCCTGCATATTGCGCGTGTTCTGGGCCTGGGCTTCGCTCAGGCGTTCGGCGAAGACGAGCTGGTCGAGCCGGTCACGGTCGTCGGCATCGACGCCGGCGAGTTCGGCCACGCTGCGCTGGGTGTCGCCGACGATCGCTGTGTCTGCCACGCCGCCGGCCGGCAGCGTGTTCATCGCGGTCGGGGCGTACATGAGGGCCGAGAGCAGGATGCCCGCCAGCAGCACGAGCGTCTTCTTGACGCCGCCGCCGGGGCTCTTGAGGATCGACGCCACGCCGACCGCAGACGGGAAGCGGAGCCGGTCGATCTCGATCATCTGCTTGCGGAGCGGGATGATGAACGCGCAGCCGAGCAGCGCACCGGCGACACAGGCCAGGGTGATGAGCCAGAAATCGAGGTCGCCCCAGTCGAGCGTCATGCCCAGCAGGAAGAGCACGGGGACGGTGAAGATGACGCCGGAGTTGGAGGTGTTGATGGCCGAGCCGACGGTCTGGGCGATGTTGACCTCGACGACGGAGCCGGCGTCCTTGACGAACAGACGCATGAGGCCGCGGAGGATGCCGAACCCGACCACGGCCGCGATGGCCGAGCCGCCGATGGTGAACCCGATCTTGAGCCCCGCGTAGGTGATCGAGGCGTTCATCACGATGCCGATGAGCAGCGCGAGGACGAGTGCGGAGAGGGTGACCTCGCGGTAGGGCCGCCGCGGTCCGAACGAGCCCGGCGTGCCCTCGTCCGGCGCGTGGCCTCTCGGCGGTGTGCCGCTGTCTGAGGTGGTGTCGGATTCGACAGCCGGGGTGAGGTCGACTGGGTCTGGTGTCTGGTCGCTCATCGCAGCCTCGGCAGGAGGGGAAGAGGAAGGGCGGCATTTCGTGTGCCTCCCGGCCGGCCATCGTAGTGCATTCTGTGTTGCGGCGCGCGCGCAGCGCTACGAACAAGGCCCGCGTCGAACGCGGGCCTGTGGAACAGAATCGGGATGTTGAGGGGTCGTGCGGACCCGGCGGGGCGGCTCAGCGCTTGGCGGCGTTGAGCATCTGCCCGCGGCGGCGTTTGTTGTTGATGATCTTGCGCCCGCTCTTGGTCTTCATGCGGGACCGGAAGCCCATGAGGCGGTTGCGCTTGATCTTGCTGCGGCGCTTGGAATAGTGGGTCGTCATGGCGTTGTATCTCCGAACAGGCTCCGATCGGGGGTTCCGATTCGCCGGGCCACAAGGATAGGCGCGAGAGCCGTGCGGGCAAGGCTCTTGTCCCACGGAATCCGGTGGCCTTTGGGCAGGATATTTGGTAGGATGTTGATAGTGGCTTTCGGGCCGCGATCGCTCGAGGTCCGCACCGGTACGGAGCGGGCTGCGAGCCATCGCGTCCGTGTTCGGACTTTGACTTGCCCTCCCGCGCTCGCGGGACGGGTTCGGGAGTTGGCGCGATGGACGGGGAATCCCTCGCTCGGATCGAGCAGATCGAGGACATCATCGGGTACCGGTTCACCGACCGGTCGCTTCTGGAGCGGGCGTTCGTGCACTCGTCGGTGGCCTCCTGCAGGCTGGAGAGCAACGAGCGGCTCGAGTTTCTGGGCGATTCGGTGCTGGGGCTGGTGGCCTGCCAGCGGATCTTCGACCTCTATCCGGACCTGCTCGAAGGGGACATGACCAAGATCAAGTCCGCGGCCGTCTCTCGCCGGACGTGCGCCAAGCTGGCCCGGTCGCTGGGGCTGCAGAAGCTCCTGGTCGTGGGCAAGGGCATGATGGGGCAGACGGCGCTGCCCCAGTCGCTCTCGGCGGCGGTGCTGGAGGCGGTGGTCGGGGCGCTCACGCTCGACGGGGGGCTCAAGGCGGCCCGGCGGTTCCTGCTCCCCCTGCTCGACCCGGTCATCGAGGCCGCGGCCGAGAGCGGGCATCAGCACAACTTTAAGAGCGTGCTGCAGCAGCACGCCCAGCAGCAGCTCGAGCGTTCGCCGGGGTATCGCACGCTGGACGAGAAGGGGCCGGACCACTCCAAGTGCTTCAAGGTGTGCGTGGAGATTGGTGAGCGGCAGTTCGACGCGGTCTGGGGCCAGAGCAAGAAGGAGGCCGAGCAGCACGCCGCACTGATCGCGCTGATCGAGCTCGGGCTCGCTCAGCTGTGCGACAACGGGGATGTTCAGGTCTTCGGCTGAGGCCGCGGCTTGCGCGCGCGGGTCTGCCCGATCGGGCCCGCGGGGCGAGCGACCGATACTGCGGGTATATTGGGCCTCCACGGAGGGTCGGCCATGCACGAGACCATTCCCCAACGCGAATTGGCGGGCGCCCGCCAGCACGACGATCGCGCGACGGGTTCGCCGGAAGACGCGGTCGAAGCGGTCTTTCTGAGCCCGCGTGTGGTGGACGCCGCGGCTTTTTCTGAGTTTGCGCAGTCGCTCCGGCACCTGCTCGTCGAGGCCGCGGAAGGACGCGAGCGCCTGGGCCGGGCGATCGAGGAGACGGACGGGGTCGTCGAGCGTCTCCGCGGGGTTGCTTCGCAGGCCGGCGAGAAGCTGCGGCCGGCGGTACGGCTGATCCCCACGATCGACCAGAAGCTCAAGCAAGCGGAGGAAGCTCTCGAACGGGCCAGTGCCGCGGCCGAGGTCGCGGAACGGACCGCCGGAGAGGCGGCCCGCGCGCGCGACGGCGGAGAGCGTGGTTGCGGCTCCGCGAGGCGCAGCAAGCCCACGAGGCCGCGGCCGCGCGCGACGGGGCTCGAAGACTCGCTCCGGCAGGCGATCGAGCGGGCGGAGGCCACGGTGGCGTCGCTGGGTGAGGAGAGCAGGACCCGCGTGGACGAGGCGACCGGGCGGGCCAGATCGGCGATGGACGCTCTGGTCGCGGAGCTGGACGGCAAGATCGAGGCGGCGAGCGAGCGATTGGCGGCGATGCTGGAAGAGCGCGACGCCGCGGCGGCGACGGCGATGGGGCGGGCGATCGAGATCGCCTCGGACGAACAGGACACGGTGAGTGAAAAGCTCGAGTCGAGGGTGTCTCTTGCGGCTGGACCGCGCCCGAGGCCGCGGCGGCCCGGGCCGAGGCTGCGGAGCGGCAGGCGGCGGAGGCGGAGGCGAGGCTCAGTGCTGCGGAGGGTCAGCTCCGGGCGATCGACCAGCGCGGGCGAGAGATCGCCGACGGTGCGAGCCGGGCGCTGGCGATGTTCGACAAGGAAATCACAAGCCGCATGCACGCACTCCTGGATGCGATGGACCGACTGGGGCCGCCTGTGGAAACGCCGCCGGCCGCGGGTTCGTCGGCACCGGGTTCGTCGGCACCGGGTTCGTCGGCACCGGGCCCGGCGGCAGCCTCGCCGGCGGGCGCACCGCACGCCGCGGAGGTGAAGCCCGAGCGTGACGTGCCGGAGAGTCGTGGTGCTGACGATCGGGGTCCCGACGGTCGGGCCGCGGAGAATCGGGGATACGTGCGGATCGATCGTCCGCTGGCGTAGTCGCCGGGGACATGGGCTCTCTCGAGCCACACGCGGACCGGACGCCTCGCGGTACCATGCGTAGATGCTGAAACAAGCCATGATCGTGGCGCTCTGCGCCGGGACTGCGTGCGGACAGTTGGCGTTTGTCGAGGCGACGACGGACCTCGGGCTTGAGGGTCTGGCGGGCCCCCACTGCTGCTTTGTGGATCTCAACAACGACGGGCGGCCGGACGCGGTGATCGGTCGGAACCGGGTGTTCCTCAACACGGCGGACTCCGAGGCACCTCGGGGGGTGCGGTTTGTCGAGGTGGAGGCGTCCGGGCTCCCGGCGTTCCGACGCGGCGACATCGCGGTGTTTGCCGACCTCGACAACGACGGCACCAAGGACTGCGTGTGGACGCGGTACCTCGACATCAACGCGGACAACTACGAGCCGCCGACCGAGGGGCCGGAGAAGACGGCGTGGCTGCGCGGGAACGGGGACGGGACATTCGGCTCACCGCTCGGGGCGTGGGAGGTGATCGATGCGGCGACGCCCGCGACCACCGCGGCGGTGGCGGTGGGCGATGTGGACAAGGACGGCACTCGATGTCTACCTCGGGAACTGGTATGTCAAGTACGGGCCCAGTCTGGAGGGCTTTACCAACCAGGTGCTCTTTGGGCCCGGTGTGGACGATGGTCCTGTCGCGGCTAATCCTCGGCTCCTTCCCGACGCGGGCCGGGAGTTTGACGACCGTACCGATCCGGCGGGGCGTCCGACCTACGGCGTGATGATCGCGCAACTGGGATTCCCGGCCGGCGGGGTGGCTTCGAACACCTACGCCTGGTCGCAGCTGCTCGACCTGAACTACGGCAGGCGTTGGAACCGGCTGCTCTATGTCGACCGTCCGCTGGATGAATACATGCGGGAGTTGCCCGCGCCGAGGATGCGTGATGTCGCCCCCGAGGCGGGCCTGGACGGCGACGCCATCCGCCACGGCCGCCACCCGGAATGGCTCAAGGAACGCGCCAAGACCGACGCCCGCTTTGACCGAGACGACGAGAAGCCCTTCCGCGCCAACGGCAACACGTTCGACGCGGCTGTCGGCGACATCGACAACGACGGCGACTTCGACCTGTTCCTCGCCGAGATCACCCACGGCTGGGCGGGAGAGAGCAGCGACCGGTCGCGGTTCCTCGTGCAGCGGCAGGAGGTCGTGGATGAGTCGGAACCGTGGGTGACGCGGACGGTGTTTGCGAGCCCGCCGGAGTTGAGCGTGGACCGTGTCCCCACCGACCCGACGATCCGGAGCTGGAACCAGGGCGACATCTTCTGCGAGCTGGCCGATTTCGATCTGGACGGGCGGCTTGATCTGTTGCTGTGTTCGAGCGACTACCCGGACGACCAGCGGCTGCGGATCTACCGGCAGCAGACCGACGGCACGTTCCGCGACATCACGAGCTGGGTGGGGATCGGCCACATCGGGGCGGGGCAGCCGTCGCTCGCCGATGTCGACGGCGACGGGGATCTGGACATCATGGTCGGGCAGAGCTTCAACCGGCTCCGCCCGGATCAGCGCGAGGGACGCGAGCCGCGGGTGCGGGTGTATCTCAACCAGGCCAGCGACAGGGGGGCTGGGGCGTGCGCTCGTCTTGCGGCTGGAGGGCGATCCGAGCCCGCGCGAGGCTGCGAGCCCGGAGGACCGGCTCGCGGCGGTCGCTCGTGACGCCCTCGGCGCGACCGTGCGGGTGACGGCGGTCATCCGCGGCGAGCGGGTGACGCAGAGCCGCCAGCTCATCGGGATCGGCGGGCACCAGGGCAAGCAGATGGACTTCGTGGTGCACGTCGGTCTGGGCGACGCTGAGCGGGCCGAGCGTGTCGAGATCGAGTGGCCGGCGCGTGGCGGTGGTGACGGGAATCGCGGCCTGCTACTCCTCGTCGCGGAGATCGGCCAGCCGCACGGTGCGTTCGCAGGCCGCGATTCCCGTCACCACCGCCACGCGCGGTTGCCGTCACGGTTGATCCGCGTCACGCAGGGCTCCGGCGCGCAAGAAAGAAGGCCCGTGGCTTGTGGCCACGGGCCTTGCTCGTCCGGTGCCGGACGCTTGCTCTCTGATTGGTATCAGCCGTTGCGGGTGTAGAGGCGGAGCAGGGCGGAGGCGTCCTGGTAGCCGAGGAAGAAGTCGCTGTCGGCGATCGCGTCGCCGGAGGGCGAGAGGCGGCGGGCGTTGCTGAGGAACTCGTACTCGCCGGAGTCGCCGGGCACGTCCTCGACCGAGTTCACGGCCTGCACGTCGTAGACGTCCTGCGTCGGGTCGTACGCCTCGGTGAGGCGGAGGCCCATGAGCTCGCCGGCACGCCGCGCGGTGACCGCGGCCAGCGACTGGATGAACGACTCGAGGTCGGCCGTCGACGGGGAGTAGTCGAGGATGGAGAGGTTGGGGATGAAGACGATCGCGTCGTCGGTGCGGTCGGCGTTGCCGGGATCGGCGTGCTGGGAGACGCCGTAGAGCTGGCTGAAGAGCTCACCAAACACCGCCGCGGAAGCCACCTCGGCGATGTCCACCGAGAAGAGCGGCTCGCGCGGATCAAACATCGACGAGAGGAAGATGGTGGAGTAGTCCTGGAAGTCGAAGTCGGCGGGGTTGGTCGAGACATTGATGTCAAGGCCACGCTCGTCGTCGGATGTGCCGAACACACCGTCACCGCCGGGTCCGCTGACGACACCGTCGAAGGTGTCCTGCACGATCGCGGTGACGCTGTCGAGGATGTACTGGTCGATGCGCTGGCCGTTCTCGGCCCGGCCGGTGAAGCCGAGCGAGCCGGCGTCGAAGGCCTTGACGTCGGAGACCTGGTTGTTGACCTCGAGCCAGTCCACGTTGCCGCCGCGGGTCTCGAGGAAGAAGTTCTGGCGACGCTGGGTCAGCTCCCGCGTGCCGCTGGTGACGACCTCGAGACGGTAGTCGGTGTTGAGCACACCCTGGACATAGATGGCGTACTTGGCGGCCGCGCCCTCGACGTCGAAACGTCCCGGGGCGACGAACTCGATGTAGAAGTCGCCGTTCTCGTCGAAGCCGTAGGCGACGTTGTTGCTCTCGGCGAGGATGCCGGTCTCACCGCCGGTCGGGCTGACGTCGCTCGGGGCGTAGAGCAGGAGGGCGTCGTCGGAGCCGGACGAGTTGGTCGTGTCGAAGATGGAGAACTGCACGAAGTTGTCGATGAGGAACGGGTCGTCGAGCGTGCCGACGAAGGAACCGAGGTCGGAGCCGAGCTCGCTGAGCGAGAGGGTGGCCTTGATGACGGTGCCGGCGTTGATCGGGTTGCCGTTGTTGAGGTGGAAGATGTCCACATCGGGGAAGAAGTTCTCGGGCACTCCGGCGAACCCGGGCGTGCCGATGGCCGACTCGACCGAGACCATTCTGGTGCCCAGCGCGTCGGTGAGGCTTGAGACGTTGCTCCCGTTGGAGCCCGAGACGAAGTCGTCGGAGGTCCCGGCGACGCCGTCGGGGCCGGTGCTGTAGGTGAACGTGTAGGCCCCGGTGACGATCCTGACGCGGTCGTCGGCCGTGCCGAGCTTGCCGTCGTTGCCCGCGAAGGCCGAGGGGGCCGGGGCGTTGACCAGGTCCTGCCCGTCGCCGGCGTTGGTGTCGGCGTTAAAGCCGGAGTCGCCGTCGTCGAAGACGCTGATCGTGAAGTTGTACTCGCCGACGCCGCCGTTGACCGGGGGCAGGTCGGGCAGGACGCCCGGCGCCAGGCCCTGGGTGCTGTTGGCGATGACGATCAGGTAGGTGCCGGTCTGCCGGATGAGGAAGTCCTCCGGCGAGGTGAACTCGCGGTTCTCGGAGGTGAACGGCTCGGCCGGGAGCGTCAGGCCGAACGCGGTCGAGCCGGAGAGCAGCTGCCCGTTGGGCTGGATGACGAAGCGTCCGGTCTGCTGGGCCGGGCCCTGCATCGCGCCGAGCTTGAGGATCTGCCCGGCCTGCAGCGTGATGGAGTAGAGGTCGGCGTCGCTGGAGAAGCTGTAATAGTCCACGTCGTGGTCGGGGTTGTCGCCGATCGCGCCGCGGATGGTGAACGTCTCGTTGGCGTCGGGCAGCCCGTCGGGCTGGTTGGCGTCGTCGAGCACGATGTTGAGGTTGACCGGGCCGTAGAGATCGACCTGGCTGTCCGGCCGGCCGTTGCGCCCGGCGATGGTGAACGACTCCGGCGAGAGCTTGTCGCCCGCGTCGCCGATGATGTTCTGGCTGGCGAAGTCGTCCGCGGCATCGACTCGTCCGTCGTTGTTGCCGTCGAGGCCCGCACGCACGGCCGTCGCGCGGATGAACGCGGACTCTATCTCGAACCGGTAGACGCCCGGGCCCGGCTGGTCGCCGAGGATCGGGAGGTCGCGGGTCACCAGATCGTCGCTGAAGAAGACGGTGACGACGTGGGTATCGCTGTTGTACTCGAGAGTGAAGTCCTCGCCCTGAATCAGGCGGATCTCGATCTCGCCGACGCCGCGAACCTCGGAGACCGAGAGAGCGCGGTCGAGGCTGGAGAAGTCGATCGGCTGGTTGAACTGGAGCTCGGCCACGAAGATGCCGCTCTGGCGGCGGACATCGACCGAGGAGATCTGGATCGGCAGCGGGTCGATCGCGTTGGTCTCGACGACGAGGTTGCCGTCGCTGGTGAGCGGCTGGCCGCCCGCGGTGATCGTGCCGAGCGAGCCGGTCGAGGCGATCCGGTAGCTCTCGCTGAACGTGTTGGACCCGACCGCGTCACCGCCGATGGTGACCGAGCCGATCGAGGAGCGGCCGCTGGCGAGCAGGTCGTCGCCGGTGCCGAAGAACCCGTCCGGGCCCCGCAGGTAGCCGGCGACGATGTCGGAGACGACGAAGTCGCCGCCGATGGTGATCGTCCCGATCGTGCCCGCGGCGACGCTGTCTGCGTCGAACGCCGTGCCGCCGATCTCGGCGTCGTCGCCGAGGTCGCCGCCGACGAGCACCGCCGAGTCGAAGAGGTCGTTGGTCACGCTGAGTGTGCCGAGCGATCGGCCGGCGGAGATCCGCGTGCGGCTGATCTCGTCAGCGGTGATCGAGCCGATGCGTTCGCCGGCGTGGACGAGCCCGCCGGAGATGCCGGCCGGGGCCGCCACGGAGGTGACGCTCTCGCGGACGCTGAGATCGCCGCGCATGGCGCCGGTGAACCGGGCGCTCTCGAGCGTGACGAAGCTCATGATGACCTCGCCGCGGATATCCCTGTCGCTGTCGCCGTACTCGCCGTTGACGACGACTGCGCCGCCGTCTCGGGCGATGAGCTCCCCGCCGCGGAAGCTGCCGCTGGTAAACGAGGTGAGCGAGGCGCCGGCCTGGATGGTGCCGGTGCCGAGGATCTGCCCGAGCTCGAGGCTGGTGATGTTCTCGTCGACGACGATGTCTGAGTCGCCGAGGAGGCTGGCCTCGACACGGATGAGCCCGGCCGAAGCGCCCTCGGTCGAAACGACATCGAAGTCGGTGAGCGTGTTGTCGCCGTTGGCGTGGACGAGCAGGTTGGAGGCGCCGGTCGTGCCGTTCAGGATCACGCGGTTGGTGGCCGCGTCAAAGAACGCGTTGCCGGGGCCGGTGAACCGGATGAAGCCCTCGCCGGAGCTGGTGGAGAAGTTGAAGTTCGCGCCCTTGGTCAGCTGCGTCCCCGCGGTGGAGGTGGCGATATCGCCGTTGTTGACCGGACGGAACGGGCCGCCCCAGGCGAGCTTGCCCCCGGCCTTCGAGCCGGCGAGCAGGCGGTCGCTGTAGACGCTCGACCCGTCGGTCGTGCCCGCGACCGAGATCGCGCCGACCGAGGAGATGCCGATCTCGAGGAGATCGTCGCCGGTGTTGTACTCGCGGTCGCTGCCGGGGTTGGTTCCCGCGGCGATCTGCGTGTTGGTCAGGTTGCCGCCGACGGTCATGCCGACGATTCGGCCGGACTGGTTGGTGTCGGTGTCGCTGCCGAAGCCGCCGGCGTCCAGGTCGTCGCCGAGCGAACGCACGCCCGCGAGGATGACCGCGCGGTTGACGTTGCTGGTGACGGCGATGCTGGTGATCTCTTCGCCGGCCGCGATGATCGGGCGTCCGGTGTTGCCGGGGGTGAAGCCGGCGATGATGCGTCCGGTGACGTCGATGCTGCGCACGGTCTGACCGGCGAACAGCGTCGCCTCGTAGATGTTGCCGCCGGAGACCACAAAGCTCTCGATGTCCACCTCGGCGACGATGTTCGGCCCGTCCTTGCCCGAGGTCTGGGCCACGCCGGGAGGCAGCTGGCCGCGGAAGGCGTCGTAGCCGACACCGGCGGAGAACGACGGGTTGACCCCGACGTCGCCGAAGACGCCGTCGGCGCTGGGCTCGATGACGACGCTCACGATGGAGCGGTCGGTGTAGAGGTCGCCGTAGAGGTTGCCGCCGGTGATGGCGAGGCTCTCGATGTTGCCGTTGTAGGCCGAGAGCCCGCCGGTGGAGAGCAGCGAGCCGTTGGTGATGGTGACCGACTGGATGCCGCTGGTGAAGCTGACGATCGAGCCGCCGAAGTCGCCGGTGATGGCGATCGACTCGATCGCTTCGGCGACAAAGAACGAGCCGGAGCGGGCCATGGGCTGGCCCGGGCGGTTGACCGCGCGGCCGATGGTCGCCGAGGTCAGCGTCTGGCCGACACGGACGTCGGTGTAGAGGTGCCCGCCGGCGGTGATGCTGGCCAGGTCGCCCTTGACGAAGATCAGGCCCGCGTCACCGGGGTTGCCGATGTTGCCGCCGGCCGAGACCGAGCCGAGCCCGGCGCTGATGGAGGACTCGAGGATCAGGTCGCCGCTGGCGCTGATCGAGCCCACGGTGCCGCGGTCGGTGGTCGTGGTGACCGAGACGTCGAGGTCGCCCGAGGTCGCGGTGATCGAGCCGATCGGGCCGGTCGCGGAGACCGAGCCGACGAATCGGCTGGCGGCCGTCACGGAGCCGATCCGGCCCTGTGCGCCGGTGACCTCGATGGTGGTGTTGTAGATCTCGGTCGTGGACGAGACAGACGTCAGCTCGCCAGAGACGGAGATCTGGCTCGTGCGGATGGCGTCCGCGGTCAGCGTGCCGAGCCGGCCGACGGAGATCTCGGTGCCGACCATGGTGTCGGCGATCGTGAGCGTGGGCACCGTGCCGTTGACGACGAACTCGACCCGACGCCAGCTGTCGGACTCGACCGAGCCGGTCACGCGGCCGACGGCCTCGACCCTCAGGTCGCTGACCTCACCGCCCTCGAAGGTGCCGATGTTGCCCGCGACGGTGATGCGGTTGAAGCCGAACTCGAACTCGCCGCCGCCGATGGTCGAGTTCCGGGCGACGCGGACGTCCACGTTCCCGAGGTTGTTCCCGACGTTGGTCACGGTGGCGTCGTACACGCCGTCCCCGAGAGACAGGTTGTTGAGGTTGAGCGCCTCGATCCGCGAGCGGAAGATCGTCAGGTCGGTGCCGCCGATGCGGCCGATGTTGCCCGTGTAGATCTCGCCGAGCCCCACGTAGGACGTCAGGAACGCGTCGATGCTCATCGCGCCGATGTAGGCGTCGCGGACCGTGCCGCTGTCGATGTTGATCGTCTCGATCCCGCCGATGTCCGGGTCGCCGAGCGGCCCCGAGCCGGGGACGATGTCGGAAGCAATGACCACGCCCGCGAGGAACGCGCCCTCGTGGAGCAGCGCATCGACCTCGACGTTGCGGATCTCGTCTGAGGCGAAGATGCCCGAGCCCGCGAAGGGCGCGATCGCCGAGTTGAGCAGGCCCTGGCCCACGTCCACCGTGTCGATCGTCCCGGCGTAGATGCTGCCGAAGATGCCGTCGAGCTGCCCGACGCCGGCGATGAAGTCGTTGTCGGCGACCACGTTGGCGAGGGTGCCGCCGCCCTGCAGGATGACGTCGCCGATCGCCCCGCTGACGAGCACGTTGTTGAGGTTCCCGCCGCGGACCACCACGCCGTTGAGATAGGGATCCAGCGGAGCGCCGATGTCCTCGAGATAGATCGCGTCGATCGCGCCCACCGGGCGGAAGCCGTCCGAGATGTCGCCGTCGCCGTCGGCCAGCGCGGCGTCCGAGACGCCGAGCGGTCCGCCGACCGCCGTCTGCTCGCTCGCGGCGATGCCGAGGAAGACGCCGAAGTCCTGCGTGCCGTAGGACGCGGCCTGGGTCCGGCCGAGGTTGCCGTCGCTGATCTCCAGCTCGAGCAGACCCGCCACGTCGATCGCGACGATGTCGCCGCCCGGGGTGCGGTTGCTGATGCTGTTGAGCGCCGCGGCGCTGGTGATCTGCCAGACGTCGATCTCGACGGTGCCGGCGATGACCACGGAGGACTGGGCGTCCGCGGCCGCGATCGCGATGCGGCCGATCGAGATCGGCGCCTCGCCGGAGTTGTTGCCGGACAGACCGGTGCTGGTGATGCGGAGCGAACGACCGCCGGTCAGATCGACACCGTCGATCCGGGCCACCGCGACGCCCTGCCCGTTGTCGAGCGGGAGCACGCGGATCTGGCCGGCGACGCCGCCGTTGATCGGGCCCTGGACCTCGATCTGGAAGATGCCGCCAGAGTCGTCCACGAACTCGACGGACTGGCCGACCACCAGCGCGAACGACTGGTCGGCGTTGTTGAGGTTGTCGATGCGCGGGAAGTCCACGAATCGGATGTCCGAATCCGTGCCGAGATTGAAATCGCTGCCCAGGAAGAAGTCGTTGTAGATGCCCTCGCCCGCTTCACCACGGTCCTGGCTGACCAGCAGCGAGCCGACGACAGAGCCGCTCGACGTGTTGAGCGTGAGCGTGCCGCCGTTGACATCGCCACCGATGCGGATCGAGCCGATGCTGCCGTCACCGCCGTCTAGACCTGTTCGGATATCGAGGCCGACGCCCACGATGAAGACCGGCGGATCGTCGACGTCGTTGTCCAAGCCGACGCCGCCCTTGATGTCGATGAGCCCGATGCGCCCGGAGACCGTCAGGAATGTGCCGACGACGTCGCCCTCTAGCCCGTCGCCGGTGAGGCCGACAAACGGGCTCATGCCCGAGTAGAACTCGCCGAGATCGCCGTTGACGAACAAATCCATAAACGTGACATCAGACCCGGCGACGAACGAATAGAGGTTTCCCGAGGTCGCGAAACTGGCACCGATGACGTCGAACGGTGTGTCTTCATCGTCGGGCCTGTTGGTGATCTCGACATAGCTCGCGTCGGTACCACTGGAATCCACATAGCCCACACCGGTGCGGATGATGCCGAAATCGCCAGTGATGGTCTGCAGCGAAGGCACGATCGGCCCGGTGGTGGTAGCTATGCCGGTCGATCCGCCCGTGCGGTACGAGCCGAACGTCACGGGCGTGAGGCCGGTGATCGTGATCAGGTACTCCCAGCCGTCGGTGTTGTCGCCGTTGACCAGGTTGACGCCGATGTCGCTGATCTCGAGGTAGAACGTCCCGGCGCGGGGCGGCGTGAAGCGGAGGTTCTGCGAGGTCGAGGCGAGCCCGAAGCCGAACGCCGAGTCCTCGAAGACCGTCGCCGCGATCGGCACACCGTTCTGGTCGACCACGCGGACGTAGCCAAGGGCGCCGAGCGTGTTGACCTGGATGTCGATGGGCTGCGAGCCGTCACTCACAAACGCATAGACGTCGTTGCCGTCCTCGCCGTTGATCGGGTCGCCGTAGCCGAGGTTGCCAGCGATCTCGATCCCGGAAGACGCGTTGCCGACGAACTCCGAGCCCAGGATAGTGTCGTTGCGGTACGTGGAATCGACATAGATCGGCGCGCGGCCGCCGGTGAAGGCGAACAGGTTGCCGCGCGAGCCGAAGAAGTCGGACGCCGGGAACAGGATGTCGCCGATGATGAAGACCTCGTCGTCCTCGACGTCGCCGTCGTTGTAGGCGTAGATCTTCTCGTGCTCGATGTGGCGGTAGATCTCGCCCGGCGGACGGAGGGCCGGGCTGTTGAGATCGCCGCGCACAGTGATATTGACCGCGGATCGGCCGCCGACCGAGTACTCTCTGAGCGAACGCCCGACGGTTATCTCGGATACCGAATCATTCAGAACGTTCTGGTTCGCGCCATCGTCCGAGACCCAGAAACCCGCGTCGCCGCCGACGATCACCGAGCCGAGGTCGCCGTCGACCGTCAGCGAACCCATGAGGTTGCCGAAGTAGATGTCGCCCAACGCGCCGGTGAACCGCGACGAGCCGTGGACCGCGCCGTGGATGTAGACCGTGCCCATCGACTCGCCGGTCGAGACGAACACGCCCTGGTCCGGGTCGTTGAAGTCGTCGTTGCCGCCGGCCGAACCCGCCGGGTTGTACGACCCGGAGTCGGAGTTGTCGCGCACGAACGGCGAGCCGAAGATGACCGAGCCGGGGCCGGCCGGCAGGCCGAAGTTGGTCGGCGTGCCGTCGTCGTCGTACTCGGTGTGGTAGCCGAAGCCGGCGGCCTCGAAGTCGTCGTACAGACCGAGGAAGTTGTCCACGCGGGTGTACTGGAACCCCAGCGTGTTGTCGTACTCGATCGTGCCGCCGAACATCGTGAACGTGGCCCGCGAGTCCACACCGCTGAAGGTCACGCGGCCGATGCCGTCGTTGAAGTTGGGCACACCGTCGTCGTCGCCGTCAACCAGCGTGAGATTGATCTGGTCCGGCTTGCCGAGCGCGATGGTCTGCACCATCTCCCGCCCGTAGAGGTCGAGGATGTTGACCGTCGCCCCGATCGGCGCCGTGAAGGTGAACTCGGCGCCGAAGATGCGCCCCTGGACGATGTCCGCAAACAGGCCCGGGGCCGTCAGGAACTGCAGGTCGTCGAAGATCACGTTCTCGCCGATCGTCGACCGAACGCGAATACCGGTCATCGCGGCCTGCGCGGTGTCGTCGGCGTCGAAGACGAACGTGCCAACGCCGTTGGCGCGCTCGCCGGCGTTGCCGCTGGTGTTCTGGGCGATGAGCTGATCGCCGGTGTAGGTCGCGGTCACCTCGTCAAAGAACAGGATGTCGACCAGGAAGTCGTTGGGGAGCAGGCCCTGGTTGTCGTCGCCGCCCCCGACCGTGAA
The DNA here is from genome assembly GCA_013285505.1 of Planctomycetota bacterium. Lineage (GTDB taxonomy): Bacteria > Planctomycetota > Phycisphaerae > Phycisphaerales > UBA1924 > PNC22. The sequence continues at coordinate 863,327 of CP053450.1, read as the reverse complement.
GCTGGCCTGGATCGCCGAGATGCGCGAGATGAGCTGCCCCGTCTCATCGTCCACCACCCACGGCTCGAACGTCCAGAAGCTGCCGTCCGACGCGTTGATGTCGAGGTAGCGGATGTTGTCATCGTCCGGGTCCGGCTGGGCGACCCGGAAGTTGTTCGTAAACCCGAACCCGTGGAGGACCCGGATGTTCGACTCGAGGAAGACCGAGCCGCTCGCGACCGGGCCGACGCCCTCGTCGTTGAAGTCCTCGTCGATCGCCTCGGGGTCGCCGTCGGCCACTTCCACGTCCGAGTCGGCGTAGGGGATCGTGTACCCGAAGGTCGCCGACGCGGTGCCGAGCCCGTCGCCGTCGGCGTCCATGTCCGGCGTGATCGAGAGCGAGAACAGCAGCTTGCGCTCTTCCAGCGGCTCAAAGTGGGCCTCGTAGCGAGAGGCACGCCCTGCGCGCTGACGGAGAGAACGTGCGTCCGAACGGTTGTGTCGCGACTTCATGACGACTCCTGAACCCCTCAAGGCCAATCTTCGATCGATCACGCCGCCCGGCCGTACCGGGCACACGCTCGGATCGTGCTCTCAATGCCCCACGTGCATCCCAAATGCGTCAGACGGGATCGGCTGCCCATTAAGACAGGATCACGTCTCCTTCTTCCGCTCCCCACGTGATGAGAAACTCCCATCCGCGCGGGGCACAGCCTAGCTCATCCAACGCACCGGCACAAGCGGCAGAACCCTCGGGTTTCGCCCCAGAGGGCTTGTACTGGTCAGCCCCGGTTCGCGACAAGCGGGGGTCGCACCGTGGGCGGGCTGACCGCAGTGGGAAAGGACACGTCGCCGCGCCAATCACCACTGCGTATACGCAAGCAGTATCGGGCAGTTGCAGTCCGAGATCAATACCAAATCTTTCCCGAAAGCACAGATCCGACAGCCGGGCCACCCCGCCGACCGCCGCCACCATGGCCCCCGACCCCGACCCTTGCTAGAGGATCCGCTTGGTTCGCGGGTAGCTCCCAAGCACGATCAGCTCCTTGCAGTGCTCCGCAGCCTCCTTCAGAGCCTTCCCGACCGGCTTGTCGTCCCGGTGGCCCAACAGGTCCACGAAGAACGTGTACTCCCAATTCGTGCTCCCGCTCGGACGCTTGTCGATGTGAGAAAGATTGATCCCCGCGTCCCGGAAGACCGTCAGCACGTCCACCAGGGCCCCCGGCCGGTCCGCCGTGTTGAACATCACGCTCGTCTTGTCGTCCCCAGACCGCTTGGCCTTCTGCCGGCTGATCACCGCAAATCGCGTGATGTTGCTCGGGTCGTCCTCGATCCGCGCAAACAGGACCTGCAGCCCGTAGATCGACCCCGCCAGCTCCGAGCCGATCGCCGCCGAACCCGGCTCGGCACCGATGCTCTCGGCTACCCGGTTCTCCTCCACCGCCGTCAGCGCCGCCCGGCTCGAACTCGCCGCGGGGATCAGATCCGCGTTGGGGTACTGCGTCGCCAGCCACGTGCGGCACTGGCTGAAGACCTCCGGCTTGGAATGGATCCGCCGCACCTGCCGCGGCTCGCAGTTAGCCAGGAGCGAGTGGTGCACCGAGAGCTGCGCCTCGGCATAGATCCCCACCTCGCCGCGGGTCGACTTGAAGGCGTCGAGCGTCTCGACGATCCCGCCGCCCAGCGAGTTCTCGATCGGAGCGAGCCCGTAGTCCACGTGCCCCCTCCGCACCTCCGTGAACACGCCGCCGATCTCGTGCAGGTCCTCGTAAGTCACACTCTGCCCAAAGTGCCGCGTCGCGGCAAGATGGGAGTACGACCCGGGCGGCCCCAGATACCCGATCCGCAGCGCGTGCTCGAGCGCGAAGCTCCCGCTCATCAGCTCGCGATAAACCGCCTCGATGGTCCGATTTTGCAGCGGGCCCCGGTTGGCCTTGATGACCCGCGCCAGCACCTCCTGCTCTCGGTGCGGGGCGTAGATCGGGATCCCCGCGCTCCGCTTCCGCCTGCCGACGCTGACCACCAGCTTCGACCGCTCATTGAGCAATTTGACTAGCTGGGCATCCAGCTCGCTGATCTTGACCCGGTACCGGTCCAGGACCTTCGAGTCCATCGGCCGCTCGCTGGCCGACGCCTCGTCGGCCCGGGCCGCCTTGGGCGCCTTGGCCCGCGGATTGGCCTTCGAAGCGGCGGGTGTTTTGCGGGTCGCTTTCTTCGCCATCGGTCCGAAGTTCCTTTCGAGCAACGACTTACGGACGGATCAAACAAACCACTCGGTACCGGCCGCACAATCGTGTATGTTTATCGGTCAGGTGGTGGAGGAAATCCGGCGCGGGGGTCAACAAGGCGCAAAATCCGCCGACCCGCGGCCCGAATGAGAGTGCAGTGGTGGGAGAGCACATGATCGAACTCGACACGGCATCAGCCGCGCGGCTGTGGGGCTCCGGCCTCGACAGCGCCCGGCAACGTCGCCAGCGCCGCAGAGCGTATGGCCGGCCGTGTCCTGGACAGCGGCTCGGGCTGGCAGGAACTCGCGGCCGGCTCGACGCCGGTGCTGGTCGCCCTCGCAATCGGCCTGGCCCTCTGGCTCGTCGGCGACCGGCTCTTCCGCCCGGCCTCCTCGCTTGTCGGGGCCGGCGTCGGGGCACTTTTCGGACTCTGGGCATCGACCGTCATCCCGACCGAGACCCTCGGCAACGTGCCCACCGCCTACGTCACGATCGGCGTCGGCTCGCTCGCCGGTCTGGCCGTCGGGGCGGCGATGTACCGCCTGGCGATCGGCACGGTGGGCGGGCTCGTCTTCGGCTGCGCCGCCGCGGCCCTCACCATCGCCATCAGCCTGCAGGGCCCGACCGGAGCCCCGGACGTGCCCGACCGCCCCGAGACCGTCGCCGAAGCGGCCGCGCTCCGAGCCGCCTCGGCCGGCACACCCACGACCGGCGGAACCGTGATCCCGGCCGGGTTCGGCGAGGATCTCTCCGCACTCGAATTCCGGGAAGCCGCGTCGGCCGCGGCGTCAGGCGTCGGCACTTGCGCGCAGAATGGGCGGCGGTGCCCGACTCGCTCCAACCGCTCGCGGCTCGGCGCGGCGATCCTGGGGTGCGTGGTCGGCTTCGCCGCCGGGCTGCTCAAGCCCCGGACCATCGGCCCGGCCGTCGCCGCCCTCGCGGGGGCCGCGCTCTGGCTCGGCCACAACGGTGCTGCTGACGCGGGCGGGCAATACCCCGCCGGTCATGCCCGGCGATCAGCCGCTCGCTTGGCTCGCAGCGTGGCTCGGCGTGGCGATCGTCGGCTTCATCGTGCAACGACGCGTCGGTCGACCAAAGGCGCTGCTCGCCAGCGACGGCTGAGCCAATCTCAATTACCACCCTCGCGCAAACACGCCCACGCGGTACCGCGGGCGTGCCACACCTGATTTGCTGAGATTCGTAACCGGCTCAGTGCGACGCTGTGTCGTGCTCGCCGTCGGCATCGTGGGCGTGATCGCCCTCGGCGTGCCCGGCGTCACCGTCGTGGTCGTGATGGCCCTCGACGAAGGTCCTCACTTCGGCGGCCTTCTGGCTCGACTGCATAAAGGTGTTGCCGAAGACGGCCAGCCCCAGCACACCCAAGCCGCTGATCACAGCCGCGACCACGCGTGAGGGCACACCCGTGTCCCGCACGCCGGTGTCGGCGGAGGAGTCGAGCATCGCCCCGGCGACCACGCGCAGGTAGTAGAACGCCGCGATCGCGGAATTGATCGCGAGGATGACCACCAGCAGCGTCTGCCCCGCGCCGAGTGCCGAGGTAAACAGCGGCACCTTGCCGAAGAACCCGACGATCGGCGGGAAGCCCAGCAGGCTGAGCATGCAGACCACCAGCGACCAACCGAGCCACGGGTGCGACTTGCACAGGCCCTTGATGTCGTCAAAGTCCTCGGCCTCGACCGCTTCGCCGCCGGACTGCTTCTCCAGGCTGGCCAGCACCGCGAACGCGCCGGTGTTCATGACGCCGTAGCACAGCACGTAGAACAGCACCGCGGCGATGCCGCTGGAGACGAACGTGCCGTCACCCGGCCCGGCGAGCACGCCGACGAGCATGTAGCCCGAGTGCGCGATCGACGAGTAGGCCAGCATCCGCTTGACGCTCGACTGCAGGAGCGCGAGCACGTTGCCCACGGTCATCGTCAGCGCCGCGAGCGCCCAGAGCAGGCTCTCAAAGACCGGCGGCAGCGTGCCGTCGCCGTAGGTCCAGCCGATCGTCGAGACCAGCAGCAGGATCGAGATGATGCCCGCGGTCTTGGGCACGAAGGCCAGAAACGCCGCGACGCCGCTCGAGGCACCCTGATACACATCCGCCGTGTAGAAGTGCATCGGTACGGCCGCGATCTTGAACGAGACACCGACCAGCGCCAGCACCATGCCGACCGTCGCGATCGGGTTCATGCCGTGGTCGGCAAAGTGCTGCCCGATCTCGACGAAGCGCGTCGAGCCCGTGCCACCGTAGAGCAGCGCGAACCCGTACAGGAAGATCGCCGCACCCAGCGCCCCAAGGAAGAAGTACTTCACGCCCGCCTCTTGCGAGCGGGCAAAGCCCTTTTTGCCCCGGCCGCTGAGCACGACCATGACGTACGTCGGCAGGCTCGTGAGTTCGAGGGCCAGGAACAGCCAGATCAGATCGCCCGCGGTCGCGCACAGCATCGCGCCCATCAGGCTGAACAGGAAGAACGCGTAGAACTCGGCCCCGGTGACCCGGAGCGGGTTGAACGGCTTGCCCGCCGCGATCGCCGCCTCTTCCTCGCGGTCCACGCCCGCGATGTTCACCAGCAGCAGCAACAGCCCGACCAGCGCGATAAGCGGCTTGGCAAAGGGCATGAGGCCGGGCAGGATTGCCCACTCCGGGCTCTTCGGCGTCGCCATGCCCAGCGCCGCCGCGATCAGCAGCGAGACACCCGCGACCACGCCGGTCTGCTTGCGCATGTCCGCCTTCGGCGAAAGGCCGATCACCACGGTCACACACGCGCCGATGAACAGCACGATCTCCGGCCAGAGATAGCCGATGCGTTCGATCATCGCACCACCTCCGTCCCGGCTTCCACCGGCTCGGACTCCGCGGCATCATCGTGGTCAGCGCCCGTCGGCCCGGCCGCGCGTGTCGGCGTGCAGCCCGGCCGCGGGAGGCCGTGTCTCGTCGATTCCGTTGACCAGCTGCACGATCCGCACGGTCGTGTTGATCGGCGACTCGATCGATTTCATCAGGGGGGTCGGCTGCAGGCCGAGGTAGAGACACAGCGCACCCAGCGGCAGCAACACGCCGATCTCGCGGGCCGTGAGGTCCGCCGGCAGCGTGCTGTGGCCGTCGTCGTCGTGGTGCCCGGAGGGCTCGGTCAGCGGGCCGAAGCACATCCGCCCGACCATGTAGAGCAGGTACATCGCCGCGACGATCACACCCAGCGCGGCAAACGCCGCGAACCACGGGCCGAGCACGCCCCACGTCCCGCCGGGGCGCACCGTCCGCGGCCGTCGCCCAGGAGGCATCGGCCTGGAACGTGCCCAGCATGCACAGGAACTCACTCACAAAGCCGTTCAGCCCCGGCAGTCCGACAGAGGCCATCGCGAAGAAGACCATGAAGGTCGCCCAGATCGGCATCTTGGCCGCCAGCCCGCCCAGCTCCCGCATCGAGCGTGTGTGGTACCGCTCGTACATGAAGCCGATCAGGAAGAAGAGGGCACCGGTCGAGAGACCGTGGTTGATCATGTACATCACCGAGCCGGTGATGCCGACGGTGTTCAGCGAAACCAGCCCGAGCACACAGAACCCGAGGTGCGAGACCGAGGAGTAGGCCACCAGCTTCTTGACGTCGGTCTGCACCCAGCAGATGAGCCCGGCATACAGGATGCCGATGATGCAGAGCACCGCGATCGCCGGGGCGTACTGCGCGATGGCCGCGGGAGCGAAGGGGAGCACGAACCGGAAGATCGCGTACGTGCCCAGCTTCAGCAGCACGCCCGCCAGGATGACCGACCCGGCCGTCGGGGCCTCGGTGTGGGCCAGCGGCAGCCACGTGTGCACCGGGAACAGCGGCACCTTGACCGCAAAGCCCGCCAGCATCGCCAGCAGCACAAACGTCTGCTCGCCCGCCGGCATCTTCATCGCGGCCTTGCCGAGCAGCTCGATATCGAGCGTCCAGCCGTACCCGGACCGGGAGGCGAACCACACGACATAGAGCAGGCCGGTCAGCGCGATGATCGAGCCCGTGAACGTGTACAGGAAGAACTTGACCGACGCCGCCTTGCGGTTGGTCGAGCCGAAGACTCGGATCAGCACGAACATCGGGATCAACGTGAACTCGAAGCACACGTAGAAGAACAAGATGTCGCGGGCCGCGAAGACACCGGTCATCGCCGCCTGCAGCACCAGCAGCCAGACGAAGAACGTCTTCTGCTGCTCGGTGATCGCCGTCCACGAGCCCAGCACGCACAGCGGCCCGAGCAACGCCGCGAGGACGATCAGCCACAGCGCGACACTGTCCACGCCCAGCGAGAGCGAGAGCCCGAGGCTCGGCAGCCACTCGAAGGTCGTGCCGAGCTGCGTGCGGTTGGCCGTGAAATCCCAGTTGAAGACGAACAACGCGTAGACCGCCAGCACCAGCGCGACCGTCGTGCCCACCAGCGCGATGAAGCGGGCACGATGCGCAGGGGCCGCCACGACGCCGGCGGCGAAGAGCAGAGGCATCAGGATGAGCAGGGTGAGCACCACCGGCAACTATTCCTCTCTTGCAGACGAGCCTCTCTACATGCTCAGCAAAACCACCGCCGCGATGAGCAACGCCAGACCACCGACCATGCCGACCGCGTAGCCGTGCATCACACCGTTCTGCCAGGGCCGGATCCGCGCCCCCACAAACCGCGGCAGCACGCCCGCGAGATTTACCAATCCGTCCACCAACAACCGGTCGATCGCGTGGAACACGTGCGCCAAGACCCGCAACGGCAGCACGATCACCGCGTTGTAGAACTCGTCCACGTACCACTTGTGCTGCGCCCAACGCGGGATCGGGCCCAGCAGCGGCAGCAGCGTGTCGGCCTTGCTCGTCGCCGCGGTCTTGCGGCCGAGATAGTGCAGGTAGAACGCCGCACCGATGCCGATGAAGCCGACTACACCCGAGACGTAGTACATCACCTTGTGCGGGTCCATCCCCAGGAACGACCCGTGGGCCGCGTGCGCCGTGGCACCGTCTTCCAGCCGGTGCGCATCCGCCGCGCCGTGAGCCCCGTCGTGGCCGGCGCTCTCGAGGAACGCCGCCGATCCGGTGTAGTTCGCGCTCGACTCGTGCACCATCTTCCCGACCCACCCGTGGTGGTCGGTGTCGATGAAGTACGCCCCGGCCGCCACGATCGACGCCAGCGCCAGGATGCCCAGCACCAGGTTGATCGCCAGCCCCGGCGCGTGCGGGTGGAAGTGGTCGGCGTGATGGTCGCCGTGCTGGCCGGCGTCGTGGTTGTGCTCTTCGCCGGTCGCGTGGTCGTCGTCGTGATCGTGCGCCTCATCACCCGGCTCGTAGGCCTTGGGCCCGACGAACACGCGGAAGAACACGCGGAACGTGTAGTACGCCGTCAGCCCCGCCGTCAGCAGCAGGATCCAGCCGATCAGCCCGTAGCCGGGACCGGCGGTCACGAAGCTCTCGGCGATGATCATGTCCTTGCTGAAGAACCCGGCCGTGAACGGGAAGCCCGCGAGGTTCAGACACCCCACCAGCATCGCGATCCCGACGATCCCCCAGCCCTTCATGAACGCCACGCCCGAGAGCTTGCGCAGATCGAGCTGCCCGCCGAAGCCGTGCATCACCGCACCGCAGCACAGGAACAGCGTCGCCTTGAAGAAGGCGTGGGTAAAGACGTGATACGCCGCCCCCGCGCTCGACAGCACCGCCAGGCCGCAGAACATGTAGCCGAGCTGCGACACCGTCGAATACGCCATGATCCGCTTGATGTCGAACTGGGCCATGCCGATCGTCGCCGCCAGCAGGGCCGTGATCGCCCCGACCCAACCCACGATCGGCAACGCGTACTCACTCACCAGGAACAAGGGGTAGGTTCGGGCGATCAGGTACACACCCGCCGTGACCATGGTCGCCGCGTGGATGAGGGCGCTGACCGGGGTCGGGCCCTCCATCGCGTCGGGCAGCCAGACATACAGCGGCAGCTGCGCACTCTTGCCGAACGCGCCGATCATGAACAGGATCGGGATCAGCGACACCGTCAGCGGCACATCCCCCGCGTGCCCGGCCTTGACCGCCTCGATGTACGGCTGGACCAGCGGCCACAACTCGGGGTAGCTGATCGTCCCGAACTTCACGAACGTCAGGAAGATCCCCATCAGCAACCCGAAGTCGCCGATGCGGTTCATGATGAAGGCCTTCTTGGCCGCGTCCACCGCCGCGGGCTTCTTGTAGAAGTAGCCGATCAGCAGGTAGGAACATAGCCCCACGCCCTCCCAGCCGAGGAAGAGCACCAGCAGGTTCTCGCCCATCACCAGGCAGGCCATGCTGAAGACGAACAGGTTGAACGCCGCGAAGAACCGGCAGTAACCAGTCCCCACATCGTGGCTCATGTACTCACTGGCATAGAGCGCGATCAGCGTCGCCAGCCCCGTGACAAACAGCATCCACAGGCAGGTCAGCGTGTCGATGTAGAACGCAAAGTCCGCGTGAAAGTTCTGTCCCGTGCCCTTGCCCCACGACAGGTCGAACCACTCAAACGCGGTCACCACCATCGTCGAGCCCGGCGCCATGCCGCTGAGGTGCTGGTAGGCCCCCACCGCCACACCGAACGCCCCCGCAAGGCACCCGACCGTCAGGAACGCCGGGAGCTTGCTCTTGACCTTCAAGATCGCCGAGAAGGTCGCCAGCAGCAGGCCCACGATCGGCAGCAGCGGGATCAGCGCGATCCACAGCGGCCCCTCGACCGGCGTGGCGATGCCGTGCGAAACGGCATGGCCGGCCTGCTCGGCGGCATGGCCGGCCGCGTCGTGGCCGTCCTGCGCCAGCGACGCGAACGCGCTTGCGAGGAGGTTCGGGATGGTGCTGGTGAGGGTGGTCACGTGTGTCGTTCCGTTGGCGGGAGAAGGCTCCTCGCTCGCGCTTCGGGCTCTGTCAGCCCTGCATCTCTCGCCATTCCTCGCCGCTCAGCGAGTCCTTCTTCCTGAACAGCAGCACCACGAGCGCCAGCGCCAGAGCCGCCTCCGCCGCCGCGATGGTGAGCACAAAGATCACAAACGTCTGCCCCGTGTGGTGCAGGTGGAACCGACTGAACGCGATCAGCGCCAGCCCGGCCGCCTGGAACATCAACTCGGTGCACAGGAACATGATGATCAGGTTCCGCCGCGTCACGAACCCGACCATGCCGATCACAAACAGCACCGCCGACAGGAACAGATAGTGCGCCAGCGCCGGCGTGCTCATCGGCTCGGGGAACCCGGCCTGCGCGAGCGTCGAAGACGCGGTGTGCACGAGATTCGCCATGCCGAAGGTCACGGGCGGACCTCCTTGTCGCCGAACACGCCGCCCTCGGCGCTCAGCGCCCGCGACTGCCGGAGCTTGGCCTCTTCCTCAAACTCGACCTGCTTGCGGCTCAGCACCGTTGCGCCCAGCATCGCCATCAGCAGCACCACACCCGCGATCTCGATCGACCCGGGGTGCTCGTTGAGCAGATCAAACCCGACCGCCTCGACGTTCTTGACCCCAAGATCAGCCGGGATCGCCACCGTCCGCTCGCCCTCGAGCCCCAGCACCGTAACCGTCCCCGCCTCCGGATCGAGCGCGACGAACGACTCGCCCTCAACGACCGCGCCCTCACGCTCCAACGACCGCATCACCTTCTCGGGTGTCACCTTGTTGGGCATCTGGGCAAGCAGCGCGTCGGGCTGAATCGCCGGCGGCGCCTCGAGCGTCGTCGAGCCCTTGAAGAACATCGTCGTCAGCGCCGCCAGCAGCACGAAGCCCGTCACCGCCGCTACCACCGGCGACCGTGACTCCACGTCGTACTCAGCCAGCGACTCGAGCTGGTCCTCGCTCGGGGCCTGCGTCGCCAGCATGATGACAAACAGGTACGTAATCAGGATCGCCCCGGCGTACACGATCACCAGCGCAAACGCCATGAACTCGGCGCTCAGGATCAGATACAGCCCGCAGCTGGCCAGAATCGTCAGGATGAAGTACAGCGCCGCGTACACCGGCCTCGGGTGCGTGATCACCCGCAGGGCACTCCCCGCCGCGATGATGCCGAAGATGTAGAAGTTGTAGTTGGGCAACTGTTCCGGGTTCTTCAGGCCCATGCCCAGCAGCACGATCCCGATCCCCAGCCCGCCCAGCACCGCCCCAATGACCTGCGGGTTCACCCGCTTCCGCGGCAGCGCGAGGCACAGCCCGACCCCGCCAAAGGCGAGACCGAGAAAGAGCAAGAAAGGATGCGTCAGCTGCTCCACGACCCGCCCCGAATGCTCGCCACACGACGCCGTCACGCCGGGGCAGGAACCCAATCGAACAACTCCGACTCAAGCCCGCGACACCTCGCGGCTCGGAGGCCGAGAGGATAGAGCGGCCACTAGCTTGCTTCAACACGCCGCCAGCCGATCCGGACGCCTTTGCCCTGTTGCGAACCGGACGCAATCAGCCCGACACAGGCCCCCCACGCGGGCCCACCCCCTCCGCCGTACCATCCGCACCGTGCCCGATCCGCTCCCCCCAACCCCGAACCGCCCCACATGGCTCCCCAACGCCCTCGTCTGGGCCCGACTCGTGCTGGCCGGGGTATTCGTCTGGCTGGTCTCGAGCGACCCGCTCGCCTCCGACGCCGCGCTCCTGGCCGCCACCGCGATCTTCATCCTCGCCGCCATCACCGACTGGCTCGACGGCAAGCTCGCCCGGGCCTGGAACTGCGTCTCCCGCTTCGGCCGCATCATGGACAGCTTCGCCGACAAGATCCTCGTCCTCGGGGCCTTCGTCTGCCTCGCGGGCCCGGCGTTTGCCTCGCAAGCCCTTGACAGCGAGGGACTTCCGTCGCTGAAGTACCAGGCATCGGGTGTCTACCCGTGGATGGTCGTCCTGATCCTCGGCCGCGAACTGCTCATCACCAGCCTCCGAGGCCTCGTCGAGGGCGAGGGTGGCGATTTCTCAGCGATCTGGGCGGGCAAGTGGAAGATGATCGCCCAGTCCATCGCGATCCCCTTGATTCTGCTGGTCTTGGCGTTCGCCCCGTGGCAACCCGACACCCCCGGCCGCTGGGTCATCGACATCACCGCCTGGACCACCCTGATCGTCACGGTCGCCAGCGCCATCCCCTACATTCAGCGGGCCATGGCCTTCAAGCCCTCGCGCCCACCTTCCCCGACGGAGTCTCCTTCGCCATGAACCTGCCCCTCTCCCCCACCGCCGACCGCCTCGTGACCACGTTCAGCCTCGGCCGCTGCCGGCCCGCCTCGGGCACGTGGGGCTCCCTGCCGCCGGTCATTCTCGCCGGGCTGCTGCTCGCCTTCGGGGTGCAGGGCGGCGGCCTTCTGTTCGGGCTGGTGATGGCCGCGATCGTGGGGATCTTCTCCGGGGCCTGCGTCCGCTTCGGCGATCAGGCGGTCTCGACCTTCGGCAAGAGCGACCCCTCCGAGGTCGTGGCCGACGAGACCGCCGGCATGGCCCTTGTCCTGGCCTTCCTGCCCACGGGCACGACCGACTCGTTCGGCCTGGCCGTGGTCACGCTCGGCTTCGCCTTCGTCGCCTTCCGCCTGCTCGACATCGTCAAGCCGTTCCCCGCAGACTGGCTCGAGCGCCGCCCCGGAGGCTGGGGCATCCTGCTCGACGACCTGATGGCCGCGGTGTACGCGATCGTCGCGCTGCACATCGCCGCCATGGTGATCTGAAAGCAACCCGAGAAAGCGTTTTTGGCCACAGATGAACACAGATAGACACAGATAGAGACGAAACGCTTATGGGGGAGAAGGACTGTCTGGAGTTGACCGACAGGACTTCTCTTCCCTGTCTCTATCCGTGTTCATCTGTGTTCATCTGTGGCGAGTTCTTCCCGCTTCCGATCGGGGGTTGAAGCGCGGCGGGCCCGCCTACTCCGCCACCCACTCGTCGTTGCTCTCATCAAAGTCCGGCAGCACGCCATTGGGATCAAGCGTCACCCGAACCACACGCCGCCCCTTCGGATTCCATCCGGCGGTCCACGCGTTGGTCGTCGCCCAGACCTCCACCGGCAGCGCGCGGAAGTCGGTCGAGCCGTCGTCGTACTCCACCTCGAACTCCACCGGCATCACCATCTCGCGCCGGTTCTCCAGGTCGAGATAGACCCAATCGCCGTCCTCGTTCTCCTCGACTTCCACGATCGCCTGATCGAGCTCGGCCGTCGAGTAGAACCAGCCCCGCCAGAACCAGGCCAGATCGGCGCCCGCGACGTCCTCCATCGTGCGGAAGAAGTCGGCCGGCTGCGGGTGCTTGAACGCCCACCGGTCGATGTACTCACGGAACGCCCTGTCGAACCGCTCGGGTCCGAGGACGTTCTCCCGCAGCTGCCACAGCGCGGCCGCGGGCTTGCCGTAGGCCAGATACCCCAGCCGACCCCGCCAGATCTGGTCCGGGTAGCTCATGATCGGCTGCTGGTTGTCGGCCGACTGCCGCGAAACCATCCTTCCGGGCGAGCCCCGGCCGTTGTCGTCGGACTCTCCGAAGTAGTCCGCCTTGGTGTAGATATTGATGAACGTGTTGAAACCCTCATCCATCCACGCGTACCGCCGCTCGTCGGTGTTGACCATCATCGGGAACCAGTTGTGCCCGAACTCGTGGTCGGTCACGCCGTACAGGCTCCGCTCGCTCCGCCGCGCACGGCAGAACACGATGCCCGGATACTCCATCCCGCCCACGCGCCCGTTCACATTGACCGCGACCGGGTACGGGTAGGGGTGCCACTGCCGGCTGTTGAACTCCACCGAGTGCTGCGCCATCGCCACCGCGTTCTGCCAGTGCTCGATGCCCTCCTTGGGGTACGCCGCCTGCACCAGGACGTTGCCGTCGTGCACCGTGCCCCGGTCGGAGATCTCCAAGTTCGCCGCGTCCCAGAGAAAAGCGTCGCTCGACGCCCACGCGAACGTCCGCATGTTCTCCGCCCGAAACTCCCAGGTCAGAGGGCCGTCGCCCGCGGGCCAGCTCGCCGGGTCCCCCACCTCGTCGGCCGAGCGGATCGTCACCGTCTCGCCCGAACGCCGCGCACGCTCGTAGCGTGCCTTCGCCTCGTCGGTCAGCACGTCCGAGGCGTTCTGCAGCAGCCCGCCCGATACCACGATGTGCGACCGCGGCGCGGTGATCCGCACGTCGTAGTCGCCGAAGTTGGTGTAGAACTCACCCTGCCCGAGATAGCCCAGCGTGTTCCATCCGTCGATGTCGTCGTACATCACAACCGCCGGGAACCACTGCGCAAGCTGGAACACCGCCCCCTGCTCGACATCCTCCACCGCCATCCGGTCGGCACCGAACGGCGGGATGTTGAAGCTCCACGCGATCTCAAAGGTGAACGTCTCGCCCGGCTCGATCGGATCGTCCAGATCGATCCGCCCGAGCGTGTCGTAGACCGCCATCTCCAGGTCCCGCCCGTCGCTGGTCAGCGACGAGATCTCGTACCCGCCCTCGAACCCCTCGCGGTAGCCGAACCGGCTGCCCGGCTCCTTGCTCAGCGCCCCGACCGAGTCCTCCCGGAACAGGTTCTGCTCGAGGTGCAGCCAGACGTAATCGAGCGTGTCCGGCGAGTTGTTGTGGTAGGTCACCGTCGCGCGGCCGCTGACCGCACGCTCCGCGGCGTGCAGCGTCGCGTCGATCGAGTAGTCCACCTTCTGCTGCCAGTAGTCCACCCCGGGCGCACCCGAGCCCAGCCGGACCCGATTGGCCTGGGGCCAGGCAAGCGGCGCGAAGATATGAGTGCCCTGAAAGCCGTTCGGTGCTCGGAACGCCGTGTCGAAAGTCGGGCCCGCCAGACTCGATCGAGTTGGCTCCGGCCGCTCCTCCGCATTCTGGTCCGCGTCCTGCGCCACCGCCGAACCGGCCAACCCGAGCAGTGCCCCGCCCACCAACGCCACCAGCGAACGACTCCACGCACCATATCTGCGAGCCATCGAGGCCTCCTTCCGCGGCAATCCGCTCCGGAACAGCATAGAAGAGGTCGGCCCGATCAGTGCGTCCGTCACCACGGCTTCTGGATCAGGCACAGCCCCGACGGGTCCGCGTACGGCCCGTCCTGCCCGTGCTTCTCCGGGCCCGTCAGCGTCAGCGCCGACGGCGCGCCGGGCCGGGCCAGCCACTCATCCAGCGCCCGCCTCACGCCGCCCTCACCCGTCCGGTCGTACCGGGCCGCCATCGGGCTCGCGTCGTGCAGCACCAGCAGCCCCCCGGGCACCAGGCTCGGGTACCACAGGTCGAGTTCCTCAAGTGTGTGGGCGTACTGGTGACTCGAGTCGATCACGACACACGCCGGATCGCCCCCCAGATACGCCCGGGCCGCGACGACCGCATCGGCCGAGGCCGAGTCCGAGGTCAGGAGCCCGACCTGCCCGGCCAGCCCCCCCCGCTCCAGCCAGCCCCGGGTGTAGTCAGTCATCTTTCCGTTCAGGTCGATCGAGAACAGCCCGTTCGAAACCCCCATCCGCTCCAACGCCCATCCCAGCAGCAGGCACGAATATCCCGCAAAGTGCCCGAGCTGCACGATCCGGCGGACGCCCGAGCCGTTGACCAGGCCGAGCAGCGCCGACGCCATCGGCACCGCCATCTCGCCGACCAGCTTCCGGTCGAGCGTGTCCTCGTACCACTCGATCAGCAGGGCCCTCTGACCGTCGTCGAGGACGCGGTAGAGATCGGGCTCGTACCCCCGCTCCCCCGACGCGTGCCACCAGAACCGGATGTGGTCCGTGGCGTGCGCGGAGACGGTGTGGGGTGGTGTACGTGTGGGCTGCGTGGTCACGCACCCACAGTAGGAATGCTCCCGGCCAACCACGCCGCAACGAAACCGACCCGGCCGACCTGCCAACAATCCAGCATGCCCTGCCTCGTCGCCGCCATCGGACTCATCTTCCCCAGGCTCACCATGGTGCTCCTGGTCATTTTCGGCGATTACCTCGGGCGTGCCTACGAGACCACGCTCTGGCCTCTGCTCGGGTTCTTCTTCGCCCCCTACTCCACCCTCGCCTACGCCTTCGCGATCAACCACAACGGCTCACTCGGGGGGATCCACCTGGCGATCTTCATTGTCGCCGTGCTGGTCGATCTGGGCGTGATCGGGGGCAGCGGGCACTCGGCCAGCCGCTCCGGAAGGAAATAGACCGACCGGTCTATCCATTTCCAGCCGCGCGGCCGCGCAGAGGCATAGATCCGGGCTGAGAAACACCTTCTCCACTTCTGGGCTTCACCCGATGCCTCCGTCCGATACCAAGAACATGGCACGGACCAAGAGTGATCGCGCGCGCACGCGCCGCAACGAATCGGAAGCCTCAGACGCGCTCTGGAGCAGGGTGGTATGGCTCGGGCTCGCACTGGGGTGGGTTTTCCTCACCGCCAGCCTGCTCAGTTTCGATCGCGCCGACCCGCCGAGCGCCAGCGCGTGGCCGGTCAACGACCCGATCCAGAACTGGTGCGGCCCGGCCGGGGCGTTCCTCGCCTCGTGGCTGCTCCGATTCCTCGGATGGGGCGCGTGGATGGTCCTGGTCCTCTCCGGAATCGCGCTCGCCCAGCCGCTGTTCGGCCGCCGCATCGCCCAGCCGGTCGTCCGCAGCATCGGCACCGTCATGCTCATGGCCTCGATCTGCGGCCTGGTGGGCCTGGCGATGCCCCGCTCCGGTCCCACCGGGCACCTGCCCGGCGGCGAACTCGGCCTTGTCGTGTCTCACGAGCTCGCCTCACGTTTCGGCGGCGTCGGGGCCTCGCTCTGGATGCTGCTGCTGGCCCTGGTCGGTCTGGTTGTCGCCTTCGACAGGCTGGTCTTTGCCATCCCCGCGGCGATCTGGGCACGCTTTGCCCCCGCCGCCCAGACGGCCGGTGAGCGGGCGGTCTCCGGGGCCGGTGTGGGTGCGGCCGCGACGGTCCGCGCCGGCGGCGGCCTGATCGGCGCGCTGGCCACCATGCTCCGCGACCGCGCACCGGTCGCCATCAAGGTCACCGATCTGGAAGAGGAAGACGTCGCCGAGGCCGAGGTCAACGAAGTGGCCACCCGCCGGGCGGGCAAGCCCAAGCGCACCGTCAAGCTCGAGCCCCGGGCCGAGATCGACGAGGATGCGCTCGACGAGGAGAGCGTCGTCACCGAGGACGAACTCGAAGACGAGTACGAGGAAGACGAGTACGAAGAAGAGGATGCCGCGGACGAGGAGTACGAGGACGAAGACGAGGACGACCTCCCCGGTGCCCCGCAGGTCTTCAGCGAGGATCAGCTCCGCGAGAAGATGGCGGCCCTGCCGGTGCGCTTTGCCTCGACCAGCCGCAAGATCGCGACCGAGGACGACCTCCGCGACCTGCAGAACGAGCAGGCCCTCGAGGGCTACAAGTTCCCCGGCCTCGATCTGCTGGTCGAGCCCGAGGAGAACTTCACCGCCAAGCTCGAGTCGCTCGTCCGCGAGCAGGCCGAGGCGCTGGAGTCGGCCCTGCGTGAGTACAAGATCGACGGCGAGGTCGCGGGTATCGAGTCCGGGCCGGTGATCACCCAGTACGACGTCCGGCTCGCGCCGGGCACCAAGGTCGCGGCCCTCAACGCGGTGTCGAGCGATGTTGCGCGCGCGCTCAAGGCCGTCAACATCCGCATCGTCGCCAACCAGGCCGGGCGGGACACCGTCGGCGTCGAGGTGCCCAACCCGACCAAGGAGAAGGTGCGCCTCAAGGAGCTGATGAGCAACCGCGACGACTTCGCGAAGATGAAGCTCCCGATGTTCCTCGGCAAGGACGCCTCCGGCGAGCCGCTGATCGCGGACCTCACGCAGATGCCGCACATGCTCATCGCCGGCACCACCGGCTCGGGCAAGAGCGTGTGCATGAACACGATCATCATGAGCTTCCTGTACACGCGGAAGCCCAACGAGCTCAAGCTCGTGCTGGTCGACCCGAAGATGGTCGAGATGAGCCAGTTCAAGGACATCCCGCACCTGATGTGCCCGGTGATCACCGAGATGTCCAAGGCCGCGGCGATCCTGGAGTGGGCCTGCAAGAAGATGGACGAGCGCTACGAGCTGCTCGCCGAGGCCGGCTGCCGCGACATCGCCAGCTACAACGATCTCGAGTGGGACGACCTCCGCGACCGCATGAACCCCAAGAGCGAGGAGGAGGAAGCGGGCATCCCCCGCAAGCTGCCCTACATGGTCTTCGTGATCGACGAGCTCGCCGACCTGATGATGACCAACAAGGAGGTCGAGGGCTCGATCGTCCGCATCGCCCAGAAGGCCCGCGCGGTCGGCATCCACCTCATCCTCGCGACGCAGCGCCCGCAGGCCAACGTCGTGACGGGCCTTATTAAGAGCAACATGCCCTGCCGCGTGACCTTCAAGGTCGCCAGCGGCATGGACTCGCGCATCGTCCTCGACCAGAAGGGTGGCGAGCTTCTCCTCGGCCAGGGCGACATGCTCTTCCTGAGCCCGCGCTCCAGCAAGCTGACCCGCTCGCAGGGCACGCTCGTGGACGACGCCGAGATCCGCCGGGTGGTGCGTTTCCTGAAGGACGTCGCCGCGCCGAGCTTCGAGCGGCAGCTGCTGCAGCTCCGTTCCGGCGGCAGCGACGAGGAACGCATCCAGGACAGCCAGAACAACTCCTCGGCCTCGCTCAAGGCGGCCCAGGAAGACCCGATGTTCGACCGCGCCGTCGAGATCGTGCTCGAGACGCGGCGCGGGTCGGTCTCGCTGCTGCAGCGGCGGCTGGCGATCGGCTACACCCGGTCGAGCCGCCTGATCGACCTCATGGGCATCGCCGGGATCATCAGCGAGCACAAGGGCTCGGTCGCCCGCGACGTGCTCATCACCCCCGAGGACTGGGAGCGGATGAAGATCCTCGCCGACGAGGAAGCCACCCGGACGGGCCAGAGCCCGGTCTTCGGCTCGGGCAGCGAGAGCCTCTTCCCCGAGGGCGAAGACCCCGAGGCCCCGGCCACGGCGGCCGGGACCCCGATCGAGGAGCCCCCCTTCGAGACCGACGACGCCGAAGACAACGTCACCGAAGACGAAGTCGAAGCCGACGAGGTCGCCGAGGAAGATCTCGACGAGGAAGAGGCGGAGGAAGAAGACGCCGAGGACGGCGAATGGGACGAGGTCGCCGAGGGCGAAGAAGAAGAGGAAGACGAGGACGACGCCGAGTACGAGGCCAGCGACGACGAGGACGAGGAGGAAGACGACGCCGAGTACGAGTACGTCGACGAAGAGGGCGAGGACGAGGTGGAGGACGGGGCCGAGGACGAGTGGGAAGAGGACGACGGGGACACCGACCCGACCGATTCCGGACAACCAGATCGGCTGTACGGCGCAGCCTGAGTCTCATCGGTCGTCCGGCCCGCCGTCGCGGCACCGAATCCGGGGATGAAACCGGGACGAATTTGCGTGTTCCGGCAACGGCCCCGAAATCGGGAGCCCGAACATCCGAACCTATACTCGGCGGCACGCTGCGGGCGGTCTGCGTGCGCACCGCCCGGCACGCCGATCGTGCCCGACGGTCCCCGCAGGACAGGCCGGCAGGCGGCTCGAACACGACTGAAATCACCCGATGAGACCCGACTGGGCAGAAGGACACTCCCGATGATGATGCAGATGAAGACCCGCGTTCTTGGGCTCGTGATGGCGGCAGGCCTGGTGGCAACACCGGCGATCGCGACCCCCCCGGCGCTGGACCGCGTCTCTCCCGACACGCCGGTCATTATCGGTATCAAGAGCCTGACCGAACTGTCCGGCGACGCCCAGAAGTGGGCCCAGGCCGTGCTGCCCCCCGAGGCGGGCATGCAGATGATGATGATGGACCAGATGCTCTCGCTGCCGGGGCTCAACCCCGAGGGCTCGGCCGCGATCTCGCTGTCGTTCCCCAACGGCATGCAGGCCGAGCCGGTCCCGACGCTGATCCTGCCGATGGCCGACTACGGCGCCTTCGTCGAGGCCATGCAGGGCAACGCCGCCGACGGCGTCGCGGCCCTCAACATGATGGGCAACACCATGTACGCCAAGAACCTCGGCGACGGCTTCATGGCCATGAGCCCCGAGATGGGCTCGGTCGAGGGCTTCTCCGGCAAGACCGGCCAGACCAAGGCCCACAAGGCCCGCATGGGTGCCCGCGGCACCGCGGCCGCGGACGGGGCGGACATCTTCGTCGTGCTCGACATCAACTCCATGCGTCCGATGCTCGAGGGCGGCCTCGAAGAGATGAAGGGCCAGATGGAGATGGCCGCGATGATGGGCGGCGAGGCCGCCGCGGCCCAGATCGAGACCATGACCAGCGTGCTGGACTCCGTGGTGGCCGACGGCCAGACCGCCGTGGTCGGGCTCGGCCTCGACGACGCCGGGGTGTGGCTCGACTTTGCGGGCCAGTTCACCGAGGGCTCGGACACCGGCAAGATCTTCGCCGACTCGGGCAACTCGACGCCGCTGCTCGGCGCGGTGCCCAACATGCCCTACGTGATGGCGATGGCCTTCGACCTCTCCAACCCCGGCATCCAGGGCCTGATGGCTCAGGCGGCCGAGATGAACCAGGGCATGGGCTTCTCGGTCAGCACCGGCGAGATGATGAAGCACGCCAAAGGCCAGGCGATGGTCATGGGCACCACGCCCGGGCTGTTCGCCGGCGGGCTGTTCTCCAACACGGTGCAGTTCACCGCCAGCGACAACCCGCAGGCGCTGCTCGAGGCCATGAAGACCTCGATGAACGACATGAACGGGCAGTCCAACGAGGGCATGATCTTCAAGACCTCGTTCGCCGAGAACGCCGCCGAGGCCGGCGGCAAGCAGCTCTGCTCCTGGAGCCTCGCGATGGAGGCCGACCCCAACCACGAGAACGCCATGGCCGCCAGCATGGCCCTCAGCCAGATGACCATGCTCTTCGGCGGGCAGGCCGGCCCCTCCGGCTACGCCACGACCACCGACAAGGGCATGTTCTCGACCTTCTCCAAGAACAGCAAGCTCATGGAGCAGGTGCTCGCCGGCGGCGACTCGATGGCCAACAACGAGATGCTCCAGAACGCCGCGGCCCACCTGCCCGCCGACCGCACCGCCGAGTTCTACCTCAACATCAAGGGTGTCCTCGACATGGTCGGCCCGATGATGGCCATGTTCGCCCCCGGCACCGACCTGGGTGAGCTGCCCGAGCAGATGAACCCGATCGCGCTCGGCCTGGCAACCGGCGGCAGCGGCATGCACGCCCGCGTCTACCTGCCCGGCGACGTGCTCGAATTCGCCGGCTCGATGGCCCAGAAGTTTGGCGGCGAGGGTGACTGGGAGGACGTGGACGACGAGCCCAACGCCCGCCCCCGCTTCTGATCGACACCGCCGCACACGCGGCCCAAGTTCATGACCATCCGCCGGCCCGGGGACGATCCCCCGGGCCGGCGTTCGTTCTACGCTCCACCGATGACGCCGCCCCCCGACACGACGCGCTGGCAACTGGCCTCGGGACGATCCCTCGCGCTCGACCGGCCCCGGCTGATGGCGGTCGTCAATGCCACGCCGGACAGCTTCTTTGCGGGCTCCCGAGCCGACTCTGTCGAGGCGGCCGTCGCGATGGCCTCTCGGGCCGTGCGCGAGGGCGCGGACATGCTCGATATCGGCGGCGAATCGACCCGACCCGGGGCAGCGAGGGTGGACGAGGCCGAGCAGATCGACCGCGTGGTGCCGGTGGTCGAGGCGATCCGCGCGCGCCGGGGCCGACCCGGCTCTCGCCGCGATCCCGATCAGCGTGGACACCACCCTGCCCGGCGTCGCCCGAGCCGCGATCGACGCCGGGGCCGACGCGATCAACGACGTCTCGGGCGCGACCGAGTGCGGGCAGCGCATGCTCACTGTCGCCGCAGCGACGGGGGCGGGGCTGATCCTCATGCACCGGCTGCTCCCGCCCGAGCAGGACAGCTTCAGCGACCGGTACGAGCGCGAGCCTGCATACGGGGACATCGTCGCGGAGGTGCGCGGCGTGCTGCTGGCCCGGGCCGCGGCCGCCGAGGATGCCGGGGTCGCCCGCGGCTCGATCATGCTCGATCCGGGCCTGGGATTCGGCAAGTCTGTCGGGCAGAATCTGGAGCTTGTTCGTCGGAGCGGCGAATTGCTCGGCGGGGGCTACCCGCTGCTGAGCGCCACCAGCCGGAAGAGCTTCGTGGGCAGGGTGAGCCTGCCCGGGGTGGAACAGACTTCGCCGGAGGAGCGTTTACCCGGATCGCTGGCGTTCAGCGTGCTGCACCTGGCCGCCGGAGCCCGGGTGTTCCGGGTGCACGACACGGGGGCCCAGCGGGCGGCCCTCGACGCGGCATGGGCGATCGTCGCCCCGCCGCGCTAGACTCTGCCCACCGACAGAACCACGCCCGTGCCCGGCGGACGGGCGTGCCAAACGTAAGGAGCCGCGATGGCTAGCGAGAACGTATCAGAGCTGACGACCGACAACTTCCAGGCACAGGTGCTCGACTCGGACAAGCCCGTGCTCGTGGACTTCTGGGCCGAGTGGTGCATGCCGTGCCGCATGCTCGCCCCGACGATCGATCAGGTCGCCGAAGACTTCAAGGACCGCGTCAAGGTCGGCAAGGTCGACACCGACAGCAACCAGGCGCTGGGCGTGCAGTTCGAGATCTCGGCCATCCCCACGGTCATCATCTTCAAGGGCGGCCAGGTGTTCAAGAAGTTCGTCGGCCTCACCAACAAGGCCGATCTTGACGCGGCGCTCGAGAGCGCGCTCTCGGCCTGAGTCTCGGGACAGGACGCCTGCACATGACCATCGATGCTTCGATCGAGTCCGACGCCAGCCCGACGCGCACGCTCCGGTGCGGCGCCGTCGGGGTCGGCCGCATGGGACAGCACCACGCCCGCGTCTACGCCAACGAGCCCGGGTGTGAGCTGGTCGGTGTCGTGGACGCGCGGTTCGAACGCGCCCAGGAGATCGCCGACCGGCACGAGAGCACGGCGTTCGAGACCGAGCGGCAGCTGCTCGACGCGGGTGTGGACGCGGTCACCATCGCGGTGCCCACGACGCAGCACTTCCGCTCGGCGCAGTGCTTTTTGGAGGCGGGCGTCGCGTGCCTGATCGAGAAGCCGCTGGCCGGCGACACCGAGACGGCGCAGCGCATCAAGCAACTCGCCGAGCAGCACGGCTCGATCCTCATGGTCGGGCACATCGAACGCTACAACCCGGTCATCCGCGCGATGCGCAAGGCGACCGAGGACGGGCTCGAAGTGCAGCCGCGATTCATCGAGGTGCACCGCGTCAGCCCCATGACCTTCCGCTCGGTCGACACCAGCGTCGTGATGGACATGATGATCCACGACCTCGATGTGGTGCTGATGCTCATGGACGGCAACGAGCCGGACGAGATCCAGGCCGCGGGCGTGGCGGTCGTCACCGAGCACGAGGACATCTGCAACGCCCGCCTGACCTGGCGGCGGCCTCAGGGCAACTGCGTGGCCAACATCACCGCCAGCCGGCTGGCCCTCAAGACCGAGCGGGTCACACGCATCACCGGCGAGAACGCCTACATCAAGATCGACTACGGCAACAAGTACGGCACGGTCATCAGCCGCACCGCCAACGAGATCCAGATGCAGGAGGTCCGCGAGCAGCTCCGCCGCGGCGAGGACCTGACCAACCTGGCCTGGGCCGACCTGGTCAATATCGAGCCCCTCACCATCGACGACGCCGAACCCCTGCTGATGGAGATCCGGGGCTTCCTGGACGCCGTGCGGCGGGGCGAGCAGCCCCCGATCAACGCCGAGGCCGGGTTCGCCAACGTCCGGACGGCCGAGCGGATCGTCCAGGCTGTCCGCGAGACGATGGGCGTCAGCGAGACCGCCTCCGCTGGCGATTAGTGCCCCGGGACACTGTCGGGATTCCTCTCTCCAAGGTTTTACTCGATCCGCGCACGAGTTCCGCTAGACTAGCCCCACATCGAGCCGTCGCTGTGCGTGTGTCGCAGCCACAACAGGCCCGGTGATTTCCGATCAAACCGACTCTCCCCCAGAGCGGTGCATCCGACGCGTTAGACCATGCCTGACTCCGAGAAGACCATCGAGCGTGCCGACTCTGTCGGCGGGTCGTCCAGCCAGAACCTCACGCCCGAGATCGAGGCCGAGATCGCCGCGGCGATGGCGGACATCGATCAGGCGGCCGAGGCGGCGGAAGCCGCCGACGCGGCCAAGCCGAACACCGGCAAGGGACGCGGCAAGATCCGCGGGCCGCGCGTCGTGCAGGCCGGGCGCGAGCACCGGACCGGCAAGGTCGTGAGCGTCGGCCCCAACGACATCTTCGTCGAGTTCGGCCCCAAGGAGCTCGGCGTCGTCGAACGCACCCAGTTCCCCGAAGAGGCCGACCTGCCCAAGGTCGGCGACGACCTCGCGCTGGTCGTCAACCGCTTCGACTCGTCCGAGTCGCTCTTCATCTGCTCGCGCCCCGGCACGGTGCAGAAGGCCGATTGGGAGATGCTCCAGCCCGGCCAGACGGTCGAGGCTCGGGTCTCGGGCGTCAACAAGGGCGGGCTCGAGCTCGAGATCGCCGGGCACCGCGCCTTCATGCCCGCCAGCCAGGTCTCGCTCGACCACATCCCCGACCTCTCGGTCTTCATGGGCGAGAAGCTCACCTGCACCGTCAGCCGCATCGACCGCGCCGGCAAGGGCAACATCGTCCTCAGCCGCCGCGACATGCTCAAGGCCGAACGCGCCGAGCAGGCGGGCAAGCTCCGCGAGACGCTGAAAGAGGGCGACACCGTCGAGGGCCTGGTCCGCAAGATCATGCCGTTCGGCGCGTTTGTCGACCTCGGCGGCATCGACGGGCTCGTCCACGTCTCCGACCTCGCCCACGAGCGGGTCAACATGGGCGAGAAGAACGTCGCCCGCCACGTGCAGGAGGGCGAACGCGTCCGCGTGCAGGTGCTCAAGATCGACTGGGACGCCGAGCGGATCTCGCTGGGCATCAAGCAGCTCGGCGAAGACCCGTTCCAGACCGCGGCCGCCGACATCGTCGAGGGTGCCGACGTCACCGGCCGGGTCACCAAGATCATGGACTTCGGCGCGTTCGTCGAGGTCGCGCCGGGCGTCGAGGGCCTCGTGCACATCTCCGAGATCGACTGGCGCCGCATCGCGAGCGTGAGCGATGTGCTCAAGCAGGACGAGATCATCTCGGCCAAGGTGCTCAGCATCGACCCCGAGAGCCGCCGCATCTCACTCTCGATCAAGCAGACCAAGGAACGGCCCGAGGGTGCCGAAGGCCCAGGCGAGGCCGGCGACCGCCCGCCGCAGAAGAAGCCCAAGGGCATCCGCGACCGCTCCGGTTTCCGCTCCGGCCCCGAGCGCGACACCCGTTCGGCCGAGGAGATCCTCAAGGAGACCCCCGCGATGCGCCGTCTCCGCGAGAAGTTCGCCAGCGGCGGCTTCAAGGGCGGGCTCGGCTAAAGCACGGCCCGGCCTCAGTTCGAAACTTCAATTTGAAACAGGGAACGTCACGGCGCCTCGGGCCGTGGCGTTTTTCATTTGCCGCCGGCCTGCCGCTCCATGTCCGGCGCGTCGCACGCCGGCCAGCCCGAGGCCTCGACGAAGCGCTGGCGGAGGTCGGCCGCGATGGCCGCGGGGCGGAGATCCGTCTGCGTGTAGTCCACCGGCTCCAGGAACCGCACCGACGCGCGGCTGGTCCGCCAGAGGCTCGACCACGCCGGGTCCACCCGCGGCGTGCCGTCGATAATCACCGGCTGCACCCGCGCCCCCGCTCTTGTGCACGATCAGCCCGACCCCCGGCAGAAAGGGCAGGATGTGCCGCGCCGGCCGCTCGAGCGTGCCCTCGGGGAAGATGCCGATCACGCCCCTGTCCTGCAGATGTCGGATCGCCTCCCGCGCGGCCGCGATCTCGCGGCCGTTGCGGTCCACACCGATCACCTGCACCCACCGCCAGAACCAGTTGAGCCCGTTGATCTGCATGTCGTCGGCCATCATCCAGCGGACGAAGAACGGGCACGCGCTCTGCACCAAGAGCGGGTCCACGCCCGCGGTGTGGTTGGCCACGATCAGCAGCGGCCCGGCGTGACGCCCGTCGGGGATGTGCTCTGCCCCAAGCACCCGCAGCCGGTGCACCCGCCGGACGTAGACCATCACGAACGGCCAGATCAGCCCGGTCTCGACGTCGCCCCTGGGGTTATCGACCAGCCGGTGCGCAACCCAGGCCCAGCAAAGCCATAGGACAACCGCCACGATGAGCCAGGTCGTGAGCAACACGGCGGATGTTAGCGGCTGCAAAGTCAGTGACCACTTGCCGCGCCGATCTTCCGCGCCGGGTCGATTCGGGCATTCGGTATCTCTTAGGATGTCGGTATGACGGATCTGTGGGCAGGCCGGAGGGAGACGGCGCGCCGCGCGGCCGAACCCCTGGCCGTGCGGATGCGCCCTCGGTCTCTCGACGAGCTCATCGGGCAGTCGCACATTCTGGGCGAGGGCAAGCTGCTCCGCCGGATGCTGCGGGCCGAGGTGATCACCTCGCTGATCGTCCACGGCCCGCCCGGGACGGGCAAGACCACGCTGGCCGGGCTGGTAGCCAACCACACCAAGCGGCATTTCGTCGCCGAGAACGCCGCGAGCGTCGGGGTCAAGCGGATCCGCGAGGTCGTGGACGAGGCGACCCGCCGGCTCGAGCTTGAGGGCCGGCGGACGATCCTGTTCCTGGACGAGATCCACCGCTTCACGCGGAGCCAGCAGGACGTGCTCTTGGCGGATGTCGAGAAGGGCATCGTCACGCTGATCGGCGCGACGACGGAGAACCCGCTCTTTAGCTGCAACAGCGCGCTGGTGAGCCGGAGCACGCTCTTCCGGCTGGAGCCGCTGACCGAGGCCGAGATCGTCGAGGTCCTGCGGCGGGCGATCGCGGACAACGAACGCGGGTACGGCAGGCTCGACCTGCGCGTGACCGACGAGGCGCTCGGGGTCTGGGCTACCAAGAGCGACGGAGATGCGCGGCGGGCACTGAACGCGCTGGAGGTGGCGGTGCTCTCGACGACACACGGAGGACGAGATGGGGTTTCTGGAGTGGATTCTCGGCGCGATTCTGGCGCTGGACATCGTGCAATGGTGGAGGGACAAACGGGACACCCGACGCGAACGCAGGGAACAACGTCAACGGGTGACCCGTTGGGAGAAGGAACGCAGCAAGTAGTCTCAGGCATCCTCATCGACCGCGAGGTCGCCGAAGCCTCGATCCAGCAGAAGGCGGCGGTCTATGACGGCACCGGCGACGAGCACTACGACTCGATCAGCGCGATGATCAAGAGCGTGCGGGGCAGCGACCCCGATGCCGCGGTCTATTGGATCGCCCGAATGCTGGAGGCTGGCGAGGACCCGCGATTTATCGCCCGCCGTCTGGCGATCCTGGCGAGCGAGGACATCGGCAACGCCGACCCGCAGGGGATCATGCTCGCCCAGGCCGCGTGGATGATGGTCGAGCGGATCGGCATGCCCGAGGCACGGATCACACTCAGCCAGTGCGCGACGTATCTCGCGCTGGCCCCCAAGAGCAACGCGGCGTACCTGGCAATCGACGCCGCGCTCAAGGACGTCCGCGAGGGCCGCACCGTCGCGGTGCCGCTGCACCTGCGAGACCCCAACACCTCACCGATCGACGACGGCGTCCGCATGCGCGACCGCGACGGCGAGCGGTACGCCTACAGCCACCGATCCGAGCACCGCGTCGATGGGTTGCCCGTGACAGGGCAGGACTACCTCGGGGTACGGGCCAGGTACTACGAGCCGATCGATGCGGGGTTTGAGCGGGAGATGGCCGAGCGGCTGGCGAAAGTGCGTGCATTGCGCGCGCAGCTGGCCGGACGACCGGACACCGCTCAATCGGGGCACAAAGCTGGGCGGGCCGGGCCCGAACATGCCGATACATCTGGGCTGTGATTGTGGCCGAGACACCCATCGAACTCGCCAAGGCCGAGCTGCGGACGACCGTCCGCGGGCTGCTCCGCGCATTGACAGCCGGCGAACGCGAGGCCGAGTCGGCCGCGATCTGCGATCGTGCCATGGCGTGGGGCCCCCTCAGCGAGGCGAACTGCGTCATGGCCTACACGCCGATGGCCCGAGAGGTGGACGTGCGGCCGCTCATCGCGCGGCTGCTCGAGCGGGGGACGACGGTCTGCCTGCCCCGGATCGATTGGGAGAACCACGGGCTCTCGCCGGTGCCGATCCGGGACCCGGACCGGGACCTCGGACCCGCCGAGCGGGGCGTCAGGCAGCCCCGCGCAGATCTTGCGCCAATCGAGGCTGATGCCGTACAACTCGTTGTTGTTCCTGGACTTGCGTTTGATGCGGCCGGCGGACGGCTGGGGCAGGGCGGGGGCTTCTACGATCGCTGGTTGGCAAACCGGGCAAACCACGTGCGGACGATCGGCGCGGCGTACGCCTGCCAGATGGTCGCGCAGGTGCCCGTGGCGGCACACGATCGCCGTCTCGACGCGGTCGCGACGGCCGAAGCACTGCACACGACGGATCGACACGGATGACGGAGGGCTGAACGGATGGGACTTCCTTCACAATCACCGCGGGTGCCCGCGACGGGGCGGACCTTCATGCGGACCCACCGGCGCCGGCGCTTCCGGCTCGGGCCGATCGTGATTGTCGGGCTCGTCGTGGCGGCCGGGGCGACGGGGATCTGGTGGATCACCCGCGGCGACGATTCCGGCGGCAACCCGCTGGGCCCGGGGAACGCCAACGCCAACGACCGACTGCTGGACGATCCGTACACCCGCGGCGACCTCGACGAGGGCGCGGGCGATGCGCCCCGCGCAGCCGCCGCGATTACAACGCCCCCGACCACGATCAATCAGGGCAGGCCGCCGGCGAGCGGCACCGGCGCACAGCCTGCCGAGGACCGGGGGACGCCCTTCGTGCTCAACGAGCCCCGGTCGCTCGGCGAGAGCCTGTCGCAGACGCCCGAACGCTCGACCCCGCCGCCGCCGGCGACACGCGAGCAGGCCGAGTCGTCCACCGGGAACGCCGGCGGGTCGGGCACGGTGGATCGGGCGATCGCGGCGGCGGCGGCGCGGCTGGACGCCAACGACCCCGTCGCGGCGCGGACGATCCTGAGCGATGCGCTCGCCGATGCCGGGGCTAGCGAGGCGGAACGGTCGCGGCTGCGCGCGCCTGACCGAGCTCAACCAGGAGCTGCTCTTCTCGGCGACCGTCGTCCCGGGCGACCCGATGACGGACACCTACGAGATCGTCTCCGGCGACCGGCTCAGCTCCATCCCTAACAAGCTCGGACTCGCGGTCGATTGGCGCCTGCTGCAGAAGGTCAACAACATCCCCAACCCCGACCGCATCCGCCTCGGGCAGAAGCTCAAGGTGGTCAGCGGGCCGTTCCACGCGGTGGTGGACAAGAGCGACTACCGGCTCGACCTCTATCAGGGGCCCCCGGACGAGCCCAAGCGGTGGACGTATATCCGGTCGTTCCGCGTTGGGCTGGGTGAGTCGGACAGCACGCCGACCGGGCGGTTCATCGTGCGACGCGACAGCAAGCTGATCAACCCCCACTGGGTGAACCCGAGGACGGGCGAGAAGTTCGACCAGAACGACCCGGAGAACCCGATCGGCGAGCGATGGATCGGGCTGGACGGGCTCGGCGTGGACGCGGTCAAGACCGGCTACGGCCTGCACGGCACGATCGACCCGGGCAGCATCGGGCAGCAGAAGTCGATGGGGTGCGTGCGGATGCTCGACGACGATGTTGACCTGATTTACGGGCTGCTGGTCGAGGGGATCAGCCGCGTGCGAATCGAGGAATAGCACCCCGGCAGCCGCGGCTCTGCGGGAGCCCTCAGGAACCCCTCAGAGCCGCCCGAAACAGGGTGTTCCGAGGGGTGGGTCCGCCCCGCCCCGGCCGCCCTCTCCGGGCGGGTTTTCTCGGGATTCTTCGGGTCGGTGAACCTACAATCGGTGTTCGACTTTCGAGCCGCGTCGCGGCCGGATCGTCTCACGCGGGCCGGGCCCCGAAACGTGCGACGACAGGCACGTGTCGAGGGCCCTTCATGGCCGTCGCGAGACCCCGTCCCGGCTCGACGCGCACACCCTTTGGAGCACCGCCTGGGCATGGACCAGACACTCAATATGACCGACAAAGAATCCAACTACGGCTCCGACCAGATCAAAGTCCTCGAGGGTCTTGAGGCGGTCCGCAAGCGCCCCGGCATGTACATCGGCGGCACCGGCGTCAACGCGCTGCACCACCTGGTGTACGAGACGGTGGACAACTCGATCGACGAGGCGATGGCCCACTTCGCCTCGGTGGTCTCGGTCTCGATCCAGGCCGACGGCTCGTGCACGGTGATCGACGACGGGCGGGGCATCCCCGTCGAGCCCATGCGCCACGAGGACCCGGCGCTCAACGGCAAGCCCGCGGTCGAGATCGTGATGACCAAGCTGCACGCCGGTGGCAAGTTCCAGCAGGAGGACAGCGCGTACAAGGTCTCCGGCGGCCTGCACGGCGTGGGTGTCTCCTGCGTGAACGCGCTGAGTGAGTGGCTCGAGTGCGAGGTGTGGCGCGACGGCAAGGTCTACAAGATCGAGTTCGAACGCGGCGTCGTCAAGAAGCCGCTCCACGTCGTCGGCGACATCCCGCCCGGCAGTTCCCGCAAACGCGGCACGCAGGTCAGCTTCAAGCCCGACCCGACGATCTTCCCCGAGACCGACTTCAGCTTCCAGACGTTGTCCAACCGGCTGCGCGAGCTGTCGTTCCTCAACCCGGGGGTCACGATCAAGCTCAGCGACGAGCGTGTCGGCGCCGACGGCAAGCCCAAGCAGGAGACGTTCCGCGCGACCAACGGCCTGGTGGAATATGTCGAGCACCTGATGCAGGGCAAGACCGCCGTCTGCTCGCCCGTGCACCTGGTGCGCGAGGACGCCGAGCTCTCGATGATCTGTGAGGTCGCCCTGCAGTACCACGACGGGTACAGCGAGTCGGTGCTGACCTTCGCCAACAACATCAACAACGTCGACGGCGGCACGCACGGGCAGGGCTTCAAGGTCGCGCTCACGCGCTCGATCAACGGCTACGCCCGCAAGGCCGGCTTCATGAAGGAGAAGGACCCCACCCCGACGGGCGAGGATCTCCGCGAGGGGCTGATCGCCGTCGTCAGCGTCAAGCTGCCCAACCCGACGTTCAACAATCAGCCCAAGGAGAAGCTGCTCAACCCCGAGGTCGAGGGCTTCGTCTCCAGCGCCGTCGCCGAGACCCTCGAGACGTGGATGGAGGAGCACCCGGGCGAGGCCAAGCGGCTCTGCCTCAAGGGCATCGTCGCGGCCCAGGCGCGCGAGGCGGCCCGCAAGGCCCGCGAGCTCACGCGGCGCAAGACCGCGCTCGAGAGCGGCTCGATGCCTCACAAGCTGCGCGACTGCAAGACCAAGGACTTCGAGCGGAGCGAGCTGTACCTGGTCGAGGGTGACTCCGCGGGCGGCAGCGCGACCCAGGGGCGCGACGTCGAGACGCAGGCCATCCTGCCGCTGAAGGGCAAGATCCTGAACGTCGAGAAGGCACGCATCGACAAGGTGCTGGGCTTCGAGGAAATCCGGACACTGATCGCGGCCCTCCGGTGCGGCATCGGTGCCGATTTCGATATCGCCAAGCTCCGCTACGGCAAGATCGTCATCATGACCGACGCCGATGTGGACGGGAGCCACATCCGCACGCTGCTGCTGACGTTCTTCTTCCGGCAGATGCCCGAGCTGATCCGGCGCGGCCGGATGTACATCGCCCAGCCGCCGCTGTACCAGATCACCCGCGGGCGGAAGTCGCAGTATGTGCTCAACGAGAAGCTGCTCGACGACACGCTGGTGGACCTGGGCATCGACGGCTCGTCCCTGGTCGTGCGCCGCGCAGAGGGCGAGGGCGACCGCATCGAGACCGTGATCGAGAAGCGGATCGAGGGGCAGGACGCGCGGAGGGCGATCAAGCAGCTGCGCCGGCTCGCCGAGCTGGTCGAGATCTCCGAACGCCGCGGCGTGCGGTTTGTGGACCTGCTCAGCGAACGCGCAGAGGACCCGACAGACGCCGGACGCCTGCCGACGCACCGCCTGCAGTGGGGCGCGCACGATCTGCCGGCCTGGAGCGAGGAAGAGGCGTACAGCCTGCACGAGAAGCACGGCCTGCGCCTGGCCGACGAGGCCGAGGACGACGACGCGCCCGACACCGACGCGCCGGCCGCCGAACCCGCCACCGAACCGGCTCCCGAGATGAACGGCGAACCCATCCCCGTGGGCCCGACCGCGACCATCCGCGAGCTGCACGAGAACCGTGAGCTCGAGCGGGTGTTCTCTGAGTTGGCGGAGGTCGGGCTCTCCATCGACGACTGGGCGCTGGTGCAGGAAGAGAGCGTCACAGGCGCCAAGCTGCCGGCCCGGTTCGCCTGGGAAACGACCAAGACCGGCAAGGCCGCCCCGGAGCCGGGGACCGAGGCCAGCGGCGACGCTGCGTCCGACGAGGACGCGGCCGAGGACGCCTCGGCCAAGAGCACCTCGCGTGTCGTCGAGGCGGCCAATCTCGCGATGATCGTCCCCGCGCTGCGGGAGATCGGCCGCCGCGGGATGGAGATCAAGCGGTTCAAGGGGCTGGGCGAGATGGACGCCATCCAGCTCTGGGACACGACGATGGACCCCGATCGCCGGACGATGCTCCGCGTGACGTGGGACATGGGCCAGGAGGCCGAGTACCTCTTCAGCACGCTCATGGGCGAGCACGTGGAGCCCCGACGCAAGTTCATCGAGGACCACGCGCTCGAGGTCAAGAACCTGGACGTCTGACCGGCCCCGGTTCTCGGACCCCGTTCTCCCATCTCCCGTCGGATTCTGTCGGTCGTGCCGTCGCGCGGCGCTATCGGTCTTGTCCATACAGCGACGCGGCCTCCGCTGCCCCGGCGTTTGGACCGAAGAACCCGGTACCAACCATTGGGAGACCGAACATGCCGCCGATCCGAGGCCGCCGCGCACAGCCGGCCGACACCAACGCGAAGGGCCACCGTGCCAACACGCTCGGCTTGGACGAACTGAAAGTCTCAGCGGTTCTGGACAAGCTCGACGGCAAGGCCAGCGGCAAGCCGTCGATCAAGCGGACTTTCACGCGGCTGCCGTTCCGCGTGCGGTCGCTCACACTCACGCTGACGCACCCCGGCGGGACGAACACCTCGGTGCAGGTGGTCTGCCGCAACCTCTCGCGTGGCGGGATCGGCGTCCTCCACAGCGCGTTCGCGCACACGGGCACTCGGTGCACAGTCGATCTGCCGCGACTCGACGGGGGCTCGGACTCCGTCGAGGGGACCATCGTCCGCTGCTCGCACATCTCCGGACAAGTCCACGAGCTGGGCATCCTGTTCGATAACGAGGTCCGGCTGGACACACACGTCCCGTTCGATCCGCCGAGCGGGATGAGCAGTTTCGAGCGTGTCGATCCGGAGAGCCTGGAGGGCACGATGGTCGCGCTGCTCTCGAGCGAGATCGAGGGCAGGATGCTGGGACACTTCCTGTCGGAGTCTCGCCTCGCGCTGAAGATCACCAGCAGCCCGGAGGAGGGCGCGTCACTCGTGTCCGAGGGGTGCACGGTCGCCGTGATCGACTTCACCGTGCCGTGCGCCGAAGAGATGGTACTCGCGGCACGACAGATCAACTCCACGCTCCCCATCGTCGCGATCGCGGCCGATTCCTCGCCGCAGACCCGCGCGCTGCTCTCCGGGATGGGCATCCGAGGCCTGGTGGTCAAACCGATGACCAGCGAGAAGCTGCTCGGCGTGGTCGCCGAGAGCCTGCTGACAGCCGAGCGGGACGAGCCGAACGAGGAGCAGACCGACCAGCTCTCCCCCGAGCTCATCAACGACTGCATCGAACAGGTGCACACCATCGTCGGCCAGCTCCGCGGGCTCGCCGAAGGCGACGACGCGATGCAGGGGTACGAGCTGTGCCGCCAGATCACGTCGATCTGCGCGCCGATCGGGCTCGATGATCTCAACCACGCGGCCGAGCGGGCCTCCGAGACCATCTCGAAGACCATGAGCTATGTGGAGTCGGAGGGGGCGCTCCAGGAACTCTTCAGGATGTGCGATCGGGTCAAGAACCCCGCGGCCTAGCCCCGGCCGGTCGCCGTCGTCACGCCATACGCTGGGTATGGAACTCACCGCCCGTATCGCCTCGGCGCTGGGGGGAGCAGGTCGGCGCGGTGCACGCGGCTCGCCGGCGGCTGTGTCGCGGATGTTGTTCGGGCCGATCTGGTCGGCGGCGGCCGCGTCGTGGTCAAGCACGGCGGCGACGGCTTCGGCGTCGAGGCGATGATGCTCCGCACGCTGGCCGAACGCTCGGCCCTGCCCGTGCCGGCGGTGCTGCACGACGAGCCGGATCTGCTGATTCTCGAACACATCGAGCACGACGGCGCGGCCGGCCCGGGCGCCCGAGCACCACGCGGCCGATTTGTTCGCGGCGTTGCACGCCGTGCGCGGCCCGGCGTTCGGCTTCGAGACCGACACGCTGATCGGGCCGCTGTCGCAGCCCTGCCCGCCCACGGCCTCGTGGGTGGAGTTTTCGCCGACCAACGGCTCGCGCACTTCGGCGCGGTCGCCCGCTCTGAGGGCTCCATCACCGAGTCGTGCCACGACCGGCTCCGGCGGCTGGCGGGCCGCCTCGGCGAGGTGCTGGACGAGCCGGAGCACCCGTCGCTGATTCACGGCGATGTGTGGGGAGGCAATGTGC
This sequence comes from Planctomycetota bacterium, assembly GCA_013285505.1. Lineage (GTDB taxonomy): Bacteria > Planctomycetota > Phycisphaerae > Phycisphaerales > UBA1924 > PNC22. Next base: position 829,436 of record CP053450.1, on the reverse strand, counting down.
TGTGCCACCGGGGCCGGGTGGCGGCGTGTATCGACCCGGCGATCTACTACGCCCATCCCGAGGTCGAGCTGGCGTTCATCACACTCTTCTCCACGTTCGGCGCGGCGTTCTTTGAACGCTATCACGAGCTGCAACCGATCCGTGACGGGTTCTTCGAGACCCGGCGGCACGTCTACAACCTCTACCCGCTCCTAGTCCACGCGATTCTCTTCGGCGGCGGGTACGGACGGCAGGTCGAGGCCACGCTCGGCCGGATCGGGGCCTGACGGCCCTCTCACGGCCGCACAGACCGAGCAACCCGCACACCCCCACCAGAACCCAGAGCCCGTCGTGCTTGTCGAGCCGTGCCATGTGGTCGCCCCGTGTCATGCGCGGGGTCCGGCCGCTGGCGTGCCGCCGCGGCGTTTGGCATCTCTTCATCGTGACCCGGGCGGGGTGCCCGGGCGTCTACATCGTTGAGGGGAGGGGTTTCCCATGTACGCGATCGAATCATCATCCGCGGCGTCGTCTGAGCTCGTGTCCGTGCTCGAGGTCGGTATGGTCCGCCCGTTTGCCATGGTCAGGGTGCGCCCGGACTCGCTCCGCGAGCACCAAACCGCGCTGCTGCGGGATCAGCTCGCAGACGTCGTCGATCACTCGGGGGGCAAGGTGCTCATGCAGTTCGCGGCGGACGCCGAGGTGTGCGCCAGCTCGCTGAACGAACTGATCCGGGCGTCGCAACGGTGCGAGGCGCTCGGGGGCCGGCTCTACGTGGTCGGGCTGAGCCGCCAGATGCGGCGCATGATCCGCTCGACCGGGCTCGATCAGCACCTCCGGCTGGCCAAAAACACGGCCGAGGCGATGCGGCACTTCGACCTGCGCAACGCCGCGAGTGCCGCGTAGCGCTCCCAGCGGCGTGGCCAGGTTCCGCCGCCCCGCCGGAGCCCGAACAGCCCGGCGCGATGTGAAATACCCACGGGATTTTCACTTGACTTGCGCTGTCTCCACCCCGGACAATGTGGTGTACTTTTGTCACCATCCGTTCGTGCGGGAGAAGGAGAAGAGAATGAGAGAGTCCATGAAAGCTGGCGTTGTCGTTGCCACCATCGCCGCCGCGGCGGGCGTCGCTCAGGCCGAGCCGACCTTCTTTGTGTTCCAGAACGAGGTCGCCCACCGCTTCACCGGTAACGGCCCGATCGATACGTTCAACCTCTCCGACCGGCTGATGGGTTCGGCGCTCGCGCCGGACGGCGTCATCCGCGGCACCAGCGCGATCCGCAAGCAGAACGCCGGGTGGGAGGCCTACTCCCTCACCGACCCGACGGGCACGCCCTCGCTCTTTGAGATCTCGGACAGCAACAGCGGCCCGTTCTCGTCGGTCAGCTACGTCGGCAACACCGCCTACTCGTTCGACTCGGCGGGCGACCTGCTGACGCTCGACTTCTCCACGCTGGCCCAGACCGGCACCGTGGGCAACATCGGCCTCGGCAGCGGCAACGTGGGCTCCGGCTACGACGCCTCGTCCGACACGATGTACATCATCAACAAGGACACCGACTCGCTCTACACGCTGAACTACAACACCGCGACCCCGACGCTCGTCGGCGGGCTCGGGTTTGACTGGTTCAACGCGGGCGCCGAGTTCTTCGACGGCAAGCTCTACGCCGCGATCCAGGTCGTCAACACCGGCGAACTCGTCGTCGGTGAGGTCAACACCTCGACCGGCGCGTTCTCCGCGATCCGCACGGTCGCGACCTTCGATCCCAACGGCAACCCCATGCAGGTCAGCCTCGCGATCATCCCCGCGCCCCGCCGGGCTCGGGCTGCTCGGTGCTGCCGGCCTCGTGGCGATGCGTCGCCGTCGCTGATCGATCGAGAGCCGCCAAGGCACTCTGTCAAGACAATCGACGCGGCCGCTCGGACCTCCGGGCGGCCGTGTTTCTTTTTCTGCCCGTGCTGTCCGGCGCGAACACGAAGCTGCAACACACACCCGCGGTCAGGTCTCGTGACAGTCTCTGCGCTTCGATCCGCCGGCGACCGCGCGGCCCCCGATCGTGAGCGTCGCCGGCTTGCCGCCGCGACGATGGCCGCCGAACAACCGCTTGGGGAGCAGCCTCCGGAAGAGCCAGATCGCCGCGACGATCGCGACGGTCGTCACGATCCAGAACTGCCAGTCTCCGACCGGGAACTTCGGAGGCGCCGCGGTCCGCGGCAGGGTCGCCATCGCCGCGTTCACGATCTGCATCACGCGGTCCCCGTTACGCGGAGCAGCTGAAACACCGCCCCCGCCGCGACATAGGCCACGCCGCACATCCAGCCGAGCTGCAGCACAGCCCACTTCCAGCTGCCCGCCTCCTTGGCGGTCACGGCGAGGGTCGGCAGGCACTGCATCGCCAGCACGTAGTAGATCAGCAGCGACCAACTCGTGGCCGGCGTGAACACTCGCGTTACGCCATCGTCACGTGTCGCCGTCGCGATGGCCTGCCGCACGCCCTCGTCCTCGGCGTCGTCTACACCGACCACCTGCACGGCCATGGTCGAGACGAAAACCTCGCGGGCGGCGAAGCTCGCGATCACGCCGATCGTCAGCTGCCGGTCGTACCCGAGCGGCTCAAAGACCGGCTCGAGTGTCGAGCCGAGGCGACCGAGGAAGCTGTGCTGCTGGCCGTGGCGCGTCTCCGCGGCCGCGGCAGCGTCGAACAGCTCCGCCGCCTCGCCCCCGAGTTCGGCCTCGTCGAGCCGCCGCCACGTCCATCTGCGCGATCGCCGCGGCCTGCGCCCGCATGTCCACCGCTTCCTGCGGCGGCGGGCTGTGCGGATAGGCGCTTAGCCACCACAGCACGATGCAGATCGCCAGGATCGCGGTGCCCGCCTTCTTCAGGAACATCACGCCCCGGTCCCACGCGGTCATCGCCGCGTTGACCACACTCGGCATGCGGTACGCGGGCAGCTCAAGCACCATCGGGCGGCTCTTGCCCGGAAGGATCGTCCGCCGCGCAACCATCGCGCTGATGAGCCCGGCCACGACCCCGAGCACGTAACACCCCGTAAACGCGACCGCCTGCATCGCGGGCCGGCCCGGGAACAGCAGCACCGTCAGCAGCACGTACACCGGGATGCGGGCCGTGCAGCTCATGAAGGGAGCCGAAAGAATCGTCGCCAGCCGGTCGCGCCGGTCGGGCACCGCCCGCGCCGAGATGATGCCCGGCAGCGCGCACGCGTGGCTCGACAGGAACGGCACGAACGAGTGCCCCGTCAGCCCGAACGGACGCAGCAGCTTGTCCATCACAAACGCCGCCCGCGCCAGATAGCCCGTGTCCTCTAGGATCGAGATCAGGAAGAACAGCACGCAGATCTGCGGCAGGAAGATCACTGTCGAGCCCACACCCGCGACCACGCCCTCGACGAGCAGATCGTGCACGGGGCCCGCGGGAAGCACCGCCCCGAGCAGGCTGCCCAGCAGCCCGAAGATGCGGTCGATCCAGTCCATCGGGTACGCCGCGAGCTTGAAGATCACCCAGAACAGCCCCGTCATCACCCCCACGAACGCCACCAGCCCGAGCACGGGGTGCGTGAACGCGTGGTCGAGACGGTCGGTGAGAGTGTCGGGCTTGATCGGTTCGACCCCCGCCGCCATCTCGGCGTAGAGCTCGTCGGCCCAATCGCAGAGCCCTTCCTCACTCCCCGGCGGGCTCTCGTGCGGTATCCGCGCGCGCGATCGCCGGTGCCAGCAGATCCAGGCCCTCCCCTGTGCGCGCTGCATGGGATCACCTCGACACCCAGCCGGTCGGCCAGCACCCGCTCGTCGGCGTGGATGCCCCGACGCCGCGAGAGATCGACCTGGTTGATCGCCACCACCGTCGGCAGGCCCCGGCGCGTCGCCTCGCCCACGAGCATCAGGCTCCGCGGCATGTTGGTCGCGTCGGCCACCACGAGCACCGCGTCGGGCTCGCGGATGTCCTCTCCCCGCGGCGCCAGCTCACCGGAGAGCACACGCCGGCAGATCTCCGCCTCGCTCTGCTCGAGCTCCAGCGAGTAGATGCCGGGCAGATCGATGATCTCGCTGCCCGGCGGCAGGTCCCGCGGCGAGCCGACCCGTGCCTCCTGCGTCGTCCCCGGGAAGTTGCTCGTCTTGTGACGCACGCCGCAGAGGCGGTTGAAGAGGCTTGTCTTGCCCGTGTTGGGATTGCCCAGCAGCACGACCCTCTGGGGCTCCGGCTGCGGCGCGGCATCGCCGGCCAGATCGCTTGGCTCCGCCGGCGGCGTGGGTGAGGAGGAAACAGTCATCGCCGGTCAACCCCTGAGATTCACGTCGCCGCACCGCCCGTGACCGCCACCTCGACCCGCACCTGCTCGGCCATGTCCCTGGCCAGCCCGATGCGGCACGCCGGGCCGCCCTGGCACCCGACCTCGACGATCCACGATCCGGAGGCCCGGCAGAGCCTGACCCGCTGGTTGACCCGCAGGCCCAGGGCCCGCAGATACGCCGCGTCGGCCCCGCTGGCGAGGTTCTGGCGGATGATGCCGCACTCGCCCGGAAGCATGCAGCAGAGGCTGATGACCCGCCCGGAGCCGGTGGCACCGCAGCAGCCGGGATCGGTCGAATCGCCGGCCTCGCCGGGTGGGGATGACGGGTTCTGCTCGCTCAACTCGGCCTCCGCGTGGGACAGGGACTCCAGCACAGGAGTATAGCCGCGGCCTGAGAATGAGACTTGATCGCAGTTAGGAGCGGCCACACGTCCTCTGGACGCAGGCTCAGGAATTCCCGCCCGCCGACCCCACAAGCTGGGCGTTGGTCTCGAACCGCTTCATGGCGGCCAGGAGCTGCTCGACCTGCTGGGGCGGGGGCATGTTCATGAGCCGGCGGCGGAGGGCGGTGACGGTCGCGTGGGTCTGCGGGTCGAGGAGGACCTCGTCCTTGCGCGTGCCGCTGGCGGCGAGGTTGATCGCCGGGAAGAGCCGCTTTTCTGCGATCTTGCGGTCGAGGATGAGCTCCATGTTGCCGGTGCCCTTGAACTCCTCGAAGATGACCTGATCGCCCTGGCTGCCGGTATCGACCAGGCAGGTGGCGAGGATGGTCAGGCTGCCGGCCTCCTCGGTGTTTCGGGCGGCACCGAAGAGCAGCTTGGGGACCTCGAGGGCCTTGGAATCGATGCCGCCGCTGAGCGTGCGGCCTGAGCTGGCGTGCTGGCGCGAGCGGTTGAACGCCCGCCCGACGCGGGTGAGCGAATCGAGCATGATGACCACGTGCTTGCCGGCCTCGACCATGCGCTTTGCACGCTCAACGCAGGTCATGCTGACCTCGACGTGGCGTTGGGTGTCGTGGTCGTTGCTGGAGGCGATGACCTGCACGCGGTCGGCGAACGGGCCGCCCTGACGCACCTGCTTGCCGGTCTCGGGGTCACGGGTCACCGGGCCGAGGAAGGTGCGGTTGAAATCCGTCACTTCCTCGGGACGTTCATCGACGAGCAGCATGAAAAGGTGCAGTTCGGGGTGGTTGGTCAGCAGCGAGGTGGCGATGTCCTTGAGCAGCGTCGTCTTGCCGGCCTTGGGCGGGCTGACGATCAGGCCGCGCTGGCCGCGACCGATGGGGCAGAAAAGGTCAACCAGGCGGCAGGAATCGGGGCATCCGGGATATTCCAGCTGCAGCATCGGCGCGGGGTCGATGCTGGTGAGTTCATCGAAGCGGAGCCGGTTGCAGAACTCTTCCGGGGGCATCCCCTCGATGGCGACGAACGACTCGACGACGGGGCGCGGGGGCTTCGGGGCGCCCGAGCGGCCCCTCTGGCGCCGGCGGCGGGGCTTCTTGTGGGCGACCGTTACGGTGACCTCGAGCCCGTCGCGCAGGTTGAACTGCTCGCCAAAGGCCAGGGGAACGAACGGATCTTCGGCCTGCTCGACGGGGTGCGCGTCGCGTATTTGGCGAACACGACCCTCGGCGCGCTGCGGCCACTCAAGGATGCCTGTCAGCGTCTGCATAGATTCTCGATGCTCTCAAGTCGACAAAGTCGGGGCCGCCTGTCGCGGGAGACCAACCCGTCATAAAAGGGAGTTGTCGGAGCGGCACCGAGAAAGACGGGCCGCGACAACACCCACAATGAGACACCATCCGAGGGCCAATGTCAAGCCCGGAGCCGCGTGCCCCCTAGGATGGCGTCCCTCAGCAGGCAGGACCACCCATGCGAGTACTCCAGGGCATCCCGGTCTCCTCCGGCATCGTGATCGGACGTGTGTTCGTGCTCGACCACGACCCGCACCGCGTGGCCCGCTGGACTGTCGGCGAGGACCAGACCGAGGCCGAACTGGAGCGGCTCGACCAGGCCGTCGAGGACGCGATCGCGGCGATCGACCGGGTCTACTGCGAGGCCGCCGAGGAAATGGGCATCGAGGCCGCGAAGATCTTCCTCTTCCACAAAGGGATGCTGGCCGATCCCACACTTATCGGGCCTATCCGGGAGATGATCCAGTCCGAGCGCGTGAACGCCGAACACGCCGTGGCCGTCGCGTTCGACGCCCTGGCGCAGGCCTTCCGCAACGCCAAGGACACGGCTTTCCGCACCAAGACCGACGACATCCGCGACCTGGCCAACCGCCTGCTCGACCACCTGATGGGCTCGGGCCCGGCGAAGCTCGCCGAGCTCGAGCACCCCGCCGTCATCATCGCGACCGACCTGACACCCTCGCAGACCGCGGGGTTTGACCGGACCAAGGTCGTCGGGTTTGTCACCGATCTCGGCGGCCGGACCAGCCACACCGCCATCGTTGCCAACGCGGCTGGGCTATCCGGCGGTCGTCGGGTGCAGCGGGGCCACCGCCGCCGCGACACCCGGCCAGACCGTGATCGTCGACGGCGACCGGGGCCTGATCCTCTTCAACCCCGACGCGGGCGAGATCAAGAAGTACGAAGGCTACATCGAGCAGCAGCGGACGTACCGCCTGTCGCTCTCCGAGGTCGCCGGGCTGCCCAGCATCACCCGCGACGAGGTGCCCATCACCCTGCTCGGGAACGTCGAATTCCCCGAGGAATGCGACACGATTCTGGCCCAGGGCGGCGAGGGCGTCGGGCTCTACCGGTCTGAGTTTCTCTACCTCTCGCAGGACACCGTGCCGACCGAGGAGGACCACTACAACGCCTACGCCGAGTGCGTGCGCCGCCTCGGAGGGCTGCCGCTGACGGTGCGGACGGTCGATCTCGGATCGGACAAATACGCCAGAAACGACCGCCGCGCCCGCGAGCGGAACCCGGCGCTCGGGCTGCGGTCGATCCGCTACAGCCTCGCCGACAAGCCGAAGTTCCGCAAGCAGTTGAGGGCGGTGCTGCGGGCCAGCGCGCTGGGCCCGGTCAAGATCATGTTCCCGATGGTGACCACGGTCGGGGAGTTGCGTCACGCCAAGATGGTGCTCCGCGACGTGATGGAGGACCTGGACGAGGAGGGCATCGACTTTGATCGCGGGATCCGTGTCGGGGTCATGATCGAGGTACCCTCGGCGGCCCTGATTGCCCGCTCATTGGCCGCGGAGGTCGATTTCTTCTCGATCGGCACCAACGACTTGGTGCAGTACACCCTGGCGGTCGATAGAACCAACGAGCAGGTCGCCGGGCTCTATCAGCCGGTCCACGCGGGGGTTATCCAGCTCATCCACGGTGTCGTCCGGGCGGCGGCCAAAGAGGGCAAGCTGGAGGTTTCTTGCTGCGGCGAGGCCGCGGGCGAGATAGAGTATGCTCTCCTGCTGATGGGTCTTGGGCTTCGCAGGCTCTCGGTCCCCGGCGGAGCCATCCCGCATCTGAAGCGGTTGGTTCGGAGCGTGACGATACAGCAGTGCGAGCGGATCGCCCGAAAGGTGCGGACGTTCGATTCGGAGATTCAGGCCGCGACATACCTTCGCGACCGCACACGAAAACTGGTTCCCGAGGCCTATGACGGGCGTGCCGCCGAACTGCGGGACTAAACGGTACCGGGCGCATCGACAGCGCCGGACACCGTTCGCAGACCGGCCTCGGGGCGAAAGACAACTCGGTGTGACGCCCGACATCGCGGCGTTGCGCCGGAACGAGCCATCACGGGTCGGCGGCCTGACCAAGGCCCCACCCGTCCCCGGCGAGCCGGGGCGCACCTGTGTGCGACCGCCGCCGAGACCCACGATCCGCCGGAGCGTCACCACGCTCCGGTGCACAGCCGGGCGCGCGAGCGCCGGCGAGGGGATCGGGGAGAGGGATTGTTCGGGCGCAGAACGCGGTACCGGCGGCACGCCACAGCGCGGCGAACGATTCGCTGCGCGGCAAGGAGCCGCATGTCCGACATTTCCATGATCATCAACTACGTCCCCGGTGAAGAGTGCCGGGTGGCGATCACCTCTGACGGCAACCTCGAAGAGCTCCACGCGGAGCGCACCGACGCGGTCAGCAGGGTCAACAACATCTACGTCGGGAAGGTGACCAACGTTGAGGCCGGCATCCAGGCCGCGTTCGTCGACTTCGGGCTGGAGGAGAACGGCTTCCTGCACATCTCCGACCTGCACCCCCGCTACTTCATCGAGGACGACGCGACCGAGCGTGTCGGCAAGAAGACACCAAGGCGCGAGCGTCCGCCGATCCAGGCCTGCCTCAAGCGCGGGCAGGAAGTGATCGTGCAGGTCATCAAGGAGGGCGTGGGCACCAAGGGCCCGACGCTCACCAGCTACCTCTCGATCCCCGGCCGCTATCTCGTGATGATGCCGAACATGGACAAGGTCGGTGTCTCGCGCAAGGTCGAGGACGAGGAGCAGCGGGGCAAGATGAAGGAGATCCTCGGGCAGCTCGACCTGCCCGAAGGCTTCGGCTTCATCCTCCGCACCGCAGGCTTTGACCGCACCAAGACCGACCTCAAGCGCGACCTTGCCTACCTGCAGCGGCTCTGGAAGAACATGGAGGTCAACCGCAAGGCCGCGGGCAAGCGGACCCGGCTGCTCTACAGCGAGAGCGACCTGCTGGTGCGGGCTCTCCGCGACCTGGTCACCCCCGACATCACGCGGATCATCATCGACGAGGAGGGCGCCGTCGCCCGGGCCGCCCAGTTCATGAAGATCGTCTCGCCCCGTTCGAGCGTCAAGGTGATGCGCTACACCGGTGGCCGGCCGATCTTCCACGCCTTCGGCATCGAGCAGCAGATCGCCACCACCCACGCCCGCGAGGTACCGCTGCCATCCGGCGGCCGGCTCGTGATCGACGAGACCGAGGCGATCGTCGCGATCGACGTCAACAGCGGCAAGAGCCGCGCAGCGCGCGACGCCGAGACCAACGCCTACAAGACCAACGTCGAGGCGGTCGAGGTCATCTGCCGGCAGATCCGCCTGCGCGATCTCGGCGGCATCGTCATCAACGACATGATCGACATGCGCTCGGCCGCGCACCGCAAGGCGATCGAGCAGCTCTTCCGCGACCGGCTCAAGCGCGACCGCGCCAAGTCGAGCATCGCACCGATCTCGCCCTTCGGCATCCTCGAGATGACCCGCCAGCGCATGCGCGGAAGCCTCAGCAGCCAGCACTACAGCGAGTGCCCCACCTGCCGCGGCAAGGGTCTCGTCCAGAAGCCCCACTCGGTCGCCAGCGACGCGATGCGCGAGGTCGCCGTGCTCATGGAGCACGACAAGGTCCAGCGCGTCGAGCTCGTGGTGAGCGGGCGCGTCGCCGGCGAGCTGCTCAGCAACCGCCGCGGCAGCATCAACCGCATCGAGCGTTCCACCGGCAAGTCGATCGAGGTCCGCGTCAGCGACACCCTCGCGATCGACCGCTACACCATCTACGCCTACGACGCCAACGGCGTGGACGTGAACCCCGACAAGCTCGCCAAGCCCAAGAGCCCCGAGAGCGATCTCGAGGTGGTGGTCATGACCGCCAGCGCCGAGCAGTGGGCGGTGGACGCGCAGGAAGAATCGTTCGCCGACGAGGAAGCGCCGCCGCCCGAGCCCGACGGCCCGGCGCAGCACCCGATCGAGCAGGAGTTCGACGAGAACGCCTCCGAGACGGGTGAGGGCGGCAAGAAGAAGCGTCGCCGGCGTCGCGGCCGCCGCAGGAAGTCCGGCACCGGCGAGGACGGCGAGGCCACGACCGAGGGCGGCTCCGAATCGACGGCCGCGGACAGCACGGAAAGCCAGAACAGCAACGACAGCCAGGCCGGCGACGCCTCCGGCGAGAGCGACGCGTCCGAAGAGGGCGCCGAGCCGGGCCAGGGCAAGAAGAAGCGGCGCCGTCGGCGGAGGCGCAAGAGCGGCGACGCCGCGACGCAGGACGGCGGCGAGGCCACCGGCGAGCCTCAGGCCGACACTGACGCGGCCGAGAGCACGGCCGACGCCGATGACACCCCGGACGCCGAGGGTGAGGGGCCTGAATCGGAAGGCTCGGAAGCGCCCAAGAAGAAACGCCGCCGCCGGCGTGGCCGCCGCAAGTCGGCGTCCGCGGACGCCGCGGGCGAGGGCGCGACCGACGAGGACGGTCAGGCGGCCGCGACTCCGGAGAGTCCGACCGACGACGAAGCAGAGGCCGCCGACGACGCGGACACGCCCGCCGAAGAGAACGCCGAGCCTCAGGCCAAGAAGAAGCGCAGACGGTCCCGCAGCAAAAAGGCCGCGGCGAGTTCTGAGGACACAACGGCCGAATCCGACGGCGATGACGATGACGAACCGACGAGCGAAGGCGCGGCGAGCAAGATTGCCAAGAAGAAGCGGCGCCGGCGTTCTTCAGGGACCAAGTCCGAGGGAGCCAAGGCCGAGGGAGCAGGATCTGAGTCGTCGGTCGAGACCAAGCCCTCTCGCGATGGCAAGCCCGAGGCCGCACCCGCCAAGCAGCCCCGCACGCTCTACGGCGCATCACGCCGCAAGCTCGCGCCGTCTGATCTGTCCTCACGCCCGCGGGAGTAGTCGGCCCGGCGGCCGGACTTACCGACGGCGGTCGGTACGCTCGAGCCTGCCGAGGATGCGCACCTGCTCGCGCTCGAAGAACTCGCGGAGCGTCGGATCGGTCTCGATCATCAGCGCTCTTCGGACCTGCGTCAGCCGCTTCTCGTCGGCCTCACCCAGCAGGTGAGACGCCTTGATCGCGCCGCGCAACGCGGGCAGGTAGTTGGGGCTGCGCTCGAGTGCCATGTCGTAGAACCGGAGCGATTCCTCCGTCCAGCCGGTGCGCTGGTAGACCAGCCCGAGGTTTTCGGCCGGCCGCGGATCGGTCGGGCTCAGCTGCATCGCCATCGAGAACGACTCCGACGCGCCGAGATAATCCTGCACCTGCATCAGCTCGACGCCCAGGTTGTTCCACACTTCGGGCGATTCGGCCGAGAGCGAGAGCGACCGGCGGTACTGCTCGATCGCGGCCTTGCTGAGCTTGGCCGCCTCGCTGTCCTTGCCCTTCTCACGCGCAACCTGCGCCTTGCGGGCAGTCTCGGCCGCGCCGATCGCCGCCTGCCTCGCCTCTGCCACCTGCTGGGCCGTGGCGCTCGGCGGCGGGGCCTTGCGCGCACTCGAAGCGCTCTGGCAACCCGAAAGAGCAGCAGCACACAGCACCGCCGCAACGCAGAAGAGCCCGGCGACGGGGCCTCGAGAGTTCATCATGATGCACGCTCCCACCTTACAAACGTCACTTCCAGAGACCAGGCCCGCGGCGTCGGGGTCAATTCGATCGAGGAGACCTGGAGGCCGGGCACCGCGTCAACGCTGCCCTCCACCCACGCCAGCAGGCTCTCCAGACTGGCGTCCTGCATGGTGTACCGGTACGTCACTTTGATCGCGCCCTGGAGCGGCTGCCGGGTCGGCACCGGGATCCGCGGCTGCTCGTTGAGCCCCGCGTCACGGGCCGCGGCCTCGATCCGCGAGAACAGATCGTCGATCTTCTCGTTGGCGCGATTGCTCGTCGAGTTCCCCAAGCTCTCCAGAGCCTCGAACTGCAGCGCCAGCCCCTCCACCGTGACCTGCCGCTCGGTCTGCAGCCGGTAGCCCTGCACGGCGTTGTCGCGCGCGCGCAGCGAGATGATCAGCGCGATCCCCGCGGCCGCGAAGAGGACCGTCGCCAGCACGAGCAGCGACTTGGGCCGGTTGGACGCCGCCGTCGAGCGGGCCGCGCTGGCCAACTCATAGCGGAGGTCGTCGGAGATCCGAGTCTCTTTGCTCATCTCACGCCCCCCCCGGCTGGGTCCTGCCCTGGCTGACCCACGTCCCGTTGAGCATGACCTCGATGCCGTCACCCTGCGGCTTGAGCGACTGGCTCCACTCGGCGACGGCGGAGCCGGCGATCCGCTGGAGCGAGTTGGTCAACTCCTCGTAGGCCGCGGTGTCCGGCACCACCACGACGATCGTCACGGCAAAGTCCGAGATCGACACGCGGCGGAGCTCGTAGTCGGGGTTGCCGAGCACGTACGACAGGGTCTCCAGCTCGCGGAGCACCGGCTTTGGCGGCGTGATCGCGATGGGGGCTACCGCGCGGCGCTGGGTCTCGAGCGCTGCGCGCAGATTCTCGACCGCCACCGCGTCGTACGCCTCGCCCGCCATCACGCCCGTGCTGTCGGCGGGCTGCAACTGGCCGGCCTGCTCCCGCCAGACCCGGCGGGCGTCGTCGGCCTTGCTGTCGGCGGCCTTGGCCGAGGCGTGCACGCGGTACGCGGCCCCGCCCATGCCGAGCGCCGCGATCGCCACCGCCGCCGCGGCCCACTGGTACATCGCACGGTGCGGCCGGCCGGGACGTGTCTGGAGCTGCTCCAGGGATGGGCGATCGGCGGTCGAGCCCGCATCCCCCAGCCCGTCGGCAAAGCCGGAGAGGGCCAGCGCGATCGGGTCGTTCTCCATCGCGATGTCGGCGGTCGCTCCGGGCCAGACAGCCGCGACCCGCTCGCCCAGGCTCGACTCATCGTGCCAGACCCAGTCCGGGAGCACGAGCCTGAACCGCGAGGGCGAGGCGCCCAGCTGCGTGGACCACGCCAGCCACTCGCTGGCCAGCCGCGAAAGATCGCTCGCCCCGAGCACAAACGTGGACGCGTCGCGCCCGACGGGCACACCCCGGGCCAGGCGGAACGCCCCCGAGGCGATCGGCGCGTTGCCGCGCGACCAGACCCAGATGAGCCGCCCCTCCTCGGGATCAACCAGGGCGTAGGCGACCGTGCCGTCAGAAGCCGCGGAGATCATCCGGTCAGAGCCGCTCCCGACAACATCGCCGAACGCCTCGCTGAGCACGTGCCAGATCGAGACCACGCGCCCGACCACGATCCCACGCTCGTCGAGCAGGTCGAGCAGGAGCCGGATCGTCGCGTCCGGAATGACCGTGACGCCGACGCGGCGCTTCGTGGCGTGGGGCTGGGGGGTGCGATGCCTGCCCCGCCGCGGCATCGAGCGGCTGGACGGAGACCGCCCCCTCGATCTGCATGTCAGGGGTGATCGCCACGTGCGGCGGGGTCTCGATCAGGCCGGTGCCATCATCGTCGGTCGAGGCCGGGGCCGACGCCTGCCGCAGGGCCATGCCGACCGTGTCGGGCTCGGCCGAATGCGTGCCTATCCAGCCGGAGCGAGCCCCGTCGGTATCCAGCACGAGCGCCCCGAGGCCGGAACGGTTCTGGGCCTTGAGCTGCTCGGCGATCCAGTTGGCCGCGTCCCGCAGGCCCCGCTGTAGCGCCGCGCGGTCGTCGGAAACCACGGCGGGGAAGGTCCACGACTGATCGACACGGGTCGAAACGAGCCGCAGCCGGACGGGCAGCATGCCCCGCTCGGCCCGATCGATGTAACACACCAGTTCACTCAACGGCTCGGTTCCTCGCTGCGATAGACATCGGTCGGGTTCATCGTGCTCCGGGGCTCACCGGTCGGGCGGCAGGGTGCGCGGCGCTTAGTTCGGCGGCCCGCCGTTGTCGCCCCGGTTGCGGCTCCCAGCGACCGCGATCGCTGCGCGCGCTCCATCAGTGCGGCGCGACGCTCCTCGCGGCTCATGTCTGGGCTGATCTGATTCGGCTCGTCACCCGCGACCGCGCTGTTGGGCGTGTTCGCCGGGGCCGCGGGGGCTCCGCCGATCACCACGGACACCGCGCTGCCCTTGCGCTCCGACTTGCCGATCATCTCTTCCTCGCCGCCGTCGATCGAAACGGCGATCTCATCGCCGACCACCTCGACCAGCTGCACACCCTCGTAGGACTCGCCCGGGCGGAGCACCTTGGTGACGCCCGCGATATTGACAAACGCCGCCGCCCGCCCGCCGCTCGTGATCGAGCCGACAAACCGGACATCGAAGTCGCTCAGCCGACCGCCGGTATCGACCGGGGGCTCGTCGCGGGGCTCCTCGACCGCCGCGAGCGCCTCGGGCACGTTGGCGATGTAGGAGAAGTTGTCGGCCGTGACCAGACGGTCCGGGGGGCGGGGTGGTGTCGCCCTTGGGCTGGTCCACCGCGACGCCGCCGCTCACCGGGCCCGCCGGGGTCAGCTCGATGTCCTTGACCTCGAGCCCGGGCAGCTTGGCGACCGCGATCGCCCCGCCGACCGCCAGGGCCAACGCGGCGATCTGGGCGATACGCGTGGCCTGCCTGGCTGCTTGCTTGTCTTTGATGCGTGTGGTCATGAGGTATTCCTCCGCCGGGGTCGGTCCCGGCCTGATCTACTCTACACCGATGTTCTCCCAGGTGAGGAACGCGGTGCGGTCCGTGCTGGATCTGTTGCTGACGATGAAATAGCCACCGAAGCGGGCCGCCGCGGGCCCGACCGTCGACGTCCGCAACTCCACGGTCGCATAGAAGAGCGTGGGCCTGACCGTAAACATACGCGAAAGCCGCGAACGGAGGTCGGCGTCGGACGTGGCGTCGTTGATCGCGTAGCCCACGGCGTTGGACGAGGCCCGCCCGCCGTTGGCCTCCCGATCGGCGACGATCGAGCTGGCGAAGGCACTCGCCATCGCGTTGTCCTGGGTGATGGCCTGGGCCGCGACCTCGAGCAGCTCTGGCGAGCTGGTGTGGGCGCTCCAGCGCGACGGGGCCGACGGTGCGGTACCCGTCCGGCGGGCCCTCGGGGCCGAAGATCTCGGCGCACGCCTCCACGATCGCCGCGGCATCGTCGAGCGCGACCGTCTCGACCGTCGCGACATCGATCAGCACCGCGTTCTGCCGCTCGATGAGCGAGACCGTCGCCATGTCGCCGCCGGGGAGCTTGATGTCCAGGAAGTGCCCGTCGGGGGGCAGCACGTCACCCAGATCGATGCTGGAGGGCAGCGCCTTGATCCAGGCCTCGATAGCCTCCTGCAGACCCAGGCGGGCGTGGTGCTCCTGATACCACCCCAGCTGCCGCTGCGTGGTGAACCGCTGGGCCGACTGCCGCTCGATCATCACGGCGCTCATGATGCCGACCACGACCACCAGCACGAGCACCATCGGCAGGGCGAACGCCTCCGCCGAGCGTCTCGTGCCTCGGCCGCGGCCCGGACCCGTACGCATTGGACGGAACTTTGCGCTCACGACCCACCCCCGCCGCCACGGTCGCCACCGCCACCGGGACCACCACCACCGCCGCCGCGACCTCCGCCACCGCCGCCGGGCCCTCCCGTGCCGGGGGGCGGACGCTGCGTGCCGTCGCCGGGGGGGATGCGCTGCGGGCGTTGCTGGCCGTCGATCTGGCGACCGGGGCCGCCGGATTGCGGCGGGTTCGGGCGTGGTCTGGCCCTGGGGTCGTTGCCCTCGCCTCGTCCGCCGCCACGCCCGCCGCCGGGCCCGCCCTGGCCGTTCCCGCCCTGACCGCCGCCGGCCTGATTCCCTCCGCCGCCGCCACCGCCGTTGGCTGCGGTCTCCTCTTCTTCTTCCTCGAGCTGGTCCACCGTCCAGACCACCTCGAAGAGGTAGTTGGCGTAGAGCCCGGAGAGGGTCTCGATCTCGAGTTGGATGTAGGTCGGCATCTCCTCGGGCGAGTAGGCCAGCAGTTCCGGCGTCATCTGCCGGTCGCGATAGAGCAGGAACTGGCACGCCGCGAGCCCGGAGGCGATGCGGGCCGGCTCCGAGCGGGTGTCGATCGGCTGCCACCAGAGCGTCCACCCGATGCGGCTCGTCGTTGGAGACCTCACGGGCGATCGCCTGCATGCTCTCGGCGTCGTCCGGCCGCAGCACGAACGCGCCGCGGACCCCCGTGTACTGCTCCTCGTCCTCGCTGATCGGTTCGTCGAGATCATCGACGCCGACCAGAGCCTGGGTCCAGACCGTGGACTGGGTCGCCGGCGGGCGGATCGGCACCGCCGAGAGCACCAGCTCGAGGCGCTGCGGCGTCGCGATCGACGACCCGCCGCCCCCGGCCGCGAACCGCGAGCTCTGCAAGAGCGACAGCAGCAACGGGTCGTTGTCGGCCTCCAGCACGATGCGGGGCACCGGGATGACCTCGTCCTCGAGCGTCTCTTCCTCGACGATCTCTTCGACGGGCGGCTCTTCTTCGCCGTCGGCGCTCTCCTCTTCTTCTTCGAGCGGCGAACTCGGGGCCATCAGCAGCGTGCTGAACGCCCGCTGCATGGTCCGCTGGATTCGCGCCAGGTCGTTGGCCTCGTGGAACCTCGCGGTGAGCGAGCGGTCGGCCCGGCTCAGCGCCATGAACCCGCCCAGACAGCCGAGCACCACCAGCGACGACAACGCCGCGGCCAGGACGGTCTCGATGATGGTGAACGATCGGCGGGTCACGGTTTGCCTATTCCTCCTCGGCCTCGATGTCGGTGCCCATGATGCGCGACATGATCCGGTCGGCACCGCTCTCGACGAGGTTCTGGATCGATTCGGGCGGGCGGCGGTGCAGCGCAAGGGGGTCAACGATCCGGACCAGGCTTTGTTGCGGGGCGCCGTTGTTAATCGTGTACGACCCGCCGGATTTCTCGCTCAGCCACACCGTGACCACAATCTTCTTGAGCCGGTCGGGCAGCGGCCCGTTCTGCGTCGTCGGGACCTCCTCGATCGCCCGGGCGATGTTCGCGTCCAGCGTGGACTGCACCCGTGTCACGCTCAGCCGGAACCGGTACTCATCGTCGCCGTAGGGCACGGTCAACGCCTCCGAGGGCATCGACTGCTCGTCGTCGAGATACTGGATGATCAACCGGTTGGCCAGCTCGGCCGCGCCGAGCAGGTGCTGCGACCGGCCCTGCTGCGAGCTGATCGCCCCGACCGTGGACGCCATCGTCGCGATCGCCAGCGCCCAGCACGACCGTCGCGAACACCACCTCCAGCAGCGTCACGCCCCGTTCCGACGACCGGCCTCGCGGCGACCTGCGGGCTGCGCCGCGCGAGCGTGCGCGACGCATATCAGAGCGTTCGGATGGGTTGGCCCGGTGGGGCATGGTTGGCTGCTTGTGCACGGATCGTGCGCTACTTGTTCATGGTCCAGACATCGATGTCGTCGGTCAGGTCGTTCGGGTCGGCCCCGACCGATTTGAGGTCGTACGCCCGGTTGTTGGTGCCCGGCACGCGGTAGACGAACTCACGGTCCCAGCCGTCCTTGAGCGCCATCGCGTCGGAGAGAAAGCCGGGGACGGTCTGCAGGGTCGTGAGGGTCGAGGGATACGCGCTGTACTCGAGCTGGTAGGCGTCGAGCTGCACGCGGATCGTGTTCATGCTCGCCTCGGTCGCGCGGATCTTCGCCTTGGTGCCCTGGCCCAGCACGTTGACCGCGACGACGCTCATCAGCACGCCGAGGATGACGATCACGAGCGTGAGTTCGATCAGCGAAAAGCCGGCCGCGCGGCGTCCGGTTCGCGTGTGGTGTGTCGGTCTGCTAGTGGCGGTCATGCCTCGCTCCTTCGGTCTGCTCTTGCGAGAGAATGTGGGGATCCAGAAGAGCCCTCGACATCCCTCAAGTCCTGATACCCCGGCAAATGCCGGGGGGTTGCACATCGTAGTCCGGCACGGTCGTCCGTCCCGGCCCGGCCCGTTCTCTCCGCCGCGGGACACTGTTTCCCGGACGTGAATCGTTCCTCTTACATGATCTGGTTCGAGATCGTCAGCAACGGGATCATCAGCGCCAGGATCAGCGGCGCGATGATCAGGAACATCGCCACAATCGCGACGGGCTCGAGGATCGCCAGGAGCCGCCCCGTCCGCCGGTCCAGTTCGTCAGCCATGTCGCGGGCGAGGCCCTCGAACGCGCTGTCCAGATCGCCCGCACGCTCGGCCGCCATCAACAGCCGCCGGCTCGCCAATGGCAGCGTCGACACACGATCGATCAGCGCGTGCAGCACGCCGCCCTCCACCAACTTCGTCCGCAGCTTCTTGAGCTGGTCGTGCAACGCCGGGTGACGCACCGCCTGCACCGAGATGCCGAGCGCATCGGCCAGCGGCACACCCGCGCGGGTCAGCGCCGCCATCACCGAGAAAAACCTCGCCGACTCCTGAATCAAAATAATGTGCCCGATCGCCGGCAACCGCCGCGCGACTCCCCCCACCACCGCGAACACCTTGGCACGCCCCACGACTGCCGCGATCACCACCAGCCCCACACCGATCACCAGCGGCATCCACTGCGCGACCATGAAGTTGCCCACATCCACCAGCACCTCAGTAAACCACGGCAGCTCCACACCCGGCATCGAGCCCAGCGCATTACCGATCCGCGGCACCACCGCCGTCAGCAGCACGATCGCCGCGACAAACGCGATCGACAGCACCACCAGCGGGTACAGCATCACCGTCCCGGCCTTGCCCTGGATCGCCAGCTGCCGCCGCGCGGTGTCCGCCAGCTGCGACGCCGAACCGCCAAGGTCGCCCGTGCGCTCGGCCGCCTGATACACCGCCGCCGTGATCTCGTCGAACACGCCGACCTTGCGGCAGGCGTCCGCGAAGCTCGTGCCCCCCGACACCAACTCCCGCATCCGCTCGATCACCGGCTGCATCGGGGCGCTCACCACCGTCGCGGTCACCTCAAGGGCTTCCACCAGCGGCACGCCGCGGCTGAGCAACATCGCCAGCTGGCTGTTCAGCTCGACCTGATCCTTCAGCGTGAGCTTGGGCTCGCTGGCCAGAAACTCGGGAAGACGCCAGGTCTTCAGCAGCACCAGGCGGTCACGCCGCAGGTGATCGGCCAGAGCCCGCTCGGACCGGGCCTGGCGCAGGCCAACCGTCCGCCCGCCCTTGGCGGTAGCGGCGAGATAGACGAACGGGCTCGGGGTTCCAACGCGGCTCACAAATGAAGTCTACCGACGCGGATTGGTATCGGTTCACGGACGTCGCCGGGTTGATCGTGACCCGGGGGCGGCCCACAATCCTGCCGCGCGTGCTCAACGTCGGCCCGGTGCCGGTATTGCCCGCGACACCCACCGGGATCGCCCCGGCCCCGGCGTCACACCCGACACCCGGCCAACTCCCAACCCGGAAGGAAACCAGACCCGCATGCGAGCCCTCATCAAGCACCACGCCGGCCCGGAGCTGCAGCTCGTCACCGACCGACCCCGGCCCGAGCCCGGGCCGCGGGACGTGCTCATCCGCGTGACCCACGCCGGCATCTGCGGCACCGACCGCCACATCTGGGAGTGGGACGAGTGGTCCGCCGGACGCGTGCCCGTCGGCATCGTCACCGGGCACGAGTTTGTCGGCGTCATCGAGGCCATCGGCAGCGCGGTCACCAAATACGAGCCCGGCCTGCGGGTTAGCGCCGAGGGGCACACCACCGCCGGCGTCGATTTCAACAGCCGCACCGGCAACGCCCACATCGCCAGCGACACCAAGATCATCGGCATCGACCGCGACGGCTGCTTCGCCGACTACGTCTGTGTCCCCGAGGACAACGTCTGGCCCGTACACGACGAGATCCCCGACAAGTTCGCGGCCATCCTCGACCCGCTCGGCAACGCCGTCCACACCGTCATGGCCGCGGGCGTCAGCGCCAAGAGCGTGCTCATCTCCGGCGTCGGCATCATCGGCCTCATGGCCGTCACCGTCGCCCGCGCCGCCGGGGCCAGCCGCATCTTCTGCACCGACATCAACCCGCCGCGACTGGCGCTCGCCAAGAAGCTCGGCGCGATCGAGGCCTACGACGCCCGCGAGGGCGCCGGGTGGATCAAGGACGTCCGCGCCCAGTGCCGCGGCGAGGGCGTGGACGTGCTCCTGGAGATGTCCGGCGCCGACGCGGCCTTCAGCCAGGGCTTCAAGGCCCTCCGCAACGGCGGCACCGCCGCCCTGCTCGGCCTGCCCGCCAAACAGGTCACCTTCGACTTCAACGAGAACATCATCTTCAAGGGCTGCAAAGTCCTCGGCATCAACGGCCGCAAGATGTTCGAGACCTGGTACCAGATGGAGGAGCTGCTCCTCAGCCGCCGTCTCGACCTCGACGACATCGTCACCCACGAGTTCCCGATCGAGGACTACAAGACCGCGTTCGAGACGATGATCTCCGGGGAGGGGATCAAGGTGTTGATGCGGATGTGAGCGATCTGTCGCGGCTGCGCCCTTGATGAACGCGACGCTCAGTTCCGCCACCCCTTGTGACAATCGGTACAACTTGCAGCCACCGCCAGATACACCCTCTCGCTGACCGCCGCGTCCGGCGGGCCAGCCAGCGATGCCTCCAGCGCCGCGGCACGATCGGCCGCGACCCACATCGTCGCAGCAAACTCCGAGCCCTCGGCCACCGTCTCCGGGTCTTCGGCCAGCACGCGGAAGTGGTCGGCCAGCATCCCCGCCTCGGCCGCGGGCACCAGGTCCGGATGGTCCGCCGGCGCCGACCACCCGGCCGCACGCACGAGCTTGATCCGCGACCACGATTTGTCAATCGCGACCATCGAATCGACCAGCCCGCTGACGACCTGCACCTCGGGCAGGCCGCCGTTGTACGCGTCCAGTTCCGCCTCCGACAGCGCCCCCGCTTCCGCAGCACACGCCCACAGGCCTGGGTAGCTCTCGCTCGTGCCCGCCGCGTGCATGAATGCCGCGGCCTCAGGACCGGTCATACGCCCGAGCCCGCGCAGCCCCACCGCCGCGGCCGTCGGGCCGCGGTGCTTGCCGTGATGACAGTGCACGTACACCGGCCCGGGCATATCCCGGAGAGCTTTCGCGACGGCCACCTCCTGCTCCGCAGTCATGCCGTCGTAGCCGATCGGGATGTGCACGTACCGCATCCCGTGCTCGTGGGCGAGGTCCAGCTCCGGGCGGGCCCCGTCCACGCTGATCACGGTCTTCACGCCCATCGCCCGCAGACTCTCAAACGCCGCGGCACCCTCCGGCCCCGAGCCGCTGAACACCCCTGGCGCGACGGCGAACAGGTTGTGAATGCCGGGCGAGATGTCACCAAGCGCGACGGCGGGCGAGCCGTTCGCCTCCGCCGGCGCGGCCGCGACCTCGAGGGCCGGCTCGCTCTGCGTCGTTGCCGGCTGCGAGCAGGAGATGAGTGTCAGAATGAGCGCGACGCCCGCGAGGGCACAAATCGTGTGGCGTGTGTGATGAAGTCCCATGCGCGTGTTATACCGGGCCCGCCGCTGTCGGGTTCACCCCCGACCGCCGCTGTCGCAAGTACCCTCAAGATGCTCACGCAAACTTGGTGATCACCTTGGCGAACGCCGAATCGAACTCCTCATCCAGCCCCGGGCCGATGTGCGCGAGGCTCTGGCCCGTCGCCCCCTTGTTCATGAAGAGCGCCCCACGCTCGAGCGACTCGCGCCCGCCCCGGAACAGGCTCTCCCCGCCGCGGGCCTTCTCCTTGCGCTCGATATCCCGCATGCGCTCAAAGTCGGACAGCTCGACTGCGCGCGCAAGACGGGCCTCATCGACAGTCTCTCCCAGAAACTCCAGCACACCCCGGAACACCCCCGGCGTGTCGGCGCGGAGCGACTCGTAGTGCACCGAGTGCACCGGGAACCGGTCCGTCGTCCGCCAGCTCTCTGTGTGCGTTGCCCACTTGCCGAACCCCATCTCGATCCACGAGGGGTCGCCGCCGGCCTCGATGAACCGCCGCACGTACGCCGCCGCGTCAGGTCCCCGGCCCGACTCGAGCCTGGCGTAGTTCATCCCGCTCAGCAGCACGTCCTTGGGGTGCCTCTGGATATGGATCGCCCGGTCGGTCAACGCGAGATAGGGCAACCCCTCGTGCAGCGGGAAGTGCGTCTTGACCAGCACCCGCGCCTGCGAGGTGTCGATCCGCCCCGCGGGCCGGTGCAGATCGGGGATGCGCCGGTTGAGCTCGATCGAGTTGCGGGGCTCGCCAAACAGATAGTGATGCAGCAGGAACCGCATCCACGTGTTCCCGCTCTTGGGATAGCTGGCGATCCAGACGACCTTCATCCCCGCCCCCCCGCCGCACGAGCCTCGACCATCGCCGCGTACGCCGCGTGCAAGCTCGCACAAAACGACGTCCGATCCATCAACACCGACCGCTCCATCCGCTCGCGGAGCGTGGCGCGGAGCGACGCCAGCCGCTCACCGTCCGCCGCGAGCGAGGCCGCGATCTCGACATACCCCCCGCGATCCTCCGCGACCAACCCGTCGAGCCCCACCGCCCCCAGCAGCGAGACCCCGACGCGCCCGGCGTGCAGCTCCCCGGCCAGCGTCACGACCGGCACCCCCATCCACAACGCCTCGCACGTGGTCGTGGTGCCCGCGTAGGGGAACGTGTCCAGCGCAATATCCACGTCGTGGTACGCCTCAAGATGACCCGCAGCGTCCTCGGTCGGGGCGAGCAGCCGCAGCCGTGCGCGCGCAACTCCGCGCCCGACCAACTCCTCGCCGACGCGCTCGCGGATCTCCTCATCCACAAACGCCCCGTTCTTGAGCGTAAGCGTCGAGCCCGGCACGCGGGCGAGCACCGCCGCCCAGACATCGAGCACCGCCGGGGTCGTCTTGGCGAGATTGTTAAAGGAGCCGAACCGGATCGGCGCCGAGGCATCTGGCCGCGCCACCGCCGCCGCGACCCCGCCCGGCGGTGCCGTAAAGCACCACGCGCACCGGTCCAGCCGCACAAGCTTCTCCGTGCACCACGCGTCACTGCCCTCCGGGTCGGAGCGCTCGTCCACCAGCCGCACATCGACGGCCGGGTTGCCCGTCGTCGCGGGATAGCCCAGCGTGCTGACCTGCACCGGGGCCGCCCGGGCCGCCAGCGCCGTCTGCCGGTGGCCCAGCGAGTGCCCCGACAGCTCCACCAGCACATCGATCCCGTCGCGCCGGATCATCGAGACCAGTTCGGCGTCGCTCGCCCGCCGCGCGTCCCGCCACGTCACCGGGTGCGCGCAGACGCTCCGAGAAGGCGTCCGGGCTCGGGGTCAGGTCATACACAAACACCTCGACCGAGTCACCCGACGACCCCCCGCCCTCGAGCCGCCGGCTCGATGAACATCGCCACGGGATGGTCGCGGAAGTCCGCAGACAGATAGCCCACCCGCAGCCGGCTCGTGCCGGCATCAATCCCCTTGAGTGTCGGCAACCCCTCGCCCACCGACCGCGCCGCCACCGCGTGCAGCCGCCCGAGCATCCGGTGCGCCTCGAGTTGCTGCGCCGGCGTGGTCCGGTCGTCGTAGTTCATCGCCGCCGCCAGCAGTGTCTGGAGCTGCACGCTCGGCCCCAGCGCCGCGATCGCCGGCTTCAGGTGGTCCACCGCCTCGGCCGCCCGGCCGGTCGTGATCAGGCACGACGCCAGGTTTGCCGCGGCGTCCGGGTTGTCCGGTGCGAGCCCGTAGCCCGCCCGCGCTCCCCGCTCGGCCTGCGCAAGCTCGCCCCTCGAGAGCAGCGCGGGCCGCCAGCCCGATCCGGGCCGGGGCGTAGCCCTCGTCGGCCGCCAACGCCGCGTGATACCGCCCCACCGCCTCGTCGAGCCGCCCGATCCCGGCCAACACGTTGGCGAAATTGCTCTCAAACTGCGCGCGCGCCGGCGACATGCCGCTGGCCCGCTCCAGATGGAAGATCCCCTGCTCGACGCGCCCGTCCTGCGCCAGGAGCAGCCCGAGGAAGTGGTACGCCTCCGCCGGCGCACCACGCTTGGACACGAGCCGCTCGAGAGCCGCGATCGCCGGTCGGAGACGCCCCCGTCCGGCCTGAGCCAGTGCCTGCTGAATGGCCTGTTTCGGGTCTGCCACGACAGAGCGTAGTGACTCTGGGCGGTCAGAGGACGCAGCTTCGGCCGGTCACGCCCGGCGGCCACACCCGGCGGTCAGACCTGTCCCTCACCCGGGCCCTCACCCGAACCCTCATCCACCACGGATCGACTCGGCACTCCGGCACCAGCGCCGCCAGCTCGGCCGCGAGGAGGCCGGCCGAGGCGTCGTGCGCCGCCGCCCACCGCTCGCCGGCCAGCGCGTGCACCACGACCCCGGCCCGCGCCGCATCGAACAGGTCCAGCGTCGCGTCTCCGCCTCCAGCCGACGCACCGCCGAGGGCCCGCCGCGCCTGCTCGGGCAGCTTGGCCAGCATCGGATCGGGAGGTCTGACCCACTGGGCCACCAGCCCCGCGATCACGCCGGAGAGCACATCCCCAGTGCCCGCCGTCGCCAGGCACGGGTGGCCGTGCGGGCACACCCAGGTCCGTTGGCCGTCGCTCACCACGGTGCCGGCTCCCTTGAGCACGACGACGCACCCGAGCCGCTGGGCCAGCGCCTCGGCCGCGAGGGGGCGTTGGGCGGTGTCGGTCGGGTCGTGGGCGATCTTCAGCGCGCGCGCAAGGCGCCGGAACTCCCCGGGTGCGGCGTCAGCACGGCCATCGCGCGAAACTCGCGCGAGAGCTCGGAGATCCGCGAGAGCGCGTTGAGCGCATCGGCATCGACAACGACCGGGACATCTTCCTGCTGCACCGCGCGGAGCGAGACCGCCTCGACCGCTGTCGCCGCCGGAGCGTCGCTCTCTCCTGCGCCCCCGAGCCCCGGCCCGATCACCACCGCGTCGGAGGCCGCGAACACCGCGTCCAGCACCGCCGCCGCCTCGTGGGCGACGATCACGCCCCGCACATCGGTCGGCAGGACGATCCCCGTCGCGCTCGGGGCCAGCCCTATCGCCGTCGGCAACACGGTGACGGGGCAGACCAGCTTGGCCAAACCCGCCCCGGACCGCAGCCGCACCGGAGCGCCACCAGCGCCGGGCGCGCCCGCCATGTGCGACCCGCCCGCCGACTCGGCCGTCGTGCAGCCGCCGATCACCGCGACCGTGCCGAACGTCCCCTTGTGCCCGTCGGCCGAACGCCGGGGCAGACGCGGCTCGTTCATCGGCTCCCCTTGTGCGTCGATTCTTCGACCACGATCTCGAGCGTGCCCAGCAGCGGCGCGACGCCCGCGAGCTGGCTGATCGTCTGCCCCTCGGCCAGATCACTTGTCGCCAGCGCGATGTGCGTGGCGTCGAACGGCGTCCGCCGGTCGAGCGTCCCGTCCAGATCGACCCACACCGGCCCGCCCTCGGTCTCCAGATACGCCTGCGTCCACATGTGATACCCGAACACATCGCGCTCGCCCGCGAACCGCTCGACATAGATCACCCCCACCGCGACCCGCGAGGGGATCTCCGCGGCACGGAGCATCGCCGCCAGCAGCACGCCGTGCTCGGTGCAGTCGCCCTGGCAGCTCCGCGCCACCTCCGACGCGGTCGCGAACGCCGTGCCGAGGTCCTTCCGGGAGATGTGGGTGAAGACAAACCGCCGCAGCGCCTCGGCCCTCTCGCCCGGCGCATCGCCAGCCTTGGCCAGCGCCCGCTCCGTGAGCGTGTGGATCAGCGCATCCCCGGTGTCGGCGTAGGTCGTCGAGGCGAGAAACACCGCGCGGCCCTCGTCGGTCAACGCCTCGGCGCTCGCGGGGGCGCGGGTATCGACCGTCACGAGGACGCTCCCGTCGTCGAGCGTCTCGACCCTCTGGAAGCCCGACTCCGGGAGCGCGGCCAGCTCACCCTCCGACACCCGCACACGGAAGACCGCGCGATCCGTCGCGCGAGGCCTCGGGATCGCCCGATCGGGCCGCACGAACGTCGAGACCATCAGCTCCGGGGGCTCGAACGCCTCGAGTGCAAGCTCGCGCGAGGACGCGACGCTGACCATCGACAGACCGCCGATCGCCATCTCGGTCCGCAGCACCGTGCCGTCACGCAGGAACCACTCCTTGCCCGACATCGGCGTCGCCCCGACCATCGTCCGCGTCGTCGCGACCAGGCACTCGGTGCTTTCGCCCGCCACGTCGGTCTCGCCCGGCGCAATCCCCGAGCGCGTGATGGTGGACACCGCCAGACCGTTGGAGGGGTCGAGCGTCCGCACCGTGATCTCGTTGGCCCCCGAGGCCAGCCGCTGCTTGACGTACCGGCCCGCGGCCGCCGGGGGGAGCCACTCACCTTCTGGCGAGGGGATCTGCGTTTCCTGCTCCTTCCCGTCGCGGGTCTGGACGACCGTCACGCCGTCCTCACCGAAGCGGTAGGTCGCGCGGATCGGCGTCGGCCCGAGACGCTGCTCGGTGCGGACCTCGATCGGCTCGCCCGCGAGCGTCTCCACAAACTCCGACCGCATGCGGATCTCGACCGCCTCGTCGGCCCGCCCGATCTTCATCTGCATGACCGTGGTCGTCGTGATCGTTTCGGCATCGGTCGTCACGAACTCGTGCGACCACCCGGCGCGGCCGCCGCCCATCCAGATCTCGTACCACCGGTCGCTCTCGAGCCGCGCCTGCGCGACCGCTTCCTCCGCTGCTGCGTCCTGCGCACCTGCGCGCGCAGTCAGGACACTCCCCGCGTGCGCACCGGCCGCCCCCAACCCGCACACCAGCAGCACCACCATCGACACAAAGCGCCAGAGCGAGCGGGAACGATGATCCATGCGTGGGGTCTCCGGAGGGGCCCGCGGGCGGCGCCGCGATCAGGGACGGTCAGGGCCGGTGAGGGGCAAGAGTCAGGGTATTGGGGCGGGGGTCGGCACCACCGCCTGTTCGATCCAGTCCAGCATGTCGGCGGCGCGGGAGGGCAGATAGGCCAGGAAGAGCACCTCGTGCCCCGCGGGCACGGTCCACCGTTCCGGCTCGCCGAGGCGGTTCCAGAGCAGATCGCCGGTCGCCGCCGGCACCGCCCGATCGGCCATGCCGTGGAGCATGAGCGTGGGGATGTCCGTCATGGCCAGCGCGGTGTGGTAGCTGTCGAGCTCGGCCGCCGCGAGGTAGGCCTCGGTGAACGCCGCGCGGTCGTTCGCCGTCGGCTCTTCCTGCCAGGTCACCCGCACCGCGTCGATCCAGTCGGTGTAGTTGCTGTCCATGGCGATGGCCGCGAAGTCGCACCCGGCACCAACGAAGACCGCGGCCTTGTAGGCGTCGTGCTCCCGCGCGACGACCGTCGGCAGGATCATCCCGCCGCCGCTCATGCCCAGCGCCACCCGCCTCTGGACCGGCAGCCCGGGCGAGGATTTGGCGAAGAAGCCGCAGGCCGCCTCGACCGCGAACGCGCACTCGGCCGCCCGGTCGCCGAGCACCCCCGCGACCTGTGCCGCGACAGTCTCGACTTCGCCGCCGGGCACGACCACGAACTCGGCCCGCTGTGTGAATCTCGAGGAGTGGGTCAGCATCCGCAGCACGTGCCAGCCGCGGCCGCGAAGCTGTCCCACGACTGAGTCGATGACCGGCTCGGGCGTGCCGAACATGCCGGGCAGCAGCACGACCAGGCCGTCCGGTCGCTCGGCGTCGCTGTCTTCGCCCGCCGGGTCGCTCGGGTTGTAGAGCACAAACGCGGTGCGCTCCAACTCGTGCGCGCCATCGGCGAGAGCTTTGGCCGACACCACCTCGCATGCCGCGGCCGGCTTGCCGGCAAGCCCCGCCGTGGGCAAGAGCTCTCCCTCGGGCATCGCGACGACAATCGAGCCGGACTTCTCAAGCTGAATTGTCTCGGGATCAACCTCAAGTATCGCCGCGACCAATCCGCTGGCCGCCTCATCGCCCGCCGACCTGCCCAAGTCCCACGGCCCGACCCGGTACAGCGTCCACGGCCCGACCTCCAACGGCCTGACCACCCGCGCCGCACGCTCCGGCCAGGCGATCTCCCGCGGCTCGTCCTGCGCGATCACGATCTCCGCGTCCGCCGGCCGCTCGGTCTGGGCCACGACCGACGCGCACGAGAGCACCGCCGCGGCCATCGCCGCTGCGCCCGTCACCGCCCGCCCGCGCCGCTCCGCTCGTCTCATGATCCGTATCCCCTCGGGTGCTCGCGGAACCAGTTCCACGCCGTGGCCACGATCTCGTCCAGTGATTGGAAGCGTGCCTCCCAGCCGAGTTCCGCCTTGATCTTGGCCGGGTTGGCAAACAGCTTGGGCGGGTCGCCGGGGCGACGCTGACCGGAGCGGACCTCGAAGTCCACGCCGGTGACGCGCTTGACGCTGTCGATCACCTCGCGGACCGAGTACCCCTTGCCGATGCCGAGGTTGTACGCCCGGCCGTCGCCGGGCTTGAGGGCCCGCATCGCCGCGATGTGGGCGTCGATGAGGTCGTTAACATGGATGTAATCGCGCACGCACGTGCCGTCGGGCGTGTCGTAGTCTTCGCCGAAGATCGTGACGAACTCGCGGATGCCGAGCACCGCCTGGATCACCACCGGGATCAGGTGCGTCTCGGGGCTGTGGTCCTCACCGATCAGGCCGTCGGGGTCCGAGCCGGAGACGTTGAAATATCGAAGTGCCGCGAAGCCGAAGCGTGTGCCCGCGGCCGCTGCGGCGTCGCGGGCATCCCGCAGCATGTGCTCGACGTGCAGCTTGCTCCGCCCGTAGGGATTGATCGGCGACTGCGGGCAGTCCTCGGGGATCGGGATGAAGCCCGGCCCCGGCTCGCCGTACGTCGCGCACGTCGAGGAGAAGATGAACCGCTCGACGCCGGCCTCCAGCGCCTCCTCGATGAGCGTGAGCGCCGAGGCCGCGTTGTTGCGGTAGTACCGCAGCGGGAACTCCACGCTCTCGCCGACCTGCGCCAGCGCCGCAAAGTGCATGATCGAATCGACCTTGTGGTCGGCGAGCGTGGCCCGGACCGCGTCGCGGTCACCGATATCGGCCTCGACAAACGCCAGCCGCCCGTCGGCCACGGTCTGCAGGGCCTCGATCGCCTCGCGGTGCCCGACCGCGAGATTGTCCAGCGCCACGACCCGCTCACCGGCGGCCAGCAACCCCTTCACCGCGTGCGATCCGATATACCCCGCCCCGCCCGTCACCAGAATCGCCATGCAGCATTCCTTTCACCGTCAGCTGTCGCACCGCTGTGCGCTCCATATCGCCATGATACCTCCGGGCGGGGGCCGCGACAGGCCGGCGGCTCAGAGCTGCCCGCGGGCACACTCCCGCGCCGCGCCGTCGAGTGCGGCGATGTCGTCGAGCGACTCGCCCCGATCGCTCGACACCCGCGCGACCGTTTCACCGACAATCTCCACGATGCGCCCGAAGGGGATGTCGCCGGCCAGGAACGCCTCGACCGCGACCTCGTTGGCGGCGTTGAGAACCGCGCCCGCGCCGCCGCCGCGTCGGATCACGTCCATCGCCAGCCCGATCGCCGGGAACCGCCCCGCGTCGGGCTCGCAGAAGTCCAGGCGCCCCAGCCGGTGCCAGTCGAGCGCGCGTTGCGCAGCCTTGCGCGCGCGGGCCACGTCAGGGCCAGTTGGATCGGCGCCCGCATGTCGGCGGTCGAGAGCTGCGCGATGCTCGAACCGTCGGCCAGCTCGACGATCGCGTGCACGATCGACTGCGGGTGGATCAGCACGCCCAGCCGGTCGGCGTCGAGATCGAACAGCCTGTGCGCTTCGATCAGCTCGAGCCCCTTGTTGATCATCGTCGCCGAGTCGATCGTGTTCTTCGGGCCCATGGACCATGTCGGGTGCGCCAGGGCCTGCTCCACCGTCGCGTGGTGCATCGCGTCGAGCGGCGTCTCGCGGAAGGGGCCGCCCGAGGCGGTCAGGATCGCCCGCGACACGCTCGCCGGTGTCGGGCACGGGGGCACCAGCCGCTCGCCGGCGCCGGCCAGCCCCTGCAGACACTGCCACAGCCCGGAGTGCTCGCTGTCGACCGGCAGCAGCCGCGAGCCCGTTCGCCGCGCCAGCGGCAGAACGACCTGCCCGGCGGCGACCAGCGTCTCCTTGTTGGCCAGCGCCACGTCGATGCCCCGCTCGACCGCGGCGAGTGTCGGCGACAGGCCGGCCACCCCCACCATCGCGGCGACGACCAGGTCTGCGCGCCATCGCGGACGAGTGCCTCGGCTGCGTCCTCGCCTCGGAGCGTCCGCGCGGGAGTCTCAAGCGTTGCGTCCTCGTCGGCGAGCCGCCACGGTCGGCACGGCAAACCGGGCTGCTTGTGCGGCCAGTTCGTCGCCGCGCGCGGGCCGCGAGGCCGACGACTTCGAAGCGCTGCCGCGAGAGCCCCCGGTCGGCGAGTTCGTTCAGGTGCGCGATCGCGTCCAGCGTCTGGGTGCCGATCGAGCCGGTCGAACCCAGCACCACGACGCGACGGCGGAGCGTGTCGGAGTCGGGCAGGCTCACGGGCGGGCCCCTTCTGCGCGCGCCGCTGCGGTCGGGATGGAGTCGGCCTGGAGTGGTCATGTGTTGTTTCGCCTGGTGATCGCCGGGTCGTACGCCATCAGGCGGCATGCCTGCTGATAGTCCTCGCTCGCCTCGAACGCCCCGGCGGTGGCGGGGTCGAGCGCGTGCCGCCGCGCGGGGCGGATCTCGCCGATCGAGGCCGCCATCGTCGCCTCGTCCCCGGTCACCCTGTCGTAGGTTCGGAACCTCTCGCGCCACGTGGGGTCGAACGCCACACCGAGCCCCTCGCACAGACGCGCCAGCTCGGCGTCGGGTTCGCTGGTGAAGTCCTCGTAGCGCACGAAGCCGACCTCGGTCGCCAGTTCGGCGAAGGCCCGGCACCCGCGGAGGTAGGCCTCGATCTGTACCCTGCCCCGCAGCAGGTCGAGCCGCTGCTGGCTCGCCCACTGGTCCGCCGGGTGCCGCACGGTCGCGAAGCACCGCAGCTCGTGCCTGAGCCCGAGCAGCTGCATCGACCGGCTTTGGAAGCTCGGCGTGGTGATCGGCACGCCGAGGAAGTCCAGGTGCGACCAGTCCCGCAGCAGGAGCGTCTTGCCGCGTGCCTCGGCCCGCTCGGTGAGCAGCGCGATCAGCTCGTCGTAGCGTCCGCGCCCCCTCGGCCCACCGCCCCAGCTCTCGGGGCTGGAGCAGGCCGTGCCACGTCGCGGCCTGTTCGGCCGGGTCGATCGTGCACACCCCAGCGGGTGCACCTCGCTCAGCAGCAGCACCCCCTCCATGCACCCCAGGCACCGGGAGAGCAGCGTCCCGCCGGAGCGGGCCAGATTGAGCCAGAGTCGGATCATGGGGCAGGTGCAAGCGTAGGGCAAAAACGAAACCGGGCTGCGCCGCGTGAGCGGCACAGCCCGGAGGGTGACAGATCAGGGGCTCATCGAGCCGGGCCCGCGGCCCGGGTGCCGATTACTTCGAGCCCTCTTCGGTCTTGAAGAACAGGATCGGGGCCCCGCCGGACGAACGCATGTCGGCCGCGTTGGCGATGTAGGCCGCGTCGAGGACCCGGTCGATCCGGGCCTTGTTCTCGGAGAGGTGGCTCATCGTGTAGGGGTCGATGTTCTTGGTGCCCGGGCCCTCGAGGGTGCTGCCCAGACGCCCGCTGAGGTTGCGGAGCGTGTGCGCCGCCAGATCGGAGATCGGGCGGAAGGCCGCGGGGCCGTTCTCGCCGGCGTTGACCAGATCGATCAGCCGGTCCAGGTGCTCGCGCTGCAGGTTGCGGCGGAGGCTGGAGATCAGCGGTTCCCTCGCGGTGAACTGCTTGGAGGGCGATCCGTTGACCTCGGTCCAGACCGCGCCGGTGACCGTGTCCATCACCTCGGCGAGGGTCAGGGCGTCCTCACCGGAGGGCACGCGGAACTCGTTGTCGTAGATCCGCTGGAGCGTGACGGGGTTGAGCAGCTGCGTCATCGCGGACGCCTGGATGCCCAGGATGCGGTCGTGCACGGGCCACGTCGCGTCCTCCATCAGGCCGTCGATACCGCCGTCGTCGAACCACTTCTCGACGGTCAGGTACCGCAGCACGTCGGGGGTCAGGCCGTAGGCCTCGTCGTAGAACGTTGCGTCCATGACGAACTTGAGCGCTTCGCGCTGCTTGGCGGCGCTGACCACCTCGATCGGTGCACGCCCGTCGGGATCACCCTTGTGATCGCGGTAGATGTGGGCACCGCCGAGCCAGTTGGCCATCATGCTGACGCCGCGGGTCTGCATGCCCAGCGTGACGAGGTAGCCCTGCCGCGCCTTGGCCCAGTGCTCACCGTCCTTGACGAAGCGGTCGAGCAGGTTCTCGCGCAGCGTGGAGGACAGACGGATCTGCTCCCTGGCGTAGGTGAGCGGGTCGGAACCCATGTCGTAGCGACGGGCGAAGGGGTCCGGGCCCCAGGTGTCCTCGTCGGTCGCGAACCGGTGCTCGGGCTTGGCCGACTCGGTCGCGAGCTTGGCCGCGTCCTTGTCGCTCGGGGTGTACCCGAACTTGATCGCCCAGTGGTCGTAGGGGCCGATGTCGATCACGGCGTAGTCGCCCTGGATCTTGCCCGACTCGACATTGATGTTGTGGGGGTTGTAGTCCATGACCGAGATCGACCACGGCTTCTTGCCCTTGAGTTCGTCGCTGTTGATCTGCTCGAGCGTGTAGACACTCGAACCGGCGAAGTTGTGACGCAGGCCGAGCGTGTGGCCGACCTCGTGGGCGACCAGTTCGGCGAGCATCGGCCCGATGTACCACTCGGGGATGCCGTCGATCATCTCGTCCTTGGGCTTGTCGCCCTCGTCGGTGTCGTCATCGTCGGTCGCCTCGGGCGCGGCCGGCGTCTCCTCGGGCTGGGCGGCTTCTTCTACTTCGGGATTCAGCATCGCCATGATCTCGGGCGGCAGGTTGTC
Organism: Planctomycetota bacterium; assembly: GCA_013285505.1. Taxonomy (GTDB): domain Bacteria; phylum Planctomycetota; class Phycisphaerae; order Phycisphaerales; family UBA1924; genus PNC22. The sequence continues at coordinate 796,647 of CP053450.1, read as the reverse complement.
GGGCAGCGTGCCGTCGGCGAGCTTCTTCTTGAGGATCTCGATGATCTCGGCGGGGATCTCGCCCTCGGGCGGGTCCTCGGCGACGATCGCCTCGGCAGGCTCGGCACGGTCGTTGCCCATCTCGCCGTACATGTCCCACATCATGCGGGCGACGGCGAGGTCCATCGCCTTGCCGTTGGACGCCATGCACAGCCCGTTGAGCTGGCTGACGCGCCCGGTCAGGCCGTCGTACTCATCGTCGCCGAGCATGGTCGGGTCGGCCGCGGCGACCGCGTGCCCGCCGTAGGGCAGCACGCCGCGACGCGCCCGCTGCTGCAGCATGAAGTCGCGGCTCGCTGGGTGCCGCCATGCGGATGCGCGGGTCCCAGTTGGGGTGCGCCTCGAGCCACGCCAGCGCGTCGGGGCCCATGCCCTCCATCGCGATGTCCGGCAGGGTCTTGCTGTACTGGTACCAGAACGCGCGGATCCAGCCGTCGGTCAGCACGACGTCGGCATCGAGGATCTGGCCGGTCCGCGGGTCGACCCGGCTGGGGCCGATCGCCGTCGAGATGTCGTTGCTGAGCCAGCGGATGAAGTTGTACCGCCTGTCCTCCGGGTCCTTGTCCATGTGGGCGCCGGTGGACTTGTCCTGGTAGTAGACCTCGATCGCGTTGTCGATGCCCACCTGCTCGAACGCCTTGTTCCACTGCAGCACGCCGTCGCGCACGAACCGGCGGTACCGCACCGGGACCGTGTGCTCGATGTAGAACACGATCGGTTCCTTCGGCGGGCTCATGTTCAGCTTCGAGTCGGCCTTCTCCACGTTCCAGCGGTTGATGTAGCGGACCCACTTCTCGTCGTTGTTGAACTTGCCGAGGTCGCGGTAGCTGGTCGTGAAGAACCCGACGCGCTGGTCGGCCTCGCGGGGCTTGTAGCCGGTGTTGTTCGGGATCATGCTGACCGAGTAGTGGAACTCGCGGATCGCCCCGCCGCCCACCGGGCCCTCGACCGAGATCTCGACGTTCTCGGGGAACGCCTTGGCGCTGGTGACGGTGGTCAGGTTCGGGTTGAGCCCGGCCGCGTCGCCGCCGAAGAACGCCCTCGCGTTGCCGACAAACAGCGCGTCGAGGTCGATCACCGGCTGGCCGCTCGGGCCCATCGCCACGATCGGCACGTCCAGCAGCACGCGGTCGGTAAAGATGTTGTCCACCGAGGCCTTCGACTCCTGATCGCCCGTCGTGCGGGTGCCCAGGTTCGGCTCGATCATCGCCACCCGCTTGTCGAACCGCTTCCACTTGAAGTAGCGGTCGCCGCCCTGCAGGCCGGCCCACAGATCGCCACCGGCGACCGTCATCGCCATGAAGTGGAACTGTCGCTCGTAGCCCGCGGGCAGCTCGGCCAGCATCTGGCCGTCCTTGTCGCGCACCCAGATGTTGTAGAGGCTCCGCGAGCCGTCCGCCGTCGAGACGACCTTGCGGAAGCCCTTGGAGACATCCGCGAACTTGGGCAGTTTGTCGTCGTCGTTGGCCGAGGCTCCGCCGCCGCCGGCCGCCATCGCCGCACGCAGCGCCGCGATGTTCGGCGGAAGCTCCAGGCTCTCGGGCTGCCCGGCGTCGGCCGATTCACCCTCGACCGGCGGGTCGAGCCGGTCGGCGTTGCTCACCTGAGCCGCGACCGCGGCGAACGCGAACGCGCCCCCCGCCGCAAGAATGGTGAGGCGCTTGATCATGTCACGTGTCTGCATATGTACTGCTCCTGCTGTGGGCGGCCGCTCCGCGGCCGCGCCAGTTCCCATACCGCGGCTGCACGCCGCGCCACCCCCGGAAAGTCTTCCGCTTCGAACTTCGAACACAGGATACCCGACGTTGCACCGGAACGGAGAGCATTTTCCCCGCCCCCGCCGGTCAGGCCCCGCCCGTCACGCCGCGCCGAACTGAAAGTGCGCGATCAGCAGCACCGTCATCAGCACAAACACCAGCCCCGCGAACGCGAACGCCCTGTCGTGCACTGCCAGCTCGGTCGGGTCGTCGTAATCGCCCCGCTCCAGCAACACGATACACCGCAGCATCCCGAAGGTTGCGGGCAGGATCGTCAGCCACAGCAGGTTGAAATTCCCCATGGACGGCTCGACGTACCCCGCCTCGTTGGCCTGGACATACCCCGAATAGCTCAAGAGCGTCACCACCGCCGTCACCACCACCGCCATCCGCAGCATGTCGTCGGAATACGCCCTCTGGACCGCCCTGACCCCCTCGGCACCGCTCCCGGCCGTGCGGCGCTCCCCCAGACGCTTGCCAAACGCCAGGAACATCGCCAGGAAGAACGTGCAGTTCAGGAGCCACGTCGAGGGCGGGATCGCGACGGCCGCACACCCGCCCATCACGCGCAATACAAAACCCAGTGAAAGCCCCATGACATCGGCGATCACGATGTGCTTGATCCACACCGAGTAGAGCGTCACGTTAAGGACGTACAGCCCGATCGTCAGCCCGACCAGCCCCCGCACGGACGTCGCCCCCATGTCGGGAAGCACCGCCACGAGGACCGCCGCGCCGACCAGCAGGAACACCGCAAAGCCCCACGCGGTCCCGACCGAGACGGCGCCGGAGGCGATCGGTCGGCGGCACTTCCTCGGGTGGAGCCGATCGGCCTCGGCGTCGAAAATGTCGTTCACGACGTAGCACGAGCTCGACGCCAGAGCGAAGGCAATCGCCGTAAGCATTGCCGGCACAAAGACTTCTGCCAGAGACCGACCCGTCGCCGAGAGGCCGTAGAACGGCCCAACGAGCACGAAGCCGCTTTTGACCCACTGGTGAGGGCGGGCCAGCTTGAAAAGGCTCAGGGCCAGCGGCCGGCCGGGCTCTGCGGGAGTTCTGGCTGCCGATTCATCCACGCACAGGGCTCCCAGGGTCGGCCGTCTCCGGCTCGCCGCCGGGGCATCGGTCAGGGGCGGGCCGTCCCGCCGCGCATGTCATCCAGCTCGCGCGCCACCGCACCGCGGCGGTCAGATAGCGCAGGTCATCCCCCCCCGGCCTGACCGTCCCCATCGAGATCGACCGGGGAGCGATGCCACCAATAGATATCGTCCACCCCCACCCGGCCGTTCGCATCAAGATCAAAGGTCGCGCGATCGGGCACCCCGACCGGCCCCAGCACGTCGAGCTCGGCCACCATCGCAAACGCCGCGGCCCCCCCCACCGCGCCGACCACCCGCACCCCGGTGGTCTCCACCGGCACCGCAAACCGCCACTCCAGGCTCTGGTAGGGCACCGCCGAGTCCAGCACCGGCACCGCCGCGAAGCCGCCGGGCGGATCCATCCAGACTCCGCCCACGCGGACCTGCACCGCCGAGACCGACGCGAACCACCCCCCGACGTAGGGGCCGTCGGGGAAGTGGTCTCCCTCCAGCAGCACGACGGAGTCGGCCATCACCGGCCGGTCGTAGGTCACCCGGATCTCGACCGACTCGCCCGGCACCTGCCCCGCCCCCAGCGTCGAGTAGACAATCCGCGGCGAGTCGTCGAGCGTGTCCACGCCCGAATCATCGAGCTCAAACCCGTCGGCGAACCGCTTCCGCTGGCTCGTGCCGTAGCCGCCGGGCGGGTCGCTCGCGACCGACGACCAGACCGACACCGTCCCGCCCTCCAGCCTCACCCGGCTGTTGGCGGCTCCGCCGGTAGACATCGTGCCGCGGGGCCAGGCCGACCCGGTCGCCCCCCGGCGTCGGCGGCAGGAGCCACAGCCCGCGGTCGTCGTCGATGAGCCCGCCGGCCTCGGCGATGCGCTGCTCGACGATCGCAACCATCCGCTCGGCCATCAGCGAGAGGGTGTCCTGCGCCTCGGGATCGCCTTCCAGATAGTCGGGCAGGTTGTCGCGTGTGCGCTCGATGTCGTAGCGGTCGCTGGGCGCAAAGCCGGGGTAGGCAAGCCGGATCTGCTCGACCAGCGCCTCGTGCCCGAGCATGAGCCCGAGCAGCCCCCCCATCGTCGCGGTGCCGTTGTCGGAGTCCCACCCGGTGAGCGTGCCGATCTGCACGGTGCGCAGGAAGTCGCCCTCGCCGTAGAGCAAGGCGATCAGTCCGCCGGCGAAATTGACGCTCGACTCCACCCACGTGCGGTAGCGGAACCCGTTGGCTTCGTCGTTGAGCTGGTACCGGTCGTAGACCAGGTCACGCGTGCGCTCCCAGTCGTCCGGGTCGGGGTTGGCGAGGTAGTCCGCGACCACCACGTCCACGATGTCCGCGGCTTTCGAGGTCTCGGGCAGATACCGCCGCGCCTCGGCCACCAGCCACAGGATCTGCTCCCGCGGCGCGAGGCTGCGATCGGCCTGGCTCGCCAGACAGTGCAGGAGCATGAATGTCTGCGCCGCGTGGGCCGCGTGACTCCGCGCGGTCGTCGAGATCGGGATCTCCGCGATCTGCAGCGCCTCCCGCGGCATGCCCGGCGCGAGTGCGCCGAAGATCTCGGTTGTCAGCTGCGCATCGATCGCGAGCCGGTCGCGGTTGGCCGCGGGCAGACTCGTGCTCGGCGGCACCACGCCGCGACGCATCAGGTCCAACGCGTTCTGGTTGGAAACCCAGAGATAGTCGTCGTCCATGTGGGCGAGCCACGCGTCGGCGAGCTGACGCCCGGTCAGCTCGGTGAGGCCCAGCTCGTCCAGCCGGTGCAGCGCGACGTACTCCACGTCCGTGTCATCGTCGGAGAGCCACGGGTCCTGATCGAGCACGAATTCCAGCGGCCCCTTCCCCAGATCCCGCCCCCAGTCGGCGTCGGTCAGGAAGGGCGGCTGCGTGACCTTGCCCTCCGAGCGGAGACCTGTCCAGTTGGCGATGCACTCCCCCAGCCACATCCCGCGGAGCCGGTCGGCGTATTCGGCCCGATCGATCACCCGCGGGCCCTGCCCGAGAGCGGCGGGCGCCAGCAGGAGAGCCGCCGCAGCCGCGAACACCCGCCCGTTCACCAACGTCCGTCCCGTGCTGCTCATGCCCCCGCTCTCCTTCGCCGATAGGCTCCCCTACCAGAGTACCGGAGCAGGCCGCCCCGATGAAGACCAAAGACGACCGACCTCGCGCGCAGAGCGTGGCTGCCCGCGGCCTGTGCTGCGCTGGCGCTGCTGCTGGTCCCCTCGTGGGCACTCATCGGCGCCGGGTTCGTCAAGGGCCGCGGCGCGTTCGATCAACTCAACTACCACGAGCAGGTCGTCCGCACCTTCGCCGAGCAGCTGCCCACCCCGGACTTCCACGACTACCTCTCCGCCACGACGCCCGGCTACCACACCGTACTCGCCGTCGTCACCCGGGTCATCAGCGACGAGCGACAGGTGCTCCAGTGGTTCGGCTCGCTGTTCACGGTGGCGCTGGTCGTGCTGCTCGCCTGGGGCGTCCGAGGCCCCCCGGACGCGGCCTCTCGCCGCGCCCGCACCCGCTCGCGGCTCGTCCTGCCGCTGGCTGTGTCGATGGCCGTGTTCTATTCCGCGACGTGGCTGCTGCCGGACAACGCCGGGTGGCTCGGCGTGCTGGCGGTCTGGCTGCTCGCGCTGCGGCCCCGCTTCGACGCGGTCGCCGTCGTCGGCGGCGGCCTCGCGGCTCGCCGCGGCTCATACTGGTCCGCCAGATCCACCTCTGGCCGCTGGCCATGCTGCTGACCGCCGCGTGGATCGGCTCGGCGCGCGAGGATGAGGGGCCCTTCGACTTTGCCGCCGATGCGCGCGCTGCTGGCCAACATCCCCGCGAGCCTCGGCCGCGTCCTGCTGATCGCCGTCGCCGCGGTCCCCGCGGTCGCCGCGTTGCTCTACTTCTGGCTGCTCTGGGACAGGACGCTCACGCCCCCGGTCTTCGACGACCGCCACGTCGGCGGCAACCTCGCGGCACCCGCCTTCGTGCTCGCGGTCTTTGGGCCGTTCAGCCTCTGCTTCCTGCCCTTCGTGCTCGACGGCCTGCGCCTGCTGTGGGTGCGGCACACCTGGCTGCTGATCATCGCCATCGCCGCGGGCCTGTTGATCGCCCTGACCCCCGAGACAACCCGCAGCTACTTCGAGGGCCGCTATTCGGGGCTGTGGGAGATCGTCCGCCACCTCCCCGCGCCCCTCGGCAGGTCCGTGCTCATCGTGCCGCTGGCGCTGCTCGGCTCGGTCATGCTCGCGGCGTGGTTCGTGGTGCTCGGCCGCCGCGACCGCTGGATCATGCTCGCCGCGATGGTCGCCTTCACCGCCGCCCAGTGCGCAGCTTCAAGCTCTGGCAGCGCTTACACCGAGCCGATGGTCCTGCTCTGGCTCGCTCTCGCCGCGGCCCGGGTCGCCCCGGCACGCTCGGGCGCGGGCGAGGGCTGGCGCATCGTCGGCCCCGTTGCCCTCGCGCGCTGGCCATGGGCGCGATCACCGCCGCGTCGCTCTTCACCGCCCGGCCGGTCCAGCCCAGAGCCCTGCTTGCGCCCGTGGGAGATGACGGTCCCCGTCCTTCCCGGGATGGTCGAGCCCTACGCCGACCGAATGCCGCCGACAGGGGGCGATCCCGCGGATCCGCCTGATGACCCGCCGGCCGCCGACCGATGACTCACACCGAAGACCAAGACCGGAAACTCACCGGCCGGACCGGTTCTGCACGATCCGGCAGGGCCCCGAGGGCGTACAACTGAGCCCCGCGACCAGCACACACCGAACAAACATCGGCCGAATCGGCACCAAGACCAACAGGAGCGAGCCATGGCGGACCACACCGGCAAGAAAGCGCTGATCACCGGCATCACCGGACAGGACGGGTCCTACCTCGCCGAGTTCCTGCTGGCCAAGGGCTACGAGGTCCACGGCATCATCCGCCGCGCCAGCACCTTCAACACCTCCCGCATCGACCACATCTACAACGACCCGCACCTTGCCGGCACGCACCTGCTGCTCCACTACGGCGACCTCTGCGACGCCAACAACCTCGCCAAGCTCATGGACGAGATTGGCCCCGACGAGGTCTACAACCTCGGCGCCCAGAGCCACGTCCGCGTCTCCTTCGACATGCCCATCTACACCGCCGAGACCGTCGCGATGGGCTCGTTCAAGCTCCTCGAGGCCGTCCGCGACTACCAGCAGAAGTCCGGCAAGCAGGTCCGCTACTACCAGGCCTCCAGCTCCGAGCAATACGGCAAGGTCGTCGAGACTCCTCAGACCGAGACCACACCCTTCTACCCGCGCTCGCCCTACGCCGTCGCCAAGATGGCCGCCCACTGGGCCACCATCAACTACCGCGAGAGCTACGGCCTGCACGCCTCCTGCGGCATCCTCTTCAACCACGAATCCCCGCGCCGCGGCGAGACGTTTGTCACCCGCAAGATCACCCGCGCCGTCGGCCGCATCAAGATGGGCCTGCAGGACAAGGTCTACCTCGGCAACCTCGACGCCAAGCGCGACTGGGGCTTCGCCGGCGACTACGTCAAGATGATGTGGATGATGCTCCAGCAGGAAACCCCCGACGACTACGTCGTCGCCACCGGCGAGACCTGGAGCGTCCGCCAGTTCGCCGAGAAAGCCTTCGCCCACGCCGGCCTCGACTGGGAAACCCACGTCGCCTTCGACCCGCGCTACCTCCGCCCCGCCGAGGTCGAGCTGCTGCTCGGCGACCCGGCCAAGGCCGAGAAGCAGCTCGGCTGGAAGCCCGAGACCACCTTCGACGAGCTCGTCGTCATGATGGTCGAGAACGACGTCGAGATGGCCAGCCGCGAGAAGACACTCCGCGACGCCGGGCACTCGATCCCCGAGTTCACCGGCCACGATCAGTAGCGGATCAGAGGGGTACAGAGTCCGGATCGCCAGCGACGGAGTGCAACTGCCCCCGCACTCAGTCCGCGCCGGCACCACCGGTCAGCGTGTCTCGCCAAACCGCCGCGGAAGCATCGTGCCCCGCGTCCGGCTCGGCCCCGTGCCAACCTTGGTACAGGTCGATCAGCAGCTCCGTCGCCCTCGCGGTCTCCGGGGCGTCCGCGCCGTGCTGCTCGCGGTTGCCCGCCTCGCACTCAAGCGCCAGCGGCTCCGCCTCCCCGAACCGACCGACCGCGATGAGAAGCTCGGCGAGCTCGCCGATCGAGTCCAGCGTGTCGGGGTGCGTCGCGCCGAACAGCCGACGCGCAACCTCCATCGCCTCCCGGTAGTAGACCTCGGCCTCCTCCGGCCGCCCCCGCGACTCGAGCACGGTGCCCATGCTGTCGAGTGAGCGCTGGGTCATCGGGTGGTCCACGCCGAGCACACGACGCTGGCCCTCCAACGCCTCGCGGAAGTGGGCCTCCGCCTCGTCGAACCTCTCGGCTTGCCACAACGACACGCCCACCGAGTGGATCAAGTTGAGTGTCGTCTGGTGGTCGTCGCCGAACGCGCGTCGGTTCCCCTCGATCACTTCGGCGTAGCAGGCCGCCGCCTCGTCGTGCCTCCCGAGCGAGCCGTACATCGCCCCGAGGCTACCGACCGTCGTCAGCGTGTCGGGGTGATCGCTCCCCAGCACGCGGCGTCTTCTCTCGAGGGCCTCGCGGTAGAAGTCCTCGGCCTCGTCGTACCGCCCGACCTGGGCCATCAGCACGCCGAGATTGTTCAGACAGTGAAGCGTACCCGGGTGATCCTCACCCATGACGCGGCGATACCCCTCGAGGGCTTCGAGGTAGTGCCGCTCGGCGTCGTCGAGCCGTCCCTGCGAATCAAGGAGTGCCCCCATGTTGAACAGCGAGAGCAGCGTCTCCCGGTTCTCGTCGCCGAGCAGGCGGCGCTTGGTCTCCAACGCCGCGGCAAACAGCGGCTCGACCTCGTCCAGCCGATCCTGACCCCACAGCAGCGATCCAAGGCCGTTGATCGCGGTCAGGGTGATCCGGTGCTCGTCGCCGAGCACGCGTCGTGCGCTCTCGAGCGCCTCACGGTGCAGAGCCTCCGCCTCGTCGGCCTTCCCCAGCATGTCCAGAATGGTGGCCGTGTTGCACATTGAGGCCAGCGTGTCCGGGTGCTTCTCGCCGAGCAGACGCCGCCGCGCGTCCAGTGCTTCGAGGAAGCACGCCTCGGCCTGCTCGTACTTGCCTTGTGTCCAGAGCAGGACGCCCGTGTTCTCGACAATGCTCAGCGTCTCGGGGTGGTCATCGCCGAGCGTTCGCCGGGCGATCTCCATGGCCGCACGCTGGAGTTCCTCGGCCTCATCCAGCTTGCCCCGCGAACGGAGAAGCGCCCCGAGGTTCGCGATCGAGCCGAGCGTGTCCCGATGATCGGGCCCCAGCGCCCGACGCCGGGCCTCGTAGACCTCGCGCAACATGCGGCTCCGCCTCGTCGAACTCACCCAGCTGCTCGAGCAGGACCGCCAGGCTGCTCATCGAGTTCGCGATCGCCGGGTCGTCCTCCTCGAGCACCCGGCGTCGGGCCTCGAGCGTCTCGCGGAAGCACTCCTCGGCCTCGGCGAGCTGCCCGCTCGCCCGGAGGACGACACCGAGACTGTTCATCGAGGTCAGCGTGGCCGGATGCTCCTGGCCGAGCACCTCGCGCCGCAGATCGAGCGACCGCCGGAGCCACTCCTCGGCCTCCTCGAGCCGCCCCTGCGTGTGGAGCAGGTTCCCGAGCATGTGCATCGACCGGATCGTGTCGGTGTGTCGGTCACCCAACGCGGCCCGCCGGATCTCGAGCGCCCGCTCCTGCGGGTCGAGCGCACGTTCGAGAATCCCGAGCGACTCCAGCGTGGTCGCGACCGACTGCAGCAGCGAGGCCCGAACCAGCGGCTGATCCTCGAACTCCGCGTCGATCGTCTCGATCGCGCGATCGAATATCGTGGTCTCGAGCGAGCCCAGGGCGATGTCGGTGAAGTTCACCTGCGCGAGCGCCGTGTCAAGATCGTCGCGTGACGACTCCGGCGCCGCGTCGAGCAGCGCCCTGCGCAGCCTCGCGCCCATGTCCCGGGGGTCGATGCCGGAGAGCTGGCTCGACTGGAAGTCCGACACCGTCTCCAGCTCCGACGCACGGCGCTCCGCCTCGGTCTCCGCAAACTCCGCCCGCTCGCGCTCCGAGAACGCCCACAGCATCCCCCATGTCGTGCCGATCACCGCCAGGACCAGGGCCGTCGCCACCATCGAACCGGCGATCACGCCCGCCCGGTTCCTCCGCACGAACTTCCTCGCCCGGTACACGGCGGCTCGGCGGGCCCGCCTGCACCGGCTCGTGATGGAGATACCGCCGCAGCTCGTCGGCGATGTCGCTCGCGGCGTCGTACCGCCGGCTCCGCTCCTTCTCCAGGCAACGCATCACCACCCAGTCCAGATCCTGCCGCAGCGTCGTAGTCAGCTCGCGGAGATCGCTCGAACGGGCGGCGACGACGCGGGTACGCGCCTGCTCGTCCTCACCGACGCTGCTCAATCGCGTGCTCGGGCGGGGCGGATCGACCTCGCGGATGATCCTCTGGATCTCCGCGTACCCCGCGGCACGCAGCCGCGCGGCCTCGAACGGCAGCTCGCCGGTGAGCAGCTCGTACAGCATCACCCCCAGCGAGTACACATCGCTGCGCGTGTCGATGTCGAGCCCGCTCATCTCCGCCTGCTCGGGGCTCATGTACTCGGGCGTGCCGATCATCTGGCCCTGCTCGGTGAAGATCGTGGCCTCGGTCAGCCGCTGGTTGAGCGCCTTGGCGACGCCGAAGTCGATGACCTTCGGCAGGGCCTTCCCGTCCGACCCGTACACCACGAGCACGTTGCTCGGCTTGAGGTCGCGGTGGATCACGCCCTTGATGTGCGCGTGCTGCACCGCCTCGCACACCTTCGCAAACAGCTCGAGACGATCGGGGATCGAGAGTCTGTGCGTGTCGCAGAACGAGTTGATCGGCGTGCCCTTGACCAGCTCCATCACGAAGTAGGGCAGCCCCCGCTCGGTGGCCCCACCGTCGAGCACCCTCGCGATGCACGGGTGGTCCATCACCGCGAGCGCCTGCCGCTCGGCCTCGAATCGCGCGAGCACACCCGCCGAGTCCATCCCTGGCTTGATGAGCTTCACCGCGACCTCTCGCCGCACCGGCTCGGTCTGCTCGGCCCGCCACACGACGCCGAACCCGCCCTGCCCGAGGATCTCGATCAGCTTGTAGCGGCCGAGCACATCGCCGCGCTTGCATCCCAGGGCCGCGTGCGAGGGCGTCTGGGCGAGCGTCTCGGTCTTGAGTTCAACGGTGCTGTCGCCAGGCTCAGAATCGGAATCCGGCGGTGACTGATCGTCGTGCATGATCCTTGGAGACTATCACCGACCGGAGGATGGTGGGACGAGAACGCCTCCTCAATCGCTCCATGATCGCCGCGACCCCGGGGATTCGGTCCCCGAGCTCACCGGGAACGAGCAATGAGGACGATTTCATACTGACGCGTTCGGCTGGGCTCGCCGCGTCTCCCCGCATAGTGTGACTGGTACCCCGAGTTTCACGCCTTGCGAGGCCACCCGTGCCGCCGACAAACAACGACCGATCACTGGTGATCGTGGCCAACCGCCTGCCGGTGCAGCGGGTCCGTCGTGGCACCACCAGCACCTGGCAGACCAGCCCGGGCGGCCTCGTGGCCGCGCTGCACCCACTGCTCCGCAAGCACGGCGGCTCGTGGGTCGGGTGGCCCGGGGGTGAGGGCGGTTCTTCCAGAGCGTTCAGGCACGACGGGATGGACATCAAGCCCGTCACGCTCTCGGCCGGCCAGATCGAAGGGTTCTACGAGGGCTTCAGCAACGGCACGCTCTGGCCGCTCTACCACGATGTGCTGCGCACGCCGCGGTTCCGCCGCTCGTGGTGGCGCTCGTACGTGGAGGTCAATCAGAAGTTCGCCGACGCGATCGAGCCGCTCGTCGGCCCGGGGTCGATGGTCTGGATCCACGACTACCACCTGCAGCTCGTGCCCAAGATGCTCAGGCAGCGCCGCGCCGATCTCCGGATCGGGTTCTTCCTGCACATCCCGTTCCCGGCGCCCGAACTCTTCGCGCGCATGCCCTGGCGGGCGGAGGTCCTCGAGGGGCTGCTCGCCTCCGATGTCATCGGGTTCCAGACCAGGGCGGTGGCCCAGAACTTCCTCCGCGCCTCGCGCCGTCTGACCCGGGCCACGGGCTCGGGGTGCACCCTCCGACTCGACGACCACACGATCCGTGTGCAGCCGTTCCCCATCGCCATCGACATCGAAGAGTTCGAGAGCCTCGCCAACGCTGAGTCCGCCGGCGAGCGGACGCGTTCGCTCCGCGCCAAGTTCGGCCCCAAGCGCAAGCTCGTCCTCGGCGTCGACAGGCTCGACTACACCAAGGGGATCGACGTGCGCCTGCGGGCCATCGAGGAGGTGCTCCGGCGGGGTGAGTTCTCCGCCCGGGACATGTGCTTCGTGCAGATCGCGGTCCCGAGCCGCGAGAACGTTGACGACTACGCCAGCTTGCGTCGCGAGGTCGAGCAGGCGGTCGGCCGGATCAACGGCGAGTACGCCGAGCCCGGACAGGTCGCGGTGCACTATCTGCACCGCAGGCTGTCGCGCGAGGACCTCGTGGCCTACTACATGGCGGCCGACGTCATGATGGTGACCCCGCTCCGCGACGGCATGAACCTCATCGCCAAGGAGTACGCCGCCTCGCGAATCGACGGGACCGGCGTGCTGCTGCTCAGCGAGTTTGCCGGCGCGGCCAACGAACTCCGCCAGGCCGTGCTGGTCAACCCGTTCGACATCGACGGCATGGCAAAGGCGGTCCAGACGGCGCTGACGATGCCGCCCGCCGAACAACGCCGCAGGATGCGCTCGCTCCGCAACGCCGTGCACTCCTACGACCTGTACGACTGGGCCGCGAGGTTTCTCGGGGCGCTCCGCGGAGACCAAGACGCATGACCATACTGCAGGAACGGATCGAACAACTGGCGCGCACGCCTGTGCTCCTGGTCGCCTCCGACTACGACGGCACCCTCGCCCCCATCGTCGCCAACCCCGACGACGCGCTCCCGTGCCGCGAGGCGATCGTCGCGATGCGGCAGCTCGCCTCCCTGCCGAAGACCCACGCCGCGGTGGTGTCCGGGAGGGCGCTGCGCGACCTCTCCACGCTCACCGGCTCGCCGGACGATGTGCACTTGGTCGGCAGCCACGGCAGCGAGTTCGACCTGAACTTCGCGGTCGATCTCCCGCCGGAAGCCGTCGAACTCCGGGAACGGATCGGGGCGGAGCTGGAGTCCATCGCCGCGCACGCCGACGGACTCACCATCGAACGCAAGCCCGCGAGCGTCGCCCTGCACTTCCGCAATGCCGACGCCGACGCCGCCCGCCACGCGCTCGACCGGGTCATGGCCGGCCCCGCCGCCATCGACGCGGTGTTCACCAAGCACGGCAAGAAGGTCGTAGAACTCGGCGTCGTCCCCACCGACAAGGGCACCGCCCTGGACACCATCCGCCAACGCGTCGGCGCGACCGCCACGCTCTTCATCGGGGACGACGTGACCGACGAGGACGCCTTCCGCACCCTCCACGGACCGGACATCGGCGTCAAGGTCGGCCCCGGCGACTCGGCCGCGCCCTTCCGCGTCGAGTCCGTCGACGAGGTCGCCAGGCTCCTCGCGCTCCTGGCCGAGATCCGCACCGCCTGGCTCGGCGGCGCCGGGGCCGTCCCCATCCAATCCCTCAGCATGCTCAGCGACCTCCGGACCGTCGCCATCGTCTCGCCCGACGCCGACATCTGCTGGTTCTGCGCCTCACGCATCGACTCGCAGCCCATCTTCGCCGACCTCGTCGGCGGCCCCGGCACCGGCGTCTTCGGCGTCCGCCCCGTCTCCGGCGAAACCGCCCCGGCGCAGCGCTACGACGGTGACAGCCTCGTGCTCGTGACCGAGTGGTCCGATGTGCGCGTCACCGACTACCTCGACGCCTCCAACGGCCGCGCCGTGCAGCGCGCAGGACGCGTCGACCTGATCCGTGTGCTCGAGGGCACCGGCCGCGCCGTCATCACCTACGCCCCCAGGCTCGACTTCGGACGCGCCCCAACCGCACTGCTCGTCAGGCCCGACGGGCTCGAGGTCGAGGGCTCGCTCGACCCGCTCGTGCTGCGCGCACCCGGCGTGGACTGGAACATCGAGCGCGAAGCCCAGCACCAGACCGCCTTCGCCGAGGTAGACCTCTCGAAAGGCCCCGTCACCCTCGAGCTGCGCTACGGCACCGGCTCCCTGCGCCCCACCATCCTGCCCGAGCCGGAACGGCGACGCCAGAGCGCCGACCTCTTCTGCAACTGGGCCGAAAGACTCGACCTCCCCGACCTGCACCGCCAAGCCGTCGCACGCAGCGCCCTGGTGCTCAAGGCGGCTCTGCCACGGACCCACCGGCGCCATCGCGGCCGCGGGAACCACGAGCCTCCCCGAGACCATCGGCGGCGTGCGCAACTGGGACTACCGCTTCTGCTGGCCACGCGACGCCTCCATGAGCGCCACCTCCCTGGCCCGGCTCGGCTCGATCGGCGAGGGGCTCGCCCTGCTCGACTGGCTTCTCGGCGTCGTCGAGTCGTGCGTCAGCGCCCGACCGGCTCGCGCCCATCTACACCGTCGGCGGCGGCCGGCTCGGGCCCGAGGGAGAGATCGGCGAGGCCGCGGGCTACGCCGGGTCACGACCCGTCCGCGTCGGCAACTCCGCCGCCCTGCAGGTCCAGCTCGACGTCTTCGGCCCCGTCGTTGACCTCGTCGCCGTCATGGCCGATCGCGGAGCCCCGCTCTCCAGCCAGCACTGGCGCCTCGTCTCCGCCATGGTCGCCGCCGTCCGGGCACGCTGGGGCGAGCCGGACAGCGGCATCTGGGAGATCCGCGGCCCGCGCCGGCACCACGTCCACACCAAGGCCATGTGCTGGCTCACCGCCACCAGAGCCGCCGAGATCTCCGACCACCTCCTCGGAAAGGAGCGGCCCGATCTGCTCGAGCTGGCCGACACCATCCGCGAAGAGGTCCTCGAGCACGGCTGGTCGGACCATCACAAGAGCTTCGTCGGCGCCTACGACAGCGCAGAGATGGACGCCTCCGTCCTGACCATCGGCCTCTCCGGCATGATCGACCCGCGCGACGACCGCTTCGTCCGCACCGTTGACGCGGTCGAACGCGAACTCCGCGTCAAGCACGGTGTCTACCGCTACCGCTGCGAGGACGGCCTGCCGGGCGTCGAGGGCACCTTCAACATCTGCACCGCGTGGCTCATCCAGTCGCTCGCCGCGATCGGTCGCCTCGACCAGGCACGCGACCTGCTTGACGCCTACGTAGGGCTCGCCGGCCCAACGGGCCTCATGAGCGAAGAGTGGGACCCCGACTCCGGCCTGGCGCTGGGCAACCACCCGCAGGCCTACTCCCACCTCGGGCTCATCGACGCCGTACGGGCCGTGACGGACGCCCAGCAGCGGGCGGGATGAGCGTGCGTTCTGCACGCTTCCAACACACCCCTCACACACCTCGCATCAACGCCCGTCCCGCGCACACTCCACCACCAGCACCCGGTGCCCGCCGACACCCGGATCTCGCGTCTCAAAGGAGCGCGCGCACCCCCTCACCGACGAAACAGTGATCAATCGCCCACACCGGCCACTCGCGAGGCCACGTCCGCCGCCAGCCGGACCCGGCCGCGTCAAACGCGTCCCGCATCCCCGCCGCCCCTGCCTCCTCCAGGAACACCCCGAGCGAAGCGCTCCCCCGCGGGATGTTGAAGTCCCCCACGACAACATCCGGCACCGGGAACCCCGGCCGCTCCGCCTTTTCGTAGCGGTACCCGTCATCCTCACGCACACGCACCGCGCCGCTCCACGACGCCAGCGTGCGCCCGGCCTCTCTAGCCAGCGGCACCCGGTGCGCGCGCGGATCCGACGGCAGATCGATCGCCCACACCACCAGCGTCCCGCCCGCCGTCTCCAGCTCATACCACGCCGCCCAGCCCGAATCACGCTGCGACGAGTCGTTCGCAGCCCGCGATCTCCCCTCCAGCCCCAGTGACGTGCTCGCCCACCGCCGCACCGGCAGCCGGCTGAACACATCGAACGGCCAGCCCACCGCCGCGTGCACGGGGCCGGTCTCCGCAAATGCGCGCGCAACTTCGCCGGTCGAGCTGTCGCTGTGCCGGTTGGCCAGCACCAGCACCGTCGGCTCCAGCGGCACAAACACCGGTCCGAGATCCCCCGCGCGATGCCCCGCCTGATTCCAGAACACCAGCCGGATCGAGACTTCGCCCGCCGTGGGTGCCCGGCGCGCAAGCCGGTGCAGCCCGAGCTCGACACAGAGCAGGTGAGCGAGCGACACACCGGCAAACAGAACACCCGCCCCAAGTACGATCGATCCCACGATCGAGCGCGCGGGCACTCGCCCGGTCGCTCGTTCACGTCGCCGACGCCGCCGGGCCCGCCACCCAGTCACGACGACCGCGGCCCACACTGGTGCCGCGAGCACCGCCGGAGGGATCCACGAGACCGGCTGGCTCCAGCCGAAGCGATCGCTGAAAGCCCGCCCCGCAATCCACGCGCACGCGAGCACCACCATCACCAGATGGAGCATCCACGCCAGAACGTGTTGGAATCGGCCGGATCGCATAGTGACAGAGTATCGGCCGCGGCGCGCTCAGCAGCCGAACCGCCAATCCGCAAGAAACAGGATGAAATCGATCTGCTCGACCTGACCGTCGCCGTCGATATCCGCGCGTGGTTCACCCGCCGCCCACGCCCCGACATACTCGACCACGTCGCGTGTATCGCGAACACCGTCGCAGTCGAAGTCCGCCTCGCACAGCCGCAACGCCGGGATGTACTCCGCAAAGCCGTCCGACGGCGTCTCGCCGATGCGCGAGAACTCACCCCCGAGGTAGAACGAACGCGGGTTGGTGGGCGAGACCCCGGCACTCCAAATCGCGGCATTGAACCCGTCGGCGAGCGTCTGCCACTGCTGGCCCGGTCTGACCATGATGCGGTGGACGAAGACACCATCGTCGTTCAGCGGCGCGATCGCCGCGAGAACCGTGCCGTCGGCGGTGTCCAGCGTAAAGAGCTGGGTCGGCGGCCAACTGGCCAGGTTTGTTCCGACCGGCCTCCAGGCGCTGCCGTCCCACACGCCGACGTTGTACAGCCTCGTCCCGCCCGAATGTGTGATCCGGCCATGGACATAGAGACGAGGCCCCTCTCCGGTATCCAACACCCGCAGCGAACCGCCCTGCGGGTAGCCGTTGTAGAGGAGCCCCTCCCCCACCGGATGCCAGCGGCGACCGTCCCACCTCGCGGCGTGCGTCACCGATCGTCCGCCCGCCTTGGTGAACCGCCCGGCGACGTAGAGCTGCGACCCCGCCCCGTCGTCAAAGAACACCGCGGAACCCGGGGGCTCGTCGAAACCCTTCCCGAACCGAGTCCAAGACTGGCCGTCAAACACGAACAAACCGCCGCTCACCTCGTAGCCATTGAGCCCGCTGCCCAGAACCATGACCCTTTGCCCGTCCAACTCACCGATGGCAAACGCACTGATGTGGTGGCTCGTCGGCTGGAAGGGGCTGGGGATGTACTCCCACGACTCCCCATCCCACATCGCGACCCCGTTGTCGCGGAAGGTTGGCCCGACGCGTCCGGCAACGATGATCCGTTCGCGGCCGTCCCACTCGGTGTGGATCATGTGCCGGACCCCAAAGTTCTGAAAGCCCCCGTTGCCGATGCACTCCCACTCCGAGCCGTCCCAGGTCGCAAAACCGCCGCAGTCCTCGCCGCCGGCGTCCCACGCGCCCGCGACAAAGACCCGGTTGGCAAATCGGGGCCCCGCATCGGGACCGACCGCGAGAACACGACTGGGTGAGCGAGCGCCGTTCCCCTGCTCTTCCGTGCCGGCCGCCCGCCACTCGACCCCGTCCCACTGCGCGACGTTGAGCGCCGGGACGCCGTTGATATGCCTGAAGTCACCCACCGCGAACAGACCTCCGCCGAGTTCTCCGGTGGTATCGGCGATGATCGCATCGATCTCGCCATCGGCCTCACCGACGAGTTCGTCGGACGAGCCGGTCCACCGCCACACCCGGCCGATGTCGTCTTGCCCGCTGTTGCCGCCCCAGACCAACTCCTGCCTGCCGTTGACCGCCACCGAAACAAACGAGGCAAGCTCGGTCTCCGTGTACTCGGTCAGTTCGTACTCGCTCCACGTGTGCCCATCCCACGAAGTCAGCACGTCGTAGTTCATGCCGAAGAGCCGCGGCCCCGATCCGTCGTCGTGTGCGCACAAATGAATCGGCCGTGTCATCCGCTCGGGCGCAACCACCTCCCATTGCCCGTCATTGAGCCGAGCGAACCCGAACAGCTCGTCCGGGTCGCCGTAGCTCGGCGGCTGACCGGTCGCGTAGAGCTTCACGCCGGACCCGTCGTCGAACCACTCCATGTCGGTGATCGATCTTCCGAACCCGCGCCCGAGGTCGGTCCATTCCTCTCCGTCGTGCCGAAACAGCATCGAGACCCGGTCGGGGTCGTAGATCGAGCCGCCGAGGTAGATGTCGTCAGACTGCCCATCGGGCCCGGTCAGCGCGGTGTAGAACGAGCCTCGTGAGACAGGGGGTTCCACCCATGTCCAGTGTCCGTCTTCGTAGATTCCTATATCGTCGGAGGTCCGCCCGACGATGATTCGGCCCGGCGAGCGATACGGATCGGCGTACACGACCGTGCTGCCGACGCGAAATCCGCTGGACATTTCTCGCCAATCACGACCGTTCCATGCCGCCAACGTGTAGTCAGAACCGCCGCCGTCCCAGCGAAACGGGCCATGCACGACCAGATCCGCACCCTCCGGGCCACGGTAGACGACCCCACCCTCGACGCGCCCGTTGAAGACCGTCGGAGTAAAGATCCCGTTCCAGCCGGGCTCGCATTGTCCCGCCACGCCCGCGGCCATGCAAAGCGAAGCCGCCCCGACCATCATCCACGCCCTACGCGGTGAATTCCCCATGACTGATACTCCGTGTGGTCTGCACACGTCTATCGGCCAAACCACCATCAACGCGGCAGTCACCGCCGCGGAACGGCCGTCAGCACCCGGCGTTCCACAGATTCAGGAACGCCAGCACGTCGCGCGTATCCACAATCCCATCCTCGTTGATGTCCGCGGCCTCGTCCCCGGCGGCCCAGAGACTTAGAAACGCCAGCACGTCACGCGTGTCGACCACCCCGTCACCGTTCAAATCCGCACCACACGCCGTAGCACACCCGTACCGGGCGATCCCCTCGCTGGGCACGCCGGCCACCTGGCGAAAGTTGCCGCTGAGGTAGATGGCCCCGTCCTCGTGGTGCGCCTGGGCGACCCATATTGCGGAGTCGTCACTGACCGCGCCGAAGGGGCTCCAGGCCGCACCGTCCCAGAGATAGAGCGTCTCGGCCGGCAGGTCCTCCACGCCGATCGCGACCGTCGCCCCCAGGCGCGGTCCCTCGGGCGTCTCGATCCGGGCGAGCGTATGAACCTGGTGCGGCAGGCCGTCGCCGAGCGGCGACCAGGTCGCACCGTCCCACACCGCGACGTTGTGCAACGCCCGATCGACTCCCTCGAACTTGCCGCCAGCGTAGAGCCGGAGCCCGTCACCGAGGTCGGTAGAGCACAGGGAACTGACCAAGGGGACGCGGTCGTCCAGCGGCCCGCCCACCGGCTCCCAGGCCGAGCCGTTCCAACGCACGACACCCTCGCCGAGTTCCTCCACGACGCGGGAGAGGTAGCCGCCCGCGTAGAGAGCCGTGCCAGAACCGTCATCGTGCAGGCGGAGGGTGTACACGTAGGTGGCGATCGGCCATTGCGAGGGGATGCCGTCACCCAGAGGGGTCAGGCCGCTCGAAGTGATCGCGGCGACGAAGTTGTACACATCACCGAAAGATCGCGTGAAATGACCGCCGACGTACAGCGTGGGCTCGCCGCCGTCCATCGCGCCGAACTCCAACGCGTAGGCATCGTAATTCATGCCGTCGGCGATCGTGGACCACCCCGCACCGTCCCACGCGGCCACAACGTGGTATGCGCTCTGGGAGTCATGCACATCACCGGCCGCGAAGACGCGCGGCCCGTCGCCGATGTCGCCGAACGCCAGTTCGTGGGCCCAAAGGGTCCAGTCGCCGGGAGGGCCCATCGCCTCCCAGGACGCGCCGTCCCAGGCCACTAGCCCCCCGCTGGGAACGCCCCCGGCCTTCTGCGTGGAGACAAACAGCCGCCCGCCGAGCGACTCGCCCCCCTCGTCGCCCACCGAGAGCAACGCGCCCGCGCCGGGCGCACCGTTGCCGGTTTCCTGGCTGGCAAGGGGATGCCAGGCCCGGCCGTCCCATCGCGCAACGCCGGCGGCCGGGACGCCGCCCGCAAGGTTGAACGTTCCGATCGCGATGAGCCCGCCGCCGAAGTCGCCGGCATCGTCGGCGACAAGGGCGCTGATGCCCCCCCCTCGACGCCCGCGACCCGTTCGCGTTCGACGCCGTTCCATCGCCAGATCGCCCCGTCCTCCCGGCCGGAGGTGGACCAGACCAGGCAGCGTTCTCCGCCGACGTCGGCGGCGAGAAAGCGCGTCGGCCGGCGAACCAGCTGAGCGGGTAGGCGGTCCATTCGGCGCCGTCCCACTTGGCGAGTACCGTCGCATCGCTGTTGAGGGCCCAGAGCGCGGGCCCGGAGCCGTCGTCGTAGACCGCCAGCTTCGGGGCCGACACCGCGGGACATCCGCCGCCGACCTCCTCCCACGCGGTGCCGTCCCACCGATCCACGCCCTGCACGTCCACGCCGTCAATCGACGAGGACACCGACACATAGAGCGCCGGCCCGGTGCCATCGTCGAACCAAACCAGGTCGTACGCCGTCGAGGGCGAGTCCGTGTCGTCCAGCGCCGCCCACGCGGTGCCGTCCCAGCGCATGACGAGCGCATAACGCCCCGGGCTGATCGTGAAATCGCCAGCGACGTAGATCTCCCCAGAGTCGGGATCAGGGCCCGGTTCGATGCCCACGGCCTGCTGCACATACCCGGAGCCCTCGAGCAGTGAGGTCGCCATCCATTGGCCGTCCGCGTAGATGTAGACATCCTCAAGATAATGACGGAAGTCCTCCAACGCGACAACCAGCCGGGCCGGGCGAGAGCCGCCGACCGCACGCAATCGCGAGAGAACGCCGGGCGGCGCGTCCGGGTACGGGAGCGTCGTCCAGCCGTGGCCGTCGTAAGTCTGCAGCCCCTGGACATCGTCGCCGAATCGTTGCATCCCGGAGACCAAGAGACGCGGCCCCGATCCGTCGTCGTAGACCACCGCCTCAGGTTGGGACGTGAGGAGGTCGAACAGCGCCGGCGTAAACGCCTCCGACCACTCAGGCTCACACTGGCCGCAAGCCACCCCCGAAAGACCAAGACTCGCGGCGACCACGACCGTAGCCAGGCTGTAAGACTTCATTCCATCCCCGTTCACGATTGGTAATTCTGTCCCATCGCATCAAGGCCTACCCGCGACGCGGCCTCCGGTTGCAACCCGACCAAACCCAACCAAGGGGCCCCGGAGCCAACGCTCTCAGCACCCCGCGTTCCACAGATTCAGGAACGCCAGAACATCGCGCGTGTCTACAAACCCGTCCTCGTTGATGTCCGCGGCCTCGTCCCCCGCGGCCCAGAGATTCAGAAACGCCAGCACGTCGCGGGTGTCCACGACGCCGTCGTCGTTGAAGTCGGCCACGCATGCGCACCCGTACCGGGCGATCCCCTCGCTGGGGATGCCGGCCACCTCCGTGAACAGCCCGGTCATGTAGACCGCGCCGAACTCGTGGTCCGCCTGCGCAACCCTCCGCACCAGACCGTCCGCCTCCGCGCCGAACGGCGTCCACGCCACGCCGTCCCACAGGAAGACACGCTCGGCGATCTCGGTGCTGAAGTTCTCGACGGTCGCGGCCAGCCTCGGGCCCTCGGGCGTCTCCAAACGGGCCAGCGAGCCGACTTCGAACGGCAGCCCGTCACCGAGCGGCACCCACGCCGCACCGTCCCACATCGCGACGTTGCCGAACTCTTCACCCGTTCCCGCGAAATCACCCGCGGCAAACAGCCGCGGCCCGCCGCCGAGGTCCGTCGAGAGCAGCGAACTCACCAGGACACTGCTGCCGAGCACATCGCCAACGCGCGACCACGACTGGCCGTCCCACCGCACGACGCCGTCGGCAAGCTCCGGCGCCAGACGCCTGAAGCTGCCGCCGGCGTAGAGCGCCGTTCCGGTACCGTCGTCGTGCAGTTCCATCGCACGAACACTCGTGGTGCCAAAGCTGCTCTCCAGGCCTGGTCCGAGTGGTGCCCAGCCAGCGTCAGTGAGCGCGGCGACGCTGTAGAACGACTGTTCTCCGATCGTCTCGAATCGGCCGCCGACGAACAGTGTCGGATCACCGCCATCGAGCATCCCGAATACGAGCGCATCTGCCGTACCCTCCATCTGATCGCCGATCACCGTCCAGTCAGTTCCGTCCCAGCCGATGACGGATGAGCCCGACGCGATTTCAGGCCGGATATTGCCGCCAGCAAAGAGCCGGAGACCACTGCCGAGATCACCGACCTCGAACGCTTCAACTCGCACGCTGGCCATATCGGCGGGGCCTACCGCTGTCCATCTCTCACCATCCCACTCGCCGACACCGTTGGCGTCGGTGCCAGCGATACTCTGCGCAGCGACGTAGACGCGCCGCCCGAGCGATTCGCCGCCCTCGGCTCCGATTGGCTGCAGAGTGACTGCGTTGGGAGCACCGTTGCCGACATCTTCATTCGCCAGAGCACCCCACGCAGAGCCGTCCCACATCGCAACACCGGCTGCAGGGTTGCCGTCCACTCCCGTGAAGTAGCCCGCGGCGAACACACCCGCGCCCAACGAAACATCGTCACTCGCCACGAGGTCGTTGATCGCCCCGGGACCGACCGCAGCCACCGGCTGCCCCACGCCGCCATCCCAACGCCACAGCCTTGCGTCTTCGTCGATCCAGTCCGTCCAATAGAGCGAGCTCTGACCGCCGACCTCCGCAGACACCAGACGCCACGAGAGCACCGCGTCGCCAGGCTCGAGCGGGAACGATGTCCACGACACACCATCCCACCTGGCAAGCTCATCGCCCTCGCCGTCGAGCGCCCACAGCGCCGGCCCGGAGCCGTCGTCGTACACCGCGAGCGTCGGCCAGTACGCCGGGCAGCCGCCGCCGACCTCCTCCCACGAGCTGCCGTCCCAACGGGCAACCCCAGCCGCGGCAACGCCGTCGATCTGCTCGAGCACCCCGGCGTAGAGCTTGCGCCCCGATCCGTCGTCGAACCAGACCAGATCGGTGGCCCCCTGCGGCCCGCTGACATCGATCGGTGTCCATGACTGCCCGTCCCAGTGATACACCAGCGTGTTGTCCGGACCGTCCTCGCTGAACAGGCCGCTGATGAAAAACTCATCGCCGGCCGGGTCGCTCCCCGTCTCGATCTCGGATGCGAACCGGAAGCCGCCGGGCGTCGGAAACCCCGTCGCCTGCCACACGCCGTTCTCGTAGATGAACACCTCGACGAGGCTACCGCCCTGGATATCCCCTACCACCAGCCTCGGCGGCACGTGCTCGTTGAACGCACGCACGATCTGCGTGTCACCGATCGCCTCCGGCGGCAGCGCCAGCGTGGACCAGCTCTGCCCGTCCCAGACCTGCAGCCCCTCCTCGCCCGAGCCCGGCCGCGAGAGATCTGAGACGATGAGTTTCATGCCGGTACCGTCGTCGTAGATGGTCGCCGTCGCGTCGTAGCCCCCCTGAAAGAACGCCGGCGTAAACACGTCCGACCACCCCGGCTCGCACTGCCCCAACGCCGCTCCCGAAAGTCCCAGAACCGTCGCAGCCGCGACGGCACCGATTGCTCGCATGTGCATATCTCGTACCTTTCCCCTGTGGGTGATCTCCCGTCCGCCACAATCCATACCGCGAGTGAGCCCGCGGGTTGCACCCGATCACCCCAAATGCAAACGCCCCGCCCGATCCGCCCGGACCGCGCCCGACAGATCGCCGATGACCGCCCCGTCGCCCTCCCGCGGCCGCCGCTCACTATGATCGCCCCCCCAAAGGCACGCTCTGACACCCCGCCCACCAGCCAATGACAGCCCCGGAGATGCAGATGCCCACCCCCGCCCTCGACTGGTCCGACAAACGCGTCATCGTCACCGGCGGCGCGGGCTTCCTCGGTCGCCACATCTGCGACCGTCTCCGCGCCCGCGGCGTCGCCGACGACCACATCTTCGTCCCCCGACGCAAAGACTTCGACCTCACCACCGAGGCCGACTGCGTCCGCCTCTACCGAGAGGCCTTCGGCAACGACAAGGCCGACGTCGTCGTCCACCTCGCGGCCGAGGTCGGCGGCATCGGCGCCAACCAGAAGAATCCCGGCCGCTACTTCTACGCCAACATGGCCATGGCCCTCCACCTCATCGAGCAGGCCCGCGTGGACGGCCTTGTCGATCGCGGCGGCACCTTTGTCCAGACCGGCACCATCTGCGCCTACCCCAAGTTCACCCCCGTCCCCTTCCACGAAGACGAGATCTGGAACGGCTATCCCGAAGAAACCAACGCCCCCTACGGCGTCGCCAAGAAGGCCGCATGGCAGATGCTCGACGCCTACAAGCTGCAATACGACATGAAGGGTGTCTACGTCCTCCCCGTCAACCTCTACGGCCCGCACGACAACTTCGATCTGCACTCAAGCCACGTCATCCCCGCGCTCATCCGCAAGTGCGTCGAGGCCAAGGAACGCGGCGATGACAAGATCGTCTGCTGGGGCACCGGCAGCGCCAGCCGCGAGTTCCTCTATGTGGACGACGCCGCCGAGGGCATCCTCCGCGCCGCCGAGGTCATGGAAGACCCCACGCCCATCAACCTCGGCGCGAGCTTCGAGATCACCATCAAGGACCTCGTCGAACTCATCGTCAAGCTCACCGACTTCCGGGGCGCGATCGAGTGGGACTCGACCAAGCCCGACGGCCAACCCCGCCGCTGCCTCGACACCGAACGAGCCAAGAAGCTCCTCGGCTGGCAGGCTCAGGTCGGTTTCGAGGAGGGGCTCAAGCGGACCATCGAGTGGTTTGTCGAGCACCAGCACGACGCCGACGCTCGGGTATAAGCCAGAAACTCATGCCCTGTACGCCACCTTGAGCACCTCCGCTGCCGCCGCCAGCCGCTTGTCCAGCGTCCAAAGCGGCCTCCTCTCGATCACCGCCGACGCCAGCAGGTGCGTGTCCACCCACCCGAGCCCCCGCCCCCAGAGCCTGTGCCGGTCGAGCAGGGCCATCGCCTCCTCATGGCCCGCCGTCCCCGCCCGGGGCAACGCGTCAAGCAGACCCAGCACCTCCGCCCGACGAGCCAGGCTGCCGGTCGCCAACTCACCGAGCACAAACTCGTGGGTATGCACGAGACCGTCCTCCAGCAACGAAGCAAGCTCGGCATGCCCCCGCCTGAAGTGCTCGACCCAGACCGAGGTATCCACGAGGATCACGCCGCGTCACCGCCCGAAGGCCGCCGCCGGGGTGCCGCCCGCAGCTTCGGCTGGCTCCCGCCCAAGGCCGCGAGCCGCCGCGCACTCTCCAGGGCGATCATCGCCTCGATCGCCGCGTGAATCAGCGCGGTCTTCTCCTGAATCCCCGTCAACTTTCGGGCCTTCTCCAGCAGGGTGTCGTCGATATTGAGTGTCGTCCGCATATGCATCAGTATGCCATATTGATGCAGACGGATCAAGGATCAAGACCCCACCATCGCCCAGAACCGGCACGCAGCGCCCCGCCCGGCCGCGACCGGTCCTGCCCCCGCGCACCCGGGACAACCGCGCCCAAGCCCTACCCGTTCTCACATGTTCGGCTCACTCTGCGGGCAGAAAACGCCGCAGAACAGACTGTAGGGACTCACGGAGGAACCCCATGGTCACGCCGGTCAGCACATCCGCACCCCCGATCGGGCTCCGCCCGCTGCAGCAGAACCAGCAGGCGCTGTCCGATTCCATGGTGCGCCTCGCGACCGGCAACGCCATCAACCGTGCCGCGGACGACCCCGCGGGCCTCATGGCCGGCGTCAACCTCGACGCCGCCCTCCGCACCCTCGACGCCGAGACCCGCAGCCTCGAGCGCGAGACCAGCGTCCAGGCCACCAGAGACGGTGCTCTTTCTTCAGCCGGCGAGATGCTCGCCGACCTCAAGGGCCTCGCCGTGCAGGCCGCCAACACCGGCGCGATGTCCGACGCCGAGCGCGAGGCCCTCGATATCGAGGCCGCCAGCATCGTCCGCGCCATCGAACACACCACCAACGCCGCCAGCTTCGCCGGCGAGAAGCTCTTCGACTCCGGCATCTCCGGCGACGTCGGCAACGTCAGCGTCGAGGACGGCGGCCAGACGTCCAACTACTCCCTCGCCGACATCGGCCGCGGCCTCAGCCTCTCCGGCGACGCCGCGGCTCATCGACCAGATCGCCGGCCAGGCCGTCGGCGACCTCGCCACCATGCGTGGTGAGATCGGTGCGTCCATCGCCTACGACCTCGAGCCCCGCGCCCGGGCCATCGAGACCGAGGCCGCGAACCTCTCCGCCGCACGCTCCATGATCATGGACACCGACTACGCCGGCGAAACCGCCGAACAGTTCCGCGTCGGTGCGGCTCGCCCAGGCCGCGCGCGCAAGCCTCGCCATCAGCAACGCCCAGCCGCAGCAGGTGCTCCACTTGCTCGGCGGCAGCGACCGGCGCTGAGCCGGGACTCGAAGTCACGACGCCGCACGCGCCGGCCCGCCTACTCGCGCTCGGCCAACCCAAACCGCACCGAGACGCTCGTCCCCATCGGCGGATACTTCACCATGAGTCGGAAGCCGACGAAGTCGGCCGCGTCCCAGCCCGCCCGCTCGTAGACCGTCTCGACCATCTCGGCGTACCGCGAGTAGACCGGCGTCACCGTGATCGGCGGCGACCCGGGCAACTGCCGCACCGTCTCGTCGATCGGCAGAATGCAGTGGCTCTGGTCCGCACTCCCGAAGCCCTGCCCGCCCAGCGGGTCGCCGTAGACAAACGCCTCCGGACGAAACCCCGCCGCGAGGTCGCGGTGCACCAGCACATCAAGCAGCTGGTGCTCGATCGGGACCGAGATCACCGACGTGAACTCCCCCGTGCGGTCCTCCGCGGTGCGATACCGCGGCACATCCCCCCGCGTCAGATCGCCAAAGAAGCAATCGAACGCCGCCGTGTTGCCCACCGGCCCCGGCGGCAGCATGTAATACATCCCGTGCTGGGTCTGTCTCAGCTCAAACTCCGGACGCTGCGCCGTCGTAAACGCCCGCAGCAGAGGCAGCCCGTTCTCCACATCCTCCGGCACCAGCGGCGTCCACCTCGCGTCCGCGGGCTCACCGTCACCCTTCCAGTTCCGGTTCACGGACAAAGGCCAGCTCATCTCCGACCGGAGCCGCCGGAACCCGACATACCCGCGCACAAACGCCGAGTCGAGCGTCGCCGGGTCGTCCGCGTTCGGTGCGAGCACCGCGACCGTGATCTTCGCCTTGGCCTGCACACCCCACACGCCGCTGTTGCCGCGGAACGCGATCTTGCGGCTCACCTCCAGCCGCTCCTGCCCGTTCTGCGCCCAGCCCGTCCAGCACCAACTCCAGCGTCGACCGGTCACCCACGTGCACCTCGACCACACGCCCGATCTCCGCGTACGCCACGCGGACCCGCTCGAGCGCCGCACCGTCCGCCCCCGCCTGCTTCATCGCCCGCAGCAGGATCTTGATCGCGTTCGCCCCCGGCAGGTGGTGCAACGCCTCGCTCGTGTCGTCAGTCCCCATCACCCGCGCCAGCTTCCACGTCAGGTTCTTGTCGAGCCCGAACGTCCGCGAGACATCCTGCGGGCTGTCGATCGGAGCGCCCACGCTGGCGTACAGCCCCATGACCGCCACCCGGAACTCGCCGATCGAGGTCTGGCATTCAGGCACGAATCCAACAGTCTGCACAGACAACCCTCCGAGAGCCGGCATTTACACCAGTATTAAACCGAGGTCCAAGGACCCGCAAGGCTGATCCTATCACACAACCCGCCCCGCCGTGACTATCTCGCAAAATTTCTCTGGGGAATATTGCACGGATAGGTCCGGCCCGATATTCTCCGGTCCGGCCCGGGCACGCGAGCCCGCAAACCGACCCCCTCGACGCACACACCACCACAGAGGAGTCCACGACATGCACCGTCACACCACGCACGCCGCCATCGCCGCCGTCCTCGGCCTCGCCGGGGCCGCGCACGCCCAGATCTCCTACAACCCCATCGGCGACTTCGCCGTCTCCGACCAGTCCGCCGACGGCACCTGGCTCGCCGGCAAGCTCGGCAACAACATCGCTCGCTGGAGCGCCGATACCGGATTCGAAACCCTCTACGTCGACGCCAACTTCAACGGCTCGGTGGGCATCTCCGACGACGGCTCCCGCGTCACCGGCACCATCTACGACTCCGAAGGCACCGCCGTCCCCGGCGTGTGGACCGAGGGCGTCGGCTGGGTCACCACCGGACCGATCACCGGCGGCGGCGTCCCCGGCGAAGACGGGTCCGCCTACGCCATTTCCGGCGACGGCTCCACCATCACCGGCCTCGCCTGGCGCTCCGACTGGCGCGCCCGCGCCTTCAGCTGGACCGAGAGCACCGGCATGGTCAACCTCGGATCCAGCTACGACGACCGCTCCAG
The DNA here is from genome assembly GCA_013285505.1 of Planctomycetota bacterium. GTDB lineage: Bacteria > Planctomycetota > Phycisphaerae > Phycisphaerales > UBA1924 > PNC22. Next base: position 768,025 of record CP053450.1, on the reverse strand, counting down.
CCGCGGCACCGCCATCAACGGCGACGGCTCCGTCATCGGCGGCTTCGACGAGGCCCCCTTCGGCAATCGCCGCGCCGCCCTCTGGATCGACGGCCAGCTCACCCTCCTCGAGCCCGACTCTGAGGAGTGGACCGAGGTCATCGCCCTCAACGCCGCGGGCGATGTCGCCGGCGGCACCGGCGGCTACTTCGAGGGCGCCAAGATCTGGACTCTCGACGGCAATGACTGGTCCGGCACCAGCCTCGGCTTCCTCCCCCCCGAGGACGGCGACAACGTCAACGACCGCGAGGCCGTCACTCTCGGCGTCTCGGCCGACGGCACCGTCGCCGTCGGCTTCAACCGCTACGGCTTCGGCCCATTCGCCAACTACAACGGCTTCCTCTGGACCGAGACCGGCATGGTCGATATCGAGGACCTCCTGACCGACAACGGCGTTGACTTTGGCGGCCTCGACATCCGCGGCCTCCTCGACATCTCCGACGACGGCTCCATCATCACCGGCTGGGGCTACTACGACGGCTTCAACGTCCGCGCCTTCCAGATCATCTTCGACACGCCCTGCGACGCCGACTTCAACGGCGACGACACCGTCAACACCCTCGACGTCCTGGCCTTCCTCAACGCGTGGACCGCCGGCGAGGGCTCCGCCGACTTCAACGACGACGGCTCGGTCAACACCCTCGATGTCCTCGCCTTCCTCAACGCGTGGACCGCCGGCTGCTGAACACCCGACCCGGACCCCCGCGCGGCCCCGCCGATGTCGGCAGGCCGCCAACACCGAAACAGGAGAGAATCATGAAGCAGTTTGCACTCGGACTCGTCGGCCTCGCGTGCGTCGCCGGCGCAGCACACGCCGACATCGTCACCATCACCGCCACCGGCCAGGTCTTCTTCAACGGCATCAACACCGGACCCCTCGGCACCGTCAACGGCGGCGAGACCGCCACCATGACCTTCACCGTCGACTCCAACAACTTCGTCGAAGACATCCCCGGTGACGTCCGCGCCTACGCGATCGACCACGCCTCGTTCTCGCTCTCCTTCAGCGGCGGCGCCAGCGTGGGCCTCTCCGCCAACTCCACCAACCCCAACCTCGGCGTCATCGACGGCTTCCCCGTCTCCGACGGCTTCTTCGTCTCCGAGCACACCACCTCCCCCGGCGGCGTCCAGCTCAGCCAGGAGCCCTACAACCTCGACCTGAGCCTCGGCTACGTCGGCGAGACACTCGACTCGCTCGACATCCTCGACGCCCTCGGCACCTACGAGTTCGACGGCCTCACCCGCTACTCCATGAACATCTGGAGCGTCTTCCCCGACAACGTCGCCATGGGCATGGACTTCTCCCAGATGACCATCACCCCGGCCCCCCGCCTCCGCGGCCCTGCTCGGCATGGGCGGCCTCGTCGCCACCCGCCGCCGCCGCTAAACCGCCGGCAAAGCACGATCTGTCCCTCAGCCCGGCGGGCGCTCACGCGTCCGCCGGGCTTTCTCTTTGCAGTCCCACTCCACGCGCAGCCCCGGCGGACCGGACACGATAACTCCCGCGGACACCCGATCCCCCTCCAGCGGCCCCCGCTCCCGCCCGATAGCCATCAAGGGCACACCGCCCCCCGGGAGCGATCGCCAGATGCTGTCCATCTCGTCGAGCATGAGCCTCATGATCGGCCAACGCGGCCTGCGCGACGCCCAGTCCGTCATCGCCCAGGCCGCCGAGCGGCTCGCCACCGGCAAACGCATCAACCGGGCCGCGGACGACCCCTCCGGCCTCATCGCCTCCGAACGCTTCAGCGCCGAGATCGTCCGCTTCGAGAAGAAGATCGACGGCCTCGAACAGCAACGTGCCATGCTCGGCGCCAAAGAGGGCGCGCTCTCGGTCGTCACCGACCTTCTCCACGAGCTCAACGGCCTCGTGGTCTCAGCCGCGAACACCGGCGGCCTCAGCACCGAAGAACTCGAAGCCATGCAGACCGACGCCGACGAGATCATCGGCGCGCTCGACATGATCTCCAACACCGCGACCTTCAAGGGCGTCAGGCTCTTCAGCGGCCTGTTCTCCAACTCACTCGGCCGCACCTCCGTCGAGGACGAGGGCGACCCCGACGACACCACCGACGACACAACCCTCCAGGCCGTACTCGGCTCGATCCGCTCCGGCGGCGCGCTCAACCTCATCGACGGCGACCTCGAAGCGGCCCAGAAAAGCGTCGAGGGCGCACTCGGCTCCATCTCCCTCCAACGCGGCGCGATTGGGTCCAAGATCAAGAACGAGATCGAGCCCGAGATCAACCTTCTCCTCGAGGAGATCGAGACCCACACCGACGCCCGGTCCGACCTCGTCGACGCCGACATCGCCGCCGAGATGTCCAACCTCATCCGGGGTCAGCTCCTCCAGCAGGCCTCGATCAACGCCCTGCTCGCCGCGCGTCAGGCGCCCAACGCCGCCCTGCAACTCCTCCAGAGCAGCGTTAACCTCCAGAACTAACCCCCCGTCTCCGCCCAGAGCCTCACTCACCGGCCGAGCCACCCCTGCGCACCCGCCCGCCGCTGCGGGCCGGCGGCATTACCGATAGCATCCGCTCTCGCGCCACCGACACGCAGCCCGGAGTTCCGCCATCGCCCTCAAGATCGTGCACTACCTGCGTTCGCTCGACCCCGCTCTCGGCGGCGTCGTCGCGCACGTCTCCGACCTCGCCAAACTCATGACCGACGCCGGCCAGGACGTCACTGTCATCACCCCCAATCCCGAGCCCCGTCCCTCCACGCTCCAGGGCGAGGGCGCCCCAAAGATCGTCGGCGTCGAGAGACCCAAACTCCGCAACGCCCTCTTCACCAGACGCCAGCTCGACCACGTCATGTCGCTGACCGACGGCGCCGACATCATCCACCTCCACGGCGCGTGGATCCCCGCCAACATCCAGATCGCCGCCCGCGCCCGCCGCGCCAAACGCCGCTACATCATCAGCCCCCACGGCATGCTCGACGACTGGTGCATGTCCTACCACGCCGCCCGCAAGCACGTCTTCCTCTCCCTCGCCGGCCGCACCTTCTTCGAGCGCGCCGTCGCGATTTTCTTCTGCACAGGGGCGAGCTCGAACAGGCCGCCCACTACATCGACAACTCCGCCGGCCGCGTCGTCCCCGCCGCGATGGACCTCACCCCCTTCACCAATCTCGCCGGCCCCGCCCAGGCCCGCGACGAGATCGCCGGCGCCTCCGGCGACGGCCCGCTCGTCCTCTTCCTCAGCCGCGTCGACCACAAGAAGGGCCTCGAGGTCCTCCTCGACGCCATGAGCCTCATCGCCAAGCGACGCACCCCCGTGCCCCTGGTCATCGCCGGCACCGGCGAGCCCCGCTACGTCGACAAGCTCAAGGCCCAGGCCGCGGCGGCTCGGCATCGCCGACAACGTCCACTTCGTCGGCCTCGTCCGCGGCAGCGCCAAGGTCAGCCTCTTCGAGCGCGCCTCGCTCCTGGCCCTCCCCACCAAACAGGAAAACTTCGGCCTCGTCCTCACCGAGGCTCTCGCCGCCGGCACCCCGGTGATCACCACCAAGAACGTCGACATCTGGCCCGAACTCGAAGCCTGCAACGGCGGCCTCATCGTCGACCGCACCCCCGAAGCCTTCGCCGCCGCCATCGAGTCCCTCCTCGACGACCCCGAGCGCGCGCACAACATGGGCCAGACCGGCCACGAGTGGGTCCACCGCGACCTCAGCCGCGAGGTCCTCTCCGACCGCTTCCTCGAGCTCTACCGCGAGGCCGTCACCAAACCGCCCCGCTAGCGACTCCACACCCCGGCTCCCGCACACCAACGACAACGGCCCCGGCGGATCACCGCCGGGGCCGTTGTGTATCTCAACCGATCACGGCCGCGAGGGCCGTACCGGGCTTACTTCTTCATACGCTCGAGCGCCTCGACGTACGACGCCTTCGCGTCGCCGCTGAGCAGCGCGATCGCCTTGGTCTCGGTCGCGATCGCCTTGTCCTTCATGCCGGCCTGGTAGTAGGCCCACGCCAGCGTGTCGAGCACCGGGGCGCTCTTGCCCTCGGTCAGCTCCGCCGCACGCTCGGCCATCTTCACCGCCAGCTTCGGGTTGCGGTCCGACACATCGGCGTCGGGATCGACCATGTTCCACGTCAGCGAGTTCAGCACGTTGGCGTTGTCCCACACGGCCTCGTGCTCCAGCGCCGCCGTCAGCGCCTTGTACGCCGTGTCATAGTCACCAGCGCCCATCGCCGCCGTCACCGGGTTGAGCAGCTTGCCCAGCATCTGACGCTGCTCGTTCTGCTTGATCTCGGCCTTGACCATCTTCACGTGGTCTTCCGCCGCGGCCTTGATGTCCCACTCACCGGCCACCACCTTCGCCAGCGGCTCGTCCATCGTCATCGGGTGACCCACCCACGCGATGTACCCCTTCTGGTCAACGATGAACGCGCTGGGGATCCCGTTGCGCCCCGCGGCACGCATCCAGTCGCGGGCCATCTCGCCGTTCCGGATGTTCTCGCCCTCGATCTTCTTCTCGATCGCGACGGTGTACTGCATCTTCTCGTCGCCCTGCTTGTCGGTCATGAACGGCGCGACGTTCGCCGGGTCGTCCCAGATGTTCACGCCGAGCACCGTCACGCCCTTGTCCTCGTACTTCTCCTGAAGCTCGGACACGTGCGGCATGCCCGCGATGCACGGACCACACCACGTCGCCCAGAACTCGACGACATACACCTTGCCGTCCTCAAAGCCGGAGATCTCGTCACCCTTCACCCACTCGCTGATCGCAAGCTCGGGCGCACGGTCACCGACCATCACCTTGTTGAGCCGCTCGACCTGCACGCCGGGCGCGGTGTCGGGACGGGGCTGGGCCTTCTGCGCCAGGGCCGGGGTGCCCGCCATCAGGGCGAGCGAGGCGGCCAGACATGCTGCTGCGCGAATCTTCATTGACAGATCTCCTTGCGGGGCAGCAAACCTGCCCGACTGCTCGATACGGACGCCGACCAGCCACGCCGGTTCGGCAGTAAGGTAGAACGCACGACCCCCGAACCGTGTTCCGACAAACCGCCCGGAAGGGGGATGATCGGGTCGGACCGGAGCCTTCTCACGCGACGACCTCGCCAGAGCCTACGACATTCTCGCGCCCCTGCCAAACCGATCCGGCCGATCTCCAGTACACCGCCGATGACCGAACCCCCTCAAAGCACACCCAGCACAAACAACGGTACCCGCCACCTCCTGGCGTTCGTCGCCGAATGCCCCGCCGAGTGCCCGGTCTGCGACTACTCCCTCCGCGGCCTCACCCAGCCCCGCTGCCCCGAGTGCGGCGCCGAACTCGAACTCCGCGTCGGCTCCCCCGCCTCCACGTCGGCGCGTGGGCCCTGGCGATGACCAGCTTCGCCCTCGCACTCGGCTTCGACGGCGTCGTCTCGATCATCTTCCTCATCGCCCTTGTCACCACCAGCATCGCCGCGTTCTTCCCGCCACCCGCCGGGCCTCCCGCCGCACCACCGCCCCTCTTCGCCTTCCTGCTCACAGCGTTCTTCATCGTGCTCGCCGCGACCATGGCCGCCGGCCTGCTCGTCGTCGCCCGAAGCCGGCCACGCTGGACCCGAAAGCCAACCCGTCAGCAGTGGAAGCACGCGATCGTCGTCTTCCTCTCCGTTGGCACGTTCCACGCCCTCATCGGGCTCGCCTGGCTCAGCCGGTGGATCTAAACGGCCCCCGCCCGCCCACAACTCGAGACACACCAGCCCCGCCCAAAACGACAGGACCCCGGCACGCCACCGCGCCGGGGTCCTGCATCAATCACGTTCTCGCGACGCAGCACACGCGGTGCCGCGCCGAGACGATCACACGAACAGCTTGTTGTCCTTGGCCGCGCCGATCAGCACGTCGGCGACCTCCGGACGGCTGAACTCCATCGGCGGACGCTCGCCCGCCTCGAGCATCTCGCGGACCTTCGTCCCGCTCAGGAAGACGATGTCGCCCTCCATCTTCGGGAAGCTCTTGAACGACACCATGCCGCCGTAGGTCTTGCTCCAGCCGGAGTGCTCAAACATCAGCGGGATGATGCCCAGGTTGTCCAGGTCGATCTCGTTGAAGATGTGCTGGGCGTCGTACGTGCCGTAATAGCTGCCCACGCCCGCGTGGTCGCGGCCCACGATGAAGTGCGAGCAGCCGTAGTTCTTCCGCATCAACGCGTGGTGGATCGCCTCACGCGGACCGGCGTACCGCATTGCCGCCGGCAGCACCGTCACCAGCGTCGCCGCCGGGTTGAAGTACTTCTCCGTCAACGCGTCGATCGCCTTCATCCGCACGTCGGCGCGGATGTCACCCTTCTTCGTCTCACCAACCAACGGATGAATGAGCAAACCGTCGGTGATCTCCTGCGCGCACTTGATCACGTACTCGTGCGCACGGTGGATCGGGTTCCGCGTCTGGAACGCCACGATCGTCTTCCAGCCCTTCTCCTCGAACGCCTTCCGCGTCTCGGCAGGGGTCAGGCGGCGATCGAGGAACGCCTCGTCACCGTCGGGGTCCACACACAACATCAGCGCCTCGACCGGGCCGCCCAGGCAGGTGTCGCCCTCGGCCATGACCTGCGCCACACCCGGGTGCTCCTTGTCGTCCGTGCGGAAGACGCTGGTGCACTCGGTCGCCTTGTCGTGCGCGAACACCTCGTTCACCTTCATCACACCCTGCAGCACACCGTTGGGCGCGTACAGCGCAACCTCGGTGCCCTTGGCCGGGGCGTTGGCCTTGTCGACGCTCAGCAGGATCGGGATCGACCACACGTGGCCCGAGGCGAGCTTCATGTCCTTGCACACGCTCTTGAAATCAGCCTCGCCCATGAAGCCGTCCAGCGGGCTGTAACCGCCGTTGGCGATCAGCTCGAGGTCGCACGACTGCTTCGGCGTCAGGTCGACACGCGGCATCGACGGCGCCTTCGCAGCCAGCTCCTTCGCGCGAGCCTCATTCACCAGACAGTTCACCAGTTTGCCGCCGTGCGGCTCAATAAGACCCTTCATGTAGACTCCTCCGCCGTTTGTGCGATGCCAACCAAACCCCCGACACGCTCGGCGGGGTCACAACTCTAGACCGTGTCGCGTCAAAAGCCCAACCGACAGCCTCCGCCGTTCGGCCCCCGCCGCCGGCTCAGAGACTCAGCATCAGCGCCATAAACGCCAGAAACGCCGCCGCAGCCGCGACCCACGCCCCGCCCGCGAGCGCCCCCCGGACCGACGCCTCCCGCCTCCGGAACCAGATCCGCCCCCGCCGGCTCGCCAGCCAGACCGAATACGGCCCAGCCACGAACAACGCCAACACCGGAACCACCCACACCTGCCACGGCGCCCAATCGCCGTACGCGGCACTCACCCAGAGCACCGCCAGCAACAACGCCCCCGACGCACCAACAACGCTGAAGAGAGCCGCGAGCGTCACCATCAACGCCCCCATCGCCGGCTCCTCGAGCTGCACGCCCAGCCGCACCTCGAGCCCGCACTCCGGACACACGCTCCCCCCGAGCCCCCGCAGGTTGTACCCGCACCCCGGGCACGGCACGTCGCGCTCCGCGACAAACACCTCCAACGCACGCACCAGTTCCGGCCGCGGCTCATCCATCGACATCACCACCCTACCCACACCGACGCCCCCGTGTTCATCCATACGATCCCCCCCGAGCCGAGCCCCCCACCCGAGCACCGGCCCGAACCACGCCCGCGGCCAGACCGCCCGACGGAGCCGAGCAAGGAACTCCCCTATCAACAACACGCTCAACCAAATCACCGACCTGCTCACCGACGCCCTCCCTTACGCCCTCGGCGTCATCGCCCTCATCCTCATCTTCTCCCTCGCCGACCGCCACGGAAAGAAAGACCACCCCCGCGACAGGGACCAACCCAAGTAAGACCCGCTCCACCTATCACGCCCGCGTCCGATGGGCAGCCCCCACAGTTGCCCATCGTCCCCGCCCAGCCCACACACCCTCGTTTCTCACCCGCCTTCCCGCCCGCATTTCCTCTTGTCGCCTACTCCGCCTCCGGATACATTGGTTCCGACACCACGCCTCAACGGACAGGATGCAGGGGAGACGCCAGGACATGCCGACCAGCCGCCGCACCACGATCCTCGTGACCGGGCTCGCGATCACACTCGCAGCCACCGCCGCTTCCGCGCAGTGCCTCGCCGGCCGATTCACCGCCGCCCTCTCCGGCAACGGACGCTTCGGCACCGGCGCCGATGTCAACGGCGACGACATGATCGTCGGCCAGCACTTCGCCTACTCCCGCGCCGGCAACGCCGAAGTCTTTCGACGCGTCGGGGAACAGTGGACCTCACTCGGCGAACTCCGCCCGCCCAACCTCCAGCCCTTCGACTTCTACGGCGTCAACGTCGCCATGGCCGGCGACCTCGCCGTCGTCGGCGCCAACGGCGACAGCTCACTCAACGTCACCCGTCACGGTGCCGCCTACGTCTTCCGCAACTCCGGCGGCACCTGGACCCTCGAAGCCAAACTCACCCCCGACGACCCCAGCGAAGAAGCCGCCTTTGGCACCGCCGTCGACACCGACGGCACCCGAATCCTCATCGGCACCGGCGCCTTCTCCTTCTCCGCCGACGAACGAGGCGGCGCATACATCTTCGAGCACCAGGGCGGCGGCATCTGGGCCCAGACAGCCAAGCTCCTCCCCGCCGACGTTGGCCCCGCCGACCGCGTCGGCAACGCCCTCGCCATCGACGGTGACACCGCAGTCATCAACTCCCGAAACGAAGGACCCCCGAGCGAGTTCCCCGGCTCCGTCTATGTCTTCCGCCTCGACAACGGTGCCTGGACCGAAGAGCAGGAGGTCGCCCCCGACAACCCGCAATCCACCTTCGCTCCCTTCGGCCCCGCCCTCGATCTCGAAGCCGACATCCTCGTCGTCGGCGCTCCCTCCTACAACAACGGCAGCCTCGGCCCCGACGGCGAGGCCTTCATCTTCACCCGCTCCGGCACGACCTGGACCCAGTCCCAAACCCTCCTGCCCGACTTCGCACGCGACACCGGCCCGTTCTTCGGCCTCGACGCCCAACTCGACGGCGACTGGCTCGCCATCGGCGCGACATCCGAGCTGATCTTCAATCCCGACCCGGTCCGCACCGGCGCGATCTATCTCTTCCGACGCGACCGCGACGACTGGGGCTTCGTGCAGCGCCTCTACGCCGACGGCGCCATCAACGGCTCCTCAGTCGGCCAGGTCATCGGCCTCGACAGCCCCACCCTCCTCGCGGCCTGTCCCAACGAGAACAACAACATCGGCGCGATCTACATCTTCGACGACCTCGACACCATCCCCGCCGACTTCGCCGTCGACCCCGAAGCCTCCATCCTCCACATCGAAATCAACCTCCCCGTCTTCGGCTTCTTCGAGATCGACATCCCCATCACCGGCGCCATGGCCGCCGAAGTCTCCACCGACTGCGACGCCCCGGCGAGCATCCAGCCCACCGAGATCGACATCCGCACCGTCGAAGACGTCGTCACCCTCGACCTCGGCATGGCCTCGCAGATGCAGTTCATCAACGCCGGCCAGCACATGAACGCCCTCGTCGGCGCGCAGGGCAGCCCCGGCCCCATCGACGACAACGGCGACCTCGCGCTCGATCCCGTCCTCCAGCCCTACGGCACGCTCGCCTGGACATTCCTCGGCATCCCCGGCTCGCTGGACATGGACGCCGCCCCCGACGAGACCTGGCTGATGGACGCCACCCTCACGGGCGAGCCCGGCGCCATGACTCTCGACTTCACCGTCGCACCCGTCGAGTTCATCCTCGATCTCGGCCTCGGCAAGAACAACCCCACTGTCACCTACAGCGCCACCGTCCGCGCCACCGAATCCGACGCAAGCTGCCTGCCCGACTGGAACAATGACGACCTCGTCGACACCCGCGACTTCATCGCCTACCTCAACGACTGGGCCGCCGGCGATCCCGACGCCGACATCAACAACGACAACACCGTCAACACCCTCGATTTCATCGATTTCCTCAACGCCTGGGCCGCCGGCTGCTGACCGCGCCACCGGGCACCAAGATCAGCCCCGCGAACTTGATGCCCCAAAAGCCGGTGCCCACCTTCGACTCAAAGTGCGAAAGCGCCGACGGGTCCTCACGTGCCACAACCAAGCCACACCGGGAAGGACCTAACTACATTGGATAGGGCCTTTCAGCCCGAACGCCACCACATGTGGCCTAAGACAAGCCCCGCGGCCCCGAATCAACCCCACATTCCGACACATCAGAATCCTCGCACACCGCGGTGCCAGCGGGGGAAAAGAGCCGGTCAAAACTCTATGAGGTTCCGATAATTCCATTGACACCGACGACGTGCGGATTCATACTCAGACTCTCGAAAGCCCCGGGGCCCCTGTCTAACACAAGAACTCGACAGGACCCGGGAGAGGGTGGGTATGCACTCCCTCTCGGCCATTCCGGCGGGCAGTTGCAAAGGGAGGACTTTCCATGAAGGCGTGGACAGCGGCACTCGTGGTGGGAGTCGTGGCAGGCGGAGCCTGCGCGGCCGATACCGTCAATCTCAGCAAGATCTCCGGCACCACCAACGGCGGCGCGTTCCAGGCGATCACCGGACAACGCGGAACCTTCCAGACGTTCTGCGTCGAGCGGGATGAGTACGTGCACAACCCGAGTTGGTACGACATCAGCGATGCAGCCAAGTTCGGCGGCCTCAACGGCGGCAACCCCGACCCGATCTCCGACACAACCAGGGCGCTCTACTTCGCGTTCCGCAAGGGCTGGGTCGGCACCCAGCTCAGCACCGCCGATGCCAACGTCATCGCCGACGCGCTGCAGGTCGCGATCTGGTACGAGGAAGAAGAGCTCACCACAGCGCAGTACAACAGCTACATCACCGGCGGCAACAGAGCCGACGAACTGCTCAGCTGGGTCCCCGGGACCCTCTCCGGTGCATGGGCCGGCGCAAACAACGTGCGGGTCATGAACGTCTGGAAACACGCAACCCTGCGCACAGAGGACTACGCGGCCCAGGACCAGCTCATCCTGATCCCCCTGCCGAGTGGCGCAGGCATGGCCTTCGCCGGCCTGCTCGGCCTCGCGGCCGTGCGCCGTCGTCGAGGCTAAGCCCCAAGCAACACCACCCACGACCCCCACACGCCGGTGCCCGCCTTCGACTCCAAGAGTCCGGTGCCCGCCTTCGACTCAAAGAGCGAAGGCGGCCGCGGGGTAGGCCGCCCCGACGCCCTGTCATCACCCCACCAACCCGTGCCACCAAGATCGGCTCTGCGATCTTGGTGCGTGCAGCGTGACACCCCGGCGCCCGCCTCCGACTCGAACAGCGAACGCGGCCGCGGGGTAGGCCGCCCCGGTGCCCTGTCCTCACCCCACCAACCCGCGCCACCAAGATCGGCTCTGCGATCTTGGTGCGTGCAGCATGACAGCGTGCTGAGCACCAAGGAGCGGCCCGAAGCCGCCGCACCTTGGTGGCACGGGTCGGAAAGACTCGCGGCATCTTGATGCCACCCGCTCCCCGAGACGGGCCCAGATGGCCGACCCGTGCCACCTGCCGTGCTCCATGGTGGAGTGCACGGGCAGGCCATGTTTTGACTCGTGAGGTATCCTGAATCTTGCATGCGACCAGACGCGAACGATCGAGCGAAGATTCCGGATTGGGTGACTTCAAAGCTGCATCTGACGAGCCGATCGCCCAGAGGATTCTCGTTTGCGATCCCGCACCGCACGAGGGGAGTCGACACCTTCGAGATGGAGAGCCGCGGGCTTTACTATGCGGTCCCGGGCTGGGCGATCGCTGCGGCGACGGCGGGGGTCGGCCTGATCATCTTGCTCACGCGCGAGAAGAGAGAAGCGATTGAGCTCCCGATCGTCTTTTTCATCATGGCGGCGGCTGTGGCACTCTTTAGTCTCTGGCGCGGCGGGTGGACCGAACGCCTGATCGTCGACCACAACACGGGTGAACTCGAGAGGGTTAGCGGAACATGGCCGACGCCGGTGCACGCGAAGGTCGGCGCGGGAAGTTGGGCTGTGATGCACTGCTGCGTGCGATCGACCTCGCCGGGTGTCGGCGAACGGCGCGGGCTGGTGGTCATCACGCGGTCACATGACCTGCCGCCGATGCTGCTTGTCTGCGCGAAGCGTCGGGAGACGGTCGACGAGTATGCCGCTCGATTGCCGGAGATGCTCAGGCCGGTGAGTGATCAACCGCTTTGTGAGTTGCTGGTGCGGGGAATGTAAAGGACACATGGTGGGTGGCTGCGATCCTTACGCCAGGTGCCCGCCTTCGACTCGAAGCGCGAAGGCGGCGGGTAGCGTGTCGGCCCCAGATCGTGCTTCGCCCTCCGGGTCGAAGCACGGCACCCCCGCGTCTCCGCGTCTCTGCGTGAGGCCTCTTCGGATTCGGGCGAGAGGGCCGAAGGCACCCGGCCTCGAGGACTCGGCCACCCCCGCGCTATCCCCGCGGTGATGCGGAGACCTTCGGCGCAGCACACCTCCCTGACGCCCCCCCTCACCACCCATACCATCCCCCACCAATGCCCCCACCCCGCATCCTCATCATCGGCGGCGGCTTCGGCGGCCTCCACGCCGCCCGCGCCCTCCGCCGCTCTAAAGCCGAAATCACACTCCTCGACCGCGAGAACCACCACCTCTTCCAGCCCCTCCTCTACCAGGTCGCCACCGCCGCACTCAGCCCCGGCAACATCGCCACCCCGCTCCGCACCGTCTTCGAACGCCAGAAGAACTGCTCGGTCTTCCTCGCCGACGTCGAACACATCGACCTCGAGCGCAAGCGCGTCACCACCCGCAGCGGCACCCACTCCGACTACGACTACCTCGTCATCGCCGCCGGCGTCCGCACCGCCTACTTCCACCACGACGAGTGGGCGGACCGCGCCCCCGGCCTCAAGACCATCGACGACGCCGTCGCCATCCGCCGCCGCTACCTCCTCGCCTTCGAGCAGGCCGAGATGGAAACCGACCCCGACGCCCGCAGGCGCGCCCTCACCTTCGCAATCGTCGGCGCCCGGCCCCACCGGCGTCGAGATGGCCGGCGCCATGGCCGAGCTCGCCCGCCAGACCATGCAAGAGCTTCCGCCGCCTCGACACCCGCGAGGCCCGCGTCATCCTCATCGACGGCCTCGACCGCGTCCTCAGCACCTTCCCCGCAGAGCTCGCCGAACACGCCGCCCGCGACCTGCAGCAGTTCGGGGTCGAACTCCGCCTCGACGAGCGCGTCGTCGAGGTCGCCGAAGGCGCACTCACGCTCGAGTCCGGCACCACCGGCCAGCGCTCCACCATCGAGACCACCAACATCATCTGGGCCGCCGGCGTCGAGGGCTGCCCGCTCGCCCGCTCCCTCGGCACCGAGCTCGACCACCTCGGCCGCGTCCGCGTCGAGCCCGACCTCTCGATCCCAGGCCATCCCGAGGCCTTCGTCGTCGGCGACCTGTCCAGCCTGACCGACCCCGCCAGCGGCAAACCCGTCCCCGGCGTCGCCCAGGCCGCCATGCAGGGCGGCCGCCACGCCGGCCGCATCATCGCCCGCGAACTCGCCGCCACCGGCACACCAACCGACACACCAGCCCCCCGCCCCCCCTTCCGCTACCGCAACAAAGGCGAACTCGCCACCATCGGCCGCGCCAGAGCAGTCGCCAATCTCGGCAAGCTGCGCATGACCGGCTACCCCGCGTGGGTCCTCTGGGCCACCGTCCACATCGCCTACCTCATCGGCTTCCGCAGCAAGTTCCTCACCCTCCTCGAATGGGCATGGCTCTACTTCTTCTACGACCGCGGCGTCCGCCTCATCACCGGCCGCGACCGCTCCCCAAACCCCTGAGCAACCAAGCCTCCCAGCGAACACCACCAGCACGCACCATCGTGCCACCAAGATCGGCTCTGCGATCTTGGTGCGTGCAGCGTGACACCCGGTGCCCGCCTTCGACTCGTAGAGCGAACGCGGCTGCGATGCCAACACCCCCGCGCCACCAAGATCGGCCCCGCGATCTCGATGCCCCACACCAAACCTTCTCACCCCGCACCCCAAAGTCTCGCACCGCACCCCGGAGGGGTGCTCACCAATAGCCGGGCGTGAAGGTCGCGCACGCGACCGACACGCCCGGAACGCCCACCAATCCCACACGGACCCCAGCGGGGTCCTCTTGCCAATTACCAGGTGCCCGCCTTCGACTCATAGAGCGAACGCGGCAGCGATGCCAACACCCCCGCGCCACCAAATCCGGCCCTGCCATCTCGGCACCCCCCGCCCCGGAGGGGCGCACGACCGTTGCCAGGGGCACAGCCCCTGGCAACACCCACCGGAATCTCTCGCTCCGAAGGAGCGGCGGAAGCACCCAAACAACACGCCCCACCACGAGCCCCGAGCGCACACTCCGATCCCGGCCTCTACGAGCCCCGAGCGCAAGCTCGGGACCGCCCACTCCAATCCGCCCCACACTCAATACGCAATCAACGCAAACAGCACCAAACTCAACACCGCCAAAAACCACGACAAACACGCAAGCCCAATCCGCGTCTCAACCGAGTTGCCCTGAAACCACACCCGACCCGACCGACGGCAAAGCCTCCACGCCACCGAAACACTCATCACAACCACCGCGCTCGACAACGCCACCGCCAACACAAACTCCACAACCCCGTCCCGCGAATACCGCAGCATGCTCACCGCGATCACCACCAACATGAACCCCGCGAGCCCCGCAGCCGGCACGATCGTCGCCACATACCACCCCACCCCAGGATCAGGCACCTCCAGCGGAAGCCGCAGCCCAAAGCCGCACTCCGGGCACCGGTCGTCCTCAAGCCCCCGCAGGTTGTAATCGCACCCCGGACACGGGACATCACGCACCGCAAGAAACCGCCGCAGCGCCTCATCACGAGCTTTGCCGTCCGAATCAGCCATCCGCAGGCCCCCCATCTCGGCGAGTCGCCCCAGCGTACGACGAATCCACACCGCCGAGTACCAGCACGCCCTAGTCCGGCGAGGCCATGCCGAATCTGCCGGTGCCCGCCTTCGACTCAAAGAGCGAAGGCAGCGGCGGACCGCCCCGATGCCGTGACATCACCCCACCAACTCGTCCCACCAAGATCCTCGTGCCACCAAGATCGGCTCTGCGATCTTGGTGCATGCGGCGTGACACCCCGGTGCCCGCCTTCGACTCGAAGAGCGAAGGCGGCGGTAGGCCGCCCCGATCCCCCGTCTCCACCTCCCAAGCCCGTGCCACCAAGATCGGCTTTGCGATCTTGGTGCCCCCGAGCGGACGCAGCCACGTGACACGTCGCCCCGCCCCCACTCCCCTCACTCCAACCCCACCCGCACACTCACCACCCCCCCGCAGCTCACCCAACGCAAACCCCACCGCCTCATCCTCCGCATACCGCTCCGCAAGCACCGCACGCACGCCCGGATCAATCCCCTCCACCGGCCCGTGACACTTCAGGCACAGCTCCCCCATCACCAGCGGCTGCAGATACCGCAACTCCCCCCGCCCCTCCTCGTCCACCCCCACCTCCGACGCGGGCGCGATCTCCCGCTCCCCCCCGACCGCCCCCTCCATCCACGCCCGCTCCCAGTCAACCGGCGCATTGACCGGGTTGCACCCGAAGCGCCGTCCGCCGGATCCGCACCCCCTCGTGGCGCCCCTGCACCTCCGCCGTCAACTCCTGAGCCCGCTCGGCGCACACCCCGATCGCCGCCGCCACCCCGCCCGACTCCATCGCCCCCTGCAGCTCCGGCAAGAGCGTCCCCACCAAGTCCTGCGCCGCCTCCGCCGCCCGGGCCTCCGCCGCCTCCACCGCGGCCCCCGACACCCCGTCACCGCCCGACGCCCCCTCCCCCTCCGAGCACCCGCCCACGAACCCCGCCAACCCAAGCACCACCGACCCTGCAACCGCCGCTTTGACTACACGCATGCCTGCCTCCTTGTGCTCCTTGGAGCCCCAGCCCCCAGCCCCCAGGCAAAGTTTCGCCTGTTCTCGAGCCGCCGCCGAGAAACTCGCAGCGACATCAGACCACGCAACCCGAGCGCGTCCGCAAGAGTCGGGCACACTGGGCTCCCCGACCCGAAGGGACGACCGAACGGAGCCACGGGTGAAGCGAAGTCCGCCCCCGATGGACAGAACGCACCCCGCGGAACCCCCGCTCCCCGATCCACACAGCCCCGGATGGACGAAGGAACCGCCCCAGCCCATCAGCACCCCGCCGCCCAAGCGCCCAGATACGCGATGAAATCCCGCGTGTCCACCACGCCATCACCGTTCCAGTCAGCCGCCGGGTCACCCAAGGCCCACAAGTTCAGGAACGCCACGAAGTCCCGCGTGTCAACGGCGCCGTCCCCGGTCAGATCCGCCCGGCACGGCGGACAATCCGAGACATCGATGAGGTGCAGGCCCTCCGTCACGCCCGCGAGATACGCGACCGAGCCTTCCACCGTGACCGACTCGGCCACGTGCGGCGTATGGAACTTCCCGATCAGCCCGGGATTCGTCGCGTCACGCACGTCGATGATGTGCAGCGACCGGTCGCCGTAATCGCACACGTACGCCGTGCTTCCCACCATCGCCACATCCCGCGGCTCGTCGAGCGCCCGGTACTCGCCCAGCTTCACGGGGCGCGCCGGGTCGGACAGGTCGACGAAGTCGACCCCGCCGGACCGCATCGAGACGCACACGATCTGCCCCGCCGCCGCCACACCCCACACCCGCTCGCTCTGCGCGTACACCGCCACCTCCGCCGGCGACGACGGATCATGCACATCAATGATCCGCAGCCCACCCGAGCGGTCACCCAGCAGCACCGTCGTGCCGACCAGCTCCACCGCGTACGCGCGGTCGAAAGTCGGATGCGTCCCGACCAGCACCGGCTCGGCCGGGTCGGAGACATCGACGATCGCCAGACCGGCGTCGTTATCGGCGATGTACACCATCGACCCCGACACGACGAGGTCGTACGCGCTGTCCGGGGTATCCAGAGAGCCGAGACGCACCGGCAGCGCCGGGTCGCTGACGTCGATGATCTGCAGCCCCGAACGCCGGTCGGCCACGTACGCCATCCCGCCCTGCACGGCCACCTGACGCGCCCCCGTCGGGCGTGTCGATCGAACCCAGCAGCACCGGCCCACGCGGATCGCTGACGTCCACGATCTGCAGCCCCGCCTCGTCGTCGGCGATGTACGCGATCCCGCCCACGACCGCCGACCCGTACGCCCCGTCGGGGCTGTCGAATGTGCTGAGCAGTTCGGTCGATACCGGGTCGCGCACGTCGAGTATCTGCAGCCCCGTCTCGTTGCAGGCGATGTACGCCAGCGCCTCCGCCACCACCACGCCGTAGGCGAACGTCGGCAGCTCGTACGACCCCAGGTAGAGAGGCTGTGCCGGATCCACGACGTCGAGAACCCGCAGCCCCGCGAACCCGTCCGCGACATACGCCACGCCCTCCACCACCGCCACGCCCGACGCACGCCCCGGCGTGTCGTCCACGCCGATCTCGACCGGCGCAGCAGGATCGGAGACGTCGATGATGCGAACGCCGCCCACATCGTCGGCCAGGTACACCAAGTCCCCCGCCACCTCCACGCCCACCCCCGAGCCGGGCGTATCGAGCGACCCGAGCAGCAGCGGCGCCGAAGGGTTGCTGACATCCACGATCTGCAAACCCGCCTCGTGCACCGCCAGATACACCGTCGAACCCGACAGCGCGATGCCGTACGCGCGGTCCGCCGTCACCAGCGAACCAAGCAGCACCGGCACCGCCGGATTGCTCGCGTCGATCACCTGCAACCCCGCGTCATAGTCCGCCACGAACGCCGTCGTCCCCACCGCAACCACATCCTGCGCATACCGCGGCGTCTCATACGTCCCCAGCAGCACCGGCACCGCCGGGTCCGTCACATCCACGATGTGCAGCCCCGCCCCGCTCGCCGCCACATACGCCCGCCCCCCGACCACCGACAGCCCCTCCGCATAGTCGGGCAGGTCACACCAGCCCAGCAGCACCGGAGCGGCCGGGCTGCTCACATCGATGACCTGCAGCCCGCCGTTGCCATCCGCTACGTACGCGATGTCGCCGACGAGCCGCACCCCGAGAGCACGATCCGGCGTGTCGTACGATCCCAGGTAGTCCCGATGGCGGCACACCACGCCGTCCGCGACGCATGTCGCCGTAAGCAACGCCGAAAGCGTCAGAGAAGAGGCGCACCACATAAACTCGCTCCCATGTCCTCAACCGTAACGCTCGCCGGCGGCAGACCCGCCCTCGCCAGTCTACTTTGGACGCCCTTCCTGACCAAACCCCCCCCGGGACCACACCCCACCGCTGTCCTCCCCCCGCCCCCCACGCCTAAACTCGCTCCCCACCCCCACTTCGGACCCGGGGGATCAACCACACCCCGCACAACCCCTAGAGGAGCGAGCCACATGACCCAGGTCAAAGCCACCAACATCCACTTCCACGAAGGCAACATCACCCGCGACGAGCGCTGGAAGGCACTCGGCACCAAGGGCGTGACCATGTGGTTCACCGGCCTCTCCGCCTGCGGCAAGTCCACCATCGCCTGCGCCCTCGAGCAGGCCCTCTGCAACCAGGGTGTCGCCTGCTACCGCCTCGACGGCGACAACGTCCGCTTCGGCCTCAACAAGAACCTCGGCTTCTCCGCCGAAGACCGCGAAGAGAACATCCGCCGCATCGGCGAGGTCTCCAAGCTCTTCGCCGACGCCGGCATCGTCACCCTCTCCAGCTTCATCAGCCCCTACTCCAAGGACCGCGACGCCGCCCGCAAGCTCCACGAAGAGGCCAACCTCCCCTTCATCGAGGTCTTCGTCGACACCCCCATCGAGATCTGCGAAGAGCGCGACCCCAAGGGCCTCTACAAGAAGGCCCGCGCCGGCGAGATCAAGGGCTTCACCGGCATCGACGACCCCTACGAAGCCCCCACCAACGCCGAGCTCGTCATCAAGGCCGGCGAGCACGACCTCGAGGCCTGCGTCCAGATGTGCCTCAAGTCCCTCGCCGACAACGGCCTCATCGAAGTCGCCGACTAATCCCCGCTGATTAGCCCCCGCCGACCTCACCGATCTGCGACACCCCCGCCCCACCCCCGACCTCGCGCTCCAAGAGCGCGAGGTTTTTCGCATGCGCCTTGTACCACGTGTCAAACACAATGTCCGCCACCGGCACCAGCCCCACCACCCAGTCCAGCGCCAGGTTCCCCACCATCCGCGCCAACACCCGCTTCCGCACACCCAGCCGCACACCCTCGCGCACGATCAACGCCCCCATCGCAAAAGTCACCGTATCCCCCGCCACCGGCAGCAGCCCCAAAACCGTGTCCAGCCCAAACCGCACCCCCGTCCCCGGCACGCCAAACTGCGAGTCCAAGAGCCGGGCCATCGCCCGCACCTCAGGCCGGATCTCCCGAGGCCGGTTTTCCCCAGACCGATTCTCTCGCCCCTCACTCACTTCTTCGCGATCACCCACACCGCATGCACGATCCCCGGGATGTACCCCAGCAGCGTCAGCACGATGTTCAGCCAGAAGTGACCCTTCACCCCCACCTCCAGAAACACACCCAGCGGCGGCAGGATCACGGCAAAGATGATCTTGATCAGGTCCTTCATAAAGAGAGCCTAGCGCCGCCTCAACCGCTGCGGCCGCGCCCCCGCCACCCGCTCAATCTCCCCCCGCGCCTCCAGATCCTGCTTCACCGTCGTCACCCACCACATCACCCTCGTCACCCCCGAACCGTCCCCACCCCCAAACACCCCCTCATCCAGCCGCCCCTCCACCAACCCCGCCAGCTCCCCAAACGCCACCCCCTCCGCCCCCTTCGGAATCACCGCCAAAGCCGCCCGCCGCATCTCCTCATACTTCACCCGCTCCACGTTCACCCCCTGCTTCCCCTCCGGATGCAGCGTCATCACCCGCTCCACCTCCACCTTCCCCGCCTTCCCCGCCGCCTTCTTCCCCGCCTTCTTCCCCATCACCAAACCTCCTCTACACCACTCCACCCAACCCCCACCCCCGGGCGTACGCTTGCCCCATGCCAGATTACGCCAAACTCTGCCACGCCGGCACCCAAGCCGTCACCCTCGCCTCAGCCGTCTGCCGAGAGGTCCAGGCCTCCCTCGAACAGCTCAAGGCCATCACCAAAGACGACAAGTCCCCCGTCACCGTCGCCGACTTCGCCAGCCAGGCAATCGTCGCCAAGGTCCTCTCAGACCACCTCGACGAGGTCATCCTCGTCGGCGAAGAAGACTCCAAGTTCCTCCGCGACCCAGACCACGCCACCCACCTCACCGCCACCCTCGCAGCCGTCCAGACCGTCTGGCCCGATGCCACCGAAGAATCACTCCTCGCCGCCATCGACATCGGCGCCGGAGACACCCACCACGCCGGATTCTGGACCCTCGACCCCGTAGACGGCACCAAAGGCTTCCTCCGAAACCAGCAATACGCCATCGCCCTCGCCTACGTCGAACGCGGCACACCCACCGTCGGCATCATGGGATGCCCCAACCTCCCCGCCGACTTCTCCAAACCACTCGACCAGCCCGACAAACACGGCTGCATCTACGCCGCCATCAAGGGCGACGGCGTCTACGCCCACGCCACCGATCAGCCCGGAGACAAACCAATCCAGGTCCGCCGACTCGACCACACCGAAGGCGAACCCGTCTCCGTCTGCGCCTCAGTCGAAAAAGCACACTCCAACGTCTCCGACACCGACAACATCCTCGAATACCTCGCCAAAAACGGCACCCCCGCAGCCGAACCAACCCGGCTCGACTCACAGGCCAAATACGCCGTCACCGCCCGCGGCCAGGCCGACGCCTACCTCCGACTCCCCACACGAAAGGGCTACGTCGAACGCATCTGGGACCACGCCGCAGGATCACTCGTCGCCACCGAAGCCGGATGCTTCGTCACCGACATCCACGGCAACGCACTCGACTTCTCCCACGGCCGCGGCCTCGAAAAGAACAAAGGCATCGTCTGCGCCCCCCCAAGAGTCCACGGCCTCGTCATCGGAGCCATCAAAGACCTCGGCATCGGCCAAGACGCCTAACCCCCTCTCCCCCTGGGAGAGGGCCGGGGAGAGGGCTCCCCCTCCAACCTCCCCTCCCCCACCCTTCAAATTCCACCCCCCGGGTGCCACGGGTCAGGCTCTGCTCTGAGAGCCTGCCCCGTGCCTCAACACCCCCCGTGCCGCCGTCTAACCGAGGGGTGCCGTGGTCTAAGCGAGTCCCCGAACACAGCCCACGCCGATTCCGCCCCCCCTCTCCCGCGCCCCGCGGGAGAGGGCCGGGGAGAGGGCTCCCCCTCCTACCTCCCCTCCCCCACCCCTCAACTTCCACCCCCTGTGCCACGGGTGGCTCTGCACCCGTGCCCCCAACCTCCACGAGCCCCGAGCGCAAGCTCGGCCCCGACCCCGCAGGGGTCCTCTCCAATAGCCGGGGGTAGCCGCCCGCGGCACCCCGGATCCCAACCCACACCCACCACCGGACCCCAGCGGGGTCCTCTCACCCCCGCGTCACCACGCAACCGGTGCCGTGGTCCAACCAAGCCCCCAAGCGCAGCCCCACGACATAGAGCCCCTCGCGCCAGCGAGGGAAACACCTCACCCCCCGCTGCCCCCGGACGACACCCCAATGCCCCCGGCCCCGCAGAGGCCAACGCCCCTAGCCCCGGCCGCAGCCCGAGGTAACCCACATACCAATCGCCCCGAAGGGGAGACGCAACCCCACGAGCCCCGAGCGCAAGCTCGGGACCCGGTGCCACTGGGCGCAGCCCAGTGCTCGCACGCCCCCAACCCGCGGCTGCCACGCGTCTGCCTCTACTCCGAGAGCCCGCCCCGTGTCCCAACCCCCACACCCCAACCCTCCCCCACGCCAACGGCGTCCCACAACCCAAGCCCAGGGCACCGCCCTGGGTTCCGAGCCCCCACCAACCCAAGCCCTGAAAGGGCGACACCCCCACAACCGTGCACAAGACACAGGTCCCCCGAATACCCCCCGCTCCCTACGAGCCCCAAGCACAACCTCGAACACCCGACCCCAAAGGGGTCATCTCCCATAGCCGGGGGTAGCCGCCCGCGGTACCCCCGGATCCCAACCCACACCCACCACCGGACCCCAGCGGGGTCCTCTCACCCCCCGCGTCACCACGCAACCGGTGCCGTGGTCCAAGCAAGTCCCCGAGCGCAGCCCCACGACATAGAGCCCCTCGCGCAAGCGAGGGGAACACCTCGCCCCCCGCTGCCACCGAACGACACCCCAATGCCCCCGGCCCTGGAGGGGCCAACGTCCCTAGCCCCGGGCGCCGCCCAGAGTCAGCCCCCCACATCACACCAAATACGACCCACCAGTCCGCTTATCAGGCGTGATATGATGCTAATGTTCAGCTTGTATCCAAACCCACAGATCGGGGGCACATATGACACAACGCCACAAGGTTTTCGTGAGCTACCACCACGCAAACGACGAGGCTCGCAAGACAATCTTCGAGCTGCGGTTTGGCAATCATTTTGGAATTCTTGTACGCGGCTCAGTCTCGCTCGGCGACATCGATCCACAATTGCGCACGGAGACCATTCGCCAACGAATTCGTGACGAGTACCTTCGCGACTCCTCTGTGACCGTCGTCCTGATCGGCACCCAGACCTGGCAACGAAAGCATGTGGATTGGGAGATCTCATCAAGTATCCGCAAGACTGCCACCAACCCCCGGTCTGGACTACTCGGAATCTTCTTGCCCACTCATCCAGCCTACGGCAAGCCCAAGTACGACCCTCATACGATTCCTCCCCGTCTACACGACAATGTCGACTGCGGCTTTGCAGTACTTTCTGACTGGACCGAGAATGCGGAGGCAATGCAAACACTCATCCACGATGCCTATTTGCGCAAGAGCCGCGTTGACCCTGACACTTCACGGCCACTGTTCCGCAACAATCGCTCTGGTGACCGCTGGAGCTAGGTGTTTTAGTCTGCGCCATCCACTTCGTCGCCATCCACGGCTTCTTCAAAGAACTCATCCACATCCTCAACGCCTGCAAGTTCCCCGAACGCGCGACAGTAGGCCATGATCCTTTGGCGCATAAACTCCAGATCTTTCCTACACTCCGCACGTCTATCCCATTCTGATTCGTTCACGGCACCACTCTGCTCGAACTCCGCAAGAAGCGGATGCCACTTCGACAGAAATGGCCTAAGCTCCGCGTTGAGCATGCCCAAGGCGAAGATCTCAACACTGGCCCGTCGACCCGCCCGGCTAGGGTCCATTGTCTTTAACGTGTCTCGCACAGTCCCAAAAAGACTATGAAGCGACGTTAGTGCCTCGCGAATGAACCCCTGTTCGCTGGACAGTGGCTGTGTGGATACTCGCGAAGCGGTCTCAATGAACAGGATCCACGCAACGCGTTTGTGCTCATCGTTGACCACGAACGTGAACCGCGAGAACTCGGGGATACTGATCGTCACATCTCGAAGCACAAGACCGGCCGAACGGCGCTGCAGAACACTGACTATTAGCCCTAGCAGAACCGACGCCGCCGTGAATACGATGACGAACTGAACTGCGCCCGCTTGCCGCGTCACTTCGTAGGCAAGCAGCCCAACCGCCGGCCCCATGACCATGCCAGCGACAATTGGCAATACGTGCGGCTGCCGTATGTAGATGAACAGTTGGACTGCTCGCCTACGAGGGCTTTCTCGCTCTGAGTTCATAGCGACTTTCGCCTCGCGAGGTTTCGATCACTTACCCACGCTTAAGGGCACCCAATCGGGTCCCAAGTTCTCGCTTGATGCAATTGTAGGGATGGTAACGCTGCATCACAACCGACGTCAATGCTGGCTCCGCCCACGCGTCACGAAGATCCTGTTCCGACCACTCTCGACTCCCCTTCAACGCCTGCAGTCCGATGACCGTCTCAACAAGCGCCTGTTCAAACCAGTCGTGCACCGAATCACGAACCACCTCGCGCAACCCGGCAACATCGCCATGCTCTCGCGCGTAGGCTTGCACCCAGTGTTGAATCATGTCACTGAAGACACGGAAGTCGGCATTGATGAGCAGCACATTCTGATCTGCAAGATAGCGAGCAGCTTTATCTTCAATGTCGCCTGCATCGCGTGTTCCATCTTCGGTGCTGATCCACTGGACTGTTGGAAAGATGTCGGGCTTGGCCGCACGTCCGGGTTCACCGTCCTTCTTTAGAAAGACAGAGTAAACACCCCCGACCGCTCCGCCTCCACTTTGGGAACGCCCACCCGCTCCGCCGCCTCCGCCTTGTCCGCCATCCGCTCGCCCCCGGGTGCCGCCCGCCTCGGGCACCGGTTCCGCAATGCGTACTGGCCCACCAGCCTGGGGCTTATATCGACTGACCTTGTATAGATCCATTAATGCCTTGAGCCTGTCACGGATCGACTTCCCGTGATTGTCTGATTTCGACTGTGATGCGATTCGCTGCATCAACTCATCGATCTCCGACGGCATATTGAGCCGGAACTCAGTCGCCCAGTCAGACCATGGCAATGACTCGTTGTTTCGCAGCAGTTGAGTTCGAGCGGTGTTGGTCGTAATCCGCTCGTTCGCATTGCAGGTTGGCTCAAGGTAGAGCACGACTTGGCGATAACCAAATATGATCCCGAATTGCTGTAATCGGGCGTGCCCAGCACGACCCGTAGAAAGTTCGTATAGCTCGTCGCCGTACATTGCGGCGATGTGACCTGAAGACTCTACGAAGCCAGAATTCGATGAGAGCGCCTTTTCATCCTTCAGAATCCACCAATGGACGTTTACGCCAGCGAGCTCAACCACTCCACAATGCTCTCGGTGCTGTTCTAGATAGGCCTCTTGTCCGGTGACAGTTCGCAGCACATTAACATCGGTGTTCGCTCGAGGGTGCTCCCACCCCTGCCGGGCCTTTATAACGACACCCTCAGGAAACCGAAAGTATCGCCCGTTGAGATACTTCGCGATCCACGTCGACGGAGATGCCGCCCCACTGGGAGCTGCCATGGTATCAGCATCTCCCTTGTTTCCGTAAAGGATCACTCGCGTACCATGTTCACCAATTATTCCCGGCTTCACGTCGTCATCGATTGTCGCCCAGTGCCCAAAGGTCCCGTCGGGACGCTCGATCTGACGAAGTCCATATTGCCCCGTTGAAGGGTTGCGCCAAAGGTGAATCATGGATCCGACGCCGTCTCGCCACGACAAGTAAATGAGCCCTGCGTGATTGCGAGTCGCTGCAGCAATCTTTGCGCCAACGCCATAGTTGCCATCGCTCGACTGCTCCGAGATTGAAGATGACAATTGATTGATGTACTTCAGCATCTCGTCACCTGTCATACCACAACCTGTGTCGGTAACGCAGAGCTTAAAAACTGGGTGGTCTCCAAGTTCGTATGACGTCCAGTCGACATCCCACACGATTTCGCCCGCTTGCTCGGGGGATCGTTGAATCGCTTCGATAGAGTTTTGAGTGAGTTCTCGGAGGAACTGCAGGGGGTGACAATCCTCTCCGAGCCGATCTAGGAGAAACCCGATGTTGTCAACCGTCAGATGGAGGGTGTTCTCTCCAGTCACTGATTTCATTGATAGCTCCTCTCCCCCAACAGCGGTCCGAAGACGACCGTCGAATGGAATGGGGGCTCGAAGTCACAGCGTTGGCAGGGGGCGCATTACCCGCGACCGCAGCTGATGAGCGACGAGCGTGTTTCGAATTGTGCTCCGAATGAAGCATCTAAAGAAAGTGTAACACGACGAACTGGCTGGTGCACTTGCGGCCCCGCCACCTCCCATGGTCTACCGCTGGTTCCCCACCTTTCTCCCCCCTACATCCACGCATGCGCGCAACTTCATCGACCTCTCCCCAAAACCCCTTCCAACCCCCTATCAATCACGCTATCCTGCGCCCAGACACCCGACCAAACGCCGCCCATGACCACCAACCCACCCACCAACCCGACCACCACCAACGGCACTCCCCCTCCACCCTGTGGAGGGGGACAGACTGACGCCCCGCGTCAGTCAGGGGGAGGCGCGTCCTCAAACCCCGACCACCCCCAATCCACCCCCCCGCAAGACCCCACACCGCCACCCCTCACCCGCCCCGCCACCACCCTCACCCCCGACGAATCCCAGATCCTCGAATACCTCCTCCACCCCGCCGCCGACGCCGCAGCCGCCGCCGCCGCCTTCGACCTCTCCCTCACCGAACTCGCCCTCTGGCTCCGCCAACCCCACATCCAGCAGGCCCACGACGCCCTCCGCCAGCTCCACGCCCTCCAACGCCGAGCCTGGCAGGAACACGTCACCAAAGAAGCCATCGACACCCTCCGCGATGTCATGCACGCCGCCGAAGACCCCGTCGAACGCCGCCGAGCCGCAGCCAGCATCCTCCGCGCCTTCCGACCCCCCACCAGACCCCGCCGCAACTCAACCCCAACTAATCCCACCGACCCCTACCCCCCCGACGGACGAATCGCCCACCCCCCCGGCAGACCAAGCGTCCAATCCCCCGACCAACCCACCCACCAAGCACACCCCTCCCCACACCAACACCCACACCCCCACAACCCACCCCCCAACCATCCACCCCAACGGCCACCCCGCCGCCCCCACAACCACCCCGGCCACCACTACCCCAAGCGACACCTCCGCTGCCGACCCCGACCCCTACTCCAACCCGGACCCCGACCCCACCACCCAACCCGACGGCCAACCCAACCGCGCACTCAACACCCCGCCGGCCCCCGGGCCCGACTCCTCACCCAACCCACCGCCAGATTCCTCCTAGCCCCACCCCGCATCCCGCGGCCGCAACAGCCGCGCTCCCCCATCCCCAAAGCCCGCGCAGCACCCACCGGCCCGCAGCCGGCACCCCCGCGCGCGCACTCCACCCAATGCCACCAACTACCGCTCTACCCGCGCGTCAATCGCCCCGGCGTCAGAACTGCTCAGCCCCGTCCAGGACCGACCGGCTCGTCCACCGGTCATTGGTGGACGACCAGAACACCCGCAACATCTCGCCCTCGGCCCCGCGGCCGAAGATCCAGATGTCGTTGTTGTCGCGCACATCCACCTGGATCGGCCCGTCAGTCACCTTCGGGTGCCGCGGCGGCAGGAACTGGCTGAAGTCACTCACCCGCCACTCGTCAAACCCCGGCACCCACCAATAGGCCACCATCGTCGAGTCCTCGGTAATGCCAACAACCGTCAACGCATCCCACGGAGTCACATACGTCGTCATCGACCCCTGTATGAAGCTCGGCCCGTCAAACCGCGTCGTCAGGTTGGTGACCTCCCAGTTCCCCTTGAAACTCGGCACCCACCAGATCACCTGCGACTCGCCGGTCTCCGTCAGCCCCGCCACATTGATCCCGCGCCAGTCCGTGAAGTAGATCGACAACGAACCCGCAAACGCCGAAGCATCCGCAATCCGCCCCAACGGGCTCGCCTGCCACCCACCCTCAGCATCCTGCTGGCTGAACCACAAGCTCCACGCCATGCCGTCAGCATCCAGCCCAGCGATCATGACCGTGCCCCACTCGGTCTCGCCGGCCGCAAGCGTCCCGGTCAGCGCCGGCACCGTCTTGTCCTCTTCACGGATCTGGTCCTGCGAGATATTCAGGAACGTAAACGTGTCGCCCGACTCGACGTACGCGATCACATCACCATCGGCGTTCAGCGCCCACCAGCACCGCGCGCCCGTCCTCGAGCCGCAGCAGCGAGACCGGCGAGGCCGGGATGTCCGCCGGCGCGTCCTCGGTGCTGATGTCTTCGGTGATGTTGGCCTGCATGTAGGGGCCGTCTTCGGTGCGGGTGTAGACCAGCAGGCCCGACTCGGAGGCCGCGGCGGCGAAGTACTCGTCGTCGTTCTCCCACGCGACCAGCTCGCCGATGAGGTCGAACGCCTCGTTGCGGACGCCGAGCTTGGAGTAGTACCAGTTGAGGTCCTTGCCGAACTCCCACACGGCCTGCCGCCCGGTCGGGGCCCTGCCCGCAAACGTGAACCGCGGGTCGGGCAGTTCGGTGATCAGCTCGTCGCCGGTGCCGTCGTCGCCCTCGCCGAAGTCGTCCTCGTCGTCGCCGCCGTCACCACCTCCGTCGCCACCGCCATCTCCACCGCCGTCACCGCCGCCGCCATCACCACCGCCGTCACCGCCACCATCACCGCCGCCGTCGCCACCGCCATCGCCGCCGCCGTCACCGCCGCCTTCGTCGGCGACGCGGACGCCCATGCCCATGGTGTAGGAGTTGCCCTCGGCATCGCCGACGCGGAGGTCGATGAAGGTGTTGGTGTCGGCGCTGAACGCGAAGAGGTGTGCTTCCTCGATGTCGGAGAACTCGACGGAGAGGGTGCGGCCCTCGGGGAGCAGCGTCCATCGGCCGGTGTGGACGATGGTTTCGGTGCCGTTGTCCCAGTCGGCGAGGTCGTAGGCGACGAGGTCGCCGCTGGTCTGCATGTCGAGGAGCAGGCCCTCGAAGGCGATGAGCTCCTGGCCGCGTTCGGCGGCGGCGCTGTCGGCGACGATCGAGCCGAAGCGGTAGGAGCCGACGGCTTCTGCCTCGGTGATGGCGTCGCCTCTGCGGACGGCGACGACCATGTAGGTGAGCCCGTCGCCGTAGCTGACGTCGATGGCGGTGAGCAGGTTGCCGTCGGCGCTGATCTGGAAGTGCTCGGAGAGGCTGATGGAGCCGAAGCCGGTGGAGATCGAGAACTCGGTGATCTCGCCGCTGCCGGTTTCCTCGCCTTCCTTGGTGTTGGCCGAGTAGGTGAAGTTGCCGTCTTCGTCGATGATGGTGAAGGTGCCGTAGGCGCCGAGGATTTCGGAGGAGGTCGGGCCGCCGTCGGTGGGCAGGGCGATGGAGACGAATCTCCACTCGCCCTCGAGGTCGGCGAGTGCGGCCTCGGTGGGTTGTTCGTGGAGGAAGGTGAACGCCGAGGCGCGTGAGGTGCCGGCGGAGTCGCCGCCTTCCTCGAGGATCCAGCCGCCGGAGAAGCCGCCGGCGGTCTGGAAGGACGCGCCGGTCTGCTCCACGGGCTGGTAGGCGGGCGCATCGTCGTAGACCACGTCGAGCTGGCCGTCGGTGAAGAGGTCGAAGGCGTCCCAGCCGATGGGGGTGAGGCCGCTGAAGTTGAGTTCACCGGCTTGTCGTTCGAGATCGGAGGTGGTGGCGTATCGGGTGGGGTCGGTGGCGGTATCGATCTCGGCCTGTCCGGTCCACCAGCGGAGGTCGACGGCGTCGTCGCCGTCGTAGAACAGGCGCACGCCGGCGAGTCCGGTTGTCAGCAGCTTGCGGTGCTCGAGTAGTTCGAGCGTCGGGGGCAGCTGGGCGTGCTTGGGTTTCCGGCTTGCCGATGTTCTTCCCCGACCGTCTTTGTGCTTGCGCATCCTGATCTCCTCCGACCGTCTCTGCTGTTGTCCTGGCGGCGCTGTTCGGCCGCCGCGTGCGCGGGCCCTGTGTTGCGGGCTTGCGTCACACCTCATCCATACCACATTCCGGGCGTCTGGCCAGTGGTCCCGGCGCGTGCCGCGGGTGACGCGTCCGGCGTAACCCGTTTAGACGCTACGGCTTGCCCGGACGCCCGGTTCTGCAACGACCCCGGCCGAATCCCGAATACAGTGCGGGCGACAGGAATCGAACCTGCAAGGCCTTGCGGCCACGGGAACCTAAATCCCGCGCGTCTGCCAGTTCCGCCACGCCCGCGTCGGCTGCATCGTATCACGCTCCCCTACCTTTCCAGAGCGAAACCTCGCCCGGCCGATCCCCAGACAAGGACAGCCGCATCCTGGAGACTGCCATGCGCAAGAGAGATTCTGCCGGACTCGCGATCGCCCCCCTGTTTTTGCGGCTGGTATTGGCGGTGGTCTTTATCTGGGCGGGGCTTGGGAAGTTCGTGCACACCTTCCCGGTGCAGGGCGAGGATGCCGCGATATTGGCCAACTACGGCGTGATCCCGAACCCGCAGGCTCCGAGCCGGGCGGCTCCGCCGATCGATTCGGATGGCGGGGCGGATCCGATCGCGCCGGAGGAATCGGGGGAGCCGGAGGATGTGGCGCCCGACCGGGGACGGGCCTGCAGGCGGCTGGGCGGGCAGGCCGAGGGGGCCGGGTCGGTCCGGCTGGTCTCGCAGCAGTCCTCGGGGGCACCGGCGCGGGTGCTGGCGACGGCGGCCGACTTTCCGGAGGCTGTGGAGGTGCGGGGGGTATGCGGGTCTGGTGCTGGCGCTGCACAGGGCGATCCACCCGGGGCTGAACCCGGAGGACAGCTCGCCGCGGATGCGGCTGTGGCCGGACTTTGACCCGGGGACCGAGTACGACCACTGGCCCCGGTACGCGGCGCTGGCTGCGGCGCTGACGGAGCTGATCGGGGGCATTTTAATTCTTGTGGGGCTGCTGACGCGGTTCAGTGCGTTCGGCATCGCGAATGTCATGCTGGTGGCGATGTGGCTGACGGGGTTCGGCCCGGCGATCCAGAGCGGGAGCACGCGGCTGGGCTTCCTGCCGGACTATCCGTGGTTCGGTTCGGACCAGTGGACGCTGCTGCTGTTTCAGTTCAGCCTGTTTGGTTGTGCGATGGCGCTGGTGTTTGCCGGGCCGGGGACGCTGAGCATGGACCGGCTGCTGCTGGGTGGGGCGAGGAAGGCTGCCCCGCCGCCGCCGGCGCAGAAGCCTCAAGGGAAGAAGTAGGAGAGTCTCACGCGGGAGACGCGTCCTGATAGCGCGGCTGAGGCGGCGATTCGGCGACACCGGCCGCCATGCTCGGCACTCGTGGCCCGTTCCGGCACGCGTTTTCCCATTCTTCCTCGGCGTCTCTGCGCCTCTGCGTGATTCCATCTACACTGCCCGTGTGAGCACCGCGACAAGGACGTCCCGACCTGTGGAACCAGACCCTTCTGCCACCACGCCCGACCCGACGACGGCATGGCTTGCGCGCCTGGCGGGGCGGTTTGTGGTGTTTGACGGCCCGGACGGGTCGGGCAAGTCGACGCAGCTGCAGCGGTTTGCGGCCGAGTGCGGGTCGCACGGGGTGCCGGTCGAGATGGTGCGCGACCCGGGTGGCACGGCGGTGGGCGAGCGGATCCGCGAGGTGCTCTTGAACCGCGACCATGACGGCATGGGTGTGCGGTGCGAGATGTTGCTGTATATGGCGAGCCGGGCCGAGCTGGTGGAGTCGCAGATCCGTCCGGCGATCGCGGCGGGGAAGCTGGTGCTGGCGGATCGGTTCGTGTCGAGCACGCTGGCGTATCAGGGTGCTGCGGGGGGGCTGACGGCGGAGGAGATCCGTGCGGTGGCGCAGGTGGCGACGGGCGGGTTGTGGCCGGACGTGACGGTGCTGCTTGATGTGGACACGGAGACGGCGAACTGCCGCATGACCGGGGGGCAGCCGCGGAGCAAGGCGGCGGATGCGACGATGTCGCTGTTTGCTGACCGGATGGAGGCCAAGGGCGACGCGTTCCACGCGCGGGTGCGTCAGGGCTATCTCGACCAGGCCGGGACCGATCCGGATCACTATCTGGTCGTCGATGCGACGGCCTCTCCTGATGATGTGTGGGCGAGGCTGATGGAGTCTCTCGCGGCCCACGCTGTCGCGCAGCCGAAGTAGATCCGCCATGCTCGTGTGGACCCTCGCGATCCCGGTTGCGTTTCTGCTTGGCAGTGTGCCCTCGGGGTTGCTGATTGCGCGCGCGAAGGGTGTGGATATCCGGGCGCACGGGTCGGGGAACATCGGGGCGACGAATGTGTGGCGGGTGCTCGGCAAGGGGCCGGGGCTGCTGTGCTTCGGGGTCGACATGGCCAAGGGGCTGGTGCCGACGCTCGGGGCGGGTCTGGCGGCGGGGGTGGTCGGGAAGGCGGCGGTGCCGGCGGGTGATGCGTGGCTGTGGCTGGCAACGGTGGCGGCGGCGATTCTGGGGCACATGTACAGCCCGTGGATCGGGTTCAAGGGCGGCAAGGGGGTCGCGACCGGGTTCGGGGCGTTGCTGGGGGTGTATCCGCTGCTGACGGGGCCGGCGTTGGGGGCGTTCGCGGCGTGGGTAGTGATCGCGAAGATGAGCCGGTATGTGAGCCTGGCCTCGTGCGTCGCGGCGGTGAGCCTGCCGCTGTGGCTGGGGCTGACGATCGAGACGCTCTCGGACGTGCCGGACCGGCACGTGCGGGCGGTACCTTTTTATGTGGTGGCGGGGTTGCTGGCGGTGGTGGTGCTGCTGAAGCACAGGGCCAACATCGGGCGGCTGCTGAAGGGGACCGAGAACCGGATCGGGCAGCGGGTGGATCCGAAGGCGTGAGGGCGGGTCGTTTGGGGGACGGGCGGTCCGCGGGGCTCCGAGAACCGTTTGAGGGTCCGAAACACCGACATCTATGGGTAGAATTCCGCCTGTTACTTGGGGGTTGCGCGGAAGTTGCGCGGTTGTGCTTGCGGGCCTTTGCGGTATGGGGGGCCGAAGCTCACGGCGGGTGAAACCGTGGGCCGATGAATCTGGAGCAAGGAGGACCTTCCGATGCCCAAGCTCCGACTCTTTCGTGGTCCCGATCCGCTCGATACCGACACCATCCCGTTCCCTCGTGCCCGCCAGGCGGGTGTGCCGTTCCGGCTCCGGCTGAGCGACTCGACCGAGGCGATCCGTCAGGTTGAAGAGGCGCTGGACCATGCCCAGGCGCGGCTCGACGATGCGAACGCGCTGATGAACGGCGGATGGTTTGATGACGACGGCCCGAAGGCTGCGTAAGTTCGCCCTCGACGCACTCTGAGATCGCTCACTGAGGAGCCCGGCCCCGTTTGGCCGGGTACTTTTTTGTTGGGAGGTTCGGGCGCGGCGTGCGGCGGGGCGCGGGGGTGCCGGGGTCAGCCGTCCTGGCGGAGGGACGCGGTGATGGCGACTTCCTGGAGGCGGAGGCTGGCGTTGTCGAGCGCTTCTTTGGCCTGGTGCATCTGGTTGGCGTCGGCGGCGCGCCAGTCGGCCTTGGCGGTTTCGACCATGGTCCGCAGGGAGTCGATCTGGCGTTCGAGGTCGGCCCGGTAGTCGGGGTCGAGGGCGGTGCCGTGGCGGGCGAGCTGGTCGCCGATCCACTTGAGGTCGAGCGAGCAGTTGACGACGAGGTCGGCGACGCGGTGCTGCTGCATGTCGTCTCGGGCGTGGGTGACGCTGTCGCGTTCGATCTGCTCGACCTCGTCGCGGCTGAGGCCGTGGTTGGGCACGACCTGGAGCTGGGCGCGCTTGCCGGTGCGGTTCTCCTGAGCGGTGACGTGGAGGACGCCGCCGGCGTCCACGAGGAACTCGACTTCGAGCTGCGGCACACCGGCGGGCATGGGGGGGGAGGCCCCGGAGGTCGAAGACGCCGAGGGAGCGGCAGTGCTCGACCATCTCGCGTTCGCCCTGGAGGACGTGGATCTTGATGGAGGTCTGGCCGTCGACGCTGGTGGTGAAGCGTTCGGTGGCCCGGGCGGGGACGGTGGAGTTGGAGACGATGAGCTTGGCGACGGCACCGCCGGCGGTCTCGATGCCGAGGCTGAGGGGGATGACGTCGAGCAGCAGGGCGCCCTTTGTGACGCCGGACATGATGCCGGCCTGGACGGCGGCACCGAGGGCGACGACGCGGTCGGGGTCGAGGGCGGTGTAGGGCTGGGTGCCGAAGAGTTCGCCGACGCGCTGCTGGACGAGCGGGATGCGGGTGGAGCCACCGACCATGATGACCGCGTCGATGCCCTCGGTGGGTGAGGGGAGGCCGGCGTCGCGGACGGCGCGGCGGCAGCAGTCGATGGCGCGGTCGATCCAGTCGTGCATGAGGGCTTCGAGCTGGTCGCGGGTGATGGTGGTTTCGAAGGTGCCGCGGCCGGCGATGTCGATGCGGACGGGGGCGGTGGTGTCCTCGCTGAGCCGGTGCTTGACGGCGCGGGCGAACTGGGAGAGGGCTTTGCGGGTGGCGGGGTCGAGGCCTTCGAGGGCGGGGGTGTCGTCGCCGAGTTGTGCGCGCATCTGCTGGCTGAGGGTGCGGACGAGGGCGTTGTCCACATCGTCGCCGCCGAGGCGGGTGTCTCCGGCGGTGGAGAGGACCTGGAAGAAGGCGGGCTGGTCGGGGGCTTGGTCTTGGTTGGGGTCGGGCGTGGGGTTCGGCGTGATGCGGAGGATGGAGACGTCGAAGGTGCCGCCGCCGAGGTCGAAGACGGCGACGGTGCGGGGCTCGGCCTTTGCGCCGATGCCGAGGCCGTAGGCGAGTGCGGCGGCGGTGGGCTCGTTGACGATGCGGACGACCTCGAGGCCGGCGAGTCGGCCGGCGTCGCGGGTGGCCTGGCGTTGGGCGTCGTCGAAGTAGGCGGGGACGGTGACGACGGCCTTGCGGACCTCGGTGCCGAGGGCGTCGGATGCGCGCGGCGAGCTGGCGGAGGATGATGGCGGAGACTTCCTGGGGGGAGACGATGCGTTCGGTGCCATCGAGAGGGATGGCGACGCGGGCGGTGTTGTGCTCGCCCTCGACGACGCGGTAGGAGAGGTAGGGCAGGTCGGGCGCGGCGTCGGCGAGGGCGCGGCCCATGAGTCGCTTGACGCTGGAGATGGTGGTGGTCGGGAACTCGACGGCGCGGTCGGCGGCGTCGTGGCCGACGATGGTGCGGGTGGTGCCGTCGGGTGCGGTCTCGAAGCGGACGACGCTCGGGAGAAGCGTGCGGTGCTGCGGGTCGTCGATGGTCCGCGGGCCTTGCTCGTCGAAGATGGCGACGAGGCTGTTGGTGGTGCCGAGGTCGATGCCGAGGATGGGTTCTGTTGAGGCGGTCATCCTGCGACGATAGCGCGGGTGTGCGCTCGCGTGGGCGGGCGGCCGGCTTAGGAGAACTGGAGGAGGCCCAGGCACCCCAGGACGGCTGCTGCGATCGCGGCGATCGTGCGCACGTGGTTCCAGCGGGTCCAGACACTGAGGTATTGCGTCCAGACCTCGGCGGCTTCGGGGCTCTCGGGGTCGACGGCCGCGAGTCTGTTGTTGAGCGGGACGTTGCAGCGGATGGTGACGAGGAAGGTCCCTGCGAGGTAGAGCAGTCCCGCGAGGGCGAGTAGGCGGGCCGGCGCGACGTCCCAGCGGAATGCCGCGAGGGCGATTGCGGCGAGCGAGAGCGCTGCGGTGCCCATGAAGGCGCTGAGGAAGACGGGGTTGATGACGGTGATATTGATCTGCTGCATCGCCGCGGCGCCATGGCTGGGCGGGACGCGGTGGAGTGCCTGCATGATGAACGATGAGAACGCGAGGAACACGCCGGCGATCAGGCCGCTGCCGAGCACGATGGCGATGCCGAGGATGGAGAGTGTCGGTACCATAGTCGGCATCGTTGGCGCGCGGTCAGCAGCCGGCCGCCCACTCGTTGAGGTAGGCGATGAAGTCTTGCGTATTGATAGCTCCATCGCCGTTCCAGTCGGCCCGGAGATGATCGCCGGCCCAGGCGTTGAGAAACTCGATGAAGTCCTGCGTGTTGACGTTGCCGTCGCCGTTGAGATCGGCGCGGCAGCCACCCTCGGGCACGAACTCGAGATCATCGAAGGCGATCTCCGCATCGCTTTGGCCGATGAACCGGGCCTCGAATGACATGATCCCGTCGGCGCGGATGGTCAGGCTCGTGTAGGGCTTGCCGTTCCAGACCGGCGATTGCACGATCCCGAGGCTTGCGCCGTGGGCGTCGAAGGCCTCGAACTCCCACTGGTCGTCGTCGAATCCGTCGTCGCCGCCCCAGAGCCGGATGAAGCCCTGCGGTTCGTCGAACTCGCCGACCAGCGGCTGCCACCTGCCGCCGTTGGACGCGATGATTGAGTTGACCGGCGAGTGATGCCCGTTCCCCACAAAGTTGTCGGCGTACACGTGCACCTGGGACCCGAAACGCGGTCGGAGCGATACGCCGCCGAGGTCGAGGCCGAAGATGTTGTCGCGGTTCTCGAACTGCTCGAAGTCGATAGTCTGCGCGCTCGCCGCGGCTCCGATGGACACGATGGCCATGGTCCAAATGACAGCGAGCATCCGATCGGTGCTCATATCGAGCCTCCGTGAGTGCATGGGTCCCCTGAAACTGGCTGCCCGGGGGGCGCAACGCAGTGTAATGGGGGCGAGCCGGATCACCAAGTCGATATCGAGCCCCGAGTCGGCGCCTACTCGGGCACCCACGCCATGTCGGCGAGTTGGTCGACCAGTTGCGCGACCATCGCGCTCTCGGCGTCGCCGACGGGCAGCCGGACGGCGAAGTGGGAGCCGGTGCCCTGCTGGCGGATGTAGACCAGTGCGGTCGGGCGGGAGCGCTGGGGGAAGAAGATCTCGGTGTTGTCGATGCTGGTGAGGGTGGTGGGCTCGAGGAGGCCGGTCTCGCCGACGAGCCTCCAGAGGCGTTGGATCTGGGCCTCGGTGAGTTGGCGGGTCTGGCGGGGGTAGACGCGGGGGGGTGGCGCCGGGGCCGATGGCGGCGCGGAGCAGGCCGTCGGGCTCGACGAGGTAGCGGGCGGGGCGCTCGGCGCGGGGGCGGTCGTCGATGTCGGTCTCGGCGGAGGAGGGGCCGACGACGGTGATGCTGAGGGCGAAGTCTTCGGGGGCGGTGTCGGGCAGGACGACCGGCTCGGGCTCGGGGAGGGGGCGGGGGGTGGAGGAGCAGCCGGGGAGGCACAGCAGGAGGGCGGCGAGGGCGGCCGGTATGAGAGAGCGGCGGCGCGGCGGGTTGGTCGGGAAGGGGCGGGGCAAGGATCGGTCTCCGTCGGGCGGGCTGAACTGTCGGGGCCGGATCGGGGATCGGGGGGGCGGATCTCGGCCCGGAGGGAGAGTCTACTCCGGGACCGTCCGATCCGGACGCGGACCCTATCCTCTGCTCCCATGAACTGCTCCATCCGCTGGTTGAATCGCTATCTCTCCCCCGGCAACGTGACGGCTGCCGAGGCCGACGCCGTGCTGACCGCGGCGGGGTTTCCCATCGAGGAGGAAACGGCCCTGCCGTCGGGCGACACCATGCTCGACGTGGAGGTGACCTCGAACCGGGGTGACTGTCTGAGTCATCTGGGGCTGGCGCGGGAGGTGGCTGCGGGGACGGACCGGACGCTGGTGAAGCCGGCGTGGACCGAGCCGGCCCGGACGGGCGGGGCGGCGGCGGAGGTGCTGACACTCCGGAACGAGACGCCGGAGGTGTGCCCGCTTTTACGGCGCAGGTGGTGCGGGGCGTGAAGGTGGGCCCGAGCCCTGAGTGGCTTGTGGAGGCGCTCGAGGCGGTCGGGCAGCGGTCGATCAACAACGTGGTGGACCTGACGAACTTCATCACGTTCGAGCTTGGGCACCCGTGCCATGTGTTCGATCTGGCGAAGCTGGCGGGGGGGTCGCTGGTGATCCGGTATGCCCGGAAGGGTGAGAAGCTGCGGACGCTGGATGAGAAGGACCGTGTGCTGCGGGCCGATGAGCTGGTGGTGGCGGACGCCGAGCGGGCGCAGTCGCTGGCGGGGGTGATCGGCGGTGCGGACAGCGAGGTGGGCAACCAGACGACCGACGTGGTGCTGGAGATGGCGACGTGGGACCCGGTGACGATCCGGCGGGCGGCGCGGCGGCTGGCGATCCAGACCGACGCGGCGCACCGGTTTGAGCGGATCGTGGATGCTCGCGAGATCGAGTTTGCGGCGCGGCGCGCGGCGGCGCTGCTGGTGGAGTTTGCCGGGGGTGCGTTGTGCGAGGGTGTGCTGGCCGACGGGCGGGAGTTTGCGGCGCCGACGGTGGTTGAGTTGCGGCCGCAGCGGGTGCGCGATGTGATCGGCGTGGACATCCCCGACGATGAACAGGAAGCGATGCTGTCGGAGCTGGAGATCGGGGTGGAGCGTGGCGGGTCGGGGACGCTTCGGTGCACGATCCCGGCGTTCCGGCACGACCTGACGCGTGAGATTGATCTGGTGGAGGAGGTCGCGCGGGTGAAGGGGTTGGACGCGGTGCCGATCCTGGACCGGATGCCGATCGTGGCCAAGCCGCCGCAGGAGAGCGAGGGCGCGGTGCGGGCGATCGGCACGGTGCTCGGCGGGTTGGGGTTCTACGAGACGGTGACGTTCACGTTTGTGGGGCGCGAGGCGGCGGAGCCTTTCCTGCCGCCGGAGATGCGGCTGCTGAAGGTTGATGATGCGCGGCGGAGCCAGGAGCCCTATCTGCGGCCGAGCGTGCTGCCGAGTTTGCTGGCGTGCCGGCGGACGAACCAGCACGGGCAGGTCGAGCAGGCGGGTGGCGTGCGGCTGTGGGAGATCTCTTCGGTGTTTGCCGAGTTGGACAAGGAGGGGCGGCAGGGGATCGAGAACCGCAACCTTGCGCTGCTGATGGACGTGCCGGGCGAGGGTCGGAAGCGGTCGGCGGACGACCGGCAGCGTGGTGTGCGGCTGATGCGCGGGGCGGTCGAGTCGGTGGTGCGGGCGCGCTGGCGGGGAGCGAGGCTCGGGTGGAGATCGTGCCGGGCAAGCCTTGCCAGGCGGCGTTTGACGCGGAGGCGTCGGCGGAGGTGCTGGTGGCGGGGCAGCGGATCGGGACGTTCGGGTTCATGACCGGGGCGATGCAGAAGGCGTACGGGCTTGAGGTGCCGGTGATCGCGGCGGAGCTGAGTCTGGACGCGCTGGTGGGGATGTACCCGCCGCGGGCGGTGACGCACGCGCTGCCGGCGTTCCCCTCGATCGAGCGGGACCTCTCGTTTGTGGTGGCCGAGGACGTGGCGTGG
Source organism: Planctomycetota bacterium (assembly GCA_013285505.1). Lineage (GTDB taxonomy): Bacteria > Planctomycetota > Phycisphaerae > Phycisphaerales > UBA1924 > PNC22. The sequence goes on along the minus strand of CP053450.1, from coordinate 729,293 downwards.
GCGCGGTTTGAGGAGTTGATCCGGGAGACGGCGCCGGCGCTTTTGGAGCGGACCTCGTTTGTGGGGACGTACCGGGGCAAGCAGACGGGGCAGGGCAAGAAGAGCGTGACGATGCGGCTGCGGTTCCGCTCGCCGGAGCGGACGCTGCGGCACGAGGAGGTCGATCCTCAGGTGGAATCCCTTGTTGAGGCCGCGAAAAATCGGCTTCGCGCCGAGCTTCGGGCCTAGCACGGCCTGATCATTACCCGACCGTATACTAAACACTGCGTCTGCATGTTCCGATGTGGGCCGAACCGCGCGAGTACCATGGCGGTACGAGCGGCGAGTTTCGGCTCGCTGCTCCCGAATCGACTGACACCCAGAGCTCACGGAGGGCCTCTTCAATGACCCAGACCTCGACCCAGCCCGCTTCCAACTCGACGGGCGCGGCGGACAAGCCGCTGATCTATGTCAACGGGCGCATGGTGCCCAAGCACGAGGCGATGGTCAGCGTGTTCGACCACGGGCTGCTGTACGGGGACGGGATCTTCGAGGGGATCCGGGTCTACAAGGGCAAGATCTTCAAGGCGGCGCAGCACATGGACCGGCTGTACGGCTGTGCGGACCGGCTCTTCCTGACGATCCCGATCGGGCGCGACGAGATGATGGACATCATGCGTCGGTGCATCACGGCCAACGAGATCGTGGACGGGTATATCCGTCTGGTGGTGACTCGTGGTGAGGGCTCGCTGGGGCTGAACCCGTACCACTGCCCGGAGGCGGGGATCATCTGCATCGCCGACCAGATCCAGCTGTTCCAGCCTGAGATGTACGAGCAGGGGATGCGTGTGGTGCTGGCGCACCGGCCGAAGACGCCGGTCGCGTGCCTGGACCCGCGGATCAAGAGCCTGAACTACCTGAACAACATCATGGCGAAGGTGGAGGCGATCCACCTGAACCGGAGCCTGGGCATCACCAAGCCGAGCGACCAGCTGCTCGAGGTGATCATGCTGAACACCGAGGGCAAGGTGACGGAGGGCTCGGGAGACAACGTCTTCCTGGTCAAGGACGGGAAGCTCATCACGCCTCCGACCTCGGTCGGGCTGCTGGAGGGCATCACGCGGCGGTTCGTGAAGGACAAGCTGTGCCCGGCGATGGGGTACACCTGCACCGAGCGCGAGTTCACGATCGAGGAGCTGTACGAGGCCGACGAGGTGTTCCTGACCGGCTCGGCGGCGGAGATGATCGCGGTGCGCGAGGTGCTTGAGCACGACGGCAAGGGGAACGTGACCGCGACGCACACGATCACGGACGGCGAGGGGCCGATCACCAACGCGCTGCGTGGCAAGTTCCGGGAGATCGTGACGAGCGCGAACGTGCCGGAGGATTGACCCGTATCGACGGCGGACGATGGACGCTGATGCAGAAGAACGCACTGCCGCGGGCACGGGATGGAGACACCCGTGCCCGCGGTGTCGTTATGACACGGTGGGGTTGGATGGGGAGCGGTGTCCGGAGTGTGGGCTCACTCGGGGGGATGCTGCGGTGCTGCGGCGCAGGAGGGAGCGGGCTGCGCAGTCGGCACCGGTCGCGGCGCTCTCTACGGTGCCGGCGTTCTTTGCTGCCCTGTATTCGTACACGGTTCTCTCGTTTGTGCACCGCCATGGATTCTGGAGTGATGCTGAGCGGGTTCGCACGGCGGTGTCGCTTGCGGCCGCGGGCGGGCTCATTGCGGTGGCGGTGCTGAACTGGGCGAGGTTTCTCCGGAGAGTGCCGTTGCTGAGTCTTTGGTGCGTGGGCGTCCTGGTGCTTGTGGTGCTGTTTCTGCTCCCACCGTGAGTGATTCGGCCGGGGCGTCGTTGGCCCACGCGCCGCATTCCGGGCAGCGTCCTTCGGCGAGGCCGCCGCGGAGGTCGTAGCCGCAATGTGCGCAGTGGCCCTGGCGCAGCCTGGGGATGAGCGGGAACGCGGCGGTGCAGACGATGGCGGTGGTGCCGGCGGTGAGCACGGATGTCGGCACGAGCGATTCGAGGAGGACGAGGCCGGTGGTGATACCCAGTGCGCCGACGCAGCCCGTGGCGAGGCCGAGCAGCAGCAGCCTTGCGCGCCGCTGGACGCCGTGCCGGAACCACCGGCGGGGGCGGAGCCGGTGGAGGACGTCCATTGTGAGCCAGGCGGAGACGATCGGCACGACGGTGAGCGCGAGGATGACCGCGGCATAGGGCACGTTGCCATCGCGGAAGAACTGCTCGCGCCGCGCGGCGGACTCACCGATGACGGACGCTGCGCCGAGTCCGAGGAAGACCAGGCCATAGCCGGCGGTGAACCAGGACACGGGTCAGTGCTCCGTGTCTTGGCGGGGCCACGGGGAGAACTCTCGCGCGTCCGGCGCGGGTTCGCGTTCAGCATCGAGTCCCAAGCCGCCGGTGCCTCCGAGTGGCTGCGGAGGTGTCGGCAAACAGATATCCCCCATGATCATCATCCGCTGCGGCGGCGCGGGCCGCAGCCACGCACGCAGAGAGGAGAAGGGCTGGGCGTCGGAAAGGGCTTCGGCGTTGGCGTCCCCCTTGGCAACGAGCCACGCGCCGGAGAGCAGGAGCGCCAGGAGCGCGGCGACGCGGCTGTAGGCGTGTCTCGCCTTTGCGCGCACAGCGGCGAGGCCTACCGGGCAGTCTCTTGTCAGCACCTTGCCGTCAGCGCGTCTGTAGAAGCGGACGCAGACCCGTCCGCCCTGCGAGGCATCGTGTGCGAGCGCGAGCGCTTCGTCGCGGGTCATGGCGTCGAGGTTGTGGACGTGCAGGCCGCACTGCTCGCAGTGGCGTGTGCGTTCGTCGCCGGTCATCTGGTCCCAGTCCATCGAGCAGGGGCTGGCGACGCGGATGTCGTCGAGGATGTCGAGGGTGACGTTGCGGGGCATGGGTACCTCCTCGTGTCTCAAGGGGATACCGTCGGGCCGGGGGGCGGGTTCCTGTCTTCCGTTGGCTTGTTACATCGCCGAGACACCCGGGCGGGTGCGTACAGAGTGCTTACGCCCCCCACTTCCCGGCGTAGGCGGTGTCGAATCCGGGTGCGTTGACGGCGGCGAGCTCGAACTGGCGTTTGGCGATCTGGCGGAGGTGGAGGGCGTCGTGGGCGGACCAGGCGGCGAGGAGGTCGCCGGCGGGGACCTTGCCCATGCGGGGGTGGTTGTAGGTGCGGTGCCAGTCGGCGTTGTGGAGGGTGCGGAGCCAGGTGAGCGAGCGTTGGCGTTCGGCGACGAATCTGGCGATTGTTTCGGCGAGGTCGGCGTCGCGGTATCGGCGGGTGATGGCCGCGGCCTCGGGGTCGATGGGGTCCCACTCCGGCTGCGGGTCGGCGAGTGTGCGTTGGAGCCGGGGGCGGAAGTCGTCGGTCTCTTCGTCTGCGAGGTGGCAGACGATTTCGAGGATGGACCACGTGGTGTCGTTGGGTCGGTAGAGCGCTTCGTCGCGGCCGGTGCCGCGGACGAGGGCGGGCAGTGCGCGCGCAAACCGGTCCATCCGTTCGATCATCGCGTGGGTGTCCATCGGGGTCTCGCTCAGGAGCTTCCCTCGCGCATGCGTGCGAGCCCCTCGGGGAAGGGGTAGCTCGGGAAGACGCCGACGTGGCTGAAGCCCCACATGCCGGGGGAGGGGTAGATGTCGCCGCGGTAGCCGGCGTCGTAGATGGTGCGGAGGACGCTCTCGAAGCTGGGCTCGTTGCCGTCGGCGTCGGTCAGACGGTTGGAGCGGGCACCGAGGAAGGAGACGGCGGCGACGGGTTTGCGGTCGGGGCGGCCCTGGAGCATCTTGGCGATGGTGCGGAAGCCGCGGCCGAGGTCGTCGAGCGAGAAAGTGGGTTTGCCCTTGGGCCGGAGCAGCGCGAGGATGAGGACGCTGTCGAGGTCGTACTTGAGGACGTAGGGCTCGCGGTCGTGTGCGGCGTGGACGGCAACCGACTCGTGGAACATCTTGGCGTACGAGGTGACGCTGTTGACGCTCCACTGGCTGGTGGTGATGCGGTTGACGAGTTGGGCGATGATGCCGTGGGTGTTGTCCTCTTCGTTGATGCCGCAGACGATGGTGCGGTATTTGCCGTCGAGGGCGTCGAGGAGCATGTCCTGGCCCCACATGATGCGGACGCGGCGGCCGGGCTCGATGGCGCCGCGTTCGCCGGGCAGGAGGGAGACCCGGTCGGCGAACTGCTCGGAGCCGAGCAGGGCGTCTGCCTCGTGGTCGTAGAGGCCAACGGTCTGGGTTTGGGACTGTGCCATGGCTTTGCTCCTCCGTGCTTGGTGGTGGGCTATGTAGATCGTAACGTCGCGGCGAGGCTTGCGGTTCAGCGGCGGGGGGCTCGGTGGCGGGGCTGGGGGTTCACCAGACGAAGCCGCCCCGCTCGGCGGCGGTGGCGACGGCCAGGGCGTGCTCGGCGGCCTGGGCGGCGTCGAGCATCGGCAGATCGACTTTGGGCCCCATGGGGCCGCCCCCGGCGGTGTCGATGCGGAGGGTGGCCATGCGGGCCCGGCGGTCGAACGGGGACTCGGTGATGTCGACGACCTGGACGCGGTCGAGGAAGGCGACGGAGGTCTGGCGCGTGAGGACGCCGGTGCGGCAGCCGATCCAGTCCGGGGACCGCTGGTAGCGGATCATGGAGCGCGCGCGGCGATCGAAGAGGGCGGACGCGACGCCGCCGGCGACGACCAGACCCGCCAGCCACCATCCGCCGACGAAGAACACGGCCGCGGCGATGGCGATGGTCACGGGGCCGACGATCAGCAGGCTCTTGCGGAGCATGCGGCGCTTGGCACGGGGCGAGAGCCGGTGCCAGGGCTCGGCGTCGAGTGAGAGGGAGGGGCGGATCTCCTTGGCGATAACGGGGATCCGGTCGAGCTCGACCAGCGGGGCGAACCATTGGCGGCCGAAGGATGATTCGTTGCCGGACTCGGGGTCTACGCCGCCGGCGGTCTCGACGCTGATCGCGGCCCGCTCGAAGCGGCGGTGCTGGAACGACTCGGTGAGGCGGACGAGCTGGATGCGGCGGCGGGGCACGGTCGCGCCGATGCGGGTGAGCAGGCCGGACTCGATGCGGAAGTCGTCGCCACGGCGGGTGAGGCGGAACCCGCCGAACCGGAGCAACGCCCAGAGCACCGAGCCGCCGATGAGGGCGGAGGCGATGAGCAGGACGACGGCGCCGGCGGTGAGGCCGACACTGAGGTCGGAGGTGGCGCGGAGCTGGTGGAGCACCCAGTCGCGGGCGACGGCGAGCTTGTCGAAGAGCTTGAACTCCCAGGCGAGGCCCAAGACGATGGCGACGAGGACGAGGCCGCGCATGGTGATCATGCCGAGGCGGACGAAGTCGAGGCCGCGGAGGCGGAGGAGCTCGACGCTTGGTGCCTCGGCGGCGGGAGAGTCGGTGTCTGCCTGCTCGCCGGGGCCGGGGGTTCGGGCGGGGCTTCCGGCGAAGACACGTTCGCGGATCCGCTCGACCTCGCCGACGGGGACAACGCGGAGGACGACCTCGGGCTTGCCGCCGGCGCCGGTCTCGACACAGACCTCGGTGACGCCGAAGAGGCGGTGGAAGACGCTCTGGACGGACTCGACGTTCTGGATGCGGCCGTAGCGGACGGAGCGTTCGGTGCGGCCGATGAACGCCATGGAGGTGACGATCTGGTCGTCGCTGAGGGTGTAGCGGAAGGTGAAGAAGCGGACGATCTCGAAGATCGCGCTGGGGACGAAGAGGAGCATCAGCCAGAGCTGCCACGACTCGCCGCCGACGAAGAGCACGGCGATGCCGGGTGCCAACAGCGAGCGTGCGTGGCGGACGATGTTGAACGCGGGGGAGGTGGGATGGAGGCGGCGGGTGTCAGACACCGTCGGCCTCCGGGGCGTCGGGCGGCGCGGGGGGTGTTTCGGCGGGCTGGTCGCCTTCGCGCGGGGGGTGAACGCGGTCGAGGAGACGGTCGCGGATGCGTTGGGCCTCATCGAGGGCGAGGCCAGGGATCTCGACGACGGCGTTGCGGGTCCCGGCGGTGTGGATGACCAGCTTGCCGAGGCCGAACCGGCGCATGACGGGGCCTTGGGAGACGTCGGTGTGCTGGACGCGGGAGCGGGGGATGATGGTGGTCTTGCGCCACCAGACGCCGCGGCGGTACTCGAGGCCGAGATCGCCGAGGGCGATGCCGGCGTGGCGGTACGCGGCCTTGGGGTAGGCCAGTGTCCCCCAGAACATGGCGGCGGTCAGGAGGGACCACGCCCCGAAGAGCGAGGCGCGCCGAGCGGGGCGCTGCCGCTGCGGTAGGAGGCGACTGCGGCGATGACCACGGTGGGGATGAGGACGAAGGCGTCGAAGATCCACCAGCTGATGCGCTCGGCCTTGATCCAGGCGGGGTGGAGGTCCTGGATGGGGGCGCCGGTGATGGTGCGGGCGGGTTCGGTGGGTGGTGTCTGGAGGGTGTCGTCCATGCGTGCACGAGCATAGAGCGGGCGGGGTGTGGGGAGTGCGGACCGGCCGGGGTGGTGCGGTGGATCGCGGGGCCGAACACGGGGCCGGGCATGAGGACTGATGCCGGATCAAAAATGAAAGCGGGCTCGACTGGGAGTTACCCAATCGAGCCCGAAGTACGGCGACAACCTACTTTCCCGCAAAGCAGTATCATCGGCGAGCAGGGCTTAACTACTGTGTTCGGTATGGGAACAGGTGTGACCCCTACTCTATGGCCACCGAAAGCCGAACAGCCGAGTTTCCTCAGCTGTCGGTGAAGGGCAGTGACAGTATCTCTCTCTTGAACTCCCTCGTGCGGTCGTTGCTGACTGCACGAGACAAGTTGCGTCTGGTGTCACCGCGGCGTGAGCCGCGGCGTCCGGTTGACGTGATCAAGCGTTCGACCGTTAGTACCGCTCCGCTGAGGGCCTCTCGACCCTTACACGCGCGGCCTATCAACCTGGTAGTCTTCCAGGGGTCTTTCGCTTGCGCTACCAAGCCTCATCTCGAGGGGGGCTTCCCGCTTAGATGCTTTCAGCGGTTATCCCTGCCCAACGTAGCTACCCTGCGGTGGACTTAGCAGTCCAACAGGATCACCAGGGGTTGGTCCAACTCAGTCCTCTCGTACTAGAGTTGACTCCTCTCAAGCTTGGAACGCCCACAGCAGATAGGGACCGACCTGGCTCGCGCCGGTCTGAACCCAGCTCGCGTACCGCTTTAATGGGCGAACAGCCCAACCCTTGGGACCGCCTTCAGCCCCAGGATGCGATGAGCCGACATCGAGGTGCCAAACCGCACCGCCGCTATGGACGCTCGGGTGCGATAAGCCTGTTATCCCCGGAGTACCTTTTATCCGTTGAGCTACGACCCTTCCACACGGGATCGCAGGATCACTAGAACCTACTTTCGTAACTGCTCGTCCTGTCAGACTCGCAGTAAAGCCGGCTTGTGCTCTTACACTCTAACACGCGGTTTCCATCCGCGCTGAGCCGACCTTTGTACTCCTCCGTTACTCTTTGGGAGGAGACCGCCCCAGTCAAACTAACCAGCACTCACTGTCCCCCGCCCGGATTCACGGGAGTCGGGGTTAGGACACAAACGTGATCAGGGTGGTATTTCACCAACGGCTCCACCCGAGCCAAAGCCCGGGCTTCAAAGCCTCCCACCTATCCTACGCAGAACATGCTCGTGACCAATGAAAGCCTATAGTGAAGGTTCACGGGGTCTTTCCGTCTTGCTGCGGGGAGGCGGCATCTTCACCGCCACTACTATTTCACCGAGTCGGTCGTGGAGACAGTGCTCCAGTGATTACGCTATTCATGCGCGTCGGAACTTACCCGACAAGGAACTTCGCTACCTTAGGACCGTCATAGTTACGGCCGCCATTGACCGGTGCTTGGGTTCCGAGCTTCGCCGAAGCTGACCCGGTTCCGTGACATTCCGGCATTGGGCAAGCGTCACACTGTATACATCCTCTTGCGAGTTAGCACAGTGCTGTGTTTTTGATAAACAGTTCCCAGAGCCTTTTCTCTGCGCCCCGAAGGGCCCCCTTATTGCGAACGTACGGGGTTAATTTGCCTAGTTCCTTCACGACCGTTATCTCGAGCGCCTGAGGTTATTCACCACACCCACCTGTGTCAGTTTTGGTACGGGCCTCGCTTTGCCCACACAGCTTTTCTAGGGACTTCCGCCGCTGACATCGGCCACGAGGGCCTGGGCACAACTGGTCGCCCCGTCAGACTAAGAAATCCGCACTGTGCTTTGATCGCCACGAGGGTGACGGAATATTAACCGTCTGTCCATCGACTACGCCTTTCGGCCTCACCTTAGGTCCCGACTAACCCTGGGCGGATTTACCTTGCCCAGGAAACCTTGGGTATTCGGCGAGAAGGATTCTCACCTTCTTGATCGTTACTCAAGCCCGCATATGCACTTGCTGCCGCTCCACGGACCGTTCCCGGACCGCTTCACCGCCGACAGCAACGCTCTCCTACCACTTCTTACGAAGTCCGCAGCTTCGGTTCAATGCTTATTCCCGATCATTATCGGCGCCAGACTCCTCGACCAGTGAGCTATTACGCACTCTTTAAATGGTGGCTGCTTCTAAGCCAACATCCTGGCTGTCATAGCAATCTGACTTCCTTATGAACTAAGCAAAGATTGGGGACCTTAGCTGGCGGTCTGGATTATTCTCCTTTTGACGACGGATATTGTCACTCGCCGTCTATCTCCCAAGACTTGGCCGTTGGTATTCGGAGTTTGGTTCGAAGGGGTACCCGGGTAGGGCCCACCTCCGATCCAGTAGCTCTACCCCCAACGGTTGCTTCTTGAGGCTAACCCTAAAGTTATTTCGGAGAGAACGAGCTATCTCCCGGTTTGATTAGACTTTGACTCCTCCCCACAGCTCATCCCATAACTTTTCAACGTTAACGGGTTCGGTCCTCCAGAGGGTCTTACCCCTCCTTCAACCTGGCCATGGGTAGATCACACGGGTTTCGCGTCTAGCCCCTGCGACTACGCGCCCTATTCAGACTCGCTTTCGCTCCGCCTCCGGCCCGGTAGGCCTTAGGCTCGCCACAGAGACTAACTCGCGGGCTCATTATGCAAAAAGCACGCCGTCACTCCGAAGAGCTCCGACAGCTTGTAGGCACATGGTTTCAGGTTCTCTTTCACACCCCTCATCGGGGGTCTTGTCATCATTCAGTCACCTTACTGATTCACTATCGGTCGTCGAGGAGTACTTAGCCTTGGAGGGTGGACCCCCCAATTTCAGTCCGGGTTTCACGAGACCGAACCTACTCGAGGGCTTACGACAACTTCCGGCTACAGGGCTTTCACCTTCTCCGGCGCGCCATTCAAGCGCTTCACTCATCCATTGTCGCATCCGCTTTCGCTCGCCGCTACTCACGGAGTCGCTGTTGCTTTCCTTTCCTGTGGGTACTTAGATGTTTCAGTTCCCCACGTTCGCTTCGTACACCTATGCATTCAGTGCACGATGACCCATACGGGCCGGGTTTCCCCATTCGGACATTCTGAGATCACAGCCTGGTTACCGGCTCCCTCAGACTTTTCGCAGGTTCCCACGTCCTTCATCGCCTCTCGACGCCAAGACATCCGCCATGTGCCCTTAGTCGCTTGATCACGCCAACCCGACGCCGAAGATCCTCCACCCGGCCTTCCGGATGATCTCACCGCGACGAGGGCTGCCGTAAGCGACAACCTTCCTATATAACACTCAGACGCAACTTGTTCGTCTACCGTTCTGGCCACCGGAACAATGGCGACCAGAACTCTACTGTCACTGCCCGGTTGTCAAAGAACTGGGGTCGTCCGCCGGATCAACCGGCCTCAAACCCTCCCGGTCGGCTCCGCAGCCGTCCGAACGCCTCGTATCGAAGCGGCGGGATACTAGCGCGATCCCTTCAATCGTCAAGTGCCCGTCCCACTGTTTCAGCGCGACTTTGGCACTTTTGTCAGCAACGGGTCAACCGCCGCCCGGGCCTCTCCCGGGGTCTATCTCGCCCTCACGGCGTCGTGGATCGAACGGAGGAGGGGTTTGACGGTCGTTGTTCGCTTCCAGTTCGGGCTGGCCCTGGGTCTCGCCCTCACGGGCGTTGCTGGTCAGCCGTTTGTAGAATTGGCTCGCCCGTTCAGAATCTGTGAGGCGCGCGATGAGCTGTCCCTGGGCGTCCCGCAGCACAACCCGGGTGCTGTCCTGCCCGCCGGGCATGGGCATCACGTCGAGCAGCATGGCCGCGTGGACCAGCTCCAGCGTGTCCGGTGCCTTGGTGGCACCCTCGGGCAGCTCGACCTGTGCGTCGGCCGTGTTGCGGGGCTGGGCGGGCTGGCGGGGATCGCGGGGATCGCGGTCGGGATTCAGGAGACGTCGGTTGTCTCCGCCGCCCTCGGGGCCTCCCTCGAAGCCCTCACGCCAGCCGGCTCCGGGGGCAGGACGCCCGCCGGTGCCCGTTCTGGGGCCGAGTTCTTCGAGCTTGGCCAGGTCCCAGAGCAGGAGGTTGTCGGGCAGCTTGGCCTTGGCCCGGATCGAGTCGCCCGGCTCGAGGGTGGTCGAGCCCTTGCGCCAGTAGCCGTAGTAGAACTGGTAGACCTCGACCGCCGCCCTGGGGCCGTTGCCGAGCGCGTCGTTCTCCGAGCCGCTGACCACGAAGAAGTGGCGATCGCGCTCGACCGAGATCGGGCTGGACCAGCCGGACCACTCACCCTCGGTGGTGGGTGAGGCCGCGGCGGGCTTCTGGGCGTCGGAAAGGAACTGCTCCTTGGCGAACAGCGGGTTGTTGACCACCACGCGCATGCGGTAGCGGTAGGTCTTGCCGGGCTGGGCGCTGAAATCGTGGACCCAGACGGGCAGGTCCTCGGCCTCCAGGAGGCTGGGGAGGGGCGGTTCGGGCTCGTTGCTCTGGGCGTTCTGGTCGGGGGTGCCGTCGATCGGGGCCCCGAGATCGGCCAGCTGGTCGGCCAGGCGAGCGAGCTGACCGTCGAGGGCGTCGATCTGCTTCTGGAAATTGTCACGACGGATCTGGTCGCGGTCGACCGTGGGCCGCGGGTTGGGCTGGCCGCCCTCACCACCACCGCCCCGGCGGCCGCTGCCGCCACCGCCGCGTTCTTCACCGCCGCCGGAGCTCCCGGTGAGGTTCTCCATCTGGAGGCGGATGCCGTCCTGACGCTTCAGGAGGGAGTCGTACTGCCTCTTGAGGCGGGCGATGTCGCGTTCTTCGTCGGTGAGGCCGGCGTCTTCGGTCATCTCGCTGGGGCGGACCCAGTCGGGCCCGGCGACGGTCTGCGGGAAGGAGGGCTGGGCGATATCGCGCATGAAGCTCTGGGCCGAGCGGGCGACGTCCACCAGTTCGGCGGCGGTGATCTGGTCGCGCCGCGCTTCGCTGAGGAGGGTGTCGCGTCCGGGCACGCCGGAGATGAGCGTGGACCCGGTCCACGAGCCGCCGGTGCCGAGTTCCTCGCGTTCGACCTCGACGCCGAGGAGTTCCATGTTGCCGCGCCACCAGGTGAGGGGGAGCTGGCTCATGGGGCCGCTGTCGCCGTCGGGGTCCTGCTCGAGGCTGGCCAGGAGCGTCTCGCCGCTGATGGTGCCTTCGACGCTGACCGCGACGGTGTCGAAGGGCTGCTCCTTGGGGAGGTAGGCCCGGAGGGCGGTGTTGGTGACGGCGGTGTAGGGGTCGATGGTGGCCCGGTGCGTCGCGGCTGCGAGCGTGGCGGGCACGGGCAGGGCCGGCATGACGTAGGTGGTCACGGCGTCGGCGCCGGAGGGGCCGATCTCGGCGGCCTCGAGGCTGACGCCCTCACCGATGACGGTGAGCCGGATCGAGTCGGCGACGGCGAGGTTGGAGACCTCGGCGAATTGGACCGCGACGTTCTGGTCGGGCACCTCGGGGAGGGTGGGGCTGCTGTTCTGCATCTGGGCCAGCAGCGCCTCGGCGTCGCGTTCGATCGGGTCGAACACGCGGTCGGGGGCGAGCGGGGTCGGGTTGGTCCCGACCTTCACCGCGTTGGGCTGGGTGAGAAACTGCATCGCCACCACGGCCAGGAGGACCGCCGAGACCGCCACGAGAATCAGCTTCTCGAAGTGGGCTTCCAGGGGATTGATCTTGTTCTTTTTCATTGCGTTCACTCCCGCGCTTCTGCGCGGCTCTTCGACCGGTCGCGGGGGCCGCCCCGCGCCGGCAGGGGATCTGTCAGCCCTCGCCGCCGTCGGACGTCTCGCTCTCGACCACACCCAGCGCGCTCTTGACGCTCTGCGGCATCATCGGCACGGTCCAATCCCGGTGCCAGACGGTCTCCAGCTCCAGGTCGACACGCACCACCGGTGCCTTGCCGTAGTAATAGCCCTGACGCAGATCGGCCCAGAGGTCGACCTCACGCACGTCCATGTCGAGGACGGTGATCAGGTTGGTCTCGGAGAACGCCTTGAACAGACGGGGCAGGCGCTCGGCGTCCACCACGAGGGTCATGCGTGCCTTGATCACGTCGTACTCGGCGTTGGACTTGCGGCCGGTGACGCTGACCGAGGGGTCGGTGCCCTCGCTCGAGGCCTCGAAGGTCTCGGTCTCGATCGCCTGGCCGAACGAGTCAAACTCCTGCGCGGCCTCCTCTGTGGTCAGGGGCAGGGCCTCGACGCCGATCCGCTCGACGCGCTTGACCAGCGCGTTCTCGACGTTGGCGCGGGTGCCGCCGGCGTCGGTGTTGGCCTTGTCGATGGCCCGCAGCAAATCGCTGACGACCCAGTAGTCGAAGTTCCAACTGAACGCCTCGGCCAGCGACGGGGCGACCGTCGCGGGGCGGGCCCGCTGGTCTACCGGCGGGATCTGCGCCGAGGTGGGGCCGAAGGCCTGCGGGTCGAACGCGGCCATGGTCATGAAGACCGAGACGTCGCGCGCCCGCCGCTGGGCTTCGGCGAGGCGGCGGTCGGCGAGCAGCTTGCGGAGCTGCTCCTGCTCTTCCGGCGAGATCGAGCCGGCGCCGGATTCGGCGATCATGCGTTCCATCTCGCGGGTCTGCAGGTCCTGGATGGTGGTGGCGAGCTTGACCGGGTCCGGGGCTTCGCCGGCGCCGATCGAGCGGAGCAGGTCTCTGTAGATGGTGGTCGCGCCGGTCACCGGGTCGCCGGCCATCCGGTCGAGGAACTCGTACTTGAGCCGGGTCTCCTGCTGCCGGTTGCTGGGCACGGGGAGCAACTCGGGCGCGAGCAGCGTGTGGCCGTTCTTGTTGAAGGCGATCACGGTCGTGACGACCTCGGCCGCCTGGGCCTCGCGCTCCTTGCGCTGCTCGGCGTAGAACTCGGTGACGTAGCGGTTGGGCGCCCGGGTCTCGGACACCGCCTGTTCACCGGGCAGGAGCGACGGAATGACATAGGTCACCTTCGCGTTCTTGACCTTGTTGTACGCCTGGCTGACGCGCTGTTCCTGCTTGGCGCGGATGTCCGCGTTCCACTTCGAGCTGAACATCCAGCCGAGCGGGATGGACACGACGATCACGACCGTCGAGACCACCATGATCAGGTGCGATTTGATCCAACCGAGAATGCCCTTCATTACTGGTCTCCCTCCCCTTCGGCCGGCATTTCGCCGAGCACCGCCACGAACGTCACCCGGAGGAACGTCTCAACCGTGCCCGGTGCGTGCTGCTCGCCGTCTTCCGGCGCCAGCGGCGCGAGCTGTTCGAGTTGCGAAAGCGCCTGCGCCGCGTTCGCGGCCAGCGGCTGGCCGCCGCCGGTGGAGAGCCGTGGATTACTGAGCCCAGGCACCACGCCCTCGGGGTTCTCACCGAACTCGCCCTCGCGGCCCGGCGAACGCCGGTTGCCGGGGGCGCTGCGGCCGATCACACCGGGCCGCCCGCCGCGGTCGGCGTTCTGCCCGATGGGCCGGCCCCGGGGGTCGAGCGTCGCGGCCGCCTCGTGGACGATCTCGTCGGTCTTCTCCCAGTCGAGCCCGCCGTCGTCGTTGGTCAGCTTGAGGTAGTACGGCACGCCGTCGCGGACGGCGTTCTGCCGGAGCCAACGCTCGACCGCCTCCTCAACGAAGACCGGGTAGTCCTTGCGTGTCGTGGAGAGCTCGAGCGAGACCGCGATGCGCGGGCCTGTATCGCCGGTGGCCTCGGCCTCGTCCATGGAGCCCGAACTCCCGCCACCCTCGCGCATGGCACGCTCGTTGTTGCGTGAGCCCATCTGCGAGGGGATGAGCGCGAACTCGCTGTCCATCTCGCTGGCGGACGAGCCACCGCGCTGCCGGCGGGTCTGCGTCCCGGGGATCGGGATCGGCACGTCGCCGTAGAGATAGTCGGTGTGCATGGCGTGGAGCTTGAAGCCGTTGCCGTTGCCGGCGCGGGCCGCGGAGGAGAGCAGCTCGTTGACATCGCCCAGCAGCCGCAGATGGGTGTCGCGGTCCTGGTAGAGCGCGATGAGCCCGGCGATCTTGGCGCCCTGCGAGACGTCCTCGGTGACGCCGGCGTCACGGGCGAGGCGCGTGTTCTCGTCGGCCTTTCGCGAGGCCTCCTGGATAGCCTTGGGCTCGACGGTGGTCGTCGCCTGCTGGTCAAGGAAGGGGCGGATGAACATCGAGCCGGTGGCGACGAGCGCCAGGCCCGCGGCGGCGGCGAACCACTTGCCCTTGGCGGCCCACATCGCTTCCTTGGTCACCGCGACGGGCATCAGGTTGGCGTTGAGCGCGCTCTCGCCGAGGCCCTGCAGCGCCAGGCCGTAGGCGGTGGCGAAGTTGAGCGACTTGGCGGTGAACTCCGCGGCCCGCGGCCCCTCGACCGTGAGCTTCTTGAAGTTCTCCAGCCGGTAGACGTTGAGCCCCAGCTGCTGCTTGAGGTACTTGCGGAGGCCGGGCAGCTCGAAAGTCGAGCCCATGCCGATGAGGCGCTCGAGCTTGGCGTCCGGGTGCATCGACTGGTAGTAGCCGATCGACCGCTGGACGTCCTGGACCAGATCGCTGAAGACCGGGCGGAGGGCCTGGAAGACGTGGCGGGCGTGCTTGCTCTGCTCGGCCTCGCGCTTGAGCTTCTCGGCCTTGGGGTAGCTGAGCTTGAACTGCTCGACCAACGCGTTGGTGAACTCGTGCCCGCCGATGGGGAAGGTCCGCACCCAGACGCGTCCGGAGTGGGCGATGACCAGGTCGGTCGAGGTGGTGCCGATGTCCAGCAGGATCGTGCCGGGCGAGCTCTCGGTCATCGAGAGGTCGTTGGCCATCGCGTTGTAGACGGCGACCGGGGAGAGCGTGATCACGTCGGGCGTGATGTTGACATCCTTGAGGACGGTCAGCTCGGCCGCGACGCGCTGCTTGGTGATCGCGAAGATGCCGACCTCGACATCGGGCGAGTCGGGGCTGACGAATGTCTGGTAGTCCCACTCGACCTCTTCGAGCGGGAAGGGGATCTGCTGGACCGCCTCGAACTTGACGATGTCGGGCACCTTCTTGGGCTCGACCGGCGGGAGCTTGGCGAACCGTGCAAACGCCGAGTGCCCGGGGACACTGACCGCGACGAGCGCCTTGCTCAGATCGTGCTCGCTGACAAGACGACCGAGGGCCACGCGCTTGGCGTCGTCCGGGTCGATGTCCGGGGTCGAGAGCACCCGGGCGTGCGGGATCAGCGCAAAGTCCACGACCTTGAGGCTGTCGCCGTCAGAGACGACCTTGACCGCCTTGACCGCTCCCGCCCCGATCTCGATGCCCCAACACGCGTTCGATGACGCCATGGCTCACCTCACTGTCAATCATTCTTCCGTCGTTCCGCGGCCGCCTTTGAGAGCCGAGATCCCCATGCATCCATAGAGAGCCCGGCTCAAACGAGCGGCATGGTACTCACACCGCTCCGGCCGCGCGACCCGAGGCCTGTGCCCGGGTCCAACCTGATCTACGAGCAACCTATCGGCACTGTTGCCTCCGCGGAAGCCCCGCGCGAGCCCCCGTTACACCGCCGTGACAGACGGCCCCCCGATCCGCAGCTGCGGGCCCCGCGGTGGCGGTCTGGGTAAATCTCACGGGGTCTCCGACTCGCGCGATTCCAGATAATCGGCCAGCAACGAGCCCCCGATCGCGACCGCGCACGCCAGCAGGACCAGCCACCAGCGATCCGCGGGGACCGCCACCAGCGAGACCACTGGGGCCAGCGAGTACGCCGCGGCGTGGTAGCTGCAGACCAACAGACAGATGCCGAGGGTCAGGCAGGTGGGATTCCCGACAGTGCCGAGGACGGGGATCGACGCTCGCTCATCGTGCGCCCGGTGCCGGGCGGCCCAGAGCACAACGAGGCCCCACACGAGGAGGGCGAGCGCGCCGGCGAACCCGAGGTAGTGCATCAGCCCGAGCGGGCCGCCGGACACCGGTTTACCTCATCACCATCGACGCGTGGGTCACCAGGCCCATTCCCTGCGGGTCCATCGCGCCGGCGTAGTTGAGCAGCGCGATCTCGTCGGGCTGGGTGATCTGGATCGCCGCCACCATGTTGCCCACCGAGCACCAGCGGGTGGGGTTGCCCTGCCAGGCCATGGCCCCGATCAGCTCGTCGGGCTTGTTCTGGGCGACCATGCCCAGCAGGTCCTGATCGGTCTTGGCGACCGAATTCCGGAACTGCTCGCTCTGCTCGTCCTCAGAGATCAGCGGCTGCTTATCACCGAACATCGGCCCAACATGGCTCAGATCCGCCGAGCTGACTACTAGCGTCTTGCCGGGCAATTCATCGATGACCTGGCGCACGGCCTCGACGAAGGCCGAGAGGGAAACGCCGTTGCCGTCGTAGGACTCGCCGTTGTTGACGGTCGGATCGTGGATCAGGGCCCCGTAGACCTTGCAGTGCGAGCCGTCGGGCCCGGTGCCGAGGCAGTGCTGGATCCAGGCGACCTGGAGCTCGATGGAGTGCTCGCGCTCGTGGTCGTAGCGGTGGGTGTAGAGGGATTCCCCCAGTTTCTGGCGGAGACCCTCGACGACGGCTTCATCGGCCGGCGACTCGCCGAGCGGGGTCGAGAAGCCCTTGTCGCAGCCGACCACGCCGGTGCCGGTGCCAAAGTGGTTGGTGCCGAGGATGATGACGCGGTCGGGCCGATCGACGACCCGCATGCGCCCCCAGATGCCGGCGTAGTTCATCCAGCCGCGGGGGTAGTCCACGTGGGGGGCGACCACGGCCTTGGGCAGGGCGTCGAACGAGGGGTCCTTGGCGTCCTTGAGGGCCTCGTCGATCCACTGGTCAAAGGCCTCGGCCAGCTTCTGGGGGCCGAGTTCGAGCTTCTGCTCTTCGGTGGCCTGCACTTCCTGCCCGAGCGAGGCCTGGACGAGGGCGTCGGCCATGGCAGCGGTCGAGCCGGGGGGCAGGATCGAGGAGCCGTCGAACTCCTCGCGCATCCGCTGGAGCATGGCGTCGAAGGTCGGGCCCTCGAGCAGGCCCGCGGCGTCGAGTTGGGCGATGAGCGGCTCGGCCTGCTCGCGGGTCAGGCCGCGGCCGATTTTTTCCACGATCTGGTCCAGCGAGTGTTCGCCGTTCATCAGGGGCAGGAGGTCCTTGACGGCCGGGGCGACGACGACGGGGGGCTTGTCGGAGATCTGCCGGGCGTCGGCGAGGCCCAAGAGGGTCGCCTGCTGGCCGTCGGGGCCCTTGACGGGCACGGGAAACCCCCGAACCTGGCGGAGCTTTGGCTGCTGCATGTGGGCTGCGGCGGCGTCAAAGGTGGCTTGCGGGGGATTGCCGGGGTTCTGCTCTGTGCTCATGCGGGGAGTCTAGCCCGAGCAATCGGGCTGCCACTTGGCGATGCCCCGGCGGCGGCCTATCGTTCTTCCCGAACCCCGCGAGCCTCTGCTCGGGGACTTGTCACACGGAGCGCGATGACGATGTCCGACATCAACTACCAGGCCGGCGAACAGATCCGTTGCACTATCACCTCGGTGCCCCGCGCCAAGGCGGAGACCGAAACCATCGCTCGGCTTATGCGTCGCGATCCGACTGCCGTCCGCGCACTGCGCCGGGCACAGCGGATGCGTCGTCAGCGGATGATTTCCTACATCCGCGGCGGTCGTCGCTGGTACGCCCGCGAGCACCCGGCGAAGGTTGTCCGCGTCGTCAACGGTGAGGCGTGGAACATGACCTTCACCCACGACATCAAGAACGATCTGAAGTCCGTGGGCTCGTATCTCAAGATCGAAAAGGCCTGATCATGCCCCTCTGTCCTCGAATGCTGTTCTCGACGGTGGCTGTCGTTGCGCTCGCGTCGCTGCACGGGTGCAACAAGCCGGCGGCCGACGCGCCGGCGGAGACCGCGGAGGCGACGGGAGCGGCGCACACCTACACGGTGCGCGGGCAGATCGTCTCGGTGCCGTCGGCCGACAAGCCGCTGGCGGACCTGGAGATCCACCACGAGGCGATCCCGGACTTCAAAAACCGCGAGGGCGTGGTCTTCGAGAACCCGACGACCGGTGTTCGCGGCATGAAGTCGATGACGATGGCCTTCCCGGTCGGCGAGGGGGTCTCGCTCGAGGGGATCGAGGTCGGCGACCTGGTGACGTTCACATTTGTCACCGTGTGGGGTGAGAATTACCCCGAATATCGCGTGACCGAGATCACGGAACTGCCGGCCGAGACCGAGCTTGAGTTTATGTCCGGCGGCTGACCGATCCCCCACCTCTGTGTACGAAATGGCCCGCGCTCGCGGGCCTGTCTTTGCGCGATCTTGACCATCGCGCGATCCGTCTGGCCAGATGTTGCCATGGATGCACGGAGTGGAGTTGGGGCAAGCAAAAAAAACCCGATGCCCAGCATTAAAACGCCGAGCACCGGGTCTCGTGGGGGTCTTGGTTGGCGAGGAGCTGTCTTCCCCTCGTGGCATGCGATCCGCATTCCGGCAGATGCCGGTTCCCGCACGGTTCTCGTTTTTTCGGGATGTTCTGCCCAAATCGTGGCGGTCGTCGGAGCGCCCTGTGGGGAGGGGTTCAGACGAGTCTGGCCATGACCTGCTGCAGATCGGACCAGACCTTTTTGCGATTCTCGGGCGTGTAGGAGCGGAGGAGATAGGCGGGGTGGTAGGTGGGCATGACGGGCACGCGGATGCCGGCGGCGCCGGGGCCGACGTACTCGGCCCAGCGGCCGCGGAGGCGGCCCATGGAGTCGGTGCTCTGGAGGATGAGCCGGGTCGCGGGCAGCCCCACGGTGACGATCACCTCCGGCGCGACGATCGCGATCTGCTCGTGCAGGTAGGGCGCGCAGAGCTGCGCTTCCTCGACGGTCGGCGTCGCGTTGTTGGGCGGGCGGGTCTTGAGGACGTTGGCGATGTACACGCTCTCGCGGCTGAGCCCCATCGCGGCGATCATCTTGTTGAGCAGCTGCCCGGCCCTGCCCACGAAGGGCACGCCGGTGCGGTCCTCGTCGGCGCCGGGGGCCTCGCCGATGAACATCAGGCGGGCGCCGACGTCGCCGTCGCCCCAGACCAGATTGGTGAACTCGTGCGGCGTGGCGAAGTGCTCGTGGGGTGCGTCCTGCTCGTAGCGCGCAAATCGTCCATCCGTTTCTGGGCGGCGGCGCGGGCCGGGTCGGTGGCGGCCGACGGTGGTGCGGCGGACGCCTCGACCTCGGCGATGTTCTCGCCGGTGCGGAAGCAGGGCACGTAGTCCACGCCCAGCATGGCGGCGGTCTCGGCCTGCTGGCGGACAGCGCGGCGGGCGCGGGAGATGTCGTCGGGTGTGGTCGATGTGGCCATGCGACCACTGTACACCGGCGTGCGGCCTAGGCGTTCAGGAGCCGCTCGATCGCCTCGATCAGCTTGCCCATCTCGTCCTCTTTCGAGAACGGGCCGGGGCTGGCGCGGACGGTGCCGCCGGAGTCGAGCGTGCCGAGCGCGCGGTGGGCGGCCGGGGCGCAGTGCAGGCCGGCGCGGATGGCGATCCCCCACTCGGTGTCGAGATAGGCCGAGACTTCCTGCGGCGAGTAGCCCTCGATGTTGAACGAGACCACGCCGTGGCGGCGGTCGGTGGCGCTGGGGCCGTAGATCGTCACGCGGAAGTCGCCCGCGAAGCGATCAATGAACAGCCCGATGAGGCGGCGGCTCGTGGGCGAGGGCCTCGGGTTGGGAGGGGACGTCGGGGTCGCACAGGGCGGCCTGGAGGCCGACGCGGCCGACGGCGTTGCAGGTGCCGACCTCGAAGACGCCGGGCATGTCGGGGGGGGTTGAAGTCTTCGATGCTCCCGGCGAGCGTGCCGCCGGTGCCGCCGAACTGGGTCGGGCGGATGGGGCCCCAGGTGCCGTCGGTGTTCGCGTATGCGCGCTCGGAGACGTACATACCGCCGGTGCCGCCGGGCCCGAGCATGGCCTTGTGGCCGCTGAAGGCGAGGACATCGATGTGCATGGCCTGCACGTCGATCGGCAGGGCGCTCATGGCCTGTGCGCCGTCGGCGATGAAGAGCACGTGTGGCGCGCGCGCGTGGAGCCCGCGTCCGATGGCCTCGATGGGCTGGGCGGTGCCGATGACGTTGCTGCACATGGTCATGGCGACGGCGGCGCATCGCTCGTCGGCGGCGGCGGCGACGATCTCTTCGGGATCGACGAACCCATCGGGCGAGCTGCGAACCTCGACGATCTCGCAGATGCCGTCGCGTTCGAGGTGCTTGAGGGGGCGGCGGACGGCGTTGTGCTCGAGGACGGTGGTGACAACGCGGGGGCGTTTGCCTTTCGGGTGCGGGTGGAGCCACAGGAGGCCGAGCAGTGCCATGTTGAGCGAGGCGGTGGAGCCGCTGGAGAGGCTGATGCGGTCGGGGCTCGGCGCGTTGATGAGCTTGGCGACCGACTCGCGGAGGCACTGGGTGGCCTCGCCGGCATGGCGCGAGATGCGGTGCTGGCCTCGGCCGGGGTTGCCGACCGGGTTCTGCACCGCTTCGAGCATGGCCTGTGCGACCGAGGGGGCCTTGGGCCAGCTGGTGGACGCGTTGTCGAGATAGGTCAGTTCAGTTTGCACGCGGCCACTTTACGCCATTGAACGGGGTGGCGAGAGGTGGGCTGCGAAGCTGGGGGACGCGGAGGACTGCCGGCCGGTGACGGGCTCAGCCGCCGCCGTCGTCTTCGCCGGAGTCGTCGTCGGGCGGCGGTGCCTGGTCGTCGGTCTCGGCGGCATCGTCTCCGGCGGGGTCACCCTCGGCGGGGAGGCTGTCCAGGGTCGGATCGAGTTCCGGGTCGGCCAGTGTGTCGGGGGGCAGGGCCTCGCGTTCACGATCGGTTCGGGTGGTGCCGGAGGGGACACCGGTGTGTTCGGGGAGCTTTTTCTCGGCGAGCAGAGCCGGGAGGGTCGCGCCAGCAAACGCGCCGATGATGAGCCCTAGGACGAGCCCGGGCACGAAAGCCTTGGCGAATCCGCCTGTTGGTTGCTGGTTGGTCATGGTGTCTGTTGCTCCAAGGGGTCTTCGGGCGCGGGGCCCGGGCGGTTCGCGGCGGGGGGCGCGGTCAGCCCAGCCGCCGCATTCGACCCATCCATCGGCCATATTTGACCGCCGCCCGGAGCATTTCCCGAGTGGATTCGGGTCTGCCGCGGCCGAAGGCGGTGTGCCACCGCCACGCCCAGTAGGGTCCGCGGAGCCTGAAACGGGTCTTCAGGCCGAGTCGGAGGAGTTCGGGGACCCCCAGCAGGATGTCTGCGAGTGTGCGCACAGATGGAGCGTAGCCCCCGCGCCGGGGCTGCCGGATCGCTACTGGTCGGCGCGTTTGGACTGTTCCTGCTGCTGGCGGAACCAGGAGACGGTCTGGCGGAGGCCGTCGGCGAGGCTGACGATCGGGCGGTAGCCGAGCAGCTCGCGGGCTCTGGAGATGTCGGCGAGCGAGTGGCGGACATCGCCGGGTCGTGGTGCCTGGTGTTCGGGGACGAGGTCGGGCCGCTCGTGCGCTTCGGCGATGAGTCGGGCCAGCTCGCGGACGCTGACGCGTTCGCCGGTGCCGACGTTCATGACCTCACCGCGCAGGGGGGTGTCGATGCCGCCGGCCTGGAGCGTGGCGAGCACGGCGCAGGCGACGTAGGTGAAGTCGCGGGTCTGCTCGCCGTCGCCGTGGATGACGGGGCGGTTGCCGGCGAAGACGGCGCTGGAGAAGTTTGGCACGACGGCGGCGTAGGCGCTGCCGGCGGGCTGGCGCGGGCCGAAGACGTTGAAGTAGCGGAGGCTGGCGGTGCGCATGGAGTAGCTGTGGGCCCAGGCACGCATGAGTTGCTCGCCGGCGACCTTGGACGCGGCGTAGGGCGAGAGTGTCATGGGGGCCATGCTCTCGACCTTGGGCAGCCGCTCGGTCTCGCCGTAGGCCGAGCTCGAGGAGGCGAAGACGACGCGCTTGGTGCCGGCACGGCGGGCGGCCTCGAGGACGCGCATGGTGCCGGTGGCGTTGACGGCCCAGGTGCGCTGCGGGTCGTCGATGGATCGCGGCACGGAGCCGAGCGCGGCGAGATGGAAGACGACGGATGCGCCGTGGACCGCCTCGTCGATGGCTTCGTCCTCGAGGATGGAGCCGTGGACGAAGCGGAGCCGGTCCGGCTCGGTCTCGATCAGCTCTGCCAGGTGGGAGAGTGTCGAGTTGGAAAGGTCGTCGATGACGGTGACGTGGGCACCGAGCGCGAGGAGGCCGTCAACCAAGTGGCCGCCGATGAATCCCGCCCCACCGGTCACGCAGACGGGCTGGCCCTCGTAGGACCGGCGGAGGGGATCGACGAGTTCGGCTGGGTACCGCATCATGCCGGCTACAGCCTATCGCAAACCTCAGCAGCCGGCGGTCCAGGCGTTGAGAAAAGCGAGCACATCGAGGGTATTGACATCGCCGTCGCCGTTGATGTCGGCCTTGGGGTCGCCGGCGGTCCAGAGGTTGAGGAAGCCCAGGACATCGAGGGTGTTAATGACCCCGTCGAGGTTGGCATCGCCGTCGCAGCTGACGATGAGCACGGCCTGTGTGGGGTCGTATCGGACCCGCCACTCAAGGACACCGGGGAGGGCGGGGCCGGTCACCGCGTCGAATTGGTCGGTGATACCGCCGGCGGCGTCGACGACCACGAAGCTGTCGCCGAAGGCCGGGTCGAAGGCCCCGCCGCTGGTGTTGGTGGCGGCGAGGGTGCCACCGGCGCTGAACGTGCCCGGGCCCTCGAGGTCGTCGAACTGGCTGAGTGAGTTGAACTCGATCTCGAGGCTGCTGCCCGGATGCATTTCGAGATTGCCGGTGAGGCGCATCGAGCCTATCCCGGCGCTGCCCGGCGCTACCGTACCTTCCATGCGCAGGTCTCCGTCCAGCTGACCGATCCCGGTCACTCGCTGTCCCGAACCGACCGTCCCGACCACGCCGTCTTCCGTGGTGAGTGTTGATCGGGTGGTCACTCGGGGCAGGCTGATCTCTCCGGTTCCACCGATCCTCCCGGATGCGCCGAAGACGAGGAGACTCGTGGCACTTGAATTGTTGGCATTGATCTCCAGCACACCGTTGTTCGTGAATCCCCCCCCGATCGAACGGACAGCACCGCCGCCGTCGACTCTGATGGCGGACTCGTTCTGTACCGAGTCGAGCGACAGCTCGCCACCGCTCGACACCTCGACGGTGCCGCCGTTCATGGCCTCGAGCGAGCCGCCCACGATTGTCGGCGTGCCGCCGCCATCGATGAAGACGGTACCCGCATCAGCCACGATGGCACCAGCACCCACCTGCGTCAGCACGCCGTCGACGAGCTGCAAGATGCCGCCGTCGAGGGCTTGGATCATCGCGTTGTTGGTCTTGTCGGTGTCGCGGAGCTCGAGGGTCGAGCCAGGAACGTCGGCAATGACGCTGCCGTTGTTGACCAGCGCGGCCGAGATCCAGCCGCGGCCGCGGATCGTGTGGTCGGCGCCGTGTGTCAGTGTCGCGCCGTCGCCCGTGTTCAACTGAGAGCGGAACACGGTCTGCACCATCTGAATCGTGCCCGTGCCGCTCAGATCGATGGACTCCGTGAATTCGAGCACGCCCGTGGCGGAAGAGCTGTTGGCGTCGATCCGGATGAGTGCATCGTTTGCGAGCGTCGAGCCGGTCACGCGCACCGCGCCACCGCCGTTGATATCGAGCGCGCCGCTGAGCGACACGTCGTGCAGCGTGAGCTCGCCGCCCGACAGCACGAGGACCAGACCGTCGTTGATGGTCTCCACCGTGCCGTCGTTGATCGCGGCCACACTGCTGCTGCTCACACGTACCGTCGCCCCGTCGGCACGAACCACGCCGTCAGGGCTTTGATCCACCGCGACGGACACGAGCTCAAGAATGCCGCCGTCGAGGGCTTGGATCATCGCGTTGTTGGTCTTGTCGGTGTCGCGGAGCTCGAGGGTCGAGCCAGGAACGTCGGCGATGACGCTGCCGTTGTTGACCAGCGCGGCCGAGATCCAGCCGCGGCCGCGGATCGTGTGGTTGGCGCCGTGTGTCAGTGTCGCGCCGTCGCCCGTGTTCAACTGAGAGCGGAACACGGTCTGCACCATCTGAATCGTGCCCGTGCCGCTCAGATCGATCGAATCGGTGAATTCGAGCACGCCCGTGGCGGAAGAGCTGTTGGCGTCGATCCGGATGAGTGCATCGCTTGAGAGCGCCGAGCCGGTCACGCGCACCGCGCCACCGCCGTTGATATCGAGCGCGCCGCTGAGCGACACGTCGTGCAGCGTGAGCTCGCCGCCCGACAGCACGAGGACCAGACCGTCGTTGATGGTCTCCACCGTGCCGTCGTTGATCGCGGCCACACTGCTGCTGCTCACACGTACCGTCGATCCGTCGGCGCGAACCACGCCGCCGGGGCTCTGATCCACCGCGACAGACACGAGTTCAAGAATACCGCCGTTGGCCGCTTCCATCAGCCCGTTGTTGGTCTTGTCGGTGTCGCGGAGCTCGAGGGTCGAGCCAGACCAATTGGCACTAATAAGGCCGTCATTGATCATCGCGGCGCGTAGGCGGCCCCGACCGTCGATTGTGTGATTTGCCCCGTTGGTGACGATCGCACCGGTGCTGGAGAGAATCTGGGCCCGGTCGAAGGTCTGGTTGAGTGTAATCAGGCCTGCCCCATCAATGGTGGTGTCGGTCAGGAAGTCGATCGCGGTCGCCGCGGATGAGCTGTTGAAGTCAACGACGATTAGCCCGTCGTTCAGAAGGCCGGCGCCCAGCGAGAGTGTCTCGCCGCCGTTGATGCCGAGCGTGGCGTTTGGGTTCGTGATCAAGAGCGCGAGGATGGACGGGTCGAGCGAGCTGAGCACGACCGTGTACGTTCCGGCGAGATCGATAGACGCGGACTCGTCGGGCATGTCGGGGACGTCGGAGGTGTCCCAGTTGGACGGCAGGTTCCACGCGCCGCCGGCGGCGTTGTTCCACTGGGTCTGGGCAAGTCCGGCGCTGGCGAGCAGCAACACCGGCAGTGAACGGATAGCAGTACGGATCATGTTGTCTCTCCTGTCGGTCTCTCGGTTTGCGGGCCGCCAACAGATGCTGACGCGGCGCGGAGCGTCCACTCTTCATGCGTAGAAAATGAAGCCGGGGGTCATCCTAGCGATGACCCCCGGCGCGATGCAATAAAAATATTGTCTTCCGATATCGCCTAAGTTAACACCCGGCGTTCCAGGCATTCAGGAAGGCCAGCACGTCCTGCGTGTCGACGACGTCGTCCTCGTTGAAGTCGGCGGAGTCGTCGCCGGCGACCCACGCGTTCAGGAAGGCGAGCACGTCGAGGGTGTCCACCGCGTCGTCCTGGTTGAAGTCGGCGGCGCAGTCTTCGTCGCAGATGTAGGTGAAGACACGGAAGGCGTCGATCGCGGCCTCGGTGACCGAGTCGTTCGGGTTATCGGTCGCGCTGAAACGCACCCGGACGGTGGAGGTGAGCGCGACGAAATCGGCGGGCGCGAAGCTGGCCTCGGTCCAGCCGATCGAGTTGGGAACGCTTTCGACCAGTGACCACGACGCGCCGTCGTCGTCGGAGACCTCGACGGTGAGCCTGTCGGCGTCGTTGTCGTCGTTGGTGAACCAGCGTGCGTAGCTGATGACCGATTCGGGCGACGCGGACAGGTCGAGCGCGGGGCTGATCAGGCGGGTGGGCCCGCCGTCGATGTCCTCGTCGGCGGCGTTGCCGGTGACCCAGCAGCTGCCGGAGCCGTCGAAGTCGGTGGCGGGGTCGCCGCGGGAGCCGCCGTTGGCGGGGACGCCGCGGTCCCAGGACCCGGTCTCGAGGGCGACGTCCTCGACGGTCCAGCCGGTGTCGGTCTCGAAGTTGTCGGCGAGGATCACGTCGATGCCGAGGGCGACGTCGGCGCTGTAGGTCGTCGTGGGCGCGGTGCGAGGCTCGAGGACGGTCTCGCCGTTCTCGGTCTCGGCGCTGAAGTAGAAGCCGGCGGTGGTGCCGCAGTCGATCGGCGGGAAGGTGGTGACGTACACGTTGTCCTGGATTTCGTCCATGGGCATCGCGATGAAGCCGGAGCCGTCGTCGATGTAGAAGATGCCGGTGCCGGGCTCGGGGTTGACGTCGCCGTTGGGCAGCACCTCGACGACGATCTGCGTGCCGCCGGCGGGGTCAACCTGTTCGGGCAGGCCGCCGGGGAAGAAGAAGTCGATCTGGGGGCACTCGCAGACGCCCTGGGGGTTGGCGAGGTAGGCCTGCAGCCCGGAGTGGTTGGCGCCGGTGCCGTAGTTGCCGCTGTTGCTGCCGCAGCCGCCGTGGGTGTGGATGCCGATCGCTTCGCCCGTGACGTCGTTGATGACCGGGGAGCCGGAGTTGCCGCCGGTGGTATCGGTCTGGTAGGAGAGCGTCGTGCCGCCGAAGGAGAAGTAGGGTCCGGCGTGGGTCTTCTGGACCTGGTTCCACTCCGAGGGGACGCCGCTGCCCGTGGTGCCGTAGCCGGTAATGCGGATGTCCTGGCCCTGGACCGGCGGCGGTGTGGTCAGGTGGTACACATCGCCGTAAGCCTCGGCTGGGGTCAGGCCGGTGTTGGAGTTGGGGAAGACGCCGAAGTAGGCGTAGTCGTTGCCCACGCCTCCGCCGTTGTTGCTCTGGCGGCTGGCGACGTCGAAAGCGTACTGGTCTTCGGGCGCGGGGTGATTGAGGCTGCCGTTGCTGTTGGAGAGCGGGACGTTGAACTCGACAACGCTGATGCTGCTGTTGGAGGTCGAGCAGTGGCCGGCGGTCAGGAAGCAGTTGTTGCAATCGTCGATCAACCAGCCCGTGCACCCGATCGGGAGCAGGCGGGCGGCGCGGTTGTCGCTGGAGAGCACGCGGTCGTCGGTCGGGCCGCAGATGGAGCGGTCTACGAACGGCTCGAACTCGGCCTGCACGATGCTCATCGCGAGGCGATTCGCGCCCGTGCCGGGCTGAGCGACGATCTCGATCGTGACCTCGTCGCCGTTGAAGTAGGCAGAGGTGTTCTGCCACTGCTCGACGTGGCGCGCGTCGAGGCGCTGCTCGCCGCCGTCGAACAGGCTACGGATGCGCAGGTAGCTGCCGCTGCCGTCGCTGATCAGACCAGAGAGGGTGGCCTCGTCAAACTCCAGCCGCAAGGCCGCGGCACCCGGGATGAAGATCGTGTGGCTGAAGATCACCGCCTCGGCGTCGCCGTCGTTGCTGACGAGGCCGGAATCGACGTCGATCGGCATCGGCTCGGTGATCAGCGGCGCGGTGATCGCGTCCTGGGCGCAGGAGACGGCGGGGAGAGTGCCCCACACGGTTGCCGCGGCCAGCAGCGCGGCCGCAGTCGTGAATCGCTTGGTACGCATCGGTTTCTTCCTTCTCTCTGCTCCGCAGCCGCTCTGCTCCGCAGCACGATCGCTGCGAACTCGGGCGGATTGGCTGGGTGGGTGAATGGCGAGGCTATCAAGGCGGGCGGGCGTCTGCAAGAGTCACGGATCAGTGTTGTGCGGGTATTTGCGCCGTCCCGGGTCGCGAGCGGGCCGTGGTGCGGAGCGCAGAGACGACCAGCGATCGCGGGGCCGGGATGGCGGCCGCCGCGATCGCTGGTCGTGGGTGGGTTGCGAGGGTCCCGCGGTCGGGACCGGCGCTTTCGGGTCTGCCCGGGGCGGTGTCGTCGGGCTCAGCAGCCCTCGTTCCAGAGGTTCAGGAACGCGAGCACGTCTTGGGTGTTCACGCTGCCGTCGCCGTTGATGTCGGCCGAGCCGTCGCCGGCGTTCCAGGCGTTCAGGAAAGAGAGCACGTCCTGGGTGTTCACGTCGCCGTCGCCGTTAAAGTCGGCGATGCAGCCACCACAGTCAACCTCGTCGAGGATGAACGCGTCGATGCCGCCCTCGACGCGGGTGTCGCTGCCGCCGTCAACCGCGCTGAACCGCGCGACCACGTTGTCGGTCAGCGAGATGTAGTCGGCCACACGGTGGCTGACGAAGACCCACTGGTCGCCCTGATCGGTCAGGTCCTCCACGGTCGCCCACGTCGAGCCGCCGTCGTCGGACAGCTCGATGGTGAGGCGGTCGGTGCTGTCCACCGCGCTGAACCAGCGGGCGTAGCCGAGGTAGGGGTCGCTCAGGCCGGAGAGATCAAAGGTCGGCGAGACCAGGCGGGTCGGCCCGCCGTCCAGATCGGGGTTGCCCAGGCCGTTGCCGGTGATGTAGGCCTTGCCCCCGCCGTTGTAGTCGTCGTTGGGGTTGCCCTGCACGATCGACCGCTTCCAGCCGCCGGCGTTGACGTTCTCGTTGATCACGGTGAAGCCGTTGTCGTTCTCGAAGTCGTCGTCGAGCACGACCGTGCGGGAGGCCGCGGCGAAGACGTCGTAGGAAGAGTTGGGGGCCTCGCGGGGTTCAAACGCCGTCTCTCCGTCGTCGGTCTCGGCGCTGAAGTAGTAGCGGGCAGTGCTGCGGCACTCGACGGCGGGGAACGTGGCGACGTAGACGTTGTCCTGGATCTGGTCCATGGGGAACGCGACGAAGCCGGAGCCACCGTCGACGTAGAAGATGCCGGTGCCGGGCTCGGGATCGGCATCGCCGTTGGGCAGAACCTCGATCACGACCTGCGTGCCGCCGGAGGGGTCGATGCTGTCGGGGAGGCCGCCCGGGAAGAAGAAGTCGAGCTGCGGGCACTCGCAGACGCCCTTGGGGTTGGCCAGGTACGCCTGCAACCCGGAGTGGTTGGCACCGGTGCCGTAGTTGCCGCTGTTGGACCCGCAACCGCCGTGGGTGTGGATGCCGATGGCCTCGCCGGTGTCTTCGTTGATGACCGGGGACCCGGAGTTGCCGCCGGTGGTATCGGTCTGATACGAGAGTGTCGTCCCAGCGAAGGAGAAGAAGGGGCCCGTGTGGGTCTTCTGGACCTGATTCCACTGGCGGGGCACACCGTTGCCGGTGGTCCCGTAGCCGGTGATGCGGATGTCCTGACCCTGATTCTGCGGCGGCGTCGCGAGTTGGTAGACGTCGCCGTAGGCCTCGGCGGGGGTGAGCCCGGTGTTGGAGTTGGGGAACACGCCGAAGTAGGCGTAGTCGTTACCCACGCCCCCACCGCCGTTGCTCTGGCGGCTGGCCACGTCGAAGGCGTACTGGTCCTCGGGTGGCGGGTGGTTGAGGCTGCCCTCACTGTTCGAGAGCGGCACATTGAACTGCACGACGTTGATGCTGCTGTTCGACGTCGAGCAGTGGCCGGCGGTCAGGAAGCAGCTGTTGCAGTCGTTGATGAGCCAGCCCGTGCAGCCGACGGGCAGAAGCCTCGCGGCCCGGTTGTCGCTGGAGAGCACCCGGTCGTCGGTCGGGCCGCAGATCGAGCGGTCCACGAACGGCTCGAACTCGGCCTGCACGATGCTCATCGCCAGCCGGTTGGCGCCGGTGCCCGGCTGGGCCACGATCTCGATCGTGACCTCGTCGCCGTTGAAGTAGGCCGAGGTGTTCTGCCATTGCTCGACGTGGCGGGCGTCGAGGCGCTGCTCGCCGCCGTCAAACAGAGACCGGATGCGCAGGTAGCTGCCGCTGCCGTCGCTAATCAGCCCCGAGAGGGTGGCCTCGTCGAACTCCAGCCGGAGCGCCGCGGCACCGGGAATGAAGATCGTGTGGCTGAAGATCACCGCCTCGGTGTCGCCGTCGTTGCTGACCAGGCCGGAGTCGACGTCGATCGGCATCGGTTCGGTGATCAGCGGCGCGGTGATCGCGTCCTGGGCGGAGGCCGTCGCGGCGAGTGAGCCGCACATCGCGGCGGTGAGAACCAATGCCGCCGCGGCGGAGTGCTTTGTACGCATCGTGTTATCCCTATTGTCGCCGCCCCTCAGCAAACGCCCTCCGTCGCCGAGCGGGGCGGCTCGTAGTGTGAACGCGAGACTAGCAAGGGGGGTGTGCTGTCGCAAGAGTGATGACCCAAATGTCGACATCAAAATTGCCCAATATGACACCGCGAGTCCGAGTGCGGATCCTGCGAGCGAATCACGGAGCCATAGACACAACCAGCGATCGCGGGGATCCCGCGATCGCTGGTTGCTGATTCATCTGAGGTGCGTCGACCGCTCTCAGCAGGCGGCGTTCCAAATATTCAGGAAGTCGAGCACGTCGAGGATATCGACGCTCCCATCGCCGTTCACATCGGCCTCGGCCTCGTCGGCGTTCCACGCGTTCAGGAAGTCGAGGACGTCCTGCGTGTTGACATCGCCGTCGCGGTTGAAGTCGCCGTCGCAGAAGTCGACGACCGTGAGCGTGCCGGGGCTGACCGCGGTGGTCGTGGTGCCGCCGTCGGTGATCTCGCCGAGGATGTAGTAGGTGCCCTCCTCAAGGTAGGCGGTGTTGATGATGTAGAAGCCCTGGTCGCCCGGTGTGTGGAGCGACGTCGGCATGAGGATCTCGTTGCCGTCAAAGCCCGGCGTCTCGTTGGCGTAGATCGTGACCCAGGTGTCGTTGTCCTCGGGGTCGGAGGCGTTCCACTCGTTGCGGTAGGAGTCTTCGCCGAGCTCGATCACGGTGTCGCCGGCTGGGGGCGTGGTGATGACGAGGGCCGGTGCCTGATTCGAGGGCGGATCGATGGTCACGGTGTAGCCCGGCGAGGTCGCCCCGTTGTAGCCGTAGACGCGGAGGGTGTAGTACCCGCTGGACATGGTGTTGAGCGAAATGGTCTCGCTGTTGGAGGTGCCGTTGGCGATCCCGACGCGCTGGCCGTTGGCGTTGTAGAGCTCCATGTCCAGGTCTCCCTGGGAGTGCTGGAAGTTGATGCGGGCGAAGTCCTGGCTGGTGCCGGTGGAGTTGACGTAGAACCGGAAGTGGTCCTCGTCAAAGCCGTCGTGGATGGTCAGGCCGCCCTGGACCCGCTGCGGGTTGCAGGGGCCGAAGTTTGGGCTGTTGGGCGCGCCCCTCGGCGCGGCCCGCGGTCTCGGCGCGAGTCTCGTTGGGCTCGAACGCGTCGGGCTCGAGCCCTCCTCCGCCGCCGATGACCACGCGCACGCGGCTGATGTTGTTGTCCTCGTCCGACTCGAGCACGTGGTTGTCGGGATCGACCTCGGACTCGAGCCAGTACTCGCCGTCGGGCACGCCGTCGATCGGGATGACCTGGCCGGAGAGGCCCTTGCTGTAGATATCGACCCAGCCGACGCTGAGCCCCTGAATCGTGCTGTTGCACGAGCGGAACTCGCCGTTGGGGTTGAAGTTGGGCAGGCTCGAGTCGTACACCCCGAGGTCGATGATGCAGAAGCTAGTCTTGAAGCCCTCGGCGACGATATCACCGACGCCGTCCTGCCCGACGATCTCGCGGAGGCGGTACGCGGCCCAGTCGTCAAAGTGCATGTGGCCGTGGTTGGAGTGGTGCGTGAACTGCCCGGCCTCGCGTTCCCAGCTGGAGCCGTCGTCGCGGTAGACGCGCTGGTAGACGGTGCGGGTGTCACCGTTGATCTCCCCGCCGCGGAGATAGAGCTTGCCGAGGCCGATGTTGGCCGTGCCGTTGGAGAGCCGGAGATATCGGACGCCGCCCTCGACGGTGATCTGGTTGTCGTAGAGATAGCTGGGTTCGACGAAGATATCAGGGAGCAGATCGGTCTGTGCCGCGGCCTGGCCGCCGAGCGTGGCAGAGAGCGCAGCGAGCACGATGGCGTGGGTCTTGATGGTCATGGCGTGAGGGCTCCTTGTCGGGAAGGCGGACCGGAGAGATCGGTGTCGGCGGCCAGCGGGTCCCGACCGGACATGCTGGTCAGCTTAACCGCATCCGGCGTTCCAGAGGTTGAGAAATGCCAGAACATCCTGCGTATTGACGCTGCCGTCGCCGTTGACGTCGGCCGAGGGGTCCCCGGCGGTCCAGGCGTTCAGGAAGGCGAGGACGTCTTGGGTATTGACCGAGCCGTCGCCGTTGAAATCGGCGATGCACCGCTCCGTGCGGTACGCCCGCACGTCGGTCCCCACGCCGCAGACGACCAGAGTGCCGTCACGCCCGATCGCGGGCGCCCCGATGTTGATGTTCGTCACGGGGACATCCCAGCGCGGGCTCAGATCCGCGTTGAAGGAGTAGAAGCGGCCGTCGTTGAACGAGCCGTTGGAGAAGTAGACCCGCCCGTCGCGGTCGGCGGCCATGCGGGGCGAGAGGAAATCGGCATCGACCGACGCCGACTCGTCCAGCAGCGCGCCCGTCGCGGGGTGGCGGCGTTGGATGGTCTGCGCCGGGCCGATCATGTAGACGCTGCCGTCGGGGCCGACGCAGAACTCGCTGGTCGTGGTCCACGCGGCCTCGGTGCTCCAGAGCTGGTTGATCGCGCCGCCGGTGTCCTCGAAGGCGTAAAAGAAATCGACCGCCGGGTTGTTCTGCGTGCGGCTCATGAAGATCCGCCCGTCCGGGCCGACCATCGGCGTGTTCTGCACGGTGAACCCGGACATGACGGGGCCCTCGTACTCGAGAGCGCCCGTCGCGATGCTGAGCCGCCGGATAACGTTGCCGCCACCGGTAGCGTCGGCGATGTAGAGCGCATCACCAGAGCTGGCCCCGCCGCAGCTGCTGCTGACCGAGCACGTGCGGCCGACCCGCCACACCGTGTCGCCGGTGTCGAAGTCGATGCGTGTCACGTTGCGGAAATCGCCGACGAGCAGGTCGCCGTCGGGCGCGAAGACCACGCCGTCGTAGGCACCGGCGCTCACCTCGTCCTCGCTCGTCCACACCACGGCGCCGGTCGCGCCCGTCGAGGGCGTAGACCCGGGCCGACGAGGTCGAGCCGTTCCCGCCGCGGCAGGCGAACACCAGCCCGTCCCGCGCCCCGGCGATCCACGTCGTCCAGTCGCCGTTCTCAAACGGAATGTCGGCGAACCACAATTCGGCCCCGGTGTCCAGATCCATCGCCACCACGGGCGACTCATCGCTGTCGGGCTCGGGCGGGAAGCCGGTCTGGCGGACGGCGTACACCGTGCTCCCGTCGATCACGGGCTGCCAGGCAATGCTCGACGGGCGGCCGCCGGTCCACAGAACGGTGGCGGCGTCGGGCCCGAGCTCGGCGGTCAGGCCGTTGCGGCCGGCGTTGCCGCCGGAGTTGGACCAATTCTGTCCCTGCGCCGCCCCGGCGCACAACATGGTCAGCGCAGCCGACGACGCGATCGATAAGCGAATCATGGTGTCTCTCCTCCTGATCGGGCCCCCAGCTCCCGAGCGGCGAGTGTACAGCCGCCGGGACTCCCGGCCAACCCCGAACGCCCGATGCCCTGCCGATCCCAGAAAACCCGCAAGATCGCCCATCCCGGCGGCCGCCGGGCCAGCGGGCCCGGCTACACGTTGCAGATGCCGTAGGCCTGCCGCAGACTCTCCACCGCGTCCCGGGCCGGGATGAACTCCTGACCCAGGAAGCCCGTGTAGCCGGTCTCGACGATCGCCCTGCAGATCGCCGGGTAGTACAGCTCCTGGCTCTCGTCGATCTCGCGCCGGCCGGGCACGCCGCCGGTGTGGTAGTGCCCGATGTACTGGTGGTTGTCACGGATCGTGCGGATGACGTCCCCCTCCATGATCTGCATGTGGTAGATGTCGTAGAGCAGCTTGAAGCGGTCGGAGCCGACCTCCTTGCAGAGCCGCACGCCCCACGGCGTGCGGTCGCACATGTAGCCGCCGTGATCGACCTTGCTGTTGAGCAGCTCCATGATGACCGTCACACCGGTCTTCTCGGCCGTGGGCATCACCCGGCGCAGCGCCTCGGCGCAGTTGGCCAGGCCGGTCTCGTCGGTGAGCTCGTCGCGCCGGTTGCCGCTGAAGACGATCATCGTCGGGATGCCCGCGTCGCGCACCTTGGGCAGCATCGCCTCGCAATCGGCGACGAACTTGTCGTGCGTCTCGGGACGGTTGATCCCGCCGCCGATCGACACCGGCCCGTTGGCCACGGCGCAGTCGAGCCCGAACTCGCGCACGACCGGCCAGTCCGACTCGCCCAGCAGCTCGACCGAGCGGTAGCCCATCTCATCCGCATGGCGGCAGAGCGTGGGCAGCTCGATCCCGCCGTAACACCAGCGGCAGATCGACTGGCGCAGCGGGCCCCGGTGGGAGTGGATCTCGCCGGGCTTGCGGCTCCGGCTGAGACGCGGGAGCACTCGCGGCCGTCGCGGTGCCGACCATCGCCCCCGCGCTCGCAGCCATCGTGCCCAGTGCTGTTCTGCGGTCCATGCTCATCGTCTCTGACTCCTGCTGGCTGGCCCGGCGTGCGGCCGCCGTGCGCGGTGTGTGTGGTGCGTCCGGCCCTGCATCGTCCGGTGGTTCTCTTGGCGGCGTGCCGTTTCCGGCGACAGTCTACAGCGCAGGGGCGGGCTTGCTGTATCCTCCCGCTGACGCGCTCGCCGAGCCGCGACGCGGCCTGCAACGCTGAAAGGACCACCGATGCCCCTGCCAACGACGATCTCCCGCCTCTGTGCCGCCGCCACGCTCGCCGCGCTGCCCGTGGTCGCAACGCCGGCCCTCGCCCAGTCCACCACCAACGGCGTCGCGGCCCCCGCCCAGGCGCAGCTCTCCAACGACCCGCGGATGGACTGGTGGCGTGACGCCCGGTTCGGGATGTTTATCCACTGGGGGCTCTACGCGGTGCCCGCGGGCGAGTGGGGCGACGGGACCGGCCACGCCGAATGGATCCGCACGACCGCCCAGATCCCGCTGGACACCTACGACCAGTTCCGCGGCCAGTTCAACCCGGTGAAATTCGACGCCGACGAGTGGGCCGCGATGGCCGCGGACGCGGGGATGAAGTACATCGTCATCACCACCAAGCACCACGACGGCTTCGCGCTCTACGACTCCGCGGTCTCCGACTTCGACGTCATGTCCACTCCCTTCAAGCGGGACATCATGGCCGAGCTGGCCGAGGCGACACGGGCCCAGGGCCTGGAGATGTGCTGGTACCACTCCATCATGGACTGGCACCACCCGGACTACCTGCCCCGCCGCGGCTGGGAGAAGGCCGACCGCCCCGACGGCGACGCCGACATGGACCGCTACGTCCAGTACCTCTTCAACCAGGTCACCGAGCTGCTCACCAACTACGGCGACATCGGCGTCATGTGGTTCGACGGCGAGTGGGAGGCCACCTGGAACAGCACCTACGGCGAGGCGCTCTACAAACTCTGCCGGTCGCTCCAGCCCGACGTGATCGTCAACAACCGCGTGGACAAGGGCCGCGGCGGGATGGCGGGCATGAGCGATGAGGGCTACTTCGGCGACTTCGGCACCCCCGAGCAGACCATCCCCGCCACCGGCATCCCCGGCGTGGACTGGGAAACCTGCATGACCATGAACGGTCACTGGGGCTACAACGCCGCGGACAAAGACTTCAAGTCCACCACCGACCTCATCCAGAAGCTCGGCGATATCGCCAGC
This sequence comes from Planctomycetota bacterium, assembly GCA_013285505.1. Classification (GTDB taxonomy): domain Bacteria; phylum Planctomycetota; class Phycisphaerae; order Phycisphaerales; family UBA1924; genus PNC22. Next base: position 693,594 of record CP053450.1, on the reverse strand, counting down.
AAGGGCGGCAACTTCCTGCTCAACATCGGGCCCAAGGCCGACGGAACCTTCCCGCAGGAATCCATCGACCGGCTCCGCGAGATCGGCGACTGGATGGACGTCAACGGTGAAGCCATCTACGGCACCAGCGCCAGCCCCTTCGACACGCTCCCCTGGGGCCGGTGCACCATGAAGCACCACGGCGACCGCCACCTCGACATGACCACGCTCTACCTGCACGTCTTCGATTGGCCGACATCAGGCGTGCTGCGCCTGGACGGGCTGGGCAACGAGGTGCTCAGCGCCAAGCTGCTGGGCGACGCCGACCGCAGCGTGGGCGTCGAGCAGCACAACGGCACCGCCTTCCTCCAGGTCGGCACCGGCGCGCCCGACCCGCACTCTTCGGTGATCGAACTCAGCATGCAGGGACGGCCGATCGTCTATCGCGCCCCGTCCGTGAACGCCCCGGCCACGCGGCTCTACGACCCGATCGAGGTATCCATCACCTCCGGCTCGAAGCACCTCGAGGCCCGCTACACGCTCGACGGGAGCGAGCCGACCGCCAGTTCCACGCTCGCCCGCGGCCCCCTCACCATCAGCGATTCGTGCACGCTCATCGCCCAGACCTTCCGCGACGGCAAACCCGTCAGCGCCACCACGCGCGTCACGTTCGAGAAGGTCTCACCCCAGCCCGCGACCGTCACCAGGGGCGCACACGACGGACTCCGCTGCGCAGTCTTCGAGGGTGAGTGGGACGCGCTGCCCGACTTCACCGGCCTCACCGCCACAGAATCCTTCGCCAGCGACACGGTCGCCCTGCCCGACACCTACACCAAGGAACGCGTCGCCCACCGGTACACCGGACGCATCCGCATCGACCACACCGGGATGTACGCCTTCGCCCTGACCTCCGACGACGGCTCAGCACTCGCCATCAACGGCACCACCGTCGTGGACAACGACGGCCTGCACGGCAGCAAGACCATCACCGGCGTCGCGGCCCTCGAGGCCGGGTGGCACACGATCACCGTCGACTGGTTCAACAAAACCGGCGGTGCCGAACTGGCGCTGCGGATGGGCCCGGTCGGCAGCGAGGCGGAGATCGTGGACCCCGGGCGGTTCTCGCACGAATAGACCCCGGCGGTCAGACCACCGAGACCCGCAAGCCCTCCGAATCGATCGCAGCCCCGTACCGCCGCGCCGTGCGGTTGGGCCCGAGAGCGTCGAGTGTGTTCCGCACGCGCCCGGCGGCCGAGGCGTCCCTGGCGATCAGCAGCAGAAAGCCCCCGCCGCCCGCGCCGGGCAGCTCATACCCCGACAGCTCGCCGCGCACCGCGTCGAGCAACGACTCGATCTCCGGCGTCGAAGCCCCGGCGTCGAGGCGCTGCTTCAGCGTCCAATAGTCGCCCAGCGTGCGCGCAAAGGCGTCGATGTCGCCGCCAGCCAGTTCAGAACGCATCCGCTCAGCGCCGTCCTTCAGTTGATGGACGATCGAGACACACTCGGCGTCGCGGGCCAAATAGCGCCCGACCACGTTCTGCAGGATGTTCGCCGCGAGGCGCTGCATGCCCGTGTAATACAGGATCATCCGGTCATCAAGCTCTCGACCGGCCGCCTCCGAAATCTCGATCGGCTCGACGGCGGGTCGCTGCACCGACCCGGCCTCCGTGCGGAGGATCTTGCACCCCGGCACCACGCCGCCGAGCTGGTCCTGCCAGCCGCCGCCGGTGCGCATGAGCTGTTCGAGCATACTTGTGCGCGCAGTCAACTCATCGAGCGAGTGGTCGTTGCCGCTCAGCCGGGCCAGTGCCGCGAGCACGGTCGCCCCGAGGATCGAGCTGGTGCCCAGGCCCGAGCCCTTGGGCACGGCCGCGAAGACCGTCAACCGCACCCCCCCCCACCGACGCTCTCGAGCCAGTCCTCCAGCCGCACCGACGCGTCGGCCGGCACGAGCCCCGAGAGCACCAGCGCCGCCTTGGGGATCGCGGACCAGTCGAGCGTGTCGCGGAAGGAGAGCAACTCTTCTGTGCGCGCAAACTCGACCGAGCGGCCGAGGTCGATGCTGGTGATCCGGACGACGGGCTCGTCGCTGAGCTGCGCGACAGCCTGCAGCGGCTGGCGACCGCCGAGCGAGATGGCCGCGTTGACAACCGTGCCGCCCAGCTCGTGGCAGATCGGCGGCGTGTCGGACCATCCGCCGGCGAGATCGATCCGCACCGGCGAGGTCGCCACCACCATCTGCCCGGGCACAATCGTTGCGCGCGCAGGCTCGGTCGGCAGCGGCACCTGGTGCCCAACCAACTCCGCAATCGCGTCGGCCATCACCGCCGCCGGCGCAGCCCCTGCCGCGTCCTGCCAGCACTGCCCCGCATCAGGGAACGCGCCGGCAACAACCTCGGCCAGACGGGCCAGCCGGGCCCGTTCGAGCGGCCCGGCGCCGGAGGCTGCCCCGGCGATCAACCGCACGGCCTCGCGGGCCTGTTCTGCGCCGGTGATCTGCGCCACCACGCCCGAGGCCGGGCACCATGGGTCGGACAACGCTCGCTCGATGGGGTTGGGTTCACGCACCGCCGAGCACTCTATCGCGCAGCGCCAGCAGGCGGGCGTGATCGACCGACACCATCACCTCGTGGAGCGAGAGCCGATCGGCGGCCGCCCAGCCCCCCGGCGCGCGCGCCCCCGGAGCATCCACGCGATCGGGCGCGAGCATGTCCCGAGCCGCGGCCGGTGTCCAGAGCCGAGCGGTCCAGAGAGTCTGATCGCCCGCCACCCGGCCCGCCATCGCTCCGGGCCAGACCTGTCCGGCCTCCAGCCCGGCCTCCTCCAGCACATCGCCAATCGCCCGGTTGCCGAACGTCCCCCCGGCGTGCATCGCGGTCTTGAAGTCGTCGTCGATCCCGAAACACACGGCGGTCCATGCCTCACCGCCCGACCGATCGGTGATCGGCAGACAGACCACGCCCCACCCCGCGGGCAGCGAGACCGCTGCTTCAAGCTCCGGCGGCACGCCGACGAGGATGTTGTCCCCCGACAGCACCGGCGCGCGCGCAAGATCGCTCGACTCGATCAGCACCCGTCCGCTCGGGCATTCAAGACCGGCGTCGACGCGCGAATTGAGCACCCGCACGCGCCGGCCGGGCGATTCGAGCGGGGCCCAGGCGTCGGTGTGCGCGACGTCATCGGTGAGCACGTCGAGCAACTCGCGCGACGAGCCGATGTGCAGGAAGGGACACGTGGGCACGACCGCCGCCCGAAGCTCGGCATCGCCGCGCCAGTCGATGCCCTGCAGCACGCGCCGCTCGATCATCGCCGGAAGCATGTCGCCGTAGAGATCGATCTGCGGCGCGGTGCCGCGGTGTGCTTCGCGGACCAGAGCCGACCCGCGCTCGAGCCAGCCCGCGGCCGTCTGCGGGTCGATGCAGACCACACCGGTGTCCACCAGCACCGTGCCATCGGCACGGAGCGCCCCGTGCGAGGCCGCGTCGGCCGGGGTGGGCTTGTGCAGAAAGCCCGTCACGCCGCCCGCAGCATCAACGCGGTAGACCCCGTGCCTCGCGCCCCCGTTCGGGCGAACTCGCCCACGCGACGCCGACGATGCCCGGAGAATCGAAACCGCGCGGGTGCTTGCCGAGGTCGAGATACACATCGCCTGTCGCAATCACGACACGTCCCTCAGCGGGCAGCGGGATGCGTGAGAAGTCTTCGAGCAGCAGATCAAAGAGTGTCGCGTGCCGCGGGTCGGGAGCGTCGATGGGGAGCGGAGTGAAGATCTTCCCGTGCGCGGCGTACGCGGGGAGGCGCTTGGAATCGCCCCCGGCGTGGATGACGCAGACGTGCCGATCGCGGAACAGCGACGCCGCGTCGGCCGGCGGAGCACCCCGTGCCTCGGCCTCCCGCCCCCAGGTCTCGGCGAGGGATTCAAGCGCAAGCAGGGTCGAAAGGCCGGAGCCGACGCGGCGGCCGCGGGGGTCGGGCACAACCGTCGCGGCCGGTGTGCTGCGCGCGTGCAGACCCCGATGGGCGAGTTCGGCACGGTACGCCGCGGCCTGACCTTCGTTCGAGGCTGTAAGCACGACGTGATCGAACACCGACTGCTCCCGTGGTAAACGCACCTGCGCACCGTCCCCTGGTGATTATCGACGCCGTGGTGCCCGGACGCGGATTCGTGTAGGATGGGGCTGTCGCCATGAGTGAGCCGGCACCGGACAAGCAGCCTGCGGCGAAAGCCGCACGCAGGAATGTAGGGGACGTTCCCTCCTCAACCGGCGGTCACGATCTCGTCGAGGGGCTGGTGGCCCCGCTCAGGCTGATGTGCCGCGAGCGGCTGGGGCCCATCGAGTGGTTCCGCTCGACATGGCAACGCGGCGGTGCCGCGACCGGATATTCCACCTGGACATTTACCGACGGCACCACCGCCGAGGTACTGGTCAAGATCCCCGTCGGCCCCAGTGAATACGGCTGGACGGTCGGGCTCGGGCACTACGACAACGACCTCTGGAACTCACCCGAGGTGTGTGCGCTCCCCGTTCCCCGCGTCGTCGCGGCCGGAGAGATGCTCGGCGGCTACGACCTGGCCTGGTTCATCGTCGAGAAACTCTCCGGTCCCGCGCTGAACCAGCGCATCTGCGAGAGGGTGGTGCGGGAAATCCTCAGCGCCGCCGCAGAGTTTCAGTCGCGGGCCGCGGCGCTCCGTGCGGTGGAGGGCGCTGGTGAGCATCGCGACTGGCACGCGCTCGTCGCTCGTTCCCGAGAGTTGCTCGAGTTCACAACGATGCCGGAGCAGAAACGCTGGGCAAAGTGCCTGCAACGGCTGGAGCGATCGCTGCCGCGGGTGCTCCCGGTGTGGGAGAGCCGGCCTTTCAATACCTGGTGCCACGGCGATCTCCACCCCGGAAACGCCATGCGGCGCGAAACTGGGCAAGACGACGGCCGGTGCGTGCTGTTCGATCTCGCGTTCGTGCACCCGGGCCACTGGGTGGAGGACGCGGTGTACGTGGAGCGGCAGTTCTGGGCTCACCCCGAGGTTCTGGGCACGACCAAGCCGGTGCAGGAGCTCGCCCGACACCGCAAGGCGCTGGGCCTGGACTCGCAGGGAGAGGTCGCCCGCCTTGCCGCGGCCCGCCGGGTGCTCATGGCGGGGTGCGCTCCGGCGTGGTGGGAGACCGAGGGAAGCCCCGCCTATGCCGTGGGAGCCCTTGGGATCCTCGAAAAGCATCTCGATTTGTTCGCATCGTAGTAGGTATTTTGACCAATCCGGCGCTGTTCTGACGGGTTGAGGGCGTTTCGGTGTGGCCGAGGGGGTAGGCAGCGCGGTATGCTGTTCCGCTGCTGGGGCATTCGCCCCAGCGCCCGGCCGGGCGGATTGCACGGCGGATTCTGGACCCCTCGCGTCACGGTGCCGCCTTCGGCCCGGCGCGGCAGACAGATGGGTGGCTCTGAATGGAAAGCTATGAACGCCTGAAGCAGGTCGTGGCCGAGATCGACGAAGATGTCCAGAAGGCCAAGGGCGGCAACAAGGCCGCGGGGACCCGCGTTCGCGGTGCCATGCAGGACGTCAAGAAGATCGCGCAGGAAATCCGCCAGCAGGTTCTGGAGCTCCGCGATGCCGGAAGCGACGGCTGAAACACTGGCCAACAGCACAAGCACGAGGGGTGATGCGGGCCGGGGCGACGCCTCGGACCGCAACACACTCCTCTTCGACCTCGACGGCATCGATCTGAGCCGGCGGCTGCTCGATCGCGAGCAGCTGCAGGCGTGGATCCCCCACCGGGGCGTCATGCAGTTGCTCGACTCGGTCACGTGGATCAGCGACGACAAGTCGCGCGGCATCGGGCACAGGACCATCCGCAGCGACGAGTTCTGGGTCGAGGGGCATTTCCCCGAGCGGGCCGCGTTCCCGGGCGTCCTCATGGTCGAGACGGCCGCCCAGCTCGCGGCGTACATGTTCAACCTTCGTCTGGGGGGCCCGAGCCTCCCGGCGTTCCTCCGGATCGAGAACTGCTCGTTCCGCAACCACGTGGGCCCGGGGGACGAGTTCTACGTGCTCTGCCGAGACGTGAAGGTCGGCAAACGCCGGTTCGTCTCGGACGTGCAGGGCATCGTCGGCGACAGCATCGCGTTTCAGGCCCGGCTCTCGGGCATGACGCTCGAAGGACGGCATTCGTAACCCCGGGGATCGGCCGGAAGGCCGGGCACCCCACTGCTGTCTGCGTTCACCCCGCCGCCGGCCCTGCCGGCTGCAGCGGGGGTTCTGTTTGCTCCGATAGCCAGTGCCATGACCGACCCCTACGTGCTGACGTTCGCGCCGATCCTCAAGGCCAAGGTCTGGGGCGGTCGCCGCCTGGCACGACTCGGGAAGGCGCTCCCGCCGGGTGTCGATATCGGCGAGAGCTGGGAGATCGCGGACCTGGCCTCGACGAGCGCCGGCGGGGGAGGCGGCGAGGCGGCCAGATCAGTCATCACCAACGGCCCGCTGGCCGGGAAGACGCTGCACGAGGCGATGACGCTCTGGGGCCGGTCGCTGCTCGGCGGGGCGCGGGCCAGCGAGGCCGGCGGTTTCCCGCTGCTGGTGAAGTTCCTGGATGCCCGCGAGCACCTGAGTGTGCAGGTGCACCCCTCGCCCGAATATGCGCGCGCACATCCGGAGGCGCACCTCAAGACCGAGTGCTGGTATGTCGTGGACGCCGAGCCGGGGAGCGTGATCTACAAGGGCGTGAAGCCCGGTGTGACGCGTGCCGACTTTGAGCGCGCGCTCCGCACCGGGCAGGGTGAGGGCGTGGTGGAATTGCTTGACGCGGTGCCGGCGGTCGTGGGTGAATGCCACAACCTGCCGAGCGGCACGGTGCACGCCCTCGGGGCCGGGGTGCTGGTCGCCGAGGTGCAGACGCCCAGCGACACGACGTTCCGGGTGTACGACTGGGCGGCCGAGTACGGGCGGGCCGGGCGCGAGCTGCACGTGGAGCAGGCGTTGGAGTGCATCGAGTTTGCGCGCGCGTCCGCCGGTGTTTCCGGCTCGGGTGAGGGGACCGAGACACTGGTCACCACGCCGTTCTACACGGTCCACAAGATCTGCCGCGGCACGTTGCCCGGGGCAGACGTCTGCCGCGTGATAATGGCGTTGGAGGGCGAGACGGCGGTGGGCTCTCTCCGGCTGCGGCCGGGCGGGGTCGCGCTGGTCCCCGCGGGCGTCGATGCGTCGGTGCGGACCGAGGGCGTCGCACTGGCGTTCGGGCTCTCCCAATAATCGGCATGCTCGAGACCGCCCGCGCCTGGCTTGACAGCAACAGCACCATCCTCTGGGCTCTCGGTGGGCTCTCGGTGGTGACGTTTGTGGGGAGCCTGATCGCCCTGCCCTGGCTCGTGGCCGCGCTGCCGCGGGATTACTTTGCGAGGGACGAGGGCTGGGTGCCGGCGTGGGGCAAACACCACCCGCTGGTCCGGTGGTCGTTGCGGATCATCAAGAGCGGCCTCGGGCTCGCGCTGATCGCGGCCGGCTTCGCGATGCTCGCCCTGCCGGGGCAGGGCGTCCTGACGATCGTCGTCGGGCTGATGCTGCTGGAGTTTCCCGGCAAGCGGCGGTTCATCCGCTGGCTGGGCCGCCGCGAGCGGGTGCGGCAGGGGCTCAACTGGTTGCGCGCGAAGATGCACAAGCCGGCGTTCACCACTGCGCGCGCACCCCGTTCATCCGCGTGATGTCACGGTCAGGCCCGGTAGGCGCTGGCGACCTTGTTCAGCGCCGCCCCGATGATCTCGAAGTGCTCGTCGGTCAGTGCGTGGTGCATGGGCAGGCTGAACACCCGCTGCGACAGGCCGCTGGAGATCGGGGTGTCGTGCTTGTTCCACTCGGCCAGGGCCGGCTGATCGACCGTCGCTCGCGGGTAGTGGACCGCGGTGGGCACGCCCTCGGCCTTGAGCCGCGTCGATGAACTGGTCGCGGGTGCAGGTGAACCTGGCGGGGTCGAGCTTCACCGTGTAGAGGTGCCACGCGGCCTCGGCCTTGGGCGTCACGGTCGGGGCCTCGAGGCCGTCGATGTCGGCGAGGATCGCGTCGAATCGCCTGGCCGCGGCCTGGCGGGCGGCGGTTTCGTCGGGCAGGCGATCGAGGCGGGAGCAGCCGATCGCGCCGGTGATGTCGTTCATGCGGTAGTTGAAGCCGATGCGCTCGTGGAGGTATTTGTCGGTCTCGCCGTGGGAGCGGAGCAGGGCGATGTCGCGGGCGAGTGTGTCGCAGTTGGTGGTGACCAGGCCGCCCTCGCCGGTGCCGAGGTTCTTGGTGGCGTAGAAGGAGTAGGTGACAACGTCGCCGAAGGCGCCGATGCCTTTGCCGTCGTAGCGGGAGAGGTGGGCCTGGGCGGCGTCGTAGACGACCTTGAGGTCGTGCTTGGTCGCGAGGGCCTGCAGGGCGTCGATATCGACCGGGCAGCCGTAGAGGTGGGTGGCCGCGATGCCGCGGGTCTTGGGGGTGATCTTCTTGGCGGCGTCGGCGGGGTCGATCTGGAAGGTGTCCTCGAGGCAGTCGACGAAGACGGGCACGAGGCCGCCGGCGACGAGCATGCTGGCGGTGGCGATGTAGGTCCAGGCGGGGACGAGGATCTCGTCGCCGGGCTTGAAGAGGGCTCCGTAGGCCAGCTGGAGGGCTGTGGTGCCGTTGGAGCAGGTGAGGCCGTGCTTGGCGTCGGAGAGGGCGGCGAAGCGTTCTTCGAGCTCGGCGCACCGGCCGGCGGCGCGGAGCATGCCCGACTCGAGCACCGCGTGGGCGGCGTCGATGTCCTCGCGGTGGAGCTGGGGCTTCATGAAGGGGACCATGGTCGGGCTGACCGGGTCGCCGCCGTCGATCGCGAGGGTGGCCTTGGCGGTGGTGGTGGGCATGGTGACGAGCTCCTTCTCGGGTTCGGCTCGTGATTGGGTGGAGCCGGGAGGGAACGATAGCTTTGGCACAGACCGGGGCAACCCCGGCGGCCGGGCGCGGAACCGGGGGGATCGGGGTGCGTATGGTGGGCGGTCGGAGAGCCCGTCCGCCCCCCGCTTGCGGGCGATGCTCTCGGACGATCCGGCCTGATGGCCGGTGCGGCGGCCGGGAGAGGGGCTCGTGGGAGCTGGCCCCGGGCCCAGGATGTTTGACCGGCCTCGCGCCTGGAGCGTGGGGCGGTCGGGCACCTTTCTATACTCGTGCATGAAGAAGGGACCTGACGTGAAAAACGTGGGGCGGTGCGTTGTGGCCTTGCCGATCGCGGTGGTGAGCGTGAGCTTGCTGCTCGGTTCGGCGGCCTCAGGACAGACCGAGTCTCAACCAGGGCGGGCCGAAGCCCTGACGCAGGCCGAGAAGGCCTCGCGTCTGGCGGCGATGGCGTCGTTCGGCGAGCGGGCGGTGGTCAAGCCGAGCAAGGACGCGCTGATGGGCTTCTCGCTCTCGACCAGCGTCTTCGAGGTGGTCGTGACGGCGGGCCAGCAGGTCCGCGAGGGCGACCTGCTCGTGCGCGGTGACGACAGCGAGGACGTGGCCGAGGCCACATTCCAGAGGGCCCGGGCCGACACGGAGTTGCCGGTGGACCGCGCCCGAGCGCAGGCCGACCTGGCGGAGATCGAGTACCAGCGGCAGGCCGACAGCTTCGACAAGGGCGCGAGCAGCCCGCTCGAGGTGGACCGGGCACGCCTGGCCCGCGACACCGCCAAGATCGACCTTGATCTGGCGCTGCTCAATCAGGTGCTCTCGGATCTGCAGGCCTCCCGCGCCGAGGCGAGGGTGGCCAAGCTCAGTCTGCGCGCGCCGTTCAACGGTGTCGTGGACATCGTGCACGTGGACAAGGGCCAGTCGATCCGCGAAGGGGAGCCGGTGGTGCGGGTGGTCTCGGTCGATCCGCTGTGGATCGACGTGCCGGCCCCGACGTCGATCATTCTCTCCCAGGACATCGCGCCGGACAGCCGGGCGTGGGTGCTGCTGCAGGAAGACGTCGCCGAGCGGGTCTACGAGGCCCGTGTGATCCAGGTGGCCCCCACCGCCGACGCGGGGAGCGGGACGCGCCGGGTGCGTGTGGAGATGGACAACGCGATCGGGCTGGTGCCCGGCGTGAACTGCTGGGTGCGGTTCACCGAACCGCCGGAACGCTGGCAGGACTCGATCGTGGACCCGGGGCGGGCGACGGAGGCCGGGGCGGCGGGCATCGATGAGAGCAAGGCGGCTGGCCGCGGCGGACGCGGGCGGGCCTTCGGAGGAGCAGCGGTGATCGATCTGTCGAAACTGCGGGCGCCGGGCTGGCAGCGCGTCGTCGCCGAGCTGACCTCGCCCGCGCCGGACGACCGTGCCTTTCTGATGCGTCTGCTCGCGGTGCTCGCCTGGGCGAGCGGGTCGCGGCAGACGGTGCTGTATGTCGCCGGCTCGACCGACGACGACCGCGGGGGCGAGGTCGAGCCCCGGCCGCTGGCGGTCTGGCCGCTGCTCAACGACCGGGGCGGCATCGGCCAGCCGGTCAACGAGTCGCAGGTCGAGCACTTCCAGGAGTGCAAGGCCGCGGTGCGCGAGGCGCTGGTGGGCAACAAGCCTGCGATCTTCGGCATCGAGGAGCAGACGACGTTCTATGAGGCGGGGCACAAGGGCTACCTCGTCGCGGTGCCGCTGCTGGCGTCGGGCGAGTCGCCGGTGAACGTGCGGCACGCGATCACGCTGGTGCTCGACAGCCGTTCGCAGCAGGCGCTGCAGACGACGGTTGCGCTCGTCGAATTGATGTGCGGCTATGTGCACGGGCACGCGGCCGGGCAGATGCTCAAGCGGACTCAGGCCGCGGGGGCGGCGCTGGATCTGGCCACACGCCTGATCGCGGCGATCAACACCTCGCCCAACTTCAAGGGCGCGTGCCTGCAGCTTGTCAACGACCTCTCGCGCCAGCTCGGTGCCGACCGCGTCGCGATCGGCTGGGCCAAGGGGCTCGGGCGTCGCGGCGAGGGTGTGACGGTGAAGACGGTGGCGATCAGCGACACCGAGAACGTCGACCGCCGCATGTCGATGGTGCAGAAGCTCGAAGCGGCGATGGACGAGTGCTACGACCAGGACCAGCCGGTGCTCTTCCCCCAGCCGCCCGAGCGGGCGATGCGCGAGGGTGAGGAGGCCGACGTCTTGCTCTCGCAGGCGATCACCCACGCCCACCGCGAGCTGGCGACGGGCGATGCGAAGATGAAGGTCGCCTCGCTGCCCATGCGGGTGGGTGAGGACGTCACCGGCGTGCTGACCATCGAATCGACCGGCGAGGGCCGCATTGATCTGGCCATGCTGGAGCTTTTGCAGAGCACGATGGATCTGATCGCTCCGGTGCTGAGCCTGCGGCGGAGCGATGACCGCAACCTGGCGCTGCGGTCCTACGACGCGACGCTCAAGGCGGGGTCGTGGATCGTCGGCACCAAGCACACGGTGTGGAAGCTGGGGCTGGCGGTCGCGACGCTCCTGATGCTGGCGGTGATCCTTGTGCGGGTGGAATACAGGATTGAGGCGCCGGCGACGCTGCAGGCGGTCGAGCGGCGGACGGTCAGCGTGCCGTTCGAGGGCCAGATCGCGGCGGTGCCCGAGGGCATCGAGTCAGGAGCGAAGGTCACGGCCGGGCAGGTCATCGCCGAGCTCGACACGACAGAGCTGCGGCTCCAGCGGCTCGAGGCGGCCAACAAGCTCAACGAGGCGACCAAGCGCGCCGACTCGGCGCTGGCTGCGAGCAAGCTGGACGAGTACAAGCAGGCTGCGGCCCAGATCGACCAGGCCCGCGCGAGCATCGAGCTCTACGACGTGCTCATCGAGAAGGCCACCATCCGGTCGCCGATCAACGGCACGATCATCGAGGGCGACCTCCGCGACATGATCGGGGCGTCGGTCAAGCTCGGTCAGCCGATGTACGCGATCGCCCCGCTCGAGACGATGCGGATCGTGGCGCAGGTGAGCGATCAGGACATCGCGCTGATCCGCGATGCCGGCGAAGAGATCACGACGGGTCAGCTCGCGACCAAGGCGTACCCCGGCAGGCAGTTTGACTTCACGCTCGAACGGATCGTGCCGCTGGCGGCGCCGGACGCCGAGCGGCGGAACGCCTTCGAGGTCCGCGCGACGCTCGACGACGGGGCGGCGTGGATGCGGCCCGGCATGGAGGGCATCGCCAAGTTCAACACCGGCAAGCGCAGCCTGCTGGATATCGGCACGCGGCGAATCAGGGACACACTGCGGCTGTGGCTGTGGTGGTAAGCACGCCCGGGACGCTCCGCGAGCGTTGACGCCGACCGAACCGACACCCACGGGCCAACACCCGACACTCCGAACGCAACGGTGCCCGCACTATGGCCGAACGCCCAACATTCTCCCCCTTCTGGCACCGCGTCCGCGCGATGAAGCCCCGGCTGCGCCCGCACGTGCAGATCACGCGGCAGTTCTACCGCGGCCGCCGCTGGCACGTCGTCCGCGACCCCTCCAGCAACCAGTTCTACCGGCTCAACCCGATCGCCCACGAGTTCGTCGGGCTCTTCGACGGACAGCGCACCATCGAGGAGATCTGGAAGATCGTCCTCGAACGCCACGGCGACGCGGCCCCCACGCAGGGCGAGGCCATCCAACTCATCACGCAGCTCTACAACTCCAACCTCCTCGCGGCCGACGTCGCGCCGGAGACCGAGCAGCTCCTCCAGCGCGGACGCGAGCGCACCAAGCAGAAAGCCACGCAGCAGGCCATCGGCATCATGTACTTCAAGATCCGGGTCTTTAACCCGGACAAGTACCTGAGCTGGGTCGAGCCGCTGTTCCGCCCGGTGCTCAACCGCTGGGGCTTCCTGGCGTGGCTCCTGTTCATGATCTACTGCCTCGGGTCGGTGCTGCCCGAGTGGGAGACGCTGGCCAGCGGCGTTGACTCGGTGATCGCCCCGGCCAACTGGGGATGGCTCATCGTCGTCTTCATCGTCACCAAGGGCATCCACGAGACCGGGCACGGCGTGATCTGCAAACGCTACGGGGGGCAGGTGCCCGAGTTCGGGTTCATGCTGCTGGTGCTGTTCCCTGCGCCCTATGTGGACGCCTCCTCGGCGTGGGCACTGCCGAGCAAGTGGAAACGGATGGCCGTCGGCGCGGGCGGCATGATCTTTGAGCTCGCCGTCGCGGGCGCGGCGGCGCTGGTGTGGAAGAGCTCCGCCGACGGCTCGCTCGTCCGGCAGATCGCCTACAACGCGATGTTCACCGCGAGCCTCAGCACGATCCTGTTCAACGCCAACCCGCTCATGCGGTTCGACGGCTACTTCATCCTGTCCGACCTGCTCGAGGTTCCCAACCTCATGCAGCGGTCGATGAAGATGCTCCAGTATCTCTGGAAGGTCCACGTCTACCGCCTCAAGAACGAGACGCCCCCGACCAGCTCGCGCTCCGAAGCGACCATCCTCGTGCTCTACGGCATCGGGGCCATGTGCTACCGCGTGTTCCTGTTCGTCTCCATCACGCTGGCGGTGATGGGCAGGCTCTTCGCCCTCGGGCTGGTGCTGGCGATCTGGACCGCCGGCATGTGGTTCGTGCTGCCCATCGGCAAGTTCGTCCACTGGCTCGCGACGGGCAACAACATCGCCGACTGCCGGGCCCGCGTGATCGCGATCAGCCTCGCGAGCTTCGCGATCGGCGGGGGCTTCCTGGGCATGATCCCCTTCCCCGACCACCGCCGCGCCTCGGGCGTGGTCGAGAGCGTGGAGGACCCCGGCGTCTTCTTCGGCACCGCCGGGTTCGTCGAGACCGCCCACGTGCGGATCGGCGATGTCGTCCGCGAGGGCGACCCGCTGGTGACCTGCTCCAACGACCAGATGGTCTCCCGCCTGGCCCAGCTCAACGCCAAGATCTCCGAGGCCCGCGCCGTCGAGCAGCGGGCGCTCGGCAACGACCGGCAGGCCGAGGCACAGATCGCCCGCGAGAGCCTGCACGCCCTCGACGAACAGCTCGTGTACCTGCAGGAGCGCCTCGAGAAGCTCGTCGTGCGCGCACCGCGTGACGGCACGGTGGTCGGGCAGGACCCCGAGTTGCTCGTCGGACGCTACGTCGAGCAGGGCTCCGCGGCCTGCCAGGTGATCGACCCCGACGACCTTCGGATCGTCGCGCTGCTCGATCAGCGTGAGGCCGCGTGGCCGACGGCGCTGGGCTCCAAGAACTTTAAGTCCGAGGTCCGCCTGCTCTCGCGGGTGCAGGACGCGCTGCCGGCGGAGATCGTGAGCATCCAGCCGCTGGGCCGCGAGCTGCCGCACGCGTCGTTTAGCGCCCAGGGCGGCGGCCAGGTCGAGACCGGCCAGGACGAGCAGTCGAGCATGCTCGCCAAAGACCCGCAGCTGAAGATGTACCTACGCCTCAGCGACGCCGGCGAGGGCGAGTGGCTCGGGCTCCCCGGAGAGCGGGCCAAGCTGCGGTTCACGCTGCCCGACAAGCCGCTGCTCGTCCAGTGGCTCGACCGGCTGCACAAGCTGGTGCAGGGCAAGGTGAACATCTAGACATGAGCCAGGCGCTGACCAAATACCACGCGCTGCACGAGGCCGTCCGCAGCCGGCGGCGCAAGCCGGAGGTCCCCAAGGGCCTCGACTCGCTGGCCACCAAGGCCGTGGTGAAGGCCAAGAACCTGCGCGCGCGCCCCGCGTGGCTCATGGCCCAGGCGAGGCTGAGCGACGAGCTCTCGCCGACGATCCGCGGCCTCGCCGAGGCGGCACTCGACGAACAGATCCGGGAGGTCCGCGACCGGTTCGTCCGCGGCCGCGAGGACGACGCGCTGGTCCGCCGAGCACTCGCCCTCACCCGCGAGGTCGCCCGGCGTGCCACGGGCGAGGAGCCCTTCCTCGTCCAGCTCAAGGGCGCCCTGGCGGCGCTCTACCACGGGCGCATCATCGAGATGCTCACGGGCGAGGGCAAGACGCTCACCGGCTCGATCGCGGCACCGCTGATCGCGTGGAAACACAAGCACCTGCACGTGCTCACCGTCAACGACTACCTCGCCGCACGAGACGCCGAGAGCAGGCGCCCGATCTACGAGCGCTGCCTCCTCACCGTCGGGGCCATCCAGCAGGAGATGGACTCGGCCGCTCGGTTCGATATCTACGCCAAGCACGTGATCTACGGCACGCCCAAGCAGGTCACCGCCGACTACCTGCGCGACCAGATCCGCATGGGGCAGCTGCTGAGCGCCTGGGCCGGCAGGCAGCAGCTCAACCAGACCGGTTCGGGCCCGCTGGTGCCGGGGCTGCAGGCGTGCATGGTGGACGAGGCCGACGCGGTGCTCATCGACGAGGGCGTGGTGCCGCTGATCATCGCCCGGTCTCGCCAGGAAGACGAGATGTCCGAGGTCTACCGCACCGCGAGTGCTCTGGCGTCAAAGCTGGACGAGGGGCCCGACTTCAAGATCGACCACGTCAAGCGCAAGGCCGAGCTCAAACGTCGCGGCGAGCACCGGCTCGAGCAGATGTTCGACGACCTGGTCTCCACCGGCGAGCCCATCTGGCGGGCCACCCGTCGCGCCGAAGAGCTGGTGCGCCAGGCGCTGATCGCCAGGTACTGCTACCGGCACGGCCAGCACTACCACATCGTGGACGGGCGCGTCGTGATCGTCGATGAGTACACAGGACGATTCCTGCCCGACCGCTCGTGGGAGCACGGCCTGCACCAGTCCGTCGAGGCCAAAGAAGACGTCACCGTCACCGCCGACCGCGAGACACTCGCCCGCATGAGCTTCCAGCGGTTCTTCCGCTCTTATCCGTTCCTCTGCGGCATGACCGGCACGGCGGCGGACGCGACCAGCGAGATGGAAAAGGTCTACGCGCGGCCCGTGGTCGTGGTCGAGACCAACCGCCCCCTCATCCGCGTGCAGATGCCGATGCGGGCCTTCCGCACCTCTGAGGCCAAGTGGAACGCCATCGTCGATTCGATCGCCGAACTGCACGCCGCGGGAAGGCCGATGCTCGTGGGCACGCGCTCGATCGCCGCCAGCGAGTTCCTCGCCGAGCGGCTCTCCAACCGGGGCCTGCCCCACACCGTGCTCAACGCGCTGCACGACCAGGAAGAGGCTGGCCTGATCGCCGAGGCCGGGCACGGGCGTGGTCCCGGGCGGGAGCCCTCGATCACCGTCGCCACCAACATGGCCGGGCGGGGCACAGACATCCTGCTGGACGACGCGGCCCGCGAGGCCGGCGGGTTGCATGTCATCCTTACCGAGCTGCACGGCGCCAAGCGGGTGGACCGCCAGTTCATCGGCCGCGCGGGCCGGCAGGGCGACCCGGGCTCGGCACAGACCTTTGTGTCGCTCGAGGACGAGTTGGTCCTGCAGCACGCCAAGGAGCTGCGGGCGCTCGCCCTCCGCCTGACCAAGGGCGAGGAGATCGGCGGGGTCCCGGTCGTCAACCGCCTCTTCCGCGAGGCGCAGCGCCGGAGCGAGGCCCACGCCCGCCGCGGGCGCGAGGCGGTGCTGCGGCAGGACGACTGGATGGAGAAGTACCTGCCGGGGGCGTAGCTCAATTTGCCCACAGGCTGTGCTCGACGCCGCGAGCCGCTGTTTCGTCACCGCAAAAAGAACAACGGCCGTCCTTCCGGACGGCCGCTGCAAGTTTCATGCTGTCTCGACAGTCGTCGATTAGCGGCGACGACGGGTCGCGACCAGGCCGCCGAGGCCGAGGAGTGCGGCCGAGGCCGGGGCGGGCACGCCGCGGATGGCGACGTCGTCGATGTACCAGCCGACGCGGCTCGACAACACCGGTGGTGCTGAAGAGGAAGTCGATGGTCACGCTGCCCATGCCGTCGTAGGCCGACAGGTCGAGGACGACTTCGCGCCAGCCGCCGGTGGGGCCGCCGTCGGCGAGCAGGAGGACGTCGCCGTTGACGATCGTCTCGGCGGTGTCGAAGGTGTTGCCGCCGGAGTCGAGCCACTCGTAGTAGGAGAGGGTGACATCGCTGAAGCCGGTGAAGTCGAACGTCTGGCTGAGGCTGCTGACGGTGTTGGGGTTGTGCTGGCCGTTGATGATCGTGCCGAACACGTAGTCACCGGTGTTCCCGCCCACGGGCTCGGGGCCGCCGTAATCGGCGCCGTTGAAGCCGTTGGGGATGCCACGCTCCCAGTCGCCGGTGCCGACAAAGCCGTCTGCGCCGGCCTCGAAGCTCGACGAGTAGATCTGGCCGGAGGCGGCGGCGACGAACGCGGCGGTAGCGATAGCGGCAATCTTCATCATGGCAATCTCTCCAATTCCTGAACTCTGGGGCGAATGCCCCGTCTCTCAATAACCCCCGCCCGCGGAATCCGCGGGTCGACTGGTCCAAGAATAATCACTTGCCCCGGCGGACTCAACCACTCTCTCGGGGATTGCCACAAAAGTCTGAGAGAATCTTGTCTGAGTGAGAACCGCGCCGAGCTTACTTGAGCAGACGCTCCAGGAAGTGGATGTCCACGCCGCCGGCCCGGAAATCGGACTGTTCCATCAGCCGCAGGTGAAGCGGAATGGTCGTCTTTATCGGACCAACCTGGAACTCCCGCAGCGCCCGGGCCGTCCGGGCGATCGCCTGCGCCCGGTCGTCGGCGTGGCAGATGAGTTTGCCGACCATCGAGTCGTAGTTCGGCGGCACGCGGTAGCCGGGCACCACGTGCGAGTCGATCCGCACCCCCGGGCCGCCGGGCAACTGCCACGTGTCGATCACGCCGGCCGAGGGCATGAAGTTCCGGGCCGGGTCCTCGGCGTTGATGCGGCACTCGATCGCGTGCCCGCGCACGTGCACGTCCTTCTGCTTGAAGGGCAGGTGCTCGCCGGCCGCCAGGCGGATCGACATCTTCATAATGTCCACCCCGGTGACCATCTCCGTGACCGGGTGCTCGACCTGCACGCGGGTGTTCACCTCGAGCATGTAGAAGTTCTGCTTCTCGTCCATGAGAAACTCGACCGTCGCGGCCCCGCAGTAGTTCGCGGCCTTGATCAGCCTCGCGGCCGACTCACCAATGGTGGCGATCTTCTTGCGATCCACTCCCGGCGCCGGCGACTCCTCGATGAGCTTCTGATGCCGGCGCTGGACCGAGCAGTCACGCTCGAACAGGTGGACCGCGTGGCCGTGCGCATCACCGAGCGCCTGGATCTCGATGTGCCGCGCATGCTCGAGAAACTTCTCGATGAAGACCGCGCCGTTGCCGAACGCAGCGAGCGCCTCCTGCTGGGCCGCCTTGATGCTCGACCGCAGCGTCGCCTCGTTGCGGCAGACACGCATGCCCCGACCGCCGCCGCCGGCAGACGCCTTGATGATCACGGGGTAGCCGATCTGCGCGGCCAGCTCGACCGCCTCGTCCTCCTCCTCGATCGCGCCCTCGGAGCCCGGGAACACCGGGACTTTCGCGGCCTTGGCGGTCCGCTTGCACTCGACCTTGTCGCCCAGCTTGGCCATCGCCTCGGGGCTCGGGCCGATGAAGGCGATCTTGCACTCGCGGCAGATCGCCGAAAAATCGGCCCGCTCGGCCAGGAAGCCGTAGCCGGGGTGGATCGCGTCAACATCCGCGATCTCGGCCGCCGAGATCAGGCGGCTGATGTTCAGGTAGCTGTCCTTGGCCGGCGCATCGCCGATGCAGATCGCCCGGTCGGCCAGACGCAGGTAGGGAGCATCGGCGTCGGCCTTGGAGTAGACACAGACCGCCTCGACGCCGAGCTCGTGACAGGCGCGGAGGATGCGGAGGGCGATCTCGCCGCGGTTGGCTATCAGGACGCGCTTGAACATGGATGGCATCTCGGCAGCGCGTGATCCGCGCGCAGGTCTCGGGACGGAGCGGCGTGACGCGCCGGGGAATCAGGCGGGCTTGACGAGGAAGAGCTTCTGGCCGAACTCGACCGAGTCGCCGCTGTTGACCAGCACACGCTCGATCGTGCCGGAGCACTCGGCCTTGATCTCGTTGAACACCTTCATCGCCTCGACGAGGCAGACCACCGAGTCGGCCGAGACACTCTTGCCGACCGCCACGAACGGATCCGAGTCCGGATTCGCCGCCGAATAGAACGTGCCGACCATCGGGGACTCGATCGCAACCAGCCCGGCGTCGTCGCTCGGGGCCTCAGCAGCCGGCGCGCGCGCTGGCACCCGCAGGAGCTGGCGCCGCCGCGGGGGCGGCCGCGGGGGCCATCACCACAGGCTCGCCGCCGTTGCGGCGCTTGATGGCGACGTTCTCCTGCTGGTCACGCAGATCCAACTCGGTGAGGTCGTTCTCGACCATCAGCCTGACGAGTTCCTTGAGTTTGCGGATATCGATCATCTGGCCTCCACCATGTGAAGGGAACAATGCCCCAGCCACCGGGAACCTCTGAACCGCCCGGGGTTGCGCCAGAGCCGGCACACCCCGTCATCTCCCCGCCGAACACGAGCGCAGCCGGGGGAGAAAGGGACGATGATACTCAACTCCCGCGTTTGGGGCGAACGTGCCCCGATCTGGGCCGAACCTGCCCCGAATTTCCCCAGACCCGCTGCGCATGCCGAACCCCGCTCAACACCAATCCGGATCGGATCCTCACCGGGAAACACCCACGCGACGAGCCGCGGCTCTGGTCACACCGGTCTGGGTCACTGGGGTGTTCGCCCTCACGATTGCTGCTCCGTTCCTCGTGGTCGCCAAGACACTCATCACCGCAGCCGCCTCGAACGAACTCTCAGACGCAACGCTGACCGCATCCGGCTGGGCCTCGATAGGCCGCACGTGCCTGTACGCGGGCGGTATCGCCCTGCTCGCGGTCCTCCTGGCGGTGCCCGTCGCCATGCTCGTGGCGCGCGCGCGGCCGGTGTGGCAATTGGTCCTGGCGGCCCCGATGCTGCTGCCGAGCTATCTGGCCTACGCCGCGTGGTCGATAGCCCGCGCTCCGACCACGCCGATCGGCCGCTGGATCGCCGCGGCACCCGAGCGCGGGCAGGACTGGTTGCCGTTGCTCGCCTCACGGGGTCTGGCGGTGTGGGGGCTCGCGCTCTGGGCGTGGCCGCTGGCCGCGGTGGTCATCGCGCTGGAGCGCGCGCGCAACCAGTGCACAGCTCGACGACCCGCTGCGGCTGGATTGCCTCCGCGCGCCGCAGCGCTGGAGGGCCCGGCTCGGCGCGGCCCGGCCCGGCCTGCTGGCCGCGTGGGGTCTGGTCGCGCTGCTCATGCTCGGCTCGGCCGTGCCGCTGCACGTGGCCCGTGTCGAGACCTACGCGATCCATGTGTGGATCGTGCTCGACAGCCACCCCGCCGAGCCGTGGCGGGCGTGGCTCGCGTCGTGGCCGCTGGCGGTGCTGGCCGTCGGGGCGGGCTGGGTGCTCTCCGAACGACTGGCACGCGCCGGTGCGCAGATGGCGGAGCTGGCGGACCCGTCCGCCGCGGGTGCGCAGATATTGCGCCGCTCCTGGCCGGCATGGATCGCACGATCCGGTGCGGCCGCGCTCCCGTGGTTCCTGTCCGTGCTCGTGCCGCTCGGGCTGTTCTGGTGGTCGATGGGTGATCCGCGGATGCTGGGTGTCTTCCTCGAGCGCGCCCGGCTCGGGCGTCGCGACCAGCCTGGCCGTCGGGGCGGTGGTTGGTGGTGTTGCCGGCGCGACGTGCGTGGCCGTGGCCCAGCTCGCGGGGTCGCTGCGGGCGACCGGACGTGGGAGGGTGCTGCTGCGGTGGCTCCTCGCGGCGTGTCTGGCGTGGACGCTCCTGCCCGGCGTGCTCACCGGCTCGGCGGTCGCCGGGGCGATGCGGCTGGGGATCGTGCCCGAGGCGATCAGTGACTCGGCGGTCCCGATGGTTCTCGCCCACGTCTCGCGCTGCCTGTTTCTGCCGGTAATGGTCGGGATCTGGCTCGCTGCGGGCGAGGCGCGGGGCGTGGCCGACTCGCGTCGGCTCGACGGGGCGACCGGACCGGTCGCCTGGGCCCGCACGGCGCTACCCGCCGCGCTGGGTCCCTCGATCGCGGTCGGGCTGGCGTGCATGTGCCTGAGCGTCCACGAGATCGAGTCCTCGCTGCAGGTGCAATCGCCGGGGATCGACCACCTCGCCCAGCGGCTGCTGCAGTGGCTTCATTACGAACAGACCTCGGAACTCTCGGCTGCCGGAGTGCTGCTCCTCGGGCTCGGAGTAGTCGGATCCGCCCTCGCCGTCCTGCTGAGCCGGCGTCCCAGAAAGCGAACCCCGGGGACCGCCCATCGGTAAGCTGAGATCGAATGAACCGCCTCGGGTCAACACGTCACGGTCGGTCGCCGGGATTCCGCGGGAACGCGGGATCAGTCGTCGGATCCGGCCTCGCGGCGGTGGCGGTGCTCGTGGCGGGTTCCGGCTGCGAACCGGCCACGGAGGGCAATCAGCCCATCCGGGTCGTCCGGACGCTCGGCGAGCCCGGTAAATTCCCCGGCCAATTCGGGTATCCGCGGGCGCTGGACTTCGACGGCGAGCGGCTGTGGGTCATCGACAAGTCGGCCCGGGTGCAGCAGATCGATCCCGACACCGGTCTCTGCGGCCTGTGGTGGACGATGCCCGAGTACGAGCTCGGCATGCCGACGGGTGTCTCGATCGGCCCGGCCGTCGGGCCGGAGGGCGGCCTGGTCCGCGCGATCTATATCCCGGACACGCACTACCACCGGGTGCTGGTCTTCGCCCTGCCCGACGAGACACCCGACAGGCCGACCGAGATCGAGCCCACTCTGCTGGCGAGCTTCGGCAAGCTCGGCACCGAGCCCGGAGACTTCATTTATCCGACCGATGTGGCCGTGCTGCTGTCGGACGATGGCTCCGCGATCGAGCGGATCTATGTCAGCGAGTATGGCGGCAACGACCGCGTCAGCGTGTTTGACAGCGCATATGAGTTCCTCTTCTCGTTCGGGACGCCGGGCGACGGGCTGGATCCGGCGGAGCTGGAATTCAGCCGGCCGCAGTCGATGGTGATCGATCGGGAGCGGGGAGAGCTGCTCGTCGCTGACGCGTGCAACCAGCGCGTGGGCCGGTTTACGCTCGACGGAGAGCTGCTGGGCTGGACCGGCGCGCCGACGGGCGGCGGCACCGATGCAACGATCCACCTCGACTTCCCATACAGCCTGAGTCTTCTGGACGACTCCACGGTGCTGGTGACCGAATTTGGTGCCTGTCGGGTGCAGCGGCTCGACCCGGAGCGGGGCGTGAGCCTCGGCAGCTTCGGCGAGGCGGGCCGGAGCGGGGGCAAACTGGCCACCCCCTGGGGTGCGGTGGTCGTGGGGAGCGAGACCTTCATCCTGGATTCTGGCAACAGCCGCATCGTCGTCGGTATGCTGCCCGGCGTAGAAGGGGGACCCTCCTAGTTTGCACATGCTTGGTTCGCTCAATCTGGGGCCGATCGAGTTTCTCTCGCCGGTGTGGTTGCTGCTCGTCCCGGTGCTGGGCGGGCTGACGCTGTGGATCTCGCGCAAGAGCATCGCCGGGCTCGGCAACGCCTCGCGCCTGACGGCGATCGTCGTCCGGATCGTGGTGATCGCGATTCTCGCGGGAGCCATGGCCGAGCCGCAGCTGCGTGAGGTGAGCGAGGACGTGGCGATCAGCGCCGTCATCGACGCCAGCCGGAGCGTGCCCGACGAGCTGCAGACCCGCGTGGATCAGTACCTCGCGGAGGTCGCCGAGGACTTTAAGGAGACCAACGACCGGCTCGGGACGATCACCGTCGCCAAGGACGCGATCGTGCAGAGCCTGCCCTCGCGTGCGGTCACGGGCGTCGATCGTCGCTACGTCGGGCAGCTCGACGGGACCGACCTTGCCTCGGGCATCCAGCTCGCGCTGGCGACCGCGCCGCAGGACGCGGCTCTGCGGGTCACGCTCTTTAGCGACGGGCTCGAGACCAGCGGCAGCCTGCTGCAGGCGGCCGAGGCGGCGAGGGCTGCGAACGTGCCGATCGATGTGATGCCCCTGACCTACCGCTACGACAACGAGGTCATCGTGGACCGCGTGGTGACGCCGGGCACGGCGCGCGAGGGCGAGACGGTCAACATCCGCGTGGTGATCACCGCGACGCGCCCGGCGACGGGCCGCCTCGTGGTCGAGGAGAACGGCATCCCGATCGACCTCGACCCGGCCGGGCCGTCCAACGGCGTGCAGATCAGCCTCGACCAGGGCGTCAACGTGCTGCCGATCCCGGTTCCGGTCTCGGGGCGGGGGGTGCACGAGTTCAAGGCGGTCTTCGAGGCCGACCGTGCCGCGGGCGGCGGGTTCATCGACCAGATCGTCGAGAACAACACCGGCTCGAGTGTCACGTTCGTCTCGGGCGAGGGGCAGGTGCTGGTGCTGACCGACAGCGGCACTGCCGGGAACGACGAGTCGGCCGAGCTTGTGCGCGCGCTGCGGGAGGCGGGCATCCGGTGCGAGGTCGCCGCGGCCGACCGGATCGAGCTCTCGCTCACCGCGCTGAACACCTACGACGCGGTCGTCATGGTCAATCAGGACGCCTTCCCGTACAGCTACGAGGCGCAGGAGGTGCTCCGCCAGTACGTGCACGACACCGGCGGCGGGCTGGTGATGGTCGGCGGCGACAAGGCGTTCGGTGCGGGCGGATGGATTGGTTCACCACTCGAAGACGCGCTGCCCATCCGGCTTGATCCGCCGCAGAAGCGGCAGATGCCGCGCGGTGCGTTGGCGCTGGTGATCCACTCGGTCGAGATCCCCAAGGGCGTGTTCTGGGGCAAGAAGATCTGCGAGGCGGCGGTCGGGGCGCTCTCGCGGCTCGACTATGTCGGCATCGTTGAGTTCAGTTGGCAGGGCGGTGTGGACTGGACGCTGCCGATGGCGCTCAAGGGCGACGGCAGCGCGGCCAATGCGGCGATCCAGCGGCTGCAGTTTGGCGACATGCCCGACTTCGACCCCTCGCTCGAACTGGCCCTCAAGGGCCTGCTCGCGACCGACGCCGGGCAGCGGCACGTGATCGTCGTTTCCGACGGCGACCCGAACCTCGGCAGGAGTGTCCTACAGAAATACATCGACGCCGGCGTCACGATTTCGGCGGTCGGTGTCAACCCGCACTCGGCCGGCGACCTTCGCACGATGGAGCGGATGGCCCGGGTGACCGAGGGTGAGTACTACGAGGTCAAGAACAACAACCTCGCCCAGCTGCCGCAGATCTTCATCAAGGAAGCCCAGACCATCAAGCGGACGCTCATCCAGGAGGGTGAGATCCAGCCGGTGATGGTGGGCGGGTCGGAAACTCTCCGCGGCATCGGCGGCGTGCCGCCGCTCTTTGGCTACATCGTCGCGGCCGAGCGCGAGGGGCTGGCCCAGGTCACGCTCCGCGGCAAGGAGGACGACCCGATCGGCGCGCAGTGGCAGTACGGCCTCGGCCGCACCGTGACGTTTACCGGCGACGCGACCAACCGCTGGGGACGGGCGTGGGTCGGTTGGGGGCAGTACCGCCAGTTCTGGGAGCAGTCGGTGCGTTGGGCGATGCGCCCGAGCGGCTCGCCCAACGTCCGCGTGACCACCGAGGCCCGCGACGACAAGACGCTGATCGTGGTCGAGGCCGTGGACGACGAGGGCCGCCGGCTGCCGACCGCGACCTTCCAGGGACGCATGGCCACGCCGGACGGCGAGGGCGCGCCGGTCACACTCCGCCAGGTCGGGCCGGGCCGGTTCGAGGCGCTGGTCGATACGACCGACTCGGGCACGTATGTCACGAGCATGCGCTACATCGCACCCTCGGTCATCGAGGGCGGGCCGACGATCGAGGGGAGCGTGCAGGCCGCGATCGTCAAGCCGTTCGCCGACGAGTACCGGGCGCTGGAGGACAACGCGGCTCTTCTGCAGCAGGTCGCCGAGATGACCGGCGGGCGTGTGCTCTCGACCGACCCCAGCACCGCCGACCTCTGGAGCCGCGCGGGGCTGACCATGCCGGTCTCGACGCAGGCGATCTGGCTGCCAACGGCGATCGTCGGCATCGGGCTGTTTTTGCTCGATGTGGCGATCCGGCGCGTGCGGCTGGACGTGCTCAAGGCGTACTACGCCGTGCGGCGAGGGCTGCGGCAGGGCAAGCAGCAGGCCGGGGCCTCGATGGAGGGGCTGCAGGCGGCGCGGGCCAAGGCCCAGCAGCGGATTACCTCGGGCGGGGCCGGCCCATCGGCCGAGAGCCAGGACCGCGACATCTCCCGCGGCACCGGCCACACGCAACCCGCCGATCCCAAGGCCACACAAGCCGTCGCCAAGAAGAAATTTGAGGCGACCGACGCGCAGGTGCGGGCCGCGGGCAAGGGCAAGATCGCCCTCGGCGGCGAGGCCGAGAGCCCCGAGCAGGTCAAGCGACGCAAGAACGAACAACGCCCCGCCGCGGGCGAGGAGGAGCAGGGCATGTCGCGCCTGCTCAAGGCCAAGCAACGAGCCAAGGACGAGATGCAGGACGACTAGACCCAAGAGCCCCAAGCGTGAGCGCCGGGCCGGACAGCACCGGGTGCGTAGGCAGACAGAGAGCACACCGCACCGACCGGACACGACACACACCGGGGTCCCAACAGCCCCGCGGCAGGATCAGGAGTTTCACATGGCACCCAACCCAGAGCACGAACACACACCCGCCGAGGTCAAGGCCAAGTGCGAGGCGTTCCGCGAGACCTACACCAAACTCCTCAACGAGGTCGGCAAGGTCGTCGTCGGACACCAGGAGGTCGTCGAGGGCGTGCTCATCGCCCTCTTCGCCGGCGGCAACGTGCTGCTGGAGGGCGTGCCGGGGCTCGGCAAGACGCTGCTGGTCCGCACGCTCGCCGAGACACTGCACCTGCCGTTCAGCCGCATCCAGTTCACACCCGACCTGATGCCCGCGGACGTCATCGGCACCAACATCGTCACCGAGGACGCCGAGACCGGCCGCCGCCAGTTCGAGTTCCAGAAAGGGCCGATCTTCGCCCAGGTCGTCCTCGCCGACGAGATCAACCGCGCCACGCCCAAGACCCAGTCGGCCCTGCTCGAGGCCATGCAGGAACGCAGCGTGACAGTCGGCGGCCAGACCCGCAAGCTTGAGAAGCCCTTCCTCGTGCTCGCCACGCAGAACCCCATCGAGCAAGAGGGCACCTACCCGCTGCCCGAGGCCCAGCTCGACCGCTTCATCTTCAAGCTCGTCGTCGGCTATTCGCAGCTCAACGATCTCATGACCATCCTCGACCGCACGACAGGGCAGGACGCCCCGCAGCCGCAGCGCGTGCTCGACGGACCGAAGATCCTCGAAGCCCAGGATCTCGTCCGCGGCGTGATCGTCGCCCCGCACGTCAAGGAGTACGCGTCCCGCCTCGTGCTCGCGACCCACCCCGAGGGGCGGTATGCCGCGGGGGGCCCGAACGGGCCGACCAACCAGTACATCCGGTGCGGCGCCAGCCCCCGTGCGGCCCAGGCGCTCGTCCTCGGCGGCAAGGTCAAGGCGGTCACCGACGGGCGCTACCACGTGAGCTACGCAGACATCAAGTCGATCGCGCACCAGACGCTGCGGCACAGGCTGATTTTGAACTTTGAGGCCGAGGCGGACCGGGTCGATCCCGACGACATCGTCACGCAGATCCTCGACCTGACACCGACGGAGCCGGTGGGTGTGCCGATGGCGGCGGGGACGGCGTGAACGCGAATGAAAGACGTTTGAACGCGAAGGTCGCGAAGAGCGCGAAGGAAGTCAGATGAAGACCACGGCGAGCTTGATGAACAAAGGCGACCTGCCGCGTGCAATAGAAGAGTTGTCACATCGCGTCATCGGCTGCGCGATCGAAGTGCACAAGGAACTCGGTCCGGGATTGCTGGAGAAGCTCTACGAAGACGCTCTGATCTACGAACTCAGAGACGCGGGGCTTGTGGTTGCCAAACAGGTCGAGATCGTGCTGCCCTACAAGGCCACCAAACTGCGTGGCCAACGACTCGACCTGCTCGTCGAGAACCAGCTCGTCATCGAACTCAAGGCCGTGTCGCTGGTGACGGATCTCCACAAGGCCCAGCTTCTCTCCTACCTCCGTGCAGCGGGGCTCCCGCTCGGACTGCTTCTGAACTTCAACGTCACCATGCTCAAGAACGGCCTTACCAGAATCCTCAACGAGCGCGCTATCCCTGCCTCTCCTTCGCGCTCTTCGCGGCCTTCGCGTTCAGAAATCTGAACCATGCAACGAACCGAAAACCCAACCCGACCCGCCACACTCGACGAGCTCCTCGACAGCAAGCTGCTCGCGCGCGTCTCGCAGCTGGACATCACCAGCAAGAAGATCTTCTCCGGCAAGCTCCGCGGCGAGCGGCGCAGCAAGAAGCGTGGCGAATCGGTCGAGTTCGCCGACCACCGGCCCTACGTCTCCGGCGACGACCTCCGCCATATCGATTGGAACATCTTCGGCCGCCTCGACCGCCTCTTCCTCAAGCTCTTCCTCGAAGAGGAAGACCTCTGCCTCCACGTCGTGCTCGACTGCTCCGAGAGCCACGACTGCGGCACGCCCAACAAGTTCCTCTTCATGCAGCAGGTCGCCATGAGCCTCGGCTACATCGGCCTGGTCAACCTCAACCGTGTCGCGATGACCGCGATCGGCACGCCGCCGACGACCAACACCGGCCTGCAGCAAGACGACACCGCCCCCACCGGCGTGCTCTCGTCAGTCCGCGACCTCCGCGGCCGCCGCCGCACGCAGGAACTCGCCTCCTGGCTCTGCTCGCTCCGCCCCGAGGGCGGCAGCAACTTCACCGAGGCGTGCAAACGCATCGCGCTCTCCCGCCGCGGCAAGGGCGTCATGCTCGTCCTCAGCGACTTCTTCATCAAGGAGGGCTACGAGGACGGCCTGCGCATGCTCACCGGACGCGGCTACGACGTCTTCTGCATCCAGGTGCTCAGCCCGCAGGAGCTCGAACCCGACATCGCCGGCGACCTCCGCCTCCGCGATGTCGAGGACGGCGACGCGGCCGAGGTCACCATCTCCGCCCCGCTGCTCAAACGCTACAAAGCCAACCTCGAGGCCTACTGCGACCAACTCCGCATCTTCTGCGGCGCGCGCGACATGACGCTGCTGACCGTGCGGACCGACACGCCCATTGATGTGCTGCTGCTGGACTATCTGCGGCGGAGAGGGGTGGTGCGATGACCTGGCTCACCCCCACCATCGCCGGCATCGCCGCGGCCATCGCGATCCCGTCGCTGATCATCCTCTACTTCCTCAAGCTCCGCCGGCGCGATGTCGAGATCTCCACCACGCTGCTCTGGAAGAAGACCATCCAGGACATGCAGGCCAACGCGCCCTTCCAGCGGCTCCGCAAAAACATCCTGCTGCTGCTCCAGCTGCTCGCGCTCGTCGGCATCTTGCTCGCCCTCGCCCAGCCGCAGATGCGCGGCCAGCTCGCCGAGGGACAGCAGCGGATCATCCTGATCGATCGCTCGGCCAGCATGGCCGCCACCGACGGCGACGCCGACAACCCCGGCGCGATGTCCCGGCTCGCCAAGGCCAAGGAGACCGCGATCAAGCTGATCGACTCGATGCGCGAGCCCTCGATCATCGGCAGCGGCACGGCCGACGAGGCGATGATCATCGCCTTCGACACCACCGCCGAGGTGCGGCAGCAGTTCACCGGCGACAAGGCCCGCCTGCGGGCGGCGGTCGAGTCGATCGAGCCCTCCGACGCCCCCTCGCAGCTGGCCGAGGCCCTGCGTCTCGCCCGCGCCCACCTGCCCGACCGCATCCAGTTCGACGAGAACACCGGCGACAACATCACCGTCGAGGGCGTCAAGGCCGGCGGCGCGACGATCCACCTGTTCTCCGACGGCCGCCTGCCCGACGCCGAGGAGGCCATCACCAGCGCCGAGGACGAGGTCACGTTCGTCCAAGTCGGCCGGACCGACGCCGCCAACGTGGGCATCACCGCCATGCGGGCCGACCGGGCGTTCGACTCGCCGGTCGATGTCTCGCTCTATGTCGGCCTGCAGAACACCGCCCGCACGCCACAGGAGGTCGAGCTCGAGCTGCTGATCGACGGCAACACCACCCGCGTGACCACCGTGACCATCCCCGCCGCGACAGCCCCGATCAACGTGGACGACCCCGAGGCCAGCGAGGACGCCCAGCGCCTCGCCGAGCTGCTGCCCTGGACGCCGGGCGTGACCGGGCGCACGTTCGAGTTTGCCCAGACCGCCGGCGGCGTCTTCGCCGTGCAGATCACCCCGACCAACCCCGAGAGCGACCTGCTGCCGGTGGACAACCGCTCGTGGATCATCGTGCCGCCGGCGCGGCAGCTCTCGGTCGCCCTCGTTTCCCGAGGCAACCTGTTCCTGATCACCGCGCTGCAGGGCCTGCCGCTGGCGCGGCTCGTGCAGTACTCGCCCGATCAGTACAACGCCGCGGCCGGCACCTCCGAGATGTCCGAGTTCGACGTCGTCATCTTCGACGGCTGGCTGCCCACGATCGACGGCCAGCCCGGCCTGCCGCCCGGACGCTTCCTGGTGCTCAACGCCATCCCCGCACCGCTCGGCGTCGCCGCGGGCACCGAGCCGCAGCCGGCGATGGTGCTCGACTGGCCCCGCGACCACCCCGTCATGCGCCTGCTGCTGCTCGACAAGCTCCGCATCCTCAGCCTGCCCGACATCGTCAACCCGACCGGCTCGGGCGCGACCGTGCTCGCCGAGACCGACAAGGGGCCCGCGATCTTCGAGATCTCGCGCGCGCAGACTCGCGCTTTGGTCGTCCCCTTCGACATCGGCGAGAGCACCTGGCCTCTGGATATCAGCTTCGTCGTCTTCGTCGGCGCGGGCGTCAACTACGTCGGGCAGGAGGGCGGCGTGTTCGGGGCGTCCGGCGACAGCCTGCGCCCGGGGAGCGTGCTGACCGACCGGCTGCCCATCGGCGCGAGCCGCCGTTCGCCTGCAGCCGCCGGGCGATGCCGACCGCGTCGGCCTCGAACCCGCCAACGACGGACGCATCGCCTTCGGCCCCATCCGCCGGGCCGGGCTCTATCAGGCGAGCTGGGCCGGCCCCGCCGGGCGCGGGCGATGCCACCGACGGCGGACGCGTCTCGCGGACGTATGCCGCGAACCTGCTCGACCCGCGCGAGTCAGACATCGCGGCCGCCCCGCTGCTGCGCCTCAGCGGCGACACGGTCGATCTGCAGGACGCCGACGAGACCGAGGCAACGATCCGCCTCTGGCCGTGGGCCATTCTGCTGGCGCTGGCGATCCTGATGCTCGAGTGGTACATCTACAACCGCAAGGTGCACGTGTAGTCAGAGCCGACGCCCAATGCAAGATTACCGGCCTTGGTACCAATTGTTGCGTGTCAACTATGAAGCTCTCAGCTGGCGAGAAGCACAGGCAATAGTAGACGATGTGGCCAACCGTACTCCCGAACGAGTCGAGATGCTCGAACGGCACATCCGGACCTTCGCCGGATTCTCGGAATGGACGGCTGACGGGAGCAGAGATTCGTTCCTTCAGCTCGGCCCTTGGGTCACGAGGCACACTCGACGGAGGGAGCTTCTGCCGCGTGAGAAAGTGTTTGAACCTCTCAACCCGACCCTTTCGGAATGGCAGATCGAATCGCTCCAATCCCTCTTCACATCGATGCCGATTCGGTATTTCACGGAACACTCGCGGGGCGTGCTCTGCGATATCGGCCTCTATATCGCACAGTGCATTCACATGGCCCATCCGACCACCAAGTGGATCCGCTGCAGGTGCAGGGGTGATGATCTGTTCAATATGCCGCTGCTCGGTGTCGCGAAGAACTACGGCATTTGCCCGTTCTTTCACACGCTGAATGCCGCGTCCCAACAGCTTAATACATCAAATGCAAATCGCTGGCTAGAACTGCTGGACACCTGGCTCGCCAGCGCGTCATCCCTGGAATCACGTCGGGTAGACAAGTGGTGGTGATCCCGCAACTGCATCTCGGGCCGATTTACTCGCGGGTGCGCGAGATCCGACGGGACAGGCTTCATCCCTCCTCTCACACCCGCACCATGATCTCCCCCAACGGCTTCCGCTGAATGTCCGGCACCACCGAATCCTCCGCCGGATACCCCATCGGGATCAGCAGATACGGCCGCTCGTGCGCCGGCCTCTCCAGCACCTTGCTCAAAAACCCCATCGGGCTCGGTGTGTGCGTGAGTGTCGCCAGCCCCGCGTGGTGCGCCGCAGCCAGCAGCATGCCGGTCGCGATGCCCACGCTCTCGTTGACGTAATACACCTGCCCGCCCTCGTCGGTCTTCATCATCTTGAACACGATCACCAACCACGGGGCGATCTCGAGAAAGTCCTTCTCCTCGTCGGTGCCAAAGGGCGCGAGGTCGGCGAGCCACTCGGCCGGGGCGCGGCGGGTGTAGAACTCCCGCTCCTCCTCCTCGGCCGCCTCGCGGATCTTCCGCTTCATCGCCGGATCACCCACCACCACAAACCGCCACGGCTGCTTGTTGGCACCGCTCGGGGCCGTGCCCGCCGCACGCACCACCCACTCGATCGTCTCAATCGGCACCGGCCGGTCGCTGAACATCCGCACCGTCCGCCGACGCTTCATGGTCTCGTAGAACCGCTCCGCAGCCTGCTCGGAGGGCAACCCCGGGTCGTACGGCTCGAGCGGGATGTGGTCTGGGGGCTTGGCCATGAACGCGGGTCTCCATCGGGAAGTCGCAGGGTACCTGAAATCTCTCGAAACAATCGACGATCGGCGGTGTCCTGCTCGTGGGCCGGCACCACGGCGCGGCCCGACACGCCGTACCAACCCGCGGCCTCCCCCGAATCATCCACCTTCACGGAGCACACCGATGACCAGAACCCGACGCACCACCCTCCCCGCCCTGCTGATGGCGGCTCGTGGGCACCTCCGCAACACTCGGCCAGACCCTCCCCGAGCCCGGCCCCGGGCTGGGGGCCGTCGAGGCCGCGGCCTTGCTCGACGAACTCGCCCCGACCAACGCAGCGCTCGTCTACTACCAGCACCTCCTCACCGCCCCCGACAGCATGCTCCACGCCTACGTCCACTTCAACGCCGACCCCGACGACGACGAGATCTACGGCCAGACGCCGGAAGAGGCCGAACAGGCCATGGCCGACGCGCAGGAGACCCTCGACAACCTCGGCTGGGCGTCGCAGCTCGCCGTGTGCGACTTCGGCGTGCAGTACCAGCAGGGCTGGGCGGCACTGCTCCCGCACCTCGGAAAGCTCCGCAGCTTCGCCCGCGTGCTCGAGGCCGACGCCCGACGCCACCTGGCCGCGGGCAACCACGACAAGGCCGCCGAACGCCTCGCCACCATCTTCAACATGAGCCGCCAGCTCAGCAACCGAGAGCCGGTACTGATCACCAGCCTCGTGAGCATCGCCATCACCAGCCTTGCGCGGACCGCCGTCATGGAAGCCATCGAGTCCGGCCAGCTCACCGATGCCGGACGCGACGCGCTCATCGAGAGTCTGGAGCGGTTCGACGACGGCGATCCCTTCAAGATCCGAGAGAGCGTCAAGATGGAGGCGGTCGTCTCCCTCGGCTGGCTCGCCAAGACCTTCCCCGACGGCCACGCCGGCACGAAGCTCAAGGAGATGGGCTTCCTCAGCGAGAACACATCGGCGCAGTCCATCCGCAAGCTCGACAACATGAGCGGCCCCGAGTTTTTCGCCGAGGCCGAACGGATGCTCGAGTTCTTCCGCCGCTCCCTCGACGCCTGGGACGAGCCCGACGCCGTCGCCAAGATGGACGAGCTGGGCGCCGTGGTGGGTGTCGGCGGTTTCGGCGAACTGGGCAAGGCCTTCGCCCCCGCGTTCGGACGGGCCCGGTCCAGCGATCTCAAGGGCCAGGCCATGCTCGAAGAAACGCTCGCAGCACTGACCTCCTACGAGCACCACGAGCCGGACGCAACCGACACCGGTGCCGATCGGTAACCCCCAGGATGCCCGCCGACGACCAAACCCTGCTGCGCCCGGACCCACGCGGGTCACGAGCCGTCCGCCCGGGAGCTGTGGTCACGCCACGCCGGGTGGATGGCGGCGTATGCGCGACAGTCCTCGGCCGCCGCGGCGGATCACTGGCCGACGATGTCGTGCAGTCGGTCTTCTGCCGCGTGCTCTCGCTCGACCGCCGGTCCGTCCGCCGCGTCGTCGAGGTCCGCCCTTGGCTCGCCCGCGCCCGTGCGGCACGAGTCGCTCAACCAGATCCGCACCGTCAACCGCGCCGCCCGTCGGGACGCAGCCGCCGGCGCGCGCGCACCTCGCCACCACCCACCCCGACCCACACCCCGACCTCGCGACGGCTCTGGCCGGCCTGCCCCGGCGACAGCGCGAGGTCGCCTACCTCCGCCACGTCGCGGGACTCACCGTGGACCAGACCGCCGCCGCCCTCGGCGTGCCCCGGGGAACGATCGCCAGCCGAAACCACGCCGCGATGCAGCGGCTTCGCGATATCCTGTCGCCAACGGCCCCGCACCGTGACGCCGCGCCCGACCCCCCGGCCGCCAACCGGCACGCATCCCGCGAACCAAACCCCGCCGCCGAGCCCACCGGAGCCCCACGCCATGCCATCACCGGATGACCACAACCCGATCGAGTCTCAGCTCGCGGATCTGCGGCCCCGGCTCGCCGCCCCTGCGCCCGAGGCCTTCCTCGCCGGCGTCCGCGCCCGAAGGACCCGGACCATCGTGACCCGCTCGGCTCTCGGCGTCGGGGCCCTCGGCCTGCTCGCAGCCTTGACCATCCGTCTGGCCGCCCCGAGCGGCCCCGGACCGACGCCGGACCCCGGGCCCCTCCCACTCGCCGGCGGCACAGACTCACCCGACTCCGCAGCACCCGATCTGACGCACACCCCGCCCCGCGGCCGGACCACGCTGGCGAGCTTCCGCAAGCTGTACGCCGAGGACCAGAGCATCGACCGTCTGCTCGACGGCCTACCCACGGTCCCCGGCCACGCCGGCGAGCCGGGCACCCTCCGCCTCGGCGATCGGGACGCACGGTGGGCCGAGGGCCTCTAGGACAGCCCGCCAGCCGACCGACCCGGCCGCCGGGCACGCCCCGTCAAGCCCCTCCGCGCCGCCAACCGATAGAGACCCTGTGGAGATGCCGAGGCCCCACATCCTGTCCACTGCGGCTCGCCGGCGCGGTCTTGCTCGCAATGACGGGACTGCCCGCACGGGCCCAGACGGTCACGATCCCCGATCGCGACACCGGGCAGGCCCAGCCCGAAGCCCTGACCGACGACCAGCCGGACGCCGATCCGTCTTCCTCGCGCCCGACCCCAGGCCGCCCGCCGCACCGTGCGGGTGTTCGACTTCGAGGAACAGCGCACCAACTCGCTCGACGTGCCCGCCGGTTGGCTGCGCGCGCAGCACGACCCGCTCGTCCCGCGCGACAGGCCGAGCTTCCCGATCTGGAACCTCGCCCGCCTCGACTACACCGTCGCGGCGACCGGCGAGGGCTCGCTCCGGTGCGATGTCGAGGGCGGCAGTTCCAGCCTGCGGCTCAAGCCGGGCGAGTTGCCCATCTTCCCCAAGGGCGAGTACGCCATCCGCGCACTGGTGCGGACCGAGGGACTCGTCAATGCCCGCCCGCGGCTGGTTGTGCGCGCTCGACCGCGAGGGCCGGGCCATCCCCGGCAGCCAGCGCCAGACCATCGTCGAGGAGCTCGACACCGAGTGGCAGCCCATCGAGGTCGTTCTGCCCGGTGAGTTCGCCGATGCCGCGTACCTGCAGATCGACCTCGAGGTCGTCCAACCCCAGGAGTTCCGTCGCGAGAGCCTCCTCAACCACCAGGTCTGGGCGCAGGACTTTGACGGTGCGGCGTGGTTTGATGATGTGGTGGTCACGCAGGTGCCGCAGCTCCGTCTGACGACCACCTCGCCGCTCAACATCGTCGCCCGCCCGGAAGTCCCGACACTGACCACCGACATGCGCGACCTGGCCGCCGAAGAGCTCGTCGCCACCACCCGCGTTTACGACGCCCGCCGCGCCCTCGTCGCGGAATCGACACGGAAGATCCGCACCGGGCGCGCATCCTGGAGGTGGACGCCCGAGCTCCCCGAGCTGGGCTGGTTCCGCGCGGAGGTCGAGCTTGCTTCCGCCGGCGTCGTCGTCGCCCATCGCTCGTGCGAGTTTGCGTGGCTCGAGACTCCGGAGGACCGCCGGGCGCGCTACCGGTCCGGGCCCGGCTTCGACGGCGAATCCACCCAGGCCTCGTTCGTCCCCCGCGGGAGTCTCGGCATCCAGCTCACCACGCTGCCGCAGGGAGAACCGGAGGCAATCGCGCGCGGCTGCTGGCCCTCGGCGTCGATCACGTCACGCTGCCGGTCTGGGAGCGCGGCCTGCGCGAGCAGGACGTGACCGCCCACGTCGACCGGCTGCGGGCGATCATCACCGCGGCTCCGCGCCGCGTGGATCGAGCCGCGGCTGTCGCTCCCCTTCGCGCCCGACGAGCTGGCCCGGCCGCTCCGGCTGCGCCCCCGATGACGTGCTCGACGTGCTGGCGGCTCGACGCGGCCGTCTGGTCGCCCTACCTCAGCAACGCCGCGGACCGCCTGGGCACCAGCGCCACCCGCTGGCAGATCGGCGCGAGCGGGAGCGAGGCGATCCACGATCACGCCAGCGCCCAGCGCCCTTCTCGCGGGTCTGCGCGCGCAGCTGGCACGCCTCATCCCCGGCGTCGAGATCGCGGGCGGATGGCGGATCGACCTCCCGGCGGACGCCGCTGCACAGACCGGCATCAACGCCGCGAGCGTGCTGATGCCGCCGTGGACCGCGACCGCACCGATGGCCGACGCGACCACCGCCTGGCGAGAGACCGCCGGGGTCGCCGTCGAGTATGTGCTCGAGCCGCTCGCCTCGACGCACCACACCGAACGGGATGTCGCCGCGGAACTCGTCAGGCGGGCCGCCCGGCTCTGGGGCACACAGTCCGGCGGCCCCCAGGCCCCCGCGTTCGATGCCGCGATCGCCGAGCCCTGGGCGTCGGCGGCGGGCGGCCGCGCGACCGCGCAGCCCACGGCCGCCGCCGCGGCGTGGCGGACGATCGCAGACCAGCTCCGGGACCGTGTCTTCGCGGGAGAGTGGCGCGTCGGGCGGGGGTTGCGTTGCCTCATCTTCGCCCCCATCGACGGCGACTCCGACCGCGGCGGCCTGCTGATCGCCTGGCGCGAGGACGCCCCCGCCGATCGCGCGTGGCTGCGGGCGGCTCTCGGCGATGCACCCGTCACCCTGACCGACATCTTCGGCAACCGGCACACGATCGGGCCGGAGACCGACGACGACGGTACCCACCAGACCCACGACATCCCGCTCTCGGCCGAGCCGGTGTACATCGAGGGCATCGACACCGAACTCGTGCGTTTCCAGTCGTCGCTCTCGTTCGACCCGGCCATCATCCAATCGGTCGCCGGAGAGCAGACCTACGAGGTCCTGATCTCCAACCCGTGGGACATCCCCGCCTCGGGCAGGCTCATCATCACCGAGCCCGGCGGCTACGACGCGGCTTCGCGATCCCGCGATCGGTCCTGGGAGATCACGCCCCGGTCGATCACGTTCGATGTGGCCCCGGGCGAGACCGTGCGGGTGCCGGTGACCGTGTCGTTCTCCCGCGCCATCGAGGCCGGACCGATCGACATCGTCTTCGATACCGATCTCGTCGCCGAGCGCGAGTACGGCTGGGTGCGGGCGAGCGTGCCGGGCGAGATCTCGCTCGACGGGGTCGAGATGGAGATCGCCTACCGCAAGCCCGCGGCAGGACCGGACGCGGACCTCATCGTCGAGGCGACCGTCACCAACACCGGCCAGACCACCCGCAGCTTCGACG
This sequence comes from Planctomycetota bacterium, assembly GCA_013285505.1. Taxonomy (GTDB): domain Bacteria; phylum Planctomycetota; class Phycisphaerae; order Phycisphaerales; family UBA1924; genus PNC22. Next base: position 656,927 of record CP053450.1, on the reverse strand, counting down.
CCTTCGCCTTCGGGCCCGGCATGCCGCGGGTGCGGGCGAGCATCGGCTCGCTGGAACCGGGGCAGTCGGCTGTCCGCTACTTCCCCTTCCCCAAGGCCGCGGCAGCGCTGGGGGGCGAACGCGTGATCGTCTCGATCGCCGAGGCCGACGGGCCCGGGCGGCTGACCAAGGGCGTCGACGTGCTGGCCCGCTAGCGCCGGCTCACGCCCCGCCCGCGGGGTCTTGGGCGTAGAACGTCGCGAGCTGCTCGTAGAGCTCCGGATGATGCTCGAGCATCGCCCGCGGCCGCTCGAAGAACAACTCGGTCGCCACCGCGAAGAACTCGGCCGGGTTGGTCGCGCCGTACGGATCGAGCAGCGTGTGGTGACCCCGGTGCAGTTCGGCGATCAGCTCGGTGTACTCGCGCCCCAGCACCCGCGCCCAGTCGCGATAGCTCGCGCCGCGGGGCAGCGCGGGCGCGCCCCTCCATGCCCCCCCACTCGCCGTCGAGCTGGTGGGCGAACTCGTGCAGCGTGACGTTGCGCCCGTCGTGCGCTTCGGCGGCGCCGCGGACGACATCGTCCCACGACAGCACGAGCCCGCCGCGATGCCACGACTCGCCGAGACGGGGCTGCAGGCCCTCGGTCACGGTGCCGTCGGGGTTGCGGCGGGTGATGTTCGACGCGTAGGCCCGCGGGTAGACGTAGATCGTCTTGAGCGTGGGGTAGTAGTCGGTCTCGCGCCCGAGCAGCAGCACCGCGGCCTGTGCCGCGATGGTGACGCGGATCTCGTCGGTCATCTCGAGCCCGCCGGCGCCGAGGAACTGCTTCTCTCGGAGGAGGATCTGGACGATGCCGCCGAGTTCGCGGCGCGCGGCTTCGGGGAACGAGGCGATCAGCGGAACGCGGCGGTCGATGATCGTCCACCACGCGTCGGGGAGCGGGGTGGCGCGGAGGCGATTGCGGCGACGGTTGCGGAGGAAGCGGAGCATGGCGAAGCGCATGGTATGGCGGCTGCGTGTCGCCTCCGCCGCGAGCTGCGGCGGGCTCGAACCACATATGGAGAAGGCTTGACGTGGGAGGAGATCAGCGGAGTTCGAAACTGATCTCGAGGAATTCATCCAGCAGCGACCATCCGCCGAAGACTTCAGCACCCTCGCACTCCGCTTGTGCTACCGGCAGATCTGTCGCGATGACCCGGGTCCGGTCAGTTGGCATCTCGTTGGGTCTGTCCTCGAACAGCTCGAACACACCGTCCGATTCCGGGGGGCCGCTGCGCCCTCCCGCGAACATCCACGGGTTCTCTCGGAAGTTCTCGATCACAGCCAGTCGCTTGTTCTCCGGCGTGCTCTTCAGAGCATGGGTCAATGCCGGCGGATGTTTACCGGGAGTACGCGGGGTGACCGCAAAGAGAACCGACGGTAGACGAGAAAGCCCCTCGATCTCCTTCCGGACGGGCGGCTCATCGCCGATCCAGTCCGCGATGTCGACGATCGCGTGCCGATGGCGTCGGCCCTCGTCCATGCCGATGACGCGGAACACGATGTGCCGACCGGAGCCGAGGCGGTAGGCGACGGCGTGTCCGATCTCCCACTCAGTCCGGCTGGCGAAGGGGAGACGGATCTGCTTGGGCCCGGGCTGGGGCTTGAGGAGTTGCTCGCGGAGCTTCTCCAGCGCTGTTTGGCGTCGTCTGACCGATCGCACATCCTCCTCATCGATGAGTGAGGACTTCCACAGCTCAAGGGCCTCGCCCGAGTCGATGAGCCGGAGGGCCTCGTCCCGAACATCATCGAGCAGACGTCCGAGCTTCCATTGCGTCGCAGCAAGTGCAAGACAGAACACACTGCGCTGGTCCGGGAGGTCTTCAACATCAATGTAGTCGGATCGAAGCCTCTCGGTCGCCTGTCGCGGCGAGTGGCCCTCCGCGATGAGCTCCCGAAACTCCTCACGGAGATCGCAAGCGAGATCGTCGCTGAAAATGCCCGGTCCCCACGCACCCATGTGCCCATCCTCGTCGCACGACAAGTTCCACTGGCGGCACGGCCCAGCCAGCCGCGCCTTCCGGTCAGTACGCCATCGGCGACCCACCCAGCAATTCCTGGAGGAACGATATACTCATCGCGTCGAGACCGGCGAGCAGAAACACCGCAAAGAGCAGGAACGCCAGGGTCTCGCCGCTGGTCATCGACGTGGGCAGTATGCGGGGGATCCGCGCCCGGTAGCCGGTGTGTTCGCTGAGGAGCCAGTCGATACGGGCGTGCAGGCTGCCGCGCTCGGCCATGCGCACCGCAGCAAACGCCGGCCCGAACGGCAACAACGCCCGCTCGGCAAACCGAACGAGCAGTGCCGCGTACCGGTCTGGACGGGCGTTGCCCGAGACCACGATCTGATCGCACACCATTTCCCGCAGCAGGCGGAGGTCGGCGGCCGCCATCCAGTACAGCGGATTCCACCACAAGAGCGACCCGACAATCTGCACCAAGAGCTGAGCGCCACAATCGCGGCGGCACACGTGGGCAAACTCGTGCGTCACCACATCACGCAACTCGTGCTCGGGACGGTCGCGCAGCGAAGCGGGCAGGAGGACGCACGGGTTCCCCACGCCGAAGGCCAGAGGCGATCTGCACCGCCGCGAGAACGCCACCCGCGGCAGCCGACGCAGGCCCACGTGCCGCGCGCACGCCTGGAGCACGGGCCACACAGGATCGCCCTCGCGGACTCGCGGCGCAAAGAGCCACATCCCCTGCAGCACGACCCAGCCGTAGGTCAGCCGGAGGAGAAGCACCGCCAGGCCCAGCGCCCACGCCGCGGCGAGAATCAGCACGACCGGCTCGGCCGTGATCAGCTCGCCGACCGGCTGCACATTCGGCAACAGCCGGACCAGCAGGCCGATGAGAAACACCGCACCCACGCCGCAGACGCTGAGGAAGAGCACGAAGTGCCGATCCACCGGCTGCTCCTTCGGGCTGGTCCGCACGGCGATCACCCCCGCGCCGAGCAAGCCCATCATGAACAGCAACCCGATGAGGTTCGGGAGCATCGTCCGCAACACATGGATGCAATCCAAATAGGTCATGCCTTGTCCCTCTCGTACTTCTCTATCAACAACTTGATCTCTTCGATCTCTTCCCGCGACAGCCCCGCACGGTCGTCGGAGAGATGCACCGCGAGCGCCGACGCCATCGAGCCGCGATGGAAGATGTCGAGCACGCGCTGGAGTGCCTCACGCCGTGCGCGGGCCTTGGAGAGCGCCGGCCGGTAGACCGCGGCCCTGCCCCGGAACGACTTGCGGAGGAGCCCCTTGTCCGTCAGATGGCCGAGCATCGTCCGCACCGCGTTGAGCGTCGGGGGCTCGGGCAACTCCGCGCGGATCTCTGCGACCGTGGCGCTCTCGAGCCGGTACGCGGCGTCCATGATCTGCCGCTCACGCATGCTCAGGTTGTCGTCGTGCGTCGGTGACACGTGCCCCCTCTCCTGTCCGGAAGCGCCAAATATATGGCACTTCACGCGCAGTGTCAACCTGTGCACCTGAGAGCCCGGGGCACCGAGATATCACAATGGAGGACTCGGGAAAGTTAGGATACAAACTCGACGACGCGTGTCCGTGAGGCAACCTGACGCAGAACCCCTGGTCCCGGTCGGCCTACGCGACCGCCCCGACCTCGCCACCAAGCAACCGCTCCGCCTCCTCGATGCTCTCGAGCACGAGCTGATCGACGGGCGGGGCGTCCTTGAGCGGCTTGCCGTGCTTGTCGGTTAGCGGCTTGCCGTCGAGCGTGGTGATCGTGGGGATCGGGTGCTGCTTCATGTGGGCTTCGAGCTTGGCCTCGAGGTCGGTCTTGACCTCTTCGGGCAGGCCGGCCCACTTGCCGCGGCCGCGGCACTTGGGGAAGAGGCTGCACCCGAGCCACGGCCCGCGCACCCGACCGCAGGTTGAGCGTGCCCTCGCGCCCGGCCTTCTCGCACGTCTCGCAGGGCAGGTCGGTCTTCAAGGGCGGCGGAGAGGGCGCCGTCACGAAGCCCTTCTTGTCGATGTTGAGGATCAGGCCCTCGTCCTGGGCGGCACCCTCGGGGAGGATCGTCGCCAGGAACGGGCCGAAGCGTCCGGTCCGCCGGGCCATCGGGCGGCCGGTCTTGGGGCAGCGCACGTTGATCACATCGATCGTCCGCGGCTTGCCGTCGCGGTCGCAGGGCACGGCGTAGTTGCAGTCGGGGTAGCGCGAGCAGCTCAGGAAACGGCCGTTGCGCCCGAACCGGTAGACCAGCCCGGCGCCGCAGGTCTCGCACTTGTACTCGTCCGGCGCGGGGACGATCTCCGCCTTGGCGTGCATGAGCTCGTCGTGCGCGCGCTCGAGGTTGTCCTTGAACGGCGTGTAGAACCGGTCGAGCATGTCGATCCAGTCGAGGTGCTCCTCCTCGACCTTGTCGAGCTCGGCCTCCATCTCGCGGGTGTAGCCGACGTCCATGATGCGCGGGAACGCCTCGATGAGCTTGTCGGTCACGACCTCGCCGAGGTCGGTCGAGTAGAACGCCCGCCCGATCTGCTCGGCATACTTGCGCTGCTGGATCACGCTGATGATCGAGGCGTAGGTGGACGGACGCCCGATCCCCTCGCTCTCGAGCATCTTGATCAGCGAGGCCTCGGTGTAGCGCGAGGGGGGGCTGGTGAACTTCTGCTTCGGGTCGATCGCGACCGGGGCGAGGGGCTGCTTCTCCTCGACCGCCGGCAGCACGGCCTCGGCGCCGCCGGTGGGCACGCCCGCGACGCGGTAGAAGCCGTCGAAGACGAGGATGCGCCCCGAGGCCCGGAAAGTCAGCTCGGCCGCGCCGGGCGTGCCGCCCTTGATCGTGACCGTGGTCGCGTCCCACTGGGCCGGGGTCATCTGGCAGGCGACAAAGCGCTCCCAGATCACCTCGTAGAGCCGGAACTGATCGGCGGTGAGCGCGCGCTTGACGCGCTCGGGCGGGAACTCGAGCGAGGTCGGGCGGATCGCCTCGTGGGCTTCCTGCGCCGCCTTGTTGCTCGAGGAGAAGAAGTTGGGCTTCTCCGGCAGGTACTTGTCGCCGAATGTGCGCTCGATGTAGCCGCGGACCATGTTGATCGCCTCGCCCGACAGGTGGGTCGAGTCGGTACGCATGTAGGTGATCAGGCCGACGGGGCCCTCGCCGGGCACCTCGACGCCCTCGTAGAGCGCCTGGGCCGCGCGCATCGTCCGCTGGGCCGCGAAGCCCAGCCGGGTCGAGGCCGCCTGCTGGAGTGTGGACGTGATAAAGGGCGGCGTCGGCCGGCTCGAGGTCCGCTTGGTCTCGATGCCGCTGACGCGGTAGGGCGTCGAGGGATCGACCGTGCCCCGCACCGTGCGCGAAACCGGGCCGGGCCCTTGCCCGCCTCGTCCTCGGTCGTGGTGATCTCGATATCCGTCAGCCCCGCAGCCTCGGCGATGTCGCGGACCCGCGGGCTGAGGTCGTTGATGTCGGTGCCCTCACCGAGCTCGGCTGCGAGCTGGCGGACGTCGAACTTCTTGCCCGCGACCTCGACCAGCGAGGCGCGGAAGACGCCGCGATCGCCGAGCCACGCGTTCTGGGCCTTGATGGTCGGGCCGTTGTTCTTCTCGTCGCGTTCGGCGAGCAGTTTCTGCCACTGGGGCCCGAGCTTCGCGGCGTCGGCCTCGCTCAGGGCAAAGATCGCGTCGATGTCCCAGTACTCGTCCGGGACGAAGGCGCGGATTGCGCGCTCACGCTCGACCACCAGCCGCACCGCGACGCTCTGCACGCGCCCGGCGCTGAGCCCCCGCGCAACCTTTTTCCAGAGCAGCGGCGAGACCTGATAGCCGACAATGCGGTCGAGAATGCGCCGGGCCTGCTGGGCGTTGACGCGGTCCTCGTCGATGACGTGGGGGCTCTGGAAGGCCTTCTCGATCTCTTTCTTGGTGATGGCGGGGAAGATCACCCGCTTGGCCTGGCTGCTCTGGATGCCGAGTTCCTGGGCGAGATGCCAGGCGATGGCCTCTCCTTCTCGGTCAAGATCCGTTGCGAACCAGACCTCGCCGCCGGACTCGGTCGCGTCCTTGGCCGCCCGCTTGAGGTCCTTGATCAGGCCCTCCTTGCCCTCGACGACCTCGTAGGTCGGGGCGAAGCGGTGGTCGAGATCGACACCGGGCACGGGCCGCTTGTCGCCCTTGGGGGCCTTGCTGGGCAGGTCGCGGACGTGCCCGACGCTGGCCAGGACCACGTAGCCCGAGCCGAGATACTTATTGATAGTGCGCGCCTTGGACGGGCTCTCGACGATGACCAGCTGCTTGCCGGTCGCCATGCCGGCCTTGTAGCCGGAGCTGGTCCGCCGGACCGCCTTCTTCTTGCCTGCGGACGTACCGGCGGCCTTGGAGGGGGCCTTTTTGGCCACCTTCTTCGCCGCCTTCTTGGTGGTCTTCTTCGCGGCTTTCTTTGCTGCCTTCTTCGCCATGCACTTCCCGTCTGCAGGTCTTCGGCCTGATGATGACACCCCCGCCACGCTCGGGACGAGTCGGGGGAGAAAACGGCTCCGGAACCCAACTGTCAAGCGGCGGCGGGGTCAAACACAAGCAGAGCAGGTGTTATTCCGGGCAGTTTGGGCAAGATTCCCGACGAGCCTCCCGCTGGCATCCGTAGCCCGATGATCTATGTAAACACCTGATTTACAACGAGTTGCGCCATTACGGGCGAGGTTGATTCCGACGGTTTGAGCCAGATCGATCCCGGCAGCGGCCGCAGACGCCGCAGCCACGTCCGTTGGCTCTTGGCGAACCGCCGGGTCTCGACTTTGATCCTTTCTACAGTCTCTTCGAGCCCTCCCGGGCTTCCGCCGGCCTCGATCCAGGCGGCCAGTTGCTTGTAGCCGAGGGCCTCCCGGGCCTGCGTCCCCAGCCGGCCGGAGGCCAGCAGCCCGCCCACCTCATCGACAAAGCCGGCCTCCATCATCTGGCGGACGCGGGAGTTGATCCGCGGGTTGATCTGTTCGACCGGCCAGTCGAGCCCCACGAGGAAGGCGTCCGCCCGGAGGCTGGCCTCGCGGTCCCACTGGGCCTGGTGCTCGCTGATGGGGACGCCCGTGAGGCGGAAGACCTCGATCGCCCGGATCGTGCGGCGTTCGTCGTTGGCGTGGATGCGGGCGGCCGCGGCCGGGTCGATCCGCTCGAGTTCGGCCCGGAGGGTCTCAGGAGGGAGTGCCCGGAGTTGGTCCCGCAGCTCCTCGTCAGCCCCCGGCCCCTCGAACATCCCCTCCATGAAGCTCTTGATGTAGAGGTGTGTCCCCCCCACCACGATCGGCACGCGGCCGCGGGAGCGGATGTCGGCGATTGCGCGCGCGGCGAGGTCGAGCCACCGGGCGACGGTGAAGGGCTCGGGGTCGTCGGGCTCGAGGATGTCGAGCATGTGGTGCGGCACGCCCTGCTGCTCTTCGGGGGTGGCTTTGCCGGTGCCGATGTCCATGCCGCGGTAGACCTGGAAGGCGTCTGCGGAGATGACCTCCCCGCCACCGAGCCCGCGCGAGGCGAACTCGCGGGCGACCTCGACGGCGAGGGCGGTCTTGCCGCCGGCGGTGGGGCCGACGATGACGGGGATGCGGGGGGGGCGGGGGCATCGCGTGACTCTAACCCGTGAATGCCGCGAGCGCGGAGAGGACATGTGCCGGCGGCGGCCGCTCAACCGGCGTGCCACGCCGACCCGCCACCACCTTCCAGCCCAGCAGCAGGCCTGTCGCGATGCACAGCCCGCCCGCTCCGGTGCTGACCGGGGAGAACCACCCCGGGGTCGGCGATCTGGCCGGCGCTGTCTCCGCCGGGAGATCGGGTCGGAGTCCGAGGGCGTACAGCTCGTTGGCCTGCACGGCCGCGAGGTGAATCTGCGGCATCAGCATCAGGCAGAGGCCGACAAAGAGCACACCCAGCACGACCAGATATCTGTCCATCGGCAGCACTCCGTGAGATGTACCCGTCCGCCCGGCGACCGGTTCGACTGGCCGTCCGCGGCTCGGCCTTGGATGGAGCGGGCTGGGAGAGTTCTCCGGCCCGTCTACCATTGCCCCATGCCCGCACCTCGTATCGCCATCGTCGGCCGACCCAACGTCGGCAAGAGCTCCCTGCTGAACCTCATGGCCCGGCAGAAGATCGCCATCGTTGACGACATGCCGGGCGTGACGCGCGACCGGGTGTCGGTCGTTGTCGATCTGGAATCGCCGGACAACGCCCTGCCCTCTCGCGAGATCGAGGTCACCGACACGGGCGGGTACGGGGTCTACACAGCCGAGGGCGAGCGGTTCGACGACGTCGGGGCCGACCTGTCGGGGCTGCGGGACGACATCGAGCAGCAGATCTCCAACGCGGTCGCGACGGCGGACATCATCCTGTTCGTGCTGGACACGCAGGCCGGGCTGACGCGTGACGATGAGTTGATCGCCCAGATGCTGCGGAGCGGCAAGCTGGGGCGGGGCAAGGTCGTGATGCGGGACGGGGACGCGCCGGCGGAGCAGCAGATCCGCGCGGTGGCGACGAAGGTGGACGGGCCGAAGTGGGAGCCGCACGCGCACGAGTTCGCGGCCCTGGGTTTCGGCGTGCCGATGATGGTCAGCTCGAAGAACAACTACTTCCGGCGGGACTTCCTCGACGCGCTCTACGAGATGCTGCCCGAGCCGGACGGCGAGGAGCGGCTGCGGTCGGACATGAACCTGGCGATCATCGGCAAGCGCAACGCGGGCAAGAGCTCGCTGGTCAACGCGCTGGCCGGTGAGGCCCGGGTGATCGTCTCGGAGATCGCCGGCACCACGCGCGACGCGGTGGACGTGAGGATCGAGGTTGACGACAAGAGCGTGACGCTGATCGACACCGCGGGCCTGCGGAAGAAGAAGAGCTTCCACGGCGCGGTCGAGTGGTACGCCTACGACCGGGCCAAGCGGGCGATCGGCCGGGCGGACGCGATCGTGCTGCTGGTCGACGCCGAGTCTGATATCAGCCAGGTGGATGAGCAGCTGGCGATGCTCGCGCAGAAGGCGTTCAAGCCGGTGGTCATCGCGGTCAACAAGTGGGACCTGGTCAAGGGCCGCCGGAACACGCAGGGCCAGAAGATCGGTCCGGCGGACTACGAGGAGTACATCCGGCGTGAGCTCAAGGGGCTGAGCTTTGCCCCGATTGCGATCATCTCGGCCCAGACGGGGCTCAACCTCCGCGCGCTGCTCGGGCTGGCGTTCGAGCTGCTCGAGCAGGCGTCAACGCGCGAGTCCACCGGCAAGCTCAACCGGCTGGTGCGCGAGATCGTCGAGCGGCAGCCGCCGACCAGCAAGACCGGCACGCGGGCCAAGGTCTATTACGCGGCGCAGGTGCGGACCAACCCGCCGACCATCGCCGTAGTCGTCAACCACCCCGACCTCTTCACGTCCAACTACGAACGCTACATGATGAACCGGTTTCGCGAGGCCCTGCCCTACCCGGAGGTGCCGATCCGCCTGATCGTCCGCGGCAAGCGTCGCGTCGAAGATCTGCACCGCGTGGACGACGACCACGCCGTGGACAACGCCGAAGAGGTCGGCTGGACCGACGCGGAACTGGCGTCGCTGCCCGACGAGGCCGAGGCGTACTTCGACGAGGATTGACCGGCGGGCGTGCCGAACATGCCGTCACCACGCGTGGCATGCCCACGCTTCGTGGGCAAGTTGACGCGATCAAAGCACAACGATTCTCTCGCGCCGGCGAAAGCCCACAAATGCACATGCCCACGAAGCGTGGGCATGCCACACGCCGCGGAATGTGTCGCGGCGGGTTGAGATTTGACGGACGCTCGGGCTACGCGTCTTCGGAGGGCGAGACCGGCCCGGCCGGCCTGACCGTTTCGTTCTCGGAGACCTTGCCGAGGGCGCCGGGCAGCTCGATCCCCGCCTGCTTGGCGAGTTCGTGCACCGGCGGGAGCGAGCCGATCAGGCCGCTGAGAAAGTCGGCGGTCGTGCCCCGCGTGCCGCCCTTGCCCTCGATCTGGGAGCCGGCGCGGCCGGAGTCCCACACGGTGATCTTGTCGATCTTGAGGTTCTGGACGGCCTTGACCTGCTCGGCGACGAGCTGGGGCAGCTGCTCGATCAGGAGCAGCGTCGGCGCGACCTGCGGGTTCTCGGCGCACGCCTGGACCAGCTGGCGGTAGCCCTCGGCCTTGGCCTCGAGCACCTTCTGCACGCCCTCGGCCTCGGCCATGTACTTGGCGAGGATCGCGTCGGCCTCACCCCGGGCGACGCGGCGGTTGCGCTCGGCCTCGGCCTCGGCGGCGATCTCGATCCGCTTCTTCTCGATCTCCTGCGGGGCCAGCTCGGTCTTGGCCAGCCGGGCGAGCTCCTGCTCGCGCTCGGCGATCATGATGGCCTCGAGGGCCTTGGCCGCGGCGACGTCCGCGCGGCGCTTGGCCTCGGCCCGGATCTCGGCGAGCTTGGCGTTGCTCTCGGCGATGTTGGCGTTGGAGGAGTTCTCACCGTCGACCGCGCTGGCCTCGGCCGCGGCGACCTGCACGCGCTGCTCCTGCTCGGCGCGCTTGCTCGCGGCCACCGTTTCGGCCACGCGCTCGGCGGTGGCGATCTCGAGGTCGCGCTTGACTCGACCTCGCCGGTCACGGCCTGGGCCTCGTAGCCGGCCATCGCGACGCGCTTCTGCCGCTCGGCTTCCTTCTGCCCCTGCTCGGAGAGCGCCTTCTCCTGGGCGACCCGCACGTTCCGCTCGCGGAGGGCCTGGGCCTCACCGACCGAGCCGTCGCGCTCCTGCTGGGCGACCTCGACCTTGGCCCGGTTGATCGCCTCGGCCGCGGCACGCTGACCGATGGCGACGATGTAACCCGACTCGTCGGTGATGTCGCGGATGTTGACGTTGATGAGCTCGAGACCCAGCTTGTTGATCTCCTGGGTGACGTTCTCGTTGATCAGGTTCATGAACTTTTCGCGGTCCTTGTTGATCTCTTCGATCGTCAGGGTCGCGATGACCAGTCGGAGCTGGCCGAGGATGATGTCCTGGGCCTGCTCGCGGATCGCCTGGGAGGGCAGGCCGAGCAGACGCTCCGCGGCCGCGTTCATCTGCACGCCGTCGGTCGCGATGCCGACGGTGAACGTGGACGGCACGTCCACGCGGATGTTGTTCAGCGAGAGCGCACCGGTCAGCGGGATCTCGATCACCAGCGGCTCGAGGCTCATGTACGCGTAGTCTTCGATGATCGGCCAAACGAACTGGCCGCCGCCGTGGTAGCAGCGGGTCGCCTTGCTCTTGGTGCCCCAGATCACGAGGATGCGGTTGGACGGGCAGCGCCGGTAGCGGCTGGCCAGGAACATGACCACCGCGAAGAACACGATGACCACGATCACCACGGCGATCAGGATGAACAGCCCCTGCTTGCCGGAGCCGCCGGTCTGACTCAGCGCGAGTGTGTTGTGCATGAATGCCTGCTGCATAAAGACCCCTTGCCCTTCTTCGAGACTTCTCTCTGCCTGTGCCGGCCGCGCGACATGCGCGCCGGGCTATGCCCGTTCGACGATGAGCCGGTTGCTCCCCGGGTTGGTCGAGGCAACGCGGACGCGCGTGCCTGTGGGGATCGGCTCGTCGCCGGTCTGGACCGCGTTGTATTCCCGCGAGCGCTCCTGGATGACCAGCTTCACGCGGCCGCCGCCCGCCCCCGCCTCGGGGATCGACACGTACACGACCCCGACCAGACCGACCGCGTCGCTCAGCTCGATGTTTCCGCTGTTCTGCAGCTTGAGCGTGGCGCGCAGGAGCGCGACCAGCATCCATCCGACGCCGAAACCTGCGCCGACCGCGATGAGCGAGGAAACCAGCGGGCTGAGCTCGAGCAGCCGGTAGGCCGCCAGACCCATCCACCCGCCGCCCATGAAGAACGCCGAGAGCGTCTGCAGGCTGAGCACCTTGAAGTCGTGCCCGGCGGTGTGGTGCGAGACGTCGGTGTTGAGGTCGGCCGACACGTCCATATCGAAGTCCGCGTCGCCGCCGAACCCCTGAAAGAGCATCTGGATCGCGAAGTAGAGTGTGCCGGCGACCGCGGGCACGGTGAACCAGACGGCGTAGTCGCCCAGGAACTGTTGCATCATGTCGAAACCCCTTCCCGGGCCGACGCGGAATCGCGTCGGCCTGAGCGGGCGCACTATACAGGAAGTGCGGCCACGTCAGCTTTTGGGGTTTTTGGCAGGGTGCTTTCAGGGCGGGGCGGGGGTCGGGGCGTCTAGGCCGCCATGCCCCAGTCGTCCGCGCCGTCGTCCCAGGCGTCCGGGTCCGGCGTGTCGCCGCCGTCGTGCTCGTGCCCGTCGAAGGCCCACTGGTCCTTGGGCAGGTGGCGGTGGTGGATGTGGATCACCCGGGCCAGCTGCTGGGCGAAGAGCCCGGAGACCGCGTCCAGCATCGAGACGTGCTCGTCGCCGAAGCCGGTCCGACGGTCGCGGAAGAAGGTCAACACCGCGAGGCACTCACCGTCGTGCCGGCACGAAAGGCACGCGACGGCGTGGCCGTCCAGCCAGTCGGCGTGGTCGTCGAAGCGTTCGATCAGGGCGTGCTCGCTGCGCATCAGCACCGTCCGGGGCTCGTCCTCGAAGCGATCGGGGACGACCGAGGCGAGGTGGTCGAGCAGCACCTCCGCGGTGTCACGCGGGCAGTCGTAGTTGACGTACGCACCGAGCGAGTAGTCACCGGTGGTGCTGGGCAGGAAGATCGCCGCGTTGGTCGGACCGACCTTGGCCAGCACAAACTCAAGCACCGTGCGGAGCAGGCTCTCGAGATCCAGCTCCTGGCGGATCAGGCTGTTGAACTCGGCGACGAGCCCGACGTTGGCCATCTGCTCGGCGAGGTCCTGATAGGCGGCGAGCAGGTCGCCCTCGCCCTGTTCGGGGAGGGGGGTGCCCATGCCGCGTGCGGCGCTCGGGGTCTTGAGCGAGGCCGCGCGGTCGAGCCGCTCCCGTTCGTGGCGGGCGCGGTCCACGGCGCTCTCGACCCGGGCGGTCAGTGCCGCGGTGTCGATCGTGCCGACGACAAAGTCGAGCACGCCGGCCCGCATGGCGCAGACCGCGTCGTCGAGGTTGGCTTTCTTGGCGACCATGACGACGCCGAGTCCGGCGTCGAGTTCGCGGAGGCCGCGAACGAGCTCGAGGCCCCTGCCCCGGCCCATCGCCTGCTGCACCATCGCCAGGTCAAATCGTTCGGTCGCGATCGCGGCCAGCGCATCGGCGGGCGTGGCGACCGGCTCGACCATCATGCCGCGGCTGGTGAGCTTGGCGGTCAGGGATTCGCGTTCGACCCTCGAGGCGACCACGACGAGGACGCGGGGCAGCGAGGCGTCGCCCGCGGCCGGCGTCTCGGGGGAGTGTCCGTGCTCGGTTTCGGCGTCGTGCTGCGGCCCGATCTGGCCGGCGCGGATCGGTGCCCGATCAGGGGTGGGCTTGCCGGACTGGTTGTGATGCCCGTTGGTCATGCCGCTCGTTCCGCCTCTCGCTCCGTGGCGGCCCTCCACCCGTGCAGGGTGACGACCGCCGTCGTGCCTCCGGACTCGCCCGGCTCAAGCCTGACGGTCCCCGCGTGCAGCTCCACCAGGCATTTTGCCAGGGGGAGCCCGAGTCCGCGTCGCCGTCCGGCCGGTCGTTCGCTGAAGAACGGGTCGAACGCGTGACGCATCGCCTTGGATGACAGGCCCGGCCCGTCATCCTCTATCCGGATGACAAGTCGGTCATCCGGAGGCTCGATTTGAACGCGAAGCCGCACATTCCCGTCTCCGGCCCATTCTGTGGCGTTTCGGAGCAATTCGGCGAGCGCTCGCGACATCCTCGGACCATCCACCAGCAGCTCCGGGTTCTCGGCCAGACCCACCGGGAGCAGGAGGTCTACACGCCCCTCGGCACCCTCGACCTGGGCGATCGCGTCCCGCAGCAGGCCGCGGAGCGGGGTGACCGCCCGCTCGGCGCGTCCCGGGCGGGCGATCTCGTGCATCGCGGTGACCAGGTCCGAGAGATCTCCGGAGGCCTTGGCGATCTGGAGAGCGGTGTGCTTGTCGCGTTCGTCGGCGAGTTGGTCGGCCAGCAGCTGGGCCCGCCCGCGGATGACCGTCAGCGGGTTGTTCAGTTCGTGGGCCGCGCCGGCGGTCATTTCTCCGAGCCGGGCGAGCCGCCTGCACCTCGGTCAGCTTGGCCTGCGTGGCCGCGAGGACGCGGTTGGAATCGGCGAGGCTCTCGGCGAGCCGCTCCGACGCGGCCTTGTGGAGCGAGGCACTCAGGGCCGCCGACCAGCCCGCCCGCAGCGGGAGCAGGTGCTTGGCCTCGTAGGCCTCGGCGGGCACCGGCGCATCGGTCACCATCACGCACCCACGCGAGCCGTGGCCCACGCTCGCCGGAACCACGCGGAAGGGACGCTCGGAGCGCTCCAGGCCGAGCTTGTCCCACGCCCACTCGGCGAGCGTCGAACGGACCCCCGACTGATCGGCCCAGCTCGGGCCGTCGGCCAGGTCCAGACCCGTAAGGCTCTCGGGCGACTCGGCGTGAATCGATCGCGCCGCGGAACCGTCGGGATGGAATGACGTGAGCATCCAACCCCGGGTGCGCCCGCCGTCGAGCAGCGTCACCCATTGGCCCTCGCCCAGCAGCCGCGACGCCGAACGCGTCATGGCGCCGAGCGTGCGCAGCACGTCGCCGCTGGCCCCGCCGGATTTCCAGAACTCGGCGATCGCCGCGAGCACCTGGCCCACCCGCTTGCCCTCCTTGGCCCGGACATCCAGATCAGCGGTCAGCTTCGAGAGACGGTGGTTGGCCGCGGTGATCGACTTGAGCAGGATCTCGGGCGGCGCCTGCTCGTTGAGCCCAAGCACCTTGCACCGCTCGGCGACCGCCTCGTGCAGCCGGCGGGCGACCTTGTCGAGCGTGGATCGGGGGACGCCGGACTGGTCGCACAGCTCTGCGGCCGGCGTGAACGGCCCGTGGTCGCCCGACTCGCCGAGGTGCACCTCGCGCACCAGCGCGCGCGCAATCGCCACAACCTTGATCGCTTCGGCGTCCACGCCCTCGGGCAGGCTCGCGAGCGGATGGTCGTAGAGCCACGCCACGTCACGGAGTGTCGCGGGCAGGTTCCAGCGCTCCGCGATGCGCCGCGCAGCCGAGTGGTGGTCGATGCCGAGCACCTCGCGGCTCCACGGCCGCGGCGTCGGTCCGGCGCTGCTCGGTGAGCTCGACCACCCGCCCGTACGCCCGCGGCAGGAGCAGATCGAGGATCGGCTTGCCCAGACCGTGAAGCAGGCCCGCGACGAACGCCTCGTCCGGCTTGACCCGGAGCTTGCGGTGCTCGTGAGCGAGCATCTCCGCGGCCGAGGCCACACCGACCGAGTACATCCAGAACCCCACGCGATCGAGCGCGCGCTTGCTGGTCGGGGCGCCCTCGGACTCGCTCAGTTGGCCGTCGCGGTGTCGCGCCTCGTCGCTGAGCAACTCGTAGACGCTCACGCTGAGCACCGCCGCCCGCACCGCGTCGAAGCCGAGCATGACCAGCGCACGCTTGACGGTCGTGATGCGGTCGCCCAAACCGAGCGCAGCCCGGCGGCAGAGGCCGATGATCTTGCTTGTCAGCGCGGGGTCGGCCTCGATCAGGCGAGTGAGCTCGCCGAAGTCGGCCCGGTCGCTCGAGCCGATGCTGAGCACCCGGTTGGCCACCGGTGAGAGCGTCGGCAACGAATCGACGGACTGCAGGATGACCTCAACCTGGTCGTGCGTCGGGTTGGCAACGTTGGGTGACGGCACGCTCCACTCCCGCCTCTCACGCTCAGGCCGAGCGGGCCGAACTCCCGTTGTCGGTGCTGGCGGGAAGACCCAGGAGGTCCACCATCTTGGTGATGATCTGCCGGATGTCGAACGGCTTCTTGACGAAGTCGTCGGCGCCGGCGCCCTTGAGCTGCTCGACCTCGTCCTGATTCACCACGCCGCTGACGCAGATGATCTTGGTGTGCTTGGTGTGCGGCATCGACCGCACACGCTGGCACACCACGTTGCCGTTGATATCGGGCAGCATGTAGTCCAGCACGATCAGGTGCGGTTGGAAGCTCTCGGTAAGCAGCCCCGCGTCGTAGCCCGTGCTGGCCGACCGAACCTCGAACCGACCGTCGCGCCCCAGGATGTCCTCAAAGAGATCGACGATGTCGTGATCGTCATCGACCACCAACACGCGGCGTGTCGAGCCCTCGAGCAGGTCGGTCGGGATGCTGTTGGCCCGCATGAACTTCAGCAATTCCTCACGCGGGATGCGGCGAAACTTGGAGCCCGGCACACGGAAACCGCCGAGCCGGCCGGCGTCGAAACACCGGATCACCGTCTGCTGGCTGACCTTGCACACCTCGGCGGCCTCGCCCGTGGTGAAGATCTTCTTTTCCGACCAATCGCTCGCCTGGTCTGCCATCGTGCCACCCCGCATGCGCGGATCGGGACCGGCCTCCGGACGACCTTCGACCGGTGCCAACCCCATGAACCACTACGCGACATCGGCGGGTTAGATGCCCAACTTCACCAGAGTTCCGGATCCGCACCGTCGGCAAGGACCGCCCGGTTCAACGTCCGAACGGGTTATGAAGCCCGAGGCCCGATCAGGCCGAGCCGTGCAGCTCTCGCCACTTCCGGACCGCTTCGGGCTCACGCCCGTAGATCGCCGCCAGCTCCGCCGGATCGACCGGCGGCAGGTCCGCCGCGGCTTCAAGACACGCCGCGGGCTCGAACACCGGCTCGGCGACCTGAAGCCCGAGCCGGGCCGCCTCACCCTTGATCGTCTCAGGGAGGAACCGGTCGGCTATCAGGCCGCGCACGCCCAGCCCACCGAGGCCCGCGGCGTCGATCTCCTGCGCAACGCCCGGCGCGCCGTCGGCAAAGACCGTCGCGATCGTCGTCTCACGCTTGCTGGCCAGCAGCACCGCGAACGGGCGGGGAAAGTCCGCCGCCACTCGACGGGCGACCACACACGCGCTCGGCACCGCCACGCACCCGGCGCCGAGCACCTCGGCGATCATCTTGCCGGCGGCGATCGCCACACGCAGGCCCGTAAAGCCGCCCGGCCCGACCGAGACCGCGACATGCCCGATCTCGCGGCGGTTCTCGACGAGGCCCGACGCCGCGGCCCGCGCCCAGAGCCGCTCGACCGCCGGCAGCAGGTCATCGTCGTGCCGCGCGGTCGAACGGAGCAGTTCAACACCCAGCATTTCGACCGACGGCCCACCCGCACGCCGCGGACCGCGCGTGACCCGCCCGAGCCGCGACTCCGGGCGTGCTGCCCGCCGCCGACGGGTTGCTCGCCTCGATCGCCAGAGTCAGTGTCGGTTCACTCACGCGAGGAGCGTAGGGAGGCAGACTGCCGCCACGGCCCGCGCGTGATCGCTGCCCGCTCACTCCGCGTGTGTCAGCGCAGACTTCAGTGCGGTCCCGGCCCCTGCCGCGTCCAGCAGACCGCGACGCCACTCCCACCGCTTGAGCAGCAGGTGCTGCTGGGCCAGCGCCCGCGCCAGCGGCAGGCCCGCCGGATGGGCCGCCGAGGGCAACGAGTCAACCGGCATCTCGGCCAAGTCGAGGAATGCTGACCGGAGCCGATCGGCGCCCGCGCGTTCCCGCTCGACGAACGCCCTGCTGTACGCGAGCTCGTCCTCGCACCGGATGTCGCGCCCGAACATCGCGCGGGCACACCCGGGTGCCTGCCCCGCAAAGCCCCACGCGGCGAACCCCAGCCGCCGCTCGCGCTCGAGATAATCGGTGGGGGTGAGCCGGTGGTCGTGGTGGGCCACCGCGTCGGGACGGTAGAGCACGCGGGTCCCGAACAGCTCGCGGCAGCGGAACGCGAACTCGTCGTCCTCGTACCCGTAGGTCGCGGGAAACACGCTGAAACCCCCCGCCTCCCGCAGGAGCGCCGCCGGAACCGACAGGTTCAGCAGCCACGCGTGCCGGAATCCCCAGTCGTGATCCGCACCCGCCGTGCCTTCGGCGAGCGCCTCGTCCATGCGGTCGTAGAAGAAGACCATCGAGGTCTCGCGAACAAGCCGGTCGAACAGGCTGTCATCGTCGGGCACGACCCAGGGCGCTGCGCCAACGATCAACGCCGGTGCGCGCTCGGCCGCGGCCGCACGCTGCGCCGTGAGGTGGTGCTCCAGCAGCGTCTCCCCGGGAAGCATGTCGTCGTTGAGAAACACCAGAGTCGCGCCCGTCGCGATCTCGAGCAGCTCGTTCCGCACCGCGGCCTGCCCCGACTTCGGGCAGGGCACGATGGTCAGCTGCCGCGCGCGCGCACTCGGCCACGCCTCGCGGATCGCGGCCTCGGCCTCGCGGGCGTCTTGCGCGTTCTCGGCACCCCCGTCGATACCGACGAGCACCTCGTAGCGGGAGGGATCCAGCGACTGCTGCGCAAGCCGCCGCACGCACGCCGCCACCTGCTGCGGCCGGCCAAAGGTCGGGATCACCACCGACAGTTCCATGCTCCATCGTAGAGCCGCACCGGGTGCTCGGCGGCTCGGTAAGGCACCCGGCGGCTCGGTGCCAGCCCGGCGCACCCGACCCCGCCCGCAGCCGACAATCGCCGATGCCGCGGTCCAATTCTGCCGATTCTGCCGGATGTACCGCAAGTCGCTCCCGCCGACCGCCGATCGCCCAAGAACGAGCACCGGGCCTCCTCAGGGCCCGGAGCAGCCTGGAGAACGACATGACCGGCACGCCGGACACAACAGACGCCTGCACCGAACGCCGCCAGCACGCCCGCCTGGAGTGCAAGAAGCCCTGCAAGCTGCTGCACCCGGCCTCGATGCGGTACATGGCGGCCCGCACGCTCGACCTCTCTTCCGGCGGCGCGCTGGTCGAACTCTCGCACCACCGGCCGCTGCAGACCGGCGACCGCGTGGACGTCCTCGTCGATTGGGACCAGCGGGGCGTTGTCGCCCGCGACACCACGCTCGAAGCGACCGTCGTTCGGCTCGACGGCCCCGCAGAAGGCATCCGCCAGCGCGTGGGCGTCTCGTTCCACGCGGGTCAGGCCGTGCCCCTCGCGGCCTGAGCGATCTGCGCTTCCCGGGCATCACCCGATCGAGCCCTATAGTTGCCCGGAGGCACAATGCTCTGGCAACCATCGCTCGATGACTATTACACACGCATGCCCGCCGACGAGGCGGCGCGACTGATCACCGAACGCCGCGAACAGCTCGGCGAGTCGCTCGTGATTCTGGGCCACCACTACCAGACCGACGAGGTGATCCGGCACGCCGACTTCACCGGCGACAGCCTCAAACTCAGCCAGCTCGCCGCGAACGTGTCGAGCGAGCGGGCGGTCGAGCACGTGGTCTTCTGCGGCGTGCACTTCATGGCCGAGACCGCCGACATGCTCACGCCCGAGCACGTCAAGGTCATCCTGCCCGACCTCTCCGCCGGGTGCTCGATGGCCGACATGGCCGACTACGACGACACCGTCGAGGCGTGGAACCTGCTGCACGAGAGCCTCAAGGAGCAGGGCTGGACCGGGCGGATCATCCCGATCACCTACGTGAACTCGACCGCGGCGATCAAGGCCTTCGTCGGGCAGCACGGCGGGGCGTGCTGCACGAGTTCAAACGCCGACACCGTCTTCGACTGGGCGATGCGCGGCGGCGAGGAACAGGACACCGGCGACGAGATCAAGATTCTCTTCCTGCCCGACCAGCACCTCGGACGCAACACCGCCGCCAAATACGGCATCGACACCGACGCCGCGACCTGCATCTACGACCCCAAACGCACCCGCCGCGGCGAGGCGCTCGGCGGCGCCACGCCCGAGCAGCTGCGAGACGCGAGCGTCATCCTCTGGGCCGGGCACTGCTCGGTGCACAAGCTCTTCCGGCCGGAACACTGCGCCCAGATCCGCGAAGCCAACCGGCAGGCGGCCGGCGACGAGCCCACGCGGATCATCGTCCACCCCGAGTGCGCCCAAAGAGGTCGTGGATCTCGCCGACGACTCGGGCTCGACCGAGTACATTCTGCGGACGGTCCGCGAGAGCCCGGCCGGCGCACGCTGGGCCGTGGGCACCGAGGTGCACCTGGTCAACCGGCTCGCGGCCGAGATGGCCCCGCGGGGCGTGCACGTGCGGATCCTCAGCGACTGCCAGTGCCTCTGCACCACGATGTACCGCATCGATCAGCCGCACATGCTCTGGATCCTCGACAACCTCTGCGGCATCCGGATCAAGGACGGCGAGTCGAACACCGCCGAGCCCCGCGCGCTCAACGTCATCAGCGTGCACCCGGAGGTGCGAAGCCTCGCCCTCAAGGCCCTCGACCGCATGCTCGCCCTCAGCCAGAAGCCGAGCACGACCGAGGTCGATTGAGCCGCGCCTGTGCACCGACCATGCACAGTCTGTGCACCGGCCGTGAACGATCTTCATAAAGTTGGGTGATTCCCGGCCCGTTCCGAGCCCGCACGTTGCGGTCAGCGTGACGCCTTGCCGTTGTGGTGCTCCGGCACAGACCGGTCTTCGCCCGCGGCATGCTCGGCGAGCCCGAGCGTCGAGCCGCGGACCCCGGCCTTGGGCTCCGGCATCGGAGCGCCTGCGCGCGCGCCGGCCTCGATCTTCTCCCGCATGCCCTTGCCCGCCTTGAAGCGGACGCTCCGCCGCTCAGGCACAGGGACGCGCTCGAGCGTGCGGGGGTTCTGCGCCCGTGCGCGGCGCGAGGGTCTTGACCTCGAACACCCCGAAGTCACGCAGTTCCAGGCGGTGTCCGTCGCTGAGCACGGCAATGACCGTGTCGAGCACGTCCTGCACGATCACCTGTGCCTTCGTACGGCTGAGGCCGTTCCGCTCGGCGATCTGGTCGACGAGTTCCTTCTTCGTAATCGTGCGAACATCCGGCCTGGCCATCGGCATCCCTCTCTGCTCTCTCTCCGACCTGAACCGCAGCGTCGCTTCAAGAGCCTCTAGCCGGTGACACGCAGCAAGTGCGCCCACGCCTCCCCGACCACCACGAGAACTGCAGTGTCGCATGTTCCAGCCGAACGGTCAAGGCGGATCTCCGACGACCCGCCGCAAGAGCCGGGAATCCGTGCAAAGCGCCCCGCGAAACGCCGTTTCAGGGGCCTCCCCAGCCCGCACAATGTGCCAACACCACGCGGCGACCACACGATCTGGTATCCACCGTTCTTAGAATCGCAGCGTCGCACCGGTATAGACCCCCGCCAAGCCCCCATTCCACGCAAACTCACCGGGGGCGTCATCGGTTTCGAGCCCGAAGAGCAGCTGCCGGTACCCCATCTGCATGCCGAAGTGGTCGGTCGGATTCCACTGAAACCCGACCAGAATATCCGACGACCACGACTCGCTGTCGCCAAACGAGAGCCCGCCGAGCGACGTCGTAAAGTCGATCGAGAATTCCCGGGCGATCTCCAGCTCCCACCGGAAGCCCACATACGGGTGCGCGTGCAGCGCATCGCCGCCCGCCGTCCCGGCCGAAGAGCCGCCGGAGATGACCTCCGACGTGATCTCGGCGTCGATCGCCCGGGCACCCGCCAGCCCCAGCAGCGTGGACGTGAACTCCATGCTCCCCGGATCGCTCTGGTAGGTGTAGAACGCGTACTGCGCGTCCGCCGCCAGCGTCATCACCTCGAGCGAGGACCGGAGCGTGTCGCCCGCCCCGAAGGGCACGGCGCCGATCTGGCCCGCAGAGGTCATGACGGACCCCCGGTTGTCCATGTCCAGACCCGAGCCCATCACCCGGAAACGCCAGTCGCCGCGGCGCAGGTGCAACTCGCCGACCGGCATCACCCGGGGGCTGTCCAGATTCAGGTCCGTGACCTCGAACGACTGCCCGTTGCCGGCCGAGGCCGTGCCCGGCAGCCGTGCCGTCCCGTTGGCCGCGACGTACCACGCCGCGGGCTCGATCTTCAGCACCCACGGCTCCTCGACCGGCTCGATGGCGACAGCCTCCCCGGTCGTGCCATCCTGCGCAACCGCCGCTGGGCACGCCCCCAGCAGGACGAGCCACGGGGCGATTCGGCGGACGGCACTGGCGGCGTAGGTGGTCGATGACACAACAGGCTCCTTCTGCCGCGTCGGCGGCGCGCGGGGCGCGGTAGGGTACCGGCTGTGGAGCCGGAACGTCCAGATGAGCCCGTCGGCGTGGAGATCGCGCCGGGGGTGCGCGTGCCCGAGGCCGCCCTGCGGTTCAGCTTCGCAGCCGCCTCCGGCCCCGGCGGGCAGAACGTCAACAAACGGGCCACCAAGGCCATCCTCCGCCTGGCCCTCAGCGACATCCCCGTCAGCGAGCGGGTCCGGACCCGCATCCGCCGGCTCGGGCGCGGCTGGCTCACCGGCGAAGACGGCGAACTGCTCATCATGGCCGACGAGCACCGCTCGCAACGACGCAACAAGGACGCCTGCCTTGAGCGGCTCCGCGAGCTGCTTATCCGGGCACTCGTGCCGCCCAAGCCGCGGATCGCCACCCGCCCGGGACGCGGGGCCATCGAACGCCGCCTGCGCGAAAGCCGCGAGCGGTCGCAGCGAAAGAACCGCCGTCGCGAAGATCTCGACGAGAACTAGACCCGCGATGAGGGAAACGCGACACCGGCCGGCGTCGTGTTAGCCCGGCCCGAGTACAGCCCGTGCACCCGGATCCCGCCCCGCTCCAGCGGGCCAGTCCGGCTCAGGATCGCCTTCTCGTGCAGCCAGGAGCTGATGACCAGATCGGTCACCCCGGTGCCGGCCAGTTCCTCGGGCGGCACGATCGGTCGCGCCCAGAGACTCGCCCCGCGTCGGGTGCGGTCCTCATCGACGAACGCCGCGATCTCCGCCGGCCCCCGCTCCAGCGTCTCGCGCAACTCCAGCGTGTGGCGTCCGGTGCCGAAGATCGCCACCCGACGCCCGGCGAGCGTGGCCAGCGTGGAGGCCATCCGCTCCGCGGCATCAGTAGGCACCGTGCCCGAACCGCCGCCCCCGGCACCCGTAAAGGCCGCGGGCAGATGGCCCGGCCACGGCGTCGCCCGGCTCTGCGCCGCACGATCGATCACCGCCGCATACCGCCTCGCGCACATCTCCGCCGAGAATCGCCCCCGCACCATCGCCCACCCGCGGGTGCGCATGGCGTGGAGGCCCTCGTCCCCGGACCGCAGAGCACCGATCACCGCGTCGGCCAGGGCCACTCCCGCCTCCGCCTCGCCGGCCTCCGGCCCTGCCTGCGCGATACGGCCGGTCTGGCCGTCGCGGACAAGCTGCGCGGTCCCCGAAGCGCTGGGGGTCAGCACCGGCACGCACCCGTGGGCCAGAGCCTCGAGCAACGCCACGCTGAGCCCCTCGTAGCGCGAGGGCAGAATGAACATGTCCGCGGCGTCGAGTGCCGCAGCCACCCCGGCGGGCGGCGCGGCGCCGAAGCCGCCGAAGACCGGGAGAGCTCGCGCACACCGCATCGACATCGCCCGACGCAGGGCCGTCGCCGAGGATCGCAAACTCAAAGGGCACCCTGCACGCGCGCAGCCGCTCGGCCAGCGGAGCCAGCGCCCCCGATGCGCTTCTGCTCGTGATCGAGGCGGCCCGCATACAGCAGCCGCACCGGCCGTCCACCCAGCGGCTCGCGCGGGTGCACGCCCGCCGGCACCTCCACGCCGTAGGGGATGCCATAGACATCCGTCCCACGCGTCGGCAGCATGCCGTGCAGGCGGGTGGTGATCCGCTCGCTCACGCCGACGAACGCGCTGAGCATCGGCGCATAGTGCGCGCACACCGCGTCGTTGTAGGGAATATCGGAGTGGTGCACCGCGACGACCCGCACCAAGCCGGGCATCTCCCGCGAGAGTGCCGCGAACACGCCGTAGGCATCACCCAGCAGGCTCGGGAAACACACCACCGGGAGCCCGGGCGCGCCCGCGCCGCCATCACGCCGGCCGCGAGCCGGTAGGCAGACCGGAACGTCGAGAGGTCGCCCTCGCACGAATCCAGCGGCGGGAGCCCCCTGGCGTCGAACACCTCCACGCGCGGGTCGAGCCGGAACTCCACCGCCACCTGCCCCGCCGGCTCGTCGTGCACGATCAGCCCGACCGGCCTGCCCGACGGCGCCAGCGCGTTGACCAGGCGGACCGCCCACGCCGTCACGCCGCTGGCGTTGAACCCGTGAGGAAGCGAGATGAGGAGAGGTGCTTGCATGATTCGCCCGTCGCGGCAACAGCCATTGTCGAGAGGGTGAGCCGCGCTCCGGCCCCTCGGACCAAGTCGATACGCCCGGCCGCTCACGCGGCGAGCGTCTGTCCCTGCACAGACACGCGGGCGACACCCCAGGGGCAAACCACCCGCCGGCCCTGCTGTCCCCACCGTTCCGCAGCATCCAGCATCGGCCCGGGGCTCATCGTGCCGACGACCACGACCTCGGCGCTGTCGGCGGTCGTGAGCACGACCCCCCGCCGCTCGGTCAGCTCGGCCATCGCGCCGGCAACCGCCCACGCGTTCTTGCCCGGCTCGACGATCGCCGCCGAGGCAAACGGGCGCTCCGCCCACGCACGGGCGAGCGCTCGCGCGCGTGCGCAAGGCCGGTGAATCGATCCCACACCCGCTCGGGCATCGGCTCGCGGCGCTGCGACCGGAGGGTGCGGCGCAGCTCGATCAACCCCGACGTGAATCCCGCGATCGCGTGCTCGCGGCTCGGCGATGTCGCGGTAGCGGCGTCGCTGCTCGCGCAGCATCGGCCGCCGGAACGCCTCCGGGGCGTACCGCTGCATCACCCACCCGTTGTTGCGGATGAGCCGGTGAAGAATCAGATCCATGTCGCGGCCGGCTTCGATCTTGTGGTGGTGGACGCAGAACGCCGGGTCGAACGCGACCGACCACCCACGCTGCAGGAACCGGGCCGCGAGGTCGTACTCCTCGACGTAGTAGCCGAAGGACGCGTCGTACCCCCCCGCCGCCACAAAGGCCTCGCGCCGGATCGCCACACCGCACCCAATGAACACCTCGGGAAGCCCGCCCGACTCGCGCCGACCGAGCGCCGGGAGATGGATGTCCGCCATCACCGCCGCCACGCTGTCGGGCCGTTCACGCAAGCGATCGACCGTCGCCGCGAACGGCTCGACGGACTCGACCGGGTGCGAGTCGTCGTCGAGCATGACGATCCAGTCGGTCTCCGGTGAGGACGCCTCGACCGCCACATTGCGCGCAGCCGCCCCGGCGTTGTGGTCGAGCCGGATCACCCTGCAGACGGTGCCGTTGGCCAGCACGCCCGGCACCCGGGCCGGCTCGTCAGAGGCGTTGTCCACGACGACCACCTCGCAGGGCTCGCCCACCGTGAGGCGGCCGAGCCGGTCGAGTGTCTGCGCAAGCCTCTTGGGCCGGTTTCGGGTTGGCACGACGAACGTGATCACGACGCTTGCCTCTCGGTCGTGGCGATCGGTTTGACCTCGGCCCCGGTGTATGCGAGTTTGGCCCCGGCGATGCGGAGCAAAGTGCGGCGGATGTCAGACGGCTCGAGCGCGGGGTTGCCGAGCCGCTGCCCGTGCGTCGCCGCCGCCGCCGCGCCGAGGATGGCCGCGGGCGTGACACCGGCCCCCGCCGCGAGCGCGAGCGTCGCCGTCGTCACCAGCGCGTCCCCGCATCCGAGCGGATCGATCGCGTGCGGACTGAGCGCGGGCACGTGCTCACCGGAGACGCGCGACCTGAATGGGTCGTCCCGGGCCGGCGCGGGGCCCGCGCTCGTCCCCGTTCTGGCCTCAGGGATCGGCTCAAACGCCACCAGCCCCTCGGCACCCATCGTGATGAGCGCCGCTTTGGTCCGTGTCTCTTCCAGCATTCTCCAGGCGACGTTCGGCAGCGCCTCGCTGTGCAGGCTGTACGCCTGGCGGACCTCGTCCTCGCTCGGGCAGACCAGGTCCAGCCCCCGCATCGCACGCAGCCCGTGGCGCCGGCCGCTGACATCACCGGCGAGCACACCGACCCGCGGCCGGAGCAGACCACACAACCGCGAAAGCACACCGGGACTGAAAAGCCCCAGCCCGAAATCGGCGATGATCGCGGCATCGGCACCGCCGCCCACAGCGCCCTCAACCTCACCGAGCAACTCGTTCACACCCGCGGTGTCCAGCACGAACGGATCGACCAGGTCAACCTTCATAACCTTCTGCGAGCCAACGAGGAACCGCTGCTTCTCCGGCACACGGGTGCCACGCCGCAGGGAGACAACCTCGACGCCCTCGGCCTCGAGGCTCGACGCCAGCGCGCGCGAAGTCTCGGTCTCCGGCATCACGGTCACCAGCGTTGGCTTCGCCCCTAGGGCGGCGGCGTGGCGTGCCAGGATCGCGGCCCCGCCGTCAAACGACCGGGTCTCCACCGGGCGCAGCGTCATCACCGGGCTCTCGTGCGCGATGTCCGGACGGTCGCAGAACAGGTACGTGTCCCGGATCACATCGCCGACAATGACCACGCGCTTGCCGCGGATCGACGCCAGCGTCTCGAGCATCCGCTCGGTCTGGGTGTCCTCGCGGGTCAGCAGCTGCCCCAGCCGGTGGTGGAACGGGTCCACCGAATGCTCCATCGCCTCGATCAGGGCGGTCGAGCTGAAGATCACATCGCCCGAGCTGAAGACCACCCGGCCGCCCGCCCGCTCGACCGCGTCCCGCTCGGCCCGGAACCGCGGATCGGCGTTGAACTCGTACTCGCGGCCCTTCACAAAGACGTCCGGCTTCACCTCGGCGAGCAGCTCGGCCGCCGTCGGCCGGGGCTCGATGTACACCCACTCCACGCACCCCAGCTCGGCGAGATTCTCCGCGCGGAGCTCCTGCGGGATCAGCGGCCGCCCGTCGCCCTTGGCGACCCCTGAGTCGCCCGAGATCGACACCAGCAGCACGTCACCGAGCGATCTGGCGAACTTGAGATGACGGATATGGCCCGGGTGCACGATGTCGAAGCAGCCGTGACAGTGCACGACACGACGCCCGGCGGCCTTTGCCGCCGCTCTCGCCGCGAGTAAGTCTTTGTGCGACAGGACTTTACGTGATGTTTCCGCGTCTGTCGGCACAACCATCGCCTCCGGGGACAGTCCTTTCTATCGGACGGATACCGCCGGATCTGGGCAGAAGTCGCCGGGAGAAACGGACTTTGTGCGCCAGTCCGCGGGCCTCCGGGCGGAAGGGCCGGATTGTGCGAATCGCCCCCGCGATCGGTCGATAGCACCCCGGTATGCCCGCACCCGCCGTCCAGCCCCGTTCGACCGCCCGCCCGGCGGCCAGCCTCTCGCGACAGGACCTGCTCGGGCTCGGACGATCGGGGCGGCCCCGCGAGTTTCTGCCGATCGCCGTCCGGGCGATCCAGCAGGTCCCGGACGATCTGGATCTGCGGTTCCTGCTCGCCGCGGCCTGCGCCCAACTCGGGCTCCGCACCATCGCCGCCGAGACCCTCGCCGCGCTGCCCGCACCGGCACAGGCCGACGCGAACGTGAAAGCCCTGACCAGCCGCCGTGGGCGGCCTGCCCGACGACCGGGTCTCCGCCGAGCACCGTCGCACCCTCGCAGCGGCCAATCTCGGTGTGCTGCGCGACCGCGGCATCGACGCCGCGGCCGTGCTCGACGCCGCGTGGCCGGCCTGGCTCGAGCGTCTGGACACGCACGAGTGCTTCCGCACCACCGACGGCAACCTCGTCCGCCGTGCCCCCGGCGACGACCTGCCGCACTGGACAGCGTTCCTCACAGACAGCCGCTCGATCGCGGCCCAGTTCTGCGAGCAGCGGCTCGGCGGCACCGACATGTTCCCCCCGCCGCTGGCGATCGAGGGGATCGACCCGCCTTGGCTGGCCGAGGGCGCGTGGCACACGCTGGCGCCAAACCGCGTGGGCTACGCCGCCCCGATCACGCTGCTGCAGGCCGACCCCATGGAATTCCTGGACGGGCTCTCGGCGGCCGATCTCTGTGCCGTCCTCGCAGACGAGCGGGTCCGGGTGTTCGTCGGGCCGGACGCGTCGGGCCGCTGGCTGGAAGACGCCACCGATCGGCTCGGCGAGGTCACCATGGGGATGGCGATTGCCACGCCGGGCGTGCGCACCCGCATCAGCCCCGATGCACAGACAGTCACCAACCGCTGGGGCGCCGCCCAGGCCGAGGCCCTTCGCGAGACGCAGGCCCGGGTTTCCGGCACATACGCCCCGCGCGACCGGGCGTGGTGGGAAGAGCGGTACGCCCGGGCCGAAACCGGCGGTGATCCGCTGCGGGTGCTCATCCCGACATCCCGCTACTCGACGTTCATCCGCCACGCCTCCGAGGACCTCGCCGAGGCGTTCTGCGGGCTGGGGTGCGATGCGCGGGTGGTGATGGAGCCCGAGAACGGCCGGCCGACCTCCGTCGGGCAGCTGCGCTGGGCCGACCCGTTCGAGCCCGACCTGATTGTGCTGGCCAACTACTTCCGACGCGACGCAGGGCTGCCCTTCCCCGAGCAGGTGCCGTGGGTGTGCTGGATCCAGGACGCGATGGCCCACCAGTTCAAGGCACGGGAGTTCACCGACCTCGACTTTGTCGCGGGCCATCTGCACACCGAATTGCGCGCGCAGGACGGCTTCCCCCACGACCGCGCGATGCCCTTCCCGCTGATCGCCAGCGAACGCAAGTTCCACCCGGCACCCATCGACGCGGCCCGGCTCGAGCGGTTTGCCTGCGAGATCGCGTACGTCTCGCACCAGAGCGAGACGCCGGGCGCGTTCCACGAGCGGTGCGTCGCTGAAGAGCCCAAGCCCGAGGTGCGTCGCCTGCTCGACACCCTGCGGCCGCGGGTCGAGGCCGAGGCGGCAGACCCGCTGGGCGAGTCGCTCTACAACCGCCTGCGGGCGGCTCGCCGGGGCGGCCGTCGAGCAGACCGCCGACGGGACGGACGCGCTCGCCGGGTACCTCTTCCGCCACTACGCCCTGCCGCTGGCCGACCGTGTGGTGCGGCATCAGACCATCGGCTGGGCGGCATCGATCTGTCGTCGCCACGACTGGCGGCTGCGGCTCTACGGGCGGGGGTGGGACACGCACCCCGAGTTCGCCGAGTTTGCCTGCGGCGAGGTCTCGCACGGCGAGGACCTCCGCGCGTGCTACCAAGCGGCGGCAATCCACCTGCACGCGTCGGTCAACACGCTGGTGCACCAGCGGGTGATGGAGTGCGCGATGTCGGGCGGGCTGCCCGTGGGAAGGCTGACGACCGACGCCGTGCACGAGAGCGTGGGCTTTGCCGAGCGAGAGGCCGTGCTGCACGGCACGCCCTGCGGGACCGACAAGGCCACCGGCGCTGTCTCGTACCGCCTGAGCGAGAACGCGCCGCTCGCGGCGGTTCGCCCGCTCCGCGAGTGGCTCGGGCTGGACACGCCGGAGGAATACCACATCGCGGCCAGAAAGATCGAGGCGTTCCAGGAGCCGGACCATCCGTTGAGCGGCGGGATTCACGCGGCGTGGCTCTTCGGCGACCTGCGGGAGATGACCGTTCGAACTGAGGACGATCTCGAGCGGATCGTGGAACGGGCGGTGACCGACGCCGCGTGGCGTGGGGCGCAGTCGGCCGGGATCGCCGAGCGCGCGCGCGAACGCTGCTCGACGACCGCGTTCGCCGAGCGCGTGCTGGGGCTGGTGCGGCGTTCGCTCTCGACGGGGTCCACCGAGACGGAGGCTGCGGGACGATGACCACACTCACCCCTGACGCGCGGACCGAGATATGGCGGCAGCTGCTGCTCGAGCACGCGGAGGATCACGCGTTTGTGCGCGCCCAGTTCGGCATCGCGGCCGAGCCGGACTACGCCGACCGGGTGCTCGCGAGCCACAACACAGCGCCGTGGGCCGTGGGCTCGATCGGCGTGCTCGACGCGATGGTGCTGCGGGACATGGTGCACGGGATCCGCCCGGGGCGGGTCATCGAGATCGGGACTGCGGCGGGCACGTCGGCGCTGCTGCTTGCGCGCGCGATGCGGGAGTGCGGGTGTGCCGGCGACGGCGAGCCCGTCGTCCACACCTTTGACCTGCACCCGTGGTGCTACTTCGACCGGTCGAGGGCGGTCGGGTCGGCGATCGACGAGGCCGAGCCGGAGACCGCGGCATTGATCCGCCGGCGGGTCGGCGTGACGGCGATCGACGCGGGCGAGGAGTTTGCCGGGCACAACATCGAGATGGCCTTCGTGGACGCCGACCACCGTCACCCGGCGCCGGTGGTGGATGTGCTGGCGCTGCTGCCGGCGATGGCTCCCGGGGGGTGGATCGTGCTGCACGACACCAACCTGCCGGCGGAGGCGGACCGGTACGAGAAGCTCAAGGGCACGCGTGTGGACTGGAAGCAGCACGGGGCCAAGTGGCTGTTCGACTCGTGGCGGCACGAGAAGCTCGTGCTGCCGCGGCACAAGAACATCGGCGCGATCCGCGTGCCCGCGGATGGCACACTGACCGCCGAGGAGTTCCGCGCGTGCGTGGACAACCCCGCGATGCCGTGGGAGATGGAACCGAGCCCGGCCGCGATGCGGCTGCTGGATCTTTGAGGGAGACCTGCCGGTGCCGAAGCTGACCTACATCATCCCCGCGTGCAACGCCGAGGCGACGCTCGAGCAGACGGTCCGGAGTGTGCTCGCCCAGACGGAGCCCGGGGTCGAGGCGGTGATCGTGGATGACGGCTCGACCGACGGCACGCGGCATGTGGCGGGGTCGTTGCTGGGGCCGCGGGTGCGGCTGTGCCCGCAGGACAACGGGGGGGCTCTCGTGCGCGCAACACCGGCTGGCGGGTGGCGGGCGGCGAGTTTGTCTGCTTCCTCGACGCCGACGACACGGTTGCAACTTCGCACGCTGCCACCCTGCTGGAGGCGATCGAGCAGGGTGCGGGGCACGACGCGGTCGCGTGCGGGTGTGAGTTTGTCGGGCCGACGCTGCGGCCTCTCGACTGGCACGCGCCCGTTCTCGCCAGCGACACGACGCACGATCGGCTGATCGAGGTCAACCGGCTCGCGGTGGGCAGCGTGGTGGTGCGGCGAGACTGTGCTGCGCGGCTGCTCGGGGGCGAGATGTTCGACGAGTCACTGAGTGTGCACGAGGACTGGGATCTGTTCCTGCGCTGGCGGGGGCCGGGGCGAGCTGGGCGACGCCTGTGGAGCGGTCGCTGTTTCGGTATCGCGTGCGGCCGGGCTCGATGTCGTCGGACCTGCCGCGGATGTGGCGGGTCGGGCTGGACGTGATCGCCCGCCACGCCTCCGACACGCTCGAGCGGCAGGAGATGCGCCCGGCGGTGGCATGTGCGCGCAGGCCCGCGCGATCGCGGCCGCCGACCGCACGCACCTGAACGAGGCCCGCGACGCGGCCGGCGCACTGCACGCAGACGACATCGCGACACTCACCGGGACGCTGCGGCTGGGCGTTCGCCCGGCGGGAGGCCGTCGGGCCTCGGAGCTGGGGTGCGCGGATGGCGAGTTGGACGGCGCAGGTGCGCGAGATGCTGGGCGGGGCCGAGCCCGCGGCCGAAGAGGTGGCCCAGCGGCTGGCGCACGGGCCGCACCGCTGGAAGGCGATCGTCGAGCGCGCGCGGGGGCATGCTGGAACCGGGCCAGCCGCTGGTGATCTACGGGTTCGGGCGCAACGGGCGTGACGCGGTGCGGGCGGCGACCGAGCTGGGGCTCCCGATCGCGGTGGTGGACGACGATCCGCGGGCGTTGGGGAAGGTGCCCGCGATCGGGGCGGACGTGCTCTCGGCCG
This sequence comes from Planctomycetota bacterium, assembly GCA_013285505.1. Taxonomy (GTDB): domain Bacteria; phylum Planctomycetota; class Phycisphaerae; order Phycisphaerales; family UBA1924; genus PNC22. The sequence goes on along the minus strand of CP053450.1, from coordinate 625,276 downwards.
ATCATCTGGTGTTGGTGACGCCGGAGTCGCGGGACGGGATCGTTGCGAGATTGCGCGCGCGCGGTGTGCGGCGGATCATCGTGCCCGACGCGGCCTAGATCTGCGATCTGCTCTCCGGACTCATCACGCACCGATCGCGGGCACGTATTGGTCGTGTGCTGCGAGGAGTGTGTCTCGGATCTGACCGGAGAGCTTGCGTTGCGTGACGTTCCATCGTCTGATTCTGGCGCCCCGCGGCAGCTTGGCGAGGATCGGCTCGTCGTCTGTCGGGGCAACCAGGATGGTCGAGTTGGCGTCGATGAGTCGCTCGAGGCCCGCCCTGGGCAGGCGGTCGTCGCGGAGATCGAGCGGGATGCCGCGTGCGTGGGCGCTCCGGCGGAGGGCCCGGCCGTTCCGGCCCATCGCGCCTGCCAGAACGATGGGGCCATCGCCCGAGACGCGGTCGAGCATGGCCTCGGCGATGTTCTCCGACGAGACGGCGAGCAGGGCGAGGGCCTCGAACACCTCATGCCCGGCGGGCTGCCCGCTCAGGCTCTCCCACCACGCGGTCAGCCGGGGCATCCAGCGCGAGGCAGTGCCGGCGTACTGGTTCGGTCCGATGCCGAAGCGGAAGAGCAACGCCCAGTAGGCGGCGGTGGCGAGTTCTTCGGCGGTGAACGCGGCCGGGCCCGGCAGGGCGTTGCGCAGCATCGTGTGCGAGTTCAGGAAGCCGGGCGATCGGTCGGTGATCGCGGACATGGAGGTATAGAGCAATGCCGTCTCGCGGATGGCTGCGGCGTAGCTGTCACCGGTGTGCAGGCGGCGGAAGACTCTGCAGACGTTCTCGAGCATCCGGCCGGGGAACTTGCTGATGCTCCCGGGTCGGATGCGGTAACCCGCGACGACTTCGTCGACCGTCGACCACAGCACGCCGTTGGCGGCGAGGGTGTTCCACATCTGGTAGTCCTCGGCAACCGGCATGGATGGCTCGAATCGGAGCGCGCCGATGAGATCGCGTCGGACGATGTGAGAGTGCGGGGCCAGGACGTTTCCCCGGAGCAGGTGCTCGAGACCGACAACCTGATCGGGCGGGGACATGGTGACGCCGAGCGAGCGGCCGTCGCCTGCGTGCAGACTCCAGTCGCCGCAGGCGGCTCCGCGCCCGCTCCATTCCGCGGCCTGCACGAGACGCTCGAGTCCGAGGGACACGAGCCAGTCGTCTGCATCGAGGAAATGAATGTACTTGCCGGTGGCGGCGTCGAGCCCTGCGTTCCGGGCGACGGCCGGGCCGCGGTTGGCCTGGCGCCGGTGGGTGATTCGGCTGTCGCGCCACGCAAAGTCGCTGGCGATCGTGGTCGTGCTGTCCGTGGATCCGTCGTCCACGATGATCGCCTGCCAATCGGTCAGTGACTGCGAGAGCAGCGACCGCAGGGTCTCGGCGAGGGTGGACTGGGCGTTAAAGGCGGGGATGACCACGCTCACGAGCGGCTGCATCGGGGGGACCTCTCTCTGCGCTGTATCGGTTCCGGGCGGTGGCACCGGGCCGGGCCCGGGTGTCCGTTTGTTGGGGATTGGCTGCCGGTCGTTGCTCCGGAATGGGCTTTCAGCCTGCCGGTGCTCGGTCTGTTTCCTGGACGCGAGTATTTCCGGACACCCCACGAGGGTGAGCGGCATTCGGTATAGATCGGAGCGTCGAATCGCCGAACTTCACCAGATGCACTCCTCTCCCTCAGATGCGCTCGCACCCGGAACCAGTCGGATCGCGGATGTATTCATCGTGACCCTTTGTTCGGGCGCAACGCTGGCCGTTTTGCGGTCTTGCGGCATCCTGGAGCGCGAGTGGTCGCTCTATGCACGGCTTTCGGCCCGGTATGGCCGAATCGTGCTGATCACCGAGGGCGGGGCCGAAGACCGGGAGATCGCCGGGACGCTGCCCTGTGGTTGTCCCGTGGAGGTCATCGATAACCCGAAGGGCCTTGAGAGGCCGGCATTTACGGCGGAGGCGACCGCCCGCCTCGCGGGTGTGCTGTCGGCCTGTCCGGAGACGCCGAAGACCGCTGTTGTTCGGATCGACCAAATGTGGGGCGGCGATCTGGCGGTGACGGTGTGCCACGCGCTTCGAACTCAGGGGCTGCGGACCGGGCTGGTGGCCCGCGGCGGGTACCCGTGGTCGAGGTTTGTCGCGTGGGAGGCCGGGCCGGATTCGCTCCGGGCGACCGAGGCGGCGTCGGAGGAGGGTGCCCTGTGCCGCGCGGCGGACGTGGTGGTCGGGACGACAGAATCGATGCTGGACGACCTCCGGTGGCGGTATGGGCTGCGCACGGACCGGACGATGCTCGTGCCGAACTTTGTGCCTGACGCGGCACGGCCTGACGACTCCGTTGCTCGCGAGCCCGGGACGGTGCTCTTTGCCGGGCGGCTGGTCGCCCAGAAGCGTGTGGATCTGTTGATCGATGCGGTGGCGGAGGCGTCGGCGCTGGTGGGAGGGGATCTCGCCGGTCGGCTGCGGCTCACGATCGCGGGCGAGGGGGAGTTGGAGACTGAATTGCGCGCGCGGGCCGCGTCGCGGGGCGTTGATGCCACGTTTCTGCCCCGTGTCCGGCAGGATGAGCTGCTGGGGATGATGCGGGCCTGCGCGGTGTACTGCCAGACGGCTGCGTACGAGGGCCACCCGAAGACCCTGCTCGAGGCGAAGGCGTGCGGCACACCGGTGGTTGTCACCGACGGGCCCGGGCTTCGTGAGGTTGTGGACAACGGAGTGACGGGCATCTGTACAAAGAGCACTCCGGGAGCGGTGGCTGCGGGATTGGCTCGGGTGCTTGTGGATCGCGAGTTGGCGATGGCCCTTGGTCTCGCGGCCGCATCGAGTGTGGAGGACAGCCGGTTTGACGCGGCGGTTGCGCTTGAGGCGCGCGCGCACAAGTTGGCGATCGAGCGGGCGGGCGAGGGCGCAACGCCGCCGCCGGGCCCGGTCCGATGGGACGCCGATCTGCTGGATGCCGACGAGCATGCCGCGGCGGCGGCGTGGGCGCGGAGCCTGCACGGCTATGCACGACGACTCTCTGACGACCGGCGGGCGCGTTTCTGCGCGACGGTTGAGACGCCCCTGTATGAGGTGATTGACCGGGCGGCGATCGAGACCGCCGGCGGTGTCCACCCCAAGCACCACCTGATGCGGTACCACGACTTCTTCGTGGATCGGATCAACGAGGGCGAGCGCGTGCTCGATCTGGGGTGCGGCTATGGGGCGGTCGCGCGGTCGATCGTTGAGCGGTGCGGCGCCGTGGTGACGGGGATGGACTTCAGCGTGGAGAACGTGGGGTTGGCCCGGGACATGGCGAAGCGTGAGGGGCTGGGCGACCGGCTGCACATCGTGGAGGGTGACATCACGCGCGAGCGGGCGTTCGGTCCGAAGGGTGAGGAGCACTTTGACGTGGTCGTGCTGTCGAATGTCCTGGAGCACCTCGCGGATCGCGAACGCCTGCTGGCGCAGTACGTCCGGTGGTATGCGCCGCGGGTGATTCTGATCCGCGTGCCCGCGTTCGACAGGGATTGGCTGACGGCGTGGAAGCGCGAGTTGGGGGTGGATTTCCGGAGCGATCCGACACACGAGACCGAGTACACCGAGCAGAGCCTGCGTGACGAAGTGCGTGGGGCGGGGCTCGATGTGGACGAGATGATCGCTCGGTGGGGGGAGTATTGGACACAGACCAGCGTCCCGGCCTCGAGGCCGTCGGGCTCGGTGCGCGTCGATGACTTCTGGGTGCCGGTCGGTGCTACCAAGTGAGTCGATGGCCGCGGTGGGCCGTGATCAGGTCGTCTGAATGTCGAAGACGGTGTTGAGGACTCTCGCCTTGTCGAGTGTTTCGAGCCACTCGCTCTCGGGGTCGGAGTCGGCGACGATGCCTGCGCCGACGCAGTAGGTCAGGAGCGCGTCGTTGAAGGTGTCGGTGCCGGGCTTGACGGTGCCTCGGATGACCACTGTGCGGATGGCGACGGCGAGTTCGAAGGAGCCGCTGTCGTGGAAGAGGCCGAGGCAGCCGCAGTAGAGGCCGCGGGCGAAGGGCTCGAGCTCGTCGATGATCTGCATGGCGCGGAGTTTGGGCGTGCCGGTGACCGAGCCGGGCGGGAACGTCGCGGCGAGGATGTCGGCGGTGGTCGTGCCCTCGCGGACGGTGCCGCTGACGGTGGCGGTGGCCTGGAGCACGGCGCCGGGGCCGGAGGCGTGGCGTTCGATGGCGCGGGGGTCGTCGACCTGGACGGAGCCGAATTCGCAGACGCGTCCGAGGTCGTTGCGCATCAGGTCGACGATCATGGCGAGTTCGGCCCGGTCTTTTTCGGCGTCGCGGAGCTCGTGCGGGTCGGCATCGCCGGGGCGGGTGCCCTTCATGGGGCGCGTGGTGATGCGGCGGGTGGGGGCGTCGTAGGCGAGGAAGAGCTCTGGGCTGAGTGAGAGCACGGCGACGGTCTCGCTGGCGGGGAGAACCGGCCCGGACGGTCGGCCTGTTGGGCCCTGGGACGTGATTGGTGCGACGAGGCCGAGGCCGTGCACGGGGTCGGCGCTGCCGGCGAGGGCGGCGAAGAGTTCGGCGGGCGAGCCCGAGAAGCGGCCCGTGAACTGGTGCGCGATGTTGGCCTGGTAGACATCCCCGGCTCTGATGTATTCGAGCGCACGGCGCACGGCGCGCTTGTAGGCCTCGCGTCCCTGGCTGGACCGGAGCACTGTCCGCGGCGGCGCGTGCGGGTCGGGGGGGGTGTTTGCGGGGTGTGGCTCGCGAGATCGACCCGCTGGAGCATCGCGAGCGGGTCGGGCGAGTCGGTGCTGCGGGCGAGGATGCCGGGTTCGATGGACGCGGCGAGGTCGTAGGCGAGCCACCCCATCCATGCATTTCCCGCGTTCCCGGGATTCCCGGGAATTCCCGTCGATGGCTGCGAGAGCAGTGCGCCGAGGGCTTCTAATGGGTTCTCTTGGCCTTGCGTGGTGGGCGCGACCGGCGCGGGGGCGTCGTGGTGGTGAATCCACTCGGGGGAACGGTTGGGGTAGATAGCGCAGGTTGCGCGGCTGTCGAGTCGGAGCGTGTGTCCGTGGGCGCGGTGGGCGTCTGCGGGCGCGAGGTGGCGCGCGAACGCTCCGGCGGCCGGGACGAGGATGGACGCGTGGGAGGCCTTGTGGGGCGTGGTCTCGGCTTTTTCGGGGCAAAGAGGCGGCATGGGGCCAAGTGGATAGTAGGGATCGTGGAGGTGAGCGGGCGGTCGGACTCGTCCCGGCCGCGCGCGGCTTCTAAACTTTCTGCCCTGCCGGACGTTTGAGCCGCCTCCGACCCGGCCTTTGCACGAACACCACTCCACACCCCCGCGGGGAGCCCCGCTCAGGAGATCGACCGATCATGGCCAAGAAGAAGGCATCGTCCGCCCGCCGCACTACCAAGAAGACTTCCAAGAAGACAACCCACAAGGCGACCAGCCGCCCCGCGAAGAAGACCGCCAGCAAGAAGGCCGCGAGCAAGTCGGGTTCGGGCAAGGCCACGGCGAAGAAGTCGGCCTCCAAGAGCGGTGGCAAGGCGTCGTCGCGTCGTCCGAAGCCGGGCAAGATGGTGTACTACTTCGGGGCCAAGGGCACCGAGGGCGACACGTCGATGCGTGACCTGATCGGCGGCAAGGGTGCCAACCTGGCGGAGATGACGCTGATCGGGCTGCCGGTGCCCCCCGGCTTTACGATCTCGACCGAGACGTGCGGCGCGTACTACAAGGCGGGCAAGCGTCTGCCGCACGGGCTGATGAACGAGGTGCACAAGCACGTCAGCACGCTGCAGAAGGAGACCGGGAAGGTCTTCGGCGACGACAAGAACCCGCTGCTGGTGAGTGTTCGTTCGGGCGCGGCGGTGTCGATGCCGGGGATGATGGACACGATCCTGAACCTCGGCCTCAACGACGACTCGGTGGAGGCGTTGGCGACGGCGACGGGCAACCGCCGGTTCGCCTACGACGCGTACCGCCGGCTGCTGAACATGTTCGGCGACGTGGTGCTCGGGGTGGGTCACCACGCGTTCGAGTCGGCGTTTGACGAGTTGAAGAAGCGGCACGGCGCCGCCGACGACACCGACGTGCCCGAGGAGGGCATCGTCGAGTTGTGCGAGCGGTACAAGGACGTGATCAAGACGCACTCGGTGCAGGACTTCCCGCAGAACCCGTTCAAGCAGCTCGAGCTGGCGATCGAGGCGGTGTTCCGCAGCTGGAACGCCGAGCGGGCGATCACCTACCGCCGGCTCAGCGGCATCGCGGGCCTGATCGGCACGGCGGTGAACGTGCAGTCGATGGTCTTCGGCAACATGGGCGAGGACTCGGGCACGGGCGTGGCGTTCACGCGCGACCCGAGCACGGGCAAGAACGTGTTCTACGGCGAGTTCCTGATCAACGCCCAGGGCGAGGACGTGGTCGCGGGCATCCGCACGCCGCAGCACGTCAGCGCGATGTCCAAGTGGAACAAGAAGGTCTACGACCAGCTGATCAAGATCAAAACCAAGCTTGAGAAGCACTACCGCGAGATGCAGGACATCGAGTTCACGATCGAGGGTGGCAAGCTCTATATGCTGCAGACGCGCACCGGCAAGCGGACCGGCGCCGCGGCGGTGAAGATCGCGTGCGACATGGTGAAGGAGAACCTCATCACCGAGAAGGAGGCGCTGCTGCGCATCCCGGCGGGCGACCTGACCCAGCTGCTGCTGCCGAGCTTTGACCCCAAGGCCAAGACGGTCGCCAAGGCGCTGACGACGGGCCTGCCCGCGTCGCCGGGGGCGGCGGTCGGGCGTCCGGCGTTTACGGCCGACGAGGCGGTCGAGCGGGCGCACGCCGGCGAGAAGGTCATCCTCGTGCGCAAGGAGACCAGCCCCGAGGACGTGGACGGCATGCACTCGGCGGTGGGCATCCTGACCAGCACGGGCGGCATGACGAGCCACGCGGCCGTGGTGGCCCGCGGCTGGGGCAAGTGCTGCGTGGCGGGTGCGGGCGCAATCGCCATCGACACCGCCAAGGGCATCTTCACGGTCGGCGACAAGGTGTTCGGCCGTCAGGACATGATCTCGATCGACGGGTCGAGCGGCGAGCTGTTTGCCGGGGCGATCTCGACTGTCGAGCCGACGCTGTCGGGCGACTTTGCCAAGGTCATGCGGTGGGCGGACAAGTACCGCACGATGGGCGTGCGCACCAACGCCGACTCGCCCGCGGACGCCAAGCGCGCGCGCGATTTCGGTGCTCAGGGCATCGGGCTGACGCGGACCGAGCACATGTTCTTCGGCGACCAGCGCATCCGCATCATGCGGGAGATGATCCTGGCCGAGTCGGTCGAGTCGCGCGAGGCGGCCCTCGAGAAGCTGCTGCCGATGCAGCGTGAGGACTTCGTCGGCATCTTCCGGGCGATGAAGGGGCTGCCGGTGACGGTGCGTCTGCTCGACCCGCCGCTGCACGAATTCCTGCCGCACGATGACCAGGCGCAGGAGGACATGGCGGCGGTGATGCGGGTGCCGGTCAAGACGATCAAGGCCCGCGTCGCGGCGTTGCACGAGTCGAACCCGATGCTCGGCCACCGCGGCTGCCGCCTGGCGGTGACGTACCCGGAGATCCTGCGGATGCAGGTGCGGGCGATCGTGGAGGCGACCATCGAGTGTGCGGCCGAGCGGGTGAAGGCGCTGCCGGAGATCATGGTGCCGCTGGTGGGCACCCGTGCCGAGCTGGCGATGCTGCGTGAGCAGATCGAGCAGACGATGGCCGAGGTCAAGACCGAGATGGACTACAAGAGCCGTCTGGATATCAAGATCGGTACGATGATCGAGATCCCGCGGGCGGCGCTCACGGCCGACGAGATCGCGGAGGTCGCCGACTTCTTTAGCTTCGGCACCAACGACCTGACGCAGCTGACCTTCGGCTACTCGCGTGACGATATCAACACGTTCCTGCCTGACTATCTCAAGCAGGACCTGCTGCCCTGCGACCCGTTCCAGTCGCTGGATGTGTCGGGCGTCGGTCAGCTGGTGCAGATGGGCACCGACAAGGGCCGCGGGGCCAAGAGCGACCTCAAGGTCGGCATCTGCGGCGAGCACGGCGGCGACCCGGCCAGCGTCCACTTCTGCCACAAGGTGGGCATGGACTACGTAAGCTGCTCGCCGTTCCGCGTGCCGATCGCGCGTCTCGCGGCGGCGCAGGCGGCGATCAAGGACGGGAAGTAGTCACCTGACACTTTGAGAAGCGTGTCAACGCCCCGGCCATTGCCGGGGCGTTGTCATTTGTGCGCCGAGCGGATGGGCGTGAACGCCGCGCGCGGCTGCGCGGCCCCGGCTGCTCAGAGGTGGAAGGTCCACCCGCCCGAGCCGCGGTAGAGCGTGAACACGCCGCCGCCGGGGAGCCGCGAACGTCGCGGTGGTGCCGTCGGGCGCGATCTCGGGCGTGACGTGCTGCACCTGTTTGAGGCCGCCGATGAGTTGGTCGGCCCGCGAGGCGAGCATCTCGGCGAGCGTGTCGCGGTCGTCGGGGCTCTGGAATTTGTGCTGCTCGCCGTAGTACCGGCCGATGTACGCTGCCCAGTCGCCCTCGCGGGCCAGGGCGAGCATCGACGCGACGACCTGCGCGGGCGACTCGACGGCCGTTGCGCGGGGGCTCGCGGCCGCGGAGCCGGCGTCGGCCGAAGACGGGCCGCACCCCGAGGTGAGGGCCGAAGCGACGATGGCAGCGGAGATGGTCAGGGCGATGCGCATGGTGCAACCTCCTTCGGTTGCACTGACCATCGGCCCGGGGCATCGGCGAGATGAGCGGGGGTGCGGACGCGGCGGGTCCGGGAACCTGAACGGCGCGCGTGTGCGCCGATCAGGCCAAGTCAGACCAGGTCAGGTCAGGCTTGTTTCGTGTAGGTCGCCCGCATAAACGTCCGCCACGTGCCGTCGTCCTCGCGCACCTCGGAGCGGAACTGACGCTCGTTGTCTGAGACGAATCGGTTGATGTCGCGGTAGGAGCAGAACTTGCCGGGCACGGTCATGCTCGGGCCCTCGGCTTCGAGCGTGAGTTCGTTGTTGGCCTTGTCGAGGCTGCCGTCGTAGATCCAGAGGTGGTCGTCCGGCGATCCGAAGAACGTGCCGACGAAGCGGTTCCTGGTCGCGTTGAACCCGATGGAGTTCATCATGGTCGCCATGCTGCCGTCGGGCATCTTGCCGTGCATCTCGCCGACCACCCAGTTGTCGCCGATGGGACGGACGGACTCGGTGCCGTTGAACTGCATGACGTCGCCGCCGGGCTCCATCGAGGCCTCGGACTCGAAGGCCCACTCGCCGATGAACTTCTTCAGGAACTCCTGCTCCGCTGTCGGTTCGCTGTGCATGGGTGCTCCCTCCGCTGGTGAATGTGCCTGCGCCAGGATCTGGGCGCATGGTACCGGCCGCGGGCCGAGGCGGCACGCCTAGAGTGGCCTTCCGCCATGATCAACCGCGTCGCACAGAGACTCCGCAAGCTGCTGTCCCGCCTGGGCTTTGCGCAGGAGTGGTATCTGGTGTGTCTCGCGGCGGTGCTGGGGACGCTCACGGGCTTCGGCGCGGTCGGCTTCAGCAAGACGCTGGGCTATGTCGAGCACTTCGCCCACGACATGCACGGCGAGGAGGGCGGCTGGAAGTGGTTCGCGGTGATCGGGCTGCCGGTCGTCGGCATGTTCCTGACCGGGGTGCTGGTGACGACCTTCGCGTCGGAGGCCAAGGGCCACGGCGTGCCGCAGGTGATGCGGGCGCGCGATCAGCCGGGGCGGGGTGATCAAGGCGCGGATCGGGGTGGTGAAGGTGGCCGCGTCGGTGCTGACGGTGGGCTCGGGCGGGTCGGCGGGGACGGAGGGGCCGATCGTGCAGATCGGCGCGGTGATCGGCTCGGTGGGCGGGCAGTGGCTGCGGGTGAGCCGCGAGCAGATGCAGACGCTGGTCGGGTGCGGCGCGGCGGCCGGGATCGCCTCGGTCTTCAACGCCCCGATCGCGGGGGTGTTCTTCGTTCTCGAGATCCTGCTGCGGGACTTCTCGCTGCGGACGTTCACGCCGATCGTGGTGTCGTCGGTGTTCTCGGCGGTCGCGACGCAGCGGCTGCTGGGAGAGAACGAGGCGATCTTCACGGTTGACCACGCGGTGCACGATTACCAGTTTGCGCCGATCGAGCTGCCGACGTACATCATGCTGGGGGCGGTGTGCGGGCTGGTGGCGGTGCTGTTCAACCGGCTGCTGCACAAGGGCGAAGATCTGTACGAGAAGGTCCGCATCCACCCGCTGCTCAAGCCGGTGACGGGCGGCCTGGCGCTGGGGCTGTTGGGTGTGGTCTACATCTTCGCCGAGAAGGCGCTCTTTCCCGACGCGCTCAATGGGCAGACCGTGCCGCCGTTCTATGGCAACGGGTACTCGACCATCCACACCCTGCTCGATCCCGAGTCGTACCGCAGTGAGCTGGCGCAGGGGCCGGGCGTGATGCTGCTGCTGGCGGGGGTGTTTGTCGCGGCTGGTCGCGCTCAAGGCGGTGGCGACGACGTTCACGCTGGCCTCGGGCGGGTCGGGCGGCGTGTTCGCCCCGAGCCTGTTCCTGGGCGCCCACCGCCGGGGCCGCGATCGGGCAGCTGCTCGAGGCGATGTCGCTGGTGCCGGCGGGCTCCACGCCCGCCAGCTACGCGCTGGTGGGGATGGCGGCGGTCGTCGCGGGCACGACGCATGCGCCACTCACGGCGATCCTGATCCTCTTTGAGATGACCCGGAACATCTACGTGGTGCTGCCGATCATGCTCGCGGCCGTGGTCTCGACCGCCGTCGCGCAGCTGCTGGAGCGCGACTCGATCTACACGTTCAAGCTCCGCCGCTCGGGGCTGAATGTGGGCGGGGCGCGGGACCTGACGGTGATGCGGCGCGTCCCCGCAGCCGCGTGCTCGCTGGCCTCGCTCCCGCCGGAGCCGATCTTCGCGTCCGACCCCCTGAGCAAGCTGATCACGCTGCACGCCCACCACCACGTGCCCGACTTCGTGGTGGTCGAGCAGGACTCGGGGCACTACATCGGGATGGTGACCAGCGCCGACATCCGCACCGCGCTGATCGATCGCGAGGCGATCCCGCTGCTGCTGGTGGCCGAGGTGATGCGGACCGACCTGCCGACCGTCCGCCGCGACGAGACGCTGGACACGGTCGTGGACAAGTTTGCCCGGCACGATGTGGCCAGTCTGGCGGTGGTCAGCCCGATCGACGACCGGCTTCCGATGGCGATCCTGACGCGGGCGAAGGTGATGGAGCGGTACCGGGAGGCGTTGGAGGAGTCGTAGCCCGGGCGGCACCGTTTCTGTCACCTGTGGACACACCGCGGCATCGGTCGCAAAACCGCACGGATTCTTCGGCGAATAATCCCGCATGCCCAACACCACTTTCTGGGTCATCATGGCGGTCGTTGTTGCCGACCTGATCTTCGTGCCGCTGGTGATCAGCGTGCTGGTCAGGGGCGGGTGGAACCCGATCGCCGAGAGGTTCCCCTCGCGCGAGCCGAACGGCGATGCTGTCACGAAGCACTTCCAATCCTACAAGGTCGGGCTGCTCAATCTTGGGTTCATGGTCCACACGTCGGTTGACGACATGTGCCTTCACCTCCGGCCGGCGTGGTTCGGGCGGAGGATCGGCATGAAGGGTGCGAGCGTGCCGTGGGAAGCGATCGACCCCGTGCGCAGGCGGGGCCGGCGCTATGCGGAGGTGAAGATCGGCAACCACACGGTCTTCGGCCCGCGGTGGGCGCTCGAATTGGCGTTTGTAGACCACGAGGACGAGTCGGCTGCCTCGGAAACAGAGGACGCATGAGCCGCTCGCGGCGTGCGGTAGACTCAGACTCATGCAAGACCCGCGGAAGATCGTGCTCTCGGTGCTGATGGTTGGCGTGGCGATGGTCGGCCTCACCGGGTGCGGGCCGAGCGTATGGGAGCGGTCCTTTTCGTTCGAGCCAGAGGCCGCGGCCGCGCCGGTCGCGACGATAAAGCCCGCCAACGTCGTCGTCCGCGATGCCCCGTGGGGCAGGGTTGGCCCCGCACTCGAGGCCGAGCGGCAGCGTCTGGTGGCCAGCGACACGCACCGTGAGGACTGGTCGGCGGACCGCGCCCGCGAGTCGAAGCTGGCGATCCTGCGCGAGCTGCAGCTGCCTTTTGAGGCCGCGAACGCCGAACTCCTCGGGCGGTCGCACTTCCGCACCACGCAGCCGACCGACCCCGATTCGCCCGAGCTGCGGAGCTTCGCCGCGAGCGTCGGCGCCGACTATGTCGTCTGGTCGAAGCACGTGGTGGGCAAGGTCGAGACGGTCGAGCGGGAGCCGGTGCAGTCCAACCGCTGGCGGACCAGCCGCGTCTGGGACGCCGACCGCAAGCGCTACGACTACGAGCGGCGGTGGGGTCCGGAGACTGTGTGGGTGCCGGTGGTGGTCGAGCGGGAGCAGGTGCGGTGGGTGGTGTTCTATCTGCGGCAGCGGTAGCGTCTAGTCCTCGTCCAGCGTCTTCTTCCGCCGCAGCACGTGGTGGTAGTGTTGGGCGAACCGGTGGGCCTCGTCGCGGATCGACTGGCACAGCCGCAGCCCCGCGTTGTCGCGCCCGAGCCGGATCGGCTCGCCGCGCTCCTGCACGTAGATCAGCTCTTCCTTCTTGGCGAGGCTGATGACCATGGGCGGGCGGGTGTCGAGCTGCTCGAACGCCTCGATCGCCGCGTGGAGCTGGCCGAGGCCGCCGTCGATGAGGATCACGTCCGGGTAGAGCTCGTGCCCCTCGCCCGCCTCGCGGTAGCGCCGGCTTACCACCTCGCGGATGCTGGCGTAGTCGTCGTTGCCGCCGTGGACGCTCTTGATGCGGTAGCGGCGGTACTCGTTCTTGAACGGCTTGCCGTCGACGAAGCACACCTTGCTGCCCACGGTCTCGCCGCCCTGCAGGTGGGCGATGTCGATGCCCTCGATGCAGCGGATCGGCCCGTCGAGGCCGAGCGTCTTCTGCAGGCTGCGCATCCCCTTGTCCGGGTCGATGTAGCCGATCTCGGTCTCCGGCTGCCAGAGTTCGGAGCGGCTGGACCGCTCGTCGAGCTTCTCGATCGACCGGACCTGATCCCGCAATGCCGCGGCACGCTCGAAATTCAGCTCCTTTGCCGCCTCCTGCATCTCGTCGCGCATCTGGCGCAGCACGACGCTCCGCTTGGAGCCGAGGAACCGGACGAAGTGGTCGGTGTCCTCGCGGTAGGCCTCCCTGGAGATCTTGTCGGCGCAGGGCCCGGTGCACTGGTTGATCGCGTAGAGCAGGCAGGGCCTGAAGAACCGGTTCTTCGGGTCGCCCTCGACGATGTCGAGCCGGCAGGTGCGGAACTTGAACACGCGCTGCAGCACCTGCACCGCCTCGCGCAGCGCCCCGGCGTTGACGAACGGCCCGAAGACCCTCGCCCCCTTCATCTCCGGCGCGATCGTCCCGTCCTCGCCCTGACCGGTCGGGTTGCGCGTCACGAAGACCCGCGGGAAATCCTCTCGCTGCGTGACGACCAGGTACGGGAATGACTTGTCGTCCATCAGCCGCACGTTGTAGCGGGGCTTGATGTCCTTGATGAGGCGGTTCTCGGTGAGCAGCGCCTCCCACTCGCCCTCGCAGGTCAGCACCTCGAAGTCGTGCACGACGTCGAGCAGCGGCTGCTTCTTGGGGCCGAGATCGGCCGAGGGCACGAAGTAGCTCGCCACCCGGTCGGGCAGGCGCGAGGCCTTGCCGACGTAGACCACCACGCCCTTGCCGTCCTTCATCAGATAGACACCGGGCTTATCCGGCAGGTTGCGGGCCTTGCCCGAGAGCCGCGTCAGCCGCTCGTCACGCGACTCGCTGCCCCACGGCGGCGGCGTGTCCGCGGGCGAGATGCCGTCCGCGTCGGTGGGCTGGGGGATGGGGTCGTCGGGCACGGGAAACGGTAGGCGACCGGCCCTCAGGCCTCGCGGGCCGCGGCCAACGCCCCGCCACACCCGTCGCAAAACCTCGCGTCGGCGTCGTTGGCGGTCCCGCACGCATCGCACGCCAGCGACAGAGATTCACCGCACGCGTCGCAGAACCGCGCGCCGGAGTCGTTGGCTGTGCCGCACGAGGCGCACCGCCCGTTCGGCTCGCCCGACATCCCTTCCCGTATCGCCCCGACCACGGTGCGCACCCCGCCCCGGGTCTCATCAGCGAGGGCGTTGAACGTGTCGGCCGCGACCGGCGCCTGCTCCTGGGCTGCGAACCGGGCGACCGCCCCCATGAAGGCAAACATCGTCAGCGAAACGCCAACAAACAAGAGCGGGAGCCCGATGAAGAAGAGCCAGAACAGCCGCGGCGGGCCGCCACCGCCGGCAAACGCCCCGAAGAAATCAACAAACGCCACGACAACGCACGCCAGCCCGGCCAGCCCCACCATCGGGCCGACCACGCGCATAATCCCGCGTACCTGCCGATGCCCCGGGTTGATACGTTCAGTAGTGTCCCGCATGGAAAGAGCATACCGGCTCTGCCCGCGGTCACCAAGCCCGCGTCACGCCGCTTCCGGCCAGACCACATTGGCGAGTTCGGCCCGCCCCGTCGCCTGCCCGTAGACCACCGTCCACTGCGTCGCCATCGGCGGGAAGACCGCGCCCTGCCACTTCATGGCGTAGGCGTTGTCGAACCGGCGGTCGATCTCCTCGAGCACTGTCGCAAACCCATCGGCGCTCTCGCTGACACCCAGATACTCACCCGGCTTCATCGTCGCGATGCGCAGGCCGACGCACAGCGAGCCGCCGCCCGAGGCGTCCTCGCGCCAGATCGCGACCTCGACCACATCGTCCCACCGCAGCCGCCAGACCTCGTGGCCGCCGAAACTGACCGCGAGTTCTTCGCCGTCGAGGATGATGCGTGGGTTGAAGTTGAGCATGACGTGTTGTCTCGTGTGTGAATGCCAAGGGGTCGAACGACGTTCAGGCCCTCGCCTTGCGCGGCCGCGGCCGGATGACCACCGCGATGACCATCCCCGCCAGAAGCCACCCCACCAGCACCTCGCCGACCAACGGCGCGGCCCCGGCGAGCGAGAACTCGGCCCACCCACCGCCGGGCACCAGCATGGCGCCGCTCGCAAACACCCCGAGCAGCACCGCGACCACCACGCGATCGGCAAACGCCCGCTGCTTGCCGCCGGTCCACGACATCAGCAACGCGGCGATCGTCGCCGCGATGCACGCAACCGCCAGACCCATCGCGGCCTCCCGCACATCAATCGACGCGATGGAGGCCGGGGCCGCTCCGCTCGACGCCCCGGCGGGCGCTTCGCTCGCGGCCATCGCCGAGGCCGGGCCGAGCGGGATGTACTCCCGCAAGTCACCGAAGCGCTCGTGCATCACGTCCGCCAGCGCCGACTGCTGAGCCGATCCGCCCCGCACAGGACCGACCGCGGCGAATACCGCGCTCCAGACCACCAGCACCATGCCCCCGACCACTCCCGCCATCAGCACTCGGAGCATGACGCCTCCCGGATTCCCCGTCCCCCCCTGTCGTTCCTGTCCTCTGCGCCGGAGACCGTTCTCGGCGGTGGACCGTGTGACACAGGGCAATATGCGCGGGACGTTTTCCAGCCGCGCTCCAGTTTTCCCGGGGTACGCAGCCGCGCGACGCGGCACAATCCCTCCAGCCCGCCACCCCCCCTGCCGACCATGCTATAAACCGGCCCCGTCGGGCCCGAGTGCCCCCCAATCACCCCCTCACGCCGGAGCGGACGACCTGAAGTTGTGGCGAGCCAATGGATGGCCGGGCATCGGCGCAGCAACATGCGTCGCGGCCGCGGGTGCGCTCGGCCAGGACACGCCGCCGCCGGCCCGGCCGGTCGTGACGCTGGGCGCCGCCCTCGTAGAGGGTGCGCCGACCATCGACGGCTCCCTCGACGACACCTCCTGGCAGGACGCCCCGGTCATCGACGCCTTCACGCAGGTCAACCCGATCAACGGCGCGCCGCCGACCGAGCGGACCGAGGTGCGCCTGCTCTACGACGCCGACACGCTGTATCTCGGCGTCCGGTGCTTCGACTCGCAGCCGGGGAAGATCGTGGCCCGATCGATGGCCCGCGACGCCGACCACGGCTCCGACGACCGCATCACCTTCACGCTCGACACGTTCTCCGATCGTCGCAACGGGTACGTGTTCGTCGTCAGCGCGGCCGGGGGCAAACGCGACGGCCTGATCGAGAGCACCCGCACACGCTGGGAATGGGACGGGCTCTGGACCGCCAAGACCCGCGTCGACGAGCTGGGCTGGACCGCCGAGATCGCGATCCCGACCAAGACGCTGTCGTTCAACCCGGCCAACACCGCGTGGGGATTCAACATCGAGCGGTTCGTGCGCCACAAGAACGAGTCGATGCGCTGGGCGACCCCCACCCGCGACTCGGCGGTCACTCTCATGAACGGCACCGGCGAGATCGAGAACCTCGCCGGGCTGGTGCAGGGTCTCGGCCTGACCGTCAAACCCTTCCTGACCGCCAAGGCCGACCTCGACACCGGCGATCTCAAGTTCGAACCCGGTGTGGATCTGTTCTACAAGATCACGCCCTCCACCACCGCCGCCCTCACGATCAACACCGACTTCGCCGAGACCGAGGTGGACACGCGCCAGGTCAACCTCACACGCTTCCCGCTCTTCTTCCCCGAGAAGCGCGCGTTCTTCCTCGAGGATTCCGGCATCTTCGAGTTCGGCGGCATCAACCAGTCGCCCAAGCCCTTCTTCAGCCGCCGCATCGGCATCGTGCGGGGTCAGGAGAAGGACATCCTCGCCGGACTGCGCGTGACCGGACGCAGCGACGGCCTGCGGTTCGGTGTGCTCGACGTCCAGATGAAGGACGACGACGAGCTCGGCGCGAAGAACCTCGGCGTGGTCCGGCTCAAGCACGACGTGGGCGATGAGTCGGCGGTCGGGCTGATCCTCACCAACGGCGCACCCGGCCGACGCGGCAACAACCAGCTGGTCGGCGTGGACTACAACTACGTCAACAGCGACGCCCTCGGCGGACGTGTCTCGGCCGACCTCTGGGCCATGCTCACGCACGACGACCCCGCGGAGGTCCAGGCCGACAACGACGACCCTTACGCCTACGGCGGGCGGTTCGGCTGGAACGCCGACCCGTACAGCTTCTCGCTCTTTGCCGCGGAAGTCGGACGCGACTTCCGGCCCGGGCTCGGCTTCGTGCAGCGTCCCGGCACGCGGGAGTACGCCGTCCGCGGCGGCTACACGTGGCGGCCCGAAGACGGCGGCTGGATCCGCTCGATCAGCACGACGGTCGGCGCCAGCGCCTACACGACACTCGGCAGCGATGTGCAGTCCGCCGACCTCGACCTGCCGCGGGTCACGCTCAACACCGAGTCCGGCGACTCGCTCTTCGCCGTCGCGCTGTTCGACCGCGAGCTGCTCGACGACCCGTTCGAGATCGTCGACGGGGTGACGATCCCCACCGGCGAATACGACAACGCCGGGTGGCGCACCGGGTTTACCACGTCCTCCGCCCGACCCGTCGTGGTGCAGGCCAACTACTCCGAGCGGGGCTTCTACGACGGCACGCGCAAGGACACCTTCGTCAACGCCACCTACCGACCGACGGCCGCGCTCGCGTTGACGGGTGAGTACTTCCTCAACGAGATCGAGTTGAGCGACGGCGACTTCACCGTCCGCACGGCGCGCGCGCAGGCCACGCTGCAGTTCAGCCCCGAGCTGAGCTGGGACACCACGCTGCAATGGGACAACCAGTCCGACCAGGCCGGGCTCAACAGCCGCGTCCGCTACGAGTTCCGCCCCGGGCAAGAGGTCTTCGTGGTCTACAACGAGGGCTTCGATGTCGAGGACGATGAGTTCGAGTCGATCGACCGGGGCGTCACCGTCAAGGTCGGGCTCACGTTTCGCTTCTGAGACGCCCGGTCAACCCAGCCCCGACGCACGCACGCCCCGCGGCAGGCTCACGCCTCCGCCAGCGCGAGCCGGCACATCATCTCGACACCCGTCGCCAGCGCGTCATCGTTGAAATCGAACTGCGGCTGGTGCAGCTTGGGCGTGGTCGCCGGGTCCGCCCCCGGCGCGAGCAACCCCAGCAGGAAGAAGCACGCCGGGACGTGCTGGCCGTAATAGCTGAAGTCCTCGCCGCCGAGTGACGGATGCTCGACCAGCGAGACGCGGTCGTCGCCGATGCCGTCGCGGGCGATCGAGAAAAACCGCTCGGTCAGCGCCGCGTCGTTGGCCGTGACCGGGTAGCCCTCGTCCCACTGGATCTCCGCGTGGCAGCCCTGCGCCGCGGCCGTCTGCTCGACGATCCCGAAAAACCGATCCCTGGCCAGCCGCCTGGTCTCGGGCCGCAGCGTGCGGACGGTGCCGATGAACTCGACCTCGGTCGGGATGACGTTGTTGGCGGTGCCCCCCGCCACGCGCCCCACGGTCACGACGACCGAGTCGGTCGGGCCGACATGCCGCGACGCGATGGACTGGATGGCGGTGATGACGTGCGCCCGTCGCGAGCACCGGGTCGCTCGCCATGTGCGGATAGGCCGCGTGACCGCCCGTCCCGCGCACGCGGACCACGAAGTCGTCGGTCGCCGCCAGCAGCGGGCCGGGCCGGGTGGCGACATGCCCGACCGGGATCTCCGGCCAGCCGTGCAGCCCGAAGACCCTGCCGACGCGCGGGCCGACGCCGCCGCCCTCTTCGCCCAGCAGGCAGCCCTCGTCGCACATCCGCAGGCCGCCCGCGCCGCCCTCCTCGGCCGGCTGGAACAGGAACGTCACCGGGTTGGGTCGGTGCTCGAGCCTGCTGAGCGCGCGCCGCGCCCAGCAGGATCGCGGTGTGCCCGTCGTGCCCGCACGCGTGCATCACGCCGTTGGTCTCGGAGGCGTAGGGGCGTCCGGTGATCTCCGTCAGCGGCAGCGCGTCCATGTCGGCCCGCAGCGCGACCGCGTCGCGCGACCCGCCGTCGGTCGCCGGGAGATGGGCCACGACGCCCGTCTTGGCGATCCGCGGCTTGTGGGCGATCCCGAGCTTGTCGAGTTCCTCGCACACCCTCGCGTTGGTGCGCTCCTCCTCGTAGCTCAGCTCCGGGTGGCGGTGCAGGTCGTGGCGGAACGCCACCAACTCCGCAAGATCGGCCTCGACAACATCACGCAGACGGTCTTTACTCATGCGTCGATGGTAGGGCGGCCGCGCACGGCCCTCGGGCGACGGCGGTCCACGCCACGCCCCACCGAGCAACCGCTAGGCCGCGAGAACCACGGGGCATGACGGGGCATCCCCGTGCATATCCATCCGCACGGCGTCGAACTCGTGCTCGATCGATCGGAACACCCCGACGATGACCGGGTCGAAGTGCGAGCCCGAACTCTCCGTGATGATCGCGACCGCCTCCTCGTGCGACATCGCGGCCTTGTAGACCCGCCACGAGGTCAGCGCGTCGTAGACATCCACCAACGCCACGATGCGCGCCTCCAGCGCGATCCTCTCACCCGCGATCCCGAGCGGGTAGCCCGTCCCGTCCCACCGCTCGTGATGCTCGAGCGCGATGCAGATGCTCATGTCCAGCAGGTCGTCGTCCCCCAGCTCGCGCCGGATCGCGATCAGCGTGTCGGCGCCGATCGTGGTGTGAGCCTGCATCCGCCGGTGCTCATCCGGCGTAAACCGACCGGGCTTGAGCAGCAACTCGTCGGGCACGCCGACCTTGCCGATATCGTGCAGACTCGACGCCAGCCGCAGCCGGTCGATCCACGCCTCGTCGATCTCCGGGCGGATATCCGCCAGACGCTCGGCCAGCAGACAGCTGTACCGGCTGATCCGCTCGAGGTGCAGCCCTGTGTCGCTGTCGCGACAGTCGGCCAGCTTGGCCAGCCCCATGATCAGCGCGTCGCGCGCGCGCAGATTCTCGTGCGTCCGTCGCTCGACCTCGTCCTCGAGCGAACGGTTGATCTCCTCGAGCGCATAGTCGTACCGCCGCATGACCCAGAAGGTGCTCATGGCCGTGAGTCCCATCACCGAGAGCACGGCCGCACCCGCCACCACGCCGACGACAAAGGTCGCTTTCGAGGAGAGCGACACCAACCCGGCCTCCGGCTGGTGCACGACCAGGCGCGCGCCAAGCTCGGGGACGTACCTCGTCGCGACAAAATGCGTGCCGCCGAGGAAGAACCGGAGCTGCCCCGCCACCGTCTCGGCCCGCGGGGCCGAGCCAAGCATGAGATCGCCCTCGTCATCGGCCGTCGTCAGCGACATATGCCCGAGCACGTCGCCCCGGAGCGACGGAAGCCGCCGCAGGTCCGGGTGGCACAGGATCTTCCCCTCTTCATCCAGCAGGCACGCGAACCCGTCGCCGGGCAGCTGCACCCGCTCCACCCGCTCCTGCACCATCGACCAGTTCTCGGAGCCGTACTCCAGCGGCCCGTCGACACCCTCGGCCAGCTGCCCGACGAGCCACTCCGACACCCGAACGTTCTCGTCCAGCACGATGTCCTGGACCGCCTCCGCCGTCGCGTGCCGCACCTGGCGGAACGTCACGATCCACCCCAGACCCAGCACCACCGCCTGCAGCAGCACGATCGCAACGATCGCGCCGCGCTTGGTGCGGAAGCGGGCCTCCCAGAACCTCTTGTATGCAGATTTACGAACCACGACCCGATTGTCGGCGTGCCCGCTTGGCCTGAGCAACCCGAACACCCGGGCCGGGTTCCCGCGGCCGAGGCAAACACCGATCACCCCATCCAATCGGCGCAACTCCAACACAGGACCGGCGTTATGAGGCCCGACCCCGTCGGGATTCCTCCGACCGATAGCAACCCTCCGGACGCCCGATCAGCCCCCCCCGAGCACCTCGTCGCACAGGGCCATCGCCTCGTCGTCAGCCGCGGCCATCGCCTGCAGGTCGGGCAACCACCCCCGCGGCACCGAGAACTCGGCGAGGCCCGGCACGCTCGGCCGACGCACCGGGATGTTGTGCGAATCGCTCTCGGCGAGAATTGTCTCGGCCCGCCCGCCCAGCAGATACTCAATCAAGCGCCCGGCGGCCCCGCCGTTCGGACCGCCGCGCACCCTCGCCACGGTGTTCGGGATGAGCATCGGTCCGAAGCTCGGCAGGCCCGACGCCCCCGAGCCGTCCGCATCCGGCGTCTCGAACACGGGCGCGAACGCCCCCGCCCCGGCAGCTGCTGCGCCCAGACATCGTCGGTATCGGTCAGGCAGACGTCCAGTTCGCCCTCGGTCACGGCCCGGACCACGGTCGAATTGCCGTCGTACAGCCGCAGCCCGTTAGCCGCCATCGCCTCGAGCCACGCCCGGAAGACCGCCGTCCCGGCGGTCGCCAGCAGCGCGCCCATATGCCCGCGCGTCGTGCCGAACCGCGGGCGGGCCATACCCACCCGCCCCCGGAACCGGTCGCCAGTCAGATCACGCAGCCGGCTCGGCGGCGCCTCGCCGAAGCCCTCCCGCACCGCGAGCACGCGCGCGCAGCGCAAACCCGAACCACGACCCGTCCGCCGCGTCCAGCCGCCCGCGGAGTGCCGCGTCGGTGATCTCCGGCGGCGTGATACCCGCCGGTGCAAGCAGCCCCATCCCCGCCAGGCGGATCGTCCCGAACGGCTCGCTCGACCACCAGACATCGGCCCGGGGCTCGTCCCGCTCGGCGATGAGCCGCTCGAGCAGACCCGTGGTCTTGGTCGCTTCGGTGTCGCCGAGAAGCCGCACCTTGACGCCCGACTCGGCCTCGAAGGCGCTCACCACATCCCGCAGCACAAAGTCATCGACCGAGCTGTAGAGCACCACCTCGTCGGCCCCGCCCCGCCCGCTGCGCGCGAACCGCCGAGCAGCGCACCGGTCGCGCCCAGAGCCGCGGCTCCGATCGCGACAACCGCGTCACGACGCGGAATTGACTGGTGGATTCGATCCGCCCGGCACGTCAGTCCGGGCACCGCTCCGCCCGACACCCAATCAGTCCTCACCGCCCGAGGTCTCGCCCCCGGACGTGGTTTCCTTGGCGGGTTGGGTCTTGGCCTGCTCGGCCTTCACCCGCTCGCCGAGGCGGCCGTAGTAGTGCTTGACCGCGCTGCGGAACTGCGGATCGACGTTCATGTTGGCGATCTCTTCGGCCGCCTGCTCGGCCGCCTGCTCGATCGCGGCGCCAAACTCGGCCCGGGCCTCGCCTTTGACCTGCTCCTCAAAGACATACCGCGACGCGATCACCGCGCCGCCCTGGTTCTGCACGTTCGCCTTCTCGCCCTTGAAGAAGAAGTCGGCGGTCTCGGCGTCCGGCCCGGCGCCGTTGCCTTTGCCCGGCCCGCCCGAACCGCTGCCCTGCGCCATCGAGCTGCCCTCGGAGAACTGCCCGGTCGCGCCCGGCTTGCTCGCGGCCCAGCCGCTGCCGGGGCTGCTGCCGCTGCACTCACCCAGCGCCGCCATCTGCCCCTGGCACTGGCCCATCGCGTCCGACATCGCCTGCATCTCGGCCTGCATCTGCTCCATGGCCGAGAGCTGCCCGCTCATCGCGTCCATCGCCTGCTGGCTGCCCTGCTGGCCTTGGCTGCCCTGCTGCGACATGCTCTGGGCCATCTGCGACATCGCCTGGCTCATCCCCTGGCACTGCGACGCGGCCTGCTGCATGGCGTTCGCCATCTGCTGCAGCTGCTGCTTCTGGGCGTCACTGAGGTTCTCGTTCTGCTGCAGAGCCTGCTGCATCGCCTGCGGGTTGGAGGCCATCTGCTTGGCCTGCTCCGGCGAGATGCCCGCCTGCTGCAACGCCTGCTGCATCGCGCTCTGCTGCTCGGACAGATTCTGCATCTGCTCGGCGAGGTTCTCCATCTGCTTCTGGAGCTGCTCTTTCTGCTCCTCGCTCAGCTCGCCGTTCTGGAGCTTCTGGTTGAGCGATTCGAGCTCCTGCCGCGCCTTGTCGAAGTTGCCGCGGGAGAGCTGGCGGGCAAACTCTGTCAGCTCGCCCTGCCCCGGCGTGGTCATCCGACGCATCAGGTCCTTGACCGCCTCGAGGCTCTTGGCCTCGTCGGACTGCATCTGCTTGCTGAGCTTGTCGTTGAGATCCGTCAGCTTGCGGATCGCCTCCTTGCGGATCTCCTCGGGTGTCGTGGGCTTGTTCAGCTCCGCGTCGAGTTCGGCGTCGGGCACGTGCTCTTCTTCGCCCAGGCCCGTCCGCTGCATGATCTCGCGGATCTGCGCCTCGGTGTCCCGCGCGTCCTGCACCGCGGCCTCAATCTCCTGCCTCGCGTCGGCCGCGGCCTGCGCCTCGGCACGGTTGCCCAGCAGATCAAACTGCGGCATCAGGAAGAACGTCAGCAGCAGCACCACGATCCCCCCGGTCGGGATGCGCCACGTGCTCGGCCCCTCGATCGGGATCGCGTCGCGAACCACCACGCGCCTGGCCTTGTCCGAGGCCGACTCCACGACCGCCTTCGACCACGGATCGCTCGCACGCTCAACGCACAACGCCGTGGAGAGCGATTCACGCAGCCCCGCACGCTCATCCACAATGTGCGCCACGCCCGCCTCACGCGGCCGCGTCACCAGCGCCCACACCGCCCCCGCGACGAGCGCCAGCCCGAGCGAGCCGATGCCCGCCCACGCCATCATCGGCATCCCCCGCCACGACATCTCGCCGAGTCCGAGGGCCAGCGAACGGTCAACAACAATCAACGCAATCATCGCGCCGAGCGCGAACGTGATCGTCCACGCCCAGCTGTCAAACAACCGCACCACCAGCAACCTGCGGGCGGCGACCTGAAGCACGCGACGGATGTCCTGCATCACCAACTCCCCGGGGCGGGTCCGGCCCCTCCATCCCGCGGCAATCGCGGGAAACACGCCCGGCGGGCACCCGCCCGGCGATCACACCAGCATACTTCGGTCAGACGACCGAACCCGAGGCATTGTTCAGCCAATCACAGCGAAAGTTGCACCCCGATACTCTGGATTTGTTCGGAAACCCGCCACTCCCGTTGCACCACCGCCTTGCCGCGACACCGGTTCGCACCGATCATGCACCCGTGCCCGCACCCTCTCCCGAGCATCCCGCGCCCACCCCGCCGCACGCCGGCCCGTGGTGGCGGGTGACCCGCGAGCGGGTCGATGCCGCGTTCGCCGAGCAACGCCGGATCGACCCCTTCGGGCACACCGTCCACGCCTGGCTGGGGGCCCTGGCCTGCGCCGCGGTGGCCGCACCCACCAGCGCTGTCGAGCTCGGTGCCATCGGTGTCGTCGCGGCCATGCTCATCCGCATCCACCGGCACTGGCGGACGCTGCCCCTGTTCTTCCTCCAACCGCTCATCCTGGTGCTGCTCGCCTGGACACTCCTCGCCCTGGCCAGCCGCCTCTGGACCCTCGGCCCGCACGACGCCTGGGTTGACCAGTTCGGCGTGCTCCGGTTCGGCATCGTGGCGGTCGCACTCTGGCCGGTCTCCGACCGCCGCGGCCTGTTGCTCGGCGCTCTTATCTTCGGCTTCGCCGTGGCGCAGCTCTCGCAGGTCGTCCACGCTCTCGGCCTCGCCCTCGAGGTCGACGCGATGACCTGGAACCGCCTGCCCGGGCGCAACAGCGGCTGGCTCGACCCCGTCGTCGGCGGCTCGCTCCTCACCGCAGCCCTCGGGCTCCACCTGCCCGCCGCGGCTCTGGGGCCGCGGCAAATGGCGGTTGCTCGGCGCACTGGGCAGCGCCGCGACACTTCTCGGCATCCTCGCGACCGGCACCCGCGGCGCATGGCTCGCGGCCGCGGGGCTGGTGGGCATCGCCTGCGTCGTCGCCGTCGCCCGCATCAAACCCCGGGCCCGGCTCGGACGCGCCCGTCCTCATCCTGCTCGGCATCGTCGCCGTCGGCTCGGCCGCGGCATGGCTCACCGTCGGCGACCAGCTGCGCGCGCGCTTCGACGCCGGACGCGCCGAGGTCACCGGCGCGATCGAGCACAAAGAATTCCAGACCGACACCGGCGCCCGCCTGCTGATGGGTTGGTGGGCGATGGAGGCATTTGCCGAGCATCCGCTCACCGGCACCGGCGTCGGCGGCTACGAAGCGTGGGCGCGCGCGCACGTCGAGTCGCAGGAGATCGATCCGAACTCCCGCCGCTTCCACGCCCACGCCCACAACGCCCTGCTCCACGCCGCAGCCACGCTGGGCGTGCCGGGGCTGGGGCTCGCGATCGCCTTCGTGGCCCTAACCATCATCGGCAGCGCCCGCCGCCAGCCGGGCGACGGGCCATCGGGCTACGCCGACGGTCCGTGCTTTGCGGCTCGTCGGGCTGCTGCTGGTGAGCGTCTTCGACAGCATCCACGTCAACTCGCAGACCGGAGCGTTGCTGGCCGTGCTGCTCGTCTTTGCGGTCCGCCATCGGCCGACCGCGCCGGCACGCTAGTCATCCGGCGTGCCGCCGCTCCGGATCACCCTGATCTCCACCGGCGTGTAGTGCCGCCCCTGGTCCAGCCCGGGGCACGTCGCCTTCGCACGCACCCAGTCGTCACGAGAGCGCAGCAGCTTGTTCCAGAACGGCCACGTGCGGCACTGCTCCGGGCGGTCCTCGTAGATTGAGCACACCGCCTTGCCCGGCATCGTCGTGCGGTCGAGGAAGACGCAGTCGTACCCGCGGCCGGTGTCGATATCGATGATCGAACGGCCGTGGTGGGTGTCCTCGGTGAACCGCTCAAGGAACTCCGCCTCGGTGATGCCGAGCCGGCCCGCGATCGCCCGGCCCTCTGCTTCGGTGAAGAGCACATACCCCGGCGGGCCCGAGCAGCAGTTGCCGCAGAGCGTGCACCCGAACCGCAGACCCGTCTCGCCGGTGTCCCGGTCGGGCTCGTCGAACCATTCTCGCGGCGGCGATTCTGACGGGGCATCGGTTGGCGGTCGGGGCGGGGGCATCGAGGCCACAGCCTAGCGGCATATGCCCGGCCACAGTCCGCGGCTACCGCACACGCCGCAACGCGACGATCGTCTGATCGTCGTCCCGCGAGAGCGAGCGGGTGTGCTGATAGAGCGCCTTGTGCACCGAATCGACCACACACTCCGGCTCGCCCGAGCAACCGATGAGCGCCTCGTCGAGCCGATGCGTGCCGAACTGCTCGCGATCGGCGCTGAACGCCTCGGTGATGCCGTCGGTGTAGAGCACGAGCGTGTCGTGGAGATCGAGCTCGAGCTGGCCGGTCTGGATGTCGTACTCGTCGGTGATGCCCAGCGGCAGCCCCGGCGCGTCGTCGAGCACGCGCACCTCGCCGGTGTCACCGCGCTTCAGCCGCGGCGGGTTGTGCCCTGCGCGCGCATACGTCAGCCTGTGGTCCGCCGGGTCATACACGGCAAAGAACGCGGTCACGAATGTCGCGTCGATGCGGTGCATCCCGAGCCGCCGGTTGGCGTACCGCATCACGGCCGCGGGGTCGTACTCTGGCCCCTCGTACCCGTGCAGGATCGCGTGGAGCATCGCCATGACCGTCGCCGCCGCCGCACCGTGCCCGGCGACATCGGCGATCAGCACGCCCCACCTGCCGCCGGGCAGCGGGAAGAAGTCGTAGTAGTCGCCGCCGGCCTCCTGGCTGGTGAGATAACTCGTGGCGATAGACAGATCGGGGATCTCGGGGATCTCGATCGGCAGCAGCGCCTGCTGCACCCGAGCCACGGCCTCGAGCTGCGCCGTGAGCTGGCGGTTGAGCTCCTCGGCCCGGTTGACCGCGAGCAGGTTCCGCGTGGCGGTGCCGACGAGGTTGGTCGTCAGGAAGTGGTCAACGAGGTGCTTGCGGGTGTAGAACGCCGGGTCCTTGTGGAAGTTGAAGTTCCAGTTCAGCGCCTCGCCCCGGTCGAAAATCGGGCTGGCGACGCAGCTGCCGAACCCGGCGAGCGCATCGCCGAGCACCGGATCGTCCGTGACCCGCAGGTTGTTGAACAGCTGCGGCTCGACACGGGACATCACCTCGCCCAGAAACCCGCCGGTGTGGAGGCTCAGCTTGCTCCAGTCGCGCCAAGGGTTCGGCCCGCCGTCGCTCTCGTCGAGTCGGCCGGGCGTCATCGCGCGGGTCACCTTGTAGTGCCCCTCGGGCAGGCCCCGCCTGCTGGTCGAGACCAGATAGTCGATCCGCCGCACGCGCCAGAAATGCTGACCGAAGCGGCGGAGCATCTCGACGGGCTCGTCGACACTGCTGACATCGCGGAGCATCTCCGCAAGCACACTGATCTGGTCGGCGATCGTGTCCACGCCGGCTGTTTCCGCTGGAGGCATGGCCGATGGTACGGCATGCGGCCAAAAGAACCTAGCCCCGGCACGCGCCCTCGACCCGCCCCGCGACCTCGGCCGCCCTCGCCAGCAGCGCTTCACACTCGGTCTCGATCGAGCCGCGGACCGAAACATCCTCAATGCCGGGCAGATTCACGCGGACATTCCACGCCCCCGCCCTCGCCGCGGCCTCGGCCAGGATCGCCGCGATCGCCAGGTCGCTCCGCAGATAGTGATTGGTGATGCCCGGCAGCGGCTCGAGCACCCCCAGCACCCCCACACACGCCGCCATGCACGACAGCGGCACCTGCGCCGCCGCCACCGAAGCCGCCGGCAACTCCACCCGCCGGGCGTCATCGGCCGGCAATCTCGAAAGCTCGTTCACCAGCCCGTACGCCGCCTCGTCCTCGGCCGCGAGCTCGAGGAGCACGACCCGCGCCCGGCCGAGCCGCTTGGCGGCCTCCCGCAGCACCGGCTCGTGCTCGGCCAGCGACTTCTTGCCCACGCTGTAGGCCAGCACCATGTCGCCGAGTGCCGCCCCCAGCGCCCCCACCGCCGACGCCACCGCCCCGCCGCCGGGCGTCGGGGTCTTGGCGGCGAGCTGCTCGAGAAAGTCGCCGAAGGAGCGTTCGTGCAGAGGTGTGCTCATGGAACGAGCGTACCACCCCGCCATCACGCCGGCTCCGCACACAGGCGACGCAACGAACGCTCTGGGACCGACCCGGCCAGGCGCAAACGACGCGCTCAGTGCTCGGGGTGGAGATCCTCCAGAGGGACGGGGTCGTTGCGGAGAAGCGCATCGATCGTCGTGCGCGTCTCGACGGTCGGTGAGAACAGCTCCACCAGCGCGTCGGTCACGTCCACTACCTCGACGCCCGGTCCCGCGAAGTTGCACTCGAACACGATGACATCCACGCCGGTTTCCTCGGCCACCTCCGTCAGCCGATCCTGCACCGCCTCGAGCAGGTCCGACACCGGGGCCCGACCGAAGCCCTGCAGGTGCAGCTTCTGCTGGACTTTGGGGCCGAGCTCCATGAGTTCGTCGATCTTCGCCTGGTCGCCCGCCGTCTCCGCAGCATCGAGCTGCTCACGGAGCTCTCCGAGATCGCTGAATTCCGAACGCACCCACGCGATCGCGATGGCACGATTGTCGTACGTGCCGACGCGGAACGCGGGCTCACGCGCCGGTGTCGGCTGCGCACCCGTCGAACCCACACCCGTCACAAAGAGCACCGCCGCCGCCGCGAGTACCAACACACCTGATTTCCACATGACGCTTCCTTTCTGCTCCGCCACATCGAGCAGCCCACACCGCTGCACCGATGACCGGATGAAAAAGTTAGTGACTACTATAAGAGTCTCGTGACCGCCCCTATCGCTGTCAAGCCCAATTTCGCGATATTCAGCAGCTTTTTATCCTGAATATACAAATACATTCCGAACACTTGGCCGATCCGATCGACACTCCGCGCCCGAGCGGTCTGCCGCAACCCTCCGTACAGTTCACGATGCCATCCGCTTCACCCCGCATCGTCATCACCGGCATGGGCTGGATCACGCCCCTGGGCCACACCATCGACCGCGCGTGGTCCCGCCTGACCGCCGGAGAGGTCGCGATCGGCCCGGTGTCCCGGTTTGACGCCTCCAGCTTCACCACCAACTTCGCTGCGGAGGTGAAGGGGTTTGACCTTCCCGACCATCTCCCCGCAGCACTGGCCCGGCGGCACGCGCAGGCGGGCGTCGGCACCCAGATGGCCCTCGCGGCCGCGACGCAGGCGTGGACACAGGCCGGCCTCGGCGGGCCCGGAGAGCCGATCCGCGGCGCCGAGCCCCGGCGGGTGGGGCTCTATCTCGGCGGCGGCGAGGGCTCGCTCGACTACGACGCCTTCTGGGCGACCAACCTCGGCGGGTGGGACGCCGACAACCGGCGCGTGGACGGCAACCGCTGGGCACACGCAGCCCACCAGCCGCATGAGCCGCCCATCCGTGAGATCGAGCAGGAACCCAACGCGGCGGCTCTCGCACCTGGCCTCGGCGTTCCAGTGCCGCGGCCCGGCGTTCAACTGCATGACCGCCTGTGCCGCGGGCACCCAGTCGGTCGGCGAGGCGAGCGAGATCATCCGCCGGGGCGACGCCGACATCATGCTGGCCGGCGGCGCCCACTCGATGATCCACCCGCTCGGCATGACCGGGTTCATCCGCCTGACCGCCATGAGCACCCGCAACGACGACCCGTCGACCGCCGCCCGGCCCTTCAGCCGGACGCGGGACGGGTTCGTCATGGGCGAGGGTGCCGGGATCGTGGTGCTCGAGTCGCTGGAGAGCCGCCGAACGCCGCGGCGCGACGCCGCTGGCCGAGTTGGCCGGCTACGGCTCGACCGCGGACGCCTTCCGCATCACCGACATGCAACCCGACGGGCGCGGGGCCCGGACGGCCATGCTGGCCGCCCTGCACCAGGCCGGGATCGACCCGGCACAGCCCCGGAGCGACGGCCGGCCGCCGGTGGACTACATCTCCGCCCACGGCACGGGCACCAAGGAGAACGACTCGATCGAGACCAAGGCGATCAAGGCCGCGTTCGGCGAGCAGGCCCCGCGGGTGGCGATCAGCTCGATCAAGTCGATGATGGGGCACCTGATCCAGGCCGCCGGGGTGGTCGAGCTGATCACGTGCGTGCAGGCGATCCGGACCGGCGTGCTGCCCCCCACGGTCAACCTGCACGACGCCGACCCGGACCTCGACCTCGACTACATCCCCAACACCGCCCGCGATCTTTCGGGCAAGGGCGGGGTGGAGACCTGTCTTTCCAACAGCTTCGGCTTCGGCGGGCAGAACGACACGGTGGTGGTCAAGCGGTTTGGGTGATCGGCGCGGGACGGGGTGCCGGGTCTTCTGCCGCCGGGCATCGAAATCACAGAACTCGCGGGCGTCGTCGGCTGTCTGATGACATATCGCCCTTCCCGCCGATGAATTCAGCGGAGCGCCATCACCATGCCAGTAGCCACACTCACCCGGACCATCTCCACCTCGATCATGCTCGCGGTCATCGCCGCGGCGGGCATCCTGGGCTATCAGTACATCCGTGCCGGTGCCGCGGCCGACATTTATCGGACGCGACTCGCCACGCTCGCCGACGAGTACGAGGGACTCCGCACCACCTACAACGAGGCCGTCCGCAAGTCGGCGGTCACCGAGTTGCAGGTCGAGGACGGCAAGCTCAGCGTGCTGGTCGTCTCCGAGACCGGCATCCTCCGCCGGATCGAGACCCCCTACGACCCCGCCGGCGAGGTCTATGTGGACTACATCGTCCGCGACAGCCGCCTGTGGATCAGGCGGGTCTTCGACGCCAACGCGCCGCCGAGCCAGGGGGTCGTGATCGACCCCGGGATCGGCCCGGTGCTGTGGGGCGAGGGCGACGGGCAGGCGCGGATGGGCAAGGCGGTCTACCGCCAGCTCGGCGAGGGACGCTGGGTGATCAGCGTGACCGGCAGCGGGGCCCTCGGCCTCGTGCAGGTGGCCGAGACGGCCAAGGTGCAGCTCACCCCCTCGCCCAAGATCGCCGACTTCGCCACCGTGACCGTCGAGGCCGACCGGGACGTCGAGTCGATCGGCATGGCCGAGGTCTGGGACCGGATCATCCGCCCGGCACCCTGACGCCCGCGGGTGAGCACGGAGCCCCTCACGCGAGCGTGGGGGCACGCCCCACAGAGCCCCTTGTGCAGACGAGGGGACAATCGACACGTCGCCAGATTCCGTTTCCCCCCGCTCGCGCGGGGGGCTCTACGAGGCCCGCGCGCTCACGACCGGACCCACGCGCTCACGCTTGGGGCTCTTTCCTACCATCCCCCCAATACGACCCACGCCAGGAGCCCCGCCCGATGACCGACAACGCCCAGAAATCCATGGAAGACATCGTCTCGCTCTGCAAGCGGCGCGGGTTCGTCTACCCCGCCAGCGAGATCTACGGCGGGATCAACGGCTTCTGGGACTACGGCCCGCTGGGCGTGCAGCTCAAGAACAACCTCCGCGACGCCTGGTGGGAGGCGATGGTCCTCAACCCGCCCAAGGGCCCGGACGGCGAACGTCTCCAGATCGTCGGCCTCGACAGCTCGATCATCCAGAACCCGAAGGTGTGGGAGGCGAGCGGGCATGTGGGCGGGTTTAACGATCCGATGGTGGACTGCCGCGAGAGCAAGTCGCGCTATCGCGCCGACCATCTGCGGTATCTGGGGCTCAAAGGCGAGGCCGAGGGCCGGCTCTTCGCCTTCGTCGAGGGCAGCGAAGCGGGCCGGGCCCAGGCGCTCAAGGCGGCTCGGCAAGTACGTCAAACGCGATCTCGGTGACGATGACGTCGAGGTCATCGAGAACGAAGCGCCGGACGCGGCGATGCTCGCGCGCACGGTCGGCCCCGACGCGAAGGAGCCCGGCTCGCTGACCGAGCCCCGCATGTTCAACCTCATGTTCGACACCTACACCGGTGCGATCCGGAGCGAGGACAACAAGGCCTACCTCCGCCCCGAGACCGCCCAGGGCATCTTCATCAACTTCAAGAACGTGGTGGACACCAGCCGCGTCAAGGTCCCCTTCGGCATCGCGCAGGTCGGCAAGGCGTTCCGCAACGAGGTCACGCCGCGGAACTTCATCTTCCGTTCGCGCGAGTTTGAGCAGATGGAGATGGAGTGGTTCTGCCACCCCGAGGACGCTCGCAAGTGGTACAAGTTCTGGCAGGCCGAGCGGAAGCGCTGGTGGGAATCGATCGGCCTGACCAGCGACAACCTCATCATGCGCGAGCACGACAAGGACGAGCTCAGCCACTACGCCAAGGAGGGCGCCGGCACCGCCGATGTCGAGTACCGCTACCCCTTCACCGCACCGGGCTTCGGCGAGCTTGAGGGTGTCGCCCACCGGTCCAACTTCGACCTCAGCCAGCACGAGAAGCACTCGCGGACCAAGCTGCAGTACTTCGACAACACCCGGGGCGAGCTGGCCAAGAACGGCCAGCCCAAGGGCGAGCACTACCTGCCCGACGTCATCGAGCCCGCAGCCGGGCTGACGCGGGGCGTGCTGGCCCTGCTCTGTGAGGCCTACACCCGCGACGAGAGCCGGCCCAGCCCGGAGATCCTGAAGCTCCACCCCAGGCTTGCGCCGATCAAGGCCGCGGTCTTCCCGCTGGTCAACAAGGACGGCATGCCCGAGGTCGCCGAGAAGCTCCACGCCGAGCTGCAGCAGCGGTTCGGGCGGTCGGGATTCATCGAGACCGACGCCAAGCAGTCGATCGGCAAGCGGTACGCCCGCATGGACGAGGCCGGGTGCCCGTGGTGCTTCACCGTCGACGGCGACTCGCTGACCGACCAGACCGTCACCGCCCGCGATCGCGACAGCGGCGAGCAGCACCGCGTCGCCCTCGACGCCGTGGCCGGGTTCCTCGGCGAGAAGCTCGGGCTCTGATTCCAAGCGAAACCTCTGGCGATCGATGCTGGCGAGCGGGCCCGGAGCACCGGGCAAGCCCCGGGAAGCGCTATCGTCCTCCGGTTTGTGGCCCAAAAGGGGCGTTCGGGTGAAACGCGCGGATCCGACTCTCGGAACAACGGTGGTTGCCAGGCCTGGATCGGGCCCCGGAGCGGTGATGGAAGGGGTTCGACGTGGGCAAGGTGCTGTTGATCGGCGGAGCGGTGGTGGTGGTCGGTGTCGTGGGGGCGGGTGTCGCCCTGACGCAGACCTCGCTCGGCGAGACGCTCAAGGCCCGGTTTGAGCGGCACGAAGAGGCCGCGACGGTGCGGCTTGAGGCGGTCGGGCGGAGCGACGTGACCCGGAGCGTCAGCGCCCCGGGGTTGGTCGAACCCCGCACGAAGGTGGAGATCAGCGCCCAGGTCTCGGCCCGGATCGTGGCGTTGCCGTTCGAAGAGGGCGATGTCGTGCGCGCAGGCGACGTCGTCGTGCGGCTGGACTCTGAGGACCTGACCGCGAGGCTCGAGGCGGCCAAGGCGAGGCTGAAGGCCCAGGAAGCCCGATTCCGCGGCTCGGAGGCGGACCTGGCGGTCGCCCTCAGCGACTTTGGCCGCAAACGCGAGCTGCACGACACCGGCGACATCAGCGACGTCGCCTACGAGCAATCTGAGAATCGGTACAACCAGGCGGTCGCGACGGTGGAGATGGCGACGGCGGACGTCGAGATCGCGCGCGCGCAGATCATCGAAGCCGAACGCAACCTGGCCAACGCCGTGATCTCGAGCCCGATCAACGGCGTGATCACGACGCTCAATGCCGAGGTCGGCGAGCTGGTCGTGGTCGGCACGCTCAACAACGCCGGGTCGATCATCCTCGAGATCGCGGACCTCTCCGACATGCTGCTCATGGCGCGGGTGGACGAGTCCAACATCGCCCAGGTGCGAGCGGCGCAGGACGCGACGGTGTACGTCAACGCCTACCGGGACGAGCCGTTCTTCGGTCTGGTCGAGCGGGTGGGGCTCGAGCGTCGGCGGTGGACCGACGGGACGTATTACTACGAGGCCGAGATCAAGCTGCGGGACAATCCCGACCGCCCGCTGCTGTCGGGTCTGAGCGCGACGGCGGAGATCTCGGTGCAGGAGCTGCGCGACGTGCTGGTGGTGCCGAGCCAGTCGGTGCTCGACCGCCGCATCGACGAGCTGCCCAAGCCCACGGTGGACGGCGCCGAGGGCATCGTGGACAAGCGAAAGACGTTCGCCTCGGTGGTCTACATCATCGAGGAGGGCAAGGCCAGGGCGGTGCCCGTCTCGGTGGGGCCGAGCGATCTGGCCGAGACGGTCATTCTCGCGGGGCTCGACGAGGGCGACCGGGTGATCACCGGCCCCTTTAAGACGATCGTGGGTATCGCCGACGGCACGCCGGTCCGCGACGAGGTCGAGGTGGAGGCCGAAGCGGCCGAAGCAGAAGCGCTGGCCGACGCCAAGGCCGCGGACGCCCCAACCGCCGATCCGGGGTCCTGACCCATGACCGTCCTGCGAGTCTGCAAGCTCACCAAGGAGTACAAGCTCGGCACCGAGCGTGTGCACGCCCTGCGCGGGGTCGATCTGGACATCGGCGCCAACGAGTTCGTGGCGATCATGGGCGCGTCCGGTTCGGGCAAGAGCACGCTGATGCACATCCTCGGCTGCCTCGACCGCCCCACGGCCGGGGTCTACGAGCTGCGGGGCAAGCCGATCCACAAGGTCGGTGCGGCGCGGCTGGCCCGGGTCCGCAACGAGGAGATCGGCTTTATCTTCCAGAGCTTCGAGCTGCTGAACCGGGCGTCGGCGCTGAAGAACACGATGCTCCCGATGATCTACTCCCGCCGGCACTGGCGGCTCGGCGAGGCGGCGGGCCAAGGCCGCGCTGCAGCGCGTCGGGCTGGGCGACAGGATGGGGCACCGGCCCAACCAGCTGTCGGGCGGTCAGCGGCAGCGCGTCGCGGTCGCGCGCGCGCTGGTGAACGAGCCGGCGATCCTGCTCGCCGACGAACCCACGGGCAACCTCGACAGCACGACCACCAACGAGATCATCGACCTGTTCAAGCAGCTGCACGCCGAGGGGCAGACCATCATCATCGTGACCCACGAGGAAGAGGTCGCGGCCAACGCCCGCCGGATCGTCCGGCTCCGCGACGGGCTGGTGGTGAGCGACCACCCGACAGACGAGGACCCGATCCACCGGCTGTGGCTCGAGAGCCGCCGCGGCCGCGGCGAAGCTCGCTGCGAGCGGCCACGCCGAGCCGTCCGCCCAGCCCGAGACCGAGAGCACAGCCGAGAACAAGGCCGCGAGCCAGACTGAGGGCCAGGAGGCGGGCGCATGATTCTCTTCCGCATCGTGTTCCAGACCTTCGGCCTCGCGCTCGGGCAGATCTGGTCGAACAAGGTCCGGTCGCTGCTGACCACGCTGGGCGTCATCATCGGCGTCGCGAGCGTGATCGCGGTGATCGCCGCGTTGCAGGGCCTGCGCCAGACCGTGCTCAGCGAGTTTGAGAAGCTCGGCGCCAAACGCGTCTACATCGACGGCATGCTGCCCGATTCCATGCGGCGGACGGGCAACTGGCGTGACGTACAGCTCCAGATGCCCGAGATCGTCGCGATACGCGAGAACTGCCCGGACATCACCAGCATCTCGCCGGAGATGTGGGGAAGCTATGCCGCCGAGTACGGCGAACGGAAGATCGACAGCGTCCCCTCGCTCGGGATCTGGCCGACCTGGCACGACATCGTCGGCCGGCAGGTCATCGACGGTCGGCAGTTCAACGGCGTCGATGAGAGCGAGCGGCGGCTCGTGTGCCTGATCAATGACAAGGCGATTGAGGAACTCGACCTGCCGCGGGAGCCGGTGGGCGAGTTTGTCCGGCTGGCCGGCCGGCGGTTCATGATCGTCGGGGTCGTCGAGACGGTGCAGCTGAATCTCTTCGGCGGCGGCGACAGCTCGACGGAGATCTTCATCCCCTTCGCCACTGCGCAGATGCTCGACCCCGAGCGCTGGATCTCCAACGCGTGGGGTTCGCTTTCGAACCCCGAGAAGGTCGAAGATGCGCGCGCCCAGATCGCCTTCGTGCTGCGGAAGATGCGCGGCATCTCCGGCAATGACGAGGACACCTTCCGGGTCGAGGTCATGCAGCAGTTCATCGACCAATTCAACTCGCTCGCCGCGGGCATCACCGCGGGCGCCAGCGGGATCGTCGGCATCAGCCTGCTCGTCGGCGGCATCGGGATCATGAACATCATGCTCGTCAGTGTGAGCGAACGGACCCGCGAGATCGGGCTCCGCAAGGCCATCGGCGCGCGCCCGGCGGTGGTCCTCGTCCAGTTCCTTGTCGAGGCGGTCACGCTGTGCCTGGTCGGCGGGGCCGTCGGGCTGGGCATGGGCCAGGGGCTGATCTCGCTGCTCAAGGCGGTGCCCGACAGCCCACTGAAGGACGCCAGCGTGCCGGCGTGGGCGGTGCTGCTGGCGGTGGGGTTCAGCGCGGGGACGGGTGTGGTTTTCGGTATGTTCCCCGCGATCAAGGCCGCACGACTCGACCCGATCGAAGCCCTCCGCCACGACTAGCGCGACACCCCGAGGACCCGACCATGCCGACCCGGCCCCGCTCTCTGCCCTCCCGACCGAGCCCCGCCGCCAGACTGCTGGCCTCCGCCGGGTGTACTGCGGCTCGTCGCTGGCGCGGGTGTCCCCGCGCTGACGGGCTGCGCGCAACCCGCTCTTTGCGCACGCCTCCGACTACGCCCCGCCGCTCTCGCTGGATCGGGTGCGGCGCATCGAGGCCGCGCCGATCGAGGACTTCCGCGTCCAGACCCCGCCGCCCACCGTGGAGGACGCCCGGGCGACGCAGAGCCGCTTCGACGGGCTCGAGCGGGTGGAGCTCTCGATCGAGGAGTGCCGCGCCTCGGCCTTGCAGCACAATCTGGACCTGCAGGTCGCGCTGATGAGCCCCGCCCTGGCCGCCGAACGCCTCGCCGAAGAGGAGGGCCGCTTCGAGTCGGTCTTCACGCTCAGCGCCCTCTGGACCGAGACCGACTCGCCGACCTCCAGCACGCTCGACAGCGCGCAGCAGAAGTTCCAGCGGATCGAGCCCGGCGTGCGCATCCCGCTCCGCACCGGCGGCACCGCCAACATCACGCTCCCGTTCACGCGAAACGAGACCAACAACCAGTTCAGCACGCTCAACCCGGCCTACACCAGCGATGTCGAGCTGTCGATCAGCCAGCCGCTGCTCCGCAACGCCGGACGCCGCGCGTCCACCTACGCCATCACCATCGCCTCCTACGACCGCCAGCTCTCGGAGGTGCAGACCAAGGCCGAGGTCATCCGCCAGCTCGCGGCCGTCGATCGCGCCTACTGGCGGCTCTACGGCGCGCGCGCAGCGCTCGATGTCCGACTCCGCTCGCTCGAGCTCGCCCAGGCCCAGCTCGAACGCTCGGAGCGGCGGTACGAGGCCGGCGAGGTCGCCGAGATCGAGGTGCTCCGCGCACAGGCCGGTGTCGCCGAGCAGCTCGACAGCATCATCCGTGCCCAGAACCTGCTCATCACGCGCCAGCGCGAGCTCAAGCGGATCATCAACGAGCCGGGGCTCGACATCGCCAGCGAGACCCAGGTCGTGCCGGGCTCACCGCCCGACCCGGTGCGGTACGAGTTTGACACCGAGGTGCTGACCCAGGCCGCGATCGACGGGCGGATGGAGATGCTCGAGCTCGAGCTGCGTCTCGCGGCCGACCTGGTCACCGCCGACTGGTCGCGTAACCAGGCCCTGCCGCTGCTCGCGCTCGACTACACCTACCGCATGAACGGCCTGGGCTCGAGCCTGAGCGGGGCGGTCGATCTGGTGCAGGAGAACCGCTTCGCGGACTGGTCGATCGGCCTGCGGGGCGAGGTGCCGCTGGGCAACGAGCAACGCGAGGCCGCGGTGCGGCGCTCGCTCCTGCAGCGGCTCCAGCGGCTCGCCAGCAAGGACGCGCGCGAGCAGACCATCCGGCGAGAGGTGCTCGACGCGGTCGACGAGATCGAGTCGGCGTGGCAGCGCATCTTCGCCGCCCGGCAGAGTGTGATTCTCAACACCCGCACGCTGCAGGCCGAGCAGCGCCAGTTCGAGGTCGGCGAGACCACCTCGACCGATGTGCTCGACGCCAACACCCGCCTGAGCGACGCGCAGCTGCAGGAGATCAACGCGGTGGTCGAATACCAGATCGCCCAGGTCGATCTGGCCTTTGCCACCGGCACGCTGCTCGGGGCGGCGCGGGTCGAGTTCCAGCCGGCCGATCCGCTCGGCACCGGGGCCCTCCGCCAAGGCAGTGTGGGATGGGCTGACGGCGAAAGCCCCGACGCCGGGCCCGAAGAACCCGTCCCGGGCGAGACCGTTCCGGCCGAGTGAGATAGCGCTCGCTCAGCACCCGGCGGTGAAGGCGTTCAGGAAGTCGATCACGTCCCGCGTGTCAACCTCACCGTCGCGGTTGAAGTCGGCCGACGCCGACCCGCTCACCCACTCGTTGAGGAACCGGATCACATCGCGCGTGTCCACGACGCCGTCGTTGTTGCGGTCGGCCGGGCAGTGCAACTGCAGGGAGGCGAAGACCTCCGAGAGTTCTTCGTCCGCGATCGCCGTGGGCATGGCCTCGACGGCGTGCCACCACATCGCGTCCGGACCGAGCGTCACGCTGCTCGGCGCGACCGTCCCGGCAAGCTCCATGTGCCTCGGGTCGGAGCCGCCGATGGTGTAGTCCAGGCTCGTCTTGCCCTCGCGGGAACGGACCACGCACACCACCGGGCTGTCCCGCAGCCAGTAGGTGGTGCGGACGTGGCGCGCTTCGCGGCTGTTGGACGCGGCCTGCACGCGGAGCCGGATGCCCTCGTCCCTCGGGTCGGCCAGAACACTGATCTGTTCGGCACCGTCGCCTGTCTCGATCGAGAACAGGTGCGGCAGGTGCGAGGTGGCGGTCTTTATCGCGCCCTGACCCGACCCCCCGACCCGGTTGTCCCACTGATCTTCGGGGACCATGCCCACCAGCAGCATCGTCCATTCGTCGCCGACGTCGAGCCCCTCCACCACCGCCCGCTCGACCGACCCGGCACCGAGCGGGCCGAGCCCGTGCCCCTGCACCGTCGGGGCGTCGGCGTACACGCCCTCCCACGCGATGAGGAACCGGCAGGGTGCGGCGATCAGCCCGGACTTCTGCGCGCAGCTCGACCACCGGACGCCAGTAGGTGTCGGGGATCCCCGTATGGCCCATCGCCGTCCACGGCCCCCAGATGGTGAACGGTGTCCACGCGCCCGAGTCGAAGTCGAGGCGTCCGGAACGCACATCCAGCCGCTCGCGCGTCTCGTCGCTGAACCGCATCGTGAGCTGCGCGGTCGTCGCCGGGTCGTTGTCGCTCTCCGGCCCCAACGCGTACACCCACGCCCGCAGCAGCGCGAAGCTGCGCGCGCGGGGCGCATCGGAGAAGTGCGACACGGGGTACCACAGGCCCATGCGGCCGCCCTCGGACCTGTTCTCGATCTTGAAGATGTTGCCCGGTTCGCACGGCGGCAGAGGCACGCCCTCGGGGAGGTCGCCCGGCTCGTTGAGCCGAACGATGTCCACACCGAGGTCGAACCCGGATGTCGGCTTGGAGATTGTTTCGCGCAGCAGGTTGTCCGTCGAGGGGCTCAGCATCATCGGGCGGATCACGCGCGCGGTCGGCTCGTCGATCCGGCGGAAGCCCGCCGCCTCGTTGGCGAGCGAGCCGATATAGCCCACGTCGCCGCGGATCACTCCCTGGCGCGAACCCGTGGTCCCCGCCACCAGGCATTGCCCCCAGATCTCTCCGTCGGGTGAGTAGAGAATCCGTGTCTCACGCTGCCCGGCCTGCCACGGCGAGGTGGATGCTGCGTCGATGCGGCCGAGATAGGGACCGCCCGGCTCGCCCTGCATGCTGAAGTTGAGCACGCCGTCGCTCGGCCAGCTGGTGGCCGAGGGGAGGTAGAGCGTGCGCCACGCGGGCACTTTGGTGTCGGGGTCGTAGGTCATCGACAGCACCGCGGCCCCGGTTTCGTCGGTGCCGCAGAGCAGCCGCGAGCAGTCGGTGTCGGCCGCGATCATCGAGATGACCTGGTTGTGCCGGAGGCAGGGCTCGGTGCCAACGCCGCCCCAGACGGTGGCGACGTCCGACCAGCTGGCCGCGGGTTCGTACACGCGGCTGCGCTCGTCGATCCCGGTGTCCGGGATGGCGGTCTCCGACGCCCACGCGAAGCCGGGCGACTTTGTGCGCGCAAGCATGTAGTTGTCGGCGATCCCATCGCCGACGGAGACGACGATCGATGCGCGGCCGTCGGGGTGCTTGATGTAGCCGCCGCAGTGCCAGTGCTCCGTGACGACCGGGCTTTCCGATCTGGCGACGCGGATCGTGCTCGCGCTCCACACGCCGTCGCCGTCGCGCAGGAATCTGGTGGCGTAGGCGATGCCGCCGGTCTTGACGGGCGTTCGATAGTCGGTCCAGACCGCGACGAACTCGTCGTCGCTGACCGGGAAGGCCGAGTAGGACCAGGGCGAGCCGCGAGCGGTGTCCAACTCGTTGGTGGGCACGCCCATGGCGGCGATGATCCACGGGCTGCTGCGCTGCAGGCGGTCGATCGTGGTGTAGGCCAGCGCGGCGCGGCTGCTGACCCACTCGCCGTCCACGGGCTCGAGCACCTCGCACGGCGCGACAATCAGGCCGTTGTGGACCGAGCCGCCGTTGGTCGGCGCAAAGGCGAAGTCGGGCGTGTTGGCCGAGCCGCCGTTGGCGCCGGTCTGGAGCACGAGCAGGTTAGATGTCCCGGCTTTGTCCTCGTCGCGCATGGGCATGACGTAGACACCGGACCAGTTGCCGTCGCGGAACGCTCTGTCGACCGAGTCGTCGCCGAGATGGATGCTCAGCCGCTGGAACGTTGACGTCGTGACCACCCACACCGGCAGGCCGGTGCCCGAATCGCCCGCGGCGATCGCGTTGACCGAGAGCCCCGACATGAGGCTCTGGCTCGTCGCCCGGCCGCAGAGCAGGGTCGGCGGGGCGAAACGGGGCTCCCCCGGCGCGAAGGTCTCACCGAACGACCCGAAGACGGTGGTCGGGCGATCGAACCCGAAGGTCACATCCGGGCTGGTTGTCACACCGTTGTCGAACCGGACCCAGGACTTCTGTGCCGACGCGGTCGTGGCGAGCACCGCCACCGCACCAAACACCCGAACCCAGGCCCGCCATCCCCCGTGTTGTTTCATCGTGCATCCCTCTTCGTCTTCCGCTCCAAGTGGAGCATCATCGGGCGGAATGATCAAGGGGATTTGCCCGAAATCTGTTCGGGGCGTGCCCCGATCTCCCCCAAGTTGATCGTCCGCCGCGGCCCTCGGGTCGAGCGAATCCCGGCGCAAAGACGCGGCAAAGCCTCTTGACGACGTCGAAAAGGCCGCTATGCTCGTCTCAAGCATCAAGAGTCCCGGGTCAGCCTAACGCCCGGGCGGCAACCGAGCAGCTCCAAACGAGCTCGCCGCGGTGCCGAGGCTAGCCCCTGCGTGGGGAGCGATGCGGCCGGGACGGCGGGCGGAAGCCAGAGCCGATTCTCAGCAAAATGGTGGCGATGTTCGCCACCGACCCACGCCAAGCTAGCCTGCGTTGATGCCGTGAGGAGGTTCACGGCATGAGTCATTCCAACTCGATCGCAGGCACGAGCACCACGGCCATCCACGGCGGCCTGCGGCCAGACCCGCAGTCCGGCGCACTGGTCAACCCGCTCGTGCAGTCCACCACGTTCGTCAACGAGGCGGTCGGCAAGGACCGGGGGTACGCCTACTCCCGCGTCTCCAACCCCACCGTCTCGGCGCTCGAAGCACAGCTCGGCGCGCTCGAGGACGCCCCCCCGGCGGTCTGTTTCGGCACCGGGCTCGGGGCCGAGGCGGCGCTCTTCCTGGCTCTGCTCAAGGCCGGCGACCACGTCGTCCTGGGCGACGCGATCTACGGCGGCACCGTCCGCCTCGTGCAGCAGGTGCTCTCGAATCTCGGCATCGAGGCGACCTTCGTCGACTCCTCCGACGCCGAGAACGTCCGCACCGCGCTGCGGGCAAATACCAGGCTCATCTTCATCGAGTCGCCGGCCAACCCGACACTCAAGCTCACCGACATCCGCGCCGTCGCCGCCATCGGACGCGAGGCGGGGATCAAGGTCGCGGTCGACAACACCTTCCTGACCCCGGTCGTCCAGAGGCCGCTCGACCTGGGTGTCGATGTCTGCGTCTACTCGACCACCAAGCACATCGAGGGGCACTCCAGCTCGCTCGGCGGCTCCGTTGTCTCCCGCGATGAGGAACTCCTCGAGCAGGTGCGCTTCATCCGCAAGTGCACCGGCGGCATCCAGGCGCCCTTCCAGGCGTGGCTGACCACGAGAGGCGTCAAAACGCTGCCTCTGCGCATCCGCCAGCACTCGGCCAACGCGCTCAGCCTCGCGGCGGCGCTGCAGGCCAACCCGAACGTCAAGCAGGTCAACTACCCCGGCCTGCTGACCCACCCGCAGCGGGAGCTCGCCGAGCGTCAGCACCTGGGCGGGATCCACGGCGGCGTGCTCTCGTTCGAGGTCGTCGGCGGGACCGACGCCGCGGTCAAGGTGCTCAACAACGCCAAGCTCGCCTCGCTGGTCGAGCACCTCGGCGGCATCGAGACCCTGCTGACCCACCCGGTCACCATGACCCACGCCGACGTGCCCCGCGAGCACCGGCTCGCGGTCGGCATCACCGACGGGCTGATCCGCGTGAGTGTCGGCATCGAGGATGTCGGCGACATCATCGCCGATCTGGAACAGGCCATCGAGATCGCCCACGCCGAACCGACCGCGAAGTCGGCCCCCACGGCCACACCCGAGGAGGTGTGCGTGTGAGCGGGGACCTGATCGTCCTGAAGTTCGGAGGATCGGTGCTCCGCGACGAGCTGCACGTGCGCGCGGTGGCCGAAGAGGTTGCCGGCTGCGTCCGCCGCGGCTCGCGGGTCGTCGCGGTGGTTTCGGCCCTGGAGGGCACGACCGACGCCCTGCTGGCCAAGGCCGCGGCCTATTCCTCGAGCCCCAACCCGTTCGCGACAGCCCAGCTGCTGGCGACGGGCGAACTCGCCAGCGCCGCGCTGCTCGGGCTCGCGTTGGACAGCATCGGAGTGCGGGCCGAGACGCTCGACGCGGCCGGGGCGGGCTTCCGGACCGAGGGCGAGCCGCTCGATTCGTCGCCGGTGGCGGTGGACCTGCCCGGCGTGGTCGATGCCCTCGGGCGGGTGCGCGCGGTCGTGGTGCCCGGCTTCGTCGGGCGGGACGAGCGGGGCCGCACCACCGTGCTCGGGCGGGGCGGCTCGGACCTCACCGCGCTCTTTCTCGCCCAGCGTCTCGGCGGCCTCGTGCCGCCTGGTCAAGGACGTCGACGGCCTCTACGAGTGGGACCCCTCGCTCCCCGGCGCGCGGCCCCGCCGCTACGCGACGCTGCCCTGGGACGAGGCCCTTGCCCTCGATGGCACGATCGTGCAGCACAAGGCGGTCCGCTGGGCCCGCGAGCACAAGCTGGCGTTCGAGGTCGGCTCGCTGGGCGCGACCGAAGTCTCGCGCGTCGGTGAATTCGAGCCAACGTTCAGCGCAGAGGGCGATGTCTGCTCGGAGCCGA
Organism: Planctomycetota bacterium; assembly: GCA_013285505.1. Classification (GTDB taxonomy): domain Bacteria; phylum Planctomycetota; class Phycisphaerae; order Phycisphaerales; family UBA1924; genus PNC22. Next base: position 581,922 of record CP053450.1, on the reverse strand, counting down.
TCCATGCCGCGTGAGGGGGCCACATCACGCCCGGCCGCCGGGTGTGTCGCGGTGGTCGGTGCGACCGGTGCGGTCGGACGCGAGGTGCTGCATCTGCTCGCCGCGCGGGGCGTGCCGGGCGGCCGGGTCCGCCCGATCGCGTCGGCCCGGTCGGCGGGAACGCGTGTCTCTTATGGCCCGACGAGCATTGAGGTCTCGGGACTCGACGAGGATTCGTTCGCCGGGTGCTCGCTCGCGATCTTCGCGGCCGACGCCGTCACGGCACGGCGGTTCGCCCCGATCGCCGTCGGCGCGGGGGCGACCGTGATCGACAACTCCTCGGCCTTCCGGCTCGACCCGGACGTCCCGCTGCTCGTTCCGGAGGTCGAACGGGGCGAGTCGGGCCCGCCGCCTCGCGGGGTCATCGCCAACCCCAACTGCACGACGATCATCCTCGTGACAGCGGCTCGAGCCGCTCCGCCGGGCCTTCGGTGTCGAGGCGATCGACGTGGCCACCTATCAGGCCGTGTCCGGCGCGGGGCTCGCGGCCATCGACGAACTGCTCGCCGACACCCGCGCGAGCCTGGACCCGCCGGATAAGCCAAGCCCGGCGGCGGGCCGTCCACGCGTCTTTGCCGAGCCCGCGGCCTTCAACGTCTTCAGCCACGACTCCCCGGTCGATCCCCGATCCGGCATCAACGGCGAGGAGCAGAAGGTCATCGACGAGACCCGCAAGATCTGGGGCGACCCGACGCTCCGGATCACCCCAACCTGCGTGCGGGTGCCCGTGCTGCGCGCGCACACCGAGGCGATCACGGTCACGCTCGCGTCTGCCGCGAGCGAGGCCGAGGTGCGCGAGCGCTGGCCCGGGGGGTGGGCGTGCAGATCGTGGACGACCGGACGGCCAACCGCTTCCCCACGCCGCGGAAAGCGAGCGGGCACGGCCCGGTGCTGGTCGGGCGTTTGAGGCCCGACCCCGGCGAGGTATCGGACGCTGGCGGGCGGAATCGGCGGTGGTGCCTTCTGGCCTGCGGCGACCAGCTCCTGAAAGGGGCCGCGCTCAACGCGGTGCAGATCGCCGAGGGTCTCGGTCTGGTGCCGCGGCTCGGCCCCGAGACCGGTGCCGCCGGGTGCGGGAGTTTGGCGGGCACGGGCTGTGCATCCGCGGGTGTCACCGCCTGACGGGGTGTGCGGCACCCCGTTGCGGGCGGCTCTGGGACATTTCTTCGGGCGGTGGGTGGCAGGCGCAGCCGCGCGCGAGACCCTCGGCGGCCGGCTCCCTATCCTCGCTCTCCCCCTCGACCGGACGGGCCGGCGATTCGGGGGTCGCTCACACGCCTACCACGCAGGAGTCGCCAACATGTCGCAGAAGGTCCAGATCGCCCTCGCCGCCGGAGATGGCATCGGCCCCGAGATCATGGACGCGTGCCTCCGCGTGTTCGAAGCCGCGGGCGTGCAGGAACAGATCGAGTTCATCCCCGTGGAGATGGGCGAGCGGGTCTTTGCCGCCGGCGACAGCCGCGGCATGACCGACGAGGCGGTCGAGACGGTCGAGCGCACCGGGCTGCTCTACAAGGGCCCGATGGGCACGCCGATCGGCGGCGGGGGCAAATCGATCAATGTCACGCTCCGCAAGACGTTCGGCGCCTTTGCCAACCTCCGCCACTTCCAGAGCCTGCCGGGCGTGGACACCGTGTTCAGCCGGGCGGGCGTGCCGGTGGATATTTATGTCGTCCGTGAGAACATCGAGGACACCTACGGCGGCATCGAGCACCGGCTGACCAACGACGTGATCGAGTGCAAGCGGCTGATCTCGGCTCCCGGGTGCGACCAGGTCCACAAGTTCGCGTTCAAGGCCGCGGACCGGTTCGGGATCAAGAAGGTCCACTGCGCGCACAAAGCCAACATCATGAAGATGACCGACGGGCTGTTCCTCGACCGGTTCCGGGCCGAGGCCCAGCACCACCCCGGCATCGAGATCGCCGACGTGATCATCGACGCGCTGTGCATGAATCTGGTGCTCCGGCCGGAGGAGTACCAGATGATCGTGCTGCCCAACCTGCAGGGCGACATCGTGTCGGACCTGGCCGCGGGGCTGGTCGGCGGGCTGGGCTTTGCGCCCTCGGCCAACATCGGCGACCAGATCTCGATCTTCGAAGCGGTGCACGGCACGGCGCCGGACATCGCGGGCAAGGGGATCGCCAATCCGACGAGCCTGCTGCTCAGCGGCTTGATGATGCTGCGGCACCTCGGCATGCTCAAGCAGGCCGCGACGATCGAGAACGCGCTGCTCGCCTCGCTCGAGGACGGCGTGCACACCGGCGACGTCCGCGGCGACGGCCATCCGGTCGGCACGCAGGAATTCGCCGACGCCATCGTGTCCCGGCTCGGCAGGCTGCCCTCGGGCAAGGAGGCTCGGCCCATCCCCGACGAGGCAACCGCCAACCACACCCCTCCGACGCGGCCGAGCACCAACCAGCTCATGCGGACGTTCGAGACCATCGAGAGCACCGTGGCCGGTTGTGATATCTACGTCGACACGCTCATCACGCCGCTCGAACTCGCCCAACGGCTGGAGCGCATCTGCGAGGGCACGGCCTTCAAGCTCACCATGATCTCCAACCGCGGCACGCAGGTCTGGCCCAGCGGCAGCCCCTACACCGAGGTGGTCGATTACTACCGCGTCCGCTTCGAGCTGCGCGACCCGGCGATCGTCCTCGGACAGATGGGGCAGATGCCGACCATCCACCTGCTGACCAAGGTCGCCGAGAAGTTCGGGGTCACCGACTTCCAGCCCCTGAAGTACTACGACGGGAAGCCGGGGTACAGCCTGGCGCAGGGGCAGTAAGGCGGCCGCGCCCCGCGAGGAACCCGCCGGGTCAACGGTGCGGGTGGGATTCGAACCCACGAGACCCTTTCGGGTCTGCACGATTTCAAGTCGTGTGCCTTCAACCGCTCGGCCACCGCACCAGGGATGCCCGTCGCGCAGCACGCTGCGGGCGAGCGCAAGGATAGCGGGCGTGGTCGGCGGCCGCGCCCGGCGGTGCCCGGCTTACTCGCGGGAGACAGCCCGCTGTGCGGCCCTGATCGCGAGACTGAGAGCCACCGCCAGAGCCGCGGCGGGCAGGGCGCCCAGCAGGGTGAGGCGGGGGTCGTTCCGGGCAAGGCCGCGGGCGATGAAGTCGCCCAGTCCGCCCGCGCCGATGTAGGTTGAGAGCGTCGCGATGCCGACGGTGAGCACCGCGGCGGTGCGGATCCCGGCGATGATCATCGGCGCCGCCAGCGGGAGCTCGACGATCCGCAGGCGCTGCCAGTGGGACATGCCGACGCCGTTGGCGGCCTCGACGACGCTGCGGGGGACCTCCTGCAGGCCCGTGAAGGTGTTCACGACGATCGGGAGAAGGGCGTAGAGCACCAGCGCCGTGACGGCCGGGACCACGCCGAGCAGGCCGTAGAGGGCGAAGAGAAACGCCAGCATCGCGAGGCTCGGGATGGTCTGCAGGATCTCGGTCGCGGCCAGGGCCGGCGCACGCGCGCGTTTGCTCCGGTGGATCAGGACGCCCAGCGGCACCGCGAACAGCACGGCCAGGCTCGTGCCCGCGGCTGAGAGGCCGAGGTGCCGGAGCGTCTTGCGGCCGATCTCGGCACGGCGCGAGATCGCCAACCGGAAGAGGTTCTCCCGGCCGCGGGCGGCGTCCGGGGTTGAGGGCTCGGTCTGTGACCGTCCGCCGAGGTGCGCGTCGACCCAGTCGTCGGCGACCTCGGCGGGGTCCCGCCGCAGGACGTCCACGGCGTGGTTCATCGCGCGCATGTCCTCGTCGGTGATCGCGCCTGCCAGCAGCGCGAGCGCGTCGCGGACCTCCGGGTACGTCTCGAGCAGTTCGGCCCGGACGACCGGGCGCGGCGTCGTAGGGCGGGAAGAAGGCCCGGTCGTCCTCGAGCGTGCGGAGGCCGTACTCGGCGATGCGCCCGTCGGTGGCGAAGGCGCAGATCACATCGACCTGGCCGTCGGAGGCGGCCTGGTACATGAGGCCGGGGTCGAGGTCAACGGTGGTCGCAAACTCGAGCCCGTAGGCGTCGGCGAGACCGGGGTAGCCGTCGGGGCGCTCCATAAACTCCGCGGTGAAGCCGGCGCGGAGTCCCGCGGTGCCGGCCAGATCGCTGATCTTGGTCCAGCCGTTGTCGCGGGCGTCCTGCGCGCGCACGGTGATGGCGTAGGTGTTGTTGAAGCCGATCGGGGGCAGCCACGCGAGGTCGTACCGGTCGCGGTAGCCGGCGGCGACGGCAAGATACGCCCGGGCGGGGTCCTGGATGACGTCCCACCGGAGCACGTTGAGCAGCCCGGTGCCGGTGTACTCCACGTAGATGTCGAGCTGGTCGGCGGTGAGCGCGGTGTGGCAGATCTCCGTGCCGCCGAGCCCGAAGCGGCGGTGCACGGTGGCCCCGGCGCCGCGTTCCAGGAGCCGGGCGACGATCTCGCCGAGGATCTCCTGCTCGGTGAAGTTCTTGCTGCCGACGCGGATCGGGCCGGCGGGCTGGAAGGCGAGCCGCCGCGGAGACCGTGAGCAGCACCACAACGGCGAGGGCCAGACGGATCACGGCTCGATCTCCGTGAGGCGTTCGGCCTGACGCCGGGCGTGGTCGAACAGCTCGCCGACAAACTCGGTGGCGGGCTCTCTGATGAGCCGCTCGGCCTCGCCGACCTGCTCGATGACGCCGTCCCGCATGACCGCGATGCGGTCGCCGAGCCGGACGGCCTCGAAAATGTCGTGGGTGACGAAGATGATGGTCTTGTCGAGCTCCCGCTTGATGCGCGCCAGCTCGGTCTGCAGTTGCTCGCGGGTGACGGCGTCGAGTGCGCCGAACGGCTCGTCCATCAGGAGAATGTCTGGATCACCCGCGAGCGCGCGCGCGATACCGACCCGTTGCTGTTGCCCGCCCGAAAGCTCGCGGGGGCGGCGGTCGGCGTACCGGTCGGGGTCGAGGCCGACGGCCTCAAGCAGCGAGCGCGTGCGCGCGGTGCCGCCGGTCAGGCGGGGCGTGATCTCGACGTTCTGCGAGACCGACATGTGCGGGAACAGCCCGATGTCCTGAAAGATGTAGCCGATGCCGCGGCGCAGCTCGAGCGGATCGACCGTCGCGACGTCGCGTCCGTCGATCTCCACGCGTCCGCTGGTGGGCTCGATGAGCCGGTTGATCAGCTTGAGCAGCGTTGTCTTGCCGCACCCGGACGCGCCGAGGAGCACCACCGTCTCACCCTGCGCGACCCGGAGCGAGACGCCGCGCACGGCGAAACTCCGACCGTCGTCGAACGATTTCGTGATGTCGTCGATGTGGATCATGTCTGTTGGGCGCGCCCGCGATCTTGACCGGATTGCACAGCGTGGGGCGTGCGCACGCGACGCACCGCTATTGAGTATTGCGCGTTCGTGCCGCGAACGCGGCCTCGAACGCTATACTTGTCTTTCAGATGGTCTCCGCTCGATTTGCTTTGGCGATGTTCTGCCGAGACCATTTTCCGAACAGACACTGATACCTTTGCCGGAAAGGCGGCGTTTTGCTGAGATCGAGCGAGAAGCGTGTTTCTGCCGAGTTTCTGGGCCGTGACCTGGAGATCGCCCTCCCGCCGAGTGGAGACGCGCTCGCCCAGGACGAAGAGTGGGTGGTGGTGAACATCGATCGCGGCTGGACAAAGATCCGCCTGCACGACTATCACGAGGTGTTCTCGGTGCCGGGCCTCTACGAGCGCTGGGTGTACGACATCCTCGGCTGCCGATCGCCCGCGAAGATCGCCGAACTCCTCGGCGACGCGCTCGCCGGCGCGGGTGTCGATCCCGCCTCGCTGTGCGTGCTCGATCTCGGTGCAGGGAACGGGTGTGTCGCCGAAGAGCTGTCATGCATCGGCGTGAAGTCGTTCGTCGGCGCCGACATTCTGCACGAGGCGCGCGACGCCGCGGAGCCGCGACCGGCCCGGCCTGTACGGCGAATACATCGTCGGAGACCTGACCAACCTGCCGGCCGACGAGCAGCGCACGCTCGACCAGCAGGCCTGCAACTGTCTGACGTGCGTGGCGGCGCTGGGCTTCGGTGACATCCCGGTGGAGGTCTTCGCGGCGGCGTTCAACCAGATCGAAGACGGCGGCTGGATCGCCTTCACCGTCAAGGTCGACTTTCTTGACGAGCAGGATGTGTCCGGCTTCTCCCGCCTGATCCGCGCCGTGCTCGCCGACGGTGTCCTCGAGCTCTCCGAACGCGGCAACTACCAGCACCGCCTGTCAACCGACGGGACGCCGCTGGAGTATGTCGCGTTTATCGGCCGGAAGCGCGGGGACATCTCGCCGCAGCACCTCAAAGACGCGACCGCCTGAGGGTTGTCCCCACCTACTCGGCTCCAGCGGTCCGCCCCCACGGCCCCGCCCCACCAGCCCGGCCCCGCCGACGACACTCGCGCGATGGTTGACAATCCTGGCCGGGCGTGGAATACTTGCATTATGACGTCAGTTTCCCAGCGTATGAAGCAGGCAGACCCCGGCAGCACCACCCCCACCAGGCCCGCGAGACGACCGGCCGCAGCTCCGGCCACGCCCCGCCAGGCCGCACGGAGGCGGGCTCCCGTCGACCGCCTGCTCGACCCTGAGCTGTTCAAGGCGGCTCTCCGACCCCACCCGCGTCAAGCTCCTTGCCTGCGTGCTCAAGTGCAGCCGGCCCTGCTCGGTGACCGAGGTCGCCGCGTGCTGCTCGGTGGACTTCTCCGTCGTCGCCCGGCACCTGACCGCCCTCGCCCGCGTCGGCCTGCTCGAGGCGACCAAGGAGGGCCGCACCGTGTGGTACGCCCCGTGCAGCGACTCTCTCGCCTCGCGGCTCCGCCAGCTCGCCGACGCGGTCGATGCGTGCTCGGCGAACTCCTGCTGCGGCGATGCCGAAGGAGGCGACCGTGGCTGCTGCTGAAACCCGGCCCCGCGTGCTCTTCCTCTGCACCGGCAACTCCTGCCGCAGCCAGATGGCCGAGGGCTGGACCCAGCACCTGCTGCCCGACACCATCGACGCCTGCAGCGCCGGCACCGACCCGCACGGGCTCAACCCCCTCGCCGTTCGGGCGATGGGCGAGGCCGGCGTCGATATCTCCGGCCACACCAGCAAGACCGTCGACGCGTGCGATCCTGACACACTCGATCTGGTCGTCACCGTCTGTGCGCACGCGCACGAGACCTGCCCGGTCTTCCGCGGCACGGCCCGCGTCGTCCACCACGGCTTCGACGATCCGCCGCGGCTGGCCAGGGACGCCACCACCGACGACGAGGCCCTGCCCCACTACCGGCGCGTGCGTGACGAGATCCGCGAGTTCGTCCTGACGCTCCCCGGTCTGCTCGACTCCTCCGCCGCCGCGAGGGCCACGCCGTGACCGATGCCCCACTCTCACCAGCACCCGCCTGCGACGCGCCCCGGTGCGAGCCCAAGCGCCCTCGGCTTCCTCGACCGCTTCCTCACGCTGTGGATCTTCCTGGCGATGGCGATCGGGGTCACGATCGGGTATCTCGCCCCGGGCGTCTCGACCGCGCTCGACCGCGTCTCGGTGGGCACGACCAACATCCCCATCGCCATCGGGCTCATCCTGATGATGTACCCGCCGCTGGCCAAGGTGCGCTACGAGAAGCTGCCGGAGGTCTTCCGCGACTGGAAGATCCTCGCGCTCTCGCTCGTGCAGAACTGGGTGGTCGGCCCGGTGCTCATGTTCGCGCTCGCGGTGGTGTTCCTGCGGGACCAGCCGGAGTACATGGTCGGCCTCATCCTCGTCGGGCTGGCCCGGTGCATCGCGATGGTGCTGGTCTGGAACGATCTGGCCCGGGGCAGCAACGACTACTGCGCCGGGTTGGTCGCCTTCAACAGCATCTTCCAGATCCTGTTCTTCGGCGCCTACGCGTGGCTCTTCATCACCTGGCTGCCCGCCCGGCTGGGCCTCGAGGGCGCCGAGGTCGATGTCACCATCGTGAAGGTCTTCCAGAGCGTGCTGATCTATCTGGGCATCCCATTCTTTGCCGGCATGCTCACGCGGCTGATCCTCCGCGCGCGCAAGGGCGACGAGTGGTACACCCGCGTCTTCCTGCCGCGGATCAGCCCGGTCACCCTCGTCGCGCTGCTGCTGACCATCGTCGTGATGTTCAGCCTCAAGGGTGAGCGCATCGTGGCGCTGCCGCTCGACATCCTCCGCATCGCCATCCCGCTGACCATCTACTTCGTCATCATGTTCTTCGTCAGCTTCCTGATGGCCAAGAAGGTCGGCGCCGACTACGAGCGTGCGGCGACGCTGGCGTTCACCGCCTCGGGCAACAACTTCGAGCTGGCCATCGCCGTGGCGATCGCCGTCTTCGGCATCGGCTCGGGCGTCGCCTTCGCCGCCGTCGTCGGCCCGCTCGTCGAGGTCCCCGTGCTCATCGGCCTGGTCAGCGTCTCGCTCTGGCTCGGCCGCAGGCTCTATCCGGCAACACCAATCACCACACAACCCAACACGAGCGACACACCGCTCACTGGAGAATGTCCATGACGAACGAATCCAAGTCCTGCTGCGGCCCCGATTGCTGCGACGACACGTCCGACACGAAGACCGCGGCACCGCCCGCCGACATCCGCGAGAAGGTCCGCGAGGGCTACGGCGAGATCGCCCGCTCCGGCACGTGGTCGAGTGTTGCCGCGACCGAGTCAGCGTCCGGCTGCTGTGGCGGCGGAGGAGGAGAAGGCGGGGGCGGCGGCTGCTGCGGCCCGACCACGCTCACCGCCGATCAGGTCGCCGAGGCTGTCGGCTACTCGACCGACGAGCTCGCGGCACTGCCGGAGGGCGCCAACATGGGCCTCTCCTGCGGCAACCCCACCGCCCTGGCCGCACTCAAGCCGGGTGAAACCGTGCTCGACCTCGGCTCCGGCGGCGGGTTCGACTGCTTCCTCGCCGGGCCGCGGGTCGGCCAGTCCGGCCGCGTCATCGGCGTGGACATGACCCCCGACATGCTCGCCAAGGCCCGCCGCAACCTGGCCGCCTACCAACAGTCCAGCGGCCTCGACAACGTCGAGTTCCGGCTGGGCGAAATCGAGCACCTGCCGCTGGCGGACAACTCGGTGGACGTGGTCATCTCCAACTGCGTGCTCAACCTCTCGCCGGACAAGGCCGGCGTGTGGCGCGAGATCGCCCGTGTGCTCAAGCCCGGCGGGGCGCGTCGCCGTCTCCGACCTCGCGTTGCTCCGCCCGCTGCCGGACACGGTCCGCGACGATCTGGAGGCGCTGGTCGGGTGCATCGCCGGAGCGGTGACGGTCTCCGAGACCGAGCAGGACGCGACGGCCGCGGGGCTGACCAACATCACGCTGACCCACAAGCCCGACTACGTCAAAGCCATGAGCGACTGGCAGGACCCGCTCTACATCAAGATGCGCGAGTCGATGCCCGAGGGCACGACCGTCGCCGACTTTGTGACGAGCCTGGAAGTCACGGCGCGGAAGCCGGGCTAGACCCGGCCCGCGGCACAAACCGAGCCCGCGACGGCGCGGCCTACGAGACCACGACGCGGTCGTCGGCCTCGTGGGCCGCGCCGCGTTCGATGACCACGTCGATCGCCTCGCTCATCGCCTCGCGCGTCTTGGCGGTCACGCGGCTGAAGCCGAGCAGCCGTGCCGACTCGCGCTCCAGCTCCTCCCGCGGCAGCGCGATCTGCGTGGCCAGCACCCGACGCACCGCCGCGACACGCTCGATCAGCGGGATCCACTCGATGTCGCGCTGCGAATCCTCCGCGTCGCCCGCGGGGGCGCACCCGGTCATAGCCGCCCGGGTTGGCCCCGGCTGGCCAGAACGCGTCGCCCTTGGCAAACAGCATCCCCGCCGAGGCCGCGCGGCCGAGGATCTCCTTGAACCGCTCGCGGTAGCGGTCGGTGATCCGCGAGACGCCAAACCAGTCGGCGAGCCGCCGCAGCGCGAGCTCGGGCACGATCGGTGCCTCCTGCGACACGATCGCCGCGAGAGCACGCACGGCCAGCTCGTTGGTGCGGCTCGTGATAGATATCCGACCTCGAAGACACCCCCCGCACCCGCGTGGCCGCGCGGTACTCATCGTGCCGGGCCTCGGGCGCTGCGGCTCGGCGGCTCCGGTGTCTCCTCCGTCGCGCCCCGCCGGCGCGGCCCCGGCCAGCGGTGCCTCGGGTTGTGAATCGCTCACGGGCTCGGCGTCCGGTGCGTCCGGCCCGTCGCGGCTCGGCGATGGCCCGCGCGATCGCGTCCTCGATCTGCGCGATGCACCCGTCGGGATCGAGCCTCCACGCGGTGGACCACACCCGCACCAGCCGCCATCCCAGCCCGCCCATCACGCTCGATCGCGTCCGGTCCCGATCGCGGGCGGTGCTCGCGCGGCGGTACATCGGCCCGTCGCACTCGATCCCGAGGAGGTACTCGCCCTCGCGCTCCGGGTCGTCGATGGCCAGATCGACCCGGTAGCCGCCGAGGCCTACGCGCGACCGCACGCTCCAGCCCCGGGCCTCGAGCGCCGTGCGAACCGTCCGCTCCAGATCGCTGGGCGAACCCGCGTCGGCGTGCGCCGCCGCGGCCTCGGCGATCGCGCCGGGGCCGCGCTGGGCGTACATCAGGAACCGCTTGAAATGGTGCACGCCCGTGGCCCGCGTCCTCGAAAGGTCAACCGCCTCCGGCTGCATCGAGCAGAACACCAGCAGGCGGTATCGCGAGCGGGTGACCGCGACGTTGAGCCGCCGCTCGCCGCCCTCGGCATTGAGCGGGCCGAAATTCATGCTCATCTTCCCGGCCGCGTCGGGACCGTAGCCGACGCTGAAGATGATCGTGTCACGCTCGTCGCCCTGCACGTTCTCGAGGTTCTTGACGAACACGGGCTCCTCGGCGCCGACGAAGAACGGCTCGATCTCGGGGTGCTCGCGCCGGGCCTCGTCGAAGAGGTCCTCGATCAGTCCCTGCTGCGGCTGGTTGAAGGTGACCACGCCGATGCTGCCGGTCGCGCCCGGTTCGCAGAGCCGCCGCACGACCTCGGCGACGACCGCCTCGGCCTCGACGCGGTTGGTGCGTGTGCCCCCCCGGTCGTAGACCGCGCCGTCCACCTTGTGGAAGCTCACGCCCAGCTCCGGGGAGTGCTCGACCGGCGACGGGAAGGTGTGCAGCTGGTCGTCGTAGTAGTGGTGGTTGGAGAACGTGATCAGGCTCTCGTGGCGCGACCGGTAGTGCCACTTGAGCCGAAGCGCCGGCACGCCGGAGGCGTTGCACTCCTGCAGAATGCTCTCCAGCTCGTCGTCGAGCGGCACGACAAGGCCGTCGTCATCGTCGGCTTCGACCGTGCTGAAGAAGTTGGTCGGCGGCAGCTGCTTGGAGTCGCCGACGATGATCGCGTCGGTCCCCCTCGCGATCGAGCCGATCGCGTCCCACACCGGGATCTGCGACGCCTCGTCGAAGACCACCAGATCGAACGGCGGGTGGTCGGCGTCGAGATACTGCGCCACCGACAGCGGGCTCATCAGGAAGCACGGCTTGAGGCGCGGCAACAGGTTGGGGAGCGACTCAATCAGCCGGCGTGTCGGCATGTGGCGGGACCGCTTCTCTAACTCCCGCCGCAGGATGCCAACCTCGGAACTCGGCGACACACTCACCCCCACACCCGGCACCCGCTCGGCCAGCCGACCCGCGACGACGCTGCGCGTCAGGCGGATGACCTCGCGGTCGAGCTGGCGGAACCGGTCGATCGCCGAGCCGTGCGCGCGCGCGTTGAACTCCCGGATCGCCCGGCTCGCGTCAGCGGTCTGCACCAGCCACCGCTCGCCGTACGACCGCTCAAAGACCTCCGACAGCTCCGTCCGCTGGATCGTGCCGGATTCGTACGCGTCCACCAGTGCCGCGAGCCCGCACCCGCACGCAGCCAGCCGCTCCCGCCGCCACGCGCACCAATCGTTCAGCCCCCGCAGATGCTCCGCCCACCGCCCGATCGCCTCGCGAGCCGTGCCGCACCACGCCGCCTCGTCCGGCCCTCCCCACGTGACGGACGGCTCGGCCTCGAGCAGCGACTCCGCCGCGCCCCAGGCGACCGACCACGCGCCAGCCGCCTCAACCAGGCCGGCCGCCGCTGTGCCCACGGGCGAACCGCCCAGCGGCGCAAGCGACGGGTCGCTCGCAGCCCGGGCCAGCGCGCCTTCCACACCCGGCGGCCCGCATCGGACGACCGCAAGGGCTGCGCCGCACCGCGGAACCGCTCCGCCCAGCGCACGTGCGCCTCGAGCGTGTCCCAGTCGCTCTCGATGCCCTTCCACCGGGGCCCGAAGCACCGGGCGGCCTCGGTATCGGTGCGGGCCAGCTCTCGCCGCTCGGCGATGATCGCCAGCGCCTCCTCCAGATCGGCGATGGACGCCTCGATCGTCGTCGGAGCGCCGAGCCAGTACGGCCGCACCCGCTTGCGCGCGCCCCCGTAAACAGCCACCGGACGATCGGCGGCTTCTGCTGCGCCTGCCGGAGTTGGTCGAGCAGACCCAGCAGTTCGGCGTCAAACAGCTCCGGGCGGTATCTGGCCAGCAGCGCATCGGTGCGTGCTGCGGTCCGCCGGCCGCGCTCGATCCAACCGGAGATCGCCTCGCCCGAGTCGGCATCGATGATTTCTTGCGAGGGGCTCGGACAATCGGCAAAGCAGGCCGCGGCCGCGGCGAACGCGGCCGCCTCGTTCTGCGACAGCGCGGCAACGTCGGCCGATGGATCCGCACCCTCCGGCGGCTCGTCGATCACCGCCCGCGCGAACGCCTCGGACGCCACCCGCAGGGCGTCCAGCGCCGCCGCAGCATCGGCGATCGCGGTCCGGGCCTCCTCCGGGAGCGCAAACGACCACGCCGAGCGGCCGATGCCCCGGAGGGGGTGCGCACCCGCCGGATCGACGGCCGCGGCGACCTCCGAGAGCGACGCGATCTGCGCGCGCCACTCGGCGAGTGTGGCCTCGGTGACCGCCGTGCAGTCGTCGATGCCCAGATCGACCCGCGGCCCGGGGCCCAGCACGCCCAGGCGGCCGTTGACCTGGTAGAGGCTCTCCCCGCTCGCGCCGGGCTGGTGCAGCTCCCGGACATAGGTGTTCAGCTGCGCGCGCACCGCGCCGAGCTCCTCGCGGACCCCGTCCCAGGCGTTCGGGTCACCCGCCCGCGCCGCGTCGAGTGCCTCGCCGAGCTGGCGCAGGACCTCCTTCTTGGATGACCGAGCCGAGTGCAGTTCCAGGCAGAACGGCCCAAGCCCGTCGCGCCCCAGCCGGCGGCGAACGACCGAGAGGGCCGCCATCTTCTCGGCGACAAACAGCACCCGCTTCCCGTTGCCCAGCGCGTCGGCGATGATGTTGGCGATGGTCTGGCTCTTGCCCGTGCCGGGCGGGCCCTCGAGGACGAATGTCCGCCCCTCCCTCGCTGCGCGCACAGCCACGAGCTGTGACGAGTCCGCGTCGCGCGTGCAGAGCAGCTCGCCAGGGGCGAGTTCGTCGTCGAGCTTTGCCGGGTCTGCGAAGGCCGCGGCACCATCGTCGGCGTCGGTGGAACCCGCGGCTTGGCCGTCCTTCTCGGCATCCCCGGTCTGCAGGAGGCGCGAGAGGAGCCGCTGCCGGCGCACCGCGCCGCCCATCTGCTGCAGGTCGTGCCACATCACAAACTTGTTGAACGAGAACAGGCCCAGGTGCGTGGTCTCCTCGACCTCCCAGCCGCTGGCGTCGCGCACCACCTCGCGGAACCGCCTGAGGATCATGGGCACGTCGAGGCCGCCGTCGTCCTCGGGCATGTCGTCGAGTGCGCGCACATCCATGCCGAAGTCCACGCGGAGCTTCTCGATCAGCGTCACGTTCGGCCGCAGCGGTTCGCTGGTCAGCTCGATCCGGTAGCGGTACCCGCCACCCGACGACCGGCGCACGAGCGACACCGGCAGCAGGATCAGCGGCGCTCGCCGCGGCACCTCCGCGCTGGGTGTCTCCAGCCAGCGGAGCATGCCGAGCGCCAGATAGAGCACGTTGGCACCCGTTTCCTCGATGCTCGACTTCGCCGCGCGGTAGATCTCCAGCAGGCGTCGAGCGGTCTCGGCCTCGGTGAGCGTCGAGAAGAGCCTCCCCTCGCTCAGCTCCGCCTCGAGGAAGCCCCGCTCGGCCGCCTCGTCCGTGCCGCCCTCGGCCGCCCGATGCTCCGGGCGCGGCAGCAGATCGAAGGATGACCCGTCCGCGAGACGGTCCTCGAGCACGACGACGTTGGGCACGTCGAGCTCGACGGCGCGTTTGGTCTCGCGGAAGTTCAGCAGCCGGTTCCGCAGCGACAGGTCGAGCAGCTTCCGCTTCCAGCGATCGACGCGGTCTCGCGGCAACGACTCGGTCACGCCGTCCGCCGCGGCACGCTCGGCGAGCTCGACGGCACCCAACGACACTCGCGCATCTTCCGCCCCGGCGGCGACAGCCTCGGGCGCGATCGTCGTCTCGTTCTCCTTCACCCGCAGCGGCAGCGGCCGCACACCCATGCGACGCGAGGTGCGGATATCCACGGCGCAGACAGACTCGGCGCCCTCCAGCCGGCGCGTCGCCGACTCGACCGCCGCCGCGAAGGTCCCCCCGCGCTGCGTGAGCACGGTTGATTCCACGACCACCAGCTCCCCGAGCCCGACCCCCTTGCGGAGCCGCGCCGGCTCGTCGGTCGCCGGCTCGGCGAAGTGCTCGTCGTGCGTCCAGAACGCAGGCAGCGCGTGGTCGTCGAAGAGCAGGATCAGCGGGTTGAGCCCCGACTGCTCCCACAGCCCCGCCAGCAGCAGCGAGAGGTCGAGGCACGTGCCCAGCCGCTCGCGCATCACATGGTCGGCCAGCCGCACGCGCTGTCCTGCGCGCTCAAAGCTCGCGGGCGGGTTGATGTAGCCCAGATCGTGACCCGCGAGCGAGGCGAACCCCACCTCGGCCAGCCTCACCGCCCGAGTGCGGCTCGCCGACTGGTAGCCGTCAATCGCGTCGTGCTCGCCCGCGGCGTGGAGCATCTCCCGCACCCCCGAAGCACCGGCACGAGCGCGGGGTGATTGGGCGTCACAAACGCGGCGAGCAACTCAGGGCAGGGCGAGAGACCACCCCACTGATCAAACGGCAGCAGGTCCAGCTCGGTCCTGTGCTCGACACTCGCCGCCCCGGCCTCGACCCGCGCGCGCAGCGTCGTCCGCTCGCGGCTCGGTGCGGGTTGCCAGCACCGTGCCGTCCAGACGCGGGCCGTCCGGCTCGAGGTTGTAGGTTTCGCCGGGCCCGATCCGGCTCACCCGGGCCTCGAAGGGCGTTGCCTCGTTGTTGGCCAGCGACAGCAGGACTCGGAGGTCTTCGAGCGCGACCTCGCCGGCGTTGGTGAGCGACAGCCGCGAGACCAGACGCACCCGGTTCTGGTGCATCGCGAAGCTCACCCGCTCGGCGTGCTCGATGTCGATCGCCAGCGGCAGCTCCGCAGCGGAGCCCCGATCGGGGGTTGGGGCCGCCGACGCCGCACCGGACGCGAGGTCATCCTCGCTCTGCGGCCGCGGCGGGTTGTGGTCGCCCTCGGACGGGTCTGGTGGGAGCGGCATCATCTCCGGATCGTAACCCATCGGCGACGCGCCACCGGCTCGCAGAAGTTAGAGGCTCATTCCTTGCTCGTGGTCGACTCTTCGGCCGGTTCGGTCGCGGGCTCGACGGCCTCGCCCTCGACCGCGTTGCCGGCCGCGTCGGCCGCGATCCGCGCCGCCTCGGTCTCGGCGTCCGTTGTCGCGGGGTCCTCGCCCTCGCCGGGCGTGGCGTCCGCCGCCCCGCCGCGGCTCACCGGACCCGCCACGACCCGCCGGCCGGCCCGCGCCTTCATCCTTCGGTTGCGCCCGACTGCATCATCTCCATGCGGCCGCGGCGGGCCTGCACGGGCTTGCCGTTCTCATCGACCGCCACGCCGACGGCCTCGAGCTGCTCACGGGTCCAATCGCCCGGCACCACCTCGCCGGGCTCGGGCTCGCGCAGCAGCACTCGCTGGCCCTCCTCAAGCCCGGCGCGGATCTCCGCGTAGGTATCGCTCATCTGCCCGGCCTGCACGGGGATGCTCTCGTAGCGCGAGCCACGCGGCACGTAGACGTACTTGACCGGGCCCTCGCTGAAGACCGCCTGGACCGGGACGCTCAGCGCACTCTCGACAGCGTTGAGCATGATCTCGGTCTCGGTGCGCATCGAGGGCTTGAGCTTGCCGTTGGTGTTGTCGTAGTCCAGCGCGATGCGCACGGTGTACTCGCGCCGGTTGGGGTCGCGCCACCCGCCGCTCTCGGCGAGCACGCCCACCGACTCGACGGTCCCGGGAAAGGTCTCGCCGTTGATCGCGTCCACGCGCACCGTCGCCCGCTGTCCCGGCCGGATGCGGCCGGCGAGCGACTCGTGGACGCGGACGCTCGCGACCATCTTGGACGTGTCGGGAAGGATGATCAGGTTCTGGTTCGGACGGACCTGGCTGCCGATCTGGAGCGGGCCGTCGCCGCCGAACATCATGCGGTCGCGGTCACGACCGACGCTCGAGGCGTAGACGACCAGGCCGCCCGTGGGGGCGTAGATCGTCGCCTTCTCGACCTGCGCGATCTCCTCGGCCAGACGCTCCTCGCGCAGGGCGAGGCGACGCTCGGCGGTCTCGAGCTCCGAGCGCTTCGCGGCCTCGTTGATCTCGTTCTGGCTGAGGATGCGCTCGAGCTCGGCCTTGGCCTCTTCCAGATCTGAGATCTTGGTCTTCTCGTCGCGCGGGTGCTGGTATTCCTCGTAGGTCTGCTGGTCGAGCTTCGCGGTCTGCAGCCGCGCCTGCGCGTTGATGTAGGCGATCTCGTCGAGGTCTCGCTCGTTCTGGCTCAGGAAGCCCTCGGCGACCAGCTCCTCTGAACGCTCGAACTTCTCCTTGAGCCGCTTGAGGTCACGCTCGGCCTGCTCGATATCGAGCTTGTGGCTGGATCGCATCTTCACGACGTCGCCGCTGCGCCACTGCGACAGCGCCAGCTGCGCCAGCTCGACGTTCAGCTCGCCGGCACGACGACGCGACTCGTTGTCCGACAGCTGGATCTTCAGCGCGTTCTCGCGGGCGGTGACGTCCGCCCGGGCCTGCTCGACCTCGAGCGTGTCGTCGTCGATCTCGTCCTGCAGCGCCTCGGCGTTGAGCTTGACCAGCAGGTCGCCCTTGCGGACCACCCGGCCCTCCTCAACGATCTCCACGATCTCGGAGGTCTCGTCCAGCTCGGAGCGGATCTCGATCTGGTTGCGGGCCTCGAGCTCGCCGATCGCGGTGGTGTTGATCGGGAAGCTCAGCAGCTCCACCCGGCCCAGGTCCACATTGCTGACCGCCCGCATCTCGGCGGACGCCTCGCCGTCACGGTTGAGCGCCCAAATGCCGCCGGCGGCCACCAGCAACACCGCGGCACTCACGCCGACGACACGGACCAGCCCCGCCCCACGGGCCGAGCGGTTTGATCCAGCGACAAGCACCCCGGTACGCGATCGCGTGTTCTGCATACGAACATCTCCCTGTGCACATCATGGATGCACGAATAGCCGTCGCCTGTCAATCCCCCCGAGCAGGCCTTCGTAGGGTAGTACCGTCCGGATGGGCAAAAGTTCACCAATATTGGGTTCAGTTCTCCGCCCGGGCCGGCCGCCGGCGAGAGCTATGCTCGGACTATGACCGGTGCCGACTCGCCCACACACGTCTTCCGCGTGCGACACCGCCTGACCCAGGCGTCCGAATATCGGACGGTCTACCGCCTCGGAGCCCGCCGCTCGGCCGGCCCCGTGACCATCTACATGCTGCCCAATCAGCGTCCCGAGCACCGTCTGGGCCTCAGCGTGGGCCGCCGCGTGGGCAACGCGATCGCCCGGAACCGCTTCAAGCGCCTGCTCCGCGAGGCCTTCCGGCTCGAGCGGCCCGGCCTGCCCATCACCCGGGCCGGGGCCTTTGACATCGTCGTGACCCTCCGCCCCCACCGGCCGCTGACGCTGGCCGAGTACCGAGCCGCCCTGGCCACCCTGGCCCGGAGAGCCGCCGCGGAACTGGCCAAACGGGAGCCCGACGATGCCCCGCGCTGACACGATCTTCGGCGAGGCCCACCTCGGCACCGCAGCCCGGGCCGGGAACGTCCCCTTCGTCCTGATCATCCTACTCTACCGGGTCACGCTGTCCCCCTTCATCGGCAAGCAGTGCCGGTTCGAGCCGACCTGCTCGCTCTTCGGGCTCGGGTCGTACCGGCGGTTCGGGCCGGTCCGGGGCACCTGGATGACCGTCTGCCGCATCTGCCGATGCCACCCCTTCAACAAGGGCGGCTACGACCCGGTCCCGCTGCATCCGCACGATTTGGCCGAACACCCGTTACACTGTGAATCTGGGGGCACATCCGGGGATCGGGCCGGGGTTCAGGCCAACGATCCCACCGGGTACCGGTCCGGAGACACATCGCGTGATGCGTCAGAGGACGAGGTTCAGCCGGGCACCGCCCGGCACGGGAAGCGCGACGAGACTCCCAGATCGGGGCGAAGCAACGAATGAGCAGGCTCCCAGCGGCCAAGAGACGTGAACAACTGCTCGACTGTGCCGCGGCCCTGTTCGCCGAGCGCGGCTACGCCCGCGCGACCACCGCCGAACTCGCCCGGGCCGCGGGCGTGACCGAGCCGATCATCTACCGCCACTTCAAATCCAAGCGGGACCTGTTCATCGCGCTGATCGAGCGCACCGGCAAGCAGACCATCGAGCTGTGGCGGCAGGATCTGGCGAATGCCGCGGACCCCGCCCAGCGGCTCAAGACCCTCATCGGCGACAACCCGATGGTGAGCCAGCAGGGGCGCGACGCCTACCGCGTGTTCCTGCAGGCGATCACGGAGGTGGACGACGACGAGATCCACAAGGCGTGGAGCGTGCACATCCACTCGCTCCAGCAGTTCCTCGCGATGGAGCTGGCGCGCGCGCAGGAGAACCGCCGCGTGACCCGGCACATCCCCGCCGAGCTGATCGCGTGGCTGCTGATCGACATCGGCCTGGGCTACGGCGTCCTCAGCGCGATGCGGGTCGAGGACCACAACTTCGACGCCACGGGCGATGTCCACGTGCAGCAGGTGATCACGCGGATTCTGGTGGGGCGGGCGGCGGACGCCGGCGACCGCGACGAGGCATAGCAGCGCCCCAGAACACCGCGGCGCGTGTGGCATGCCCACGCTTCGTGGGCATGTGCTCTGGAGAAACACTCCATGGCCACAGAAGACCACAAGCCGAAGGCCTTCAAGACACGAACACGCTTCGACGGGCGCAACCATGCTCGACAACTCAACTTTGGCTGCTTCCAAAACCGTCCATTCCTCCGGAGTGAGCGGGCCTGCTCATGGTTCTGCGATGGGCTGCGGCTTGCCCTGCAGAACCACCCCGCCCGTCTCTGGGCGTTCTGTATCATGCCCGACCACGCCCACCTGCTGCTGTTCCCCGAGCGCCCCGATTGGAGGGCGTCCAGGTTTCTCTCCACGCTCAAGCAGTCCGTCTCCAAGACCGCCGTCGCGTGGATGGAGAAACACTCGCCCGATCGCTGCGCCATCATGCAGGACCAACGTCCCGACGGCCATGTCGTATATCGATTTTGGCAACGTGGCGGCGGCTTCGATCGCAATCTCTGGACAGCCGGAGCGGTCTGGGAAATGATCGACTACATCCACATGAACCCGGTACGCGCGGAACTCTGCGCTCGCCCACAGGACTGGCGATGGTCAAGTGCACGCACGTATGTCCTGAAAGACAAGGCAGAGGTCATGGTGGATCTGCAGGGTCTCCCACCGAAACCGTGACACCGTGGACCGACGCAATACACATGCCCACGAAGCGTGGGCATGCCACACCGCTGAGTGTACAGAACAAAGCCGCAGCAGCCCCGCCCTCACTTCTTCTTGCGATCGGGCCTGTAGTCCTTCTTCCGCTTGTCGCGCGACTTGCTCTTGTTGCTGCGGCGTTGCGAGCCGGTCATGCCGCCGAAACCGGCGCCCTTGCCGCCGCCGAGCCCGCCGAAGTCGCCCCCGCCGCCGAGCTTGGGCAGGACCTCCTTCTTCTTGCCCGCGGCCCGGCCCTCCGCGTCGGCGATCGTGAAGTTCATCTGCCGCTTGGCCAGGTCGATCTCGAGGATCCGCACCTTGACCAGGTGCCCGGTGTTGTAGCTCCGCCCGCTGTTGGCATCGACGAGCGCCCCGGTCCGCTGGTCGATCTGCCACCGCGGCGGCTGCTTCGACCGCGTGACGTCGCCGGGCAGATCGGTCGACTTGACCATGCCCTCGGCGAGGTACTTGTCGATCTGGACATAGATCCCGCGCGGGGCGACTCCCGTGACCACCGCGTCGAACGTCTCGTCCATCTTGGTCATGAGCAGCTGCATCACCAGGAAGCTGCGGAGCTCACGCTCGGCGCTCTCGGCGTTGTTCTCACGCGTCGAGCAGTGCCGCCCGATCGCCATCAGCGCCTCGTTGTCCGGGCACGCGGGGCTGTCGCGGAGGGCGCTCCCGAGCTTCTCCCACGCCGCGTCGCTGCTGGGCGCGGCCTGCCCGTTGTCCGTGCGGCGCAGGAACTCGGCCATGGCCCGGTGCACCGTCAGGTCCGGGTAGCGCCGGATCGGGCTCGTGAAGTGCGCGTACGCCTTGCTGGCCAGCGCGAAGTGCCCGACCAGCCGCCGGCGAATACTCCGCCTTGGTCAGCGTCCTGAGCACCGCCATGTGCACCGCCCGCGCCGCCGACGTGCCGCGGGTCGCGTCGAGCAGGCCCTGCAGCTCCTCCCGCGTCGGGTGCTTGGGCACGGTAAAGCCCGCGACCTTGGCCGCACGCTGCATGTGCTCGGTCTCGCCGGGCGTCGGCTCGGGGTGCACACGCCGCAGCAGCGGCACCTTCAGCTTCTCAAACAGGCGCGCCAGCACCTCGTTGGCCTCGACCATGAACATCTCGATGATCGTGTGCGTGAAGGCGTCGTCCTCCTCCTCGGCGTCGATCACCCGCCCGTGCTCGTCGAAGATCAGGTCAACGTCGGGCAGCTCCAGCGAGATCATGCCCTGCTTCTTGCGTCGGGCCTGGATCAGCCGCGCGAGCGTGTCCATGTCCTTGACCGTCTCCCGCAACCGCGGCGTATAAGCGGTCTCGGTCTTCGCGTGCGCGCGCGCCTCCTCGTCGTCCCCGTCGATCAGCGCCTGCGCCTCGAGGTAGGTCATCCGCTTGGCGCTCTTGATCAGTGTCTGCGCGACGCGCTCGCTCCGCACCCGCCCCTGCTTGTCGTACCGGATAAACGCGCTCTTGGCGTACCGAGGCACGCCCTCCTGCAGCGAACAGATGCCGTTGCTCAGAATCTCCGGCAACATCGGGATCACCAGCCGCGGCAAATACACCGAGTTGGCCCGGTCGGCCGCCTCGACGTCCAGCTTCGAGCCCTGGTCGATGAAGTGCGCCACGTCGGCGATGTGGACACCCAGCTCCCACCCGCCGTCGTCGAGCCGATTGAGCGAGATCGCGTCGTCGTAGTCCTTGGCGTCCGGCGGGTCGATCGTCGTGATGAACTCGTCGGTCAGGTCCTGCCGGCCCTTGAGCGCCTTGGCGCCGTTGCGCTCCCAGTCGGCAATCTCGGCCTCGTACTGCCGCGTCGCCCGCCGCGCCTGCTCCTGGCACGACTCTGGAAACTCTCCCGGCAGGCTGAACGCCGCGATCACCGCCTGCGTCTCGACGTCCGGCTGCCCCGCCTCGCCGAGCACGCGGCTGATCACGCCCTCGGCCAGCTGATCGCCCTCGGGATAGTCGATGATCTCGATGACCACCTTGTCGCCGACGCTCACGTTCTTGCTCGCCGCGTCGCGGATCACGATCGGCGCGCGCATCTCGCGGCCGTCCGGCTGCGCCAGCCACAGCGGGCCCTGCTTGAACATCTCGCCCGTAAACACGCTCCGCTTCCGCTCGACGACCTCGACCACCTCGCCGGTAAACTGCGGCCCCTCGGTGTCGCTCCGCCGCTCGCGGCGCTTGTCGCGGCTGATCGCCACCCGCACCCGGTCGCCCGTCATCGCGTCCAGCGTCGAGCCCGGCGGGATGAAGATGTCCCCCTCGCGCATCATGCTCTCTGTGCACAAAGCCGAAGCCCCGGTCGGTGCCCTTGAACTCGCCGATGACCTCGCCGTCCAGCGAGCCGAGCGAGGGCAGGCGCACCCGGCCGGCCGAGTCCACGTCCACCTCGCCGGCGTCAACCAGCGACTGCACCTCTTCGGCGAAGATGTGCGGCTCCTCGATCCGCAGCTCGGCCGCGAGGGCTTCCACGCCCTTGGGCTCGTAGCTGTCGTGCTTGAGATGCTGGATGAGGCGGCGCTTGTAGCGCAGAGCCATGGTGAATCCTTTCAGGGAGCGCGGGCCATGCGGGCCCCAAGCCTAGTGAGCCGGGGCCGGGGGTGTGGTCAAACCCCGGGCCATCGGTTGAGAGAGAGCATCGGCGCGATCGGCTCGAGAGATCGAATGGTGGCGGGCTACATCGAGCCCAGATACCCGGCCGCGACCTCGCGGAACCCCGCCGGCGCCAGGTCGAGGTGCTCCCGGGCCTTGATCGCCGGCGACACGTTGTCCTGCGCGCCCATCCTGGCCATCCCCTCGTCGAAGGGCAGCAGCGCACCCATCCCGAGCATCCCCGCCCCCTTGGCCTTGAGGGCGGCCAGATCGCCGGGGATGCCCCGCGCCTTGATGCCGGGCCGGGCCAGCGTCACGTTGTCGCGAACAAACTCCAGCAGCGTCGGCCACTCCAGCGTCTCACCGCCGGTCAGGGGGTAGACCTCGCCCACCGCCACGTCGCGGCTCGACGCTCTCGGCGATCGCGCGGGCCACGTCCTCGACCGCGACCGGCTGCACCACCGGAGCCTCGAACTCGGGCTTGGGAAACCCGCCCTTCATCCTCGAGAAGTAGGGCATAAAGAGGTAGGGCGCGATACGCCCGCGGGCCCACGCCACGGCCATCTTCGTGAACTCACCCTCCGGGCCGTGGATGAGCCCCGGCCGCAGAATCGTCCACTTCAATCCGGACGTCCGGATCCGCCGCTCGCCCTCGAACTTGCTCCTGGCGTACCCGGATTTGGAATCTTCGCTCACGCCAAGGGCGGAGATCTGCACGATCCGGTCGCACCCGGCCGACGCCATCGCCTCGAGCAGCTTGCCGACCGCGACCACGTGGACCCTCTGGAAGGTCTGGCCGTCGGCCTCGCGGATAATGCCGACTGTGTTGACCGCCGCGACGCAACCCGAGACCAACTCGGCGAGCGAGTCGTCGTCGAACATGTCGCCCCGCACCAGATCGAGCGTCTCGTGAGACCCGAGCACCTCCGTGCCCCTGCCCAGATCGCGCACCAACGCCCGGACCCGGTAGCCCCTCGCCAGCAACTCGCGCACGGCGTGCCGACCGACAAACCCCGTCGCACCCGTCACCGCTACCGTCCCTGAACCACCCATCGCAGCACCTCCGCATTCGCAGCGGGCAGTGTAGGGGCGCGTAGCATCGCCCTGACGATGGCCCTCCACGCGAACAACCTCGGATTCGCCTACAGACCCGGCTCCTGGGTCTTTGAGGACCTCTCGGCCACCTTCGAGCCCGGGCTGGTCACCGCCATCCTCGGCCCGAACGGGGCGGGCAAGTCCACGCTCCTCCGGTGCCTGCTCGGCCTCCTGAAGCCCTCCCGCGGCTCGGTCACACTGGGAGACACCCCGGTCCACACCCTCCCCGAGCCCCAACGCGCCAGAACCCTGGCCTACGTCCCCCAGCGGCCGTCGGCCGCCCTGGGCTTCTCCGTCGCCGATGTCGTCGCCCTCGGGTGCGGCCCCCGCGCCGCGGGACCGGCCTCCCGGGCCGCAGCACGACTCGCCCTCGACGCTCTCGATCTCGCGGACCGCGCCGATGAGCCCTTCGCCGAACTCAGCCACGGGCAGCAGCAGCGGGCCGTGCTCGCCCGGGCCTTTGCCCAGCTTGACACTGCCCGGGCCTCGCGAGCAGCGGCCGACGCCCCGCCCCCGGCCCTTCTGGCCGACGAGCCCACCAGCGGCATGGACCCCAGGCACGCTGCGGAGGCGATGATCCACCTGAGAACCCAGGCTTCCCACGGGTCTGTGGTGGTGGTGGTCCTGCACGACCTCACCGCAGCCCTCCGGGGTGCGGACCGGGTGCTGCTGCTCGATTCCCGGGGCAGGGTGGCGGCCAACGGGCCCGCCGACGGGGCCCTCAGCCCGGAGACGCTCTCCCGGGTCTACCAGATCGACTTTGCCAGGGTGACCGACCCCGCCAGCGGCCTCAGCGCGCTTGTGTGCCCGCTGGGGCTCCGCCCGGCCGATAGGATGAACTCGTATGGGCAACTGGATCCAGATCCTCATCATCCTCCTCGCCGTCGGCGGCCCCGTGCTGGGCCGTGCGCTGCAGGCCATCGACAAGAAGCAGAAGGCCCGGCAGCGACAGAAGGACATCGAGGCCCGCGAGCTGGAGGCGCTCCGCACCGGCCGGAGCACCACCGAGGTGCAGACCCTCAGCTCGCAGGCCACCAGACCGGCCCGCGCCGGGAACGCGCGCGCGGCCGGCCCCGGCGGGTTCGGCCGGCTCCTCCGCGACCGCCCGGAACGCCACCCAGCGCATGCAGGAGCTCGCCCGCAAGCGCCAGCAACAGCTCGAAGAGCTGCGGCGGCGCCAGCGGGCCGCCCAGCAGCAGGCCGCGGGCCAGACCGCGCAGTCCGGCGAGCCGCTGCCTCAGAAGCCCGGCCGCCCGGCCAACCGTCCGCAGGCCGGACAAGCCCCGAGGCCCACCGCCAAGGCCCCGCGGCGTCCGCGGCCCGAGGTGCAGGCGGCGCGGACCCGCCCCCTCAGCCAGACCAAACCACCCACCAACACCCTCGGGCCCAGCTCGATCCACGAGCTCGCAATCGACCAGCACATCCTCCACCCCGCGACGGAGGCCCCGCCCGCGGCTGCCGCTCCCGTCAAGCTGCTCGGCAAGCAGATGTCGCCCGAGGACTGGCGGAGGTTCATCGTCGCCCGCGAACTGCTCGAGCCGCCACTGGCTCTCCGGAAGGGGTACGGCGGGTCGCCCGTCCGATCCGCCAGCATCTCGTAGACTCACCACCGATGCCGCACCACCGATCCGCAACCTGGACCCTGTCGCTCGTCGCCCTCGTGGGCGTGGCGGGGCTCGGCTGCGAATCGCGCGAGTCGATGCGCGGGGCGACCAGCCTGCTCCAGCTCGCCCAGCCGACCAGCCCGATCGAGGCGGCGAACATGGCGATCGACCCGTGGGACGCGGACGCGCGGGCCAAGGGCACCATGCTGCTGGCCAACGGCTATTTCGGGGGTGAGCCGCCCTACCGCGCGCTCTATCTCGACCGGACCGGCGACACCGACCCCAACGTGCGTGCGGCGGCCCTCCGGGGCCTGGCCCTGCACGGCCAGCCGGAGGACGTCCCCGTCATCATCGATTTGCTCGACGACGAGAACACGCGGGTTCGTCTGGAGGCGGCGCGCACGCTGCAGCGCGTCCACAACCCCGAGGCCGTGGACGCGCTCATCGTCCACTCGCGGATGCCGGTCCTGCCCACCTCGCCGACGGGCACGAGCCCGGGCAGCGCGGGTCTGCCCGGCGAGTCTGAGCCGATCGTCCGCGCCGAGGCGGCCAACGCCCTCGGGCAGTACGCCGAGCCCCGCGTGATCGTGCCGCTGATCAGTGCGCTGGACGACCGCTTTCTCTCGGTCAACGAGGCGGCCCGTGCGTCGCTGATCACGCTCACCGGTCAGGACTTCGGCCTCGACCGCAAGGCGTGGTTCGCGTGGTACGACCAGACCGAGACCCCGTTCGCCGGACGCACGGCCTACGTCTACCCCGCCTTCAGCCGGGACAAGTTCTTCTGGGAGTACATCCCGTTCGTGCCCGCGCCGCCCAACGAGACGGCCAGCACGCCCGCCGGCTTCCCGCCGGAGGTCTCTCGCCGCGACGACGGCTCGCCCGGCTGAGCGGCGGGCGTCCGGGAATATGATGCCCGGTCTCCCGGGCCCGGCTCGACCGGCCCCCCGATCCGACCGATGACCCCGGTAGCAAGCCTCGCACCCGGCGATGGCTGCGCGCTGCAGGAGTCCACGCGTGAAGGCGATCCGCTCGACCAACGGCACCACCGTCCTCGACACCAACGCGCCCGACCCCGCCCCCGCCGCCGGCGAGGCGCTGGTGGCGCCCACGCGCCTGGCGATCGACGCCGACGACGCGACAGTCGCGGCCGGGCGCGTTCTCGGGGGTGCTGGGGCACGAGTTCGTCGGCGTCGTCGAACAGCTCAACCTGCCCGCCGACCACCCGCTGGCCAAGCGGCTCGCCGGGGCCCGTGTCGTGGGCTCGTCGCACGCGCCGTGCGGCACGTGCGAGCCGCTGCCGGGCCGGGCTCAGCCTGCACTGTCCGAACGCGACCACACTCGGCCTCGACCGACGCGACGGGTGCTTCGCCCAGCGGTTCACCATCCCCGCATCGAGCCTCGTGCCCGTGCCCGATGCGCTCGACGACGAGAGGGCGGTCTTCGCCAGCTCGCTCGGACGCGTGCTGCACGCCGCGCGGATGCTCCGGCTCGAGGGCAAGACCTATGTCAGCATCCTCGGCGACGGGCCGATCGGGCTCTTGGCGGCGCAGGTGATGGCCAAGCGCAACGCCTCGGTCCGCCTGCTCGGCACCAACGCGGCCAACCTCGAGCTGTGCACCAAGTGGGGCGTCAAGCACCGCGCCCAGCACGAGGTCGGGCGGCGGCAGGACCAGGACGTGGTCTTCGACTGCACGGGCACGGACGAATCGGTTGATCTTGCGATCTCGCTGGTGCGCCCGCGTGGCTCGGTTGTGCTGATGCGCACGCCGCGGGAGACCGCCACGATCTCGCCGGCGTCGATCATCCGCGATGAGCTGCAGGTGTTCGGTTCGCGGGGATGCGCGATCGGCGAGGCCGTCGCCGAGCTCGCGGCCGAACGCGTGGACGTGCTGAGCCTCATCGCGCGGCGGCTCCGGTTTGACGACGGGCCGCAGGCGCTGGTTGCCGCGCGGGAGCCGGGGACGCTCAAGATCCTGCTGGACGCCGCGTAAGGCTCGCCGAACGCGCCGCGGCTACCAGAGCACGCGGGTCCGGATCGTCTCTTCGATGCTGTGCAGGCTGTCCAGCGCGGCCTCGGACGCGCTGGGGTCCACATCGAGCACGACGTAGCCGATGTCGCCGTCGGTCTGCAGCGACTGCGACCGCACGTTGACACCCTCGGCGCCGAGTGCCGAGTTGATCTTGCTCAGCACCCCCGGCACGTTCTGGTGGAAGTGCAGCACGCGGTGCGGCCGCGCCAGCTCGCCAGCGCCGGTCTGCATCGGCAGCTCGACCTGCGGCAGGTTGACCGCGCCGGTCGTCGAACCGATGTTGACGAACTTGATCAGCTTGGTGGCGACATCGCGGGCGATGGCTTCCTGCGCTTCGAGCGTGCTGCCGCCGATGTGGGGGGTCAGGATCACGTTCGACAGGCCCCGCAGCTCGCTCTCGAAGGGCTCGCCCCTGCCCCGCGGCTCCTGCGGGAAGACGTCGAACGCGCCGCCCGCGAGGTGGCCCGACTCGATCGCCGCCTTGACCGCCGCGAGATCGACGACCCTGCCCCTCGCGTTGTTGACCAGGATGGCCCCCCGCGGCATGCGGGCGATCTCGGCCTCGCCGAGCAGGCGTTCGGTGGACGCGTCGGCCGGGACGTGGATCGTCACGATGTCGGCCGCCTCGAGCATGGCGTCGAGCGACTCGGCCTGCTGGGCGTTGCCGAGCGCCAGCTTGGGCACCACGTCGTGGAAGAGCACGCGCATGCCGAGGGCCTCGGCGAGCACGGACACCTGCGAGCCGATGTGGCCGTAGCCGATGATGCCGATGGTGCGCCCGCGGACCTCGCGGGCACCGAGGGCCGACTTGTCCCACACGCCGGCGTGCATCATCGTGCTCTTCTCGAACACTCGACGGCAGAGCAGCACGATCTCGGCGACGGTCAGCTCGGCGACCGAACGGGTGTTGCCGAATGGAGAGTTGAAGACGGGCACGCCCGCGCGTCTGGCCGCGTCGAGCTCGACCTGGTCGGTGCCGATGCAGAAGCAGCCCACCGCGAGCAGTCGCGAGGCCCCGACGAGTTGCGGCGCGCGCAGTTGTGTCTTGGACCGCAGGCCGACGAGGTGGGCGTCGGCGAGCAGGGTCGCGAGTTCTTCGGCGGGAGGCGAGCCCGCGACGCGCTCGACCTGGAAGCCCTGGTCGGCGAGCATGGTGGCCCCGGCCTCGTGCACGCCCTCGAGCAGCACGGCCTTGATCTTGTCTTTGGGGAAGGAGGTCTTCATTGCTCTGGCGTTCCGATCGTGAGCGTGTCGGGCGTGGCGGCACCGGCCGCGGTGGGGGCGTCTGCTTCGGGCGGATCGATCCGTACCAATCCGGCGAGGATCATGCCGCCGAGCACTGCGCAGAGCACCAGCCTGTACCAGCCGAAGGGCGACAGCCCGTGCTTGTTGAGGAAGCCGACGAGCCACTTGACGGCGAAGGCCGCGGAGACGGTCGCGACGACGATGCCGATGGCGACCGCCGAGCCGCCGATGACCTCGAAGAGATTGGGCGTGCCGGCCTCGTGCGATTCCTTGAGGTTCTTGGCGAGCTTGTAGACGCACGCCCCGCCGAGCGTGGGGAGGCCGAGCAGGAAGCTGAACTCGGCCGCGGCCCGCGGCTTGAGTCCGACGAGCACGCCCCCGGTGATGGTCATCATCGACCGGCTCGTGCCCGGCCACATGGCGATGCACTGCAGGAAGCCGATGAAGAGGGCCTTGGCGGGGGTGACCTCGTCGATCTCGTGCTGCACGTCTTCGGCGTGGCCTGTTTTCTTCTTGCGCGCGCGCCAGCGGTCGAGGGCGATCATGTAGACCCCGCCCAGCGCGAGAGCCGCGAGCACCGGGCCTGTGGAGAAGAGCCTGGCCTCGATGATGTCGTCGAGCATGACGCCGAGGATGGCTGCGGGCAGGAAGGCGATGAAGAGGTTGATGCCGAGGCGCAGCCCCGCGGCATCGCCCGGCCCGATCTTGAGGATGCCCAGGCCGCCCAGGATGATCTGCCGCACGCGCTGCCGGTAGAGCCCGAGCACCGCGAGGATCGCCCCGCCCTGGATGACGATGTTGAACGCGTCAACCGCGCTCTTCATCTCGGGGGTCTCGTCGAGGCCCATCAGGGCGGAGGCGAGGATCAGGTGACCTGTCGAGCTGATCGGGAGATATTCGGTGATCCCCTCGACGAGGCCGAGCACCACCGCGTGCCACCATTCCATGCTGTCTCCAGTGCCTCGCGATTCCGTCCGTCGAGATCGGCCGCCGGACGCACCGTCGGGCCGCGGCGGGAGTGTAGTGTGATGCGCCATGACTTCGGCACACCGACACCCGGGCCTGAACACGATCGAGGTGACCGACCTCGACTCGGCCGAGTTTGCCGACCTGCTCGTGCCCTATCGGGACCAGAAGGACGCGTGGCTGCGCGCGCAGCAGTGCGGCGGGACGGGTCTGGAGGGTGCCGGGGCCGAGGGGCTCTTTATGGCCGAGGGGGAGTTGGTGGTCCGGACGCTCATCGAGAGCGAGCACTCGGTGGTCTCGGTGCTCTGCACGCCGCGGCGGCTGGAGACGATGCGGACCGATCTGGAACGCCTGCCGCGGGAGACGCCCATCCTCGTCGCCGAGCGGAGGGTGGTCGAGCGGATTGTCGGCTTTGACCTGCACCGCGGGGTGCTGGCGGTCGGGCAACGCCGGGACCCCCCCCACCGCGACCGATCTGCTCGGGCGGGCCCGGCTGCTGGTGCTCTGCGAGGACCTGGCCAACCACGACAACGTGGGCGCGGTGTTCCGCAATGTGGCGTGCCTCGCGGGGGCTAAGGAGAGGGCGGGGGTGGTGCTGAGCCCGGCGTGCTGCGACCCGCTCTACCGCAAAAGCCTGCGGGTCTCGATGGGGCACGCCCTGCGGGTGCCCTTCGCCCGGCTCGAACCCTGGGACCCGGGCCTCGGCGCGGTCCGCGAGGCGGGGTTTGAGACGATCGCACTCACGCCGGACGCGGCGGCCGAGGATATCCGCGAGTTCAAACACACACCGAACACCAGGCTCGCACTGGTGCTCGGGGCGGAGGGGCCGGGGCTGGCGGAGGCGACTCTGGCTGCGGCGTCGCGGCGGGTGCGGATACCCATGGCACCGGGGGCCGACTCGCTGAACGTCGCGACCTCGCTGGCGGTGGCGGCTCTCGCACTTGTGCCCGGGCTGACCCGGATCGGCCCGCCCCCGGGCCGGTGCGGAACCGACACCCCCTGTCCGGCGTCGTATAGAGTGGTGTGTGCGCGTGATGCGCCGGCGGCCTTCCCGGCCGGGCGGTTGTGCGGCACGCGTGTCTCAGCCTTGATCCCCCGCTCACGCAGGAGAGCCCCGATGTCCCGACGCTTCCCGACCCTCACGCTCGCCGCCTTGCTCGCGGTTGCCGGCCACGCGGCTGCGCAGCAGGACGCCACGATCCTCCGCGAGGCCACCGGCGCGCGGGCGACGACCCTCAGCGAGATGGAGTTGCAGCCGTTCGACTCGACCTTGTGGTCGATGCTCGACTCGTGGACCAACGGCGATGCGCTCGACGCCGCGGCGACCGAGGGCAAGGTCGTGGTGATCGCGACGTGGGCCACCTGGAACCAGGCCTCGACCCGTGTGATCCCGATGCTGCAGAGCCTCAAGACCAAGCACGAGGCCGACGGGCTGGTGATCGTGGGCGTGCATCACGAGCAGGGGTGGGACAAGGCCGAGCAGATGCTCACGCAGCGTCGGGCTGATTTCCTGAGCGCCCATGACTCGGCCGGGAAGTTCCGCGAGGCGATTTACGCGGATCAGGACCCGGACTTCTACATCATCGACCGTGCCGGCCAGTTGCGGTACGCCGATATCCGCACCGAGTCGGTGCAGGGTGCTGTGAAGCAGCTCCTTGCAGAAGATGTCTCGGCAGCGGCCTCGCTGAGCGACCGTCTCGCGGCAGAAGCCGCCAAGGCCGACGCGGCGCTGCGCAAGCCGCGGACGATCCAGAGCGGGTTGGACCTCCGTTCGCTCCCGGAGGTGCCGTTCCTCGCACCGCCGCCTGACACCTACGCCCGTGCCCCGTGGCCGAAGCCCAAGGAGGACGACAACAGCCGCAACAACAACGACAGCGGGCCGCGGGCGTTCCCGGTGCCCGAGAGCGGCTGGATCTCCGGCGCGAAGCCGAAGACCGACGGCCGTGCCGTCGTGTACTACGCCTGGGAGCTGGACGATCCGCGCTCGGCAGAGATCGCGCGGCAGATGGAGCGGCTGCAGACCCAACTCGGGCGCGACGTCGTGCTGGTGGGAATCTGCACCGGTATCCGCTCGGCCGACCGCAACAGCCGCAACCAAGAGCAGATCGATCCCGAGGTGTTCGTCCGCCGGATGCAGCAGTTCCGTGCCTCACACGGCCTGACGCACCCGATGATCGCCGACCTCGGTGGCAACCTCATCTCGCTCGACCGCAGCCGCGGCAACAACGAGGACTACGGCGCGATCGTGACCAGCTCCGACTCCATCAGCCGATGGGATGGTGCCGTCGCCGACCCCGCGTTCCGCGCGGCGTTGGATCGGGTGATCGACATCGACCCCGGCGTGCAGGCACGCCGCGCGGCCGAGCAGGCCTTCATCCGGGCGCGGGGCGGATGAGCCCGCTCCTGCACGTGGTCCTCCACGAGCCGGAGATCCCCAACAACACCGGCAACATCGGGCGCACCTGCGTGGCGCTCGACTGCGCGCTGCACCTGATCCACCCGCTCGGGTTTGATCTGGACGAGAAGGCCTGCCGCCGGGCGGGGCTCGACTACTGGCCGCGGCTGGACGTCCGCGAGCACGACTCGCTCGAGCGGTATCTCGACACCCACCGCGACGCGCGCCTGTGGGTGCTCTCGACCAAGGCCACGCGGCCTGTCTGGGAGGCGGACTTTGCCCCCGGCGACCACCTTCTGTTCGGCAAGGAGACCCGCGGGCTCCCGGCGGAGGTGCTGGAGCGGTTCGCCGACAGGCTTGTGACATTGCCGATGGTGCCGAGCGAGCGGTCGCTCAACCTGGCGACAGCGGTCTGCGCGGTGGCGTACGAGGGTGTTCGGCAGTTGATAGGACAGCGAGCGGCGGCGCTGGATGCGCGGGGCCGCATCGTTTCGGAATCGGGCTGAGCGCCGGCGCCTCCCGGGACGCGAGAACAGCGCCCCGGGGCGTGTGCGAGCGCGGCGCGATACGATGGAGTTCTCGGAGGTAGGTCTGCATGCACGGTGGAAGGATGGCAACGCGAAGCGCTCTGACCCGCACCCTTCGGTGCGCGATGGTCGGGCTGTGTGTTGCGGCCGGGACGACCGTGCTGACCGGGTGCGTCGATCCGCTCCTGTCGCCCAACGAGCCGCGGAGCCAGTACAGCCGCTACGACTTGGTGCGGGGTCGGTTCGCACCGCAATATGTGGAAGACGAGTTCGGCAGGCGCAAGCCGAATCTTCGCGGCAGGCTGCTGTTGCCGGATTGAGTCTCGGACCAAGCCGCACGCGAACAAACCCGTGACGCGGCAACCATCGCGCGACTATCTCACGAAACGCCCGCGTTTTGGCAAGAAAGACGGGGGTGACGCCCGATCGATTGGTATTGTTGGGGGGATCAGTCAAGGACGCGACTTTCATGGCCAAGGCAACCGGCACAACCAGGAACGGACGGACCCGCCAGATGGGGTTCCGCGCCAAGGTTGTGTGGGCGTCGCTGGTCGGGTCGATGACCGCCGTGACCGCGCTGCTGATGGCGCTCGACCGCGGCTCGCCGACACGGCTCGACGGTCTCGCGCTGCCCGCGATGGTCGCCACCCAGCCGAGCGCTTCGATCGAGGCGGTCTTCCGGACCCGCGTCCCCGCGGCTGACGGCCAGTGGCTCGCGATTGTGATCGACCACACCGGCGCCCCCTTCGGCACCCCGGCCTCGATCAACGCCGAGCACAAGGCGATGGGGCTCAAGGGCCTCGGGTACGACTTCGTCATCGGCAACGGCCAGGGCATGAGCGACGGGGAGATCCACGTCGGCGAGCGCTGGCTCGAGCAGTCCCCCGGTGCCCACACCGCGGGCCCCGACGGCGACTGGTACAACCGCCACGCGATCGGGATTGCCCTGGTCGGCGACGGCACACGCCGGGGATTCAGCCAGACGCAGATGACCCGCCTGCTCGATCTGGTCTCGGCCCTCGCCCGTGAGTATCAGATCCCGCCCGAGCGGATCGTGCTGCACAGCGATGTCGCGCCCGTCGCCGGGCCCGGCCGATACTTCCCCGCGGCCTCCGTCCGCGAGCAGATCGACAGCTGGCGCTGATCCGGTCGCCGATCCCCCTCCACCATGCCGCGACACCGACCCTTCCGGAGCGCTTCCGGGAGCATCGCCGCGCGCGGCGGGCGGGCTTCCGGGCTACCATGCCCGCACGCGAGATCCAGTGATCTGGCGGTTGTAGATCGTTCTGACGCCCCGGGAGGCTTGATCGAGGCACGGCGTGTTGGTGGCTCGATCGACTGTGCGGCCCGGTGACTCCGGTTTGAGGACGACGGTTTGGGTGCCCAAGGACTGAGGCGGACGGACGCGGTGTTCGCCCGCAGCGAGTGAGACGGGGAACATCGTGCCGATCAAGAAGAAGGGCGATGTTGTCGAGGGCTTCCGGGTCATGTCCGAGGTCGGGCGTGGTGCGGCCTCGGTGATCTACCTCGTCCAAGACCAGAAGACCAACCAGATCTGGGCTCTCAAGCAGGTCGAGAAGCACACCGACAAGGACCAGCGGTTCCTCGACCAGGCCGAGCAGGAGGCCAAGGTCGCCAAGGCGGTCGATCACCCCGGGCTCCGCAAGATCAAGAAAGTCATCAAGAAAGGCTCGTTCCTGGCCGTCAAGGAGCTGTTCTTGGTGATGGAATTCGTCGACGGCATCAGCCTCGAGAAGCACCCGCCGGCGACGTTCGAGTCAGCGGTGGAGATCTTCGAGCAGACCGCCGACGCCCTCGCGGCGATGCACGAGGCGGGCTACATCCACGCGGACATGAAGCCCAACAACATCGTCATCACCGAGGGTGGCGGGGTGAAGGTGATCGACCTCGGGCAGAGCTGCTCCCACGGGACGGTCAAGCCGCGGATCCAGGGCACGCCGGACTACATCGCCCCCGAGCAGGTCCACCGCCGCCCGATCACGCCCAAGACCGACATCTACAACTTCGGCGCGACCATGTACTGGGTGCTCACCCGCCAGCACGTGCCGACGGCGCTGGCCAAGGGCGACTCGCTGGTCGGTTCGCTCGACGACAACCTGATCGCCAAGCCCAAGCCCACGCGCGAGCTCAACCCGCGGGTGCCGGCCAAGTTGGACGAGCTGGTGATGCACTGCGTCGAGGTTGACCCCGACAAGCGGCCGCACAGCATGCGCGAGGTGACCGACCGGCTCAATCTCATTCTCGGGATCGTCCGGGCCAAGGGTGAGTCGTCGCAGCACGGCGCGCCGCGGATCTCGGACGAGCCGGAATGAGCCTGCCATGCCCGGCGTAAACGTCCAGAACGCCGAGGAGGTGATCGACCTCTTCCACGCAGCCGCGGCCGCCAGCCGCGACGCGGCCTGCCGCGAGGGGTCCATCGACGTCATCCGGGGGCCTGGCACGCTCATCGCCACCGGCGACCTGCACGACAACCCGTTCCACCTCCGCCGGCTGCTCGAACTCAGCGACCTCGCAGGAGACCCGGGCTCGGGTCCCCCCGCTGGCGCGGGGGGCTCTACGGCAGACGACGCGGCACCGGTGCACGTCACTTTCCACGAGGTGATCCACTCCGACAAGCTGCTCAACGGGCTGGACCTCTCCTACCGGGCTCTGGCCCGGATCGCCGAGGCCAAGGTGGAGGCCCCGGAGCGCGTCCACTTGCTGCTGGCCAACCACGAGTTGTCCCAGATCGTCGGGGCGGGGATCGTCAAGGACGGGGTGCGGTGTGTCGAGGCGTTCAACGACGGGCTGGGCTACGTGTTCGGGGACGACTGGGAGCGGGTGGCCGAGGCTCTGGGG
The DNA here is from genome assembly GCA_013285505.1 of Planctomycetota bacterium. GTDB lineage: Bacteria > Planctomycetota > Phycisphaerae > Phycisphaerales > UBA1924 > PNC22. Next base: position 546,790 of record CP053450.1, on the reverse strand, counting down.
GAGTTCATCCGGGCGATGCCGCTGGCGCTGCGGTGCGTCACCCCGAGTGGGGACATCCTGTGTGCCCACTCGCTGCCCGCTCCCGGGCAGATGGGCCGCTTCGACACCACGATTCTCAAACGCGACCTGACCGACGACGACTACGCCCCGCGGATGGGATCGGCCCACCTGATGGTCTGGGGGCGTGGCTATGACGCCGAGCAGCTCGAGGACCTCGTCGAGCGCTGGGGGGTGAACCTCTTCATCCTGGGGCACGAGAAGGCCGACAACGGGTGCCTCGTGGTCCCGCCGTGTGCGGTGGTGCTGGCCAGCGACCACGAGCGGGGGGTCTACCTGCCGGTGGACCTGGAGCACCCGCCGACCTTCGGCGAGGTGCCGGGGCTGGTTCGGCCCTTGGGCGGGGGTGCCGGGGGCGGGCTGGCGGGCTGACTCTGAACCCGCCGCGGCCTACCATCCCGACCCATGGGCAAGACTCGCGAAATCAAGAAGCGCATCAAGGCGGTCGGCAACATCAAGCGGATCACCCGCACGATGCAGATGATCGCCACGGCCAAGTTCAGCCAGGCTCTGCAGCGGTCGACCGCGGGCAAGCCGTACTCGACCGCCCTGTTCGAGCTGGTCGGCGAACTCGCCGCCACCGCGGGCGATGAGCTGAGCCACCCGCTGCTGCAGTCGGGCGGCGAGGGCAAGGCCCTGACGCTCGTCCTGACCAGCGACCGCGGGCTCTGCGGCCCGTTCAACGGGTCGGTGCTCCGCTCCTCGATGCAGCATTTCCGCCACAGCGAGGGCGCCCGCGAGGGCTTCGTCGAGGTCGTCGGCAAGAAGGGCGTGGGCTTCTACAAGTTCAACGGCATCGACGTGACCCGCCACCACTCGCAGTTCGGCGACAAGCCGGCGTACGACGACGTGGACCGGCTCGCGCAGGACTTCATCGACCGCTTCATCGCGGGCGAGATCAACCGCGTGAACGTGGTGTACATGCGGTTTGTCTCCGCGGGCAAGCAGGTGCCGGAGGTCATGCAGCTGCTGCCCTTCCAGACGCCCAAAGCGGCCGAGGGACAGACCGACAGCGGTGCCAAGCCGATCTACGAGTTCAGCCCCGCGGGGCCCGAACTGCTCGACGAGATCCTGCCGGCCGCGATCAAGGCGGTGCTGTTCCAGGCGTTCAACGACGCGGTGGTCAGCGAGCACGTGGCGCGGATGGTGGCGATGAAGGCCGCGACCGACAACGCCGGGAAGATGGGCAAGCAGCTCACCCGCACGTTTAACCGTGCCCGCCAGGCGCAGATCACGACGGAGCTGACCGAGATCATCTCGGGTGCCGCGGCACTGGAGTAGTCGGGCCGATTCTTGCAGAATTCGACAAGGCCCCGGGCACACGCCCGGGGCCTTGTTCTTGTTGAAGGTGTGACGCGCAACGCATCCCCCGGGATGCCCGGGCCTCGGCTACCGCTCGAGCCAGCCGGTTAGCCGGTAGTCGGCGCCGAGGCCGAAGTGCTGGGCGAAGAGCCGCATCGACCACGACGACCAGCTCGTCGGGTGTCGCGCCGTCGAGGGCCCAGAGCGACCGGTCGTGTTCGCGTTCGACCCGGTCGCGATCGCTCGCGCCGGCGGTGGTGGCCAGCGCCGTCAGGCCGAGCGACTCGAGGAACGCTGGCAGATCGACCTCGGTGGTGAGGAAGTTGATCGAGTCGTCGGCGATCTGGATGGTGACCTCGGTGCCGACTCGGGACTCGCCGATGAGGGTGAGCCAAGTGTCGGGCTCACGGGCGTGGTGTTCGAGCAGGCGGGCGATGGCGTCGGCGGTGGTCGGGCACTGCTCACTGGGCGCGCGCGCTTCGTGTCGGTCCCGGTTGCCGAAAAGTCGGCGGAAGAAGTCCATGCCTTGCTCAGAGCTTCTTGAGCGCATCAACCAGCGTGTCGATGTGCTGGGTCGTGTGCGCGGCCGACATCTGGATCCGCAGCCGGGCCGTCCCCTCCGGCACCACCGGGTAGCCGAAGCCGATCACGAACACGCCGAGCTCCAGCAGCCGCTGGCTCATACTGATCGCCTTGGCCGTGTCGCCGACGATGATCGGGCAGATGGCGGTGGGCGACTCGAGCACCTCGAACCCGGCCTCGCCGATCTGTTTGCGGGCGTAGGCCACGTTGTCGCGGAGCTTCTGCACGCGCTCGGGCTCGCGCATGACGATCTCGATGGCCTTGTTGGCGCTGCACGCGACCGTGACGGGCAGGGCGTTGCTAAAGAGCGTGGGGCGGCCGCGCTGGATGACGAGCTCGGTGCCGCGCTTGGGGCCGGCGATGAAGCCGCCCGCGCCGCCGCCGAGCCCCTTGCCGAGTGTGCCCGTGAAGTAGTCAACCGTGCCGTGGCTGCCACCGGGGAGCATGCCGTAGTGCTCGTGCGTGCCGCGGCCGGTCGTGCCCATCACGCCGTGGGCGTGGGAGTCGTCCACCACGAGCTTGGCGTCGTACTTGTCGCACAGCGCGCGCAGGCCGGGCAGGTCGGCGATGTCGCCCTCCATGCTGAAGACGCCGTCGGTGACGATCCAGACCTGGCCGGTGATGTCGGGGTTGGCCTGGGCCTCCTTCAGCCGGGTCTCGAGGTGGTCGAGGTCGGAGTGCTTGTAGACGCCCTTGAAGACGCCCTTCTTGATCACCGGCGTGAGGCGGATGGAATCGATGATGCAGGCGTGGTTGAGCTCGTCGGAGATGACGATGTCGCCGGCCTCGCAGAACGTGGGGAAGAGCGCCTCGGTCGCGTTCCAGCAGCTGACGAATGTGTAGCTGCTCTCGGTGCCCATGTACTCGGCGATCGTGGCCTCGAGCTGCTCGTGCGGGGCGAACGTGCCGCAGATGAACCGGACACTCGCCGTGCCCGCGCCGAACTTCCGGAGGCCCTCGATCCCCGCCTCGACGACCTCGGGGTGGTTGGCCAGGCCGAGGTAGTTGTTGGAACAGAAGCAGAGCGCATCGACCTCTTTGCCGGCGGCCGTCCGCATGCGGATCTCGGCGTCCATCGGCGAGAGGATGGTCTGCAGATGCTTGTACTGCCCGCCGGCGTCGAGCGACCGGAGGGTCGCGTCAGTGCGGGCGTCGAACGGGTGGGCGATGGCGGTGGGCATGGCGGCTCTCCCGGGGGTTTCGGGAGAAAGCGTAGTCGGCCGCACCGGATCGAGCCTCGGGACCGGCCCGTCCGTGCGCGCGCGCCTCAGCCAGCCTGGCGCTCGATCGGGACAGCGATCATGGCGGACTGCGCCCTGTGGATGTCGAACTCCGAGGGTGATTCGGGCTCGAACAGGTCATCGCCGACCTGCTGGCCCTCGGCCTCGGCGATGTGCACGCCGCGTGCGGTGCGGAGATCGACCTGTTCGCCCGGCTCGTCGAACCGGCTGGGGTCCATCGCCAGCCGCGGCAGCAAGCGCGACGGTGGGCCGGCAGGGGTTGAGCGGGTCCCACGAGACCACCACCGCCCGCCGGCCGTCGTTCAGGGTGACGACACTGCCCGGCGGGAAGGCGGGCACCGCGTGGACCAGCGCGTGGAGGATGATCGGGTCGAACCACCCGGCCATCTCGGTGCGCAGCATCTGGCGGAGCACGCGGACCACCGGCACCGGGTCGGGCTCTTCGGCGCCGGGCGCGGTCGGGGCGGGGTGACGGAGCCGGTCGAACACGTCCGCGACCGCGACGATGCGCGCAAAGATGTGGATGTCGGTGCCGTTGACCGGCTGCGGGTCGCCGTGGAACGTCTCCCGGTGAGGGAAGCCCGATCCGTCGAACCGTTGATGGTGGTGCAGCACCGCGGCCGCGGCCGAGGGCCCGACACCGCCGCGGAGCATGTCGTACCCGCGGCTGGACGTGCTCGCGCCAAGTCGGATCGACCGAGTCGTCGGCGGCCCGCCATCGCCACCGCTCGCCCGGCTCGAGCCGCGTGAGGCCGATGTCGCGGAGCAGCGCGCCCATGCCGAGGTTGGAGACATCGCGAGAGAGCAGCCCGACCCTCGACCTCGAGAGCATCAGATAGGTCTCGAGCTTCAGACCGATCAGGAGCGCCAGGAACGAGCCGTTGCCGGCCGAGCGGGCCAGGGGGATCTGCGAACTGGCCAGGTCGACGATGAGTGTCGCGGCTCGGGGCGAATCGATGAGCCTCTCGAGCAGGTTCCCGATCGCCCGGCGGAAGGGTGCGTAGTCCAGCTCGGCCTTGCCCTCGGGCACGATCTCCTCGAGCGCCTTGCTGATCGAGCCGCTGAGCCGCCGGCCCGCGCTGAGAATGCGGGGGCAGATCTGCCTCGAGACGAAGTCCATGCCGGGATAGGTGATCCAGATCTCCTTGGCGCGGAGCTCGGAGAGGCGGGAGATCGTCTTGTGATCGAGCGTGAAGCCGGAGCGCAGGAGCACCGTCTCCGGGTTGGCCGGGTGCGTGATCGGCAAGGCGAGTTCCATGCCCGGCCTGGCGTCGGCCAATTCCACTCGAAGCATGCCGCGGACCCTCCCGGGGCCTCTATCGGCTCGCGGCGGCGTCGCGACGACGACAACCCGCGTGGCTAGCGTTCCGCCCGGGCCCGGCCAACTCTCCCGCGGCACAGACCGGCCATCTTGACACCGCCCGGCGCTTACCGGACGCCACGCTACCATCGGGCATGAGCACACCCGCCGTTTCCGACTCGAGCCGCGCCACGCACCTGGACTGGCTGCTGGCGCTCACCGCCATCCCCACCGCGACCGGACGCGAGCACCGCGTGGTCGCCTGGATCGAAACCTGGCTCGCCGAGCGACCCGAACTGACGATGTCGGGCGACGAGCACGGCAACCTGACGGTCCGCTTCGCCGACGAGCCCGCGACAGACGACCCGCTCTACCTCACCGCCCACCTCGACCACCCCGCCTTCGTCGTCGACCGCGTGGTGAGCCCGAGCGTCGTCGAGCTCGCCTTCCGCGGCGGGGTGATGGACGACTACTTCACGGGAGCGCGCGTCGCGCTCTTCGACCGCGAGGGTCTGTCCGTCCGCGGCACGCTGGCCGAGCGGGTGGACGGTGCGAACCCGAAGTTCAAGACCTTCCTCTGCGAACTCGACCGCGACGACGGCAGCCTGCGCCCGGGCGACATCGCCCGCTGGGACCTGCCCGAGCCGGAGATCACCACGATCGACGGTGTCGAGTGCGCCGCGACGCACGCGTGCGACGACCTCGCGGCACTCGCGGCCGCGGCTCGGCGCGATCGACGAGCTCCGGCGCGTGCGGGCCGCGGGCGAGGCCCGGGGCGATGTGCGGCTCCTGATGACCCGCGCCGAAGAGGTCGGCTTCATCGGCGCGATCGGCGCGTGCAAGAGCGGGACGATCGAGCCGGGCGCCCGGCTGATCGCCCTCGAGAACTCCCGCAGCTTCCCCGACTCACCGATCGGCGGCGGCCCGATCGTGCGTGTCGGCGACCGCGTCACGGTCTTCACGCCCGAGATGACCGCGGCGGTCGCGCAGGTGGCCGAGAGAGTCTCCGGCGCACCGGCCCAGCCACCGCGGCCCAGAAACAGAGCGAGATGCCGACGTGGCGCTGGCAGCGAAAGCTCATGGCCGGCGGCGCGTGCGAGGCGAGCGTGTTCTGCGCGTTCGGGCACTCGTCCACGTGCGTCTGCCTGCCGCTGGGCAACTACCACAACATGGCCGACCTGACGGCCGTGCAGGCCGGCACCAACACCGAGCCGCCCCGGGTCGGACGCGAATACATCGCGGTTTCTGACTATCACGGGCTGGTAGACCTGCTGCTGGCCTGCTGCGTGGACCTGGCCGACCCCGAGCGGGCCCGGATGTCCAGCTTTCGCTCGCGGGTTGATACCCTGTGGAACGAACTGAAGTTCGTCGTTGAATAGCCCCACAACGGGACCACACGACGGGAACCCCACACCGGGAACGGAGACTCGCATGTCTACGAAGATCGAACCGTACCTGACATTCGGCGGTCGCTGCGAAGAGGCCATGGCGTTCTACACCAAGGCCCTCGGCGCCACGGTCGAGATGGCCATGCGCTTCAGCGAGAGCCCCGAGCCGATGCCCGAGGGCATGGTGCCCCCGGGCTTTGAGAACAAGATCATGCACGCGAGCATCATGATCGGCGAGAGCCGGATCATGCTCTCGGACGGGTGCGGCGACGCGACCGAGTACACCGGCTTCTCGTTGTCAGTCTCCGTCGCGACCGAGGCCGAGGCCGACGCGGCCTTCAACGCCCTCGCCGACGGCGGCGCGGTCACGATGCCGCTGGAGAAAACGTTCTGGTCGCCCAAGTTCGGCATGCTGACCGATCGGTTCGGCGTGAGCTGGATGGTGAGCGTGGCGTCGGACCAGCCCTGCTGAGCCGGCCGAGTCTCACTCGGGCATGCACGGCCGCCAGCGAACGCCACCCTCGCGGCTCATCATCAGCGTGTTGAACTCCATGATGATCGCCTCGCCCTCGGGTGAGTTCGCGACCACCCATTCGGCGTCGTCGACCCGCTTCACGAGCGTGCTCGTGGCCTGAAACCCGCGGTCGGCGGTCTCGTTCGCCGCACCGGTCTCGCGGGCTTCAGTCTTTAGACGCTTGTATTCGTCGGTGAAGGTCTGGAGGTAGGCGATCCGGCGTGCGTCGGCGTCGCTGCACTTGCCCTCGGGCGCAATGACCACCGCCTTGACACCGTCGCCGCGCTCACCGCCGATGCCCTCGAGCGGCGGGATGCGCAATAGCGAGGCCGCGTAGAGCCGGCCCTCGCTCAGGTCGTAATACCACCCCCGCGGCGAGATGTCCTTCGTCACCGTGCGGAACACCGCCAGTGCTGCAATGACAACCAGCACCCCGACCGCGATGTACTTTGCAAGCGTTCTGCGGTCCATGTGGCCTGCGCCTCCGGTGCCCGTGTCACCCACTCAATCGTGCGGGTCCATCTCCATCGACCACCAGCAGGCGTCCAGCGTGCACGGGATATCCGACGCGTCGAGCAGCCGCACGCTGCCGTCAATGAACGCGTAGTTGCCCTTGTCACCGTGGCGGCGGGCGCCCGCGTCGCCCTGCAGATTGCGGTCGAAGCCCTCACGCCCGACCCACCGCGCGTTGAACGGTGGGCTCCACTTGTAGATCCAGAATCGGTCCTCGGGATAGCTCAGGTCGTAGTCGCTGTGCCCGTCGCCGAACACGATCGTCTCGTTGGGCATCTCCGCAGCACTCGCCTTGGGCCAGTTGTTCCACCGCGGCTCGCGGACGCGGTCGATGGTGTACTGCTCCTTCGGGCGGATCATCGCCGCGCGACCCTCGGCCTGACCCCAGTAGTGGACCATCGCCCCCGCGATGCCGCTCGCGTTGTAGAGCTCGTCGGTGTGCACCCTGCCGTACATGGAAGGATCCACATCCATGCGCCGTCCCGACATCTCGACGTCATACTCCGATATGCCGTCGGCGTACCGCTCCAGCCGCTCGCTCGGACAATCAACCGCCTCGGGTGTCTGGCCGTAGTAGGCAAACAGCGTGACCCGCCAGTTGGTCTCGGTGTTGCCGTTCGGGCCGCCGGGGTCAACGTGCTGGATCGGCGGCATGTCGTCGTCGAAATCACCGTTGTAGCCCGCGACCGCCACGCCGAGCTGCCGCTGACCGCTGCCGCAGACCGCGGCCCGCGCCGCCTCGCGCGACTTGCCCAGGCTCGGCAGCAGGATCGAGATCAGCAGCGCGATGATCGCGATGACCACGAGCAACTCGATCAACGTGAATGCGTGCCGCCGGGCCATGATGCTGAACTCCTGACGATCGAGGCCGGATCACACCCACCATAATACTACAGGCTTGTCCGAAACCCGCACAACGACGCCGGGCGCCCGCGGGCATCGCCGAGCGGATCCGCACCCCTACCATCCCGCCACATCGCACCGGAGAAGCCGTAATGCCCGACGCGCCCGCCCTGCACATCGACAAACTGCAATTCCGCTACGCCCACGGCGATCCGCTCGTGATCGATATCGACGCGCTCGAGGTCGGCTCCGGCGAGCAGGTGCTGCTGACCGGCACCTCCGGCCGCGGCAAGAGCACGCTGCTCTATCTCATCGCCGGGCTCATGGAGCCCACCAGCGGCACCGTCCGCGTCGCGGGGCAGGACATCCACGCCCTCGCCGGGCACAAGCGCGACCAGTTCCGCGGCTCGTCGATCGGCATGATCTTCCAGACCTTCAACCTGCTGCCCGGATTCTCGGCCACCGAGAACGTCATGCTCGCGATGATGTTCAGCGACATCCCCCGTGGCGAGCACCGTGACCGCGCGCTCGCGCTGCTCAAAACACTCGGCGTCGAGCGACCCAACGCCTCGACCGACGAACTCTCGGTCGGACAGCAGCAACGGGTCGCGGTCGCGCGCGCGATGGCGTGCCGCCCGGCACTCGTGCTCGCCGACGAACCGACCGCGAGCCTCGACCCCGACAACGCCGCGGCCGCGATGGACCTGATCCAGACCGCCTGCACCGAGAACGGGCGCCGCCCTGCTCTGCGTGAGCCACGACCCGGCGATGGCCGCACGCTTCGGACGCCAGGCGAGCCTGCACGAACTCTCGGCCGGCACCGCCTGACAACCACCGCCCCCCCACGACCGCACACCGACCGCGGAGACACGCTCGATGTCCATCACCGATTTCACGATCATCCGCCGCAGCCTGACCAGCCGCCTGTTCTCGACCGTCACCACGGCCCTCACCGTCGCTATCGCGGTGGGCATGCTGCTGGTGCTGCTGGCGATGATGGACGCGGGCAGGCAGGCCTTCCGGCGCGGCTCGGGCGATATGCACCTGCTGGTCTCCAAAGAGCCCAGCGCGCTGGTGAGCGTACTCAACGGCATCTTCTACGCCGGCGCCCCCGCGGCACCCATCTCTCACGCCGAGTTGCAACGCATCCAGAGCGACCCCCGCGTCGCGATGGCCATCCCCAACCAGCAGGGCGACAGCTACGCCGGCCTGCCCGTGATGGCCACCGAGACCGCGTTCTTCACCGACTTTGCCCCCACCCCCGGCGAGCCGTGGCAGTTTGCCGAGGGGCGTGTGTTCGACAAGCCGTTCGAGGTGGTGCTCGGGGCCAAGGCCGCGGAGATGGCCGGGCTGCGCCTCGGCGAGACCATCGCCCTCACCCACGGCCGCGCCGGGGCCGAGGCCCACGTGCACAACGAGTTCCAGTACACCATCGTGGGCATCCTCGAGCCGACCGGCTCGACGCACGACCGCACCGTCTTCACCGACCTCGTGGGCGCGTGGACCGTCCACGCGCACGACCGCCGCCTGCGGGACAACCCCGACGCGCCCGTCACCACGCCGGACGAGATCACCGACGCCGACCGGCTCGTCACCGGGGTCTACATCCGCGCCGCGGCCCGACGCGGGAGCAACGCCAGCGCCGCGCTCGCCCCGCTGGCCTACCAGCTCCGTCAGCAGGGGTTCATGGTCGCCGAGCCGACCAAGGAGATCGACAAGCTCTTCAGGATCGTCGGCAACATCAACGTGATCCTTGTCGCTATGGCGGTGGTGGTGATGGTCTCGAGCGCCGTCTCGATCATGGTCGCGCTCTACAACTCCATGGAGCAGCGCAAGCGGCAGATCGCGGTGCTGCGTGTGCTGGGCGCCAGCCGCGGGCGAGTCTTCGGGCTGGTGCTCACCGAGTCGGCGATGCTCGGCCTGCTGGGCGCGATCGGCGGGGTGCTGCTGGCCATCCTCGGCGGGTTCGCCGTCGCCGAGGCCCTCCGCACCATCCTCGGCATCGTCGTGACCCCGATCTATCCGCCGGAGTGGATCCTGCTGGTGATCGTCAGCGCGGTCGCCCTCGCAGCCGTGGCGGGCATCGTCCCGGCCATGGTCGCCTACCGCACGAGTGTTGCCAAGAGCCTGCGACCGGCGGTGTAGGTCAAATCCCTGCTGGCTTGGTTCACTTCTGCCGAGGCACTGTCGGCGGTGTGTCGTGCTCGCCCATGCGCTTCCGTGCGGCGGCAGACGCAGCCGGTGCCCGCTGTCTACTGCAGATCGATCTCGCCCTTGTCCGAGATGCCCACGCTCGGCCTCGACAGCTTCGCGTCAAAGAGCACATCAGCAAGCTGGCTCGGCAGGCTGTAGTAGATACGCCCGCTGAGGCGATAGGTGTAGACACCCGGCTCAAGACCCGTCTTGCCGTCCTCGCCCCCCCGCATCGGCACGACGGCGGGGATGATGATCTGCTGCGTCCCGCCGCGGGGCATGGTCGCCTGGGCGTCACGCCGGCCGGAGAAGACCCTTTTCCCGTTGACATTGAGCGTGTAGACCACATCGCGCATGGGCAGCTCGATGTCGTTGGGGTTGGTCGTCTCGATCACGAACTCCACAACCGCAGCATCGGCCGTGCGGTTGCGGATATTGGCCGAGGTCACCACCGCGCCGGGCTGGGCCCGGCCCGAACAACCGGAGAGCATGGTGACCAGCAGGACCCCGATAAGGCCCAGAACAGAACCCAGGGCGGGGCCGGGCCGACGGACGATCTGTGGGTTGGAGCCTCTCACGCGCGGAGCGTAGCACAGTCGTGCCGAAACCGCGCGCGCAGGAGCGTCCGTCGCTACTTCCCGGGCACCTCGGCGAGGGTGACCCAGGCCCCCTGGCCGTGGTGCTCGAGTTCCTCCATCGAGGCGCTGACATCGGCGAAGACCCGCATGTAGCTGCCCCAGCGGACGGTCAGCCAGATCAGCACCACCGCGCCGAACAGGGCGGCCAGCTCGGCAAACGCCCGCCTGCGGGCCCAGAAGAGCACCCCCGTGCAGAACCCGACGCTGGCGAGCTTCGCCGCGATCAGCAGCCGCGGCCCGCCCGTCGCCAGCACCATCCGGGCGACGGGGTTGTCCTCGATCAGACCGATCTCGGTGACGTGAATGAGAGTAAGGAGGAGGTCGAGCAGGCTCAGGACGACGATTACGGCCAGGAGAGCCGCAACACGGGCCTGCCGGCCGGGTAGCCTATTGAGGGCCGAGCAGGGCGAGCGGAGTGCTGCGACCCCCATGCCGGGTTTGATCCCTGGTCGAACCATGTTTCGATCGATCGGCCGCCCGGGGAGGCGCGATGAGCGGGGCCAACCGCTCGGGCGCCGGGGCCCGCCGACCGCGAGCCGAATGTCCCGCCTCGGCCGATCGTGCCGGGCGGGGGAAGGACCACCGCCGTGCCGAAACAGCCGAGAACCCGCCAGCGACCGTCCGGGAGCCACGCCGCGAGGGTGTCACGACGCGCCGGATGGCTCGTGTTCTCGGTACTCGCGTTCGGCTCGTCCGGCCCGGTGCTGGCCCAGGACAACCCGGTCTTCCTCGACGACTCGACCCTCGCGGCCGACGTCTTCGCGGGGCTGCCGGGCCTGCTCGCCAGCGAGAACGACAGCGAGGCGGTCCGCCTGCTGCAGCGCCTGCTCGACGAGGAGGCCGAGCGGCTGATCGCCTCGGACGCCGACCCGGATGTGCTCGAGCCGGTGCGCGCGCGTCCACCGTGTGCTGCTGGCCGACGCCGACCTGCTCCGGCGGTACCGATCGGCCGAGACCGACGCCGCGGCGATGGCGATGGACGCCGGCGAGGCCGAGCGCGTGGAGCGCGCGCCTGCTGACCCGGCCCGGGTTCGAGGCGGTGGTGCGGGTGGCCGCCGAGCACCTCGGCGCGGCACGGTTCGAATCGGCACGCCTGGCGCTCACCCAGCTCGACACCCACCCCGACCGGGCGGACACCGAATTGGCCGGTCGGGCGGCCGAACTGTGGACCCGACTGGCGGCCTATCTCGATCGCCCCGAAGTCCTCGACGCAGCCCGGCGGCTGGACCGAGGCGGCGGGCCGGCCGTTCACCGCCCCAGAGGTCACCGCCTGGCCGGAGTCGCTCCGCGAGCCCGTGTGGACGCCGCAGCAACCGGTCGAGGCGTTCGGCTATGCCGACCTTGTCAGCTCGCCCCTGTGCTCGGCCGACCTCCGCCCGCTGACGATGGTGGACGATGAAGAATTCCAGATCAGCACGCGGCGCAACCAGCCCGCGGTCGAGTTCCCGTACCTCTACCCGCTGGTCTCTGGTGACACGGTCTACACCAACGACGGCCTGTGGATCTCGGCGTGGGACCGATTCACGCTCACGCCCAAGTGGCGGACCAAGCCGCGGGGTGCTGATTACGAGCGCGAGGACATCGAATCGATGTACGCCTCGGCCCCCTACCGCCGCAACCGCAGCCGCGACGCCGGCGAGGTCAGCACCCTCGCCAAGTCCGGCCGCCTGCTGCTGGCCGCGACGGGGATCGTGACCGACGGGACGCGTTCCGGCGATCCGCGCCTGCACGCCTTCGACAGCCAGACGGGGCGGGTGCTGTGGTCCACGTACATCGACGAACTCGACCCGCAGCTGGACCAGAGCTCGACCCGCGGCCCCGCCCTCGTCGAGGGCGACACCGCGATCGTGGCAGTACGGAAAATCGATCAGGCCCGGCGCTTCGCCAGCGCGTTCCTCGTCGGCATCGACCTGGCCGACGGGTCGTTGCGGTGGGTGCGTCTCTGCGGCAGCGCGGGCTGGCTGGCCTACGGCAACCGCGGGCAGTGGAGCGACTGGCCCACCCTCCACCAGGGCGTGGTCTATCGCGTGGACGAGCTGGGCGTGATCTGCGCCCGTCGAGGCCGGGAGCGGGCGGTTCCGCTGGGTGCGCCCAGCTGCCCGGCGTCGAGAGCCGCATGCCCACGCCGCGCCTGCCCTGGGCCTCCTCGCAGCCCATCATCGACGGCGACACGCTGCTCGCGCTCGGGCCGGACCGGAGCGAGCTGCTGCGGCTTGACCTGGCGACCGGCGAGATCATCGGCCGGCGCACGACCCGCGACTTCGGAAGCGAGCAGCACAGACCGGGCTACATGTTCGCGCACCAGGGCCGTCTCGTGGCCGTCGGGCCGAACAACATCACGACCGTCGCCATCGACCGGGCGATCGACGGGCCGCTGCGGTTGTCGAAGCAGATCCCGAGCCCCGGCATCATCGGGCGCGTCGTGGCCGGGGGCGAGGCGTTGCTCGTGCCGGTGCAGACCGGTGTCGGCGTGCTCAACTTCCAATCGCTCGAGGCCGAAATCGGCATCCCGCTCGACGCGCCGGGCAATCTGCTCCCGCTGAGCACACAGCTGCTCACGCTCGACAACGAGCGGCTGCACAGCTATCTCGTGTGGGAGGACGCCGCGACAGTGCTCGCCGAGCGGCTCGACGCCAACCCTGCCGACGCCGAGACCGCGATCACCTTCGCCGAGCTCGCGGCCCGCGCCGGGCGGCACGGGTCGGTGCTCGACCCCGTCGACCGGGCGCTGCGGGCCATGGCGGCTCGACCCGCTCAGCCCGACGCTCCGGGCCTCGCAGGAGCGGCTGTTCACGCTGCTGCTCGGCCTGCTGCAGCAGGGCGAGGGCGACGCGGGAGCCGTGCCGCCGGACGTGCTGGAGGGTGTCGCTACACGCATGGAGGCGGTCGCCGTCTCACCCGGCGAGCGGCTCCACGCTATTGCTGATGCGGGCGGCGCTGCACGACCGGCTCGGGCGCCCGGCCCGGGCGGTCGCCGACTGTCAGGCGGTGCTCGCCGACCCGGACCTGAGCCGCGCCTCGTGGTCGCGCGGCGTCTCGAGCGTGCGGGCCGAGCTGCACGCCCTGGCCGAACTCGACCGCCTGCTGGACCAGGGCGGACCATCGCTCTACGCCCCGTTCGCCCGACGCGCGGAGGCGGAGCTGGCCTCGCTGGAGGCCGAGCAGGCCGACGCGGCTGCGTATGAAGCGCTCGCGCGCGCATATCCGCGCAGCCCCGCCTCGCCCGCGGCCTGGCTCGCCGCCGCGGCGGGACACGACGCCGAGGGGCGGATCCTCCCCGCCGACCGCGCGCTCGCCCGTGGCATCGAGACCGCCGACGCCTGCCTCGCCCTCGGCGTCCCGATCGACCCCACGCTCTTCGCCGAACTGCTCGGCAGACGCCTCACGGGGCTCGTCGCGAGCAACCGGCTCGACGCCGCGGCGTTGCTGATCCGGCAGATCGAGTCTCGCTGGCCCGGCGTGGCGCCGACCGCCCGGGGCGAGCGGGTCGATCGCGACGCGACCGCGGCGCTGCTGCGATCGCGCGCCGACGCCCGCAGCGCGCGCAACCATCGGCGACGCGCTGACCGGCAGCGCCGCCGAGCTGCCCGGCTGGGTGCTGATGCGCTCGATCGACCGCAACGGCGCTCGCGCGCGCGCGACGGCGTCATGATGTACCGCGCCCGGCGCCGTCGGGCTCTGGACCCCCGCCGAGGGCGACCTGCCCGTCGAGCCGGCGTGGACCGTGCCGTTCTCGACCAAGCCCGCCCTCCTGCGCTACGACGCCGACCGGGTGCTGCTGTATGAAACGAACGACCAGGGCGGCATCGTCCGCGCGATCGACCCGGCCAGCGGCGAAGAGCTGTGGCGTGTGGACCGGATCGGCGAGGCGCTGGTGACCGCGCGGGGCCCGGTCGGCGGCGCGCAGGAACCGTTCAACGCCCCCCTCGACGGCCGGGTGGATCCCGGCGACCTGCTGATCGCCACCGACGAGACCAGCGTCGCGATCGTCACCCGCTCGGGCCGGGTGGTCTCGATCGACCTGACCTCCGGCCGCGTCGCCTGGTCGCAGCGGACCGCCTGCCAGCGGGTCCACGACGCGGCTGCGGGCGACGGCGTGCTGGTGTTGGTCGGCACCTCGACCCCGCCCAACGCCGACTCGGCGGGCGAGCCGATCGTCCTGACGCTGGAGCTCGCCAACGGCGAGGAGATCAGCCGGCTCGGCGGCGGGAAGGGGGCCATCGGGGGCGAGGCCAGCTGGGTCCACATCGCGCCGGGCTCGGGCCGGGCCGTGGTCGGGTTCGCCCGCGACATCGTCGCGCTCTCGCTGCCGGAGGCGGTGCCGGTGTGGACGCTCACCGACATCGCGATCGAGGAGACCCGCGGGGCGTGGACCGTCGCCGACCGGTTGTTCGTGCAGACCTCGATGCGGGAGCTGGTGCACATCGACCCGCAGACCGGCACGCTGCTGGACAACCGGCTGGAGACCGCCGGCTGCCTCGAGATCGGCGAACCGATCGACGCGATCGACGAGCGCGGGCACCTGCTGCTGCTGAGCCCCGCCGGCTTTGCGCGGATCGACCCGGTCTCCGGCTCGCTGGTCACCGCCGACGCGATCTCGCCGCTGACCGGCGGGATGGTGCAGCCGGCGGTCGCGGACAACCGGATCGTGATGGTGGAGCGCGACGCGATCCCCGGCGCACCGGGCATCTACCGCCTGCACCTGCTCGACGCGACCAACGGGCGGGCGCTGCTCACCCAGACGCTCGCGGCTCGACGACCGCCCGCGCAGGGTGGGTCTGCTCGACGGCACGATCCTGCTGACCGCGGGTGACTCAACCATCGTGCTGCGCACCGAGTGAGCGCCGCGCAACTCGCGAGGCGACACGGCCGATTCAACTCACGACGATGTTCACCAGCCGCCCCGGCACCGCGATCACTTTGCGGACCGTCTTGCCGGCGATGAGCTCCTGGACCTTCTCACTCTCGAGAGCAAGGGCTTCGAGCGCCTCGGCGTCGGTGTCGGCGGGCACAACGAGCTTGGCCCGGACCTTGCCCAGGATCTGTACGACGATCTCGACCTCCGAGTCGTGCAGCATCGCCTCGTCGTACTCGGGCCACGCGGCGTGGGCGACCGAGCCCCTGTCGGACCCAGCGCCCAGTTTGTGCCACAGCTCCTCGCCCATGTGCGGGGCGAAGGGCGCGAGGATGCGCACGAACCGGTCGAGCTGGTCGCGGGTGAGCCCGCCGGACGAGGTCGCCGCGTTGACGAACTCGATCATCGCGGCGATCGCGGTGTTGGTCGCCCGCCGTCCGATGGCCGCCCCCCCCCGGCCGATGGTCCGGTGGGGCCGCTTCTCAACCTCGTCGTCCGCGGGCGCGGCCGACCGCAGCTCGCCGGTCGTCACGTCGATCGCCAACCGCCACACACGCTGCAGGAACCGGTAGAGCCCGATCGTGTCGTCGGTATTCCAGGGCTTGCTCGCATCGAGCGGGCCCATGTACATCTCGTAAAGACGGAACGTGTCGGCGCCGAACTCCTGGATGACGTCGTCGGGGTTGACCACGTTCTTGAGGCTCTTGCTCATCTTGGCGACGATCGGCTTCACCTCGCGGCCTGTGGCTCGCTCGACGGCGGTGCCGTCCGCGGCCACATCCACCTCGTCGATCGGCACCAGCGAGCGGTCGTCCCTCTGGAACGCGTGGCTCGTGATTAGCCCCTGATGGAACAGCTTCGCGAAGGGCTCGGCCGTCGAGACGTGCCCCAGATCGAACAGCACCTTGTGCCAGAACCGCGCATAGAGCAGGTGCAGCACCGCGTGCTCGGCGCCGCCGATGTACAGGTCCACCCCGCCGGCACCAGCGTCAGACGCGCGGCGCGACTTGGGGCCGTGCATCCAGTACCGCTCCGCGGCCTCGCCCACGAAGCGGCTCGTCGTTATTCGCGTCGCAGTAGCGCAGGTAGTACCAGCAGCTCCCCGCCCAGCCGGGCATCGTGTTGGTCTCGCGCGTGACGGGGGTCTCGGGGTCGAGGTCGGCCACGCCGACCTCGCCGGCGGTGGTGTCCACCCAGTCGATCGCTTTGCCCAGCAGCGGCTGCGGGTCGTCGCTCTCGATCGGCTGGTAGTCCACCATGTCCGGCAGCCTGACCGGCAGCACACTCTCGTCCACCGCGTGGTGCCGGCCGCGGGCGTCCCAGACGATCGGGAACGGCTCGCCCCAGTAGCGCTGGCGGCTGAAGAGCCAGTCGCGCAGGCGGAAGTTGATCCGCTTCTGCCCGGCGTGGTGCTCGCGCAGCCACGAGATGATGCGGGTCTTGGCCGGCTCCATGTACATGCCGTTGAGGAAGTCGGAGTTGATGGCCGGGCCGTCGCCGGTGTAGGCCTCGCCGTCGAATCCCTCGGGCGGCTGCACCGTGCGCACGATCGGCAGCCCGAAGGCGGTGGCGAAGTCCCAGTCGCGCTGGTCCTGCGCGGGCACCGCCATGATCGCGCCGGTGCCGTAGCCCATGAGCACGTAGTCGCTGGTCCACACCGGGATCGACTTGCCGGTCGCGGGGTTGCGCACGAACATTCCCGTGTCGCACCCGGTCTTCTCGGTCGAGCCCATGCGCTCGACATCGGTGCGGTTGCGTGCCTGCTCGACGTAGGCCCGGAGCGCCTCGGCGTCGATGCCGGGCCGCGGATACTCCAGCGCCTCATCCACCAGCGGGTGCTCGGGCGCGACGACCATGTAGGTCGCGCCGAAAATCGTGTCCGGGCGGGTGGTGAAGACACGCAGCGAGGGCCCGAGCGGGTCGCCCGAGGCATCCACCACGGGGAAGTCGATCTCCGCGCCCTCGCTCCGCCCGATCCACTCGGCCTGCATGGTCTTGGTCGAGTTGGGCCAGTCCACGTCGGCCAGCCCCTCGAGCAGCCGGTCGGCGTAGGTCGTGATGCGGAACATCCACTGGCGCATCGGCTTGCGGAAGACCGGGAAACCGCCGCGCTCGCTCTTGCCGTCGATGACCTCCTCGTTGGCCAGCGCCGTGCCCAGCTTGGGGCACCAGTTGACCGTTTGTCGGCCGACATAGGCCAGCCGGTAGGAGTCGATCACCATCCGGCGCGTGTCCTCGTCCACGGCCTCCCACTCACCGATGTT
Organism: Planctomycetota bacterium; assembly: GCA_013285505.1. Taxonomy (GTDB): domain Bacteria; phylum Planctomycetota; class Phycisphaerae; order Phycisphaerales; family UBA1924; genus PNC22. The sequence goes on along the minus strand of CP053450.1, from coordinate 529,100 downwards.
GGTGCCGCCGGGCAGGTCGCCCGCCCCGGCATACTCAGCCGCCGCCGGGTTCAGGCGGACAATACGCTCGCCCGAGGCAAACTCCTCGATCAGCTCGGAGATCGGGCGTGCCTTGTTCTGCTCGGGGTCGAACCACGCGTGGTAGACCTGCAGGAAGACCCACTGCGTCCAGCGGTAGTAGCCGGGGTCGATCGTGCCGAACTCGCGCGACCAGTCGTAGCTGAACCCGAACCGCTTGAGCTGCCTGCGGAAGTTGTCGATCGCCTTGCGCGTGGTCTCCGCCGGGTGCACGCCGGTCTGGATCGCGTACTGCTCGGCCGGCAGGCCGAAGGCGTCCCACCCCATCGGGTGCAGCACGTTGAACCCGTTCATCCGCTTGTAGCGACAGATGATGTCGGTCGCGGTGTAGCCCTCCGGGTGGCCGACGTGCAGCCCCGCGCCCGACGGGTAGGGGAACATATCGAGGCAGTAGAACTTCGGCCGGGTGCCGTCGAAACCCTCATCGCCGGGGTTGCGCGCGCGGAAGGTGTCGTGCTCGTCCCACCAGCCCTGCCAACGCGTCTCGATCCGGTCGGCCATCGCCGCGGTGTAGCGGTAGGGGGACGAGTCGGGACGGTTGGCCTCGGACGTGTTCGCGGCGTCGGTCTGGTTGGTGTCTGTCGTCATGGTGCGCTCGTGAGTGGTGGCGGGCGAGGCGGGCAAAATCTCAGGCGACGGGCGGGGCGGAACGCCCCAAAAACGAACCGAGCCCCGCAGCACGCGGAGCCCGGAGTATGCACGGGATGCCGCAGCCGCGTTCAGCGGATCGCCAGAAGCTCAAGGCCGGGCTGTGAGGGCGAGGGGTTCACGGGGGGAGTATCGGACATCTGCGGCCCGGGATCAAGCCGGCGTGCCGCCTGCCGGTCACTCGGCGTCGCGGGACAAGGGCCGCACGAGGTTGGCCAGCCGATGGAGATAGTTGTCCGGAAATACCCAGCACCCCGTTCCCTCGTCACGGACGAGGCCCCGATCGTGGGCGGGCAACCCGTACGTGAGCGTCACGAGCAGGTCGGAACTGACCCATGGGTTTCGGTGGTAGTAGCTGTGCCCGAGAAAGCCGCCGAGCACGTCTTCAGACCTGGTCACGTCGATGATCTCCGTATCGACAAACCCGTTCATCTGCTGCTCTTCCCATTCGGTCAGGCGGCCCACCGAGTCGCCGAGGCGTTCATCACCGAAGAGCCACGTCGAGAGTCGCAGGGCGTCGTCCTCACTCGACGCGTAGACGGAGACCCGCTCGGGCAGATGGTGAAACCCGTCGAGCCGCGCGTTGAAGAACTGCATGAGGTCCATGTCCGGGGCGGCGAGCACGACCCTGCCGATCCGGTACTTGGCGCGGACCTCGTCGCGACCGAGTGAAGACCCGATCATGCGGAGTTCTCTGATCGCGTCAACGACGATCGGACACCCGGCGCTGTGGGCGAGGATGTGGATGCGATCGGCCGCGGAACGATCGGCGAGAAACGCCAGCAGCTGACGCAGGTAGCGCACCGCGTGCACGGCGTTGGCTTTGTCTGCGCCGAAGCCGAGGACCCGATGCCGCGAGGGCCAGGCGAAGCTCACCACCGCCCCCTCGCGTCCGGCGAAGTGCCACATCTCGGCGGCCAGCCCCGTGTTGACATGGAAGTCGGTGTTGTAGCCGTGGACGTAGATCAGGACATCGGAGCCCGCGCCGGCCGTGAGCTCGCCGTTCAGCAACTCCAGCCACCGATCGGTGGCCGCCGCGTCTCCGGGCTCGGGCGCCGTGAGCCAGCCTTCCCCACCCACGTCCGACAGCTCTTCTGACGCCAGCACGCCGAGCACCTCGGTTTGCTCGACGACAATCACCGGGCTGACCTCGTGCCGCGGACGCCTGCTTGCATCGGCGAGTTCATCCCACCCGAGCCCGCGTCCGATCGTGACCTCGGACACCGCGAGTCGGAGCAGATGACTGCGAGCATTGGTGAGAGATTGGTGCGAGTCCGACGCCGACGACGTCACGCCGCGATTGCTGGCGATAAAGACCGTCCCCGTCGTGCGGCGTCTGTCGGGCGCGACGTGCGCCAGCGGATCGATATACCCCAGTGCCATCACGCTCGGTGTCGGCATGAGCCGCTGGGGGGGTGGAGCGCAGCCGACGAAAACGAACAGAGCGAGCAGCACGGTCAGGAGCCGCTTCACCCCTTCGGCTCGACCTGGCTCGCCGCCTTCTTCGCCGCGGCGTCCTGTAGCCGGGCCTTGGCCTCGCCGGCGAGATAGAACGAGCCGGTGACGAGGATCAGGTCGCCCCGCCCGACCGATTTGGCGGCGGTGTTGATCGCGTCCTTGAGCGTGGGCTCGACCTGGGCCATCTTGCCGTGCCGCTCGCTGTAGAGGCGTTGCAGCTCGGCCGGGTCCATCGCGCGGGGGTTGGCGGTCGCACGCGTGAAGATGATCTTGTCGGCCCCGAGGCCGATCTTGTCGATCATGCCGACCACGTCCTTGTCCGCCGCGCAGCCGAAGACCACCACCATCGAGTCGTACCGGATGTGCGCGCCGATCGACTTGACCAGTGCGTGGACGCTCTCGGGCGTGTGGGCGCCCGTCCACGAGGATCCGCGGCGTCTGCCACACCTCCTCGAGCCTGCCGTAGCGTTTGGTCTTCTCGAGCCCCACGGCGACGGGCCGCTCGCTGGTGTCAAAGCCGCGCTGACGGAGCCCGTCGAGCAACGCGAGCGCGAGGCCGCAGTTGAGCGCCTGGTGCTGGCCGGGCAAGGGCACGGGCAGGTGCTCATGGTTGGAGTGCTCGGTCGCCAGGCACACCCGCGCATGCGGGCCCAACTCGGGGCTGGCCTCGAACCGCCAGGAGAAATCCACGTCCTCGCCGAGCACCTTGAGGTTGGCCCCCACCGCCTCGGCCGTCTCGCGCAAGGCCGCCATGACCGCGTCGTCCTGCGCGAAGGTGTAGGTCGTCACGCCCGGCTTCATGATGCCGGCCTTCTCGCGGGCGATCTTCTCGAGCGTGTCGCCGAGCAGCTGGGTGTGCTCCAGATGGATCGCGGCGATCGCGCTGCACTCGGGGGTGATCACGTTGGTCGAATCGAGCCGGCCGCCCAGCCCCACCTCGACAACGACGATGTCGACGGCGCGCTCGGCGAAGTAGCGGAACGCCATCGCGGTGAGCAACTCGAAGTAGGTCGCCGGGCCGTGGTCGCCCGCGACCGACTCGGCCGCCGCCCCGACGTGCCCGAGTGTGCGCGCAAACTCGTCGATCGACACCGGCTGGTCGCCGATGCGGATGCGTTCGCGGATGTCTGTCAGGTGGGGGCTGGTGTAGACCCCGACGCCGTAGCCGCAGGCAGTCAACGCGCTGGCCGCCATCTCGACCACCGAGCCCTTGCCCTTGCTGCCGGCGACGTGGACGAACTTGAGGTCGCGGTGCGGGTCCTTGAGGGCCTCGAGGATGGCCCGCATCCGGTCGAGCTGGAAGGTGTTCTCTTTGAGGTGCGCAGGGCGCCACCGCTCGACATTGATGTGGCTGTCGAGGTACCTGATCGCGGTCTCGTAGCTGGCGAAGCGCTTCGGCCGCAACGTTTTGCCGGAGACCGCCTGGTTGTCTGTATCGGCCGGTGTTTGGTTGTCGGCCGGTGTGGTCTTTGGCATGGTCGGGCTGATTCTAAGCCAGAAGTTCGCGCATCCAAAGCAGAACCCGTGGCGATGTGTGTATTGGTCGAACCGACGGCGGCCGATCGCCCGAGAACCGACACCCGCCGGGCCACCGAGCGGGCCATGCCCCGGGCCGCGAGTTACTCCCCCACCGCTCCCCGCATGAGTGCCTTCATCTCGCGCACCGCCTCCCGGAGACCGACGAAGACCGCCCGGCTCACGATCGCGTGCCCGATGTGCAGCTCCTCGACGCCCGGCAGGGCCGCGACAGGCTGGACGTTGTGGTAATTGAGCGCGTGCCCGGCGTTGAACCGCATGCCCGCAGCCCGGATCGCCCCGCCGGCGATCACGACCTCCTCGAGCGCCGCAGCCAGACCGGCGCGCCGAAAATCCCCGCCCGCCTCGGCAAACGCGTGGGCGTAGGGCCCGGTGTGGACCTCGCAGACATCGAAGCCGATCTCGCCGGCCGCCTCGACCTGCGAGAGATCGGGGTCGATGAACGCGCTGACGATCAGCCCGGCGTCCTTGAGCCGCTGCACCGCCGGAGCGAGCCTCGAGCGCTGGCCCGCGACGTCGAGCCCTCCCTCGGTCGTCACCTCCGCCCGGCCCTCGGGCACGAGCATGGCCGTGTCGGTGCCCAGACGGCACGCGATACCCACCATCTCGTCGGTCGCAGCCATCTCCAGATTCAGCTTCACCGCCACCAGCGAGCGGAGCAGCTCGACGTCCCGATCGACGATGTGGCGGCGGTCCTCGCGCAGGTGCACGGTGATGCCGTCGGCCCCGCCCAGTTCGGCCTCGTGGGCCGCCCGGACCGGATCGGGCTCCGGCCGATCGGCCCTGGAGGCCTCGATGCCGCGGTATCTCGCCTGCCGGATGGTCGCGACGTGATCGATGTTGACGCCCAGTTGAATCATGCACAACTCTAGGACCGGCACATTCTTCAATAAATCGAAGATAGACCTTGATTTTATCAAACCACTCCTGCATGATGTTGAAGATGGCTTTGAGATCACTCAAATCGTCGCCCGAACCACCGCGGGAACACCCGCTGGTCTCGCTCCCGACCGAGGACCTCGATCTCATCACCGAGTTGGTGCTGCGGTCGGGCTCGCTCAAGGGGCTGGCCGAGGCCTACGGCGTGAGCTACCCGACGATCCGCAACCGGATGGACCGGGTGATCGAGCGGCTGCGGGAGACGATCGAGGGCCGCCAGCCGGACGAGCTGACCGAGCTGCTCGCCACGCTGCTCGAGCGCGGCGAGATCACCGCCTCGGCCGCCCGCAGGGTCCGCGACACCGCCAGACAGGCCGCCCAGTCTTCCAAGACGCAATCCCCGACACAGGAATGAGACCCCCCAGACGCGAGCAACAGAGGAGGCGCACGATGAACGAATGGTGGACATCACAGGACTCGGCCCTGATCGGGCGCGATCGGAGGCAGCGCGGTCGGCGTCCTCGGCGGGCTGTTCGGCACGGTGGTCGGGCTCTGTGCCCCCAAAGGCATCGGGCGGGGCCCGGTGCTGGGCTCGCAGCTGGCCCTCGCGGCGGTCGGCGTGGTGATGCTGGTCGCGGCCGTCGTCGCGCTGCTGGGCGGCCAGCCCTACCACGTCTGGTTCCCGCTGATGCTCGGCGGCACGCTGCTGGGTGCCCTCATGGGCGGGCTCTACCCCGTCGTCCGTGCCCGCTACATGCAAGCCGACGCCAGACGCATGGACGCCGAGGCGCTGCGTCGGGGGTAGAACCAACTGCGCGCGCAGCGGATCGCCGCGCGGCTACACCGTCCCGGGCAGCACCGGGTGCTCGGGCGCTTCGCCGGAGAGCACGCGCCAGACATCCCGAACCACCCAGCTCATCTCCAGCTTCGCGGCCCGGGTGCCCCCGGCGATGTGCGGCGAGAGGTGGACGTTGGCGATCTCCAGCAGCGGGCTGGTCTCGGCGACCGGCTCCGTGTCGTGCACGTCCAGGATCGCCGTTGCCTCGGGATGATCGACGCAGAACTCGGCGCACGCCACTGGATCGACCACCACGCCCCGGCTGGAGTTGATGAAGACCACGTCCGGCTTCATGCTCCCGAACGCGCCGGCGTCCACTACCCGGTAGTTGGTCTTGCGCCCGTCGATATGCACGGTGACGATGTCTGCGCGCGCAAGCATCTCGTCGCGATCGAGCGGCTCGGCACCGAACCTGAGCGATGCGTCGATCTCGCGGAGATCGTGGTAGACGACCGGCATGTCGAGCGCGGCCGCGGCTCGGGCGACCTGGGAACCGATCCGCCCCATCCCCCAGATCCCCAGCGTGCAGTCGGCGAGCTGGCGCGGGGCCTCGAGCGACTTGCGCGTCGCGTTCCAGCGGGACTGATCGAGCGCCTCGTGCAGGTAGACCCGCGGCCTGAGGGCGTCGAAAATCGCGGCGAAGACGTACTCGACCACCGCCCGCGTGTTGGCCCCCGGCGTGCTCAGCACGACGATACCCCGGGCCCAGCACGACTCCAGGTCGATGTTGTCCACTCCCACGCCGGCCCGCGCGACGACGCGGAGGTCCGGGGCCGAGGCCAGCAGTTCGGGCGTCACCTGCGTGTAGGTCCGCACCACCAGCCCCGCTGCACGGGCCAGCAACGAGCCGAACTCCGGTTCGTCCTGCCCGCAGCGGACCAGCTCGCAGCGTTCGGCGAGCCACGAGGCCGGCTCGGCGTCGAGGTCTTCGGTCTGGATCACGAGCGGTTTGGTCATGGGCAGATCATTGCAGCGCTTACGACCGATCGCCGCCGGGGTTCTCGTCGTCGTCGCCGAAGTCCGCCGGCTCGATGATCGCCGACATCGACCCCTTGCACGAGGCGATGAGCGGGTCCTTGCCGAAGGCGAGGATCTGGTCGCGCTTCAGCTCGGCGTGCTCCTTGTGCGTGGTCAGGCAGACCGCGCGGCCCTGCGAGTCCACGGTCTGCGCCACCAAGAACGCCTTCTCGAGCGGGTGCTTGAAGAGCTCCTGCACCATCGCCATGACGTATTCGTAACTGTGGTCGTCGTCGTCGAGCAGGACGACGTTCCATGCCCGTGGCTCGTCGGTCTTGGGCTTCTGGTGCGGACGCGTGGCGCGGCTTGGTGCCGGTCGTGGCCGCCGCACCTTCGGCGGGCGGGTCGCCGGAGTGTCGGTTTCGGCGTTGATACTCAGATGGGGAATGGTCATGGTCCTAGTCGCAGCCCTCGGTCCAGGAGTTCAGAAACGCCACCACGTCGCGGGTGTCGATCGCCCCGTCGTCGGTGAAGTCGGCACCCCAGCCGCGGGCAGACCATAGGTTCAGGAAGGCGACAACGTCCCTTGTGTCGACCGTGTCGTCGATGTTGACATCGGCCCGGCACGGGAACGTGGCGTCACGGGCGTCGGTCCACGCGAGCCGGATCAGGGCGTCCCGCCGGTCGGAGAACGCCACGGTGAGCGTGAGGATCCCGTTCTCATCCAGCCCGCTGGCGGTCTCGTCGTAAGGCGCTTCGCTCCGAACGAGCGCCGCGCTCTCCACCACCCGGATCAGGCCGGGCTCGGTCTCGATCCGCGTACCGGGCACCACGATCGGGAACATACCGCGCAGCGGGTCCCACCCGAGCACGCCGCCGAGCCCGGCCGTGGGCTCCACCGCTGCCTCGATCGCGATCTGGTTACGGTTATTGAGCAGCGCCGACGCGATCCCCGCGATCGACAGCTCCTGGTCCATCCCGGGGAGCCCTGGCGCGCGGTTGTAGCCCAGGGGCTGCATGCTCCCGTTCGGAGGCACAACAAACAACCCGTGCGAGGCGCAACGGTTGCCGCAGTCAGTTTCGATCCGGCTCCGGATCACCAGCGCTCCGCGGCCGTTGGCGCGCAGCAGCGAGCACAGCCCCATCGTCGCGCCGTCGGGAGCATGCGGCGGGCCGACGGGCACCGGGTCGCCGCTGAGCGTTACGGGCACAGGCTCACCGCCGGTGGTGCGCCAGACGCCTGAGGCGCTGAACGCGTCGGGGCCAGCGACGCGCGAGGAGAACCACGAGCGGTCCTGCGTGCCAACGGGGTATGCAAATGACTCAAAGTTGACGTCGGGCGGGAAGCCCGGCGCGTGATCGCCGCTGACCCCGAGGCGTTCGAGCCCCGTGCCGGACTCGATCCACAGCCCGTGGTCGTGTGAGTAGGTGTTCTTGTACCCCGTCGCCGAGTCGAGCCAACCGCTCAGCACACCGCGGCCGGGTGTGCCGGAATCGACCTCGCCGGTGAGGAAGGTCCAGTGGGCGTCACCGCCTGGCGCTTCCTGCCCGGAGTGTCCCAGCAGCGCAAACCCGTTGGCCGGGCTCCATCGCCACACGCCAGCGTCGATTTCCAGATCGAATGGGCCGCCAGTCAGACGCGCGGTGATGATGACGTCACCGTCAGCCGCGACGCGAAACTCCAGCCCGCTCGGCAAGTCGGCGAGCCGCGCCTCCTGCCCGATGTGCGGCGCGGGATCACCTTCGCGGATGACGACCCGCAGCGAGGAACCGTCGTAGAAGCAGATCGCGCTGTCGCTGGCCGGTTCGACGTTCGGGCCTTCGATCCGGGTCGCGAACATCACCGTCCTGCCCCGCCCGGCGATGGGGATTCCGCTCAGCGGGCCGAAGAACTCCTCGTCACTCCCGGGGAACGGGTCGCCGCGGGCGACGATGTAGGACACACCGGCACCATCGATCAAGACCACATACTCCTCTGTGCCTCCACCGCTCGCGCGGGCGGCGACGACGCCGTCTGCTGCGACGCTCCGCGGGAGGATGCCGATCGTCCGGTCGGGATCGACCGGCGACTCCAGATCGTCGAGGAGTGTCAGCGTCTCGATCGGGAAGGACGGGAGGCCTTCGCCCGGCATCGTCAGTTCGATCGGCTCGCTCACCGTCTGGCCGATGTCGTTGACCGCGACACACTCGTAGACGCCGCGGTCGGCGTACCACCAGGGCGAGAAACTGAGCCAATCGCTGTCTGCCCCCTGGAATCTCCCGCCGTTCTCGATCGGCTCGCCGTTGTGGAACCACGCGTACTCCATCGGCAGCGAGCCGTGGGTCTCGACGTTGAAAACGATGCCCTCGTCGAACGGAGCCTTCCTCGAGGCCGGGACCGACACGAACCGCGGCGGTGAGCAGTCCACGCCCCAGATCGCGAGGTGGTCCGCGGGCTTGCCGCCCTGGTCGTAAAGATCGCCGCCGATCAGGAGCCGCTGGCCCTCGGGCGTCTGCACCGCTTCTGCGACGTAGGCGTCGTGCACACCCAAGCCCCCCCGCAGCGTGCGCAGCTCGTTGTCGAATCTGTTCCAGACCGCGACGCCACGCAGCCCGTTGCCCTCGTCAAAGTCTCCCGCAACCACCAGCTCGTCCCAGAACTGCCCGGGCAGCACGCCAAGCGACAGGACGCTCCGTCCGAACACACCTCCGTCGTTGGCGTTGCCGCCGATGCGCCGCCACGCCCCGCCGTCCCATCGTGCGAGACTGCGGAGACGCTCGGACGGGCCCGTGAACTGAAAGTCGCCGCCGGCATAGAGCGTCGGTCCTCCGAGCTCGTTGACGACGCGGAGGGCCCGGCAGGAACCCGCGCGGAGCCCGCCGCCCATGCCCGACCACACGCCGCCGCGGAGCATCGCGACGTTCTCGGCAAAGACACCGCCGGCCTCCGAGAAGAAGCCGCCGATGACCAGGGCCGGTCCGTTCTGGTCGGTGTAGCTCGCGGCCGCATAGATCTGCCCGTCTGTCACGTCGGGATAGGCCGTCCACGACGCGCCATCCCACGACGCCATCCCTCTGGTGGGCTGCCCGTTGATCTCCATGAAGCCGCCGACGAGATAGAGCGCGCCGTCGTGCTCCACGATCGCCCGCGGGTTGTCGTTGCCGATGTCCGCACCGAGGTCCTCCCACTGTCCGTTGCGCCAGCGGAGCACCGAGGACCGGGGTGCGTTCTCGGTGAGATAGAACGCACCGATGACAAACAGCGCCGGCCCGCCGCCATCGTCGGCCCAGACCATCGCGCTGATCCACCCGTCATACCACTGATCGAACGGTGTCCAGTCACTCCCGTCCCAGGTGGCAAGCCCCTTGCAGGGCACGCCGCCGATCCGCTCGAAGAAGCCGCCGACGAACACCGCCGGCTCACCGTCGAGCATCCCGCTTGTGACGGCGGTCACCGCCTGGTTCGGCGCGGGGTCTCCGTCGCCGTAGCCATCGATCCAGTCGAGGCACTGCCCGCGGCACGAGCCAGCAACAATCGACGAACCCAGAACGACCGCAATACACCACCCGAACACTGCGCGCACAGTAGCCATTCTGCCTCCCGTCGATCGATGATCGCAGTCTATAGGGGGACCCCACCGATTCCAACGCATCTTCGAGCACCGGTCAGGAATGTCGGTCAGTCCGAAAACGCCGACTCGGCCAGGTCTACCGCCCGGGCCAGGGCCGCGGCCTTGTTGACGGTTTCCATGAACTCCGGCTCGGCCTCTGAATCGGCGACGATCCCCCCGGCGGCCTGGATGTAGTACATCCACGGCCCGCCCTCGCGGTCGTGCCCGGTGGTCGGCACGACCATGGTCCGCAGCGCCAGCGCGATGTCCATCTCCCCGTCGAGCGAGACGTAGCCCATGCCGCCGCCGTAGGGGCCCCGCCGGACCGGCTCGAGCTCGTCGATGATCTGCATCGCCCGGATCTTGGGCGCGCCGGAGATCGTCCCTACAGGCAGTGTCGCGATCAGCGCGTCCCACGCGTCGAACCCCTCGCGGAGCACGCCGGTGACGGTCGAGCTGATGTGCATGACGTGGCTGTACCGCTCGATCTCCATCACCGCGGGCAGCGCGATCGAGCCGGCCTCGGACACCTTGCCCACGTCGTTGCGTCCCAGGTCCACGAGCATCACGTGCTCGGCCCTCTCCTTCTGGTCGGCGAGCAGGTCGTTCTCGAGGGCGACGTCCTCGTCGGCGGTCATGCCGCGACGGCGTGTCCCGGCGAGGGGTCGGTTGGTCAGCACCAGCCCGCCGTCGGCCTCGCGCCTCACGCGGCAGAGGATCTCCGGGCTCGACGCGATCAGGATGCACCCGGCGCTCTGCATGTAGACCATGTAGGGGCTGGGGTTGACCGCGCGCAGCGCGCGGTACACATCGAACGGATCGGCGCTGCTCTCGCGCTCGAACCGCTGCCCCACGACCACCTGGAAGATGTCGCCGGCGCGGATGTACTCCTTGGCGCGGGCCACCATCTCGGCGTGCTGCTCGCGGGTGGTGTTCGAGGGCATCGGGTGCACCGGGGGCTCGGTGCCGACACGCCCCGACTTGAGCGGCGTGGCGTGCTTCTGCGCGGTGTTGACCCGCACGACGGTCGCCTCGAGCTTGGCGAGGGCCTTGTCGTAGGCGGCGCCGGGGTCCTCGTCCGGTTCGACCATCGCGAGCTGCACGACGTGGATGAGCTTGCCGACGTGGTCGAACGCGACGAGCCCGTCGTAGAGCGCAAAGTGCATATCGGGCAGCTCGCGGTCGTCGTGCGGGGCGTGGGCGAAGGCGAGCTTCTCCGGCTCGGCGTAGCGGACGGTGTCGTAGCTGGCGTAGCCGAACCAGCCGCCGAGCGGGCAGCCGGGGAGCTCTTCGCGGGGCGAGCGGGCGGGCGGGTGGACCAGGCGCACGCGTTCGGTGATCTGTCTCGGCGCCAGCAGCGGGTTGCCCGAGTCGCCCTCGCTGAACGTGCGGTCTCGGTGGTCGGTCACGCGGACGCCGTGCTGGTAGGCGACCACCTCGACCACCGGCTGGGCACCGAGGATGGAGTAGCGACCCTGCCGCTCGCCGCCCTCGACCGACTCGAGCAGGAACGAGGGGGCGGTGCGGGAGTCGCCCGAGACCAGCCGCCGATACGCGAGCACCGGCGTGAGCTGGTCGGACAGCAGCCGCACCTGTATCGGGACCGCCAGCACGCGGTCGGGCGTGCGGGACCGCTCGGTGTCGACGAAGGCCACGAATTGGTCTCGCGAGAGGCTTGGCATGCGGCCGGAGTGTACGCGAGCGGTACAGTGTGATGATGCCTATCGCCCTCTCCCGAATGTGCCGGGTTGTCCTCCCGGCTGTGATCGTGTCCGCGGTGCTCTCGGCCGTGCCCGGTGCCGCGGCGCGCAGGACGAGCAGTCGCCCGACACCCCGACGCCGGCCCCGCTCGCCCAGCCGGCCGCCGAGATGCACCCCGGTGTGCTGCTCGGCCGACGGGCGGGAGCGCTGCTGGCGACCCGTCCGGTGATCCGCACCGTGGTCATCGTGCCCGACCCGGCCGGCTACGCCGAGGCCATCGCGCACTGGACGCCGATGGCGATGTTCCCCGTGCTGATCGACGACGGCTCGTGGGCGGCCCGGGAGGACATCTCCCGGTTTGTCCGGGGCTTCCAGCCCGAGAGCGTCGTGCGCTGGGAGGCGCCCGAGGGGACCGCCCGACCGGGCGCACCGATGCGGCCCCGCCGCGCGGTGCCCAACGCCGGACAACTCGCCCGCAGCGGCTCTCCTCCGGGCCTGGGGCGTCGAGACCGATTCGCCGGAAGACGTCACGCCCGCGCAGCTGGTCGGCGCGTGGAACGCGATGGGGCACACCAGCCCGGGTGTCATCCTCGCCGACGAGCCGCGACCCCGCGTGGACCGCGGCTCTGGCCATCGCGGCCGCCCGGGGCGAGCCGATTTTCTGGACCGAGTTCCCCGCACTGGCCATCAACGGCTCGCTCGACACGGCCCAGGCGGAGACCCTAGTGCGCAGCTCGACGAGTTCTGCGCCTCGCAGCCGCTCGCGTGGCGGGATCTCGGCGACGCGATCGACGCGGTGACGATCTGCGGGGCACTGCCCGCACGAATCAAGACTTCCGCGAACGAATTCGTCGCGACGACCGATCGCGTCGGGCGGGCCGCGAACTCACCGGACGGCGCACGCTGGGCGTGGGCCGGACAGGTCTTCGGCTCCGAGCCTCTCGCGGCCTACCGCGCAATGTGCTCGATCTTCCAGCGGCCCCGCTCGACTTGGACGTTCGACGGCTACGGCTCGACCGAGCCATGGGTGCAGTGGGACGGCTCCCGCGCCAGCAAGTCACTCGGCGACGCGGGGTTGCTCGCGATGCTCGACGACGAGCCGCACAACACCGCCGCGGACTGGAAGCTCCGCGCCGAGCGGCCGGTGCACGCCGGGCTGATCCTCATCAACTCCAGCGGCAACCGCGGGTGGTTTGACCTCGGGAACACGCGGGCCAACGCCGGTGATGTGCCGCTGCTGGATGTGCCCGCGGCCGTGCACATGGTGCACTCGTGGTCGGCCGTCGCGCCGGATCGCGCCACGACCGTCGCCGGCCGGTGGCTGCAGCGGGGCGCGTTCGCCTACATCGGCTCGGTGCACGAGCCGTACCTGCAGGCGTTCGTCCCGACGCCGATGATCGCCGAGCCGCATGCTCGCGGGGATGGCCTTCGGCGCAGCGGGACGGCTGGACGGCGCGCCGCTCTGGCGGATCTCGGTGCTGGGAGACCCGCTCTACACGCTGCGTCCCGAGTCGCGCGTGTCCGAAGCCGCGTTGCCGCTGGAGGGCAGCGTGCCGATGGATGAACAGTTCAGGGCGGCCGCGGCCGAGCAGCGGTACGCCGACATGTTCACCGCGCTCTCGCTCTCGGCCCGCGACAGCGACGCGGCGCGCCTCTTCGAGGCGATGCTGCGTGATCAGCCGGCCTCGCTCGACGCGGGCGTCGCCCGCGCGGGGCTCTTCATGCTTTTCCGCACCGGGCAGGACGACGAGTTCCTTCGCGCCTTCTCGGCACTCTCCGAGGAGGACCGGACCGACCTTCAGGCTGTCGACGCGCTGTGGCACGTCGGCCGGCGGGTGGTCCGCGAGCCGCGGCGACTACGCCGAGGCCGCGCTCTCGCTGATGAGCCGCCCACACCCGCGATGGGCAGGGCGACGCAGACGCCGCGGAGCTGCGCCAGCTCGGGGCCGGCCGGCGGTAGACGCCCGCCTCGGCGCGTCCCGCCATGGTTGCGCGCGCGGTACAGAACCGCAGGAGTATCAGCTCACTCCGCTTCGCGGCGCACCGATCCGCTCACGACCGACCCGTCGCGCCGGAACTCGACCCACGCCGCCCCGTCGGTCGCGGTGGTCCACCACGTGCGGCCGAGGCGCTGGGCGTTCCAGCGGATATCGAGCGCGCGCATCGCCGGTGGACTGCAACACGACCGCCGGACCGACCTCATCCACAAACGCCATGGCCGTCGGCTGCACACTGCCGTGGTGCGGGAGCTCGAGCACGTCCGCGTCCAGGTCGGCGTCCGGGGACATCAACGCGGCGAGGGCTTCGCGCTGAGCGTCGCCGGTCATCAGCAACCGCCGCTCGCCGGCTGCGGTCTGCACGCCGAACATCGCGACGATCGACGTGTCGTTGTCGGAGGCGAAGGGCGGCGGTTCCGGGGGCGAGAGCACCGTGGCCAGGGCGTTGCCGAACGGCAAGGACTCCCCCGCGGCCCAGGTGCCGACCTCGATGCCCCGCCGGTCCAGAGCGCGCAGGCACGCCGCGGCTGCGCCGCCGGGGTCTCGATCGGCCCTCGCGAGAAAGGTGCTCGTCGTCCAGACCCGCTCGACCCCGAAGCGTTCGGTCACATCGAGCAGGCCGCTGTAGTGGTCGAAGTTCGGATGGGTGAGCACGACCTCCGGCACGCGTCGCACCCCGAGGGCGTGCAGGGCCCGGGGGATGGTCCGCACGCCGATCGCCGGGTTGAGCGAGCCGCAGTCCCACAGCAGCACGTCGTCGCCCGAGCGCACGAGATGACACGTGCCGTTGCCCACATCGAGCGTGTCGATGCGCAGCGCCACATCGTGGGGCAGCCGGCCGGCGGTGCGCCACTCGCCCCAGCCCCAGCCAACCACCAGCAACGTCGCGGCCCACAGGCCGGGGCTCTTCAGGCGGCCCCGGACCAGCCAGAGCAGCACGACCACGGTCAGCGCGGCGGTCAGCGCCAGCGAGAATCGCGGGGCGTAGACCGTCGTCAGGGGTGCCGCGTCCATGATGTTGACCAGCGTGACGACACCGTGTGCGCACCATTCGAGCACGCTCGACATCGCCGTCGCCAGAGGCGGGACGAACACCCCCACCAGCATCGCGGCATAGCTCGACCAGAGCAGCACCGTCACCAGCGGGACGACCACGACCGTGGACACGACCGCCACCGGGCTGATCACGCCGACCGATCGGGCCACCAGCGGCGTCGCGACCAGCCAGCACAGGATGCTCGCGCTGACCAGTTGCGTGAGCCGGTCGATCCACCACCGCCGCGTGAACGCGTCCGGCGGCTCGTACCGATCGAAGCTGATCGCGCCGGGAAACAGCCGTGCGTGCACCGGCGCCCCGAACCAGATGAGCGCCGCGGTGATCCCGAAGGTGAGCTGGTAGCCGAGGCTGAACAGGTCCATCGGCCGGACCACGAGCACCGCGATCGCGACCCACGCCAGCAGGGCCCGCTTGTCGTACCGGCGGCCCATCGACTCGGCGAGGAGCCACGCCAGGACCATGGTCGCCGCGCGCAGGATCGGCGCGCGCGCAGGCAGGATGAGCACGTAGAGCACCACCAGAACCGCCACGAGCAGCGGCTCGAGCCTGCCGCGATCGCCGGTCAGGCGGACCGCAAACAGCGCCGCCCCCGCCATGACCGCGAGGTGGAACCCGCTGATGGCCAGCACGTGCGCCAGGCCCTGGCGAGCGAACGTCGCCCGCAGTTCGTCGGCACCCAACTCGCGCTCGCCGAGCAGCAGGGCCGCGAGCATCGCGCGGCCGGGGGAGTTCTCCGACTCGGGCAAAACCGCGGCCGCCCGCCGGGCGAGCCACGCCCTGGACTGTCTCCACGCGCGGGCGGCCGACGCCACCGGACCCCGCGCGGGCGGCAACACCTCGACCAGTGCCGCCGAGGCGGCGGTGAGCGTCACGGTCTGGCCGGACTGGGCGGCCCACAGCCGCGGGTCGGGCTGGCCCGGGTTGCTCGGCGGCTCGATCGCCCGGGCGATGCCCTTCACCCGCACGCGATCGCCGACGCGGACCTCGGGCTCGCCCTGACCGACGGTGACCCGGACACGGCCGCGGACTGTGCGCGCCCGCGTCCAGCAGCGCCCCGTGTGCGCACCGTGAACGACACCGAGCCGCCCTGCATGGGCAGATAATCGGCCAACGCGCCCGAGGGCTCCCACGCCCGGACAGGCTCGATGACGGCCCCCTCGATGGTGACGATGTGCCCCCCGCCCGGCTCGGTGGGCGCGGGCACCAGCGCGCCGAGGCTGGAGCGCGGCAACTCCAGCACCCGGGCCGTGAACCAACCCCCCGCGAGCAACATCGTGGCAATGGCCAGCACCGCGCCGCCGGGCCCGCGGCGTCGGAGCACGCCGGCGGCCAGCACGATCAACGAAGCCGCCGAACCAGACAGACGCCGCGAGAGTGAGGCCGCGGAGCCAGAGCTGCTGCGCCAGCACCTGCCCGGCGGCGAAGGCGACGAACGCCAGCGTCGCCCGGCGGGCGGCGGGTGTGGACAGAAGACGGGCGGATCCCCCGTCGTCGTCCCCTGTCTGGGGCTGGTGCGCAGACAACGACACCCCGGCAGCGTGCCTTGGCGGCCGGGGTGCGTCAAGTCGGAACCTTGGTTCGGCTTAGGTTTCGGGGTGGGTTTAGTTTCCGGTCGCCGAGACCATGTCGTCAAAGCCCATGGTCAGGTCGATCGTCGTGAAGGCGCCGGTGGCGTCCTGCAGCCGGCTGCCGCTGGGGGTGAAGAAGTTCAGCGCGTAGGAGAAGTCTGAGGGGTTCCCCTCGCCGACGCCGACGGCCTTGGCCCCGGCGTCCTTCATGCCGAAGAAGACGCCGTCCGCGCCGGCGGAGTGGACGACGAATGCACCGCGGGACGCCCCGGGAAGGACGTCGGTATCGAAGTCCATCGGGATCGGGAAGTTGGGGTTGCCCAGGACCGCGGTGAGGCTGTTCTCGGCCTCGCGCGGGTCGGCGAGCAGGCTGCCGCTGGTCTGGTCCTGTCCGCCCTTGCCCATGGCCGTGCTCTGCAGCCAGCCGGAGTTGCTCGCCCAGTAGTAGCGGGCCCGCTCGGACTTGGAGTTCTCTGTCGCGAACTCCTCGGGGTTGAGCGGGTCGCGGGGTGCGGTGTGGTCCTCGACCCACGCCAGCAGCGGGTTGCCGAAGGAATCGACCAGGTCGGGGAACTGCTGGTGGGAGGTCGTGCCCGCCTGCCCATCGGCGGCGCGGAGGACGTCGTCGCCGACCTTGAGGTAGACATCGTCGCCGGTGCCGAGCCGGTCCATATCGACCTTGACGTTGGTGTTGCCGCCCTTGCCCGAGTTGCCGACGTTGCCGAAGGGGCCCACGAGTTTGCCCACACCGGTGCCGCCGCCGATACCGGCCTCGCCGACGACCGAGCTCTCGCCGAGCAGGTCGAGCAGGGCGTTCTCCATCATGGTGAAGCCGCCGCGGGTGGCGTCGGCGTTCATCGACGAGCCCATCTCGGTGGGGAGGAAGTAGCCGGGCATGGTGCCGGCGTGGTCCTGGCTGAACTGCTCGGCGGCGTTGGTGACGTTGTTCATCAGCGCGGTCGTCGCGGCCTTGCGGGCGATGACTCTCGCCCCGCTCATCGCGGGCACGATGATGGCGATCAGGATCGCGATGATCGCGATGACGACCAGCAATTCGATCAGTGAGAAGCCCTGCCGGCCGCGACGGATCGAGGCGGAACGGGCGGCGCACTTCTTCACGGGGTGGGTCGGCATGCGATCCTCCTCTTCCTCAGCCTTGGACGGGAGCGCCCCGCCTCGGTCAGAACACTTCTGCGGTATCACGGACGAAGCCAGAACGACGTCCCCCTGCCCTCCGACCCGCCGGATTGACGAATTCCGATTCGAGCGCGCGGCGGTTGGAGTTGCCTGCGACGAGAAAACGGAGCAGGACTTCACGAAATCGACCCAAGTATAACCCTGATAAACTCGTGACGGAAGCAAATTCGCGTTCAACCTCGTTATCGTCCCGCCGGTTCGGGACACAACAGGCGTTTTTGCGAGGCTACACTGGCCCCTCTGGGGCACAGCAGCCCACTCGCGGCTGAACGAGGCTGGGTCGGGGATTCTCCCAAGGACCGGCGAGGGGCTGTCACGGTGGTGATCGCAGAGTTATCCGAGAATCTCGAAGCAGGCGAGCGCACGAGGCGTGAGGCCGTGGCTGCCGACGCGCTCCGCCGGGGCGGGCTGGTCATCCTGCCCACCGAGACGGTCTACGGCGTCTTCGCCTCGGCGTTGCAACCCGACGCGCTCGCGAAGCTCCAAGCGATGGTCACGCCAGCCCACGCCACCCCGCCCAACCCCTGCCACACGTGGCACGCAGCGTCGATCGAGGCGGTTCTGGATGCGGTGCCTATCGCCTCGGCCCGGCACCGCAGGCTGCTGCGGCGGTTCCTGCCGGGACCGGTGCGGTTCGATATCCAACTCAACGACGCGGACTGTGCCCGAGCGGTCCAGGCGGCTCGGCGTCCCTCGCGGGGTGCTCGAGCCGCGACGGCATGCTCACGTTCCGTGTGCCGGGCGACGAGTGCGCGCGTGCTGGCGCAGGTTGAGGGGCCCGTGGTCGGCACCCGGCTCGCGGCGGTCGGCTGGGCCCCGGACCGCGACCCCGGGATCGCCCTCGAGGACGGCCGCGCCGAGGAGGGGGGCATCGACGTCGTGCTCGACAGCGGTCCGGCCCGGTTCGGCCAGGGTTCCACGCTGGTGCATCTGACCCCGGGCGGGGGCTATCGTGCCGAGGCCGGGGGGGGCGTTGGAGCCGCGAATGATCGACAAGCTCGCCCGCACGAAGATCCTGTTCGTCTGCACGGGGAACACCTGCCGGAGCCCGATGGCCGAGGCCATCGCCCGGAGCCTGCTGGATGGATCGGGCGATTCCGACGACGCCGGGGCCGATGTCTCGGTGATGTCCGCGGGCACGAGCGCGGGGTCGGGAGCTCCCGCCTCTGCCGAGAATGCCGCGGCGCTGCGGAGCATCGGCGTCGAGGCCGGCGAGCACCGGTCGCGCCCCCTGACCCGCCAGCTGGTCGCGGAGGCTGATTTCATCTTCACGATGGCCGGATGGCACCGTGACGGCGTGCTGGCGCTGGATCCCGGTGCAGCATCGCGGACCTGGGTGCTGGACCCGGACGGGCAGGACGTGCCCGATCCGGTCGGGCTGCCGCAGGATGTTTACAATCAGACCGCCGCGCGGCTGGCGGAGTTGATCCGGGCACGCCTGGCGGCCATGGACCTGCTCACCGAACCGGCGTCGACGGAGGACCCGCAATGAACATCGCACTGGGCGCAGACCATCGCGGGATCGAGACGGCACGGCTGATCGCCGAACACCTCGAACGCCAGGGCCACGAGACGGTGGTCTTCGGGCCCACCGGCGCGGAGAGCTGCGACTATCCCGAGCCGGCCTACGGCGTGGCCAAGTCTGTCGCGGAGGGACGCGCCGACCGGGGTGTGCTGATCTGCGGCACGGGGATCGGGGTGAGCATCGCGGCCAACAAGGTCCGGGGCGTCCGCGCGCGCGGTGGTCCACGATGAACTGACCACCCAGCTCAGCCGCTCGCACAACGACGCCAACGTGGTCTGCCTCTCCGGCGACCTGCTCGGCCAGCGGCTCATGGAGAAGATCGTCGGCCTGTTCATCTCGACGGAGTTTGAGGGCGGCCGCCACGCGCGGCGGCTCGGCAAGATCGCGGCGATCGAACGCGGCGAGAACCCCGCCGAACTCGTCATGGAAGAATGAACCTGCCGGGCCCGCTCGGCCTACCGATCGACCCGCTCGATCACCACGGGCACGTAGCGGCGTTCCGACCACGACGACGCGGGACGGGACCACCACAGCACCGCGTCGGGCGTCAGCACGCCGGGGAGTTCGAGCGGCTCGGTGAGCGCCTCGAACACCGCGACCTGACCGTCACCCAGTGAGAGCGCCGCGTTCAGCGAGGCGATCGCGGCGGAGTCACGCCGCGCGTCCACGAGGTAGATCCCCTCGAGCGGCGATCGGCCCTCGTCGAGCGACGGCACCACCAGCGGGCGACGGACACCGTTCTCCGCGGCGATGAACTGGTCGGCCGGGTCGGGCAGCGGAATCGCGAACTTCTGGTGCATCGCGACGGCCAGCGGTTCGGTGACGTCGTGCTCGACCCGCCAGGCTTCGCCGGCGCGCGGGGCGCGCGCTCAGGGGCTCGAGCCGGGTGAGCGTCGCCTCGGGCGACGCCGAACGCACGCGGATCAGCAGGCGGCCCTCGTCGAGCAGCGCCAGCGCCCGGTCCCAGTCGCCGGTGAAGATCTCGCCAGTCACCGCCTCGGTGCCGGGTCGGGCCGGTGCCGGGTCGGCGGAAGTGTCCGCGGCGGCCAGCGTGGTCTCGGGAGGCGGCTTCGGGACGTCAGCTGCGATGGCGGTCCGCGCGGACTCTGCCCCGGAGACGGCCGAGGCGGCCGGATCGGCGGCGACCTCGCCCGAGGCGATCGGCCCCACGGGCGATGGACGCGGTCCGGAGGGCAGGAACTGCATCAGGACGCCGACCGAGAGCACGAGCAGGGCGGCGGCGGCGAGGCCGGCGCCGGCGGGTCGGTGGAGCCACGGCATGCGCCGGCGGCGGTGCTGCGGCAGGTGGCCGACCCGGGAGACCGGCAGCGAGGCCGTTCCCGGTTCGCCGTTCTGCAGGCCGAGCAGCGCGGCCCGCTCGAGCTGCGCGAGGATGGCCTCGTCGAGCCCCTCGGGCGGGAGTTCGTCGCCGAGAGTCCGCAGGACCACGCGGTCCTGCGACATGAGCTCGACGCGGTGCGCGAGGTCGGGGTCCGCATCGAGCAGGCGGCTCACGGACCTCGTGGGCCTCGGGGCCGCTGAGCTCGCCCTCGATGAGCCGCGGTCAGCGTCTCGATCTCGATCGGCAGGTCGGTGTTGTGCTGGTGGTCTTCGGGCATGGTCGGTCTGGTTTGGCGGGCGGTGCACGACCCCGGCGGGTCAGGCCCCGGGCTTGCGTTTGTCGTCGAGGGCCTGGCGGAGTGCGGCCCGGGCACGGAACAGCCGGCTCCGGACGGTGCCGACGGGGATATCGAGAACTTCGGCGATCTGCTCGTACTCCAGCCCGCGGCCGTCGCGGAGGGTCAGGATGGCACGGTGCTCATCCGATAACGTGTCCAGAGCCGCGAGCATCTGCTCACGCTCCTCCTCGTGTTCGATGCCCAGGTGCGCATCGGGTTCCCGGTGCTGGGCAAATCCGAGCTCGCTCCGCCCGTCCGTGTTGCGGTTGCCCGCGGAAGCCATGGCCTCGAGGCTGGCGTGGCGGCGGAGCTTCTCGGACCGCAGCTTGCTGAGGCAGACGTTGACCGTGACCCGGTAAACCCAGGTCGAGAGCCGGGCTCGCTCGTCGAAGGTGTCGAGCCCCTTGATGATCTTGATGAAGGCGTCCTGGGTGAGGTCGCTGGCCAGTTCGCGGTCGCGGACCATCCGGACGCAGATCGAGAAGATCCGGATCTGGTAGCTCTCGATCAGCCGGCCCCAGGCGTCGGGATCGCCGTTCCGGATCGACGTGACGAGGTCCCGGTCGAACTGGTCGTCCGCGGCCGGGGCGGCCGAACCGGTGTCGGCGGAGTTGTCACGGGGGGGAGGAGGCACGAGGGGATGGTAACCGCACCGCGAGCCTCTCCGCGTCGGTTGCGGCCTGTGGGGGCTTCGGGCGGGAGGCGCGGTGCCCGGCCCGAACAGGATCAGTGCAGGAAACGGAAGGTCATCGGGTAGCGGTAGTACTCGCCCCGGTGGGCGGCCTTGGCGCCGCAGATCATGCCGATGATGCCCAGGACGTAGATCCCCGGGAAGAGCACGAACCCCACGCCGCAGGTCAGCACCGCCAGCAGCGGGACGATCGCGACCATGTAGCAGAACAGCGTGATGTGGAAGTTGAGCGTCTCTTTGCCGTGGTCGTCCACGAAGGGCGAGTCGTCCTTGCGGGTGAGCCAGAGGATGAGGGGCAGGATGATGATGATGATCGGCGCGACCAGGTGCCCGAGCAGCGAGAGGTGCATCCACATCGCGATCTGCCGCTCCGATTCGGAGGCGTCGTGGTCGACGAGGCGGTTCTGGGCGTTGGTCGAGAACTCGTTCATGGCGTGCGTCTCTCGGGCGGAAGGCCCGATCTGGTCTCCTGACGCATGATTGGGAGGCGGCAGAGCCGGATTTCGGACGACGGCCGCCGGGGCCGGTGTTGGTACTGCCTTCGGGCTCCGCCGAGCCTGGGGACAAAAAAAGACCGGGCGGACAGGCCTGCAAGCAGGCACCGACCGCCCGGCGTGAGTGGGCAGGAGATGTGTTGGCCGCGAGACGCGGGGTGTCCCCGGATCGGCCCGGCACGTTCTGCGCGATCCGCGTCCTTGCGTCACGAGAAATATGCCACCGGGCCGGCATCGTGCCAGCATTCTCGGAAGTTGGTGCGGCATTTGCACTTCCGGGGCGTGCCAGCCTGTCAGGACGGCGGTGAGGAGAAGTGGTCGGTGGAGCCGATCCCGGTCACGACGCACCGCCTCGCGAGGGGCACCGACAGCCTCCAGAGCAGCAGCCCCGGAACGAATACAAGCCCCGTCAAGAGCAGCGTCCGCATGAACTCCGACCACCCCATCAGGGGGTAGAGGAGCGCGTAGGAGAGCCCGCTCGCGGTCGTCCAGAGGAGCATGTCGAGGGCCACACCCAGCCGCCAGACCACCCAGACCACGGCGACCAGCCGCAGCACGAGCGTGGTGCCGCGGACCCAGGACTGGTACTGCACGAGGACGGGCCGGACGCCGCGGGACGAGGTGATGACGAGCCCGCACTCCGGGCACCTGGGGTCGGAGAGTCCGGCGAGATCGAACCCGCACCCGGGGCAAAGGGGCTTGGCATCAGCGGGCACGAGCCACGCGGCGACGCGCGGGGAGAGCAGCAGGCCGGCGCACCCGAGGGCGAGCAGCACGACGGCGGTGGTGAGGCGATAGAGGTAGTAGGAGAACATGAAGAGATCGCCGTCGCGGATCCCCTCGAAGAGCCAGCTGAGCACCGGTGCCAACGAGAGCGCGAGGCAGAGCATCCCGCCGATCCGCAGCACGATGACCACGACGACGCGGTGTCGGAACACCTCGGCCGAGCTCAGGCGGACGGTGTCCAGCCACGCGGCCGCGGGGGCAGTGGAATCGGAAGCGGGGGAATCTGGAGCCGTGGAGTCTGCAACAGGAGAGTCCGGCGTTGTTTCCGCGGGCGTGGTCGGGTGCTCGTCCATCGGCGGATGCCCCCGCGTCAGTGCCCGAACAGGTTGGTCTGCCCGAACATCCCCTGCGCTTCGAAGTAGCCGAGCGCCTCGTCCACCGACGAGAAGACCTTGGTCGCGGTCTCGGTGATGAAGGGGCTCGGGGTCTTGGCGGGCTTCCAGACGATGTAGACCTCTTTGGTGTGCTCG
This sequence comes from Planctomycetota bacterium, assembly GCA_013285505.1. GTDB lineage: Bacteria > Planctomycetota > Phycisphaerae > Phycisphaerales > UBA1924 > PNC22. The sequence goes on along the minus strand of CP053450.1, from coordinate 505,951 downwards.
AAGGCGTGCTGGAGCTCGCGTTCGACGCCGGAAGAGAGGCCGGGCACGCCGCCGGGCAGCTCGGGGACGTAGCTGACGATCATGTCGGACTGGTCGATCAGCTTGAAGTCGCGCATGTAGATCTGGCCGTCGATGTCGCCGGCGATATCGAGGACCTCGCGGACGCGCACGCGGATGGGCTGGTCGCTGATCTTGGAGCCGCCGAAGCTGTGGGGCTCGATGTCGAGCATCCCGTCGATGTGCCCGTCGCGGGCCGCGGCGATGGCGCGCTCGAGCAGCAGCTTCTCGTCCACATCGCCGGGGTCGAAGGTGATGAAGTGCTCGGCCAGCTCGGCGCGGAAGCGGTCGATCTCGGCGAGCACGTCGGGCATGTCCATGACGTGGCTCATCGGGAAGCTGGGGTAGACCCGGCGCATGTCGGGGCGGCAGAGCAGGCGGAAGAGGGTGCGGGTGGTGTCGGTGTGGCGGCCGCGGCTGAGGATGTAGAACTGGCTGCCCGGCACCGCCTTGGACATCAGCTCGGTCGAGAGGATCTCCTCCTCGCGCCAGACCATGCAGTCCTTGAGCGAGGCCTGGATCTCGTGGTCGGAGTGCAGCCGGTGGTGGACGACCTCGACGTTGTCCACGAGGCAGATGAACAGGTCGAGGTTGAGCTTGGCGATCTGGTCGAAGTCGAACGCCGAGAACAGCCCGTGGTGCCAGCGGAAGGTCGCGTGGGTGTTGACGATCACGTTGGCCTGGTCGGCGCTCTCGGTGATGACGTCCTTGAACGCCGCCCGGCGGAGCGAGTTGAGCCGGCTGATGGGCAGATCGAGGATCTTGCCCGGGCGGACGTCCGGGGCCTCGCCGTACATCAGGTCGCCGATGTTGTAGATGTCGAGCGGCTCGCCCTGTTGCCCCGCGAACTTGCGGGTGAGGTCGAGGTAGGGCTTCTTGTCCATGCCGACCTGGCCGGTGATGAGTGCGCGCATTCGTGTGCCTCGGGGAGTCTCTGGGAAAGGGTCACTATAGAAGGGCTGCGGCGATCGCCCGCAACCCCATGGCGGGGCCCCGGTAGAACCTAGAACCTCCGCCGCGGGACAGCGGCGGGCATGCGAGAAAGGACGTGGCCATGCCGATGCACCGAGTTGTCATGTGTCTGTTCGCTGGCGCTATCACGGCGGGTGCGGCGGAAGGGGCCGGGGCCCAGGGTCTCCCCGAGAGCTGGTCGCTCCAACAGGTCGCCAGGGCCGGTCAGAGCGGCCTGCCCCACCGGCTGCGGTTCATCAAATACGAGACCCCCGCAGTGAACGACCGGGGGGACTGGGCGATCGCCACCGACCTGGGGCTGCTGGTCAACGGCACACTGCTCAGCGGGCCGCAGTACAACCTCCCCGATTCGAGCGTCGGCCTCAGCGAGCGCGGCGTGGTCGCGTGGGCAGGGAGCGTGAGCACGGGCGACGGCGGGATCTTCACCTACGACATCGACGCGGGCAGCGGCGGCTGGGTCACCAACGGCCCGGACGAGCGGTTCAGCAAACGTAACCCGACGATCAACAGCGACGGCCTGATCGCCTACGGCGGCGCTTCGCAGGGGTTCGATTCGGTCAACCTGCACGATCTCGCCAGCGGAGAGTCTCGGGTCGCTGTGCAGGGCAACGGCTCGACGGTCCGCATCGGCGAGCGGGTCGTCGTCAACGACGCCGGCCAGGTCGCCTACTACGACGCGGGGGGCAGCCAGCGCGGCATGCAGCGGCTGGAGCCGGACGGCTCGACGACCTTCATGTACGTGCCCGGCAACTGGTCGAACCGCGAGTGGTTCTGGATGAACGACAACGGGCATGTCGCGGCGCTGCCCGACCAGGACCAGATCTGGCGCACCACCGACGACGGGCCCGAGTTGATGGTCGGCAGCTTCAGCGGCCCGGGCTCGCAGCTCTTCCGGAGCCTCGAGCTCGAGCCGCCGAGCATCAACAACCAGGGCTGGGTCTCCTTCCGGGCGGAACTCGAGGACCGCTCGGACTCGCTCTTCCTCACCGACGGCGACGACTTCGCGGCTGTCGCGCTCGAGGGCGACCTTGTCCGGACCGACCTCGGATGGGGCAGGATCGACTCGATCAACGCCATCCCCACCAACCTGAACAACCGCGGAGAGCTGCTGGTGCTCGCCGATGTCCGGCTGCTCGGCGGCGGGCACGTCAACGACGTGCTCTTCTTCGCCACGGTGCCGTCGCCGGGCTGGACGGGTCTGGCGCTGGCGACGCTACTGACCGCAGAGAGACGCCGCCGCTGAGCGTGCGGCACCACAGTGACGCGCCGCACACGGGCGGCGCGGCACGGGCATTTGGCACCAGAAACGCCACAGATCCGCTCGCACCGCCTCGCGGGGGCGGGCGCAGCGACCGGAAGAACCGGAAGGGGATAGCCATGCGCAGAGGATTCACGCTGATTGAGTTGCTGGTCGTGATCGCGATCATCGCGGTCCTCATGGGGATCCTGCTGCCGGCGCTCTCGCTGGCCCGGCGGCACGCCCGCTCGGTGGTGGGCAACACCAACATGCGCTCACTGGCCCAGACCATGATGGTCTACACCAACGACAACGACGACGCGTTCCTGAACGGGTTCCAGGGCGCCGGCGGACCGGAGGTCGGTTACCCGGGGCAGGACTGCACCGATGTCGCGTTGGCCGGGTCCTCGCAGGGCAGCCGCGGCGTGTGGGACTTCGACGTGCCCGCGGCGCCGGAGTACACCACCGAATTCTTCGCCTACTACTGGTACAGCTATCTTCTGCTCCACGACAAGCAGAGCCCGGTGCGCGACGAGCAGATGTCGCCGGCGGACACGCACATCCGCGGGCTGCGGGACAGCTTCGGCGGTTCGGAGTCCGTGCAGAACACGATCGCGCTGTGGCCGACCTCATTCCTCTACTCCCCCACGTTCTGGACGGACACGAGCCGCTACCAGCCCGGCCTGCCCCGGGCCGAGAACCAGGCCAACGCCCACGGCCGCATCCAGTACCACAGCTCGGTGAGCTTCCCCAGCTCCAAGGTGCTGCTGTTCGAGCGGCTCGACTTCGGGCAACGGGAGCGGTTCCGGGTCGAGCGCGACGACACCATCCGCGAGGGCTACAGCCCCGCGTGGAACAACCTCCGGGCGACGACCGCGGTGGCGGTCGTGGACGGGAGTGTCGAGGAGATCATCATGCGGGATCTGTACGAGAAGGCGAGCGCGCCGGGCTCGGATCTGGCCCCGATCGGCACCGGACGCGTCCTCGACGAGCCGCCGGTCGTGCTGTCCAAGGAACGCAGCCCCGCAGCGATCGGCGGGTCGGGCCGGTCGGACGGGGAGTATCCTCTGTTCTTCTGGGCGACACCCAACGGCGTGGCGGGGCGCGACCTGCCGAGGTAGCGGATGGGGTTCTTCGAGCGAAAGCTGGGGGCGATCGGCGAGGCCGTCGATGACGGCCTTGAGCGCGCGCGATCACGCCGGGGAGATGTGCGACCGGCAGGGATGGACAGACCGCGCCGCCGCGGCCCGGGACCGCTCGGCGGAAGGCCTCGGGGCCGCTGCGCTGGCGATCGGCGGGTGCTGGCGCGATCTCGGCCGCGAGACCAGGCGCGTGACCGTCGCCGGGGCTGCGCTGGTGTTCGCTGTGGTGGCCGTGCTGGTGCTGCGGGGCACGCTGCTGACGCCGGTCGAGCCCGTGCGGGACGCCGACCTGGCGTTGCTCGAGAGCCTGCGGGCCAAGCAGGCCCAGCCCGGGCGGTGGCTCGGCCGCGCCGAGCCCTCCGGGCGGGGGTCCACTCCACCCGCGGTGCCCGCTGGGTGGGACTGAGCGGCACCGGCCGGGGTGGCTCCCGAGACGCCCCGCCTACACTGCCCGTCTCGACCAAAACTCCCGCCCGCGACCGCCACAGGAGGCCATTCATGGCAGTGCTCGTCAACAAGGACACCCGCGTCATCTGCCAGGGCATCACCGGCTCGTTCGGGGCGGTCCACACCAAGGGCTGCCTGCACTACGGCACCAAGATGGTCGGCGGCGTGACCCCCGGCAAGGGCGGCACGCGCGACGCCAACGGGCTGCCGATCTTCGACACCGTCGATGCCGCGGTCCGCGAGACCGGGGCCGACGCCACGATGATCTTCGTCCCCCCCCGCCTTCGCCGCCGACGCGGTGCTCGAGGCGGCCGACGCCGGAATCGGCCTGATCTGCTGCATCACCGAGGGCGTGCCCGTGCAGGACATGGTGCGGGTGCGGGCGGTGCTCGATGAGCGCAACCTCGCCGCTCGCGGGGCCGACGTGCACCCCTCCAACCAGCTCATCACGCTCATCGGCCCCAACTGCCCGGGCATCATCACCCCCGGCCCCAAGACCGGCAACGACAAGTCCGCCGACGACCCCTACACCAACGCCGGGTGCAAGATCGGCATCATGCCGGGCTACATCCACACGCACGTCAGCGAGGCCAAGACCGGCAAGGCCGTCGGCATCGTCAGCCGTTCGGGCACGCTGACCTACGAGGCCGTCTGGCAGACCAGCAACCTCGGGCTCGGGCAGTCCACCTGCATCGGCATCGGCGGCGATCCGGTCCGCGGCATGAACCACATCGACTGCCTCAAGGCCTTCGAGAACGACCCCGACACCCACGGCATTCTCATGATCGGCGAGATCGGCGGCACCGACGAAGAAGAGGCCGCCCACTACATCAAGAACAACGTCACCAAGCCCGTCGCGGCGTTCATCGCCGGCCAGACCGCCCCCCCGGCAAGCCGCATGGGCCACGCCGGGCGATCATCTCCGGCGGCGAGGGCACCGCCCAGAGCAAGGTCGATGCGGCTCAAGGCCGCGGGCGTCGAGGTGGCGCAGAGCCCGGCGGAGATGGGGTTGGCGATGGCGAAGGTGATGGGGGTGGGGGTGGGGTGAGCGAGTACGAGGAGTTGACCGACATTCCGGCTCGCTGCCGGAACTGTGGCTATGCCGCAGGTGATACACCCTCGGTCAAGACCTGCCCCGAATGCGGAAACTTGCGGGAAAAGGAGCCCTCACTTTGGGGCGGCGGCGGATTGCCTTTGGCTCTCTTGTTTCTTGTCTTTGCAGGGGTTCCCAGCGGGATCGCGCTGGCCTTACGGCTTGCACGCCACGACGTAGAACCATTTGCACAAATATGGCTGCTACCTTCAGATCATTGGCTTCAGTTCTTTCCCTGCATGCTCTACCCACTCGTTGCGTTCATGTGGGCAAATGTGGCGTTAGCTCTCGCACGATGGCGCGTGTACGGTCCTCACCCGCGGCGTTCAGTTATCGTCGCCGTTCTCACAGGGATTACGTCCTGCTGGGCGGTCTTTGAACTCTGGGCGTCGCACCTCATGATTTGGGCAGACGTCTAACTGTTGCATCAATCGCCTGATTCGACTACGCGCCCGCCCTTGACAACCACATCCACACCAAGCAACTCTTCAATGTCATCGAGCGGGTTACCGTCCACCGCGATCAGATCGGCCACCTTGCCGACCTCGAGCGTGCCGATGGTCTCGCTCAGGCCGCAGAGCTCGGCGGCGTTGACGGTCGCCGCGACGATGCACGCCTCCGGGCTCATGCCCGCCTCGACCATGTAGACGAACTCCTCCGCGTTGGTCCCGTGGGCACCGACGCCGACGTCGGTGCCGAAGGCGATGCGGACGCCGCCCTCGTGGGCGCGGCGGAGTGAGTCCTGGATCTGCGGCCCGACGGCCGCGGCCTTGCGCCGCACCGGCGGCGGGAAGTAGCCCTCGTCCTGCGCCTTGAGCTCCACAAACTTGCCCGCGTGCACGGTGGGCACCAGGAACGCCCCGGTCTCGACAAACAGGCGGATGCTCTCGTCGTCGAGGTAGGTGCCGTGCTCGATCGAATCGACCCCGGCGCGGAGCGCGGCGTTGATGCCGCGGGTGCCGTGGGCGTGCGCGGCGACCCGCTTGTTGAGCAGCCGCGCTGTCTCGACGATGGCCCGCAGCTCGTCGTCGAAGAGCTGCTGCTCGACGCCGGCACCGATGTTGGAGAGCACGCCGCCGGTAGCGGTGGTCTTGATCAGGTCGGCCCCGCGCTTCACCTGCGCGCGCACGGCCTGCCGGATGTTCGCTTCTCCGTCGGCCACGCCGTCAAGAGCACCGGGCATGTCGAAGAGATCCTCGCGGTAGCCGTTGGTGCGGTCGCCGTGCCCGCCGGTGGGTGTGATCGCGCGGCCCGCGCACAGGATGCGCGGCCCGGGGATGTCGCCCCGGTTGATCGCGTCGCGCAACGCGAACGCCGAGTCGCCCATCGAGCCGACGTTCCGGATCGTCGTGAACCCGGCCCGGAGTGTGCGCGGCGTGCACCGTCCCGGCGATCGCGGCGTCGGCGTCCGACTCCTGCACGCGGCGGAGGTGCACGTCGCGGGTGTACTCGAAGGTGATGTGCGTGTGGCAGTCGATCAGGCCGGGCAGGACGAACATCTCCGAGAAGTCGAGGAACCGGGCCGCGACGTCCCGCGGCACCGCCTGGCCGACCGGCATGTGCCCATCGAGCACCCGCTCGATGACGCCGTCGTGAACCACCAGCGTGCTGGGGCCACGTGGCCTCTCTCCGGGGACCGCCAGCAGGTTGCCGCAGTGGATCACGGTCCACGCGGGCTCGGCCGGTCGGGTCGTCGCGGGCTGCGCGCACAGGGCGTGGGCCATGGCAGTGAAGAGAGCGAGCATCACGAGGAATCGGCGCATGGGGTTGGCTCCGTTGCTGGGTCGGGGCAGTGTACCGGGCACAAAAAGACAGCGGGCCCGGATTGCTCCGGGCCCGCTGCGTGGGTCATAGGTCGGCGGCCGGGCCGCCGGTGATCAGCTCAGGTGGAGCGGATCACTCGTACATGTAGGTGGCCTCGGTTTCCTCGATCGGGGTCTCGAAGACCTCGGAGGTCATCGAGGTGCCGAAGCGGACGTTGCCGGCCGCGTTGGCCCGGACCACGACGGTGAAGGTCGCGGAGGCCTTGGGGGCGAGGGTGGGAAGCTTGGCGAAGGTGACGCGCTGGCCGGAGACCGAACCGTTGGTCGCACCACCGGCAGAGACGAAGGTCTGCTGCGCGGGGATGTTGCACACGATGGCAATGTTGCGACCCATGGCCGAACCCTGGTTGGTCACGGTGATGGTGTAGGTGACCGAATCGCCGACGCGGATCGGGTCGGGGCTGTCAACCACCTCGAGGAGGATGGCCGGGATGCCTTCGACCTTGGTCTCGCAGGTGTCGGCGACCTGCTCGGCACAGACGCAGTCGGCCGTGGCCGCGGCGCGGATGGTGCCGATGCCGGTCGGGGCGACGGTCATGCTGACCGAACGCTCGCCGCCCGAGGCGGAGATGGAGCCCGCGTTCCAGACAACGGTGTTGCCGTTGAGGGTGCCGCCGCCGGTGGCGCTGACGAAGGTCGAGCCGGCCGGGACGGGAGCGGAGATGGTGGTGTTCTCACACGCGGCGTCGCCGATGTTGGTGACGTTCCACGTGAAGGTGATGTTGCGGCCCAGGAAGACGCGATCGATGCACTCGGCAGCGATGGTGAGCTTGGGCTGGGTCACGACGGTGGAGACCGCCGAGGCGTTGGCGTCGGCGCCGCAGCCGCTGGTGGCGGAGGCCGGCGACGAGAAGTTGCCGGTGCGGCTGGCCTTCGCGGCGACCTTGAACTCCTTGGACTCACCGGCGGCGAGCGCACCAGCGTTGAAGCTGACGTTGCGCGAGCCGTTGACGGTCAGGCCGTCGGCGAGGGTGTCACGCACGACGACGTTGTCGCACGCGCCGGTACCGGAGTTGGTCACGACGTAGGTGAGCTGGATCGGATCGCAGAGCAGGGCCTGCGGGGTCGCGGTCTTGCGGAGCGCGAGAGCCGGCTCGACGACCGTGGTCTCGGCGCAGAGCAGGTTGTTGAAGGTCGCGGCCACGCAGTTGGAGCTGAGCCCGGTGCGGGTGGCCTTGGCGGTCACGGTGATGATCTCGCTCTCGTTGGCACCCAAGTTGCCGAGGACCCACTGGGGGCTGCCGTCGGCGCCGCGGCTGGCGGCGGGGCTGGAGTTGACCATCTCCATGTTGTTCCCGTTCTCGTGGGTCACGACAACGTTCTGGAGCTCGCCGCTGGTCAGGTTGCACACCTGCAGGCGGTACTCGTACGGCTGGTTGAGGCGGACTTCCTTCGGCATGATCGTGTAGACGACCAGCGCGCTGGAGGACATCTCACCGGTGGGGAACGCCTGGCTGACGACGGTCTCGTTGGCACCGACGTCGGGGTTGCAGCCGCGGGTGGAACGCTGCGGCGCGGGACGCGCGGGCTTGTCGGCCGGCTTGTCCGCGGGCTTGGCCGCCTGCTTGACCGGCGCGGGAGCCGGAGCGGAGACGCCCTTCTGGCGGCCGTACTGCCACTTGCCGGTGGTGTAGTACTCGTGGGTGCTTTTGCCGGCACCGCCGTCGGACGTACACGCCCCCGCCATCATCATGGCGGTGATCGCTGCAGCGCCCACCGTTGCTTTAAGCCAATTCTGGACCTTCATGTGCGAGCCTCCTCAGTGTTCAGAGCTATCAGAAATTCAGTACGAGTCCGGACTTCCGGACAGAAACGGGATGAGCGGGGGAATGGTCCCGCGACGATGCAGACAGGCGTGCGGGTGGAGTCCCTTCCGGCCCCGCGTGTTCGGCGGGGCACAGAACGCGTCCTCGCCGCCTCGGGGGCGGCATGTCCGCCCCCGGGGTTTCAATACTAGGCCTGTCCTGTTCACCTTCCGACACAAACTACCCACAGAATCTGCCGGGGGGGGGGTGTTCGGCTATTTTTGCGCCTGGAGCAGGTCGCGGATCTCGGTCAGCAGGACCACGTCCGCCGCGGGTGCCGGCTCGGGGGCCGGGGCCTCCTCCTGCTCCTTCTCAAACTTCTTGCGGGCGTTGTTCATGAGCTTGATCATCATGAAGATCGCGAACGCCAGGATCAGGAAGTTGATCAGGACGGTGATGAAGTTGCCATACGCGAGGACCGGGCCGAGGGCTCGGGCCTGGTCGATCGGCAGCACCGCCACCGCCGGATCCGCCGAGGCGACCGCCTCGGCGATCTTGTCCTTGGCGCCCTGCGTGAGCGGGATGTACAGATTGCTGAAATCAGCCTTCCCCGCAATACCAACGATCGGCATGATCACATCGGCGATAAACGACTTGACGATCAGCCCGAACGCACCACCGATGATGATGCCGACGGCCATGTCCATGACGTTGCCCTTGAGCGCGAACTCCCGGAATTCCTTCACGAGTCCCATGCGGGTTCTCCTCTTCTGGATGTCTTTCGAAACGTGTACCCATGCGCAGAACGCGCAGCGGGGCGAAGAAATAGAAGCCGGGAGTGTACGAGCACGGGTGCAAACTGATCCAAACTCTGTCGGTTTTTCCGTCTCGTGTTCCGGAACGTTCCGGGAGTGCATACTCCATCACGCGCGCCGCGCGGCAAAACACCCCATGGTGCGCGCCCTCCAACCGCTCGCCCCACACCGCCCACACTCACGCCCGCGTCGCGTACAACTTCCCGCCTGAGAGTGCAGCACACGCGAGAAACGCCGACACCGCTAGGAGGATGATCGGTGCGCCGAGCCGCAACAACCGACCCGGTCGCGACAACTTCGAAGCGCGCGCGCCGATGCACCGGTCTGCCGTGCTTTGAAACATTATTCATACTCTGAATAGAGAAACTCTTTCTGGCAGCTGACGTCTTCACGCCCGGCGCTCGTGTCGCGCTACTCCGGCGGGTCGCGGAGCGTGCGCGCGCGCGCACCGCGCGCGCGGCCAAACCGCGCCGTGATCGCGTCACTGGCGGTATCGATCGCCGTGCGCCGCGCCGCCTCCGGGTCGCCGAACAGCGGCAGCTGCGGATCGGCGTGATGGGCCAGGCCGCTCGTCGAGACCCCGATGAGCCGCACCGGGCGGAAGCTGCGCGCCGCCCACGTGTCGAAGATCCCCCGTGCCGCGTCCCACAGCTCGGCCGTCGAGTCCGTCGCCTTGTCGAGCGTGCGCGACCGGGTAATGGTCTCAAAGTCGCCGAAGCGGATCTTGCACGTCACCGTGCGCGCGCCGCGGCCCTTGCGGCGGAGGCGCCGCGCGGTGTCCTCGGTCAGCCGCAGCAGCACACCCCGCACCTGCTCGGCGTCGGTGAGGTTGGCATGAAACGTTGTCTCGTGCCCGATGCTCTTGGCCTCGCCGTCGGGCACGACCGGCCGGTCGTCCTCGCCCCGGGCCAGCCGGCTGGCCCGCTCGCCCCACGAACCGAGCGACGCACGCAACGCCGCGGGGTCGATCTCGCGGAGCTGCGCGAACGTGCGCAGCCCCAGCCTGTGCAGCCGCTTCTCCGCGGCCGGGCCGATGCCCCACATCTGACCAACCGGGAGCGGGTCGAGGATCTCCTGCACGCGATCGGGGGTGATGATGGTCAGGCCGTCGGGCTTGTCCATGTCGCTGGCCAGCTTGGCGAGGAACTTGTTGGGCGCGACGCCGACCGAGGCGGTCAGGCCGACCTCGTCGCCGATGCGCGCGGATCCGCTCGGCGATCGAGTCCGCCGGGCCCAGCAGCCGCACCGAACCGGAAACGTCCAGGAAGGCCTCGTCGATCGAGAGCGGCTGCACGAGCGGGGTGAAGTCGTCGAAGATCGCAAAGACCCGGTCGGACAGCTCGCGGTAGCGGTCGTAGTGGCCCTTCACGAAGACCGCGTGCGGGCAGAGCCGCCTCGCGACGGCCGAGGGCATGGCGCTGTGGCAGCCGAACTTGCGGGCCTCGTAGCTCGCGGCCGCGACAACCCCGCGCGGCCCGGTGCCGCCGACCAGCACGGGTTTGCCGCGCAGCTCGGAGTTGTCGAGCTGCTCGACGGACGCAAAGAACGCGTCCATATCGACGTGGAGGATCGCGCGGGTCACGGCGGGCCCTGCCCCGGCTCCTCGGTCAGTGCCCGAACCACCTCGGCGTAGGGCTCGGCCAGCCGGGTCGCGCCGATGCGGCTGTACATCGACTCCAGAGCACCGAGGATGCGGAGAATCTCACTCCGTTCGGTCGCGAAACTGTCCAGCATCGCCGCAGCCTCCGCCGCACGGTCCTCGTGCACCAGCTGGAAGACCACCGAGATCGCGAACTCCGTCTCGGCAAACGGCCGGGCCCGAGGTTCGTCCCTGAACCGGACCAGCAACTCGCCCGCCCGCGCGGACTCGCCGCGGTCGAGCATCGCGGCCATCTGGCGGGGGTGGGCGGCAGGCCCGATTCGTCGTCGTACTCGGGCACCGACTCGCCCGCCGCGACACGCTCAAGAAACACCGGCGAGGCGCCGGGGGCGCTCCCCGCCCATCGTGTTGCCAGCGCACTCTGCGCCGACTCAGACCCCACCAGCTCGCTGTCAAGGAACAGCCGCACCGCACGGCACAGCTCGCTGTATCCCGACCGGACCGCCGCGGCCTTCGGGTCTTCAGTCATCTCCGCCGCGAACACGCCCTGCGAGATGAACGAGTTGTGCTCGAGATCGGCCAGCGTGATGTAGGTGCGTCGCGAGGCGGTGAGCCGGTCGGCCATGCGGAACAGCGCGTGCTGCCGGGCGGCGAACATCAGGGGGATATCGATCTCCTCTGCGCGGTCCAGCGCCCCCGGCACCATGTCGTCCCAACGGTGGTCGGAGAACGAGTGGTAGTCCTGCGTGGTGTCGAGCGAGACCATCGCGTCGAGCGGCGAACTCGTCCGCGAGATGAACCGCACCGCGGTGTGGGCCCCGCCGCTGTGCCCCACCATCGCCACACGGTGCCAGTCGATCCCGAGCGTCTCTCGGGCCAGGCGGACGAGGTACTCGAGGTCCTCCTCGGAGTCGCGCTCGGCGTCGATGTTGAACGATCCGCCGTCGCCCTCGAGAAACGCAGAGCCCACGACGACGTACCCGTGGCTGGCGAGAAACTCACACAGGACCGCGTTGTCCTCGAACGACGAGCCGTACCCGGCGTGGTAGAGCACGAGGGGGAACGCTCCCGCGGCCGGCGGGGCCTCGCGGACCGCCGCCGTGGGGGTCGCGAGGAGTGCATCGAGCCTGGCCCGGGCCTCAGCGTCGAGGTCCTCGATCGGTGCCCGGAGCGACTCTTCGCTGATCACGTCGAGCGCGTAGGCCGCCAAGTCGGTCGCCAACTGGTCGAGACGCTCGTCGCTCGGGCCGATATTGAGGTAGGCCCCGTGCGGCATGGGCGCCGCGTCCGTCCGGGCCGCCGGGTACCAGATGTTGACGAGCACCGGGCGGGGGAACTTCTCACTCGCGGGCAGCCCGGACTCCGGCCGCGTGTAGGTGCGGCCGTGGTCGAGCGACCAGAACGAGCGGAAGCCGACGCCGTGGTCGCCCGGCACAAGATCGCCCCAGAGGGGGCGCGGACCATCGGGCGGGCTCGTCTGGCCCGGAGCGACCACGGCACAGACCAGCGAAAGAACGACACACATCAACCGGACCATTCATGTCTCCCCTGCGCGGCGGACCGCGCTCAAGAACGTGCGCGGTGCTCACGCTCCCGCGTTGCCGGGATCGGCCCGGCTCTGCGCCGTCGCCGACGGGTCCAGCCCCTCGGGCGTGTCGGCGGGCAGCACCACGCGGAAGGTGGTGCCCTTGCCCTCGCTGCTCTCAAGGTGGATCTGCCCGCGGTGCTCGTCGATGATGCGCTTGGTCACCGCCAGGCCGAGGCCGGTGCCCTTGGTGCCCTTGGTGGTGTTGAAGGGCTCGAAGATCCAGCGCTGCCGGTCGGCGGGGATGCCGGGGCCGTTGTCGATGACATGAAACTCGGCGTAGCTGTGGCCCTGGCCGAGCAGCGGGTCGGTCGTGCGGAACATCGTGCGCACCGTGACCACGCCGGTGCCGCTGGGCACCGCCTCGACGGCGTTGGAGAGCAGGTTCATCAGCGCCTGGTGGATGAGGTTGCCGTCGATGGGGACGGGGGGCATCTCGGGGTCGTGATCGACGATCACCGCGACGCCCTTCTGCTTGCACCGGCTCTCGAGCAGCTGGGCGCAGTCCTCGACGAGCAGGCCGAGCGGCTCGAGCGCCAGCTCGACACCGTGCTGGCGGCTGAAGGTGAGCATGTTCATCGTCAGGCCCACGATGCGGTCGAGGTTGCGTTTGAGGATGCCCCAGCCGTTCATCGAGAGATTGAGGTCGCTCTTGCGGAGGCCCATCTCGACGACGTCGGCCCCGCCGCGGAGGCCCTGCAGGATGTTCTTGATCGAGTGGCTTAGGCTGGCGACCGTCTCTCCCGCGGCCGTCAGCCTCTCGGCGTGCAGCTTCTGCCCGTAGTGGTCGGCGTTGGCCAGCGCCAGGCCGGTGTGCTGGCCGATCGCGTTCATCAGCGCGAGCTGCTGCTCGGTGAAGGTGTAGTTGGCGATCGACGAGTCGATGTAGACCACGCCGAACACGCGGTCCTGGAAGCGGATGGGCGAGCAGATGGCGCTGCGGATGTGGTACTGCTGCACGCTGTCGCCGGAGGCGAAGCGCTTGTCGGTCATCGCATTGGAGCTGAGCACGCCCTCGGAGTTCTTGAGCACGTGCTGGAGGATGGTCCGCGAGACACCGATCTTGGCGTCGGTGGTCGAGGCCGGTTTGTTCTTGTACTTGACGACCGCGGGCTTCATGGGCGCGTCGGGCGTGTCGCCGGCGAGCATGATGAACCCCCGCTCGGGCTCGAACTCCTGGAAGACCAGGTCGAGCACCGACTCGAGCAGCTGCTGGCGGTCCATCACCTGCGTGGTCAGGGTCGTGAGCTGGTAGATGATGCGGAGGTGGTCCACCGCCGCGGCCGCGGGCTCGGGCTCGGCCAGGATCACCGAGTCCTCGTTCGAGGGCAGCGACCGCTCGATCGAGAAGTCCAGCTCGGACTTGCGGAGCAGCTGCACCGCGTCGGCGTCCACCGTGTCGTCCTGTCCGAACACGAACAGCGTCGAGCCGGTGCGGATCTGGTCGCCGGCCTTGAGCCGCTGCCGCCCGTCGATCTTGAGCCCGTTGACGTACGAGCCGTTCTGCGACTGCAGGTCGCGGATCCACCAGATCCCCGCGTCGGGCGTCAGCTCGGCGTGGCGGCGGCTCACCGTGTCGTCGGTGATCGGCAACGCCTCGCTCGACCGCCCGATGAGCTGCGGCTCGTTGGGTGGGAGCTGGTACTTGCGGCCCTTGTCGGGCCCTTGGAGGACGGTGAGGACGAGCATGAATACACGATACGGGAACCGGCCCGGCGCGGTTGTCGAATCCGCGATGGACGCCGGACCCCCGGCGCCGACGCTGAGGCTCTGCGAAGCGTCGGATTCCTTGACACGACGCTCGCGCCCGAATCCGCCACTTCGCTCGGAGACTCGCTCAGTGGCGGCGTCCGTCGGAGGGGCTCGTGGAGAGGGCGAGCAAGTGAGAACCAAGACCCGTCGCTTACGCTCGGGGCTCTGTTGGCACTATCCTGCTTGCGATGGCCAAGCGCGCTTCCACAGGACCCAACCCCCTCGACCTCTCCCCCGACCCCTCGTGGCGGATCCTCGTCGTCCACGGCAAGGACGCCTTCATGCGGCTGGAGGCCACCGCCCAGCTCCGCAGGGCCCTGATCGAGCAGCACGGCGAGATCGAGACGTTCAACTTTGACGGCGACGCGGCAGACGCGGCGGACGTGCTCGACGAGTGCCGCAGCTTCGGGCTCATGCAGCAGCACAAGCTGGTGCTGGTGGACGGGGCCGACCAGCTGGTCAAAGAGGCCAACCGCCCGCTGATGGAGCGGTACGCCGAGAACCCCTGCGAGCACGCGACCCTGCTCTTGCGGAGCGAGCGGTGGAACCCCGGCAAGCTGGACAAGCTGATCAACGAGGTCGGGGCGGTCTGTAAATGCGACGGGGCCAGAGAGCCCGAGGCCGTCGCGTGGATCGGCAGGCACTGCAAGACGCGGCACAAGGCCGCGATCGACCGGGCGGCCGCCCAGATGCTCGTTGACCGGCTCGGGGCCGACCTCGGCCGGATCGACAGCGACCTGGCCCGGCTGGCCATCGCCGCGGGCGAGGGTGGGTCGATCACGGCCGAGCTGATCACCGAGATGGTGGGCGTGAGCCGGCAGGAGGACCCCTGGAGCATCCAATCGGTGCTGCTGTCGGGAGACCCCTCGGCGATCATCCGCCACCTGCGGCTCATCCTCGACAACGCCCCGCGCGATGCCCACATCCCGGTCATCTTCGCCTACACCGACCTGGCGTCCAAGCTCCACGGCATGGCCATCGCCCAGCACCAGCGGATGAACCCGCAGACGGCCGCCGGCAAGCTGAAGCTGTGGGGCGCGAGCCGGGACGCGTTGATCCGCGTCGCGCCGCGGCTGCGCCCGGGCCGGACCAGAGCCCTGCTCCGGGCCTGTGTCGAGGCCGATCAGGGGCTCAAGTCGGGCCTCGGCGAGCCGCACCGGGTGCTCGAGAGGCTCGGGCTGCGATTTGCGGCGGTCGCGCGCTGATCCGGCCGATATCCCCGACGGACTACGTCCCGATCGCGGAGCGACAGGGACCACAGGCACACACTGACGCAGGAGGCGCGGTCGTGCAGACGCGACGAATCCATACGAATCTGATCGTTCCGAGTCTCCGCTCGCCGCGGGCGGGCAGGACGCCGGCGATGCTCGTGGCGCTGGCGTGTGCCGGGGCCCTCAGCGGGTGCGGCGGCGGGGCGGGCACGCGGGCCGAGGAGCCCGGCGTCAACGTCGGGCTCGAGGCGATGGTCGGCGACAACTCCTCGGGAGTGGCCGAAGGCGAGCCCGCGACCGATCTCGAGGCCCTGATGGCCCTGCAGGCGGCTCAACTGGCCGAGGCCTACGGCACTCCGGCGACCGACCTCGCGGAGCCCGAGACCGACTGGACCACGCCGGAAGGTGCCGAGGCGTCTACGGACACCTCACTGACCAACCTGCTGGGCGGGGGTGACGAGGCGTCCGGCGAGGAGACATCGGTCGCGGCTGAGGCAGAGCCGGCGGTGGCTGCGGACGCGGTGGTCGCCGAGGGCGAGGCCGAAGCAGACCCCGAGACCGCCGAGCCGGGCCCCACGACGGTGGAGGCGCTGTACGCCCAGCTCGATGAGGCGCTGGGGCAGGAGGTCGAGACGACCTCGGAGCCGTTCCGGACGGCGGTGGCGGTAATCGCGATGGCGGCCGCCCAGGGGCGCGACCCGCTGGAGGCCATCGGCCCGGCAACCCGCGTGGGGGCGGCCCTGAGCCCGGAGGAGCCGCGAACGGGCGGGGGTCGTGGCCGAGCTGCTGGCTTCGGTCTTCTCGACCGATGCCGACGGGACATCGGCGCTGCAGGGGCTGTCGGAGCGGTTGTCGAGGACCGTCGGGCTGCAGATCCCCAAGGCGCTGCTGTGCACCGAGGTGAGGGGTTTTGGACGCTACTCGGAGTTCCCCCGGACGGACTTTCTCGCGGGGCGGCGTGTGCGCGCGCTGCTGTACGTCGAGGTGGACGGCTTCGCCCATCGCGAAATGGACAAGACCGGGCTCGGCGGGCTGGCGGTCGAGGAACGCTGGGCGATCGACGTGACCCAGACGCTGGAGCTCTACCACAGCGGCGAGGGCGAGATCCTGGCGTGGAAGCGTCCGGAGGAGATCGTGGTGGAGACATCCCGGAACAAGCAACGGGATTTCTACCTGCTGACCGACTTCCAGCTGCCGGAGACGCTCACCGTGGGCAGCTACCAGTTGAAGGTGATCATCAAGGACCGGGTGGCCAACTCGAGGGCGGAGGTGCTGGTCCCGATCGGGATCGTCGCCGATCCGGCGTTGGCGTGGACGGGCCGGTAGACCCCGGCGGTACGGCTCCGGCGGCGGCCTGCCATTCCGGCCGCCGGACGCCGATTGGCAGGCTGATCGAACGCTGAGATTAGGTATTTACCCCGGCTCGGCGTCCGATTGTGGCCTCTGACCGCCTATCGGCCAAGAACCGGCAATTGGCACATGGATCGCAGCCGATGTAGACGGAGAGGGTCTGCAGCGGAATGGTTGTCGACCCTGACAAAATATTGACGAAGAATCCGGCGGAACAGCCAACCGAAGACCGTGGTTGAACCGTACAGAGTTGATGGGGCCCGATGATGGGCCTCAGAAGGAGTGGGAAATGTTTGAGCGCTTTACCGATCGGGCACGCAAGGTGATGGCCCTGGCCAATCAGGAGGCCCAGCGCTTCAACCACGAGTACATCGGGACCGAGCACATCCTGCTCGGGCTCGTGAAGGAGGGCTCCGGCGTCGGGGCCAACGTGCTCAAGAACCTCGATGTCGACCTCCGCAAGGTGAGGCTCGAGGTCGAGAAGCTCGTGAAGGCCGGTCCCGAGATGGTGACGATGGGCAAGCTGCCCCAGACGCCGCGGGCCAAGAAGGTCATCGAGTACGCGATTGAAGAAGCCCGGAATCTGAACCACAACTACGTGGGCACGGAGCACCTGCTGCTCGGCCTGCTGCGTGAGCACGACGGCGTCGCGGCCCAGGTGCTGATGAACCTGAGCCTCAAGCTGGAGGAGGTCCGCGAGGAGGTGCTCAACCTGCTCGGGGCCGGTGCCGACAGCGAGGCCGGCGAGGCCGTGGGCGGCCCGGGTGCCGGCGGCGGCGGGCGCGAGGGGCGGAGCGGCAACAGCCGCAGCAAGACCCCGGCGCTGGACAGCTTCGGGCGCGACCTGACCGAGCTGGCCAAGGAGGGCGAGCTGGACCCGGTGATCGGGCGGGCACGCGAGATCGAGCGTCTGGTGCAGGTGCTGTGCCGGCGGACAAAGAACAACCCGGTGCTGCTGGGTGAGGCGGGCGTGGGCAAGACCGCGATCGTCGAGGGCCTGGCGCAGCAGATCATCTCGGGCGAGGTGCCGGAGATCCTGCACGAGCGTCGCCTGGTCGTGCTCGACCTGGCGATGATGGTGGCGGGCACGAAGTACCGCGGCCAGTTCGAGGAACGCATCAAGGCGGTGATGAACGAGGTCCGCAAGGCCAAGAACGTCATCCTGTTTATCGACGAGCTGCACACGCTGGTGGGTGCCGGCGGTGCCGAGGGCGCGATCGACGCGAGCAACGTGCTCAAGCCGGCGCTGGCCCGCGGCGAGATCCAGTGCATCGGCGCGACGACGTTCGATGAGTACCGCAAGTACATCGAGAAGGACGCGGCCCTGGCCCGTCGCTTCCAGTCGATCCCCGTCGATCCGCCCAACGTCGAAGAAACCATCGAGATCATCAAGGGTCTGCGCGACAAGTACGAGGCGCACCACCGGGTGCAGATCACCGACGACGCGGTCCGCGCGGCGGTCGAGTTGTCTGGCCGGTACATCACCGGTCGCGTGCAGCCGGACAAGTCGATAGACGTGATCGACGAGGCGGGTGCGCGGGTGCGGATCAAGAGCATGACCAAGCCGCCGAACCTCGCCGAGATCGAGGGCGACATCGAGCGCCTGAGCATCGACAAGGACGACGCGGTCAAGGCTGCGGACTACGAGCGTGCGGCCGAGCTGCGCGATCAGGCCGAGCAGCTCCGCAAGAAGAAAGAGGACATGCAGAAGGAGTGGCGCGCCAAGGCCATGGAGGTTGACGGCATCGTGGACGAGGACGTCGTCGCCGAGGTGGTCAGCAAGATGACCGGCGTGCCGCTGACCCGTCTGGACAAGGAAGAGTCCTCGCGTCTGCTCGACCTGGAGAAGGAGCTTCACAAGAAGGTCATCAGCCAGGAAGAGGCGATCAAGGCGGTGTCGAAGGC
Organism: Planctomycetota bacterium; assembly: GCA_013285505.1. Taxonomy (GTDB): domain Bacteria; phylum Planctomycetota; class Phycisphaerae; order Phycisphaerales; family UBA1924; genus PNC22. The sequence goes on along the minus strand of CP053450.1, from coordinate 487,217 downwards.
GATCCGCCGTGCCCGCGCCGGGCTCAAGGACCCGAAGCGTCCGATGGGTTCGTTCATCTTCGTCGGGCCGTCCGGCGTCGGCAAGACGCTCTTGAGCAAGGCGCTGGCGGACTTCATGTTTGGCGACGAGGACGCGCTGATCCATCTGGACATGTCCGAGTACATGGAGAAGCACAACGTCTCGCGTCTGGTCGGCGCCCCTCCCGGGTACGTCGGCTACGAGGAGGGCGGCCAGCTCACCGAGCGGATCCGCCGCCGGCCCTATTCGGTGGTGCTGCTCGACGAGGTCGAGAAGGCGCACCCGGACGTCTTCAACATGCTGCTGCAGATCATGGAGGAAGGCCGCCTGACCGACTCGTTCGGGCGCAACGTGGACTTCCGCAACACCGTGCTCATCATGACGAGCAACATCGGTGCGGACCTGATCAAGGGCGGGGCCGGCTTCGGGTTCCAGAAGCGGAACACCGAGGTCGATCACGACAACGTCAAGGGCATCCTGATGAAGGAGATCGAGCGGTTCTTCCGCCCCGAGTTCATCAACCGCCTCGACGACATCATCGTGTTCCGCCCGCTGACCAAGGACGACCTTGTGCAGATCGTGGAGTACGAGGTGGCCAAGGTGTTCCAGCGGCTGCGTGAGCAGTCGATCGAGCTCGAGCTCGAGCAGTCGGCCAAGGACTTCCTGATCGAGAAGGGGTACAACCCCGACTACGGTGCCAGGCCGCTGCGTCGGGCGCTGGGCAACTACATCGAGGACCCGCTCAGCGAGATGCTGCTCTCGGGCGAGTTGCACGGCATGAACGTGGTAAACGTGATCCACGTCGACGGCGAGGACAAGCTGACCTTTAAGGGCAAGCACGTTGACAAGCCCAAGGCCGACGACTCGGACACCGAGGACGCCGAATCGCACCAGGCCCAGAGCACCTGAGCCGGCCGGGCACCGCGTCCCGCCGACCGACATCACCAGACTCTCCTCTCGCACCCGCCAGCAGCCTTGTTGGCGGGTGCTTTCTTTTTGCCCCGCGACGGCCGCGGCGGGCTCGGGAGGCCCGATCGGCGGCCCTTGCGTGAAAGAGCCCGGCGGCTCCCCCCAATGATGTACCGGGTCGCCCACGGGTGGTGGTAGACTCTGCGCACTCACTGTCGTTCGGCGGGGGTGTCTTGGGGGGAAGCGTCTCGGCACATGGTGCGGACGCGAAGCGAATGAGGAGTGTCGGGATGCGTCAGGCAGCGGTTGTCGTCGGGGTGCTGGTCTTGGTGGCGGGCGCGGTGGTCTTCATGATGCGTTCCGGCGGTTCGGGGGCGGGGACGGCCACGCCGACTTCGGGCGAGACCACCCAGGAGCCGCGGGCCGACGGCGTGAACATCACGCCGGGCGGGGCTCTCGACGGCCCGGACGCCGAGGCACTGGCCCGGTTGCGCGCAGAGCTCGAGCAGGCCGAGCCGGTGGCGTTCCGTTCTGACGATCAGCGGTACGCCGAGGCGCTGGCGTGGGTGGAGGCCAACCGCCCGGCCGATCGCCCGTACAACGAGATCGAGGCGAAAATCCTGGCGTTGATGGATGTGATCTTCGACGGCGAGAAGCGCTCCGCCGAGTGGACGATGAACCAGTCGCAGGTCGAGGTCGAGATGATCCGTGCGCTCGACGCCGACGGCGACGGGCAGGTCTCTGACGACGAGGTGCAGATGTTCATTGATGAGAACATCGCCGGGATGTTCAACCCGATCGAGCACCCCTACCTCAAAGCGCGGCTCGACTCTGACGGCGACGGCGAACTGTCGCCGCAGGAGATGATGCGCATCGGTGAGGTGATGGGTGAGGGGGCGCTCGCGGGCGTGTTTGACCGTGCCAAGCTCGAGTCGTGGGACGCCGACAACGACGGGCAGCTCAGCGCCGACGAGCGTCTGGCCGGCGAGGCGGCGGCGTCTGTCAAGGCCCAGGAGTTGTTCGGCGACATGATCGCCGGCATGGCCGCGCAGGGGGCGCCGACGCGACCGAGGCCGCCAAGGTGTTCCTGGGCGACCCGTCGCTCAGCCCGGAGGCGCAGGCGGAGGCGCGGCGGGCGTTCTACGACGAGGCCGGCCCGGAGGTCGCGCAGGGCATGGAGATGCAGCGGCAGATGCTCCTCTCGCAGGCGGCGTCGATGGACTTCATGGAGGCGATGCGGGTGGACAACCTGCCGAGCCCGGACCTGAAGGAGATGATGGCCGAGATGCCGCAGCCGTCGGACCCGATGACCTTCGACATCGACGGCGACGGGCAGCTGGCGGCCGACGAGCAGGCGGCACAGATGGAGTCGATGCAGGCGTATCAGGAGGCCGTGGCGCAGTGGGGTGCCGAGGTGACGGCGTTGCGGCTCAAGGCCCAGTTCGAGAACTCGGTCGCCCAGAGCGACGCCAACAGCGACGGGCGCATGGACGCCGACGAATGGGACACCCGGATCGACCGGCTGACCTACGAGCGGGAGGAGCGGCTGTTCCTCCGCAGCTACGACCTGGACGGCAGCGGGAAGATCGAGGGCTCGGAGCTGAACCGCTACGTCGAGTGGTACCAGACCGGCAGCCAGCGGGCCGACGTGAACTACGACGGGGCGGTGGACGCGCGGGACCTGGAGACGATGGCAATCCGGTATCAGCAGCAATGGCGGTGAGCGTGCATCCGCACGGGGTGCCGTTCGGTAGGTAGACTGTGCCCGAGCGGGACAGGAGACCTTCCGGATGCGTCTAGGCCTGATTGTGTTGATCGTGCTGGTGGTGCTGGCGGGGGGCGTGGCGCTCATGACGCTGCCCCGGCCCGGCGGCCGCGCGGGCAACGCGACGCCCGCCGGCGATCAGAACGGCTCCGTGCCGAGCGATCGGGGCGCTCCAGATGGTGCGCGACGAGATCTCGCGAGCGGAGGCCGGCACACGCGACGAGCCGGACGATTGGCTGGCCCAAGCGCGGGCGTGGGTGACGGCTCACCGGGAGGCGGGCTGGCCCTACGCCGAGGCCGAGGCCCGGGAGCTTGCCTTCATTCTTGAGATCGCGGCGGGGCGGCCGGTCTCGGTGCGGGCGATCATGCGGGAGAACGAACGGCAGATCGACGAGCTCAAGATGCTCGACGCCGACGCCGACGGCGAGGTCTCCGACGAGGAGGTCGCGGCCTACGCCGCGTTCCGGGCGTCGATCGCCGATCCGCGCCGGCACCCGTTCCTCATCGACCGCTTTGACACCAACGGCGACGGGGTGCTCGGGCCGGACGAGACCGGGTGGATGGACGCCGATGTGCGGATGCAGCGGCTGCGGGCGATGGCCGACCGGTCGCGGCTCGATGAGTGGGACACCGACAACGACGGGGCGCTGAGCGAGGCCGAGCGCACGGCCGGGCACGCCGCGTCGCTGCTGCGCGCGCAGATCTTCCCTGACGGCCATGTCGAGTATGTGCCGGAACCCGGACCCGACGCCGCGGAGGCGCAGGCTGCGGCTCGCGAGACGCTGGCGGCGGAGTTTGGGCAGGAGACGCTCGACATGACGCTCGAGCGCCAGGAGACGGCTGCGGAGATGTTCCTGACGCTCGATCTGGGTCAGGAGCTGGAGTTGATCGCCATCGACCGGACCACGCCGTGGGAAGCCGGCCCACCGATGCCGGACACCGACGGCTTTGACGCCGACGGCGACGGCTCGCTGAATCAGGAAGAGCTCGAGGCGAGTGTCGCGGCGATGGAGGAGTGGGAGCAATCGCTCAACCTCCACAACGCCACGCAGGCCGCCGAGCGGCTCCGGGCGATGTTCGCGGCCCAGGCCGAGGCGGCGGACACCGACGCTGACGGTCTGGTCGTCGCTTCGGAGTGGGACCGCTACCGGGACGGGCTGCTGGTCGAGCGGGACAACCGGTTGTTTCTCCGGCACTACGACCTGGACGGGAGCGGGCGGATCGATCCGGGGGAGCTGGAGGCGTTTGTCGGGTGGTACCGGGCCGGGAGCCTGAGGGCGGATGTGAACTACGACGGGTCGGTGGACGTTCTGGACCTTGAGGACATCGCGACCCGGTATCAGGCCCAGGCCCGCTGACGCCGCGGGCGACGCTGTCGAGTAGGATCTTGCCCCTATGCCCGTATTCCTCCGCTGGTTTCTGCGACTCGGCCCGACCAACCCGATCGCGATGCGCCTGGTGCAGAACGGCTCGCGGCGGATGCGGCACATGTACATCCGCAGCGCGTACCTCGCGGCACTGGTCATCGTGCTGCTGTGGTCGCTCCTGATCAAGGGCGGCAGCGCCGAGCTGGGCTACCGCGAGTTGGCCGAGGCGGGGGCGTCGAGCTTCATCGCGATCGCGTACCTGCAGATCGGGCTGATCTGTGTGATCGCGCCGGTCTTCATGGCCGGGGCGATCGCGCAGGAAGCCAGTCCGCGGACGTGGGAGGTCCTGCTGACCACGCCGATGAGCGCGGGGCAGATCGTGCTGGGCAACTTGTTCGGCCGGCTGTTCTTCATCATCGCGCTGCTGCTCTCGAGCCTGCCGCTGTTTGCGCTGGTGCAGTATTTCGGCGGCGTGCCGGGGGAGTCGATCTTCGCGAGCTACTTCATCGCGGTGTGCGCGGCGGTACTGGTGGGGACGATCGCGATCGCGATGTCGGTCAGCCGGCTGGCCGGGCGGCGGGCGGTGTTCACGTTTTATGTCTCGGTGGTCTCCTATATCGCGGTGACGATGGCGATCGACGCGCTGCTGCGGCAGCGCTCGGGCGATCCCTCCGTCACGTGGATGACGGTGATCAACCCGTTCCTCGCGCTGCAGGCGCTGCTCAACCCCTCGACCTATCCGCGGGCCGACGAGACCGGGGCGTGGGCTCTGCAGAACCCGGTGAGCGCGTGGTGCTACGGCAGCCTGGCGTTGAGTGTGTTTCTGATGGCCGCGAGCACCGTGACGGTGCGGCTCGGCGGGCTGGCCTCGCTGGCCGGCAACCGCAAGGTCGGCGTGCCGTGGTACCGCAAGATGTTCGGCCTGGGCGCCCAGCGGGGCCGAGCACCGGCCGCCCAAGGCGGTGTGGGCCAACCCGATCGCGTGGCGCGAGGCCTCGGCCCGGAACCGCACGTTCGGACGCATCTTGGCGCGGTGGTCGTTTGTGGTGCTGGGTGCGGCGTTCGGCTTTGTGCTCGTCGCGGCCTACCACACCGGCTCGTTCAACGCCCGGGACTTCCAGCTCGCGCTGCAGTACACCGTGATCGGCGAGCTGGTGGTGATCGGTCTGGTGGCGATCAACATGTCGGCAACGGCGATCAGCCGCGAACGCGAGGACGGCACGCTCGACCTGCTGCTGACGACGCCGATGACGCCCAAGGCGTACCTCTCCGGCAAGCTGCGGGGGTTGATGGCCTATCTGCTGCCGCTGCTGGCGGTGCCGATGGGGACGCTGGCGCTGGCGGCGCTCTACGTGGTCACCGGCGGCCTCGGGCGTGAGGACGGCGCGCTGGTCGCGTTGACCGGCGCGGTCTCCGGGGGCGCGAACCGGTCGATGGTGCCTGTGCTGCTGCCCGAGGCGGCACTCATCGCGCCGCTGGTCACCATCCCCTTCATGACCTTCTGCGTGATCATCGGGCTGCAGTGGTCGCTCCGCAGCAAGGGGACGCTCGCCAGCGTCGTCGCGGCCGTCGGGGTGGTCGGGGTCATCAGCGGCATCGTCGGGCTCTGTGCGTGGAAATCCGGCGAAGGCATCTCGGTGCTCGGGCCGGTGCTCTCGGCGTTCAGCCCGGCCACGCTCATCTTCGCGTGCATCAAGCCGGGCGAGGCGCTGGTGGAGACCATCAGCAACAGCAACCTCGGCTCGGCGCGGGTCTCGCTGATCATCGGCTCGGCGATCGCCGCGGCGGTCTACATCGGCGTGGTCTTCGGCATCCACGCAAGCATGGTCAAGAACTTCGACATGACCGTCCGCAAGCTGTCGGGGGTGAAGTGAGACTCCGGCACCGTCCTTTCCGCCTTCTCGCCACGCTCGTCGGCCTGGCCTGCCTCTGTGCCTGTGCCACGACCACCGGGCCACACACCCGCAGCAGCGCGGCCTCGTCATCCCTTGACCGACCGGTCCGCGTGGCCGTCTGCCAGACACTCTGCATCGACAGCGATGTCGAGGGCAACCTCCGCCGCGTGGAGTACGCCCTCGCAGAGGCGGCCCGACAGGACGCGGACATCGCCTGCTTCGCCGAAACCTGCCTGATCGGGTGGATCAACCCCGACGCCCACCGGCTGGCCGGGCCGATCCCCGGGCCGCTCTCCCATCGGCTCGCAGCACTCGCCCGCGAGCACGACATCATGATCTCGATCGGCGTCTCGGAACTCGAGGGTGCCGATCTCTACGACAGCGCCCTGCTCGTCGGGCGTAACGGCGAGATCCTGCTCAAGCACCGCAAGATCAACACGCTCGCCGGGCTGATCGAACCGCCCTACGCCAGCGGCCAGGTCGAGGACATCCGCGTCGTCGACACGCCGATCGGGCGGGTGGGCATGCTGATCTGCGCCGACACCTTCATCGACTCCCACATCGAGGCGGTCGCGGCACAGCGCCCGGACCTCGTGCTCGTCCCCTACGGCTGGGCCGCCGATCCGGACGCGTGGCCCGGGCACGGCGAGTCGCTCGCAGCGTGGGTGCGCTCGGTCGCCGGACGGACGCAGTGCCCCGTGTTCGGGACCGATGTCGTTGGTTCGGTCTCGCAGGGGCCGTGGAAGGGCAAGATCTACGGCGGGCAAAGCGTCGTCGCGGACGGTCAAGGCCGGGTCGTCGAGGTCCTCCGCGATCGAGACCCGCAGGTCCGCGTGTTTGAGGTCACTCGCGAGGGAGTGGCCGGCGCGGCAGACTGAACCGTCGCGCCAGCCGGGCGGGCACCGGGGATACACTCTGCCCATGCCCACTATCGCCGAGAATCTGACGTACTGGCAGCGCTACGACTGGAAAGACCGCGGCCGCGAGTGGGGCAAGGGCTATGGCTCCATCGAGCAGGGCTGGGAGCACGCCATCCTGCCCCGCATCGGCGCGTTCCTGCCGGCCGGGCACATCCTCGAACTCGCCCCCGGCTACGGCGCGTGGACCGATCTCCTGCGGCCGCGGTGCAAGAAGATGACACTGGTGGACCTGACGCCCAACTGCATCGAACACTGCCGCGAACGGTTCGGCAAGCGGGGTATGGCCTACCACGTCAACGACGGCCGCTCGCTGGCGATGGTCGAGGACATGTCGATCGACTTCGTCTTCAGCGTCCACTCGCTGGTGCACGCCGACCACGACGTGATGCGGGAGTACATCCTGCAGCTGGGCCGCAAGATGAAGCCGGGGGCGTTCGGCTTCATCCACCACTCCAACCTCGGGGCGTACGCCGACGAGCTGGAGAGCTGGGACCAGAAGGACACGCACTGGCGCGGGCGGGACATGACCGGCGAGAAGCTGCGCGAGGACTGCCGCGAGGCGGGGCTGGTGTGCGTGTATCAGGAGATCATCCCCTGGGGGAGCGACAAGTGCATCGACGCGTACTCGCTGATCGCCCGGCCCAGGCCCGGGCAGCGGCTCGAGGAACGGGTGGAGCGGAATGAGGGGTACTGGCCGCACGTGTGGGAGCGGATCGAGATCGCACGACGCTACGCGAACCCGACCTGACAGAGCCCGACGCGCAAGCGAGGAGCCGCGAGAGGATGGCGACCCCGCCCACCAACCCGACCCGCCCGAGACGCCGCCCGTTCCGCCGATTCCTGGCGGTGATGCTCGACGTGCGCCAGCGGTGGTGGCTTGCGCTGTGGTTCTGGTTGCCGGTCGGTGGTGTTGTCATCGTGATGTCTCACGAGGCGCAGCAAGTACTCGAGCCGGCGACCGTTCCGTACTTTGGCTTGAGCCTGATCCGATGGCTCGCCGTCGCCGGCATCGCCATGAGCCTGCTGCACTGGCTGCTGTCGGGCATGCAGATCGGCGCGTACAAACGCATGCTCCGCCGCCACGAATCCGGCCACTGCCCCGACTGCAACTACGACATCGCGGCCCACCCCGACGCGGTCTGCCCCGAATGCGGGTGCGACCACCGGGCGAGGCGGCGGGAAGCCATCGACGCCCTCCGCCGCGCGAAGCAGTGGCCGCTGAAGGGAGTGCCCCGGTAGGGGGGCCTTCGGTCCTAAGGGCGGGACGTGCGCGATTTCGGCCGGGCCGAGCATTCCGTGCATTTGCGAGCGCGGCTCTGACGAGGCTCGCTAGAACTCTTTGCGGAGCCTCGCGCTCTGGATACCCAGCTGCCCGCGATACTTCGCCACCGTCCGCCGCGCGATCTCGATGCCGCGGTCGCTGAGCGCCTTGGCCAGGGCGTCGTCGCTCAGGGGCTTGGATTTGTCTTCCTGATCGATGACTTCCTGTAGGGCGGCCTTGATCGCGTCCCAGCTGATCTCTTCGCCGCTGGCGGTCTCGGTGCCGCCGGTGAAGAACCGCCGCAGCGGCACCACGCCCCGCGGCGTCTGCAGGTGTTTGTCGGCAACGGCCCGGCTGACAGTCGCGACGTGGATGCCGAGTTGCTCGGCGACCAGCGTCATGGGCAGGGGCTTGATCGCCTGCGGCCCATAGTCAAAGAATTCGCGCTGAGCATCGACGACCACGTTGAGCACCCGCTGCAGCGTGCGGCGGCGCTGCTCGACCGCATCAATCAGCCACTGGGCGTTGCCCATGTTGGTCTTGAGGAACTCGCGGTCCTCCTTGGGCACGTCGCGGTCGCGGATCATCTCCGCGTACTCCTTGTTGATCCGCAGGTTGGGCAGGCGCGTGTCGTTGAGGTAGGCGATGTAGCGGTCTTCCTCCTCGTCGTACTCCACGATCGCGTCGGGGATGATGATCTCCGCCCGCTCGCGCACCAGCCGCCGCGCCGGGGCCAGGCTCAGCCGCCGCAACAGCCCGAGGCCCGCCTTGATCTCATCAAGCGTCAGGTCCTCCTCCTCGGCGATCTTGGGCAGGCGGTTCTGCATCAGATCGTCGAGGTGGCCGTCCACCAGCCGCCGCGCCACCCGCAGCGTCTCGCGCCGGTCCTCGTCCGACTCCCACTCCTCGTGCTCCTCCATCGCGTCGAGCTGCAGCAGCAGGCACTCCCGCGCATCGCGAGCCGCCACGCCGGGCGGGTCGAGGAAGAGCTGCACCGCGGTGAGCGCGCGCGCTCCATCGTCCCGAGATCGGGCTTGTGGCCGTCGGCGTCCGTGGGGGCGCGGTCGATGAGCGTCTCGAAGGGCGTGCGGAGATACCCGTCCTCGTCGAGGAAGGAGACGATCAGGCTGCCGGCCGGGCGGAGCGTTTCGTCAACCTCGGCCAGGCTCCACTGGTCTTTGAGCTGCTCGCCGAGCGAGGCGTCGCGGGCCGGTGCCGCGGCCATCGCGTCCATCTTGCTGTCCCGCTCGCCGTCGAGCCGGGTCGATCGGGTGCGGGGCTCGTCGTAGTCGTAGCGGTCGCGCTTGTCCACGAGCCCCGCCGACTCGCTGGTGTTCTCGGCCGCGTCGGGGTTGGCGGTCTCGTACTCCTCGAGCCTGGAGAAGTCCTCGGCGTTCTCGGAACCGCCCTGCTCCCGGCGTTCGGGGAGGGCGTCGGGGTCGGGGGCGATCTCGGTCAGCTCGATCGTGGGGTTGCTGGCCAGCTCCTGCTCGAGCCGCTCCTCGAGCTCGGCGACCGACATCTGCAGGATCTCCATCGACTGGATGACCCTGGGGGCCAGCTTCATCGACTGGCCGAGGCGCATGTTCTGGGAGGTCTCGAAGCGCATGGTCAGCCCATCTCCCGTCGGCCCTCGATGGCGTCGGCGAGCACGGCCTTGGAGACGTATTCGAGCTGCGAACCGGTGGGCAGGCCCCGGGCCAGGCGGGTGACCGCGATCCCCCGCTTGCGGACCGCCTCGGTCGGTAGAGCCCGGTGCCGTCGCCCTCGAGGGTCGGGTTGAGGCCGAGGATGACCTCGACGATCGCCTCGCCGCCGGGGTTGCGGGCGGGGTCGTCGAGTCGGGCGAGCAGGTCGGCGATGGTCAGCTCGCCCGGGCCGATGCCGTCGAGCGGGCTGAGGCGGCCCATGAGCACGTGGTAGAGCCCGCCGTACATGCCGGTCTGCTCGAGGGCGATCAGGTCCTTGGGCTGCTCGACGACGAGCACGCGGGTGCGGTCGCGGCCGGGGTTCTCGCAGATCGTGCAGGGGTCGTGGTCGGCGAGGTTGGAGCAGACCGAGCAGTGCCGCACGGCGCGTTTGACGTCGGAAATGGCCCTGGCGAGGGCCAGTGCGGTCGGCTCGTCGCTCTTGAGCAGGTAGAAAGCGAGCCGCTCGGCGCTGCGGCGGCCGATGCCGGGCAGGGTCGCCAGCTCGGTGATGAGCCGCTCGACGGGCTCGGGATAGGCGCTGGTGCGCGTGGGTCCCGGCCGTCCCTGGCTGGATGTTCTGGCGGCTCCGTCCGACATAGTGCAAGTGTAGTGCCAACCGGCGACAGCGCCCGTACGATTCGCCCATGACCGGCCCGAACTCCGATACCGCAGCGCCCCGGCCCGATCCCGCGGGCGCCACCGAGCCGCGACCCGGCGGCGGGTCCCCCGGTGGGCGCTCCAGCGGGCTATGGCGGCTGATCGTGATCGCCCTGGTCGTGACCCTCGCGGCCGTGGGCTACCGGAACCTGGTCCACCCCAACATCTTCCCCAAACGGTTCGGCGTGGTGGTGCCCGGCTCGATCTACCGCTCGGGCAAGCTGACCACCGCGGCGCTGACCAAGGTCGTCCGCGAGCACGAGATCAAGACCGTGGTGGACCTCGGGGCGTGGGTCGAGAACACCCCGGAGAACCGGCTGGCCAACGCGCGGGAGCAGGCGACCTCGGACGCCCTCGGCGTGGAGCGGCACGTGTTCCAGCTCATCGGCGATGCGAGGGGCGACCCCCGGCAGTACGCCGAGGCGCTGAAGATCGTGCTCGACCCGGCCAACCAGCCGGTGCTGGTGCACTGCGGGGCGGGGACCGAGCGCACCGGGTGTCTGGTCGCGATGTACCGGATGTACCACGACGGGCTCACGCTCGATGAGGCGTACGCCGAGGCCGAGAAGGCCGGGCACAGCGGCGGGCGGAACCCGCACCTCCGCGGCGTGCTCGAGACGTGGAGCGGGCCGGTGCTCGATTCGGTGCGGACGGGTGAACCGATCGCGGCCGACCACACCGACAAGTCTCCGGGCGATCCGGCCGATCCGGGCGAACGATGAACGCGGCGATCTCGTGGGTGTGCGCGCGGCGGTGGCGTCAGGCGTTGCTGCTGGTGCTGGTGAGTGCCGCCATCTTCCTGCCGAGGCTCGGCGCAACCGGCCTCTCGATGAGCGAGGGGCACCGGGCGATCCCCGCGTGGGAGATGCTGGAGGATGCGCGCGCAGGTGAGGCGCACTGGCTGGTGCCGCGGATGTTCGAGACGGCGTACCTGCGCAAGCCGCCGGGCATGCTGTGGGCGATCGCGGGGAGCACGGCGGTCTTCGGCGAGACCGAGTTCGCAGCCAGATTCCCCAGTGCGCTCTCGGCGATGCTGCTCGGGCTGGCGGTGTGGTGGTTCGCGACGCGGTGGTTCGGCTCGCCGTGGGGGCTGGCGGCGGGGCTGGCGCAGGTGCTGCTGCCGGTGACGTGGCCGAGCGCGCGCAGCGCGGAGATCGAATCGTTGCACATGTTGACGACGGGGGTGGCGTGTCTTGCCATCACCGATGCACTGACCCGCAATCCGATCACCCTGCGGTTCGCACTTTCAACTCATGCACTTCTCGTCCTTGGCATCGTGGGCACAGTGCTGACGAAGGGTCCGGCAGGGGCACCATTCATCGTTGCGACATTCCTGATGTGCTGGCGCTCTGGGGAGCGAAGGGGTCGGTTCCCGCCCCTCCAGTTCGCACTGATCGTGACGGCGGCAACTGTCGCAGCACTCCGTCTGTTTGCCGAATGGGACACCACGATCGCACAATCAGCCGGTCGTGTTGTACTCCAAGGTGTCAGCGACTTCATGTGGGAGCCGTCAAGACTCATCGCTATCTTCCTTCTCGGCCTCGTGGTGATCGCAACGATGCTTCCCGCGTCATTGGCACTGATGTTTCCATTCGGCCCGGACTGCAATGCGGAACGCCAACAGGAGCTGATTCGCTGGGGACCGCTTGCCCGCCACGCCGAAACAGATATTGCCCGCTGTCTTGCGTGGTCAGGCGTGGTGTCGCTGCTGCTGCTGACCGTCTTCGGTGTTGGCAATCCCCGCTACGGCCTGCCGCTGTGCGCGCTGCTCACCCCCCTGATCGCGTATGTCGCCCGCGGGATGGGGCGTCGGGGCCTGAAGGGTCCCGCCCCCGCTTTCGTCGGCAAGCGCCCGGCGATCGCGCAAGCCATGTTCCTCGGTCGGCCGTGGGTGTGGCCGGTCGTGCTCCTGATCGGCGCGGCGGTGTATGTTGGGGTGCTCGAACCGGACCGCCGCGCGAGCTCCGGTCGGGATGCGGGGATCGCCTTGGCGGCCGCGCTACCAGACGGCGCGGAACTCTGGGCCGACGAGATGGTCGAGGCGCGGCCGGAGGTGCTCTACTACGCCGTGCGCGAGGCGGCGCGACAGGGCAGGGATGTCCGCGTCCGCTGGCTGAAGCCGAGCTTTCTGCCGGCCGAGCAGCCGGGCGGCCTGCTGTTGTTGCTGCGCGAGGATGAACTGGTAGACGAGGTCTCGCAGTACGGCGGGATGCCCCGATTCGGCTCGCTGGAGGAGATCGCGCGCGGGGAGGTCCACAAGTACACGTTTGTGCTGGTGCGGGCCGGGCTCAGGTGACTCTTGGGCGGAACTGCGCGCGCGCCGGTTCAGACCTCGCGGTGGAACGCCGCGACGAGGCTCGGCTGGGGCGGGTCGCGGTCTTCGGTGCAGTCGATGACCGGGTGTGCCGGGGTGAGGCCGAACCGGTCCATCCGTGAGTGCAGTTCGCTGGGGCAGAGCGGGTAAGGGGCGCACTCGCAGTCGTCGAGCGTGGTGCCGTCTTCGCGCGAGCGGGTGAGCATGAGGACCGTGCCGTGGGGCTTGGCGAGTGAGACGACGCCGGCGAAGGCGTGGTCGCGGACGCTGGGGAAGACCGACTGGATGGTGTAGGCCTCGACGACGAGGCCGAAGCGCGCGCAGCCTGGTCGGCGGGTTGAGCACATCGGCGACGAAGAAGCGGTCGGCGTGTTCAGGGAAGCGCTGGCGGGCCCACTCGATGCAGGTCGGGGAGATGTCGAAGCCGCACGCGTCGTAGCCGCGGTTGGCGAGTTCGACGACATCGTCGCCGAGGCCGCACCCGACGACGATTGTGCGCGCGCCGGGCCGGACGAGACACGACGCCTGGGTGTTGAGCCACTGGGTGAGCGGGCGGTTGACGCCGGCGTGGTGCCACGGCAGGCACGTCGGGTCGCCAGAGGCGGTCTTGTAGAGGTGTTCGTACCGCTCGGCCAGCTCGGCGGTGGCCTGCCGGGCGGCTGCGGGCACGACGAACGGATCGGCGTCGATCTTCGGCCAAGGCGGTGTTGTGGTGGTGTCGGCCGTCGAGGCCGCGTGATCCTGGTTGTTGATCATGACCTTGCCTCCGGCAAAGGCCGCGCAAACGGAAGCGGGCGACTGGTTCCCATCAGGCCCACCACGAGAAGCAGACCCGTCCTCAACTTGCCGAGGTTATCACAATTCTCGGAGCGCACGCAAGCAAAACCCCAGAGATTCGGGGTTTGCGAGGCTATGTAGGGGTCTGAGAGGCCGATCCGGGCTCAGCAGCCGGTGGTCCAGGCGTTCAGGAAGCAGAGCACGTCCTGGGTGTTGATGTTGCTGTCGCCGTTGCAGTCAGAGGACGGGTCGTTGGCGGTCCAGGCGTTCAGGAAGGCCAGCACGTCCTGAGTGTTGACGGTGCCGTCGCCGTTGAAGTCGCCGGGGCACGCCGGGACGGTGCCGGTCGCGACAATGGTGGCCGAGCCGTCGATCGACGCGGCGACGCCCTCGATCTCGCCGGAGTTGGCGAAGGCCTGGAAGCCGGAGAGCGTGATCTGGTCGCCGCTGATCGAGATATTGCCGGCGATCGAAGACTCGACCGCGCCGAAGTCGGCGAGGTTAAACGTCCCGTCACCGAGGAGGCCCTCCAGGATCAGGCCGTAGCCAGAATAGCTGCCGGTCCCGGTGATGGTCGCAGCGACCGCGGGGAACTCGAAGTCTCCCGCCCCGTCGACGGCAACCGGCCCGGTCTGTGAACCGGGAGTGGCGTAGGAGATCGTGACGTCCGTGAGGGTGATGTCGACGCCGCCGACGAAGAAGCCCCAGTCCATGTTGTAGTCGAGCGAGCCGTCGAGCGCGAGGGAGAAGTCGTCGATGCTGATCGCGGCGGGCGCGGTGTAGTTATCGAGTTCGACGTCGATCCCGCCGCTGATGGAAGTGCTGTCGGTGTCGCACCGTTCGCCGAGGCCGGTCGGCTCGAGACAGATCTGGGCCGAGACGCTGGAGTCGGCGGGCTGGATGGTGAGGTCTGCGACCTGCGCCATCGCGGGGGCGGCGCAGGCGAGGGCGACGAGGGTGGTGGTGGTGCGCAGCATGGGGTCTCTCCTCAGGGGCGGTTGGTCGCGGCCGGAAGTGCCGCGTGGTGGACGGGCGGACAAGCGGTGCCGCGGACTCTCGTCCGCTGCACCGGAGGATACAGATCGGGTCGGCGCTACGTGCGGCAGGAGGACCAGTCGTTGAGGAACGCGAGCACGTCGAGAGTGTTGACCGCCCCGTCGCGGTTCCAGTCTCCGACGCAGTCCTGGGCGTTCCAGGCGTTGAGGAACTCCAGCACATCGACCGTGTTGACCGCACCGTCGCCGTTGAGGTCGGCTGCGAGGCAGGGGTCGTGGGTCTCGACGCTCTGGATCCAGGTCCGCCAGGAGCCGCCCTCGGCCCACTCGTGGTGGCCCCAGTAGACCGACGGGTCGGTCGCATCGAACTCGACCGCCGAATAGTCGCCCCAGCGCCCGGCGGTGTAACCGGCGTTGGCGCTCTTGTGGATGAAGTCCTGCGAGAAGAGGCCGGCTGGATCGCACGGTGCCCGGAAGGCCGACCCCATGGAGAGGAACTCCGAGGGCGACGACCGCGAGTAGCAGATCGCGACCGAGCCGTCGTCGGAGGCGTTGATCGAGCTGAAGAAGGTGCGGATGTCGGGACCGAGGTCGATGTCGCCGGACTGGACGAGCGTCGGGTTGTTGCCTGAGTTGGGCCAGCCGTTGGGCGCGATCTCGTACCACCGGGCAACGACGCGGCTGGGGTTGACGTGGTGTGTCGCCCAGATGTGGCCGTCGGGCCCCTGATCGACGGACCAGAAGCGGGCGTCGAAGGTGTTGGGCCTGCTGCTGGTGCCGAGCTGGGGCGGGTCTTCGGGCGCGCCGTAGGAGGGCACGGTCAGGTTGAACGAGTCCACGGTCGGCGAGCCGAGGATGTCGGAGAAGGCGAGCACGCGTACCGCGGTGTTGTTGTTGGACGCCTCGCGGTGCTCGACCAGATAGACCGTGTCGCCGGTGCCGGTGGTCACGCGCGGGTAGCCGGCCGACTGGGTGCTCGTGGAGAGCTCGAAGACGTTGGTGATCGTGGGCGGGCTGCCGACGAGCAGCGGCGCCTTGTCGTAGATGTAGACCGGGTAGCGGGCGCCCAGGCCGAAGCCGTCGCCGGTGATGACCAGCGCGTTGTCGGTCACACCGATGTTGGGCGAATCGAAGAGGTCGCCGGAGGTTCCGGTCGTGTCGAAGCGGTACTTGTACCACGTGCCGTTCGGGTCGGAATCGTCCGAGACCGCGACGAGGCAGTAGCTCCGGCTCCCCGGCGCGAACGCCTCGGCGGCCATCGCGAAGAAGCGGCCGGACGTCGTGTCGTAGATGACTTCGGGATCGAAGACGAAGCCGGTCGCGCCGACCGAGCCCCAGAAGCCGAAGCTGTCCTCGATCTCGTCCTGGAACGTGCGGGTGCCGTCCTTGGTGAAGAAGGAGATCTCGCCGTTGGTCATCGCGACGATGTGGTCGGGGCCGACCGCCATGTGGGGGTCGGGCGGCGTCCATCCGGTGTTGACCACGCCGGTGAAGCCGATTCCGCTGCGGGTGGTGAGCACCTCGCGCTCGGCGTCGTCGATGTCCCGCTTGTCGAACGTCGGCGGGATGTGCGGCTCCGGCGCATCGGCCGCGGCGACGACGAGGCCGTCTCCCAGAACGGCGTCGCTGATCAGGCGTGAGGGCTCCATCGCGGGGGTCACGCCCGCTGTGCGCGCGCCGAGGTCGATCGGAGTCGGCGAGTGCATGGTGATGTTGACCGACGAGCTGTCGCCGAAGCCGGCGTCACCCTTCCACGCGCAGAGCAGGGTGCCGTCCGGCGCGACGGCGAGCCGGCGGGTGCCCGCGGCCTCGCGCATCGCCTGCGTGCCGTGGACGCGGCCGGTGAGACGGTACTGCTCGCCGGTGGGCCGGAGGTCGGCGGTGAAGTTGCGGGCGAAGACGCCGGATTCGTACTCATCGAGAGCGTTGAAGGCGATCGTGATCCGGCCCGCGGCGTCGACCGCGACGGCTGCGGCGTTTTGGCGGCCGGTGCGGCTCGGTGTTGACCACGGTCGGCTCGCCGACTGGCGTGCCGGTGGCGTCGAGGATCGCGGCGAGCACGTCGTAGCCGAGCGGGCTCGCGAGCACATCGTGCCACGCGACGACGTACCCGTCGGCGGTGGCGGCGAGAGAGGGCTCGACCGGCGTCTCAGCACCACGGGGAGACACGCACGCGGTCGGGGCGAGCGGCTCGCCGGCGGCGGAGAAGGTCTGGATGTGCACGCCGGCGGGCAGGCCGCTCTCGGCGTCGAACGATGCGAATGCGACGGCGAACGAGCCGTCGGGCCGGGCTGCGAGGCTTGGGGTGGTGGTGCGGCGCGGGCTGTCGGCGTCGACGAGGATCTCTCCGGTGCGGGCGGACCCGTCGGCGTTGAAGACGCGGAAGGCGACCCGCTCGGCGGTGCCCGGCTGCGCGGTGTTCCAGGCGATCACCGCGCCGCCGTCGGGCAGGGCGGTGACGACGGGGCTGTACTGCTCGCCCTCGGGCTGTTCGTTGACGAGGATCTCGGAGCCTCCCGCGGCGTCGGCGTCGAACCTTCGGGCGACGATCGCGCCTCCCCAGCCGTCCTGACCGGAACTCTGCCAGACCGCCCACGCCGCGTCGTCGGGGGTGAAGTCGATGGCGGGCGCCATCACGTGCGACCGGGTCCAGACGTTCAGCGGCGTCTCGGCCCCGATGGCGACGCCCTGATGGTCGAAGCGCTGCATGTAGACGCCGTAGCGCCCCTGCTGCTGGCGGCGGCTGGCCCAGACGACGGCGAACGATCCGTCCGGCGCGACACTGGTGGCGGGGGCTTCCTGCGCGCTCGGTGCGTAGGTGCTGGCCCTGAACTCCGCGGTGTGGCGGAGGGCGGGCTCGGTGGCCATCTGCGCCAGGCCCGATGCGGTGACCAGCGCGAGTGCTGCGGCCGATGTCTTCCATGCGAACTGCCTGCTCATGTGTTCTCCCTTTTCCCCGGTCGAGTCCTGATTCGGTGAGGCACCGCGCCCGTTCACGCGACTTGCGCATGGACAGTGCCCGACGCCTGCCACCAAGCTACGGCGGGAGGGCATCGGACACAAGCCCGTTCGGGTGAAGTGTGGGTGTTTGCGGACAGATTCTCGGCCGCTCAGCAGCCGGAGGTCCACGCGTTGAGGAATGCGAGCACGTCCTGGGTGTTGACGGTGCCGTCGCTGTTGAAGTCGGCGGAATCTTCTCCGGCGGTCCACGCGTTGAGGAAGGCCAGGACGTCCTGGGTGTTGACGTTGAGGTCCTGGTTGAAGTCGGCGGGGCAGCGGACCTTGACCGTCGAGACCATGCCGAAGCCTCCGTGGATCTCGCAGTGGTAGGGGAAGTCGCCGGCGTCTTCGAAGGTGTGCAGGAACTCGGCGGGCGGGGGCACGGGCACGCCGCTAAAGAACTCCTCGCCCTCGTCGGGATCGTCGGGGTTGCCGCTGACGACGTTGTGCGAGCCCGAGACCCAGACCCAGCGGACCGAGTCGCCCGGCGCGATGACCAGGTCGATGTCGCCGTTGGTCTGGCCGTTGTAGACGAAGTTGAGCCCGCTGAGCTCGACGGTGAACTCGTCGGCGAGCGACGGGGTTGATGCGAGCGCGATGAGTGTCATCGCTGTTCCGGTGAGTGAGTGGCGCATGGTGTGATCTCCGTTCTCAAGAATCGCGTCGGGTCCGAACGGGACGGACCGGATCGCTGAACCTGAGAATACGGACGGAACGCGCGCGCACGACCCCACTCATTGGTGGGGTCGTGTCGGCTTGGATGCACGGCGTGTTGAGGGCGGGAGCGGTGGTGCTAGGGGCAGCCTTGCGACCACGCGTTCAGGAAGAGGAGGACGTCGTGGGTGTTGATGAGGTTGTCGGCGTTGAGGTCGGCCTCGGGCTCCTGCAGCCGCCACGCGGCGAGGTAGCCGAGGACGTCGATAGTGTTGACCACGCCGTCGAAGGACCAGTCCGCGACGCACCGGTCGTTGCGCCACATGGCCGCGGGGATGGGCTGGCGTGCCAGCCCGGGCCCTTCGATCCTGACGACAAGCCCGCGGCGGCTGGTGCGCTGGAAGTATTCCACGCGGAGCCGGTGGTAGCCGGCTTCGAGCCCGAAACCTGCGCCGCGCTCCTGCATGCCGTGGAGGCCGTCGTTGTCGATTGCGAGATCGTCACCGACGAACAGCCGCGAGCCGTCGTCGGACTCAACCGAGAGTGTGTAGAACCCGGTCTCGGGGACGCGGATCGCGCCGGTGAAGACTGCGCCGACGTTGATTGACCGGCCGCTGCCGGCGAACGCACCGACACCGCCGACGATGTTGAGATCGGGCCAGACGCCGTGGCTGTCGCGTTCGAGGGTGGCGAAATCGGGGAGCTGCTCCGGGCTCTGCAGGGCGTAGTAGTCGGCCGCGAGACCCGGGCGGCTCGCGCCGATCGCGACGGCGCTGCGCATCGGGACGACATCGATCGTGACGTCGGCGAGTGCCTGCACGCCGCCGGCGTTCTCTGCGGTGTAGAAGAACCGGTCGTCGCCGGAGTAGTCGGTCGGGGGGGTGTAGAGCACCTCGTCGCGCCCGCCTTCGCCGGTCCCGGAGGAGATGGACACCGTCCCGCCGCGGAAGGTCACGTTGCTGACCGAGGCCAGCGTGAGGGGTGAGCAGTTGAGCGGCACATCGTTGGCCAGGACGTCGATGATGCCGGGTGTGTTCTCGAGGGCGGTCGCCTCGTCGGCGTAGAGGAAGAGGCGGCTGTCGCCGGTGAGGTCGCAGGCGCCGTCCATGTAGGACGAGACCTGGGTGATGACGCGCGGGTGGAAGCCGAGCACGATGTTGTTCATGCCGCCCGGGCAGGTGTGGCAGTAGGACATGATCGTGCCGCCGTAGGCATCCGAGCAGTCGCCGTTGCCGCAGTTGTCGATGACGGGGTCGTAGCCGTCGTGGGTGTGGAGCGTGCCGAAGTTGTGGCCGAGTTCGTGGGCGACGACCATGAGGTCCCAGTTGCCGCCGTCGTGGTCGCGGAGCGGGTAGGGGAACGAGCCGTTGACGCCGGAGAGGCCGTAGCCGTAGGTGTTGTGGCAGAGCACGCTGACCCAGGCGACGCCGCCGCCGTAGGCCCCGCTGAGCTTGTGGGCGAGGTCGCGCTCGATGTGGCGCATGTTGGCGTTCCACTCGGCGCGGAACAGGTCGAGGTTGCCCCCGTCGTAGGGGTCGACGTTCTCGTCCCAGACGCGGATGAAGGGCACGACGAGCCGCACGTTCAGGTCGCGGGTGTAGATCTCGCTGATCGCGCCGAGCAGGGTGACCGAGTAGGCGGCGGAGGCGTTGATGTCGCCGCCGAACTTGAGCGATGTGTACTCGAAGTCGGAGTCGATCGCGATGCTCGCGACGCGGCAGGGGTTGTTGCGTTGGCCGGAGTTGCCGTCGGCGTGGCCGGTATGATCGAGGTCGAGCCCGAGCGGGTTGATGTGCTCGGGGCCGACGTTGCAGGTCCACCCCTGGGCGAAGTCGGGCGGCTCGGGGAACGACGCGAGGTCGGCGATGACCATCGGCAGCCCGGCGCCGACCGGGCCGCTGGTGAGAATCGAGGTACTGCCGCCGGAGCGGATCACGCCGTGTGTGCCGTGGGGAGAGAACGAGAGGAAGACGGCCGACTCGGCGTCGCCGGCGACCGTGCCGCGGAAGAGTGAGACGTCAGGCGAACCGATCTCGACATCACCTTCGTCGGTGCCCAGAACCACCGAGGCGTCGGGGGTGAGCATCTCCATCGGCTCGAGCACCAGTTCGGCGTCGTCGCCGAAGGGCATGGGGAAGCCGGTGAGTCGGAAGGTCTCGGTCTGCGCGCACCGCGGCGACGGCGTCCGCGTCGAGCGAGACCTGCCGGACACCGTCGACGGCGTCGTGACCGATGAGCGGCGAGGCCTGTTCGGGCTGGGCAACGACTGAAGAAACACAGACAACCAGCAGCGACGCGGCTAGGGAACGGACAGCACGGGTATTCGACATGGGGACTCCTCTGTGCCGAGTGTATCAGGGCGGGACGCTCACTCCATACCCTTTGGAGACTGTGCAAACAGGGCCGGCTGCGGTCTACGCAACCGGCCCCGGGGTTGTCCTGCAAATCGCGGTGCGTTCGCCGCGGAAGGGATCAGCAGCCGGCGTTCCAGAGGTTGAGGAACTCGAGCACGTCCTGCGTGTTGACGCTGCCGTCGCCGTTGGCGTCGGCCGTCTCGTCTCCCGCGGCCCAGGCGTTGAGGAACGCGAGGACATCTTGGGAGTTGACAGTGTCGTCGCCGTTGAAGTCGGCGTAGCAATCGTTCGGCTCGGCCACCATGCCGGTGACGGTGAGGGCGTAGCCCTGCGCGCCGACGTTGACCGCGGCCGCATTGATGCGGACGGTCCACTCCCCCACCGCCGGCAGCGAGACGTGGACCTGTTCGATGTTGTTGCGGTCGTCCTTGGTTCCGCCGGAGGTACTCTCACCGCCGCTGAAGACGTTGCCCTTGTAGACGGTGCCGTTGGGCGCGACGACCTCGAGGTCGAGATCGTTGACCGGGGCGAAGTTGGTGTTGGCCGCGCCGGCGGGATCGGTGAACGACATCGTCACGCGGAGCTGCTCGGCGATGCCGGTCACCTCGATGGGATACTCAACCACCTCGGAGGTGTCCATGCCGGAGGCGTTGCGCACGTCCATGACCCACATCGTGCGGTCGTCGCCGGGGAAGTAGAGCGCCTGGTCGGCCAGGAGCCGGCCCCAGCCCTCGCGGTTGGAGGGGTAGCCGCTCACGCCGGTCATATCGACCGAGGCGTTGATGAGGGTGCCCTTGATGAGCGCACCGGAGGGGATGAACGAGTCGGCACCGTTCGCGGCACCGGAGGGGTAGAACCCCTCGGAGAAGTACTGTCGGACCAGCAAGCCCACGCCGCTGACCGCCGGGCAGGCCATCGAGGTGCCCGTCAGCGTCCGCGTGCCGCAGGAGGAGGTGCTGTTGGCCGATCTGGTGCTGCAGCCGGGGGCGTAGATCTCGGGCTTGCGTCGGCCGTCGCTGGTCGGGCCCGAGCCGCCGGAGCAGTGGCTGGCCTGACTGGGCGCGTCGCGGCTCGCGCCGACGGCGAGCACGTTCTTGGCGTTTTTCGGGGTTCTTGAGGAACGAGCCGTTGGTCACCGCGAAGGCGACGACGTTGTCCTCGTAGTCGTAGATGAAGCGGTCGATCGCGCGGCTCATGCCGTCGTAGTTCGTCGTGCCGTCGTTGCCCCAGCTGTTGGTGTGCACGCGGGCGCCCTGGCCCTCGTGCTGCACGAGCATGTTGTAGAACGAGTTCTCGTTGAAAAAGGGCACGGTGTCGAACGCGATCCGCGACATGTAGGCCATGCCCCGGTTGTCGTCGACGCCGCCCGCGTCGCCCGCGGCGGTGCCGGCGGTGTGGGTGCCGTGGGTGTCGGACCCGTTCGAGGTGTTGTACGCCACGATCTTGCGGTGGTTCGGGCCGGGAGGGTCGCCCTCGGGGTCGCTGAACGCGCAGTGGTTGATGTTGATGCGCCCGTCGATGTGGCCGAGGATCTGCCCCTCGCCGTGCAGCCCGTTGTCCCAGAGCGGGGTCACACCGCTGCTGTTGGACTGAATGATCCACGCGGTGGTCGAGTTCCGCATCGTGATTTCGGGGTAGTCGTCGATGAACTGCACGCCGTCGATCTCGGCGAGTTGGCCCGCCAGCGCGCTCGGGGCGAGCACCTGCAGCACGGGCTGATCGCCGATCGACGAGACCATGACCACCTCGGTCTGGTCGCTCATCGCGAGGATGGCGTCCACGGTGTCCTGCACGTCGGCGTCAACGAAGAGGTCGATCGCCAGGGCCGACATGCCGATGCCCTGCAGCATCAGTCGGTCGTTGGTCACGAGTTCACGCTCGCCGAGGTCGGGGGCGATCTTCCAGGCGTTCTCGAACGGGGCGTGCCAGCGGACGAAGCCGAGCTGTGCGACGCGGTCGGCGTCGGCACCGGCGAAGGTCGCGACGAAGCTGTTGATCGGCAGGTAGTCACCGAGGATCACGCCGGCGTCGGCGAGGGCCTGGCGCCGGGCGGGGGTCATCGGGCCGTCGAGCTGGATGACGTACCGGCCGGCCTGCCCGGCGAGTGTCTCCAGCCCGCCGCGGGGGGCCGAGGCGTCAACCTCGCCGGTCTTGAGGTAGATCGAGGTCGGGCTGACCTTGCCGATCTTCTGCGTGTTCGAGAAGGCATCGTCGGGAGCCGCGAGGGCCTGACCGGCCATGGCGCTCAGGATCGATGCGGACGTCACGGCAAGGCAACAGATCGTCGGACGGGTTCTCATCGGCACACTCTCCTGCGGGGCCCCGGCGGGCTGCACTGGTCTTGGTATCTCACTATCGTCGCACCGCCCGCCTTGCTGGCTCGCCACCCGGCGAGATGGCCGCGGGACGGGTGCGGCACTCCGAACAATCGGATTACTCGCGGCCGTCCGGGAGATCACCGACAACTGGCTGGTTATCCGGGCCTTCCCCCTCGTGGGAACACCCGCGGTCTGCACCCCGTGCCGCAGCCGCTACAGGGTGGGCCACCCGACGAAACGGGAGGCCAGACTCCCCCTGTACCGTACCCGGCGGGGTGGGGTCAAGAACAAAGTCAGAACCCGGGATTCAATCCGTCCGCGGGCGGTGTATGGATCCCGCGCGAGGGGCGAGCGGCAAGAAAAACGCCCCGGAGCGGGGGCTCCGGGGCGGTGGTTGTGTCCTGTTCGTGCCTGCTGGTTGGCGTCGTGTCCGGTGCTCAGCAGCCCTCGTTCCACAGATTCAGGAACGCGAGGACGTCCAGCGTGTTCACGTCGCCGTCGCCGTTAACATCGGCCGAGCCGTCACCGGCGTTCCACGCGTTGAGGAAGTCGAGGACGTCCAGCGTGTTCACATCGCCGTCGCTGTTGAAGTCGGCGATGCACCCGCCGCAGTCCACGTCCTCCAGGAGGAACGCGTCGATCGCGGCCTCGGTCTCGGAGTCGTCGGGGTTGTCCGAGGCGTTGAAGCGGATGCGGAAGCGGTCGGTCAGCTCGACATAGTCACGGATGTGGAAGACGGGCACGACCCACTGCTCGCCCGCGCTGCGGGTCGTCTCGAGCTGGACCCAGGAGTTGCCGCCGTTGCTGGAGACCTGCACGGTGAGGCGGTCCTCGTCGTTGTTGTCCACGTAGAACCAGCGGGCGTAGGAGACCGTCGGATCGACGGTGCCCGTCAGGTCGTAGATCGGCGAGATCAGCCGGGTCGGGCCGCCGTCGAGGTCGCGGTTGAAGATGGTGCCCTGGGTCTGGTAGCAGTTGCCCGAACCGTCGTAGTCGCCCGAGGGGGCGCCGTCGCCGAAGGGCGTGCCGATGGCCCAGGCGCCGGCGTCCACGTCGACGTTCTGGACGGTGAACCCGGCGCTGTTCTCGAAGTTCAGCTTGGCGATCAGCGTCCGGCTCTCGGCCGAGTAGGCCCCGAAGAACGTGTCAGGCGCTTCGGCCGGGTCGCTGCCCTCGGTGCCGTCGGTCGCCTCGGCGGAGCAGTAGTAGGCGACATCGGTCTGACAGTCGATCGCGGGGAAGACCGCCTCGTACTCGTTGTCACTCAGCTCGTTCATCGGGATGGCCACGAAGCCGGAGCCCGTGTTGACGTGGAGCATGCCGGTGCCGGGCTCGGGGTCGAACCCGTTGGAGCCGGTGATCGACACGCGGAAGGTCGTGCCGCCGCTGGGCGAGACGAGCGTGGGTCGGCCGTCGGGGTAGGCGAACGCCAGCGGCTCGATCTCCGGGTAGGGGATGGTGTGCTGGTCGAAGGCGAGCGCGAGGTCGTCGTAGTTGGGCGTGCCGTTGAAGATGTTGCCGTCGTCGTCGTCAACGGTGAGCATCTCGATCGCGGTGCCGGGGTGGGCCGAGTTGCTGCCCGAGCCGCCGGTGGTGATCATCGACCAGTCCACGAAGAGCTGCTGGATCTCCTCGAGCCCGGCCTCGGAGCCGTAGGTGGTGCCGAAGTGCTCGCGGGAGTGCCACCAGAGGCCGCCGAGCACCTGCCCGCAGGAGTGGATCGCGCCCTGGCAGGGGTATGTGCGGACCGTGTTGTCGTTGTCGCGGAGCGGGCCGTTGAGGAAGAAGAACTCTCCGACCACGCCGGTGTCGTAGAGCATCTCGCCGCAGGTATCGCCGTAGCCCTCGCCGAACGCGCCCTGGCCGAGGCCGAGACGGGCGACGATGTAGTGGCCGTACTCGTGGGCCACGATGGTGGTGTAGGCGGTGTTGTTGCAGCTGCCGGCCTTGCGGTAGAAGTTGATGCTGTTGCCGTCGAAGAAGGCGTTGCAACTCGAGTTGATGTTGACGTTGGTCTGGCACACGAAGTCCATACCGCCCCAGCCGGACCGGTCGGCGATGAGGTTGTGGATCTTGCCGGTGTGGATGAACGCGTTGACCTGGGCGGTCTCGTACTCGCTGGGGGTCTGGTTGAAGGTCAGGTTGGCCTCGACGCCGGGGGTCGCGGTGCCGCTCTCGGAGAGCACGCCGCCGGAGCCCTGGTTGTTGATGTTGCACCACTCGCCGACGTCGAAGGTCGCACTGATAGTCACGTTGGAGTTGCCGCCGTGACTGATGGTGAACACCCCGTCGTCGTCGGTGTAGGCGTTGTTGCCGCCGGAGATCGCGACCCGGACGTCGTTGACGTTGAGCAGCGCCGGCGGGTTCTGGGGACGGTCCGGCTCGTTGCCCGGGCTGCCAAAGCCCTGCACGCGGCCGAAGACGTCGATGTTGTGCACTTCGTTGCGGGCCTCGAGCAAGGCACCAGTCGCCGCGTCCACGAAGAACGTGTACTTCTCGCGACGGATCAGGTCGGGGTTCTCACCCACGAACTGCCAGGCGCGGACCGCCTCGAAGCCGGTCTCGGTCTGGCGCTGGAAGACCACCAGCTCGGGCGCGGACCACTTGGGCAGACGCCCGTACTCGGTGCCCTTGATGAAGTTGGTCGCGTCCTGCGCGGAGTGGGTCATCGGCGCAAAGCCGCCCTGCGGCGCGGACACGAACAGGCCCGCGGCGTAGACCACCGACCAGGTACCGTCGTGGTTGTTGCGCGTGAGCACGCGGCCTGGGCTGGAGTCCACCGGCAGGCCCTGCATGGTTTGCTTGTAGTGGAACACGAAGAACTCGCCGAACCGCACGTCGAAGGCTGCGGTCTCGTCGAGATCGAGCGGCCCGGCGCCGAACGCCAGCACGTGCTCGTTGAGCCAGCCCTCGGCCGCCTGGCGGGGGGTGCCAGCGGTCGTCATGGTGTTGCCGTAGACGATCCGGGTGCGTCCCTGGTCCTCGAAGAACCGGATACCCGGGTACTGCGCGCGCAATTCGTCTTGAGCTGCGGGGCCGGCCTTGCCCTCGGCCATCGCCGCTGGGGCCCCGGCGCACGCCAATACCGCCGCCACTGCCAACAGAGTCCGTACATTCTTCATGGAAGTCTCCTGCTCTCTCGATGTCACCGGTCCACGGGTCGTTCCCCAAAAAGCACGCCGGGGGCGTCAGCCCCCGGCGTGTGCTGAATCTTCAGACTAGCAGAAGGCGCGGTCCTAGCAACCGGCATTCCAGAGATTCAGGAACGCGAGCACGTCCTGCGTGTTCACGTCGCCGTCGCCGTTGATGTCGGCCGAGCCGTCACCCGCGTTCCAGGCGTTCAAGAAGGAGAGCACGTCCTGGGTGTTCACGTCGCCGTCGCCGTTGAAGTCGGCGATGCAGCCGTCGTCGCAGACCGCGTCGGTGATGGTGAACTCGTCGACCGCGGCCTCGACGATGGAGCCGCTGGCGGCGTCCTCGGCGACAAACCGGACCTGAACAGTGCTATTCGGCGTGACGAAGTCGGCCACGCGGAAGGAGTGGTAGAACCAACCGCCGGAGGCCTCGATGCCGGCGGGTCCGACCGTCTCGGCGTTCACCCACGAGCCCCCGTTGGTGATGTCCACGCGGAAGGTGTCGTTGTTGGGGTCGGCACCCTCGTCGTTGGAGTACCAGCGCCAGTAGCCGACCACGGGGTCGATGTTGCTGGAGAGGTCGAAGACCGGGCTCTTGAGCGTGGTCTTGCCGTTGTCGACGTCGTAGGAACCGAGGTTGCCGTCGTCGCGGCCGTCGGTGACCCAGCAGATGGTGCCGTCGTCGGAGACGTCGTCACCGGGCTGGGCTGCGGTCGGCTGCGGGTCCATGCGGTTCCACACGCCCGTGGTGGCCGTGTCGCCGGCATCGCCGACTGTCCAGCCCGCGGTGGTCTGGAAGTCGTAGTCGGCGACGACGTCGAGCCCGTCGAGGGCCTGTGCCGCGTAGAAGTCACCCTGCGGGTCGGCGTAGGTGTTGCTGTCGTCGCCGTCGACCTGGAAGAAGAACTCGACGACCGAGGTGCAGTCGGCGCCGGGGAGCGTGGCGGTGTAGGAGTCGCCACCCTGGTAGTCGAGGCTGGCGCTGGTGAGGCCCGCGCCGTCGATCTGGTACCAGAGCTCGGCGGTGGCGGGGATCGGGTTCACGCCGTTGGCCGTGATCTCGACCGCCACGTCTGTTGTGGCGTTGGGGGTCAGGATTTCGGGCAGCCCGCCGGGGTATGAGAACAGGATGGGCTGGATGTCCGGGAAGGGGATCTCGTGCAGCGTGAACGCGGCACGGAGATCGTTGTAGTTGGGCGTGCCGTTGTCGAGGTTGCCGTCGTTGTCGTCAACGGTGAGGACCTCGATCGCCGTGCCGGGGTGGGCCGAGTTGTCGCCCGAGCCGCCGGTGGTGATGAGCATCCAGTCCACGAAGAGCTGCTGGATCTCGGTGAGCCCGGCCTCGGAGCCGTAGGT
This sequence comes from Planctomycetota bacterium, assembly GCA_013285505.1. Classification (GTDB taxonomy): domain Bacteria; phylum Planctomycetota; class Phycisphaerae; order Phycisphaerales; family UBA1924; genus PNC22. Next base: position 459,831 of record CP053450.1, on the reverse strand, counting down.
GTCGCCGAACTCCTCGCGGGAGTGCCACCACACGCCGCCGAGGAGCTGGCCACAGTAGTGGACGGCGCCGGAGCAGGGGTAGGTGCGGATGGTGTTGTCGTTGTCGCGGATGTTGCCGCCGTTGGTGAAGAAGTTCTCGCCGACAACGCCGGTGTCGTAGAGCATCTCGGCGCACACATCGCCGAAGCCCTCACCGAACGCGCCCTGGCTAAGGCCGAGGCGGTTGACCACGTAGTGGCCGTACTCGTGGGCCACGACCGTGGTGTAGGCGGTGTTGTTGCACCCGCCGGCCGCCCGGTAGAAGTTGATGCTGCTGCCGTCGAAGTAGGCGTTGCAGCTGGAGTTGATGTTGACGTTGGTCGTGCAGACGAAGTCCATGCCGCCCCAGCTCGAGCGATCCGCGATGAAGTTGTGGATCTTGCCGGTGTGGATGAACGCGTTGAGCTGGGCGGTCTCGTACTCGCTCGGGGTCTGGTTGAACGTCAGCGTGGCCTCGATGCCGGGGGTCGCGGTGCCGCTCTCGGAGAGCACGCCCGTGCCGGACTGGTCGTTGACGTTGCTCCAGCGGCCGGTGTCGAGGTTGGCCGAGATCGTCACGTTTGTGTTGCCGCCGTGGCTGATGGTGAAGTTGCCGTCGGCGTCGGTGTAGCTGTTGTTGCCGCCGGAGATCGCCACGCGGACGTCGTTGACGTTCATCAGCACGGGCGAGTTGCTCGGCATGTCGGGCAGGTTGCCCGGCGTCGCAAAGCCGTTGACCGTGCCGAAGACGTCGATGTTGTGCACCTCGTTGCGGGCCTCGAGCAGTGCGCCCGTCGCCGCGTCCACGAAGAACGTGTACTTCTCGCGACGGACCAGGTCGGGGTTCTCACCGACGAACTGCCAGGCGCGGACCGCCTCGAAGCCGGTCTCCGTCTGGCGTTGGAAGACCACCAGCTCGGGCGCCGACCACTTCGGCAGGCGACCGAACTCGGTGCCCTTGATGAAGTTGGTCGCGTCCTGCGCGGTGCGGGTCATGGGCGCGAAGCCGCCCTGCGGAGCGGGCACGAACACGCCGGCGGCGTAGACCACCGACCAGGTGCCGTCGTCGTTGTTGCGGGCGAGCACGCGGCCGACGCTGGAGTCCACCGGCAGGCCCTGCATGGTCTGCGTGTAGTGGAACGCGTAGAACTCGCCGAACTTCACGTCGAACGCCGCGGTCTCGGTGAGGTCCACGACGCCGGCACCGAACGCCAGCGCGTGGTCGTTCAGCCAGCCCTCGACCGCCTCACGCGGCGAGTCGGCGGTGGTCATCTTCTTGCCGTAAACGATCCGGGTGCGGCCCTGGTCCTTGTGGAACCGCACGCCCGGGAACTGCTGGCTCAACTCGTCCTGCGCCACCGGGCCGGTCTTGACCTCGGCCATCGCCGCCGGGGCTCCGACGCACGCGATCATCGCGGCGATCGCCAGCACGTTTCGTACCTTCTTCATCTGTGTCTCCTGCTCAGGTTCACATCCGGGAAGAACATCTTCCCCTCAAAGACACGCCGGGGGCGTCAACCCCCGGCGTGCGTTCGTTTCTCAGATCAGCAGCCCTCGTTCCAGAGGTTCAGGAACGCGAGCACGTCTTGGGTGTTCACGCTGCCGTCGCCGTTGATGTCGGCCGAGCCGTCACCGGCGTTCCAGGCGTTCAGGAAGGAGAGCACGTCCTGCGTGTTCACGTCGCCATCGCCGTTGAAGTCGGCGATGCAGCCGCCGCAGTCGACCTCGTCGAGGATGAACGCGTCGATGCCGCCCTCGACGCGGGTGTCGCTGCCGCCGTCAACAGCGCTGAACCGCGCGACCACGTTGTCGGTCAGCGAGATGTAGTCGGCCACACGGTGGCTGACGAAGACCCACTGGTTGCCCTGATCGGTCAGGTCCTCCACGGTCGCCCACGTCGAGCCGCCGTCGTCGGACAGCTCGATGGTGAGGCGGTCGGTGCTGTCCACCGCGCTGAACCAGCGGGCGTAGCCGAGGTAGGGGTCGCTCAGGCCGGAGAGATCAAAGGTCGGCGAGACCAGGCGGGTCGGCCCGCCGTCGAGATCGGGGTTGCCCAGGCCGTTGCCGGTGATGTAGGCCTTGCCCCCACCGTTGTAGTCGTCGTTGGGGTTGCCCTGCACGATCGACCGCTTCCAGCCGCCGGCGTTGACGTTCTCGTTGATCACGGTGAAGCCGTTGTCGTTCTCGAAGTCGTCGTCGAGCAGGACCGTGCGGGACTCCGCGGCGTACGCCTCGTAGGCGTCGGCCGGGGCCTCTTGCGGGTCACGCCCGGTCGCGCCGTCGGTCGACTCGGCCGAGACGTAGAAGCGGACCTCGGAGCGACAATCGATCGCCGGGAAGACCGCCTGATAGACGTTGTCGGACGATTCGATCATGTCGATCTCGACAAAGCCCGAGCCGGAGTCCACGTGCAGCACGCCGGTGCCCGGTGCCGCCTCGAAGCCCGTGTTCGGGAACACGAGCACGTCGAACGAGGTGCCACCGGAGGGAGAGACCATCGTGGGCAGGCCGCTGGGGTAGGTGAAGATCAGCGGCACCACGGGCGGGCAGTCGATGTTGTGCTTTCCGAACGCGGCGCAGATGTCGTCGTAGTTCGGCGTGCCGTTGTTGATGTTGCCGTCGTTGTCGTCGATCGTCAGGACCTCGATCGCGGTGCCGGGGTGGGCCGAGTTGTCGCCCTGGCCGCCCGTCGTGATCAGCATCCAGTCCACGAAGAGCTGCTGGGTCTCCGTCAGGCCCGTCTCCGAGCCGTAGGTGTCGCCCATGTTCTCACGGATGTCCCACCACACGCCGCCGAGCAGCTGGCCGCAGTAGTGCACCGCGCCCGAGCAGGGATAGGTGCGGTTGGTCGTGGCGTTGTTGCGGATCGCGCCGCCGTTGGTAAAGAAGTTCTCGCCGACGATGCCGGTGTCGTAGAGCAGCTCGGCGCACACATCGCCAAAGCCCTCGCCGAAGGCGCCCTGCGAGAGGTTGAGCCGGTTCACGATGTAGTGCCCGTATTCGTGGGCCACGACCGTGGTGTAGGCGGTGTTGTTGCAGCTGCCGGCCTTGCGGTAGAAGTTGATGCTGTTGCCGTCGAAGTAGGCGTTGCAGCTCGAGTTGATGTTGACGTTGGTCGTGCACCGGAAATTCATCCCGGTCCAGCTCGAGCGATCCGTGATGAAGTTGTGGATCTTGCCGGTGTGGATGAAGGCGTTGACCTGCGCGGTCTCGTACTCGCTAGGGGTCTGGTTGAAAGTGAGCAGCGCCTCCACGCCCGGGGTCGCGGTGCCGCTCTCAGACAGCACACCGCCCGAGCCCTGGTTGTTGATGTTGCACCACTCGCCGATGTCGAAGTTGGCGGTGATGGTCACATTGGTGTTGCCGCCGTGGCTGATGTTGAAGTTGCCGTCGGCGTCGGTGTAGGCGTTGTTGCCGCCGGAGATCGCGACCCGGACGTCGTTAACGCTCATCGCCACCGGCGGGTTGCTGGGCATGTCGGGCAGGTTGCCAGGGCTGCCGAAGCCCTCCACGCGCCCGAAGACGTCGATGTTGTGCACCTCGTTGCGGGCCTCGAGCAGGGTGCCCGTTGCCGCGTCCACGAAGAACGTGTACTTCTCGCGACGGACCAGGTCCGGGTTCTCACCAACAAACTTCCACGCGCGGGCCGCGACCATGCCGTCCTCGCTGTTGACCTGGAACGCGACCAACTCCGGCGTGGACCAGACAGGCAGGCGACCAAACTTCGACCCCTTGATGAACGCGACGGCCTCTGCACCGGTCCGGGTCATGGGCGCGAAGCCGCCCTCGGGTCGGTCGGCGAACATCCCGGCCGCGTAGACCACAGACCACGTTCCGTCCATGTTGTCACGGACGAGCACGCGCCCCGGGCTCGAATCGACCGGGAGACCGTCGATCTCCTGCGCGTACTGGTACGCCCAGAACTTGCCGAAGCTCACGTCGCCCGACCAGTTCTCGACCAGGTCGAGGCTGCCGACACCGAAAACGTCGCCGTGCTCGGAGAGGAACGTCTCGGCCGCGACGCGGGGGCTGTCGGCCATCGTCATCTTCTGCCCGTACACGATCCGCGAGCGATCGCCGTCGTGCCACATGCGGACGCCGGGGTGCTGCTGCATCAGGTCCTGCACGGCCTGGATCGTCTGCTCGCCGCCGGCCAGTGCGTTGGTCGAGCCCGCGATCGTCGCCAGGCACAGTGCGGTCAAAAGCTGCTTGCGAATCTTCATCATCAATCCGTTTCCTTCCGTCGGGTGTTCATCTCTGACCGGATCGGTCATGCCATCCGGTCCGTGCCGGCCTCTTGTCCTGTCGTACCGCTCGAGCGGTCGTGTTCTTTCTAGCAACCGGGCACCCACGCGTTCAGGAACGCCATCACGTCGAGCGTGTTGATGCTGCCGTCCTGGTTGATGTCCGCCGATCCGTCGCCCGCGGTCCAGGCGTTCAGGAAGGCGAGCACGTCCTGGGTGTCCACTGTCCCGTTCTCGTCGAAGTCCGCGACGCAGCCGCCCGCGCCGTTGATCGTGAAGTCCGCGTCGTTGATATCCTCGCCCGTGCCCTCCTCGAGATCGAACACCGTGGCCCGCACGCGTCCACGCGTGGTGTAGACATCCGGCACCGTCCATGTGAACGCGCCGTCGTCAACCTCGAAGCTGTTGATCACCACGGGCCAGGTCTGTCCCCCGTCGAGCGACAACTCCAGTTTCACGTAGTACGTGTCGATGTCGTCGTCGGAGATCCACTCGATCTCGACCGACTCTCCGGGCTCGAACGTGCCGCCCTGATTGAGCGAGCGGACATAGATCGACGGGTCGGTGCCGCCGGACGAGACCGGCACGTGCATCACGATGCAGTGCAGCACGCCGGCCGCGGTCACGATCGCCTGCGACGGGATCTGCACGATCGTCTTGTCCGGGCACGCGGCCTGCCACGTCGCCAGTGCCTGCGCGTTGTACTGACTCGCGGTCGAGTTGGTGTACGACGGCACGCAGACCAGATCGTTGCAGATCACCGCGTTGGTGAACGTGTAGTGCGTGCCGCCCGTCGAGAGCGCCGGCACCCGGTGCACTGTGTACCCGGCCGCGGCCATGTCCGCGGCGTACCCGTCGCAGACGTTGTCCTCGTGCGACCCCGGCGCGAGCGGCCAGTCGCTGACGATCACCTCGCGGTCGCCCACGGGGATGGTCCACATGTCGATGTGCTGCGTGGAGTCGATCGACTGCCGGAACGGGGTGACCAGCTCGGTCTCGAGCGCCTGGTAGTCCCGCCAATGGCCGATGATCTCGCTGTCGGTCAGCCCCGGGTTCTCGTCGGCGATCAGCCGCGTGGCGTAGGCGTCGCCCGCCCCGCTCAGATGAAAGTTTCCGCCCCCGTGAATCAGCGGAAGGTCGTAGCTGGCAAAGCCGTAGCGGGACGCGTAGTAGTCCGGCCACCCGTTGTCGAGCGGGCGAGGCCGGTTGTACGTGTGATCGACGATCACCCGAACGCCGCCCTCGTAGACGAAGCGCGGGCCGTAGTCGCGGATCCAGATCGTGTTGAGCGATTTGATCTCGAACCGCACGCGGTTCAGGTCCGCGCCCGCGCCCTGCAGTGTGGTCGTCGCGCTGTTCTGCGAGCTGCTGTTGGGCACCACGACGATGACATCGGCGTCGCCGACGGTCGTGATCTGTGCCGCCATCCGCGCAAGGACCGTCTTCCATGACGACGAACCGTTCCACGACATCATGATCGCTTCACAGGGGGCATACTCGGGCGGACACCACAGCGGGCCGGACGGCATCGCCCCGCCGCGAGCCGCGACGAGCGGGTGCTCAACCAGATAGGCCCGCTCGGCCGCCGTGAGGTTCCGCGGCAGGTCACCCGACGGATTGTCCATCGCGGGCTGGGCCAGCGCAGCCTGCGCCGACACCAACACCCCCGCAGCCGCTGCGATCCTCACCGATCTGTGCATCCGCCTCTCCCCGCTCAGCAGCCCGCGTTCCAGAGATTCAGGAACAGCAGGACGTCCTGCGTGTTCACGTTGCCGTCACCGTTGACGTCCGCCGAGCCGTCGCCGGCGTTCCAGGCGTTGAGGAACGAGAGCACGTCCTGCGTGTTCACGTTGCCGTCGTTGTTGAAGTCCGCGATGCAACCGTCCTCGCAGGAGAACTCGCTGATCGTGAAGGCGTCGAGGGCGGCCTCGACGGTGTCGTCGCCGCCCGTATCCACCGCGCGGAACCGCACTTTGACCGTCGACGAGAGGGCGAAGTCGCCCCCGGCCACGAGCGTGTCGGTCCGCCAGGCGGTCTCGGGATCCGTGTACGCCCGCACCTCCTGGAAGTCGGCGCCGAACTGGTCCGTCGCGACATCCACAAAGAGCCCGTCGCCCGGCCCGATGTCGATCCCGGGGAACCCACTCATCCAGTAGCTGTAGCCGATCGCCCCGCCGTCCGCCAGGTTCAGGAACGGAGAGACAAGGATGGTTGTGCCGCCGTCGATGTCCTGGAATGACGCGTTGCCGGTGACGTAGGCATTGCCCGAGCCGTCGGCGTCGCTGTCGGGGTCGCCAAACCCGCTGCCCACGGGCACGCCCACCTCCCAGTTGCCGTCCGACGCGCCCGCGTCAACGATCCAACCGCTGGGGCTCTCAAAGTCTTCGCTGCTCAGCACGGTCAGCTCGCCGACCTGCGCCTGGAAGTACCCGGTCGGGGCGTCCTCCGGCAGGCGGACCAGACCGCCCTCGTCACCGAGTGCTTCGATGTAGAACCGGGGCGAATCGTCGCACGAGGCCGCGGGGAGCGTGGCGGTGTACATCCCGCCGCCGTCGTCCACCAGCGGAGAGCTGACAAACGCACCGCCGTCGTAGCTGGTGTACAGCCTCTCGGTGCCGGGCACGACAGACTCTGAGCCGTCCTGGATCTCCACCGCAAAGTCCGTCGCCTGGCCCTGCGGCATCGAAACCACCGGGCCGTCGGGAAGGGTCACAAACAGCGGCGGCGAGGCCACAATCGTGAACGAGTCCGGGTTGATGTCAAAGAAGATGTTGTTGGACGCCTCGACCCTGATCCGCGCCTGGTTGCTCGTGACGTTGTTCGGAACGGTCACGAACTCGCTGCCGTCGTTGGGCGTGTTGGCCGCGAGAACGATCGGGAACGTCTGGCCGTTGTCGATCGAGAGAAGGATGTTGACCTGCGTCGCGCTGATCGGTGCCGCGGTCGTGTTGGCGACATCCCATGTCACGGTGCCCTGGCCGTCCCAGGTCTCGCCGCCGGAGGGCTGGGTCGCGACGAACGGCCCGGCCGACCCGACCACGGTCAGCACGACCTCGTCGAACTGCACCCCGCCGCCCCCGGCACGGTTGTCCCGCGCGGTCACGCGCCACTCGTAGGTCCGCCCGACCTCGGGCAGCCGGTCCTTCCGGTCGGTCTGGTTGGCCAGAATCGTCGAGAGCCGCGGCACGGTGCGCGACGGGCTGATGGTGCCCGTGTAGCTGCGGTTGAGCGGGATCTGCCCGTCGTCGGGCGAGTTCAGCGTCGCGGTCGGGCCCCGGTCGCGCTCTTCCCAGCAGTAGGTCAGCGTGTCGCCGTCCGGGTCGTTGCCGGTCGCGGTCAGCGTGAAGGGCGTCCCGATCGGGATCGATCGGTTGGGACCGGCGCTCACGGTCGGCCCGTTGTTGCCGGTGTTGGTCTGCTGGTCGCAGTTGTTGCCCGAGCCGCCGGAGATGAAGCTGCGGATCGCGTTGTAGGAGTCGGACCCGAAGTAGGCGTCGGAACGGTTCTGGATGTTGTCCGAGCCGCAGATGCCGGCGTAGCCCATGATCGTGCTGGCCGAGCCCGGCTCGTAGGCGTGGCTGCCCGAGCGGTTCCCGCCGCAGCTGCTTGTGCTGCTGTTAAAGCAGTGGTTGGCCCCGAACTGGTGCCCCATCTCGTGGGCGACATAGTCCACGTAGAACGCGTCGCCCTGCGGGCTGGGCAGCCCGGTGACGCCGCCGGCTTTGTTGTTGGTGCACACCACGCCGAGGTAGGCCACCCCGCCGCCGCCGGTCGAGAACACGTGCCCGATGTCGTAGTTCGCGCTGCCGATGATCGAGTTGCACGTATTGATGTTCTGGCTGAGCATCGCCCCGCCGTTGTTGTTCGAGTACGGGTCGGAACCGCTGTTGGTGAACACCAACTGGTCGTTGTTGGCGACGAGCACCAGGCGTGCCGCGACCTCGACCTCGTAGATCCCCGTCACGCGGTTGACCGCCGTAACGATCGCCGCCTGCCCCGCAGCCCGGGTCCCGCCGTGGAAGCTGGTGTACTCACCCGTCGCCGCGTTGGCCAAGCGGTAGGTCTTCAGAGTCTCGCCGGAGCGGCTTGAGAACCCGCCCCCGTGCTCGTGGTCGTGGTGCAGATCCCCGATCGCGCCCTCGCACTGCCAGTCATGCTTGCGCTCCGTGTCCTCGGCGTAGTAGCTCGCGTAGTGCGTCCGATCGCCGCGGTTCAGCGGGTCGACCATCACCCGCCCGTTGGGCGAGAGCACCTGCGCGTGGAAGCCCTGAGGCGTGACGTCCAGCCGCACGGTCGCCGCCGGGTCGTCGATGCCCTGCCCGACATAGGTCCGGACGTCCGGATACTTCCGCTGCAGCCCGGGTTCCATGATCGGGCTCTCGACCACCTCGAACGCCTGGTACCCGCCGTCGGGCATCGGGACCGCAAACAGCACCGGAGCCTCGACCGCCTCCCGCGTGAACTCGAGCGGCGCCCGACGCAGCTCGCGGGTCAATGTCTGCATGTCCGCCCGAAAGGCCGCAAAGTGCAGCGGCCGCACCCACGCCTCGCCGTTCAGCAACGCATCGTCCGGCTGGCCGAGCGAGACCCACGAGCCGTCCCAGGACTGCTCGCCGGCGATTCCGGGGGCCGCGACCTGTTGGGCCAACACTGAACCCGGAGCCGCCAGTCCCAGCCCCGCAGCACAGACCAAAGCACGAACATACACAGAACAGTGTGTCGAGAACATCGGCGCAGCTCCCTCTCTGATTCGACTGCCAAACCTCCCCGGAGAAGCACCCCGGGAAGATCAGGTATCCCGCTATGCGGAGAGAGAGGCCGTCCTGTTCCCCAGAAAACCGGCGAGTGGCGATGTCTGGTCACTCGCGGCCGGGCCGATCTCTGTTCCGCATGGCTGGTCCGGGCGAGGCCGTTCGCACCGGAACGGACCCCAACCCTTCTCTCAACGTTGTAGCAGAGATCGGCTCGCCCACCAACCCCGATACGGCGGAAGTCCGACACATGCCACATTCCGTCGCTCCGCCCACCTTCCGCAAGACAGATCGCCGCACCCGCACCGCCGCGTGGTCCGAAAACCCCCGCCAATCCCGCTCGGCGTGCCGATCAGCCCACACACCACGCAAAGAGAGAGCCCCGGGGACATCCCGGGGCTCTCCAACCGCATCACGGTGACGTGTCGCAGCAGTCCGCTGATCAGCAGCCGCTGTTCCAGAGGTTCAGGAACGCGAGCACGTCCTGCGTGTTCACATTGCCATCAAGGTTGATGTCGGCCGAGTCGAGCCCTGAGTTCCACGCGTTCAGGAACGCCAGCACGTCCTGCGTGTTCACGCTGCCGTCGCCGCTGAAGTCGGCGACGCAGATGATCCGCTGCACCGCGAGCACGTCGTCGCTGTTGACCTTGAGATCGCCGTTGATGTCGGCGGAAAGGTCAAAGCCGACCGCCTCGGCCGTGTCGTCCCAGTTGGCCTCGCCGTCGGTCACGAACGGGTTGTTGGTGAACTGCGCCTTGACGTAGAGCAGATCCTCGTTGTCGATCACGCCGTCTGCGCCAACCGGCGCGAAGCCGACAGTCGGCAGGTTGCCCGCCACGTCTGCCCGGCTGTCGCCGGTCTGGTAGGCGCGGCCGTTGACGATCGTCGTTCCGAAGAAGTTTCCGCCGAACGCCGTGTCCACGGCCTCGAAGCCCGCCTGACGGTCGAGCGCGCCCGTGGTGGTGTCCATCGCCAGGCCGTCGGCCCAGTACCGGACATCGGCGGCATCGAAGTTGCCGTCGTTATTGAAATCGCCGAGCAGCTCGACACACGCCGCCGTGCCGGACTGCCACGCAGCACCGCCGTTGCGGTCGTTCCACGCGGCGATCATCTCCGCGGCATCGTCCATGTCCCGTGACCCGTCGTTGTTGAAGTCACCGGCGATCTTGTTGCGCAGATTCATCGAGCCGCCGTACACGATCTGGTTGCCGGCCTGATCGACGTAGTACTGGCCCGTCGCCGAACCGCCCGTCGCGTCGGAGTCCGAGTAGGCAACGCCAGCGGTACGTGTCGGGACGGTCCCGGCCACGCTGTCGTTGAAGGTCTGGAAGCGAGCGGTGCCGAGCACGTTGCCCGACTCGTTGAGCACGAACTCGTACAGCGCCGCGTTGAACGCGGGGTTGGGCACCGTCGGGATGAACTCGCCGTTGAGCGGCGGCGGGTCCTGCGGCACGTTGACCGCCGCGGCCGTCAGGATGTAGTTGAGGGCCATAAACTCACCGGGCGTGAAGAAGTTCTCCAGCGCGTCGGGCACGGCGATGAACGCCTCGACCGAACGGCGGAAGTTGTTGATGTACGCAGCCGCCTGAGGGTTGCGCATCGCGGGGTTCAACTCGCTCGGGCGGTTCTCGACCGCGTCACGCACGCCGTTGTCGTTGATGTCGAGGAACTCCTCGCCGTCGTCGTACGCGCAGTTCCCGTTGCCATCGGTGAAGGGCTCCATCCAGCCGAGCCCTCCAAGCTCTGACGGCGCCGACTTGGGATCACCGATGTGCGCGAGCACGCCCGGGCCGGTGATGTTGTACCCATCCGGGCCGCCGTCGAGGCAGTTGATGAGGGTCGGGCGGGCGTAAGTGTTTCCGCCCTTGATGTCGGCACGAACCGCGAGCACTTCCATCTTGTTGCCGGTCAGCCACGACTTCGAGTCGCCCCGCTCTGCGCCGGTGTGCCCGATACCCAGGCGCGTGTTGAGGGTGGTGGCTTCCATGCGGCTCGAGCCGCCCTTGTTCGACGGGGTGTAGTCCGCACCGACCTGGTCGTTGGCGGTATCGACCGTCTTCGGGCCGACGTTCTCGCCGCGGCCCCAAGACGGATCGAGGCCGATGCCATTCATGAACGCATTGCGGGTGCCCGAGCCCGAATCGCGCGTCACCACGGTGAGGTTCTCACCGGAGATCAGGCGACCGGTCGCGTTGGCGTGACGCAGGTTCGACATGTCGATCTGCTGCATGCCGACGCCGTAGTTCACAATCGCTGCGACGGGCACGTAGGCGATCGCGGTGCTGTAGACCGTCCGGTCATCGGGGCTCGCGAAGTTGACGTTGATGTTGCCATTGAGACCGCTCAGGCTCTTGAGCTTGTTTCCCTGGCCGGCGTCGGTGCCGTCCTTGTTGACAGAGGTCACGGGATTGTTGCCGTAGCCCTCCGCGCCGGGGTTGGCAAAGAAGATGGGGCTGCCGACGCTGTTGGTCACAAACCAGTCAACCGGCACGTCGATCGAGGCGAAGTCCACCTGCACGCCGTTGGTGCCGTCGTTGGTGGTGTCGGTCGTGACGAGGTAGCTGCCGTCACGGAGCGAACGGACCGGGTTGGCGCCGGGGTTGTTCACGTTGGCAAAGCCCTGGGTCACGCCGGCGTCCACGAAGATGTCGCGGCTCCAGAGCGAACGGTCGGACGTGCCCGACACGAACGTGCCGTGGCCGGCGTCGCCGTCGGCACCCTCCATCCAGCTGAAGCCCCAGTCGCGCAGCTCAGCAAAGCCGTTGCCCGAACCCACCACGCGGTAGGTGAGTTGCCACTGCTGGTTGGCGTTCCAGGGCGGGCCGGAGTCGAACGGCGCGAGCTGATCGCCGTCGATCGCGTACAGGCAGTCGCCGTCCACATCGATGAAGTCGTTGGTCGAAGCCGGGGCCTCGAACACCGCCTGCAGCAGCGTCGCGCCGGCACCGTTGACCAGGTACGGCTGGGCCGAAGCAAACGACGCGGCCGCACCGACCATGCCCATCGCCACCATCTTCAGGAGTCGTGTATTGCTCGTCATGGGTATCAACCTCTCTCAAAGGAGTACTCACCGTTACAGCGCAGACCGACCGCGCCCCGCGTCCACACGCGGCTACCGAAAGCGGCCGAACAGTTCGACCGCACATGTCATGTCCTTCATGACGCCGAGCCATCCCTGCTCGGCGTTGGTCGTATCAAGAACAGGCCGGGGTTCTCACCCCGGCCTGTCAGAAGTCGATCAGTCGTTCCAAGCGTTGAACTTGGTGTCGACCTTGTTGTAGCCTGAGATCGCAAAGAACCGGTCACCCCACAGGCGGTCCTTGACGGTGTCCTGCACCGTCAGCAACTCGACGTGGCCGTCCACGAAGGCAAATTGGCTCTTGCCGTTGTGGTGACGGCCGACCGCATTCAACGGAGTCAGCGCACTCTCGATCTGGCTCCGCTGGTTGCGGAGTTCGTCGTCCTCGAGCAAATCGTCCGCGCTCGGGTACACAAACCGGGCGATACCGCCACTCGAGGGCTCCTGGTACACGTCGGTGCCCGTAGAACGCCCGAGGAACGGGGTGATCGGTCGGTGGCTCTTGACCACCGAGTTGGCGTTCCCCTCCCAGAGTGACGACCAGCTGTCTTTGTTGTCGTAGAACTCGGCAACGAGAATCGTGCCCGACGCGCCCATGCCCGTGGCGTCCACGCCCGCACCGGTCGCGAGCACGTTCTTCCGACGGGCATTGATGTTGAACTTGTTCCGAGAGAAAATCGCGGCGTTGCCGGTGAACGCCACCCGTTTGGCCTGCTTGTCACGCGGCAGGTCGGCCGGGGCGGTCTGACCGAGATCGTTCTTCTGGCCGTCCTCCCAGTCGTCGGCGTCCCGACCGGGGTTGGTTCGCGGCGCACCGTTGCTCGTCACCGCCGGATCCTCGAAGGCCTCCTCGGGGATCGATCCACCGCCCGCATCGCCGCCGAACAGCGACCACGACCAGTGAAGGTAGCCGGTGCTCGGGTTCGGGTTACTCTCAAGCTGATCCTCAAACCGCCACGTGGCCTCATCGTTCACCGACGCGTAGGCGTACGCGGGAGGAAAGATGTCCTTGTCGGTCGTGTAGATCGATACACCAAGACCAACCTGACGGGCGTTGTTGCCCGCGACGGACGCCTGCGCCGCAGCCCGGGCCTTGCCGAGTGCGGGCAGAAGAATGCCGATCAGAAGCGCGATGATCGCGATGACAACCAGCAACTCGATAAGCGTGAACCCGCTCCGGTTTCGAGAAATCTGCATGAGCTGAAACTCCCAAGAGGTCAGGACCTGAACCCCGGAATCGGGAAGACATCCCCGATCGGACCGAACGGTACCCAAGACCCTTGGCGCAAAGGTTCAGAACGTGCACAGATTGGTTGAAGGTCGGGTTGGCACCGCACACGAGATGACAGACTTCCCGTCAGATCCCGCGGCGGATCTTCCAAGTGTTTGACAACAGGCGACTTAACACACTCTCGCCCACCGCAAGCAGCTCAGCACCCGCCAACCCAAGTGTTAAGAAACGCCAACACATCCCGCGTGTCCACCACAAAGTCGCGATTCACATCGGCCGCGGGCCGTTTCGCGGCATAGTCGTTCAGCAACAGCAACACGTCGCGCGTGTCCACCACGCCGTTGCCGTCGTGATCGGCTACACACACCGTCTGGCACTCATCCGGCACGCCGTCGCCGTCAACATCCTCGCTCGCACCAGACGCGATATCGCACGAGTCCGGCACCAGATTCTGGTTGCAATCGGTCCCCTCACTCCGCAGAAAATCAAACCCCGTCGGGTGCTCGATCCCCGAATCGAGCGCCTGCACGTACGCTCGAACCAGCTTGCCCGAGTCGACATCAAACTGGAAGATCCGCGCGTTGGTCAGGTGCAGCGCCGACACGCCCGAACCCTCCGGGTCCTTCCCGCCGCCGGGTCGATCGTCATGATCGTGCGCGCGGCTCACGTAGATATCCCCGTCCGGACCCTCGCGCACGCACCACGGCTGATCCAGCGTCATCCGGTCGGCCGTGCCGCCGCGGTTGAACTGCCGGACGAACGCGCCGCTCGCGCCGTCAAACTCCAGCACCCGGTTCGTCTCGCGGCTCGCCACCAGCACCCGCCCGCTCGAAAGCGCCAGCACGCCCCGCGGGTCGTCCAGACCGCCGTTGTCCGCCGCGGAGACCAACTCGCGCACAAACCCGCCAGTCCCCGCGTCAAACTCCAGCACCCGCCCGTCGTTGCTCGTCACCAGCAGCGTCCCGGCCGGCGAGATCGCCAGCCCGAACGGCGAGACCAGCCCCTCCGCCCCAGAGGTGACCAAGTCCCCGAGGTACACCCCACTGACCGGGTCGTACGCCTTCACGCTGTCGGTCCCGCCGCTGGCCACCAGCAGCGAACCCCATGTGCTCACCACCACCGCCCCCGGCGACGACAGCCCGCCGCTCCCGGCGCTCACCAGATCCCGCACGAAGACGCCGTCGCGATCGAACTCGGCCACCCGGCCGTCCACGATGCTCGTCACCAGCACGCGTCCGTCCGGCATCGCCAGCACATCGCCCGGCTCGTCCAGCGCGGTGCCTGCCGAATCGCGCACCACCGTGCCCGTCACGCTCAGGAACCGCCGCAGCACCGTCCGCTCCTTGTCCGCCACCCACACGTCGTTGGCCCCGTCCAGCGCTACAAGGTCGATCTCCCCGTCGCCGTCGCAGTCCTCGCACGCATCCAGCAGCGCATCGCGGTCCAGATCGAGGCTCATGTCCTCGCAGATCTCGGTGTAGTCGCTCACACCGTTGCCGTTGCAGTCGGTCTCGCACTCATCCGGCACACCATCCCCGTACTCATCGGTGCTGATGAACGTCGCGATGTCGTAGTCGTCCGGCAGCAGGTTGTTGTTGCAGTCCGGCTCGCACTCGTCCGGCCTGCCGTTCTCATTAATGTCGTTGCTCGTGCCGTTGAGGATGTCCTCCGGGTCAAGCACGCCGTTGCCGTTGCAGTCCTCGCACTCATCCGGCACGCCGTTGCCGTTGGCGTCCTGGCTCGTGCCGTCGGCGATGTCGTCGTCGTCGGCCACGCCGTTGAGGTTGCAGTCCGTGTCCACGCACCGCCGCTCGGCCATCAGCGCCCGCATCACCCCCGCGGTGGTGGTGTGAAACCGCAGGTCGTGGTTCGCGTCGCCGCCGGTGTGCGTCTGCCCGCAGTAGCTCATGATCGGGCCGCGCTGCGAGGGGGTCTCCGGCCAGTGGCAGGTGTCGATGTTGTAGTTCTGCGTGTGCCCGGTGCCGAGGTTGTGGCCCAGCTCATGCGCAGGAATGATGATGTCCCGGTTGAATACGCTCGGGTGGTCGGGGTCAGCGAAATACCCGAGCGTGTACCCGCTGACCGAGTACCCGTTGCCGCCGCAGACCGAACTGAGCCAGGCCACACCGCCGTACCAGAAGTTCACCCGCCCCGAGAGAAACTGGGCCAGGTCGCGATCCACCGACTCCATGTTCGCTTCCCAGTAGTCGCGGAACTCCCCGAGCGGGTCCTCGATATTGAACAGATCATCCGGATCGTCCCACAGCCGGACATACGTCAGCGTGATCGTCGTCCCGACATCGCGCAGATAGATATCGCTCACTGCCCCGTAGAGCTGCACCACATACGCCGCCTCGGCGTCGAGATCGAAGAACTCCTCGAACAACTCGTAGTCGGTCTCCACCGCGACCTCGACCAGAAACAGCCCCGGCCGCGGCTCAACCCGGCGCGTGCCCGTGCCCCCCCCACCGCTCAACCTGCCCCACATCCACCCCACACCCCGGCAGCGAGCCGCCCAATCCCGGATCTGGCAGCACCAGCGCCTGACCGCTCGGCATCATCCGGCCCCCGCCCGCGCGGCTGGTCACCACAAACCGCTCCCCGCTCCCCAGCTCGATCCGCCCCGACATCGCCCCCGAGTGCTCGCTCAGGAACACATGCGAACGCTCGTCGCCGGCCACCTTCCCCCGCAGCAGCACCACCGAGCCCGCATCAAACCCCAGATCCACATCCTCGCCACGGCGGTCGCCCACGACAAACCGCGTGTCCGGCGAGGTCACGCTGAACCGCGACAGCCGCAACGCCACCCGCCCCACACCCGGCACCGGCACGCCGCCAAACTCCACCCGCTCGCCCACCGCGATCCGCGACAGCGCCGCAGCATCAAACGACATCGACGCACGCTCCGGCTGCGCGCGCAGCCCGACCGCCGCCCACAGCATCACCAGAACCACCGACAAACGAAAAACGACCGTGCGGGAGTGCAGCATCCGGCCACCATACCGGCCGCCGCAGCCGCCGCAAAGACGTTTCTCCGACGCACCCCAAACCCCCACCGGGACACCCCCACCCCCCTTAATCTCGCCTTCCCGCTTGTCCAAAGACCGTACTTTGTTAGGATACTCCCATGACGCCGCCCGCAGGATCAACGACCGAGAACACCCGGACCGTCCTCGACGTGGTCCGCCGCGTGTGGGGCTTCGACGCCCTCCGCCCGCTCCAGAGCGACGCGATCGACGCCGCACTCGCCCACCGCGACGCGCTGGTCGTCCTCCCCACCGGCGGCGGCAAAAGCCTCTGCTACCAGGTCCCGCCGCTGGTCGCTGATGAACTCACCGTCGTCATCAGCCCGCTCATCGCCCTCATGAAGGACCAGGTCGACGGCCTCGTCCTCAACGGCTACCCGGCCGCCGCGATGCACTCCGCAGCATCCGACGACGACCTGGCGCGCGCGCGAATCCCTCCGCGACGGCTCGCTCCGCCTCCTCTTCGTCTCGCCCGAACGCCTGCTCTCCGACGGCTTCATGGACTGGCTCGCCCAGCTGCCCAACAGCTCGGGCACCCCCGGCGTCCGCCGTTTCGCCATAGACGAGGCCCACTGCATCAGCGCCTGGGGCCACGACTTCCGCCCCGAGTACCGCCGCCTGGCCGTGCTCCGCCGCCGCTTCCCCGAGGCGTGCATCCACGCCTTCACCGCCACCGCCACCGAGCGCGTGCGACAGGACATCATCGAGCAGCTCGCGCTCCGCGACCCCGCCGTCCTCGTCGGCACCTTCGACCGGCCCAACCTCGCCTACCGCGTAGTGCCCCGCGTGGACCGCGACGAGCAGATCGCCGAGGTCCTCGCCCGCCACAAGGGCGACGCCTCGATCGTCTACTGCATCAGCCGCAAGGACACCGAGGCCGTCGCCGAGATGCTGCGCGCGCGCGGATTCAACGCCGGGGCCTACCACGCCGGGCTCGACCCCGACACCCGCCGAAAGGTTCAGGACGACTTCATCCGTGAACGCCTCGACGTCGTCGCGGCCACCGTCGCGTTCGGCATGGGTATCGACCGATCCAACGTCCGGTGCGTGCTCCACGCCGCGATGCCCAAGTCCGTCGAGGCCTACCAGCAGGAGACCGGCCGTGCCGGGCGCAACGGGCTCGACGCCGAGTGCGTGCTGCTGTACTCCGGCGCCGACGCCGCCCGCTGGGCCCGCCTCATCTCCCAGCCCGACTTCGACGGCAACGACCCCGCGCCCGAGACCGTGCGCGCGAACTCGACCTCCTCCACGAGATGCAACGCTTCGCCGCGGGCATGACCTGCCGCCACAAGGTGCTCAGCGAACACTTCGGCCAACCCTACCCCTTCCCCAACTGCAACGCCTGCGATGTCTGCCTCAACGAGGTCGACGCGGTGGACGACGCCACCGTGGTCGCGCAGAAGATCATCTCCTGCGTCGCCCGCGCCGTGCAACACTCAGGCATGAGCTTCGGCGCGGCCCACATCGTTGATGTCCTCCGCGGCTCGCGCGCACAAAAAATCATCCAGCGCGGGCACGACCAGCTCTCCACCCACGGCCTGCTCCGCGATGTGCCCCGCCCCACCCTCGTCAGCTACGTCAACCAACTCCTCGACCTTGGCGTACTCGAGCGCGCTCCCGGCGAGTTCCCCACGCTGGTGCTCAACGAGGCCTCGCGCGAGGTGCTCACGGGCGCGCGCGCAGTCGCGGCTCTTCATGCCCCGCGGCCCGGTCGAGGCCGCGGGACGCCAGCGACGCGACCGGGAGGAGATCGAACTCACCCCCCCGCGAGCACGAGCTGTTCGACTCACTCCGCGCCCCTCCGGCGCGAGGTCGCCGAGACCCACGGCGTGCCCCCCTATGTGGTGTTCAACGACCAGACGCTCCAGGAGCTCAGCGCCCCGTCCGGCCCGGCTCGGTCGAGGCGATCGGCCTGGTGCGGGGCGTCGGCGCGCAAGCTCGAGACCTTCGCCCCGGCCTTCCTGGCCCACATCCGCGAGTGGTGCGAGATCCACGAGCTCGACCTCGACGCCCGCACCGGCTCGGGCAGCGCCGCCACAAGCTCCGCGGCCGCGGGCAAACCGAAGACACTCTCGCCGGCCAAACGCCGCTCGTTCGAGGCGTTCGATCGCGGCGAGGGGATCGAGGCCGTCGCCGAGTCCGGCGGCCTCAAGGCGCGCACCGTTGCCGACCACCTCGCCGAGTGGATCGAGGCCCGCAAGCCCGAGGACATCTCGGCGTGGATCGAGCCGGCCGAGTACGACCGGATCGCCACGGCGGTGACGGAAGTCGGGACCGACTTCCTCCGACCCATCTTCGACCGTCTCAACGGCGAGGTGCCCTACGAGCAGATCAAGCTGGTTGTGGCGCACTTTCGCGCGCGCGCCTGAACCAGCTTGGCCTCAGCACCCCGACGCCCACGAGTTCAGGAACGCCAGCACGTCCTGCGTGTTCACGACGCCGTCGCTGTTGAAGTCTGCCTCGGGCACATCGTCGTTCCATGCATTGAGGAACGCCAGCACGTCCTGGGTGTTGACCGACCCGTCGGCGTTGAAATCGGAGGGGCAGGTGCCGGTGTAGCGCACGATCAGCTCGGGCCGGTGGGCGATGACGGACGACTCGCTTGTGGCGAAGTCGAGCCCGTCGGTGCCCGAGGGCCAGGGCAGCAGGGCCCAGCCGTGGTTGGGTTCGCCCGACAGCCAGCGGAGCAGATCGGCCGTGACATCGAACGTGTAGACGCCCGAGCCCACGTTCGCGGCCGCGTCGTCCCGACCGGCGCGTCCGACCGGGTAGGCGTCGGCCTCTTCGCCGTCGGCCCGAATACCGCCGACGAGCGAGTTCCACGTGTCTTCCTCGCCCCAGGTCCGCCGCACCCGGTGCAGGGTGAGCCCGCTCCCCGGCTCGGTCACCGTCAGGCGGAGCAGCGCGGACGTGATCTGCGTGTCGGGCCCCTGGGGCACGCCGCCGGCACCGAGCACCCCGTCGAACCGCAGCAGCGCGTTGGTCTTGAAGAAGTTGTGCTGCGCATCGACCAGGGCAATGGGCTCGTCGCCGAACGATGAATCGGCGTTGATTGCGCGCACATCGGTGTCGTGGGTGCCCGCGTAGCCGCCGACTCCCTGCTGGAACGTCACGGTCTTCACTGGCTCCTCGGTATAGCGTACGACGAGGCGCGGGCGGGTCATGCTGTCCGACGCCTCACCGGAGGCTACACCCACACCGTTGTCTCCCAGCGGCAGCAGCGCCCAGCCGGTCTCGGGGCCGCCGGCGAGCTGCGACCGTACCGACGCGGTCACGTCGATCGACAGCGTCCCCTCGTTAATGCTCGAGAGTGTTGCGTCCTCCCTGGCCCACGTTTCCAGTCCGTCGGCCTGCACGCCGTTGTCGAGGCTCGACCAGGTCGAGACATTGCTCCAGTCGATACGCGTGCGGAAGAGTCCGAATCCGCTCCCCCCGTTGTCCACCTCGAACTCGAGCACGGCACCGAGCACATCGGCTCCGGCTGGCAGGCCTCCCGGCCCGACCAGCTCCTCGAACCGCAGGAGTGCCTGCGCGTCGAGGCCGCTGTCGTTTGGGTCATCGCCATCGATCCACAGGCGTTCGTCGCGGTCGAACTGGCGGAACGGCTCCGACTCGCGGAGCGTCGTGTCAACGGCGCGGGCAAAGCCGTTGTTTCCCTGGCGGATCGTGATCTCCCGGAACGGGACTGGATCGGTGGGCGGGCTGAATCGCTGGTCGAAGTCGATGTCGAACCCGAACCGGCTGTTGGCGTCGGTCTCCCACGCGCTGAGGCCGCGATCCTCGCGGCTCGGGCTGAAGGTGTGCACCTCGATCCGGTTGTCCTCGGGGAGGAACTCCAGCAGCCGCAGCCAGCCGTCGCCGCCCTCGGGCCGGCGCTGGAAGTCTGCGAGCATCTCGATCACCGGTCGCCCGTAGTCGTTCAGGTGGAGCTCGTAGTGCTCACCAAACGCGGCGCCCTGCGTGTAGTGCCCGTTGAGGACCATGAACACCTGGTCGTTGGACCGCACGAGCCTGTTGAAGACGTTCTCGCCGCTGGCGCTGCGGTGGCCGCCGTGGGCGTCGGTCAGGTGCTCGTGCGACGAGATGATGGTCGGCACGCCCGGGTGGGCGTCGATCACCGACTGTGCCCACGCGAGCGCATCGCTCTCCCAGTCCGGCCGCCACTCGAGCGTCAGGTGCAGGAATGTCCTCCCGCCGCCGTCGAAGAGCTGGGCGTGGTTGAGCCCGCTCGGGTCACCCCCGGCGTACCAGGGCCGCCCCGCGTACCGGTGCGGGCCGAAGTTGGCCAGGTAGTTCGCGGTCGAGGTGTCCTTGTTGCCCGTGGAGGCCCAGTCGTGGTTGCCGATCACGGCCGCGTAGGGCAGCACGCCGTCGAGCCGATCCATCGCGGCGGCGGCGCGTTGCCACTCGGCGGTCTGTGACCCGTTCTGCACGATGTCGCCCACGTGCGACAGGAACACGATGTCCCACTCGTCGAGGTGATCAACGGTCCATTGCGTCTGGGCCTCGAAGTGGTAGGTCCACTCGGCGTGCTGTGCGTAGTACTGCGTGTCGGGCAGCACCACGACAGTGAATCGCTGCGCCACCGACGGGACCGCAGCCAACGCCAACACCATCGCCGCCAATCCGCCTCGACATTTCATGGGAACTCCTCCTCGGAAGGAGGAGAAGTTAGCCCCGGCACCACGCGGCCACTGTCAACACCGCGTTCAGATCGCGCAAGCCTCTCGACAACACGCCGCGCAAATCACTCAGAGTTCTCTAGCACCCCGCCGCCCAGGCGTTGAGGAATTCGAGCACGTCGAGCGTGTTGACCGATCCGTCGTCGTTGAAGTCGGCCGAGCCGTCGCCGGCACCCCAGGCGTTGAGGAAGGCCAGCACGTCCAGTGTGTTCATCGCCGCGTCGTCGTTGAAGTCGGCTGGTGGTCGGCGCGTCTGGCGGGCCCACGACATGAAGTGGACCAGCGCGGGATAGACCTCCTCGGCGTTGGGGATGATCTCCTGCGGCGGGAGCACGAAGTTGTTGCCGCGGAGCTCGATGAGGAAGTTGTGCGCCTCCCGATCGCCCCAGAACCAGTCACCCTCGCCGCCGGAGATCGGGTAGAGGGCGGTGTAGCAGGGGCCGTGCGTGTAGGTGCGCCCGTTGACCGAGCGGATGATCTGCTGCATCTCGCCGCCGAGCTGCTGGAAGGTCGCGTGATCCGGCGGCAAGTCGCCGGTGTAGCCCCACGGCGCGAGGATCAGCTGGCCGTAGGAGTGCAGATCGACCTGGGCCGCGAGCCGGGGCTGGGCCTCGGCCAGCGCCTTGAGAATCTGCGTCTCGGGCTCGGAGAAGGGTGCCGTGCCGCGGTAGATCTCTGACGAGCCGCTGCCGGAGGAGCCGTTGTTCATCCCCCAGCCCACGCCCCAGTTGCGGTTGAGATCGACACCGATCGTCCCGTTGCCGTTGTTGCGACGGTTCTTGCGCCAGAGCCGCTGGCTTGTCCATGTGAAGCTGTACCCGTCCGGGTTGGCCACGGGGACGAGGAGGATCTCCGAGCGGTTGACCAGGTCGGTGATTGCCTGATCGACGCCGTGTTCGGCGAGGAGCCGGTCCGCGGCGTACATCCCCACCATCGGCGCGATCCACTCCCGCGCGTGCTGGCAGGCGTTGATGAGGATCGTCGGCTTGCAGGTGCCGTCGCCGAACGCGTCGTTGGCGATCCGCAGCCCGCGCATGGTGCGACCCTCGATGGTCAGCCCGACATCGAAGGTCTCGGCGATGTCCGGGCGCGAGGCTGCGAAAGCGTCGAGCTGCGCGTTGATCGCGTCGAGGTCTTTGAAATCGTCGAACCAGCCACGCGTGCCGCCACCCAGTCGGAGCCGGGTGCGTTCCTCGTCGATCATCCCCTGCACGTCCTCGATCGTGACGGCGTAGGGCAGGCCGAGCCGGTCGAGCTCGGCGAGCTGGTCCGGCGAGACCATGAAGTCTGTCGGCTGTCCTTCGCGGACGCGGTGCGACCACTGGTCGGCCCCGATCGCCTGCATCGCGCGCACATCCGCGACCGAGTCCAGCTCGACCGCGACGACGCGGAAGCCGTCGTAGGGCGCTTTCGCATCCTGTACTGCCGGCTGCGCTCCCGCCTGGGAGATCAACACCGCAGCGGCCCAACCTGCCGCCCGTACACCTTGACGCATCCTTCACCTCCGCTCGCACGAACCGATCGGCCCACACACACGCCGCGGCCGGGCCTCGGGCCCAGCCTACAGGATCGGCGCATCAGGTCCTAATGGGTTGGGCTGAGCCGGGGTGCAAGACCCTGCCCGCGGCCTGCCGGAGCGGTTCCCTTTGCCGCGCACACGGATCGGGCGGGAAGCCCCCGTCGGGAGGCCCCGCCCGCTCCGACCGTGCGTCTCGGTGTCTGGACGCGGGATGCGTCTGGCGGAACCTGCGAACCGCCGGACCCGATCGATCAGCAACCAGCCACCCACAGGTTCAGGAACGCCAGCACGTCCAGCGTGTTCACGCTCCCGTCGTCGTTGATGTCCGCCGAGCTCTCGCCCGCGGTCCAGGCGTTCAGGAACGCCAGCACGTCCAGCGTGTTGACCTCACCGTCGCGGTTAAAGTCGGCACGGCACGGCACCTCGAACGGCACGAGCTTGAGATCGTCGTAGAGCAGCACGGTCGATCCCTGGCCGAACAGGTCCACCGCGGCGATGTCGAGCGCTCCCGCGCCGTCGCCCAGAACGCCACCGGTCCATGCATACTCGGTCACGAGGTCGTTGTCGTAATAGACCCGCGTCCAGTCGTCGTCCAGATCGACCTCGACCTGGATCTTGGCCCAGCGGTCGGTTTCGTAGGGGACCGCGATGGTGTCGGTGCCTTCGCCGTGGAACACCTTGCACATGCCGTCTGTCGAGTCGAACTGCATCTGCACGGACCAGTGGTCGTCTTCGTGGGGGGCGCCGTCCGCGTAGGTGTTGAGCAGGATGAAGTAGCTCCCAGCAAACTGGCCGCCCCCGCCGCTCTGGAAGTCTGAGGGGATGTACTGCCACACCTCGAAGCTCCAGGCGCCCGAGTCGGCACCCTCGAAGACGCGGACGAGATCGGCATCTCCGCCGATTTCGAGTGCGTAGGGCGAGCTCCGGGCGTTCGTCTCGGTGACCGGCGCGTCGAACGCCGGGTCGTCGTCCCAGCCCCGCCAGCCGCTGGCGCCGTGGAGGAGCTCGTCAGCCGCGTAGATCTCAAAGTCCTCGTACCAGGGCAGGACGCGGAGGTCGATGACGTAGTCGTGCCATCTGCCGAGCTGCTCGTCCCACGCGAAGAGCGTGTAGCGGGTGTCGGCGCTGTCGAGCATCGTCACCGAGAGCGCGTGAAGATCCTCGACCTGGAGACCGACGCCGTCGGTCCAGAACCGCGCGCCGCCCTCCGGCCGCGGCGTGCCGTGCGGATCGACAAAGCTGAACTCGGTGTTCCAGTCGCCGGTGTGCGGCTCGGCCGAGAAGAACGGCGACACCGCCTCGTTGATCGGCTGGTGTTCCGGGTAGATCTCGAGCCCGGTGATGCGGAGCGGGCCCATCATCTCGCCGATCACGCCGCAGGCGGCGTCGGAGATCTCGAGCGTGTCGTGGGTGTCGCCCGCGGCACCCGAATCGCTCGTGGTGACATCCTGACACTTGGTCGGGCTGACCTGCGCGTGGATCTGCACGGTCTGCGCGGTGTTGGTGAAGTTGGTGAGCGTGATGTACTCCCACGCCGGGCACGGATCCCACGAAGCCTTGACATTGTTCTTGTTCCACCCTGAGCTGATATACCCGGCCACCGGCTGGCCGTTGCGGTATCCGGTGGCGGTGGGTTTCGAGAACTTGGACTTGTTCCCGCCGTTGCCGCCGAGCCAGTTCATCGAGAGCGTGAGGACCTTCTTGGCGTCTACCTCGTTGTTCATCGCGCCGAAGTAGATGCTCTTGCCCGCGCCGATCGATACTTGGCCCGTGTTGCCGCCGGCCAGATCGGTCCAGCCGGTCGGGTCGGCCCGGGGGCTCTGACCGGCGGGATCGGTATCCCGCCAGTAGGTCTTCTGCTGACCTGCCGCCGGGATCGCGAGCAGCGAAACGAGCACGCTGACCAAGAGAGTTGGGTGGGTGTTTCTGGACATGTCTGGCTCCCTGAGCGTGGGCCCCCGGACACGTGGTGCCCGGCGGAGGGTTTGGCCCCGCTCGGCTGGAGCGCCCGATGCGCGCGGTGCGCGGCGGGGTCTTTCATCCAGCGCAAGCGATCGCACCGCGCAGCGGTCACGCGATATCGGAACAAACTCGCCCAGATTGCCGTCTGTACTGCCCCTCAGTCGCCACAACCCGTGTTGCTGCACCGCCTGTCCGTAGCGCTTACGCCCCGCAACACTCGGCCAGCACCGCCGCCCGCACCGCCACGCCCCACGAGACCTGCCTCGTAATCAGCGATCGCGGCCCGGCCCCGCCCGCGGCCATCCCACCGTCGGCTACCTCGCCGTCGATCTCGACGCCTCGGTTCATCGGGCCGGGGTGCATGACTACCGCATTGGGCTTCATGCGTGCGGCCCGCTCGACCGTCAGCCCGCACTGCTCGCGGTAGGCCCGCACCGACGCGATCGGCCCCGCCTGCGCGCTCGCTGCGGATGGGTCGCTCGCCTCGGTGTGTCTCTCGAACTGGATCCGCAGCATCATCACCGCGTCCATCTCGGGCAGCACCGTGTCGAGGTCGTGCTCAACGGCGAGGGTGGTGCCGCCGGCCGCGTCTGACGGCCCCAGACAGACGAGACCCTTCGGCGCAAGCTGCGGCGGCCCGACCAGCACGACACTCGCGCCGAGCTTGGTGAGCCCCGCGACCGCCGAGCGTGCGACGCGGGAACTAACCACATCGCCCACGATGGCGACGCGCAGGCCGGAGAGATCGAACGATTCGTCACGCCCGAAGGCCTCGGCGATGGAGGCCAGATCGAGCAGGCCCTGCGTCGGGTGCTCGTGCCGCCCGTCGCCGGCGTTGACCACGCTGCACGAGACCACATCGTCCACGACCTTGGCGATGCCCGACTGCCGCCCCCGCACCACGATGGCATGCACGCCCATGGCCTCAAGCGTGAGCGCGGTGTCGCGGACCGACTCGCCCTTGGAGACGCTGGAGCTTGTCGCTGAGAGGTCGGCCAGCCCCGCCCCCATGCGTTGGGCCGCGATGGCGAAGCTGGTGCGGGTCCGGGTGGAGGGCTCGAAGAAGGCGGTCGCGATGGTCTTGCCGCGGAGGAGATCGAGCGGTGCGGTCTCTCCCGTCGCCGCCGGGAACAGCTCCCGGGCCCGCGTCAGGATTGCACGGATCCGGTCTGCGCCGGTGTCGGCGAGGCCGAGCAGCGAGGGCATCGCGTGGGCCGCGGCTGAGGGCTCCGGTCGCATCGTCGCGTGCTCCTGGGCGTGGCCGATCATGTCTCAACTCGCAACAGCATTCCGGCGGGCACTCGCGTGCCGCGGTGTCAGGCCATCCCTTTACGGCGCGTCGGACACCGCCTCGGGGGCGGTTCCCGATGTGGGAACCGTTTCGTCGGTGGGTGATTCCGCCCCCTCCTCGGCTTCCGGCGGCGGCATGTAATAGAGCGGCGGCACGGTCACCACACCCGGGTCCCACGGCTGGGTCTGCTCGACGCGCCACGCGGAGAACCGCCGCGTGAAGTGGAGCGTGATGGCCTGATAGACCACCTGCCCCCCGGGGCGCGTGAGCGAGTAGACCGGGCGGAACACGTCCACCCGCGCGTGGTCACCCCGCATCCACACCCAGCCGATGTGGTAGGTCGGCAGGTGCTCGGTCTCGGGGGTCACCGGCGTCGCCCGGTCGCCGATCTGCGTGGCAACCTCGATGTACTGCTCGCGCGTGACGCCCTCGGGCAGGTTGATCGCGAACCAGCCATCGTCCGCGGCTCCGGCCGGCGGCGGGTGCCGCTCGGAAGCCCACGCGATGCTCCCGGCGAGCAGATTCAGCACGGTGCGGCTGGCAAAGTCCGGCTTCTCGTCGGCCGGGAGGGGCACGCCCTCGGGGTTGCTGTCGTAGACCACGCTTGTGCAGCCGTGCATCGAGGTTGCGGCACCCATCGCCACACCCACCGTGGCGGTCGCCAACAATACCCGAGCCTGCCTGGAGAAATCGCCGAGCATCCAACACCTCCCATCGACCGAAGCCACCTGAGCATAGTGCCGATGGGCATGTCGATCACCCGCACCGCCCCGCAATCGCCCCGGCCGACCCCCGGGCACGCCCGCGTACTCTCCCCCGCCGCATGAACCCCCCCACGCCTCAACACGACGCCCCCGCCCGCCGCCGCCGGATCGTCGTGGGGATATCCGGCGCGTCGGGTGCGGCCTATGCCCTCCGGCTGCTCGAATTGCTGCTCGACGGCGGGCACGAGGTGCACCTGGTCGTAACCGAGTACGGCCGCCGGCTGCTGGCCGACGAAGCCGGCGTCCGCAAGCTCGAACTCGCCGACCTGCTGCCCCACGCTGTGGGCGACGCCCCGCCGCCGCTCGGGCTGCGGCCGCGTCCGGCGGACGCCGCCCCGTGGGACCCCGCAGAGATCCTGTCGCGCCTGTACATCCACCCGAACAAGGATGTCGGCGCGGTGATCGCGTCGGGCAGCTTCCTGCACGACGGCATGGCGCTCATCCCGTGCTCGAGCACCAGCCTCGGCGCGGTCGCGACGGGCGCGGGCAGCAACCTGCTCTGCCGGGCGGCGATGGTGACGCTCAAGGAGCGCCGCCCGCTGATCGTCTGCCACCGCGAGAGCCCGCTGAACCTGATCGACATCGAGAACATGCGGACGCTGACCCTCGCCGGCGCGATCGTGTGCCCGACCAACCCGGGCTTTTATCTGTTGCCGCGGAGTGTGGAGGACATCGTGGATTTCACGGTGGGCAAGGTGCTGGACTTGCTGGGGGTCGAGCACGGGTTGGATGTTCGGTGGAAGCCGCTCCAGACCTGATACACCGTGTGCGCGCAGCCTCTGTCGCACACCGGCGCCCGGTGACCGACGATCAGCACCCCGCGTTCCAGGCGTTGAGGAAGCAGATGAAGTCGCGCGTATCGACGACGTCGTTGGTGTCGCAGTCGGCGCGCGGCACGCCAGCGGTAAAGTCGTTCAGGAAGCCGATGAGGTCCCGGGTGTCGAGGGTGCCATCACCGTTGTAGTCGCCGTAGCAGGTCGATCCATCGCACCCGTATCTCTCGAAGCCGTCGGCGCTGAGGCCGCCGAGCTCGCTGAACGAACCATAGAAGTACAGCGCGGGCAGGAGCGGACCCTCGCCGTCGTCGTCGAAGACGACGGCCCGTGGCCCGTTGTCCTGCGTGCCGAGCACCGGCCGCCACGAAACCCCGTCGAACCACGCCATCCCGCGGGCCGGCACGCTGTCGATCTCCGTGAACTCTCCGGCGGCGTAGAGCACTCGCCCCTCGACGCCGAACGGGGCTCCGTCGATCGTCTGCAGCACGGACACCTCGCCGTCCGGATTCCACGGCATGGTCTCCCATGTCTGTCCGTCCCAGGCGCTCACAAATTCTCGGGACGCGTCTCTGTCTGTGTACGACACGAAGAGCTTCGACGGCTCCGGCCCGGGCCCGTCGACATCAAAGACGGCCATCGAGTGTGCTGTTCCCGACCCGCCGGGCAAGAGCAGACCCTCGCCCACGCGCTGCCACACACCTTGCTCCAGCACCGCGATCACATACCAATCGCTGCGATCGTCACTCCACATATACCCACACACATACAGCGTTCCGGCGTCCGGATCCCGACCCGATGGATCGAAGTGGGCCAGCTGCAAGTACCCGGCGTCAGAGTGGACGCCGCTGCCGATTGCCTCCCAGGCACCGCCGACAAAGGCTGTGATGTCAGAGCCACTCGCCCGGATGAGTGTCTCGGGAATCGCGCCGACGCCGTCGGGATCTGTGATAAGGAGATCCGCGGGCGAACTCCCACGAGCGTTGCCAAGCTCGACCCAGGTCGTCCCGTTCCAATACGCGGCCCCTTCTCGGTCCGGACCGCTGTCTTCGAGACTCAGATTCCCAGCCACGACAATCCTGAGCTCGTCCGTTCCGTCGCCGGGAACGTCCCAGAGGACGGTGGACATGACCCCGGTGACGCCGGGAAACTCCGCCGACAACTCCCCGTTCCACCAGACAGGCTCGGTTCCCGTTGGAACACTCCCCGGCTCTCGGTAGCCGTCCTGCAACAGCAGCAGGCCTCGTTCGCCATCCGGCGAGAGCGAGGGGGGAAGCGAGAGGGCCGCGGTGACAGACGGAACGCCCCGCGAGAACCGCGCAAACCGCGACCCGTCCCAGACCCACGGGTCTGACCCACGCAACAGCAGCACTCCTTGCTCGGGGGCACCCTCGAAGCCCGGGATGACATCAAACCCCCGCAGATCGTATTGCCGAAAGGCGAGCTCGATGAGCTCACCCGCCCGCCACATGACCACCTGACTGAAGGCGGGAGAGGCCCCGACAAGACCGGGAAGCAACGGACCGGAACCATCCGCGTCGTACACCGCCAGTTCCCCATTGGCGCGGAACGGATTGGTCTGGCCAAACGGCTCGTCAACCCACGAGGTGCCGTCCCACACGGCGAGCCCCTTCGGGAGCGAGCCGTCCGGGGCATCCACACCCGTCGCCACGAGCCACTCCCCCACAGGCCCGGGGCCGTCCGGGTCGAAGACGATCAGCTCGTTGCCGTCCGGCTCATACCGGAATCCCATTGACGACCAAACACCGTCCCGGTACCGCATGACCCCGGACAGAGCACCAAACGGGGAGAAATAGAGCTCTCCGGAGGCAAACAGCGCGGGGCGTTCGCCGCCCGGGCCGTCCTCGTCGAAGGCCACGATCCGACGGAATCTCCCGCCGCTGTTCTCAAGCAGCGGGGTCCACGTCTCACCGTCCCACCGTGCTGCGCAGTTCGCGCTCACTCCGCCGACTTCGCTGAACTCCCCCACGATGTACAGGCTCTCCGGCATCGGCCCGGGGCCGTCCTCGTCGAACACCAGCAAGTCCAACACCGGCCAGTTGGCTCCACCGCCAAGCTCAAGCCACTGATCCCCGTCCCAATACGCGAGGTTTCGGATCGGCTCGGCCCCCGAGCGGATGAACGACCCCGCAGCCACAACACACTCACCGAGAGGCCCGGCGCCGTCCACGTCGAACTGCGCCAGCGCGAGCACGCGCCCCTCACCGAAGCCTTCGTACGAAAGCCCCTCCCCAATCGGGTGCCAACGCTCACCGTCGTACGACGCCACAAACGACGCCGGCAACCCACCGGCACGAGTGAAGTCTCCGGCCATCACGAGACGATCCGCTGCCGGCCACCAAAGCGACGCGTTGACTTCGGCCCTGATCACCTCATTGCTGAGAGCGCCCGACGGGAACAGCCCACTGAGCCGCGGGTCGCACTGGCCGCAGACTACCGAAACCACCACACACGACAAAACTCCCGCCAGACCGTGTCCCTTGGTCATTGCTGGTCTCCATTATGTAGATGTCGCCCAAAGTCAAACACGGGAGAACTCCCGCGTAAGCAGCATACGAAAGCAAGAACCCGCGGTTGCCGGGTTTTTCCGAAGAGAACCAAAATATAACTACGTGCTGCGGCGCGAGTCTCTACCGCCGACCCGGCCCGGTATCACCACCGGGCTCGGGCAGACTCACGCCCGTTTCTCCCACGGCTTCCGGTCCTTCTCCAACTCCACAGCGACGCCCTTGAACAGCCGCACGCCCCCCTCGCCGACCGCTGCGACGAGCTCACGGGCCGTGTCCGGCGTCAGCACCGTTCGGAGCGGCCTGGTCGGCTTGACCTCGCACACCACCTGCTCGGTCTCCACGACCAGCTCGATCGGCACCGTCGCCGGGGGCTTGGTTGCACCGTTCGTGCCGTTGGCCGCAGCGCCCGCGCCGCCGCCCGCCACACCATTGGTTGCCTCCGGCGCGGGCTCGGCCTCTCGCCCCGCCCCCAGCACCGCGGCGACCCGGTGCAGCGCCTGCCGGCTTGCGCCGTTGCTCCGCACCTCGCTGACTGTCACCCGGAGCGTGCCGCGCTCCAGCGGCAGGCCGTCGATCGGCACCAGCCTGTCCACCAGCACCTGCGGGTCTCCGCGCGAGAGGTCGATCCGCCCGAGCATGAACTTTGGCGCATCGTCCTCGAGCAGGTGCCCGTGCCGGTTGTAGCAATCGGCAAACATCACCGCGTCGGCCGTGCCGGTCATGTCCTCGACGGTCAGGATCGCCATCTTCTGCCCGGCCGACTTGCCCTGCTTGATCACCAGCGTCCGCACCGACTGCACCAGGATCGCCAGCACCACCCGGGTGTCCTGCCCGCGCTCGGTGAGCTGCTTGAGCGTCGCGTTGGCGAACACCCCGGCCCAGTGCTTCCACTGCTCGAGCGGGTGGCTGGAGACATAGAAGCCGAGGGCTTCTTTTTCCTGCGAGAGTGTTTCGCTCTCAGTCCACGCGGGCGCGCGCACAAGCTGCGATTCGCTGGCCGCGGCCTCGGGCTCGTCGTCCCCGCCGCCACCGAAGCCGAAGAGCTGCGACTGCCCCGCGGCCTTGTCCGCGGCGAGCTTCTGCCCGGCCGCGACCGCCGCCTCGATCGACGCGAGCATCGACGCCCGCTCGTCGCGCGAGTGCACCGCGTCAAACGCGCCGCTCCGCACGAGGCTCTCGATCGTCGCCTTGTTGACCACGCCCGAGGGCACGCGCTCGCAGAAATCGTACATCGAGCGGAACGGCCGCCGCTTGCCGCCGTCGCCCTTGTCGCGCTCGGCGATAATCGCGTCGATCGCCTTCTCGCCGGTGCCCTTGATCGCCCGCATCCCGAAGCGGATGTGCCCGTGTGCCGCGTCCCGCGGCTCGTCGTCGCCGTAGACCACGCTGAACTCGGCCTGCGACAGGTTGACGTCCGGCGGCTTGATCTCGATCCCCGCCCGCAGCACCTCGCCGGTCTTCGGGTCCACGGTGCGCGCGCGCTTGGCGTCCTCTAGATAGGGGATCCAGTCGCTGACCTTCTGCGCCTGGCTCTCGAAGGTGAGGAACGCCGCCATGTAGGGGCCGGGGAAGTAGGCCTTGAGGTATGCCGTCTGGTAGGCCACGATCGCGTACCCGGTCGAGTGGCTCTTGTTGAAGCCGTAGCCGGCGAACTTGAGGATCAGCTCGAAGAGCTCCTCGGCCTGGGCCTTGGCGAGCCCCTTGCTCACCGCGCCCTCGACGAACTTGGGCCGGTTGGCCTCGATGATCTTTTCTTTCTTCTTGCTGATCGCCTTGATGAGCGAGTAGGCCGCACGGAGAGGGATGCCGCCCAGCTCGTGGACGATCTGCATCACCTGTTCCTGATAGACCATCACGCCGTAGCTCTCGCTCGTGAACTTGTCCACGATGGGGTGGACCTTGGGGACCTCCTGCTCGCCGTGCTTGCGCCGGTTGTAGTCGGGGATCAGGTCCATCGGCCCGGGCCGGAAAAGCGCGTTGGCCGCGATGAGGTCCTCGAGCCGGTCGGGCTTCATCTCGACAAGCAGCCGGCGCATGCCGCCGGACTCAAACTGGAACACGCCCGTCGTGTCGCCGCGCTGGAAGAGATCAAACACCCGCGTGTCGTCGTAGGTCAGCCGGTCGAGGTCGAGCGGGTGGGGGCCGCCGTCGCCCTTCTCGCGCCCGACCGCGGCGTAGATCGCGTCCTCACCCAGCCCCTCGCGCACCAGCGCCTTGGCCCGCTCGATCACGCTCAGCGTGCGCAGGCCGAGGAAATCCATCTTCAGCAGGCCCATCTTCTCGCACGTCGGACCGTCCCACTGGGTGACGATCTCGTTCTCGGCCGCCCCGGTCTGGCGGAACAGCGGCACCAGCTCGTGCAGCGGCCGCGTCGCCACGATGACGCCGGCCGCGTGGACCGAGCTGTGCCGCGCCTGGCCCTCGAGCACCCGCGCATTGTCGATCAGCTGGCGGATCTGCTCAGCGCTGGTGTGCTGGTGGGGCGAGAGGCTCGCGTTGATCTTGGTGATCGCCCCGTGCGCACCCTCGCAGAGCTGCTTGAAGTCCGCCTCGGCCTCGATCGCGCCGTCGATCGTGATGCCCAGCGTCTCGGGGATCATCTTCGCGACGCGGTCGGCCACCGGGAGCGAGACCTCGAGCACGCGCGAACAGTCGCGGATCGCCGCCCGCGCCTTCATTGTCCCGAACGTGATGATCTGCGCGACGTGCCCGTACTTCTCGCGGACGTAGCTGATCACCTCGCCGCGCCCGTTCTGGCACAGGTCGATATCGATATCCGGGTATTCCGACCGATCCGGGTCGGTGAACCGCTCGAACAGCAGCCCGTACCGCACCGGGCACGCATTCGACAGGCCGAGCACGTACCCCACCATCGTGCCCACGCCCGAGCCACGCGCGTTGGCGGGGATGCCCCGCTGCCGGCCCCAGTTCACGAAGTCCCAGACGATCAGAAAGTAGGCGCTGATGTCCTTGTCGCGCAGAATGCCCAGCTCGCGGTCGAGACGCGCCCACTTCTCGACACCATCCGCAGGGCCGTCACCGCCTGCGCGCGCAGCCTTCGACACGCGCTTGCCCTTGCCCCCCGACCGGTCCGGAGCGGTCGCCATGATGCCCGGCCCGTAGCGCCAGATCATCCCCGCGTCGGAGAGCATCCGCAGCGCGCGGTCGCACTCGGCCTTGAGCGCATCGGCCGCCGACTCATCGCCGGACTCCTCAAAGGGCCTGAGCTCGAACCGGCTGCAGTAGTCGGTGTACCACGCGGTCAGGTCTCCGCCGAACCGCTCGTCGTCGTGCCGCGGCAGTGCCGACTCGTCGGGGATCTCCACCCGCACCACCGGCGCGTGGTTGGCCCCCACCGGCAGTTCCACATGACACCGCTCGGCGATCGAGACCGAATTGGCCAGCGCCTCGCGCCCGGCGTCGGCATACTCACCCTCGTTGTACCGCTCGTCCTCGAACAGCTCGCGCATCTGCTCGGCGCTCTTGACGTAGAGCTCCGGCGTGTACTTCATCCGCCCCGTGTCGCTCTTGATCTTGCCCGTCGAGATGCAGATCAGCGTGTCGTGCGCGTCGTGGTCCTCGGCCCTCAGGAAATGGCTGTCGTTGTCGCACACCAGCGGCAGGTCCATCTGCCTCGCCAGCTTGACCAGCAGCGGGTTGATCGCGTTCTGCTCCGGTACGTGGTGCTGCATCTCGACGAAGAACCGCGGCCCGGTCCCCTCGTCGGCAAACACCCGCGCGTGCCACTCGGCGCTCTCCACCGCACGGTCCCAGTGCTTGGCGTCGCCCGACTGCACCCGCGAGAGCAGGTGCTCGCCGATCTCGCTGCCCAGGTGGCCGTTGATCGCGATCAGCCCCGAGTTGTGCTTCTCCAGTAGCGCCCGGTCCATCCGCGGCTTGAAGTAGAACCCCGTCAGGTACGCCTCGGAACACAGATACATCAGGTTCCGCCAGCCGGTCTCGTTCTCGGCCAACAAGACCAGGTGATACCCGCCATCGCTCACGCCCGTGTACGTCCGGTCGGTCCGGTCGCCCGGAGCGACGTACGCCTCGACGCCCAAGATCGGCTTCACGCCGTGCTTGCGGCAGGCCTCGTAGAAGGTCACCGCGCCGAACAGATTGCCGTGGTCGGTCAGCGCGACCGCCGGCATGCCCAGCTCTTTGATCCGCTTGACCAGCCGATCGACCCGGTTGCCGCCGTCGAGCAGCGAGTACTCGGAGTGCAGGTGGAGATGGACAAAGCCCGAACCGGGACCATCAACCGCTTGTTCTACAACATCTTGGGGTGCTTGTCCCATCGGCCTCTACTTCTGTGATTTGGTGGCGAGTTCCATTCTACTCGACCGCTTCTCCCAGCCAAGCGAGACGACAAGTTCTCCCCGACCGGCACACCCCCACCCCCGCGTGAGACCGCCCTCCCGGCGGGTTGGCCTCACGGCCCGCCGATTGGCACTGTCTCCCCAGGAAGGGGTAGTCACCATGCCGATCAGACCGTCCGCCGCCGCCGTTCTCCTCGCCGCCGTCGCCGCCACCGCGCAGGCCGACATCGTGGATATGCGCTACACCGGGCTCGGAAGCGGGCAGCGGGTGCAGATCAACGCCGGGAACCGGGCCATGAGCACGTTCGCCGGCCAGCTCATCCACAACGTCACCAGCGCCGATGAGGGCTGGCGCCTCGGGATCGGTGCCCAGCCGTTCTTCTGCACCGATCTCTACCAATACGCCAGCAGCAGCTCGAAGCCGTACACCATCTCGAGCCTCACCGACGTGCCCGACGGCCAGCCGATGAGCGCACAGACCGCCCTCGCGGTCAAGAGCCTCTTTGCCTCGGCCGGACAGGCACAGTTCGACGGCAACGCGCCGGACGATTTCGCCGCGGCCTTCCAGCTCGCGCTGTGGGAAGTGGTCTCCGACTACGACAGCCAGCTCGGGCGCTCCAGCCTCGACATCGAGAGCGGCTGGTTCCGTGCCCGGGACGCGGGCGGCAACTCGCTGAGCCTCACCGTCCAGGACCGCCTGGGCACGCTTTTCGACGCGGTCGCCGACGGCGAGCGGTTCCACGGCGAGATTATCGCCTTGCGTTCTCCCAGCGCACAGGATCAGCTCGCGTCGATCCCGACATCCGGCTCGATCGCGTCGCTCTGCCTCGGGCTCGCCCTGGCCTACGGCAGACGGCGTCGAGACGCCTGAGAACCGCCCTCAGGAACGCCCAAGACGCACCTGACGCGAACCGCTGCAATCCGGAGCACTCATCTCCTACTATTCCTGTGAGATGATCCGCGCTTCGTTCTTTGACGCTCAGGCCACCAACACCGGACAACAAGCCGCGAGGGTGGTGACTGTGATCCAGTCGCAGCCCTCCTGGGTGCTCCGAGCCGCGCTGACGGTGGCGTTCCTGACCCTCACCGCGATTCTGCTGGTGGTCGTGGTCCCCGCGATGCTGCTGGCCGCGGTGGTGTTTCTGGTCCTCGCGATCCTCCGACGAAGCTGGGTTGCGCTTGCAGAGCCCTCGGCATGGACCGTTCGGGCCGCCGCAACGTCAGGGTCATCACCCGCTAACACGGCCCGCCGCGGCCGCGCCTGCGGCACGCCGCCGGTCCGCGGCGCGGCGACCCCAATCAACGCACAAACTCCGCGAAGAGCCCGCGCTTTGCCCGATTCCTGTGCAAACCGCCGGCCCGGTCTCCCCAACAACGTTGGTGGACTCGACGTCTTCGGGCACACGCATCCCCGGGACGCCGCGCGAACGAGACGCCGACCACAGGGAGAGCAGGCATGGCCACGACCACCACGGACTCACCCACCACGCGGCCACAACCACTCTCGCCGATGCCGAGCGGTCCGGATCGAGCCACAGTGCTCAAAACGCTCGGGCGGGAGGACCGAATCCCCGGCCTCCCGAGCGCACAGGAAATCGCCGCGGGGTTGATCGCCCGTCACGGCAAGCCGCTGAACGCGCGGGACCTGCAACGGATCACCGCGATCACGCGCAGCGCCTGGATGCCGCGGTTCTACGACGCCGCCCCCGACCGCGGCGACTGGCCGGGCAGCGTGTTCGTTGACCAGCCGCCGAACCTGCCAAACCCCGAGGCACCGGACACGCCCCCCGACACCGACCACGACGGAACGAGCGTGGACGGATGCACGTTCGACACCGTCCGCCGCCTTGTCGACCGCACCACGTTCGGCTTCTCGTGGCGCGAGCTCGACTACGCCTACACCAACGGCTACGACGCCTACCTCGAGTGGCAGCTCGACCACGAGTCCATCGACGACAGCGTGCTGCAGACGCGGCTCGACACCGAGTTCGAAACCCTCGACGAGTCACCCCGCCGCCACGTCCTCCGCGCGTGGGACGGCAACTACGACATGATGTGGGACCTGCTCAACGCCACGTTCCTCCGCCAGGCGACGAGCGGACGGCAGCTCTACGAGCGCATGGTCGAGTTCTGGTCCGACCACTTCAATATCTACCTCTTCAAGGACGGCGGAGAGATGTTCAAGCCGATCGACGACCGCGACGTGATCCGTCCCCACGCGCTCGGGAAGTTCTCCGATATCGTGAAAGCGTCCACGAGAAGCCCGGCGATGCTGACCTACCTCGACGGCGCGTTCAGCTTCGCCTGGGCCCCGAACGAGAACTACGCCCGCGAGCTGATGGAGCTGCACACACTCGGCGTGGACAACTTCACGCAGCAGGACGTCAAGCAGGTCGCCCGCTGCTTCACCGGATTCACCATCGACTACAACGCCAACAACCAGTCGCTCGGGCAGTTCCGGTTCGAGTCCTACTGGCACGACCACGGCACGAAGAACGTCCTCGGGCAGAAGGTGCCCGGCGGCGGCGGTGTCGCCGACGGCGACAGGGTCATCGACATCCTCTGCCACTCGCCGAAGGGTGCCGCCCTCACCTCCCGGTTCCTCGCCGGCAAGCTCGCCGTCCGGTTCTGGGGAGAGAACCCGCCCGCCGCACTCGTTGACGAGATCGCGCAGGCCTACCTCGACACCGACGGCGACATCAAGTCGATGCTCCGCGTCGTGCTGGCCGAGCGCTGGCTCCGCTGCTCCAGGCCCCGGCTCAAGCGGCCCTACCACTACGCCCTGTCGGCCATCCGAACGGTCCCGTCCTACATCACCGGCTACTGGGCGCTCATCTACCTCTCCGACACCATGGGGCAGACGCCCTTCCTCTGGGCGCCCCCGAACGGCTACCCCGACAGCTCCGCGTTCTGGGCCGGCCACATGCTGCCGCGCTGGCGATACCCCAACTCGATGTTCTTTGAACAGAACGAGGTGCAGTTCGACCTCCAGCCGTTCAGCAGGCAGACCACCGACGAGGTGGTCGAGGCGATCAACATCTACATCTTCGGCGGCTACATGCCCCGCAGCCTCCGTCTCGAGCTGGCCGACTACCTCGGCCCGCCGCCGTTTACCAACAACCGGCTGCGCGAGGTCCTCACTCTCGCCATCTCCAGCCCCGCGTTCCAGCAGCACTGACCACCGACCCCACCGGACCGATCCTCACCAGACCGATCCTCACCAGACCGATCCCACCCGGCCAACCACATCGGAGACCGACCATGTCGCGCAGCACACAGGGCGGATGCAACGAGTACGTGGACCTCTCCAGACGCAGCTTCCTCGGTGTGAGCGGCGCAGCCCTCGCCGCCGGCGCGGTCGTGCCGGCGTGGCTGCCGCGAGTCGCCTTTGCGCGAGAGGGGGCGGTGCCCCGCGACATCCTCGTCTCGCTCTTCCTCCGCGGCGGGGCCGACGGCCTCACCCTCTGTGTACCCCACGGCGACCCAGACTACTACACCGCCCGTCCCACCCTCAACATCCCCCACCCCGACTCCGGCGACCCCGCAAGCGCAGTAGACCTCGACGGGTTCTTCGGGCTGCCGCGGGCGATGTCGGCCCTCACCACGGCCTACGACGACGGCAAGCTCCTCTTCGTCCACGCCACCGGCTCGGTCGACGAGACCCGCTCCCACTTCGACGCCATGCACTTCATGGAGGTCGGCAAGGCACGCGACCCGAGCCTCTACACCGGCTGGGTCGGCCGGCACCTCATCACCGTCCCCCCGCTCGACGACCAGGCCGCGATCCGCGCGATCGGCATCTCGACCGGGCTGCAGCGCCAGCTCGTCGGCGCGCCCAAGGCCCTGCCCTTCCCCGACCTCAACGAGTCGAGCCTCAACGGCCCGGCCCCGACCAAGGACGCGCGGCTGCAGTCGATCGACGACATGTACCAACGCGCACCCGAACTCCTCCGCACCAGCGCCGAGAACACCATCAGCACCATGCAGCTGCTCGACGCGATCGACTTTGCCAACTACCAACCGGCCAACGGGGCGGTCTACCCCGAGTCCTACTTCGGCTACTCACTCAAGTCCACCGCGGCCCTCATCAAGGCCCAGGTCGGTGTCGAGGCAATCTCGCTCGATATCGGCGGATGGGACACCCACGAATCCCAGCAGCCCCGCGACGGGTACATGGCGTATCTCATGCAGGAGCTCTCCGCCAGCATGGCCGCGTTCCACCTCGACGTCATCGGCGAGGGGCTCCCCGTCACCCTCGTCGCGATGTCCGAGTTCGGCCGCGTCGTCGCCGAGAACGGCAGCCAGGGCACCGACCACGGCCACGGGAACGTCATGATGCTCATGGGCAACAACATCTCCGGCGGCCGCGTCCTCAGCCAATGGCCCGGGCTGCACCCCGACCTGCTCTTTCAGCAGCAGGACCTCGCCATCACCATCGACTACCGCGACATCCTCGCCGAGATCGTGCAGAACCGCCTCGCCAACCCGGATCTCGGCTTCGTCTTCCCTGACTACACGCCGAACTTCCGCGGCGTGACCAGCTAGGGGTCACCGTGCGCGCGCGCAAAGATGCGTGCCGCTCACGGCTCCGAACACCACAGCAACACGCAACCGCCGTGCCCGGGCCCTATTCGATCTCACCGCTGATTGACCGGGTGATCGCCTCGCGGAGCGCGATCGTCACGTCGCCCGGCTTGCCCGCACCCACCGCGTGGGCCTCGATCGCCGCCACCGGCAGCACGCCCCAGCTCGAGTTGGTCAGAAACACCTCATCGGCCCCGAGCAGGTCCTCGATCGAGAGCATCCGCTTCTCAACCGGGATCGACCGCATCTCGGCAAACTCGACGATCACGCGGCGTGTCACTCCCGGCAGCACGGGGCTGGGCAGCGCCGCGCCCCTTCCGCCCGGCCGGCTGGGCCGGTGCCATCGGGTCGCCACCCTCGTCGGCCGATTCGCTCCCGGCCTCCTCGCCGCGGGCGATCGGCGTCCTGAGCACCCCGTCCTTGACCACGAACACATTGCTCACGCACCCGCCGCAGAGATGGTTACTCACCTGCAGCACGATCGCCTCTGACGCCCCCCGCGCCGAGGCCGCCTGCAGCTCGCGGAGCCGCCACCAGTAGTTCAGCGTCTTGTGCCCCTCGAACGGGTTGAACGGGTTTGCGCGCGCATCGGCGATCGAGACCATCACGCCCTGCTGCATCATCGCCTCGGGATACTCCGTCGCCGGCTGGGCAACGATCAGGACTGTCGGCTCGGCCCCACCGCCGCGGCCCGGGTCTCCCTCGCCGGCCTTCCGCGTCAGCAGGTTCAGGTCGCCCCCGGTGATGGTCAGCCGCACGCGGGCCCGTGCATACCCCGCCCGCGCCGTGGTCTCCATGACCGCGTCGTAGAGCCCCTGCGTGCGCAGCTGCTCGCTGAGCCCGACGTCCCTGGCGGCTGGCCGCGAGGCGTTCGAGATGGTCGTCGAGGCGGTACACCCACGTCTCGTCGAGCGCCGTCGTGCCGCCAAGCATGGTCTCGAAGAGCCCCACCCCGTGCTGCAGCCCGGCGTCGAAGGCCGAGACCGTGGCCTCATCGGTATCCAGGAACCTGCCGTTGAGAAAGACGGTTGTCATGCGGGCATGTTAGTGCCCCGCGGGCCGCCCGCCCTTCCGCGGATCGCTCGCCGCGTGGACGCCCTCGTCATCGCGCACGATCAGCTGCACCACACCGACGCCGCCGATCCGTTCCACCCTGTGGCCGCGGACCGCCAGCCCCGCCAGAAACAGCGCGTTCGCCGTCGCCAGCTCCTCGTCGTCGCCATCGACATACAACCCCGGCTCGACGCGCACGACATCGGGCGACCACTGATGGTGCAGCCGCGGGGCGCTCACCGCCTCGCCCGCGTCCATGCCCCCCGTTAGGGCGTTGAGCAGCACCTGCAGCGTGCCGGTGATGATCCGGGGCCCGCCCGACCCCCCGGCCACCGCGACCACCCGTCCGTCCTCGCTCAGCACGATCGTCGGGCTCATGCTCGAGAGCGGGCGTTTGCCCGGCTCGGGCAGGTTGCTGTCGGACTGCACGAGCCCGAACGCGTTGGCCCGGCCGCGCACCGTCGTGAAGTCGTCCATCTCGTTGTTCAGGCAGAACCCGCCGCCCTCGACCGCGATCATCGACCCGAAGCTGAGGTTGATCGTCTCGGTGCACGCCACCGCCCCGCCCCACTGGTCCACCACGCTCAGGTGGCTCGTGCCGGAGTCGTCCGGCAGCGCGCGCAACCCGTCCCCCCCGGGACGCGTGCCGTAGGACATCGGATCGAGCGTGC
Source organism: Planctomycetota bacterium (assembly GCA_013285505.1). Taxonomy (GTDB): domain Bacteria; phylum Planctomycetota; class Phycisphaerae; order Phycisphaerales; family UBA1924; genus PNC22. The sequence goes on along the minus strand of CP053450.1, from coordinate 419,333 downwards.
GGCCCCGATCCACCATCGCTGCGCGCGCATCGAGGTAGCCGCCGTCCAGCAACATCCCCACCGGCACATCCACAAACGCCGGGTCGGCCAGCCACACCGACCGATCCGCGAACGCGTGCTTTAGGCTCTCGATCAGCAGGTGCGCCGACGCCGCCCTGTGCAGCGGCGGATGCTCGCTCGTTGCCTCACCCTCCGACTCCGCCCGCAGCCTGTCCAGGATGCCCAGCGTCTCGGCGATGGTCACCCCGCCGCTGGAGGGCGGCGGCATGCCAAGGAAGGTCCACTCGCCGAAGCCGTACTCCAGCGGGCGCACCTCAGCGACCTCGTACCCCGCCAGGTCATCCAGCGACAGCACCCCGCCCCGTGCCGCGGCCGTCTCCACGATCTGCCGCGCGACGCGCCCGCTGTCAAACCCGTCCCGCCCGTCCGCGGCGATCGCGGCGAGCACCGAGCCCTGGTTGAGATTGCGCAGGTGGTCTCCCGCCTCGACACTGCCGCGGGCGAGCACGTCCTCCCAGATCGCCCTGTCGGTTGTGCTGGGCTGGTCGCCGAGCCTCCGCAGCGCTGCGCGCAACACCGGCAAACGACGCATCGGCCGCGAACCCCCCCACCGCGGCGTCGATCGCCGGCTGCAGCACCGTCGCGCGGTCGAGCGTGCCGTAGTGCTCGAGGGCGTACAGCAGCCCGGCGACCGTCCCCGGCACCGCGACCGCCAGGCCCGAGCGGGTGCTGGCCTCCGGCAGGTCGGAGGTCTCGAACATGTCGGGTGTTGCTGCGCCCGGCGCGGTCTCGCGGTAGTTGATGGCGGTGACGACGCGCCCGTGGGTCGGGTCGTCGGGCAGGCAGATGACCATGAACCCGCCGCCGCCGATGCCGCAGCTCTCAGGCCGGACCACACTGAGTGCGAAGCTGGTCGCGACCGCAGCGTCCACGGCGTTCCCGCCGAGCCGGAGCATCCTGGCCCCGGCCTCGGACGCGACGGGATGGTCGGCCGCGACGGCACCGTGCTCGAAGACCTGCGCCCGCCCCTGCGGTCGCGGGCAACTGCTGCGCAGCCGCGACCGCGCCGAGCCCGTGCACCACAACCGCGAAAACCCACGTCAAAGCCCATCGAGTGTTGCTCATGGCGGCGAGTCTATCGCCGCCGCCGGCTGGCCGGAACACCGCTGCAGGCATCAGGCCGCGGGGCTGTCTTGCTCGATCCCGACGAAGCTCAGGTGGAGTTCGGCGTGGCGGAGGTGCAGCTCGATCCACTGCTCGCGGCTCAGACGGCCAAAGAACGGGCTGGCCGGGATAAACGCGGCCCCGCTCCACACCCGCTCGATCTGCGCGCGCAGCGAAGCGGCACCCTCCGCGACCGACACCGCATCGGCCGGCAGGAACGACACGGTCTTCGGCAGCTTGAACCCCGGGGGCGGCGGCTTGGTCAGCAGCCTCTTTCCCAGAACCATCCGCAAAACCCGCCCGAACGCCTTAAAGACCAGCGGCGGCTTGTCCGGGAAGCCGTCCAGCGAGCACGCGAGGAATTTCGCGAGATGTTCGAGGTTCTGCCCCGGCGACCAGTTGCCCAGCGGCCGGAGATTTTTGGCTGCATCCGCACGCTCGATGCGGTCGATCTCATAAATAAGATCGTCGAGCGTGGCGAGCCGCACGTCTCGGCGGTTGTTGACCGATTTCGTGTTCACTTGCGTCATCCCGCGGAGCATACCCGCCGAAACACCATCTATACTGCCCAGATTCGCGCCGGTCCTCTCCGGACCCGCTCTCCCGACGCAATCAGACACACCCGACGCAACCCCGAAGGGACACCATGGCCGGACCGAAGCTCCCCACAGCCGCCGACCTCGCCCAGCCCGAGCCGATCGAGGTGCTCTCTCGGCCATTTCTGCGCTTCGCCTCGCTGAGCGCCGCCGGCGGGCTCGTCCTGATCGTCTGCACCGTGGCCGCGATGCTGTGGGCCAACTCGTCCGCGCACGAGTCCTACCACCACTTCTTCCACGTGGAGAAGCTCACCGTCGGGTTCGCCGAGCTGACGCTCTCCAAGAGCCTCGGCCACTGGATCAACGACGCCCTGATGGCCCTCTTTTTCTTCGTGGTCGGGCTCGAGATCAAGCGCGAGATACTCGTCGGCGAGCTGGCATCACCACGCAAGGCCGCCCTTCCCATCGCCGCGGCCCTCGGCGGCATGATCGGCCCGGCGCTCATCTTCGTCGCCTTCAACACCGGCGAGCCCACGCTGCGCGGCTGGGGTGTCCCGATGGCGACCGACATCGCCTTCGCCCTGGGCATCCTCTCGCTGCTGGGCAACCGCATCCCGGTCTCGCTCAAGGTCTTCCTGACGTCGCTGGCGATCGCCGACGACCTCGGTGCCCTGATCGTCATCGCGCTCTTCTACACCGAGGAGCTGGCCACCAACTACCTGCTCTACGCCGGCGGCGTGACGCTCGGGATGATCACGCTCAACGCCCTCCGCGTCCGCTCGCCGTGGGTCTACTTCTTCTTCGGCCTGGCGCTCTGGTACTTCGTCTTTAAGAGCGGTGTCCACGCGACCATCGCCGGTGTCGTCGGCGCGATGACCATCCCCGCCAGCGCCCGCGTCGGTGCCAAGGGCTACCTGACCGCCACCCGCGACGCACTGACCAAGTTTGAGTCACTCAGCGAGAGCCCCGATCACGACGTCACGACCAGCGGCGAGCAGCGGGCCTCGGTCTGGGCGATCCACAAGAGCAGCCTGCAGGTCATGCCCGTGCTCCACAGGCTCGAGGACGCCATCCACCCCTACACCGTCTTCCTGGTCATCCCCATCTTCGCCCTGGCCAACGCCGGCGTAGAGCTCCACGGCGGCTTGGGTGAGAACCTGCTGAACAAGAACTCGATGGGCGTGGTCATCGGCCTCTTCATCGGCAAGCCGGTGGGGATCGTGCTGTTCTCGCTCATCGCGGTGAAGCTCGGTGTCGCCAGCCTGCCCCGGGGAGTCTCCTGGCGGCACATCCTCGGCGCGGGCTGTCTCGGCGGCGTCGGGTTCACGATGGCGCTCTTCATCGGCAACCTCGCCTTTGCCGACAGCCCCGACGACCTCACCCACACCAAGCTGGCGGTGCTCGTCGGCTCGGCGCTCTCGGCGATCGCGGGGCTCGCGATCCTCGCGACCTGCCGCAAGCAGCCGGCACAGGTTTCCACCGAAGCCTGACGCCCGCGGCGTGTTTGCGCGGCGTGAATGCGACATTGACCTGTTCCTTGCGCGCGCGCTCCGGCTCTGGAACTCCTGCGGAGTTACGATCGTCTCACAGGGTTGACGACGAGCCCGGCAGGGAGACCAGATGATCCGTACCGCTACGCACCGATTCCGACCCGCAGTGCTCGCCTGCCTGGCTGCGGGAACGGCGACAGGTCTGGTGGCCGTTCCCGAGACCCGCGGAGCCGCGGCCGCCGAGGGGGACCAGCCCCGGAACATCATCGTGTTCATCGCCGACGGGTGCGGCGAGAGCACCCACCGCGCTTACGAGTGCTGGCGGGGCGAGCCGATGGTGTATCAGGGCCCCGAGTGGAGCCGCTACGACGCCACCACCTACGCCCTGCGACCCGGCTCCCGCCCCAGCCGCGGCGTGGAGCCGCTCGAGCAGGACCCCCGCTACGTCTACGACTTCGACCTCGCCAGCGACACGACACCCGACGAGGGGTCGAGCGGGGGCTACCCATTCCATGTGCGCGGCTACCGCTGGCTCCGCGCCACCGCGCCCGACTCGGCCAACACCGCCACGTCGATCTTCGCCGGCGTCTCCACCTACACCGGCGCGATCAATGTGGACGGGGCCGGCACGCCGGTGCCGTCGGTGAGCCGCGCCGCGGCCGACGCGGGCAAGGCGGTCGGCATCGTCTCGACCGTGCCCTACTCGCACGCCACCCCGGCCTGTGCCGCGGGCACGAGTGTCGTGCAGCGTGAGATGTACCACGAGATCACGCACCAGATGCTCACCAGCGATATCTGCACGGTGATCGCCGGTGCGGGCCACCCGGAGTTTGACGACAGCGCCCAGCGCCGCGAGAGCCCCAAATACAAGTTCATCAGCGAGGAGGACTGGACGGCGCTGCGGTCCGGGACGCTCGCGACGAGCACACCCGTCGCCGGTGCCACGGCGGGCGTGCACGACACCCCCGCGGCGTGGACACTGGTCGATGATGTTGACACCATCCGCTCTCTGGCAACGGGCGACACGCCCGAGCGGCTGTTCATCGTCGGCCGCGCCGCACAGACGCTGCAACAGATCCGCGCGCCGCACCAGAACGGCGACAGCACGCCGCCGGGCGGGCACCCGCGCAACACCGGTGTGCCCACGCTGTCGGAACTGACTCTGGCCGCGATCAACGCTGTTGACGACGACCCGGACGGGTTCTTCCTCATGGTCGAGGGCGGGGCGGTTGACTGGGCCATGCACGACAACCAGATCGGCCGCATGATCGAGGAGATGGACGACTACCACAGCACTCTCGAGACCGTCTGCGCGATGCTCGACTCGGGCGACCGCGGCTTCGACTGGTCGGACACGCTCGTCGTCGTCACCGCCGACCACGACCACCTGCTGCTCGGCCCCGACTCCGACACCGTCCCCTTCCAGCCGCTCGAAGACCGCGGCGAGGGCAACCTCCCCGGCTTCAGGTGGCACTCCAACAGTCACTCGAACATCCCGGTCCCCCTCTTCGCCCGCGGCAAGGGCGCCGACCGGTTCGAGAGCATCCCCACGACGGCGGCGGGACCAAAGCGGGTCTTTCACCAGACCGCGATCGGGCGGTTGCTGCTTGACCTCATCGACGAGCCGACGGCCGCGGCTTCCGACTAGCTCACGGCGTAGAGCAGCCCCACGCACCCGCACACGCGGCATCGAGCGACGCTCTATTCGGCACGCTCGCCGCTGAAGTCGACGCCGCGGAGGCCGCGGCGGGTCCACTTGTAGAAGGTGTCGATGTTCGAATCTGCCGTGCCGCCGCTGAGCGTCGGCACCTCGAAGCGCAGCTCGGGAAAATACGCCGTGCGGCTCTCTGCATTCTGATTGTCGGCGTTGTCGGGGAAGAAACTCGCGTTCGCATCTCCGGTGGTTCGGGCAGCCGCTGCGCCGTCGGCCATCAGAACCGGCACCCGGGCCACGCTGTGCAGGTAGAACGCGGGTGTCGGCCCGAAGAAGTATGACGCTCGCTCGGCCATGTGCACTTTCTGGCCGGGAAACAGCACTTCGTCGTGTCGCCTGTTGGCAAAGTCAAAATCGTTCGGCACGTTCGTGAGTTTGTGACTCGCGCGATACTGCGTGACGGTCCAGCTCTGCTGCGTGCGTTCGTCCGGCGCGAAGTACGCCGGCATCAACTCGTACGAACTCCCAAAGCCGCAGAACGCGTAGGCCCAGCCAAACCCGCCCTGCTCCCCTATGTCCGTAGGATTGTCTGGGTCCGCCTGCCAGTCCAGCCGGACCTTGTCGCCCGGAGAGACGACCCACTCCATCGGTAACGACTCGTCGAGGTAGTCGGCCAGCACGAGCGTCGATGTCCAGTAGACCCCGAACCGGCTTGAGAACCGTGGGGCGTCCTCGTTGAATCGACGACGGATGATGTCCGTCGTCTGATACGCTGTGGCGTTAGTGATATTCGTGGGGTTCTGCAGGTCGTCGTACTGACTCGACGCGTTGTCCGGTGACCAGTTGAGCGACCACCACCGCCCGTCGAAATCTGCAACGTAGTTGCCCGTCACCTCACCGATCTTCTTCAGATTCGCGAGCGAGCCCGCCAGCCCCGCCCGTTTCCGAGCGTGCTGGCCCGTCGTCGCCGCGAGACAGCATGTCAACGCCAGCACCAAACCCACCACCACCAACTCCACCAGCGTGAAGCCCGCCCGCCGTCTGCCCCCGTCCATCCCACGCTCCTTCCATTCGTGCCGCGGCCGGACCCGGGCGACCCGCCCGGCCGCACCAACGGCCCCACGACGGAGTGCAGTCTACAGAATTCCCAACGAAGTTCCAAATCCTTATATCCACATCGAGAGATCCACGTCCAGGGTACCGAATTCAGAGTCGGTGGTCCGATTCCGCGCCGCGCCTCATCGCCCGGAGAGACCACCCACTCCATCAGCAACGACTCCTCGAGATAGTCGGCCAGAACGAGTGTCGAGAGATCGAAGTGCCCGACTTGGTTGACGACCCGCAACGCATCCTCCTCAGAGCGCCGACGCACGAAGTCCACCCCCTGAAGCAGCGTCGCCTGCAGGTTGTCCCAGCAGCTCCGCTACGGGTCGTCGTACTCGCAGGGCTGGTAATCCGCGTTCTATGAGAAGGTCCAGAACGGCTCGTCTACGTCGGCCGCGTAGTTGCCCGTCACCTCACCGGTCTACTTCAGTTTCGCCAGCGACCCCGCCAGCCCCGCCTACTTCCGCGCGTGCTGCCCGCCGACAGCCGCCACGAAGTACGGTCAGCCCAGCCACTACCACCGCTCCAACGCTTGTGAACGTTTTTCGAATATCCCACGATGCCCCCATGGCATTTCTCCTTGACTCTGCAAGCGTGTTCCAGCACAATCGCCGGGGTTGCAACCGTTCAGCGCTTTCCTCTGAAGGCAGTTCATCACAACCGCACCGCAACGGGGACCAAAATGCACTCGCCAGCCAATCAGAACGCACCCACATCCCGTCTCCGCCGGCCGACCCGGATCTTTCTACTCGCACTCCTCGCGGGCACCCCGGCCCTGGCCCAGCCCCTCACCACCATCGCCCTGACCGGTCAGGCCGCCCCCGGCGTCGGGCCGGAAGTCACCTTCGCCAGATTCTCACCGCCCGCCCTCGCCGCCGATGGTCACCTGGTCTTCTTCGCCACGCTCGCGGGCGATGGTCTCTCTGCAGATCTCGACGAGGCCCTGTTCCGCCTCCGCGACGGCACGCTGGAGCTTGTCGTCCGCGAGTCCGACCCCGCGCCTTGGTACGCGCCCGACACCCGCTTCGTCGGCCTCTCCGACTTTGCCATCGACAACACGGGCGACGTCGTGCTCGCAGCCAGCGTGGACGACCCCGCCGTCTCGGACAATGCGGCCAAGGCCCGCGCCCTCGGCCTCTTCGCCGAGGTCGCCCCAAACACCTTCGCCCCGCTCGCCCGCATCGACGATCAGGCCGCGGGGCTGCCCGACGGCGATCTCTATGAGACGCTCAACTCCCCCGCCATCAACGCCGCCGGCGCGTCCTACTTCACCGGCGGCCGCCCCGGCGACGGGCTCGACTCGGTGCCCAAGGGCCTCTGGTCCGACCGCACCGGAACCGTCACTCTCCTTCTCGCCCCCGGCGACGTCGCGCCCGGCACCGGTGGTGGCCTCTTCGCCCACTTCGAGACGCCCACCCCCTCGCCCTCCGGCTACGTCTTCCGCGGCTCCTCCCGCCCCGATGGCTCGGCCGACCGTGCAACACCGGGCGTCTGGCGCGAACGCGGCGGCACCCTCGACGCCATCGCTCTCGGCGGCCGTCCCGCGCCCGGTACGACCACCACCTTCGCCGACTTTGCCGCCCCGCAGGCGATCAACCTCGACGGACGCGTTGCCTTCGTCGCGATGCTCGACACCCGTGACCCCGTTACCGATTCCGGCCTGTGGACCGACCGCCATGGGGCGACCGGCCTGCTCGTCCGCGAGGGCGACCTTGCGCCCGGCACCAGCAGCGCGACCATCGCCGACCTCTCGCCCCACATCGCAATGAACGACGCGGGCGACATCGCCTTCCGGTGCGCCCTCCGCAACGCCGATGCCGGGACCAACACTGCGATCTACCTCGCCCGCGCCGACGGCTCGTTCGAACTCATCGCCATCGAGGGCGACACCGTCGCCGACGAACTCGGCGAGGTGACGATCGCCACGCTTGGTGATCCGCAGCTCAACAACCGCGCCGAGGTGCTCTTCGCCGCGACACTCACCGGTGCCGCCGTCGGACGGGACGACAACACGGCACTCCTTGCCTGCGACAGCGACCGCGTCGTCTACTCCGTCGCCCGCGAGGGCCAGGCGATCGACCCCGACGGTGGCGGGGCACGCACCATCAGGTCGATTGTCGTAAACACCTCCGCGGCTCATGCCGGGCGCGACCCGCTCGACGACACCGGCCGCATCGGCCTGGCGCTGTCGTTCACCGACAACACCTTTGGCGTATTCACCACCGAGGTTGCCTACGTCAGCCCCGCCGACGTCAACAGCGATGGCATCGTCGATACCCGCGACTTCATCGCGTTCCTCAACCTCTGGAATGCGCCGGACCCAGACGCCGACTTCAACCACGACGGCGTCGTCGACACCCGCGATGTGATCCTCTTTCTCAACATCTGGTCGCGCGACCGAGACTGACGACGGTTCGGCCAGACTCATTCACGAACGAACCGCGCGAAGATCGGGCGGTGGTCGGAGCTTGTGGCCTCGCCCACCCACGCCTCGACGCACACGAGCCCCGGCGAGAACGCCGCGTGATCGATCCGGATGCCCGGCGGCAGCGAGAGCAAACCCCGCGCCCGGCCACGACGCACCCGGCCCGGTGCCGGCGACGCGATGGGCCTCGCGGTAGCCGCGCTGCCGGAGCGCGTCCAGCGGCATCGCCCGCCACGGTGCGTTGAAGTCGCCCGCGATGATCGTCGGCACGTCTTCGGCCGCCCGATTGTCCAGCACCTGCCCCATCTCCCACGACAGCCGCGCCCTGCCCGGCGACCTGGCTCCGCCCGACCGGTGAGTGCAGATGGATGTTCCAGATGCAGAGGTCGTCGCCGAGCCAGTCCACCCAGACCATCAGCTGCGGCAGGTCGCGCCCGTCGCTGGGCATCACCGCCTCGGCCGGGCGCGAGAAGGGCAGCCTGCTGAACGTCGCGGCCCCGAAGAGATGCTCGCGCGGCGCGGCGGCCGACTCGTAGCGGTCGCCGAGTGCCGCGGCGAGCCTCGCGAGCGAACCCGGCCGCACCTCCTGAAAGACAATCACGTCCGGCCGGTGCACCGCAATCTGTGCGAGCACCTCTTCGTCCGAGCGGCTCGTGCCTAACAGGTTTGCGGCTCATGACCAGAATCGACCCGCGGGGGTCGGCATCCGCCGCCGCGGGAGGTGGGCGCAAACGACACCAGCCACGGCCCCGCGGCTCATCGCCAGGAGCGGCACGCCGGCCAGCAACGCCGCCCGCGCGCGCACAAGCACACACACCAGAAGCGCCACCAGGAGCCCGATGCTTGCGTGCGGTAGGAACGTTGTCCCGAGCAACGACAGCCACGCCAGCAGCGTCTCACCACCACCCATGCCGTCCGACGGGTCGGCGCGGTACAGCGTCACCAGCCCGAAGCCGAAATAACCGACCACCACTGCGCCGAAGGCGAATCGCCTGAGCGATCGGGCGAGCGGTGTCGGGCCCGCGGCGGCGGTGGTTGCGTGCGGGTCTGCCGGCGACATCGATCCCCCGGTAGTCAGCGGACCGCGTCGGCCTTTTCAAACCGTGTGCCGAGCGCGCGGCCCAGCTTCTTGCCCGCGTCGCGGATGACCTGGTAGAGGTCGGAGCCGTCCTCGGTCACCACGATCGGGTCCATGCCCCGCGGTCGCGCTTCGAGCACGCAACGCTTGTCGTGCTCACCCGCCTTGTTGGCGTTGGTGTCGGCGACGTGGGCCTCGATCCGTGTGAGCCGGTCGGCGAACCGCTCCAGCCCGTGCGAAACCTGCTCGCGCACGTGGGCGTCCAGTGCGTCGGATCGGTCGGTACCGGAATACGAGATCTCGATGTGCATCATGGGACTATCTCCTCTTGGGAACCTCTCACCCGTCGTACGGGGGCGCGAGAGACCGTGTTCGCCCGCCCGACCGAGTCATCATCATCGGCACGACGGGGCATTCCCTGCACAGATACCTCACACCCCGGCGGTGTCGGGCGCCGGCTGCTCGCCCCGCACGAACACGAAGTTCGGCCCGTCGGCGTCCACCCGGATCGCGTCGCCCGGGCCGTATTCGCCGTTGAGGATCCGCGTCGCCAGCGGGTTCTCGATCCGTTGCTGGATCGTCCGCTTCAGGGGCCGTGCGCCGAAGGCCGGGTCCCAGCCCTCCTGGGCGAGCAGGTCGCGTGCACCGTCGGTGAGCTCCATCGTGATCTCGCGCTCGGCGAGCCGTTCCATGAGCCGCACGAGCTGGATGTCCACGATGTTTCGGATCTGCTCGCGCTTGAGCTGGTGGAAGACCACGACCTCGTCGATGCGGTTGAGGAGTTCGGGCCGGAAGAACTGCTCGCGCATCCCGACGTCGAAGCTCGCGTCGAACCGGCCGCGCTTGGCGATCTCTTCGGGGCTCAGCCCGTCGCCGGAGACGTCGGCCCCGGGGCCGCGCTTGATCATGTCGCGAACGGCCGCCTCGATCTCCCAGTCTTCTGCGCCGCGCTGGGTCATCTCCTGGATCTTCTGGCTGCCCAGGTTACTCGTCATCACCACGATCGTGTTGCGGAAGTCCACTGTCCGGCCCTGCCCGTCGGTAAGCCGGCCGTCATCGAGCAGCTGCAGAAGCACGTTGAACACGTCCGGGTGCGCCTTCTCGACCTCGTCGAGCAGCAGCACCGAATAGGGCCGCCGCCGGACCGCCTCGGTCAGCACGCCGCCCTCCTCGTAGCCGACATACCCGGGGGGCGCACCGATCATCCGCGCCACCGAGTGCTTCTCCATGAACTCGCTCATATCGACGCGCACCATCGCGTCCTCGGTGTCGAAGAGGAACTCCGCCAGCGCCTTGCAGGTCTCGGTCTTGCCGACACCCGTGGGCCCGAGGAACAGGAAGCTGCCGATCGGCCGATTCGGGTCGCTGAGCCCGGCGCGCGATCGACGCACCGCGTCGGCGACCGCCCGCAGGGCCTCGTCCTGACCGACCACCCGCTCGCGCAGGTGCGTCTCCATCTGTGTCAGTTTCTCGCGTTCGCCCTCGACGAGCTTGGCGACGGGGATGCCCGTCCAGCGGCCGACGATCTGCGCGATCTGCTCGGCGTCGACTTCTTCCTTGACGAGCGCTCCGCCCGCGGCCTGGCGGCTTGTCCATGGCCTCTTCGGCCTGGTCGAGCTGGGTCGCCAGCTCGCGCAGGTCGCCGTACTGGATCCGTGCCGCGGCCTCGAGGTCGCCCCGACGCTGCGCCTGCTCCAGCTCGACCCGCTTGCTATCGATCTGCGCCTTGACGGTCTTGACCGCGTCGAGGTCCTTTTTCTCTTCTTCCCAGCGCGCGGTCAGGCTGTGGTTCTGCTCCTGCAGGTCGGCCAGCTCGCGCTCGATCCGCGCCAGCTCCTTCGACCCGCCGTCGCCCTTCTTGCCCTCGACCTCGAGCTTGACCGCCTCGCGCTCGATCTCCAGCTGCATGATCCGCCGCCGCAGCTCGTCCAGTTCGGTCGGCATGCTGTCGTTCTCGATCCGCAACCGGCTGGCCGCCTCGTCCACGAGGTCGATCGCCTTGTCGGGCAGGAACCGGTCGGCGATGTAGCGGTGGCTCAGGTTGGCGGCCGCGAGGAGCGCCGAGTCCTGAATGCGGATGCCGTGGTGCGCCTCGTAGCGGTCCTTGAGCCCGCGCAGGATCGCCACGGTCTCCTCCACGCTCGGCTGGCTGACAAGCACTGGCTGGAAGCGCCGCTCGAACGCCGCGTCCTTCTCGATGTGCTTGCGGTATTCATCCAGCGTCGTCGCGCCGATGCACCGCAGCTCACCCCGCGCCAGCGCAGGCTTGAGCAGGTTGCCCGCGCTCACCGCGCCCTCGGCGGCGCCCGCGCCGATGATCGTGTGCAGCTCGTCGATAAACAGGATGACCTGACCCTCGCTGGCCTGCACCTCACGCAGCACGCTCTTGAGCCGCTCCTCGAACTCGCCGCGGTACTTGGCCCCGGCGAGCAGCTGCCCGACATCGAGCGCCACGATCCGCTTCTCGCGCATCCCGTCCGGGCAGTCGCCGTTGACGATCCGCAGTGCCAGCCCCTCGGCGATCGCGGTCTTGCCGACGCCCGGCTCGCCGATCAGCACCGGGTTGTTCTTGGTCCGGCGGCTGAGTACCTGCATGCACCGCCGGATCTCCTCGTCGCGCCCGATCACCGGGTCGAGCTTGCCCTGCTGGGCCTTCTCGGTCAGGTCCACCGAGTACTTCTTGAGCGCCTCGTAGTTCGCCTCGGCGTTCTGGTCGGTCACGGTCTCGACGCCCGACGACTTGCGCAGCTGCGCGATCGCGTCGGCGAGGTGGCTGCGCTCCACGCCCAGCGTCTCCAGCACGTCCCTGGCCTTGCCGCGCACACCGGCGATCGCGAGCAACAGGTGCTCGGTCGAGACGTACGAGTCCTTGAGCGTCTTGCTCTCCTGCTCGGCCCGGGCCAGAAGCTCCATGACCTCGCGGCCGGTCGAGCCCGCTCCAGAGCTGGTCGTCGGGATCCGCGCGAGTTCACTCTCTGCCACCTGAGCCACGCGGGCCGCGTCGGCCCCGGCCTTGCCGAGGATGGACACGACCGCGCCACCCTTCTCCTGCGCGAGGGCCGCGAGAACGTGCAGGCCGGTCACTTCCGGGTGCTGCCGGCCCATCGCCTCACGCTGTGCGGTGGCGAGTGCCTGCTGGGCTGTTGTTGTCAGTTTGTCTGGTTGCATCGTGCTGATTCCTTCCAGGAGCCAATGGCCCGTGACACACCTCTATGCAAGCCGCGCGCCACAAATCCACGCCTCCAAATCGACGCAGAGGGTTCCACAGAGCACACCGCCCGGCCCGGCCGCATGTCAAGTTGGCAGGCTCTCACCGGCACGGTCCGCTCCGCGCTCACCAAACTCTTCTGTATTCCAATAGGAGATGGCCCAGTATCATTCGCGTTGTCTTCCAGGGAGCGTTGTCACGCCCCGCAAGACAGTCCTTCATGCATCCCGAAGGGAAACACAAATGAAACGCGCCACCCGGATTGCCCTGTGCCGCACCGCGGCCCTTGCGGCGACGGTCGCCACCTCCCAGGTCCTCGCCCAGCCCTCCTTCAAAGCCCTCGGCGACTTCGCCGGCGGCACGTTCTACTCCGACGCCTGGCGCGTCGCCGACGACGGCCGATCCGTCGCCGGCGGCGGATCGCCCGCCTCCGGCATCATCGCCCAACGCTGGACCACGACCGATGCGGCTCGTCCGCCTCGGCACCCTCCCCGGATTCGAAGACTCCAGCTTCGCCACAGGGATCTCCGCCTCCGGGGCCGCGGTGTGCGGGTACAGCTCGAACGCGACGGCCAACCAGGCCTTCCGATGGACCGCCGACGGCGGCATGGTCGGTCTGGGCGATCTGCCCGGCGGGGACGAATCCAGCGCCGCCAACTTCATCTCCGGCGACGGTACCACCGTCGTCGGCAGCGGCGACCAGAACTTCGCCAACAACACCCTGCAGGCCTTCCGCTGGACCGAAGCCACCGGCATGGTCGGCCTCGGCTACACGCAGGGCCACCACGACTGGAGCGAGGCGTGGACCGCCTCGGCAGACGGCTCGGTCGTCAGCGGCATAAGCCTTAAGATCGGTTCCGACGGTGAAGCCTTCGTCTGGACACAGTCCACCGGCATCGTCGGCCTCGGCGACCTTCCCGGAAACGACAACTACAGCGTCGGCCTCGACATGACGCCGACCGGCAGCGTGATCACGGGCGGGTGCTCACCAGCAAGCGGCTACGAGGCGTTCCGGTGGACCCAGGCCGGCGGTATGGTCCCGCTCGGTGACCTCCCCGGAAACGATCACTACTCCAGCGGCTACGGCATCACCGACGACGGCAACACCATCGTCGGCGTCGCCGACTGGGACGGCGGCTTCGGCGGCGCGCACGCCTTCATCTGGGACACCACCCACGGCATGCGCAACCTCCAGACCGTTCTCGAAACCGAGTACGGCCTCGACCTCACCGGCTGGACACTCCTCTACGCCAACGACATCTCCGGCGACGGCCGCTACATCACCGGCCAGGGCATCAACCCCGACGGCAACTCCGAAGCCTGGCTCGTCGACCTCGGCGGCTGCCCCGGCGACTTCAACGAAGACGGCAACGTCAACACGCTCGATGTCCTCGACTTCCTGAACGCCTGGGTCGCCGGCTGCTAGCCGGCCCGCGCAGCCGCGCGCGCACCGCACGAAGCTCCCGCCGCGCCCGTCTATCATGTGCCCCGATGGCACAGCGCACCCGACAACCACGCCGCGGCCACGCCCACACCGCACACGTGGCGACCCCATGAGCGGCGGCAAGCCCGGCCTTCTTGCCTGCAGTCTCCGGTCCGGACACCCGGACTTTCTCGACCTGCCCTGGCACCTCTCGCTCGAGGACTGGACCGCCGACACGTGCGCCCGCTTCGTAGATCTGCCCGCCGGCGACTCGCGGCACGCGGTCGTCTTTGTCAGCTACGACGACGCCATGTACGCCCTCAAGGAACTCCCGCCGCCCGAAGCCGAGAAAGAACACGATCTCCTCCGCCGCATGGAGGCCCTCCACCTCCCCGTGGTCGAGCCGATCGGGCACGCCCGCACCCGCATCCCCGTCGGCGAGGCCAGCGTCCTCATCACCCGATACCTCGACTACTCCCTCCCCTACCAGTCGCTCTTCATGCGCAGCACGCTCGTCCGCTACCGCGAGTACCTGCTCGACGCCATGGCCGGACTTCTCGTGCAGATCCACCTCAGCGGCGTCTTCTGGGGCGACTGCTCGCTCAACAACACGCTCTTCCGCCGCGACGCCGGACGCCTCACCGCCTACCTCGTCGACGCCGAGACCTCCGAGATTCACCCCCGCGTCTCCGACGGGATGCGGGGGCACGACCTCGACATCATGGAGGAGAACGTCGTCGGAGGCCTCCTCGACCTCACCGAACTCGGCGTGATGCCCAGAGAGTTCCCGCTCTACGAGGTCGGGGGCTACATCCGCGACAAATACAACCGGCTCTGGGACCAGGTCACCCGCAAGGAAACCATCAACACCGAAGAACGCTACCGGATCCAGGACCGTATCCAGGCCCTCAACGAACTCGGCTTCTCCATCGAGAACATCGAGCTCGTGCCCGGCGAGGGCGGCGACCAACTCCGCCTCGGCGTCTCCGTCGCCGACCGACACCACCACCGACACATGCTCCACTCCATCACCGGGATCGACCCCGAAGAGATGCAGGCCCGGGCGATGCTCAACGAGATCCGCGGCGTGCAGGCCTGGCTCAGCGCACAACAGAACCGGAGCCTCGCGCTCAGCGCCGCCGCACACCACTGGCTCCAGCTCATCTACAAACCGACCATGCAGCGGCTCTCCGAGATCCTCGACGACTCCAGCGATCCGGCCGAGCTCTACTGCGAGGTCCTCGAGCACAAGTGGTATCTCTCCGAACTCGCCAAGCGCGATGTCGGGCACATCAAGGCCGCCGAAGACTTTGTCCAACGCCGCCGCTCAACGGAGTGACCCGAACGCGTCAGCCGCCCTCCGACTCCCCCACCGCCGCGGCCTCGTCCGACCGCCCCAGCCCCGCAAGCGCCCGACCGCAACCGGGATGCCGCACGCCGCGTGTCCTCGTGCTCCGGCCCGAGCGAGGCACCGTAGATCTCCAGCGTCTCACGCAACACCGGCACCGCCTCCTCGGCCCGCCCCAGCGCCAACAACACCTCCGCCCGCACCGACAGCCCGATCGCCAGCTTCGGGTCGTTCGCCGGATACACCGCCCGCGCCGCCTCCACGCTCACCGCCGAGGCCTCGAGCGCCTCGGCAAACCGCTCCATCGTCCGCAGCAGCTCCACCCGCTCGTGCAACAGCTGCACCGTGTTCAGATGCTCGCGCCCCACGCTGGCCTCGAGCGAGGCGATCGCGCGATCGGTCATCCCGAGCGCCTCCTCCACTCTGCCCTGAGCCGCGGTCGACTTGGCCAGCATCGCCAGCAGCGCCATCGTCGTGGGGTGCGACTCACCCATCGTCCGCGTCGCGATGTCGTACGCCCGCGTGCGCATCTCGAGCGCCTCGGCCGTGCGTCCGGTGCGCCCGTACAACTGCGCGAGGTTGTTGACCGCAACAAGCGCATAAGGATGCTCACCCTGCCCGATCGCGTCCCACGCGGCGACGGCCTCGGCCACCAGTGCCTCGGCCTCGTCGTCCCGCCGCAGCCGCGTGTAGAGATCCGCGAGATGCTGCATCGTCACGATCGTGTTGGTGTTCTCCTCACCGAGCGACTCGCGCATCCGCGCCAGGCACGACGCGTACGCCCGCTCGGCCCCCTCCAGATCACCCGCCACTAGCAAGACCCCGGCGTAGTTCACCTCCGCCACCAGCGTCGACTCGGCCTCGGGCCCGTCCACCACCCGCCGCAGCCGCAGGTCCTCGGCATAGAGCGCCGCGGCGTCCGCCTTGCGGTTCATGTCGTCATACAGAATCGCCAAGTCCCCCACCGCCTGCAGCCGCAGCGGGTCGGTCTCCGGCGCGTTGGCGCGATACAGCGCCACCGACGCCTCCAGATGCTCCAACGCCTCGGCCGGGAGCCCGAGGCTCCGGTACGTATCCCCGATCACCCGCCGGATGCCCGCCTCCACCAGTGGCTCGCCAGTGAACCGCTCCCCCACCGTGGATGCCGCGTTGTCGAGCGCCTCCCGCACAGTGATCTCCGGGTTGCCCCCGTTCCGCGCATCACCCGCGCTCAGGATCGACTGCAAGAATGCGTTCACCGCGTTGGCAATCCGCGTCTGTTCGTCGGCGACCTCCGACCGCTCGGTCGCCAGCCGCTCGGCGTGCGTTGCCCGCACCGCCTGCCAGCCGATACCCCCCCACCGCCGCCGCCACGACCACCGACACCGCCGCCAGCGCCGCCGCCGCCGCCCGGTGCCGCCCCGCCAGTTTGCGCAACTGATACGCCGCACTCGCCGGCCGCGCCAGCACCGCCTCGCCCGCCAGATACCGCCGCAGGTCGGCCGCGAACTCACCCGCCGACTGATACCGCCGCGCAGGGTCCTTCTCCATCGCCCGCGCCACCACCGTCTCCAGATCGCCCCGGAGAGACCGATCGACCGCGCCCAACAACGCAGGCTCCCGACCCCGCACCGCCGCGCTCAGCTCCGCGATCCCGCCCTCCACCGAGCCGAACGGATGCTCGCCGCTCAACACCTCGTACGCCAGCACCCCCAACGCGTACACATCCGCGCGCGCATCCACCGCGTGCGGATCGCCCGCCAGCTGCTCCGGGCTCATCGACCGGAGCGTCCCTACCAACTGCCCCACCTCCGTCCGGATCGTCCCCGCGGCATCCTCGCCCACCAACCGCCCCACGCCAAAGTCCAGCACCTTCACCCGAGCGCCCGCCGCCGTACCGGTGACGCTGGACGCGTCCGCATCGCCACACTCCACCAGCACGTTCGCCGCCTTCACATCCCTGTGGATCACCCCGCGCTGGTGCGCGTGCTGCACCGCATCACACACCTGCAGCAACAAACCGAGTCGCTCTGCAACCCCGGGCACACCCTCCCGCACATACACATCGATCGGCTCGCCCTCGACCAGCTCCATCGCGATAAACGGACGCTCCCGCTCGTCCGTGCCCGTCTCAAAGACCTGCGCGATGCCCGGGTGGTGCAGCCGCGCAAGCAGCTCGCCTTCGCGCTCAAACCGCCGCCGCGCCGTCTCGCTGGGAAACCCGAACCGCATCATCTTCAGCGCCACCACCCGCCGCGGCCGCTCCTGCTCGGCCCGATAGACAATCCCCATTCCCCCCTCGCCCAGCACACCCAACACCCGGTACCGCCCCACCCGCTCGACCGGCTCCTCAGGCACCGCCGCCCCCACCGCCTCAGCAATGCCCGAGCCGAGCGCCGGTGTCTCCAGAAAGTCGCTCGCCTCACCGGAAAACCGCAGCAGCGACTCGACCTCCCGCCACAGCTCCGCATCATCGCCGCACGCCTCATCCAGCGCAGCCCCGCGCTCCGCCGCCCACACACGCCGCACGCGCGCAAACACCTCGCTCGCTCGCTGGTGCAGATCGCCCGTCATCCCCCGCCCTCAAGCTCGCGCCCGAGCCACGCCCGGGCCACCGCCCAGTCGTCCTCCACCGTCGTGGTCCCGACTCCCAAGACCTCCGCCGCCTGCGCGATCGTCAGCCCCGCAAAGAACCGCAGCTCCACCACCCGCGCCTGCCGCTCGTGCAGATCGTGCAGCCGCCGGAGCGCATCGTCGAGCGCAAGCAGGTCCAACGCCCGCGTCCCCGACCAGTCCACCGTCGGATCCAGCTCCACCCGCTGTTGCTCACCGCCGCGCTTGAGCCTCCCTTTCGACCGCGCGTGGTCCACCAGCACCCGCCGGATCGTCGTCGCCGCGACCGCAAAGAAGTGGTGGCGATCCCGAAACCGCGCCCGACGCTGATCGATCAGCCGCACATACGCCTCGTGCACGATCGCCGTCGCCTGCAGCGTGTGCCCCGCCCGCTCCTGCGCCCAGGTGCGACTGCGCCCAGCGCGCGCAGCTCGTCATAGACCAGCGGCAGCAGCCGATCGGTCGCCGCCACATCACCGGCGTCCGACGCCTGCAAGACCGCGGTGATGTCCAGACCCCGCGGGGCGGGGCGCACTCATGCCGCCATTGTGCCCGAATCACCAACCTAACTCAAGCCCGAACACACCGTCTCCACCGACGCACCAGCCGGGTTTTCCGCAAAAAGGCCGCCATCCCGCCGGGCACCACGCCCGCCGACGTCGCGGTGTGCACAAAGAGACGACCCACGCACGACCAAAGGAGTCACCCATGCACACGCCATCCACCAACCGCGCCGCCATCGCCGCTCTCCTCCTCGCCGCCGGCACGAGCCCCGCTCTCGCGCAGGATGAGATCCACTGGGAATACCCGCTCTCCGCCGACTGGAGCTGCTTTCTCTGCTGGGACCCGGACGGCCCCCCCACCCCCGCCGACGCCGCGAACATCGCCGTGCCCGGCACCTACACCATCACCCTCGACTCCAACGTCAGCATCGAGGGCCTCACGGTGAACAACACGGGCACCACGCTCCTCCTGAGCGGCCGCACCCTGTCCGTCCTCGCCACGCTCGAGGACCACGGCGCCTACATCCGCGCCGGCGTGCTCGATCTCCGCAACACCTCCAGCATCATCACCCCCAGGCTCGTCGCCCTCAACAGCGCCGACGCCGCACTGCTCCTGCAGAACTCCTCGTCGATTACCGCGGACGTGCTCGGCATCTCCAACGGCGCACAGGTCCTCGCCATCAGCGGCACGTCCGTCATCGACACCAACTTCATCTCACTCTCCGGCGGCGGGCTTATCGACATCGCCGCGTCCCGCACGCTCCGGCTCCCGACAACAGAAATCGACGGCGGAGGCGACGGCACCATCCGGGTCAACCCCAGCGGGGTCCTCCTTGTCGGCGATGTCATAGTTCAGGACGCCGCCATCGAGTTGCACAGCGCCACCACCCTCCGCGGCATCGCCGGCACCAACATCCTCAGCATCGGCCCCACCACCCCCGCCACAGTCCGCGGCCAGGCCACCATCCGCGACCTGGGACTCGACATCGGACAACTCGGCGTCATCGAGGCCAACACCGCCACGCTCACCATCGAGAACACCCACACCGGCGGCCTCGTCAACCGCGGCACCCTCCGCGCAGGCCCCAACGCCCGCCTGCACCTCGGCAACTCCGCTATCAACAACACCGACGGCATCATCGAGGCCCTCGACGGCGCCGCCGTCACACTCGGCAACCAGCCGATCTCCATCACCGGTGGCCAGCTCCGCACCGAAGGATCCGGTGTCATCCGCGACACCACCGCCAGCGGCCGGGTCCACCTCTCCGACCTCGCCATCACCGGGCACTACGACCTCGGCTCCAGCGGATACACAAGGCTCAACGGCGTCGTCCAGCTCACCGGCCTCATCACCGTCAACAACGGCACCACGCTCGAATGCTCCGGCGACATCCTCATCCACGGCGCAGGCGAGATCCTCATGTCTGGGAACACGCTGTTTAAAGGCACAAACACCGCCGACACACTCACCAACAACGATGTCCACATCCACGGACGCGGCACGATCTCCACCTTCGGAACACTTACGAATCACGCCGTCATCGCCGCCGACGACGGAGGCGCACTCACCCTCTCGGCCACCGCGGGCAACACGGTCGTCAACCGCGGCACCCTCCGCGCCGAGAACGGCGCAACGCTCACTCTCAAAGACAGCACGATCGACAACACCGACGGCACCATCGAGGCGCTCGACGGCTCCTCCGTCGCCCTCACCAACCAACCCCTCTCCATCGTCCGCGGCACACTCCGCACCGAAGGCTCCGGCACCATCACCGACGCTACCAACAGCGGCTCACTCTCGCTGACCGACCTCACCATCGACGGCCACTACGACCTCGGCTCCAGCGGCTACACCAAGCTCCGCAACACCATCAACAACCGCGGCACCATCACCCTCAACAACCCAAGCTGCATCCTCGAGTTCAACGCCGGCGTGGTGCTCGAGGGCACAGGCGAGATCCTGCTCGGCCACAGCAGCTGCGATCTCAAGGGCGACGGCACCTCGGCCACGCTTACCAACAACACCAACACCATCCGAGGCACCGGCCTCATCAGCAACTTCGGCACCTTCACCAACCGCGGCAGCATCATCGCCGACGCCCCCACCGCCCTCGTCATCAACCCGCCCGACTCCGGCGCACTCTTCGACAACCAGGGCACACTCCGCGCCGAGAGCCCCGCCGGGCTCAACATCCAGCGCGGCGGCTTCGTCACATCAGGACAGGTCTACATCGCCCCCGACGCCCTCCTCCAACGCTCAACCTCCAGCGCCTCCGACTTCCGACAAACCGCGGGCTCAACCACCATCGACGGCGAGCTGCGCCTGCAGCCGGGCAACCAGCTCATCCTCGACGGCGGCGCACTCTCGGGCACCGGCACCATCACCGCCGATCTCGCCGCCAACGCCGGGACCATCGCCCCCGGCGCGTCGGTCGGCGCCCTCTCGATCATCCACTCGGCCAACCTCGGCGCAGCCTGCACGCTCAGCATCGAAGCCGGCTCGCAGGCCGCGGACGCGCTCACCATCGGCAACTCCGCCACACTCGACGGCACCCTGACCGTCACCGCCCTCCCCGGTGACGAGCCGACCGTCGGCACCGCATTCGAGATCATCACCGCCGCCGCCGTCACCGGCCAGTTCGCCGACGTCATCGCCACCGACTTCTCCTTCAACCGCGCCGCCCAGGCCATCTACGAGCTCGACCGTGTGCTCGTCCGCATCACCCGCGCCTGCCCCGGAGACTGGACCGACGACGGCACCACCAACACGCTCGACCTCCTCGCGTTCCTCAACACCTGGAACACCGGAGACCCAAGCGCCGACCTCAACGCCGACGGCACGGTCAACACCCAGGACGTCCTCGCCTTCCTGAACGCGTGGACCGGGGGATGCTGAAGCCGAGCCCGCATCGTCCTCGGCGCGCGACCGGCCCCCCGGCCGGTCCGCGCGTGCCCGAGCAGCGGCTTGTTGCCCAAACCCGGCTGCAAAGGGGGGATCCTCGCCCCGAGTCCCCGCCTTCCCCTCGTCGGGGGCGTGGCGTTCGCCCGGGTAAGCACCGGACCCCGCGGGTAGGCGCAAAGGCTGGACAAACCGTTGCGCCGCCCGAGCGTGTCGCGGACCGGCCCGAGGGCCGATCGGAGCCCCTCCGCCGGGCCAAACCCGGGGAGAAACCGGGCCCAATGTACCGCAGTCCCCCCACCACGACCACCCACTTTCACAGACATTCGCAATATCCACAACCCATCCCCATGCCGCCCATGCCCTTATCTGACCTGGAACCCCCGACCCCTTCCGAGCGGATATCCTCGCAGCAGGACCCATCGCGTATTGACGCCCCCGCCCGGGTCCGCTACAACACCAGCCCCATCCGCCCGGTACAGGAGCGAACCATGACCACCCGCGTTCGGCGAATCACTATTCTTGCCCTCGGCACACTGGCCGCCGCCGCTGTCACAGGCTGCAGCACCGCCAGCAGCAACGCCGACTACGCCCAGGCCGAGCGCATCCGGGCCGACCTGACCCCCGAGCTCGACACGCTCTACCAGCGCCCCGACGACATGAGCAACGCCTTCACCGTCATGCTCGACGAGAACGGCCGCATGATCTGGCAGGACCTCGGCCGGGTCCTCTACACCGACCGTCCCAGCCGCCTCACCCGCGAGCCGGTGCCCTGGTAATCCACCCCGCTCACGCGGCCAGCACGTATCCCCCTCCAACCCGCCCACAGTGGCGGGTTGTTTGTTGTCCTGACGCTGCACCCGCCCGACCCGCGGCGCAACCGCCCCCACTCTCGCGCACTCCCATAGGCCAAAAAACACACACACCCCGCCGAAATTCCCGGCGGGGTGCTGTGCGTCTGTTTCGGCTGTCGATCAGTTGATCACCTGATCACTTGGCGGTGTACTGCCCGCGCCCGATCTTCTTGATCAGATCGCTCTTGATCAGTGTCTGGTTCACGATCGTGCGGAAGTTGGGGCTGGTCGTTTTGTAACCGGCCTGCTGCACCGCCTCCGCGACCTCGCTCACACCCATGGTCTTGCCCTTGAGCGTGTTGGCGAGCGCGACCTCGAGACTGCTGTCGTTGCGGGGGCGACGACCGCCGGCCATCCGCGTCACGCGGATCCCCGCGCCCGGCCTTGGCGCGACCCGCCGAACGCCGGCCCCGCGGGGCCGTGGTGCTCACACCGAGCGCGCCGTTGATCGCCGCGATCTCCGCGTCGATGCCCTCGACCTTGCTCAGCAACTCATCACGCTTCGATTCCAGCATCGCCAAGTCGCGCGACCGGCGCTGCAACTCGGCCTGCAGCTCGCCCGCCGACGCGGCCCGCAGCCCGCCGCCGCCACGCGGCGCAGACGCCTTGCGTGCGACCTTCTTGCGGGCGCCGGCCTTCCGGGCACCAACCTTGCGGGCACCGGCTTTCCGGGCGGACTTCTTCGCGGTCTTCTTCTTTGCCTTCTTTGCCATGAACGGTCCTCTCAGTGACTTTCGATTCCAAGGTTGCTGTCGCCCCTAAAAACAAAGGGGGGCAACAGACTTCCCCCCATGAGCAAATGACATGTCTGAGGGATTATGGACACATTGCTGCGGAGAATCAAATCACCCGCGCCGCATCACAGCGCATTGAGCGTAACGCGCACCGTAATGCAACCAACCAAGGGACCGTAACGTTCCGGTAGATTGTGCGTTTTACCCCATGGACTCATCTGTGAGGCCGACGCGATCCATCAGGCCTTCAAACTCTTCCAGGCTGTAAAACTCGATGACCAGGCGACCGCGGTTGCCGCGGCCCCGCATCGTCACGGTGGCCTTCGTCCCAAGATGCGCACTGAGTCGTCGCTCGAGATCGGCGATCACCGCCGCCCGCTGATTGGGCAATTCACCCTTCGTCGTCGCCGGAACCGTCGCTTCCTGGTGCGTTGTTTTACGCACTGCCTCTTCGATCTGGCGCACCGACCACGCCCCCGCGATCGCGCGCTTGGCCAGGTCAAGCCGCGCGCCGGAAGTCGGAACACCGAGCAACGCCCGTGCATGACCCATCGTCATCGTCCCCGAAGCGACGTGCTCCTGAATCTCACTCTCCAGTTCGGTCAACCGGATCAGGTTCGCCACCGTCGATCGATCAAGCCCCAGCCGCTCGCCCAACGCCGCGTGACTCACACCGAACCGGTCGGCCAACGACTTCAGTCCGTGCGCGCGCTCGATCGGGTTGAGCTCCTCACGCTGCAGGTTCTCGACCAGCGCCCATTCCGCAGCCTCCTCGTCGGTCAGCTCGCGGACGACCGCCGGCACCTCGGTGAGCCCCGCGCGCTCCGCGGCTCTCCACCGGCGGCTCGCCGGCGACCAGCTCGAAACCCGCCGCCGTCGGGCGGACGATGATCGGCTGCATCAGCCCCGACCGCGTGATCGAAGCCGCGAGCTGCGCCAACGCCCCCTCGTCGAAGTGCCGCCGTGGCTGAAACGGGCTCGGCTCGATCCGACCGACCGCAACCCACCGGACGAGCCCGCCCGACTCCCCCACCGCCGCTCCCGCCCCGCCCGATGCCGCACCCGAAGCCGGATCCGTCGGGTCCCCTGAAGAGGTTGTTTGTTTTGTATTTGTTTGGTCCGCATCCACCCGGACTGGCTCTGTGGGCTGGATGAGGCTGCTGAGCCCGCGGCCGAGGCGGCGCGGCTTGGGGGTCGGTTTCGCCATGGATGAATCCTTCAAAGTGCCGACGGACAGGAGCGGTGTTATAACACGATCAACTGCATCCGAACACCCCGGACCACCAGCCAACGGAGTTTCTCCCTTGCCCAGCCGCGCACCCAAGAAGATCGAGTGCATCGCCCGAGGCCTCGCCGTCCGCGATGGCCGCGTCCTGCTCTGCAGGAATATCGAGCACGACCTGGCCTACCTCCCGGGCGGCCACGTCGATCCCGGAGAGACGGCTGCGGAAGCGCTCGCCCGCGAGTTCACCGAAGAGTGCGGCCTCAGCGTCCGCGTCGGCGCCTTCCTCCTGGCCAACGAGCACATCTTCACCCAGCAAGGCAAGCCCCGACACGAGTGGAATGTCGTGTTTCACGTGGAACACAGCGGGGGGGCGTGGCCGGAGACCGTCACGAGCCTGGAATCGGATCTCGCTTTCGAGTGGTGTGAGGTGGCCGTGCTGCCGGAGGCCAACTTCGTCCCCGCCCCACTGCTCGCCTGGCTGCTGGCCGGCGGGCCTGACGCGATCTCCGAGCCCGCGGACGCCTGGGTCAGCCATCGCGAGCCCGACTAGCGGCCGCGCTGCGCGGGATCACTCATTCGAGGCCCGATGTCCGATTGCGGACAAGTGACGGCCGCGCTCGCCCGATAGCTCCAGCGGAGAAACCGCCGGATGTCCAAGGGCCCACGCACCAAACCTGTCAATCCGCAGGCTGACCAGATGCTCGCCAGCATCGATTCGCTCGAGGACCAGGTCAAACGGACCCGCGACGAGCTTGAGTCGATATCTCAGCTCGAGACGCTCGGTCTGCTCACCGGCGCGATCGCCCACGAGTTCAACAACATCCTGACCCCGGTCCTGAGCTACGCCCGGGTCGCGCTAGAGTCTCCTGAGGACCGCGACCTGTGCCAGCGGGCGCTGGAGAGGGCAGCGATCGGGGTGGAGCGGGCCTCCCGCATCGCTTCCTCCGTGCTCAGGCTCGCCGGTCGGGACCGCGATGCGGGTTCGACCGAGACTTGCTCCCCCGCTGCCGCCCTGCAGGGTGCACTGGCCTGCCTGCCCCAGCCGCTGGATGCGGCGGGCATCGAACTCCGGGCCGGCATCCCCGACACGGTCAGTCTCGCGATCCCGCAGACCGATCTCGAGCACGTGCTGCTAAACCTCCTGCTGAACTCCTGCCGCGCGATCGGCAAGGGTGGGGGGGTCATCGAGGTCACAGCCGCCGATTCCGAGGCCGGTGCGTGTTCCACGTGGAACACACCCGGACCGCCCCCTCCGATGGTCGGTCTGACCATCCGCGACGACGGACCCGGGATCGACGACCTGACACGGGCCGGGCTCTTTCAGCCGTTCCAGAGGTCAGGCTCTTCGGATCCACAGGGCCACGGCCTCGGCCTGGCGATCTGCCGCCGGCTGATCGAGGCCGCGGGTGGGACGATCACCATCGAGCCCGGCACCGCCCGGGGTGCCGCGTTCGTCATCAACGTGCCTCGTGCGGCAACGGACGCGTCGGACGCGGCATAATCACTGTTTGCATTCTGATAGGTATACTTAGGCTGTCTCGTGCCCATCCAGCACGATGACATCCCGCGGCTCAACCGCCATCCCCACCGAGTCTCCCGGGTTGTGGGCAGGTGTTAGTGCTGGGTTAAGGACGGCGGCGTGGACGCGTTGGCCCGAGTCGAGCTCGAGGACGTACTGCGCGATCTCGCCGAGATAGGTCGTGGAGAGCAGCTTGGCCCGGAGCGATCCCGGCGCGTCCGCGCCGACCACCCGCCAGCACTCCGGACGCACGCAGACCGTGACGGCCTGGCCGGTGGTGGGGGGGGTGCCGCCGGTCGCGGCGCCGGTGTCGGCAACGAGCGGTCCGCCGGGCGTCTGCAGCCGGAGCACCCCGCCGCCGACCTCGGCCACTGTCGCTTGCAGGAAGTCCGCCTCGCCCAGAAAGGCCGCGACAAACCGCGAATTGGGCCGCCGGTACAGCTCCCGGGGGGTCCCGATCTGGCAGACGCGGCCCTCGCGCATGATCGCGACCCGGTCGGCCATGCTCAGGGCTTCTTTCTGATCGTGCGTGACGTAGACCGTGGTGAGCCCCGAGTCTTTGCATACTTGGCGGATCTGCGACCGCAGCTCCAGCCGCAGCTTGGCGTCGAGGTTTGAGAGGGGTTCATCCAGCAGCAGCACGTCCGGGCGGACCACCAGCGCCCGGGCCAGGGCCACCCGCTGCTGCTGCCCTCCGGAGAGCTGGGTGGGCTTGCGGCCCTCGTACCCGGTCATCTGGACCTGCTCGAGCGCTTCGGCGATCCTCCGGGCCTTCTCCTGGCCCGAGACCTTCCGCACGTCGAGGCCGAAGCCGACGTTCTGGGCGACGGTCATGTGGGGCCAGAGGGCGTAGCTCTGGAAGACCATCCCGGTGTTGCGCTTGTTGGGCGGGGTGTGGGTGACGTCGCGGCCATTGAAGTAGATCGAGCCGGCGGTCGGGTCGATGAATCCGGCGATCATGCGGAGCAGCGTCGTCTTGCCGCAGCCGGACGGGCCGAGCAGAAAGAACAGTTCGCCCGGCTCGATGTCGAGTGAGGGGCCGTCAACCGCCCGTGTGACCCCCGCGCGGCCGATGGCGGGGTACTCCTTGACGATCGACTGGATTTTCATCGCGGTAGACACGCGGCAAGGGTAGCGGGGGTTGGCCGGTGGTGAGAAGAGTGGGGGGGTTGGGTGTGACGGCGGCTCCCGGCCGATCGCCCGGAGCCGCAGCCGCTGTCGCGGCTGGTCGCGGTAGGATGCACCCATGCCCGACCGCGACCTGCAACATGCCGCCGCGTCGATCAACCGCCTGCGGGAGTTGCGGGTCAGGCCGGCGCCCGACCGCCACGCCTCGGGGACGATCGAGACACTCCGGACTGATCTGCAGCGTCGCGTGCGGGTGGTCGGCGGCATCGTCGAGGCGTGGCGCACGGTCGTTCCCGACGACCTGCGCGCCCGGACGGTCGTGCGCAGCTTCCAGCGCGGGGTGCTGCTCGTCGAGGCACCCGACGCGTCGAGCCGCTATCTGGTGCAGCGCTGGCTGCGCAGCGGCGGGCAGCGGATGCTGGCGGGGTGTTCGCCGGGCACCATCAACAAGATCACCGTCAAGGTCGTGCGCCGGCCGGACTGACGCCGCGGCTAGATCCGCTCGACAGCGAACGGCCTCTCGATGTTCGTGCCGCCCTTCTTGAGTCCCTCGATGAGCGGGCCGAGGTGCTTCTCGTACCTGCGCCACCGTTCCTTGGAGCTCTGGTAGATCGGCTGGCGCACCTGGTCGGTGCTGGCGGTCCTGACGGCGCGCGAGTGCTCGTAGAACTTGAGGCACTGCTCGTCCCACGGCAGCCCGACAAAGTCCACGATCCGCCGCGCCTGCTTCTCGACGTCGGCAATGGTGTCCTCGTAGACCACGTCGAGGATCGGGATGGTCGCCTCGCTCCGCCAGTGCTCCATGACCGAGCGGTACTGGTTGTAGGCGTGGGCGAGCGTCTCGAGGCGGGGGCGCCAGGTGTGGATGGGCGAGAGCTGCGTGCCGTAGTTGGACACGCACACGTCCAATGGGTTGCGGATGCAGTGGATGACCCGCGCGCCGGGGAAGAGCACGCTCATCAGCCCGATGTACTTGAAGTTGTGCGGCAGCTTGTCCACGACGCGCTTGGCGTCGGGCGCGAGCGTGTTGATGTGATCGAGGTACCGCCCGGAGAATTCGTTGGCGACCTCGGGCGTGAGGTTGGCCAACGCCGTCGGCCAGCGCCCGCCGAGACGGTGGCCCATCTCCACGGCGATCTGCGAGAGCGTCAGCAGCTCGCCCGCCCCGTAGCAGTCGGGGTGGGAGCTGAGCACCTGCTCGACCAGCGACGTGCCCGACCGCGGCATGCCGACGACGAACACGGGCTTGTCGGTCGGGATCGTGGCCTTGGGTAGCGAGGCGAGCGACCACGCGTTGAAGGTGTTCTTGATCTCGTTGAAGAGCAGCTCCTGCTGCTGGAAGCCGTAGACGGACGGGATCGTGAGGTTGGCCGAATGGAACGCCTCCCACGCCTCGTCGTAGCGGCCGGCCCGCTCCTCGAGCCGGCCGAGACCGAACTTGAGCCCGACCGCGGCGTTGCCCGCCTTGCCCTCGTCCGCGGCGAGCAGCTCGCGGATGACTCGCGCGCCTTCTTCGGCCTTGCCCTCACGGTCGCAGAGCCGGGAGTAGATCTCGGCGAGCGCCGGCTGCGGCCCGAGCCGTTCCATCGCCTCGGTCACCAGCTCGAGCGCCTCGTCGTAGCGGTTGTAGCTGCGGTAGTAGCGCGCCAGCGACGCGATCGCCGGGGCGAAGTCGGGCTCGAGCTCGATCGCCCGCTTGCAGAGCCCGGCGGCCTCGTCGGACCGGAGTTGCTGCTGCAGACTGACCGAGAGGTCGTGGAGCGCGCGGGCTGAGTCAGGGAACTTCTTGGCGAACTCGCGGAGCCAGGGCTCGGCCTCGCGTCCGCGGCCGCCGGCCAGGAGCGCCACGCCGATCATGTGCAGGATCGCGTCGTTGTTGGGCGCAAGCTCGTAGGACCGCCGGAAGCACTTGGCCGCCTTGGGACCGAGCAGCTGCCCGAGGTAGGAGCGGCCCAGCCAGAAGTGCGAGATGGCGTGGTCGGGCAGTTGCGTGACCAGGGCCTCGAGCAGCGGGGTGGACTCGGAGTAGCGTCCGGCGAGGACGAGGCTCGCGGCCAGCTCGCCGGCGACGTACGGGTTGTTCGGGTCGAGCTGCAGCGCGTAGCCGAGCCGCCTCGATTGCCTTCTCCGGGCGATCGGTCTCGCGGGCGATCGTGCCCAGGAGCCGCATCGCGGGGATGTTGTTGGGGTCCGACTCGAGGTACTCGACGCAGGCGGCCTCCGCGGCCTCGCGGTCACCGGCCTTGTGCAGCTCGAAGGCCTGTTGAATGAGCGTCTGCTGTTCTGCCATGGTGGGTCTCTCAGGTTGCCGCGGCGGGTGCGTGGTGCACCTCGCCGGCGTGCCTCGTCAGGATCGGTCGGACTCGGGGAGCTCGACCCCCGCGTTGTTGAGTGCCTCGCGCAACGGCCCGAGGTGGCCCGCGTACCGCTTCCAGCGCCCGACCGACGAGTTGTAGATCGGCTTGCGGACCTGATCAACGCTGGCGGTGGTCACTGCGCGCTCGGCCTCGTAGAAGCGCAGGCAGGCGTCGTCCCAGGGGAGGCCGACAAACTCGACGACCTTGCGGGCCATCGCTTCCATGTCCTCGACGACGTTCTCGTACACGACCTCGAGCATCGGCATGTCGAGGGCGGTGCGCCAGTGCGCCATGAGCCGTTCGTACTGGCCGTAGGCGTGCCCGAGCGTCGTCAGGTCGTTGCTGAACGAGTGCGCCGGGCCGAGCTGGATCGTGAAGCACGAGACGCACGTGTCCAGTGGGCTCCGCCGGCAGTGGATGATGTGGGCGTCGGGGAAGAGCAGATTGATCAGACCGAGCTGCTCGTAGTTGTGCGGCATCTTGTCGGTGACGCGGGGCGCATCGGCGTCGATCGACTCGAGATGCGCGAGGTAGCGGCGGGCGGCGTGGTCCACGTGGGACTGCGTGATCTGCGGGAACCTCACGATCGAGCCCTGCCCGACGTCGATCACGAGTTCGCGCCAGATGCGGCGGAGTTCCTGCAGCTCGCCCGCGGCGTGCACCTGCGGGTGGGCCGCGAGGATCTGCTCGATGAGCGTCGTCCCCGAGCGGGGCATGCCCACGATGAAGATCGGTCTGGAGGACGACTCCATGGCCCGGGGGAGCGACCGGATCTTCTCGGCGGTCAGGGTCGCGATGACATCGTCGGTGAAGTTCTCTTTCTCCATCGGGATGTAGAGCATCGGCGAGGCGCTGTTGCCCTTGGCGTAGAACTCGAAGGCCTGGTCGTGGTCGCCCTCGGCGTCGAGCAGCCGGGCCGCGGCGAAGTACAGCGCGGCCCGGTCCTGGGCGGTCAGCTGCGGGTGCTCGAGCGCGGCGTGGGTGGCGCGCAGGCAGGTCTGCCGGTCGTCGCTGGTCTCGCAGAGGCCGGCAAACGTGGAGATCACCACCGGGTGGGGCTCGCCGGTGCTGAAGCGCTCGCGGAGCATCTCGCGGGCCTCGTCGCGTTTGCCCTCGGTCTGCAGCACGCGGGCGAGGCCGGAGATCGCCCGGCCGTTGTCGGGCGCGACCTCGAGCACGCGACGGTAGTACTCGCCGGACTCGGAGAGCCGGTTCTGGTGCTCGAGTGCCGCGGCGAGTGAGTTGAGCCCCTCGACGTGATTGGGGTTGGTCGTGAGCAGGTCGCGGAGGATCTCTTCGGCCTGGGCGGCGCGGCCGACGGCGAGATTGGCCGCGGCGAGCGGCTGCAGCACGTTGCGGTCCTCCGGCGAGATCTCTCTGACGCGTTCGAAGCAGCGGACGGCGTCGGCGCCCTGGTAGTTGCGGAGGTAGGCCTGCCCCAGCCAGTAGTGGGCGAAGGGCTGGTCGGGCGCTTCGGCGGCGATCTCCTGCAGCGCGGGCATCGCTCTTTCGGACTGGCCTCCGAGCACCCGTGTGCTGGCCAGCTCGGCGCGGATCGCCTTGTGCTCGGGCATCTCGGCGTGCAGGGCCTCGAGGGTGGCGATCGCGCGATCGATGCGGGAGCTCTGCCGATCGATCAGCCGCGAGGGCGAACCTCGCCTGCGGCATGTTGGGTTGCTCGGCGAGCACGGTGGTGCAGAGCGCCCTCGGCGCCCTGCAGGTCGCCCTGGCCGAGCATCATCATGATCTGTTTAATACGCGGGTCGGCGACTTGGGCCATTGGTCACACGTCCGCGAGCTCAACGCCCGCGGCCTTGAGGGATTCGATGAGCGGGGTCACGTGGTCGCCGAACCGTTTCCAACGCGCGACCGACGACGTGTAGATCGGCTGCCGGACCTGGTCCACGCTGGAGGTCGTCACGCGGCGTTCGGTCTCGTAGAACTTGAGGCAGCGGGGGTCCCACTCCAGCCCGAGGGAGGCGATGATCCGCCGGGCCTCCTTCTCGGTGTCGGCGACGACGTCCTCGTACTGGACGTCGATCATCTCGATGCCGCAGGTGTTCTTCCAGTAGGCGAGGAGCTTCTCGTACTGGCCGTAGGTCCAGCCGAGGTGGGACAGGTCGTTGGAGTAGCTGTGCCACGCCGAGAGTTGCGTGAAGTAGCACGAGATGCAGTTGTCGATAGGGTTGCGCTTGCAGCTGATGATCTTGGCCCCGGGCAGGATGCGCTGGATGAGGCCGAGGGTCTCGAAGTTGTGGGGGAGCTTGTCGACGACGTACTCGGTGCCCTCGGGCGCGAGGCCCTCGATGTGGTCGAGGTAGCGCCGGCCGGCGCGGGTCAGGACCTCCTCGGGCGCGTCCTTGGTCACGCGGGGCGCGGGGCCGTTGAGCTCCTTGCAGATGTCGGCGAGGATGAAGGGCACCTCCACGATCTCGCCGGCGCCGTGCACCTTGGGGTGCACGTCGAGGATCTGCTCGGTCAGCGACGTGCCCGAGCGGGGCATGCCGATGATGAAGATGCACTTGCTGCCGTCGACCTGCGCGCGCGGGCCGTTCTTGAGGATGTCCGGCGTGAACGCCGCGCGGATCTCCTGGTAGAGCGTCAGCCGGTGCTCGCGGTTGAAGGTCTTGGGGAAGAACTCGTTGCCGCGCTTGAACGCCCGGAACGCGGCGTCGTAGTCCTTGAGCCCCTGGTAGCACTGCGCGAGACCGAAGGTCAGCGACGACTTTACCGGGTTGGGCAGGTGCTCCTGAGAGAGCACCTTCTCGAACATGACCTTGCATTCTTCGAACCGCTTGAGCGCCAGATAGACGGGAGCGAGCGCCAGGGCGCTCTTGGACGAGAGCTCGGCGTCGATCATCGGCTGCAGGATCTTGATGGCCTCGTCGTACTTGCCCTCGGCACGCAGACACCGCGCGAGCGTGGCCAGCGCCGAGTCCATGTTGGGGTCCTTGGCGATGATCTCCTTGCAGATCGCGACCGCCTCGTCGAGCCGCTGCTCGTGCTCGTAGATGTTCGCGAGCGTCACCTTGCCGTGCACGGCGTCCGGGCGCCGCTTGAGGAACTCCAGGACGAGGGGCTCGCCGTGGGCGGGCTGGCCCGCGGTCAGGTAGGCGTTGCCCAGGTGGTACATCACGTCCGGGTCGTCGGGGGCGTCCTCCCGGGCCTGCTTGAGCACCTTGATCGCGGCGACGGTCTTGAAGAGCTTGAGGTAGCACTTGCCCAGCCAGACCTTCCACTGCACCGCCGTCGGCATCTTCTCGACCGCGTCGATCAGGAGCGACAGGGCCAGCTGGGGCTGTTCGGCCGCGGTCAGGCTCGCGCCCAGCTCGCCGATCAGCTGGATGTCGTTCGGCCGGGCCGCTCGCAGTTGTTGGAAAATCTTCACGCTCTCGTCGGCGCGGGCGGTGCGGCGGGTGATCTGCCCCAGCACCCGTGCCGCGGCCATGTTGCCGGGGTTGAGCTGGAGGATCTGCCGGCAGGCCCGGTCGGCCTCGATGAGCTTGCCCGACGAGGCGAGCTGGTGAACGTGCTGGAGCGTGGCTTTGGACATAGGAGGGCAGTGTAGGGGCGGCGGTGGGGGGGTCGATCGGTAGACTGTCGGCGATGACGGGCGACAACTCCAGCCGCGAAGCCGTGTTGCGGGCATTCCTCGCCGAGCACGATGAGCCGTGCCCGGGGTGTGGGTACAGCCTGCTCGGGATCGCCACGAGCGTCTGCCCGGAGTGCGGTCACGAGCTTGAACTGACACTCCGTCGGGAGCAGCCCGCGCCGCGCTGGTACACCGTCGGCCTTGTGGGTGTCGCAGCGGCGGTCGGGTTTCATTGGGGCGTGCTCCCTGTGGCGCTGATGTTTGGGAGCACCGCCGTGTTTCGATTCCTCCCCAGCGCGGCGGTCGCCCTGTTGGCGCTGGTCTGGTGGACCCGCGGCAAGCGGCGGATGGCTGCGTTGAGCGTGCCGGTCCGGTCGGGACTGGTGTCCCTGGCTCTGTCGCTCCCGTTCCTGCTGTTCGCGATGACCTTCGTGGTTGTGGTCTTCTTTGATGCGCTCTGATACCCGGCCGCGATTCGCGCGGGGCCGTCTCGGCATGCGCGGCCGCCACAGGGCTAGGCGAACTCCACACCTTCGGCCCGCAGCACGTCGATCAGCGGGCCGATGTGGTTCTGGTAGCGTTCGAACCGGCGGACCGACGAGGTGTAGACCGGCCGACGCACCTGCTCGACGCTGGCGGTCGAGACCGCCCGCGTGTTGTTCCAGGGCTCGGCGCAGGCGTCGTGCCAGGGGAGGCCGGCGAACTCGACCAGCTTTCTGGCCTGGCCCTCCAGATCGGCGACGACGTCCTCGTAGCGGACTTCCTGCATGGGAATTGTCACGCGATCGCTGAGCGCGAGCATGAGCCGCGAATAGCCCGCGTAGGCCCTGCCGAGGTGTTCCAGGTCGGTCGCGTAGTCGTGGCGTGGTGAGAGCTGGGTGGCAAAGCACGACAGACAGGTATCGAGCGGGTGCCGTGTGCAGTGGATCACGCGGGCCCCGGGGAAGAGCGCGTCGATCGCGCCGAGGCGCTCGAAGTTGTGGGGCATTTTGTCGATCCAGCAGGACGCGTCCGGCGCGCGCGCGCGGACGCTCTCGACGTACTCGGCCGCGGCACTGGTGAGCCGGTCGGCGCTCGCCTCGGCCAGCCCAATGGGGTAGTCCCGCTCGGCGTCCTCGCAGACGGAGCGGAGCAGGGCGCCGAGCGTCGCCAGCTCGCCGCACCCGTGGGCGTCGGGGTGGGCGTCGAGCACCTGCTCGATCAGTGTGGTTCCGGACCGGGGCATGCCGACGATGAACACGATGCCGGTCGCGTCGGCGCCCGACGGGCTCGGGGTGTGCCAGGAGCGCCGGGTAGGCCGCGTCGATCCAGGCCGCGTGGCGGGTCGCCTCGCGGTCCGGGTTGTATCCGGCCGGGTAGAGGGCGTTGCCCCTGCTGAACGCCTCGAAGGCGCCGGGGTAGTCGCCGAGTTGTTCGCGCGCCTCGCCGAGGGCAAACCACAGCCCGATCCCGAGCGGTCCGGGCGCGGGCTGACTCTGCCAGTGCGGGTTCGAGGATCGCGCACGCCTCGTCGGGGGCCCGGCGCGCGAGCAGGACCCGCGCGAGGGCGAGCGTGGTGTGCGGCGTGGGGCCGGTGTCGAACGCGTCCCGGGCGGCGTCGGCGGCCTCGTCGATGTGTCCCTCGGCGAGCAAACACCGAACTAGGCCGGCGGCCGCGAGCCCGTCGTGGTCGGCGCGCCCGGCGCGTCGGTACGCGGCCCGGGCCTCGGTGAGGCAGGAGAGTTGCTCGAGGGCCTGGGCGAGGGCGGTCTGGACCGAGGGGTCTTCCGGCTCGTCGCGGGCGAGCTGTTCGAGGATCGGCCGCGCGAGCAGGGCCTGACCGGCGGAGAGGTGCGCCGAGGCCAGCAGCAGGCTGATCTCGGTGTCTTCGGGGTCGAGCCGTCGGGCCTCCTCGAACGCGGCGATCGCGCCGGAGGGCCGGAACATCTGCATCATCGCTCTGCCGAGCCAGACGCGGTGCGCCGGATCGTCGGGGAAGACATCGACAGCGCGTTTGAGCAGGGGAATGGCTTGGGTGGCCTGCTGCGCCGCGACCAGGCTGGCCCCGAGCTCGGACGCGACCCGCGCATCGTGCGGGCGCGACCGGTGGAGCGCGACCAGTGTCCGGACGGACTCCTCGTGTTGGCCGAGTTTGCGGAGCAGTTCTCCGAGCAACCGCGCAGCACCAACATTGCCCGGCTGCGAAGCGAGGACAGCGCGGCAACGCTGCACAGATTCACGCGTTCGGCCTTGCATCGCGAGTTGTGTCGCCTGGTGGATCGAGGGTCGAGCCATGGACCTCCTGCCCCGGTCCGTATTGTTCGGCAGGGCGCGGAAAGTGTTCCACGGAATCTCGCGCAGCACGCGGCATTGGTGCCGGTGTCCTCGCGTCGATGCACTTCGGACGATTACCGGATGCTTCGGTCTGCAACATCGCGGTGATCACCCGCGGTGGTCGCGCAACAGACAGCACAGAAAATCTTGAACTTGCGGACGGACGAGAGCAGCTCGCGCACCAGAGGGCTTGGACCGGGCGATGGCCCGCTCGGGCGCGTTGGTTTGCCGGTCCTTTCACCTACTCCGTGACAAACCCGGGCTCGCGTTCGTGCGGGACCGGTGCGTCTGTTTCTTCCCGCCAGGCGCGCATCGCTTCGGAGAGCTGCGCGACGCGCTCGGGCATGGACGCGGCAAGGTCCTGTAATTCTCCCGGATCGCTCGAGAGGTCGTACAGCTCCTGCCGCCCATCCTCGAAGAACTCGATGAGTTTGTAGCGACCGATCCGCACGGCGGCTGCGGGCGTCGTGCGCCAGTGACCGTCGCTCGGGCGGTATGCCTCGAGATAGGCCGGGAAGTGCCAGAACAGCGGGCGTTGTTCCCACGAGTGCGCGCGCGCACTGTGCACGGCGGGCGCTGCATCACGATCGAGCAACGGCACCAGGCTGCGGCCGTCGAGTGAGAGATCCATCCATCCCGACACGCCCGCAATCTCCGTGATCGTGGGGAAGAGGTCCGTGCCGATGACGGGGGTGTCCTCTACTTCGCCGATGCGTGACACACCCGGCCCCGCGACGATCAGCGGCACGCGGATCCCGCCCTCGTACAGCATTCCCTTGCTGCCCCGCAGCGGCGCGTTGTCGGTGTAGAGGCCGTGCCCGCCGTTATCGGACAGGAAGACCACCGTGGTGGTGTCGGCCAGTTCCAGTCGATCGAGCGCGTCGAGCACGCGCCCGACGGAGAAGTCCAGCCGCTCGACCATCGCGGCGTATGCGGGTTTGATGCGCGCATCTCGCCTGGCTCGCGTTCGCTGCTCCTCGACCATCTCCGGCCGGCCCTGGATCGGTGTGTGGACCGTGTAGTAGGGGAGATACAGAAAGAACGGCCCGTCGCGACTTTGCTCGATGAACCCGATCGCCTCGTCGGTGAGCCGGTCGGTGAGGTACTCGCCATCGTCGCCGTCCGGCAGTGCGGGGTTCTGGTACGGGCTGAAGTAGCTCTTCGGGTGGCCGGCCGCGAACCCGCCGACGTTGACATCGAAGCCGTGTCGGGCCGGGTCTTCGCCGAGGTGCCACTTGCCGACGGTCGCGGTGGCGTAGCCCGCCCGCTGCAGAACCTCCGCGAGGGTGACACACTCCTCGTCGAGATCGGTGCGGTTGGGAGTGGGGACGAGCTTTCGGTTCGCGGCCTTGCCCCGCGCAGAGGAACCGACGGTGTAGACGCCGTGCCGCGGCGGGTAGAGGCCGGTCATCAGGCACGCGCGGCTCGGCGCACAGTTTGGCGCGTTGGCGTAGGCGTTGGTGAACCGCACGCCGCGCCGGGCGAGGTCGTCCAGCCGCGACGTCCGGTGGAACTCGCTGCCGAAGCACGCGATATCACTCCAGCCGAGGTCGTCGGCGACGATCAGGATGATGTTGGGTTGCCGGGCGAACGACGACGACGCCCAGACCGTCCAGAGCAGGAAGAGGTACGCGGTCTGCCGCAGGAGTGGTGGGGGGGTTCGCACGCCGCGAGTCTACCGCGCCATCCGCGCGTGCTCGATCACAGTGCGCACACCGTCGCGCATCGCGATCCACGCGGCTGCGACCGAGGCGAAGACCGTCGTCAACTCTGCCGCCGGGCTGCGCGAAGACCCCGGCCGAAATCCGGTCGCGGGCCTGTCGCGATGGAGGTCGATATTGGTGGCGCAGTGGCGGGATCTCGCGGCGGTGTCCGGATCAGGACACTGGATCGGAACGCCGAGGGCTTTGCGACACAGTTGCGTGCCGCAGCACATGCGAGTGATTGGTGTGCAATTGGAATCTGGACTCGTGCTGTGAGCGCACCCGTGCTTCAACACATGTCGCAGCAACGACTTCCCGGTGCAGTGCAAGGAATTCGGCTATCGGACCATGTGTGGGGGCGGCGATTCGGGGCGCGCGTGGTGAGAGGCGTTACGCTGATGTGCAGGTCCGACCATCCGGTCCGCACCCTGGTGGATTCTTCATGCCGCACCGCACCACATCGTCGAGTGTGCACGCGTCGCTGGTCGTCGTCCTCTCGGCTCTCGCTGCCGGGGGATGCGGGGCGGATCGCGACGAGGATCTGCCCGCAGCCGTGGATCCTCCGGTGGCGATGGACGAAGACACGGCGCCGGCGGCGTATCGGGTAGACATTCTGTCCGCCTCGTTGCGCCACTCTCGGCACATCGACGGTGCGCTCTCGATCAGTCTCGGCGGGCCTGTCACCCGCCTCGTCGACGAGGTGCCCTACACGATGACCTCGAGTTGGTTCCGGATAGATTCGCTGCACGATGCCGCTGGCGCGCCGATCAACTTCGACCGCGGCGGGGCAAGACCACACGCGGACGATCCGGAGCGTTGGCCGTACTTTCACTTCGCGGCCACGCCGCCGCTGCGGCTGCAGGGGAGTGGACATCTCGACGGGCTTCCCGAGGCCGCGGCCGAAACGGTCACGGTGAAGGGCGCTGCGGAGGTGATCGAGCTTGCGCAGGTCCGAGAGCTGGTCATGGACGTTCACACCACCGAACTCCCGATGGCGTTCGCGAAGATCGCCGACGGTGCCTACGTCGCGCTGCGCAGCTTCGCGCAGGACGGGCGGAGCGGGCACATCAACCTGTGGACGTTTGTCAGCAACACCGGGGGCGAGCCGCAGCTCGACCCGAGGCCGCTTCATCTGACCGAGCATTTCATCGAAGGCCACGACCATCGGCGGGGCTACGACCGGCACCGGCCACCGCTCGTTCTCGGTTATCAGTTGCTGGACGATTCGGGGGGTGTGCTCGGGCACTACGAGATCTTCGGTGCCGGCAGTGATCGATCGGAGGGGTTGTATGAGGAGCTTGACGAGCCATTCCGGCTCGAGGCGGACGCGCAGGTCGGGGCGGTCCGAGTCCTGGTCGCGACGGAGTTCCGGCTGCTCGAGTTCCCGTTCGAGACGAAGCTGCAATCGTTCCTTGACTGACGCGCTACCGCGCCAGCTGCGCGTGCTCGATCACCGCGCGCACACCGTCGCGCATCGCGATCCACGCGGCGTCCGACTCGTGTCCGCGGTCGAACTCCAGCGTCAGGATCGGCACGCCGCGGTCGATGCCGACGTACGACCCCAGCGAGCCGGGGGTGGCGTAGCCCATGTCTGGCACGACGCGCCAGCGGGTGTCGGACGCGGCTGCGGCCGAGGCGAAGACTGTCGCCAGCTCCACCGCCGGGCCGTCGTAGTTGACAAAGGGCCCGCGCGATGAGGAGTGAACAACGAGCACCACATCGGGGCCGAACCGTTCGAGCTCGTCGTGGAGCCGCTCTGGTCTCGGGCTCGCTGAGCGGGGCCGGGCCGCGGGACGAGCCGGGGCGGAAGTTGGCCGCGGGCCAGTTGCGGTTGAGGTCGATGTCGGTGGCGGCTGTGGCGTGATCTCGCGGCCGTGCCGTCGGGGTTGGCATCGCGCACGATGCGCACCGTCGCGCCCGGACGCAGCGTGCGCAGGTAGGCCTCGACCGCGTCGATCGTTCGCCCGCCCTCGGGCTCATCACCGTGGATGCCGCCGACCAGCAGCACACGCGGCGCGACCGTCCCGCCCGTGCCGCCCATGCCGATCGTGGTGGCCTCGATCGGGCGGCCCTGCGTTGAGGTGCCGATGCGCTCCCACGTTCGGGGTGCGGCCGGCAGCGGTGGGGGGGTGGTGGCGGCGCTTCGCGGCAGCGGGTCTTGCGCGCGCGCTGCCGGCGAGTGCTTCGCTGATTGGGCGGCGCACCCGCCGAGAGTCGCGGCGATGAGGGTGCACAGGCAGAGATTGGAGGTACGGTTGTGCCGCATGGGTGGTAGCCTATCGGCGATGCATGGTGCGACACCACAGGATTCTGCTTCGGCACCGGATGCACCCGGAGGGGACTCGTTCGAGCACGTGCTCGCGTTGCTCGGCGATGGTGCCGCGGCGTGCCCGGAGTGCGGCTACTCGCTGGCCGGGCTCAGAAGCGCGACGTGCCCGGAGTGCGGGTGGCGGGTGAGGCTGCGGCTCGACGACGGTGCCGACGCGGGGCAGGTTGTCCGGATCGCCAGGTGGGTCGCGGTGCTCGGTGTCGTCCTCGCTGCACCGACGGTGCTGCAGTATCTTTACTATCTGCTCGTCTTTGGCACGTTCGGCACCGCGAGTATCTGGCTGCCGTACTTGTGTGTGTACGTGCCGATCGCCGCATACTCGGTCTCGACGCTGTTGACTCTGCGGAAGGGGCAGCGCCGGCGGGGTGTCATCGCCCAGTGCCGCACCGCTCGCCGCCGGACGAGGATCATCGTGTGGATGTGTTGTGCGGGGCTCATCCTGCCGTGGCTCATCCGGTCCGCCTTGGAGCTGCTGCACTGACGCCGGATGCGTGCCTCACGCCTGCCGCGTGCGTGCCTCCTACCCTCCCCCGCGATGCAACAGACCCCCGATTTCGACGAAGGCCTCGACCCCGACGGCCCCTCCGCCTCCGACCTTGACCAGTTCGGCAGCGAGTTCATGCCGTGCCCGCACTGCGGCGAGGAGTACTACGACCAGGCGGAGGTCTGCCCGCACTGTGGCCTGCCGCGTGAGGCCGAGTCCGGCGGCATGCCGGTGTGGGCGATCGCGACGACGGTGCTGGTGCTGCTCGCGTTCGTCATGTTCTGGGTGTTCTAGCCGGACGGCGGGGCTCGACCCGCGGGCACAAGTTTCCCAGATTGACGCGGTGGCTCACGGCCCGTCGCGCACGACTCACAATGTCTTGGAGGGGTTGAGGCCTCCGCGTATGCTCCGGCGAGGTATCGCGCTCTTTGGAGGAGTCTTCTCATGCCGCGTCTGCTGATTGCCGTTCTGTCGGTGCTCTTGATGTCCGGCGCGGCCCGGGGCCAGGGGCAGCGGCTGTTCGTCGTTGACTTCGAGGGCTTCGCTGAGGACACCGAGATCGACCTGCAGTACATCCCGTCGGGTGTGGTGTTTTCGATGCTCAACGACGCGAACGCCCTTCCGATCATCGCCGAGGAGGGCTCTCCGCTGCGGGCGTTCGGCGGGAGCGGGAACGACAACCCCATGGCCGACGGCATCGCCGGCCTGACCGACCCGGCGGTCGGCGGCGACTACACCACGTCGGACGACGACATCGTGATCGAGTTCGACCCGCCCGTCACGAGTGTGCGGCTCTACATCGTCGATATCGATGGCTCGGACGTCTTCACGGTCCGGGCCTTCGAAAACGGCGTCGAGGTCGCCAGCGAGACCAAGTCGGCGGGCGATCAGG
This sequence comes from Planctomycetota bacterium, assembly GCA_013285505.1. GTDB lineage: Bacteria > Planctomycetota > Phycisphaerae > Phycisphaerales > UBA1924 > PNC22. Next base: position 378,779 of record CP053450.1, on the reverse strand, counting down.
GCACGGGCAATGCGCGCTCCACGCAGTTCTTCGTCGCCGGCAACGCGATCGACCGCGTCGTCGTTGACGCTCCGGCGGGGAACGGTGTCGGCTACGCCGTGGACTTTCTGTCCTTTACCCGACCGTGTGAGGGTCAGGACTGCGGCGCGCTCGTCGAACTCGCGCAGGAATCGGCACCCGGCGTAGGGGACTTCAACAGCAACATCCTCGGCAACCTGCTCGCCTATCCCTACAACGCCTCGGCCGCGTCGCTGTATGCCTACAACGTGCCGGAGGGTGATTCGTGGAACGGCCTGATCCTCAACCCCGAGGCCGACCGCTCGCACCTGCTGCTGGCCGAGACCACCGATGGCCTGACGCTGGTGGTGGTCCACGACCGGGCGTTCCCCGACGACCCCGACGGCGGCCGCGCCGAGACGCGCGTCGAGGTGCTCAACGATCCGGACGGCCTGGTGCGGACCGTCGAGGACGATCCGGAGAATATCGAGGAAGGGCCGTACATCGGCGAGCCGGGAGACTCGGTCTTCACCGCGGAGCAGGCGTGGAGCACGTGCTGCACCGACGGGTACGCGCTCTCCGGCCTCTCGGGCGACTGGACGGCGCTGATCGACTTCAGCGACACCGACAACAACGCCAACACGCCCGTCTTTGACGGTCTGCTCGACTGGGCGGCCTATTCGGCGGACGGTGGGGTCATCCCGCTGGCGCGCTGACCGAGGGCCGCCGCGTGCGGCTGCGGATGGTCGCGGGGCAGGACTGCCCGGCCGATTTCAACAACGACGGCATCGCCAACACACTCGACGTCCTGGCGTTCCTCAACGCCTGGACCAACGACGACCCCCGCGCCGACTACAACGACGACGGCGTCATCAACACGCTCGACGTGCTGGCGTTCCTGAATGTCTGGGCGGCCGGGTGCGTCTGATCGCTACTCGTTGATCCCGAGATCGGCCTTGGTAAACAGCGCCTCGAACCGCACGCCCGCGGCCTCGATGTTCTCGCGGGCGCCCCTCCTGCCGGTCGATCGTGCAAATGATCGCCCGCACGTCCGCCCCGGCCTCACGCAGCACGTTGATCGCCTCGAGCGCCTGACCGCCGGATGTTGCGACGTCCTCGACGAAGACGACCCGGTCGCCCTGGTTGAGCACACCTTCGAGCTGCTTGGCGGTGCCGTAGCCCTTCTTGGCGTTGCGCACAAACAGCGAGGGCAGCCCCGTCTCGAGGCTCGCGACCGCCACCAGCGGGATGCCGCCGAGTTCGGCACCGGCGAGGCGGGCGATCGGCGCGCGCCGTCCGCGGCCGCGATCTGCTCGACCCGCTCGGCAAAGAGCACCCCAAGCTCGCGCAGCAGCTCGGGACGGGTGCTGAAGAGGTACTTGTCGAGGTAATAGCTGCTGGTGCGTCCCGAACGGAGCGTGAACTCGCCGCGCAGCAGCGCGACCTCAGCGATTTTCGCGGCCAGCCCGGAACGGTCGATCGATGTCGTCATGCAGAAAGGGTAGTCCGTTTTGCAGGGGGGGCGGTATCTTGACGGTGTTCCGGGGCGGTGTTCTGAGCCGGTTCGGGCCGCTTTCTTTCCCGGCTGCCAGATCGGCATGCAAACCGGCGAAATCCCCCGTGAGAGCCGACCAATCAGTTTGGAGACACCGAGACCGCCACCACCGGGGCACAGGACCCAGGAGAATCGCCGCCATGACCAAGCTCCCGCTCGCCATAGGCATCGTGCTGCTCCACGCAACGATGTTCGCCGCCAGCGCCCAAGCGCAGGCCGACGGCCAGACCACCCCCGCTGCAGAACAGACATCGCCGGAACGACCGGCCGAGCCGGCCAACGCGGCTGGCCGGCCCGAGCGTCGAGCCGGCCGAGCCGCACACGCTGGTCGCGTACGAGTACAGCGGCCAGCTGCAGGAGCTCGGCCTGCCGCCGGCCGAGGCGGCGCTCGACCTGCTCGACCTCGACCCGATGACCGCCGGGCGGGTGTCGGATGTGATCGCCGAGCGCGCGCGGTTGGCCGAGCAGCTGATCGCCGACAACTTTGAGCTGTTCATTCAGGCCGAGACTGTCGAGGCCTCGGGCAAGGCGCTCGAGAAGGGCTGGTTCTTCGCCCGCGTCCTCAAGGCGCTCTACCCGCTGATCGAACGCGGCAGTCTGGAGGACGAGATCCGCCCGCTGCTGCCCGAGATGACGGGCGATGAGTTTGACGCGCTGCTCGATGAGTACTGGCAGGCGGTGGGGCAGGCCCGCGTCGATGCCGCGAACGCCAAGGGTGAACGGCTGCGCCTGCGCAAGGCGGTTCGCGAGGCCCGGCGCGACCAGATCGGCAAGGAGGTCGAGTTAGCCGCCGAGCGTGCCCTGGCGAGCGAGCGGTTCGCGGTGCAGTATCTGACCAAAGGTCTGGAGCTCAACGAGTTTCAGCAGACCAAGATTCAGTCATTGATCAACGACCACATGGGTCGCACGATGGGCGAGCCGTCTGAGGGTGACACCGCGCAGCTGTTCATCGGCGTGCTCGCGTTCCTCAACGAGGCCCAGCGGACCGAGATGCTCGAGCGGATCAAGGGCGTCCAGTAAGGCCGCACGCTCCGGCATCCCGCCCATGTTCTCACGAGCGTGGCCGATCGTTCGAACGATGATCGGGTCAGCCCGCTCGACCTGCCCGCCCCGGCCCGCGCCGGGGCGGATTTCTTTTCGCGTCGGTGCCTTGGGGGATACGCTTGCAGGTGCGCGACGACCGCCGTCGCCCGATCTGATGTTCGCAAGTGTCCGCACGCTGGAGAGCCGCGCATGTCCTGCAACCCCCGCACCCCGACGATCGCCCTGATCGCCGCCGCCCTGATCGCCCCCGCCGCGACGGCCCAGGTGGTCACGCCGCCGGTCACCCCGCCCGAGCGTGCCCCGGCCTTCAAGCCGCAGCCGCCGGCCCCCGCCGCACAGCCGCGTCCGGCCCAGCCGAAGACGCCCGAGGTGGACTTCGTGCCGATCACCGAGCGCGACAACGACGGCGAGATCGTCATGCTCGACACGCCGCCGGAGTACCTCGCGCTGGCGCACAACCCGCTGGTCGATCTGCCGACGCTCGTGCGTATCGCGCCCGGGTTCTACGAGCGGCGTCTGAAGGTCGAGCGGCTCGTCGCCGACCAGATCGATCTGCTCCTCGACGTGGAGAACGGGCTGGTGGAGGAGGCCCGCGTGGCCGACGAGACCGCGCTGCGTGCCTCGGCGACTCGCTTGGCCGTCTTCACCGCCAACCCGTCGATCTCGCCCTCGATCACCGGCGACCTGATCATCGCCGGGCGTCTCCGCCCCGACATCGGCGCGGTCACCCAGAACATCCTGCGGGCGCACCAGCAGGACCTCACCGAGGACGCGATGACCACCCCGACGACCGCCGACGGGGCCACGCCGCTCGACCAGATGATGCACCGGGTGCTCCGGATGTCGATCAGCGAGTTCGAGTACTACTTCCGCCGACTCATGCTCGACACCGCGGACTACTTCGACGCCATCCAGCCGCAGCTGGGCCTCGACAGCGACACGGCCGCGAAGGTCGCCCCGCTCGCGGCCCGGCTCGGCAACGAGAGCGACATCGACGAGCGGGCGATCCTGATCCGCGAGATCTTCTCCCACCTCGACACCGACACCCGCCGCGAGGCCATGCGGCTGGCGATCGGGATGCGTCCGGAGATCGACCCGACCGACCTGATGGACCCGATCCCCGCGGGCGCGACGCCGGTCTCGCTCGACGACGAGACGCGTCGCGACCTGATCTTCCAGCTGATCGAGGGCGGCCGAGTGGACACCAGCGCCTTCCTCGAGTGACCTGAGCACCGCGTGAGGGGTCCCCGGTCGGGCCCGGCTTGATCCCGGCACCGACTGCGGCCACGATGCCCTCCGCATGACGCCCCGACCGCGACCAGGCACCACGCTCCGACGAGTCCACCGATGGGTGGTCGGGGTGACGGTCGCGCTGGTGCTGTGCGCCACGGTGCTGGTGCTGGTCGTCACCAGCCTTACCCGCTCGGCCCCCAGCTGGTGGCGGCTCCGTCCGCGCGACCGACCCCGCGACAGTCGCGCGGGCCGAAGCGATCGAGAACGGGCTGGTCAACGTGATGTACGAGGTCCGGCCCGACGCGGCCGAGCCGTGGTCGGTCGGCCTGCGTGCCGCGGACGCCAACGCGTGGCTCAACACCCGGCTGGGCCAGTGGCTGCGCAACCGCGACGAGCGCTTCGTCTGGCCGGCGCAGGTCCGCAACGTGCAGGTCGAGTTCGATCGGGGTCTGGTGCAGGTGGGTGTTGAGTACGTCAGCGACGAGCGGCCGCAGGTCATCTCGGCCACACTCCGCCCGGAGTTTCACGAGGACGGTTCGCTCTGGGTCCGTGCCGAGTCGGTGTCCATCGGGCGGCTGCCACTCCCCGCCGACTGGATCCTCGGGCAGGCCGAGTCGGCACTGTCCGATCTCTTTGCTTCGGGCGGCATCGAAGACCCGGAGGTCCGCCGGCTGCTCGATGCGGCTCGCCGGTGCCGGGCCTCTAGCGACGGACCCCCGGGTCAGCCTCGGCGACGGCCGCCGCGTCCGAGTCCTTTCGCTGCGGGCTTCGGGCAGCACGCTGCACCTGACGATGCAGACCGAGTTCGAGGACTAAAAGCCGCCCGTTCAGGTCGCGGCCTGCGGCGAGGGCACGCCCCGGGGATGGAGCACGCCTACGACGCGCCGGGCCACATCGAGCAGCCGGGCCTCACCCCACGCGGGGGCGACCAACTGCAGGCCGATGGGCAGGCGCGCCGACTCGACCAGCCCCGCGGGCACCGCGGCCGCGGGCAGCCCCGCGAGGCTCGCGCCCACCGTGTAGACATCCTCGGCGTACATCATGAGCGGGTCGGTGAGCTTGGCCCCGAGCGGGAAGGCCGGCCCCGGTGTCGCCGGCATGAGCACCGCGTCGCACCCCGCGGCGAACGCCGACGCGTAGTCCTCGGCGATCCTCCGCCTGGCCCGCAGCGCGGTCAGGTAATACGCGTCGTAGTACCCGCTCGTGAGCACGTGCGTGCCGAGCATGATCCGCCGCTTGACCTCGGCGCCGAAACCCTCCGTGCGGGTGCGGGTGTACATCTCCTCGAGCGTCGCGCTCTTGGGCAACTCGGCCCTGCGGCCGTAGCGCACGCCGTCGTACCGCGCCAGGTTGGAACTGGCCTCGGCCGAAGCAATCACGTAATAGGCCGCGACAGCGTGGTCGGCGTGGGGCAGCTCGATCTCCCTGACCTCCGCCCCCGCCGCCCGCAGCGTCTCGATCGCGCGCGCAAAGACGCCCTCGGCCTCAGGGTCGTTGTGCGCCCCGAATGCCAGGCTCGGCACGCCGAACACCACGCCCTTGAGGTCCGGCGCGCGGTGGTCGTCCGCGATCGGCTCGATCGCGTCCGCCGGTCGATCCGCCGACGTCGCGTCGCGTGGGTCAACACCCTGCATGACCGAGAGCGCCAGCGCACAGTCCTCGACCGACCCGGCGATGGGCCCGATCTGGTCGAGGCTCGAGGCGTAGGCGACGAGCCCGTAGCGGCTCACGCGCCCGTAGGTCGGCTTCACGCCCACCACGCCGCAGAGGGCCGCGGGCTGACGGATCGAGCCGCCGGTGTCCGAGCCCAGGGCGATCGGGACCATCCCGGCCGCCACGGCCGCGGCGCTGCCGCCAGAGCTGCCGCCGGGCACGCGGGAGTGGTCCCACGGGTTCCGTGTCGGCCCGAAGACCGAGTGCTCGCACGACGAGCCCATGCCGAACTCGTCGAGGTTGGTCTTGCCGACGACGATCGCGCCGGCGTCGGTCAGCCGCCGCACCGCTGTCGCGGCAAACGGCGAGCGGTATCCCTCGAGCGCGCGGCTGGCGCAGGTCGTCTGGCCATGGTCGAAACAGATGTTGTCCTTGACCGCGATCGGCACACCGGCGAGCGGGCCGAGCGGTTCGCCCCGTGCCCGCTGCGCATCGATCTCCGAGGCCCGCTCGAGCGCGTGCTCGTCGAAGACCGACACGAACGCGCCGGAGCCGCAGTGTTCTCCGCACCGATCCGCGCGAGCGTGTCGCGCACGACCGCCGCCGCCGAGAGCGAGCCATCGCGGATACCCGCAGCGATCGTGGTCGCGTTCATGCCTGACCCGGGTGATTCAGCCAAGGGTGGGGGTGGAGTGGGTTGATCAGCCGCCCGTGCCGGCCCGCTGCAGCCGCGCGCGGACGTCGGAGACGAAACCGCCCCTGACATCGCCCTCGGGGGTCTCGACGCGCCAGTCGGAGAGGTTGGCGGTCTGGGCCGTGACCTCTTCGCCGCTGTACTTCTTGACCTGCTTGGGGTAGCCCACGATGGTGCCGGTGATCTCGGTCTCGTTGGCGCTGAGCACGTCGAGCGTGAGATACTCCGACTTGCCGTCCTCCTCGTAGAGCACGTCAACGGTGTAGGCCGTCATCGGCCGGCGGGCCTTGAGCAGCGTCAGGAACTCTCCGAAGGAATCCTTGGCCTCCTGCCGTGCCGCGACGATGTCCGGATGATCTTCCGGCACGCTGCTCCAGCCGTCGTCCTTCGAGCATCCCGCGGCACCGATCGAGAGCCCCGTCACCAGGGTCAACGCCACCAACACCATCGCCATCTGCTTGAGCATCGTCATCACTCCCTGCGTGCTGGGCCAGATCCGAGCGGGCCCGGAAAGAGTCGTCTACGCCCCGCCGCCCTCACCCAAGACTTTGGGCACACGGAAGAACGGGGGCATCGCCTGGGGCGCAAGCCCCATTACTACATCATTGGCAAGCACCGGGCCGGGTTCGTCGGCGTCCAGCCGGTTCTGCTGATTCGAGCCGTCCGCGGTCCCCGCCCGGGTCATGGGCTCGACACCGGCCAGATCCATCTCCCCCAGCCGGTCCATCCACCCCAGCACCGCGCCGAGCTCGGCCCGGTAGCGGTCCACATCGCCCTCGGCGACCTCCAGCCGCGACAGACGGGCGAGCTTCTGGATGTCCTGAGGGGTCAGATCGGCCATGGGAGGAGTGTATCGGCATCCAGATATCCACACAGCCAACCGCGAACGGCCCGGTTTCTGTTCAAACCGTGCGGCCTGCCCGCCGTACATTGGGACGTGGACACCGATCGACCAGTGCCGGGCAGCCTGAGACAGTGGGCGAGACGCTGGGTCGCCAACCCCGTCGCGTCGCTGGTGTTGATGGGCGTGCTGGCGGGGGATGCGTTCACGCTGCCGGGGGGCCCCAACGGTACGGTCGTGGGCTCGATCGCTGAGGGACTCTTCGTTGCCCGGGCCGGCTACTGCCGGGTTTCGCCCAACCTATTCCTCGTGCGCGAGCCCGGTGGCATGCGCGTGATCGATGCGGACAACGAGAGTTGGGGTGAGCTTGCGCAGCTCTTGGACTCGGGCGATACCCCCGTTGCCACGTGCAACTTCGTCAACGGCACAACGCGGGACGGTGTGTGGTCGCACACGACCGAACGAACGCGCAAGGGAATCGGCCTGAGGCCACTTGTCGGAGACTGGTCGGCGGAAGAACTCGGCGACGCGCGCCAGGCTCTCTTCAACGCACAAACTCGCGCCAAGCCGTGCTGGGGATGGCTGCAGTACTACGAAGATGTTGCCAAGGCGGACACGTCCTCGTCCCGCGTCCTCTGGACCGGCGTCGCCCACGACACCTTCGCGCTGCTCACCCTCGCCGCCCTGCTCTACTCCTTCACCGGCTGGCCCACGTGGTTCGCAGCCCACCCGTGGTCTCGACGCAACCGCCGCCTGCTCCGCGGCCTCTGCCCCGAGTGCGGCTACGACACCCGCGGCCTCACGACCTGCCCCGAGTGCGGCGCGACATGCGACCAATCACCCGAGTAAACGTGCCATCAAGATCGGCTCTGCGATCTTGATGCTCACGGACGGCCTGAACACCGCACGCACCAAGAAGCGACTCAGAGCAGCCGCGTCTTGGTGGCACGCCCGTGCTCACGCCCGCGGCTCTGACGGATGGCAGCTCACCCCCGCGCCTCTCCCGCCGTCACCTTCTGCACCGCACGGTTGGCGATCCACGCGATGAAGCCGAACACCACAACCGCCGATACGATCGCCGCGACCGTCACCCACTTGGGCTTGGCGTCGGCCACCGCGTCCTTGCTCAACTCCTGCACGCCCGCGGCCAGATAAACCGCCAGCGCCCGTCCGCGGCGCCATGCCCACCGCGGTGCCGATCAGGAACACCCGCTTGGTCACGCCCGCCGACGCCATCACCAGGTTGGTCAGCGCAAACGGTGAGTTGATCGGCAGCCGCAGCAGCGTCACGATGCCCAGCGACTTCCAGAACCCGTGCCCGATCAACGCGTCCTTGATCGCCCGGGCCTTGACGTTCTCGGCGATGAGCCGTTCGGCGCGGTCGCGGCTGGCGACCCGTGCCGCGACAAACCCCACCATCGCCGCGCCGGTCACACCCACGATCGCCGCGGGCGTGCCGACCGCCACGCCGAACGCCCAGCCCGCGAGGATCGCCTGGACGTATGTCGGCAGAACGCCAAAGCCGGCGCTGAACACGAAGACGAGGATGTAGATCCCGACCCCCAGGTGCTCGTGGCCCCGCAGCCAGTCGCCGATCGTCCCCATCTTCATCCACAGCAGGATGCTGCCGACGATCGGCACCGTCGTCCACGCGATCGCCAGATAGCCCGCCGGGCCGAGCTTGCGGAAGACCTCGCCGAGGCTCTGTTCCTCCTGCGCCGGCGTCGCGGGCGCATCGTCTTTCGGGGCCGGGGGGTCTTGGTGGTCGTGTTCTGTCATAGGACCCGGAGAATACGGCACCGGCGCGGCCGGGGTGATTCACGCGTCGCCGCCCGCTTGACGGCATGACCTGTGGTGATAGCATCGCCCCGTCCTCTCCCGCCGGCCCGGGGCGTCCCGGCCCGGCGCACTATGTCCACACACCGACCCAGACCGGGCGAAAGCCCGCTGCGGAGATTGCCCGATGCTGCCCAAACCCCCGCCCCGCGAGACGTCCCTCGGCTTCCTCTACCTGCCGCCCTACCGCGTGCAGGGCATCTCGATCGCCGGCGAGGCGACGTGCATCCAGATCCCCGAGCTCGACCTCTGCTTCGACATGGGCTCGTGCCCCCGCGCGGCCTTGGCGAGCAACTTCGTCGCGCTCTCCCACGGCCACATGGACCACGTCGGCGGCCTGGCGTATTACTGCTCGCAGCGGCGGTTCCAGGGCATGGGCGATGCCACCATCGTCTGCGACGCCCGCATCGAGTCCGACGTCCGCACCATGCTCGACGGCTACAACGCCCTCGAGCGGCAGGTCACGCCGTACAACCTCGTCCCGCTGCAGGAGGACGAGACCTTCAAGCTCAAAAACAACATCTCGCTCAAGGGCTTCCACACCGAGCACACGGCGCCCCTCGATGGGGTTCAGCATCATCGAGCACCGCACCAAGCTCAAGACCGAGTACACGGATTTTCCGCAGGAGAAGCTCCGCGAGCTCAAGGACCGGGGTGAGGAGATCACGCGGAACCTCGAGGTGCCGCTGGTCTCCTATCTCGGCGACACGGCCGCGGGCCCGCACCTGGTGCGCGACGACGTGCGCAAGTCGAAGATCATCATCTCCGAGTGCACGTTCTTTGAGCCCGGGCACCGCGGGCGGGCCAACATCGGCAAGCACCTCCACGCCGCGGACATCGCCGAGTGGCTCCGCGTCGCTGAGTGCGAGGCGATGGTGCTCGTGCACGTCTCTCGCCGGACGCACCTGGGCGAGGCCCGGGCCCAGTTGTTCGAGACACTCCGCGAGGAGGACGCCCGCCGCGTGCACTTCCTGATGGACCACCGGAACAACAAGCAGCGCTACGAGCAACAACTCGCCGAGGCGACGGCCGGTCAGCCGGCCTCGTGAGGGTGCTTTCTCGAACCGCCAGCGGCATTTTCAGACGCCGCCGTTGACACCCCCCCGGGGCTCGATTACGTTTGCACGGTTCCGATTTGACTCCGCGTCGGGGTGCCCGGGAGGCCACCCGACGATCCAAAACTTGAATCTGGCCCGCGCCAGACTTTTCTGAGGTTGTGCCGAGATATGTCCGACCCCGATCGCAAGGTCTGGGAAGCTGTGCTTGCGCATCTGCGCAAGACGCACCCGCCGCTCTACCGCAAGTGGTTCGAGGATGAACTCGAACCGCTGCCGGTCGCCGGCGGCGCGCTGCCCGTGCGCACCACCTCCGCGATCCACCGGGCCTACCTCCAGCAGAACTGCCAGCCCCACTTCAATGACGCCATCCGCAGCGTGACCGGGGCCCTGCTCTCCGTGCGCTTCCTCGAACCCGGCGAGACCGTCGTCCCCGCCGACCGGGTCGTCATGCCCAACGGCGGGGCCAACCGCCCCGCCAGCCAGAGCACCGGCGCCGGCAACACAACCCTCTCGGTGAATCCCGAGTTCGATTTTGACTCGTTCGTGATCGGCCCGACCAACCGCCTCGCCCTCGCCGCGGCCAAGGCCGTCGCCAACGAGCCGGGCCAGTCGTACAACCCCCTGTTCATCCACGGCGACGTGGGCCTCGGCAAAACCCACCTGCTGCAGGCGATCTGCCTGGCCATCCGCGCCAAAGACCCCGAGGCCGCGCTCTGCTACATGTCCGCCGAGGGGTTCATGACCGAGTTCGTCGAGGCCGTGCAGGGCGGGCGGATGACCGATTTCCGCCACCGGTTCCGCGATGTCGATGTCCTGGTCATTGACGACATCCAGACCCTCGGCAACCGCGACCGCACGCAGGAAGAGTTTTTCCACACCTTCAACAGCCTCTACCAGGCCCAGAAGCAGATCGTCCTCTCCTCCGACGCCCCGCCCGAACTGATCCCCGATCTGCAGAACCGGCTGGTCTCGCGATTCAAGTGGGGCCTGGTCACACAGATCGACCCGCCCTGCTTCGAGACACGCACCACCATCCTCAAGTCCAAGGCCCGCCAACGCGGCATCGACCTGCCCGACGACGTCGCCAGCTACGTCGCCCAGGCCATCGACACCAACATCCGCGAGCTGGAAGGCGCGATCGGCACCATGCAGATCACCGCCTCGGTCGAAGGGTGCGACATCACCCTCGAGCTCGCCCGACGCGTGATCGACGGGGCCTCGAGCACCGACACCAGCCGCCAGGTCTCCATCCAGACCATCATCGAGACCGTCACCGACTTCTACAGCGTGCGCCTGAGCGACCTGCAGTCCAAACGCCGGGCCCGCTCGGTCACCATCCCCCGCCAGATCTGCATGTTCCTGGCCCGGCACAACACGCGGCACTCGCTCGAGGAGATCGGCGGCTACTTCGGAGGACGGGACCACACCACCGTCATGCACGCCGTGCGGATGACCGAGGAACGCCGCAAGAACGACCCCACCTTCGCCTCCGAGATCCTCGCCCTCGAAGAACGCCTGCCGCCGGTCCAGCGCGACTGAACGGCGCGCGGGGATTCCGGACAATGCCCGGGCCCGAAATACTACCGTTCATATGCCGAAAACGCCCGCTGCCGGCCTCTCGGCAGAGGATGTGGATAAATTGTGTCCTGGCGCTCGGCGGCTGGCGATGGCGCTCGGCGGTTTTTGGCGGCCTCGGCCCCGCCGGCGTGTGCACAAGCCACATCCGCCACCCACCGAGCGCAACCGACAGAGCCCGACATGTTCGCCAACCCGGAGTGTGCTCGTAAAGCTATTTGTATCAGTGGTTTAGAACGAACACGTTCGTCTCTTCCCCAACCGACACCCCCTTCTCCTACGACGACTTCATATATCTCTATCTCAGAGAAAAGACAAAGACCACCTCCGGGCCAGGACACCCCCGGAGCATCCAAACCCCACCGCCCGGAAACGCTCTCATTTCCTCCCCAGGGCTCGGGAATTCTCGTGGATAACCACACGCGGGACGCACAGGGCCCTCAGAGCGTCTGGCACACCGGGCAGTGGGTGGTGGACCGCTGGCCGATGACGCTCCCGAGGAGCGTCGTGCCGCACACGCGGCAGGGCTGCCCGGCCCGTCCGTAGACGCGGAACCGCGACTGCTGCGAACCCTCCCGGTGGTCGGCATCGACAAAGTCGCGGAGCGTGGAGCCCCGCGCCTTCACGCCCGCCCGCAGCACCGATCGCACGGCCCGGGCAAGCCGCCCGGTCTGCTCGGGCGACAGATCCCTCGCGCGGGCGTGCGGGGCGATCCCGGCGACAAAGAGTGCCTCGTCGGCGTAGATGTTGCCCACCCCGGCCAGCACCGCCTGGTCCAGCAGGCACGCCTTGATCGCCCGGCCGGAGCGGCCGAGACCCTCCCGGAGCCCCGCGGCACCGATCTTTAGGGCGTCGGGGCCGAGAGCGTCCCACCGTTCGCGTTGCAGCTCTTCGACCGTCGCAAACGCCCACACCCCGCCGAACCGACGCGGATCACGGAACAGCACCGCCGAGCCGTCGTCGAGTGTCCAGCGGATGTGCACATGGTCGGTCCGGGCCGGGGCGGCGCTGGGGGCCACAACAAAGACCTGCCCGCTCATCCCCAGGTGCAGGTGGACGGCCCGGCCGTTGTCGAAGACCACCGCCATCTGCTTGCCGCGGCGGAGGATGTCGGTCGCCGTGCCGCCCATGCCCAGGGCTTCGAGCCTCGGGCCGGAGGGCGGCTCGGCGGACGAAGTCGGCGCGTCCGATCCTGACCGCGACGACCGATCTGCCGATCCAGCGCGGCCCGAGCGTGCGGCACACGGTCTCGACCTCGGGCAGTTCAGGCATCGCGCGACGCCCGCTGTGCCGCGCGAGTCGCCTCGCGCCTGCGCTGGAAGAACTCGCGGAGCACCAGCCCGCACGCGTCGGCCTCGAGCCCGGCGACGACCTCGCACCGGTGGTTGAGGCGCGGATCGGTCGTGATGCGGTAGAGCGACCGGCAGGCCCCGGCCTTGGGGTCGTCGGCCCCGTAGACCACCCGCCCGGCGCGGGCGTTGATCAACATCCCCGCGCACATCGTGCACGGCTCGAGGGTGACGACGACGGTGCAGGCGTTCAGGCGCCAGTCGCCCAGCACCGCGGCGGCCGCCCGGACAGCGGTCAGCTCGGCGTGGCCGGTCGGGTCGTGGCCGTGTTCGCGGGTGTTGCTTGCCTCGGCGAGGCGTTCGCCGGTCTCGGTGAGATAGACGACGGCACCCACGGGCACCTCGCCGCGTGCGCCCCGCGTCGCGGGCGAGCTCGAGCGCGCGGGCCATCCACCGCCGGTCGTGCGCCGTCGCGTGGGTCTCGGCGGGCAGCGGGGGGTCGCCGCCGACGCGAGCACTCCCGGCCGCGCCCCGGGTGTCGCCCGGAACGGAGGGGTCGCCGCGCCCGAGGATGCGGCGCCACCACGATGTCCCGGTCTTACTCATCTCCCGCGTCCGGCCCCTCGCCACGCGTCGGGGACTTCTTGCCGAACCCGCGCGACACACGCTCGGCCGGCAGGATCGAGTGCAGGATCACACCGAACTCAAACAGCACGTACAGGGGCACCGCCAGCAGCAGCATCGACAGCGGGTCGGCGGGCGTCAGCACCGCGCCCAGGGCCAAACTCGCCAGCGCCGCGTGGCGGCGGAACTTCAGCAGGTCGCGCGGGTTGATGAGCCCCGTCCACCCGAGCAGCAGCACCACCACCGGCGTCTGGAACCCGAGCGCGAATGCCAGCGCCAGCGACAGGAACAGGCTCGCGTACTCGGTCACGCGGTACTGCTGGAGGATGCCCGACGACCGGGTCATCGGCGAGGAGAGCACCTCGACCGGCGCCACGCCGTCCTCGTCGGCCTCTCCCTGCACCGACAGCCGCAGCTCCATGCGCGAGCTGTTGTACCAGAGCAAGCCGGGACCGATGTCCGCCGGGTCGCCGGCCAGCATCGGGACCTCGGGCAGGACCACGCCCTCCGGCAGCGGCACCGTCGGCTCGGGCTGGCTCTCGATCGATGTGCCGAACGAGATGAAGAACGCCAGCACCACCGGCAGCAGAACCTTGTAGAGAAACACGACCGCCAGCGTGGTCAGCGCCGCCGACAGCGGCAGCAGCACATAGACGAACCGCCGCTCGTTCTCGTAGAGCCCCGGCGCAACAAACATCCACGCCTGGAAGAGCACCCACGGGCTGCCCACCAGGATCGTGATCACCACCGCCAGCTTCAGCGCCGTCATGAACGTCTCGGTCGGGCTGGTCTGGATGAGCTGGGCGTTGAGGCCGGCGTTCTGCAGCGCCTGCTTGACCGGCTCGATTACGAACACGAGCAGCCGCCGCGACACGCCCACCGCCACCACGAACAGCGGCAACAGGCCGATCAGCGAATAGATCAGCCGCTTGCGCAGCTCCTCCAGGTGGTCGCCGAACGGCATCACCGCGTCGGCGAGCAGATCGAGAGCCGGATTTCGTTTGGGACCGATCATCGTGGGCGAACCCTTTCGGAGCCGAAACGATAGGAACATGCAACGAACCTGACGGGACCGGCACCACGGCGCATCTCTTGATGGGCAAGGCGGACGCGGAATGACAGAATTCGAGGGCGAATATCCCGACGATGGGCTGCACAGCCTCGTGGCCACGGCGATCGCCCGAGATCCCGAGGCGGTCCGGCTCCTGTGGGACCGCCAGCGGCGCTGGGTCGCGGCCCTGCTCCTGGCTTACAAGCCCCGCGAGGCCGATCTGGAGGACCTGCTCCAGGAGGTCGCCATGGCCTTTGTCCGCAAGATCGGCGAGCTGCGGGAGCCCGAGGCCTTCAAGCCGTGGCTCCGGTCGGTCGCGATCAACGCCGCGAGGCTGGCCGGGCGGAAGCAGACCACCGCCCGCAAGCACACCCAGCGGCTGCGGCTGGTGGTCGAGCGGGACACGGAGCGGCCGGCGACCCCCGACGTGGTCTCGGCCAAGCGGGAGGAGGGCAAGCGGCTGCTCGACCTCGCGATGGAGATGCCGGAGAGCTACCGCGAGCCCCTGCTGCTGCGGTGCTTGCACGGGATGAGTTACCGGGAGATCAGCCGCATCATCGGCCTGCCCGAGACGACGATCGAAACCCGGATCGCCCGGGGCCGGCGGATGCTCAGAGAGAGAGCCGCGGGGCAGGAATCGGCCCAACGGACCGAGCCCTCGCTCCCCGACGGGAAGCCCTCGCCAACCAGTCAGAACCCCGGCCGCCCGAGCGCCGGCAGCCAGGACCAATAAGGATTTGTCAGTAAGGAAGTGTGTCCCATGACCGGAGTTGACCGCGACATCCTGATCACGCGAGTGCTCGACGGCGAAGCGACGCCCGAGGACTGGGCCGCGTTCCGCGCGATGGCCGCCCGCGACCCGGCCGTCTGGGCCGATCTCGCCGACGCCCAGCAGGACCGCGCCCGACCTCGCCTCGGCGGTCGCCGACGCGATCGCGATCGCCGATCGGGTCGAGGCGCCGGTGCACCGTCACGCCGGCGAGCAGCTCAACGCCCGGATCCGCACCGGCGCGGCGTGGCTCGGCTGGGTCGCCGCGGCCATGGTCGCGCTCGCCGGATTCACCGGCAGGCTCGGCACCCCGGCCGCCGGGCCCGGCGATGGTCCGGGCGTCGGTGCGCAGCAGGCCGGGCTGTTCTCGATCAGCTCTCCGGAAGACGCGATGAAGCTCTACCTCGACAAGGGGCAGCAGGCCGGGAGCGTGCTGGGCGAGGTGCCCGACCGCGTGCTGCTCAGCTCGGCGCCCGCGGCCGACGGGAACGGCTACGAGGTCATCTTTCTGCGGCAGATCATCGAACGCCAGCGCGTCGAGACGCTCTACCAGCTCGGCGAGAACGAGGCCGGGCAGGCCGTCGCCGTGCCGATCACCCCGCCCACACCATCCCCGAAAGGCACCACGTTTTGACCCCCGCGCAGCGCTGGCGATTCTTCCGCCCGCCACCGACGGGCCGCCCGGGCTCGCGCATCTGAGTAGTCCAGAGCGGCGGCACCAAACGCCACAAACCCAAGCCGGGCCGACCGCCCGAGGAGAAGCCATGATGAACCGAACCAACCAGCTCAACGAGAAACTCCTGCCCGCGGCCGCGGCGCTCTGCATGGTCGCGGGCCTGGCGACCGCCCAACAGGTCAAGGTCATCGAGAAGGTCGTTGACGGCGGCGATTGCGAGATCGAGTGCGAGGTCGTCTGCGAGGGCGAGAACGTCGTCATCGAGAAGATCCTGCTCGGCGACGGTGCAGCATCGAATGGCGCGCACGTCATCCTGACCTCGCAGCCCGAGGTCAAGACCGAATCGCACATCACGATGGTCCAGAAGACCGACGACCGGGAGGTCAAGGTCGAGATCAAGGGCGACGACGTGAAGGCGTGGGTCGACGGCAAGAGCGTGCCCAGCAAGCAGATCAAGGTCACCGACAAGGAGATCCGCATCCTCGACAAGGACGGCGAGACGATCACCAAGTTCGGCCGCGCCGCCGGCATGGTCTTCAGCGGTGATCTCGGCGGCGAGAAGGACGTCCGCCGCCTGATGGCGCGAGTCGCTCCGCGCGACGGTGGCGAGGGCGGCATCGTCTGGGAGAACGGCGACGGCGACATGTTCGAGTTCGAGGGCGACAACGAGTTCTTCTTCCAGCCCGAGAAGAGCGCGCCGCCGGTCATGGTCGGCATCAATATGGGCAGCCTCGATATCGACGACGACAGGCTTTACGACCTGCTCGACGAGCACGATCTCGATGAGGCGGACGTCATCCAGATCATCGGCGTTATCGATGGTCTGCCCGCCGACAAGGCCGGCCTGCGCGAGGGCGACGTCATCGTCCGCCTCGACGGCAAGTGGGGGGCCAACGGCGAGACGCTCCGCGACGTGCTCATGGAGAAGAAGGCCGGCGACAACCTCGAGGTCGCGGTCGTCCGCCGGGGACGCCTCCGCGAGATCGACGTCAAGCTCAGCGCCTACAACGCCGAGAAACTCGGCGCGCCCGGCATCACCTACCTCGAGTCCGACGAGGAGAACCCCCTGGCACTGCAGTGGCGTCGGAACCTCGAACCGAACAACGACATGATCGAGGAGCTCACCCGCAAGCTCGCGGCCCAGCCCAAGATCGACGCCGATGAACTCCGCGCCCAGATCGAGGCGCTGGCCAAAAACCTTCAGAGCCAGAACCGGTTCCCCGAGGGCATGGAACTCCGCCTCGACACCCTGCCCCGGATGCGCGGCATGTCGCCCCGCGACGGCGGCGACCAGCGGTTCTTCATCGAGCCCGGCACCCGGGTGCAGGGTGGGTTTGTCAACCGGGGCCAGGAGGAACGCCTGGAGAAAATCGAAGAGCGGCTCGAGCGGCTCGAAGGCCGCATCGACCGCCTCATCGAAGCGCTCGAATCGCGGGAACGCGACCGCGACTGAGGCGTCTGACCGACGAGTCCCCTTGCTCGGCCGATGAGGCTGAGCGTTCCGCGACCGGCCGCACGGGTGCCCCGCCCGTGCGGCCGTCTTTTTGCCGGGTGGGTGCCCGGCCGCCCCGCGAAGGGTCGTGTGCGCCGGAGTCCACCGATCCCGTATCATCGGCCCGGAGGTATCCATGCCCGATCAGACCGACGCCGCCAACCAGTCACCGGACGCCGCCAAGTCCATCGCCCTGGCCCGCGAGGCCTACGAACGGGCCCGCACCGAGATCGCCAAGACCATCGTCGGGCAGGACGAGGTGGTGGATCAGGCCCTCACCGCGATCTTCTGCCGCGGCCACGCGGTCATCGTGGGCGTGCCGGGGCTGGCCAAGACCCTGCTGATCTCGACGCTGGCCAAGACTCTCAGCCTCGGCTTCAGCCGCATCCAGTTCACGCCCGACCTCATGCCGAGTGATATCACCGGCACCGAGGTGATCGAGGAGGACAAGGCGACCGGCTCCCGCGAGCTGCGGTTCGTCAAGGGCCCCGTCTTTGCCAACATCGTGCTCGCCGACGAGATCAACCGCACGCCGCCCAAGACCCAGGCCGCCCTGCTCGAGGCGATGCAGGAGCGTCAGGTCACCATCGGCGGCGTCCAGCACCGCCTGCCCGACCCGTTCTTCGTGCTCGCGACCCAGAACCCCATCGAGCAGGAGGGCACCTACCCGCTGCCCGAGGCCCAGCTCGACCGATTCCTGTTCCAGATCCTCATCCACTACCCGGACGCAGCACAGGAGGCCGAGGTGGTCCGCCGCTCCGGAAGCCTCGACCAGGCGACGCCTCAGGCCGTCCTGACCGGCGACGACATCCGCGCCGTCCACGAGGTCATCCGGGCCACCCCGATCGCCGACCACGTGCTCGGCTACGCCCTCAGGCTGGTGAGATCGACGCGGGTGGATCAGCCCATGGACAACGGGGCCGAACGCCCGAAGATGGTCGCCGACTACGTCGCCTGGGGGGCCGGGCCGCGAGCCAGTGAATACATCGTCCTGGCGGCCAAGGCCCGGGCCGCCCTCACCGGCTCGACCCACGTCACGCCGGACCATGTCCGGGAAATGGCCAAGCCCGTGCTGCGGCACCGCATCCTGCGGAACTTCAACGCCGAGGCCGACCGGGTGACCGCCGACATGATCGTCGATGCGCTCCTCGAAGAAACGCCGGTGGACGGCACCAGCGCCCAGGAGCGTCGGCAACTGGACAAAGTGATCAGTTAGATCCACGAACCCGGTTTGCTCTGACAAGCTATTCTCATCCGGAAGTTCAGATTGTCGGGACCCGTCGAGACCGGAGATGTCATGCTGTCGCAAACCGTGGAGTACGCCCTTCGAGCCATGTCCTCGCTGGCCTACCGGCCGAGCGAGCTGGTCCCCACCCCGGAGCTCGCCGAGATCACCAAGGTGCCCTCCAACTACCTCGCCAAGGTGCTCCAGACCCTGGCCGCGGCCGATCTGATCGTCGGCCGGCGCGGCGTCGGTGGCGGCTACCGCCTTGCGCGGCCGCCGGCCGAGATCAACCTGCTCGATGTCATCAACGCGGTCAGCCCGGTCGAGCGGATCACCACCTGCCCGCTCGGGCTGGAGAACCACGGCGCCAGCCTCTGCCCGCTGCACAAGCGGATGGACGAGGCGGCGCGGCTGGTCATCGAGCTCTTCGGCTCGACCTCACTGGCCGACATCGTCTCCGGCGAGGGCACGCCGCAGCTGCCACTCTGCAACGAGAAGATGACCCAGCAGATCCGCATCGATCTGGGCAAGGGCTGAGTCGGTCCGGCGGCCCGCCCGCTACGATCGGCCTGTGAGCAACGAACCCACACCGTCCGCCACCGAGGCCCCCGCCGAGACCCCGCTCCACGAGCAGGAGGCGGCACGGCTTGCCAACCTCGACGCCGTCCGTGCGCTCGGGGTCAACCCCTACGGCACGCGCACGCCCGGCCTGGTCAGCCTCGCCGACGCCCGGGACACCTACGACAAGGCGGCCGACGAGCAGCACCAGGCCACCGCCAAGTCCGACGCGCCGGTTGACAACCGCCCCCGCGTGACCGTCAGCGGGCGGGTCATGCTCAAGCGGGACACCGGCAAGCTGGTCTGGCTCAACCTGCGCGACCAGTCCGGCGACCTGCAGATCGCCGTCAGCAAGCGCGACTGCGCCGAGCCGGGATTCGACGTGGCCAAGTGGACCGATCTCGGAGATATCCTCGTCGCCAGCGGGCCGCTGATGTGCACGCGCACCGGCGAGGTGACGGTCTGGGCGTCGTCGGTCGCCGCGGCCGCCAAGAGCCTGACGCCGCCGCCCACCAAGCACGCCGGGCTCCAGGATGTCGAGTTGCGCTACCGCCAGCGGTACGTCGATCTGTGGTCGAACCCGGAGACCATGCGGGTCTTCGCGCTGCGGTCGCGGATCCTCTCGCACATGCGCTCGATCATGGACGGCCGGGGCTACATGGAGGTCGAGACGCCGATGCTGCAGGCCCTCGCCGGCGGTGCCGCGGCCAAGCCCTTCCAGACCCGCCTCAACGCGCTGAGCATGGACGTCTACATGCGCATCGCCCCGGAGCTGTACCTCAAGCGGCTGCTCGTCGGCGGCATGCCGCGGGTCTACGAGATCAACCGCAACTTCCGCAACGAGGGCGTGGACAAGCAGCACAACCCCGAGTTCACGATGCTCGAGGCTTACGAGGCCTTCGGCGATGTGACCACGATGATGGACCTGACCGAGCACCTCTGCCGCGAGTCGGCGAGGCTCGTGGTCGCCGACTCACGCGGCGTCGAGCCGAGCGCCGTCGCCGACGTTGACCTGAAGCTCCCGTTCGGTGAGATCACGATCGACTACGGCGCACCGTTCCTGCGTGTGCCCTATGGCGAGCTGTTCCAGAACGCCACCGGGTTCGCGATGACCGATCTCGACAAGGTCTGGGCCCGGGCCGAGGAGATCGGCGTCCTCCGCAAGTACGCCGCGAAGATGGCCGAGGAGGGCAAGCCGCTCGACACCAGCGCTCTCCGCGGCAAGGTCGCCGACGCGATCATCGTCAACGAGGTCTTTGAGGAAGCCGCCGAGCCCACGCTCGATGCCGGCCGCCCGACGTTCATCACCGACTACCCAAGCGCCATCTCGCCGCTGACCAGGCCCAAGCCCGACGCGCCGGAGCTGGCCGACCGCGCCGACCTCTTCATCGGCGGCATGGAGCTGGCCCCGCACTACACCGAGCTGAACGACCCGGCGGTCCAGGCCGAGAAGTTCCGCGCCCAGCTCGCCGGTCTCGACGACGAGGAGAGCACCTTCCGCAACTTCGACGAGGACTTCATCCGCGCGCTCAAGGTCGGCATGCCCCCCGCCGGCGGCATGGGCCTGGGCATCGACCGGCTCGTCATGCTGCTGACCGACCAGCGGTCGATCCGCGACGTGCTGCTCTTCCCCTTCATGCGCCCGGAGTGATTCGCTCACCGGCGTCCCCAAAGACAGAGCCGCGGGCGTCAGCACGCGGAGGAGGTTGCACGAATCGGTGGGCCGCGTGGTTCCGCTCTGCACGCGTCAAACCACCGTCAACGTGTCTGGGAACGTCACGCTCCTTCCGCGTGCTGACGCCCGCGGCTCTGACGTGCGCGCAAAATGAAAGCCCAGCCAGAAGGCCGAGCTCTCAAGGGTTGGGGACGGTGTGGTGTTCGGGGCGAGCCCCGAGGGATCAACGCTTCGAGAACTGGAAGCGCTTGCGGGCACCCGGCTGGCCGTACTTCTTGCGTTCGACCTTGCGGGCGTCACGCGTGAGGAAGCCGGCGTCACGCAGGGCGTTCTCGGTGTTGGGGTCGTAGCCGACGAGGGCGCGGGCGATGGCCAGGCGGGCGGCCTGGGCCTGGCCCGTGGTGCCGCCGCCGCTGATGCGGAAGACCACATCGAGCTTGCCGGCCAGCTCGGTCAGCTTGAGCGGGGCGTAGACGTCGTTGCGGTCCTGCTCTTCGGAGAAGTAGTCCTCGACGGTCTTGGTCTGCTTGCGGTTGACCTGGATGCTGACCACACCCTCGCCTTCTTTCGCGACGCGAGCGCGGCAGCGGGCAACGGCGGTCTTGCGTCGGCCGGTGCCCCACCACCAGCCCTGCGCGTCCGGCGGGATCGGGTCACGGAGGGCACGGGTCTGGTTGCCCGCTGCGGGCTCGGGGGTCAGGTTCAGTTCGCTGGCAAGAGATGTCATGGTCGTCCTCGTGTCGGCCCGGCGGTGCAACGCTCAGGGCCGCGGTATGTGGTCGGGAAGTGCGCTCTTTCGGGCCTTTAGACGGTCATCTCCGCGGGCTGCTGGGCCTGGTGCGGGTGATCGGTGCCGGGGTACACCTTGAGCTTCTTGATCATCTGGCGGCCGAGCCGGGTCTTGGGCAACATGCGACGGACCGCGTCCTCGATCAGGGCCTCGGGCCGGCGCTCACGCAGGTTGCCGAAGGTCTCAAGCTTCTGGCCGCCGGGGTAGCCGGTGTAGTGCTTGCGGTACTTCTGGGTCGCCTTGTTGCCGGTCAGTTGGACCTTGCTGGCGTTGGTGACGATCACGAAGTCGCCGGTGTCGATGTGGGGGGTGTACTCGGGGCGGTGCTTGCCCATGAGCACGACCGCCACGTCCGAAGCGAGCCGGCCGAGCGACACGCTGTCGGCGTCCACGACGTGCCACTTCTTGTCCACGTCGCCGGGTTTGGCTGAATAAGTCTGTCGCCGAAGCATCGGAACCTCCGGGGCGCAATCGCCCACGCTGATGCGTGCATGGGTGGTACGAAATCCACGCCAATCACGCCTGGGTGCTTAACTCGCCGCCTACCGGGCGGGGCGGGCCGGAAGGATCAACGATCCGACCGACAAGATTCAGTCTCTGACGCTCGCGGGGGCCTCCCAGGCCCACACCAGCGAATCGGGAACCTCGAAGAATATCCGGCCGGACGGGGCGGTCAAGCCCCGGGCCGGGCCACACCGCGGCACGGCCCGCCGGCTGACGCCCCGATTCTGCGCCCGACGACGCCACGCATCCACCGCCGCGGACCCGCCACACACCCTGACATCCCCCTTCAAGTGGCGACCCGCTCGCGGGATGCCGATGATGAGACCCATGACCGATTCTCACCCGTCGCTGCCTGACCACCACCGCACAGAGCCGCAGCCGATGGGGGGGCGTCCGGCGGAGGCGACGGGCCCGGACGGGGCCGCACCTCGCCTGATCTGGGCACCCCGGGGAGTCGCTGGCTGGCACTCATCGCCGTGACCCTGCTCTATCTGCTGATCGCGGTCTCGCAGAACATGTCGTCCTACATAACACCCCCGGAGAAGCAGCTCGGCCGCGAGCCGCGGGGCGGCGAGATGGCCAAGCTGATGATGCTCATCGAGCGGGCGTTCGAGGGGATGGGGGCCCCGGGCCAGTTCGCCCAAGCGGCCTTCACGCAGATCGAGGCCAGCACACACCCGGCCGACCGGCTCCAGGGCGTGCTGCTGCTGGGTGAGTCGGAGGGGGTTGACAGCGCGCTCGATCACCTGGCGACGGTCCGCACGGCGAGCGGGCAGGCCCCGCGCGAAACGCCCGAGGCCTCGCTCCCGTCGCCGCGGTGGGCGCTGGTCCGGGCACCCGACGACCCGGACACCGGCACGCCGGCGCCCGAAGATCAGGAGTATGTCGTTGACGACGAGGTGATCCTCGACGCTGCGGCGATGGAGACGCTCTACACCCGTGGGCTCGACGAGCTGCCGGACGACGCCCGGGCACGTCTGGTCGATCGGTACGGGTGGCTGGGCAGGCTCGCCACGACGCCCGAGAGTGATACGGCCGCGCGGGAGGCGCTCTACGACGATCTCTCGTGGGCGATCGGTTTCCTGCTCTTCGTCTTTGTGCTGCTGGCGGTGTGGGGTTTGGCGGGGCTGACGATGTTCATCGTCGCGATCGTGATGATGGCGACGAGGCGGCTCCGGTGGCGGTTCGAGGCGCCCGCGCCCGGGGGCAGTGTCTTCCTCGAGACGTTCGCGGTTTTCCTGCTGGGCTTCGGGCTGGTGCAGGTGCTCGGGGTTGTGGCCTCGAAGCTGATCTCCGACGCGACCGTGGTGGTGCGCCTCTCGATGGCGGCGCAGTGGATGCTGCTGCTGACGCTGTTCTGGCCGGTGCTCCGCGGCGTGCGGCTGCGCGACTGGCGCGGTGCCGTCGGGTGGACCGCACCCAACGGCGTGTTCCGCGAGATCCTCGCTGGTGTGGCGGGCTACTTCGCGGGCGTGCCGATCCTCGTGATGGGCATGATCGTGACGGTCCTGCTGACATTTGCCTCGGCCGCGATCTTTGGCGAGCCCGAGAGCCCGCCGAGCAACCCGATCCTGGAGATGCTGCAGAGCGCCGACTTCGTGACGATCATCCTGCTGATCACGCTCGCGACAATCTGGGCGCCGATCGCCGAGGAGACCCTCTTCCGTGGGGCGGTCTACCGCCACCTGCGCGGGCGGGCGGGGGTGCTGGTCTGCACTGTCGCGACCGCGTTCCTCTTTGCGTTCATGCACAGCTACGGCCCGCTGATGGTCGGACCGCTGATCGCGCTGGGTGTGACCTTTGCGCTGATCCGCGAGTGGCGGGGCTCGATCATCGGCGCGATGACCGCCCACTGCCTGCACAACGCGACGATCATGTGTCTGATGCTGGTGGCGATGCGGGCGATGGCGTAGGGGCGTCGATCGACTCTGGTTCAGCCGCCCGGCTCGCGCAGCCTTCGGGTCATGTCGCGCATGAAGAGGGTGAGGCGTTGTTGCTGGGCGGGTGAGGCGCTCTTGGCGGTCTGCTGGTTCATGAAGACCAGGAGCCGTGACGCCTGGTCGGCGTTGACCTCGCCGCTGCCCATGGCTTCCTGGCCCTGCTTGGTGTCGCGTCGGCCGCGCTCGAGCAGTTCCTCGTCGGTGCGCCGGTCGATGGAGCCGTCGAAGGGTGAGGTCAGCCGCACGAGCCTGACGTAGGCGTCGTCGAGGTAGGCGTCGCGTTCTTCCGGGGGCACCGCGGCGTAGTCCTTGGCGACCAGGTCGGTCGCGTCCACCAGCAGCTTGCCGGCGTTGCGTTCGATCTGCTCGCGGGCCTCGCCGGCGATCCCGGCGAAGAACTGCGCCATCATCACCGACTCGCTGGCGTCCATGTCGCCGACACGGTCCACGAGCTGGCTGATCAGCTCGATGCGTTCCTCGACGGGCAGGCGGTTGAACTCCTCGGTCAGCAGCGTGTAGTTGAAGATCTTGCCCATCTCGGCCTGCTCGTAGTCGGGCTTGGGGACGGGGCGGATCGCCAGGTAGATGCCCAGCCCGAGCGCGAGGGCGGCGACGGAGCTGCCGCCCATGATCGCGTAGCGCGACCACGGCACCGCCCACGCGGCGTTGAACCGTGCGACCGCGCCTTTCTCGACCGCGCGGAGCCGGTCGCGGAGTGAGGGCTTGTGCGCCCCGACACCGATCGTCGCCACGGTGGGGTCGTCGTCGAGCAGTGAGCCGGTGGTGTGTGGTTGGTCGGGCATGGTGTCGTTCCGAATCGAGACGGGCGTGAAAAATCCTAGCTTCCGAAGTTGCAGAGCCGGAGTGTGAGCGCGAGGAACTCCTCGACGAACTCGCTGGGCGGGTCGCCGGGGTAGATGTCGGCCGAGCCGTCCCAGTAGAGCGCGTTCTTGCCGGACTTGGCCGGGTGGACCGAGGCGAAGTCGAGCATGACCGGGAGCGTCTCGCCGCGGGTGGCGTACTGGTCGTAGGCGCGCGAGACGGCGCGCTGGGCTTTCCAGCGTTCGGCCTTGGCGACCTTGGGGTCGCTGTTGTCCGGGTCGATGGCGTCGAAGAGCTCGAGCGCGACATAGAGCTGGATCCAAGGCCCGTCGTAGCTGGTGCCGTAGGTCTCGTGCGCCGCCCGCGGCTCGCCCTCGTCGTCGTCGAGCGGTTCCCGGTCGGCCGGGCAGCGGTAGGGCTCCTGCACGACCCAGGCGGAGTCCTCGTTGCCGGGGATCTCGCGCCGCGGCTGCACGGCGTCGATGTAGGAAGCGAAGACCTCGAAGAGGTCGATGTTGTTCTCGTTCTCGTCTGCGCCGGCGATGGGGTCGATCCACGGCAGCACGCCGTCGGAGTCGTTGAAGTAGAGCTGCATCGAGGTGCCCAGGCCCCGCAGGTTGGTGAGGCACTTGACGCTCCACCCCTGCTCGCGGGCCTTACCCAGTGCGGGCAGCAGGATACCGATGAGCAGGGCGATGATCGAGATGACCACGAGGAGTTCGATGAGGGTGAAGGCGGATGTGCGGCGGGGCCCGTGCGGAGCGTGGGTGCGCGCAGAAAGGGCGGGCTGGAAAGCCCGCCCCCCTGTGTGGGTGGGTTCGTGTGCCGCCGGGTGGCTCACACCGGAAGGCGCAGCATCGGCCCGGTGTGGGTGACCTCGTCGATCACCCGTCGGGCGGTGGGTGTCTGGGTGGCGCGGAAGGTGTTGGCGTGTTTCCCGAAACATGTACGGAACTCCTCATCCTCTCGCAGCGCCACCGAGAGGCCCCGTGCCACCGATGTCAGCCCCGTCTTGAGCCGCCACGCGCGGAGACCGACGACCGCAGCCGCGGCACCCAGCACGAGGGGACCGCGCAGTGGCATCGGCAACAGCCCCGAGGCCGCACCAACTGTTTCGGTAAGCGGGTCGGTCGGTTTCGCGGCTTCTGCCAGAACCTCGTCGATCCGGGCGATCCCCGCGTCCACGGTTGCTGCCGCCGCCCTGGCCTGGGCGGCCTCCGCTTCGGCTCGTGGCCGGGCCGGGTCGTCGGCCGCCATCTTGCCCAGAGTGTCGTCCCAGCGGTCGGCGCGGGCCTCCAGCGACTGTCTGAGGGTGTCGGCGTCGGCCCGGAACTCGTCCAGGGCCTGCATGTCGGCACACCCTGACATGACAAGAACAGCCGCGCACGCCATCAACCCGGTTTGCCAGGCCCGCCCCATCCATCGACCAGCGCTCCCCTTGATCATCCTCGACTCCCCTTTCGACCCGGCCGACCCTGGATCGGCGACATCCCCGGCCGGCGGGATGCCGCACGGTCGGGCAGGGGGGGAGCCCGCCCATATTGTGGCGGCAATCGAGGGCTGACGGAAGGCGAAAGCCGGGGAGGTCCACGAATTGGCGCGCAGGTGGGGTAGGTCGTCGAGACTTTTTGGTCGCGGCACAGGCAGAGCCTTGGGCATCTGCCGGTCTTGGATCCCCTTCAGCGTGCTGACGCCCGCGGCTCTGTTTGGTGAATCAGTGCGCGGCGACGAGTGCGCGGGCCATGGCGTGGTTGAGGGCGTGGCCGGCGCGGACGGCGACGATGCGGGCGTGGATCGGCCGCCCGACCAGGGCCAGGTCGCCGATCAGGTCGAGGAGCTTGTGCTGCGCGGGCTCGTTCTCGCCCCGCCAGGCGTTGTCGATCGGTGTGCCGGTGTCGTCGATCACGAGCAGGTCGCGCGGCGTGAAGCGGCGGAAGAGGCCGAGGGCCTGCATCTGCTGGGCCTCGGCCGCGAGGGAGAATGTGCGTGCGGGGGCGACGTCGGTGAGGAAGCGGGCGGGATCGCCGTGCCACTCCGCGGCCTGCGCGGGCACGGGGGCTCCGGGGCCGTAGTCGAGCTCGTAGCGGTAGGTGGGCGTGTCCTCGGCACCGATGGGCTCGGCGGTGATGGTGGCGCGGCCGTCGGGGCTGGAGACGGTGACCGGCGCATCGAGCGTGAGCGGGGCAACGGTGGCAATGCCGGCTGCGGCTGCGGCGTCGCGCAGGCCCGCGGCGTGGATCGCGTCAGTGAAGGGCTTTGCCGAGCCGTCACCGATGGGGATTTCGGGTGCGTCGAGTTCGATGAGGGCGTCGGTGATGCCCAGGCCGGCCAGTGCGCCGAGCAGGTGCTCGGTGGTGTAGACGATGGCGTCGGGGTGTGAGGGGGAGGCGATGGCCGTGTGCCGCGGCGGGATCTGGGCGAACGCCGGGTGCACCGGGCGTGAGGCCAGCGAGTCGATCCGTGCGCGGATGTTGGTGGGCTCGGGCAGATCGGTCCGCCGGAAGCACAGGCCTGTGCCCGGCTCGGCGGGCAGTATGGCGCAGCAGACATCGCGTTCGGTGAACAGGCCGATGCCTCGGACGACCGCTGCGGCGGCGAGCGTGCGTCGGAGCGGGGCTTTCGGCGCGTTGGTCATGGAGTGGAGTGGTCCGGGTTGCTCGATTGGTTGGTCTCGGCGTTGTCCTGCGCGGAGGGTTTGGATTCCGAGTGGGCTTCCAATTGGGTTTCCAGCTGGGCCTCGAGCGCGGCCACACGGTCTTTGAGATCGCGGACGCTCTTGGCGACGCGGTCGCCGATGCGGTGGGAGCGGAAGGCGATGTTGGCCGGTCGTGCCGGGGTGCCGAACCAGCTCTCGCCCGGGGGGGATGTGCTGCATGACGCCGGACTTGCCGCCGATGAGCGCACCGTCGCCGATGCGTTTGTTGTCCTGCACGCCGACCTGGCCGCCGAGCATGGCGCCGTTGCCGACGACGGTGGAGCCGCCGAGGCCGACCTGGCCGCAGAGCACGACGTGCGCCCCGACCTGGACGTTGTGCCCGATCTGGACGAGGTTGTCGATCTTGGTGCCCTCGCCGATGGTGGTGGAGGCGAACTTGCCCCGGTCGATGCACGAGCCGGCCCCGACCTCGACGTGGTCGCCGATGACGACGTTGCCCAGGTGGGGCACCTTGACCAGCCCCGTGCCCGAGGGGTGGGGGATGAAGCCAAAGCCGTCGGCCCCGATCGAGACCTGGGCGTGGAAGAGGCAGTCGGTGCCGATGACGCACTGGTGGTAGACGACGACGCCGGGGTGCATGACGGTCCGCTCGCCGATGGTCACGTTGGCGCCGATGGTGACGCGTGCGTGCAGCACACAGTTGGCGCCGATCACCGCGCCGGGTCCCACGATGCAGAGCGGGCCGATCGCGGCGGTCGGGTCGACCGTCGCGCTCTCGTCGATGATGGCCGAGGGGTGCACGCCCTGGGGCGGGGCCGAGGGGGCGGCGATGCGGGAGAGTTCGGTGAGCAGGGCGACCAGTGAGCGGTCGGCGTTCTCGACAACCAGGAGTGCGCGGGTCTGGGGATCGTGCCCGGGGATCTCGATCCCGCGGGTGACGATCGCGGCCGAGGCCTCGCTTTTGGGCCAGCGGCGGGCGTAGGTGTCGGAGCGGATGAACGTGACCGCGCCGGGGCCGGCCTCGTCGATGCCGGCGAGGTCGGAGAGTTCGATGTCCGGCGGGCCGAGGAGTTCGGCGCCGAGCATCGCGGCGAGTGACTGGGTGGTGATCGACTGGAACATGGCGTGCTGGATCCCCGGCTTAGTCGGCGCCGGCCTGGAACTTGTTGTTCATCTGCAGCACGACCTGGTCGGTGATGTCGATCCGGTTGCTGGCGTAGAGGATCGACTTCTGCTGGATCGCGTCGTTGACCACCGACTGCACGCCGTTGGGGATCTGCAGCGAGCGGTCGTCGAACAGGACCAGCTCGTAGCCCTCCTTGACGGAGACCTCCTGCACGGCGGTCAGCAGCTTGGCGTAGAGGGGCGCGATGATCTCGCCCTTCTCGATGTCGATGAGGGTCTGGTAGGCGTTGTAGCGGGCCTTGATCGTCTCGTTGAGCTCGAACATGCGGGCCCGGATCTCCCGCTGGCGCTCCTTGTTGTTGCTCGGCAGTTCGGCCAGCTCGGCCTGCAGGCTCTCCTGCTCCTTCTTGAGGGTGTCGAGCTTGTCCTGTCGGCCGGTGGCACGCACCTCGAGCGACTTGTTGAGGGCCTTGAGCTCTTCGAGTTCGTTGAGCGCGCGCTCGACGTTGACCAGCGCGACGGCGGTCGGCTCGGCGACGATCTTCGAGCCGGCGGACTCGGCGCCGGCGCGCCAGCCGACGAAGCCGACGACCGAGAGACACGCCAGGACGACCACACTGCTGTGGATGGGTTTGCGTTGCATGGTGGGGATCTCCTGCATGGGGTGTGTGCGGATGATAAGCCGCCCGCGCCGACGCATCGCCGGCGGGCAGGCCCGGACGCCGCTAGAACGGCAGGTCGATGAAGAACGTAAAGACGCGGTTCTCGTCGGTCGGTTCCTCGAGCAGCGGGAAGCCGAAGTCGAAACCGATCGGTGCGGGGCTGATCTGGGGCACGTAGAGCCGGATGCCCAGGCCCGCCGAGACGCGGTAGTCGTCGAACCCGACGTCGTAGCCCACGGTGCCTGAGTCCACGAACAGGACGCCGGAGATGGTCTCTTCGAACAGCGGCTGGACGATCTGGGAGCCGAGGAAGAACGACCAGGTGCCGCCGACGGGGTCGTCGCCGAGCTGGCCGTTGTCGTTGCGGATGCCGACCGGGCTGACGCCGCGGAAGTCGAAGCCGCGGAACGACTGGCCGCCGAGGTAGAACCGCTCGTAGACCGGCACCTCGTCCTTGTTCTGCGGGATGTAGCTCGCGGCGATCTTGGTGGAGAAGACGGTCGTGCGGCCGAGGAAGTCCTCGTAGACCGGGACGAAGAACTCGTGCTCGGCGTTGACCTTCGTGAACGAGAAGTCGCCGCCGATGGCGCCGACCTGCTCGATACCGATTTCGGTGCGTGCGCCGCGCCGGGGCCGGAAGCGGTTGTCGAGCGTGTCGCGGGTGAGCGTGAAGCCCAGGCCCGTGAGCAGGCTGCGGTCGGCGACGTCGAAGACGTCGACAGGCTGGTCGGCGTCGATATCGAGCAGCTCGACCGACTCGGCCCGGAGAAGCATGTTGCCCTGCCAGCGGGTGCCGAAGCGGCGGCCGACGCCGACGCGGCCGCCGAAGCGGCTCCTCGCGGTATTCGAGGTAGTCGCGGTTGCGGTAGAAGACCGCGCCGGTGCCCGAGTAGTCCGAGTCCCAGAGCGAGGGCTCGCGGAGGCTGAGCGAGTAGGTCTGCACGCGGTTGCCGGGCAGCAGCTCGAGGCTGAGCGTCTGCCCGCCGCCGCGGAAGGCCTCGCCGGTCAACAGGTCGGAGACCGTGTCGGGCCTGTCGTTGATGTCGAAGTTGCGTTGCACGATCGAGAGCCGGGCGACGACGCCGGAGTCGGTGTTGAACGCTGCGCCGATGTTGAACTCGCCGGTGTCGGTCTCGCGCACCTCGACGAGCACGTCGCGGTAGATGTCGTCGTAGGGGTCGCGGGGTGCGGGTGTCGCCGAGGCCGGGGTGGCGTCGAGCGTCGTGTCGCCCTCGGCGGGCTGGCCGACGCTCTGGTCCTGCGCCGGCGCTCTGCTCTGGCGCTCCCGCGGCGTCGCCTGGATGCCGATGCGGGGGGGCTCGAAGACCCGTTCGAACAGGTTCGACTGCGTGACGCGGTCTTCGGCCCGCTTCATGGCGGTGGGGTCGAGCGGGCGCACGGACTTGAGGCCCTCGATGTGCAACCACCGCTGGATCACGCTGGTCTTGGTGCGGGTGTTGCCGATCGCGTTGACCTCGCCGATAAGACGCGGCTCGCCCTGCCGAATGGTGATGAGCAGGTCCACGACCGGCGCACCGTCGGCGCGCAGCTGGTCGGTGTTGACCGCGACGTCGGCGTAGCCCTCTTTGTGGTAGGCGGCCTTGATCTCGTCGATGCTCGAGCGCACCCGGTTGATCGAGAACGCGTCGCCGCGCTTGATGGGCATGATCCCCGACAGCTGCTCGGGGCTGAAGATCGGGGCATCGTCCGGCGTGCGGAGCACGGTGTTGCCGAGGTGGTAGAGCGGCCCCTCGTCCACGAGGAAGGTCACGATCGCCTCGCGGTTGTTGGGCGCCGGCTGCACGCGCTGGTCGACCTTGGCGTCGAGGTAGCCCCGGTCCTGATAGAACCGGTAGATGGCCGCGACGTCGCTGTCGAGCAACTCGTCGTCCAGCGGGGCCTTCATGAACAGGAAGCTCTTCTTGGTCTTGATCTCGCGGCGGAGCTCACCCTCGGGGATGTTCTCGACGCCGGAGAAGCGGATCGCCGTCACGCGGAGCTTCTGCCCTTCGGTGATGCGGAAGAGCACGATGCCGTTGTCCTCGAGCTCCTTGCGGTCCCAATCGACCTGCGCGTTGTAGTAGCCCTTGGCGTGGTAGAGGTCCTCGATGCGTCTCGCGGCACGGTCGAGCTGGAAGAGGTCGACCGGCGTGCCCACGAGCAGGTCTACCGACGCGGCGATCTGCTGGTCGGTCAGCTGCCGGTTGCCGACCGACTGCACGTCCTCGATGATCGGTTGTTCCTGCAGCGTGTAGATCAGTACGACCGACCCGTCGGGGCCGAGGCGGACGCCGGCGTTGATGATCGCGTAGCGCCCGGTGCGGCTGAGCCTCGCGACGTCGTCGGAGACGGTTTCCTGCAGATAGGGTGCGCCGGCGCTGCTGCGGATCTGGTTGCGGGCAAAGTCCGCGGCCGTGCCGGTCATGCGGATCAGGACCGCCTGGCCGTCCCGCAGGACGGGGCGGACGATCTCGACGCGGCGGATGGGGCGGGCGTTGAACTCCTCGCCCGGCTGAAGCGACGCCGGCTCGACATCGGCCTCGGGCTGCAGGGTCTCTGCTTCGGGCTGGGCCGGCGGGCTGTCCTGAGCGAGTGCCGGGGCGGCGAGTCCTGCTGCGGCCAGCAGGGCGGCGGCGGCGACCGCGTGGTGGGGCCGGGCCCGACGCTGCGGGAGCGGGGTGCCGTCGCCGGGTTGGGTCTGTTCAGTCCGCCTCACAAGGAGGGGACAATACCGCTCCGCACGCCGGACCACAAACGACGGTGCCCGACAAATGGCATTCTCAGCCTCGGACACCCTACCGAACAAAGACCCACGAGACATGGCCGTCCAAACTGAGTAATATCCCGCCCTCTCACCGGAGATTCGGTCGGTTGCCCGCGGGTGTGACCGGCCCTGGAATCCTGGTGAAAGCTTGTGGGGTGGCGGAGACGGATCCGGCCGCAGAACCGTTGCGTGCGTGTGGTGCCTGGCGAATCAAGGATGGGCCATGGAATCGATCGTTCGGGTGACTCGTCGGGGTGGGGTAATTCTGGTCGCGCTGCTGTCGATCGCGTGCAGCCTGCTGTTGGTCTATCTCATCTTCAATCGCGGCGCCATCAGCCGCCTGCCCACGCTGCACCTGCTGGCGCTGGTCGGCTCGCTGCTGTTGCCGATCACGACGCTGGGTCTGCTGCGGCTCGACCAGCTCACCATCCGTGAGCGCGGCGGGGGACGCTAGCCCGCGGGTTGTCAGTCAACGCTGATGCACAAACGACCACGGCCGGGCGTGATGCCCGGCCGTGACGTCTGTTCTCTCTGTCTTCTGCGTTTCGGGGGGGATCAGCGGCGGCGGAGGGCGATCAGGCCGCCGAGGCCGAGCAGGGCGATCGGGGCCGGCGCAGGGATGTAGGTGCCGGGGTTGCCGACATCGCCGAAGGCGCTGAGGAAGGAGCCGAAGCTGTCACCCTCGAAGGCGAGCACCCAGCCGGCGATGTCGTTGTTGCCGACGGCCCCGGGCATGGGGTTGCCGCTGAAGTCCTGGGCGCGGATGGTGCCGGGGAAGTCCTCGTCGCCGTAGGTGAGCTGATCGACGAGGTTGTCGCCGGCGTCGTAGAGGTTGATCTCATCGCCGCGGCCGAGGTTGTTGGTGTACTCACCGATGACCTTGACGCCCGAGAGACCCCAGACGGTGATGAAATCGTCGGCGGGTTCTTCGGTGATGATGACGCTCTCGCCCGGGGCGACGACGCCGAAGGCGGAGAGGTCGAGGGTGCCGGGCTCGCGGCTGACGTCGTCGTAGCTCCAGCCGGTCATGTCGACCGGCGCGTTGGACACGTTGGTGAACTCGACGTACTCGGCGAAGTTGGCCGAGTACATGTACTCGGTGATCGCGATCTGGGCCGAGGCGGTGCCGGCGAGGCCGGCCAGAACGATGAGGCTGATGGCGTTACGCATGGTGTCTCTCTCTTTCTCACTCTCACTCGCCGCGACCGGCCGGTGCACCGCACCAACCGCCGCCGCGATGCGCAACGGTAGTGAACGGTCACCGCCGTCTTCTTTGCAGAACGCGCTAAACGTGTGCGTTCAAACAGAGTCTTGACGGGTTCTTTGCGCGTTCCGAACACGGTGTTGATCGGGTGCCGGTCTAGTCTCCGCATCGTCGTGTATCCGTCACACCACCGGGGTCGCCTCATGTATGTCACCAAGCGCGGGTTTACGCTCATCGAGCTCCTGGTTGTCATCGCGATCATCGCGCTGCTCATCGGCATCCTGCTGCCGGCGCTGGGCCGGGCGCGGGAGGTGGCGCGGCAGTCGGTCTGCGCGAGCAACCTGCGCCAGACCGGCATTGCTTCGCTCTCGTACGCGGCGTCGAACCGCGACGCGTACTGCTCCGGCGCGTGGGACAACCGACGCAACCGGGGCAACGGGCCCATGGACGAGGCCGGGTGGGTCGCCGACTTCGTCAACGGCGAGTACGCGCTCCCGGGTGAGATGCTCTGCCCGAGCGCTCCGGCGCAGTTTAGCCAGAACCTGATCCTCTCGCGCATGAACGAGAACGCGTGGAAACCGTTCAGCGAGCAGGACCGCGACGCGATCATCCGCCGGGGCATGAACACCAACTACACCCAGGTCTGGTACATGGCCATGACCGAGATGCGCCAGAAGCGCAACAACCAGCACGACCGCAAGAACCCCGCCTTCACGCTCGGCCCGCTCACTAGCAAGCACCTGGTCAACGTGGGGCCGAACTTCGTCCCGCTGATGGCCGACGCCCGCACCGACACGCTCGATGTCGCCGACAACATCCAGTTCGAGGGCGACTCACTCCCCACCGTCAAACAGCTCACCGACGGTCCCGGGTGGGACTTCCAGGGCGGGCAGTGGGCCTGGCAGGACCTCACCGACCTCGGCCCCGCCCACGGCAAGGGCTCGTTCCTGAGCTCCGGCGGCAAGGGCCACGACCGCGTCACCGGCAACTTCCTGTTCGCCGACGGCCACGTCGCGGGTTTCCGCGATGCCAACGGCGACAAGGAGTTCGGCGGCAATCGCGAGAACGACAGCTACGTCTACCCGGACCTCGACAAGAAGGTCTTCGGAGGCGAGCTGAGCTCCGGCAAGTACTGGGACTGAACACGGCGCCCGCCGGCGCCGGCACAACGAACACACCACTTGAGAGACGGAGAGAACCCATGAAGAAGATGTCCGCACTCGCGCTACTCTGCGCACTCGGCACCGCGTCGAGCGCTCAGGTTGTCATCAACGAGGTCTGGGAGAACCCCCCCGGCGGCAACGACGAGTTCTGGGAGTTCGTCGAGTTCTACGGCCCGCCCGGGATGAGACTCGACGGCTACGCCATCGCGCTGGTCAAGGGCGGCAACGACCCCGACGGCGACGACAACGCCGACCTCCCCTCCGAGATCGACGAGGCCTTCAGCCTCGACGGGCTCACCATCGGCAGCAACGGCCTGCTGGTGCTGCTCAACGACACCGGCGGCGGCAGCTTCAGCGAGGCCGAGGCCGATCCCGAGACCGCCATCGCGTACTTCACGCTGCAGCACATCGACACCATCGACACCCCGGGCAAGCTGGGCAACGACGACTCGTCCACCTATGTGCTGGTCCGCCAGCGCCCCGTCGACAACTTCGGCGGCTTCACCACCTCGTGGCGCAAGGACATCGACCCGGACGAGAACTGGGACTCGCACATCGACTTCGGTGCGCCCTACCAGTCCTACGGCCGCGTGCTCGAGCCCTACCAGATGGTCGACAACATCGCCTGGAGCAACAACGGCGGCAAGGAGTACACCCGCGACAGCCAGGACGAGATCTCCGAGACCCCCGGCTTCAACCCCGACGTGGTCAGCCGCGTGGGGTACAACGGCGTCAACCCCGGCCCGCAGCCGCGCCGTGCCGACGAGGAACTCGTCTACGGCGAGACCCTCCTGCTCGACACGCTCAAGTACGACGTGGACGAGATGGGCGCCCCGACCGGGTTCAACACCACCGACTTCTTCGTCACCCCCGGCGCGTACAACGACTCGGTCAACGAGTCCCAGTTCCGCTTCGTGCCCGGGGACATCGATTTTGACGGCCGCGTGACCGGCGCCGAC
This sequence comes from Planctomycetota bacterium, assembly GCA_013285505.1. Classification (GTDB taxonomy): domain Bacteria; phylum Planctomycetota; class Phycisphaerae; order Phycisphaerales; family UBA1924; genus PNC22. The sequence goes on along the minus strand of CP053450.1, from coordinate 343,345 downwards.
TTCTGCGCCGCAGTCCTGCTCGTCGGCTCGACCCTCGACGATACCGAGCAGCGCACCAGCGACAACGAGACCCCCGACGACCCGAACGACGACTTCGTCTACGACGCCTGGAAGTTCGAGGGCCGCGCGTTCAACGGGCTGCACGTGACGATCAACGCCAACCCGGGCGACGGTGCCGCGGCCACGCTCGCCGACGCCGGCGTGATCCGCGGCCTGGCCTGCATGGGCGACGTCAACGGCGACGGCATCGCCAACACTCAGGACGTGCTGGCCTACCTCAATAGCTGGAACAACCAGGACCCCTGCGCCGACATCAACCTCGACGGCACCGTCAACACGGTGGACTTCCTCGCCTTCCTGAACCTCTGGACCGGCGGCTGCTGAGCCCGCGTCGGTACATCTCTTCCGAGAAACACAGAACCCCCACGCCTCGCGTGGGGGTTCTTGTCATGTGCAGATGGTGTTCCGTGCCTACTGCAGCGTCACCGGCATCACGACATAGAGGAAGTCCTCGCCCGAGCGGATCAGCCCCGGCTTGTTCTCCTTCTTGAGTTCGATGATGACGTCCGGGTCGGTCACGACCTTGAGCGCGTCGGTGATGAAGCCCGGGTTGAACCCGATCGCGACGTCCTCGCCCTTGTACTCCGTCAGGTCCACCTGGATGTTGGCCTCACCCATCTCCGGTGCACGGCTGGACAGGTCGAGCCGCTTGTCGCTGCCGGTGAAGCTGAGGCGCACGCCGCGGGACTCCTCGTTGGTCAAGAGCGCCGCACGCCGCACCGCCGAGAAGAGCACATCGCGGTCCACGTGGACGGTCTTGTCGTTGTCCTTGGGGATGACATCCTCGTAAGGCGGGAAGGCGCCCTCGACGAGGTTGGAGGCCAGCACCGCGGTCTCGTCGCCGCCGTCCTCGCCGCCGGAAAGATTGAACAGGATCTGGTTGTCGGTGATGGCCACGTGCACATCGCCCTGCGCCGAGCCCAGCAGCCGCTGCAGCAGCGTCAGCGCCTTGGTCGGCACGATGCACTTGACACTCGGGCCGTCCTTCTCGGTCAGCGTGGCCCGGCACAGGGCCAGCCGGCGGCCGTCGGTCGCGACCATCTCCAGCTTCTTGCCCTCGCGGCTCAGCAGCACACCGTTGATCGCGTACCGGGTGTTCTCCCGCGCCGTCGCGAACAACGTCCGCGAGATCAACTCACCGAGCGACTTGGCCGGGTGCTTGAAGACCGCCTTGGCCGGCGGGTTGCCGCCCGCGCCCGAGACCGCGGCCTTGAACTCCGCGACCGAGGGAAACTCCTCCGGGGGGTGCCCATACACCTTGAAGTGGGCGTCCTCACCCCGGATATCCACGGTGTCGCCCGATGCCTCCAGCGTGAGGGTCGGCTCGTTGTCCTCGGCCGAGACGATCTGACGAAGCTTGTCGGCCGGGATGAGCGTCTCACCGGGCTGCTGCACGTCCACGTTGTCCACCCGGAGGCGCAGGGAGATCTCGGCATCGGTCGCTGTCAGCGTGAGCGTGCCGCCCTTGCCGTGCTTGGCCGCTGTCAGCTTCACGCAGGTCAGCTGCGGCCGCGGCGTGCGGGTCGCGACGACGCCGGATACGAGATTGATCGCTTCGAGCAACGCGGCTCGGTCGCAGACGACCTTCATGGGGCATTCTCCGTCTAAGAAATCGAGCCAGAGTCTACCCGCAGCGGGGCTAGGCCGTGCGGTTCAACAGCGTTTCCCCACTAGGTCTAGTGCGTGGGCGGCGATCGGGACCCCCGCGAGCCTCACGAAGCCCCACAGACTCAAGGAAAGCCCGGGCCTGAGGGCAATCCCTATCTCGTGCAAATCCCGTTCCACTACTGATTTGGGCTTGCCACTCCGCCCCCCGGTGCAGATACTCCTCTTCTTGCCGCGGGTTGGCAGACGAACAGTGGGGGTGTGACGCGAGAGCGTGCCGCCTGATCGTGCGCCCATTCGTCGGCGGGACGGGATGGGTGCGCACCCACCCGGGATGACCGACCTCGTTTCCCCGCGGAGGCACGCATGTCCTTTGAAGCCGCGATCCATTCCCAAGCCATCGAGATCGGGAGGCTCAGCCTCGAGATGACCGCCGCCGCCGGCAGCGGGCACCCGACCACCTCGTTGAGCATCGCCCATCTTGTCACCGTCCTGATGTTCGACACCATGCGGTGGAGCCCCGACTACCCGGATTACCCCACCAGCGACCGGCTGGTGCTCAGCGAGGGCCACGCGGTCCCCGCCGTTTATGCCGCGTGCGCCAAGCTCGGCGTGATGTACGGCAAGGACCCCGCCAACCGCCGCAAGCTGAAGGTGGAGGACCTCAACAACCTCCGCGAGCTCAGCAGCGAGCTCGACGGCCACCCCAACCCGATGGAGGGGTTCCCGTTCTTCGACGCCGCGACCGGCTCGCTGGGCCAGGGCCTCAGCGTGGCCGCGGGCCTGGGCGAGGCCGCCCGGCTCGACGGGCTCGACCGGTGCATCTACTGCATCATCGGCGACGGCGAGTCGCGCGAGGGTCAGGTCGCCGAGGCGCTCGACTACATCGCCGAACGCAAGCTCACCAACGTGCTCCCGATCTTCAACTGCAACAACTACGGCCAGACCGGCAAGGTCTCCGACCAGCAGTCCGCCGAGGTCATCACCAAGAAGCTCCAGGCCTTCGGCTTCGAGACGCTGGTGATCGACGGCCACAAGCCCGACGCGATCAAGGAGGCGTTCGAGGCCTTCACCGAGCGCCAGGGCCAGGCCGACGCGACCCCGCTGGCGATCGTCGCCAAGACCGTCAAGGGTTGGGGTTGCCCCAGCATGCAGGGCGGCGGCTGGCACGGCAAGCCCGCCAGCGGCGACGCGCTGCAGCAGCGCGCTCTGGCCGAGCTCGACGAGCGCCGCATCGAGCTGACCAGCTCGGTCAGCGCCAGCGACGTCTTCGAGATCCAGCCCCCCGCCGAGGCCCCGGCCCGGGCCGAGCAGACCCGCGACCTGCCCGGCCTCGCCGAGACCATGCGCTCCATGGATATGGAGAGCGTCATGCACGCCGGGCGTCTGGCGACCCGCAAGGCCTACGGCATCGCCCTCCGCGCCCTCGGCGGCATCAACGACGACGTCGTCGTCCTCGACGCCGATGTGAGCAATTCGACCTTCGCCGAGACCTTTGCCAAACAGAGCGACCTGGCCGACCGGTTCTTCGAGTGCAAGATCGCCGAGCAGAACATGGTCTCGGTCGGCGCCGGCATGAGCGCCGCCGGCAAGATCCCCTTCTGCTCGACCTTCAGCAAGTTCTTCGCCCGGGCCTACGACCAGATCGAGATGGCCATCAACTCCGGGGCCAACATCAAGCTCGTCGGCTCGCACTCCGGTGTCACCCTCGCCGCCGACGGCCCCAGCCAGATGTCCTTGCCGGACGTCGCCTGGTTCCGCGCGTGGACCACGATGAAGGACCACCGCGGCAACCCCGGCTGCTACATCCTCCAGCCCGCCGACGCCTACGCGGCCTACGCCCTCACCGGCGTCATGGCCGAGTACGAAGGCGCCTGCTACATGCGGACGCTCCGCGCCGAGACCGAATTCATCTACTCCGACGATCAGGTCTTCAACCTCGGCGGGTTCGAGGTGCTCCACGAGGGACGCGACGTCGTGCTCTGTGCCGCGGGCTACATGGTCCACGAGGCCAACAAGGCTATCGAGACCCTCGACGCCGCGGGCGTCAGCGCCACGCTCGTCGACCTCTACAGCCTGCCCTTCGACACCGACAAGCTGCTCGACATCATCGCCGCCAACAACGGCTACGTGATCAGCATCGAGGACAACTACGGCGGCGGCATCGGCTCGGCTATCGCCGACTCGCTCGTCGGCTCCGGCGACGGCTTCACCCTCGAGCAGATGCACGTCCGCCACATCCCCAAGAGCGGCCGCACGCCCGAAGAACTGCTGGCCTCCTGCGGCCTGACCTCGCAGGACATCGTCAAGCAGGTGATGAGCGTGCTGCAGGTCGTCTGATCGCAGCCGCGGGTACGCATCCACATCCTCAGAACGCCAAACCAACGAGCCCCGGGATCACCTCCCGGGGCTCGTTGCGTGTCGGTGCGACGGAATCTGGTCTCGGTGATCAGTCGCGGTCGGCGGCGAGGGCCTCGACCATCGCCTCGAGCCGCGTCATCCGGTCGCGCAGCGCGGCGATCTCCGCGTCCTTCTCGAGGACGATCTGGTTGAGCCCCTGGATCGCCGCCAGCGCGACACCGTCGGCGTCGATGGTGCCGATGGTCTGCGCGTCGTCACCGAGCCCGAACGCCGCGGCGAAGTCCTCGGCCACCGGCCCGAGGTGACGCACGCCGTCCTCCGTCTTGTACGTCCACTCGGTGATCGGCAGCGCCGTCAGACGGTCGAGGATGTCTCGCGCATCGACGCTCTGGAACTCGTGCTTCCATTCTCGGCTCGAGGCGTTGGTCCACACCCCTCCGGTGGTGCACCGGGCACCGCTGGCCATGTCCAGCGGGTAGTCCGGCGAGGAATCGCCGAACCCGACATACCCGTTTGATCTGTTCACAGAGAGACGATTGCCGTTGGCATTAAGGTTCCATGTCTGCGCGATGCCGTCAAAGTAGTGCCACGCATCCGCCCCGACACCGCTCGCTGAATACCCGTAGAACGGGTACGCCCCGGCGTTCTGCCCACTGATATACATGCCGCCGTATTGTCCGCTCTCGGCGGTGGTGTGCACACCGAACCACTCCGCGCTGGACACCTTCACCCCCGTCTTCCCGATAGACGTGTGGTCGCGGAAGTGGCCGCGCCCGATGAAGTAGCCCGCGTACCCGTCCGAGTTGCCGTTGTTGCCCCGGACGGCGTATCCGCCCGAACCCGGCGCGACGTACCCGCTCACCGCGATGCCACCGGGGCTCGACACCGAGGCCTGCACACCGAACGTCGTGCCGGTGTTCGAGGTCGCCTGAGCCACCAGCCCCGAGGCACCGTTCCCCAAGCTCTCGGTGACGAAGTACCCGCCGTGCACGGTGCCCGACGCGCTCGAGGCGATCCCGCGCACGCCGGCCGAGTGCGACTGCGTGGCGGCGGTCGTGCCGACCACACCATCGCCCGCCCCGGCGGAATTGGTCGCCTGCCCGAACACGCCCACGCCCTGATCGGCAAACGAACTCCCGAACACACCGGCACCCGTGCCGGGGCTTGAGTCGACAAGCCCGCGCACCCCGTAGCCGCTCGGTGCGCTGCTGATGCCCCACAGCGCCGACTTGCCGTTGGTCGCCGTGACACCGACGATCGCGTCCTCGAACAGACTCTGGCCGTAGATCGCGATCCCGTCGTCCTGTTCCACATGCCACTTGGCCGCGGGATTGCTCGTGTTGATGCCGAACCGGCCGTTCGGCGCGTTGTTGACACCCTCAAGCCGCGTGGCTTTAGGCGCCGATGTCATCTTCTGCCGTGGCGTAAGTGTCTGGCCATCGACGGCGATTTCAAGCCAGCGCGCACCATTGAACGCGTCCGCCCCAAAGTCGAGCTGCGCGGTGAGCAACCCGTTGGTCACCACGAGCCCCTCCCTGATATTGGTTGGCCCGACCTGCGAACCTCCCGTGTCGGCGTCCCACAGTGTAAAGACTGCGGTGTACGTTCCGTCCGCGGCCGCGCCGCTCTCGAGCAGCTGGCCCTGATAGGTCAGATCGCTTTCCTGCGCAGCCGCGGGCGAGTGCAGCACCGTTATGGCGAGCAGAGCGGCGAGTCGTGGGCAGTGACGCATGATTGTCTCCTCCAATACGTGGCAAGTGCGGTCCGTTCAGCAGCCGGCGGTCCAGGCGTTCAGAAAGGCGAGTACATCGAGCGTGTTCACGGTTCCGTCCCCGTTGATGTCCGCCGAACCCTCTCCGGCGGTCCAGGCGTTCAGAAAGGCGAGTACATCGAGTGTGTTGACGGTGCCGTCGCCGTTGAAGTCGCCGACGCACACGTCGACCTCGTCCGCCGCCCAGAAGCCGCCGGTCAGCGTGAAGCCGCCGCCGGTCATCGATGGGTGGGCATCGTGCTGGCCGATGGTGCCCGTGAGCACAAACGACCCACCGACCGAACTGCCACCGCCGTTGTCGATCGTGTGCCAGGGAATGGAGAACATCTGTGCCCCGGCCGACTCGGCGATGGCAACAGACAGCCCAAACGCCAACAGTGTGGGTGTGGTCTTCATGAGGTTCAACTCCGGGTACAAGTGAAGCAAACGGGCACAGAAAGTGTAACAAAGACCCGCAGCGGATCGAAGTTCTTTCTCGCCACCGTCGATTGTGCAAAGACTGATGGCAGCACACTCGTGTCGCGGCGAGCTTTCCCAGCTTCCGCCATCGAGCCCAGGCCCTACGCCCGGATTTGGTCCTTGCAATCGGCGGGCGGATCGTCACAATGAGGACGCTGGCGGGATCTGTCGTCTCTGACCGAGAGGCGAACACAAGCCGCCGCTGCGTCCGACCCCCGCGTTTCGCGGCCGCGACGGCGCGAGAGAGCAACTGGAAGATTCGCGACGGGTGCAGCTCCCCCCCAGCACCGCCGCGAGTCGTCGGGGCCGGAGCCCCAGTGCGAGGAGCACGCCATGCACGACAGACTGACTCTTGAGCGACTCGAAGACCGGACACTCCTCTCCGGGCTCGACCCGATCACCAACGACCACCCGCTCTGGGCCGTCCCCCGCGGCACCGCCGTCATCGACGGCGTGCTCGACGAGGGCCAGTGGGCCGGGGCGTTCTCGACCACGCGGTCGCTGGCCTACAACGAGAGCGTCGTCGCCACCGTCTACGCCATGTACGACGACGACGGCATCTACCTCGCCGCCGACGTGCTCGATCAACACCTCTGGGCCGACGGCAACGGCGCGGGAGCCGGCGAGCGCTGGCAGATCGAGGCCGACGACTCCATCATCTTCTACTTCGACCTCGACAAGTCGCGCGACGAGTATCTCCAGAGCTCCGACTTCGCCTTCGGCTACAACATCGCCGACTTCGCCGACCCCAAGAGCGACCCGACCGGCGCGGTCCGCCGCTACAAGTTCATCACCGGCGACGGCGCGGGCGGCGCGCCCAACGCCGGGTGGTTCGGCGACCAGAGCCACATCGACGACACCGGGGCCGACCCCGAGGACTTCTACCTCCCCGCCGGCACCACCTACCGCACCACACTCCGCGGCACCGTCAACGACGACTCGGACACCGACACCGGCTGGACCACCGAGCTCTTCATGCCCTGGAGCGGGCTGGGCATCGACGCCCCCTCCCACGCCTCGACCATGGGCATGAACTTCGACATCATCCTCGACGACACCGGCGGCACGCGCGACCTGACCAGCCGGCGCTACGCCGCGGACCGCTGGGAGACCTACGCCATCCCCGACGACCACATGGTCGGCACCCACAGCAGCTACAGCGAGTCGCAGCCCGGCGTCCACGGGCCCGTCAGTTATGCCGAGACGATGTTCGTTGACTCCAGAGCGGGCGCGATCCCCGCGGACATCACCGACCTTGCCGTCACCCAGATCACCGGCTACAGCGCCCGCCTCGCCTTCACCGCTCCCGCAGCCACCGCCTCGGGGCTGGGGCACATCAGCGCCTACCAGATCCGCTTCTCCGCCGACCCCATCACCACCGCGCAGGACTGGCTCGACGCGACAGTCTTCACCAACCGCTACACCCCCCGACTCGCCGGCATGGAAGAAAGCCTGCGGTTCATCGCGCTCCAGCCCTCGACGACCTACTCGGTCGCCATCCGCCCGGTCGATGCCGCGGGCAATGTCGGCGAGATGACATCCGCCACCTTCACGACCCAGTCCACCACGCAGGACACCAGCGGCGGGATCCGCCTGGTCCCCTCGCCGCTCGGCCGCACCATGGTGACCGAGGCCGGCGACCCCTTCCTGGCCATCGGTGACCACCTTGGCATCAGCTGGGCGCACACCCGCCAGCTCTTCCCCGGCGACGTCTGGGACTCCGACAACGAGACCTATCAGAACTTCGCCGACAACGTCCCCATCGAGGGCGACTACGCAGCCTACTTCGACGAACTCCAGGCCCGCGGCGTCAACATCATGCGCGTCTTCATCGAGCAGCAGGGCACCCAGGCCGACGGCAACCCCAACCTCCCCGACGATCCCGGCGGCACCTACTGGCTCGAGCACAACGCCGGGCAGTACAACCCCGAGATGCGGCAGTTCATCGAGAACGTCCTCACCGAAGCGGCCGCACGGGACATGTACATCGTCCTCTCCCCCTTCTCCACCTGGTACTACCGCCTCGCCTTCGGCAACGAGGGCCCGTGGGCGACCAACTTTGGCGGCCCGCTCACCACCATCGACGACTTCTACCAGGAGCCCGCCACCCTGCAGATCGCCAAAGACCGGATGACCGAACTCATCGGCTGGATCCAGGAGAGCCCCAACGCCGACCACGTGATGGGCTACGAGATCATCAACGAATGGAACGCATTCCGCTGGACGGAAAACCCCGAGGGCGACGGCACGAGCGACCGCGCCGTCGAGGTGCAGACCCGCGCCGTCTGGATCGGCGAGCTCGCCCGGCACACCAAGGCTGCCGACCCGCAGCGGCTGGTGATCAACCCGATCATCGGCGAGAACCGCGGCGGCGGCGTCGCGCGGTCGATGTTCTACAGCCGCGACTTCGACGTCCTTATGCCACACTTCTACACGCTCGCCAACGAGGAGGGCATCAACAACCCCTCGAGCGACCGCGCCGTCCAGGCCGCGGTCGAGCAGGCCCGAACCACCGCAGCCTGGCTGAACTGGGCTCACGACCGCAAGCCCATCCTCAACGGAGAATGGGGCCCCGCCCGCGAGCTCTGGCCCACCGGCGAGACCTACTACACCGACCAGACCTACAGGACCGACCCCGGCGGCCCGGCCGGACTCACCTACACCCTCGCCGAGGACGAGACGCTCTACCGCTCCGTCGTCTGGGCCGGCCTCGCCTCCGGCCAGTTCGGAACGGCCTTCCGCATGGGCGCCAACCTGCTCAACTTCATCACCGGCACCAACGAGGACAACCAGACCCTCACCCAGGGCTTCCTCCTCACCGACAACATGCGGGCCACCCAGGAACTCATCGCCCACTGGCGCGACAACTCGAGCGTCGGGTTCGACTTCGCCACCTACTCGCCCGATTCGCTCATCGGCCGCCTCAACATCACGTCTGCCTCCGGCTTCACGCTCCACGCCTTCGGCGCCGCCGACAGGGGCCAGGGCATCGTCTACGTGCTGCAGGACCGCGACGCCCAATCCGGCACCGTGCCCGACGCCCGCCTCGCCATCACCGGCCTCGAGTCCGACTCGGTCTACGACATCGAGATCTGGTCCACCGAGGTCGGCACCACCGGCCCGACGCGGGTCATCCGCAACGTCTTCAGCACCGATGGCTCGCTCAATATCAACATCCCCACGTTCGACCAGGGCATGGTCGTCCGATTCCGCGCCAGCCGGGCCGTGGGACAGGTCGAGCAGGTCGCCGCCCTCGCAGCCGCGGGCAAGACCCTCACCTTCAGCCGCGGCCTCGACGCCCAGCCCGTCGCCTCCGTCCTCGACAGCACCACCGGCACCGTCGAGATCGTCGACATCGCCGCGCTCACCAACTTCCGCGGCCGCGTTGTCGACATGGTCCCCTACCTCACCCCCGACGGCATCGTCCATCTGGCCATCACCGACGAGCAACACCACCTCTGGGTCTTCGACGGCAACCTCGCCACCGGCGAGTGGACCGCCGCCGACTTCACCGCCCGGATCGACGCCCCCGGCATGTCCGGCGACCTCACCGTCTACCAGCCCAAATGGAACGCCATCCACATCGGCGGCCTCGACGCCCGCGGCCACGCCGTCAACTACTGGTGGGCCCCCGGCCTCGACGAGTGGCAGTTCTCCGATCTCACCGCCATCCTCGACGGGCCCACCATGTCCGGTGGCCTGGCCAGCTGGGTCGCCCCGTGGGGCGCACTCAACCTCGCCGGACTCAACGACACCGGCGAGATAGTCGTCTACTGGTGGGTCCCCGGCATGCCGCGTTGGGCCACGCTCAACATGACCACCACCTTCGACGGCCCCAGCCTCGAGGGCCAGCTCTCGGCCTTCGTCACCTCCTGGGGCGCGATGAACATCATCGGGCTCGACGACCAGGGGCACTCGGTCGCCTACTGGTGGGTGCCCGGCGGCAAGTGGACCATCTCCGACCTCACCGCCATCACCAACACCGCGTCCTACGCCCAGGGCCTGACCACCTCGACCTCCACCGATCGAGGCATCAACATCTTCGGCCTCGGCGACGACGACCACCTCATCATGCTCCGATGGACCCCAACCTCCGGCGGCTGGAACGACACCGACGTCACCGCCGCCGCGGGCTCCGCGACCGTCCGGTTCCCCGTCGCCGGCGCCCTCGGCCGGAGACGTCATGACCGTCGGCGCGCGCACGCGCGACGACAGCGCCCGACTCCTCCTCTACACACTCGACCTCGATACCGCCCTCTGGACATGGCAGTTCGCCACCGACGGCGCAACGATGTAGTGCTGCGCGCTTTCGCAATCAACACCCCGCCGTCCACGCGTTCAGGAACGCCAGCACATCCAGCGTGTTCACCGTCCCGTCACCGTTGATGTCCGCCGAGCCCTCCGCAGCGGTCCACGCGTTCAGGAACGCCAGCACATCGAGCGTGTTCACGGTCCCATCACCGTTGAAATCTCCGACACACGGATCGCCCATCGGCGCAGCCCAGAAGCCGCCGGTCAGCGAATAGCCGCCGCCGGTCATCGGCCCGCCGGCGTCGTGCTGGCCGATCGTGCCCGACAGCGTGAAGCCCCCGCCGGCCGCGGCCCCGCCGCCGCCGTCGATCGTGTGCCAGGGGATCGTGAAGCTCTGGCCCCACGCACACCCCGCGAAACTCAAGACCACACCAGCCACCAGCAACTTCCGGTTCGTACTCATCAAACAACTCTCCCTGTGGGGACACAGGCCCCCGCTGCGGCACCGATCCCGCGGTCAAGACTGGCGGTCACGGCCGGTACACCACAAAGGCGATCGGTTCACGGTCTTCCCATCCATCGGTCGAATTCCAGCAACCAACTTCGAGCTGACCATTGCCGTTGACATGCGAGTTGATAATCGTTGGACGGCCATATCCCGCATCCGTTGCGAGCACAACATCCGCGTTTGTGAGGCCGCCTGCGATCGTAATGTAGTACCGCCCACTCCCCACAGAGACCCCCGTCACATTCGAGGACGCCGAGACGATCGCCCCGCTCTCGGAGATCTTCCCGTACGCGTGCGCAGGGTGGATGCGGTTGGCTCCCATGCTGACCTCGCCGCCGTCGTTGTTGAGATACAACGTCGAGGCCTGACCGTTGTTGCGCGCCATGATCTCGTTGCTGTCCATCGCGAGGTTGGCCCCTGTGGTCTCGCCCACGACGATCGTCCCGCCGCTCTCAAGCTCGACATCCCCGCTGCTCACCGCCCACAGCACAGGCCCGTTCGCCTCGTTGTCCGCATAGATCGTCGGGTACAGACTCTGATTCGAGAGCGCGCTGATCGCAAAGATCGAGCCCGCCCCCGAGTCGTCGATGTTGAGCTGCCCGAACATCGTCGTCGTCGTCGTGCCCACCCGCAGCCGGTTGCGGAAGGTGCTGTCGCCCCACACATCCAGCGCCGCCGTCGGTGAGGCGACCCCGATCCCAACCCGGTCCTGGATGTAGGCATCCCCCCTGACATCCAGCGGCGCGATCGGGAATCCGGTCCCGATCCCCACATCCGACCGGAACCGGGCGTTGCCCATCACATCCAAGGGCACCGTCGGCGAGTCGTGCCCGATCGCCAGGTTCCCGCCCAGCGCCTGCAGAAAGCTGTCCGACCCGTCGCCGCTGATCTCCGCCCCGGTCACCAGGTCGTTCCCGCGGACCACCTCGACCCGGTCGCTCACGCGAACGCGCCCGTCGGCGATGTTCAGCTGCGACGGCTCACCGGGCACCACGCCGAAACTGATCTGCGCAGCGCTCCCACCCGACTTGTTCCCCGAGATCAACGCCCGCAGCTCGCCGGTCTCATCAAGAAAGTCGATCGAGCCCAGCGGCGCAAACTGACTCGGGAAAAACCCGCCCTGCAGCTCGACCCTCCCCGCCGAGCTCGGCTGGTTGCCCGTCGCCTTCACCCGCAGCGCCGGCTCGTCGTCCTCGATATGCACCCGGGCCTCAGGAGCGGTCGTGCCGATCCCCACACCACCCGCGTCATTCACAAAGATCCCACGCGTCTGGATCGAATAAGGCGACCGCGTCACCGCGTGGCGGGGCGACAGCGTGATCCCTTCGACCGCGATCTCCAGCCACCGGCCCGAGTTGTCGAACGCCGCGGCTCCAAAGTCCAGCTCCACCGTAAACCTGCCGTCCTCGACCGTGACGCCGGGACGGCTGATCGTGACGCCCACCTGCGTCCCGCCCGCCGCAGCGTCCCAGAGCAGGAACTCCATGCCGTACGCACCTTCCGCCGGCAACGCACCCTCGAGCAACTCGCCCTGATACGTAATCGCGGTCGTCGATTGCGCTCGGGCAAACGTCCCCAGCCCCAACAGCACCAACATCATCATCACGCTGCGCATGGCATCGCCTCCGTCACAAAGCCGCGTGCGCTCCGGGACACCGGGCCCCGGTTCCGACGCGGCTGTTGCATCCTCCGGAAGGAGACGCGAGAATGGAACCACCCGCTCCTACGGGTTTCGCTAGAAAAATCCCATGACCCCCGATCCTCCCAACACCACACCCGATCGCCCGCAGCACGGCCCGCCACCACTCGGCGGCATCTACGACGCCCTCCGAGGCCTCGCCGCCGCATACCTGCACCAGGAACGCCGCGACCACACCCTCCAGCCCACCGCGCTCGTCCACGAGGCCTACCTCAAACTCGCCGGCAAAGACGACTGGAAGAGCCAGACCCACTTCCAGGCCGTCGCCGCCAACGCCATGCGGCAGATCCTCGTGGACCACGCCCGCGCAAAGAAAGCCCAGAAACGGGGAGGCGACTGGGTCCGCGTCACGCTCTCGGCCGAGGCCGCAGCCCAAGGCGCGCCCGATATCGACATCCTCGCCCTCGACGACGCCCTCTCGTGCCTCGCCGAGATCGACCAGCGCAAGGCCCGCGTCGTCGAACTCCGATTCTTCGGCGGACTCACCTGCGCAGAAGCCGCGGAAGAGGTAGGGGTCTCGCCCAAAACGGCCGAGGCCGACTGGTACTTCGCCCGCGCCTGGCTGCGCGAGCGGCTCAGCGAGGACAGCACATGACAGACCCATCCCGGTTCCAACGCACCGCCGAGCTGTTCGAGGAGGCCCGGGGCATCGAGCCCGCAGCACGCGATGAGTTCCTCACCGAGCGGTGCGCCGGAGATGCGCAGCTCCGCGCCGCGGTCCAGAGCCTGCTCGCCCACCACGAGACCGACGAGGCCCCCCTCGCCGAACCGGCCGTCTCCCCGGACATGATCAGACAGGCCCTCGATGCCGGCGAGCCCGCAATACCCGAAGCGATCAACCAGTACCGCATCAAACGCCTCCTCGGCGCCGGCGGCATGGGCGCGGTCTACCTCGCCGAACAGGAAAGCCCGCGCCGCGAGGTCGCCGTCAAGGTCGTGCGCCCCGGCGTCGCCACCGCAGAGACGCTCCGCCGATTCGAACTCGAGGCCGCGGTGCTCGGACGCCTCCGCCACCCCGGCATCGCCCAGATCTACGACGCCGGCACCTACGACGACGGCACCGGCCCACGGCCGTACTTCGCCATGGAGTACATCGAGGGCGAGCCCCTGCTCGAACACGCCCGGACCCACAACCTCGACACCGCCGACCGGCTGCGGCTGTTCGCCCAGGTCTGCGACGCGGTCCACCACGCCCACCAACGCGGCATCATCCACCGCGACCTCAAACCCGCCAACATCCTCGTCGACGCCGACGGCCAGCCCAAGATCCTCGACTTCGGCGTCGCCCGCGCCACCGACGCAGACATCCAGGCCTCCACCCTCCACACCGACATCGGCCGCCTCATCGGCACCGTCGCCTACATGAGCCCCGAGCAGGTCGGCGGCCGCGCCGACCAGATCGACACCCGCTCCGACGTCTACGCCCTCGGCGTCGTGCTCTTCGAACTGCTCGCCGACCGCCTGCCCTACGACCTCAAGGGCCACCTCATCGCCGCCGCCGCCCGGGTCATCACCGAGGAAGAACCAACCTCCCTCACCACCATCAACAAAACCTACCGGGGTGACATCGAGACCATCGTCCACAAGGCCATGGAGAAGGCGCCCGACCGCCGCTACCAGTCCGCCTCAGACTTCGGCGCCGATGTCCGCCGCTACCTGCACGACGAGCCCATCGTCGCCCGCCCCGCAACCACCGCCTACCAGCTCCGAAAGTTCGCCCGACGCAACAAGCCCCTGGTCATCGGCATCGGCGCCACCTTTCTCGCCCTCGCCGGCGGCATCGCCGCCTCAGGCACCTTCGCACTCGGCCAGTGGCGGGCCCTCGCCCTCTCCGAGCAGCAGCGAGAAATCGTCGCCGCCGTCAACGACTTCCTCACCGAAGACCTCATCGAGCAGGCAGACCCACGCGTCGAAGCCGACCGCGAACTCACCCTCCTCGAGGCCATCGACCGCAGCGTGGGGCGCATCGAGGGACGCTTCGCCGACAAGCCGCTGGTCGAAGCCAACCTCCGCAAGACCATCGGCAAGGCCTACAGCCACCTCGGCCGCCGCGACGAAGCCGCCGAACAGCTCGAACGAGCCCTCCAGCTCTACCAGAGCCGCCTCGACCCGCACGACGAAGAAGTCCTCATGTGCCGCATGGAGGTCGTCGCCAACGAGATGGACCGCGCCGACTTCGACACCGTCGAGCCGGAACTCCGCGAACTGCTCGCCCTCCAACGACGCGTCCTCGGCGACGACCACGAACAGACCATGGCGTCGATCAACAACCTCGGCGTCGGGCTCCTCAAACAGGGCCGCCTCGACGAGGCCGAGCCCGTGCTCGAGGAGACGCTCGAGCGCCGCCTGCGCGTCCTCGGCGAGCAGAACGAGCACACCGCCACCACCATGAACAACCTCGGCGTGCTCTACAGCGACCTCGGACGACGCGACGAATCGGCCGCGATGCTCGAGCGGGCGTTCCCCGTCCTCCGGCAGCGCAGCGGCGACCACCACCCGCAGACACTCCAGACACTGGCGAATCTCGGCGTGCTGCGGTTCCAACTCGGCGAGTACGACCGGGCCGTCGAGTTCCTCGAAGAGGCCAGACGACTGCACACCGAGGTGCTCGGACCCGGGCACGCCGACACGCTGGCCGTCTCCTCCAACCTCGCAGCCGTCTACAACCGGGCCGGCCGACCCGAAGACGGCGAGGCCCTCCTCCGCGAGACACTCACCGCCCAGACCGACGCCCTCGGCGAGAACCACTTCAACACCCTCATCACCCGGATGAACCTCGCCAAGGCCGACTACGACCGTGCCGACTACACCCGCGCCGAAACCGAGTACACCGACCTCGTCGAACGCTTCGCAAAGTTCCACCCCGACCACTTCATCGGCGCAATCGTCCAGACCATGCTCGGACGCACACTCACCAACCTCGAACGCTACGACGAAGCCGAGCCAGTGCTGACCGGTGCGCACGAGCAAATGCACGCGATGTTCGGCCCCGAGGACCCACGCACCAGGCAGATCGCGGGCGCAGTCGCCGATCTCTACGAGGCGTGGGAGCGCCCCGACGACGCGGCCCACTGGCGCACCCTGGCCGGCCCGTGAGTCCTCAACACCCCGCGTTCCACGCGTTCAGGAACACGAGAACGTCCTGGGTGTTGACCGTCAGGTCGCAGTTCACATCGGCGCGAAGCTCACCGGCGGCCCAGGCGTTCAGGAACGACAGCACGTCGAGCGTGTTGACCGAGCCGTCCTGGTTGAAGTCCGCCAGGCACTGCGGCGTGTGCTCGGCGCCGGGGTTCTGAAACAGAAACTCAACGTCCGAGTCACACAGCACGTAGTCATACGCCTGCAGGTCATCGACCAGACCCTGGAAGGTGTTGATGATCGAACCATTGGTCAGCTTGATCGCCGCCACCGCGAACGGGGCGTCGGTGCTGCTGAGGTTGTCCGCCGATCCGGTGTCCTCGACCGGCGCTCCGTCCACATAGATCCGCGTGTTGGCGCCCGCCTTGTACACACCGACGAGGTGATGCCACTCCCCGTCGTTGATCGTGGTGGTCCCGATCGCCTCGCCACCGGGGCGGTTGGCCGTGTACAAGTGGGCGGTGTTCGGCGTGCCGTAGCCCGCGCCGGAATTCAACGCCAGGAAGTACCCCGCAACGATGGTCGAAGTGTGCTTGCCCACCACGAGGGAGTACACCGGATACCCCGGGTCAACCCGTATCCAGCACGAGAGACTGAAGCTCTGATCGGTGAAGCGGAGCACATCGCCCATGGTGACGTACCCGTCGGCCGGGATCTCAACCGCGTTGCCGACGACACCTCCGGGAACGAACACCACCGGCCCGACCAGCGTCCCGTCGTACGAACCGGCCGAGTCCTCCGCCGTCGTGCCGCCCGCCTCGTCGAAACGCCAGTGGGCGACCGGCTGTGCCAGAAGTGGTCCACACAACGCAGCCGTGCAGGCAGCCGCAGCCAAGGTGTAACGCGCGCGCATGATCTCTCTCCTCATCCCAGAGTGCATCCCACCACACGTATTCTATCCAACAAGGTCCGGTTTCTGAAACACATTCCCGGACATCAGGCCGTTACCGGACCTAGCACCCCGCGTTCCAGTCATTCAGGAACGCCAGCACGTCCAGCGTGTTGACATCACCGTCCCCGTTGATGTCCGCCCCCGCATCGCCCTCGTTCCAGTCGTTCAGGAACGCCAGCACATCCAGCGTGTTCGCCGTGCCATCGCCGTTCCAGTCGCCGTCGCAATACCCGATCGCCACACGCCACGCCCCACGCCCCTGCGTCGCCACCACCAGACGCTCGCGCCCCGTGTCCAGCTCGATGTCGATCACCGGCACGTTCGGCAGCCCCGGCGGATACGCGTGCCAGCTGTCGCCGCCGTCAACCGACCGCAGCAGCCCCGCGTCCGTCCCGGCATACACCGTCAGCCGACGCTGCCGGTGGTCCACCGCCACCACATTCACCGGGATGTCCGGCAGGTTCTCATCCAGCGCCTCCCACGTCTGCCCCGCATCGGTCGAGCGACGGATCTGCGTCGTCCCGAAGTACGCCGTCGCCAGATACACCGTCTCCTCGTCGGTCGGGTCCACAAACAACTCCCGCGTCACCCGAGGCCACCCGGGGTGCTCATCGAGAATCTGCGAAAACGTCTGCCCCGCGTTCGTGGACACCGCCACGTTGCCGTCGTTGGTCGAGGCGTAGATGTAGCTCGTGTTGCTCGGCGCAACCGCCAGCGCCCGGATCGCCCCGCCGCCGTCGGTGATGTCCCCCGACCGCGCGCTCCAACTCGTCCCGCCGTTGGTCGAGCGGTACAACCGCTCGGTGCCGTAATACACCGTGTTCGTGTTCCCCGGATCGATCACGTACGGCGGCAAAAAGCAGTTCCGCCCGCCGATCCCCGAGCCCGCATAGCTGAACGACGACCCGCCGTTGGTCGACCGGAACAGATTCCCCGTGCCCTGGTACTCGCCAAACATGATGTTCGGCGAGCTCTGGTTGATCTGCGTCCAGCCCCCGTCGCCGCCGATCACGTGCTGCCACGTCTTCGTGCCGTTCGTCCGCCGGTTCGTCCCGTTGTCCTGCATCCCCGCCAGCACAAACTCGTCATCACTCGGGTGCGTCGAGAGCCCCGCGTAGATCTGGATCGTCCCCAGCCCCGGCGACAGGCTCGTCCACGAGCTGCCGAGATTCGTCGAGCGGTGCAGCCCGCCGTCGTTGCCGCACAGCAGCCGCCCCGCAGCGTCCCACGCGATCGCGTGCAGGTCCACGTGCGGCGGCGTGGTCGTGCTGCCCGAATTGTTCACATAGCGGCGCATGTTCAGCCCGCCATAAAACACCGTGTTCTCATCCGTCGGCCGCACCGACACACACGAGAGGAACCACCCATAGCTCGACTGGTCCACGCTCCCGCGCGAGACCCACGTCGCCCCCCCGTCGTCCGAGCGATACCCGCCGATGTTCGACGCCCCGCCACCGGTCGAACTCGCCTGCCGCGTAAACAGCGCATAC
Organism: Planctomycetota bacterium; assembly: GCA_013285505.1. GTDB lineage: Bacteria > Planctomycetota > Phycisphaerae > Phycisphaerales > UBA1924 > PNC22. The sequence goes on along the minus strand of CP053450.1, from coordinate 325,111 downwards.
ACCGTCTGCGGCGAACTCGGCGAGACGTCCAGGCTCACCCGCCCCACCTGCGAGTTCGGCAGCCCGCCCCCCAGCTTGCTCCACGACGCCCCCCCATCGGTCGACTTGTACACCCCGTTGCCCGTATCGCCGAAGATGTTCCCGATCGCCACGTACACGGTCGAGGGGTTCACCCGGTCGATCGCGATGTCGCTCGCCTCCACCGCCGGCACACCATTGGTCAGGTGCGTCCACGTCTCGCCCGAATCGACCGACTTGAACACCCCCACCGGACCCGTCGCGCCGGGATGACCCTTCGCCCCCGCCAGCGCCGGGAAACCGCCCGCCCGCGCCACCGCCGCATACAGCGTGCTCGGCGTCTGCGGGTCCACCACCAGCTTCGAGAACGTCCGCCCCCCAAACGTGTCCTCCGCAAACTGCTCCCACGTCGCCCCGCCATCCGTCGAGCGGAACACCCCGAGCCCGTACCGCGAGTGGTTCGCGTAGTTCGCCTCGCCCGTCCCCGCATACACAATCTGATCGTTCGTCGGATCAACCGCCACCGCGCCGATCGCCGTCGTCGGCATGTGGTCGGTCAGCGGCGTCCACGACGCCCCGCCGTCGGTCGTCTTCCACACCCCCCCGTCCGCAGCCCCGACGTAGTACAAATCGGCGTCAGTCGCGCTCGCAGCCACCGAAGAAACCCGCCCCGCATACCCCCCGCCCGAGTTGATCGGCGACGGGCCAAGCTCCTGCCAGGACTGCCCCAGCGTCGTGCTCGCAAGCACCGCCGCCGAAGCCGTGACAACCATCCGAATCAGCCGTTGCGTGCTCATGCGTTTCATCGTCCCACCCCTTTTTCCACTTCCCGCTCCGCAACCACATCAAACGTCAGCGTCGCCGTGTGCACCGCCCACTCCGCCGCCCCATCCCCCTCCGTGCCCGCCGCAGCCTCCAGCGGCTCCACCGCATGAAACTCCAGCCGCCACCGCCCCGCTCCGCCGATGGGCACAACCACCAGCGACGTCCCGTTCGTCGGCGCGCGCACAATCTCCCCCGTCGTCACGTTCGTCGCGATCACCAGCCCGTCCGCCGGACCCGGCACGCGCGAATACACGCGCACCGCCAGATCGCTCCCCGGCACGATCGCCGTCGGATCCATCAGCGGCCGGATCTCCACCACCTGCCCCGTCTTGCTCGTCGCGATCGACACCGGCTCGGCATCGCCCCCTCCACCCGCACCAGCGCGCCTTGCACGACTCAACGCGACGCACCACCACCGCGCCCCTCCACATCATCCGTCCGCAGCAGCCCGTCCAGCGCCCCCCGCCTGGTCGCGGGCAACACCCGCTCGAGAAACGACGCAAACGAGCCGGCACTCACCGTCTCGTCCACCGGGGCAAGATCAACACCCAGCAGCAGCACCCCCCGGCTCGTCCGCGACCCACGCCGCCTCGAGCCCGCCCGACCGCTCCGCCACCGGCACCGCGTCCCGGTTCTCCTGCGACCACGCCGTCCGCGCCAAGAAATACTCCGCCCGGTGCTCGCTCCACAGCCGTGCACCATCCGCGTCCACCAGCGACAGCGAGACCGCGTCGCCCAGCCCCACCTCCGCGTCCGACGCCTCGGCAAACCGGGCCTGCTGCCCCACCGCCGCCGCCGCCGTCAGCAACACCACCGCGCCCGCGAGCTGCGCACACCGGTATCGACCGTTCTCGAGAGTCATGTGTCCCGTCCTTCCGCTCAGCATCCTGTGTTCCACGCGTTGAGGAACGCCAACACGTCCTGCGTGTTCACCGTGCCGTCGCCGTTAAAGTCGCCCCGCGCATCCCCCGCAGCCCAAAGATTCAGAAACGCCAGCACGTCCTGCGTGTTCACCACGCCGTCGCCGTTGATGTCCGCGTCGCACCCCGGCACCTCGACGTAAAACCGCACCGGCGCCGAGTCGCCGTACACCCCGTTCGAGTCCCACGCGATCAGCGAGACCTCGTACAAGCCCGGCTGCTCAATGAGCTGCCGCTGCTCGTGGATGTGCCCGATGAAGCCGAGCTCAAAGCTCCGCTTGCTGCGGTCGGCGCTGTCGCTGTCGGCAATACCCACCAGCGTGCCGTTGAACTCCTCGGCCCAGATCAGCGTCGGCGTCGGGTCGCCCTCGATCGCCGTCACGCCCGCAAGCTCGTACCAGAAGTGGCCCCCGTCGAGCCGACCGGTCGCGCCGAAGTAATCGCTCGTCAGCGTCATCTGCTCGATGCCGACAGGCCACCCCGTGTGCGGCGTGCCCCCCCAGGTCTGGTCGCACACCAGCCGGAAGATCTCCCCGTCCTCCCGCAGCCATCCATCCTCATCGATCGTGAAGTTGTCCTCACCAAACAGGTACCCGGTCACAATCTTGATTTGCCCGTTCGCCGTATCGACCGTCACGTGCGCGTGGTCGGCCACCGCCGACGGAGCACCAACCAGCCCGCACGCCGCCGCGCCGACAAGCCCGCCGATCATCCCGTTCAACGCTCGCTTGGTTGCCACGACCACCCTCCCGGCCGCGTCCGCAGCACGACCTCAACTGTGAAAGCCGGAGGCGCGCGTTCCCGCGCACCCCCGGTCAGAACTCAATCCATCCGCCCTCAGCGACGACGGCGTGCCGCGACCAGCCCGCCCGCGCCCAACAGCGCCAGACCCGCCGGGGCCGGAACAACGCTGAACCGCATCGTGAACGGGTCCGCGTCAACGTACACGCCGTTGATGTCGTAGGCCACCATCGTCACGTCCCACATACCGCGATGGGTTGACGAGAGAATCTGGTGGTGCATGTGCCGGTTGGTGCCGACCCAGAAGCTGCGGTCGTCCTTCGAGGCCCCCTCCGAATCGGCGATGTTCATCAGGGTGCCGTTGTGGTTCTCCGCCCAGCCGAACGCCGTGGCCCCGTTGCCCGAGACCGGCGACACATCCACCATCTCGAACGCGAAGTCGCCGCCGTCGAGCCGGCCGGTCGGGAAGAAGAAGTCGCTCGTCAGCCGCGGCCCCGCGCCGAAGTACCGGCCGTCCCACGCGTTCCCGCCGCTGTACGTATCGCCAAACTCCACGACCAGAATCTCGTTGCCGTCGTACACATACCCGTCCTGGCCGATGGAGATGTTCTCCTCGCCCTGATACCACCCGGTCTCCACAAGGATCTGATCGCCCTGCTGCCCGCTCTCGGTGTCCACCGTCAGGTGGACGTGATCGACCTGGCCAAACGATGTCGCCGCGAGGCCGGCAACGGTAACGAGGGCAAGACGTGCCATGGTGCAAACTCCCTGAATCGAATTTCTATCGCGTGTGTGTGCTGCATCCCCGTCCGAGAACCCGGACGGGCCCTCCCAAACTCTCGTCCCCGCAATCCGCACCCCACACCACCACAGCCTACAGACTCGGCCATCCCGATCAAGCCCGAGCCCCGCAGAAACCGGGCCCCAAAGCCGCCCTCATCCCCGCCCGCGGCGGCGGGCCGCCACGACCCCCGCGCACGCCAGCACACCCAGCCCGCCCGGACCCGGCACCGAACGGATGTACATCTGAATCGGCGCCGAATCCGCGTACACACCGTTGGCATCCCACGCCACCAGCGTCAACGCGTACAACCCCGGCCGCTCCGCCAGCCACACCTGGCTGTGCGGGTGCTGGTTGTTGCCGACGTAGAAGCTCCGCCCCTCGCGCGTCCCCGCCGAATACTGCCCGATCCGCTCCAGCACCGACCGGTCCCGCGTCGCCCACGCAAAGTCGCTCTCGCGATCGCCCCCGACAAAGGCAAACCCCGCGATCTCGACCCAGAAATCGCCCCCGTCGAGCCGGCCCGTCGGCGCGTAATAGTCGCTCGTCATCACCGTCTCGGCCCCGAGCTGCCAACCCGTCAGCGGCGAACCCGTCCACTCCGCAAGCGACTCACGCACCAGCCGCTCACCCTCGAACATCACCCACCCGTCCGGAGCAATCTCAAACCCCGTCTCGTCGGGAAGGTACCCCGTGTCCAGCAGCACCCGCGAGCCGTCCGTGTCCACCGTGATGTGGTTGTGGTCCTGTGCAACAGCTGTCGCCACACCGACACACACCGACACGCCAACCGACACCCTCACCAGCACACCAGAGTTCATCATCCACATCTCCGAAGACTCCAGCACCGCGCCGCAGCACCAGAACGGCACCACAGCCGCACACGCGGCACAACACACACATTCTGCACGCGCCCCCCAACCCCTACCACCAAATCCCCAGACAATCGGCCCCGTCGCAGCACAGCGACCGCCCGTCCGAGAGCCCTCAGCCTTGCCCAGATCTCCACTTTGCGAGCCGCGCCTGTCCGCTCAGCACCCGCCGTTCCACAGGTTCAGGAACGCCAGGACGTCCTGGGTATTGATGACGCCGTCACCGTTGATGTCGGCGAAGGCCTCATCGCCGTTCCACTGGTTCAGGAACGCCAGCACGTCGATCGTGTTCACCTCCCCGTCCTGATTCGCATCCGCCGGGCAGCACTCGCCGCTGCCGGTGAACTCGAACCCCGGATCCGGGGCGATAAACGCCACCGTGTTCAGGAAGATCGCCAATTCCTTGTTGGTCAGCATGCCCGCGGCACACCCGTTCTCGGAGATCGCCATGAACGACTCCTCGTCGCCGTACAGCACCGCCCGCCCGGCGCCGACCTCAAACGTCGCCCCATAGTCGATGTCGGACGCGACGAACGCCGAGCCGTTCGGCCCCACCGCATCAAACCCGCGATGGAAGGCCATGGAGAGCGTCCCGGCCACAGCCCCGAAGGGGCCGTCCGTCACCGGACTCGACTCGTCGGTAATGAGCCCATTCCCGGAACCGTTCACCGGCGCGGGAGTCGCCCCGAGCGGCAAGCCCATCTGGCTGATGGCCCCGTTGCTGAACATGAACACCCCGCCGCCGGCATCGACAAACTCAAAAAGCGCGCGGCGCTCACAGACATCAAGCCGTGTGAGGTTGGAAGAGAGCAGCACCACGTCGCAGGTCTGCAGCGCGTCGCGTGTGACCACGGGCACCTGCGCGGCCCACGCGATCTCCCGGTCAACCACACCCCCGCCGCCGAAGTTGCCGGGATCGTCCATCGCACCGCGCACCGCGGCGAACGCATTGCCCGTGAGGATGTTGTAGTCGATGCCGCCGCAGACGCCGCTGCGCGAACTGTCAAGCGTGAGGACGCGAATCGGCTGCGCCACAGAACAAGAAGCCAAGAGGCACAGTCCGATCAGAAAGGTGTGGATCTTCATAATGAGTATCTCCTTGACGGGGGCTCTCCGCTAGCAGCCCGCCACCCAGGCGTTGAGGAAGGCGAGCACATCCTGTGTGTTGACTGTTCCGTCGTTGTTGAAGTCCGCCGAAGAGTCCCCGCCCGCCCACGCGTTCAGGAACGCCAGCACGTCCTGCGTGTTCACCGTGCCGTCGCCGTTGAAGTCGGCGGCGCATTCACCCTCCCACCGCAGCACCACCAGCCCCATCTTCGAGAGCACGATGTCCATCGACTGCGCAAACCCGTCGTAGGCGATCGGGTCGCTCTCGAGCACGCCCGGGTTGTCCAGCCCGGTCCCGCCGTACGCCGCCGCCTGGCTGTTGAGCACCTCGACCCACCGCCCCGGCTGCGGCAGGCCCACGCGATAATCGCCGTAGTCGGTGTTCGAGAAGTTGGCGAACACCGCGTACACCCCGCCGTCGAGGTTGAACCGCTGGAACCCCAGCACGTTCCCGCCCTCGTTGAAGTGGAAGACCTCAAACGGGCTCGACGCCCGCATCGCCGTGTTGCCCACCCGCAGCGCGTACAGATCCCTGTAGTACGCAAACACACCCGCGTACGTCGTCTTCTTCGACCAGTCGATCTTCGCCTGCTCGAAGTCGGTGTCCTCGAGCCACTCGGTGCCCATCAGGATCGCCGGGATCCCCGGCCCCATCGCCGTCAGCCCCTGCGCCAGCATCGTCCGCCCCCGCGCCCACTGATCGTCGTGCGGGAAACCGTTGTCGATCGTCACGACCGCACGCTGCCCGCCCGACGAGCTCCAGCACTCATCGTGCAGCTCGAAGTAGTTCAGCACCTGCGCACCCTCGAGATACTGTCCGCTCCCCTCGAGCACATCCACCAGCCGCCACATCTCCGGGTCGCCGAACGCCGCGTCGAAGACCTCCGACCGCAGGTTGTCGTTGAACGCGTCGTGGTACTGCGCGTCAAACCCCGCCCCACCCAGCGCGACCGGACGCGTCACCCACGCATCGTCCGGCAGCTGCTCGGCGATCATCGTCTTGTCCACGTACCGCCGGTCCACCAGCTCGTTGAGCCCCTGCATCAGCGCCCACCCGCTCGCCTCGTTCTGCCCGATGTTCGTAAAGTCCGAGCCGTCAAACCGGAACCCGTCGAACCGGTACTCCTCCAGCAACAGCACCGCGCTGTCCAGGAAGTAGCTCTTCACACCCGCCTTGTCGAAGTCCGCCTGCGGCCCCCACGGCGTGTCCACCACCGGGTTGTCAAAGTACAACTGCGTCCCGTCGTAGTTCCACAGGAAGTTGTCGCTCGGGCTGAAGTGGTTCCACACGATGTCCAGCAGCACCGCGATCCCGTTGGCGTGCAGCTCGTCGATCATGTACTTCAGATCGTCCGGCGTCCCCAGCCGCCACTCGATCGCCCACTGACTCACCGGGTTGTACCCGCCCGAAAAATCACCCGGGAACTCGTGGATCGGGTTCAGCATCACCGCGTTGATCCCCAGCTCGGCCAGATGCCCCGCCCGGTCCGCCACATCGCGGAACCCCGACGGGTTACCCGTGTTGCCATAAGGATCATTCCGACCCGCAAAGCTGCCCACGTGCAGCTGGTAGATCACCAGATCCTCCGCCGCCGGCGGCGAGAACCCCCCGGTCCGCCACTGGTACCGCATCGGATCGACGACATACGAGTTGTAGCTGTCCGTCGGGTTCAGCCGCCGCGCGCGCGCATCGCTGTTCCAGTGCCCGTTGTTGAAGAAGTACTTGTACTGATGCCCGTGCCCCGCACCCGCCACAAAGCGCACGAAGTACTCGCCCACCTTGGTCATCGGGTCGTCCAGCGACCAGCCATTGAACTGTCCCCGCACGTGCACCGTCGAGCGGTTGGGCGACCACACCTTGAAGACCGTCCCCCCCGTCACCGGCGTCGCCCCCACCGGCGCGTGCACCAGCGTCACAAAGTCCAGCGCAAAGTCCTCCGCTACCGGCATCTCGTCGGTCATCCCTGTGCGGGACAGATAGTCCGTGTCCGTCCCGTCGGTCAGCTCGATGATGTAGCCCAGCGTGTCGTTCGCCGTCGCCGGCACCGTCGCCGCCCACACGTCGTACGGCCCGCGGCTCGCCACCACCGACGCGTCCACCCACGCCGAGCCGTCCACCAGCACCCGCGCCGCCGTCAGGTCGTCGCGGTAGCTCTGAAACCGCACCACAAAGCTCTCGCCACCCACCGGGCACAGCGGCCGCCGGTCCTGCCACTCCAGATGGCTGACGCCGTTCCACTCGACGTTGTCGTCCTGCTGCGCCCCTGCTGCGGGCAGCACCACCAGACACACCGCCGCGAGGGCCCGGGTGAACGTGTGGATGCCGATCGGACGTGCCTGTCGCGTGTGCTGCATATGAACCTCGTGTGGTGTGGCGTGACGTCCCTAGTGATACCAACTCAGCATCCTGAGTCAACCGTCTTGCCCGTCAGAGCCAACGTCCGGAAGGCCAATGCCATTCCCCGCCGGCGAATCGGACGCTTCTCGGGCCTCCGGCGGGGTTTCCGGCCCCTTTCGGCTGCCGCGTGCGCCGGATTCGTACCAAACCCTCCTATCGTCGCGGCACACTCCGCAGATTGCCCAACCAGCCATGCCCCCAATCGACCCCACCAAGAAGCAGCTCACCCGCATCACCGCGGCCCCCTACACCGTGCCCTACCTCCGCGCCGAGGTCGAGGCGCTCGGGTTCGAGATCCAGGAGGAGGACGCCGTCGGTGTCCACATCGGCGCGAGCCTGCTCGACTGCATGCCGCTGAACCTGCGGCTGCGCACCGCCCAGCACGTGCTGTGGCAGCTCACCCGCTTCCGCTGCCCCTCGCCGGACGCGCTCTACACCAGCGTCGCGGCCTACCCGTGGGAGTCGCTGATCGCCAACGACGGCTACATCAGCATCGTCAGCAATGTGGACAACCCCAAGGTCACCAACTCGCTGTACCCCAGCCGCGTGGTCAAGGACGCGATTGTGGACCGGATCATGAAGAAGACCGGGGCCCGGCCGGACTCGGGGCCGGACCGGTACCAGACGGTGATCAACCTGTTCTGGAAGGGCGACCGGGCGTGGGTGTATCTGAACACGAGCGGCGAGCGGTTGGGGGACCGGGGGTACAGGAAGCTGCCGCACCATGCGCCGATGCGTGAGACGCTGGCGGCGGCGGTGCTGCTGGCGGCGGGGTATGACGGGTCGCGGCCGCTGGTGAACCCGATGTGCGGGAGCGGGACGCTGGCGATCGAGGCGGCGCTGATCGCGACCGGGCGCGCGCCGGGGCTCTTGCGGAGTAACTTTGGGTTGTTGCATACGTATCTGGCGGATGATGATGCGTGGCGTGAGGCGCGGCGGGAGGCGGGGAAGCTGAAGCGGGCGCGCGAGTTGGGGCCTGTGCCGCGGATTGTCGCGTCGGACCATGATCCGTCAGCGGTGGAGGCGGCTCGTCGGAATGCGCGGGCGGCGGGGGTGGAGCAGCACATCGAGTTTGTGGAGTGCGACTTTGCGGACACGCCGATGCCGGAGGGGGCGGGGGACGTGGTGATCAACCCGGAGTATGGGGAGCGGATGGGTGAGGCTGCGGCGTTGGCGGAGACGTACGGGCGGATCGGGGATTTTTTGAAGCAGCGGTGTGCGGGGTGGACGGGGCATTTGTTTACGGGCAGCCGCGAGCTGGCGGGGAAGGTCGGGCTGCGCGCAGCGAAGAAGACGCCGTTTATGAACGCGAAGATCGAGTGCCGGTTGTTGCGGTATGAGATGTGGTCGGGGACGCGGGACTCGTAGAGGAATCGGGTGTTACGGAGGTTGCGCGAGGGTTGGGGCCTGGCGGGTTTTTGCGTGCGCGTGGAGGAGGGTGTGGATGGGGTTTGGGGAGCGGGGTTGGCGGGGGGAGTGAGGTCTTGAAGTGCCGGGAGGAGTGGGGAGCTCTTTGTGGTCGGCTGGTGCGCTCGGTGATTGAGGGGTTGGAGAAGAGGGAAGCGGATTGCACCGGCTGGAAGCCGGTGCCACGGGGGAGGAAGCTGGCGGGGCTTGATGGGAGGCTGGCGGTGCCGGGGTGGGCAGAGGCTCGGGGAGAGGCTCCTCGCTTGCGCTTGGGGCTCTGTTTTGGGTGGTATCGGGGAGAGGCTCCTCGCTTGCGCTTCGGGCTCTGTTTTGGGTGGGGTGGGGGAGAGGCGCCTCGCTTGCGCGTCGGGCTCTGTGGGGGCGGGTCCTTTGGGGGGTGAGGTAGCGGAGGATGGAGGTGGCGGCGCGGCGGCGTTCGATGGGGTCTTCGGCGGAGTGGGCGAGGTCTTCGAGGGTTTGGAGTGTGCGGCGGGCGGTGGCCTCGGCGCGGATCTCCTGGCGGAGGCGGCGGAGGGCGCGGTGGGCGGCGATGCGCTGGCGGATGTGGGGTTGGGTGGTCCAGTCGATGAGCTGGGACTCGGTCAGGCCGGCGTGGGCGGCGGCGACGAGGAGGTCGGAATCGGGGTCGAAGAGGGCGGTGAGGAGGTGCTCGTCCTGGGGGGTGAGGCACTGGGCACTCGGCATCAGGCACTGGGGAGGAGGGGGAGAGGTGGAAGGGGGGTGCGGCGGGGTGCTGGCCTCCTGCTGCGTGCTGACGCCCGCGGCTCTGTTTTGGAGGGTGGGTGATTGCGGTTGGTGTTGGGGGCTTTGGGAGTGTGGGTGGTGCTGGGGTTGTGGCGACCCCTGCCGCGTGCTTGCGCCCGCGGCTCTGTTGGGTGTGGCGATGGGGTGGGTGGTGGGCATGGGTCTGTGCGCAGGATAAGGGCGGGGTGGGGTGAGGTTGGTTTGGTTTTGGGGGAGGTCCACGAAGTTGCGCGCAGGTGTGGATGTAGGTGTCAGATTGTTGTGGGATTGAGGGGATTCTGGACATTGCGTGCGGGTCGGGTGGTGGGGTAGTGTGGGTTGCGCGGAGGGCAGGATTCGCATGCCGCGTGCGGGGAATGGTCAATGGCAAACTGGGTCTTGGTGGTGGTTGGACTGGTAGTGGTGGTCGGTGTTGTGCTGGTGGTGGGTGTCGCGATCGCGGTCGCGATGGCCAGGCAGCAGGGCGGCGGGGGTGGGGATGAGCCCGGGGGCGATGTTGCGGGCGGGGCTGAGGGACCGCTGCCGTATGAGGCGAAGCGGGGGTTGTTGACGGATGCGGAGCTGCGGTTCTTTGCGACGCTGGAGCCGGCGGTGGCGGCGGTGTTTGGTCCGGAGGCGCGGATTGCGTTTCAGGTGCCGGTGGGGGCGGTGGTGCAGCCGCGGCGGGGGCTGGAGCGGGGGGAGCGGCAGAAGTGGCGGAACAAGGTGGACCGGAAGACGTTCGACTTTGTGATCATCGATGCGCGGACGCGGGTGTTGGCTTGCGTTGAGCTTGATGACTCGTCGCATGGGCAGCAGCGGCGGCGAGAGCGGGATGCGTTTTTGGAGCGGGTGTGTGCGGCTGCGGGGGTGCGGTTGGTGCGGGTGGAGGGGAGGCAGCGGTATGAGTTGGAGGGGGTGGCGGGGGTGTTGGCGAAGGAGGTGTGAGGAGCACCGATTTTGCAGAGCCGAGGTTGGTGGTGCGGATTGGTGCCACTTGCCGGGGGATGGGAACTAGGTAGTTCGTGTGTTTAAGTCCATTTAGGGGCTAGCCGGTAACAACACAGCACAGTCTTGTCAGCGCCAACCGCCATACTTCTTGCTAGAATATCTTCTCTGGCGAGGTTCGTCTTTGTCGATCTCTGCGCGGCAATTTACCGAAGTTGAAAGGTCACTAATGCCAATCGAAGTCGACGATTATGTAAATGTTGACACACAACTAAAGGCCTTTGGGATGAACATGCCACAAGGGATTGCCTTTCTTCCGCGCAATCTGGCAACAGCAGACAGTCCGTCCGCGCTACTTCACGAGAGCAGTGTGTCTACTCTGCGCATCTTGTTCCGACAGTCTGGTATTGTCGAAGACCGTATCGAGTCACCTGAACAAACAATTCTTGTATTGCAAGAAAACGCCTTTGAGTTGACACTGCCCGCCTTGTTCATTGGCATTTCGCTGCTCACCGAAAACGCTGCTGCCGTCAATGTTGCACTGAGTGTGATCGCCAACTATGCCACTGACTTCTTTAAGGGCATCGGCGGAGAGCGGCGAGTCAAGTTCTCGATCGTGGTAGAAGACCGATACACAGGTAAATACAAGCGATTCAGATACAGCGGTGACCCGGCGGGGCTTAAAGAGTTCGGTCGGATTGTGGAGCAAGCGAGCAATGACTCTAACTCCTGACATACTTGACACATATCGTCAAGAGTTTGATACTGTCGCTGACGAGTGCAGTCGTTTCGCAGTACTGTGTCGTTCTACTCGTCTGCAGACCGAGCACTCGAAACAACTGCGGCTGATGATAGAGCGAACAACACGGCTCAAGGGCGACGCTGTTGCAACAAGGGATGAGGCGATAGCTAATGAACTGCTAGCCTACGAGTACATGTTGGATGCATTAGCAAATGAACTGGACATGTACATCGCGCTGAAGCAGGACGCTCCCGGTCGAGCCTGGACCCATCTGGTGAACGCCCAAATGGCAGCGAGTCATGCGGTAAAGGCGCACGAAGTTGCCGCACGTTTGGAGTTATTGTATATCCCACGACTCCATGCACTAGAACGGTTGTGTTTCCCGAAACAAGTGTTTGCTAGTGTGTCATTTATTGTCGAGGAGTCAGAGTGCTCGATCTGCCACGCAGCATACGGGGAGTGTGATCACATCAAAGGCCGCCCATACATGGGCGAATTGTGCGCGCGCATCGTTACAAAGTGCGATGTCCAGGAAGTCTCACTGGTTGAGGAGCCAGCGAGCAAACACTGTAGGTTGACGGCGGTGTCGGACGAGGATGGGGTAATGCGGGATCCATTGTCTCTCGAACAGTTGCGCGAAGAGTAGGACGACGGTTCTGCTCAATGAAGTGATGCATTCAAGCCTGCGCGGAATCTAGGTATGGCTGAGGGGATGTCGGTTACGGAGCGAGGCGGGAGATGACACTTGCGAGCGTCGGTCCCGGAATTGACTATTGCTGCGACATAGCGTTCTGACATGACATCGTTCGATCCACAACGAGATGTATTCAGCTACGGGGGTGACACCGGCACTCGGCGGCGCGAAGAGATCGTGCTGTCCGAGTTCTGCAAGGCCATGCGCAGACGATTCGGTGCGAGCTACAAGCTGATACCGATTGAGAAGGCTGTCGCGAAGAAGGTGGTCGTCGAAATTGGCGGAGCCACGGTAGACGGAGTGTTGAGCACGGCGGTGGGTCCAGTTGCTATTGAGTTGCTGGGGTACTCACCATGTCGCGACCGTGGCGATGTGATGGAACGTGATTTCAAACTGCGACGGGCTGTAAAAGCCGATTTGTACAAGTTGCTCGAACGCAAGGGATACTGCATCTCGCTGCGGTATCGCGAGATCCATCGCGCTGAGCCAGGAAAGACCAAAGTCAAAGCGGTACCGACCACCCGAGACCACTCGAGATTCATCGGTGAACTGAGTTCCATTATTGCTGTGGGCCCGGAATTGGAATTCTGTGAGACGTGCAGGATCCGCTTCGGCAAGGCGCAGAGTGTCGGTCAGTTGAACAGGTGGACGCGGGACATCCACCTCGTTGATTCGGAATACCCATTGTGTGCGAAGTATCTCGACCACATGGAGTTGCAGGGTGTCGGTGAACTGATACCGGATGTGGGCAGCAATCTGCGGGGAGGAGTGGTTGGGTTGGATGGACATTGGGTGCGGGAGCATGTGGCCACGAAGGCCCGTAAGAGCATGCTCAAGAGCTGCACGCGGGCCAATGGACTACCTCTGTGGTTGATTGTTCACAGCGACGGGCATGCAATTCACCAATCAATCCCTGAGGTACACCGGCCGCGGGCCGTCCAAGTGTGCCAAACCACTCTGGCTGGTACGGTCCACGGATTCTCCCGATGCTACTGGGCCGACCGGACTGCGTTTCTTGACGCAGCGTGGATTAGCCGTGTGGTTTAGGGGTCGCTCGCGAACGATGCTCGACTTCACCCGTGGTCCCGGGGGTTGCGGCGACCCCCGGCTGTTGGAGAGGACCCCGTTGGGGTCCGGGGCTTGTGGGTGCGTTCGGGGTTGGTGGAGTCGAAGCTCGTGGGGTGGGGGCTGGCGGGGTTTGTGCTTCCGCCGCTCCTTCGGAGCGGTTGGGTTGGTGGGGGTGTGTCCAGGGGCTGCGCCCCTGGCAATGGTCGTGCGCCCCGCTGGGGCGGTGGGGGCTGCGTCCCTGGCAACGGTCGTGCACCCCGCTGGGGCGGTGGGGGCTGCGCCTCTGGCAACGGTCGTGCGCCCCGCTGGGGCGGGAGGGGTCATGCGTCCATCAGGGGCGGAGGGGGTCGTGGGCCTTGCTTGGGTGGTGGGATGGTGCATTCCTCGGGGGCGGCGGGGTTGTGCGCCCGACCGGGGCGGCGGGGTCGTAGGGCCAATGGGATGGCTGGGCCGTGGGCGCTGCTGGGCGGTTGGTTCCGCGGAGGGTGAGGTGGACGGTGGCGGAGTGGTTGGGTGTGGGGTCGGGTGGCCTCGAGTGGAGGATAGAGAACGCCCAGGCTTGCGCCTTGGGCCTCTTTTAAGCGGGGTGGCGGGGGCGGGACGGGTCTTTGGAGCGGGTGGGTGCGGCTGCGGGGGTGCGGGTCGGTGCCACCTGCCTGCCAAGGAGATTGGGGATATCCATGAGCGGGGTGAGGAGGGGCTCGATACGTGGATCGACCAGTACAATAATCAGGTTGCAAGAAACACTGCGCTGCAGTGTCTTCTTGATGGTTGCTCCTACGAAGAACTGCTCAGAAGACGACTCGAGGCCTTGGATGATGGGCGTTTCATCAAGTCGCCTTGCGACACGCGGGTGCCGCCATCAATACGCCCCGATTCGTGTCCAGACGATGGAGAACCCGCACCTATCGGTGATGCCAACAGCGACGGCATGATCAACCTGGACGATCTGCTTGTGACAGTTGAAGAACTCGGTCAAGCGTTTCAGACTGCGGACCTCAATACCAACGGCGTGGTTAATCTCTTGGACATCGTTGATCTCGTACTTATCATCGAGGACAGTCAATGACCAAACCGGTGCCGGAGGAACGGTCGCGTGGGTTTGTCAGGAAACACTGGCGGCTGCTGTCTCTCTGTCTTCTCGTGCTGCTCGGACTGGGTGCGACATTGGTTGGTGTGACATGGTGGGTCGCTGCACGATCCGGCTTGGTGCAGGGACCAAAGACTGCGGCGCTTGGTTTGGGGGAAGACTGGTCGGAAGAGGCATTGTCCGAGAGTCAGCGCCGAGGTGACGCTGTCATTTCAGCGATCAAACAGTATCAGTCAAGGGAGGGTGAACTCCCACCGTCACTCGAAGCACTCGTCCCCGACGACATCGCTACTATCGAGCCGCCGGTTGCCGGCAACCGCCGATGGAGGTACGGTCCGCTCGGGTCACACGCCGGAGAGTATTTCCTCTTGGTCGAATCAGCGTACTGCGAAAGACCGGGCTACTACGGTGTCGAGTGGTTCCGCTACACGTCGCTCGGCGACAAGTGGAAGGTGTTCCAAGACGAATCGTTTTGACCGGTCGGAATGAGTTCCCGAGGACAATCAATGACCAACCCGGTGCCGGAGGAACGGTCGCGTGGGTTTGTCAGGAATCACTGGCGGCTGCTGTCTCTTTGTCTTCTCGTGCTGCTCGGACTAGGTGCGACATTGGTTGGTGTGACATGGTGGGTCGCAGCACGATCCGGCTTGGTGCAGGGACCAAAGACCGCAGCACTCGGCCTTGGCGAGAACTGGTCCGAGGATGCGATTGAGGACACCAAGCAATACGGCCAAAGCATCATCGCAGCGATTGACAACTACCAAACACACAACGATGGCAGTCTCCCGCCCTCTCTCGATAGACTCGTGCCGAAATACATGACCACTCTGGAATCTCCAGCGATCGGCGATCGTCAATGGCGATTCGGGGCGCTTCGCAACTACGAGGACGAGTACTTCCTCAGCGTGCGATCACGCCGCATGAATCAACCCGGCTACTACGGCATCGAGTTTCTCCAATACAACTCGCTCGACAAGCAATGGACTGTCTTTCAGAGCGAGTCGTGATTGTTCGCAGTTCTTGCTGACGTGCGATCCGTCTCGCAGGGCTAGTGGCTCCCCCACATCGCCAACCCAACATTCACCGCGTTGACACCGCGCGTGGTTGGTCAGCCGGAAATATCAGTCGTACTCGTTGAGAAGACGGATACGGTTTTCGAGCGAGCCGACGTAGTGGCAGAGGTGGAGCCGCCTGCGGTAGGCGTTGCCTGGCACTATCCGTGTATGAGTCTCCCCTCCGCCGCCAATGCCGCCTCATGGATGGCCTCGTGCATCGTCGGGTGGGCGTGGGTGGTGACGATGAGTTCTTCGGTGGTGGCTTTGAGGTGGCTTTGAGGTGGCGTGCGAGGGGTCGATCCGGGACGTCGTGTTTGCGGCGGGGATCAGTGAGTCATATGCGGTTGAGTTGAACAAGGGTGTGAACCTGGCGCGGTTCGTGCGGGAGCGGTGAGGGAGGACCCCTCCGGGGTCCGTGGGTGTAGGGCTCGTGGTTCCGGGGGTCGCGGCGACCCCCGGCTATTGCAGAGGACCCCGTTGGGGTCCGGGGCTTGCGGGTGCGTTCGGAGTTGGTGGAGTCGAAGCTCGTGGGGTAGGGGCCGGCGGGGTTTGTGTTTCCGCCGCTCCTTCGGAGCGGTTGGGTTGGTGGGGGTGTGGCCAGGGGCTGCGCCTCTGGCAATGGTCGTGCGCCCCGCTGGGGCGGGGGGCTGGGCCGTGCGGGGTTAGTGGGGTAGAGAAGAAGTAGTAGGGGACGGAGCCCTTTCCCCAACCCTCTCCCGCCGGGGGCGGGAGAGGGGGCAGGATGCGGCGGGGCGTGTGGGGACTCGGTGCGGGGTTGGGGGTCCCGGTTAGCCGTGGATGAGTCGGCCTTCGGCGGCGAGGGCTGCTTCGTGGATTGCTTCGTGCATGGTTGGGTGGGCGTGGGTGGTGACGATGAGTTCTTCGGTGGTGGCTTCGAGTCGGCGGGCGAGGGTCATTTCGGCGATGAGTTCGGTGGCCTGGTCGCCCATGATGTGTGCGCCGAGGATTTCGCCGCGGGGGAGGCCGCGGATGATCTTGACGAAGCCTTCCTGGTGCATGGCGGCGATGGCCTTGCCGTGTGCCTGGAAGTTGTACTTGCCGACCTCGTAGTCCTGGCCCTTTTTGAGGCCTTGTTCGATGAGGGCTCGTTCGGTGAAGCCGACGGAGGCGACCTGCGGGTTGCAGTAGGTGCATCCGGGGATGACGGTGTAGTCCATGGGGATGGGTTCGTGGTCGACCT
The DNA here is from genome assembly GCA_013285505.1 of Planctomycetota bacterium. Classification (GTDB taxonomy): domain Bacteria; phylum Planctomycetota; class Phycisphaerae; order Phycisphaerales; family UBA1924; genus PNC22. Next base: position 308,500 of record CP053450.1, on the reverse strand, counting down.
TCTTGTCGCGCCAGGCGATGCGTTCGACGCAGAGGATGGCCTCTTCGCTGGCGACGTGGGCGAGCCAGGGGGGGCCGATGACGTCGCCGATGGCGTAGATGCCGGGGAGGTTGGTCTTGTAGTCGAGGTGTTGGGGGTCGCCCATGTGGTTGGGGGTGTAGTCGGTCTTGATGTGGCCTTTTTCGGTGGCGAGGCCGAGGGAGTCGTCGAAGAGGCCGTCGAAGCGGCCGGTGACGCCGATGGCCAGGAGGACGCGGTCGGCCTCGAGGGTTTCGGCCTTGGAGTCGTCGGGTTTGCCATCCTTGAAGGGGGCGATGGTGACTTTGACGGTCTTGCCCTTGGCGTCGACGGCGGTGGTGACGTGGCCGGTCTTGAAGGTCATGCCGGCCTTCTTGTAGTGGCGCTCCATGGCCTTGGAGACTTCTTCATCCTCGACGGGGAGGATGCGGTCGAGCATCTCGACGACGGTGACCTCGGTGCCGAAGGAGTGGTAGAAGTAGCCGAACTCCATGCCGATGGCTCCGGAGCCGACGACGATGAGGCGCTTGGGCTTTTCCTGGTTGAACATGGCCTCGCGGGCGCCCCAGATCTTGGGGTCGGAGCCGAACTTGGCGAAGGGGAGGTCGCGGGCGACCGAGCCGGTGGCGACGAGGACGTTGGTGGCGGTGATGGTGTCGCGGGGCTTGGCTGCGGGGGTGGCGGGGGCGTCGGTGCGTTCTTCCTGGACTTTGCAGTCGTAGATCTCGACGGCGCAGGGCTTGCCGTTTTTGGCTGCGGCGGTGATCTTGGCGGAGCCCTCGATGTGGTCGATCTTGTTCTTCTTGAACAGGAAGCCGATGCCGTTGTTGAGTTTGGAGGCGACGTCGCGTGAGCGGCCGATGACTTTGTCCCACTCGAAGCCGATCTCGCCCTTGATCTTGAGTCCCCAGAGCTCGCGTTCGTGGAGTTTTTCCATGAGCTCGGCGTTGGAGAGGAGGGCCTTGGAGGGGATGCAGCCCCAGTTGAGGCAGACGCCGCCGAGCTTGGCGCGTTCGACGCAGGCGACCTTGTAGCCGAGTTGTGCGGCCCGGATGGCGCCGACGTATCCGCCGGGGCCGCCGCCGATGACGATGAGGTCGTAGTGCTTGGTTGCCACGCGCGATTCCTTCTCTCGGGGGGTGATTTGGGGAGGGAGTATACGGGCGGCGGTGGTCGGAGAGGCCGTTGGCGGCTGCGTGGGGCGGGGCGGGGGTTGCTCTGGTTTTCTGGTTGCAGGCCGTTTTGAATTTGTACGTATTATGGCCGCTTAAAGGTGTTTAAAGGCCGATTTTCTGCCGGAATGTGGTTGACTCCGACAATTTCGGAGTAAAAGATGTAGTTGTAGTCAAAACATGCTCTCGGACGTTGGGGCGCGTAGCTCCGGGTCCGACTCGGGCAGCAGATCGAGAGGTGGGCGATGGTGCAGCGAACGACTATGGCGGTGGGGTTTGCGGCGGGGCTGGCGTGTGCGGCGGCTGCGGCGTTTGGGCAGCCGTGTGACTGTGGGGCGTATGTCGATCTGGACGGCGTGAACGACTCGGTGGTGTCGTACGCGGACTTCACGACCGAGGAGGTCACGCTGGAGACCTGGGTGCGGGTGGACGACAGCCATCCGCTGTATTCGTCGGGCCTGGTCACATGGGGTTCGCGGCTGCAGGGGTCGTACAGCTTTGCGATTCGCTCGCCGGCGGACCGGCGGCTGACGTTCTTCATCAATTACAACAACGGGACGCAGCGGACCATGGTCGGCACGACGGCGCTGCCGCTGCGGGAGTGGCACCACGTCGCGGCGACCTACGACGGGACGACGGCCAAGATCTACATCGACGGCGTGCTGGACGCCGAGGCGGTGCTGGGCGACCCGATCAACCCGGTGGGTGAGCAGGCCCAGCTGACGATTGGCAACGAGTACGCGGGCTCGAGCGAGTTCGTGCACGGCGGGTTCGACGATGTGCTTGTCTGGAGCGAGGCGAGGACCGAGGAGCAGATCGCCAGGGACATGATGGGCGATTTCTCGGAAGAGAGCTACGACGGGATGATGGCGTGGTACCGGTTCGACGAGTTTGGCTCGAACGTGGTGCTGGACCACAGCGGTTCGGGGCGGCATGCACACCTGGGCACCGGCTACGACATCGGGGACGACGACCCTCTGCCGCACCGCTGGGGGGATGAGGCCGGGCGGCGGCGTTTCCTGCGGCTGTCGAGCTCGATGGAGGGGAGCACGGAGCCGATCGTGGGGCCGCTGAGCGGGCAGATCTCGCGGATCAACGCGGGGCAGTGGCTGGGGACGTGGGCGCCGATCGTCAACCGTCATCACGACCTGCACCAGCGTGCGGCGTTCGAGTGCACGGATCTGCTGGACCGGTCGTACGTGGACAGCGAGGAGTATCTGACCGGCGCCGACGAGGTGACGCGGCACAACTGCGAGAGCGCGTTCTACCGGTTCGAGTTCTTCCTGCCGCCGCAGTTTGAGCGCGCACAGCTCTACGGCGTGGCGAACGCGGACGACATGGGCGTGGTCTTCCTGAACGACTCGCCGATCTCGCCGCTGATCGAGCAGCAGGACATCGACAACTTCGGCACCGACCGGATCGCCCCCGGCGGCCATCCGGTGGTGGGTTGGCCGACGCCCGACCCGGTGTATACCGACGAGCACGAATTGTTCCGCGGCGGGGAGAACACCCTGACGCTGAGTGTCGCGAGTGACATCTCGATCTTCGAGCCGGCGGGCACGGAGTTCATCCTGGTGGTGGCCTACGACTGCATGGCCGACTGGAACGGGGATGGCGACAACAACACGCGGGACTTCACGGCGTTCCTGAACGACTGGGCGTCGCAGGACTCCGGCGCTGATTTCAACATGGACGGTTCGATCGATGTGCTCGACTTCCTGGACTGGCTGAACGTGTGGTCGTTCGGCTGCCCGGACTGAGCCGCGGTCGTAGCGCACTGAACTGGAGAGAGAGCCCCGTGTGTCCGGCCGATTCGGCTGGGCACGCGGGGTTTTTCTGCGCCTCGCGTGGTGGGGCCTGTGTCCGGTGCGCGTGCGTGGTGGGGGCATGCGTCCGGTATGCGCGTGCGGCGGGGCTTCTTGGGCAAGTTGGGCGATCTGGTGCCGGATTGGCGTTGACCCTCACGTGCGGGTCAGTTATTTTGGAGGGCTGTCGCATGAGGGATGTTGGTTTGGCCTTGGGAGTCTTTGGAGATGCGATACGGGTCGGTGCTGTTGTGTGTGGTTGGGATGGCTGCGGGTCATGCGCTTGCGCAGAGCAAGATGTGGGACGGGGACGGCGGGAACTTGCTGTGGTTTGACGGGGCGAACTGGGACCCGGACGGGGTGCCGGAGGCGTTCGAGAGCGTGTTGGTGGACGCGGGGGGTCGGGTGGTCGCCGAGTCGCAGCCGGTGGAGGTCGCCTCGCTTGAGGCGCTCAGCGGGCTCGAGATCGTCAGCTCCTCCCTGACCTTCACGGGGGGTTCGCGGATTGTGGGGTTGTTCACGGGCGGGTGCTGCCGGCCGGAGATCACGCACAACTCGACGCTGTTGGTCGAGGGGTCTTCGGTGCTGGGCAAGTCGGCGAGCTTCCGCGGGTCGGGGGTGACGACGCTGGGGGGGATGGTGCTCAATGACGAGCAGCTCTATGCGCGTGATGCGCACGAGGTGATCATCGCGGGGGAGATGCTGATGACCTCTTCGGGCGCGTTGGAGCCGTGGGACTTGGGGCGGATCGTGGTGGAGGGGACGGTGACGGGTGTCGGTGGCTCCGGGATCGGCCGGGTGGTCGGCCCGGCGGTGGTGGTGAACCGGGGCACGATCCAGATCGCCGAACCGGGGCTGATGCGGTTTGTGGGATCGGTCGACACCGAGGGCGCGGGGGCGGTGCTGGCCGATCAGGGGGAGATCGAGCTGACCGGCGAGTGTGATTTCGACGGCGGGACGATCGAGGCTTGGAATGGTGGAACGGTCGAGCTGCTGATGGGGTCGGAGTGCGAGGTCCGCGGCACGACCATGCGGGGGGACGGCGAGGTTTATGTGCAGACCGGGCGCGCGGTGTTCAGCGGGACGAACACGGCGGACATGAGCTTCCCTGGGACGATGCTGATCCGCAACCCGTTGCGGATCGGCGGGACGCTGCGGAACACCGGGCACATGACGCTGTTCGGCGCGACGCTGCGGGACGAGAGCGGTTCCGGCGCGTTCGAGACATCGGGCTTTGTGGACATCCAGGTCAACTCGAGGGTGGAGATCCCGGCGGCGGTGAAGAGCGGCGGGACGCTCCAGCCGCGGGCGACGCTGTCGCTCACCGACGAGCTAACGATCGAGCCCGGCGGTCAGCTCTCGTTCAACGAGGTGCCGGTGGAGGTGACGGTCCCGGGCGGCGAGTCGGCGCACATCGTGAACCTGGGCCAGGTTCGCGTCGACGCGAGCCTGGGGTCGTACTCGGATCGCGATGTGCTGACGGTCCACCCGCCGTTCGAGATGCGGGCCGGCGGCGAGGTGAAGCAGTACGGCGGGTTCCTGCGGTTCGAGGGCGGCGGCGAGCTGAGCGGCGGGACGTTTCTGCTGCTCGAGGACGGCGCTGGCATGGCGCTGCGGGGCGACAACCTCGCGTGGGCGGTCTCGGGCGAGCCGGTCGCGGAGGGGATGGGCGACTTCTGGCTCGGCGGGGGATCGGGGCGCACAACGATCGACCTGGCCGGGACGTTCCGGCTGAACGTCACGGGCCAGAACAACGTGGGGTCGGTGCTGCGGGCGCTGGTGCGCGGGCAGGGCGAACTGATCAACGAGGGCACGGCGTTGATCGACGACGGGGACTCGAACGGGTTCCGGCTGGAGTCCACCTTCCGCAACACCGGCGCGTTGACCATCGAGCGGTACTTTGTCAACGCGGGCACGATGATCAACGAGGGCACGGTCGAGCACCGGTTCTCGGGCGGGCTCGGGTTCGAGGGCGGTGTGATCCGCAACGAGGGGGTGTGGACATTCGGTCTAGACGCCAACAGCGGCGACTACGTGGTCTCGCCCTCGGGGTCGTTCATCAACAACGGGACCTTCGAGGCGATCGCCGATCCGGGCTCGAGCCACGGCCACCGCATTCGCACGACATTTACGAACAACGGTGTGGTTCTGGTCCGCAACGCGAGCCTGGACTTCTACGACTGCACGAACCTGGTCAACAGCGAGCTCACCGGGGGAACGTGGACGGCGCTGGACTTCGGTGTCATCCGGTTCCCGGGCCAGCAGGTGAGCTCGCTCGGCCCGGGCACGCGGGTGTTCGGTGACGGATTCTCGGCGCCGTGGATGGAGGACATCGCCGTCGTGGAGGGGGAGCTGACGGTCCACGGCTCGGGGGTGTCGTTCGCGGACAATATCGAGGTGCGCGGCGGGACTTTTCGCGTGGAGGCGGATTCGGACGTGCCGTCGATCCGCGTGACCGATGGCGGGACGATCGAGGTTGGCGAGGGGAGAGAGCTCGAGTCCACCGGCGATGTGCGGCTGCATTCGGTGCTCGGCGACATCGAGGGCGTGGTAAGCCAGGGCATCATCGGTGCGCCCGCGAGGCTGCGGACGCCGCTGCTCGATCTGTGGGGCCGGCTCATCCCCGGCGGCGAGAGCCGGGCGGGGCAGATAGACGTCCTCGGTGGGATCTCGTGCACGGCCGATGCTCAGATGCTCTATGACATCGGCGGCGACGACAACACCGACGTGCTCACCGTGACCGGCTCGGTGCTGTTGGCCGGCTCGACGCTGCGGGTGTCTTTCATCGACGAGTTCCAGCCGGTCGGCGGTGAGAGGTTCACGCTCATCGACGCCGCGGGGGGCGTGAGCGGGGCGTTCGGGGCCGAAGACCTGCCGACTCTGTCCGGCGATCTGTCGTGGGAGGTGGCCTACGGCCAATCGACCGTGACGCTCTCGGTGGTTGGCGGCTCGTGCCAGGCCGACTGGAACGGCGACGGGTCGGTGAACACGCAGGACTTCCTTGCCTATCTGAACGACTGGAACGTGCAGCGGTTGATGGACTGCTCCGGCGGGTGCACGGCGGATCTGAACGGCGACGGCACGGTGAACACGCAGGATTTCCTGCTGTTCCTGAACACGTGGACCGGCGGCTGCTAGAGAGGAAGGAGCGAGGCGATGCGGTATCGGGCGGTGACGGCGGCGGTGCTGGTGTGCTCGGCTGGTGCGGCGATGGGGCAGAGCAAGGCCTGGGACGGCGGCGCGGGGAGCACGGACTGGTTTGCGGATCTGAATTGGGACCCCGACGGGGTGCCGGGGTCGGCGGACGCGGTGCTGGTGCAGGGTGCCGTGCCGGTGGCGCAGTCGGCGGACATCGATGTGCGTTCGCTGCTGGCCGACACGGGGTTGGTGCTCGACAGCCGCAGCCTGTATCTGGCCGAGCCTTCGTCGATCCGGAATTTCACGCTCCAGGGGTGTTGCACGCGCTCGGTCGTGACGCAGGGGTTGCTGACGCTGGACGGGGTGACGACGCTGTCGAAGGGCACGATCTTCAGCGGCCCGGGCGGGGGCGCGGATCGCCGGGTCGGCGACCTCCGCGGAGCTGATCCGCGTGGAGGGGACGCAGCTCACGATCGCCGGCTCGCTGGTGGCGTCGGGCGATGTGCTCCCGTGGGGCGGGGGCGTGGTGGATGTGACCGGGTCGCTGGGCGCTGCGGACGACGGCGGACCTCGACGAGGTGAGCGGCGGGCTGACGCGTCTGACGGGCGGGCAGATCGGGCACCTGGGGACGGGCCCGAACGACCAGTCGCGGATCGACGCCCGGCTCGAGGCCAACGCGGGGCTGCTGTTTGCCGACCGCGGGATCCTGGACCTGCGGGGGAGTATGCGCTGCGCTGACGGCGATCGAGCCGACCGAGGGCGGGCAGGTGTGGTTCTCGGGGAGCTTCCCCAACGAGATCGAGGGCGTGACGTTCCGGGGCGACGGCACGGTGGAGCTGCGGAACGGGAGCAACGTGTACAGCGGACTGCTCAGCGCGGCGGTGGAGTCGCCGGGGTCGCTGGATGTGTACGGGACCATGCAGCTCGACGGGCTCCTGACGGTCTCGGGCAACGCTGCCCTGCACTCGGCCACGGTCAGCTCCCCGGCCGGGACCGGCGGCATCGCCGTGGGGGGAAGCTGACCAACGTGGGGTCGTCGACGCTCCGCGTGCCGTCGTGGGTGCAGAGTGGTGGTGTGGTGGAGATCCCGGCGGGGTCGCTGGCGGCTCGGCGCGGACCTGACGATCGAGACCGGCGGCGAGGTGCTCCTGCCCGGCGCGCAGGCGAGCACCTCGATCACGAGGGCGTCGGGCGGGAGCACGCCGTCGCTGTTCGTCCACGGGCGCCTCGCGGTGCCTCGGGAGGACGGGGATCCCTGCTACTTCCGGGTGAACACCGTGAGCGTGCCGGTCGAGCTGAGACCGGGCGGGTTGATCGAGACCTTGGACGGGGAGGTTTATCTCATCGGTGGGGGATCGTGGACCGGCGGCACGGTGCGTGCTGCGAGCCGGTGCGGCGGCAGGCTGGTCTTTGGGGGGATCGACGTCACGACGTTCATCGCGGGGGATGTTGTGGCGCGTGCCGAGCAGGACGGGCGGGTGCTCTTTGCCGGGCTGACGCACACACTCAATGTGATCGGCACGCTGCGGACCGAGGACCTCGGCGACGCGGGGCAAACCGGGATTGAGGTCGAGAACGTGATCGCGATCGGCACGGGCGAGATCCGCCACGAGCAGGGGCGGATGCTGATGCACGGGTGCGACATGGGGACGACGCTGATCAACAGCGCGGAACTGCAGCTCGCGGGGGGGGCTTCGGACGTGCGGGGGTTGTTGCGGAACGATGTCGATGTTCGGCAGTATTCGGGGCTGCGGTTCGAGGGTGGGGTGGCGGAGAACACCGGGGTGTGGAGCGTCGAGGGATCGGGCGGTAACCAGGCGGTGGGCTCGGGCGGGCTCTTTACCAACACGGGCGTGTACATGGTCGGGGATCCGGACGGCCCGTCGTTCGGGCACAACGCGGCGGTCCGTTTCGACAATCGGGGTTCGGTGGTGGTGGACGAGGCCGACGCGGTCTTCAGGGACGTGGTGCAGATCGTCGGCAACGAGCTGACGGGTGGTGATTGGGATGTGGTGACGACCGGGTCGATCACGTTCCCGGGCCTCACGGTCTCGCGCGTGACGGGGCAGGGGACGCGGGTGCGGGGGGACGCGGCCAGCCAGCCGTGGGGCTCGGATGTCGAGACCATCGACGGCGGGGCGAGGGTGGAGTCGGTCGGGGACTGGAGCTTCGGGCAGCCGCTGACGATCGACGACGGGACACTCGAGGCCTTGTCGGGCACGACGATGGCGCCGAAGATCGACATCGAGGGCTCGGGCACGCTGGGAGTGGGCGACGGGGCGAAGGTCAAATCCGACGACGATCTCGACCTGCACTCGGTGCTCGGTGACATCCAGGGCGTGATCGCGCCCGGCCTGCTGCCGGCACCCGCGACGATCGAGGCGCCGGACACCAGGAGCCACGGGCGCGTCATCCCCGGGGGGATCGCTCGGGCGGGCCAGTTCGACTTCGTGGGCGATCTCACGCTGTTCGACGATGGCCAGCTTCTGGTCGATGTCGGCGGTGCGGACAATACCGATGTGATCACGGTGGCCGGGTCGGCGACGCTGGGCGGCACGCTGCGGGTGTCGCTGATCGACGGCTTTGTGCCCGAGGGCGGGGAGAGTTACCGGTTGATCGACACGCTGGGGGGGATCTTCAACGACTTCGCGGCCGCGGATCTCCCCGAGCTGCCCACCGGGCTGGAATGGGAGGTGTATGTCGGTGAATTGTTCGTCGGCCTGAGTGTGGTGGACGGGTGCCAAGCCGACTGGAACGGCGACGGGTCGGTGAACACGCAGGACTTCCTTGCCTATCTGAACGACTGGAACGTGCAGCGGGTGATGGATTGCTCCGGCGGCGTGTGCTCGGCCGACCTCAACGGCGACGGCACGGTGAACACCCAGGACTTCCTGCTCTTCCTGAATTTCTGGACCTCCGGGTGTTGAGAATGGCCCGGTGGTCTCGGGGGCTCGGCATGTTTTGTTTGCATGCCGGGCCGCAATTGGATGAAAGATTCGGATGTTGTGGGCATGGTTCGGTAGTGCCTGAAACGCGGGTATCCGGTAGACTGACTGTTCGCCCGGGTTGGTGCCCGGAGCGGACGACTGTGCGGGGACAACTGCTGACAGGAGAGATCGAATGCGTTTGACAGCACTGACTATCTGTGTGTGTGCGGGGACTGTTTTCGGACAGCAGGCATCGCGTGATGTGGCGACGACCGACGCCAACGGCGCGCGCGCGGACCGCGACTTTGTGCCGCAGCTGATGCTCGGCGAGGACGGCATGACCACCCGGGCCGGCCTGCTGTGGAGCTTCAACGACGCGGTGTCGATCACCGACTCGGTGGCGGCTGGGCAACGGCGGCGGCGAGTCGTGGGTGGCCCACTCGCTCAACGACAAGCGGATGAGCAAGTTCACGACCGCGGGCGCAGGCGTGCCCGACTTCGTGTACTCGCTCGCGGACGAGAACCCCGGCACGATCGGCGTGGCCGCGGCGGCCGACGCCTCGAAGTGCGCGGTGATCAGCTACCCCAGCGGCGGGCCGATCAACGTGCGGGCGTTCTCCGACGCCGGCGGCAACACACCGCTCTGGAGCTACGGCTTCGACAGCGCGTACAACAACGCCTCGAAGCGGAACGTGGCGGTGAACGCCGACGGCTCGCGCGTCGCGGCCGTGGCCTACGACGGGACGAACTCGCTGGTGGTGGTGCTCGATGGATCCGGCGGCGTGGTCGGCACGACGACTCTCGCGGGCTTCTGCTCGGGCGTGGAGATGGACGACAGCGGCGCGCGCATGGTGCTGACCATGGGCAACACGGCCCGGCTCTACGACGTGGCGACGATGACCGAGGAGTACTCGATCCAGACCTCGGGCGCGGGCGGCTACCACCGCATCTCGCGCGACGGCACGGCGATCGCTGCGGGCGGATTCAACATCCGTGCGGCGCGTGAGGTCGGCGGGGTCTGGCAGTCGGTCTACACCGGCAACGGCTCGAGCGACTGGTTCGGCTGGGGCATGTCGCTCAGCGGCGACGGGCAGACGCTCTTTGCCCTCAGCCACGACTACGGCGACGGCTACCTCACCAACGAGCACCGCATCGTGGACCTCACCGACGGATCGGTCGTCGCGGTGAGCAGCTACACGGGCTCGGGCAGCTTCCAGAACTCGGCGGTGGCGTCCCAGACCAACGAGGATGGCACGATCTTCGCTGCGGCCTCGTGGGGCGACGCGAGCAACACCGAGCCCGAGGTGCGGATCTTTGACCGCGACCTCAACATGATCGGGTCGATCGACACCGACGGCTCGCCGTTCGAGCTGGACATGAGCCGCGACGGGAAGTATGTGCTCGTGGGCAGCAAGGCCGTCCACGCCAACACGTTCGGCAACGGCGGCAACACCTACGCCTACGAGAACGATGTGGACGACTGCGTGGCCGACTTCAACGGCGACGGCTCGGTGAACACGCAGGACGTGCTGGCCTTCCTGAACGCCTGGAACAACGGCGAGGGTTCGGCCGACATCAACAACGACGGCAGCATCAACACGCAGGACGTGCTGGCCTTCCTGAACCTGTGGAACGCCGGCTGCTAAGCCGCACGCGGAGTCTCTGACAGACCCCCGAGAACCCGCCGCGAGGCGGGTTCTCTTTCTACGCGCCGGCAGCGGAGCCGTCGGTTCCTGCGGGGTGCCAGCACGCGCGCAGGCAAGCCCGGCCCGACTCGCCGGAGCACGCAACAGAATACTTGGCGCACGGGCGCTTTGGAGTACACTCGACCCGTCCGATTCCCTGGAGAGAATCCTCATGTGTATCTCACGCAGCGCCAAAGTGTTGGCCTGGCTCGGAGTACTTGTCGTCTCGGTCCCCTGCCTCGCGCAGAACGATCCGCCCGCGGCTCCCCTGATCACGCAGCCGGAGGTTGACGGGCTGATCCTCAACCCCGCGGACGTGCACATGGAGACCGGGCCTTTCTCGGACCCCGACCCCGGCGACGACCACCTGTGCACCGACTGGGAGATCTGGACGCTCGACCCCGCCGAGCGCGTGTGGGTCACCGAGTGCATCGGCGGGGTCGAGCGCGTGCACTCGCACCTGGGCGACGGCGTCTTCGAGAACTCGCACGCCGGGCGCGACGAACTGCTCCCCGAGACCGAGTACGTGCTCCGTGTCCGCCACAGAGACGACAGCGGCCAGTCCAACGACTGGAGCCCCTGGGCCGACCGCCTGTTCCAGACCGGCGAGGCGTCCGCCATCTTCCCGCTCGAGCTGATCGACATCGCCCAGGACCCCGCGCCCCGGTGGGAGGACACCACCGGCGTGTCGCTGGCGCTGCCGGCGGGTTCCCCGCCCGGCGTCCTGGTCATGGACGAGTTCGATGGCCACCTGCTGCTGGAGCTCCGCGGCATCGACGGTGACTCCAACGAGATCGTCAACCCGCCGGCCCTCGAGGAGCACGCGCACCCGCGCGTCGTGCTGCGAGCCGGATCGGTGAGCCTGAGCGTGCCCGAGTCCGACCTGATCATCACCAACGAGCTGGGCGAACAGGTGACGGTCTACCTCCCCGCAGCCGCGCTCGAGCCCGGCGAGAGCGCCGTCTTCTGGATCTCCAGCAACGGCAGCACCTACGTGGGCGACCTCTCGCAGGAGGAGCCCGACTTCGCGGAGCTGGCGCGGGGTGCGCCCGTGCCGTGGAGCGTTGCCCAGCCGGGCTTCCGGGTCGAGGTGGTGGCCACCGGGTTCCAACTCCCGGTCAACATCGCGTTCGCGCCCGACCACGGGCTGCGCCACGATGACGACCCGTACTACTACGTCAGCGAGCTCTACGGCACCATCAAGGTCGTGCTGCGCGACGGCACCGTGGCCGATTACGCCACCGGCCTGCTCAACTTCAACCCCACAGGCAACTTCCCGGGCTCGGGCGAGCAGGGGCTGACGGGCATCGCGGTGGACCCCGACAACGGCGACGTGTACGCGGCGATGCTCTACAGCACCGACCCCAACAACGACAACGCGCCGCACTACCCCAAGGTGGTCCGCTTCACGAGCAGCGACGGCGGCAGGACCGCCGCGACACAGACCACCGTCCTCGACATGGTGGGGGAGACCCAGGGCCAGTCGCACCAGATCTCGAACCTGACCTTCGGCCCCGACGGGATGCTCTATATCCACATGGGCGACGGCTTTGACGCCGCGCGGGCCCAGGACCTCAACTCGTTCCGCGGCAAGATCCTGCGGATCGACAGGAACGGCTGGGTGCCCTCCGACAACCCCTTCTACAACGCCAGCGACGGGTTCACCGCCCGCGATTACATCTACACCTACGGACTGCGCAACCCCTTCGGCGGCGCATGGCGCGATGCCGACGGCTCCCACTACGTCGTCGAGAATGGCCCGAGCGTGGACCGCTTCTCCAAGACCGTCCGTGGGCACAACTACCGGTGGGACGGCTCCGACCAGTCGATGCGCAACTCCGCGATCTACAACTGGGACCCTGCCCACGCGCCGGTCAACATCGCCTTCGTCCAGCCCTCCGTCTTCGGCGGCAGCGGCTTCCCCGCAGAACGCCACGGGCGGGCCTTCATCACCGAGTCCGGCCCCACCTGGGCCAGCGGCTACCAGGACCGGGGCAAGCGGGTCACCGAGTGGATCCTCGATGACGAGGGCAACCTCGTGGAGGGCGAGCGCGACGTGGTCGTCTACAACGGCTCGGGCAAGGCCACCGCCGTCGCCATCGCGGCCGGGCCCGACGGCCTCTACTTCAGCGACCTCTACAAGGACCGGGACTACACGTCCCCAATCGACCGCGGGGCCAACATCCTCCGCATCCGCTACGTCGGCACCGCCGAGTTCGTCGCCGACGTCCGCGCCGGCGACCGGCCGCTCACCGTGCACTTTACCGATCTCTCCGACGTCCCCGGCGCCAGCGCGTGGGAGTGGTCCTTCGGCGACGGCACCGGCAGCTCGCAACAGCACCCCACGCACACCTACGCGGCTCGACGGCGTCTACACCGTCCGCCTCGTGGTCAGGGGCACGGCCGGGACCGTGGTCGAGCAGAAGAACGGCTACATCAAGGTCGGCCAGTTCCCCACCGTGGCGATGATTGGCGGCTCGCTGCCCCCCTCGCCCTCCGACCAGGCCGTGGCCGACTTCCTCGCCGGGCTGGGCTACGAGGTGACGAGCTTCGACGACGATCGCGGCGCGCGCCCGACGGCGGCCGAGATCGCCGCGCAGTTCGACGCGGTCGTGCTCTCCTCCACGATCCTCTCGGCCAACGTCGCCGGCGATTTCCGCGATCAGGAGGTCCCGGTGGTGTTCTGGGAGAACGCCCTGCTGCAGACCGACCGCGAGCCGCTCGCGGCCGACCACGGCGTCGAGGGCGGCACGGTGTCGGTGGACATCGTGGACAATACACACCCGATCACCGAGGGCCTGTCTCCGGGCGGGCTCGCGGTGTTCTCCTCTCCGTCGAGCATGAGCCTGGGGCGCGGCGCGATCGCCCCCGGCGTGGATGTGCTGGCGACACGGTCGGGTGCCCCCGGCGATGCGGCGATTCTCGCGGCCGAGGCTGGCGCGGTCCTGCTGGGCGGCCACATTGCCCCCGCACGCCGCGTGTTCTTGTTCCTGGAGGACGCCAACTGGCAGACGACCACCAACGCGGGCAAGACCATCGTCGAGCGGGCGGTGTCCTGGGCGACGGGCTTGGCGCAGACCTGCCCCGGCGATTTCAACGGCGACGGGCTGGTCGATTCCCGCGACGTGCTCGCCTTCCTGAACGCGTGGGCCGGCGGCGAGCCCGCCGGCGACTTCAACGGCGACGGGGTCATCGATACCCGCGACGTGCTGGCCTTCCTCAACGTCTGGACGTCCGACTGTTGACCGGCCCGACCGGGGCCGGTCCCGCAAGGTGTTCGTTTGGGAAGGACCGTGACTGCGGGGGTGTTTGGGGGTGGTCCGGGCCCCTACACTCCGCCCTATGCCGACCATCACCATCAACGGCGTTGCGTGCGAGTTCACCAAGGGTCAGATGATCCTCCAGGTGGCTCACGCCAACGGGATCGACATCCCGAGCTATTGCTACCACGACGGGCTCACGATCGTGGCCAGCTGCCGCATCTGCCTGGGCGAGGCGATGGCGCCCAACCCGCGCAACGAGGGCAAGCTCGAGCCGTACATGGGCGGCAAGCTGTTCCCCACCTGCCAGACCGCGGCCGTGGACGGCATGGTGGTCAACACCGACTCGCCCAAGTCGGTCGCCAACCAGAAGTCGGTGATGGAGTACCTGCTCATCAACCACCCGCTGGACTGCCCGGTGTGCGACCAGTCCGGCGAGTGCCTGCTGCAGGACTACTCGTTCGATTACGGGCGGGGGGCGTCGCGCTTCGAAGAGCAGAAGGTCAAGCAGCCCAAGAAGGACGTTGGCCCGAACATCCTGCTCTACTCCGACCGGTGCATCCTGTGCACGCGGTGCGTCCGCTTCACGCGTGAGGTGACCGGGACGAGCGAGCTCTACGTGGACGGGCGGGGCAACAAGAGCGAGATCGATATCTTCCCCGGCGAGGCGCTGGACAACCCGCTGGCCAGCAACGTGATCGACCTGTGCCCGGTGGGCGCGCTGCTGGACAAGGACTTCCTCTTCGCCCAGCGGGTGTGGTTCCTGCGGAGCACCCCGTCGATCGATGGCATTACCGCCAGCGGCGACAACATCTGGATCGAGCACAACGAGGGCAACGTCTACCGCATCAAGCCCCGCGAGAACATGGCCGTCAACAAGTGGTGGATCACCGACGAGGTCCGCTACGGCTGGAAGCACGTGCACGCCGACAACCGGCTCCGCTCGCCGATGCGCCGCAAGCACGGCGCGCTGATCGAGGACGACTACAAGCGGGCCTACGAGGACACGATCGCCGGGCTCAAGCACGCCGTCGCCGGCGGCAAGCGCCTGGCGCTGATGGTCAGCCCGAACCTGACGTGCGAAGAGGCCTACGCCCTCGGCACGCTGGCCAAGCTGATCGACCCGCAGGCGATCTTCGGCGTCGGGCCCGTGCCCTTTGTCGGTGAGGACCAGACCTTCCCCCCCGGGGCCAAGGCCGACGACCCCAAGGCCTTCACGATGTACGCCGAGAAGGCCCCCAACGCCCGCGGCGTGCAGCGGGTGCTCGGCGCGATCGGGCAGATGGTGCTCGACGCCGACGCCTTCCTGGCGCGCGTCAAGGAACAGGACATCGGCGCGATCATCGCCACCGGCAACTACCGCGAGGACTGGGCCCGTCCCGAGGTGACCGGCGCGATCCATCGAGCCCCTCGCGCAAGCGAGGGGACAGGTGGCGGGGCCAGCGGCGGCAGATTCGTCGTGCTGCTCGACACCCACGGCACGGCGATGGTCGACGGGGCAGACGTCGTCCTCCCCGGCGCGACATGGGCGGAGAAGGCCGGCACGTTCGAGAGCGCGCGCAAGGTGCTGCAGGCCTTCGAGCAGGCGATCCCCGTGATCGAGCTGGCCAAGACCGAGGGCCAGATCGCGCTGGACCTGATCGCCGAGTTCCACGGCGCACCGGGGCTGTCCGACCACCGCGCCAGTGTGGTGATCGTGGACGAGCAGCCGGGCCAGGTGCCGCAGGCGGTCGAGGTGGTGGCCCCGCGGTCGCGTCTGTTCAACGCCGCGGACATGCGGGCCGAGATGGCCGACCGCTACCCCGGCCTGAGCGCCTTTGTCACCGACGTGCGCATGCCGCAGGTGGAGACGGGCAAGATGGAGGGTGTGGAGATGGTGGAGCTGTAGAGGCCGCCGCTTCCGGCCTAGCACGGTGCCGCGTCCGCGGCACCGGTCAGCGCCCAATCCCGGTACATCCTCCGCCACACCGGCTCGGTGAGTTCGCAGAGCAGGTGCTCGACCTCCACCGGCATCAGGCCGTCGTAGCGCTTGGCGCAAAAGAGCGGCTCGAAGAGCCACGCGAGGAACTCGTCTCCCGCGGCATCGGCCCGGGCAAACTCGTACCGGATGATCGTGGACTCGCTGTCGAGACAATCGGCGGTGAAGGCGTTCCATGCGCGCGCAAAGTAGCGGACCGCGTCCGGGCTGAAGCGGCCGCCGAAGGGCACGGTCCAGTCGGCGTGCCGGTAGTGCTGCGTGAAGCTGAGGTACTGATGCAGCGGGTGCCGCAGCAGGCAGACGGCCCGGTGGTTCCGGCAGTGCGTCAGCAGCCCGAACATCGGTACGCGGCAGAGCCAGGTGTGGACGTCGTGCGCCGCGACGTGGTCGAGGTAGGCCGCCATGTTGTCGAAGATCGAGGCGTGCGTATCGAGGCGGTAGCCATCGGCACGCTCGGCAAACAGTGCCGCGGCCTCGGGCGTCGGACGGTCCTCGAACCCGCGCGCCGAGAGGACCTGCATGCCCTCGCGCGCCGACTTGGTGAGTTCGGGGGTGTCGCTGGGGAAGAACGCAACGTCCGGCCGCCCGTGACAGGCGTGGCCGCTCTCCCACAGCCGGAGGATCATCGCGGCCGATCCGCACCCGCCGTGCCCGATGAATGTGGTGCCCATGGTCGGTCCTTTCCCGGGTGTCTATCGACCGGCGACGGGCCGGCTCGACAACATCCGTCCCGATCCGCCGCGAGGGCCCGCGTATGCTTGCAACTATGAGCGGACCGATTCTTTGGGGCATCGTCGCGTTGATCGTGGGGACGCCGTTCGTGCTGATCTGGTGGAAAGTCGCGGACCGCTGGGCCGACGACGAGCACAAGCGGTTCAAGGTCAAGGACCCCGGACCCGCGCCGACCGTTGTGAAGCGGAGCGATGTGGAGGGGCCGGGGCACTGAGCGTCCCGTTCGTCCCCGGCATCCGCCGCGATCCGCACGTGGTCGCTGCAAGACTGACCCAAAACGAGGACCGCCCGCCAGCCTGAGACAGGCAGACGGGCGGCACTCTCTCTGCGATGATCGGGGCTGGTTGAGGTCGGCCGCCGAGCGTGCGAGGCCGGGTCAGTCGTCGAGCCGCGGCGCGGAGGGCGGCCTCGATAGCACCGGCACCACGTGCACGGCTCTGGGCGACATCCTCGGTCGCTGCGCGGCGGGCCTGGCCCAGCCGCGACGAAGAAGCTGCGGTCCGCCTCAAGGGCGCGGAGCCGCCTGGGCGGCGCGCTCGGCGATCAGACCGATGTGGCGTGCGCCGTGACGGGCGGTGTGGTTGATCTCGCGGGTGGCGCGGCGGGCGGCCGCGACGAGCTCACGATCCGAAGCGCCGTTGTCGTCGAGACGGTTGATCGCAGCCACGCCCTGGCGGGTCGAGTCCTGGATGGCCCCGGAAGCCCGGTCGGCCGGGGCCGACATGGCCGCCGCGGCGTTGCGGACGATCTCGCCGGGGTCGGCCTGGGCGAGCGCCGGCGCGGCCGCGAGGGTGAGGGCGGCAAGAACGGCGGCGAACAGATGGGTAATCCTGAGTGTCATGACGGTCTCCTTTTCTGTGATGGCTGAGGTTCCGCGAAGAACTGATCGTGAGGCGATTGGCCTGTGCGGCACCGTGTCGCGACGGCCGGGGTCGTAGAGAACAACGGAACTGTGACTGAGCGGATTGCCCCAATTCTGGGACTTTCTTGGACCGACCGCCCCGTCCGGACCTGTCCGGTCCCCGCTAGGCTTGCCGCGGCATGCCGACTTACCGCCTCACGATCGCCTACGACGGCACAGACTACGCCGGATGGCAGAAGCAGGAGCCGCCCGACCCGTGGCTGCGTGCAGCCGAACAGGCGGCGGCGGACCCGGGCCGGCCGCCCAAGGGCGGCGTGCCCAACGAAGCCAAATCGATGAAGCTCGAGCCCGGCCTGGAGGCCCGCAAGCCTGGCCGGATCGCCCTGCGGACGGTGCAGGCGGTGGTCGAGCGGGCGGTGCGCGAGGTCGTCCGCGAACCCGTCGCCCTCAAAGGGGCCAGCCGCACCGACGCGGGCGTGCACGCGCGGTGCCAGATCGGGGTGTTCAGCTGCTCCGGAGATGTCGGGAGCGACGCCACGACGCCGCAGCCAGGCGACAGGACCGAGCCCGGAACCGATGCCGAGACCGACGACAGCCGCGAGAAAGGTGGCTGGCCCGTCTCACGCGGCGCGGGACGCCTGCTCATGGCCGTCAACTCTCGCCTGCCCGACGACGTGCAGGTCGTCAAAGCCGAGGTTGTGCCCTACGGCTTCGACCCGATCCTCGACTGCGTCGGCAAGGGCTACAGCTACACGCTGTGGGTCGGCATGCACCGGCCGCTGTGGGCCAGGCGGCACGTGCACCACACCTGGGCGCGGCTGAATCTGGACGCGATGCAGGCGGCGGCGACGGCGATTGTCGGCACGCACGACTTCGCCGGGTTCGCAGCCGCGGGGCACGGCCGCCAGACCACCGTACGCGAGGTCTTCGACTGCACCGTCCGCGAGATCGAGAAGCCCGAACTCTGGCACGGCGACCACACCCGCGGTGCGCTCGGTGGCGTCGTCGGCGGCCGCGGGCCGGTGGCGGTGGCCGACCCCGGGCGGCTCATCCGTATCGAGGTCTCCGGCAGCGGCTTCCTCTACAACATGGTGCGGATCATCGCGGGCACGCTCCACGACGTGGGGCGCGGGCGGATTGACGGGTCGCAGATGGCCGAGATCATCGCCAGCCGCGAACGCACTCGCGGCGGGCCGACGCTGCCGGCGAAGGGACTGTGTCTGGAGTGGGTCGCGTACCCAGACCAGACCGAGGCGAAGCGCGACGGCAACGAAGGCGACAGCGAAGCACACACCACGCCGGAAGGCTGACGTATGCCGCGAAGCCCGCGGTCCGTGTCCTGCGGCGTCGCCAATCCCGGCGCTGCGCAGCCTGGCCACACGCACAACCGTGTTGTTGCCGTAGGGAAACTTCTCAGCGTGCAGCACCGCGAGATCACCCCGACGCTCGAGCTTCGCTTCGGCGTCGTTGTCCATCCAGCGGGCGGTGGTGAAATTGCCCGGCACGCCGCGGAAGGTGCGGGGACCGGGCCCGCGCGCCCGACGAGCCGTGCGCCCGCGTGTCGGCGGTGGCGGTGATGTTGAAGACGTAGAGGTACATCTCGGAGGGCCCGCCGGGGCGCTCGACGAGCAGTCCGAAGTCCTCGTGCACCGTTTCGCTGCCGTGGTGGTCGCTGGTGTCGCTCTCACCGATGGTGTCCGGCTCCGACTCGAACGCCACGGCACGCCCGTCGTACAGCCGCGTCGGTGCCGATCTGGCTGATCCAGTCGCCCACCCGCGCCAGTGCCGCGGCCTCGTAGTCGGGCACGCGCCCCGACGCCGTCGGCCCCACGTTCATCAGCAAGTTGGCCCCCGCCCGCCGGCATCGGCAGAACTCCTCGATCACGTGCGCCGGCGACAGATAGTTGAAGTCCTTCGTCGCGATACCCCAGTGGTAGTTGAACGTGTGGCACATCTCGCCGGCGACGTGCTTGGGCCAGCCGGTGCGGTCCACCGGTTCGGGGCGGCCGCGCTCGAAGGTGGTCGAGTCGATCTCGGCGTGGCCGAGCGCACCGCCCTGGCCGATGCCGGTGTTGTTGATGATCATCGCCTCGGGCTGGTGCTCGCGGATCAGGCCGTAGAGCCGGTCCTCCTGCCAGTCGGCGTCCTTGCGCGACCAGTTGCCGTCAAACCAGAAGCCGCCGATCCGGCCATAGCGGGTGCAGAGCAGCTCGACCGAGTCGCGGAGGTACTGCTGGTAGCCGTCCCAGTCGCTGTCGAAGCGCGGGTCGGTCCAGTCGAGTGTGGTGCAGTAGAGCATCGGGACGATGCCCTCGGCGCGGCAGCCCTCGGTAAAGTCCGCGATCAGGTCGCGCTTCGCCGGCGTGTGCGTGACGTCGTAGGGCGAGAGGCCTCGGGTGTCGTAGAGGCTGAAGCCGTCGTGGTGGCGGCTGGTGAGGGTGACGTACTTCATGCCGGCGCGCTTGGCGACCTGTGCAAGGTCGCGGCCGCTGAAGTCCTCCGCCCTAAAGTCCGCCATGCGTTGCATGTAGTCGTCGGTGCCGATCCCGTACATGTGCTTGACCCACTCGCCCTGCCCCCACTGCGAGTAGAGGCCCCAGTGGACGAACATGCCGAAGGCCATCCGCTCGAACGCAGCGACGCGCGGGAGCGGGTCGGGCCCGTCGGCACCGGCGGCCGGTGCGCGCGGGTTCACCCGCAAACACCCAGCGGGGCGATGCGGCGGCGGCGAGTGTTGCAGCGGAAATCTTGAGCGTGTCGCGTCGTGTGGGCATGCGGGCCTCCAGGCCGCAGGATACGGCGAACGCCGCTCAGCGTGGCCGCGGCCGCACCGGCCGCGTCAGCGGACCGCCGGGCGGCGGAACGGGCGGGCGGGGTTGCCGGCCACCCGTGCGCCCGTCCGGGAGGTTCTTGCGCACCACCGCGCCGGCACCGACCACACACCCCGCGCCGAGGCGCACCCCCGGCAACACCACCGCGCCGAGCCCGACCAGCGTGTCCGGCCCGACGGCAACGTGCCCGCCGAGCGTCGCGTGGGGGGCGATGTGGGCGTTCTCGCCGATGTGGCAGTGGTGCTCGACCACGGCCGCGGAGTTGATGATCGCGTGGGCGTCGATGCGCGCACCGGTGTGCACCAGCGCCAAGGGCCCGACAAACACCCCCGGGCCGACCGTCGCGACCGGCGAGACGAACGCCGCCGGATGCACGACCGTAAATCCCCCGCCGGACGTGAAGCGATTGAGACAGGACCTCCGCACCTGGCAGTCACCCACGCAGAGCAGCCAGCGTGGCGGCGGCCGGAGTTCACCGCACAACACCCGCTGCAGTGCGCGAGGTGGGGCACGGCGTGTTCGCCCAGCGTCGCCGCCGGCTCGGCCGCGTCGTCGTAGACGCCCGCGACCTCGATCCCCGCGAGCCTTGCCGCCTCGGCGACGACCGTCGCGTGTCCGCCGCCACCGAGCAGGACCAATGGCTGTGAGTCCGAGTTCATGGTGTCACGCTGCGGCTCGTCGCGCTGGCCGGGTTGCGTGGAGTGGTCGCCGTGGTCGGCCGCGTGGGGTCGGAGAGGGCATTCCGCCCGGTGCCCGGCGCAAACTCGCGGCTCAGTATCTCCTCGGCCACACGCACCGTCTCGGTGGCCACCGAATCAGTGAGGTGGTTGCGCCAGTCGCCGACCACACCCTTGCGGAAGAAGCTGGCCTGTTCCTGACCGGCCTCACGCCCGGAGTGCCGCTTGAAGTCCGCAGCCGCGACGCACGTGCCGACATGATGCGTGTCCGCGGCCAGGCTCAGGAAGCGGAGCACACGCCCCACCTCGGCGTGCGGGTCCTGCTTGTAGTTCTCGTAACGGATCTCGGTGTAGTGGCTCGCGCCCAGGCGCGCCCCCGTGCGGCGGGCCAGCCACATCATCGGCGCCCAGACGTCGTGGGCGAAGGCCGGCGCGAACTGGTTGATGTCGGTGAACTGGCCGGTGTCGCCCAGCAGCTTGCGGTGGAACCACGAACTGACGGCCGCGTCGCGCACATCACGCGTCACGCACACGAACTTGGCCCACGGGTAGAGCGTGGAGAGCAGGTCCATGTGCCGGGCGTTGTCCGGGGTCTTGTCGAGCACGGCCGAGACGCGGTCCTTGCTGCCCGGCGGGCAGGTCGCGATATAGCGCATCAGCATCCGGTCGCACGCCTGGCGGGCCAGCAGCAGCAGGTCAGCGTCGTCCGGTGTCAGCCACGCCGAGGGCGGCTTGTCCGAGTCGCGCTTGGTGCCGAGCTGCGCATCGGTGTACGACTTGAACGCCTGCTGCAGGGCGGGGATCAGCCGGGTCGGCAGGTGCCCCTCCCCCCGGGCGATGGCGTTGGGGTGGGCGTGGAGCGTGGAGGTGACCCAGGAGGTCCCGGTTTTGGGCGGGCCGACGATGAAGCCGATCTGGAGGCGTTCAAGAAGGCGGGACTGCTCCTGCCATGCGCGGAAGGCTTCGAGGATCTGCGGCTGGGGTTGGGTCATGTCTGGTTTGTCGGCACGATCGGCCGGGGGGCTGGAAGGTCCGGCGAGGAAAGGGCCGGCCGACGCGTGCGCGCGGGCAAAAAAAGCCGCCGGGCCCCGTGAGGGCCCGGCGGACAGTGAGATTCAGAGGTTCCTCGCGGCCGGTCGATCAGCGGCGGCGACGGAAGGCGGCGACGCCGGCCAGACCCAGGAGGGCCGCCCCGCCAGGTGCGGGGATGTAGGCCTCGATGAACCGGGCGCTGACGCCGTCGATGGAATCCGTGATCGCGCCGGTGTTGGGATCGAGGACGTGCACGCCGGCACCGTCGGTGAACATGATGTTGCCGTTGCCCAGCTCGTGCACGCCGCGGATGCCCGTGCCGACGTCGTAGTAGTTGAGCAGGGTGCCGGAGCCGTCGTACTCGTAAATACCGGCCGGGGAGCTGAAGCCAGCGGCGAGGATGGTGCCGCTGGACGTCTCGGCCATCTGCTCGGGGAAGTCAATGCCGCTGACGCCGTCGGACTCCACAAAGACGGACTGGAACGCACCGCCGGTGCTGAAGACGTCGATGTCCTCGCCGGAGATGTCGTTGATGAGCAGGTTGCCGGAGTACGAGAGCACATCGAACGGGTCACCCGCACCGGTGTCGCCAGAAGCGAAGAAGCCGTTGATCGTGGCGGAAGACACATCGATGGTGACAATGCCGTCGCCGGGTGCGCCGTTGCCGGTGCCCGAGTTGGTCACGTAGGCGGTGTTCCCGACGACCTCGAAGCCGCGGATGTTGTCCATGCCGCCGGTGATGGTGCCGAGATGGGTCGAGCCGTCGAGGCTGTACCGGAAGATCGAGTCGGCGATCTGGTCGCTGACCCAGATCTCCTGGCCGACCTGGACCGCGTTGATCGGGGTCCCGGCACCCTGGGGCACCAGGTCGATGAAGTTGTCGGTGATGAGCGAGCCGTCGAACGCGTCGAACAGCATCACCCGGTCGTTGGACGACTCGGGAACCATCAGCACGCCCGACTGCGCGGACGCAATCCCGGCGGCCATACCAACAACAGCGACGAAGGTCAGGGCACGATGCATAGTTGTCTCTCCTCATATGGGGGTCTTTCAACCCCTGTGCGTATCCACTGAAACGCGCTCC
Organism: Planctomycetota bacterium; assembly: GCA_013285505.1. Classification (GTDB taxonomy): domain Bacteria; phylum Planctomycetota; class Phycisphaerae; order Phycisphaerales; family UBA1924; genus PNC22. Next base: position 285,298 of record CP053450.1, on the reverse strand, counting down.
CCGCCACGCGGCAGGATGGTGCGCGCGCAGTCCACCGGCGCAGATACTATCACCGGCGCGGCGGATCTCAGCGCCGCCGGGAGCGGATTCAACCACCTTTCGTGCAAAACCGGCTACCCTTCCGTATGGATCCCGTTCGAATCGCGTACGTCCGATATCTCAACACCAAGCCCCTCGTCGAGGGCCTGCAGGGGGTCGAGGGGATCGAACTGCTCCCCGCGGCCCCGTCGCACATCGCCGGGATGATCCGCCGGGGCGAGGCCGACATCGGCCTGCCCTCGGTCGTCGACCTCCTCGGTGAGGGTGAACCCCTCGCCGCCCTGCCCGTCGGCATGATCGGGTGCGACGGGCCCACCATGACCGTGCGGCTCTACTCGGCCCGGCCCCTGGCCGAGGTCGAGCGATTCCACGCCGACACCGAGAGCGACACCTCCGTGGTGCTCTGCCGGTTGTTGTTGCAACAAATGTTGGGCCGCCTGCCCGACGCCGTCGACTTCGACGCCCGCGAACGCATGGCCGGCTCCGGCCCCGAAGAGTGGCCCGAGGCCATGCTCATCATCGGCGACAAGGTCGTCACCGACTCACCCCCCGCCGTGCGCTACCCCCACCAGCTCGACCTCGGCGAGGCGTGGAAGTCGCTGACCGGCCTGCCCTTCGTCTACGCCGTCTGGGCCTGCAGGGCCGAGGAGGCCGGGTCGCCCCGCATCCAGCAGGCCGCGGCACTGCTCGACCGCCAGCTCCGCCACAACCTCACGCGGCTCGACTGGCTCCTCGAGACCCGGTCCGGGGAGCACCACTGGCCGGCCGACCTGGCCCGCCGCTACGTCGTGGACCTGCTCCGCTACCGATTCGGGGACCGCGAGCGCGAGGCCGTGGAGCGGTTCTTCGCCGACGCCGCGGCTCTCGGGCTGGTGCCCGACCGCCCGATCCGGTGGGCCGCGTCGCAACCGGCGCTCGCGGGGTCATAAGGTGCTGATGTGCCGCCCCTGCCCAAGATCCTGACCCCCGCGCTGGTCGAGATGGTTGACGAGCTGCGGTTCGCCTCGCGCGAGGCGCTGGTCCGCGATATCGACCGCGCCCGAGGCACTGGCCGGCGAGATCGACGGCGAGGTGGACTACCCGGCCGACTGGGTCGTCTTCCGCGTCACCGGATACCGGCCCGAGATGGCCGACCCGCCCCTGATCGGCGGCGAGGCCCTGCTGGGCGACCTCTCGGCGGTGGTCGAGCGGCTGTGCGGCGCGGCGAAGCTCTCCCGGACCGACCTCACCGAGCCGTCCGAGCCGGTCGCGGCCCTCGCAGCCCGTTGGTCGGTGAGCATCAAGACCCTCGCGCGATGGCGCCGGCGGGGCCTGATCGCCCGACGGCTCCACGACGCCGCCGGCGGCGTCCGGCTGGTCGTGACCGCCTCGGCCGCCGAGTCCTACGCCGCCAGACACCCCTCCGGCGTCGAGCGTGCCGGCGGGTTCAGCCGCATCGACGACGAGACCGCAGCCAGAATCATCCACCGCGCGCCCGCTACCACGACCTGCTCGGCCTGACGCCCACACAGTGCGCCGAACGGCTCGCCAGACGGTTCGGCCGCTCGCGCGAGGCCGTCCGGATGATGCTGGTCCGCCACGACACCGACGCGAGAAAGCGCGGCAAGGCCGAACCAATCTTCGACCCGCCGCGGGCGCTCAGCGCGCGCACACACCGGGCGATCGAGCGTGCCTGGCGCCTCGGCATCGAGCCCTCGCTGCTGACGCGCCGCTACCGGCGATCGCGCGCGGGGATCCACCGGATCGTCAGCGAGCAACGCCTGGAGCGGCTGCGTGGGCTGGACGTGGGGCGCACCGCCCCCGAGACGGCATCGCTCACCGACGAGGAACTGGAATCGCTGCTCGAAGCACCCCCGGTCCACACGGTCGAACCGCCCCGCGTGCCGAGCGACATCACCGAGCTGCTCGATCTGATGCGGGAGCGCGTCGTGCCGGTGGGGGTCGAGGAGCGGTCGCGCAGCAAGGCCGAGCAGGGGCTGCGCGCGCGCACTGCGGCTGGTGCAGGCCGGCGGGGCGGAGTTCCCCGAGGCCGGGCTGATCGACCGGGCGGAGACCGACCTGCGGTGGGCCGACGCGCTGCGTGCGGCGCTGGCCCGGACGCAGCTGCTTCTCATGCTCGAGACGGTCGCGGGCAACGCCGGCGTGGACTTCGGGCACGTGCGGAGCCAGGACGCGCGGCCGCTGATCGAGGCGGGGCTCGCCGGTCTCCGCCTCGGCCTCGACGGGTTCGATCCGTGGAGGTCCGGGCGGCTCGCGGCCACGGTGGGGCTGTCGGTGGCGCGGGTCCGGCTCGCGCCGGCGTCCGGCGCATTCGCGGGTGCGGGGCGGGCGCGGGTGCGCATCCAGACCGGCACCCCGGCACCGGACTGGACACTGCTGGTCTCGCCGTGGGCCGAGACGCTGCGGCCGGACCGGCGGGTTGTCGCGTCGCAGGGCGCGATCGGCGCGGAACTCGGCGGGGTTCTGGCCGATCGGTTCGGGCTCGGCGGACGCCGGCCGCGGACACTGGCCGAGGTCGCGTCGGCCCGGGGGACGACGATCATGCAGGCCGGTCGGCTTGAGCGCCGGGCGATCCGGGCGGCGCTCGAGGCGTCGAGGGCGAGTGCGGGGGGCGGGACGCCCGGTCGCGGTAGGATCGGGGCATGAGCGCGAACGGCTACCAGGCGGAGGACATCGAGCGGGTCGAGCTCGTCGTCGGCATGGAGATCCATGTCGAGCTGGCGACGCGGAGCAAGATGTTCTCGCGCGCGCCCAATCCGGCGCACGCCGGCAGCGCGGCACTCGACGAGGCCGCGCCCAACACCCTGATCGACCCGACGGTGCTGGCCCTGCCCGGCGCGCTGCCGGTGATGAACCGTGAGGCGGTCGAGATGTCGATGCGGGTCGGGCTGGCCCTGGGCTGTGGCATCGCCGGGCAGAGCCGGTGGGACCGCAAGAGCTACTTCTACCCCGACCTGCCCAAGGCGTACCAGATCAGCCAGTACGACCAGCCCCTCTGTGAGCACGGCGCGGTGGACGTGCTGTCGCTGGACGAGCGGGGCGTGTTCGATCTGGGGGGCGAGCGGACGCGGGTGCGCATCCTGCGCGCACCTGGAGGAGGATGCCGGCAAGCTGCTGCACGAGGTGCCGGGGGGCGGGGCGCTCGACGGCTCGATCGTGGACCTGAACCGCGCGGGGACGCCGCTGCTGGAGATCGTGACCGAGCCGGACTTCCGTTCGTCGAGTGCGTGCGTGTCGTTTGCGAGGCTGCTGCGGACGACGTGCCGGTTCCTCGGCGTGACCGAGGGGGTCATGCAGCGGGGGCACATGCGGTTCGAGCCGAACATCAACTGCCGCATCCGGCTGCGGGACGGGCGGGAGATTGCCACGCCGATCGTCGAGATCAAGAATCTCAACTCGTTCCGGGCGTTGGGCGACGCGATCGAGCACGAGCTGCGCGAGCAGCCCAAGCGTTGGCTCGCCGACGGCGTCGAGATGGGACCCGGGGCCAAGACCACGCGCGGGTGGGACGCCGAGCGCGGCGTGACGGTCGTGCAGCGGGAGAAGGAGGACGCGCACGACTACCGCTACTTCCCCGACCCCGATCTGCCAACGGTGACGGTGGACGAGGCGTGGCGCGAGCGGGTTCGCGGCACGCTGCCGGAGCTGCCGCTGGCGCGGATGGACAGGTACGCCGCCGAGGCGGGGGCGAGCGGGGCCGAGGCCGGTGCGCTGGTCGAAGAACGCGGCACCGCTGAGCTCTACGACGCGATAGTGGATCGGCTGGTGGACGACGGGCGCGCGCGCAGTGACGTTGCGCGTCCCGCGGCCAACCTCCTGCTGCAGCACGGGATGAAGCTCGCCAACGCCCGCGGCGTGGCGGTGCACGCGCTCGGGTTCAGCGCGGGACAGGCGGCGGGCATCGTGGTGATGCGGGCCGACGGGGACATCGCGGCGGCCGCCCTCGACGAGTTGCTCGAGGCCTGCTGCGGAGACAGCAACGCCGACCCGCGCGAGATCGCCGAGGCCCGCGGCCTGTTGATCGTGCGGGACACGGCCCAGCTCGGGCGGTGGTGCGACGAGGTGATCGCCGAGCAGCCGGACGTCGCGCAACAGGTGCGCGACGGCAAGGTGCAGGCGGTCGGGCGGCTGATCGGGGCGGTGATGGCGCGGGCCGGCGGCTCGGCCGACGCCAAGGAAGCTGCGGGCGATGCTGCTGGAGCGGTTGGGCGTCGGCTAGCACGGCCGCGGGCACACCGGTCCCCGCCCATCCGTGGTGCAGCGGGGTGTTTGGACTCCAAGCGGCGATTTTATTGGCGGTGGCGTCGATTGCTGGGTAGTTTGGTACGACGCGGCCGGTTCTCGGTCGTTCCTGCCGCGAGGGTGCGCGATTGCCGCATCCGAAACCCGGGGTAGTCGGAAAAGGGAGGGTGAGGATGAACGGAGTGATCCGGACGTGTGCTGCGGTGCTGGCACTTTGGGGCGCGGGCGTTGTGTCTGACGCCGCCTCGGCGCAGCCGATCGACGGCGGGAACTATCTGGAACTGGACGGCGTTGACGACAGCGTGCGCGCAGAGGGCGACTTCGTCTATGCCGCGATGACGGTCGAGGCGTGGGTGCGCCCGAGCTCGCTGCATCCATCCTTTACGGCGGGGATCGTGACCTACGGCTCGCGTTCGGTCAGCTCGTTCGACTTCGGGATCGGTCAGGTGACCGACCCCCGGCTGCGCTTCTTCATCAACTACAACCAGGAGCAGAGAACGATCGTCGGCAACCAGCCCGTCGTGCTCGACCAGTGGCAGCACCTCGCGGTGACCTACGACGGCGAGGTCGCCAAGCTCTACATCGACGGCCAGCTCGACGCCGAGCGGGTGCTCGGCGACGCCATACTTCCTTCGGGCCCCGACGCGCTGCTGGTCATCGGCGACGACTACCCGGGATCGAGTGAGTACATCGGCGGGTCGTTCGACGAGATCCGCGTGTGGAACGTCGTGCGGACCGAGAGCGAGATCCGTGAGTTCATGTTCGCGCCGCTGGTCGGTGACGAGCCCGGTCTCGCGGCCTACTACGACTTCGACGAGTGCGGCGCGCAGGTCGCCCTCGACCGCACCAGCGGGGCCCGGCACGGCTGGCTCGGTGCGTCGCTCAGCCGGGGCGACGACGATCCGATGCGCGCGGCCTACGCGCCGTCGAGACGCCGCTGCCTGGAGTTGACATCGACCGACGCCGACGAGGTCCGCCCGGTGATCGGCCTGATCGACGAGCAGCTCGTGCAGCTCAACGCCGGCCCGCCGGCGCTGGGCTGGCGGCCGATCGTCAGCCGTCACACCGACCTCCACCAGCGAGATTCCTTCGCGTGTTCAGAAGACCTCGACCTGCCTTACGTGGACAGCGAGACGTTCCTGGTTGGTGTTGACGAGATCACCCTCGACAACTGCGGCAGCGCGTTCTACCGGGTGTCGTTCGTGATGCCGCAGGCGCTCAACAACGCCGCGATCATCGGTGCCGTCAACGCCGACGACCTCGGCGTGGTGTATGTCAACGGCGTCGCGGTGTCGCCGCGGCTCACGGCCGCGGACGTCGCCAACCTCGGGACCGACCGCGTCGAGGACGGCAAGCGGCTTGTCGGCTGGCCGACGGCCGACCCGGTGCACGAGCAGGCGATGCCCGATCTCGTGCTGCCCGGTGAGAACGAGCTGGTCATTGCTGTCTGCAGCGACGCCAGCGATTTTGAGCCCGCCGGCACCGAGTTCGAGTTCGTCGTGCAGTACGACTGCCTGGCCGACTGGGACGGCGACGGCGATGTGAACACGCTCGACTTCTCCGATTTCCTCAACGCGTGGACCGCCCGCGATCCGGAGGCCGACCTCAACCGCGACGGTCGGGTCAACACGCGGGATATCACCGTGTGGCTCAACCTGTGGAACTTCGGCTGCCCTGAATAGCCCGAGTCGGGCCGAACGAGTGGGTTTTGCGTTGCGTCGAGCGGGCTACATCCGGTAGGGTGAGTGTCTGGAGGCAACGACGATGCACGACACGGCCCGGCTGCTCTCGATCGCTGTTCTTTCCGGATGTGCCGCGGGAGCCCTCGCGCAGGACCGCGCCCGGGAAATCGCCCAACCGCACACCCCGGGTGCGGACGCCCCGCACTGGGTCTTCCTCGCCGACAAGGGCTTTGCCGACGCGGCCTCGCGTCAGCGGGCGATTGACAATCTCGCATCGACCTACCCCGAGCGCGCAACCCGGCGGCGCATGCTCCGGCGCACCGCGCCCGGCCGGTTCGACGCCCGTGATCTGCCGGTCGCCGACGGCTACGTCGAGGCGATCGAATCGCTCGGCGCGACCGTCCGTGTCGAGAGCCGCTGGCTCAACGCCGTGAGTGTCGAGGCCGCGCCGGGCGTGCTCGAGGCGATCGGCCGGCTGCCCTGTGTCGCGCACATCGAGCCAGTGCGGCGGGGCGGGGGCGCTCTTCCCGCGGCGAACGACCGCCGCGAGCCGCCGCGCACGCGGGACTTCTACGGCCACGCCTCCTTCCAGCTCCACCAGATCAACCTCCCGCCGCTGCACGATGCCGGCTACACGGGCGAGGGTGTCGTCATCGGCGTGCTCGACACCGGCTTCCGGCGCGGGCACGAGGCGTTCAGCGATCCCGACAACCCGCTCGACATCGTCGCCGAGTGGGACTTTGTCAAGAACGACGGCAACACCGACATCGAGGCGGGCGACGCCGAGAACCAGCACGAGCACGGCACGCTGATCCTGGGCACCATCCGGGCCTCGCTGCCCGACACGCTCGTCGGCGGGGCGTTCGGCGCGTCGGTCATCCTGTGCAAGACCGAGGACATCGAGAGCGAGTCGCCGGTTGAGGAGGACTACTACGTCGCCGGGCTCGAGTTCATCGAGTTCCACGGGGGCGACGTCGCGACCAGCTCGCTGCGCTACAGCGACTGGTACTCGCAGAGCGACATGGACGGCCTGACCGCCGTCACCACGATCGCGGTCAACGTCGCCACCGCCAACGGGCTGCACTGCTGCACGGCCGTGGGCAACAGCGGGCACGACAGCGACCCGCAGACCAGCCAGCTCGGCGCGCCGGCCGACGCCTTCGAGGCGATCACCGTCGGCGCGGTCACGACCGAGGGCTCCGTCGTCGGCTTCAGCTCCGACGGCCCGACCGCCGACGGACGCGTCAAGCCCGAGGTGCTCGCCCTCGGGGCCGACACGTGGTCGGTCTGGCCCTTCGACGACACCGGCTACACCACCGCCAACGGCACGTCGCTCTCCACGCCGCTCGTTGCCTCCGCCGTCGCCTGCCTCGTGCAGGCCAAGCCGATGTGGACGCCCGCCACCATGCGCGCACCTGTTCAACACCGCCAGCGACTGGGTCGCCTTCGGCGAGCCCGACCCGCTGTTCGTGCGCGGCTACGGCATCATCGACGCCGCCGCGGCACTCGCCGACGACTGCCCCGCCGACGCCAACGGTGACGGCGTCGTCAACACCCAGGACGTCCTGGTCTTCCTCAACGCCTGGGTCGCGCAGGACGGCTCGGCCGATTTCAACGGCGACGGCACGGTCAACACCCAGGATGTCCTCGCGTTTCTCAATGCGTGGGTCGCCGGCTGCTAAACCGCGGCCCCGGCGCAGCCCGGCGTGCAGCCCGGTGTTCCGCGGGCGCGATTGACGGCCCCAACCGATGCGTTTTGGCTTGCGGGATCGTGCCCGAGTCGTCACAATGGCAGGTCGCGGCACAGGGGGCGTCGCTGCCGGAGAGTGCTGTCAATCTAGGTAAACCCGAGGAGAGAGTCATGGAGTCTTCCAGAGTTGTCGGTCTGTCGGTGGTGGCCGGGGTTTCGGTGCTGATGGCGGCTGCGGGCGGTGCGAGTGCGCAGCACGCGGCCCGGCCCGGCATCGCCGCGCACCCGCTGGCCGACCTCTTCGACCTCCGTTCCATCCCCGACTCTCCGGACGGCGACGTGCCGGTGGTCTCGCGGGTGCTGTCGGGGGCAGAGTTCGCCTCCGTGCCCGGCGGGCTGCGGGGCTGTGCGCCGTGGACGGACGTGGGCACGACGCCCGAGGGCGACGCGACGACCGGGGCCGCGTTCGGGCCGGACGGCACGTGGTTCGTGGTCGCTAGCCGCCAGTCGCAGAACCTGCTGGTCTACGCCTCCGACACGCGCGCGCTCATCCGAGAGATCCCGCTCTCGGGCTCGCCGATCGACCTGGCGGTCTCGGCCGACGGTCGCTGGGCCGTCACGCCCAACCTCTTCGAGGACACCGCCTCGATCGTCGATCTGGACGCGGGGGTCGAGGTCGCGGTGCTGCCGATGGGCGAGGGCCCGATCGTCGCGCGGATCACGCCCGACAGCACGACCGCGCTGGTCGGCACCCTCGTCGGCGACGACGTCGCGGTGATCGACCTGGCCAGTGCGACCGAGCTGCACCGGGTCTCCGGGCTCAACTTCAGCATCGTGCTCTCGGCCAACTTCGAGACCTTCGCGACGGTCTTCGCCTGCTCGAACCCGATCGAGATGGCCGGCAACTCCGTGGCGGTCTTCCCGGACACGTTCAACGACCGCGTCGGGTTCCTCGATGTGGCCGCGGGAACGGTGAGCTTCGTCCCGACCGCCGACTCGCCGCGCAACGTCGCGGTCACGCCCGACGGCACCACCGCGATCGTGAGCCACGCCTACGGCTCGAGCGACACGCTCGGCGTGATCGACATCGCCAGCGAGACGATCGTGGACTCGATCGGCATCGGCACCGGCCTCACCGGCCCGGTGTCGATCAACCCCGACGGGTCCAAGGCCGTCGTCTCGGTCTCCAACGCCGTGCGCGTGGTCGATCTGGGCACCGGCGCCGTCGGGTCCAACCTCAACACCGCCAGCGTCAATCAGCTCTTCACCACCGGCGACGGGCTGCACGCTCTCTGCGTCGGCTTCCGCGGCAGCCTGATCTCCTACGCCACCGGCACGCTCGTCAAGAACCTCAACAACGTCGTCTCCTGCTCGGTCGGCGCGGTCTCGCCGGCCGACGACCGGGCCGTCATGTTCGCCACCACCTTCGGTGAGGACATGGTCGTGGTCAACACCGACGGCGCCGCCGGGTTCCTCGAAGAGGTCCGCCCCTCCGGCCCCGCGCCCGAGGGCGACAAGCCCCGCACCGTCGCCGTCACGCCCGACGGCGACACGGTCGTCACCGCCAACCAGTACAGCCGCAACCTCGGCGTGTTCGACGCCTCCAGCGGTGCCCTGCTCGGCTACGCCGACACCGGCACCCGCCCCGGCCAGGTCGGCATCACCCCCGACGGCACCAAGGCCGTCGTCACCAACCGCGACTCGTCCTTCGTCTCGGTGATCGACCTCGGCACGCTCGCCGCCGACGAGGTCACCATCTCGACCCGCGGCGACCAGATGCGCCTCTCCCCCGACGGCACCTACGCCTACATCGCCGTGGTCACCAATGACGGCGTCTGGCGCGTCAACCTCGACACGCTCAGCGTCGAGGGGGCCAAGCTGCCCGTCGGTGAGATGGGCGGCGCCGGCTACACCGGCAACCAGTTCTCCGGCATCGCGCTGAGCAACGACGGCCAGACGCTTGTCGCCTGCAACAGCTTCGACGACACCATCACCGTGATCGACACCCAGGCCTGGGCGGTGGTCGCGACGGTGAACGTCGGCGACTTCCCCACGGCCGCGGTCTTCAGCCCTGACGACTCGCGGGTCTACATCACCAACCGCTCCGACGAGACGGTCTCGGTGGTCACCAACGCCGGCGGCGGCTCTACCGAGATCGGCACGGTCGGCGTGGGGGCCTACCCCTACCGCGCCGTGCCCAACGCCGACGGCTCGAAGCTCTACCTCATGAACACCAGCGACGACTCGGTCAGCGTGATCGACACCGGCTCGATGTCGGTCGCCTCGACAATCGCCGTCTCCGAGACGCCCGTGGGCATCCTGTTCGATGCCTCTGGCGGGCGGGTGCTGGTCGCGATCGGCACCGCCTCGGCCTCGACCAACGGCGTGCTGACCCAATCCGGCGAGCTGGCGATCATCGACGCCGCGACGGACACCGTGGTCGAGACCATCTGCGCCGACCACTTCCTGTCCGATCTCGCGGCCGACGCCGGCTTCACCATCGCGGCCGCGGCCGGCCTCGGCGGCGACAGCGTCGTCTTCTTCGGCATCGACTCCTGCCGCGTGGATATCAACGGCGACGGCAGCGTGAACACCCAAGACGTGCTGCAGTTTCTGAATCTCTGGGTCGCCGAGGACGAAGCGGCCGATTGGGACGGGAGCGGAGGCGTGGACACTCGCGACTTCCTGGCGTTCCTGAACGATTGGGTCGCCGGGTGCTGAGTTTGGGTATTGCTGACTAAACCCTATCGTATTACGAACATAATGTTGTGCAAAGATGGATGAAACCCCCGAATCACCGCGCCCGTACAATCATCTCGGGCGTTCGCCCTGAAACCGCGAGGGTCGGCACTGTCGGTCGTGTATCATGGCGACCTGCCTCCGGAGTGTGAGGCTGTCCGTCGCGGGACGAGTTGAGGTCAGGACATCTCGCATTGCTGCGCAGCCCTTTCGGGGGCTGGGAAATTGGAGACGCACCATGAACATTCGACGTACGCGGTCTGGGTTCACGCTGATTGAACTCCTCGTGGTTATCGCGATCATCGCGCTGCTGATCGGCATCCTGTTGCCGGCCCTCGGCAAGGCCCGCCTCGCGGCGTGGAAGGCGATCTCGCTGAACAACCTGAACCAGATCATGAAGGGCATCGAGATGTACAAGGCCGACGCGGACGGCCGCGTCCCGTACCCCCCGGTCAACCGCAACGCCCAGGGCAACGTCAACGCCATCTGCACCTGGACCTACGGCGGCAAGGACACCTCAGAGAACTGGGGCTCAGGCAGCAACCGGACCTTCGACATCGCCTCCTCCGGCCGCCCGCTCAACGCCTACCTCTACCCCGAGATCACACTGCCCCTCCCCCGTGAGGGCAGCTACGACTGGGACATCTCCGACACGAGCTACCGCATCGGCAAGGTCGACGACGCCACCCGCGGCAAGATCGAGCTCGAGGCCTACAAGTCGCCGGGCGACAAGATCAGCTACCAGACCAACTGGCCCAAGGCCAACCAGGACATCAGCAGCTACGACGATGTCGGCACCAGCTACCATACCAACCTCCGCTGGTTCGACGCCCTCGAGGACCGCTACCCGAACTTCAGCAAGCGGTTCGACACCGGCATCCGCCGCATGGAACTCGCCGCCGACTTCAGCACCTCGACGTTCGTGTTCATCCACGACCAGATCGCGGACATCTCGACCAACCTCGGTGCCGAGCGCGACTGGCCCAACGGCATCATGGGCGAGTACGGCGAGATGAACAAGTCGTGCATGGCCTTCTTCGACGGCCACGTCGAGTATCTCCAGATCGAGCTGTTCGAGGCCAACACCAAGGACTACCAGCTCCACTTCAAGTTCCCGGGTGACGACACCCCGTAACGCAAGGATCCACGCATGGAACGCGATAAGGCAATCAAGATCGGTGTTGCATCTGTCCTCGGGCTGGTCGCGGTCATCATCCTCGCGATGAACCTCTTCGGCGGCAGCGGCGCCCCGAAGTCCGCGGCCGAGGACACCCCGCCCCCGCCCGCGGACGAGCGCAGCGGCGGCGGACGCCTAGCCCCCGGGGCCAACCCCGACGGCTGAGCCGACAATCAACAACGTGACCGAACGTACAGCGGGCCGCACCAACACTGGTGCGGCCCGCTTTCGTTGCGTCGATTCCCTGTTCCACAGGTGCCTTGTCCCCTGTGCCACGGGTGGCTTTGCACCCGTGCGTGGGAGGCCAGGGAACTGCGGCACGGGTGCAAAGCCACCCGTGGCACAACAACAGGACAGCCACCCGTGGAGCGGGAGACGGTGTCCTGCCGGAGGATGAACCGAGCACTCATTGGCTGCGACCTGTTCCAAACCAGGCATCGGGTCCGTCCCACTCCAGGCCACGGGACGGATACCACCGGACAACCGGCAGGAGCGAGTCCGCGGCCTCTTCACCGGCCCACTGCCCCGCGCTGGACCACTCCCAGTCCGTCGGCGTGCGAGCGAGGTGCCTGCGCACGGGGTTGTTGTGAACGTATCTGATGGCGTCGATCAGACCCCGTTCTGAGCGGATGTTGCGGTCGTGCCCGGGGCCCGCCTGCCAGAACCGGAATCCGTGCGTGCCGGGACGTGTCTCGATAGACAGTGCTTCGACGAGGTGGCTGTCGGTCGCTTCGAGGTGGTGCCTGATGCGGAGCGAGCATGGCTGCTTGATCGATCTGAGCAGCGCCGAGACGGGCGAAGCGCCGTGCCACGGCAGGCAGAGCAGATGGACATGCTCGGGCATGAGCACCCACGCGAGCAGGACGACCCGGTGCCTGATCGCCGCGTGACCGATCGAGTCGCAGACGATCGAGCGATGCGTGTCGTCGAGCAGGAGTGGTCGTCGTCGGACGCAGGAGAACGTGAGGAGCCGGGGTTGGAGCGGCCGATCGAAGTGCTTGATGGACTTGCGACGAGGCAGATCCGCATCGATCCCCATGCCGCCCGCATCAGTCCCCATGCCGCGAGGATATCGACGGCTTCAACCCTGTGCCACGGGTGGCTCGTCCCCTGTGCCACGAGTGGCTCGATCACTGTGCCACGGGTGGCTTTGCACCCGTGCCGAGCCTCTCACGACACCGAGACGCTTGTACCTGTCGGGAGACGTACTTCCTTCTCGCCGGTCACGGGTGACATCACACCCGTGACCCTCACTTGGTCGGAGCACTGAGCCAGCCGGAGCTGATCTTCGAGTGGGATGGCGTAGGCCCGGTTGACGGCAAGCAGGTACAAAGCCACCAGTGGCACCGGGTCATTGGTATCCACTGAGAAGTGCAAGCTCGCAGCACGGGTGCAAAGCCACCCGTGGCACAGGGTCATTGGCAACCACTGAGAAGTGCAAGCTCGCGGCACGGGTGCAAAGCCACCCGTGGCACAGGGCAACTGCCCCGGCTGCGTTACCTACTCGTCCTTCTTAATAATCACCGGCTTGCGGATCTGCGTTGCACCCGCCGGGGCGACGCGGGTGCCGGGGCCGCCGGACTGGGCGGCATCGCTCGAGCGATCGCTCGGGGCCTCCTCCGCGACGGCGCGGGAGATGACGCTGCGGAGCTGGTCGATCAGCTCGGCGTAGCCGCTGCCGCGGGGGCGTCCTGCGCGGAAGAGCAGCTCTCCCTGCTTACCGAGCACGATGAACGACGGCGCGTTGCTGATGCCCATGGCCTTGACGGCGGTGTCGGCCTCGGGGAAGACGCGCCAGGTCTGTCCCTGCGCGCGCGCCGCGTCGGCGACGACGCCCGGGTCACCCTCGCGGAACGCCATGCCGAGGAACTCGACCGGCTCGCCGGCAAACTCGGCCGCGAGCTTGGCCAGCTCCGGCGAGGCCTTGTCGCACGCCGGCGACCACGTGCCCCAGAAGTAGAGCAGCGACACCTTGCCGCGGAGCGACTCGGCGCTGACGAGCTTGCCCTCAGAGTCGGCGACCTCCCACTCCGGGGCGCCGGCCTGGACCGGCGACGGCAGCGGCTGGTTGGTCCGGCCGGCCTCGGCGGGGTCGAGGAAGACGCGGGCGATGTCGCGCTCGTACCCGTCGGGGGCCAGCAGCGTGAACTCGTCGGCGGTCACCACGCCCTCACCGGCCACGCCGTCGGCGAAGTCCACGCGGATCGAGCCGGAGATCAGCTCGTTGTCCGGCAGGACGATCTCGGAGCGGCGGGGGAGCCTGTCCTCGCGGCCGAAGTACCACAGCACCGGGTCGCTCCCGGCCTTCGCGCTGATCGCGACCACATCGCACAGCGTGCCCTCGATCTCGACCGGGGTCGCCAGGATGATCGACGGCGCCGACTCGAGCGCCTCGGCGAAGCCGTTGGCCAGCGGGGCGGCCTGGCCGTAGGCACTGCTGGCCAGCTGGTAAGCCTCACCCGACTTCTTGCCCTGCGGCCGCTGCACGTTGAAGACCTTGTTCTCGTGGTCGATCCACGAGATGCGGTCCGGCTGCCACAGCACGTCAAAGTCCACCGGCTGCGGCTTGGTCATCACGGTGCCCTGCCCGGTGTAGCGGACCGCCCACTCGGTCGCGTCGTCGTCCGCGGCGTGCTGGGCCCAGCGTCCCTCGCTCTTGGGGAACGTTGAGGCGAGCATCGGGCTGCCCTCGGCGTAGCTCTTGACCTCCGCGACAAAGCCGCCGCGGATTGCCTCGGCGACCGCCTCCAGGATCTCCACCGCCGCCTCGTCGTGGTCGAGGTTCTGAGCCGCCTCGGGCTGCTCGGGCTGACCGCGATCGCGGGCGGCCTGCGGGGTGCGGGGCTCGGCCTGCAGGGCACCCCGGGTGGGTGCCGCGGTACGCAACGTGGCGGGCCCGGTGTACTGCCTATCGGTCTCGACTTCCTTGAAGTCGCGGCTGTCGAGGGCCTCGTCGCGGTCGGTCTGCGCGAGGGCCGCGGGGCTGCCGGCGAGAGTGAGCAGGAGCATGATCGTGGTGGTGTGCCGCATTTCTCTGAATCCTCCGGTACGCGTGTTTCGGCGTTACCTATCGACGGGTTCGGTGCCTAGAAGTTCCGCCAGGGCCCTTCCCGGCGAGGGCTGGCGCATGAGGTGCTCCCCCACGAGCACAATCCGGACGCCCTCATCCTTAAGGCGTTTGAGGTCGTCGGGGGTCTTGATCCCCGATTCGCTGACCAGAACGCTCCGGTCGTCGACGATATCGACGAGCCGAAGGGTATGGCCCAGGTCAACGGTCATGGTCGTCAGGTCACGGTTGTTGATACCGAGCAGGCAGTAGGCAGGGTGCGGGAAACCGATGTGCGGCCTCACCCGCAGCAGGTTTTCCATCGAGTGCACCTCCAGCAGCACCGTCAGCTGCAGCTGCTGGGCCAGGATCAGCATGTCCACGATCTGGCTCTCGGTCAGGCACTCGGCGATCAGCAGGACCGCGTCGGCCCCGTGGGCCCGGCTCTCCCAGAGCTGGTAGGGGTCGATCAGGAAGTCCTTGCGGATGACCGGGAGGGGCACGGCCTCCTTCACGCGTCGGATATACGACAGGTGGCCGCCGAAGAAGTTTTCGTCGGTCAGGCACGAAATGGCCGATGCGCCGTTGCGAAAGTAGGCTCTCGCGATGTCTTCAGGCCGGAATCCATCCCCGTCGTATTCGGGCCGTATGAGCCCTGCGCTCGGGCTGCGCCGCTTGATCTCGGCGATCACCGCCGGCCGGTCGCTCTTGCGCGTCACCGCCCGGAAGAAGTTCCGGGGGGGCTCCTCCTGGGCGACCAGGGCCTCCAACTCGCCGAGCGGGGCCCGGGCCTTGGCCTCGGCCACCTCGCGGCTCTTCACCGCCATGATCTCACGCAACACCGCCGGCGTCCGCGGCTCGGTCTTCCCGGGCTCGGGCGACGGATCGGGATCGGGGCGGGGGTTGGGCGGCTGGCTGCTCACGTGGGGCATTGTTCTCTGCGGGATCGCGGCTGTCGCCTCCGGGGCCACCGAGACCGGATCGGCGACGCTTGCTCAGGCATCGGGCGGCGGGGGCGTCGAGTCCATGCGATTGTCCGAAGTCGGCGAGACCATCTCCGAGTGGCGACTCGCGCTGCTCATCAGCGGGTCGGTCCTGGTCGTCGTCATGCTCTGGGCCGGCGACGCGATCCGCCCCGGATCCATGCAGCGGGCCGGGCTCCGCAATGTCAAACCCCTGCCCGCGCCTGTGTGGCTTTTGTCAGCGTGCATCGCCATGCTCGCCCCCGGCCTCGTCGCCGCCCCGCTCAGCCAGATGGAGTTCCTCGTCGGCTCGGACACCGACAGCCTCGCCTCGATGGCCAAGGTTCAGGGCATCGCCTACCTCGCGGGCATAGTCGTCGCCATCGGCCTGGTCATCATGGCCAGCAAGGCCGCCGCGCAGTCGGGCCTCAAGCTGCACTGGGTCGATCTGGCCGTCGGGCTCGGGCTGCTGCTGCTGGTCTTCCCGATCGTGCTGCTGTTCGGCGACCTCGCGCAGCTGGTCCACCGCGAGCTCCGAGGCGGAGAGACCGAGCACCTCGCCCACCCCATGCTCCAGATGATGGTGGACAACAAGGACAGCCCGTGGACGTGGGTGCTCATCGCCTCGGCGGTGATCGGGGCCCCGATCGTCGAGGAGGCGGTCTACCGGGGCTTCCTGCAGAGCGGGCTGCTCCGCCTGACCAACCACGCGTGGATCTCGATCATCACGGCGGCTGCGGTCTTCGGCACCGTCCACGCCCTCGGCCCCTCCGACCAGTCGCTCCCGTGGTACGCGGCCGTGCAGGTCGGCGTGCTGGGGCTCTGCTGCGGCGCGGCGTTCGAACGCACCAAGCGCCTCAGCGTGCCCATCGCGATGCACGCGGCCTTTAACGCGGTGAACGTGGGGCTGGCGATGTGGAGCGCGTCGTAGCGCTCAGCGCGCGCGCAATTCGCGCTACTGCCGCCACTCGTCCCCCGGCATGATGCGGTGCATGAACTGGTCGAACAGCGGCACAGTGAAGGCCGTGTCGCCGTGGCTGGGGCTCCAGATCATGCCCTTGGCGATCAGGTTGCTGCGGGTGGGACCGAGCGAGGTCACCTTGCGCTCCAGCACGTCGGCGATGTCGCCGGAGCGATGGGGGCCGGGGCCGAGCTGGGCCATGGCCCGCAGATAGGTCTTCTCCGAGGGCGTGAGCCGGTCGAAGCGGACGCGGAAGAAGCTCTCGTCCAGAGCCGCGACGGCCGCCTCGGAGGCGACCTCGACATCGTGCATCGTGATCGGCGAGCGGTCAGCGACGTCCCAGACGTGCTTGCCCCACTCCTGCAAGAAGTAGGGATAGCCCTGCGTCTCCTCGACGATCCGCTCTAGGGCCGCAGGCTCGAACTCGACGCCCTCGGCGCGGGCAGGCTTGGCGATCGCCACCGTCGCGGCCTCCGGCGGCAGGGGCATGATCTCGGGGAAGTCGAACAGCCGCTCGGCGTACGACTTGGCGTCGCCCATCCGCCCGCGCAGCTGCGGCAGCCCCGCCCCCACCAGCACGACCGGCAGCTGACGCTGCGCGGTCCGGTGCAGCGCGGTGATCAGGGCCGCCAGCTCGTCCTCCTCGACATACTGCAGCTCGTCGATGAACATGGCGACGGCGGTGTCGGCCGACTGTGCCGCGGCCCCGACCGCCTCCATCAGCGACTGCAGGTCGAGCTCCAGATCGCCGTTGTCGGCCAAGCCCGGCTCTGGGTCCACATCCAGCGTGACCTCGATGTCGTCGTACTTGACTCTGAGCGCCTTGACGAAGCCGGCGAGCCCCCGCAGGGCCCGGCGGGCCAGGTCCTTCGCCAGCTCGTTGCGCGAGAGTCGGATCAGCACCATCCGCAGCTGCGGCGCGAGGAGCGCCGGAAGCGAGCGGGATTCGGGGGCCTCGATCCGCATGGTGGCCACGCCCTCGGCCTCGGCATCGTCGCGCATGCGGTCGAGGAGGACGGTCTTGCCTACGCCGCGGAGGCCGACCATCAGCACGCTCTTGGCGTGCAGCCCCCGGCGCGACCGGGCGATCGCGATACGGACCGTCTCACGCAACTCATCCCGCCCGGCCAGCTCTGGGGGCGGGGTGCCTGCACCGGGTGCGTACGGGTTTCTTACGGGATCCATGCCCGAAGTATAGCAATATTTGGCAGTTTATGCCAGCAAGATAAACTCGATAATCTCGCTCAAACCGGCGTAACGGGTCTTCCTCCTACACTTGGCCCCTATGACGAGCGACAAGACATCGAAGCGGCGGATTCTGACCGGCGACACCCCCACCGGGCGGCTCCATCTGGGGCACTACGTGGGTTCGCTGGAGAACCGTGTGCGGCTGCAGGACGAGTACGACTGCTACTTCCTGCTGGCCAACATGCACGCCTTCACCACCCGGGCCGACAAGGCGGCGGAGATCCGGCAGGACACGATCGAGATCGTCAAGGACTGGCTGGCGGTGGGGATCGACCCGGAGCGGTCCACGATCGTGCTGCAGACCGAGGTGCCGGCGATCGCGGAGTTGACGTGGTACTTCGCGATGCTGGTGCCCTTCAACCGGATCATGCGGAACCCGACGCTGAAGACGGAGATCGAGAGCAAGGGGCTGGGCGACAAGTACTCGTTCGGGTTCCCGATGTACGCCGTGGGGCAGTGTGCCGACATCCTGGCGTTCCGGCCGGATCTGGTGCCGGTGGGGGTGGATCAGGTGGCCCACATCGAGGTCTGCCGCGAGATCGCGAGGCGGTTCAACCAGACCTACTGCAAGGTGGACACCCAGGCCGACGACAGCGAGCACGAGAAACTCGGCGGCGTGTTCCCAATCCCCGAGGCGCTCGTTGGTCGCGTGGGCCGCCTGGTGGGCACCGACGGCAAAGAGAAGATGAGCAAGAGCCTGAACAACGCGATCTTCCTGAGCGACACGCCCAAGCAGGTCAAGAAGAAGATCAACGCGATCTACCCCGGCCAGAGCCGCGACCCGGACCAGCCGGGCGACCCGGACATCAACCCGGTGTTCGACTACGCGGACATCTTCATCAAGGACGAGGCGCTCGTCGCCGACCTGAAGGACCGCTACCGCCGGGGCGACAACCTCGGCGACGGGCACGTCAAGGCGCCGGTGATCGAGGCGGTCAACGAGCTGCTCGAGCCGATGCGCGCGCGCCGGGCCGAGTTTGAGAAGCCCGGCGGCGACGACGCGGTCATCGACATCATCCGCGCCCGGCACCAAGCGCGCCAACGCCGTCGCCGAGCAGACGCTCGCGATGGCCAAGGAGTCGATGGGGTTGAACTTTGGCACGCGGAGTGAACTGCTCTAGCGCTGCGGCTCTGTTATTGAAGATGTACGAGCACGTCGGACGCCGTGCGGTTGGCGTGGTCGCGGAAGAGTGCGCGCTTCTCACCGGTCGCCGTCGCCGCCTCGAACGCGTCGCGGCAGAGCGTCGCCAGCGCGTGGCGGTGGGGGAGCATCCAGATGTCGCGCGTGCCCTCCCCGGGGGGGCCGAGTGCCAGCTCCGCAGCCGGCGTGCACGATGGTGCGTTGCGCGCGCGGGCGAGGCGATCGAGACGCGCGACGGAGAGTGCCGCGGCGTGGGAGTCTCGCAACACGCCAGCCTGCGCGAGCACGGCCGCGGGGTCGTTGTCGCGCGCGGTCAGCGTGGCGAGTGCCGCCAACTCGGTCGTGAGGTTGCCCGCCAGGGCGTCCAGCCCGGCCCCGGTCAGCTCGACCCCGGGCCAGGCGTTGATCGCCGGGGCACGGTCGCGCCCGAATGCGCGGCGCATGGACTCGATCTCGGCCCCGTCGCGGAGCAGCTCGACCGTGGCTGCGACCGCACGCAGGCGGGCGGTCTGGGCGGGTGCCTCGTCGCTGGCGGCCAAGCGCACCCAGTCGGTCCGGGCCTGGTCGAGCAAAAACTCGATTCGTCCCCGCTGGTTGTCGGTCACGGCCCGCCACTCCGGCGACTCACCGGCGCGGCGCAGCTCGCGCTCGCCGGGCATGTCGAAGGCGAAGGTCGCCAGGTTGGCCAGGTCGCGCAGCTGGGCGAGTGCCGCGTCTGCGCTGGCGGGCTTGCCGGTTGCGATGGCCAGTTGCTGCACGTGATTGGCCAGTGCTCCGAGGGCCTGCGTCGGCACCGGCTCGCGTGTGCTGGGCGGCGGCGGGCGCGTGGGGTCGCCGGTCCATGTCGTGAGCATCGTGGTCAGGGCGCGGGGCAGGTCGAGATCGGCCGCGGTCGCTTCCGAGGCGTTCATCGCGGCCAGCAGTCCGGGCTCGGTCATCGGGTCGGGCGCGCCGAGCATGTCGGGCAGCAGGCGGGCGATGTTGTCGGCGGTGCGCCGGTGGGCCGCGGTCAGTGGTTCGAGCAGCGGGCGGACCTGCCTGACCAACTCGTTGGGTGGCGGGACGCTCGATGTCGCGTCGAGCAGCGCGAGTGCGCGCAAATGTTTCGGCGATAGCGCGGACGGCGTGGGGCTCGCGCTTGGGGTCGCCGTCGGGCGCGGCCGCGAGACGGTTGACCGCGTCGCGAAGCTCGCGGGTCTGGTGTGTGCCGTCGAGCGCATCGGTGGCGGCGATGATGCCCACGATCGCGCCGGTGCGGGTGAGCCCGGCCCGTGCCGCTTCAGGTGAGTCAAAGAGCAGCTCGATGTGGTGCGAGACGTCGGCGCGGAGGCGGTCGCGGGCGGGCATGTCGATCCACGCCGGCGGCTCGTCGAGCGCGCGCGCCGCCGGCAACGAGCGCGGTCCACTCGGTGGTGGAGCGCCGGTATGCGGCTTCGCTCTCGCCGATGCCGCAGAGCTCGATGAGACGGGCGAGCGCCGCGTTGGCGGAGTCGGAGAGGAATCGGTGGTCGATCAGCGCGCGCAGGGATTCGAGGTCCGGCGTCGCGCTGGGCGCGGCGTCTTCCTCCGTCCACCAGCCGCACGAAAGGTCTGCGTCGGGGACGAGCGGTGCGAGGGCGTCCCGCAGCAGCAGGTCCACCTCTCGCGGCAGGAGCGAGGCGTCGGTCGCGCCGATGACATCGGCGATGTACCGCCGCGTGGCGGCGTCCTGTGCCGCTAGGAGGGCGTCGAGTTCGGCGCGTTTGGTGGCAAGTGTGAGGCCCGCGAGCACCGCCTCGCTCCCGGCGTCGCCGGCGTTCTCACCGTCGCGCAGCAACCGGGCGGCCATGCGGCGGAGCCGCGGCGTAGGACGCCTCGGCCGGTGCGGAGGGCCGTGGCCTCGGCGTCGAGTGCGTCGGCCAGCGCGAGGGCGGCGACGCCGTCGCCGGGTTTGGGCGTGTCGGACGAGGGGCCGAGGTTGAGTCGCTGGGCGGCGGCGGCGTGGGTCAGCAGCGCGACGCCCGCGAGGCAGAGGGCGATGGGGGGGTGCATCGGCGCAGTGTAGTCGAGCGGGGCGGATGCGCGGAGACACTCACGCGGGGCGGTTGTGGGGGTCGGCGGCCTCGATCGCGCGGGCGTAAACGGTCTCGAGCTCTTCGACCATCCGCTCGGCGGTGAACTCGCGCGCACTCGGCGCGGCCGGTGGCGGCCAGGTGCCGGCGGCTCGTCGGGGTCTTCAAAGAGTGAGACCACCGCCTCGCGGAGTGCGGCACGGTCGGCCAGGGGCACGAGGATGCCGGTCTCGCCCGAGCGGCAGATCTCCTTGGTGCCGTCCACGTCGTAGGCGACGGGGGTGACGCCGGTGAGCAGCGCCCTGCGGCACGGTGCGGGGCAGGCCCTCGCGGTAGCTGGCGTGGACGAGGATGTCCATCGCGCGCATCATCGCGGGGACGCGGTCGTTGGGCACCAGGCCCGTGGTGATGAGCTGATCGGCCAGGCCCATGCCGGCGGCCCGGGCGCGGAGGCGGTCGCCCCACCAGCCGTCGCCGACCCAGAGCAGCTTCCACGTGGGGTGCGCGCAGGTCGTCGCCGAGGGCGTCGAGGATGTCGTCGTGCCCCTTGTGCTCGGCGAGGCGAGCGACGGTGCCGATGACGAAGTCGCCAGCATCGAGGCCGAGTTCGCGGCGGACGGCGGCGCGCTCTTCGCCGGGGCGGGGCTCGAGGAAGGGGTCGGCCTCCATGCCGCTGCGGACGGTGATGTACTGGGAGGGTGTGCCGATGTTGCGGGCGAGGAACTGCTCGGTCATCGCGTCGGCGACGGAGGTGATGGTGTGGCAGCGCTTGGCGGCGTAGCGCTCGGCGAGGGTGTAGAGGTGGTTCTTACAGCGGATCTTGGCGCGTTGCAGGGCGTTGCCCTCGATGGGCATGAAGGGCGGGCCGTGGATGGTGTGGATGACGGCGGGGCGTGTCCCCTCGCTTGCGCGAGGGGCTCTACTGTGGCGCGCGTTTGCGTTGAGGACGCTCCACGCGGCGGCGCGGCCGAGGACGCCGGCCTTGCTCGAGTGGGTGTGGACGATGTCGGGTTGGATCTGCTCGATCAGCGCGCGCAGCTCGTGGAGGCAGCGGCGGTCTTTGGTGAGCGAGAGCTCGCGGACGAGGCTGGGGACGGTGTGCGTGGTGATGGGGCGGCAGGGCGCGTCCTGGTCGTTGCGCTCGGTGCCGGCGCCGCAGCGGTTGTTGAAGGCCTCGACACGGGCCAGCAGCGAGCCCTCCGGGCCGTAGATGGGGCCGAAGGCCAGGTGCACCTCGTGGCCGAGCCGTGCCTGTCCCTCGCAGCTGAGGACGGTGTTCTCCTGGCTGCCGCCGAGGATGAGCCGGGTTGAGATGTGGAGGATGCGCATGGTTGACTGGCGGTAGCGTATCAGCCGCCCCGGTGTGTCGGGATGTGTCGGGCTGCGGGGTCGCCGGGAGGGGGCCGGTCCAAAAAGGCACGCAGCCGGCGGGGTCTCCTGCCGGCTGCGTGAGTTTTGTGTCAGCGGATGGGGCGGGGCTTAGTCCTCGCCGTCCTCATCGTCTTCATCCTCGTCGTCGTCTTCGTACTCATCGTCGTCTTCGTACTCGTCGTCGTCATCCTCGTCCTCGGCGCGCTCTTCGCGGAGGGCGTTGAGCTTGTCGGGGTTGAGCACGCGGACGAGGCCGTCCTTGAGGCGGCGTTCGCCGAAGTTGATCACGAGGCCGAGCTCGAGGTCCGCGGCGCGGAGTTCGGCGCGGAGGGCACTGCGTTCGGTCGAGCCGACCTCACCCACGCGGGCGAGCAACTCGACGATGAACCGGTCGCCGACGAAGAGCCCGGCGTTGATGGTGCCGACCTCCTTGTCCTTGTAGGTGACGCTGAGCTTGTGGTCGGACTTGTAGTCGATGCCCTGCTCGGTGAGTTCCTGGTGGAGGGCCTTGGTGTAGACGTCGAGTGCGTAGCCGGGGCCGAGGGCCTTGTGGACCTCGATCGCGCAGCCGATCACGCGGCGGCTCATGTCGGTGAGGACGGGGTCGAGCTCGGAGAGCGGCGTGCCGCGGTTGTCGTGACGGTCGCCCCGGTTGTCGCGCCGGTAGCCACCGCCGCCGCCGCCGCCGCCACCCCGGTTGCCGTACCTGCCCTGTCCGCTTCGTTCGTCGTGCATTGTTGAAACTCCTTTGAAGATCGTGGTAGCCCTGGCCAGCCCTCACGTGGGGCGGGGTGCGGACACTCTCATCCCTGATTCGTGTGTTGTGCGTCTGCGGGTGCGGCGCGGCCCAGAACAACCGCCGCGCTCTGCCCGCCCAGCGAGGTGGAGCATACGAGCACGCGGCGGAGCGGCGCGGGCTTCGCGTCGGCCGACCCCGCGTCGAGCCCCGCGGCCGGGGTTCCGGCGTGGAGCCTGGCGGGGAGCTGCTGCGTCCGCAGGCACTGCGCCGCGACGGCGATCTGCAGCGCACCGTTGCCGGCCTGGCAGTCGCCGAGAAACGGACGGATGGTCACCAGCGGGACGGACGCAAGGTGCTCACCGAAAACGGCCCGCAGCGCATCGGCCTCGATCTGGTCGGCGTCGCGGATGCCCGACCCCGTGGGAACGATGGCGTCGATCTCGTGGGCGTTGACGCCCGCGTCGGCGAGCCGCGGCCTCGATCGCCCAGCGGAGCCCGTCGCTCGGGGACTCGCCCGTGTGGAGGTTGTCGGCGTCGGCGAGGTCGAGCACGGGGAAGGGCGGGGATCCCTGGGCTGCGCCGAAGCCGAGCACCTCGGCGTAGGCGGTCGCGCCGCGGGCCTGCGCGTGGGCGGCTTCTTCGAGGATCACCACGCCCCCGCCCTCGGCGGCGAGGGTGCCGGTGGCGCCCGGGTCGAAGGGGCGGACGAGGTCCGCGGCGTGTGTCGCGTCGTCGGGGGTGGTGGGTGCGAGGCGGCCGGCGAGTTCGAGCCGGGCCATGCCCATGAGGTTGAGCTTGCTCTCGGCCCCGCCGGAGAAGCAGGCGTCTGCATCGTCGCGCTGGATGACGCGGAGGCTCTCACCGAGGCTCAGCAGGCCGCTGGCCTCGGCGCAGGTGATCGTGTTGCTCGGCCCCTCGCACCCGTGGAGGATGGTGACGTGGCAGGCGAGCATGTTGGGGAGGTATTTGAGGAGCCAGAGGGGCTGGAGGTTGTTCATGCCGCCGGTGCCGCCGGCGTCGGCGTTGGTGCCCCAGAGTTTCTCTCTGAATGTGCCCGAGTCGTCGGTGGCGGTGGCGATGGCGGGGGCGAGCTCGTCGGTCTCGGCGGCGATCAGGCCGGCACCGATCTGGCACCCGACGCGTGCCGGGGGGTAGGTCGGGTTCTGCTCGTCTTCGATCGTGGCGCGGGGTGGCCAGGCCGGCGTCCTGGACGGCGACGAGGGCCGCGCCGACGGCCAGCTCGGTGTCGCGGGCCATGACCTTGACGGCCTTGCGGTAGTGCTTGGGCACGAAGCTCTTGGCGGAGAAGTCGGGAACCTCGCCCCCGAGGGAGCTGCGGAAGCCCGAGGCGTCGATCCGGGCGATGGCGCCGAGACCGGAGCGGCCCTCGAGGAGGCCCTGCCAGAGGGCGTCGATGCCGGTGCCGAGAGCCGCAGACGGTGCCGAGGCCGGTGATGACGACGTGTCGGGGCATAAGCAGGCGGGGCGGTTGGCGCGAGGGGGGGTGGTTGGGCGCGAGCGGGCGGAAAGTCTGGACGGGGCATGCGGGCACCGGCCGATAGGAAGGACACTCTATGCGTGCGCACACCGAAGACGACGACGCCCGGCGGGGAAGACAGGCGGCGGCGGAAGGCCGCGGAGCCGACGCGGACGGTGCGCGGCGGCCGCTCGGCGGTCTCGGTCCGCCCGGCCAGGCCTATCGACGGGTTTGATCCCGGCTGGCTGTTCCTGATCGCGGGGCTGGTGCTGCTGGGCTACACGGTGGTCATCCCCGCGCAGGCGGACCTGGCCGAGGCCGAGTGGCAGCGCGACCGGGCGGTCGCGATCGAGGCCCAGCGGGAAGAACGGCTCTTCAAGCACGAGCGGTATCTGGTGGCTGGAGTCGCAGGAGCCGACGGTGGTGCGGGCTCTGGCGGCCAGCCAGTTGAACCTCGTGCCGGTGAGCCAGGCGGCGATCATGGAGGTGGACGACCCGGCCCGCTCGGACGTCTCGGTGTTCCCGAGCCTCGAGCCCACGCCGATCCGGCTCCCGGAGCTGCAGCTGGTCGAGTCGAGGCTCGCCCGGTGGGCGCGGGACGACGGGTCGAGGCTCTGGCTGATCGTCTCCGGCTCGCTCATGGTGTTCATCGGGTTGATGAGCTGGAACGGGCGGGACGCGACGGCCTAGCCGGGGGTTCTCGGTCCACACTCGCGGTGAATCAGTGGTTTGCACTGTGGTGTCGTGACACTCGGCGTTGTGCCGCGGGGCGCTCGCGGCGAATCGAGAATTGGCCTTGGCGTTTGGCGCGCGCGGAATATACTTCCGCCGAACGCCGACCCGGGACGACGTGAAACAGCCGCAGGACCTTCGCTCTTCTTTAAAGAGCGCGACGTTCGCGCGGCCGTTCGCGGCGTTTGGAGCGCGGGGCCCCGTGCCTCGGCGCACAGAGTGCTGCACCCGCTCGCGGGCTGTGAGGGGTGGCACGCACCCGGTGCGCGTCCGGGTGGAAAGAGAGAACGTCGTTGAAGTCCTGGATTGATCGTCTCACGCCGAAGCTCGTCATCTGTTTGCGGGAGGGGTACACCAAACGCACGTTTCTCGGGGACCTGACGGCGGGCCTGACCGTCGCGGTCATCGCGATGCCGCTGGCGATGGCGCTGGGGATCGCCAGCATCCCGCAGAACGTCGCCGACGAGCTCGCGTCGATCCATCCGTGGCTGACACCGCCGGCGATGGGGCTCTTCACGGCCGTGATCGCGGGCTTCCTGGTCTCGGCGCTCGGCGGCTCGCGGGTGCAGATCGGCGGCCCGACGGCGGCGTTCATCCCGATCGTCTTCGGCATCGCCGCGACCTACGGCTACGAGGGGCTGGCGACGGCGACGGTGATGGCGGGGGTGATCGTGATCCTGATGGGGCTGTTCCGTTTCGGACAGTTCATCAAGTTCATCCCCTACCCGGTGACGACGGGCTTTACCGCGGGGATCGCGGTAACGATCTTCGCTTCGCAGCTCAAGGACTTCTTCGGGCTCACCATCCTGAACGAGGAGGGCGGCCCCGCGACGATCCCGGCCGAGTTTGTGCCGAAGCTGGGCGTCCTGTTTGACCACATGAACACGATCAACTGGCACGCGACCGGGGTAGGCGTCGGATCGCTCGCCGTGCTGATTCTGTTCAGGCGCCTGCTGCCGCGGGTGCCGGGGGCGATCGTTGCGGTGATCGTCAGCGCCGTGATCGTCTCGCTCTTGGGCTGGTCTTCGGCGACCGAGACCTTCGACGGGGTGCACACCCGCCCGTTGGTCGAGACGATCGGCACGCGGTTCGGCGGCATCCCGCACAGCCTCCCGGTCCCGCACATCCCGCAGTTCTCGCTCGGGATGGTCCGCGATCTGATCCCGTCGGCGATGACGATCGCGATTCTCTGCTCGATCGAGAGCCTGCTCTCGGCGGTGGTGGCCGACGGGATGACCGGCAACCGCCACCGTTCGGATCAGGAACTGGTCGCGCAGGGTGTGGCCAACCTGGCCAGCGCCGCGTTCTTCGGTCTCCCGGCGACGGGGGCGATCGCCAGGACCGCGGCCAACATCAAGAACGGCGGGACGACGCCCCTGGCCGGGATGTTGCACGCGGTGATCATCCTTGTGTTCATGCTGGCGCTGGCACCTCTGGCCAAGGCCATCCCGCTCCCGACGCTCGCGGCTCTGCTCATCATGGTGGCGTGGAGCATCTGCGAGATCGATCACTTCCGAGCACTCCTCCGTGCGCCCCGGCCCGACGTGATGGTGCTGCTGGCGACGTTCGGCCTGACGGTGTTCACCGATCTGACGATCGGCGTGGGCGTGGGCATGGTGCTGGCGTCGTTCCTGTTCATGAAGCGCATGTCGGAGGTCTCGAACATCGCGGGCATCCGTGAGGAGATCGAGGAGGGTCAGGAGACCGAGCGGCCCGACCCGAAAGACCCCGGCGTGGTCCGCGAGAAGGACGTCCCCTCGGGTGTCGAGGTGTACGAGATCAACGGCCCGTTCTTCTTCGGGGTCGCGGACAAACTCAAGGACACACTCCGCCAGCTGTCACGACCGCCGCGGGTGTTCATCCTGCGCATGCGGTACGTGCCGCACGTGGATGCGACCGGCCTGCACGCGCTGGAGGAGTTCCACGACAAGTGCAGGCGGCAGGGGACGACGCTGCTGCTGGGCGGCGTGCACGCGCAGCCGCTGCTGGAGATGACCAAGGTGGGCATCCTGGACAGCATCGGCGAGGAGAACCTGTTTGAGAGTCTCGACGGGGCGCTGGAGCGAGCCCGGGAGATCGTGCGCGACGGCACCCCGGCCTCGGAGTGAGCCGGGGCAATCGGGATACTCTGGGAGAGGCGTGTGGTGCGCTCGGGCACCGAGCCCGGCAGCGCGAAAGGAGAGCCTCATGGGTTGGATGCGGACACTGTTCCTGGGCGATGTGGGCAACCACCTCGACATCGCGGACACCAGGCAGGACCTCGACGCGGTGCGCAGGACGCTGCGGGGGTCGGCCTACCACCAGAAGGCCATCGATGCCGCGCAGGACAGCCGGCTCGCGGCGATGCAGGAGGAGATCGAGGACCTGCAGTTGGTCGTCGCGTCACTCTCGCGTCTGCTCGTCTCTCGCAGCGTGCTGAGCGAGAGCGACGTGGAGCGTGTCGTGACGAGGCTCGACGCGTAGGGGCAGCGCGAAGCCGGCACGGTCATCCCACGACGACGACCACCACACTGAAGAGAAAGCACACCGCGAGTGCGCCGGTTGCCGTGAGGCTCCACGCGTGCCTGCGCACGCGGCCGCGGGCGGGCGGGAGCGACCCGCCGTCCACACACGCCGAGCAGTGCGGCGAGCCGGGGCCGTCTGTTGCGCGCGCACGTCTGGCACAGCCCTCGCCGCGTGCGCCGCCACGGCCTGAACTCGATCCAGACCAGCGGGAGGACCAGCCCGGCCATCGGCACCCACGGCGGCAGGTTGATCCAGAGCGTTCCCGACTCGTTGTGGAGGCTCGGCTGCAGATAGAGCAGGTAGTTCTCGAGGGAGCCGTGGGCGTTGGCCCTCCAGAACGCCAGCCCGACCGGGCGCGTCTCGGGCCTCCACCGGTCGTGGGCGAAGACGGCGGCGCCGGTCTCGACGTGCACGAGATAGCGGCTGCCGTTGCTCCACTGCACGGTCTCGAACATGGAGGTGACCCACAGGGCCCCGCAGGCCGCGGAGAGGAAGAGGATCGCGACCGGGAGTGCGCGTCGGGACATGGCCTGCTTTCACGCGGCGACCGTCTACCAGATAAACCGCATCCGCCCGACGTCGGGCACCGGGATCTTCTTGTCCTTGTGGAAGCTCGGGAAGTAGACGAAGAACGCCTTGCCGATGAGCAGGTCGCGGGGGACGACGCCGATGGTGGGGTCGATCTGCTCGCGGACCCACGCGTCGGGGGTGTCCCAGAGGCGGCCGTCGAGGCTGTTGGGGCTGTTGTCGCCGCAGACGAAGAACTGGTCGGGGCCGAGGATGTTCGGCTGCGAGGGGTGGGTGCCCAGCGAGGGCTGCCCGTCGCGGGCGAATCCGGGGTTGTAGACGCCGGGCCTGTAGAAGAGGTCGCGTTCGAGCCGGACGCGGTGGAGCGTGACCGGCGAGCCCTCGAGCTCCCAGCGGACGCTGGGCTGGGGATACATCGACTCGTCGGCCAGCGGGTTGGAGACGCGGACGGCGCGGAGCAGCTCCTCGGCGGGTCGGTCGAGCGTGTGCTCGATGCGGAGGGCGGGCGACCAGTCGTACTCGGCGTAGGCGACGCGTTTGCCCTCGACCCACACCTGCAGGGACTGGTCAACATGCCAGAACTCGACGTTGGTGACCTTGCCGGTCTTGATGGTGCGCTTGGTGGTGGTGTCTTCGAGCGTGCGCCACTCGCCGGGCGTGCCGTCGGCGGCCACGGGCCTCGTGCGGAGGAGGACGCGGCTCTCCTTCGATCTCGGCGCGGAACTCGTGGCCCCGGGCCCCGAGCACGGCCGCGAGCTTGAGCCCGTCCTGCTCGGGCTCGACACCCATCGCCAGACGGATATCGGAGACCGCGTAGGTGGACTTGGTGTTGCGGTAGTCGCCCTCAGCCGCCTCGTTGTAGAAGTACTCGTCGGTGATGGGGCGGGCGTCGGTGTCCCAGGTGAGCGTCGTCGGGGCGGCGCTGTCGTGGGTGTAGCTGGTCTGTTTGTCGATGGTCCAGGCGGTGTCGGTCGAGCCGTCGGGGGCCAGGCCGCGCCACGGGCTGCGGAACCAGGTGCGGAGGTTGCGGTCCGGGTCGAGCGGGGCGTAGCTCGAGTCGTAGACGGTCTGCCAGAGTTCGCGCTGCACGCGCTCGGACTTGCGGGCGATGGTCCAGTTGGGGGCCGACCAGTCAGACCGCGTGAGCGATCCCGCCGCGCCCTCGGCCTTGCGCGTGAAGACGTCGCCGTCAACCAGCGCGATCTCCTCGCCCGGGAGACCGACCAGCCGCTTGATGTAGTTCTCCTGCTGCCCGGCCGTGACCGGCGAGGGGGTCGGTCCGGGGTACTTGAAGACCACCACGTCGAATCGGGCGGGGTCGTAGATGGAGTAGAGGTACTTGAGGACGAAGATGCGGTCGCCGGAGAGCGTGGTGACCTTGCGGCCCATGTCGGCGGGCAGCTCGCTGCCGATCTGCGCGCGCGTCATCGGGTCGGTCGCGGTGATGGTGGACTGGGTGCCCTGGACGGGCAACGGGTTGCCGGCGCTGTTGTCCCACGGGTTGACGGTCCAGATCTCGCCGGACTCGGGGCTCTGGAAGCGCATGTGCTTGCCGAGCAGGGTGGGGGCCATGGAGCCGGTGGGGATGACAAACGCCTCGACCACGAAGCCGCGGAAGACGAAGGCGAAGATGAAGGCGACGATCAGCGAGCTGATGGTCTCCTTGATGGCGTGCCCGGAGGGATTCGCGCGCGTGGATGGAGTGTCTGCCATGCGCAGACCATACCGCCTCGGCGGGGCGTGGGTTCGGGGGACCTAGTCCGAGGAACCGCCGCCGGAGGGTGGCGGGCCGCCGCTCCCGGCGTTGTTGGGCCCCGAGCCGCCCTCGCCGCCACCGGGCTTCTTCCGCCGGCGTCTGCGGCGCTTCTTCTTGCCCTGGGGGCCTTGGCCGGCGTTCTCGGACGGCGGGCCGTCGCCGGATCTGGTGTCCGCGGGACGGTCGCCCCCGGAGCCCCGCGGCGGCCGGTTGCCGCCGGTGCCCTGCGAATCGGGGCCGCCGGCGCCCCTCGGGCTTCTTCTTCTTCCGCCGCCGCCGCTTCTTCTTGGTGGTGGGCTGGTCGGTGGGTGCGGCGGTCTCGTCGCGCCCGGCCGGATCGCCCGTCCGGGCGGTCGGACTGCCGGTCCGCGCTCCGCTCGCGACGCGGCTTGGTCGGCGGCGGGCGGCTCTCACGCCGGAACCGGGTGCCCGGCTCGGGCGGCGGGGGCTGGGTCTTGGAGATCGGTGCCGTGAGCTCTTCGACCGGGATCGCGGCGTCCTCGCCGATATCGAGACGCACAAGCACGAGCTGGGTCAGGATCTGGCTGCTGAGCACCATCCCGTCGCCGTGGGGCGTGCCCACGCGGCTCTTGCGGTGGGGCAGACGCTTGCGGAGCTCCTCGTAGGTCTCGTCCTCGTATCGGAGGCAGCACATCAGCCGCCCGCACCGGCCGGAGATCTTCAGAGGCTCGAGCGTGGCCTTCTGCACCTTGGCCGAGCGCATCGAGACGGGCTTGAGCACCTTGAGGAAGTTCTTGCAGCAGCAGTGCTGGCCGCAGCGCTCGTAGTCGGCCGTGAGCCGGGCCTCGTCGCGCGCCCACTTGGCGCAGGTCCACGCGGCCGTTGTGCAGGGCGTTGAGCGCGCGGTGGGCGTCGCGGGCGTCGACACGTTCCTCGGAGAGGAAGTAGTAGGTCATCAGCTCGCCGCCAAGGATCGGCTCGGCGTCGACGATGCGGATCGAGGAGCCGGCGCCGGCGACGGCGTCTCGGGCCTTGCGGACGAGCTCATGGCGGGACTGCTCGATCCCTTCCTGGGCGTGCAGGTCTTCCATCGTGGCGATGCGGAGGACCTTGCCCTTGGTAAAGAACGGGTAGTCGCGGCCGCCGGAGGCGTCGATGTACTGGAGCATCTCCTGGCGGGTGATGCTCTTGGAGCAGGCCCCGTTCTTGCAGGTGACGGTCAGCAGCTCGCCCAGTTCGGTGCCGCGGTGGGTGCGGCAGACGACCTTGGAGCCGCACCCGGGCTTGACCTTGCCGTCGTAGCGGTACTCGCCGATCAGCTTCATGGCGCCGAATTTGACGACGAGCGTTTTCTGCTCGGCGGCGTCGGCGGCCTCCTGCTGGGCGATCTGGTCGCGGTATTCCTGGAGGTCGGCCTCGAACTGAGGCAGGGGGGTGATCGGCATGGACAGACTCCGCACGCACAGACTGGGCGCACCCGCACGCTGCGGGGCGCTGGAGAAGGCAGGTTGGCACCGGGCGAGGGGGTAACCCTCCGTCGGCCCGGCGGCGGCGGAGGGGTCGTGTTGCGTACGGGGTCAGGCCCCGCAGAGGATGCGTGCGGGCCTTGGGCACCCGGCTTGGGAGAGACTACTCGCTGCCGAGGCGCCGGGCGCGGGCAGACTGGAAGAGTTCGGTGAGATCGAGGCTCTGGAGGAGCTCGAGCGTGCTGTTCTGGGTGACCTTGTAGAGCATGATCTGCTCGGCCCGGTTGTCGAGCATGAGCAGGACCTCCTCGTTGTCGCCGCGGGCGGTCAGGGCGACGAGGTGGCCGGTCTCGGCGACCATCTCGGCCCGGGCCGGCTGGTTGAGCGCGCCCCA
Source organism: Planctomycetota bacterium (assembly GCA_013285505.1). GTDB lineage: Bacteria > Planctomycetota > Phycisphaerae > Phycisphaerales > UBA1924 > PNC22. The sequence continues at coordinate 253,391 of CP053450.1, read as the reverse complement.
GAGCAGGGCCCCGAGCACCATCGCCAGCCCGAGAGCCAGGACGGTGAGCGAGGTCTCGCCGGTGCGGCGGGGTGCGGTCGCGGCGTCGGTCGGTGTGGTGTTCGTGGTCTGCATGGTGATTACCGTCCCGGCCTGCGGGCGGTGTCGGTCGCGAGGCTCCGGTAGTCGATGCCCGAGAGCGTGCCGCGGTTGTCGTCCCAGCGGACGACGACCATCTCTTCGTTGACCGAGTCGATGATGTAGATGCCGCTGGCGTCCCCGCCGGCGCGGATCTCGCCGGCGACCATGGTGTACTGGCCGCGCGCGGTTGGCCGACTGCGTGCCGCTGGCGGGCAGGCTGGCCGCCGCCACGGCGATACCGGCGGCGAGGGCGAGGTTGGTCGCGACGAGCCAGCGGCGTCTGGGGGCCATGGGGTGTCCTCCGAGGGGCTCGCCGCGAGGTCGGGTCCTCGAGCGGGAGCGGGTGTGGATCAGTCGTTGTGGCCGCGCTTGGACGGGATCGCCTGCACGCCGAGCCCGACGCCGAGGATGACCACCAGCAGCAGCATGTTGCGCACCTTGGGCGGCGAGCCGGTCTTGCTGGGCACGGGGGCCTTGGGGCGGGAATCCTGCGCCGAGGTGATGGCGGGCAGGGCGACCAGGGTCGCCAGGGCCAGGAGCAGCGGGAGCAGCAGTCGGGCGCGGTGGTTCATAGTGGATGATGCTACAGGCGGCGGGGCGGGGGGTAAAGGCCGTCGGGGCGAAAGGCGGGATCGCCGGCCCCGGTGCGGCGGGTGCCGAAGATCCGTCTCTAGAGTCCCAGCGGTTCCAGAACGGGGGCGGGCTGGCCGACGCCTCCGGAGGTTCCACCGAGCGGCCCCGACGCCGAGGAGAGGGTGCCGCGGAAGGGGTGGCTGATGCGCTGGAACGTCGCGGCGTCCACGTGGACGGTGCCCCAGCGCGGGCTGCGGACACGCATGGCCCGGGCGTATTCGTCCACGGCGACGGCCCGGAGGGCGTACCAGCGGCCGCGGCACTCGATGATCTCCTCGAACAGGCCGTCGGCGGGCAATTCATCGCACCAGTAGAGAAACACGAACACCGCCCGGAACTCGGGCCCGAAGAGCCCCTGCCAGTGGAGCATGGACCGGACATCGTCGGCGTTGACCCAGGATTCCAGGCGGCGGGTGGTGACCGGGCGGCTGGAGGGCTGGTTGGCGGGGCGGCCCTTGGCGCGGGGGCCAGGCGGCGGCCCTTGATCTCGGTCAGCAGGTTGAGCCCGCGGCCGTAGACGACGAAATCGAAGCTCTTGAGCGTCTCGGCGTCCGCGCCCGGCTCGTCCTGCTCGATCCGGAGCGGGGTCGAGGCGGGCAGCAGGGCCTTTTTGGCCTCGTTGACGGCGACGTAGGGGATGCGTTCCTGGCGGACGTACGCCTCGAAGGCCTGCTCGTAGTGGTGGCGGCGCTGGGCCATGGCAGAAGCCTAACAGATACGGGTGGCCGGGGCGAGGCGGTTCGCGGGGTTTGGGCCGCCCCGGCGGGCTAGTCGTCCTGCTGGGGCGGGTCGGAGGGGGTTCGGCGCGCGGCGTCGAGTTCGAGGCGTTCGAGGATGATCGGGATCGCCGGGGGGCCGGCCTCGGCCCGGCCGGTGAGGAAGTCGATGGGCGAGTCGTGCAGCAGCGCGCGGTGGTTGACGGCGAAGACGTGCTTGTCGTCGGTCTCGCGGGCGAAGGCCGAGTCCAGCGAGACCACGCCGTCGCCGAGGTCCTCGCTGGCGGCGCGGAGGTCGGCGATGAACGCCTCGAGGTCGTCCGGGCCGAGCAGTTCGCGCAGGATGGTCGATTCGGCGAGGCTCTCGTAGGTGGCGGGGTCGGGGTTGGTGATGCGGCCGGCGATGATGGTCAGCGGCAGGTGCTCGGGCCACGCCCGGGCGCGGATGTCGGTGATGAACGCGGATGTCGGGAGGAGGTCGTCGCCGGCCTGGCCCGAGCCGTCGCGTCGGTAGTGGAGCATCGGGCGGATATCGCCGGAGGCATCGCCGAGCACGCGGGTGACCTGTTCGTGCATCTCGCCGACGGCCTGGAGCTGAGCCCACGACGAGCCGTTCCACGGGGTGCCCACCGCGACGAGCCGCGTGATCCGGGGGAGCCCCTCGGGCGTGACCACGTCGCCGGCGTAGCCGTCCTCGCGGGTCATGGCGTCGAAAAAGACCAGCCCGCCCATGGAGTGGGCGACGATGGCGATCTCGTCGAGGCCCTGCCCGTGCGCGGCGCGGAGGTGGTCGAGCAGCAGCGCGGCGGAGGTCCGGATGCGCTGGTCGTTGGGGTACTCAAACCGCGCGACCTTGTAGCCGGCCCGGACGAGCCGCCGGGGCCAGTTCGGTCCAGATGTCGCCGGCCTCGTCGAGGCCGTGGACGAGGAGGACCAGGCGTTCGGGCGCGCGCTGGCGGTCAGCGGCGACCAGTCGGCGGGCGGCATCGAGGCCTCGCGCGGTGAGGTGCCGGCGGGGACGAAGATCCCGCTCTGCGGCGGGGCCACGGTCGCGAGCCCCAGCACCCCGTCGAGGACGTCGTCCAGGTTGCGGCTCGACGCGGCTCGAGGGCGTCGCGCCAGGGCGTGGGGGGTCTTCCTGGGCTTGTGCCACGCAGGCGGCGGCGAGCAGGGCGCAGCCCGCGGCGAGGATGTGGATCGGTCGGCGTGGCACCGGCGGCACCTACTTGTTGGCGTTGATCACGCGGTCGAGAAGCGAGGACTCCGCCTCGGCGTAGCCCTCGAAGGCTTGTTGGAGTTTGGTGCGCATCGCTTCCATCTGCTCGAGGTCCACCCGGCCTGTCGCGCCGGGAGAGGGCGATGACGGCCTCCATCGAGGCGCTGGCCTCACGCAGGTCGGCCACGGCGACGGCGTAGGAGCGGGCCGAGTCGTAGAGCAGCTGGGTTTCGAGCTCCTTGGTGTCGGGGCGGTGGAGCAGCCGCCACGGCTGGCTCCGGGCCTCGATTGCGAGGAACTTGAACTGGTCGCTCATGGTGCGGAGGTTGGAGAGCGTGCGGCTCGATGGTGGGCTGCTGCTTGGTGATGATGCCGCTGACGCGGTCGGCGGTGTCGCGGTAGGACTGGACGCCCTCGCGGGCCGAGCCGAGCAGCTCGGTGCCCCGCGGGATCCACTCGTCATTGACGCCGGAGACGACCTCGTCGGCGTTTGCGAGGATGTTGTCGATGCGGGGGCGGTTGTCGTCGATGACGGCGCGGCCCGATTGGATCATCTCGCGGGTGTCGGCGAGGATGATCTTGGCGTCGTCCACGACCGAGGGCAGCTGCTCGCTGGTGGAGGCGGCGTTGTCGAGCGTGGTGGAGATGTCGCCGCGCCAGCCGGCCAGGTCGGCCTCGATCGACTCCATCGAGCGGCGGGCCGAGGCGACGGTGGCCGCGGCGTCGTCGGCGACCGGGGCGACGCGGGGCCGGATCTCCTCGAGCGCGTCGGCAAACTCGGTGAGTGCGCGCTCGGTCTCGGTGAACATGCGCTGGAGCTGCTCGCGCTGCTGGGGCCCGAAGCCGGCGTTGGCCAGGAAGGCGGGGGGCGCGATCGAGCCGATGAGCACCTCGCCGGGCTCGAGCCGGGCGGACTGGCCCTGGGTTGTCTCGATTCCGTCGCCGGTGCCGAGGTAGGGGATGTTCAGCGTGCTGCCGGTGCCCAGCAGCGGGACCTCGAGGTGGGCCCAGGCGTCCTCGTAGAGCTCGATGTCGGCGCGGACCTTGATGGTGACATCGACCGCGTACTCGCCGGTGTCGGCATCGCGATCGACGCGGATGGACTTGACCTTGCCGACCTGCTGGCCGCCGACGCGCACCGCGGCGTCGGGCGAGAGGCCGGTGGCGCCGTCGCGGATGCTGAACCTGACGGTGTACTCGGCGTTCCTGGTGAAGCTGAAGTCGGCGAGGATGAAGCTCATCACCATCGCGAGGACGACGCCGCCGATCAGGAAGGTGCCGGCGAGGAGGTTGGCTGTCTGGCTGTATCGAGCGCTCATGAGGTGGTCCGGCCCTTCCGTTGGTCGGCCGCATGATACGGCCTCCTGCGGCGGTTATCGGCCGAGCGGTGTCCGGGGTTGATCGGAGGCGGGGAATCCCGCCCGAGAATCGCTACGCGCCGAAGAGATCGTCGGTGAAGGCCGACTGGTCTCGCCGGGCGGTGATGGGGCCGTCGGCGTCGCCCCTGAGGAACTGGCGGATGAGCTGCTCGTCCTCGGGCAGGCCGCGGACCTGCTCGAGGGGCATGTCGCGGAGCCGCTCGTACCACTGGCGGGTCTCGACCTTGAGGATGCGTCCCTTGTCGAGCATGGCCATGCGGTCGGCGATGGTGAAGGCCGAGTCCATCTCGTGGGTGACGACGACGCTGGTGACGCCGAGCTGCTTGGTGAGAGCGAGCATGAGCTGGTCGATCTGGGCGCTGGTGACCGGGTCGAGCCCGGCGGAGGGCTCGTCGTAAAAGAGGACCTTGGGGTCGAGGGCGAGCGCGCGCGCAAGGCCCGCGCGCTTCTTCATGCCGCCGGAGATCTGGCTGGGCAGCAGGTCGGCGTGCTCACGCAGGCCGACGAGTTCAAGCTTGATCTTGACCTGGATGTCGATGATGTCCTGATCGAGCCGCGTGTGCTCCTGCAGCGGCAGGGCGACGTTCTCGGCGATGGTCATGGAGTTGAACAGCGCGCCGGACTGGAACAGGATGCCGAACTGCTTGCGGACGTCGTTGAGCTGGCTCTCGTTGAGGGCGCAGATGTCGCGCCCGAACATCTCGATCGAGCCCCGGTCCGGGCGCATCGAGCCGATCATCAGGCGGAGGCTGGTGGACTTGCCCGAGCCCGAGCCGCCCATGATGACCATGGTCTCGCCGGGGTAGATCTCGAGGTTGATGTCGTCGAGGACGGTGCGGCCGTCGAAGATCTTGGCGATGTTGGTGCAGCGGATGACCGGATCGGGGCCCGGGGCCCTCTCGCCGGACGGCGCGGTCTGCGGATTCGGGTTCGCTTGGCTCACGCTCAATGCAGGTGTACGTCCGGATCAGCCGTCGGGATCCTCGCCGGAGGTCTCGTCGGCCGGGGTGTCTGACCCAGTATCGGTCTGGTCGGGGGCGGGGCTTTGGTCCGGGCCCGTCGCGCCCGAGAGGGCATCGGCCGGCCCGATCAGCCAGATGACCCGGCCGTCGTCGGTCCGGAGGGCGGCGTCGTTGAGGCCGAGCATCCCGGAGCCGAGCTTCTGGGTCGGGTCCATCAGCACGTAGACGTACATCCAGCCGGCGCTCGTCTCGGCGGGGAACGGGTAGACCATGCCCTCGGACGGGTTGCGGAGCTGGTCGAACCCGTCGGGGCTCGCGCCCACCGCGCCGTAGCCGCTGAACAGATTCAGGATGCCGCTGGGGATGGTCAGGCTCGTCACGCCCTCGGCGGTCAGGGCGGCCTGGAACTCGGCGACCTGTTCGTCGGTGAGCTTCGCGGCGGCGTCGGAGGTCAGGACGGTCCGGACCACGGTCGGGTCCGGGTCGAAGGCCTGCGAGTAGACGGGGCCGATCTTGCCGCCGGTGGAGGAGGCCCCGATCCAGAGCACCGAGGAGATGAGCAGGGAGATCAGGCCGAGCGTGCCGCCGACGATCGACAGACCCTTGCCGCGGACCGCGCGCGCGGGAGCGGGAGATGCCGACGAAGCCGCCGATGGCCAGCAGCAGCGGCACGAGGCCGACGGCCGGGATGCAGCAGCCGATGACTGTCAGCGCCCCGGTGATGGTCGAGAACAGGGCCATGAGGCTGAGGCGTTCGGGCGTGGCCTGGTGGGCCGGCACGTCTGAACCGAACTCGCCAAAGCGGGGCTGATTGTGGTCTAGTTGGTTGCTCATGTAGGGAGAGGGTAGGGCGTGGGGAGTGAGGGTGGCGGCGGGAGAGCGTGATCCGTGCCGGTGCGTTAGATCGAGCCGGAGGACCGCCCGAGCTGGGTGGCGCAGGCGACGATGGTCTCGATCGCGTCGTCGATCTCGCCCCCGCCGGTCTCGCGGCTCAGGCTGAAGCGAACCGACCCGTGGGCCAGCGTCTCGGGGATGCCCATCGCCAGAAGCACCGGGCTGGGGTCGAGCGAGCCGGACGAGCACGCCGCGCCGGCGGAGGCGGCCACGCCCCGCTCAGACAGCAGCATGAGCAGGGCCTCGGCCTCGAGCGTGGGGAACGCGATGTTGGAGGTGTTCCAGAGGCGGGGGCAGGTGTGGCAGTTGATCGCCGCGCCGGGCACGCGCTCGACGACCACGTTCTCGAAGCGGTCGCGCAGGGCGGCGACCCGGGCGCGCGGCGGGGTCGGCCAGCCACGCAACGGCCTCTCGCGCGGCGACGCCCGCCCCGACGATGGCCGCGACGCTCTCGGTCCCGCCGCGCCGGTCCATCTCCTGCGTGCCGATGGTCTGGGGGACCAGGCCCACCCCCGCGCCGCACCCAGAGCACCCCGACGCCCTTGGGGCCGTGGAACTTGTGGGCGCTGCAGGTGAGCAGATCGCAGGGCAGCGCCTCGGGCATCGGCATCTTGCCGACCCACTGGGTCGCGTCGCAGTGGAAGGGGACGCCTCTTTCGCGGCAGATATCGGCGAGGCGTTCGACGGGCTGGATCGCGCCGGTCTCGTTGTTGGCCCACTGGACGCTGACCAGCGCGGTGCGGCCGTCGATGAGCGCGCCGAGGGCGGCCGGGTCGGCCATGCCGCGGGAATCGAGGGGGAGCCACCGGGCCTCGGCGCGGCCCTGACGTTCGAGGTGTTGGACGAGGTCGCGGACGGCGGTGTGTTCGAGGCGGGTGGTGATGATGTTGGGCAGAGGCGGGCTGGAAAGCCCGCCCCCCTGATTCGCGGGGTTGCCCCCTTGGTCTGCGGGGTTGCCCCCGTGTTTGATGCGGGCCTCGAGCACGCCGCGGACGGCGAGGTTGATCGACTCGGTGCCGCTGCCGGTGAGGACGAGTTCCTTCGCGGTCACGCCGAGGAGCGCGGCGAGTTCCTTGCGGGCCAGCTCGAGGGCGTGGCGGACCTCCTGCCCGGCCCTGTGGACGCTGGAGGGGTTGGCCCAGAGGGTGGTGGTGGCGACGTGGACGGCCTGGGCGGCGGCGTCTGTGGGTTTGGTGGTGGCGTTGTTGTCGAGATAGATCACGCCGGCCTCCATCCCTTGCGCGTGGTTGATGGTACGCGGGGTTAGCGGCCGCTATCGTGCAGACCATGTCTCCGCCGCAGAAATCACCCGAGGCCGCCCCGTCGGTCGAGCTGCGCACCGAGCGGCTGGTGAAGGCGTTCGATGGTCGTGTTGTGCTGCGGGACATCGATCTGGAGATCGAGCGGGGGCAGATGGTGGCGATCGTGGGGGCGTCGGGATCGGGCAAGACGGTGCTGCTCGACTGCGTGCTGCGGCTGCTGGACATCTCCGGCGGCAAGGTGTTCGCGGCCGACCACGGGCGGAAGGGGGCCCCGCTGACCGAGATCACCGACGCCAGGGAGAGCCTGCTGCAGCGGATCCGGATGCACTGGGCGGTGGTGTTTCAGCGGAACGCGCTTTTCAGCGGGTCGGTGTACGAGAACATCGCGCTGCTGTTGCGTGAGCACCAGCAGCTGAGTGAGAAGGCGATCCTGAAGCGGGCGCGGGAGAGTCTCGAGGCGTGCGCGCTCGATGTGGACGATGTGCTGCACAAGGACCGGGACGAGCTGTCCGGCGGCATGGCCAAGCGGGTCGCGATTGCGCGCGCAATCGCGATCGATCCGGCGGTGCTGTTTTATGACGAGCCGACGACGGGGCTCGACCCGGTGGTCAGCGGCAGCATCCACGAGCTGGTGTGGGACATGCACCACAAGCCCCGCGCCAACGGCGAGAACCGCACGACGGTGCTGGTGACGCACGACAAGGAGCTGCTGCGCCGGCTGAGCCCGCGGGTCGTGATGCTGCACAAGGGCGAGATCTGCTACGACGGGGACTACGAGCACTTCGGCGAGGAGGACTGCCCGCCGGCGATGGAGTACCTGCGGGAGATGCCGGTGTTGCATGGGCGGCGGGCGACGGGGAGATAGCCCCGGGCAGAAGAAGAGCCGCGTAGAGCCCCTCGCGCAAGCGAGGGGAACGCGCCGCGCACCCGAGATAACGATTCGCATCCGCCGGCCGACAACCCGTCGTCCCCTCGCTCGCGCGAGGGGCTCTATGCGAGAATGGCGCGTGTTACATCGCCCCGGCGAGCCGGGCGTGGAGGTCGGTGAGGGGGACCTTGTCGGGCCATTGCTCGTTGGTGCGGGTGTCCTTAACCGAGCAGGATTCGGCGTCCTCGATGATGACGGCGAAGCGGGCGCCCTGCTGGGCGGCTTCTTTGAGCAGCTTGCCGACGTTCTTCGTCGCCTTGTAGGAGTGGCGGACGTGGAGGCCGGCGAGCGACTCACCGCCACGCCGGAGTGCGGCGACGGTGGGGCGGACCCTGGCTTCCGCGGCCTCGTCGCCGTTGCTGAGCACGAAGACGTCGGGGTGCTGGCCGACAAGGCCCATCAGCTCGTCGCCGCTGGGCATCAGGCCCTTGTCCTGCAGCAGGAGCGAGAGGACGACGTCGCCCATCGCAAAGCCGACCGCGGGCGTCTTGGGGCCGCCGAAGAGCTCGATGAGGTTGTCGTACCGCCCGCCGCCGGCGACGGCGCGTTCGCCGTCGGCGATGACTTCGAAGACGGTGCCGGTGTAGTAGGCGAGGCCGCGAGCGATGGAGAGATCTGGCTTGCACCAAGCGGTAATCCCCAGCTTCTCAATCTCCGTTGCAAGCAAGGCCATCGATTTGAAGTCGAATGTAACGGCGTGTTCGTCACTGTTAAGCCCGATCCATGGAAACCCTTGCTTCATCGCATCAATGCAGATTCCTTGTAGTACTTGGAAACGGTGCATGTGAAAGCCGAGTCGATCACACTCAGCCGCAAAGTCTTTTGGAGCGAGCTTGGATTGGCGATCCAACAGGTTCAGAATCTGGGTGTGGCGGGACTCTGGTATCTCCATCTCATTGAGCATGTTGGTGACCACATCCCGACTGCCGAAGTGGATCGAGACATCACTTGGGGCCAACCCCAGTGACTCCAAATCAGCAACACAACACGCAATACACTCCGCATCCATCCGCGCCTTCGCCTCTGCGACCTCTGCGCGGCTCTCTGCGTCCTCTGCGTTCCACTTCTCCGTCGGGATATCCAACCCCAGCACATCACAGTTCCACTGCAAAAACTCCCGCAGCCTTCCCCGCTGCGGGCGTTCGGCGCGGAAGAAGGGTCCGGCCATGAACCACTTGCACGGCTTTGGCAGCCCCGCGGCCTTCGCGGCGTACATGCGCGCAAGTGTGGGGGTGAACTCGGGACGCAGGGCGTAGGGGGCGCGGCCGGTGTCTTTGACCTGCTCGACCTCGTCGGGGCTCTTGCCGCTAAAGGCCTGGAAGAGTTCGCCGAGGATGCCGTCGCCGCTCTTGACCGCGTAGAGGTCGGAGGCCTCGAAGGTGGGGCCGTCAACCTCTTCGAAGCCGTGGCGGACGGAGACCTCGCGCCAGCGTTCGGTGAGCCAGCGTCGGCGTGCGGCCTCGGCGGGGTAGAGGTCGCGCGTGCCGCGGGGCGGCTGGATCTTGTGGGGCTGGTCTGTCCTGGACGGGGCGGTCATGCGGCAAGGGTAGGGGATCGGGCACCCGTGGGCACAACGACAACGCCGGCCCGGATCACCCGGGCCGGCGCGTGCGATTGTCGTGCGGATGCGATCGCTGGTTTAGCGGCGGCGACGCGCTGCGGCCAGGCCGCCGAGGCCGAGCAGCGCGAGGGTCGGGGTCGCGGGGATCACGACCGCGCCGATCGAGCCGCCGGGGTAGGCGCCCACGGTGACGAGGTTGAAGAACGAGCCGTCGGTGGTGTTGAACTCACCGATGTTGTAGGTGCCGCGGCCGAGCTCGGCGATCGCGGCGTAGAGCTTGCCGTTGAACATCGCCAGATCGTTCTGTCCGAAGTCGAATCCGGCGTTGCCCAGGAGGGTGGAGCTGCCGCCGAGGCTGTAGGACCAGAGCTGGTCGGAGTCGGGATCGGTGACGTAGAAGATGTCGTTGGCGGGGTCGTAGGCGAGGCCGCCGGCGCCACGATCCACGATGTTGATGCCGGTGTCGAAGGTGTTGATCTCGTTGAAGTTGGCGTCGAACTCGCGGACGAGGATGGTGCCGGCGGGGCCGGAGTTGTCTACGCCGAAGATGCGGCCGTTGGCGAAGGCGATGTCGGAGACGGGCTCGCTGGTGACGCCGATCTGGACGAGGCTGGGTGTGCCGCTGAAGGCGTTGTCGACGCGGTAGACCTCCTGGGCGTCGTTCTGGCCCTGGGGGCTGCTGACGGCGATGACATCGCCGAAGGACGCGCCGGCGATGTTGACGCCGTTCTCGAGGATGCTCATGCCGCGGATCTCGTCGGCACCGTTGAACGTGTCGGTGAGGCCGCCGTCGGTGCCGCGGTAGAGGACGGCGTCGGCGGAGCTGAAGAACTGGAACTGGGCGCTGGCGGTGGTGGCTGCGAGGCCGGCGATAGCGATGGTCGTGATGGTGCGCATGGGGGTTCCCTCCTTGTGGGTGTTGCCCGCGTTCGGGCGGTGATTCTCTCGCTGGGAGTATAGCTGGGGTGGGTGGCTCTCCGGTACCCCATTCGCATCCCGCGGCGTGTTGGGTTTTGGTCTGTTGGCCGAATGTGGCCAATGCCACGGGTCAGGCCCGGCTCTGCGGGACTGCCGCGTGCGGGGACGCCCCGGTCACGGGGCAGCCGCTCAAAGCAGCGTCTGACCCGTGGCACCCGCGGTGTTGGGCGGCTACTCGGCTTTGAGAATGACCGCGCCGAGCGGCGGCAGGGTGATCGCGATCGATCGTGACCGGCCGTGCATGGGGATGGCGTCGGCGTGGGAGGAATCCTGCCAGCCGTAGCCGGAGCCGCCGAAGTCGTCATCGTCGGTGTCGAGGAGCTTGGTCCAGCGTGTGCCGTTGGAGACGCCGACGCGGTAGTTGTCCCGCGGCACGGGGGTGAAGTTGAAGATGCAGAGGACGGGCGGTGAGCCGTCGTCGGCGTGGCGGAAGAAAGCCAGGACCGAGTTGTCCGCGTCGTCGCAGTGCAGCCACTCGAAGCCGCGGGGGTCGCAGTCGAGCTGGTGCATCGCGGCGTGCTCGCGGTGGACCTTGTTGAGCGCGCGCACAAGCTCCTGCATCCCTGAGTGCGGGGCGTAGGCGGTGAGGTGCCAGTCGAGGCTCTGGTTGGCGTTCCACTCGGCGCGCTGGGCGAACTCGGACCCCATGAAGAGGAGTTTCTTGCCGGGGCAGCACCACTGGTAGGCCAGCAGCAGGCGGAGGTTGGCGAACTTCTGCCAGTCGTCGCCGGGCATCTGGTCGAGCAGCGAGCCCTTGCCGTGGACGACCTCGTCGTGGCTGAGCGGCAGGACGAAGTTCTCGCTGAAGGCGTAGAGGCCGCGGAAGGTCAGCTCGTCGTGGTGCCACTTGCGGTGGGAGGGCTCGCGCCGGAAGTAGCGGAGGGTGTCGTTCATCCAGCCCATGTCCCACTTGAAGCCGAAGCCGAGGCCGCCGTCGTAGACGGGCCTGGAGACACCGGCGAAGGAGGTGGACTCTTCGGCGACGGTGATGACGCCGGGGTGCTCGCCGTAGAGCGTGGTGTTGAGCTGCTTGAGGAACCCGATGGCTTCGAGGTTCTCCTTGCCGCCGTGCTCGTTGGGGATCCACTCGCCGTCCTTGCGCGAGTAGTCGAGGTAGAGCATGCTGGCGACGGCGTCCACGCGGAGGCCGTCGGCGTGGAAGGTGTCGATCCAGTGGTTGGCGCTGGAGAGCAGGAAGGACCGGACCTCGTTGCGCCCGTAGTTGAAGATGAAGGAGCCCCAGTCGGGGTGGAAGCCCTGGCGCCGGTCGGCGTGCTCGTAGAGGTGCGTGCCGTCGAAGAGGCTGAGGCCGTGCCCGTCGGTGGCGAAGTGGCTGGGCACCCAGTCGAGGATGACACCGATGCCGGCCTGGTGCAGCGTGTCGACGAAGGCCATGAAATCGTCCGGCGAGCCGAAGCGGCTGGTCGGCGCGAAGTAGCCGGTGGACTGGTACCCCCACGAGCCGTCGAAGGGGTGCTCCATCACGGGCATCAGCTCGACGTGGGTGAAGCCGAGCCAGCCGACATATTCGGCGAGCTGTTCGGCGGCCTCGCGGTAGCTGAGCGGGCGGTCGCCCTCGTCGGGGTTGCGCCTCCACGAGCCGAGATGGACCTCGTAGGTGCTCATGGGGCGGCGTCGCCAGTCGTCACTCTTGCGATCCTCCATCCAGTCCTGGTCCTGCCACTGGTGGCTGGTAGTCCAGACCTTGGAGCTGGACTTGGGCGGGGTCTCGGCGTGGAGCGCGACCGGGTCGGCCTTGATCGCCTCGTGCCCGCTGATGTTGGAGCGGATGGCGTATTTGTAATTGGCGCCCTGCGGCACGCTGTCGATTGAGCACTCCCAGATCCCGGAGGAGCCGAGCGGGTGCATCGGTGTGGCGTGGATGTCCCAGTGGTTGAAATCGCCGACGAGGTGGACCGACTGGGCCGAGGGGGCCCAGACGGCAAAGTGCGTCGCCGAGCCATCGGGGTGGGTGTGCGCGCCCAGCTTGTGGCCCAGGTGCGCGTGGGTGCCCTCGTTGAAGAGGTGCAGGTCCACGTCGGAGAGCGATGGCTGGTGCGGCGTCATGGGAGTGTCGGTGGTTGGGGTTTCGATAGAGCATGGTACTCGCTAGGCTCGTCCTAGAATCTGACCCGTCACCGAAGGAGTTTGCCGGCCCATGTCAGTCGTTCCGAACGCGGTCAGCCACGCCCCGCAGGTCGATGCGCTCCGCGCCCCGGCCGGGTCGCTGCTGGTGGAGATCGGCTGGGAGGTCTGCAACCCGGTGGGCGGCATCTATCAGGTGCTGCGGTCCAAGGCCCCGACCATGGTCGAGCGGTGGCAGAACCGCTACCTGATGGTCGGGCCCTACATGGGTCAGCGGAGCGATCTGGAGCTCGACACGCGTCGTCCGACGGGCTGGCTGGCGCAGGTGTGCGATGCGCTCGAGAAAGACGGCGTCAAGGCGCACACGGGCCGGTGGCTGGTGCAGGGGCGGCCCCGGGCGCTGCTGCTGGAGCACAACTTCTCGGCGAGCAAGATCGACGAGATCAAATTCGGCATCTGGAAGGACCACGGGATCGAGTCGCCCGGCGACGACCCGCTCGTGGACAGCGTGGTGGGCTTTGCCGAGTCGTTGCGGCGGTTGTTCGTCCATCTCTGCCCGGTCTGGGAGAGCCGCGGCACGCAGCGGCGGGTGCTCGCCCACTTCCACGAGTGGATGAGCGGCCTGGCGATCCCCATGATCCGTCGCGAGCAGGTCGGGGCGGCGGTCGTCTTCACGACCCACGCGACGATCACCGGCCGGTACATCGCATCGAGCGAGGGCGATTTCTACGGGCGGCTGCCCAAGATCGATCACGAGGCCGAGGCCAAGCGGTTCGGCATCCTCGCACAGCACCACTACGAGCGGGCCGCGGCACACGGGGCCCACGTCTTCACGACCATCTCGCCGATCACGGCCGAGGAGTGCGCGGTGCTGCTGGGCCGCAAGCCGGACCTGATCCTGCCCAACGGCCTGAACATCGAGCACTACAACGTGGGGCACGAGTTCCAGACGCTGCACGCGCAGTTCAAGGAGCAGATCCACGAGTTCGTGATGGGGCACTTCTTCCCGAGCTACTCGTTCGATCTCGAGAAGACGATGTACATGTTCACCAGCGGCCGGTTCGAGCCGCGGAACAAGGGGTTTGACCTTTGCCTCGAAGGGTGCGCCCGGCTCAACGAGCGGCTGCGTCGGGAGGAGTCGGACCACACGGTGGTGCTCTTCATCGTGACGCGTCGCCCGCACCGGCACCTGCGGCCCGAAGCGCTCGAGGGCCGGGGCGTGCTGGCCGAGCTGCACGAGGTGTGCCGGCAGATCACCGAGAGCCTGCGGGAGGAGCTGTTCCGCAAGAGTGCCGCGGGCGAGCGGGTGGTGCTGGACGATCTGGTCAAGGACTACTGGCGGTTGCGGCTTCGTCGCACGCAGGCGGCGCTGCACACCGGCCGCCTTCCCCCGGTGGTGACACACACGCTGGAAGATGAGGACACCGACGAGGTGATCCGGACGATCCGGCGGCTGGGGCTGGTCAACGGGCCGGAGGACCGGGTGAAGGTCGTGTACCACCCCGACTTCATCTCCACGACCAACCCGCTGTGGGGCATCGAGTACGAGCAGTTTGTGCGTGGGTGCCACCTGGGCCTGTTCCCGAGCGCGTACGAGCCGTGGGGCTACACGCCGCTGGAGTGCGTGGCGCTGGGTGTGCCGGCGATCACCAGCGACCTGGCCGGCTTCGGCCGGTACGTGGCGGAGAACTTCCCCGACCACAACAAGTGGGGGATGTACATCGTGCCGCGCCGCGGCCGGAGCGACGAGGAGGCCTCGGAACTTCTGGCGCGTCGGATGTGGGAGTTCTGCCTGCTCGACCGGCGCGGACGGATCGCGGTGCGCAACGAAGTGGAGCGGCGGAGCTGGAGCTTTGAGTGGAGCAAGCTCGGCCGGCCCTACCACGCGGCCCACGACCTGGCGCTGGCGAGGGCGAAGGTCGGGACGTATTAGCATCCGGAGCGCCCGGGCACGGTGCGCCGGAGCGACTACGCTACCGCCGCATGGAACGAGTATTCGGAGGCGAGGCGGAGTGGCTGGAAACCGACGGGCTCGGGGGCTTTGCCTCGGGCACGGTCTCGGGGGCGCGTTCGCGTCGGTACCACGCCCTGCTGCTCGCGGCACGCACGCCTCCCACCGACCGCTTCGTCCTCGTCAACGGGCTCGAGGTCTGGGCCGACTCGGGCGGTGTGGAATACCCGCTCTGCGCGCACAACTACGAGCCGGGCGTGGTCTACCCCACAGGCTTCAAGTGGATCGAGAGCTTCACGCCCGACCCGTGGCCGACGTGGGTCTACAAGCTCGACGACCGGACGCGCATCCAGCACGAGGTGTTCGTGCCGCGCGGGCGGGCGGCGACCGTCGCGACCTGGCGGGTGCTGACCGAGGGGCGCGAGGTCGCGCTGCGTGTGAAGCCGCTGCTGACGGTGCGGGGCTACCACCAGTTGCACAGCGAGAACGGCTCGTTCTCGTTTCTGGCCGAGGTGGGTGAGGGCCGGGTGACGTGGCACCCCTACTGGGGCACGCCGCGGGTGCGGGCGATGTTCAGCGGCAGCTACGAGCCCAACCCGGACTGGTTCCGGTCGTTCCTCTATGCCCGCGAACGGGAGCGGGGGCTCGACGCCAACGAGGACTGCGCGACCCCCGGCGAGTTCCGGTTCACGATCACCGGTGCGCAGCCCGAGGCCGGGCTGATCTTCTCGACCGACACGCCGCCGGACCGCCCGCTGCCCGCCGGCGGGGCGACGGAGGTGATCGCCTCGCTCCGTGAGCAGGAAGCCGCGAGGCGTGAGGCCTTGCCCGGGGCCGTGGCGGTCAAGCACAAGCGCGGCCGGGGCGCGAAAGAGGCGTGGTCAACCGCGGGGCTTGCGCGCGCAGCCGATGCCTACCTCGTCAAACGCGGCCTGGCGTCCACCATCATCGCGGGCTACCCGTGGTTCACCGACTGGGGGCGCGACACCTTCATCGCGATGCGCGGGCTGTGCCTGGCGACGGGCCGCATGGAGACGGGCGCGGCAGATCCTCATCGAGTGGTCGCGGGCGCAGATGGACGGGCTCCTGCCCAACCGCTTCCCCGACGCGGGCGAGGAGCCCGAGTTTCACTCGGTGGACGCGGCGCTCTGGTACGTGCAGGCGGCCCACGACTTCCTGGCGATGGCCGGCGACGCCAAGGCGATGGCCGCGGTCGGGGCGAAGGGCTTTACGCTGTCGGCGGGCGACGCCAAGCTGATCCGCCGCACGTGTGTGCGCGCTCGAGGCCTATGCCGCGGGGACGGGCGCTGGGCATCCGCATGGACGCCGACGGCCTGCTCGCCTGCGGCGAGGGCGACTCGAGCCTGACATGGATGGACGCCCGCGTGGACGGCAAGGCCATGACGCCGCGGGTGGGCAAGCCGGTCGAGATCCAGGCGCTGTGGATCAACGCGCTCAAGCTCGCCGCAAACGACGAGCCGCGGCTGGCCCGGTCCGCGGCCCGCGCCGAGGCGTCCTTCGCCAAGCGATTCTGGAACGAGGACAAGGGGTGCCTGTTCGACGTGGTCGATGTCGGCCACACCGAGGGCGAGACCGACGGCGGCCTGCGCCCGAACCAGTTGCTCGCGATCGGCGGGCTCACGCACTCGCTGGTCTCGGGCAAGCGTGCGCGCGCATCGTGGACTTGTGCGAGCAGGAGCTGCTCACCCCGATGGGCATGCGGACGCTGGGGCCGCGGGAGCCGGGGTATATCGGCAGGTACATCGGCGAGAGCGGCAGCGGGCCGCTGGAGCGCGACAGCGCCTACCACAACGGCACGGCGTGGCCCTGGCTCATGGGCCCCTTCGCCGAGGCGTGGGTCCGGGTGCGCAGCGGGAAGGCCTCGGCCAAGCGCGAGGCGCGGGAGCGGTTTGTGAAGCCGCTGGTCGAGAGCGTCGCCGAGCACGGTCTCGGGCACATCGCCGAGATCGCCGACGGCGACGAGCCCCACACGCCGCGGGGCTGCCCGTTCCAGGCGTGGAGCGTGGGGGAGGTGCTGCGGTTGGATCGGTTGGTGCTGGCGGACGGGTGAACGGCACGAAATGGAGCGCCGATCTCTCAAAGCAGAGGTCGGTTGCACGGGTTCGGTGCGACCCCGCCGTACGTTCTCCATGTTTGCTGCATGAGGTGGTTTCAAGCGTGCGTGACGCGAATCGGGGAGGGTGTTTCGCCCTGCATCGGGGGTGTGTCGAGCGGGCGGATGTCCACGTAGTCGGCCGCCTCGGGCTCGACGTCGTCGCTGGTGCATCGGGGAGCTCGCCGCCACAGGAGACGCTCAAGCGGGATCTCGTAGTCAACGCTCCGGTAGCTATCCTCCGTTCCCTGCGTCAGATCGCCGACATATACGGTCAATCGTGCGGCTAGGCCGCGGTCCTCCTCACGCAGTTGTAACGTCACGTCGTTGTACTTGTGGGCCGTGACAAGCTCGCCGCCGCCCTCATACCGGAAGACGGGATCATCCCGGGTATCGAGCACGGATGTCAGCGTTACGTGCTTCCGGAAACGGCCCTCGGCAGGGCGGACGAGGATTCCGCTGAACTTGCCAGGCCAGAGGGCCCAGAGACTGAGGATTGCCAGGTACAAACGGTGAACTCCAGCCTCGTCAACAATCGCGAAGGTGAGGCGAAGGAGCCCACGGTCGCGGCCGATCCCGCGCTCGGCATCGCCGAAACCCTGGACATGTAGGACACCAGTGACGTCCCCGGGTCCGATCGAAACTCGAAGACCACCATCCGCTACGACTTGGACTGCTTCGCAGTGTGTGGCAGTTGCGTAGTGCATGACCTGTTGTGTTCAATCCGTGACATGGAACAACCGGATGCCGCGCTACGCGCAGAGAGTCTGCAGTCCGATGTTGGCCTGCCGATTCAAGATTAGTGCAGGTGTCAAACCAAGAATGGTAGGCAGGTGGCACCGAACTCGTGCCACCGACCTCTGCTTTGAGAGGTCGGTGCCTCCGCCGGCGGTAGACTGCCAAGCGTGGCGATCCAGTTACCCGATCGCAAACGCATGCAACGCCGCGAGGTTCCCCGCGGCGTTCGCTTCATCACCTGCTCCTCCGCCCGCCCGAGCACGGCGACCTCGCCCCGGCGCTCAAGTCGCTCAAGCTGTCGGTCTCGATGCGCGTCATCGCCCGCTGGCGAGAGATCGACGCCCCGATCCTGGCCCGGATCACCGACGGGCACGGACGGCCGCGGTTCTGGCAGAAGGGCGGCGGGTTCGATCGGAATGTGCGCGACGAGTATGAGTTTCGGCGCGAGGTGCGGTATATTCATCGCAACCCGGTGGAGCGGGGGCTGGTCGAGCGGCCGGAGGACTGGCGGTGGTCGAGCGTGCGCTGGTGGATGGGGCGTCGGGACGGGGAGTTCCCGTGCGACCCGCCGCCTGGAGACCCGGCCATGTGGGCGGCATGGGAGGGATTCAAGTGAGCGGGCGACGGATCAGTGAGAGAGGCACCGACCTCTCAAAGCAGAGGTCGGTGGCACGAGTTCGGTGCCACCCCGCCGGCGGAGTACGATCAGTATAAGTCGGCGTTGCGGGGTCAGGAAGCAGCGCAGCAGAGGCTTGCAGCCTCTCAGGCTCTGACTGCCGAGGCTCTGGCTGGAAAGGGAAAGCCCATATTTGGGTACGGGGCTAGGACTCCACTTGAGAACGCCGACCGATTGGCGGCCCAGTATGGTGGTGCTCCGTCAGACTGGGCGAAGATGAGAAGTGGAAGTAGCAGCACGCTCGGCACATCAATGCCAAACGGTAGAGCCTTTGAAGTACATTGGTACCAAAACATGCGCACGCGCGCTGTTGTTGAAATCTAGACCAAGATCACAGGCCATTAGGGGGAGGCTATGTCCAATCGATGCGAGAATCCTCTCAACCTGGCATACGCCTACCTGCTCGGGGAGGTAGAGCCTGATCAGGTAGCTGAGTCCGCGGTCGAGTTGATCGAGGCCGGATTCGAAACAGAAGGAGTGCTGTTGTTGGCCAATGTGCATGGGGAATCGAACGATCGCATTGAGGCAGTGCTTAGGCGAGTTCTCCGAGACCACGACTACGAGTGGCCAGCGGTGGCGGATGCCGGGAAGTGGAAAGCCAACTGCATTGCGAGAGAAGTGCTAAGCGGGTCACTCGCTCCATATGACGGTGCCGTGCGTGTTGTGCGAGAGGTATTGCGCCGAGTTCCATCGCTTAACGATCTTGAGGTGTTCAAGGATCTTGCAGAGGAGTATGAAGACGATATCGCGCATCGGTCTACCTACGCCACTCGCATGCGAGAGGCGTTTAAGGCACTTGTTGAGGCGAATCACTAATAGTGACGCGATGTAGGAGTGATGAAGCATGGTTCTGGCCGAGTAGAGACTGCGTCGCAGAGGTAATTGATGCGACGAGAGTGGAGTTGTTCAGTTCAAAAGCGAACATCTGGAGTGGTCTTTAGGTACGAGACGAGAGAGGGTAAGCCGTGAGCATACGCCGTCAGGTGCTTCTTGTAGGAGCGCTACTGGGTTCATCGTCGTTGGAGCGAACCGCATGTGCTCATCTTATCGGAGTCACGCGGAGTTCCAAGGATGTTTACAGGATCGACCAGTTCACGGGGCAGAGCGAACGCCTGTTCAATCTCGGGGGATACACAGAGACCCACATGATTGGCATGGACTACGGTCCGGACGGTGAGCCGTATGTCGTGGCGCAGGACCCCAACCGGTACATTGCTCTGTATAGGCTCGATCTGGCCGCGCACCATGCGGAGCGGGTGCCCCTGGACCAATCTGCTGAGAGAATCACCGAAGGGGACATTGCGTTCGATCCAGGCTCCAGCTGGTTGTATGTTCTGAGCAGGTACAACGGCGAAACTCCGCTCGTCAGAGTCGATCTGACTTCGGGGAGCATTGCGGCGGGTGGCCCGAGTACGACCAACGACTTGGGTGCCATCACTCGCGGCCTTCCCTCTCTCTGAATCTCCGTCCCCTCCCCGCGCAGTGATGCGGCGACCATCGATGCCTCGAAGGCGCAGGAGCATCTCTGCACGGTAGAGTGTGAGGTGTCGGAGGATCACGGCGGCCGCGAGTCGCGGCACCGACGGTGACGTGCGTGCCACTCCGCCTGATGCCCGAGCACATCGACATGCTCCTCTGCCCGCCCGAGCGGCCTCGGTCGTCGCTCGGTCCAAACTCTTAGCTGATGCTCAGCGTCGGCTTGCTCTTGCCCTGCCGGAGCGAGGCGAGCGCGACCTGGCCTTCGAGCGTGGTGACGAGCGATTGCAGCGCCTGCGGCAGGGCGTCGCCGCCGGCGGTGGCGGGGTTGAAGTTGTCGCTGGGGTTGCCGGAGTCGGAGTTGGCGCGGAGGGCGGTGTTGATGGGGATGCTGCCGAGGAAGGGCAGGCCCATGCGCTGGGCCATGATCTCGGCCCCGCCGCGGCCGAAGATGTCGTACTCCTTGCCGTCATCGCCGATGAAGAAGCTCATGTTCTCGACCACGCCGAGGATGTCGATCTTGAGCTGCTGGAACATGCGGGCGGCGCGGATGGCGTCGTCCTGGGCGACCTTCTGCGGCGTGCACACGAGGACGGCCCCGGTGAGCGTGAGCGTCTGGGCCATCGTCAGGCAGACATCGCCGGTGCCGGGCGGCAGGTCGATGATGAGGTAGTCGAGCTCTCCCCACGAGGCCTGCTCGACGAGCTGCTTGAACGCGCCGTGGGCCATGGGGCCGCGCCAGATGAGCGGCTTGTCGGGCTCGACGAGCTTGCCGATGGTGATGGCCTTGATGCCGTGCACGGCGTGCGGCTGCAGCTTGCCGGCGACGACGGTCTGCTCGAGCGCGTCGAGGGCGAGCATGGTGGGCAGCGAGGGGCCGTAGATGTCGCCGTCGAGCAGGCCGACGGCGTGGCCCTGGCGCGCAAGGCCGACGGCGAGGTTGACCGCGATGGTGGACTTGCCGACGCCGCCCTTGCCAGCGCCGACGGCGATGACGTGCTTGATCGAGTCGAGGGGGTTGGATGGGGACCCGGAGTGTCCCGCCCCGTGTTCTGCTCCGGAGGTGTCGGCGAGGCCGCCGATGGGGCGGTGGCCGGGGGATTGGGCGGGCGCTTGGGTGGGTGCTGCGGCGGGCTGGGATTGCGCGCGCGGGCTGCTTCGCGGCGGTCGCCTGCGTGGTGCCGCTGGCCGGGCCGAGGCGTTCGGTCTGGAGCACGGTCCCGGCGTGGTCCACGAACTCGACGATGAGCGAGCGGATGGGTGGTGCATCGGTGGTGGAGAGCCGCGGCGGCGACGGCGTCCCGGGCGGCGCGGGCGGCCGCGGCACGGGCGTCGGGGGCGGTCAGGGCCGGGGTGTGGAGCTTGAGGCTCACAAAGCCGTCGCACTCGGCGACCCACTCGAGGCCCTCGCCGAGCGGGGCGTCAAGGCCGGCCGGGCGGAGGTCGGCGAGTGACTGGCGGATACTGTCCTTGGTGGTTGGCACGGTCTGAGTGCTCCCTTGGGGCGGGCCGGTGTGGGCGGCCGATGGCGGCGAGGTGAATGGTAGGGAGCGGGCAATAGGGCGGCACCCGGGCCCGTTTGGCCGTGTGGACCATTGGAGGCATCAACCATGGGTATGACAGGCAACGCTGGCAAGACAGGCAACACCGGGCGAGGATGGGGCGCGGGCCTCGCAGCGGGGGCGATCGGGCTGGTGTGGTGTGTGTGGCCGGTCGGGCTCGCTGTCGCGCAGAGCGAGGACGCACCGTTGGCCGGGCCCACGGTCGAGAGCCGCGAACTGCCGGGTGTGCGTGAGGAGTATGTGGAGAGCGAGACATCGCGGGCGTTCGGGGCGGCGCAGCGGGTGCCGTTGCAGCCCTTCCTGCAGGGGCTGCGAGAGCTCAACACCGAGGAGACGGCGGCGGAGCTGCGCCTGAGTCCGGAGCAGACGGCGGAGATCCGGGACGAGGTGCGTCGGTACGGGGCCGAGCTGGCGGTGTTCATCGAGACGCACGGCGAGCCGATCCGGGAGATGGTCGCCGACTTGCCGCAGAGCGAACGCGGCCGCGCTCTGGGAGAGCTGCGCAGTGTGTCGCGGGTCGTGGAGATGCTCGACCGGATCGAACGGGGCGGGGGCGTCTTCGGCGAACGGCGCGCGCGCGCTCCGGGCGGTGAGCCGCGAGAGCCGCGAGAGAGGGCGGAGGACGAGGGCTTTCGGCTGGAGTTTGACGCCGGGATGCGTGGGATGATGGGGGACGACGGGCCCTCGGCGATGACCGACTCGGGTGAGTCGGCGATGGCGATGACCGACGACGGGACGCCGGACATCCGGGCCAGGCTCCGGGAGCTTCGGACTGCGGCACCCTCGGTCGCGGGGCTGCAGACCCGGGTGTGGGCGGTGCTCTCGCCGGGGCAGCGCGAGGTGTTCGGCGCTTCGCTCGATGAATATCTGTCCGAGGCGCGGGCAGAAAATGAGGCCCGGCGGATGCGGCGGCAGGCAGAGCAACGTGAGGCAGAAACACCCAAAGTCGAGTCTGACGTCGCGCCGGCTGGCACGCTCCGGCAGCGGGCGGCCGCGGGCGGCGAGTTCAACCTGAGCGACGAAGCGGTCGACCGATTGGTGCGGGTCCTTTCGATGGGTGATATTCCTCAACGGGTTTGGGACCGTTTGCCTTCGCAGGTTCGTTCGCGGCTGAGTGCGTTGCCGGAAGCGGAACGTGCAGCGGCACTTACGCGATGGCTGCAGGAGCGTCGCGGCTCCGTGGACGACGGCTGAGTGCCGGGCATTGCGTAAACCTCCATATGGGTCTTCCTGCATGTTGCATTGGTGGGCACCGGGGAGAAACCCTGTGTTTTGCCGGTGGTTTTTGCGCTGGCGTCTGACGCGAGAGCACGGCCTGGCGTCGTGTTCCTGAGCGCGACGCGCTCGGCGGGACCCGTCGGATGCGGTTCGAACGCCTGTCCATTGGCGGACATTCCGCACGATGGGGGCGGCCGTTTTGGCGCGCCCGGTTTGAATGTTTCAAGATTTTCGCAACGCGCAACCCGATAAGTCAGTAGAATCCCCCCGATCTCTCTCTCCTCCAGCGGGGCACTGTCATAACTGATGGTGCCCTGCTTCGTTTTTGGTGTGTGCGGGAGATATACATCACCCGCGGCACGGGGCGCCGCGTGGAGGTGCGCGAGGGATGGCACAAGGGATGCACAGCGGCAAGGCGACGATCGTGGTGACGGGCGCGGCCGGGTTCATCGGCTCGCACGTCGCGGCGGCGCTCCTGGCCAGGGGCGACTCGGTGCTGGGCGTTGACAACTTCGATCCGTTCTATGACCGATCGATCAAGGAGGCGAACCTCGCGAGGGTGCGCAGCGTGTCGCCCGCGTTCGAGTGCGTCGAGCTGGATATCTGCGATGAGGCGGCGGCTCGAGGCGTTGTGCGCGCGCGTGCGGCCGACCGGTGTGATCCACCTGGCCGCGCGGGCGGGGGTGCGGCCCAGCGTCGCCGACCCGGTCGGCTATGCCAGAGTGAACGTGCTGGGCACCGCGAGCGTGCAGCGGGCGGCCGAGCGGGCGGGCTGTCAGCGGCTGGTGATGGCGTCGAGCAGTTCGGTGTATGGCAACAACGACAAGACGCCGTTCTCCGAGGACGACCCGGTGGACCGGCCGATCAGCCCGTACGCCTCGACGAAGCGCAGCTGCGAGCTGATCGCCTCGGCGCACCACCACCTGACTGGGATGCCGACGGCGTGTCTGCGGTTCTTCACGGTGTACGGCCCTGGGCAGCGTCCGGACCTGGCGATCGCGAAGTTCATGCGGCTGATCCGCGAGGGCCGGCCGATCACGATGTACGGCGACGGGTCGATGAGCCGCGACTACACCTACATCGACGACATCGTGACCGGGGTGCTCGCGGCGCACGACCGGATCGATTCGTTCGGCTACCGGATCTGGAACCTTGGCAGCGACCGGCCGGTGCGGCTGGACACGCTGATCGAGCAGATCGGCGAGGTGACCGGCGGGGTGCCGCGGATCGAGCGGAGCGATCCATCACCCGGGGACGTGGAGCGGACGTGGGCCGACCTCTCGCGGGTCAGGGACGAGCTGGCGTACGCGCCGACGATGGACCGCCTCGAGGGTCTGTCGCGGCAGTGGGCCTCGATCATCGGCTAAAGAACACGCCCGGGGCCGATAGGGCCCCGGGCGTGGGTGAAGAAGGTCGTGCGTGGTCGCCGCGTGGCGGAGTGTCGTGGTGTTACTTGTCGGCCTTGGCCGGCTTGAGGTGCTGCTTGGCACGGGCGAGTGCTTCGGCGGCTTCCTTGGCCGAGACACCGACGACCGGGACCTTCGCGAGCCCGAGCGGCTGGCGGTGCCGGAGGAGAGTGCGCCCCGCCCGGGTCACGCGCCGGGTGCCGGCCTTGACGCCGTGGCCCGCGGAGTTGTTGCCGCCGGAGGGGCCGTTGCTGTCGTCGCCGCCGCCCATGTCGAGGGCCGGGTCGTTGTTGGTGTTGTCGGGCGGGAGTTGGATGTCGTCGGGGATGGTGTAGTTCCAGCTTTCGGCGGCGCGGCCTGGAACGGTGAGATCAAAGTCGGTGTAGAACATCGGGCGGTAGCCCCACTGGGCGAAGCGTTCGACGTCGTCGTCGACCATCTCCTGGGTCGGGGTGATGCCGAGGTACTTTCTGTGGCCCTTGTAGCGCCACGCGGCCCATGTCTCGTGCCCGGGGAGCAGGAAGTCGGCGAGGATGTGGGGGCCCTTGATGAAGTTGAGTTCTTCGAGGCTGTCCACGGGGTCGCCGTCGTTGAAGCCGCGGAGCCAGCCGGCGGCCTGGCGGTGCATGATGTCGGCGGGCATGGGTTCGAGGACGAACTTGACGCCGGGGTAGCGCTGCCGCATGACGTCGAGCCAGGGGGAGGCGTCCCAGGTGGGGATGGCGCGGTAGCCGAATGTGTCGAGGCCGATGGTGGTCGCTCCGGCCTGAACGGCGAGGTCGAGCTCGTTGAGCGCCTCGTCGACGTGCCGGGAGTAGGAGGGGTCGAGCTGCTCGCCGACGCCGTCGTCCCAGGCGTAGGAGATCTGGGCCGAGCGTCCCCACCAGAAGCCCAGCTTGCGGCCCTCGTTCACAATGCGCGGGAAGCCGTCCGCGGGGTCGAGCGCTGTCTCGAAGTTGTCGTTGGCGAGCCACTGGCTGGTGAAGCGGAAGGGGTAGTTCAGGTGCACGTTGCGCCGCAGCACGCCGGTTGGGGTCACGATCATCTGCTCGGGCCACCCGCTGCGATCGAGCGCGAACTCGACGAACGGGCCGTAGCCGTGGACGTCGGGCCGCAGGTCGTCGCGGCTGAATCCGTAGGGATTCTCGTTGCTGATCGCCTCGCCGAGGGAAAGCCCGATGGCGTTGACGGGCGTGACCTCGCGGGAGTACTGCAGGCCGCCGTAGTTGTCGCGGAAGTAGTCGCGGTAGGGCAGGAGCGTGCGGACCCACTCGTCGCTCCGCTCATCGAAGCGGACGTTGACGGTGTACTCCCAGGTCTCGCCGGCGGGGACGGAGGCGGAGTAGGCCAGCGCCTCGGACTCGGTCGAGAGCCTGATGTCCACGAGCCACCCGCCGGTGCCGGGGTGGTACTTGAGGTAGAACCGGACGTCGTGCTTGTAGTCCATCAGCGGGTATTCGAGGCTGACGCCCGCGGCGTGCTCGGTGTCGCGGACGATCCAGACCGGGGCGTACATGTTGATGGGGTAGTTGTGCCCCGGGGTCCGGTGCGAGTCGGCGTCGGTCTCCACGTCCTCGCAGCTGTGGCGGACGTCCTGGTAGGTGACGCGCTGGTCCAGCAGGATCGGCCCGACGCGGAGATCGGGGAGCGGCTTGGCCGACGAGGTGTCGTTGGTGAACGAGTAGTGGAGGCTGTAGCCCTGCGAGGTGATCTCGACCTCGACCTCGGGGGAGAGGGCGCCGTCCACGCGGGCCTTGGCGAAGTCTCTGGCGCGTTGCTCGATGAGCACCTCGCCGCTGGAGTCTGAGACGAGCCGGAGCATGGTGCCGTCGTACTCGGTGGAGTAGCTGCCGCCGTCGGAGCTGCCGCGGCTGTAGCCGTCGTCACCGCCGTTGTCGCCGTCGTCGTTGTTGGCGTCGGATTGCCGGGCGACCTCGGGGGCGACGCTCAGCACGCCCTTGCCCCGCTTCTGGGTCTGACCGATCGCTCCGGCCGGGAACGTGCCGGCGGCGGCGAGCAGGAACGCGGCGGAGAGTGTGATGCTTGTCGTACGTCGTGCCATGGGGATGGACCTCCACCGTGTTGTTCGTCGAGAATCGGGGCGCCGCTTGAGGGTGCGGTGGCGTCGGGGCACGGTGCCGTATGCTCTTGCGCGTTCACGTTGAGATGCACGGACGTGCCGCCGGCCGGCGCGATCAAACCGGTCGGATTGCTTGACAGCCGTAGGAGCCCGCAGTGACAGCCGGACATCGGCCACGAGATCGAGTGAGGGTGTGTGTAGCGGTTGCGCTGGGCGTGACGGGTGTGCTGTGGGCCCTGAGCGTGCCCGCGGCCGGCTGGTGCTGGGTCTGTGCGCTGGCAGCAAATTTTGTCGCGGTGTCGATCGTGTTCCCGGTCGTTGCGGCGTTTCTGGTCGTCGGACGGCGGCTGCGGACGCTGCGTCGGGTCGTGGTCGTGGTGCTAATCGTGCAGGTGGCGGCGGTCGGTTGGTGGATGCTGCAGGGCCGTGCGCCGCGGGCTTCGGGGCCCGCGGCTGCGGGAACGCTGGTGCGCGTGGTGCAGAGCAACACCCTGACGGGCGGCGCGACGCCCGAGGCGGTGCTGGCGCTGCTGGGCGGGTCGGGTGCGGACGTGGTAGCGCTCACCGAGGTTTCGTCCGACGCGCTCGAGCGGCTGCGGATCGATCCGGAGATGCTGTTGCGGTTTCCGCATCGGGACGTCCCACCGTGGAAACTGACCCACACGCGGCTCATCTTGAGCAAGTGGCCGATCGTGCCGCTGGTGCTCCGTCCGGACCTGCCCAGGGGCGATCCGCGCCGGGCGATCCGGCTGGTGCGGGTGTTGCACGAGGACGGGCCGTTCGTGGTGCTGCTGGTGCACCCGCGCTCGCCGCGGACACCGGCGCGGTGGCGGGAGGGCAACGAGTTGCTTGAGGCGGCGATCGACGCGGTGCGGGAGCTTGCGCCCGGTGAGCCGCTGGTGGTGCTGGCCGATCTGAACTCGACGCCCACCGGCGGGCGGAGCCGCCGGCTGGTGGAGGCTCTCGGGGTGGATCGGTGCAAGCCGTTGCTGGCGTTGGACGGGACGTACCCGGCGGGGCTGCCCTGGCCGCTGCGGGTGGCGATCGACGACGCGTGGGTGAGCGGGCAGTGGAAGGTGGCCTCGTGGGGGACGATCGCGGTGCCGGGCTCGGACCATCGTGCGGTCGGGGTCGATTTGCAGCGGTGAGGCTCACTCGCGCTCTTCGATGGGGTCGTCGGCGGGGTCGTCGGCCAGGTCGTCGGCCGGATTCGCGGCCTGTGACTTTGCGCGCGCGCGCCCGAGCCGCAACAGACGCCGCCGCTCCTGGGCTGTCAGCACGATGCCGAACGCGAGCGGGGCG
Organism: Planctomycetota bacterium; assembly: GCA_013285505.1. Lineage (GTDB taxonomy): Bacteria > Planctomycetota > Phycisphaerae > Phycisphaerales > UBA1924 > PNC22. The sequence goes on along the minus strand of CP053450.1, from coordinate 226,135 downwards.
TAGATCATGCCGAACAGCCCGCCGGGGATGATCACCTGCCCGAGGAAGCCGGCACCGAGCGTCGCGGGGAACCACACGCCGACCCAGAGCGCGGGTGCGGCGACCGCGGCCACGAGAAGCGGGCGGAGCATCGGCGCGAGCATCCGGAGGTAGCTCTCGCCGATGCAGCGTGCGCCGACGATAGGCAGCGCGAACATGTACACGCTCGAGACCACGATCATGAACCCAAGCGCCGGCCCCTGCACGCGGACGCTGTCGGGCAGCACGAACGTGAGCACGATGCCCAGCACCGGGGCGAGCACGCCGCCGGCGAAGATGACCCACGCGTAGCGAGAGACGTAGCCAGCGCCGTAGAGCACGGTGACCCAGCCTTCGGAGACCGCGCGCGTGATGATCGCGACGGCGAGGATGCGGACCATCAGGGTCGCCGGGCGCCATGATCGCGGCCGGGTCCTGCACCTTGTGGCCGACCCAGGCCTGAAGCAACGGCCCGGCCAGCGCGATCATCGCCAGACCAACAGGCAGGGCGACGAACGCGTTGAGCCGGGTCTGGGTGGTCATGAACTCGCGCACGCGTCGGGCGGCGGCCTCGGCGTCGGTGCCGGAGGAGAGCTTGGCGCTGACCGAGTCGGCCCCGAACTGCACACCGATGGTCGCCATGCGGACGTAGGAGGTGAGCCGGTAGGCGATGCCCCAGATCGCGTTGGCGATGACGGTGCCGATCATGAGGTTGAGGATGAAGGGCGGGGCCTTCTCGATCGCGGCCATCGCGACCTGCACGCCGGTGTTCCAGCCGAACGTGCCGCGGATCGAACGCAGGGCGTCGCGGTTCATGTAGCGCCGGCGGACGATGAGCCGGCGGTCTTTGAGCATGATGATCGCGACGGCCGCCACGAGGATGAGGTTGTCGAGCGTCGCCCAGACAAAGCCGTAGAGCGCCAGCGGCGAGGGGTCGCCCGGCACGCCGAGGACGTAGCTCAGCAGCACCGCGGCCGCGAGGTTGCCCGCGCGGATGCAGATGTACCACGCGTTGTAGCTGGCAAACTTGTGCTTGACCAGATACATGTTGAACGCCGGCGAGAGCAGCACGATGAGGATGGCGTGGCTGGCCTGCCACAGCAGGAAGGCCATCGCCGGGGCGCGGAGCTGGTCGGGGATGTTGAACTTGGGGAACAGCGCCAGCAGCACACCGAAGGAGAGCGCGGTCAGGACGGCAACGGCGCCCGAGATCAGGAAGGAGGAGTTGTAGGTGGACAGGAAGAGCTTCTCGTCGCCGCTGTGGTAGGCGGCGCCGAGCTCGCGGATCATCGAGCGGTGGGTGAGGTCGCGGAAGAGTGCCGCGACGCCGACCGACGAGCCGAGCAGGGAGATGATGCCGAAGGCGTCGTCGCCGAGCCAGCCGATCAGGAGCGGGACGACGATGAGCCCGAGCGCGAGCGTGGTGAGCAGCCGGGTGTAGTTGCTGGCGATACGGATGAGCCCGGCGTTCACATGCGGCCCGTTTCTTGTGGGTGCGGGGACTGGAGGGGGGTCCTAGAAGGACGGCTCGGCGTGGTCGTAGGCCTCTTCGCCGTAGTGCTCGGCGAGCTCCTGGTCGTAGAGCTCTTCTTCGGCGTCGGGGCGGATCGTCCAGCCGAGGATCTTCATGCCCTGGTAGCAGAGCATCATGACCGCGAACGTGCCGAACGAGTAGACGATGCTGAGGACGAAGAAGAGCGCAAATTCACCGCGGGGCATGCCGATGAACTGCCCGAGCGCGACGCCCATCGGCAGGATGGCGAACGGGTTGAGCGGGTTCTGCCGGACGACCTCGTCGAAGAAGCGGAGGTAGAGCCCGATGAAGAGGGCGTAGGGGATCATCGCGAGCCAGCCGTTGTCGTGGGCGATGTGGCCGATGATGCCCGGGCCGATGTTCCAGTTCTCCGGCTTGTTGCGGATGCCCGCGTCGTCGGGCATCGAGAGCGCGAGCGCCACGGGCTTGAGTTCCGGGATGAACGTGCGGGGAATCGGGAAGAGCACGACGCTCCGCAGCGTGTGGAAGGTGTCGAAGTCCCGGTTCTCGGGGTAGTTCTCCATAATCCACATGCTGTTGGCGCCGGCGTTCTGCCCGGTGATCAGGTCCCAAGCGCCCGAACCGACATCAGCACCCTGCAGCGAGGAGAGAATCTCGGTGGACGACTTGTCGCGGAAGCTGCCCTCGCGGGCGGCGGTGAACGCCGCCAGGAACAGGAACCCCGCCGAGCCGACCACCACCAGCCGCCACCACGCGGCCTTGAAGCCCAGATGCTTCCAGTAGCCGTGGAACGCCGCCCAGCCGATGCAGCCGATCACCCCGAGCAGGTCGCGCCGGCCGAAGTCGCCGGAGATCGTCACGACAGCCGCCACCACGATTACCCCGGCCGTGAGCACCACGACGAATGGGTTCATCAGACGGCTGACCGCGGCCCAGGTCGCCATGCCCGCGGCCGCGGCGAGCATGCCGTTGCCGAGCATGTCGAACCCGCCGCCGATCAGCGGGATGTACACAAAGCCGAACCGGAACGCCATGCCGACACCGATGAAGACCCACGCGAGCGTCAGCAGGCTGCCCGCCCCGGCCGCGACGGGCTGGAGGCGGAACCGCTGGGCGAGCCGGGCGGTGATCCACCCCTTGGCGTAGAAGGCCAGAAGCAGGACGGTGAAAATCGTGCACGCGATCGAGTAGATCAGCGGCGTCACGGAGTAGTTCTGGATATGGAAGTAGCCCCATTCATTGAAGAAGAGGCTGGCCGCACCGCCGGTGAGCTGGAAGACGATGAACCCGAGGATGAAGAAGTTGCGCGTGCAGAGCAGGTCGACCTTGCCCGCCCGGGCCTGGAAGTACATCAGGCCGATCAGGAAGAAGGCCAGAAGGGTGAGATAGATGCCGCAGAGAGTCGCCATACGTGTCTGATCGGTGTCTGGTGAGCCCGCGTCGCGGCGGGATGCTCTGTGTCTGTCAGGGCGGTCGTTCGGCGGTGAGGACCAACCGGAGCGGGATTCTACGGGCCGCGGCCGGTGTGGTTCGCGGGGCCTGAGGTGTTATCGGTGACGACGCCCGGGTTCTTGAAACCCGCCCGGGGTTCGATCAGAGATCGTGGCGGTCCACCCAGCCCCGATCCGGCTCGTACCCGAGGCGGACCAGCACGTCTCCGGCCAGGTCGTCAAACCGCTGGGCAGCCTCGCGGCTGAAGTGGTTCACCCAGTCGCCCACCACGCCCTTGCGGACCAGATCGCCCCGGTTCTCCTCGCCCGGCTTGCGGCCGTGGGCCCGCTCCATCGACCAGCTCTCGACCGCCTTCTCGACGATCCAGGGGTCGGGGGCCTTGCCCGAAACCTTCTCGCAGATCCGGGCCAGGTGCCCGGCGCAGTCCTCCCGCAGCTGCTCGTAGCTGACGTAGGCGATGCTGGGCCGGCCCGAGGCGTCGTCGCCGGGGCCGAACCACTCGGAGATATGGTCGCGCCAGTTCTGGCGGCAGTCGCGCGGGTTGGCAAACTCGTGCTCGATGAACCGGGCCATGTGCTTCTTGCTGTCGGCCGGGTCGTAGCCCTTGCCGAAGAGCCCCTCGTAGATCGCGGCCCGCTTGCGGTAGTGCGCAGCACCCTTGGCGATCCACCGCATGCGGTGGAAGTAGAAGCTCGTCATCACGTCCCGCCCGTCGCGGTACAGATAGATCGTCCGCTCGTTCAGGCCCGGGTCGTACAGCCAGTGGTTGTGGATGACAGAGGTCATCGCGATGGGCAGGTTGGAGTGCCGCGGGAAGGGAACCCGCAGCGTGTCGGCGACCATGCGCCCGAGCCACGTGCCACCGCTCTTGGGGTACTCGGCGATCACGTAGATCGGGAACGCGGCGCCGTGGTGCAGCACCGTCCACTGGTTGACGCGGTTGCTGATCCGCCGCATCCACGGCGTCAGTCGGTGCATGCTCATGCGGGGTCCTTGCCTTTCGTGCGGGCGGCGCGGGCGTACAGGGCCTCGTAGGCCGCGACGATCCGCTCGGGCTGAAAGTAGTCGAGTGTCCAGTTGCGCGCGCGCCGACCCCGGTCGTGGATGGCGCCGTCGCCCTCGGCCAGCAGCGAGCCGATCGCGTCGGCGAAGGGCTCGGGCTCGCCCGACGCGATCACCCCGCCACCGCTCTGCTCGATCTCGGGCCAGGTGTCGGTGCCCTTGGTGGTCACGACCGGGCAGCCGGACGCGAGAGCCTCGAAGTAGACGAAGCCGAAGTTCTCCTGGCTGGTCGGCAGCACAAAGAGCGTCGAGACCTGATAGAGCGAGACCTTCTCGATGCCGCTGACAAAGCCGAGAAACTCGGCGTGGTTCTGCAATTCGAGCTGATCCCGGAGTGCGCGCACGCGGCTGACATACGGCTCGTCGCCGGTCCCAGCGATGAGAAGCTGGAATGGCACCCCCCGGTCGCGCAGGATGGCCGCCGCTCGCAGCAGGCGGTGCACGCCCTTCTTCTCGTGCACGCGGCTGAGAAACAGCAGCCGCGGCACGTCGCGGTCGATCTGCGGAAACTTCGCGATCGCCGGGCTCGCCCCGGGCAGATCGGCAAAGTCGGCGAGGTCAAAGAGCAGCGGCACCACCTCGGCGTGGGCTCCGCCGATCCACTTGCGGGCCTGGTCGCGCTCGGCCTCGGCGGTGGTGTGGATCGCCGCGGCCCGCGCGAGGAAGCGTCCGCCCCCGAGCCGCGAGAAAGAGCCGCTTTTTCAGGTGCTTCTGCGCGATGGTCCAGTCGTCGAGCATGCCGTGGATGCTGACGACATACGGCGTCCCGGCGTTCAGGCAGGCGCGGGCGAATCGGAGGTTGTCCGGCTGCCAGACCGCGTGCAGGTGGACGATGTCCGCGTCGGCGATGGCCCGCGCGACGCGGTCCGGCCTGGTCGGGTTGCCCGAGAGCGGCGTCTGGACGAGCGTGGGGCAGCCCGGCTCGCCCACCTTCCAGGCCTCGGGCACGTCGGTGGCATCGCCCGTGGCGAGCGTGACCGCGTGCCCGGCCTTGGCCATCTCGGTGCAGAGATCGAGCACCGCGCGCACGACACCACCCTCTTCCAGGCGGATCGTCGGCTTGTAGTGCAGGATCTTCATGGCGCGGTGTGGGCGTGCGGGTCGGGGGCGTGCCGGGTCATCCCTCCATCGGCGTGGCGCGGTTGTCCAGGCCGTGGCGTTCCTGGTAGGCGTTGAACCGCTTGGCCAGCCGCGGCGGCAGGGGCAACTCGCCGCCCGTGTTGTTGCGTTCCGGGCTGAGCATGGCGCACGCCTCGTCGAGCCAAGAGTCCGGGGCAGTCGCCCCGACGTGCCCGGCCAGGGCGGTCAGTGTTTCACGCGGCTCGGAGGTGAGCTGGCGGTAGGTGATCTCAAGCAGCCGATCACCGAACACCGGGCGCCAGCGGTCGGCCTCGCCCAGGCTGGTGAGCCACTCGTACGCCCCGCGCTGCTGATTGGTCTTGAGCTGCGCGACCTCTTCCTCGGAGAAGTAGCCGTGCTTGGGGCCCTCGGCCTCGAGCCGCTGCCACTTGAGATGGTTCGATCCCCACCACTGGTTGTAGTCGGATCGACCGGCCATCCGGTAGGGCTGGTTGGTGGCCAGACGGTCAACCGAACGCGCGACGTCCACACCGTCGCGCACGATGTGGATGAAGTTGGCCCGCCCGCCGGTCAGCGCCTCGATGAGGCCGAGCCGGTAGGCGTTGTGCGGCGTCTTCTCGATGAGCACCCGCCGGCCGGTCCGCGCACGCTCACCGATGATCAGCCGCGTGAAGCGGGTCTGGATCGCGTCGGACGCCTCACTCTCGTCCCACCACAGGCGGGGCGGCGTGCGGACGTGCAGGTTGTTCAGATCGAGCGCCGGGTCGATGACCGCCCACAGGTGGTAGGGCTCGCTGAGGTAGGCAACCTCCGGGTGGCAGCCGAAGAGCTTGCCGAGGATCGTTGTGCCGCTGCGTCCGCAGGCGAAGATGAACGCCGGCGGCGGCAGGTCCGGGCTCTCACCGCGCTCGGCCGCGACTGGGGTCTTGGCGAGCTTCTCGGCCTGGCGACGGAGCACGTGCAGCTTGGCGGTGCGTGCAAACGGCTTGATGATGTCGAGCACGCCCATCACGGCCCCTTTCTGGTCGAACCGGGACCGGAGAAACTGGTAGCGCTGGCCGCGAGACGCTGGCGTTCTTCATCGTCGGGCAGGTCGGTGGGCGGCTCGTAGCCGTGCCGGGCCATCTCGCTCTCGACATGCGGCAGGAGCGCCCCGATCAGCTCGGGGTCCATCCGCTTCCACTTGCCCTGGCGTGACGGGTCCACGGTGGCCCGGACCTTCTCGATCGCCTCGTCCGGCGGGTCGATGCCCACGTGCGCGCACATCGCGACGAAGTGCTTCACGGGATCGGCGACGAGGTCTTCGTAGCGGACCTGATAGACCAGACCCTCCGGCAGAGCCGCGATGTCCTCGGCCATCTGCTTCGAGCACGCAGCCCACTGCTTGGCCAGCACCTGCTCCCGCGGCATGCGCTTGAGGTCGGCGTAGACGCCGTCGTAGCGGACGCCCCACACACTCACGTGCTTCCGCCGCAGCACCTTCTTGCGGAAGTGATCGACGAACGCCCGCCAGATGTAGTGGTGGAGCTGGCTCTTCGGCGTCTCAAGGAAGCGGCGGCGGGCGTGGCGGGGGTTGATCGCGTTGCGCGCGCGGAACTCGCTGCTTGAGACCTGCGCCAGCGGGTCGCGGATGATGTAGACCAGCTTGCACTCGGGGAAGATCGCGTGGACGTAGGGCAAGCGCATCACGTTGGAGGGGGTCTTCTCCATGACCCGGCCGCCGAGGGCGTGCTGCTGGGCAAGGAAGCGCTTGCGGATGTACGCCTTGACCTTCGGCGTGGCGTCCGCAGCCGTGAACCGGTCGTGCCGGCGGCCGGGGTCGGCGTACATCCAGACCGTGCGGGGCTCAAACCACGAGACCACGCCCGGGCAGAGCTCGAAAAAGCTCTGGACCATCGACGTCCCGCTGCGGACGTTGCCGAGCAGGAGGATGGGGGGCTGGAGCTGGTCGTCGGGCACGTTCTCGGGCCTCCGCAGCGGGCAGGGAGTGGGATCGGTCGAGAGCGATGGTATCGGCGGTATCGGGGGCGGAGGACACCCGGATCGAAGAGCTAGGCGGTGGCGGGTGCCGGCTTTGCGCGGGCGCGGAGCCGTTTGGCCGGGCTGCCGACATAGAGCGACCACGGCTCAGTATCCGTAAAGAGGCTCGACCGTGCCCCGAGGACGGTGCCGTCGGCGACCGTGACGCCGGGCCCGACGAAGGTGTCGGCCGCGAGCCAGCAGTCGTCGCCGACGGTGATGGGCGGCCGGAGCAGCGGGAGATCGGCCCGGGTCATGTCGTGGCTGCCGGCGCAGAGGTGGGCGTACTGGCTCAGCGTGGTCCGCTTGCCGATGCGGACCCGGCCGAGGTTGTAGACGACGGCGTGGTCGCCGAGCGTGGCCCCGGAGTCCATCTCCAGCAGCCAGGGGACCTCGATGTGGACGGTGGGCCGGATGGTGCAGTCGGGGGCGATCGTCGCGCCGAACCGGCGGAGCACGAACCGCCGCCACGCGTACCAGTTGTGCCAACTGCACCGAAACAGCGGAAGTCGGAGGAGCATCCAGAGCGCCCGGCCGATCTTCTCTCTGGTGGTCCAGGGGCTGACCTTGGCGGCCGCGAAGCCCTCGTCGAGCGCGCGGGAGTCGGCCGGGATTCCCGTGTCCTCGGGCTGATCGAGCGTGTTGGGGGCCGGAGAGGTGTGCATCGTGCTCTGTGTCGGCGTTTGTGGTGCGGGAACGAGTAGAATCGGCTTGTTGTGACTGAGGCTTCTCCCCATCCCGTGTCGGTGCTCGTTCTGACCAAGAACGAGGAGAGTAACATCGCCGCGTGCCTGGAGTGTCTCCGGTTCTCGGACGATGTCGTGGTCTTCGACAGCCTATCCGACGACCGAACCACCGAGATCGCCCGCGGCTTCAGCAATACGCGGGTGGTCGAGCGTCCGTTCGACAACTGGTCGAGCCACCAGAACTGGGCCGTCTCCAACATCGAGTTCCGGCACCCGTGGGTGCTCTATGTCGACGCCGACGAGCGGATCGACGCAGACTTCGCCGCCGAGATCATGGCCGCGGCCGACCCGCAGGCCGCCGAATCGGCCTTCCGGATGCGTCGCAAGGACTTCTTCCAGGGCACATGGCTCAAGCGGGCCCAGCTCTACCCGACGTGGTTCGTGCGGCTGTTCCGGCCGGAGAAGATCCGCTACGAGCGGCTGGTGAACCCCGTCGCCCACGTGGACGGCCCGACCGGCGAGCTGCGCGGCCACATCATGCACTACCCGTTCTCGAAGGGGCTGGTCCACTGGTTCGAGCGGCACAACAGCTACTCGACCTTCGAGGCCCAGGAGCTCATCAAGGTGCTCGCGGGCAAGCGCCGGCCGGTGCGGGGCGTGTTCTCACGCGACCCCTCCGTGCGCCGCGCCACGCTGAAGGACATCTTCTTCCGCCTGCCCTTCCGGCCGCAGATCAAATGGGCCTACTACATCTTCTGGCGGCGGGCCTTCCTCGACGGACAGGCCGGGATGACCTACGCACGGTTGCAGGCGATCTACGAGAGCATGATCACCTTCAAGGTGCGCGAGCTGCAGCGGCAGGAGCGCGGCGAGTCGATCTAGCGTGGCTGGTGTCGCCCGTGGGCGAGGCACGGCAGGTTCTACGAGCCCCGAGCGCAAGCTCGGGCTGTGGATCGCCGATCGTCGGAGATCCTGCTCACCCGTCATCCCGAGCTTGCGCTCGGGGCTCGTTTGACGGGGCCGTGGTCTCGGCTAGTCCGCCGCGCTTTCGCGGCGCGATGCGGTCGCGCAGGCCGAACACGAAATTCTGGACCGGCCCGAGTACGCGGCGGCGTCTGGCGCTCCGTTCGCGGAGATCGCGGAGCTGTGCCGCAGCATCGGGGACCGCGTCGAGACGCTGCTGGAACAGCTGCCGTGCGAACGCGTCAAGCTCGAGGTCCAGCGCGTTCATCGAGGTGATACGGTCGAGCAGCTCGGGAGCCACCGTTGCGCGGGTGCTTGAGCGTTCTTTGGTGATGTTCGACCGCACCGCGACCGCGTTCGACCACCCCAACACGCGGCAGAGCATCAGTAAAGACTCGTCAAACCTGTCGAGCAGGCCGAACCACGCGATGTCGTGCTCGAGCCGGTGCTTGGCCGTCTTGAGCAGCCCGGCCGGGCACTCACCGACTGGGGCGTCGATGATCTCGCCGTGCTCTCCGGCGAGGTAGCGGACCTGCGCGTTGTCGATCCACCACACGCGGCGGATGGTGGGCTTGTCCAGAAACTCCTCGAGCGTCTGATCGGCGGGGATCCGCCCCTCCTGCCGCAGAAAGTCGTAGACCGACAGCGTGCGGTCGATCGGGTCGCGGAGCATGGTGAGATAGGTGCACTCCCGCGGCAGGTGCTCGTGCACGCCGTAGCCGCAGTGCTCCTCGTAGAACCGCATGCGCCGGGCGTCCCTCGGCGACATCGCAGCGATGGCGGCCAGACGCGTCTCGGTGGGGTGCTGGTACTGGCCGAGCACGGCGGCCCGGTGCAGGGCGTTCGCCGGCGGGTGAAGCAGCATGCGCAGCTTGAGCATGCGGCTGAGGGTGGTTCCCGCGTTTTTGGGGATGTGCAGGTGGACCAGGATGGGCGGTGGTGTGGTGCTCATCCGGCGTTGGCGAATGTGCGGGGCTTGATGCCGCGGGCGGGCTCGCCCACGGCGACGGTCCAGCCGGGCAGGTCTTGGGCGACCAGCGCGCGCCGACGACGGTCCCGGCGTGCACGGTGGTGCCGGGCAGCACCAGCGCATCGGCCGCGATCCAGCAGTCGTCCTCGATCGTGATCGGGGCGGAGATCGTCTCGCCGGTCTGCGGGTCGAGCATCTCGGTCGCAAGGATGGCGTGCTGACTGATCACGCACCGCTGGCCGATCGTGATCGGCTCGCAGAGCCGGAGGGTGGCGGAGTCGCCGAAGATGGTCAGATGCCCGGCGGAGAGGTGCCAGGGGCGGTCGATCCGGACGCTCCGCCGGATCTTCACGTTGCCGGTCAGGCTCGCGCCGAACGCCCCGAGCAGGCGGCGGCGAAACTTGTGCGCGGTGTGGGGGTGCAGGCGAACAGGCGGGAGCCGAGCGCGCCAGAGGGTGTGTTTGAAGGGGGAGGGGGTCATGCGGAGGTGGCTCCCTCGTTGGGGAGGCTCCTCGCTTGCGCTTCGGGCTCTGTGCACCGGCTGGAAGCCGGTGCCACCGGGTCGGGGTCGAAGGGCTTGGCGGGGTTGCCGCGGAGGGCGGTGTTGGCGGGGGCCGATTTGTAGACGCTGGCCCTGGGCCACACGCGGCAGCCGTCGGCCAGCTCGACCCCCGGGCCGATGTAGGCGTCGATCCCCACGAAACAGTCCCGTCCGATGGTGATGGGGGTCTTCAGGAGCGGGAACCGCGAGTCGGTCATGTCGTGGGTGCCGGCGCAGCAGTGGGCCTTGTAGTCCAGCACGGTGTTATCCCCGATGGTGATCGGGCCGAGGCCGTAGAGGATGACCCGCTCGCCCACCCTGACATTGTCGCCACACCGGACATGCCAGGGGATGGTGACCTCGACTGAGCGCGCAAACGTGCAGTTCCGCCCGACGGTGCCGCCGAAGAGGCGGATGAGCCCCGAGCGAGAGCCGGGCAGGAGCAACCAGACCGGGCGGGCGAGGGTGGTCCACGCCAGACGGATGAGCTTTTCTTTGGTCGTCCAGACCGACCGTCTCGCCGGCGGCGGTGGGGCGGCCTCGCCTGCCTCGTTGATCGGTGTATTTTCGGTATTTTCGGTCATGCCCGGTGTTTCAAAGGGTGTCGTGGGGGGTGATGTGGGAACGGAACTGGCGTCGGAATCGGGTTTGGCGAGGTCTGTACCTGTCTGGGGTTGGGGCGGTTCTTCCGAACTGCCGATGGGAGAACATCGTGTGTATCGGCATGGGGTAGGCGTATGCTCCGGCCCGGCATCGGCATTGGGGAGGGATCGGTCGGTCGATGAGTCTGACGAAGACGCTCGAGAACGTGACCCGGCGGTGTCTGCCGCCGGCCGGAGCCCGGCTGGCCAAGCGGCTGGCGGTGGGTGCGCGGTACCGGTCGCAGGCGCAGGCGTGCCGCGAAGGATTCGCTGCGTACGGCGACCGCTACCCGCAAAAGTCGCTCTTCGTCGCCGGGCTGCCCAAGAGCGGCACGACCTGGGTCGAGAAGATGCTGTCGAGCTTCCCGGGGTTTCACGAGCTGCTGATCCCCGAGGTCGCGGCCCACGAGATGGCCACCGGCGGCAGCCACGACTTTGAGCTTCCCGAGGGCATGTTTGACCGCTTCAAGGACATGCTGGTGCTCTCCAAGATGCACGTGCACGGCTCGATGCACAACGCCGAGGTGTTGCGGCGGGCGGGGGTGCGGTACGTGATCCTGTTCCGCGACCTGCGGGACGTGGCGGTGAGCAACTACTTCTACGTCTGCAACACGCCCTGGCACCCGGAGTACCGGCACTACCACGGGCGCACGGTCGAGGAGGGGCTGGTGACGTTCGCCGAGCGGACGCTGCCGGCGTATGTCCAGTGGGTGCGGAGCTGGCAGGCCAACCGCGATCCCGAGCGGAGCCTGGTGTTCCGCTACGAGGAGCTGCTGGCCGACGACCTCGGATGCCTGCGAAAGATGGCGGCGTTGTTTGAGCTGCCGGGATCGGACGACGAGCTCCGCACGATCGCCGAGCGGAACAGCTTCAAGGCGATGAGCGGCGGGCGTGAGCGCGGCGAGGAGAGCGGGTCGAGCTTCCAGCGCAAGGGGCAGGCGGGGGACTGGAAGAACCACTTCACGCCGGCGATCACCGAGGTGTATCGTGGGGTGCTGGGTGAATTCCTGGTCGAGTTCGGGTACGAGAGGAGCGAGGATTGGTGAGCCGTTCGAACGCCAAAGCTCCGACGACAGCAGGACGCGTGGGGCAACGCCCGACGCGCGTGCTGATTCTCAACCAGTACTACGTGCCCGACGTCGCCTCGACCGGACACCTGCTGCACGAGCTGGCGGTCGAGCTGGTGAAGCTGGGGTTCGAGGTCGAGGTGCTGACCGGCCGGCCCTCCTACGGCCCGCCGGACACCTGGCAGGACTGCCCGCTCCGCGAGACGGCCGACGGGGTGAAGATCCGCCGGCTCAAAGTGGCCCGGTTTGACAAGAACTTCCTGCCCGGCCGGGTGATCAACTACCTGACGTTCGTCGTGCCGATGATCCTGAGCATGCTCTTCCGCAGCCGTCGGGACACGGTCTATCTCTACACCACCAACCCGCCCTTCCTGGGCGCGATCGGCGCGTTCGTGCGGCTGTTCCGCGAGCACCACTACGTCACGCTGCTGCACGATGCGCACCCGCAGCTGGGTGTCTGGGTGGGCACGTTCAAACGGGGCAGCCTGATCGAGCGGCTCTGGACCTGGCTCAACCGCCGCAAGTACAACCGCTCTCGCGAGACGATCGTGCTCTGCAAGGCCGCCAAGAAGCTCGTGCACGAGACCTACGAGGTGCCGGAGGACCACATCCACGTGATCCCCAACTGGGCCGACGGCGAGGACCTCTCGCCGATGGACAAGGCCGACTCGTCGGTCGCGCGCGAGCACGGGCTGGTGGACGACTTCGTGCTGCTCTACTCGGGCAACATGGGGCTGTACTACGAGTTTGAGACGGTGCTGGCCGCGGCCGAGCTGCTGCGCGACGAGCCGTTCAAGCTGGTGCTCGTCGGCGGCGGCGGCAAGAAGAAGTGGATCGAGGACGAGATCGCCCGCCGCAAGCTCACCAACACCGTGACGCTGCCCTATCAGCCGTTCGAGAAGCTCAACGAGTCGCTCAACGCCTGCGACGCCTCGCTGGTGACGATCGCCAAGGGCATCGAGGGGATCAGCTTCCCGAGCAAGCTCTACACGTCGCTGGCCGTCGGCAAGCCGATCGTCGGGCTGAGCGAGTCGTGGTCGGAGCTGCGGGAGATCGTCGAGCGGAACGACTGCGGCATCTGGTGCGAGCTGGGCGATGCCGAGAGGCTCGCGTCCAAGCTGCGCGAGCTCATCGCCGACCCGGCGCGGGTGCGGCGGCTCGGGATCAACGCCCGGTCCACCTTTGAACGCGGGTACACCAGGCAGATCTGTGCCGCCAAATACGCCGACGTGCTGCGGCTGGCCGACCCGGCCTACTCACCGGAAGACCGCGACGCGCTGCGGGCGCGGCTCGAGCGCGATCTCGCGGCCGGGGCGGCGGTGGAGGTCCAAAGCGCATGACAGAGACGCCGAACTCCACCGACAAGCTCCGCGTGCTGCTGATCACCGAGGATGATCCGCTGTATGTGGTCAAGTTCTTCGAGGTGTTCTTCGCCGAGTGGCCGCGGGACCGAATCGAGCTGGTCGGCATCACCATCAGCGAGGCGTTCCACGAGCCGATCTGGAAGACCGCCAGGCGCATGCTGAGCTTCTACGGTCCGGTCGATTTTGTGCGGCTGTGCTTCCGGTTCGCGATGGTCAAGCTCCGCGGCTACAACATCGGCAAGCTGGCGAGGGACGCCGGCGTGCCCCTGGTCGAGACCGCGTCGGTCAACGACGAGGCGTACGTCTCGAAGGTCAAGGACGAGATCCGGCCCGACATCATCGTCTCGGTCGCGGCTCCGGAGATCTTCAAGAAGGGCATCCTCGGCGCGGCCGGCGAGCGCTGCATCAACATCCACTGCGGCCGTCTGCCGATCTATCGCGGGATGATGCCGAATTTCTGGCAGTTGCTTCATGGCGAGCAGGCCGCGACGCTGACGGTTCACGAGATGGTCGAGAAACTCGACGCCGGCGGCATCGTGCAGGTCCGCGAGTTCCCGCTGCGGGAGCGTGACAGCCTCGACCGGGTGATCGTCGGCACCAAGCAGGAGAGCGCGCGGCTCATGCTCGAGGTGCTCGAGCGGTTCGCGTCGGGGGAAGTTGTCGCCACGCCGCTGGACATGACGGGCAAGAGGTATTTCAGTTTCCCGAAGCCGAAGGATGTCCGCGCGTTCCGCAAGCGCGGACACCGGATGCTCTAGAATCACGCTGCATGGCCAAGACTACCTCCACCAACCCGAAGGACGCCAAGGCGGCGATGTCGATCGACGTCGAGGATTGGTTCCAGGTCGAGAACCTCAAGGGCGTGGTGGCGCGCGACACCTGGGACGAGCGCGAGCTGCGGGTCGAGCGCAACACCGACCGCATGCTTGAGCTGATGGCCGAGCGGGGCGTGACGTGCACGTGCTTCATACTCGGCTGGGTGGCCGACAAGTGTCCCGCGCTCATCAAGCGCATCGCCGACGCCGGGCACGAGATCGCCAGCCACGGCTACGGGCACGACCTGATCTACTCGCTCTCGCACGAGGAGTTTCGTGAGGACATCCGCCGGGCCAAGGCGCTGGTGGAGGACCTCACCGGCGCACAGATCCGCGGCTACCGCGCACCCAGCTTCTCCATCACCGACTGGGCGATCGACATCCTCCAGGAAGAGGGCTTCACCTACGACAGCTCCGCCTTCCCGACCGTCGCCCACGACCGCTACGGCAAGCTCAGCGGCATGGACGCGGGCGAGCCGATCGTCGAGATCAGGCCCGGGTTCAAAGAGGTCTGCGTCTCGACGCTGCAACTCGGCAAGAAGGGCGTGCCGTGGGGCGGCGGCGGCTACTTCCGGCTGATCCCCTACCCGGTCTTCAAGCGCGGCGTGTCGAAGATCCTTCGCGGTGGCGGGCCGTACGTCTTCTACATCCACCCGTGGGAAATCGACCCCGGCCAGCCCCGCATGACGGGTCTCAAGAAGAGCCACGCCTTCCGGCACTACAACAGCCTCGGCCGGTGCGAGGCGCGGTTTGCGAGCCTGCTGAGTGATTTCCGGTGGGGAACGGTGGGGGAGTTGGTCGGCGCATCACGCAGCGAGTGACTCGACCTCGGCCTTGTCCACGCTCCGCAGCAGCTTCCGCCGCCGCAGGACGATCCACACCACACCGACCACGTACACCAGCGCGGACACGACGATCGCCGCGATCACGGCGAGCCCGGCGCGGCTCATGCTCGCGGCCGACTGCACCGAGGCGGCGGTGGTACCGAGCGTCAGGTTGGGTGTGTGGTGGTTGAAGGTGCTGGTCGAGCCCGTGCTGGGGGACATGAGCAGCAGATCGACGTACCTGCCAACCTCCGCAGCCTCGGCCGCGAGGGCGGGGTCGGTGATGTCGAGCCCGCCCTCGGCATACCAAGCCTCGAGTGTGTCGCCGCTCCAGTCGGTGAGCTGAGAGTCTTCGCCCTCGACCCGCTCGGTCGTCGGGTCGAGCGTGAGTGTGCGGGTGGTGCCGTCGGCCAGCACGAGCTCGATATCAACGACATCGGTCAGCGATCGGAAGTCGCTTTCATAGACCACCGTGACCGACTGGTAGGTGCCGGAGGCCGGGGTGAGCTGCTGCTGCCACGAGTTGGTGCTGGCCGCGACGTTGAAGCCGGAGCGGAAGAGCACCGAGAGGACCACGAACGAGAACAGGAAGTAGCCGCCGGTCCCGCACAGGAAGGTCCACGCGAGGATCGCGGTGGTCAGCGAGCCGCGGCGGATCATCTCGATCCGGGGCGTGACGATCCCGCTCTGCCGCAGGTCGTTCCCGCACTCGGGGCACACCAGCGAGTCGAGCTCGGCGACGGCGTAGCCGCAGCTGCCGCACGCGGAGAACCGCGAGGCCTTTCGGGGCAACGTGACCGCCCGCAGCACCGTGACCCCCGCCCACACGATGACGACCAGAAAGATCGCCGGGAGGAACAGGCTGAGCAAGCCGTAAAAGAGCATGGGGGCAGTCTACTCGGACCTCGCGTCGAGCCTGACGAGCCCCGAGCGCAAGCTCGGGAAACGCGGGCGGCTGGTCGCGGGCGGAGCAACCCGAACCGGTGCTCTGGGTTCGCTGATGTCCGGGCTCGTTCGTGACCCAGTTCGTGGGTAACCCAGCTCGTTGAGTCCGAGCGACTACCCCTCCGCCACGATCACCACGTCCTTCGGCGGCTGGTGCCACTCGGCGGTCTGGGTGCCGCCCGAGGCCTGATACCACTTGACCATCCGGTCGATGCCCTCGGTCAGCGGCACGCGCGGGGTGTAGCCGGCCGCGGCCAGCTTGTCGGCCTCAAACTTGGTCTGCGTGTGGAACAGCTTCTTGAGCCGTGCGCTCGAGATCGGCAGGTTCTTGCCGGTCAGGGCGATCACGATGTCGAAGGGGATCGCCAGCACCAGCCCCACCCACAGCGGCAGGACAAAGCCCGGCGGCTTCTTGCCCAGCGACCTGAACACCGCGTGCGAGATCTGCTTGCTGGTCAGGTCGGGCTTGTCGATGTAGTTGAAGATTTCGAAAGGCTTCAGTTCGCTCTTGCTGTCGGCGCTGGCGTCGCCAACCGGCTTCTCCAGCAGGAAGAGCGTCGCGTCCACGATGTTCTCGACATAGCTGAGACTCTTGATGTTCTCGCCGGGGCCGAACTCGAGATACTTGCCGCTGGCCACTTGGCGGATCAGCGAGTACATGTTCGCGAAGTTGCGCACGCCGAAGGTGACGGTGGGGCGGATGACCAGCGCCCGCCGCCCGTCGCCCTGGTCGGTCCACGCCTTGAGGACCTCTTCGCCCTTGAGCTTGCTGCCGCCGTAGGGGGAGTTGGGCTTGGTGGGGGCCTCTTCGTGGTGGGGCTCCGGGGCATCGCCATAGGTCGCGACGGTGGAGTAGAACGTGATGTCCCGGACGCCGAGCTGGTCCATGGCGTCGCAGACGACCTTGGTCCCGAACTCGTTGACCGAGTAGTAGGTGTCGTGCTCGATGCCGAAGTCGTGGTGGGCCGCGGCCAGGTGGACGACGCGGTCGCACCCGGCGAGCGCGCTTCACGGCGGCGGGGTCGCGGACGTCGCCCTTGATGTAGGTGTGGTTGGGGTACCAGTCGGGCGGGTCGATGAGGTCGAGAATGACAAGCTCGCGGCCCTCGTCCGCCAGCCGCTCGACGAAATACGAGCCGATGAACCCCGAACCACCCGTCACGAGCACCTTCACTGGCGTGCGTCCCTTCCGTCACATCCCGTCGGTCGCCGTCGCGTTCTCGGACCCCGTGCCGCACGACGCGGCCCGGAGTGTACCTGTATCGGCCCGGGCCGTGTCCGGGTTCGCCTCCTGCCGACGAACCGGCGCGGAAAGCCCTGTCAGAGGTGGCCTTGGAACGGGAAGGCCATCGGGGCGATGATCGCGCACAAGGTGGCCACCAACAGCGTCAGGGGGATGCCCAGGCGGAAGTAGTCGGTAAACCGGTATCCCCCCGGGCCGTAGACCATCAGGTTGGTCACAAACCCCACCGGGGTCATGTAGCTGCTCGCCGCCGAGGCCATCAGCGTCAGGATGAAAGGCTCCGGATTGAGCCCCGCCCCGCCGTTGCCCTCCGCAGCCAGGGCCATCGCGATGGGGAACATCAGCACGGCCGCACCCTTGTTGGTCACCATCTGGCAGAGCACCGCCGTCAGCAGGCTGAAGCTAAACAGCAGGCCCCGCGGCCCCAGCCCTCCGGCGGCGGCAAAGAGCGCATCGGCGATCGCCCGGGCCGCACCACTGGCGTCCATGGCCTTGCCCACGCCGATCGCCGCCCCGATCACGATCAGCACCTGCCAGTTGATGCTCCGACGCGCCGTCGTGCCCGTGCAGCAACGGGTCCAGACCATGAGCGTCGCGCAGACAAACGCCGCCACCAGCGGCGGGATGCCGTTGGGCGGCAGGTCGAGCCCGTAGCGGGCGTTTAGCCCCGTGAAGATCTTGGCCGTCGGCGCTGTCATCAGCACCACCAGCAGAGCCATGATGCCCAGAGACAGCCGGGCACGCTCGTGGAAAACCTCGCGGGCGCCCTCGACGCTCGAGCAGAGGTAGAAGTGGTCGCTGTTGCGGTGGGCCGGGACGAAACCCGCGTGGGTCGAGAGCAGCAGCGTGTCGCCCGGCTGCAGCACGATGTCGCCGACCTTGCCCCCGACGCGCTCGCCGCCCCGGTGCACCGCGATGATCGCCGCGTTGTAGCGGGTGCGGAACTGGCTCTGCCGGACCGTCCGCCGGACCAGCGGCGAGGAGTGGCTCACCACCGCCTCGACCAGCGTGCGGGTGTGGCGGTCGGTCTCGACCTTCTTGACCTGATCGGTGGCGGGCACGAGGCCGCGGATCTTGAGCAGGTCCGCGACCGAATCGACCACCCCGACAAACAGCAGCACATCGCCCGCCTCGAGGATCTCCTCCGGGCCCACGGCCTGGATCAGGTTCCCGTCGCGGGCGATCTCGGTCAGGAAGAGCCCGGGCAGGTGGCGCAGGCCGGCCTGCTCGACGCTCTTGCCGACGATCGGGCTGCCGGCCTCGACCATCATCTCGAGCGTGTAGCGGCGGCGTTCGACCTCGCCGGAATCGGGCGGCACCCGCTCGGGCAGGAACCACTTGGCCCCGATCGAGACGAACACGATGCCGACGATCGTCGTCGGCAGGCCGATGATGGCGATCCACCAGAACTGCATGGCCGCCGAGGGCCGCGCCAGCCCGAAGGTCTCGATGAGGCGGTCGCCGTCGGCGTCGAAGGCGTTGAGATACAACTGGTTGACCGCGATGTTGGTGCTCGTGCCGATCAGCGTGCACGCCCCGCCCATGATCGCCGCGAACGACAGCGGCATGTACAGCCGGCTCGGGCTCAGGCGCAGCTTGCGGGCCCAGTCGTGCACGATCGGCAGGTACATCGCGACGATCGGCGTATTGTTCATGAACGCCGACATCGCCGCCACCGGGATCATCAGCCGGAATCGGGCGCTGATGCCGTTGTTGGGCCTGCCCAGCAGCTTGTGAGCCAGAGCCGCCGTCGCCCCCGTCTCGCTCAGGCCACACGCCACCACGAACAGCGCCGCGATCATCAGCACCGACGGATCAGCAAACCCCGCGACCGCCTTGGCCGGCTCGACGATGCCCGCCACCATCAGCAGCGTGAGGGCCCCCAGCATGGCCGTATCGGTGCCGACCCGGTTGGAGACCATGGCTCCCACCAGCAGCACGACGACGATCAGGGTGTACCAAGTCTCCCAGGGCAATCGGTGGTTCTCCCAATGCGGCACGGTACCCGACGCGGGCGGACCCGGCCGGGGGGCCGGCCCCGGGGAGAATCGGCCAGATCGGGCCGACAGTCGCAGCGAGTGTGGCGACAACGGGCAGGATCGGCCCCGATCAGAACCCCAGCCCGTACCGGAAGCAGATCCCGCCGATGGCCACGACAGCCGCGAGCAGCGTCAGCGGCCCGCCGAAGCGCAGGAAGTCGGCGTACCGGTACCCGCCCGGCCCCATCACCATGAGATTGGTCTGATAGCCCAGCGGGGTCATGAACTCGAGGCTGGCGCCGAACGCCACCGCCAGGGCGAAGGGCATGAACGGCAGGTCCCCGGACATCGCCACGCCGAGGGCGACGGGGAACATCAGCGCAGCCGCAGCGTTGTTGGAGATCAGGATCGTAAAGCCCAGCGTGACCAGATAGATCGTCGTGAGCAACGCCGCCGGGCCGAAGTTGCCCGCGACCATCGCCACGCCCTGGGCCGCCGCCGCCGCGAGCCCCGAGGTCTCCATCGCCTTGCCGATGCCGAACGCAGTCCCGATCACCAGCAGGACCGGCCACTCGATCCCCGCCCGAGCCTGCGGCCCGGTGCAGCAGCGGAAGAGGATCATCGCCCCGGCCGCGACCATCGCCACGACCACCTCGGGCAGGTCGCCGATGATCGGCAGCGTGCCCGACGACATCAGCGCGATCAGCCCGATGAGGATGGCGATGGCGATCCACGCCCGCTCGTGCCGCGGCGTGGCCGATCCCTCCAGCGCATTGACTAGGTGGAACGACGCCGAGGTGCGGAAGCGCTTCGCAAAGCCCGGCTCGGCCTCGAGCAGCAGCGTGTCGCCCTCCCGCAGCACGATGTCGCCCAGGCGGCCCTTGAGCGGGTGGCCGAGACGGTGGACCGCCACTACCGCCGCGCCATACCGCGTGCGGATCTCCGCCCCGCGGATCGTCCGACCGACCAGCGGCGAAGCCCGGCTGATCACCGCCTCCATGAGCCGCATCTTGGGCCGGTAGTGCTCGACGGCCGCGTCGTCGGCGACGGGCGTGAGGCCCCTGATCTTCTGCAGATCCACCACCGAGTCCAGCGCACCGGCAAAGACCAGCACGTCGCCCTCGCGGACCACCTCGTCGGGAGAAACCGCGAGCACCGTCTCGGTCTCGCGGTCGATCCGCGTCAGAAACAGCCCGGGCAGGTGGCGGAGCCCGGCCTGCTCGATCGTCTTGCCGACGACCGCCGAGCCGGCCTGCGCGCGCATCGCCGTGACATACTCCCGCAGATCGCTGCCGTGAACGGTGTCGGCGTCGCGGTCCCGCAGCAACCTCCGCCCGAGCAGGAAGATGTACACCATGCCGACGACCGCGACCGGCAGGCCGATCGGCGTGAGGCTCCACAAGCTGAAGTTCTCGAGCTGGGCATCGGGGTGGCTGGTGTTGTGGGCACTGATCAGCGAGTAGACGACGAGGTTGGTGCTCGTGCCGATCAGCGTGCAGCACCCGCCGAGGATCGCCGCGAAAGAGAGCGGCATGAAGAGCTGGCTCGCGGGGATCCGCGTCCGCCGCGACAGATCGCGGATGACCGGCAGGAACATCGCCACGATCGGCGTGTTGTTCAGCACCGCGCTCATGCCGGCGACCGGCAGCGCGATCCGGGCCTGGGCCTCCAGCGTCGAGCCGGGCCTGCCGAGGAACCGATGGGTCAGCAGGCCCATCGCGCCCGTCTCCTGCAGCCCGGTCGCCACGATGTACAGGAACGCCACCGTCAGCAGACCCGTGTTCGAGAACCCGGCGAACGCCTGCTCCGGCGTGACGATCCGCGTCACCAGAAACAGCGCGAGCACGCCCATCATCACGATGTCGGTGCCGAACCGGCCGGTCGCCAGCAACCCCAGCATGCCGACCAGGGCCGCCGCCACGAGTACCATCTGCCAGTCCATGCACGCCTCCGCACCGCGACACGCGCCGGCACGAGCCGGAATCGCCGGGATCGTACGGCGGGGTGAGAACCGGGGTTTGCGGATTCGCGACCGAACAGGAAGGACGAGCCATGCGGGATATCTGGGTCCGGTTGTTGACGATCTGCCTCGGTCTTGTGCTCGCGCACACCCCGGCCGCCGCCGGCGAGCCGGTCGAACTCGTCAGCTTCAACATCCGCTACGGCACCGCCGACGACAAAGAGAACGCCTGGCCCCACCGGCGGGAGATGGTCACCGACCTGCTCGCCGAACTCGACGGCGACGTGGTCGGGCTGCAGGAGGCGCTGCGCTTCCAGCTCGACCAGATCGGCGAGGCCCTGCCGGGCTATGTCGAGATCGGGGCCGGACGCGACGACGGCGCAACTCGGGGCGAGTACGCCCCGATCCTCGTCAAGACCTCGCGGTTCACCATCGACTCCTGCGGCACGTTCTGGCTGAGCGACACGCCCGACGTCGTGGCGTCCACCCACTGGGGCAACGGCATCACCCGCGTCTGCACGTGGGCCCGGCTCATCGACAAGACCTCAGGCGACGGGCTCTACGTCTACAACGTCCACATGGACCACCGGAGCCAGCCGTCCCGCGAGAGGGCGGCCGAGCTCATCGCCGCACGGATCGAAGGCCGCGCCCACCCCGACGAGCCCGTGGTGGTCATGGGCGACCTCAACGCGGGCGAGAGCAACCCAGCGGTGCGGTACCTCCGCGGCGAGCTTGCGCGCGCAAGCAGCGCCGAGGCGTGGCCCGATCACACCCCGCCCGCATCGCCCGCGCTCGTAGACACCTTCCGGGCGATCCACCCCGACGCCGAAGAGGTCGGCACGTTCAGCGGATTTCGGCCCGGGGCGACGACCGGCGAGAAGATCGACCACGTGCTGGTCTCGCCGGGCGTTGCGGTCATCGACGCGTCGATCGACAGGACCAGCCGCGAGGGGCGGTATCCTTCGGACCACTTCGCGGTCATCGCCACCGTGCAACTGGCACAGGAGTAGCGCATGGATTTCTTCACGCTCGCCCACGCCGCGGTCGGTCACGGCCCGGTGGACCCGGTCGCGTTCTTCTCTTTGGCAGGTCTCGGCGCGCTGGCGACGCTGACGCTGCTCGAGGTCGTGCTCGGCATCGACAACATCGTCTTCCTGGCGATCCTGACCAACAAGCTCGACCCCAAGCAGCAGAAGGTGGCCCGGCGGATCGGCCTCGGGCTGGCGCTGGTGGCCCGCGTGCTGCTCCTCTTGGCGATCGGGTGGATGATGCAGCTGACCAAACCGCTGTTCACACTACCGGTCGTCGATCACGCCTTCAGCGGGCGAGATCTCATCCTCCTCGGCGGCGGGCTGTTCCTGCTGACCAAGGCGACCATCGAGATCTACCACGCCGTCGAGGGCGACCACACCGGGCGCGTCGAGAAGCGGGCGTACGCCAGCTTCGGCATCGTCGTCTCGCAGATCGTCGCGATGGACCTGATCTTCTCGCTCGACTCGGTCATCACCGCCGTCGGCATGACACAGAACATCCCGATCATGATCACCGCCGTGACGGTCGCGATCGTCATCATGCTCATCTTCGCCGGCCCGATCTCGGCGTTCATCGAGAAGCACCCGTCGCTCAAGCTGCTGGCACTGGCGTTCCTCGTGCTCATCGGCGTTCTGCTGACCGCCGACGGGCTCGGGCAGCACCTGCCCCGCGGCTACGTCTACGCGGCCATGGCCTTCTCGATCTTCGTGGAACTGCTGCAGATGCGGGCGGGCGCGAAAGCCAAGGCCAAGGCCGAGCACGCGCCCGAACCTGAGACCGAGAAGAGCGCGGGATAACCCGGCGTCAGGTCCGGCGGACGACGACGATGGTCGAGTCGTCCTGACGCACCGTGAGCCCGCCGAACTGGCGGAGCTCGCGGAGGATGCCGCCGAGCACGTCGTAGGCGCTGCTCGAGCCCGAGTGTTCACTGAGCTGCGTGAGCATGGCCAGCAGCCTCTGCTTGCCGAACCGCTGCCCGCCGAAGCTCATCACATCCGTCGCGCCGTCGGTGTAGGCCACGAGCGCATCGCCCGGCGCGAGCGTGGCGTGCTGCACCTCGTACGCCGCGTCGGCGTCGATGCCCACGACGAGCCCGCCGATCGCCAGCTCGTCGCACCCGCCCGCCGCCCGGACGAGCATCGGGGGCTCGTGCCCCGCGCCCGCGCACGCCAGCGAGCCGTCGGCCGGGTCGAGCAGGCCGAACCACATCGTCGCAAACTCGCTGTCGAGCGAGTCGCGCACCAGGTCGCGGTTGACGCGTGAGAGCACCTCGGCGGGTGACCCGCCGCCCTCGGCGTGCGCCCGGAAGCTGGTGCGGACCAGCGACATGAGCATCGCCGCGGGAACGCCCTTGCCGACAACGTCGCCGACCGCGATCGCCAGCCGGCCGCCCACCTCGAAAAGGTCATAAAAATCGCCGCCGACCTCGAAGCTGGGCTCGTAGTGCACGGCGATGTCGTACAGGGGATGATCCGGCACGACCCGAGGCAGCATCCGTCGCTGGATGTTGGCCGCGAGCCGGAGCTGGCGCTCCATCTCGCGGTCGCGCCTGCGGTCGCGGATGAGCTTGGACTGCTGCACCGCCGCCGCGGCCTGCTGGGCGATCGAGCGGAGCAGCCGCTTGTCCAGCTCGCTGAAGACCCTGGGCGCGTGCGAGTAGACCCGCATCACGCCGATCGGCTTGCCGCGAAACACCAGCCCCGCACATGAAGCTCCGCACGCCCTCGGTGCGGACCTGCTCGTCGTTGCGCACGCGCGGGTCGAGCCAGAGGTCCTCGATCGCGACGACCTCGCCGTCGAGCCGCGAGCTGGTCGAACACGCGTCCGCGGCTCAGGCTCTCGGGGTTGATCAGCCACGCGTCGCTCAGACCTCGCGATGCCGCGAGACGCAGGTCGGCCTCGTCGTCGGAGATCACGCCGTCGGTGTCCTCCGGCAGCAGCACGACCGACCCGGCGTTGAGCCGCGAGCACCCGCAGCACCGAATCGAGCGCGCGCTCGACCACGCGGGATACATCCTCCACCCCGACCAGCAGCGACGACAGCTCGATCAGCACGCCCAGCTCGTCCACCGCGTGACGCAGCTCGAGGAAGCCGTGGCACCACTCGACGGCGGTCTGGGCGATCAGCGGCAGGAGCCGGTCGAGCGGCGTGACGCCCGGCCCGGCGACGATCGCCCCGATGCGCGTGCCGCCGACCACCAGCGGCTCGGTGCAGACGCGGTCGGCTGCCACCAGCCCGTCTCCGGGCTCACCGATGCGCCAGCCGCCATCGTCGGCGGTGATGAGGCGGTCGCGGCTCGTCGCGCAGCTCGATGGTGGTCCCGGCGATGCGGCCGAGTTCGGTGCACAGTCGGGCCAGCGAACCATCGGTCAGGAAGTCGCGCAGTGTCAGCGGGGAGTCGATAGCGGCAGGGATGGCGGGGGCGTCTGGGTTGTGCATGGCGGGCGGTCAGCCGTCGTCGGCCGGGGAATCATCCCCGGTCGGGGCCGCCGCATCCAACCAGACGCCCTGAAGAAGATCGGCGAGCCGCTGCTCGGCCTCGTCGCCGTGCTCACGCAGAGCCGCGAGACCCTCGCGGATGTCCTGGGGCCGATCGAGCTGGTGCCCGAGATAGGCCAGAAGCAGGCCGCTGTCCGAACCGCTGGTCAGGCTCGTGAGCCCGTCGCGGAGGGCGGGGAGGATCTCGTCGAGCCTGGCCTGTTCCGGCAGCAGCTTCGGCGCAAACCGCATCCCGCTGATCTCGGGGTTGGTGATAAGCAACTGGCGGACGTTGAGCGCCGCGGAGAGGTACAGCCCGGCCCCGATCTGGGCGTGCGTGCGCCCGATCTGGGCGTTGACATCTCCCGGGCGGGAGCTCATGGCGCTGATGAAGCGCTCCTCGGCGTCGAAATAGCGCTTCTGGGACAGCAGTTGCTCACCGCTCTGCATGTGCGCGGTGTACATGTCCAGATTCGGGATGTCGGCCGCGATAAGCGTGTTGGCCATCCCCCCCGCCTCACGCACGCGGCGGAGCACCTCGGCGTCGAACGTGGGCACCGCGTCCGGATCGGTCGCGGGCCTCAGCAAGGGGTCGTCGCGCCGCCCGGCAGCCGAGGCGATCTCGTCCGGATCGGCCGCGGCCTCGGGCGTCAGCCCCATCGCCGTGGCCGTCGAGGAGGGCAGCCCGCGGAGCGTCCGCCGGAGGTCGATCAGATCACGCGCCCAGTCCGGCGTCGTGCCCGCCGGCGGGGCGGCGTTGGGATCCGCAGCACCGGAGGCCGAGCGGAACCGGTCCATCATGTCGTCGTAGGCCGTGCGCGCCTGCGGCCCGGTGCCGTCGGTCGAGAGTGGTGCCGGCTGCCCCTGCGTGGGTGCGACCAGGCCGGGATTGGCACTGCCCGGGTTCACCCGGTTGGTGTTGGCGGTATTGGCTCGGAAGGGGTCGGGGTTGCGGAGGGTGTCCACGGGCACGATCTGCACGCCCAGCAGCGGCGAGGCGGTCTGCCCCGAGGTCTGCTGCGTCTGGCGGTTCTGCATGATCCCCACCAGCGTGGGCTGCAGGCCCCGGTTGGCGGTGAAGCTCGACACCGAGCGCACCGGCTGCACCAGCGGCGAACTGAGATCGACCGCGTCCATCATCAACTCTTCGTCGGTGGGGTTGGCGTGGCGGATGCCCTGCGCCGGCTGCGTCAGATCGCGATCGAACGGCCTGGTGGGGTCCGGGCCTCGCTCGACGGCCCCGGCCCGGCCGAACGAGATTGGCCCGGCCAGCGACTGCGGGATCTGTCCGCCCACCGAGAGGGCGAACTGGTACTGCAACGCCTCGGTGCCCCGGATACCCCGGTTGGAGAGGCCCGAGTACAGGCTGTCGCGTCGGTACGCGAACAGGGCGTCCTCGCCCAGTTCGCCGCGAAACTCAAAGGCGCTCGGGAGAGTCTCGCCGCGGAAGGAGAAGCCGCCCGGCGCGTTGCCGGTGACGATCGCTTCGCGGAAGATCAACTCGCGGGAGAAGGAGTTGGTGATGCCCGCCGGCGCGCCGGGGTGGATCACCTGCAGCCGGTTGTCCAGAGCGCGGCCGTTGCCGACCGCGTTCTGCGCCGAAGCCGCGGGAACAAGCCCCGCCGCCAGCAGCAGGCCGAGGGTGCGGAGATATCGGACGTGTTGGTGTGTCATCGTTGAACTCCCGGGACATTCTATCGGCAGGGATAGCAGTCAGACGCAACCAAGCCCGTCCGGGTTCTGCGAGATCCTCGGATGGGGTCGGGAACGCCGGGCCGGATCAGAGGGACGGGATCAGAAGGGCCGGACGGTCTCGGGCGAGTGCAGGGCGAGGCTGGCAAATGGGCCGGCCTGCTCCTGCGACGAGATCAGCACGTAGCGGACACCGTCCACACGCCAGAAACGGACGCAGTCGCACCCCTCGCCGGCGGTGTAGGTGACGCCGTCCTCCATCGGCAGCGAGTCGTCGTCTTTCTGGATCCACAGGCTCACCGGGCTCGCGTCCTCGTCTTCGGTGACGAAGCGAACGTGGATGGCGTCGCCCCCGGGCGGGTAGCACCGCCCGGCGTCCACAAACCGCAGCCCGTGGGCGTCGGCGTCCAGCACGCACGCCAGCGAGAACGGCTGCCCGATCATCGACTCAAAGGCCGCCGGGAGCTCGCGGGGGTCGGTGATGGTGAACTTCTTGCCGATCTCGGGCGAGCTCTTCTCGCACCGGTTGTGCTCGGTACGGACGAAGTTGGAGATCCGCTCCTCGACCGTGCGGATGGTGGGCTGTCCCTGCGGGCCGCCAGGCGGCGTGGAACGGCCGACCATGTAGCTGACCAGACCGACCAGCGCGATCACGGCCGCGATGGTGCCGAAACGGGCGATCGCCCGCCCCGACCAGAACCCGCGGTCGCGGGTCTCTTCAGCCCGGGCCGCCAGGCGATCGGCGAGCTGAGGGTCCTGAGCACCGCCGGCCGCAGCGTCTGCGCAGCAGGCGAGCACCCGCGTGCGGAGGCTCTCCGGGGCGCAACAGTCGGGCGCACAGGCGCAGCCGCAGGCGTCGCGGAGCTTCTTGTCGAACTCGACGCGGGCCCGGTCCTCGGGGTGGGCCTCGAGGTGCGCGCGCAGTTCCGCTTCCTGCTGCTCGGAGAGCTCGCCGTCGGCTGCGAGCCGGAGGAGCGTCGCGATCGAGGCCGGGTTGTTCCCTTCGTGTTCCATCGTCATCAACCTAACTCTGCTGTGTCGCTCGATGTTCCCGCCGGAGGACCCCGGTGGTGCTTTTGGGTCGGGTGTGGTGCTGTTTCTGCCCGCACAGGGGGGCAGTCTTCTCCAGATTTACGCAAATCAGACCTCATCGCCCCCCGGGGCCGATTTGGCCTCGCTCTGGCCGCGGGTGCCCAGACCGAGATCATCGGCCACACCCGGGTCTTCCATCAGGCGGTCCGCGACGATCTTGCGGGCCCGGTGAAGTCGGCTCATCACCGTCCCGATCGGAATACCCAGAATCTCGCCGATCTCGCGGTACTTCAGGCCGTCCACCCCCCACATCAGCAGGATCTCGCGGTATTCGTCCTTGAGCTCTTCGACGATCTTGCGGAGGCGGCCGTCCACCTGCTCCCAGTCAAAGCTGGCCTGGTTCCAGGCCGGGGGCGGCTCGTCGGGCAGGCGGGTGTCGGCCGACTCGGTGAAGAACTCCTCCACCGCCGTCGGGGCCTTGGCCGCCCGCTTGATCTGTGAATAGAAAAGGTTGTGGCAGATCGTGAAGAGCCACGCCCGCATGCCCTCGCTGGCCGACGAGCCCGGCCGGGCGGCGGTCGGATCAAACCGCTCGACGGTCTGCGGCCGCAGGGCCCTCGCGAAGGTGTCCTGCACGAGGTCCTCGGCCCGCTCGCCGTTCCGGGTGAGGCGCAGGGCGAGCCGGTACACCGAGTCGAGGTGTTCCAGGGCGAGTGTCTCGAACTCGGCTCTCTCCATAGGAGGCGGATTCCGGGGTGCATCGGAGGACCAACAGCCGCCGCGGGCCCCGGTTCCTCTTCGTGGGCAGACCGGTAGGGTATCGGGGCCGGGGCCCGGGGCCAAACCGCGGCGTGAGGTTCGCCGCCTGCTGCTACCTGCTGGCCCGCGCAAACTCGTGGTTTGCCTGCGTCCCGAAGCCGTGCACTAGCAGCGAGTGGTCGGCGTGGACCTCGACGAGCCCGAAGGCGTGATTCTCGACGCCCGGACCCTCAACCACCGCCCGCATCACGAGATACGGGATGCCCTCGATCACGCTGAGGCTGTTCTCGTGGTGGTGGCCCTGGATCACCCCGAGCACCTTGCCGGACTCCTGCAGGATTTCCCGGGCGGCCGGGGCGTTGCGGATAGTCGTGTTTCCCTCGCCGTCCAGGCGTTGGTGGGTGAGGACGATCGTGGGGGAGTTGGTGGCCTCGAGGTCGGCCTTGAGCCAGCGGAGCTCGTGGTCGGGGATGTTGGCGTCGGTCCAGTGGAAGTTGCGCCGGCCGTAGGGCGTGCCGTCGGAGGTAAAGCACGCGTCCAGCACGACGACGTGCAGCGAGCCGGTGCCGCGGGTGAAGGGGCGGTCGAAGGAGTAGAACGAGGCCCTCGCGGCCGAGTGCTCGGCGAACTCGTCCTTGGTCAGTGTGTGGATGCAGTGGTTGCCGAAGACGTAGTGGCGGTCGGTGTTGAGCGTGGCCAGGTGGGACTCGATCGTCTTGAGGTAGCCGATCTCCTGCTCGAGCCCGCCCTCCTCGATGGGGGTGTCGCGGGAGTCAATGAGGTCGCCGAGCACGGCGGTGAAGGCCAGCGGCGAGGCGACGGCCGACTCGTTGATGGCCCCGATGGCCTTGGCGACCTTGGGGATCGAGTCGCGGTAGTAGCGGTTGCCGCGGGGGTCGGCGTCGGCGTAATGGATGTCGGTGAGCGTGGCCAGGCGGATGGCGGGCTCCGCGGCCCGGCCCCGCCAGGTGAGCGAGCGGCCGGCGAGGGTGTCCGCAGCCGCCCGGGAGCCGGTCAGACCCGGGACCAGTCCGGGCATGAGGGCGAGCGAGCCGGCGGCCAGCAGAGAGCGGCGGGAGGTGGCGGTGTCCATCCGAGGGTTCTACCGCGCCCGGCAGACGCGGGCAACGGCGGGCCTGTGAACACTCGGCGAAGGTATCGCCCGCCCCTACACTCCCGCCATGTCCACCGAGAAGAAGCCTTACTACATCACGACGCCGATCTACTACGTCAACGACCGGCCGCACATCGGGCACTGCTACACCACCACCGTGGCCGATGTGGCCGCCCGGTTTGCCCGGCTGCTGGGGCGGGACGTCTTCTTCCTGACCGGGACCGACGAGCACGCCGAGAAGGTGGTGACGACGGCCCGGGAGCGGGGGCACACGCCGCAGGAGTGGGCCGACATCAACGCGGCCGAGTTCCAGAAGGCGTTCGACCTGAT
Organism: Planctomycetota bacterium; assembly: GCA_013285505.1. Lineage (GTDB taxonomy): Bacteria > Planctomycetota > Phycisphaerae > Phycisphaerales > UBA1924 > PNC22. The sequence goes on along the minus strand of CP053450.1, from coordinate 196,573 downwards.
GTCGATCCACGCCGACGACTTCATGCGGACCAGCCAGGAGCGGCACAAGGCCCGGGCGGCGGCCTACATCGCGCAGCTGAAGGACTCTGATGACATCTACGAGGGTGAGTATGAGGGCTGGTACGACCCGTCCCAGGAGGAGTACCTGACCGAGACGGTCGCCAAGGAGGCGGACTACAAGAGCCCGGTGACGGGCAAGCCGCTGGAGAAGCGAAGCGAGAAGAACTGGTTCTTCCGGCTGAGCAAGTACGAAGAGCGGCTGCACGAAGCGCTGCGGAAGGGCGAGGCTGGCGAGCCGGGCGGCTACCGCATCCTGCCCGAGGCCCGGCGCAACGAGGTGCTGGGCCGGCTCAAGCAGGGGCTCAACGACGTGCCGGTCAGCCGCGCGGTCAAGGAGGGCGACGCCGACTGGGGCATCCTGATGCCGGGCGATCCGTCGCACCGGGTGTATGTGTGGATCGAGGCGCTGTGCAACTATCTGAGCGCGGTGGACAACGAGCGCGAGCCGAGTACGGCTGAGGCTGAGGGCGGCAGCCGCGAGAGATACTGGCCCGCTGCGGTGCACGTGATGGCTAAAGACATCCTGTGGTTCCACGCCGTCGTGTGGCCGGCGATGCTGATGGCGATGGACAAGAAGCTGCCCGAGGTGGTCTACGCGCACGCCTACTTCGTCGCCGAGGGCACGAAGATGTCCAAGAGCCTGGGCAATTTCATCGAGATCGATCAGCTCGAGGCGTACAGCAACTGGGTGCTCGACGCCGAGCGGAAGCAGGCCGAGAAGGAAGGGCGCGAGCCGCGGCCGATGGGGATCGACGCGGTGCGGTGGTTCCTCGCGACCAACGGTCCGCTGGGTGCCAACGACGCGGACTTTGCGCACGCGAAGTTTGTGGAGGTGTATAACGCGGACCTGGCCAACGGCATCGGGAATTGCGCGAGCCGTGTCTCGAACATGATTGAGAAATATTTTGACGGGGTAGTCCCAGACCCAAGCCTGTGCCCAGATTTTGTTTGGGAGGCTGGCGAATCAGAGTCTCGGTCTCAGGGTTGGTGGCCAGCAAGGGCAAGGTATTTTGTAGATCGCGCATCGGAGGCACATACGGAGTTCGGTCTCTATCAGTCGCTTCTCTGCGGGAGCGCGCTTGCTGGAATCGTCGACCAGTTCATCAACGACACTCGACCCTTCTCACTCGCCAAACAGATCGATGAAGAGGGTGTTCGCGAACGACTCGCCACGATCTTGTACAGCTGCGCCGAAGCCATTCGTATCGCCTCCCTCCTCCTCTTCCCCGCCCTCCCCAGCAAGATGGCCGAACTCTGGCGTGCGTGGGACTGCTCGCCGCTGAATGACCCCGACGACCCCAACTCCGGCTTCAAGGCCCCGCTCGAAGAGTTAGCCGCGTGGGGTGGCGAGTGGTCGCTTAAGCCGGGGCAGCGGATCACCAAGGGCCCGGCCCTGTTCATGCGGGCCAGCGCGGGCGAGGCGATGCCAACAACCACCGCGTGATACCGGTTGAAGCGTGCACACCGGCGCGGGGGATGAACACTACGGCGAAGGGGGGCGGCCAGCCGCGTTGCGATGAATGTCGTCTTCACTCATCACGACCCGTTGCGCGCGCAGGAGGTCCGCGACCGGTTGCTCGAGCGCGGCATCCTCGCGGCGGTCGTCGATCGATCGAACGTGTGGTTCGGCGCCGCCCGGTCCTACGACGTGATGCTCTGCTACGGCGTGCAGTACGACGAGGCGAGGGCGGTCCTCGCGCAGACGGACGACTCCCCCGGCCATGCCGCCAAGAGCGGCGGGAGCACGGACCAGGACGCGGACCACGAGGACGGCGGCTGGCAGCCCGATCTCACGCAACTCGGGTCGGACAAGGCGCCGCTCTGCCCGGCGTGCGGCGTCAGGCTGCCGCTCGACGCCGGGCTCGGATCGTGCCCGGCGTGCCGATCGGCGGTCGATGTGGTGGACCTGATCGTGCAGCGGCACGGGCCGGAGGCGTTGGACGGCTGCTACCCACGGGAGGAGTCCTCGGTGGAGTCGGCGATGATCGAGCGGATGATGCTGCTCTGCCCGACATGCCGGTACAGCCTCGACGGCATGCCGCGTGTCGGTACCTGCCCGGAGTGTGGTGAGGGATTCGACAAAGTCGCGATCGTGCGTGACTTTCTCGGCGGGTGAGGCGGTGGGGCACGCTCCCGCCGCCGCGGTATGCTCGCGACATGGAATTCTCGCTGTCGCGGACTGTCTCGATGCTGGAGCGCACGCCCGCGGTCCTTACGGCACTGCTCGCCGAGCTCGATGACCAACTCACACACCACAACTACGGCGAAGGCACGTGGTCGGCCTACGAGGTGGTCGGGCACCTCCTGATCGGTGAGTACGACGACTGGATCCCGCGGCTGCGGATCATTCTGGACCAGGGGACGGCCCGGCCGTTCGACCCCTTCCCGCACGACGCGACCATCTCACCCGTCTCGGGCCGTTCCCTCGACGACCTGCTCGAGGAGTTTGCGGGCGCAAGGGCGGGGAATCTCGACATCCTCGCGGCAATGCACCTGACCGACGCGCATTGGACGCTGCGGGGCGTGCACCCCGGGCTGGGCGAGGTCACGCTGGCCCAGCTGCTCGCGGCGTGGGCCACGCACGACGTGCACCATGTCCGGCAGGTGTGCCGGGCGGTGGCGCATCAGTCGCGGGAGCTGGTCGGGCCCTGGCGGAACTACATCAACACACTGCCGCGGGAGTGAGCCCGGTGGGGACGGACGGTGCCGGGGCCCGTGTGGCATGCCCACGCTTCGTGGGCATGGAGTGCTGCGAAGAGGACCAGGCACATGCCCACGAAGCGTGGGCATGCCACACAGGAAATCTTGGCGTCGAGTGGCACCCCGCCGCGGCGGTGTACACTCCCCCCATGCCCCTGCTTGAAGCCCAGAACCTGCGGAAGAGCTACGCCGGCCGGACGGTGGTGGACGGTGTGTCGCTGCATGTGGAGCGGGCGGAGATCGTCGGCCTGCTCGGGCGCAACGGGGCGGGCAAGACGACCAGCTTCCGCATGACCATCGGCATGATCGACGCCGACGACGGGCGGGTGTTCTTCGACGGGCAGGAGGTCACGAACCTGCCGATGTACAAGCGGGCGCGGCTGGGGATGGGGTACCTCAGTCAGGAGCCGAGCGTCTTCCAGAAGCTCAGCTGCGAGCAGAACCTGTTGGCGATCCTCGAGACGCTCTCGCTGAGCCGGGCGGCCCGCAAGGCCCGGGCGGCCGAGCTGCTCAAGCGGTTCTCGCTCTCGCACAAGGCCAGGCACGCGGCACGCACGTGCTCGGGCGGCGAGCGGCGGAAGCTCGAGATCGCGCGCGCTGGTGACCGAGCCGCGGCTGATCCTGATGGACGAGCCCTTCAGCGGCGTGGACCCGATCGCGGTCGAGGACCTGCAGAAGGAGATCCGCCAGCTCGCCGATCAGGGCATCGCGTTTCTGATCACCGACCACAACGTGCAGCAGACCCTCCGCGTGTGCGACCGGGCCTACATCATCGACTCGGGCAAGAAGTTCGCCGAGGGCCCGCCCCGCGAGCTGATCAACGACGAGATGGTGCGGCGGGTGTACCTGGGGTCGCTGTTCCGGGGGGATGAGTTCGATGATGTGCCGGGGCGGAAGGACGAGGCGGCCGTCTAGGCGGGCTTGCCCACGCCGGCGACCGCTGGTGCGGACCCCGCGTGTGCCGCGTATACTTGTTTCAACAAGTACCCATGGCCTCCCTCCGCGAAGAACTCAACAAGCTCCGGGCCTTTGACGACCCGACGATCGAGGCGGCGCTCAATATTGAGCGCACGGCGGTGATCTTCCGGTCGCAGGTGTTGCGGCTGCTGCGTCCCCACGGGCTGAGCCCGGCGGGGTACAACGTGCTGCGGATCCTGCGGGGGCACTCACCGACGCCGCGGACGTGCAACCAGATCAAGGCGGACATGGTGACGCCGGTACCCGATCTCACGCGGCTGGCCGACCGGCTGGCGACCGACGGGCTGGTCGAGCGGGTGACCTGCCCGACCGACCGGCGGGCGGTGAATCTCAAGCTGACCCCGGCGGGGTCGAAGCTGCTGGCCAAGCTCGACGGTCCTGTCGCGGCACTGCATCGCGAGCAGCTGGGGCACCTCTCCGATCGGGAGCTTGCGCAGCTCAGCCGGCTGCTGACCAAGGCCCGGGGCGGTACAGGTGCCGATACGGGGGCGGGCCCTGCGGGCGAGTAGAGCGGTTTTGGGGGGTTCGGAATAGGCCCGTCCGCTCGATAGTTGTTACAACAACTAAATCGCACCGGTGCCGGCCGGGTCTCGCAGGGCTGATTGGAGACTGCGGGCTCTCAGGCGGTTCGACAGGCGAGCCGCGACGGGGAAAGCCGGCCCCACAAAGAGTTTGCAGAGAGGACACGCCATGTTGACCATCAGAAAGTCCGACGACCGGGGCGCGACCGACCTGGGCTGGCTCGACGGCAAGCACACCTTCAGCTTCGGGGAGTACCACGACCCGCGGCACATCCACTTCCGCACGCTGCGGGTGATCAACGACGACCGCGTCGCCCCCGGCGGCGGGTTCCCGACGCACCCGCACCGCGACATGGAGATCATCACCTACGTCATCTCCGGGGCGCTCGAGCACAAGGACTCCACCGGCGGCGGCGGGGTCATCCGGCCGGGCGATGTGCAGATGATGAGCGCCGGCTCGGGCGTGACCCACTCGGAGTTCAACCACTCCGAGAGCGAGCCGGTCAGGCTGCTGCAGATCTGGATCTTCCCCGAGCAGAAGCGGCTCGACCCGAGCTACGACCAGCGGCACTTTGCCGAGGCCGAGCGGGCGGGCACGCTCCGGCCGGTCGTGACGCCGGACGGGCGCGACGGCTCGATGGTGATCCGGCAGGACGCGTCGATCTACGCCAGCGTGCTGGCGTCGGGCGAGCGGGTCGAGCACGCCATCGGCGACGGCCGCGGCGTGTGGGTGCAGGTCGCGGTGGGGGGCGTGACGGTCAACGGCCAGAGCCTCGCCGAGGGCGACGGGTTGGCGGTGGAGGATGAGAGATCGCTCGAGATCGTGGGCGGGGCGGAGCGGAGCGAGGTGCTGGTGTTCGATCTGGCGTGAGTGGCACGGGCACCGCCCCGATGGGTGGTGCCCGCTTTGCAGTGGACGGGCTCGGGCCGGGGGCGGGGCCGGGAGGCGCTGGGGAACGCGAGATTTGCCTGCAGGTCGGCGGGGCTTTACGCTCTTGGCATGCATCGACCGATCGGGACCATCTTGTGTGCGGCCGCGGGAGTGGCGGGCCTGGTGGGAGTCGGGTGCGTCGAGCGCCGCATCGAGATCACCAGCGAGCCCGCGGGTGCGTTGGTGTGGGTGAACGATCAGCAGGTCGGGCGCACACCGACGCAGGCGTCGTTTCTGTATCACGGCGTCTACGACGTGCGGCTGCAGCTGGACGGCTTCGAGCCGCTGGTGACCGAGGCCGAGGCGAGCCCGCCGCTCTATGAGCACGCGCCGCTTGACCTCTTCGCCGAGATGGTGCCGGCCCGGATCCAGAACGTGCAGAAGTGGCACTTCGTCCTCGAGCCTTCGCTGGAGTCGACGCTTTCGCGGGAGGAGTTGGAGGCGGGGCTGCTGGAGCGCGCGGGGCTGATGCGGGGGGAGCTTGAGGCGATTCCGATGCCCATGGATGACAACGCCGAGAATGCGACGCCTCAGTTGGATGAAAGCGAGTCCGGATCTTCAGCGGAGAACACCTGACACGCGGATGCGCCGCTAGTCGAGCGTTGGCGATTCAAGTGCTCGAAGGAAATCGGTCGTTGCCGCGCGGTCTTCAACCAGTGCGCTCAGCCACGACTCTATCGCGGCGTGACCTTCATCTCTCGCGCAGATCACGATGTAGCCGGGCGCGATCCAGACTTGTGATCGGAGCAGCGGGCGCGTCGTGTCGCCCTCCAACAGCAGCGACTGGAGCTTGCTCTCAAGCAAGACCTTCAGGACTACGGGATCGGCGGCGGGGTGTTGCCACAACTCGGCGGTATCGTACGTGTGCCAGCGCAACGGTGGCCAGTTGTACGGGAAGTCGCGCCGGGCGACGAGCGACTCGGCGCGGCCTGACCGCTGTCGTAGTGATGTCAAAAACCGGCGGATCTCTTCGTGGTTCTTGGGAGTCTGAGTGACGAGCAAGCGAGAGCCGTACGATTCGATGCTGCCCGGCCCGGCGTTGTGCGACCAACTGTCTGGGTCGACGACCCAACTGCACTGTTCAATGAGGTCAAAGACCCGAAGCGGGCGGGGCCACGGGCCACCGTCCGGATCGTCGTTCGGAGGAAGCAGTTGCTCCTGGGCATCTAACAGATCCGTCAGGTTGTAGAGCACGGCCTGGGTGTGTGGCGGGGCATCGGTAGTGAGGCTGGTTGCTCTCCCCTGTGGCGAATAGAGAGGTACGTCGGGGAGCGAGCTCTCCCACAATTCGATTGTGGCCTCAACGAGCAAATGCGTCTTGGCGTCTGCATGCAGGACTAACCAACGCCCACAGAACAGAGCGATATGCTTCGGAGGTGCGTTCTTCGGCTGATAGGGGAGTGAGAGCTTGCGCAAGAGTCGTCTGCACTCGCTTGCGTCGAACGAATCTGGGCGGTCGAAGCACTCGCGCAGGTCGTAGAGTCGGCGTATCTGATACTCGGGACCATCGAGGCTTAAGTCGGTCTCCGACCACGACGGATAGATCACCACGCCTCGATCATCGATCGCCCATTCGAATAGAGGGCCGTCGGCGAAGTCTTGCAGCGCTTGGATGACGCCCTGGTGTTGACTCAGGGAAAGTACGTCAACTGTGCGCAACCGTTCGTCGCCAGCGTATCGACAGGGGAGTCCGGTCTGTTCAATGATCTCGGCGATGAGCATGTCCAGAGGGACCTCGCCCAAGGGGAAGCTGACCGACTCCCGGCACATCCGTTCGAACAGTTGCGTCGCGCCCGTGGGCATCTCGGCGGAGTGAAATCGCCCCAGAGCGCGGCGCAGGCGCCATCCGTGGAGTGAATCGGCCAAGTCCGAAAACGACCCTGCTGCTTGGCGGTCTTCAAGCTCTTGATTGAGCTTGATAGCGATGTCGTGGCGATCCAAGAACGTTCCTCGTTGCACAAGATCGTCCAAGCTTGGTCCGACCACATCGACCGGAAGCAGCAGGATCACTGTCGTCGGTACAACACTCGGCCAGCCGTGCAACACCGCCCGCGGCATGACCCAACACGCCCACGCCCCCGCCAGTGGCACGATCGACACCGCTGCCCAACGCCATCGGCGTCGGGTCTTGTGGAGCCTGCGCGCGCCGGTGGTGATGCGCCCGCACTCGGGGCAGCAGACGTGGTGGCGTTGTCGCGCATCGGTGTCGGCGGGCACACCCTCCATGCCGTACCAGCATTTCGGGCAGCGGGGTCTGCCGCGTGCGCGATCGCGGAACAGCGCCATGCCGAGCCCGCCCAGACCGAGCAAGGCGAGGAGGGCAGCCACGATCCACCAGATCCAGAGCGTGCCGGGCGGCATACACCAGAGCGTACCGGGGGTGGCTGCGGAGGATGCTGTGAAAATGTGGTGGACAGGCCGCGGCTGCTCAGCGGATCATCGACCCCGCCCGCGGGGCGACGGTGAAGTCGTTGTTGGGCAGCGGGCCGAAGCGGACCCAGCGGACCGAGCCGTCGAACGCGGCCATGTTGCCCGAGGCTGAGTCGGGGTCGTGCCAGCGGGCGTCGAAGGCGTAGTCGGGTGAGCCGGCGTCCTGGATCGCGAAATACCAGACCGGGTCGCCCACCAGCAGCAGGCGGCTGGGCTGCGCGGTGATCTCGGCGACCTTGAGCGGGCGGCGGAGCGCGTCGATGCCCGCGGCGGTCGAGTTGAGCAGGAACATGTTGGCGCGGTAGCTGGTGCCGAAGGTCTCGTAGCACCCGTCGCTGTTGGGCAGGATGCTCTCGAGCGGCTCGTCGCGCTTGGTGATGCCGCGGTCGGCCGCGTCGCGGAAGACGCCGAGGGCCAGGGCGGATTGGCCGGACTGGTCGGTGTCAAGGTAGGCGTTGATGGGCCGTGCGGCATCGGCGACGGCGGTGTGGTCGGGCCCGACGAAGCGGACGCCGCCGTAGGCCCAGTCGGGCGCGTCGGTGTGCTGGGGCAGTTGCTCGTTGTCGTTCATGTAGGCCTGCCACGCGAACCCGATCTGGCGCAGGTTGCTGGCGCAGGCGGCGCGGTGCGCGAGGCGCTGCGTCTGCGCGAGCAGCGGCAGCAGCAGCGCGACAAGCAGCGCAACGATCGCGAGGCTGACGAGCAGCTCAAGGAGCGAGAAGCCGCGATGTGATCTGGGTGTGTGCATGTGCGGGGCTGGGCCGCCGAGGCATGGCCGGAGCGGTCTCGGAGTCCACACGAATAGTAACGACTTGGAGCGACTCGGGGAAGGGCACTTTGCCACCAGACCCGCGTTCTTGGTGCTTCTTTGGGCCGCGGAGTCAGGACTTGGTCGAGGCGACGGCGGCGACCGCGATCGGCAACAGAACAAGCACCGGAAGGAATACTCCAACCGCAGGTGGAACGCCCGGTATGGGTGCCGACGACCCGAGCACACCCCCCATGAGCGCGATGATCGCGACCGGTGCGCACCGCAGCGCCCGCAGCACCGGGTTGCCCGGCGTCTTCTGCAGGAAGAACGGCAGCGTGATCACCAGCGCCAGCAGGTTGGCCACCATCACCGACACGCGCCCCCAGCGGATCCGTTCCAGCCGGTCCATGTCGGCTTTGGAGCGGGCCGAGTCGGGATCGAGATCTTCCGCAGCCTGCAACATCTCGCCGAGCTGCTTCCACGACAGACTCTGGCTGTAGCCCTGAAAGCGGCGAACCCGGAGCTGGGTCGGGTCGAGGTTGGTGGCAATGTGGGCAATCTGCTGCTTGGGTTGACGCACCTCGGCGATGGGCTCGAACAAGCCCCGCTCGAGCGTCCAGCCGTCGCCGGCCCACGTCGCGGCCTCGGCGGTGTAGAGCCGCGGTGGGCCGGCCCTGCCCGTCGCGCTCCCACACGGTGATGTCGGTGAGGGTGCCCGAGTCGGCGTCGAACGAGCGGGCGTGCCAGACGCGCCCGAGCCCGTCGCGGGTCAGCGGCACGCTGGCGTCGCCGAGTTCGTGCGTGCCCGCCTTGCTCTGGTCACGTGTCAGCAACGGGGCCAGCCTGGGCAGGACGAGTTCCTGGTTGACCACCTGCACGCCCGTGAGCATGGCCGCGACGACCAGGATCGGCACCGCCGCGCGGTAGAGGCTCTGCCCGCTAGCGAGCATGGCGATCAGCTCGCGGTGGCGGACGAGCTGGCTGACGGTGAAGCCCATCGCGCCGGTCAGGATGAGCCCGAGCACGAAGCTGAACAACTGGAGTAGGCGGGGCCACCACAGGTCGGCGACCAGCAGCACCGTGACCACGCCGGTGCGGAGCGACGACGGCTCCTGCCCCTGCTCGACGGCGATCTCCTGGGCGCGGCCGACGAAGCGGTCCACGTTGAGCGCGAAGTCGATCGTGACGACAAAGCACGCGAGGATCACCAGCAGCGCGACGACGTTGGTCAGGTAGAGCTTGGCGATGTAGCGGTCGAGCGTCTTCACGCGGGCGATTCTCCCTGGCCGCGGCCGGCGGTGTCGGGCCGGGGCCGGGGCTTTAGCAGCCCCTTGCCGAACCACAACGCGACGAGCCACCCCAGCACGATACCCGCATAGACATCGGAGACGAAGTGGGCCCCGGTCAGCAGGCGGGAGACGCCGCACCCGACACTGACCCCCAGCGCCAGGGGCCAGAGCCTCGGCCAGACCATAGCCAGCGCGAACGCGCCCCCGGCGGCCGTCGCAGCGTGGGAGCTGGGCAGGCCGAGATTCGAGCCGTCGGCGAAGCCCGCGAACAGGCCGCGGAATTGGTAGCCCTGATAGACAAGGGCCTCGACGCCGGACTCGAGCGTCTGGATCGTCGCGGGCCGCTCGCGGGAGATGATGAGTTTGCCCAACTCGGCGGCGAGGCCGGCGGTCCCCGCCGAGACGGCGATGTACGGGCCGCGGAGCGGGAGGTCCTTGGGCTGATCCGCCGGCCGCCGCCGCAGCCGATCGAGGGTGAGTACGCCGATGCCCAGCAGCAGCCATGTCAGGAGCGTGCCGCTGTGCCGCAGCGCGAGATACCACCACGCCCCGTCGAGGCGTTCGCGCGAGGCGAGCGTCGGGTCGATGGCCTTGTAGACGGGCACATCGGCGAGTGAGGCGGCGACGAAGCCCGCGGCAAGGCACGCAGCGATGATCCACTTCTTGCGGCTGGCGTGCTTCATGGCGTGGCCTCCGATGTCGGGAACCCGCGGTAGCCGTAGCCGAGGTAAATCAGTCGGCCCTTCTTGTGCTCACCGTCGAGCTGTCCGGCCTCTTCGACGCGATCGAAGGCGGGGGTCCACTGCTCGAAGCGGCCGCCGACGAGCAGGGCCGGGCGGCCGAGCAGGTCGGCGTGGAGATCGGGGTTGGCCAGGTTGGTCTCGGGCCAGAGGTCGTACTGCTTACGCGGGCCTTCCATATAGGCCCCTGCGCAATACACGGTCGGTTGGCCGGGCAGGTAGTAGGCCAGCTGGCTGGTGCGGCCGTAGTGCTGGGCCATGACCACCGGCTCGAGCCCGGTCTGCGCGCGCAATTCGTCGAGGATGCGTGCGGCGTCGGCGGCCCGGGTGTCGCCGAACATCAGGCGGCCCTTGGGAACCAGCGGCCCGATGACCGGAGCCCGGGCAAGCCAGTCGGCGCGGGCGAAGCCGAGAGCGACGATGACACCGAGGCCGATGGTCCACCGCCACATCATCACGCGGTGCATGTGGGGGCGGCGCCCCTCGGCGCCCGCGTCGCGCCACACCGCTTTGCGCCGGCGGTATTCGGGGAAGACCCGCACCACGCCGATCGCGCCGAGCGCGCGCGGCGCTCACCCACGCGGCGATCGGCCAGTTGCCCTCGGGCTCGGCCAGCAGCGAGACGAGGATGTAGAACCCCAGCACCGGCACGCCGCAGCAGGCGAGGAACCGCGCGGCACGCCAGAGGTCGGGGTGCTCGTCGCGCTCTCTGCGCGCGCAGATGAACGAGTACACCGCCAGCAGCATGGCCGGGCCCGCGAGGGCGATCTGGGTCGCGAGCAGTTCGAGCGTCCACTTGGGCGACCAACTCTCGCCGGGGGTGGGGGCGATGTCGCCGCCCTTGACGCCGAGGTGGCCGAGCAGGTGCTGCACGGTGATCCACTCGTGCTGGGCGTTCCAGAGGATGACGGGGATGAGGCCGAGGGAGGCGAGGGTGAGGGCGAGGAGAGGTCCGGTGATGGTCGGGCGGGAGGAGGGCCCGGCGCTGACGCTTGGGGCTGGGGATGGGGAGGGCCCGGCGCTGACGCTTAGGGCTCTTTTGGTGTCGCGTTTGGCGAGGAGGGCGGCGAGGGCGAGGCCGGGCAGGAGGAGGAGGATGGTGTACTTGAAGGTAAAGCCGATGGCGATCGCCAGGCCGAGGGCGGCCCAGGCGCGGGGTGAGTTGGTGGTCAGCACCCGCCACGCGGCCCAGCATGCCGCGGCCCAGCAGGCCAGGTAGGGCCCGTCGATGGTGATGATGATGCCGAGCACCCAGAAGGCGGGCATGCAGAGATAGATGGTGGCGGCGTAGAGCCCGGCGCGGGTGGCGCGGGGGTGCGTGGCGCAGGCGTCGCGGGCCAGGCCGGCGACGCACCACGCGCCGATCGCGCCCGAGACCACCGCGGGCACACGGACCGCCCAGGCGGAGGTGCCGAAGAGTTCGGTCGCGGCGCGGATGGCCCACGCCACGCCGGGGCCCTTGGAGTAGTACGACAGCTCGAGGCGGCGCGACCACTCCCAGTAGTGGGCCTCGTCCTCGATGAGCGTGTAGGGGCAGAACCACGCCAGGTACGCGAGCCTCACGAGTGTGACCAGCAGGATGAGCGCAAGGCCGGACGCCCAGAGCGGGTGCGCGGCGCGTGGCGGCGCGGGCGCGTCGGTGCCGGGTTCGATCTGGGCGTCGGCGGCTCGGCACGAGTCAGTGTTTCCGGATCGAGAGGAAGGTGCCGAAGGTGAAGGCCGCGAGCCCGGCGACACCCGCCCAGAGCAGCAGCAGGCCGATCGCGCCGGAGTTGTGGGTGAGTTGCTGGCCGCTCATGATGGTGATGATGGAGGCCAGCGCGGGGAAGAAGCTCCAGAGATAGACATGGAGCGGCTGGGCGTCGCGGAGCTTGACGGCCATGACGGCGCCGGTGATGACCATGATGAGGCACGCCGAGGCGAGGGCCCAGCGTTCGTGCTGCTTTGAGAGGATCTCGCGGAGCAGCTTGTCCACCTCGTCGCGGAGGCGGTGGGTCGGGGCGGTCAGGACGGTGTCGGGGTTGATCTCCCGGTTGACCCGCGGCTCGGCGAGGTCGAGAAGCTCCAGCGCGGACATCGAGGTGTACTCGGTGAGCGGGTCGTAGGCCAGGCGCAGGCCGTCGCGGACGAACTGCTCGCGGGGTTCGACGGACCGGCTGTCGCCGGTGCCGATCTCAGCGCCGGTGTCCTGGATGCGGACGTTGCGGAGGTCGAGCCCGATGGTGAGTTCCCGGGCGTTGTTCTGCCCGCCGATCACGGCGCGGAGGAACGCCTGCTCGGCGCGCATCGGGGTGATGCCCGCGCCGCCGGTGGCGCCCCTGCTCGTCGGCCCGCCACCACTCGATGTCGATCGTGTTGGTGCCGGGCAGGGGCTCGACGACCCAGACCTCCGCGGCCCTGTCCCAGCGGAGGCCGCCGGCGCGGATGACGAACGGCTCGCCGCTCTGGGTCTGCAGCGTGGTCTTGCCGCTGGCGCGGAAGTCGGCGTGCATGGCGTCGGTGGTGGCACGGCGGGCCAGGTAGTAGGCAAGCTCCGTGCTGCGGGTGTGCACGAAGTCCATGCGATCGGGGTGGTTGCGCAGGTCACGCAGCTCGCCCCAGGTGAGGAACTTGGGGTCGTCGTGAAAGGCGTCGGGGATGGGCAGGGCGATGGTGGGGAGCCGCTCGTACCAGCCGACGGTGCCGTCCTCCTTGGTGCCGAATCCTTCGCTGACGATGATCGAGGCGACGCGCTGGTCGCGGGAGTCGGCGGCGGGTGCGGGGGCGACATAGACCTCGGCCTTGGAGGTGACGAGGCTGTTCTTGATCTGCCCGGCCCTGTCGGTGTCCACGAAGACGACGCTGCGGAGCTCGATGGCGTCGTCCACGCCCTGCGTTCGGAGCGCGGCGAGCTGGTCGGCGTTGGGCACGAGCACATCGTCGGCGAGCACCATGAGGCCGTTCTGCTCGACGGCGTGCCCGCGCTCGATCGAGCTGACCATGAGCTTGGTGAGGTCCTGGGCGACGAGCCGGTCCATGGACTGAAGGAACCGGGGGATCATGTACTCGTTGAGGGCCGCGAGGGTGAGGAAGAGCGCCGCCCCGGTGGCCAGCGCCGGTGCCAGCAGCGAGCGGTGGGGGATGCCCCCGGCGTGGGCGGCGAGCAGCTCGTTGTCCTGGGCCATGCGGTGGTAGGCCAGCGTCGCCGCGAAGCCCGCCGAGAAGGGCAGGGCGTAGGCCAGCATCGGCGGCACCGCCAGGATCATGAACTTGATCGCCTCGACCGGCCCGAGCTTGCCGTCGGCGAGCGGCTTCACGGCCGCGGCGAAGGCGATGACCGTGACCAGCACCGCGACGGTGAGCAACAGCAGCCGCCACAGATCGGCGGCGACGTACTTCCAGAGTGTGACCGGTGGCCGGCGGGACATGGGGGGATGATAGAGGCATCCCGGCGCGGGCACGGAACGACACGATCCACCCGAGGTGGGTGGATCGTGCGTGTGCATTGACTGTTGAGAGGGGCGGCGTGCCCGGCGTGCGCGGGGCCCTAGGCCGCGAGCCCTCGCACCTTGCCCGCGGCACCGTCGAGGGTCATGTAGAAGAAGTCCTTGCTGATGGGGTAGGGGAGGCGTTCGAAGTCCTGCTCGACGCGCTCGGCGACCCGCTGCATGAACTCGTTGGGGGTGTCGGAGATCGCGACGAACATGTCGCGGGCCGGCGTGGCAACGAAGAAGTTGCCGTTGAGCTGCGGGGCCAGGCGGCGGTAGAGGCTGGGCAGCAGCAGCCGGGCGGCGTCGTAGCCGTCCTGCTCGCTGATGATCGCGGCCCTCCCGCCCTCCTTGCTCTCGACGAACTGGATCTCGAGCTCGGGTGTGTAGTTGCTGAGGTTCTCGAGGGCAAACTCCTCGACCTCTTCGACCTCGACATTCCAGCGGAGCAGCTGCTCGGTGGTGATGCTGACGGTCATCTGGGGCAGGTCGGTGACGAACACGACGACGGTGTCGTTGACGAAGGGCACGTGGGCGACCATCTGCTCGTCGAGGTGATCAAAGATCGAGACGGGCTGGATGCGGGGCATGATGCGGGGGCGTGCGAAGTCGAGGTCCATGCTGGAGACCGATTCGGCTTCGGGGGCGAAGAGTTGCCCCAGATAGTGACGAATGATCTCCGAGCCGCGGTCGGGTTCGGTGAGGACCATGCGGAAGACGTTCTGCAGGTCGAGTCGGCGGCCGTTGACGAGCAACTCGCCCGGCCCGGTCAGCTCGACCTGGCACTCGGGCTTGATGTCGCGGAGCATGTCGGCGACGTGCTGTGCGAAGGCCTCTGGTTCTCTCGGCATATTGGACATGGACGGCTCCCTCCTCGTAACGCACGGGCGTGAAACCCTCCGCGACCGACGGCGCATGTGCCGTGTCTTGCGAGGGGGAGCGGCCCGTAGCCGCGGAGGCAGACATCGTCATCTTCCGGTGAAGTATGCACCGAGTTGGGGTGGTCGGCCAGCGTTGTGCCGGAACAGTCGGCACGGCCGGTGCCGCACGCAGAGCCGGTCAGAAAGACCCTGCCGACTGGCGCGGATGGCGTCGGTGGTTGTGGGACCTCACGGCGCGAGCGGGCCGTCACGACCGCGCCCATCCGTCGAGGGCACACGGCAAAACCGACGGCTTCGTGCGGATGTGGGGCCGGTTCCCGGACTCACGACGCGCCCGCGTCTACGCTCTGGCTTCATGTCCGATCACTCGACACACGACGACCGCCGACTACCGACCGATACCGCCGACGGCCTGCTGCTGATCATCAGCGGGCCGAGCGGTGTGGGCAAGACCACGATCACGCGGGGTGTCGAGCGGTCGATCGCCGACAGCGTGTTCAGCGTCTCGGTGACCACCCGGGCCCAGACCGGGGCCGACGTCGAGGGCGTGGACTACCACTTCGCCAGCGACGCCGAGTTTGACGACCTCATCGAGCAGGGGCAGCTGCTCGAGTGGGCCAATGTCTTCGGCAAGCGCTACGGCACCCCCAAGCAGTGGGTCTTTGAGCAGCTCCGGCGGGGCCGGCTGGTAATCGTCGAGATCGACGTGGACGGGGCACTGCAGGTCAAGGCCGCGATGCCCGAGGCCTTCGCGGTGTTCATCCTGCCGCCGAGTGAGGACGTGCTGCTCGAGCGTCTCCGGCACCGCAAGCGCGAGAGCGAAGAGGCGATTGCGCGGCGGTTTGCCGAGGCCAAACGCGAGATCGCCACGGCACGTGAGAGCGGTGTTTATGATTTGTTCGTGGTCAACGACGATCTGGACCGGGCCATCAGCGAAGCGGTCGGCGCGGTGCGGTCGCGTCGGACGGGCACGGGGCGAGGCGATCGCGGATCTGTGTGAATCCCGGGAATAGGGGTGACTTGGGATAGCACTTCTGCTAGGCTCGGTGGCAACCCGGGAGGGAGCCCGGTCGTATCGGACGTGGGGCCGCGTCGTGCAGGCAGCCGGTGGGAATTCGCGCTGTTGCGGTCGGTGTGGGGCGATATGGAGGGCTTGCCATGCGCAGCCTGGCCTTGACGATGGCGGTGGGCATCTCGGTGGTGGGCGCGGCATCCGCCTCGGTGTGCGGTGACGTGGTCTTCGACTTTGAGTCCGTCGAGGGCAACAGAGACAACCGGGCCGGCGACTACCGCGTGCTCGACCTGGAATCCGGCGGCGTCCGGGCGGTCATCTTCCGCAGCGAGGGTGAGCGCTTCACCGTGTGGAACTCGTCGGGAGAGAACGTCCCCGACTCCTGGGGGCACAAGCACCTCTCGCCGGTCTTCAACTACGTCGCGGACGACTACCTCGTCATGAGCTTCTCCGAGCCCATGCGCGAGGTGAGCATCGAGTTCGGCGACTACGGCGAGGACCAGGACATCGCCGAGATGTACATCTACGAAGAGATCAACGCGACGGGCAACCCGTTCGCCCATGTCACCGGCGAGATGGGCTACAACGACATGCGCTGGGACGGGCCCACGACGCTGACCTTCGTCGCCGATCCGGGCGAGTCGTTCACGTCCATCAAGTTCCGCGGCGGGGAAGACCCCTTCCTGCAGAGCACATTCATCGACAACATCGTCACCAAGCTGGCGATCCCCTCGCCGGGGACGCTGGCGGTGCTCGGGCTCGGGTGCGCGGTCGGGGCGGGGCAGCTCCGGCGTCGTGACCGCCGCTGATCGCGGGCTGATCTTCACCGAATGCACAGTTTGGCGGGGCCCGCACACGGGTAGAGGTTTCTGCGCGCGCAACGCCGCGGGCTCGTGATGAGCCCGCGGCGTCGGAGTTACTCGGATGCGTCTGGTCCGGCCGGGCCGGGGGTCTCAGGCCCCCGCGAGTTGCGGCACCTTGACCTTGGGGAAGTCGATGTCGGTCTGGGCGACGTGGTTGAAGTAGTTGGTGAAGATGTTGAGCGCGACGTTGGCGACCAGCTCGACCACCTGGCCGTCGTCGAAGCCCGCGGCCTTGAAGTCCCGGATGTCCTCGTCGCTGGCGAAGCCACGCTTCTCGACGAGGATGCGGGTGAGGCGTACGGCCGCGGCGGCCTTGGGGTCGGTCGGCTCGCCGTCGAGCGACTTGGTCAGCTCACCCCCGTCGACGCCCGCGCCCTTGCCGATGGCGGTGTGGGCGGCGGCGCAGTACTCGCAGGAGTTGGCGCCGGCGGCGGCCATGGCGATCTGCTCGCGGAGCCCGGCGGAGAAGGTGCCGCCCCCGAGGGTGCCGCTGAAGTTGAGGTAGCTCTCCAGGGCGGCGGGGCTCTGGGCCATGGTGGTCAGGATGTTGGGCGTGCCGCCCATCTTCTTCTTGACGGTGTCCAAGAGGTCCTTGGCCTTGCCCTGGGCGTCTGCGTGGTTGAGGGGTTGGATACGAGGCATGTTGTGTCTCCTGATTCTCGAGGTCAATGCTCTGGCCGGGTCATCCGATTGGCCCGCCTGTGTGGGGCAAATAGCTAGACAGGTCTGTATATTTCCAGCTGCCATAATTATTTCTGTGCCCGAATCGAGTGCCATTATAGGACCTCTATGGGATATGGAATGTTCTGTATACTGTGTCCGTTGATCCGATGGAGATACGTATGACACAGATCAGGACGACGGATGCGGGTGGTGGGGCGGTTGCGAGGCCGGGTGCTCGGGAGCGGCTCATCGAGGCTGCGGTGCGGCTGTTCGGCGAGGTCGGCATTCGGGCTGCTGGGATCGACAGGATCCTCGCCGAGGCCGGTGTCGCGAAGATGAGCCTCTACAAGCACTTCCGGGGCAAGGACGATCTGGTCGTCGCGGCGCTGGAGCGGAAGGACGCGTTGTTCCGCGAGACGTTCGAGGCGATGGTGGGGTCGAGGCAGAGCCCGAGGGCGCGGCTGCTGGGCGTCTTCGACGCGCTCGAGAAGTGGTTCGGTCGGCCGGACTTTCGCGGGTGTCTGTTTCTCAATGCCGCGGCCGAACTCGTCGAGCCGGACTGCCCGGGGCGCGAGGTCATCGCGCGGCACAAGGCGTGGGTGCTCGAGACGCTTGGCGGCCTGTCGGCCGACGCGGGCGTGCCCGAGCCGGACCGCTTCGCGGCGCAGTTGATGCTGCTGTTTGATGGGGCGATCGCGCGGGCGTACGTGACTGGCGACGCGGGCGTCGCGGCCGACGGGAAGGCCGCGGCGGCGGTGCTGCTCGACGCCGCGCTGGCCCGCTCGATCTAGACGCTCTTGACTGGCGGCGCGGTTATCGGTAGGTAGACTGCGACGCGGCGCTCGTTGCGCCGACAAGGAGTCAGACCGTGGCAAAGAAAGCGAAGAAGAAGACCGCGAAAAAGGCGGCCAAGAAAGCGTCCAAGAAGGTGACCAAGAAGGCCTCGAAGAAGGTCGCCAAGAAGGCCGCCAAAAAGGCCGGCAAGAAGGTAGCCAAGCAGGCGACCAAGAAGGCCGGCAAGAAGAAGGCCGCCAAGAAGGCCTCGAAGAAGGTCGCCGGGAAGCCCGCGAAAAAGGCCTCGAAAAAGGCTACAAAGAAGGCGTCCAAGAAGGCCACCAAGAAGGCCGGCAAGCGGGTCGCCCGGAAGGCGACCAAGAAGGCCGCCGGCAAGAAGGCTTCCGGCCGCAAGACCTCCAGGGCACGCAAGGCCGCCAAGGGCGGCGTGGTCGCATCGGCGGACGGCACGGCCGCGCCCATGTGATGCTCGACGTGCGCGGCCGATGTGTCGCGCCCCCGCGGGCTCTGCCTGAGTCCGGAGCAAGACCGGTCCTGCCGTCACCGAGTGTGGCGGCCGGGACCGGTCTTGTTGTTTGGGCGGGTCCGAGGCCCGTCCGCCTGGTCTCGGCACGGCTGCGCCCCTCGGCCCGCCGCCGCCCGAACCGGACGCGTCCGGGCCGATTCTCGGACCCCGGGCGACTCAGACACGGAAACGTCGCAAAAAACGGCGATCTCGGGCGCCCGGTGTCGTGGTTTGTGCGGGGGGTCGGTATCCTGTCCGAACGCCCGGTGCCGCTGACACGCAGCGGCGGGGCGTCGGAGCGAGGAGTGACTGATGCAGATAGGTAAACGGTTGTGGTGTTCGATGGTGTTGGCGTCCGTCGCGGCGGGTGCCGCGGCGCAGAACGGCGCCCTGCCGGACCCGGTCGATTCGATCGAGGGCATCTCGCCCCGGATGGCGATCCCGGTGTTCCAGCTCCCGGATATCGACTGGGACGTCGTGGCCCAGCTCGAGCAGCAGGATGCCGCGGCCGGGCTCGCCCCGCGCTACGCCGTCCCCCACGAGGTGGACATCTCCCCCGACACGCACGGCGTGTGGGAACAGGTCTCCGAGAGCATGATCGCGTGGCGCCTCCGGGTGGCCAGCGGCGACGCGCTCTCGCTGAACTTCGCCTTCGACAGCTTCTCGATGCCCGAGGCCGGGCGGCTGTTCATCTACGAGACGATGGGCAACCAGGCGATCCGCCCGTTCACCTCGCGCGACAACGCGTCGCACAACGAGCTGTGGACGCCCCCGACGGTCGGCAACGATGTGATCCTCGAGCTGGTGCTGCCGGTGAAGGCGGTCGAGGAGCTCGAGCTGCATCTGGGCGCGATCAACATCGGCTACCGCGGGTTCGGTGAGGTCTTCGACGGCCGCTCCGGCGCGTGCAACGTTGACGTGGTCTGTCCCGAGGGCGACGGCTGGCGTGCCGAGATCGCGTCGGTCGCGGTCATCTCGACCGGCGGCTCGCGGTTCTGCACCGGCTTCATGGTCAACAACACCGCCAACGACGAGACGCCGTACTTCATGACGGCCAACCACTGCGGCATCAACTCGGGCAACGCCGCGTCGCTCGTGACGTTCTGGAACTACGAGACCAGCGAGTGCGAGGGCACGCCCGACGGGCAGCTGACCGACTTCCAGAGCGGCTCGTTCTTCCGTGCCAGCCGTTCGGCGAGCGACTTCACGCTCGTCGAGCTCGACGAGGCGCCGGACCCCGCGTGGGAGGTCTCCTTCGCCGGCTGGGACGTGACCGGCGTGGACACGCCCGGGGCGATCGCGATCCACCATCCGGACGTGGACGAGAAGCGGATCAGCTTCGAATTCCAGCCCACCGTCACGACCAGCTACCTGGGCAACTCCGTCCCCGGCGACGGCACGCACGTCCGCGTGCTCGACTGGGACATCGGCACCACCGAGCCCGGCTCGTCCGGCTCGCCGCTGTTCGACGAGAACCACCGCGTCATCGGGCAGCTTCACGGCGGCTACGCCGCCTGCGGCAACGACCTGGCCGACTGGTACGGCCGCATGAGTGTCTCGTGGGACGGCGGCTCGTCGAGCAGCCGACTCCGTGACTGGCTCGACCCGTCCAACTCCGGCGCGACCGTCACCGACACGCTGTGGCCGTCCGATTCCGGCCTCCGCGTGAGCCCCGGCGGCACGTTCGTCGCCGAGGGTCCGAGCGGCGGGCCGTTCAGCCCCGCCTCGCAGGTCTACACGCTCCGCAACTCGAGCGACTTCTCGATCAACTACGCCATCAGCACGCCCGCGGGCTGGCTCGATATCTCGAACACCTCCGGCACAATCGCGCCCGATGGGTCGGTCGATGTCACCGTCACCATCAACAGCACCGCCGACGGCTTCTCCAACGGCGGCTACGACGCCACCGTCAGCTTCACCAACACCACCGACGGCGACGGCGACACCGCCCGCGCCGTGCGTCTGTTCGTCGGCGTGCCCGAGCCGGTCTACATGTGGAACATGAACACTAACCCCGGCTGGACGACCGAGGCCTCCTGGGCCTGGGGCCGCCCGACCGGCGGCGGCGGTGAATACGGGAACAACGACCCGACCTCCGGCGCGACCGGCAACAACGTCATGGGCTACAACCTCAACGGCGACTACACCAACAACATGCCCGAGCGGCACATGACCACCATGGCCATCGACTGCTCGGAGCTCTCCCGCACCAGCCTCCGCTTCCAGCGCTACCTCAACGTCGAGCAGCCGGCCTACGACCACGCCTACATCCGCGTCTCCACCGACGGCTCGACCTGGGACGAGATCTGGACCAACGGCAGCGAGATCACCGACAGCTCGTGGAACTTGGTCGAGTACGACATCTCCGACTACGCCGACGGCGCGGAGACGGTCTACATCCGCTGGACCCAGGGCACGACCGACGGCTCGTGGCTCTACTCCGGCTGGAACATCGACGACGTCGAGATCTGGGGCGTCGTGGCCGACAGCGGCTGCGCCGGCGACTTCAACGGCGACGGCGATGTCAACACCCTCGACGTGCTCGACTTCCTCAACGCGTGGAACGCCGGCGACGCCAGCGGCGACTTCAACGAGGACGGCAACATCAACACCCTCGACGTGCTCGACTTCCTGAACGCGTGGAACACGCCCTGCTGAGCCGGGCAACTCTCTGAACACCACACACGCCCGGGGCTTCGGCCCCGGGCGTTTTTCGTGCGCACTCATCATCACGACCGCCTCGCCGCTAGCCTGTCGGCATGATTGCCAAACGAGCCATGATCGGGTGCTGGGTGTGCGGCCTTCTCGCGGCCTGTCCGCCGCCAACCGCGGCACAGCCGGACTCACCCCGCGAGGCGGTGCAACGGCTCCTTTCGCGGTACGCATCACCCGGCTCGCCCGGCATGGCCGTCGCGGTGGTGCAGGGCGGAGAGACGGTGCTGGTCGAGTCGGTCGGGCTGGCACACCTCGAGCACAACGTGCCCATCGACGGCGGCACGGTGTTCCACACCGCGTCGGTCTCCAAGCAGTTCACGGCCGCCGCCGTGCTGCTGCTCGAGCGCGAGGGCAGACTCTCACTCGACGACGATGTGCGGGACTACGTGCCGGAGGTGCCGCACCTGGGCGAGACGATCCGGCTCCGGCATCTGCTGTGGCACACCAGCGGGCTGCGGGACCAGTGGCAGCTACTCGGTGCCGCGGGATGGCGCGAGGACGACGCTGTCACCAACAGGCACGTCTGGCGGGCGATCGTCCGCCAGCGCGCGCTCAACTTCGAGCCCGGCTCGCAGGAGATGTACTGCAACACCGGGTACACACTGCTGGCCGAGATCGTCTCCCGCGTGAGCGGCGAACCCTTCGCGGCCTACTGCGAGCGCGAGCTCTTCGAGCCGCTGGGCATGCACGCGACCCTGTTCCACGACGATGTGCACGCGGTCGTGCCGCGTCGTGCCGAGTCGTACATCCGCGGCGAGAGCGGCTCGTGGCGGCGGTTCGGGCTCTCCTTCGGCACCGTCGGGCGCAACGGGGCTGCTCACAACCGCCGAAGACCTGGCCCGCTGGGCAGACGAGCTGCTCACCGGCCGGGTGCTCGGGAAGGACCTGACCGAGCGCATGTTCGAGCCGGGGCGTCTGGAGACCGGCGAGGAGATCTCGTACGCGAGCGGCCTGTTCATCGGTGAGCAGCGCGGGCTGCCCACGGTGTGGCATCCGGGAGGAGACTCGGGATTCCGCGCATCGGTCCAGTGCTACCCGGAGCAGGGGCTCGGCGTCGTCGTGCTGGCCAACCGGTCAGACATCAATGCGTGGGCCATGCCGCGCGTGATCGCGCACCCGTACCTGGAAGACCTTGTGAACCCCGCTCCGGCGGAGGACGACGATCCCCAAACCAACATCCAGACCGACGAGCAGACCGGCGTCCAGACCGACGGGCAGGGGACCGCCGCACTCCCGCAAACCCATCCGGAGCGCACTCCGCAGCACGAGTCCTCCCCGCACCCAGAGCAGTCCACCGACCCGCAGCCTGATCAGAAAGCACCGACCGGTTCTCCCGCCGAGTTCGCCGGCCGCTACCGCAGCGCCGAGCTGGAGACGGTCTACGAGCTGCGCGCGCAGGGCGAGTTGATCCGGGCGGTGCACTTCCGAAACGAGCCGGTCGAGCTGAAGCCGCTGCGGGAGGGCGTCTACGGCGGCGGAGCGTGGTACTTTCTGGAGATCGAGATGGTGCGGGGGGCGGACGGCGCGGTCGAGGGCTTCCTGCTCCACAACAGCCGGGCCCGCAACATCTGGTTCGCCCGCGAGTGAACCGGAGGGCCGGCCTCAGTCACCGAGCACAACGCTTCGACCGGTCGCGGCGGATTCCCGCGCCGCCTCGAGAATCTCCACGACCAGCCGGTTGTACTCCAAACTCGAGAGCGGGTCGACCGCACACTCGCCGCGAACGACCGCACGCAGGTACGACCACTCGTTGGCGTAAGGCTCCGGCCGGCCGCGGAGTGCGGGCGACTCCGGCCGCGCATCCGGCGCGCACAACCGCGTCGTTCCACCGTCCCGCGTGCACCGAGCCGCCCTCGCCGAAGACGTCGATCTCCTTGACATCGTGCGTCCAGCACCACGACGCCTGCAGCACCGCCACCGCGCCGTCGTAGGCCAGCACGATCGTCGCGTCGTCGTCCACATGCGGATAGACATCGGGCTTGTTCTGGGCGGTGACAGCCGTGACCGATTCCGGCCGCTGGCCATCGAGCAGCCACGTCGAGAGCACCGCGCCATAGCAGCCGAAGTCGAAGAGCGCCCCAGCCCCGTTGGCCTCGGGGTCGGTCAACCAGTCGAGAAACTCCTCGGAACACCCGATCTCCCGCGGCCCCTTGTGCCCGTGCCTCGCGACAATCCGACGGATGGGCCCGAACCCTTCACGCCGGGCGTACGCCTCGTGCACGCTGGCGTACCAGCTCGTCTCGTAGTTGGTCAGCACCATCACGCCGTGCTCGGCCGCGAGAGCCGCGATGCGGTCGGCGTGCTCGACCGAGACCGCCAGCGGCTTCTCGACCAGCCGCGTGCACGCCCCGCGGGGCGCACGCCTCGACCGCGAGCAGGTGGTCGGCCGTGCTCGTCATCACCGACGCGGCCTCGGGCCGGGCGGTGTCGAGCATCGCGTCGAGGTCGTCGAAGTAGAGCGACTCGTCGATGGCGTAGCGGGCGGCGAACTTCTCGAACAGATCGCGCCGGGGGTCCCACACGCCGACCAGCTCGATGTCGTCGCGGTCGCGGGCGGCCGCGAGAGCCGCCGTGGACGTGCCCGTGCGTCAGCCCGATGACCACGAGGCGGAGGGGCCCCGGCTCGGGTGCAGCCTCCGGGTAATCCCGCGGCTGGGCGAGCGCGACGGGAGCGATCAACACAGCGAGCAGTACGAGAAGTGTGCGCATAACCGAGGATATCGGCGACCGAGCCCCGCCGCGCGACCCAACACAGCCGCGCAGCACCAAACAGAGCCGCGGGCGTCAGCACGCGGAAGGAGCTCCACACTCCCCGAACGCAACTCAACCGCCGGTCGCCAGCACTCGCTCGACAGCCTCAGCAACGACCCATCGAGAGCCCGCGCTCTCAGAAAACGCCCACGTCCCTTCCGCGTGCTGACGCCCGCGGCTTCGACGGTCTCACACCCTTGGTCCACTCTCACCCAGCTTGCCGATCGCCTCCGCGTACTGCTCGCGCAGCGGCTCGACAACATCCTTGATGAACCGCTCGGTCTGCTCGACGCTGCGGCCGATGTAGTTCATCGGGTCCATCACACCCTCCCAGTCCAGGTCCGCGCTCAGCATCCCCCCATCGGCCTTGCTCTTGAACGCCGGGTCTGCGCGCAGGCGGTCGAGCAGGTCGTTGTCGAGGCCTTCCTGCTTGACGCGCATGCCGGCCTCCTGGGCGTGCTGGCGGATGCGCTCGTGGTAGTCCTGCCGGTCGGCCCCGAGCTTGACGCAGGCCATCAGGATGTTCTCGGTCGCCATGAAGGGCAACTCGGCCATGAGGTTCTTGCGGACGGTCGCCTCGTGGACGACGAGCCCCGACGCCACATTGTGCATCAAGTCGAGGGCCCCATCCAAGGCCAGGAACGCCTCGGGCAGGCTGAGCCGGCGGTTGGAGGAGTCATCGAGCGTTCGCTCGAGCCACTGCGTCGCGGCCGTGTCGTAGGCGTTGCCGACGAGGTTCATGACAAAGCGCGTGAGGCCGCAGATCCGCTCGCAGCGCATGGGGTTGCGCTTGTAGGGCATGGCCGACGAGCCGATCTGCTTGGACTCGAAGGGCTCGTCGATCTCCTTGCGGTTGGAGAGGAGGCGGATGTCGGTGGCGATCTTGTGGAGGACGGCGGCGGTGGAGGCGAGGTCGGCAAGTACGCGAGCGTCATGCACGCGGGGATATGTCTGTCCGACGAGGTCCATCGCCCTACCGACTCGTTCCAGGGAGCGTTTGCTCTCATGCTCGACCATCGAAGGCCAAGTCCATCGGTCGTCGGGGATGAGGCGATCAAGGACTGCTTCTTCAAGTCGATCAACGCGATCGTGGTCACCGCCGCATAGCTCGAGGAATGAGGCTTGAGTTCCAGTGGCACCGCGCAACCCTTTGAACTCCAGACCTGCTGCCTGAATCTCAATGGCAATCATGCACTGGTTCAATTCTGACGTCCATCCGGCCGCTCTCCGACCAACCGTGACTGGCTGAGCGGGCTGGTAGTGGGTGAATCCAAGAGTCGGTACCTTTAAGTGTGCAACGCTTTGTTCGCCCATGGCGAGCGTGACGCGTGCCACTTTGATCTCAAGCAGTGCCAGCGACTCGCTGAGGGTCAACAAGTCCGCATTACACACCACATCCTGACTCGTCATCCCCAGATGAATGATCGGCCGCGCCTTCGGGCACGAATCGCCGAGAGCGTGGACATGGGCCATGACATCGTGCCGCAGGTCGCGTTCGTACTTCTCCGCCGCGTGCATCTCCTCATCGGTAATGCCCCGCTCGACGACCGCCCGCAGCTCCTCGACCTGCTCCTTGCTCACCGGCAGCCCCAACTCGTGCTGGGCCTCGGCGACCGCCAGCCAGATCCGCCGCCACGTGTTGAACTTGTGCCGCGGCGACCACAGCCGGAGCATCTCCGGGCTCGCGTTCCGCGCAGCAAGGGGGGAGGTGTAGGTGTCGTAGGGGTTGGCGGTGTCGGTCATAGGCAAGGGTAGGAGGCGTCCCCCCACGCTTCGCGCCCGCGACCAAAGAGGCCCTATGCGCAAGCATGGGCTTGGGCCGGCACACGGAGTCGGGGAGAATCTGAGGACAAGCTCACGCTCGCGCGTTGAGCCTCTTTGGGTTCGGCTAGCCAGACGGCTCCGGTCCCTGCTCGTTGAGGACGTAGTGCGTCGCGCGGTAGACCGATTCGTCCGTGTAGAGGTAGCGAGTGCTCCCGTGTCGGGTCCAGAGCCTGGTGCCCGGCTCAGCCAGACCCGCCTCCCGCAGCCTGCGGGTGCACCACGATTTGCACTGGTCCATGATCCGCTCGGGCGGCACGCTGCCGGAGACGACCAAGTGGATGTGGTTGGTCCGCACGTTGAGTGCTCGGAGGGGCCAGCCGCGGTGTGCAAGGTGGTCGCGGATCGTCTGTTCGACGAGGGACCGCTGCGCCTGATCAAGCACGACGGGGTCGGATGCCATCGCGCGACGCTCGAACTCGACGCGGCCGGGCTGGTGCGGGATCAAGGGGCGGCCGTGCTGGTGCTCAGCGGTGTGGTCGACCGAGCCTCTCAAGTCTCCGTGCAGCCAGGTGCCGTGGGTCGTCCACGTGAGGAGATAGGCCAGCGGGACCGGCATGGCGTGCAGTATGCCCAAACTCACGAAGCTGGGCAAGACAAAGAGGCCCTATGCGCAAGCATGGGCTTGGGCTGGGCAAGACAAAGAGGCCCTATGCGCAAGCATGGGCTTGGGCTGACACACGGAGGCTGGGAAGCACCGGGAGCAAGCTCACGCTGGCGCGTTGAGCCTCTTTTGGAGCCCAGCCCGGCGATGCGTGGACCGGGCTTACACTTGCCCCATGGATCGCGGGCAGGCGACAGACCGGGCCTCGGTGGCGCGGCCCGTGCGGGTCGAGGTCGGGCTGCGCACCGTGCGGGTGACGGCGGTCGTGCCCTGCTTCAACCGGCCGCAGGACCTGGCGACCCTGGTGGACGACCTGCGTGCGTGCGAGCTCGACGCGGTGTACGCCTCCGGCACCGACAAGCCGCGTGCGCACGTGCGGATCAAGCTCTCGGTGGTCGTGGTGGACAACGCGTCCGAACCGCCGCTAATCGCGCCGGACCTCGGCGAGAAGATCGGTGTGCGGGTCGTGCGGCTTGCGTGCAACACCGGCGGCTCCGGCGGATACAACGCCGGCATGGCCGCGGCTCTGACCGGTGATGGAGCATCCGCATCGCGCCCCGGGCCCGACTACCTCTGGCTCGTAGACAGCGACGCCCGCGTCGAACCCGACACCCTCGCCCGGCTGCTCGGCGCCATGGAGGCCGACAAGTCGCTCGTCGCGCTCGGGCCGGTGCTGCTCGATACCGCAACCGGCAAGATGCAGGAGGTCGGCGGCCGTCTCGACCGCAAGACCGGCCGCTTCGGCCCCGCCCACGAGCGAGTGCCCGAGAAGACCCGCGGCGGCATCATCGACTGCGACTACGTCGCCGCGTGCTGTGCGCTGGTCCGGGCCGAGACCGTCCGCCTCGTCGGCCTTATGCCCGAAGTCTTCCTCAACGCCGACGATGTCGAGTGGTGCCTGCGCCTGGCCCGCGAGGGCGGCGGGCGTGTCGCCGTGCTGGCCGAGTCGGCCGCGAGCCACCCGCGCTTCGACCGCTTCGCGGCCCTGCCACGTTACTTCGGCGCGCGCAACGCCTTCGGCCCCATCGACGCCCTCGGGCTCGGGCGCATCGTCCGGTGCAAGCGGGCCCTGCGCGAGGTGCTGCGGGCGGTCAATCAGGAACTCATGGGCCGGTCCGACCTCGCGGCCCTCCACACGCGGGGCCTCCGCGACGCGGCCGCCGGACGCCTGAGCGGGCTGCCGACCGACCTGCCCAGGACCGAAGCGATGCGTCCCTACGACACGCTCGGCAGCGCGCTGCCCGAGGCCGGTGAGCGTGCGGGCACGCTGCTGATCGACTGGCCCGAGGACACGACGCCCGAGGAGCGCGAGAGCATCCGCGGCGCCCTCAAGGCCCGCGGCTACGACGCCGACAGCGCGCGCGCGCGCCCACCCGCAGCCTCGCCGCCATGCTGCGCCGCGCGATCGCCGGCCCGCGGCACGACATCGCCGTCGTGCCCGCCAAGGGCTCGCCCGCGCACTGGTTCGTCGGCAAGACACTCATCGAATGTGCCGCCGGCGGCTTCGTGGTCCGCCGCGTGTCGCGGTTCGGCGCGATGGCCCGGTGCCTCGCGGCTCGCGGGGCGGGGCGGGTGGCTGGCGCTGCGGCTCGGGGTGCGGGGCGACCGGCGGTCGGTGCTGCCGACGGTCGAGGCCGCGGCCGCGCTAATGCCGGTAGAACGCGATGCGCGCGCAGGCCGGGAGCGAGTCCCACGGCACCCTCTCGGTCGTCGTGCTGAGCTACAACCGCAGGGAGGCGCTGCTCGAGACGCTCACGCGGCTTCGGGAGACAACAAGCTCGCAGCAATCTTTCGGCGATGCCGAGATCATCGTGGTGGACAACGCCTCCACCGACGGCTCGGTCGATGCCGTGCGCGCGCAGGCACCGTGGGCGACCCTGCTGCCGCTGGAGGACAACGCCGCCATCGCCGGCTTCAACCGGGGCGTCGAGGCGGCGACCGGCGATCTCGTGCTCATCCTCGACGACGACGCCCGGCCCGACCCCGACGCCCTCGCAGCCGCGGTTGAACTGCTCGGCGCGCGCGCAGATCTTGGTGCCGTCACGCTGGTCCCGGTACACCCCGAGACCGGCGCCAGCGAGTGGCCGTTCGCCGACGCCGCGGCCGGGCCCCGCGACGACTGGCCGGTGATGGGCTGCTGCAATCTCGTCCGCCGGGGCGTCTGGCAGGCGGTGGGGGGGTATGAGGAGTCGTTCTTCCTCTACCGCAACGACACCGATCTGGCCATGAAGATCCTCGCGGCCGGGCTCGGCGTGCACTGCAACCCGGCGTGGCGGTGCGAGCACGACTCGCCGGCCGCGGCGCAGAAGAGCGTCCGCTGGTGCCGACTGGCCACCCGCAACTGGGTCTGGTTCGCCCGTCGGCACGGGCGGGGCGTGCGCGGGCTCGCCGGCGCGGTGCTCGGCTGGGCGTGGGCGCACAAACTGAGCGGGGTGTCGCTGTCGAGACAGTGGGCAACACTCCGAGGGGCGCTGCAGGGCTGGTTCAGCGAGCCGCCGGCCGTGCCGCGGAGCGTGAGGCCGGACGGCCGCGCGTTCGCAGCACTCCTCCGGCTGCGATTCAGGCGCTGATGAGCATCTCCAGCATCCCGCGCCACTCGCCGTACTGATAGTCGAGCCCGTGCCGGTCGTGGATCGCCCGCACCTCGCGGAGCTGGTCCTCGGTCAGGTCGTGCTGCCACTCCTGCGCGGTCTCGTCGCAGTAATAGGTCCGGCAGCCCAGCGGGCGGATCGCGTGCACCGAGCAGAGCAGGGCCTTCTGGAAGGGGCAGCCTCCCGCGGCCCGGGCGGCGTCGATGTCGGCGGCCGTCAGTGGCTGGTCGCGCAGCTCGTGCAGCCGCGTGAAGAGGTACGCCGCTTCGAGCCCGGTGACATAGAGCCGGTGGCCCCACTCGTCGAAGTTGCAGCAGCGCCCCGAGGTGTTGCAGACCGGCTTGCGGGTGTCCACCGCGCGGGTGATGTGCTCGTAGACCAGTTCGAGCTCGCCGGAGATCTGCGGATCGACGGCCGCGGCCAGCCATGCGCGCAGGGGTGTCGGCCGGGTCGTCGCGAGTGCTGGCGGGGGTGGGGGGTGGCATTGGTCGAGCCGGCGCCGACGCGTCAGTCCGGCGGGCGGTGGATCGTCTTTGGCCCCGTGCCGGCGGTCTTCTCGTAGTAGCCGTCGCCCCGCTTCTCGTACTTGGTCATGCCGAGCCGGTCGAGGTTCTTGTTCGAGAGCTGGCTCTTGCCCTTTATGTCCGACCACTTGCCGGCGATATTGGGAGCCTGCGGCACGCGCCGGACGGGCTCGCCGGTCTCCGGGTGCTTGCTGAGCGGGTCCTCGCTCATCGGCTGCACGACCTCGAAGCACTCGCCGGTGCCTTCGCCGTCGGGGTCAACGATTTCGTAGACGTAGGTGGGCATGGGGGAGGGTATGCGGCGGGCCTTCCGGTCGGTCGGGACGTCAGATAAACGTCTGCCCCGTCTCCCCGTCTGTCATCGACCAGCCCAGGTTGCGGCAGATGCGGCTGAGCACCGGCCAGGCGGTCTCGTCGTCGTTGACCGACGCCATCATCTGCATCGGCTTGTCGATGCTGGTGGGCAGGTCGAGGACGAAGCCGGGGCCGTGGAGGCGGAGCAGGCCAAGGGTGGAGTTGCTGCTCCCGTCCGCGGCGGTGTTGAAGGCTGCGAGCATCTTCTCGATCTGCTCGATCGTGCCCAGCGGCTCGGGCTCCTCGCCGGGTTCTGACCGGCGGCTGAGGACCATCATTCGGGAGCGTTTGGCCACGGGTCAGTCCTCGTCCCCGTCGTCGGCGTCGCGGGCGTTCATGACCGCGACGGCCTCGTCGAGCAGGCGGGTGAGGGGCACCGGCTTGAGCATGTAGCCGTCCACGCCCAGGCTCTCGGCGTAGGCCTGGTGCCGCTTGCCCTCGTTGGCCGTGACCATGATGACCGCGGGGCTGTCCTCGTTGCCCTTGATGCGGCTCGAGCGCGAGGAAGCCGGAGCGGCCCGGCAGCATCATGTCGAGGATGACAAGGTCCGGCGGCGGGTCGTCGTTGCAGGCGTCCACCGCCGAGTTGCCGTCGCCGACGGCGAGCGTCAGCGCGCCCTCGGCCTGGAACGCGGCCTGCATCGATTCGAGCACGTCCTGGTCGTCGTCCACGATCAGGACGCGGATGTCCTCAAGACGGCCTTTGGGTGGGTTGGTCATGGGGCGCTCCCGCCTCTGGGCGATCGCTGGCCGGGCAGCGTCGCGGTGGTGGTCCCGGGTCGGCCCGGGGCGTGGTGCATTCAAGCCGGTCACACCGCTCAGGGCAACCGGGTCATGTTGTGCTCGGCGAGGAACGCCCGGTCTTGCTCCGAACGCTCCACGATCAGCTCCAGTTCGTCCTGGGTCATCCAGGGCAGCGACTCGAGCTTCCGCCTCAGGGTATCGGGGAACGGCCGGTTGAGCCGTTCGTGCCTCGGGCGGCTCTTCCACATCCGGTGCATCCAGAGGTACTGTTCCGGTGCGCGGCGGATCAACCGCTCCAATCCTCGCCGGTACCGGGCCGCGATGTAGTAGAGCGGGTCGGGCTGGTTCTCCCAGTCTTCGGGGTGGAAGACGTCCTCGATCTCGATCCGGTAGCGGATGCCGTCGCCGGAGTGGGGGGCCGCGAATCCGTCGGTCACCGCCTCGTCGTTTCGGGCGTTCCAGCCGAGCCGCCGGGCCTGGCCCACGATGATCGAGGTGCGGTGCTGGTAGGCCGCCATGCCGATCGATTTGTACGTGCTGGCCAGCCTGCCGAAGAAGGGCACGAAGAGCCCGCGGTCGCCGGCGTTCTGGTCGGCGACGAACCCGACGGGCGAGCGGGCCTCCAGCAGCGGCGGGATGGCCTTGACCGCGCCCCACTTGTCCAGCAGCACCAGCCCACGCCGCGAGCGGGTCTTGCGGACCCAGTCGTCCACGGGCTTGTTGTCCAGCGGCCGGTAGACCGCGTGCATCGGGAAACCGAGCAGGGCGAGGGTGTAGGCGGTGAGCTCCCAGTTGCCGCAGTGCCCGGTGATGAGGATCGCCGGCCGGTCGGCGAAGATCGCCCGCATGCAGGTGGCCATGTTGTCCAGCTCGATGTGGCGGATCCACCCGTCCTCGTTCATCAGACGCGGGGCGAAGGCGATCTCGACACCGAGCATGAAGAGGTGCTCGTAGGAACGCACCGCGTGCTCGCGCCGTTCGTCTTCGGAGAACTCCGGACAGGCCAGCGCGAGGTGGCCGCAGGCGCGGTCGATGCGTTTGCGGTTGGTCGGCAGCTGCGCGAACGTGCGTCCGAGCGTCCGGGCCATCTCGAGCGACGGGCGCGGACCGGCGACCAGCGGCAGCGAGAGCCCGCTGCGCAAGAGCCAGAACATCGGCGTATGGAGCGCCTGAGGGAGCTTGGCCCCCACGAGGGTGCCTCCGAGGGTGAGGGGCTAGAACCCGCCGATGAGGGTCCGCAGGCGGTTCTGGTTGAGGACCGGCAGCGACGTCGCGGCGGCCTGCTGGAACAGCTCGTCGTAGCGAGCGATCACCTGCTGGGCCTGCACGAACTGCTCGACCACGGGGATCGGGGCGTTGAGCGGCGGCGGGGGCGGCAGCGTCGGGCGGGCACCCATGACGAGGAAGTCCACATCGCCGGAGAGTTCGTCGGAGACCACGCCGCCCCACTCGCCGATGAGGGCCGCGATGGCGACCCGTTCGGCCTCGGTGGCGATGCCGTCACGGTTGACGTCGAAGTTGCCGACGACCATGAACTTGTAGACCTTGTTGGGGTCGTACACGGCGTTGGCGATCACGTCGCCCTTGACGACGGGGTTGCCCGCACGCTCGCTGGTGACGCGGCAGATGGCCGACATGCCGTCAACGCGGATGACCTCGAGCGACGCCTTGCCGCGGGGGTACTCACCGTTCTCGTTGACACGGATGGCGGAGGGCTCCTCGTAGACCGCGAAGGTCAGGCCCACGCGGATCTTGTCGCTGGTGCCCAGATCGATGGTGGCGGTCCGCTCGGCGGGGTCTACCGCGACCACGCGGCCGTCCACGAGCGACTCTTCGGGGCGGCCCTCGAGCATCTCCGACTTCCGCTCGCCGCGGAGGCGTTCGACCTGATCACGCAGATCGAGCTTCTCTTCTTCGAGGGCGGCGACGCGGTCGAGGAGTTCGTCCTCGCGGCTGGAGGCCTGGCCCTGGATGCTGGCGACGCGGGAGTCCATGTCGGTGCGGTGCTGGTTGACACCGGTGCGGTACTGCTCGACCTCGGCGCGGTAGCGGGCGAGTTCGTCGTTGATCGCGGCGAGCGTGGTGCGGTGCTGGGCGTCGCGGGCTTGGCTGCGGTCCTGCTCGTTGCGGAGGTCGTTCTCGGCGACTTCCTTGGCCGTCTCGGCCGACTGGATGCGGCTGTAGAGCAGATCGATGCTGCCGTTGAGCTGGCGGAGGAGTTCTTCAAACGAGCTGCCGCTGACCTTCTCGGCGAGGCTGGGCGGTTCGCCCTGCCCGCTCCAGCCGGTGGCGCGGGCGATGCCCTCGAGCCGGACGCCGTCGAGGCGGGTCATGGCGTCGCCGAAGCTGCCGCGATCGGCGCGGTTGGTGATCGCGGTGACCGACTGCCGCAGGTCGTCGTGGAGGTAACCCACGACGGTCTTGTTGGCGCGGTTGGCCTTGTCGGCGATCGTGGAGATCAGCGGGTCCTGCCGTTCCTGGGCGTTGATGTACTCGCTGAGGCCCTGCTGGGCGGCTTCGAGCTCACCCCGGGCCTTGTTGAGGTTGCCGTAGAACACGATCGTGCTCACAAACAGCCCCAGGCTGAGCAGGCCGAGAATGGTGATCGTCACCATGATGCCGACACTCGTGCCACCTCGTCCTGCCATCGTGCACTCTCCGCTTCAGACCGAGTCTTGATTCGCCGCCCTAGTGGTTCGCAGCCGGGGCCTCTGGCCACCGTCTCTACCGCGAGTGATCGCGCCGCTCGGCACGTCGCCGAGAGCGTAGGGGCGCACTGCCGCACCCCGGCCGACCCACCGTCGGCCCCCGACCGGCCATACGCCTGGCCGGCGGCCCCGGATCCGGGAGGCCCGGCCGGGGGCAGAGTGTCCCGCAAGCTGGGTGCGGCGTCAAGGCAGGGGTTGCCCGGAGGCCGGATTTCTGGAGGCCATTCTTTGCGAATCAAGTACAAACCATGGGAATGACCCGGAACGGGGCGGCCCCGATAGTCTGGGCACGTCGTCCTGCGTGCCTTGAGGAACCCGCGAGGGGCTCGCGGGTCGATCTCCACTCCGCGACACAGTGCCCCCGAACCAGAAGAGGATCGTCCATGCCCGCCCAACCGCTCGTGTCCCTGTCTGTGCTCGTGGCCTCGGCGGCGCTGGCCGCCCCGTGTGCGGCACAGGGTGCTCCCAAGGTCCTCTACATCGGTATCGACGGCCTCCGTCCCGACGCGCTGCTCGCGGCCGACACGCCGGCGATCGACTCGCTCATCGAACGCGGCATGCTCGCGACCGACGCCCGGTGCGAGGACCTCACCTTCAGCGGGCCCAACTGGTCCACCATCCTCCACGGCGTCCACCGCGACAAACACACCGTCACCACGAACGACTACCGGGGCACCTCGCTGGAGCACTACCCCGACCTCTTCGAGTGGCTCGAGCGGCACAACCCGGACTGGAACACAGTCCGCATCACCACGTGGGACGCGATCTACAAGTTCCAGCCGACGGGCGCCGACATCGACATCTTCCACGAGTACTCCGAAGACGGCGACGCCAAGGCGGCCGCGGACGCCGCGGCGCTGCTCGCCGGCACGCACCCCGACCACCCCGACACCGACATCGACGCGATGTTCCTGTACATCGCCGATGTGGACAACGCCGGGCACGCGCACGGCTTCCACCCGGAGCAGTACGACTATCTCCACGCGATCACGGTCGCCGACGGGCTGGTCGGCCAGGTGCTGGAGGCGATGCGGACGAGGCCGGAGATCCTCGACGAGAACTGGCTGGTGATCCTCACGACCGACCACGGCGGCTCGATGGACAAGGGCCACTCGGGCAACACGCCGGAGAAGCGGACGATCCCGTTCCTGGTGAGCGGGCGTGACGTGCTGCGGATGCCGGCCTTCCCTACGCCGCGGAACGTGGACGGCGTGACCACGGCGCTCTACCACATGGGCGTGCCGATCTCGCCCGAGATGGGGCTCGACGGGCGCGTGATCGGGCTGGAGTTCCCCGAGTCGGTCGAGGCCGAGCTCGGCCGCAACCTCGTCTTCAATGGCGGGGCCGAGCTCGACCGCGGCATGCCCGATCAGCACATGCACCAAAACATCGCCGGGTGGCTCAACCCCGGGCCCTACGGCGTCACCGTTGTCGGGTACGGCTCGCCCGAGGGCTACCCGGGCGCGACCGATCCGGGGCCGGTCGAACGCGGCGACAACTTCTTCTGCGGCGGGGCCAACGGCGTGACCGTCGCGACCCAGCGGATCGACCTCATGCCGCTGAGCCAGGCGATCGACTCCACCGAGGCGGTCTTCACGCTCTCGGCCTACCTCGGCGGCTACGCCGATCAGGACGACACGGCTGCGGTCCGCGTGCGCTGGGTCGATGACGAGGACAACCTGCTCGGCGTCTCGATGCTCGCGCCGGTGACGGCGGCAGAGCGCGAGGGGCGCGACCGGTCTTATCCGGCGCGAGAGCACCGGCACGCCGCCAAGCATGG
Source organism: Planctomycetota bacterium (assembly GCA_013285505.1). GTDB lineage: Bacteria > Planctomycetota > Phycisphaerae > Phycisphaerales > UBA1924 > PNC22. The sequence goes on along the minus strand of CP053450.1, from coordinate 161,395 downwards.
CGCGGTGGGCCGAGGTCGAGATCGAGTGCGTGCGGGCGTCGGGCTCCGGCAACGACGGGTATGTCGATGACGTCTCGCTGGTGATCACGATGCCGGTGGACGAGGGGACCGGCGGCTGAGCCGTATCTTGCGGGTGCAGCGTGGTCCGGCCGGTGCTCGCTAGAGCACGACCAACGGGTCGCGATCGCTCTCGGCCAGCCGCACATCGAGCCCGGGCAGCGCGTCGGCGAGTCTGGCCGCGAGTCTCGAGAGATACCCGCGCTCGGTGTTGGTGTGGCCGGCCAGCAGCACGTGGACGCCCTCGTGCAGCGCCGCGAGCACGCTGTGGTGGCGCATCTCGCCGGTGACGAAGAGCTCGCACCCCTCGTGTGCCGCGAGCGAGGCGAGCGACTCGCCCGCGCCGGGCACCACGCCGATAGTCTCGACGGGCGTGTTCTTGTCGTCGAGAAGACCCAGCTGCACGCGGGCGTTGCAGAGGAAGGTGCGGAGCCGCTCGCCCAGCTCACGCGGCGTGGCCGGGCGGTCGAGCACCAGACGCCGGCCTGCGCCGATGTGCCGCATCGGCTGCGGCTCCAACTCATAGACGTCGATCGCGGGCTCTTCATAGGGATGGAAGCGGCGGAGGGTCTCGAGCGCCCAGGGCGACCGCAGGCTTGGCGCGCAGACCATCTCGAGCCGCCGCTCGGGCACGTGCTCGAGCTGCTCCCGCTCGCCGACCGCCGGCGAGCTTTCGGCCGAGCCGAGGAAGGTGCCCATGCCCTCGGCCTCGAACGAGCAGAGGGTGTAGTGGCCGATGCGGCCGGCCCCGGCCGTCGCGAGGGCGTTGCGGGCCTGCTCCACGTGGGTTTCGGGGATGAAGGTGACGATCTTGGCGCTGGGCACGCTGTTGGTCGCGGGCTCGGCGTGCGGCTGCAGGGCACGGCAGTCGCCGGCGATCTTGCCCTTGGTCGTGCTCCCGCTGAGCCCTTCGCAGAGCCAGTCGGTCACGCCCCCGGGGGCCGCGTCGAGCGCGGTGTGGGGTGAATAGATCGCGATCCCCGCCCGCGCGGCCCGCAGGATGATCCGCTGCTTGGGCGACGCGTCCGTCACCGCGTCGAGCGGGCTGAAGATCGGCGGGTGGTAGCTGACGATCGCGCTGGCACCCATCGCGACCGCCTCGGCGATCACCCGCTCGGTCAGGTCGATCGTCAGCAGCACGGGGCCCCCGAGCGGGGCGTCCTGCGAGCCGACCTGCAGCCCCACTTTGTCCCAGGGCTCGGCGTACCGGAGCGGGGCGATGCGGTCCATGGCGGCGGTGAGATGATGGACGTTCATGGGCGGGACCTCCAGAGCATGATAAGGTCGTGGGCATGCAGACCGTCCGGCTCAGGGCCCACGCCAAGATCAATCTCGCCCTCTCCCTCGCCGGGCCCGAGCCCGCCGGCGGCCCACGGGCCGGCTGGCACCGGATCAGCACCTGGATGCACGCGATCGAGTTGGCCGACGACGTGCTCATCGAGCCTCTGGCCGAGTCGCCCGACGCCGTCTCGACCTGGAGCGCACGCTGGGCCCCCGACGCGATCAGGCCCGGTGTCATCGACTGGCCGCCGGAGCGGGACCTCGCCTGGCGGGGCGCTGCGGGCGGTCGAGGCCCACGTCGGCAGACCGCTGCCCACCCGTCTGGTGCTCACCAAGCGGATCCCCACCGGCGCCGGCCTCGGCGGCGGCTCGGCCGACGCGGGAGCGACGCTTCTGGCAGTCAATCAGGCCTGGGGCCTGGGGCTGGGCGTCGATGTGCTGCAAACGCTCGGCGCGACACTGGGCAGCGATGTGCCCTTCTTTGTGGATACACCGGGCACCGGCAGCGACGCACCGGGTCCGGCGGTGGTGGGGGGCTTCGGCGAGGCCATCGAGCGCACGCTCCGTGCTGCGGGAGAACTGGTCCTCATGGTGCCCGCCTTCGGCTGCGCGACCGGTTCGGTCTACCGGGCCTTCGACGAGGCGGTCGCCGCCGGGCACGGCGGCACGCTCAAGGCCGAACGGATCGAAACGCTCGCCCGACGCGGCACGGTGGACCCTTCGGCGGCTCTGGAATGACCTGGCCGAGCCAGCCTGTGCGGTGCAACCCGAACTGACCTCGCTCAGAATGCGCGCGCGAGGTGCTCGGCGAGGAAGTCCACATCACCGGCAGCGGCAGCGCGATGTTCGCGATCGTCGAGCCCGGGGCGGCGGTGCCGATGGCCGAGCGTCTGCGCGCGCAGGTGCCCGGGCTCGCAGCACTCGCCACCCGGCTCATCTGAACGGGTACACTCGCCTGTCAGAGGCACACGGACGCGGGTCCACACTTCAGGGAGCAGGCGATGCAGACGCAACGGCCGATTGTCGGGATCGATCTCGGCGGCACGAACATGCAGGTGGGCGTGGTCCGCCCCGACGCCCGCGAGGTCGGTGCCGAGGGAGCGATCCTCGGGCAGTACCGGCAGAAGACCAAGGCCGCGGAGGGGTTCGACGAGGTCATCGACCGGCTGTTCAAGGCCGTCGAGCGTGCCTGCGAAGACGCCGACGTCAAGCTCAGCGACCTCGGCGCCGTCGGCATCGGCGCCCCCGGGGCGATCGACCCTCACACCGGAACGGTGCTTGAGGCGGTCAACCTGCGCTGGACCGATGTGCCGCTGGCCAAGATCCTGACCGAGCGGTTCGGCGTGCCGACCGTCGTGGACAACGACGTCAACGCGGCGGTCTACGGCGAGTGGGTGCTGGGCTCGGCCCAGGGCGCAAAGGAAGTGCTCGGCGTCTGGGTCGGCACCGGCATCGGCGGGGCGCTCATCCTCAACGGCCAGCTCTACCGCGGGCACTTCCTCACCGCCGGCGAGATCGGCCACATGCTGCTGTTCCCGCGCAACCCCCCCGGCACCCGGTCGCTGGAGCACAACTGCTCCCGCTCCACGGTCGTGACGCGCATCGTGCGGCTGATCATGGCCAACCGCGAATCAAGCCTCAGCGAGATCACCAACGAGCGCTACGAGCGCGTCAAGAGCAAGGCCCTCGCTACCGCCTACCACGACGGCGACGAGCTCACTCGCGAGGTCATCGACGACGCGGCCGACCTGCTCGGCGGCTCGATCGGCGGCATCGTCACGCTGCTCAGCCTCGAGAAGGTCGTCCTCGGCGGCGGGCTGACCGAGGCGATCGGCGACCCGTTCGTCGAACGGGTGCGCAAGGCCACCCGCGAGATCGCCTTCCCCGCCAAATGCAAGGACGTCGAGGTCGTCGCCAGCGCCCTGCTCGACGACGCCGGGCTCGTCGGCGCGGCGATGCTCGCGATCGACCGCCTGGGCACCCCCGAGGGCGCTCAGGCCGCGTCGTCCATCGCCGAGACGTAGTCCCAGCCCCACTGCCGGTTGTCCAGGTCGAGTGTGTGGAGCAGGAGTCTCGCGTTCGCGCTCGTGCTGCGGGCGAGCACCGTCAGGTGGCTCCCCGCCGAGGCGGCGCGCCAACGGGGAAATCGACCGACGGCGCTTCGACCGACGTGGTGATGTTGGTGTCGTTCCAGCGTCCGCTGGCCGGTGTCCACCGCAGCACGTTCAGCCGGTCGTCGGCGTCGAGCCCGAAGACGTTGATCCCGCCGTCGGTCGAGAGCGTGGTCGAGAGGCCCTCGGCGAAGGAAGAGGTTGACGTGATGGCGGTGAGGTCCGAGATGATCCAGCTTGAGGCACCGGGCACCCACCAGTAGGCCACGGCGTTGCCGGCGTCGTTGAGGCCGAGGATGTTCATCGCGCCCCAGGGCGTGACGAAGGCCGCGAGCTGGCCGTCGAGGGCCGGCCCGTCGAAGCGGCTGGTCATGTTGAGATTCGCCCAACTCGACATGCCGGGGACCCACCAGTAGACGACGATCTCGCCGGAGTCGTTCAGCCCCGCGAGGTTGAGCGCGCCCCACGGCGCGACCCAGCTGGTCAGCCCGCCGCTCATGGTCGGTCCGTCGAGAATGGCGGTGAGGTCGGAGAACTCCCAGTCGCTCAGGCCCGGCGACCACCAGTAGTTGACCGCGTGGCCCCGGACATCGAGCCCGCCGATGTGGATCGAGCCCCAGTTGGGCTGGTACACGGTCAGGTCGCCGGTGATGCCCGGTGCGCCGATGCCGGCGGTGAGATCGCGTGCTGTCCACGTGTTGGTAGACAGGTCGCCGTGGATCACCCAGAGGTGGTGCTTCTCGTTGGTCAGCGCAAGGTGCACGATGCCGTCGTTGGTGCGGTAGGGCACAAGGTCCACGGCCCGGCCTCGGAAGCCGACGAGCGAGGCGATATCGACGGTGGTGGTGGTCTGCGTGGCACTATCAAAGATCGTGGCGACCGGCTGGCGATCGAGCCCCAGCGAGAACGACACGGTCTTGTTGCCGGCCTTGATCGCGGCGATCTCCTCGAACGTGCCCAGCGTGCTGTCGGTGCGGAACCGCACCACGACGCTGCCATCGAACGCCGGCAGGCTGATCGTGAGCGTGCCATCGCCGCTGTAGCGGTTCCGCAGCACGCGCATCGGCGCGGTCGTGCCGATCTCGGTGCTCCAGATCTCGATGTCGAAGAGCGAGTCCTTGTCCAGCCCGGCCAGCCAGAGCGTGCCGTCGGAGACGGTGCCGCTGCGGGCGTCGGTGTCCTGCTGGACGTAGACGACACCCTGGGCCCCGTCGGAGCCGCCGGAGGCAAAGAGTGTGTGGCCCGAGACCGAGGTGGCGAACGCCCGCCCGCTGAGCGGATCCGGCGCGTAGGTCATCCAGTCAAAGCCGATGGAGGTGGTGTCGCGCCAGTCGGCGATGAGCCGCTGGACGGCGCGCATGTTGTCGGTGAGGATGTAGCCCTGCTTGAGCGTGCGGTCGTTGCGGTTGACGCCCGTGATGAAGTCGAGGTTTTCTGAGGCCATCCGCATCGGCGTGCCGGGCTGGCCCGTGGCGATGCCCGACCACAGCACCGCGCTGAAGATCGCCTCGTCCTCGGCGAGCGTGAACGACGGGCTCGAGGCCGGCGTGCCCCACAGATAGTCCTGATCGGTGTAGTAGGTCTGCCCTGTCGGCCACAGGCGGCGGACGGTGCCCCACTCGCCGTTCATGATCGGGCGGCGGTCCTCGGCCAGGTGCATCCAGTACGCCGTGACGCGGGCCTGCTCGACCGCCGCGCCGATCGCGCGGTCGCTCGACGGGTTGTTGATCGGCTCCTCGTTGGCCAGCGTGTAGAGGTGCGGCATCACCAGATCGAAGTCGCGGCTGTAGAGCGTGGACCGGGCGATCGCGCCGCGGATGTCCTCGAGCACCGGCGGGTTGATGATCAGCCGCTGCGGATCGACGGTGCGCACGTGCCGCGCCAGCTCGCCGATCCACTGGGCCCGCCGGATCATCTCGGTCGCCGAGTCGGAGGTCAGCTCGCCCTCGGCGTTGCTGGTCCATGCGCGCGCATTCCATTCGTTGATGATCTCGTAGCCGATCACCCGCGAGGCGTACGGGCTGTCCTGGACCCAGCCGGCCACCTCGTCCATGCGGTCCTTGGCGATCTGCAGCGTGCCGGGCGTCTGGAAGAAGTTGTCGATGTCGGTGAGCGGGCCGCCGTGCAGCATGGACCAGGGGCCGTCGATGCCGAACCCGTCGCGGTAGTAGTACGTCGAGAACGCGGACAGGACGACGTACATCCCGCGCGAGTCCGCCTCGGCGAGCACGTTGTCGAGGAACGCGTGCATGTCGTCGTTGTAGACCCCCGCGTGGTGTTCGAGCCAGAAGCTGCCGCGCGGGTCGTTGGGCAGGTTCGGGGCCTCCGGCGCGAACGGCTGCTCGATGAACACCCGCATCGTGTTGACGCCCTGGGCCTCGAGCTCGTCGAAGTACGGCGCGACCGGGCCCTCGATCGGCTCGTTCTCGTAGAAGTTCTGGAAGATGTTGTTGCCCGGGTCCCACACATCGCCCGGGAAGAGCTGCCGCGTGTACGCCCAGCTCAGGCCGAGGTGGTCGCCCACCGACAGGAACGGGTCGCCGGCCTCGGTCACGAGCAACCGGCCCAGCGGCGACGGCACGACACGCATGCCGTTGCTGGTGTCCTGCGTGACAGACTGCGTGCTGAACGTCGTGGTCGCCATCGGCGAGACATTCCCCGCGGCATCCACGGCGCGGATCGCGACGTGGTACGTCGTCGACGGTTCGAGCCCGATCAAGCGCACATCTTCGGAGAGCCCGGCCGGGCGGGGCAGATACCGGTTCTCGAACACGCTGGCGTTGAGCCAGTCCTGCGCCGAGTCGATCGAAGTAGACGAGTAGCGGATCTGGTACTCGCTGACGTGCCCGAGACCCGCGCTGGTGGCCGCCGGGGACGTGAAGCGCAGGCGCGAGCTGTACCCCGTGATCTCCGCCGCCGCGAGATCGGCGATCGCCGGCGGCACCGACTCGGCCGTGGTGTCGATGAACATGACCTCGGCGTAGCCGACGGGCCCGTTGATCCCGGGCTGCGAGGCGTTGTAGCTGCTGTGCGAGCCGACGAGGTGATCGTCCGGGATGAACGGACCGTCCCACTTCTCCGACGAGTGCCGCCGGTTGACGGTGTCGCGCGTGCCGCCGGTGTCGTCGAGGATGATGTCGAAGTTCATGCCGATCGACTCACCGTGCGCCGGCGCACTCATGTTCAGCCCGTCCCACGGCATGAACGCCTCGCTCGTCCAGCCCGTGTCGGTGTCCGAGTCGTCGTTGACCGTGCCCCAGTACCGCGTGGCGAACATCGCGCCGGTGGGCAGGAAGTAGTCGTCGGTGTCGCCGCCGCTGTCGACGATGCGGCCCCAGTCGTCGCCGAAGAACCCGACATCCGGCGCGCCACCCGCGCCGTCGCCCTGGATGAACTTGTACCGGCGGACCGGCCCGTCGGCCTCGTTCTTCGGGTCGTCGAAGTTGCCGATGTTGAAGCCGAACGCCCGGTCGTCTGCCTGGAAGTACTCGTCCTGCGAACGGTCCTGATCGAAGTAGAAGAGCATCGAGTCGTCGTTCTCGAGCTGCCAACGCTGCCCGTCGCCGTCGCCCCCGCCGTCGGCCCAGAGGTGCTCATCGAGCACCCGGACGCCCATGTACAGCCCCTCGTCGGAGTGCATCAGATAGACCGTCGCCACGACCTTCTCGTTGTAGGCCAGGGTGCGGGTGGTCTGGAACGCGTCGCCCCACTCGTTGTCGCTGAGTTCACCATCGATGACCGCCGAGCCCTGCGGCACGGCCCACAGCGGGTGGTCGTCGGTGATCGGGTCCGGGCTCGAGAGCAGGACCCGGGCTTCGAGGTGTTCGAGGTGATTCGGCGCTGTCGGCATCTGGTGTCTCCCGGTCGTGGGGGGATCGAGTGGCACCGTCATCGGCGAGGATCGCCGGGCCCGACATCCGCTCACCAGAGGTCACCAGAGACCGGATCGCGCAAAAACCGCGCGATCCGGACGACCCGCACGACGCACGCGCCCCCCGGGGACAGCGCGTCCCGCGAGCCCGCAGCCGGGGTCCGGATCGACGCGCGCCGGGTCCGAAAAACACAGAGCCCGCTCGGTGAGAGCGGGCCCCGGCGAAGAAGACGAAACTGTGAGGGCTCTGGATTAGAGCGTGGGATCGAGGTCGCTCAGCAGGCGGTCGATCGCCCCGTCGAGCCGGGCTTCGGTCTCGTAGGTGCCCGATTCGATCTCCGACCGCACGCGGTCGATCAGGTCCTGGCGGACCGGGTCCTGCATCCTCGAGAGCTCTCGTGCGATTCTGGAGACCTCGACCCGGTCGGCCCCACGCCGCGCGGATCGGGTCTGGGCGCGGTCGCCCGGTCTGGATTCGGCGGCCCTCGCCTCCGCCTCAACATGAGGCCGCGACACACCGTGCGTCGAAGCCCCCCCACCGATGGGTCCAATGTCTGTCATTCCGCACACCTCCCGAACAGTATCGAGCCATCAGGCCCGGTGATCATCTGGTGGCCGGGTGGCCCCGGCCCCGATCCCTCTCTCGTGTCCACCTCTGATATCGGAGGTCGGCGCGCGGAAACTCCAATAGGGTCCACGAACTCCCCTTTGGGCCTAAATCAATACGTCAAATCACCTTACGCGGGATAACCAAACTCCGGACACGCGAGAAAATTCGCACGATCTGCGGCTCTCGCTCAAGGCCGTTCCGGCGGCGAACCTCGATTTGCAGGTCCGACCGTGTTACCGTGCACAGAACGCCCGGCATTGGAGGTCCACCGTGTCCATGACGATGGCAAGACAGCACATTCTTCTGGCGCTCATCACGCTCTCGCTGGTCTCCGCGGCCGCCTTCGGCCAGTTCAAGGCCCGCCCAAAGAAGGACACCAGCGACACCCCGGCCCGCGAGCGCGACCTCGAACGCTTCCGTGACGAGGCCGACGAGGTGCTCGCACCGTTATCCGGCCAGGGCCAGGGAAACCCCGCAAGCGACACCGCGGCGTACTGGTCGATCGTGCTGGTCGCGTTCACCGAGATCGAGCCCAAGGCCGGAGAACGCCCGCTCAGCGCAGCCGAGCGGGCCGAGATCGGCCTGGCCAAAGTCGTCAACGAAGCTGGCCTGACCGGGGCCTTCGTGGAGAAGCGCGACAAGGCGACGGTGGTGGCCTACGGCCGCTACGACGGGCCCGACGACCCCCGCGCCGTCGCCGATCTGGAACGGCTCCGCACGCTCCGGGTCGGCGGGCAGCTGCCCTTCGCCTCGGCCCTGCTCTCACCGCCCGACCCAAGCCTGCTCTCCGGCAGCCTGCCGGAGCTCGACCTCCGCAACGCCAAGAAGCTCTTCGGCGACGACAACGCGCTTTACACGCTGCAGATCGGGATCTACGGCCGCGGCGACCGGTCGCCGGCCACGCCCGCGGAGATCCGCGAGTTCCGCAAGGCCGCCGAACAGGCGGCGGTGCTGCTGCGTCGCGACGGCGAGATGGCCTTCTATTACCACGCGCCCGAGCGGTCCATGGTGACCGTCGGCGTCTTCGGGCAGGACGACTACGACCCCCGCAACCGGCAGGGCATCGAGAGCTTCGAGCTGCTCAGGACGCGGGAGCGGCACGCCCTCAACCTGCTGAACGGTCAGGGCATCCGTGAGCGGATCCCGGGCACCACGGGCGAGGGTGCCAGTTCGTTCCGGCTGCAGCCGAGCAAGCTGGTGGCGGTGCCGGGCGACTGACCCGGCGCGCGCGCAGCCTCAGAACCCCTGCGGCATGACGCGGCTGTCGATCTCGCCGATGCCCTGCACCCACAGAGGCTGAATCTCGGTCAGCGTCCAGCTCTCCGGGCCCGAGGCCTCGGGGTCCTGCCGCCATGTCATCAGACAGATCACGCTCGTCGGGGCGCGATCCCCGACCGGTGTCACGCTGACCCTGGCGCGGGACCGGGCCGTGAACCGCCCCGGCCCGAGCTGGGTCTGGATGCCGCTGATGCTGTGGTGGTCCACCTCGTACCGCTGTCTGGGCAGGAGATAGGTGTCGATGAAGCCGAGGATGCGCCCGCGGTCCCAGCCGGCCCGGGAGCCGCTGTAGAAGAGCCGGACCTCAGGGTCGAAAATCGAGGTCAGCGCCGCGGTGTCCGCGTCGGCGACGGCTGCGACGGTCTGGCGGGTCCGTTCCTCGACCGCCTCGCGGTCGGTCTGGACCAGGGTGGCGACCAGGAGCCCGGCGACGCCCAACAGAAGGGCCGCGGCCGAGATGATCAGCCCGGCCCTGCGGCGGTCGATCCGGGCCGCGACGGCGTGGGCGAGCAGGGCGATGAGCACCGAAGCGATCACCAGCGGGATCGGGTTCTCAAACAGGGCGTGGTGCAGGAATGGCGGGTCGGCCAGGCCCGGCAGGTCGGGCGGCGGCTGCAGGATGTCCAACTGCGCGCGCGCCCGCTGCGCACGCCGCGGTCACGGGCAGCGCCGCCGCCGGGGCGGCGAATCGCCCCGTGCGGGCCGGCAATCTGGAGGGTTGGTGCGCCAAAGGCCGATGCTCCATGAACGGACGCCAACCGGCGTCCTCTGTTTGTACGCACCCGGACCCCTCCGGGTGCTCCCGGGTGGGCAGGATGCCCCGCAGCGAGGTACGAGCGATGATCGAACGGCCGGGCGGAGACCACGTGCACCAACCCGCAGCATCGGCCGAGGTGCTGGCCCGGAACCTCAAGGCGCTCTCCCGGTGCTCGCCGGAGACCGCGCAGCTCGTCGAGCAGTCGATCGCCGCGCCCGACGCGGGCTTTGCGATCGCCGAGGACGGCGGGCTCACCGGGACGATCGGCACCGGCGACACGACGCGACGGCTGGCCAGCGGCCGGCGGCCGCTGGATGAGGCCAAGAGGCTGGCCGACCGCTTCGTGACCGCCGAGGCGGGGGTGGCGGTGGTGCTCGGGCTGGGCGTCGGGCATCACATCCGGCTGCTGGCTGAGAAGCTGGGACGGACGGGCGTGGTCGTGGTCTTCGAGCCGGACGTGCCTCTGCTCCGTGCGGTGCTCGAGCGTGTCGATCTGGCGGAGGTGATGGAACGGTCCAACGTGGCGGTCCTGACGCGCCCGGACAGCGGGGCGATCTCCGAGGCGTTGCTCGGTGCCGAGGTGGCGGTCTCGCTGGGCGTGAAGGTGATCGAGCACGGGCCGAGCGGGCCGCGGCTGGGTGAGCGGGCGGCACAGTTCCGCGAGGCGTTCACCACGACGGTGCGGGCGATCCGGACGAACGTGGTCACCACGCTGATGCAGACCGAGGCGTCGCTCCGCAACGGACTCATGAATCTTGATTGGTACGCGAGCGTGCCGGGCATCGCGGGGCTGAGCGCGCGCAGGGCCGGCCGGCGGTGGTCGTGAGCGCCGGGCCGAGCCTGGCGCGGAACATGCGGCTGCTCGCCGAGCCGGGTGTCCGCGACCGCGTGGTGATCGTCGCGGTGCAGACGGTGCTCAAGCAGCTTCTCGCGGCCGGGATCCGGCCGCACTTCGTCACCGCGCTCGACCATCACGAGATCAGCCGCCGGTTCTACGAGGGCCTGACGGCGGCGGACGTCGAGGGCGTGACACTGGTCGTCGAGCCCAAGGCCAACCCGGCGATTCTGGAGGCCTACCCGGGCGCGATCTGCTGCCTGCACGACGAGACGCTGACCAAGGTGCTCGGGAGCGGCTTTGCCCACGACGGGTGCGACATCGCCCCCGGCGCGACGGTGGCGCATCTGGCGCACACCTTCGCGCGGCACCTGGGGTGCGACCCGGTCATCCTGATCGGGCAGGACCTGGGGTTCACCGACGGGCAGTACTACGCGTCGGGTGCCGCGATCCACGACGTGTGGGCGGGCGAGCTCAACGAGTTCAACTCGCTGGAGACGATGGAGTGGCAGCGGATCGTCCGCAACCGCGCCCACCTGCGCGGGGCGACCGACCATCTGGGCCGCAAGGTCTACTCCGACGAGCAGATGTCGGCGTATCTGGTGCAGTTTGAGCGGATGTTCGAGGCCGACGCGGGCGCCGGGCTCACGACGATCGACGCGACCGAGGGCGGCGTGGCGAAGCGCGCGACCACGACGATGACGCTGGCCGAGGCGCTCGCGACCTACGCGGCCGCGCCGCCGGCCGACGAGACCTTGCCCGAGCCCCAGCGCAACGACGATCTGCGCGCGCTCACCAGGCCGCGGGTGGCCGAGCGGATCAACCGGCTCGCCCAGGACGTGCTCCGCGTCGAGCGGATGAGCCGCGAGGCGGCGGACCTGCTGCACAAGATGCTCGCCGCGCACGGCAACCACGCGCGGGTGAACGTGCTGATCGGCAAGGTGCAGTCGATCGGCGAGAAGGTGCGGACCATCCAGCCGGCATACGAACTCGTGCAGCACCTGAACCAGACCGGGCAGTTCAAGCGATTCCGGTCCGACAGGCAGATCCACTTCGACGACTCGGGCTCTGCGCTCGAGAAGCAGCGCCGCCAGATCGAGCGCGACATTGTGAACGTCGAGTGGATCGCCGAGGCCGCGAGTCACCTCCGCAAGATGCTCGGCGAGACCGAGCGGGCGATGCGCGGCACGGCCCCCAAGCTCACCCGCGACCCCGAGGAGCACGGCACGGGGCAGACCGAAACGGCCGACCGCTCGGTGGCACACCGACACGTCGCGGCCATCATCGCGGTGGATGCCGCGACCGGCGCGCTCGGTTCGCGGCGAGATCTGGCCGCGCCGATCGCCGACGGCCTGAACGTACTGCAGCTCACGATCGCCCGGCTCGTGCAGAGCGGCGGGCTCGATCGCGTCGTGCTGCTGACACAGGACCCTGTTCGCACACGCGCGCTCGTCGGGGACGAGGGTGCGCTGCTCGGTGAGCATCGCGGCCGCGTGACGCTGCAGATCGAGCCCACGCCCGAACACCCGCTGGGTGCACGCCGGCGCGGTGTCGCGGCTGCACGCGCATTCGCCGCGGACTGCTGGCGGAGCGGGCTCTGCGGCATGACCGTGTGGGACGAGGCGTTCGACCCCGTCACGACGCTCGACGCGATGGCGCGGCTGCGGATCGACGCGGCCGTGATCGTCGGTGCCGACTGGGCGCTCGTTGACCCCGGCCTGACCGGCGAGGTGATCGGGCGCTATCGCGAAGACCCCGAGCGACGACGGCTCACGTTCACGCAGGCGGCCCCGGGCCTTTCGCCTTGCGTGCTGGACAGATCGCTGGTGGAAGAGCTCGCGTCGAGCGCCGATCGCGCCGGTGGGTTCGCGACCGTCGGTGGTTTGCTGGGCTACGTGCCGATGGCGCCGATCCTGGACCCGGTGGCCAAGCCCGGGTGCGTCAGGGTGGGGCCGGAGGTGCGGGACATCGGCGTGCGCGCGATCGCCGACTCGGAGCTGCGCGCAGAGATGATCGCCCGGGCGTACGCGAGCGGGGGCGGGGCGGATGACGCGGCCGGAGTGTCGGCGGCATCGCTCGGCGCAACGCTGCGATCGGTCGCGATGGATCTCGCCTCGCGCGGCCCTTCTCACCTCCTGCTGGAGCTCTGCTCGGGCCGGCGGACGGGGGGGCAGCTCGCGCAGCTCTTCGCGGGGACCAAGCGCGGGATCGAGCGGCAGCCGATGGCGGTGGCCGATGCGGTGAGCCTGATCGAGCAGCTGGCCGAGGCCCGTCCGGATGCGGCCGTGACACTCGGCGGCGCCGGCGACCCGCTCATGCACGGTGCGTGGCGGGAAGTGGTCGCTGCCGCGTCCGACGCGGGGCTGATGGTGCACGTGCGGACCGACCTGCAGTGCGACCGCGAGACGGCGATGTCGCTGCTGGAAGGCGGCGCGGGCGTCGTGTCGGTCGATCTGCTCGCAGACACCGCCGAGGGCTACCGCACGATGGCGGGGATGTCCTCGTTCGACAACGTGCGTGAGAATCTTGTCGCGATGCTGGAGGCCCGCTCGGGCACTGACGGGGGCAGGATGCCGAGCGTCTGGCTGGTGCCGCGGATCACGCGGTGCGACCGGGTGTACGAGGAGATCGAGACGTTCTACGACCGCTGGCTGGCGATGGCCCAGGCGTGCGCGATCGACCCCCTGCCGCGACGGATCGAGGGCAACCGGATCGAGCGGCTGCCCGAGCCTCTGCTGGCGACGTGGAGGCGTTCGATGAGCGAGCTGCGTGTGCTCAGCGACGGTGACGCGCTGGTGCGGACGCGGCGGTGGAGCGGGAAGTCGGCCGCGAACGCGTGCGCCGATGGGCTGGTCGCGGCGTGGGCGAGGGTCGTCCGCACGCGGCGGCAGCTGGAGGACCTGCGCGAGTCGACGGCGGGGAGCACACGAAGCGAGCCGGCGGCCGCGGCCTAGCGAGACACCATGGGCACTACGCACGCACATCGCGGGACGGTTGTTGCCGTGGTGATCGCGCGGGCCGGCAGCAAGGGCGTGCCGGGCAAGAACCTCAGGCCGATCGTGGGCAAGCCCTGCGTGGCGTGGACGATCGAGCAGGCTGCGCGCGCAGCGTCGGTGGACGGCGTGGTGGTCTCGAGCGACAGCGAGGAGATTCTTGATCTCGCGACGACGATGCGCGCGACGCCCCACCGACGGAGCGATGCGCTCGCGACCGACACCGCCCGCGTGGATGATGCGCTGCGGGAGGCGGTCCTGTGGCTGGAATCGGCACCGGCGGGGCCCGGCGGCGCGGGTCGTGTCGGCGGCGTCGTGCTGCTTTACGGCAACGTGCCGGTGAGGCCCGAGGGGCTGGTCGATCGGGCGGTGGGTCTGTGGCGGGAGAGCGGGTGCGATTCGGTGCAGAGCTATGCGCAGGTTGGCAAGCATCACCCGCTGTGGCAGGTCCGTGTCGATTCGGCCGGTCGGGTGACGCCGTGGGACGGCGAGCGGTTGTTCGGCGGGGTGTATCGCCGGCAGGAACTGTCGCCGAGCTTTGTGCCCGACGGCGGTGTGCTGGTGGTGTCGAGGGCGGCGCTCTTTCACGAACTCGACGGCGACGACCCGGCGCACCCGCACAGCTTCCTGGGGAACGACCACCGGGGGGTGATGACCGGCGAGGGGGACGTGGTGGATATCGACTCGGCGGTCGATCTCGCGGTGGCGGAGGCGATGCTCGGCCCGCGTGCGGCGGCGGTGGGTGCCTGACATGCAGATCGGCCAGACGCGGATCGACGAGGCGAGCCCGGTGTATGTCATCGCCGAGATCGGGGTGAATCACGACGGGTCGGTTGCGCGCGCGCTGGAGCTGACCGACGCGGCGGCGGCGGCGGGGGCGGACGCGGTCAAGCTCCAGCTGTTTGAGACTGATCTCCTGATGGGCCGGGCGGCCAAGCTCGCGGCGTATCAGGCGGCGGCGGGGGAGACCGACCCGCTGGCGATGCTGCGGCGGCTGGAGCTTGGGATCGACGAGATGGCGGGGGTCGTCGCGCGCGCGCGCCCCGCGGCGTGCACGCGATCGTGACGGTCTTCAGCGTGGAACTGGTCGCCAGAGCCTCGGCGCTGGCGTGGGATGCGTACAAGAGCGCGAGCCCGGACATCGTCAATCGGCCGCTGCTCGAGGCGATGGCGGGGACGGGTCGCCCGCTGATTGTCAGCACCGGGGCGAGCACGATCGACGAGGTGACCCGTGCGGCGGGGTGGCTGCGGGGTGCGCGGGCGGCTGGCGTTCCTGCAGTGTGTGAGCAGCTACCCGGCGCCGGAGGCGGGGCTTGGCGGCATCGGGGCGATCGCGTCGGCGACGGGGCTGCCGGTGGGCTACAGCGACCACACGCCCGGCGTCGGGACCGGGGCGGAAGCGGTGGCGCACGGGGCGTGTGTGCTGGAGAAGCACCTGACCTACGACACGCGGGCGGCGGGGCCGGACCACGCGGCGTCGCTCGAGCCGGACGGGTTCAGGGCGTATGTGGCGCAGGCGAAGGCGGCGGGCCGCGTCGGGGCGACGGCGGGGGGGGAGAAGCGGCTGTTCGACTGTGAGCGCGATGTGCGGGCGGTCTCGCGTCAGTCGCTCACGACGACTCAGGCGCTCGCGGCCGGGCATGTGCTGGACCGCGCCGATCTGACCATCAAGCGGCCGGGCACGGGGATCGAGCCGTGGCGGCTGGACGAGGTGCTCGGGAAGCCTCTGGCACGGGCGGTGGAGCGGGACGCGCCGCTCGCCGCCGGGGATGTGGCGTTGGTAGTGAGCGCGCGCACCGCTGAGCAGTGAATCTGTAGACTCGCGGCATGCGGTACACCGGTTTGTTGTCGTTGCTTGTGGGGCTGGTCGTGTGGTGCGGGTGTGGGCCGCGGGAGGTTGACACGCCCGCGGCGGTTGGGCCGCCGGGCGTGCCGGATGTGCCGGGCGGGGCGTTGCGCGTGCTCGCCTACAACACGCACCACGGCGAGGGGACCGACGGCGAGCTCGATCTGGAGCGGATTGCGGGGGTGATTACTGCTGCCGCGCCGGACATTGTGGCGTTGCAGGAGATTGATGAGGGGGCGTCGCGGACGGGTGGGGTCGATCAGGCCGCGGCGTACGGGTCGCTCACCGGCATGGAGCACGCGTTCGCGCCGTTCATGGACTTTCAGGGCGGTCGGTACGGGCTGGCGGTGCTGTCGAAGCACCCGATTGTTTCGTCGCGGGTGATCGAGCTGCCGCCGGGCACCGGCGAGCCCCGGTCGGCCTTGGCGGTGGAGATCGCGCCGGCGGGCAAGCCCCGCGTGATGTTTGTGTGTGTGCACTTTGACTGGCTCGACGACGATACGGAGCGGTTTGCGCAGGCCGAGGCGTTGCTCGCGGCGCTGGATGATGCCGCGGGCGTGATCGTCGCGGGCGATTTCAACGACACGCCGGGCTCGCGGACGATCCGGGCGTTCGAGGAGGCGGGGTTCCGGATCGTGGCTCCGGGTGAAGGTGAGGGGGAGGGTGCGACGTTCCCGTCGGCCGGGCCGACCAAGCGGATCGACTTTGTGATGCACCGTCCGTCGTTCGGGTTCGTCGGCACCGCGGAGGTGCTGGCCGAGGAGGTGGCCTCCGACCACCGGCCGGTGCTGGCGGAGCTGGAGTGGGTGCAGTGAGCCCGTGCTGCGGCGCTAGAGTGCTGGCATGATCGGAGACGGCTGGGACGGTGATCCTTCGGTGCGACCGGGCGAGTTTGACGCGTCGTCGGGCGGTGGTGTGCGCCGGGTGGCGGTGGTGACCGGCTCGCGGGCCGAGTTCGGGCTGCTCAAACCGGTGATGGCGGCGGTGCAGGCGCACGCGGGGCTCGAGCTGCTGGTCATCGCGGCCGGGTCGCATCTGATCCCGCCGGCCGAGACCTTCCGCGAGGTGAAGAAGGCCTTCCCAGTGACCGACTCGGTGCCGATGCAGAAGCCCGGGCCCTCCACGAGGCTGGACGATGCCGAGGCGGTCGGGCGGGGCGTGTCACGCTTTGCGCGCTCGTTTGCGGGCAACCGGCCGGACTGGGTCGTGGTGCTGGGCGACCGGATCGAGGCGTTCGCAGCAGCAGCGGCGGCGAGTGTGGCGGGCATCCCGCTGGGCGCACATCCACGGCGGCGACCGGGCAGAGGGCATCGCCGACGAGGCGATGCGGCACGCGATCACCAAGCTGGCCCACCTGCATCTGGCGGCGACCGAGACGAGCGCCGAGCGGATCAGGCATGGGCGAGCGGCCGGAGAGTGTGCATGTTGTCGGCTCGCCGGCGGTGGACGGGCTGGCGGGCGCGACGCCGGCGGACGATGAGGTGTGGCGGGCGGCCGGTGCGCCGGCGGCGGTGGTGCTGATGCACCCGATGGGCCGGCACGCGGAGGAAGAGGAGGCCGCGGCGGCGGCGGTGATCGAGGGGGTGCTCGCGTCGGTGGAGGGCCCGGTGCTGTGCCTCGAGCCGAACCGTGATCCGGGGCGCGCAGGGATTGTGCGCGCAATCGAGGTCGCGTCGGCGGCGGAGGAGCCGCGTGATCAGTGCGGGCCACCTGCCGCGGGAGCGGTTTGTGTCGGTGCTGCTGCGGCTGGCGTCGTCGGGCGGTGTGCTGGTGGGCAACAGCTCGGCGGGGTTGATCGAGGCGGCGGTGCTGGGTGTGCCGGCGGTGAACGTTGGGGCGAGGCAGACCGGGCGTGAGCGGGCGGGGAACGTGGTCGAGGCCCAGAGAGAACTCGTGACGGACGTTCGGGCGGCGGTGGCGCGCGCGGGCGTTGGACCTGCGGGGGCTCGGTCACCCGTACGGGGACGGCCGGACGGGGGAGCGGGTGGCGGGGCTGCTGGCTTCGGTGGACCCGTTCCAGTCGGGTCTGACGCGCAAGTGCTGCGCGTATTAGCGGATGCTTTACGGGCGATTTTGGGTCCGCTCGGAGACCGAGAGAAAGTCGGGGTTGTGGCGGGCCGATGCGAGGGGGCAGCACTCTCAAACCCGGAGCATTCGGCATGAGCACCACCACGGAGCAGCGCGACCAGGTCGTAAATTCGGCGATCAACGAGATCAGCCATATTGCGACACTGCCGCAGGTCACTCTTCAGATCATCAAACTGGTGGAGGACCCCAAGTCCACCGCGTCCGACCTGCACGAGGTGATCTCGGGGGACCCGGCGCTGTCGAGCCGCATCCTCAAGGTGGTCAACTCGTCGTTCTACGGTTTGCCGGGGCAGATCGCCTCGATCAACCGTGCGATCGTGCTGCTCGGGCTGAACGCGGTGAAGAACATCGCGATCGCGGCGAGCCTCTCGAAGCTGTTCCGCGGCGGCAACCTGACGCCCCGGTTCAGCGCTGAGGACCTGTGGGCGCACTCCAACGCGACGGCCGCGGCGTCGAAGATCATCGTGGACACGCTCAAGATGGGCCTGAGCGACGAGGCCTTCCTGGCGGGTCTGATGCACGACATCGGGATCATGGTGATGATGCAGTCTGATCGGCAGAAGCTGATCGAGGTTGTGGAGTCGCTCGGCGTGAATGCTGCGGGCGTGCCGCTGATGGACATGCTCGAGGTCGAAGAGTCCGTCTACGGGGCCAACCACTGCAACTTCGGTGAGGCGCTGTGCAAGAAGTGGAAGTTCCCGCGGTGTCTCGAACTGGTGACGGCGTACCACCACGCCCCGCTGACGGCGGACAAGGACAGCCGCACGCTGCCGTGCGTGGTGTATCTGGCCGACCGGCTGGTGGCGGAGATGGGTGAGAAGCCCTACCGGCTCGATCTGCAGACGCTCGACATCGACGAGGGCGTGCTGGAGGTGTTGAAGCTCGACGGTGAGAAGCTCGAGAGCCTCAAGACGCGTCTGGCCGAATCGGCCGCCGACGTGGCGACGCTGCTCGGATAACGAAGACTGCGAGACCTGCTCTCTCGCAAGTATCCCTGAACCGGCTGCGTGGCGACACGCGGCCGGTTTGTTTTTGCGCGCGCAGGGCCGGTCTCAGCGCTCGAGTTCGCCCCGCCAGAGGTGGAGGTGGTCGTGCTCGGTGAGGTCGTATTTGAGCGGGGTGACGGTGATGGACCCGTCGAAGAGGGCGTGGACATCGCTGTCGGGATCGGTCTGGCGGAACTCGAGGCCCGAGCGGTTGGCCCAGTAGTAGACCTCGCCGCCGGGGCTCACGCGGCGCTCGTAGCCGTCCTGGAGCCCGTGGGTGTTCATGGGGCGGACCGCCAGCGGCAGGGGCTCGTGGCGTGAGGGGTCGGAGGTCTCGCGGGGCGGGATGTTGATCGACAGGCAGGTGTGCGGCTCGAGTGCGCCCGTGCGCGAGGATGGCGTCGATCGCCCGCCGGGCGTGGGCGCGCCGCAGGCGTAGTCGGGCTCGCCGCTGCCGATCATGAGGCTGACGGCGATGGAGGGGACCCCGAGGAACGCGGCCTCGAGTGCGGCGGCGACGGTGCCGGAGTAGATCACGTTGATGCCGCAGTTGGCCCCGGCGTTCATGCCGGAGACGACCAGGTCGGGGCGGCTGCCCTCGCCGAAGCTGCTCGGGCCAGAGGCAGGTGAGGGCGAGCTTGACGCAGTCGGCGGGCCGGGCGTCCACGGCGATGCCGCGCATGCGGTCGTTGACGGTGACCGGCGAGACCATCAGGGGCGTGTGGAACGTGACGCCGTGGCTGGTGGCGGACTGGACGGTGAGCGGGGCGACGGGGAAGACCTCGGCACCGGGGCCGCCGATCGCGGGTTCGGCTGCGAGGGCGTCGTGCATGGCGATGATGCCGGGGGCGTGGATACCGTCGTCGTTGGTCAGGAGGATGCGCATGGGCGAGCGTAGGGTGGTCGCGTTGGCTCCGGGTCAGGGCGAGCACCCGTCCCACGCGGCGAGGTTGAGGAAGGCGAGCACGTCGAGCGGGGTGACCTTGTCGTCGTTGTCGATGTCGCCGTCCCAGAAGGCGGGCGTAGGTTCGGGGTCGAGCAGCGAGTCGGTCCAGTTCTTGAAGAAGGTGTGGTGGTCGAGACAGTCGACGCGTCCGTCGGCGTTGAAGTCGGCGGGGTTGCCCTCGATCATGAGGGCGGCGTAGAGCGCGCCGTCCTCGCCGTCGTAGAGCCGCTGGGTGAAGGGGATGATGCTGGCGTGCGAGGCCCAGATAACGAACCCGCGGTCGCGGACGTCGGCGACCTGCGCGAGGGAGTGGACGAACTTGGAGTCTTCGAGCCCGTCGAGGCGGTCGGGGGTCTCGCCGAAGACGACGCCGACCTCGGTGGTCTCGGGGTCGGTGTCGTGGGGGTTGGAGCCCTTGGGCCCGAGCCAGCCGGTGCGCCGGAACCACCAGTAGAGGCCGAACCAGGGCGCGCGCTCGGTGTAGTGGGTGTCGATGAAGCGTTCGCGGCCGATCTTGTACCACGGCACCGCCTCGCCCCCGAGAGAGACCGAGGCAAGGGCGTCGAGCTGGCGCATCGCCAGCAGCGAGTCGGGCGACTGGTTGAGGTTGGGGTCGCGTCGTGAGGCGTTGTCGAACCAGATGGCGTCGAACCCCGCGTCGGCCCACGGCAGGATGTTGGCGTAGATGTCGGCCTCGCTCTGGGAGTCGAACGGGTCCATGAAGTGCATCTCGGCCTCGGGCGGGCAGTCCCACCACATGATGTCGTCCTTGGGGTCGTCGGTGCCCATGTCGTCGATGCCGCCGTCGGGGCTGAGGCAGGGGGTGCAGACTTTGTATTGCCACGAGCCGATGAAGACGCCGAGCTGCAGGTCGGGGGCTGCGGGGCGGCCGTCGCACCCGGCGCGGCGGCAGGAGATCCACTCGGCCAGCGGCCCCTGGATGAGGGCCTTCTGCTCGTTGGTGAGGTGGTGGTATTGCGACTGGTTGACCTTCCACTCGCCGGGCAGCCCGCCGCCGGGGCGTTGGAGGACGATGCGGCGGAAGCCCGCGTCGAAGAGCTCGTCGAGGTTGCGCTCGAGGCGCGGCCAGTCGGCTTGGGCCCAATAGGGGGCCTGTCCCTTGGGGTTGGGGACCGATCCGCAGTCGCGGCAGGACGAGCCGCAGAAGAGGTTGAACCAGTAGACGGGGCGGCGGTCGGGGACGAACGCGGCTGCGGAGCCGAGTGTCGGGCCCGGCGTGCTGAAACCTCCGGGGAGGGGCGGTTCGCATTCGAACTCGGTGTTGCAGGGCTGGGCGAGTGCTGCGGCGGTGCTGAGGGTCAGCGAACCGAGTGCAGACAGAACGGCGCGGTGTGTCGGCATGGTGGCCAAGCTCCGTGGGGGGTGCGCAGGTCGGGATGTGAGAAGTGGCTGGTCCGGGTGATGTGCACCGGACGCGGTGCGTTTGCACCGTCTCGCGCGACGTGCGTGTCGCGGTGGGGCGATGGTACCGATTTGGCAATCTGGGTAAAGCGCGAAGTGTGGAATTGGCGGCGCGGAGTATCGCGATGCGGCGGGAGGGGTCAGCGGCGCGGGGTGGTGGGGTGCATTTTGGGTAGTACCGCGGGGCGGGTCAGGGTGTGTCGGGCGCGTTCGGGCCGGGGGTCATGTTTCGGCGGTGTAGTTGCCGGCGTGTGCGCGCAGTCGGATCCCGCGCAGCGCTGTGAATTGCGGTGAGGTTTAGCCCCAACGGGGCGTCAGAGCCGGAGCCCGGGGCGCAGCCCCGGGTGTGTGAGGTGGTCGCGGTTGGCGAGCCCTGAAGGGGCGGCACCGAGCCGTGCGTTGTTGCGCCCCTTCAGGGCTTGGTGTGTTTGTGGGGCTGGTGACCCGGGGCGTTGCCCCGGGCTCCGGCTCTGTCACGCCGTTGGCGTGGGGAGGTGCCGGATGAGTTGTGGCGCGCGTGATTTGCGGCGGCGTGGGGAGGACCCCTCCGGGGTCCGGGTGTGTGCGTGTGTGTGTCCGGGGGTCTCGCTGCGCTCGGCCCCCGGCTACTGAAGATGAGCCCTCCGGGCTCGGGGTGTTGGCGGCTTCGGGGGCTCATTCCGGGGTCGTCCCGGGGGTCCGTTGGGCCGCGTATCCTGCCCTGCGGCCCGAGGGATCGGGCCCCGGCAGCAGGAGCACACGGATGAGAAAGCCCTTCGACAACATTCTGGACGCCATCGGCGACACGCCGCTGGTCAGGCTCAACAAGGTCGTGCCCGAGGGGGCGGCCGAGGTGTGGGTCAAGTGCGAGTTTTTGAACCCCGCGGGCAGCATCAAGGACCGCATGGCCCGGTACATCGTCGAGGAGGCCGAGAAGCGGGGCTGGCTCAAGCCCGGCGGCACGATCGTCGAGAACACCTCGGGCAACACGGGGCTGGGCCTGGCGATGGTGGCTGCGGTGAAGGGCTACAAGTGCGTCTTCACGATGCCGGACAAGATGAGCCTCGAGAAGGTCAACATGCTCAAGGGCTTCGGGGCCGAGGTGGTCATCACGCCGACCGACGTGCCCGGCGACAGCCCGGAGCACTATGTGAACACCGCCAAGCGGATCGCCAAGGAGACGCCGGGCGGGTTCTACGTGAACCAGTACCACACCGAGTTGAACATCGAGGCCCACTACAAGAGCACCGGGCGGGAGATCTGGGAGCAGACCGGGGGCGACTTCGACGCGTTTGTCGCGGGCGTGGGCACCGGCGGCACAATCTCGGGCGTGGGGCGCTACATCAAGGACAAGAACAAGGAACTCGGCAAGGACATCAAGGTGATCGGCTCGGACCCGATCGGCAGCGTGCACTACAGCCTGTTCTACACCGGCATCCCCGGCGAGGCGAGTGTGTACAAGGTCGAGGGCGTGGGTGACGACATCGTGTGCGATGCGTTCGATCTCAAGGCGGTCGATGAGATCCTGCAGATCGACGACCGGCAGTGCTTTACGCTGGCGCGGCGGCTGACGCGCGAGGAGGGCCTCTTCTGCGGCGGCTCTTCGGGCGGCATCGTGCACACCGCGATCGAGGTGGCCAAGCGGCTGGGGCCGGGCAAGAAGGTGGTGTGCGTGCTGCCCGACCACGGGTCGCGGTATATCAGCAAGTATCTGTCCGACTCGTGGATGAAGGACTACGGCTTTATGGAGCCGGAGCGGCAGCTCGGGCTGGTCGAGGACGTGCTGAGCGTGGAGCGGCAGGAGGTGGTGACGGCTTCGCCGGACGCGCCGCTGCAGGAGATCGTGCGGCTGTTCCGCGAGCACGGCGTGAGTCAGTTGCCGCTGGTCAACGGCAGCGGCAAGCCGGGATCGATCGTGCACGAGGTGGACCTGCTGCGGGCGATGCAGTCGGGCGATGTGGCGATGGACACGCCGGCGAGCGCCGTCGCGACGGCGGTGGGGGGGCTGATCTATCCGAAGGCCCGCGTCGAGGAGCTGTACGCGATCTTCGCCAAGGATCAGGTCGCGATTGTCGTTGATGAGTCGAAGATCGTGGGGATCGTGTCGCAGATTGATCTGATTGATTACCTGTCGCGGAAGACCGCGGTTTCCTGAACGGAGTGTTCGCCGCGGAGAGCGCGGAGATCGCGGCGTGAAGGCAAGGAACGGCGGCTGCTTTGTGCTCCGCGTTCTCTGCGTGCTCCGCGGTTCCTTTGGAGGTCCTGCATGAACGACAACGCACGCTTTGCCACCCGCGCCATCCACGCCGGGCAGCAGCCCGACCCCGCGACCGGGGCGATCATGACGCCGGTCTACCAGACCGCGACGTACGCCCAGCCCTCGCCGGGCAAGTTCATCGGCGAGTTTGATTACTCGCGCTCGGCCAACCCGACGCGGACGGCGCTCGAGGCCAACCTCGCCTCGCTTGAGGGGGGCAGGCACGGGCTGTGCTTCGGCTCGGGGTGTGCGGCGATGGACTGCGTGCTGCACCAACTGAGCCCGGGCGACCACATCATCCTGTGCGACGATGTGTACGGCGGGACGAACCGGTTGTTCCACAGGGTGTACGACCGGCACGGGATCAAGATCTCGCTGGTGGACCTGACCGACCATGACGCGGCGGCCGCGGCGTTCCGGCCCGAGACCAGGCTCATGTGGCTGGAGACCCCGACCAACCCAATGCTCAAGGTGATCGACATCGCCGCGATGGCCGAGCTCTGCAGGGCGAAGGGCGCGTGGCTGGCGGTGGACAACACCTTCGCGACCCCGGTGCTGCAGGCGCCGCTGTCGCTGGGGGCGGACATCGTCTGCCACAGCTCGACGAAATATATCGGCGGGCATTCCGATGTCGTCGGCGGTGCGCTGCTGACCAATGACGACGCGATCCACGAGAAGCTGAAGTTTGTGCAGAACTCGGTGGGTGCGGTGCCGGGGCCGATGGACTGCTTCCTGCTGCTGCGCTCGACCAAGACGATCCATGTGCGCGTCGATCGGCACTGCCAGAACGCGGGCAAGCTCGCCGAGCACCTGGTCGAGCACCCGAAGTTCCCGCGTGTGGTCTATCCGGGGCTCGACAGCCACCCGCAGCACGCGGTCGCCAAGAAGCAGATGTGCGGCTTCGGCGGCATGATCACCGCGGAGATGGACGGCGGCCTCGACGACGCCCGCCGCTTCCTCGAGCGGCTCAAGATCTTCACGATCGCCGAGAGCCTGGGCGGCGTCGAGTCGCTCATCGAGAGCCCCGCGATCATGACCCACGCGAGCGTGCCCGCTGACCAGCGGGCCAAGCTCGGCATCACCGACGGGCTGGTGCGGTTCAGCGTGGGGATCGAGGATATTGATGATCTGATCGGGGATATTGAGCAGGCGCTGGGGTGAGACCATCGATCAAGGACGCAATGCGTTGGCTTCCACCTCCAAGAACGCGGAGTACGCTGTTATTGCGTATTGCGCAGTGAATCCACCGCAGATCACAGCGGCTAGTAGGATGAGCGCGATTCGTGTCGCGTACCTTCGCGGTCCGTACATGAGCCAGCGTCGGCGAACAATGGCGACAACCAGCGTGCCGACACAGATTAATCCCCACGAAACGAGTACGCCGCCGGCAGCGAAGTACTGCACTCGCGCTTCAGGTGTCATCCAGGTTGTTCCACCGTCTTGCGCGAGCAGAAGTCCCGCGAACAGCAGCACGGCCGGACGCAGCGATGAGTTGAAACCCGTGATCCCGAGCATGAACGGGATGAACCTGCGCCAAGGCGAGCCCGCACCCCACCATCCTCCGCGCCATGCCGATTCGATGAACAAACCGCACTCCGGGCACGGCTGATCCGGCAGGATCTTCACGTCGTAGCCACACTTCGGACAGAGGATCCTCCGCTCGCGGCGTTCCTTCTCTCGCTTCTCACGAAGCGTGACGAGGTCGCGTTGCCATTTGTCCTTGAGCCAGCGGATCACGCGGGATTGTAGAGCGAAGTAGATGTGCCGCAATCAGAGCCGCGGGCGTCAGCACGCGGAAGGGGCGTCAGGACCGGGACCCCGCCAGCAAATGGAAGATACGACTCTCGCCCCGCATGCCGGATCGCACTTCCGGCAGATCGCAACACACTGAAGCCCCCGCACGCGACGGCCCAGCAATTCGCCAGCGCAAACGCCGATCGCTGGGCTCCGTCCGCGTGCTCACGCCCGCGGCTCTGTTGGGGCGGTTCGCTCCGCGGGCGAACTACACCATCCCCCGCCCGCGGCTGACCACGAGGTTGTCCCGTCCCAGCACCAGCACATCAGCGATCTCGAGGGCTTCCTGGAAGCTCTCGAGCGCCTGGTCGGGGTTGTGGGCGGTCTTGAGGACCTTGCCCTGCTCGTAGTGTTCGAGCGTGGGGATGGCGTCGCCGCAGACGAGTGTGGTGCGGTTGGGCTCGGCGACGAGCAGGCCGGTCATGCCGGGCGTGACGCCGGGGAGCGGGAAGAGATCGACGCCGCGGGCGAGTGAGTCGGGCGCGGGCTTGCACTCGCGGAGGAGCGAGACCTGGTACTCGAGTTCCTTGCGGGTGTCGTCGTCGGCGTCATCAGCGCTGGCGAGCAGCTGGGCGAGGGGGATGCCGACCGCCTCGCGTTCGACCTCGGAGAGATACCAGTCGGCGTGGTCGAAGGCGCGCAGGCCGCGGCAGGTGTCGGCCTTGAAGCTGGTGAGGAAGACGTGGGTGATGTCGGAGGGGTCGAGCCCGGCGCGTTCGTCGAGCCGGGCGACGATCGCAGCCGGGGGCAGGCCGGGGTCGATCAGCACCGCCGCGTCCCCTGAGCGCACAAGCGTGGTGGTCGCGTGCCCCGTGCGGACGCGCCGGGAGGTGTCACGCAGCGGGTGTTCCGCGAGCGTGCCGATAGAGATAACGCGTACATCCATGAGGGGGGATGGTATGGGCTTGTGGCGAGCGAGCCGGCTATTCGTCAGGATCGACCATCAGGCCCTGCAGCATGGGGTGCTTGGCGTCCTTCTTCTGCCGGAGCATGTCGATGACCAGCGGCGGGACCATCGAGTCGAGGGCGGAGAGGTCCTTGCCCAGAGCGGTGATCTGGCGGATGAGGCTCGAGCTGGTGTAGGCGAAGCTGCGGCCGGCGACGACGAAGGCGGTCTCGAGCCCGGCGACCTCGCGGTTGGTGACGGCCTGCTGGATTTCGTACTGGAGGTCGGAGAGGTTGCGGATGCCGCGGAGCAGGGCCGCCGCCCCGACCGTCGCGGCGTAGTCGACCGTCAGGCCGGAGAACGACGCGACGCGGACCGGGGCGGCGTCGGGCTCGGCGGCGACGATCTCGTCGGTGAGCGTCTGGGTCATCTCGACGCGTTCTTCCAGGGTGAACAGCTGGGCCTTGCCGGGGTTGTGTCCCACGGCAACGACGATCTCGTCGAACAGGTGGCGACCCCGGCGGACCACGTCGAGGTGGCCGAAGGAGATGGGGTCGAAAGAGCCGGGAAAGACGGCCAGGTGACGTGCCATACGGGCAGCGTACACGGCACAGGCGGCACAGTCGTCAGGCCCGCACGGCTTGATGCCGGAGGCGGGTCGCGGCCGGGGCCGCGGGAAGGCAGAGTCGGGGTGCAGTTTCTCCCGCTCGGGAGTTGGAGGGAGGGAACAACCCCCCTGCGAGGGCCCCGTGTCTTGCTCCGGCGACGCGGGGCCCGCTCCGCTTTTGCGCACGGATCGCGCGTGCCGCGGGTCGGCGGGGTGCGGTCGGTCGGGTCTGCGGAGGGGTCTCGCCCGCGGGGGGTTGGCCAAAAGTGGCCAGGCCTAAAAAAGCAAGGCCCCCGCGCATCAACCGGGGGACAGGAGATCAACGCGCAGGGGGCCAAGCGACTTGTGAGCCGGCCTCGCGGAACACGGTGTGCTCGGGGCCAGCCGAAAGGCTGAGAGGTTCAGGTTGTGAAAGAGAAGAGGACTTGGAGGTCGAGAAGTTCAGGGGGAGTATACCAGCAAACCGTCACGACGACCGGATTTCGGACAAAATCTTCGAGTCAGTGAAACCACCCACACTGCGGGTAGGCGGATCCTGTGGGGGGATTCGGGGCACCTCACGCGGCGGATTCACCGCTGCGCAAAGAGCTGGCGAACATTGTCGCGGCCGCTCGCGTCGGGCTGGTGTGAAAGCCCCTCGCCCATACGATCAATAACGGGCGGAAGGGCGACGGAGTATGGGGAATCCCGGCGTGTAGAACGCACGCTGCGGGCCGGGGAGCGAACGGATGCGGCTGGACGGTCGAGCGACACCGAGCACTCTGTGGACACGGATGGACACCCACTGCCACTCGTGGGCGTCGGACGGGCCGGCGGTGGCGGCGTTGTCGTTCCTGGACGTACCCGAGTGCTACTCGCCGCCGGAGAAGGTCTACGAGCAGGCGCGCGCGCGCGTATGGACCTGGTCACGATCACCGACCACGACACGATCCGCGGGGCTATGGAGCTTCTCGAGCGGGGGTTCGAGGGGTTCATCGTCGGGCAGGAGGTCACGGTGGCGTTCCCGGAGGACCGGTGCAAGCTGCACGTCCTGGTCTGGGGCCTGACGCCGGAGCAGGACGAGGAACTGACGACGTTGGGGCTGCGTGACGACGTGTACGTCTTCGCGGCCTGGCTCTACCACCACCGGCTGGCCCACGCGGTAGCCCACCCGCTGTATATGCAGAACGGGCGGCTGACGCGGTGGCACATCGAGCGGTGCGCGTTGCTGTTCAAGGGGTTCGAGGTGCTCAACGGTGCGCACACCGAGCGGCATCGGCAGCCGCTGGAGCGGTTCCTGCAAGGGCTGACCCCGGCGAGTGTGCAGGAGCTGGCGCGCACGCGATCGAGCCGGTCTGGCCCCGGGCCTGGCAGAAGGCGTGGACGGGCGGCTCGGACGACCACGGGCTGCTGAACGTCGGGCGCACGTGGACGGGCGTGCGGGGGGCGGAGGGCGAGCGGGTGACCGACCCGGCCGAGTTCTTCCGGCTGGCGATGACGGGGCGGTGTCAGGCGGGCGGCCTGGGCGGGCACAGCGCTCTGCTGGCCCACCAGCTGACGACGGTGGGGGCGCACTATTACGCGGACCGGGTCGCGTCGCGTCAGGGCACGCGGGGGAAGTACGTCGCGTCGAAGCTCCTGCGGTTTGCCGGGGTGGACACGCCGGCACCCTCGAAGGTGCGGGTGCTGGCGTCCACGGCACGCCGGAAGCTGCTGGGGCGGCGGAAGCAGAAGTCGTCGCCGCTGCTCGAGGCCCTTCGGGAGACGCTCGGGCCGGTGCTGGCGAGGTACCCGGAGCTTTCAGAGCGGCTGTCGCCGGAGGGGCGGGCGGACGGCAGCGCGCTGGCGGATCACGACCGGATGGCGGCGTTTGCCGACGAGCTGACCGCGGCGCTGGCGAGGCGGTTGGGCGGTTCGGGCTGGCGGGCGGTGTGCAGGCGGGACAGGAGCGGGCTGGCCGACCACCTGGCGTCGTACGCCCTGCTGACGGCGGTGCAGCTGCCGTCGGTGTTCAGCCTGTTCTATCAGAACAAGGAACGGGAGTTCGTCGAGCGGTTCGAGCACGAGACGTCGGCGCCGGGTGAGGGCGTCAGCGTCATGGAGCGACCCATGCGAGTGAGTCTCTTTACCGACACCCTCGGGGACGTGAACGGTGTGAGCCGGTTCATCACGGATATCGCGCGGCGCGCGCGCGGTTCGGGGCGTGATCTGCAGATCATCACTTCGACGCGGATGGAGATGCCGGAGGGGGAGAACCTGTACAACTTCGAGCCGATCTACGCGGCGGCGATGCCGAAGTACGACAACCTGGAGGTCGTGCTGCCGCCGATCATCCCGATGCTGCGGCACCTGGACCGGCACCAGCCGGACTGCATTCATATTTCTACGCCGGGGCCGGTGGGGATGGTGGGCTTCTTGGCGGCCAGGATGCTGCGGATCCCGGTGCTGGGGGTCTACCACACCGACTTCCCGTCGTACATCGACAATCTGTTCGAGGACCGGGCGTTCACGGTGGCGAGCGAGAAGTTCATGCGGCTGTTCTACAAGCCGTTCGCGGCGGTCTTTACGCGGAGCGAGGACTACGTGGACTCGCTGGTTCGGCTGGGGATGCCCCGGGAGCGGTGTTGCGCGCTCATGCCGGGGTTTGAGAGCGGGTCTTTCCATCCCCGGTTCCGCGACACGTCGGTGTGGGAGCAGTTCCCGGCGGTGGACCCGGACAGCACGAAGGTGCTGTATGTGGGGCGTGTGAGCGTGGAGAAGAACCTGCCGTTTCTCTCGAAGGTGTGGCGGCAGACGCAGCACCGTCTGAAGGAGCAGGGCCTCAACGCCGAGCTGATGGTGATCGGCGACGGGCCCTACCGGGAGCGGATGGCGACGGAGCTGCGAGGTCAGCGGGTGCACTTCCTGGGCTTCCGGCGCGGGGAGGAGCTCAGCCGGATGTATGCCTCGAGCGACCTGTTCGTCTTCCCCAGCGTGACCGACACGCTGGGGCAGGTGGTGATGGAGAGCCAGGGGTCGGGGCTGCCGGTGCTGGTGACCGATCAGGGGGGGCCGAAGGAGGTCGTGGAGGAGGGGCAGACCGGGTACGTCCTGCCGACGGGGTCGCCGCACGCGTGGGTGGAGCGGATCGTGGGGCTGGTGGCCGACCCGGAGCGTCGCCGGCGGATGGGTTCGGCGGCCCACATGTCGATGCAGAAATACACACTGAGCAACTCGTTCGAGCACTTCTGGGAGGCGCACGAGCGGGCGTGGCGGGAACATCTGGCGGCACGCGGGTTCGAGGCCCGGGACGACGGGGGCGGGCGGCCGCGGCGTCGGGGTGCGGGGAGCGGGCCGGACGCGACAGGCGGGTTGTTTGAGGAGGACGACGTGCACGGCACGCGGTTGGTGTAGCGCCGGGGGGGCGTTGAAAACGCGACCGGCCGCAGCACGAGGCTGCGGCCGGTGTGTGAGTCGGGTTGGTGGGCCTGGTATCAAGCGGCCTTGCGCACGGTGCGGCGGCCGGTGGTGCGGCTGGCGGCACGGCGGGTGGAGTTGATCTTGTAGGAGCGGGTCGCGGTCTTGCGGGCCGCGGGCTTGCGAGCCGTGGTCTTGCGAGCCGTGGTGGCCTTGCGGGCTGCGGGCTTGCGAGCGGTGGTCTTGCGAGCGGTGGTGGTCTTCTTCGCCGCGGGCTTGCGGGCGGTGGTCTTGCGAGCGGTGGTGGTCTTCTTCGCCGCGGGCTTACGGGCGGTGGTCTTCCGCGCTGTTGTGGTCTTCTTGGCGGCGGGCTTGCGGGCGGTCGTCGTCTTCTTGGCGGCGGGCTTGCGGCCGGCGGTGGTGCGCTTGGCGGTCGCGGTGGTCTTGCGAGCCGCGGGCTTGCGGGCCGTCGTCTTGCGGGCCGTGGTGGTCTTCTTGGCTGCGGTCTTGCGGGCGGTGGTCTTGCGAGCCGTGGTGGTCTTCTTGGCCGCGGGCTTGCGGGCGGTGGTCTTGCGAGCCGTGGTGGTCTTCTTGGCTGCGGGCTTGCGAGCGGTGGTCTTGCGTGCCGTGGTGGTCTTCTTGGCTGCGGGCTTGCGGCCGGAGGTGGTCCTCTTGGCGGTGGAGGTCGCCTTCTTGGCGGTGGTCCTCTTGGCGGTGGTCTTGCGGGCCGACGTGGACTTTTTGGCTGCGGGCTTGCGGGCGGCGGTCTTGGTGCCGGTCGTCTTCCGTTTGGTGGCGCTGTGGCGCTTGGTAGTGGACTTGCCGGCGGTGGACTTCCTGCTGGTGGTGCGTGCTGCCATGACGTTGAAACTCCTGATCTTTGGGTGGTCCGGCCGCGGTCTTGGACCTGGCGGATCCGTTCGCATTGGCCCGGCGCCGAGTGGATTCGGGGCGGGCCGTGTTGGTCTCGGCGGGCGTCCGTGCTCGCCGATGAGGTCGAGGCGTGGCGGCGCAAAGTCTGCGTCGGCGAGTTGGCAATCGTCCGAACTGTGGCGTTGCGTGAGGATTTCGCTCAAGAATGTGCACTTGAGCGGGAGAACCGGCAGAAACCGCGCGTGTTTCGAGCCGATCGTCTGTCGCGGGGCAAGGATCAGTTCCGGGTGACAGCGAGGAGTCGGCATTGGGCGAGCAGGGCGGATCAGAGACAACTTCGGGCGCGGGCGAGAGCTGGTCGCCGGATTCGTGGCGTCGCCGCCTCGCGGCGCAGCAGGTCAGGTACGAGGACGGCGCGGCGGTCGAGACGGGCGCTGGCCAAGCTGCGGGACCTGCCGCCGCTGGTGACGAGCTGGGAGATCGAGCGTCTCCGCGGCTTCATCGGCGATGCGCAGGATGGCAAGCGGTTTGTGCTGCAGGGCGGTGACTGCGCCGAGACGCTGGCCGACTGCCGGGCGGAGCAGATCACCAACAAGCTGAAGATCCTGCTGCAGATGTCGCTGGTGCTGGTGCACGGGCTGCGCAAGCCGGTGGTGCGTGTGGGTCGGTTGGCGGGGCAGTACGCCAAGCCGCGGTCGAGCGCGGTGGAGACACGGCGGGTCGACGGGCAGGAGGTCTCGCTGCCGAGCTATTTCGGGGATCTGGTCAACCGGGCGGAGTTCGATGCCGCGTCGCGCCGGCCCGACCCGCACCTGATGGTGCGTGGGTATCAGCACGCGGCGATGACGCTGAATTTCATACGCTCGCTGCTCGACGGCGGCTTTGCCGATGTGCACCACCCGGAGTACTGGGATCTCTCGTTCTTCGCCGACGCGAGCCTGCCGCCCGAGCGGCGGGCGGCGTATGAGCAGGTGAGCCGGAGCCTGGCCGAGGCGGTCGAGTTCATGGAGGCGCTGGGCGAGGCGCGGGTCGATGAGCTGACGCGGGTGGAGTTTTTCACCAGCCACGAGGCGTTGAACCTGCACTACGAGACGTCGCAGACGCGGCGGGTGCCGCACCGGGCGGGCTGGTTTGACCTGACGACGCACTTGCCGTGGATCGGCGAGCGGACGCGGGCGCTGGACGGGGCGCACGTGGAGTACATGCGGGGGATCGCCAACCCCGTGGGGGTGAAGCTCGGGCCGAAGACGGACCCGGCCGAGGCGGTGGCGCTGACCGAGGCGCTCAACCCCGGCAACGAGCGGGGGAAGCTGGTCCTTATTACACGGATGGGCGCGGGGAATGTTGATGCGGCGTTGCCGGGCATTGTGCGGGCCGTGACCGACGCCGGCCGGAGGGTGCTCTGGGTGAGCGACCCGATGCACGGCAACGGGATGGTGACGGCCGAGGGTGTCAAGACGCGGCATTTCGACTCGATCGCTGACGAGCTGCGCAAGACCTGCGCGGTGCACCGCGACGTCGGTTCGGTGCTCGGCGGCGTCCACTTTGAGCTGACCGGCGAGGACGTGACCGAGTGCATCGGCGGGGCCTCGGGTGTGACCGAGCAGCACCTGACGCGGAACTACGTCTCCCCGTGCGATCCGCGGCTGAACTACCAGCAGTCGCTGGAGCTGGCGTTCATCCTGTCTGATCTGCTGCGGAACGGCGGGGCGACTTCGGCGTGATGCGCTGTCTGGCCGACTGCGGATGAAGTCGGGCTCGGGGTCGGCCGATGGTCTTGTCGAGGCGGGGCGCACGGAAGCGCCGATCCTCGGGGAGATCTCGACATGGCGGTCGCGCAAGCACGGGGCACGAAGAGGACACGCCGCACGAACACCCGGCCGGGGCTGCGGCTGGCGCGGGCGGACGGGGCAGTCGAAACCACACCGGAGTCCGGCCTGCAACTTCCTGAGACAGCACCGGCTGCGCCCGAGCGTCGGGGTACCGAGCGGGTGCGGGCGCGGGGTCAGGGAGTTGCGACGTTTGTCGATCCGGATGGGCGGCTCTGGCTGACGCGGGTGACGCTGGTGGATCGCAGCGGCGACGGGCTGGGTGTCCGGTGTCCGGTCAAGGTCGCGCCGGGGGCGACTGTCCGGTGCTCGGTGGACGGGAAGCTCGAGTTCGGCTCGGTGGCATACGCGCGGGCGGGGCGGGGCGTACCGGCTCGGGCTGCGGCTCGAGCGTCGCATGGCGGCGTGAGCGGCCCGGCCTCGGCGATCATCTATCTATGAGTGTGTGTTGGGCGTCATCCGTGACCATTGGTCGCGGAAGCGTTGCGTCATCGCTTCGAGCGAGCTGGGGATCACGCGCACGCTGCCGACCGCAGCCATGAAGTTCACATCGCCGTTCCAGCGGGGGACGAGGTGGACGTGGAGGTGCTGCGGCACACCGGCGCCCGCGGCACGCCCTTGGTTGATCCCGATGTTGACGCCCTGGGGCTCGAGGGTCCGCTGCATGAGTTCGGCGGCCAGGTCCACGAGTTTCCAGAGCTCGGCGCGCTGCTCGGGTGTGTAGTCGAGCAGCGTCGGTGCGGCCTCGCCGAGCGCGACGAGAAGGTGGCCACCGGCGTAGGGGAAGCGGTTGAGGAGGATGAGGCCGCGGGAGGTGCGGGCGACGACGTGGTTGGATTCGTCGCGTTCGGGGGTCTTCCAGTAATCGAGCAGGAACGAGCCGGAGCCCTCGGCGGGCGGCCCGGTGCGCTTTTCCTTGGCGTCGAGTGCTTCGAGATACTCCAGCCTCCACGGGGCGAAGAGGGTCTGCGGTGTTTCGCTGGGGTGTTCGGGCATGGGGAGAGGGTATCGCGCGTGTCGCGAATCCGGGCTCGCGGCGGTGTGCGTGCCGGATTCAACGCTCGCGCAGGGGGCCGGAGGGGGCGTGGGAACGCGAAGTGGCTCCTCGCCTGCGCTTCGGGCGCTGGTTGTGGTCCCTACACTGGCGTCTCAACCCGAGGAGATTTCGATGTTCAAGGCAGTCAAGGTCGGTGGGCGCGGGGCGGCCCAGGTGTTGGTGGTGGGGCAGTTCAAGGGCGCCAAGTCGGCCGAGGGCCACGCCAAGGACGGTGCGATCGGCGAGGTGCTCTCGCGGACTGAGGCGACGGGGGATGTCGGCCGGATCGTCGAGGCCTTCCCTGCCAAGGGCCGCGGCAAGTCGGCGGGCCCGTCGCGGATCGTCGTCGTGGGGCTGGGGGAGAAGAAGTCGCTGAACGCCGAGACGATGCGGTCGGTGGCGGCTGCGGTGGGCCGGTGGATCGCGACGACCAAGGACACGAAGATCGATGTGGACCTCGCGGCGGCGTGCAAGGCTGCGGGGCTCGACGCCCAGCGGGCCGGGTGCGCGTTCGGCGAGGGTCTCGGGCTGGTCGCGTGGACGTGCGATCAGTTCCGCGGCACGGCGTCTTCCAAGAGCACGCTGACCTCGCTGGAGGTGCGGTCGGACAGCAAGCCGTTCGCGGCGGGGCTCGAGCGGGGCGTTGGGCTGGCCGAGAGCGCCAACATCGCGCGGACGCTCAGCCAGACGCCGCCGAACATCGCGACGACGAGTTACATGGCCAGCGAGGCCAAGAAGATGGCCCGGCAGGTCGGGCTCAAATGCACGGTGATCCAGGGCAGCAAGCTGGATGACGAGGGGCTGGTCGGGATCAAGACCGTGGGCGCCGCCAGCGAGA
This sequence comes from Planctomycetota bacterium, assembly GCA_013285505.1. GTDB lineage: Bacteria > Planctomycetota > Phycisphaerae > Phycisphaerales > UBA1924 > PNC22. Next base: position 126,840 of record CP053450.1, on the reverse strand, counting down.
ACAAGCCGTGTCTTGTGCGGCTGGAGTACACGCCGAGCGCCCGCGCTCGCAGCGGCAAGCCGGTGGTGCTGGTCGGCAAGACGATGACCTACGACTCGGGCGGGCTGTCGCTGAAGGTGGGCGGCTCGATGGCGGGGATGAAGCGTGATAAGGACGGCGGGTGTGCGGTCTTCGGTGCGATGCACGCGATCGCGACGGTGATTAAGCCGAACCGGAAGGTCGTTGCGCTGCTGTGCATCGCGGAGAACTCGGTCTCGGACGAGGCCTATCGGCCTGACGATGTGCTGACGTTCCGCAACGGCGTGACGGTCGAGGTGACCAACACGGACGCCGAGGGCCGGCTGGTGATGGCCGATGCGCTGTGCTGGGCGTGCGAGCGGGAGGACCCGGCGTGCGTGATCGACGTCGCGACCCTGACCGGCGGCGTGGTTGTCGCGCTGGGCTCGACGTTCGCAGGGATGTGGTGCGATGATGACAAGCTGCGGCGGAAGGTCGAGGACGCCAGCGAGGTGAGCGGCGAGCGGGTGTGGCGTCTGCCGCACCACCAGGAGTACCGCGACATGATGAAGTCGCCGGTGGCGGACATCCTCAACAGCAACCCGAACCGCAAGGCGCACCCGATCCAGGGCGCGGCGTTCCTGAGCTACTTTGTCGAGGAGGGCGTGCCGTGGTGTCACCTGGACATCGCGGGCGTGCACGCGACGGACAAGGACTCGGGGCCGTACATCGCGGGGCCGACGGGGTGGGGCACTAGGCTGCTGGCGGAACTTCTGGGGGGTGGTGCGTGACCGTGGAGCTCAAGCCCGCCGCGACCTGGAAGCCGCACGGCCTGCTCGGCCCGGACGAGCGTCTGTACTTCCTGCACATCCCCAAGACGGCCGGGACTTCGCTCCGGACCTTCCTGGAGTCTCGGTTTGATTTTGAGGAGGTGTGCCCGATCCTGAAGCTGAACGGGCTGCTGCCGTTCTCTCCGACGGAACTGGACAAATACCGTTTGTTCTGCGGGCACCACGGGCTGTACATCCGGAGTCTGCTGCGCAGCGAGCCGGTGATGCTGACGGTGCTGCGGGACCCGCTGCAGCGCACGATCTCGCACTTCCGCCACCTGCAGGCGACGGAGAAGGACTGGCTGCATGAGACCGTGAAGCACATGACATTCGAAGAGTTTGTGATGAGCGAGCACGGGGTGGTGGAATTGCTCAACTTCCAGACCCGCTATCTGGTGCTCGATGACATCCGCGATGACTTTTTCGGGCACTCGGCGCTGCGCCGCCGCGGGGTACATGAGCTCGAGCGGAAGTACGGCGACCCGTCGCTCGTCGACCGGGCCAAGGCGCTGCTGGATCGGATCGCATTCGTCGGTATCCAGGAGCAGTTTGACGAGACGCTTCGGCTGCTTTCGTACACCTTTGGGTGGCCCCCGGTCGAGTCGTTCCCGTCGTTTAACTCCGCGAAGGTCCCGTTCGATGCGAGCCAACTTACCGATGAGGTGGTGGGGCGGGTGCGGGAGCTGACGACGATCGATCAGGAGGTGTACGACTACGGCGCGGAGCTCTTCCGGTCGCGTCTGGCGGCATTGGACACAGCCGAAGAGGAGCGATCGTATCGGGAAGTGATGGCGTCTCGGCCGCGGGAGTCGCGGGTGGCGTTCGGGTTCGACCGGGCGATCCTCGGGACCAACTGGCTGGTGCGTGAGCGATCCGATGGGCCGTGGCATCGGTGGAGTGGGCCCACGCGCGTCACGACGATGGACCTGCCGCTGGCGACGGAGCGGCCGCTCGTGCTGCGATTCAGGGCGGGCGCGCGAACACGGGAGGTGCTCGACTCGGTCGAGGTGTTCGTGAACGACGAGCGGGTTCCCCAGCGTTGGTGGAACACCGAGGATCCTCCGAAGGGGCGTCGTGTGTTCGAGGCGTCACTCTCACCGGAGGTGCTCGGGCGGAACCCGGCGTACACACGCATCCGCTTCGAGGTCGAACGGGCGATTGTCCCGGCCGAGGAATGGCCCGGGGAGAAAGATCGGCGTTCGCTCGCGTTGTACTTCCACTGGCTCGAGGTCTTCCCGCGGTGCGGGCGGTCCTCGCCGACACCCCCGCCGACAGGAGTGTGACCGACATGCCGAGCACCGAACCGGTCCCCGTGAGCACGCCGCCGGCCTGCGACCTTGGGCCCGACGACACGCTGTACTTCATGCACATCCACAAGACCGCCGGATCGAGCCTCCGCGAGTACATCCTGGAGAAGTTCGATCGCTTCGAGGTTTCCCGGTTCGCGTGGGAGCTGCCCGCGCTGCTCGAACGCCCGGCCGAGTCGGTGCGGAGCCTCCGGGCGGTCGCGGGGCACTATGGGTACTACCTCGAGAAGGCGATCGGGAAACGCCCGGTCTACGTCACGATGCTCCGCAACCCGGTGGACCGCACGCTCTCGGCGTTCTCCGATCAGATCTGGCGCGAGGACCTCTGGCTGCACGACCACATCAAGGACATGACGATCGACGACTACGTCTTCGACAACATCGGTGCCGCGGAGGTCATGAACTTTCAGGTCCGTTCACTCGCGTTCGACGATGTCGAGCGGCATTTCCACGGCTGCAGCGAGTTGTGGCGTGATCCCGAGCGGGCCCGTGCCGTGTTCGGGGACAGGGCGCTTCTCGACCTCGCCAAGCAACGGCTGGAGCGCTTTGCTTTCGTCGGTGTGCAGGACCGGTTCGAGGAAGGGTTGAGGCTGCTGGCGTACACCTTCGGCTGGCCGGTGCCCGATCGAATCCCTCGGGAGAACATCCGCCGCCGGTCCCGTGAGACGCTGGCTCCGCGGACGCTGGAGCGGATCCGCGAACTCACGGCGCTCGATCAGGAGCTCTACGAGTTTGCCGGGCAGCTCTTCGAGCATCGGCACGCGACGCTGACCGACGAGCTGATCGAGCAGCGGCACCGGGCGGCCATGGAGCGCCGGCCCCGCCGGGACCGGGTGTGCATGCGCTTCGAGAACGCGCTCATGGGCCGCGGCTGGCACGCGCGGGTTGGCAAGCGGGACTGGACCGGGCGCTGGACGGGGCCGGGGACCGAGTCGACGCTGCACTTCCCGCTCAGTGCCGATCGGCCCTACACGCTCCTGCTGCGCGCCGGGTCGTTCCGGCCGGACATCCTCGCGGGGCTCACGATCGAGGCCAACGGCCAGCCTTTGACCATCGAATCCGAGCCCTGCCGGGACAGGCCGAACCATCTGGCGATGACGGCCGAGGTCAGCCAGGCGGTGATGGCGCGCTCGCCGGAGTTTTTGGAGTTGCGGTTCGGCGTGCCCCGGACGATCTCGCCGCACGAGCACAACCCCGACCGCAAGGACAAGCGGCAGCTGGGTGTGTTCATCGAGGTGCTCGAGGTCCTTCCGAGCGAGGAGCGACCGGTGCTCGGGGCGTGGAGCGCACGCATGCACGAGCACATCCGGGCCGAGGATCTGGCGTCGGCGAAGGATTGAGGCGTTGGCGCAGCCCCGGAGCGGGGATGTCGGGGCGGACCCATCGCACCGCACCTCGAATCGCCGGAGGCGGGGCTCGCTAGATCACATCCGCGAACGCCTTGCGGCTCTTCATGAAGAACGCGTACCCCGCGACACACAGCACCGCTCCGCCGAGGGTCATGCCGCCGAGCCAGCCCCAGTGCGGCCAGGTTTCGCCGAACATGACGGCGCGGGCGGCCTCGACCGACTGGGCGAGGGGGTTGACGGCGATCATCCACCGGTACGCCTCGGGCACGTCGTCGATCCGGTAGAAAATCGCGCTGAGGAAGAACAGCATGTGGAGCACGCTGCCGGTCGGGTTCTTCAGGTCGCGGAGGAAGACGCCCAGCGAGGCGAGGAACCACGAGACGCCGAGGCCCATCAGGGCAACGGGCAGCAGGACGACCGGCACGAGCAGCAGCCGCGGGCTTGGGATGTGGGTGCTCGAGAAGATCGCAAAGCCGATCAGCCAGACGATCAGGCCGGTGGCGTAGTTGAAGAGCGAGACCAGCAGCTGCGAGACGGGCAGGGTCTCCAGCGGGTAGACCACCTTCTTGACGAAGTTGGGCTGTCCGATAACCAGTGTGGGGGCGGCGCCGACCATCTCGCGGAACAGGTTGAAGGTGATGATCCCGGCGAAGACCTCGAGGGCGAACCGGGCGATGCCGCCGGCGGCGTCGGGGTCGGAGGCCCGGCGGAGCACCAGGCCGAAGACGAACGTATAGATGGCCAGCGTGATGAGCGGGTCGGTGATCGACCAGGCGAATCCGAGGGCCTGACCCTTGTACTTGGACTTGATACGCCTGGCTGCGAACTGGGTGGTGAGCTCGCGGTGGCCCCAGAGCGATCGCATCATGCGCACCGGGTTGAGCGGTGAGCCGGGCCTCTGGGCGGGTCGAGCCGGGCTGGTCGTTGGGAGTGTGGCCATCGACATGATGCGGGACGATCGGGCGGTCTGCGGGATGGGGTTTGTCCGGGTGAGCGGCGGTTGGGCCCGCGTATAGTAGTGCTGCGCAGCGGTTGCGAGGAGGAGTCGGAGGCCCCGGGACAGGCGGGGCCGGTGTTGGCAGGTATGGCAGAGGCGACGATCCAACCCGGGAGCGACCAGCGGGAGCCGAAGGCGGGCCCGGCGGTGCCGCGTGGGCAGACGGGTCGTGCGGCGGCCGGGGCGGCTGCGGACGCGCGCCCCGCGGCAATCGACGTCCGTGGTGTGAGCAAGTGCTACCAGATCTACAAGCACCCGTCCGACCGGCTCAAGCAGGCACTGACTCGGTGGAAGAAGAAGTACTACCGCGAGTTCTGGGCGGTCCGGGACGTGAGCCTGACGGTCCGGCGGGGCGAGTCTGTGGGCATCATCGGGCGCAACGGCTCGGGCAAGTCGACGCTGATGCAGATGATCGCCGGCACGCTGAACCCGACGGAGGGCTCGGTGCGGGTGAACGGGCAGATCTCGGCGCTCCTCGAACTGGGGGCGGGGTTTAACGCGGAGTTCACCGGACGCGAGAACGTGTATCTCGCGGGGTCGATCCGCGGCCTCTCGCGCAAGCGCGTCAACGAGCTCTACGACCGCATCGTCGAGTTTGCGGATATCGGTGACTTCATCGATCAGCCGGTGAAGACCTACTCGAGCGGGATGTACGTGCGGCTGGCGTTCGCGGTCGCGGCGCAGGTGCGGCCGGAGATCCTGGTCGTGGACGAGGCGCTGGCTGTCGGTGACGTCTTCTTCCAGCAGCGGTGCCACAAGTACATGCGCGAGGAACTCGCCGACACGACCAAGCTGCTGGTGACGCACGACCTCAACGCGGTAGCCAACCACTGCGACCGCGCGCTGGTGATGCACAAGGGGCGGGTGGCCTTCGAGGGCGAGCCGCTGGACGCGATCGCGTTCTACACCAAGATCGTGCACAACGCCCAGTTCGGCGGCGATAAGGCACCCGGCACCGGGGCGAAGAGCCCGCCGCAGGGCGAGGTGCTGGGCGCAAACTCCGGCGGCACTGCCGGGGCACTCGACGAGAGCCTGCCGTGGGTCGAGGTCCCCGCCGACAAGCTCGGCGGGGCGGGCGACGTGGTGATCCGCCGCGTGGCGCTTGCCGATTCCAACGGCGAGCCTGTCCGCGCGATCCAGCCCCGCGACGCGTTCGCGTGCTACTTCGAGATCGACGTCGCAACGCCCAAGCAGGACCTGATCTTCGGCGTGGTGATGAACGATCGGTTCGGCAACGCCGTGTTCGGCGACAACTCGCTGAGCAAGCCGAAGGTGGCGCTGGCGTGCCCGGAGGCGGGAACATATGTGGTGCGGATGGACTATGCGTGGCCCGAGGTGCGTCCGGCGGAGTACACCGCGACCTTCGGCATCGGCGAGGGCAAGCACGCGCACCACCACACCGTGCAGTGCTGGGCGCACAACGTGGTGTCGGTCACGGGCATCGCGCCGCAGCGCCCCGTGCACGGCATGTTCACCAACCCGGTCAAAGATGTGAGGATCACCCGAGTTGGCTAAGCAGGTCTGGAAATACTGGGAACCGAAGTTCCAGGCCGACAAGGTCTGCGACATGAACCCGGTCTGGCCGTGGGGCGGGCACCGGCGGTTCGCCTACGACCTCGTGCGGTGGATGCGGCCGGGCCGCATCGCCGAGCTGGGTGTGCACTGGGGGACGTCGTTCTTCACCTTCGCCCAGGCGATGAAGGACGGCCGGATGAAGGACACCGAGCTGATCGGTGTAGACACGTTCGAGGGAGAAGAGCACGCCGGCAAGTACGGGTCGGAAGTGCTCGACACAGTGCGGCGCATCGTGAAGGCGTCGTTCCCGAAGCAGTCGATCACGCTGCACCAGATGTTCTTCGCCGACGCGCTGCCGCTGGTCGCCGACGAGAGTGTCGACCTGATCCACATCGACGGCCTGCACACGTTCGAGGCGGTCAAGGAAGACTTCGAGACCTGGCTGCCCAAGCTCGCGCCGGACGGCGTGATGCTCTTCCACGATGTCGCGCCCGACACCGGGTACGGCTCGACGGACTACTGGAACCAGCTCTCCACACAGCACCCGAGCTTCGCCTTCGACCACTCGTGGGGCCTGGGCGTCCTGTTCCCGAAGGGGGACGCGAGATTCCAGGCGCTCGAGGCGCTGGGGCTGACCGACAAACTGGTGGCCTACCCCGCGATCGCCAGGGCGGAGCGGGCCGCGATCGAGGCACGCGACCTCGGGCGGATGGCCGAAGAGCGGATGGCGACGATCCAGAAGCAGTCGAACAAGCAGGCCGAACTGCGCGAGCGTTTGGAGGCACTGCGGGAATCGACCGTGCCCGCGGAGGCGCAGGAGCGAGCGCTGGCCAGAGCGACGGCCGCGGAGAAGCTGGCGGTCGAGCGGCAGGAGGCGATCAAACAGCAGTCTGAGAAGATCCGTCTGCGTGACGAGGCGATCGAGAAGCGGGCCGCGGAAGTGGAGGCCGCACGGACGCTCGCCAAGGAGCGGTACGAGGTCATTCAGACCCAGTCGGACCGGATCCGGCGGCGCGACGAGACCATCACCGGTCTGCGGCAGGACGTCCGGAAGAGGGAAGAGGCGGTCGCTCGTCTCGACAAACGGGCGGGCGTGGCGGAGGCCGCACGCGAGGAACTACGCCAGCAGATGCAGGGCCAGCAGCAACGAATCGACAAGCTCCTGGAACACCAGTCCAAGCTCGACCAGCGCTTGGAGCGGGTGCTCGAACGGGAGACGAAGCTCCGCGAAGAGGTCGCGGCGGGCCGGGCCGCGACAGAACGGTTGCAATCGCAGCTGGGCGAGGCCGGGAAGGCACGGGAGCGGCTGGAGTCGCTGTTGGCCGACATGGCGACGCACGTCTCGGCGCTGGCGACCTCGCACGAGAAGGATCGGCGGCAGGCGGCGGAGCGGTTTGCGGCGCTGGGTGACGCGATCGAGCGGTCGCGGCTCGGCAGCGAGGCCGCGGCCAGGGCGTTCCGCGAGCGGCTCGCACTGCTCGACGTGGACGCGGATCTGCAGAGCCTGCGGTCCGAGCACCTCGAGACGATCGTGGCCGACCAGCCGCGAGCAGCTCGAGCAGATGCGCAAGGGCGGGCGCGGCGAGACCGACTGGCTGTCCGGAGAGCGGCACGGGTAAGACATTTCACCGTTCCCCCCGGCGGGCACGGTGCGGAGTTTGGGCAAGGCATGACGAAGGCACACAGTGAATCCGGAACGGGCAATCGAGGCAAGGGCTCGCGCATCGCGTGGCTCGTGCCCCAACCGCTGGAGGGCTCCGGCGGGCACCGCACGATCCTCCAGAACATCGAAGCGCTGGAGACGGCAGGGCACGAGTGCCACGTCTTCGTCGAGGACGCGCGGAGAAGCACCGACGCGACACCCGAGGAGCGGCTCGCGGAGGTGCGCGCGCAATTCTCGCAGTTCTTCGGCTTCACGGGCGAGCGGCTGCACCTGGGGTTCGACATCCCCGAAGGGTTCGATCTGGCGATGGCGACGGCGTGGTACACCGCGGCGTTTGTCGCCAGGCCGAAGATCAAATGCAAGAAGGCATACTTCGTGCAGGACTACGAGGCCTACTTCATGCCCGTCAACGACGGCTACCTGAAGGCGGAAGACTCCTACAGCCTCGGCCTGCCGGTGGTCTCGATCGGGCGGTGGCTCAGCCAGCGCCTGGCCCGCGAGAACGGCTGCCCGGCGACCTTCTTCGAGTTCTGCGCCGACGGCGAGATCTACCGGCCGGACGCAGGCGTCGAGCGTGAACGCGCGGTCTGCGCGATCTACCAGCCCGAGAAGCCGAGACGGTGCCCGAACCTGCTCATCCAGTCGCTCGGTGTCCTCAAGCGGCACAAACCGGATGTCAAGATCTATCTCTACGGCACGCGCGACAAGCCGGACCTGCCCTTCGAGCACGAGCACCTCGGCCTGCTGAGCGTCGAGGAGTGTGCGGCGCTCTACAGCCGCTGCTCGGCGGGGCTGTGCATCAGCGCGACCAACCCCTCCCGCATCCCGTTCGAGATGATGGCCTGCGGCCTGCCCGTGGTGGACATCCACCGGCCCAACAATCTGTTCGACATGCCAGAGCACGGGGTCCTGCTCGCGGCGCCGAGGCCAGACTCGCTGGCCCGGGCGCTGGCCATGGTGCTCGACGACGAGGCCCGCTGGAGCGCGATGAGCACGTTCGCCCGGGAGTACATGCGGCCGCGGACGCTCGAGTACGGGTTCAAGCAGTTCGTCGGCGCGGTCGAGGACCTGCTCGCCGGTCGGGAGCGGGCGTGGACCAGACGGGCCAAGGGCATCGAGCCGATGTACCACCGACCGGCACAGCTGGCGTTCACGCACGACCCGCTCACCGGCGCGCCGGTGCCACGCCGACGAGCCTTGCGGCCGGGGCGGCGGTGGCCTCCGGCGTGCGGGAGCGTCTCGCGGCGGTGGATGAGCTGGACCGCATCCTCTCAAGCCGCTCATGGCGGACCGTCAACATGCTCAAAGCCAACCCCGTGTACCGCGCGGTGGCCGACGCCCGGTTCGGCAAGGGATGGCAGCAAATCGACCCCAAGGAGGACCCCCGCGTCGTACTCGAGCGCGTGCGCAACAGCCGAGCCTACCGGATGATCGCGACCGCCAAGTCCACGCCGCTGGTGCGGCTCGTCGGCAGGGGATCGCGCGAGGGCGACCCCTTCAAGCCGGAGAGGAAGTGACGACCGATGCCCACGCTGCTCAGCGTTGACATCTGGGACACCGTCCTCCGGCGGCGTTGCCACCCCGACGAGGTGAAGCTGTTCACTGCGCGCGCTGTGGGCCCGCCGGGCGCGAAGACCTGCGGCCGCGGTTCGGCGGGGCGTGGAGCCTCGTGGACGCCCGGGTGCGCGTGGAGTCGGAGATTGCGCAGGAGAAGGAGGCCGCGGGGCTCGACAACGAGTACAGCGTCGAAGAGGTCTTCGAGCGGTGGCTCGCGATGACGCTCCGGCCGCGGGTGCCCGAGTCGCACCGGGTCTCGCTGGCCGAGAGGCTCGTCGAGGCAGAGGTCGCCCACGAGGTGCGGGTGTCGTACGCCGACGAGCGCATGCGGCGGATCCTGCGTCACCACGAGGCCGACCGGCTGGTCGGGCTCTCGGATTTCTATCTCGGCGAGCGGCACCTCAAGCGGATCCTCGGCGAGGTGTGCGGGGCACTGCCCTTCGAGCGGGTGTTCGTCTCGTCCGACTGCGGCGTGAACAAGATGCGGGGGCGGCTCTTCGCCCACGTGCAGCGCGAGACGCTCGCCGAACCCGGCCACCACACCCACATCGGCGACAACGAGTGGTCGGACGTGAAGAGCCCCAAGCGGTTCGGCATCCGCGCCGTCCACTACCACCACGACGAGGAAGAGGCCAAGCGGGCGGCCCACAGGGGACGGCTCGAGGCCCGGCGCAAGGGCAACTTCGTGCCGACGGCCCAGCTGCTGCGGCGGGAACTCCGCGCGGCGTGCACTCCCGATCCGGCGCTCACGCCCGAGCAGCGCCAGCTCTTCGAGATCGGCTTCCGGGCCGCCCCGATGTACGTGGCGTTGGTGCTGCGGGCGATGCAGGAGGCGCACTCGCTCGGGTGCCCGGCGGTCCACTACTGCACGCGGGAGGGCGAGTTCTTCCGGCGGGTGCACGACGCGGTCGCGCCGCTGCGTCCCTTTGGGCTCGACGAGCCCCGCGCCGAGGTCATCGAGGTCAGCCGCGTGGCGACGTTCCTGCCCTCGCTCGGCAACGTGACCACCAAGCAGATGATGCGTGTGTGGGGACAGTACAAAGAGCAGTCGATGGCGCAGCTGCTCAAGACGTGCGATGTCAACCCGCTGCCCTTCGAGCCGATCTTTGCCCGCAACGGCGTTGACCCAGACTCGGTTGTCGCCCGACCGTGGAGCGATCCCGGCGTGCGGCGGATGTTCAACGATCCGTTGTTCCGGCGGCTGCTCGAGCGGCAGCGCGATCGGCGCCGCAAGATGCTGGTGGAATACCTCCGGGGCAAGGGGCTCGGCAGCGGCCCGGGTGTCGTTGTCGATATCGGGTGGCGGGGGACAATCCACGACAACATCGCGCACCTGTTCCCGCGGCAGAAGATCGCGGGGTGCTACCTGTCACTGGTGCAGATGCTCAACGAGCAGCCCGCCAACTCGACCAAGCACGCCGTCGGCCCGGACGCCCGGCTCGATCCCGAGGCGGTCATGCAGATCGTCTACAACGTCTCGCCGATGGAGATGCTCTCCAACACCGACACCGGGAGCGTGCGCGGATACCAACGCCGCGAGGACGGGACACTCGGCGCCGTGCGCGTCCACGACGAGAGCGAGGACGCGGTGTGGCGGCGCTACACGCGGTACTTCCAGGACGGCGTGACCGCCGCGGCCCCGATCGTGGCGCGCTGGGCCCAGACCTTCGCCGTGGACCCCCGCGAGATGAAACCCATGGTGATCGACCTGATGCGTTCGATCAAGACCAACCCCCCGCGCGTCCTCGCCGAGGCGTACTTCTCGCTCCGCCACAACGAGACGTTCGGCGTGGGCGGCTTCGTGGACAAGAGTGCGGCGCTCTCGCCCGCGCTGCTCCGCAAGGGCGAGGAGAGCGGCGCGACCGATCCCGAATTCGTCCGCGCGATCGAGGCGACCGACTGGCCGCAGGGACAGCTGCGGCTGCTCGGCCATGACGAGCTCTGCCGGCAGTACAACGCCTTCCGTGAGCAGCGTTCGCGCCGGATCGATGAACGCCGCGCCAGGCAGGCCAAGAAGGCAAAGGCGTCGGCCAGCGACCCGGCACCGAGCGCAGCCCCCGCATCAAACGGCCAGCAGCTCGCCGAGCCCGCGACCCCGCCCGTCGTGACCATCCCCACCGACACAACTACACCCAACAAGATCGAGGCCGGCACGTGAGCACCACCCAACACACGCTCGGAGCTACCCACGCCCACCCCGCGCTGTCGGCCTCCGAGCAGGAGGTTGTCGACGCCTACCACACGCTCTACTACACCAAGCGGCTCTGGGAGCGCACGACGTGGATGGGGGCCGCGTGCCTCAAGTCGCCGCACGATGTGTGGGTCTATCAGGAGATCCTCTTCGAGACCCGGCCGACGCTCGTCATCGAGACGGGCACCGCGTGGGGGGGGAGTGCCCATTTCCTCGGCACGGTGCTCGACGCGATGCAGGCGGCCGACAAGGCCTACGACCCGCGCGTGGTGACCATCGACACCGTGACCCGGCCAACCGAGATCGACCACCCGCGCGTGAAAAAGATCAAAGCGTCGAGCATCATCCCGGAGACCATTGAAAGCGTTCGCGGCATGATCGGCGAGCACGACCGAGTCATGATCATCCTCGACAGCCTGCACAACCGCGACCACGTCCTCGCCGAGCTGCAGGCCTACGGCCCGATGGTGACGCCCGGGTGCTACGCGATCGTCGAGGACTCGAACATCAACGGGCATCCGGTGCACACCGACTACGCGCCCGACCAGGGGCCCGGCCCGTTCGAGGCGGTGACCGACTACCTCGCGACGACCGACCGGTTTGAGATCGACCGAGCCCGCGAGAAGCTGTTCATGACACTCAACCCCCGCGGCTATCTCCGCTGCACGAAATAGACCCTGCTGCCAGTCTACTTCCTGCCCAGATGGGGCACGCGCGAGAACTCCAGCGTCAGTGTGCTCCGAGCCGATTCGGCCGCGGGGATCAGGCTGACGGTGAGAGCGTTCTCTTTCACCTCGTACACCATCTCGCGCGGGAAGTCGTTCTCGGGATTGGCAAAGACCGCGCGGCCGTCGGCGGCCTCGATCAGCGTGAGCGTCAGCGGGGCGTCCGCCTCGCTCGCCCACGGCTCCAGACCCCGGTTGAAGTGCCGCAGGCGGAGCACCGGCGCACCTTCACCCTGCTCCACGGCGAACAGCTCATACAGCACGGCGCTGCCCCCGCTGACCACCACGAAGTGGCCGACCATCGCGTCGCCCCGCGGCTCGTCCCAGACCTCCCGCACCAGCGTGCCGTCTTCGTCGTGCTCCCACGCCCCGGCGAGGAACTCGAGATCGGTCAGCGTCGGCGGGGCGACGACGGCGACATCGTGCTGTGCGGCCACATCGTGCTGCGCGGGGTCAGCGAGCGGTGAAGCCGCGGGCGGCTGACCGGCGCTGCCGGTGAGAGCCCAGGCGATGGCGGCTGCGAGTGTGAGGTTGGGCATCGGTGTCTCCAGTGCGTGGGATGAAGCAGTTCCGGTCCGCGCAGTCCGAAGCCGCGGCTCTCCCGATCGGGCTTTGGCGATCGCTCAGGCCGAGCCGAGCGACTGGGCCAGCATCCAGGCGTTGCCGTCGGGATCGAAGAACGTGGCAAGGCTGACCATATCCGGGATCGTCACGGTGTCGCCGTCGAACCGCACCTTCTTGGACTCGAGGACGCTCCGTGCCTTGGCGATGTCGTCGACCGACCATACCGGCACCGGGCCGCTGGTCTTGGGCTTCTCGACCTGGCTCAGCCCGATGCGGACGGTCTCGATGGGGCTGGTCACCTCCGCCCACGCGAGGTCGTCCACGCGGTAGAGCAGCTCGCACCCGAGCATGTCGCGGTACCACGTGAGGGCCTTGTCGAGGTCCGAGACCTGCGTCGAGATGGTCAACTCCTGCCGAAATCCCATGGTGTTCGCCATCGTGCAGCTCCGATTGCCGGGGGCGTGGTGCCCGTGTTGGTCTTTCTCCCCGATAGCACCTTGCACCCGGGGTGTTCAGAATATATAGTAAATATACTTTATGGTAAGTGTGGACTTGTTGAAACCCTCCCCTGAGAGCCTGTGACGGCCGATTCGGGCCACCAATGAATCTACCGATCGTCTGACTTGCCGCCATCCAGGTCCGGGGGCGGTTGTTTGTCGTCGCCCTTGGGCCACCCGTCTTTCGGGCGAGGCTTCTTGAGGGCCTTGTCTACGGCATCGCCCCAATCCTCATCGTCGAGTTTGAGGCGTTCGGGGTCGGGGCCGGGTTGCTGGGGCTCACGTTTTGCCATGGCGAATCGTACCACGGATGAAGCACCTATTCAGCTTGTCCGCCAAACCGCAGACACGCCGCTTGACACCGCGAGGATGGCGCTCTAGATTATGCCGCAACTGTGCCGACGGCACGATTACGGCAAACGGAGCATGCGATGTCGGAGAACCAGAAGCAGCCGCCCATTTACGTTTCATACGTCACGTTCAAGAACACTCTCCGTGGGCTCGCGGCACACGGTGCGGTCCCTAGACGCATCGACAAGACGCTCCTCACCAACCTCAGTGGGGCAGCTCAGGCACTGTTTCTCGCCGCACTGAATCGACTCCGCCTCATTGAGGATGACGGAACGCCCACGGAGAGGCTGAAGGAGATGGCGCAGGCCGATGACGATCAGTGGAGCGAACTGCTCGCGGCACTTCTGAAGAAGCACTTGGGAACAGAGTTGGTCATTCTCAAAGAGGGGACGCCGGGAGAACTAGAGGCTGGTCTTGGAGACGGATTCAGTGCGTCGGTGCGGAGCAAGGCGGTGAGGTTTCTCGTTCAGGCCGCAGAGGACGCCAAACTCCCCGTGGCTGGGCAGCACAAGAAGAAGACGGGCTCCAGTGCCCCGAGGACTGGCAAGTCCAAGCGAGCCCGACGTAACCAAACAGCTAGTGCGGGCGAATCAACAAACCACGCCGACAACACCGAACAGATGCACTTCCCGATTTACATCCCTGGGAAATCATCCGGACGACTGAGTCTTCCCCATGACATCGAGCCGGAAGACCTCCCGTTGATTCAGGCGGCGATCGACAGCGCCAAGCTCTTCGCCGAGAGACAAGCCAAACTGAAAGGAGGCACAACCAATGCCCCCTCCTGAACTCTTCGGCCCCGGTGAGACACGGAGGTTGCCAGCGCCGGGGCGACACGACAAGACCCACCGATGGAACCGGTGGGCCTTGCTCGTAGGCGACCGAACGCCGCCTCACTCTTGCCCGCCGTCGCCCGAAAGGGCGGCGAGCGGTGTTTGGGGCCGCGAGCAAGTGCTCAGGACCGCCTCTGGAAACGGTTTCTCGGGGGAGCGTTACCCCCCGGCTCCATTTGATTCTATCGGCGTAAGTGTAGGACGCAACCCCTATTTTTTCAAGGGGTTGCGCTAAGTGACGGGGGCGTAACTACTTACGCTCAAGCTGGCTGTCGATAGGTCAACCGGCGTCCAACAGCCGCCTTGATCGCGTTCTCGGTCCGCTCCCCGTCATCCACATGGCGGTGGTTGTAGATGAAGCTTGCTTCCGCGAGGTAGCGGTGCAGGTGGGTCGGGCTCACAGCATGATGGGTGCCGTAGATCTTCCGCTTGAGCAGGGAGAAGAACCCCTCGACCGTGTTGGTGGTGACATCGCCCCGGACGTACTCGCCCAGGTGGTGAACCACGGTCTGGTGGTTGGTGCGGAGCATGAAGGCCGGGCCGTTGTAGGCCGGGAGTTCATCCGTCATCAAGTTCGAGCCCGGCTCAACGTGCTTGGTGAGGAATGGCCCGAGAGTCTTGCTGTTGACGGTGGGCAGGACTTCCGCTCGCACCGATCCGCCGCGTTCGACCACGGACGCGACGGCTGGCTTGCGCTGACGCCAGTTCTTGCGGCCATCGCCACGATCGGATGCGCGGGGCTTGCCACCGATGTACGTCTCATCGGCCTCGACCGTGCCCGACAGCTTCGGCGGCTGGGTCGGATCGTCGGCCATCGCCCAGCGGATTCGGTGCATGAGGAACAAGGCCGACTTGTAGGACAGGCCGGTCTGGCGCTGAATCTGCTTTGCCGAAACGCCCTTCTTGGACGAGCAGGACGCCCAGAACGCGAAGCACCAGTGGCGGAGGGGGATGCGGCTGTCCTCAAATACAGTGCCCGTACGGACACTGAACTGCCGCTTGCACTCCCGGCAACGCCAGCGGTAGTGCTTCTCCCGGCCACCGTCACGGCTGGTCATCTGGTAGACATTGGCGTTGTCGCAATGGGGGCAGGACGGGGCATCGTCCCAGCGGCGTTTCTCAAGGAAAGCCACGGCCGCGTCCTCATCGGCACACGCCAATGGCACCTCTCGCACGATGTCTGACTTGTTCTCGCCCACTTTGCCAGGTGTCTTGCGTTCCATGAAATCATTATACTTGATGAAACTGTGCATTTCAAGTAGCTACAGAGGTGTTTTTGGAGAGTGCTTTAGTAGCGTGGTTTTCGATGCGTGTAAACGGGTTGATTTGGGCAACGATTTCCCTAATAATACGCCGACGATAACGCGGTCTAGATCGCATTTGACCCGTATCGACCTCCAGAAGGGGCTGGTGGGAGGCATCATGCCAACAACTGTTAGTAAAAAAACAGGGATACTCGACGAGAACTGCAATGATCCAGTGCTTCTTCAAACGGAGGATGAGGATCGCTTTTTGAAGACCCAACGCGAAATCGTTGGTGCGGTTCGCTCTGCTGACGACTTTTTGACACAGGCGAAGCAGGTCAGTCAACAGTTCAACACAATGATGGATGACTTGAAGGCCAAGTGTCTGACAAATCCATCTGTGGCCAAATGTGTCCTCGCGCCGCGATCAGATGACATCCTCATCGTGGTGATCGCTTCGGATGACGATCCCGAGGGTGGTTTAGATGACTGGGTTTCGACCTCAGATTTGGAGATGTTTGGCAGAAACCAGTTTAGGTTGTCTTGGCTTATGCTCAGAGCCTCTGAGGCAAGTGGGCTTCGATCCTTTGTAGATCCAAAGGTCGCCAGGACCCTATATAGTGCCAAGTGATGCAGAACACCGCAGCGCGTACGAGCACCACCTGACAGTCTTCGAGAGTATCGTGGACGAGCACCCTGACTGGGCAGTCGTGGTGCTTTTCTATTGCGCTGTGCAAATGGTCGAGGTTATGGCGGCTGCCGAGAGTCTTCACAATCATGACCACGCCATGCGAAATCGCTGGGTCAAAGAGCGGTTCAGCTCCATTTGGGGTCACTACCGCGTGCTTCAACAGGAATCGTTGAAGACACGCTATCTAGAAGGTGGTGATTTCAACATTACCACCGCCCGCGCTAGAAATCTCCGACAGAATCGCCTCGCCCCGCTCATTGATGACATTGAGGCAAGACTAAACGCACGTGGCCCAGTCATCGAAACCAAAGTCAAGAAGCCTGTCGCAACCAAGTGATCTCACCTGATGGCAAGGTGAAGCAGCATGATTCGGCCCCATGTTTTCAACAGGTACACACTTACCTACTTTATGGTCAATAGCGTGTCAAAAACCCGTTCTGGAGCTCTGAGAGCCGATGTCGGCACCGAAGGCGAACCTGACGCCGGGGCCGAGCCCGGCCGCGACTGCTCGGTGCGCGTGGTGAACCTTGCCCACCGGCGCTGGACGATCCCGCTGCTGGCGCAGCTGCATCAGGCGAGGGTGACGGGCGACTCCACCGGCGCGCGCGGTCGGGCTCGTGCGTCGGCTGGGCGTCGGCCGCGAGGCGCTCCGCCAGACGGTCGAGTTCGCCACAGCCCACGGCTGGGTGGTCCGCAACGCGGGGCACGGGCACCCGCTGCGGCCGGATTTCGTCCTGACCGAGTCCGGCCGGGCGGCTCGGGCCGGCCTGCGACAGGGTGTGGCGGACGGCGGTGCTGGTCGGGGCCGTCGAGCTGCTGGGGCGGAAGTGGACGGTGCCGGTGCTCCGCGTGCTCGGGAGCGGGCCGGTGCGGTTCGGACGGATCAAGGCCGCCCTGGGTGAGCACGGGGCCACCGACCGAGCCATCTCGCTGGCCCTGCGGGGGCGCTGGCTGAGGGCGGGTGGGTGTCGCGGCGGGTGGTGCAGGCGTCGCCGCCCGGGGTTGAGTACGCCGTCGCCGAGCGCGGCCGCTCGCTGGCCGGGGCGGTCGCCAGGCTCTAGCGCGCGCACCCGCGGCGGCTCGGGCCCCGGCCGGTCGCCTGATAGAGTGTGCCATGGAACTCGCCGGGTGGTTGACCACACTGTTGGTGATCGGCGAAGCGGCGCTGCGGGCGGGCCTGGCGGTGCGGGTGCTGCTGCGGCGGCTGCCGACGGCGGTGACAACCTCCTGGCTCGCGCTGATCCTCTTCCTGCCGGTGGTCGGGGTCGGGGCTTATCTGCTGGTGGGCGAGAGCCGGATCGGCCGCCGCCGCCTCGAGCGGGAACGCCGCGTGCAGCCAGCGTTCACCGAGTATCTCCAACGCCTCCGTGCCGAGACCAAGCACCTGCCGGGCACTCTCAGCCGCATCGACAAGCGGTTTGCCAGGGAGGCCGAGGCGGTCGGCGGGCTGCCGGCGCTGGCCGGGAACGATGTGCGATTCCTGACCGACTCGGGCGAATTCTTCGACGCGACGATCCGCATGATCGACGCCGCCGAGCGGAGCGTGATGCTCCAGTTCTTCGTCTGGTACTCGGCCGGAAGGGTCAGAGAGGTCGAGGACGCGTTGGTGCGGGCGGCGGGGCGCGGGGTGGCGTGCCGCGTGCTGGTGGACGCTGTGGGCAGCCGGCCCTTCATCCGCGGCGATCGCTGGGGTGAACTCAGGCGAGCGGGGGTGAAGCTGGCGGTCGCGCTACCGGCCAAGCTGCTCTCGACGCCGTGGATCCGGCGTGTGGACCACCGCAACCACCGCAAGCTGGTGGTCGCCGATGCGTCGTGTGCGGCTGGTCGGCAGCGCAAACATGGCCGACCCGGCGTGCTTCAAAGCCGACGCGGGCGTCGGGGAGTGGATCGACCTCATGGCCGTGATCTGCGGCCCGGCGACCGAGACGCTCACGTTGCTCGCGATCCGCGACTGGGAGACCGAGGCGGGTGAGGACCTCCGCGAGATGCGGCAGACGCTCTACGAACGCGGCCCCAAACCCGAGGGCACGATGTCGGTGCAGGCGGTGCCCTCCGGGCCGGGTCTGCCCGGCGGGGCGATCCAGGCGCTGGTGCTCTCGGCGATGTACGCCGCGGAAGAACGGCTGACGATCACCACGCCCTACTTCGTGCCCGACCAGGCGGTGCTGACGGCGTTGCAATCGGCGTCGCGGCGGGGTGTGGAGGTGACGGTGATCGTCCCCGAGCGGTGCGACACGGTCCTGACGCACTACGCGGGGCGGGCGTTCTACACGGATCTGCTCGAGGCCGGCGTGCGGATCGCCGAGTTCCACGGCGGGCTGCTGCACACCAAGAGCCTCGTCGTGGACCACGAGACCGCGCTCTTCGGCACGGTGAACCTCGACCCGCGGAGCTTCTGGCTGAACTTCGAGCTGACGATGATGGTCTACGACAACGGGGCGACCGAGAAACTCCACGCGCGGCAGCGGGAGTATCTGGAACAGAGCCGGTTTGTGGACCTCGCGACCTGGAACCGGCGGCCGCTGCTCAAGAAGCTGGGGTCGAACATGGCGCAGCTCTTCGCCCCGTTGCTCTAGACGGACGCCGCCTCAGCGCGGCGTGCCCCGCCCGATCAGCGGCAGTTGTGCCCGGCGTAGGAACATCACCACGATGCTCGCCAGGAAAATCGCCAGCGCCATGCCGAACATCGTCCCGCCGTCCTCGGTGCCGTCCGGCATGGTGACATTGATCCCGAGCTTGGTCATGTGGCTTCCGATCGCGCCGGTGATGACCAGCAGCGAGAGCAGGGCCCCGACGGCGGCGGTCTTTGGCACCACCAGCAGCACGGCCGCGGCAATCTCAGCGAGGCCCGTGGCATGGCGGCCCCAGGGCTCCATCCCGAGTGTTTCGAAGATGTGGATCGACTCGGGCGCCCCGCTGAGCTTCGAGAAGCCGGCGAGAGCGAAGACGACCGCGATGGCGATCTGCAGGACCCACGAGGTAATCAGGGGGCCCTTGGAGGGTTGTGGGGTGGTGGACATCGGTCGGCCTCCGGAATAGGGAATGGGGGAGAGAATGGCCCGACCCGCGTCGATATTCCGGTCAGGAGGCCACCGACGCGGCCGCGGCGGGATGGACGCCGCGTCCTGCTATGCCGGCACGGGTATGATCTGGGCCCACCCCAAGGAGGTTTCCATGGCCGAAGAGAAGCGGAAGAAGATTCGTTGGATGACCAAGAAGCGCAAGGGCAAGAGCCGCAAGTGGAAGAGCAAGTGGGTCATCGTGCACCACGGGGACAAGAAGAAGGACTGAGTTCGGTCCGCTTCACCCGATGCTGCCCTGCATCATGAGGAGCATCAACACGAGGCTGACGCCCATGTTGAAGAAGATGCCCATGATGTAGGGATTGGCGTCGTCGGCGATGAGCACCATCACCACGACGCTCCGGAAGAGCAGCGCACTCGGGCCGACGACGAGCGTCGCGTAGCTCGACACCACGATGCCGCCGATCAGGATGTACGCCCGGAGCACGCCGATCGCGGTCGTGCCGGGCGCCAGACTCAGCGCATCACCGAACACCACAAGGAGAATCGCGCACGTCTGCGCGAGCGTGACGCCGTGGGGGATCAGCCTCACGCCGATCGCCGCCGCCCGGCGTTTAGCGCGCTTGGCGAGCACCCGCTCCTTCACCTTCGTGACCCTGGTGTCGAGCTTGCGGTCGTCGGCGAGGTGGTAGCCGCAGGACACACAGACGACCTGACCCTTGGTCAGCCGCTGGCCGCAGCCGGGGCAGGCTTTTGCGAGTGTCCCCATGGGGGATGGTAGGAGTGCGAGCAGAAGCCGGACGACGCCTCGAATCGGACACACACCCCCGCGCGGTTCAACGATCGGTGTCGGGTTCAACGAAAGCGCGCAGGCGATCGAGAGCATTTCGAGTCTTGGCGTGGCGTTCGACAGACTTACTCCAGATATCGAGGTGGGTCTCGACAGCGAGCGGGCCCGCCGCGATACGGGTGAGCTGCGACCGGTCCGACTCGACCTCATCGGCCAGTCGGACGAACGCGGCTCGCACTGCCTCAGAATCCGCCGCCCCGGTCATGCTCGCAGCGATCGCCTCGATTCGTTCGAGTTGCCGCTCGATCATTGCTGGTGTGGGAGACTGCGCCGGGTCTCCCAAATGGATCGTCGGCATGTTCAGCGGGGGCGAGATTTCGCTGATCTGTGCCCATTGGGAGCGGGCAGTCGCGCGTTGTTCATCGGTGAGCGTTTCCCAGTGCGCGTCGGCTGCAGCGTTCAAGCCGTCCTTATCATCAGGAAGCAGCTCCTTGACGCGGGGACTGATGAAGAGCGCGTGCAGTCGTACCGCCCCTTCATCGATTCGATCTTGTTCGATCCGGGCTTCTTCGTCCGTGCGCCCATAGTGTTCGAGGTACGTCGCGAAGCGCGCGGGGCCGTCGGGCCCCTTGAAGTGATCGCGCATCCAGCCCACCCGGCGGTTGAGCACCAAGGCCATGAGTCGTGCCTGACCAACTGGGTCGCTCGGCGGGTTTGCGTCGAACGTGTCGAGCAGCCGGCCCAGAGATTCGGGAGACAGCGCGGGCCGAGGTTTGAGTACCTCCGCAGCATCGGCCATCTTCTCGATCCGAGACGATGCCAGAGCGTTGATCGCGTAGCCAGTGAGTATCGCGAGATCGTCACGGGAGTCGGTGAGTGCACTCCCGAGTTGCAGCATCGCTTTGACAGAGCGCAACGCGCCGTCGAAGTCTCGGTCGTACCAGCACCACATCGTGTCGTAATCGAGTAGACGTGCCGACTGACGCAGCATACTGACGTCGTCGATTGAACTCGGGATCTCGTGATAGGGATCCTGTGGTGGCGTGGGGGCAATTCGCAGTGTGTTGGTGGCGATGCAGTCTTGAATGCGCTGGATGTGCCGACGCTCGTACCAGAGCATCGCCAGAGCGCGTTGCGGGCGCATCGACGTGTCGTAGGTCGGTTCGACGAATTCCATGCCGTCGTGTTCTGCGTGACCGATTTCAGCAAGGCTTCGACCTCGCTCCGATTCGCTAAGGCGCCGGAGCGCCTCAACCATGTCCTCGGCACCGAACTGCTGCTCGGACTGAGCAGCGGTAGAGCGCAACATGCCGGGCGGTGCGAACCCCATCGCCGCGAGCAGCATGATGCACAGTGCGCGCCGTCTCATGAGTCCCATTCTCGTGAGCCGAAAGTCAGCTCACCCCAACCGTCGCCGTCACAAACGTCTTCTGCAGCTTGGCCTCAAACTCCGGGCGGAATTTCTGGATGATCGTCTTCATCGCGAAGTTGTTGCCGTCGGCCAGGCCGCAGATGGTCGTGCCCGGCATGCTGCCCATGCTCTCGGCCAGTTCCAGCGCGAGGTCGAGGTCCTTGTTGCGGGCGTCGCCCTCGGTCATGCGGCAGAGCAGCTGGTAGAGCCATCCCGAGCCTTCGCGGCAGGGGGTGCACTGGCCGCAGCTCTCGTGCTTGAAGAACCGCGAGATGTTGCGGGCCACCGCCACCATGTCCGTGTCCTCGTCAAAGACGGTCGGGCAGGCGGTGCCCAGGCCCAGCACGCCGTACTTGCGGCCGATGTCAAAGTCGAGCTCGGCGTCGTACTGATCCGTCCCCAGCATGCCCATGCTGACCCCGCCGGGGATCGCGGCCTTGTACGCCTTGCCACCGCGCATCCCGCCGCAGTGCTCTTCAACAAACTGCCGGAGCGGGATGCCCAGCTCGAACTCGTAGCACCCGGGCCGGTTGACGTGCCCGCTCATGCCCATGAGCTTCGTGCCGTAGCTCGGCGGCCCGCCGATCGAGCTCTCGACCCCCTGGGCCATAAACGCCTCGGCCCCCTCGTCCATGATGAGCGTGAGGTGGCAGAGCGTCTCGACGTTGTTGATGACGGTGGGCCGGCCGAAGAGGCCCTCAACCGCCGGGAAGGGCGGCTTGATGCGGGGGTAGCCGCGCTTGCCCTCGATGGCCTCGAGCAGCGCGGTCTCCTCGCCGCAGATGTACGCCCCGGCCCCGCGGTGGACGTGGCAGTCGACGCGGAAGCGGGCCCCGCCGCCGGTGTTGGCGTCGGAGTTCTGCATGCATTTGTCGCCGAAGATGCCCTTCTCGTACGCCTCGGCGAGCGCGCGCTCGAGGCGTTCGGCGGCCAGGTGGTACTCGCCGCGGATGAAGATGTACGCCTTGTGCAGCTTGCACGCGTGGCAGCAGATCGCGATGCCCTCGAGCATCTGGTGCGGGTCAAACTCCATGAGCAGCCGGTCCTTGAAGGTGCCCGGCTCGGACTCATCAGCGTTGACCGCGAGATAGCGCTCGGCCCCCGGCTCGCCGGGGGTCTTGCCCTCGGGGACGGGCGGCAGGAAGGTCCACTTGACGCCGGCCGGGAATCCCGCCCCACCGCGGCCGCGGACCACGGCCTTCTTGACCTCCTCGGTCACCTCATCCGGCGACTGGGCGAGCGACTTGCGGAGGGCCACATAGCCGCCGGTGGCGACATACTCGTCGTAATCGACGTAGTGGCGGTCGTTCCAGTCGCCGAAGGGCGGCGTGGGGATCCGCTTGCAGAGCAGGTGGCGGGGGGTGCCGTCGTAGGCCGTCTTGCCCATGGTGGGAAACTCCCGAGGTCTCGGTCAGCGCGCAGTTCAAGATACCGGCCAGCAGCCGGGGTCGATTCTAGGGAGGCCGCGGGCTGAATCCCGCCCCGGGCGGGGAGGGTTGTGTACCGCTCCGGAGCCCGGCGGTGGGCCCTTGAAAGCCCCAATGTGCCGCGATAGGCTGGCGTGCCACACCAGTCAGGGGTGTTGGCATGCACAGGGGGCCGTGATGACAAAATATTTGTGGTTGTTGGTGTTCGCGTTTTGTGGAGTGCTCGCAGCGTCTGGGGCACGGGCCCAGGACGGCGGGGTGACCGATGCCGCGACGAGCGAGCCGGCGACGGAGATCCATCCGGCGACGATGCGCCGGGCGGCGCAGTACCGGGTGCGGCACATCCGGCTGCCCGACGGCACGTATTGGGATATGTGGGGCGAGCGGGAGTTCCGGAAGGTCTTTAACCGAGACGTCAACAAGGTGCCCATCTACAGCGAACGCCGCGAGCAGGGCTTCCTGACCAAGAAGATCATCGGCTACAAGTGGGAGTTGGAGGAGACCCGCGATGCGCGGGCCTGGGGGGTCGATCAGGCGAGGGACGCGTCCGGGCAGCTCCGGTACTGGACTCGGGAGTTCGGGGGTACGCCCCCGCTCTGGGAGTCGCTCACGTCCGACGAGATGCCGTTCGTCTATGTCAACGAGGACGATCGGGATGTTCGGAGCAAGGACGAGAACCTGCGGGCGACGCGAGTGATCGCGCAGCTGAGCGAGTCCATATACAACGTCTCGGTCAGCCACGGACGTGGCCTCCACTCGATGAGAGATGTGTCGGCATCGCGCCTCGAGGGCGGGGTGCTCGTCCATGTCGAGCGGCCGATCCTGACACGGAACGGCTACCTGAATGGTGAGTTCATCCTGTGGCCCGACGCGGCGATCGAGGTTCCGATTGGGCACGAGGGGCCGGTCTACCGCTACATCGCGATTGCGGACATGGTGCCCACCGTTGAGCAGTTCGTCGATGCGCTGCTGCAGGAGAAGGCCCAGATGGAGCAGTGGATCTACAAGCGGCTCCACGGCTCGGACCGCTGGGAGCGGCAGGTCTTCCCGATCCAGACCCGTGAGCGCTCGCTCGCGCGAGAGAACGTGCCCAAGCCAGCGACGGACGCGGCCCCGCGTGCGCCCGCCGTCGAGATCACGCACACCCTCGTACTCACCAACGGAGACTGGATCGACGGGCAACTGATCGAGGACACCGGCGCGGAGATCCGATTCCTGGTCGTCGTCGGAGGCATCGCGGGCGAGCGGACCTACGCCAAGGCCGATGTCGGCAGGGTCGTGGCCAAGTAGCTTCCGAGGGCGCGTCTCGCTGTCTGGCACCCGGACAAAACACGGCTTGTGCGCGCAGAATCGGCGAATATGCAGAAATGTGGTCCGGAAGCGGCGTCGGTTTCTGTATGCTGGCCGCATTCATTCGCTCGGGGGAGGAGGAGCAATTCGATATGACCATCCGTGACACCGGTGCCACCTGGACCATCAACCCGTCCGGGCAGGACTGTCTCGCCCTCGCGGCCGCGATCGCCGCGACCAGCGTGGCCTACGCGGGCCCCGTCCGCTACGACAACGACACCAACTACTCGTGGTTCTACTCGGTGCTCGACCTGACCAAGTCGGCGGCCGACCAGTCCTACGGCGGCATCGGCGACGTCACCGGCTCGTCGTTCTACATGGACTATTTCTCCGATTTCTACCCCTCGTTCTCGTACCAGCACAGCTACCTCGGTGGGGCCGGCGGTGAGCTCTGGAACAGCGGATTCCAGAACCGCTACGCCGCGCCGATCGATTCCGGCGAGCTCGTCGGCCCGGGCCTCAGCAACGGCGCGTGGAGCCAGAGCAGCACGCTTGAGTTTGCCTGGTCCTCGTACGACTACTACACCGGCGAGTACGACAGCGGCTTCCGCGGCCTGCTCCCGCCGGACGGCTCGCCGACCTACGTCGGTGCCCGCCTCACGATCGACAACCAGTTCCACTACGGCTGGATCGGTGTGCAGAATCTCGGCGGCTTCATCGACGTCTTCGCGTGGGGATACGAGACCGAAGCGGGTGTCCCGGTCGCGGCCGGAGCGCCGACACCCGGCACGCTCGGTGCGCTGGCGGTCGGTGCCGTCGGGGCGCTCTCGCGGAAGCGTCGCGCCTAGCGGGTCCGGGCGCAACAGGCTTTGGACAGCGAGAACGCGATGTGCACGGAAGCTGACGGCGGCGACCGGCCCGCCCGCCGGGTGCTGCTGGTCGGCTGGGACGGCGCGGACTGGCGACACCTCAACCCGCTCCTCGAGCGCGGCGAGATGCCCAACCTCCAGCGGTTTCTCAACGAGGGCGTCCGCGGCAACATCGCCACGCTCCAGCCCGTGCTCTCGCCGATGCTCTGGACCTCGATCGCGACCGGCAAGCACGCCGACCGCCACGGCATCCTCGGCTTCGCCGAGCCCGACCCCTCGGGCAAGAAGGCCCGCCCCGTCACCGCCCGCTCGCGCCGGTGCAAGGCGATCTGGAACATCCTCGACGACGCCGGACGCCCGTCGGGCGTGGTTAACTGGTACGCCAGCCACCCCGCCGAGCCCGTCGAAGGCTTTATCGTCAGCGACCGATTCCCCGTGCCCAGCGGGGCGCTCAAGCAGGGCGAGCCCTTCCACGGCTGGCCGCCAGCCAAGGGCTCGGTCCACCCGCCCGACGACCTCGAGCCGCTCGCCGAGACCCGGGTGCACCCGATGATGATCGGCGTTGAGCAGGTCCGCGAGTTTGTGCCGGGGGCGACCGAGGAGGATTGTCTCAACGACCCCAAGCTGCGCGAGCTGCGGGTGCTGCTCGCCCACTGCGCGACGGTCCACAACGCGGCGACCGCCTACATCAACGAGCGGCCGTGGGACTTTCTGGGCGTCTACTACGACGCGATCGACCGCATGGCCCACGCGTTCATGGAGTACAACCCGCCGCGGATGGAGCACGTCAGCAAGGAGGACTTCGAGAAGTACAAGGGCGTGATGGAGGGCTGCTACCGCCTGCACGACCTGATGCTCGGACGCCTGATGAAGCTGATCGACGACAACACCGTCGTGATGATCTGCTCCGACCACGGGTTCTACTCCGACGAGCGCCGCCCCGGCGGCACCAGCTCGATCAAGGGCGGCAAGCCCGTCGCCTGGCACCGCACGTTCGGCATGGTCGCGCTCTGGGGGCCGGGCATCAAGCAGGGTGAGGAGATCCACGGCGCTACGCTGCTCGACATCACCCCGACGCTGCTGCGGCTGATGGGCATGCCCGTCGCGCGCGACATGGACGGGCGCGCACTCGTGCAGGCGTTCGAGGAGGTCGGCGAGCAGGTGCCGATGGTCGAGACCTACGAGAACGGCTCGCCCCACGCCCTGCCGCCGGAAGACCTCGACGACGAGGCGGTCAACCGCGAGATGATGCGTCAGCTCCGCGACCTGGGCTACGTCGGCGACGACGACGCCAGCGCGGTCGAGATCGACCAGTACCGCAACCTGGGCACGGTCTATCTCTCCACCGGTCGCCCGCGCCTGGCGATGGAGCAGTTCCGGCGCGTGCTCGACGCCAAGCCCGACGACAAGGGCGCGATCATGTCGGTCGCGACCGCCCACATGCAGATGGGGCAGCTCGACGCCTGCGAGGAGATGCTCGCCAGGCTGCCCGAAGACCCCGACCTCTCACCCCGTGCGGCCGTCAGCCGCGCGCTCATCGCCGAACGCCGCGGCGATCTCGCCGGAGCGATCGAGCAGCTCGAAGCCCTCGAACGCACCGGTCAGCCGGTCGCCGGCCTGCTCGGGCACATGGGCAGGCTCTACGTCCGCGCCGACCGGCTCGAGGATGCCGAGGGCGTTTTGTGCGCGCGCTGGAGTACGAGCCGGACGACCCTGAGGCCCTCGACGGCCTCGGCGTGGTCTACCAGCGCACCGCGCGCCCGAGGCGGTGCTCGCCCACGTCAAGTCCATCGCGCTCATGCGCCACCGCCCGCAGACGCACCTCAATCTCTCCCGCGCCCTGCTCGACGCCGGCCGCGTGCCCTGGGCGGCTCGACGCCTGCCGCGTGGCGACGAGGATGTCCCCCCGCGACCCCGTGCCCCACGAGATGCTCGCGTCGATGCACGAGGAGCACACCGGCAACGCCGAGAAGGCCGCGTTCCACAGGAAGCGGGCCGATTCGCTCCGCAACGCAGCCGCCCGGCGTCGCGCCGGCCCCGGGCCCCGGGCCACGGCCCGATCGACAGACCAGCCCGTGGACCGCGCCGCGGACGACCCAGTCACCATCGTCAGCGGCCTGCCCCGCTCGGGCACCTCCCTCATGATGCAGATGCTCGAGGCCGGCGGCCTGCCGGCGCTCACCGACGGCGTGCGCGAGGCCGATGACGACAACCCGAAGGGCTACTTCGAACTCGAAGCGGTCAAACGCACCGCCACCGACGACTCGTGGCTCGACGAGGCCGGCGGGTGCGTGGTCAAGGTCGTGCACGCCCTGCTGCGGGTGCTCCCGGAGGGACGCGACTACCGCGTCGTCCTCATGCGCCGCGACCTCGACGAGATCCTCTCCTCGCAATCGGTGATGCTCGATCGCCTGGGCCGCAGCGGCGCGGCCGCGGCACAGAAAGAGATCCGCCGCGCCTACGAGGAAGACCTCCTCGCCACACAGCGGTGGGTCGAATCACAGCCGAACGTGCGGTGTCTCGAGGTGTGGTACCGCGACGTCATCGACGATCCCGCAGCACAGGCCTCACGAGTGCGGGAGTTCCTCGGCGATGCGCTGGACGAGCCGGCGATGGCCGCGGCCGTCGACCGCTCGCTCTACCGCCAGAAGGCACGCTGACGCCGCTCAGTGCTTCTTGAGCATCCCGATACCGAACCCCGCAACCGCGCTCCCGCCAGACGGGATGTAGCCGCGGAGAAACGCCGTGAAACTCTCGGTCTGCCCCGCGAGCCACTTCGTCGAGGTGTTGTACATCCCCTCGAACGCCTCCCAGTTCACGCTCACCAGCCCGGCCATCTGCAGCCCGATCAGCAGCAGGAACACCCCGCCGACCACCAGCAGCACCACCTTGAACGCCGCCCGCAGCGCGAAGGCCACCGCGAAGCCGAGGAAGAACGCAAAGCCCAGCCGGAAGATGGTGGGGGAGTACAGCTCCAGTGGTGATTTCTCCGCGTCCTCACCGGTGTCCGTGCCGCGGCTCTCGACATCGTCCTCACCGGAAGTCGAGCTGTCGGTGAATCCCTGCGGCGAGAACTCCGACCCGCCGGAGTCGTCCGCACCCGAAGCCTCCGTCGCGGCCGTCTCGGCCCGATCACCCGCCGTCGTCGCCCCGACCCCCCACAGGCCCGCGCCGGAGATGCTGATCACCGCCGCCAGCGCGAGGCACAGCTTCTGCAGGCCGGACAGCCCGGCGATCAGCCCGCCGCTTGTGGCCGCTTCTTCACTCACGAGGCGCGTCTCCGTCGGTGGCGTTCCCCGCGGTCGTATTCGGGGCGGCTGCGGGCTGGATCTCAATCTCCTCCACCGTCGTCCGCCGCAGCGTCACCTTGCGCCCGTCCGGCCCCGTCTCCTCGCGCTCCTCGACCTCACGCCGCACCTCGCGCTTCTCGCCCTCCCGCTTGGAGAGGTCGGCCTTGGCCGGGTCCGACTTGACCGCGCTGGTCAGGTGCCCGACAAACTGGCCGAGTGACCGCATGAGCGAGCTTGGCCGTTCTTGTGCCATAAGGAGAGTCTGCTCAGTGCCCGGCCGAAGCTTTGGCCTTGTTGAGGATCTCACCGACCTGCCCGGGCTTGACGTTCTCGTGCAGGTCGTGATCGACGAGCATGACCGGGGCCGTGCCGCACGAGCCGAGACACTCAAGCTCGATGATCGTGAACTCGCCGTCCTCGGTGGTCTCGCCGACGTCGACGCCGAGGTGCTCGCGCACCGCGTCGGTGATCTCCGGCTGGCCGCAGAACTCGCACGCGATCGAGCGGCAGACCGCGACGACGTGCTTGCCCTTGGGCTTGAGCCAGTACTCCTCGTAGAAGCTGGCGGTGTCGATGACGTCGGCCGGGGCCAGGTCGAGCAGCTTGGCGACCTCGACCATCGCCTGGTGCGGCACCCAGCCGTACTCGTGCTGCACGAGGTGCAGCGCCGGCAGCAGGGCACCGGCCTTGCGCTCGTAGCGGGGCAGATACTTGTCGCGGATCTCGGCGACGAGGGCTTCGCTGAGGTAAGGCTCGTCGCGCCGTTCGATCCGGGTGGTGGCGGAGTCCTTGGTGATCCAGGGCATGTTCGTGTCCTCGCCGAGTCTTGTGGCCGAAACGCACGGCCGAGTCGGGGGCCATGCCTAGTCGTCGGGTGCTGTCGCGACGGCACCCGCCGTGGGCGGGGGCGTGCCGGGAGAGCATCGTAGACCCTGGACCGTCGGATGGGCCTCAAAGACCCCCCTCGGGGGAGGCCAGAGTGCGTTGCACGCTGGAACTGGAGGTCCGGGGCAGCGTTTCGAGCCGGGCGTCGCCCACGGGGGGCGTCTCGTCGGTCGTGCCCCACTCCAGGCACGAGATCACCTCCCCCGACGGGGTGCGGAGGCAGACCCAGTCGCCGGAGTTGGCCAGCCCCACCTGAGCCGACGTGTTGCCCGCCGTGAACACCCAGGCGTCGTCGAAGCGGTCGTTGGGCTTGGCCGGGGCCGTCTCGGCATCGCCGACCGGCCCGGGAATCGTCTGGTCGAGCCCGTTGAAGACCACCACCGTCTCGCCCGGCCCGAGCCGGAAGCTGGGGAAGACGAACAGGAACTGCCCGGCGTCCGGCTTGTTGCGGTCGGTGATCGTCCAGCCGGAGAGACGGATCGCCTTGGCCGTCGGGTTGTAGATCTCGACGAACTCATCGCCGGTCGCGTGGCGGCTGCCGTCGCCGGTGGCGTCGCCCTCCGCCCCCTTGGGGACCGCGTACAGCACCTCCGTGATGACCGGGAGGTCCGCCAACGGGGGCGTCGCCGACCCCTCATCCGGGGTGCCCCCCAGCGCAAGCAGGATGAACAGGTTGCCCACCACGGGGATCGAGTGTACCGAAACAAGCCCAACGCACAACCCCAATTCCCAAGTTTCAACAACTTCCAACCAGCGGGCTTAGTTTGCGATGGTCACGATCGTCGTGCCCCAGGGCTTCAGAGACAGCGGGCCGATCGGGCCGCCGTCCTTTTCCGGCGTCACGCGGACCCCGGACTGCAGGCGGCCGGAGCAGTTGGCGGCCACGATCATCCGGAATCCGCCCAGCGTATAGCCGTAGGCGAGGATGTCCGGATTCCCCGTGTCGATCAGCGTCAGCGGGCTCCGCCACAGCTCGGCGTGCGCCCGCCGCTGGCGGATGAGACGCCGGTAGGTCGCCAGCAGCGAGTCCCCGTCCGCAGCCTGCACCTCGACATTCACCACCGATGTGTCCGCGTTCGGGCGTCGCCACGGCTCGCCATCGGTAAAGCCCGCCGTGCGCGCATCGCCGGTCCATTGCATCGGCGTGCGGAGATCGGGGTCGGGCTTGGCGCCGGTCATGCCGAGCTCCTCGCCGTAGTAGACAAACGGGATGCCCGGCAGTGTCAGCTGGATCGTCGCGCAGAGCCGGGCCTTCGCCAGCGCCTCCCCATCGCCCGCGGCCGTCTCGCGCAGTGTGGTCATCGCCCGCTGCATGTCGTGATTGGCCAGGAAGGTCGCAAACTGCCCGTGCGGGTACGACGACCGGGCCGTCGCGATCGCGTCCCGGATGCGTCCCGCGTCGCCGTCGCGGACACCCTCGACGATCGCGAACGCCAAGTCAAACTCGAACGCCGCGTCGAGCGCGTCGGGGATGTACCTCGCGACCTGCGCAGCATCGGCCCACACCTCACCGATCAGGAAGGCGTCTGGGCGGGCGGTCTTCATCGCGCCCCGGTACGCCTTCAGCCAGTCGATCGTCTCCTGCGTGTTCTCCACCCGCGGCCAGACCTCGATCAGGTGCTTGGCCGCGTCGAGACGGAACCCGTCGGCACGCATGTCGGTCAGCCAGAACCGCGACAAGTCGTGCACCGCCGCCGTCGTGTCGGGGTGCTGCAGGTTCAGGTCAGGCATGCCCCGCCAGAACAGCCCGAAATAGTGCTCGCCGGTCTCGCCCCGCGGCCGGTGCCACACCGTCGAGCCCCACTCGACGTCGAGCGGCTCGTCGCTCCACACATACCAGTCGCGCTTGGCGGAGGCCGGGTCGCGGGACTCGACGAACCACGGGTGCTCGCTGGAGGAGTGGTTGATGACGGTGTCGACAATGACCCGCATGCCGCGGGCGTGGGCGGCCTTCATCAGCTCGCGGAAGTCCTCGTTCGTGCCGTACTCGTCATCGACCGACTTGTAGTCGACCACGTCGTAGCCGTGATAGCTCGGCGACTGGCAGATGGGCATGAGCCAGAGGGCCGTGACACCGAGGTCGGTGTGAGTCGCCCGGTCGCCGTCGTTGAGGTAGTCGAGCCGCTCGATCAGGCCGCGGATGTCACCGACACCATCGCCGGCGAGCGGCCCCTCGGTCGAGTCGGCGAACGACCGCACGAACACCTCATAGAACACCGCGTCGCGCCACCAGTCGTCCGCCGGCGGCTGGGCGGCCGCGACCGCACCACCGCAAAGCCATGCCGCGGCAAGCATCGAGGGGATTGTCTTCATCGCTCGGTTGTTCCTTCCGTCGGCGTCCACCGGCCCGGCTCACGCAGCCCCGGGCCCGGTCGGTCGGTCAGTCTGTCGCCCATATCCGCCCGGGCCGCCTCGATCAGCGGCATCAGCTCGGCCACGATCTCCGGCCGCGATTCGGCGAGGTTCGTCGTCTCTCCGACATCCGTCTCCAGGTCGTACAACTCGGTCGGCATGTCGACATAGTTGTATCTGCCCGGCATCCCGTCGTTGCCCGGTGTGCTGCCCTGCATCGTGCGGTAGAGGTGGGGGACGTACAGCTTCCACTTCCCCGCCCGCAGCCCCTGCAGGTTGTTGTTGTGGTAATAGAAGTAGAGCACCTCGTGCGGCGAGGCCGCCCCCGCGTCGCCCCGGAGCAGCGGCAGCAGACTCTTCCCGTCGATCGGGCGCTCCGGCAGTGACACGCCCAAGATCTCGCACACCGTGGGCAGCAGATCGATCGCCATGACCGGCTCGGCCGACACACGCCCCGGCTCGATCACCCCCGGCCAGCCGCACCACGCACGGTGTCCGCACGCCGCCCTCCCACGTCGTGCCCTTGCCCTCACGCAGCGGGCCGGTCGTGCCCGCGTGGTTGCCGTAGCTCAGCCACGGCCCGTTGTCGGAGGTGAACACCACGATCGTGTTGTCGTCGAGCCCCAGACGATCGAGCGTCGCGGTGATCTGGCCGAGCGACCAGTCCAGCTCGCTGATCACATCGCCGTAGACGCCGCGTTCGGTCCTGCCCGCCCAGCTTTCGCTGGCGTAGATCGGCACGTGCGGCATGGGGTGGGGCACATAGACAAAGAACGGCCCATCGGCGTGCTCCTCAATGAACTGCACGGCCCGCTCGGTGAAGTACTTCGTGAATTGCTGCTGATCTTCGACGGTGACGTCGTGGCTGATGATCGTGGTGTTGTGGTACAGCGGCAGATCCGGGTAGCCCTGCTTGCGGAGACGCTGCTCCGCCGTCACGTCCGGGTGCCGCGGCCACATGTCGTTGGAATACGGGATGCCGATGTACTCATCGAACCCGTGATTGGTCGGCAGGAACGGCTCGCGGTGCCCGAGGTGCCACTTGCCGTAGATCGCCGTCGCGTAGCCCCGCTGCTTGCACACCTCGGCGAGTGTCGTCTCGTCCGCGTGCAGCCCGTGGTTGGCGCCGGGGCCGAGCGCGCCGTGGATGCCCAGCCGGTTGGGGTAGCACCCGGTCAGCAGCGCCGCCCGCGACGCCGAGCAGACCGGCTGGGCCGCGTAGAAACTGGTCAGCGTGATCCCCTCGCTGGCGAGCCGGTCCAGGTGCGGCGTCTCATACCCCTCGGCGTACTGCATGACATCGCCGTAGCCGAGGTCGTCGCAGAAGATCACGACAATGTTGGGCGGACTCTCCTGCGCGCGCGCACCGGCAACACACACGAGCACGAGAACAGCGGCGAGGGCTCTCTGGATCATGGCGGCCAGCCTACCACGTATCGCCGCGCCGGCCCGTCCTCAGGTGATCGGTTTGCTCAGGATGCAGCTGCGGTAGTTGGTGTAGGGCCACTGCCAGTGCTCGACAAACCGGTATCCCCGGCGCTCGTAGTAGCTCCGGAGCGTGGTGTCCGGTTCGGCCATGCTGAGCGCCAACTCCTCCGAGCCCTCCTCCCGGGCCCGCGCCTCGCACTTCTCCAGCAGCGACCGGCCGATGCCGTGACCCTGCAGCCCTGGCTCAACGGCAAACATCGCGAAGTGGTCCACGTGCGGCTGCAGGAAGAAGTTCGGGAACGCCACGTGCTCGTGCTCATTAAAGAGGATCACCCCCACGATCCGCTGGCGGTCCGGCTCGTCGGCGTCCGGCAACAGCGCGAGGTAGCACTCGCTGTTGAGCACGCGCCCGAGCGTCGTCTTGTCGTCCTGCCGCCCGGCCAGCGGACGCAGACCCATCGCGTGCTGCACCGCGTACGAGCGGTGGAGCAGCTGCGTGATCTCGGAGATCGGGTCGTCGATGAGGTAGCGGCGGACGAGAAGCCGCGGACCGCTCTCGGCGACCGATCGCTCCTGCTGCGGATGTGCGGCGGGCTCGGGCATGAACCCCGAGTGTAGGATTCCGCCGATCATGGCAAATCCCCGCCCCCCAACTCCGCCGCCCGGCCCCGGGCCCACCGAGCATCAACCCGCGCGCCCCCCGGAGACCGAGGGAGTTCACCGGCTGCGGGTGCGCTACTGCGAGTGCGATCCGATGCGCGTCGCCCACCACGCCTCGTACGTCCCCTGGCTCGAGGAAGCCCGCACCGAGCTGCTCCGCACCAGCGGAATCGCCTACAGCCAGCTGGAAGCGGCCGGGGTCTATCTCGCCGTGATCGGGCTCCAGATCGCCTACAAGCGCCCCGCCCTCTACGACGACCTGCTCGACATCCACGTCCGCGTCGCAAGCGTGACCAGGGTCAAAATCCGGCACGAGTACGAAGTCCGGCTCGCCGAGCGGCCGGGACTCTCGCCGGAAGAAACCGAAACGTTCCGGCAGGCAGGGCACGATCTGCTGATCACCGCCGAGACCACGCTCGCGTGTCTGGACGCCCAGGGGCGGCCCCGGGTGCTGCCCGCGTGGCTCGCCGAGACGCCCCCCGCGACGTGAATCGGTGCCTCCCGCCGGCCGGGCCCGGTGGGGCGACACCCGGCGGGTATGCTGGCCCCATGCAACGACGAGATTTCCTCAGAGTCACGACCACGTCCGCCGCGGGCCTCGCCCTCGTGGGCTGCTCCTCCCCGAGCCACTCGCCCGAGGTGCGTGACGAGCACGGGGGCGCAGCCCGCGATCCCGATCCGCAGCCGGAGACGCCGACCGCCGGGGCCGACCCCCTCTTCTCGATCTCGCTGGCGCAGTGGTCGCTCCACCGCGCGCTGAAGGGTGGGCGCATGGACAACCTCGACTTCCCGCGCATCACGCGCGAGCGGTTCGACATCGACGCGGTCGAGTACGTCAACCAGTTCTTCATGGACAAGCCCCGCGACAAGAGCTACATCGCCGACCTCCGGCAACGCTGCGACGACCACGGCGTGACGAGCCTGCTCATCATGTGCGACGGGCTGGGCGAGCTGGGCAACCGGCACGGTGGGCGCCGGAGCGAGGCGATCGAGAACCACAAACCGTGGGTCGGCGCGGCCCACGCGCTCGGGTGCCACTCCATCAGGGTCAACGCCGCCAGCGACGGCACCTACGAAGAGCAGCAGCGACTCGCGGCCGACGGGCTCGGCAAGCTCGCCGAGTACGCCGACCAGGCCGGGCTCAACGTGATCGTCGAGAACCACGGCGGGCTCAGTTCCAACGGCGCCTGGCTCGCCGGCGTGATGCAACTGGCCGACCACCCGAGGCTGGGCACGCTGCCGGACTTCGGGAACTTCTGCCTCGACTGGTCGAGGCGTGACGAGCCCGACGCCTGGTACGACCGCTACCAGGGCGTCGCCGAGATGATGCCCTACGCCAAGGCCGTGAGCGCCAAGAGCCACGACTTCGACGCCGACGGCAACGAGACCAACACCGACTACCGCCGCATGATGAAGATCGTGCTCGACGCGGGCTACCGCGGCCGCGTGGGGATCGAGTACGAGGGCGAGAACCTTGGCGAGGACGAGGGCATCCTCGCGACCAAGCGGCTCCTGGAACGCGTGCGGGCAGAACTCCGGGCCTGACCGCCGGACGCCGCCGTTGCTACGCTCAGCCCCATGGCCGGAACCCGATCAGGTTTCTACGACGATGCGCTGGTCTACGACGTGCTCCACGCGCCGGGCACGGCCGCGGAGGTCACCGGTCTCGAGATGATCGAACGCCGATTCGTCCCCGAATCGCTGCGCGGCGCGCGGGAGGCGGTGGCTCGAGCCGGCCTGCGGCACGGGGCGCTACCTGCTCGCCGCAGCACGCCGCGGGACCGACGTGGTCGGCTTCGACCTGCTCGAAGGCATGATCGAGTTCGCCACCGCGCGCGCGCCGTCCGGCGAGCCCGAGTACGGCAGGAGCGAGTTCTTCGTCGCGGACATGACCGAGTTCGCCGGCCGCGTCGGGGCGCGGAGCGTCACGATGGCCTTCAACCTGATCAACACCATCCGGCACCTCCCGAGCGACAAAGCCATGTGCGACCACTTCGCGGAGGTCTCGCGCGTGCTCGCGCCGGGCGGGGTCTACATCGTCGGGCTCAGCCTGACGGCCTACGGCAACGAGCCCCCCACCGAGGATGTCTGGGTCGGCAGGCGGGGCTCGCTCGGGGTGACACAGATCGTGCAGTACATGCCGCCCCGAACGGAAGGCAACCTGCATACACGATCCGAGCGGGTGATCAGCCACCTTGTGATCGAACGCCCCGGCGGCACCGAACACCGCGATTCAGCGTTTGCGCTGCGCACGTACAGCCTTGCGCAATGGAAGGCGCTCCTTACTCGCGCCGGGATGCGCATCGTCGCGACCGTGGACGAGGAAGGCGATGTCGCTGAAGCGACAGACGGCGGGTACGCACTGTTCGTGCTGGAGCCCGACGAAGAACGGTAGATCCCGGTTTTTCACGCAACACCGCACACCACTCGCGGAAAGAAGATATTCTGGGGCTTATGTCTCGTGTACTATGTTCCCAGCGGCCGGGTGCCGCGGGAGTGCAAGTTGCCGAACCGACGCCTTCATCTGCAGAGCGGTCAGGGCGATCAAGAGGATCCGCGGCTTGAGTTGACGCCACGCGAGCGCGAGGTGGTCGAACTCGTCGCCGAAGGGCTCTCCAACCGCGAGGTCGCCCAGCGGCTCTGCCGGAGCCCGCGCACCATCGAGAACCACCTGCGGTCGGTCTACCAGAAGCTCGACGTGCGCAACCGCGTCGCGATGATCCGCGCCGCGTCCGACCTCGACCTGCTCGACGCTCCGGAACCAGAGACACCCGATCTGCCGAACTCCGAGCTGGAGCTCAAGGGCCGGACGCTCGATCTCATCCGTGCGCTCGACGGTCACGTGGCCCGGGCGGGGCACAGTCAGTACTTCGTGGAACTCGCCAAGGCATTGACGAAAGTGCTCGGGGTCCGTTGGGCAGGCATGACCGAGCCGATCGTCCAGAGCGACGAGCTCGATGTGATTTGTATGGTCGAGCGCGGCGAATTGATGGCCCAGAGTGAGTGCCGCGCCAGCATCTCGCCGTGCGGCCCGGTTCTCCGTGATGGACAGTTCGTGAAGGCTGACGGACTCATGGATGGGTTTCCGAACTGGGAATTCGGGAGAGACGTCGGGCTCAGAGGATACGTTGGTGTCCGATTGGACGACCAATTCGGTCGCCCTGTCGGGACGCTGTGGGTCATGGACAGCGAGCCGATCGAGCGTGCGGACGAGGTTCTTCTGATTCTTCGCCTCTTTCGCGGACGCACCGGTGCGGAACTGGCACTGGCGCAGCTGACCGATCGGCTGGGAGAGTCCGGTGCAAAGATCACCAGCGACGACATCACCGACCGGTCCTGATCCCGCTCCCAAACAGACTACGTCCGAATAAGAGCCGAGACTGTCCGTGCCCGGATGGGGATTCCTCAGCGTGATTGCGCTGAATGTTTCTCGGGCGACCGATCGAGTGCATCCGGAGCCGCGTAGAACCATCGCGTTGCCGTGGACCGCGGGGTCTGTTCGGCCCGATGATTGGAGTGGCTGGTAAGTCTGTTGCGCGGTCGGTCTGTGGATCGGCCGACTCTGGAGGCGTGGCATGTGCGGAATCGTGGCGTATATCGGCGGCCGGACGGCCGAGCCGCTCCTGATCGAGGGCCTCAAGCGGTTGGAATACCGGGGCTACGACTCCGCGGGGATCGCCACGATCGAGGGCGGGGCCCTTCGCGTCGCCCGCTCGGTCGGCCGGGTCAGTGAGCTGGAAGAGCGGCTGCACGAGGCCGGCGGGTTCGCCGGCTCGCTCGGCATCGCCCACACCCGCTGGGCCACCCACGGCGGTGTCAACGAGGCCAACTGCCACCCCCACCGCGACGACCGCAACGGCATCGCGATGGTCCACAACGGCATCATCGAGAACTACGCCTCGCTCCGCACCTATCTGGAAGAGAAGGGCCACACCTTCTCCAGCGAGACCGACACCGAGGTCCTCGCGATGCTCATCGGCGAGCTCTACGAGGACGACCTCGAGCGTGCGGTCAAGGCCGCCCTCCGCGAGGTCACCGGGGCCTACGCCATCGCGGTGATCTGCGAGAAGGAGCCGGGCACGCTCGTCGTCGCCCGCAAGGGCTCGCCGCTGATGGTCGGCGTGGGCAACGGCGAGTACGTCGTCGCGTCCGACGCCTCGGCCATCGTCGCGCACACCAGCCAGGCCTTCCCGCTGGCCGACTACAACGTCGTGCGGATCACCCGCGAGGGCTTCCGCACCAGCACCATCGACGACACACCGGTCACGCCCAAGATCAGCCAGCTCGAACTCGACCTCGAGCAGATCGAGATCGGCACCTTCAGCCACTTCATGCAGAAGGAGATCTTCGAGCAGCCCAAGGTTCTGGCGACCACCCTCCGCGGCCGCATCGACCGCAACGAGGGCCGCGTCGTGCTCGGCGGGCTGGCAAACTTCTCCAAGGAACTCGTCAAGGCCCGCCGGTTCATCCTCACCGCGCAGGGCACCGCCCTGCACTCGGCGATGATCGGCGAGTACCTGCTCGAAGACCTCGCCAAGATCTCCGCAGAGGTCGAGTTCGGCAGCGAGTTCCGCTACCGCAACCCGATCATCGAGGAGAACACCGTCGTCGTCGGCGTCAGCCAGTCCGGCGAGACCGCCGACACGCTCAGCGCCGTGATCGAGGCCAAGGACCGCGGCGCCCTGGCCCTCGGCGTGGTCAACGTCGTCGGCTCGACCATGGCACGCGAGACCGACGCCGGGGTCTACCTCCGCGTCGGCCCCGAGATCGGCGTCGCCAGCACGAAGGCGTTCACCGGCCAGGTCATGGTGCTCACGATGCTGGCGCTCTACATGGCCCGGCGGCGGTTCATGTCGCCGGATGTCTGCGCCCGCTGCCTCACCCAGCTCGAGGCGGTGCCCGACAAGATCGCGCGCGCACTCGAGACCAACGACCGCGTCCGCCAGGTCACCGAACGCTATGTGGACCGCGACAACTGGCTGTTCCTGGGGCGGGGCTACAACTACCCGACCGCGCTCGAGGGCGCGCTCAAGCTCAAGGAGATCAGCTACATCCACGCCGAGGGCATGCCCGCGGCCGAGATGAAGCACGGCCCCATCGCCCTCATCGACGACGGCATGCCCGCCGTCTTCATCGCCAACCAGGGACGCCAGTACGAGAAGGTGATGAGCAACATCGCCGAAGTCCGCTCCCGCGGCGGGCACGTCATCGCCGTCGCCACCGAGGGCGACACCGAGATCGCCAAGGTCGCCGAAGAGGTCCTCTACATCCCCGAGTGCGAGGAGTTCCTGAGCCCGATGCTCGCGGTGGTGCCGCTGCAGCTCATGGCCTACCACGCCGCGGTGCTGCGCGGGCACGACGTGGACAAGCCGCGGAACCTCGCCAAGAGCGTCACGGTGGAATAGAACGCGGGCTAGAAGAAAGGGTCTTGGCCGCACTCGGGGCAGAGGCTTGTGCGGATCGCTCGGCACGGATACCCACAATGGATGCATCGGTCGCGGCGGAGACGGTGGACGCTGCGTACCAACCGAAAGACGGTCCGGGCGCTGGGCAGAAGCAAGAGCACGCCGACAGCCATGGGCAAGCCCGCCCGCAGAATTAGGTGCGAGACGCCGCCCGCGCCCAACTTCGCAAGTCCCGTGAATAAGAGCACCGCTCCGAAGAACGCAACAACTGCGCGGCCGCAGTAGCGGCGGAACCCGGCGACCTCGCTGTCACCGCCGCGGGAGATCTGGTGTGGGTTGGTGGAGAGTGGTGGTGGGGGATCAAAGTGGTCCACAGACGGAGTGTATCTGCGGAGCGGCCGGAGAAGTCACGCGGTCAACGGCACCTCCACTCCGGCGTGGAGCGGGCGTGAGAGAGATCGATCGCTGCTCCCGCTCGCCGCGATGAGTATCAGCGCCGGTTCGGGTCGGTGTATCCCTGCTTGACGTCAACCGCCACGCCCTCCGAAGACTCCGAGACCTTGACCACTTGGCTGCGCCGGGCGAAGACCAGCGTCAGCGGCGGCTCGTTCGCGGCGTAGACGGTCACGGTGTCGCCGGCCTTGCCGCTGTAGCGGATCGTGGTGTCCGGCTGCACCTCCTGGTCCACGCCGATGGCCGCCGGGCCGCCGTTCTCCTCGTTCTGCAGGTAGTTGACCATGATCGGCCCGCTCGTGTGGTTGGCGACGAGCATCTCGGTCTTGGGGTTGCCGCCGGTCAGCGTGGCGCAGGCCGAGAGGCCCAGGCACGACAGGAGCGCGAGCGGCGTGAGGATCCGGGAAGCGGTGCGGGGCATGGGTCGGTCTCCGGCGTGGTGGTCGGGGGCGTCTGGGCTTAGCTGTCCGATTCGATGAGGTCGATCATCTCGGTCTCATCGGGTGCTTGGTCGGTGGTGGTCTCGGGCATTGTCTCGGGCGTTGCTTCGGGCATCGGGTCGGTGGCGCCGGTGTCGGTCTCCCACTCGTTCTCCGATTCGGTCTCAACCGCGTCGTCGGCCGCGGCCTGTTCGGCGCCGGCGATCGTCACGTTGATCTCCTCGCCCCACACATCGATCGCCGTCAGAGAGCGGCGGGGCAGCGAGACGTCGTGGACGACGCCCTCGGCGGTGACCTGCGCCACCACCGGACCGTTGGTCGCACCGCGCCAGCCGACGCTGCCGCCGGGGGCGAGCACCGCGCTGCCGATCTCGCGCTGATATCGGCCCTTGAGGATGCTCACCTGGACGCTCTGGCCCGAGGCGTTGTGGACTTCGGTGTTGTAGCTGTAGCACCCGCCCGCGAGCATCGGCAGGGCCAACGCTGCAGCAAGGGTGAGTGTGGCGAGGGGTCGTGGGCGTGGCATGGTCATCCTCCGGAGCAGGGCCGCCGCCGGAGCGGGGCTGGTCACTCGGAGGATATCGGCCGGATCGAGTCCCGGCTTGGACCGAAACCGACGCGCCGATGAGACCGGGTCCGACCCGTGTTACCGATCCAGCTCGGCCGCGACGACATTCAGCGACCCCAGCACCGCCACCGTGTCGGCCAGCATGTGGCCCTCGAGCAGCTTGGCGATCACCTGATAGTTGATAAAGCTCGGCGGCCGCGTGCGGGCGCGGAACGCTCGGCTGGTGCCGTCGGCGACGACGTAGAAGCCGAGTTCGCCGTTGGAGGTCTCGTGTGCGCCGTAGACCTCGCCGACCGGGACCTCCCAGCCGCGGTTGGTCATGATCAGCTCGAAGTGCTGGATGAGCCCCTCGATCGAGCCGTACACCTCGCCCTTCGGCGGCTTGACGGCCTTGGAATCGACCCCCACGTTCGGCGAGCCTCCGGGGATGTTGTCGATGAGCTGCTCGATGATCTTGACCGCCTGCTTGATCTCCTCGGCGCGGACCAGGAAGCGGGAGTAGACATCGCCGTCCTGGGCGATCGGCACGCTGAACTTGACCGCCTCGGCACCCTCACCGTCCCAGTTGTCGGCGTAGCAGAGGTATGGCATGTCCTTGCGCAGGTCACGCTTCACGCCGCTGGCGCGGGCGAGCGGGCCCGACATCGACCACGCGGTGGCCTCGTCGCCCGAGATGATGCCGATGCCCTGCGTGCGGTCCATAAAGA
Source organism: Planctomycetota bacterium (assembly GCA_013285505.1). Lineage (GTDB taxonomy): Bacteria > Planctomycetota > Phycisphaerae > Phycisphaerales > UBA1924 > PNC22. Next base: position 85,531 of record CP053450.1, on the reverse strand, counting down.
TGCGGTTCCGCAGCACGAGCGACTCGAGATCGCCGACGGCCTTGAGCACGTCGTTGTAGAGGAAGTTCTTGATGATCCGCTTGAACTGCTCCTCGTCGGGCAGGTCCTGCATCAGGCCGCCCACGCGGGTCCAGTCCGGGTGGTAGCGCTGGCCGGCGATGTAGTCGTAGATGTCGTACGACGCCTCGCGCGAGTTGAACGCATAGAGAAAGCCCGTGAACGCGCCCAAATCCAGCGCGGCCGCGCCGATGCAGAGCAGGTGATCCTGGATCCGACCAATCTCGGCCATGATCGTCCGCAGCACCTTGCACCGCGCGTTGATCTCGATCCCCAGCAGCTTCTCGATCGCGTGGTGCCAACAGATGTTGTTCGAGATCGAGCTCAGGTAGTTCATCCGGCTCGTGATCGAGACGTACTGGTTGTAGTCCAGGTGCTCGCCGAGCTTCTCAAAGCCCGAGTGCAGGTAGCCGATGTGCGGCGTGCACCGCGCGATCCGCTCGCCGTCCAGCTCGAGCACCAGCCGCAGCGTGGTGTGCGTCGCCGGGTGCTGCGGACCGAAGTTGAGCACCCACCGATCGCCGGTGTCGACGTGGCCGCCGAGGTACTCGGTGTTGTCAGCATCGACCGTGAAGCCCTGCTCGGGCTTGAGCGTGTACGGCATCCGTTTACCCTTCCGTGCGGTCTCGGGCGGCTCAAAAAGGCGTGGAGCCGCCAGAACGGGTTCGCGGCAACTGTAGCCGACACATCGCCGAGACGGACGCCGCCAAAGGGGCCAGCCGCGATCCGCCCAAGGGAACAACCCGGCGGGGGGCGGGCTTATAGTCAGCCATGGTTCGGGGAAGCCTCTGGGCGGTCATCGCGAGACGGAGTTCGGCATCGGCCTACAGCCGCTGGCGGGCGGGTCGCGCTGCGCCGGGAGGCCCGAGGATGCACGCGCTGGTGGACGCCCGCGGGCCCCTCGCCCAGCCCACCCTCACAGAACAGCTGGCGGTCTCGCTGGCCGACCGACTGCCCGGGCCCCTCGTGCGGCTGCTCGGTGTCCGAGGGCTGCTGGTCTCCGCCTGGCTTCTCGCAGCCCCGCTCCGGTGTGCCGGGGCGGTCGTCGGGCTCGTTGCGGGGATGAAGCCGGCCCCGGCGGAGGCTCGCCGATGAGCCGCCCACGCAGCCGCCAGAGCCGAGCCGGTGCGGGTCGACGCCCCCGGTCAGTCAGTATCTGGCCAGGCCGACTCAGGTCAGGCCGCCCCCGGTCCCCTGCGGCTGGTGCCGGCCGAATCGGTGGTGGTCCCCGCCGCCGCCCCCGGCCCCAAAGGGAGCCGCGGGCGTGCGGATCGCCCTGCGAGAACGCCTGGCCTCGCACAACCCCTACTGGGTGGGCGAGAAGGCCCTGCACGCCGTCGAGTCGGACCCCCGGGCCGTCAAGACCGACGCGGCCCACACCCGAAACCCGCACTACCAGCTCGGGCTCTCGCTCGCCCCCGCCTATATCGCCTTCGCGCGGCACATCGTCGAGCACGCCGAATCGTTCGACCGCGTCTATTTCCTCAGCCGCGAGGGATGGATGTTCATGCGGATGTACCACCGCATCGCCGCGGCTCTGGGCGTTCGGCAGCACAAGCCCCGCGGGACGTACCTGGCGGTCAACCGCCGGCTCAGCTTCCTGGCGAGCATGGACGGCTTCACCCAGCCGGAGATCGCCCGCATTTGGGCGCAGTACCCCGGCCAGTCACTCCGGCGGCTGCTCAAGAACCTCTGCCTGCCGGAGGACGTCTTCTTCCATCTCGCGGCACGCCACGGGCTGACCGACCCGGACAAGCCCATCCGCCGCCCGCGCGCGCACCCGGAGTTCAGCAGCTTCGTGGACGACCCGCACGTGCAGCGGGCGTTCGAGCTGCACCGCGACGAGCTGCGCGGCAATCTCACCCGCTACCTCGGGCAGCGCGGGTTCTTCAACGCCGGACGCGTCGCGCTGGTCGATATCGGCTGGAAGGGCTCGATCCAGACCAACCTGCACCGCGCTGTCCGCGGGCGCGACGACTGCCCCGAGATGCACGGCATCTACTTCGGCCTCGACCACAAGCCCGCGATGGACGAGCCCGGCTCGACCAGGCACGGGTTCTACTGCGACACCCGCGTCGGTGACTGGATGAGCGAGTGCCTGCTCACGCACAACTCGGTCTTCGAGATGTTCGCCACCGCGCCCCACGGCACCGTCGCCGGATACCACCGCGACCGGCGGGGCTGGGTCCACGCCGAGGCGCAGGTCGAGGCCGAGGAATCCCGCAATTTCCGCGGCAAGTTCCGCGAGGTCTGGCAGGGCATCAGCGACTATCTCAGCGACTATCTCGACACTCCCGAGGCGCTCCGGACCGGTGCCGCCGAGCTGCGACCGGCGGTCGTGGACCGTGTGCGTCGCTACGTGCTCTACCCCACCCGGGCCGAGGCGACGGCCTATCTGGACTACTCCCACGTCGAGAGCTTCGGGGTTTTCCAGGTGTCGCGATACCACTTCCGGGGCTCGTGGAGGTGGATCCTCGGCAAGCGGCCCTACCGCCACGCCCCGGCCCGGCTGATGAAGACGCTGCGCGCAGCGGTGGCCCGCCGGCGTGCTCAAGCGGTCGGGCGTGCCGTTCTCGTCGTGGCTGGTCGATCTCGCCGAGACCCGCCGCCGCGCGCGGTGAGCGGGACGGTCGAGCGTCGCCCGGCCCGACTGGCTGGTGCATCGGCCGCTAACATCCGCGAGAACCCTCACGATTACCTCGCATCTACGCCGAGCGCGCGCTCGGATGCATGAGCAGGAGACCCCGCGTTATGGCCTCACCCCGACTGATCGTCTTCGCCGGCAGCACCCGCCGCGAATCGTGGAACCGCAAGCTCGCCGCCGCCGCGGCCGGGATGGCCCGGGAGGCCGGCGCCGAGGTCACCCCGCTCGAACTGGCCGACTATCCGATGCCGATCATGGACGAGGACCTCGAGGCCGCCGAGGGGCTCCCGGCCAACGCGCTCAAGCTCAAGGACCTCTTCAAGGCCCACGACGGCTTCCTGGTCAGCTGCCCGGAGTACAACGGCTCCATCACCCCCCTGCTCAAGAACACGATCGACTGGCTCAGCCGGCCCCGCGAGGGCGAGGCCCAGCTGGCCTGCTTCGGCGGCAAGGTCGCGGGGCTGTTCGGGGCGTCTCCCGGCGGGCTCGGCGGCCTGCGGGGCCTGGTGCACGTCCGGGCGATCCTCAGCGGCATCGGCACCCACGTGGTCCCGGCCCAGTTTGCCCTGGGCGGTGCCCACGAGGCGTTCAACCCCGACGGCTCGTTGGCCGATGCTGCCAAGGCCAAGGCGGTCCGGGCGGTCGTCGATGCGACTGTCCGCACGGCGACGCGTCTGAAGGACTGAGGGGTCCGAATAATTCGGGCCGGGACGGCCCAGTCGCGGGTCGCGGCACCGTCGTTTGTTGGACTCGGCCCTTTGAGACGGTAGAGTCTGATTGCTGTGGCGGCCTCGCGAGGTGCGAGAGCCGCCCGCCCGCGTCCGGCTGTGGACGCCCGAGACCGCACACCGATGGAAGACGACGCGTCGCAGTGCACCGAGCCTCCCAGTCCGGGGGAACGTCGCGCCATCCTGCACATCGAGATTTCTGACGACGAACGCCTGCTCGACCCAGCGCGGCGGGAGTGGCTCGTCACGACCGCAGCCGCAGCGTTGGAGCCCGTCGCGGTCCTCGGCGGTGAGGTCCGGGGCCGCATCGTCGGCGATGCCGAGATGGCCGAGGCCCACCAGCGGTGGCTCGATATCCCCGGCACGACCGATGTCCTGACCTTCGATCTCCGCGAGCACGACGACCTGCCGCTGGATGTCGATCTGCTTCTTTGCTTCGACGAGGCCTCGCGCCAGGCGGACACCCGCGGGCTCGCGCCCGAGCACGAGTTGCTGCTCTACACCGTCCACGGCGTGCTGCACTGCCTCGGGCACGACGACCACACCGAGGCCGACGCCGCCCGGATGCACGCCGAGGAGGACCGGTTGCTCGAGGCGGCGGGCGTCGGCCCGATCTTCGCCGCCGCCAGCCGCGACGACGCCCCCGCGCTCGGCCGCGGCAAGGAGTCCGTCCAGTGAGCGCCACCACGGGCTTTTTCATCACGCTCGTGGCGCTGTTCGCCTCGGGGCTGTTCGCGACGCTGCACATGGCGCTGCGCACACTCGTCCGCACGACGCTCCAGGACATGGCCGAAGACAGCGGGAAGCCGGCGCTGCACCGGCGCGTGGAGCGCATCCTGGACGATATCGACGGGCACGGAGTCGCGATCGGGCTCCCCCGGGTGATCTCGACCCTGCTGGTGGTGGTGGGGCTGCTCTTCTGGATCTCGCAGCCCGGGGCGTTGGCCGCGGCCGACCCCGCGACGGTCTCGTCCTCGCCGACGGCGCTGCACATCGTGCTGACCATTGCCATCGCGTCGGTGGCGCTGTGGCTGTTCGCCTTCATCGTTCCCAGCAGCATCGCCGAGCACGCGGGCGAGACGATCGTGCTCCGGCTGGCGTGGTTGGTGCGGGTGGTCTACATGCTCGCGACACCGGTGCTGGGGGTGAGCCGCCTCGTGGACGAGATCGTGCGCCGCCTGGCCAAGATCGACGCCAAACGCGAGGCCGAGGTGCTCGAGGCCGAGCTGCTCAGCGTGGTCGAGGAAGGCCGCGCCGAGGGCCAGTTCGACGAGACCGAGCAGGACATGATCGAGGCGGTGGTCGAGTTCCGTTCGACCTCAGTCGAACAGATCATGACCCCCCGCACCGAGATCAAGGCGCTCGCCTACACCGACGATCTTGAAGTGGTCAAGGCCTATGTCCGCGACGGCGGGCACAGCCGCATCCCGGTCTACCGCGAGAACCTCGACCACCTCGCCGGCATCCTCTACGCCAAGGACCTGCTCCGCTGGATGAGCTCGCCGGATGAGAGCCCCGCGTTCAATCTCGACGAGATCCTGCGCCCGGCGGTGTTCGTGCCCGAGACCAAGACCGTCCGCGAGCTGATGGCCGAGCTGCTCGCCCAGCAGGTCCACATCGCGATGGTGATCGACGAGTACGGCGGCACCGCCGGGCTCGTGACGTTCGAGGACATCGTCGAGGAGATCTTCGGCGAGATCCAGGACGAGTACGAGGACCCCACGCAGGGCACGCCCGAGGTCGTCATCGACGCCGACGCACGCACCGCCGTCATCGATGCGCGCATGAACGTGGACGACGCCAACGACGAGCTCGAGGCTCTCAAGATCGAGATCCCCGATCACGAGGACTACGACACCGTCAGCGGGTTCGTCACCGTCCACCTGGGGCGCATCCCCGCGGCCGGCGAGACTTTCGTCGCCGATGGGCTCGCGGTCGAGGTGCTCGAGGCCGAGCCGACCCGCGTGGTCCGCATCCGTGTCGGCGCAGAGCCCAGCGGCGAGCCTGACGAAGGGCCGTCCGATCCGCAGGACCGCGTGATGGCCAAGTAGCCACCGACGCCCCGGCGGGACCCCCGCCGCCGGTGTTCGATCCGCGGGCCCCGGCGCGTACCATTGCCCCCATGCCGCTGCAGCTCTACAACACACTCACCCGCTCCGTCGAGCCCTTCACCCCCGCGGACCCCGCGAGCGTGACGTTCTACACCTGCGGCCCGACGGTCTACGACGACGCCCACATCGGCAACTTCCGCTCGTTCCTGGCCGCCGACCTGCTCCGCCGCTGGATCGAGAGCCCGCTCTGCGAGCTCGCAAACGACGAGCGCCCCGAGGCCGAGCGTGCCACGGGCCGGCGAGTCGTGCACGTGATGAACATCACCGATGTCGGCCACATGACCGACGACGACAACGCCGACGGCGCCGGTGAGGACAAGATGCAGGCCGCGGAGCGACGGCTGCTCGAGTCGAAGAAGGCCGGCACCGCCCACGCTGCGGCCGCGGTCGATCCGCGCGACCCGCGGTCCATCGCCGAGTTCTACGCCGCCCGCTTCGTCGAGGACGCGACGAAGCTCGGCCTCAAGGTCGCGATCGAGGCCGCGGAAGACCCGACGCTCCTCCCCCGCGCCACCCACAACGTGCCCGGCATGATCGCCATGATCGAGCGCCTGATCGAACGCGGCTTTGCCTACCAGGCCGGCGACGCGGTCTACTTCGACGTGGAGAAGTTCGCGTCCTACGGCACGCTCAGCGGCAACTCACTCGACGAGCTGCGGGGCGGGGCCGGCGGGCGCGTCAGCGCCGAGAATCAGGCGAGCAAACGGCACCCCGCCGACTTCCTGCTGTGGAAGGCCGACCCCTCGCACCTGATGAAGTGGGACTCGCCCTGGGGCGCCGGCTACCCCGGCTGGCACATCGAGTGCTCGGTCATGAGCCTCGACCGGCTCGTACCCGGCGGGCTCGACCGCGTCTTCGCCCAGACAGGGACTGTCGGTGGCGGCGCGTTCGAGATCGATCTGCACTCCGGCGGCGAGGACAACATCTTCCCCCACCACGAGTGCGAACGCGCCCAGAGCTGCGCCTGCACCGGCGGCGAGCGCTTCGCCCGCCACTGGTTCCACGCCCGCTTCCTGCTGGTCGAGGGCGAGAAGATGTCCAAGAGCAAGGGCAACTTCTTCACCGCACGCGACCTCTTCGCCAAGGGCCACGAGCCCGCGGCCGTGCGCCTCGAGCTGCTCAAGACCCACTACCGCGCCAACGCCAACTTCACCGAACAGGGGCTCAAAGACTCGGCCCGCATGGTCGAACGGTGGCGGCGCGTGGTTGCTTCCGGTGAGGCTTCCGGCGACAAGGGTGCGCGACCCGACGCCATGCTCGCCGATTTCGCCGACGCCATGATGGACGATCTCAACATCGCCGGCGCGCTCGGCGCGCTCAACCGCTGGGCCGGCTCGCTCGAGGCCCCGACCCGGGCCGACGCCGCGGCGTTGCGAGAGATCGATGCGGTGCTCGGCGTGCTGGGCCTGGCGCAGGCCGCCGCGACGCAGACCGAGATCGCCCTCTTCACCGGCGTCGAGCCCTCGGCCGAGGTCGAGCAGCTCCTCGCCGAGCGACGCGACGCCAAGAAGGCCAAAGACTTCGCCCGCGCCGACGCCATCCGCGACCAGCTCGCCGCCCGGGGCCTGGCCATCAAGGATGTCGCCGGCGGCAAGGTCGAGGTCAGCCGGGCCTGAGGTCGGATGAGGACCGAGATTCTGCCGGGAACCGGTGTGTGGCATGCCCACGCTTCGTGGGCATGGCGTGCTGCAACGGGGTGACCTCAGAGCTCATGCCCACGAAGCGTGGGCATGCCACACGAGTCCTCCCCGCGTGCCGCACCTATCCTTGCCGCTCATGATCCTGCTGATTGACAACTACGACTCCTTCACCTGGAACCTCGTCCAGCGGCTCGGCGAGATCGAGCCGTCGCTGGTCATCGGCGAGAGCCTGGTCGTGGTCCGCAATGACAAGATCACGCCGGACGAGGCCGCCGCCCTCGACCACGGCCGCGGCCCGTCCCGCATCATCATCTCCCCCGGCCCCTGCACGCCCAAGGAGGCCGGCGTCTCGCCCGCGATCATCGAGCGGTTCGCCGGGCGCGTGCCGATCCTCGGCGTCTGCCTCGGGCACCAGTGCATGGGCGAACTGCACGGCATGACCGTCTCCCGCCATGCGATCCAGGTCCACGGCAAGACCAGCCCGGTCTACCACGACGGGCAGGGCGTCTTCGCCGGGCTCAGCGATCCCTTCACCGCCACCCGCTACCACTCGCTGGTGGTGCTGGCCAAGACCGTGCCCGCGCCGCCGCCGCCGTGGCCCGGCGGCTGGATCGCCAGCGCCTGGGCCGAGGACCTGGTCAGGCCCGAGAGTGGGGGAGAACCAGCGCCGCAGCGGGTGGTCATGGGCCTCCGCCGCGTGTGGGGCACCAGCGAGCCGCACACCGCCCCGCTCGAGGGCGTGCAGTTCCACCCCGAGAGCTTCCTCACCGACGAGGGCCCGAAGCTGCTCAAGAACTTCCTGCAGCAATAGCACGACTCGATCTGCGAAAAGAAACAGGGACGGCCCCGCGGCCGCCCCCGTCAGTGGTTGTTCGGTGCCCGAGCCCGCTCTATCGCCGGCGTCGCACGCCCACGGCCCCGGCCGCCGCGATCACGAGCGACGCGCCCCGGCGCGGGGATCTGGCGTGTTGCGCGCACATCCGCGAACATCCCGCCGGTCGAGCCGAGCCCGCCGGTCGGGTACGTCCAGCCGAGCGTGATCTCACCGCCGGTGAACCCCGGGTACGGCGAGCCGTCCAGCTCGCCGACGAAGACGCGGTAGGTCGCCGTGTAGTCGCCGATCGCAAACGCGCTGTACCAGTTGTGCACCATCGAGCCGTCCCACTCCCACAGCGACGACGAGCCCGCCGTGCCGAAGATCGGCGCGAACGTGCCCTGCTCGAACGTCCGGAGTTCCGGTGTCTGGTCGAGCGGCTCGATCCACATCGCGGCGTCCGAGGGGAGGCTGATAAAGCCGTTGGCCAGCCAGCCGAACTGGGCGTTGTAGCCCGAGCGGTCCAGCACGCCGGCGCTACCGCTGTAGCGCTCCTGGTAGTTGCGCATCGTCAGCGGCACCTCGTCGGGCCGCTCCAGCGAGATGTACACCCGCTGCTGGTAGAGCGAGACGAGCACGTGGCTCATCTCACCGCCCATCCTCGGGGCCTGGGCCAGGGCCGAGGCGGCCAGCGCGCCGCAGGCCAGTGCTTGCAGTGCCACGCGGCTCATCGGCGGCCTCCCTCGCGGCGGCGCCGCACCGCGCCGAGTGTCGCCAGCCCGAGCAACGCCGCTCCGCCCGGCGCAGGGACCGCGTTGAACACAAGCGTGACCTCGTCGGGCGTGTAGCCGGAGAGCGCGTCGCCGGTGGACGCGTCGCCGACGTAGACCTCGTAGGTCGCGGCGTAGGCACCGACCGCATCCGCGGCGTACCAGTTGTGGACCATCGTCCCGCCCCATTGCCAGGTGTCGCTGCTGCCGTCGGTCCCGAGGATGGCGTCGTAGGTGTGCGACTCGCGCATCATGCGCATCCCGCCCTCGTAGACACTCAGCCCGGCGTCCGACGAGATCGTGCGGACAAAGATCCCCGCGTCTTGCGGCAGGTCGATGAAGCCGCCGGAGAGCCAGCCGTAGCGGCTGTTGTAATAGGTGTCGTCGAGCACATCGGCCGGCGCGAAGTACTGCTCGCCGGGGTACCGCAGCATCTCCATGCGCTCGTCGGGGTCTCCCTCCAGGTGCACCTCGAGGACCTGGTTCTCGACGGTGACGAGGACGTGCTTCATGCTGCCCTCAACCTGGGGCCAGACCTGCGCCGAAGCAGCAGTGCAGGCCGCGGCGGTGAGAAGCATCGTGGTACGGATGGTGGTGTTCATGGGAACTATCGCTTTCGTGTATCGCCCGACGGATCGCGTCGGGCCGTGGGTGTGCAAAGGATCTGGAGCCGCGGCCGGCGCTAGTGCGCGGTCGCGGGGTTCCAACGATCGACCCCGCGCTCGGGGTCGAAGTTGTCGAGCATGCCCGCCTCTTCGGCGTGGCCGTCGACATAGACCACGCCCGTGCCCGAGCCGTGACGTGTGACGTCCTGCTCGGGCGTGGCGCTGTTGAGGACCCAGAAATGGGCCATGATGTGATCGGTCAGGCTGCTGTCCTTGAGCTCGGCAAAGAGCACCGTCGCCGACGGGTCGTGAATCGCCGAGAGCCGCCGGTACGGCGCGTACTGCCTGCCCTGCCACATGTCGGGGTCGATCTCCTCGGCGCGGAGTTCGAAGTAGACGTTCTGCCCGTAGCTGAACGCGGGCACCGGGAACGGCAGGCCGTCGCGGTACGCCGGGTTGTCGCGCCGGTCGAACGGGCACTGGTAGTGCTCGCGCACCGTGCTCCACCACGACTCGTCGTCCCACCAGGGCGCGCCCGAGTCGTAGTTGTACTCCGCGTCCGTGAAGTAGCTGTAGTGCAGCTGTTCCCACGCGCCGGCCCGGTTGGCCGCCGCCGAATGCTGGGAACGGGCGAAGGCCTCCTTGTTGGCCTGCGAGTAGTACGCCGACGCCGCCGCGAGATCGCGGGCGCGGCTGATGCACTCGACGCCGCGGGCCGCGTCGCGTGCCTTGCCCAGGGCCGGGAGCAGGATCCCGATCAGCATCGCGATGATCGCGATGACGACCAGCAGCTCGATGAGTGTGAACGCCCGGCGCCGGCCGCGAGCGCGGTGAAGCGTGGAGAGCAGAGTCATGACAGGGCCTCCCCGGACGCGCGAGGGGCGCGCGTCCGTACGGATCACTTCCAAGACAAGAGCCGCAGCGTGGGGAGAGCGGCTCAGGCCCGGGGAGGCGGCGCGGGCACCTCGAGTGTCGCCGACGCCGCGAGCCGCGGCCGGCAGACGTCCAGACGCCCGGTCTCGAGATCCACCCCGACCAGCCGCGTCTCAGCCGGCGGCAGCTGCAGCACAAGGCTCTCGGGGATCGGCGCGGTGTTGTTCTCGTCGCGCCGTTCGTGCCCGAAGGCAACAAAGAACGGTTGGCCGGAGCCTGTGGCGGCGATCTTCTCGCGTTCGCTCGCAGCCGCAGCCTCACCGAGCGGGCAGCAGGCCAGCGTCTCGGCCGCCGCGTGTTGCGGGTGCCCTGTGTGCAGGGCGAGCGTCTCGGGCGGGCAGGCGCACATCGCCGAGCCGCAGGGCGTCCACATCGACCGCCCCGCCCCCGCGTGGAGCGCGCTGCCGCCCAGCGACCAGCCCTGCACCCCGATCACAAAGGCCAGAATCCAGCCGCAGAGCGCGACTCGCTCCGCCGCCCGACACGCCTTTTTCCGGATAGACCGCAAAGTGCACATGCAGGTCCATTATAGGCGACAGGCCGGAGCGATGTCCACGAAATGCCCGGGTATTGATGTCGTTTGTGCCTCGCGCGGCCTAGCAGCCGGCGTTCCACAGGTTCAGGAAGGCGAGCACATCGCGGGTATCGATCAGCCCGTCCCCGTTGATGTCGGACGACTCATCATCGGCGTTCCAAGCGTTCAGGAACGCGAGCACATCGCGGGTATCGACGACCTCATCGCCGTTGAAATCGGCGATGCAGTCTCCCGTGCACGCGGCGACGAGCGCGACGCCGCTGGAGGCCTGCTCATCGCCCGTGCGTGTGAAGTTGCCGCAGACGACGAGGTCACCCCGGAATGTTCCCATGCCGAAGACGGACGGCCACGATCCCGAGATCGAGGGTCCGAGGACGCCGCCGAGGTAGGGCACCCACTGGCCGCCCTCGAGCCTGGCGAAGTAGTTGATGTCGGGCGTGGCGGTGCCGGACATGTAGAGCGCCGGCCCGGAGCCGTCGTCCCACTCGATGAGCGCCGTGACGCGCCCGCCGACGTTCTGGCCGACCGGCGTCCAGTCGGTGCCGTCCCACTTGAACACGCTGTTGAAGCCCCCGCCGCTGGCCGGGCGGAAGGGCGAGCCCGCGACGTAGAGCGCCTCGCCGTTGCCATCGTCGTAGACGATCGCGGCATCAAGCGTGGTGGTGCTGGACTGGGCGACCAGCCCGCTGCCGATGGGCTCCCAGCCGGAATTGGGCCGGTAGACCGCGCCAAGCTTGGTGCCGTTGACGCCGTCGATCGTGTCGAAGCGGCCGACCACAAACAGCGACTCGCCCCCGCCGTCGTCCCAGGTGACCAGCTCGTTGACGAACGGGCTGAAGCCCGTCATGCCGACGCCCTCACCGACGACCTCGAGCGAGAGGCCGTCCCAGCTCGCCACGCCGCTGGCCGGGCCGCCGGCGATCTCGGTAAACCCACCGCCGAAGAAGAGCTTCTCGCCGTCGCCGATGTTGCCGATGGTCATGCCCCACACCGCCTGCGGCGGGACGAAGCCGGCGCCGAGCGAGCGCCATTGCTCGCCGTCCCATGCTGCGAGGCTCTGTGTGTCCTCCACGCCGCCGGCCGAGCTGAAGAACCCGCCGACCACCAGCAGGTTCTCGCCATCGGCCTCGAAGGGCATGATGCTGGTCATGAACCCGTTGGTGTTGCCGTAGGAGATGCCGGTGCCGAGCCTGGAGTAGTCACCGGTCATCGGGTCGTACTTGGCGATGCCGCGGAGGTTGTTGAACCCGCCGATCCGGTCGAAGGAGCCGCCGATGTAGAGGGCCTCGCCGGTGCCGTCGTCCCAGCCTGCCGACGGGTCGGCGTAGCCGGAGCCGACACCGGGGTTACCGGGCGTGACGTCCCAGGCCGGGTCGCACTGGCCGAACGCTGCACCGGCCGCACAGAGCACTGTCATCGAAGCAATGCGGGTGAACATCATCGTGGTCTCTCTCCTCAGCTGTGGCATTGTCCCGCCCACAGCGTAGAGAGAATCACCCGATGCGCCAAGACAAACCGGCCGCGCACGGGGCAGAACCTCGCCGGGTTCGGCCGTCACGGGCTAGAAGCCGGCCTGGTTCCGGCTGCCGCTGTCGATGATCTTGGCGTCGTCCATCACGTACAGCCCGATCAGCCAGCCGTTCACCAGATAGGGGTCGGTGCGGAAGACGCCCGAGAGCGTGCCGTAGTTGGGGATGCCCCGGTTGAGATCGAGCGGTTCGGCGAACTGCACCTCGACCGCGTCGTAGGGCGTGGGCGGCACGCCGATGCAGCAGCCGTCCCACTGGTTGAGCATCACCATGCACTCGTTCGCCGTCGCCGCGAGGAAGGGGAACGCCACAAAGCCCGTGATGTTGACGTGCTTGCCGTTGAGCACGTTGATCCACTCGGGGATCTCCTTCTTGCCCTCTTCCTTGGGTGCGTAGTCCTGCTCGACCGCGACAAGCATGTCGAAGTCGATCTGGTACGGCGACTCCGCCGTGCCCTCGCCGGTGACGCGGTAGCGGTCGTTGAGCATCAGGGCGTCCTCGGCGTCCTCGGCGTCCGCGGCTTCCCCGGCGGCGTCGGCGGTCGCGGTTTCATCGGCGACGACCGCGTCCGCAGCCTCGGCCGCGTCGCTCGCCACCGCCGCGTCTTCAGACAGCGGCGCCGGCTCGCCCTCGAGCGTCGCCGGATCCACCGGCAGCTCGGGGATGCCGACCTCCACGACGACCTCTCCGGCCTCGTCCGCAGCGGGGGCCGGGTCGGCCGCATCGGTGACCGGCAGGCCCTGCGGCTCGACCTCTGCGCCGGGCTCGACCGCCTCGACGGCAACCGCCGCGGGCTCGATCTGCTGGGTGCCCATGTCCTGCGCGCGTTGGGCACGCCCGCTGTGGTCACGGTGTTCGCCGTGCTCGGCTGATCACTCCCGCGCATCGCCAGCAGCACGCCCGTCGCCGCCACCAGCACCACGATCAACGCCCAGAAAAACTTCATCGTGCATTCCTTCCGTACCGGCACCGCCGCCGGTCGCGGCTGCCGCGAGTGTCCCCGGGGTCATCCTAGCCGACCGACCCCCGCCCACGAAGCGCCACGCAGCAGGGTCTGACGTCGGCGGTGAACAGCCGGTTCCGTACCGCCGGATCCGCCTCCACGAATGCCCGAGCCGCGTTCTCGGACGGGGCCTCGAAAATCCCGATGCCCAGGGGCGGCTCGTCGAGCGTGCGGCCGGCCAGGATCAGCGTCCCCGCGTCGCGCGCCCGCTCCAGATACCCAAAGTGGGCCGCGATCGTGTCCTGCTCGGCCTCGGTCGCGTCGGTCGCGAATGTCGGGCGGGGCGGTGAATAGAGGACCAGAAACTGCGGCATCGCTCACCGCCTCGGGTTGCGCGCGCGGTTCGAGCGCGAGGGCGGCTTGGGGGGGAACGGGCCGCGCGGCGGCTCGGACTGTGCGGCAGAAGAAGCAGGATCGGGCGGAGCATCCGCGTCGCCGTCCTGCGGCGAATCGGGGGCCGCGGGGAGACCCTGCGGCGGCTCGACCGGGACGGGGGCGGGCTGGTCGCCGCGCACCGGCTCGGGCCCGATGCGCCCGAAGATCATCCGACCCGCCGAGGTCTGCAGCATGCTGGTGACAGTCACCTCGACGCTGTCGCCGATGCGCTCACTCCCGTCCTCGGCGACCACCATCGTGCCGTCGGGCATGTAGCCGACCGCCTGGGTCTTCTGCTCGCCCCTGCGGATGAGCTGCACCCGCAGCACCTCGCCCGGCACCACGTTGGGGCGGAGGGCGTTGCCGAGGTCGTTGAGGTTGAGCGTCACCACGCTGTGGATGGCCGCGACCTGGGCCAGCCCGACATCGGTCGTGACGATGATCCCCGGGAGCTGCCTGGCGAAGTCCACGAGCATGTGGTCTACGGCCTTGCTCGGCATCGGGCTCTCGTCGATGGAGACATCGAGCAGTGCCGACCGTTGCAGGCGGGTGACCACCTCGAGCCCGCGCCTTCCGCGCGCGCGCTTGAGCCGGTCGGCCGAGTCGGCGAGGCGCTGGAGCTCCTCGACGATGAACTGGGGGATGATGATCGGGGCCTGGCTGATCCCGGTCTCGGCGACCTCGACGATGCGGGAGTCGATGAGGGCCGAGCTGTCCAGCACCAGCGGACGCACGCCCCGCATCTGCTTGGCGAACTCCACATAGGGGATCACCAGCCGGAAGTCGTCCTGGGTCTGCAGGACGGTCGAGATGCCCAAGTAGCAGAGCGAGATCCCGATCAGGATCTTGACCGAGAAGATCAGCGTCGGGATGTAGGTGTTCAGGTCCCACGACTCGGCGATGAGATCGACGATAAAGCTCAGGGCGACGGTCGCCAGCAGGCCGCCGATCAGCCCCAGCAGAATTCCCGCCAGCGTCGAGATCTTCTTGCGGGGGATCAGGACGTCGATCGCCAGAAACGCCGCGGCAAAGGCCACGCCGATGGCCAGAGGAATCCACCACCAGTTCTCGAGGAACATCGCCTCGCCCCGGTTGGCCGCGGCCTCGCCGGTGCGGAACCGGATCGCGATCAGGAGCGGGACCGAGAGGGCCAGGATCAGGAAGAACATCCGGACCGCGGTCAGCACGGTCGAGCGGGACTTGGCCTCCGGGTTGGCCTTTGACGCCCGGCCGGGCCCGGTCGTGGGCAGGTTCACGTGGTGTCCGGGGTGGCCTTGCGGGGCTTCCATACAAAGAGTGTACGGACGGGGTGGGGCGGCGTATCCTTGTTTCTCGCTGTCGTTCCCGCAGGCGGCCGGGCCCGGTGCACGGGTGGCCCGTGAATCTGGTCAGAGCTTGACCGCAGCAGCCATAAGCGGCCGTCGTCCGGTGCCGCCGGTGTCCTGGCCGCCTGCGGGGCCGATCGCGAGAAGGCCCGTCCGGGCTACCAAGCCTGCAAGATCCGGGGCCGGAGACCGAAAACCCTCCTGGCCAGCCGTGGCTGGGATTGGCCGGGAGGGGTCGCCCTGTGATCACGCTCGACACCATCAGCAAGCGGTTCGGAAGCATCACCGCCGTGGACGGTCTCTCGCTGGCGATCGAGCCGGGGGAGGTCTTCGGCCTGCTGGGGCCCAACGGGGCGGGCAAGAGCACCACCATCGCCATGACGGTCGGCCTGCTGTCGCCCGACTCGGGCACCGTCCGGATCGACGGCGGCGACCCGGTGGATGCTGCGGTGCGGGCGTCGCTCGGCGTCGCCCCCCAGTCGCTGGCGATCTACGACGAGATGACCGCGCGGGAGAACCTCGTGTTCTTCGGCTCGATCTACGGCCTCGACGGCGCCACACGGACCAGACGCGCCGACGAGCTGCTCGAACTGGTCGGCCTGACCGACCGCGCGCGCGATCGTGTCAAGGGCTTCTCCGGCGGCATGAAGCGGCGGGTCAACCTCGCCTGCGCGCTCGTTCACGACCCGAGGGTGGTCCTGCTCGATGAGCCCACCGCCGGCGTGGACCCGCAGAGCCGGCACGCGATCTTCGAGATCGTCCGCGAGCTGCAGGACCAGGGCCGCACGATCGTCTACACCACGCACTACATGGAGGAGGCCCAGAAGCTCTGCTCCCGCGTGGGCGTGATCGACAAGGGGAATCTGCTGGCTCTCGACTCTGTGGACGGCCTCATCTGCGAGCACGGCGGCGAGAGTGTCGTGCGGATCGAGCGGGCCGAGGGCGAGGAACGCGTCCAGACCGCCGAGCCGCTGGCGGTCCTGCAGCGGGCGGCTCGCGAGCGAGAGCACGACGGGCGTGCGGGTCGATCGGCCCGATCTGGAGACAGTCTTTCTGAATCTCACCGGCCGGAGCCTCAGGGACTGAGCGGGACGAGCCCCGAGCGCGCGCTTGGGCGGGAACAGCGACACTCCCGAGCTTGCGCTCGGGGCTCGTAGAACTGCGAGGAGAGTCGATGCGAGAGATCTGGGCGCTGGCCACCAAGGACCTCCGGCTGCTCGTCCGCGACAAGGGTGGGCTGTTCTTCACGTTCTTCTTCCCGATCCTCTACGCGGTCTTTTTCGGCACGATCTTCGCCAGCATGAGCGGCGGGGGAGGGAGCGGGACGAAGATCATCGTCATCGACGAGGACCGGTCCGAGGCCTCCGCGTCGTTCGCGGCTTCGCTCGAGGCCGAGAGCCAGTTCATCGTCACGCCGATGGAGGACCGGGCCGCGGCGCAGGAGATCGTCCGCAAGGGCGGCCAGACGGCGTTCGTCGTGATCCCCGAGGGGTTCGGCGATGCGTCCATCTTTCAGGGCGAGCCGATGGAGTTGGTCCTCGGCGTGGACCCTTCCAAGGCCGCGGAGGCCGGGCTGATTCAGGGGCTGGTGACCGCCAAGGCCTACGAGCGGCTGCAGGATTTGTTTCTCGACCCCGACATCGCCCGCGATATGGCCCAGGACTCGATTGCCTCGATCGACGACAGCGACCTCAACCCCGCGCAGAAGCTGATCTTCAAGACCTTTCTCAACAGCCTCGACACGTTTCTGGTCCAGGCGCCCGAGGCGGGCGTGTTCGGCGGCGATGACGCAGCCGACTCGGAGGGCGATGGCGGTCCGGCGTTCAATCCTGTGTCGATCCAGTCGGTGGAACTCGTGGGCGACGAGGGACCGAGTCCCTACGCGATCGCTTTCCCCCAGGGGATTATCTGGGGCATCATGGGGTGCGCGGCCGGGTTTGGGATTTCGCTGGTGACCGAGCGCAACCGGGGGACGCTGACCCGCCTGCGGACGGCGCCGATGGGCCGGAGTCGGGTGTTGCTGGGCAAGGGGCTGGCGTGTTTCCTGACGACGGTCGGGGTGTCCACGGTGCTGCTGGTGCTTCTGACGGCGGTTTTCGGCGTGACGCCCAGTTCGGTGCCGCTACTGCTGGTGGCGGTCCTGAGCGTGGCGGTGTGTTTCGTGGGGATCATGATGCTGCTGTCGACGCTGGGCAGGACCGAAGCGGCTGCGGGGGGCATCGGCTGGGCGGCGATGATCGTGATGGCGATGCTGGGCGGCGGGATGATGCCGCTGGCGTTCATGAAGGGGTGGATGATCACGCTGAGCCACCTGAGCCCGGTGAAGTGGTCGATTCTGGCGATGGAGGGGGCGATCTGGCGGGACTTCGGGCCGGCCGACATGCTCCTGCCCTGTCTCGTGCTGATGACCGTGGGAATTGCCGGGTTTGTGGTCGGCTCGAAAATGTTCGACTGGACCGAGCACTGAGCGCCGGCTCGCGCGTCTGACAGGAATCTGCCCGTTGCGCATCGGTGATCGCATCGGGCTGTCGCGGTCCTGCTGTATGCTGCCCAGAGCTCGGACCCCGATCTGCATTCAGTCCAGACACAACCGAGGGTTGCGGCCCGTCCGAACGCGGCTGCAACACACAGTGGTATACACCAGGAGTCAGCCGATGCATCGCACCCACCATTCCGGAACCGTTCTCGCTCTTTCCCTTCTCGCGTGCGTGGGCATCCCCGCGGGCCTCGGCATGACGGGCCTGCCCGCCCCGGCGCCGGCTCCGGCCGGGCCTGATTTCCCGCCGTTTGACAAGACCGTGGAGGGCCTGGACAAGGTCACCTCGACCATGGACGGCTCGTCGGGCCTGTACGACCTCTACAAGGACGACAAGACCGGCAAATTGCTCGCCGTGCTGCCCGGCAACTACGAGAAGCAGATGCTCATGATCGCCTGCACGGTCTCCGGTGGCGACCCGCAGGCCGGCGTGATGGGCCCGACCTACTACGCCAAGTGGAAGCGCTACGACAAGCAGCTCGCGCTGATCATGCCCAACCTGGATGTGCGCACCAGCGGCGACAAGCAGGCGCAGGACTCGATCAAGCAGCTCTACACCGACACCGTGCTGCTGACGGTGCCGATCATCAGCGAGGCGCCCGGCGGGCGTCCGGTGATCGACTTCGGCGCGATCGCCACGCGGCAGGCGGGCAAGTTCTTCAGCTTCAGCGCGTTCGGCGGGTACGGCCCGAGCGTTCGGGGCGTGAACCCCTCGCTCGCCGAGCTCACCAAGGCCAAGAGCTTCCCGGAGAACTTCGTCGTCGAGTACGAGATGCCCTCCGGCAACGGCCGGCTGGTCCGCCTGAGCTACGCGATCGGCGAGCTTTCGGGCACGCCGGGCTACAAGCCCCGCAAGGCCGACCCGCGCGTCGGCTACTTCTACAACAACTACAGCGACTTTGCCAAGCCCGCCAACGAGGACATCACCGAGCGGTTCATCAACCGCTGGTACGTTGAGAAGGCGGACCCCAAGCTCAAGATGAGCCCGCCCAAGCAGCCGATCGTGTGGTACATCGAGAACACGACGCCGGTGCAGTTCCGCCGCTATGTCCGCGAGGGCATCGAGCTGTGGAACGAGGCGTTCCGCGAGATCGGGATCGACGGCGCGGTGGTGGTGTATCAGCAGGACGCCGCGACGGGCGCGCACATGGACAAGGACCCCGAGGACGCCCGCTACAACTTCTTCCGGTGGAACTCGAGCGACCAGGGCTACGCGATCGGCCCGAGCCGCACGAACCCCGAGACCGGCGAGATTCTTGACGCCGATGTCGTCTGGCACCAGGGCCTGACGCGGGCCGTCCGCAACATGCTCGAAGGGCTCAGCGACGACATCACCGAGACGGCGTTCACGCCCGAGACGATGGCGTTCTTTGCCGAGCATCCGGAGTGGGACCCGCGCGTCCGCCTGGCCGCGCCCGGGCGAGCGTGAGCGCAAGCAGCGTGCGCTGGCCCTCTCGGTGGACGAGCACGGCGCCCGACGCCTTCGGCGAGGAGGGCCACCCCTTCGCGCCCAACACGCACGACCACACCAATCACGCGTGCCGCATCGGCAACATGCTCGCGGCCGACCTGTCGCTCTTCGACGCGGCGCTGGCCGGCTCGGTGCTGGGTGTGGACGAGAACACGGATCTGCTCGACGGCATCCCCGAGGAGTACATCGGGCCGATGATCCGGTACATCTCGTGCCACGAGGTCGGGCACTGCCTGGGCCTGCAGCACAACATGGCGGCGTCCACGATCCGCAAGCTCTCGGATGTCCACTCCGGGGAGTGGGGCGACGAGGCGACCAGCGGCTCGGTCATGGACTACATCGCGGCCAACATCAACTACGAGCTCGGCGCAGAGCAGGGCCCCTACGCGACCCCGACGGTCGGCCCCTACGACCGCTGGGCGATCGCCTACGGCTACGGGCCCGAGAGCGAGCTCGAGACGCTGCTGAAGCGTTCCAGCGAGCCGGATCTGATCTACCTGAGCCAGATGGAGATGAACTCCGGCTCCGACCCGCGCAACATGACGTGGGACAACGGGGCCAACAACCTCAACTTCTGCGAGTCGCGTCTCGGGCTGGTCAACGACCTGCGGAGCAAGCTGGTCAGCGACATCGTCGACGACGGCGAGTCGTGGGCCCTGGTCCGCCGGCGCTACCAGAACATGCTGGGCACGCAGGTGCAGTGCCTCTCGATCGCGTCGCGATGGATCGGCGGCACGTTCAGCAACAACGACTTCAAGAGCGAGGGCGGACGCTCCGCCATCGAGGACGTGCCCGCCGACCAGCAGCGCCGCGCCCTGAATCTCATCATCGACAACAGCTTCGACGAGGACGCCTTCGGGCTTTCGCCCGATCTGGTTCGCCACTTCGGCAAGGAGTACTGGTGGGACAGCGCGGGCACCAGCGAGATGATGGCCGACCCCAGCTTCACCGTCCACGACATGATCGGCGGCGTGCAGGCGACCGCGATGACCTTCGTGATGAACCCGGGCACCCTGCGCCGGGTCTACGACAACGAGTACCGCACCGCGGGGCAGAAGGACGCCTTCACCCTCGCCGAGCTGGTCAACACCGTCAGCGAGTCGATCTGGAAGGGTGCCGACAAGGGCGCGATCTCCAGCTTCGACCGGAACCTCCAGCGCGAGCACACCGACCGCCTGATCACCCTGGCCCTGATGGACCGCTCGACCAGCCCGGCGATGCGCACCATCAGCAACCTCGCGGTTCTCGAGCTCGAGAACATCCGCGACACCGCCAAGGCCAACAGCTCGGGCGATCAGTACACCGCGGCGCACCTGGCCAGCATCGTCAGGCGGATCGACAAGACGCTCGACGCGGCGTACGTGGTCAACCGCTAAGGGCGGCCGACATTCCCTGAGACTCCAGAGCCCGCGGGATTTGATCCCGCGGGCTCTTTCTCTTTGCGGCCGGCGGCTCCGCGGCGGCGGAGTGCCGCGAGCGAGGAGCCGCCGCGTGCTTTGGGTCACGGTGTGATCGCTCAGACGCCGATCAGCCGACGCACGCCCCGCACCCCGGCCAGAAGCGGGCGGCGGAGCAGACCCGGCATCGTGTCCACGACGCGGCGGGCCTTGCGGTGGGCGCGGACGCCGGCCATGCTCTCGAACTCGGCGCGCTGGGCTTCGCAGACGCGCCGGGACGCCTCGGCCCGCTCGCGTGCCGCGGCGAGTTGGAGCTCGAGGGCCGCGGCTTTCTGCTCGGCGTGGTGTGCCTCGCCGGTCTTTTTCTGGAGGTACTGCAGCGGGATGGGTGTCCCGGTCTCGTCGATCCAGTTGCAGTCAAAGGCGCGGAGCATCGAGTTGCAGCGGCGGGCGATGGCCTCGAAGCGCGCGTCGTACAGCTCGCGGTGGCGGTCGATGATCTGGGCGTAGAGCTGGTCGTGGCGCGTGACCGCGTCGTGGATCATCGTCTCCTGCGAGTGTCTGCGCCAGAAGAAGAGCGGTTCGGTGACGCGGACGCCCCGGTAGCCGTGGTCGCTGAGCCGTACCCAGAACTCCCAGTCCTCGTACCCGTCGGTCATGGTGGCGTCAAAGCCGCCGACGGCCTCGAAGGCGTGGCGGCGGACCAGGCAGGTGACCGGGTGAAGGTTGGTGATGAGCAGGAGTTCGGCGTCCCACTCGGGCACGCGCCACGTGCCGTGAGCGCGGTCGGTGAGCGTCTCCTGGCAGTAGGCGTGGCTGACACGGTCGCTCTCGGGTCCCGCGTCGGCGATGGCCGCCGCGAGCTTGCTGACGAAGTCCGGCGCGATCGTGTCGTCGGCGTCGAGGAAGACCAGATAGTCGGTGTCGGCATCGCGGGCGCCGCGGTTGCGCGCGCCGGGCAGGCCGGTGTTGTCCTGATGGATCACCCGCACAAGCTCGGGGTCGAAGGTCTCGAGCAGCGCATCGCACGCCCGCGGCGTCGTGCCGTCGGTCGAGCCGTCGTTGACGACGGTGACGCGGATGTCGGCGTCGGTCTGGGCCAGTGCGCTGGCGACCGCCTCGCCCACGAAGCGGCCGTGGTTGAAGCAGGGGATGACGACCGTGGCGCGGGGGACTGGCATGGGTGTGGGGTGCGGGGCGTCGGGATCGCGGCTGCGGGGGCTTTCGGGCGGTCCATTCGGTGGTTATTCGGCGGGCGGGTGTACCCGGGCCGAGATGGGCTCAATACTGGTGGACCTTATGGACGCGTTCTGGCACTTTGCCTCCCGCATGTTGCGATACAAGGCCACCATCGTCTGGGCGATGGTATTCGCGTGCGTCTCGGCCGGGGGGCTGGGGGTGGGGCTGGTCTCGATCGCGCCGGTCTTGCGGAGCATCCTGCAGCCCAACCACGGCGGATTGCCGGAGCTGGCCGCGAACTACAACGAGAGCCTGCCGGCGGTTGTGGGTTGGGCGAGGCTGCCCGCCACCTGGGTCGCGGCGTTGCCGCCGGGGCAGTTCACGGCGATCGTCACCATCGTCTCGGTGCTGGGTGTGCTGACGGTGTTCGGCGCGGTGGCCAACTTCATGCACGCCTACCTCTCGCTCACGGTGGTCTACCGCACGAGCACGAACATCCGGCGCGAGGCGTTCCACAAGGTCGTGCGCCTGCCGCTGAAGACGGTCGTCGCCGGGGGCGCGAGCGACCCGGTCAGCCGCATCGTCAACGACTCGCACCAGCTCGGCCAGGGTTTCGCGACATTGCTGTCGCGGACGGTGGCGCAGGTGACCAAGGGGGTCGCGGGGCTGCTGGCGGCGCTGGTGCTCAGCCCGCTGCTGGTCGTCTCCGCGCTGCCGATCATCGTGGTGCTCTATGTCGTCATCCGGCGTCTCGGCAAGCGGATCCGCAGAGCGTCGCGCGGGGCGCTGCGGAGCCAGGCGGGGCTCTACGCCTCGACCGGCGAGGTCCTCCGCGGCCTGCGCGTGGTCAAGGTCTACACGACCGAGCGCTACGAGGCGGGCCGGTTCCACCGCATCAACAAGCAGTTCATGCACGACATGATGCGGGTGCGGGTGGCGCGCGCGCTGGCGAGCCCGCTGGTCGAGCTGCTCGCGCTCTTTGCGCTGGGCATCCTCTCGCTGATCGCGTCGAAGGCGATCCTCGACGGGCACATCGAGGTCGAGAGCTTCATCGCGACGCTCGTCGCGCTCGGCGCGGCCGGGGCCTCGCTCAAGCCGCTGACGGGGCTGATCAACGAGGTCCAGGCCTCGAGTGCCGCGGCCCAGCGCCTCAAAGAGCTCATGGAGATGGAGCCCGAGCCGGGCCACAGCTCCAAGCTGCCCAAGCTGCCCCGCCACGCCAAGAGCATCGAGCTGGACAACGTGACGTTCACCTACCCCAATGCGACGCGGCCGGGCGCTGCGGGACCTCTCGATCACGGTCGGGCACGGCGAGCGGGTGGCGATCGTCGGCCCCAACGGGTGCGGCAAGACGACGCTGCTCGGGCTTATCCCGCGGCTGTTCGACCCCGACGCGGGCGAGGACGGCGCACGGGCGCGGCCGCGTGATGATCGACGGGCTCGACATCCGCGACTATCAGGTGCGGAGCCTCCGCCGCCAGATCGGCGTGGTCACGCAGGAGACCGTGATCTTCGAGGGCACGATCGCCAGCAACATCGCCTACGGCACCAAGGACGCGACGCAGGAGGGCATCGAGCGGGCGGCGCGGCAGGCGCGCGCACGGCTTCATCACCCGGTTGCCGCAGGGCTACGACACGGTGGTCGGTGAGCAGGGCCTGACCCTCTCCGGCGGGCAGCGCCAGCGGGTGGCGATCGCCCGGGCGATCCTGCGTGACCCGGCGATCCTGATCCTCGACGAGGCGACGAGCATGGTCGACGGCGAGAGCGAGGCGCAGATCGCCGAGGCGATCGGCGAGTTCTCCGCGTCGCGCACGTGCCTCATCGTCGCCCACCGCCGCAGCACGATCACCTCGGCCGACCGGATCATCGTGATGAAGGACGGGCGCGTGATCGACGACGGGACGCACGAGCAGCTCATCGAGCGGTGCGTGGTGTACAACCAGTTGTTTGAACAGAGATGATCGAGGGGCCAGGCAGTTGGCACAGAGGACAGAGGTGAGTGATGCGGCGGGAAGGGTGTGATGAGGACAATCTGGCCATGGAGGACTTTCTCTGTGACTTCTGCGGCAACGTCTGGACCGACGACCGGCCCATGGTCGAGGGGCACCACGGCAGCTGCGTCTGCGGCCACTGCCTGACGGTCGCCTACGTCGAGCTGGGCCTCACCACCCGCGGCGGCGACAGCGGTGGGAGCGAGGGCATCCCGCCCGGCACCAAGTGCAACCTGTGCCTCGAAGTGCGGGAAGAGTCGATGTGGTCGAGCCCGATGCGCGAGGCGTACCTGTGCAAGCGCTGCACGAAGCAGTCTGCGGGCGTGCTGCAGAAGGACAAGGACATCCCGTGGACCAAGCCGGTCTCGGCCGAGGCCGAGTAGGTCAGAGGCCGGGCGGCCTCAGGCCCATCCGAGCCCGCGCCAGATCGCGACCGCCGGCGGGATGATCGCCTGTTCGCCCTGCTCGGTGAGAAAGCCGGGCAGCGAATCGACCGGCACGACCCGCGTGTCGCCGTACTCCCACGAGCCGTCGCGGAGTGATCGCTCGGCACCGTCGCGCAGTCGCACCCGCACAACGACATCGACGCTCGGCATGTTGGGGTCGAAGGCGAGCCCGAGCACATCGTCCGGTCCCGGTGGCACGAGCAACGCCTCGCGCCGGGCCGCGTCGTCGAGGCCCTTGATCCCGAGTTCCTCGCCCATCTCGCGAAGCAACTGCTCGTAGATCTCGGTGGTCTCCAGCCCGCCGCCGGGGGCGTGCTCCCACAGGCCGGGGTAGACGAACGTCTGTGCACCGCGGTTTCCCAGGACGACCGACTCGTGCCCGGTGTCCGGCTCAGTCACGATTACCACGCCCGTGACCGCCAGGTGCGAGACGCCGTTGGCGTGGTCGTGCTCGCCGGTGACGGCCGGCGGGCGGTCCTGCATGGCGTAGCGCTGGTAGGTGTCTTGGCTTGCATGGATCGTGCGAGTCGCGGCATCGAAGCGGTGGAACCGCAGGAGCGTGCCGTTGAAGAGTCGCGGGTTCGCGGCCGCCGCGGCGTCCCACCGCTCGACCATCGCCGGTGTCGGCGCGGGCGGGTCGGCGCGGTCAACCGCGATGGTCAGATCGTCGAGCGCGCAGCGGAGCGGCAAGAACGAGGCCGGTCGGTTCACTGCAAGAGTCCGCCGAGCTGATCGCCCAGACCCTCGATGCCCAGCTCCGCTGCCTCCCGATCGACCGCCTCCTTGAGCCGCAGCTGCGCGAGCCGCATGGCGTCATTGGTGGCTTCGGCGATGAGATTCTCGATCTGCATCCGCGCCTCGTCGCCGGCACCCAGCCCCGCGGCGATCGCCGGGGCGATCTCGACCCGCCGCACCTTCATCTCCCCGCCCACGGTCACCCGGATCGCTCCGCCGCCCGCCTCGCCGGTGACCGGCCGCTCCTCGAGCGTGCGCTTCACGCGGGCCCCGGCCTCGGCGAGCTTCTCTTTGTTCTTGAGCAGGCCCGCGATCGCGCCCATCTGCTTCATCTGGTCAAACATGTCTCTCCCTCCCGGCCGCGTGCGTGCGGCGTGGTGGTTCAGGGTTTCTTGCGGAGCATCGCCCGCTCGACGCGCCCGTCGAACAGCTCCATCGCTTCGCGGACGAGCGGGTGCTCCTCGGCCAGCGCCTGCGCATCCGGCGGCAGGTCGGTCGGCTGCTGCTCGATGCCCTCGGGCACACGGATGGTCAGCGTGACCTTCTTGCTCGCGATGCGCCGGAGCAGCTTCTCGATCTCCTCGCGCCGGTGGTCGAGCACCGCCCGCATCGGACCGCCGATCTCGACCGTAAGCTCGCTGCCCTCCCACGTCACCGGCGTCGCGGCGCTGAGCATCGACTGCGTGCGCACGCTCTTGGCCGACTCGTCCAGCCGCCCGGGCCCAGAGAGCCTCGGCCGACTCCGGGACCGGTGTCCGCGCAACCGGCTCCGCACCATCCGCGGCCGCCGCCGATGCGCGCGCCGCCGCCCGGCCGAGCCGGAGGGGATTCGGATTTCTGGGCGGGCAGCGGCAGAGCCTCGCGTGGTGCGTCAGGCGGTGGGGGGGGTGGCCCGCTCGCCCGGTGGCGCCGCTGCCCTCAAGGTTTTTTGCCGGTGCCCCCGCGCCGCCCCGCCCCGCGATGGCCGCGGGGTTGGACATCTTCGTGACGATCTCGGTCACGTTGGCGAGGCTCTCGGTGAGCGCCATCCGCACGACCGCGGCATCAAACAGCGCCCGCGGCAGCGAGCTCTGTCGCACACTCCGCTGCACACTCTCGCAGACCGCGATCATGTGCGACAGCGAGGCCACGTCGAACCGCTCGGCCCGTGCCGCGTCCTCGGCGCGGGAGTCGCCGGTCGAATCGACCAGGTCGGTCTGGCCGCCGCAGGCACAGAGCAGCATCAGGTCGCGGAGCCGCCCCGCCAGCGATCCGAGCACCAGCTCCGGCCCCGCGCCCTTGCTGAGCAGTTCATCGCCCGCCTCAAGCGCGCCCCGCGAGTCGCCCGTCGCTAAGGCGTCGATCATGCGGCCGAGCAGCTCGCGGTCGGGCAAACCCAGCAGCTCTTCGAGCAGCGACAGCGAGAGCGACTTCTCGCCGGTCGCCAGCAGCCGGTCGAGCAGGCTGAGCGCATCGCGCATCGAGCCGTTGCCCAGCCGGGCCACCGCGTGCAGCAGCTCGTCGTCGGCCTTGACCTTCTCGCCCTTGCACACATCGCGGAGGTGATCGGTGATGCGCGTCGTCGGGATGTCGCGGAAGTCGAACCGCTGGCACCGGCTCTGGATCGTCGGCAGCACCTTGTGCGGCTCGGTCGTGCAGAGGATGAACTTGACGTGCTCCGGCGGCTCCTCCATCGTCTTGAGCAGCGCGTTGGAGGCCTCACGCGTGAGCATGTGGACCTCGTCGATGATGTAGACCTTGTAGGGGCCGCGCATCGGGCGGTAGACGCAGTTGGAGATCAGGTCGCGGGCGTCGTCCACGCCGCGGTTGCTGGCCGCGTCGATCTCGATGACGTCCTGGTCACGCCCAGTGCGGATCGCGTCGGCGACCTCTTCGGACATCGCGCCTTCCTCGGGCGTGTTGATCGCGGCCGCGAAGATCCGGGCCATCGACGTCTTGCCGACGCCCCGCGTCCCGCTGAACAGATACGCGTGGGCGACCCGCCCCGAATCGATGGCGTTCCGGAGTGTCCGGGCGATGGGTTCCTGGCCGACGACCTCGTCGAACGACCGCGACCGATACCGTCGCGCGAGTGCGGTGTAGCTCATAGGGCCAGTGTACGCGGGGGGACCGGCGGTCTACCCGCCCTCGCTCACGGGTCCTGTGGCTCGATCGGGTCCGCCGCCGGCGGGGCCACCAGAACGCTGATCGTGTCCCCGCCCACGCCCGTGGCTCGGACGAGCCGGCCGTCATCGAGCAGGACGACGATCTCGGCCGCCCGGAGTGGCCTCCGACGGCCTCCCCCGCTCTGCTCGACCCACACATTCACATGGCCGCGCACCCGTTTGGCGGCGTAGACGGTCCTGAGGCAGTCTCCCTCGCGATAGGCAAAGCCGTCCCCGTCGTCCTCGAACAGCTCGCCGCGAGCCTCGCCCTGTTCGTCGAGGCTGATCACGAGCGTGATCGGGTCGAGCGGGCGTTGGCCGGTGTACTGGACGATCGGCCCCATCGGCAGGATCGCCCCGCCGCGCAGATAGAGGTCGGGCAGGTGAACATCGCTGGTCTCGGTGGGCTCGAATCTTCTCCAGATCCCCGCGGGCATCGGGGCCTCGCACCCGCCCGAGGGCTTGACGCTGGCCCGAACGAGCACGTCGGGCCCGAGCAGGAACGAGTCCTCGGCGTCGCGCAGGGTCTCGTTGGCCGGGTCGGCGAAGAAGAGCGGGCGCATCGGGGGTACGCCGGTGCGCTCGGCCCGCTCGAACTGGGTGTAGAGATAGGGCAGCAGCCGGTACCGCCGCTCGAGGGCGATGCGGCAGGCCCGCTCGCACGCCGGGCCGAACGACCAGGGCTCGTGCCGGTTGGTGTTCTTGTCCGAGTGCGCGCGCGCAAACGGCAGCAGGCACCCGATGCCCATCCACCGGGCGAAAAGCACGTCGTCGGCGTCGTCGGCGAAGCCGCCGATATCGCACCCGGCGAAGACCTGCCCGCTCAGCCCGAGATTGAGCATCATCGGGATCGTCCAGGAGAGGTGCTCCCAGGTGCTGGCGCTGTCGCCGGTCCAGCAGCAGGCGTAGCGGTGGCCGCCGAGGAAGTTGCTGCGGCTCAGGACGAACGGCCGCCGGCCGGGGCGGTCACGCAGGAGCCCCTCGAACGAGGCCCTGGCCATCTGCATGCCGTAGATGTTGTGATACCGCGCGTGGTCGTCCGGGCCGCCGAGTTCGGGGTCGGCGTTGTGCAGGCAGTCGGTGGGGATGGTGCGCCCGGGCCCGTCGAAGACGGAGGGCTCGTTCATGTCGTTCCAGACGCCGTCGGCCCCGATCCGGGCGAAGCGGGCGGTCTGCTGGCCCCACCAGTGCCGCACGCCGGCGTTGGTGAAATCTGGCCAGGCGCAGCGTCCCGGCCACACATCGCCAGCAAACAGCGAGCCGTCCGGTTTCTTGATGAAGACGTCCCGCTCCTGGCCGCTGATAAACGTGGAGTCTTCCTTGTCGATCTTGATCCCCGGGTCGAGGATCCACGCTGTCCGGAACCCCTTGGTCCGGAGTTGCAGGATCATCTTCTCGGCATCGGGGAACTTGTGCGTGTCGATCGTGAACGGGCGCGAGTCGACCATGTAGTCGATGTCCATCCAGATCGTGTCGCAGGGGAGCCAGCGGGCGCGGAATTCCTCGGCGATGCCGAGTACCTCGTGCTCGGCGCCGTACGAGTAGCGGCACTGGTGGAAGCCGAGCGCCCAGCGGGGCGGGAGCGGGGTCGTCCCGATCAGGGCGGCGAGTTCCTCGAGCACGGCCTCGGGGCTCGGGCCCTCGAGCACGTAGACCGCCGGGGCGGTGCCTTCTGAGGCGACCAGCGCGACGTCGCCCTCCAGCCCGATCTCGGCACGGAACGTCGTGTCGATGAGCATGCCGAAGGCGGTGCCGTCTGCGCGCACACCCAGCACCCACGGGTGCGACTGGTAGAGCGAGGGCGTCTCGATGGTGTAGCCGAACGAGTCGGTGTTCCACAGGGTGACCGACTGGCCGTTGCGCAGCAGCGGCCCGGCGACCTCGCCGGTGCCGTAGAAGCAGGAGCCCCGCGGGCAGGCAAGACGTGTGAGCCAGCGGCCGTCGTCGTCGCGGGCGAACTCGGGGACGAGCCCGGGCGCCGGCGGGCCGGACGCGTCACGATCCGCGGCGGTCTCGAGGAGGGCGACCGACGGCGGTGCGGGATCGGCCGCGGCCGGATCTCGGAAACGCGTGGTGCGCTGCCGAAACCGCTGCGGGGCGGGGTCGTGGGTCCAGGCGGTGATGGTCGTCGATTCCGTTCGTTTGGTCATTGGCGTGCACGCAAGGCCCGTCCCTGGGGCGGTCACCCCGATGGTACCGCGAGACAACCGCCCGCGTAGACTTCTCTTCAGAGCCGCCACGCCCCCGATCTGCAGGATCCGAGGGATGGGCGCGTGGCTCGGCAGAATCCACAGGGAGGTTCCATGCTGCTCCGGATGCTCTACGACGACCGGCTCGCTCAGGCGGCCTACCTGATCGGCTGCCAGAAGTCCGGCGAGGCGATCGTGATCGATCCCGAGCGGGACGTGGACCGGTATATCGCGCTGGCAGCCGAGAACGGTCTCCGGATCGTCGCGGCCGCGGAAACCCACATCCACGCCGACTTCCTCTCCGGCTCGCGCGAACTGGCCGAACAGACCGGGTGCCGCGTCTACCTGCCCGGGCAGGGCGGGCCGGACTGGTCCTACGGCTGGATCGACGGCAAGCAGGGCGGCGGCAGCTACGACGCCACACTGCTGCATGACGGCGACACCTTCAAGGTCGGCAACATCGAGTTCCGCGCCGTGCACACGCCGGGCCACACGCCCGAGCACGTGATGTACGCCGTCACCGATCTGGGCGGCGGCGCGACCGAGCCGATCGGCATCGCGACCGGCGACTTCGTGTTTGTCGGCGATCTGGGGCGGCCCGATCTTCTGGAGAGTGCCGCGGGGCAGGTCGGGGTCAAGGAAGGCTTCGCCCGGCAACTCCACAAGAGTGCCGAGGGGTTCATGGACCTGCCCGACTATCTGCAGGTGTGGCCCGCCCATGGTGCCGGGAGCGCCTGCGGCAAGGCCCTGGGCGCGGTGCCGATGAGCACGGTGGGGTACGAGAAACGCTTCAATGCCTCCCTCGCCCACGCCGGGCAGGAGGAGAAGTTCGTGGATTTCATCCTCAGCGGGCAGCCGGCGCCTCCGCTCTACTTCGCGAGGATGAAACAGCAGAACCGCGACGGGGTGCCGCTGCTGGGCCCTGTGCCCCAGCCGCGGCAGCTCTCGACGGCCAACCTCGCCGCCATCGACGGCCAGAAGACCGCGATAGTGGACACCCGGGCGTGGGACACCTTCCGCAAGGGCCACCTGCCGGGCTCGCTCTGGTCACCGACGACCGTGCAGTTCCCGATGGTGACCGGCAGCTACATCGAACCGAACGACGAGATCGTGCTGGTCTGCGAGCCGCATCTGGTGGATGAACTGACCCGCGTGCTGGTCAGGATCGGGCTCGACCGGATCATCGGCTGGGTGAGCCCGGCCGATGTCGCAGCGGCGAAGACGCTGGAAACCACGCCGGAGATCACGGCGGAGGCGTTCAAGGGGCACGAGACCGAGCGGCCCGTGCTGGACGTGCGCAACGAGCATGAGCACGCCGCGGGAGCGATACGCGACGCGATCAACATCGCCCACACCCGCCTCGCCCCGCGCGTGGACGAGTTGCCGAAGGGCGAACCGATCGTCTGCCACTGCCGGAGCGGGGTCCGCTCCGCAGCCGCGACGGCGTTCCTGCGTCGCGAGGGCTTCGACGTGACCAATCTCGCCGGCGGCTTCATCGCGTGGGAGCGGGCCGGCGGGAAGATCGAGCGGGATCAGGCGACGTCGGTCTAGTCGCTGGTGCCCGCGTCGGGCGGTGCCGGCTGATTGATCAGTTGTGCGATGGTGGTCTCACCCAGCGTGGTGGCAACGCCGCGGACGAGATTGCCGAGCACCGCGTGGAGCCTGCACAGTTCGCGGTTGTGTCCCTCGAGATCGCTCGGACATTTCTCGATCCGCGGGAGCGGCTCGACGGCCTCCACGACGCGGAGCATGGTCAGTTCTTCGGGGGCGATGGTGAGTGAGAAGCCGCCCGAGGGGCCCCGCTGCGAACTGACGATTTTGGCCCGCGCGAGCGTGTTGAGCACCTTGGACATGTAGCCGTCAGGGACCTGTGTGGCCTCCGCCACCCTGTGGGCGGTGGAGTTCTCATCCCCTGCGCGGGCGAGGTAGATCGCGGCTCGGAGGGCGTATTCAGAGGTCCGGGAGAGCATGTCCTGAGTCGGCTCCTGGCGGTTCGGGCGAAAGAACGGCAAATCGGCTATTGACACAAGCATATCTGTTGATAAGGATATCCTCAAGCCCGATGTTCAAATAGGATATCAGGATATTCAAGTGCTCGGATAAACCAACAGGGGCCACAAAGGGCCCCTCGCGACGAAGAAGAGGTGTTCGAACATGAGCGAGCAGCCGGTCACCGCGGGCCCCGGGCCGATGGAAGAGTTTGTCTACGACGACGCGATCGTCCGGAAGTTCTTGGCTGCGACCCTGCTCTGGGGTTTTGTTGGGATGCTGGTCGGGTTGATCATCGCCCTGCAGCTGGTGATGCCGATCGCCGTCCAGTGGCTGGAGACCTCGGTCTTCGCCGGCGGCCCGAACGGGCTGACCCGATCGCTCCGGCTCCTCTTTGAGCAGGAGTGGCTCAGCTTCGGCCGCCTCCGCCCGCTGCACACCAACGCGGTGATCTTCGCCTTCGCGGGCAACGCGATCTTCACGGCCGTCTACTACTCCACCCAGCGGCTCTGCAAGGCCCGGATGTGGAGCGACCTGCTCAGCACGCTGCACTTCTGGGGCTGGCAGCTGATCATCGTGGCGGCGGCGATCACCCTGCCGCTGGGCATCACCCAGGGCAAGGAGTACGCCGAGCTCGAGTGGCCGATCGACCTGGCCATCGCGGTGGTCTGGCTGGGCTTCTTCGGGACCAACTTCTTCATGACGCTGATCAACCGGCGCGAGCGGCACATGTACGTCGCGCTGTGGTTCTACATCGCCACGATCGTGACGGTGACGATCCTCCACGTCTTCAACAACCTGTGGATCCCCGCGGGGCTGGTCTACCTCGTCCAGACCGGCGAGATGCCCTCGGCCGAGCTGATGATGAAGAGCTACCCGGTCTACGCCGGCGTGCAGGACGCCTTCATGCAGTGGTGGTACGGGCACAACGCGGTGGCGTTCTTCCTGACCACGCCGTTCCTGGGCCTGATGTACTACTTCCTGCCCAAGGCCGCGGACAGGCCGGTCTATTCCTACAAGCTCTCGATCATCCACTTCTGGTCGCTGGTGTTCATCTACATCTGGGCCGGCCCGCACCACCTGCACTACACGGCGCTGCCGATGTGGGCCAGCTCGGTGGGCATGCTCTTCAGCGTGATGCTCTGGATGCCCAGCTGGGGCGGGATGATCAACGGCCTGCTGACCCTCCGCGGCGCGTGGCACAAGGTCGCGGCCGACCCGGTGCTCAAGTTCTTCGTCATCGGTGTCACCTTCTACGGCATGTCCACGTTCGAAGGCCCGATGCTCAGCATCAAGACCGTCAACTCCCTCAGCCACTACACCGACTGGACCATCGCCCACGTCCACTCCGGCGCGCTCGGCTGGAACGGCTTCATGACCTTCGGCATGATCTACTGGCTCGCGCCCCGCATCTTCCAGACCGAGCTGTTCAGCAAGAAGATGGTCGCGGCCCACTTCTGGATCGGCACCATCGGCATGCTGCTCTACATCATCCCGATCTACGTCGCCGGCATCACCCAGGGCCTCATGTGGCGGGCCTTCGACGAGACCGGCCGCCTGGCCTTCCCCGACTTCGTGGAGACCGTCACCAAGCTCATGCCCTTCTACTGGGCCCGTGCCCTGGGCGGCACGCTCTACCTCACCGGCGTGGTGATCGGCATCTACAACATCACCCGCACCTGGATGACCCGCCCGGCCAAGTACGAGACCGTGGTGCAGCGGGCCCCGGCGCTCCGCAAGGACTTCCGCGACGACGCCAACGAGCGCGGCGAGGAACGCCTCAGCGGCTCGATCTGGATCGGCCGCGCCGCCGACAAGGTGATCCAGGGCAAGTGGCACCGCCGCTGGGAGCGCCTGCCCGTGCGGTTCACCGTGTGGGTGGTCATCGCCGTCGTGGTGGCCTCGCTCTTTGAGATGGTGCCGCTCTATGTCATCCGCAGCAACGTGCCCACGATCGCCAGCGTCAAGCCCTACACGCCGCTCGAGCTGGCCGGGCGCGACCTCTACGTCGCCGAGGGCTGCTACAACTGCCACTCGCAGATGATCCGGCCGATCTTCGCCGAGACCGAGCGGTACGGCGAGTACAGCAAGCCGGGCGAATCGGTCTACAACCACCCGTTCCAGTGGGGCAGCCGGCGCATCGGGCCCGACCTGGCCCGCGAGGGCGTGACCAACCCCAGCGGCA
This sequence comes from Planctomycetota bacterium, assembly GCA_013285505.1. Taxonomy (GTDB): domain Bacteria; phylum Planctomycetota; class Phycisphaerae; order Phycisphaerales; family UBA1924; genus PNC22. The sequence continues at coordinate 52,199 of CP053450.1, read as the reverse complement.
CGTGGCACCTGAACCATTTCTACGACCCGCGCTCCGTGATCGGGCAGTCGATCATGCCCGCCTACTCGACGTTCTTCCGGCGTGACACGCGGTTCGAGGAGATCCAGGGCCGCGTGGACGCGATGGCCATGCTCGGCGTCCCCTACGGCGAGGCGATCAACACCGCGCCGGAGATGGCCCGTGAGCAGGCCCGTCAGGTCGCGGCCGCGATCATCGACGAGGCCGGCGGCTTCGCTGAGATCCGCGTGGATATCTGGGAGCTGGTGCTGGGCCGGATGCCGGCCAGCCGCGAAGAGGCCATCGACGCACTCTCGCAGAAGAAGGTCATCGCGATGATCGCGTACATGCAGCGGCTCGGGACCGATCTGACCCGCGAAGGAGGTGCGTCGTGACGCTGGCGGAGATTTCCAGAAACGGCCTCGCACTGTTCCCGCAGATCGGGTTGGTCATATTCCTGGTGGTGTTCGCGGCGGTGACGGTGCGGGCGCTGCGACGCTCGCGGAATGAGGTGAGCAGGTGGGCGGGCATCCCGCTCGAGGACGACGCTGCGGGCAAGGCGGCGCAGGAAGGGAGCGCGGAAGCATGAGCACGCAGAACCACGACAACGACGCCCCGGGGCCGGACAAGCTGACCGGGCACAACTACGACGGCATCCGCGAGTACGACAACCCGACGCCCGGGTGGTGGCACCTGATCTTCATGGGCTCCATCGTCTTCTCGATCGGGTACTTCGCGATCTTCCATCTGAGTTCGTGCCAGGAGGTGCTCGCGCCCGAGGCCCGGCACGCGGCCGCGGAGAAGCGGGCGGACGCCGCCTCGTTCGCCCTGCTCGGCGAGCTGACCAACGACGGCCCGACGCTGATGCGGCTCTCGACCGAGGAGGTCGCGATCGGCAAGGGCCAGGCCGTGTTCGGGGCGCGGTGCGTGATCTGCCACGGGCAGAACGGCGGCGGCATGCCCGGGCTGGGGCTCAACCTCACCGACGACTACGGCAAGAACATCCGCGCGCCGGAGGATGTCTACAAGACGATCTCGCAGGGCGTGACCGGCACCGCCATGCTCGGGTTTGAGGCGCAGCTGGGCAAGGACGACACGATCCTCGCGGCGGCGTACGTCATCTCGCTCCGCGGCACGAACACGCCGGACGGCCTCCCGCCCGAGGGTGAGCCGATGCCCGCCTGGCCGGCCGCCGCGCCGCCCGCGGGCGAGTGACCCGGCGGAGCCGCCGGACGGTCTTGCAGGTGTGCGGCGTCCTCGGTGGGTGAAGGAGCGGTTCGCGGATGAGTTCGGTGGAGACAACCAAGTCGAGCGTGCTCTCGACGCTGAACCCGGACGGGTCGCGTCGGTGGATCAAGCCCAAGCCGTCGCGCGGAAAGTTCTGGCACCGACGGCGGGTTGTGGCGTACACACTGATCGCGCTGTTCTCGCTGATCCCCTACCTGCGCCTCGCCGGACGCCCGCTGATGCAGTTCAACATCACGGGTCGCGAGTTTTCGCTGTTCGGGTCTGTGTTCTATCCGACCGACACCGTGCTGCTGGCGCTGCTCGCGGTCAGCATCTTCGTCACGATCTTTCTGCTCACGGCGCTCTTCGGGCGCGTGTGGTGCGGCTGGGCGTGCCCGCAGACGGTGTACATGGAGTTCCTCTACCGCCCCATCGAGCGGCTGTTCGAGGGCGAGCCGGGCAAGAAGCAGAAGACCGGAGCCTGGCGACGGCCGGCCAAGCTCGCGACGTACCTGCTCCTGAGCATGTTCCTGGCGCACACGTTTCTGGCCTACTTCGTGGGCGTGGACCAGCTGCGGACATGGGTCACGCGCTCGCCGTTCGACCACCCGATCTCGTTCCTGGTCATGGCCGGCGTAACCGGCGCCATGATGTTCGACTTCGCGTTCTTCCGCGAGCAGACCTGTCTGGTGGCGTGCCCCTACGGCCGGCTCCAGTCGGTGCTGCTGGACCGCAACTCGCTGATCGTCAGCTACGACCCGGTCCGGGGCGAGCCCCGCGGCAGGAAGCGTCGCAAGCCCAAGGGCGACGTCTCGCTCAAGGTTGTCGAGGTGGTGCCGAGGCGGGCGAGGCCCCGGCGCAGGGCGACTGCATCGACTGCCATAAGTGTGTGACCACCTGCCCCACGGGCATCGACATCCGCAACGGCCTGCAGATGGAGTGCATCCACTGCACCCAGTGCATCGACGCCTGCGACGACGTGATGGACAAGATCGGCCGTCCCCGGGGGCTGATCCGATACAGCTCGCAGGCAGCGATCGAGGGCGAGAAGACGCGGCTGCTGCGCCCGCGGGTGATCGTCTACCCGCTCATCCTCGGGTTGCTGCTGACCGTGTTCGTCGGCGCGCTCGCGTCCAAGCAGGCCGCGGACGTGACGTTCATCCGTGCCGCGGGGGGCATGCCCTACTTCCGCGCCGGCGAGGGTGAAGAGTCGCGCATCGGCAGCCGCGTGCGGATCCGCGTCCGCAACCGGACCGACGCGCAGGTGACCTACAGCTTCGCGCTGGTCGATCTGCCGGGGGCGAAGATCAACGGGCTCGAAGACGGGCTGGTGGTCGAGCCCCACAAGCTCGGCACGGCGGAGGTCGTCGTGCTGGTGCCGCCCCCGGCCTTCGGGCTGCAGGGGCGGCGGACCGTGACGGTCCGCGTCGAGGGGTCGGACGGGTTCGGGCACAACGTGAGCTACAGCCTGATCGGCCCGGCGTGGCTGGGCGACCGTGACGCGGATCGAGACGAGACCGAATCCGGCGAGGGTCCGGAGGGAGATGACTGATGGCCAACTCTGTTCGCAGCAAGATCCCCGCGCACATCGTGTGGCCCGGATTCGTGCTCGCGCTGCTCGGAATGAGCGTGACGATGGTCACCATCACCGTCGTCGCGGCCGTGGGCGATCCGTCCTTCGCTGTCGAGTCGGACTACCACGACAAGGCCATGCGCTGGGACGACCACGTCGCCCAGCAGGCCCGGAACTCAGAGCTCGGCTGGCAGGTCGCGGTGGCGATCGGCTCGATGCCCGGGGACGGCGAGCCCGCGCTGATCGTGCGGCTGACCGACCGTGCGGGTGCCCCGATCGTCGGCGCGGCGGTCGAGGGGGCCTGCTTCCACTACGCCGTCGCCGACCGTGTGCAGACGCTGGGCTTTGTGGCCACCGACGAGCCCGGGGCGTACGCGGCCCCGGCGATCCTGCACCGCGCGGGGCTCTGGGATCTGCGCCTCACCGTTGACGCCGCCGGCGAGCACTTCACGCACAAGCAGCGGCTCGAACTCGGCAAGGTCGGGGGGTGAGCGGTGTGGGCTCTGGCGACAAGCGTGTTCGTGGCGAGCCTCCTGGGCAGCATGCACTGCGCGGGAATGTGCGGCGCGTTCGTCGCGTTCGCCGTCGGCATCGATGACCCCGACGCCGCCCGCAAGCGCGCCCGGCTTCACGCGGCCTACAACGCCGGACGCCTGGTGACCTACTGCACACTCGGGGCGATCGCCGGGGCCCTCGGCGGCGCGCTCGATCTGGCCGGGTCGATGGTCGGTGTCTCGCGCGTCGCGGCGATGCTCGCGGGGGCGACGCTGATCGTCTTCGGCGGCTCTCACCTGCTCCGGGCGGCTCGGGGTGCGGATTGCGCCGGCCAGGCCGCCGCGCTTCCTGGCGCGGCGCGCGCGGGGGGCCCAGAGCGCGGCGATGTCGCTGCCGCCGGTCCGCCGGGCGGTGGTGATCGGCCTGATGACGACGCTGCTGCCCTGCGGCTGGCTGTACGCCTTTGTCGCGACGGCTGCGGGAACGGGTTCGGCGCAGTTCGGTGTGCTCACGATGTTCGTCTTCTGGCTCGGCACGCTGCCGGTGCTGATCTCGGTGGGCGCGGGTGTCCGGGCGATCAGCGGGCCACTGGCCAGGAGACTGCCGCTGGTGCTGCCCCTGCTGATCATCGCGGCCGGGCTCTACACGATCCTCTCGCGCGTCGGAGTGTCGGCGGCCGACCTCGCAGGCGTTGGCGCGCAGGTGCGGGCGACAAGCCTGGAGGAGCTGGCCGATCACGTGCACGAGCTCGACGCCGAGCAGATGCCGTGCTGCAGCGGGGAGCCGATCAGCGATGAGGAGTGACACGGCGATCGCCGGCCGCGTGCCGCGTGCATCGGCGCGGGTGATGTGCTCGCACTGCGCGCTGCCGGTGCCCGCCGGGCTCGTCGAGCCCGAGGCGGCCGAGCAGTTCTGCTGCGGGGCCTGCCGGGCCGTGTGGGAGGCGATCCACGGGTGCGGACTCGAGCGGTACTACGAGCTGCGCGACCGGCAGGGCGCCGAGGGCACGCAGCCAAAGTCGACCGGTCGCGGGTACGAAGAGTTCGACGATCCGGCCTTCCTCGGGCTCTACGCCAAGGAGCTCGGCGAGGGTGTCTGCTCGATCGACCTGTTCCTCGAGGGTGTTCACTGCGTGGCGTGCGTGTGGCTCGTGGAGAAGCTGCCCGAACTCGAACGCGGGGTGCTCGAGGCGAGGCTCGATCTTGGACGGTCGATGGTGCGCGTGGTGTGGAACAGCCGGCAGGTGGGGCTCAGCGGTGTTGCGCGCGCGCTCGACCGGCTCGGCTATGTGCCCCACGCCGCCAAGGGTGCCGCAGCCCGGGAGGCCCGGCAGCGCGAGGACCGGGGCTATCTGACACGCCTGGCCGTCGCCGGGGCGCTCGCGGGCAACGCCATGCTGATGGCCGGGTCGCTCTACTTCGGCATCTTCGGTGGCATCGAGGAGGAGTTCCGCCAGCTCTTCCGGTGGACCAGCATGGTGCTGGCGATCGCGAGCCTTATCTGGCCGGGGCGCGTCTTCTTCCGTGGCGCCATCGCGGCGCTGCGGACACGCACGCGACACCTCGACCTGCCCATCGCGCTGGGCCTGAGCGCCGGCATCGCCACCAGCGCCTTCAACACCGTCCGAGGCACCGGCGAGGTGTACTTCGATTCGATCACCGTGCTGGTCTTCCTGCTGCTCTGCGGCCGGTGGATCCAGCACCGCCAGCAACGCGTCGCCACCGACGCGGTCGAGATGCTCTTTGCCCTCACCCCGGCGCGCGCGCGCATCTGGGAGGCCGGGCAGACCCGCGAGGTCTCGATCGACGCGGTGACCATCGGCACGATCGTCGAGGTCCGCGCCGAGGAGTCGTTCCCCGCCGACGGCGAGGTCGTCGAGGGTGACACCAGCGTGGACCAGTCCATCCTCACCGGCGAGAGCCGGCCCGTAGCGGTGGGTGTCGGCGACAGGGTCGCCGCGGGGACCGTGAATCTCGCCGGGCGGGTGCTCGTGCGCGTCGAGGCGGCCGGGGCCGAGACTCGTGTCGGCCGGCTTGTGCGGCTGGTCGAGGAGTCGGCGTTGCGGCGGGCGCCGATCGTGACGGCCGCGGACCGGCTCGCCGGCTGGTTCGTTGCCGGTGTCATCGGGCTCGCCGCCGTGACGCTGCTGGCGTGGCTGGCCATCCGGCCTGAAGAAGCCGTGGGGCACGCGCTGACGCTCCTGATCATCACCTGCCCGTGCGCGCTCGGGCTGGCCACGCCGCTGGCCGTCACCGCCGCCGTCGGCCGCGCGGCACGACGCGGGATCATGATCAAGGGCGGCGAGGTCCTTGAGCGGCTGGCCAAACCCGGCACGATCCTCCTCGACAAGACCGGGACGATCACCGAGGGCCGGCAGCAGCTCGTCGAGTGGCACGGCGATCAGTCGGTCAAGGCCGCGGTGGCGGCCATCGAGTCCGGCTCGTCGCACCCGATCGCGCGCGCTGGTGCGCGAGCTGGCTGCGGACGACCAAGACCTCCCGCACGAGCCTCTCGCGGCAACACCCGCTGCGGCGGATATCCGCCAGTCGCTGGGCGCGGGCGTGTCGGGGGCGGTCGCGGGGAAGCCGCTTCGAGATCGGTTCCGCGGCGTGGGTGCTGGAGGGGTGTGGAGCGCGGACGGCGCCCTGGGTCGCAGAGAGCATCACCGGCGCTCCGCGCGCGCAGACGCCGATCGTCATCGCACGCGACGGCGAGGTCGTCGCGGTCGCAGCGTTGGGTGACGCGGTGCGCCCCGACGCGCGGGAATCTGTGGAGCGGCTGCGTGCCGCGGGGTGGCGGGTGCGGATCGTCTCCGGAGACGAGATCGGCGTCGTCCGGGCGGTGGGGGAGCAGCTCGGCATCGACGGGGCCGACGCGGTCGGCGGCGCCTCGCCGGAGGACAAGGTCCGCGCGGTGGAGGCGGCGCTGGAGGGCGGCACGGTCGTGATGGTCGGCGATGGGGTCAACGATGCCGCGGCCCTTGCGCGCGAGCGTGGGCGTCGCGGTCAGCGGCGGTGCCGAGGCGAGCCTCGCCGCGGCGGATGTCTACATGCGGACGCCGGGCCTGGCGACGATTGTCGAGCTCTGCGTGGGCTCGCGACGGGCGGTCCGGGTCATCCACACGGGCCTCGCGGTCTCGCTGGGCTACAACGCCATCGGCGCCTCGCTGGCGGTGCTGGGCATCATCAACGCGCTCACTGCGGCGGTGCTCATGCCGCTCTCGAGCCTTACCGTGCTCGCGATCGCGCTGCGGGGCAGGACGTTCGGAGGCCGCTCATGTCCGTGATGTACATCGTGCTCCCGCTCGCGCTGATCTTCGCCGGTGTGTTCGTCGGGGCGTTCATCTGGGCGGTGCGGCAGGGACAGCTCGACGACCTCGAGACCCCCGCGGCGCGGATGCTCTTCGACGATGACGCACCTCCCACCCGCACAGCCTCCCGCGACGGAGACACCGTCGATGACGCCACGCCCGAGACTGAGTGCCCCGGACGGCGCGCCCCGGGGCAGGGTCAGGACTGAGACTGCGTCTCATGATGTTCCCGGTCGGTTGGCTGCGGGCGTCATGGCCCTGCGGTCGATCTAGTCTTGACCCAGATGACGGATTCTTCGATCGTGACCCAGACCGACCCGCAGACTGACTCGTCGGCCGATGCGCGCGCAAGCGAGTTTGTGCTGTGGGACCCAAAGGTGCAGCTCTACCTCTCGGTGGCGGCGGGTGTGCTGCTGCTCTCTGAGTATGTCGTCGGTTGGTTGCCCGGGCTGGATGCCGGCGGTGCGCTGGCGTGGGCGAGTCTGGCGATCGGGATGGTCTACGGCCTCCGCGCGGCACTGTCGGCCCTGGCCGAGCCGCCGCGTGGACATCGACGTGCTCATGGTCGTCGCCGCGGGGACCGCAGCCGCGGCCGGGCACGCCGGCGAGGGGGCGCTGCTGCTGGTGCTCTTTACCTTCGCCGGCGCCCTCGAGCAGCTGGCGATGGAGCGGACCAAGCGCGAGATCAACGGGCTCAAGGCGATCATGCCCGATCGGGCGATCGTGCTCCGCGACGGGGTGTGGCAGGATGTGCGGCCGGAAGAGGTCGAGGTCGGCGAGACCGTCCGTGTGCGCCCCGGCGACCGTGTGCCGGTAGACGCCGAGATTACCGAGGGCGCATCGAGCGTGGACCAGTCAACGCTCACGGGCGAGAGCATGCCCCGGAGTGTGGATGTCGGCGACGAGGTCTTCGCGGGGACGATCAACGGCGAGGGCGTGCTGCTGACCCGCGTGCGCAAGCCCGCGAGCGAGTCGAGCGTGCAGCGGATCCTGACGTTGGTGACCGACGCGCGAGAGCAGCGCGAGCCGCTGCAGCGGGCGATCGACCGGGTGGGCGAGCCGTACACATTCAGCGTGCTGGCGGTCAGCGCGGCGGTGTTTCTGCTGTGGTGGCTGGCGCTGCCGGAGATCGTGGGCGGCCGCCGGTCGATCGGGGAGGCCGCGTACACCGCGATCACGCTCCTGATTGTGATGTCGCCGTGTGCGCTGGTGATCGCGACACCCACCGCGACGCTCGCGGCCATCGCCCGCGGCGCGCGCGCAGGCGTGCTCTTCAAGGGCGGTGAGTCGATCGACCGCCTGAGCCGCACCGAGGCGGTGTGCTTTGACAAGACCGGCACGCTCACCGTCGGGCGGCCGGTGTTCTGCGAGATGATCGCCCGCGAGGCGGCGGACGGCGCGGACCTGCTGGCCGTCGCGGCCGGGCTCGAGCAGGACTCGACCCACCCGACGGCGCGCGATCTTCGGCGCGGTCGGCGACGACGCGCCGGATGCTGGCGGTCCCGCGGCCGTCGAAGACGTGCGTTCGATCGCCGGGCAGGGGATGGTCGGCCGGTGGAACGGGCGCGATGCGCGGGTGGGGAACCTGGCCTTCATCGCCGAGATCGTGGACGGGGCGGCGGCGGCGTGGCTGGAAGAGACACTCGCGGAGGCACGCCTGGCCGGGCAGCTGGGCGTCGCGGTGGCGGCTCCGGGGCGGCGGCGGGGACGACAGCGTCGGTGTGATCGTGCTGCGGGACGAGGTGCGCCGGGGGGGCGGACACGCTGGTGTCGCGTCTGCACGAGATCGGCGTCCGGCCGATCCGGATGCTGACCGGCGACGACGAGATCGTGGCGCGGCGGATCGCCGACGAGCTGGGGCTCGATGACTACCGCGCAGCTGCTGCCCGGGCAGAAGGTCGAAGAGGTGCGCGCGCTGCAGGCGGGCCCCGACGGCGGTGAACCGGTGCGGGTCGCGGTCATCGGCGACGGTGTGAACGACGCGCCGGCGCTGGCGGCGGCCGACGTGTCGATCGCCGTCGGGTCGATCGGGTCGGACGCGGCGCTGGAGTCGGCGGACATCGTGCTCTTGAGCGACGACCTGGGCCGGGTGCCCTGGGCGGTGCGGCTGGCGCGGGCGACGCGCCGCACGATCGCGGTCAACCTCGCCTTCGCCGGGGGGGTGATCGTGGCGATGGGGATGGTGGTGGTGATCGGTTCGCTCTTCGGTCTGCGCGTGCCGATGGCGCTCGGCGTGGTCGCCCACGAGGGGGGGACGGTGGTCGTGGTCGTCAACTCGCTCCGTCTTCTCTGGTTCGCGGCGGATCGGCGTCGGCCCGGCTGACGCCGAGCCGGTCGAGGATCGCCGGATCGAGCGAGCGGATGTGCAGGTCGCGCTGGGGGAAGGAGATCTCGATCCCGGCCTCGCGGAACTCACGGTCGATGCGGAAGTGCAGATCGCTCGTGGCGGACATGAGGTTTGTGATCGTGTCGATGAACACGCGCAGGCTGAAGTTGAGGCTGTTGTCGCCGAAGCCGATGAAGAGCGCACGGGCCGGCTTGTGGTCGATCGTGTGCGGGCATTCCTCCGCGGCCTTGAGCAGGAGTTGCTGGGCTCGCTCGGTGTCCGAGCCGTAGGCGATCCCGACGGGGATGACGACGCGCATGATCGGGTCGTGGAGCGTCCAGTTGATCACCTGGTCGGTGATGAACGTCTTGTTCGGGATGATGAGTTCCTTGTTGTCCCAGTCGACGATGGTGGTCGCGCGCATGCGGATGCGCGAGACCTCGCCGCTGACGCTGCCGATCGTGACGGTGTCGCCGACGCGCACCGGCTGCTCGAAGAGCATGATGATGCCGGCGACGAAGTTGGCGAAGATCTCCTGCATGCCGAAGGCCAGGCCGAACGTGAGCGCGGCGGCGAGCCACTGGGCGCTGCGCCACGGGATGCTCAGCGTCTTGGAGATCGCGACCAGGCCCACGATGATCAGGACGTACCGCGCGATCGAGAAGATCGCGTAGCGGGTCGCCGAGTCGAGCGGCAGGTGCGGCAGCAGCGTGATCTCGAGCAGACCGGGCAGGTTGCGCGAGGCCGAGACGGTGAGCACCAGCAGCAGGATGGCCAGGCCGATGTCGGCGACGGTGACGCGGCTGGGCAGCGGTGCGATGCCGGACGATTCGTCGGCGGGGGTGCTCGACGCCGACGGCATCATGCCCTGCGTCGGGTTCGATGTGGTCGTCGATGAAGCCTGGTCGGTGGCCTCGGGAACGGCGACGGGCGTGTCCAGCTCGGCGATCCCGGTGTCGGGATCGATGTACTGCACGCTGGGGAAGACCTGCAGCCGCTCGAACCACTTCAGGGCCGGCAGCACATCGTTCCACACCGCGTAGAGGCCGAGTGTGAGCACGACCACGGTGACCATCTGGACGACCTTGCGGCTCTGCAGACTGATCGCGGTGAGGTCGATCTCCGGGGTCGGCTCGGGCTCTTTGGCGGGCGGCGGGTCCGCCGGGGACTGCTCCGCCGTTTGGGCCTCGGACTCGGCCGCGGCGGCGGCTTCGGCGGCCGCGGCGGCGCGTGCGCGGGCGGCCTCGATCGCGATCCGCCGGCGGGCGAGTTGCAGCGAACGCAGCACGAGCGCCTGCCCCACGAGCACCACCAGCACGATCAGGTAGGTGTTGCCGACGGTGCGTTGGATCTGCAGCGCGGTGTAGACGTACCCGGCCGCGGTCCCCACCGCGAGCAGGATCGGTGTGCACACGATGACGGGGAACCAGAGCCACGCGGACCGGTCGATCAGCCCGCGGCGGTGTTTCTTGATGTATTCACCGATGAAGGGCCGCTTCGGCGAGAAGACCCTCCACTGAAAGAACGCCGCCGCGAGGAGCGCGAAGGCGAGCATGGTGCGTCCGAGCGCTTCGGGGTGGAGGTCGTCTGCGCGGACCTCGAAGGTCTGTACGGTCGCCGCGACCACGACCCCGATGGGGATCATCCACCGCAGGTGGAATCGGAAGTGCGCGAGCCCGGCCTCTGACCAGCGGAACTGGGTCACCCCGACGCCGCTGCGTCTGGTCAGCCCGCGCAGCAGACTCAGCCCGAAGAGCACGAACGCGGCCCGGCTCAGCCCGCTGGCGATCGCGATCGGCGCGGGGGTCGCCGAGTCGGTCGCCGTCGAGAGGGCCACGGAGGTCGAGCCGAGCCACGCGCCGATGGCCCAGAGCGCGAGCGGCAGCGGGATGGCGGCCGCCAGAGTCAGACCGAGCTTCAGGAACGTGCCCGCCATCATCGTGGACTGGAATCTGCCGGTCTTCGGCAGCGGGGCGCGCGAGCGGACGATGAGGCGCCAGCGGCCGACGCAGGCTGCCACGATCAGTGTCGCGGCACAGGCCGGCAACACCAGGAAGTGCCAGATCGGTCGCGGCGTGGTCCGGGAGGCTGTGGGCGGATCGATCGCCGGGATGAGCTGGCGGCCCCCCGCGACGAGTGCGGTGCGCCACGCCTCCCTGTTGGTGAGCCAGCCGATGTCGAACGCGAAATCTGCGGCCTGCGGCACGAGCCGATCTCGCGGCACGCTGCGGACCCAGAACACGCGGGCCCTGACGAACTCCTGCAGGCTCTCGGTCGTCTGCAGATACTCGGCGTAGATCGTGGTCAGTTCGGTGAGTGTGTCCAGCAGCGCATCGAGTGTGACCTGCGACTGCTGCGCGAGTGTGCGGCGTTGCTCGATCAGCCGCCTGGCCAGCGCCTCGTGCGTGGCGGCGTCCTCGCCGAGTTGCGCCCGGACGGCCTCGAGCGCGAGCCCGGTGTCGTTGGCCATCTTGCCCAGCGCTCTGACGTCCTCGAGGCGCAGCGTGACGTCGAGCTCCGTGCTCTGCGTGCTGTCGAGTTGGCGTCGGAAGGTGCGTGCGTCACGGAGCTTGCGGAGCGTGCTCTGCAGCATCTGCCCGAACGCGCTGGAGGCCTGCGTGCGCGCGCGGACCCGGATCTCGAGATCGTCGCGCTGGCGCTCCTGGAGGCGGGCTCGCATCTCGATGAGACGTGCGGAGGCCTGCACCTGCCTGGCGGGCGCGGCGTCGGCGCCCTGCAGGTCGTCAACGAGACCGCGGATCTGGGCCGCGATGGGTGCCAGGGCGGGGATCTCTTCGGCCTGCGTGAGGTCACGCTCGCTGGCCTGGCGGGCCGCGTCGCGGGCGTCCTGCTGACGCCGGGTGCTGACAATCTTCTGCCACTCCGCGACGACCGCCTGGGCCTGCGTGACGCGCCGTTCTGCGCGGCTGATTCGGAGAGGGAGCAGTTCGCTCCGCGCGTTGTAGCTGTCGGCCTCGGCACGGAGCTCGACGACGCGGGCCTGGGCGGCGGCTCAGCTGTGCCGCGAGGCGGGTCTGGCGGGCCAGCCGCGCGGGCCGGGGTCATCTCTGCGGGGGCGGGGGTGTCGAGCTCGGCCTGCAGGCGGTCCACATCGGCCTGTGCCGCGGTGAGCAGCGCGGGGATGGCTCGCGCGCGGTCTGATCGGCGAGGCGTTTCGAGCCGCAGCGTGTCGATGTCGCTCTGGGCCGCGGCCAGGTCCGAGGTGGCCTGGGCCAGCGCCAGCTCGAGGTCGGCGAGGGAGGCCCCCGCCGGCACCGTGATCTCCGGGACCGAGGGGGGGGCGTCGAGCTCGGCGCGGTACTGGCGGGTCAGCTCCGGGGCGGCGTCGGCGAGGGCTCGGTAGGTCGCGGCCTGGGTGCGGGACGCCTCGGCGGTGTTCGCGGCTTCGAGGGCCAGGCGGTAGGCCTTGATCGTTTCGTCGGAGGTCTCGGCCAGGGGTGCGCCGCTGACATCGTCGCCGAGCGACGCGAGGGCCGCCTTGATCTCCTCGATGGTCGTGGGGACCCCGTCCGGCTGCCCGAGGGCCGGCGGAACCAGGAGGCTCAGCAGAACAACGACCAGAGCGAGAGCGATGTTCGGGGTTCGCATGGGTATCCTATTTATGGACCGGGCACCGGGGCTGCGGACATGCTAGATCAGGCGGGCTGCCGACCTGTGCGAAAAACTTCATTCAATCGAGTGATTGACAGCAGGATCTCGATGGATACCGTTGAGCTTGACCGGACCAGAGGAATCAACCCGAGACCGCCTGCTCGAGGCCGCCGAGACGCTCTTTAGCGATCGGGGGTTTGAGAGTGTGGGTATCCGCGAGATCGCGGAGACCGCCGGAGTGAACCTCTCGGGGATCAAATACCACTTTGGGTCCAAGCACGGGTTGTATCTGGAGACCATCCGCCGGGCGATGGACCGGCAGGGCTCGACCGAGGTGTGGGCGCTGCTGGATGTACCGGCGGGGACGCGGGAGCGGGCGGGGGAGATGTTCCGCGGCTTTGTGGAGGCGTTCCTGCGGGTGCTGCTCCGGTCGGACGAGGCCGGGTCGAGCGTGTGTCTGGTGATGCAGTCGGCGTTGGAGTCGGGCGAGGCGACGGATGTGGTGGTGCGAGAGTTCGTGGAGCCGCACCATGCGCGGCTGTGCAGGTTTGTCGGCCAGCTGCGGCCGGACGCGACCCGGGCCGAGCGGTCGCGGGCGGCCCAGTCGGTGATGGCGTTGCTGCTGCACCAGCGGCTGTTCAGGCCGTTTCTGGACCGGTTGGACCGCGACGTGCGGGGGGGTGGCCAGTCTGCCTCGCCGGGAGAGGCGGAGATCGTTGGGCTGGCGGGCGAGATCGCGGACTTTGCGCTGCGTGGGATGGGATGTGAAGACTTGGTCGGTCGGGCAGGGGCCGGGGCCGACGGCACGGATCAAGGAGTGCGTCGATGAAGGTGCGATTGCTGGTGGGCGTCTGGATGGGTACGGCCGCGGCGGCGATGTCGGCGATCGCAGGGGCCGCCCCCGTCGCCGGTGCGGGTGGCGGAGGTGGTGGTCGAGCGGATCGGCGAGCCGCCGGATGGTGACCGGGGAGCTCCGCTCGTTGCGCGTGGCGGAGGTCGCGTCGCAGGAGGAGGGCGTGGTCGTCGAGATGGCGGTCGATGTGGGGATGCGGGTGGAGGCCGGGCAGTTGCTCGCGCGGATCGATGCCGACCGGCTGGAGCTGGACCGCCAGCGGACGCGGGCCGAGCGTTCGGCGGCCGAGTCGGCGGTCGCCGAGGAGCGGGCGGCGGTGGTGCGGTGGCAGTCGGAACTGGACTCGCTCAAGAACGCGACGGCGCTGGGTGCCTCGAACGCCCGCGAACAGCGTGAGGTGGATTATGAGCTGAGCCAGGCGCAGGCACGGTTTGCGCGCGCAGAGCTTGATCTGGCGGTCTTCGACGCCCGGCTGGACCTGGTCGAGCGCAGGCTGCGTGACATGGACATCGTCGCACCGTTTGCCGGCACGGTGACGCGGAAGCTGACCGAGGACGGCGAGTGGCTCGCGGCGGGTGATTCGGTGTGTGAGCTGTTGCAGACCGATGTGCTGCGGGTCGTGCTGGATGTGCCCCAGCGGTACCTGCCCTCGCTGGCGGCACTGGCGCGGTCGGGCGAGGGCGACGGCAAGCTCCGCGGCGACGACTTCGTGGTCGAGCCGGACGCGTTGTCCTCGGCGATCGACATCACCGATGTGCGGATCGTGCCGCAGGTGGATGCGCGCGCGCGGACGTTCACGCTGGTCGGGCAGGCGCAGAACACCGAGGGTGCTCTCGCGGCCGGGCAGAGTGTGATCGGCTGGGTGCCGACGGGTGCGGTGGCCGAGCACACGATCGTGCCGACCGACGCGGTGCTGCGGAACGAGATGGGGACGATCGTGTACGTGGCGCGCGCGCAGGAGGAGGGTCCGGCGCAGGCGGTCCCGATGAACATCTCGGTGCTGTTTGAGTTGCCGGGGCGGGTGGTCGTCGCGGGTTCGGGGTTGCGTGCGGGTGATCAGGTGGTGGTGGAGGGCAAGGAGCGTCTGTACCCGACCGCGCCGATCATCCCGATGCTGGTGGACGGCGAGGGGCTTGCGGCGGGCGGGGCTGTCGGTGCTGATGAAGCCGCGGGAGACGACTGATGGACATTGTGCGTCTGGTGATCCGCCAGCCGGTGACGGTGGCGGTGGGTGTGATCCTGGTAGTGGTCTCGGGCATCCTGGCGGTGCAGCGCATCCCGGTGCAGCTGACGCCAAACGTGGAGGACACGATCATCGCGGTGACCACGTTCTGGGAGGGTGCGAGTCCGGAGGAGATCGAGCAGGAGATCATCAACGAGCAGGAGGAGAAGCTGCAGGGCATCGCCAATCTGCGGGCGATGACGAGCTTCAGCCGGCAGAACGAGGGGACGATCCGGCTGGAGTTTGGGGTGGGCACGCCGAAGGAGGTGGCGCTGCGCGAGGTGAGCGACAAGCTCCGCGAGGTGCCGGACTATCCGGAGAACGCCGACGAGCCGGTGGTCGAGGCGTCGGATCCTGAGAGTCGGGACTACATCGCGTGGATCGTGCTGGGGACGACGGACCCGGAGTTCGACGTCCGGACGCTGTTTGACTTCACCGAGGACCGTGTGAAGCCGGCGATCGAGCGGGTGGAGGGCGTGAGCGAGGTGAACGTGCTCGGCGGGCGCGAGCGCGAGGTGCAGATCCGGTTCGATCCGGTCCAGCTGGCCCAGCGGGGGATCACCGCGACCGGGCTCGTCGGTGCGATCCAAGGGGCCAACCGCAACATCTCGGCGGGCGAGGTGCCCGACGGGCAGTCGGACGTGCGTGTCCGGACGATCAGCCAGTACGAGAGTGTCGAGCACGTCGAGAACACGGTTATCGGGTACGAGGACGGGGTGCCGATCCTGGTGCGTGATGTCGCGGAGGTGGCCGAGACGTACAAGGAAATGCGTTCGTACGTCCGCGCCCGCGGCAAGGACGTGCTGGCGATCAACGTGCAGCGCGAGGTCGGCACGAACGTGATGGAGGTGATGGACGGCGTGAAGGCCGCGGTGGCGCAGATCAATGCCGAGGGCGGCGTGCTGGAGGGCGAGGCCAAGCGGCTGGGCCTGAACGGCGGGTTCGTGCTCAAGCAGGTCTACGACCAGACGGTCTACATCGATCAGGCGATCAGCCTGGTGCAGAGCAACATCTGGATCGGTGGCGGGCTGGCGGTGGTGGTGCTGCTGCTCTTCCTGCGGTCGGTGTCGTCGGTGGGCATCGTGGCGATGGCGATCCCGATCTCGGTGGTCGGGGCGTTTGTCGTGATGGTGGCGATGGGGCGGAGCATCAACGTGGTGAGCCTCGCGGGCATGGCGTTCGCGGTGGGCATGGTGGTGGACAACGCGATCGTGGTGCTCGAGAACATCTACCGGCACCTCGAGATGGGCAAGCCGCCGATGCGAGCGGCCTACGACGGTGCGCGGGAGGTGTGGGGCGCGGTGCTCGCCTCGACGCTGACGACTGTTGTGGTGTTCATCCCGATCCTGCTGGTGCAGGAGGAGGCGGGGCAGCTGTTCCGTGATATCGCGCTGGCGATCTGTGCCGCGGTGTCGCTGAGTCTGATCGTGTCGATCTCGGTGATCCCGACGGCGTCGGCGCGGCTACTGCGCGCGCGGAAGGCGAGCCCCAAGCCGGGTGCGCAGAAGCCGGCCGGTCGCAACCCGCTGGTGTGGGTCTCTCGGGGCCTCCGGGTGGTGTTCCGGCCGCTGGCTGCCCTGCCGAACCTGATCGCGCGGGGTGTCTATCTGACCTGCGGCAGCTGGGTGCTGCGGATCTCGGTGGTCGCGGTGATGACGGTCGGGTCGCTGGTGGGCAGCGTGCTGCTGATGCCGCCGTCTGACTATCTGCCAACGGGCAACCGCAACCTGGTCTTCGGCCTGCTGATCCCGCCGCCGGGTAAGAACATCCAGCAGCAGGAGGAGATGGGCCGCCGGGTCGAGGAGACGATGCGTCCCTACTGGGAGGCCAGCGATTTTGAGAAGGGCACGCCGGAGTATGAGCGTGCCTGGGAGGCGCTGCCGAAGGTGGCGTCGGGCATGCCGTGGGCGCCGGGGCCGGAGGTCACCCCGCCGCCGATCGACAACTACTTCTTCGTGGGGTTCGGGACGCAGATGTTCCACGGGGCGATCACGACCGAGGACTCGAAGGTCGTGGACGTGATCCCGCTGTTTAACAAGGCGACGCGGAGCGAGGTGCTGCCGGGCACGATCGCGTTCGCGTTCCAGCTGCCGCTGTTCCGCACGGGCGGGATCACCGGCTCGGGCGTGAAGGTGGACTTCAAGGGCGATGATCTGGACGTGGTCACCGGCGCGGCCAGCGCGGTGTTCAACCGTCTGGCGGGCGAGTTCGGCTACGGCGCGGTGCAGAGTGACCCGCAGAACTTCAACCTGCGGGGGCCCGAGCTGCAGATCGTGCCCGACCGGGTGCGGTTGTCCGACGTCGGGATGGTGCCGACGGACCTGGGCCTCGCGGTGCAGGCCGCGGGCGACGGGGCGATCATCGGCGACTACCGCGTGGGCGGCGACACGATCGACCTGAAGGTGATCTCCAAGAGCGCGGTGGATGCGCGCACGGTGGCGGGCCTGCAGGACCTGCCCGTGGCGACGCCGAGCGGGCACGCGGTGCCGCTGGGCGGCCTGGCGGAGGTGCGCCGGGTGACCAGCCCGCCGCAGATCAACCGTGTGAACCGCCAGCGGGCGATCACGGTGGACTTCACGGCCCCGACCGGCGTGCCGCTGGAGGAGGCGATCGGCATCATCGAGACCGCGGTCGCGGCCGAGCGTGAGGCGGGCAACATCCCCGCGGGGATCGACATCGGCTACACGGGGTCGGCCAGCAAGCTCAAGAGCGTGCGGACGGCGTTGCTCGGCGACGGCACGCTGGCGGGCACGTTCGCCAGTTCGCTGTTCTTGGCGCTGCTGGTGGTGTATCTGCTGATGTGCGTGCTGTTCCAGAGCTGGCTGCGGCCGCTGGTGATCATGTTCGCGGTGCCGCCGGCGACGTTCGGCGGGTTCCTCGGCCTGGCGGTTGTGCACTGGTGGAGCGTGAAGGACCGGTACGCGCCGGTGCAGAACCTGGACGTGCTGACGATGCTGGGCATCGTGCTGCTGATCGGCATCGTGGTCAACAACGCGATCCTGATCGTGCACCAGGCGCTGAACTTCATGCGGGGTGTGGGCGAGGGCGAGGACGACAGGGTCGAGCCGATGTCGGCGCGGCGGGCGATCTCCGAGAGCGTGCGGACTCGCGTGCGGCCGATCATGATGACCTCGGTGACGAGCGTGGCGGGCATGCTGCCGCTGGTCTTGATGCCGGGCTCGGGGTCGGAGCTCTACCGCGGCATGGGCGGCGTGGTGGTCGGCGGCATGCTGATGTCCACGGTGTTCACGCTGGTGCTGGTGCCGTTGTTGTTTAGCTTGGTGATGGACACGCAGCGCGTGGTGCAGGGCTGGTTCGGGCGGCGCGAGCCGGCGATGGTCGGCGGCGTGCCGGCGGGCTGAACACCGTGGCACCGGCTTCCAGCCGGTGCGCGCGGAACCAATACGTGCTGCGCCAAACGGCTCGCTGCTTCTGTCGCCGATCGCACCGGCTGGAAGCCGGTGCCACTGGATCGGTTACAGCCGTTCTGCCGCGAGGCTCGCCAGTTCGCTCCGCTCGCTCTTCTGCAGCGTGACGTGGCCGACGACGGACAGCCCCTTCATCTTCTCGACGGCGTAGGACAGGCCGTTGGAGGACTGGTCGAGGTAGGGGTTGTCGATCTGGCCGATGTCGCCGGTGAGGACGAGCTTGGTGCCCTCGCCGACGCGGCTGGCGATGGTCTTGACCTCGTGGGGCGTGAGGTTCTGGGCCTCGTCCACGAGCATGAACTGGTGGGGGATGGAGCGGCCGCGGATGTAGGTGAGGGGCTCGAGCACGAGTGTGCCGTCGGCGATCATCTTGTCGATGCGTTGCTCGGTGGAGTGGCTGTCGGCGTTCTGGTGGGGTGAGCCGCGGGTGCTGAGCAGGTAGTTGAGGTTGTCGAAGATGGGCTGCATCCAGGCGATGAGCTTCTCGTCCTTGTCGCCGGGGAGGTAGCCGATGTCGCGTCCCATGGGCATGATGGGGCGCGCGCACAGCAGCTTCTCGTAGCGCTCTTCGGTGAAGGTCTTGGCCATGCCCGCGGCGATGGCGAGCAGGGTCTTGCCGGTGCCGGCCGAGCCGAGGAGCGTGACCATCTTGACCTGATCGTCGAGGAGCAGGTCGAGGGCCATGGTCTGCTGGAGGTTGCGGGCGATGATGCCGCTGACGGGCTTGCGCGGACCGGTAGCGGGGATGACGTGCTCGACGTCTCCGGGTCTGCGCGCCAGGCCGGTGTGGCTCTCGTCGTTGGCGTCGCGGAAGACGACGAACTGGTTGGGGACGATCTCGCGCTGGTAGACCGAGCCGTCCGGCGCGGTGACCCGGAGCAGCGGCTCGAGGCGGGTGAGGTCGAGCATCTTGTCTTCGTAGAGATCGTCGATCATCTCGCCGTCGGCCTCGACCTCGACAAAGCCGGTGTAGAGGCGGTCGGCATCGACCTTCTGGTTCTCGAAGTCTTCGGTGACGATGCCGAGCGTGTCGCTCTTGATGCGGGCGCTGATGTCCTTGCTGACGAAGACGGCGCGGTGGCCGGCCTTCTTCAGGTCGAGCGCGACGGCGATGATCTGGTTGTCCGGCTGGTCGATGTGGAGGATCTCGGGCCGGGCGTGGGTCTCGACGTCGATGCGGATGACGCCGCTGGAGCCGTGGTGGCCCGCGGCCTCGCGCGGGAGCTTGCCGATCGGGGCCTCGCCCCAGCGGACGCCCTCGGTGAGCGAGCCGATGTTGCGGAGGCGGTCGAAGTGGCGGATGACGTGGCGGGCGGCGCGCCCGATGTCGTCGTCACGCCGCTTCATCTTGTCGAGCTCTTCGATGACGGGGAACGGGATGATGACGTGGTTCTCTTCGAAGACGAAGAGGGCGTCGGGGTTGTGCAGCAGGACGTTGGTGTCGAGGACGAAGTGCTTGACGCCGTCGTGTGAGCCGTGCGTGGTGGCATCGGTCATGTGTGTGGTGCCTCTGGTGCGAGCGGTGTTCTCTCTCGGATTGCAGCCGGACACGCCGAGCATATCGCGGCTCGCGCCGGCGGGAGAGCGCCCCGGCGCGCCGGTGGGGGAAGTTCAGGGGAGTTCAGGGGATGAAGGCCGCGAACGTCAGCAGGAGCGCCACGGCGATCGCGATGCCGGTCTTGGCGATCATGGAGAGGGCCCGGCCGGCCGCGGCCCCGCGGGCGACCTTCCAGGAGTCGTTCCAGTCTTTCTGGGCGATGGAGCGTTCGGCGAGCCCCGCGGCGAGGCCCGCGCCGGCGATGGCGCCGATGATGGTGCCGATGATCGGCAGGAAGGGCAGGAAGATCGTGCCGAGGATGGCGCCGACGATCGCGCCGCCGACCGAGGCCAGCATCGCCGACTTGGAGCCCTTGGCCTTGGCGGCGCCCCGCGGCCGATGCGAAGAGTTCGACAAGTTCGGCGAGCCCCGCGAGCACGAGGGCCGCGGCGAGTGTCCACCAGTTGAACAGACCGGGCTGCCACCACTGGCAGAGCAACGCGACGAGCACCATGAACCAGATGCCGGGGAAGGTCAGCAGCGTGAGCCCGACGCCGAGGAGGCCGCAGAGGGCGACGATGCTTGCGGCGACGTAGATCATCAAGTGCGGTCGTCTGCTTCGGACGGGTCGGATTCGGACGGGTCGGTGTCGGGCTGGTCGGCCTCCGCCTCGGCCAGTGCTTCGGCTTCTGCTTCGGCGGCGAGGCGGGCCTTGGTCTCGTCAGGGAATTCGAGTTCCGGGTCTGCGGATTTCACCAGCGTGCGTAGCCAGTCCTCGACGGGCGCGTGGCGGAAGACGTCGAAGCGGATCGGTCCCTTGAGCGACTCGTGCCCCGGGCGGGGGCGGAGCACCACGATGAACTTCTGCCACTTGGAGAGATCGGCGGGGTCTTCGGGGTCGAGGTCGGCCGGGCTAACCTTGGAGCCGTCGGGCAGGGTGATGGTCTTGGCGTCGGGGTCCCAGCGGTAGGTCCGCGACTTGACCATGAGCATCAGGCCGATGAGGTAGAGCCCGAACGCCCAGCACACGCCGCAGATGACCCACTGCATGAGGATGTCGTAGTCGGAGAGCGGCTTCTTGGGCTTCTCGGTCTTGAACCGCTCGGTGAGGCGGGTGAGCTCGCCGGCGGGGTCGTCCATGCGGGTGTGCTCGGCGTTGAGCGTGCCCATGCCCGGCACGGAGAGCGCTGTCAGCCACTCGCGCTGGGCGCGGTCAAACTCCGAGAGCTGGAGGACGTCCTGGTCCTTGAGCGTGTTGAGCCGGCCGACGGGATCGATGACCGAGGCGTCGAACATCTTGCCGGCGCGTTGAGCGGCCTGGAGGTATTGCAGCTGCTGGTAGGCCGCGAAGCTCTTGCCGCGGTTGGGATAGGCGACAACAGCGTCGTAGAAGCCCCATCCGCCGAAGAGGAGGAGGACGAGGGTGATGAGCAGCATGCGGGTCGCCCACTTGCCGTTGAGCTTTGAGCGTTGCTGGTCGCCGGAGTGTTCGGTCTCTGTCATGTCGTCCTCGCTGCGGTGCCGCGGGGGCCACCGGGAATGGATGATCCGTGCAACGGTATCGGCCAAGTCGGCGGCGTGGCTGGATCGGGGGGCGGGGAGTTGCGGGCATTGGCCCGGCCGGGCCGGTCAGCCGCGGCGTCCGGACCGGTTATCCGGCGACCCGACGGTCGGGGCACCCGGAGTCCCACCGGCCATCCGGTCAGTCGTCTTTGAGGGCCGGCGGGGTGAGGCGCTCGATGGCTGCGAGAGCCCGCCGCCACCAGCGGATACAGACCCGGCGGCCCCTGGTCGTGGTGACCAGTTCCTCGTAGCCCCCGTCGCGGACGGCCTGCGTGGGGATGCGGGGGAACTCCAGATCGGCCTCGAGGGCCCAGGTGAGCCACATGCTGTGAGCCTGCCGGGCGCGCTCGGCGTGGGAGGGGAGGTCGAATGGGCGGCCGTGGTTCCAGAGCATGACGGGGTCAGTCTATCGGATCGGGTCGGTCGGGCAAAAAAGGGCTTCGGCGGGCGGCCCCGGCCGGATTCCCGAGTCTGTGCCACGGGTGGCTCGCCCACCCGTGCTGCCGGGCCGCAGCGAGCGGATAAGCGTTCCGACAGCGACTACTCGTCGGTGCGGTGGATCGTCGCCCAGACCTCGCGCTTGGCGTCGAGGTCGCGGAACTGCTTGCGGCCCATGACCAGGTCGGCCATGACGGTTGCGATTTCGCGCGCGCGCATCGGGAAGCGGACCTGCATCCAGGGGATGGGCCGGCCGGCGAAGTTCGCGTCCGCGGCCCAGTCGGGCGGGGTTGCCGGCTCGGGGGCGAGCCAGCCGGTGTCGCGGAGGTGGGGCGGGGCGTCGGCCGGGGCGGTGCCGATGGGCCAGTCGCCGCACTCGCCCATGCAGTTGGTCTTGGCGGCACCGGTCACTGTCCCGGGGAACTTGAGGACAACCTCGGCGGCCTCACCGTTCCACTCGACGAGGCGGACTGCGTAGGGGTGGGAGCACGCGCCGTCCGACTCGGCGTGCATGCGGTGTCCGGCCCAGTCGGGCAGGTGCTCGCCGGACTTGGGTGACTCGCGGAAGAAGGCGTGGGCGAGGACGCCGGGGGCGTTGGTGACCTCGAGGGCGCCGAAGGTGTCGGGGATGGGGGGTGATTGGGAGCGGTCGCCGCCGCCGACGGGGACAGCTTCGACGGCAAGGTCGAAGAGCTTCGGCATCTGCCCGCCGCGCGAGTCGGCAAACTCTCGGGCGAGTCGGATCCTGTCAACGTCGCGCAGTGGGCCGTGCGGAATGAAGCGGAACGAGGGATCGTTTTGGAAGCCGGGGTCGTAGCGGGCCTCGTCCCACGGGCAGTACGCGTTGAGGATGACATCGACGCCGGTCTCAGCGGTGAACCACTGCTGGGAGCCGTTGTGCAGGACGAGGAGGCCGTTGCCCTGTGAGTTAACGAGATCGATGAACGAGTGCGCGGTGATTGAGCCCTCGGGGTACTCGAACCACTGGGGCGAGGTCATCCAGTCGCCCTTCGGGTATTTGCGGCTGACGCGGGGTGAGCCCTTGCACGCCGAGACCGCGTAGGCCGTGTCGGCCCGGATCTCGTGAATGGGGAACGCGACGCGCACGGGCATGCGGAGGGCCCCGCCGAAGCCGGGGTCGGGGCGGGTGAGCTGATCGATGCCCGTCATCCAGAGGTCGATGCCGGAGGCATCTGGCGTGAGGTCGATCGCGGCCCGGAGGCCGCGGGGCTCCATCTCCAGCCCGACGCGGGGCGACTCGTCGTCTCGGAGCGTGTCGGGTTGGAATTCAAGCCAGACTCTGTCGTCCTCAATATTGAGAGTCTCCACCGCCGGCAGGGATCGAGGCTCGCCTTCGACGACTTGGCGCAGGTCGAAGATCGGGCACCCCTGTTGCAGAACTCCGTCGGGGAAGCACCCTTTTCTGAGATCGTGGATGACTCCTCGCTCGGTGTTGATCTCGACGGCGAGGTCGCCTCTTGCGAGAGTCAGGTGGTGCTCGTGTTCAGAGACAGCGGGCCGGGCGATCGGGACCGTGCCGCATGCGGCGGTGACGAAGCCGAACGGCGGGAGTCGCACCAGAGCCGGCTCGGCCGATCGCCCATCGTCAGGGCTTTCCACGCGGACCGTCCGAGACCACCCCAGCGCGTTCTCGATGGTCCGTTGGTTCGCCCGTTGTTGGATGTGCGCCCGGGTCCGCTCAAACACTTCGAGCGCATGCTGATTCGCCTTGTTTATCTGGGCGTCCGCCACAAACCCGCACAACCCCTCACACTCATGATTGTCGTGGTGCTGGGCGGCGAGGAGTTCTCGCCAGGCCTCGTCGAGTTCCCAGGTGGGATAGACATCCCAGCTCGCGTACGGGCGGCCGAAGAGGCCGGCCAGGGCGGCAAGGGATTCGGCGGCGAGGATCTCGTGCTCGACCTCGCGGCTGCGGCGGGGGTGGCGGTCGGCGTTCTTGCCGAGCGTCATGCCGTGCCAGACCTGGTCCATGGTGTAGTGGCGGACGGGGATAGGAGGCTGGGTGGTTGTGTCGTCTGAGTCGGAGAGGCTCCTCGCTTGCGCTTCGGGCTCTGTGGGTTGGAACTCGGCGATCATCTCGGCGCAGGTGCGCGCGCGCACGTCGAAGCGCGGATCGGCGAAGAGCTCCTTGAGCCGCGGCAGCAGCACCTCGCTCCGGCACATCCAGTCCTTGCTGGGCATGAGCTCGAGCCACTGGACGATCGCCGGGTTGTCGAGGTCGTTGATCAGCCCCTGGTCGAGCAGGCCGTCGAAGTCCTCCGGCCACTGGTGAACGTTGAGCGTGTTGCGGGGAAGGGTGGGGATGCGGGTGCCGTCGGCGCCTTCCCACAGGATGAGGTTGTGCAGCTCTTTGGGGACCTCGGGCGTGTGCCATGTCCACTGGAAGAAGAGGTTCGCGCCGGTGTAGCCGCAGGAGGTGAGGATCTGCGGCAGTTGGGGGAAGAAGTAGAACTCCTCCTCCCAGAAGGTCCGCGGGCGCACGCCGAGCAGGCGCCGCGTTGAGCGCGCGCCATAGGTGAACTGCCGGATGTTGCTCTCGCCGCCGTGAAACAGGCCGTAGGGCTGGCCGTAGGAACAGCCGACCGGCTCGACGGTGCCGGCCTGCACGGCCTCCCGCAGATTGGCCAGCGCTTCGGGACACTCCGCGGCCATCTTCTCGTAGCCGATGGCGTCGAAATTCACGCATCCCTTCGCACCGGTCTCGCGGCAGAGATGCAGCATGTCGGCGACACACCCGGGCAGCACGCCGTAGCCCCAGAGCCACTGCATATCGACCCAGTGCATGTGGTTGCCGAAGGTGTAGTACAGCGGTTTGGGGTCTGGCGATGGCATGGGCGTCCTCCCATTGTGTCCGTGTGGCGGGACGCCGAAAGTTCCTCCCGCCGATCGAACGCGATTCCGTCGGTTGTGCTTTCAGTCATTCGAGGGGCACAACATCCCAACCGCGCGGCACGGCGCCGACGGGAGGTGCCGCCGACAATCCCTATCCGCGTGGCGGCTTCGCTTGTCCACCCGCAGCGGGGCAGTCGCACTGGTGGACAAGCCACTAGTGGCACAATAGAGCTCAACTTTGCCGACTGCAAATGTCGCAGTTCGGTCAGCAGTATCACCCATATTCATTACAGAGATTCTCTTGTAGCACCCACAGGGGATTGATATAGTGCAGAGTACTAGTGTTCGCGAGGCGCTTAGGAGGCGCGATCATGCTCAACCGAAGAGGTCAGGTCGTAGGCGCGGTCTTGTTTGCTGGCGTATGCATGGTAGCGGATTCGGCCGCAGGCCAAGTGATTATCGAGGACTTGAAGATAATCCCCAGCGATGGTATCGCGGGCCAGTGGTTCGGGTCCGCGGTTGACGCGGACGGGGGATTATTGGTCGTCGGAGGACCCTACGACGATGATCGGGGCTTCCAATCGGGCTCGGCGTATGTGTTTGATGCAGCAACGGGCACTAGGGTTGCCAAACTGCTCCCGGTAGGGGATGCATCGAGAATCAGGCTCGGCCGTTCCGTCGCAATTGATGCCGGAGTGGTAGCGATAAGCGGTTTCTCAACCCAGTTTGGTGGCCCCGGAATTGCTTACCTCTTCGATGCTGTAACTGGTACGTTGCGGTCGCAACTGATTCCGAGTGATGGTTGGCACGGGAAGGGATATGGTCATGCAATTGCGATCGATGACCATGTGGTCGCGGTTGGCGCTCCCTATGCCCAAGATAGTTGGGGCATTGAGGTTGGTGCCGTCTACCTGTTTGATGCAGTCTCCGGAGCCGAGTTGTTCAGGCTGAACCCAGCCAACGGGGCATATCAAGATCAGTTCGGCTGGTCGGTAGCCGTCGGGAGCGGTGTGATTGCCGTGGGGTCTCGGCTTCGGGACGACCGTGGCGATGGCTCTGGGTCGGTCTACCTCTTTGACCGAGCGACTGGCGAACAGGTCGCACAGGTGTTCGCCCCGGATGGCGCAGCCGGAGACGAGTTTGGATACTCAGTTGCGATCGGTGAGGGTGTACTTGTTGTAGGCGCGAGAAAGGACGACGACACAGGCGCTGATTCTGGTTCCATATACCTATTCGAGATAAGCAGCGGCGAACTGATTGGCAAACTCGTCGCGAAAGATGGGGCCCCGGGCGACCAACTCGGTTGGTCCGTAGCGATTGACAGCGGAATCATTGCTGCCGGAGCACCGAGATACAACAGTGGGTCTGGTATTGCGTCGGCGTATCTCTTCCGCCAAACAACGGGAGAGCAGATTGCGAAGGCCATACCTAGCAACGGGGCGGCGGCGGAGTGGTTTGGACTGTCGATTGGGATCGACAGTGGCACGGTCGTGATAGGTGCTCCACTGAATTACGAAAATGGGACCGTGGTGGGGGCTGCATTTGTTTATGAAGTCAACGGGATTATCTGCCGTGCTGACCTAAACACGGATGGAATGCTAGATACTCGAGACTTCTTGTTGTACTTAAATTACTGGACTGTTCAAGATCCGATTTCCGATTGGAATGCAGACAATACAATCAACACACAGGACTTTATAGCCTACCTCAATGATTGGTCTGCTGGGTGCTGATTCTTCACACGTGGCGTTTGTGGGAAGATATGCTTGCGGCACTGCCGGAAGGCCCAACTTTGTGTTGGGGTAGGCCCATCAGTCCGTGTGACCGCAAAACACTGTTGGGCGAGTTACTATTGGTGCAGTGACGCCTTGAAGCGGAGTTGGCGGTAGTCCTCAGCCGTCCAATCGCTCGGCCTTCTCGATCACCACTGTCTCCAGCGGCACGTCGCCGTGGCCGCCCTTGTTGCCGGTGCGGACGTTCTTGATGGCGTTGACCACGTCCATGCCCTCGGTGACCTTGCCGAAGACGGCGTACGCCGCACCGTCCGGCTGCGGCGTGTCGAGGAAGTGGTTGTCGTTGACGTTGATGAAGAACTGGCTGGTGGCCGAGTTGGCGTCGCCGCCGAGGCGGGCCATGGCGATGGTGCCGGTGAGGTTCTTCAGGCCGTTCTGCCACTCGTTGGGGATGCCGCCGCGGGTGGGCTTCTGCTTCATGTCGGGCGTGAAGCCGCCGCCCTGGATCATGAAGCCGTCGATGACGCGGTGGAAGATGGTGCCGTCGTAGTGGCCGTCGGCGACGTACTGGGCGAAGTTGGCGGTGGACTCGGGGGCGTTCTCGGCGTCGAGTTCGATGACGATGTCGCCCTTGGAGGTGGTGAGTTGGAAGCGCATGGGGGCTCCTGCGTGAGGGTCGGTGTGGGTTGGGAGGGGGCTGCGCGGGCCTTGCCGCCGCCCGGAACGGGTGTCTGGCGGGAGTCTAGGGGTATGCTGCGAGGGCGGGCGCGGTGACGGGCCGATTCGGTGCCCGGCCGCGGCTGCGCCGGTAAATAGCGGATCGGAGCGAGCGTGAATCGAGTGTTGCTGGTTGTCGTGTTGGCGGTTTTCTGCTGGACAGCAACGGCGCGGGGCGGCCCGCCGAATGTCGTGCTCATCCTCGCCGACGATCTCGGATGGGGCGATCTGACCTGCTACGCGTCGACGTCCAAGATCCCGACGCCGCACATCAACGCGCTGGCTGCGGCGGGGATGCGGTTCACCGATGCGCACTCGCCGAGCGCCGTATGCACGCCGACGCGGTACGGGATTCTCACCGGGCGGTACGCGTGGCGGACCCGCATGAAGAGCCAGGTGCTCGGGCCCTACAACGCGCCGCTGATCGAGCCGGGCCGGGTCACGCTGGCGGGGCTGCTGTCGGAAGCCGGCTACGCGACCGCGTGCATCGGCAAGTGGCACCTGGGCATGCGGTGGGCGACGCACGAGGGCGGGGTGCTGCCGCTGTTCTGGGATCTGCAGTACGACCAGGCCCAGATCGATCTGGCGGGGCCGATCACGGAGGGGCCGCTGACGGTGGGGTTTGATTCCTACTTCGGGACAGACGTGCCGAACTTCCCGCCGTACTGCTATGTCGAGAACGACCGGGTGCTCGGCGCGGTGCCGGACCGCCCCAAGCCCGAAGCGGTCTACGGCCGGCCGGGTCTGATCCAGGATGGATGGGACCTGCACGATATTCTGCCGGAGTTGCGTGACCGGGCCGTGGGCTACATCGAGACGCACGCCGAGCGCGAGCCGGATCGGCCGTTCTTTCTCTACTTGCCGCTGACAGCGCCGCACACGCCGATCGTGCCCAACGAGGAGTTTGCCGGCATGAGCGGCGCGGGCGACTACGGCGACCTGGTCTGCGAGGTGGATGCGCTGGTCGGGGCCGTGCTCGCGGCGGTCGATCGGGCGGGCATCACCGGCGAGACGATCGTGATCTTCACCAGCGACAACGGCTCTCCCGGGCGGGCGGGCGACCCGCACCTGCGGAGCCCGGAGTGGGGCGCAGGTGAGCGCGGTCGAGCGGTTGTTCGGCCACAGGCCGAGCGGGCCGTGGCGGGGGACCAAGGCCGACATCTTCGAGGGCGGGCACCGCGTGCCGCTGATCGTGCGGTGGCCGGGGCGGGTGCCCGCGGGCTCGGTCAACGGCCATCTCGCGGGCACGATCGACCTGATGGCAACGCTGTCCGAGGCGGCGGGGGTGGGTCTGCCCGAGGGCGCAGCGCCGGATGCGCAGAGCATGCTGGCGATGCTGCGGGACCCCGCGGCGTCGGTGCGCGAGACGCTGGTGATGCACTCATCGGGCGGCAGGTTCGCGATCAGACAGGGCGACTGGAAGCTGATCGAGGCGAAGGGCTCGGGCGGTTGGACGCGGGTCGAGGTCGCGGACGATGCGCCCGATGGGCAACTCTACAACCTCGCAGCCGACCCGGCGGAGACGCAGAACCTCTACGAGGCTGAGTCTGAGCGTGTCAGCGAGATGCGGACGATGCTGGAAGAGGTGCGGCGGGACTGAAGCCGCTCGCCATCTCCGCGGGTCTGCTAACGAAAGCGGGGGCACCGGCTCTCGCTAGCGCCCCCGGAGAGGGACATCAGAATGTTCCGGCCGCGTTGATCAGCGGCGGGTGACGTTGACCTCGGCCCACGCCGACCATGCCGAGTCGCCCGAGCCGTTGCTCGCGCGGACGCGGTAGCGGTAGGTGCCGGTGCCGGCTCGGTCGGTGTAGCTGGTGGAGTTGGCCGCGATGCCGGTAATCGTGGTGGTGCTGCGCCACTGGTTCCGCCGCGAGTTGTACTTCTCGCGCTGGATCTCGAAGCTGGTCTCGTTGTTGGAGTTGTCGTTCCAGTCCACGCGGGCGTAGCGGTTGGTCAGGTTGGTCGCCGAGACGCCGTCCGGGGCGGCGGGGACGGTGCCCTGGGGCGGATCGACGATCACGGTGACCGTGTCGTCGCCGCTGGCGCCGTCGGAGTCGGTCGCGTCGGCGGTCACGGTGTGGGTGCCGACGCTGAGCGTCGAGGTGGAGAAGCTCGCGCCCGAACCGATCGCGCCATCAAGGTTGCTGGTCCAGATGATGCTCGCGTTGATGTTGCCGTCCTCGGCGTCGTTGGCCGAGCCGGTGAAGGTCACGCTGTCGCCCTGGGTGAAGGTCGCGTTGTTGGAGGGGCTGGAGATCGTGACGGTGGGCGGGGTGTTGCCGGGATCGCCGCCGGCGAGCAGGAGCGACTGCAGCGAGTTGATCCGCCCGTGCCCGTAGGTGTTGTCCGTGCCGCCCGAGCCGAGGTCGTCGCACCCGGCCTTGAGGATGGCCTCGACCTCGTCGGGGGTCAGGCTGGGGTTGTAGGACCAGATCAGGCCGATGAGCCCGGCGGTCATGGGTGCCGAGAAGCTGGTGCCACTGACATAGGCGTAGCTCGCGCCGGTGTAGGTGGTGGCGACGCTGTCGCCGGGTGCGACCAGGTCAACCGATGCGCCGTAGGCACTGAAGCCAGCGAGCGCATCGCCCTCGGCGGTGGCACCGACGACGATGACATCGTCGTTGTCGCGGTCGCCCCAGTTGAGGTTGGCGCCGTCGTTGCCGGCCGACCACGTGAGCAGGCCGCCGAGGCTCTTGATCTGGGTCGCGGTCGAGCGCACGCTGCTGGAGTTGACGCCGGAGTAGGAAACGTTGGCGACCCGGTCGCCGGCCTGCACGGAGGTAAGCGCGGCGTGGACGAGATCGCTGAGGCTCGCCGACCCGCCGGAGCTGTTGGACACCCGCATCATGCGGTGGCTGAGGTTCCAGCCCGTGCCGGCCACGCCGGTGGCGTTGTCGCCGTTTGCGGCCGCACAGCCGGTCGTGCCGGTGCCGTGCCAGTGGACCGCGCCGATGTTGCCGCCCTGGTTCTCCCAGAGCCGATCGACCGCGTTGTAGCCGAGCTGGCGGTGCAGCTGGAAATCGGGATGGGTCGTCTCGATGCCGGTGTCGCAGATGCCGACGGTGACCGAGGAGTTGCCGGAGTGGATATCCCACGCGGCGCACGAGTCGAGGTGCGCGGCGTCGTGGTGCCACTGGGCGCTGAAGTACGTGTCGTCAGGGCAGCCGATGGGGTAGAGCGTCCAATCGGGCTCAACAAACTCGTACAGCCCCGTCGCCAGGAGCTGCGCGATGAACTCGTTCTCGCCCATCCCCGCGGGGACGAAGATCATGTAGTGATCGACCAGCGGCTCGTAGGAGTACTCCTGGTACTTGGCCAGCTCGGCGAGGGCCGCCTGGTTCATCGCCCGCATCGCGCGGTGGTCCATGCCCCGCTCGGCGAGCGCTTCGGCCTGCCACGGGCGGACGATCACGCGGCCCGAGAACTCCATGGAGCCCTGAATCTCAACAAAGGCACTGGGGCCTGACTGCACCTGCGCTTGGGCAAGCCCGGATGCGCAGAGGACGACGCTGGCGGCGAGAGCGGTACGTTTCATATTTTTCTCCTCAAACGTGAAGCCGACGAACGCCGGCCGGTGGATCGCCCACCATACCGAGATCCCCGGCCCCCAACAAGGCAAACCCGCAGAATCTTGGCCCGCTATCTATTTGAGGGATTCACCCACACGCTGCCGCCCCGGCCCCTGCCCCGTTCGCGGGGCTCAGCCCTCCTCGCCCTCTTTCAGCTTCGCCAGCACCGAGAAGTCCTCCAGCGTTGTGGTGTCCTGGTTGGTGCTCTCCTCACCCGAGGCGATCGAGCGGAGCAGCCGCCGCATGATCTTGCCCGAGCGGGTCTTGGGCAGGGCGTCGGTGAAGCGGATGGTGTCGGGCTTGGCGATGGCGCCGATCTCTTCGCCGACGTGCGCGCGCATATCGGCCTTGAGTGCGTCGGCGGCCGCAGCATCGGCCGGGGTGTGGTGGGGGGCCAGCGTCACGAACGCCGCGATGCCGGTGCCCTTGATCTCGTGCGGCATGCCCACGACCGCCGCCTCGACGACCGCGTCGTGCGAGACCAGGGCGCTCTCGACCTCCATCGTGCCCAGCCGGTGGCCGCTGACGTTGATGACGTCGTCGATCCGCCCCATGATCCAGAAATAGCCGTGCTCGTCGCGGCGGGAGCTGTCGCCGGCGAGGTAGTAGGGGCTCGGGCAGTTGGTGGGGGTATTCCCCTCAACGGCGAACGCCGACCAGTAGGTGTCGATGAATCGCTCGCGGTCGTTGTAGATGCCGCGGAGCATCGAGGGCCACGGCTTGCGGATGGCCAGCAGGCCGCCGGTGTTGGCGGGCTGCTCGTTGCCCTCCTCGTCGAGGATGGCCGCGTCGATGCCGAAGAAGGGGAGCGTGCAGGAGCCCGGGGTGGTGGGCGTCGCGCCGGGCAGCGGCGTGATCATGTGGCCGCCGGTCTCGGTCTGCCACCAGGTGTCCACGATCGGGCACCGCTCGCCGCCGATGACGCGGTGGTACCACATCCACGCCTCCGGGTTGATCGGCTCACCGACGGTGCCGAGCACCTTGAGGCTGGAGAGGTCGTGCTTTCTCACATGCTCGTCGCCCCACTTCATGAACGCGCGGATGGCGGTGGGGGCGGTGTAGAACTGCGTGACCTTGTGGCGTTCGACGATGTCCCAGAAGCGGTCCTCGTGCGGGTGGTTGGGTGCCCCCTCGTACATGAGCGTGGGGACGCGGTTGGGCAGCAGGCCGTAGACGATGTAGGAGTGACCCGTCACCCAGCCGATGTCGGCCGTGCACCAGTAGAGCTGCCCGGCGTCGGGGACGAGGTTGAAGGTGAGCTTGCTGGTCAGGTAGGTGTAGACCATGTAGCCGCCGGTGGTGTGGAGGATGCCCTTGGGCTTGCCGGTCGAGCCGGAGGTGTAGAGCAGGAAGAGCATGTCCTCGGCGTCCATCGGCTCACACGGGCAGTCGTCGCTCGCGGCCGCGGTGATCTCGGCCCAGTCGTGGTCGCGCATCGCGTGGTGGGTGATCGCGTTGTGGCAGCGTTTGAGGACGACCACCGAGTCAACGGCGTCGGGGGTCCGGTTGAGTTCGTCGCACGCCGCATCGACGTTGTCCTTGAGCGGGACGACCTTGCCGCGGCGCCACGCGCCGTCGCAGGTGATGATGGTCTTGCTCTTGGCGTCCCTCACGCGGTCCACGATGGCCTGCGAGCTGAAGCCGCCGAAGATGATCGAATGCACCGCGCCGATGCGCGCGCAGGCGAGCATCGCGATAGCCAGCTCGGGCACCATGCCCATGTAGATGGTGACGACGTCGCCCTTCTTGACGCCGAGGGCTTTGAGGGCGTTGGCGCACTTGGCCGTCTCGCGCCTGAGGTCGTGGTAGGTGAGCGCGCGGATCTCCGGGGCGGTGGCCGCGGGCTCGCGGGCGTGCGCCCCCTTGGCGATCAGCGGCTCTCCCTCCCAGACGAGCGCCCATGTCGTCGCCGTGGCCGGAGTCGATCTGTCGGTCCACGCAGTTGTAGCAGATGTTGGTGGTGGCGCCGACGAACCACCTGGCGTCGGGGGCGTCCCACTCGAGCACTTTGCTCCACGGCGAGAACCAGTGCAGCTCGCTGGCGATCTCGCCCCAGAAGCCCTCGGGGTCGTCGATGGAGCGCTGGTGCGTGGCGCGGTAGTCGTCCATCGAGGCGATGTGCCACGAGGGCATGCCCAGCGAGGCGGCGCTGGGCGGGGGGAAGGTGCGGTTCTCGTGGAGGGCGGATTCGATGCCGGAGCTGTGTTCGGTGGTCATACCGACAGAATAGCGGCCGGCCGGGGGTCTGAGGCGCCGGCTCAGCGGGCGGGGGGCCTGCGCGATGTGTTTTTGCGTGTGGTGAAGGCCAATCCCGACCAGGTGTCGTCGATCGCGCAGATCTTGAAGTCAACCAGCCCGGCGTCGAGGCCGAACTCGCGGATGTCCTGCTGCGTGAGGTCGATCTCGATGCCGGAGGCCTTCTTGGGCCACGCGACCCAGAGGCGGCCGGTGTCGTCGATCGCGCGCGCCGCGGCGGACCACTTCCTGTCCAGCACGGCGCGGGAGGTCACGAAGAGGACCGCGACGTCGGTGGTGCCACGGGCGGAGGTTTTGATCGTGACATCGTCGGGGAGCGAGCCGAGGGTGTCGGTGAAGTTGTCCGGCGCGCCGAGGAGGGTGAGCGTGGAGCCGGGCTTGATGCCGAGCTTTTTGGGTAGCGGCGTGCCGGAGTAGCCCGCGAAGACGCCCGGGACGGCGGGGGCCTTGGGCGGGCTCTTGAGCGCGCGGGTGATGGTGCCGCGGACGGTGCGCCAGGTGCAGTAGTGGGCGTCGGGGAGGAGCTGCCTTGTGCGCGCGACCTTGTTGGGCTCGCCGCCGATGAAGATGAGGGGCGTGGTGCGTGTGGCCTTCTGCGTGCGGAGGAAGTTGCCCACCTCGCGGCCGTGGGAGGGCAGGCGGGAGAGGTCGACGAGGACGGCGTCCGGCGGGCGCTTCTTGAGATCGCGGATCCAATTGCCGCCCTTCTCGGACTCGACGGTGACGGTGTGGTGCTTGCCCAGGCGG
The DNA here is from genome assembly GCA_013285505.1 of Planctomycetota bacterium. Lineage (GTDB taxonomy): Bacteria > Planctomycetota > Phycisphaerae > Phycisphaerales > UBA1924 > PNC22. The sequence goes on along the minus strand of CP053450.1, from coordinate 18,743 downwards.
GCGAGTTCGGTGTCGATCTCGTGGGGTTTCCAGTGGACGAGGAGGAGGACCGCCATAGCAGGATGATACCTTGGGCAGAAGGCGAGTTTGCGGTACGATCGTGGGATGGGACTCTGGTTGCTCGCGATGGTGATAGGACTGTTGTTGACGGTCTCCGGGTGTCGCATGCTTCGTACCGGGTGGCGGGGGATTCGGGTCAGCACCGATCCGGTGTGCGTGGTGTGTGAGTACGACGTGGACGCCGCGGTCCCGGTATGTCCGGAGTGCGGGAAGGACCTGACAGAGCCTGGAGCGGTGGCGTTCGGGAAACGCCGTCGACATGCACCGATGGTGATCGGGTCACTGGTGCTGCTGCTGTTGGGGGGCACGGTGCTGTTTCCGGCGGTGGTGGCGGGGTCCTCTCAGTCCCGGCGTGTGGTCCAATACCTCAAACCGACGGGGTGGTTGCTGAACGATCTCGAATCGACGTCCGCGTCAAATCCGGCCCACGCGGACATGGCAGGGATCGTGGTCGGTCGTCTGAGCACGAAGAATGGGTACAAAGCCATGCAGGCGATGGCGTCGGGCATGCTCGGGCCGGTTTCGTATTCGAGCCCGCAGTACAGACGGATGTTGGCGAGGCTGGAGTCGGCATCGACGAGTGATCCGGTCGGGCTGGTGATGCTTGACGGTTTGGTTGACCTGATGAGCGAGAGCCCGGGCACCGCGGTCGATACGTTCGCGGACTCACTTGGGATGATCTTTCGGAATGCGCCGGCTGACTCGGAGATCAGGACCCGGCTTGCCGAGTCGGTGATCGCGTCAGCGCGGGCGGGTCTGGCACGGTACGACTCTTTCTACCACGCGTTTCAGCGTGAAGCGGCGCAAGGGCGGATTCCGCTGGATCTGGTCGAGCGGTACTTCCGGGCTGGTGTGCGCCCGCGATTGGTCGTGGCAGGCGGGCAGCCTGTTGCTGCGGGGGATGCGGTGCGGGTGGAGATCCCCCTGGGTGTGACGACACAGATGGGGACCCGTGTTGCATGCTCGGTCGAACCGACGGGGGAGAGTGCGGGCTTGGTGCACGTAGGCCGGCATGTGCGCCCGGTTGTGCCGGGGCATCAGTCACTCCGCGCGTGGAACGGCATAGGGGGAGGCCAATCGCAGCTTCGCTGGTGGCTCATGGCTCCCCGTGTACCGGGCTCGTATGAGGTCACAGTTGATCTTGTGATGCGCATCTATGAGTTGGAGGAGCGGGGGTCTGCGGGGATGCTCGCAACGTCCTTCGCGGACCCGGCGAGGCTTGGTCCGTTGGACTCGCCGACGATCGAGATCCGTATCCCGCTGCGCACAACAATGGAGGTGGTTGCTGCGGACCCCGCGGCAGGCATGCCGCGTGCGGACCAAGCGGCGCCGCGTGAAGAGGTGCTCAAGCCCCCGGTGCGCTGGGGCGGGACGATGGTGTGGCGGTCAACCGCGGGAGACCTCGCGTATTTGCACATTCAATTGCCTCCGCCGGACCACACGGTTTCGGCGGATGTCATCCTCAGGCAGGGGGAGCGGGAGTGGGATCTGGGCTGGCTGTATGTTCCCGCCGGGACGCCCTGGGAGATGATCGGCGGCGTGGTGGAGGGAATTGAGCACGGGCCCTGCCAGGTTGTCCTGCGCCCGACGCTGGGCGAGCTGATCCGACCCACGGGGATCCAGACGTATGTGGGGCGTGAGATTGTTATCGATACACACACATGGTCGCCGGACCCGGCGGAGTGGGACGATGGTGGGTACTACGACTGGGATCGGTAGCCGCGTCTTTACATCGGCGGCACCTGCATCTCGTGTGCCTCGCCCGCGCCGCCGGGCACCCGGATCCGCTCGACCAGTTCCTGCACCTCGGCCGGGGGTTCGGGGCTGAGCATGCTGCCGATGAAGGAGACGACGAAGTTGATCGCCATGCCGACCGCGCCGATGCCGGCGGGGGAGATGCCGAGAAGGTAGTAGCCCTTCTTGTCCATGCCGGGCTCCCAGCCGGACAGCCCGGCGAGAATGGCGTTGAGCGGGGCGAAGTCGAACTGGTACATGAGGATGTAGCCGGTGGTGAAGGTGATGCCCGCGATCATGCCGGCGACGACGCCCTCGCGGGTGGCGCGTTTGACGAAGATGCCGAGGAGGATGGCCGGGAAGAAGCTGGAGGCCGCGAGGCCGAAGGCGAACGCGACGACCTCGGCGACGAATCCCGGCGGGTTGATGCCGAGGTACCCGGCGGCCACCACTGCGACCGCGGCCGCGATGCGGGCGGCGGTCAGTTCCTGCTTCTCGGTGATATTCGGCTTGAAGCCGCGCTTGAGCAGGTCGTGGCTGATGGCGGTCGAGACGACCAGCAGCAGCCCGGCCGCCGTCGAGAGCCGCGGCGGCCAGACCGCCGGCCGCGACGAGGCCGACCACCCAGTTGGGCAGCCGGGCGATCTCGGGGTTGGCCAGCACCATGATGTCGCGGTCGATGTAGAGCTCGTTGTCGTTGGTGGGGTTGAGCGTGTTCTTGATGAGCCGCTCGCCGGAGGGACCGGTCAGGCTCGTGTAGACGTCCGCGGCCATGTCCGCCTCGGTCACGAAGTCCGGCTTGCCGTCAAACGCGGCTCCCTTGCGGTATTGCACGCGGCCATCGCCGTTCTTGTCGGCCCAGGCGAGCAGGCCGGTGTCCTCCCAGTTGGCAAACCAGCTCGGGATGGCCCGGGCGGCCTCTCGCTCCGTGGGGTCGGCGATCTGCTCGATCGAGGACGGGTTGTAGTAGGCCCCCTCGGTCGAGGCGATCAGGTTTGTGCGCGCAAACGCCGCGACCGCCGGGGCCGAGGTGTACAGGATGGCGATAAAGAGCAGCGCCCAGCCGGCGCTGATGCGGGCGTCGCGGACCTTGGGCACGGTGTAGAACCGGATGATCACGTGCGGCAGTCCCGCGGTGCCGACCATGAGAGCGAGGGTGATGCAGAACACGTCGATGACGGGCTTGGAGCCGTCGGTGTAGGCCGCGAAACCGAGTTCTTTGTGCAGGCCGTCGAGCTTGTCGAGCAGGTGGACCTGCTCTCCCGCCGCGATCTGCGAGCCCAGATCGCCCGCGAGCTGGCCGCCGAAGCCGAGCTGCGGGATCGGGTTGTTGGTCAGCATGATGCTGATGAAGATCGCCGGCACCATGAAGGCGAAGATCAGGACGCAGTACTGGGCGACCTGGGTGTAGGTGATACCCTTCATGCCGCCGAGCACGGCGTAGAAGAAGACCAGCCCCATGCCGATGAGGACGCCGAGGGTGATGTCCACCTCGAGGAACCGGCTGAAGACGACTCCGACGCCGCGCATCTGCCCCGCGACGTAGGTGAAGCTGATGAAAATGGCGCAGAGCACCGCGACGAGCCGTGCGAACTGCGAGTAGTAGCGGTCGCCGACGAAGTCGGGCACGGTGAACTTGCCGAACTTGCGGAGGTATGGGGCCAAGAGCAGGGCGAGCAGGACGTAGCCGCCGGTCCAGCCCATGAGGTAGACCGAGCCGTCGTATCCGGCGAAGGAGATGATGCCGGCCATCGAGATGAACGAGGCCGCGGACATCCAGTCGGCGGCGGTGGCCATGCCGTTGGCGACCGGGTGCACGCCCTTGCCCGCGACGTAGAAGTCGCCGGTGGACTTGGCGCGGGTGCGGATCGCGATGCCGATGTAGAGGGCGAAGCTGAGCCCGACGATGACGAAGGTCCACGCCTGGATAGTCATGCGTCGCCCCCCTGCGCGGGCGGTGGGGGGGTGCCTTCTTCCACACCGAACTTGCGGTCGAGTCGCCGCATGATCCAGACGTAGACGAAGATCAGCACGACGAACGTGTAGATCGAGCCCTGCTGGGCGAACCAGAACCCGAGCGGGAAGCCGGAGCCGGGCAGCCGGAACTGGTTGAGCCAGTCGGCGAACAGGATGCCGAACCCGAACGAGACGGCCGCCCAGACCAGCAGCAGCAGGATCACGGCACGGATATTGGCGTGCCAGTAGGCCTGTGCGTTTCGGTCACAGGGGGTGATCGGCGTGGGTGAATCGGGCATGCGCTGCTCCTTCGAGGTCGAGGAGCGGCGAGGATACCGTCAGCCGGCGTGGTCAGTCGGGGATCTCGGTCGAGCCCTCGCCGGTGGCGAGCACCTGCTCCGAACCCGCCTCGTTGACCTGCTCCGAGGGCGTCGGTCGTGTGGCACGCTTCGGGGGGGCGGACATCCGGGCGAGCGCGAAGGTCGGCACGGAGACCCGCCAGCCCTGCGCCGCGTCGTTGGGGTTGGGGCGCGAGACGCGGGTGTTCACGTCGAGCCTGGGGCCCATGCAGATGCGGCCGCCGATGGCGCGCATCCAGCGGGCGATCATGTTGGTCCCGGCGTACGGCGCGGCGGCGGCGTCCGCCGCGCCCTCCGCCGTGGCAGCATCGGCCTGCTCGGCTGCGCCGGATGCATCCTCCGGTGCGGCCTGTCCCTCAGCCTGACCTGTGGCCTGGACCGCGGCCTGTTCGGCTGCCGGCGGAGGGGCGGTTGCCGGCGGAGGGGTGGTCGTCTGCGCGAACGCGGCGGCCGGGATCAGGATGGTCGCTGCGGCGATCAGGAGGTGACGGCATGTTCTGGCGGTACGCATAGTGTGCTCCGGGGTTGGCTCAGATCGCCGCTTCGGTGACGCGGAAGATTTCCTGGATGGTGGTCAGGCCTTGTTTGACCTTGCGGAGGCCGTCGCCGCGGAGCGTGACCATGCCCCGATCGACGCACAGCTTGCGGAACTCGGCGACGTTGGGGTTCCGCGCGATGATGTCGCGGACCTGGTCGTCCACGGCGAGCATCTCGTAGATGCCGACACGCCCGGCATAGCCGGTGTTGCGGCACCGATCGCACCCCTGCGGCGTCCACACCGTCTCCGCGTCGATGCCCTGCATCTGGAGATATTCGCCCATTTCTTCGCTGGGCGGCTCGTGCGTCTTGCAGTGCGGGCAGAGCCGACGCACCAGCCGCTGGGCGAGCACCGCGTTGACCGCGGCCCCGACCAGGAACGGCTCGAGCCCGATGTTCACCAGCCGCGTGATCGAGCTGGGCGCGTCGTTGGTGTGGAGCGTCGAGAGCACCAGGTGACCGGTGAGCGCCGCCTGCACCGCCGTGTGGGCGGTCTCCATGTCGCGGATCTCACCGAGCATGATCACGTCGGGGTCCTGACGCAGCAGGGCCTTGAGCGCCTTGCCGAAGGTCATCCCGATCTTCTCGTGCATCTGGGTCTGGGTGATGCCGTCGAGGTGATACTCGACCGGGTCCTCGACCGTCGAGATGTTGAGCTTGTTCTTGTCGAGCTGGCGGAGTGAGGAGTAGAGCGTGGTCGTCTTACCCGAGCCGGTCGGCCCGGTGACCAACAGAATGCCGTGCGGCGACTTGATCTGGTTGGACCAGATCTCGAGCGTGCTGGGGTCGAAGCCCAGGTCCTCGAGCTGCACGTTGATCGAGCGGGTGTCCAGGATTCGCATGACCGTCTTCTCGCCGTGCCCGTTGGGCAGGGTCGAGACACGCAGGTCGAGCTTGCGACCCTGCACGGTGCAGCGGATACGCCCGTCCTGCGGGATGCGGCGTTCGGAGATGTCCAGGTTCGCCATGATCTTCAGGCGGCTGGTGATCGCGGCCGACATCGAGGCGGGCGGGTTGAGCATCTCAAACAGCACGCCGTCGATGCGGAACCTCACCTTCAGCTTCTTCTCGGCGGGCTCGACGTGGATATCGCTGGCGCCCTCCTTGATAGCGGTCTGGATGATGTAGTTGACATACCGGATGACCGGGCTCTCACCGGCCTGCTGCTCGAGATCGACCGCGTCGTCGGCACCGATCTCGGCGACGGCGACGTCCGATTCGTCCACGTCTTCCAGAATGCTCGAGAGATCGGCGGTGGAGTCCTCGGTCGAGTCCTCGCCGATGATCTCGAGCGCCCCGCGGATGTCGAACCAGGTCACGATGACGAGCTTGATGCTGGGCACGCCCAGGCGGCTCTTGACCTCGTCGAGGATGAAGACGTTGTCGGGCTTGACCGAGCCGACGACCACGCGGCTGCCCTCGGTGCGGAGGGGCATCACGCCGTTGAGCTTGCAGAACTCAGGCGTCAGGCGCTGGAGCAGCCGGCCGTCAAACCCGCCGTCGAGCCCCGCCTCCAGATCGATGCGTTCAAAGGGCAGCCCGGCGTGCTTGGCGACCGCCGCCTGCACCGCGTCCTCGTCGGCCCCGCGCTCGAGCAGGATGTCCACGAGCGTCCGGCCCGGCGTCTGCTTGGCGATCTTCTCGGCCTCGGAGATCGTCTCGCCGGAGACGCCGGCGCCCTCACGGAGGAGCTGGGCCAGCCCGGGCGATTCCGAGGCCTCGTCCAACTCGTCAGCGTCGGGCGCGTACTCGAAGATCGAGTCCGGGTCCTCAGACGGATGCACCGCGACAGGGGTGCCGGGCTCTGCCTCGGGCTGCGTCTCGGGCTGCGTCTCGGGCTCCACATCGGACCCGGCCGGCTCGGCGCGTGGGCGCGCGGTGCTCTGGTGCGCCCGGCATGTCCGGCAGCGGGCTGTAGATCACCTCGTCGGGCTCCTCCGTGCGCGCGGGACGACTCGACGGCGGTGTGCGTCGTTCGGGGGTCCGCTGGAGCAGTTCATCGATTCGGTGCTTGGCCAACGCCGTGCTCTATTCTGTTAGCGGTTGCGTCGCGACCCCGGCCGCTTCGAGGGAGACGAGTCGATCGAGAGGGTGTACGTCTGGTCGTCGGCAAACAGCGTGACCTCGCGGCCCTCGATCGCGGTGATGATGAAGTAGTCCGCGATCGTCATGCCGACGCGGTAGATCTCGCCGTTGATGCGGGCGACCGGCTTGGAGCCGAGCATCACGCTCTGAAGCGAGAGGCCGCCGAGAGCCGAATCGATCTCCTTGGCCCGGGCCTCACGCGCCGCACGCTGGCGTTCCATCTCGGCGCGCATCGCCAGGTCGGCGTCGATCTTCGGCGAGGTGTCCACGCCCTTGTCGGCGTTGAGCTCGAACGGGTCCTTGGTGATGTTCTCCTGCGGCACCTGAACGGCGCGACGGCTCCGCTCGAGGTCGGCGAGCACCTTGCCCGAGGCGATCCCGGCCTTGGCCGTCTCCTCGGGCGTGTACTCCACCGCGACATCGGCCAGCGAGAGCGCCGGGCCGAGGCCGAGCTGCCGCATAGCAAACAGCGAGCCCACCGCCGCGACGATCACGAAAGCCGCGACCATCGCCGAGCGGGACCGCCCGCTCCCGACCGAGATGCTCATGGCCTCTTCCGTAAACTGCATGTCCTGCAGCAGCAGCGGTGCCGCGCCCTCGCGACGGCCCTCGGAGCCCTGGGGCGAGGCGTCGAGGACAGCGTCGTCGGAGGAGATGTCGTTCGGGTTGCTCATGACTTGTCGTCCTGGAAGAAGATGCTCAGGGTGAATTCGATCGCCACGTCGCCGTCGATCTTGGGGTCGCGCAGGAGGTCGAAGTCCGGGATGCGCGTGATCCGCGGCATGCGCTCGAGTTTCTGCAGGAAGCGGTAGTAGCCGTTGAAGTTGCCCGTGGTCGTCACGGTGAGGGGCTGCTCCCAGTAGGTGCCCGCCTCGATCGGCTTGCCGCTGGTCAGCGTCGGAGAGCTGAGGCCGGAGGTGACCGCGAGGTCGGAGATCTGGCGGATGATGTTGTCCAGCTCCATGGTGCTCGGCAGGCGGTCCTCGATCTCTTCGATGCGGGTGCCGATGTTCGAGTTGGCCTGCGCGAGGTCGTCGTTGCGGGCGGTCTCCGTGCGCAGGGACGTGAGCATCTCGCGCTTGTGCGTGATCTCGAGCTGGGCCGCGACGATGTCGCGGTTCTGAGGGGCGAAGACCAGCAGGTAGCTCGCGACGGGGATCGCGAGCACCAACGCCAGCACGGCGATTTCACGGGGTCCGAGCTTCACGGGCGGTCCTCCTGTCCGGGCACCATGGCCATGTCGAGGTCAAACTCCTGGGCCTGCTCAACCTTGCGGGCGTCGGCATCGTCAGGAAGCTGCGCGACCAGCTCGAACCGACGCAATTCCAGGCCCTCGAGCTTGGTCTTCTCGATGAAGATCAGCTCGACGCTCCGGAGCAGCGGCGAGTCCTGCAGCCTGCGCAGGTAGTCGGCAACATCGTTGTTGGTCGGCGCGACGCCGGTGATCTTGAGCGTGTACTCAAACTTGGGCGGCAGGATGATCGGCGTCCTAGCCGGCTCGTCCTTCTTGCTCTTGCTCCGCGACTTGGCCTTCTTGGCCGCGTCCGAGGCCGCGGCGGGCGGGGCCTGCTTGATCCGCTTGCTCTGCAGGGCGACGTGGATGAGCGTCGCGTCCTCGGGCAGCGCCGTGACCAGCTCGGCCAGCAGCACAGACCGCGGCGCGGTCTCGAGCAGCGCGGTCGTGATCCGTGCCTTCGAGAGCATCTCCTCGCGCTGAGCCTCGAGCGTCTTGAGCTGTTCGAGCTTCGTGGCCTCGGACTCGTACTCGGTCGCGATGACCTGCTGCTGCTCGCGTACGCTGGACCAGCGACGGTTGGTGACCAGGAACGCCCCGACCACCGCCAGCATGACGATCACGAAGAGGCTGACGGTCATCGCGACGAACCGCAGCTCCTGCTTGCCCTTGACGTACTCACGGGGCAGGAACGTGCTCGAGGCTGTCTCGGATGGCCAGGGGAACTTGCGCATCGTGGATCTCTCTCCCGGTCTACAGGTCGGTCGGGCTCTGGCAGAGGCCGACGGGGACGGTCCAGCCGGGCTGGGGCGAGGCGGCGTCGAAGCCGACGGTTCGCTCGCTGCCCGAACGCTCGAGCTTGCCGAAGGGGTCGGAGACCTTGGCCGAGAGGCGGAGCGACTTGGCCAGGTGCTGGCACAGCGCCCGGTGCCGCGACTCGCCGCCGATGAACACGATCTCCGAGACCCGTGTGTCCGGGAACATCGCGTCGTGGTAGCGGATACCCATGTTCGTTTCGTCGGTCAGGATCTCGAGCATCTCGCGGAGCGCGTGGCTCGTCGGTGCCGCCACGGGAGGGGCGTCCTGCGTCGAGAGCGCCTCACCGGTGTGGTCCTCGCCCGAGCGGCGGTCGTCAGCGACGGCCACGCCGCCGGCGTCGTCCGGTTCAGCCACCGTGGCCCGGCTGACCGGTGCCGCGGCCGGCGCGGGCTTCCCGCATCCAACCAGGTCGGCCATCGCCAGCCTCGCCTTGTGGGCCTGCTCGACAGAGCAGGCGATGTCGGTGGCCAGACAGTTGTCGAGCGCAAAGCCGCCGACCTCGATGGTCCTCGCAAAGACCAGGTCGCGCCCGTGCCCGATGAAGCACTGCGTGTTGCCCGTGCCGATGTCCAGGTACAGCGTCGCGCGGTGCTGGTCGGCGGTGCGCTGGTTCGCGCCCTGGAATGCCCGCAGCGCCGCCTCGAACTCAGAGTGGATGCCCACGACCTCGAGCTTGGACGCCCGCATCGCCTTCATCAGCTTGTCCACCACCTCACGCCCCGTGGCGATGCAGATGTACTCAGACTTGTTCGTCACTCGCCCGGGCGTCGGCACCTCGATCAGCCTGCGGATCAGCGTGGACGCGTCGCGCCCGAGCTGCTCGGTCAGCATGGTGTCGGCGAGCACCTCGGCCGGCATGCCGTCCTGCCTCGGGAACTGCGCGTGCTTGCAGAAGGTAAGCGAGACCGGGATCGAGCACACCGCCCGGCGGCCCTTCAGTGGGAGCTCTCCCACCAGCTTCGGAAGCGACTCGAACTGGAACTCCAGGCGTTGGCGGGGGTCGGCCAGCAGGTTGCGCGGGGTCTCCACACACCCCGCGGCGACGAGCGAGTAAGGCCCCTCCCCGCTGAGCTGCAGCACCTTGAGAGCTCCGGTCCCAAAGTCGATGCCGATCGGCGCACCCAGGGCGCGTTGAATGGCGGCGTTGGTAACTCGCTTGCGGTTGATCAGGCCCATCGTGCTCTCCACCCCTCGCCGTGCCGCCCCCGTCGGGGCGTTGGTCCTCTGGCTCATCGGCGGGAGTTGTGGCCGGGTTGAGAGTGGCCGGGGCCTGCGCCGGACGCACCGACGCCCCAGATCACCCATCCGGACGACCGGGCCGATGCACGCAGGCCGCCCGATCGATTCAGGCGGCACAACCGGACTTGATCGCTACAACGAGGCGGCCAGCGCAGCCAGACGCGACAGGGCCGTCTTGAGGTCCCACCCCTGCCGCTCGCGGTCCCCGGTTCGGTTGCTCACCACCCGCAGGCCCGCAAACGGCACCGCCAGACGGGCGGCGACCAGCCCGACCGCACCACTCTCCATGTCCTCGGCCAGCGCCCCGGTCCGGGCCGCGACCGCCCGGGCCAGCGCGTCGGTCCCCGAGCAGGTCGAGACCGTCGCGCACGGTCCGATACGGTCCACCACACCCGAGAGCACCCCGACGAGCGCCGCGTCCGCACCAAACCGCTCACCCAACCCCTCGTGGGTCGGGAAGCCCATCTCGCTCTGCGACACAAAGCCGGCCGGTGTGCCGAGCCCCTCGTCGGCCAGGATGCACGGATCGGCCAGCAGCGACTGCCCGACCACCAGCGGACTCTCGTGCGGCAGCGCGCCCGCGATGCCAAGGCTCACCACCGCGGCATAGTCGTGCATCACCAGCGCGCGCGCAACCGCGCCCGCAGCATTGGCCTTGCCCACCCCGGTCCGCACCACGTGGAGCCTCGAGCCGCACACCGCCGTCGCCCACGGCGCCGGGACGCCGACCGACCGGGCCCCGACCGCGCCGAGCACCGCCTCGACCTCCCGGGGCGCAGCCACCGCCAGGAGGCAGGGCCGCTCAAGAAGAAATGGATCAAGCAGGTGGTCCATGGGGCGGTGTGTTACGACCGATCGGACCCCTGGGGAGGATGAGGGGCCCCGGGGATGTCCATCGGTGTCCGACGGGTTGTGCCACTACCATTGGTACGCAGCAGCGTGCGAGGCGTCCCATGGCACGAAACCGTGAACAGAAAGCCGGGAAGAGCATCCGACGCCGAAGGTGGCGCCGGTGGACCGTCGCCGCGCTGGTGCTCCTCGTGGTGGTGCTCGCCCTGCCCGTGATCGCGTTGCGTTCGGGGTGGGCGGCGTCCTACGTGCTCGCCCGGGCCGGCGAGGCCCTGGGGGCAGAGGTCTCGGCGTCGTCCCTGACGATCGGGTCAGACGCGAGCATCGTGGCCGAGGGGCTGAAGATCCGCGTGCCCGGCGTCGGCGGACCGGCCGGCGAGCTGTTCCAGGCCGAGCGGCTGGAGATCACCGGCAGCTGGGCGGCCCTGCTCTCCGGCAGCGGCGAGTTCGACGAGCTGGTGCTGACCCGCCCCCGCCTGCGCGTGAGCCGCGAGAAGACTTCGGGCGCGATCAACCTCGCCGAGCTGCGCGTGCCCACCTCCGACGGGGGCGAGGTGGTGGCTCCGCCTCGGGTGGTGGTCCACGAGGGCGTCGTCGAGTTCGGCGAGCACGCCGCCGGCAAGTTCGCGCTGCTCCGTGAGTTCGCGATCGAGGGTGCGGCCCAGCCCACCGAGGGAACGGCCGGGGGCTACGCGCTGGCGTTCCGCGAGGGCACAGTCTCCGGGGCCGGCGGTTCGGGGCTCAGCCTCACCGGGTTGGTGACCGCCGACGGCATCGCGCTCGAGCTGGACGGGCTCGATCTTGCCAGATGGGAGCCGCAGCACATCCCCGAGCAGTTCCGCGAGATCTTCGGCCTGCTGCGGATCCAGGGAGGTATCCCCAAGGCCTCGCTCCGGATGGCATCGGACGGCTCCACGACCGGCGTCATCGAGCTGGACGGGGTGTCGCTGAACCTGCCGTTCGACGCCGAGGGCCGGCCCGCCAGCCGCGACCAGATGGTCCGCCTGCGAAACGTGCAGGGGAAGATCGAGTTCGGGGGCACCACCACGACCGCGGACCTTCGCGGCACTCTGGGGGACCTGCCCTCGACAGTGAAGATGCGGTACGACGGCCTGCGGGCGGACTCGCCCTTCCGATGCGTCGTGGAGACCAAGGGCTTCGCGCTCGAGAGCAACCCGGAGATCCTGCCGCTGGCGCCGGGCATCGTGAAGCGCCGGCTCGCCGATTTCTCCAACCCGACCGCCACCGTGGATGCGAGGGTGGTCGTGCAGCGTGGCCCGCCCACGGCCGCGGGCCCGGGCAAGATCCGCGTGAACGGCGAACTCGCGTTCCGCGACGGCAGCGCGGCCTTTGAGGGGTTCCCCTACGCGTTCGGCAACATGTCCGGCCTGGCGAGGTTCGACGAGGCGGGGATCGAGATCGTCTCGATCGAGGGCGTGGCGCCGAGCGGCGCCAAGCTGCACGCCTCCGGGACGATCATCCCGCCACGTTCCGGCGCCGAGGTCAAGCTTCGTGTCACCATCGACAACGTGCCGCTCGACGAGACGCTGCTCGCGGCGATGGGCGAGCAGCGCCGTGCCGTCGTGCGGACGCTGTGCCACGAGGAGTCGTACGAACGGCTCCGGGAGATGGACCTGGTCCGTGCACCCGGCGAGCAGGGGCCGGGGCGGGAGTTCGCCCTGGGCGGTGTCGGATCGGCCGTCGTCGATGTGTACCGCGCACCCGGCGACGACAGCGAATATGAAGAGCGCATCGAGGTCCGGTTTGACACGCTCGGCATGGTGCCCGAGCCCTTCCCGCTGCCGATCGTCGCCCGCGATGTCGTGATCGAGATCGAGGGTAATCGGGCGACGTTCTCCGGCGGCTCGTTCCAGGGGCTCTCCGGCGGCCTTGCGGGGCTGGTGGCGAGCGTCGATCTCTCCAAGCCCGGCGAGAGCGGCGTCGCGCTGCGGATCGATGCCGAAGGCGTCCCCGCCGACGAGCTGCTTCTGGCGGCGCTGCCCGGCGGGCTCGATCGGGAGATTGACCCGCGGTCCCCGCGCGAGGTGCTCGAGCGGCTGGGCGTGCAGGGCACGATCGACTGCACCGCGCTGATCGGCCCGCGCGAGGACGGCGAGCTCGGCTACGACATCGAGGTTGCCATCGACGCGATGTCCGCGTTCCCCCGTCGTGCCGGAGAGGCCGAAGCGATGCCGATGGCCCTCCAGGACGTGGTCGGGGGGTTGCAGATCAGCGAGCGGCGGCTCGAGATCCAGCTCCGATCGAACGTGGCTGCGCGCGCGCCCGAGGGCGGCATCGTCCGGCCGGGCACGCTCAGGGTTGCCGCGACCATGGAGTTCGGCGAGTCGGCCCAGCCGTTCGAGGCGGAGGTCGAGGCGGGAGTGCCGGACGTCGGCATCGCGATCGAGGACCTCGTCTCGGTTGTGGCGCCGGAGCTGGCCGACCGATTGCAGGACCTCCGCGTGCAGCGGCGGCCCTCGGGTGGTATCGACGTGCGCGTCGTGGCGGCGGGCGACGCGGCGGTCGGCGGCCGCCTGGACCGCCTGGACGTCGAGGTCCGGGAGTGCGACGGCCTGCAGTTCGACGCCGAGGCCGGCCGGTTCGGCATCACCGGGTCCGAGGGGGCGATCACGCTCTCGGCGGCTGGACGTCGCCGAGGCGAGGTTCGACGCGTGGTCGGCCCTGATCGCGGCTCGACGGTGACCCGCCCAGCCGGGTGCTGGTCTCCGGCGTGGCCCCTGTCTCCAGGGCCTGGGGGGCGGGTGATGCGCTGACGCTCGGGCTGCGCGACATGCGGGTCCGGTCGGCGGCTGGTGCGACCGTCGCCTCCACGATGATGCCCGAGGGGCTCCGCGGCACGATCGAGTCGGCGGAGGTGGCGGGCAGGTTTGACGCGGACCTTCGGGTGGTCGGCGGCGCCGATCGGGAGCGGCCGCGGGTGACGGGCGAGATCAAGCCGCACCGGTTCGAGATGACGATCGCGGATCAGAGAGTCACGGCCGAGGAGGTGGCCGGCATCATCACGCTCGACGACACCGGCGGCACGGTGGAGACGATGCGCGTCGTCGGCGACGGGTGGTGGGCGGACCTGCGCGGCCGGTGGGACCTGGCGGGCTCGGGCGCGGTGATCGTCGAGGGGACTATCGACGGTGGGTCGGAGCGCGGGCTGACGCCGGAGGTCGAGGCCCTGCTGCCCACGGAGCTGCGCGAGGCGCTCGAGGCGCTGGCGTTCGACGTCGAGGGGCCCATCGAGGCGGACAACATCGTGCTGCGGGTGTCGTCGTCTGAGAGCGGCGGGCCGGTGCACGCGGCCTCGGGGCGCGTGGTCTTTGCGCGCGCAACGGCGGAGGTCGGCGTGCGGGTCAGCGACGCGTCGGGCTATCTCGACTTTGAGTCGCGGAGTGAGCCGGGCACCGCGCTCAGCAACTTCGGCATCGGCATCGTGCTGGACGAGGGCCAGGCTGCGGGCGTGCGGTTCGACAATGCTGCGACACGGGTGACCAGCGACCCGACCTCGCGGACCGTGCTTGTGCCGGCGATCAGGGCGAACGTCCACGGCGGCCGCCTGTCGGGATCGGCGATCCTGCACACGGAGGGTGACGCGACGTACGAGGCCGAGTTCCGTGCCTCGGGCGTGCCTCTCGGCGAGCTGCTCGCCGACTGGGAGCACACCGCCGGGATTGCGCGCGCGGCCGAGGAGGAGACGCTGGCACCCGACCGTCCCGACGCCGAGGCGCGGGGGATCGTGGACGCGGGGTTGAGCGTGACGGGCACACTGGGTGACGCGGCGTCTCGGCGCGGCAGGGGGCGGGTGCTGGTGGGCGGGGGTCAGGGTGCCCGGGTGCTGCGCCTGCCGTTGCTGCTGCCGCTGATCGAGGTGAGCAACCTGCAGGTGCCGCGGAACGACCCGCTGGACTTCGGCGAGGCGGTGTTCATCCTCGACGGCGACCGCATGGTGTTCGAGCGTCTCGGTGTGTTCGCCCAGAGCGTGGAGATCTTCGGGTACGGGCAGATGTGGCTGCCCGATCTGCGTCTGGATCTTCGGTTCAGCTCGCGCGCGACGGCCCGCCTGCCGGTGGTCAGCCGCATTCTGGAGCGGCTGCGGGACGAGCTGATCATGACCCGGGTTGGCGGGACCGTGGGCGACCCTCGGGTTTCGACCCAGCAGTTCACGCGTACGCGTCGGATGCTGGCGGGCGTGATCGGCGACGATCTGACCGACGAGGAGCGGCGGATGCTGGATATCGAGCGGCAGAGCCGCGAGTCGGAGCGGCGGGAGTGGCGTGCCCCGCGCCCGAGCGGATCGGACGAGGGCTGGGGGCGCTAACCTCTATGCCCCAAGAGAGTTCCGGTTTTGGAGCGCGGCCCGAGCAGAGCCGAGGAGACGCAGCGTGAGCGAAGAACACGAGATCCCGCACAGCCGGCGGACCGACATCCAGCCGCAGGAACCGATCATCATGGAGGGCGCTCCGCCGGAGGAGCCCCGGCAGAAGCGCGCCGACGACCCGGAGGTGCAGGAAGCGATCAACGGGCTGATCGAGACGGTGGCGCAGGAGATGCCGGAGCGGTTCGACCGCAAGCTGGTGCGCGAGGCGGTGACGGCGTGTCTCAAGCTGTTGCCCGACGGGCGTGACACGGGCGAGCTGAAGCTGATGAGCTCGGCGATCAAGGAGCTGCGCTACGCGTTCCGCGTGTTCGCCGGGTATCCCGACGCGATGAAGTGCACGATCTTCGGCTCGGCGCGCACGCCCGAGTCGCACCCGGACTACACCGCGGCGGTGGACTTCGGCACGCAGATCGCGCGGGCCGGGTGGATGGTCATCACCGGCGCGGGCGACGGGATCATGAAGGCCGGGCACGTCGGGCCGGGGCGCGACGCGAGCTTCGGCGTGGCCATCCGGTTGCCGTTTGAGACGACCGCCAACGACATCATCGCGGGCGATCAGAAGCTGATCCACTTCCGCTACTTCTTCACGCGGAAGCTGATGTTCCTGTTCCACGCCGACGCGGTGGTGCTCTTCCCCGGCGGCTTCGGCACGATGGACGAGCTGTTCGAGACGCTGACGCTGGTGCAGACCGGCAAGGCCGCGATGATGCCGATCGTGCTGGTCGAGGGCGAGAACAAGCCGGGCGTGCGGAGCTACTGGCAGCACTTCGACAGCTTCGCCCGCGACACACTGCTCGAGCGCGAGATGATCAGCGCCGAGGACCTGAACCTCTACTACATCGCCCCGACCCCCGAGCACGCCGTGGAGCACATCAACCAGTTCTACCGCAACTACCACTCGTCGCGGTACGTGCGCGACGAGCTGGTCATCCGCGTCAAGCACGAGCTGCGGGACGAGGACGTCGAGAGCCTCAACGACGAGTTCGGGGTGTTGGTCAAGTCGGGCAAGATCGCCAAGTCGGGCCCGCTGGACGGCGAGGAAACCAATCTCGATCTGCCGCGAATCGTCTTTACACACACCCGGTACAAGTTCGGCCTGGTGCGGGCGCTGCTGGACAGGATCAACACGTTCGATCCGGCGTAGGCCACGCACAGGGCGTCCCGCCGGGGGAGAACCCGGCACTCGCGGCCCCGCCGCTCGGCCGGGAGTCCGGCGCTTATCATCGGAACCCATGGCGGCAAGAGTCTCCATCCCGCGTGCGATCTGTTCGGCCCTGGCCGGCCCGGTGGCCGCGTGCGTGGTCTGTAGCCTGGCCGGGTGCGGCTCGGCGCAGGTCGAGACCGTTGCTCCGGAGGCCGAGGTCGATCTGTCCCCGGTGGTCCGTGGTGCTGAGGAGGGGCTCGAGGCGCGGCTCTGGGCGATCGAGGGGCGGCCGGGCCTGCTCGCGGCGGTGCTTGGCGAGTTTGATCCGCCGGCCAGCGCGGATGCGCGTCAGGTGGCCCGGTGGCGGGAGAACGGCCTGCGGGTCGTCGAGGTGCCGCTGGATCGGCTGGATTGGGTTCGCGCCCAGCTGCCGACGATGGGGCCGATCAACCGGGAGTGGCTCGGCATGCTGCCGGAGTGGGTCGAGGTCGTCAAGGGTCCGACGCTTGCGGGCGAGCGGCCGATCCGTCTCGACAGCGGTGTGGTTGGGCTCGGGCCCGGGCGGCTGCGGATGATGGCGCGGTGTTGGGCGATGCCGAGCGCCGGCCTGCTGAACGATCAGGCGGGGGTCGGCTCGGTGCTGCAGATCGAGCTGATGCCGGAGCTGCGGATCCCGCGGCAGGCGCACGACGAGTCGCTGGGCATGCTCTTTGAAGACTCGGTCTCGAGCGGCGAGCCCGGTGCGCGGGGTATCGCCTTTGACCGGCTGGTGTTGGCGTGTCGCTCGTCGGGCGAGCACGCGATCGTGATCGTTGCCGAGAGCGCCCGACGCCGACTGGAGCGAGCCGGCGCCGGGCCGGCCCGAGTCGGACCTGGCGGCGCAGACCGTGTTCGGTCCGCCGGCGGTTGTCGCGCCCGACGCTCGGTGATGTGCTGCTGACCAACCTGACCGCGCCGGAAGAATCGGGCGACGCGCGGATGGTGATCGTGCTTGTGCCCCGGGTGCCCGAGCGGTTCGGGGTCCTGCCCCGTTCGCGATAGGAGGGGACGAGGGGCGGGATGTCGACCTGGCTTGCCATAGTGTTGTTTGTGGTCGGTGTCTATCTGCTCGTCAAGGGGGCGGACTGGCTGGTGGAGCACGCCGCGCTGCTGGCCGAGGGGCTCGGCGTGCCGCACTTGGTGGTGGGGCTGACGGTTGTCGCCTTTGGCACCAGCGCGCCGGAGCTGGCGGCGGGTGTGGGCGCGAGTATTCGCACGACGGCGGAGCAGCCGCTGGTCAACCAGCTCGCGCTCGGGGCGGTGGTTGGGTCGAATATCGCCAACATCGGGCTGATCCTGGGTGTCGGGGCGGTGCTGTTCCCGATCGTGAGCGCGCGCTCGGTGCGGCGGAAAGAGATCCCGCTGATGCTGCTGGTCATGGCGATCGGCTGGGGCGCGATGTTCGGCGGCGTGATCAGCCGGGTGGAGGGGGCGGTGCTGCTGGCGGGCGTGGTGCTTTATACGTGGGACGCCTACGCCGCGTCGCGTCGCGGCAAGAAGATCGCGATGGTCGAGATGCTCGACGAGGAAGAGGCCCAGGAGTTTGAGGAAGAGCTCGCCAAGACGCACACGCCGCGGTGGTGGGTTCGGCACGCGTTGATGGTGATGATCGGGATCGTCGGCCTGACCGCGGGCGCGGAGCTGCTGGTCCGCAGCTCGGTCTCGATCGCCCGGACGCTGGGTGTGTCGGAGGTGGTCATCGGTCTGACGATGGTCGCGTTGGGAACCTCACTGCCCGAGCTGGCGACCGCGATCAGCGCCGCCAGGAAGAAGCAGACCGAATTGCTCCTGGGCAACGTCATCGGCTCGAACGTGTTCAACACGCTCTGTGTGGTGGGCGCGACATCGCTGGTCAGGCCGATCATCGTGCCCGGCGAGGTGGTGCGGATCGACGCGGTGGTGATGCTGGGCGTCTCGGGGCTGGCGTGGGCGATGGTGCTCACACGCAAGCACATGGGGCGCGTCGAAGGCGCGGTGCTGCTGGCGGCCTACCTGGCGTACGTCGGCTACGTGGTGTTCACCGCCAAGAGCCCGCCGGTCGTCTGACGCGGGGTGCTAGCCGGCGCGGGAGTCGACGATCAGCGTCACCGGCCCGTCGTTCTGGATGTGCACGTGCATGTGGGCGCCGAAGACGCCGGTCTGCACGGGCACACCCTGCGCGCACGGCCTCGGCGAGGGCGTCGAACGCGGCCTCGGCCTCGGGCGGCTTCATGGCGAGCGTGAAGCTCGGGCGGCGGCCCTTGGCGGTCTCGCCGGCGACGGTGAAGTTGGAGACCAGCAGCATGTCGCCGCGGGTGTCGA